>NZ_CP047606.1:0-5034577 GCF_009905315.1 Citrobacter sp. LUTT5 | reverse complement strand
GGCGGACTCCACTCGAACAAAAGTCGATAAATGACAAAGGCTGAAACATTCATGATTGTTGACGCACATCGACAAGACCCTATGCAAAGGGTGACGTGCGAATTGCTATCTGCAATTTTTACCCGATCAGGATCCATTGAAACGATCAGGACCGCGGATCATAGCGTAAACTGAGAAAGAGATCTTCTGTTTCTCACAGATTCTTCCCGATTTATCCACAGGATGATCCAGAATCGGCTAAGTGTAAACGATCCTGGAGAAGTGCTGCAGGTTTTAGCGCGCATATTGAAAAAATTAATGAGTAAAGATGCTTTACTGCTTAAACGATCTAATAAAGATCCCGAGCGATCCTTGCGCTTTATCCACCAGCCCGTATAATTCTTACCCCCAGCGAGTAACGGTCGCCTTACGGCGTCAACGCTGCCTGTTTTTTACGCGAAACCATGCGGAAAAAAGCGGGAAATAAGGAAAGAGAATTGACTCTGGAGTGTACAATTATTACAATCCGGCCTCTTTAATCACCCACACTGTGGCGTAAGTCGTTCGAAATTCGTTCGGGTATACGCAAAAGTCAGTGAATTTATTCAAGTTTAGGTAGAAATCGCCATGAAACGCACTTTTCAACCGTCTGTACTGAAGCGCAACCGTTCTCACGGCTTCCGTGCTCGTATGGCTAATAAAAATGGTCGTCAGGTTCTGGCACGTCGTCGTGCTAAAGGCCGTTCTCGTCTGACCGTTTCTAAGTAATAAAAGCTAGCCCCTGAGTGGTTAAGCTCGCATTTCCCAGGGAGTTACGTTTGTTAACTCCCACTCATTTCACATTCGTCTTCCAGCAGCCACAACGGGCTGGCACGCCGCAAATCACCATCCTCGGCCGCCTGAATTCGCTGGGGCATCCCCGTATCGGTCTTACAGTCGCCAAGAAAAATGTTAAACGTGCGCATGAACGCAATCGGATTAAACGTCTGACGCGTGAAAGCTTCCGTTTACGTCAGCACGAGCTTCCAGCAATGGATTTCGTGGTGGTGGCGAAAAAAGGGGTTGCTGACCTCGATAACCGTGCTCTCTCGGAAGCGTTGGAAAAATTATGGCGTCGCCATTGTCGCCTGGCTCGCGGGTCCTGATAGCCCTCATTCGGGTCTATCAACGCCTGATCAGTCCGCTGCTTGGGCCGCATTGCCGTTTCACTCCAACCTGTTCGAGCTACGGAATTGAGGCATTGCGCAGGTTTGGAGTGATAAAAGGCAGTTGGTTGACGGTGAAACGCGTATTAAAATGCCACCCTTTACACCCTGGTGGTGACGATCCCGTCCCGCCCGGACCATTTGATACCAGAGAACACTAACGATGGATTCGCAACGCAATCTTTTAGTCATCGCTTTGCTGTTCGTGTCTTTCATGATCTGGCAAGCCTGGGAGCAGGATAAAAACCCGCAACCTCAGGCCCAACAGACCACGCAGACAACGACCACCGCAGCGGGTAGCGCCGCAGACCAGGGCGTACCGGCCAGTGGCCAGGGGAAACTGATTACGGTTAAAACTGACGTGCTTGATCTGACCATCAACACCCGTGGTGGTGATGTGGAACAGGCTTCACTGCCAGCTTACCCGAAAGAACTCGGTTCTACCGAACCGTTCCAGTTACTGGAAACCACGCCACAGTTCATCTACCAGGCACAGAGTGGCCTGACAGGTCGTGACGGCCCGGATAACCCGGCTAACGGCCCGCGTCCGCTGTACAACGTCGAAAAAGACGCGTTTGTACTGGCTGACGGTCAGAACGAACTGCAGATCCCGATGACCTATACTGACGCAGCGGGTAACACATTCACTAAAACGTTTGTACTCAAGCGTGGTGAATATGCTGTCAACGTTAACTACAGCGTGCAGAACGCCGGCGAAAAACCGCTGGAAGTCTCCACCTTTGGTCAGCTGAAGCAATCCATCAATCTGCCATCTCATCGCGATACCGGAAGCAGCAACTTTGCGCTGCACACCTTCCGCGGCGCGGCGTACTCCACGCCGGATGAGAAGTATGAGAAATACAAATTCGACACCATTGCTGAAAACGAAAACCTGAACGTCAATGCTAAAGACGGCTGGGTCGCAATGCTGCAACAGTATTTCGCAACGGCATGGGTTCCGCGTAACGACGGCACCAACAACTTCTATACCGCTAACCTGGGTAACGGCATTGCCGCTATCGGCTATAAGTCACAGCCGGTACTGGTACAGCCTGGCCAGACTGGTGCGATGACCAGTACCCTGTGGGTCGGCCCGGAAATTCAGGATAAAATGGCGGCCGTTGCACCGCACCTGGATCTGACCGTGGATTACGGCTGGTTGTGGTTCATTTCTCAGCCGCTGTTTAAACTGCTGAAGTGGATCCATAGCTTCCTGGGTAACTGGGGCTTCTCCATCATCGTTATCACCTTTATCGTTCGTGGCATCATGTACCCGCTGACCAAAGCGCAGTACACCTCCATGGCGAAGATGCGTATGCTGCAGCCGAAGATTCAGGCAATGCGTGAGCGTCTGGGCGATGACAAACAGCGTCAGAGCCAGGAAATGATGGCCCTGTACAAAGCTGAGAAGGTTAACCCGCTGGGCGGCTGCTTCCCGCTGATCATCCAGATGCCAATCTTCCTGGCGTTGTACTACATGCTGATGGGCTCCATTGAACTGCGTCATGCGCCGTTCGCTCTGTGGATCCATGACCTGTCTGCACAGGACCCGTACTACATTCTGCCGATTCTGATGGGCGTGACGATGTTCTTCATTCAGAAGATGTCTCCGACCACTGTAACCGACCCGATGCAGCAGAAGATCATGACCTTTATGCCGGTCATCTTCACCGTGTTCTTCCTGTGGTTCCCGTCAGGTCTGGTGCTGTACTATATCGTCAGCAACCTGGTAACCATTATTCAGCAGCAGCTGATTTACCGTGGTCTGGAGAAGCGTGGCCTGCATAGCCGCGAGAAGAAAAACTCCTGATTCGGTGTAGGCCGGATTAGGCGAAGCCGCCATCCGGCAAACGGAACATAAAGTAAAGGGCGGTCATTAGACCGCCTTTTTTATTGCATTAAGAAGAGACAAACCATGAGCCATAACGACACCATCGTCGCTCAGGCCACCCCACCGGGACGTGGTGGCGTGGGTATCCTGCGTATCTCCGGCCTGAAGGCGCGTGAGGTCGCCGAAACCGTACTGGGGAAACTACCCAAACCGCGTTACGCCGATTATCTGCCGTTTAAAGACGCGGATGGCAGCACGCTGGATCAGGGGATTGCCCTGTGGTTCCCCGGCCCGAACTCCTTTACCGGCGAAGACGTTTTAGAGCTTCAGGGCCACGGAGGTCCGGTGATTCTTGACCTGCTGCTCAAACGTATTTTGACGATTCCCGGGCTGCGCATTGCCAGACCCGGTGAATTCTCCGAGCGCGCGTTTCTCAATGATAAGCTCGATTTAGCCCAGGCAGAGGCGATTGCCGACCTGATCGATGCCAGCTCGGAGCAAGCCGCTCGCTCGGCGCTGAACTCGTTGCAGGGCGCATTTTCCGCACGGGTAAATCATCTTGTGGAAGCACTCACTCACCTGCGCATCTATGTCGAAGCGGCGATCGACTTCCCGGATGAAGAAATTGACTTCCTGTCTGACGGCAAGATTGAAGCGCAGCTCAATAGCGTTATCAGCGATCTTGATGCCGTACGTGCCGAAGCGCGTCAGGGTAGCCTGCTGCGCGAAGGGATGAAGGTAGTCATTGCCGGTCGCCCTAACGCCGGGAAATCGAGCCTGCTGAACGCGCTGGCAGGCCATGAGGCGGCTATTGTGACCGACATTGCGGGGACGACTCGCGACGTACTGCGTGAGCATATTCATATCGACGGTATGCCGCTGCACATCATCGATACTGCCGGTTTGCGCGATGCCAGCGATGAAGTTGAACGCATTGGTATCGAACGTGCCTGGCAGGAAATCGAACAAGCCGACCGTGTGCTGTTTATGGTGGATGGCACCACCACCGACGCCGTGGACCCAGCTGACATCTGGCCAGACTTTATTGCCCGTCTGCCAGCCAAACTGCCGATTACCGTGGTGCGTAACAAAGCGGATATTACCGGTGAGACGCTGGGCCTTAGCGAAGTAAATGGCCACTCACTGGTTCGTCTCTCCGCACGTACCGGTGAAGGTGTTGACGTACTGCGTAACCATCTCAAACAGAGCATGGGCTTTGAAACCAATATGGAAGGTGGCTTCCTGGCGCGTCGTCGTCACCTGCAGGCACTGGCAGAAGCGGCGGAGCATCTTGAGCAGGGTAAAGCCCAACTTCTCGGCGCTTGGGCCGGAGAATTGCTGGCAGAGGAGCTACGTCTGGCGCAGCAGAACCTCAGTGAGATCACCGGGGAATTTACCTCCGACGACCTGCTAGGACGAATTTTCTCCAGTTTCTGTATTGGTAAGTAACGTTGTGTTGCCCGGTGGCGCGATGCTTGCCGGGCCTACAGGCCCTATAGGCCGGATAAGGCGTTTACACCGCCATCCGGCAACAACAATTTCCCATGCGGAAATCACTGTTGTCCAAATGGCAACTCGTGCAGTTGACTCTCTGACCGTATGCTTAGCGCCACATTTCTCATGAGGTCGCTATGACACGCTTTCTAATCTGCAGTTTCGCCCTGGTTCTTCTTTATCCTGCCGGTATTGATATGTATCTGGTGGGGCTGCCCCGTATTGCGGCCGATCTACAGGCCAGCGAGGCGCAACTGCATATCGCGTTTTCGGTTTATCTGGCGGGAATGGCGACGGCGATGCTTTTCGCCGGAAAAGTTGCCGACCAGTCAGGACGTAAACCAGTCGCTATTGTCGGTGCACTCATCTTTATTTTCGCCTCTGCGCTGTGTTCATTTGCCGAGAGCGGTACGCCGTTCCTGGTAGGCCGCTTTATTCAGGGTGTGGGCGCCGGCTGCTGCTATGTGGTGGCTTTCGCTATTCTGCGCGATACGCTCGACGATCGTCGCCGGGCGAAGGTACTGTCGTTGTTGAACGGTATTACCTGTATCGTGCCGGTGCTGGCTCCGGTGATGGGGCATCTGATCATGCTCAAATACCCGTGGCAGAGCCTGTTCTACACGATGATGGGAATGGGTGTGGCTGTTTGCCTGCTGTCGGTATTTGTCCTGCGAGAATCGCGCCCAGCAACGTTTATGGCGACGATGGAAAAGAACCACACTACCGAATCACTGGTAAACCGCTTTTTCTTAAGCCGTCTGGCCATTACTACCCTTAGCGTGTCGGTGATCCTGACCTTCGTGAATACGTCTCCGGTGCTGCTGATGGAAGTGATGGGCTTCGACCGCGGCGAGTACGCCACTACCATGGCCATGACCGCTGGCATCAGTATGGCGGTCTCTTTCTCTACGCCATTCGCCCTGAGCGTGTTTAAGCCTCGCGTTATGATGCTAACCTCGCAGGTGCTGTTTCTGTGTGCTGGCGTGGTGTTAACCCTTGCTACTTCACACGCGGTAACGTTGTTCGGGCTAACCTTAATCTGCGCCGGATTCTCGGTCGGTTTCGGTGTTGCGATGAGCCAGGCGCTGGGACCGTTCTCGCTGCGCGCGGGCGTCGCCAGCTCGGCATTAGGTATTGCACAGGTTTGCGGTTCCTCGCTGTGGATTTGGCTGGCGGCTGTTCTTGGCCTTGATGCGCTGAATATGCTGATCGGGATTCTGATTGGCTGTAGCATAGTGAGTATCATGCTGATTATCACTGTTGCACCTAACCGGTCCGCGCCAACTCATGAAGAAATCCCTCAGCAGTCTCGATCTTAATTTATTGCTCTGCCTGCAGCTGTTGATGCAGGAACGCAGCGTCACTAAAACCGCTAAACGGATGAACGTCACTCCGTCGGCGGTCAGTAAGTCGCTGTCGAAGCTGCGGGCCTGGTTTGACGATCCCTTGTTTGTGAACACCCCGCTGGGGCTATCGCCGACGCCGCTGATGGTCAGCATGGAGCAGAGCCTGGCTGAATGGATGCAGATGGGCAATCAGCTGCTCGATAAGCCGCACCATGAATCGCCGCGCGGGCTGAAGTTTGATCTGGTGGCCGAAACGCCGCTGGTGATGATCATGTTCAACGCGCTCTCCCGGCAGATTTACCAGCGCTATCCTCAGGCGACGATCAAAATACGCAACTGGGACTATGATTCGCTGGATGCCATTATTCGCGGTGAAGTGGATATTGGCTTTACCGGACGCGAAAGTCATCCGCGTTCGCGAGAACTGCTGAGTTTGTTGCCATTGTCGATCGACCATGAAGTGCTGTTTTCCGATCTGCCCTGCGTCTGGCTACGTGAAGATCATCCCGCACTGCAGGAAGAGTGGAATCTGGACACCTTTCTGCGTTATCCGCACATCAGCATTAGCTGGGAGCAAAGCGATACCTGGGCGCTGGATGAAGTCCTGCAAGAAATGGGGCGCGCACGCAATATCGCGTTATGTCTGCCTGGTTTTGAACAATCGCTGTTTATGGCTGCGCAGCCGGATCACGCGCTGATTGCCACCGCACCGGTTTATTGCCAGCGTTATAACCAACTCCACCAGCTTCCACTCGTTGCGCGGCCGATGCCATTTGATACGGCGCAACTGGAAAAAATGCGCGTACCGTTTACTCTTCTTTGGCATAAACGCAACAGCCACAATCCTAAGATCGTCTGGCTAAAAGACACGATCAAGGCGCTTTATCGCGATATATCCTGACGATCCGTCATTTTGGTGTTTCAAAATCGACCATTCTGGCAACAGAAATGTAAATATCGCGTAATGTATCCCATTTCCGCTTACTTTTTGGGCAGCAAAGCCTGCCCGGAAGCCGTGTAAATGTTACTCTGGTGATAATCACGGACCATTAATCACGGAGCGAAAAATGGCGACACATTTTGCCAGAGGGATTCTTACGGAGGGACACCTGGTATCAGCTCGCCTCCCTTCTCCATGCCATATCGAAGCAAGAGATCTGCCCGCTCATCGCCGAACACGCTTCCTGGCCTCCCGAAGTCTTCTCGCCGAACTGATGTTCATGCTTTACGGCACCAGCACGTTGCCTGAGATTGTTACTGAGGCGAAAGGTAAGCCCGTTTTTCGCGATAAGAATCTGCCGGGATTTTCGATCTCTTATGCCGGGAATATCGTCGGCGTTGTGCTAACGACTGAAGGAACGTGCGGCCTGGATATGGAACTTCAGCGGGCAACCCGCGGGTTTAACAATCCAAATTCAGCGGAAACGTGGCGCTTCTCCAGTAACGAAAACCTGTGGATCAATAATCAAAACGACCCCAATGAAGCACGCGCGCAGCTCATTACATTGCGCCAGAGCGTACTCAAACTCACTGGCGATGTATGCAATGACGATCCGCGCGAGCTCCAGCTTTTACCCGGCGCAGGACGTCTGAAATGTGCCCATGTGGCGCAGGTTGAAGCCATTTGCGATGCGGAAGATGTACTGGTGTGGTCAGTTGCGGTTACGCCAACCATTGAAAAACTCAAGGTTTGGGAGTTTGATGGTAAACAGGACTGGAAAAGTTTGCCTGATATCCAGACTCGCGCCAATGAGCCAACGGGTCGTCTGATCCGGTTCTCTCAATTATGCGCAGCGAAAAGCCATACGCTTTGATTTAACCTTCATGATGAAACAGGAGTCACCATGTCTGAAACATTGAATGTTGTTACGTTACTGGGAAGTCTGCGCAAAGGTTCGTTTAATGGAATGGTTGCCCGTACACTGCCCAAGATTGCTCCCGCAGGGATGGAAGTGAGCGCGTTACCGTCGATTGGTGATATCCCACTGTACGATGCCGATCTCCAGCAGGAAGAAGGTTTTCCGGCCAGCGTAGAAGCACTGGCTGAGCAAATCAGAAAGGCTGACGGTGTCGTCATCGTCACACCTGAATATAACTATTCTGTTCCGGGCGGACTGAAGAACGCCATCGACTGGCTGTCTCGCCTGCCCGATCAGCCATTATCCGGCAAACCGGTGCTGATCCAGACCAGCTCCATGGGTGCCATTGGCGGCGCGCGCTGCCAGTACCATCTGCGTCAAATCCTGGTGTTCCTCGACGCCATGGTAATGAACAAGCCGGAATTTATGGGCGGGGTCATTCAAAACAAGGTGGATCCGCAGACGGGTGAAGTGATTGACCAAAGCACGCTGGACCATCTGACCGGCCAGTTGACCGCATTTGGCGACTACATCCAACGCGTGAAAGCCTAAAAGAAAAAGCCCGCCAGCAACGATGCCTGGCGGGCAGTTGTCCAGACCGATATTTTAGTGCGCGTCGATAAACACAATCTTCAGCACAAACAGCAGCGCGACAACGATGACGCACGGGCTGAGATCGCGGAAACGTCCAGTACCGATTTTCATCACGCAGTAAGAGATAAAGCCCAGCGCAATACCTTCGGTAATTGAGAAGCTAAACGGCATCATCACGGCGGTAATAAACGCCGGAACCGCTTCAGTCAGGTCTTCCCACTTCACGCGCGACAGGCTTGATGTCATCAGGACACCAACGTAAATCAGCGCACCTGCAGCTGCATAGCCCGGTACCATTCCCGCCAGCGGCGACAGGAAGATAACCAGCAGGAACAGCAGGCCAACGACGACTGCAGTCAGGCCGGTACGGCCACCAACCGACACCCCGGAAGAGGATTCAATATAGGCGGTAACGGAAGAAGTCCCGATAAACGCCCCGGTAACCGACGACACGCTATCCACATACAGCGCCTGCTTCATGCGTGGGAACTTGCCCTTCGCGTCCGCCAGACCGGCTTTATCCGTCACGCCAATCAGCGTACCGGAGGAGTCAAACAGGTTGACCAGCATGAACGAGAAAATCACACCCGCCAGGCCAATGTTAAACGAACCGGCCAGATCGACATGTCCGATAACTGACATCACGCTCGGCGGCGCAGAAACGATACCGTTGTAATGGACATCGCCCAGCATCCAGCCCAGCAGCGTGGTTACAATGATGGAAATCAGCACCGCCGCATGAATATTACGTGACGCCAGAATCGCGATGATAAAGAAGCCCAGAATACCGAGAAGAACGCTGTGGGACGTCAGGTTACCGATAGACACCAGCGTGTCTTTGTTGGCGACGATAACACCTGCGTTTTTCAGCCCCATCATGCCGATGAACAGACCGATACCACTGGTGATCCCCACTCGCAGGCTCACCGGGATATTGGCAATCATCCAGTAACGTACGCGGAAAATGGTCAGCAGCAGCAGACCTACCGCGCCCCAGAAGATAGCCCCCATACCGATCTGCCATGACAGGCCCATCGCGCCGACGACCACGAAAGCGAAAAATGCATTCAGGCCCATAGCAGGCGCAAGTGCGACCGGCAGGTTAGCAAATAGCCCCATCAGGATGCTACCAAAGGCAGCAATAAGGCAGGTGGTAACAAAGACGGCGCTGGTATCCATGCCAGCCACGCCAAGAATTTGCGGGTTAACAAAAACGATATACACCATCGTCAGGAAGGTGGTTAAACCGGCGATCACTTCGGTCCGTGCCGTCGTGCCATGTTCGCGCAGTTTGAACACGCGTTCCAGCATCCCCTGGCCAGAAGCCTGGGTTGTGTGTTGTTGACTCATTATCAATTTCCGAACAAGGAGGGAAAATTCGTCGCTATCCTATACCAAAATGCGACAATAGGGTTGGGTTATGAGCAACTTTTTTCATTGATTTTGCTTATACGGCAACGATTGCGTCGCCCAATAATGCATTACGAAAACGTTAAACTTGTTAAAACGGAAATGACATGTCCCAGATAGAAGCCGTATTTTTTGACTGTGACGGTACCCTTGTCGACAGTGAAGTGATTTGTTCTCGCGCGTATGTCAGCATGTTCCAGGCGTTTGGCATTACGCTCGATCTTGAAGAAATTTTCAAACGCTTCAAGGGGGTAAAGCTGTACGAGATCATCGACATTATCAACGAAGAGCACGGTGTCGAACTGGCAAAAGCCGATTTAGAACCGGTTTACCGCGCTGAGGTCGCACGTCTGTTCGATACCGAGCTGGAAGTCATTGCTGGTGCGAACACGCTGCTGGACAGCATGGCTGTGCCAATGTGCGTGGTGTCTAACGGTCCGGTCAGCAAAATGCAGCATTCGCTGGGTAAGCTGGGCATGCTGCACCATTTTCCTGATTTACTGTTCAGCGGCTACGATATCCAACGCTGGAAGCCCGATCCGGCCCTAATGTTCCATGCGGCAAAAGCAATGGACGTTAATGTTGAGAACTGCATTCTGGTTGATGATTCCAGCGCAGGCGCGCAGGCGGGGATTGCGGCGGGGATGGAAGTGTTCTACTTCTGCGCCGATCCGCATAACAAACCGATCGATCATCCAAAAGTCACGACCTTTACCGATCTGACACAGTTGCCGGAATTGTGGAAGGCACGGGGTTGGGATATTACTCGGTAATTTTTTGTAGGCCCGGTAAGCTTGCGCCACCGGGCAATTGCCGGATGGCGCTAACGCTTATCCGGCCTACTTTCTACGTTTTTATCACTCTTTAGGATCTTTGCCCGCCAGCAGCTTATCCAGCTCATCGCCGCCCACGTGACGGAAGTCTTGTCCCTTCACGAAATAGAAGATGTATTCGCAGATATTCTGGCAGCGGTCACCGATACGTTCGATGGAACGTGCGCAGAACAGCGCGGTCAGCACGCTTGGAATGGTACGTGGGTCTTCCATCATATAAGTCATCAGCTGACGCACGATGCCTTCATACTCCTGGTCGACTTTCTTATCTTCGCGATAAATACGTACCGCTTCGTCGAGATCCATACGCGCAAACGCATCCAACACGTCGTGCAGCATCTGCACGGTGTGACGACCCAGCGACTCCAGACTTACCAGCAGCGGCTGGTGTTGTTGCGAGAACTTCTCCAGCGCGGTGCGGCAAATTTTATCTGCCACGTCGCCAATACGTTCCAGCTCAGCGATGGTTTTGATAATCGCCATCACCAGACGCAGGTCGCTCGCTGTCGGTTGACGCTTGGCGATGATGCGTACGCAGGCTTCGTCGATCGCCACCTCCATCATGTTGACGTTCTTATCGCCTTCAATGACGCGCTTCGCCAGCTCGCTGTCCTGGTTGTGCATCGCCGTGATTGCATCAGAAAGCTGCTGCTCGACCATGCCGCCCATGGTCATCACCTGGGTACGGATGCTTTCCAGCTCTGCATTGAACTGGCCGGAAATATGTTTATTAAGGTTAAGGTTATCCACAACAAGCTCCTGAATCAGCCGTAACGACCGGTGATGTAATCTTCAGTTTGTTTCTTCGCGGGCTTGGTGAACAGATCGTCCGTGTTACTGAACTCAATCAACTCGCCCAGGTACATAAATGCCGTGTGATCGGAACAACGCGCAGCCTGCTGCATGTTGTGGGTAACGATAACGACGGTGTAATCCTCTTTCAGCTCAGTGATCAGCTCTTCGATACGCCCGGTAGAAATAGGGTCGAGCGCTGAACATGGCTCATCAAGCAGAAGCACTTCCGGGCGAATGGCGATGCCACGCGCAATACACAGTCGCTGCTGCTGACCACCCGAGAGAGAGTACCCGCTCTGGTGTAATTTATCTTTGGTTTCATTCCACAATGCGGCCTTGGTCAATGCCCACTGCACGCGTTCGTCCATATCCGCACGCGAGAGTTTCTCAAACAGACGTACGCCAAAAGCGATGTTGTCGTAGATGGACATCGGGAACGGCGTGGGCTTCTGGAATACCATGCCCACTTTGGCACGCAGCAGAGCGATATCCTGGGTATTGGTGAGAATATTGTCGCCATCCAGCAGAATTTCACCTTCCGCACGTTGCTCCGGGTACAGTTCAAACATTTTGTTGAACGTACGCAGCAGCGTCGATTTACCACAGCCAGAAGGCCCGATAAACGCCGTTACCTGGTTTTTAGCAATATCCAGGTTGATGTTCTTCAGGGCATGGAATTTGCCATAGTAGAAGTTCAAATCACGAACCTGAATTTTACCTGGGGCAGTATCAACCATACTCATTTCAATCTTTTCCTCATCCGGCGCCGCATCAGCCACGCCGTAAAAATTAACCGTGTTTCTTCTTCGCGAAAATGACGCGCGCCAGAATGTTCAGCAGCAGTACGCACAGAGTAATAATCAGTACCCCGGCCCAGGCCAGTTGCTGCCACTCAGCAAACGGGCTCATCGCAAACTTAAAGATAGTGACCGGCAGGTTGGCGATAGGCTGCATCATGTCAGTGCTCCAGAACTGGTTGGAGAGCGACGTAAACAGCAGCGGAGCCGTTTCACCTGCGATACGAGCAATTGCTAACAGAACACCTGTAATGATCCCCGAGACAGATGCCTTCAGGGTGATCGCAGAAATCATCTTCCATTTCGGCGTACCCAGTGCATAGGCGGCTTCACGCAGGCTATCTGGCACCAGCTTGAGCATGTTCTCTGTGGTACGAATAACAATGGGCACCTGCAGCAGCGCCAGCGCGATCACGCCCGCCCAGCCGGAGAAATGCTCCATTTTTGCTACCACGATGGTGTAAACGAACAGACCGACCACGATGGATGGCGCAGAAAGCAGAATGTCATTGATAAAGCGGATGACCTCAGCCAGCCAGGACTTACGCCCATACTCCGCCAGGTAGATACCCGCCATAATGCCGAGCGGGGTACCAAACACGGTCGCCCACAGAATCAACAGACCGCTACCGGCCAGGGCGTTCGCCAGACCACCCCCCGCCGTATTCGGCGGCGGCGTCATTTCGGTGAACAGCGCCAGCGACATACCGTCAATACCGCGGGTGATCGTGGACATCAGGATCCAAATGAGCCAGAACAGACCGAACGCCATGGTCGCCATAGAGAGCGTCAGCGCGATGCGGTTTTTCAGACGACGACGCGCCTGCATTTTACGGCGGGATTCCGCAAGCTGAGCGGTGTTTTGCATTTCAAGCGTAGCCATTAGCGTGCCCCCTCGTTCTTCGCAAGGCGCATGATCATGAACTTAGACGCAGCCAGCACGATGAAGGTGATCACAAACAGAATCAGACCCAGCTCCATCAACGCGGCAACGTGCAGCCCAGATTCCGCTTCGGCAAATTCATTCGCCAGCGCAGAGGTAATACTGTTGCCCGGCATGTACAGCGAGGCACTGTCGAGCTGGTAGGTGTTACCGATGATAAAGGTCACCGCCATGGTTTCACCCAGTGCGCGGCCCAGCCCCAACATCACGCCGCCGATCACGCCATTTTTGGTGAACGGCAGGACGATGCGCCAGATAACTTCCCAGGTGGTACAGCCGATGCCGTAGGCTGACTCTTTCATCAGTACCGGCGTTTGTTCGAACACATCACGCATAACCGCCGCAATGTACGGGATGATCATGATGGCGAGGATCACGCCAGCCGCCAGAATACCGATACCAAAAGCCGGGCCGGAGAACAGTGCGCCAACAAACGGAATGTTGGAAAGGATGTTTCCGACCGGCTCCTGGAAATAAGTCGCAAACAGCGGGGCAAAGATAAACAGCCCCCACATGCCGTACACGATACTCGGAATTGCCGCCAGCAGTTCAATAGCGATGCCCAGCGGGCGACGCAGCCAGCCAGGTGCAAGTTCAGTCAGGAACAGCGCAATGCCGAAACTCACCGGAACGGCAATCAGTAGTGCAATAAGTGAGGTAACCAGCGTACCGTAAATCGGTACTAAAGCACCGTAGATATCGTTCGGCGCATCCCAGTCTTTGGTCCACAGAAAGGAGAAACCAAATTTCTGAATGCTTGGCCAGGAGGAGATAACCAGAGAGACAATAATGCCACCCAACATCAATAGCACAATCAGCGCAGCCAGTCTTACCAGCGCGCTGAAGATCATGTCACCCTTTTTACCCGGTGGGTTAAAAGCAGGCTTGGTTGCAGCCATAAATCACTCTTTAAGTTAAACGCGTTTACGAAGTTGCCCATGCCGGATGGCGCTACGCTTATCCGGCCTACAAAGCGGGCCTACAGTCGAAACCGTAGGGCGGATAAGCGTAGCGCCATCCGCCAACTCGTTAAAGATATTCTATTAGTACAGCGCTTTACCGCTGCTGTCTTTCACGTTGGTCTTCCATGCAGCACGAACCTGCTCAACCACGCTGTCCGGCAGGCTGGCGTAATCCAGGTCGTTAGCCTGTTTGCCGCCATTTTTGTACGCCCAGTCGAAGAACTTCAGCACTTCTGCGCTCTGCTCTGGTTTCTTCGACTCTTTATGGACCAGGATGAAGGTGGTGGAGGTGATTGGCCACGCGTCGTCACCTTTCTGGTTAGTCAGATCCTGAGCGAAAGTTTTGCTCCAGTCAGCGCCTTTTGCGGCGTTAGCAAAGCTCTCTTCTGTCGGGCTTACCGGTTTGCCATCAGCAGAGACCAGCTTGGTGTACGCCAGGTTGTTCTGCTTAGCGTAAGCGTACTCAACGTAACCGATAGAACCCGGCAGACGCTGTACGAACGCAGCGATACCGTCGTTACCTTTACCGCCCAGACCGGTCGGCCAGTTCACAGTAGAGCCGGAGCCAATTTTAGATTTCCACTCTTCGTTTACTTTTGCCAGGTAGCTGGTGAAAACGAAGGAAGTACCGGAACCGTCAGCGCGACGCACAACGGCGATATTCTGTGAAGGCAGCTTCAGACCCGGGTTCAGTTTGGTGATGGCTTCATCATCCCACTTCTTAATTTTACCGAGGTAGATGTCACCCAGCGTTTTACCGTCCAGCACCAGCTCGCCGGATTTCAGGCCCGGGATATTCACAGCCAGCACTACGCCACCGATCACGGTCGGGAACTGGAACAGACCTTCTTGCGCCAGTTTTTCGTCAGACAGCGGTGCATCAGAAGCGCCGAAATCAACGGTATTGGCCGTAATTTGTTTTACACCACCGGAGGAGCCGATACCCTGGTAGTTTACTTTGCTACCGGTCTCTTTCTGATAGGTATCTGCCCATTTGGCATACACTGGCGCAGGGAAGGTTGCACCTGCACCTGTCAGGCTCGCTGCTGCAAACGCAGAGAACGCGCTCATGGATAAGGTCGCGGCGACAACAGTTGCGACAGTGGTACGCATAACTTTCATAATGTCTCCTGCACGGTTTTCGTAAATCGTTGTTTGAGTTGCTACTGTGAGCAAAATAGGACAAACAGGTGACAGTTAAATGTACGAAATATGACAGTTTTATGACAGCAACAACATAAAATATAACGCATTGAAAAATAACAAAAATAAATCAATTAGCTTTCATTTTTTTGTCATAAAATTTTTGATGCGTTGGGATTCGGATGGTAAATATGACAACGGCTGTCATAAACAGCCGTTGCCTGAGGAGGATTAGTTTTTAATTTCCATGATGATCGTAGCATTGGCGCTAAAGGTACCGGGCTTTGGCCTGGCACCGGTGGCGCTACCGGGTGCGGCAGAGAAATTGAACTCGCCATCTTCTTCACCCAAACGCGAACGTTTTCCCATATCTGTTTCCATGCGCCCGCCGTTCACATCAACTTCTTTATCGTATTCATCATAAATCTTGATTCCAACATCGTCGTTTGATGTCTGTAACATTGTGGGCGATGTCGCCGTCTGCGTCGCATGTAGCGAAACTTCAACATCTTGCCCAGCCGCCATTCCCGTACATTTAACCGATGCCTTTATCGGAATTTTACGGCTGGTAATCGCCGCACCCGGCGTCGATGAAAATTCGGAGGCGGGTATTTTTTCAAAATTGACTTCAATCACTTGCCCTCCATTAACTTCACACTCCTGTGGAGCGGTAATATCCCCCTGGATATAGACATCGGCTAACGGAGTGGGACTATCTGCACCAGTGGCGTTCGTTTTACCATACAAAGAAGCCATCAACATAGTTGGAATAATCATTTTGCCAATAAATGGTTCCTTGACATAAAAATAAACAATCGCATCTGATCCACTATCAAAATTCGCTATTTTTTTATTATTGGTACATGTATTTTTACCATCAGGATTGTTAGGTTGATTGGAAAAAGGAACATTAATATAACCTCTACCAAGAATAGCTATGGAGATCCCTACATCCAAATACTCATTAAGATTATAATATTGTATATTACTCCGAACCCCTGATTTATCTAACGAGGGATTTTCCACTGCAGTATAATAAACATAGTTGAAATTGTTGGTACAGTAGCAAAACCCATGATATTTATCATCATTATCAACATGCTGCTCAAATGTTTGCCCACTTTTATTTTGAGTTGCACTAATTGTTTTATTTGGGAATGTTAATATACTATGATGCGTCCCACCATCAGCCTCACAATAAAAATCGGCGGCTAATAGATTTTTGCAAAAAATAGCGGACGTTATAAATATAAAACAGATAACCAGTCTCAAATTAATATCCTTTTTATTTGCAGCCAACTTTAACCTGAATCAGTTCATTATTTTTCGGTTCAGGAAAATGGTAATGTGCAGAACAGGTGCCCAGATTACCCGTAATCGTAAAATGACCTTCTGCCGGCATTCCGGATAAATAAAGCTCACCATTATCACCCACAATCCCAGTTACCGTGCCGGACTCCAAATCCGCCGAGGCCATAGCGCCAAATGGCGCGGGTTTACCATCTGGCATCGCTACCGTAAACAGCACACGATAGCCGACATGGGTGACAAACGTCGCCTTCACCACTGCGCCGCGCGTCGGTACCAGGTTAACCACGGTATTTTCCAGTTCGACATTAGCGCGCGAGAAATAATTACTGTTGATCGCCACCCTGTTTTCATCATACGGATTCATTTGCGTTTTTACCGTATAGCCTCGCCAGTCGGTGGATACGCCGGTGGCGTTCTCCACAGAGAGGCCATCTGCCCCCGGCGCTTCAACCAGCGCCACCGTTTCTCCTAGCTCTTGCGAAAAAGTAATGCCGCCGCTGTGAACCAAAATACCGCCCCTAACTCCGTAGTTAAGGCGCTGTGAATCCTGACTATAGGCATAGCTGCCGTTGACAGATCCATAAGTACCGTCGTAATTCAGGCTGGCATTACTGCTATAGCTGTCTTCTGGATTGCTAACCCATGACTCCTGGACGTTATAGGCAAGGTTATGTCCTTCCAGTGCGGTACCGCCCAATCCAACCTGCATCGTGCTGTCATTATGGTTATTTTGCGTCAGCGAATAGTTGACGTAGCTGTTTTCCAGCCAACCAGAGAGCGGAACCGAAACCGACAGCATAAAAATATGCTCATGATCGTTCTCATCATCATAAGACTGACTGCTTCCATAACGATTGACAGAATCGGTGTAGTTCCAGGAAACGTTCCACGAAATACGCCGCCAGGTGTTGGCATAACCAAACTGAACCAATTTCTCGACGTCATCCGTTTTCCAGTACTGCTGTCGACTCAACGTCAGATAAATATTACCGTAGCCCCGGGCAAAAGATTGCGACCACGTCCCTTCAATACGGCTACGTCGGTTACCAGTCATCCAGAAATCTTCATCATTATTCTGCCGGGATGCCCATTCATTGAGCGTGTAGTACCCCTCAGTGGAATAACGGTATCCAACCAGACGGAAATTCGTATCGGTTTCATCGAACCGCTTAGAATAGAGAAAGCGATAAGATTGCCCGGTTTCATCGTCACCATCGTCAAAGTTGGCATGCGCGTGAGTCACATCCAATGACAGCGCGCCGAGCGAGCCCATATCCTTACCCATCCCCATCGCCGCAGATGCATAATCATCCGTGACCTGTGTACCGCCATACAGCGTCAGCCCCCACGGCAAACCATGGAGAACCTGAGCCTGTAGCACATTGGGCGTAAAGCCGCTCTCATCGCGTATTTCACCGACGCTAATGTCCACATCGGTTTGCCCTTCACGTTTCAGAATGGCAAGCGAGGCATACGGCTGGGTAAAGCGCTGCTCGCTGCCATCCTCCTCTTTGATGATCACATCCAGATCGCCGCCGCCGCTGGTGGTGTTAAGATCGGTGATCTCAAAAGCCCCTTGCGGTACAGCAGACTGATAAATAACGTAATTATTCTGCCGGATAATCACCGTCGCGTTGCTTTTAGCGATACCACGAACTATTGGCGCAAAGCCATTCTGGCTGGATGGCAACATATCGTCGTCGGTATACAACCGTGCCCCACGGATTTGCGTGCTGTCAAAAACATCACTCGCCGTCCAGGTATCACCCAGCATAATCTGGCTACGAAGCGCAGCAATATCTCGCTGAACGTAGCTACTGATAGAGTGATATTCAGTACTAGTTTCCGTCGAGTTTAGCGTACTGTAGTTACGCAACCGCCAGGCACCTATGTTCAGGCCATTACGTAAATTCAGGTAATAACTGTCCTCATCAGAGGAATCATAATTGGATTTTAGCGTGTGCGAACCAGAGAAATCATAGTTGATCATCAGCGCATTAATCCCCTGATCCCAACGGGACGGACTAATATAATCATACGCCGAACTATCCAGATAAATTTGTGGTATGGATATATTTAACGCCAATTTATTAGCATCGAAAAACCAGGAAGATCCCTCAATTAATGGAACAGGATTTATGCAAGCACTATCATCAATATTATTAAGTGCCTTAACCGCATCAACTTTTATGCCATAGGAAGACAAAACATCTTTTACGGTAATAAAGCAAGGATGAAGTTCACCCTCTGGTGAATCCTGAATAAATTTAATATCCTGCCGTTCAAAAAAACGACCGTTAATCACCACATCAACTTTATAATTACCAGGAGGAAGAGTATTGGAACGGTTAAACTGGCGGATATCAATATTGACAGGATGATCGATTTCCAGAAGGTTCGGGTTAAATAAAGTATCCTGTGCCCTGCTCTGAAAAGCAGCGCTCAGGAATACACCAGAAACCAATACGATACAGTAACGCGAATCAATCATCGTGACATCCTTATCGGGTAACTAAAGCGCCTGTTTGATAGGATCGCTGATCGCACCGTAATCGTTAATGAATTTCCATACCAACGAACGCCCAGCAGCCCCTTCAGGAATGTCCAGGGCTATCGTTTCAAACGGCTTAATCATATTTAAGGTGATATCTTTTCCGTCAACAATTACGCTCATCACATTGATATGAATAGGCGTTGGATTATTCACCATCAGTTTATTTCCCTGACGCTGCCAGGATACTTTGGCTACTGCCTTTTCCGGCGTAATGGTTATCGACGCGGGACGCCAGAAAAGCTTAATTCGTGTTTTAATAGCAATTTCAAGAGAGCTCCCCTCTTTTTTATTCGTTGACGGGGGAATATTTTTAACATTAAACCAAAAAACAGATTCACGATCGGTAGGAAGATTACCCTCTGTTTTAATAATACGTAATATTTTTTCTTGCCCAGCCTCGAGTCGCGACACAGGAGGAATCGTCGTAAAGGGCGGTTTGCTCTTATCATTTTTGTCAAATGGGTCGACCCACGACTGAATTAAATAAGGGAGTTTAGATTCTTTATTATAAATAGATATCGTTGCATCGGGTGCATTACCTGGAAAAATAACTCGTGTGCCTCCAACAACGATACCTGAAAAAGACACCGATGAATAAAATGAAAAGACCATAAACAGAACCATTTTAAAATAATGACCAGGCATACATGTATCCAGAAATAAAAAGACGCTCGCTATAACAAAGAAAAAGGAATAGCACAATAACGAGCGCCATTTAATTAGCAATGAATATTCAATTGAAACGAATGACTCTTTGTATTACTTCACATATTCAACGGTGAACTGGGAATCGGCGTTAGCGGTACCGGCAGTCACTGTCGCAGAAGTGGCAATATAACGAGCAACAAACTGCATAGACGCTTTAGTCGCAACAATCGGGGTTTCAGCTGATTTTGTATACAGCTTAACCTGAGAGTTATCAGCTTTGTTATAGATACGGATCGCAACACCTGTTGCGGTAATCGGTGCAGGTTCAGTTCCTGTATAATCACCCGGAGTCGTCGTATTCAGCGGATCGCCAATAGCCAGGTCGCCATTACCGTCGGCAGCTTCTGTGCCATCGAAGCGAACGCCCGCTTTGGTATATGTATCCGGGCATTTCTCCAGGTCAATATGGAAAGCCGTCGGCGCGGCGGTAGAACCTGCACCGGTGAATGCAGTACGGTTTACTTTACCTAAGTCGACACTCTGATCTTTGGTATCTGCGGTCACTTCACACGTACTGTCAATCACTTCACCACGAAAGTGGACGGTACCATCAGAAGCAAATACCTGGCTTGCCATAATCGTAGAAGAAAGCACCAACGCACCCGTAATTAAATTTAGTTTCATTTTATCCCTTTATATATTAAATTATCTTAACGTTTTATTTTCACAGATAAAAAATAAAACAAATATCCTTTACATCGGGATAGATAATACTCCTTAAAATATATAAACAGCAAATTACAAAATCTGTAAAACAGAAATAACCGGGTTTACAGATTTCATTAACTAATAATACAAGCATATACATTAATTATTAATATAACAATTACCTCACATTTTATATATCAGAATTTAAATTTTCAGAATTCACCCATAAAAAAGTGCAAAAAAAACACAATCAGCTCAATCTACAAGCTAACATCATTATTATTTATATGATTTAAATATAATTACAAACAGGTGATTAATCTATAATTAAAATACTATTTAGAATATTTGTAAATGCAAATAAAAAAGGTTGCTGTATTGCTACAGCAACCCTTAATAGCTTTGTACTAAGTATTACTCTACGGTAACTGACTTCGCCAGGTTACGCGGCTGATCGACGTCGGTGCCTTTAATCAGTGCCACATGATACGCCAGCAGCTGCAGCGGAACGGTGTAGAAGATCGGTGCAATCACCTCTTCCACATGCGGCATCTCAATGATGTGCATGTTTTCGCTGCTGGTAAAGCCAGCATCCTGGTCAGCAAAGACGTACAGCTGACCGCCACGGGCGCGAACTTCTTCAATGTTGGATTTCAGTTTTTCCAACAATTCGTTGTTCGGCGCAACCACGATAACTGGCATATCGGCATCAATCAGCGCCAGCGGACCGTGTTTCAGTTCACCTGCGGCATAAGCTTCAGCGTGAATATAAGAGATCTCTTTCAGCTTCAGCGCGCCTTCCAGCGCAATTGGATACTGATCGCCACGGCCAAGGAACAGCGCATGATGTTTGTCAGAGAAACCTTCTGCCAGAGCGGCAATGCGTTTGTCCTGAGACAACATCTGCTCAATACGACTCGGCAGCGCCTGCAGACCGTGAACGATCTCCTGCTCAATAGACGCATCAAGGCCTTTCAGACGGGACAGTTTCGCCACCAGCATCAGCAGAACGGTCAGCTGAGTGGTAAATGCCTTCGTGGAGGCCACACCGATTTCGGTACCGGCATTGGTCATCATCGCCAGGTCAGATTCACGCACCAGAGAGGAGCCAGGAACGTTACAGATAGCCAGCGATCCCAGATAGCCCAGCTCTTTAGATAAGCGCAGGCCCGCCAGGGTATCCGCCGTTTCACCAGACTGAGAAAGGGTAATCATCAGGCTGTTACGACGCACGGCGGATTTGCGATAGCGGAATTCGGAAGCGATTTCGACATCACAAGGAATACCCGCCAGCGATTCAAACCAGTAGCGGGACACCATACCGGAGTTGTAAGACGTACCGCAGGCGATAATCTGGATATGCTCAACCTGAGACAGCAGCTCGTTGGCACGCGACCCCAGCTCGCTTAAATCCACTTCACCGTGGCTAATGCGCCCGGTCAGCGTATTTTTAATCGCGTTCGGCTGTTCGTAGATCTCTTTCTGCATGTAGTGGCGATAAATACCTTTTTCGCCCGCGTCATACTGCAGATTCGATTCGATATCCTGACGTTTCACTTCTGCGCCAGACTTGTCGAAAATAGAGACAGAACGACGAGTCACTTCCGCGATGTCACCCTCTTCCAGGAAGATGAAGCGACGGGTTACCGGCAGCAGCGCCAGCTGATCGGAAGCGATGAAGTTTTCGCCCATACCCAGACCAATCACCAGCGGGCTACCAGAACGGGCCGCCAGCAGGGTTTCCGGATTACGGGTATCCATGATCACCGTGCCGTAGGCACCACGTAGTTGGGGAATAGTACGCAGCACGGCTTCACGCAGCGTACCACCCTGTTCCAGTTCCCAGTGCACCAGGTGAGCAATCACTTCGGTGTCGGTTTCAGAAACAAAGGTATAGCCACGCGTTTTCAACAGCTCACGCAGTGGTTCATGGTTTTCAATGATGCCGTTATGCACCACAACAATGTGTTCAGAAACATGAGGATGCGCGTTCGCTTCTGAAGGTTCACCGTGTGTCGCCCAACGGGTATGAGCGATACCTGTACCACCATGCAACGGATGTTCTTCCGCAGCAGCAGTCAGCATCTGCACTTTACCCAGACGACGCAGACGGGTCATGTTACCTTCAGCATCGACGACGGCCAGACCAGCAGAGTCATAACCACGATATTCCAGACGACGTAAACCTTCGAGAAGGATTTCAGCTACATCACGCTGCGCGATAGCGCCAACAATTCCACACATATTTTTTGATTCCGAATTTAGGCATTATGCCTGTCGTTGTCGCTGACCTGTATTTGCCCATTTCGGGCGCCCCGAGCCTTGTAGAGAGTGGGGTTATTTTTATGGTACTGCTTGTTGAGCGGAGGATTATGTTATCCCCTCATCTCTTGTGTGCCTGATGGCGCTTACGCTTGTAAGGCCTACAGAACGTCACCGCACGTAGGCCGCCATCCGGCAAAAATCACTTACTTCTTCTTCACCGGACGCTGCCAGCCCTGTTTATGGACCTGAGGTACACGGCTTAATACCAGTTCGTTATCGGCGACATTACGCGTTACGGTGGTTCCGGCGGCAATCGTCGCACCTTTACCCACGGTGACAGGCGCCACCAGCTGAGTATCAGACCCCACAAACACATCATCACCAATAATGGTTTTAAACTTATTGGCGCCATCGTAGTTGCAGGTAATCGTACCCGCGCCGATATTCACGTTATCGCCAATTTCCGCATCACCCAGGTAGGTCAAATGACCGGCTTTGGAGCCTTTACCCAGACGCGCTTTTTTCATTTCGACAAAGTTACCCACGTGCGCGCCTTCCTGCAGCTCAGCACCCGGGCGCAGACGTGCGAATGGACCAATGGTGCAAGCGGCTTCCAGATGCGCATCTTCCACCACACTGTATGGGCTAAGCTCGCAACCCTCACCAATCACGCTGTTTTTGATGATGCAACCGGCGCCAATCTTGACGCGATCCTCAACGGTTACGTTACCTTCAATGATAACGTTAGTATCAATTTCAACATCGCGCCCGTGAATAAGCGTACCGCGAAGATCAAAACGTGCCGGATCGCGCAGCATCACGCCTGCCAGCAGCAGTTTTTCTGCCTGCTCGGACTGATAAACACGTTCCAGACGGGATAGCTGAAGACGGTTATTCACCCCTTCAGTTTCGCTAATGCGTGCCGGATGTACTGCAGCAATTTCACGTCCTTCCTTATACGCCATCGCGATGATATCGGTGATGTAGTATTCACCCTGCACGTTGTTGTTGGTCAGTTTAGACAGCCAACGCTTCATGTCAGCGCCGTTGGCAATCAGGATACCAGTGTTTATTTCCTGGATTTGACGCTGCTCGTCGGTGGCATCTTTATGCTCAACGATACCCGTGACATTGCCGTTATCGCGGGTAATTCGGCCATAACCGGTTGGGTCATCAAGTTTTACCGTTAGCAAGCCAATGCCGCCCTGCGGTTTGGCTTCACGCAGGCGACGTAAGGTATCGGTAGAGATCAGCGGCACATCGCCATAGAGCATTAAAATGTCTTCATCATCACCAAAGAATGGCGCCGCCTGCTGCATTGCATGGCCGGTACCCAACTGTTCCGCCTGCAGAACCCAGTTAAGATTGCCATCTTTCAGCGTCTGCTTGAGCAAATCACCACCGTGCCCGTAGACCAGATGTACGTGAGTCGCACCTAATTCATTAGCAGCATCAATGACATGCTGAACCATCGGTTTTCCTGCGAGGGTATGCAGCACTTTAGGGAGATCGGAATACATACGCGTGCCTTTGCCTGCGGCAAGGATCACGACGCTCATAGCATTATTCAACATACACATCCTGACTGTAATTTGAGAACGAATTTATACCGTTTCACATTGAAAATACTACATTTTTTTCAGCGTGAAATGGACCGAAGATAAAACGTTCAACAGGGGTAATTCCCCATCTGATAACTCACTATTTTCGTCTAAATCAGTATCTTTTGTCTGCCAAAAACCTGGGGACTGCTCTTATTAAAGCCTTAGGTTAATGTTTTTGCTATTTTTTTACCGCATGAATAAAGAGTTACACATGCAAAGCCCGATTTTTTTTATGTGATTCAGTGAGAAACCGAACATGTGTACGCGAAATAAAAAGTTGAGGGAGAAGAGTAGGGGGAGGGGATTTATAACAACAAGTGGCGCTGACTGATAAACCATATCAAGCATCGCGCCACAGGACAGGCAGGTAAAGTCTAAAAGCTCATATTGCTGAACATGGCGATGATTTTATTGAGTAATTTCATGTTGGCATCTCTTTTATCTGATTTTATTATGTGACACACATCACATAAAAAGAGTCTACGCCGCATTTTTTAGCCAATCAATATTTTTATGATCTAAATCACAAAACAGCTTTCAATTTAAATGTTCTTGCAGCAAAAGCAAAAAAAAGCCAGCCTGGAAACCAGACTGGCCTTTATGCTTTTCAAGCCGGTGTTACATCGCTTTTTTGGTCAACTCGATAACGCGCAGTTTCGCGATCGCTTTGGCCAGTTCCGCAGATGCCTGAGCGTAATCCACGTCACCATGAGAGCTCTTGATGTGCTCTTCAGCCTTACGCTTCGCTTCCAGGGCTCTCGCTTCATCGAGATCCTGTCCGCGAATCGCGGTATCAGCCAGAACGGTCACGCTGCCAGGCTGCACTTCGAGAATGCCGCCGGACAGGTAGATAAACTCTTCATGACCGAACTGTTTAACGATGCGGATCATACCAGGCTTAATGGCGGTGAGCAGCGGTGCGTGACCCGGGAAAATACCCAGTTCACCTTCACTACCCGTTACCTGGATTTTCTCGACCAGACCAGAGAACATTTGTTGCTCTGCGCTGACGACGTCCAGGTGGTAAGTCATTGCCATATCACCCTCCGATTAAGGCGTTAAAGTTTTTTGGCTTTTTCCACGGCTTCGTCGATAGAACCAACCATGTAGAACGCCTGCTCTGGCAGGTGGTCGTATTCGCCTTCCATGATGCCTTTAAAGCCACGGATGGTGTCTTTCAGGGAAACGTATTTGCCCGGAGAACCGGTGAATACTTCCGCAACGAAGAACGGCTGGGACAGGAAGCGCTGAATCTTACGTGCGCGAGCTACCACCAGTTTATCTTCTTCAGACAGTTCATCCATACCCAGGATGGCGATGATGTCTTTCAGTTCCTGATAACGCTGCAGCAGGGACTGTACGCCACGCGCGGTGTCGTAGTGTTCCTGACCAACAACCAGCGGATCCAGCTGACGGCTGGTGGAGTCCAGCGGGTCAACTGCCGGGTAGATACCCAGAGATGCGATCTGACGGCTCAGTACCACGGTTGCATCCAAGTGAGCAAAGGTGGTTGCTGGGGATGGGTCAGTCAAGTCATCCGCTGGTACGTATACCGCCTGAACGGAGGTGATAGAACCGGTTTTGGTGGAGGTGATACGTTCCTGCAGAACACCCATCTCTTCCGCCAGGGTCGGCTGGTAGCCTACCGCTGATGGCATACGACCCAGCAGTGCAGATACTTCTGTACCGGCCAGGGTGTAACGATAGATGTTATCAACGAACAGCAGAACGTCACGACCTTCGTCACGGAACTTCTCAGCCATGGTCAGACCGGTCAGCGCAACACGCAGACGGTTTCCCGGCGGCTCGTTCATCTGGCCATATACCAGGGATACTTTGTCCAGAACGTTGGAGTCGGTCATTTCGTGATAGAAGTCGTTACCCTCACGAGTACGTTCACCTACGCCCGCAAACACGGAGTAACCGGAGTGTTCGATCGCGATGTTACGGATCAGCTCCATCATGTTTACGGTTTTACCTACACCCGCACCACCGAACAGACCAACTTTACCGCCCTTAGCGAACGGACACATCAGGTCGATAACTTTGATACCGGTTTCCAGCAGTTCCTGAGAGCTTGACAGCTCTTCGTAGGAAGGTGCTGCACGGTGGATAGCCCAACGCTCTTCTTCACCGATATCACCTTTCATGTCGATCGGGTGACCCAGAACGTTCATGATACGACCCAGCGTTGCTTTACCTACCGGGACTTCGATCGGGTGCTCGAGGTCTTTAACTTCCAGACCACGACGCAGACCGTCAGAAGAACCCATGGCGATGGTACGTACGATACCGCCGCCGAGCTGCTGCTGAACTTCCAGCACCAGACTCTCTTTACCATTCATAACCTCAAGAGCATCGTACACGCGCGGTACGGCATCCTGAGGGAATTCGACGTCAACCACGGCGCCGATTACCTGGACAATTTTTCCAGTAGCCATCTTGAATCCTCTACGAATTAACCTGGTTATACCGCGGATGCACCACCGACGATTTCGGTGAGTTCCTGAGTAATGCTGGCCTGACGAGCTTTGTTGTATACCAACTGCAGCTCTTTAATCAGGCTGCCGCCATTGTCGGTCGCGGCTTTCATCGCCACCATACGTGCGGCCTGCTCGCTGGCCAGGTTTTCTACCACGCCCTGATAAACCTGAGACTCGACATAACGACGCAGCAGGGTATCCAGCAGCGCTTTCGGGTCTGGCTCATACAGGTAATCCCAGGATTTACGCTTCAATTCATCATCATCTGATGCCGGCAGAGGCAGCAGTTGGGTGATGGTTGGCGTCTGAGACATGGTGTTAATAAATTTGTTGCTGACAACGTACAGTCTGTCCAGGCGACCTTCATCGTAGGCCTGCAGCATCACTTTAACCGGACCGATCAGTTCGGACAGGGAAGGGTTATCCCCCATACCGGTTACCTGAGCAATCACATTACCGCCAACGGAGTTAAAGAAAGACACGCCCTTAGAGCCGATCATTGCGATATCGCACTGAACGCCTTTATCGGACCATGTTTTCATATCCGCCAGCAGCTTTTTGAACAGGTTAATGTTCAAGCCACCGCACAGACCACGGTCGGTCGACACCACCAGGTAGCCCACGCGTTTAACGTCGCGTTCTTCCAGGTAAGGGTGCTTATATTCCAGATTACCATTCGCAAGGTGACCAATCACTTTGCGCATGGTCTCTGCATAAGGACGGCTGGCCGCCATGCGATCCTGCGATTTACGCATTTTGGAAGCGGCGACCATCTCCATCGCTTTAGTGATCTTCTGCGTGTTCTGGACGCTTGCGATCTTACTACGTATCTCTTTTGCGCCGGCCATGAGCTTCTCCTCAATGCCTTGCGGTCCACCCTAAAGCAGACCGCCAGACGTTACCAGGACTGGGTTGCCTTGAAGGAATCGAGGATAGCTTTCAGCTTGCCTTCGATTTCATCGTTATAGCCACCGGACTGGTTGATCTCTTGCATCAGCGGAGCGTGGTCACGGTCAACGTAAGCCAGCAGAGCGGCTTCGAAGCTACCGATTTTCGCCAGTTCCACATCTTCGAGGTAACCGCGTTCAGCCGCGAACAGCACCACACCCTGCTGTGCAACAGACATTGGCGCATACTGTTTCTGCTTCAGCAGTTCAGTTACTTTCTGACCGTGGCTCAGCTGCTTACGAGTAGCTTCATCCAGGTCGGAAGCGAACTGAGAAAACGCTGCCAGTTCACGATACTGCGCCAGCGCGGTACGAATACCACCGGACAGTTTCTTGATGATCTTGGTCTGCGCTGCACCACCAACACGAGATACGGAGATACCCGGGTTAACTGCCGGACGAATACCGGAGTTAAACAGGTTGGTTTCCAGGAAGATCTGACCATCGGTAATAGAAATTACGTTGGTCGGAACGAACGCAGAAACGTCACCCGCCTGGGTTTCGATAATCGGCAGAGCGGTCAGGGAGCCGGTTTTACCTTTAACTTCACCATTGGTGAACTTCTCAACGTATTCCGCGTTTACGCGGGATGCGCGTTCCAGCAGACGGGAGTGGAGGTAAAATACGTCGCCCGGGAATGCTTCACGTCCTGGTGGACGACGCAGCAGCAGGGAAACCTGACGGTAAGCAACAGCCTGTTTAGACAGGTCATCGTAAACGATCAGTGCATCTTCACCGCGGTCACGGAAGTATTCGCCCATTGCGCAACCGGCATATGGTGCCAGGTATTGCAGTGCAGCAGATTCAGACGCGGTCGCCACAACAACGATGGTGTTGGACAGTGCGCCGTGTTCTTCCAGTTTACGAACCACGTTAGAAATGGTGGACGCTTTCTGGCCGATAGCCACGTACACACATTTGATGCCGGAATCACGCTGGTTGATGATGGCATCGATTGCCATCGCGGTTTTACCTGTCTGACGGTCACCGATGATCAGCTCACGCTGGCCACGACCGATTGGGATCATGGCATCAACAGATTTATAACCGGTCTGTACTGGCTGGTCGACGGACTGACGTTCGATTACGCCCGGTGCGATAACTTCGATTGGCGAGAAGCCATCGTTATCAACCGGACCTTTACCGTCAATCGGGGAACCCAGAGTGTTCACCACACGACCCAGCAGGCCACGGCCAACCGGAACTTCCAGAATACGACCCGTACACTTAACCTTCATGCCTTCGGCGAGGTCAGCGTATGGACCCATCACAACTGCACCTACGGAGTCGCGCTCCAGGTTCAGTGCGATAGCGTAACGGTTACCCGGCAGGGAAATCATCTCACCCTGCATACAATCGGCCAGGCCGTGAATGCGGATAACACCGTCACTTACAGAAACAATAGTACCTTCGTTGTGAGCTTCGCTCACAACATTGAACTGAGCAATGCGCTGCTTGATCAGTTCGCTGATTTCGGTGGAATTCAGTTGCATGCTCCAGTCCCCTTAAGACTGCAAGACGTCTGCAAGGCGTTCAAGACGGCCGCGTACGCTGCCATCAATGACCATATCACCCGCTCGGATGATTACGCCTGCCATTACAGACTTATCGATTTTGCAATTCAGCTTAACTTTGCGTGACAGACGTTTTTCCATCGCTGCGCTAATCTTCTTAAGCTGTTCATCACTCAGTGCATTGGCAGAAGTAACTTCTACCTCAGAGATAGCCTCACTGGCTGCACGCAGGTGAATAAACTGCTCAAGAACATCCGGGAGCGCATTCAGACGGTTATTTTCAGCCATTACCCGAATCAGGTTTTGGCCACTTTCGTCCAGTTGCTCACCGCATACGGCGATAAACGACTCAGCGAGCGTTTCCGGCGCCAGCGCGCCAGAGAGAAGCTCTGCCATTTGTTCGTTTTTTGTCACCTCAGCGGCAAACATCAGCATATCCTGCCAACGGTCAACGCTTTGGTGCTCAACGGCAAAGTCAAAAGCTGCTTTGGCGTAGGGGCGAGCTACCGTAACAAATTCAGACATCAGCCCCTCCCTCCTTACAGTTCAGCGACAAGTTTGTCCACGATGTCGCTATTAGCAGCTTCATCCACGGAACGTTCGATGATCTTCTCGGCGCCAGCAACAGCCAGGATAGCAACTTGCTTACGCAGCTCTTCGCGAGCACGTTTACGCTCGGCTTCAATTTCCGCCTGCGCCTGTGCCACGATTTTAGTACGTTCCTGCTCTGCTTCAGTTTTAGCTTCGTCCAGGATCTGAGCACGGCGTTTGTTCGCCTGCTCGATGATTACCTGAGCTTCCGCCTTCGCTTTTTTCAGCTGGTCGGTCGCGCTGGCCTTTGCAAGGTCAAGATCCTTATGTGCTCGTTCTGCAGAAGCAAGGCCGTCAGCAATTTCTTTTTGACGTTTTTCGATGGCAGCCATTAAAGGCGGCCATACGTACTTCATGCAGAACAGAACGAACAGGACAAACGCGATGGCCTGGCCGAGGATTGTTGCGTTAAGATTCACAGCACAATGCCTCTATCTAGTTAACGTTCTGATATTGCTCTTAATTCAAGCAACGCTTACTACGCGACAGCAAACATCACGTACAGACCCAGACCTACAGCGATCATTGGGATTGCATCCACCAGACCCATAACGATAAAGAACTGAGTACGCAGCAGAGGAATCAGATCCGGTTGACGCGCTGCGCCTTCCAGGAATTTACCCCCGAGGATGCCGATACCGATCGCAGCACCGATTGCCGCCAGACCCATCATCACAGCGGCAGCAATGTACAGCAGATCCATATTCAGGTTTTCCATGACAGTCTCCAGTTTGTTTCAGTTAAAACGTAGTAGTGTTGGTAAATTAATGCTCTTCAGATGCCATCGACAGATAGACAATCGTCAGAACCATAAATATGAAGGCTTGCAGCGTGATAATCAGTATGTGGAAAATGGCCCACGGCACATTCAGGATCCACTGTGACCACCACGGCAACAGACCAGCAATCAGAATGAAAATCAGCTCACCAGCGTACATGTTACCGAACAGTCGCAGACCAAGTGAGATTGGTTTGGACAGCAGGCTTACCCCTTCAAGGATTAAGTTGACAGGGATGAACGCCCAGTGATTGAACGGCTGCAGCGTCAACTCTTTCGCGAAGCCACCGATGCCTTTCATTTTGATGCTGTAGAACAGAATGAGGATAAATACGCCCAGCGCCATCGACAGGGTGATGTTCACGTCAGCAGACGGAACCACACGCAGAGCCGGTAGGCCAAAGATATGCTCACCGATGTACGGCAGCAGGTCGATAGGCAGCAAATCCATCAAGTTCATCAGGAATACCCAGACGAAAATCGTCAGGGCCAGCGGAGCAATCAGCTTGCTTTTGCCATGGTACATGTCTTTCACGCTACCATGCACAAAGCCGATTACCAGCTCAATCGCAGTCTGAAATTTACCTGGTACGCCGCTGGTCGCCTTTTTGGCTACGCTACGGAACATAAGCAGGAACAACAGACCCAGAACCACCGAGAAGAAAATGGAGTCAATATTGAGCGTCCAGAAGGTGGCTGGGGGGTTGTGCGGATCCACCAGCGAGAATGTACGTAGGTCCAACTGAAGGTTATTCAGATGGTGTCCTATGTAATCCTGCGGCGTCATATTTTCTGAAGCCATGATGCCTTTACCCTTTGTTGTTAATTACAGCCGGCGCCAGTATCTGAACCACCAGCACCAAAACCCACGTAACGATCAGCGGCATGAATACCGCTTTCAAAACAGCCAACGCCACCACCAACAACACCAGCATAGCTAATACCTTGAAGGCTTCGCCGAAAGCGAACGTCCAGGCTACTCGGCCTTTAGCTGGTGTATGTGCCTGGTGACGCCAGGCAAATATCATAAACAACACATTAGGCAGTAACACTGCCAATCCACCGCACAATGCGGAGATGCCCCAGAAAGGGTCTTTGAGGCTAAATAGCAGTCCACTTGCTATTACCGCCAGAAACTGTGTGAGCAAAAGCTTACGAGCAACGTTTCGACTCAAGAGCGACATAGACATCACGTTTTTACTCCTGCTCCCTTCGAGGTATGCCGCGTGTCGTATAAAACGTTCTTTATGGCTTAGAGTCAAGCATCAAAAAGCGGTCAAATTATACGGTGCGCCTTCTCGATTTCAAACAATAAGTAGCTAAAAAGTGAATAAATGTTTAAATATTTTTCGCTACGCCACATTTATCACTTTTATGCAAACTGTGAACGATCATGCAAAACTGCAAAAGCCGCGTAAACACTGGCTGCAAAGCGTGCACCAGATCACATATTAAGCATATTCGCCCCGGCACTATTTATTTACTTGGCAAATGATGCCATTTCAACTTTTTGATATTTAAGCCTAAAATTCGTTACTGTTTTAAAAATAGCGAATAACAACAAAAAAACCACCCATTGACATTTATAATAAAAAATTAACACGGGCGGTGATTCTTTGATTCTATTTTTAGCAGGCTGATATTTTCACAGCTGACTTGTTTCACTTTTAACAAAAAACGGTACGTTATAGTTATGATGCAAAACCGTAAGGCATTAGTGAAATGTAACGACATTTAACCACACTATTCCTTATGACTTTTAACACCCGAAGAACCGTTTTTTTTCTATTTTTTTTGATAAAAATTAAATTTTGTTTGGCTTAATAACCACCAGATGACGTTCACCATCCAGTTGCGGAACGCGTAATTTTTCGACCGACTCGACGCTGAATTCTGCAGGCAACGAGGCAATTTCATCTTCAGGCAACTGCCCTTTTAGCGCATAAAAACGCCCTTCCTGACCAGGCAAATGATGGCACCAGCTCACCATATCATTGAGTGACGCGAAAGCACGGCTAATCACCCCATCAAACGGCGGCTCCGAAGGGAATTCTTCAACGCGACTTTGCACTGGAGTGATGTTAGTAAGCGCAAGCTCATGCTGCACCTGGCGCAAGAAACGAACGCGTTTTCCCAGGCTATCCAGCAGTGTGAAATGCGCTTCAGGACGTACGATGGAGAGAGGGATTCCCGGTAGGCCCGGACCAGTGCCGACATCGATAAAACGCTCGCCCTTCAGGTACGGCGCGACGACAATGCTGTCCAAAATATGGCGCACCAGCATTTCGTTGGGATCACGCACCGACGTCAGGTTGTACGCTTTGTTCCATTTATGCAGCATATCGACATACGCAATCAGCTGATTTTTCTGGTGATCGGTAAGAGAAATACCGGCATCAGCCAGCAGACGAGAGAGTTTGTTGAGCACGGTCGTTACCTGTAAATAATCTATTGCCCGACGCGCTGTCGCTTATCGGGCCGACAAATTTGTAGGGCGGGCAAACGAAGCGCTCCCGCCAAAAAGTGATATCAAGCGCTGCGACGCAGCATACCTTGTTTTTTCAGCCATACCAGCAGAATGGAGATGGCGGCAGGTGTTACGCCGGAAATACGCGATGCCTGACCGATCGATACCGGTTTGTGATCGTTCAGTTTGGCAATGACCTCATTCGACAAGCCGGAGACCTGACGATAATCCAGCGTTGCAGGCAACAGGGTGTTCTCATTACGCTGTTGTCTCTCGATCTCTTCCTGCTGACGGGCGATATATCCTTCGTATTTCACCTGAATTTCAACCTGTTCTGCGGCCTGAGCATCATCAAGCGCAGGTGCAAACGCAGATAAAGAGGTCAACTGAGCATAGGTCATATCCGGGCGACGCAGCAGATCTTCACCGCTCGCTTCACGTGACAGAGGTGTCGCCAGGTGAGCATTCACTTCTGCAGCGGACTCCGCTAACGGATTCACCCAGGTTGATTTGAGACGCTGGCGTTCTTGTTCAATACGCTCCAGCTTCTCGTTGAAGCGAGCCCAACGCTCATCGTCCACCAGTCCCAGCTCACGGCCAATTTCGGTCAGACGCAGGTCGGCGTTATCTTCGCGCAGCATCAAACGGTATTCCGCGCGTGAGGTGAACATGCGGTACGGTTCTTTGGTGCCCAGCGTACACAGATCGTCCACCAGCACACCAAGATAAGCCTGATCGCGGCGCGGCGCCCAGCCGTCTTTGTCAGCAGACAAGCGTGCGGCGTTCAGACCAGCCAGCATCCCTTGCGCGGCAGCTTCTTCATAACCGGTCGTACCGTTGATCTGACCAGCAAAGAACAGACCCTGGATGAATTTGCTTTCCAGAGTAGGTTTCAGGTCGCGCGGATCGAAGAAATCATACTCAATCGCGTAGCCAGGACGGACGATTCTGGCATTTTCCATCCCCTGCATGGAACGGACAATTTGCATCTGCACATCGAACGGCAGGCTGGTGGAGATGCCGTTCGGGTAAATTTCGTTAGACGTCAGTCCTTCCGGTTCGAGGAAGATCTGATGTTTGTTACGATCGGCAAAGCGCATCACTTTGTCTTCGATCGACGGGCAATAGCGTGGGCCGATACCTTCGATCACGCCTGCGTACATCGGGCTACGATCGAGGTTATTACGGATCACATCATGGGTTTTTTCATTGGTATGCGTGATGTAACACGGCATCTGGCGCGGATGTTGAGATGCATCGCCCAGGAATGAGAAGACCGGCATCGGGTTATCGCTGTTTTGCTGGCCGAGCACGCTGAAATCAATCGTGCGCGCATCGATTCGCGGCGGTGTACCTGTTTTCAGGCGACTGACGCGCAGCGGCAGTTCACGCAGACGACGTGACAGCGGAATAGACGGCGGATCGCCAGCGCGGCCACCGCTGTAGTTGTCCAGACCAATATGAATTTTGCCGTCGAGGAAAGTCCCCACGGTTAACACGACCGCTTTGGCACGGAACTTCAGTCCCATTTGGGTTACCGCGCCCACGACACGATCGTTTTCAACAATCAGATCTTCAACCGCCTGTTGGAAGATCATCAGGTTGGGTTGATTCTCCAGTGCGGTACGTACCGCCTGGCGATAGAGCACACGATCGGCCTGAGCGCGAGTAGCACGAACGGCAGGCCCTTTGCTGGCGTTTAGTATCCTAAACTGGATACCCGCATGGTCGATCGCTTTTGCCATCAACCCACCAAGCGCATCCACTTCTTTTACCAGGTGTCCCTTCCCAATACCGCCGATCGCCGGGTTGCAGCTCATCTGCCCCAGAGTGTCGATATTGTGTGTCAAAAGCAGAGTCTGTTGACCCATTCGCGCCGCGGCCATTGCGGCCTCGGTGCCTGCATGACCCCCGCCAATGATGATGACGTCAAAAGGATCCTGATAAAACATGGTGATTGCCTCGCATAACGCGGTGTGAAAATGGATTGAAGCCCGGGCCGTGGATTCTACTCAACTTTAGTCGATGGAGAAAGACCTGGGATCCTGGGTATTAAAAAGAAGATCTTTTTATTTAGAGATCTGTTTTATTGTGATCTCTTATTAGGATCGCACCTTTCTGTGGATAAGGGCGATCCTTTAAGTAAGATCAACAGGTTGCTGAGGATCATTAGCTGTGAATGATCGGTGATCCTGGTCCGTATAAGCTGGGATCAGAATGAAGGGTTATACACAACTCAAAAACTGAACAACAGTTGTTCTTGGGATAACTACCGGTTAATCCAAGCTTTTAACCAGAGTTATCCACATAAAAAAGTACGATATTTACAAATCTCTGAGCAACGGATGCCACGATCCCAGCCAAATTTCAGCCGGATCTTCCGGAATTTCATGCTCCAGTACGTTGATCCTGAGCGTTTCGCCGATCTGTTTTGCCCCACAGGCCTTCAATTCGGCTTCCAGCTTGTCGATTGCGCCGCAAAAGGTGTCATATTCACGACTGCCGATCCCGATTGCACCAAAGTGCACTTGTGACAGGTTCGGTTTCTGCTCGCGTAAGGCATCATATAAAGGCTGCAGGTTGTCAGGAATGTCTCCTGCTCCGTGTGTGGAGCTGATAATCAGCCAGATCCCGTCAGTCGGAACCTCTTCAAGCATTGGCCCATGCAGTATTTCGCTGGAAAAACCGGCGTCGTCCAGCTTTTCAGCCAGATGCTCTGCTACATATTCCGCACTGCCAAGCGTACTACCGCTGATAAGAGTGATGTCTACCATGATCGCCCACCTTTATAAAGAGGGCGTATTGTACGCTGTGTGCGAGCTGGGATCTACCTGTGGAAAAATAGGGGATTAAAAAACCCGATCACGGCTTGATGGTACGCATAATCGGGTTCTGCAAGACGATCAGGGTTTCAGTGGACTGAATTTCGTCAATTGTTTGGATCTTGTTGATAAGTACCTGCTGCAACGCGTCGATCGATTTGCACATTACTTTAATAAAGATGCTGTAGTGCCCGGTGGTGTAATACGCTTCGGTCACTTCATCGAGGCTTTCCAGTCTTGCAAGTGCTGACGGATAGTCTTTCGCACTTTTCAGAATGATGCCGATAAAGCAGCCGACGTCGTAACCCAATTGTTTGGGACTAACATCAATCCGCGCGCCGGTAATGATCCCGGCCTGCTTCATCTTTTCTACGCGAACGTGAATTGTTCCTGGGCTGACGCCGAACTGTTTGGCTAATTCTGCGTAGGCTGTACGGGCATTTTCCATCAGGGCATCAAGAATGCCGCGGTCCAGATTGTCGATCTGATAATTTTCCATAGGTTTTTCTTATGTAGATTAATGATTCCCTCTATTTTAGACGTTAATTTTAACGAATCAAAATCGAAGTCGGCTTTTTGTTTGTTGATTATTGAATATTACCTCCATTCTGTTGCTTAATCATAGGCAACAGGACACAGGAGTACACATAATGAAAACCGCTTACATTGCCAAACAACGTCAAATTAGCTTCGTAAAATCTCATTTTTCTCGCCAGCTGGAAGAGCGTTTAGGTCTGATCGAAGTTCAGGCTCCGATCCTCAGCCGCGTTGGAGATGGTACGCAGGATAACTTGTCGGGCTGTGAAAAAGCGGTGCAGGTGAAGGTTAAAGCATTGCCAGACGCTCAATTCGAAGTGGTTCATTCACTGGCGAAGTGGAAGCGTCAAACGTTAGGACAACACGACTTTAGCGCAGGCGAGGGGCTGTACACGCATATGAAAGCCCTGCGTCCCGATGAAGATCGCCTCTCCCCGCTGCACTCAGTGTACGTTGACCAGTGGGACTGGGAGCGCGTGATGGGCGACGGTGAGCGTCAATTCTCAACTCTGAAAAGCACGGTAGAGGCTATCTGGGCGGGAATTAAGGCCACCGAAGCTGCGGTTAGCAAAGAGTTTGGTCTGGCACCGTTCCTGCCAGAGCAGATCCACTTTGTTCATAGCCAGGAGCTGTTATCTCGTTATCCGGATCTTGACGCAAAAGGTCGTGAACGTGCGATCGCTAAAGAGCTGGGCGCGGTATTCCTGGTGGGGATCGGCGGTAAACTCAGTGACGGTCACCGTCATGATGTACGCGCGCCGGATTATGATGACTGGAGTTCAGCGTCTGAGCTGGGTCATGCCGGTCTGAACGGTGATATTCTGGTCTGGAACCCGGTTCTGGAAGATGCGTTTGAGCTGTCTTCTATGGGGATCCGTGTGGATGCTGACGCTCTGAAACACCAGCTGTCTTTGACCGGTGATGAAGATCGCCTGAGTCTGGAATGGCACCAGGCGCTGCTGCGTGGTGAAATGCCGCAGACGATTGGTGGGGGGATTGGGCAGTCGCGTCTGACCATGCTGTTGCTGCAATTACCGCACATTGGCCAGGTTCAGTGTGGCGTATGGCCGGCCCAGGTACGTGAAAGCGTCGCTTCTCTGCTGTAACAATCAACGCCGCCAGCGTCTGAGCAGGCGGCTTCGCATCCCGGTATCAAAGCGCCAGATATGATCGAAAATGCGCATGATGCCGGGTTTGCCATGTGCTGACATCGCTACCGCATGAAAACGGTGCTGGTGCACCCGCTGTAATTCCCCCACTTTGCTGACGACTTCATCGGGTAATCGCTGAGCGATAAAATCTGAGATAACCACCGCATCGGCATCAAACCATTCCCGACCCTGCATGCGTTCAATAATGGCGCGAAAACAGCTGGCAATATCAGTACCGCCACGAAAGCGCTGACTTAAAAAGCGGATAGCCTGTTCGATGCCCTCCGGACCGGAAAGCTCATAGCGCACCACTTCTGTTGAAAACAGCATAATGAAACAGCGCCGGTTATCGGCAAGGGCGACGCGCATTAGCGCCAGGCAAAAGGCTTTCGCACACTGCTCATTAAACCCGCCCATCGATCCTGATGTATCAACGCAGACAATAAAAGGTCCGCGCGGTTGCTCGTCAAAATCCTGATGAACCACCGGACGTTCTGTTACCTTCTCACGCCATGCTTCGCCGTGCAGGCGGTAGGTCAGCAGTTGCTTTTCCACCAACCGTCGGTAGAACTCGTATTCCAGTTCGGTTATGCCCAACGTGGCCAGTTCTGGCGGTAGCAGGCGCAGGATATCGTCACTTTGCTGGATACCATCCACCTGCTCCGGGACGGTTGCCGGTTCGCGCACCAGGGTACGGAAGGTTTCCATTGGCGCATCTTTACGCGGCACGGATTTCGCCTCTCTGGAACGACCTAACTGCTCGGCCAGACGCTGGAGTTCGGGTTGTTGCGTCAGAAATTCGCCGTATTTCACCATCAACTGATAATCACCGCGCTTGATTTGGCCCGCGCTCATATCCCACAACCGGCCTGCAGCGTTGTCATTTTCCGCCAGAACGGGTTCCAGTTGTCCGCTAAGGGTCATCCGTTCCTGTACTTCACTGAGCAAATGCTCGCGCTCTTCTTCCAGCAGTTGCTGATTCAGCGTTGTGGTTTGCACCACCAGGCTCAGGCGCCAGCGCTGGAGAAAAAGCGTATGTAGGGCGGGCGTAAAGGTGCTGTTGTCATTGACCAGTTGCTGCGCTTGCCCAGCCCAGGGCGAATGGAGTCGGTGCAATAGCGATAATATTTGCGGTAGTTGAACGATAAACTGCGCATGAGAGAGGAGCTGGCTTTGTTGATAACAAATGACCTCTTCTGCCAACTCCGGCGGCACATGGGTATCTTTGAGGCGGCTACGCAAAGATTCGCGCCAGCGGGGAATATCGTCAGTGATCGCTTTTTTAAGGCGAGGAAATTTTTTAAAAAATACCACCATCTTTGGGGAAGCCAACAGGGCGACGATCATCTCTTCGATCATCGCCTCTTCGCTGACTGCCAGCATTATGTTGAGTGTATCAAGGGTCAGCATTGTTGCGCCTGGCGGATTTGCGCCCCGACATCCTGCAGGCTGGCCTCAATGCGGCCTAACCAGTCGCTATGAATAAACAGGCATTTTTGCTGTTCGCTGAATGCGCTGTGCTGCTGATGCCACTCGTTATCGAGCGCTTCAAGCTCCTGCTTTATCTCTGCGGGCATACTCTCTTGCGAAGCCCCCGGCAGCGCCAGGCGAGAACCCTGTAAACTGACATCGCGCACAACCAGATGCTGTGCACTATCGACTTCCATATTCAGCGTTTGGGCAAAGCCGATCCCGTTTAATTTTCCGCGGATTTCACCGCCTTTTGTTAGCCACAGTTCCAGCGCACTGCGTTCGAAAGCAATATGGATAACTTCCATATCATGCAGCTTTAATGGCTTTTGTAGCAGTAATGTCACGACTGAGGACGTAGCTTCCGGTGGTAAATCATAATGAGGACGACGACTGAACATGCCACCCTGACGGATTACCGTGAACGCCGTTTTGTCGCTTTGTTGCTGCTGGAGTTGAATGCGGCGCTGCACAATACTGCCCAGGCGCGTCAGCATGGCTTGCTGCTGCCAGGCGTGTCCGGTCATCAATATTTCAAGCTGCTGTTGCATCAGATTCAGGCTTTGCGCGTCGTACCACAGACAATCTTTCAGCAGGATCAGGTCGATAGGTACTACCGCATCACGTCCGCTAAAGAAAGCGCTGGCCTGGAGTAAGCGGATCGCTTTTTTCCAGCGACGATCGGACACGTAGGGGGCATTCGGTAGCGTGTCCAACTGCTGGCGTAGGGTGAAAATAAGCTCAAACACGCGATCGGGAAGCTTGATGGCGCCAATGTCTTTTTGCCACTGGTGATACTCTTCATCCGTCACCTGCAATGATGCCGGGACCGGGTTGTCGCTTTCATCCTGCTGACTTAGCAGCATGGAGCGGAAATTGGCCTTGTCCTGAACTTTATCCAGCCACAGACGAATCAGCATACGGTCGTACAGCGCTTCCAGGCTGCTGTCGGCTTCAGGCAGTTCGTTGGATGCGGCCACCAGCAGACGCATCGGAATTTTTTCTTCATACGCGCCGTTGCGAAAGTGACGTTCGTTAATGGCGGTCAGCAGGGTGTTAAGAATTGCCGGGCCTGCTTTCCAGATTTCATCGAGAAAAACGATTTCAGCTTCAGGAAGATAGCCCGCCGTTAAGCGTTCATAGCGACCTTCGTCTTTAAGGGCCTGAATGGACAGCGGGCCGAAAACTTCTTCCGGCGTAGAGAAGCGCGTCATCAGGTATTCAAAAGCGCGTGCATTTTGGAAGGCAAACTTCAGTCGGCGGGCAATTAAGCTCTTTGCGATCCCCGGGGGCCCTAATAAGAAAACGCTCTCGCCGCTGAGTGCTGCCAGCAGACACAGACGAATGGCGTGGCTACGTTCAAAAAGTCCCTTTTCCAGCGCATTGCTCAGACGGGAAATTCTTTCCGCTAATAAATGTGGGTGAGCCATAATGAAGTGGCGTCCTTTCGCCAAATGTACTGCATAAACTGCGAGTATAGATGCTTCACACCATTGCAGTAATAGACTGAAGGTGCGCTTATTTTTCTTTGAGCCAGATTAATCTGGTCTCATTTAGGGGTACGATTTTGTGATTAATCGTGCATACTGTGCGCCTTTTTGTGGGCCAAGGGACGACGCACACATTTCTTATATATACACCAAATCAATCAAGCTGCACCAAGGCGGCAATGGAGTTTTCTCCTGGGATGGGGGGAATAACGAATGCAGCCCACACGGAGTGGCTTGAAAGATGATGTGTATAAACGAAAGACGAGTCTATGAGCACTGATAATAAACAATCATTGTCTGCGATTACCCTTGCAGCCATTGGGGTTGTCTACGGTGATATTGGTACCAGCCCACTTTATACGCTTCGTGAATGTTTGTCCGGCCAGTTTGGTTTTGGCGTTGAACGTGATGCCGTATTTGGTTTTCTCTCGCTGATTTTCTGGCTGCTGATCTTTGTTGTCTCCATTAAATACCTGACGTTTGTCATGCGCGCAGATAACGCCGGAGAAGGCGGGATCCTGACGCTGATGTCATTGGCCGGGCGCAATACCTCGGCGCGAACAACCTCCATGCTGGTCATTATGGGATTGATAGGCGGCAGCTTCTTCTATGGTGAAGTGGTGATTACGCCAGCCATTTCGGTGATGTCTGCGATTGAAGGTCTGGAGATTATTGCCCCGCAACTGGATACCTGGATTGTTCCGCTCTCGATAATCGTACTGACCCTGCTGTTTTTGATTCAAAAACACGGTACCGGCATGGTCGGTAAGCTGTTTGCGCCGATTATGCTGCTGTGGTTCCTGACGCTGGCGGTTTTAGGCGTACGCAGTATTATTGGCAATCCGGAAGTACTGCAGGCGCTAAATCCGTATTGGGCGGTGCATTTCTTCCTCGAATTCAAAACGTTGTCTTTTATTGCGCTGGGTGCGGTGGTGTTGTCGATTACCGGTGTTGAAGCGCTGTATGCGGATATGGGCCACTTCGGTAAGTTGCCGATTCGCCTGGCATGGTTCTCTGTGGTGTTGCCTTCACTGGTACTGAACTATTTTGGTCAGGGGGCGCTACTGTTAAAGCATCCTGAAGCGATCAAAAACCCGTTCTTCCTGTTGGCACCAGACTGGGCGTTGATCCCGCTACTGATCCTCGCTGCGCTGGCGACGGTAATCGCTTCGCAGGCGGTTATCTCCGGTGTGTTCTCGCTGACGCGTCAGGCCGTGCGTTTGGGATATTTATCGCCAATGCGCATTATCCATACCTCGGAAATGGAGTCGGGCCAGATCTACATTCCTTTCGTTAACTGGATGCTCTATTTTGCGGTGGTTATTGTGATTGTGAGTTTTGAACACTCCAGTAATCTGGCCGCGGCGTACGGGATTGCGGTAACGGGGACGATGGTGCTGACCTCTATTTTGTCGACCACCGTGGCGCGCAAAAACTGGCACTGGAATAAATACTTCGTCTTCCTGATCCTGGTGGCATTCTTGTGCGTCGATGTTCCGCTGTTCTCCGCGAACCTCGATAAACTGATTTCCGGCGGTTGGCTGCCTCTGACGCTGGGTCTGGTGATGTTCACCATCATGACCACCTGGAAAAGTGAACGCTTCCGTCTGCTGCGTCGTATGCATGAGCACGGTAACTCTCTGGAGGCGATGATTGCTTCTCTGGAGAAATCGCCACCGGTACGCGTGCCGGGAACGGCTGTATATATGTCCCGCGCACTGAACGTCATCCCGTTTGCGCTTCTGCATAACCTCAAACATAACAAGGTGCTGCATGAGCGCGTTATTCTGCTGACGCTGCGCACGGAAGATGCGCCCTATGTTCACAACGTGCGTAGGGTGCAGATTGAGCAGTTATCGCCCACCTTCTGGCGCGTGGTTGCCAGCTACGGTTGGCGCGAAACGCCGAACGTGGAGGAAGTGTTCCATCGCTGCGGTCTGGAAGGCTTAAGCTGCCGGATGATGGAAACCTCCTTCTTCATGTCGCACGAGTCGCTGATTGTCGGCAAACGACCATGGTACTTGCGTCTGCGCGGTAAGCTGTATCTGCTGTTACAGCGCAATGCGCTGCGTGCGCCGGACCAGTTTGAAATCCCACCGAACCGGGTTATTGAGCTCGGTACTCAGGTCGAGATTTAATCTCATCAACGCCCTCTTTCATCGTGAAAGGGGGCGTTTTGTTTTGCCCCTCCCAGTTTTCATTTCATCTAATGATAATCCTTGCGAAACGTTTCGATGGCGATCACATTTTCGTAACGTCGCGGTGGTTTTCTGTCCACTCTTCGCACTACACTTATCTCCAGCGAAACGTTTCGCTAGTGGGGAAAGAAAATGAAGAAAGGCACGGTACTCAACTCTGAAATTTCATCGGTGATCTCCCGTCTGGGGCATACCGATACGCTGGTGGTGTGTGATGCAGGTTTACCCATCCCGAACAGCACAACGCGTATCGATATGGCATTAACCCAGGGCGTACCTTCTTTTATGCAGGTACTGGATGTGGTCACACGTGAAATGCAGGTCGAGGCAGCCATTCTCGCGTCGGAAATTAAACAACATAATCCGCAACTCCACGAAACGTTGCTCAGCCACATTGAGCAACTGCAACAACACCAGGGAAACACCATAGAAATTCGTTACACCACGCATGAACAATTCAAAAAACAAACCGCAGACAGTCAGGCGGTAATTCGCAGCGGAGAGTGTTCTCCGTATGCGAATATCATTCTCTGTGCTGGCGTCACGTTCTGAGGCCATCATGAACGCATTACTGCAACTCAAAGGGATCGATAAAGCGTTCCCGGGCGTAAAAGCGCTATCCGGCGCCGCGCTGAATGTCTACCCAGGCCGCGTAATGGCGCTGGTGGGCGAAAACGGCGCGGGTAAATCCACCATGATGAAGGTGCTGACCGGAATCTACACCCGTGATGCCGGTTCCTTATTGTGGCTGGGGAAAGAGACCACCTTTAACGGCCCGAAATCCTCCCAGGAAGCCGGAATCGGTATCATCCACCAGGAGCTGAACCTGATCCCGCAACTCACTATCGCTGAAAACATTTTTCTCGGTCGTGAGTTTGTGAATCGCTTTGGCAAAATTGACTGGAAGAAGATGTACGCCGAAGCCGATCTGCTGCTCGCCAAACTCAATCTGCGCTTTAAAAGCGACAGGCTGGTCGGTGAGCTGTCGATTGGCGATCAGCAGATGGTCGAAATTGCTAAAGTGCTGAGCTTTGAATCGAAGGTCATCATTATGGATGAACCGACGGATGCCCTCACCGACACCGAAACCGAATCCCTGTTCCGCGTCATTCGCGAACTGAAATCCCAGGGACGCGGCATTGTCTATATTTCTCACCGCATGAAAGAGATCTTCGAGATTTGCGACGACGTAACCGTCTTCCGCGATGGGCAGTTTATTGCCGAGCGTGAAGTCGCATCGCTTACCGAAGACTCGCTGATTGAAATGATGGTGGGACGTAAGCTGGAAGATCAGTACCCGCGCCTGGAAAAAGCGCCGGGTGATATTCGCCTGAAGGTCGATAATCTGTGCGGTCCTGGCGTAAACGATGTGTCATTCACGCTGCGTAAAGGCGAGATCCTTGGCGTATCGGGGCTGATGGGGGCCGGACGTACCGAGCTGATGAAAGTGTTGTACGGCGCATTGCCACGCACCAGCGGCTACGTCACGCTTGATGGCCATGAAGTGGTTACCCGTTCGCCGCAGGATGGACTGGCTAACGGCATCGTCTATATTTCTGAAGACCGTAAACGCGATGGTTTAGTGCTCGGCATGTCGGTGAAAGAGAATATGTCACTGACCGCGCTGCGTTATTTCAGCCGTGCAGGCGGAAGCCTTAAACATAAAGATGAGCAGCAGGCGGTGGGTGATTTTATTCGCCTGTTCAATGTTAAAACGCCATCGATGGAACAGGCTATCGGCCTTCTTTCCGGCGGTAACCAGCAGAAAGTGGCGATTGCGCGCGGTCTGATGACCCGGCCAAAAGTGCTGATCCTTGATGAACCAACGCGCGGCGTTGACGTTGGGGCGAAAAAAGAAATCTATCAGCTTATCAACCAGTTTAAGGCTGATGGGCTGAGTATCATTCTGGTCTCTTCTGAGATGCCAGAAGTATTGGGCATGAGCGATCGAATTATCGTTATGCATGAAGGGCATCTCGGCGGTGAGTTCACTCGCGAGCAGGCCACTCAGGAAGTATTAATGGCTGCCGCTGTGGGCAAGCTTAATCGCGTGAATCAGGAGTAAAAAAGATGACTACCCAGGCTGTTTCTGGTCGCCGTTATTTCACTAAAGCATGGCTTCTGGAGCAAAAGTCGCTCATCGCTCTGTTAGTGCTGATCGCGATTGTTTCCACCATGAGCCCTAACTTTTTTACCGTTAATAACCTGTTCAACATTCTTCAGCAAACGTCGGTGAACGCCATCATGGCGGTTGGCATGACGCTGGTTATCCTGACGTCGGGTATCGATCTGTCCGTCGGTTCCTTGCTGGCGCTGACCGGTGCGGTTGCGGCTTCGATTGTAGGGATTGAAGTCAATGCGCTGGTGGCTGTTGCTGCGGCCCTGGCGCTCGGCGCTGCCATTGGCGCGGTAACCGGGGTGATTGTCGCGAAAGGTCGCGTGCAGGCGTTTATCGCGACTCTGGTTATGATGCTGCTGCTGCGCGGTGTGACCATGGTCTACACCAACGGCAGTCCGGTAAACACCGGGTTTACTGACAATGCCGATCTGTTTGGCTGGTTCGGGATTGGTCGTCCGTTAGGCGTCCCTACGCCGGTGTGGATCATGGGGATTGTCTTCCTCGCGGCGTGGTACATGCTGCACCACACGCGTCTGGGGCGTTATATCTATGCGCTGGGCGGTAACGAAGCGGCAACGCGTCTGTCCGGTATCAGCGTCAGTAAAATCAAAATTATCGTTTACTCACTGTGCGGTCTGCTGGCATCGCTGGCGGGCATCATTGAAGTAGCACGCCTCTCCTCTGCGCAACCGACGGCAGGTACTGGCTATGAGTTAGATGCTATCGCTGCGGTGGTATTAGGCGGTACTAGCCTGGCGGGTGGTAAAGGACGAATTGTTGGGACGCTGATCGGCGCATTGATTCTTGGTTTCCTCAATAATGGGTTGAATTTGTTAGGTGTATCCTCCTATTACCAGATGATCGTCAAAGCGGTGGTGATTTTGCTGGCGGTACTGGTAGACAACAAAAAGCAGTAACAACGATTACAGGACATCTTAAATATGAACATGAAAAAACTGGCTACCCTGGTTTCTGCTGTTGCGCTGAGCGCCACCGTGAGCGCGAATGCGATGGCTAAAGATACTATTGCGCTGGTGGTCTCCACCCTCAATAACCCGTTCTTTGTTTCTCTGAAGGATGGGGCGCAAAAAGAGGCGGATAAGCTGGGTTATAACCTGGTGATTCTGGACTCGCAGAACAACCCGGCGAAAGAGCTGGCTAACGTTCAGGACTTAACGGTTCGTGGAACTAAAATTCTGCTGATCAACCCAACCGACTCTGATGCCGTTGGTAATGCTGTGAAGATGGCTAACCAGGCAAAAATTCCGGTTATTACCCTTGACCGTGTTGCCTCCAAAGGCGAAGTGGTAAGCCACATTGCGTCTGATAACGTGTTGGGCGGCAAAATTGCGGGTGATTACATCGCGAAGAAAGCAGGTGAAGGCGCGAAAGTTATCGAACTGCAGGGGATTGCCGGAACTTCAGCGGCGCGTGAGCGTGGCGAAGGTTTCCAGCAGGCCGTTGCGGCACACAAATTTAACGTACTGGCCAGCCAGCCGGCAGACTTCGACCGCACTAAAGGTTTGAACGTCATGCAGAACCTGCTGACCGCGCATCCTGATGTGCAGGCCGTATTTGCTCAGAACGATGAAATGGCGCTGGGTGCGCTGCGCGCACTGCAAACCGCGGGTAAATCTGATGTGATGGTGGTTGGATTTGACGGCACTCCAGATGGCGAAAAAGCAGTAAATGATGGCAAACTGGCTGCGACCATTGCTCAGTTGCCGGATCAGATCGGCGCGAAAGGCGTTGAGACTGCGGATAAAGTCCTGAAAGGCGAGAAGGTTCAGGCTAAATATCCGGTTGACCTGAAGCTGGTCATCAAGCAGTAATACCGATTCAGGTCGCTCGCGGCCTGATGGAGACATAAATACGCCATCCCCGTATCTGGTTTTGGGGATGAAAGCGTAAAAAGAAAAGCAGGGCACGCGCCACCCTAACCCGGTGGCGCACTTTGACTTGGAACACCAAATATGAAAACCGCAGGCAACCTCGTTGTTCTTGGCAGTATCAATGCCGATCACATCCTTAACCTTAACTCTTTCCCGACACCTGGTGAAACCGTAACCGGTAGTCATTATCAGGTCGCATTTGGCGGTAAAGGCGCGAATCAGGCTGTTGCTGCGGGTCGTAGTGGCGCGAATATCGCATTCATTGCCTGTACGGGCGATGATGATATTGGCGAAAGTGTGCGTAAACAGTTAGCCAAAGACAACATTGATATTGCGCCGATTAGCGTAATTTCGGGGGAATCGACCGGTGTTGCGTTGATTTTTGTGAATGGTGAAGGTGAGAACGTTATCGGCATTCATGCTGGAGCTAACGCAGCTCTTTCGCCAGCGCTGGTGGAAGCACAGCATGAGCGTATCGCGCAGGCGTCTGCTTTACTGATGCAGTTAGAGTCGCCGATCGAAAGCGTTCTGGCTGCGGCAAAGATTGCACATCAAAATAAGACCATGGTCGCCCTAAACCCGGCTCCGGCACGTGAACTTTCTGACGAGCTGTTGGCGCTGGTAGATATTATTACCCCGAATGAAACCGAGGCTGAAAAGCTGACGGGGATCCGGGTTGAAAATGATGAAGACGCGGCCAAAGCGGCGCAGGCATTGCATGCTAAAGGAATCCATACTGTACTGATTACCTTAGGGAGTCGCGGTGTGTGGGCCAGCGTGAATGGCGAAGGTCAGCGAGTACCCGGTTTTAAAGTGGAAGCCGTTGATACTATTGCCGCCGGAGACACCTTTAATGGCGCGTTAATTACAGCGTTACTGGAAGAGACTCCACTGCCTGAAGCGATCCGTTTTGCGCATGCCGCTGCGGCGATTGCGGTTACCCGTAAAGGCGCACAGCCTTCCGTTCCGTGGCGCGAAGAAATAGAAGCGTTTTTAAGTCAACAGAGGTAACGCTTGGCTACAATGAAGGACGTCGCCCGCCTGGCGGGTGTTTCCACGTCGACGGTTTCTCACGTCATTAATAAAGATCGCTTTGTCAGTGAGTCTGTCACTGACAAAGTAGAAGCTGCGATTAAAGCGCTTAACTACGCTCCCTCCGCGCTGGCGCGTAGCCTCAAGTTAAACCAGACCCGCACAATTGGCATGTTAATCACTGCCAGTACCAATCCCTTCTATTCTGAGCTGGTGCGCGGCGTTGAACGTAGCTGTTTTGAGCGCGGCTACAGCCTGGTGCTGTGCAATACCGAAGGCGATGAACAGCGCATGAACCGTAATCTGGAAACGCTAATGCAAAAACGTGTGGATGGCTTGCTGCTGCTCTGTACGGAAACACATCAGCCTTCCAGAGAGATAATGCAGCGTTATCCTTCTATACCGACCGTGATGATGGACTGGTCGCCCTTTGATGGTGAAAGCGATCTGATTCAGGATAACTCCCTGCTGGGCGGGGATTTAGCCACGCAACATCTTATCGAAAAAGGTTTTACGCGCATTGCCTGCATCACCGGGCCGCTGGATAAAACCCCGGCGCGTTTGCGTCTGGAAGGATATCGGGCGGCAATGAAGCGGGCGGGCTTGCCTGTCCCGGAAGGCTACGAGATTACCGGTGACTTTGAGTTTGGTGGCGGCTTTGAAGCTATGCAAACGTTGCTGTCGCATAAACAGCGACCGCAGGCCGTTTTTACCGGCAATGATGCAATGGCGGTTGGCGCGTATCAGGCTCTGTACCAGTCGGGATTGCGCATTCCGCAGGATATGGCGGTGGTGGGTTATGATGATATCGAGCTGGCGCGCTATATGACGCCTCCGCTGACGACCATACATCAACCAAAAGATGAATTGGGCGAACTGGCCATCGATGTATTAATCCATCGGATGGCCCAGCCCGCATTACAACAACAGCGTTTGCAGCTTACTCCTGTTTTGATGGAGCGGGGGTCGGTTTAGGTTTGTGCCGATCTTTGATCAGGTTACGTCCATCTTTGGCTTTTAGCAGCATGAACATCAGCGCGGATATTACCGTGATAGCGCCCATCGTCATAAAGGTGTAATGGAACTGCTCTACCGTATTGGTTCCTTCCATACCTTCATAGATACGCAGAACGGCGGCGCTGATGGCAACCCCTAAACTGATTGATAACTGCTGAGTAACGGCCAATACGCTGTTGCCGCTGCTGGCGTTTTCATCAGTCAGATCCGCCAGAGTGATAGTATTCATTGAGGTAAACTGGGTGGACATCGCCATACCTAAAATGAACAGCGGCAGGATCAGCATCCAGACCGGCATGGCAGGAGATTGCAAAGCGAACTGCGCAATCATCAGGCCGATAAAAACCGTAACACCCACCAATGTGGTCCTGTAGCCGAGTTTGCGCAGAACCTGCGTCACCATGGATTTTGCCAGAATTGAACCCAACGCCGTTGGCGCCATCATACAACCGGCTATCAGAGCCGGATATCCAAAGCCTACCTGCAACATCAGCGGCATTAAGAAGGGCACGCAGCCTGTGCCCAGGCGAGTGGCGAGGTTGCCGGCGATCCCAACAGAAAAGGTTCGAGTCTTAAATATCGGAAGAGATATAAGTGGCGTTGGGTGACGACGAGCATGGCGAATATAGGCGAGTAGTAACAACACACTGGCAAGAATAATACCGAGTGCGACCCAGGTAGCGACAAGCTTCTCACCGAACAATTCAACGCCGCTAGAAAACAACACCAGGCTCAAACCAAACAGAAAGAAACCGGTCATATCAAAACCGCGGCGTGGGGTGGTGAAGTTCGGCATATATTTGCGAGCGTAGAAGATACCGGCAATGCCAATTGGAATATTAATCAGGAAGATCCAGTGCCAACTGGCCCATGTAACCAGTACACCGCCCAATACCGGACCTAAAATAGGCCCCACAAGTCCAGGCATGGTGACGAAGTTAAGCACGGGAAGCAGTTCACTGCGAGGGTAGGCACGCAATAACGCCAGACGGGCAACGGGCATCATCATGGCGCCACCGATCCCCTGAATGACACGGAAAATCACCAGCTCGCTTAGGGAGCTGGACAGCGCACAGGCCAGCGATCCCAACGTAAACAGGCTAACAGCAATCATAAAGACGCGTCGGGTACCAAATCGGTCTGCCAACCAACCACTTACCGGGATCAGCATCGCGACCGTCAGGGTATAGCTGATAATGGCCGACTGCATGGCGAGCGGAGAGCGGTTAAGACTATGTGCTATTGCGGGTAGGGCGGTATTGAGGATAGTGGCGTCTAGTGCCTGCATAAAAAAGGCCATGGCTGCTATCCACGGTAGCCCGGCCATACTACGTGATTTCTTTTCTGACATATTATTTATCCGGTAGCACGTTCGGTGCTATCAGCAATGCCTGACAAGCAGCAAAGGCGCGATCGCCATCGTTATCATCTATTGCATCGACAATGGCCTGGTGCAAATCCAGTTTCACCACATCGTTATAGGTAATAGAGGTAAAGTAGGTCTGGTAAACCGAATGGAACAGAGATGCAAAGGAAATAAGGAACGGATTCGCACTCATTTCATAGATGTGTTCATGCCAGGCGATATCAACCTCAATCCAGCGTTCGCGTCTGAAGTTTCTTTTTAGCTCGACCATCTCTTCCATCAGCGTGTTGAGGTGCGCTTTCTGTTCAGCCGTACCAATGGTCGCCGCCAGTAAACACGCCTGAGGCTCCAGGCTGATACGCATCACCAGAAAATGTTTAATGACCTGCGGGAAATTATCTTCCGTCATCCACCAGGTGAGCAGCTCCTGGTCGAGGAAGTTCCAGTTTGCTTGCGGCATGACGCGTGTGCCGATACGTGGGCGTGGTAATACCATACCTTTTGCCGTTAACGTTTTTACCGCCTCTCTTACCGCGGTGCGACTCACACCAAACTGATCGCCCAGCTCTATTTCGCCAGGCAATATAGCGCCCGGCGCGTATTCACCTTTTAATATTCGCTGAGCCAGCTTTTCGGCCAGAACGTAGGACAAGTTTTTCTGTGCGGCTAGCTGTTGGGCATTTAACGGCATGAATGTTCTTCCTTACTCTTTTTCTTATTCATTAGTATGCCACCTGGAAGTGTGATTGCGGCTGCAAAAACGGCAATTTGCTTATTTTATGGCATGTTAATGGTTGTTTTGGTGAAAAAACACGCACTCAGAAAGTTATTTTAAATTTCCCCTTGTCAGCCTGAAATAACTCCCTATAATGCGCCTCCACTGACACGGAACAACGGATTACAAGCCGCCGGGTCAGCGGGGTTCCACTGAGAACTCCGGCGAAGAAAGCGAAATTAAATGCTTGACTTCGCAGCGGGATGGCGTAATATGCACACCCCGCGCCGCTGAGAAAAAGCGAAGCGGCACTGCTCTTTAACAATTTATCAGACAATCTGTGTGGGCACTCGAAGATACGGATTCTTAACGTCGCAAGACGAAAAATGAATACCAAGTCTCTGAGTGAACATACGTAATTCATTACGAAGTTTAATTCACGAGCATCAAACTTAAATTGAAGAGTTTGATCATGGCTCAGATTGAACGCTGGCGGCAGGCCTAACACATGCAAGTCGAACGGTAGCACAGAGGAGCTTGCTCCTTGGGTGACGAGTGGCGGACGGGTGAGTAATGTCTGGGAAACTGCCCGATGGAGGGGGATAACTACTGGAAACGGTAGCTAATACCGCATAACGTCGCAAGACCAAAGAGGGGGACCTTCGGGCCTCTTGCCATCGGATGTGCCCAGATGGGATTAGCTAGTAGGTGGGGTAACGGCTCACCTAGGCGACGATCCCTAGCTGGTCTGAGAGGATGACCAGCCACACTGGAACTGAGACACGGTCCAGACTCCTACGGGAGGCAGCAGTGGGGAATATTGCACAATGGGCGCAAGCCTGATGCAGCCATGCCGCGTGTATGAAGAAGGCCTTCGGGTTGTAAAGTACTTTCAGCGAGGAGGAAGGCGTTGTGGTTAATAACCGCAACGATTGACGTTACTCGCAGAAGAAGCACCGGCTAACTCCGTGCCAGCAGCCGCGGTAATACGGAGGGTGCAAGCGTTAATCGGAATTACTGGGCGTAAAGCGCACGCAGGCGGTCTGTCAAGTCGGATGTGAAATCCCCGGGCTCAACCTGGGAACTGCATCCGAAACTGGCAGGCTAGAGTCTTGTAGAGGGGGGTAGAATTCCAGGTGTAGCGGTGAAATGCGTAGAGATCTGGAGGAATACCGGTGGCGAAGGCGGCCCCCTGGACAAAGACTGACGCTCAGGTGCGAAAGCGTGGGGAGCAAACAGGATTAGATACCCTGGTAGTCCACGCCGTAAACGATGTCGACTTGGAGGTTGTGCCCTTGAGGCGTGGCTTCCGGAGCTAACGCGTTAAGTCGACCGCCTGGGGAGTACGGCCGCAAGGTTAAAACTCAAATGAATTGACGGGGGCCCGCACAAGCGGTGGAGCATGTGGTTTAATTCGATGCAACGCGAAGAACCTTACCTACTCTTGACATCCAGAGAACTTAGCAGAGATGCTTTGGTGCCTTCGGGAACTCTGAGACAGGTGCTGCATGGCTGTCGTCAGCTCGTGTTGTGAAATGTTGGGTTAAGTCCCGCAACGAGCGCAACCCTTATCCTTTGTTGCCAGCGATTCGGTCGGGAACTCAAAGGAGACTGCCAGTGATAAACTGGAGGAAGGTGGGGATGACGTCAAGTCATCATGGCCCTTACGAGTAGGGCTACACACGTGCTACAATGGCATATACAAAGAGAAGCGACCTCGCGAGAGCAAGCGGACCTCATAAAGTATGTCGTAGTCCGGATTGGAGTCTGCAACTCGACTCCATGAAGTCGGAATCGCTAGTAATCGTGGATCAGAATGCCACGGTGAATACGTTCCCGGGCCTTGTACACACCGCCCGTCACACCATGGGAGTGGGTTGCAAAAGAAGTAGGTAGCTTAACCTTCGGGAGGGCGCTTACCACTTTGTGATTCATGACTGGGGTGAAGTCGTAACAAGGTAACCGTAGGGGAACCTGCGGTTGGATCACCTCCTTACCTTAAAGAACCTGCCTTTGTAGTGCTCACACAGATTGTCTGATGAAAAGTAAATAGCAAGGCGTCTTGCGATTGAGACTTCAGTGTCCCCTTCGTCTAGAGGCCCAGGACACCGCCCTTTCACGGCGGTAACAGGGGTTCGAATCCCCTAGGGGACGCCACTTGCTGGTATGTGTGAGTGAAAGTCGCCGACCTTAATATCTCAAAACTTACCTTCGGGTGACGTTTGAGATATTTGCTCTTTAAAAATCTGGATCAAGCTGAAAATTGAAACGACACACTGTTTCATTTCTCCGTAATAAGAAATGAAAAGCGGTGTGTTCGAGTCTCTCAAATTTTTGCAAGTCGATGATGAATCGAAAGAAACATCTTCGGGTTGTGAGGTTAAGCGACTAAGCGTACACGGTGGATGCCCTGGCAGTCAGAGGCGATGAAGGACGTGCTAATCTGCGATAAGCGTCGGTAAGGTGATATGAACCGTTATAACCGGCGATTTCCGAATGGGGAAACCCAGTGTGATTCGTCACACTATCATTACGTGAATACATAGCGTAATGAAGCGAACCGGGGGAACTGAAACATCTAAGTACCCCGAGGAAAAGAAATCAACCGAGATTCCCCCAGTAGCGGCGAGCGAACGGGGAGCAGCCCAGAGTCTGAATCAGCTTGTGTGTTAGTGGAACGGTCTGGAAAGTCCGACGGTACAGGGTGATAGTCCCGTACACCAAAATGCACAGGTTGTGAACTCGAAGAGTAGGGCGGGACACGTGGTATCCTGTCTGAATATGGGGGGACCATCCTCCAAGGCTAAATACTCCTGACTGACCGATAGTGAACCAGTACCGTGAGGGAAAGGCGAAAAGAACCCCGGCGAGGGGAGTGAAAAAGAACCTGAAACCGTGTACGTACAAGCAGTGGGAGCCTCTTTATGGGGTGACTGCGTACCTTTTGTATAATGGGTCAGCGACTTATATTCTGTAGCAAGGTTAACCGTATAGGGGAGCCGAAGGGAAACCGAGTCTTAACTGGGCGTTAAGTTGCAGGGTATAGACCCGAAACCCGGTGATCTAGCCATGGGCAGGTTGAAGGTTGGGTAACACTAACTGGAGGACCGAACCGACTAATGTTGAAAAATTAGCGGATGACTTGTGGCTGGGGGTGAAAGGCCAATCAAACCGGGAGATAGCTGGTTCTCCCCGAAAGCTATTTAGGTAGCGCCTCGTGAATTCATCTTCGGGGGTAGAGCACTGTTTCGGCTAGGGGGTCATCCCGACTTACCAACCCGATGCAAACTGCGAATACCGAAGAATGTTATCACGGGAGACACACGGCGGGTGCTAACGTCCGTCGTGAAGAGGGAAACAACCCAGACCGCCAGCTAAGGTCCCAAAGTCATGGTTAAGTGGGAAACGATGTGGGAAGGCACAGACAGCCAGGATGTTGGCTTAGAAGCAGCCATCATTTAAAGAAAGCGTAATAGCTCACTGGTCGAGTCGGCCTGCGCGGAAGATGTAACGGGGCTAAACCATGCACCGAAGCTGCGGCAGCGACACTATGTGTTGTTGGGTAGGGGAGCGTTCTGTAAGCCGTTGAAGGTGTGCTGTGAGGCATGCTGGAGGTATCAGAAGTGCGAATGCTGACATAAGTAACGATAATGCGGGTGAAAAACCCGCACGCCGGAAGACCAAGGGTTCCTGTCCAACGTTAATCGGGGCAGGGTGAGTCGACCCCTAAGGCGAGGCCGAAAGGCGTAGTCGATGGGAAACAGGTTAATATTCCTGTACTTGGTGTTACTGCGAAGGGGGGACGGAGAAGGCTATGTTAGCCGGGCGACGGTTGTCCCGGTTTAAGCATGTAGGCGGAGGTTCCAGGTAAATCCGGTACCTTTTTAACGCTGAGGTGTGATGACGAGGCACTACGGTGCTGAAGTAACAAATGCCCTGCTTCCAGGAAAAGCCTCTAAGCATCAGGTAACACGAAATCGTACCCCAAACCGACACAGGTGGTCAGGTAGAGAATACCAAGGCGCTTGAGAGAACTCGGGTGAAGGAACTAGGCAAAATGGTGCCGTAACTTCGGGAGAAGGCACGCTGATATGTAGGTGAAGCGGTTTACCCGTGGAGCTGAAATCAGTCGAAGATACCAGCTGGCTGCAACTGTTTATTAAAAACACAGCACTGTGCAAACACGAAAGTGGACGTATACGGTGTGACGCCTGCCCGGTGCCGGAAGGTTAATTGATGGGGTTATCCGTAAGGAGAAGCTCTTGATCGAAGCCCCGGTAAACGGCGGCCGTAACTATAACGGTCCTAAGGTAGCGAAATTCCTTGTCGGGTAAGTTCCGACCTGCACGAATGGCGTAATGATGGCCAGGCTGTCTCCACCCGAGACTCAGTGAAATTGAACTCGCTGTGAAGATGCAGTGTACCCGCGGCAAGACGGAAAGACCCCGTGAACCTTTACTATAGCTTGACACTGAACACTGGTCCTTGATGTGTAGGATAGGTGGGAGGCTTTGAAGTGTGGACGCCAGTCTGCATGGAGCCATCCTTGAAATACCACCCTTTAATGGCTGGTGTTCTAACGTGGACCCGTGATCCGGGTTGCGGACAGTGTCTGGTGGGTAGTTTGACTGGGGCGGTCTCCTCCTAAAGAGTAACGGAGGAGCACGAAGGTTAGCTAATCCTGGTCGGACATCAGGAGGTTAGTGCAAAGGCATAAGCTAGCTTGACTGCGAGAGTGACGGCTCGAGCAGGTGCGAAAGCAGGTCTTAGTGATCCGGTGGTTCTGAATGGAAGGGCCATCGCTCAACGGATAAAAGGTACTCCGGGGATAACAGGCTGATACCGCCCAAGAGTTCATATCGACGGCGGTGTTTGGCACCTCGATGTCGGCTCATCACATCCTGGGGCTGAAGTAGGTCCCAAGGGTATGGCTGTTCGCCATTTAAAGTGGTACGCGAGCTGGGTTTAGAACGTCGTGAGACAGTTCGGTCCCTATCTGCCGTGGGCGCTGGAGAATTGAGGGGGGCTGCTCCTAGTACGAGAGGACCGGAGTGGACGCATCACTGGTGTTCGGGTTGTCATGCCAATGGCATTGCCCGGTAGCTAAATGCGGAAGAGATAAGTGCTGAAAGCATCTAAGCACGAAACTTGCCCCGAGATGAGTTCTCCCTGAGACTATAAGTCTCCTGAAGGAACGTTAAAGACGATGACGTTGATAGGTCGGGTGTGTAAGTGTAGCGATACATTGAGCTAACCGATACTAATGAACCGTGAGGCTTAACCTTACAACGCCGAAGATGTTTTGGCGAAGAGACGACATTCAGCTTGATACAGATAACATTAACCGGCGAAAAGCGGGTTAATAACAGAATTTGCCTGGCGGCTGTAGCGCGGTGGTCCCACCTGACCCCATGCCGAACTCAGAAGTGAAACGCCGTAGCGCCGATGGTAGTGTGGGGTCTCCCCATGCGAGAGTAGGGAACTGCCAGGCATCAAATTGCAGTAAACCGGGATGAAGAATCCGGGTAGTGACAAAGAAATTCGGTGGAGCGGTAGTTCAGTTGGTTAGAATACCTGCCTGTCACGCAGGGGGTCGCGGGTTCGAGTCCCGTCCGTTCCGCCACTTATTAGAAAATTAAGCCTGCTACTAAGCAGGCTTAATGATAAAAAAATTTAGGGGCGTAGCTCAGTTGGTAGAGCACCGGTCTCCAAAACCGGGTGTCGCGAGTTCGAGTCTCTCCGCCCCTGCCAGAAACAATCCTTAGCATTCTTGCTAAGGATTTTTTTTATCTGCAATTTGCGCTGTGCCTTCCAATTGTTTTATTCCCGGCATCCTTGCCCGTATTTTCTTTAATCTTCCAGAATATTCGTTCTCAGCAAGTCGCAAATCAGCGCATGTTTATCGCTGTTTTGCAGCCAAACTGCATATAACGGGCGCGAAAGGGTTGTACTGTCAGTAACCGTATGGAGATCGCTTTTACCTTTAGCCCAACTGACCGGAAGCCAGCTAAAGCCTCTAAGGACTGAAAGTTGCTGCCTGGCCAATTCTGCCGAACTGGTGGTGAGTACCGGCACTTCATCTCCCGCAATCAATCCCGCTTCGTGTTGCTGAAAGTCAGGTCCCCATTCCAGACGCAGATAATTCAGTTCATCCTTGGTTTGCGAAGGAGAACTGCAATAGAGCGCCAGCGTGAAATATCCCAACAGTTGGCTGCTAAATTCGTCCATTTTGGGCGTTTCGGTAGTAATCAGTAGATCAAGCTGTCGTTCATGGAGCTGTTTTACTAATGACTGTCGCTGAGCGATCCTCGCTTCAAACTGCAGGCTGGATTGCGGCTCCTGGGATTGGTACAAACGCCCCAGCCAGCCATTAAGCATGCATTCCCAGAGGGATGCGCTGGCACCAATAGAAAACTCGTTATGCCGCGAGGTATTCGCAACCTCCTTACGTGCGGCTTGCCACGTATTCATCAGCGTTTCAGCGTAAGGCAGTAATTTTTCACCTGCAGCGGTTAAACGGATATTGTTTCTGTGTCGGGTGAACAGGTTTACACCCAATTGATTTTCCAGTTGTCTGATCCGGAAACTAACCGCTGATTGGGTCAGATAGAGCGCTTCAGCAGCTCTGCCAAAGTGGCGTGTCCGGCTAACTTCCAGGAAAGTTTTTAACAATTCCGTATCCACAACTCGCTCCATAAAATTATTTGTCGTTATGATTTAAATCTTTTGTTTGACGCTCTGTCAAGCGTAACTAATACTCCGCGCCATAAATAGCTCGGCCAAAGAATTAGGAGCGTGCAGGATGGCGGAAAGCTTTACGACGACTAATCGATATTTCGATAATAAATATTATCCCCGCGGATTCTCCCGTCATGGTGATTTCACCATTAAAGAAGCACAACTGCTTGAGCGTCACGGTTATGCTTTCAACGAGCTGGATCTGGGCAAGCGTGAGCCGGTAACGGAAGAAGAAAAACTGTTTGTTGCGGTATGCCGTGGTGAGCGCGAACCGGTTACCGAAGCTGAACGTGTGTGGTCCAAATACATGACGCGCATTAAGCGTCCAAAACGCTTCCACACGCTGTCTGGCGGGAAACCTCAGGTGGAAGGTGCGGAAGACTACACCGAATCTGATGATTAATAAAAAAGGGCGAAAGCCCTTTTTTTATGCCAGTAGTTTTTGCAAATGAATGAGTAATCTGTCTATCGCCCGATACCCAACAGCCTCCTGTAAGTGCTGGCGAGAGATATGGTCAGATTGTTCTATATCCGCGATCGTTCGAGCAACCTTTATCAGGCGTAACCAGGCGCGGATGGATAATCCGAGATGCGCGAGCGTTTCTTCAAGCCACTGTGCATCATCACTGCGCAGTGGACAGTATTTATGGATATCCTGACTGTCCAGATGCGCGTTTAACTTATTTTGTCGTCGATACTGACGATCTCGCGCTGCCATAACACGTTGCTTCACCATTGCGCTATCTTCCCCTTTTACCTGGTTCTGACTGAGTATCCCGGGCGGTGGCAAAGGGATTTCGAGAGAGAGATCGAAGCGGTCAAGAAATGGACCTGATAATCGATTGAGGTAGCGTAGCGTCTGCTCTGGGGTGCAGCGGTTATGGTTCCCCTGATAATGGCCTGTTGGGCTGGGATTCATGGCGGCTATGAGTTGAAAGCGAGCGGGATAGGTGATTTTTGCTCTGGTGCGGGATAGATGTATCTGTCCGGACTCAATGGGTTCGCGCAGTGCATCCAGTGTGCGCCGCTCAAACTCGGGTAGTTCATCCAGAAATAGTATGCCGTTATGCGCCAGAGAGATCTCGCCTGGCGCAGGAATAGAGCCTCCACCGACCATGGCGGTTAATGAAGCACTATGATGCGGAGAGCGAAAAGGGCGTTGTTTCCACTGTTTCTGTAGCGTGTCGGAATTGACCAGACTAAGAATCGCGGCGCTTTCCAGTGCCTCATCGTTACTCAGTGGCGGAAGCAATCCTCTCAGGCGACTGGCCAGCATAGTCTTACCCGTACCCGGAGGGCCGATGAGTATGAGGTTATGACCGCCAGCTGCGGTAAGCTCCAGCCCGCGTTTACCCTGTTCCTGGCCGATAACATCGCTCAGATCATCTGCTAATGCGCAGGGGATAAAATCTGCTGATGATGGTTTGTCTAAATCATGCTTACCTTCGAGGAATGCGCATACTGCCTGTAGATGATCGGCTATCAGGCACCCTTCACCCTGTATTAGTCCAACTTCAGCTGCATTCTCTTTTGCGACAATAATTTTCCTGCCTGCGCGAATGGCTTCGGTTGCACTTGATATCGCACCGGGAACGCCGCGTAACGCGCCTGTAAGCGCTAATTCACCTACCAGCTCATATGTATCGAGATTATGGGTAGTAAGCTGCTCAGAAGCGGCCAGAAGCGCAACTGCGATAGGTAAATCATATCGTCCCCCTTCTTTTGGGAGATCGGCCGGAGCGAGGTTTATGGTTATCTTCTTTGCCGGGAATTCATAACCGCTATTAATTACCGCACTGCGAACCCGATCGCGGGCCTCTTTTACCGTTGTTTCGGGTAATCCCACCATGGTTAAACCAGGCAAACCATTGCTGATATGTACCTCGATGGTAATGGCTGGCGCATTCACGCCCAGCGCAGCGCGTGTGTGAACAATCGATAGTGACATAAGCCCTCCTGATGAAAGTATTATGTCGCAATACATCGCTGCAAGATTTCACATAATTACGGTTTTTAGAGGCTTATTCCCGTGTTTTTATGTAGCTCAACACTGATTACATTAAGTCTGGAATAGCGCTCGCAAACGCTTTTGCATGGCGTTTTTAGTAGGGAATGGGTAGCCGAGAATCACCTGAAACGTGAAATATTTTCACCTTTGATTTTTTGTTTAAAAAACAACGATATTTATCTAAACCGTTAACGTCGTCAGAAAAACGAATAAAAAAATATCTTGTGTCATTTGCAAATTCTATGGTAACTCTTTAGGTATTCCTTCGAACAAGATGCAAGAAAATACAAAAATGACAGCCCTTCTACGAGTGATTAGCCTGGTCGTGATTAGCGTGGTGGTGATTATTATCCCACCGTGCGGGGCTGCACTTGGACGAGGAAAGGCTTAGAAAACAAGCCTTAACGAACTAAGACCCCCGCACCGAAAGGTCCGGGGGTTTTTTTTGACCTTAAAAACATACACGAGGAGCAGAAAGTGAACGGTAGCATAAAATTCTGTTTCTCAAGATTTACGGCGGGGATGTAACTATGAATGGGGCACAGTGGGTGGTACATGCGTTGCGTGCACAAGGGGTTCAAACCGTCTTTGGTTATCCTGGTGGCGCAATTATGCCGGTTTACGATGCGTTATATGACGGCGGCGTAGAACACCTGTTGTGCCGACACGAGCAGGGCGCGGCAATGGCAGCAATTGGCTATGCCCGTGCGACCGGTAAAACCGGCGTGTGTATCGCCACTTCCGGGCCTGGTGCTACCAACCTGATCACGGGCCTTGCCGATGCGCTGTTAGATTCAGTTCCTGTGGTGGCGATCACCGGCCAGGTGGCATCATCTTTCATCGGAACGGATGCGTTCCAGGAAGTGGACGTTCTGGGTATGTCTCTGTCCTGCACCAAACACAGTTTCCTGGTGCAGTCACTGGAAGAGCTGCCGCGCATCATGGCTGAAGCTTTTGCTGTGGCGAATTCCGGTCGTCCGGGGCCGGTTCTGGTTGATATCCCGAAAGACATCCAATTGGCCAGCGGTACGCTGGAGCCGTATTTTACGACAGTCAAAAACGTAGAGGTTTTCCCGCACGCTGACGTTGAGCAGGCGCGTAAAATGCTGGCACAAGCGCAGAAACCTATCCTGTACGTAGGTGGCGGCGTTGGTATGGCGCAGGCGGTCCCGGCCCTGCGTGAATTTATCGCGGTAACCCAAATGCCGGTCGCCTGCACGTTGAAGGGGCTGGGCGCAGTAGAGGCTGACTACCCATACTATTTGGGTATGTTGGGAATGCACGGCACTAAAGCGGCAAATTTCGCGGTGCAAGAATGTGATTTACTGATTGCAGTGGGCGCGCGTTTTGATGACCGGGTAACCGGCAAGCTGAATACCTTCGCACCAAACGCCAGCGTGATCCACATGGATATCGACCCTGCGGAAATGAACAAGCTGCGCCAGGCGCACGTAGCATTGCAGGGTGATTTAAATTCTCTGCTGCCGGCATTGCAGCAATCGCTGAAGATTGACGCATGGCGTCAGCATAGTGCTGAACTGCGCACAGAGCATACCTGGCGCTATGATCATCCCGGTGAGGCTATCTACGCGCCACTGTTGTTGAAGCAGTTGTCCGATCGCAAACCCGCGGACAGCGTAGTGACAACGGATGTTGGCCAGCATCAGATGTGGTCGGCGCAGCATATGACCTACACCCGCCCGGAAAATTTTATCACCTCGAGCGGCCTGGGCACGATGGGCTTTGGCTTGCCAGCAGCGGTTGGCGCGCAGGTTGCTCGCCCGAACGATACGGTAATCTGTATCTCCGGTGACGGTTCCTTCATGATGAATGTACAGGAGCTCGGCACCGTAAAACGCAAGCAGTTGCCGCTGAAGATAGTTTTACTCGACAACCAGCGGTTAGGCATGGTGCGACAATGGCAGCAGCTGTTTTTCCAGGAACGTTATAGCGAAACCACCCTTACCGATAACCCCGATTTCCTCATGTTGGCCAGTGCCTTCGGCATCCCAGGTCAACACATCACCCGTAAAGACCAGGTTGAAGCGGCACTCGACACCATGCTGAACAGCGAGGGGCCATACCTGCTTCATGTCTCAATCGACGAACTTGAGAATGTCTGGCCTCTGGTACCGCCAGGTGCCAGTAACTCAGAAATGCTGGAGAAATTATCATGATGCAACATCAGGTCGCCGTTGAGGCTCGGTTCAATCCGGAAACGTTAGAACGTGTTTTACGCGTGGTACGCCATCGCGGTTTTCAGGTGTGCTCCATGAATATGGAAGCCGCCAGCGACGCGCAGAATATAAATATCGAATTGACCGTTGCCAGCCCCCGGTCGGTCGACTTACTGTTTAGTCAGTTAAGTAAACTGGTAGACGTTGCACATGTTGCTATCTGCCAGAGCACAACCACATCACAACAAATCCGCGCCTGAGCGCAAAAGGAAGAAAAATGACGACGAAAAAAGCTGATTACATTTGGTCTAATGGCGAGATGATTCGTTGGGAAGACGCTAAGGTTCACGTGATGTCCCACGCGCTGCACTACGGTACTTCTGTATTTGAAGGCATCCGTTGCTACGATTCTCACAAAGGGCCGGTGGTGTTCCGTCATCGCGAACATATGCAGCGTCTGCGTGATTCAGCCAAGATCTATCGTTTTCCGGTTTCTCAGAGCGTTGATGAGCTGATGGAAGCTTGCCGTGAGGTGATTCGTAAAAACAATCTGACCAGCGCCTATATCCGTCCGCTGGTGTTTGTTGGCGACGTGGGGATGGGCGTTAACCCGCCAGCGGGATACACCACTGACGTGATCATCGCTGCGTTCCCGTGGGGCGCTTACCTTGGTGCTGAAGCGCTGGAACAGGGGATCGACGCGATGGTTTCTTCCTGGAACCGCGTTGCGCCGAACACCATCCCTACAGCGGCCAAAGCGGGCGGTAACTATCTGTCTTCGCTGCTGGTGGGTAGTGAAGCGCGTCGTCATGGCTATCAGGAAGGCATTGCCCTGGATGTGAATGGTTACATCTCTGAAGGCGCGGGTGAAAACCTGTTTGAAGTAAAAGACGGCATTCTGTTTACCCCGCCGTTTACCTCTTCTGCACTGCCGGGTATCACCCGTGACGCGATCATTAAGCTGGCGAAAGATCTCGATATCGAAGTGCGTGAGCAGGTGCTGTCCCGTGAATCGCTGTACCTGGCCGACGAAGTGTTCATGTCCGGTACCGCGGCCGAAATCACCCCAGTACGCAGCGTCGATGGTATCCAGGTGGGCGAAGGCCGCTGCGGTCCGGTCACCAAACGCATCCAGCAGGCCTTCTTTGGCCTCTTCACTGGTGAAACGGAAGATAAATACGGCTGGTTGGATCAGGTTAATCAATAAACATAAATTTGGGACGGCACGCACCGTCCCAATTATTAGACAGACGGGAGTTAATCAAGCATGCCTAAGTATCGTTCTGCTACCACCACCCACGGCCGCAATATGGCGGGTGCTCGCGCACTGTGGCGCGCCACCGGGATGACCGATGATGATTTCGGTAAACCGATTATCGCTGTGGTGAACTCTTTTACCCAGTTTGTTCCGGGTCACGTCCACCTGCGCGATCTCGGTAAACTGGTTGCCGAACAAATCGAAGCCTCAGGCGGCGTGGCGAAAGAGTTCAACACCATTGCTGTGGATGATGGTATCGCCATGGGGCACGGTGGCATGCTGTATTCACTGCCGTCCCGCGAGCTGATTGCTGACTCCGTTGAGTACATGGTTAACGCCCACTGCGCCGATGCGATGGTCTGTATCTCTAACTGCGACAAAATCACCCCTGGGATGTTAATGGCCTCTTTGCGCCTGAATATTCCGGTGATCTTTGTTTCCGGCGGTCCGATGGAAGCCGGGAAAACCAAGCTCTCTGACCAAATCATCAAGCTCGACCTGGTTGATGCGATGATTCAGGGCGCTGACCCGAAAGTCTCCGACTCACAAAGCGAGCAGGTTGAACGTTCCGCCTGTCCAACCTGCGGCTCCTGCTCCGGCATGTTCACCGCCAACTCGATGAACTGCCTGACCGAAGCGCTGGGCCTGTCGCAGCCGGGTAACGGTTCGCTGTTGGCCACTCACGCCGACCGTAAAACGCTGTTCCTTAACGCGGGTAAACGCATCGTTGAGCTGACTAAACGCTACTATGAGCAGGATGATGCTTCTGCGCTGCCGCGCAACATTGCCAGCAAGGCGGCGTTTGAGAATGCCATGACGTTGGATATCGCCATGGGCGGCTCCACCAACACTGTTCTGCACCTGCTGGCGGCGGCGCAGGAAGCGGAAATTGACTTCACCATGAGTGATATCGACAAGCTGTCCCGCAAAGTCCCACAGCTGTGTAAAGTGGCGCCGAGCACGCAGAAATACCATATGGAAGACGTGCACCGCGCAGGCGGCGTACTGGGTATTTTAGGCGAACTGGATCGTGCCGGACTGCTGAACCGCGACGTGAAAAACGTGCTGGGTCTGACTCTGCCGCAAACGCTTGATCGGTATGACGTGATGTTGACCAAAGACGACGCGGTGAAAAAAATGTTCCGCGCCGGACCGGCGGGCATCCGTACCACCCAGGCGTTCTCGCAGGACTGCCGTTGGGATACGCTGGATGACGACCGCGCTGAAGGCTGCATCCGCTCGCTGGAACATGCTTACAGCAAAGACGGCGGTCTGGCAGTCCTGTACGGTAACTTTGCGGAAAACGGCTGTATCGTAAAAACTGCAGGCGTGGATGACAGTATCCTGAAATTCACCGGCCCGGCAAAAGTGTATGAAAGCCAGGACGATGCGGTTGAAGCAATCCTCGGCGGTAAAGTGGTGGCTGGCGACGTGGTTGTCATTCGCTACGAAGGGCCGAAAGGCGGGCCAGGCATGCAGGAAATGCTCTACCCAACCACCTTCCTGAAATCGATGGGCCTCGGCAAGGCTTGTGCGCTGATTACCGATGGTCGTTTCTCCGGCGGTACTTCGGGGCTTTCAATCGGTCACGTTTCTCCGGAAGCGGCCAGCGGCGGTAATATCGCGATTATCGAAGATGGTGACATGATTGCCATTGATATCCCGAATCGTGGCATTCAACTGCAACTGAGTGATGCGGAAATCGCTGCGCGCCGTGAAGCGCAGGAAGCTCGCGGTGACAAAGCCTGGACGCCAAAAGATCGTCAACGTCAGGTCTCCTTTGCACTGCGCGCCTATGCCAGCCTGGCAACCAGTGCCGACAAAGGTGCGGTGCGCGATAAGTCGAAGCTCGGGGGATAATGACCATGGCGGATTCACAACCTCTATCCGGTGCTCCTGAGGGCGCTGAGTATCTCAGAGCGGTACTGCGTGCGCCGGTATACGAAGCGGCACAGGTAACGCCGCTACAGAAAATGGAAAAGCTCTCTTCGCGCCTCGATAACGTCATTCTGGTGAAGCGCGAAGACCGTCAACCCGTTCACAGCTTCAAGCTACGCGGTGCCTATGCCATGATGGCGGGCTTGACCGAAGAGCAAAAAGCGCATGGGGTCATCACCGCATCGGCGGGTAATCATGCTCAGGGTGTCGCGTTCTCTTCTGCGCGATTAGGCGTGAAGGCGCTGATTGTCATGCCAACGGCTACCGCCGATATCAAAGTCGATGCCGTTCGCGGCTTCGGCGGAGAAGTGCTGCTGCACGGCGCGAATTTTGATGAAGCCAAAGCCAAAGCGATTGAGCTGTCGCAGCAGCAGGGTTTTACCTGGGTTCCACCGTTTGATCATCCGATGGTGATTGCCGGGCAGGGCACGCTGGCGCTGGAGCTGCTCCAGCAGGACGCTCATCTCGATCGCGTATTCGTGCCTGTTGGTGGTGGCGGATTAGCGGCAGGTGTTGCGGTGCTGATTAAACAGCTGATGCCGCAAATCAAAGTGATTGCCGTGGAAGCGGAAGATTCGGCCTGCCTGAAAGCAGCGTTGGATGCTGGTCATCCGGTGGATCTGCCGCGTGTGGGTCTCTTTGCCGAAGGTGTAGCGGTGAAACGTATTGGCGATGAAACCTTCCGTCTGTGCCAGGAATATCTCGACGATATTATCACTGTCGATAGCGATGCTATTTGTGCGGCAATGAAAGACCTGTTCGAGGATGTACGTGCGGTGGCTGAGCCTTCCGGGGCGCTGGCGCTGGCGGGGATGAAAAAATACATCGCCCAGCACAATATTCGCGGTGAACGTCTGGCGCATGTTCTTTCCGGCGCTAACGTTAACTTCCACGGCCTGCGCTACGTTTCCGAACGTTGCGAGCTGGGCGAACAGCGTGAAGCGTTGCTGGCGGTGACGATTCCGGAAGAGAAGGGCAGCTTCCTGAAGTTCTGCCAGCTGCTGGGCGGGCGTTCGGTGACCGAGTTCAATTATCGCTTTGCTGACGCCAAAGATGCCTGCATCTTCGTGGGCGTGCGGCTGAGCCGCGGCGTTGAGGAGCGTAAGGAAATCCTTAGCCTACTCAAAGATGGCGGTTACAGCGTGGTGGATCTGTCAGACGATGAAATGGCCAAGTTGCATGTGCGCTATATGGTCGGTGGCCGTCCTTCTAAGCCGTTGCAAGAGCGCCTTTATAGCTTTGAGTTCCCGGAATCGCCGGGCGCGCTGCTGAAGTTCCTCTACACCCTGGGAACGCACTGGAATATCTCGCTATTCCACTACCGTAGCCACGGTACCGACTACGGCCGTGTACTGGCGGCGTTTGAGCTGGGCGATAACGAACCGGACTTCGAAACCCGGCTCAATGAACTGGGCTATGAGTGCCACGACGAGACCCATAACCCGGCGTTCAGGTTCTTCCTGGCGGGTTAACAACAGCCATTAAAAAAGGGTTCATGTAAAAACATGAACCCTTTTTGCTACTGTATCAGCAGATTACAGCGTGATAACGTCGAATTCGACTTCGGTATTCACGTCAGCGTCGTAGTCCACGCCGTCGAGACCAAAACCGAACAGGTTCAGGAATTCCTGCTTGTAGCCTGCATAATCGGTTTCTTGCGCCAGGTTTTCGGTTGTGATCAGCGGCCACAGGTCGCGACATGCTTGCTGAATGTCATCACGCAGTTCCCAGTCATCCATACGGATACGCTGGTTGTCATCAAGCGCCACTTTGTCACCGTACAGGCTGGTGGTCATCAGACGGTTGATTTGCTCGATACAACCTTCATGAATCCCCTGTGCTTTCATCAGCTTGAAGACCATGGAGATGTACAACGGCATCACTGGAATGGCGGAAGACGCCTGAGTGATAACGGACTTCAGTACGGCAACGTTCGCGGAACCGTTCAGCGGAGCCAGCTGGTTACGCAGTTCGCCCGCGGCGCGATCGAGATCTTCTTTCGCTTTGCCCAGCGCGCCGTGCCAGTAGATTGGCCAGGTCAGGTCGGTACCGATGTAGGAGTAGGCTACGGTTTTCACGCCGTCAGCCAGCACGCCCGCTTCGCTCAGCGCGCCCATCCACAGTTCCCAGTCTTCGCCGCCCATGACGGTGACGGTGTTCTGAACTTCTTCTTCGGTTGCCGGCTCAATGCTGGCGGTGATGATCTGATCTTTGTTGGTATCGATCGCTTTAGAGGTGTAAACCTCACCGATTGGCTTCAGCGCAGAACGGACGATTTCACCGGTTTTCGGCATTTTACGCACTGGGGAAGCCAGTGAGTAAACCACCAGGTCAATCTGACCCAGGTCTTCTTTTATCAGTTTGATCACTTCATCACGGCATTCGTCAGAGAACGCATCGCCGTTGATGCTTTTGGAGTACAGACCTTCACGCTTAGCTGCTTCATCGAAGGCGGCAGAGTTATACCAGCCTGCGGAACCCGGTTTGGTATCCGTGCCCGGTTTTTCGAAAAATACGCCGATAGTGGCGGCTCCGCTGCCAAAGGCGGCAGAAATTCTGGAAGCCAGACCGTAACCGGTGGAAGCACCGATCACCAGCACGCGGGACGGGCCGTTCTCGATTTTCCCGTTCTGCTTAACATACTCGATCTGCTTTTCCACGTTGACTTTGCAGCCAGTCGGATGGGTCGTTGTACAGATGAATCCACGAATTTTTGGTTTGATTATCATAATGATGGCTAATTAAGTTTGTATTTTCGCTGTCAAGTGCGCAATGACACCGTCTGTTCTGGCCTGCTTAACGCGATGGTTAACAAGCCCCCCACTACAATGGATCACGACATTATACAGAAAAGGAGCGCCAATACTGAATCTACCACTGATTTTAGGCCTGACGCTGGCGCTACTCGGCAGATTTACGTTCCAGAACAATCTTCCAGAACGCGTCGATCAGCGGTTCATGCAGCCGCTTTTTCGGCGCGCAGACGCCGAGCTCGAACGGCGTTTTCTCGTCGCTGCGTTCTAAAATCATCACGCGGTTACGTACCGGCTCTGGGCTGTTTTCCAGCACCACTTCCGGCAGCAGCGCCACGCCGCAGCCCAGCGCCACCATTGAGACCATCGCTTCATGACCGCCTACCGTAGCGTAAATCGATGGGTTGCTGATTTTGTGACGGCGGAACCACAGCTCAATGCGGCGGCGGACCGGCCCCTGGTCGGCCATGATAAACGGCACCGTCGACCAGTCGGGTTTCTCGACGGAAACCTGATTACGCACCGGGCAGGGCAGCGCCGGGGCGATCAGCACCACCGTCAGATTCTCCAGCATCGAGAACGCTACCGCGCCGGGCAGTGTCTCGGGCTTACCGGCAATCGCCAGATCGGCTTCACCAGTGACCACTTTGTCCATCGCATCGGCGGCATCGCCGGTGGTGAGCTTGATTTCAACCGACGGGTGTTCAGCGCGGAAGCGATCAAGTATCGGTGGCAGGTGGCTGTACGCGGCGGTGACGGAGCAGAAGATATGTAACTCGCCTGACAGTGACGGTCCTTGCTGATCGAGGGTGTGGCGCAACTGCTGGTATTGCAGCAGCGTCTGCTGGGCGAATACGCGCAGCTCTTCGCCCGCTTCGGTCAGCGTGACCGTACGGTTATCGCGCACAAACAGCGGCTGGCCGAGATCTTCTTCCAGGCGCTGAATCTGGCGCGAAAGCGTGGAGGGGCTGACGTGCATTGCCCGTGCGCTGCGGCCAAAGTGGCGACTTTCAGCCAAATGCAGGAACATTTTCAGATCGCGTAAATCCACAGACGAGCCTCCGATTTTCTACGTTGCATAAATTGCAACGTGATGTTGTGAATATATCAATTTCCGCAATAAATTTCCTGTTGTAATGTGGATTCAATCTCGCAAATACAAATCTGCGAACCGAATAATAAGCACCACAACACAACATCACGGAGTACACCATCATGGCTAACTACTTTAATACACTGAACCTGCGCCAGCAGCTGGCACAGCTGGGTAAATGTCGCTTTATGGGCCGCGACGAATTCGCCGATGGTGCGAGCTACCTTCAGGGTAAAAAAGTGGTCATCGTCGGCTGTGGCGCTCAGGGTCTGAACCAGGGCCTGAACATGCGTGACTCCGGTCTGGATATCTCCTACGCACTGCGTAAAGAAGCCATTGCTGAGAAGCGTGCTTCCTGGCGTAAAGCGACCGAAAACGGCTTCAAAGTGGGTACCTACGAAGAGCTGATCCCGCAGGCTGACCTGGTGGTTAACCTGACGCCAGACAAGCAGCACTCCGACGTTGTACGTTCGGTACAACCGCTGATGAAAGATGGCGCGGCGCTGGGCTATTCACACGGCTTCAACATCGTCGAAGTGGGCGAGCAGATCCGTAAAGACATCACCGTTGTGATGGTGGCACCGAAGTGCCCGGGTACTGAAGTTCGTGAAGAGTACAAACGTGGCTTCGGTGTACCGACCCTGATCGCCGTTCACCCGGAAAACGATCCGAAAGGCGAAGGTATGGCGATTGCTAAAGCCTGGGCTGCGGCCACCGGTGGTCACCGTGCGGGCGTGCTGGAGTCCTCCTTCGTTGCGGAAGTGAAATCTGATCTGATGGGTGAGCAGACTATCCTGTGCGGTATGCTGCAGGCAGGTTCTCTGCTGTGCTTCGATAAGCTGGTGGAAGAAGGTACTGACCCGGCATATGCTGAAAAACTGATTCAGTTCGGCTGGGAAACCATCACCGAAGCGCTGAAGCAGGGCGGCATCACCCTGATGATGGACCGTCTGTCTAACCCGGCGAAACTGCGTGCTTACGCGCTGTCCGAACAGCTGAAAGAGATTATGGCGCCGCTGTTCCAGAAACACATGGACGACATCATTTCCGGCGAATTCTCTTCCGGCATGATGGCTGACTGGGCTAACGACGATAAGAAACTGCTGACCTGGCGTGAAGAGACCGGTAAAACCGCGTTCGAAACCGCCCCGCAGTTTGAAGGTAAAATCGGTGAGCAGGAGTACTTCGATAAAGGCGTTCTGATGATTGCGATGGTGAAAGCGGGCGTTGAGTTGGCGTTCGAAACCATGGTTGATTCCGGCATCATCGAAGAATCTGCGTACTACGAATCACTGCACGAACTGCCGCTGATCGCGAATACCATCGCCCGTAAACGTCTGTACGAAATGAACGTGGTTATCTCCGATACCGCAGAATACGGCAACTACCTGTTCTCTTACGCTTGCGTACCGCTGCTGAAAGAGTTCATGACCACCCTGCAGACCGGCGACCTGGGCAAAGCGATTGCCGAAGGTGCGGTAGACAACGCGCAGCTGCGCGACGTGAACGATGCGATTCGCAGCCACGCTATCGAGAAAGTGGGCCAGAAACTGCGTGGCTATATGACCGATATGAAACGCATTGCCGTTGCTGGCTAAATAGGATGTCGGGTGGCGCTTGCGCTTACCCGACCTACGCACAGCAGATGTAGGCCGGATAAGGCGTAGCCGCCATCCGGCAAAAAAAGCCCGGTGTTTAACACCGGGCTTTCTATTAGTTACGGTACAGCACTTTAATGATGTGGTAACCAAACTGAGTGTGCAGCGGGCCGGTTGGCTCCAGCACAGGGCAGGAAAAGACCACTTTGTCGAACGCCGGAACCATCTGGCCCTGACGGAATTCACCTAAATCACCGCCGCGTTTGCCTGATGGACAGATAGAGTGTTTCTTCGCCAATTTGCCGAAGTCGGCGCCGTTTTTAATCTGTTCCAGAAGATCCAGTGCCAGTTTCTCTTCTTTAACAAGGATATGCACTGCTGCTGCTGTTTTTGCCATGATCGTGCCTTGAGTGGGGTGGTTAAGGCTGGCTATACTACCACGCTGTTATTCTCCCCTCCCGACTTTCATGAGTGACCCTTTATGCGTTTGAACCCCGGACAACAACAAGCCGTCGAATTCGTCACCGGACCTTGCCTGGTGCTGGCGGGAGCGGGTTCCGGCAAGACGCGTGTTATCACCAATAAAATCGCCCATCTGATCCGTGAATGTGGTTATCAGGCACGCCATATTGCGGCCGTGACCTTTACCAATAAGGCTGCGCGCGAGATGAAAGAGCGCGTGGCGCAAACGCTGGGTCGTAAAGAGGCGCGTGGGTTGATGATCTCCACCTTCCACACCCTGGGACTGGATATCATTAAGCGTGAATATGCGGCGCTGGGGATGAAGTCGAACTTCTCGTTGTTTGACGATACTGACCAGGTGGCCTTGCTCAAGGAACTGACCGAAGGGCTAATCGAAGACGATAAGCTTATCCTCCAGCAGTTGATCTCGACGATCTCCAACTGGAAAAACGATCTGATGACTCCGGCACAGGCGGCAGCCAGCGCCAAGGGCGAGCGCGATCGTATTTTTGCCCACTGCTATGGTCTGTATGACGCGCATATGAAGGCGTGTAACGTCCTCGATTTTGACGATCTGATCCTGCTTCCCACGCTGCTGCTACAGCGCAATGAAGAAGTGCGTGAGCGCTGGCAAAACAGAATCCGCTACCTGCTGGTGGATGAATATCAGGATACCAACACCAGTCAGTACGAGCTGGTGAAGTTGCTGGTAGGTAAACGCGCGCGCTTTACCGTCGTGGGCGATGACGATCAGTCGATCTACTCCTGGCGCGGCGCCCGTCCACAGAACCTGGTACTGTTAAGCAAAGATTTTCCGGCTTTGCAGGTGGTGAAGCTGGAGCAAAACTACCGTTCATCAGGTCGCATCCTGAAGGCGGCGAACATCCTTATTGCGAACAATCCACACGTCTTTGAAAAGCGACTCTTTTCCGAGTTGGGTTACGGTGCTGAACTGAAGGTGCTGAGTGCCAATAATGAAGAGCACGAAGCGGAACGCGTGACCGGGGAATTAATAGCCCATCATTTTGTGAACAAGACGCAATATAAAGACTACGCCATCCTGTATCGCGGTAATCATCAGTCGCGCGTGTTCGAAAAGTTTCTAATGCAGAACCGTATCCCGTACAAAATTTCCGGCGGAACGTCGTTCTTCTCGCGTCCGGAGATTAAAGATCTGCTGGCTTATCTGCGCGTGCTGAGCAACCCGGATGACGATAGCGCATTTTTGCGGATCGTAAACACGCCAAAACGTGAAATCGGCCCGGCCACGCTGCAAAAGTTGGGGGAATGGGCGATGACACGTAATAAAAGCCTGTTTACCGCCAGCTTTGATATGGGGCTTAGCCAGACACTGACCGGGCGCGGGTATGATTCTCTGACTCGCTTTACGCACTGGCTGGGGGAAATTCAGCGTCTGGCGGAGCGTGAGCCGGTTGCCGCTGTGCGCGATCTTATCCACGGTATTGATTACGAATCCTGGCTGTATGAAACCTCGCCGAGCCCGAAAGCGGCTGAAATGCGTATGAAAAACGTCAATACGCTGTTCAGTTGGATGACGGAGATGCTGGAAGGCAGTGAGCTGGAAGAGCCAATGACCCTGACCCAGGTTGTTACCCGCTTTACCCTACGCGACATGATGGAACGTGGAGAGAGTGAAGAAGAGCTGGATCAGGTGCAATTGATGACACTGCATGCCTCAAAAGGGCTGGAGTTCCCATACGTGTTTATGGTGGGAATGGAAGAAGGATTTTTGCCGCACCAGAGCAGTATCGATGAAGACAATATCGATGAAGAACGTCGTCTGGCTTATGTAGGGATTACGCGTGCACAAAAAGAGCTCATCTTCACGCTATGTAAAGAGCGTCGTCAGTACGGTGAGCTGGTGCGTCCGGAACCGAGTCGTTTCCTTCTGGAGCTGCCACAGGATGACGTTATCTGGGAGCAAGAGCGAAAAGTGGTGAGCGCAGAGGAGCGGATGCAAAAAGGGCAGGCCAGCATCGCTAATATTCGGGCAATGATGGCGAAAGCTAAAGCGAAGTAGGTATTTTATGGGCCGGATATGTGTAAGCACTATCCGGCAACCAGCATCTAACGCACTTCCAGCGGCCAGTGGACATAGCTTTGCCACTGGCTTTCCTGATCGATTAACTCTTTACCCAGCGGATGATGTTCCAGCCAGCCTTCTGGTAGAGTGACCGTCAGGTGCTCGTTTCTTGCATCCAGTTGAATTTCCGGCACAAGATCGTCACGGCGACGACTGGCGAAAATGATCGCCAGGCGTAGCAAACGACAAAGATGCTCCGCGATGCGCGGCGGCACTGCGTTTTGCTGGTGGAGCGAAGAGAGATCGACGGGATTGGTCTGGTTGAGTAACAGCGTCGCTAGCAGTTTCTTTTGCGCAGGTGTAAAACCCGGAAGATCGAGATTGCGCACCAGATAAGCGGCATGCTGTGGTGCCTGTTTAAAATCAACGCTTAGGCCAATTTCATGCAACTGACAGGCACTAATCAGTAGTTCGCGGCTAATCGGTTCAAGATGCCACTTTTTTTCTACCTGATCGAGAAATTTAGTCGCTAAATTGGCAACACGATGTGCTTGCTCTGTATCGACCATAAAGCGGCGCTGGATATTGCGTAATGTGCGGCTACGAATATCCTGATCCACCGCCAGATGCAGCATACCGTAGACCAGACCTTCACGTAATGCGCCTCCGGCCAGGGTCATGCATTGAATGTTCAGTTCGGTGAAAATAGCAATCAGAATGGCCAGCCCGCTGGGGAAAACCAGCGCACGTTCCAGCGTTAACCCTTCGATCTCCAGCTCTTCCAGACGACCGCAGTGAATGGCACGCTGCTTAAGCTGCTGAAGTTTGGCCAGCGTAATGCGCTCATCCATGCCCTGCGCCATCATGATTTCCTGCAACGCCTGGACGGTGCCAGAGGCACCAACGCAAACTTTCCAGCCATGAAAACGCAGTTTGTCGGCGACCGGGCGCAGAACTTCACGAGCGGCTTTCTCGGCCTCGTCAAAGTTTTCCTGTGCCAGATTACGATCGGTAAAATAGCGTTCGAGCCAGGTGACGCAGCCCATTGACAGGCTGAACAGGGAAGTGGTTTGCGCGCCAGAACCGGTAACCAGTTCAGTGCTGGCCCCGCCAATGTCGACGACCAGACGCTGATCTGCACCGCCGGTAGTGTGGGCCACACCTTGATAAATCAGGCGCGCTTCTTCTTCACCGCTAATCACCTGGACAGGGCAGCCGAGGATCTCTTGCGCTTTAGCAATAAACACATCGGCATTTACGGCGATGCGTAATGTTGCCGTGGCGACCACGCGGATTTGTGGATGCGGGATATCCTGCAGACGTTCTGCAAACAGGCGCAAACATTGCCAGCCGCGCTCCATTGCTTCAACAGAGAGCTCGTTGTCACCGTTGAGTCCAGCAGCCAGACGCACTTTGCGTTTGATACGAGTGAGCGTCTGGATGCTTCCTGCCACCTCGCGTACAACCAGCATATGAAAACTATTTGATCCGAGATCGATTGCCGCATACAGCGAAGTAGAATTCATACACTTCATCCTTCAACCTGTATCTGTGTTGGCTGCGTTCTCTCACCCGAATCACTTACTAAAGTAGGTTCATCAGGATTCGTTTTCTTGCCGCCTTGATACAGGCTGAATGATTTTGTGTATGGCATAACTTTTCTTAACCTGAACGACGACGATTACGCGGAGCACCACCGGTACGGCGTGGGCCATTGCCTGTGCGCGGGCGCGTTAAGCGCAAAGGCTTCGGCAGATCGGTCATTAGCGCATCCGGGTTATATTTGCTGACCGGAATCGAGTGGCCGATATAGGTCTCGATTGCGGGTAAATTTAGCGCGTACTCTTCACAAGCGAGGCTGATAGAGTGACCGCTTGCGCCAGCACGACCGGTACGACCGATACGGTGAACGTAATCTTCACAGTCATCCGGCAGGTCATAGTTAAATACGTGCGTTACGGCTGGGATATGCAGACCACGAGCAGCAACATCCGTCGCAACGAGAATGTCGATATCGCCACGGGTGAATTCATCAAGGATTCGCAGACGTTTTTTCTGCGCCACGTCACCGGTCAGCAGACCGACACGATGGCCGTCTGCAGCAAGGCTGCCCCAGATATCTTCACAACGATGCTTGGTGTTAGCAAAAACAATGGCGCGATCTGGCCACTCTTCTTCAATCAGCGTTTGCAGCAAACGCATTTTCTCTTCGTTGGAGGGGTAGAAGAGCTCTTCTTTAATGCGATGGCCAGTTTTCTGTTCCGGTTCGACTTCAACGTACTCAGCGTTATTCATTTGTTCGAACGCCAGTTCGCGAACGCGGTAAGAGAGGGTTGCAGAAAACAGCATATTCAGACGTTGGGTGGTTGGCGGCATACGACGGAACAGCCAACGGATATCTTTAATAAAGCCCAGATCGTACATACGATCGGCTTCATCCAGCACCACGACCTGAATCGCGCCCAGATTAATGTGGTTCTGTTTTGCATAGTCGATGAGACGACCGGTCGTGCCGATAAGAATATCGACGCCGCTTTCCAGCACTTTCAGCTGTTTATCGTAACCGTCGCCGCCATACGCCAGGCCTAATTTCAGACCAGTGGTCTGTGCCAGCGGCTCGGCATCGGCGTGGATCTGCACGGCTAACTCACGCGTTGGCGCCATAATTAACGCACGCGGTTGGTTCACCTTGCGATCGGCAATCGCGGGATGAGAGAGAAGATAATGAAACGTTGACGTCAGGAACGCCATCGTTTTTCCGGTACCGGTTTGCGCCTGCCCGGCAACATCACGACCAGCCAGCGTTAGCGGCAGCGCGAGGGCCTGAATGGGCGTGCAGTTATGAAAGCCTTTGTTTTCAAGGGCTTCTATCACCTTTGGGTGCAGGGCGAAGTCGGAAAACTTCTGTTCTGTTAAATGTGTTTTGCTCATAGTGTGGTAGAATATCAGCTTACTATTGCTTTACGAAAGCGTATCCGGTGAAATAAAGTCAACCTTTAGTTGGTTAATGCTACATCAACACGTCGTTGATTAATGCTACACCAATGCACCAGGCTTATTCCTGTGGAGTTATTATGAGCGATAAAATTATTCACCTGACTGACGACAGTTTTGACACGGATGTACTCAAAGCGGACGGAGCAATCCTCGTTGATTTCTGGGCAGAGTGGTGCGGTCCGTGCAAAATGATCGCTCCGATTCTGGATGAAATCGCTGACGAATATCAGGGCAAACTGACGGTTGCTAAATTGAACATTGACCAAAACCCAGGCACCGCGCCGAAGTATGGTATCCGTGGCATTCCGACCCTGTTGCTGTTTAAAAACGGCGAAGTTGCGGCGACAAAAGTCGGCGCGCTGTCCAAAGGTCAGTTGAAAGAATTCCTCGACGCTAATTTAGCGTAAGGAAGTCTCATGATCGGGCGACCATACTTCGAAATGATTCGGATGACTGGACGCCCGACTTGAGTCGTGCTAAGTTAGTGTTGACTTCGTATTAAACATACCTTATTAAGTTTGAATCTAGTTATATCCAATACTTCCCGTTGTTTCTCGCGCGAGAAGTGGACAGATTCCTGGCTTGTCACTCAATCCGTCTTGTCGTTTCAGTTCTGCGTACTTTCCTGTGACCAGACAGCGAACAGACATGAGTTGATGGCCGTAAACAGGCATGGATGACCCTGCCATACCATTCACAACATTAAGTTCGAGATTTACCCCAAGTTTAAGAACTCACACCATTATGAATCTTACCGAATTAAAGAATACGCCGGTTTCTGAGCTGATCACTCTCGGCGAAAATATGGGCCTTGAAAACCTGGCTCGTATGCGCAAGCAGGACATTATTTTTGCCATCCTGAAGCAGCACGCAAAGAGTGGCGAAGATATCTTTGGTGACGGTGTGCTGGAGATATTGCAGGATGGATTTGGTTTCCTCCGCTCTGCAGACAGCTCCTACCTCGCCGGTCCTGATGACATCTACGTTTCTCCCAGCCAAATCCGCCGTTTCAACCTCCGCACTGGTGATACCATTTCTGGTAAGATTCGCCCGCCGAAAGAAGGTGAACGCTACTTTGCGCTGTTGAAAGTTAACGAAGTTAACTACGACAAACCAGAAAACGCCCGTAACAAAATCCTCTTTGAGAACTTAACGCCGCTGCACGCAAACTCTCGTCTGCGTATGGAGCGTGGTAACGGTTCTACTGAAGATTTAACGGCTCGTGTACTGGATTTGGCATCGCCGATCGGTCGTGGCCAACGTGGTCTGATTGTTGCTCCGCCGAAAGCGGGTAAAACCATGCTGCTGCAGAACATCGCGCAGAGCATTGCATACAATCATCCTGACTGCGTGTTGATGGTGCTGCTGATTGACGAACGTCCGGAAGAAGTTACCGAGATGCAGCGTCTGGTGAAAGGTGAAGTGGTTGCGTCTACCTTTGACGAACCTGCCTCCCGCCACGTTCAGGTTGCGGAAATGGTTATCGAGAAGGCGAAACGTCTGGTTGAACACAAGAAAGACGTTATCATTCTGCTTGACTCCATCACTCGTCTGGCACGTGCATATAACACCGTGGTTCCTGCTTCCGGAAAAGTACTGACCGGTGGTGTGGACGCCAACGCCCTGCATCGTCCGAAGCGTTTCTTTGGTGCTGCACGTAACGTGGAAGAGGGCGGTAGCCTGACCATCATCGCGACTGCGCTGATTGATACCGGCTCTAAAATGGATGAAGTTATCTACGAAGAGTTTAAAGGTACCGGCAACATGGAGCTGCATCTCTCCCGTAAGATTGCTGAAAAACGCGTCTTCCCGGCTATCGACTACAACCGTTCTGGTACCCGTAAAGAAGAGCTGCTCACTACCCAGGAAGAGCTGCAGAAAATGTGGATCCTGCGCAAAATCATCCATCCTATGGGTGAAATCGACGCAATGGAATTCCTCATTAACAAACTGGCGATGACCAAGACCAATGACGACTTCTTCGATATGATGAAGCGTTCCTGATTCGGGCATCATCTGAAAACGCCACGTTTTTACGTGGCGTTTTGCTTTTGTGGATGTAATCTTAACGACACAATAATAATAATCCGGTATGACATACCGCCTGGTGACGAAGGGTTGTAATTCGTATTTTGTGGTTAATAATCATACAGAACCACCTGATATGGAATCGGGTTTCTCTTCTGAATAATCGCCTGGATGGTTATACTTCATATATTGATATTCTCTGAGAGTATGTATAGTGAATTTACTGACAGCAAGTACTGATCTCATCAGTATTTTTTTATTCACAACGCTGTTTCTTTTCTTTGCCCGCAAGGTCGCGAAAAAGATTGGATTGGTGGATAAACCCAACTTCCGCAAACGTCATCAGGGACTGATTCCGCTGGTTGGGGGGATTTCGGTTTACGCAGGCATTTGCTTTACCTTCCTCATCGCCGATTATTATATCCCGCATGCGACTCTCTACCTGGCTTGTGCCGGTGTACTGGTGTTTATTGGTGCGCTGGACGACCGCTTTGATATCAGTGTAAAAATCCGCGCGACCATCCAGGCCCTTATTGGCATCATTATGATGTCAGTGGGCAAACTCTATCTGCTAAGCCTTGGCTATATTTTTGGCCCCTGGGAGATGGTGCTCGGTCCTTTTGGTTATTTCCTGACCCTGTTTGCCGTTTGGGCGGCGATTAACGCCTTCAATATGGTCGATGGGATCGATGGTCTGCTCGGTGGGCTATCCAGCGTCTCATTCGCAGCGATGGGGCTTATTCTGTGGTTCGATGGCCAGACAAGCCTGGCAATCTGGTGTTTTGCCATGATCGCCGCCATTCTGCCTTACATCCTACTGAACCTGGGGATTCTCGGACGCCGCTATAAAGTCTTTATGGGGGATGCGGGAAGTACGTTGATTGGCTTCACGGTGATTTGGATTCTGCTGGAGACTACCCAGGGGCCAACGCATCCTATTAGCCCGGTCACGGCTCTGTGGATTATTGCCATTCCGTTAATGGATATGGTGGCAATTATGTATCGCCGTTTACGTAAAGGCATGAGCCCTTTCTCCCCGGATCGCCAACATATTCACCATTTAATCATGCGCGCCGGGTTTACTTCCCGACAGGCTTTTGTCCTGATTACGCTGGCTGCTGCGATCCTGGCTTCTATCGGCGTGTTGGCTGAATATTCTCGTATTGTCCCGGAATGGGTGATGTTGGTGCTCTTTTTACTGGCGTTTGTCCTGTACGACATCTGTATAAAACGCGCCTGGAAGGTGGCGAGATTTATCAAACGCTGGAAGCGCAAGTTGCGTAGAAACCGTGACAGTAAACCAAACTTAACCAAATAAATTGAGGGTACGATGACACAACCATTACCGGGGGAACATGCCATGAGCGCTGAAAATGAACTGGACATCCGTGGGTTGTTTCGTACTTTGTGGACAGGGAAGGTGTGGATCGTCGGTATGGCTCTCGCCTTCGCGTTAGTCGCTCTCGCCTATACGTTTTTTGCTCGTCAGGAGTGGAGCGCAACGGCGATTTCAGACAGGCCAACGGTTAATATGTTGGGCGGCTATTACTCTCAGCAGCAGTTCTTACGTAACCTGGACATCAAGGCCAGTCTTGCATCAGCGGATCAGCCGTCAGTGATGGATGAAGCCTATAAAGAATTCATCATGCAACTTGCTTCCTGGGATACGCGTCGTGAATTCTGGCAGCAGACTGATTATTACAAGCAACGTATGGTGGGTAACAGCAAAGCCGATGCGGCGATGCTGGATGAACTGATCAATAACATTCAGTTTATGCCTGGCGATGCGGTTCGTAATACCAATGACAGCGTGAAGCTGATTGCCGAGACGGCACCTGATGCCAACAATCTATTGCGTCAGTACGTGGCGTTTGCCAGTCAGCGTGCTGCGCGTCATCTGAATGATGAGTTGAAGGGCGCCTGGGCTGCACGCACCGTGCAGATGAAGGCGCAGGTTAAACGCCAGGAAGAAGTGGCGAAATCGATTTTCTCTCGCCGAGTCCACAACATTGAGCAGGCACTCAAAATTGCTGAACAGCATAATATTTCGCGTACTTCCACTGACGTTCCGGCTGAAGAATTACCGGATTCTGAACTGTTTTTGCTTGGACGCCCTATGCTGCAGGCACGACTCGAAAACCTGCAATCTGTTGGTCCCGATTTCGATCTGGACTACTTCCAAAACCGAGCCATGCTTAACACACTGAACGTTGGGCCAACTCTGGATCCGCGTTTTCAGACCTATCGTTATTTGCGTACGCCGGAAGAACCGGTAAAACGTGACAGCCCTCGTCGTGCTTTCCTGATGATTATGTGGGGCATCGTTGGGGCCCTGATCGGTGCTGGTGTCGCGTTAACCCGCCGCCGCACGATTTAGCAATATCGTTGCAGTGAGGGGCTGGGCCCTCACTGCCAATCCGAAGAGAATCGATGTGAAAGTACTGACTGTATTTGGCACGCGACCAGAGGCCATAAAAATGGCACCTCTGGTTCATGCGTTGGCAAAAGATCCTGATTTTGAGGCAAAAGTTTGCGTCACGGCGCAGCATCGCGAGATGCTCGATCAGGTGTTGAACCTCTTTTCCATTGTACCTGACTACGATCTCAACATTATGCAGCCAGGTCAGGGACTAACAGAAATTACCTGCCGAATACTGGAAGGATTAAAGCCAATTCTGGCTGATTTTAAACCTGATGTGGTGTTGGTTCATGGTGATACCACAACCACCATTGCCACGAGTCTGGCTGCGTTCTATCAGCGTATTCCGGTAGGGCATGTGGAGGCGGGTTTACGTACTGGTGATCTCTACTCTCCCTGGCCGGAAGAGGCGAACCGTACGCTGACCGGGCGTCTGGCTATGTATCATTTTGCGCCAACAGAAAACTCGCGCCAAAATTTGTTACGGGAAGCTATTCCCGAAAATCGTATTTTCGTCACAGGCAATACGGTGATTGATGCGTTGATCTGGGTTCGCGACCGTGTACTGGCGAACGATGAATTGCGTGCTGAATTAGCAGAGCATTATCCTTTCCTGAGCTCAGATAAAAAGATGATACTGGTGACCGGTCATCGTCGGGAAAGCTTCGGTCGCGGTTTTGAACGCATTTGCCATGCGCTGGCGGAAATTGCTGCGGCCAATCAGAACGTGCAGATTGTTTATCCGGTGCACCTGAATCCTAACGTCAGCGAACCGGTGAATCGCATTCTGGGTCACGTTGAAAACGTCATCCTGATTGAACCGCAGGATTACATGCCGTTTGTCTGGCTGATGAATCATGCCTGGCTGATCCTGACCGACTCCGGTGGGATTCAGGAAGAAGCCCCATCTCTGGGGAAACCAGTACTGGTGATGCGCGAAACGACGGAACGTCCGGAAGCGATTACTGCAGGTACAGTACGTCTGGTAGGGACAGACCCGCAGCGTATTGTCGAAGAAGTCACGCGTTTGCTGCATGACGATAATGAATATCAGACCATGAGCCGCGCCCATAATCCGTATGGTGACGGGCAGGCATGTGGCCGCATTTTACACGCGTTAAAAAATAATCGGATATCGCTATGAGTTTTACGACCATTTCTGTCATTGGGCTGGGTTATATCGGACTGCCGACGGCGGCTGCCTTTGCTTCCCGTCAAAAGCATGTGATTGGCGTAGATGTAAATCAACACGCGGTGGATACCATTAATCGCGGTGAAATTCATATCGTTGAGCCAGATTTGGGCGCCGTGGTGAAAACGGCGGTCGAAAATGGATTTCTGCGTGCGACCACAACCCCTGTAGATGCGGATGCCTTTCTGATTGCTGTGCCTACTCCGTTTAAGGGGGAGCACGAACCCGATATGGTCTACGTTGAAGCCGCAGCCAAGTCTCTTGCACCGGTGTTGAAAAAAGGCGCGTTGGTGATCCTTGAATCGACGTCGCCTGTCGGGGCTACCGAACAGATGGCCACATGGCTGGCTGAAATGCGTCCTGATTTGACTTTCCCGCAGCAGGTCGGTGAACAGGCTGACGTCAATATTGCCTATTGCCCTGAACGCGTGCTGCCAGGTCAGGTGATGGTTGAGCTGATTAAAAACGACCGCGTGATTGGGGGCATGACCCCAGTCTGTTCCGCACGTGCCAGTGAGCTGTACAACATCTTCCTTGAAGGGGAATGTGTCGTGACCAACGCCCGCACTGCGGAAATGTGCAAGCTGACTGAAAATAGCTTCCGCGACGTCAATATCGCCTTCGCTAATGAGTTGTCGCTGATTTGCGCCGATCAGGGGATCAACGTCTGGGAGCTGATTCGCCTGGCAAATCGCCATCCGCGCGTGAATATTTTGCAGCCGGGTCCGGGTGTTGGCGGGCACTGTATCGCGGTTGATCCGTGGTTTATCGTGGCGCAGAACCCGCAGCAGGCGAAATTGATTCGCACCGCGCGTGAGGTAAACGACGGTAAGCCTCATTGGGTGGTCGATCGGGTAAAAGCTGCCGTGGCCGACTGTCTGGCGGATACCAATAAACGGGCCAGCGAAGTGAAAATTGCCTGTTTTGGTCTGGCATTTAAACCGAATATTGATGATTTACGTGAAAGCCCGGCGATGGGAATTGCGCAAAGTATCGCGCATTGGCACAAAGGCGAAACATTGGTGGTGGAACCGAATATCCATCAACTGCCGAAAAAACTGGACGGTCTGTGCCAACTGGCAACGCTGGACGATGCCCTGGAAAGCGCCGATGTACTGGTCTTGCTGGTCGACCACAATGAATTTAAAGCCATTAAAGGCGATGCGGTTCACCAGCAATATGTCGTTGATACCAAAGGGGTCTGGCGCTAATGAAACGAATTCTGGTTACCGGTGGAGCTGGATTCATCGGATCTGCGGTTGTTCGGCATATCATTCAGGAGACTCAGGATGCGGTAGTTGTGGTCGATAAGCTGACCTATGCTGGAAACCTGATGTCGCTGGAGTCGGTTGCACAGAATCCTCGTTTTGCTTTTGAGAAAGTCGATATCTGCGATCGAGCTTCGCTTGACAGGGTGTTTCAACACTATCAACCGGACTGCGTGATGCATCTGGCGGCAGAAAGCCACGTCGATCGCTCCATTGATGGTCCGGCCGCCTTTATCGAAACTAACATTGTGGGAACCTACACGCTGTTGGAAGCGGCGCGTGCTTACTGGAGTTATTTAACCAGCGAGAAAAAATCAGCGTTTCGTTTCCACCATATCTCGACTGACGAGGTGTATGGCGACCTGGAGTCTACGGATGATTTCTTCACCGAAACCACACCGTATGCGCCGAGCAGCCCTTATTCCGCGTCGAAAGCCAGCAGCGATCATCTTGTCCGTGCCTGGCTACGTACCTACGGTCTGCCAACACTGATAACCAACTGTTCTAACAACTATGGTCCGTACCATTTCCCGGAAAAACTGATTCCGCTGATGATCCTTAATGCATTGGCGGGAAAAGCGTTACCGGTATACGGCAATGGACAACAGATCCGTGACTGGTTGTATGTAGAAGATCACGCAAGGGCGCTCTATTGTGTGGTGAAAGCGGGCGCGGTGGGAGAAACTTATAATATTGGTGGCCATAACGAGCGTAAAAACCTGGAGGTTGTCGAAACAGTTTGCAGCCTGTTGGAAGAGCTGGCACCGCAAAAGCCGCAGGGTATCGCGCAGTACCGCGACTTGATCGCTTTTGTGGACGATCGCCCGGGTCATGACTTGCGTTATGCCATTGACGCGTCGAAAATTGCGCGTGAACTAGGCTGGATGCCGAAAGAAACGTTTGAAAGCGGAATGCGCAAAACCGTGCAGTGGTATCTGGCTAATCAGGCATGGTGGAAACCCGTGCAGGACGGCAGTTACCAGGGCGAACGTTTAGGTCTGAAGGGCTAACAGCCTGGTTTTGGCTCCCGGAGGAGACAACGCATGAAAGGTATCATTCTGGCGGGGGGCTCAGGTACTCGCCTGTATCCCATTACGCGTGGCGTATCAAAGCAGCTATTGCCTATTTACGATAAGCCGATGATTTACTACCCGTTATCAGTATTGATGCTGGCGGGAATTCGCGAAATCCTGATTATCACTACACCGGAAGATAAAGGCTATTTCCAGCGCTTACTGGGCGATGGATCTGAGTTCGGCATTGAATTGCACTATGCTGAGCAACCCAGTCCGGATGGATTAGCACAGGCGTTTATCATTGGTGAAACGTTCCTTAACGGTGAACCATCATGTCTGGTGTTAGGAGACAATATCTTCTTTGGTCAGGGATTTAGTCCAAAACTGCGTCATGTGGCTGCCCGAACGCAAGGCGCGACGGTGTTTGGCTATCAGGTGATGGATCCTGAACGTTTTGGTGTTGTTGAGTTTGACGAAAATTTTCGCGCAGTCTCACTGGAAGAGAAACCGAAAGAACCGAAGTCTAACTGGGCGGTGACAGGACTCTATTTCTATGACAGTAAAGTGGTGGAATATGCAAAACGCGTAAAACCGTCTGAGCGTGGAGAACTGGAGATTACGTCCATTAATCAGATGTATCTTGATGACGGACACCTGACGGTAGAGTTGCTTGGGCGTGGTTTTGCCTGGCTTGATACCGGTACGCATGACAGTTTGATCGAAGCGAGTACTTTTGTGCAGACGGTAGAGAAACGCCAGGGCTTTAAAATAGCCTGTCTGGAAGAAATCGCCTGGCGTAACGGTTGGCTGGATGACGAAGGCGTGAAGCGTGCCGCCAGTTCACTGGCCAAAACGGGATATGGCCAATATTTGTTGGAGCTGCTCCGTGCTCGTCCGCGCCAGTATTGAGCCGCTTAGCTGGGAAAATACGTTCTTTGGCGTGCATAGCGCTATTGTGCGTTTTGACCAACACGCGTCGGTTCTGACTGCGGATGCGTTGCAGCCCTGGTCGCGGGTACAGGCAAAAATACCTGCCGCCAATACCCAAGCATTAGATGCCCTGCAACAAATGGGCTTCTCACTGGTTGAAGGTGAAGTGGATTTTGTGCTGCCAGTGACGTGTGCGCATGGTGACCCCGGTGCGCAGGTCGCACAAACTACGGATATCCCTGCATTACGCCATCTGGCAGGACAGGCGTTCGCGCAAAGTCGTTTTCGCGCCCCGTGGTATGCCGCAGATGCCAGCGCGCGTTTTTATGCGCAGTGGATTGAAAACGCGGTGCTGGGGACGTTCGATCATCAATGCCTCGTTTTTCGTACACCAACAGGTGAGATTCGTGGCTATGTCTCGCTGCGTGAACTGAATGCGACCGAGGCGCGAATTGGCCTGCTAGCCGGGCGTGGGGCGGGAGCAGAACTGATGCAGGCCGCGCTTTGCTGGGCGCAGGCTCACGGTAAAACAGCACTGCGTGTGGCGACCCAAATGGGCAATACCGCCGCGCTTAAACGTTATATACACAGTGGTGCGAATGTGGAAAGCACCGCGTATTGGTTATACAGGTGACACGATGATTCCATTTAACGCACCGCCGGTGGTGGGCACTGAACTCGATTACATGCAGACTGCGATGAACAGCGGCAAACTGTGTGGCGACGGCGGTTTTACCCGTCGCTGCCAGCAGTGGCTGGAACAGCATTTTGGCAGCGAGAAAGTATTGCTGACGCCTTCCTGCACCGCATCGCTTGAGATGGCGGCATTGCTGCTGGATATCCAGCCTGGCGACGAAGTCATTATGCCAAGCTATACGTTTGTATCCACGGCCAATGCTTTCGTGCTGCGAGGCGCGAAAATTGTCTTTGTTGATATCCGCCCGGATACCATGAACATTGACGAAACGCTGATTGAAGCGGCGATCACCGACAAAACCCGCGCGATTGTGCCGGTGCATTACGCAGGCGTGGCCTGCGAAATGGATACTATTATGGCGCTGGCGACCAAACATAACCTGTTTGTGGTGGAAGATGCGGCCCAGGGCGTTATGTCGACTTACAAAGGTCGGGCGCTGGGGACGATTGGTCACATCGGTTGCTTTAGCTTTCATGAGACCAAAAACTATACCGCAGGTGGTGAAGGCGGTGCGACGCTGATTAATGATAAAAAATTAGTCGAACGTGCAGAGATCATCCGTGAAAAAGGGACAAACCGCAGCCAGTTTTTCCGTGGCCAGGTAGATAAATATACCTGGCGTGATATCGGCTCCAGCTATTTGATGTCCGATCTACAGGCCGCCTATCTGTGGGCGCAGCTGGAAGCAGCGGACCGCATTAACCAGCAGCGTCTGACGCTGTGGCAGAACTACTATGATGCTCTTGAACCGCTGGCGCGTGCTGGACGTATCGAGCTGCCTTCTGTACCAGACGGCTGCGTGCAAAACGCCCATATGTTTTACATCAAGCTGCGCGATATCGACGATCGCACGGCGTTGATTAACTTCCTGAAAGAAGCTGAAATTATGGCGGTGTTCCACTACATCCCGCTGCATGATTGCCCGGCTGGCGACAAATTCGGCGTATTTGCCGGTGTTGATCGTTACACCACCAAAGAGAGCGAGCGTTTGCTGCGTTTACCGCTGTTCTACAACCTGTCGCCGGTCAACCAGCGAACGGTAATTTCGACCTTACTCAACTACTTCGCCTGAAATGTCGCTTGCTAAAGCGTCCTTATGGACGGCAGCCAGTACGCTGGTAAAAATTGGTGCGGGTTTGCTGGTCGTGAAGCTGCTGGCGGTGTCGTTTGGCCCGGCAGGCGTGGGGCAGGCGGGTAACTTCCGCCAGATGGTCACCGTGCTTGGTGTCCTGGCGGGGGCCGGCATTTTCAACGGTGTCACGAAATATGTTGCGCAGCACCATGACGATCCGAACCAGCTCCACAAGGTCGTCGGTACATCTTCCGCGATGGTGCTGGGATTCTCTACGCTGATGGCGGTGATTTTTCTGCTGGCGGCCGCACCAATCAGTCAGGGATTGTTTGGTCATACTCATTATCAGGGGCTGGTAAGACTGGTTGCGCTGGTGCAGATGGGCATTGCCTGGGCGAATCTGCTGCTGGCGTTGATGAAGGGGTTTCGCGATGCGGCGGGTAACGCGCTGTCGCTGATTGTGGGTAGTCTGGTGGGCGTAGTGGCTTATTATGGCTGTTATCGCCTGGGAGGGTATGAAGGCGCTTTGCTGGGTCTGGCGTTAGTGCCCGCGTTGGTCGTTATCCCCGCCGCTATTATGCTGATTAAGCGTGGGGCGATTCCGCTGCATTACCTGAAACCCTCGTGGGATAACGGTCTGGCTGGACAGCTAAGCAAGTTTACGCTGATGGCGCTGATTACCTCCGTAACGTTGCCTGTGGCATACGTAATGATGCGAAACCTGTTGGCGGCGCAGTACAGTTGGGATGATGTGGGGATTTGGCAGGGGGTAAGCAGTATCTCTGATGCTTATCTGCAATTCATTACCGCTTCATTCAGCGTTTACTTGCTGCCGACGTTGTCGCGACTCACTGAAAAGCGCGACATTACGCGCGAGGTGGTTAAGTCGCTGAAGTTCGTGCTACCAGCAGTTGCCGCCGCGAGCTTTACCGTTTGGCTATTGCGTGACTTTGCAATCTGGCTGCTTTTCTCCGCAAAATTCACCGCCATGCGCGACCTGTTTGCCTGGCAACTGGTCGGCGATGTGCTGAAAGTGGGGGCGTATGTCTTTGGGTATCTGGTGATCGCGAAAGCGTCGCTGCGGTTTTATATTTTGGCTGAAATTAGCCAGTTCATGTTATTGACGATGTTTGCTCACTGGCTGATCCCTGCACATGGTGCGCTGGGAGCGGCACAGGCTTATATGGCAACGTACATCGTCTATTTTTCACTTTGTTGTGGCGTGTTTTTACTCTGGCGTAGGCGGGCATGACTGTACTGATTCACGTTCTGGGATCGGATATCCCTCACCATAACCAAACCGTGTTGCGGTTTTTCAACGACTCGCTTGCCGCGACGAGCGAGCACGCGCGCACGTTTATGGTTGCCGGTCAGGATGCGGGATTCAGTGAGAGCTGCCCGGCGTTATCGCTGAGTTTTTACAGCGGGAAAAAAGCGTTAGCCGAAGCAGTTATCGCGAAAGCAAAAGCGAATCGCCAACAGCGATTCTTCTTCCACGGTCAGTTCAACACCAGCCTGTGGTTGGCGCTGCTGGGCGGGGGAATTAAACCGACGCAGTTTTACTGGCATATCTGGGGTGCTGATTTATACGAAGTCTCCAGTGGGCTGAAATTCCGCCTGTTTTACCCGATTCGCCGCATGGCGCAGAATCGCGTGGGCTGCGTGTTTGCCACACGGGGCGATTTACGTTATTTCGCCGAGCAACATCCGCATGTACGGGGTGAGTTGCTCTATTTCCCAACGCGAATGGATCCTTCACTCAATAACATGAGCAATGATTGTCAGCGCAGCGGCAAGATGACGGTGCTGGTTGGCAACTCTGGCGATCGCAGCAATGAGCATGTTGCCGCGCTGCGTGCTGTCCATCAGCAGTTCGGCGACACGGTGAACGTGATTGTGCCGATGGGTTATCCCGCCAATAATGAGGCCTATATCGACGAGGTTCGCCAGGCCGGTATGGCATTATTTAGCGCTGATAATCTGCAAATTTTAAGTGAAAAGCTGGAATTTGATGCCTATCTAACATTATTGCGGCAATGCGATTTGGGTTACTTTATTTTTGCCCGACAGCAGGGGATCGGTACCCTGTGTTTGCTGATCCAGGCGGGTATCCCGTGCGTGCTCAACCGTGAAAATCCCTTCTGGCAGGATATGGTGGAACAGAATCTTCCAGTGTTATTTACCACGGATGATCTCAATGAAGGCGTCGTACGTGAAGCGCAGCGCCAGTTGGCATCGGTAGATAAAAACACGATTACCTTCTTTAGCCCGAATTATCTGCAGCCGTGGTATAACGCGCTGCGCATTGCTTCAGGAGAAACCGTATGAGCCTGATGCAATTCAGCGGTCTGCTGGTAGTCTGGCTGCTCTCTACCTTATTTATCGCCACGCTGACCTGGTTTGAGTTCCGCCGCGTACGTTTTAACTTCAATGTTTTCTTCTCATTGTTGTTCTTGCTGACGTTCTTCTTCGGATTCCCGTTAACCAGCATCCTGGTGTTCCGCTTTGATGTGGCAGTGGCTCCGCCGGAGATCCTGCTGCAGGCCTTGCTGTCAGCAGCCTGTTTCTATGCCGTCTACTACGTGACGTATAAAACGCGATTGCGTAAGCGAGTAGAGGGTAAGCCGCGCAGGCCGCTGTTTACCATCAATCGCGTTGAAGCCCATTTGACCTGGGTTATCCTGATGGCGATTGCGCTGGTGAGCGTGGGCGTCTTCTTTATGCACAACGGATTCCTGCTGTTCAGACTGCAATCCTATAGCCAGATTTTTTCCAGCGAAGTCTCTGGGGTCGCTCTGAAGCGTTTCTTCTACTTCTTCATTCCGGCCATGCTGGTGGTTTATTTCCTGCGTCAGGACAGCAAAGCGTGGTTGTTCTTCCTGGTGAGTACCGTCGCGTTTGGTTTGCTGACCTATATGATTGTGGGTGGGACGCGCGCCAATATCATTATCGCGTTTGCCATCTTCTTGTTTATCGGCATTATTCGCGGCTGGATTTCGCTGTGGATGTTGGTCGCAGCAGGCGTGCTGGGTATTGTCGGGATGTTCTGGCTGGCGTTGAAGCGCTACGGAATGAGCGTTAGCGGCGATGAGGCGTTCTATACGTTCCTGTACCTTACGCGCGACACCTTCTCGCCGTGGGAGAACCTGGCGCTGTTGCTGCAGAATTACCACAATATTGAGTTCCAGGGGCTGGCGCCGATCGTCCGTGACTTCTACGTCTTTATTCCTTCCTGGCTGTGGCCTGGGCGGCCGAGTATTGTACTCAACTCAGCGAACTACTTTACCTGGGAAGTGTTGAACAACCACTCAGGACTGGCGATTTCGCCGACGTTAATTGGTTCACTGGTGGTGATGGGCGGGGCGCTTTTTATACCATTAGGCGCGATTGTCGTTGGACTCATTATCAAGTGGTTCGACTGGCTGTATGAGCTAGGTAACCAAGAAACCAATCGCTATAAGGCGGCGATTTTGCACAGTTTCTGTTTTGGCGCCATTTTCAATATGATCGTGTTGGCACGTGAAGGGCTGGATTCGTTTGTCTCGCGAGTGGTCTTTTTCCTCGTGATTTTTGGCGTTTGCCTACTGATGGCAAAACTGCTGTTTTGGCTATTCGATAGCGCAGGACTCATCCATAAACGAATCAAGTCGCTGCCCCGGACACAAATTGAAGGATCGTAATGACAGATAACATAACTGCGCCGCTGTATTCGCTGCGCGGATTACAACTGATTGGCTGGCGCGATATGCAACATGCGCTGAATTACCTGTTTGCCGAAGGACACCTCAGGTCAGGAACGCTGGTGGCTATCAACGCTGAGAAAATGCTGACAGCAGAAGATAATCCTGAAGTGAGGGAGCTGATCAACGCCGCGGAGTTCAAATATGCGGATGGGATTAGCGTGGTGCGTTCGGTGCGCAAAAAATTCCCACAGGCGCAGGTTTCACGTGTGGCCGGTGCTGACCTTTGGGAAGCGCTGATGGCGCGAGCTGGGCAAAACGGAACGCCTGTTTTCCTGGTTGGTGGCAAGCCTGAAGTTCTGGCGCAAACAGAAGCAAAACTACGTGCACAGTGGCGTGTGAACATTGTGGGTAGCCAGGATGGTTATTTTACCCCAGAGCAGCGTCAGGCGTTATTTGAGCGTATTCACGCCAGCGGCGCGCAAATTGTGACGGTGGCGATGGGTTCGCCGAAACAAGAGATCTTTATGCGTGATTGCCGCAAGACTCACCCTGACGCGCTGTATATGGGCGTGGGTGGCACCTACGACGTCTTTACCGGTCACGTTAAGCGTGCGCCTAAAATCTGGCAAAATCTGGGGCTGGAGTGGCTGTATCGCTTATTGTCGCAACCGAGCCGTATTACTCGACAACTTCGCTTATTACGCTATCTCCGCTGGCACTATACCGGCAACCTCTGACGCCCTCTCTCCTCTGATAAGTAGCGTGATCTGCTAATTACGCTACTTATTTACAACATAATCGCTGCTTTCTCGCACAATGTATTCATTTTTTGAATGCTTTAATTGCCATTTAAGCGATTTTAGGAAACCATTCGCAACAATCATTTCAGTGCCGTGGAGTTTTGACGCCAATCGCTAAGCGGTCGGTGTCGTATGGCCTGTTATGACATAACAAGATGTACCCATAACGAGAACCGGTAATACCGGACAGTATGCAAACACAACAAGAGGATTTATGGCCGAGAACAAACCTGAGCTACAGCGTGGGCTGGAGGCTCGTCACATCGAATTAATTGCCCTCGGGGGCACTATTGGCGTCGGGCTGTTTATGGGGGCCGCCAGTACCCTGAAATGGGCGGGACCTTCGGTTCTGCTGGCGTATATCGTCGCTGGGCTGTTCGTATTTTTCATTATGCGTTCTATGGGGGAGATGTTATTCCTCGAGCCGGTTGCCGGTTCATTCGCTGTTTACGCTCACCGTTATATGAGCCCCTTCTTTGGCTATCTCACCGCCTGGTCATACTGGTTTATGTGGATGGCGGTGGGGATCTCAGAGATTACCGCCATCGGGGTGTACGTCCAGTTCTGGTTCCCGGAAATGGCGCAATGGATACCCGCACTGATCGCGGTCGGATTGGTTGCATTGGCGAACCTCGCCGCAGTTCGCTTGTATGGTGAAATTGAGTTCTGGTTTGCCATGATCAAAGTGACCACCATCATTGTGATGATCGTCATTGGGTTAGGGGTGATTTTCTTCGGTTTTGGTAATGGCGGTCAGGCGATCGGCTTTGGCAACCTGACCGAACACGGCGGTTTCTTTGCTGGTGGTTGGAAGGGCTTCCTGACGGCATTGTGTATTGTCGTGGCTTCTTACCAGGGCGTGGAGCTGATCGGCATTACTGCAGGTGAAGCGAAGAACCCACAGGTCACGCTGCGTAGCGCGGTAGGTAAAGTGCTGTGGCGTATCCTGATTTTCTACGTTGGCGCAATTTTTGTTATCGTCACTATTTTCCCGTGGAATGAGATTGGCAGCAACGGCAGTCCGTTTGTTCTCACCTTTGCCAAGATTGGTATTACCGCCGCGGCGGGGATTATTAACTTTGTGGTCCTGACGGCGGCGCTGTCTGGCTGTAACAGCGGTATGTACAGCTGTGGGCGTATGCTCTACGCGCTGGCCAAGAATCGCCAACTCCCCGCCGCTGTTGGGAAAGTTTCTCGCCATGGCGTACCGGTTGCCGGCGTGGCCATTTCTATCGCGATCCTGCTGATTGGTTCGTGCCTGAACTACATCATTCCCAATCCGCAGCGCGTGTTTGTTTATGTCTATAGCGCCAGCGTGTTGCCGGGGATGGTGCCGTGGTTTGTGATCCTGATAAGCCAGCTGCGTTTCCGTCAGGCGCATAAAGCGGCGATTGCCAGTCATCCATTCCGCTCCATTCTGTTCCCGTGGGCGAATTATTTGACGATGGCGTTCCTGATTTGCGTATTAATTGGCATGTACTTTAATGAAGATACCCGAATGTCGCTTTTTGTTGGCATGGGTTTCTTGTTGGCCGTGACGTTCATTTATAAGGTTTTTGGTCTGAATCGTCATGGCACAGCCCATAAATTGCGGGAATAAGCGACAAAACGCACAAACCATGACCAAACGATAATTTATTTTAAAAAAGCACTAGACAGAAGACCGAGACCTCCGTAATATCCAGCCCCGCAACGGCGCTAAGCGCCCGTAGCTCAGCTGGATAGAGCGCTGCCCTCCGGAGGCAGAGGTCTCAGGTTCGAATCCTGTCGGGCGCACCATTTAGTAGGGTGCCAGAGCTGCGGTGGTTTTAATACCGCGTAAAAGATTTGCAGTGGTGGCTATAGCTCAGTTGGTAGAGCCCTGGATTGTGATTCCAGTTGTCGTGGGTTCGAATCCCATTAGCCACCCCATTAATTTAAAGTTGTGAAATGCGAAGGTGGCGGAATTGGTAGACGCGCTAGCTTCAGGTGTTAGTGTCCTTAGGATGTGGGGGTTCGAGTCCCCCCCCTCGCACCACGACTTAAAGAATTGAACTAAAAATTCAAAAAGCAGTAAAACGGCGAGTAGCGCAGCTTGGTAGCGCAACTGGTTTGGGACCAGTGGGTCGGAGGTTCGAATCCTCTCTCGCCGACCAATTTTGAACCCCGCTTCGGCGGGGTTTTTTGTTTTCTGATTTTCCCTTCTCTGCCTTTATTCCCGCGAATTACCTGATGTCTTAAAAAGTCCGAATACCTGGTTTTTGCAGTGCAATCGTGGCATGCCTTGTGCAATAATATGCAGGTAGATGCTCATTCCATCTCTTATGTTCGCCCTCTGGCCTCATAAACTCAGGAATGATGCAGAGCCGTTTACGGTGCTTATCGTCCACAGACAGATGTCGCGTAGCCTCATCAAACACCATGGACATAACGTTGAGTGAAGCACCCATTTATGTTGTCATACAGACCTGTTTAACGCCTGCTCCTTACCGAGCGGGCGTTTTTTTATGCATACACAAAATCCTTCGAGCTGCTTCTCGAATGATTTTGTGTATACGAGATGAAAAATATGTAGGCCCGGTAAGCGAAAGCGCCACCGGGCATTCAGGAGTTACTGCGGGGGATTGTTGTTCTGCAACGTCAACATCAGGCCATCACGACGCATGGTGGCGGCTTCTTCCGGTTGATGCAGTCTGTCCAGCGCGTCAGCAAGCCAGGCGTAGTCATAGGCATCCGGGCGCTGTTTGAGAGCGGCACGGAAGGCGAGCGTGGCTTCCTGCCATTCCCCATGCTTCATTAACGACTGACCCAGCGTACTCCACAGCAACGGGCGATCGCCCACGGCTTTAATCTGCTGGCGCAACACTTTCTCTATCTGCTCCGGATTATTGGTTTTCAGACGCGGGATCGGTAGCACCAGGCGGTCATCGTACTGACGTTTCAAACCATCAATGATGACCTGCTGCGCCGTATCGTGATCGTCACACTCAATCAGATGTTCAGCCATTGCTACCTGCAAAGCAACCTGATGACGGGTTTTACGGTTCTGGTTTTTCCACCATGCACGCAGCCCCTCGCTGCCCTGATCGGCACGGACCTGATCCATCAAGCCAACCCATGCCTGTTGTTCCAGCATGGCGCGGTGCTCGTCATCACCCACTTGCGCTTTTGCCATGGATGGGATGATATCCAGCAAGGAACTCCATGCGCCGGTGCGAATGTAGGCCTGCTCAGCCAGACGCAGCACTTCCGGATGACGTGGCGTTACTTCCAGCAGTTTGTCTATGCTGTGGCGTGCGGCGTGATTTTCATTACGCGCCAGTTGCAGGCGAACGCGAGCGATTTCTACCGGGATCGTATCATTTCCCGCCAGTTCGGCAGCACGCTCAAGGTGTTGGTTGGCGCGAGCTTCGTCACCGCGCTGCTGAGCCGCTTCTGCCGCCAGCAGGTAATTCACTACTGGCTGTTCTGCATGATCGGCATTTTTCGACATCAGCTTCTCAACCTGCTGATAGTCACCTTCTGCCAGTTTGAGCAGCGCCTGTTCGGTCTGCTTACGGGCGCGACGACGTTTACGACCCACAAACCACCCACGGGTATGTGCGCCGGTGCGGAAAATTCGGCGCAACAGCCATTCAATCGCAAACAGGACGACCATGGCGACGATCAGGATGATCACCAGGCCCGTCACGCTGGTTTCGATATTGTAGTTATCCGTCTGGATCAGCACATAGCCCTGATGACCGGCTATCATCGGACCGACGACGATCCCGGCGATCAACAGCACAAAGAGCAACAATACTTTTAGCATCATTATTCTCCTTGCGGCGCGGTTGCCGGAGCGTCTGTCGAAGGCGCTGGCGCTGCTGCTACCGGTGCTGTGGCAGGTTGCGCCAGTAAATTACGTACGCGGGTCTGCATTAACTTGTCGAGAATAGCCTGACTCTGCAGCGTTTCCGGGACATCCATACTGATGCTTTGCTGGCTCAGTTGGTCTACTTCTTCAAGGAACGCTTTGGTCGCTGCATCGTCGGTGTCGTAGTAAGCACGCACCCATGTGGAGACATTTTCCAGCGCCTGGCGGTATGTCTCTTCCTGATGACGCGGCACGGCCTGTGCAGCTACTAACAGGCGGGAACGGATATTTTCACGTAAGTAAACGTCCTGGTTCGGTGCCAGCAGCGGTACGGCAGTTTCATCACGACGGCGCACGGTGATAAAGCTGTCCATAAAGTTCTGCCAGCTTTTTTGCAGATTGACGCGCCATTCGCTAATCGAGCTGGAAAGCTCGCTGCTGTCCGAGTCCATCGGTGAATCGTCGGTGTCGTTGTCGGCCAAACGCAGGTTATCGATCTGATTAGAGAGTTGATTCACTTTCAGGATAATGCCGTCATAGTCGACCTGAGTCACCGCGGAGAGGCTCGCGATATCGTCAGTAATCGCACGTCGCGCGGTAATTAAGCTCGGGTCGTTCATATCTGCCAGACTGGCATCGGCGCTTTTCAGCAGCGCCGCGGCGGTAGTGACGTCCTGATCGCTCCATAATTTGCGACCAGCCAGTTTCACCAGGAAATCAGCCTGCGCCAGCAGCCATGTTCCAGCATCGCTGCCGGAGATGGTGGCGACTTTTTGCTGGACTTCATCAAGCTGTTTGACCAGCGCGGCCTGCTGGCGAGTGGCTTCATCCAGCTGCGTTGCCTGCTGTTTAATAATACCTTCCAGCTCAGCTTTCTGGCTTTCCTGCGCTTTTTGCAGTGCCGTCAGCTGGTTCGCCAGCGCATCGCTGGTTGCCGTTTGTGTTGTTGCCTGTTGTTTCCCCCAGCCGTACAGCCCAACGCCTGCTGCCAGCGCAATAGCAATCGCCACAGCGCTCAGAATCAGCGCCGTGCTGTTCTTACTCTTTTTTTCAGTATTAACTGGCTGTGACGTGGTTTCCACGGCCTCCCTGGTCTCTTCAACCACGGCGGAGGATTTTTCTTGTTCCGTCATTATGGCATCCCATTATGAGAGTTATTGTAATGCGCGTAGTAGCGCATCGTTGTCGGCGTTATCAGCGACCTTAATATCTTGCCAGCCCAGTTCCCGGGCGAGGTGCGCCAGACGCTCACTGACGACCAGCAGCCGACAGCGTAGTAACCAGTGCTCACGATACCACTGTGGAATAAGCGTCCAGAGCTGTTGTAGCATCTCTCCGCTAGTGACGACCACCGTGGTTACGCCACGGGATTGCCAGCGCATCGCTTCTTCTGCACCATCGTAATATTTTGCACTGCGTTGATAACATTCACAAAAATCGACATCGGCTCCGCGTGCCGTCAGGGTTTCACCTATCAGCTCACGGCCACCGTTGCCGCGTAATATAAGCGCGCGTTTTCCCGCAATATTTTGTAATTCAGGTAATTGTAGCAAGACTTCGCTAATTTCCCGATCCAGAGGGTAGTGAATATTGAAGCCGCTAACAGTATGCAGCGCCAGCGCCGTTGTACGGCCAATGGCAAAATACTGCGGAAGGGATGGCCAGCTTTTCTCTTGCTGCTGAAGCTCGGCATCTGCAAAGGTAACGGCGTGCTGCGAGAGGGCGAAGACCAGATCGTTCTCCGTCAGCGCCGACAGTCGGGAAGCAAGCGTTGCCAGTTCCCGACCAGGTGAAAACTCGATGAGCGGAAAACTCCAGGCCACCTGCCCCAGTGTGCGCAGACGGCTCACTAACTCTTCCCCAGCGGGAGACGGGCGGGTGACCAGAATACTCATGCGGGTGCTTCTCCGTTATAAACTTCAGCCAGAATGGCGCGCGCACCGTTCTCCAGCAGTTCTTCTGCCAGAGAGATGCCCATCTGTTCGGCATCCTGTGTGGCGCCGCGACGTTCTCCGCATACCATCTGTGAACCGTCTGGCGCGCCGACCAGCGCACGTAGCCAAATCTCACCGTCGATGATTTCGGCATAGCTACCAATAGGTACCTGACATCCCCCTTCCAGGCGGGTGTTCATGGCGCGTTCTGCTTTGACGCGTAGCGCGGTTTCTTCATGGTTGAGCGGCGCTAACAGCGCCTGAGTGCGCATATCATCCAGTCGACATTCTATGCCTACTGCGCCTTGTCCGACAGCGGGCAGGGAGACTTCCGGCGGCAGAGCGGTACGGACTCGCGACTCAAGACCTAAACGTTTTAATCCAGCGACCGCCAGAATAATGGCGTCATAATCGCCGTTATCCAGTTTGCTGAGGCGCGTGCCTACGTTGCCGCGCAGCGAACGGATGACGAGATCCGGGCGACGCTTCGCCAACTGGCACTGGCGACGCAAACTGGATGTCCCAACGATGCTGCCTGCGGGGAGTTCATCCAACGTGTTGTACTTATTTGAGACGAAAGCATCACGCGGATCCTCTCGCTCGCAAATGGTGACCAGTCCAAGACCGTCAGGGAATTCAACCGGCACATCCTTCATGGAATGCACGGCGATATCGGCGCGTTTTTCCAGCAGCGCGACTTCCAGCTCTTTAACAAACAACCCTTTCCCTCCGACTTTCGCCAGCGGGGTATCAAGGATCACATCGCCACGGGTTACCATAGGAACCAGTTCCACGATCAGACCTGGGTGGTTTGCCATTAAGGCGTCTTTGACATAATGTGCCTGCCAGAGCGCAAGGGGGCTTTGGCGTGTGGCAATTCTCAAAACATTGTCTAACATGCTTGTTACCGTCATTATCAATCATTGACCATCCTAACATCCTTATCAAAGGGATGTCAGCGTTACGCTCAAACGTAAGTGAGAGGAAAGGCGCTGCATCATCACTGTCAGTGAATAATGACGAGAAAAACCTCCCGACCGTATGAAGGAATTTACACGTAACGAACGGTGCTACACTGGTATGTAGCGCATCTTTCTTTACGGTCAATGAGCAAGGTGTTAAATTGATCACGTTTTAGACCATTTTTTCATCTGTAACTAATAAAAGTGCAGGGGAAAAAGGTAACGGTTATTTTTGACATACGGTTTATCCGGACTGATGACGAGGGTGGTGAGCGTTTGCGCCGCTGCTATCGACGCCATGACGGATGCAACATCAGGCGATACGTCTTGTACCTCTATATTGAGACTCTGAAACAGAGACTGGATGCCATAAATCAACTGCGTGTGGATCGCGCGCTTGCTGCCATGGGACCTGCTTTCCAGCAGGTATACAGTCTGCTGCCGACATTATTGCACTACCACCATCCGCTGATGCCGGGTTACCTTGATGGTAACGTTCCCAAGGGCATATGCCTTTACACGCCTGATGAAACCCAACGCCACTACCTGAACGAGCTGGAACTGTACCGCGGTATGTCGCCGCAGGACCCGCCGAAGGGCGAACTGCCGATCACCGGCGTTTACTCAATGGGCAGTACCTCTTCGGTAGGGCAAAGCTGTTCGTCTGACCTTGATATCTGGGTCTGCCATCAATCCTGGCTGGATAGCGAAGAGCGCCAGCTGCTGCAGCGAAAATGTAGCCTGCTGGAAAGCTGGGCGGCCTCGCTGGGTGTGGAAGTCAGTTTCTTCCTGATTGATGAAAACCGTTTCCGTCACAATGAAAGCGGCAGTCTGGGTGGTGAAGACTGTGGTTCGACGCAGCATATCCTGTTGCTGGATGAATTCTATCGCACCGCTGTGCGCCTCGCGGGTAAACGTATTCTGTGGAATATGGTGCCGGGCGACGAAGAAGAGCACTACGACGATTACGTCATGACGCTCTACGCACAGGGGGTGTTAACGCCAAACGAATGGCTGGATCTCGGCGGACTCAGTTCGCTTTCCGCCGAAGAGTACTTTGGCGCCAGCCTCTGGCAGTTGTACAAGAGTATCGACTCCCCGTATAAAGCGGTGCTGAAAACGCTGTTGCTGGAAGCCTATTCCTGGGAATATCCCAACCCACGCCTGTTGGCGAAAGACATTAAACAGCGCTTGCATGATGGCGAGATCGTCTCTTTTGGTCTTGACCCTTACTGCATGATGCTGGAGCGCGTTACCGAATACCTCACGGCGATCGAAGATCCGACTCGCCTGGATTTAGTACGTCGATGTTTCTACTTAAAAGTGTGCGAGAAACTGAGCCGCGAGCGCGCCTGCGTGGGCTGGCGTCGTGAAGTATTAAGTCAGTTAGTGAAAGAGTGGGGCTGGGATGACACCCGTCTGACCATGCTGGATAACCGCGCTAACTGGAAGATTGACCAGGTACGTGAAGCGCATAACGAACTGCTCGATGCGATGATGCAGAGCTATCGTAACCTGATCCGCTTTGCGCGGCGCAATAACCTCAGCGTCAGCGCCAGTCCGCAGGATATCGGCGTGCTGACCCGTAAGCTGTATGCTGCGTTTGAAGCGTTGCCGGGTAAGGTCACGCTGGTGAACCCGCAGATATCTCCGGATCTCTCGGAACCGAATCTGACCTTTATCCATGTACCGCCGGGTCGTGCCAACCGTTCGGGTTGGTATCTCTACAACCGCGCGCCTAACATGGACTCGATCATCAGCCATCAGCCGCTGGAATATAACCGCTATCTCAACAAGCTGGTGGCGTGGGCCTGGTTCAATGGCTTGCTGACCTCGCGTACGCATTTGTTTATTAAGGGCAACGGCATTGTTGATTTGCCGAAGCTGCAGGAAATGGTCGCCGACGTGTCGCACCACTTCCCACTGCGACTACCTGCGCCAACGCCGAAAGCGCTCTATAGCCCATGCGAAATTCGCCATCTGGCGATTATCGTTAACCTCGAATATGACCCGACGGCAGCGTTTCGCAATCAGGTGGTGCATTTTGATTTCCGTAAGCTGGACGTCTTCAGTTTTGGTGAAGAGCAAAAATGCCTGGTGGGTAGCGTAGACCTGCTGTACCGCAACTCGTGGAATGAGGTGCGTACGCTGCACTTCAACGGCGAGCAGGCGATGATTGAAGCGTTAAAAACGATTCTGGGCAAAATGCACCAGGATGCCGCGCCGCCAGATAGCGTCGAGGTCTTCTGCTATAGCCAGCATCTGCGCGGTTTAATTCGCACCCGCGTTCAGCAACTGGTGTCTGAGTGCATCGAATTACGTCTGTCCAGCACCCGTCAGGAAACCGGACGCTTCAAAGCGCTGCGTGTTTCCGGCCAGACGTGGGGGCTGTTCTTCGAACGTCTGAACGTCTCGGTGCAGAAGCTGGAAAACGCGATTGAATTCTATGGCGCGATTTCACATAACAAACTGCACGGACTTTCCGTCCAGGTTGAGACCAACCATGTGAAACTGCCGTCGGTGGTAGACGGTTTTGCCAGTGAAGGGATTATTCAGTTCTTTTTCGAAGAAACGGGTGATGAGCAGGGCTTTAATATCTACATTCTGGACGAAAGCAATCGGGCTGAGGTGTATCACCACTGCGAAGGTAGTAAAGAGGAACTGGTACGCGACGTCAGCCGTTTCTACTCATCGTCGCACGATCGTTTTACCTACGGCTCCAGTTTCATCAACTTTAACCTGCCGCAGTTCTATCAGATTGTGAAAACCGACGGGCGCGCGCAGGTGATTCCGTTCCGCACCCAGCCGATTAGCGCTGTTCCGCCCGTTAATCAGGACAACGACGCGCCTCAGTTGCAGCAGTATTTCTCTTAAGCATAGTGCCGGATGGCGGTGTAAACACCTTATCCGGCCTCCAAATGCGCGAGATACCCAGGCCGGATAAGCGAAGCGCATCCGGCAATCACACTTAGCGGAAGCTCACCTCTTCACCCGCCTGCTGCGTTGCCGCCTGTTCCAGCAGATCCCAGAACGTTTCGCCGCTTCGGTCGCAGATCCACTCGTCGCCTTTCAGGTCAAAGTGGTAGCCGCCCTGTTTGGTCGCCAGCCATACCTGGTGCAGCGGCTCCTGACGGTTAATGATAATTTTGCTGCCGTTTTCGAAACTGATGGTCAGAACGCCGCCGTTGATCTCACAATCAATATCGCTGTCGCCATCCCAGTCATCCAGACGTTCTTCAATGGTCATCCACAGGGTGTCAGCAAGGCGATGAAATTCACTGTCGTTCATTTTCTTATCCTATTTTTCGTGATGCCCGCAGTATAACGTGGAATAAATCGCGATGCAGTTTTTAGCCAAACTCTTGCTTTTACGCCTTCTCCTGCGATGATAGAAAACAGAAAGCATGAACTTTACAGGCAATCGATAATGAAAAACGTGTTAAAGCCACTCGCTGTCATTTTTACTCTGTTCAGCCTGACGGGCTGTGGGCTCAAAGGCCCGCTCTATTTCCCACCAGCTGATAAAACCGCGCCGCCTCCGACCAAGAGCGTTCAGCCGCAATCGCAATCCACCACGCCTGAGAAAAACGATCGTGGGATTAGTGATGGGCCTTCTCAGGTGAATTACTAACGGCAGGAATAGATTTTACATTTCTGTACCCGCGTGAACGGAGTGAATGATGCAATTCTCTAAAATGCATGGCCTTGGCAACGATTTTATGGTCGTCGACGCGGTAACGCAGAATGTCTTTTTCTCACCAGAGCTGATCCGCCGCCTGGCCGACAGACATCTCGGCGTTGGATTTGATCAACTGCTGGTGGTTGAACCTCCGTATGATCCGGAGCTGGATTTCCACTACCGTATTTTTAATGCCGACGGCAGTGAAGTGTCACAGTGCGGCAATGGCGCCCGCTGTTTTGCCCGTTTTGTTCGCCTGAAAGGGCTGACCAATAAGCGCGATATTCGCGTCAGTACCGCGAATGGTCGTATGGTATTAACCGTAACCGACGACGAGCTGGTGCGGGTGAATATGGGCGAACCCAATTTTGAACCCTCGCAGGTTCCTTTTCGCGCTAATAAAGCAGAGAAGACCTATATTATGCGCGTGGCCGAACAGACAGTATTGTGCGGCGTGGTTTCAATGGGGAACCCGCACTGCGTGATTCAGGTTGATGATGTTGATACGGCCACGGTAGAAACACTGGGACCGGTTCTGGAAAGCCATGAACGCTTCCCTGAACGCGCCAACATCGGATTTATGCAGGTGGTAAAACGCGAGCACATCCGACTGCGCGTCTATGAGCGCGGCGCGGGTGAAACGCAGGCCTGCGGCAGCGGTGCATGCGCCGCCGTTGCAGTCGGTATCCAGCAGGGGCTGCTGGCAGAAGAAGTGAGGGTGGAATTACCGGGCGGTCGACTTGATATCGCCTGGAAAGGTCCGGGTCATCCGCTGTATATGACTGGCCCGGCGGCACATGTCTACGACGGATTTATTCACTTATGAAGCAACCAGGGGAAGAACTACAGGAAACGCTCATGGAGCTCGACGATCGGGCGGTCGTCGATTATCTGCAACGTAATCCTGAGTTTTTTATCCGTAATGCCCAGGCTGTTGAAGCGATGCGAGTTCCGCACCCAGTGCGGGGCACGGTCTCTTTAGTGGAATGGCATATGGCGCGGGCGCGTAATCATATTAACGTGCTGGAAGAGAACATGGCGCTGTTGATGGAACAGGCCAACGCCAATGAAAGCCTGTTCTATCGTCTGTTAAATCTGCAAGGACGTCTGGTGGCGGCCAGCAGCCTTGACGATATGCTGATGCGATTTCATCGCTGGGCGCGTGAGTTAGGGCTGGCAGGAGCGACGGTTCGTCTGTTCCCGGATCGCTGGCGACTAGGCGCGCCCTCAAAATTCACCCATCTGGCATTAAGCCGTCAGGCTTTTGAACCGTTGCGTATCCAGCGTTTGGGCCAGTCGCAGCACTATCTTGGGCCGCTCAATGGTCCTGAATTGCTGGTGATGATGCCGGAGGCGAAAGCCATAGGCTCAGTCGCGATGTCGATGCTCGGGCAGGATGGATCCCTTGGCGTGATGCTGTTTAGCAGTCGTGATGTTAATCATTACCAGCAGGGGCAAGGCACGCAATTGCTGCAGGAAATCTCGCTGATGTTGCCGGAGCTGCTGGAGCGCTGGATTGAACGCGTATGACCGATTCACCCCTTTCTCAGGATGTGGCGCGCTTTTTGCGCTATCTGGGCGTTGAGCGTCAGCTTAGCCCGATCACCTTGCTTAATTATCAGCGTCAGCTTGATGCCATCATTGCGTTAGCTGGAGAGACCGGTCTGCAAAGCTGGCAACAATGTGATGTGCTCATGGTCCGCAGTTTTGCTGTTCGCAGCCGTCGTAAAGGATTGGGGCCGGCGAGTCTGGCGCTGCGTCTCTCCGCGTTACGCAGTTTCTTCGACTGGCTGGTTAATCAGGGCGAACTGAAAGCCAATCCGGCAAAAAGCGTTTCCGCGCCGAAAGCACCGCGTCATCTGCCTAAAAATATCGATGTCGACGACGTTAATCGTCTGCTGGATATCGATCTCAACGACCCCCTTGCCGTGCGTGATAGAGCAATGCTGGAAGTGATGTACGGCGCGGGTCTGCGTTTATCTGAACTGGTTGGGCTGGATATTAAACATCTCGATCTCGACACCGGCGAAGTGTGGGTGATGGGTAAGGGCAGTAAAGAGCGTCGCCTGCCGATTGGCCGCAATGCGGTGGCGTGGATTGAGCACTGGCTGGATCTGCGCGGACTCTTTGGCTGCGATGACGATGCGCTATTTCTGTCCAAACTGGGCAAACGCATCTCGGCGCGTAACGTGCAGAAACGCTTTGCTGAATGGGGTATCAAGCAGGGGCTGAACAGCCACGTACATCCCCACAAATTACGCCACTCCTTTGCGACGCATATGCTGGAGTCGAGCGGCGATCTGCGCGGAGTGCAGGAGTTATTGGGTCATGCCAATCTCTCCACAACTCAAATCTATACCCATCTTGATTTTCAACACCTGGCTTCAGTGTACGATGCGGCGCATCCGCGCGCCAAACGGGGGAAATAATGCGTTTTTACCGGCCTTTGGGGCGCATTTCTGCGCTCACCTTTGACCTTGATGACACCCTTTACGATAACCGTCCCGTTATCACACGCACCGAGCAGGAAGCGCTCGCGTTTGTACAGAATTACCATCCGGCGTTGAATTCGCTGCAAAATAGCGACCTACAGCGCTTGCGTCAGGCCGTTCGTGACGCCGAGCCGGAAATCTATCACGATGTTACCCAATGGCGTCACCGGGCCGTAGAACGCGCTATGCTGGAGGCGGGTTTGTCAGCGGCAGAAGCCAGAATGGGGGCGAATGCGGCGATGATGAATTTTGCCAAATGGCGTAGCCGCATTGAAGTCCCACAGACGACGCATGACACGCTGAAAGCGCTGGCTCGCAAATGGCCGCTGGTGGCGATCACCAACGGTAACGCGCAGCCGGAACTGTTTGGCCTGGGTGATTACTTTGAGTTTGTGCTGCGCGCCGGTCCCGACGGACGATCAAAACCGTTCAGCGACATGTACACGCTGGCGGCGGAAAAACTGAAAATGCCTGTAGGTGAGATCCTGCATGTGGGTGATGACCTGACGACAGATGTCGCGGGCGCTATCCGTTGTGGTATGCAGGCCTGCTGGATCAAACCGGAAAATGCCGACCTGATGCACACCGCTGACAGCCGTTTGCTGCCGCATATCGAAATTTCACAGTTGGCATCTCTGACCTCGCTGATATAATCACCAACAACTCTGTATAAATTCCCAGGGGTCCGGCTGGGCCCTGTTGATTCCGGCGGTGCCAATGGACGTTTCTTACCTGCTCGATAGCCTCAATGACGAACAGCGCCAGGCTGTGGCCGCGCCACGCAGCAACATGTTGGTTCTGGCAGGTGCGGGGAGTGGTAAAACGCGCGTGCTGGTGCACCGTATCGCCTGGTTACTGACGGTAGAGAACAACTCGCCGTATTCGATTATGGCGGTAACCTTTACCAACAAAGCGGCGGCGGAAATGCGCCACCGTATTGGTCAGATCATGGGAACCAGCCAGGGTGGTATGTGGGTGGGGACGTTCCACGGTCTGGCGCACCGTCTGCTGCGCGCGCACCATATGGATGCCAACCTGCCGCAGGATTTCCAGATCCTCGACAGCGAAGACCAATTGCGTCTGCTTAAGCGCCTGATCAAGGCGATGAACCTGGATGAGAAGCAGTGGCCGCCGCGTCAGGCGATGTGGTTTATCAATAGTCAGAAAGACGAAGGGCTGCGCCCGCACCATCTACAGAGCTATGGCAACCCGGTTGAGCAAACCTGGCAGAAAGTGTATCAGGCTTACCAGGAAGCGTGTGACCGCGCCGGGCTGGTGGATTTCGCCGAGCTGCTGCTGCGCGCCCATGAACTGTGGCTCAACAAGCCGCATATCCTGCAGCACTATCGCGAACGCTTTACCAATATCCTGGTGGACGAATTTCAGGATACCAACAACATTCAATACGCTTGGATCCGCCTGCTGGCGGGCGATACCGGTAAAGTGATGATCGTGGGTGATGACGACCAGTCGATCTACGGCTGGCGCGGGGCGCAGGTGGAAAACATCCAGCGCTTCCTCACCGATTTCCCGGGCGCAGAAACCATTCGTCTGGAGCAGAATTACCGCTCGACCAACAATATCCTCAGCGCGGCGAACGCCCTGATTGAGAACAACAACGGGCGTCTGGGTAAAAAGCTGTGGACCGACGGTGTCGACGGTGAACCGATCTCGCTTTACTGCGCGTTCAACGAACTTGATGAAGCGCGTTTTGTGGTTAACCGCATCAAGACCTGGCAGGACAACGGCGGCGCGCTTGAACAATGCGCTATTCTGTACCGCAGCAACGCCCAGTCGCGCGTACTGGAAGAGGCGTTGTTACAGGCCAGCATGCCGTATCGGATTTATGGCGGGATGCGCTTCTTCGAACGCCAGGAAATCAAAGATGCGCTCTCTTACCTGCGCCTGATCGCTAATCGCAATGACGACGCCGCATTTGAGCGCGTGGTGAATACACCGACCCGCGGGATTGGCGATCGTACTTTAGATGTGGTGCGTCAGACCTCCCGTGACCGCCAGCTAACGTTGTGGCAGGCTTGTCGTGAGCTGTTGCAGGAAAAAGCCCTCGCGGGGCGCGCTGCCAGCGCCTTACAGCGTTTTATGGAGCTGATTGACGCACTGGCCCAGGAGACCGCCGATATGCCGCTGCACGTGCAAACTGACCGGGTGATTAAAGACTCCGGCCTGCGCATGATGTACGAGCAGGAAAAAGGCGAGAAGGGCCAGACGCGTATCGAAAACTTAGACGAACTGGTGACGGCAACGCGCCAGTTTAGCTACAACGAGGAAGATGAAGACTTAATGCCGTTGCAGGCGTTCCTGTCTCACGCCGCGCTGGAGGCGGGCGAAGGGCAGGCGGATACCTGGCAGGATGCGGTTCAGCTGATGACCCTGCACTCGGCGAAAGGTCTGGAGTTCCCGCAGGTGTTTATCGTCGGCATGGAAGAAGGCATGTTCCCCAGCCAGATGTCGCTGGACGAAGGCGGACGTCTCGAAGAGGAACGCCGCCTGGCCTACGTCGGCGTGACCCGCGCGATGCAAAAGCTGACGCTGACCTACGCCGAAACGCGTCGTCTGTACGGCAAAGAGGTTTACCATCGCCCGTCGCGCTTTATTGGTGAACTGCCGGAAGCGTGTGTTGAAGAGGTACGTCTGCGCGCCACGGTCAGCCGCCCGGTAAGCCATCAGCGAATGGGCACGCCAATGGCGGAAAACGATACCGGCTATAAGCTTGGCCAGCGCGTACGCCATGCCAAGTTTGGCGAGGGCACCATTGTCAATCTGGAAGGCAGCGGCGAGCACAGTCGTTTGCAGGTCGCGTTCCAGGGGCAGGGGATCAAATGGCTGGTGGCGGCCTATGCCCGACTGGAAACGGTATAACTTTCAGAAAAATATCATTATTTTGTAACGATCTGCTAGCCTTACTGATGAGCAGGTAATTTATCCAGGCTAGCGTTTCGTTGCGTGTTGACGTCAAAATTTTGCTGGCGTAACATGCGCGCACGATTACGCTAAGAGGACATTCGCCTTGGACACACCCAGTAGATACTGGCTCATTATCCTGTCATCCAGGATCAACTCCTAAGGCTATCCCTTTTTGCTGATAGCCTTCGCGGTTGTCAGCGACCTTCTGTTTTTCCCGTCGCGCTGAGTCAGGCTGTTTAATGGTCTGAAACCCAATTTGTTTCTGTGTGCCCTCCGAACTGTCCGATAATTTTTTGCATTGGGAGTCCCGGTCATGCTGAGCGCATTTCAACTGGAAAACAATCGTTTAACTCGCCTTGAGGCAGACGAGATCGAGCACCTGGCCAGTTCGGTTTGGGTCGATTTAGTCGAGCCGGATGACGAAGAACGAAACCGTGTGCAAAAGGACTTGGGCCAGAATCTGGCTACGCGCCCTGAGCTGGAAGACATCGAAGCATCCGCGCGTTTTTTTGAAGACGAAGACGGTCTGCACATTCACTCCTTCTTCTTTTATGAAGATGCCGACGATCACGCGGGTAACTCAACCGTCGCATTTACTATTCGCGAAGGCCGTCTGTTTACCCTGCGTGAGCGCGAATTGCCGGCCTTTCGCCTGTACCGCATGCGTGCGCGTAACCAGGCTATGGTGGATGGCAATGCCTACGAGCTGTTGCTCGACCTGTTCGAAACCAAAATTGAACAGCTGGCGGATGAGATCGAAAATATCTACAGCGACCTGGAAAAACTCAGCCGTGTGATCATGGAAGGGCGCCAGGGCGATGAATATGACGAAGCGCTGTCGACGCTGGCGGAACTGGAAGATATCGGCTGGAAGGTACGCTTGTGTCTGATGGATACCCAACGTGCACTGAACTTCCTGGTGCGTAAAGCGCGGTTGCCGGGCAGTCAGCTGGAACAGGCGCGTGAGATCCTGCGCGATATCGAATCTCTGCTGCCGCACAATGAATCGCTGTTCCAGAAGGTTAACTTCCTGATGCAGGCGGCGATGGGTTTTATCAACATCGAGCAGAACCGCATCATCAAGATCTTCTCGGTGGTTTCTGTGGTGTTCCTGCCGCCGACGCTGGTGGCGTCCAGCTATGGGATGAACTTTGAGTTCATGCCGGAACTGCACTGGAGCTTTGGTTATCCTGGGGCGATTGTCTTTATGATGCTCGCCGGTCTGGCGCCGTATCTGTACTTTAAGCGCAAGAACTGGCTGTAATGGCGGTGACTTATCCGGCCTACGGTGATGTGCTTTTGTAGGCCGGATAAGCGAAGCGCCATCCGGCAATCCCCTAGCTCCGACGAACCCGTCGTTGCGTATAAATCGCATCCATCACGAAAATCGCCAGCGCGACCCAGATAAACGCGAAAGTGACCATCTTGTCCGCACCCGGTACTTCACCGTAGAACGTTACCGCCAGCAGGAACATCAGCGTAGGGCCAATGTACTGGAAAAAACCCAGCGTCGACAGACGCAGGCGGGTTGCCGCGCCGGTAAAGCACAGCAGCGGAATGGTGGTCACGACACCCGCAGCAATCAGCAGCAGATTGAGCGACATCGGGTTTTGCCCCATATGGCTGGTTGGGCTGTCGGCAATGCCAAACAGATAGATGGCTGCAACGGGTAAAAGCCACAGGGTTTCGATCAGCATGCCGGTTTGCGCTTCGACCGCAATCTTCTTGCGCACTAGGCCATAGAACGCAAAGCTGAACGCCAGTCCCAGCGCGATGATTGGCAGCGATCCGAAGGTCCACAGCTGTACCAGCACGCCGCAGGCGGCTAACAGTACCGCCAGCCACTGCATGCGACGAAAGCGTTCGCCGAGGAAAAGCATTCCCAGCACAATATTCACCAGCGGGTTAATAAAATAGCCGAGGCTGGCTTCCAGCATATGGTGATTATTGACCGCCCAAATGAACAGCAGCCAGTTTCCGCCGATGAGCACCGCCGAGAGCGCCAGCAGGAAGATCTTCTTTGGCGTTTGGAGCAGCGTTTTGACACCCGACCATTGGCGGCTGATGCTCATCAGCACCACCATGAAGAAAAATGACCAGATGACACGGTGCGTCAAGATCTCATCCGCCGGGACATAGTAAATCAGCTTGAAGTAGGCAGGTGCGATACCCCAAATAAAATAAGCAGCAAGAGCGAGTAACACGCCCTGCCGCGTTTGTTTAGCATCCATCGGGAAAACTCATTGCAGAAATGTAACAGCAGTTTACCTTTTTTTGGCTGCTTACCCCACCATATAAGTGGCGGTTGCGCTGGCAATATAAAGCTGTTCTTCGTTATGCAGTTCCACGCGTGCCACGGCGACTTTATTACCCGCCCGCAGCAGGCTGCTGGTGGCGGTAAAGCGATTCCCTCTCCCTGGACGCAGGTAATCAACGCGCAAATCGATGGTTCCCATGCGTGACATCCGCTGACGCAGTTCGTCCTCACTGATCGTCTCATGGCGGGTTAGCGTACTGCCAACGCACACCAGTCCGGCGGCGACGTCCAGCGCCGAGGCGATCACGCCGCCATGCAAAATGCTTTGCGCCCAGTTGCCGACCATCATCGGTTGATTATTAAAGGCTAATTGAGCAAATTCTTTCTCATAGCGTTCAAGCTCCAGTCCCAGCGCCCGGTTAAACGGCATATGATAGACAAACATTTCACCCACTAACTTCAGCGCTTCCTCAGCAGTAAGTACGGCAGACATATGATCCCTACATCTTAATAGTTAATGAAATGTTGATATTATGCTTATTATTTGTTGTTTTCTACTTTAGGACGGGATAACTAACGAGGAACTCGCTAAGTATGTAGAATACTTGCCAGATAATTATACAATTCATCAATATTTTGGTTCAGGAGAACAGTACCGATGCGGGCGATTTTGGGATGGTTACTACCAGCAGTCATGCTGCCGTTGACCGCGTATGCGCAGGAAGCGACAGTGAAAGAGATTCATGATGCACCGGCGGTTCGTGGCAGTATTATCGCCAACATGCTGCAGGAACATGACAACCCTTTCACGCTTTATCCTTATGACACTAACTATCTTATCTACACCAATACCAGCGACATGAACAAAGAGGCGATCAGCAGCTATAGCTGGTCCGAAAATGCGCGCAAAGATGAGGTTAAGTTTCAGCTAAGCCTGGCGTTTCCGCTGTGGCGCGGGATATTAGGCCCAAATTCGGTACTCGGCGGCTCCTATACCCAGAAATCCTGGTGGCAGCTTTCTAACAGTGAAGAGTCTTCACCGTTTCGCGAAACCAACTACGAACCGCAATTGTTCCTCGGTTTCGCCACCGACTACCGTTTTGCCGGTTGGACGCTTCGTGATGTCGAAATGGGTTATAACCATGATTCCAACGGCCGCTCCGATCCCACTTCACGTAGCTGGAACCGTCTTTATACTCGCCTGATGGCTGAAAACGGTAACTGGCTGGTGGAAGTTAAGCCGTGGTACGTCATCGGCAGCACTGATGATAACCCGGATATCACAAAATATATGGGCTACTATCAGCTCAAACTGGGTTATCACCTCGGTGACGCCGTCTTAAGTGCGAAAGGTCAGTACAACTGGAATACCGGTTACGGCGGCGCTGAGTTGGGTGTCAGTTACCCCATTACGAAGCATGTGCGTCTTTACACCCAGGTTTACAGCGGTTACGGCGAATCGCTGATTGACTATAACTTCAATCAGACCCGTGTTGGTGTGGGCGTGATGCTCAACGATATCTTCTGATAAGTATTGAGAGTATTTTAATCATTGCAGTTTCTCTCTCAGGCGCTGAAAATAGCGCCTGTTTTTATTTCAGGCTAATGGGGTTAATGTGGCGCAGGCGGAAGTGTTGAATCTGGAAATGGGCGCTAAACAGGTTTTGCAAGAAACCTTTGGCTACCAACAGTTTCGCCCTGGTCAGGAAGAAATCATTGATACCGTGCTCTCTGGTCGCGACTGCCTGGTCGTTATGCCGACCGGCGGCGGTAAATCCCTGTGCTATCAAATTCCCGCATTATTGCTAAACGGACTCACCGTTGTTGTTTCTCCGCTGATTTCCTTGATGAAGGATCAGGTCGATCAACTGCTGGCCAACGGCGTGGCTGCGGCGTGCCTCAACTCCACTCAAAGTCGTGAGCAGCAGCTTGAGGTGATGGCAGCCTGTCGTACAGGACAGATTCGCTTACTGTACATTGCGCCCGAACGCCTGATGCTGGATAACTTCCTTGAGCATCTGGCGCACTGGAATCCGATGCTGCTGGCGGTTGATGAAGCGCACTGTATTTCGCAGTGGGGGCATGATTTCCGCCCCGAATACGCGGCGCTGGGACAGTTGCGCCAACGTTTCCCAACCCTGCCGTTTGTGGCGCTGACCGCGACCGCGGATGAGACAACCCGGCTGGATATTGTGCGTCTGCTGGGACTCAACGACCCGTTAATTCAGATCAGCAGCTTTGACCGCCCGAACATTCGCTACATGTTGATGGAGAAGTTTAAGCCGCTCGATCAGCTGATGCGCTACGTGCAAGAGCAGCGCGGTAAGTCTGGCATTATCTACTGTAACAGTCGCGCTAAAGTCGAGGACACCGCCGCGCGTCTGCAAAGCCGTGGCATCAGCGCCGGGGCTTATCATGCCGGGCTGGAAAATGCCGTACGCGCCGAGGTGCAGGAGAAATTCCAGCGCGACGACCTGCAAATCGTGGTGGCGACCGTGGCGTTCGGTATGGGGATCAACAAACCTAACGTACGCTTCGTGGTGCATTTCGACATTCCGCGCAATATCGAATCCTATTACCAGGAAACCGGCCGCGCCGGGCGTGATGGTCTACCGGCGGAAGCGATGCTGTTTTACGATCCGGCTGATATGGCATGGCTACGCCGTTGCCTCGAAGAGAAACCCGCTGGGCAACTGCTGGATATCGAACGGCATAAACTCAATGCGATGGGGGCGTTTGCCGAGGCACAAACCTGTCGTCGCCTGGTGCTGCTGAATTATTTTGGCGAAGGGCGTCAGGAGCCGTGTGGTAACTGCGACATCTGCCTCGATCCACCAAAGCAGTACGACGGACTCATGGATGCGCGTAAAGCGCTGTCGACGATTTACCGTGTTAACCAACGCTTCGGCATGGGGTACGTCGTGGAAGTGCTGCGCGGAGCGAATAACCAGCGTATTCGCGAGCTGGCCCATGACAAACTGCCGGTCTATGGCATTGGACGTGAGCAAAGCCACGAACACTGGGTGAGCGTTATTCGCCAGCTTATTCACCTGGGCCTGGTGACGCAGAATATTGCTCATCACTCCGCGTTACAGTTAACCGAAGCCGCGCGTCCGGTGCTGCGCGGTGAAGTTCCACTACAGCTTGCGGTACCGCGTATTGTGGCGCTGAAACCGCGCGCGATGCAGAAATCCTTCGGCGGCAACTATGACCGCAAACTGTTCGCCAAATTGCGTAAGCTGCGTAAAGCCATTGCTGATGAAGAGAACATCCCGCCGTACGTGGTGTTCAACGATGCTACGTTGATTGAAATGGCCGAACAAATGCCGGTTTCACCGAGTGAAATGCTGAGCGTCAACGGCGTGGGAATGCGTAAACTTGAGCGTTTCGGTAAAGAGTTTATGGCGCTTATTCGCGCACATGTTGATGGTGACGACGAAGAGTAGTCAGCCGGGCAAAAAAGTGCCAGGATGGTGACTCACTGAACTATTCCCCCGCGAGTCATTTTTATGTTAACGCTATTTTTCACCGTTGCGTTGGTGCACATCGTTGCGCTGATGAGTCCCGGTCCCGATTTCTTTTTTGTTTCTCAAACTGCGGTTAGCCGTTCGCGCAAAGAAGCGATGATGGGCGTGCTGGGTATTACCTGCGGCGTCATGGTCTGGGCTGGCGTGGCACTGCTCGGCCTGCATCTGATTATCGAAAAAATGGCCTGGCTGCACACCATTATTATGGTCGGTGGGGGTCTGTATCTGTGCTGGATGGGCTACCAGATGCTGCGCGGCGCGTTTAAAAAACAGGATGTTGCAGCTCCCACTCCGCAGGTGGAGCTGGCGCAGAGCGGACGCAGCTTCTTGAAAGGTCTGCTGACCAATCTGGCGAACCCTAAAGCCATTATCTATTTTGGCTCCGTCTTCTCGTTATTTGTTGGCGACAACGTCGGAACGGGCGCGCGTTGGGGGATTTTTGCCCTGATTATTGTGGAAACGCTGGCGTGGTTTACCGTGGTCGCCAGCCTGTTTGCGCTACCGAAGATGCGTCGTGGCTATCAGCGCCTGGCGAAGTGGATTGATGGTTTTGCCGGGGCGCTGTTCGCGGGCTTCGGTATCCACCTGATTATTTCGCGCTAAGTTTGTTACCCGCCTGGGAGTCCCGGGCGGAGTACGGTTTATTGCACAAGCTTCTGTAATTCATCCTTCGAAAGGCCGGTCATTTCCATAATCGCATCGGTATCAAGACCTCGCTTGAGCATTGCTTTTGCTATGTCCAGTATGGCAATACGTTTGCCCTCTTCGCGGCCTATCTGCTTTAGTTGATCCGCCATTGTCATCAGTTTGTCTCCATGCTGCGGCACACGCTGTGCCAGCTTATACAATAATGTCTGAACATCTTGTGTATTCCCTGCTTGCACCATGTAGTTTACCAGCACGATTATTTGTTGTCCGCTCATCTTCTCCAGCATAAACAGGCGGGTAAGCTTATCCAGCAGCTGTGCCATGTCGCGCTGGCGAATGTGTTTTTGTACTAATGTCAGCGCCGCCATACTGCGATGCTGCATGATTTCATCATCTGGAATAACCGTCACATCCACCAACGGAAACGGTGTGCTGTAAAGTTGAAGGGCGGTTCCCGAATCCTCAAAGTGATCCAGCCAGTTCATTGAGCCTTGCCATGGGCTTTGCTTACCATGGTAAAAGAGCACTGGAATCACCAGCGGTAGAGTGTCGTTTCCAGCCTCAAGATGACGCTGCATCGCTGCGATAGCGTAGCGCATCAGGCGAAATGACATATGCTTGTCAGGTGAGCTTTGATGCTCGATGAGCACATGTACATAGCCATGCCCGCTGGTGGTTTCCAGTGAGTAGAGAATATCGCTGAAATAGGGGCGCAGATCGTCCTCCACAAAACTGCCTGATTCCAGACGGAGCGTTTCCAGTTTGCAGATTTTGATTAACGAGGGAGGAAGATGAAGTTCGATAAAGTCCCGCGCGGTTTCCACGCGGGAGAGGAAGGTCTTAAATACTGCGTCATGGGGTGTCGTTGCTTCCGCCATCGTCCATCATCCGTGAGAAGTGAGAGTGGCGGCATTCTTACTCTGGTATTCAACACCTAACAGCACAGAATAAAAGACTTTTCCTCCTTTGCGGCTAAGTACGGAAAGTCATATTCAGACGCTCATACTGTTAGCATTTCTTTGCGAGTGCCGTTCCATTGGCTAGGCATGCCTTGCCGATGCCAGCAGGGCGCCTATCAGCATAAACAGCGAGCCGAACACTTTGTTCAGCGCCTTCATTTGCTTTGGCCCTTTAATCCAGCCCGCAATGCGCGTAGCCAGCGTCGCGTAACCGATCATCACAATGATATCGACTACAATGGTCGTAACGCCAAGCACCACATACTGCATCAGTTGCGGTTCCTGCGGCAGGATAAACTGCGGGAACAGGGCGGCAAGAAAAACAATGCTCTTGGGGTTGGTCAGATTCACAAAGACCGCGCGTTTGAACAGGCGGCTGCGTGATTGTGTATTCGCCATGGTGTTCAGATCGATAGCGCCCGCAGCCCGCCATTGTTGAATACCCAGCCAAATCAGATAGGCCGCTCCCGCCCACTTCAGCACCTCAAATGCGATCACCGAACGTGAAAATAGCGTTCCCAGCCCCACGCCTACCAAAACGATATGAATGCCCAGCCCGGTCTGTAAACCCGCAATCGACGCGCTGGCACCGCGATAACCATGGCTGATGGCGGTGGTCATAGTGTTGATTGCGCCAGAGCCTGGAGACAAGCTCAAAATAATAGAGGTCAGCAGGTAGGCGAACCACCATTCAAAGGTCATGAGAAACTCCCGGATTGTCTATTTTTATGCCACAATACGCTACTGCCGTTAGGTTGTATCAGCGACGGCGAAAAAAACGATTTTACTTGGTCAGCGAGGCTGGATACCCGATGTTTCAGCAGCAAAAGGACTGGGAAACAAGAGAAAACGCGTTTGCTGCTTTTTCCATGGGGCCACTGACAGATTTCTGGCGTCAGCGGGAAGAAGCGGAATTTACGGGTGTGGATGATATCCCCGTACATTTTGTGCGTTTTCATGCAGAAAAAAACGATCGCGTCATCGTCGTCTGTCCTGGACGCATTGAAAGCTATGTGAAATACGCTGAACTGGCGTATGACCTGTTTCATTCTGGTTTTGACGTGCTCATTATCGATCACCGTGGTCAGGGGCGTTCCGGGCGAATGCTTTCGGATCCACATCGCGGTCATGTCGATAACTTTAATGACTATGTCGACGATCTAACCGCCTTCTGGCAGCAGGAGGTGCAACCCGGCCCGTGGAGAAAACGCTATATCCTGGCGCATTCAATGGGCGGGGCGATTGCCACGTTATTCCTGCAGCGCCACCCGAATCAGTGTGATGCCATCGCGCTTTGTGCACCGATGTTTGGTATTGTGATGCGCTTTCCCGACTGGATGGTGCGCCACATTCTGGACTGGGCTGAAGGGCACCCGCGGATCCGCGAAGGCTATGCGATGGGAACCGGGCGCTGGCGGGCGCTGCCGTTCGGTATGAATGCGTTAACCCATAGTCGACAGCGCTATCGGCGCAATCTACGCTTCTATGCTGATGAGCCGCGGTTGCGCGTTGGCGGTCCCACCTATCACTGGGTACGCGAAGGGATTCTGGCTGGTGAACAGGTTTTGGCTGGCGCTGGGGATGATGCGACGCCGACGCTGCTGATTCAGGCTGAAGAAGAACGTGTAGTGGATAACCGCATGCACGATCGTTTTTGTGAACTCCGCGCCGCAGCGGGCCATCCTGTAGAAGGAGGTCAGCCGCTTGTCATAAAAGGCGCGTACCATGAGATCCTTTTTGAAAAGGACGCCATGCGCTCAGTCGCGCTTAACGCTATTGTCGAATTTTTCGACAAGCATAACTCATCCAGCGGAACCCGCTTTGCCTAGAGGTTGAATTTTCTTATGTATCAGGTTGTTGCGTCTGATTTAGACGGTACGCTGCTTTCCCCCGACCATACTCTGTCCCCTTATGCCAAAGAGACGCTGAAGTTATTGACCGCTCGCGGCGTTAACTTCGTGTTTGCGACTGGCCGTCATCATGTTGATGTGGGGCAAATTCGCGATAACCTCGGCATTAAAACCTACATGATCACGTCCAACGGCGCGCGGGTGCATGATTCTGACGGGAATCTGGTTTTTTCCCATAACCTGGATCGCGACATTGCCAGCGATCTGTTTGGCGTAGTGAATGCAAATCCGGACATCGTGACCAACGTTTATCGCGATGATGAATGGTTTATGAATCGCCATCGTCCGGACGAAATGCGCTTTTTCAAAGAAGCAGTGTTTAACTATTCCCTGTTTGAACCTGCATTACTGGAGCCTGAAGGTGTCAGCAAAGTGTTCTTCACCACCGACTCTCACGAAAGACTGCTACCGCTGGAGCAGGCGATTAACGCCCGCTGGGGCGATCGCGTCAACGTCAGCTTCTCTACGCTTACCTGTCTGGAAGTCATGGCGGGCGGCGTGTCGAAAGGTCATGCGCTGGAAGCGGTAGCGAAAGCGATGGGCTACAGCCTGAAAGACTGCATCGCTTTTGGCGATGGGATGAATGATGCGGAAATGCTCTCTATGGCGGGCAAAGGCTGCATCATGGGCAACGCCCACCAGCGCCTGAAGGATCTGCACCCAGAACTGGAAGTCATTGGTCTTAATGCCGACGATGCCGTACCGCACTACCTGCGCGATCTCTTTTTAAAGTGATTGTTCTTTAGTTGACCAGTTGTCAACTAAACTCTCCGCTACAATGGATGTTCCCTGTTCTAAGAGACATCCATTGTGGCGCTACTCATCATTACCACTATTTTGTGGGCCTTTTCCTTCAGCCTGTTTGGCGAGTACCTTGCCGGTCATGTCGATAGCTATTTTGCGGTGCTGGTGCGCGTTGGACTCGCGGCGTTGGTGTTCCTGCCGTTTTTACGTACCCGCGGGCACAGCGTAAAAACGATCGCGCTGTATATGCTGGTGGGGGCCATGCAGCTTGGCATTATGTATATGCTGAGTTTTCACGCCTACCTGTATCTGACGGTTTCAGAGCTGTTGCTTTTCACCGTGCTGACGCCGCTCTACATCACGCTGATTTATGACCTGATGAGCGGACGTCGTCTGCGCTGGAGTTATGCCTTTAGTGCGTTACTGGCGGTGATTGGCGCGGGGATTATTCGTTACGATCAGGTAACCAGCCACTTCTGGACTGGCCTGCTGCTGGTGCAGCTTTCCAACATTAGTTTTGCCATCGGTATGGTGGGCTACAAGCGTCTGATGGAAACCCGCCCAATGCCACAGCATAACGCTTTTGCCTGGTTTTATATGGGGGCCTTTATGGTGGCTGTCGTGGCCTGGTTCATGCTGGGCAATGCGCAGAAAATGCCTACCACTACGCTACAGTGGGGTATCCTGGTCTTTCTTGGCGTGGCAGCGTCCGGCATTGGTTACTTTATGTGGAACTACGGCGCGACCCAGGTGGATGCCGGTACGCTGGGCATCATGAACAATATGCATGTGCCGGCCGGGCTGTTGGTCAACATGGCTATCTGGCATCAACAGCCTCACTGGCCAAGCTTCATCATTGGCGCGGCTGTGATAGTGGCCTCACTGTGGGTACATCGAAAGTGGGTCGTTCCGCACTCCGCACAAACGGCAGATGATCGCAGGCGTGATTCCGCGCTGAGCGAATAAACGCTTCAGTGACCGGCTGTCGCTGCTCGCCATCACGCACGGCGGCGTACAGTCGGCTCCACAACCCATCACCCAGGGTTTTAGTCACTACTAAACCCTGGCGTTCAAAACTCTCCACCACCCAGTGCGGTAACGCCGCGATACCCATTCTGGCTGCAACCATCTGAATCAGCAGCAGGGTGTTATCCACGCTCTTCAGCGACGGACTAACACCCGCAGGCTGCAGGAAATGCCGCCATACATCCAGTCGACTCCGTTGCACTGGGTAAATGAGCAGCGTCTCGCTGGCCAAATCTTCCGGCGTGATTTGCGTTTTGCTGGCCAACGGATGGTCCGGCGCCAGTACCAGGCGGACTTCAAAATCAAACATCGGTGAGTAGTGCAATCCGCTGCGCGGCAGGATGTCGGAGGTTAATACCAGATCCAGCTCATCCTGCTGTAGCGCTGGTTGCGGATCGAACGTCACGCCGGATTTAAAGTCCATCTCCACCTGTGGCCAGTTGGCACGAAAATTCTCCAGCGCGGGCGTCAGCCATTGAATACAACTGTGACATTCAATTGCGATTCGCAGCCGGGTTTGCTGCGGTTCGTTGCAAGCCTGCAGCGCGCGACCAATTTGCGGCAACACCTGATTGGCTAACTGCAGCAGGATTTCTCCCTGCGGCGTAAAGCGCAGAGGCTGGCTTTTACGGATAAAAAGTCGAAAGCCAAGGCGCTGCTCCAGATCGCTGAACTGGTGAGAAAGAGCGGATTGGGTCTGATGCAACGTCGCCGCGGCGGCTGCCAGCGAACCACTATTCCGCAACGCCTGGAGCGTTTTCAGGTGTTTAATCTCGATCATGAAAGTCCTTCACTTCGGCATGAACAAATTGCGCTTGAGGAATATACAGTAACTGCCAAATATAGATGTGTAAACATCTGGACGGCTAAAATCCTTCGTCTTTTAAATTTATGGTGCGTTGGCTTCGTTTCCCCACCCCAGTCACTTACTTCAGTAAGCTCCTGGGGATGAGTAAACTTGCCGCCTTCCCTAAATTCAAAATCCATAGGATTTACATATAATTAGAGGAAGAAAAATGACAATATTGAATCACACCCTCGGTTTCCCTCGCGTTGGCCTGCGTCGCGAGTTGAAGAAAGCGCAAGAAAGTTACTGGGCGGGAAATTCTTCCCGTGAAGATTTGCTGACCGTTGGCCGCGAGCTGCGCGCCCGCCACTGGGATCAGCAGAAGCAGGCGGGTGTTGACCTGCTGCCGGTAGGTGATTTTGCCTGGTACGATCACGTGCTGACTACCAGCCTGCTGCTCGGCAACGTTCCGGCTCGTCATCAGAATAAAGACGGCTCGGTCGATATCGATACCTTATTCCGTATTGGCCGTGGCCGCGCACCGACCGGTGAGCCAGCGGCGGCGGCAGAAATGACCAAATGGTTTAATACCAACTATCACTACATGGTGCCAGAGTTCACCAAAGGTCAGCAGTTCAAACTGACCTGGACGCAACTGCTGGATGAAGTAGACGAAGCGCTGGCGCTCGGGCACAAGGTGAAACCTGTGCTGCTGGGGCCGGTAACTTACCTGTGGCTGGGGAAAGTGAAGGGCGAACAGTTTGACCGCCTGAGTCTGTTGAACGACATTCTGCCGGTTTACCAGCAGGTGTTGTCTGAGCTGGCAAAACGGGGTATTGAGTGGGTGCAGATTGACGAACCTGCTCTGGTGCTGGAATTACCGCAAGCGTGGCTGGACGCTTTCAAACCAGCTTATGATGCCTTGCGGGGCCAGGTGAAGCTGTTACTGACCACCTACTTCGAAGGCGTAACGCCAAACCTGGATACCATTACCGCGCTGCCGGTGCAGGGACTGCACGTTGACTTCGTGCACGGTAAAGATGATGTCGCCGAGCTGCACAAACGTCTGCCTGCCGACTGGCTGCTGTCAGCGGGCCTGGTGAACGGGCGCAACGTCTGGCGCGCCGATCTCAGCGAAAAATACGCGCAAATTAAAGATATCGTCGGGAAACGTGACCTGTGGGTGGCTTCTTCCTGCTCCCTGCTGCACAGCCCCATCGATCTCAGCGTGGAAACCCGCCTTGATGCAGAGGTGAAGAGCTGGTTTGCCTTCGCCCTGCAAAAATGCGGCGAGCTGGCGCTGCTGCGTGATGCGTTGAACAGCGGTGATACGGCGGCAATTGTCGAATGGAGCGCACCGATTCAGGCTCGTCGTCACTCTACTCGTGTCCACAACGCCGCAGTGGAAAAACGTCTGGCGGCAATCACCGCCCAGGACAGCCAGCGCGCCAACGCTTATCCGGTTCGTGCCGAGGCGCAACGTGCCCGCTTTAATCTGCCGGCATGGCCGACCACGACTATCGGCTCATTCCCGCAAACCACCGAAATTCGCGGTCTGCGTCTGGACTTCAAAAAGGGCAACCTGGATGCCGGTAACTACCGCACCGGTATCGCGGAACATATCAAACAGGCGATCGCCGAACAGGAGCGTCTGGGGCTCGACGTGCTGGTACACGGTGAAGCCGAGCGTAACGACATGGTGGAATACTTTGGTGAGCATCTGGACGGGTTCGTCTTTACCCAGAACGGTTGGGTACAGAGCTATGGCTCCCGTTGCGTGAAGCCACCGGTAGTCATTGGCGACGTCAGCCGCCCGGAAGCGATCACCGTGGAGTGGGCGAAGTATGCCCAGTCGCTGACCGACAAACCGGTAAAAGGTATGCTGACCGGTCCGGTGACCATTCTTTGCTGGTCATTCCCGCGTGAAGACGTGACGCGTGAAACCATCGCGAAGCAGATTGCGCTGGCGTTGCGTGATGAAGTTGCGGATCTGGAAGCAGCGGGGATCGGCATCATCCAGATTGATGAGCCGGCACTGCGTGAAGGTTTACCGCTGCGTCGCAGCGACTGGGCGGCGTATCTGGAATGGGGCGTGGAGGCTTTCCGCATTAACGCGGCAGTGGCGAAGGATGAAACCCAGATCCACACCCACATGTGTTACTGCGAGTTCAACGACATCATGGACTCCATTGCGGCGCTGGACGCGGACGTGATCACTATTGAGACTTCACGTTCTGATATGGAGCTGCTGGAGTCGTTCGAAGAGTTCGACTATCCGAACGAAATCGGGCCGGGCGTCTACGACATTCACTCGCCGAACGTCCCGAGCGTGGAGTGGATTGAAGCTTTGCTGAAGAAAGCCAAGCAGCGTATTCCGGCAGAGCGTCTGTGGGTGAACCCGGACTGCGGTCTGAAAACGCGCGGTTGGCCGGAAACCCGCGCCGCGCTGGCAAACATGGTTAAAGCGGCGCAGAATCTGCGTCAGGCGTAAAAACAAAACGGAGGCTGATGCCTCCGTTTTGTTTATTGGTTTGCCTGGCGGGAATTATTTCTTCCCACCGTATTGCGCGAACCACTCCAGCATTCTCTGCCAGCCGTCTTTCGCGGACTCTTCGTGATAGCTCGGGCGATAATCGGCGTTGAACGCATGTCCGGCATCGGGATAGACCACGATTTCCGCTTTCGCATTGGCGGCGCGTAGCGCCTGACGCATTGTTTCAACGGTATCTTGCGGAATGCTGGTATCCTGGCCGCCATAAAGTCCCAAAACGGGGGCGTTAAGATCGGTTGCGATATCAACGGGATGTTTCGGCGAGTTGAGGGTTTTATCACCCACCAGTTTGCCGTACCACGCTACCGCCGCTTTTAATTGCGGATTATGTGCGGCATACAGCCAGGTAATGCGTCCACCCCAGCAAAATCCGGTGATCATCAGTTGGTGCGCATCTCCCCCGTTACGGGAGGCCCAACTGGCGACGTGGTCCAGATCGGCCAGTACCTGAGAGTCAGGCACTTTGGCGACAAGGCCGCTGAGCAACGTGGGGATATCGGCAAAGTCATTGGGATCGCCTTCGCGAAAATAGAGTTCTGGTGCGATAGCCAGATACCCTTCCAGAGCCAGACGGCGGCAAACGTCACGAATGTGCTCATGAATACCAAAAATCTCCTGCACGACAATGACCACGGGAAGCAGTCCATCGGTTTGTTTTGGTCGTGCGTGATACGCTGGCATATCATCGCCTTGTGAAGGTATGGACGTTACACCGGCGATAATTTCGTTATCCGGAGTGTGAACCGTGGTAGACGTCGGTGGAGATACAGCAGGTGCAAAGCCAGATTGTCGTGTTGTCATGGTATTCTCCGTACCCTTAAATATTCAGCCAAAAAGCGCATTGTTAACTATAGACACATGCAACGAACCACATTGCCTTAAACGGGCTATCTTTTGTGCAGGGCTTCCTTACATCGCATCATTTATGTGATACGCATCACTTTTTGATGGTAATTGAATGCAATTGATTTACATCATAGTGATGACTGTCACGAAAATATGTTCATGCCTTCGGTAAAGTGTGTTTTTGCTTCTTCTGACAAAACCGATTCACAGAGGAGTTTTTATGTCTAAGTCTGATGTTTTTCATCTCGGCCTCACTAAGAGCGACTTACAAGGGGCTACGCTTGCTATCGTCCCTGGCGACCCGGAGCGTGTGGAAAAGATCGCCGCGCTGATGGATAAGCCGGTTAAGCTGGCATCTCATCGCGAGTTCACTACCTGGCGTGCTGAGCTGGATGGTAAAGCCGTGATCGTTTGCTCTACCGGTATCGGTGGCCCGTCAACCTCTATTGCCGTAGAAGAACTGGCACAGCTGGGCATTCGTACCTTCCTGCGTATTGGTACGACTGGCGCTATCCAGCCGCATATCAATGTGGGTGATGTCCTGGTCACCACGGCGTCTGTCCGTCTGGACGGCGCAAGCCTGCACTTCGCGCCAATGGAGTTCCCGGCTGTTGCGGACTTCGAGTGCACCACCGCGCTGGTGGAAGCGGCGAAATCTATCGGCGCCACTACCCACGTGGGCGTTACCGCATCTTCTGACACCTTCTACCCGGGCCAGGAACGTTACGACACCTTCTCTGGTCGCGTCGTGAGCCGTTTCAAAGGCTCGATGGAAGAGTGGCAGTCTATGGGCGTTATGAACTACGAAATGGAATCTGCCACGTTGCTGACCATGTGCGCTAGCCAGGGTCTGCGTGCCGGTATGGTCGCGGGTGTTATCGTGAACCGTACTCAGCAAGAGATCCCTAATGCGGAAACGATGAAACAAACAGAAAGCCATGCAGTAAAAATCGTGGTGGAAGCTGCGCGTCGTTTACTGTAATTCTCCCGTCTATTCAAAAAGGCCGACGCGTTCGGCCTTTTTATTTTGCGTAGTACCTCGCAGGAAATTCCTTTTAAACTGGACGTTTATACAGCACAATTCTATTTTGTGCGGGTAAGTCGTTGCTGTAAGGGGGCGTTGTGGATATTTCAATTATGATGAGTGCCGTGTTGGCGTTAGCCGCAGGGCTGCTGGTTGGGTGGCTGGCAACAAAAGCGCACGCCGACAGAATCCGTGCCGATCTCATCGAAGAACGACGTGAACTGGATATCGCGCTAAGTGCCGCCCGGCAACAACTCTCACAGGAAGCCCACTGGCGTGATGAGTGCGAACTGCTTAATAACGAATTGCGCAGCCTGCACAGTATCAACACCTCTCTGGAAGCTGATCTCCGTGAAGTCACTACCCGGCTGGAAGCAACGCAACAGCATGCGGAAGATAAAATTCGCCAGATGATCAACAGCGAACAGCGCCTGAGCGAGCAGTTTGAAAATCTGGCGAACCGTATATTCGAGCACAGCAATCGCCGCGTAGATGAGCAAAATCGCCAAAGCCTGAACAGCCTGCTGGCACCGCTTCGCGAACAATTGGACGGATTTCGACGCCAGGTTCAGGACAGCTTTGGTAAAGAGGCACAGGAACGTCATACTCTGGCGCACGAAATTCGTAATCTCCAGCAACTGAATGCGCAGATGGCACAGGAAGCGGTAAACCTGACGCGGGCATTAAAAGGCGATAACAAAACGCAGGGTAACTGGGGCGAGGTGGTACTCACGCGGGTGCTTGAGGCTTCCGGTCTGCGCGAAGGCTATGAATACGAAACCCAGGTCAGCATCGAAAACGACGCCCGTTCGCGGATGCAGCCGGATGTTATTGTCCGATTACCGCAGGGCAAAGATGTGGTGATTGATGCGAAAATGACGCTGGTCGCCTATGAACGCTATTTTAACGCTGAAGATGAATTCACCCGCGAGAGCGCGTTGCAGGAGCACATCGCCTCGGTGCGCAACCACATTCGTCTGCTGGGCCGCAAAGACTATCAGCAGCTTCCGGGGCTGCGTACGCTTGACTATGTGCTGATGTTTATCCCCGTTGAGCCCGCTTTTTTGCTGGCGCTCGACAGACAGCCCGAACTGATTACCGAAGCGCTTAGAAATAACATTATGCTGGTGAGCCCTACCACGCTGTTGGTGGCATTGCGCACGATTGCCAACCTGTGGCGCTACGAGCATCAGAGTCGTAATGCGCAACAAATTGCCGATCGGGCCAGCAAACTTTATGACAAGATGCGGTTGTTTGTGGATGATATGTCGGCAATAGGTCAAAGCCTGGACAAAGCCCAGGATAATTACCGACAGGCGATGAAAAAACTCTCTTCCGGTCGTGGAAACGTCCTGTCGCAGGCAGAAGCGTTTCGCAGTTTAGGTGTAGAAATTAAGCGCGAGATTAATCCTGAGCTGGCTGAGCAAGCCACTACGCAGGATGAAGAATACCGCTTGCGCTCGGTCCCTGAGACGCAACAAGATGCGTCTTACCCCGATGGTGAAGCGGTAAATCAGCAATCAAACTAGTCCATTTGGGGTAGTTGAACCCGGCAGAAGGGTAGGGCAAATTGGCCCAATCTGTTACACTTCTCGAACATTTTTTGGATGAGCAGGCACTGAGATGGTGGATAATTCACAAGAAACGACGCACTTTGGCTTTCAGACCGTCGCTAAAGAGCAGAAAGCTGACATGGTGGCCCACGTTTTTCATTCTGTGGCCTCTAAATATGACGTTATGAATGACTTAATGTCATTTGGCATTCATCGTTTGTGGAAGCGCTTCACCATTGACTGCAGTGGCGTGCGTCGCGGGCAAACCGTTCTCGATTTAGCAGGCGGTACCGGCGATCTGACGGCGAAATTCTCTCGCATGGTAGGCGAAACCGGCAAAGTTGTGCTGGCGGATATCAATGACTCAATGCTCAAAATGGGTCGCGAAAAGCTGCGCAATATTGGTGTGGTGGGTAACGTTGAGTACGTTCAGGCGAATGCTGAAGCACTACCTTTCCCTGACAACACGTTTGACTGCATCACCATCTCTTTCGGTCTGCGCAACGTTACGGATAAAGACAAAGCATTACGCTCCATGTACCGCGTATTGAAGCCGGGCGGACGTTTACTGGTGCTGGAATTCTCCAAGCCGATTATCGAACCGTTGAGCAAAGCCTACGACGCGTACTCTTTCCATGTTCTGCCGCGTATAGGTTCAATGGTAGCAAGCGATGCGGACAGCTATCGCTATCTGGCGGAATCCATCCGCATGCATCCCGATCAGGACACCTTAAAAGCAATGATGCAAGATGCCGGGTTCGAAAGCGTTGATTACTACAACCTGACAGCAGGTGTCGTTGCGCTGCATCGTGGATACAAGTTCTGACAGGAGAGTGGGGATGCCTTTAAAACCCTTAGTGACCGCAGGCGTTGAAAATCTGCTCAACACCTTTCTGTACCGCTCTCCTGCGCTCAAGTCAGCCAGAACGCGTTTACAGGGCAAAGTGCTACGTGTTGATCTCAAAGGATTTTCAACATCGTTAGTCCTGGTGTTTAGTGAGCGCCAGGTCGATGTGCTGGGGGCGTGGGAAGGCGAAGCCGATTGCACCGTAATCACATATGCCAGTGTGTTACCGAAATTGCGTGACAGACAGCAACTCACCACGCTTATCCGCAGCGGTGAACTGGAAGTCCAGGGTGATATCCAGGTAGTACAGAACTTTGTTGCGCTGGCCGATCTGGCCGAGTTGGATCCTGCAGAACTGTTAGCACCCTATACCGGCGATATCGTCGCGGAAGGGGTCAGCAAAGTCTTGCGTGGTGGAGCGAAGTTCCTGTGCCATAACTTTCAGCGCCAGCAGCGCTATGTCGCCGAAGCGATCACCGAAGAGTGGCGCATGGCTCCTGGCCCACTAGAGGTTGCATGGTTTGCTGAAGAAACGGCAGCCGTTGAGCGCGCGGTTGAATCTCTGGCCAAACGGCTGGAAAAACTGGAGGCCAAATGACGCCAGGTGAAGTACGGCGCCTTTATTTCATCATTCGCACTTTTTTAAGCTACGGTCTTGATGAACTCATCCCCAAAATGCGAATCACGCTGCCGCTTAGGTTGTGGCGATACTCGTTGTTCTGGATGCCCAACCGACATAAAGACAAACCGCTGGGAGAAAGGCTGAGACTGGCTTTACAGGAACTCGGCCCGGTGTGGATCAAGTTTGGGCAGATGCTCTCCACCCGTCGTGACCTTTTCCCTCCGCACATCGCCGATCAGCTTGCGCTATTGCAGGATCGTGTTGCCCCGTTTGATGGGCTTAGAGCGAAAAAACAAATCGAAGAGGCCATGGGCGGGCTGCCCGTCGAGGAATGGTTTGATGATTTTGAAATCACGCCGCTGGCATCTGCGTCTGTTGCTCAGGTTCACACTGCGCGATTGAAATCGAATGGCAAAGAGGTGGTGATCAAAGTTATTCGCCCGGACATACTGCCGGTCATCAAAGCGGATTTAAAACTGATCTACCGCCTGGCTCGTTGGGTTCCTCGTCTGCTGCCAGATGGGCGTCGCCTGCGACCAACAGAAGTCGTCCGTGAATATGAAAAAACGTTGATTGATGAGCTAAATCTGCTGCGCGAATCGGCGAACGCCATTCAGCTACGACGTAATTTTGAAGATAGCCCGATGCTGTACATCCCGGAAGTGTATTCCGACTATTGCAGTCAGAACATGATGGTGATGGAGCGCATTTACGGTATCCCGGTTTCAGATGTCACCACGCTTGAGAAGAACGGCACCAATATGAAGTTGCTGGCTGAACGTGGTGTTCAGGTCTTCTTTACTCAGGTTTTCCGCGACAGCTTTTTCCATGCGGACATGCACCCCGGGAACATTTTCGTCAGTTACGAGCACCCTGAAAACCCTAAATACATTGGTATTGATTGTGGGATTGTGGGCTCTTTAAACAAAGAAGATAAGCGTTACCTGGCTGAAAACTTCATTGCGTTCTTTAACCGCGATTACCGCAAAGTTGCTGAACTGCACGTGGATTCTGGTTGGGTTCCACCGGATACCAACGTAGAAGAGTTTGAATTTGCTATTCGTACCGTGTGCGAGCCGATTTTTGAAAAACCGCTGGCGGAGATTTCCTTTGGTCATGTGCTGTTGAATTTGTTCAACACTGCGCGCCGCTTCAATATGGAAGTCCAGCCTCAACTGGTATTGCTACAGAAGACGCTGCTGTACGTTGAGGGTGTCGGACGACAGCTCTACCCGCAGTTAGATTTGTGGAAAACGGCTAAGCCATTCCTCGAATCCTGGATTAAAGATCAGGTCGGTATTCCGGCGCTCGTTAGGGCATTTAAAGAAAAAGCACCGTTCTGGGTCGAAAAAATGCCAGAAATACCTGAACTGGTGTATGACAGTTTGCGCCAGGGCAAATATTTACAGCACAGTGTTGATAAGATTGCCCGCGAGCTTCACGCGAATCATGTACGCCAGGGACAATCCCGTTATTTATTGGGCATTGGCGCAACATTGTTGCTAAGTGGAACATTCCTGCTGGTAAGCCGCCCTGAGTGGGGGCTTATGCCGGGCTGGTTGATGGTAGGCGGTGTTTTAGCCTGGTTAATCGGCTGGCGCAAAATGCGCTGAATTTTTCATCGCCCAAGGCAGGCCGTGTAACGTATACTACGGCCTTATTAATTCATCATCTATGACAGAGGAACATGTATGGGTGGTATCAGTATTTGGCAGTTGTTGATCATTGCCGTCATCGTTGTACTGCTATTTGGCACCAAGAAACTCGGCTCCATCGGTTCCGATCTTGGTGCATCGATTAAAGGCTTCAAAAAAGCGATGGGTGATGATGAGCCTAAGCAAGATAAAACCAGCCAGGACGCTGATTTTACAGCTAAATCCATCACCGATAAGCAGGGCGAAGTGAAAAAGGAAGACGCCAAAAGCCAAGATAAAGAGCAGGTATAATCCGTGTTTGATATCGGTTTTAGCGAACTGTTATTGGTGTTCGTGATCGGCCTCATCGTCCTGGGGCCGCAACGATTACCCGTAGCGGTAAAAACGGTTGCTGGCTGGGTTCGCGCTTTGCGTTCCCTTGCAACTACTGTTCAGAATGAACTGACCCAGGAGCTTAAGCTTCAGGAGTTTCAGGACAGCCTGAAGAAAGTAGAGAAAGCGAGCCTGACAAATCTAACCCCGGAGCTGAAAGCGTCAATGGATGAGCTGCGTGAAGCGGCGGAATCGATGAAGCGTTCTTACAGCGTGCACGATCCTGAGAAAGCGAGCGATGAAGCGCACACTATCCATAATCCGGTGGTGAAAGAAGTTGAAGCGCAGCGAGAAGGGGTCACCCCTGCCGCCGCTGAAAATCAGGCCAGTTCGCCGGAGCAAAAACCGGAATCCACGGGTGCTAAAACGCCAGAGCCGACGGAAAACACTTCCGCTACGTTGATGGATGCAGAAAAGAAAGCTGCCGCACCTGTTGTCGAATCCTCACCCTCGTCGAGTGATAAACCGTAAACATGTCTGTAGAAGATACCCAACCGCTCATCACGCATCTTATTGAGCTGCGTAAGCGACTCCTGAACTGCATTATTGCGGTAATCGTGATCTTTCTGGCGTTGGTTTATTTTGCCAACGACATTTACCATATGGTTGCGGCACCGCTGATTAAACAGATGCCGCAGGGTGCAACGATGATCGCCACCGATGTGGCTTCGCCGTTCTTTACGCCAATCAAGTTGACCTTCATGGTGTCGCTGATCCTGTCAGCGCCAGTGATCCTCTACCAGGTATGGGCATTCATTGCGCCTGCTTTGTACAAACATGAACGTCGCCTGGTTGTGCCGCTGCTGGTCTCCAGTTCGTTGCTGTTCTACATCGGCATGGCATTCGCCTATTTTGTTGTCTTCCCGTTGGCGTTTGGTTTTCTGGCCAACACGGCTCCGCAAGGCGTACAGGTATCAACGGACATTGCCAGCTATCTCAGTTTCGTCATGGCGCTGTTTATGGCTTTCGGGGTCTCTTTTGAGGTCCCTGTCGCCATTGTGCTGCTATGCTGGATGGGCATTACGACGCCAGACGATTTACGCAAGAAGCGTCCTTACGTTGTGGTTGGGGCATTTGTCGTCGGGATGTTACTGACCCCGCCAGATGTCTTCTCGCAAACGTTGTTGGCGATACCGATGTACTGCCTGTTTGAAGTGGGCGTTTTCTTCTCTCGTTTCTATGTCGGCAAGCGACGTACGAGAGATGAGGACAACGAGGCTGAAGAAGCAAAAGAAGCCGAAGCCACCGAGAAAACAGAAGAGTAAATTCAACCGCCCGTCAGGGCGGTTGTCATATGGGAGGTAGCATGTTTGACATTGGCGTTAATTTAACCAGTTCACAATTTGCAAAAGACAGGGATGATGTTGTGGCGCGCGCCTTTGCTGCGGGCGTAAACGGTATGCTTCTGACCGGAACAAACCTGCACGAAAGCCAGCAGGCGCTAAAGTTGGCACAGCATTATCCGCATTGCTGGTCCACGGCTGGCGTGCACCCGCATGACAGCAGCCAATGGCAGTCCTCAACGGAAGACGAGATTATCGCGCTGGCAAACCAGTCTGAGGTGGTCGCTATTGGCGAGTGCGGTCTGGATTTCAATCGCAATTTCTCCACGCCGCAGGAGCAGGAACGTGCTTTTGAGGCGCAACTGCGCATTGCTGCTGAACTGCAGATGCCGATTTTCATGCATTGTCGGGATGCCCATGAGCGTTTTCTGACGTTGCTGGAGCCGTGGCTGGATAGCCTCCCAGGCGCGGTGCTGCACTGTTTTACCGGAACGCGGCAGGAGATGCAGGACTGCGTGGACCGGGGACTCTATATCGGTATCACCGGCTGGGTCTGTGATGAGCGCCGGGGGATGGAACTGCGGGAACTGCTGCCGTTTATTCCGGTGGAAAGGCTGCTGATTGAAACCGATGCGCCTTACCTACTCCCTCGCGACTTAACGCCTAAACCGACGTCACGGCGCAATGAACCGGCGCACCTGCCACATATTCTTGAGCGTATTGCCCACTGGCGCGGGGAAAATCCTCAATGGCTGTCAGCAACCATTGATGCTAACGTCCGAACACTGTTCGAAGTGACCTTCTAAACGGCTTAAATTTTACGAAAGCCGGTATTTTTCACGCTCTGCTTAACCTCTTTATTCAACAGGTTAAGCAGTAGCATGGAACGTGCTTCGCCATCCGGTTCGGTGAAGATCGCTTTTAGCCCCTCAAACGCCCCTTCAGTAATAATCACGCTGTCCCCTGGCTGAGGAGTTTGCGGGTCAACAATTCCTTCAGGCTTGTAGATAGAAAGCTGGTGAATAACGGGGGAAGGAACTGTCGCAGGCGTCGCGCCAAAACGGACGAAATGGCTGACACCACGCGTGGCATTGATAGTGGTGGTGTGGATCACTTCCGGGTCGAACTCGACAAACATGTAATTAGGGAATAGTGGTTCACTGACTGTGGTACGTTTACCGCGCACTATTTTTTCCAGGGTGATCATAGGCGTCAGGCAGTTCACCGCCTGCCTTTCCAGGTGTTCCTGGGCTCGCTGAAGTTGCCCACGTTTGCAGTACAGTAAATACCAGGATTGCATAATAACTCTTATCCGCTTGTTCTGAGCGCCAGCATAGCAAAAGCCATGCGTTAAGTTAATTATACCCGCCTCAACGCAGGCTGAAACCCAATGGGTATATACTCCCAAGGCTTATATGTATCGCCAGAGTTCACGCTAATTTAACAAAAATACAGCATCACAATGATGAACGCCGTATAATGAAGCGCTTACGAAGAGGCCACAATGGACGCCATGAAATATCACGATTTACGCGACTTCCTGACGCTGCTTGAACAGCAGGGCGAACTCAAACGCATTTCGCTTGAGGTGGATCCCCACCTGGAAATTACTGAAATTGCCGATCGCACTCTGCGTGCCGGTGGGCCTGCGTTACTGTTTGAGAATCCGAAAGGCTATTCAATGCCGGTGCTGTGTAACCTGTTTGGCACACCAAAGCGTGTTGCGATGGGAATGGGACAAGAAGATGTCTCGGCGCTACGAGAAGTCGGTAAACTGTTGGCGTTTTTGAAAGAGCCAGAGCCACCGAAAGGATTCCGCGATCTGTTTGATAAGCTGCCGCAGTTTAAGCAGGTGTTGAACATGCCGACTAAGCGGTTGCGCGGTGCGCCTTGTCAGCAAAAAATCTACTCCGGCGATGACGTTGATTTAAACCGCATTCCGATTATGACCTGCTGGCCGGAAGATGCCGCGCCGCTGATTACCTGGGGACTCACCGTCACGCGTGGTCCGCATAAAGAGCGGCAGAATCTGGGCATCTATCGCCAGCAGCTGATTGGTAAAAACAAACTTATTATGCGCTGGTTGTCCCATCGCGGCGGCGCGCTTGATTATCAGGAGTGGTGCGCGGCGCATCCTGGTGAACGTTTCCCGGTTTCAGTGGCGTTGGGGGCCGATCCTGCGACCATTCTGGGGGCTGTGACACCCGTTCCTGATACATTATCCGAGTACGCATTTGCCGGGCTGTTGCGCGGTACCAAGACCGAAGTGGTCAAATGTATTTCCAACGACCTGGAAGTGCCTGCCAGCGCAGAAATCGTACTGGAAGGGTACATCGAACCGGGCGAGCTGGCTCCAGAAGGGCCCTATGGCGATCATACCGGCTACTACAACGAAGTAGATAATTTCCCGGTCTTTACCGTCACCCACATTACCCAGCGTGAAGATGCTATTTATCACTCTACCTATACCGGACGTCCGCCTGATGAGCCAGCAGTGCTCGGCGTGGCGCTGAACGAAGTATTCGTTCCTATTCTGCAAAAGCAGTTCCCGGAAATCGTCGATTTTTACCTGCCTCCGGAAGGCTGTTCATATCGTCTGGCCGTGGTGACGATGAAAAAACAGTACGCAGGCCATGCCAAACGCGTCATGATGGGTGTTTGGTCGTTTTTGCGCCAGTTCATGTACACCAAATTTGTTATTGTCTGCGATGATGACGTTAACGCGCGCGACTGGAATGATGTAATTTGGGCTATTACTACCCGTATGGACCCCGCCCGGGATACGGTACTGGTAGAGAATACGCCAATTGATTACCTGGACTTTGCCTCGCCGGTTTCCGGCCTTGGTTCAAAAATGGGGCTGGATGCCACAAATAAATGGCCGGGCGAAACCCAACGCGAATGGGGACGTCCGATTAAAAAAGATCCTGAAGTGATTGCGCGTATTGACGCAATTTGGGATGAACTGGCCATCTTTAATGACGGCAAAAGCGCCTGAGGCGCGATCGTTTTGCCTATTGATCCGACAGAGAGAGCGCATGACAACCTTAAGCTGTAAAGTGACCTCGGTAGAAGCTATAACTGACACCGTATATCGCGTTCGTTTAGTGCCAGACGCGGCGTTTTCCTTTCGTGCTGGCCAGTATTTAATGGTCGTGATGGACGAAAGGGATAAGCGTCCGTTCTCCATGGCATCAACGCCGGACGAGCAAGGATTCATTGAGCTGCACGTTGGCGCCTCTGAGCTAAATCTTTACGCCATGGCCGTGATGGACCGTATTCTGAAAGACCGGGAAATCAAGGTCGATATTCCGCATGGCGAAGCCTGGCTGCGTGATGAAGACGAGCGCCCGCTGATCCTGATTGCCGGAGGTACAGGGTTCTCTTACGTGCGTTCTATTCTGCTTACCGCGCTGGCACGCAATCCCAACCGCGATATCACTATTTACTGGGGCGGGCGCGAAGAGAAGCATCTCTACGATCTCTCAGAGCTGGAAGCATTGTCGGTGAATCACCCGAACCTGCGTGTTGAGCCGGTGGTAGAGCAGCCTGAAGACGGCTGGCGTGGTCGTACGGGAACCGTGTTAACGGCAGTATTGCAGGATTACGGTACTCTGGCGGAACACGATATCTACATTGCCGGTCGTTTTGAGATGGCAAAAATCGCGCGCGACCTGTTCTGTAATGAGCGTCAGGCACGTGAAGATCGCCTGTTTGGCGACGCGTTCGCGTTCATTTAAGCGCTGTGCGCCGGAGTCCTTCCGGCGCATCCATCACCAACCTTACTTCTTCTAACAGGGTGCAAGCCCGGTCTCACTGCTCCTCTTTTCAGCACATTTTTAGTAAACATGCTTTTCCTGTCTATTAACCATAAAACTGATTTTTTGTGACGGGTCTCATTTTGTTTAGTAAACAAAATGGGCAAGCTGTATCGCATCACATTGCTGGACATCAACGAGGGAAAACCATGAGGCTCGGACTGGATATCGGCGGGACTAAAATTGAAGCGGTGGTGATTGATAACGCGGGTGAAATTGTTTACCGCGAGCGATGTGCGACACCAAAGCAGAGTTACGGTGATTTTTTCCAGGCCGTGACGGAGATGATTTCTAAGGCCAGACTGGCCGTTAATCAGTCTTTATCGGTTGGTGTTGGAGTGCCTGGCGCGGTGGATAGCGAAGGTTTGATTAAGAATTCGAACATCCTGGTGTTGAATCAGCAGGCTTTTGCTCAAGACCTTGAGCGAGCGTTAGGAATACCTGTGCCTGTTACTAATGATGCCAACTGCTTTACCCTGTCGGAAGCGATGGACGGTAGCGGACACGGGCATAGCGTGGTATTTGGCGTGATCCTCGGTACCGGTTGCGGCGGTGGACTATGCATCGATAACCGTTTGATCTCTGGGCCTAACGCCTGTGCAGGAGAGTGGGGACATAATGCATTGCCGCGCTACCACGAATCTCGGGATGGGGCTGAAGTGACATGCTATTGCGGACAGGTGAACTGTATTGAGAGCTTTATTTCCGGCAGCGGCCTGGAGCGTCAGTATATGAATCACACCGCGCAACATGCAGGTGTGCCACATATTATGCAGCGGGTAGAATCGGGTGATGTAGATGCCTGTTTGTTATGGGAACGCTATTGCGATCAGCTGGCGCGCGCGTTGGCGGGGGTGGTGAATACGCTCGATCCCGATGTTATCGTGCTGGGCGGTGGGGTATCCAATATCACTTTACTGTACTCAGGCTTGCAGGCGCGAGTGGCGCAGTACGTATTTGGTAAACAGTGCCGTACGCCGATCGTTCAGGCCCGACACGGTGACAGCAGCGGCGTACGCGGCGCGGCCTGGCTGGGGGCACAAAAGGCCAGCGTAAATCAATGAGAGTGACATGACGAAACCTGTACGTATCAGGGACATTGCCGAAGCTTGTGGTGTCTCGGTTGGCGCGGTTTCCCGCGCCCTGAAAGGGCAGCCAGGGCTACGTGAAGATACCCGGCTGCGCATTATTTCTGTGGCGCAGCAGCAGGGTTATGATTTTTCTCGCCTGCGCGCAGACAAGATCAAACGCATCCTGTTTTTGCTGCACCGCCAGCACAATATCAGCCGGGCATTGCCGTTTTATTCTCAACTGCTGCTGGGGATAGAAGATAACTGTCGTGACCATGGTATTGCGCTGAGCTTTCTCTCCATTGGTCCAGGCGATGCAGTGAGTGAGCAGGTGATGTTGCACCAGCCTGATGCGCTGATCTGCGCGGGATTTTTTGAGCCTGAATTACTTGGCTTGCTGCAACAGATGAAACTTCCGTTGGTGCTGGTGGATCTCTGGGCGCCGGGCCTGCCTTGCGTGAACCCGGACAATACCCAGGGCGGTTATCTGGCCACGCAACATCTGATTGCGCAAGGGCGCAGCCGTATCGCTTTTCTTGCCAGTTCGCTTGCGCACTACAGCATCCGTCAGCGCGAGAAGGGCTACCGTCAGGCATTGTATGAAGCCCGTTTGCTGATGCCGCCAGAGTATGAAGCCATTGCGCCGCCACTGCTGGATACCGAGCAATCTTTGGTGGAGGCGGTTAATGAATTGCTCAGTCTGCCAGAGCCGCCCGACGCCATTTTTGCCTATAACGACGCGGCAGCGCTGGTTGTTCAACGGGTGTGTACGCAGCAGGGTATACGTATCCCGGAAGATCTTGCGTTGGTGGGGTTTGATGATATTGATGCTGCGGCCTGGTCACATCCACCACTCACCACCATTGCGGTTGATAAACAACAATTGGGGCGTGAAGCGCTGCGTTTATTGCTGGAAGAAAATCAGGAAGAGAATCTGCTGTTGCCGGTGCAGTTAGTGGTGCGTGGTAGTTCAGGGAAATAAAAAACCCGCCCCTGACAGGCGGGAAGAACGGCAACTAAACCTTTCCCCGTCATAATTCACTCTGCCTCTTTGTTGGCTGCCTTTGCTCACCCCGGTCACATAGTTATCTATGCTCCCGGGGATTCGCTCAGTTGCCGCCGCGATGCAGCGCGAATTATTTAGGGGAATTTATCTTTGATTAAACTCGCTCAAATACCGTTGCGATGCCCTGGCCTAACCCGATACACATCGTCGCCAGGCCAAACTGTACGTCTTTGCGTTCCATCAGATTGAGCAGGGTGGTGCTGATACGCGCCCCGGAGCATCCCAGTGGGTGGCCCAGAGCGATCGCGCCGCCGTTGAGGTTGATCTTCTCGTCTATCTGCTCCATCAGTCCCAGATCTTTAATGCACGGCAGGATCTGAGCGGCAAAGGCTTCGTTCATTTCAAACAAGCCGATGTCGCTGGTGGAGAGTCCCGCTTTTTTCAGCGCCAGCTTTGAGGCCGGAACCGGACCGTAACCCATGATGGAAGGGTCGCAGCCGACTACCGCCATCGAACGAATACGGGCACGCGGCGTCAGACCCAGTTCACGGGCGCGACTTTCACTCATGACCAGCATCGCCGCTGCGCCGTCGGAGAGCGCGGAGGAGGTACCGGCAGTGACCGTTCCACTAACCGGATCGAACGCTGGGCGCAGGGTGGAGAGCGCTTCAACGGTTGTCTCCGGGCGGATAACCTCATCGTAGTTAAACTGCTTCAGCACGCCGTCGGCATCATGACCGCCGGTCGGGATGATTTCGTTTTTAAATGCGCCAGACTGTGTTGCAGCCCAGGCGCGAGCATGTGAACGCGCGGCGAAAGCATCCTGCATTTCACGGCTGATGCCGTGCATGCGGGAGAGCATTTCTGCGGTCAGACCCATCATCCCCGCCGCTTTTGCTACGTTGCGGCTCATGCCCGGATGGAAATCAACGCCGTGGCTCATTGGTACATGGCCCATATGCTCCACGCCACCAATCAGGCACGCCTGAGCATCGCCGGTCATGATCATACGTGCCGCGTCGTGCAGCGCCTGCATTGATGAACCGCACAGGCGGTTCACGGTGACCGCCGGAACGGAGTGCGGGATTTCCGCCAGCAGCGCGGCGTTACGGGCGATGTTGAAACCCTGCTCCAGCGTTTGCTGCACACAGCCCCAGTAAATGTCATCCAGCGCGGTTGGATCCAGCGCCGGATTACGCGCCAGCAGGCTACGCATTAAGTGTGCGGAGAGATCTTCTGCCCGCACGTTACGAAACGCCCCCCCTTTTGAACGGCCCATCGGGGTACGGATCGCATCAACAATTACAACCTGTTCCATTGTGACTCCTTAAGCCGTTTTCAGGCTGCCAACCGGGCGGGCAGGCTCAACCTGGGGATAATACGGTTCGTTATGGCGCGCCTTATCACGCAGACCAGCCGGAACTTCATACAGCGCTCCGAGGTGCTGATACTGCTGGGCCATATCGAGATACTTTGCGCTGCCGAGCGTATCCAGCCAGCGGAACGCGCCGCCGTGGAACGGAGGGAAGCCCAGGCCATACACCAGCGCCATATCGGCTTCTGCCGGGCTGGCGATAATGCCTTCTTCCAGGCACCGTACCACTTCGTTGACCATCGGGATCATCATGCGAGCGATAATCTCTTCATCACTGAATTCGCGTTTCGGCTGGCTGACTTCTGCCAGCAGATCATCAACGGTGGCATCCTCTTCTTTTTTCGGCTTGCCCTTGTTGTCTTCTTTATAACGCCAGAATCCAAGACCGTTTTTCTGTCCGAAACGGTTTGCATCAAACAGGGCGTCTATCGCGTCGCGATAATCTTTCTGCATACGCTGAGGGAAGCCTGCGGACATCACTGCCTGCGCGTGATGTGCGGTATCAATTCCCACCACGTCCAGCAGATAAGCCGGGCCCATCGGCCAGCCAAACTGTTTTTCCATGACTTTATCGACTTTGCGGAAATCCGCCCCATCGCGCAGCAGCTGGCTAAAACCGGCAAAATACGGGAACAGCACGCGGTTCACGAAGAAACCGGGGCAGTCGTTGACCACAATTGGCGTTTTGCCCATCTGGCTTGCCCATGCGACAACTTTGGCGATGGTTTCATCCGAGCTTTTCTCGCCGCGAATGATCTCAACCAGTGGCATGCGGTGTACTGGGTTAAAGAAGTGCATCCCACAGAAGTTTTCCGGGCGCTTGAGCGCGCTAGCCAGCTCGTTGATTGGGATGGTAGAGGTATTCGACGCCAGTACGGTGTCCGGGCGAACCTGATCTTCGGTTTCCGCCAGTACCGCTTTTTTCACTTTCGGGTTTTCCACGACCGCTTCAACCACCACGTCCACACGCTCAAAACCGCTATAGTCGAGGGTTGGATGAATAGTGGAAATCACGCCCGCCATTTTCAGACCGTCAATTTTGCCGCGCTCAAGCTGTTTGTTCAGCAGTTTGGCCGCTTCGGTCATGCCCAGCGTTAATGATTTGTCGTTGATATCTTTCATGACAACCGGCACGCCTTTCCAGGCTGACTGGTAAGCGATGCCGCCGCCCATAATGCCTGCACCCAGCACTGCCGCTTGCTTTGGTGCTTCAATATTTTTGGTGAGCTTTTTGGCTTTGGCTTTCACGAACTGATCGTTAAGGAAGATCCCAACCAGCGCGCGAGCTTCACTGGTGTGCGCCAGTGGCACAAAGCTTTTATTTTCCAGATTCAGCGCTTCTTCACGGCCAAAACGAGCCGCTGCTTCAATGGTTTTTACCGCGGTAATCGGTGCGGGATAATGCTTACCTGCCGTCTGCGCCACCATGCCTTTGGCGATGGTAAAGCTCATAGCAGCTTCAATTTTGCTGAGTTTCAACGGCTCCAGCTTAGGCTGACGTTTGGCTTTCCAGTCGAGGTCGCCGTTAATCGCCTGACGTAATACCGCGATCGCGCCATCAAGCAGTTTGTCTTGCTTCACTACGCCATCGACCAGACCGATTTTTAGCGCCTGCTCAGCACCAACGTCTTTACCTGCCGCAATAATTTCCAGCGCGCTGTCCGCACCCAGCATACGTGGCATACGCACAGAGCCGCCAAAGCCCGGCATAATGCCCAGCTTGGTTTCTGGCAGGCCAATGCGCAGGTCCGGCGTTGCCAGACGATAATCGGTTGCCAGGACACACTCGCAGCCACCGCCCAACGCATAGCCATTTACCGCTGAGAGGGTCGGAACAGGTAGATCTTCGAGGCGGTTAAAGACGCTGTTGGCAAAATGCAGCCACTGGCTCAGTTGCTCTTCAGGCACGAGGAACAGTGAAAGGAATTCGGTGATATCGGCACCAACAATAAAGGCTGCTTTGTTAGAGCGCAGCAGCAGCCCTTTTAAATTCGGTTGTTTTTCCAGCACATCAAGCGCATGGCCCAGGCTGGCAACGGTGGCCGTGTCGAGTTTATTGACCGAACCAGGGGCATCGAACACCAGTTCGGCGATGCCATCTTCCAGCCAGTCGAGGTACAGGGTGTCGCCTTTGTAAAGCATGTCAGTCTCCTGAATCCGCAAGGTGATCTGGTCATACCAGATGAATCGAAGTGTGTGTTTTATGTTAATAAAATGCAAATGAATGATTAAAGAAATGACGATTCGATCACGCTCGGCAGAAATCACGCACTCACAAAGCGATGTGCTAAGATGCGGAGACTTGAGGTCAAAAAAACAGAAGGATAGAAAATGGAATCACTGGCCGCACTCTATAAAAATCATATCGTTACCTTACAAGAACGGACGCGCGACGCGCTGGAGCGCTTCAAGCTGGATGCGTTACTTATTCACTCAGGCGAACTTGTTAACGTCTTTCTCGACGATCATCCGTACCCGTTTAAGGTCAATCCGCAATTCAAAGCCTGGGTGCCTGTCACGCAGGTTCCTAACTGCTGGTTGCTGGTGGATGGCGTAAACAAGCCGAAACTGTGGTTCTACCTGCCGGTCGATTACTGGCACAACGTTGAGCCGCTGCCGACCTCTTTCTGGACGGAAGAAATCGAGATCATCGCGCTGCCGAAAGCGGATGGTATCGGTAGCCAACTGCCTGCTGCTCGCGGCAATATCGGTTACATTGGCCCGGTTCCGGAACGTGCCCTGCAACTGGACATCGCGGCCAGCAACATCAACCCGAAAGGGGTGATTGACTACCTGCATTATTACCGTGCCTATAAAACGGACTACGAACTGGCCTGTATGCGCGAAGCGCAGAAAATGGCGGTAAATGGACACCGTGCAGCAGAAGAAGCGTTCCGTTCCGGAATGAGCGAGTTTGACATCAACCTCGCTTACCTGACTGCCACCGGTCACCGCGACACCGACGTGCCATACAGCAACATCGTGGCGCTTAACGAGCATGCTTCGGTTCTTCATTACACCAAGCTGGATCATCAGGCGCCGTCTGAAATCCGCAGCTTCTTGCTCGACGCTGGCGCGGAATACAACGGCTATGCGGCAGACCTGACGCGTACCTGGTCGGCGAAAAGCGACAACGACTATGCGCATCTGGTGAAAGACGTTAACGACGAAGAGCTGGCGCTGATTGCCACCATGAAAGCAGGTGCCAGCTACGTGGATTACCACATTCAGTTCCATCAGCGCATCGCGAAGCTGCTGCGTAAGCATCAAATCATCACCGATATGAGTGAAGAGGCGATGGTAGAAAATGATCTTACTGGGCCGTTTATGCCACACGGCATTGGTCACCAGTTGGGCCTGCAGGTACATGATGTCGCTGGCTTTATGCAGGATGACAGTGGTACCCATCTGGCCGCGCCGTCGAAGTATCCTTACCTGCGTTGCACCCGCGTATTGCAACCGGGCATGGTTCTGACCATCGAACCGGGCATTTACTTCATTGAATCTCTGCTGGCGCCGTGGCGTGAAGGGCAGTTCAGCAAACACTTCAACTGGCAGAAAATTGAAGCCCTGAAACCGTTCGGCGGTATTCGTATTGAAGACAACGTGGTGGTCCACGAAAACAATATCGAAAACATGACTCGGGATTTGAAACTGGCGTAATGGACAGTTGGTTAATCCCTGCGGGGCCGGTTAGCGTCGTTGAAGAGATCAAAAAAAGCCGCTTCATTACGCTGCTCGCCCATACGGACGGCGTAGAAGCGGCAAAAGCGTTTGTTGAATCAGTCAAAGCGGAACACCCGGACGCCCGCCACCATTGCGTGGCGTGGGTGGCGGGTGCGCCCAATGACTCGCAGCAGCTAGGATTTTCAGACGATGGCGAACCGGCGGGTACGGCAGGTAAACCGATGCTCGCACAGCTGATGGGGAGCGGTGTCGGTGAGATTACCGCTGTAGTCGTGCGCTACTACGGCGGTATCCTTCTCGGTACTGGAGGATTGGTAAAAGCCTACGGCGGCGGTGTGAATCAGGCGTTGCGCCAGTTAACGACACAGCGCAAGACGCCATTAACCGAATATACTTTGCAGTGTGAGTACGGTCAGCTGGCAGGCATTGAAGCTTTGCTGGGGCAGTTTGACGGTAAAGTCGTTGCCAGTGATTACCAGGCTTTTGTTCGACTCAGGGTGGCGCTTCCTTTTGCCAAAGTGGATGAGTTTTCGGCAAAACTGGCGGATTTTAGTCGTGGTTCATTGCAATTGTTAGCGATTGAAGAATAATCCCCACCTCATTTTAAAGAACTAAGGAAGCGGCAGAGATGCATTTTCGCGCCATCACCCGAATCGTTGGACTACTGGTCATCTTATTCTCGGGGACAATGATTATCCCTGGACTGGTAGCGCTCATATACCGTGACGGGGCAGGGCGTGCATTCACCCAAACTTTCTTCGTTGCTTTGGCGATCGGCTCCATGCTGTGGTGGCCAAACCGTAAAGAGAAGGGCGAGCTGAAATCGCGCGAAGGATTTCTGATTGTCGTTTTGTTCTGGACCGTTCTGGGCAGCGTGGGTGCGCTACCGTTCATCTTTGCGGAAAGCCCCAACCTGACGATAACCGACGCTTTTTTTGAATCCTTTTCCGGATTGACCACCACCGGTGCAACGACGCTGGTGGGGCTGGATTCATTGCCACACGCGATTCTCTTTTATCGCCAGATGCTGCAATGGTTCGGCGGGATGGGGATCATCGTGCTGGCGGTGGCTATTCTGCCTATTCTTGGCGTGGGTGGGATGCAGCTCTATCGGGCAGAAATGCCGGGGCCGCTGAAAGATAATAAGATGCGCCCGCGTATTGCCGAAACGGCGAAAACGCTGTGGCTTATCTATGTATTACTGACGGTGGCGTGCGCGCTGGCGCTATGGTTTGCCGGGATGCCCGCGTTTGACGCCATTGGGCACAGTTTTGCCACGATTGCCATCGGTGGTTTTTCCACACACGATGCCAGCGTGGGGTATTTCGACAGTCCCACGATTAATACGATTATTGCTATCTTCTTGCTGATCTCCGGTTGTAACTACGGTCTGCACTTCTCTTTATTAAGCGGGCGTAGTCTGAAGGTTTACTGGCGCGATCCGGAATTCCGCATGTTCATCGGCGTGCAGTTGACGCTGGTGGCTGTCTGTACGTTGGTGCTGTGGATACACAATACCTATGGCTCGGCGCTCACGACGATTAACCAGGCCTTTTTCCAGGTGGTATCGATGGCGACGACTGCCGGATTTACCACGGACAGTATTGCCCGCTGGCCGCTGTTCCTGCCGGTGCTGCTGCTGTGTTCTGCTTTTATCGGCGGCTGTGCCGGGTCGACGGGGGGGGGCTTGAAGGTGATTCGTATCCTGCTGCTGTTTAAGCAAGGCAACCGCGAATTGAAACGACTGGTTCATCCGAATGCGGTTTACAGTATCAAACTGGGTAACCGTGCGTTGCCGGAGCGAATTCTTGAAGCCGTATGGGGATTCTTCTCTGCCTATGCGTTGGTCTTTATTATCAGTATGCTGGCGATTATTGCGACCGGCGTTGATGACTTCTCCGCGTTTGCCTCTGTTGTGGCAACGTTGAATAACCTGGGGCCTGGACTGGGGGTTGTTGCCGACAACTTTGCCAGTATGAACCCTGTGGCGAAGTGGATCCTGATTGCCAATATGCTGTTTGGTCGTCTGGAGGTCTTTACTCTGCTGGTGCTCTTTACCCCTACCTTCTGGCGTGAATAATGGAGTAACACGTGAAAACACTGATTCTTTTTTCTTCCCGGGACGGACAAACGCGTGAAATCGCTGAATATCTGGCTTCTGAACTCAAAGAGCTGGGCGTTTGGGCAGATGTTGTTAATTTGCATCGTACCGCGGAGCCGGACTGGCAAAATTATGACAGCGTGGTGATTGGCGCCTCGATTCGCTATGGTCATTACCATGCTGCTTTTCAGGAGTTTGTGAAAAAGCATGCCACACGGCTGAATTCGATGCCGAGTGCGTTCTACTCCGTAAACCTCGTTGCCCGTAAACCGGAGAAACGTACGCCGCAAACCAACAGCTATGCGCGTAAGTTCCTGATGAGTTCGCCGTGGCGACCAGATCACAGTGCAGTCATTGCGGGTGCTTTGCTGTATCCCCGCTATCGCTGGTATGACCGAGTTATGATCCAACTGATAATGAAGATGTCAGGCGGTGAAACGGATACGAATAAAGAAGTGGTGTATACCGATTGGGAACAGGTTGCGAGATTCGCGCGGGAAATAGCCCAATTAACCAACAAAACGTCGTTAAAATAAACGTAAAGAATAAAAAATACGCATTCGGAAGATTATTTTAAATTTCCCCTTGTCAGCCTGAAATAACTCCCTATAATGCGCCTCCACTGACACGGAACAACGGATTACAAGCCGCCGGGTCAGCGGGGTTCCACTGAGAACTCCGGCGAAGAAAGCGAAATTAAATGCTTGACTTCGCAGCGGGATGGCGTAATATGCACACCCCGCGCCGCTGAGAAAAAGCGAAGCGGCACTGCTCTTTAACAATTTATCAGACAATCTGTGTGGGCACTCGAAGATACGGATTCTTAACGTCGCAAGACGAAAAATGAATACCAAGTCTCTGAGTGAACATACGTAATTCATTACGAAGTTTAATTCACGAGCATCAAACTTAAATTGAAGAGTTTGATCATGGCTCAGATTGAACGCTGGCGGCAGGCCTAACACATGCAAGTCGAACGGTAGCACAGAGGAGCTTGCTCCTTGGGTGACGAGTGGCGGACGGGTGAGTAATGTCTGGGAAACTGCCCGATGGAGGGGGATAACTACTGGAAACGGTAGCTAATACCGCATAACGTCGCAAGACCAAAGAGGGGGACCTTCGGGCCTCTTGCCATCGGATGTGCCCAGATGGGATTAGCTAGTAGGTGGGGTAACGGCTCACCTAGGCGACGATCCCTAGCTGGTCTGAGAGGATGACCAGCCACACTGGAACTGAGACACGGTCCAGACTCCTACGGGAGGCAGCAGTGGGGAATATTGCACAATGGGCGCAAGCCTGATGCAGCCATGCCGCGTGTATGAAGAAGGCCTTCGGGTTGTAAAGTACTTTCAGCGAGGAGGAAGGCGTTGTGGTTAATAACCGCAACGATTGACGTTACTCGCAGAAGAAGCACCGGCTAACTCCGTGCCAGCAGCCGCGGTAATACGGAGGGTGCAAGCGTTAATCGGAATTACTGGGCGTAAAGCGCACGCAGGCGGTCTGTCAAGTCGGATGTGAAATCCCCGGGCTCAACCTGGGAACTGCATCCGAAACTGGCAGGCTAGAGTCTTGTAGAGGGGGGTAGAATTCCAGGTGTAGCGGTGAAATGCGTAGAGATCTGGAGGAATACCGGTGGCGAAGGCGGCCCCCTGGACAAAGACTGACGCTCAGGTGCGAAAGCGTGGGGAGCAAACAGGATTAGATACCCTGGTAGTCCACGCCGTAAACGATGTCGACTTGGAGGTTGTGCCCTTGAGGCGTGGCTTCCGGAGCTAACGCGTTAAGTCGACCGCCTGGGGAGTACGGCCGCAAGGTTAAAACTCAAATGAATTGACGGGGGCCCGCACAAGCGGTGGAGCATGTGGTTTAATTCGATGCAACGCGAAGAACCTTACCTACTCTTGACATCCAGAGAACTTAGCAGAGATGCTTTGGTGCCTTCGGGAACTCTGAGACAGGTGCTGCATGGCTGTCGTCAGCTCGTGTTGTGAAATGTTGGGTTAAGTCCCGCAACGAGCGCAACCCTTATCCTTTGTTGCCAGCGATTCGGTCGGGAACTCAAAGGAGACTGCCAGTGATAAACTGGAGGAAGGTGGGGATGACGTCAAGTCATCATGGCCCTTACGAGTAGGGCTACACACGTGCTACAATGGCATATACAAAGAGAAGCGACCTCGCGAGAGCAAGCGGACCTCATAAAGTATGTCGTAGTCCGGATTGGAGTCTGCAACTCGACTCCATGAAGTCGGAATCGCTAGTAATCGTGGATCAGAATGCCACGGTGAATACGTTCCCGGGCCTTGTACACACCGCCCGTCACACCATGGGAGTGGGTTGCAAAAGAAGTAGGTAGCTTAACCTTCGGGAGGGCGCTTACCACTTTGTGATTCATGACTGGGGTGAAGTCGTAACAAGGTAACCGTAGGGGAACCTGCGGTTGGATCACCTCCTTACCTTAAAGAAACGTTCTTTGTAGTGCTCACACAGATTGTCTGATGAAAATTAGCAGTAAGAAAATCTCTGCAGGCTTGTAGCTCAGGTGGTTAGAGCGCACCCCTGATAAGGGTGAGGTCGGTGGTTCAAGTCCACTCAGGCCTACCAAATTCTTTCTGATACCGCGTTGTGAAACGACTCGCATACTTCAGTATGCTTCGCCGCTCCACGCCTTGTCTCAGCAGGAATTAAGGTGAATGAGATAACTACGATGGGGCTATAGCTCAGCTGGGAGAGCGCCTGCCTTGCACGCAGGAGGTCTGCGGTTCGATCCCGCATAGCTCCACCATCTTTACTGCAAAAACACAAGAAAACTTCAGAGTGTACCTGAAAAGGTTCACTGCGAAGTTTTGCTCTTTAAAAATCTGGATCAAGCTGAAAATTGAAACGACACACTGTTTCATTTCTCCGTAATAAGAAATGAAAAGCGGTGTGTTCGAGTCTCTCAAATTTTTGCAAGTCGATGATGAATCGAAAGAAACATCTTCGGGTTGTGAGGTTAAGCGACTAAGCGTACACGGTGGATGCCCTGGCAGTCAGAGGCGATGAAGGACGTGCTAATCTGCGATAAGCGTCGGTAAGGTGATATGAACCGTTATAACCGGCGATTTCCGAATGGGGAAACCCAGTGTGTTTCGACACACTATCATTACGTGAATACATAGCGTAATGAAGCGAACCGGGGGAACTGAAACATCTAAGTACCCCGAGGAAAAGAAATCAACCGAGATTCCCCCAGTAGCGGCGAGCGAACGGGGAGCAGCCCAGAGTCTGAATCAGCTTGTGTGTTAGTGGAACGGTCTGGAAAGTCCGACGGTACAGGGTGATAGTCCCGTACACCAAAATGCACAGGTTGTGAACTCGAAGAGTAGGGCGGGACACGTGGTATCCTGTCTGAATATGGGGGGACCATCCTCCAAGGCTAAATACTCCTGACTGACCGATAGTGAACCAGTACCGTGAGGGAAAGGCGAAAAGAACCCCGGCGAGGGGAGTGAAAAAGAACCTGAAACCGTGTACGTACAAGCAGTGGGAGCCTCTTTATGGGGTGACTGCGTACCTTTTGTATAATGGGTCAGCGACTTATATTCTGTAGCAAGGTTAACCGTATAGGGGAGCCGAAGGGAAACCGAGTCTTAACTGGGCGTTAAGTTGCAGGGTATAGACCCGAAACCCGGTGATCTAGCCATGGGCAGGTTGAAGGTTGGGTAACACTAACTGGAGGACCGAACCGACTAATGTTGAAAAATTAGCGGATGACTTGTGGCTGGGGGTGAAAGGCCAATCAAACCGGGAGATAGCTGGTTCTCCCCGAAAGCTATTTAGGTAGCGCCTCGTGAATTCATCTTCGGGGGTAGAGCACTGTTTCGGCTAGGGGGTCATCCCGACTTACCAACCCGATGCAAACTGCGAATACCGAAGAATGTTATCACGGGAGACACACGGCGGGTGCTAACGTCCGTCGTGAAGAGGGAAACAACCCAGACCGCCAGCTAAGGTCCCAAAGTCATGGTTAAGTGGGAAACGATGTGGGAAGGCACAGACAGCCAGGATGTTGGCTTAGAAGCAGCCATCATTTAAAGAAAGCGTAATAGCTCACTGGTCGAGTCGGCCTGCGCGGAAGATGTAACGGGGCTAAACCATGCACCGAAGCTGCGGCAGCGACACTATGTGTTGTTGGGTAGGGGAGCGTTCTGTAAGCCGTTGAAGGTGTGCTGTGAGGCATGCTGGAGGTATCAGAAGTGCGAATGCTGACATAAGTAACGATAATGCGGGTGAAAAACCCGCACGCCGGAAGACCAAGGGTTCCTGTCCAACGTTAATCGGGGCAGGGTGAGTCGACCCCTAAGGCGAGGCCGAAAGGCGTAGTCGATGGGAAACAGGTTAATATTCCTGTACTTGGTGTTACTGCGAAGGGGGGACGGAGAAGGCTATGTTAGCCGGGCGACGGTTGTCCCGGTTTAAGCATGTAGGCGGAGGTTCCAGGTAAATCCGGTACCTTTTTAACGCTGAGGTGTGATGACGAGGCACTACGGTGCTGAAGTAACAAATGCCCTGCTTCCAGGAAAAGCCTCTAAGCATCAGGTAACACGAAATCGTACCCCAAACCGACACAGGTGGTCAGGTAGAGAATACCAAGGCGCTTGAGAGAACTCGGGTGAAGGAACTAGGCAAAATGGTGCCGTAACTTCGGGAGAAGGCACGCTGATATGTAGGTGAAGCGGTTTACCCGTGGAGCTGAAATCAGTCGAAGATACCAGCTGGCTGCAACTGTTTATTAAAAACACAGCACTGTGCAAACACGAAAGTGGACGTATACGGTGTGACGCCTGCCCGGTGCCGGAAGGTTAATTGATGGGGTTATCCGTAAGGAGAAGCTCTTGATCGAAGCCCCGGTAAACGGCGGCCGTAACTATAACGGTCCTAAGGTAGCGAAATTCCTTGTCGGGTAAGTTCCGACCTGCACGAATGGCGTAATGATGGCCAGGCTGTCTCCACCCGAGACTCAGTGAAATTGAACTCGCTGTGAAGATGCAGTGTACCCGCGGCAAGACGGAAAGACCCCGTGAACCTTTACTATAGCTTGACACTGAACACTGGTCCTTGATGTGTAGGATAGGTGGGAGGCTTTGAAGTGTGGACGCCAGTCTGCATGGAGCCATCCTTGAAATACCACCCTTTAATGGCTGGTGTTCTAACGTGGACCCGTGATCCGGGTTGCGGACAGTGTCTGGTGGGTAGTTTGACTGGGGCGGTCTCCTCCTAAAGAGTAACGGAGGAGCACGAAGGTTAGCTAATCCTGGTCGGACATCAGGAGGTTAGTGCAAAGGCATAAGCTAGCTTGACTGCGAGAGTGACGGCTCGAGCAGGTGCGAAAGCAGGTCTTAGTGATCCGGTGGTTCTGAATGGAAGGGCCATCGCTCAACGGATAAAAGGTACTCCGGGGATAACAGGCTGATACCGCCCAAGAGTTCATATCGACGGCGGTGTTTGGCACCTCGATGTCGGCTCATCACATCCTGGGGCTGAAGTAGGTCCCAAGGGTATGGCTGTTCGCCATTTAAAGTGGTACGCGAGCTGGGTTTAGAACGTCGTGAGACAGTTCGGTCCCTATCTGCCGTGGGCGCTGGAGAATTGAGGGGGGCTGCTCCTAGTACGAGAGGACCGGAGTGGACGCATCACTGGTGTTCGGGTTGTCATGCCAATGGCATTGCCCGGTAGCTAAATGCGGAAGAGATAAGTGCTGAAAGCATCTAAGCACGAAACTTGCCCCGAGATGAGTTCTCCCTGAGACTATAAGTCTCCTGAAGGAACGTTAAAGACGATGACGTTGATAGGTCGGGTGTGTAAGTGTAGCGATACATTGAGCTAACCGATACTAATGAACCGTGAGGCTTAACCTTACAACGCCGAAGATGTTTTGGCGAAGAGACGACATTCAGCTTGATACAGATAACATTAACCGGCGAAAAGCGGGTTAATAACAGAATTTGCCTGGCGGCTGTAGCGCGGTGGTCCCACCTGACCCCATGCCGAACTCAGAAGTGAAACGCCGTAGCGCCGATGGTAGTGTGGGGTCTCCCCATGCGAGAGTAGGGAACTGCCAGGCATCAAATAAAGTGAAGAAGCCCATCCTGACGGATGGGCTTTTTTGCGTATGTGCGGGGTAAAACCGCCGGGCTGGACGTATTGTGCAGGCCTGATAAGCGCAGCGCATCAGGCAGATCACGACACCGCAGTTATCTTCTGGCCCATTGCGTAACAAAATCAGCTACTTGCTGTATGTTGTTGATATCTAACAATGGAACATCCACCGCCAGCGGAACGTCACTGGCAACCGCTATAACATAGTCGTCCATCACCAATTCCTCAGGACTATGCCCGCAGCCTTCGCGGAAAAGTAGGATCTTAGCGACAGGTTCATGCTTAAATCCCTCGACCAACACCATATCCAACGTTGAAGCGTCCATCCGGCTTACCAGATACGCTAAATCCAGTTCGGGCTCTTCCGGTGTTTCTACCATTAATGCCCAACGTTGCTGGCTGGCGACCAGCGTTTGTGCTGCACCGGCTTTGCGTAACTCATAGCTATCTTTACCGGGCTTGTCGACATCCATCTTGTGATGAGTATGCTTAATCAATCCGGGACGTATACCTCTGGCACGTAGTTCCGGGATCAACTTTTTGAGCAGCGTGGTTTTTCCCGTGCCGCTCCATGCCGCAATGGCGAGTAATGGGATCATGATTTTTCCTGCCATTTTGCGAGCTCTTCGGGGGTGTTCACGTTTACGAACGCATCTTTATGATCGCTGAAATCGACAGCATGACCGCCAGCCAGACGCATAAAGACCATAACGCGTCGTTCACCGGACTGAAGATAATCCTGCAGTAAAGGCTGTATAGAGCGGTGCATCAGCGCAATGGTTGGGTGATCTCTTTCACCATCATGCACCCAGACAACCGGTGCTGCTTTGCGCTGCTCTTTTAAACGAGCGACCAGATCGTGAGGAATATAGGGCATATCGCACGGGCAGAACAAAAACCATTCCCCCGTTTGCTGCAGGAATACCGATAGCATCCCGGCCAGTGGGCCAGGGAAATCGGCCAATGAATCGGGAATAACTTTCAGGCCGCTTTGCTGGTATATATCCCTGTGGCGATTGGCATTAACCACCACGGTTTCGACCTGCAAAGCGAGAATGTCGGCCACATGTCGCCAAAGAGGTTTACCGTCCAGCTCAAGCAGACCTTTATCGGTTCCGCCCATCCGTCTGGCCTTACCGCCAGCCAGCACAACCCCTGTTATTGCACTATCCAGAATCACTGATATCGCCTCTTTTAATGTGGGATTGACCCTGCTAACGTATCTGTATTGAGCCTAAGGAGCACAACCATGAAATGTAAACGTCTGAATGAAGTTATTGAACTCCTCCAGCCTGCCTGGCAGAAGGAACCCGATCTTAACCTGATGCAATTTTTACAGAAACTGGCGCAAGAGTCAGGTTTTGACGGCGAACTGGCGGATTTAACTGATGACATTCTGATCTATCACCTGAAAATGCGTGACTCGGCGAAAGATGCGGTCATTCCAGGTATTCAGAAAGATTATGAAGAAGATTTTAAAACTGCACTACTCCGCGCACGTGGCGTAATTAAAGAGTAAAAGCTTGTAATCGCCGCCACCGAAAGCGCTGCGAAATGATATCCTGAATCATTCGTAGTATTTTCCGGATGATGGGATGAACGACAACGCTTTTAATTTCCAGACGCTACACCCGGATACCATCATGGATGCACTGTTTGAGCAGGGGATCCGGGTGGACTCCGGGCTTACCCCGCTTAACAGCTATGAAAACCGTGTCTATCAATTCCAGGACGAAGACCGTCGACGCTTTGTCGTTAAGTTTTATCGCCCTGAACGTTGGTCTGTCGATCAGATCCAGGAAGAGCACCAGTTTGCTCTGGAACTGGTAAACGATGAAGTCCCGGTAGCTGCTCCGCTGGTATTCAGCGGTCAAACGCTATTAAGCCATCAGGGTTTCCATTATGCGATCTTTCCCAGCGTCGGTGGACGTCAGTTTGAAGCCGACAACATCGATCAGATGGAGGCGGTGGGGCGCTATCTCGGGCGTATGCACCAGACCGGATGCAAGCGTACTTTTGCCTTCCGCCCAACGATCGGCCTTGAAGAATACCTGACTGAGCCGCGTAAAGTTTTTGAACACGCACAGCTAATCCCATCAGGGCAAAAAGCGGCCTTCCTGAAGGCAACGGATGCGCTTATCGCGATCGTTACTGAACGCTGGCATACGCGTTTAACCACGTTACGCCTGCACGGTGATTGTCATGCCGGTAATATTCTGTGGCGCGATGGCCCGATGTTTGTCGATTTAGATGATGCCCGCAACGGTCCGGCTATTCAGGATTTATGGATGCTCCTCAATGGCGATAAAGCTGAACAACGTATGCAGCTTGAAACCATTATCGAGGCTTATGAAGAGTTTAGTGAGTTCGACATCTCTGAAATCGGACTGATAGAACCTTTACGCGCTATGCGTTTAGTTTATTATCTTGCCTGGCTAATTCGACGTTGGGCTGACCCTGCATTTCCAAAAAACTTCCCGTGGTTAACCGGGGAAGATTACTGGCATCGTCAGACCGCGACCTTTATTGAGCAGGCAAAAATTCTGCAAGAGCCCCCCTTACAATTAACGCCAATGTATTAATCGGAGAAACTTGAACATGAAAAAAATATGGCTGGCGCTGGCTGGTATGGTCTTAGCTTTTAGCGCATCTGCAGCGCAGTTCCAGGATGGCAAACAATACATCACTCTGGAAAAGCCAGTTGCGGGTGAACCGCAAGTGTTGGAGTTCTTCTCCTTCTACTGCCCGCACTGCTACCAGTTTGAAGAAGTGCTTCACGTATCTGATAATGTGAAGAAAAAGCTGCCGGAAGGCACCAAGATGACCAAATACCACGTCGAGTTTCTCGGGCCTTTGGGTAAAGATCTGACGCAGGCATGGGCGGTTGCAATGGCGCTGGGTGTTGAAGATCAGGTCACCGTTCCGCTGTTTGAAGGCGTTCAGAAAACCCAGACCGTTCAGTCTGTTGCTGATATCCGTAAAGTGTTTGTCGACGCAGGTATTAAAGGCGAAGATTATGATGCGGCATGGAACAGCTTCGTGGTGAAATCACTTGTGGCACAGCAGGAAAAAGCGGCGGCTGATTTACAGCTGCAGGGCGTTCCGGCGATGTTCGTGAATGGCAAATATCAGGTCAACCCGCAGGGCATGGATACCAGCAGCATGGATATCTTCGTGCAACAGTATGCGGATACCGTGAAGTACCTGGTTGGTCAGAAATAAAAGCAAAAGCCGGTCACTGACCGGCTTTTTTATTTGAGGCTTTAATCGCGTCGAGCTGCGCGTCTTTCTCACTCCATAGCGTATTTAGCCAGAGCTGAAACCGACGCTTGAATCCCTTATCGTTCACGTAGTCACCGTGCAACTCTTCATGAATTGGCTCCAGATTCACCCGCACGACAATCCGCGTTAACTTACCGCTCAGCATGTCGTAGAACGGTCGACTGCTGTTTTCCGGATAGCACAACGTGACGTTCAACATTTTATCGAACTGTGAACCCAGTACATTCAATGCCATTGCAATACCGGCCGCCTTAGGAGGGAGCAGGTTTTGATAGGGCGAGCGGGTTTGCTCACGTTTATCTTTGGTAAAGCGCGAACCTTCGACAAAATTCACAATGGTTGTCGGGTGTACGCGAAATTTCTCGCAGGAACGACGCGTTGTTTCGACATCTTTACCACGGCGTTCCGGATGGCGAAGCAGATAGCCACGTGAATAGCGTTTCATAAACGGCATATCCAGCGCCCAGCAGGCCAGGCCAATAAAGGGTACCCAGGCCAACTGCTGCTTGAGGAAATATTTATTCATCGGGATGTGCTTACGGAACAGAACGCAAAGCACAACGATATCGGCCCAGCTGTAATGATTACAAATGAGCAGATACCAGTTTTTCTTGCTAAGACCTTCCAGTCCTTCAACATCCCACTTTAGCCGTGGATTAAGGTGCAGCAGTAGCGCCAGACCTTCACACCAGCAGTACATCATGAAATTACAGAAGACAGAAACCTTGCGCCAGACGACAGGAATAGGCAAAAGGAGTTTCACAACTCCCGCAAGGATGATCGGCACAGAACAAAAAATCGTGACCAATATGGTCAATACGATACTCAGCAACAGCGTTATCGCAGCGAGTATTCTCGTCATAATTAAATTATTCAAAAGGTTAGCCATAGACAGTGCGCGAAAGAGGCGCAAGGGGCTGATTTTATCAGAAAACGAACCAAATGATGGATCTTCCCTCAATAGAAAAAAGAGGAATATCTATCCACATCAGGATATAAGCTGTAAAAATGGAATAAAATGCTGTGTATTTATTTAATTCATTGAAATACATATAAAAATATTATGAGGCAATAATTGCCTTGTTATATTTAAAGAGCTGTAAATTATTTATTCACAAAGTTATCCACAGCTGTCTTTGCGAGCAAAGCAGAAGATCTACAAAAGTTTTTCGACAAATGCGGCGAAAAACTCATGTTTTCATCCTGTCTGTGGCATCCTTTACCCATAATCTGATAAACAGGCACGGACATTATGGTTCAGATCCCAGAAAACCCACTTATCCTTGTAGATGGCTCATCTTACCTGTATCGCGCATACCACGCGTTCCCACCGCTGACTAACAGTGCAGGAGAACCTACGGGTGCGATGTACGGTGTCCTCAACATGCTGCGTAGCTTGATTTTGCAATATCAGCCGACCCACGCGGCGGTGGTATTCGACGCCAAGGGTAAAACCTTCCGTGATGAGTTATTCGAACACTATAAGTCGCACCGCCCACCCATGCCGGACGATCTGCGTGCGCAGATTGAACCTCTGCATGCGATGGTAAAAGCGATGGGGCTGCCACTGTTGGCGGTTTCTGGCGTGGAGGCGGATGATGTCATCGGTACGCTGGCGCGGGAAGCAGAGAAGGTGGGTCGTCCGGTGCTGATTAGCACTGGTGATAAAGATATGGCTCAGTTGGTGACGCCGAATATCACCCTTATCAACACCATGACCAATACGATCCTCGGCCCGGATGAGGTGGTAAATAAATACGGTGTCCCGCCGGAACTGATCATCGATTTCCTGGCGCTGATGGGGGATTCCTCAGATAACATCCCTGGCGTTCCAGGCGTAGGTGAAAAAACTGCGCAGGCTCTGCTGCAGGGGCTGGGTGGGCTGGATACTCTCTATGCTGAATCAGACAAAATTGCAGGGCTGACATTCCGTGGTGCGAAAACCATGGCGGGCAAACTTGAGCAGAATAAAGAGGTGGCGTACCTCTCTTATCAATTGGCTACTATCAAAACGGATGTTGAGCTGGAGTTGACCTGCGAGCAGCTGGAAGTCCGTCAACCGGCAGCGGAAGAACTGCTTGGCCTGTTTAAACAGTATGAATTCAAACGTTGGGTTACTGACGTTGAAGCGGGTAAATGGCTACAGGCGAAAGGGACGAAGCCGGCGGCAAAACCGCAAGAAACTATTGTCGTCGATGAAACGCCTGAGGAGCCGGCTACGGTTCTTTCGTATGATAACTATGTGACGATTCTGGACGAAGCGACGCTGGAAGAGTGGATCGCGAAGCTGAAAAAAGCACCTGTCTTTGCCTTCGATACTGAAACTGACAGCCTGGACAATATTTCCGCGAATCTGGTTGGCCTGTCTTTTGCCATTGAACCGGGTGTGGCGGCATATGTTCCTGTTGCCCACGATTACCTGGATGCCCCCGATCAAATAGCTCGCGATCGCGCGCTGGAGCTGCTGAAGCCGCTGCTGGAAGATGAGAACGCGCACAAAGTCGGGCAGAACCTGAAGTACGATCGTGGTATCCTGGCGAACTATGGCATCGAGCTGCGCGGCATCACCTTTGACACCATGCTTGAATCCTACATTCTTAACAGCGTCGCTGGCCGACACGATATGGACAGCCTGTCGGACCGCTGGCTTAAACATAAAACTATCACCTTTGAAGAGATCGCTGGAAAAGGCAAAAACCAGCTGACCTTTAACCAGATAGCATTGGAAGAAGCCGGGCGTTACGCTGCGGAAGACGCCGACGTTACGCTACAGCTGCATCTGAAAATGTGGCCAGAATTACAGCAACATAAAGGGCCACTGAACGTCTTTGAAAATATCGATATGCCGCTGGTGCCAGTTTTGTCTCGTGTTGAGCGCAACGGTGTGAAAATCGATCCGGCTGTTCTGCACAAGCATTCAGAAGAACTGACGCTGCGTTTGAACGAGCTGGAGCAAAAAGCGCACGAGATCGCCGGAGAAGCGTTTAACCTCTCTTCCACCAAGCAACTGCAAACCATCCTGTTTGAAAAGCAGGGTATTAAGCCGCTGAAGAAAACCCCTGGCGGCGCACCATCAACGTCAGAAGAAGTGCTGGAAGAGCTCGCGCTGGATTATCCGTTGCCGAAAGTTATCCTGGAATATCGTGGTTTAGCAAAACTGAAGTCGACCTATACGGATAAGCTTCCGTTGATGATTAACAAGAAGACCGGGCGCGTGCACACTTCCTATCATCAGGCAGTTACCGCAACGGGTCGCTTGTCTTCAACGGATCCGAACCTGCAAAACATCCCGGTACGTAATGACGAAGGTCGTCGTATTCGTCAGGCGTTCATTGCGCCAGAAGACTACGTGATTGTCTCTGCGGACTACTCACAGATTGAACTGCGTATCATGGCGCACCTTTCACGTGATAAAGGTCTGCTTACCGCGTTTGCCGAAGGGAAAGATATCCACCGCGCAACGGCGGCAGAAGTCTTTGGTTTACCGCTTGATTCTGTGACCAGCGAGCAGCGCCGCAGCGCGAAAGCCATCAACTTCGGTTTGATCTACGGGATGAGCGCTTTTGGTCTGGCGCGCCAGTTGAATATTCCGCGTAAAGAAGCACAGAAGTACATGGATCTCTACTTCGAACGCTACCCTGGCGTGTTGGAATATATGGAACGCACCCGCGCGCAGGCGAAAGAGCAGGGTTATGTAGAAACGCTGGAAGGTCGCCGTCTCTATTTACCGGATATTAAATCCAGTAATGGTGCTCGTCGTGCAGGTGCAGAACGCGCGGCAATTAACGCCCCGATGCAGGGTACTGCCGCAGACATTATCAAACGAGCGATGATTGCGGTGGACAGATGGCTGCAAACCGAGCAACCGCGTGTGCGTATGATCATGCAGGTACACGATGAACTGGTGTTTGAAGTGCATAAAGATGACCTCGAAAGCGTCTCTAAAAAGATCCACCAACTGATGGAAAACGAGACCCAGATTGACGTGCCGTTGCTGGTGGAAGTCGGTAGTGGCGAAAACTGGGATCAGGCGCACTAAGGGTTTACTGAATAACGGCTCTTTTTCGTAACTAAGCAACATAAGAGAGAGCTTTTTGTGATGTCCATTAGAATTCCCTATGTAAGGAATGAAAAAAAATTACAAAAAGTGCTTTCTGAGCTGCTCAAAAAAGAGTAAAGTTATTCTCGTAGGGTACAGAGGTAAGATGTTCTATCTTTCAGACCTTTTACTTCACGTAATCGGATTTGGCTGAATATTTTAGCCGCCCCAGTCAGTAATGACTGGGGCGTTTTTTATTGTGCGAAAGAAAAGTTTTGTACATGCTGTAGGCCGGATAAGACGCGCAGCGGCGCCATCCGGCAATACGGTGGGTTATTCCCCGTCCTGCATCTCTTCAACCGGTGCCAGTTCACTAAACCAGCTATCCAGTTTTTGCCGCAGTTTGTCCACACCCAGCTTTTTCAGCGATGAAAATGCTTCTACCTGCACATCACCGTTAAATGCCAGTACGGCTTCGCGTACCATATTCAACTGCGCTTTGCGTGCACCGCTGGCCAGCTTATCTGCTTTAGTCAGCAGTACCAGAACCTGAACGTTGCTCTCAACCGCCCACAGGATCATCTGTTGATCGAGATCTTTTAACGGGTGACGAATATCCATCAGTACCACCAGACCTTGCAGGCTCTGACGTTTTTCCAGATATTCAGCCAGCGCGCGCTGCCATTTGCGCTTCATCTCTTCTGGAACTTCGGCATAACCGTATCCTGGCAAATCGACCAGGCGTTTGCCGTCAACGACTTCAAACAGGTTGATGAGCTGAGTACGACCTGGCGTTTTAGATGTACGCGCCAGACCCTTTTGATTCGTCAGGGTATTTAGCGCACTGGATTTGCCTGCGTTGGAACGGCCAGCAAAAGCCACTTCTATACCCGTGTCGGAAGGTAAGTGGCGAATATCAGGCGCACTCATCACAAAGTGCGTCTGTTGATAATTCAAATTAGTCAAAGCAGTCCTCTCCATCAATCAGGGCTTTGCAGCGATTATACCTGAACCCCAGCAAAAGGCTGGTTTTTCGACGAGTGGGCAGTGTGAGTAAAAACCACGCGCTTTGTGAGACATTGCCGACAGTTTCTATACGAGATGACAGAGTAAAAAATGACAGAACTAAAATAAATCATGGAGTTACATTTGGGCGCTATTCTTAAAATCAGAAATTGTTACCCAGGTTACTTGTACGTTTAAACCAAAACGGTAAAGTAGCATCCATAGCGAGGAAGCTGACAGGATAGACGACTCAGGATGAGGGTCAGGAGCGCCAGGAGGCGAAGACACAGGATTGTCAGGAAGACAAACGTCCGGAGACGTTAGTAAAAGGAAATGGAAACAACACGGAATGTTAGAGGCTAAGGGAAAAACAGGGTGTGTTGATAGCCAACAGGGATTGTAGAGCCCGTAAGGGTTGAGAGTCAGGAAAAAAGGCGACAGATTACTCTGTCGCCTTTTTTCTTTATTTCTGCTAGATTCCGGCGCAATTATATACTGAATAAAACAGCCAAAGACGAATCATGATGAAACCAACTTCTACACCACGCGGTAAAGGTCCTGCAAAAGCGCGTCGTAAAACACGCGAAGAAATTAACCAGGAAGCTCGCGACCGTAAGCGCCAGAAAAAACACCGTGGTCATGCGGCAGGTAGCCGTGCGTCCGGTAGCGAAGGCGCATCTGGTGGCGGAAACCAAAATAAGCAAAAAGATCCTCGTATTGGCAGCAAAACCCCCATTCCATTGGGCGTGACCGAAAAAGTCACCAAACAGCACAAACCGAAGAGTGAGAAACCTATGCTTTCACCACAGGCTGAGTTGGATTTACTGGAAACGGATGAGCGCCTGGATGCGCTGCTGGAGCGTCTTGAAGCAGGAGAGACCCTGAGCGCGGAAGATCAGTCCTGGGTTGATGCTAAGCTGGACCGCATTGATGAGCTGATGCAAAAGCTGGGTCTTTCTTACGATGACGAGGAAGAAGAGGAAGAAGAAGAAAAGCAGGAAGACATGATGCGCCTGCTGAAAGGCGGCAACTAACGGTTTTACACCGTGGGTCTTCCCGTCCTGCTTATAACCCTTCCGGTTATATGTTATCTGGTGTGGTTATTCGTTAAACTACAGCGGTTGTCGCGGCGACAGAAGTGGCTGCGCAACCGACTTATCACCCGTACTGGGGTTAAGTCGGTACGCCGTACCCGCCAGAGACGCCATCGGAAGGAGTGAGCATGTCAGAGCAGTTAATAGACTGGGACCTGGCCCTGATCCAGAAATATAACTATTCCGGGCCACGATATACCTCGTACCCGACCGCGCTGGAGTTTTCTGAAGACTACGGCACTGAAGCATTTCTAAAGGCCGTGGCGCGTTATCCTGAGCGTCCTCTCTCGCTGTACGTTCACATCCCGTTCTGCCACAAGCTGTGTTATTTCTGTGGCTGTAACAAGGTCGTGACTCGCCAGCAGCATAAAGCCGATCAATACCTCGATGTCTTAGAACAAGAAATTATTCATCGCGCACCGCTGTTTGCCGGACGTCATGTCAGTCAGCTGCACTGGGGCGGCGGCACGCCAACGTATCTGAATAAAGCGCAAATCAGCCGTTTGATGTCGCTGCTGCGTGGCAACTTTAACTTTAACGACGACGCCGAAATCTCGATCGAAGTGGATCCGCGTGAAATTGAGCTGGATGTGCTCGATCATTTACGCGCTGAAGGTTTTAACCGCCTGAGCATGGGGGTGCAGGACTTCAATAAAGAAGTTCAGCGCCTGGTGAACCGTGAGCAGGATGAGGAGTTTATCTTTGCGCTGCTGAATCATGCGCGTGAGATTGGCTTTACCTCAACGAATATCGATCTGATTTATGGTTTGCCAAAACAGACGCCGGAAAGTTTCGCCTTTACCCTGAAACGCGTTGCTGAGCTGAATCCAGACCGACTGAGCGTCTTCAACTACGCGCACCTGCCGACGCTGTTTGCCGCTCAGCGCAAGATTAAAGACGCCGACCTGCCCAGCGCGCAGCAGAAGCTGGATATCCTGCAGGAAACCATTTCTTCACTGACCGAAACCGGTTATCAGTTCATTGGTATGGATCACTTTGCTCGGCCGGATGATGAGCTGGCGATTGCTCAACGCAAGGGTGTGCTGCATCGTAATTTCCAGGGTTATACCACCCAGGGTGATACCGATCTGCTGGGAATGGGCGTGTCAGCCATTAGTATGATTGGTGACAACTACGCGCAGAACCAGAAAGAGCTGAAGCGCTATTATCAGCAGGTTGACGAGCAGGGGAACGCACTGTGGCGCGGAATTGCCCTGACCCGCGATGACTGCATTCGTCGTGATGTTATTAAGCTCCTGATCTGTAACTTCCGCCTCGACTATGCCGCTGTGGAACAGCAATGGGATCTGAACTTCGCTGACTATTTTGCCGAAGACCTGAAACTGCTGGCACCACTGGCGAAAGATGGGCTGGTGGATGTGGATGAGAAGGGGATTCAGGTTACGCCGAAGGGGCGCCTGTTGATCCGTAATATTTGCATGTGCTTTGATGCCTATCTGCGGCAGAAAGCACGCATGCAGCAGTTCTCCCGCGTCATTTAACCGGGTTACCCGGTGGCGCTACGCTTACCGGGCCTACACGTCGCAATAATCTGTAGGCCGGATAAGCGTTAGCGCCATCCGGCGCGCCTTCAGCTGAACAGCCCAACCAGCGCCGCACACAGCACTGCGGCAACCGCAGTTTGTGGCGTATGGCTTTCGACCGCACCGCTCGACAGTAGATTAATCATTGATTCCAGCATGATGACTTCCCCCGTTTGCCGGGCACGATCATACTTAACTCATCGGAACAGTAAAGCGCAAAATAGCAGCAATTTGCGCTCAATTATCAATCTTTACACAGTGACGAATCGTCACTCCATTCCGAGTTCTTTTAACTTACGCGTCAAGGTATTACGGCCCCAGCCAAGCAGGCGTGCGGCTTCCTGTTTGTGCCCCTGGGTATGACGTAGCGCGGTGGTCAACAGCGTGCGCTCCATTTCAGGTTGAGCCTCAGAAAGCAGGTTTTGATGACCGGAACGCAAGGCCCGGTCTGCCCACTGTGCCAACAGGGTTGCCCAGCTGTCTGGCTGCATATGGGACGGTGCGTCAGGCACGGTGGTTTCAAACAGCTCGGCTGGTAAGTCCTGAATCAGTACTTCCTGCCCGGCGGCCATGACGGTTAACCAGCGGCAGGTGTTCTCAAGCTGACGCACGTTACCCGGCCAGGCCAGACGGGTCAGCGCCGCCTCGGTCTCCGGGTGTAATTGTTTGGCTTCAACCCCCAGTTCGTGCGCGGCCTCCTGCAGGAAATGGCGCGCCAGACGTGGGATATCTTCCCGACGTTCACGCAGCGGCGGCAAATGCACGCGGATGACGTTCAGACGATGGAATAAGTCTTCGCGGAATTTGCCTTCCTGTACGCGTAGTTCCAGATTCTGGTGCGTGGCGGCGATAATACGTACGTCCACCTTCACGGGCGCATAGCCGCCAACGCGATAAAACTGTCCATCGGCTAATACGCGCAATAAACGCGTTTGCACGTCCAGCGGCATATCGCCAATTTCATCGAGGAACAGCGTACCGCCGTCAGCCTGTTCAAAGCGCCCCTGACGAATGGTATTCGCCCCGGTAAACGCGCCTTTCTCGTGACCAAACAGCTCAGATTCGATCAAATCTTTTGGGATTGCCGCCATGTTCAGGGCGATAAACGGCGCTTTGACGCGCGGGCTATGACGGTGCAACGCATGGGCGACCAACTCTTTACCGGTCCCGGACTCCCCGTTAATCAATACGCTGATTGACGATCGGGACAGGCGGCCAATAATGCGAAAGACGTCCTGCATTGCCGGCGCTTCGCCGATGATGTCGGTTGTTGGGCCGTTGATCTGAACATTGCGCGGCTGCTGCTGTTCCTGATAATGGCTGATGGCACGTTCGACCAGCGCCACGGCTTCATCAATATCAAAAGGTTTGGGCAGATAATCAAACGCCCCTTGCTGATAGGCGCTGACGGCAGCATCCAGATCGGAGTGCGCGGTCATTATGATGACCGGAAGCATCGGATGCCGCTGTTTAATCTGTTTTAACAGCGTCAGACCGTCCATGCCCGGCATGCGAATATCCGACAACAGTACGTCAGGCGTTTTGCTGGCCAGCGCGTCCAGCACCTCTTTACCACTTTCAAATGTGGTACAGCTTAGCCCTGCCCCTGCGAGCGCACGTTCAAGCACCCAACGGATGGAACTATCGTCATCAACGACCCAGACTATTCCTCGTTGCATAAACGTCACCTTATTTCCTGATAGGCAGGTAAACCGAGAACTCGGTATGACCCGGCCAACTGGTAAATTCAATTTTGCCGGAATGTTGATCAATTAAATTGCGGGCGATGGATAATCCAAGCCCAGTACCGCCTTCGCGACCGCTGACCATTGGGTAGAACAGCGTGTCCTGCAAATGCGAGGGAATACCCGGACCGTTGTCCTCAACATCAATCCGTGCCGCCAGGCGATAACGTACGCCGTGCAGCGTGAGCTGAAACGCGGTGCGGGTACGTAGAATGATCTCACCGCCTTCCGCTCCCAGCGCCTGCAAAGCATTGCGCACGATGTTTAATAGAACCTGCTCGATCTGGTCCGGATCGTGCAGTAGTTCGGGCAGACTCGGGTCGTAATCACGAATCAGCGTGACGTTTTCCGGGAGCTCCATTGAGACCAGCGCCACCACGCGCTCCGCCACCTTGTGAATACTTTCCGTGACATGCATGCCAGGCTGTTGTGGTCCCAGCAGACGGTCGACCAGATTACGCAGGCGGTCGGCCTGCTCAATAATGACTTTGGTATATTCGGTCAGCGCCGGGTCCGGAAGCGCTTTGCTGAGTAGCTGCGCTGCGCCGCGTAATCCACCTAAAGGGTTCTTGATTTCGTGCGCCAGACCGCGCACCAGATCGCGGGCGGCAATCTGCTGGGCGTGCTGAAGCTGCTCCTGACTCAGACGGCGCTGGTTATCCATTGGCGCCATCTCCAGCAGGATAAGGCCATCAGGCAGCCTCTGAGCGGTCACTGAGAGGATATGTGAGTGGCTGTCTATCACCAGCGTCACTTCGTTATCCGTAAAGCCCTGGCCTGCTTCCAGGCTCTCTCGCATCAGTCCGATGTTTAAGGAGAAATAACTCAACAGATCGGGAAGCGGTGTACCAAACAGTTTGCGGGAGCTTTGGGCGAGCAGCTGTTGTGCCGCCGGGTTGGCGTAATGTACCGCCAGCTCATCGTCGACGAGTAAGATGCTGTTGATTAAAGAATTGAGGATCTGCCCAGCATCGGGCAGCGTGCCGGTTGCCATTCAGCAGTCTCCTGAAAAGTGTTGCACCAATTTAGTGCATTATAGCTTTTTACATCAAAAAAGCGCGAGAAAGCAGGTTGTTAGTGGAGAAAAAAGCCCATCCTGGGATGGGCTACAGATGACTGGCAAACGCAGATGCCGGATGGCGGCTTTGCTTTATCCGGCCTACAAGGTGATGTTACCGGTAGGCCTGATAAGCTTGCGCCATCAGGCGTCTTATCATTCGCCATCGATCTCAAGCCTGCCTGAGCAGGCTAAAATTTCCACGGCAACTCAAACGATTAAACGCTGTAGTACAGCTCAAACTCTACCGGGTGCGGAGTCATACGCACACGGTCATCTTCTTCGCGACGCAGCGTAATATACGCATCGATCGCTTCATTGGTGAACACGCCGCCTGCAGTCAGGAACTCACGGTCCAGATCCAGTTCTTTCAGTGCTTCTTCCAGAGAACCAGCAACCTGTGGGATCTCTTTCGCTTCTTCCGGCGGCAGGTCGTACAGGTTTTTGTCCATGGCTTCGCCCGGGTGGATCTTGTTCTTGATACCGTCAAGACCAGCCATCAGCAGTGCTGCGAAGCACAGGTACGGGTTAGCAGCCGGGTCCGGGAAACGCACTTCAATACGACGCGCTTTCGGAGAAGCAACAACCGGAATACGGATAGAAGCAGAACGGTTACGGGCAGAGTAAGCCAGCATTACCGGCGCTTCGTAGCCTGGGACCAGACGCTTATAGGAGTTAGTGGTCGGGTTAGCCAGGGCGTTGATCGCTTTAGCGTGCTTGATTACACCGCCGATGTAGAACAGCGCCTGCTCAGACAGACCCGCATATTTGTCGCCAGAGAACAGGTTTACGCCGTTCTTGGACAGGGACATGTGGCAGTGCATACCGGAACCGTTATCACCGAACATCGGTTTTGGCATAAAGGTCGCGGTTTTACCGAAACGGTGCGCAACGTTGTGCACGACGTATTTGTAGATCTGAATTTCGTCCGCTTTTTTGGTCATGGTGTTAAAGCGGGTCGCGATTTCGTTCTGGCCAGCGGTCGCCACTTCGTGGTGATGCGCTTCAACAACCAGGCCCATCTCTTCCATGATCAGACACATGGTAGAACGGATGTCCTGAGAAGAATCTACCGGAGGAACCGGGAAGTAACCGCCTTTCACACCAGGACGGTGACCTTTGTTACCACCTTCGTATTTGGTGGAGGAGTTCCATGCGCCTTCGATGTCATCGATTGCCACGTGGGAACCGGAAATAGACGCGCCGAAACGGATGTCGTCAAACAGGAAGAATTCTGGCTCTGGCCCGAACAGAACGGTGTCTGCGATGCCGGTAGAACGCAGATACTCTTCAGCGCGTTTTGCGATGGAGCGCGGGTCGCGGTCATAGCCCTGCAGTGTACCGGGTTCCAGGATATCGCAACGGATGATCAGGGTAGACTCTTCATAGAACGGGTCGATGAGTGCAGTCGACGCATCTGGCATCAGAACCATGTCTGATTCGTTAATGCCTTTCCAGCCACCGATTGAGGAGCCGTCAAACATTTTGCCTTCTTCAAAGAATTCGGCATTTACCTGATGAGCAGGAATAGTGACGTGCTGTTCTTTACCTTTGGTATCAGTGAAGCGCAAATCAACAAACTTCACTTCGTGTTCGTTCAGCATCGTCAAAACGTGTTCAGCGGACATACTTACTCTCCCGGATTGGTCATGGTCGTCGTGGTAACGAAGTCTTCAATTCTGCAAAAAATTGGCCGTGTCGCCGTAAAAAATATAAAGCGAAATCTGTGCCAACTTTTAAATTGCCCCTAAAAGGCGTTATCATGCGCACTATCGTGCAAAGGGGCTGCACCATGAAGGTTGTATTGCACCATTATAGTGCTTTAATGTGAACATTAAGCACCATATTGGTGCAAAGCATGTCAGATTACCCCTTTTAACGCTCCGTGAATGTGATCACAAAGAAACTCTGCAATACTTGTTTGCGGAGGATGTTTGTGATCCTGTTTTGTACTGCGATTAATCCGTGTACAATAACGCGCTATTTCTAAAATGCCTGAGGCAAAGTTGTGATCGAAAATTTGCGTAACATCGCCATCATCGCGCACGTAGACCATGGTAAAACGACCCTGGTAGACAAGCTGCTCCAACAATCCGGTACGTTCGATGCACGTGCTGAAACCCAAGAGCGCGTGATGGACTCCAACGATTTGGAGAAAGAGCGTGGGATTACCATCCTCGCTAAAAACACCGCTATCAAATGGAATGACTACCGCATCAACATCGTTGATACCCCGGGGCACGCCGACTTCGGTGGTGAAGTTGAACGTGTAATGTCCATGGTCGACTCCGTGCTGCTGGTGGTGGATGCAATGGATGGTCCGATGCCGCAGACGCGCTTCGTGACCAAAAAAGCCTTTGCCCATGGCCTGAAGCCAATTGTTGTTATCAACAAAGTTGACCGTCCTGGCGCTCGTCCTGACTGGGTTGTTGATCAGGTATTCGACCTGTTCGTTAACCTCGACGCTACCGACGAACAGCTGGACTTCCCGATCGTTTACGCTTCCGCGCTGAACGGTATCGCAGGTCTGGATCACGAAGATATGGCTGAAGACATGACTCCGCTGTATCAGACCATCGTTGATCGTGTACCGGCTCCGAACGTAGACCTTGATGGCCCGCTGCAGATGCAAATCTCTCAGCTGGACTACAACAACTACGTTGGCGTAATCGGCATCGGCCGTATTAAACGCGGTAAAGTTAAACCGAACCAGCAGATCACTATCATTGATAGCGAAGGCAAAACCCGTAACGGTAAAGTCGGTAAAGTTCTGACTCATCTGGGTCTGGAACGTATCGAGAGCGATATTGCCGAAGCCGGCGATATCATCGCGATCACCGGTCTGGGCGAACTGAACATCTCCGACACCATCTGCGATCCGCAGAACGTCGAAGCGCTGCCGGCTCTGTCCGTTGATGAACCGACCGTAACCATGTTCTTCTGCGTAAACACCTCTCCGTTCTGTGGTAAAGAAGGTAAATATGTTACCTCTCGTCAGATCCTTGACCGCCTGAACAAAGAGCTGGTGCACAACGTTGCGCTGCGCGTTGAAGAAACCGAAGATGCGGATGCGTTCCGCGTATCCGGTCGTGGTGAGCTGCACCTGTCTGTTCTGATTGAAAACATGCGTCGTGAAGGTTTCGAAATGGCGGTTTCCCGTCCGAAAGTTATCTTCCGCGAAATCGATGGCCGTAAACAAGAGCCGTTCGAAAACGTAACGCTGGACGTCGAAGAGCAGCATCAGGGTTCTGTCATGCAGGCTCTGGGTGAGCGTAAAGGCGACCTGAAAAACATGAATCCAGATGGCAAAGGCCGCGTACGTCTTGACTACGTGATCCCAAGCCGTGGTCTGATCGGTTTCCGTTCAGAATTCATGACCATGACTTCCGGTACCGGTCTGCTGTACTCCACCTTCAGCCACTACGACGATGTTCGTGCGGGTGATGTGGGTCAGCGTCAGAACGGCGTACTGATCTCTAACGGCCAGGGTAAAGCAGTTGCGTTCGCACTGTTCAGCCTGCAGGACCGCGGTAAGCTGTTCCTGGGTCACGGTGCTGAAGTTTACGAAGGCCAGATCATCGGTATTCACAGCCGCTCTAACGACCTGACTGTAAACTGCCTGACCGGTAAGAAACTGACCAACATGCGTGCGTCCGGTACTGACGAAGCAACGGTTCTGGTTCCGCCGGTTAAGATGACTCTGGAGCAGGCTCTGGAATTCATCGATGACGACGAACTGGTAGAAGTTACCCCAACCTCTATCCGTATCCGTAAGCGTCACCTGACTGAAAACGATCGTCGCCGTGCAATGCGTGGCGCGAAAGAAGAGTAATTAACGCTCTTTCTCAGGTAAGCATAAAAAAGCCGCTGATTATCAGCGGCTTTTTTTATCTAAAAGATCAGGTCGTTTCCTGTTCTGCAATGACTAGCTCAATATTTTCTAAATCAAGCAATTGCTTGAATGAATTTGGTGGTTGGGAATCGGTAAAAAATGCCCGAATTTTACGCATATTACCGATGGATACAGCGGCTGAGGCAGTAAACTTAGTATGATCAGCAACTAACAGCGTATTACGTGCATGCTTAATCATCGTTTTGGCGACAAGCGCTTCGTTAACGTCAAATTCCAATAGGGTGCCGTCTTCCTCAATGGCACCAATACTAGTAATCAAATAGTCGGCTCTGAATCCTTCAATAAAGTTCACTGCTCCTGGACCAACAATACCGCCATTATGAGCACGTAGCGTTCCACCGGGCACCATGACCTCAAGATCTTGATTCTTATATAAGATCTGTGCAACACGAAGACTGTTAGTAATGATGCGGAGATCCCGGCGGTTCAGCAAAGCTCGTGCGACGGCTTCCACCGTTGTACCAATGGTAATAAATACCGTACAGCGTTCAGGAAGATAATCAGCAACCGCTTCCGCAATCGCTTCTTTTTCCTGGGTAAGGGACAACTCTCGCTGTTCAAAGGCGGTATTCATGACGCTGGATACACGTCCGGCTCCACCATGATGTCTAGTGATCAAGCCCTGTTCGCTTAATTTACGAATATCCCGGCGCACGGTTTGCGTGGACACGTCCAGCAATTGTGCGAGCTCTTCGATATTCATATAGCCGCGTTCTGTAATGTAATGAACAAGTTGATCGTGTCGCGGATTACCGGTGACTTCAATGATGCTCATGAATACTCCTGGACTTCTTCCCCGTAATTGTTGGCTATTTTACGCATAAAGTGACAAAAATGATTCGGTTTGCGCACGATTAGGAATTCCGGCTCGTCCACCCGCCTGAGTGCATTTCATCGCCGCCACCGCACTTGCGAAGCGAATCGCCTGGTCAGTCGGCATTTGCTCTGCAAGAGCTGCTGCCATTGCACCATGGAAAACATCGCCTGCACCGGTTGTATCCACAACATTGACAGAAAATGCAGTCTGTTGACACATATGCCCATTTTCGATCCATAGTGACCCTTCGCCACCAAGCGTAACGTACACTTTACCATTGGTTTGCTCAGCGGCCAGTTTAAGTGCCTGTTGTGCATCATCTTGCCCGGTCATTCTCTTCAGACCTGGAGTTGAAAAAACGGCATGATCGGCCAGCGCCACCAATGGGGTTATATCTTGTGGTGTCATATCGGCATCCAACAGCGTTGGAACTCCAGCAGCACGTGCCAGTTCGAAGGATTTCAACGTTCCTTCATGCCAACGTACATCGGCCAGAACGATGTCATAACGGGAAAAATCAATCGACTCCAGCCACCCTGCATCCATATCGAGATCTGGGCTTGGATAGTTCACGATGATGCGTTCGCCATGCTGGTCGACCAAAATTGCGGACTGGGATGAACGGGAGTTCGGGTATTGCCGGCAGAACGCCGTATTGACCCCCCAGCTCTGAAGCTCGTTAAGCAAGGTATTCCCACAACTGTCATCGCCTACACGGCCTATAAAATCAACGTCAATACCAAGCCGGGCAATGGCGACAGCTGCCGTTGCTGCCGGGCCGCCACCTGTCTCCAGATATTGATTTGACTGATATTTCCCCCCGCCATCGGGCAGGCTGTTCAGAGAATAAATACGGTCCTGAACGGTGATTCCAACACATGCAATTCTGGTCATATTTGGTTAGTCCTGTGTGATCTTGTCTTCTTTTGTTCATTTTAATGACATAAATGATCAAATTAGTGACGCGTGTCTTGTTTTTAGTCATAAATTACAAATATGCTCAAAAACAGACGAAAACGAGTTTTTAATTGTAATTATTTTGTCAACCTGAGACAGGAGAGCATTCATGACAACCGTTGCATTTTTGGGCTTGGGCCAGATGGGCAGCCCAATGGCTAATAATCTGTTGCAAAAGGGACATGCTTTGCGTGTGTTCGACGTAAACCAACAGGCAGTCAATGAATTAGTACAAAAAGGTGCGACTGCTGCTCAAACACCTGCTGAAGCCGCTAAAGGTGCCGAATTCATTATCACTATGCTGCCAAATGGCGACATCGTTCGGCAAGTTCTGCTGGGTAAAGATGGCGTAAGCGAAGGCCTGTCCCCCAAGGCATTGGTTATTGACATGTCCACGATTCATCCATTGCAGACCGATGCATTGATCCATGAGATGAAAGAGAAAGGCATCAGCATGATGGATGCCCCTGTGGGCAGGACGTCAGTTAACGCGATTGACGGCACGCTGCTGATTCTTGCTGGCGGAACGCCTGAACAGGTTGAACGTGCTCGCCCTGTGCTGATGAGTATGGGGAATGAGCTGGTGGAAGCTGGCGGTCCCGGTATGGGGATCCGCGTAAAGCTCATCAATAACTATATGAGTATTGCGCTGAACGCCTTGTCAGCGGAAGCCGCTGTTCTTTGTGAATCATTGGGTTTGAGCCTTGATGTGGCCATTAAAGTCATGAGCGGCACTGCCGCAGGCAAGGGGCACTTTACGACAACCTGGCCTGGCAAGGTACTTAAAGGAGACCTTTCTCCGGCATTCATGGTGGACCTCGCGTTGAAAGACCTGCGCATTGCCGTCGATGTCGCTAGTCAGACCGGCGCGCCGCTCAATATGGGCATTGCAGCAGAAACCTATTACACCCGTGCCAGCGAGAACGGTCGAGGCCGTCAGGACTGGAGTGCACTGTTATCTCAGGTTCGTCAGCAGGCTGGCCGACCAGATTCACTCTAAATTTTAAACAGTTACAGGAGTTATTATGTCTTCCCACAATACCCCATACACGCTGAAAGATATTTCTCGCCCTGGTGGTGGATTTGCCATGCTGGCCGTTGATCAGCGTGAAGCAATGCGCCTGATGTTTGCAGCGTCTGGACACCCTAAACCGGTTGCCGACAGTGTATTGACTGATTTTAAAGTTGCAGCAACACAAATTCTGTCTCCTTACGCTTCAGCGGTTCTGGCAGATAAACAATTTTGTCTCGATCAGATTGTCTCTCAAGGTGCAGTGGCTGATTCATGTGGACTGATTGTGGCGGCTGACCATTTTGTTCCGGGTAATGGTATTCCAGTTGATAGTGTCGAAATTGACAGAGCGATTGATCCGCATAAAGCCCGCGAAATGGGTGCGAAAGCCATGAAGTTGTTGGTGCTGTGGCGTGAAGATGAACCTGCAGAAGAACGTTTGGCTATGGTGGCTGAGTTTGTTCAACGCTGCCGTAGCGCAGGGTTGGTCAGCATCATTGAACCGGTCGTCCGACCTCCTCGTCGTGGTTGGGAATTTGACCGGGAAAGCGCCATCGTTGCCGCAGCGGCTGAACTCGGTTGCACCGATGCTGACCTCTATAAAGCTGAAATGCCATTAGGCGGCAAAGGTGATGAACAGACCCTACTTGCTGCGTGTCAAAAGTTGCATGAACAAATGAAAATGCCGTGGGTCATTCTCTCTTCTGGTGTTGATGCGGATATTTTTGGCCGCGCGGTCCGTATCGCCATGAAGGGTGGAGCTTCCGGATTCCTGGCAGGGCGTGCCGTTTGGGCATCGGTTGTTGGTGCTCAAGATCCGCAAACAATGTTGCGTGATGTGTCGGTTCCACGCTTACAACGTCTGGCAGAAATCGTCGATGAGGGGATTTCTCAGCGTTAATCACCCATTTTAATGAATCTGGAGAAGAACCATGGATAAGATTACCCAAGTTCTATTTTCTGATATTGGGAAGGTGACCACCCAATATGTTGAGCTGCCGCACCAGGAACTTAAACCGCAAGAAGTCCGTATTGCTCCGGTGTTTTACGGAATATGTGGCTCTGATCTGCATGTACTGAAAGGAGGACACCCATTTGCAAAACCTCCGGTTGTGCCTGGACATGAAATTGCGGCACGCGTAACTGAAGTGGGCTGTGAAGTAACGAATGTTAAGCCGGGCGATCATGTCGTAGTCGACCCGATAATGGCCTGCATGGAGTGCCGTGCTTGTGAAGCGGGCCGCTTTAATCTGTGTGAGCCGCCACAGGTTGCAGGCTTCCGGGCACCGGGTTTTGCCCGCTCGCAGCACATTGTACCTGCACGAAATTGCCATGTCGCACCTGCTTCGTTACCACTAAAAGCACTGGCTTTCGCTGAGCCCGCAGCCTGCGCGCGTCATTGCGTGAGCCGTATGCCGAAAGCGTCATTGGAAAGTGTACTAGTGATAGGTGCAGGGACAATAGGCTTATCCATCGTTCAAGCATTGCGCATCATGGGCGCGGGAAAGATCACCGTCATCGAACCTGATGCCGCCAAGCGCGCGTTGTCGTTAAAGCTAGGTGCCACGGAAGTCTGGGCTCCGGGGGAATTGGATGCACAGGTCCGTTTTACGGGGGCAATTGATGTTGTTGCTGCCCAGACCACGCTGAATGATGCATTTACCCACGTTTATGCTGGCGGAACGGTAGTGTGCATGGGGGTACCGAGTGGCCCACGTGAAATTCCTCTTCCGATGATGCAGCGCTTCGAACGCGATTTGTTGAATTCCGGCATGTATATCCCGGAAGACTTCGATGCCGTGATTGAATGGCTTGCGGATGGGCGGTTTGACACCAGCGAACTGGTGACCGATCTCTTCCCTGTCGAAGATGCGGATAAGGCGTTTGAACGTGCGCAGCAAAATGACTCTATAAAAGTCATGCTGCAATTTGCTGAGGTTTGATGCTGTAACCCTCTGTCTGGCGCTGCTTAAGGGTAGCGCCATCCTACAACAATGAAAAAGGATGCTGCGATGAGTCACATCACCAGTCCTACACCTTACTCGATCGGCCGTCCCCAGGACGTGATTGATATTGTTAACAAACATTCAGCAGTAAACACCAGTGTCGGCGTCATTTTTATCGCTCTTGGCGGCATTCTAATTGATGCCTATCAGGCGGCGATGGTGGGGTTTGGTAATAAATATATTGCATTGCAATTTGGTATTTCACCGGGGCTGGCGGCGACGGTTAACGCCTCTGTTTTAGTCGCCGCCCTGATTGGTGGATTACTGGCGAACCGTGTGATTAACCGCTTTGGTCAAAAGCGTGCTTTTATCATCGGAATGGGCCTGTGCACAATAGGTGCCGCAGCTGTCGCGATAGCCCCGAACATCTGGTGGGTGCTGGTGTGTCGCGTAATCATGGGATTTGGCTTGGGTATTGATTTCCCGCTGGCAACAAATGCGGTGGCAGAACTACGCGGCTCAACATCTAAGAAAACCGGTTCGTCAGTTAATCTCTGGCAAATGGCCTGGTATGTATCAACTACGGTCGTCTATCTTGTGCTGCTTCCACTGTTGTTGTCGGGTATCGCAGAAGAGCAATTATGGCGCTATGGTATTTTCATTGGTGCTATTTTTGCCGTCATTATCATGATCCTGCGTTATTTCGTCATCGGTGAGTCTGCAATGTGGGCCGCACGAGTCGGACGTTATGATAAAGCCTGCGATATTCTGGCTAAACGCTATGGTGTTCATGCTCGCGTTGCTGCCAAACCAAAAAGCGATGATTTTTCTGCTGAAAAAACAGAAAGTAAGTTTCATGGTGGTTATGGGATTTTATTTAACTCACGTTATCGCAAACGTACTATTCTCGGCTGCGTTGTGGCGACGATGCAAGCCTGGCAATATAACGCCGTGGGTGTTTATTTACCTCTGACTTTGGCGGGAATACTGAGCGGTGGATTAACTGGGGCTCTTAGCGGTTCTGCGGTAGTGAATGCCCTGTGTGGCATTACAGGTGGATTGATTGGTTCACTTATCCTCCAGCGTTTGGGTACTCGCCTTCAGTCGATGTATGGTTTCGCCGTCGTAACGATTGCATTACTTGCTTTAGGTGCATTAGCAACCACCAACCCATGGCTTTCTTTAGGTTTGTTGGGCGCAATCATTTTCTTCCATTCAGCGGGCCCGGGCGGCCTGGGAATGACCATTGCCACACTTTCTTATCCGCCATCTATTCGCCCGACCGGCGTAGGATTTGCTCGTGCCATTATGCGTACAGGGGCAATTGCCGGACTTATTTTCTGGCCTATGTTATGGGGAGCGCTAAAGACAGATGCATTCTATTGGCTGGCAGTTGTTCCTTTCCTTGGTTTCCTGACATGCGTATTGATCAAGTGGGAACCACTTGGTGCAAACGTTGACGCTGAAGACGCTGAGGTACTGGCTGAGCTGGATAAATAACAAGCAAGCGCGTCGCAAAATGTCGACGCGCTTTTTCGTATAAATCCGCCGCTTTTTTAGTGATTTTATTGCGCAGATTTCTCGCCGACCCGGAGAGGAAAATTATGGCTGAAATAGTACAGGCACAAGGGAAAGAACTATCCGGCAAAGCCATGAGGCGCGTTGTCATGGGAAGTTTCGCTGGCGCGCTGATGGAATGGTACGATTTTTTCATTTTCGGAACGGCAGCGGGGCTTATCTTCGCTCCTCTATTTTTCCCTGATAGCGATCCTTTTATTGGTCTGATCGCCGCATTCGCGACTTTTGGTGTTGGTTTCTTATCACGTCCGTTAGGGGGCATTGTTTTTGGCCACTTTGGCGATAAAGTTGGTCGCAAAATAACGTTGATTTGGACATTAGCGATTGTTGGTTCATCAACGTTTTTAATCGGCTTCATACCAACATATAAGGACATTGGTATCTGGGCTCCGATTATTTTGATGGTTTTGCGTCTGGTGCAGGGATTCGGTCTGGGTGGGGAATATGGCGGAGCCGCATTAATGACTATTGAATCTGCGCCTGAAGCAAAACGAGGATTTTTAGGTTCGCTTCCACAAACGGCAGCCTCGGTTGGGATTATGCTGGCGACAGGGGTGTTTGCAATATGTAATCACTTTCTAACCCAAGAAGAGTTTCTGGATTGGGGTTGGCGTATCCCTTTTTGGCTGTCTGCCATCATGTTAATTGTTGGGATGTTCATACGACTGCATACTGAAGAGACTCTGGACTTTAAGAAACAAAAAACGGCGGTATCGAAGAAAAAATCAGCGCCGCCGTTGATTGAACTTTTCCGTAAACATCCACGTAATATTTTATTGGCGCTTGGCGCGAGACTGGCAGAGAGCGTTTCGTCGAATATTATTAATGCGTTTGGGATTGTCTATATTTCTAGTCAGCTGGCGTTATCCAGGGATATTCCACTCAACGGTATGTTGATCGCTTCGGCAATTGGCATTGTATGTTGTCCATTAATTGGTTGGATTTCCGACCGCGTTGGGCAACGGCGGATGTATTTGTTTGGCGCTGGTTTTTGCATCCTTTTCGCATTTCCATTCTTCATGCTCCTGGATACAAAAAGCACACTCATTATTTGGTGCTGCATGATTCTTGGCTATAACCTGGGGCCAACGATGATGTTTGCAGTGCAGCCCACCTTATTTACCCGTATGTTCGGAACACGAGTGCGTTATACGGGTCTTTCATTTGCCTATCAGTTCTCAGCAATTCTGGGTGGGTTAAGCCCGCTAATTGCTTCCAGCTTGTTGGCACTGGGAGGCGGGAAACCGTGGTATGTAGCACTGTTTCTGTTTGTTATCTCAATACTTTCATTCATTTGCGTCTGGCTTATAGAGCCACATTCAGACAATAAAAATGACGCTAATAACATTTAACTTCTTACCGAAATATCAGAGAGCAATAACATGAACAATGAATTGAATACTAAGCATTATCAAGCATTACGGCGTGCTTTTGATACCGCCTGGCCGGGACCGATCGGCCAACCTATTTTGCTGGAAAAAGGACATTTACGTCTGCAAGTTTTTCCGCGTGATGGTGCCAGAATCACCTCGCTACAGGCATTTGGTTTTGAAGTGTTACGTCAATGGGAGCCACAGCGTAAAGCATTTCAGTATGGCTGCTTTCCTATGGTTCCTTGGGCAGGCCGCCTTGGCGATGCAACGTTAACAGTGGGGGAGAAACAGTACGCATTACCTGCTAACAAACCGCCCCATGCTCTACATGGTATGGCCTGTTATTCATCATGGGAAAGTGTCGAACATAAAGCGGATACCTTGAAACTGCGCATGCCACTTGGCGCTCCTTGGCCCTGGCAAGGAGAGGTCCTGCAGACGTTGACTCTTGAAGACGATGCGTTAATTCTGCGACTTGAAATTCACACCATGTCTGAAACTTTTCCGGCATCTGCTGGATGGCACCCCTGGTTTGTAAAACAACTGGGCCAGCAGAATGAAGAAGATGAATTACTGGTATGTTTTAAGGCCAACTGGCAGGAAGAAGCCGGGAATAATGAGTTACCAACAGGTAATAAAATCCCTCCGCAATCAGGTCCGTGGGATGACTGCTTTGGTTTTAATGACGGTCTCAATGTCAGATTACAGTGGCCAGGTAAGCTGAGTATGACGATGACATCGAGTGCGCAAAGTCTGGTTATCTTTGACAAACAGCCCGACGCAACATGTGTCAATCCGCTTACTCAGGCGCCAAATGCGATAAATAGGACACCGCAGTTTGTCAGTGCAGGTCTTCCGTTGGTGATTGAGTCGCGCTGGCAATTTACACAGGAATTCTGATGGCTTAGCCAATAATCCCGACAGGGACGCATAGTCAAACTTCTCCTTTCCCGCTACAGTTATTCATCCACGGCGAATAAGGAGAAGGGCATGCTCTATATCTTTGATTTGGGTAATGTGATTGTCGATATCGACTTCAACCGCGTGTTGGGCACATGGAGCGATCTAAGTCGTGTACCGTTGGCTTCGCTAAAGCAAAGTTTCACCATGGGGGAGGCTTTTCACCAGCACGAGCGAGGTGAAATAACGGATGAAGCCTTTGCCGAGGCGCTATGTCATGAGATGGCGCTGCCGCTAAGTTACGAGCAGTTCTCTCACGGCTGGCAGGCCGTTTTTGTCGCCTTGCGCCCTGAGGTCATCGACATCATGCAAAAGCTGCGTGAGCAGGGGCATCGGGTGGTCGTCTTGTCGAATACTAACCGCCTGCACACCACGTTTTGGCCGGATGAATATCCCGAGATCCGTCAGGCTGCTGACCATATTTACCTTTCCCAGGACCTGGGCATGCGTAAACCGGAAGCGCGGATTTACCAGCACGTCCTGCAGTCTGAAGGTTTTTCTGCGCACGATGCGGTCTTTTTTGACGATAACGCCGATAATATTGAAGGGGCTAACCGGTTAGGGATCACCAGTATCCAGGTCGTCGATAAAAAGACCATTCCTGACTATTTCGCGACGTTGTTATGCTAAAAAATGTTCAGCAGCAAGCCAGGCATCATACGCGTCCCGTACGAGACTGGCTGAAGCTATTATGGCAGCGGATTGATGAGGACAACATGACGACGCTGGCAGGGAATCTTGCCTACGTTTCATTGCTCTCATTAGTGCCGCTTATTGCCGTCGTATTTGCGCTTTTCGCCGCATTTCCGATGTTTTCCGACGTCAGTGTCCAGTTACGTCATTTTATTTTCGCAAACTTTATCCCGGCGACGGGAGACGTCATTCAACGTTATATCGAACAGTTTGTCGCCAACTCGAACAAAATGACGGCAGTCGGGGCATGCGGGCTGATTGTCACAGCGTTATTGTTGATGTACGCCATTGATAATGCGTTGAATACTATCTGGCGCAGTAAGCGTACTCGCCCTAAAGTTTACTCTTTCGCCGTCTACTGGATGATTTTAACGCTGGGGCCGCTGTTGGCGGGGGCCAGTCTGGCGATCAGCTCTTATCTGTTGTCATTGCGCTGGGCCAGCGATCTCAACACGGTGATTGATAACGTCCTGCGTATTTTCCCGCTGGTACTTTCCTGGCTCTCGTTCTGGCTGCTTTACAGCATTGTACCGACTACGCGTGTACCCAACCGTGATGCGGTTATTGGTGCCTTTGTGGCTGCTGTGTTGTTCGAAGCCGGAAAGAAAGGATTTGCGCTCTATATCACGATGTTCCCGTCTTATCAGCTCATTTACGGTGTTCTGGCGGTGATCCCCATTTTATTTGTCTGGGTATACTGGACCTGGTGTATCGTCTTGCTAGGCGCGGAAATAACTGTCACTCTCGGGGAATACCGCAAACTTAAACAAGCCGCAAAAGAAGAAGAAGCAGAGCAACCATGATTGCATTAATTCAGCGCGTAACCCGTGCCAGCGTCACCGTGGAGGGCGAGGTGACGGGTGAAATTGGCCCAGGACTTTTGGTCCTGTTAGGTGTCGAAAGGGATGATGACGAACAGAAAGCGAATCGCCTGTGCGAGCGTGTACTCGGTTATCGAATCTTTAGCGATACCGAAGGCAAAATGAACCTTAATGTGCAGCAATCAGGGGGGAGTGTACTGGTGGTTTCACAGTTTACGCTGGCGGCAGATACCGAGCGTGGCATGCGCCCGGGGTTTTCGAAAGGCGCAGCGCCCGAGCGTGCAGAAGCGCTATATGAGTACTTTGTTGAGCGTTGCCGCCAACAGGAAATGAATACGCAAACTGGTCGATTCGCTGCGGATATGCAGGTTTCACTGGTTAATGATGGCCCGGTGACGTTCTGGTTACAAGTATGAACCAGCTACCGGTATGGCCGCGGACAACAAGAGAGAATACGACTATGTATCACCTTCGAGTACCGCAAACAGAAGAAGAATTGGAGCGCTACTACCAGTTTCGCTGGGAGATGCTGCGTAAACCATTGCACCAGCCAAAAGGCTCCGAACGGGATGCCTGGGACGCGATGGCGCATCACCAGATGGTGGTGGACGAAGAGGGGAATCTGGTTGCGGTAGGGCGTCTGTATATCAATGCGGATAACGAAGCTTCCATACGCTTTATGGCAGTAGACCCTTCCGTGCAAGAGAAAGGGTTGGGCACGCTGATGGCGATGACTCTGGAGTCTGTGGCGCGTCAGGAAGGGGTCAAACGCGTAACCTGTAGTGCCCGTGAAGATGCGGTCGAATTTTTCGCCAAGCTCGGTTTTGTGAGTCAGGGGGAAATCACCACACCGCAAACCACGCCGGTGCGCCACTTTTTGATGATTAAGCCCATTGCGACGCTGGACGATATTCTCCATCGCGGGGACTGGTGCGGACAGCTACAACAAGCCTGGTACGAACATATTCCATTGAGTGAGAAAATGGGCGTACGCATTCAGCAGTACACTGGGCAGAAATTTATCACCACGATGCCCGAGACAGGCAATCAGAATCCGCACCATACCCTGTTTGCCGGTAGCCTGTTTTCACTGGCTACGCTAACGGGCTGGGGACTTATCTGGCTGATGCTGCGCGAGCGTCATCTGGGTGGGACAATAATCCTGGCCGACGCGCATATCCGATACAGCAGGCCGATCACCGGGAAACCAACTGCTATTGCCGATCTGGGGTCGTTGAGCGGTGACCTTGACCGCCTGGCAAGAGGTCGCAAGGCGCGCGTTCAGATGCAGGTCGGGGTGTTTGGCGATGACACACCGGGCGTCGTGTTTGAAGGTACTTACATTGTGCTACCTGCGAAACCGTTTGGCGCATATGAAGAAGGCGGTAACGAGGAAGAGTAGGTCCTCTGGCTAAAATGTAATGTTGGGTTCATTTGCTGATGTAAAATGCGGATTATGAAAATGCCATAATCCGTATTTTGATAAAAATCGCATGCTGTCGATGATTGTATTGACGGGTACCTTCCTTAATTTCAGAACTCATGAACATCCTTATTGGCCAAGCCGCCAGGCCACATCTCGCATCACATTTCGTGCCGCCGGGCTCACCCCTGCCAACTGGAAAAAACCGTGGATAACGCCGAGATAGCGTTGGCAAGAGCACTCCACGCCTTGCTCCAGGAACCGTTGATACAGGGCTTCACCCTCATCTCGCAGTGGGTCGAATTCGGCAGTAATGATGTGCGTGGGCGGTAAACCGTTGAAGTCTTTGCGCCAGAGTGGGCTGACTTCGGGATGTAATGGATCGGTTTTCGGCATATACATTTCGTAGCCCGAAAGCAGTGTATCGCGGGTGATAATGTAATCCCGTCCATTATGGTCATAGCTCGCAAAGCTGGCAGTTGCGTCCAGCATCGGGTAGATCAGCATAAGCTGTGCAGGTTGCCATTGCCTGGCAGCTTTCAGGCGTAGTGCGGTGACCAGCGCCAGGTGTCCACCTGCGCTGTCGCCAGCAAGCGTAATGTTGTCCCGGTCTACTCCCAGTTTCTGGGCATACTTCCAGATGATATTGGCCCCGGTTTCAGCATCGTTATGTGCTGCCGGGAAGGTATGCTCTGGTGCGAGGCGATACTGCACCGCAATGACCCGACAGCCGCTGTACCAGGCGAGTTGCCTTAGCTGGTTATCATGTGTGGCAAATCCACCGCTGACAAAGCAACCGCCGTGATAATAGATAACGCAGGGGAGATTTCCCGTGCTGCCCCGCGGCGAAATAACGCGAAATGCTATGGCGTCGAGTTCAATATCTTCAACCTGTACGCGGGTTTCAGTTTCTCCGGCCAGCGCCGTACTGGCAATATAGGCCGCTCTCCGGTCATCAATATTCTGCTCACGGGAAGAAGGGCGTCCCGCCGCGATAAATGCCTCAACTAACTGCGCAATCCCGCTTTCCAGTGCCATTTTTAAATACTCTTATCTGTATGGATATACAGGTTTATAACCTGGATTACTAAGAATGAAAATGGGAAAAATAGGGATGGGTATGATTTTGGAAAGCGGCTCGCAAAAGTAAAAATCGTTCGCGTGGAGGCTATTTTCTTGCTTTTTTCAGGTGTATGTTGTGTGGAAATTAATCGCTGATGATATACTGGAGGTATATATGAGTATGATGGCTGAGATGGATATGGGCAGAATTTTACTCGATTTATCAGATGAAGTGATTAAACGTCTTGATGATCTCAAGGTGCAGCGCAACCTGCCGCGAGCAGAACTTTTACGGGAGGCCGTTGAACAGTATCTTGAGAGGCAGGATCAGGCTGAAACCACAATTTCACGTGCTCTTGGGCTGTGGCAAGGCTGTGAGGAAGATGGTGTTGAATACCAGCGTAAACTCCGTGAGGAATGGTAATGGTCAAAGGATCCGCGCTTTTTGATACCAACATCCTCATCGATCTGTTTAGTGGGAGAAATGAAGCAAAACTAGCGATAGAAACATGGCCGCCGCAGAATGCAATCAGCCTCATTACATGGATGGAGGTGATGGTGGGTGCAAAAAAATACCATCAGGAAGCCCGTACTCGTGTTGCGCTAGGTGCTTTTAACGTGATCGGCGTTTCACAGGATATTGCTGAACGAAGCGTGAGTATCAGACAGGAATATGGGATGAAATTGCCGGATGCCATTATTTTGGCAACAGCACAGATTCATCGTCTTACGCTGGTTACGCGAAATACTAAGGATTTTGCAGGCCTATCCGGTGTGGTCACACCGTATACATTATAACCCGGGCGACTTACGCCGCCCGGTAGTGCGAAGAACTTACTCCCCTTCACCCGGGAACAGGAACGGGTTGATGGAGCTGCGGGCAAAGCCCTCTTGCTCCATATGCGCGTCCAGCATCAGTGAGGCGAGATCGTCGGCCACGGCTTCGACTTTCGGGTCTTTTTCCTGATAGAGAATCTTCAGGTAAGTCCCGCAGTCGCCGCAGCTTTCAGCTTTGATTGCCGCCTGTTCGTTATCCAGTGACCAGTAGTTCAAATCACGGCTCTGTTCGCAGTTGCTGCACTTCACGCGCACCACGTGCCACTCGGTTTCGCACAGGTTGCAGTGCAGATAACGCAGACCCTGGGTGGTACCGATTTGCACCATGCTGGAGACCGGCATTGAACCACACACCGGGCAGTACTGACGCTGTTCACCGTATTCCGCACGGGCTTTGCCGGGGATCAGGCTTGCCATCTGCGCCCAGTAGAGCGACAGGGCAGCCCAAATGAACGGTGCTTTGTCGCTGCTGACGGAGGCAAAATCAGAGGCAAACAGCGCGCTGGCCATTAGCTCCAGTTCTTGCTCTGAGGCTTTTTCCAGATTCTCGATCACCGCTAACGCGGGACCGCTCATCTCTGGCTTCAGCTCAGCAATCAACGACTGCAGCAGCTTTTGCCAGTGCTTGTCGCGTGGCAGGACGTGGATATCCAGCGGCGGTTTGCCCTGATCGTTCGCTTCTTTGATGCGCGCGGTCAGATCCATCTGCAGCGGATGGTCGTACAGCACCACTTCCTGCGCGTGGGCGATCAGCGCGGCAAAGCGCAGGTAGTCGCCCAGCGGGTTGTTCTCGGCCAGCTCGCGCAGGCGCTCAGCGCGGCGGTTATACAAATTTTTGAGTCTGGGGAATAATAACGGCGGAATCATATCCGCCGTGCGTTTCTCGCTCTTCTCCAGCTCATCTTGCGGGATTATGCGAATACTCATTCAGATGACTTTTCCTGTTTCTGGCGGACTTCACGGTACCAGCGCGGGTGATGTTTCTTCGCCCATGAGCTGGTAACCCATCCTTCCACCATCGCGGTAATGGTGCCTTTCACCCAAAGGGCGGCGTAAATGTGCACCATGATAACCACAATTAGCGCTACTGCGGCAAATGAATGCAGCATTAACGCGAATCGGATCACCGGGATTGAGAAAGCAGGTGCAAAATACGGACGCCAGATGACCACTCCGCTCACCAGCAACAGGACCAGGAAGATAATCGCCGCCCAGAATACGCATTTCTGGCCGAAGTTATAACGTCCCGTGTCACCTACTTCCTCGTTGACGACAATCTTACGAATATTCTTCGCCCAAAAGATATCATCCCGATTGATTAGATTGTGGTGCCAGTAACGGAAAAACATGATGATAAACGAGGCAAACATGATCACGCCGACAAACGGGTGCACAATTCGCGCCAGTTGCGGTGTGCCCATGATGTGCATCAGCCAGTTAAAAGACGGGAAGAGAAAGCCCATCCCGCTCACTGCCGCCAGAATGAAGCAGAAGGCGGTGATCCAGTGGTTGATGCGTTCCGGCGCCGTGTAGCGCACGATGGTGTCACGTCGTTTCATTTGCGCACCTCGTCTTTTTCTTCATGCAGGTTGTCTTCTTCCTCTTCCGCGCGGTTCGGGCCTACACCGACGTAGTGGAAGATACTGGCCGCAAATGTCGCTGCAAAGCCGACGGCTGCGAGAGGTTTCCAGATGCCTTTCCAGAATTTCACGGTGGCGCTGATTTCCGGGTTCTCCGGCAGGCCGTGATACAGATTCGGCTTGTCAGCATGGTGCAATACGTACATGACGTGCGTACCGCCAACGCCTGCCGGATCGTACAGACCCGCGTTTTCGTAACCACGCGTTTTCAGCTCCGCCACACGCTCGCCTGCCAGCGTTTTCATCGACTCTTTAGTACCGAAATGAATCGCGCCGGTTGGGCAGGTTTTCACGCAGGCCGGTTCTTGCCCGACCACGACACGGTCAACGCACAGCGTACATTTGTAGACGCGGTTGTCTTCCGGGTTGAGGCGCGGCACGTCGAACGGACAGCCTGCGATACAGTAGCCACAGCCGATACACTGCTCGGACTGGAAGTCGACGATACCGTTGGCATACTGAATGATTGCACCTTCAGCCGGACACGCCTTCAGGCAGCCCGGATCGGCACAGTGCATACAGCCATCCTTGCGGATAAGCCACTCCAGTTTGTCGTTCTGTTCCACTTCCGAGAAGCGCATTACCGTCCAGGATTTAGCAGTCAAATCAGCTGGGTTGTCGTACACCCCAACGTTGTTGCCCACTTCATCACGGATGTCGTTCCATTCAGAACACGCCACCTGACACGCTTTACAGCCGATACAGGTGGTGACGTCGATAAGCTTCGCCACCTCTTCCTGATGGTCCCGCGCCTGAGGCGCGGGGGTGAAACCGTTAGTGGCGGAACGACGAATGATGTCTTGCGATTGATAAGCCATAGGTCGTCTCCGTTACACCTTTTCCACGTTCACGAGGAAGGACTTAAATTCCGGCGTCTGCGTGTTCGCATCACCGACGAATGGCGTTAACGTGTTAGCGATAAAGCCTTTTTTCGCCACACCTTCGTAGCCCCAGTGAATCGGAATACCGATGGTGTCGATATCCTGACCGTTGGCCTTCAGCGTGCGAATACGTTTAGTCACCACTGCTTTGGCTTTAATGTAGCCGCGGTTAGAGGAGACTTTGACGGTATCGCCATGAGAGATACCGAGCTTATTCGCCAGCTTCTCGCCAATTTCCACAAACTGTTCCGGCTGTGCGATGGCATTGAGCAGCGCATGCTTGGTCCAGTAGTGGAAGTGCTCGGTCAGACGATAGGTCGTGCCGACGTACGGGAATTTATCTGCTTTACCCAGTGCTTCCGCGTCACCTTTAAAGATGCGCGCGGCAGGGTTAGAGATAACGTTCGGGTGCAGCGGGTTAGTCCCCAGCGGCGTTTCAAACGGCTCGTAGTGTTCCGGGAACGGACCTTCCGCCATCTTATCGATAGCAAACAGGCGTCCCATCCCTTCAGGCTGCATGATGAAAGGCCCAACGTTGCTGCCAGGTGCGGCGGCGCTGTAGTCCGGAATATCCATCCCGCTCCATTTCGCTCCATCCCATTTCAGGATCTGACGTTTTGGATCCCACGGATTCCCCTGCGGATCAGCGGAAGCGCGGTTATACAGAATGCGTCGGTTGAGCGGCCACGCCCATGCCCAGCCCAGCGTGTTGCCAAGGCCTGATGGGTCGGCGTTATCACGACGTGCCATCTGGTTGCCTTCCGGCGTCCAGCTACCGGCAAAAATCCAGCAGCCGCTGGAAGTGGTGCCATCGTCACGCAGTTGGGCGAACGAGCTAAGCTGTTGGCCTTTCTTGACGATGACTGCACCTGTTGCCGGGTCGGTAATGTCGGCCAGCGCTTTACCGTTGCTCTCCATCGCCACTTCTTCCGAAGCCGGTTCGTGTGGTGTGGAGTAGTTCCAGGTCATGCTCAGCACCTGTTCCGGGTTCGCGCCACCCTGCTCGGCATACATCTTGCGCATGCGCAGGAAGATACCGGCGAGGATTTCACCATCGGTAACGGCAATCCCCGGGGCATCCGCGCCTTTCCAGTGCCACTGCAGCCAGCGACCGGAGTTAACGATAGAACCGTTCTCTTCGGCGAAGCAGGTGGACGGCAGACGGAATACTTCGGTCTGGATTTTCGACGGATCCACATCGTTCGACTCACCGTGGTTCTGCCAGAAGGTAGACGTTTCGGTGTTGAGCGGGTCGATGGTGACCAGGAATTTCAGTTTGGACAGTGAAGCCACGACTTTGTTTTTATTCGGGAATGACGCGACCGGGTTAAAGCCCTGGCAGATATAGCCATTCACTTTGCCCTGGTTCATCATCTCGAAGTACTGCAGCACGTCGTACCCTTTATCCCACTTCGGCAGCAAGTCGAAGCCCCAGCTGTTTTCCGCTGTCGCTTTATCGCCAAAGAAGGCTTTCATCATCGAAACGAAGAATTTCGGGTAGTTACCCCAGTAGTTCACCTGACCTTCCAGCAACGGTTTTGGCGTGTTGGCGGCAAGGTAGGTTTGCAGGTCAGTCTGTTTTTCGCTCGGCAGCGTCATATAGCCAGGCAGGCTTTGTGACAGCAGGCCTAAGTCGGTCAGACCCTGAATGTTGGAGTGACCGCGCAGGGCGTTAACACCGCCGCCGGCCATCCCCATGTTGCCAAGCAGCAACTGGATCATCGCCATGGTACGGATGTTCTGCGCACCTACGGAGTGTTGTGTCCAGCCAAGGGCGTACAGGAACGACGCGGTTTTATCTTTGGCACTGGTTTCTGCGATGTACTCACAGACCTTCAGGAAGTCAGCCTTTGGCGTACCGCAGATATTTTCTACAACGTCCGGCGTATAGCGGGAGACGTGCTGTTTCAGCAGGTTCCACACGCAGCGCGGGTGTTGCAGGGTGACATCGCGTTTGGCGAAGCCTTTTTCATCCAGCTCGTAGTTCCAGCTGGTTTTGTCATACTTGCGTTTGTCCGCGTCGTAGCCAGTGAACAGGCCATCTTCGAAACCGTAATCTTCACGCACGATCAGGCTGGCGTTGGTATAGGCTTCAGTGTATTCGCGGTTGAATTTTTCGTTGTTCAGCAGGTACAGCAAGACGCCTGACAGGAAAGCAATGTCAGTACCGGAACGAATCGGCGCATAGAAATCAGCCACCGCTGCGGTTCGCGTAAAGCGCGGATCGATCACAATCAGCTTCGCGCCGTTGTGAATTTTAGCTTCCATCGCCCAGCGGAATCCGACCGGGTGGGCTTCAGCGGCGTTACCGCCCATCACCACAACGAGGTTGGCGTTTTTAATGTCGACCCAGTGGTTGGTCATCGCACCGCGACCAAATGTTGGAGCAAGACTTGCTACCGTTGGTCCGTGTCAGACGCGTGCCTGGTTGTCGACCGCGAGCATACCGAGCGCGCGGGAGAATTTTTGCGTTAAATAGCCGGTTTCGTTACTGGAAGCGGAAGCACACAGCATCCCAGTGGAAAGCCAGCGGTTAACGGTTACGCCTTCGGCGTTTTGTGCAACGTAGTTTGCGTCGCGATCTTCTTTCATCAGTTTAGCGATGCGGTCAAATGCCTCATCCCAGCTAATCTGTTGCCACTTATCAGAGCCTGGTGCGCGGTATTCCGGGAATTTCAGGCGACTTTCGGAGTGGATGAAGTCCACAAGTCCTGCCCCTTTCGGGCACAGCGCGCCACGGTTTACCGGGTGATCCGGGTCCCCTTCGATATGGAAGATGGATGCTTTGGCGTTTTTTGCTCCGTCACCGAGACTGTACATTAACAGTCCACAGCCAACGGAACAGTAAGTGCAGGTGTTACGGGTTTCGCGGGTACGCAGCAGTTTATATTGCCGTGTTTCCGCGAGCGCTACGCCGGGTGCAAAACCCAGTGCCGCTGCCGTGGTGCCTGCCATACCGCCAGCGCAGATCTTAAAGAACTGCCTTCTGCTGACCTGCATGGTTTGCTCCTTTTTCGACATTGTCACGTTCCCTTCACTTTTCCGTTACTCGAGCGTGAGGGAAGTGGTTGTTATTTTTCTTTGCGGACGGGACCGCAAAGGTCCAGAATTGGGTGAATTTCCCTCCCTCCAGGAGGGGTTTGTAAAGAATACCACAATGTTGGTATGCGTGTTCCAATATGGTTAAAAGAAAGTGAATAAGATTATTCGAGAAAACATCAAAAATGTGACGACTTTGACAGGATCGCGCCAGTTGACCCTCTGGAAACGCGAGGATTTGCAACATCCTCAGCCGGATGTCGTCGCTGAAGAAGTACCGGTTGCGCTGGTTTACAACGGGATTTCGCACGTGGTAATGATGGCGTCACCGAAAGATCTTGAGCACTTTGCGATGGGCTTTTCACTTTCTGAAGGCATTATTGAGCGCCCACAGGATATCTACGCAATGGAAGTGGTTCCTTCCTGTAACGGATTAGAAGTGCAGGTTGAGCTGTCCAGTCGTCGATTTATGGGGCTGAAGGAGCGTCGTCGCGCGCTGGCCGGTCGCACCGGTTGCGGCGTTTGTGGCGTGGAGCAGCTCAATGACATTGGCAAGCCAGTCCAGCCGCTGCCGTTTACCCAGACATTCGATCTGGCGAATCTCGATCACGCTTTACGACATCTCAATGATTTTCAACCCGTGGGGCAACTGACAGGCTGCACGCACGCGGCTGCCTGGGTACAGCCGTCAGGTCATCTGGCGGGCGGGCATGAAGATGTTGGGCGTCATGTTGCGCTGGATAAACTGCTGGGGCGACGCGCAATCGAAGGCGAAACCTGGCAACAGGGTGCGGTATTAGTCTCCAGCCGCGCCAGCTACGAGATGGTGCAGAAGTCGGCGATGTGCGGCGTGGAGATTCTGTTTGCTGTGTCTGCCGCGACAACGCTGGCGGTAGAAGTTGCCGAGCGCTGTAACCTGACGCTGGTGGGTTTTTGCAAACCGGGCAGGGCGACGATTTATACACACCCCGAGCGTCTGATAGCTGAATAACAAGCATTCAATTATTTTGAATAAGACTGGCAAATCCTTCCGCTTTTAGTTGTGCGATGTGAGGGCTATTATTTATCACATCAAGGCACGGTGCCTTACTCAAACAACTAAGTTAAAGGGTTTATATCATGAAAAGCATCAAAACTTTTGTCGCAGTTATCGCTCTGGCTACTTCTTTCGGTTCTTTCGCTGCTCAGACAGTTACCGCAACCGGTTCTACGCTGGAAAGTGCTGAAGCAAAAATTGCCGCCCAGGCTGAACGTGCAGGCGCCAGCGATTATAAAATCACTCAGGCTTACACCGGCAACCGCGTGCACATGACTGCTGAACTGCTGAAATAAGATACCTCAGTACTGTCGAAAGAGCGCCCTTGGGGCGCTTTTTTAGTTTATGCCCGCTATTCTCAGCAATGCGGTCACCACCGCGGCGGCAACGATCACCACGATTAGCGGCAGCTTGCGCCAGGCGAGAAATACCGCGAAGCCAACCCCAAGAACCCGCGCCATACCGGCAAAGTGTTCGCCTTCGTAAAAGGTGGTCGCCAGCGCAACGGAGAACAGTAATACCGTTGCGGCGTCGGAAAGCAGCGCCTGCGAGCGTTCCGAGAACGCTAAACGACCCCCAAGCTTCGCTCCGCCTAAACGCATTAAATAGGTTCCCAGAGATAAGATGGCGATACCGACGATAAACAGCGTCATGTTGCCCATTATTTTTTCCTCGTCAGTAAGCCAAACAGTGAGAGCAAAACCGGTAAACCGACCGGCGCAAAGGGGATGGCGGCAAGCGACAACCCGGCACCGCTACAGGCGCGAATCAGCGTGGTGCGGTTTTTAAAGGCCGGGACCACTAAGGCCAATAAAATAGCAGGGAAGACGGCATCCAGACCGATGGTTTCCGGGGCGGGGAGCAGTTTGCCGACGCCCGCGCCGATCAGTGTGCCAACAGGCCAGAAAATAGCGACGCCCAGACCGCACAGCCAATAGGCTGCTTTACGTTGTTCGGGTGTTTTTTGCGACAGGCCGAATACTACGCTTTCGTCGTTCATGATATGACAGCCGAGGAAACTCGCAGCCCGGGAGCCCACAAGATCGCGCACCGTGACGCCAAACGGGATGTGTCGGGCGTTGACCAGTAAACCGGCAGCCGCAGCCGCCAGTGGGTTACCGCCGCTGGCGACGATGCCGATAAACATAAACTCGGATGCACCCGCCAGCACGGTAATTGAGAGCACAAACGGTACCCACAGCGGGAAGCCGTAGGCCATTGCCAGCGAGCCGTATGACATGCCGACTACGCCGACGGCCAGACAGACTAAAAATATTGCTTTTATTGTGTCGCCTTTGAGACTGGAAAAATAATGTTTCATACCATTTTAGCCATATCGAACGAATTTCCATTATAATGAACGCGACCAGTTAATATTACAAGTCGAACGATTCGTTCGATATAAAGAACATGGAGTCGTGAATGACCCAGCCCATCAGTATGATCGCGAAAAGCCTGGTGCGTGAACGTCAGCGCACCGGTTTGTCATTGGCAGAGATTGCCCGTCGCGCAGGGATTGCAAAATCGACACTCTCGCAATTGGAAGCGGGCAATGGCAATCCTAGCCTGGAAACGCTCTGGTCGCTGTGTGTGGCGTTGGATATTCCCTTTGCGCGCCTGCTGGAGCCGCAGGAACAAAAAACGCAGGTGATTCGCCGCGGCGAAGGAACAAAAGTCGTGGCTGAGCAGGCCCACTATCAGGCCATTTTACTGGCCGCCTGCCCACCGGGGGCACGGCGGGATATCTATCTGCTGCTGACGCAGCCGGGCGCGGATCGGATTTCACAGCCGCATCCGCCGGGATCGGTTGAACACATCATCGTGACGCAGGGTAAGGCGATAGTGGGATTGACGGAAGCACCGGAGGAGTTAGGCGAGGGCGACTATATTTGTTACCCCGCTGACCAGGCGCATATCTTTAAAGCGCTGGAGCCTGACACCCAGGCGATTCTGGTTTCTGAGCAGAACTAACTGTTATGTTGCGTTGTGCCGGATGCGGCGCGTTAGCGCCTTATCCGGCCTACAAGACTACTGCAAATAAAACACTTCTTTTAGCTCTGCGCTGACCGGACTGTTGTCTGGGTTGGCCAGCATTACGTCGCGCATATGCTTCCACCAACGTTGGCAAACGTCGGTGCTGGCAATGGCATTCCAGCGTTCTTCGGACTCAATCTCAACGGTGGCGAACAGCAGATTGCGCGCCTGATCGAGATAAATCGCGTAGTGATGGGCGCCGTGTTCTTTCAGCACTGTTTCCAGTTCTGGCCAGATGGGGTTATGACGACGCTGGTACTCAACGTGCGCGTCGGCATTCACCTGCATTATAAAGGCCTTGCGAATCATAACGCCTCCAGATACAGCTCGCGGACCTCGTCGCGGCTGGCGGTGCGCGGGTTGCACGGCGCACACGGATCGGCCAACGCTTTATCCAGCCAGCCCTCAATATCCTCTTTCGTCACGCCAAGTGAACTAAAGCCCGCAGGAATACCGACACGCTTGCTGAGTGCACGAATCGCGTTGATGGCCTCCATACTTGCCGCTTCATCGCTCATGTCACGGGTATCGACGCCCATCGCCTGCGCTACGCGGGCAAAGCGCGCCACGGCGTTTGGACGGTTAAAGTTTTCGATTACCGGCAGCAGGATGGCGTTGCAGACGCCGTGTGGCAGATTATGGGTTGCGCCCGGCTGGTGCGCCAGCGCATGCACCAGACCGAGACCAGCGCTGTTAAAGGCCATCCCCGCCAGATACTGACCAAACGCCATTTGCTCACGAGCGTCGAGATTATGACCGTCGTCGACCGCTTTTGGTAGCCACAGGTTGATCAGGCGAATCGCTTCCAGCGCGTTAGCGTCGGTGAGCGGATGCGCACCAACGGAAACATAGGCTTCCACCGCGTGGGTTAAGGCGTCCATACCGGTTGCGGCGGTGACGGATGCCGGGATGTCCAGCATGACGCTGGCGTCATCCACGGCGATATCCGGGATGATATTCGGGTCGATGATCACCTCTTTGACCTTACGGGCAGAGTCGATAATGACAGCGTTGCTGGTCATCTCTGCTGCCGTACCGGCGGTGGTATTGATGGCGACCAGCGGTACACCCGCATTTTTCACTTTGCCTACGCCGGAGTAAGCAGTAGAAGGGCCGGGGTTGGCGGTCAGGATCTTCACCGCTTTAGCCGTATCGATCGGGCTACCGCCACCGAAGGCAATAATGTAGTCACATTTGGCGTCCTGATACGCCGCGAAACCTTTCTGCACCAGCTCTTCCGTCGGGTTTGGAAACACCTCATCAAACAGCTGGTAAGACATCTGATGTTCATCCAGCGCGGCAAACAGGCTATCCAGCAGGCCCAGCTTTACCAGTTGACCATCGGTGACGATCAGCGCTTTGCCCCATTGTTTATTCGCCACGAGGTTCGCCATATCGGCAATCGCGCCGGCGCCATGCAGGCTAATTTTTGGCAGTGCCAACATAAAGCTCATCACTATTCTCCTTAAAAAAATTCCCTGGTGCCCGATGGCGCTACGCTTATCGGGCCTACGGTGAAATGCGCACCGTCATGTAGGCCGAATAAGGCGAAGCTGCATCCGGCGTTGAGTGGGGAGGTATCAGTACAGCTCTATGGCGCTGGCCAGCGGCGTCACGCCGAAGCGTTTGCCAAGTGCGATCAGCTCTTCACGCGTAATGGTCTGCTTCATACCGCCCATCGAATAGATTTTGACTAAAACTTCAGCGGATTTCTCTGCGGTATCGATCAAACCGAACGCTTCGTCGAGGGTGGGTCCACTGCCGAACACGCCGTGGAATGGCCACAGTACCAGCGAGTGTTTCTGCATTTCCTCGGCGGTCGCCTGACCAATTTCATCTGTACCTGGCACCATCCACGGCAGAATGCCAACGCCATCCGGGAACACCACCAGGCACTCGGTGCTGCCTTCCCACAGCTTGCGGGTAATCAGCGCGGTGTTGTTTTCCAGTACGTAGGTCAGAGCGATCAGGTTGGTGGCATGGCAGTGCATGATCACGCGGTCTTTACCGTTCGTCGCTTTAATGCGTTCGCAGTGAGAGAGGAAGTGAGCCGGCAGTTCAGAGGTCGGTACGGCCTCGTGAGTCAGGCCCCAGAGGATGTGGTAGCCCGCACCGTCGCTGTCGATTTTCACCACGCCTAAATTGGCTGCTGGATCGAGCTGGACGTTGCGGAAAAATTTCCCCGAACCGGTGACGATAAACGGCGTATTCGCCAGCAGCGGCATCGGCTGACTCAGCGCGATATAGCGTGGTTTTTCGTGGAAATTGGCGCTAAATGGCGCGATATCTGCTTCATCAAGACGCAGCGTCAGGTTACCGCCGTTACGCTCGTCCCAGCCTTTCAGCCACGCATCAGAAGTGGCTTTGATCATCCCCTGGACGAACCAGGAAGTAGTAATGTTTTGCATGTTCGGTGTTCCTGTTTATTGCCCGAACGTTATCGGGTCTTACGTAGGCCGGATAAGCGAAGCACCATCCGGCAATCGTGTTTCATTCATTGCCGGATGGCGACGCGGGGCGTCTTATCCGGCCTACAAGCCTGGTGTCACGGTTAGCTACGTTTGCTCAAAATCTCTTTTTCATAAGTGCGCACGCTGTCTAGCCACTGGCTGCCCGCTGGCGTGTCGTGACGCTGGCAATACATCTCCCAGACGGCCTGCCACGGCAGCGATTTTTGCTCTTCCAGCAGGGCCAGGCGTGCGGTGTAGTCGCCGCTGGCTTCGAGCTGGCGCAGTTGCTCGGTCGGTTCTAACAGCGCGCGCAGCAGGGCTTTTTTCATATTGCGGGTACCGATCACCCACGCGGCGATGCGGTTAATGGAGGCGTCGAAGAAGTCGAGGCCGATGTGTACGCGGTCAAACAGGTTGTGGCGCACGATCTCGCTGGCAATCGCCTGCGTTTCATCATCCAGCAGCACCACGTGATCGCTGTCCCAACGCACTGGGCGGCTGACATGCAGCAGCAGGCGCGGCACGTACAGCATGGCGGCGGAGATTTTGTCGGAAATCACTTCGGTCGGATGGAAGTGACCCGCATCCAGACACAGCGCCGTCTGGCGACTGGTGGCGTAACCCATGTAGAACTCGTTAGAGCCCACGGTGTAGCTTTCCGCACCGATGCCAAACAGCTTGCTTTCGACGGCATCGATATGGTGCGCCGGGTCGAGTTTCTCGCTGATCACTTCGTCCAGCGCGTCCAGCAGACGCTGGCGCGGCGCTAAACGATCAACGGTGATATCTTTCATGCCATCCGGGATCCAGATGTTCATCACTGATGGCGTACCCAACTGCTCGCCAAAATACGCTGAGACGCGACGGCTGGCTTTGCAGTGATCGATCCAGAACTGGCGAATGGTGTCGTCGGCGTGGGCCAGCGTGAAACCGTCGGCGCTCAGCGGGTGTGAGAAGCAGGATGGGTTGAAATCCAGTCCTAACTGGTTCGTTTTCGCCCACTCCACCCAGTTTTTAAAGTGCTCAGGTTTGATTTGATCGCGGGCAACCGGCGTATCAGATTCCAGATAGATCGCGTGCAAATTCAGACGTTTTGGACCCGGAATCAGGCTCAGCGCCTGCTCCAGATCGGCCCGCAGTTCGGTGGCGTTACGCGCTTTACCCGGATAGTTACCGGTAGCCTGAATACCGCCAGTGAGCGAACCTTCCGGATTTTCGAAACCGGCGACATCATCGCCCTGCCAGCAGTGCATGGAGACCGGCAGACGATCGAGCTGGCGTAAGGCCGCCTCGACATCAATGCCTACCGCGGCGAAACGCAGTTTTGCCAGTTCCCAGGCTTGTTCAAGTTGAGTGGTCATGCGCAAAGCTCCTTTGTCTGTCGTAGTGATTGAAACTGCGCCTGGTAGCGGGCAATTTCACTTTCAGGATTGGGAATGAAGGTGGTCAATTCGTAGTTGGCGCGCACCACCTGACGGAAATCATCAACGTTGTTCAGCTCGTCCAGCGTCATCAGCTGGATGCCAATATTGCCGAGCGTGGAGGCCTCAATTGGCCCGGACATCACGCGAATACCGCAGGCATCCGCGCACAGCTGGTTCAGCAAGGCGTTCTGGCAACCGCCACCGACAATGTGCAGTTGGCTAAATGCTGCACCACGCAGTTGTGCCAGCTCTTGCAGGATGTCGGCGTACAGCAACGCCAGGCTGTCGAAGATACAGCGCGCCAGTTCGGCGTTTTGCAGGGGTACGGGTTGGCCTGATTCACGGCATGCTGCCTGAATTTCTGCACTCATATCGTCGGGGTTGATAAAGCGATCGTCGTTCGGGTTAATCAGGAATTGACAGGCCGGCAGCGCTTGCGTTTGGCTGATAAGCGTTGGCAGGTCGGAAATCTGGCGCTCTTTTAATACGCGCTGGAGCAGCCACAGCCCCATAATATTTTTCAGGACACGGTAGCGCCCTTCCGCGCCGCCTTCGTTGGTGATATTCGCCGCCAGTGCCGCATCGTTGGTATACGGCGTTCTGCTCTCAAAGCCCATCAGCGACCAGGTCCCGGAAGAGAGATAGGCGCTGTTTTTGTCGGCCAGCGGAGAAGCTATGACCGCGCTGGCCGTGTCGTGACTGGCGACGGCTACGACCGGAATTTGATTTTTCTGCGGGCAAATCCAGTGACCAATTACGTTCCCCGGATGTGTCGGACGACCAAACCAGGCTTTGTCTGCTCCGGTCCACGCCAGCAGAGTGTCATCCCAGTCGTCGGTATTGATATTGACTAACTGGGTGGTGGTGGCATTGGTGTATTCCCAGTTCATTTTGCCGGTCAGGCGAAAGCTGAAGTAGTCGGGGATCAGTAGGGCATGGGCCACCTGCGGGAGCAGTTCTGGCTGTTGTTCAACCAGCGCACGCAACTGATACAGGGTATTAAAGGGCAGAAACTGAATGCCGCTACGGCGGTAAATTTCACCTTTACCCGGTTGCGCCATTGCTTGCGCCATAATGCCGGTCGTGCGGCTGTCACGGTAAGAGACCGGCAGACCGACACGTTGACCGACGTTATCGATCAGAACGTAATCCACGCCCCAGGTATCAATGCCGATGCTGTCTATCCGAATGCCTTCATCGCAGACTTTTTTCAGGCCAAGACGAATATCGTTTTCCAGGCTGTCGATGTCCCAGGTGTCAAAACCGTCTGTTTTTTGCAGGCAGTTCACGAAGCGGTGGATTTCACGCAGCGTCAGGGTGCGGTGTTCACTGTCGTAACGCGCCAGCATTACGCGCCCACTGGATGCGCCGAGATCGACTGCGACACAATGGCGAAAAGTCATAGCGAGGTCCTTCTGAGTTTTATTGCACTCAGTCTAAGAACCCCAGATAACGCGTACCTTCTTGACAGTGACAGCCACAATTAGCGGCTGGCAACATGGCAAAGGTGAACGTGATGCTGTTCACAATTTCTATTAATAGGGTCGGTTTTAGCGGATGTGACGTCTTCCGCAATTCCCGATCTTTCCCGCCATTTCTTGAAGAATTGACCGTGTTTACGCACTTTGGCGTCAAAAATTTAAGGTGAGGGTGATAACCCTTAATTACTATTCAGCCATGTTCATTTGATCGGGAAGGATGTCATCATGACGATATTGCATTGCGTGGATTTTTTTCCGACAGGTAAAGCGCCAGTGGCTATTGAACCGCGGCTTCCTCAACCTGCGTTTCCAGAACATCATCATGATTTTCATGAAATTGTGGTGGTCGAACATGGAACGGGGATCCATGTGTTCAACGGACAGCCTTACACCATCAGCGGCGGTACGGTGTGTTTCGTTCGCGATCATGACCGGCATTTATATGAACATACTGACAATCTGTGCCTGACCAATGTGTTGTATCGCTCCCCGGATGCGTTTCAATTTCTGGCTGGGCTGAATCAGCTTTTACCTCAGGAACAGAATGGGCAGTATCCTTCGCACTGGCGGGTGAATCAGGGTGTGTTGCAGCAGGTTCGACAACTGGTGGGGCAGATGGAGGCGCTCGGTGAGGGGATGGATACACCAACGGCGGCAAATCGCGAGATCCTGTTTATGCAGCTGCTGGTGCTGCTGCGTAAAAGCAGCCTGATGGAAGCAGCGACCGATAACGACGCGCGGCTTAACCTCCTGATGGCGTGGCTGGAAGATAACTTTGCCGACGAGGTATGTTGGGAGGCGCTGGCCGAGAAGTTTTCCCTCTCTTTGCGTACTCTGCATCGCCAGCTCAAACAGCAAACGGGATTGACGCCGCAGCGCTACCTTAACCGCTTGCGGCTGATCAAGGCTCGGCATCTGCTTCGTCACAGTGATGATAGCGTGACAGACATCGCTTATCTCTGTGGATTCGGCGACAGTAACCACTTTTCGACGCTTTTTCGCCGTGAGTTCAAGTGGTCGCCACGCGATATTCGTCAGGGGCGCGATCTCGTTGTGGCAAGCAGCCTCCAGTAACGCGAAAGCTATCAACGTTTTTTATCGCCGAATCTCAGATAATCATGTCCCTTAACGCCGGATGGCGGCTACGCCTTATCCGGCCTACAGATTACGTGACACGTAGCCGCCACCAGGCAGGGAATATTGTGATGGCGAACCATCTGGTCCTTCTGAAATCAGACTTTTTTGCGCATGAGCAGCAGGCTGTCGCCGTAGCCGATCGTTATCCGCAGGATGTCTTTGCTGAGCATACCCATGAGTTTTGCGAGCTGGTTCTGGTCTGGCGCGGTAATGGCCTGCATGTCCTTAACGATCGCCCGTACCGGATAACCCGTGGCGATCTGTTTTACATTCGCGCCGAAGATAAACACTCCTACACTTCCGTTAACGACCTTGTGCTGCAAAATATCATCTACTGTCCGGAGCGGTTGACGCTGAATGTTGACTGGCAAGGGGCGATCCCCGGATTTGATGGTGCGCCAAGGCACCCGCACTGGCGACTCGGTAGCGTTGGCATGAGCCAGGTCAGACAGGTGATAAGCCAGCTTGAGCATGAAAGTAATCAACGTGATGCGCAGGCTTTTACCATGGCTGAGCTGCTGTTCGGGCAACTGGTGACCCACCTTAAGCGGCATCGTTATGCCACGGATACGCTCCCGGCGACGTCGAGCGAAACGCTGCTGGATAAACTGATCACCGCGTTAGCCGGTAGTCATGAGCATGCGTTCGAACTGAATAAGTTTTGCGAGCGCGAACGGTGCAGCGAGCGCGTTTTGCGCCAGCAGTTTCGCAGCCAGACCGGCATGACCATCAACCAGTATCTCCGCCAGGTGCGGGTTTGCCATGCGCAGTATCTGCTCAAACATAGTCGGTTGATGATTAGTGAGATTTCCATGCGCTGCGGCTTTGAGGACAGTAACTACTTTTCGGTGGTGTTCACGCGCGAAACCGGGATGACGCCCAGCCAGTGGCGTCATCTCAGCAACCAACATGATTAACTGGCCATTCCCAGACCAACAATGTTTGCCGCGACAATGATCACCACGCAGCCAAGGCTTAGCACACTTACCGGACGGCGACCCGCGTTTTTCCACTCTTTCAGTACCAGCCCGACAATCCCGCCGCACAGGACATAGAAGCTCATGTGCAGCATCCAGCTTACATAATCATATTGAGCCGGAATACGCGCGTGGCCCCAGGCGTAGAAGAAGAATTGCAAATACCACATCAGGCCACCAAGCGCAGACAGCAGCACGTTGGTGATAATCAGTGGCTTGGCTAACGAGAAGTCGGCTTTTATCGACAAGTTTTTCACTTTTGCCAGACGAATGAAGCAAAAGCCCAGGTTGACTAACGCGCCGCCGCCCATGATAACCACGTAGCTGGGCAGGGCGACATACAATGGATCGACACCCAGCGCGGCGGCGGCATCGTGCATTGGTTTAGCGGCGTTCATCGCAAATGACATCCCGGCGGAGAAAATGCCGCACATGACCGCCAGAACCAGCCCTTTTTTCAGGTTGAACTCTTCCGCTTTGATGCCCATTTTGCGTTCTTTTAACTGACCGGCCCGAGTCACAATACCGACGCCAATCAGCGCGACCAGTACGCCAAGCAGCGTCATGCGTCCGCCGGAAGTATTGATCAGCACATCAAAGTTGCCGTTGATAATTGGGGTCATCAGCGTGCCGACAATCAACGTAATCCCAATTGCAATGCCGATCCCCATCGACATACCGAGATAGCGCATGGTCAGACCATAGTTGATATTGCCAATCCCCCACATCGCGCCGAACAGAAACACCGGCGCCAGCGTAGAGAGGCTGAAAGAACTGAAGTAGGCCCAGAAATTGGGAAGCAACATGGCGCTAATGGTCCATGGCAGGATAAGCCAAGAGACGATCCCGCCAACCGACCACATCGTTTCCCATGACCAATGTTTGACTTGTTTGAACGGGGCATAGAAACAGGCGGCACTGGCTGCGCCTATCAAATGCCAAAAGATACCCATCGTAATCGCGTTACTCATGACTTAATCCTCGTTATTTTTTATCGTCGGTAATGACCCCTCCGACCAAACGAGTTTAAAAATTACGCAGGGTGTTAACCTTTTAACGATTGCCGCCATTTTGCGCATGTTGGCAATCATCACGTTAACTGGGTGATTCGGTTCACATCTTTAGCAATCAACATGCGCTATTAAAACCTTGTAAAAAGTACGGCATTGATAATCATTTTCAATATCATTTAATTAACTATAATGACCCAACTGCTTACGCGGCGTTAACACAGGCCGCCCGACAATACTGGAGATGATTATGAGTTATACACTGCCATCCCTGCCGTACGCTTATGATGCCCTTGAACCGCACTTCGATAAGCAGACGATGGAAATCCACCATACCAAACACCACCAGGCTTACGTAAACAACGCGAACGCTGCGCTGGAAAGCCTGCCAGAATTCGCCAGCCTGTCCGCTGAAGAGCTGATCACCAAACTGGATCAACTGCCAGCAGACAAGAAAACCGTACTGCGTAACAACGCGGGCGGTCACGCTAACCACAGCCTGTTCTGGAAAGGCCTGAAAACCGGTACTACGCTGCAGGGTGACCTGAAAGCGGCTATCGAACGTGACTTTGGCTCCGTTGACAACTTCAAAGCTGAATTTGAAAAAGCAGCGGCAACCCGCTTTGGCTCCGGCTGGGCGTGGCTGGTGCTGAAAGGTGACAAACTGGCTGTTGTTTCCACCGCCAACCAGGATTCCCCGCTGATGGGTGAAGCTATCTCTGGCGCTTCCGGTTTCCCAATCGTGGGCCTGGATGTTTGGGAACACGCTTACTACCTGAAATTCCAGAACCGTCGCCCGGACTACATCAAAGAGTTCTGGAACGTCGTGAACTGGGACGAAGCTGCCGCGCGTTTCGCAGCAAAAAAATAAGTTCTATGCTTTAACGAAGCCCTGCAAGCGATGCTTGTGGGGTTTTTTTGTGATCAAACTCAATATAAAAACAATGATCCATTTAAATTGAAACAAGGTTTTATTATGCGAGTGGGATCACTTTTATAGTCTCTATGAATGTCTATCTTCTTTTCATCAAGACGGGCGCATCTCAAAGCAAGATGCAATCGCCCATAAAAATTGCCCCATTTTTATGTCTACAGGTGATGGAAATGCAGATCAAACGTACGATAGAGAAAATCCCAGGCGGTATGATGCTGGTGCCGCTTTTCCTGGGCGCGTTGTGTCACACCTTTTCCCCCGGCGCCGGGAAATACTTCGGCTCCTTTACCAACGGTATGATCACCGGTACGGTACCTATCCTGGCGGTCTGGTTCTTTTGCATGGGGGCGTCGATCAAGCTAAGCGCCACAGGCACCGTGCTGCGTAAATCAGGTACGTTAGTCATAACCAAGATTCTGGTGGCGTGGGTGGTTGCAGCGATTGCCTCACGCATTCTGCCGGAACATGGCGTAGAGGTCGGATTCTTCGCTGGGTTGTCTACGCTGGCGCTGGTGGCCGCGATGGATATGACCAACGGCGGGTTGTATGCCTCGATTATGCAGCAGTACGGCACCAAAGAAGAGGCTGGGGCGTTTGTCCTGATGTCGCTGGAGTCTGGCCCGCTGATGACCATGGTGATTCTGGGAACTGCCGGGATCGCGTCGTTTGAACCGCACGTATTTGTTGGCGCAGTATTGCCGTTCCTGATTGGTTTTGCGCTGGGTAATCTGGATCCTGAGCTGCGGGAATTCTTCAGTAAGGCCGTGCAGACGCTGATCCCGTTCTTTGCCTTCGCATTAGGTAACACCATTGATTTGAGCGTGATTGCTCAGACCGGCGTGCTGGGTATTCTGCTGGGCGTGGCAGTGATTATCATCACTGGTATTCCATTGATTATCGCCGATAAACTGATTGGTGGTGGCGATGGTACGGCGGGGATTGCGGCTTCCAGTTCTGCGGGGGCGGCGGTTGCTACGCCTGTGCTGATTGCTGAAATGGTTCCGGCATTTAAACCGATGGCACCGGCAGCAACTTCCCTGGTCGCCACGTCGGTGATTGTGACCTCCATTCTGGTGCCGATTATCACGTCTATCTGGTCGAAAAGGGCCAAAGCAAGGGCGGCAGAAATTGATCTTCGTGGCACCGTGAAGTAAGTCTCTTAAGCCGGATGGTCTGCACCATCCGGCTTAATTATTTACCCTTTGACGACAAACACCTCATCGATTGTTCTACACTCACTCTCGTTCAACTCTCCACCGGCATTACGTGACACGCCGGAGCAATAGCCAAACTTACGCGATACCACGGTTTTGATGGTGGTGACAAAATCTTCGCCGATGGCATAGATGGACATGTAGGTGCCAATCTGGTCCTGAATATCGCGAAGCGCTGCCAGGTCGCCCTGTTTAAACGCTTCCCGCGCGCTGACAAACAGTTCCGGCATGACGTTGTTCAACCCTGAAATAATCCCTGCGCCACCTGCCAACAGGTTGGGTATATAGTATTCGTCGTAGCCGGACAGCACGGCAAAATCCTCCCGCACGGCGCGGGTGGTCTGAATCATACTGCGGGTATGAGACTGGCAGTCGACGGTGTCTTTGATACCAGCGAAATTCGGGAACTCAGCGGCGAGGGAGGCAACCAGCTCTGGGGTTAAATCGCAGCCGGTGCGTGCCGGGAAGTTATAGGCAAACCATTTGCCGCTGAGTTTCTGCCCCAACTGGCGGAAGTAACTCAGCAGCTGTTTCGCCGTTTGTCCGTAGTAGTAGGGCGGCAGGATCATCACGGCATCGTAACCTGAGCGATACGCTTCCTGCGCCATCAACAATACATCATTCTGGCAGGTGGATGAGACGTTGGCGACCATCTTCAGCGAGCTCATGGCGCGGGCCTCGCGGATCAGCAATAGCCTTTCTTCGAGCGTAAAGGAAGCAAATTCCCCGATGCTACCCATCAGCAAAATCACATCGATTTTGGCCTCGGTAAGGCGTTTGAGATGCTGGCTTAGACCGTTGAGATCGATCTTACCGTCATTGTCCATTGGCGTAATGGAAGGACACCAGACGCCAGCAAATTGCGATTGACCAGTCACGTTGTCGACTCCTTATTTGAAATGATGTTTCAAAACCAGCTTACATTGATAGCATGTGTCCCTAAGTTTCATGTGAACCGTGCTCTCATTTTGAGCGACTGGGGTAAAATAAATGTGGTGTAATGGGGGAAATTTATCGGGAGAGGGAACAGATGCGATATCCGGTCGATGTTTTTACGGGCAAAGTTCGGGACTACACGGGAAGCCGTCCCAGCGCGATTGCTAAAGTCCAGATTGACGGTGAGCTGATGCTGACCGAACTGGGGCTGACGGGAGATGAACAGGCGGAAGCGAAAATTCATGGCGGGCCGGATCGCGCGCTGTGTCACTATCCGCGTGAACACTATCAGCACTGGAGACAAGCGTTTCCGGAGCAGGCGGAGCTATTTGTCGCGCCCGCGTTTGGTGAGAACCTCTCTACTGAGGGGCTGACTGAAGAGAATGTGTATATTGGTGACATTTTCCAGTGGGGAGAGGCGTTGATTCAGGTCACGCAGCCGCGCTCGCCGTGCTTTAAGTTGAATTTCCATTTTGGCATCAGCGATATGGCCTGCCAGATGCAGGATGCAGGTAAGACGGGCTGGCTGTGCAGCGTCGTCGCGGCAGGGCTGGTATCTGCAGACGCGCCGTTGATCCTGGCGTCACGCGTGAGCGACGTCAGCGTGCGGGAGGCAATTGCTATCGCCTGGCATATGCCGTTTGATGATTCGCAATATCACCGTTTACTGTCGGCTGCCGGGTTATCAAAAAGTTGGACCAGAACGATGCAAAAGCGTCGTTTAAGCGGCAAGATCGAAGACAATTCCCGCCGTTTGTGGGGGAAATAATTCCCCCTGTCCGTGGAGGCCGGATGAGGCATTACGCCGCCATCCGGCAACACAGAGAGACTCAGGAACGCTTATACAACGGTAACCAAATTACCAGCCGTAAACCACCCAGCGGGCTGTCTTCGGCCTTCACCCAGCCACGATGCTGCTGGATTGCGGTTTCAACAATCGCCAGACCCAGACCTGTTCCGCCAGACTCGCGATCGCGCGCCTCATCGGTACGATAAAACGGACGGAAAATCTGTTCTCTGTCTTCAGGGCTTACACCTGGGCCATCGTCGTCCACGGTGATGGTAATCCCGTCGATATCCACCGCGAAGCCAACTTCAATCTTCGTATGTGAATAGCGCAGGGCATTGCGCACAATGTTTTCCAGCGCACTTTCCAACGCATTTGGGTTACCGTACAGCGGCCACGGACCCGGCGGGAAATTCACCGTGAGCGATTTACCCATCTGCTCAGCTTCAAAGGCGGCGTTATCCAGCACTTCGCCCCACAGCTGATTAGCTTTCACCGTTTCACTGACCAGCGCGTTTTTCTGCTGATTACGTGACATCACCAGCAGGTCGTTGATCATGCTGTCTAGTCGGTGTGCTTCTGTTTCAATGCGCTCCAGCTCTTTGCTCTCACCGCTACGACGGCGCAGCAGAGCGGTGCCCAGTTGCAGACGCGTTAGCGGTGTTCTCAGCTCGTGAGAGATGTCCGACAGCAGACGTTGCTGCGTGGTCATCATCCGTTCCAGCGCCGTCACCATCTGGTTAAAGCTGGCACCTGCCGCCAGAAACTCCTGCGGACCGGCTTCCAGCTCCGGATGTTGACGCAGGTTGCCCTGGGCCACTTCATCCGCCGCGTTTTTCAACTTACGCGCTGGTTTCGCAAGACTCCAGGCAAGCCAGAGCAATAGCGGAGAGCTGACTAACATGGTGACGATCAGCAACAACAGCGGTCGGTCAAACAGCAGGTTGATAAAGTCAGATTGTGAGCTGCTGGCTGGTCGAATGAGATACAGCTGGTAGTTATCTTCACCGTCTCTGACGGAGAAAGGCCCGACCATCTCAACGCGACCGTATTTTTTCTTTTGCGGATGGTCGGCGTTATCGGCCTGACCAATAAAGTTACGAATGATCTGCATTTCATTGCGTTCTGCGCCGATCACGCGTCCTTCCGTCGTAACAAGTAATAACCGCTGTCCTGGCGGCGCCCACTTGTCTATCGCCCGAAACAAGCGACGCCACCACATCAAATCGTTGGGTGGATCGTTCGCCAGTTCAGCTTCAACGTGTTGCTCAATCATTAACCCCTGGCGCTGCTCGCTGTCCAGTAGCTCGGTCATCTGGCGTGAGTCGAGCTTGGGTAACATCAGTACCAACATCAACACCAGTGCCAGCGTCAACCAGAAGATGGCAAAGATGCGCGCGGTTAAGCTCCCTATCATGAAGCGGAAACCATCAGGTAGCCGCGACCACGCAGGGTTTTAAACCACGGGTGTCCGTCTTTACGCTCTGGCAGCTTACGACGCAGGTTCGAGATATGCATATCGATAGCGCGATCGAAAGGTGTCAGGCGTTTACCCAGCACTTCCTGGCTCAGGTGCTCACGCGAAACCACCTGACCGAGATGCTGTGCCAGCAAATAAAGCAGGGTGAATTCGGTGCCGGTTAACTCCAGGATTTGCCCGTCAAAGCTGGCTTCCTGGCGACCCGGATTAAGGCTTAACGCATCTACTACCAGAGTCGGCGAGCCGTTATCGCTGTTCTGCTGCTGTTCGCTCCAGTGTGAGCGACGCAGAATAGCGCGGATGCGCGCGACCAGTTCACGGTCGTTAAACGGTTTGGGTAAATAGTCGTCCGCGCCCAGCTCAAGGCCAAGTACGCGATCCAATTCGCTGCCGCGAGCGGTCAGCATGATTACGGGTGTCTGGTGTGTCTGACGAAGTGCTTTCAGCGTATCAATGCCGTTTTTCTTCGGCATCATGACGTCGAGCAAAAGTAAATCGATGCTGTCATCCAGAAGCTCAAGCGCCTGTTCCCCATCATAGGCAACCAGCACATCGAAACCTTCCATTTCGAGCAACTCCTTTAACAGGGAAGTCAGCTCTCGGTCATCATCAACTAACAGGATTTTATTCATTGTTTACGTACCTCCGAGGCAGAAATTACGTCATCAGGCGTCGCTAATCTATGACTTTACGTTGTTTTACACCCCCTGACGCATGTTTGCAGCCCGAATCGTAAACTGTCTCTCGTTGAATCGCGACAGAAAAGATTTTGGGAGCAAGTGATGGGCAAAGTTAGCGCTGCCGTCATGGCCTCAACGCTGGCACTCAGTACATTTAGCCATGCAGCTGAAGTCGTCACAGGCGATCACTGGCACCTGGGTGAAGGCTCATCGCAACGCAGCGTTCAGAGCCACATGTTTGACGGTATCAGTTTAACCGAACATCAACGTCAACAGATGCGAGATTTAATGCAGCAGGCAAGACACGAACAGCCTCCTGTTAATGTTAGCGAAATGGAGACAATGCATCGCCTTGTCACCGCAGAGAAATTTGATGAAAGCGCAGTGCGCGCTCAGGCAGAAAGAATGGCGCAAGAACAGGTTGCCCGCCAGGTTGAAATAGCCAGGATCCGCAACCAGATGTATCGCCTGTTAACGCCCGAGCAGCAAGCGGTTTTAAATGAGAAACATGAACAACGAATGGAGCAACTGCGCGACGTAGCGCACTGGAAAAAAAGCTCATCGTTGAATTTATTGAGTAGTAGCAACTCACGTTCCCAGTAGTAACCCTGTTTTCCTTGCCATAGACACCATCCCTGTCTTCCCCCACATGATGTGGGGGTTTTTTTTGCCCAAAATTTGTCACTCGGTTATTGCCTGACTGTTTTACTTCATCCGTTATACTAGCGGCATATTCTGGCTGGAGTGTTTATGAATCATACCTATGGGCGGCTAGTGAGCCGGGCGGCAATCGCGGCGACCGTGATGGCATCGCTGTTACTTTTGATCAAAATTTTCGCGTGGTGGTACACCGGATCGGTCAGTATTCTGGCTGCACTGGTGGATTCTCTGGTGGACATCGCGGCGTCGTTAACCAACCTGTTGGTGGTGCGCTATTCGCTGCAACCGGCCGATGATGAACATACGTTCGGACACGGAAAAGCGGAATCACTGGCGGCGCTGGCGCAAAGCATGTTTATTTCCGGTTCGGCGCTGTTTTTATTCCTGACCGGGATTCAGCATCTCATCCAACCGACGCCGATGAAAGATCCCGGCGTTGGGGTGGTTGTCACCATCATTGCGTTAGTGTGTACAATCATTCTGGTCTCGTTTCAGCGCTGGGTAGTGAAGCGTACGCAAAGTCAGGCCGTTCGGGCAGATATGCTTCATTATCAGTCTGATGTTATGATGAACGGTGCGATTCTCATTGCGCTCGGGCTGGCATGGTACGGCTGGCATCGTGCGGATGCCTTGTTTGCGCTCGGGATTGGCATCTATATTTTATATAGCGCATTACGCATGGGGTATGAGGCAGTGCAATCTTTGCTGGATCGCGCTTTACCCGATGAGGAACGTCAGGAAATTATTGATATCGTGACATCATGGCCTGGGGTCAGCGGCGCTCACGATCTTCGCACGCGGCAGTCAGGGCCGACCCGTTTTATTCAGATTCATTTGGAAATGGAAGATAATCTGCCGCTCGTTCAGGCGCATTTAGTGGCTGAACAGGTTGAGCAGGCAATTTTACGGCGTTTCCCGGGATCGGATGTCATCATTCATCAGGATCCCTGTTCAGTCGTACCCAAGGAAGGCAAGGTGTTTGAGCTTTCATAATTCGTTGTAAAAAGTGAACCGGGCCAGCATTTTGTGTATAAATTACCACCATTTGGCCTGACCTGAATCAATTCAGCAGGAAGTGATTGTTATACTATCTGCATATTCGTTGGATCGTTTCGATATGCGGAATCGACTTCCGGCAGCAGATTTCATTTTGCATTCCAAAGTTCAGAGGTAGTCATGATTAAGAAAATCGGTGTGTTGACAAGCGGCGGTGATGCGCCGGGCATGAACGCAGCAATCCGTGGTGTTGTACGTGCAGCGTTGACGGAAGGGCTGGAAGTCATGGGGATCCATGATGGCTACCTGGGTTTGTATGAAGACCGTATGGTCCAGCTTGACCGCTACAGCGTGTCCGACATGATCAACCGTGGCGGTACTTTCCTCGGTTCAGCTCGCTTCCCGGAATTCCGCGACGAAAACGTGCGTGCGGTGGCTATCGAAAACCTGAAAAAGCGTGGCATTGATGCGCTGGTTGTTATCGGCGGTGACGGTTCTTACATGGGTGCGAAACGCCTGACTGAAATGGGCTTCCCATGCATCGGTCTGCCGGGCACTATCGACAACGATATCAAGGGCACCGACTACACCATCGGTTACTTCACCGCTCTGGGTACTGTAGTAGAAGCGATTGACCGTCTGCGTGATACCTCTTCTTCTCACCAGCGTATTTCCATCGTTGAAGTGATGGGCCGCTACTGTGGCGATCTGACCCTGGCGGCTGCAATTGCCGGTGGTTGTGAGTTCGTAGTGGTTCCGGAAGTGGAATTCAGTCGCGACGATTTGGTTGCTGAAATCAAAGCGGGCATCGCGAAAGGTAAAAAACACGCAATTGTAGCGATCACTGAACACATGTGTGACGTTGACGAACTGGCGCATTACATCGAGAAGGAAACGGGCCGCGAAACGCGTTCGACCGTGCTGGGTCACATTCAGCGTGGTGGTTCCCCGGTTCCTTACGATCGTATTCTGGCATCCCGTATGGGCGCATATGCTATTGAACTGCTGCTGGCAGGTCATGGCGGCCGCTGTGTCGGTATTCAGAACGAGCAACTGGTTCACCACGATATCATCGATGCTATCGAGAACATGAAGCGTCCGTTCAAAGGTGACTGGCTGGACTGCGCGAAAAAACTGTACTGATTGTTTTTTGTTGCCCGGTGGCGCTTCGCTTACCGGGCCTACAGCGTGTACTCTTGTAGGCCGGATAAGGCGTAAGTCGTCATCCGGCACAACCTTCCTCATTTATTCCCCGAAGTTATAGCAAATCTTTTTTTATTCTTTAATGTTTGGATGCCTTTCTGGCACGCTTTGCTCATCACAACATCACATAAGAGAGCTGGGCGATGAACAAATGGGGCGTAGGGTTAACATTATTGCTGGCATCAACCAGCGTTCTGGCAAAGGATATTCAGTTACTTAACGTATCGTACGATCCAACACGTGAACTGTACGAGCAGTACAATAAAGCCTTCAGCGCGCACTGGAAGCAGGAAACGGGCGATAACGTCGTGATCCGCCAGTCGCACGGCGGCTCTGGTAAACAGGCGACCTCTGTCATCAACGGTATTGAAGCCGATGTGGTGACGTTGGCACTGGCATATGACGTGGATGCCATTGCTGAACGTGGTCGAATTGATAAAAACTGGATTAAGCGCTTGCCGGATAACTCTGCGCCTTACACCTCCACCATCGTGTTCCTGGTCCGCAAAGGCAACCCCAAACAAATTCATGACTGGAACGATTTGATCAAACCCGGCGTGTCAGTGATTACACCAAACCCGAAAAGCTCAGGCGGCGCACGCTGGAACTATCTGGCGGCATGGGGCTATGCCCTGCACCACAACAACAACGATCAGGCCAAAGCGCAGGACTTCGTCAAGGCCCTGTATAAAAACGTTGAAGTGCTGGATTCCGGTGCACGTGGCTCAACCAATACTTTCGTTGAGCGTGGTATCGGTGATGTGCTGATCGCCTGGGAAAACGAAGCGCTGCTGGCAACGAACGAGCTGGGTAAAGACAAATTCGAGATAGTGACGCCGAGTGAATCTATTCTCGCGGAGCCGACCGTTTCCGTGGTCGATAAAGTGGTGGAAAAGAAAGACACCAAAGCGGTGGCGGAAGCTTATCTGAAGTATCTCTACTCTCCGGAAGGCCAGGAAATTGCAGCGAAAAACTACTATCGTCCACGTGATACAGACGTTGCGAAGAAATACGAAAATGCATTTCCGAAGCTGAAGCTGTTCACCATCGACGAAGAGTTTGGCGGCTGGACAAAAGCGCAGAAAGAGCACTTCTCTAATGGCGGTACGTTCGACCAGATCAGCAAACGCTAAATAAGTCTGTGATTTACCGACCCGGTGGCCTAACGCGACCGGGTTTTTTATTTGTCATGGTTTTGCGTTACTCTTGCCCTTCAATGGGATACAGGAAACGCGTAATGAAAAAAGCAGGCTATCTTTTACTGGCGGTGATTGTGGTCGCCGCCGCTGCAGGCATCGGGTACTGGAAATTCACCGGCAACCCGGACGCATTACGCCAGATCGTCCTTCAACAATGCTTACCGCACCAGTTGCAGCAGCAGGATCCTGCACCATGCGCAGAAGTGAAGACGGATGCCGGATATGTGGTGTTCAAAGACCGTAACGGCCCTTTGCAATATTTGTTGATGCCCACTTATCGCATTAACGGTACGGAAAGCCCACTGCTGTTGAAATCAGGCACGCCGAACTTTTTCTGGCTGGCCTGGCAGGCGCGTAGCTTTATGAGCCAAAAATACGGCCAGGAAATCCCTGACAAAGCAGTCTCTCTGACCATTAACTCACGTAGCGGGCGTACTCAAAATCACCTGCATATTCATATCTCCTGCCTGCGAACCGATGTCAGAAAACAGCTGGATGACAACCTGGCGAAAATCAGCACCCGCTGGCTACCTCTACCAGGTGGGCTGCGCGGTCATGAATATCTGGCGCGTCGCGTCACGGAAAATGAACTGGCACAACGCAGCCCATTTATGATGCTGGCAGAAGAGGTGCCGGATGCACGTGAGCATATGGGCAGCTATGCGTTGGCGATGGTGCGTCAGAGCGATGAATCCTTTGTTCTGCTGGCTACTCAGCGCAATCTGCTGGCGCTGAATCTCGCCTCCGCTGAGGAAATTCAGGATCATCAATGTGATATTCTGCGTTAACCCCACCTAATCTGGCGTTTACTCCGCATGCCTGTCCCCGTATTCTTGTTGAAAAAAACAACAGGAGACAGGCATGTCGCTCTGGCTTACACACCCTCTGTTTATCCCCTCTCTGGTGGTTGGCATCACCATTCTGCTCTGGGCTACGTCGCTGCTGCCGGAGTTTATAACGGCGCTGCTGTTCTTTGCCGTGGCGATGGTCGCCAAAATCGCGCCACCGGATGTGATCTTTGGCGGCTTTGCGTCCTCCGCATTCTGGTTGGTGTTTAGCGGCTTTGTGCTGGGTATCGCGATTCGTAAAACGGGGCTGGCGGACAGGGCGGCGAGGGCGCTGTCATCACGGTTGACCGACTCCTGGCCGTTAATGGTGGCGAGTGTGGTGCTGTTGAGTTACGCGCTGGCGTTTGTAATGCCATCCAACATGGGCCGCATTGCGCTGCTGATGCCGATTGTCGCAGCGATGGCGAAACGAGCTGGAATTAACGATGGTACGCGCGCCTGGTATGGTCTGGCACTGGCCGTTGGGTTTGGGACATTCCAGCTTTCTGCGACGATTTTACCCGCAAACGTACCGAATCTGGTGATGAGCGGCGCGGCGGAAGGCTCTTACGGCATCCACCTCAATTATCTTCCCTATTTGCTGCTGCATACGCCGGTTCTGGGTTGGCTTAAAGGCGCGGTTCTCATCGTGCTTATCTGCTGGCTGTTCCCTGGCAAGCCCCATGCGCCACGCGATCTCACGCCGTCGGAACCGATGAGTGGAGATGAAAAACGTCTGGCCTGGATGTTAGCGGTGGTGTTGCTTCTTTGGGTAAGCGAAAGCTGGCACGGCATTGGCCCCGCGTGGACCGGGCTGGCGGCGGCAGTTATCACATTGCTCCCACGGGTTGGCTTTATCAATGGCGACGAGTTTTCCACTGGGGTCAACATTCGTACTTGTATTTATGTGGCGGGTATTCTGGGACTGGCGATCACCGTCACGCAGACAGGTATTGGTAGCGCCGTTGGCGAAGCGCTGTTACAGGTGATGCCGCTGGATGCGGAAAAGCCGTTTACCAGTTTCCTCGCGCTGACCGGTATTACCACGGCGCTTAATTTTATTATGACGGCGAACGGTGTTCCGGCGCTGTATACCACGTTGGCGCAAAGCTTTGCCGATGCGACGGGATTCCCGCTGCTGTCGGTGATTATGATCCAGGTGCTGGGTTATTCCACACCACTGTTGCCGTATCAGGCTTCACCGATCGTGGTGGCGATGGCGCTCGGGAAAGTACCTGCAAGGGCAGGGATGCTGTTGTGTATCGCACTGGCGGCGGCAACGTATTTGATTCTTCTGCCGCTGGATTACGCCTGGTTTACGGTGTTGGGAAAACTGTAGCTGTATCAAAATGTTAATTTTATGTTTTGTGAGTGAGTGAATTGTATTATGCGCGGCAATATCGGTTAATGCCTGAGCGCAGATTTGCGCACTGGAAACTCAAGGATTGATTCATGGACAGTTTGACCCCCATCCGCCGCTGGCCTGCCATCATCTCGCTTGTGATTACGCTGACCATCTGGTTTGTTATCCCGTGTCCTCCTGACGTAACCCCGCAAGCATGGCACCTGCTGGCACTGTTTATTGGTACGATCGCCGCGATTATCGGTAAAGCTATGCCCATTGGTGCAATTGCGATTGTGGCGATTATGCTGGTGGCGATGACAGGCGTTACTAACCCAGGCAAACCCTCGGCGGCATTGAACGATGCATTGAGTGGTTTTTCTAACCAGCTAATCTGGCTGATTGGTTTATCCATTATGCTGTCGCAAAGTCTGTTAAAGACCGGCCTGGGCGCGCGTATTGGCTACGGGTTTATTGCGCTATTTGGTAAAAGAACGCTGGGTATTGCGTGGGCATTAACCCTTGCGGAAACGCTAATTGCACCCGTAACGCCAAGCAATACCGCGCGTGGTGGTGGCATTATCCACCCGGTAATGCGGGCGATTGCGGAGAGCCTCGGCTCGCAGCCAGGCCATGCCGAGAATGGCTCAACGGGCCGTTATCTCGCGCTGGTGAACTACAACATTAACCCGATCAGCTCGGCAATGTTCATCACCGCGACCGCACCTAATCCGTTAATCGTCAGTTTTTTGACAAAGGGGACGGATGGCGTGCTGAACATGACCTGGGGAATGTGGGCTATTGCGGCGCTTCTTCCCGCACTGGTGTCATTGGTTGTCATGCCAATTGTAATCTGGTGGCTCTATCCGCCAGCTATCACGCGCACGCCAAATGCGCCGCAGTTTGCGCGGCAAAAACTGGATGCGCTGGGTCCACTTTCTTTGGCAGAGAAAATCACCCTGGGGGTGTTCATTTTGCTGCTCTGTCTATGGGCGGGTGTTCCAGCAATGCTGATGGGCAGTGCCTGGAGCGTAAACCCCACTAGCGCCGCGTTAATTGGATTGTCGATTCTATTGATGGCGGGTGTATTGAGCTGGGATGACATTCTTAAATGCCGCGGGGCATGGGATACGATAGTCTGGTTTGCCGCGCTGGTGATGATGGCGGATTTTCTCAGCAAACTGGGATTGGTGGGATGGCTGGCAACCAGCGTGGGTAGCGCAATCGACCATCTTGGCGTGCACTGGAGTGTTGCGACGCTGCTGTTAATCCTGCTTTACGTCTACTCGCACTACTTTTTCGCCAGCACAACTGCGCATATTACGGCTATGTTCGCTGCGTTCTTCGCCGCAGGCTTAGGCCTCGGCGCGCCGCCAGCGCTGCTTGGTTTAATGCTCGGTTTCTCCTCCTCCTTGATGATGTCGCTCACGCACTATGGCACGGGTACTGCGCCTATTATCTTTGGTTCGGGCTATGTCACGTTGGCGGAGTGGTGGAAAACGGGGCTGGTGATGAGTGTGGTCAACCTGACCATTTGGGGTGTGACCGGCGCCTTCTGGTGGCACTGGTTGGGATACTGGTAGTTAATACAGCGGGAGGAGGGCTCCTCCCGCCTTAACAACTTAAGCCTGTTTAGCGGCTTCTGCTGCTTTAACGATGACTGCGAAGGCGTCTGCTTTCAGAGAAGCACCACCAACCAGCGCACCGTCGATGTCCGGCTGAGCGAACAGTTCTGCCGCGTTAGCTGCGTTTACAGAACCGCCGTACTGGATGATAACTTGCTCAGCGATTTTCGCGTCAGCTTTAGCAATGTGGTCACGAATAAATTTGTGAACAGCCTGAGCCTGAGCAGGAGTTGCAGATTTGCCGGTACCGATAGCCCATACTGGTTCGTAAGCGATAACGACGCCTTCGAATGCTGCTGCGCCCTGAGTTTTCAGAACCGCGTCGATCTGACGTGCACAAACTTCTTCAGTTTTGCCCGCTTCGTTTTCTGCTTCGGTTTCACCGATGCACAGAACTGGAGTCAGACCCTGCTCTTTCAGCACGGCGAATTTTTTAGCGATCAGCTCGTCAGATTCTTTGTGGTAAGTACGACGCTCAGAGTGACCGATAATGATGTACTGCGCGCCGATGTCTTTCAGCATTTCAGCACTTGTTTCACCAGTGAATGCGCCAGACAGGTTCAGGTCAACGTTCTGCGCGCCCAGAATGATGTGGCTACCGGCAGCGGCGTGTTTCGCCAGGTCGATATACATTTCCGGTGGAGCAATCGCTACTGCACAGCCAGCAACGCCAGCCAGTTCTTTACGCAGATTAGCAACCAGTTCGTTTACCATGTGGCGGCTGCCGTTCAGTTTCCAGTTACCCATCACTAAAGGATGTCGCATTTCATTTCTCCACGCTTGTCAGCGAATTAAGGAATATGGCCGCCCGTGAGGGCAGCATGGTCTGTGAAACAGTATAGAGATTCATCCCCTGAAAGGCTTTGCTTTTTGTCATCAATTCGCCTTCTCAAGACTTTCTGATAGTGCCAGCTTAATCGGTTCAACAGCGAAGGTCAGTCCTTTTTCACCGTTGTCAGCAACAACATAGCGAATTGCGCCTTCTGTTTCAGCGTAATAGCGCTTACCTTTGCCTGCGGCGAGCAGTTTTTGCAGCTTTTTCTGGCTCTGTTCCTTCGTCAGTAGCGGTGCGACGGTGCGGATGACGGCGGTCATGTATTCCAGCGCTTTCACTTTGGCTGCCTTTTGTTCTGGCCCCTGAATGGGTAACCAGGTTATCTGCATGCTTTTGATTTTAAGGGTGCCGCGTTCAAGAGCGGAAGACGCATACAGGTTTTCATTGATTTTACTGGCTGCGCGGGTGAGATTTGCTCGATCGCGACTGCTGTCGATGGCACGGAACTCATTCAGAATAAGCTTCGGATTCTGCGTATTAAAGTTTTCACGAAACTGGCTAATCGACAGGTCAAAGGTCGGCGCGCCCGCCAGTAAATAGGGGGCCGTGGTTGCCGTCGATGGCTCTTCCGCCAGTACCGAAGTGCTCGCGGTTAAGGCTGAAAACAATAATAAAAACAGTGTAAATCCTTGCTTCATCAATCGTACCTTTCATTCTCATTGCTCACGATTAAAACGGTAACTGTCGAGCTTGTCAAAAGGGTAAACTGTTCTGGAAGGTAATAATAAAGGAACTTACATGACCATACAGCAGTGGTTATTCTCATTTAAAGGGCGCATCGGGCGCCGTGATTTCTGGATTTGGATTGGCCTATGGATCGTCAGCATGCTGGTTCTGTTTTCGCTGGCGAGCAAACAATTACTCGATATTCAGACCGCTGCTTTTTGTCTGGTGTGTCTGCTATGGCCAACGGCGGCAGTGACGGTAAAACGTCTGCATGACCGGGGGCGCTCCGGAGCGTGGGCGCTGTTGATGATCCTGGCGTGGATGCTGCTGGCCGGAAATTGGGCGATATTACCCGGCGTCTGGCAATGGGCGGTAGGCCGCTTTGTTCCAACGTTGATTCTGGTTGGTATGCTTATCGATCTGGGGGCGTTCATTGGCACCCAGGACGCAAATAAATATGGTAAGGATACGCAGGACGTAAAGTACAGAGCTGACTCGTAGGCCGGATAAGCGCCATCCAGCAAAATGCCCGGGTGTTTACCGGGCATTAAAACGTTCTTACCAGTAGTGCTCTGCGGTCATATGGCCCGGTCGACGGCGCAGGTGTTTGGTCATTTGCCGGGTCTCTTTCAGCAACTGCTGCGTGTCGCGTACCATTTGCGGGTTTCCGCACAGCATCACATGGCTGGTTTCTTTATCCATTGGCAACCCGACTGCTTTTTCTAGCTCACCGCTTTCAATCAACGCCGGTACACGTCCGGTCAGCGAATCTGCGGCTGTTTCACGGCTGACAACCGTCTGGATGCGTAATTTACCTTCGTAGCGTTTTTCCAACGCCTGCATCAACGGTAGATAGCTCAAATCGGCGGCATAGCGCGCGGCGTGGACCAGCACCAGATTTTTAAAGCGATCCAGGTCCTTGCCTAACTGCAGAATCGACAAATATGGGCCGATAGCCGTGCCGGTCGCCAGCATCCATAGCGTTTCGCAATCGGGGACTTCATCCAGCACGAAGAAACCAGCAGCTTCACTCACCACCTGCACTTCATCGCCTGGCTTCAGTGCTGCCAGACGAGGGCTGAGTTTGCCGTCGGGAACCGTCACCAGATAAAACTCTAAATCGGGGTTATCAGGGGCATTTACGTAAGAATAGGCGCGCTGGACGCGTTCGCCGTCGATCTCAAGGCCAAGTTTAGTGAACTGACCTGCAGTGAAAGGAAGAACTGGAGCTCGCACGGTCAAACTAAACAGGGCATCGGTCCAGTTTTGCACCTTTGTGACTTTGCCTGTTACCCAATCTGCCATGGTTTTCTCCTGTCTGCTTTGATTGCCTTATCTTCGTTCGTTGGACGAAAGATTTCCAGCCCATATGGGCTGGAAGGCTCTATTGATCAAATCAATTACAGGATGTGCGCCTGCACATCGGGATCTTTACGATCGAGGTAGTGAATCGACTGAATGCGACGGATCGTACGTGATTTGCCGCGGATCAGCAGCGTTTCGGTGGTCGCGATATTACCTTTACGGCTAATCCCTTCCAGCAAATCGCCTTTGGTGATGCCGGTGGCGGAGAAAATGACGTTGTCGCTACGCGCCATTTCATCGAGGCGCAGCGCTTTGCCCGCTTCAATGCCCATGGCGGCGCAACGAGCCAGTTCTTGTTCGCCAATGCGACGGTTTTCTTCGCTGTCGCCTTTGACGTCATGACGCGCCAGCAAACGGCCCTGCATGTCGCCGTCCAGCGCGCGGATCACAGCTGCGGAAACCACACCTTCAGGTGCGCCGCCAATGCCGTACAGCACGTCAACTTCACTGTCTGGCATGCAGGTCAGAATGGAGGCCGCAACGTCGCCGTCTGGAATAGCGAAGACGCGCACGCCCAGTTTTTGCATTTCGGCGATCGTTTCATCATGGCGTGGTTTGGCCAGAATGGTTACGGTCAGCTCACTCAGCGGTTTATTGAGTGCCGCGGCAACGTTATGCAGGTTGGCTTCCAGCGACAGGTTCAGGTCGATAGACCCTTTTGCGCCTGGGCCGACAATCAGCTTTTCCATGTACATATCTGGCGCATTCAGGAAGCAGCCTTTATCGCCCACAGCCAGTACGGCCAGCGCGTTTGCCTGACCCATTGCCGTCATGCGTGTGCCTTCAATAGGATCGACGGCGATGTCGACCGCATCACCAAGACCGGTCCCGACTTTTTCACCGATAAACAGCATCGGCGCTTCATCAATCTCACCCTCGCCAATCACGATGGTGCCGTCGATGTTGACCTGGTTGAGCATAATACGCATGGCGTTCACCGCCGCGCCGTCAGCGGTATTTTTATCGCCGCGGCCCAGCCATTTATAGCCAGCCAGGGCGGCCGCTTCGGTCACGCGTGAAAATTCAATGGCAAGTTCTCGTCTCATTGCAAACTCGTAGCTGAAAGGAATGGCGCGAAGTGTAGCACAGGGGAGGGGGCGAGATTATTGATGTGTGTGCGGGGTTGCCCCCGCACGAAGATTTTGCCGGATAAGCCAAAGTAGCCATCCGGCAATGACGTATTACTCGTCGTGATCTTCCCATGCCATGGCGCGTTTGACCGCTTTTTTCCAGCCACTGTAACGGAAGTTACGCTCGGTGGTTTCGATGCCTGGACGGAATTCACGCTCGATGACCGCTTTCTCCTGCAACTCATCCAGATTCTGCCAGAAGCCTACTGCCAGACCGGCGAGGTACGCTGCACCTAATGCGGTGACTTCGCGGACTTCCGGACGCTCTACGCGGGTGCCGAGAATGTCAGACTGGAACTGCATCAGGAAGTTGTTGGCGACCGCACCGCCGTCAACGCGCAGGGCGTGCAGACGAATACCGGAGTCAGCCTGCATCGCTTCCAGAACATCACGCGTCTGATAAGCGATAGACTCAAGCGTTGCGCGGATGATGTGGTTGGAGTTTACGCCACGGGTCAGGCCGAAGATGGCGCCACGTGCATACGGGTCCCAGTACGGTGCACCCAGGCCAGTAAATGCCGGAACGACGTACACGCCGTTGGTGTCTTTCACTTTGGTGGCGAAATACTCAGAGTCGAATGCATCGCTGATGAGTTTCATTTCATCGCGCAGCCACTGAATGGATGCGCCAGCCATAAATACCGCACCTTCCAGCGCGTAGTTCACTTCCCCGGTCGGTCCGCAGGCGATGGTGGTCAGTAGTCCGTTTTCGGACTTAACGGCTTTCTCACCGGTATTCATCAGCATGAAGCAGCCGGTACCGTAAGTGTTTTTCGCCATCCCTTCCTTTACGCACAGCTGGCCAAACAGAGCTGCCTGCTGGTCACCGGCGATACCGGAGATAGGAATACGAATGCCGCCTTTACCACCAATGTTGGTCTGACCGTACACTTCAGAAGAGCGACGCACTTCTGGCAGCATGGCGCGCGGAATATCCAGCGCATCCAGCATCGTGTCATCCCAGTCCAGGGAGTGGATGTTGAACAGCATGGTACGTGAAGCGTTGGTGTAATCCGTGACGTGTACGCGTCCCTGCGTCATTTTCCAGATAAGCCAGGTGTCCACGGTACCAAACAGCAGTTCGCCGCGACGAGCGCGTTCACGCGAGCCTTCAACGTGGTCGAGGATCCATTTCACCTTGGTGCCAGAGAAGTACGGGTCAATGACCAGGCCGGTGTTGTTACGGATGTATTCTTCCATGCCATCGCGCTTGAGCTTTTCGCAGATATCTGCGGTACGACGACACTGCCACACAATGGCGTTGTAGATTGGTTTACCGGTCTCACGCTCCCAGACGATGGTGGTTTCACGCTGGTTGGTAATACCGATCGCTGCAATTTCATCGGAACTGATATCGGCTTTCGCCAGAACTTCAACCAGCGTAGAGCTTTGGGTTGCCCAAATTTCCATTGGGTCGTGTTCTACCCAACCTGCTTTCGGGTAGATTTGCTCGAATTCGCGCTGTGAAACGGCAACGATATTCGCATCGTGGTCCATTACGACCGCGCGGGAGCTGGTGGTGCCCTGGTCGAGCGCAACGATATATTTTTTTTCAGTCATAATTTTTGTCCCGTAGTCACATTACAGCGAAGCTTTTTGTTGAGTGTTGGCCGCCGCGTCTTTTTCTTCAATCACGCAGACATCGCACGGTAAATGGCGACCAATCAGTTTGCGATATGCCCATGCGCCCAAAATCGCGCCGGTAATCGGGCCAAACACCGGAACCAGGAAGTAAGGGATATCGCGACCACCTGTGAAGGCAATCTCACCCCATCCCGCCATCCAGGCGAAGAGTTTCGGTCCGAAGTCACGTGCCGGGTTCATCGCAAAACCTGTCAGCGGACCCATGGAAGCACCAATGACGGCAATTAATAAGCCAATCAGCAGCGGTGCCAGCGGACCACGAGGTACACCGTTACCATCGTCGGTCAGAGCCAGAATCAGCCCCATTAGAATAGCGGTAATGACCATTTCAACCGCGAAGGCCTGCACAAAATTGATATGCGGATTCGGATAGGTGGAGAAAGTACCCGCCAGACCCAGGCTTTCGGTAGTGCCACGCACGATATGGTTGGTTTGTTCAAAATCGATGAAAAGATTGTAATAAAGCCCGTAAACCAATGCCGCTGCGCAAAAGGCGCCGGCAATTTGCGAAATAATAAAAGGGACAACTTTGCGTTTATCAAAACAGGCGAACAGCCAGAGTGCGATGGTTACCGCGGGATTCAGGTGTGCACCAGAAACACCTGCGGTCAGATAGATAGCCATCGCTACCCCCAGACCCCAGATGATACTGATTTCCCACTGACCAAAAGTAGCACCAGCTACTTTGAGTGCAGCGACACAGCCCACACCGAAGAAAATCAACAACCCGGTACCGAGGAATTCAGCAATGCACTGGCCTTTTAAGGTTGAGGTTTGACTCATAATCGGATCCTGAAGAGAGTTTAATGTTTATTGTGTGCGAGAAGGTCACTGACATCCCCGGAGCCGGTAGGCACACTGTTAATTTATCGTTAACGCTCAAAAACGAGAAATATCGAAATTAAAATGTGTGTACTGCATCAACAAAATGAGCGTTTTCGCGCCATTGTGCGGTATTTGTTATACAAAAATAGTGTGAGCTGAATCATTTCACTGATCAATCTGTTAACACTTAAGAGTTATGACAGTCATGTCACCAGGAGAAAGACTAAAAGTGTTGCAAACCGCAATCTGCGCGGGATGCCGCTGGACAGCGATGACGCGGCTTCATACAATCGGTGTTAAGTAGAGTGCGCTCGTTTTTATTAAGGCGTCGCCGGTTATCGGGACGAGGATTTTTATCCATCAACGCCTTGCAATTCAGGAGAGGTATGACGATGTCATTAGAAGTGTTTGAGAAACTGGAAGCAAAAGTACAGCAGGCGATTGATACCATCACGTTGTTACAGATGGAAATCGAAGAGCTGAAAGAAAAGAACAACTCACTGTCGCAGGAAGTTCAGACTGCACAGCAGCAGCGTGAAGAGCTGGAGCGTGAGAACAACAACCTGAAAGAACAGCAGAATGGCTGGCAGGATCGTCTGCATGCCCTGCTGGGTCGTATGGAAGAAGTCTAATTACGCTTCATCTTTCGTGCCGTAGCTGCGTTGGCTGCGCTCAGTTACCCCAGTCACGTAGTTTACTACGCTCCTGGGGATACCTTCGTTTGCCGCCTTGCTACAATACGAAACCTCTTGCGTAATCGTTCCTGTGTAGGCCGGATAAGGCGTAAGCCGTCATCCGGCAATACAATCGTTTTACCGCAACACAACGTTAATTTCAGGCATTCAAACCCCCATCTACGTCCAGACCGGTGCCGGAAATCTGCCCAGCCGCTGGGCTTACCAGAAACGTCACCGCCGCTGCAACATCCTCCGGTGTTCCGTAATGCCCTGTCGCAATAAGCTGCCGTTGGGATTCTGCCTGCTCGCCATCTGCCGGGTTCATATCACTGTCAGTTGGGCCGGGATGGACAAGATTAACGGTAATACCCCGTGGGCCGAGATCGCGAGCCAGGCCACGGGTTAGCGAGTTGAGCGCTGATTTAGTCATCGCGTAGACGGCAATCCCCGGCTGGGCGACGCGGTTGGCAAGACAACTGCCAATATTGATGATTCGCCCACCTTCAGGGAGATGCGGTAGCGCGGCCTGTATGGCAACTACCACGCCACGGATGTTCACGTTAATCAATGCGTCGATGTCCTCCAGTGACAGCGACTCCAGCGGGCCGCCGCGTGCGATCCCTGCGTTGTTGACCAGAATATCCAGTCCACCGAGTGACTGTACCGTGCGGTTTACGGCATTCTGAATCGCCTGAGCGTCTGCACTGTTTGCCTGAATCGCCTCACCATGGCGGCCAAGTGCTGTAATTTCATCGGCAACGGCCTGGGCTTTCTCCGCAGATTTTTCATAGGTTATAACAACATCAGCACCGGCTTTCGCCAGCGACAGTGCAATGGCGCGCCCTAATCCACGACTGGCTCCGGTGACCAGCGCTTTTTTACCTGTCAGATCGATATGCATGATGACCTCGTGATGAGAGTGATGAGATTCATCATTAGGTATAGAGAGAGTTTTTTCTTCGTCAATGCGCAGGATGGGGGAATCGGAAGGGGAAAAGGGCAAAAGAGGCTCTGGAGATTTTCAGAAGCGAAAAAAAGCCAGTCAGTTGTTTAACCGACTGGCATCACACCGAATTGCGGTGTTTTCTTTACTCGATATCGAGCGGGTCTTCGGAGAGGATTATCCCGGTGTTGTCGGCGTACAGGTGGTCGCCAGAGAAGAACGTTACACCGCCAAAGTTGACGCGTACATCGCTTTCTCCAATACCTTCCCCTGCGGCACCGACCGGAATGGCGGCAATCGCCTGAATACCGATATCCAGTTCTTCCAGATCGTCTACCTGACGGACTGAGCCGTAGATGACCAGACCTTCCCATTCATTCTGTACGGCCAGTCGAGCCAGTTCGGCATCGACCAGCGCACGACGGACAGAACCACCGCCATCGACCAGCAGAATGCGACCACGGCCGTTTTGTTCGAGCAGATCGTACAGCAACCCGTTGTCCTCGAAACATTTTACCGTGATGATTTGTCCGCCAAACGACGACCGTCCTCCAAAGTTAGAGAACAGTGGTTCCACGACGTTGACATCTTCCTGATAGATGTCACAAAGCTCGGATGTATCGTATTTCATAGGCTCAACGTTCAGTTGCTGCGAGAATTTTTAGTATATCGCGCTATGTGTACTGTTGGCAAAATCATCAATTGTTAATTGATATTTGTCAGTTAAAGAGACCACTGACTTAAGAAAATTCCAACGACAAACAGCAGGTTAGTTAACAATGCCGCTTTTACGGTGCGTTCCAGCATTGGGCGCATTGCCGCAGGATCCATCTCACGCATCACGTATCGCGCCTGTTTAATCAGCAGCGGAGCGGCGAGGATAAACAGCCATCCCCACAGGCTTTGCAGTGAGAATAGGTTAAACAGGGCCAGACAGACCAGCGTGCCCATCAGCAGACAGGCGTGGTAGCGGCGGGCATTGACAGCGCCTAAACGCACGACCAGCGTGTTCTTGCCGTTCTCTCTGTCGCTGTTGATATCGCGCAGATTGTTGACGTTGAGCACGGCAGTAGCCAGCAGGCCGCAGGCGGTAGCAGGCAGAATGAGCGCTGGAATCAACGTATGCGCCTGCAGATACCAGCTTCCCATAACGCTCAGCCAGCCGAAGAACACCAGCACGGAAATATCGCCCAGACCGATATATCCGTAAGGGCGATTGCCTACGGTATAGGTGATTGCGGCGATGATCGACAGGCCGCCGAGCACCAGGAAGCCGACAAAATCTGCCAGCGTGTGACAGGCCACAGCAACCAGGGCCAGACCGGACAGGCAGATCAAGACCACGGTGACGATCAGCGCCCGCTTCATCTGCTGTTGGGTGATGACCCCTTTTTGCATACCGCGCAGCGGTCCTATGCGGTCGGGCTTGTCGCTGCCTTTGACGGCATCGCCATAGTCGTTAGCGAGATTGGACAGAATTTGCAGTAATCCCGCCGTAATCAATGCCAGCAGAGCAACCAGCGGATTGAAGTATCCTTGCCACCATGCTAATGCCGTACCGACGATGATCGCCGCGAAGGCGAGCGGTAAGGTCTTAGGTCGTAAACTTTCCAGCCAGGCTTGTGAGCGGCTAATTTGTTGTTGTTCAGTCATATTTAGCGCCAATAAAAATGGGGCTTTATCAGCCCCATCAACAGTGATGAAAATGCATTGAACGCGATTATAGGATAAAACGGCTCAGATCTTCATCTGCGACCAGCGCATCCAGATGTTTGCTCACATATTCGGCATCAATTGTGATGCTTTGGCCGTTCAAATCGCTCGCATCATAGGAAATATCTTCCATCAGACGTTCCAGAACGGTATGCAGACGACGTGCACCGATGTTTTCGGTGGTTTCGTTAACCTGCCAGGCCGCTTCGGCAATGCGTTTAATACCGGATTCAGTGAAGTTGATGTCCACACCTTCAGTCGCCATCAGCGCTTTGTACTGCACGGTGATGGAGGCATTCGGTTCGGTAAGGATACGCTCAAAATCGCTGGTGGTCAGCGCCTGTAGTTCAACGCGAATCGGCAGACGACCCTGTAGTTCTGGGATCAGGTCGGACGGTTTCGCCACCTGGAATGCGCCAGAGGCGATAAACAGAATATGATCTGTTTTCACCATACCGTGCTTGGTGGAGACCGTGCAGCCTTCAACCAGCGGCAGCAGGTCGCGCTGTACGCCTTCGCGGGACACGTCCGGGCCGGAGGATTCACCGCGTTTACAGATTTTGTCGATTTCGTCGATAAACACGATCCCGTGCTGCTCAACGGCGTCGATAGCTTCTTGTTTCAGCTCTTCCGGGTTCACCAGTTTGGCCGCTTCTTCTTCAATCAGCAGTTTCATCGCGTCTTTGATTTTCAGCTTACGCGGTTTTTGCTTCTGACCGCCCAGGTTCTGGAACATGGACTGCAGCTGGCTGGTCATCTCTTCCATTCCCGGAGGTGCCATAATTTCAACGCCCATCGGTGCGGCCGCGAGATCGATTTCGATCTCTTTATCATCCAGCTGGCCTTCACGCAGTTTTTTACGGAACGCCTGACGCGCTGCAGAAGGTTCCTGCGGCTGTTCAGACTGTCCCCAGTTATTTTTAGCCGGTGGGATCAGTACGTCGAGAATGCGCTCTTCCGCCATCTCTTCAGCGCGGAAGCGGTTTTTCTCGATTGCCTGAACGCGAACCATCTTAATGGCAGCATCGGTCAGATCGCGGATGATTGAGTCAACTTCTTTACCAACATAGCCAACTTCGGTGAATTTGGTTGCTTCAACTTTGATGAACGGCGCGTTGGCCAGTTTTGCCAGGCGACGGGCGATTTCGGTTTTACCGACGCCGGTCGGGCCAATCATCAGAATGTTTTTCGGCGTGACTTCATGGCGCAACTCTTCGTTGAGCTGCATACGACGCCAGCGGTTACGCAGGGCAATCGCCACGGAACGCTTAGCGTTATCCTGGCCGATGATGTGTTTGTTCAGTTCGCTGACAATTTCGCGTGGGGTCATTTCAGACATGGGGGATCCTTACGCTTTGGAGTTCAATTCTTCGATGGTATGGAAGTGGTTGGTATAAATGCAGATATCCCCTGCAATATCCAACGCTTTCTCAGCAATCTCGCGTGCGCCAAGCTCGGTGTTTTCCAGCAGAGCGCGTGCAGCAGCCTGGGCGTAGGGACCGCCGGAGCCGATGGCAATCAGATCGTTTTCTGGCTGGATGACGTCGCCGTTACCGGTGATGATGAGCGATGCCGTTTCATCTGCGACGGCCAGCAGCGCTTCGAGTTTGCGCAGCATACGGTCTGTACGCCAGTCTTTTGCCAGTTCAACGGCAGCCTTCACCAGGTGGCCCTGGTGCATTTCCAGCTTGCGTTCAAACAGTTCAAACAGCGTGAATGCATCCGCAGTACCGCCCGCAAAGCCCGCGATGACTTTGTCGTTGTACAGACGGCGGACTTTCTTCACGTTGCCTTTCATTACGGTGTTACCCAGTGTGGCCTGACCATCACCGGCGATTACCACATGGCCGTTACGGCGTACGCTTACTATTGTTGTCACGAGCAGACCCCTTGGTTACAAATGCAATGTACAGGCCCCGCACAGTGTGCGGGGCGTAATGCAAGTATAGATGGGGGGGATTTTGGGGGTTTCAACCCCCGGTGGCGAGTCGAATGCAGTTTGTGTGACCAGCCACCTTCAGGCGGCTGATGGTGTTGTCGGCATTCTCTTTGCCTTTGACCGGACCAATGACCACGCGATTCCAGCCGTTATTGGTGGTAATACGCGAGTTGAACCCTTCAAAGGCCAGCTGCGCGCGCACGGTTTCTGCCTGCTCAGCGCCTTTAAATGACCCGCACTGAACCATCCAGCGGCGTTCATCTTTTTTCTCCGCCGTCTGTTTTGGCGGCTGCGTTTCATTCGTTATTGGCGCGGCCGGTTGCGTTTTCGGCTGAGCGGCGGTGGTATGCGCAGGCGTTTGCAGCAAATCCTGATACGGCTGTTGCGCCGCCGGTTTTGGCTGTGCTTTCGGCTGCTGTACCGGCGCGGTTTGCGCCGTACGCGTTTGCGGCTGCTGGTACGGCTGTTCCGTTGCCCGTTGGCGTGGCTGTTGAGTCTGCTGCTGCGTAGTGTTCCACTGCTGCTGTTGCACCTGACGTTGTCGCTGCAGCGTTTGCTGGCGTTGCTCAGGCGTTTGTTCGTTCCACGGTACTTCGTTGAGCTGCGTTGGCTGTTGACGCATATCAGCCTGCATCTGCGCCAACAACTGGCGCTGCTCATTGGTTAATTGGTCGGCGTTCAGCACCTCGCCGCCGGCAGACGGTTCGGTAGGCGCACGTACGCCAGGCTGACGGCTTTCCAGCTCTTTAATGTATCGCCAGCGCTCTTCCGGTTTTGGCGGGATGCCATTACCGGTGACTTTCTGGTTTTGCAGCGTTTCGGACTCTTCTTTCTTGTGATGCGTAATGAAGTACAGACCACCGATAAAGGTCACGAGTACGGCTGCAGCAATAGCAACCATTGCGGGCGATACCGCAGGCGTATTGCGTTGTTTTTTCCGTGATGTGCTCTTCTTGCGCCGCGAAGGTGCCGGTTGGCCGCGACGTACATAATCTCGTTGTGCCACTATCGTTTCGCTGTATTTATTCGTTCGTCAGCCCGCCATGTTACTTAAGCGGCGGGCCTTTGACCAGACAGGGGAGTCCGAAAGCACTTTACTTTACGTCAGTGCCCGGGTAGTGCCCCGAATAATAAGCTCGCAGTCCAGTAATCGTGAGCCACTGCTGACGTTCTGTCCTTGTAATTGATCGAGCAGTAACAGCATAGCTTCACGTCCGATATCGAAACGCGGCTGTGCGACGGTTGTCAGGGGTGGATCACAAAATTCCGCGAGCGAAATGTTATCGAAGCCGATAATCGATAAATCGTCGGGCACCTTCAGACCCTGACGTTTGGCGTAAGAGAGGGCGCCAAGCGCCATGACATCGCTGTGACAAAAGACCGCGGTAGGCGGCTGTGGTAGCGCCAGGAGCTGTTTAAGCGCATTGGCTCCCGCTTCATAGGTAAAGTCACCGCGCGCGATGAAATGCGGATCGACCGTAATTCCGCTGCGACGTAGTGCCTGAACGTAACCTTGCAGACGGTAATGGCACAGCGGCATATCTTCGGGCCCGGCGATACAGCCAATGCGTTTGTGCCCCAGTTCCAGCAGATAGTTCATCGCGTTGAAGGCGGCGGTGAGGTTATCAATGTGCACGGTGGGCAGTTCCAGCTCTGGCGCGAACTCGTTGGACATAACCATCGGTGGCAAGTTGCGTTGCTCTTCCACGCTGGCATCAAACGGCAGGCGCGAGCTGAGCAGCACCATGCCATCGATCTGCTTGGTAATTATGAGATTGAGGAAGGTCTTTTCCTGCTGGTTCTGGTGCGCGCAATCGCCGATAAGCACCAGATATCCCTGTTCTGCGGCGGTGACTTCGATGCCACGAATCACTTCGCTAAAAAACGGATCGCAGATATCCGGCACAATCACCAGAATGGTACGCGACTCATTACGCTTAACGTTACGTCCCATTGATTGGGGTAAATATCCCACTTCAAGCGCTGCCTGCTCAACCTTGTTACGGGTTGACTGCGAGACTTTGTCTGGGTTCATTAATGCGCGGGATACGGTTGCCGTTGAGACTTTCGCCTTCAGAGCAACATCTTTCATCGTAGCGGCGGCAACCTGCTTATTCGGTTTCACTCTTTCTCCTCGCCAGAGAGCTGCTGGCACAGACTCGTCCTTGAATAGCCTTCATCTGAAACATTTTTATCAGATAGTGAATGGAAGCGGTTACAGAATTTTCATAAAAAGTGTGATGGATATTTAATTTTACGATCCGCCTCGCATCGTGAGGGATTATCCCTCGATGGGATCGACATCCAGCACCCATTTAACCTTACGTGCATCGGGTAACGTATTAATCAGCGCCAGCGTTCCGCTGACGATATGCTGCAGGCGAATTCGCGACGGGTGCTGCAACAAAATTTGCCAGCGATAGCGACCGCCACGTTTGGGCGCCAGGGCGGGAACTGGGCCTAACACCCACAGTTTTTCATCGGCCAGTGGACTGGCCTGAATCAGATTTCGTAACTGCTGTAAGAACATCGGCGCATGCTGGTTGTTGTGATCTTCTGCCCGCACGATCACATGGCTGGTCCATGGGGGAAGCTGGAGCGTTTGTCGCTCTGCCAGCGCCTGTTCGGCAAAGGCGTCATACCCTTTATACAGCAAGGTTTGCAGCAGCGGATGTTCAGGGTGGTGCGTTTGCAGTACCACTTCGCCCTGCTTCCCGGCGCGACCGGCACGCCCGGAAACCTGCGTGTAGAGCTGGGCGAAGCGTTCTGCCGACCGGAAATCTGCGGAGAACAGCGCGCCGTCAACGTCCAGCAACGCCACCAGAGTGACGTCCGGGAAATGGTGGCCTTTCGCCAGCATTTGCGTGCCGATCAGGATTCGCGCGCCGCCGCGATGCACTTCCGCCAGATGCTGCTCCAGCGAGCCTTTGCGGCTGGTAGTGTCACGATCGATGCGTGAGATTGGCACGCCGGGGAAAAAAGGCGCCAGAGCCTGCTCAAGCTGTTCGGTGCCGAGTCCTACCGGAACCATGTGCGTTGAGCCGCAGGAAGGGCATTGACGCGGTATCGGACGCTGACTGTCGCAGTGATGGCAGCGCAGATGGTGTTGCGCCTGATGCAGCGTGTAGTAGTGATCGCAGCGCGGGCATTCAGCAATCCAGCCACAGTCGTGGCACAGCAGGGCAGGCGCAAAACCCCGGCGGTTTAAAAACAGGATCACCTGGTTATCCGCTTGCAGATGCTGACGCATACGGGCGATAAGCGCAGGGGCGAGCCCGGCCTGTACCTGCTGACCCTTGAGATCCAGCACGTGCTGAATGGCTGGGCGCGCATTCCCGGCACGGCGCGTCAGGCGCAACATGCGGTATTTTTTCTGCCGCACGTTGCACAGCGTTTCCAGCGCAGGGGTGGCTGAGCCGAGAATGATGGGAATTTGTTCGCTATGGGCGCGATAAACCGCGAGGTCGCGCGCATGATAACGCCAGCCTTCCTGCTGTTTATAAGAGCTGTCGTGCTCTTCGTCGATGACAATCAAGCCCAGATTTTTAAACGGCGTAAACAGCGACGAGCGCGTGCCGATAACAATTGCCGCTTCGCCATTTTTCGCCTTCAGCCATGCCGAAAGACGTTCACTGTCATTTAAACCCGAGTGCAGAACTTCGACCGGCGCATTGAAGCGTTCGCGAAAACGGGCAATAGTTTGCGGCGTCAGGCCAATCTCCGGCACCATTACCAGCGCCTGTTTGCCCTGGGCGAGCACATTTTCCAGTACGCTTAAATAGACCTCTGTTTTGCCCGATCCTGTCACGCCCGCTAATAGCCAGGCGCTAAAACTGTCAGATGCGCTGTGGATCGCCCCGACGGCGGTGGCCTGTTCGGTATTCAGCCGCAGACGCTCACCGGAAACCGCGTAGTGCGTACGCCAGTCGCTAAAGCCTGGCGTTTCGCTCGCAAGCTCGCACAGCCCTTTTTTCCGCAGTGCCTGTAATGAGGCGTCATTAAATTCCAGTTCAGCCACCTGGTCGCGCCAGATTTTTCCCTGGCGTAGCGCAGCCAGCGCCTGTTGCTGCTTGGGAGAACGCTTCAGGCTGTTGAGGTCAATAACCTGGCCTTCTTCAGTGGCAAACCAGTACCACATGGGCGCGTTTGTCGCCGGACGTCCCTGGCGCAGTAAAATTGGCAGAGCGTGAAACAGTACGTCACCGATAGGATGATGATAATAATCCGCCGCCCACAACAGCAGACGCCAGACAGAGGTTGAGTAGACCGGTTCGCTGTCCAGCACTTCGAGAACGGCTTTCAATTCGCTCCGCGGTAGTTCACTGTGCTCGCTGACGGACAGGACGATACCCACGCGCTCCTGCTGCTTGCCAAAAGGCACGCGTACACGACACCCGGCTTTGGCGCTCAAGCCTTCCGGCAGGAGATAGTCAAAGGTGCGAGGTAGCGGAACAGGTAAGGCAACGTGCGCAACGGGCATTGAATCATCCTGACTTGAAATCTGGCGGGTTAGTATACACATTAGTGGAGGGTAGAATGCGGATCAGTTTGCATGAGCAGGTTAATTTCTGTATGATTCGCCGCCTTTGATACAAATTTGTATCACTGACCTATACTATTAACATCGCGTGGTGTCTGGCGTTAGGGCTGGAAGAGCGACGCGGCCTTAAACCGAGGTTTTCCCATGAAAAAAGATATTCACCCGAAATACGAAGAAATTACTGCAAACTGCTCTTGCGGTAACGTCATTAAAATCCGCTCTACTGTCGGTCACGATCTGAACCTCGACGTGTGCAGCAAGTGCCACCCGTTCTATACTGGCAAGCAGCGTGATGTTGCTACCGGTGGCCGTGTTGATCGCTTCAACAAGCGTTTCAGCATCCCAGGCAGCAAGTAAGTTCAGCTGTCAGAAAAAAGCGCCTTATGGCGCTTTTTTTGTATCTGCGCTTGAAGACTAAAATTTATATTGATGTGTTGAATAGTGTTTTTTTGTTTAATAAATGAAACATCGTTTTTGTTTTTTTAGGTAAAATGTTTCTACTGGTGATCTGCGTCATTTTTATCTTCTGATTTCTGCCACTCATGCCAATTGTTGGCAAAATACCAAAGGTTTCTGCTTTCTTTCTAAAATACACTTTCGTGGAAATATAAAATTATTCTGAATCCTTCATCGTTTCCCATTAATGGACGGGACGAGATGGGTAATTTCCGTTGTTGAGTGTGAAGAGGGATTGTCATGAAATTTAAATCTGCGTTATTACTGATTCCATTATTCTCTGCGGCCGCACAAGCGGGTTATGTTGATTACCGGCATGAATATTATGACGATGGGCGTAATTACGATCGTGTTTATATGTCTCACCGTTTTGCGACTGGTTTTGGTGTCGCAGTCGAAGCCATTTCACGTTCCGAAGATACGCAATCTAATGATGCGTGGAATAATATGGAAAGTAATGGCAACGAGTATACTGCAAGCTACCAGTTTACCTGGCGGGATCTTATCTGGCAGCCAGGTATTGCGATCGAAACGGGCGATAACATCACGATTTATAAACCTTACATCCGCGTGCAGTACAACATTAACGACAGCTGGTGGACCGCGTTCCGCTATCGTCAGGAGTACATGCGCAGAAACACTGACGGCAAAGATGACCGCATGGTCTATCGTCCGGAAGCCTGGCTTGGTTATAACGTCAATGACTGGATGTTTGAGTTAAATGGTATTTATAAAATTGCCGATAGCGAAGATTTATATAACAACCGGAAAGATGATTATGAATATAACTTCCGCGTGGCGTATAAACTAGGCTCCTGGGTTCCATTTGTTGAGGTTGGTAACGTTTCCTCGGGTTATAACACAACAACGACAGACGATCGTCAGACCCGTTATCGTGTCGGTCTTGGTTATAACTTCTAACCGGTAATAGCTTTCATATCGACTGATTACATCAATAAGCATAGTTTGTGTGAATAATATGTCTAAGGAGTTGACATCATGTCTAATGATGGAACTATTATCGGAAATAATGAACCCACTGCCGTCAGACCTTTCGGAATTCGAGATAAAATTGGTTATTTATGTGGTGACCTCGGAACCTGTTTTATTCTTGGCTTAGTTAATAGTTTTTTAATGATTTATTACACTAACGTCCTCGGTATTTCCGGCGTTATCGTTGGCTCACTCTATTTTGTGACCAAACTCTTTGATGCGTTCGTTGATGTTGGTGTAGGGCGCTTATGCGATACCTCTAAATTGACGGTACATGGACGTTTTAACCCGTGGGTGCGTCGCATGAAGTATCCATTTTGCATCATTGCAGTTGTCCTGTTCCTGCCGTTTGTGAATGATTTTTCTTATACGGCGAAAATTATCTACATCTGTTGCTCCTATTTCATTTACGGTTCGCTGTTATCGACCGTGAGTATTCCGTACGGTGCTATGTCTGCGGCGATTAGCTCGAATCCGGATGATCGTGTCTCGCTGTCAACCTGGCGCAGCGTTGGGTCAGCTATCGGCGGTGGGGCAACCGGCTTTTTCATTCCGATCCTGATGTACACCACCCTGGTGGACGGAAGCCAGGTGATTTCCGGGCAACACTTCTTCTGGATTTCCATTGGTTGCGCAGTGCTGGGCTTTATCTTTTTATCCTTGACCTGTCAGTTAACGACCGAACGCGTGCGCGTGGAGAGAAAAGAGAGCATGCCCGTTTCGGTGTTGCTGAAGGGACTGGTACGCAATAAGGCGCTGATTGTTTTAGTGGTTGTGGATTTGCTGATTGTGATTAATCAGGGATTGTCCGGTACCAATATGACTTATCTGTTTAATGACTATTTCCACAATAAAGAGGCGATGTCAGTCGCGTTGCTGTTTACCTTTGGTTCCCTGGTTTTGCTGGCACCATCGGCATCCTGGCTCACAAAGCGGTTTGGTAAAAAAGAGGCCAGCGTCGGCGCGCTACTCTTTGCAGTAGCGATGTATTTGATTATGTTCTTCATCCACATTACCGACGCGAAAGTCTATTTGGTTTTCCTGTTCCTGGCGACGTTGGGGGCCGGACTATTCAACCTGATGATTTGGGCGTTTATGACCGATGTTTGTGATTATCACCAGTATGTCACCGGCGATCGCGAGGATGGTACCGTCTATGGTGTGAACTTCTTTGCCCGCAAGGTTGGTCAGGCGTGTGCAGGGGCCATTGGCGGTTTTATGTTGGCCATCATTGGTTATCAATCATCTTCAACAGGTGGCGCTGTGCAAACCAGCATTGTGCAGGAAAATATTTATACGATGGCGAATCTCTTGCCGGCACTATGCCTGTTTTTGGCGGCGGTCATTCTGATTTATTTCTATCCATTGAACCGTAAAGAGACGCTCAAAATGGAAGAGACATTGAATAAACTCAATGGTATCAGTAAGTAACATAGCGAGAATCGGCGGGAGCAATCCCGCCTTTTCTCATCTGTTCTAACAATCAGTATTCCCACGTTTCCGGGTTGATACCCAGTTCACGCATGATTACCTTTGCTTCTTCCGGGATTTCATCACTGCGCTCTTTACGCAGGTCTTCATCGTTGGGTAATGGTTGCCCGGTAAAAGCATGCAGAAACGCTTCACACAGCAGTTCGCTGTTGGTGGCGTGGCGCAGGTTATTCACCTGACGACGCGTGCGTTCATCGGTAAGGATTTTTAACACCTTCAGAGGAATGGAAACCGTAATTTTTTTGACTTGCTCACTCTTCTTACCGTGCTCAGCGTATGGGCTGATATATTCGCCGCTCCATTCAGCCATGAGATACCTAATCCTCTTTGTCATTAATATTGAGGCCAGAACCTGAGCCCGGACCATAATTGTGCGTAGTTTATCGTAGTGGCGCGGCCCTGACACGAAGTAGCCGACGCAGATGTACGCTAATGCATATAATTTTAACGGCTATTTCCAGTTTGCTCAATCTATACGCAAAGAAGTTTAGATGTCCAGATGTATTGACGGCTATAGTAACAATGATTACTCTGGTGCCTGACTTTTCACCGACTCAGCCAGGATCTTCTCAATATGACGCGTAAACAGGCCACCATCGCAGTGCGTAGCGGGTTAAATGACGACGAACAGTACGGTTGCGTTGTCCCGCCGATTCACCTCTCCAGCACCTATAACTTTACCGGATTTAATGAACCTCGTGCTCATGACTATTCGCGTCGCGGCAACCCAACGCGTGATGTCGTTCAACGTGCGCTGGCTGAACTGGAAGGAGGGGCCGGAGCGGTACTGACCAATACTGGCATGTCGGCGATTCATTTGGTGACCACTGTCTTCCTTAAGCCTGGCGATCTGCTGGTCGCACCGCACGACTGCTACGGCGGGAGCTACCGACTGTTTGACAGTCTGGCAAAGCGTGGCTGTTATCGCGTCCTGTTTGTCGATCAAGGAGATGAGCAGGCATTGCAGGCCGCATTGGCGGAAAAACCGAAGCTGGTGCTGGTAGAAAGTCCAAGCAACCCGCTGCTGCGTGTGGTGGATATTGCGAAAATCTGCCAGTTGGCGCGCGAGGCTGGCGCGGTCAGCGTGGTGGACAACACTTTTTTAAGCCCGGCACTGCAAAATCCACTGGCATTAGGCGCCGATCTGGTGTTGCATTCATGCACGAAATATTTAAACGGTCACTCAGACGTGGTGGCTGGTGTGGTTATAGCCAAAGATCCGGAGACGGTCACTGAACTGGCATGGTGGGCGAATAATATTGGTGTGACCGGCGGCGCGTTTGATAGTTATCTGCTGTTGCGCGGCCTGCGTACTTTGTCTCCTCGTATGGAGGTGGCGCAACGTAATGCTCAGGCGATAGTCGATTATCTGCAAACTCAGCCGCTGGTGAAAAAATTGTATCACCCGTCATTGCTGGATAATCAGGGCCATGAGATTGCTGCGCGTCAGCAAAAAGGCTTTGGCGCGATGTTAAGTTTTGAACTGGATGGCGATGAGCAAACGCTGCGCCGTTTCCTCGGCGGGTTGTCATTGTTTACGCTGGCGGAATCGTTAGGGGGCGTTGAAAGTCTGATCTCCCACGCCGCAACTATGACACACGCGGGCATGGCACCAGAAGCGCGTGCTGCTGCCGGAATTTCCGAAACGCTGCTGCGTATCTCCACCGGTATTGAAGATGGCGAAGATTTAATTGCCGACCTGGAAAATGGCTTCCGGGCTGCAAACAAGGGGTAAACATGAGTGTGATTGCGCAGGCAGGGGCGAAGGGTCGTCAACTGCACAAATTTGGTGGTAGTAGTCTGGCAGACGTGAAATGTTATCTGCGTGTCGCAGGCATTATGGCGGATTACTCGCAGCCTGATGACATGATGGTTGTTTCAGCCGCAGGCAGTACCACTAATCAGTTGATTAGCTGGCTGAAATTAAGCCAGACCGATCGCCTTTCTGCGCATCAGGTTCAACAGGCGTTACGTCGCTATCAAAGTGAGCTTATCAGCGGTTTGTTACCTCCCGAGGTGGCGGATGGACTGATTGGCGCGTTTATTCACGATCTGGAACGCCTGGCCGGGTTACTCGACAGCGGCGTGAACGATGCCGTCTATGCTGAGGTTGTTGGGCATGGTGAGGTATGGTCCGCGCGTTTGATGTCTGCCGTCCTTAATCAACAGGGGCTGGAGTCAGCCTGGCTGGATGCGCGCGATTTTTTACGTGCTGAACGTGGTGCCCAGCCGCAGGTAGATGAAGGTCTTTCTTACCCATTACTGCAGCAACTGTTGGCGCAGCATCCGGGTAAACGCCTGGTGGTTACCGGCTTTATTAGTCGCAGCAATGCCGGTGAAACAGTGCTACTGGGGCGTAACGGTTCTGACTACTCGGCGACGCAGGTTGGTGCGTTGGCGGGCGTTTCCCGAGTAACCATCTGGAGCGATGTCGCTGGGGTTTACAGCGCGGATCCGCGTAAAGTAAAAGACGCCTGTTTGCTGCCGCTGTTGCGTCTGGATGAAGCCAGCGAGCTGGCGCGTCTGGCGGCACCGGTTCTCCATGCCCGTACCTTACAGCCGGTTTCCGGTAGCGATATCGATCTCCAGTTGCGTTGTAGCTATACCCCAGAGCAGGGTTCAACGCGTATTGAGCGAGTACTGGCCTCCGGTACCGGGGCGCGTATTGTGACCAGTCATGATGACGTCTGCCTGATTGAGTTTCTGGTTCCGACTGGCCAGGATTTTAAGCTGGCTTATAAAGAGATTGACCAGGTTTTAAAACGTAGCCAGGTGCGTCCGCTGGCAGTGGGCGTGCATCCTGACCGCCAGCTATTGCAATTTTGCTACACCTCCGAAGTCGCTGACAGCGCGCTGAAAATTCTGGATGAAGCTGGCCTGCCAGGCGAGCTGCGTCTGCGCCAGGGGCTGGCGCTGGTGGCGATGGTCGGGGCGGGCGTCACCCGTAATCCGCTGCACTGCCACCGTTTCTGGCAACAGTTGAAAGGTCAGCCGGTTGAATTCACCTGGCAGTCGGAAGAGGGCATCAGCCTGGTCGCGGTACTGCGTACTGGGCCAACGGAGAGCCTGATTCAGGGTCTGCATCAGTCAATCTTCCGTGCTGAAAAACGCATTGGTCTGGTGTTGTTTGGCAAAGGCAACATTGGGTCGCGCTGGCTGGAGCTGTTCGCTCGCGAGCAGAGCACGCTCTCGGCGCGTACCGGATTAGAGTTTGTGCTGGCGGGTGTGGTTGATAGCCGTCGTAGCCTGCTGAATTACGAAGGGCTGGATGCCAGCCGCGCGTTAGCTTTCTTTGATGACGAGGCGGTAGAGCAGGATGAAGAGTCTCTATTCCTGTGGATGCGTGCTCACCCGTATGATGATTTAGTGGTGCTGGATGTGACCGCGAGCGAGCAACTGGCGGATCAGTATCTGGATTTTGCCAGCCATGGTTTCCACGTCATCAGCGCCAACAAACTGGCCGGGGCGAGCAGCAGTAATAATTACCGCCAGATTCATGACGCTTTCGAAAAAACGGGTCGCCACTGGTTATATAACGCCACCGTGGGTGCAGGTTTGCCGATCAACCATACCGTGCGCGATCTGATTGATAGTGGCGATACCATTTTGTCGATCAGCGGGATCTTCTCCGGCACGTTGTCGTGGTTGTTCCTGCAATTTGATGGCACGGTCCCATTCACCGATCTGGTGGATCAGGCATGGCAACAGGGTCTGACTGAACCCGATCCGCGCGTAGATCTTTCCGGCAAAGATGTGATGCGTAAGCTGGTGATTCTGGCGCGTGAAGCGGGTTACGACATCGAACCGGACCAGGTTCGCGTGGAATCGCTGGTGCCTGCGCATTGTGAAGAAGGCTCTATTGACCATTTCTTTGAGAATGGCGATGAGCTGAACGAGCAGATGGTGCAGCGTCTGGAAGCGGCGCGTGAAATGGGGCTGGTGCTGCGCTATGTGGCGCGTTTTGATGCTAACGGCAAAGCTCGCGTTGGTGTTGAAGCGGTTCGCCCTGAACACCCGCTGGCGGCGCTGTTGCCGTGCGATAACGTATTCGCCATAGAGAGCCGCTGGTATCGCGATAACCCGCTGGTGATCCGTGGACCGGGCGCGGGCCGTGACGTCACCGCTGGGGCGATTCAGTCTGACATCAACCGTTTAGCGCAGTTGCTGTAATTTGCGTTGCCGGGTGGTGTTTACGCTTACCCGGCCTACATATGGCATGAACCGTAGGCCCGGTAAGCGGCAGTGCCACCGGGCAAATCGCGCTGGGTGATCAGGGTGTTGTATTGCTCCGCCAGCGTCCTTATCGTCTGAAACACCGAATGAGCCGAGTAACGGGCGCTATCCCGAAACTCCGCTTGCTGCTGTAACCAGGCGAGAAAATGGTGGCCTGCCGCCAGTGTGATTGACGCCCCTTTTTCAACCTGACCCTCCGTTAACAGACACACCATTTTGCGTGTGTCGCCTTGTTGCCAAATTTGCCACTGGTTTCGCCACCACCCCTGCCAGGTTTTACCCAGTAATCGCCAGGGCAGTGTGCACTTATCGCTAGTGATCTCTTCATCAATAAACCAAAGCGAAGCGTGATGATCGCGATATTGCTGCGCCCATGCGGTAATCGCCGCGCCGCGCAGAAAACATTCGTGGGCAATAATGTGCGTTTTTACCTCAGGCCAGAGATGGCTCAGTATGCGGAAATGTCCGTGCGCGGTAATGACCGGGCGTAAAACTGCGCCGTTGGCATTTCGTTTGAGCATGGCACTGCCGTACTGGATTTCATCAAACTGGCTGCGGCGTAAAAACAGGGTTTCCCTCTGTCTTACTCGTTCAACGATATCGTCATGAATGACCGCGGGTTCAACGTTGTTACGCCAGCGGTATCGTAATGTATCCCCTACGAGATGGGGCGTGAAATTACTGGAAATATGCAAAATATTGCCGCGAATAGCGTCAAAACTGAGTAATACATAAAGTTTCTGGTCGGTGCAGGCTCCCTGAAAAGGGACGATTAAGGGAACCGTCGCTATTTGTTCTGGTGGAACAATGGTGGTGAGTGGCTGCTGCTTTGGTGTCCAGACTTGTTTGCAGCTCCGGCACTGAACGCGTTGGCTGCCCTGAGGATTATGCCCATAGAGGATGGTTTCCCGCTGATAACATCGTGGGCAAAAATGACCGCTTTGGGCGGCAAAATCCGTTAAATATGCTGACAACCATCCACCAAACTGTTCCTCATTAAACAGCGGCGGATAGCTGCCGCATGCCCGGCAATGCAGCGCAGCATAACCCAACCGATACTCGGGCCAGCTGTAATCTGGTGAGCTCGCCAGTCCCAGATTTTTACAGCCGAAGGACTTACAGCAATTGATGGTGAACAGTGACGTCATCGTATTACCAACGATTTTTAATGGTCGTTGATTTTGACCCGCGACTATCACCAGCGGATGTGAGTGTTCTCACATAAAAAAACCTTTCAGAACGTAACGTAGCGATTCTTTATATGACTGAAAGGGATTGATTATGAAGTTAAAAATGCTTGCTGTTGGTGTTCTGGTATCGTTGCCGCTTTGGGCGAGTGCCAAAGATGTCACGATTATCTATACCAACGATCTTCACGCCCACGTTGAACCTTATAAAGTCCCATGGATTGCTAATGGCACGCGTGATATTGGTGGTTGGGCTAATATCACGACGATGGTGAAGCAGGAAAAAACGAAAAATAGCGCCACCTGGTTTTTTGATGCCGGTGATTATTTTACCGGGCCGTATATCAGCAGCCTGACCAAGGGTAAGGCGATTATCGATATCATGAACACCATGAATTTTGATGCTGTCACCATGGGTAATCATGAATTCGATCACGGTTGGGATAACACGCTGCTACAACTGAGTCAGGCGAAATTCCCCATCGTGCAGGGTAATATCTTTTATCAGAACAGCAGCAAAATGTTCTGGGATAAGCCTTACACCATTATTGAAAAAGATGGCGTGAAGATTGGTGTGATTGGCCTGCACGGCGTGTTTGCTTTTGATGATACGGTTTCTGCTGCGACACGTGTCGGTATTGAAGCGCGGGATGAAGTGAAGTGGTTGCAACGCTATATCGATGAGCTTAAAGGTAAAGTCGATCTCACTGTGGCGCTGATCCATGAAGGTACGCCAGCGCGTCAGTCTAGTCAGGGAAGTACAGATGTGCGCCGTGCATTGGATAAAGACATCCAGACCGCAGGTCAGGTAAAGGGGCTGGATATCCTGATTACCGGCCATGCGCATGTGGGCACGCCGGAGCCGATTAAAGTCGGTAACACTCTGATTCTTTCTACCGACAGCGGCGGTATTGATGTGGGTAAACTGGTGCTGGATTATCAGCAGAAACCGCATCAATTTACCGTGAAGAACTTCGAGCTGAAGACCATTTATGCTGATGAGTGGCAGCCAGACCCGCAGACGAAACAGGTCATTGATGGCTGGAATAAAAAGCTTGATAAGGTGGTACAACAGACGGTTGCAAACTCTCCGGTTGAGCTGACGCGTGCTTACGGTGAATCTTCTTCGTTGGGCAATCTGGCGGCGGATGCGTTGCTGGTGGCGGCAGGTAAAGATACTCAATTAGCGCTCACTAATTCGGGCGGTATCCGTAATGAAATCCCAGCGGGTGCTATCACGATGGGTGCGGTCATTAGCACCTTCCCGTTCCCCAACGAGCTGGCAACAATGGATCTCACCGGTAAACAGTTGCGTAGCCTGATGGAGCACGGCGCGGGTTTAAGCAACGGTGTATTGCAGGTGTCCAAAGGACTGGAGATGAAGTATGACAGCAGTAAACCAGTCGGTCAGCGCGTCACCGTACTAACGTTAAACGGTAAACCGATTGAGGATGCCACGGTTTATCACATAGCCACCAATAGCTTCCTGGCTGACGGCGGTGATGGTTTTACAGCATTTACCGAAGGAAAAGCGCGAAATACCTCCGGCGGTTACTATGTCTCTAATGCTGTCGTTGACTATTTCAAGGCGGGAAATACGCTGACGGATGAGCAGCTTGAAGGCATGCGTGTGGCAGATGTGAAACCATAGTGAGCTCAGGCCAGCAGACAATCCGCTGGCCTGTTGTTTTAGCCTCTGTGAGAGGCAAACACCTCTTTCGCGGCGAACAAACCATTGAGTGCGGCAGGGAAGCCGGCATATACGGCCATCTGCATAATCACTTCAACGATCTCATCCTGCGTTAAACCAACGTGTAATGCCGCGCCAATATGTACTTTCAACTGCGGGGCGGCATTGCCCATTGCCGTTAAAGCGGCGACAGTGGCAATTTCTCGGCTGCGCAGGTCCAGACCTGGACGTGCATAGATGTCGCCAAACGGAAATTCCAGCAGGTAGCGGGCAAAATCCGGCGCGATATCCTTCAGGCTCTCAACGACGGCCTCTCCCCCTTTGCCATCTACCTGTTGCAGCATTTTCTGGCCGGTAATAAAACGTTCTGATTCCATGATTTTTCCCTCGTAGGTGTGGCGTATGCCGAGAGAATAGAGGGCGTAGAATGATTTGGATAATACCGTTTCCGTGATACCTTTTCGGTATGACAACATCGCCATTACACTCTCTGGATATTCGTCTGCTGCGCTACTTTTCCGTAGTAGCGGAAGAGAACAATATGAGCCGGGCTGCGCAGCGCTTGTTTATGTCGCAACCGCCGTTGAGTCGCCACATTCGCCAGCTTGAAGATCGCCTGGGGGTCACGCTGTTTGTCCGTCATACCCGTGGATTAACGCTGACGGAGGACGGCCAGCGCGTACTTGAAATGGTACGCCCGCTGCTTGATCTCCAGGACAAAACCTACGCTGCGTTGAGTCAATTAACGCAAATCAGGGAGCCATCTCTGCGCTTAGGGTTAAGCACGGCGTTTGAACAGGGCGTTTTTGCGGCGCTTGAGTCACAGCTGACTACGCATGTGCAGAAGCGACATATTGTCCGTCATGGTTCGCCTGAACTCGCGCGTCTGGTGCGTCGTGGAAAGCTGGATGCCGCGCTGGTGGCGTTACCGCTTGAGACTTCGGGGCTTAGCGTCACGCCGCTCGGCTGGCAAGAATCGTTGATCGTCGCCTTACCCGCGCTCTGGCCAGAGGCAGCGCTGCCTTCGCTCTCGTTAATGTCGCTGAGCAACCGACCGCTGTTCTGGTTCAAACGTGAACGTAACCCCGCCTTTTTTGATTACACCCGACATATTTTTAGTCATGCTGGTTACTCTCCTGCCTGTATTGAAGAACCGCTGGAACATGACGTGTTGTTGGCGCGGATCGCGCAGGGTGAAGGTCTGAGCCTGCTTCCGGCCTCCTTTTCCGCTATCCAACGTCGAGGGGTGATATTCCTGCCGCTTACCGATACCGAATTGCGTATTAGCACGGGGTTGCTGATGCTGCCTGAAAACGTAAAAAAATTAGCATGGCTGCAGACGGTCATGGCGCAATCCCTCATCAATTCAGACTGATGTGAATTTTTTTCACGTTGGCTGAGTATTCCTCACCTTTAGCGATGATTTTTGTGTTGACGCCAGCATGCTTTTCCGTCATTTTTACATCTAGACGTCTAAACGTATAGCAGTTCACAACACAACATATAACGACAAAAGATTGATGAGGTAAGGTATGAGCTTTTTTCACGCCAACCAGCGGGAAGCCCTGAATCAGAGCCTGGCAGAAGTTGCCGGTCAGATTAATGTTTCATTTGAGTTTTTCCCGCCGCGCACCAGTGAAATGGAGCAAACCCTGTGGAACTCCATCGATCGCCTGAGCAGCCTGAAGCCGAAGTTTGTTTCAGTCACTTACGGTGCAAACTCTGGTGAGCGCGACCGTACGCACAGCATTATTAAAGGCATTAAGGATCGCACTGGCCTTGAAGCAGCGCCGCACCTGACCTGTATTGATGCGACCCGTGATGAGCTGCGTACCATTGCTCAGGACTACTGGAACAACGGTATTCGTCATATTGTTGCCCTGCGCGGTGACTTGCCGCCGGGAAGCGGTAAACCGGATATGTATGCTTCTGACCTGGTGACGCTACTGAAAGACGTTGCAGACTTTGATATCTCCGTTGCGGCTTACCCGGAAGTGCACCCGGAAGCGAAGAGCGCTCAGGCCGATTTGCTGAACCTGAAGCGTAAGGTTGATGCCGGTGCGAACCGTGCGATTACCCAGTTCTTCTTCGATGTAGAAAGCTATCTGCGTTTTCGCGATCGCTGCGTGTCTGCGGGTATCGATGTGGAAATTATTCCGGGTATCCTGCCAGTCTCCAACTTTAAGCAGGCGAAAAAATTTGCCGACATGACCAACGTCCGCATTCCGGCGTGGATGTCGACCATGTTTGATGGTCTGGATGATGACGCGGAAACCCGCAAGCTGGTGGGCGCTAATATCGCCATGGACATGGTGAAGATTCTCAGCCGCGAAGGGGTGAAAGATTTTCACTTCTATACCCTTAATCGTGCCGAGATGAGCTACGCTATTTGTCACACACTGGGTGTAAGACCGAACTAAACAGATGCCCCAGCCCTCTACGGAGGGCTTTTTGTTGATCATTTTGATCTACATCTCTGTAACGTAAAATATAAAAGGAATTAGCTATCGAATCTGTGGGTTTTTTCGACTATATCTTATCTCTGGTGGTGTATATCGTAGTCAGAACACTGTAAAGGGAGCATATAGATGAGCATGTCCGACGATAGCCAGAACACATCAACTGCCGGTAAGTGTCCTTTTCATCAGGGCGGTCACGACCAGAGCGCGGGAGCAGGAACGAACAACCGCGACTGGTGGCCAAATCAACTGCGCGTTGATCTTTTAAACCAACATTCCAACCGTTCTAACCCGCTGGGTGAGGACTTCGACTACCGCAAAGAGTTTAGCAAACTCGACTACTCTGCCCTGAAAGGGGATCTCAGAGCCCTTCTGTCCGAATCTCAACCGTGGTGGCCCGCTGACTGGGGAACCTATGCTGGATTGTTTATCCGCATGGCATGGCACGGTGCAGGGACCTATCGCTCCATCGATGGACGCGGTGGCGCGGGTCGCGGACAGCAGCGTTTTGCACCACTGAACTCCTGGCCGGACAACGTAAGCCTTGATAAAGCGCGTCGTCTGCTGTGGCCAATCAAGCAGAAATATGGCCAGAAAATTTCCTGGGCCGACCTGTTTATCCTCGCGGGTAACGTGGCGCTGGAAAACTCAGGCTTCCGCACCTTCGGCTTTGGTGCTGGTCGTGAAGATGTCTGGGAACCGGATCTCGACGTAAACTGGGGTGATGAAAAAGCCTGGCTGACTCACCGTCACCCGGAAGAACTGGCCAAAGCGCCGTTGGGCGCAACCGAAATGGGCCTTATCTATGTGAACCCGGAAGGGCCGGACCATAGCGGCGAACCGCTTTCTGCGGCAGCAGCTATTCGCGCGACCTTCGGTAATATGGGTATGAACGACGAAGAAACCGTGGCGCTGATTGGCGGTGGTCATACGTTGGGCAAAACCCACGGCGCTGCACCGGCTTCGCACGTAGGCGCCGATCCTGAATCCGCACCGATTGAAGCACAGGGCCTGGGCTGGGCGAGCAGCTACGGCAGCGGCGCGGGTGCGGATGCCATTACATCCGGTCTGGAAGTGGTCTGGACGCAGACGCCAACCCAATGGAGCAACTATTTCTTCGAGAACCTGTTCAAATACGAGTGGGTACAAACTCGCAGTCCGGCAGGCGCTATTCAGTTTGAAGCGGTTGACGCGCCAGAAATTATTCCTGATCCGTTTGATCCATCGAAAAAACGTAAGCCGACGATGCTGGTTACCGACCTGACACTGCGTTTCGATCCTGAGTTCGAGAAAATCTCCCGACGTTTCCTGAACGATCCGCAGGCGTTCAACGAAGCGTTTGCTCGTGCGTGGTTCAAACTGACGCACCGTGATATGGGGCCAAAAGCGCGTTACATCGGACCGGAAGTGCCAAAAGAAGATTTGATTTGGCAAGACCCGCTGCCACATGCGTTCTTCAACCCAAGCGAAGAAGATATCCTGAAACTGAAAGCGACCATTGCCGCTTCCGGGCTGTCCGTGGGCGAACTGGTATCAGTAGCATGGGCGTCGGCATCGACTTTCCGCGGTGGGGATAAACGTGGCGGCGCTAACGGTGCGCGTCTGGCGCTGGATCCACAGCGCGGCTGGGATGTGAATGCCACCGCAGCACGCGTTCTGCCTGTGCTGGAAGGGATTTATAAGTCTGCCCATACCGCCTCGTTGGCCGATATTATCGTGCTGGCAGGTGTTGTCGGCATCGAGCAGGCGGCAAGTGCTGCGGGTGTCAGCATTAAGGTACCTTTTGCGCCGGGCCGCGTGGATGCGCGCCAGGATCAAACGGATATTGAGATGTTTGAACTGCTTGAGCCGATCGCCGATGGCTTCCGTAACTACCGCGCCCGTCCTGACGTATCGACCACCGAGTCGCTGCTGATCGATAAAGCACAGCAGCTGACGCTAACCGCACCGGAAATGACCGTGCTGGTGGGCGGTATGCGCGTACTGGGCACCAACTTTGATGGTAGCCAGCACGGTGTCTTTACCGATCGTCCAGGCGTACTCAGCACTGACTTCTTCGTCAATCTGCTGGATATGCGCCATGAGTGGAAGGCGGTTGATGAGTCAAAAGAGCTGTTTGAAGGTCGTGACCGTCTGAGCGGCGAAGTAAAATACACCGCAACCCGCGCCGATCTGGTATTTGGTTCTAACTCTGTACTGCGCGCAGTGGCTGAAGTTTATGCCTGCAGCGATGCCCACGAGAAGTTCGTGAGAGATTTCGTGGCCGCATGGGTGAAAGTGATGAACCTGGATCGTTTCGATCTGCTGTAACAGACGATGCCGGATGTCGCTTGTGCGGGTCCGGCATGGTAGGAATAAAAAAATCCCCGCATTTGCGGGGATTTTCTATTTGCAGGTTATTCCCACTCTTGCAGGTAACGTTGGCCGTACTGGTCGGCCACCAACAGGGCGGCATACACCTGATCTGGGGTTGCGCCGCCAGGCATGTTGTGGATGGTTTCGCCTTCGGCACAGGCTGCCTCAGCCACAATGCGCATTTTCGCCTGAATATCCTGTTTGATATCCAGTTGCGCCAGGGTAATCGGCAAGCCAACGGAATGGCACAGCGCGGCAACGGTTTCAATTTCATCGACCGGCGCGTTTTCCAGCACCAACTGCGTCAGCGTACCGAAAGCCACTTTCTCGCCGTGGTAATAATGATGTGCATCCGGGATTGCGGTCAGACCGTTATGAATGGCGTGAGCCGCTGCCAGACCACCGCTTTCAAAACCGACGCCACTCAGATAGGTGTTGGCTTCAATAATGCGCTCCAGTGCTGGTGTAACCACGTGCTGCTCTGCAGCCAGCATCGCTTTTTCACCTTCTTCGATCAGCGTATTAAAGCACAGCTCTGCCAGCGCCAGCGCCGCCTGAGTACACTGACCGCCCGCCATGGTGGTTGCGCCGCTGCGTGAACAGGCACGCGCTTCGAACCAGGTCGCCAGCGCATCGCCAATACCCGCAGCTAACAGACGCGCCGGTGCACCTGCGACAATTTTGGTATCAACAATGACCCTGTCCGGGTTATTGGGCAGCAGCAGATAGCGATCGAATTCACCGGCATCGGTGTAAATGACGGACAGCGCGCTGCACGGCGCATCGGTAGAAGCGATGGTTGGCGCAATGGCGACAGGCACGCCCATAAAGTGCGCCAGCGCTTTGGCGGTATCCAGCGTTTTACCGCCGCCAATACCAAGTACTGCCGCACACTGCGCTTTTTCCGCTACGACGCGCAGACGGTCGATTTCGTTTTGTGAACATTCGCCGCCAAACGGTGCAATTTCCAGCGCCAGTCCGGCATCCTGGAAGCTTTTTTCCAGTGCACCCTGGGCAAAGCCTAAGACAAACTTGTCCCCAACGATCAGCCAGCGTTCTGCCAATGGTTTGAGGTAGCTGCCAAGACGGGTAATAACATCGGCACCCTGGATGTACTTACCAGGTGATTGAATAATGCGATCCATACTTTATTTCCCTCACAGGTTGATGTGACCAAATGCGTTGTTCCAGTCCTGCTCAAACTTCTCTATTGCTGACTCTACCGCAGGGGTATTGAGCATTTGTTGCGCTACGTCTAATGGCAGGGTGATTGCTTCACATCCTGCCAGCAAGCAATCCAGCGCCTGACGTGGAGTTTTAAAGCTGGCAGCCAGTACCATGCTGTTCGGTGCATGCAGTTCCAGCAATGTTTGCAGTTCCTGTACTGTGCGAATCCCGTCGCCGCCCTGCGCGTCGATACGGTTAACGTAAGGCGCGATATATTTCGCTCCTGCCAGCGCAGCCAGTAGCCCCTGAGAAGCACTGTAAACGGCGGTTCCCAGCGTGGTGATACCCTCTTTTTTCAGCATCTTGATCGCGGCCAGACCTTCGGATGTCACCGGGATTTTCACTACCAGACCGGGCACCGCATTGCTCAGGCGTTTAGCTTCTTCCACCATGCCCTGCGCATCCCGGCTCATGGTCTGGGCAAACAGAATGCCCTCTTTGCCAATGGCGTTCTGCAGGCGTGGCAGCACATCCCAGATGGATTCTTTGCTTGCTGCCACAATGCTTGGGTTGGTGGTGACGCCCGCGATAGGGAAGATGCGGGCCAGACGTTCGACTTCCGCGACGTTGGCGGTATCAAGATAAAGTTCCATACAAAAACACCCTCTACGTTTTCCGTTAGCTGCCCGTTGCCGGGTTGCTTTGCTATGCACAGGATAAGAGTGTTTCGTCACGCGGTGCTATCTGACAAATCTGTCAAAAGCTGGATAAATGTAATATGTCTATAAAAGTGAGAGATACTTCACATGTAAGTGATATGTGCTGGTATATGTTTTTTGATAATACAAAAATCCAGTAAATGTTACCTTTGTCTTCGTTTTCTGTCCCAGTATGCGATTATTACTGGTCAGTTTTTTTCTCCGTCAACTGGCTGTGATACTGCCGACGATACTCTGACGGCGAACGTTCAGTATTCTTGCGAAACAGGCGGCAGAAGTAGTTGCTGTCAATAAACCCACAGGTGTGCGCCACGTCTTTGATCTTCAGTTCGTAACCCTTTAACAGCGTTTTTGCGTGTTCCAGTCGCGTGTGGTTCAGGTATTCGTTAAAACCGATAGCGCCCGTTTTTTGAAACAGGTGGGAGAGGTAATTGGGTGAAATGTAAAACGCCTGTGCGACGGATTCACGGGTGAGCGGTGAAGCGTAGCGTTCGTCAATATAGCCGCGAATGGCGTCGAAAAGCGCCTGACTACGTGATGCGGTTTGGATCTGGCTGCCGAGCAGATCGCGACAGTGGCTCAGCAAGCTCGCAACGATTAGCCTGGCCGTTTGCTGCTCCTGCGGCTGCATTTGCATCTCATGGAGCGTTTGCAGCAGAAAAGAGCCAATGCGCGGCCCACGCCGAGCGACGTGCTGGTGGGTAAGGTTTTGATATTGCTTGCCGTCCCATTGGACGACGCTGAAACCCAGTTGCTGTTTGCCGAACAGAATGCTGAGTGTCGTGACCGGTGTGGCCCACTGCGGAATATTCCAGCCGCCAGCCGGAACAAACAAGACATCGCCGGGGGTAAGCACCTTATCGATGCCAGAATCCGCAAATTCACCTTCCAGCACAATTTCCAGCCGGGGAAAATCGACCTGATACGCCAGTTCCGGCGTTGTGCTATTGGTGCTGGCGAAATAAATCTGCCGCAGCGGCGTGGGGCCGTTAATCAGGCGGGAGAGAAGATGGCTGACGTCGTGATACATGTTAATCCCTTGCAGGCAGCAGACAGGGAAACAGTAACGTTGAAAACAATCGCCCTCAAGTGATTATTGCCGGATGGCGGCTAATGCCATATCCGGCCTACAAGTCTTTGCGAGCTGTAGGCCGGATAAGCGTAGCGCATCCGGCAGACGGTTATTGATTACCGATTTGATCGCCGTAAGGCAGGGAATCGTAATCTATCAGGGCATTTTTCTTGTACGGATTGCCAATCCAGCGGGTTGTCTCTTTGAACTGCGGACTGGTAATGGCGCGAGTTGGATCGAAGCCATCGTAGGTGAAGCCCGCTAAGTCAGACCATGTGTGGATAAGCTCTGAGCTGCTGTATTTACGATTCACATCCTGTGAGAAGTCGCGCGGGTGCGCGGCCTGCCATTTTTCCGAAGTCCACAACAGGAACGGCACCGTGTACATATGGCGCGTTGGGTTGTCTTCATTACGACCCTGCGTTTTGTGCGGTGGCGTATCGTAAACCTCTTCGCCATGATCGGAGAAGTACAGCAGGAAGCCGTTCGGATCGGTCGCTTTATAGTCTTTGATCAGGCTGGCAATAATATGATCGTTGTAAACATTCGCGCTGTCGTAATCGTTGTAGGCTTCCAACTCATCGTTACTCAGACCTGCGGGAACATGGTCGATATTATTGTCAAACTTACCCTGGCCATCCGGATAGCGGAATTTGTACTTAATATGCGTACCCAGCAGATGCACGATGATGAACTTTTTCGGTGCCGGGTCGGCCAGTACTTCTTTAAATGGCGCCAGCACGTTGCTGTCATATTCGCGCGCACTTTGCGTACGCTGCTGGTTCATATAGAACTGTTTATCCGTCTGCTTAGAGAACACCGTTAGCATGGTGTTGCGGGCGGTCATCGTCTGCTGATTAGTGATCCAGAAGGTTTTATAACCCGCCTGTTTCATCATGTTCATCAGGGACGGCTGAGTCAGATACAGATCCGGGTTCTTCTCGTTAGCGAAGGTCAGTGCCTGCTGCAGGATTTCAATGGTGTACGGACGGGAAGTCACGACATTATTGAATACGGTGAAGTTAGGATCGGATTTATGCAGCGCATCCAGTTCTGGCGTCGTTTCACGCGGGTAGCCATACAGGCTCATGCGGCCACGTTGCGTTGATTCGCCAATCACCAGCACCAATGTACGCGGTGCGTCACCTGAGCTGTCTTTAAAGTTAGCCAGCGGCGGCAGGGCATTGTTCTCATTCAGCAGGCTATTGAGCGAGGTCAACTGCTGACGATATTGATAATACCCGGAGATGAATTGCCACGGCGCGGCGGGCTCCATACGTGAAGCGAGCCCATCCAACGTTTTTTCAAACGGCTTATGTTTGATAAATGTGTTCACTGTCATCGGATGCAGAATCAATCCGTATAACAGTGCAAACGACACCAGATAGCGCCAGGGTGATGGAATATGTACCGGACGCAGACGTGTCCATAGCAGAATTGCCATTGCTGTATATGCCAGCGCAATTAAGACGATCTTCAGGCTGAAGTATTGACTCAGGTACTCGCTGGCTTCGTTCGCATTGGTTTCAAACATTACGTACAGAACGCTTTGCGAGAACTCTTGCCCGTAAATGACGTAATAGCTCAGAGCTGCCAGCGAGGCCGCCCATAGAATTACGCCAATGACGGCAGCTATAATGCGGATACGGTTTGGAAATAAGAATACCGGGATCAACCACAGCGAGCTGAACAGCAGGGAGTCGCGTAGGCCGGTAGATCCGCTATAGCCGCTAAAATAGATAACGGCCTGCAGTAATGAGGAAAAAAACCAAAAATAGAGGAGCGCCCAACCCAGGGCTTTCCAGCTAAAGGCGGGTTTAGACTGGAGTTGTAAGGATTGCATAATGTGAGCCTGTCTTTAATCGTAGCGCCAAGAGTAGCGACTAAACATTAAGAGGAACTGAAGCATCACGATCTCAGGATCGTGTTTTGCTGTTGTAATATTCACGTAGTGAATATGTTCAGGCGGGAATATATTGAAAATGAAGTGGTTGTAACAGCTGTTTTTACTGTCGCCATCGTACAATAGCACGAAGGCGACAGCGGGAGGGGGCGTTAGCCTGTATTGCGCATACCGGCTGCAACACCAGCGATAGTCACCATCAGCGCTTGTTCAACGCGTGGATCCGGTTCATGGCCTTGCTCTTCGGCCTGGCGTGAGCGGTGTAACAATTCTGCCTGTAAGACGTTCAGCGGGTCAGTATAAACATTCCTTAACTGAATGGACTCGGCAATCCACGGCAGGTCGGCCATCAAATGTGAGTCGTTGGCAATCGCCAGTACGACATCGATATCTGCTGCCAGGCGTTGGCGTAGCTCTTCACCCAGCGGCCACAGCTCTTTTTTGACCAGGCGCTGATCGTAATACTCTGCCAGCCACAGGTCTGCTTTCGCGAAAACCATTTCCAGCATGCCAAGGCGTGTGGAGAAGAATGGCCAGTCGCGGCACATCGCTTCGAGTTCGCTTTGCTTACCATCTTCAACCACTTTTTGCAGCGCGGTACCAGCACCAAGCCAGGCCGGGAGCATCAGACGGTTCTGCGTCCAGGCAAAGATCCACGGTATAGCACGCAGAGACTCAACGCCGCCGGTCGGACGGCGTTTTGCCGGACGTGAACCGAGCGGCAATTTACCCAGTTCCTGCTCCGGTGTAGCTGAGCGGAAATAAGGGACGAAGTCTTTGTTTTCACGAACATATCCACGGTATAGCTCGCAGGAAATATCGGAAAGCTCATCCATGATATGACGCCAGTTATCCTTCGGTTCTGGCGGTGGTAACAGGTTGGCCTCCAGAATTGCTCCGGTATACAGCGACAGGCTGCTGATGGTCACTTCCGGCAGGCCGTACTTAAAGCGGATCATCTCCCCTTGTTCTGTCACGCGCAGACCGCCTTTCAGACTGCCTGGCGGTTGAGAGAGCAGCGCCGCATGCGCAGGCGCGCCGCCGCGACCAATGGATCCGCCGCGACCGTGGAACAGCGTCAGTTCGATACCGGCTTTTTCGCAGGTTTTGATCAGCGCGTCCTGAGCCTGGTATTGCGCCCAGGACGCCGCCATCACGCCCGCGTCTTTTGCGGAATCAGAGTAGCCGATCATGACCATCTGTTTGCCCTGAATAAAGCCGCGGTACCAGTCGATATTCAGAAGCTGGGACATGACGTCATCGGCATTGTTGAGGTCGTCCAGCGTTTCAAATAGCGGTGCGACCGGCATAGCAAAACCAATTCCGGCTTCTTTCAGCAGCAGATGTACGGCCAGCACATCCGACGGCGTTTTCGCCATCGAGATAACATAGGCGGCAATGGAGCCATACGGGGCTTCGGCAATGACCCGACAGGTGTCGAGCACTTCACGGGTGTCATTGCTCGGCTCCCAGTTACGCGGCAGGAGCGGACGCTTGGAATTCAGTTCACGGATCAGGAAAGCCTGTTTATCCGCTTCCGACCAGTTTTCGTAGTCGCCAATGCCCAGATAACGAGTCAGTTCGCCCAAGGCTTCAGTATGGCGTGTGCTTTCCTGACGAATATCAATACGCACCAGCGGCACGCCGAAACACTTCACGCGGCGCAGGGTGTCGAGCAATTCGCCATTGGCGATGATGCCCATACCACAGGCCTGTAGAGACTGGTAGCACGCGTAAAGCGGGTCCCAGAGCTGTTCGTTTTGGGTGAGAAGTCCCGCAGGTTTCGGCAATTTCTCGCCTTTCAGACGGGCTTCAAGCCAGGCCTGGGTCGCCATCAGACGAGAACGCAGGGTTTTCATCAGATAGCGGTAAGGTTCCGCTGCGCCTTCTTCACCTACCAGTGCCATCAGCTCCGGTGTAGCATCCACCATCGACAGCTCAGAAATCAGAAACTGGATGTCTTTCAGGAACAGGTCTGTCGCTTTCCAGCGGCTGAGCAATAGCACGTGACGGGTGATATCCGCCGTTACGTTCGGGTTGCCGTCACGGTCGCCGCCCATCCAGGAGGTAAATCGAACCGGGACAAAATCAACTGGCAGCTTATATCCAAGATGCTCTTCCAGTTGTTCATTCAGCTCGCGCAGGTAGTTCGGCACACCTTCCCACAGGCTGTTTTCAACAACCGCGAATCCCCATTTGGCTTCATCAACCGGGCTTGGGCGCAGTTTGCGGATTTCATCCGTATGCCAGGACTGAGCAATGAGCTGACGCAGACGGCGCATCAGTTGGTTGCGTTCATAATCGACGAGGTCTTTGTTATCAAGCTGCTTGAGGCAGGCGTTCACCTCACCCATTTTATGGATCAGCGTACGACGAGTGATCTCGGTCGGGTGGGCGGTGAGTACCAGCTCCAGAGAGAGTGATTCTACGGCTTTCTTGATGGTGGCGTCATTGAGGTTGGGCTGCTCTTTCAGTTTACGCAGAGTGCGAGCAATCACTTCCGGGTTGCTGGCTGCTTCGCCTTTTGGCGAAATGCTGTGGTGCTGCTCGGCGGTGTTGGCCAGGTTCAGGAACTGGCTAAATGCGCGGGCAACCGGCAGCAGCTCGTCGTTAGACAGATTTTGCAGTGTGGTGAGCAATTCCTGGCGATTAATTTCATTGCCAGCGCGAGATGATTTGGACAGCTTTCGAATTGTTTCTACGCGATCAAGAATGTTCTCTCCCAACGCATCCTTGATGGTCTCTCCCAGCACTTTGCCGAGCATACTGACATTACTACGCAACGCGGAATATTGTTCGTTCATATTAACCCAGACACCCCATCTATTTTGAATATGTCCTGTATCTTTCGCGCCTGACTATCACGCAAAATCTTGCGGACTTAACTTTTTAGCCGTCTTTTATAAAGCCACGTAAAACACGTGACGTCAATTGCTGCGAAATCGGTTCAGCAAACGAATAAATGCCGTGAATTTACGTTATTTAATTCACATCCAATCAAATAAGCGTTGCTTATGGAAATGTTAAAAAATCGCCCCGCTTAACACTAAAGGATTAGCGGGGTGACAAGCAGTTAATGCCAGCAGAAATGGTGCACAACCTGGGTGATTAATTCGCGGGTTGGCTTAATAAAGCGCGTTTCCAGATACTCATCCGGCTGATGCGCCTGATTAATGGAGCCTGGACCCAATACCAGCGTTGGGCAAAGCGTCTGGATAAACGGCGCTTCGGTGCAATAGTTCACCACTTCAGTCTGTGCGCCCAGCAGTTTCTCAACCACCTCTACCAGTTGATGGTCAGGTGGGCACTCATAGCCGGGAATCGGCGGATGCAGTTCCGATACGGTCAGGCGACCCGGCCAACGTTCGCTGACAGGGGCCAGCGCTTCGTTAAGTAACCCATTGAGATCGTTTAGCGTCATACCCGGTAGCGGGCGAATATCCATATGCAGTTCGCAGCAGGCGCAGATTCGGTTGGCGGCGTCACCGCCGTGGATGTGGCCCAAATTTAACGTTGGATACGGGACGGTAAAGGCATCATGGTGATAGCGCGCTTTCAGGTCATCGCGCAGATGCATGATATGGCCGATAGCATCATGCATCAGTTCAATCGCATTAACGCCACGCGCCGGATCGCTTGAATGACCCGACTGTCCCAGAATGCGTATCGCATTAGAGATATGGCCTTTGTGCGCGCGCACCGGTTGCAGGGATGTGGGTTCGCCAATGATCGCGCAGTCCGGGCGCAGAGCGGTAGTTTCAGAGAAGTAGCGAGCTCCCGCCATGCTGGTCTCTTCGTCAGCAGTGGCCAGAATGTACAGGGGTTTTTTCAGTTTCGTGACGTCGACATCACGCAACGCGTCGAGGATAAAGGCGAAGAAGCCTTTCATATCCGCCGTACCCAAACCATACAGCTTATTGTCATGCTCGGTTAGAGTGAACGGATCGCGGGTCCAGCGTCCGTCGTCAAAGGGTACAGTATCGGTATGGCCCGCCAACAACAGGCCGCCAGCGCCCTGTCCAATGCTCGCCAGCATATTGAATTTATTTCGCGTATCGGGAACCGGTTGGACCTCCACATTGAAGCCTAAATCTTTAAACCAGCCCGCCAGCAGAGTGATTAAACCTGCATTGCTTTGATCGAGCGCCTCTTCGGTGGCACTGATCGATGGCGTGGCAATCAGAGCGCGGTAAATCTCGATAAATGGCGGTAAATTGTTTTTCATTGTTGACACACCTCGGGTCATGATAGTATCAATATTCATGCATTATTTGTGAATAAAAATACATTAACGTTGAGCGTAATAAAACCCACCAAGTGTAAGGTGAGGTGATAAAGGCTTATACCTGGCAACAGAATCTAAGAAGGTGAGCTGCCCCGATGTTGAATACGCTGATTGTGGGCGCCAGTGGCTATGCCGGCGCAGAGCTTGTGACCTATGTAAATCGCCATCCTGATATGACCATAACCGCTTTGACCGTCTCAGCGCAAAGCAATGATGCAGGAAAATTAATCTCCGATTTGCATCCGCAGTTGAAAGGCATTGTCGATTTACCGTTGCAGCCAATGTCAGATATCAGCGAGTTTAGCGCAGGGGTGGATGTTGTGTTCCTCGCAACGGCTCATGAGGTGAGTCATGACCTGGCTCCGCAGTTTTTGCAGGCCGGTTGCGTGGTGTTTGACCTTTCGGGCGCGTTTCGCGTAAACGACGGCGCGTTCTATGAAAAATATTATGGCTTTACGCATCAGCATCCTGAGCTGCTGGAGCAGGCCGTTTATGGGCTGGCGGAGTGGAACGCGGACAAACTGAAAGATGCGAATCTGATTGCTGTGCCAGGTTGTTACCCGACGGCGGCGCAGCTTTCGCTGAAACCGTTGATTGATGCCGGGCTGCTGGATCTCAGCCAGTGGCCGGTAATTAATGCGACCAGCGGCGTGAGCGGTGCGGGGCGTAAAGCGGCTATCTCCAACAGCTTTTGTGAGGTGAGCCTGCAGCCGTATGGCGTGTTTACCCATCGTCATCAGCCGGAAATCGCCACTCATCTGGGGACAGAAGTGATTTTCACCCCGCATCTGGGTAACTTCCCGCGCGGAATTCTGGAAACTATCACTTGCCGCCTTAAGGCGGGCGTAACCCATGCACAGGTGGCTCAGACGCTGCAACAGGCGTATGGCGATAAACCGCTGGTGCGTCTGTATGACAAAGGGGTTCCGGCGCTGAAGAATGTGGTTGGATTACCGTTCTGCGATATCGGGTTTGCCGTACAGGGTGAACACCTGATCGTCGTGGCGACGGAAGACAACTTATTGAAAGGCGCGGCGGCACAGGCGATGCAGTGCGCAAATATTCGTTTTGGCTTTGCCCAAACGCAGTCTCTTATTTAAGGGTGCAACAATGAATCCATTAATTATCAAGCTGGGCGGCGTTTTACTGGATAGCGAAGAGGCGCTGGAGCGCTTGTTTACCGCACTGGTGAATTATCGTGAGTCGCACCAGCGTCCGCTGGTCATTGTGCACGGTGGCGGCTGCGTGGTTGACGAGCTGATGAAGCAGCTGAATCTGCCGGTGAAAAAGAAAAATGGTCTGCGCGTCACGCCTGCCGATCAAATTGACATTATTACCGGTGCCCTGGCGGGAACGGCGAATAAAACCTTGCTGGCTTGGGCGAAAAAACATCACATCGCGTCTGTGGGTCTGTATCTTGGCGATGGCGACAGCGTAAAAGTGACGCCGCTCGATAAAGAACTGGGTCATGTTGGACTGGCGCAGCCGGGTTCGCCTAAGCTGATTAACACGCTGCTGGAAAGCGGTTTTCTGCCGGTAGTGAGCTCTATTGGCGTCACTGATGATGGGCTGCTGATGAACGTGAATGCCGATCAGGCGGCAACGGCGCTGGCGGCAACGCTGGGTGCGGATCTGATCCTGCTCTCTGATGTGAGCGGTATTCTGGATGGCAAAGGCCAGCGTATTGCCGAAATGACAGCAGCGAAAGCGGAACAGCTGATTGAACAGGGCATTATTACCGATGGCATGATCGTGAAGGTGAATGCGGCGCTGGATGCCGCGCGTACGCTGGGTCGTCCGGTGGATATCGCCTCCTGGCGTCATGCAGAGCAACTCCCGGCGCTGTTTAACGGCACGCCAATTGGTACGCGTATTCTGGCTTAACTATTAATGTGCTGGATGGCGGCTTCGCCTTATCCGGCCTACGTGGGTTTTGTAGGCCCGGTAAGCGCAGCGCCACCGGGCAAAAATATCATATTAAGGAAATTCGTTATGGCACTTTGGGGTGGGCGTTTTACACAGGCAGCAGATCAGCGGTTCAAACAGTTCAACGACTCGTTGCGTTTTGACTACCGCCTGGCAGAACAGGATATTGTTGGCTCTGTGGCCTGGTCCAAAGCGTTGGTAACGGTCGGTGTACTGACTGCTGATGAACAGCTGCGGTTGGAAGAAGCGCTGAATAATCTGCTGGAAGAGGTTCGCGCGAATCCTCAGCAGATTCTGCAAAGCGATGCCGAAGATATTCACAGTTGGGTGGAAGGTAAGCTGATTGATAAAGTCGGCCAGCTTGGTAAAAAACTGCATACCGGACGTAGCCGTAACGACCAGGTCGCGACCGATCTCAAGCTGTGGTGCAAAGACACGGTTATCGAATTACTATCGGCCAATCGTCAGTTGCAAACTGCGCTGGTGGTGACGGCGGAGAATAACCAGGACGCCGTCATGCCGGGTTACACCCACCTGCAACGTGCGCAGCCGGTGACGTTTGCTCACTGGTGTCTGGCCTATGTTGAAATGTTGGCGCGTGACGAGAGCCGCCTGCAGGATGCGCTCAAACGCCTGGACGTCAGTCCGTTAGGCTGCGGCGCGCTGGCGGGTACGGCGTATGAAATCGATCGCGAGCAGCTGGCGGGTTGGTTGGGCTTTGCCTCGGCTACGCGCAACAGTCTGGACAGCGTTTCTGACCGTGACCACGTGCTGGAGTTACTCTCAGACGCCTCTATCGGCATGGTACACCTGTCGCGTTTTGCTGAAGACCTGATTTTCTTTAACACCGGCGAAGCGGGCTTTGTCGAGCTGTCCGATCGTGTGACTTCGGGTTCATCTCTGATGCCGCAGAAGAAAAATCCGGATGCGCTGGAGCTGATCCGTGGCAAATGCGGTCGCGTGCAGGGTGCGTTGACCGGCATGATGATGACGTTAAAAGGCCTCCCGCTGGCATACAACAAAGATATGCAGGAAGACAAAGAAGGGCTGTTCGACGCGCTCGACACCTGGCTGGACTGTCTGCATATGGCCGCGCTGGTGCTGGATGGCATCCAGGTGAAACGTCCGCGTTGCCAGGAAGCGGCGCAGCAGGGCTATGCTAACGCCACTGAACTGGCGGATTATCTGGTGGCGAAAGGTGTCCCGTTCCGCGAAGCGCACCATATCGTAGGTGAAACGGTGGTCGAGGCGATTCGACAGGGCAAACCGCTGGAGGCGCTGTCGCTTGCCGACTTACAGAAGTTCAGCCAGGTGATTGGCGATGACGTTTACCCGATCCTCTCGTTGCAATCGTGCCTGGACAAGCGTGCGGCGAAAGGCGGCGTGTCACCCCAGCAGGTTGCACAGGCGATCGACTACGCGAAGGCACGTCTGGCATAAATTGATGGGTAATCATTCGAGCCTGGCGTCACGCCGGGCTTTTTTATGCAAAAAAAATGCGGACACAAGGTCCGCAAAAGTTCACGTTGGCTTTAGTTATTTCGAGTATGAGAGAAACTCTCAAAACGGACAGTAGCTTCAAGGGTTAAAGGGGTACCGTTCCGTTTCTGTGGTGCATTATTAAACAGAAAGCTTGATAGGGATAATCGTTCGTTGCTATGCTACCTATCGCTACGAACTATCGTGGCGATGGAGGATGAATAATGAATATTCGTGATCTTGAATACCTGGTAGCGCTAGCCGAACATCGTCACTTCCGACGAGCGGCAGACTCCTGTCACGTTAGCCAACCAACGCTGAGCGGGCAGATCCGCAAGCTGGAAGATGAGCTTGGCGTCATGTTGTTGGAGCGTACGAGTCGCAAGGTGCTGTTCACCCAGGCTGGTTTGCTGCTGGTGGATCAGGCGCGCACCGTGCTGCGCGAGGTCAAAGTGCTCAAGGAGATGGCAAGCCAACAAGGCGAGACAATGTCTGGCCCGCTGCATATTGGTTTGATCCCAACGGTGGGGCCATACCTGCTGCCGCATATTATTCCGATGTTGCACCAGACCTTCCCAAAACTGGAAATGTATCTTCATGAGGCGCAGACACATCAGCTGTTAGCGCAACTGGATAGCGGCAAGCTTGACTGCGTCATTCTGGCGCTGGTGAAAGAGAGTGAGGCGTTCATCGAAGTACCGCTATTTGATGAGCCTATGCTGCTGGCGATCTATGAAGATCATCCGTGGGCAAACCGTGACTGTGTACCGATGTCCGATCTGGCGGGTGAAAAACTGCTGATGCTGGAAGATGGCCACTGCCTGCGCGATCAGGCAATGGGCTTCTGCTTTGAAGCGGGTGCTGATGAAGATACCCATTTTCGGGCAACCAGTCTGGAAACGCTGCGTAACATGGTGGCGGCAGGAAGCGGTATTACCTTACTGCCTGCGCTGGCTGTTCCGCCGGAGCGTAAGCGTGATGGTGTCGTTTATCTGCCATGCATTAAACCCGAACCGCGTCGTACGATTGGTCTGGTGTACCGTCCTGGTTCGCCGCTGCGCAGCCGTTATGAACAGTTGGCAGAGGCCATCCGTGGATCAATGGATGGCCATTTCGACAGTGCGTTAAAACAGGCGGTTTAAGCCATTTAGCGCTGCTACCCGATAGGCTTCTGCCATGGTTGGGTAGTTAAAGGTGGTGTTAACGAAGTACTCGATAGTGTTACCACCACCTTTTTGCTCCATTATCGCTTGTCCGATGTGAATAATTTCGGCCGCGCGCTCCCCAAAGCAGTGGATCCCCAGAATCTCTTTGGTTTCGCGATGGAACAGGATCTTCAGCGTTCCGACACTCATACCCACGATTTGGGCACGTGCCAGATGCTTAAACTGGGCGCGGCCAACCTCGTATGGAACTTTCATTGCCGTGAGTTGCTGTTCGGTTTTACCAACGGAGCTGATTTCTGGAATGGTATAAATTCCGGTCGGAATATCTTCAATCAGATGCGCGGTCGCTTCGCCTTTTACCAACGCCTGGGCGGCAATGCGTCCCTGGTCGTAGGCCGCCGATGCCAGGCTCGGATAACCGATCACATCCCCTACGGCATACACATGCGGCAGCGCCGTCTGGTACATGCTATTCACTTTGAGCTGCCCACGGCTGTCGGTTTTCAGACCAATGTTTTCCAGCGCCAGCGAATCGGTATTACCGGTACGGCCATTGGCGTACAACAGGCAGTCTGCCTTCAGTTTCTTACCGGATTTCAGGTGCATGATGACGCCGTCATCGCAGCCTTCAATCTTCTCATACTCTTCGTTGTGGCGAATGACCACACCGCTGTTCCAGAAGTGGTAAGAGAGCGAGTCGGACATCTCTTGATCGAGGAATGCCAGCAGACGATCGCGGGTGTTGATTAAATCAACTTTGACGTCCATTCCACGGAAGATCGACGCATATTCACAGCCAATGACCCCCGCGCCATAAATCAGTACATGGCGGGGTTCGTGGTGCAGGCTCAGGATAGAGTCGCTGTCGTAAACCCGGGGATGCGAAAAGTCGACATCAACAGGGCGATAAGGACGCGAACCGCAGGCAATAACAAACTTATCCGCAGTCAGCGTTTCCACCGTACCGTCGTGACATTCCAGGGCGATCGTGTGTTCATCAACAAAACGGGCATTCCCCTGCAAAATTTCGCAGTGATTGCGCTCGTAAAATCCTTGCCGCATACGCGTTTGCTGATTAATAACGTTATCAGCGTGGTTGAGAATATCGGCAAAAGAAGAACGAAGGAGTCGGGAGTGGTCGCTGTACAGTGGGTTCTGATTGAATTCAATAATGCGGCTGACGGCGTGGCGGAGGGCTTTCGACGGGATGGTGCCCCAGTGGGTACAGCCTCCGCCGACGTTATGATAGCGCTCAATCACCGCGACGCGCGCTCCTTGCTTAACCAGACCCATTGCAGCGCCTTCGCCGCCGGGACCGGAACCTATTACTATTGCATCGTAATCGTAGGAATGTGACATGGTCAGGCTTACCTGTTCTTATACATAAAAGCAACAGAATAGTAACATCGTTGTCAGGATAACCCAATTATCGTTGTGCTTTTTTGCGAAGTCGAAGCACAAACTGCGCGTAAACAATCATTCACAAAGCCATGCCAACCGCCTAATCTCTGGTATAGTGCCAGCAAGGTATGTGGAAGGATTCAGACATCGTGATGGGCGTTAGAGCGCAACAAAAAGAAAAAACCCGGCGTTCGCTGGTAGAAGCCGCATTTAGTCAACTGAGCGCTGAGCGTAGTTTTGCCAGCCTCAGTTTACGCGAAGTTGCTCGTGAAGCGGGCATTGCGCCAACCTCGTTTTATCGCCATTTCCGCGATGTGGATGAACTCGGCCTGACGATGGTGGACGAAAGCGGTCTGATGCTGCGTCAATTGATGCGCCAGGCGCGCCAGCGTATCGCGAAGGGCGGGAGTGTGATCCGCACCTCGGTCTCAACATTTATGGAGTTCATCGGCAACAATCCCAACGCCTTCCGTTTATTATTGCGCGAGCGTTCGGGGACATCCGCAGCGTTTCGTGCAGCGGTCGCACGTGAAATTCAGCACTTCATTGCGGAACTTGCGGACTATCTGGAACTCGAAAACCATATGCCTCGTGCGTTTACTGAAGCGCAAGCCGAAGCCATGGTAACCATTGTTTTCAGCGCCGGGGCAGAAGCACTGGATGTTGGCGCTGAACAGCGTCGACAGCTAGAAGAGCGGCTGGTATTGCAACTGCGCATGATCGCGAAAGGCGCATTTTATTGGTACCGCCGTGAACAAGAGAAGATGACGCACCACTCCGAGTAACGAGAAGGACAAGCAATGAAACAGTCAGGTCAAGATAAAGGTACGCTGCTGCTGGCGCTGGTTGCTGGCTTATCGATCAATGGTACATTTGCGGCGCTGTTTAGCTCCATTGTGCCATTCTCCGTATTCCCGATTATTTCGCTGGTGCTGACGGTTTATTGTCTGCATCAACGCTATCAGAACCGCACCATGCCTGTGGGATTGCCGGGCCTGGCCGCCGCCTGTTTTATTCTCGGTGTTCTGCTATACAGCACCGTGGTACGCGCTGAATATCCGGATATTGGCTCTAACTTCTTCCCGGCGGTGCTATCGGTGATTCTGGTGTTCTGGATCGGCTTTAAAATGCGTAACCGTAAACAGGAAATTGTGGAGTAACAGTTGTCGCTGTAGGCCGGATAAGGCAAAGCCGCTATCCGGCAATCTGAACCGGTAGTGCTTATCCGGCCTCCGTTCAGTCTTACTTCTTCGTTAACAGTACTCCGCACTCCATATGGTGCGTATATGGGAACTGATCGAATAGCGCCAGACGTGAAACATTGTGCGTCTGGCTTAACGTTTCCAGGTTCTTACACAGCGTCTCCGGATTGCAGGAGATGTACAGAATGCGCGGATACGCCTGCACCATTTTCTCCGTTTCGCTGTCCAGACCGCTGCGCGGTGGGTCAACGAAGATAGTTTCACACTGGTAACTCTTCAGATCGATTCCCTGCAAACGGTTGAACTCGCGAACACCGTTCATCGCCTGTGTAAACTCTTCGGCCGCCATGCGGATAATTTGTACGTTATCAATATGGTTAGCCGCGATGTTGTACTGTGCAGCAGCCACGGACGGTTTGGCGATTTCAGTGGCCAGTACGCGGTTGAAGTTTTGCGCCAGGGCTAACGAGAAATTGCCATTGCCGCAATACAGCTCCAGCAGGTCGCCTTTTGAGCCCCTGGTGACATCAATCGCCCACTCTAACATCTGAATATTCATGGCGGCGTTTGGCTGGGTGAAGCTGTTCTCAACCTGGCGGTAGATAATCTCTTTACCTGCAACCGGCAAGCGTTCGTCAATGTAGTCCTGGTCCAGCTCAATTTTGGTTTTGGTAGCCCGACCAATCAAATGCACGTTCAGGTTTTGCGCCCGCAGCGCATCTCGCAGCGCTTCGGCTTCCTTACGCCATTCATCATCCAGCTTTTTATGGTACAGCATCGAAACCACCGCCTGATCGCTCAGGGTTGTGAGGTAATCAATCTGAAACAGTTTGTGGCGCAGGACGTGGTTGTTGCGAACGCCGTCGATCATTGCCGTCATTAGCGTGTTGATGAGCTCGCTGGCAGCCGGGAAGCTGTCGACGCGAATACGGTTTTTGGTCTGGCTGTCGAACATGATGTGGTACAGGTCATCACCGTCATGCCACAGGCGGAATTCGGCGCGCATACGGTAATGGCTGACCGGTGAGCGAAACACTTCCGGAGCCTGTGCATAAAATGGCGTCATTAAGCTCTGCAGACGCACTACTTTCTCAGCTAACTGGGCGTCGTACTGTTCTGTCGGAAGGTGTTCGGGGGTCATGATGCGTCCTGAAAAATAAAAGTACGCGGGGATTGTAGGGATTGCTCAACAGATGTCCAGTCATTGATGATTTCCGATAATGTGATACGCGGTCTGGACACCAGGTTGTAACAAACTGTAGCATCCGTTTTCCGGTCCTGTGAGTTAAAAGGGAATCCAGTGTAAATCTGGAGCTGACGCGCAGCGGTAAGGAAGGTAAGAGATGAGCGCACCTGGTGCAGACACTGCGGATTGCCGCGGGAAGTCATCGTCTCTTTAAGTCGCCTCCAAGCCCGAAGACCTGCCGGCTAACGTCGCATCTGGTTTTCATCATCGCGTACTATCGGTGGGACCTGCGGCATCCTTCTTAAATTGTGGATGCTTTACAATGATCAAAAAATCATTGCTGTGCACGGCGCTGTCCGTCACGGCATTTTCTGGTTGGGCACAGGACACTCGCCCGGATACTCTCGTCGTCACTGCCAACCGTTTTCAGCAGCCTGTTAATACTGTTCTTGCCCCCACCGATGTGGTCACGCGTGAAGATATTCAGCGCTGGCAGTCAAAAGATCTGAATGATGTCATGCGTCGATTGCCGGGGGTAGATATCTCGCAGACCGGTGGGATGGGGAGCAGCTCTTCTCTATATGTGCGTGGGACTGAAGCGCGTCATGTGCTGGTACTGATTGACGGTGTTCCAATGGCACGGCCAGGCATTTCCAATGGTGTTGATATTGGCCAGATTCCGGTATCGCTGGTGCAGCGGGTTGAATACATTCGCGGACCGCGTTCAGCGGTGTATGGATCTGGTGCGATCGGTGGTGTGGTTAACATCATTACGATGAGTGATGAAGAGAAATCGCAGATCAACGCAGGCATGGGTAGTAACGGTTATCAGACTTACGATGGCGCTATCAACAAGCGTTTCGGCGACACGGTGGTGACCGCTGCCGGCGCATATCAGACGACGAAAGGCTTTAACATTCAGCCCGATTCACCCTACAGCGGTGACAGCGACCGGGATGGTTACCGTAACAAGTTGTTCTGGGGCGCGGTACAGCATAAGTTCGACAATAATTTCTCCGTTTTTTTCCGTGGCTACGGCTACACCGCGAATAGCGATTATGACCAAGGGGCGTGGGGTTATCCGGGCGGTAATGACGAAGCCCAGAATTACAACCAGTCCTGGGATACGGGTTTACGGTACAACTCTGGCATTTACTCTTCTCAGTTAATTGCTAACTACCAGCGCCTGAAGGATTACAACTACAGTAACGAGCTTGGCCGCTACGCAGGAGATGCCACGCTGGATGATATGGAACAGCGTTATATCCAGTGGGGGAATAGCATTGAGGTTGGACATGGGGCGATCAACGGCGGTGTTGACTGGAAACAGGAAAAACTGACCTCCAGTAGCACGACGTTATCCGACAGCTATAAACGTGATACGACCGGGCTTTATCTGACCGGACAGCAACAAATTGACAGCGTCACGCTGGAAGCTTCGGGGCGTGAAGATCATGACGAACAATTCGGCTGGCATGGCACCTGGCAGACCGCAGCCGGCTGGGAGTTTGTTGATGGTTATCGCGCAACGCTCTCTTACGGTACTGGTTTCCTGGCACCCTCGCTGGGTCAGCAGTACGGGGCGACGCGCTTTGCCTCATCCTATGGGCCGGGTATTGCCGCCAACCCGAACCTGAAACCGGAAGAATCCAAACAGTGGGAAGCAGGAATTGATGGATTGACAGGGCCGCTTGATTGGCGTCTTTCCGCATACCACTATGAAATTCAAAACCTGATCGACTACAAGAATAACCAGTACGTCAACGTTAAATCAGCCACGATTAAGGGGCTGGAATGGACCGGAAACATTACGACTGGCCCTGTAGAACATCATCTAACGCTACAATACGTTGATCCGCGCGATGATGACACAAACAAGGTGCTCTATCGCCGTGCAAAACAGCAGGTTAAGTATGAGTTAACCGGACAGGTCCAGGATCTGGGCTGGAACGTTGCGTATCAATATATAGGTGAACGTTACGATAATGATTACGACAATAATCGTGATGTTAAATTGGGCGGCGTCAGCTTATGGGATATCGGATTATCATATCCAATCACCTCACAGCTGACAGTTCGTGGTAAAATCGCCAACCTGTTCGATAAAGATTACGAGACAGTTTATGGCTACGCAACTGCAGGACGGGAATACACCTTGTCTGGCAGCTACACCTTCTGATCCCCGTCCCACCGTGCTGGTGTTTGATTCCGGTGTCGGTGGGTTGTCGGTCTATGACGAGATCCGGCGTCTTCTGCCGGATCTCCACTATATCTACGCTTTCGACAACGTCGCCTTTCCTTATGGAGAGAAGAGCGAGGAGTTTATCGTCGAGCGTGTTGTTGAGATTGTGACTGCTGTCCAGCAGCGTTATCCCCTCTCTCTTGCGGTCATCGCATGTAATACAGCAAGCACGGTGTCGCTTCCTGCGTTACGTGAGAAGTTTGCCTTCCCGGTTGTGGGCGTGGTGCCTGCGATTAAACCGGCGGCGCGACTCACGGCGAATGGCGTAGTGGGGCTGCTGGCTACGCGTGCAACGGTGAAGCGCTCGTATACCCATGAGCTGATTGCGCGGTTTGCTAACGAATGCCAAATTGCAATGTTGGGTTCTGCTGAGCTGGTGGAACTGGCGGAAGCGAAGCTGCACGGTGAAACAGTTTCTCTGGAAGAGCTGCGGCGTATTCTGCGTCCGTGGCTGCGGATGTCGGAACCACCCGACACGGTAGTGCTCGGGTGCACTCATTTCCCTCTATTACAGGAAGAGCTTTTACAGGTCCTGCCCGAGGGGACGCGGCTGGTGGATTCTGGTGCCGCGATTGCGCGCCGCACGGCCTGGTTATTAGAACATGAAGCGCCAGATGCGAAATCAACAGATGAGAACGTTGCATTTTGTATGGCAATGACGACAGAAGCCGAACAACTATTGCCCGTGCTACAGCGCTATGGCTTTAAAACGCTCGAAAAACTGTCAGTTTAAGTTGTTTTGATGAAAAAATACGCACTCGGAAGATTATTTTAAATTTCCCCTTGTCAGCCCGAAATAACTCCCTATAATGCGCCTCCACTGACACGGAATAACGGATTACAAGCCGCCGGGTCAGCGGGGTTCCACTGAGAATCTCGTAGAGAAAAGCAAAAATAAATGCTTGACTCTGAATGAGGAAAACGTAATATACGGGACCTCGCGACAGAGCGCTAAAGCGCGTCGCAACTGCTCTTTAACAATTTATCAGACAATCTGTGTGGGCACTCGAAGATACGGATTCTTAACGTCGCAAGACGAAAAATGAATACCAAGTCTCTGAGTGAACATACGTAATTCATTACGAAGTTTAATTCACGAGCATCAAACTTAAATTGAAGAGTTTGATCATGGCTCAGATTGAACGCTGGCGGCAGGCCTAACACATGCAAGTCGAACGGTAGCACAGAGGAGCTTGCTCCTTGGGTGACGAGTGGCGGACGGGTGAGTAATGTCTGGGAAACTGCCCGATGGAGGGGGATAACTACTGGAAACGGTAGCTAATACCGCATAACGTCGCAAGACCAAAGAGGGGGACCTTCGGGCCTCTTGCCATCGGATGTGCCCAGATGGGATTAGCTAGTAGGTGGGGTAACGGCTCACCTAGGCGACGATCCCTAGCTGGTCTGAGAGGATGACCAGCCACACTGGAACTGAGACACGGTCCAGACTCCTACGGGAGGCAGCAGTGGGGAATATTGCACAATGGGCGCAAGCCTGATGCAGCCATGCCGCGTGTATGAAGAAGGCCTTCGGGTTGTAAAGTACTTTCAGCGAGGAGGAAGGCGTTGTGGTTAATAACCGCAACGATTGACGTTACTCGCAGAAGAAGCACCGGCTAACTCCGTGCCAGCAGCCGCGGTAATACGGAGGGTGCAAGCGTTAATCGGAATTACTGGGCGTAAAGCGCACGCAGGCGGTCTGTCAAGTCGGATGTGAAATCCCCGGGCTCAACCTGGGAACTGCATCCGAAACTGGCAGGCTAGAGTCTTGTAGAGGGGGGTAGAATTCCAGGTGTAGCGGTGAAATGCGTAGAGATCTGGAGGAATACCGGTGGCGAAGGCGGCCCCCTGGACAAAGACTGACGCTCAGGTGCGAAAGCGTGGGGAGCAAACAGGATTAGATACCCTGGTAGTCCACGCCGTAAACGATGTCGACTTGGAGGTTGTGCCCTTGAGGCGTGGCTTCCGGAGCTAACGCGTTAAGTCGACCGCCTGGGGAGTACGGCCGCAAGGTTAAAACTCAAATGAATTGACGGGGGCCCGCACAAGCGGTGGAGCATGTGGTTTAATTCGATGCAACGCGAAGAACCTTACCTACTCTTGACATCCAGAGAACTTAGCAGAGATGCTTTGGTGCCTTCGGGAACTCTGAGACAGGTGCTGCATGGCTGTCGTCAGCTCGTGTTGTGAAATGTTGGGTTAAGTCCCGCAACGAGCGCAACCCTTATCCTTTGTTGCCAGCGATTCGGTCGGGAACTCAAAGGAGACTGCCAGTGATAAACTGGAGGAAGGTGGGGATGACGTCAAGTCATCATGGCCCTTACGAGTAGGGCTACACACGTGCTACAATGGCATATACAAAGAGAAGCGACCTCGCGAGAGCAAGCGGACCTCATAAAGTATGTCGTAGTCCGGATTGGAGTCTGCAACTCGACTCCATGAAGTCGGAATCGCTAGTAATCGTGGATCAGAATGCCACGGTGAATACGTTCCCGGGCCTTGTACACACCGCCCGTCACACCATGGGAGTGGGTTGCAAAAGAAGTAGGTAGCTTAACCTTCGGGAGGGCGCTTACCACTTTGTGATTCATGACTGGGGTGAAGTCGTAACAAGGTAACCGTAGGGGAACCTGCGGTTGGATCACCTCCTTACCTTAAAGAAACGTTCTTTGTAGTGCTCACACAGATTGTCTGATGAAAATTAGCAGTAAGAAAATCTCTGCAGGCTTGTAGCTCAGGTGGTTAGAGCGCACCCCTGATAAGGGTGAGGTCGGTGGTTCAAGTCCACTCAGGCCTACCAAATTCTTTCTGATACCGCGTTGTGAAACGACTCGCATACTTCAGTATGCTTCGCCGCTCCACGCCTTGTCTCAGCAGGAATTAAGGTGAATGAGATAACTACGATGGGGCTATAGCTCAGCTGGGAGAGCGCCTGCCTTGCACGCAGGAGGTCTGCGGTTCGATCCCGCATAGCTCCACCATCTTTACTGCAAAAACACAAGAAAACTTCAGAGTGTACCTGAAAAGGTTCACTGCGAAGTTTTGCTCTTTAAAAATCTGGATCAAGCTGAAAATTGAAACGACACACTGTTTCATTTCTCCGTAATAAGAAATGAAAAGCGGTGTGTTCGAGTCTCTCAAATTTTTGCAAGTCGATGATGAATCGAAAGAAACATCTTCGGGTTGTGAGGTTAAGCGACTAAGCGTACACGGTGGATGCCCTGGCAGTCAGAGGCGATGAAGGACGTGCTAATCTGCGATAAGCGTCGGTAAGGTGATATGAACCGTTATAACCGGCGATTTCCGAATGGGGAAACCCAGTGTGTTTCGACACACTATCATTGCGTGAATACATAGCGTAATGAAGCGAACCGGGGGAACTGAAACATCTAAGTACCCCGAGGAAAAGAAATCAACCGAGATTCCCCCAGTAGCGGCGAGCGAACGGGGAGCAGCCCAGAGTCTGAATCAGCTTGTGTGTTAGTGGAACGGTCTGGAAAGTCCGACGGTACAGGGTGATAGTCCCGTACACCAAAATGCACAGGTTGTGAACTCGAAGAGTAGGGCGGGACACGTGGTATCCTGTCTGAATATGGGGGGACCATCCTCCAAGGCTAAATACTCCTGACTGACCGATAGTGAACCAGTACCGTGAGGGAAAGGCGAAAAGAACCCCGGCGAGGGGAGTGAAAAAGAACCTGAAACCGTGTACGTACAAGCAGTGGGAGCCTCTTTATGGGGTGACTGCGTACCTTTTGTATAATGGGTCAGCGACTTATATTCTGTAGCAAGGTTAACCGTATAGGGGAGCCGAAGGGAAACCGAGTCTTAACTGGGCGTTAAGTTGCAGGGTATAGACCCGAAACCCGGTGATCTAGCCATGGGCAGGTTGAAGGTTGGGTAACACTAACTGGAGGACCGAACCGACTAATGTTGAAAAATTAGCGGATGACTTGTGGCTGGGGGTGAAAGGCCAATCAAACCGGGAGATAGCTGGTTCTCCCCGAAAGCTATTTAGGTAGCGCCTCGTGAATTCATCTTCGGGGGTAGAGCACTGTTTCGGCTAGGGGGTCATCCCGACTTACCAACCCGATGCAAACTGCGAATACCGAAGAATGTTATCACGGGAGACACACGGCGGGTGCTAACGTCCGTCGTGAAGAGGGAAACAACCCAGACCGCCAGCTAAGGTCCCAAAGTCATGGTTAAGTGGGAAACGATGTGGGAAGGCACAGACAGCCAGGATGTTGGCTTAGAAGCAGCCATCATTTAAAGAAAGCGTAATAGCTCACTGGTCGAGTCGGCCTGCGCGGAAGATGTAACGGGGCTAAACCATGCACCGAAGCTGCGGCAGCGACACTATGTGTTGTTGGGTAGGGGAGCGTTCTGTAAGCCGTTGAAGGTGTGCTGTGAGGCATGCTGGAGGTATCAGAAGTGCGAATGCTGACATAAGTAACGATAATGCGGGTGAAAAACCCGCACGCCGGAAGACCAAGGGTTCCTGTCCAACGTTAATCGGGGCAGGGTGAGTCGACCCCTAAGGCGAGGCCGAAAGGCGTAGTCGATGGGAAACAGGTTAATATTCCTGTACTTGGTGTTACTGCGAAGGGGGGACGGAGAAGGCTATGTTAGCCGGGCGACGGTTGTCCCGGTTTAAGCATGTAGGCGGAGGTTCCAGGTAAATCCGGTACCTTTTTAACGCTGAGGTGTGATGACGAGGCACTACGGTGCTGAAGTAACAAATGCCCTGCTTCCAGGAAAAGCCTCTAAGCATCAGGTAACACGAAATCGTACCCCAAACCGACACAGGTGGTCAGGTAGAGAATACCAAGGCGCTTGAGAGAACTCGGGTGAAGGAACTAGGCAAAATGGTGCCGTAACTTCGGGAGAAGGCACGCTGATATGTAGGTGAAGCGGTTTACCCGTGGAGCTGAAATCAGTCGAAGATACCAGCTGGCTGCAACTGTTTATTAAAAACACAGCACTGTGCAAACACGAAAGTGGACGTATACGGTGTGACGCCTGCCCGGTGCCGGAAGGTTAATTGATGGGGTTATCCGTAAGGAGAAGCTCTTGATCGAAGCCCCGGTAAACGGCGGCCGTAACTATAACGGTCCTAAGGTAGCGAAATTCCTTGTCGGGTAAGTTCCGACCTGCACGAATGGCGTAATGATGGCCAGGCTGTCTCCACCCGAGACTCAGTGAAATTGAACTCGCTGTGAAGATGCAGTGTACCCGCGGCAAGACGGAAAGACCCCGTGAACCTTTACTATAGCTTGACACTGAACACTGGTCCTTGATGTGTAGGATAGGTGGGAGGCTTTGAAGTGTGGACGCCAGTCTGCATGGAGCCATCCTTGAAATACCACCCTTTAATGGCTGGTGTTCTAACGTGGACCCGTGATCCGGGTTGCGGACAGTGTCTGGTGGGTAGTTTGACTGGGGCGGTCTCCTCCTAAAGAGTAACGGAGGAGCACGAAGGTTAGCTAATCCTGGTCGGACATCAGGAGGTTAGTGCAAAGGCATAAGCTAGCTTGACTGCGAGAGTGACGGCTCGAGCAGGTGCGAAAGCAGGTCTTAGTGATCCGGTGGTTCTGAATGGAAGGGCCATCGCTCAACGGATAAAAGGTACTCCGGGGATAACAGGCTGATACCGCCCAAGAGTTCATATCGACGGCGGTGTTTGGCACCTCGATGTCGGCTCATCACATCCTGGGGCTGAAGTAGGTCCCAAGGGTATGGCTGTTCGCCATTTAAAGTGGTACGCGAGCTGGGTTTAGAACGTCGTGAGACAGTTCGGTCCCTATCTGCCGTGGGCGCTGGAGAATTGAGGGGGGCTGCTCCTAGTACGAGAGGACCGGAGTGGACGCATCACTGGTGTTCGGGTTGTCATGCCAATGGCATTGCCCGGTAGCTAAATGCGGAAGAGATAAGTGCTGAAAGCATCTAAGCACGAAACTTGCCCCGAGATGAGTTCTCCCTGAGACTATAAGTCTCCTGAAGGAACGTTAAAGACGATGACGTTGATAGGTCGGGTGTGTAAGTGTAGCGATACATTGAGCTAACCGATACTAATGAACCGTGAGGCTTAACCTTACAACGCCGAAGATGTTTTGGCGAAGAGACGAGATTCAGCTTGATACAGATTACATTAACCGGCGAAAAGCGGGTTAATAACAGAATTTGCCTGGCGGCTGTAGCGCGGTGGTCCCACCTGACCCCATGCCGAACTCAGAAGTGAAACGCCGTAGCGCCGATGGTAGTGTGGGGTCTCCCCATGCGAGAGTAGGGAACTGCCAGGCATCAAATAAAGTGAAGAAGCCCATCCTGACGGATGGGCTTTTTTGCGTGTGTGCGGGGTAAAAACCGCCGGGCTGAACGTATTGTGCAGGCCTGATAAGCGCAGCGCATCACGCACATCGCAGCACCATCGGGTGCAAAGCAATATCCTGAGCCTGCATAACACAAGCCATTCTGCGGTATATGCGGTAAACTAGGCGCGATTTTGCATCAGGAAAGCGTCTATGAATCACTCCCTTAAAGCCTGGAACACCTTCGGTATCGATCAGCAAACGAATGAACTTGTCTGCGCCGAAAATGAACAACAATTACTGAATGCCTGGCAATCAGCCAATGCATCGCATCATCCAGTACTGATTCTGGGCGAAGGGAGTAACGTCCTGTTTCTTGATACCTTCCAGGGTACGGTGATCGTCAATCGTATTAAGGGTATTGAGATTACAGAGCAACCTGATGCGTGGCATTTGCACGTAGGCGCGGGTGAAAACTGGCATCAGTTGGTGTGCTATGCGCTGGAGCACAACATGCCTGGCCTGGAAAATCTGGCACTTATTCCGGGCTGTGTCGGCTCATCGCCAATCCAGAATATTGGTGCTTATGGTGTGGAACTTCAGCGTGTTTGCGAATATGTGGACTGCATTGAACTGGCGACCGGCAAACATCTGCGCGTCAGTGCTACAGAATGCCGTTTTGGTTACCGTGACAGCATCTTCAAGCATGAATACCAGGATCGTTTCGCAATTGTAGCCGTTGGTCTGCGCTTACCTAAACAGTGGCAGCCCGTTTTGACTTACAGTGACCTGACGCGTCTGGATCCTACAACAGTTACACCTCAGCAGGTTTTTGATTCAGTCTGCCATATGCGCACGACAAAACTGCCCGATCCGAAAGTAAACGGTAATGCGGGTAGCTTCTTTAAAAACCCAGTTGTCACTGGGAATATTGCGCAGGAGCTCCTGGCTAAATTCCCAACAGCACCTCATTACCCGCAGGCTGATGGTTCTGTGAAACTGGCAGCAGGCTGGCTTATCGATCAGTGCCAGCTAAAAGGTATGCGCATTGGTGGCGCGGCGGTACATCAGCAGCAGGCACTGGTGCTGATCAATGCAGATAATGCGACGAGTCAGGATGTAGTGCAACTTGCACACCATGTGCGCCAAAAAGTCGGTGAGAAATTTAATGTCTGGCTCGAACCAGAGGTCCGGTTTATTGGTCCGCAGGGTGAAATGAATGCTGTGGAGATCATTGCATGAAGGATAATACCGTCCCTCTGACGCTTATTTCATTATTGGCCGATGGAGAATTTCATTCCGGTGAGCAGCTCGGTGAAACGTTGGGAATGAGCCGTGCCGCAATCAATAAGCATGTCCAGACGTTGCGCGACTGGGGGGTTGATGTCTTTACTGTTCCAGGTAAAGGATACAGCTTACCGGAGCCTATCCAACTATTAGATGCCTCACTTATTCATTCTCAACTGGATGGTGGAAATATCACTGTCCTGCCGGTTATCGACTCAACCAATCAGTACCTGATGGACCGAATAGGTCAGCTGGAGTCAGGGGATGCCTGTGTCGCTGAATATCAGCAGGCCGGGCGCGGCCGCCGTGGTCGGAAATGGTTTTCACCGTTTGGTGCCAACCTTTACCTCTCAATGTTCTGGCGGCTGGAACAAGGACCGGCCGCCGCGATTGGCCTGAGTCTGGTTATTGGTATCGTCATGGCTGAGGTTTTGCGCGATCTGGGGGCGGATAAAGTCCGTGTAAAATGGCCCAACGACCTCTATTTACTCGACCGTAAACTGGCAGGGATCCTGGTTGAACTGACCGGTAAGACAGGTGATGCCGCGCAAATTGTTATCGGTGCAGGTATTAATATGTCCATGCGCCGGGTTGAGGAAAATGTGGTTAATCAAGGCTGGATTAACCTGCAGGAAGCGGGCATTAACATTGACCGCAATACCCTTGCTGCCCGACTGATACGTGAGTTGCGCGCTGCGTTGGTGCTCTTTGAGCACGAAGGATTAGCACCGTATCTGTCTCGCTGGAAGAAACTGGATAACTTTATCGACCGCCCGGTAAAACTTATTATTGGTGATAAAGAAATATTTGGTATCTCTCGTGGAATAGACACGCAAGGTGCATTATTGCTTGAACAAAATGGCGAGATCAAACCCTGGATGGGTGGAGAAATATCGCTGAGAAGTGCTGAATAATAAAAAGGGGAGCTGAGGCTCCCCTTTTTTATTTATTTACGTAGCCTGACTTGCTCAACGGCATGATTGGCGCTTTTAGTCATAATCAAGCTGGCTCTTTCACGTGTTGGTAAAATGTTTTGCTTTAAATTCAGCCAGTTAATTTCTTTCCATAGCGATGTGGCAGTATTGATAGCCTCATCTTCTGATAATTTTGCATAGTTATGGAAATAAGAGTCCGGGTTGGTAAACGCCCCTTCACGGAATTTCAGAAAGCGGTTGATATACCACGTCTGGAGTAATTCTTCTGGCGCATCAACATAAATAGAAAAGTCGACAAAGTCAGAAACAAATACATGATGTGGATCGTGAGGATAGTCCATCCCGCTTTGTAATACATTTAACCCTTCGAGTATTAATATGTCGGGCTGGGCAACGGTTTTGTCGCCATCAGGGATCACATCATAGATGAGATGGGAATAGACCGGCGCCGTGACGTTAGGTACGCCTGATTTCAGATCGGAAACGAATTTAACCAAGCGATGCATATCATAGGACTGGGGGAAGCCTTTCTTCTTCATTAGTCCACGATCTTTCAATACCTGGTTAGGGTGGAGAAAGCCATCGGTAGTAATCAATTCAACCTTACGATGCTCTGGCCAGCGACTGAGTAAGGCCTGCAAAACACGCGCTGTCGTACTTTTACCGACGGCAACGCTGCCAGCAATACTAATAATATAAGGAATACGCTCGCCATTCGTGCCTAAAAATTGCTCCAGCACTGCCTGACGTCGCAGGTTTGAACTGATGTAAAAGTTTAGCAAACGCGAGAGAGGCAAATAAATCTCGGCAACTTCTTCCAGCGATAAGTCTTCGTTAATGCCTTTAAGACGAGCAATCTCTTCCTCGGTCAGAGTCATCGGCACGGAATCACGAAGCGCAGCCCACTGGTTGCGATCAAACTGTAGGTAAGGCGACGTTAACGCTTGCTCTTTTATACTCATACGCATGGTCTGGCTGTCATTGCTATATCAGGTCTGCGGTAAAAAACGAAATCATCCCCGGTACGCAATGGCACGCACATTTCAGTTAATTTGGACAATGGGCAGGAGGGTAACACCAGATGGAGGGGAATAATAAGAAAAAATCATCCTCTGAAATGCAATGTGACGGGTATTCCAGATGTATAAAGATGTGCTTTCTCTCTATCAACGCGCGCATGCCGGAGCAAAATTCCTCCCTGAGGTGGCACCTGGCGTTGGAAATTTGTCCAATCCAAAGAAGAAATAGATTATTTATCGGTCGCATAGTGCAAAATGTGAGCGATAGAACATTTTATGCAATTTTTTAGTTGCATGAGTGCGCATGTCTCCATAAAATGCGCGCTACTTGATGCCGACTTAGCTCAGTAGGTAGAGCAACTGACTTGTAATCAGTAGGTCACCAGTTCGATTCCGGTAGTCGGCACCATCAAGTCCGGTGGGGTTCCCGAGCGGCCAAAGGGAGCAGACTGTAAATCTGCCGTCACAGACTTCGAAGGTTCGAATCCTTCCCCCACCACCACTTTCTGGCAGCGTTATCGCCGCCTGAGTTGATTAAAAAATTAATCAGCTCGAACAGAAAAGAGAGAAATCTCTTTTTTGTTACAGAAAGAACTGGGTAGCCGAGTTTCAGGATGCGGGCATCGTATAATGGCTATTACCTCAGCCTTCCAAGCTGATGATGCGGGTTCGATTCCCGCTGCCCGCTCCAGACGTGCTGATATGGCTCAGTTGGTAGAGCGCACCCTTGGTAAGGGTGAGGTCCCCAGTTCGACTCTGGGTATCAGCACCACTTCACTTCTCCTTCCCGTTTCTCTCTGTTTACTTTTAAAAGCATTCAACAGCTCAGGTATATTGCCTGGTTGATGTGGTGATATCACCGATTTATCCGTGTCTTAGAGGGACAATCGATGTCTAAAGAAAAATTTGAACGTACTAAACCGCACGTTAACGTCGGTACTATCGGCCACGTTGACCATGGTAAAACAACGCTGACCGCTGCAATCACTACCGTTCTGGCTAAAACCTACGGCGGTGCTGCTCGCGCATTCGATCAGATCGATAACGCGCCGGAAGAAAAAGCACGTGGTATCACCATCAACACTTCTCACGTTGAATATGACACCCCGACTCGCCACTACGCACACGTAGACTGCCCGGGCCACGCCGACTATGTTAAAAACATGATCACCGGTGCTGCGCAGATGGACGGCGCGATCCTGGTTGTTGCTGCGACTGACGGCCCGATGCCGCAGACTCGTGAGCACATCCTGCTGGGTCGTCAGGTAGGCGTTCCGTACATCATCGTGTTCCTGAACAAATGCGACATGGTTGATGACGAAGAGCTGCTGGAACTGGTAGAAATGGAAGTTCGTGAACTTCTGTCTCAGTACGATTTCCCGGGCGACGACACTCCGATCGTTCGTGGTTCTGCTCTGAAAGCGCTGGAAGGCGAAGCAGAGTGGGAAGCGAAAATCATCGAACTGGCTGGCTTCCTGGATTCTTACATCCCAGAACCAGAGCGTGCGATTGACAAGCCGTTCCTGCTGCCTATCGAAGACGTATTCTCCATCTCCGGTCGTGGTACCGTTGTTACCGGTCGTGTAGAGCGCGGTATCATCAAGGTTGGTGAAGAAGTTGAAATCGTTGGTATCAAAGAGACTGCTAAGTCTACCTGTACTGGCGTTGAAATGTTCCGCAAACTGCTGGACGAAGGCCGTGCTGGTGAGAACGTTGGTGTTCTGCTGCGTGGTATCAAACGTGAAGAAATCGAACGTGGTCAGGTACTGGCTAAGCCGGGCTCTATCAAGCCGCACACCAAGTTTGAATCTGAAGTGTACATTCTGTCCAAAGACGAAGGCGGCCGTCATACTCCGTTCTTCAAAGGCTACCGTCCGCAGTTCTACTTCCGTACTACTGACGTGACTGGTACCATCGAACTGCCGGAAGGCGTAGAGATGGTAATGCCGGGCGACAACATCAAAATGGTTGTTACCCTGATCCACCCGATCGCGATGGACGACGGTCTGCGTTTCGCAATCCGTGAAGGCGGCCGTACTGTTGGTGCGGGCGTTGTTGCCAAAGTAATGAGCTAATTGCCGAATAACATTTGACGCAATGCGCAATAAAAGGGCATCATTTGATGCCCTTTTTGCACGCTTTCACACCAGAACCTGGCTCATCAGTGATTTTTTTTGTCATAATCATTGCTGAGACAGGCTCTGAAGAGGGCGTTTAGTCCGAAACGCACCAGAGCATTTCGGTTTGGATCGCCTCGCTTACGCGGGGTGAAAATGTTTGTAGAATACTTCTGACAGGTTGGTTTATGAGTGCGAATACCGAAGCTCAAGGAAGCGGGCGCGGCCTGGAAGCGATGAAGTGGGTTGTTGTCGCTGTATTGCTGCTTGTAGCTATCGTTGGCAACTACCTCTATCGTGACATGATGCTGCCGCTGCGTGCGCTGGCCGTAGTGATTCTGATTGCCGCAGCGGGTGGTGTCGCGCTGTTGACAACAAAAGGTAAAGCGACCGTTGCTTTTGCCCGTGAAGCGAGAACCGAAGTCCGTAAGGTCATTTGGCCAACTCGCCAGGAAACATTGCACACCACATTAATTGTGGCTGCGGTTACCGCAGTAATGTCACTGATCCTGTGGGGACTGGATGGTATTCTGGTTCGCCTGGTATCCTTTATCACTGGCCTGAGGTTCTAAGATGTCTGAAGCCCCTAAAAAGCGCTGGTACGTCGTTCAGGCGTTTTCCGGTTTTGAAGGCCGCGTAGCCACGTCGCTGCGCGAATATATCAAGTTACAAAATATGGAAGAGCTGTTTGGCGAAGTCATGGTGCCGACCGAAGAAGTGGTCGAAATCCGTGGTGGCCAGCGTCGCAAGAGCGAACGTAAATTCTTCCCGGGCTATGTACTGGTCCAGATGGTGATGAATGACGCAAGCTGGCACCTGGTGCGTAGCGTGCCGCGTGTGATGGGCTTTATCGGCGGTACATCTGACCGTCCGGCGCCGATCAGCGACAAAGAAGTTGATGCGATCATGAACCGTCTGCAGCAGGTTGGTGATAAACCGCGTCCGAAAACGATGTTTGAGCCAGGTGAAATGGTTCGCGTTAGTGACGGTCCGTTTGCTGACTTTAACGGCGTGGTTGAAGAAGTGGACTACGAGAAGTCCCGCCTGAAAGTCTCTGTTTCTATCTTTGGTCGTGCGACCCCGGTAGAACTGGACTTTGCCCAGGTAGAAAAAGCCTAAACAGCGATCAAAAAAGCGGCGATTTAATCGTTGCACAAGGCGCGAGATTGGAATACAATTTCGCGCCTTTTGTTTTTATGGACCCTGTCCGTAAAACGAATTTAATCACGGGGAGCCTCCTTGAGGCGCTATAACCCAACTAGAGGAATTTAGAATGGCTAAGAAAGTCCAGGCCTACGTCAAGCTGCAAGTTGCAGCTGGTATGGCTAACCCGAGTCCGCCGGTAGGTCCAGCACTGGGTCAACAAGGCGTGAACATCATGGAATTCTGCAAAGCGTTCAACGCAAAAACTGATTCCATGGAAAAAGGTCTGCCGATCCCGGTTGTTATCACCGTTTACGCTGACCGTTCTTTCACTTTCGTTACCAAAACGCCTCCGGCAGCAGTTCTGCTGAAGAAAGCGGCTGGTATCAAGTCTGGTTCCGGTAAGCCGAACAAAGACAAAGTGGGTAAAATTTCCCGCGCTCAGCTGCAGGAAATCGCGCAGACCAAAGCTGCCGACATGACTGGTTCCGACATTGAAGCGATGACTCGCTCCATTGAAGGTACTGCACGTTCCATGGGCCTGGTAGTGGAGGACTAAGAAATGGCTAAACTGACCAAGCGTATGCGCGTGATCCGTGACAAAGTTGATGCAACTAAACAGTACGACATCAACGAAGCTATTGCTCTGCTGAAAGAGCTGGCCACTGCTAAATTCGTAGAAAGCGTAGACGTTGCCGTTAACCTCGGCATCGATGCTCGTAAATCTGACCAGAACGTACGTGGTGCAACTGTACTGCCGCACGGTACTGGCCGTTCCGTTCGCGTAGCCGTATTTGCCCAGGGCGCAAACGCTGAAGCTGCTAAAGCTGCAGGCGCTGAGCTGGTAGGTATGGAAGATCTGGCTGACCAGATCAAGAAAGGCGAAATGAACTTTGACGTTGTTATTGCTTCCCCGGATGCAATGCGCGTTGTTGGCCAGCTGGGTCAGGTTCTGGGCCCGCGTGGCCTGATGCCAAACCCGAAAGTTGGTACTGTAACCCCTAACGTTGCTGAAGCGGTTAAGAACGCTAAAGCAGGTCAGGTTCGTTACCGTAACGACAAAAACGGCATCATTCACACTACCATCGGTAAAGTGGATTTTGACGCTGACAAACTGAAAGAAAACCTGGAATCTCTGCTGGTTGCGCTGAAAAAAGCGAAACCGACTCAGGCTAAAGGCGTGTACATCAAGAAAGTTAGCATCTCCACCACCATGGGTGCTGGTGTTGCCGTTGATCAGTCCGGTCTGACTGCGACTGTGGCGAACTAATATTCGCCTTTACGTGGGCGGTGATTTTGTCTACAATCTTACCCCCACGTTTCTGTTGAAATAAACAGAACTCTATGCGAGTCATTTGAATTGTAGCAAGGCAGCAATTGAGTGAATCGCCGGGAGTGTAGTTAACTACATGACCGGTGTGAACGAGAGCAGCTAACACAGCTACGGTTCAAAGGGCGAAGTCATAGACAAGATTTGTTCGTTGGAGCCTGGCCTATCCAGGCCTCCGTCGAAGACCGCAGGTGTTTCGTAAGAAACTTAATGCCCTGCGTAGACGGTGACAGAACGCTAAGATTATTTCTGATACTCTGGCTTGTTTCTGCTCACCGTATTTAGACGCTCTCTCCGTTGGTGAGAGTGAAGTGAGTTCCGGAACATGAGTTCCGGCAAACATCCAGGAGCAAAGCTAATGGCTTTAAATCTTCAAGACAAACAAGCGATTGTTGCTGAAGTCAGCGAAGTAGCCAAAGGCGCGCTGTCTGCAGTAGTTGCGGATTCCCGTGGCGTAACTGTAGATAAAATGACTGAACTGCGTAAAGCAGGTCGTGAAGCTGGCGTATACATGCGTGTTGTTCGTAACACCCTGCTGCGCCGCGTCGTTGAAGGTACTCAGTTCGAGTGCCTGAAAGACACGTTTGTTGGTCCGACCCTGATTGCATACTCTATGGAACACCCGGGCGCTGCTGCTCGTCTGTTCAAAGAGTTCGCGAAAGCGAATGCAAAATTTGAGGTCAAAGCCGCAGCCTTTGAAGGTGAATTGATCCCGGCATCGCAAATCGATCGCCTGGCAACTCTGCCGACCTACGAAGAAGCAATTGCACGCCTGATGGCAACCATGAAAGAAGCTTCGGCTGGCAAACTGGTTCGTACTCTGGCTGCTGTACGCGATGCGAAAGAAGCTGCTTAATCGCAGTTATCTTTCTCAAGCATCTGCTTACGTATAAACTTATTCTGATTTTCAGGAACAATTTAAATGTCTATCACTAAAGATCAAATCATTGAAGCAGTATCCGCTATGTCCGTAATGGACGTTGTAGAACTGATCTCTGCAATGGAAGAAAAATTCGGTGTTTCCGCTGCTGCTGCTGTAGCTGTAGCTGCTGGCCCGGCTGAAGCTGCTGAAGAAAAAACTGAATTCGACGTAATTCTGAAAGCTGCTGGCGCTAACAAAGTTGCTGTTATCAAAGCAGTACGTGGCGCAACTGGCCTGGGTCTGAAAGAAGCTAAAGACCTGGTAGAATCTGCTCCGGCTGCCCTGAAAGAAGGCATCAGCAAAGACGACGCAGAAGCACTGAAAAAATCTCTGGAAGAAGCTGGCGCTGAAGTTGAAGTTAAATAAGCCAACTTTTCTGGTTGCAGCCTAAGAAATTAGGCTGATGGCTGGTGACTTTTTAGTCACCAGCCTTTTTGCGCTGTAAGGCGCCAGTAGCATTTCACACTGTTTGACTACTGCTGTGCCTTTCAATGCTTGTTTCTATCGACGTCTTAATATACTGCGACAGAGCATCCGTTCTGTGTAAATCGCAATGAAATGGTTTAAGCGTGATAGCAACAGGCATTGCGGAAAGTATTCGATTTTCCGGTCAACAAAATAGTGTTGCACAAACTGTCCCTTCGTCGGACAGATGGGTCGACTTGTCAGCGAGCTGAGGAACCCTAATGGTTTACTCCTATACCGAGAAAAAACGTATTCGTAAGGATTTTGGTAAACGTCCACAAGTGTTGGACATACCTTATCTCCTTTCTATCCAGCTTGACTCGTTTCAGAAGTTCATCGAGCAAGATCCTGAAGGGCAGTATGGTCTGGAAGCAGCTTTCCGTTCCGTTTTCCCGATTCAGAGCTACAGCGGTAATTCCGAGCTGCAATACGTCAGCTACCGCCTTGGCGAACCGGTGTTTGACGTTCAGGAATGTCAGATCCGTGGCGTGACCTATTCCGCACCGCTGCGCGTAAAACTGCGTCTGGTGATCTACGAGCGCGAAGCGCCGGAAGGCACCGTAAAAGACATTAAAGAACAAGAAGTCTACATGGGCGAAATTCCGCTCATGACTGACAACGGTACCTTTGTAATCAATGGTACTGAGCGTGTTATCGTTTCTCAGCTGCACCGTAGTCCTGGCGTCTTCTTTGACTCCGACAAAGGTAAAACCCACTCTTCGGGTAAAGTGCTGTATAACGCGCGCATCATCCCTTACCGTGGTTCCTGGCTGGACTTCGAATTCGATCCGAAGGACAACCTGTTCGTACGTATTGACCGTCGCCGTAAACTGCCTGCGACCATTATTCTGCGTGCACTGAACTACACCACTGAGCAGATCCTTGACCTGTTCTTTGAAAAAGTTGTTTTCGAAATTCGCGACAACAAGCTGCAGATGGAACTGGTGCCGGAACGCCTGCGTGGTGAAACCGCCTCCTTTGACATTGAAGCTAACGGCAAAGTCTACGTCGAAAAAGGCCGTCGTATCACTGCGCGCCACATTCGCCAACTGGAAAAAGACGATATCAAACATATCGAAGTTCCAGTTGAATACATTGCTGGTAAAGTTGCGGCTAAAGACTACGTTGACGAATCTACTGGCGAGTTGATCTGCGCAGCTAACATGGAGCTGAGCCTGGATCTGCTGGCTAAGCTGAGCCAGTCTGGTCACAAGCGTATCGAAACGCTGTTCACTAACGATCTGGACCACGGTCCGTACATTTCTGAAACTGTACGCGTCGACCCAACCAACGATCGTCTGAGCGCACTGGTAGAAATCTACCGCATGATGCGTCCTGGTGAGCCGCCGACTCGTGAAGCTGCTGAAAGCCTGTTCGAGAACCTGTTCTTCTCCGAAGACCGCTATGACCTGTCTGCGGTCGGTCGTATGAAGTTCAACCGTTCTCTGCTGCGCGACGAAATCGAAGGTTCCGGTATCCTGAGCAAAGACGACATCATCGAAGTGATGAAGAAGCTCATCGATATCCGTAACGGTAAAGGCGAAGTCGATGATATCGACCACCTCGGCAACCGTCGTATCCGTTCCGTAGGCGAAATGGCGGAAAACCAGTTCCGCGTTGGCCTGGTACGTGTTGAGCGTGCGGTGAAAGAGCGTCTGTCTCTGGGCGATCTGGATACCCTGATGCCTCAGGATATGATCAACGCCAAGCCGATTTCTGCAGCAGTGAAAGAGTTCTTTGGTTCCAGCCAGCTGTCTCAGTTTATGGACCAGAACAACCCGCTGTCTGAGATTACGCACAAACGTCGTATCTCTGCACTCGGCCCAGGCGGTCTGACCCGTGAACGCGCAGGCTTCGAAGTTCGAGACGTACACCCGACTCACTACGGTCGCGTATGTCCAATCGAAACGCCTGAAGGTCCGAACATCGGTCTGATCAACTCCCTGTCCGTGTATGCACAGACTAACGAATACGGCTTCCTCGAGACTCCGTACCGTAAAGTGACCGACGGTGTTGTAACTGACGAAATTCATTACCTGTCTGCTATCGAAGAAGGCAACTACGTTATCGCTCAGGCGAACTCCAACCTGGATGACGAAGGCCACTTTGTAGAAGATCTGGTTACCTGCCGTAGCAAAGGCGAATCCAGCTTGTTCAGCCGTGATCAGGTTGACTACATGGACGTATCCACCCAGCAAGTGGTATCCGTCGGTGCGTCCCTGATCCCGTTCCTGGAACACGATGACGCCAACCGTGCATTGATGGGTGCGAACATGCAACGTCAGGCGGTTCCGACTCTGCGCGCTGATAAGCCGCTGGTTGGTACCGGTATGGAACGTGCTGTTGCCGTTGACTCCGGTGTTACTGCAGTTGCTAAACGTGGCGGTACTGTTCAGTACGTGGATGCTTCCCGTATCGTTATCAAAGTTAACGAAGACGAGATGTACCCGGGCGAAGCAGGTATCGACATTTATAACCTGACCAAATACACCCGTTCTAACCAGAACACCTGTATCAACCAGATGCCTTGCGTATCTCTGGGCGAGCCGGTTGAACGTGGTGATGTGCTGGCTGACGGTCCGTCCACCGACCTCGGTGAACTGGCGCTGGGCCAGAACATGCGCGTGGCATTCATGCCATGGAATGGTTACAACTTCGAAGACTCCATCCTCGTATCCGAGCGTGTTGTTCAGGAAGACCGTTTCACTACCATCCACATTCAGGAACTGGCATGTGTGTCCCGTGACACCAAGCTGGGGCCAGAAGAGATCACCGCTGACATCCCGAACGTGGGTGAAGCTGCGCTCTCCAAACTGGATGAATCCGGTATCGTTTATATCGGTGCGGAAGTGACCGGTGGCGACATTCTGGTTGGTAAGGTAACGCCGAAAGGTGAAACCCAACTGACGCCAGAAGAGAAGCTGCTGCGTGCGATCTTCGGTGAGAAAGCGTCTGACGTTAAAGACTCTTCTCTGCGCGTGCCAAACGGTGTTTCCGGTACGATTATCGACGTTCAGGTCTTTACTCGCGATGGCGTAGAAAAAGACAAACGTGCGCTGGAAATCGAAGAGATGCAGCTGAAGCAGGCGAAAAAAGACCTGTCTGAAGAACTGCAGATCCTCGAAGCTGGCCTGTTCAGCCGTATCTACGCTGTGCTGGTTTCCGGTGGTGTTGAAGCTGAGAAGCTCGACAAACTGCCGCGCGACCGCTGGTTAGAACTCGGCCTGACCGACGAAGAAAAACAGAATCAGCTGGAACAACTGGCTGAGCAGTACGACGAACTGAAACACGAATTCGAGAAAAAACTCGAAGCGAAACGCCGTAAAATCACTCAGGGCGACGATCTGGCACCGGGCGTGCTGAAGATTGTTAAGGTTTATCTGGCGGTTAAACGTCGGATCCAGCCTGGTGATAAGATGGCAGGTCGTCACGGTAACAAGGGTGTAATCTCTAAGATCAACCCGATCGAAGATATGCCACACGATGCTAACGGTACGCCGGTAGATATCGTACTGAACCCGCTGGGCGTACCATCGCGTATGAACATCGGTCAGATCCTTGAAACCCACCTGGGTATGGCTGCAAAAGGTATCGGCGATAAGATCAACGCCATGCTGAAACAGCAGCAGGAAGTCGCGAAACTGCGCGAATTCATCCAGCGTGCTTACGATCTGGGTTCAGATGTTCGTCAGAAAGTTGACCTGAATACCTTCAGTGATGAAGAAGTTCTGCGTCTGGCTGAAAACCTGAAAAAAGGTATGCCGATCGCAACGCCGGTATTCGACGGTGCGAAAGAGTCTGAAATCAAGGAACTGTTACAGCTGGGTGGCCTGCCGACTTCCGGTCAGATCACACTGTTCGACGGTCGTACCGGTGAGCAGTTCGAGCGCCAGGTTACCGTTGGCTACATGTACATGCTGAAACTGAACCACCTGGTTGATGACAAGATGCATGCGCGTTCTACCGGTTCTTACAGCCTGGTTACTCAGCAGCCGCTGGGTGGTAAGGCGCAGTTCGGTGGTCAGCGCTTCGGGGAGATGGAAGTGTGGGCGCTGGAAGCATATGGCGCAGCATACACCCTGCAGGAAATGCTCACCGTTAAGTCTGATGACGTGAACGGTCGTACTAAGATGTATAAAAACATCGTGGACGGCAACCATCAGATGGAACCAGGCATGCCGGAATCCTTCAACGTACTGTTGAAAGAGATTCGTTCGCTGGGTATCAACATCGAGCTGGAAGACGAGTAACTCTCGATCAAACAGGTCACTGGTGCTGGCGTAACAGCCAGCGCCAGATTGTGCTAACTCCGACGGGAGCAAATCCGTGAAAGATTTATTAAAGTTTCTGAAAGCGCAGACTAAAACCGAAGAGTTTGATGCGATCAAAATTGCTCTGGCCTCGCCAGACATGATCCGTTCATGGTCTTTCGGTGAAGTTAAGAAGCCGGAAACCATCAACTACCGTACGTTCAAACCTGAACGTGATGGCCTTTTCTGCGCCCGTATCTTTGGGCCGGTAAAAGACTACGAGTGCCTGTGCGGTAAGTACAAGCGCCTGAAACACCGTGGTGTGATCTGTGAGAAGTGCGGCGTTGAAGTGACCCAGACCAAAGTACGCCGTGAGCGTATGGGCCACATCGAGCTGGCGTCTCCGACTGCTCACATCTGGTTCCTGAAATCTCTGCCGTCCCGTATCGGTTTGCTGCTTGATATGCCGCTGCGTGATATCGAACGCGTACTGTACTTCGAATCTTATGTGGTTATCGAAGGCGGTATGACTAATCTGGAACGTCAACAGATCCTGACTGAAGAGCAGTATCTGGACGCGCTGGAAGAGTTCGGTGACGAATTCGACGCGAAGATGGGTGCGGAAGCAATCCAGGCCCTGCTGAAGAGCATGGATCTGGAGCAAGAGTGTGAAACTCTGCGCGAAGAGCTGAACGAAACCAACTCCGAAACCAAGCGTAAGAAGCTGACCAAGCGTATCAAACTGCTGGAAGCCTTCGTACAGTCTGGCAACAAGCCAGAGTGGATGATCCTGACCGTTCTGCCGGTTCTGCCGCCAGATCTGCGTCCGCTGGTTCCGCTGGATGGTGGTCGTTTCGCAACGTCGGATCTGAACGATCTGTATCGTCGCGTTATCAACCGTAACAACCGTCTTAAGCGTCTGCTGGATCTGGCTGCGCCGGACATCATCGTACGCAACGAAAAACGTATGCTGCAGGAAGCGGTTGACGCCCTGCTGGATAACGGTCGTCGCGGTCGTGCGATCACCGGTTCTAACAAACGTCCTCTGAAATCTTTGGCCGACATGATCAAAGGTAAGCAGGGTCGTTTCCGTCAGAACCTGCTCGGTAAGCGTGTTGACTACTCCGGTCGTTCTGTAATCACCGTAGGTCCATACCTGCGTCTGCATCAGTGCGGCCTGCCGAAGAAAATGGCACTGGAACTGTTCAAACCGTTCATCTACGGCAAGCTGGAACTGCGTGGCCTGGCCACCACCATCAAAGCCGCTAAGAAAATGGTTGAGCGTGAAGAAGCTGTCGTTTGGGATATCCTGGACGAAGTTATCCGCGAACACCCGGTACTGCTGAACCGTGCACCAACACTGCACCGTCTGGGTATCCAGGCATTTGAACCGGTACTGATCGAAGGTAAAGCTATCCAGCTTCACCCGCTGGTTTGTGCGGCATATAACGCCGACTTCGATGGTGACCAGATGGCTGTTCACGTACCGCTGACGCTGGAAGCCCAGCTCGAAGCGCGTGCGCTGATGATGTCTACCAACAACATCCTGTCTCCGGCGAACGGCGAACCTATCATCGTTCCGTCTCAGGACGTTGTATTGGGTCTGTACTACATGACCCGTGACTGTGTTAACGCCAAAGGCGAAGGCATGGTGCTGACTGGCCCGAAAGAAGCTGAGCGTATCTATCGCGCAGGTCTGGCCTCTCTGCATGCGCGCGTTAAAGTGCGTATCACTGAATACGAAAAAGATGAAAACGGCGAATTCGTTGCGCACACCAGTCTGAAAGACACGACCGTTGGTCGCGCCATTCTGTGGATGATCGTACCGAAAGGTCTGCCTTTCTCCATCGTTAACCAGGCGCTGGGCAAGAAAGCTATCTCCAAAATGCTGAACACCTGTTACCGCATTCTGGGCCTGAAGCCGACCGTTATCTTCGCTGACCAGACAATGTACACCGGCTTTGCTTATGCAGCGCGTTCAGGTGCATCTGTTGGTATTGATGACATGGTCATCCCAGAGAAGAAACACGAGATCATCTCTGAAGCGGAAGCTGAAGTTGCTGAGATCCAGGAGCAGTTCCAGTCTGGTCTGGTAACCGCGGGCGAACGCTATAACAAAGTTATCGATATCTGGGCTGCGGCGAACGATCGTGTATCCAAAGCGATGATGGATAACCTGCAAACCGAAACCGTTATTAACCGTGACGGCGTAGAAGAGCAGCAGGTTTCCTTCAACAGCATCTACATGATGGCCGACTCCGGTGCGCGTGGTTCTGCAGCACAGATTCGTCAGCTGGCCGGTATGCGTGGTCTGATGGCGAAGCCAGATGGCTCCATCATCGAAACGCCAATCACCGCGAACTTCCGTGAAGGTCTGAACGTACTCCAGTACTTCATCTCTACTCACGGTGCGCGTAAAGGTCTGGCGGATACCGCACTGAAAACAGCGAACTCCGGTTATCTGACTCGTCGTCTGGTCGACGTTGCGCAGGACCTGGTTGTTACTGAAGACGATTGCGGCACTCTGGAAGGCATCACCATGACCCCGGTTATCGAGGGTGGTGATGTTAAAGAGCCGCTGCGCGATCGCGTTCTGGGTCGTGTAACTGCTGAAGACGTTCTGAAGCCGGGTACGGCGGATATTCTGGTTCCACGCAACACGCTGCTGCACGAACAGTGGTGTGACCTGCTGGAAGAGAACTCCGTTGACTCCGTCAAAGTCCGTTCTGTTGTATCTTGTGACACCGACTTTGGTGTATGTGCGCACTGCTACGGTCGTGACCTGGCGCGTGGCCACATCATCAACAAAGGTGAAGCAATCGGCGTTATCGCGGCACAGTCCATCGGTGAACCGGGTACACAGCTGACGATGCGTACGTTCCACATCGGTGGTGCGGCATCTCGTGCGGCAGCTGAATCCAGCATTCAGGTGAAAAACAAAGGTAGCATCCGTCTGAGCAATGCGAAGTCGGTTGTGAACTCCAGCGGTAAACTGGTTATCACCTCACGTAACACCGAACTGAAACTGATCGACGAATTCGGCCGTACCAAAGAAAGCTATAAAGTGCCTTACGGCTCCGTTATGGCGAAAGGTGATGGCGAACAGGTTGCTGGCGGCGAAACCGTAGCAAACTGGGATCCGCACACCATGCCGGTTATCACCGAAGTGAGTGGTTTCGTCCGCTTCACTGACATGATCGACGGCCAGACCATTACTCGTCAGACCGACGAGCTGACCGGTCTGTCTTCCCTGGTGGTTCTGGATTCTGCAGAGCGTACTGCGGGTGGTAAAGACCTGCGTCCGGCACTGAAAATTGTTGATGCTCAGGGCAACGACGTTCTGATCCCAGGCACCGATATGCCTGCTCAGTACTTCCTGCCGGGTAAAGCGATTGTTCAGTTGGAAGATGGCGTACAGATCAGTTCTGGTGACACCCTGGCGCGTGTTCCGCAGGAATCCGGCGGTACCAAGGATATCACCGGTGGTCTGCCGCGCGTTGCTGACCTGTTCGAAGCACGTCGTCCGAAAGAGCCGGCAATCCTGGCTGAAATCAGCGGCATCATTTCCTTCGGTAAAGAAACCAAAGGTAAACGTCGTCTGGTTATCACCCCGGTAGACGGTAGCGAACCGTACGAAGAGATGATTCCGAAATGGCGTCAGCTCAACGTGTTCGAAGGTGAACGTGTAGAACGTGGTGACGTTGTTTCCGACGGTCCGGAAGCGCCGCACGACATCCTGCGTCTGCGTGGTGTGCATGCTGTAACTCGTTACATCGTTAACGAAGTTCAGGACGTATACCGTCTGCAGGGTGTTAAGATTAACGATAAACACATCGAAGTTATCGTTCGTCAGATGCTGCGTAAAGCCACCATCGAAAGCGCTGGTAGCTCCGACTTCCTGGAAGGCGAGCAGGTTGAATACTCCCGCGTCAAGATCGCTAACCGCGAGCTGGAAGCGAACGGCAAAGTGGGTGCAACCTTCTCCCGCGATCTGCTGGGTATCACCAAAGCGTCTCTGGCAACCGAGTCCTTCATCTCTGCAGCATCGTTCCAGGAAACCACGCGTGTCCTGACCGAAGCCGCTGTTGCAGGTAAACGTGATGAACTGCGCGGTCTGAAAGAGAACGTAATCGTGGGTCGTCTGATCCCGGCAGGTACCGGTTACGCGTACCACCAGGATCGTATGCGCCGTCGCGCAGCGGGCGAACTGCCAGCTGCACCGCAGGTGACTGCTGAAGATGCGTCTGCCAGCCTGGCAGAACTGCTGAACGCAGGCCTGGGCGGTTCTGACAACGATTAATCGTTGCCGACCATAATAAAAAACCCGCTTCGGCGGGTTTTTTTATGTCCAGGTTTATTTCTGATGGCGCTTATCAGGTCTACGAGGCTACGAAGCCATCCGGCAGTGTCATTAATTTACCGGCGGTAACCGCCGATAAAGCTCAATCATATCTCCCGCCAAATCCTGAATCACCATCGCGTTCATCAGGTGATCCTGCGAATGGACGGTGATGAGATTAACCGGTAGCTTGCCGGTTCCTTCGTCAATTCCGATCAGCTGGGTCTGGATTTTATGCGCTTGTTTAACGTACTCGCGTGATTCCGTCATCGCTTGTTCTGCACCGGAGAAATCACCTTTACGCGCCAGTTGCAATGCCGTCAGGGCCTGGCTGCGTGCAGCGCCAGCGTTTACCAATAACTCCATGATGATCGTTTCTAACTCTTCCATACCATCACTCCAGTAGTTTCAGCGCCTTGTCCAGTACCGCATCGCCTTTCATCATGCCGTAATCCATCATGTCTATAACGGCGACCTTTTTGCCTAGTGGGTCGGCGATCGCCTGTAGCTTGGCCTGTTCATACTTAACTTGTGGACCGAGCAAAACGATATCCGCTGTAGCGATATTCTCTTCAAACTCGGCCACCGGGACGGCTTTGATAGTGACGTCGACGCCTTTTTTCTGGGCGGCATCTTTCATCCTTTGCACCAGCATGCTGGTGGACATTCCGGCGGCACAGCATAAAACGATGTTTTTCATAAGCAGTCTCGATCAACATGTGTGAGTTGATAATTATCGCGAGCCAGCTATAGCAACAACTGCTTTGCAACGATTGTGTGCAAAGCATCACAAAGAAATCCGCTTTTTCTGAAACCGGTTACAAAAAGAGGCCAAACCCTGCGATCTGGACCGGGACTAGCGGCTTTTTGACTCGCTTATCACATGCTGGAATATATAATTACTGTCAATAAAGACATGTTATAAAAAACAGTATTGACAGCGTTTTTTAAACCCGTATGTTAATACTTAACAGCGGAGAAATTGTAGTTTGCTGTTAACGTAGTAAGTGTTAGTAGAGCTTGATTGGGGTTTGCGATAAAGGCCACGAAGTATTTTTTGTATGGGATAGTCGATGCTGAAAACGCTATTTTTTCACCTCGACAATGCTTTCAGGCCACGTAGTTGATATATCTAATCGCAAAAAATCAGTAAAACGCGACGATGTAACGCCATGATTTAATAGTAATTGTTCGTGATTTCTGCTTTTTGGTTATCACGAGGGAAATAAGGCAACGCATCAAAGAGTATATGTTGCGAGGGGAAGTGTACTTGTTTAGGTCACCAGCCTTGAGTTCTATTATCAAGCGGGTGGAATGTGTTTAACGGTAAATAGAGGAAAGCTTTAGTTAGTATCAAAATCCAATATTATCTGTAGTAAACGTGTACATTTTAAAGTAGTACCATCAGCAGTATTAAATCGTTAAGTTTATTAATGTTAAATTTGAAGTGTGTAGTAACGTAAAGCCCTGACTGCAATAGTCGGGGCTTTTGTTCATTGTAGATCAAGCTGTTATCCAGGATGCTTAGCCGCGTTGGTTCAACATTGCATCACTCAGTGGGTATTAAAAAAATTAATGCTTGCTTAATGATTAGAAGTAGGTCTACTATAGCTGCATCGGTTTGGAACACAGACCTTATGCAAGCAGTTTTAGTAAAGCAGTTCTCAGTTCAAGCGTTATCCTCAGATACTCTTCTTCATGAGCCTCCTCCTAAGTGCCCCATAAGTTTATTTCTGCAAAACAGGCCATCTTCGCTGCATAAGCGGCTCAAAAACATGAAAGGAAGTATCTATGTCTAACAAAATGACTGGTTTAGTAAAATGGTTTAACTCTGATAAAGGCTTCGGCTTTATCACTCCTCAGGACGGTAGCAAGGATGTGTTTGTGCATTTTTCCGCTATCCAGAGTAACGATTTTAAAACGTTAGACGAAGGTCAAAAGGTGGAGTTCTCCGTGGAGAATGGCGCTAAAGGCCCGTCTGCTGTTAACGTTGTCGCGCTGTAAACGCCGATAATTTCACGAAGGCTTACGATAGCGATGAAGGCCAGAGCCCGAGCAGTTAAGCACCAGTGAAGAAAAAACCCGCGAAAGCGGGTTTTTTTGTTTATGCGATAGCGTTGGGCTTAGGGCATCTGTGCCGCGCGTCCCAGATAGCTGTCCCAGTCTTTCCACACGGGCTGTAATCCCTGCGCCATCAGTGCTTCAGCAACGGCTTCCGGGCGACGATCGTCGTGCGGGGAGAACTGTTCCAGTTCGGGGGGGTTATCGGCATAACCACCGGGCTGGGTTTTTGAGAAGGCGCTGACGTTGTTGATTGCCAACGGGATCACATGGTCACGAAACCATGGCGATTCGCGGGTGGAGAGCGACAGCTCAATTTCTGGTGCCAGTAAACGAAACGCGCAAATGGTCTGGACCAACTGTCGCTCATCCATGATCGATGCAGGCTCAACGCCTCCGGTGCATGGGCGCAGGCGAGGGAAGGAGATAGAGTAGCGGCTCTGCCAGTAATGCTGCTGCATCCACAGCAGATGTTCAGCTACCATATAGCAGTCAACCCGCCAGCTGTCGGACAAACCAATCAACGCGCCAAGACCGATTTTGTCGATCCCTGCGCGGCCCAGCCGGTCCGGCGTTTCCAGTCGCCAGAAGAAATCCTGCTTTTTCCCCTTCAGATGGTGGCGGGCGTAAATCGCCTCATGATAGCTCTCCTGATACACCATCACGCCATCCAGCCCCAGCGTCTTCAGCTCCGCATATTCAGCCTCTGACAGCGGCTGTACTTCCATCTGTAAAGAGGCAAACTGTCGGCGAATGACAGGCAAATGGCGACGAAAGTAATCCATCCCCACTTTGGCCTGATGTTCACCGGTGACCAGTAGCAGATGCTCAAAGCCCAGCTCACGGATAGCCGCACACTCACGTTGTATCTCATCTTCGTCCAGCGTTTTGCGTTTGATACGGTTGCTCATCGAAAAACCGCAGTAGGTGCAGTCGTTGGCACAAAGGTTGGAGAGATACAACGGCACGTAAAAGCTCACCGTGTTGCCAAAACGCTGGCGGGTGAGCTTCTGCGCCCGCTGTGCCAGCGGCTCCAGATAGTCGGCGGCGGCAGGCGAGAGCAGCGCCATCAAATCATCGCGGCTAAGCTGCGAAGCGTTGAGGGCGCGTTCCACGTCAGCGGCGGTTTTCCCGTTGATACGCAGGCGGATGTCGTCCCACTCCAGCTGTCGCCAGCGGTCGGTGAAGGTATTCATGCCAGTGCCTCCAGAAATCCCGTCAACGGGCTGGTGGCCTGCGCGAGCGAGCTTTTGCTGCCGGGGACGGCCTGGCGCGCCAGAAGGCCCGCTTCAACCGCCAGACGGAAAGCGGTGGCCATCATCACCGGATCGTCCGCCACGGCAATCGCCGTGTTGACCAACACCGCGTCAGCGCCCATTTCCAGCGCCTGCGTCGCATGGCTGGGCACGCCGATCCCGGCGTCGACCACCACTGGCACAGTGGCCTGTTGGATAATAATCTCCAGCATCGCTTTGGTTTCCAGCCCCTGGTTAGAGCCGATAGGTGCGCCGAGCGGCATCACCGCCGCGCAGCCCACGTCTTCCAGCCGCTTGCACAGTACCGGGTCCGCACCGCAGTAGGGCAGCACCACAAAGCCCTGTTTCACCAGTGCTTCGGCAGCTTTTAGTGTTTCAATCGGATCCGGCAATAGCCAGCGGGCATCTGGGTGGATTTCTAATTTCAGCCAGTTTGTGCCCAACGCTTCACGCGCCAGTTGGGCGGCGAAAATCGCCTCTTCAGCGGTTTTCGCTCCGGAGGTGTTAGGCAGCAGCGTCACGCCCGCGTCGATAAGCGGGGCCAGAATGGCATCGTTATGCTGGCGCAAATCCACGCGCTTCATGGCCAGCGTGACCAGCTGGCTGCCGGAGGCGCGAATCGCCTCGACCATCAGCTGCGATGAGGCAAATTTTCCGGTACCGGTGAACAGATGTGAATCAAACGTTTTGTCGGCAATACGTAACATATCAACCCCCTGCAATAACCTGAAAAAGCAGGATCTGGTCGCCTTCCTGCACGATTTGCTGCTGCCACTGCTCGCGCGGCAGGATCTGCTGATTGAGCGCCAGCGCCGCGCCCGGTTTAAGCTGATTAAGCTCGGTGAGCAGCCCGCTGACGGTTTGTCCCTCGGCGCACTGCATCGGCTCATCATTGAACTGAATCTGCATGTTGCCCTCCACATACCGGGCAGCCATTGGCCCGACGCAGCGCAAGGCTGCGCCACTGGCTGGTTTTACCGTCAAACAGGCGTAACTCGCCGCTGGGCGTCGCAATGCCGCTAAGCAGTTTGATGGCTTCCAGCGCCTGCAAGGTGCCCATCACGCCGACAACCGGGCCGACGATACCGGCGGTACGGCAGTTGCGTTCAGGCTCTACATCATCCGGCCACAGGCAGCGGTAACAACCTTGCTCCCACGGTGGCGTGAGCACCATCAACTGGCCGCCGAAACCGACGGCGCTGGCGGTGATGAGCGGGGTGTTGAGCGACACGCAGGCGGCGTTAATTTCCTGACGCGTGGCCATGTTGTCGGTACAGTCGAGCACCACGTCGGCCCGCGCTACCGCATGCCGGAGCGCATCGCCTTTCAGTCGCTGCTGGAGCGATACCAGTTCGATATCCGGGTTGAGCCGCGTCAGGCGCTGCTGGGCAATCTGCGATTTTGAACGCGCGATATCATCAGTGGTAAACAGGATCTGGCGCTGCAGATTGCTCAAATGAATGTCGTCATCGTCTACCAGCGTCAGTTTGCCGATACCTGCTCCCGCCAGATACAGCGCGGCAGGCGAGCCTAATCCGCCCAGACCGACAATCAGCACATGGCTGTCGAGCAGTTTTTGTTGGCCCTCAATCGCGATATCGCCGAGCAGGATCTGCCGGCTGTAACGCATAAAGTCGCGGTCATTCATCGCCGACTCCCGCTATGTCGAGCAGCTGCGCTGTGGCTGCCTGCCAGTCGGCCGCCTGGGTAATGGCGCTGACCACGGCAATGCTGCCGACGCCGGTTGCCAGCACCGCGGGCGCACGTTCCAGGTTGATGCCGCCAATGGCGACGGTCGGGTAATCGGCCAGTCGTTCAATATGACTTGCCAGCTGCGTCAGCCCCTGCGGGGCGGAAGGCATCTGCTTGGTTTGCGTGGGGAAGACGTGGCCGAGTGCGATATAAGAAGGCTTAGCCGCCAGCGCGACGTCGATCTCCATATCATCGTGAGTGGAGACACCCAGGCGCAGCCCCGCCGCCTGAATCGCCTTCAGATCGGTGGTTTCAAGATCTTCCTGGCCCAGATGCACGCCGTAAGCGTTGTGCTTAATCGCCAGCCGCCAGTAGTCGTTGATAAACAGGCGGGCGTTATAGCGACGCCCCAATTCAATGGCGGTCATGACGTCGGCTTCGACCTCTTCATCACGCTTATCTTTAATGCGCAGTTGGATCGTGCGTACGCCCGCCTGCAGCAGGCGTTCAATCCATTGCACGCTGTCCACCACCGGATAAAGCCCGAGGCGGAACGGCACGGTCGGGAAATCAGGCTGGTACATTATGCCTCCTCTTTTTTGAGGTAGATTTCACCGCCTTTGGCGCGGAAGTTCTCCGACATATCTGCCATTCCCACTTCAATAGTCTGCGCGGCGGCGTAGTTGCGTACTTCCTGGCTGATTTTCATCGAGCAGAACTTCGGCCCGCACATGGAGCAGAAATGGGCGACCTTGCCGGACTCCTGCGGCAGGGTTTCATCGTGATAGGCGCGGGCAGTGAACGGGTCGAGCGCGAGGTTAAACTGGTCTTCCCAGCGGAATTCGAAGCGCGCTTTCGACATCGCGTTGTCGCGGATCTGCGCACCCGGGTGCCCCTTCGCCAGGTCGGCGGCGTGAGCGGCAATCTTGTAGGTAATCAGCCCTTGCTTCACGTCTTCTTTGTTCGGCAGGCCGAGGTGCTCTTTTGGCGTCACGTAGCACAGCATCGCGCAGCCAAACCAGCCGATCATTGCCGCGCCAATGCCGGAGGTGAAGTGGTCATAGCCCGGCGCGATATCTGTTGTCAACGGCCCTAAGGTGTAGAACGGCGCTTCGTGGCAGCTTTCCAGCTCTTCGGTCATGTTGCGTTGGATCATATGCATCGGCACATGTCCTGGGCCTTCAATCATCACCTGCACGTCGTATTCCCAGGCGATTTTGGTCAGCTCGCCCAGCGTATGCAGTTCGGAGAACTGCGCTTCGTCGTTGGCATCCTGAATCGAACCCGGGCGCAGGCCATCACCGAGAGAGAGCGAGACGTCGTAGGCGGCGCAGATTTCACAAATTTCGCGGAAATGTTCAAACAGGAAGTTTTCTTTGTGATGAGAAAGGCACCATTTCGCCATGATCGAACCGCCGCGCGAGACAATTCCGGTCAGGCGTTTAGCGGTCATCGGCACGTAGCGCAGCAGTACGCCGGCATGGATGGTGAAGTAGTCCACGCCCTGTTCGGCCTGTTCCAGCAACGTATCGCGGAACGCTTCCCAGGTGAGATCTTCGGCGATCCCATTGACCTTCTCCAGCGCCTGGTAGATCGGTACGGTGCCGATCGGCACCGGGCTGTTACGCAGGATCCACTCGCGGGTTTCGTGAATATAGCGACCGGTGGAGAGGTCCATCACCGTATCTGCGCCCCAGCGGGTCGACCACACCAGTTTTTCGACCTCTTCTTCGATAGAGGAAGTGACCGCCGAGTTACCGATGTTGGCATTCACCTTCACCAGGAAGTTGCGGCCGATGATCATCGGCTCGGATTCCGGGTGGTTGATGTTGGCTGGAATAATCGCCCGGCCCGCAGCGACTTCATCACGCACGAATTCCGGGGTGATATTTTCCGGCAGACGAGCGCCAAAGTTCATCCCCGGATGCTGGTGGCGCAGTACTTCACTACGAATACGCTCGCGGCCCATGTTTTCACGGATGGCGATAAACTCCATCTCCGGCGTGACGATCCCCTGACGGGCGTAGTGCAACTGGGTCACGCGCTTTCCGGCTTTGGCGCGCTTTGGCGTCAGCAGGCCGCTGAAACGCAGCTCGTCCAGGCCATCGTCGGCCAGGCGCTCTTTGGTGTAAGCGGAGCTGCGGTCGTCTAATTCTTCGCTGTCGTTACGCGCCGCAATCCACGGCTGGCGCAGTTTCGCCAGGCCCTGCTGGACGTTAATCGCCACGTCAGGATCTCCATACGGCCCGGAGGTGTCGTACACCGGCACGGCTTCGTTGTCTTCAAATTGCGGGTTGTCTTTGCTGCCGCCAATCAGCGTCGGGCTAAGCTGGATTTCGCGCATCGGAATGCGGATATCCGGCTGCGAACCGGTAATATAAATGCGTTTTGAGTTAGGGAAGGCGGTCCCTTCCAGGGTATCGATAAAGTGTTGGGCTTGCGCGCGCTGTTCGCGGCGTGATGGTTTAGTAGTGGCAGACATAGCTCATTCCAAAAAAGTAAGGACGTGGCTTGTCAGACGACGGATGAAGCAAGAGAGGCGATCGCCCAGGGGCGATACGGTTGTAGATTGACTCTTGTTCCCTTCGCAGGTCTTAACCTGATCAGGTTCCGCGGATCCCGAATTAACGGTCTCAGCCTTTTCCACTCATGCTGTTGTGGAAAATAAGCACTCCGACAAGAAGTAACCTCTATCTTAGAGGTAATGAATGTAAACTACGCGTTAATGCGACAAATCTCAAGCAGGACGTTTGAGAGTGCCACTCTCGTGCATCGCATCAAATACCAGCATGATCAGCTTATCTTCGAGCACGAACCGGGCTTCCAGCGCCTCGCCGAGATCCGATAAAACCTTTTGAAACTCAAGGAAGTTATCATGATCAATCGCAGTTTCCAGGCTGGAGTCATAGTAGTCCATGATCAGCTGCGTATTGGCTTCCAGCAGCGGCCAAATTTTTGTGGCTTTTAAAAGCTGCCCGTTCCCTTCCAATTTATGGAGAATACGTTCATAAATACTGAAGTGTCCGGTGGAGAGGTAATCGACCAGGCTCTGACAAAAATCATCCAGCGCCTTTTCATTGAGTCGCATGTACGATTCTTTGCCAGGCTTAATGCCAACCAGATTGTAGTAAGCCACGAGCAGGTGCTTACGTACATGTAGCCAGCGATCAACCAGTTTATTACTTCCTCCGACGTGCTCCGTCAGGCTTTCCAGCTGGTTTAGCATGATTGACTCCGCAAGATGGTGTTTAGGAACTGCTCACCCGTAAATGTAAAAATAATGTAAACAACATGCCTGTGAAGCAAAGGTTGCGCAAGAGATATGGATCGTATAATTGAAAAATTAGATAGCGGCTGGTGGATTGTCAGTCATGAGCAAAAGTTATGGTTACCTCATGGCGAGCTACCTTATGGCGACGCAGCCCGTTTTGATCTGATTGGTCAGCGCGCGCTGCCAATAGGCGAGTGGGAAGGGGAAACTGTCTGGCTGGTGCAGCAGCAGCGTCGACACGATATGGGGTCGGTGCGCCAGGTCATTGACCAGGACGTTGGCCTGTTTCAACTGGCCGGACGAGGCGTACAGCTGGCGGAGTTTTACCGCTCGCATAAATTCTGCGGTTACTGCGGCCATCCCATGCACCCGAGTAAAACGGAGTGGGCGATGCTCTGTAGTCACTGCCGCGAACGTTATTACCCGCAAATTGCTCCCTGCATAATCGTCGCTATTCGCCGAGATGATTCCATCCTGCTCGCCCAACATGTTCGCCATCGCAACGGCGTGCATACCGTGCTGGCAGGTTTTGTCGAAGTGGGCGAAACCCTCGAGCAGGCGGTGGCGCGTGAAGTAATGGAGGAGAGCGGCATTAAGGTGAAAAACCTGCGCTATGTCACTTCTCAGCCGTGGCCGTTCCCACAGTCTTTGATGACCGCATTTATGGCGGAGTATGATAGCGGCGAAATCGTCATCGACCCGAAAGAGCTGCTGGAAGCGAACTGGTATCGCTATGACGATTTACCGCTCTTGCCCCCGCCGGGTACTGTCGCGCGTCGATTGATTGAAGATACTGTGGCAATGTGTCGGGCTGAGTACGAGTAAAGAGCGAGTGGTGATACACTGATGGACTGACGCAATAAGGAACTGCAAAAATGACCGAACTGAAGAACGATCGTTATCTGCGTGCGCTGCTGCGCCAGCCCGTTGATGTCACTCCGGTATGGATGATGCGCCAGGCAGGCCGTTATCTACCGGAATACAAAGCTACCCGTGCCGAAGCGGGCGATTTTATGGCGCTGTGCAAAAATGCCGAGCTGGCCTGCGAAGTTACGCTGCAGCCGCTGCGTCGCTATAAACTTGATGCCGCGATCCTCTTCTCCGATATCCTGACGATCCCGGATGCGATGGGACTCGGGCTGTATTTTGAAGCAGGAGAAGGTCCACGCTTCACCTCCCCGATTACCAGCAAGGCTGACGTCGACAAACTGCCGATCCCGGACCCGGAAGATGGGCTTGGATACGTGATGAACGCGGTGCGCACTATCCGCCGTGAACTGAAAGGCGAAGTGCCGCTGATCGGCTTCTCCGGTAGCCCGTGGACGCTGACGACCTACATGGTTGAAGGCGGCAGCAGCAAAGCCTTCACCGTGATTAAAAAGATGATGTATGCCGACTCTAAAGCGCTGCATCTGCTGCTTGATAAGCTGGCGAAGAGCGTCACGCTGTATCTGAACGCGCAGATTAAAGCTGGCGCGCAGTCGGTGATGATTTTCGATACCTGGGGTGGCGTGCTGACCGGTCGCGACTATCAGCAGTTCTCCCTGTACTACATGCACAAAATCGTCGATGGCCTGCTACGCGAGAACGAAGGTCGTCGCGTACCTGTGACCCTGTTTACCAAAGGCGGTGGTCAGTGGCTGGAAGCGATGGCGGAAACCGGTTGTGATGCGTTAGGTCTCGACTGGACCACTGACATTGCCGATGCGCGTCGTCGTGTAGGTCATAAAGTGGCGCTACAGGGCAATATGGATCCGTCCATGCTGTATGCACCGCCAGCCCGCATCGAAGAAGAGGTGGCGACAATTCTGGCCGGATTCGGTCAGGGCGAAGGGCATGTCTTTAACCTGGGTCACGGCATTCATCAGGACGTCCCGCCAGAACATGCGGGTGTCTTTGTGGAGGCGGTACATCGGTTGTCCGAACAGTACCACCGCTAAGGAGTCATTATGGATCTCGCGTCATTACGCGCGCAGCAGCTTGAACTGGCCTCTTCATTGATCCGCGAGGATCGTCTGAAGAACGATCCGCCGGATCTGATCGGCGGGGCGGACGTTGGGTTTGAGCAGGGTGGCGAAGTGACGCGAGCCGCGATGGTCTTACTGAAGTATCCCACGCTTGAACTGGTTGAATACAAGGTGGCGCGTATCGCCACTACCATGCCTTACATTCCCGGTTTTCTCTCCTTTCGTGAAACCCCCGCGCTGATGGCCGCCTGGCAACTGCTCTCGCACAAGCCAGATCTGCTGTTCGTTGACGGGCACGGCATTTCGCACCCGCGCCGTCTGGGCGTGGCCAGCCATTTTGGCCTGCTGGTGGACGTCCCAACGATCGGTGTGGCGAAAAAACGGCTGTGTGGCAAGTTTGAACCGCTCGCTGCTGAACCCGGTGCGCTAGTGCCATTGCTGGATAAAGGCGAACAGCTGGCATGGGTCTGGCGCAGCAAAGCGCGCTGTAACCCGTTGTTTATCTCTACGGGCCACCGCGTGAGTATGGACAGCGCACTGGCGTGGGTACAACGCTGTATGAACGGCTATCGTCTGCCGGAACCAACGCGCTGGGCAGATGCGGTGGCATCCGAACGCCCGGCTTTTACGCGGCTTGCAGCAAAAGCGCCCCATATCGGGTAAACTGCGGCTAATTTCCGTATTTGAGAACTCATCATGTTACAAAATCCGATTCACCTGCGTCTGGAGAAGCTGGAAAGCTGGCAGCACGTCACATTTATGGCCTGTCTGTGCGAACGCATGTACCCGAATTACGCCATGTTCTGCAAGCAAACTGAATTTGGCGATGGACAGATTTACCGCCGAATTCTGGATCTGATTTGGGAAGCGCTGACGGTTAAAGACGCGAAAATCAATTTCGACAGCCAGTTGGAAAAGTTTGAAGAGGCCATTCCTTCTGCAGACGATTACGATCTGTACGGCGTTTATCCGGCGATTGATGCCTGTGTGGCATTAAGCGAACTGATGCATTCACGTCTTAGCGGTGAAACGCTGGAGCATGCAATTGAAGTTAGTAAAGCTTCGATTACGACGGTAGCGATGCTGGAAATGACCCAGGCTGGTCGCGAAATGACCGATGAGGAGCTCAAAGAGAACCCTGCCGTTGAGCAAGAATGGGATATTCAGTGGGAAATTTTCCGACTTTTAGCCGACTGTGAAGAACGCGATATTGAGCTGATAAAAGGGCTGCGTGCAGACCTGCGCGAGGCTGGCGAGAGCAATATTGGTATAAATTTTCAGCAATGACACCACAAAACGTGATTTAACGCCTGATTTGTCGTGCCTGAAGGCTTCCCATCCGCCCCCGGTCTGGTCTACATTTGGGGGGCGAAAAAAAGTGGCTATCGGTGCGTGTATGCAGGAGAGTGCTTTTCTGGCATTTCCGTCGCACTCGATGCTTAGCAAGCGATAAACACATTGTAAGGATAACTTATGAACAAGACTCAACTGATTGATGTAATTGCAGACAAAGCAGAACTGTCTAAAACACAGGCTAAAGCTGCTCTGGAATCCACTCTGGCTGCTATTACTGAGTCTCTGAAAGAAGGCGATGCTGTACAACTGGTTGGTTTCGGTACCTTCAAAGTGAACCACCGTGCTGAGCGCACTGGCCGCAACCCGCAGACCGGTAAAGAAATCAAAATTGCCGCAGCTAACGTACCGGCATTTGTTTCTGGTAAAGCACTGAAAGACGCGGTTAAGTAATTCGCGTGGCAGTGAACAGTTTTAACGAAGGGGCGGTTTCGCCCCTTTTGTCCATCTGGCGTCATACGCTTTGGCTTTCAGGTGTTCTGTTACTGTCTGCCTGCGGTAGCCATTCTGAGCTTCCTCCGTTCACGGCCAGCGGCTATGTTGGCGATCAGGGGGCGGTACGCATTTGGCGTAAAGACTCCGGTGACGATGTTCACTTGCTCTCGGTATTTAGTCCGTGGCGAAAAGGCGAAACCACTACCAGTGAATACCGCTGGCAGGGTGATTCGCTCTCTCTCATAGAACTCAACGTTTTCAGTAAACCGGCTGAACATGTCCGTATACGCTTTGATGACCGGGGCGATCTGAGCTTCATGCAGCGTGAAGTCGACGGGCAAAAGCAGCAGCTTTCCAGCGATCAAATCGCGCTTTACCGCTATCGCGCCGATCAAATTCGCCAGACCAGCGATGCGCTGCGTCAGGGACGGGTGATATTGCGTCAGGGACGTTGGCATGCGGATAACACGGTCACAACCTGTGAAGGTGAAACGCTGAAGCCAGACCTGGAGTCGTGGGCGATAAACCATATCGAGCGCCGCCAGAAACATTCATCCGTAGAGGTGAGTGTGGCATGGCTGGAAGCGCCCGAAGGGTCGCAGCTACTGCTAGTCGCCAATGAAGATTTTTGTCACTGGCAGCCTACAGCCAAAACTTTCTGAAAACCTGAAGACAGGTAGTCAGCAGGCCTGATCCGTATGGCGTCATCAGGCATTAAGTCTTTTACCAGTGACCCATTCCCATATGGCCGCCGCCGCGATGGTTACCGCCACCGCCGCATCCGCCGTAGCCCATTCCCGCGCCACGTGGCACGCCAGCCTGCGCCATTGCGACATCGCGTTTAACACGCTGCTCGTCCAGAGACTGGTTCAACGCTTCCATCTCTTTTGCAACGGCATTAATTTTTGCCGTGTCCGGCGAGCTGGCCGTTAATAGTGCATTGTACTCATAACGTTTGGATGTCAGCTGTTGGCGCAACGCGCTGGTCTGGGAGTAGTAATCATCATAGATTTTCTGTGCGGCAGCCTGCTGCTCAGCGGTCATTGGGGTACTGCCCCGTTGCTGCATTCCATCACCATATCCCCAGTGATTCTGCGCCAGTACCGGGGTGGAGCCCAGTGCGATAAGAGAAAGTGCAATCAGTGCCAGTTTGTTGTTCCGTTTCATCGTTCGTTCTCCTGTTGGTTAGCTTACATTCTCTTTTGCATCTTCCGTGCCAAAGCGGCAATCCCAGTCCTGCGGGCGTTGTACCCGCCGTCTTTGCAGGGAAACGAGTAAAAATGACTCGCCAGAACGCGCCTGCGAGTCATTTTTACCCGGTACTTTCAGCTGTTTGTGTCTGAGGGCAGGGTTATCAGGGGGAAAAAATGGCATGATTTCTGCTGTATACCTGCAACGATGAAAGGAACAAGTGGGGTGAAGGGAGAGCGTATGCGTCTTTATAAGGATACGGTGGCAAAGTGGTTGAGCCGACTCTTGCTGGCGGCAATCCTGATTTTGGTCGGTTGGTTTTCGATTATGACTATTCGGGACTATGGGCGGGAAAGTGGCGCCGCGCGGCAAACGCTACTGGAAAAAGGCAGCGTGCTCATTCGCGCTCTGGAGTCTGGTACGCGTGTAGGCATGGGGATGCGCATGCATCATGCCCAGCAGCAGACGCTCCTGGAGGAAATGGCCGTACAACCAGGCGTGCTATGGTTTGCCGTCGTCGATGAGCATGGTGTCATTATTACTCACAGCAATTCCGCGATGGTCGGGAAAACGCTCTATTCACCGGATGTCCTGCGACAGCTTAGTCCCGGGGAGCAAGAAAGCTGGCGGAATATTGAAATTCCAGCGAGGGATGGTGAAAAAACGCCGGCCCTGGAAATTTATCGCCAGTTTCAGCCGATGTATGGTCCAGGACGCCACGGCATGGCGCGCTGTGCCAGCAATGACGGGCAGCTTATCACCCCAGCGCAAACCATATTTATCGCCTTTGATGCCAGCGATCTCACCGCGACTCAGGCAAGAGAGTGGCGTAACACACTGATAGTCCTCTGTGCGCTGGCGGCTGTGTTGCTGGCCACCGTACTGACGTTCTTCTGGTATCAGCGCTATCAGCGCTCGTACAAAGAACTTCAGGATGCGATGAAGCGTAAAGAAAAACTGTTAGCGCTCGGGCATCTTGCGGCTGGAGTGGCGCATGAAATTCGTAATCCGCTTTCATCGATCAAAGGTCTGGCGAAGTATTTTGCCGAGCGAACCCCGGCAGGAGGCGAGTCGCATGAGCTGGCACAGGTGATGGCGAAAGAGGCGGATCGTTTAAATCGGGTGGTGAGCGAGCTGCTGGAGCTGGTGAAGCCTGCACATCTGACGCTGCAACAGGTGGATCTCAATGAGGTTATCACCCACTCATTACACCTGGTGAGTCAGGATGCGGCAAGCAGGGAAATCCAGCTCCGCTTTTCGGCCAATTCTACGCTGCCCGCTATCCAGGCCGATCCTGACCGACTGACTCAGGTTTTGTTGAATCTGTATCTGAACGCCATTCATGCGATTGGTCGTCAGGGCACGATCACGGTTGAAGCGAATGAAAGCAGCGGCGATCGCGTTAAAATTATGGTTACCGATAGCGGGAAGGGAATTGCAGCGGAACAGCTGGAGGCCATTTTTACGCCTTACTTTACAACCAAAGCTGACGGAACCGGCCTCGGGCTGGCGGTAGTGCAGAACATTATCGAACAGCATGGTGGCACCATTCAGGTGGCAAGCGTTGAGGGCAAAGGTGCGACCTTTACTCTTTGGCTGCCGACCAAAGCGAAACAACAGGATTAACAAGGATGACGCGCGGAAAAATCAATATTCTGGTAGTAGATGACGATATCAGCCACTGCACCATTTTACAGGCGCTGCTGCGCGGCTGGGGTTATGAGGTCGCGCTGGCCTATAGCGGGCGAGCTGCGCTGGAACAGGTGCGCGAACGCGTATTTGATTTAGTGCTGTGTGATGTACGCATGGCGGAGATGGACGGCATCGCAACGCTGAAAGAGATTAAAGCGCTGAATCCGGCAATTCCGGTCTTGATCATGACGGCGTTCTCCAGCGTAGAGACCGCCGTTGAGGCGCTTAAAACCGGGGCGCTGGACTACTTAATCAAGCCGCTGGATTTTGACCGTCTGCAGGAGACGCTGGAAAAGGCGCTGGCGCATACGCGGGAAATGGGCGCTGAACTGCCATCGGCGTCGGCTGCGCAGTTTGGCATGATTGGCAGCAGTCCGGCGATGCAGAAGTTGCTCAATGAAATCGCGATGGTTGCGCCCTCAGATGCGACAGTGCTCATTCACGGAGACTCCGGCACGGGGAAAGAGTTGGTGGCCCGGGCGCTGCATGCCAGCAGCGCCCGTCGCGATAAGCCCCTGGTGACGCTCAACTGCGCGGCGCTTAATGAATCGCTGCTGGAGTCCGAGCTGTTTGGTCACGAGAAAGGGGCGTTTACCGGGGCGGATAAACGCCGGGAAGGGCGCTTTGTGGAAGCCGATGGTGGCACGTTATTTCTTGATGAAATTGGCGATATCTCACCGCTGATGCAGGTGCGTTTGCTGCGGGCTATCCAGGAGCGAGAAGTGCAGCGAGTTGGTAGCAATCAGACCATTGCGGTTGATGTCCGGCTGATAGCCGCTACGCATCGCGATCTAGCAGAGGAAGTCAGCGCCGGGCGCTTTCGTCAGGATCTCTACTATCGTCTGAACGTCGTCACCATTGAAATGCCAGCGCTGTGCCAGCGCCGGGAAGATATTCCGCTGTTAGCCGAACATTTTCTCCAGCGTTTTGCCGCGCGTAACCGTAAAGCGGTGAAAGGCTTTACTCCGCAGGCGATGGATCTGCTGATCCACTACGACTGGCCGGGCAATATTCGTGAGCTGGAAAATGCGATTGAGCGCTCGGTGGTGCTGCTGACGGGGGAATATATTTCCGAACGTGAACTGCCGATGGCGATTGCCGCGACGCCGATAAAAACGGAATTCAGTGGCGAGATCCAACCGCTGGTGGATGTCGAAAAGGAGGTGATTCTGGCGGCGCTTGAAAAAACGGGCGGCAATAAAACGGAAGCCGCCCGTCAGTTAGGCATTACGCGTAAAACGCTGCTGGCGAAAATTTCGCGTTAGCGTTGCTCGCGTTCAATGGCACGCCAGCCGATGTCGTTACGGCTGAAGCTGCCATCCCAGCGGATGTCGGTCATCAGGGCGTAAGCGCGTTTCTGCGCTTCAGCCACGGTGTTGCCCAGCGCGGTGGCGCACAGCACGCGACCACCGTTGGTCAGCACGCGATCGTCTGCAGACAGTTTGGTGCCCGCGTGGAACACTTTACCGTCAGCGACGTCTTCCAGCGGCAGACCGTGGATCTCATCGCCGGTATTGTAATTACCCGGATAACCTCCGGCGGCAATGACCACACCCAGCGAGGCGCGTTCGTCCCACTCGGAGGTTTTCTTATCCAACTTGCCGTCACAGGCGGCGAGGCACAGCTCCACCAGATCGGACTTCATGCGCAGCATGATCGGCTGGGTTTCCGGATCGCCGAAGCGGCAGTTGAACTCGATAACCTTTGGGTTGCCCTGCTTGTCGATCATCAGACCCGCGTACAGGAAACCGGTATAGGTGTTACCTTCCGCCGCCATGCCTTTTACGGTTGGCCAGATGATGCGTTCCATGGTGCGCTGGTGGACTTCGTCAGTCACTACCGGAGCAGGGGAGTAGGCACCCATCCCGCCGGTGTTCGGGCCGGTGTCGCCATTGCCCACGCGCTTGTGGTCCTGGCTGGTGGCCATCGGCAGCACGTGCTCACCGTCGACCATGACAATAAAGCTCGCTTCTTCACCGTCGAGGAACTCTTCAATCACGATGCGGTGGCCCGCGTCGCCAAACGCGTTGCCGGCCAGCATGTCATGAACCGCGGCTTCGGCTTCCTCCAGCGTCATCGCCACGATAACGCCTTTCCCGGCAGCCAGGCCATCGGCTTTGATAACGATCGGCGCGCCTTTCTCGCGCAGGTAAGCCAGCGCAGGTTCGATTTCGGTGAAGTTCTGGTACTCCGCCGTTGGGATCTGGTGGCGCGCGAGGAAATCTTTGGTGAAGGCTTTGGAGCCTTCCAGCTGCGCGGCGCCTTCGGTTGGCCCGAAGATTTTCATACCGGCGGCGCGGAAGGCATCAACCACGCCAATCACCAGCGGCGCTTCCGGGCCAACGATGGTCAGATCGATCTTCTCGTTCTGGGCAAAGGCCAGCAGCGCCGGGATATCGGTTACGCCGATGGCCACGTTTTGCAGCGTGGGTTCCAGCGCGGTGCCCGCATTGCCCGGGGCGACAAATACCGTTTCGACTTTTGGCGACTGCGCCGCTTTCCACGCCAGGGCGTGCTCGCGCCCGCCGTTGCCAATCACTAATACTTTCATCGTCTGCTCCGTAGATTAATGGCGGAAGTGGCGCATGTCGGTAAATACCATCGCAATGCCGTGTTCATTGGCGGCGGCAATCACTTCGTCATCGCGAATAGAACCACCCGGCTGGATCACGCAGGTCACACCGGCGGCAGCAGCGGCATCAATCCCGTCGCGGAACGGGAAGAAAGCGTCAGAAGCCATTGCAGAACCTTTCACTTCCAGGCCTTCGTCGGCCGCTTTGATCCCGGCGATTTTCGCGGAGTACACGCGGCTCATCTGGCCTGCGCCTATGCCAATAGTCATGTTCTCTTTGGCATAAACAATGGCGTTGGATTTCACGAACTTCGCCACTTTCCAGCAGAACAGCGCATCGCGCAGCTCTTGCTCGGTTGGCTGACGTTTGGACACCACGCGCAGCTCACCTTCGGTCACCATACCCAGGTCACGGTCCTGAACCAGCAGACCGCCGTTAACGCGCTTGAAGTCCAGGCCCGGAACGCGCTGCGCCCATTGGCCGCAGACCAGCACCCGGACGTTCTGCTTGGCAGCGGTAATTTTCAGTGCTTCTTCGGTGGCGGATGGGGCGATGATCACTTCCACGAACTGGCGGGAGATGATCGCCTGCGCGGTTTCAGCATCCAGCTCGCGGTTAAAGGCGATGATGCCGCCGAACGCGGAGGTCGGGTCGGTTTTATAGGCGCGGTCGTAAGCGTCAAGAATAGAGGTACTTACTGCTACACCACACGGGTTCGCGTGTTTGACGATCACACAGGCTGGCTCGTTGAATTCTTTTACGCACTCCAGCGCCGCATCGGTATCGGCGATGTTGTTATAGGAAAGTGCTTTGCCCTGTACCTGCTGCGCGGTGGCAACGGAGGCTTCTTTAACATTCTCTTCTATATAGAAGGCAGCCTGCTGGTGGCTGTTCTCGCCATAGCGCATATCCTGCTTCTTAATGAAGTTCAGGTTCAGCGTACGTGGGAAGCGACCGGCGGCTTCTTTGCTTTCACCGTGGTAGGCCGGAACCATGCTGCCGAAGTAGTTGGCGATCATGCTGTCGTAAGCGGCAGTGTGTTCGAAGGCTTTAATCGCGAGATCGAAACGGGTGTCGAGGGTCAGAGAACCGTCGTTGGCATCCATCTCTTTAATAATGGCGTCGTAGTCGCTGCTCTTCACAACGATAGCTACATCTTTATGGTTCTTGGCAGCGGAGCGCACCATGGTCGGGCCGCCAATATCAATGTTCTCTACCGCATCTTCCAGAGAACAGCCTTCGCGGGCGACGGTCTGGGCGAATGGATACAGGTTAACAACCACCATATCGATAGGAGCAATGTGGTGTTGTTCCATAATGGCATCATCCTGGCCGCGACGACCGAGGATGCCGCCGTGGACCTTCGGATGCAGGGTCTTCACGCGTCCATCCATCATTTCCGGGAAGCCGGTGTAATCGGAAACTTCGGTCACTGGCAGACCTTTCTCCGCTAACAGGCGCGCAGTGCCACCTGTAGACAGCAGCTCCACACCACGTGCGGAAAGTGCCTGAGCGAATTCGATGATACCGGCCTTGTCAGAAACACTGAGCAGAGCGCGGCGGACTGGACGACGTTGTTGCATGGTAAATCCCCTGGATTTGACTATTACAGAGAGCGTTAGGTGAATTCTTGGCTAAAAACTCAGCTAACGCCCCTTACGGGGCATCCTTGTTGTGCGGGGACATTGTAACGAAAACGTTTGCGCAGCGCTCGCGAATTTTTAATTTTCGATTTTGACCTCTTCTTTTTCTGTTGAAAGAGGCTGATATAACGAGAGGATCGTAGAAACGATCGTGTGGTTTGTGGATAACTCTGTGCGTAAATAGGTATAAGGCGGGGTTTTGCTGTGGAATGCAGCAGTCAGTCATTTTTCTGCAATTTAAGAGTTGCGGGCCACAGGAAACTCCCTATAATGCGCCTCCATCGACACGGCGGATGTGAATCACTTCACACAAACAGCCGGTTCGGTTGAAGAGAAAAACCTGAAAATGAGGGTTGACTCTGAAAGAGGAAAGCGTAATATACGCCACCTCGCGACAGAGCGCTAAAGCGCGTCGCAACTGCTCTTTAACAATTTATCAGACAATCTGTGTGGGCACTCGAAGATACGGATTCTTAACGTCGCAAGACGAAAAATGAATACCAAGTCTCTGAGTGAACATACGTAATTCATTACGAAGTTTAATTCACGAGCATCAAACTTAAATTGAAGAGTTTGATCATGGCTCAGATTGAACGCTGGCGGCAGGCCTAACACATGCAAGTCGAACGGTAGCACAGAGGAGCTTGCTCCTTGGGTGACGAGTGGCGGACGGGTGAGTAATGTCTGGGAAACTGCCCGATGGAGGGGGATAACTACTGGAAACGGTAGCTAATACCGCATAACGTCGCAAGACCAAAGAGGGGGACCTTCGGGCCTCTTGCCATCGGATGTGCCCAGATGGGATTAGCTAGTAGGTGGGGTAACGGCTCACCTAGGCGACGATCCCTAGCTGGTCTGAGAGGATGACCAGCCACACTGGAACTGAGACACGGTCCAGACTCCTACGGGAGGCAGCAGTGGGGAATATTGCACAATGGGCGCAAGCCTGATGCAGCCATGCCGCGTGTATGAAGAAGGCCTTCGGGTTGTAAAGTACTTTCAGCGAGGAGGAAGGCGTTGTGGTTAATAACCGCAACGATTGACGTTACTCGCAGAAGAAGCACCGGCTAACTCCGTGCCAGCAGCCGCGGTAATACGGAGGGTGCAAGCGTTAATCGGAATTACTGGGCGTAAAGCGCACGCAGGCGGTCTGTCAAGTCGGATGTGAAATCCCCGGGCTCAACCTGGGAACTGCATCCGAAACTGGCAGGCTAGAGTCTTGTAGAGGGGGGTAGAATTCCAGGTGTAGCGGTGAAATGCGTAGAGATCTGGAGGAATACCGGTGGCGAAGGCGGCCCCCTGGACAAAGACTGACGCTCAGGTGCGAAAGCGTGGGGAGCAAACAGGATTAGATACCCTGGTAGTCCACGCCGTAAACGATGTCGACTTGGAGGTTGTGCCCTTGAGGCGTGGCTTCCGGAGCTAACGCGTTAAGTCGACCGCCTGGGGAGTACGGCCGCAAGGTTAAAACTCAAATGAATTGACGGGGGCCCGCACAAGCGGTGGAGCATGTGGTTTAATTCGATGCAACGCGAAGAACCTTACCTACTCTTGACATCCAGAGAACTTAGCAGAGATGCTTTGGTGCCTTCGGGAACTCTGAGACAGGTGCTGCATGGCTGTCGTCAGCTCGTGTTGTGAAATGTTGGGTTAAGTCCCGCAACGAGCGCAACCCTTATCCTTTGTTGCCAGCGATTCGGTCGGGAACTCAAAGGAGACTGCCAGTGATAAACTGGAGGAAGGTGGGGATGACGTCAAGTCATCATGGCCCTTACGAGTAGGGCTACACACGTGCTACAATGGCATATACAAAGAGAAGCGACCTCGCGAGAGCAAGCGGACCTCATAAAGTATGTCGTAGTCCGGATTGGAGTCTGCAACTCGACTCCATGAAGTCGGAATCGCTAGTAATCGTGGATCAGAATGCCACGGTGAATACGTTCCCGGGCCTTGTACACACCGCCCGTCACACCATGGGAGTGGGTTGCAAAAGAAGTAGGTAGCTTAACCTTCGGGAGGGCGCTTACCACTTTGTGATTCATGACTGGGGTGAAGTCGTAACAAGGTAACCGTAGGGGAACCTGCGGTTGGATCACCTCCTTACCTTAAAGAAACGTTCTTTGTAGTGCTCACACAGATTGTCTGATGAATGATGAACTTCTGAATGTACTTTCGAGTGCATTAAGAAGTTTTGCTCTTTAAAAATCTGGATCAAGCTGAAAATTGAAACGACACACTGTTTCATTTCTCCGTAATAAGAAATGAAAAGCGGTGTGTTCGAGTCTCTCAAATTTTTGCAAGTCGATGATGAATCGAAAGAAACATCTTCGGGTTGTGAGGTTAAGCGACTAAGCGTACACGGTGGATGCCCTGGCAGTCAGAGGCGATGAAGGACGTGCTAATCTGCGATAAGCGTCGGTAAGGTGATATGAACCGTTATAACCGGCGATTTCCGAATGGGGAAACCCAGTGTGTTTCGACACACTATCATTGCGTGAATACATAGCGTAATGAAGCGAACCGGGGGAACTGAAACATCTAAGTACCCCGAGGAAAAGAAATCAACCGAGATTCCCCCAGTAGCGGCGAGCGAACGGGGAGCAGCCCAGAGTCTGAATCAGCTTGTGTGTTAGTGGAACGGTCTGGAAAGTCCGACGGTACAGGGTGATAGTCCCGTACACCAAAATGCACAGGTTGTGAACTCGAAGAGTAGGGCGGGACACGTGGTATCCTGTCTGAATATGGGGGGACCATCCTCCAAGGCTAAATACTCCTGACTGACCGATAGTGAACCAGTACCGTGAGGGAAAGGCGAAAAGAACCCCGGCGAGGGGAGTGAAAAAGAACCTGAAACCGTGTACGTACAAGCAGTGGGAGCCTCTTTATGGGGTGACTGCGTACCTTTTGTATAATGGGTCAGCGACTTATATTCTGTAGCAAGGTTAACCGTATAGGGGAGCCGAAGGGAAACCGAGTCTTAACTGGGCGTTAAGTTGCAGGGTATAGACCCGAAACCCGGTGATCTAGCCATGGGCAGGTTGAAGGTTGGGTAACACTAACTGGAGGACCGAACCGACTAATGTTGAAAAATTAGCGGATGACTTGTGGCTGGGGGTGAAAGGCCAATCAAACCGGGAGATAGCTGGTTCTCCCCGAAAGCTATTTAGGTAGCGCCTCGTGAATTCATCTTCGGGGGTAGAGCACTGTTTCGGCTAGGGGGTCATCCCGACTTACCAACCCGATGCAAACTGCGAATACCGAAGAATGTTATCACGGGAGACACACGGCGGGTGCTAACGTCCGTCGTGAAGAGGGAAACAACCCAGACCGCCAGCTAAGGTCCCAAAGTCATGGTTAAGTGGGAAACGATGTGGGAAGGCACAGACAGCCAGGATGTTGGCTTAGAAGCAGCCATCATTTAAAGAAAGCGTAATAGCTCACTGGTCGAGTCGGCCTGCGCGGAAGATGTAACGGGGCTAAACCATGCACCGAAGCTGCGGCAGCGACACTATGTGTTGTTGGGTAGGGGAGCGTTCTGTAAGCCGTTGAAGGTGTGCTGTGAGGCATGCTGGAGGTATCAGAAGTGCGAATGCTGACATAAGTAACGATAATGCGGGTGAAAAACCCGCACGCCGGAAGACCAAGGGTTCCTGTCCAACGTTAATCGGGGCAGGGTGAGTCGACCCCTAAGGCGAGGCCGAAAGGCGTAGTCGATGGGAAACAGGTTAATATTCCTGTACTTGGTGTTACTGCGAAGGGGGGACGGAGAAGGCTATGTTAGCCGGGCGACGGTTGTCCCGGTTTAAGCATGTAGGCGGAGGTTCCAGGTAAATCCGGTACCTTTTTAACGCTGAGGTGTGATGACGAGGCACTACGGTGCTGAAGTAACAAATGCCCTGCTTCCAGGAAAAGCCTCTAAGCATCAGGTAACACGAAATCGTACCCCAAACCGACACAGGTGGTCAGGTAGAGAATACCAAGGCGCTTGAGAGAACTCGGGTGAAGGAACTAGGCAAAATGGTGCCGTAACTTCGGGAGAAGGCACGCTGATATGTAGGTGAAGCGGTTTACCCGTGGAGCTGAAATCAGTCGAAGATACCAGCTGGCTGCAACTGTTTATTAAAAACACAGCACTGTGCAAACACGAAAGTGGACGTATACGGTGTGACGCCTGCCCGGTGCCGGAAGGTTAATTGATGGGGTTATCCGTAAGGAGAAGCTCTTGATCGAAGCCCCGGTAAACGGCGGCCGTAACTATAACGGTCCTAAGGTAGCGAAATTCCTTGTCGGGTAAGTTCCGACCTGCACGAATGGCGTAATGATGGCCAGGCTGTCTCCACCCGAGACTCAGTGAAATTGAACTCGCTGTGAAGATGCAGTGTACCCGCGGCAAGACGGAAAGACCCCGTGAACCTTTACTATAGCTTGACACTGAACACTGGTCCTTGATGTGTAGGATAGGTGGGAGGCTTTGAAGTGTGGACGCCAGTCTGCATGGAGCCATCCTTGAAATACCACCCTTTAATGGCTGGTGTTCTAACGTGGACCCGTGATCCGGGTTGCGGACAGTGTCTGGTGGGTAGTTTGACTGGGGCGGTCTCCTCCTAAAGAGTAACGGAGGAGCACGAAGGTTAGCTAATCCTGGTCGGACATCAGGAGGTTAGTGCAAAGGCATAAGCTAGCTTGACTGCGAGAGTGACGGCTCGAGCAGGTGCGAAAGCAGGTCTTAGTGATCCGGTGGTTCTGAATGGAAGGGCCATCGCTCAACGGATAAAAGGTACTCCGGGGATAACAGGCTGATACCGCCCAAGAGTTCATATCGACGGCGGTGTTTGGCACCTCGATGTCGGCTCATCACATCCTGGGGCTGAAGTAGGTCCCAAGGGTATGGCTGTTCGCCATTTAAAGTGGTACGCGAGCTGGGTTTAGAACGTCGTGAGACAGTTCGGTCCCTATCTGCCGTGGGCGCTGGAGAATTGAGGGGGGCTGCTCCTAGTACGAGAGGACCGGAGTGGACGCATCACTGGTGTTCGGGTTGTCATGCCAATGGCATTGCCCGGTAGCTAAATGCGGAAGAGATAAGTGCTGAAAGCATCTAAGCACGAAACTTGCCCCGAGATGAGTTCTCCCTGAGACTATAAGTCTCCTGAAGGAACGTTAAAGACGATGACGTTGATAGGTCGGGTGTGTAAGTGTAGCGATACATTGAGCTAACCGATACTAATGAACCGTGAGGCTTAACCTTACAACGCCGAAGATGTTTTGGCGAAGAGACGAGATTCAGCTTGATACAGATTACATTAACCGGCGAAAAGCGGGTTAATAACAGAATTTGCCTGGCGGCTGTAGCGCGGTGGTCCCACCTGACCCCATGCCGAACTCAGAAGTGAAACGCCGTAGCGCCGATGGTAGTGTGGGGTCTCCCCATGCGAGAGTAGGGAACTGCCAGGCATCAAATAAAGTGAAGAAGCCCATCCTGACGGATGGGCTTTTTTGCGTGTGTGCGGGGTAAAAAAACGCCGGATGCGGTGTGCGCCAGCAGTTATCCGGATACGGCTACCCGTGTACGAGGTTGAGTAACGGGTACGCTCGTCCGAGATCGTCCACTTCCGTCCGTCCCGTCACAGTAAATCCCATCTTCTTATAGAATCCAACTGCCTGCTCATTCTGTTCATTAACGTTGGTCGTTAGCGTTGAAACCATTGATAAAGCATGTTCAATCAGCAGTTTACCAACGCCACTACCACGCACATCCGGATCGACAAACAACGCATCCATATGCTGATCGGTCAAAAGCATAAAGGCGACAGGCTCATCTTGTTCTGTCACTGCAACCCATAGCGGAGCTTCTGGTAAAAATGAACTTACCAGCTCTTCCAGCTCAATCCGATAATCCGCAGAGAGGAAATGGTGCGTCGCATCGACAGAACGACACCAGATAGATATGAGCTTATCGCCTTCGTCCTTACGCGAACGACGAATGGTAAAGGGCATGGCATTCTCCTTTTATCTTTACTGCACTATTCTACAGCAAGGGCCGTGAAACTTTCTCAACTTGAGGATGCAGGCTCGACATTCGCATGATTCCTGGGTATCTTCAGCTATCTGGATGTCTAAACGTTTAAACGTATGTAGTGAGGTTATCAGGTTATGCCAATTCGCGTGCAGGACGAGCTACCCGCCGTCAATTTCTTGCGTGAGGAAAACGTCTTTGTGATGACGACATCCCGCGCTTCCGGTCAGGAAATTCGACCACTGAAGGTGCTCATCCTCAACCTGATGCCCAAGAAGATTGAAACGGAAAACCAGTTCCTGCGCTTACTGTCTAACTCACCGCTACAGGTAGATGTTCAGCTATTGCGCATCGATGCTCGCGAGTCACGTAACACCCCTACGGAGCATCTGAATAACTTTTACTGTAATTTCGAGGATATCTGCGATCAGAACTTTGACGGACTGATCGTGACCGGCGCGCCGTTGGGTCTGGTCGAATTTAATGACGTGGCTTACTGGCCGCAGATTCAACAAGTGCTTGAATGGGCGAAAGATCACGTTACCTCAACGCTATTTGTTTGTTGGGCGGTGCAGGCCGCGCTGAATATCCTGTACGGAATTCCTAAGCAAACCCGTACGGACAAACTCTCAGGCGTCTATGAGCACCATATTCTGCATCCTCATGCGCTGCTGACGCGTGGATTCGATGATGCGTTCCTGGCTCCGCATTCGCGCTATGCCGATTTTCCTGCTGCGCTTATTCGCGACTACACCGATCTCGAGATTTTTGCTGAAACCGAAGAGGGAGATGCCTACCTGTTTGCCAGCAAAGATAAACGAATTGCCTTTGTGACGGGCCATCCGGAATATGATGCCCATACGCTCGGCAGTGAGTATTTTCGTGACGTCGAAGCGGGCCTAACGCCGGAAGTGCCCTATAACTACTTCCCGAAAGATGACCCGCAAAACAAACCGCGGGCAACCTGGCGTAGCCACGGTAATCTGTTGTTTACCAACTGGCTCAACTATTACGTCTACCAGATCACGCCATATGATCTGCGTCACATGAATCCAACGCTGGATTAATCTTCTGTAGCAGACGATCCTTAAGCGTTTCAGCATATTGAATCAGGCACCTTCGGGTGCCTTTTTTATTTCCGAAACGCACCTCACCGTGTAATTAAATTTTATTTATATTGTTATCAATAGGTTAATTGATAATTAAATTAAAAATGGAAATTGTTTTTGATTTTGAAATTTAAATGAGTAGTCTTAGTTGTGCTGAACGAAAAGCGCACAACGATCCTTCGTTCGCATTGGGGATGTGTTTGGATCAATGACGAGGAACTACGCAATGAATCAACAGGCAACGACAACCGATGAACTGGTCTTCACCAGGCCGCGTGGCGAACAGGAGCAACAAATTCTGACCGCTGAAGCAGTAGAGTTTCTGACTGAACTGGTGACAAGATTTACGCCAAAACGCAATAAACTTCTGGCTGCACGTATCCAGCAGCAGCAGGATATTGATGACGGTAAGTTGCCTGATTTTATTTCGGAAACGGCTTCCATTCGAGAAGGTGACTGGAAAATTCGCGGAATTCCTGATGATTTACTGGATCGCCGCGTAGAGATAACTGGGCCTGTTGAGCGCAAGATGGTTATCAACGCGCTGAACGCGAACGTCAAAGTCTTTATGGCTGATTTTGAAGATTCGCTGGCTCCTGAGTGGAACAAAGTTATCGACGGGCAGATAAACCTGCGCGATGCGGTCAATGGCACCATTAGCTATACCAATGAAGCGGGTAAAATTTACCAGCTCAAACCTAATCCGGCTCTGTTGGTATGCCGCGTTCGTGGTCTGCATCTGCCGGAAAAACACGTCACCTGGCGTGGCGAATCCATCCCGGGCAGCCTGTTCGATTTTGCCCTCTATTTCTTCCACAATTACAAAACGTTGCTGGCAAAAGGCAGCGGCCCTTACTTCTACCTGCCAAAAACGCAGGCCTGGCAAGAAGCAGCATGGTGGAGCGAAGTGTTCAGCTATGCAGAAGATCGCTTTAATCTGCCGCGCGGCACCATCAAAGCGACTCTGCTGATTGAAACGCTGCCGGCCGTCTTCCAGATGGACGAAATTCTGCACGCCCTGCGTGACCATATTGTCGGTCTGAACTGCGGTCGCTGGGACTACATATTCAGCTATATCAAAACGCTGAAGAACCATCCGGATCGCGTGCTGCCGGACCGTCAGGTGGTGACGATGGATAAGCCATTCCTCAGCGCCTATTCGCGTCTGCTGATTAAAACCTGTCATAAACGTGGCGCATTCGCGATGGGCGGCATGGCAGCTTTCATTCCCAGCAAAGATGCGGAACGTAACAACCAGGTTCTGACCAAGGTAAAAGCGGACAAAGCGCTGGAAGCCAATAACGGTCATGACGGCACATGGATTGCTCATCCGGGGCTGGCAGATACCGCTATGGCGGTGTTCAACGACGTACTCGGTGAAAACAAAAATCAGCTGTTCGTGACCCGTGAAGAAGATGCGCCGATTACTGCAGAACAACTGCTGGCGCCTTGTGAAGGTGAGCGTACTGAAGAAGGCATGCGCGCCAACATTCGTGTTGCGGTGCAGTACATCGAAGCGTGGATCTCCGGTAACGGCTGCGTACCGATTTACGGTCTGATGGAAGATGCGGCCACTGCCGAAATCTCCCGTACCTCCATCTGGCAATGGATCCACCACCAGAAGACGCTCAGCAACGGCAAGCCGGTTACCAAACCGCTGTTCCGTCAGATGCTGGCCGAAGAGATGCTAGTGATTCAGGACGAGCTGGGCGAACACCGCTACAGCAGCGGGCGTTTTGACGATGCCGCGCGCCTGATGGAGCAAATCACTACCTCTGATGAATTGATCGATTTCTTGACCCTGCCAGGCTACCGCCTGCTGGCGTAATCCACCACATAACAATATGGAGCATCTGCACATGAAAACCCGTACTCAACAAATCGAAGAATTACAGAAAGAATGGACTCAACCGCGCTGGGAAGGCATCACCCGTCCATATAGCGCGGAGGAAGTGGTGAAATTACGTGGCTCGGTCAACCCGGAATGCACGCTGGCTCAGCTTGGCGCGGCGAAAATGTGGCGTCTGCTGCACGGCGAATCGAAGAAAGGTTATATCAACAGCCTCGGCGCGCTGACTGGCGGTCAGGCGCTGCAGCAGGCGAAAGCCGGTATTGAAGCGGTCTACCTTTCAGGCTGGCAGGTGGCGGCAGATGCCAACCTGGCCTCCAGCATGTACCCGGACCAATCGCTGTATCCGGCGAACTCCGTCCCGGCAGTGGTGGATCGGATCAACAACACATTCCGTCGCGCCGATCAGATCCAATGGTCAACCGGTATTGAGCCGAACGATCCGCGCTATGTGGATTACTTCCTGCCGATCGTCGCCGATGCAGAAGCGGGTTTTGGCGGCGTCCTGAACGCGTTTGAACTGATGAAATCGATGATTGAGGCTGGTGCAGCGGCCGTTCACTTCGAAGATCAGCTCGCATCGGTAAAAAAATGTGGTCATATGGGCGGCAAAGTTCTGGTGCCGACTCAGGAAGCTATCCAGAAACTGGTGGCCGCCCGTCTGGCAGCCGACGTCATGGGTGTTCCGACGCTGGTTATTGCGCGTACTGATGCTGACGCAGCCGATCTGATAACGTCTGACTGCGACCCATACGACAGCGAGTTCATCACCGGCGAACGTACCAGCGAAGGGTTCTACCGTACGCATGCGGGTATTGAGCAGGCGATCAGCCGTGGTCTGGCCTATGCACCTTATGCGGATCTGGTGTGGTGTGAAACCTCCACGCCGGATCTCGAACTGGCGAAGCGCTTTGCCGATGCGATTCACGCGAAATTCCCCGGCAAACTGCTGGCCTACAACTGTTCGCCGTCATTTAACTGGCAGAAAAACCTGGACGACAAAACCATTGCCAGCTTCCAGCAGCAACTGTCGGATATGGGTTACAAATACCAGTTCATTACCCTGGCGGGCATCCACAGCATGTGGTTCAACATGTTCGACCTCGCACACTCCTATGCGCAGGGTGAAGGCATGCGCCACTATGTTGAGAAGGTTCAGCAGCCAGAATTTGCGGCGGCTAAAGACGGTTACACCTTCGTGTCCCATCAGCAGGAAGTGGGTACAGGCTACTTCGACAAAGTCACTACTATCATTCAGGGCGGCGCTTCCTCGGTGACCGCGCTGACCGGCTCGACCGAAGAATCGCAGTTTTGATTAATGCCCGGTGGCGCTGTGCTTACCGGGCCTACGAAGGGATGTAGGCCGGATAAGCGAACGCGCCATCCGGCATGACGTTGTGCCGGATGGGAGAAGTCGATGACGCGTGGCCTGGAATTACTGATTGCTCAGACGATTTTGCAAGGTTTCGACGCCCAGTACGGGCGTTTTCTGGAAGTCACCTCCGGCGCGCAGCAGCGTTTTGAACATGCCGACTGGCATGCGGTTCAGCAGGCGATGAAAAGCCGTATTCACCTTTACGATCATCACGTAGGTCTGGTGGTGGAGCAGTTGCGCTGCATTACAGACGGCAAAAGTACCGACGCGGATTTTTTACTTCGCGTGAAAGAGCATTACACCCGGCTACTGCCGGATTACCCGCGCTTCGAGATTGCGGAGAGCTTTTTTAACTCCGTTTACTGTCGGTTATTTGATCACCGCTCGTTGACTCCCGAGCGGCTGTTTATTTTCAGTTCTCAGCCAGAGCGTCGTTTCCGCACGATCCCACGCCCGTTGGCGAAAGACTTTTTTCCTGATACCGGCTGGGAGTGGCTGCTAACTCGCGTCCTTAGCGATCTTCCCCTACGTCTTCCATGGCAGAATAAACATCGTGATATCCACTACATCATCGAACACCTGACCGAAACCCTGGGAACGGATGTGTTGCCAGGCTGCCATTTACAGGTGGCGAATGAACTGTTTTATCGCAATAAGGCCGCCTGGCTGGTCGGGAAGCTGATTACCCCTTCTGGAACGCTGCCGTTTTTACTGCCAATCCACCGGACAGACGAAGGTGAGTTGTTTGTCGATACCTGCCTGACCACGACGGCGGAGGCGAGCATTGTGTTTGGCTTCGCCCGCTCCTACTTTATGGTGTATGCCCCGCTGCCCGCGGCACTGGTGGAGTGGTTGCGCGAGATCCTGCCCGGTAAAACCACCGCTGAATTGTATATGGCGATTGGCTGTCAGAAGCATGCAAAAACGGAAAGTTATCGGGAGTATCTGCTCTACCTGGCCAACTGTGATGAGCAGTTTATTGAAGCGCCGGGGATTCGCGGTATGGTGATGCTGGTGTTTACCCTGCCGGGCTTTGACCGGGTGTTTAAAATCATTAAAGACAAATTTGCGCCGCAAAAAGAGATGTCTGCCGCCCACGTCCGCGCCTGTTATCAACTGGTCAAAGAGCACGATCGTGTGGGGCGGATGGCTGACACCCAGGAGTTCGAGAATTTTGTGCTGGATAAACGGCAAATCGATCCGGCGCTGATGGCGCTGTTATTGCAGGAAGCCCCGGAAAAAATTACCGATCTTGGCGATCAGATTGTCATTCGCCATCTGTATATCGAACGACGGATGGTGCCGCTGAATATCTGGCTGGAGCAGGTCGAAGGTCAACAACTGCGCGATGCCATTGAAGAGTACGGCAACGCGATTCGTCAGCTGGCCGCCGCCAATATTTTCCCCGGCGATATGCTGTTTAAGAACTTCGGCGTCACCCGTCACGGGCGCGTGGTGTTCTACGATTACGATGAAATCTGCTACATGACGGAGGTTAATTTCCGTCATATCCCGTCGCCACGTTACCCGGAAGATGAGATGAGCGCTGAGCCGTGGTACAGCGTATCGCCTGGAGATGTCTTCCCGGAAGAGTTTCGCCACTGGCTATGTGCCGACCCGCGTATCGGGCCGCTATTTGAAGAGATGCACGCTGAGCTGTTCAGCGCCGACTACTGGCGTGGTCTGCAAACGCGGATTAAAAACGGGCATGTGGAAGATGTTTACGCCTACCGACGCAAACAGCGTTTCAGCGTGCGTTATGAAACCGACCGTAGGCCGGGTAAGGCGTAACCGCCACCCGGCAACCCCATCTTAGCGAAATCCGCCGTACGCCAGCGTCACTTCTTTCGCTGCTTTGATTGCCATTGCGCCAAACTCGGTCACACGGTCATCGGTAATGCGTGAGATTGGCCCGGAAATGGAGATGGCGGCGAACGGCTGACGGTGTTCATCATAAATGCACGACGCCACGCAGCGCAGGCCCAGCGCGTGTTCCTCATCATCAAAGGAATAGCCGCGCTTGCGCGTCTGAGCCAAATCCTCTTTCAGATGCACTGGCGACACCAGCGTGGCGTGGGTATAAGCGTGTAGTCCTTTGCGGTGCAGCAGCCCAGTCACCTGTTCTTCGCTCAGTTGGGATAAAAACGCCTTACCCGCCCCGGAAGCATGCATCGGCAGTTTGCCGCCGATAGGCGCGGACATGCGCATCAGTTGGGTGCACTGCACCTGGTCGATAATAATGGCCTGATGATCGCTTTGATCCAGCACGGCGAGGTTTACCGTCTCACCGGAGTCTTCCATCAGCTTGCGCAGGATCGGATGCACAATCGCCAGCAGATTACGGCTTTGCAAAAAGCTGCTGCCGACGATAAACGCATGTGCACCCACGGCCCAATGCCCTAATTCACCGACCTGACGAACAAATCCCTGCTGCTGCATGGTGGTCAATAATCGGTGAGTCGTGGAGTTTGGCAGGCCGGCCTGCTGCGCCAGCTCGGTCAGCGCCACGCTGCCGTTGGATTCCGCAATCCACTCCAGTAGCTTCAGGCCGCGCGTCAGGGATTGAACCTGCCCGGTTGCGGGCGCAGTAGTAGCGGCGGGTTTTCTACCGCGTTTCGCGGGAACGGGGGCAACCATGGCAGACTCCTTTTCTGTATCGTGGAAATCATTTTCGTTTTATTCAATTATAATGCAAGAATTCCTGTACTGATCGGATGAGTGAAGCTGAACATGTCTCATGTTGGCCGTTGTTCTCTTTTCCGCCTCTCAGGTTTGTGCCAGTATGGCCTGTTGAGTTTTTTTCGGTCTGGTTGAGCGTTGTCGGGAGCGAGTGTGAGCAGCAAAGTAGAACAATTACGTCAGCAGTTAAATGAACGTATTCTGGTGCTGGACGGCGGTATGGGCACCATGATCCAGGGATATCGTCTGAGCGAAGAGGATTTCCGCGGCGAACGCTTTGCCGAATGGCCGTGCGATCTGAAAGGCAACAACGACCTGTTGGTGCTCAGCAAACCGGAGGTGATCGCCGCGATTCACAACGCCTACTTCGAGGCGGGCGCGGACATCATCGAAACCAACACCTTCAACTCCACGACTATTGCCATGGCGGATTACCAGATGGAATCCCTGTCGGCGGAAATCAACTTTGCGGCAGCCAAACTGGCGCGCGTGGCGGCAGACGAATGGACGGCGCGCACGCCGAACAAACCGCGCTACGTCGCGGGCGTGCTTGGCCCAACCAACCGTACGGCGTCTATCTCGCCCGACGTCAACGACCCGGCTTACCGCAATATTACCTTTGATCAGCTGGTGGCCGCCTACCGCGAATCCACCAAAGCGCTGGTGGAAGGCGGCAGTGACCTGATCCTGATTGAAACCGTTTTCGATACCCTCAACGCCAAAGCCGCTATTTTCGCGGTTAAAACTGAATTCGAAGCGCTGGGCGTTGAGCTGCCGATTATGCTCTCCGGCACCATCACCGACGCTTCCGGGCGTACGCTCTCCGGCCAGACCACTGAAGCATTCTACAACTCCCTGCGCCACGCCGATGCGCTGACTTTTGGTCTGAACTGCGCCTTAGGTCCGGACGAGCTGCGCCAGTACGTGCAGGAACTGTCGCGTATTGCCGAATGCTACGTTACCGCACACCCGAACGCCGGGCTGCCGAACGCCTTTGGTGAGTACGATCTCGATGCCGACACCATGGCGGCGCAAATCCGCGAATGGGCCGAGGCGGGCTTCCTGAATATTGTTGGCGGCTGCTGTGGCACCACGCCGGAACACATCGCTGCCATGAGCCGCGCGGTGGACGGACTGCCGCCACGCCGCTTGCCGAAAATCCCGGTTGCCTGCCGTCTGTCTGGCCTTGAGCCGTTGAACATCGGCGACGACAGCCTGTTTGTGAACGTCGGCGAGCGTACCAACGTTACCGGTTCGGCGAAGTTTAAGCGCCTGATCAAAGAAGAGAAATACAGCGAGGCGCTGGACGTCGCCCGCCAGCAGGTAGAAAGCGGCGCGCAGATCATCGATATCAACATGGATGAGGGGATGCTCGACGCCGAAGCGGCGATGGTTCGTTTCCTCAACCTGATTGCCGGTGAACCGGATATCGCCCGCGTGCCGATTATGATCGACTCCTCGAAATGGGAAGTAATCGAAAAAGGGCTGAAGTGCATTCAGGGTAAAGGCATCGTTAACTCCATCTCGATGAAAGAGGGGGTTGAGACCTTTATCCATCACGCGAAGCTGCTGCGTCGCTACGGTGCTGCAGTGGTGGTGATGGCCTTTGACGAGCAGGGCCAGGCCGACACCCGCGCGCGTAAAATTGAGATCTGCCGTCGGGCGTACAAGATTCTTACCGAAGAGGTGGGCTTCCCGCCGGAAGATATTATCTTTGACCCGAACATCTTTGCCGTCGCGACCGGGATTGATGAACACAACAACTACGCGCAGGACTTTATCGGGGCCTGTGAAGACATCAAACGCGAACTGCCGCACGCGCTGATCTCCGGCGGCGTTTCTAACGTTTCATTCTCGTTCCGTGGCAACGACCCAGTACGTGAAGCCATTCACGCAGTATTCCTCTACTACGCCATTCGCAACGGTATGGACATGGGGATCGTCAACGCCGGACAACTGGCAATTTACGACGACCTGCCCGCCGAGCTGCGCGATGCAGTTGAGGACGTGATCCTCAACCGCCGTGACGATGGCACCGAACGACTGCTGGAGCTTGCTGAGAAGTATCGCGGCAGTAAAACCGACGACACGGCGAATGCCCAGATGGCGGAGTGGCGCAGTTGGGATGTGAAAAAGCGCCTCGAATACTCGCTGGTGAAAGGCATAACCGAGTTTATTGAGCTGGATACCGAAGAAGCTCGCCAGCAGGCCGCGCGCCCGATCGAGGTTATTGAAGGACCGCTGATGGACGGCATGAACGTGGTTGGCGACCTGTTCGGCGAGGGCAAAATGTTCCTGCCGCAGGTGGTGAAATCCGCCCGCGTGATGAAGCAGGCGGTGGCGTACCTTGAACCGTACATTGAGGCCAGCAAAGAGAAAGGTTCCAGCAACGGCAAAATGGTCATCGCAACCGTGAAGGGCGATGTGCACGATATTGGTAAAAATATCGTCGGCGTGGTGCTGCAATGTAACAACTACGAAATCGTCGATCTTGGCGTGATGGTGCCCGCGGAGAAAATCCTCAGAACGGCGCGTGAAGTGAATGCCGATCTGATTGGCCTTTCCGGGCTGATTACCCCATCGCTGGACGAAATGGTCAACGTGGCGAAAGAGATGGAGCGTCAGGGCTTCACTATTCCGCTGCTGATTGGCGGCGCGACCACCTCGAAAGCGCACACCGCAGTGAAAATTGAGCAGAACTACAGCGGCCCGACGGTGTACGTGCAGAACGCCTCGCGTACCGTTGGCGTCGTCGCTGCGCTGCTCTCTGACACCCAGCGTGATGACTTTGTCGCCCGTACGCGTAAAGAGTATGAAACCGTGCGTATCCAGCATGCGCGTAAGAAACCGCGTACTCCGCCCGTAACGTTACAGGCTGCCCGCGACAACGATCTGGCCTTTGACTGGGAAAACTACACTCCGCCGGTGGCGCACCGTCTGGGCGTACAGGAAGTGGAAGCCAGCATCGAAACCCTGCGCAACTACATCGACTGGACGCCGTTCTTTATGACCTGGTCGTTGGCCGGGAAATATCCTCGCATCCTCGAAGATGAAGTAGTGGGCGAAGAGGCGAAGCGCCTGTTCAAAGATGCCAACGACATGCTGGATAAACTCAGCGCTGAGAAGACGCTGAATCCGCGTGGCGTGGTGGGTTTATTCCCGGCCAACCGCGTGGGTGACGACATCGAGATTTACCGTGACGAGACGCGTACGCACGTCATCAACGTGAGTCATCACCTGCGCCAGCAGACGGAAAAAGTCGGTTTCGCCAACTACTGCTTGTCTGACTTTGTTGCGCCGAAACTGAGCGGTAAAGCGGATTACATCGGTGCTTTTGCGGTCACTGGTGGTCTGGAAGAAGATGCGCTGGCGGACGCCTTCGAAGCCCAGCATGACGACTACAACAAGATCATGGTGAAAGCGATCGCTGACCGTCTGGCGGAAGCGTTCGCAGAATATCTGCATGAGCGCGTACGTAAAGTCTACTGGGGCTATGCGGCGAACGAGAATCTCAGTAACGAGGAGCTGATCCGCGAAAACTACCAGGGGATTCGCCCGGCTCCGGGCTATCCGGCGTGTCCGGAACACACCGAAAAAGCCACCATTTGGGAACTGCTGGACGTGGAGGCGCATACCGGGATGAAGCTCACCGAATCCTTCGCCATGTGGCCAGGTGCGTCGGTTTCCGGCTGGTATTTCAGTCATCCGGACAGCAAGTACTACGCTGTGGCGCAAATCCAGCGCGATCAGGTTGAAGATTATGCCTTCCGTAAAGGGATGAGCGTGGCAGAAGTGGAGCGCTGGTTAGCGCCGAACCTCGGCTACGACGCCGACTGATTCACAAACTGTCATCTTTCTTTACAACAAACAGGGCGCTCAATGAGTGCCCTGTCTCTTTATTACGTTTAAACCCTTATACTGAAAGAAGGCTTCGGCCTCAGGAACATATAACGATAAGGAGTACCTGATTCCGTGTTAACTCTGTTACACCTGCTTTCTGCCGTCGCGATGCTGGTTTGGGGGACGCATATTGTGCGTACCGGTGTGATGCGCGTCTTCGGCGCCCGCTTGCGTACCGTGCTCAGCCGTAGCGTTGAAAAGAAGCCGCTCGCCTTTTGTGCGGGTATCGGCGTGACGGCGCTGGTGCAAAGCAGCAACGCCACCACCATGCTGGTGACCTCGTTTGTTGCACAAGATCTCGTGGCGCTTACCCCTGCGCTGGTGATTGTGCTCGGTGCCGACGTGGGGACCGCGCTGATGGCGCGTATCCTGACCTTCGATCTCTCCTGGCTGTCGCCACTGCTGATTTTTATCGGCGTGATCTTCTTTCTCGGTCGTAAGCAGTCCCGCGTGGGGCAACTGGGGCGGGTTGGTATTGGTCTGGGGCTGATTTTACTGGCGCTGGAGCTGATTGTGCAGGCAGTAACGCCAATCACTCAGGCTAATGGCGTACAGGTTATTTTCGCCTCGCTCACCGGCGATATCATGCTCGATGCGCTGATCGGTGCCATGTTTGCGATTATCAGTTACTCCAGCCTGGCGGCGGTGCTGCTGACGGCAACGCTGACCGCGGCGGGCATTATCTCGTTCCCGGTAGCGCTGTGTCTGGTGATTGGCGCCAACCTCGGCTCTGGTCTGTTGGCGATGCTCAACAACAGTGCTGCGAATGCTGCTGCCCGTCGTGTGGCGCTCGGCAGTCTGCTGTTTAAGCTGGTGGGCAGCCTGATTATTCTGCCGTTTGTTCATCCGTTGGCCAATCTGATGGATGAACTGCCGCTGCCGAAATCTGAACTGGTTATCTACTTCCACGTCTTCTACAACCTGGTGCGCTGCGTGGCGATGGTGCCGTTCGCCGAACCGATGGCGCGTTTTTGTAAGCGCATCATCCGCGATGAGCCGGAGCTGGATGCACATCTGAAGCCCAAACATCTGGACGTCAGTGCGCTGGATACGCCGACGCTTGCTCTCGCTAATGCCGCCCGCGAAGCGCTGCGTATTGGCGATGCGATGGAGCAGATGATGGACGGGTTGAAGAAGGTGATGCACGGCGAGCCGCGCGAAGAGAAAGAGTTGCGCAGGATGGCGGATGACATCAACGTGCTGTACACGGCGATTAAGCTCTATCTGGCGCGGATGCCAAAGGATGAACTGGCGGAAGAGGAATCACGCCGTTGGGCGGAGATTATCGAAATGTCGCTCAACCTTGAGCAGGCTTCCGATATTGTCGAACGTATGGGCAGTGAGATAGCCGATAAGTCGCTGGCCGCCCGTCGGGCATTCTCGGTAGAAGGGCTGAAAGAGCTGGATGCGCTCTACGATCTGCTGCTCAGCAATCTGCAACTGGCGATGTCGGTATTCTTCTCAGGCGATGTGACCAGCGCCCGCCGTCTGCGCCGCAGCAAGCACCGTTTTCGTATTCTCAACCGTCGTTATTCGCATGCGCACGTCGACCGTCTGCATCAGCAGAACGTGCAAAGCATCGAGACCAGCTCCTTGCACCTGGCACTGTTGGGCGATATGCAGCGTCTGAACTCGCTGTTTTGCTCCGTGGCCTACAGCGTGCTGGAACAGCCGGATGAAGACGATGAGCGGGATGATTATTGAGTGAGGTGAAGCGGTAGGCCGGATAAGGCATTTATGCCGCCATCCGGCATCAGACAACAAATCAACTAAAAGCAGTGGCCTGCTTCAACAGCAACCGCCTCTTCACCCGCTTTAAAGATATACGTGGTGTTCGGGCCGCCGAGCACGGACTTACCGTTACTCACCTTGATCCAGTTACCTTCCGGCAAGCCAATCACCGTCAGCTCCGGTGCCACAACCAGCAGTTCGCGAATACGCTGCTCACGCGTTTCGCCTTTGTGGCCTTCCGGCAGCGCGTTGGTGAAATGTGGGTTAATCTGCAGCGGGAACAGACCCAGCGCATCAAAGCCTTTGGGATCGACAATCGGCATGTCGTTGGTGGTGCGGATGGTCTGGCAGGCAAGGTTGGAACCCGCGCTCCAGCCGATGTACAGCGCACCGCGTTTGACGACATCCACGATCGGCGCCAGCAACCCGCGCTCACGACTCTCTTTCAGCAACTGGAAGGTATTCCCGCCGCCGACAATCACCAGCTCGGCGTTTTCAATGGCTGCAATTGGATCGGCAACGGTATGAATACCGGTAACGTTAACGCCCATTGGCGCAAAGATGGCTGCCGTTTTCGCCGTGTACTCATCCCAGGTTTGCGTCACGCCGGCGAACGGAATAAACACCGCCGTACGGCGACCATTCAGTTGCTCAGCAATCAGCGGCAGCGCATGTTCCATCCAGCCTTTGCCCGGCAGCGTCGAGTTACTCAATAAAAGCAGTTCCATCATTTCTCCATGTAATCAGAAAATTACAAACCGCGGTCATGCTACCACTATCAGTCTAACGCCTCACTGATATGGCTCACGATGTTGGAAGTGAGAGATAGAAGCTGGGACTATTTTCTAAGTGTCAATCCAATACCGAGCGCCTTCATCACTGCCAGCGCCTCACAGTAATGCGTAGTTTTTCAGTATGCTGCAGTTGATACGAGAAACGGTAACAAGGGGGATGGTCGGCTTTGTGCCAGGAGTGATAATGGCCCTGATTAATTTCTGTTAATAAAGGAGTATGTCGGTCCATATACTCTCCATAATTTGCTAAATATAAATCAACAATCCTCTGTCAGAATTACTGGGCTGAATGGAGGGGTTATGAATAAAGTAAATTACCACATTAAATATATTGAGTATTTACTCAGGAAGTGCAGGACAATTTTTACTAAAGATATTTCATTTCATGCGAAAAGGCTTAATAAACATTCGGGGAACTACCCTGACCTACTTAATCCATTAACGCTTAATGAGAAGATTTGTCATCGTCTCATATTCGAACACAATCCATTTTTTACAACATTGGCTGATAAACTTGCTGTCAGAGAATATGTGAGTAGAAGTACAAGTTTAGTTAAGCTTGTTCCATTGATTGGCGTTTATTGTCGAGTTGAAGATATTGACTTTGATAAACTACCCTCAAAATTTGTTTTGAAATGCAATCATGATAGTGGTAGTGCTGTCATCTGTACAGAAAAAGAAGACTTTGAATCCGCGAAGGCTATAAACAAATTAAAACTATCACTTAAAAAGAATATGTATTATATAACCAGAGAATGGCAGTACAAAAACATATCACCTGTGATTCTCTGTGAAATGTATCTGGATCTGTTTTCCAATCGAAACAGGAATGTCACTCCTGAAATGTTAAGGATACACTGTTTTCACGGTGTGCCATGTTTTATTGAGGCTGATTTTACTGACAGCAATGGGCACGGATTCATTAATGTCTATGACAGAGCATGGAATTTGCAACCCTTTCAGATGGAGTATCCAAATACTCCAACCCCAGTAGATGAACCCGAATCATTTCATAAATCCGTTATTGCTGCCCAAGAGCTAGCAAAAGAAATAGACTACTGTCGTGTTGATCTTATGCTAAAAGGAGAAGATGTCTATTTCAGCGAAATAACGTTAAGTCCCAAAAGAGGCAAACTTAAAATCACCCCAGAAATTTGGGACGCTAAACTCGGCAGTATGTGGGACCTGTCTCTTGCTAAAACAGGCTCATTTGAGCCTGTTTATTAATGTCCTGAAGCAGGCCATGACAGTTTGAAAAGCGAGCCATTTTCTTGTGTTACGCTGTAGTTAACGTCTCCGCCGTGGGCACGCATAATGGCTTTTACTACCGACAACCCCAAACCACAACCCTTGGGGTTAATATTTTTAGCATATTCTCCTCGCTGAAAAGGCTGGAATAAGGACTTCTGGAGTTCTTCAGGAATTCCAGGTCCTTTGTCTTGAATGAGGATAAAATTATCATTCCCCACAATACCATTCTTCACTAAAAGTGTTTGAGATGTGGAATATTTTAAGGCATTGTCAAAAAGAACGGTTAGGCACTGAATAATACGTAATGGATCGCAGATGCAATGCTGACAACTAAGCTCAGTAACTATGTTGAAGCCATTCGTTTCGAAATCAGGCAAAAAAGTATCAAGCGCACTGGAGATCGTTGCCGCAAGATCGACTTCGCTGAGCATCAAGGAATATTCGGCCCCTCCTGAGGAGCTCACAACTCGAAGATCCTCGATTAGGTTAGTCAGACCTTCAGTTTGTTTAAGGAGATTTCTAAAGAGCGGCGGTTCTGGTTCAAATACGCCATCAACCAGCCCCTGAAGCCTGCCCCGCAAAATAGTAACAGGAGTTCGGAGTTCATGAGCGATGGCAGCATTCCATAAATTCCGCTGAACATCCAGCGTCTGTAACTTTTCCGCCATTTCATTAAAATCATTGACGAGTTTATTCATTTCCCCCAACTGAGAACCGCTGCTAATCGCTCTTGCGCTAAGGTTTCCTTGAGAGATTTGTTTAAGGCTGTATGCCACATCATTCAGGGGATTTAATATTCTTGCAGATAGTTTTACGGTAAAAAATAGCGAAACAACCAGACTGGTCAATGAAGCGATCAAGATCCACATCCAGTCAAGAAAGGTCATATCATCTTCATTTCCAGCGCTTATCCCTCCCGGGAGGTAGTCAATCAAAAAACTATAAAATAAGTAGGAGCCCAGGACGGCAATTGCAATAATAACGAATGTTAAAGACAGCATATATGTCAATATCTGGCGGCTCAGAATTGTTTCTTTGCTCATTTTTTGTCGCCCAAGCGGTAACCTATTCCTCTGATACTTTCAGGAACACCTTTAAGTCCGGCATGTTCAAGCTTTTTCCGGAGTTTGCTCATATGACTGTCTACAGTGCGATCGAGCGAATCTCCCTCAGGCAAACACGTATCGAGTAACTCTTCACGTGAACATACTTTCCTTGGATTTCTGGCTAAATAGGTTAGAAGCTTAAATTCAGTGGTAGTTAATACCGGCGTGGAAACGCCACCCTGTACCGCGATCTCAACGTAAAATTCATCGGGATAAATTGTAAGAAAAGGCGTTCTTAAGGGCCGCGAGTGTGTAGCCTCTGCAACAGATCTGGTTCTGCGAAGTACGGCTTCAACTCTGGCTACAACCTCAGAGGGATTAAAGGGTTTTATCACATAGTCATCAGCCCCGAGCCGCAAGCCCATCAGTTTATCAACGTCTTGATCCAGTGCTGTAACCATGATGACCGGTACGTTCGTTTCCTTTCTTAACGTTGTCAGAACATTCCAGCCATCGTACACGGGCAGGTTGATGTCCAACAGTAGGAGATCAGGCTTGTTTAGACGGGTAAGGTTGATTGCCTGCTCACCATCTTCGGCTCTTAAGGTTTTCATGCCAGCCTTATTTAAATAGCCTTTCAGTATGGCGGCGATGTCATCATCGTCTTCTGCTACGATAATCAGATTGTTGTTTTTCATATTTTCTTCCACAGCACTGATGACAGCATGCCTTTTACCCTAAAATACCCTTTTATCGTCATGCTTAAAGATTTTTACTCAATTATAAATGCTAATTATCAGATTGGTTTACTTTGACATATGTTTTTTGGAAAAGTTCATCGAAAATTTTCAGCCAACTTAACCATGTACGTTCTCCATATTCACTACACATTTCATAAATAATTAATCAACATCGCCAGACGATAATCTACAACAAGGGTGTGGGTTACATACAATATGTACTGCGGTGTAAGGAACGCTATGGTGCTGAATAAATTTTTTGTTCGAGGTGAGAATCTGATGGCCTCACTTTTATTTTTCATGGTTTCATGCGGGTTATTATATTCTTGGCTTTATCTTGTGCGTGCCATTAATGAAAAAGTAGAATCTACTTTACCTTCATCCTTACTGATTCGTGTTTTAATAATCATTGCTGTATTATCATTCTTTTTCCAGAAAAAAACCTGGGGTTTTAAAAGATATCATTGCAATAACACTTGGTCTGATTTTGCTATTTATACATACCATCACTGTATTACATCTGCTTTTGAATATTTTTCCGGATATTTATGATTTTGTTTTTTATTATGAATGTTTTTTATTGATTTTCTTCTGCGGACTACCGGTGTGTTTATGTATAAGAATGATTTAATCTTACGCATTTTCAGCATGATGTACAACATCAGGAGTGAGTACACATATCCTCCATAAAGCATCCATTCACGATTGACATCATGACGTTACACTTAGTGCATGTCTTTTATGACGGCTCTATTATGCCGCCTCGTTTCTCTTAACTGAAGTAATAAACTAGCGGCAGAATATTTCTACACTTCAATGCGTAATACACATTTATCATGATTTATAAAGGCACCAACAAACCTACGGCCCCCGGGGTTGCTATCTCGCTTAAAAGACTCGCCTGGCGGCACAGAAAGAAATTGTGCATTACTTTCATGCTGGTTATTGCTGAAAATGTTGCATTCCTGCTCTATCCCGTTCTTGCGGGCATGGCGATAAATGCCATTCTGGCAGGTCAGGCGTCACGTGCGGCCCTTTATGGCCTTATGGTTCTGTTCATGTGGTGCATGGGAGCCGCCAGACGTAGTGTAGATACACGAACGTTTGCACATATCTACGCAAATCTTGCTGTGACAGTAGTATTAGCCCAGCGAAAATATTCACTTAATCACTCGACTATTGCTGCGAGAGTAACGCTATCACGAGAATTCGTTGATTTCTTCGAGTTGCACCTGCCTGTATTGATCACCTCGATCATTTCCCTTTTCGGGGCCGCAATAATGCTGTTATGGATTGAATTCTGGACAGGAATAACTTGTTTGATCATCGTGGCAATACTGATGTGCTTCGTCTCCAACTATGCCCATAAAAATGAGGCGTTATATCAACGTCTTAACAATCGCCTCGAAAAAGAGGTCGATTATGTTAATAAGGCATCATTTGGAGCTCTGAAAAGACACTATGACACACTTGCTCACCTGCGTGTGGCTTTATCCGACAGAGAAGCATGGGGATATTTATCCATAGGTATTCTGGTTTCTGTTCTCTTTTCCATGACCATTATCAGGATGAGCCAGGAATCTGGAATTAATGCCGGACATATTTATTCCGTCATGACGTATATGTGGATGTTTTCAACCAGCCTGGATGACGCCCCACATCTCCTGGAAAAATTTTCCCAGCTCAGGGATATCGGTAAACGGGTCTCAACAGACGATGAGCCCTCTTTATCAGGTAATACATGTTGATTTTTGACCATTCGTACGTTGACTGGAAGTACATCTGATGCCGCATTTTTTTATTGAGCGCCCCATTTTTGCATGGGTTATTGCCTTGTTTATTGTTCTGACCGGAATATTGTCTATTCCTCATTTACCGGTGGCGCAATACCCAGCCGTTGCGCCACCGGGTATTATCATTTCAGTCAGTTACCCTGGTGCGAGTCCGGACGTAATGAACACGTCCGTCGTGTCTCTGATCGAGCGTGAAATTGCGAGTGTTGACAATTTACTCTATTTTGAATCTTCCAGTGACACGACGGGGATGGCGTCAATTACCGTAACCTTCAAACCTGGAACCGACATCAAACTCGCCCAGATGGATCTGCAAAACCAAATTAAGATTGTGGAATCTCGCTTGCCGCAGTCGGTAAGACAAAATGGGATAAATGTTGAGGCAGCTAATTCCGGTTTTTTAATGATGGTGGGATTAAAATCTCAACACGGCGAATATCAGGAAGCTGACTTAAGCGATTATTTTGCCAGGAATGTTACTGATGAACTACGGCGCGTACCCGGCGTAGGTAAAGTCCAGCTTTTTGGCGGAGAAAAGGCACTCCGCATATGGCTGGACCCGATGAAATTACACAGCTATGGGCTCTCTGTTACGGATGTATTAAGCGCCATCAGTCAACAAAACGTGATTGTTTCACCGGGCAGAACCGGAGATGAACCTGCGATTGGCGGGCAAGGTGTGACTTATCCGATATCGGTAAAAGGACAACTCTCTTCGGTTGAAGAATTTCGTAATATCACGATTAAATCACAGGTCTCCGCCGCCCGGCTGACGCTGGCAGACGTCGCCCGCGTGGAATCAGGGTTACAAAGTTACGCATTTGGAATCCGTGAAAATGGCGTCCCCGCAACGGCGGCAGCTATTCAGCTTTCTCCCGGCGCAAATGCGATTAGTACCGCGTCGGGTATCCGTGCGCGGTTAACCGAACTGTCGGGTGTACTTCCTGAGGGAATGACATTCACCGTGCCTTTCGATACGGCTCCGTTCGTAAAACTATCGATATTGAAGGTGGTTGAGACATTTGTTGAAGCCATGGTACTGGTCTTTTTCGTTATGCTGCTTTTCCTTCACAAGATACGCTGCACGCTTATTCCTGCGATTGTGGCACCTGTGGCGCTGCTCGGCACTTTTACTGTCATGCTATTAAGCGGTTATTCCATCAATATTTTGACCATGTTTGGAATGGTGCTGGCCATCGGGATTATTGTTGACGATGCGATTGTTGTGGTAGAGAACGTCGAACGACTGATGGAAGACAAAGAAATGTCTCCGCAGGAAGCGACACGAGAAGCGATGCGTGAAATTACGCCGGCCATTATTGGCATTACGCTGGTACTCACTGCGGTATTTATCCCTATGGCCTTTGCTAGCGGATCCGTGGGTATTATTTATCAACAATTCAGCATTTCGATGGCGATATCCATTTTACTATCGGCATTCCTGGCGCTGACGTTAACCCCTGCGCTTTGTGCAACCCTACTCAAGCCGCATGATAAACATCGGGGTAAAAGCAGCGCATTTTCAGGGTGGTTTAACGCTCACTTTCATCGTCTGACTTCGTTTTACGCCACTGGTCTGGGCTTTTTTCTGAAGCGTACCGGCCGTATGATGATGATCTACGCTGCATTATGTTTGGCATTGTTTGCCGGTCTATCTTCCTTACCTTCATCATTTTTACCCGATGAAGATCAGGGCTATTTTATGTCCTCAATCCAGCTTCCCTCTGATGCCACGATGCAGCGGACGCTTAAGGTCGTCGATACATTTGAAGAGGAGATCGCCCACCGGCAGGCGGTAGAAAGTAACATTATGATTCTGGGATTCGGTTTTTCTGGCTCAGGCCAGAACTCGGCCATGGCATTCACTACCCTCAAGGACTGGAAGCAACGCAAAGGCACCACGGCGCAAGAGGAAGCCGACTATATTCAGGCCCAAATGGCAAATGTGCCGGACGCCGTAACGATGAGCCTGCTGCCTCCGGCCATTTCTGATATGGGAACATCATCCGGTTTCACTTACTATTTGCAGGACAGAGGCGGGAAAGGCTATCAGGCACTCAAGCAGGCGGCCGATAAGCTTATTGTGCAGGCAAATAGTAATTCTCATCTTTCCGATGTCTATATTGATGGGCTTGGTGAGGGAACAAGTCTTGCCCTGCATATCGACAGGGAAAAAGCGGAGGCCATGGGGGTGTCGTTTGATGAGATAAATCAAACAATTTCCGTTGCAGCAGGCTCCAATTATGTTAATGACTATACCAATAATGGCCGGGTTCAGCAGGTTATCGTCCAGGCGGATGCGCCCTACCGGATGCAACCCGAACAACTTTTGGCTTTGTCTGTCAAAAATCGGTTGGGACAGATGCTTCCGTTATCCACTTTTGTGACGCTTTCGTGGAATGTTGCACCACAGCAACTGATACGTTATCAGGGATATCCTGCCATACGCATAACCGGGAGTGCCGCACAGGGAAAATCGACGGGTACCGCAATGGCGGCAATGGACAAGCTGGCTAAGCACTTACCGCCAGGGTTCGCCGGTGAGTGGGCGGGAAGTTCGTTACAGGAAAAGGAGTCCGCATCACAGCTTCCAGGTCTTATTGTGCTCTCGGTACTGGTGGTATTCATGGTGCTGGCTGCTCTTTACGAAAGTTGGTCCGTTCCCTTCGCAGTCATGCTCGTTGTTCCTTTGGGACTGCTCGGCGCCGTGCTGGCCGTATCCGTTGCGAATATGACGAATGACGTCTTTTTCAAAGTGGGCCTGATAACCTTGATTGGACTTTCCGCCAAGAATGCGATTCTGATTATCGAGTTCGCAAGACAATTAATTAAAGAAGGAAAGAGCCTTATTGATGCAACATTGACGGCAGCAAAACAACGCTTACGGCCAATACTTATGACGTCTCTGGCTTTCACATTAGGCGTTGTTCCGCTGATGCTCGCCAGTGGAGCCAGCGACAGCACGCAACATGCGATTGGTACTGGTGTATTCGGCGGGATGATTAGCGGAACGTTACTGGCAATTTTCTTCGTTCCGGTATTTTTTGTGGTGATTACCCGAATTACTGAAATGCGAAAAGACAGCAAGGATAATAGCCGGAACGGCTAATAACAATTATACGCCCAGCCAGCAACAAGCATACTTAACGCTTGGCTGGCTGGTATTTAATAGTTAAGGACACTATGAACGTCATTTTCACCCAAAGATTAATTATTCGGCCTTTTAAGGAAAAAGATGCAGCTGCACTTTTTGATTATCTTTCTACGCCACGTGTCCCCTGCTTTAATGAAGAAAAACTGCATTCGATAGCCGAGGCGGAGGCAGAAGTGACTAAGCGGGCCAGTGAACCAGGACAGTTTGCCGTTTGTTTAAAAGAAACTGATGAGTTGATCGGCCATCTTTTTGCAGACAATAGCAACGAGCCAGACAGCAATACCTGGTCAGTGGGCTGGCATTTTAATCAAAGTTATGAACGTCAGGGATATGCGAGCGAGTCAGTCGCTGCACTGTTTGATTATTTATTTAAAGTAAAAGATGCCCGACGTTTGTATGCCTGGGTAGAGGTTTTCAATCTGGCCTCTCAAAAACTCTGTGAACGTTTGCATATGCGAAATGAAGGGTGTTTTAAAGAGTTTGTCTCTTTTGAAAACGAGGATGGTAAGGCAAGGTATGACGACACATACATCTACGCGTTACTCCATAAAGAATGGACAAAATAAAGGACGAAGAAACTAATCTGGAAAGCGTCTCGCAGACGTCTTCTTTGGGTGTGAGTTCAACGGGTCGATGCAACGCTATCCTTAATCAAGGGGGACGTTGCCATGAAACGAAGAACTCGGATTTACTACACGCCAGAGCAGAAGGCGATTATCTGGGACAGATATAAGCAAGGTGATTCCCTGCATGATATCGCCAGAATGTTCGACAGATATCATTCTTCTATTATGCCCACTATCCACCAGACTGGTGGATACCGTCCTCCTGTGAGAAAGCGGCACCGATTAGCGCTTACGCTTGATGAAAGAGAGGAGATATCCAGAGGATTGGTAGCAAAACTCAGTATCAGGGACATCGCTGCCAAATTATCAAGAGCGCCCTCAACGATTAGCCGCGAGGTCAGGAGGCACGGAGGTGCCAGGCAATACCGTGCAGCAAAAGCCGATACTTCTGCGTGGGAAAATGCTCTGAGACCAAAACCTTGCAAGCTAATTGAAAGCCCCACATTGTGTAAAATCATTGCAGAGAAGATGCATCAGGACTGGTCGCCGGAGCAGATCGCCGGTTGGCTGAAACGCTGTTATCCGGATAATCAGGAAATGCATGTGTCACACGAAACGATTTATAAAACGCTTTTTATACAAACCCGGGGCGCATTAAAAAAAGAGCTGCAACAATGCCTCAGAAGCGGAAGAGCGGTTCGTAGATCCCGAACGTCATCACTTAAAGGGAAAGGATTAGGGAAAATCCCGAATGCGCTATCTATCAGCGAAAGGCCACCGGAAGCCGCAGACAGAGCCATACCTGGTCACTGGGAAGGTGATCTGATCCAGGGCTCGAAAAACTCCTATATCGTCACCCTTGTAGAACGCCATTCCCGCTTTGTTATGTTGGCCAAAATCAGGGACAATAAGACCATAACGGTTATATCTGCACTCATCAGACAAGCCCGGGAATTACCTGTTGAGCTTTATAAAACATTAACCTGGGATCGGGGCGCTGAAATGACCAGCCACACCCGGTTTACTGTAGCAACAGACATCCAGATTTACTTCTGTGATCCTCAATCTCCCTGGCAACGTGGCTCAAATGAAAATACGAACAGATTGCTCAGACAATATTTTCCAAAGGGAACTGACTTATCGGTTCACAGTCAGCAGAGACTAAACAGCGTTGCGAGACAGCTCAACGAAAGACCGAGAAAAACGCTAGACTATGAATCACCCGCAGAACGGTTCAATAAGTGTGTTGCGTCCATCAGTTGAACTCACAGGGCGTGACAGACCTTTATAACCACCTTAGTGTGACATGATGATTTTCTGATTAATGGTTATTAGAGCGCCCATCCCCGGCGCTCAGTTCTGCTCCTTTATCCCGCCCGCGCAAATTCTGCGGCTTCGGCAATCAGCGCGTCATCCGGGCGCATGCCGGTGTACATGGCGAATTGCTCTACGGCCTGTAAGGCAATCACCTCTGCACCGCTGATGGTCTTTTTACCCAACTGCTGTGCCAGCTTAATCACCGGTGTTTCCGGCGGTAGGGCGACGACGTCAAACACTACGCTGGCGGCAGCGACCATCGCTTCGCTGTAGGCCAGTTCATGACTCTCTTTGCCGCCAGCCATGCCGACGGGCGTCACGTTGACCAGAATATCGCAGGCAATCCCTTCCGACTGGGGCTGCCACTGGAAACCGTACTGTTTTGCCAGCGCCGGGCCGCTCTCGCGATTGCGTGCGGCGACGATCACATCGTGAAAACCGGCATCGCGAAACGCGGCGATAACCGCTTTACCCATTCCACCGCTGCCGCGAATCATCACGCGTGCGCTGCTATTGAGCTGGTGGCTGGCAATCAGGCTTTTTACCGCAATGTAGTCGGTGTTAAATCCTGTCAGCGTACCGTTGTCATTGACGATGGTGTTGACGGAATCAATCACTTTTGCGGAAGGGTCGATGGCATCCAGAAACGGCATACAGCTTTCTTTGAACGGCATAGAGACCGCACAGCCGCGAATTCCGAGTGCGCGAACACCTTTCACTGCGGCCTCAATATCCTGCGTGGTAAAGGCTTTGTAGATAAAATTTAAACCTAATTTTTCATACAGATAGTTGTGAAAGCGAGTGCCAAAGTTGCCAGGGCGACCGGCAAGCGACATGCACAACTGGGTGTCGCGGTTAATCATGTTAAATTTCCTCGGCGTGAGACAATATGTACTGTTCGGCTTCCTGCGACCAGACCCCCTGATGACGCTCCAGGATATCGCGCAAGGCTGGATCATCAATCTGGGTGAGCGCGGTTAATGGTAAGGCTTTGCCGGTGTAAACCAGTTTTTTCCCGCCGCCGACTGTTGGCAGTTCCAGCGTGGTTTCACCTGCCGCATTCAGCCCCAGAATGTGCGTCACCACTTTTGCGGCCTGAACCTTCTTCTCTTCGATAAGTTTAACCGCCGCGCGCATGTCGTCGGTATTGCCGCCAGACGTCCCAACATAATGGGTGAAGGCGTAGTGTACGTCGTAGAAGTTAATCGGCGCGCTAAACTGCTTATCCTGCGGACCAGCAAAGAAGTTCATGCAACCATCGGCAGCCAGCAGGGAAGAGGCCAGCGTAACCAGCTGTTCGTTGGGCACAAACACAAAGATGTCATCAAACCCGTGCCCGCCGCTCAGCGCCATCAAGGTGTCATAACTCGCATCCTGGGCGTGGAGATAATGGATCAACGTTTGTGGTTCTGATGGATAGTGCTTGCGGGCGTAGCTCAACTTGTCGTTATTGGTGTCGGTTACCACCAGCAGCGCCGGGTTAACCGGGCCATGCAGTGCATAGTCGATCGCCAGTAGTCCCATCGGACCGGTGCCGCCGAGTATCAGTGTATGTCCCTGCGGACGAATGCCCATCTTATGGTTATAAGAGCCTTCCTGCAGGTGATAGTTGGCGTTGAATGCGCCAATCACGCAGGATAGCGGCTCAACCAGCGAACCTTCAAAATAGGTTTCACCTTCGTAGGCCAACAGGCAGTCCTGCTCCATGACTTCATCAGGAATGATGACGTGCGTGGCTTCACCGCCCACCCACGGGAAGGAGTAGCCGGGACAGTCCGGGCGATCCGGCAGTTGCAGGTTAGCCTGAATGACATAGCGCTGGCCGGGCTGAAACTTATGCTGCCATTTTTTGCCTACGGCAATAATGTCGCCGCAAAACTCATGACCGATGATGATCGGGTTGGTGGCCACATCGTCCGGTACCTTTTTGTGGTTCTCGCCCTGGTTAGCCTCTTTCCAGGAAGAAAGGCACAGGCTGTCGGTTACGACTGAGGCCAGAATTTCGTCATCCCGCATTTCAGGAAGGTCGAAAGTTTCCAGGCGCAGATCGCGTTTACCATAAAGACGTAAAGCTGTTGTTGTTTGCATTGTTACCACCTCTTCCTCTTTCGAGGACTATTTGTTGAAGTTGCCCCGGCATTGCCGGAGCGAAAAATCAGGACAGGAAGCCCAGTGCGTTACCGATAATTCCCAGCGCAAACAGGGCGAAGATTAGCCATACCGGATTAATTTTCTTGTTGAGCAGACGCACCATCAGCAGCGTCAGACCCAACGCCAGCAGGCCGGGGCAGAGTTGGTCGAGAATGTTCTGCACGGTCATGGTGACGGTGGCGCCGTCTGCGCCAGGCGTTTGCGATACCACCAGCGGCACGTTGATGCTGGTCCATTTGGTGACCAATACTCCCATCACAAACAGGCCGAGAATCGATGCGCCTTCGGTCAGTTTCTGCAGCAGGTTGCCGCCCATGTCGCTGACGATGTTGACCCCTTTACGAAAGCCAAGCTGTAAGCCGTACCACTTCATTGCCAGACGTACTGCATTGAAAATAAAGAAGAACAATAGCGGGCCGAGAATGTTACCGGATAGCGCCAGCGATGCGCCGAGCGCGGCGGTAATCGGGCGCAGCGTTCCCCATACCAGCGGATCGCCGACGCCTGCCAGCGGACCCATCAGGCCGACTTTGATGCCGTTGATTGCGCCATCGTCAATTTCCGCACCGTTGGCGCGTGCTTCCTCCATTGCGGCGGTGACGCCAATCACTGGGCCGCAAACGGCAGGGGTGGTATTGAAGAACACCAGGTGGCGTTTGAGTGCGGCAACCTGATCCTCTTTTAGTGGATACAAGCGCTTGATGGCGGGGATCATGTCGTAGCAAAAGCCCAGCCCATGAATGCGTTCGAAGTTGAATGACGCCTGTTGCAGGTTGGAGCGAACAAACATGCTAAACAGGTCGGATTTGGTCAGTTTTTTCTGTTCCATGATGGGCTCCGTTAGTCTTCAAGCTGATCAAGAGCTTGAGAAGAGGGGGCTTGCGCCTGCGGTTCAGTCTTACGCCACTGTGGGTTCAACTGGATGTAGACCAGCGCGATAATCACGCCAACCCCACCGAAAGCCAGCAGGCTCAAATCGAGATAACCCCCAGCGATAAACCCGAGGAAGAAGAAGGGCATCAGGTACTTCACACCCATCATGCGCAGCACCATGGCGTAGCCGACCACCACGATAAAGCCACCGGCAATCTGCAATCCGCGGGTGACGAATTCCGGAATGGCGTTGAGCATATTGCTGACCATATCGGCGCTGACAAACAGCGAGACGATTAATGCGGGAATGGCAACGCGCAGCGCCTGTACACCGAGAGCGGAAACGTGCAGCATGTCGATGGTACGAAAACGGGCGTCTTCGGCGGCTTTATCCGCCGCGTGCTGGAACACCACGGTAATGGTACGGGCGAATACCGTCAGTACCTGGCCTGCCGCCGCCACCGGCAGGGCGATGGCGATACCGGTAGCAATGCTTTGCTGACCGACGATAACCAGAATGGCAGAGATAATACTGGCGAGCGCCGAATCGGGAGACTGCGCTGCGCCGACGTTCATCCAGCCAAGAGCGATTAACTCCAGCGTGCCGCCGAGCATAATCCCGGTTTTTAAATCACCGAGGATCAGGCCGATAACGGTACAAGCAATTAGCGGACGGTGGGTCTGGAACTCATCCAGCACGCTGCCCATTCCGGCAATACAGGAAAATAGGAATATGGCGATAATTTGTAGGGTACTTATTTCCATAATATGTCACCTTGTGAATGTGATCATCCCTGCCTGTTAAAGCATAAGTACACAGGCATTTTTATTTATTCAGCGAACGATTGTTCTTCTATTTTTTCGAGAATATTAATAGATGGATCGGATGCGACGACGCGTAAATCCAGCGCGACACCCAGTTTATCTAACTCACGAAACGCATGAATATCGTCGTTATCTAAAGAAACGGCTTTGGTTAATTGTTTTTTACCTGGTCGCCAGGCCATGCCGCCAATATTTAATGTGGTGATTTTTACCCCTTGTTTTACCATTGCTAATGCATCCTGCGGGCGGGTAAATAGATAAAAAACGGTTTCGTTCTGGTATTGCGGATTATGGTAAACTGCGACCGCCTTTTCGATATTAACAACGTTCACTTTCATTCCCGGCGGGGCGGCCTGACGTAATAATGTACGACGTACTTCATCGTTATAAACGTCGTCATTACAGATAATAATCCGTTGGGCATTCGCCACCTTCGACCAGACGGTGGTGACCTGACCGTGGATCAGGCGGTCATCAATACGAGCAAGGGTAATGTTCATCAGAAATCCTCTTCGGCCGTTTCCAGATGTTTCCAGACGACACAGGTTTGTTGAGCAATGGTCGTCAGGTGTTCGCACAGTTCATCCACATTCATACTGCTTTGGTTGTCTACCAGCTCCAGCGCCAACGGCAGTGATAACCCGCTAATGACCCGTATCGCCGGATTGTGCAACGCCAGCGTCGCGGCAGCATTCCAGGGACTGCCACACTGCAAATCGACGGCAATCAGCCATTCATCGCCAGTGTGAATACTTACTAACTTTTTCAGCTTTTCCACGATGTCGCTGGCGTTCTCTCCGGGGACAAATGCCACGGCTTCAACGTTGGCATCACCGTAGACCATCTGTACCGATTCCAGCATGGCGCAGGCCAGTTTGCCGTGAGCACAGAAGATTGCATTGACCATAAAACCTCCTTAGCCGCGGGTTTTTCCGCCCGCAATGTTAGTGGTTACTCCGGTTATGTAACTGGCGCGCTCAGACAAAAGATAACAAACAAAATCAGCGACTTCGCTTAAGCGCCCTGAGCGACCAATTGGGATCGCGTTCTTGGTGTAGCCCTCGCGCAGCTGTTCGACGGTAATGTTGCGAGTCCAGGCCAGCGCTTCTTCATACTCGGGGGTCCGCAGTCCGGTTTTTTCCAGAATGCCAGGTGCAATGCCCACCACACGAATGCCGTGTTTGCCCAACTCTTTCGACCAGGAACGGGTAAAGCTATTCAATGCGGCTTTGGTGGCGGCATAGCAACTTTGGCCCTCTGAACCTTCCAGCCCGCTTTCTGAAGAGACATTCACAATCACGCCGTTACGCTGTTTTACCATTTGGCGTGCCGCTGCTTGCGACATTAAGAACACACCTTTTTGGTTGATATTCACCATTTTTTCAAAAGCGGCTTCGTTGAGTTCATATTGCCCGGCGGGTGCTTTTTCATCGACCAGCAGCCGCGGAAAATTAACGCCTGCGTTATTCACCAAACCATCGATACGCCCATAGCGGTGGATAATTTCGGTAACGGTATGATTAACTTCTTTGGCGCTGGAAATATCTGTCGGCCAGAAATGATATCCATTGTGGCCTTCATATTTACCGTCACCACCGTGAATATCCGCCATTTGCACATTAGCGCCCTGCGCTAATAACTCTTCAACAATCGCCAGCCCAATTCCGGATGCACCACCGGTAACAATAATGACTTTGCCCTGCAAGTTTAACCACGTTTGCATAATTAACTCCCGATTTCAGATAAGGGGATCCCACATAAAATTAATTATGGCAGGACCAATTAGAATTTATTTACTTCAACAATAATTCAGCGGTATGGCTGTTGGTGACTAAACAGTTAATATAATTCCCACGTAATGCGCCTAATATCCCACTGTATTTTTCTTCACCCATTGCAATGCCAATGGAGTAACGCGTCTGTTTTAATTTATTGGTTTCGATGGAGAGCGTCTTTTCACTCATATTGGTTTCTACGGTTGCACCGTTGATATCGTAAAAGCGCGAGCAAATGTCTCCGGCGACCTGGCGAGCATGCAGGTCATCACTCTCTTCACTGCCGTAAAAAGCGTGCCAGTTGGCGCCATCACGTATTGCCGGAGATCCAATCCCAACCAGCGCGATGTCCAGATTATCCCAATAAGCGGAAATCGATTTAAAATGTCGTGACTGCATGATCCCGTTACGGATCAGCGGGTTTTCCAGCAGTGCCGGGAAATCTGCCAGGTGTGATTCCCCTTTAAGCTTTGCCGCAGCGCCGTAGGTCAACGTATTGACGTGGTAACGGCTTTCAAGCTTGCCGGACGGTCCGCCGATAATCGGCACGCAGATCAGCTGGCGCGACTGGCTGGCTGGGGATAACCCTTCCACCAGTCCCCGCACCGCGCGGCCCCATGAGAACCCGATAATGTCCCCAGGTTCCAGTAAGCGTTCCAGCAACTGTGCGCCGTGCACACCCATCATTGTGAGTTGTTCGTCTTCCTGTTCACTGTCGCAGGAGACCACCACCGCTTCTTTCAGGCCAAATTTCTGTTTTAGCTGCTGTTCCAGCCACAGATTTTCGTTGTAGTCGTAATTAATGGCGATGGTGACGATACCCTGCTCGCGTCCACGTTTTAGCAAACGGCTGATCGTGGTGCGGTAAATACCCAGCTCGCGGGCGATTTGCGCTTGTGTCATATCCTGTTCGTAATACAGCTGCGCTATCTTTACGATCAGGCGGATATCATCGCTGTTTTCCGTCGCCATTTTTGGACTCCTGCACATTTGTGCAAATCACGAAATTGTCTTCTTGATCTGATATAACCCCAATTGTTCTCCATCTCAAAGCTATTTTCACTTATTTCAGTGCCCTGTAATGACCGATTGTGTTGCACATTTGATGTGGTGATGGCGTGCTGTCGGCACATATGTGCTTGTCTCTCTAATGTATTGATTCTGCTTGTTTTCACCCAACAAAATTGCAGGGATGGATCGCTGACACTTTTGTGTCAAAAGGTGTGACGGATCACAAATAGCGCGTGGGCAGTCGAACACGATTATTTTTTATCGTCCGCAAGGTAGGGTATATTTCGCTTTTAATACACAAAAGCATTCAAGTTGTATCAAGGCGGCAAGGGAACGAATTCCTGGGAGCATAGATAACTATGTGACCAGGGTAAGTGAGGGCAGCCAACGCAGAGACGGCTTGAAGGATGAAGTGTATACAGGAGAAATTATGCTGCCCGACTCATCCATCCGATTAAATAAATACATCAGTGAAAGCGGAATCTGCTCGCGTCGCGAGGCGGATCGCTTTATCGAACAAGGGAATGTCTTCCTGAATGGTAAACGCGCCACCATTGGCGATCAGGTAAAGCCTGGCGACGTCGTAAAAGTGAATGGTCGGTTGATTGAGCCGCGTGAAGCGGAAGATCTGGTTTTTATCGCGCTGAACAAGCCGGTAGGAATTGTCAGCACCACCGAAGACAGCGAACGCGACAACATTGTTGATTTCGTGAATCACAGCAAGCGCGTGTTCCCCATTGGCCGTCTGGATAAAGATTCCCAGGGGCTAATCTTTCTGACCAACCACGGCGACCTGGTGAATAAAATCCTGCGTGCCGGTAACGATCACGAAAAAGAGTATCTGGTGACGGTAGATAAGCCGGTCACTGATGACTTTATCCGTGGTATGGGGGCTGGTGTGCCAATCCTCGGTACCGTCACCAAGAAATGTAAGGTGAAGAAAGAAGCGCCGTTTGTGTTTCGCATCACGCTGATTCAGGGGCTGAACCGTCAGATCCGTCGTATGTGCGAACACTTTGGCTATGAAGTTACCAAGCTTGAGCGCACACGCATCATGAACGTGAGTTTGTCCGGCTTGCCATTGGGTGAATGGCGTGACCTGACGGATGACGAACTGATCGATCTGTTCAAGCTGATTGAGAATTCATCATCAGAAGCTAAACCGAAGGCGAAAGCGAAGCCAAAAGCCGCCACTGCAGGCATCAAGCGCCCGGTAGTGAAAATCGAAAAATCGGCGGAGAAAGAGAAATCGCGCCCGGCGGCAAACGGCAAGCGTTTTATCTCACCGGGGCGTAAGAAGAAAGGACGTTAACGTCTGCCGCGCGTTGGCGTATTCGCCGACCAGGAGAATGACGCCTCTGAATCCGGTTTATAAGCCTGCTTTTTCTTCAATTGGCGGGCTTTTTTAGCTTCTGCTTCGCGCAAGGCCATCAGTTTATCGATGTACTCTTTCTTGATGCTGTTTGTTTCAGCGTTGGTCAGCAGGCGACCATGTGCAATGCGCGCGCGGTCAAGCAGCGTTTTCAGTTCACGCTGTTCGCGCTCGGTCATCTCTTTTTGGGTAATGCGGGGGAGTGCCATACGGGTGCCCTCTGTTAGCCGATATCCTCAGTGTACGGTAATTCGTGCAGAATAAAACTAATCCTGAAAGAGCCTCGCAAAATATAGCTTGTTGAAGTGACGGAATTTCTATTCTGATTTAGCGTAATGACAGGAAAACGTGTGGGTTACACATTTTATTGTTTGTATAAAATTTTATACAAGGATGTGTTATGCTTTCAATAAGGCGGGCCTTAAAGGCCATTGTCTGGATTGGCAGTTCATTTGATGATTTACGAAGCTTTCCTGAAGATATACGTAAAACCGCTGGTTTTCAGTTACATCGTTTACAGGCGGGATTAGAAGCTGCTGACTGGAAGCCGATGCCAGAGATAGGTCGCGGTGTTGAGGAGGTAAGGCTCAGGTATGAATCTGGCGCATACCGAATCATCTACATTGCTCGCTATGCTAACGCGGTCTATGTACTGCATTGCTTCAATAAAAAGACAAAACGTACTTCTGAGCACGATAAACACATTGCTAAAGTTAGATATCGAACGGCTTTGCAAGAAGACAGGAATCAGAAATGAACAATACCGTTGATAATAAGGTTCGCCATGTAACCTCTCCGGATGTCAATATTTTTGCCGAACTGGGGTTTGCAGAAGCGGAAGCGAAGAGCTTAAAGCATGATGCTGAATGCGAGGTCGAACAACTCATTCTCCTGAAGCAGCAGTTGATGCAAGAAATTTCCGGATGGATTCATGAAAACCATCTGAAACAAGCGGAAGCTGCTGTGAAACTGAATATTTCCCGGCCCCGTGTTTCAGATGTTGTTAATCAGAAAACCAACAAATTTACCCTTGATGCGCTGGTCATGATGCTGGTGAAGTTAGGAAAACCAGTAACAGTTCAGATTGGGTAATATTAGATCTAGATATTGTTTCATTGTATCTGATCGCTGCGAGCGCTTTCCCAGCTTAGCCCGAAACGAGCGAGATATTTGCGCAGGCGGTCTGCATCGTTAGGATTGGCTTTTTTCTGCCGTGAGACGGCAAACAGTTCGCGTCCGGCTTCCGACAGCGACGCGCAGCGGCGGCACACTTCCAGTACCGTTTCTAACTGGCGGCGATCGAACAGGTCAATGTCCATATTCAGTTCAGGCTGCGGAGTTGCTATCTGCCAACTCTCCTTTAGCAGCGCAATCTCTTCTTCGACAAGGGATAAGGTGATGCGACCTTGTTCGGCAAGCGTCGCCATGCGCGCGATGGATGAACTGAGTTCGCGAAAGTTGCCGCGCCATTGCGCCTGTGGGGAGCAGGCAAATGCCAGATAGGAAGCGCGGGCTTCTTTATCGAAACGGATTTGCGTCTGTTTGCTGTTGGAGAAACGTTGCAGCTCATACTCGACGTTCGGCGCGATATCTTCCCGCCGCTGCGCCAGACCGGGCAGGGCGAAGCACCACATGTTGATACGCGCGTAGAGATCCTCGCGAAAACGGCCTTCAGCGACCCATTGCCGCATGTCGCGATGGGTGCCGGCAATCAGTTGAAAATCGCTGCGTACTTCTTTGTCTGACCCAAACGGGAAAAAGGTTTTTTCTTCAATTGCTTTGAGTAGCATGGCCTGCTCGTCCAGCCCTAATTCGGCTATCTCATCGAGAAACAGCACGCCGCCATCGGCCTCTCGCAGTAATCCGCTACGCGCCGTGAGCGCACCGGTAAACGCCCCTTTCACATGACCGAACAGCGTGGACATTGCATTATCGCCGCGCAAGGTCGCGCAGTTAACCGCCACCAGTTTTCCCGCCACCAGATGCCGCGACTGGCGTAGCTGAAAAATACGTTTCGCCAGGAAGGATTTACCCGCGCCGGTAGGGCCGGTGAGCAGGATCGGGTCGGTCGAACGCAGAGCGACCCGCTCAATGCGATCGATCAGTTTATTGAAGGTGGCGTTGTGCGTATCAATCCCGGCTTTCAGAAAAGAGACCGACTGCTGCTGTTCGCGCTGAAAACGACTGGTGAGCGTGGCGTAGCGGCTTAAATCGAGATCGATAACCGAGCAGATGCCAGCGGCGATGGCCTCATCTGATGAACCGCGTGGCGCGGGGCCGGTTTGCAGCAGGCTGGCGGGCAGGTAGCGGGCTTCCGTCAGCAAAAACCAGCAGATTTGTGCCACGTGAGTGCCGGTGGTGATGTGCACCAGATACTCTTCGTTTTCCGTATCAAATTCATAATGCGTGGCAAAGTCGAGAAACGCGGCGTAGACCTCTTCAAAGTCCCACGGATCGTTAATGGTGACGGCATGCGGGCGAACATGGGTGTGCGGCGAAAACAGCGCGACGTCTTCAATCAACCTTTGCGCCATGCTCTCATCGCGTGGTTGGTGGAGGAGTTCCAGCCTGTCGACAGGGAAATCGGGTTGTTGGCATAGCCCAACCGTGGGTCGCCACTTCTTAAACCGATTGGCCCGCTTGCCGCGCTTATCGAGCACCGTTCCCAGTACGCCAATCACTACCCGTCGCTTCTTCATGGTTTATCCGAAAAGATAAATAAGAGAATAAAAGATAAAAAAATTAATCCATTGAGACAACCACCATTATTGGTGTTAATAATTAAAATCATAAAAATCAATTAATTAAAAATTAAATATGCCTGTTTTAATTCCTGGCACGCTTCTGGCAATAACACTTGCGTCAATCACGCTGAAAGCGCAGGGGGTTAAACCCCGCCGGCACGTCAGGAACGGCACAGGCTGTTTTCCGGGAGTGTTCCGTCAGCCGTTGACACACAGTGGGTTCGATTCCCAATTTCATCCCCGAATGAAAACTGGTTGTTAATCATAGAAATAAAGCGGAGTGATGCGCAGTTAGCACGCTCCAGAACAGGCTGCCGGTAATGATGCCGTGTGACAGGCAAAAAGGAATTCCCCTGTCGCTTCGCCCCTGCACCCGCGCCTGACTCACAATAAGGAATAAAAAATGATGAAAAAAATCACTATTCGTAAAGTCCAGCTTGGCCTGTTATCCCGACAGGGTGATTACTATCAGGTACTGGATGCAGGTGAACACCGTTTGCCATGGTTTAACACTCCGGACGTTCTGGTAATCAATACCGATGGCAGCGAAATTCCGGAAGCGCTCGCGGAGTATTTACGTCGCTTCCAGCCTACATGGGTGGAGCAGTACTGTGTGGTGGCTGATTTAACCGATACTGAAGCAGGTGCGCTGTATGTGAACGGCGTCTTGCAGGAAATTTTGCCACCGGCATCGCGCCGTCTGTACTGGCAGTCCGATGAAGCGCTGAAGCTGGTACGGATGGATACACGTCAGGTTTTGGTTCCTGTTGACGTGATGAACGCGGTGTTACAGCCCCGTCGCAGCGGTGCGGTGAAAGGTCGCGAAGCTATCTTAACGGTGCAGGTCCCAGCGTGGCACGTCGGTGTACTGAAAATTGATGGTGAAACTCAGGCGCTGTTGCTGCCGGGGTTAACAGCATACTGGAAGGTAAACCATCTGATTGAAGCGGAAGTGGTGGATACCCGTTTGCAGGTGCTGGAGGTTGGCGGCCAGGAGATACTGACCAAAGATAAGGTCAACCTGCGTTTAAACCTGGCGGCGAACTGGCGTTATAGCGATGTGTTGCTGGCATTTGGTCAACTGACTAAACCGCTGGATCACCTTTACCGTGAATTGCAGTTTGCGCTGCGTGAAGCGGTGGGAACGCGCACGCTGGACGAATTGCTGGAAGATAAGCAGGTGATCGATGAAGTGGTGAGCGCGCAGGTGAAAGCCCGTATGACGCCGTTTGGTATTGAGGTGGCTTCACTGGGGGTGAAGGATATTGTCCTGCCCGGCGATATGAAGGCTATTTTATCGCAACTGGTTGAAGCGGAAAAATCCGCCCAGGCCAACGTGATCCGACGTCGTGAAGAGACTGCCGCCACGCGATCGCTGTTAAATACGGCAAAAGTGATGGAAAACAACCCGGTAGCGCTGCGCTTAAAAGAACTGGAAACCCTCGAAAGAGTTGCTGAGCGTATCGATAAAATCTCGGTGTTCGGGGGCCTGGATCAGGTGCTGCACGGCCTTGTGAACATAAAAGGATAAGAATAATGAGCGACAACACAGTGGACAGCGCAATGCGTGAAAGGGTATTGCGCCAGCTAAAAGAGGTTGAGCAGCGTTATGGCGTCAGGGTGCTGTATGCCTGTGAATCCGGCAGCCGTGGCTGGGGATTTGCCTCGCCGGACAGCGACTACGACGTGCGATTTCTCTATGTTCATCCCCCTGAATGGTATCTGCGGGTCGAAGCGCCACGCGATGTTATCGAGCTGCCGATAGATGATGAGCTGGACGTGTGCGGCTGGGAATGGCGCAAGGCGCTGGGGTTACTCAAAGGCGCAAACCCGACGCTTATCGAGTGGCTGGATTCGCCAGTTGTCTATCAGCAGGATGAAGTGGCCGTTTCGGCGCTGAAAGCGTTGGTGCCCAAATGGTTTTCTCCGCTACGTGCCCGCTGGCACTACTACTCGATGGCGCGGAAAAACTTCCGTGGCTATCTGCAAGGTGACGACGTGCGATTGAAGAAGTACTTCTACGTCATTCGGCCGCTGCTGGCGGTACGTTGGGTGGAAGCGGGCAAGGGCGTGCCACCAATGCGTTTTGCCGAGCTGCTGGCGGGGAGTGAACTGGATGCGCCATTGCGTCAGGAAATCGACGAATTGCTGGCGCGCAAACAGCGGTCAGGTGAGGCTGAGTATGGTCCGCGTCGTCCATTGTTACATGCGTTTATCCGCGCCGAACTGGAGAGAGGAGAAATCCCGCCAACCTTACCAGACAGCCGGGAAGGGGATGTGAGGGAATTGGACAGGCTGCTATATGGCACGGTGATGCGGTGAAAATGCCCGATGGCCTAAGAGCCATCGGGCGTTGACGTCTACTTATTCAAACAAGTTATGGTGTAGCTTCTGTACAACCTGCTCGGCTTCAGTACCGGGTACCAGGAAGCACAGGTTATGGCTGGACGCGCCGTAGCAAATCATTCGAATGTTGAATGGCTCCAGTACGCCGAAAACCTCTTTACCCACGCCACAGGCTTTGGACAGGTCATTGCCAATCAACGCCACCAGCGCCAGGCCTTCTTCCACTTCAACCCGACACAGGGCAGACAGTTCCATCAGCAGAGACTGTGTTAACAGTGTATCGCCGGTGGACGTTGAACCAGTGGTATCCAGCGTCAGCGCCACGCTGACTTCGGATGTGGTAATTAAATCGACCGAGATATTGTGGCGTGCCAGGATGCCGAACACTTCCGCCAAAAAGCCGCGAGAGTGCAGCATATTCAGGCTATGCAGTGTCAGCAGCGTCTGCTTACGGCGTAATGCCAGCGCCCGGAACAGCGGTGGATTCGCGGTTTTATTACATACCAGCGTACCGCCTGCTTTTGGATCCTTACTGGAGCCCACAAATACCGGAATATCGCTACGTACGGCTGGCAACAGGGTTGCCGGGTGCAGAACTTTCGCGCCAAAGGTCGCCATTTCCGCGGCCTCTTCAAAGGCAATTTCATCAATACGCTGCGCAGCCGGAACCACGCGCGGATCGGTCGTGTAAATGCCGGGAACGTCGGTCCAGATATCAACGCGCGTTGCGTGTAGGGCTTCTGCCAGTAAGGCGGCGGTATAATCGCTGCCGCCGCGTCCCAGCGTGGTGGTGCGGCCCTTGCCTTCACTGCCGATAAAGCCCTGAGTAATCACCAGACCTTCGCTCAGACGCGGGGCCAACTGGAACGTTGCCAGTTCAGCCAGCGCCGTGACGTCGGGTTCTGCACGACCAAAACGATCGTTGGTGCGCATCACTTTACGCACGTCAAACCACTGCGCTTGCACGTTGCGTTCACGCAGGATCTCGACGAACAGCAGGGTAGACATCAGTTCACCGTGGCTGACCAGTTCGTCGGTCAGCGCGGTTGAGGTCGCCAGTGACGCCGCTTCTGCCAGTGTGGTGATGTTTTCCAGCAGACGTTCGATCTCTTCACGGATCACGTTTGGATAACGCAGGCGTTCCAGAATATTGAACTGAATTTGACGAATGGCATCGAGTTTTTCGAAGCGCGCGGTTGGCTCCAGCCCTTCAGCCAGTGCGACCAGCAGGTTGGTGATTCCCGCAGAAGCGGAAAGTACCACCACACGGACGTTAGCATCAGAAAGCACTACATCAGCGCTGCGATTCATGGCATCAAAATCCGCCACGCTGGTACCACCAAACTTGGAGACAACTACATCAGTCATAACTACCTCGTGTCAGGGAATGAATAGAGCGACCATGGCACATAAGGCAGAACGAAAACCGGTGCAGGCGCAAATGCAAATACCGTATTTATAAATAAAATGTGTAGCTTGCACTGTCAACGCTGGGATTATGCGGATTTTTCATGCTGCAACTGCGTTGAGTAACGGTACTAATAACAACGCTGATAACCGCTATACTTTTTAGCCACGTTTGGCGGATGCCCTGGCAATGGCATTAAAACAATCACACTTTTCTGTGACTGGCGTTACAATCGATCTCAGTCACAATTCTCAAAATCAGAAGAGTATTGCTAATGAAAAACATCAATCCAACGCAGACCTCAGCCTGGCAGGCACTACAAAAACACTTTGAAGAAATGAAAGACGTTACTATCGCGGATCTTTTCGCGAAAGATAGCGATCGTTTCACTAAGTTTTCCGCGACGTTTGACGATCTGATGCTGGTGGATTTCTCCAAAAACCGCATCACTGAAGAGACGCTGGCTAAACTGCAAGATCTGGCGAAAGAAACCGATTTGGCGGGTGCCATCAAGTCCATGTTCTCCGGTGAGAAAATCAACCGTACTGAAGACCGTGCCGTGCTGCACGTGGCGCTGCGTAACCGTAGCAATACGCCGATCATCGTTGACGGCAAAGATGTGATGCCGGAAGTGAATGCGGTACTGGAGAAGATGAAATCTTTCTCTGAAGCGATCATCTCCGGAAGCTGGAAAGGCTATACCGGCAAAGCCATCACTGATGTAGTAAACATCGGTATCGGCGGTTCTGACCTTGGCCCGTTCATGGTGACCGAAGCGCTGCGTCCGTATAAAAATCACCTGAACATGCACTTTGTGTCGAACGTCGATGGTACGCACATCGCCGAAGTGCTGAAAAAAGTGAACCCGGAAACCACGCTGTTCCTGGTCGCTTCCAAAACCTTTACCACCCAGGAAACCATGACCAACGCCCACAGCGCGCGCGACTGGTTCCTGGCGACCGCTGGCGACAACAAGCACGTAGCCAAACACTTCGCAGCGCTTTCCACTAACGGTAAAGCGGTTGGCGAGTTTGGTATTGATACTGCCAATATGTTCGAGTTCTGGGACTGGGTTGGCGGTCGTTACTCCCTGTGGTCTGCAATCGGTCTGTCCATCATCCTGTCCGTAGGCTTCGACAACTTTGTTGAGCTGCTCTCCGGCGCGCATGCGATGGACAAACACTTCTCCACCACCCCGGCTGAGAAAAACCTGCCGGTGCTGCTGGCGCTGATCGGTATCTGGTACAACAACTTCTTCGGTGCCGAAACCGAAGCGATTCTGCCGTATGACCAGTATATGCACCGTTTCGCGGCCTACTTCCAGCAGGGCAACATGGAATCCAACGGTAAATACGTTGACCGTAACGGCAATGCGGTGGATTACCAGACTGGCCCAATCATCTGGGGTGAGCCGGGTACTAACGGCCAGCATGCGTTCTACCAACTGATCCACCAGGGTACCAAAATGGTGCCGTGCGATTTCATCGCGCCGGCAATCACCCACAACCCGCTGTCGGATCACCATCCGAAACTGCTGTCTAACTTCTTCGCGCAAACCGAAGCGCTGGCTTTTGGTAAATCTCGTGAAGTGGTTGAGCAGGAATATCGCGACCAGGGTAAAGATCCGGCTACGCTTGAGCACGTTGTGCCGTTCAAAGTGTTCGAAGGTAACCGTCCAACAAACTCCATCCTGCTGCGCGAAATCACGCCGTTCAGCCTGGGTGCGCTGATTGCGCTGTACGAACACAAAATCTTCACTCAGGGCGCGATCCTGAACATCTTCACCTTTGACCAGTGGGGCGTTGAGCTGGGCAAACAGCTGGCGAACCGCATTCTGCCAGAGCTGAACGATGATAAAACTGTTTCTTCCCATGATGTTTCTACTAATGGGTTGATTAACCGTTACAAAGCCTGGCGCGCCTGATGGCGCTGCGCTTATCCGGCCTACAGGCACATATCCTGTAGGCCGGATAAGGCGTTTCGCCGCCATCCGACATTAATGAAATAAAAAAGCCGATATTAATATCGGCTTTTTATAAGATTACTCCAGGATATCTACGTTTTTACTTCACCCTTTAATTGAGCTTAATCCTAAAATAATTTATTCAACGTTACCCTGTTTCTGATATTTTCAGATTTACCGGATATTGTGTTTTTACTATTGTATTTTAACTATTTGAATTAATTTGTTTTTTATTATTTGCTGTTAATCATTTTTTCTCTCGTTATCTAATTGTCCTAAATTCCCTCTCGACCTAATTTGCATACTTCGCTTGTGTATACTCGATCTCGCCCGAAATTCTTTTGGGTAAATCTCCATTCATACAATGAAGGGAATTTGTGATGAAAAAAGTTCTGTATGGCCTTTGGGCTATATCTGCGCTTGCGGCGACCTCTGTCTATGCCGCCCCCGTTCAGGTGGGTGAGGCTGCAGGGTCGGCTGCTGCGTCGGTTTCGGCAGGAAGTTCCTCCGCAACCAGCGTGAGCACCGTAAGTTCTGCGGTGGGGGTTGCCCTGGCGGCGACCGGCGGCGGCGATGGTTCTAATACCGGAACCACAACTACCACAACCACCAGTACCCAGTAATAAAGGTACGTTTAATTCTAACCACACTTCGGTGTGGTTATTTTGGAATTGCCAAAAGTCTGTGGGATTTGTAGGCCGGGTAAGCGTCGCGCCACCCGGCAATAATGCGGAGAAACGTCGTGAAGCGACCAGCGATCATAATGGTTTGCCTGCTGCTGCAGGCGTGCTCAGCCACTACCGAAGGGCTGGGTCATTCGCTGTGGGATAGCGTGTTTGGTACTCCCGGCGTACAGATGACGGACGATGAAATTCAAAACATGCCTTACGCCAGCCAGTACATGCAGCTCAACGGCGGTCCCCAACTGTTTGTGGTACTCGCATTTGCAGAAAACGGACAGCAGAAATGGGTGACTCAGGATCGGGCTATTCTCGTCACGCAGCATGGGCGCATTGTGAAAACGCACCTTGGCGGGGACAACCTAATCGAGGTGAATAATCTGGCGGCAGACCCGCTCATCAAGCCAAATCAGATAGTCGACGGCGCAACGTGGACCCGCACGATGGGCTGGACTGAACATCAGCAGGTACGCTATGCCACCGCGCGCTCGGTTTTCACATGGGATGGCGCAGACACCATCAAAGTCGGCAGCGATAACACGTCGGTACGGATCCTTGATGAAGGGGTCACCACCGATCAAACGCGCTGGCATAACCGCTACTGGATCGACAGTGAAGGGCAGATTCGCCAGTCGGAACAGTATCTTGGCGCAGGTTTCTTCCCGGTGAAAACCACGCTGATTAAGGCGGCAAAACCATGATGAAACAAATGATTACTGCGCTGACATTCAGCCTGTGCGCGGCATCTGTTTTTGCTGCGGGCAGCGTAAAAGTGATTACGACAGGTAGCACAGAAGCAAAAACGCTGACCGGGGCTGAACATCTGCTCGACCTGGTTGGACAGCCGCGGTTGAGCAATAGCTGGTGGCCAGGTGCGGTTATCAGCGAAGAGCGGGCAACAACTGAGGCACAACGTCAGCAGCAGGCATTACTGGCTCGTCTGGCGGCGTTGAGTGCTGAAGCAAGCGGTGATGATGCTGGCGCCATCAACGCATTACGCCAGCAAATTCAGGCGCTGAAGGTGACCGGTAGACAGACGATTAATCTCGACCCGGATGTAGTACGTACCAGTGAGCCAGGCAACCCGCCGTTGCAGGGCAATTACACACTGTGGGTCGGACCGCAGCCCACGGATATCACGCTGTTTGGCCTGCTAAGCCACCCGGGTAAACAGCCTTTTATACCCGGACGTGATGTTGCCAGCTATCTCGATGGGCAGCATCGGCTCAGCGGCGCGGATCGTAGCTACGCCTGGGTTGTCTATCCCAACGGACGCACACAAAAAGTACCGGTCGCCTACTGGAACAAACGTCACATTGAGCCGATGCCCGGCAGCATCATTTTTGTCGGGCTGTCGGACTCTGTCTGGAGCAGCACCCCGGATGAAATCAATGCCGACATTCTTCGCACCCTGACCCAGCGGATACCCGAATAGTGAGAAAAACTTATCTGCTCAGCCTGTTGGCGCTGGGTATCAGTGCGGCCTGTCACGGTGAAACGTATCCTGCGCCGATTGGTCCTTCCCAGTCCGATTTTGGCGGCGTGGGGCTGCTGCAAACCCCAACCGCACGCATGGCGCGTGAGGGCGAAATGAGCCTTAACTACCGCGATAACGATCAGTACCGCTATTACTCTGCGTCGGTGCAGCTCTTCCCGTGGCTGGAAACCACGCTGCGCTATACCGATGTGCGTACCAAACAATACAGTAGCGTGGAGTCGTTTTCTGGCGATCAGACTTACAAGGATAAAGCTTTTGATCTCAAACTACGTCTGTGGGAAGAGAGCTACTGGATGCCGCAGGTGGCGGTAGGTGCGCGCGATATTGGCGGAACGGGCCTGTTCGATGCGGAGTATATTGTGGCGAACAAAGCCTGGGGACCGTTTGATTTCTCACTCGGTCTTGGCTGGGGATACCTCGGGACCAGCGGCAACGTCAGCAATCCGTTTTGCTCATACAGCGATAAATTCTGTCATCGCGATAACAGTTACAAGCAGGCGGGTTCCATTGACGGCAGCCAGATGTTCCACGGCCCGGCGTCGCTGTTTGGTGGCGTGGAATATCAGACACCCTGGCAGCCGCTGCGTCTGAAACTGGAGTATGAGGGTAATAATTACCAGCAGGATTTTGCGGGCAAGCTGGATCAGAAGAGCAAGTTTAACGTCGGCGCTATTTATCGCGTCACCGATTGGGCCGACGTTAACCTCAGCTATGAGCGCGGCAACACCTTTATGTTTGGGTTCACGCTGCGGACTAACTTCAACGATTTGCGACCAAACTATAACGATAACGCCCGTCCGAAGTATCAGCCGCAGCCGCAGGATGCGATCCTGCAACATTCGGTAGTGGCGAATCAGCTAACGCTGCTGAAATACAATGCCGGGCTGGCGGATCCTAAAATCCAGGTGCAGGGCGATACGCTGTATGTAACAGGCGAACAGGTGAAATACCGTGATTCGCGCGAGGGGATCGAGCGTGCCAACCGGATCGTGATGAACGATCTTCCTGACGGGATCCGCACGATCCGTATTACGGAAAATCGCCTTAACTTACCGCAGGTGACGACCGAAACAGAGGTTTCCAGCCTCAAGCGCCATCTGGAAGGCGAGCCCTTGGGCCATGAGACTCAACTGGCGCAAAAACGCGTGGAGCCCATGGTGCCGAAAACGACCGAGCAGGGCTGGTATATTGATAAGTCGCGCTTCGATTTCCATATCGATCCGGTGCTAAACCAGTCGGTGGGTGGCCCGGAAAATTTCTATATGTATCAGTTGGGCGTGATGGGTACGGCGGATTGGTGGGTGACCGATCATCTGCTGACCACCGGGAGTTTGTTCGCCAACCTCGCCAATAACTATGACAAGTTTAACTACACCAACCCGCCGCAGGATTCGCATTTGCCGCGTGTGCGTACCCATGTACGTGACTACGTGCAAAACGATGTTTACGTGAATAACCTGCAGGCCAACTACTTCCAGTCACTCGGCAACGGCTTTTACGGACAGGTGTACGGCGGCTATCTGGAGACCATGTACGGCGGCGCGGGGGCAGAAGTGCTGTATCGTCCGCTGGACAGCAACTGGGCGTTTGGTGTTGATGCCAACTACGTGAAACAGCGTGACTGGCGTAGCGCGCAGGACATGATGAAATTCACCGACTACAGCGTGAAGACCGGGCATTTGACCGCGTACTGGAATCCTTCTTTCGCCCAGGATGTGCTGGTGAAAGCCAGCGTGGGTCAGTATCTGGCCGGGGATAAGGGCGGAACGTTGGAGATCGCCAAACGCTTCGACAGCGGTGTCGTGGTGGGTGGTTATGCGACTATCACTAACGCCTCGCCGGATGAGTATGGCGAGGGTGATTTTACTAAAGGGGTGTACGTTTCCGTGCCGCTGGATCTGTTCTCGTCTGGCCCGACCCGCAGCCGTGCGGCGATTGGCTGGACGCCGTTAACACGTGATGGCGGTCAGCAGCTTGGGCGTAAGTTTGGTCTGTACGATATGACCAGCGATCGCAGCGTGAATTTTCGGTAATCGAGCCGTTTGCCAGCCGGATGGCGCTACGCTTATCCGGCCTACAAAGAGCCTGTATTGCAGGCCGGATAAGGTATTTACGCCGTCATCAGGGAAGTTACAGGCGACGCAATAATTTTGCCGGGTTTCCCGCGTACACGCCTTTCTCGGTGATTGATTTGGTCACTACGCTTCCTGCGCCGATGACCGCGCCATCGCAGACAGTGACCGCCAGAATGGTCGCCCCGCTGCCGATCGAAACATCGTCGCCAATCGTAATTCTTCCCCAACTGTTGCGGTCGGCGTTGGGTTTTCCTTCGCGGAACATATCGTTGGCGAACATCACGCCATGACCGATAAAACAGCGGGCGCCGAGGGTGACATATTCGCAGATGAAGGTGTGCGACTGAATTTTGCTGTCTGCGCCAATCTGCGTGTTGCCCTGGATTTCAACGAATGGTCCGACAAAAACGTTGTCACCCAATATGCAATCGTAGAGATTGGCGGGTTCATAAATCACCACATTCTCACCGCAGGTAACGTTGCGGACAGCAGATTGTCGAGTATTCACCATATTCATTCTCTTAAAGCTGTTTTTCCATGACGTACAAGACGCTGGTTTGAGAGTCGGTAGTGAAAGCGATTTCTTTCACAAATATCATACCTTGCTGCTCATAAAACTGCCGTGCACGGGGATTTTCAGCCAGTACGTCAAGCCAGAGCCGTTGCTCATTTTGCGCTTTGGCCTGGCGGACAACCTCGGAAAATAGCTGCTCGCCATACTGCTTACCGGTTTCTCCTGGCATCAGGTAGATCTTATGGAGTAGCGTTCCTGGTTGGCCTTCGGGTTCAATGGATTGCCGCAAGCTATATTTCGCAAAGCCAACGGGCGTGTCGGCAAAAGCGATAAGCCAGAAGGTTTCCATACTTGCCAAACTCCGGGCGATCGTGGGCAAGGAATACTCCTGTTCAAGATAAGCATCCAGTTCGAGCGGATTTTTCCATAGATGCGCAAAATGATGTCGATAGCTGGTATATCCCATCGAGCTTAACAGAGCGGCATCATCAGCGGTTGCCATTTGAACTTTAAACATTTCGTATTCCGTTCAGGATATTAGAGGCAGGAGCATTGTTGCATTATTATTGAGCTGCACAAAACATAAACAAAAAATGTAGATCTCTGTCACATTTTTGCGTTATACAGGAACCTCGCCACTGAGTAAGAGGTGCTGTTATGACGTCGCTATCTCGTCCGCGCGTGGAGTTTATCTCCACTATTTTACAGACCGTGTTGAATCTGGGACTGCTGAGTCTGGGCCTGATCCTGGTTGTATTCCTCGGGAAAGAAACGCTGCATCTGGCGGACGTGCTGTTCGCGCCGGAACAAACCAGCAAGTATGAGCTGGTGGAAGGGCTGGTGGTTTACTTCCTCTACTTTGAATTTATCGCGTTGATTGTGAAGTACTTTCAGTCAGGGTTTCACTTTCCGTTGCGCTACTTTGTCTATATCGGGATCACCGCGATTGTGCGGTTGATCATTGTCGATCATAAAGCGCCGATGGATGTGCTGATCTATTCTGCAGCGATCCTGCTGCTGGTGATCACCCTGTGGCTGTGTAATTCCAAACGGCTGAAGCGAGAGTAAAAGACAACACGCCGCAATCGGGCTGCGGCGTGTTGCAGGTCAGGATTACTGCGCAGAGGCAGGCTGGGTTTTCTCTGCGGCGGGTTCCCACAGTTCTTCAAGTTCTTCCAGCGTTTTGCCTTTGGTTTCCGGCACAAACTTCCACATAAACAGCGCGGCCAGAATGCCCATGCAACCGTAAATCCAGTAGGAGAAACCGTTGTGGAAATGGGAAACCAGCCACGAATTTTTGTCCATCATCGGGAAGGTCCAGGAGACGAAGTAGTTCGCCAGCCATTGAGCGGCAACGGCGATGGCGAGCGCTTTGCCACGAATCGCGTTCGGGAAGATTTCAGCCAGCAGCACCCAACAAACTGGTCCCCAGGACATGGCGAATGCGGCGACGTAAAACAGCATCGACAGCAGAGCAACCAGCCCGGAAGCCTGGGTATAAAACGCGGTACCGAGACTGAACATACCGATGGCCATGCCCAGAGCGCCAATAATCTGCAGCGGTTTGCGACCAAATTTATCCACCGTCATGATAGCCAGCACGGTGAAGCTCAGGTTGATCACGCCAACAATAATGGTCTGTAACAAGGCCACGTCGGTGCTGGCTCCCAGCGTTTTAAACACCTCCGGGGCGTAGTAGAGCACGACGTTAATACCGACGAATTGCTGGAAGATAGACAGCATTACGCCGATGACGATAACGCCTGCGCCAAACATCAACAGGCGACCACCGGTTTTACGACCATGTTCCAGAGAGTGATTGATCTCCTGCATGGCCTGGGTGGCGAGGGTACTGCCCATAATTTTGCGCAGAATACCTTCCGCTTGTTCGTGTCTGCCACGCGCCATCAGCCAGCGCGGGCTTTCTGGTACGGTGTACAGCAGCAGTAAAAACAGCAGAGCGGGAATACTTTCGGACGCAAACATATAGCGCCAGCCATCGGTATTCAGCCAGTTCGCATCACCCGAACGGGCGATAAAATAGTTAACGCAATACACTAACAGTTGACCAAAAATAATGGCGAATTGGTTAAATGACACCAGTTTCCCACGAATGTGTGCGGGTGCCAGTTCAGCAATATACATTGGTGAGAGCATTGAAGCTAAACCTACCCCAATACCCCCAATGATACGATAAATTACAAATTCGGGAACGTATCCGGCTAAATAAACGGGTACGGCGTTATCTGGATTAATAGTTGTAAAGCCTAGTTCCGGCCAGGCGGAACCAATACCAGAAATAAAGAACAGCAGCGCCGCGATTTTCAGCGAGTCCCGGCGGCCAAATCGGTTACTGCAATAGCCTCCCAACGCACCGCCGATGATGCAGCCAATCAACGCACTGGCGACGCAAAAGCCCAACAGCGAGTTGGCGGCAGATTCACTTAAGTGTTGTGGGGCGACAAATACGGTATTTAAGGACTCTACCGTTCCGGATATGACTGCAGTGTCGTAGCCGAATAATAGCCCTCCTAATGTTGCCACTAATGTAATCGAAAAAATATAACTGGAATTATATTGAGTGTTCATTCAGACCTGCCTTAGAGGATACAGCTCTTTTGATCAGTGCCGTGATGTTGAATTTAACAGGCAGGGAAGACAATTATCATTTTTTACATTGCAATTACGTTTTGTCTTTTCTGTGATCTTAATTCTGTTTAATTTTATTGCGCTCGGGTGAAAAATAGAATTGCAGTGACGGGGAGCACGAAAGGAAATAATCGTAAGTGTAATACAAAATAACATAAAAAAAGGGCGCTCCGTAGAGCGCCGAATAACAGTCACAGGTTGGGATAACATAAGTTGAGGGTTGCAGTGGCATTGCCCGTTGCCGGGCAGTTACTTCGGTAAAACTTAACCTTTCACACCACCTGCCGTCAGTCCGTTGACCAGCCAGCGCTGCGCCAGCAAGAACACCAGAGTGATCGGAATGGCTGAAAGTACAGCTGCGGCGGCAAAGTCGCCCCACAAATAGTTCTGTGGATTGAGGTACTGCTGCATACCTACCGCGAGGGTATAGCTGTTCACATCACGCAGCAGCAGTGACGCGACCGGTACTTCGGTAATAGCGGCAATGAAAGACAAAATAAACACGACCGCCAGAATCGGAACGGAAAGTGGTAGCAGCACCAGGCGGAATGCCTGCCAAGGCGTTGCGCCATCCAGCGCGGCGGCTTCTTCCAGCGAACCATCGATGGTTTCGAAATAGCCCTTAATCGTCCATACATGCAGCGCAATACCGCCAAGATAGGCGAAGATCACGCCGCCGTGCGTGTTCAGGCCGATAAACGGGATGTACTGGCCCAGGCGGTCAAACAAAGCATACAACGCGACCAGAGACAGCACCGCCGGGAACATCTGGAAAATCAGCATCCCTTTCAGCAGGGTTGCTTTGCCCGGGAAACGCATACGGGCAAAGGCGTAAGCACAGGTGGTGGAAAGCGTCACGATACCGATCGCGGTAATGCTGGCTACTTTCACAGAGTTCCACAGCCACAGCAGTACCGGGAACGGCGGCGGCGTCACACGGCCATCCGCGTGTTCAACGCTAAAGCCCAGTGCCAGTTTCCAGTGTTCCCAGGAGATGTTTTCCGGGATCAAACTGCCGGTGGCAAAGTTACCTTCGCGCAGCGAGATAGCGATAACCATCAGCAACGGGAACATGATCGCCGCGATGAAAATCAGCAGCAGCAGGTGCGTTGTTAAGAGACGCAGTTTCTGAGATTTGGGTTGTACCATAGCCATGTTCGTTGTCTCCCTTAATCAAACTTCATACGTGTGGCTTTCAGGTTCACAATCGCCAGCGCACCCACCAGCAGGAAGATCAGCGTGGCAATCGCCGCCGCCAGACCGAAGTCCTGACCACCGCCGCCTTCAAAGGCGATACGGTAGGTGTAGCTCACGAGCAGGTCGGTATAACCGGCTGGCGTGGTGGTGCCGAGTCGGTCCGGGCCACCGTTGGTCAACAGCTGAATCAGCACGAAGTTGTTAAAGTTAAAGGCGAAGCTGGCGATCATCAGCGGTGTCAGCGGCTTAATCAGCAGCGGTAGCGTTATCTTAAAGAAGTTCTGGAACGGACCTGCACCATCCATCGCCGAGGCTTCATACAGATCGTCAGGAATCGCTTTCAGCAGACCCATGCACAGGATCATCATGTATGGATAACCGAGCCAGGTGTTGACGATAATAATCATCGAACGCGCGGTGGTTGGGTCGCTGAACCAGGCCGGTTTGATGCCAAACAGTGCGCTCAGCATCATGTTGATTTCACCAAAGCTCTGGTTGAATAAGCCCTTAAAAATCAGAATCGAGATAAACGACGGTACGGCATACGGAAGAATCAACAGGACACGGTAAATCGCTTTGCCTTTGAGAGACTCCCACTGTACGAGACAGGCCAGCACCATCCCCACAGCAACGGTGAGGATCACGGTCAGAACGGAGAAGACCACCGTCCAGACAAAGATGGCGAAGAACGGTTTCTGGATGCCTTCGTCGGTAAACACGCGAGTGAAGTTATCCCAGCCGATGGCAACGGTATAGCCTGGACTGAGTTTTTCGCTACCCCAGCTACCGTCAGCGTTAATTGCCTGATAATAACCAATATCGTTATTGGCGCGGTATTTTACGCCGCTCTGGCTGTTGGTGAGCGTACCGTCATCAGCGAGCGTATAAAGTGGCTGCGTGCCGGAAAACTGGCGCAACGAGCTCATAATCACTTTGCTTTCATCCGGCAGGATTGCGGTCAGTTGGTTCAGCGCCTGGCGATTCTGCGTGATGATGCGCAGCGTCCCACGCTCGCCCGCTGGCAAAGCATCCGTTTCTTTCAGTTGCAGTTTCTGTTCGCCGCCAAATTTGAAGGCGTCGGAAACATAATTCTTGCCGGTTTCACCGTCGGTGAGAGCCAATTGCCACTCATCACCCGCCGGATACAGGCCAAAGTTGTAGGTTTTCCCAGCCTGATACGAACGATCCATCAGGACTTCCTGAGCACGTTCAAAGGTCAGTTGGTTAGTACTGCTGTAGTTGGTAAAGGCAATGGCGATCGTACAAATCAGCGGAAACAGGACAAACAGCCCCATACCGGCAACGCCCGGGTAAACATAGCGCCAGGCATAGGCTTTACGGTTAGCGAAAATATACAGGCCAGCAGAGCTTAAAATCAGCGTCATGATGGCAAACAGGTACTCCCCCTGAGCGTACATCAAAACAACAAGGTAACCGACCAGCAGCCCAAGCAGACCCATCACTGACCATTTCAGCGTGTCGCTTTGCCACCAGTGTTTCTTTTTAATGACATCCATGGGGTTCAATCCTCAACAACAATGAAAACCTGTTGGTCAGCGTGCCTGATGGCGCTGCGCTTATCAGGCCTACGGTGTGTTGTAGGCCGGATAAGGCATTTATGCCGCCATCCGGCACGTGTGCTACAGCATTACTTGGTGATACGACCTTGTGCATCTTTCAGCGCTGCATCGACGGTCTGGCGACCGCTGGCGGCGTTGATGACTGCGGTACGAACGGCATACCAGAATGCAGACATCTGCGGGATGTTCGGCATGATTTCGCCTTTCTGGGCGTTATCCATGGTGGCGGCGATGCGTGGGTCTTTTGCTAACTGATCCTGGAAGGATTTCAGCGCAACGGCGCCCAGCGGCTTGTCCTTGTTCACTTCATCCAGACCCTGATCGGTCAGCAGGTAGTTTTCGAGGAACTCTTTCGCCAGTTCTTTGTTCGGGCTGGCGGCGTTGATACCGGCGCTCAGAACGCCAACAAATGGTTTAGACGCTTTGCCTTTGAAGGTTGGCAGCAGCGTGACGCCGTAGTTGATTTTGCTCTTGTCGATATTGGACCACGCCCACGGACCGTTGATGGTCATCGCGGTATCGCCCTTGTTAAAGGCCGCTTCGGCGATGGAGTAATCGGTATCCGCGTTCATGTGTTTGTTCTTGATCAGGTCAACCAGGAAGGTCAGACCCGCTTTCGCGCCGGCGTTATCCACGCCCACGTCTTTCACATCGTACTTGCCGTTTTCAAACTTGAATGCGTAACCGCCGTCGGCGGCAATCAGCGGCCAGGTGAAGTACGGCTCTTGCAGGTTGAACATCAGCGCGGATTTACCTTTCGCCTTCAGTTCTTTATCCAGTGCAGGAATTTCTTCCCAGGTTTTCGGTGGGTTTGGCACGAGGTCTTTGTTGTAAATCAGCGATAGCGCTTCAACCGCGATCGGGTAGGCAATCAGTTTGCCGTTATAGCGTACGGCATCCCAGGTGAACGGATAGAGTTTGTCCTGGAACGCTTTGTCAGGCGTGATTTCAGCCAGCAGGCCAGACTGAGCGTAACCGCCAAAACGGTCATGAGCCCAGAAGATGATGTCCGGGCCGTCGCCGGTCGCGGCAACCTGCGGGAATTTCTCTTCCAGTTTGTCCGGGTGCTCAATAGTGACTTTGATCCCGGTGTCTTTCTCGAATTTTTTGCCCACTTCAGCGAGGCCGTTATAGCCTTTGTCGCCGTTAATCCAGATAACCAGCTTACCTTCTTCAATCTTGGCGAGAGCCGAGGCGGAAAACATCATCGTCGTTAATGCAGACAATGCGAGGATGCGTGCGCCAGTTTTGATTTTCATAGTTCCCATCCTGTTTGGTGATTTTGCAGAGGTGGTTTAACGGTTACTAGTTTCTTTATACGACAACCTCTTTCCATCCTCCTTACCCCTACGCCCCACCCGCTCTTTATGTGATCTGTGTTACATAAATGTGAGTATTGCGTACTGGCGCACATAAAAACCCACCGATTTTTGCAGGCTGCATCACGAAATTCCTCTGAGGCGGGTGGCCCGGGTCTCAGACGCTGCTCTCTCATCCTCCCGCCTCCTCCCCCATAAAAAAGCCGGGGGGTGGAGGATTCACGCAGTCAAGTGATCGCGCATAGTCAGCCCATCATGAATGTTGCTGTCGATGACAGGTTGTAACGAAGGGAGAAGGGCATGGCGAGCGTACAGCTGCGAAATGTAACAAAAGCCTGGGGTGACGTGGTGGTATCGAAAGATATCAATCTCGACATTCACGAAGGGGAATTCGTGGTGTTTGTCGGACCGTCAGGCTGCGGTAAGTCGACCTTGCTGCGTATGATCGCCGGGCTTGAAACCATCACCAGTGGTGACTTGTTTATCGGGGAGACCCGGATGAACGACATTCCGCCCGCCGAACGCGGTGTGGGCATGGTCTTTCAGTCCTACGCGTTATACCCCCATTTATCTGTCGCGGAAAACATGTCATTCGGCCTCAAACTGGCCGGGGCGAAAAAAGAAGTGATGAACCAGCGTGTGAACCAGGTTGCGGAAGTTCTGCAACTGGCACACCTGCTGGAGCGTAAACCAAAAGCGCTTTCCGGCGGACAACGTCAGCGTGTGGCGATTGGCCGTACGCTGGTCGCCGAACCGCGAGTATTCCTGCTGGACGAACCGCTGTCAAACCTCGACGCCGCGCTGCGCGTGCAGATGCGTATTGAAATCTCCCGCCTGCATAAACGTCTTGGTCGCACGATGATTTACGTCACCCACGATCAGGTCGAAGCGATGACCCTGGCTGACAAAATTGTGGTGCTGGATGCCGGTCGCGTAGCGCAGGTCGGTAAACCGCTGGAGCTATACCACTACCCGGCTGACCGCTTTGTTGCCGGGTTTATTGGCTCGCCGAAGATGAACTTCCTGCCGGTGAAAGTCACCGGGACGGCCATCGATCAGGTGCAGGTTGAACTGCCTAACCGCCAGCAAATATGGCTCCCGGTAGACAGCCATGCGGTGCAGGTTGGCGCCAACATGTCTTTAGGTATCCGCCCGGAACATCTGCTGCCCAGCGATATCGCCGATGTCACCCTCGAAGGTGAAGTGCAGGTGGTCGAGCAGCTTGGTCACGAAACACAAATTCATATCCAGATCCCCGCCATCCGTCAAAACCTGGTTTACCGCCAGAACGACGTGGTGTTGGTAGAAGAGGGTGCCACATTCGCTATCGGCCTGCCGCCAGAGCGTTGCCATCTGTTCCGTGAGGATGGCAGTGCATGTCGTCGGTTGCATCAAGAGCCGGGTGTTTAAGGTATCCCATTAAAAAAAAGCGCAAAACCGTCAAGGTGAAGCGTTTAAAGAAAAGCAATGATCTCAGGAGATAGAACGATGATTACTCTGCGCAAACTCCCTCTGGCGGTTGCTGTGGCGGCAGGCATTATGTCTGTTCAGGCAATGGCTGTGGATTTCCATGGCTATGCACGTTCCGGCATTGGCTGGACGGGTAGCGGCGGTGAACAACAGTGTTTCCAGGCAACCGGCGCCCAAAGTAAATACCGTCTTGGTAACGAATGTGAAACCTATGCGGAAATTAAACTAGGTCAGGAAGTGTGGAAAGAGGGCGATAAGAGCTTCTACTTCGACACTAACGTTGCCTATTCCGTCGCACAGCAGAATGACTGGGAAGGGACTGACCCGGCCTTCCGTGAAGCCAACGTACAGGGTAAAAACCTGATTGAATGGCTGCCAGGCTCCACTATCTGGGCAGGTAAGCGCTTCTATCAGCGTCATGATGTTCACATGATCGACTTCTACTACTGGGATATTTCAGGTCCTGGTGCTGGTATTGAAAACATAGATCTGGGCTTCGGTAAACTGTCTCTGGCCGCGAGCCGTTCACAGGAAGCGGGTGGTTCATATGCTTTCAGCAGCCAGAATATCTATGATCGTACCAAAGACACCGCCAACGACGTATTTGACGTTCGTTTAGCACAGTTGGCAACTAACCCGGATGGGATGTTGGAATTGGGCGTTGACTATGGCCGTGCGAATACCACCGATGATTACCACCTGGCAGACGGCGCATCTAAAGATGGTTGGATGTTCACCGCTGAACATACCCAGAGCATGCTGAAGGGCTACAACAAGTTTGTTGTTCAGTACGCGACAGATTCTATGACCACTCAGGGTAAAGGTCTGAACCAAGGGTCTTACGGTTCATCCTCCTTCACCGTTACTAACCCAGACGGTAGTAAAACGAATTACGCCAATAACGTTATTAATAACAACGGTAGCCTGTTCCGCGTACTTGACCACGGTGCAATCTCCCTGGGCGACAAATGGGATCTGATGTACGTCGGTATGTACCAGAACCTCGATATGGATAACGACCTGGGGACCGAATGGTACACCGTCGGTATTCGTCCGATGTACAAATGGACACCGATCATGAGCACCCTGCTGGAAGTCGGTTACGACAACGTCAAATCTCAGCAAACTGGCGATCGCAACAGCCAGTACAAAATCACCCTGGCGCAACAGTGGCAGGCTGGCGACAGCATCTGGTCCCGCCCGGCAATTCGTGTCTTTGCAACCTATGCCAAATGGGATGAAGAGTGGGGCTACGTTAAAAATGGTAACGACGTAACCAAATACGCCGCTGCAACCAACTCTGGTATCAGCACAACCAGCCGTGGCGACAGCGATGAGTGGTCCTTCGGTGCCCAGATGGAAATCTGGTGGTAATTCAGCACTAACCTGACGTAAAGACCGAAAGAGGGGCGCCAGCCCCTCTTGATTACGGTTTAGCGCGCTATTGCCTGGCCACCGCTGAACCCATGCTATCTGAGGTGATAACAATGAAAATGAAGAAAAGTCTCGTTGCCCTTTGTTTATCTGCAGGGTTATTTGCCAGCGCGCCTGGCATCAGCCTGGCCGATGTAAATATTGTTCCGCAGAACACCACCGCGGCTCCAGCTATTCCCACTGCTGCGCTACAACAGTTAACCTGGACGCCGGTTGATCAATCCAAAACCCAGTCGACACAGCTAGCGACAGCGGGTCAGCGTCTTGATGTTGCTGGTATTACTGGCCCAGTCGCTGCGTACAGCGTACCCGCGAATATTGGTGAGTTAACCCTGACGCTGGCCAGTGAAGTCAACAAACAAACCAGCGTATTTGCGCCAAACGTCTTAATTCTTGATCAGAACATGACGCCATCTGCGTTCTTCCCCAGCAGCTATTTCACCTACCAGGAACCCGGCGTGATGAGTGCCGATCGTCTGGAAGGCGTAATGCGTCTGACGCCAGCGCTGGGTCAGCAAAAACTCTATGTTCTGGTCTTTACCACGGATAAAGATCTTCAGCAGACCACCACGCTGCTTGACCCGGCAAAAGCCTATGCCAAGGGCGTAGGTAACGCGATTCCGGATATTCCAGACCCGATTGCCCGTCATACCACCGACGGTCTGCTGAAGCTGAAAGTCAAAACCAGCTCCTCTTCCAGTGTTCTGGTTGGGCCGCTGTTTGGTTCATCCGGCCCTGGCCCTGTCACGGTTGGCAATACCGCCGCGCCTGCGGTGGCCTACGCGGCCCCGGCAGCAGCAGTTGCTACTCCAGCGCCACAACCGGTGAAGAAAAGTGAGCCGATGCTAAATGACACGGAAAGTTATTTTAACCAGGGCATTAAGGATGCTGTGGCGAAAGGCGATGTCGATAAAGCGCTGAAGCTGCTTGATGAAGCTGAACGTCTGGGATCCAAATCTGCCCGATCCACCTTTATCAGCAGTGTAAAAGGCAAGGGGTAAACGTCTCCCCGCAGTGCTGATTTTGCAACAACTGGTGCGTCTCCTGGCGCACCTTTTTTTATCTGTAATGATTCGGCATGTGTATGTAATTTGATAAATTCCACTCTGAAATGGAAAGTAATCTAAACGTTTTCTGAATTTAAGCTGCTTTTTATACAACGTACTTTTCCCTGCATTGTTCGGGACGTATGGTTCTCTGCAAACGTATGAATACGTCACGGAGTAACTCATGTCACAGCAGGGACTGCGCTTTACGCTCGACGTGGACGGGTTAGTGGCGATGAGCACCGCCGTCGTCAGCTTCACCCTCAGCCAGAATCTCTCCACCCCCTTTTTGCTCTGCGTTGATATCGCCAGCGGCCTGCCTGACCTCACCGCCACAGATTTTCTCGAGAAAAACGCCACCCTCACTGTCTGGCAGGGGGCTGTTGCACTGCGTTATCTTCACGGCATCATCACCGGCGTGGAGCTTAGGGAGAACAACGACTGGCAGATGAATTACCAGCTGACTGTTTCGCCCCCGCTCTGGCGGGCAGGGCTGCGGCAGAACTTCCGCATCTTTCAGCAGCAGGATATCCAGACTGTTTCCGCCACCCTGCTTGCTGAAAACGACGTCACTGACTGGGTGCCTTCCTTTTATGAGCCCCATCCCGCCCGCGAATTCTGCGTGCAGTACGGCGAAACTGACCTCAATTTTCTGAGCCGCCTGTGGGCCGAAGAGGGTATTTTCTTCTTTGACTGGTTCCTCCCGACCGGTCCCGACCAGAAACTGGTGCTCTGCGATGACGTCGCCGGGGTCTCCACATTCGGCGAAATGCCCTTTAACCCGAACACCCGGGAAGCCACCACCGCATGCATCAGCGCGTTCCGCTACCGGGCGCAGATTCGCCCTTCCTCAGTTGAAAACCAGGATTACACCTTTAAAGTCCCCGGATGGCCCGGTTACTTCAGCCACCACGCCAAAAACCTCAACGGCCAGCGCACACAGTATGAAATCTTTGATTATCCGGGACGCTTCAAAGACGTACAGCATGGTCAGGACTTTGCCCGCTACCAGGCGGAGGGCCACCGGCAGGATGCTGAAACGGCAGCCTGCGTGAGCAACTCCCCGAAACTGTGGCCCGGCAAACGTTTTACCCTGACCGGTCACCCGTCAGAAACGCTGAACCGCGAATGGCAGGTCACCGGCTCTGTACTGGAAGGAAGGCAGCCACAGGCGCAGCACGGCAGCTCCGGCGAAGGCACCACACTCAGTAACCACCTGGACGTCATCCCGGCCGACCGGACATGGCGTGCCTCCCCGCGGCCCAAACCCGCCGTGGACGGCCCGCAGAGCGCCATTGTCACCGGTCCTGCCGGCGAGGAAATCTTCTGCGACGAGCATGGCCGGGTGCGGATACGTTTCCACTGGGACCGCTACTGCCCGGGGAACGAAGACAGCTCCTGCTGGGTGCGGGTGTCGCAGGCGTGGGCCGGTGCCGGATTTGGCAACCTCGCCATTCCGCGCGTGGGTCAGGAAGTGATAGTGGACTTCCTCAACGGCGACCCGGACCAGCCCATTATTATGGGCCGCACCTACCACCAGGACAACCGCTCGCCGGGCAGCCTGCCGGGCACGAAAACGCAGATGACCATCCGCTCGAAGACCTACAAAGGCGGCGGATTTAACGAACTGAAATTCGATGACGCCACGGGCAATGAGCAGGTCTATATCCATGCGCAGAAGAACATGGATACGGAGGTACTGAACAACCGAACCACTGATGTGAAGGTGGACCATACGGAGACCATCGGCAATAACCAGAGCATCACTGTGGGACTCGGGCAGACCATCACGGTGGGTAAAGAAAACGCATCCGGACACGACCGGACAGTCACGGTCGCGCATGACCAGCGCAACACGACGGGGAATGACCGTCAGGTGGCGGTGGGTCATGATGACACGGTGACGATAAAGAACGACCGGAAGACAGAAGTGATGCACGACCGGCGTGAGCAGGTGGGGAATGACGAGACGCTGGTTGTGGGCAATGACCGGAAGATGTCGGTGAAGGGAAAACAGGAGCAGACCACCACCGGCGACCATGTCAGCCTGGTGAAAGGGATGAAGAGCCTGGAGGTGAAGGGAGACCTGGCGCAGAAGATAAGCGGCGCGCTGGGGCTCAAGGTACAGGACGATATTGTGCTGGAAAGCAGCAGCCGGATAAGCCTGAAGGTGGGCGGTTCGTTTGTGGTCATCCACCCGGGCGGCGTGGACATTATGGGGCCGAAAATTAATCTCAACAGCGGGGGGAGTCCGGGAACACCAGTAGGGACGTTACAACCGAGTGTACTGGCGGCGTTAGGTGATGATGAGTCAGGAAGACATATTGCTTATTTTCCTGATGGTACAAAAGAAGAAATAACAGATCAGGGCGAACCAGAACAATACGGACAGACAGCACGCAAGGTGGTTAATAGTAAATCAGAGTTCGCCATAAACGGGAAAGAAAAAAATTATACATCGGAAGTCATACTTATAACATCAACTATAATAGAAAAGCATTCAACATATGAAATCGGTGGAGATCATTCTGCTGTGTATTTTAACATCAAAAATGATTCTTTGGGGCCGTATCTTTTTGATCCTAATGGAAGTTATAATCCATATAAGAAACTAGAAAATGGACATGGACAACGTGGATCAGGTTTTTTATTTAGTGGTGAATTTGCAAATTTGAATGATTTCATTGCTTATCAGGAAAATCCTGAGGGCGAATCGAAAGATAAACTTGAAAGTGAATGGTTTCCATATAAAGTTAAAATGGTATCTTTACCTGTTACGGATGAAGAGATAGTGGTGCTAAAAAACGCCGCTATTGCTTTAGATGATGGTGATGAGGAGCCCGGAGCATTTAGTTGTGCTGAATGGTCTTCAAAATTGCTACAACATATAGAGCCTGATATGGATACGTATACGCTACCAAATTCGTTATGGGCAGCTGTGGTTGAGATAAGAAAGCGTAGACTGGAAGAAAAGGATACTGCCAGATGAAAATGTTTAAAACGGCTTTCATTTTTTTAGTGCTTTTTATTTTTATGGTTATTCATTTTCATTTTTTGTATAAAGCTGTAGAAAAACATCAGGTTCATGATTTTTATTTTTTTATTTATTTTGTTATATATTTTTATCTTCAATTTTCTTATTGGTAGTATTTGACATTTTCTATACAATGAAACCTGTATGGACTTTGTTTATCGGTTGTATCTGTGGATGGTTTGTGTCATTTTGTTCGTTGCTCATCACTGATATAATATTAGGGGAGGGGGTAATCATCCGATGGCGCGTACTTTTCATGATGTCATGGGTGATGTTAATTGGATGGTGTTATTTCCCATTTTTTATTTTTCTTATGAAACACTTTAATTTGATGAAAAGGAAAGGTAATTATTGAATGAAATTGAGAAAATATTATTGAGTATATCCGACGGACACAACATCCAGGCAGAGAAAGAGCATGAAAAGTTTATTTTTATACATAAATAGAATTTTCTCAGATAAAAGATCCGTGATCTTGCTCTGCTGTCAGACGTTCATATGATCGATGGAGAATCCCCATGCCCACAGCAGCCCGACTTAACGACAAAGGCACCCAGCACGATGGTTATCACGAAACCGTTATTACTGCGGGTTCTCCAACGGTTTCTGTCGACGGACTACCTGCAGCCCGTATGGGTGACCCACTGACACCCCACGATAAACCCAAACATCCGCCTCACCCACGTAAGATAGCCAGTGGTTCAGGCACTGTGTTTATTGACGGCCTCCCTGCCGCCAGAACCGGTGACGCCATTGACTGCGGCGGCGTGGTTATCGGCAGCGGTACAGTCAACATCGGTTGATATACGCTGATATAAAAGGGAAAAAGTTATATCACTAAAATGGACAGCGCTTAACACTGGAAGTGGAGGGGGCATGGTGATTGACACTGCCGTTGTCGGTTTATAGCGGTCAAGTAATACTGGTCACTGGTTAGCTAAATTTTTTGCAAATCAGAACCTGCGATGTGCCGGCAGAGTCGAGCACAACAGAAAATTACTCTGTTTTTAACTAGAGGGCAGGGTTCCCCGTAATTTTTAGCTTTCTATGCTGATTGTTACACTTATGTTGCTCTGCCGATCACTTAATTGTGTTTGCTCACCCCGTAATGCCTTTTCTGCGATACAATGCCTTTAGGTTATAAATCGGAGAGTAAGGCATGCCACACCCTGCGTTAACGCAACTGCGTGCGCTGCGTTATTTTGATGCGATCCCGGCGCTGGCCCCGCAACTGCTCGACTGGTTGTTACTGGAAGATTCCATGACCAAACGTTTTGAGCAGCAGGGCAAAGAAGTCACCGTCACGTTGATTCGCGAAGCGTTCGTTGGGCAAAATGAGGTGGCTGAAGAACTGACGCTGCTGCCTAAAGAGTCCCGCTATTGGTTACGCGAAATCCTGTTATGCGCGGATGGTGAACCCTGGCTTGCCGGGCGTACCGTGGTGCCTGAATCTACCCTGTGTGGCCCTGAACTGGCTTTACAAAACCTGGGGAAAACCCCGCTCGGACGCTACCTGTTTACGTCATCGACATTGACCCGAGATTTTATTGAGATTGGCCGCGATGCAGCGCTGTGGGGGCGTCGTTCCCGCCTGCGGCTGAGCGGTAAGCCGTTGATGCTTACCGAGCTTTTTCTGCCTGCATCGCCGTTGTACTGAGAGGAAGATAAAGATGGAGTGGAGTCTGACGCAGAATAAGCTGCTGGCGTTTCACCGCTTGATGCGTACGGATAAGCCGATCGGCGCCTTACTGCTGCTCTGGCCAACGCTATGGGCATTGTGGGTGGCGACCCCAGGCATGCCGCAACTGTGGATCCTGGCGGTATTTGTCGCCGGCGTTTGGTTAATGCGCGCCGCTGGATGCGTGGTGAATGATTATGCCGACAGGAAATTTGACGGCCACGTTAAACGCACCGCGAATCGACCGCTGCCGAGCGGGGCTGTCACCGAGAAAGAAGCCCGAACGCTGTTCGTCGTATTGGTGTTGCTGGCCTTCCTGCTGGTTTTGACGCTCAACACGATGACCATTTTATTGTCCGTTGCGGCGCTAGCGCTGGCGTGGGTCTATCCCTTCATGAAACGCTACACGCATCTGCCGCAGGTGGTGCTGGGCGCGGCGTTTGGCTGGTCTATACCGATGGCGTTTGCCGCCGTGAGCGAGTCTGTACCACTGAGCTGCTGGCTGATGTTCCTCGCCAACATTCTCTGGGCGGTGGCCTATGACACACAGTATGCGATGGTTGACCGGGATGATGACCTGAAGATTGGCATTAAATCGACCGCGATCCTGTTCGGCCAGAACGACAAACTCATTATTGGTATTCTGCAGGTCGGTGTACTGGTGCTGATGGCGCTGGTTGGGTGGCTGAACGGGCTGGGACCGGGCTATTACTGGTCTCTGCTGGTGGCGGGTGCGCTGTTTGTGTATCAGCAGAAGCTGATCGTTAATCGTGAGCGTGATGCCTGTTTTAAAGCGTTTATGAACAATAACTATGTAGGCCTGGTACTGTTCTTAGGACTGGCGATGAGCTACTGGCACTTTTGAGTTTGGCTTAGCCTGCAAAATAAAAACCGGTCATTTCGACCGGTTTTTTTAATGCTTACTCGCCCTGTGTGGCGCTCTCGATGGTCAGACGGACATCCGACGTCACCAGTTCGGCCAGCATCTGATAGATCTTCATCGTCTCTTCCGGCTCGGCATCCCCGGTATCGCTGATGAATCCCTCGTCACGCAGTGTCAGCACCAGAGAGCTGAACACCGCTTTATCGAAGAATTCCGGCGCGTTAATGCCGTGCAGCACTGAGAGGCGTTGTGCCACGGTGCGGCTCTCTTTCTCCAGCGTGCCACGGTTGATCGATGGGTTGGCGCTCAGTAGCCAGAAGGTGATGGCGTAGCGTTGCAACGTCTCGCGAGCACCCGCAGCCAACAGCTGCAGCGTACGGGAGCGGGCAGGATTAATATGCAGCTCGCCATCCTGTAGAGTAATCAGCCCCTGGCGCTGCATTTCGCTGGCCAGTTCGTCAATCACCCCGGCAAGCTCATCGCGCTCCCAGCGCAGGAACAACTCGGCTTTCAGCATCGGGTACAACGCATCAATATGCTGCTGTAGCGCGACGCGTGAAATACGACGATGCTGAGTCACAATGGCTGCCATCAACGAAGGCAGAACCAGCATATGCGCAATGTTATTGCGGTAGTACGTCATCAAGACCGCCTGCTCGCGCGGCAGAATAATGATGTCACCGATGGTGTCTTTCTCGACCTCAAACTTGTTCATCTGCAAGGCGTGGTCGATCAGTTCACTGGCACTTTGCGCAGGAACGGTTGAGTCCGCCGCGTACGGCACGTTGCGCAGCAGGCTCAAGTAGCAGTCGAGCTGCTCGGTTAACTGTTCACGGGTCAGAGAGCGCTGGCGGGAAGCCAACAGCGCGGTACAACACAGGTTCATGGCGTTGGCCGCGCCAGCGTTGTTAATGCGCACCATCAGATCGGCGGCAATGTTATTCACCGTCGGCGTCAGCCAGGCCGGACGGATAGACTCGATAGGGTCAATAGATTCACGCCATTCTGGCACATGCTGGTTGAGGTAAGTCATCAATGGCATTGGTTCACCAAAGTTGACGTAGCCCTGACCCAGGTTACGCAGCTTGCTTAAGCCACGCAGCATTTGTGGCAGGCTTTCTTTCTCTTTCGTCGCGCCACGCAGCTCTTTTGCGTAGGTGCCCACTTCCATTACGTGCTCGTAGCCGATGTAGATCGGTACGAGAGTAATAGGACGCGTACCGCCGCGCAGCATCGCCTGAATAGTCATCGACAGGGTGCCGGTTTTAGGGTCGAGCAAACGACCAGTACGTGAACGTCCACCCTCGACAAAGTACTCAACCGAGTAGCCGCGGCTGAACAACTCGCCCAGGTATTCACGGAATACGGTGGAGTAGAGCTTGTTGCCCTTGAAGGTACGACGAATAAAGAATGCGCCCAGACGACGGAAAATCGGACCCGCTGGCCAGAAATTCAGGTTGATACCGGCTGCGATGTGCGGCGGAACCAGACCCTGGTGGTACAGAACGTACGACAGCAGCATATAGTCCATATGGCTGCGGTGGCACGGAACGTACACGATTTCATGCCCATCGTGCGCCAACTGGCGTACACGCTCCGCATTATGAACGTTAATCCCCTGATACAGACGGTTCCAGGTAAAGCCCAGGATACGGTCCGTCAAACGGATCATTTCGTAGGAGAAGTTGGCGGCAATCTCTTCCATCAGCGCAATGGCATTTTGCTGCGCTTTTTCGTGGGAGATTTTTTTACTGCGCGCTTCATCTTCTACCGCGCGAGCGATCGCTTTTGAAGCTAACAGTTTATTAAACAGATCCTGGCGGGCAGGGAGGCGCGGGCCGACAGCGGCCAGACGCTGGCGAGCAAAGTGCATACGCGCCACGCGTGCCAGCTTCTGGGCAATGATCTTATCCGTACCGTGTTCATCCGCCATACGACGCAGGGAGACCGACGGGGAGAAGCGGACAAAACTGTCGCGACCCAGCCAGGAAACCGCAAAGAATTTCTGTACGCCGTTTAGCATACGTAACGGCGGATTAACTTCACCTTTTTCACGCCCTGGCGCACGGCCAAACATCACCGAAACCGGCACCATCTGCACATCCAGGTCTGGATTGCTGCGATGTAAGTCGAGATAGTTATGGAACAGCTTGATGGACTCTTCTTTTGGCGTGTAATAGGTGAACACACGCGGGCCGCCGTGAATAAACACGTAGCGCGGCAGTAAAGTCCCGTCTATCTCCAGCGGTTCCAGGGGATCGGGGAGATCGTGCACCAGACATTGGGCACGCAGCGTCAGCAAGTCTGCTTTTGAATTGTACGGTAGGACGTACATAATGGGACGAGACGTATCGAGTCCCAATTCCGGGGCAGGTTCTGCCGGAATAGACTTGCTTTTTACCAGGACGCTTAATGGTAAATTCAGTAATTTGTAGTAAATTCGTGGCCAGCCGGACATAAACGATGTAAAGCCTCTGGTTAATAATGCAAATGCGCTGCAAGGATATCAGAAAGTTTAGTGAATTTCTGTGGTATCCCGTCATACTTCGCGCTGCTTTGCCACACCCTGAAACAAACGGGGTAACGTTACAATGACATTGACGCTAATAATGTAAAAAGGTTCTTTTTGATGGCCAATAATACCACTGGATTCACCCGAATTATCAAAGCTGCAGGCTATTCCTGGAAAGGTTTTCGCGCCGCATGGATCAATGAGGCGGCATTCCGCCAGGAAAGCGTTGCCGTACTGCTGGGCGTAGCTATCGCCTGCTGGCTGGACGTCGATGCGATTACTCGCGTGCTGTTGATTGGTTCCGTGATGCTGGTGATGATCGTTGAAATCCTCAACAGTGCGATTGAGGCGGTAGTTGATCGTATAGGCTCTGAGTATCACGAACTTTCCGGCCGGGCGAAAGATATGGGGTCGGCGGCGGTATTGTTGTCTATTTTTGTCGCTCTGATTACCTGGGGCATCCTGTTGTGGTCGCATTTGCGATAAGGATTCCACATCTTCATAAATCTCCTGCTTTTTGTGCAGTTTGCGGTTCCAAAATCACCTTTAGCTGTATATACTCACAGCATAACTGTATATACACCCAGGGGGCGGAATGAAAGCGTTAACGGCCAGGCAGCAAGAGGTGTTTGATCTCATTAGAGATCACATCAGCCAGACAGGTATGCCACCGACGCGTGCGGAGATCGCGCAGCGTTTGGGGTTCCGTTCCCCAAATGCCGCTGAAGAACATCTGAAAGCGCTGGCGCGTAAAGGTGTGCTGGAAATTGTCTCCGGCGCATCGCGCGGTATTAGACTGCTGCAGGAAGAAGAAGAGGGATTACCGCTTGTCGGTCGTGTGGCGGCAGGCGAGCCACTTCTGGCGCAGCAGCACATCGAAGGCCACTACCAGGTCGATCCCTCATTGTTCAAACCGAACGCCGATTTTCTGCTGCGCGTTAGCGGTATGTCTATGAAAGATATCGGTATTATGGACGGCGATTTGCTGGCGGTGCATAAAACTCAGGACGTGCGTAACGGACAGGTTGTTGTTGCCCGTATTGATGACGAAGTTACGGTTAAGCGCCTGAAAAAGCAGGGCAACAAGGTTGAACTTCTGCCAGAAAATAGCGAATTTAAACCTATCGTTGTCGACCTGCGTGAGCAAAGCTTCACCATTGAAGGGCTGGCGGTAGGTGTCATTCGTAACGGTGAATGGCTCTGATTTTCTGTTGAATCTCTGTAGGCCGGATAAGACGATTACGTTGCCATCCGGCAATGTGCCCGGTAGCGCTACGCTTGCCGGGCCTGCATCACATTGCCCAGTTCGTCTAACTTCTTCTCAGGCCCTCCTGTATGCCTTTCTTTACCTCTTCTGATAAAGCACTCTGGCACCTCGCCTTACCGATGATCTTCTCCAATATCACCGTTCCCCTGCTGGGACTGGTGGACACCGCGGTGATTGGTCATCTGGATAGTCCGGTCTATCTTGGCGGTGTTGCGGTTGGTGCTACGGCAACCAGTTTTCTCTTTATGCTGCTGCTTTTTCTGCGCATGAGCACCACGGGTCTTACTGCCCAGGCATTTGGTGCGAAAAATCCACAGGCGCTGGCGCGCGCACTGTTGCAGCCGCTAATGCTGGCGCTGGGCGCGGGGTTGCTTATCGCACTGTTTCGTACGCCGATTATCGATGTAGCGCTGCATATTGTCGGGGGAAGTGAAGCGGTACTGGAACAAGCCCGGCGTTTCCTTGAAATCCGCTGGCTCAGCGCACCCGCCTCGCTGGCTAATCTGGTGCTGCTCGGCTGGCTGCTTGGCGTTCAGTATGCGCGTGCGCCGGTTATCCTGTTGATTGTTGGCAATATTCTTAACATTGTGCTCGATTTATGGCTGGTGATGGGCCTGCATATGAACGTGCAAGGTGCGGCACTGGCGACGGTGATTGCTGAATATGCCACCTTACTGATCGGCCTGATGATGGTGCGCAAAGTCCTGCATATGCGCGGAATTTCGCTGGCAATGCTGAAGCAGGCGTGGCGTGGCAACTTCCGTCGTTTGCTGGCGCTTAACCGTGACATCATGTTGCGCTCGCTGCTGCTGCAGCTCTGTTTTGGCGCTATCACGGTGCTGGGTGCACGTCTGGGAGGCGATATTATTGCGGTTAATGCCGTTCTGATGACCCTGCTAACCTTTACCGCCTACGCGCTGGATGGATTTGCCTATGCCGTGGAAGCGCATTCGGGCCAGGCCTATGGGGCGCGAGATGGTAGCCAGTTACTGGACGTCTGGCGGGCGGCCTGTCGGCAGTCCGGTATTGTGGCTATTCTGTTTTCGCTGGTTTATGCCCTGTTTGGCGAGCAGATTGTTGCGCTACTGACCTCGCTGCCGCAAATCCAACTACTGGCCGATCGCTATCTCTTCTGGCAGGTGGTGTTACCGCTGGTGGGTGTCTGGTGTTATCTGCTCGACGGAATGTTTATTGGCGCGACGCGGGCTGCAGAAATGCGCAACAGTATGGCCGTTGCCGCAGTGGGATTCGCCTTAACGCTCCTGACGTTGCCGTGGCTGGGAAATCATGGTTTGTGGCTGGCGTTAACCGTTTTCCTCGCGTTGCGCGGGCTGTCGCTGGCCTTTATCTGGCGGCGTCACTGGCGTAATGGAACCTGGTTTGCCTAATCTGGATGGTTAAAAATTCCGAATAGTAAATAAAACCCAGAATCACTGACTACACTTATTCTCACGTCCAGCAAAAACAGCATGTGTCTGGACATGGCACTCTCGCTATTCACAACCTAACGATGAGGACTTGATGATGAATAAAGACGAAGTCGGCGGCAACTGGAAGCAGTTTAAAGGTAAAGTGAAAGAGCAATGGGGCAAACTGACCGATGATGATATGACGGTCATTGAAGGTAAACGTGACCAACTGGTCGGTAAAGTCCAGGAGCGTTACGGTTACGCGAAGGATCAGGCGGAGAAAGAAGTTAACGATTGGGAAAAACGTAATGATTACCGCTGGTAATTAACCCCTCCCTCCTGAGAGTACAAGGATGTACGCTCTCCTGCTTACCTAGCGCCCCACTTTCTTCTTTACCTGAATCGTATGGTCATGCTGGCACTCGCCAGGATGGCGGCATGACTCAACTTCTACACAGGCCGGACACAGCCCGTGTGCTTCAATAACATTATGTCGCAGAGCAAAGCCCATTTTGGCCGCCAGCGTATGCATGATGTCTTCCACACCTTCTGCGCACTCTTCTTTTACCACACCACAGCGGTCACAAATGAACATCGCGGAACTGTGGGTTGGCTGATCGAACAGATGGCAAAGGACATAGCTGTTGGTGGATTCCACCTTATGCACAAACCCTTGTTCCAGCAGAAAATCGAGCGCACGATACACGGTTGGCGGCTTGGCCTGCGGCTCAGTTTCCCGCAACAGGTCGAGCAGGTCATAGGCGCTGATAGCCCCTTCCTGCAGGCTCATCAGGCGCAACACTTCGAGACGCTGTGGCGTAAGCCGCACGTTGCGTTGCGCACACAGTTTTTCAGCTTGAGCCAATAACTCTTGCGTAGTGGTTTTGTCCATTTGGCGCCTCGATTTGCGTGGAAGGTTAATCCCTTACTTTAACATGTTCTGCTTAAAACGCCGAGATCCACCGCGGTGTGCTATACCTGACGCATCGCAATACTGGAAAATAACCATGAAAAGACCCGATTGTATTCGCCACTGGCGTGAGGTTGAGGGGGCTGATGACTCCACTTATCCCGACAGCGATGAGCTATTTGCTATTGGCGCGCCGCTTGCCCGCAAATTGGGGTTAGGACGACTCGGCATTCATCATGAACGCCTGCCGCCGGGTCGGCGCACGTCGTACCCGCACGCTGAAAGCGATGAGGAAGAGTTTATCTATGTGCTGGAAGGTTATCCTGAGGCCTGGATTAACGGGTATTTATGGAAGCTAGAGCCGGGCGACAGCGTCGGTTTCCCGGCAGGTACAGGCGTGTGCCATACCTTTATCAATAACACCAGTGAAGAGGTGCGTCTGTTAGTCGTGGGTGAGGCGAACAAAAAATATAACCGCATTTATTATCCGCTTAACCCGGTCTATGCCGCTACACGTGAGGATCGCTGGGTCGACCATCCGCCGCAGTTTTTCGGATCACATGACGGAAAACCGGGGCGTAAATAGCGTTTGTTGAGGGGCAGGGGGAGTGAGCCGCGAGGATGTGGCTCACTATCGTAACGGTCTATGCTATAGTAGCGCCCCTTTTTTAACCGGATGCTTGAATATTCGCCATGCTGCCTGAATCTCAGTCTACCGCTTTTCCCGCTCATCGTTTTTCTATCGCGCCGATGCTCGACTGGACGGACAGACACTGCCGCTACTTTTTGCGCTTACTGTCCAGCCAGACGTTGCTCTATACGGAGATGGTAACCACCGGCGCGATCATTCATGGTAAAGGCGATTATCTGGCGTATAGCGAAGAAGAGCATCCGGTCGCATTGCAACTGGGCGGGAGCGATCCTGCGGCGCTGGCGCAGTGCGCAAAGCTCGCTGAACAGCGGGGTTATGACGAAATCAATCTCAACGTGGGTTGTCCTTCCGACCGCGTGCAGAATGGCATGTTTGGCGCCTGCCTGATGGGGAATGCGCAACTGGTCGCCGATTGTGTCAAAGCAATGCGCGACGTGGTGTCGATTCCGGTAACGGTGAAAACGCGTATCGGCATTGATGATCAGGACAGCTACGAATTCCTGTGCGATTTCATCAACACGGTATCTGGCAACGGCGAATGTGAGATGTTTATTATTCACGCCCGCAAGGCCTGGCTATCCGGGTTAAGCCCGAAAGAAAACCGCGAGATCCCACCGCTGGATTATGACCGTGTTTATCAGCTAAAGCGTGATTTCCCGCATCTGACGATGTCGATCAACGGCGGCATTAAATCGCTGGAAGAAGCAAAAATTCATCTGCAACATATGGATGGCGTGATGGTGGGGCGTGAAGCTTACCAAAACCCAGGTATTCTGGCGTCCGTTGACCGTGAGATTTTTGCTGCTGCCACCGAAGATGCCGATCCAGTTGCCGTGGTGCGCGCCATGTACCCGTACATTGAGCGTGAACTGAGTAAGGGGACCTATTTGGGACATGTGACGCGCCATATGTTGGGGCTGTTTCAGGGGATCCCTGGGGCTCGTCAGTGGCGTCGCTATCTGAGCGAAAATGCGCATAAAGCCGGGGCAGATATTAACGTACTGGAGCATGCGCTGAAGCTGGTCGCTGACAAGCGTTAAGTTTTCGCCAAAAGTTAGTTAATTTCACCACGCCCTGCGCTTTGTCGCGGGGCGTTTTCTTTATAAATCAATACATTATTTTTGGCATGTTTCTTGTAAAGCAATGGAGAGAATTTCATTTCGGGAGAGAGCCATGCTGGAACTACTTTTTGTGATTGGATTTTTTATCATGCTGATGGTCACCGGCGTATCTTTGCTGGGCGTTCTGGCTGCATTGGTCGTAGCCACCGCAGTGATGTTTCTGGGCGGACTATTTGCCTTGATGATTAAACTGTTGCCCTGGCTGCTACTGGCTGTTGCCGTGGTGTGGGTTATCAAGGCGATAAAAGCGCCAAAAGTCCCACAGTATCAGCGCAATAACCGTCGATTTTACTAAGGTATTGAGTGGTGCGTCACAACCTGCAACATTGCCTTTAGAACCAAATAGGAATTGATTATCAAATCTGTCACTATTGCCAGGTTAACGAATTCATCGAGCTGTACCCTACATACAGCCGAACTAAAAAAAGAAAGGGCTTCCCACGGGAAGCCCTAATTCTTTACTTCCCCGTCATAATTCAAACCGCAGGTGTGTTGGCTGCTTTCATTCACCCCAGTCACTTACTCCAGTAAGCTCCTGGGGATTCATTCAATTGCCGCCTTCCTGCAATTTGAATTATTTAGGGGAAGTCGAAGCATTATGGGATTAGCAAACTCGATCCCTGCGTTGCCCGGCTTTCCAGTACTTCATGAGCACGCTGTGCATCGCGCAGTGCGAACGTCTGACCAGGCGCGACATCCACTTTGATTACTCCGCTGGCAATTAGCGAGAATAGCTCATTGCTGGCTTCGGTTAATTCGCGGTGATTGGTGATATACCCCTGGAGTGAAGGACGGGTCACGTACAGCGAACCTTTCTGGTTCAGAATACCTAAGTTCACGCCAGTCACCGGCCCGGAAGCATTACCAAAGCTGACCATTAGTCCCCGGCGCTGTAAACAATCCAGCGAGGCTTCCCAGGTATCTTTCCCCACCGAGTCATACACCACCCGTACTTTTTTTCCGCCGGTTATCTCTTTCACTCGCTCAACTATGCTTTCTTCACGATAGTTAATGACCTGCCATGCGCCGGCCTGCAGCGCAATTTGCGCTTTTTGCGCACTGCCGACGGTACCAATCAGCTTCGCGCCCAATGCTTTTGCCCACTGGCAGGCAATCATCCCGACGCCGCCCGCAGCCGCATGGAACAAAAACGGCTCATCAGGCTGAATTTCATAGGTTTTACGCAGCAGATAGAAAACGGTTAACCCTTTCAGGAATGAGGCTGCGGCTTGTTCAAATGAGATAGCGTTGGGTAGGATGGCGGCTTTATCGGCCGGAACGTTATGCACTGAGCTGTAGGCACCAAGGGCAGACTGGGCGTACACCACGCGATCGCCAGCTTTTATGTGTGTCACTTTGCTGCCGACTTTGCTGACTACGCCGGCAGCTTCGGTACCCAGGCCGCTGGGCAGAGATGGCGGCGGATAAAGACCACTGCGGATGTAGGTGTCGATATAGTTGATCCCAATAGCTTTGTTCTCGACCTGGATTTCGTTTTCCGCCGGGTCTACGGGTGTAAACTCCACCGCCTTGAGTACATCAGGGCCACCATGCTTGTGAAATTCAATACGTGTTGCCATGCTTCCTCCAAAAGAAATGTGGTAATCTTTCGACCCAATCATTATCTCGGTAACTCCATTCACTATGGCAGGAAATAAACCCTTCAACAAACAACAGACTGATGCTCGTGAGCGCGATCCCCAGGTCGCCGGGCTGAAAGTACCGCCGCACTCGATTGAAGCGGAACAGTCGGTGTTGGGCGGTTTAATGCTGGATAACGAACGCTGGGACGATGTCGCCGAGCGTGTGGTGGCGGAAGATTTTTATACCCGGCCGCACCGGCATATCTTTACGGAAATGCATCGCCTGCAGGAGATGGGGAAACCCATCGATCTGATCACGCTGGCAGAGTCGCTGGAGGTTCAGGGACAACTGGACAGCGTTGGCGGTTTTGCTTACCTGGCTGAGTTATCTAAAAATACGCCAAGTGCGGCGAATATTAGCGCTTATGCGGATATCGTCCGCGAACGTGCCGTTGTTCGTGACATGATTTCGGTTGCGAACGAAATCGCGGAAGCCGGGTTTGATCCGCAAGGCCGTTCCAGTGAAGATCTGTTGGACCTTGCTGAATCCCGTGTCTTTAAAATCGCGGAAAGCCGCGCAAATAAAGACGAAGGGCCGAAAAATATTACTGATGTGCTCGACGCCACCGTCGCGCGTATCGAGCAACTGTTCCAGCAGCCGCACGACGGCGTCACCGGGGTGAACACCGGTTATGACGACCTCAATAAAAAGACGGCGGGTTTGCAGCCGTCAGACTTAATTATCGTCGCCGCGCGTCCGTCGATGGGTAAAACAACATTTGCGATGAACCTCGTCGAAAATGCGGCGATGTTGCAGGATAAGCCGGTTCTTATCTTTAGTCTTGAAATGCCCTCGGAACAGATCATGATGCGTTCCCTGGCCTCGCTCTCACGCGTAGACCAAACCAAAATCCGTACCGGTCAACTGGATGATGAAGACTGGGCACGAATTTCCGGAACAATGGGTATTTTGCTGGAGAAACGAAACATCTATATTGATGACTCCTCCGGCCTGACGCCAACGGAAGTGCGCTCGCGTGCCCGTCGTATCGCCCGTGAACATGGTGGTATCGGCCTGATCATGATCGACTACCTGCAGCTGATGCGCGTGCCGTCACTCTCCGACAACCGTACGCTGGAAATTGCAGAAATCTCCCGCTCGCTGAAAGCGTTAGCGAAAGAATTGCATGTGCCGGTGGTGGCGCTGTCGCAGCTTAACCGCTCTCTGGAACAACGCGCCGACAAGCGTCCGGTTAACTCGGATCTGCGTGAATCCGGCTCCATCGAACAGGATGCCGACTTAATCATGTTTATCTATCGTGATGAGGTTTATCACGAAAACAGTGACTTAAAAGGCATCGCCGAAATTATTATTGGTAAGCAGCGTAACGGTCCGATCGGTACGGTGCGCCTGACGTTTAACGGACAGTGGTCCCGCTTCGACAACTATGCCGGTCCTCAATATGATGATGAGTAATTTCTAAGGAATACAAATGCAAGCGGCAACTGTAGTCATTAACCGCCGCGCTCTGCGACACAACCTGCAACGTCTGCGTGAACTGGCCCCTGCCAGTAAACTGGTTGCGGTCGTGAAAGCGAACGCCTACGGCCATGGTCTGTTAGAGACCGCGCGAACGCTCCCCGATGCGGACGCTTTTGGTGTCGCTCGTCTTGAAGAAGCCCTGCGGTTGCGAGCGGGAGGGATCACGCAGCCCATCCTGCTGCTGGAGGGATTTTTTGATGCCTCCGATCTGCCGACTATTTCCGCGCAGCGTCTGCATACAGCCGTCCATAACCAGGAGCAACTCGAAGCCCTGGAAGCAGCTAATCTGGTTGAACCCGTTACCGTCTGGATGAAGCTCGACACCGGTATGCACCGCCTGGGCGTACGCCCTGAGCAGGCCGAGGCGTTTTATCAGCGCCTAACGCAATGTGAAAATGTGCGCCAGCCGGTCAATATCGTCAGCCATTTTGCGCGCGCAGACGAACCTGAATGCGGCGCGACCGAAAAACAGCTCGATATCTTCAACAGCTTTTGCGAGGGCAAACCTGGGCAGCGTTCGATTGCCGCATCGGGCGGTATTCTGCTGTGGCCACAGTCTCACTTCGACTGGGCGCGTCCGGGACTGATTCTGTATGGTGTGTCGCCACTGGAAAACCACTCTATCGGCGCCGATTTTGGCTGTCAGCCGGTGATGTCGCTGACCTCCAGCCTGATTGCGGTGCGTGAGCACAAAGCGGGCGAACCGGTTGGTTATGGTGGTACCTGGTTGAGCGAGCGCGACACGCGTCTGGGTGTGGTGGCAATGGGCTATGGTGATGGTTATCCGCGCGCGGCGCCGTCTGGGACGCCGGTACTGGTCAATGGCCGTGAAGTGCCGATCGTCGGTCGCGTTGCGATGGATATGATCTGCGTCGATTTAGGTCCCGAAGCGCAGGATAAAGCCGGCGATTCGGTGATTCTGTGGGGTGAGGGACTGCCCGTTGAACGCATTGCTGAAATGACGAAAGTAAGTGCTTACGAACTTATTACGCGCCTGACCTCAAGGGTGGCGATGAAGTATATCGATTAGCAGAATGATGTGCTGGACAGGCGGTTACGCCGCCTTCCGGCAATATTACCCTCAACATCCTCTCGATCTTCTCCCGCTTCCGGTTTATTGTGTTCTTAACCCTTGCCTGTAAACCTGGAGAACCACACGTGTTTCAAAAAGTTGACGCCTACGCCGGCGACCCGATTTTATCGCTCATGGAGCGCTTCAAAGAAGATTCACGTAGCGACAAAGTGAACCTCAGCATCGGCCTGTATTACAACGAAGACGGAATTATTCCTCAGCTTAAAGCGGTGGCGGAAGCGGAAGCTCGACTTAATGCCAAACCGCATGGTGCTTCGCTGTATCTGCCGATGGAAGGTCTGAACACGTATCGTCATACTATTGCGCCGCTGCTGTTTGGCGCAGATCATCCGGTTCTCCAGCAGCAGCGCGTCGCAACTATTCAGACGCTGGGCGGCTCCGGTGCGTTAAAGGTTGGCGCAGACTTCCTGAAACGCTATTTCCCTGATTCTGGCGTATGGGTCAGCGATCCGACCTGGGAAAACCATATCGCGATTTTTGAGGGGGCTGGATTCGAAGTAAGCACTTACCCATGGTATGACGACACGACTAACGGCGTTCGTTTCAACGACCTGCTGGCAACGCTGAATACCTTACCGGCGCGCAGCATCGTGCTGCTGCATCCGTGCTGCCATAACCCGACGGGCGCGGATTTAACTCCTGCGCAGTGGGATAGCGTTATTGAGATCCTGAAAGCACGCGATTTGATTCCGTTCCTGGACATTGCTTACCAGGGCTTCGGTGGTGGTATAGAAGACGACGCCTATGCGATTCGCGCCATTGCCAGCGCCGGATTGCCCGCTCTGGTCAGTAACTCATTCTCGAAGATTTTCTCCTTGTACGGCGAGCGTGTCGGCGGACTGTCTGTAGTATGTGAAGATGCTGATACCGCCAGCCGCGTTCTGGGGCAGCTAAAAGCGACGGTGCGTCGTAACTACTCCAGCCCGCCAAACTTTGGTGCGCAGGTAGTTGCCGCGGTACTGGGTGATGACGCGCTGAAAGCCAGTTGGCTGGCAGAAGTCGAAGAGATGCGTACCCGCATTCTGGCGATGCGTCAGGAGCTGGTTAACGTATTGAATGCAGAGATCCCGGGCCGTAACTTTGACTACCTGTTGCAACAGCGCGGTATGTTCAGCTATACCGGGCTTAGCGCAGCCCAGGTTGATCGCCTGCGCGATGAGTTCGGTGTGTACCTGATTGCCAGCGGTCGCATGTGCGTAGCTGGGTTGAATCACGGTAACGTGCAGCGCGTGGCAAAGGCATTTGCCGCCGTCATGTAACCGGCTTTGAATGTTGCCGGATGGCGGCGTAAATGCCTTATCCGGCCTACAAAGGTATATAGATTTTCGTTTGGAGGCCTGATAAGCGTCGTGCCATCAGGCACGTTTTCCTGTGTGATCGTGCTCCTTTTCCAGAGCAAAACCAGAGAAAATCCTTCCTTTCCCTCCCCCTAAGGGGTAAGGTCAGATAGTTTTTTGACCAGTTGTTAATAAAAAAATGATAACTAACTGACTACTTAGGGAAAAATATGCGCAAGTTTACGTTGGCACTGAGTGCCGTTTGTTTATTGTTCACGCTAAATCAGCCAGCCCAGGCACTCGTTTCTTCTCCCTCTCAGCTCAATCCAGGCACCAATGTTGCAAAGCTCGCTGAGCAGGCTCCCATTCACTGGGTCTCCGTGGCACAAATTGAAAACAGCCTGACCGGACGTCCGCCGATGGCGGTCGGGTTTGATATCGATGACACTGTCCTCTTTTCCAGCCCAGGCTTCTGGCGCGGTAAAAAAACGTATTCTCCGGACAGTGAGGATTACCTGAAGAATCCGGCCTTCTGGGAAAAAATGAATAACGGCTGGGACGAGTTCAGTATTCCAAAAGAAGTCGCGCGCCAGCTAATTGATATGCATGTGCGTCGTGGTGACAGCATCTTTTTCGTGACCGGGCGTAGCCAGACGAAGACTGAAACGGTGTCGAAAACGTTGTCTGATAACTTTCACATCCCGGCAGGCAATATGAATCCGGTCATTTTTGCCGGCGATAAGCCGGGCCAGAACACCAAAACGCAGTGGTTACAGGATAAAAATATCCGCATGTTTTACGGTGACTCCGATAATGACATCACTGCCGCTCGCGACGTGGGCATTCGTGGTATTCGCATTTTGCGCGCCTCTAACTCCACTTATAAGCCGCTGCCACAGGCCGGTGCGTTTGGTGAAGAGGTGATCGTCAACTCGGAATATTGAGGACACTGGCTGCGGGTTGCTGTTTTTTTAAACAAATTTACATTGCTGGCTTTTACCTTTTGCGGACTTGCTGCACACTGAATAAATGATGTTCTCATTAGGCAATATGCTGGTAAGGGGAATAAAGATGACGAATTCGGAGTTGCTGCAATACTGCATGGCAAAAATGGGCGCGGAGCAGAGCGTTCACAGTGACTGGAAGGCCACGCAAATCAAAGTCGAAGATGTGCTTTTTGCCATGGTAAAAGAGGTGGAAGAACGCCCGGCGGTGTCTCTGAAAACCAGCCCAGAACTGGCAGAGTTGTTGCGCCAGCAGCATAGCGATGTTCGGCCAAGCAGGCATCTCAATAAGGCGCACTGGAGTACGGTGTATCTGGACGGCTCGCTACCGGATTCACAGATTTATTATCTGGTTGACGCCTCTTATCAGCAGGCTGTGAACACGCTGCCTGCTGATAAACGGCGGATACTGACGCAGCCCTGAACGGTCTTGTTAAGCGTAGCGCCATCAGGTACAACCGTTGCCTGATGCGGCGCAAGCGCCTTATCAGGCCTACAAGCTTTACGCCTGTTCTGTGGGCCTGATAAGTGTTGCGTAATTACAACAGTGGCTTGAGGAAACGTGCCGTGTGTGAGGCTTCACACTCAGCGACCGTTTCTGGTGTGCCGGAGACAAGAATTTCGCCGCCGCCGCTGCCGCCTTCCGGACCGAGATCGACAATCCAGTCAGCGGTCTTAATCACGTCCAGATTGTGCTCAATCACCACGATGGTGTTGCCCTGATCCCGGAGCTGATGCAGCACGTCCAACAGTTGCTGAATATCCGCAAAATGCAGACCGGTGGTCGGCTCATCGAGAATATACAGCGTTTGCCCGGTACCGCGTTTTGACAGTTCGCGCGCCAGCTTCACGCGCTGCGCCTCGCCGCCCGAGAGTGTGGTAGCGGACTGACCCAGTCGGATGTACGTCAGGCCAACGTCCATTAGTGTTTGCAGCTTACGCGCCAGCGCCGGAACGGCATCGAAGAACTCGCGTGCTTCTTCAATCGTCATATCCAACACTTCGTGGATAGTTTTGCCTTTGTACTTAATTTCCAGCGTTTCGCGGTTATAGCGCTTGCCTTTACATTGATCGCACGGCACGTAGATATCCGGCAGGAAGTGCATTTCGACTTTGATCACGCCGTCGCCCTGACAGGCTTCACAGCGTCCGCCGCGGACGTTAAAGCTGAAACGCCCCGGGGTGTAACCGCGTGCACGTGACTCCGGCACGCCGGCAAACAGTTCGCGCACTGGCGTAAACACGCCGGTGTAGGTTGCCGGGTTAGAACGCGGCGTACGGCCAATCGGGCTTTGGTCAATGTCGATCACTTTGTCGAAATGTTCCAGGCCCTGAACGTCGCGATACGGCGCAGGTTCAGCCAGCGTCGCACCGTTCAGCGCCGTCTGCGCAATCGGGAACAGAGTATCGTTAATCAGTGTCGATTTACCCGAACCGGAAACACCGGTAATGCAGGTAAATAAACCTACCGGCAGCGTCAGGGTGACATCTTTCAGGTTGTTGCCGCGTGCGCCGGTGAGCTTCAGCACTTTCTCTGGGTCAGCCGCAACGCGCTGTTTAGGCACTTCAATCTTGCGTTTACCGCTCATGTACTGGCCGGTCAGCGACTCAGGCACTGCCATGATGTCGTCGAGCGTCCCTTCGGCGACGACCTGACCACCGTGAACACCCGCGCCGGGGCCGATATCGATAACGTGGTCAGCGGCGCGAATCGCATCTTCATCGTGCTCGACTACAATGACGGTATTACCCAGATTACGCAGGTGGATAAGCGTACCCAGCAGACGCTCGTTATCGCGCTGATGCAAACCGATAGACGGTTCATCCAGCACGTACATTACACCGACCAGACCCGCGCCGATCTGGCTTGCCAGACGAATACGCTGAGCTTCGCCGCCGGAGAGCGTTTCCGCTGAACGCGACAGCGTCAGATAGTTGAGGCCGACGTTGACCAGGAACTTCAGACGATCACCAATCTCTTTAAGAATTTTCTCAGCAATCTTCGCCCGCTGACCCGCAAGCTTCAGATTGTTGAAGAAATCCATTGCATGACCGATGCTCATGTCGGAAATCGCGGGCAGCGGCGTATTTTCAACAAATACGTGGCGGGCCTCGCGACGTAAACGCGTCCCTTCACAGCTGGCGCACGGTCGGTTACTGATGAATTTGGCTAATTCTTCACGTACCGCACTGGATTCCGTCTCTTTATAACGGCGCTCCATATTGTGCAGCACACCTTCAAACGGGTGACGACGTACGGACGTATCGCCGCGATCGTTCATGTATTTGAATTCGATATTTTCTTTACCCGAACCGTACAGCACCACTTTATGCACGGTAGGGCTCAGGCTGGCCCATGGGGCTTCAACGTCGAATTTATAGTGTTCAGCCAGAGACTTAAGCATCTGGAAATAATAGAAGTTACGGCGATCCCAACCACGAATAGCACCACCGGCCAGCGACAGTTCCGGGTTTTGAATCACCCGGTCAGGATCGAAATACTGCTGCACGCCGAGACCGTCACAGGTTGGACACGCGCCCGCTGGGTTGTTAAACGAGAACAGGCGGGGTTCCAGTTCGCGCATGCTATAGCCGCAGATAGGGCAGGCGAAGTTGGCGGAGAACAGAAGCTCTTCCGCTTTCGGGTCGTCCATATCGGCGACCACCGCCGTACCACCGGACAGTTCCAGCGCGGTTTCAAAGGATTCAGCCAGTCGCTGAGTGAGGTCGTCGCGTACCTTAAAGCGGTCAATCACCACTTCAATAGTGTGTTTCTTTTGCAGCTCAAGCTTGGGCGGATCGGAAAGGTCACACACTTCGCCGTCGATACGGGCGCGGATATAGCCCTGGCCCGCCAGGTTTTCCAGCGTTTTGGTGTGCTCGCCTTTACGCTCCTTAATTACCGGCGCCAGCAGCATCAGACGTTTGCCTTCCGGCTGCGACAGGACGTTGTCCACCATCTGGCTAACGGTCTGCGCTGCCAGGGGAACGTCGTGATCCGGACAGCGCGGCTCGCCAACGCGGGCAAACAGCAGACGCAGATAGTCGTGAATTTCGGTAATTGTACCTACCGTGGATCGCGGGTTATGGGACGTCGATTTTTGTTCAATTGAGATGGCAGGAGAGAGCCCCTCAATGTGGTCGACGTCCGGTTTTTCCATCAGCGACAGAAATTGACGCGCGTACGCGGAAAGGGATTCAACGTAACGACGCTGCCCTTCGGCATATAAGGTGTCGAAAGCGAGCGAAGATTTGCCTGAGCCCGAAAGCCCGGTGACGACAATCAGCTTGTCGCGCGGGATGACGAGGTTGATGTTTTTGAGATTATGGGTGCGGGCGCCCCGAACTTCGATCTTATCCATTCATCTTTCCCGGATTAAACGCTTTTTTGCCTGGCTGCATGGTGCTACCGGCGATCACAAACGGTTAATTATGACACAACCTGACCTGAATGGATATACAGTATTGGAATGCAAAACGCATGTTCCTGTGCAACAATGTCTGGCGGGGGTTGTTTACTGGAATCAACTTCGCAACGTAGTAAAAGCGCTATTGGAAATGCTACAATCCCGCGCTTACACTTATTCAGTAACGTTTTTCAGGAGACACGATCATGGCCAGCAGAGGCGTAAACAAGGTGATTCTCGTCGGTAATCTGGGCCAGGACCCGGAAGTACGCTATATGCCGAATGGTGGCGCAGTTGCCAACATTACGCTGGCTACTTCCGAATCCTGGCGTGATAAAGCGACCGGTGAAATGAAAGAGCAGACTGAATGGCACCGCGTTGTGCTGTTTGGCAAACTGGCGGAAGTGGCCAGTGAATATCTGCGTAAAGGTTCCCAGGTCTATATCGAAGGTCAGCTGCGTACCCGCAAATGGACCGATCAGTCCGGCGTAGAAAAGTACACCACTGAAGTTGTTGTTAACGTTGGCGGCACCATGCAAATGCTGGGCGGTCGTCAGGGCGGTGGTGCTCCGGCAGGTGGTGGCCAGCAGCAGGGTGGTTGGGGTCAGCCTCAGCAGCCGCAGGGCGGCAATCAGTTCAGCGGCGGTGCGCAGTCTCGTCCGCAGCAGTCCGCTCCGGCAGCGCCGTCTAACGAACCGCCGATGGATTTCGACGACGATATTCCGTTCTAAGATAGCTGAACGTATTAACGTTCGTACTAATGAAAACCCCGTTGCGACGGGGTTTTTTTACATCTCTTATTCAGAATTAATTATTCGGTATTTTCTGGTTTATCATCGTTGCTTGATGATTCATTTAATGCGAGCTGATTGGCGCTAACATTCGATAATATTTATTTATAACCATGGGAAATAAAAATAAATGTAGGTATTATCGAATAATAAAAGAAAATATGAAGATAATAATTGGTGGATATGTGTCGTACATTCAAATTCTTCTTTTTGAGATAGTTTCCCGGCGAATAATATTTAATTAAATTAATGGAAAAAATGTATTTTACTGCATGGTAAATATTGACAAATTAATGTCTGGCTTTAAATAATACTTTTGGCTTATCAATTCTTCGTTAATGAAAATACGTTTATTATCCGCTGCTTTTTATTGGTGGGGGTTGATAAATGCTTTGATAAACTATTTATTATGGAGCTGATTATGTATCAACGGAAGATAAACCCTAAAGCAATAATACCCTTCGCACTTTCATTTACCGCGGCACAGTTGGTTTGTGCTGGATTAGCGAGTGCAAAAAACTATGAACTAAATTATATAGATGTTGATGGTGGTCAGGAAGGGATCATCATTCGGGATACGATTGCTGATGACAAAAACTATGACATCACGGTGAATATTGATAACCCTGTGCGAGATGAAAACAACGGTCTTGAGGTGAAGATTGGCAGCATCACCAAAGACCAGGCGGGAGAGTATCACATTGGCAATTACAACGTTAATATTAGCGGAACCACACAGCAGGAACACCGCGCAGGACTGGCTTTTTTTGGCTTATCCGCCGAAGGTCAGAACACCAACGTCACCATTGATAACTTTAGTCTGAAAAATACTTTCTTAATCGGTTCTAAATATACCCATAACAATACCGCGTTGTATGCGGGAAGCGGCGCGAATATCTCTGTAAACGGCAATGTGTACATCCGTTCAGAGGTTGAACATACCAACTATGGGGAAGATGCCACGCTGGCAAATAATGGAATCTATGCTCGCGGTGCAGGTTCAACTATTACGGCGAACGGTGGCGATGTTTACATTAATACTTACGCCAGTAATTTTAAAGAACTGCTGGAGAACAACAGCGGTTATCCTGATGGCTCATCAAAAAGCGATGCAGTCAGTGCTAAAGATGGTGGTATCGTTAATATTAATCAGTCGGGCGAGAACAAGGTTAATTTATTGGGAAATATAGACTTCGGCGATAAGTTATATACTCACACCAGTCAGATGAATATTACCCTCAATGGCGCAGAGTCATTCTGGCATGGGCATGAAGCGAATTACCTGGACACCGACAGCGGTAAATGGACGGGAGATTTGAATCTGACGCTGACGAATCATGCCTACTGGATCCCGGATGGCCAAGACGCTCTGATAAGCGCCATTACGTTGCAAGACGGCGGGACGGTAAACCTGCACGGTTTTAACCTGCATACTAATCAGAGCATCAACGAAACCGTGAAGATTCACGATCTGAAAGGCAACAACGGTATTTTCCTGATTGATGTAAACACCAATAAAACCGATGAGCAGCGGCGTAATGGTAGCGACTTTATCGAAGTCGTTAAGAGCAGCACCGGGGGAACTCATGCCATTGAGGCGTTAAATATTAATAAGCTCAGCGATCTGCAAGACGATATCTGGGTTGCCGATGCTGCCAGCAATGTGACGTTCGAAGCGTACGATAAAGTCGATATCACTAACGAGTATGTATATGACTATAAACCGCTACTGCGTTCTGATATCCGGGAGGGCGATCCGGCAAGTCAGTATGGCACAAACTGGTATATCACGGGGGTTTCAACGAAAGCCAGTGCGGCGAGCAACACCGCGATTGCCAATGCCGGGTTGAACTACGCGGCGGCCACCGCTCGTCTCGAAATCGACAGCCTGAATAAGCGTTTAGGGGAATTACGCCAGAATCAGCAGCAAAATGGTCTGTGGATACGCTACAAAGGTGGCGAAATGGAAAGCGATAATGGCAGCTATTTCAAAAACCTGTATAGCTTCTGGCAGCTTGGCTATGACAATAAAGAGGAAGGTGAACACTCAGTCTGGACGCGAGGCATTGCGGCGCATTACATGAGAGGTAACGCTGACTTTACTTATGGCACGGGTGATAACAAGAGCTACGGTGGTTCACTTTATGCTGCATGGAATCGTCCGGAGAAACAGGACTACCTGGATCTGGTGCTGAAATATAGCCGCCATGAGAGTGATTTTAACTACCGAAATGTGTATGGCAACACGGGGATGGCGGATAGCAGCACGTGGTCAATCAGCGCCAGCGCAGAATACGGTCGTGAGTTTAGTCTGGGAGAGTCCTCTTTCATCGAACCGCAAGCGCAGCTCGTATATACCCGGTTGGATGAAGCTCGTTATACCACCAGCAGCGGGCTGCGGGTTCGTCAGAACGATATCGACAGCGTGATTGGTCGCGTCGGATTGCGCGGAGGTTATCGCTTTGAAGAACGTCCGGACAGCGACATTTATGTGAAGCTGGATCTGCTGCACGAGTTTGCCGGCGATCGTGATGTCACCGTGTGGGGTAAAGATGCGTCCATGACGGTTCGCGAGGGAGGAAGTGACTCGTGGATTAACTACGGTATTGGAACCAATATCCATCTTACTCAGAACAATAATTCCCGACTGTACGTTGACCTGGAAAGATCGGCTGGAGGCGACATTGATATGAACTGGCAGGTGAACGCAGGTTTCCGTATGGAGTGGTAAGCGGTTAGCGGAATGTCAGTTCCATCGTTATCGCTTAAAACCGTGTCCGACCGGGTATGTTCTTGGTCGGACACGCTGTTGTTATCAGTTCAACACCATCGGCCAGTCTGGCGGTGTATGGCTCATCACATCAACCATCACGGTTTCAATATTCTTCCAGATCGTGGACATATCCACCAGGGTTATGCCGAGCAATCCTGTCGCAAACCAGCAGGCAAACACCAGCCCCAAACCGCTGCTAATGACGGCCAGGCCAATATAATCTGATTTACGAAAACGGATATTGAGCGTACTGGCTAAAAACATCAGCACTGCACTGAGTAATTGCCACCGCAGAAGAACCACGCCAGTTGTTATCGTTGCCATGAAAAACGTCCTCAGAAAGTCTGGATGCCCAGGACAGCGCGGGGGTGTTCACCGAGGGTGTAGTACTCTGGCTATCGACGGGCAATAACATGAATGAAACATTGTTTCTGTTACATGATTTTTGTGAACTATATCACAAGTGCTCGTTTGTTCACCAGTACTGGACGTTATTTTTACAGGATCATAACCACTCTTAATGTGTGGTTATATTCAAAAAGGCTTTTGACACTAAATAATCAATCTTAAAGGTGCATTTAGACCACCGGTTTAATTTATCCTAAATTTTGTGTTAAAAAAATTTAATGAATTTCTTAAATGCAACCAGGATAGTGCTCATAAAAAATTTACGTTTTAGGGATAATAACGTTGTGAAATAAGCGTAACTTTAAGTTTGCCTTACGGAAAAATAATATCATCATCAACTATTATCAGACTTTTACATAGAGACGTCTGTTGCTAATACTGATAGATTCATGCAAGTTAACTAGCTGGTGTTTATAGCATCCTGCCGTGACAGGTACTGGCATAGACAAAACAGGGACATAAGGCTGACATGAATCACAGTGCGCGACGCAAGCTGCTGAAGTTGCTGGGAACATTCATGGTGGTATTGCTCCCCGTGGTGCTGGCATTATGGTTTGCTCAAATTCGGGCTATGTCCGAAACCCGTAATCAACTTCGCTCATTTGCTCAACTGGTGTTAAATAAAACAGAATTGGTAATCCTGCAAGCCGATTTGGCGCGTGATATGGCCCAGTTGTATCAGGGTAAGATGTGTACCCCGGCACATCAGAAAAGTATGCTGAATATTATTCGCGGTCGTTTATATATCAGCGAGCTAATTTATGCGCAGGGCGATCATTTTTTGTGCTCTACGTCGATGGTGCCACCCGTTACCTATATTATGCCGACCGCAGACTATAAACGTACGCCGGATATCGCCATCTATTACTACCGCGATACCCCTTTTTTCGCTGGCTACAGAATGACGTACATGCAACGTGGGAACTACGTCGCAGTCATAAATCCATTATCCTACAGCGAAGTCATGTCAGATGATCCGGATCTGTCCTGGGGCGTATATGACACAGTAACAGATACGTTTTTCTCCGCCAGCGAAGCGGCAAATATTGCGCAATTCGCGCCTCTCGTACGTGGTGAAGCCTCGACCTTTCAACAAGACGATCGCTTTTACACCATTGTGCATTCAGAAAAACGCCCAATTGCGATCATTGTGTCGACCTCAGACAACCGCGTAAGTCAGATTTTTTATCACGAGGCGGCGTTAACCATTCCCTTCGGGATTATCTGCAGCATCCTGATACTGCTAATGTGGTGGCGCACGCGCCAGGAATACTTATCTCCCCGGCGCTTACTAAAACGCGCGATCAAAAAACGTCAGCTTTGCCTGCATTACCAGCCGATCATTGATATTAAGAATGGACAATGTGTTGGTGCTGAAGCTCTGCTGCGCTGGCCGGGTTGTAAAGGTGAGGTGATGAGCCCGACGGAGTTTATTCCGTTGGCTGAAAAAGAGGGAATGATTGAGCGGATCACGGATTATGTCGTTGAAGAGGTATTCAACGATTTGGGGTATTTTCTTTCGGCGCATCCTCAGCTTTATATCTCGATTAACCTTTCCGCTTCTGACTTTCATTCATCCCGATTGATTGCTCTGATTAACGACAAAAATCGTGAGTACTCCGTGGCGGCCCAGCAAATTAAAGTCGAAGTGACGGAGCGGGGGTTCATAGATGTACATAAAATGACCCCAGTAATCCAGGCGTTCCGCAAGGCGGGTTATGAAGTGGCATTTGATGATTTTGGCACGGGATATTCCAATCTGCATAATTTATCAGCGCTGAATGTCGATATCCTGAAGATCGACAAATCGTTTATTAGCACGTTGTCCACTAACAGCACCAGCCACTTGATTGCCGAACATATTATTGAGATGGCGCAAAGCTTACACCTGAAGACGATTGCGGAAGGGGTGGAAACGAAGGAACAAATCGAATGGCTGCTTGAACGCGGCGTACAGTATTGTCAGGGCTGGTATTTTGCGAAGGCGCTACCGTCTCAGGAGTTCATGCACTGGATACAACGGTCGCCCGCCATACTGACGCAGAGCGGGCAATAAGCTTACAGGCGGTGGCGGTAATCGCTGGGGGTACGATCAAACTCGCGGCGAAACACGCGCGAAAAGGTTTGTTGCGATACATAACCAAGATCCATCGCGATATCGAAAATAGGTCGCTCAGTCGTCCTCAGTTCAACCGCCGCCAGCAGAAGTCGTCGCTGGCGGATGTAGTCACCCAGCGTCTGGCGCGTCACCGTGCGGAACATTCTCTGTAAATACCACTTCGAGTAACCTGATTTTTTCGCAACCGCCTCAATGTTCAGCGGCTGATCGATATGTTCATCAATCCATTCAATAAGGGTCTGAATAATCTGCTGATGGGACATAGGGCTGCCTCTTTCTCAGTATTCGATTCGTCGTTTTGTCTGTGGGCGAGTATAATTCCTCAAGTTAACTTGAGGTAAAGCGATTTATGGAAAAGAAATTACCCCGGATAAAAGCGCTGCTCACGCCAGGTGAAGTTGCAAAGCGTAGCGGCGTGGCAGTTTCGACCCTGCATTTCTATGAAAGCAAAGGGTTAATCAGCAGCATGCGCAACAGCGGTAATCAGCGTCGCTACAAACGTGATGTGTTGCGTTACGTGGCGATTATCAAGATTGCTCAACGTATTGGGATCCCGCTGGCAACGATTGGCGACGCGCTGGGCGTATTACCTGAAGGACATTCACTTAGCGCTAAAGAGTGGAAACAGCTCTCTTCGCAATGGCGTGAAGAGCTGGACCGACGCATTCATACTTTGGTGTCGCTACGCGATGAGCTGGATGGATGTATTGGTTGCGGCTGCTTGTCGCGCAGCGATTGCCCGTTGCGTAACCCAGGCGATCAACTAGGCGAGCAAGGAACCGGGGCGCGTCTGCTGGAGGATGATTGATTGGTTTAAATATATGACGGATATATACCCTAAATAATTCGCGTTGTGGGAAGGCGGCAAGAGCACGAATCCCGATGAGCTTAGTAAACTAAGTGATTCGGGTGAGTAAACGCAGCCAACACACCTGCAACGTGAAGTATGACGGGTATAAAACTAAAGCGCCACAGAGGGCGCTTTAGTTTGGTTCCGGTCTTCGTCTTTCACTCTATCCCGCTGGTTCACGGGAGGGTTTCCCCCGACATCAACACCCCTCAGTCGAGCACATTAGGGGAGGTTCCGGTCTGTGTTGATAATGTAAGTGTAAGCCACCTCCCTCCATTTGCCAGTGAAACGATGATTTTTTAGCCAAAAAATTTACCGCATCTTCACCGGTTTTCTTGTGCGAGTTTGCGCGAAAAATAAGAACGATTGTTGCGACAATCTGGCGAAATTTGTTACCAGATTGCGCATTGACGATAACGTTTGCGCATCGACTGGTTGTTTATTGTGCGTTATAAGAAGAAATGAGTAAAAAGCGGCAAAGTTCAGTTGAAAACCGGCGTATGATCGCTGGATAATCGTTTGCTTTTTTTTACCACCCGTTTTTTATGCGCGGAGCTAAACGTTTGCTTTTTTGCGACACCCCTAATGACGCAAACCTGGCACATGGAGAAAACGTTTAGCAGGCAGTGGATTGTCCAGCACGCATAATGACGAAAAAATAAACTCTCAGGGGATGTTTTCTATGTCTACGCCTTCAGCGCGTACCGGCGGTTCACTCGACGCCTGGTTTAAAATTTCGCTTCGTGGCAGTACCGTTCGTCAGGAAGTCGTTGCCGGATTAACGACGTTCCTCGCCATGGTTTACTCCGTTATTGTGGTTCCAGGGATGCTGGGTAAAGCCGGATTCCCGCCTGCCGCTGTATTTGTGGCAACCTGCCTGGTCGCGGGCGTCGGTTCTATTGTCATGGGCCTGTGGGCAAATCTGCCGCTGGCGATTGGTTGCGCCATTTCTCTGACGGCGTTTACCGCATTCAGCCTGGTATTGGGGCAACATATCAGCGTGCCCGTTGCGCTGGGCGCGGTGTTCCTGATGGGCGTCCTGTTTACCATCATTTCCGCGACGGGTATTCGTAGCTGGATCCTGCGCAATCTGCCGCAGGGCGTTGCGCACGGTACGGGAATTGGTATCGGCCTGTTCCTGCTGCTGATTGCGGCAAACGGCGTTGGTCTGGTGATTAAGAATCCGCTGGACGGTCTGCCGGTTGCGCTGGGCGACTTCGATACCTTCCCGGTGATTATGTCGCTGGTTGGTCTGGCGGTGATTATTGGCCTCGAAAAACTGAAAGTACCGGGCGGCATCCTGCTGACTATTATCGGTATTTCCATTGTTGGCCTGATTTTCGACCCGGCCGTGCATTTCTCCGGTATTTTTGCCATGCCGTCTCTGAGCGACGAAAACGGCAACTCGCTGATCGGCAGCCTGGATATTATGGGCGCACTGAATCCTATCGTTCTGCCGAGCGTGCTGGCGCTGGTCATGACCGCCGTCTTCGATGCGACTGGCACCATCCGTGCCGTAGCCGGTCAGGCGAATTTGCTGGATAAAGACGGACAGATTATCGACGGCGGCAAAGCGCTGACCACCGACTCCCTGAGCAGCGTGTTCTCTGGTCTGGTGGGCGCTGCTCCTGCGGCGGTATACATTGAGTCCGCAGCGGGTACGGCGGCAGGCGGTAAAACTGGCCTGACGGCGATCACCGTTGGCGTCCTGTTCCTGCTGATCCTGTTCCTCTCTCCGCTCTCGTATCTTGTACCGGTATACGCAACGGCGCCTGCACTGATGTATGTGGGCCTGTTGATGCTGAGCAACGTTGCGAAAATCGACTTTGCTGACTTTGTCGACGCAATGGCGGGTCTGGTAACGGCCGTATTTATCGTGCTGACCTGTAACATCGTTACCGGCATTATGATTGGCTTTGCTACCCTGGTGATTGGCCGTCTTGTCTCTGGCGAATGGCGCAAGCTGAACATCGGCACGGTGGTTATCGCTATCGCGCTGGTGGCCTTCTACGCGGGCGGCTGGGCTATCTGATTTTTATTCGATAAAGATCCTCAAAACGGGTGGCTTTGGCCGCCCGTTTTTATTTTCAGAACACACTCGTTGTCTTTTGCGTTACTCTCAATTAGATAGAATTGAGGCACGACGCCTCTCATCACTAATCATAAGAAACATCGCAAACAGGGAACGCATGGAAATCTTTTTCACCATACTCATCATGACCCTTGTGGTCTCGCTGTCGGGGGTATTTACTCGCGTATTGCCCTTCCAACTCCCTTTACCCCTAATGCAGATCGCCATCGGCGCCTTGCTGGCGTGGCCGACGTTTGGTTTGCATGTGGAATTCGATCCTGAGTTGTTTTTGGTGCTGTTCATCCCGCCGCTGCTCTTTGCCGATGGCTGGAAGACGCCAACGCGTGAGTTTCTCGAGCATGGGCGAGAGATCTTCGGCCTTGCGCTGGCGCTGGTGCTGGTCACGGTGGTCGGCATTGGATTTATGATTTACTGGCTGGTGCCGGGGATACCGCTTATCCCAGCCTTTGCGCTGGCCGCCGTCCTTTCGCCAACCGATGCTGTTGCCCTTTCCGGCATTGTGGGGGAGGGGCGCATACCGAAGAAAATCATGGGCATCCTGCAGGGCGAAGCGTTGATGAACGACGCCTCCGGTCTGGTCTCTCTGAAGTTTGCCGTCGCCGTGGCGATGGGGACGATGGTATTTACCGTTGGTGGCGCAACGCTTGAGTTCTTCAAAGTGGCGATTGGCGGTATCCTGGCTGGTTTTGTCGTCAGTTGGCTGTACGGGCGCTCCCTGCGCTTCCTCAGCCGCTGGGGCGGTGACGAGCCGGCAACGCAAATCGTCCTGCTGTTCCTGCTGCCGTTTGCGTCTTACCTGATTGCGGAACACATCGGCGTTTCCGGTATCCTCGCGGCGGTCGCTGCCGGGATGACGATCACCCGTTCCGGGGTGATGCGCCGCGCACCGTTGGCGATGCGTTTACGTGCTAACAGTACCTGGGCAATGCTTGAGTTTGTGTTTAACGGCATGGTCTTCTTGCTGTTAGGGCTACAGTTACCGGGGATTCTGGAGTCTTCCTTAGCGGCGGCAGAGGTCGATCCGAACGTTGAAATCTGGATGCTGTTTACCGATATCGTGCTGATTTACGTGGCGCTGATGCTGGTACGTTTTGGCTGGCTGTGGACGATGAAAAAATTCAGTCTGCGCTTCCTGAAGAAAAAACCAATGGAATTCGGCTCCTGGACAACGCGTGAAATCCTGATTGCCTCTTTTGCGGGCGTGCGCGGGGCAATTACCCTCGCCGGTGTGCTCTCCATTCCACTGTTGTTACCGGACGGTAGCGGATTCCCGGCGCGATATGAGCTGATCTTCCTTGCCGCAGGCGTGATTCTGTTCTCGCTGTTTGTTGGCGTGGTGATGTTGCCGATTCTGCTACAACATCTGGAAGTGGCAGACCACTCGCAGCAGCAGAAAGAGGAACGTATTGCTCGCGCTGCTACGGCAGAAGTGGCGATTGTCGCGATCCAGAAAATGGAGGAGCGACTGGCCGCGGACACCGAAGAGAACATCGATAACCAGTTACTCACCGAGGTGAGTTCCCGCGTGATTGGTAACCTGCGTCGTCGCGCCGACGGACGCAACGATGTGGAAAGCTCGATGCAGGAAGAAAACCTCGAGCGACGTTTCCGCCTGGCAGCGTTGCGTTCAGAACGCGCAGAGCTTTATCACCTGCGCGCGACGCGGGAAATCAGCAATGAAACGCTGCAAAAGCTGCTGCACGATCTGGACTTGCTGGAAGCGCTGTTGATCGAGAATCAATAAACGAGAGAGCCTGATGGCGCTGCGCTTATCAGGCCTACGGGGTAGCACGTTGTAGGCCGGATAAGGCGTTTGCGCCGCATCCGGCGAAAGATCTGCCTGATGGCGCTACGCTTATCAGGCCTACATAAAATATTCATCGTGTAATTTGCGAGCCGCTTTCCTGAACTGATCTGTTTGTCTTGTCTGTTCCCTCTTTTCTCCATACGGTTGAGGAAAGGGGGAAACATGTCCAACTATCGACGAAATTACATCAACGGAGGAACCTGGTTTTTTACGGTAAATCTGCAGGACCGTCGAAGCCAGCTTCTGATATCAAAAATTGATCGGTTACGTTGTGCTATTTCTGCGGTACAAAAAATGAAACCTTTTTATATCAATGCGTGGGTCGTATTACCTGAGCATATGCATTGCATCTGGACGTTGCCTGAAAATGACGCTGATTTTTCATCCCGTTGGCGGGAAATTAAGAAGCATTTCACGCGATCGTTGTCTGCCCGACATATCTGGCAACCTCGCTTTTGGGAACATACCATCCGCGATGAGCACGATTATCGACAGCATGTTGATTATATTTACATTAACCCAGTGAAGCACGGGTGGGTAAAACAGGTACAGACATGGCCTTTTTCAACATTTCATCGCGATGTGAGGCGTGGTTTGTTCCCACACAATTGGGCAGGTGAAATAATGGATTTTAATATGGGTGAACGTGCCTGATGGCGCTACGCTTATCAGGCCTACAAAACCGATGTAGGCCGGATAAGGCGTTTGCGCTGCATCCGGCATTTTACGACGCTTGCGGTAGCCAAAACCCTTCACAGCATTTGAGCCACGCCTGGGCGCTGTGCGACAGATACACGCCTTCGCGCCAAATCATGCCCAACTGCCAGCGTAAATCACTCTCCAGAGGGATCCAGCGCAATGTTTGCTTATCCAGGCGCTGGCAAATCGGCTCCGGCAAAATGGCAATCCCGACTCCGGCTTGTACCATCGCAGCCAGAAAATCCCACTGCCCGCTGCGTACCGCGATGCGGGGCTTGACGTTGTGTTGGCTAAACAGCTCTAGCAATTGGCGGCTCAACGCGAAATCTTCGTTGTAGATCAGTAGCGGATGTTCCGCCAGTGCCTCGGGGGAAATGGATTCGCATGTTGTCCACTGACCGGAGCGGGGGACCAGCACGCAGAGCGGATGACTGAAAAGCGGTAAGGTCGCCAGACCACTCTCTTCTTCAACCGGCAGCGCGGTCATCGCGACATCCAGATCGCCGTTCATCACCGCCTGCTGGACGGTTAAGCCGCCAAATTCAGAGACCTTCAGCTCAACGCCGGGATAGCGCTGGCGAAACAGGCTAATAGGCCCGGCCATCAACATACCGACCATCGGCGGGATACCGAGGCGCAGCACACCCCTGTTGAGGTGATTAATGTCGCTAAGTTCGGCTTCAAGCTGGCGAAACTCAGCGAGGATCGCCAGGCCGCGTTCGAAAACGACCTGCCCGGTGTCGGTTAACAACAACCGCCGCCCGTCGCGGATGAGCAACGTGCAATTAAGCTCGTCTTCAAGGTTCTTCAACATCTTGCTGATGGTGGGCTGGGTGACAAAAAGCTTCTCCGCTGCGCGAGTAAAGCTCTGCTGACGAACCACCTCAACAAAATATCGCAGCGTTCTGATATCCATGATTATTCCTTAAGACTATGCCTGCAATGAGTTTAATTCATTTCAGTCCTGGACGGGGGCTCTCTATACTGGCGCTCTCTATTTTTTAAGGACATACCCTCATGGCTGTGGCGATAAGCCGCGTGACGCCTGCTGTTATTCATCGACTCCAGATCCCCGTTCAGGTTCTGTTGTACGCAGGTCTCTTTGTATTTGCTCAATATCTTGTCTCCTGGCTGCATCTGCCGCTTCCTGCCAACCTGGTAGGGATGGTGCTGATGCTGGCGTTAATTGTCTGCCGGGTTATCCCGCTGAACTGGATTCGCGCAGGTGCTCGCTGGTTACTGGCTGAAATGCTGCTGTTTTTTGTCCCGGCGGTGGTCGCCGTTGTGAACTACACGCAGCTGTTGCTGGTTGATGGCTGGCGTATATTTGCCGTCATTGCGATCAGTACGCTGATGGTGCTCGGCGCCACGGCGTGGGTGGTGGATAAAGTGTATCGCTATGAAATGAGCAGGTTAAACCGTGAGTAATTTCCAGCTAAGCGTGCTGTGTCTGGTGATTACGCTGGGTATCTACTTTGCTAATAAGCGTTTGTATCGCCGTTTTCGTAAATTACCGCTGATGCCATTAGTTCTCACCCCGGCCCTGCTGGTGCTGATGCTAGTCTTCGGCCATATCTCCTGGCAAAACTATATTGGTGAATCGCACTGGTTGCTGTGGCTGTTAGGACCGGCGACCATCGCCTTTGCCGTTCCGGTGTATGACAACCTTGCGGTGATTAAGCGTCACTGGATGTCGCTGACGGCGGGCGTGGTAACGGCAACGCTGGTGGCCGTCACCAGTTCCGTGTGGCTGGCGCGTCTGTTTATGTTGCCTGATGAGATCCAACGCAGTCTGGCGGTGCGTTCCGTCACCACGCCATTTGCGCTGGCAGCGGCAGAGCCATTGGGCGGGCAGCCGGACCTGGTGGCCTTGTTCGTGGTGGTGACCGGCGTATTCGGCATGGCGGTCGGCGATGTGCTGTTTTTACGCCTTTCCATTCGTGAAGGAATGGCGAAAGGCGCAGGATTTGGCGCCGCATCGCACGGGGCAGGCACGGCGCGCTCTTATGAGCTTGGTCAGCAAGAGGGCGTAGTTGCCAGCCTGGTGATGATGCTTTCCGGTGTGGTGATGGTATTGGTGGCGCCGCTGGTCGCGAGGCTGATGTTCTAAGAAAGGATGTAATCCTCCGGCCCGAAAGCCGGAGGAGAGGGGAGGTTAGTGCGCGCGACCTTGTTCTACGCCGTACCCGGTCTGGGAGCGGATGAACTGAGCACGGAACTGCTCGCGTTCGCGGTTGCCTTCTTCTGAGTTGTCGGTAACAGAGAAGAACCAGATCCCGAGGAACGCTATGCTGATGGAGAACAGCGCTGGATATTCATACGGGAAAATGGCTTTTTCGTGACCGAGGATCTGGACCCAAATGGTTGGGCCGAGAATCATCAATACTACCGCTGTTAACAGACCTAACCAGCCACCCAGCATTGCGCCACGGGTGGTCAGACGCGACCAGTACATGGAAAGCAGGATGATCGGGAAGTTGCAGCTGGCCGCGATGGCGAACGCCAGACCCACCATGAAGGCGATGTTCTGGTTCTCAAACAGCACGCCGAGCAGGATGGCTATCACACCCAGTACCAGTACGGTGATTTTTGACACCTTCAGCTCTTCACGTTCGGTTGCGCCTTTGCGGAATACGTTGGCGTACAGGTCGTGAGAAACTGCCGAAGCGCCAGCCAGCGTCAGCCCGGCAACCACCGCCAGGATGGTGGCAAACGCCACTGCAGAGATGAAGCCGAGGAACAGGTTACCGCCCACCGCATTCGCCAGGTGAACCGCCGCCATGTTGTTACCACCGATCAGTGCGCCTGCAGCATCTTTGTACTCTGGATTAGCACCTACCAGCATGATCGCGCCAAAGCCGATGATAAAGGTCAGGATGTAGAAATAACCCATAAAACCGGTGGCATAGAATACGCTCTTACGCGCTTCGCGGGCATCGCTGACCGTGAAGAAACGCATCAGAATATGCGGCAAACCTGCTGTACCGAACATCAATCCAAGACCTAACGACAGAGCGGATATCGGATCTTTTACCAGACCGCCCGGGCTCATAATCGCGGAGCCTTTCGGGTGTACTGCCATCGCTTCGGTGAACAGGTTGTTGAAGCTGAAGCCGACGTGCTTCATTACCATGAAGGCCATAAAGCTGGCGCCGAACAGCAGCAGAACAGCTTTAATGATCTGTACCCAGGTGGTTGCCAGCATGCCGCCAAACAGAACGTACATCATCATCAGTACGCCAACCAGCACGACGGCGATGTGATAGTTCAGACCAAACAGCAGCTCAATCAGTTTACCTGCGCCGACCATCTGGGCGATCAGATACAGCGCGACCACCACCAGGGAACCACAGGCCGACAGAATACGGATTGGACCCTGCTTCAGACGATAAGAAGCAACGTCAGCAAAGGTGTAACGACCGAGGTTACGCAAACGCTCAGCAATAAGGAACAGGATAATTGGCCAGCCGACCAGGAAGCCGAGTGAGTAAATCAGCCCGTCATAACCGGAGGTAAATACCAGCGCGGAAATTCCAAGGAACGATGCCGCCGACATATAGTCGCCCGCAATCGCCAGCCCGTTCTGGAAACCGGTGATGTTACCGCCGGCGGTGTAGTAGTCATTACGCGAACGTACGCGCTTAGACGCCCAGTAGGTAATGCCGAGCGTAAAGATGACGAAAATCAGGAACATGACAATCGCCTGCCAGTTGGTTGGCTGGCGTTGGACTGCACCGCTAATAGCATCCGCCGCGTTTGCGGCGAAGGGCAGCGTGGCGGCAAGCGCCGTCAGAACTCTCTTCATGATGCTTTAACCTCGTGCAGAACCGCATTGTTCAGGCGATCGAATTCACCGTTTGCCCGCCAGATGTAGATTCCGGTCAGGATGAAGGAGATGAGGATCACTCCGACCCCAATCGGAATACCGCGGGTGACGCTGGTTCCTGCGTGTAGCGGAGTACCCAGCCAGCCTGGCGCAAAGGCAATCAATAAAATAAAGCTGATATAAACTGCCAGCATGATGATGGACAGAATGGTGGCAAACCGTTGCCGTTTTTCTACTAACTCCCTGAAACGCGCACTGTCTTCTATCCGCTGATAAATTTGGTCATTCATCACAGAGTTCTCCAGAGGCCCCCTTCGTCTTTCACGCCGCAGGTGCGTTGGCCGCACTCGCCCACCCCAGTCACATAGTGAACTATGCTCCTGGGGATGTGCTCGCTTGCCGCCTTCCTGCAACGCGAAATCCTTTGGGGGAGGGTTTTTATATTTCCCTCCCGGTCAGGGGAGGGGTAGGGATAGGATTTGTAGGCGCGATAAGCTGCGCGCCATCGGGCATTTCACAGTTATGGTTATGATGGCATCGCGATGGCCTGCTTCTCTTCGAGCAGTTTCTCCACGACGCCAGGATCGGCGAGGGTCGAGGTATCGCCCAGATTGCTGGTATCGCCCGCCGCGATTTTACGCAGAATACGGCGCATAATTTTGCCGGAGCGGGTTTTCGGCAGTGAGTCGGTCCAGTGCAGCACGTCTGGCGTTGCCAGCGGGCCAATTTCTTTACGCACCCAGTTGCGAACCTCGGCGTACAACTCAGGTGACGGCTCTTCACCGTGATTCAGCGTAACGTATGCGTAGATCGCCTGGCCTTTAATATTATGCGGAATCCCCACCACCGCGGCTTCGGCAATCTTCGGATGCGACACCAGCGCCGATTCGATTTCAGCCGTTCCCAGACGGTGGCCGGAGACGTTCAGCACATCGTCCACACGTCCGGTGATCCAGTAATAGCCATCTTCGTCACGGCGCGCGCCGTCGCCGCTGAAGTACATATTCTTGAAGGTAGAGAAGTAGGTTTGCTCAAAGCGTTCGTGATCGCCAAACAGCGTTCTCGCCTGGCCCGGCCACGAGTCGGTAATCACCAGATTGCCTTCGGTCGCGCCTTCCAGCGGATTACCTTCGTTATCGACAATCGCAGGCTGTACGCCAAAGAATGGACGGGTTGCAGAACCGGCTTTCAGTTCGGTGGCGCCCGGCAGCGGGGTGATCATGAATCCACCGGTTTCAGTCTGCCACCAGGTATCGACGACCGGGCATTTTTCGTTGCCGATCTTCTTCCAGTACCACTCCCATGCTTCCGGGTTGATCGGCTCGCCAACTGAACCCAGGATACGCAGTGACGAACGGTCAGTGCCTTCAATCGCTTTATCGCCTTCCGCCATCAGGGCGCGAATGGCGGTCGGTGCGGTATACAGAATATTGACCTGATGCTTGTCCACAACTTGCGACATACGCGCCGGGGTAGGCCAGTTTGGCACGCCTTCGAACATCAGCGTGGTTGCGCCGCAGGCCAACGGACCGTACAGCAAGTAGCTATGCCCGGTTACCCAGCCTACGTCAGCGGTACACCAATAAATATCGCCCTGATGGTAGTCAAACACGTACTTAAAGGTGGTGGCGGCGTAGACCAGATACCCGCCGGTAGTGTGCAGTACGCCTTTCGGCTTGCCGGTTGAGCCAGAGGTATACAGGATAAACAGCGGATCTTCCGCGTTCATCTCTTCCGGCTGGTGTTCTGAGCTGGCCTTCTCGATAAGATCGGACCACCACAGGTCGCGACCTTCCTGCCATTCCGTTTTTCCACCGGTACGTTTGAGAACGACCACATGTTCAACGGTTTTCACATTTGGATTTTTCAGCGCATCATCGACGTTCTTTTTCAGTGGGATAGCGCGCCCGGCGCGTACGCCTTCGTCGGCGGTGATCACCAGGCGTGAATTGGAGTCGATAATACGTCCGGCGACGGCTTCCGGTGAGAAACCACCGAAGATGACTGAATGCACCGCGCCAATACGGGCGCAGGCCAGCATGGCGACCGCAGCTTCCGGCACCATCGGCATATAAATGGCCACCACGTCACCTTTTTTAATGCCTAAATCCAGTAGCGTATTGGCGAAACGGCAGACATCGCGATGCAACTCGCGATAGGTAATGTTTTTGCTTTGGGTTGCGTCATCGCCTTCCCAGATGATGGCGGTACGATCGCCGTTTGCCTGCAGGTGGCGGTCAAGACAGTTTGCGGCCAGATTCAGGGTGCCGTCTTCGTACCATTTAATCGACACGTTGCCTGGTGCGAAGGAAGTGTTCTTCACCTGGCTGTACGGCTTGATCCAATCAAGAATTTTTCCCTGTTCGCCCCAAAATGTGTCGGGTTCGTTAACGGATTGCTGGTATTTCTCTGCGTACTGCTCCGGATTTATCAGGCAACGATCCGCAATGTTTGCGGGAATAGCGTGTTTATGTATTTGGCTCATGGCTTTTGTTCTCCTTGTAGGATGTTAATAATATGTCTCATAAACGTTAAATGTAGGGGCTTTGAGAGTTTTGTTTAGTATTTGCGCGGCAGATCACGCAATAAACGAATTGTGCAAATTAGCGACAAACTGAATTTTGAAGGGAGCTAGCAAAATTGACTAGATCTTGCGATAACATGTGGTTATCTAAAGGATTGTTGAAAAGGTGATCTGTCTCTGAATTAGACAAAAGAGGGTGCAATCAAAGGGAGTTACTAACTCTAAAGTGGTATTTTACATACACTTACAATTGATTAAAGACAACATTTTCAGTGTGGTTTCTTGTTACAAATAGGGTGGAGCAATGTCATGACAGTATTCGTGTGGTTGCTGTTATGGAAAACAATAAAAGAACCGCCATTGCAGATAATGGCGTCATCTGGATGAGACCCCTATGGCAAGGATAAAATCACGCGTACGCCGTTTCTTCAGCCTGTTAGTACCTTTATTATTTATCTCTGCAGTTCACGCTGAACAAACCCCCGTACCCGCAAAAACCGTCACCGTTGAAGCGAAGAATGAAGTCTTCGCCCCTCAGCATCCCGATCAATATCTCTCCTGGAAAGCCACGTCTGAGCAATCAGCCCGTGAAGATGCGCTGGCAGAAGATCCTCGTCTGGTGATCCTGTGGGCGGGATATCCCTTCTCGCGCGATTACAACAAACCGCGCGGGCACGCGTATGCAGTGACCGATGTTCGTGAAACCTTACGTACCGGCGCACCCAAAACGGCAGAAGATGGTCCGTTGCCGATGGCCTGCTGGAGCTGTAAAAGCCCGGATGTGGCGCGTCTGATCCAGAAAGACGGTGAAGATGGCTACTTCCACGGTAAATGGGCGCGCGGCGGTCCTGAAATTGTTAATAATCTTGGCTGTGGCGATTGCCATAACACCGCGTCACCAGACTTTGCCAAAGGCAAGCCAGAACTGACGCTGTCGCGTCCTTATGCTGAGCGCGCGATGGAAACCATCGGCAAACCGTTTGAGAAAGCCGGTCGCTTTGACCAGCAATCCATGGTCTGCGGCCAGTGCCACGTGGAATACTACTTCGACGGTAAAAACAAAGCCGTTAAGTTCCCGTGGGACGACGGCATGAAAGTCGAGAACATGGAGAAGTACTACGACACCATCGCCTTCTCTGACTGGACCAACTCCCTGTCTAAAACCCCGATGCTGAAAGCGCAGCACCCGGAGTATGAAACCTGGAGCGCAGGCATTCACGGCAAGAACAATGTGACCTGTATCGACTGCCACATGCCGAAAGTGCAGAACGCGGAAGGCAAGATTTACACCGACCATAAGATTGGTAATCCGTTCGATAATTTCGCTCAGACCTGTGCGAACTGCCACACCCAGGACAAAGCGTCCCTGCAAAAAGTGGTCGCCGAGCGTAAACAGGCCATTCATGACCTGAAAATCAAAGTTGAAGACCAGCTTGTTCGTGCGCACTTCGAAGCGAAAGCCGCATGGGATGCGGGTGCGACCGAAGCGGAAATGAAGCCGATTCTGGAAGATATCCGTCACGCGCAATGGCGTTGGGACCTGTCTATCGCCTCACACGGTATTCACATGCACGCCCCGGAAGAAGGTCTGCGGATGCTGGGTAGCGCAATGGATAAAGCCGCTGACGCACGTACCAAACTGGTCCGTCTGCTGGCGACCAAAGGCATCACGCATGAAATCCCGTTACCGGATATCTCTACCAAAGAGAAAGCCCAGGCGGCGATTGGTCTGAACATGCAGCAAATCAATGCTGAGAAGCAGGACTTCATCAAAACGGTGATTCCGCAGTGGGAAGATCAGGCGCGTAAAAACGGTCTGTTAAGCCAATAACCCCATTTCGCCCCGCAAGGGGCGGATAACTCAACGGAGTGAATATGAGCGTATTACGTTCGTTATTAACTGCTGGGGTGCTGGCGTCAGGCTTGTTATGGAGCCTGAGTGGAATCACTGCCACGCCAACGCCGCAGGAGTCGGATCAACGCTGGACGGTTACCCAACAGCGTAATCCGGATGCCGCCTGTCTGGACTGTCACAAGCCGGATACCGAAGGCATGCATGGTAAGCATGCGGAAGCCATCAACCCGAATAACAAACTGCCTGTCACCTGCACCAATTGTCACGGCCAGCCGTCACCGAACCACCGCGAAGGGGTGAAAGATGTGATGCGCTTTAATGAGCCGATGTACAACGTGGAGCAGCAGAACAGTGTCTGTATGTCCTGTCACCTGCCTGAGCAGTTGCAAAAAGCGTTCTGGCCGCACGATGTCCACGTAACCAAAGTGGCGTGTGCCAGCTGTCACTCACTGCATCCGAAGCAAGACACGATGCAGACGCTGAGCGATAAAGGACGGATCAAGATTTGCGTCGATTGCCACAGCGATCAACGTAACAATCCGAACTTTAACCCGGCGTCGGTTCCGTTGCTTAAGGAGCATCCATGAGTTGCTCTCGTCGCCAGTTTATCACCGGCGTCGGCGCGCTGGTGGCAGTGAGCGGGACGGCGGGGCGCGTTGTGGCGAAGACGCTGAACATCAACGGTGTGCGTTACGGTATGGTTCATGATGAGTCTTTATGCATTGGCTGTACGGCCTGCATGGATGCTTGTCGGGAAGTTAACAACGTGCCGGAAGGCGTATCGCGTCTGACGATTATCCGCAGTGAGCCGCAAGGGACATTTCCTGATGTGAAGTATCGCTTCTTCCGTCACTCGTGCCAGCATTGCGACCACGCTCCCTGCGTTGACGTCTGCCCGACGGGGGCATCGTATCGCGATGCCGCCAGCGGCATTGTGGATGTGAACCCGGACCTTTGCGTTGGCTGCCAGTACTGTATCGCCGCGTGTCCTTATCGCGTACGCTTTATCCATCCGGTGAGCAAAACGGCGGATAAATGTGATTTCTGCCGGAAAACCAACCTGAAAGCGGGCAAACAGCCCGCCTGCGTTGAGTCATGTCCGACGAAGGCGCTGACGTTTGGTAATCTGGACGATCCCAACAGCGATATATCCCGTTTGTTGCAGCAGAAAACTACCTACCGTTACAAACTGGCGTTGGGTACAAAACCGAAGGTCTACCGCGTTCCCTTTAAATTTGGGGAGGTGAGCCAATGACATCCGCTTCTGCATTTCATTTTGAATCACTGGTGTGGGACTGGCCCATTGCCATCTATCTGTTCCTGATAGGTATCTCTGCCGGACTGGTCACGTTGGCGATTCTGCTGCGTCGCTTCCATCCGGAGGCGGGCGGTTCAGACAGCACGCTGCTGCGCACCACGCTGGTGTTAGGGCCGGGGGCAATTATCCTCGGTTTGCTGATTCTGGTGTTCCACCTGACGCGTCCATGGACTTTCTGGAAACTGATGTTCCACTACAGCTTCACCTCGGTGATGTCGATGGGGGTCATGCTGTTCCAGTTGTACATGGTGGTGTTAGTGCTGTGGCTGGCAAAAATCTTTGAAAAAGAGGTGATTGCCCTGCAACAGCGGTTCGTGCCGCGACTGACGATTGTGTCAAAACTCCTGACGCTAATCACGCCGTTCCATCGCGCGCTTGAGACGCTGATGCTGGTGCTGGCGGTTCTGCTCGGGGCGTATACCGGGTTCCTGCTGTCGGCGCTGAAATCCTACCCGTTCCTGAATAACCCGATCCTGCCGGTGCTGTTTCTGTTCTCCGGGATCTCCTCCGGTGCGGCGGTGGCACTGATCGCCATGGCGTTACGTCATCGTAGCAACCCGCACAGTACGGAAGCGCACTTTGTGCATCGCATGGAAGTCCCGGTCGTATGGCTGGAGATCTTCCTGCTGGCGGCGTTCTTCGTCGGCCTGGCGCTGGGCGATGACGGCAAAATGCGTGCGCTGGCGGCGGCACTGGGCGGCGGATTCTGGACCTGGTGGTTCTGGCTTGGCGTGGCCGGGCTTGGGTTGATACTGCCGATGCTGCTAAAACCCTGGGCCAACCGCAGTTCGACGTTTCATGGCGTGCTGGCAGTGTGCGGCGCCAGCCTGACCGGCGTACTGCTGCTGCGCTTTTTTATCCTCTATGCGGGTCAGCTAACCGTTGCGTAAGGTGATATCTGGACGTTCTCCTTCCTGAAGCCGGTTTTCTGGCGCTGTTATTAAGCCTCGGGGTCAACGTGTTGACCCCGCTTGCCGTGTTTGTAGGTGTCCGCCAGCGTTGGCAGGGGGTGATGCGCCTGGCAAGCGTGGGCGTGTGGACGCAATTTGCCCTGCTGCTACTGGCCTTTACCATTCTGGTATTCTGCTTTTTGACCAGCGATTTTTCGGTGGTCTACGTTGCCCAGCACAGCTACAGCCTGCTGCCGTGGGGATTAAAACTGGCGGCGGTGTGGGGCGGTCATGAAGGATCGCTGCTGCTGTGGGTGCTGTTTCTTTCCGCCTGGAGCGCGCTGTTTGCTCTTCGCTATCGGCGTAATACCAACGCGCTGTTTCCGCTGACGCTCAGTGTCCTTTCAATGATAACGGCCCTGCTGCTGCTGTTTGTGGTGGTATGGTCCGATCCGTTCGTGCGTATCTTTCCGCCAGCCATTGAAGGGCGCGACCTTAACCCGATGCTGCAACATCTCGGGTTAATCCTCCATCCACCGCTGCTGTACCTGGGTTACGGTGGTTTGATGGTGGCGGCAGGCGTGGCGCTGGCCTCGCTGCTACGTAGTGACTTTAATGCGCAGAGCGCCTGGGTGTGCTGGCGCTGGGCCTTGCCCGGCTGGTGCGCGCTGACACTGGGGATTATCCTCGGCTCCTGGTGGGCCTACTGCGAGCTGGGCTGGGGCGGCTGGTGGTTCTGGGACCCGGTAGAAAACGCTTCCTTATTACCCTGGCTTTCCGCCAGCGCGCTGCTACATAGCCTGTATATCACGCGCCAGCGCGGGATCTTCCGCCACTGGTCGCTGCTGCTGGCGATCGTCACGCTGATTTTATCGCTGCTGGGGACGCTGATTGTGCGTTCCGGCATTCTCGTTTCGGTGCATGCTTTCGCGCTGGATAACGTTCGTGCCGCGCCGCTGTTTGCGCTGTTTACCGTGTTGAGTCTGGCGTCGCTCGGGCTGTACGCCTGGCGGGGCCAGCAAGTCCGGCAGAATGCTCGTTTTGGCGGTTGGTCACGCGAGATGCTGATTCTGGTTGCGCTGCTGCTCTTTAGTGCGGTGCTGCTGATTGTGCTGATTGGCACGCTCTACCCGATGATTTACGGGCTGTTCGGCTGGGGGCGGCTTTCCGTGGGTGCACCGTACTTTAACCACGCTACGCTGCCCTTTGGCCTACTGATGCTGCTGGTTATTGTGCTGGCAATGGTCAGAAGCCGCAAAGTGTCTTTCCGCATCCAACTTCCGGCACTGCTGGCGCATGCCGGAGTGCTGGTGTTTGCGGCGGGGATCGTCTTTTCCAGCGGGAGTCGTCAGGAGATAAGCCTGAACCTGAGCCCTGGGCAGCAGGTTGAACTGGCGGGTTACATTTTCCGTTTTGAGCGTCTCGACCTGGAAGCCAAAGGTAACTACACCAGTGAAAAAGCGCAGATCACGCTGTGGCACAATGAGAAACGCATTGGCAGCCTGCAACCTGAAAGGCGCTTCTATGCCGCGCGTCGTCAACAGATGATGGAGCCGGGGATCCGCTGGAACCTGATGCATGACTGGTATGCGGTAATGGGTGAAAAAACCGGACCAGACCGTTATGCCATGCGCTTGTACGTGCAGACCGGCGTGCGCTGGATTTGGGGTGGGGGACTATTAATGGTCTTTGGCGCGCTGCTGAGCGGATGGCGAGGAAGGAAACGCGATGCGTAAATTAATCACAGCGTTGCCGGATGGCGGCGTAAACGCCTTATCCGGCCTACAAGGTGCGCAAACCGTAGGCCGGATAAGCGCAGCGCCATCCGGCAGAAAGTTATTACTCTTAACGCTCGTCCTGTTTTTCATTACTTTCGCTACGCATGCCCAGGTTGTGGACACATGGACGTTTGCCAACCCGCAGCAGCAGGAACAAGCGCTGTCTATTGCCAGCCAACTGCGTTGTCCACAGTGCCAAAACCAAAATTTGCTGGAATCCAATGCGCCGGTAGCGGTCAGTATGCGCCATCAGGTTTACAGCATGGTGGCGGAAGGGAAAAGTGAAGCCGAGATAACCACCTGGATGACCGAGCGTTACGGTGATTTCGTTCGTTATAATCCGCCGCTGAATGAGCAAACGCTGCTGCTGTGGGCGTTGCCGTGCCTGTTGTTGTTGCTGGTAGGTGTAGTGGTCTGGCGAGTGAGAAGACGTCAGCATACGGAGGAAGGTGAATAATGAGCCAGTGCGAGCCGCTGTTACGCCCAATGCCCGTGAAGCGGTTGACCGCTGCGGTGGTACTGATGGTTGTGGCCTGCATTGGAGGCTACCTGTTGACGCCAAAATGGCAGGCGGTTCGTCAGGAGCAGACGCGACTGGCGGACCCTTTACATGCTTTCTCTGATGAAAATATTCAGGAAAAACAGTTGCTTTTGCTGCAATCGCAGATTCGAGCCAATCCACGGGACGGCGTGAAATGGGCGCAACTCGGGGAGTACTATCTTTGGCAAAACGCGTATCATAATGCGCTGCTGGCCTACGAGCAGGCGCTGCGTGTCGGCGGTGAAAATGCTGAGATCTATTCAGCGATGGCAACGGTATTGTATTACCAGGCCGGACAACATATGGCGCCGCCCACTCGCGAGATGATTGATAAGGCCTTGGCGCTGGACCCGGCAGAGGTCACCGCGCTGATGTTGTTAGCCTCAGATGCGTTTATGCAGGCAGACTACGCCCAGGCTATTTCAGTTTGGCAAAAAGTTATGGATTTAAACTCGCCGAGGGTGAACCGGGCACAGCTCGTTGACTCTATTAATATGGCGAAGTTGTTGCAGAATCGGCAAAAATAAATTTGTTTTATTTGTGATTTGTATCATTTTGCCTGTTTAAAAAACAGGCAAACGAACAGGTGGGCGAAAAAACTCACGCTATGACTTCTTCATTTTTGAACATATTAAAATTCTTTTATAACAAAAAGTTATTCATCAATACCGCGATAAAATTGCATTTTTATGCATAAATTCAGCCAAAAGCCCTGTTCTTAGAGGGTTGCGCGGAATGCCATGCAGATGATAATGATAATAAGCGTTAAAAAACTCCATAAACGAACGCAACACAATTCATACCCTTTCAGTATGTACTATTCCCACACACCGCATGTGGAATAGCGCTCCATCGAGGAAGTCCGTTGTTATGAAAAATTTGAAAGTCAGCCTGGCATGGCAGATTCTAATCGCCATGGTGCTGGGCATTCTGCTAGGGAGTTACCTGCATTACCATAGCGACAGCCGCGAATGGCTGGTGGTCAACCTGCTGTCTCCGGCGGGCGATATCTTTATCCATCTGATCAAAATGATCGTCGTGCCGATTGTTATCTCCACGCTGGTGGTTGGTATTGCCGGGGTGGGTGATGCAAAACAGCTGGGCCGTATTGGCGCCAAAACCATTCTCTATTTCGAAGTGATCACCACCGTAGCGATTATTCTTGGCATCACGCTGGCGAATGTTTTCCAGCCGGGTTCCGGGATTGATATGTCGCAACTGGCGACCGTGGATATTTCGAAATATCAAAATACCACCGCAGAAGTGCAGAGCCACGCGCATGGCCTGATGGGCACGATTGTGTCGCTGGTGCCGACTAATATCGTCGCGTCGATGGCGAAAGGCGATATGTTGCCGATTATCTTCTTCTCGGTGCTGTTTGGTTTAGGCTTGTCTTCACTACCAGCAACCCACCGCGAGCCGCTGGTGACTGTGTTCCGCTCGATTTCAGAAACCATGTTTAAAGTGACCCACATGGTGATGCGTTATGCGCCAGTCGGTGTTTTTGCGCTGATTGCTGTGACCGTCGCGAACTTCGGTTTTGCCTCACTGTGGCCGCTGGCGAAACTGGTGCTGTTGGTACATTTTGCCATCCTGTTCTTCGCGCTGGTGGTGCTGGGGATTGTGGCGCGTATCTGCGGTCTGAGCATCTGGATCCTGATCCGCATTTTGAAAGATGAGCTGATTCTGGCTTACTCTACCGCCAGTTCCGAGAGCGTACTGCCGCGTATTATCGAGAAGATGGAAGCCTATGGCGCACCGGCTTCAATCACCAGCTTTGTGGTGCCGACCGGCTACTCATTCAACCTTGATGGTTCAACGCTGTACCAGAGTATTGCCGCGATCTTTATTGCGCAGCTGTATGGTATCGACCTGTCGCTGTGGCAGGAAATCGTGCTGGTGTTGACGTTGATGGTGACCTCGAAAGGGATTGCGGGCGTGCCGGGCGTCTCCTTCGTGGTACTGCTGGCTACGCTTGGCAGCGTGGGGATCCCGCTGGAAGGCCTGGCGTTTATTGCCGGTGTTGACCGTATCCTCGACATGGCGCGTACCGCGCTGAATGTGGTGGGGAATGCGCTGGCGGTGCTGGTTATCGCCAAGTGGGAGCACAAATTTGACCGCAAGAAGGCGCTGGCTTACGAGCGCGAGATGCTGGGTAAATTTGATAAGACCGCTAATCATTAATTAATGAAAGATTGCCGGATGGCGCTGCGCTTATCCGGCCTACGGAAGACGGTGAACTGTAGGCCGGATAAGGCGTTTATGCCGCCATCCGGCAATGCAAACCATTACCCGTTTGTTAACTTTTCAAACTCTTCACAGCCGGTATCGAACCCTTCCATACAGCTCAGATTCAGCCAGTGTAGCGCCTTCTGTTTATTCTTCACGATAAAACCCTGCTCGCCGTTTAAGAACATCATTCCGGCCCAGTACTCGGAATAACCGGTGCGGGAGATGGCGGAGCTGCGTTTGAAATACCATGTCGCTTTTTCATCGTCTGCGGGGATCCCCACGCCGTTGGCGTAAATCAGCCCGAGCAGCATTTGCGCGTCGACGGCGGAGTCATTTTCCAGATCTTCAGAGGCGTTTTGCAGCAAGGTAATGGCTTTGGGGTAATCTGTGTGTCCTGCCTGGGTGTTGACCAGAATCCGCGCCAGGGTCAGTTCTCCCGCTTTACTGCCCGCTTTGGCTGCCTTTTCCGCCAGCGTTTTGGCTTGGGGGTAATCCAGACTGACCGGATTCGTAATTTTGATTTGCGCCAGGAGCGCGCAGGCGTCGGCATCGCCATTGTCGGCGGCTTTTTGCGCCCAATACTCGGCTTTGCTCAAATCGCCCGAACTGAACCAGGTATCGGCAAGAAAGTACTGTGCGCGACGGTCCCCTGCCTCAGCGGCCTGTAAGTACTGGCTTCCTGGCTCAGTATCACTGGCATGGGCAAAGAATGTCATAAAGAACATCAATGCAATGAGTTGTTTCATTTTGAGTTTTATTTAGGGTACGGAATGAACAGTATAAAGAGATCGTATGGATAAAAAAACAGCCTCCGGGCGGAGGCTGTTGCAGAACAGGTACGTAAACGGACTAACCCATCGCGCTTTCGCGCAGACTGGCTTTCAGCTTGTTGTACTCATCAATAACATACTGCTCGGCAGCGCGCTGATCGGCAATGCGTTCAACGTTAACGGCACAGTACTTATACTCTGGCGTTTTGGTAATCGGGCTTAAGTTCTCGGTTACCAGCTCATTACATGCGCCAATCCACCACTGGTAGGTCATGTAAATCGCGCCTTTGTTTGGACGATCGCTGACTGCCGCACGGGTAATGATCCGACCTTTACGCGAGTTAACCCACACCAGTTCTTCGTCCTGGATGCCCAGGCGTTCTGCGTCGGCGGTGTTGATCTGGGCATAGCCCGGTTCATCCGCCAGCGCGGCCAGCGCCGCACAGTTACCGGTCATCGAACGGCAAGAGTAGTGGCCGACTTCACGCACCGTAGACAGTACCATTGGGTACTCTGGGGTGAGTTTGTCGATTGGCGCTACCCAGTCGCAGGTGAAGAACTGCGCCAGGCCGTTCGGGGTGTCGAACTTCTCTTTAAAGAGATAAGACGTCCCCTGATCGGCTTCTGAGGTGTCGCGGCAAGGCCACTGGATATAACCCAGCTCGCCCATTTTCTCGTAAGTGGCACCGTAGAAATCCGGGCACAGATGACGCAACTCGTCCCAGATTTCCTGGGTGTTGTTGTAGTGCATCGGATAGCCCATACGGGTGGCGATTTCACTGATAATCTGCCAGTCCGTTTTCAGATCCCACTTCGGCTCAACGGCTTTAAAGAAGCGCTGGAAGCCACGGTCAGCCGCGGAGAATACGCCTTCATGCTCACCCCATGACGTAGACGGTAAAATAACGTCTGCGGCAGCGGCGGTTTTGGTCATGAAGATATCCTGCACGATGACCAGTTCCAGATCCTCAAAGCCTTTGCGCACTGCGGAGAGTTCAGCATCGGTCTGTAATGGATCTTCACCCATGATGTACGCCGCGCGGACTTCGCCATGCGCAGCACGGTGCGGCAGTTCGCTGATGCGATAACCGGTATGTGCAGGAAGACTTTCCACGCCCCAGGCTTTAGCGAATTTCTCGCGGTTTTCCGGGAACTTAACGTACTGATAGCCCGGATAGGTATCCGGCAGCGCGCCCATATCGCATGCGCCCTGAACGTTGTTCTGACCACGAACCGGGTTAACGCCCACGCTTGGCTTACCGAGGTTGCCGGTCAGCATTGCGAGGCTGGTCAGTGAACGCACGGTTTCCACGCCCTGATAGAACTGGGTAACACCCATACCCCACAGGATAGCCGCGCTTTTTGCCGTGGCATACATACGTGCAGCCTGACGAATATCCTGCGCGCTAACGCCAGTGATATCTTCGACGGACTCCGGCGTGTAACCTTCGACAATCTTGCTGTACTCTTCGAATCCTTCCGTACGGGAGGCGACGAACGCCTGGTCGTACAGTTTTTCTTCGATGATGACATGACCCATGGCGTTGAGCAGCGCGATGTTCGAGCCGTTTTTCAACGCGATGTGCATGTCGGCAATACGCGCGGTTTCAATTTTGCGCGGATCGCATACGATGATTTTCGCCCCGTTACGTTTAGCGTTAATCACGTGATTCGCCACGATCGGGTGGGAATCCGCCGGGTTATACCCGAAGATGAACACTAAATCTGTGTTATCAATTTCATTGATAGCATTACTCATTGCGCCGTTACCGACCGATTGGTGCAGACCTGCAACCGATGGGCCGTGTCAGACGCGAGCGCAGCAGTCAACGTTATTGGTACCAATAACGGCGCGCGCGAATTTTTGCATTACATAGTTGGTTTCGTTACCCGTACCGCGAGATGAACCGGTCGTCTGAATAGCGTCCGGGCCATACTTCGCTTTGATGGCGCTCAGACGAGTGGCGACGTAATCAAGCGCTTCATCCCAGGAAACAGATTCCAGTTTGCCGCCACGCTGGCGACGGATCATTGGGGTTTTCAGACGAGGGGTCAGGATCTGGGTATCGTTGATAAAATCCCAGCCATAGTAGCCCTTCAGACACAGAGTACCCTGGTTGGTTTTCCCCTGCGCCGCTTCAGCCCGGACGATTTTGCCGTTATCGACCACCAGGTTGATTTTGCAACCTGATGCGCAATATGGGCAAACCGTGACGACTTTTTTCATCGGTCTCGCTCCAGTTAATCAAATCGCGCATACGCGCTGTCGCTTTAGTTATGCATCTTTTATGCCATGTTTTTATCAGGGGCATTCATCGATATTACGGGCGAATTTTGCGCAAAACCCTGACGAAAAACAGGCTGTCGTCATATTTGACGTGACGAAAGAAAATGCCGCGTGACGGATATCACGCGGCGAGGTCGGAGAACGCTACTTCTTGTTAGCAGGGGCTTGATAACCTCCGCCAAGCGCTTTGATGAGTTGAATATTCTGCATGAGTCGTTGGGTATCTATGACCAGGAGCGACATATCTTCTGCGATCACGGGTAATTTGGCCTCTGTTGCCAGCAGGCGACTGCTCAGGCCTCGCTGGTAAGCCGCGTCTGCTGCTGCTTGCGTGTAATGCGTGGCATCTACGCGTTCCATCTGCATTACCCGTTGTTCATTGAGCGTTTGCAGACGTGTTCCGTTAATCGCGACATCGCGCACTGCATTGAGCACCGACTGGTTGTAGCGCTCTATCATCATATTGCTGGTTGCGCGGGCGCCTTCCAGATTGGCATTCAGACGACCTCCGTCAAACAGCGGTAAACGCAGGCCGGGGATGAAGTTGATCTGCCTGCTGGTGCTTTTGAACAGTTGATCGATATGGATAGCGTCTAAACCGAAGAAGACTTTGATATCAAAGCTCGGATAAAACAGGGCGCGAGCGGCCTCGACCTGGTTCAGCGAAGCCTGCACATACCAGCGCATAGCCTGCAAGTCCGGACGCCTGGCAAGCAGGTCGTAGGAGAGCGTTGCGGGTATTCCTGTATCGACAGTTGGCAGTGCGACCGGTTTGATTTCAGGCAGATCTTTTGCGCCGGCACCGATCAGCGCCCGGAGTGATTCCCGAGTTTCTTTGATTTGTCCTTCAACCGCGACGATTTGCTTGTCCACTGCCAGCAATTGCGCACGTGCGCCATGGTACGGTACTTTTGCTTCCAGCCCGTGAGCGACCTTACTCTGGTGGGCCTTCACGGCATAATCAATAACATCGTGGGTCTGCTGCAACAAATCAAGCATCTGGTAGCTGGCTTGCATACTGTAATACAGCTGCGCGACGCCGGTCGTCAGGGAGAGTTCCACTGCTGCGGTTTCGGCAATCACGGCATTTTGTGCGCCAATAGCTGCCGCGACAGCGGAACGATGCTCGCCCCACAGGTCGAGATCCAGTCCGGCGACCAGACCAATCGTCGCTTCAGTGTAGTAGGGGCCGTCCATCCCTAATCGTGGCGCATCCAGCGCGTAGGGGCCGAGGAAGCCGTTGGCAGACGCTCGCTGGCGGTTAATCATGCCCAGCGCTGCCATCTGGAGCTGAGAACGCCCTTCCAGCAGTTCAGTCTGCGACTGCGCTTTCTCTTCACGCAGCTTCACTTCGGCGAGGTTATGGGAGCCAGACAGCGTTGCTTCAATAAGCGAGTTTAGCTGTGGGTCGTTAAACTGCCGCCACCACTGTGCCTGTGGCCATCCTGAGCTTGCCAGATGAATGTCTTTAGCCAGTGAGATCTGCTCAGGCTGTAATTGCGGATGTGGTGCAGAATCTTTGCGGATCAGTGCACAGCCGGAAAGGACCGTTGCGCCGCTGAGTATGCCGCAGAGGAGTAATCGAGGGAGATATCGGTTCATTATTGGGAGGTTCCTTGCTCCTGCTCGCTTGCTGGTATTAGCGTCGGGTGAGTCCAGTCGGGTAAACAGGTTATCTGCTGTATGATGCAGCGCTCCTGTTTGGGTAACGTTGGTAAAATGTCTTGAGATGGGGACAGGTTTTCAATCGACGGCGGAAGGCTGGATGCTGTCGCCAGGTCGGCTGCGTATTTTTCCAGCGCATCGGCCAGGTGTGTTGCGCTCTCCAGCAATACCGCGTTATCCAGCGTCGGGGCGTCATTTCGGGTGGTATCCCAGGTATAGAGAATGTCACGGCCCAGGTGAATAACGCGCTGACTACGTTGAATAAGCGCTATGCGTTCATCGCCGGGGAGTTGGCGTTCCAGCGCGACCCTCTCGCACATTTCATCACAGGCGTTAAACGTCGCATGGAGACCAATACGCATCTGAAGATAAGTGCGCATGAGAACAGCATCCTGCTGACGCGGGATCCGCAGTAATTTGCTGAGCAGTCCCAGCGAGCTTGCCAGTTTTTGTGGCAGCGCTTTGGCTTCGCTTTCCGGCCAGACAAAGGTGTAGATCACCGCAGAAACAAGAGTGCCGATCAAAATGCCGAAGGCGCGATCGCGGATTTCCACCAGGTCGTAGGTTGGGCCAAAGACGTTTTCAAGCGTTGCCAGCGCGAAGGTGACGACCATTTGGGTTCCGATATAAGAGGAACGTTCTGAGCCGGTGGCAATCCAGGCACCCATCAGGAAAAGTGGTGCCAGCACCAGGAGAAGTTCGACGATATTGTCCAGCCAGGGCATGACAAAAATCGTCATCAGCAGGGCCAGAATTGCGCCGAAAAATGCGCCGCCGAAGCGCAGTGCCATCTTCTGGTATGACGAGCCGATACTGGGGTTCGCGACAATAATGCAGGTCAGCATGCAGGTGTGGATGCCTTCCCAGTCGGTACCGGAATAAAAGACATAGCAAATCAGACATGCCAGCAGTGTTTTTAATGCGTAGCGAATATAGCCTGGGTTGGTGAACGCGTCAGATACCATTGAGGGCGGTTTAGCGACAGGAGCTGGCGGCGTATTAGGGTCCATGTGACCAAGCTGTAGCAGGGTTTGGCACAGGGGCTCCAGGCCGCATTCGCGGGCCGTTGTGGCTTCTGCCTGACTGAGTTCCCATTCACTTTGCCAGGGCATACCTCGAGCAACCGCATCTTGCAGTGCGGTTATTTCACGGCACAGTTTCTGCTGGAGATCGCGGGTTGCCGGGTTATGTGCCGTGAAATCGTAGCGATTGAGCGTAGTGTACAGATAGGTGGTTGTGGCAACGCAAGCCTGCCACCAGGCACTTTTTTCTCGCCAGTCTGCGTCATCTGCCAGACAAAAGATGTTCAGCTTTTGCAGCGCCAGCACTTCTCGTTCGATGTATTTTTCCGCAAGCGGTGTTGTCGGTGCCGTCAGGCGATTGAGGGCATCACCCAGCCTGGCACGCAGGGCTTCGCGCATTTGGTTGACAGCGCGGCTGGGAAACCACAAAACGGCGGTCAGCGTCATCAGTAGCGTGGGGTACAGACCAACGACGATGCACCATAACGTCAGGCGAACGACGACCTCGGGGTAGTCGAGCATGCCGGGGAAAGATTGCCCGTATATTGCAACAATCGACACGGCAAAGAAAACCAGCCCCAGACGATGGGTTCGCATCAGGAACATGCAGGCCAGAACGATCAGGCTGGCAATGATCAGACGGACCAGAGGGTAGCTATAAGACCATTTGTAGATCAGAAATAAACTACCTATCTCTAATGCTGTGGCGACGACGAAGAGAATCGCCACGAATTTGGTATAGAAAGCATTGGACTGGATACCATAAAAGAGTACGGCAAGCGAAAGCGCCAGGAAGGGGATCTCATAGGTCATCGAGATCAGTACCACCAGCAGGCAACCCGCCCAGAGCTGCATGATTTGTGGGAGTCTTCCGGGACGTTGTTCGCTTAATTCTTCGTGAAAAAACGCCAATAGCCTGACCAGTGGCAGAGGCAAACAGTTAAGTGCTTTCATTTCTGTGGCTCAAGGGTAGCAACCGCCGATGCGCCGATGCGAAACATCTCTTCATCCGGTTTATCTACCACGATTTTTACCGGGAAGCGTTGGGCAACGCGAACCCAGTTGATAGAGCGGGAAACATGCGGCAAACCGCCCAGCACCATACCGCCATCATCAGGTAATACACCGTAGCCGATTGAATCCACTTTACCGACAAACACTTTGCCGCTGTCGCTCATCAGGCGAACATTGGCTGGTGTGCCTGCATGGATGTTTTTCAGCTCTGTTTCGCGAAAATTGGCGATTACGTACCAGTGACGGGTGTCAATCAGGGTAAAAATGGGTCGCATGGCGGAAGCAAACTGCCCGACGGAGGTTTTTAATGCCACCACGCGGCCATTGAAGGGTGCGCGTACTGTTGCCATTTCAAGATGCAGTTTGGTCAGGGCGATATCGGCTTCTACGGCGATGCGCTGAGCTACCAGGGCATCAACGCCACTCACCGCGCTGGCAGCCTGCTGCGCCTGTAATAATACCGCATTAAGATCTGCCGCTGAGGCGCGTTGTGCCGTTCTGGCGCGATCAACATCTTCCGCGGAGACAAAACCTTCCGTCAGTAGCGGTTCGGTACGGCGCAGAGTATCGCTGGCTTGCTTAGCGGCTGCTCGCGCTTTTTCTACCGTAGCCCGTACGGAGTCAGCACCATATTGTTGTGCATCTACGCTGCGCTGGGTCAGCATGATCTGTTTATCCAGAGCGGCGAGGGACGCTTGTGCTTTTGCCAGATTCGCTTCATAGATACGGGGATCGATACGAAACAGCACATCACCTTGCTTGACCTGCTGGTTATCGGAAACAGCCAGTTCGACAATGCGACCACTGACTTCTGGCACGACATCGATGGTGTCGGCTGAGGCGTAGGCGTCATTGGTCGCGGGTGAGCTATCCAGTTTCCAGATGACGAAGACCAAAATAACCAGCGCAAGTACCAACAGCATCAGCGCGGGAAGTTTGTTACGCGGAGCTTTTTTCGACGAGCTTTCCATAGGGGCGTCTCAAAATAAGTTAGAAAAATACCAGCCAGAACAGCATGGAGTAGAGGGCAAAAAGGGCGGTATAAATAATCCCGATAAAGGCCAATCCGCTATATTTATGCAGAATGAATTTTCGGGTTATGAGTGTCAGGATGACGCCGCCAATAAGGCAGAACAGCCAGTCGGGATAGTAAGCACCGATGACCGGAATGGCGGGAGAGAAGTTGCATCCTGTTAATAATGGCAGCGAGAGAAACCAGCCTATTATTCTCAGCGGTATTACAATGCTGGAGTTAACCGTTTGCATAACAAAATACATCCTGTTTATCGCGAACAATATCATGAGTGAATATAAAAATATAAAGCGTCAGCAGTATGGCAATTTTTTAACGAGATAAAATATCTTTGCATGCCCACCGAGTTCATAATTCATTTATTTATTCTATTGTTTTTGCGATTGCACATTGTTGTGTGAATAAATATGCTTCCAGAGATTGAAAATATCTCTGGAAGCGGCTTGTTATTAATTGGGTGTAACGACATTAACCCACAAATCAAATTGATCCAGCATCGCTATCACTTCATCCAACTTCGCGGCTTTGCCAATCACTTTGACTTTCTTCGCGTGTACCAGATCGCTCATTTTCACCTGGCCTGTCAGCACGTCGTGCAGATCTGTACGGCTGATATAGAATGAGGTGTCGGCATCTGGTTGCAGGGTCTGACGATGATTGAGCACGCTGTTGTTGAGCGTCAGATTCAGGTTCTCGCCTTTGTCCAGGTTGAAGTTCAGGCTGATGTGTTTACCTGATGCTTTCTCACTGTCCAGACGAACGGCCATGTAATCGAGCAGCATTTCTACGCTCATTCCGTTGATGGTGTCCGGGGAATTGGTGGTGCCGTGTGTAAATTTACGCACGCCTTCACGCAGTTCTTTCGCGCCGGTGAGGTAGAAACCGCGCCAGGTGGCGGACTCGGCCTGATAGCCCAGCTGTTCAAACGCATTCGCTTGCAGATTCTTAGCCGCCTGGTTGTCTGGTTCAGCGGAAATCACGTGCTTGAGCAGTTCTGACGTCCAGCGATAATCACCCTTGTCATAGGCTTCCTGAGCCAGCTCAATGGTCTGTTTTGCACCACCCAACGCTTTGACGTAGCGTTTACCCATATCTGTCTGTCCGTAAGGATCCAGATTTGCCGGGTTGCCGTCGAAGTAGCCGAGGTAGAAGTTGTAGACCGCACGCGCGTCATGGCTGACCGAACCGTAGTAGCCACGACTGGCCCAGTTATTGGCGAGCGTTGGTGGTAGTTGAATCATGTTGCCAATCTCATTCATCGTATAGCCTTGGTTAGCCATATTCAGAGTTTGATCGTGGATATACTTGATGGTGTCGCGATATTTACCGATATAGTCGTTAATATGCTGATTACCCCAGACGGGCCAGGTATGCGGCATAAACAACACTTCTGCCTGGCTGCCCCACATATCAAGTGTTTCGTTCAGATACTCGGTCCATTTGCTGGTATCGCGTGTTTTTGCACCGCGTAGCGTATAGAAGTTATGCAGCGTGTGCGTCGTATTTTCTGCCGTACAGAGCGCTTTGAGCGCCGGAATATATAAGTGCATTTCGGAAGGCGCCTCGCTGCCTGGCGCCATCAGGAAATCGAACTCCAGGCCGTCGATGACTTTTTTCTCACCGGTTTTGATGATTGATTGGGTTGGGGCAATGATAGTCGGCAGACCTGTTGTCAGCGTGACGCCCAGACCGTTGCCGATATTTCCTTGTGGGTTACGAGGCAGAAGCAGGCCGTAGGAGAACAGAGCACGGCGACTCATAATATTGCCCAGCAATACGTTTTCGCTGATGGCTTCTTCCATAAAGCCTGCCGGGGCGAGAATCTGCACTTTGCCAGATATCACGTCATTTTCAGAGACAATGCCTTTCACACCGCCATAGTGATCGGTATGGCTATGGGTATAAATAACGGCAACAATCGGTTTTTGCGGACGATGTTGATAGTAGAGGTCCAGGCTGGCTTTTGCTGCCCCAGCGGTAACCAATGGGTCGATAACGATAATACCTGTATCACCTTCGATAAAAGTGATATTGGAAATATCCTGGCCGCGTACCTGATACATCCGTTCAGTTACTTTAAACAAGCCCGAAATACCGTTGATCTGCGACTGTCGCCATAAGCTGGGGTTTACTGTTTCTGGTGCAGGGGCATTGATATCAAACTTATAATCTTCTGCGCGATAAAAGGGTTTTCCGTCGGCATTTTTAAGAATACCTTGGTTAGGCAGTGGTGCGATAAAACCACGCTGCGCATCGTCAAAATCCTGGCGATCGGCAAAAGGTAATGATGTTAAATAACGCTGATTCTGTTGCTTTGTATATTGTGACGCTGGTTGGGATGATTCACTGGCAAATACAGGATTAACTAATATTCCGGTAGTCGCGACCAATGCAATAAAAATCCTGCTCAGGCGGAACGGCTGAGATTTATTCATATGAATCTCCATTTATCATATGTACTGTGAATTTATTAAAATAGTAAATATCGCTGCTTTAATTTTGTCATTATCATAAGTTCGAATGTTTTATTTTAAAGAAAGGAAGTGTGATCTGCGTAGTTATTCTTATTAGGTATTTGTGCCCAAAGTGCTGAGCAGAGGAAAACCTATTATGTTTACTGAATAGTGTGACAAGGATTATATTTTTATCAGATAGATCATGTGTGCTCTTTCACTTCGCCTGATATTACTCACAATAAGATGATAACGAAGTGGACGGAGTCGAATGATGAAACCCGTTGTTCTGGTTGTGGATGATGACGTGGCAGTCTGCTCGCTTTTACAGGATGTGCTGAACGAACACGTCTTTGCGGTGACCGCTTGTCACACCGGGCAGGAGGCGTTGCGCTGCATTGAGACTCAGCCGGAGATCGCGCTGGTATTGCTGGATATGATGTTGCCCGATATCAACGGTCTGATGGTGCTGCAGCAGGTGCAAAAGATGAGGCCCGGATTACCGGTGGTGATGCTGACCGGGCTTGGTAGCGAGTCGGATGTGGTGGTCGGGCTGGAAATGGGCGCTGACGACTATATCGGTAAACCGTTCAATGCGCGGGTGCTGGTGGCTCGGGTAAAGGCGGTGCTCAGACGCGTTGGCGTGTTAACGTCAGAAAGCGGTGGCCCACAGACCACGGGGCTTTCTTTCAATGGCTGGCATCTCGATACCGCCGGTTGCCAGCTTCGTAATCCCCAGCAGTTGAAGGTGGAGTTGACGCAGGGGGAATACAGCCTGCTGTTGGCGCTGGCCCAAAATGCCCGCCGGGTGCTGAGCCGGGAACAACTGCTGGAGCTGACGCGCAGCGACAGCGTTGAGGTGTTTGACCGCACTATTGACGTGTTAATCATGCGCTTGCGGCGAAAAATAGAGATTAACCCGCATCAACCGATGTTGATCAAAACCCTGCGCGGGTTGGGTTATGTGTTTGCCGCCGACGTGCAGCATCACGATAAGGCGGCGTGATCGTGTGTAGTTGCCGGATGCGGTCGTAGGCCTGATAAGCGCAGCGCATCAGGCGTCAACCATTTCTGCTTTTAGCTCTGCCAGCGTCTTCGCGCCGTCTATCGCATTGGCGCACAGCAAGCTTGCCCGCGCACAGGCGTGTGCCAACCTGACGCTGTCCGTCAGCGACCAGCGCTCATGACAGCCATACAAAAATCCGGCGCAAAACGCATCACCCGCCCCCACGCTGCCAACGATCTCCTCCTGCGCCAGGTACTGCGACGGGATCCAGACGCCCGGCAGATCCGGCGCTTCACCCCAGGCACCTTCCGGACAGTGAATAACCACCCGCTGGCGTACGCCTGCATCCAATAATTCGCGCGCGGCGGTAGCGATATGCGGGATATGTAGCTCGCCGTTGGGCTGGCGGATCTCCAGCCCGCTAAATTCTCCGGCTTCCAGCTCGTTAATCACCAGATAATCGAGATGGCGCAAGGCTGGCATCACCAGTGGCTGGTAGCGCGGGTCGCCCTTGCGTGAGACCAGATCCAGCGATGTTTCAAAGCCGTTGTCGCGCATTTGCGCCAGCAGCCTTGCGCTACGCGTCCCGTACTCCTTATCCGGCATGTCCAGACTGTCGAGCAGCAGCAGATATCCCAGATGGAAGATTTTCATCGAGGTATCCAGTTGCTCAAAAGCGGGCAAATCCAGCAGTCTGTTGGCGCCCGGCGAGTGGAAAAAGGTGCGCTGGCCGCTGGGATCGGTCATCACCTGCGACATTGACGTGGGCGCGAATGTCGTGCGCTGCACGTGTTGGCGATTAACGTGATACTGCTCCAGCATCGCCATGATGTAGTCGCCATCGCTGTCCTGACCGATTAACCCCACCGCCTGCAACGGCAGCCCAGTGTGCATTTTTGCCAGCGTCAGCAGCACATTAAGCGGCGCACCACCCGTGGCGCGTTCGCTACGGGTGATTTCCGCCAACCAGCCGCGTTCCGGCCACTGCACAATTTGATGCACATGATCGACCAGCATGTTGCCTGCGGCGATAACGCCTTTGCGTTCCATCAGACCCGCCCCGCGCTGCCAAAAATGCGCATCTGTTCTGAAACGGTATCGGTAATGGCTTCCTCAATGCCGAGCAGCAGTTCGGCGAATTCGTCATATAAGGGCTGACGATTCGCCATCCGCGTCTCCACTGCCGACAGCGCCGCCTGCGACATGCCGGTATAGAAGTTGATTTTGTGAATGCCGAGTTCAATAGCGCGCTTGAAATCGTCGTCGCTGATGCCGGAGCCACCGTGCAGTACCAGCGGGATTGCCGCCTGCTGGCGAATGGCGTCCAGACGCGGGAAGTCGAGTAGCGGTTCGCCTTTATATTTGCCGTGGGCGTTGCCAATGGCGACCGCCAGCGCGTCAATCCCGGTTCTGTCAACGAAATCACGCGCCAGCATTGGGTCGGTAAACAGTGATTCGTCGGCATGACCGTACAGCGCACCGCCTTCATCGCCACCGACTGCGCCCAACTCAGCTTCCACCGACACGCCGACGGCGTGGCACATCTTCACCACTTCGCGGGTCTGACGGATATTTTCTTCGTACTCCAGCGTGGAGCCATCGAACATCACTGAGCTGAAACCTAAGCGTAATGCTCGCACCACCGACTCAAAGTGCAGGCCGTGGTCAAGATTCAGCACCACCGGAATGTCATGCCGCGCGGCTTCGAATTTGACCGCTTCGACCAGAGAATCTAGCGAGATATATTTAAAATGCACCTCGGCAATGTTGATAATAAACGGCGAACGTTCTTGCTTTGCTGAGGCAAACAACGCGCGCAGGAAATGTGAATCCAGAACGTTAAACGCCCCTAAGGCATAGCGGTGCTCGCGGGCATGGGCAAGGCCATCAGCGAGTGAGATCAACGGCATAATGTGCTCCTTGGTTAGCGGAACAGGCGATATTCGTTACACAGCACCAGCAGCGCCGGTTCGTCTTCTTCAATGTCGTTGTAGCGGGAAATCGGTTGCAGAAAATGGTTGTCGTGGTCGTCGTCATTAACAGAAGAGACCTCGCCAACCAGCACGTCGCCAAAACCTTCTTCCGCCCAGAAGCTGTGATACAGGCCCGGCGGCAGGCAGATGCTTTCACCCGGCGTCAGGCGCAGTTGACTGCCTGCGGCATGGGTTTGCCGACAGCCGTCAATTACCACGCTAACGTCGCTGTCTTCCGTTTGCTCGCGGATCCCTGCATTCCACAGTTCTACAATGAGATTGCCGCCGCCGCGATTGATAATGTCTTCGCGTTTGCGCCAGTGAAAATGCATCGGTGTGACCTGTGCATCGCGAACATGCATGATTTTCTCGGCGTAGCATTTCTCGTAAGGCATGCCTTTCGGCGAACCATTACGCAGGGTGAACAGCGTTAATCCTTGCGCGGCGAAATTATTGCCGCCAAACGCGGTGACATCCCAACCGAGCTTAAGGTCGAACACTTCGCTCCAGGCAGCGGCATCAAGCTTGCGCCATTGGGTCGGGGGGAAGCTGGCAAAAGGGGGGAGATGCACGTCGTGCTGAGAGAAAAACTGGCGCGTGTGCCCAAGGATCTCGTTTATTGCGGAGCGTTTCATCGGCAGAATCCTCCTTAATATAATGCCGGATGGAGCCTCGCTTATCCGGCCTACAAATTCATAGCGATCTTGTAGACCGGATAAGGCATCTTTGCCGCCAACCGGCGTTGTTGTGGCGGGCTATTTAACCGTCCAACCCTTATAACTGCCGACGTTGTTTTTATCGATCATCGTCACTGGGATCAGCACGGGTTCTTTCGGGGCGGGTTTCCCCTGCAATATGTCATAGCCGATTTCAACCGCTTTGGCAGCCATCACCTGCGGATCTTGTGCCGGAGTCGCCACAAATAGTGAGTTTTCGCGCTTCAGCGCTTCTTCACCGTCTGGGGATCCATCTACGCCGACAATAAAGAATTCGCTACGCTGCGCCTGTTTTGCCGCCAGATCGGCGCCGATCGCTGTGGGATCGTTAATGGCGAATACGCCGTCGATCTTCGGATTCGCCGCCAGCAACGCGGTCATGATCTCCAGCCCGCCTTCGCGACTGCCTTTGGCGTTTTGGTTATGCGACAGCACCTTGATGTCCGGGTGGCGTTTAAACTCCGTCTGGCAGCCTTCCACGCGGTTCTGGACGGCGGAAACCGGCGGCCCGTTGATGATGACGACGTTGCCTTTCCCTTTCAGACGGTCGGTAATGTATTTACAGGCCATTTCGCCTGCCTGAGTGTTATCGGAAGTAATGGTCGCGTCTGCGCCTTCCGCCGCTACGTCAACGGCAACCACCACGATCCCGGCGTCTTTCGCGCGTTTAACCGCCGGGCCGATGCCTTTGGAGTCGGCGGCGTTAAGGATAATCATGTCGACTTTGGCGGCAATAAAGTTGTCGATTTGCGACACCTGTTGCCCCAGATCGTAGCCGCTGGAAACCAGCGTGACTTTAACGCTATCACCTGCCAGTTTGCGTGCTTCCAGCTCCGCGCCTTTGGTGATCTGCACGAAGAACGGGTTGGCCAGATCGCCCACCGTAACGCCGATGGATTTCAGTTCTTTTGCCTGCACAAATGGAGCTGCAGCAAGCAGGGCGCCAGCACAGAGCGCGGTCACTAATGGCTTCAAACGCATACTCGTTTCCTCACGTAGGGTATTGTTGTTATACGCCTGATGGCGCTGCGCTTATCAGGCCTACGAATGAGTAGGCCAGTAAGCTTGTCTATGCACTTTGATGGTGTCGGGTACGGTATTTGTCGATCAGCACCGCTATGATGATCACCGCCCCTTTGATCACCAATTGCCAGAAATAGGAGACGCCCATCAGCGTCATGCCGTTATTGAGCGTGGCAATGATCAACGCCCCCACCAGCGTGCCGGTGATGGTGCCGATCCCGCCAACAAAGCTGGTGCCGCCGAGGATCACCGCCGCGATGGCGTCCAGCTCGTAACCCATGCCTAAGTTGCCGTTGGCGCTGTACAGCCGCGAGGCGCTCATCACCCCGCCAAGACCTGAGAGCAAACCGCTCATGCCGTAGACGAACAGCAGCACCAACCACACTTTGATACCGGTTAAGCGCGCGGCCTGCATATTGCCGCCAACCGCATAGATATGAACGCCGAGTGTGGTGCGCCTAAGAATGAACCAGCACACCACCACCACCGCCAGCGCAATGACCACCAGCCACGGAACCGGACCGAGATAGTTGTTACCGATCCACTCAAAGCTGATGTTGGAGTTAATCACCGTCGTGCCGTCGGCCAGCAGGTAAGCTGCGCCGCGCAGCGCCGTATAGGTTCCAAGCGTGACGATAAACGGCGGCAGGCCGGCAAAAGCGACCAGCGCGCCGTTAAACAACCCCAGCACCATGCCGAGCAACAGTGCGGCAGGGACTGACAGCATGGCAAATTCCGGGATCAGCGAAACCACCATCGCTGCCACTGCGGTGGTGCCGAGAATCGAACCAACCGAAAGATCGATGCCGCCGGTTAAAATAATGAAGGTCATGCCAGCGGCCAGCACGATGTTGATCGACGCCTGACGGGTAATATTCAGCAGGTTACTCTCGGTAAAAAAGTTAGGCGCGATAAAGCCAAACACCGCCACTATCAGGATGAGAATCGGTAAGATACCGACCGTTTGCATCAGATCGCTCATCAGCATTTTTTTTGCGGAGGCGGATTTCGCCACCTGCTGGGGAGTGGTTGGATTATTCATGGGGTACCGCCTGATGATGGGAGTCGTTCACGCCGGTTGCCAGCGTCATAATATTTTCCTGGGTAATACTTTGTCCGTTCAGCTCGCCGGCAATACTGCCTTCGCGCATGACATACACGCGGTCGCTCATCCCGACCACTTCCGGCAGTTCGCTGGAGATCATTAGGATCGCCACGCCTTTGCGCGCCATATCGTTCATGATCCGGTAGATCTCGCTTTTGGCGCCGACGTCCACGCCGCGCGTGGGTTCATCGAGGATCAAAATGCGTGGCCCGATCGCCACCCAGCGCGAAATCAGCAGCTTTTGCTGGTTGCCGCCGGACAAGCCGCCTGCGCGGACCTGGGCATGCGGGACGCGAATATTGAGCAATTTGATGGCGTCATCAGAAATCGCCTGCGCCTTTTTGCGATCGAGCATGCCCCAGTTCGCGTCACGTTCCAGCGTTGCCATGGTGATGTTTTCTGCCGCTGCCAGCTCTAAAAATAATCCCTGCTCTTTGCGGTTTTCCGTCAGAAAGCCAATGCCGTGGTCAATTGCTTCGCGCGGGGAGTGGATCACCACCGGTTCACCGTCCACTTCAATCATGCCGCCGATGGCTTTGCGCACGCCAAAAATCAGCTGCGCCAGTTCAGAACGCCCTGCGCCGACTAACCCGGCCAGGCCGACGATCTCCCCGGAGCGCACCAGCAAGCTGCACGGCTGGACTTTATGGCCGTCGGTAAGGTGATGGACGTTGAGGCGTGCTTTACCTAAGGGAATATCGCGCTCTTTGTTGAACAGATCGCTCAACGGACGGCCCACCATCATGCGCACCAGCTCCGAGGCGTTGAGCTTGTCGCGGGTCAGGCTGCCAACATATTGCCCGTCGCGCAGGACGCTGACGCGATCGGAGAGTTCGTACACTTCCGCCATGCGGTGGCTGATGTAGATAATCGCCATCCCCTCATCGCGCAGGCGCATGATCAGTTCAAACAGGCGGTGGGTTTCACGTGAGGAGAGGGCGGCGGTGGGTTCATCCATCACCAGAATGCGGCTGTTACGGTGCAGGGCACGGGCAATTTCAACCTGCTGCTGTTCGGCGATGGTCAACGTCATCACACGGTCGCTGGCCTTAAACTGGGCGCCGAGTCGATCGATGACTTTCTGTGACTGCATGACCATCTCTTTACGCTGGACCAGACCGCCGCGCGACAGCTCGCTGCCAAGAAAGATATTTTCTGCCACCGTCAGGTTCGGCGCGAGCTGCATCTCCTGATAAATCAGCGTGATGCCTGCGCTGAGTGCATCTTTGGGACCGCGAATGTGAAACGGCTGACCGTCAATCAGGATTTCACCGCTGGTGGCGGTATAGGCGCCCGCGAGGATCTTCATCAGGGTGCTTTTCCCCGCACCGTTCTCGCCCATCAGGGCATGAATCTCGCCCGGCCAGACCGTTAAATCGACCCCTTTCAGCGCGTAAAATTTGCCAAACGCTTTAGCAATGTTGCGCATCTCCAGAACCGGTGTCCTGCTCATGGCGGATCTCCTGTGGGGTGGCCGATATCAGCAGTCCATCACAGGAATGTAAATGCAAAATGTCAGAAGCCGTTCATATTTGTCATATTGCGATTTTTCTTCACGGAGCGTGATATGCCGCAACCGGGACGTCACTTTTTCGCCAGTGCGCGTGGACGATTGCTGTTCTTCAATCTGCTGGTGGTGGCGGTCACGCTGATGGTGAGCGGCGTGGCGGTGCTGGGGTTTCAGCACGCAAGCCAGATCCAGGAGCAGGTGCAGCAGCAAACCGTTGACGACATGACCGGCAGCATGAACCTGGCACGGGATACGGCGAACGTCGCGACAGCGGCGGTGCGGCTGTCGCAGGTAGTCGGGGCGCTGGAATACAAAGGGGAAGCGGAGCGGCTGCAGGAGACGCAAAGGGCGCTGAAGCAGTCGCTGGAACAACTGGCTACCGCGCCGCTGGCACAGCAGGAGCCGGTGCTGGTCGAGCGAATTATCCAGCGCAGCCAGGAGCTACAAAGCAGCGTGGAAGGTATGTTGCAGCGCGGTCAGCGGCGGCACCTGGAACGTAACGCGCTGCTCAGTTCGCTGTATCAAAATCAAAGCTATTTACGTCATCTGCAAAAGCTCACCGGCGCGCAGGACGATGTGCTGCTGGGGCAGATGGACCGCTTAATTGTTGCCGCCATCGACACGCCCACGCCGCGTTCGGTGGTGAAACAACTGGATGCAGTGATGCCCGTTCTTCCCTTGCTGCATGCCAATCCGCTGATTAGTGGTATCCTCAACGACTTCAACCAGGAGCTGCATAAGCTGGAGCCGCTCTCCTCCGCGCTGGAGCAAAGTGATTTGGCCATCAATTGGTATATGTTCCACATCAAAGCGTTGGTGGCGATCCTCAACAGCGATATCAACCAGTATGCTTCGCAGGTGGCGCTGATCTCAGAGCAGCGGGTGGCGCAGAGCCATCAGGAACTGCAATCCGGCGCGTTGTTTATTTTAGTGTTTGCGCTGCTGGCGGTGGTGATCACCGGTTTTGCCGGGTGGTATATCTACCGTAATCTCGGCTCCAACCTGACGGCCATTTCGCGGGCGATGACCCGGCTGGCGCACGGTGAATCAGACGTCAGTGTCCCGGCCCTGCAGCGGCGCGATGAGCTGGGCGAGCTGGCCCGCGCCTTTAGCGTCTTTGCCCGCAATACGGCATCGCTGGAGCACACCACTCGACTGCTAAAAGAAAAAACCAGCCAGATGGAAATCGATCGCACTGAGCGTCAGGGGCTGGAAGAAGCGCTGTTGCACAGCCAAAAGCTGAAGGCGGTGGGGCAACTGACGGGTGGATTAGCGCATGATTTCAATAACCTGCTGGCGGTGATTATTGGCAGTCTGGATTTGGTGAATCCGGAGTCGCCCGATGCGCCACGGGTCAATCGGGCGCTAAAAGCCGCCGAGCGCGGGGCGCTGCTTACCCAACGGCTGCTGGCCTTTTCGCGCAAACAGTCATTGCACCCTCATGCGGTGGAGCTGAAAACCTTGCTGGAAAACCTGGGCGAACTGATGCGCCACTCTCTTCCGGCCACGTTGACGCTGGAGATTGAAGCCCAGTCGCCTGCCTGGCCCGCGTGGATTGACGTCAGCCAACTGGAAAACGCCATTATCAATCTGGTGATGAACGCCCGTGACGCCATGGACGGGCAGGCGGGCACGATAAAAATCCGTACCTGGAATCAACGGGTTACGCGCAGCGATGGGCGTAAGCAGGACATGGTGATGCTGGAGGTAGCCGACCAGGGAAGTGGGATGTCGCAGGAAGTGAAAGCGCAGGTCTTCGAGCCATTTTTCACCACCAAACAGACCGGCAGCGGCAGTGGGCTTGGGCTGTCGATGGTTTACGGTTTTGTGCGCCAGTCCGGTGGCCGGGTGGAGATTGAAAGCGCCCCCGGGCAGGGAACGACTGTCCGGCTGCAACTGCCTCGCGCCGTTGTTCCGGTGCAGGCTCAAGTGGAAGCGGTAGCGCAACACACAACGACCAACGATGAAAAACTGGTGTTGGTGCTCGAGGATGAGGACGATGTACGCCAGACGTTGTGCGAGCAATTACACCTGCTGGGCTACCTGACGTTAGAGGCCGCCAACGGCGAACAGGCGATGCATATGCTGGCGGCTTCATCCGAGATTGATATTTTTATCAGTGACTTAATGCTGCCTGGTGGTTTAAGCGGCGTGGATGTGGTTAACCATGCCCAGGCACATTATCCGCAGTTGTCCATCTTGCTGATGAGCGGTCAGGATTTACGCCCGGCGCATAACCCGGCGCTGCCGGATGTGGCACTATTGCGTAAGCCTTTTACTCGGGGAGAGCTGGCGCAGGCGCTGCGGCATTCGCGTAATTGAGATTCCTCCGCTACCCGCGCAAATACGCTTTGGTTACCGTGGGGCGAGTTTCTTGATGAGGCTGGTTTTATGCAACGCTCCGCGACATTCCTTCTTTTTAGTTTGCTGATGCTGACCACCGTATCGGCGCAGGCGGATATTATCGATGACGCCATTGGTAATATTCAGCAGGCGATAAACGACGCATACAAACCGGACAACGGGCGGGATTATGATGATTCCCGTGATGAAAGCTGGCGGCGCCAGATGAGTGACGACCGGCGCAGGCAATATGACAATCGCCGCCGCCAGTTTGAAGATCGACGTCGCCAACTGGATGACCGTCAGCGCCAGCTTGATCAAGAACGGCGTCAGTTAGAAGACGAAGAACGCAGAATGGAAGAAGATTACGATCGTTAACTGTAACTATCTAAATGTAAGAATATTTTATCCCCTGTAAGGGATTTCGCTGTCAGCTCAACATCTCGCCATTTTATGTTAATGCATGCACTTGAGCACAGTGCATGTATGCATTGCAATCTCTCTATGCTTATGGAAAAGTCGCCTGACTGTCGTCTTGTCGGCCGGATAAGATGTTTTCATCGCATCCGGCAAATTTCCTTACTCCAGCATAATCTCCATTCCGTCATATCCTGCCTCAAACCCTGCGGGAAGCTGGTTTTCCATCATCCACAGGTCGAACTGATGGCTGATATGCGTCAGGATCACCCGTGGACAGCGGATAATGTCGTTCAACGCGATAACGGTATTTAAATCACAGTGATTGCGCGGTGGCTCGGCGCGCGGGGCATGGCTGCAGTCGATGATAATCACCTGGGGTTGGTTATTGTGGAGAAACTTCAGCGTCTTGTCGGGAAGTCCGGCGGTATCGGAGAGCCACGCCACGCGGCTATGTGCGGTCTCCAGCAGATAACCAAACGTCAGCTTTGAATGGTTGAGCGGTAGCGGCGTGACCTGCAATCCTTGCAGGTCAAACACTACGAATGGCGCGACGGTATGGCTAAAATCGAGGATGCCGGGATGCTTAAACAGATCGTCGCAACCCTGTTCATCCGGCGGTCCGTACACCGGGATAGTCGCCCCCACGCCCCAGCGCAGCGGAAACAACCCCTGCACGTGATCCATATGATAGTGGGTCAACAGAAACTGCTGGAAGCTGCCCGCTGGCCAGTCGTCCATCAGATGCAGGATCCCCGCGTCCAGCAGCGTCACCGCATTGTTGAATTTGACCACCCCGCTACAAGGGCGTCGACGATATTGCGCCTGTAAGCGTGCTCTTTGGCAGGCCGCACAGTCGCAGCCAAATGTCGGCACCAGCTGTGCGCCGCCCGTTCCCGTTAGCGTAATGGTCAGACTCATGGCTCCCCCTACAGCGGTTTGGTGAAGCGAAAATGGCTCATGGTATAGCCTTCGCGCTGGTAAAAACGGTGTGCGTCAAGGCGTTGGGTGCTGGTGGAAAGCTCGGTGACTTCTGCGCCCGCTTCGCGTGCGGCGGCTTCGGCCCAGGCCAGTAGCTGGCTGCCGACCCTTAACCCTCGCGCCTGCGGCATCACCACCAGTTCCTGGATTTCGCCAATCCAGTTGGCGTGGTGCAGATGAAACTGCAGGTGTAGACCGATCAAGCCGACGACCTGTCCGTCGATCAGTGCCAACTGGTAGTGCATATTGGCATCTTGCAGATTAGCGGCGTAACCAGCGCTAAAAGCCTGCAGGTCAAATTGACCCTGCTTCAACTCGCAGATGAGCGCGTAAACCGCATCGGTATCGTAGAGCGTGGCGCGGCGTAATTCACAGACAGACATGTTTCTTCTCCTTGCGTCCCATCAGTGCGAGCAGTGTATCGACAGACTGTAGCAAACTACCATCGTTATTCAGGACGTGGCAGTCATACGGGGCGTAGCGGGCTGCGCGTTCAAGACGGGCGGCGATTTCCGTTTCGCTCTCCCGCCCACGAGCCTGCAGGCGCTGGCGGAGAATTGCCGGAGAAACCTGTAAGCAAATGGGAAGCAAAGAAGCGCCATAACGGGCCTGCGCCTGGGGCAGATGCGCACGCGAGCCGTTGACCACCACATCAAAACCAGCGTGCAGCCAGAGGTCTATCTCCACGCCGATGCCGTAGTAGAAGCCGTTGGCGTGCCAGCTCAGCGCCAGCAGATTCTGCCCGGCGCGGGTAAAAAACTCTGGTTCACTTAGCGCAATATGATTTTCATTCCCGGCGTTGGCGGCGCGGGTGATGTAGCGATGCGCCACCAGCAGTTGCGCCGGTTCCTGCTGGCGCAATTCTGCCAGCAGACTGTCCTTACCGGAGCCGGACGGCCCCATCAGCCAGATCAGTTTACCCATAGTCAGAATACCCTTTTGCCCTGACGCCAGACGTGGTCGATATGGATGTTGCCGCCTTTGCGATGCGCCAGCACCAGATCTGCGCGTTTACCTTCGGCAATAACGCCGCGATCGTCGAGATTTAAGGCCCGCGCCGGATTGCGGGTCACCAGACGAATAGCCTGCGACAGCGTAAAGAGGTTAGCGTCGTCATCCGCTACGCGAAATGCCGCATCGAGCAGGCTGGCGGGGTAGTAGTCGGAGGAGAGAATATCCAGCAGCCCCAGCTCAGCCAGCCTATGTGCCGCCACGTTGCCGGAGTGAGAACCGCCGCGCACGATGTTAGGTGCGCCCATCAGCACGTTCATGCCATGCTGGCGTGAGGCATCGGCGGCTTCGAAAGTTGTGGGAAATTCGGCGATCACGCTGCCAAGTTGATGCGATTCGAGCACATGATCGCAGGTGGCATCGTCATGGCTCGCCAGCGCAATCTGGCGCTCACGGCACATCTGGGCAATCGCCGTGCGGTTGGGCTGTGACCAACGCGCAGCCAGCGCTAACTGTTCTTCTTCATAACGGGCCATCTGCTCGTCGGTGAGCGAATACTTGCCCTGATAATACTCGCGGTACTTCTCACGATTGGCGAACTGACGCTGGCCGGGGGAATGATCCATCAGCGACACCAGCGTCACCGGCTCACGACCAACCAGTTTTTCAAACAGCGGCAGGGTAGTGTGATGCGGCAGCTCGCAGCGCAGGTGCAGGCGGTGCTCGGCGCGATTGACCCCACGCTTTTGCGTCTCTTCCACCGCGTTGATCATCTTCTCCAGATTTTCCAGACGGTCACCACCGTCGCGCACATCGCCAATCGCCACTGCGTCCAGCACGGTGGTAATGCCGCTGGCGACCATTAGCGCGTCGTGGCTGCTCATTGCCGAGTGGGCAGGCCAGTCTACCTTCGGGCGCGGGGTAAAAAATTTGTCGAGATTATCGGTATGCAGCTCGATAAGCCCTGGCAGCAGCCAGCCGCCTTCGCCGTCCAGCGCCTCAGGTAGGCTGCTCGGACTTTCAGCAAAGGCGCGAATGACCCCGCCCTCGATTTCCAGCGATCCTTGCACCACGTCATCTTCCAGTACCAGCTTTACATTATTGATAATCATGCTGTTGTTCCCATCAGATGCAGACGATCCGCTACGCGGTCGCGCACGGTTTGATCGTGAAAAATACCGACAATTGCTGCGCCGCGGGCTTTTGCTTCTTCAATCAATGCGACGACGGCGGCGCTATTTTTGGCGTCCAGCGAGGCGGTGGGTTCATCGAGCAGCAGAATCGGGTAATCGACGATAAACCCGCGGGCGATGTTGACGCGCTGCTGTTCGCCACCGGAGAAGGTCGACGGTGCCAGGTGCCACAGCCGCTCCGGCACGTTCAGGCGGGTAAGTAGGTTAGCCGCTTTGGCTGCACACTCCTCACGGGAGACACCCAGATCCAGCAGCGGTTGCATCACCACATCCAGCGCGGAAATCCTCGGGATTACGCGCAGGAACTGGCTCACCCAGCCGATGGTTGAACGGCGAACTTCCAACACTTTGCGCGCCGGGGCCTGCACCAGATCGACCCACTCATCGCTGTGGCGAATGTGGATGTGTCCTTCATCCGGCAGATAGTTGGCGTACAGCGATCGCAGCAGCGTGGATTTGCCGCTACCCGAGTGACCGTGCAGCACCACGCATTCGCCGTTTTTCACTTCCAGCGTGGCGTTTTGCAGCACCGGCAGACGCACGCCGTTTTGCTGATGCAGGACAAAGGTTTTACTGACATTTTCAACGCGGATCATTTGAGCCTCATGGTTCTTATTGCCGGATGTTGCTGTGCTTATCCGGCCTACAAACAGCGCCCCGTAAGCTGCCATCCGGCATCCGATGTTTAATTTTGCAAAACGGACGACACCAACAACTGGGTGTACGGATGGTGCGGGTCGTCGAGCACGCGGTCGGTTAACCCACTTTCCACCACCTGACCCTGCTTCATCACCAGCAAACGGTCTGCCAGCAGACGCGCCACACCCAAATCGTGGGTGACAATGACCACTGCAAGATCCAGTTCCACCACCAGGCCGCGCAGCAGGTCCAGCAGTTTGGCCTGTACCGAAACGTCCAGCCCGCCGGTGGGTTCGTCCATAAACACCAGTTTGGGATGGGTGACGAGGTTGCGGGCGATCTGCAGGCGCTGCTGCATACCGCCGGAAAAGGTGGTTGGCAGGTCGTCGATACGCGAGGCAGGGATCTCCACCTCCTCCAGCCAGCGCTGCGCGGTGGCGCGGATGTCGCCGTAGTGACGCGCGCCAGTGGCCATCAGGCGTTCGCCGATATTGCCTCCGGCGGAGACCTGACGGCGCAGGCCATCCAGCGGATGCTGATGCACCACGCCCCATTCGGTGCGCAGCAGACGGCGACGGTCGGCCTCGTTCATGCCGTACAGCGAACGGTTCTGATACAAAATCTCACCGCTCTGCGGCGTCAGCCGTGAAGAGATCGATTTCAGCAGCGTGGTTTTGCCAGAACCGGACTCGCCGACGATACCCAGCACTTCGCCTGGCCACAGGTCAAAAGAGACATCGCTGAAGCCCTTGCCCGGCGCGTAGAGATGGGTCAGGTTGTTGACTGAAAGCAGCGGTTGCGTCATTTGCTGAGGGCCTCGCTCTGTTGGCGACAGTAATCGGTGTCGGAGCAGACAAACATGCGTTTGCCGCTGTCATCGAGCACCACTTCATCGAGATAGCTGTGGGTTGAGCCGCAGATGGCACAAGGTTCATCCCAGCTCTGCACGGTAAACGGGTGATCGTCGAAATCGAGGCTTTCCACGCGAGTGTAAGGTGGAACGGCATAGATGCGTTTTTCGCGGCCTGCGCCAAACAGTTGCAGGGCCGGCATCATGTCCATCTTCGGATTGTCGAATTTTGGGATGGGCGACGGGTCCATGACGTAGCGGTCGTTGACCTTCACCGGATAGGCGTAAGTGGTGGCGATATGACCGAAGCGGGCGATATCTTCATACAGTTTCACCTGCATGATGCCGTACTCTTCCAGCGCGTGCATGGTGCGAGTTTCCGTTTCCCGCGGTTCGATAAAGCGCAGCGGCTCGGGGATCGGTACCTGGAAGATGATTATTTGACCTTCCACCAGCGGCGTCTCCGGGATGCGGTGGCGGGTCTGGATCAGCGTCGCATCTTCCGTACGCTCAGTGGTATTCACTCCGGTCACACGCTTGAAGAAATTACGAATCGATACGGCGTTAGTGGTGTCGTCCGCGCCCTGGTCAATCACTTTCAGCACGTCCGGCTCGCCAATCACGCTGGCGGTAAGTTGAATGCCGCCGGTTCCCCATCCGTATGGCATCGGCATTTCACGTCCGCCAAACGGTACCTGGTAACCGGGGATCGCTACCGCTTTCAGAATTGCGCGGCGGATCATGCGTTTGGTCTGCTCATCAAGATAGGCAAAGTTGTAGCCGGAGAGGTTAGTGGTCACGGGTGGCCTCCTGTTGCAGGCGTTTGAGCAGTTCCAGTTCGGCCTGGAAATCGACGTAATGGGGAAGTTTGAGGTGCGAAACAAAACCCGCCGCCTCGACGTTATCCGCATGCGCCAGCACGAACTCTTCATCCTGCGCCGGTCCTGTGACCGTTTCATCGTATTCGGCTGCCTGTAGGGCGCGGTCCACCAGCGCCATCGCCATCGCTTTACGTTCGCTCATACCGAACACCAGCCCGTAGCCGCGGGTAAAATGGGGGGATTCATTTTCTGGCGCGACAAAACCGTTGACCATTTCACATTCTGTCATCAGCAGTTCGCCGACGTTCACCGCAAATCCCAGCTCTTCCGGTACGGTTTCCAGTGCCACATAGCCGCTGCGGATTTCGGCGGCAAACGGGTGGTTGCGCCCGTAGCCGCGCTGGGTGGAGTAGGCCAGCGCCAGCAAATATCCCTCGTCACCGCGCATCAACTGCTGCAGACGTGAAGCGCGTGAGCAGGGGTAAACCGGCGGCGTGCGGGTGATGTCGTCGGGTGTCGCGCCATCATCCTCTTCACGTTTAGCCAGACCCTGGTTCGCCAGCAGGGAAAAGACGTGCGGGGAGGCATCCTGCTCGCCGTCTGCGCTGCGCAGAGGCGGGGTTTCGCCATTGGCCAGTAAGGTAAAATCCAGCAGGCGATGGGTATAGTCATAGGTTGGCCCCAACAGCTGCCCGCCGGGAATATCCTTGTAGACCGCGGAGATTCTGCGTTCAAGACGCATTTCTGCGCTGTTAACCGGTTCGCTGACAGCAACCTTTGCCAGCGTAGTGCGGTAGGCGCGGAGCAAAAAGATGGCCTCGACGTTATCGCCGCTGGCCTGTTTGAGCGCCAGCGCAGCCAGTTCGCGGTCAGCGATGCCACCTTCGGTCATCACCCGATCAACGGCCAGGCTCATCTGCTGTTCGATTTGCGCCACGCTCAGTTCAGCAATGGTCTCATCGCCCCGGCGTCGGTTTTCCTGCAGGGCGTGGGCGTTGGCTATCGCCTTTTCGCCCCCTTTGACGGCGACGTACATCAGCACACCTCCACATGGGTGGTTCGCGGAATAGCCAGCAGGCGTTCGCCACAGGTGAGGATCAGATCCACCCCCAGTGGGAACGGGTGCGGGCGTTCGGTGAGTTCGTGAATCAGGCATTCCGGCAGCTGTGGCGCGATCATGCGCTCTTCGGCGATGCCCGCGCCGGTCAGACGCAGCATGCGTCCGCCGCTTAAGCCAGAGACCTGCACAATCAGCGTGGCGCTGGTTTCTGGTGCGGCGGCTGAACCGGCGGAGAGGGCGTTAAGCTGTTCGCTGCTGATACGTTCGTCGGCGACGGCAAAGGCCGCCAACTGTGGTTGATCCACCAGCGGCGCGTTGGTGTGAAAACGCAGGTTCTGCCGGGCGATATCGTTATCCATCGACGGCGCCAGCCAGACCGGCGTGTCGCCATCGACCAGGGTCAGCAGCACGCTGGTGGTCGCCAGACCCAGCGGCTGCCAGCCGTGTTTCAGCTGATGCAGGGCGACGATTACGCCCGGTTCGCTCATGGCTTTCAGCAGGCGACGAAAGCTCTGCTGAGCATCCTGAACGGGTAAATTAAATGCGGTCTGTAAGGTCATGCGTTATCTCCGCGTACCAGCGTGAAGAAGTCGACCCGGCTGGCGTTAACTTCGGCACAGCGTGCGTTAATCAGCGCATCGCGTTCCGCTTCCAGCGGGGCAATTAAGGTTTCCATTAGGTTCTGGAAATGCGTTTGTTCCTGCAGTAGCGCGTCAATCACCGCGCACTGCTCGGCATGTTGTTTGTTGCGTCCCAGCAGGTAGCTGTAACCCAGCGTGCCGCTCTTCAGGCGTACCACTGCGCGGGTAAGCGTGGTGTCACCGGCAAAGAAGCGGTTACCGGTACCGCCCATACGGGCCTGGATCTGCATCAGTCCGCTTTCCGGTGCGCGGATAAGTTCATAGTCCGGCGTCAGTTTGAGCTCGTTGATGCGGGCGTTCAGGGCATCGGCATTGCTGTAAGCCAGGGCGCGCATCCAGCGCTGGCGGGTGGCGGTATCGAAATGCATTCAGTGCTCCATAGTGAATTCGATCATGTCGGCGCGGGTCAGGCTGACGGAGTATTCCGCCGCGTGTTCTTCGCCTTCACGGTGGTTCAGGGTGCGCACGCACAGCAGCGGCGCCATATTGGGGATTTCCAGCACCTTGCTCTCTTTGGCCTGCGCGCGGCGGGCGCTGATGCGCGTTTGCGTGCGCAGCAGCGTCAGACCGGATTGTTGACGCAGATAGTCGTGCAGTGAACCGCTGTTGAAGCCTTGCAGCAGCGGCCACAGCGTGAGGTCGGAAAAATAGTGGTCGATCTGGCACAGTGCGATCCCGTTAACCCGGCGCAGGGTGCGCAGGTGAATCACGTTATCGCCCTCGTTTATGCTGAGCGCATCGGCAATGTGGCTGGAGGCCGGACGCAGCACCGCCAGCAGTTTTTCGCTGGTGGGGTGGCTGCCCTGGTCCAGCAGGTTCTGACTAAAGCGTGCCTGGGCATTAAGCGGGTAATCGAACGGGCGCATCAGCACCAGTACGCCGACTCCCTGGCGACGCTGAACCCAACCGCGTTCAACCAACTGGTCAATGGCGCGGCGCAGGGTGTGGCGGTTTACCTCGAAGCGCGCGGCAAGCTGATGCTCGGCGGGCAGATAGTCACCGCAGCGATAATGTTGACGTAGCTCCTGCTCAAGTCTCGCAGCAATTTCCTGATAACGCGTTGGATAACTGGTCGGATGTGTAGACAAGTGCATAGCAATCAATGCCTCGCTAATCAGATAAAGTGCTTACGCAAACGCTGGGAAAGGAAATCCAACAGGCTGACGGTGACGATGATTAACACCATCAGGGCGCAGGTTTGCTGGAACTGGAAGCCGCGAATCGCTTCCCATAAGGTCACGCCAATACCACCTGCGCCCACCATGCCGACTACCGTGGCTGAGCGAACATTGGATTCAAAGCGATACAGCGAGTAGGAGATAAGCAGCGGCATGACCTGTGGCAGAACGCCGTACAGAATCTCTTCAATTTTGTTGGCTCCGGTGGCGCGAATACCTTCTACCGGACCCGGCTCAATGGCTTCTACCGCTTCGGAAAGCAGCTTGGAGAGTACCCCGGTAGTGTGGATAAACAGTGCCATCACCCCGGCGAATGGCCCTAACCCGACGGCGACCACGAATAGCATCGCGAAGACCATTTCATTGATGGCGCGGCAGGCGTCCATCAGGCGGCGCATCGGCTGGTAAATCCACCACGGCACCAGGTTATCGGCGCACATCAGGCCGAAGGGAATCGATAGCACCACGGCGAGGGCAGTTCCCCAGACGGCAATTTGCAGGGTGACGGCCATTTCACCGAGATAGTCCTGCCACTGGCTGAAGTCCGGTGGGAAGAAGTCGGCGGCGAAGGTTGCCATATTGCCGGAATCTTCGATCAGCGTGAGCGGAGCCATTTCGGCACCTTTCCACGAGACCACCAGTACGGCGAGCAGAATGGCCCAGCTCAGCAGCGAGAACCAGCTACGTTTGGGCGGGGCGACGGTGATGGTTTGCATGTTTAGCTCCGTGCATAGGTTATTGCCGGATGGCGGCGCAGGGGCCTTATCCGGCCTACAAAACATCGTAGGCCCGGTAAGCGAAGCGCCACCGGGCACCAGGGTTACTGCACCGCTTTGGTGACGCTGGTCATAGCGCCCAGTGCGGCGGTCAGACGGTCAAGGTCATCGAGCTGCGCTTTCAACGCCGAGGTTTTGCTGGTTTTCTCTTCCTCGTTCAGCCCTTTGTTGTCCTTCACACCCTGCATCTCTTTAAACAGTGCCAGCTGGCGAATCGGCACCAGTTGCAGATCGCTGGAGGCGCGGAACGGTGCCCATCCAAGGCGTTCCAGTACGGTTTTCTGTTCCGGCGTTTTGCCGTAATTCATAAAGAAGTCGTACACCTTGTCCTTGGTGGTTTCGGAGAGGTTTTTACGCCAGACGATCGGATCGCCCGGGATCAGCGGTGACTTCCAGATCACCTTCAGCTCTTTCAGCTTTTCCGGCGCGGAAGTTTTCAGCTTGTCGAGGTTTTCGGTGTTGTTGGTGGCGACATCGACCTGCTTGTTGGCGACTGCCAGGGCGTTGGTTTCGTGTCCGGCGTTAACGGTGCGTTTGAAATCGCTCGCGGAGATGTTGTTTTTGGCAAAGACGTAGTAGCCGGGAACAAGGAAGCCTGACGTTGAGTTGGGATCGCCGTTGCCGAAGGTCAGATCCTTACGTTTGGCGATCAGATCGTTCAGGTTATTGATCGGACTGTCTTTGTTAACGATCAACACACTCCAGTAACCCGGGGATCCGTCGGCGGCGACGGTCTGGGCAAACACTTGCCCGTTAGCGCGATCCACCGCTTCCATTGCCGAGAGGTTGCCGTACCAGGCGATATCCACTTTGTTAAAGCGCATGCCCTGGATGATCCCGGCGTAGTCCGGGGCGAAGAAGGCGTTCACTTTCACGCCCAGTGATTTTTCCATGTCCTTCAGGAACGGTTCCCACTGCGGCTTCAGGTTTTGCTGTGACTCGGTCGAAATAATGCCAAAGTTCAGCGCTTTTTCTTGCTCTTCGGCATGCGCCGGGCTTAACAAGGTACTGACGCTAAACATGCTGGTGAAAGCCAGCGCGGTAACTGTCTTATAGCTCATGTCGTTTCCTTAATTAGTCATTGTTCCAGGCTATTTCACTTGCCAGCCTGAATCCGGGCAGTGCTCAAAATCCTCACGTACTGCGTGTACGCTCCGGTTTTTCCGCGCTGGCCGTCTCCAGCCTGGCTGCGCCAATAACGCCTGGTTTTTTAGAACTATGCAGCCTGCGCGTTCTGTTCGACGCGGTTCATGCTGCGGTAAAGATGGTCAAAACGATCGTTATCAAAATGCTGGCTGCTGCCATCAAAGAAGACGTTGCCCTGGCGCAGCGCGACGATGCGTTCGCAGTAGCGCAGGGCGTAATCCACCTGATGCAGCGTGACGACTACGGTGATGCCGTCGGTCTGGTTGATGTCGCGTAGGGTGTCCATCACGATGCGTGCGGATTCCGGGTCCAGTGAGGCAATCGGCTCATCGGCAAGGATCACTTTGGCCTGCTGCATCAGCGCGCGGGCGATTGCGACGCGCTGTTGTTGTCCGCCCGAAAGCGTGGAAACACGCTGGTATGCAAAGTGCGCCATGCCAACGCGGGTTAACGCTTGTAATGCACGCTGTTTCTGCTCAGCGGTAAACCAGCTAAAACAGGTGCGCCAGAACGGTGTACTGCCGAGCGCGCCAATCAGGACGTTCTCCAGCACTGTCAGGCGGTTCACCAGATTGAACTGCTGGAAGATGTAGCCGGTGTGGGCGCGGCTTTTGCGGATATCGCGCGCCAGGCGGCCTTCATGTTGAACGGTGCGACCCAGCAGCTCGACGCGGCTACCGGGTGATTTATCACCGACGATCAAACCGCTTAAATGACGTAAAAGGGTGGATTTGCCGGAGCCGGACGGCCCAAGCAGAGCCACCATCTCACCGGAACAGATGTTCAGATCAACCGCATTGAGCGCCTGATGTTGTTTGAAGGACTTGGAGAGTTTTTCGACGCGAATAATCGTTTGCATGCTGCGGCCTCCCTAAAAAAGTGGCCCCATCGTGGCGGATCAATGTGACGTTTTCGTTAAGGGATAGTTACTCGATGATGAAGAGTTGAGCGCTATTTGATGACAGTACGGGAGGGCTGGCCTCCCGTTGGATTACTCTGTAGGGGGTTGCTGTTGTTTGATGACGTTGATCATCCACGGCACGCCATACTGGTCGCTCACTTTACCGAAACCGTGGGCCCAGAAGGTTTCCTGCCAGTCCATTTCGATTTTTCCGTTTGCTGCCAGGTTATCAAACCAGCGTTTGCCTTCATCGACGTTTTGCGTGTCGAGCACTAGCGTAAAGCCAGAGTAGTGAGCATTTCCGTCCGGGGCGCTATCGCTCATCATGATGTCGCTGCCCGCAACGCGCAGGTTGGCGTGGGCAATGGCGGTATCGGGGAATTTCATGCCTGAAGGGCAACCATCTTCACTATCCTGCGCCGATTTGGGCATTTCACCGAAGTTGATTTTGTAGAGCAGTTCAGCGCCTAACGTTTTTTGATAGTAGGCGATAGCGTCAGCGCAGTTGCCTGCAAAGGAGATATAGGGACTTAACGGCATAATCTTTACCTCAGGTAAAAGAAACCAGTTAAGTGTAGTTATCGTCTGCATAAATAAACCAGGCGGGAAGTATGAGCTTCCCGCCTGGCAGATGAGCTGGTGTAGACCTGATGAGCGTAGTGCCATCAGGCAATTTGCATCAGTTCTTTTTCACAAACTCAGATTTCAGCTTCATTGGGCCAAAGCCATCGATTTTGCAATCGATGTTGTGGTCACCTTCAACCAGGCGAATGTTTTTCACTTTGGTACCGATCTTCAGCATGGAAGAGCTACCTTTTACCTTCAGGTCTTTCACGACGGTAACGCTGTCGCCGTCGGCCAGCAGGTTGCCGTTGGCATCTTTAACGATCAGTTCGTCGCTGTCCTGTGCCGGTTCAGCATCGTTCCATTCGTGCGCGCATTCCGGGCAGATGAACATGCCGTTATCTTCGTAAGTGTATTCGGAGTTGCATTGTGGGCAGTGTGGTAATGACATGTGGATTTCCTCAAAAGTCAGCAGGGGCAAATGCGCCCAAAAAATGGCAGATTGCCGAAAAAGGCCGCAATTATACATAAAATCCCTGCTTTTGTCGGGACTACTGCGTGATTACGCAAATGATCTGCTGTAAAGACCCTTTGCTTTTACCTCAATGAAAGTATGGGGTAATATTTTTTAAGGGAAATTGCTACGTCAGGTTATTTAAGATAAGGTGAGGCGAAATATCTGATATTCATAGGTAACATCGCCTGCGGATGTCTAAGTCATTGTGATTGAATATCTCAATCCCCCTTAATTTTAGTAGGGGGATTAAGCTGGCATTTTTTAAAACTGAACTACGCTGTTTATCTTTCTTACTTATTACATAAGTGAGAGGTTTCAGGCCAGCGGTTGTACGCCAAACTTATTTTAATAATATCAATTGGTTGTTTTGATTTTAATTATTTCCACACGTAATTATAAAAGCCAAAAAATCTATAAATAAAACGATTGGGCTAAATAAAAGCAATGCTATTTGCGTTAAGGAAAGATTTTCCATGCACACACAGACAATATATGAATTAAGTCAGGAAGCGGAACGCTTGCTGATGCTCTCGCTTGAACATCTCAGGCAATTGCAAAAATTGCCCATGACGTCGTTGGATGATGTCGCGCTAAAACAAGGAGAGCATAGCAGTCAGGTTGTTCAGCCTCTGCACTTCAGCGCGCGTGGCATGGATGTCCAGCAAGCAACGCTCAATAATGAGTTGCGCAAGATTACGCGTCTGGAAATGGTGCTGGCGATTGTTGGCACGATGAAAGCGGGAAAATCGACGACGATTAACGCGATTGTAGGGACAGAAGTTTTACCTAATCGTAATCGCCCCATGACGGCGTTACCAACGCTAATTCGTCATACGCCGGGGCAGAAAGAGCCAGTCCTGCATTTTTCACATGTCGCGCCGATTGATGCCTTAATGAAGGTTTTACAGCAGCGTGTGCGCGAGTGCGATCGCCTGCGTCTTACGCAGACCCTGGAAATTGACAAGGATATGAATGTCCTGCTGCAGCATATTGAAACCGGCGTGGCATTTGAACGGTATTATCTTGGCGCACAGCCTATTTTCCATTGCCTTAAAAGTCTGAACGACCTGGTGCGCCTGTCAAAAGCATTGGATGTTGATTTTCCTTTTGCTGCCTATGCCGCGATTGAGCATATTCCGGTTATTGAGGTTGAGTTTGTCCATTTGGCCGGACAAGCAAGCTACCCAGGGCAATTAACGTTGCTGGATACGCCGGGGCCGAACGAGGCGGGACAACCGCACTTACAAAAAATGCTTAATGAACAGCTGGTACGGGCCTCTGCGGTGCTGGCAGTGTTGGATTACACCCAATTGAAATCTATTTCTGATGAGGAAGTGCGTCAGGCGATTATGGCGGTTGGCAAGTCAGTACCGCTGTATGCGCTGGTGAACAAGTTCGATCAGAAAGACCGCAACAGTGACGATGAAGAGCAGGTGCGGGCGTTGATTTCTGGCACGTTGATGCAAGGTGGCATTGCCCCTGAAAGAATCTATCCGGTTTCCTCAATGTGGGGCTATCTGGCAAACAGGGCGCGTCATGAGCTGACGGCCCGTGGGCGACTGCCGGATCATCAGGTGCAACGTTGGGTGCAGGATTTTGCCGAAGCGGCGCTTGGCAGACGCTGGCGCACCACCGATCTTGAAGATACGGAGCATATCCGTCATGCCGCCGACCTGTTGTGGGAAGACTCGCTGTTTGAACAGCCTATCCAGAAAGTGATTCACGCCGCTTACGCCAATGCATCGCTGTATGCGCTACGCTCAGCGTCACATAAGTTATTGAACTATGCGCAAAGCGTGCACGAATATCTGGAGTTTCGTGCCCACGGGTTAACGGTCGCCTATGACGAACTGCGGCTGAACATCACGCATATTGAAGAGGATATGCAGCAGTTAGAAGTGAGCCAGGGGCGGGTGAGCGATGAAGTCAGCCATGAAGTAGAACTGGCGCTGGAAGCTGCTGCAGCCTATCTCAGAGAGCAACAAACCGAGATTCTTTGCGGTATCAACACGTTCTTTGTCAAAGAAAACGTCCTGATGATGTCACAACATAGTCTGGGAACTGGCGTCTCCTCGGCAGAAATGGCCGGAGAAATGCTGGTGCTGCACGATGAAGGCCAGGCGAAAATTGTGTTAGATAAAATTCGCTCGTCCTGTGAGGGGGTATTGCTGGCGGCGCAGGAAAGCATCAGCCGTGACTTAGCCCTGCGTTTTGAACAGCTTGAGTCGACACTCTCCCGGGCGCTAAATGACGCGATGCGGCCAATTGAGCAAAGGGTGAAAGAGGAGCTAAACCACGCCGGTTTTCGTGCGCGGATCCGTTTTCCAGCGTTCCATACAGCGATGTTTAATTTCAATACCCGCCAATTGTTTAACGAGGCCATTGAGCAGGATATTCCGGCAGAAAATGCGCCGTCTACTGGTGGTGCGGTGCGTGACACTTTCTCTCGTTGGCTAAATCAACCCAACTGGGGATGGAATGATTACGTCGAAACAAAAACGCGTTATCTCATTGATATGGGCGCTTTGCATAAGAACCTTGTGCAGTATGTCTCCCAGTTTTGCCAACAAATTCGTAAAGCTTTAGTTGCTCAGGTCGATATTTCCGTTACGGCAGGCATGGCCACGTTTTTTGCAGATTTTTCACTGTGTCTGGCGCAATTACAGGCGAGCCTGAGTGAGAGTCTGACGCTACGCCAACAAAATGAATCCGCGGTGAATGCAATGAATGAGCAATTGCAGCAGCGCATTACGATTGCGGCATGGCTTTATGAAGATTCCCGTTTGCTGCGTGACGATATCAATACCCTTTTTGCAACCGAGCACACATGACTAACGTTTTACTGGAAGGCCCCGGGAGGACGCTGGAGTGTGTCTACCCGAAGTTTATGGTCGATCTGGTTCAGGGAGATGAAACCAAACGTTCCGGCGGTTTTCTGCAACAGCAGCAGCGGCTTCGCGCGCGTCTGACGCAGGAGGTGTTATCCCAGACACAACTACGGGCGTGGGTGATGGCGGGAGTATCCAGCGAGCATCTGGTGATGCGTCTTAAGCTGGTAGAGAAATTGGCGGGCATGATCGACCCAGGCCATCTGGCGCTGGTGCGTATTGCCGAAGGGCTGAGGTTTTTACAACAAACCGAACACCCGCGTGGGCTTTCAACCCCCGGTCTTTTACAACAAATAAATTCACTGACTGACTGGTTTACCCAACGCGCTGCGTATAAAGAGAAGGCGCTGACCCAGCGTGGCCTGACGGTTCAGGCGGGCGAACACAGCGAACAAATTTTTACCCGCTGGCGGGCTGGCGCATATGACGGTTGGTCGTTACCTGGACGCTGTTTTGTTGCGCTGGAGGAGTTGCGCTGGGGAGCCTTCGGTGACGCCTGCCGGTTAGCGAATGCCGATGTGGTGTTAATGCTAAAAGACAACCTGCGAACCATGGCCGCTCAGGCGTTGGCGGACAGCGTGAATGCGGCGCCTGCTACGCGTCATTACTATCATCATTGGCTCAGCACGCCAGTTGTCGGCGGATCGGGCGAGTATAACGATATGCTGAGCTGGTTAGGCGACTGGTGCGATGCGCAGCGTCATCCGGTGAGCTGGTCGGTGACGCAGCGTTGGCAAAATGTGGCGTTAGGAATGCCGCGATTGTGTTCGGCGAAACGACTGGCTGATGCGATGGTTGAGGAGATTTTTGCACCGTCCCTACTCATCAATTGAGCAGGGACGGTCAGTGGGGCTAAGACAGAGTTAGTGGTGCAGAGAGTCTGCCGGGGTGGCCACCGTCTCGTTGGCGACCAGGTTTTTATTAAAACGTTTGGCGTACAGCGCGGTGATAATCGGCACCAGAATGGCGGTGACAATTACGCTGGCGGCAACCAGCGCCGTAGCGGATGCGGCAACCGGTTCGAACGCCGGGTTAATCTGGGCGATAATCACCGGGTTTGCCACCGCAGCGCCTGCTGCTGAAGAGGCTGCCACGCCTGCCGTACCGTTCCCGCCACCAATAACACGGTCTGCAATAATCAGCGGGATACCGGTGATGACGATAACCGCGACACCCAGCAAGATACCCAGCAGACCGGTATCAACGATTACGCTCAGGTTAATGGTGTTACCCAATGCGAAGCCGAAGAACGGGATCAGCACCGGTGTGGCTTTGCTGAAGAAAGAACGCAGGTCATGATCCAGGTTGCCTAATGTAAAGCCAATCAGGAACGGTAATACCGCGCCGATGAAATGGTGTGGCTCGAAGGAGGCCAGACCCGCGGAGCCGAGGATCACCATGGTCATTAACGGGCCGGATTCCAGAGACATCAACACAAATGCGCCGGACTCTTCTTTGGTGCCGTACTGGTTCATCAGGCTGGCGTACAAACCACCGTTGGTCATGTCCATTGCGGAGACAATTGCCAAAACTGAGAGGCCTGCAAAGAACCCGGTTTGAATACCGGTATCAGGAATGAATGAAGCCGCAATCATTGCCACTACCCACGCCACGGCTATTTTGGTTATTACCAGCGTACCGGACTTGCGTAATACCGTGCCGGTTGCCCGTAAATCAATAGATGCGCCGATACAAAAAAACCACACTGCCAGAATCGGTACCGTTCCGCTGATCATTCCTTTGGTAAACGAACCGAAATACGCACCGGTATCCGGAGCTAACGTATTTAACACTGCGCCTAATAACAGAGGAATCAACATCATTCCGCCGGGGATGCGTTCAATCGTGGCTTTAATTTTCATAAACGTCCTCATGTCTTGTCGCCGCTAATACTAGCGCAAGAGGGTAAAAATTAATAAATTCAAATGGTTACTGGTTTCTCTTAACAAAGAAAATCGCTATCTCTTTGTTTTATAAAATCTAACGCGGCATACGTTGAGCGTGTTGCTGCTCCCAGGGATATTGCGTCTGGAATTAGTTTGCATTCATGGGAACGTTGATTCAATCAAAATAAAACGATGTTTTAGTTATCTTCATCACATATTCCGAGCAAAAGTTCCCGGTCGCTCTGATTATTAAAAAAGCTGTGATCTTTTTGTGAAGGGATTAGGTGTTTTTTTTGCTAGCAGAATAATAATGACCGCTGTGATTGTTGGTGCAATAAAGCGATTTATTCTTGTATTTAATTGTCAGTAAATCACAAGCGTTACATGTAAAAAAGATGACTAAGAATGACCTAATTTACGCATGTTGACGAAATGAAAAACTATATGTGAAGTTGATCACAAATTTAAACGCTGTTAGGGTAAAGAGGTCATTAACCGCCCAATCAGGCGTCAACAGGTTCGGTTGTACTGTGCGTTTCTCGTCAGTGTAAGTAAACCTGCTACGCTTGTTACAGGGAATGCGCCTGTGCGTTCCCCGCTCGGTGATGACCTTGACGCATGGGCGTTGGGGGATTCGAACTGGAGCGTGACAGGGCTAAGTCTATGAGGACGAGTATGCTAAAAAGGAAAAAAATAAAACCGATAACGCTACGTGACGTTACCATCATTGATGACGGTAAATTGCGAAAAGCCATTACCGCAGCGTCGTTAGGTAATGCGATGGAATGGTTCGATTTTGGTGTTTATGGATTTGTTGCTTACGCATTAGGTAAAGTGTTCTTCCCGGGGGCTGACCCCAGCGTGCAGATGGTTGCTGCACTCGCCACCTTCTCTGTTCCCTTTCTGATTCGACCGCTTGGCGGATTGTTCTTCGGTATGCTCGGCGATAAATACGGTCGTCAGAAGATACTGGCTATCACCATTGTGATTATGTCGATAAGTACCTTCTGTATCGGTCTTATTCCCTCGTATGCCTCAATTGGTATTTGGGCGCCGATTCTTCTGCTGCTGTGTAAGATGGCACAGGGATTCTCGGTCGGCGGAGAGTACACCGGGGCGTCGATTTTTGTCGCGGAATATTCGCCGGACCGTAAGCGTGGATTTATGGGCAGTTGGCTGGACTTCGGCTCGATTGCCGGGTTTGTGCTGGGTGCGGGCGTGGTGGTTCTGATTTCAACCGTCGTCGGCGAGGAAAATTTCCTTGAGTGGGGCTGGCGTATTCCGTTCTTCCTGGCGCTACCATTAGGGCTGATTGGTCTGTACCTGCGTCATGCGCTGGAAGAGACGCCGGCGTTCCAGCAGCACGTGGATAAACTGGAGCAGGGCGATCGTCAGGGTCTACAGGAAGGTCCGAAGGTTTCGTTTAAAGAGATTGCGACTAAGCACTGGCGCAGCTTGTTGGCATGTGTTGGTCTGGTGATTGCTACCAACGTCACCTACTACATGCTGCTCACCTATATGCCGAGCTACCTGTCGCATAACCTGCATTACTCCGAAGACCACGGTGTGTTGATTATTATCGCCATCATGATTGGTATGCTGTTTGTGCAGCCGATTATGGGGTTGCTCAGCGACCGCTTCGGGCGTCGTCCGTTTGTGATCATGGGCAGTATTGCGCTGTTTGTGCTGGCGATTCCGGCATTTATCCTGATTAACAGTAATGTTATCGGTCTGATTTTCGCCGGGTTGCTGATGTTGGCGGTGATCCTCAACTGCTTTACCGGGGTGATGGCGTCCACGTTACCGGCAATGTTCCCGACGCATATTCGCTACAGTGCACTGGCCGCCGCGTTTAATATCTCGGTATTGATTGCTGGTCTGACTCCGACATTGGCCGCATGGCTGGTGGAAAGCTCGCAGAATCTGATGATGCCTGCTTATTATCTGATGGTGATTGCGGTGGTTGGTTTAATTACCGGCGTGACCATGAAAGAGACCGCCAATCAGCCGCTGAAAGGGGCCACGCCTGCCGCTTCGGATATTCAGGAAGCGAAAGAGATCCTCGGCGAACACTACGATAACATTGAACAGAAAATCGAAGATATCGATCAGGAAATTGCTGAACTACAGGTTAAGCGCACGCGTCTGGTGCAGCAGCATCCGCGTATTGATGAGTAATCGTGTCATTGCCTGATGGCACGCAGCTTTTAGGCCTACGGGTAGCATTGTACTTTGTAGGCCGGATAAGGCGTCAGCCGCCATCCGGCGCGTGGCCTTAAGGTTGGCTTAATATCCTTCAGGCAAACTCTCCTCCATGGTTTCGGAGGAGAGTGTCATGAAAACCCGTATTTATGAAAGTTTGACCACCGTGTGCAGTTTGCTGATCGTCAGCAGCTTTTTGTATGTATGGGTGAGCTCTTACTGAATTTTCGCCAATTCCACCCATGCGCGAGTGCCGTTGGCTCCCTGGCGATTTTGCAAATAGAAATGCCCTTGATGTAACTGGGTGATGCGACTGACAATGCTCAGCCCCAGTCCAATTCCGCCAAAGCGGCTGTCCATACGCACAAACGCTTTACTCAACTCCCCGCATTTACTTTCATCAATGCCCGGCCCTTCATCTTCAACGGCAAGGACGGCATCATGCTCTGTGTTCAGGCTAATCGTAATATGGGTGCCTTCCGGGCTGTAACGATGCGCGTTTTCCACCAGATTTCGTAGTAGCATCCGCAACAGCGTAACATCACCAGGCACGACAACGTCCGCCGCGCTTTGTGGCAGGAGCAGCGTCTGTTTACGTTGGTCCAGCATGGTGCTGAGTTCATCGTAGGAGGGCAGAATAACATCCTCCAGCAGCTTGACATGCTGGTAGCTCCCGGCCGAAAACGACTGTCCGACGCGGGCGAGTTGCAGCAGTTGCGATACGCTGTCCATCATTTGATCTAGCCGGGCAATTAGCGGCGAAACGTCGACCTTATGGGTTTTGGATAATAATTCCAGATGCAGGCGCACGCCTGACAGCGGTGTGCGCAGTTCGTGAGCGACATCGGCGGTAAATAAGCGTTCGTTTTCAATCGTGCTGGTTAGCCGCGTTACCAGGTCGTTGAGCGCGGAGACAACCGCCTGGATCTCAATGGTTGAGTTGTGAATTTCAATCGGGGTCAGGTTATCGGCTGCCCGCGCCTCCAGCTCTTTTTGCAGATCTGCCAGCGGACGAGTAATACGTCGCACTGCCTGGTAGCAAATCAGCAGCGCCAGGCTGACCATAAAGATGCCGGGGACGATCAGACTGGCGATGGCCTCGCGGATCTCATGCATGATGTGGCGATCGTTGTTGCGATTTTCGCGCAATGCCTGTTCGAATAACTGTATTTGCTCGGTACTTTCATGCCACAACCAGAAAGTGCTAATCAGCTGAAAGACCAGCAGAATAAGACCAATCGTCAGCATCAGGCGATGACGAAGCGGGAGCGGTTGTTTTAGATATTGCAGCAGCTTCACTTAGCTTTCCTCAGTGGCAACCAGCATATAGCCAAATCCCCTGACCGTGCGGATGCGAGATTTTCCGACTTTGTCGCGCAGGTTGTGAATGTGCACTTCCAGCGTATTGGTCGACGGTTCGTTATCCCAGCTGTAGATGTCGTTATACAAAATTTCCCGGTGTACCGGGCTGCCCGCTTTGAGCATCAGGCGCGACAGGAGTGCGTATTCTTTCGGCGTTAAGATAACCTCTTGCCCGTCCATCCACACCTGGCGACGACCGATATTCAGCGTCAGATTGCTGACAATGAGTTCACTTTCACCCTGATTGTTGTGACGACGCAGCAGTGCCCGGATGCGGGCGTGCAGTTCTTCCAGTGCGAACGGTTTGACCAGGTAGTCATCTGCCCCCACGTCCAGCCCACTGACCCGGTCCTTCACCGTATCGCGGGCGGTGAGGATAAGTACCGGCACGGTGTATTTTTTCTGTCTGATTCTGTTCAGAAAGTGCAGGCCGTCTTCATCCGGTAAGCCCAGGTCGAGGACCACCAGACTGTAATGTCCGCTCTCCAGACACTGCTCCGCTGCGCGGGCCGTTGATACGCCGTCGCAGGCATAGCCTTCTGTTTGCGCGGCGAGTATCAGTCCCTGTAATAACAACGTATCATCTTCAACAATCAGGATTTTCATTCGTTTAGCCTCCCCGGCAGGGTTGCAGAATATCATCCGCCGCCTGATATTTCTGTGTTTGTACGCCCGTTAATCCCAGCAGGGTTGAGAAGAGATTATCCTGTGAGAAATCTTCTGAGCTTGCCCGTTTTTGCAAACATGTCTGAGAGACCTGATAGCGTTGCTGATAATCCTCGGAGAGCCACAGCAGCATCGGCACATGTTTTTGCGTATCAGGTGCAATCGAATACGGCAGGCCGTGCAAATAGACGCCATTTTCCCCTAAGGATTCGCCGTGATCGGAAAGATAGACCAGGCTGGTGGTGAAATTATCCTGGTGCTCTTTCAGTATATTGATTGCTTTATCAACAATATAGTCAACGTAAAGAATAGTGTTGTCGTAAGTATTGACCAACTGTTGCTGTGAACAGGTCTGGATTTCGTTGGTATCGCAGGTTGGCGTAAATTTCTTAAACTGCGCAGGATAGCGGTTGTAATAGGTCGGACCGTGGCTGCCGATGGTATGCAACACAATCACGCCGTCGCCTTTCAGGTTATTAATGTACTCTTCCAGCCCGTGGAACAGGACTTCATCGTAGCATTCACCGTCAATACACTGCCCCGGCAGGTTCAGCTTAGTCATATTCTGGTGTGGAACCCGGTCACAAGCCCCTTTGCAGCCGCCGTCGTTATCGTTCCACAGAACGTTAATTCCCGCCCGTTGAATAATGTCGAGCACGCCTTCCTGATGCTGCGCCAGTTCTTCGTCGTAGTGCGCGCGTGGCATATCCGAGAACATGCAGGGTACTGATACTGCCGTTGCCGTTCCGCAGGACGTTGTGCGGGGGAAATAGACCACATTATCTTTTTCCAGCAGCGGGTTGGTCTGGCGCGAATAGCCTGACAGCGAGAAGTTATCGCCACGTGAAGTCTCGCCGAGAACCACAATCGTCAGGTTCTTACGCTTTTCTTTCACCATCAACGGATTGCGGTGTGCATCTTCGCCAATGCGTACCAGCGGCAGGTGGGCCAGCCTCTGGTGTGAATACCAGGATGACGTCGCCACAATGCTGTTGGATGGACTGAGGGATTTCACCAGTTCTTTGTTGTTGCGAAACAGTGAAGCGTAATCTTTATAGAAGAACGCAGCGACCAGCACGATCAGCAGTGCGGAGATCAGAATGTTCGCGCCACGAAACAGTATGCTGCGCATGACAGACGTGATCGGTTTGATTTTTACCCAGCAGGCAATAAGTGCGGTCAGAATGCCGCTCACCCCGAGCGTGATGAGCAGTTGTGGCGTCAGCAAAGCAAAGGTTTCGGCGGGGGTGGTGTCCATCATATTGGCGATCATTGAGCGGTCGATGATGATGCCGTAGGTCATGATGAAATATTGGGCCGATGCGCCAACCAGAATGAAAATGCACGCCACCAGGCGATTAAGCCACAGGAATGAGGCCAGTGTCAGCACAATGTTCATGACGCTGAACGCGACCACCGGCATTGATAAAAACACCAGCACGTTACGCACAGAGTCCAGAGGCAGGTCTTGCAGCACTTGTTTATAGAACGCAATGTTCAGGAAGGTCGCAAGATAAAATGAAATCAGCAGAAGCCAGCTGATTAGCCCGAGAGTGGGCCTTTTAAACAAGAGCTTTAACATTAAGGGGGTTCCATCGACTATGTGGCGCAAATCCTCTCAAAGTAAAATTAAGCCAACCTTAAGTTCTTAATGTTGATTTTTCGAAGAGCGGTGGGAGAACGTTGGCCCGATGAACTTACGCCATCGGGCCACGACGATTGTTGGTGTTAGTTATTGTTTACCGGGGCATCCAGTGGATACGGGTTTTTATGGATCCGGTTGTAGTTCAGTGCGTACAGCGCGGTGATGATCATCAACGTGACGAACGACCACATCACTTCTTTGGCTCCGGAACCGACAACCGCCCAGATGCAGTAGACAAAGGCGATAAAGGTCACCAGTAAGTACATCGGGCGTGCTTTACCAAAGTGACCATGGCCGAGCAGCAGCAGCGCGGCGCAGGTGTACAGATACGGCACCAGGGTGAAGATAACGGAGACCGAAGAGACCAGACCAAACTCTTTCGCTGCGTTCGGCGACATGCTGCTGAACTGGAAGATGGTCATCAGAATGCCGACGATAATTAACCCGGCCACTGGCGTACCGGCTTTGTTCACGCGGGCAAAAATCGGTGGGAACAGGCCGTCATCGGCTGCGGCTTTGGCGGTTTGCCCGGCAAGCAGCGTCCAGCCGCCCAGAGAACCAAGACACCCGGCCGCAGCACAGAAGGAGACAATTGCCCCTGCGGTGTCACCCAGCGCCATGCGTGCGGCATCACCGAACGGAGAGGCTGAAACACGTAGCGCCGCGTTAGGGATCATACCCATGATCGCGGTGGTGGAGAGCACGTAGCAAACAGCGGCAATCAGCACGCCGCCCATGGTGGCGATAGGTACGTTACGTTTGGGGTTTTTAACCACGCCAGCCGCGACGGAGGCGCTTTCTACCCCGATAAATGACCATAAGGTAACATTCAGAGTGCTTTGAATCGCGCCGAAGGTGTTCATGCCGCTGACGTTCCAGGCCGCCATATAGGTTTCACCGCGGAACCAGAACCAGCCGAAGACGGCAATCCCGACAATTGGTACCAGCGCCAGTACCGTTGCGACGGCCTGCACGCGGGTGATCATTTTCGGTCCGACAATGTTCAGTAATACGAAGATCCACAGCACGACGACACAGGTCAGCGTCAGGACCAGCGGATCTTTTAAGATGGGGAAGAAGTAGCTCAGGTAACCGACGCCAATGACCACCATGGCGATGTTACCAATCCAGCAGGCCAGCCAGTACAGTACGTTGGTCTGGTAGCCCAAAAAAGGACCGAAGCAGCGGCGGGCGTAAGCATAAGAACCACCGGGACTGGAGTCTAAGGACGACATTTTGGCGTACACCATCGACAGTGCCAGAGCACCGATAATCGTGACCAACCATCCGTAGATTGCAATCCCGCCAGTTGACGCAAGGTTTGCGGGTAGCAGGAATACACCGGAACCCATAATATTCCCCGACACCATAAGGGTGACGGGGATTAAGCCCACTTTGTGAGCATCAGCATCCGTCGACATATTTTCTAACTCCTGATAAGGATAAATGACGCCTTATCATACCTCGTCAAAAGTCTGTTTAATGATGACGGAGCTGGGGTATCGCTAATGCTGATATTATTATGGCTTATCGCTAACTGATTAAAAATCAGGCGGCGGATGGCTCCCTATGTTGACTAACATAATGCAGAGGTGTCATCCCATAGAACTCTTTGAATACGGAGATAAAGTATGAGGTACTGTTATATCCACACAGTTGAGAGACCTGGGAAATGTTTTTGCCGTCCATCAGTAATTGATTGACGGCATATCGCATGCGACAGGTGGTAATTATTTGGCTGTAACTTGTATTTTCACTTTTGAGCTTTTTCTTTAACAAACTAGGACTCAGGCATAAGCAACTGGCAACCATGCTTAAATTCCAGTCTTTATGTATATCGCTCTCAATTATGTGATAAACGCTGTCGCTGATACAGTTGCGCAGCATATACATGAGCAAAGAGATAAACTTTTTGCTGTCGAGAAAGCGTGATAACACCGTGAACAGTAGCGAGCGCGTACGCTCTCTTTCAGCTTCGTTCACTGTGTCCATTACGCTATGTTGGGCAGCCACCCTGAAGACATCCGGCGTCAGACACGCTGAGGTCATCACTGGGCTGGCACTGCGTTGCCAGAGTGGGATCTGTGAAAGGTCTTTATTTAAAAAGCGCAGATAGTCTTTAATGATATCGCGGCTAATATGTACAACCAATGCGTTATTAAGTGATGAAAAATCGATAATATTATTATCGCATGCCACCAGTGCCATATGATTAGCTTTTAAACTGATGGCGTCTTTACCGTTAATCCTTAACCAAACATCCTTCTCCGTTAATACAACAACACAAGCTTCTTTGCTGCAAAGCTTCATACCCAACTCCAGGAATATGAAAAAACACCGTAGCTCAACATCAGATGAGCCAAATCGGCTAAATTGAAATTGTATGATGAAACCAGGACCGCAATAAAATAACGTGTCTGAAATTAATTACAATGTTTGGTGGGATTTTTCTTATGTACACATTTTTTTACGCAAGTGGAAAGATGCTATTTGCGTATAAAAAAAGCGCGGGGTGGTCCCGCGCAAAAAGGTATGACAGTGTTATTGTTTTGCAGCAATACTCAGGAATTACTCAAGAATGACATGTCTACCTTAAATATCGGACTATCTAAAAAGAGACCTTATGCTTTCACGCACATAACGTGATAAACACCGTCAATAATTTCCGTTCCTTCGGTTTCATGTTCAAATCCAGGGAAGTGGTGGTCCCAGGACTGCAACGAACGCAGGTACCCAATTTGCGGGCTGTTGGCATCGCCAAAGTTTTCACCGGACAGCAGCATCGGAATTCCCGGTGGGTAAGGGATCACGGAGTTTGCCGCAATACGTCCCGCCAGATTTTCAATCGCCACCATCTCAACGTTGTCACTGACTATCGCGTTGTAAGCGTCACGCGGAGTAATATCCGCATCCGGCAGACCGGAGTAGGCTGCATTGAGACGGCTGCCTGGGTTGTTCTCTTTCAGCCAGGCGAACATGGTGTCGCCCAGATCGTGAATACCCATGTTGGCATAAGTGTCAGGATGTTCCTCAACCAGTTCTGGCATCACCTGTGCCAGCGGGGTATTGGCATCGTAATGGTGTTTGAAAGAGCACAGCGTGTTGATCAGTGTGCCCCATTTCCCGCGGGTAATCCCCATTGAGAACAGGAACATAATCTGGAAATCGGTGGTTCGGGTCGGCACGATGCCGTGGCGGCCAAGCCAGGCGGTAACCAGTGCAGCCGGTACGCCGTTCTCTTCCAGTTCGCCATCGTCGCCCATCCCCGGTGCCAGAATGCTGACTTTGATCGGGTCCAGCATGCTCCAGTTATCCGGCAGGTCTTTAAAGCCGTGCCAGGATTCGCCCGGACGCATCACCCAGCAGTTCTGATCGGTTGCCAGCAATGTGGCTGGCGCGTCGGCAAAGTCATAGGTTTTACCGGTCTGCGGATCGGTTACCACTTCTTTGTTCCACGGTTTGAAGAACCAGTCGCCTTCGGCGGTGAACTCTTTGTACAACCGTGCCATGGCCTGACGGAAATCGACTGCTTCGTCGATCACTTCCTGAGTGAGCGACAGGCCGCTGTTACCGTCCATCATGGAGACCGCCACGTCGTTTGAGGCGCAGATAGCATACAGCGGAGAGGTGGTGGCGTGCATCATGTACGCCTGGTTAAAGCGGGAGAAGTTCACAGCCCCACGACCTTCACGAACGTGAATGTAAGATGCCTGAGAGAGCGCATTCAGCAGTTTGTGGGTCGAGTGGGTGGCAAAAACGGTAGGACCGTTATGATCGCCCGGCGCGCCACGCATGGCGTAGTGATCGGCATAAATTGGGTTGAAGCGAGCATAGCCGTACCAGGCTTCATCGAAGTGGATGCGATCGCTGGTTTGTGCGAGCAGATCCTGTGCCTCTTTGGCGTTGTAGCAAACACCGTCGTAGGTACAGTTGGTCACAACGCTGTAAGACGGTTTTTGCCCAGCTTTGCCTTTGGTCAGTGGGCTTTCGCTGATTTTTTTCTGTAAAGTTTCAGGCTGCATTTCCTGCGGGTAGATAGGCCCGATAATGCCGTACCGGTTGCGGCTTGGCACCATGTACACCGGTTTTGCCCCGGTGAGGATCAGCCCCTGTTCGATGGATTTATGGCAGTTACGATCCAGCACCACGACGTCGTTGTCGGTCATACAGGCCTGCATGATGGTGCGGTTAGAGCCGGAAGTGCCGACCACTACGGACCAGGAACGGTCGGCACCGAACACGCGGGCAGCATTTTTTTCACTTTCCCCAAATGCGCCTGTATGGTCGAGTAAAGAACCGAGATTGGTACGTTCAATCCCCATGTCGGTACGGAAGAGATTCTCACCGTAGTAGTCATGGTACAGTCGACCGGCAGGTGTTTTGGTGAAACCGACACCGCCCTGGTGACCCGGTGCAGCCCAGGAATACTCATGGACATTGCTGTATTTCATTAGGGCGTTGAACAGCGGTGGTAACAACTGTTGACGATAGCGAGTCATCGCTGCGATGGCACGGCCAGCGATAAAGTCAGCGCTGTCCTCCAGAATCCAGGCGAATTCATCGACAAGCTCCAGCAGGTCGCGATCCAGCGATGCGGTGGCTTTTTCGCGATCGCCCAGCAGGAATACGGGAACGTTTTGCTGGCGCTCGTGGAGCTTGCCGATCAATTGCCTGACGTTCAGGTGTTCATCTTGTTGTTCCATTTGATAGCTGAACATCAGGCAATCAATGGCTTCATTGGCGGCGAGGATTGCGTAGCCATCGTCGAATGAGGTGGACTTAATGACGGTAACATTTTGGCGGCTTAATGCGTCAGCCAGACGTTCGACAGCGCTACCGACCCAGGTGTCCTGATGCAGAAACTCACTTTCAACAATTAATACTTTCATCATCTTTTACCCGGTTGTGGAAAGGTTGCAATCTATGAATTGCAGACACACCGTATGAATGTGACGCAGGCAAGTATTATCCTGTCAAAACGGGCTGTAAAGCGGGTGAAAAATAGTCTGATTTATGTTTAATTTGTTTTTAAACATATGGTTACGTTTGCTTGTTGGCGGTTTTTCACCACCGTTTATCGACAGGGGGAATATTTTTTTGGCTGATACTGATATGGCCGAATGATATCAACCAGCCATTGTTTGCCGATGCTGCTGGCTTAGTTTGCGGTACTGCTGCGGCGACATGCCGACAAACTTGCTGAAGGTGTCATAAAAACGGCTGCTGGAACGGAATCCGGCGGTCAACGCAACGTCGAGAATGGTTTTATCGGTATCGCTAAGCAATGCGCGGACGTGATTGATCCGCATTGCCGTGATGTACTGCTTCAGGGTGAGTTGCATCACGCGTTGGAAAATCCCCATCGCGTAGTTGGCGTTGAGCTTCACGTGTTCCGCGACGTCGTTGATGGTGAGCGCCTGATCGTAGTTATCGGCAATAAAGCTCAGCATTTGGCTGACGTAAAACTGGGCGTGCCGAGACACGCTGTTTTTGTGGGTCCGCGAGGTTTTATTGACGAGTATAGGCTGCCAGCCGGAAAGGCTAAACCGCTTGAGCATCAGACCAATTTCATCAATGGCGAGCTGGCGAATTTGTTCGTTCGGGTTGTTCAGTTCCTGTTGCCAGCGCTGAACTTCAAAGGTGCTCAACTGCTGCGACGCCAGCGATTTGATGACCATTCCATGGGTAACATGGTTGATCAACTCGCGATCCAGCGGCCAGGAGAGGAAAAGGTGCATCGGTAAATTGAAGATAGCCATACTTTGGCAACTGCCCGGACGCGTGAGTTGATGCGGCGTGCAGGCCCAGAATAGCGTGATGTGTCCCTGTTTTATCTGTACGACTTCGTTGTTGATCAGATACTCGACGTCACCATCAAACGGCACATTGATCTCCACCTGCCCATGCCAATGGCTGGCTGGCATAGCATGCGGTGAGCGCAACTCGATATCCATCCGTTGATATTCTGAGTACAGCGATAGCGGGCTGCGGGTTTGTTCTTCATCGCTACTGCACATGTGCGGATCGGGAGGAAGAGGCGATGTCGGTAATGTGCTCATGGTTGCTCCATTTCCTGAATTATCAGAATCATGTCATTTAACACGTATTAAGGCTGAGAATCAGGACACAAATTGGACCGTTACCATTGAGCATAGCGACATTTTGCGGCCACATACTCTGCTTTTTGGGTAATTTTGTCCCATAAACTCAGATCCAATAGGGTGCAGAGTGATGATCTGAGTTTATGGGAATGCTCAGCAGAGAAGTCGGAAGTTTTCAGCTATACGCTGTGCCACCATGACTGTGTTCACTAATGTTCTGGAGAGTCATGATGTCTGCACCCAAAATTACCTTTATCGGCGCCGGTTCCACGATTTTCGTCAAAAATATTCTTGGGGACGTCTTTCACCGCGATGCGCTTAAATCTGCGCATATCGCCTTGATGGATCTCGATCCTACGCGTCTGGAAGAGTCACACGTTGTTGTGCGCAAGTTGATGGATTCTGCGGGCGCGTCTGGACGAATCACCTGCTATACCGATCAAAAAGCAGCATTACAGGATGCTGATTTTGTGGTGGTCGCTTTCCAGATCGGCGGCTATGAACCCTGTACCGTCACCGATTTTACGGTGTGTAAACGCCATGGTCTGGAGCAGACGATTGCCGACACGCTGGGGCCGGGCGGCATTATGCGCGCGCTGCGCACCATTCCGCATTTATGGCAGATTTGTGAGGATATGACCGAAGTCTGTCCGCAGGCCACAATGCTTAACTACGTTAACCCGATGGCGATGAACACCTGGGCAATGTATGCGCGCTATCCGCATATTAAGCAGGTTGGGCTGTGTCATTCGGTGCAGGGGACGGCGGAGGAGTTGGCCCGCGATCTGAACATTGACCCTGCCTCTTTGCGCTATCGCAGTGCCGGGATCAACCATATGGCATTTTATCTGGAGCTGGAGCGCAAAACGGCGGACGGCGCCTATGTGAATCTCTACCCGGAGCTGCTGGCGGCCTATGAATCCGGTCAGGCGCCGAAACCGAATATTCACGGAAATACCCGTTGCCAGAACATTGTGCGCTATGAAATGTTCAAAAAACTGGGGTACTTCGTCACCGAATCGTCGGAGCACTTCGCCGAATATACGCCGTGGTTTATCAAACCGGGGCGTGAAGATCTGATTGAGCGCTATAAGGTGCCATTGGATGAATATCCGAAACGTTGTGTGGAACAGTTGGCGAACTGGAAAAAAGAGCTGGAAGAGTACAAAACGGCTGAGCGGATCGACATTAAACCGTCGCGCGAATATGCCAGCACTATCATGAACGCTATCTGGACCGGTGAACCAAGCGTCGTCTATGGCAACGTTCGCAATGACAATCTGATCGATAACCTGCCGCAAGGTTGCTGTGTTGAAGTCGCTTGTCTGGTTGATGCGAATGGTATTCAGCCAACGAAAGTCGGTGCTCTCCCGTCACATTTGGCGGCGATGATGCAAACCAATATCAATGTTCAGACTCTGCTAACGGAAGCCATCCTGACGGAGAACCGCGATCGTGTTTATCACGCGGCGATGATGGATCCGCATACCGCCGCGGTACTGGGGATTGAAGAGATTTATGCGCTGGTGGACGACCTGATCGCGTCTCACGGCGACTGGCTGCCGGCCTGGCTGCACCGTTAATACACAATCACGCCGGGCAGAGCATCCGGCGTTTAACCTCTGACGTTTCCTCTTACAGAAGGCGGGCGCTGGTAACAGCGACCCGATACCCTATGAGCATCTCTCTGACAACAAAACTCAGTTACGGATTTGGAGCGTTCGGTAAGGATTTCGCCATCGGTATTGTGTACATGTACCTGATGTATTACTACACCGACGTGGTGGGATTATCGGTGGGCGTCGTCGGAACCTTGTTCCTGGTGGCAAAAATATGGAACGCGTTTAACGATCCGGTGATGGGGTGGATAGTGAATGCCACCCGGTCGCGTTGGGGTAAATTTAAACCCTGGATCTTACTCGGTACGCTGGCGAACTCGTTGGTGCTGTTTTTGCTCTTTAGCGCACATCTGTTTGAGGGTACTGCGCAGGTCGTATTTGTTTGCGTGACGTACATATTGTGGGGGATGACCTACACCATTATGGATATTCCATTCTGGTCGCTGGTCCCCACGATTACGCTGGATAAACGCGAACGTGAACAACTGGTGCCGTTCCCTCGTTTTTTCGCCAGCCTTGCAGGGTTTGTCACCGCGGGCGTGACGCTACCCTTTGTAAACTATGTTGGCGGCGCGGATCGCGGGTTCGGTTTTCAGATGTTTACGCTGGTGCTGATCGCATTTTTTATTGTTTCTACCCTCGTAACCTTGCGCAATGTGCATGAAGTGTATTCCTCTGACAGCGAAGCTACCGCAGACAGCACCCGGCTGACGCTGAAATCAATCCTTGCGCTTATCTACAAAAACGATCAGCTTTCCTGCCTGCTGGGGATGGCGCTGGCTTACAACGTGGCGTCCAATATCATTACAGGTTTTGCGATTTACTACTTCACCTACGTGGTGGGTGATGCTGACCTTTTCCCATACTACCTCTCCTATGCCGGAGCAGCTAACTTGCTGACATTGATTCTCTTTCCCCGTCTGTCAAAGGCGCTTTCTCGCCGGGTACTGTGGGCTGGCGCTTCGGTTATGCCAGTTCTCAGCGCAGGCGTATTGCTGATTATGGCTCTGGGGGCATTCCACAATACTTTCCTGATTGTTACCGCAGGGATCCTTCTGAACATTGGTACGGCGCTGTTCTGGGTACTGCAGGTGATTATGGTGGCGGACACCGTAGATTACGGTGAATACAAGTTTAACGTCCGCTGCGAGAGTATTGCCTATGCCGTGCAGACAATGGTGGTCAAAGGTGGCTCGGCGTTTTCCGCTTTCTTTATTGCGGTGGTGCTGGGATTGATTGGTTATGTTCCGAATGCGACGCAATCTGCTGAGACCATCCTCGGCATGCAGTTCATCATGATCGCGCTGCCCACGCTTTTTTTCGTTGTGACACTGGTGCTCTATTTCCGTTACTACCGGTTGAATGGCGATATGCTGCGTAAGATTCAGATCCACCTGCTGGATAAGTACCGAAAAGTGCCGTCGCCCGTCAAACAGTCGAATACTCCGGAGATTCCGGTGGTAGTGGCCAGCGATGTGAAGGCCTAGCTATGGAGTGGCATTCCTGGATTGGCTATCTGGCGGCAACGCTGACGACGCTCTCTTTTTTGCCGCAGGCGATTAAGGTTATTACCACCCGCAACACCCAGGGTATCTCCGGTTTAATGTATGTGATGTTTGTGTGCGGGCTGGTGTTGTGGCTGGCTTATGGGTTATTGATTGAAGATACCGCTGTCAGCATGGCGAACTTTCTGACACTGTTGTTCGCCTTGCCGATTCTGGTTATCAAGTATCGCAGTAGGTAGCGCAGATTGCCGGAGAAGCGTTAGCGCTCTCCGGCCGTTTTCAACTGCCGATTGTGCCAGCCCGCCAACGCGAGGATCGTTGTTAACGCACCGAGCAGGGCGCAGAACATGTCCGACTGGGTATCCCACGGGTCACCCTGCGTGCCAAGGAAGTCTTCCGCACCTTGTCCCATTGCCAGCGCTGCCCACCACTCGATCAGTTCATACATTGCGCTAATCGCCAGTGCTACGCAGCAGACCAAAAATGCCAGCATTTTACGACCACGGACAATATTGCCGCGCACTAAAATCTCTCTTGCTGTCAGGGCTGGTACCAGCCCCTGGAAGAAGTGACCCAACTTGTCATAGGGGTTACGACTGAGATCCAGCCATTCCTGAACCTGAAAACCGACGGGAACTTTGGCGTAGGTATACATCCCGCCTACCATCAGAATGATGGCGTGCAAGAAAATCAACGTATAAAGCAGCGGCGTCAATGGGTACTGCTTCATGGTAGCCAGCAACAGCGGGACGACAATAATGACCGGCGTGACTTCCATCAGCCAGGTGATTTTCTCCGAGGCAGAGATACCGGTGTAGATAAGGATCAGCGCCAGGAACACTGCGCCAGTGTGCAAGATTGTGGGGTTCAGAGTGCGGAGCATTGTGAATTCACACGTAATGGAAAAGGTCACTATTCCCTGTGAACGGCAAAAATTCAATACCAGTAAATGGGGGGATAAAGTTGGCCCGGGGGGATCGCTGGACTGACGCCAAAAATTTAGTGCCAGTCCAGTGCCGGGCCGAATGGGTTACTTCGCGCAGTTAGCGCATTGTTTGCTGACGATTTGCTGGAAGAAATCGTTGCCTTTGTCATCGACCAGGATGAAAGCAGGGAAATCTTCTACTTCGATTTTCCAGATAGCTTCCATTCCCAGCTCCGGGTATTCCACGCATTCCAGATGCTTAATGCTCTGCTGCGCCAGTACCGCTGCCGGACCACCGATGCTGCCTAAGTAGAAGCCGCCGTGTTTGTGGCAGGCGTCAGTCACTTGCTGACTGCGGTTACCTTTCGCCAACATGATCATGCTGCCGCCGTGAGACTGCAACAGGTCAACGTAGGAGTCCATACGACCCGCGGTGGTTGGGCCTAAAGAACCGGACGGATAGCCTGCAGGCGTTTTGGCCGGACCCGCGTAGTAGATCGGATGATCTTTCACGTACTGCGGTAAACCTTCGCCGGACTCAATACGTTCTTTTAACTTCGCGTGGGCAATGTCACGACCGACAATGATAGTACCGCTCAGTGACAGACGAGTAGAAACCGGGTACTGAGAGAGCTGAGCGAGGATCTCTTTCATCGGGCGGTTAAGGTCAACTTTAACCACTTCACCTTCACCCGCCTGGCGCAGAGATTCCGGAATGTACTGACCTGGGTTATGTTCCAGTTTTTCAATCCAGATCCCTTCGCGGTTAATCTTGGCTTTAATATTACGGTCTGCGGAGCAAGAAACGCCCATACCAACCGGGCAGGATGCGCCGTGGCGAGGCAGGCGGATCACGCGGATATCATGTGCGAAGTATTTCCCGCCAAACTGAGCGCCAAGGCCGAGTTTCTGTGCCTCGATCAGCAGTTCCTGTTCTAGTTGCAGATCGCGGAACGCCTGGCCGTGAGCATTACCTTCAGTCGGCAGCGCGTCATAGTAGTGTGTGCTGGCCAATTTCACCGTTTTAAGGGTACTTTCCGCTGACGTCCCGCCAATGACGAATGCGATGTGATACGGCGGGCAAGCTGCAGTACCCAGCGTGCGCATTTTCTCAACCAGGAAGTTTTTCAGTTTGCCGGGAGTCAGCAGCGCTTTGGTTTCCTGATACAGATAGGTTTTGTTGGCTGAGCCGCCGCCTTTGGCCACGCACAGGAATTTGTATTCGTCACCGTCCACGCTGTACAGATCGATTTGTGCGGGCAGGTTGGTGCCGGTATTCACTTCTTTGTACATATCCAGCGCCGCGTTTTGCGAGTAGCGCAGGTTATCTTCAATATAGGTATTAAATACGCCTTTGGAGAGGGCCGCTTCATCGCCGCCGCCGGTCCAAACGCGCTGACCTTTTTTACCCATGATAATTGCCGTACCGGTGTCCTGGCAGGTTGGCAACACGCCTTTGGCGGCGATTTCGGAGTTTCTCAGGAACTGCAGCGCTACGTACTTATCGTTTTCGCTGGCTTCGGGATCATGGAGAATTGAGGCGACTTGCTGTTGGTGTTCTGGGCGGAGCATGAAGGAGGCATCGTGGAAGGCTTGTTGGGCCAGTAGCGTAAGTGCTTCAGGAGCTACTTTCAGGATTGTTTCGCCTTCAAACTCGCCGACACTGACGTGATCGGATGTCAGCAGGTAGTACTCAGTTTTGTCTTCCCCCAGTGGGAAAGCCGCCTGGTAAGTGAATTCAACTTTTGACATTTGCTTCCAGCCTTTTCATTTTTCTCAGGAATTTTAAAATTCTCTGTGTCTTAATGGTGGCGTGCCGTACCAACGCGGACGGCACGCGAACTGTGATTACAGGAAACCGTACATTGCGGCGAAGATCCAACCAAAGACACAGGATACGCTTACGCCGATCAAACCAGGCAGAATGAAGCTGTGGTTGATAACGAAGCGGCCGATGTGGGTGGTGCCAGAGCGGTCAAACTGAATAGCCGCCAGGTCGCTCGGGTAGGTCGGCAGAATGTAGTAACCGTAACATGCCGGAGCGGAAGCCACGATGTACGCTGGATCAACCCCGATTGCCAGTGCGACCGGAACAATCGCAGCCAGCGCTGCTGCCTGGGAGTTTACAAATTTGGATACCAGCAGCAGAACAATTGCATAGGCCCACGGATACTCTTTCACCATATTGCCCAGCACACCTTCGATTTCTGTCATGTGCGCGCCGAACATTGTTTCGGCCATCCAGGCAATACCGTACACCGCCACAATCGCGATCATACCGGAACGGAAGACTTCGTTTTTAGATATTGAAGCGGGATTGGTCTTCGTCAGGATAATAATCAGCGCACCGGTCAGCAGCATGAACATCTGGATAACCAGCACCATTGACAGTGGTTTGCCGCTAAAGGTAGGGCGCAGCTCAGAGAACGCGCCGAGTACGGCAACAACGGCGATAGCGGCAAGGAAGATCCACATGGCCAGCCAGTTGCTTTTCGGCAGCTTTTTGTCTAACAGCGTGGCGGTATCGCCATACACATAGTTGTGGTTTTCAGGTACAGAAATGAACTTCTGGAACTCTTCATCTTTATCCAGATCTTTACCACGGAACCAACTGAAGATACCGATCGCCAGGATACCCAACAGGGTAGACGGGATGGTGATGCTGAGCAGGTCGAGGAATTCGAGATGCTTGCCTTCAAACGTTACGTTACCCAGCATTGCCACCAGTGACACAACGGCTACAGAAACCGGGCTGGCGATAATACCCATCTGCGCACCGATGGAACTCGCCGCCATCGGACGTTCCGGGCGAATATTGTTTTTAATGGCAACGTCATAAATGATTGGCAGGATGGTGTATACCACGTGCCCTGTACCGCAGAGAATCGTCAGGGTGCAGGTAACGAAAGGTGCGACGATGGAAACATATTTTGGGTTACGGCGCAGCAGCTTTTCAGCGATTTGCAGCATAACGTCAAGACCGCCGGAGGCTTGTAAGGTTGCCGATGCGGCCACCACGGCAATAATAACCAGCATGACATCTACAGGTGGTTTACCCGGCTGGAGATGGAAAACGAAAACCAGAATGACCAGGCCGATACCGCCTAATAAACCCAGCGCGATACCGCCCTTTCTGGCACCATAAAACAAACATATTAATATTATGAGAAGTTGTATACTAAATAACATTTTATTTACCCTCGCGAAAAACCCAGTCAATTTTTTGAAAAATGGATCTGTGCCACATTCTTTTTTGCCAGAATAAGCATCAAAAAATGGTCAGTATTCGATATGTCCGTATTTGCGATTAATGTTCAAATGTCTTGCTAGAATTTTTTTTTAAAGTTATGGCGATATTTGGTTTTTTCTGTGGCTTTGATCAGAGGAGAGAATCCTCAGGCGATGGGAAGCAGAGCTGAACATGGAGAGCCGCGGTTGACGCTGTAATTTATCTATTTTGCGTTTTCCGCTATTACATGAACCACCGACAGAATGAGTGAGTGGGTTATTTATGTGATCACGGTCACGCCATTTCATGATGTGATGAAGTCGGCGTGCGGATACTTTTATTTGCTCACAAAAATGTACGGTGTCCATGGTACGTAGCATGGTCTCCATTGCTACCAGTCTAGATTTTGTATGTCTGGTTAATTTCAGACTAATCCTTTATGGGTAAAAATACACACTCTGCGAGTTAGATAATACTTAATTAACTTTTGTTAGCGATTTTGAAATTAAAAACAGTGTGATGTTTGTCAATATTAAAATAATACATTTAACATGCTGGATACAAATATATTTGATCTAACGCAAATTTATAATTTTGCAGTGTCAGCTGGTGAAATAGGGATTTTTCATTATTTTAATAATTGTTACTTTCAAATAACAAATAATCCCAAGTGTATTTATTGGCAATATTGTTTAAGCAATGAGTAGTGTTCAGCCTGCACGCGATAACGATAAACAGGTCTGCCGGTCACGCCATAATGGATGCTGGTAAATAAGATGTGACAATTGACGAGCCAGATAAGGTATTTACGGCAAGAGACGCGCGAGATATTGACCTCGTTAGCCAGCTCATCCGTGGAGAACTCCTGATCCTGGTGCTCATCAATCCACTGGCACAACGTGCGCAACGTTTGTGGCGTTAATCCTTTGGGTAAGCGCCGCGTTTCTTGTTCATTGGAGGAGCTGCCGTGAATCAACTGGTCAAGCTCAGACTGTTCATAGTACTGATGCTTTTCCATCTCAGTTTTTTTCTGTAGCCAGCCGGTGAGCGCCTCTTCAAACCGGGACGCCTGGAAAGGTTTGATCAAGTAGTCAACGACGCCGTAGTGAAGTGAATCTTTAATGGTGGTGGCATCGGCTGCAGAAGAGATGACGATGACATCGCACTTGCAACCTTCACTATGCAGAACCGGTAGCAGGTCCAGACCGTTTTCTTTTTGCATATAAATATCTAGCAAAATCAGATCGATATGATGACCGCTATGAAAGATTATCTCTTTTGCTTTCTCCAGCGTGGAGGCTGTGCCGCAGCAGTGAAAACCGGAGAGTTGCGCGACATAACGGCGGTTTAATTCCGCTACCATTGCATCGTCATCGACAATTAAGACATTGATCATCTGCTGGCCCTCTCACCATTCCACGGTAACTGTACAAAAAATTGGGTGAAGATCCCAGGTTCAGACTCGACGGATATATTGCCGCCAACGTTTTCAACCTGTTGTTTAACAAGCGCTAAACCTACGCCCCGTTCGGTTCCTTTTGACGAAACGCCCTTCTCAAAGATGTGCTCAATGTTTTCGGGGGCGATCCCCGGACCATCGTCATTCACTTCGCAATGCAACCAGCCGTGTCGATAATGCAAGGATACGCTGATCTCACCACCAGGTTCTTGACCTAGCGCTTCCAGGGCGTTTTCAATCAGATTCCCCAGAACGGTAATCAGTACCGCCACCTGATCTTCGTTGTTATTCTCCGGTAGCTGGCTTTCATTGCTGATGACCAGGCTATGGCCTAAATCAGATGTGCGATTAATCTTACTGAGTAAAAATCCTGCGATCACCGGAGATTTTATTTTTCCTAACAGTGAGCCAATTTCTTCCTGATAATTGTTCGCGGTCTTTAGGATGTAATTTTCAAGCTGCTTATAACTTTTCAGATGCAATAATCCTAGAATCACGTGCAATTTATTCATGAATTCGTGGGATCGTTCACGAAGTGCATCGGCATAGTTGACCATACCGTCCAGGCGTTGCATTAACTTTCGGACTTCAGTCTTATCTCTGAAGGTTGAAATGGCGCCGATGATTTTACCGTTGCTGAGTACCGGGACCGTGTTAATTAAGAGCAGCCGATCCTTCACCATGATCTCTTCATCGCGGCGCGGCGTTCCGTCATGTAGTACCTGTGAAAAATCGACCACTTGTGACCACGCATGGCTAAGCGTGGAGAGCTGGGCATCATCTTGTGATTTGTGATAATCCAGCAGCTCCTGCGCAGCTTGGTTAATCAACGTCACTTCACCGCACTCGTCAACGGCAATGACTCCTTCCTTTATAGAGTGCAGCATCGCCTGGCGTTGTTCGAACAGATTGGAGATTTCATAAGGTTCCAGACCAAACAGAATGCGCTTGAGGACCTTAACGAATATCCATGTACCGAGCAGCCCAACCAGCACGCCAAATAAGATTGACCAGATGATGCTGCCGCGGCTGTTATTGATCTGTTCAGCAACTCTGCTTAGCTCAAGACCGATCGCCACCACGCCAATTTGCTGGTGATGTTCGTCGTATATAGGGGTGAATACCCGCAGGGCTTTAGCCAGAAACCCGCGATTAATGGCGACATTCTCTTTACCTTGCAGGGCCAGCAAAATGTCATCGCCTTTAAATGGCTGGCCGATTCGCTGTGCTTCGGGATGGGAGTAACGAATGCTTTGCATATCGGTGACGACGATGAACAAAAAATCGTTGCTCTTATTCACCGCCTGGGCAATCGCTTGAATACCGCTTTCCTCGGGCTTTTTCATTAGTCCCTGGCGGATCTCCGGAGAGTTGGCCAACGTTCGCGCGACGGCAAGCGCTTTACTCGCTAACGCATCGCGCGTCATGTTGCTAATTTGCGAGAAATAAATCAGATGAACGACAAGCAGCACGGAGAAGAGAACAGCACTAACCATGAGGATCACGGTGGTGCCAAGCTTCATCGGGCGTTTGCGTATAGCAGTACGTTGCAGTGAGTGTCTCATCACGGTCCTGGAATCACGGTTTGTGCGGGTATTATCGCCTGATGGAGGGCGTAATTCAAAGGTGGTAGGGATTATGGAGCTTAAGTTGTCAGCCCTTCTTCTTTATATAGCGTAGAGTGAATTTCTTTCTATATAGAGGTTTTCATATCGGTTCTCTCCCTTTTCAGGGACGCTGACAGATAATTTGCTTACGATTGTGGATAACTCTGTGTGTAAATGGGTATAAGGCGGGGTTTTGCTGTGGAATGCAGCAGTCAGTCATTTTTCTGCAATTTAAGAGTTGCGGGCCACAGGAAACTCCCTATAATGCGCCTCCATCGACACGGCGGATGTGAATCACTTCACACAAACAGCCGGTTCGGTTGAAGAGAAAAACCTGAAAATGAGGGTTGACTCTGAAAGAGGAAAGCGTAATATACGCCACCTCGCGACAGAGCGCTAAAGCGCGTCGCAACTGCTCTTTAACAATTTATCAGACAATCTGTGTGGGCACTCGAAGATACGGATTCTTAACGTCGCAAGACGAAAAATGAATACCAAGTCTCTGAGTGAACATACGTAATTCATTACGAAGTTTAATTCACGAGCATCAAACTTAAATTGAAGAGTTTGATCATGGCTCAGATTGAACGCTGGCGGCAGGCCTAACACATGCAAGTCGAACGGTAGCACAGAGGAGCTTGCTCCTTGGGTGACGAGTGGCGGACGGGTGAGTAATGTCTGGGAAACTGCCCGATGGAGGGGGATAACTACTGGAAACGGTAGCTAATACCGCATAACGTCGCAAGACCAAAGAGGGGGACCTTCGGGCCTCTTGCCATCGGATGTGCCCAGATGGGATTAGCTAGTAGGTGGGGTAACGGCTCACCTAGGCGACGATCCCTAGCTGGTCTGAGAGGATGACCAGCCACACTGGAACTGAGACACGGTCCAGACTCCTACGGGAGGCAGCAGTGGGGAATATTGCACAATGGGCGCAAGCCTGATGCAGCCATGCCGCGTGTATGAAGAAGGCCTTCGGGTTGTAAAGTACTTTCAGCGAGGAGGAAGGCGTTGTGGTTAATAACCGCAACGATTGACGTTACTCGCAGAAGAAGCACCGGCTAACTCCGTGCCAGCAGCCGCGGTAATACGGAGGGTGCAAGCGTTAATCGGAATTACTGGGCGTAAAGCGCACGCAGGCGGTCTGTCAAGTCGGATGTGAAATCCCCGGGCTCAACCTGGGAACTGCATCCGAAACTGGCAGGCTAGAGTCTTGTAGAGGGGGGTAGAATTCCAGGTGTAGCGGTGAAATGCGTAGAGATCTGGAGGAATACCGGTGGCGAAGGCGGCCCCCTGGACAAAGACTGACGCTCAGGTGCGAAAGCGTGGGGAGCAAACAGGATTAGATACCCTGGTAGTCCACGCCGTAAACGATGTCGACTTGGAGGTTGTGCCCTTGAGGCGTGGCTTCCGGAGCTAACGCGTTAAGTCGACCGCCTGGGGAGTACGGCCGCAAGGTTAAAACTCAAATGAATTGACGGGGGCCCGCACAAGCGGTGGAGCATGTGGTTTAATTCGATGCAACGCGAAGAACCTTACCTACTCTTGACATCCAGAGAACTTAGCAGAGATGCTTTGGTGCCTTCGGGAACTCTGAGACAGGTGCTGCATGGCTGTCGTCAGCTCGTGTTGTGAAATGTTGGGTTAAGTCCCGCAACGAGCGCAACCCTTATCCTTTGTTGCCAGCGATTCGGTCGGGAACTCAAAGGAGACTGCCAGTGATAAACTGGAGGAAGGTGGGGATGACGTCAAGTCATCATGGCCCTTACGAGTAGGGCTACACACGTGCTACAATGGCATATACAAAGAGAAGCGACCTCGCGAGAGCAAGCGGACCTCATAAAGTATGTCGTAGTCCGGATTGGAGTCTGCAACTCGACTCCATGAAGTCGGAATCGCTAGTAATCGTGGATCAGAATGCCACGGTGAATACGTTCCCGGGCCTTGTACACACCGCCCGTCACACCATGGGAGTGGGTTGCAAAAGAAGTAGGTAGCTTAACCTTCGGGAGGGCGCTTACCACTTTGTGATTCATGACTGGGGTGAAGTCGTAACAAGGTAACCGTAGGGGAACCTGCGGTTGGATCACCTCCTTACCTTAAAGAAACGTTCTTTGTAGTGCTCACACAGATTGTCTGATGAATGATGAACTTCTGAATGTACTTTCGAGTGCATTAAGAAGTTTTGCTCTTTAAAAATCTGGATCAAGCTGAAAATTGAAACGACACACTGTTTCATTTCTCCGTAATAAGAAATGAAAAGCGGTGTGTTCGAGTCTCTCAAATTTTTGCAAGTCGATGATGAATCGAAAGAAACATCTTCGGGTTGTGAGGTTAAGCGACTAAGCGTACACGGTGGATGCCCTGGCAGTCAGAGGCGATGAAGGACGTGCTAATCTGCGATAAGCGTCGGTAAGGTGATATGAACCGTTATAACCGGCGATTTCCGAATGGGGAAACCCAGTGTGTTTCGACACACTATCATTGCGTGAATACATAGCGTAATGAAGCGAACCGGGGGAACTGAAACATCTAAGTACCCCGAGGAAAAGAAATCAACCGAGATTCCCCCAGTAGCGGCGAGCGAACGGGGAGCAGCCCAGAGTCTGAATCAGCTTGTGTGTTAGTGGAACGGTCTGGAAAGTCCGACGGTACAGGGTGATAGTCCCGTACACCAAAATGCACAGGTTGTGAACTCGAAGAGTAGGGCGGGACACGTGGTATCCTGTCTGAATATGGGGGGACCATCCTCCAAGGCTAAATACTCCTGACTGACCGATAGTGAACCAGTACCGTGAGGGAAAGGCGAAAAGAACCCCGGCGAGGGGAGTGAAAAAGAACCTGAAACCGTGTACGTACAAGCAGTGGGAGCCTCTTTATGGGGTGACTGCGTACCTTTTGTATAATGGGTCAGCGACTTATATTCTGTAGCAAGGTTAACCGTATAGGGGAGCCGAAGGGAAACCGAGTCTTAACTGGGCGTTAAGTTGCAGGGTATAGACCCGAAACCCGGTGATCTAGCCATGGGCAGGTTGAAGGTTGGGTAACACTAACTGGAGGACCGAACCGACTAATGTTGAAAAATTAGCGGATGACTTGTGGCTGGGGGTGAAAGGCCAATCAAACCGGGAGATAGCTGGTTCTCCCCGAAAGCTATTTAGGTAGCGCCTCGTGAATTCATCTTCGGGGGTAGAGCACTGTTTCGGCTAGGGGGTCATCCCGACTTACCAACCCGATGCAAACTGCGAATACCGAAGAATGTTATCACGGGAGACACACGGCGGGTGCTAACGTCCGTCGTGAAGAGGGAAACAACCCAGACCGCCAGCTAAGGTCCCAAAGTCATGGTTAAGTGGGAAACGATGTGGGAAGGCACAGACAGCCAGGATGTTGGCTTAGAAGCAGCCATCATTTAAAGAAAGCGTAATAGCTCACTGGTCGAGTCGGCCTGCGCGGAAGATGTAACGGGGCTAAACCATGCACCGAAGCTGCGGCAGCGACACTATGTGTTGTTGGGTAGGGGAGCGTTCTGTAAGCCGTTGAAGGTGTGCTGTGAGGCATGCTGGAGGTATCAGAAGTGCGAATGCTGACATAAGTAACGATAATGCGGGTGAAAAACCCGCACGCCGGAAGACCAAGGGTTCCTGTCCAACGTTAATCGGGGCAGGGTGAGTCGACCCCTAAGGCGAGGCCGAAAGGCGTAGTCGATGGGAAACAGGTTAATATTCCTGTACTTGGTGTTACTGCGAAGGGGGGACGGAGAAGGCTATGTTAGCCGGGCGACGGTTGTCCCGGTTTAAGCATGTAGGCGGAGGTTCCAGGTAAATCCGGTACCTTTTTAACGCTGAGGTGTGATGACGAGGCACTACGGTGCTGAAGTAACAAATGCCCTGCTTCCAGGAAAAGCCTCTAAGCATCAGGTAACACGAAATCGTACCCCAAACCGACACAGGTGGTCAGGTAGAGAATACCAAGGCGCTTGAGAGAACTCGGGTGAAGGAACTAGGCAAAATGGTGCCGTAACTTCGGGAGAAGGCACGCTGATATGTAGGTGAAGCGGTTTACCCGTGGAGCTGAAATCAGTCGAAGATACCAGCTGGCTGCAACTGTTTATTAAAAACACAGCACTGTGCAAACACGAAAGTGGACGTATACGGTGTGACGCCTGCCCGGTGCCGGAAGGTTAATTGATGGGGTTATCCGTAAGGAGAAGCTCTTGATCGAAGCCCCGGTAAACGGCGGCCGTAACTATAACGGTCCTAAGGTAGCGAAATTCCTTGTCGGGTAAGTTCCGACCTGCACGAATGGCGTAATGATGGCCAGGCTGTCTCCACCCGAGACTCAGTGAAATTGAACTCGCTGTGAAGATGCAGTGTACCCGCGGCAAGACGGAAAGACCCCGTGAACCTTTACTATAGCTTGACACTGAACACTGGTCCTTGATGTGTAGGATAGGTGGGAGGCTTTGAAGTGTGGACGCCAGTCTGCATGGAGCCATCCTTGAAATACCACCCTTTAATGGCTGGTGTTCTAACGTGGACCCGTGATCCGGGTTGCGGACAGTGTCTGGTGGGTAGTTTGACTGGGGCGGTCTCCTCCTAAAGAGTAACGGAGGAGCACGAAGGTTAGCTAATCCTGGTCGGACATCAGGAGGTTAGTGCAAAGGCATAAGCTAGCTTGACTGCGAGAGTGACGGCTCGAGCAGGTGCGAAAGCAGGTCTTAGTGATCCGGTGGTTCTGAATGGAAGGGCCATCGCTCAACGGATAAAAGGTACTCCGGGGATAACAGGCTGATACCGCCCAAGAGTTCATATCGACGGCGGTGTTTGGCACCTCGATGTCGGCTCATCACATCCTGGGGCTGAAGTAGGTCCCAAGGGTATGGCTGTTCGCCATTTAAAGTGGTACGCGAGCTGGGTTTAGAACGTCGTGAGACAGTTCGGTCCCTATCTGCCGTGGGCGCTGGAGAATTGAGGGGGGCTGCTCCTAGTACGAGAGGACCGGAGTGGACGCATCACTGGTGTTCGGGTTGTCATGCCAATGGCATTGCCCGGTAGCTAAATGCGGAAGAGATAAGTGCTGAAAGCATCTAAGCACGAAACTTGCCCCGAGATGAGTTCTCCCTGAGACTATAAGTCTCCTGAAGGAACGTTAAAGACGATGACGTTGATAGGTCGGGTGTGTAAGTGTAGCGATACATTGAGCTAACCGATACTAATGAACCGTGAGGCTTAACCTTACAACGCCGAAGATGTTTTGGCGAAGAGACGAGATTCAGCTTGATACAGATTACATTAACCGGCGAAAAGCGGGTTAATAACAGAATTTGCCTGGCGGCTGTAGCGCGGTGGTCCCACCTGACCCCATGCCGAACTCAGAAGTGAAACGCCGTAGCGCCGATGGTAGTGTGGGGTCTCCCCATGCGAGAGTAGGGAACTGCCAGGCATCAAATAAAGTGAAGAAGCCCATCCTGACGGATGGGCTTTTTTGCGTGTGTGCGGGGTAAAAACCGCCGGGCTGAACGTATTGTGCAGGCCTGATAAGCGCAGCGCATCACGCACATCGCAGCACCATCGGGTGCAAAGCAATAATATCCTGAGCCTGCATAACACAAGCCATTCTGCGGCATACGCGATAAACACCCAATCTGAATTATCTGTATTACCTCCCGAAAATATCAGGATCTCCTGCGGCAGTTACGTGTACCTTTATCTATTAGTAAGGGTCAATCCGGAGAATAAAGTGTTCGGAAAAATGGTATTAAACTACATGCCGGGTCTAAAAAATTTATTAGCGTACGATAAAAGCTGGCTAAAACATGATGTTAAAGCCGGGTTATCCGTTGCTGCCGTAGCACTACCGGTTGCGATTGCTTACGCTGAGTTGGCGGGAGTCGGGGCTATCGTCGGGTTATATTCCTGCGTTTTGCCAATGCTAGCTTATGCACTGTTTGGTTCTTCCCGCCAATTGATTGTTGGCCCTGATGCCACGACCTGCGCGGTAATTGCGGCAGTTGTGGTTCCTCTTTCTGCCGGAAATCCAGAACTCCACTGGCAGTTAACAATCGTCATGACCGTGATGATGGGAGGATGGTGTCTACTTGCCAGTAAGTTTCGCCTGGGTGCGCTTGCTGATCTGCTTTCTCATCCCATTCTAACGGGGCTGCTTAACGGCGTTGCCGTGACGATTATTGTCGGGCAACTCGGTAAGGTGCTGGGGATTACGCTTGATGAAGAGCAAGTGATTGAAAAGATTATTGCCCTGCCAGGCCGACTCTCAGAAATTCATTTATTAACCTTAGGGATCTCCATCCTAACGTTAGCGATTTTAATAGCTATCAAAACGTTTCGTAGCCAATGGCCAGCACCGTTAATTGCAATTGTGATAACAACGGCGCTGGTATGGGTCACATCTGCACAGCAGTATGGTATTGCCACTATTGGGGGATCGGGCTTCCAGTCTGGTTTGCCTGTTGTTCACTGGGGCTCATTTCAGCCTGGTCTGGCGCGTGATTTATTGATCCCTGCGCTGAACCTGGCATTAGTCAGTTTTGTTAGCCTGATGCTAACCGCTCGCAGTTTTGCCGCGAAAAATGGATACGAAATAAATGCTGATGCTGAGTTCAGGGCTTTGGGTGTTGCGAATTTGATGTCTGGCTTATCTCAGGGGTTTGCGATTAGCGGAGCCGATTCCCGGACTGCGGTAAATGACTCCACCGGAGGGAAAAGTCAGCTGGTTTCCGTTGTTGCAGCCTTAATCATCGGAATTGTCGTGGTATTTTTCACGCAGCCATTACAATTTATTCCGGTATCTGCATTAGGCATTGTTCTAATTTATGCATCGTGGTCATTGATTGATTTACGCGGACTCTGGAATCTGAGGCGAAGAAATAAACCCGCATTTCGCCTGGCGTTCTTCACTTTTGGCTGTGTTCTGATTATTGGTGTTATTCAGGGGATCGGCCTTGCGGTATTGCTGGGTCTGTTGCAGTTCCTGCGCACAGTTTTTCGTCCTACTGAACACTTATTGGGAATTGACGAAAATGGGATGATTCACTCATTAGGGAATTCAACTGATGTGAAAATGATCCCTGGCGTGTTGATGTACCGATTTAACTCACCGCTGACCTATTTTAATGTGGCCTATTTTAAGCGCCGCGTTTTGAATTTAGTCGATGGTGCAGTACTACAACCTAAATGGGTGGTCATTGACGCCGTTTCTTGCTTTACCTATTCAGATATCAGCGTCCTGGCAACCATTAATGAGTTAAAGCGGGACCTGAAGGGGCGGCAGATTAAGTTAATTCTTGCGGGCCGGAAAACGGAGTTAACACGCTGGTTTAAAGAGAGTCGACCGACAATGAAGGACGACGACATGATTCTGGCACCAGACCTTTATTTGGCGCTGCGGTTTATTCAAAGCAAAGAAAGCATGAGTGAGGGTGAATCTGGCGTTGTTGAATAAAGCAGATTTAGGTAAATGATCAGGCTGAATGGAAGGCGCTGAGGACGGGTTTTCGTCCAGCAGGACCTGACATCGACCAGAACCCCATGTTGCTAAAGGGGGATCAGCATCCGCCCGGGGACGGTGAGTTCCCCGGCAGAGCATTGATATCGGCAAGCTACCTGAAATATAAGCAGTGTGACTGTTGTTAACCTTACGCTGTGAATGCGACAGATCGCTTAAATGATATCCTTCCCATTGCTGGCTTCGAGCTCCCGAATCAGGCGCTTGTTGATCTTGCCAACGCTGGTTTTGGGAATATCCGGGACTATCCTTATCTGTCGTGGGATCGCCCATTTAGTGATGTGGCCGCGGTCGACGAATCCTTGTAGATGTGTCGCTATGGCCTGTGGCTCCAGGTCCTCCCCTTCCTTGCAAACCACCAGAGCCAGGGGGCGTTCGCCCCACTGCTCATCAGGTATCCCGACGACGGCTACCGACCTGACCGCCGCGTGTGAGCTGATGAGGTTCTCCAGCTCCAGCGTGCTTATCCACTCACCGCCCGTCTTGATTACGTCTTTGATGCGATCCTTGATTTCCACTATCCCATGGGGATCGATAGAGGCTATGTCGCCGGTGTGCAGCCAACTGCCATTCCATAGCTCAGCTCCTTTCTCGGGTTCCTTCAGGTAGCCCTGAGTCAACCAAGGGGCTCGTACCACTATTTCGCCCAGGGCTTCTCCGTCGTGCACCACCTCCCGACCTTCGCCATCGACGATACGTAGATCCACCAACGGGACAGGCAGGCCGGTCCGAATCCGCGGGGGTAACTGTTCATCCATGGGAAGGGCCAGCTCGGCATCGCTTAAGTGGGTCATACAGAGCAGGGGACAGGTCTCAGACATGCCATAGCCGGCGTGAATGCGTATGCCCCTATGGTGGGCCTGTGTCGCCAGTCCAAGGGACAGTGAACTGCCACCGAGTAACATCTTCCATCCTGACAGATCAGTCTGCGTGGCTTCTTCGCACTCAAGGATCATCTGCAAAATGGTTGGCACACAATGCGAGAAGGTCACACCCTCATCGTGATAAAACCGCACCAGTTTGTTGGGTTCGTAACGACCGGGGTATACCTGCTTCACACCCAGCATTGTTGCGACATAAGGAGCGCCCCAGGCATGCACGTGGAACATAGGGGTGATCGGCATGTAGACATCGTTCGATCGTAGCAGCGACTGTCCCTCGTGGGCAGCCAGGAGACCCAGCTCATTGAGCGTGTGCAGGACCAGCTGGCGATGGCTGAAGTAGACTCCCTTGGGATTGCCCGTGGTTCCAGTGGTATAGAACAAGGTAGCTATCGAGTTTTCATCGAAGTCGGGGAAGTCAAAGAGTTCTCCCGCTGCGGCGAGCAGGGTCTCATATTCCCCTAGTACCGGCAGGCTGGTCGCCTTCGATTCTTCGTCGCTAAGCTGGATGTATCCCCGGACAGTGGTCAGCGTCTCAGCCAGTGACTCGACAACCGGCAAGAAGTCGTCGTGCACCAGTACCAGGTTGTCCTCGGCATGATTCATGGTGTAAGCGATTTGGTCCGCCGAGAAGCGGACGTTCACCGTGTGCAGCACGGCCCCAATCATGGGTACCGCGAAGAAGCACTCGAGGGCGCGATGGCTGTCCCAATCTAGCAGGGCGACGGTGTCTCCAGGCATGACACCGGCCGCTGTCAGCATGTTTGCCAGGCGATGAATGCGCTGTTTGAGGGTACGATAGTCGTAACGGAGCTTATCGGCGTAGACGATTTCTCGCTCGGGATGAGAACGCCCACCCGACAGCAGTAGGCTCTTGATCAGCAACGGATAGGCATGAGCCCCCTGCGCTGGCTGTATGATTTTTGTTTTCACCATCCAGATTCCTCGTTGACTCACTATTTGCTCGGTATGATGGCAATTGTAGATTAAGGTTGGCCTTTACTCCCTGGCGTTTGCTTCAGATATCGAGGCGGCGACCAGTTCCAGCCCCTGGGGATGAATGTGCGTACCTTGCAACGCGATCGGGTTATTCGCTACCTGCAGAATCCTGGCTACTCTATGCCCAGTTCCTTCACCCACTGGTTTAGTGCCCAAGGCTGTTCAGATAAATCACTCAAATCTGGCCTACGGTTAAGCACGCCAGAAAAAGAGGTGTGCCTGATACCGCTATATTTTTTGCAGTACCATCGTGGTCTCACTGGAAGGTTTAACTGGCGTGATGAGGTAGGGTAGGAGTCGCAGTGGACAGAACGATCAGAAATCTAGCAGAACCCTGAAAGCAAAAAACCCGCCATAGGCGGGTTCTTCTGAATAGTGGTGCCCGGACTCGGAATCGAACCAAGGACACGGGGATTTTCAATCCCCTGCTCTACCGACTGAGCTATCCGGGCAACGGGGCGCATTAAACCGTATTCACGTCTGTCAGTCAATCAAATTTCTGGAAACATTGTTCAACCGCTTAATATTGCGGCAATCTGCATGGTTATGCCTGAAGTTTGCACAAATCTTCCCGACAGATGCGGCTAAAACAGATAATGCTCGCTTAGGTCAGCGCACCGCCCATTCGGCACTGGGCAAAGCGTAAGATATCTTCAGCCAGGTGGTGTGCCGTTTCGACATCAGCATGACTACGATTAACCAGCATGCGGCTCAGGCAGCCTTCCAGCACCAGTTCCATCTGTTTGGCGACCATTGCCGGGTCGTCAACTTCCAGCGTCGTGAGCAGTTCATGGGTGAAGTCATGTGCTGCCTTTTTTTGCTGATCGGCTAACTGATGGATCGGATGCCCGGGATCAGGGTAAAACGTACAGGCGGCGATGAACAGACAGCCGGGATAGCGATTATTGCTCACGCATTCGGACAGTGCGGTGTAGCGCGCCAGCAATTTCTGCTCAGCGCTCAGGGTGTCATCCAGCAAAAGCTGACGCCGCCAGACATCCACCCGCTGGCTGAGGTAACGTAGCGCATCGTACAGAATGGCCTCTTTATCGGGCCAAAAGCGCTGCAGTTCATCCAGAGGATAATCGATACGTTCGGCCACCATTTCCAGCGTGGTATTGGCTATCCCTTGCACCTCAAGTAATTTCAGGGCTTCTCCCAGGACATCTTCACGTTGCACGGTATTCTCCTCCGTATTTCCTGTTGCAAGTGTCGCTCACGGTTGGCGATCGCGCAAATGTGCGCTGAAGGTAGCGGCATCCATAAAACCCGTTACCCGGGCCTCCGGATGCTCTTTTCCCTCGGCATCAAAGAACAAGATAGTCGGCAAACCTAAAACCTGTAGATGTTTCAGCAGAGCGACATCCTGGGCATTGTTTGCTGTCACATCCGCTTGCAACAGCACCGTGTTGCCTAGCGCTTGCTGAACCTGCGGATTACTGAACGTGTACTTTTCAAATTCCTTACAGGCTACACACCAGTCGGCATACAGATCCAGCATGACTGGCCTGCCTTTAGCTTGCTCCAGCGCTTGATTTAACGCATCTACCGATGCCACCGGCGTGAAGTTAAGGTGTGCCTGGGTTTGAGTATGCGGCGCGCCGAACGCCCAGTCTTGCAGTGGACGCACGCATACCAGTGCTGCGGCTAACAGGACAATCTGCAAGATACGCATCCAGGTGTGCTTTGCCTGCAGGCTGGTAATGAACGCCCAGCCAAAGAACGCGACGCCTAACAGTGACCATAAGCGAACGCCCCACTCGTCGCCAACGATACGTTCGAGTAAGAAGACGGGAAGCGCCAGAATGACAAAGCCAAAAGCGGTTTTGACATGTTCCATCCATGGGCCACTTTTAGGCAGCAGGCGGTTGCCAAATACGGTAATCAGCATCAGAGGTAATCCCATCCCCAACGCATACAGATACAGCGTGCCGCCTCCCAGCCACATGTTCCCGCTCTGAGCGATATACAGCAAAATCGCGCTTAGCGGGGCCGTTGTGCAAGGAGAACAGATGAGGCCAGCAATCGCCCCCATCGCAAAGACGCTGCCGGGAGCTCCGCCTTGCTGGCGGTTACTCATTAGCGTGAGGCGCGTTTGCAGCGATGAAGGCAGTTGCAGTGTGAACAGGCCAAACATCGACAGAGCCAGCAGCGTAAAGATGACGGCAAGGCCAATCAGGACGTAGGGATGCTGAAGCGCAGCTTGGAACTGTAAACCGGCGGCAGCAACAACCAGACCCAGGGCGGTATAGGTGAGCGCCATCCCCTGGACATAGATAAACGTCAGCAGCAGTGCCCGTCCGGTTGATAAGCGTTGCTTGCCACCCAGTACGATTCCGGAAATCAGCGGATACATCGGCAGTACGCAAGGCGTAAACGCGATACCAATTCCAATCAGCAATGCCCACAGTGCGGAAAAGGGAAGTTGGGCCGTGGGCTGCGGTTTCTCTTGCGGATCTGTAGTGGCTGGGGCTGGCGCAGGGGAGGCCGCGGCACCGGCAGACACTTCACTTAATGGCACCGTTTTTGTTTCTGGTGGATAGCAAAATCCGGCGTCGGCGCAGCCCTGGTATGTGATCGTTAATGTTGCGCCAGACTTAGCCTGATTGACCGTGATCGGGATAGTCAGCTGTTTACGGTAAATCTCACTTTTGCCGTAAAACTCATCTTCATGCCAGACGCCTGGCGGCAGTTTTATCTCGGCAATATCGGCCTGAGATGGCGTAATGCTTATCTGTTTGCGATACAGATAATAGCCATCTTTAACCTGCCATGTGAGGTTCAGATCGTGTTGGTTTTGCTGAAAATCAAAAACAAACGCCCGATCGGCAGGTACAAACTGCGAGCGGCCAGGCGCGTCAAATAATCCAGCAAAGGTAGATGTGCTGCACAGCAGCAGGATCAGCGTAAGGATGCGTTGAGCCATGAGCGGTAATCAAAGTCTCCGTGAGTGACGGGTAAAACCAGAAGTTCAGGCGTTTGATACGGATGATGTGACTTCAGGCAATCGAGAAGGGCTTGCTGGTGTGTGACGGTGGTTTTTAAAATCATCTGCACTTCATATTCCTGTTCCAGTTTGCCTTCCCAATAGTAGAGGGAGGTCGCACCGGGTAGCAGGGTCACGCAGGCAGCCAGCTTTTCCGCCAGCACTTTGGCGGCGAGATCCTGGGCGGTTGCTTCATCCGGGGCGGTACAGAGCACCACAACGGTATCGGGGATGGAAATATCCTGACTCTTTACATCAAGCATAAACACCTCGAAAGAACAGAGTAACCAGCAAAAGAATGGTCACTATACAACGGACGAGGGAAGGATGTTAGCTAAAGCGGGGTGGGGAGGAGGAACTGCAGGGCGCGAAGGCACCCTGCAGTAAAGTCTTACAGCATGAAGCTGCCCAGCAAGAAGCCGAAGCAGACAGCCAGAACCACACCCAGAGTACCTGGGATGAAGAACGGATGGTTAAAGACGAATTTACCGATGCGAGTTGTACCGGTGTCATCCATCTGAACCGCCGCAACCAGAGTTGGGTAGGTTGGCAGAATGAACAGACCAGAAACAGCGGCGAAAGATGCAACAGCCGTCAGTGGGGAAACGTTCAGAGCCAGAGCCATCGGCATCAGTGCTTTAGCGGTTGCAGCCTGAGAGTACAGCAGCGCGGAAGCAAAGAAGAAGATGACCGCCAGCAGCCACGGATGACCCTGAATTACGCTACCTGCAGTATCTTTGATCCAGTCAATGTTGTGAGATACGAAGGTATCACCCAGCCATGCAACACCAAGGATACAAATACAGGCGCTCATACCGGCTTTGAAGGTGCTGGAGTTCAGGATGGAGTCAGTTTCAACGCGGCAGACGATCGTGGTCAGCGTCGCGACGCTCAGCATGATGATCAGGATTGCGTTGGTGGTGTTCATCAGCGGTTTAGCGACCAGGCCAAGGCTTGGGCTGTTGATGATGGCGTATACAACTACGCAAACCACGCCCAGCAGGAACAGCCAAACGGAGGTTTTCGCGCCAGCTTTGATTTCAACTTGTCTTTCACCGCGCAGTTCAACCAGGCCTTCTTCCAGACGCTTACGATAAATCGGGTCGTCAGACAGTTTGGAGTTGAACAGTGCGGTGATCAGGAAGGACATCACCAGAACGGCCAGCAGGGTGGACGGAATGACCACGGACAGCAGGTGAATGTAGCTGATGCCATGACCTTCCATGACGGAAGACATGTAAACCACGGCTGCGGAGATTGGAGAAGCCGTAATCGCAATCTGTGCAGAAACCACTGCGGTAGAGAGCGGACGGCAAGGCTTGATACCTTGTTCCTTCGCAACTTCAGCGATAACCGGCAGCGTTGCCAGAGAGATGTTGCCAGTACCGGCAAAGATAGTCAGGAAATAGGTCACGATAGGTGCAAGGATCGTGATGTATTTCGGGTTCTTACGCAGCAGTTTTTCAGTTTGATGAACCAGATAGTCCAGACCACCTGCAATCTGCATAGCTGAAATGGCAGCGATAACCGCCATGATGATGGAAATAACATCGAACGGGATATTACCGGGTTTTACGCCGATAGCGGCAAGAACCAGAACACCCAGCCCACCTGCAAATCCAATACCGATACCCCCAAGTCTGGCACCTAAAAAGATTGCCAGCAAAACGATGATAAGTTCTAAAACTATCATATTAGCCTTCCTTGTTGTTTAACAAGTTGATATTAAATTGTTGTTTTTAAGTAACTTCGAGTAAGAAAAAAGGCACGTCATCATGACGTGCCTTCTCCGGTACTACCCTACACGATTACTGTTCGCTTTCATCAGTATAACGTTTTGCTTTATAAGCAGGGTGCATCAGGTTCTGTGCAGAGAAGATATCGTCCAGTTCAGACTCGGTCAACAGACCGCGTTCCAGGACAACTTCACGTACGCTCTTACCAGTTTCGGCACAAATTTTACCGACGATGTCGCCGTTGTGGTGACCGATGAACGGGTTGAGGTAAGTAACGATGCCGATGGAGTTGAATACAAACGCTTCACAGACTTCTTTGTTAGCAGTGATACCACTAACGCATTTTTCCAGCAGGTTGTAGCAAGCGTTGCTCAGAATGTGAATGGATTCAAACATTGCCTGACCAATGACCGGCTCCATTACGTTCAGCTGCAGCTGACCAGCTTCAGATGCCATGGTGACAGTGATATCGTTACCGATGACTTTGAAGCACACCTGGTTTACGACTTCCGGAACAACCGGGTTCACTTTAGCTGGCATGATAGAAGACCCAGCCTGCAGTTCCGGCAGGTTGATCTCGTTCAGACCCGCACGCGGACCAGAGGAGAGCAAACGCAGGTCGTTACAGATTTTGGACATCTTCACAGCCAGACGTTTCAGTGCGCCGTGCACCATAACGTATGCGCCACAGTCAGAAGTTGCTTCAATCAGGTCTTCTGCCGGAACACAGGCGAAGCCAGTGACTTCAGCCAGTTTCTGTACTGCCAGCGGAGAGTACTCTTTCGGCGTGTTCAGACCAGTACCGATTGCTGTCGCGCCGAGGTTAACTTCCAGCAGCAGCTCAGCGGTACGCCCAATGTTTTTCACTTCTTCTTTCAGCAGTACGCTGAAAGCACGGAATTCCTGACCGAGAGTCATCGGTACAGCATCCTGCAGCTGGGTACGACCCATTTTCAGGATGTCCTGGAATTCATCGGCTTTTTTCTCAAAGCCTTCACGCAGCTGGTTCAGTGCATCAATCAGTTTGATGATGGATGCGTATACAGCGATACGGAAGCCAGTTGGGTATGCATCGTTGGTAGACTGACATTTGTTAACGTGGTCGTTCGGGTTCAGGTACTGATATTCACCTTTCTGGTGACCCATCAGTTCCAGACCGATATTGGCCAGAACTTCGTTGGTGTTCATGTTGACGGAGGTACCCGCACCACCCTGGTAAACGTCTACCGGGAACTGATCCATGCATTTTCCGTTATTCAGGACTTCATCACACGCCGCGATGATGGCATTTGCCACACTCTTAGGAATGGTTTGCAGCTCTTTGTTGGCCATTGCCGCTGCCTTTTTAACCATTACCATACCGCGAACAAATTCAGGAATATCGCTGATTTTGCTGTTGCTAATGTAGAAGTTTTCAATCGCTCTCAGAGTGTGGACACCGTAGTAGGCGTCCGCTGGAACTTCCCTGGTACCCAACAAGTCTTCTTCGATACGAATGTTGTTTAACATGTGAACCTTCTTTTTCAAGCTGCCAATGATTTGACTAAACACACAGGATATATGTGATTTCGATTGTTTCTCGACCGACGATTATCCCCTGCATCGGTCTGATACCCGAGATCATATGCTGGTTAAGGATTTCTACCGTAATCTGGATCACTTAAAGCGTGGAATTTACCCCTTATTTATTATTCTGTGAAATGGATCACCCCTTTGTGATTAACCCTAAATATTAGTGTACAAGCCACTTGAAATTTTGCTAACCACCACAATATCAAATCGATGCGATTAACATAATTTTTCGAACAGAAGTTGAACAAAACGGCTGTTATTAACAGGAGATCCCTTTGCGCTGGATACCATTACTTGCCATTTTTCTCTATGTTTACATAGAGATATCTATTTTTATTCAGGTTGCCCATGTGATGGGCGTCCTGATGACGCTGATTTTGGTTATTTTTACGTCGGTTATCGGTATGTCTCTGGTTCGTAATCAGGGATTTAAGAACTTTTTACTGATGCAACAAAAAATGGCGGCTGGTGAAAGTCCGGCTGCAGAAATGATCAAAAGTGTATCGCTGATTATCGCCGGTCTGCTGTTGGTACTGCCTGGTTTTTTCACCGATTTCCTCGGTCTTCTTCTTTTATTACCCCCGGTGCAAAAACATCTGACGATGAAACTGCTGCCACATTTACGTTTTTCGCGTATGCCTGGCGGTGGTTTTAGCGCCGGAACCGGTGGCGGTGAGACTTTTGATGGTGAATTTCAGCGCAAGGATGACAAGCGCGACAGCATCGAACATAAAGACGATCGTCGGGATTAAGGCTCAGTATGTAGGCCGGATAAGCGTTAGCGCCATCCGGCAAAAGTGTTTATAGGCCGGATGATGGCGTCAACGTTGCCTTATCCGGCCTGCGGGGTAAAAACAGCCACAGCCCTGCCAGCATAATCAACGCGTACAAACTCTTCCAGCCGACCATTGCCAGTAGTAGTAGGCACAGCAGACCACCAATGACCGCCAGTGCGCGGTAATGCCCTTTCAGTAATCGACAACCCGCCAACATGCACAGCAAATAAATCATAATAAAGATGCCGTTGGCGTAGACGATTAACGCATCGAGATTGATTTGCAGCATATAGATGCACAGAGTACTGACTACGCAGCAGCCCAATACGGCGTTTAGCGCATTGCGCGGAAGGTGGCGGGGGGACAGACGAGCCAGATAACTCTCAGGCTTATACTGCGCTTGCGACCAGACCAGTCGAGCGAAACTTTGAATATAAATGTTGAGGCTGGCAAAACAGGCCAAATAACCAATGATGCAGGCGACCCACAGTGCCTGTACACCAAACAGTTGCACGACGATTTCTGGCAGCGATGCTGCGGCGGCCATTTGCTCGCCGTAGGCACCAAAATGGAGAACGACGACGGTGCATGCCCAATAAACAGACCCAGCCAGCAGCAGGCCGATCATCAGCGCGCGTGGGAAGTCTCGTTCCGGATTTTTGAATTCAGATGCCAGGTGAGCAAACGCTTCGAGGCCAACAAAACACCAGAACATCACCGACAGCGCGGCGAACAGACCGGGGAGTTCAATATCGCTAATTGCAGGGAAGGGGATTTCGACTGGTTTCAGATCGCCCGCCCACCAGATAGCAACAATGAGGGCAACAATCAGTCCGGCAATGACCGTTTGCAGATTAGCGCTTGAGCTTGCGCCGCGGGAGCCGATGTACCAAACCAATGCCAGCGTACCCAGCTCAGCCAGCAGAAGCTGCTCGTCATGCCAGCCAAACATCGCCTGACCAAATCCGGCGGCGATGTGCAACGCAGCAGGCAAACCGACGGGAATCACCGACAAAAACAGCCACCCGGTGACGCGCTCCAGGCGTGAGCCAAAGGCCATGCCGACAAAATGCGCCACGCCGCCCGCACTGGGAAAATGACGTCCCAGAACGGCGAAGACAATCGCCACGGGAAAGACTAAAACAATCAGCACCGGCCAGGCCCACAGACTGTTATTGCCAGCCACCAGCGCAGCCAGCGCGGGGACGGCAAAAACGCCTGTACCTAACAATGATGTCGACAACAGGCCAACGCCCTGAGCCAGTCCCAGCTCTTGTTTCAGTCCACTCATAAGTTGTTATCCGTTTATGCCCGTTGACCGGGCTATAGCGCAGATTTTTGATGGTATCACAATCAGATTTGCTTATGACGACGTGACTGAAATCGTTATGAAATGTGAGGTGTGTCGGCGTTTTGACGGGATTTTCTGCTGATAAAAAATTTTTTTCGCTTGCCCCCTTGAAGGCACAAAACCCCATCCCCATCTCTCTGGTCACTAGCCGGGAAACCGTTTACGGGCCGGCGTCACCCATAACTGATAAAGACTTTCTCAAAGGAGAGCTATCAATGAGTATTCGTCCGTTACATGATCGTGTGATCGTCAAACGTAAAGAAGTTGAATCCAAATCTGCTGGCGGCATCGTACTGACTGGTTCTGCAGCAGGTAAATCAACTCGTGGCGAAATCATCGCTGTCGGTAAGGGTCGCATCCTGGACAACGGTACCGTACAGCCGCTGGACGTGAAAGTCGGCGATATCGTTATTTTCAACGATGGCTACGGTGTTAAATCTGAGAAGATCGACAATGAAGAAGTGTTGATCATGTCTGAAAGCGACATCCTGGCAATTGTTGAAGCCTAATCCGCGAACGACACTGAACATACGAATTTAAGGGAAAGAGAAAATGGCAGCTAAAGACGTAAAATTCGGTAACGACGCTCGTGTGAAAATGCTGCGCGGCGTAAACGTACTGGCAGATGCAGTGAAAGTTACCCTCGGCCCAAAAGGCCGTAACGTAGTTCTGGATAAATCTTTCGGTGCACCGACCATCACTAAAGATGGTGTTTCCGTAGCACGTGAAATCGAACTGGAAGACAAGTTCGAAAACATGGGTGCGCAGATGGTGAAAGAAGTTGCCTCTAAAGCGAACGACGCTGCAGGTGACGGTACCACCACCGCAACCGTACTGGCTCAGTCCATCATCACTGAAGGTCTGAAAGCCGTTGCTGCGGGCATGAACCCGATGGATCTGAAACGTGGTATCGACAAAGCTGTCGCTGCTGCTGTTGAAGAACTGAAAGCACTGTCCGTACCGTGCTCCGACTCTAAAGCTATTGCTCAGGTTGGTACCATCTCCGCTAACTCCGACGAAACCGTAGGTAAACTGATCGCTGAAGCGATGGACAAAGTCGGTAAAGAAGGCGTGATCACCGTTGAAGACGGTACCGGTCTGCAGGACGAACTGGACGTGGTTGAAGGTATGCAGTTCGACCGTGGCTATCTGTCTCCTTACTTCATCAACAAGCCGGAAACTGGCGCAGTAGAACTGGAAAGCCCGTTCATCCTGCTGGCTGACAAGAAAATCTCCAACATCCGCGAAATGCTGCCGGTTCTGGAAGCTGTAGCGAAAGCAGGCAAACCGCTGCTGATCATCGCTGAAGATGTTGAAGGTGAAGCGCTGGCAACTCTGGTTGTTAACACCATGCGCGGTATCGTGAAAGTCGCTGCGGTTAAAGCACCTGGCTTCGGCGATCGTCGTAAAGCAATGCTGCAGGATATCGCTACCCTGACCGGTGGTACCGTTATCTCTGAAGAGATCGGTATGGAGCTGGAAAAAGCAACTCTGGAAGATCTGGGCCAGGCGAAACGCGTTGTTATCAACAAAGATACCACCACCATCATCGATGGCGTGGGCGACGAAGCTGCAATCCAGGGTCGCGTGACTCAGATTCGTCAGCAGATCGAAGAAGCAACTTCCGACTATGACCGTGAAAAACTGCAGGAGCGCGTAGCGAAACTGGCAGGCGGCGTTGCGGTTATCAAAGTTGGTGCTGCGACTGAAGTTGAAATGAAAGAGAAGAAAGCCCGCGTTGAAGATGCCCTGCACGCTACCCGTGCTGCGGTAGAAGAAGGCGTGGTTGCTGGTGGTGGCGTTGCGCTGATTCGCGTAGCATCTAAAATTGCCGGCCTGAAAGGTCAGAACGAAGACCAGAACGTAGGTATTAAAGTTGCGCTGCGCGCAATGGAATCCCCACTGCGTCAAATCGTACTGAACTGCGGCGAAGAGCCGTCTGTAGTGGCTAACACCGTGAAAGCCGGTGACGGTAACTACGGTTACAACGCTGCAACTGAAGAATACGGCAACATGATCGACATGGGTATCCTGGATCCAACCAAAGTAACTCGTTCTGCTCTGCAGTACGCGGCTTCTGTTGCGGGTCTGATGATCACCACCGAGTGCATGGTTACCGACCTGCCGAAAGGCGATGCACCTGACTTAGGTGCTGCTGGTGGTATGGGCGGCATGGGTGGAATGGGCGGCATGATGTAATCATGTTGTTCTGAACCTCTCAGAATTGAGAAACCCCTGGGCAGAAATGTCCGGGGGTTTTTCTTTTGGTCATCTTTTTAGTATATGATTCAGCTACGGACATAACGTCCAACTAATTGATCATGGGGAATGACATGCACGTGAAATATTTAGCAGGGATCGTTGGTGCCGCGCTACTGATGGCGGGTTGTAGCTCCAGCAACGAACTGAGTTCAGCCGGGCAAAGCGTACGCTTTGTCGAAGACAAGCCTGGCGCAGAGTGCCAACTGATAGGCACGGCAACCGGTAAGCAAAGCAACTGGCTTTCTGGCCAGCACGGCGAAGAGGGCGGCTCAATGCGTGGCGCAGCAAACGATCTGCGTAACCAGGCTGCGGCAATGGGCGGTAACGTGATTTATGGTGTCAGCAGCCCATCGCAGGGAATGCTGTCCAGCTTTGTTCCTACCGCCAGTGAGATGATTGGACAGGTTTATAAGTGCCCTAACTGATTACACTTCATCCTTCAACCAGCCTCTTTGTTGGCTGCGCTGTGAAACCCCAGTCACATAGTTATCTATGCTCCTGGGGATTTTCTTCGTTTGCCGCCGCGATGCAGATTGAATGATTTTGTGTAATAAAGTGGCCTGGACAGACTCATGCAATCGTAGGCCTGATAAGCGCAGCGCCATCAGGCATTCTGAGTCTTATGTGCAGACTGAACGCGTAAATGATGCAGCGCGCGCAGGCACTGATCCTGATTGAGCTTTTGCGTCTTATCACCCGTCAACGTTCTGATAAATACCTGGCACGGTACACCGGCAAGTTTTTTCAGCCGTGGGCTGAAATCGAGCAGGCGGCGAGTAATGGCTTCGGCCTCTTTGCTGCCGGAAGCGGCGCGAGTTTTTACTACCGAACCACAGAAATGGGCTTTTCCTTTATCATCCGTATAGCGGTAAATAATCGCCAGATAATGATTAAACAGGTTATGTTTCCATTCGGGTTGTGTATAAGAGTCGTATTCCAGATTGTCGTTTTGCTGGCAATCCACATCGTACAGCGGCAGGAAATCCAGCAGCGATGTAATTCGTAGCGCTAAATCCCGCATGCCAGCATTATTTATTGCATGAATAATTGCATGCGCCAACACCTGAATCTGTAATTCATTAACCAGTAATTCATCTGTTTTCCCGTCATGCAGCGTCAGAGAAAATGCTAAGTTTTCCCCTTTATCATCCACTAACGTCAGTGAATCTATGCGACGGTTAATATCCGCATTTTTTAGCTCATCTTCCTGAATTAACGGAATGTTTTCGTGCATCTTTTTGCTGGCTTTCTCGCATTCTTTCTCATACTGCACACGCTTGTCTTCGCTTAGTTGATGTTTGGTGGATAGCCTGCTTTCCAGAGCAATAAGCAAGTCTCTTAGCCCAAGCGGAGAAAGAAAAAACAACGACTCCTTATTTCTTGGCTCTTTTATCTTTAATGCCAAAGCAACAAATTCATTCTTTTGACGAATAACGCCGGTATTAACGCCCTTAATACTTATAGCCATAAAAGGTTCTCCCTAACCATATATTTATAAATGCTCTGCATTTGAAACTATTGATAAAATTTACGAATGAATGATTTTACAGCGCTAATTAAAATAGCACATATTAAAAGTGCGGCTCCACCTGCAGGGATATTAAATAATCGTGATCGATAGCGAGTGTCCGAAATCGGACACTCAATAATGGTTATTGTTGGCGTAACTGCAGGTCCAACGGCGTTTTACTTGGCTCTCCACCAATTTCACGCGCCAGTTTGGGGACCATGTAACCGGAAACCAGTGTCAGCAGTTCACGCATAATGTGACGCGCTTTATCATCGCTGACCATAAAGTGGGCGGCACCCTGTACTTTATCCAGCACGTGCAGGTAATAGGGCATCACACCGGCATCAAATAGTGCGTTGCTAAGGTTAGCCAGGGTTTGTGCGTTATCGTTCACGCCACGCAGCAATACGCTTTGGTTGAGTAGCGTAACGCCCGCGGCGCGCAGACTACTCATCGCCTGGCGAAACGTCTCATCAACTTCATTGGCATGGTTAATGTGATTGACCAGCAGAATCTGCAGAGAGGAGCGCGCAAAACGTTCGACCAGTCCTTCGGTAATGCGCGCAGGGATCACTATCGGCAAACGGCTGTGAATACGCAGGCGTTTAATGTGCGGAATGGCTTCCAGTTGCGTGAGCAACCAGTCCAGTTCGTGGTCTTTGGCCATTAACGGATCGCCACCAGAGAAGATGATTTCATCCAGCTCAGGATGCGCGGTAATGTAGTCGAGAGCGACCTGCCAGTTGCGTTTATTGCCTTGGTTTTCGGCATATGGGAAGTGTCGACGGAAGCAATAGCGACAATTCACCGCACAACCGCCTTTGACCAGCAACAGTGCCCGATTGCGATATTTATGCAGCAGACCGGGAACCACACTGTGCTGTTCTTCCAGCGGATCGGTTGAGTAGCCTGGCGCGGCAACAAACTCTTCCTGGGAGGTAAGTACCTGACGCAAAAGCGGATCGTCCGGGTTACCTTTCTCCATGCGGGCAATAAACGCGCGCGGCACGCGCAGGGCGAAAAGCCGTCTCGCATCGCGTCCGGCCAATAGTTTTTCATCTGCGTCTATATTCAAAAGATGCAGAAGTTCATCGGGATCGGTCACAACATCGGCAAGTTGCGATAACCAATCTTCTCTGGATGGGGTATTTAGGGTTACAATATGCGCCATTTTGTGGCTTAGCTACCAGTTAACAATTTTCAGAGGGCCTTATGGCAACGTACTATAGCAACGATTTTCGTGCTGGTCTTAAAATCATGTTGGACGGCGAACCTTATGCGGTTGAAGCCAGCGAATTCGTTAAACCAGGTAAAGGCCAGGCGTTTGCGCGCGTTAAGCTGCGTCGCCTGCTGACCGGTACTCGCGTAGAGAAAACCTTCAAGTCTACTGACTCCGCTGAAGGCGCAGACGTAGCCGACATGAACCTGACTTTCCTGTATAGCGACGGTGAGTTCTGGCACTTTATGAATAACACCACTTTCGAACAGCTGGCTGCTGACGAGAAAGCGGTAGGCGATAACGCTAAATGGCTGCTGGACCAGGCTGAATGCATCGTGACCCTGTGGAACGGTCAGCCGATCTCTGTAACTCCGCCGAACTTCGTTGAGCTGGAAGTTGTTGAAACCGACCCAGGTCTGAAAGGCGATACCGCTGGTACTGGCGGCAAACCGGCTACCCTGTCTACCGGCGCAGTCGTTAAAGTTCCGCTGTTCGTACAGATCGGCGAAGTGATCAAAGTGGATACCCGCTCCGGCGAATACGTTTCTCGCGTAAAATAAGTCTTCCATTTGATCTTATGGCGCAGGTTGCTGCGCCATACTTTTTCCAGGGCAGGAATGATGAAACGTCTTCTCGGTCTTGTAATGCTACTCCTTTTCACCAGCACCCTCCTGACGGGATGCAATACCGCGCGCGGCTTCGGTGAAGACATCAAACATCTTGGCAATTCAATCTCTCACGCTGCCAGCTAATCATTTCATATAGTCTTAAAAACGGTTGTTTATCCATCACACTCCCAGATCTTGTCTATTATTAAGTAGCTATACACAAACAATATTGGCTAGAAAAGGAAGACGTTATGGTTAAGAAGACAATTGCTGCGATCTTTTCTGTGTTGGTACTTTCTTCCGTTTTAACCGCGTGTAATACCACACGAGGCGTAGGACAGGATATTTCTGAAGGCGGTAGCGCCATTTCTGGTGCAGCGACAAAAGCTCAGCAATAATGAAGAACGGTACGACGTCGTGTCGTACCGTTAATCTCCCTTCCCTGGGAGTGACAGAAACGGCGAGAAGCGGTTCCCCAGGTGCAGTTTCATACGGATATTCCTCTTATAGGTGTAGACCGTTTTGCCATGTATGCTGAGTGCGGCGGCAATGGCATTGTTACTCACACCATCCATCCACATTGATAATACTTTCTCCTCCTGCGGCGTAAGCAAAGGCGTGGCGTTTTTGGGTATTTCTAATGCGGGGCGAACCTGAAGTGCTTCCTGAATTGTGTGGGAGAGTGTGTTCAGCGTGGTGTGCTTGGTCAAGACCGAATGGGCGACGGATTGAGAGGGTGCGATGGGGGCATGCTGTCTATCTGCTGATTGCAGTAAAATCAATGGGATGACGCCACAACTCATAAAAAAAGGGTTAATTGGCGGACTGGAGTGCGTCTCGCTAATAAAACTGTATAAATCCGCGATCACCAGATGCGGTTTCCATTGCAAAATATGCTCTTTTGCTAACAGGAGATTATTGATTCCTGATACCAGAAATGAAGAGCTGAACCTGCCAGAATGATTAAGCAAGGCCTCTATCCCTGTGCGGGTAAAGTGGCACCGGTCAATCACTAAAATTTTAAGCATAAACGTTTCGCATTCAGAAGAGGGGCAATCGACTTTCCGGTTTCAGAAAGCCCTTCATCATAGAGAACTCCGATGAGTGCCAAATGCGGGAACTACGCCGCTAATTATGCTTAATTCTTGCTTTTAGCTGGCAGTGAATAAAAAGGTTGAAATTCATTTTCTTCCGGGCAAAAATGCCATTTCACACATCAGCTTTGTAGGACGACCTGCAAACGCTTCTTTCACCGGGGACGGCCCCATTGTTCTGGAGCCTGATATGTCCTGGATCGTTTTATTAATTGCAGGTTTGCTCGAAGTCGTTTGGGCGATTGGCCTGAAATATACCCACGGTTTTACGCGTCTTACGCCAAGCATTATCACTATTGCGGCGATGATCGTCAGTGTTGCCATGCTCTCCTGGGCAATGCGCACATTACCTGTAGGAACCGCTTATGCGGTCTGGACCGGCATTGGCGCCGTCGGGGCGGCCATTACAGGGATTTTGCTGCTGGGTGAATCTGCCAGCCCGGCACGTTTGCTGAGCCTTGGGCTGATCGTTGCTGGCATTATTGGTCTGAAGCTGAGCACTCACTAAGCGCCAGGTTGTTTCACCCAAATCAGCTTATTCACCTCAAACCCCTCCCGGGTCGCGATGGCTAACATTTGCTGTTTCATTTCATCTGAAATAGTTGGGGTCCGTGAAAGGATCCACAGGTAGTCGCGATCCGGACCGCAAACCAGCGCGTGACGATATTCCCGGTCGAGTGCAATTACGTTATACCCACCATAGAAGGGGCCGAAGAATGATACTTTAAGCGCGGCCGTGCTTGGGTCGCCGGTGAAATAGGCTTTCCCTTCCGTTTTCTGCCACATCTCCCTGTCAGGGTTATAGCCCTTGTTAATAACGTTGATGCCGCCGTCGTCGCGCAAGCTGTACGTTGCGGTCACTTTATCCAACCCGCGCTCGAAACGATGGTCGAAGCGCGCAATTTCATACCATGTTCCCAGATAGCGTTTGGCATCAAAGTTATTCACCACGGTAACGCCTTTCGGCGGTGTTGGGGAGCTGCAAGCGACAACCAGGAATGCAGCCGTAACTGCAGCAACGACGGGCAGAATGCGCATAGTGTTTTCCTTACTGTTTTTTGTTAAGTGTAGATGACAGCAGGAAAAAAAGAGCAAGAAAGGAGGTCCGATTTACCGGACCCCTCTGTCAGTTATTGCAGTTTTTCAAGAATGCGCCAGGCCGCCTCGACGCGGACAGGGTTAGGATAGCTTTTGTTTGCCAGCATCACTATGCCAAGGTTTTTTTCTGGAACGAAGGCAACGTAGCTGCCAAATCCACCTGTGGATCCCGTTTTATGCACCCATGAGGCTTTCACGGCAGGTACTGGCGGGTTTACCTCAACGGCGGGAAGCGCTGCCAATGCCACTTTGCTGTCGCTGCCGTTGATGATCGAATCAGCTTTCAGCGGCCAGTTCAGCATCTCCCAGCCTAATCCCTGGTACATATCACCAATACGCCAGTAGCGAGACTGCGCAAGCTCAATGCCCTGCTGGAGCGTTTTCTCCTGAACGTGGCTGGCGTCCATGTTGGCCTGAACCCAGCGGGCCATATCGATAACGCTGGATTTCACGCCATAGGCTTCGGCGTCAAGTTGTCCCGGAGAAACGTGCACAGGCTTCCCTTCGCGATAGCCCCAGGCATAGTTTTTTTGTTCGCTTTGCGGAACCGTAATCCAGGTATGCGCCAGTTTTAATGGTTGCAGGACGCGTCTGGTCATTGCCTCTTCGTAGCTCATACCTGAAGGTTTCACCGCCAGCGCACCAAACAGACCAATGCTGGAGTTAGCGTAAAGACGCTTAGCGCCCGGAGTCCATTGTGGTTGCCAGTTTTGATAAAAGCGCAGTAATGCGGCTTTATCCGTAATGTCATCGGGGATCTGCAGCGGCAGGCCACCCGCTGTATAGGTGGCTAAGTGCAGCAGGCTGATACCCCGCCACTGTTTGCCTGTCAGTTCTGGCCAGTATTTCGTGACCGGATCGCTGAGCTTAATTTCGCCGCGGGCGATAGCGTCGCCGCCCAACACGCCGTTAAACGTCTTACTGACCGACCCTAGCTCAAACAGCGTTTGCTGCGTGACTGGGTGGTTATTGGCGATATCGGCTTTACCCCAGGTAAAGTAATAAGGTTTCCCCTCGTAGATAATCGCCACGGCCATACCCGGAATAGCCTGCTCCTGCATCAGTGGTGTGATGGTGCGGTTAACGATATCGGCAATTTGTTGTTCTGTTTTTGCGGCAGCAAACGTGGAGAAAGAGGCTGTCAGCAGCAGTGCGCAGCATATCGATTTTTTCATCATGAAATCAGTTCCGTAATTAAAAGCAAAAGGGTGTCCGGGCCCGTCAGACGCAATCAGTGTGTTTGATTTGCACCGTGTTGACAAACGGTTAAATTTAGCAGCAGATATAAGTTTTTCTAACAGGCCGGATGATGACGCGTAGCTATATCCCTCTTAACTCGCTGCGGGCTTTTGAAGCCGCGGCCAGACATCTCAGCTTTACCCGCGCTGCGATTGAGCTCAACGTGACGCATTCTGCCATCAGCCAGCATGTCAAATCGCTGGAGCAGCAGCTGAATTGTCAGCTTTTTGTGCGCGGTTCTCGTGGATTAATGTTGACGACTGAAGGGGAAAGTCTGTTACCTGTACTTAATGACTCCTTCGATCGTATGGCGGGGATGTTGGATCGTTTTGCCACTAAACAGACCCAGGAAAAACTTAAAATTGGCGTAGTGGGAACCTTTGCTATCGGCTGTCTTTTCCCGCTGTTGAGCGATTTTAAGCGCAGTTACCCACATATTGATTTGCATATTTCTACCCATAACAATCGCGTGGATCCCGCCGCCGAAGGGCTGGATTATACCATTCGCTACGGTGGGGGAGCCTGGCACGATACCGATGCGCAATATTTATGTAGCGCGCTGATGTCTCCACTGTGTTCGCCAACATTGGCTTCGCAGATTCAAACGCCTGCGGATATCCTGAAATTTCCGTTATTACGATCGTATCGGCGGGATGAATGGGCGCTTTGGATGCAGGCGGCCGGAGAGGCGCCTCCGTCACCGACGCACAATGTGATGGTGTTTGATTCGTCCGTCACCATGCTGGAAGCCGCTCAGGCGGGGATCGGTGTGGCAATTGCGCCAGTCAGAATGTTCACGCATTTACTCAGCAGTGAACGTATCGTTCAGCCGTTTTTAACGCAGATTGATTTGGGAAGCTACTGGATAACGCGTTTGCAATCTCGCCCGGAGACGCCCGCGATGCGTGAATTTTCCCGTTGGTTGACCGGGGTGCTGCACAAATAAAAAAGGCCCGCCAATGGCGGGCCTGATAATTAACGCATGTACTTAGATGGTCAGAATACCAATCGCCGTTACAACGGTCAGGATAGCTGCCAGTCCGTAGAATACCCATTTGCCAGCAGGCACGTGGATTTTCAGGTCATGCATTGCGTGGTGCATACGGTGTAAACCGCACCACAGCGGCAGAACGATCATCAGGAACAGAAACGCACGTCCGATGAAGCTCTGAGCGAATGCCAGTACGCGTTCATAGCTGAAAGCATCAGGAACAAAGCCCAGCGGCAGCATAATGCCTACCAGCAGGATCATTACCGGCGCAATGATTGCGCTCCACATACCGCCTGCACCAAACAGGCCCCAGAATACGGGTTCGTCAGAGCGTTTTGGATTTGGATTAATCATTCCGGACTCCTTACCAGAACAGGGCAACAAACAGTATGACTACTGTAGCAACCACAGTGACTGCCCAGAGACCTTTGATGATCGGCTCTGGCCCCATTTTTTCGTCTTTTACGATGATGTTGGCTGCTTTTGGTGCCAGCTCAAACCAGGTTTTGGTATGCAGCAGCGCTGCTGCCAGGGCGATAATGTTAAGGATTACCACCACCGGGTTTTGTAAAAAGGCGACAAAGCCCATCCAGGACTCTGCACCATGCTTGAGTGCAAACAGGCCGATAATCAGTTCAATGCTGAACCAGACTGCCGGGACTGCCGTGCCTTCACGCAGCATGTAAAAACGATAAAATGGCAGCTTTTTCCACCAGGTGGACGTCATTGGCCGCACATAGGCTTTACGTTTAGTCGTCATCGTGCACTCCTTAGCGTGGTTTCAGGGTAGCGATAAGAAAGTCTTTTGAACTTTCAACTTTACCCTGCTGAATGGCCGCAGCCGGATCGACGTGTTTCGGGCAGACTTCGGAGCAGTAGCCCACGAAAGTACAGGTCCAGACGCCGTTCGGGCTGTTCAATTGAGCCATACGCTCCTTCTTACCGTGGTCGCGGCTATCTTCGTTGTAACGATGCGCCAGCGTAATCGCAGCCGGTCCAATGAACTCAGGGTTCAGGCCGAACTGCGGGCACGCGGCGTAGCACAGACCACAGTTGATGCAACCAGAGAACTGATGATACTTCGCCATCTGCGCCGGAGTCTGGGTGTTTGGCCCCTGATCCGGTGTACGCGGGTTACCGATGATGTACGGTTTGATCGCTTCCAGGCTTTCGATAAAGTGCGTCATGTCGACGACCAGATCGCGCTCAATCGGGAAGTTACCCAGCGCTTCAACCTTCATGCCGTTTGTGTAATCACGCAGGAAGGTTTTGCACGCCAGTTTCGGTACATTATTGACCATCATGCCGCAGGAGCCGCAGATTGCCATACGGCAGGACCAGCGGTAGCTCAGGTCCGGTGCCAGGTTATCCTTGATGTAGCCCAGCGCATCCAGCAGTGACGTGGTTTCATCATAAGGAACTTCGTAGAAAGCACTGTGCGGCGCGGTATCGGTTTCCGGGTTATAGCGCACCACCTCAACTTTCAGGTTTTTCATCTCAGCCATTCGCCTTCTCCTTCTTATCGGCTGCTTCCGCTTCGCCACCGTAAACACGTTTAGCCGGTGGCAGAGTGGTGATTTTCACGTCGCTGTATTCCAGGCGAGTCGTGCCGTCAGCATCGCGGAAGGCGAGGGTGTGTTTGAGGAAGTTCACGTCGTCACGCTCGGTACAGCCTTCATCCAGACGCTGATGCGCGCCGCGGGATTCTTTACGCGCCAGCGCGGAGTGCGCCATACATTCAGCAACGTTCAGACCGTGACCCAGTTCGATGGTATACAGCAGGTCGGTGTTGAAGACGCTGGAGGTATCAGTGATACGTACGCGCTTGAAGCGTTCCTGCAGTTCAGCCAGCTTATCAACGGTTTTCTGCATCAGTTCCGGCGTACGGTAGATACCGCAACCTTCTTCCATGGAGATACCCATTTCATCACGGATCTTAGACCAGTTTTCGTTACCTTCCTGGTTAACCAGATCTTTCAGACGTTTTTCAACGCCAGCAACCTGTGCATCCAGAGCGGCACTGTTTGCAGCGCCAGCCGTTGCAGCGCGTTCCGCAGCTTGTTCACCGGCCATACGACCGAAGACCACCAGTTCCGCCAGGGAGTTAGAGCCCAGACGGTTAGCGCCATGCAGACCAACAGAGGAACATTCGCCGACAGCGAACAGACCTTTAATGCGGGTTTCACAGTGCTGATCAGTTTCGATACCGCCCATGGTGTAGTGCGCGGTCGGACGTACCGGGATCGGTTCTTTAACCGGATCGACACCCACGTAAGCTTTCGCCAGTTCGCAGATGAACGGTAAACGTTCGAGCAGTTTTTTCTCACCGAGGTGACGCAGGTCGAGGTGAACCACATCGCCACGCGGAGTGGAAATGGTGTTGCCTTTGCGCCATTCGTGCCAGAAAGCCTGAGAAACTTTGTCGCGCGGACCGAGTTCCATGTATTTGTTTTTCGGCTCGCCCAGCGGGGTTTCCGGACCCATGCCGTAGTCTTGCAGATAACGGTAGCCGTTTTTGTTGACCAGGATACCGCCTTCACCACGGCAACCTTCTGTCATCAGGATACCGGAGCCTGGCAGACCCGTCGGGTGATATTGAACGAATTCCATATCACGCAGCGGAACGCCGTGGCTCAGCGCCATGCCCATACCGTCGCCAGTTACGATGCCGCCGTTGGTATTGTAACGGTAAACACGACCAGCGCCGCCCGTTGCCATTACGACTGCGTTAGCACGGATCTGCACCAGCGTGCCTTCCATCATGTTCATGGCAACCAGGCCGCGGGCATGACCCTCGTCCACCAGGATATCCAGAACGAAGTGTTCGTCAAAGCGCTGAATCTGCGGGAACTGCAAAGATGTTTGGAACAGCGTATGCAACATGTGGAAGCCGGTTTTATCTGCGGCAAACCAGGTACGCTCGATTTTCATGCCGCCGAAGCGACGTACGTTGACGCTACCGTCTTCACGACGGCTCCATGGGCAGCCCCATTGTTCCAGTTGCGTCATTTCAGTTGGGCAGTGGTGGACAAAGTAATCCACGACATCCTGCTCACATAGCCAGTCTCCGCCTGCTACCGTATCGTGAAAATGGTAGTCAAAGCTGTCATGATCCTGCGCGACAGCAGCAGAGCCGCCTTCGGCAGCAACGGTATGGCTGCGCATTGGGTACACTTTTGAGATCAGTGCGATTTTAGCGTTGGGATTTGCTTGTGCGGCAGCAATTGCAGCACGTAATCCCGCGCCACCGGCGCCTATAATGGCAAGATCGGCTTGAAAGGTTTGCACGACATTCCTCCAGATTGTTGTTATTTCATCCCCGCCTGAAATCAGATGCTTCATCGGCTTCAAACAGGTTATGAACGCGTTTCCACTGCTCCTTTATAGGTACAATAGTATAGTCTTAGGGATGTGCGGGAAATTTGACGTGTTCGATTTTTTTAGCGTGTCACAGGGGGGAATTATCATTGAATTTGATTAATTTAATTACTAAACCACCCTATGTCGCTTTTTTTATCCAATTGCTGGTGCTGATTACTGCTGCCTGAAATTTGTCTCGTTAACGCGATACGAGTAGACTTCGTGCCCTTGTCTTAAATCGGAGAAACAACCATGAGCGAAACGGCAACCTGGCAGCCGAGCGCGTCCATCCCCAATCTGTTAAAACGTGCAGCAATTATAGCGGAGATTCGCCGCTTTTTTGCCGATCGTGGCGTGCTGGAGGTTGAGACCCCTTGTATGAGTCAGGCAACGGTAACGGACATCCATCTGTTCCCGTTCGAAACACGTTTCGTTGGCCCTGGACACTCTCAGGGGATGAATCTCTATTTAATGACCAGCCCTGAATACCATATGAAGCGCCTGCTGGTGGCAGGGTGCGGCCCGGTGTATCAACTGTGCCGCAGCTTCCGTAATGAAGAGATGGGGCGCCATCATAACCCTGAATTCACCATGCTTGAGTGGTATCGTCCGCACTACGATATGTATCGGCTGATGAATGAGGTGGACGATTTGCTTCAGCAGGTGCTGGACTGTTCGCCTGCGGAAAGCCTCTCTTACCAGCAAGCCTTCCAGCGTCATCTGGAGATAGACCCGCTGTCTGCGGATAAAACCCAACTGCGGGAAGTGGCGGCGAAATTGGATCTCAGCAATATCGCCGATACCGAAGAAGACCGGGACACCTTACTGCAACTGCTGTTTACGATGGGCGTTGAGCCGCATATTGGTAAAGACAAACCGACGTTTGTGTATCATTTCCCGGCCAGCCAGGCATCACTGGCGCAAATCAGTACCGAAGATCACCGAGTGGCTGAACGTTTTGAGGTTTATTACAAAGGTATTGAACTGGCAAATGGTTTCCATGAATTGACCGACGCGCGCGAGCAGCAGCAACGATTTGAACAGGATAACCGCAAACGTGCCGCACGTGGTCTGCCGCAGCAGCCTATCGACACCAACCTGCTTGAAGCGCTGAAAGTAGGCATGCCGGATTGCTCAGGCGTGGCTCTGGGTGTTGACCGTCTGGTGATGCTGGCGCTGGGCGCAGAGAGCCTGGCCGAGGTTATCGCATTTACCGTCGATCGCGCATAACTTACTCTTCCGCAATACAAAGTGGCGGCTTAATCGCCACTTTGTAGCATATTTTTTCATTTCCCCTCTAATAGCCACAATTTACACCTGGATATTTGATATCGTTTAGGTATCAATTCTGTGTTGATTTTTTTATCGCTGAACTCTGCAAAGAGAGCAGTGCCAACCGGTGAGCGGCGTTTGCTAAACGCTTGCCAGAGTAAGGGATGGTTTAATGACCCAAACAATAAAAAAGATGAGCCTGCCAGGTCTCATTCTCATGATATTTACGTCAGTTTTCGGTTTTGCTAATAGCCCCTCCGCATTCTATTTAATGGGGTATAGTGCAATACCGTGGTATATATTTTCTGCATTATTATTCTTTATTCCATTTGCTTTAATGATGGCGGAAATGGGTTCTGCCTATCGGAAAGAAGAGGGTGGAATCTATTCGTGGATGAATAATAGCGTTGGACCGCGCTATGCCTTTATCGGCACGTTTATGTGGTTTTCTTCTTATGTGATATGGATGGTAAGTACTGCGGCGAAAGTCTGGGTACCTTTTTCAACCTTCTTGTTTGGCGCAGACATGACGCAGCACTGGCGTATTGCAGGGCTTGAGCCTACGCAGGTTGTCGGGCTGCTCGCCGTCGGCTGGATGATTCTGGTGACCTGCGTGGCATCCCGGGGTATTAATAAGATTGCGCGTATTACGGCAGTAGGCGGAATTGCCGTAATGTGTCTTAATTTAGTTCTGTTGTTAGTGAGTGTCGCTATTTTGTTATTAACTGGTGGCCACTTTGCACAGGATATTAATTTTATCTCCTCACCTAATCCCGGATATCAGTCCGGGCTGGCAATGTTGTCATTTGTTGTGTTTGCCATTTTTGCTTATGGCGGAATTGAAGCTGTAGGGGGACTGGTTGATAAAACAGAAAAACCAGAAAAGAACTTTGCTAAAGGCATTGTTTTTGCCGCTATTGTCATTTCTGTTGGTTATTCACTGGCCATCTTTTTATGGGGCGTTAGCACCAACTGGCAGCAGGTATTAAGCAATAGCTCGGTCAACCTCGGCAATATTACTTATATCCTGATGAAGAGCCTCGGGATGACGTTGGGTAATGCGCTGCATCTTTCCCCTGAGACCGCGATGGTGATGGGCGTATGGTTTGCACGTATTACCGGGCTTTCCATGTTCCTTGCCTATACCGGCGCTTTTTTCACCCTCAGCTACTCACCGCTGAAAGCGATTATTCAGGGCACGCCGAAAGCGTTGTGGCCCGCGCCGATGACCAAACTGAATGCCGTAGGGATGCCGACGACGGCAATGTGGTTACAGTGCCTGCTGGTGAGCCTGTTTATCCTGTTGGTTTCATTTGGTGGCGATACGGCTTCAGCGTTCTATAACAAACTGACGCTGATGGCGAACGTATCCATGACGTTGCCGTATCTGTTCCTGGCGCTGGCGTTTCCGTTCTTTAAAGCCCGTCCGGGTCTGGAAAGACCGTTTGTTGTCTTTAAAACCCGAGCGGCGACGCTGCTGGCAACGGGTGTGGTCGTTCTGGTGGTGACGTTTGCCAACGTGTTCACCATCATCCAGCCGGTAATTGAAGCCGGGGACTGGAACAGTGCCTTGTGGATGACCGGCGGCCCGATCTTCTTCTCGCTGCTGGCGATGGCGATTTATCAGAACTACAGCCGTCGCGCGGCCAACGAACCTGAGTGGGCGGTGGAATAAACGACCTGCCCAATCCGGCCTACAAAGATGCATCTTAGTAGGCCGGATACAGTGAAGCCTTCCGCTTACAAACTTCCCGCCGGGCGGCTGCCTCTTCCTGCAGAACTTAATGTTCTCCCTGTTTGCTTACCGCCGAGGCTCTCCAGACGCATCTGGAACGGTGGGAATGGCATATCAATACCATGCTCGCGGAAGCCTGCCAGAATCAGCTGGTGGATTTCATGGCGCAGCGGCATGCGATGCCCCATTTCAGCGGCATAAATACGCAGTTCGAAGATTTGAATTCCTTGTTGCAGGTCAACCAGGAAGACTTCTGGCGCCGGGTTATCGATAACCAGCGAGCAACGATGTGCGGCAGTCAGCAGGATCTGCGTAACCTCCTCGCTGTTAGCCTCCGACGGTGCCGGGATGGTTAACACCACACGGGTAACCGAATCGGATAGCGACCAGTTGATAAACTGTTCGGTGATAAAGGCTTTGTTGGGTACGATGATCTCTTTGCGGTCCCAGTCGCTGATAGTGGTGGCACGGGTATTAATTTTCGTCACGCTTCCGGTGAGATCGCGAATTGTAACCGTGTCGCCAATGCGGATTGGCTTTTCAAACAGGATAATCAGGCCGGAAATAAAGTTGGCGAAGATCTCCTGCAAACCAAAGCCCAGACCGACACCGAGAGCCGCCACCAGCCATTGCAGTTTGGACCACTCAATACCGATCATCGAGAAGCCCACCAGGCCGCCAATTAGCATCAGAAGATACTTAGTGATAGTGGTGATGGCGTAACCGGTGCCGGGGGTTAAATCCAGATGTTGCAGTAGCGCCAGCTCCAGCAACGCGGGTAGGTTGCGCACTAGCTGGGTGGTGATGATAAACACCAGAATAGCAATGAGCACCGCGCCCAGCGTTATCGGTTCTAAGCTTTCCACGCCCTGCACCGTGGAGGTGACATCCCACAACGAGATGTTTTCCAGGAAGCCGAAAGCGGAATGAATTTCTGACCACAGCACAATGACCGAGAGCAGGGCGATAAGCATCAGGATAGAACGTACCAGGCGCAGCGATTGCGCGCTGATTGCATCCAGATCCACTTCGCTTTCATCTACATCGATCGTACCTTCAAGGCTGGTTGAATGAAGTGGTTCCTCTTCGCCCCGCGCACGTTGCGCCAGCATTTCGGCGCGTCGATGTTTGGCGCGGTCAAACGCAAGGCGGCGGCGCTGAATTAGCATCCAGCGGCGGATGACGTGATACACCACCAGTAATAAGAACCAAATCGCCACGGATGTTTCCAGACGTGCCAGCAGGGCTTGCGATGTGGCGAGATAACCCACTGCCGCAGCGAGAATGGCAATCAGCGGCGCGCCCATCAGCATATTCCACAGCATACTATTGACCATGTTATCGCTGTTGCCCTCTTTATCGAGGTACAGCGGTATCCCGGCGCGTTTCAGGCTCAGGGTCACGACCGCCAGCGCACCGCAAATCAGAATAAAGCACAGACGTCCCAGTGAGGCGGAGAATTCACGGTCATTGAGATTATCAAACATAATCACCGCCATGATCAGCGGAACAATCAGTCCGATGCTCATCAGGTAGTAGTGCATGGCTTTCGCGACGCGGTTACGTGGCCAGCCAAAGTGGGCAATGAACAGACCGTTGGGACGCGCAAAGGTGGCGCAAATCATTACCGCCCATAGCATAGGCACCGTGGCGGTAACGCCATCGCCGATAGCAACAGCCAGCGGGTAAGGCCAGGCTTCCTGCAACCCGTAACCGAGCGTTGCCCATAACACCGGCAACGGAGAAGCGACGAGTATTGACCAGAATACCGTGCGTATTGTCAGCCAGAAATGGTCCTGGGTGACTTTCCCGACTCGCGCGGACGAGCGTTCAAGGAAACGGGTGAAGTGCTTGCGCGAAGAGAGGCTAAAGCCAACCAGCACCAACGCCGCGAACAGCGGCAATAGTGTTTCTTTGCTGGTCAGCATCATGATGCTGGCTTTACCCAACTGATTAAACGTATCTAATGAGATCAAACGCCGCAGATCCTGAACGATGTCGACAGGCCAGGAGAGCGAGATGGGACTGACGTCTGACGTCCAGAACAGATAGCGGTGCGTTGCTTCGTTGACCTCTTTTAGCGCATCTTCCAGTTGGCTGTTGGAGACTTTGAGCTTGGTCAGCTCAAGGATCAGCGTATCGCCGCCCTGTAACAATGAGTTCAGCAGCTCGCGCTGGGTGCGTAGCTGGGCGTTGAGAATACTGCTCTGTTCAGCGGTCAGCGGTTGTCCATCGGCCTGATGAATCTGACGCAGCTGCGGCTGTTTGTTGAGGAGATCCTCATAGCGCATACGGTGCACGCGAAGCTGCGCCATTTCGGTATCCAACTGCTGGGGCTTGGGCATTTCCGGCAGACGGGATACCTGCGCGCGCAGCGCTTCTCCCAGCATATTTGAAACCCCAAGCCACTGAGACTGCTCTCGCAGCGTATTCAAGGCCTGGCGGACCTGCAGCGTTTGGCTGGCAGCCTGACGCTGCTGCGAGGCGACCAGGTCCATACGTTGCGCCTGTTGGTTCAAGGCCTGAGACAGCTCGCGGTTAACCTTGAACTGATCGACAATACCTTCCGGCAGTCCCGCGCTGTTTTCCGCCAGCAGTTCGGTACTTTCCAGCGCTCGCTCTGCTTCGCGCTGACGCTGACTGTTGAGTTGATTGCGCAAAGCCTGCAGGTAAGTGTCGAGTTGTTGACTCTGCTTTTCTGCCAGTTCGGAGCGCATACGCGCCAGTTCCTGACGGTTATTGGCGGAAAGCTGTGCCAGCTCCAGTTCATCGACCAGGGCTTTAAGTTTGGCGGATTCAGCTTGCATCGCCTGATTCTGCGCGGAATTGCCGTTGGCGGTACCAATGCGCCGCTCAAGCTCATTGAGCTGGCGGCGGGCATCGGTTTGCTGTTGAGGAAGCTGGCTTAACGAGTCGGCGATTTCCCGGGCGCGATCCTGCTCCTGCTGGGCCTGACGACTCTTTTCCAGCAGTTGGCTGCTAACCTGGAGGATCTCCTGGTTTAACGCATCGGTAGAGAGTCCGGTTGGTACATTGCGCGGTTCATCGCGCAGGTTACTAAGCTGTGCGCGTAACGTTGCGGACAGCTTGGGGAAGTTATCAATAACCTGCTGATATTGCTGTGCGCGCTCGAGAGAGCCTTTCCGCTCCTCAAGGGCATTCAGCGCGGACTGGAGCGCCTCGACGGTTTCTGGCTGAGCGGGTTTTGCCGCTTTTGCCTGCTCCAGTTCCTGTGTGAGTTGTTTGGCATCGGGGGCCGTCGCAGCGTACGCCCCCAGGCTGAGGCACCAGGCCATCAGAAAAGTGATAATCAGGCGCACAGCAGCGATTCCTATGTTTAACTTTCGTCTTTTTTGTCGTCAACCAGCGGGCTGGCGTCGTGTTCTGCTTCGATCTCTTCTTTCGCCAGCGGGGCCGGTTCTGTCTCTGGCGTCACGAAAGTCTCGGTCGAGATGGCCATTGGTTGGCCGATTTTGGTCACGGAAAGATCCTGCAACTGCTCAACCAGGTTAACTTTGCCAGGTGCGAACAGGTTGATGACGGTGGAACCGAGCTTAAAGCGGCCCATTTCCTGACCTTTCAACAGCGCCACCGACCCTTCGCTTTCGCCTTCCGGCCAGGTCCAGCGCTTGATGACGCCTTCACGCGGTGGAGTAATGGTGCCAGCCCATGTGGTTTCAATGCTGCCGACGATAGTCGCGCCGACCAGAATCTGCACCATCGGACCAAATTCGGTATCAAACAAACAGATTACGCGTTCGTTGCGGGCAAACAGGTTCGGTACGTTTTGCGCAGTCAGGATGTTTACAGAGAAGAGATCGCCCGGTACATACATCATTTCACGCAGGATACCGTTACACGGCATGTGTACACGGTGGTAATCGCGTGGAGACAAGTAAGTGGTTACAAACGTACCGTTGCGGAATTTGTCCGCCATCTGGTAGTTGCCAGCCAGCAGCGCTTCAAGGGTATAGCTGTGCCCTTTAGCCTGCAGCAATTTGTCTTCTTCGATGTTGCCTAACTGGTTGATCACGCCGTCAGCGGGCATGACCAGTACGTTTGGATCGGTATTAATCGGGCGAGCATCGTCGCGCAGCGGGCGAACAAAGAAGTCGTTAAAGGTGCGATAGCTGGCGGTGTCCGGCTTTTGCGCCTCTTTCATATCGACCTTGTAATATTTCACGAACAGATCGATAACCAATTTGGTCAGCCATCCCGCTCGTTTGCTCGCACCCCAACCCGCCAGGCGAGTGAGCCATAGTTTCGGCAGAATGTATTGTAGCGAAAGCTTAAATGAGTTTAACAAGGTAGCCTCCAGGCCATAATTTGTTCCCGATCCGGCATGTGGACCGGATCCTGAAAAAAGGGGGACGATTCTAGCGATGCTTAGCTTAGTTGTCAGTTGTCTGTATCAGAAAAGTTTTTACGCGTTTTTACCTGCGCCATGCTTTCCAGGATGCGGTGATAATTTTCAAACCGGGTTTCGGCTATGGCCCCTTTTTCTACAGCCTCACGGATAGCGCAGCCTGGATCGGTATCATGCTTGCAGTCGCGGTATTTGCAATGGCCCAGGTAGTCATGAAATTCGACAAAGCCATGCGTGATTTGTTCCGGCTCCAGATGCCACAGTCCGAACTCACGTACGCCAGGGGAGTCGATAACGTCGCCGCCGTGCGGGAAGTGATACAGGCGAGAGGCCGTGGTAGTGTGCTGTCCAAGACCGGAGTTGTCGGAGACATCGTTGGTCAGGATCTCTTCCTGCAGGCCGAGAAGATTATTGAGCAGGCTGGATTTACCTACGCCCGACTGACCGGCAAAAATGCTGATGCGATCGGTTAATGCTTCTTCAAGTGGTTTCAGGCCGTCTTTAGTACGGCTGGATACCATCAACACCCGATAGCCAATGTCGCGATAGATATCCATCTGTTCGTTAACGAAGGCCATGCCTTCATCATCAAGCAGATCGATCTTATTCAGTACGATAATTGGTTCAACATGTAGCGTTTCGCAGGCTACCAGATATCGGTCGATAATATTGAGTGACAGCTCGGGTAAGATGGCTGAGACAATAACGATCTGGTCGATGTTGGCGGCAATAGGTTTTACCCCGTCGTAAAAGTCGGGACGTGTCAGTACCGAGGTACGATCGTGTACCGCTTCAACGATACCTTTGACATTCACGCCTTCAGCCGCCGCTTTACCCGGGCGCCAGACTACGCGATCGCCAGTAACCAGCGAGCGAATTGTACGGCGGATGTTGCAGCGGTGAATTTCACCGTCAGCAGACTCTACGTCGGCATGCATGCCAAAACGGCTGATAACGATGCCTTCAGCGGTTTCGCCAAACAGGTTGTCGTCGTAGTCGGGCTTCTCCGTGGACGTTTTAAGACGACGCTGGTGATTGGCGTTCACACGGCGCTGTTGGCCTTTGGAGAGTTTATTCTTACTCAATCGGACTGGCTCCTGGTCGCCCATGATGGGCAAAACATTTATGATACACACAATTTTAGATCAATGTAGTCACACTGAATGTGACGCTGAAGGGTGGAAAATAGCATGAGTGCCAATGAAAACAACCTGATTTGGATCGATCTGGAGATGACAGGTCTGGATCCCGAGCGCGATCGCATTATTGAGATCGCCACGCTGGTGACGGATGCCAACCTGAATATTCTGGCAGAAGGACCGACAATTGCGGTGCACCAGTCCGACGAACAACTGGCATTAATGGATGACTGGAACGTACGTACGCACACCGGTAGCGGGCTGGTGGAACGCGTGAAGGCGAGCACCATGGGCGATCGTGAAGCAGAACTGGCCACGCTGGCTTTTTTGAAAGAGTGGGTTCCGGAAGGGAAATCACCTATCTGTGGCAACAGCATCGGCCAGGATCGTCGTTTCCTGTTTAAATACATGCCGGAGCTGGAGGCGTATTTCCATTATCGCTATCTTGACGTTAGTACGCTCAAAGAACTGGCGCGTCGTTGGAAGCCGGAGATCCTGACTGGCTTCACCAAGCAGGGAACGCATCAGGCGATGGACGACATTCGTGAATCTGTTGCTGAGCTTGCTTACTATCGCGAACATTTTATTAAGCTTTGATTTTGTTCTCCGGTGGCTTGCGTCACCGGCTTTTTGACGCTAAATTGTTCAGCTTGATTGCAAAGTAATCACTTGAACGAATTTTCGAAAAAAACGTATTCAAGGGGGTTGCAGCTAAACGGATTTCTCGTATAATGCGCCTCCCGTAACGACGCAGAAATGCGAATTACGACAGCAACAAATTTGCGGGAATAGCTCAGTTGGTAGAGCACGACCTTGCCAAGGTCGGGGTCGCGAGTTCGAGTCTCGTTTCCCGCTCCAAAATTTGAAAGTGCTTATTAAGCACAGACGCACCCAAGCGGGAATAGCTCAGTTGGTAGAGCACGACCTTGCCAAGGTCGGGGTCGCGAGTTCGAGTCTCGTTTCCCGCTCCAAAATTTGAAAGTGCTTATAAGCACAGACCACCAATCGCAGGATTTCGAATTGCGACAAGGCGGCAACTGAATGAGTCCTTAGGAGCTTACTGAAGTAAGTGACTCAGGCGAATGAAGGCAGCCAACGCAGTAGCGGTTCGAAAGACGAAGATTATGCGGGAATAGCTCAGTTGGTAGAGCACGACCTTGCCAAGGTCGGGGTCGCGAGTTCGAGTCTCGTTTCCCGCTCCAAATTCTTACCTCAATAAAAATATCCACAACGAATAATCGCGTTGGGGACGTTTTGTTTCGTCATTGACATACTCTTGTAAACAGACTTATCCACAGGTTCGGGTATTATTCCTGGAATGCAAAAAGCTTCGCCGGGTAAATAGTATCATTTTAACTAATTGAAATTATTGACTTAATTATCATTTCAAATTGTTAATGCGATCACTTGACGATTTTTTCCTTCTTGAATATCAATGTGTTTTTATTTTTATACACAAGCTGTGGATGACTTAAGCGTCGCGCGGCAGACCCTTCTCAATGACCCTGACCAAACGTTGTTTCTTCGGTAGCTGCACCTCAACTACGCAGGCATTTCGCTTCTCGATTTGCTGAGCAACCGCCCAGTCTATGTGTTCGTCGAGAAGTGGGTGCTCACCTCTGCGACTTTCCAGCGCGAGAATAACAGCGTCATTCCAGGGAGCATTACCCAATGCAACGGCGATATTTCGCAGCCAGCGCAGGTGGCCAATACGACGAATGGCAGACCCCTCCGTGACTTTTAAAAACCACGCTTCGCTCCAGCTAAACAGCTCTATTAACTCCGGAGCATGAAGCTGCTTGCGCGGGTTGAAGTCATCCTCTGTCGTCAACTGTGAATAGCGGTTCCACGGGCAAATGAGCTGGCAATCATCGCAGCCGTAAATTCGATTCCCCAACAATGGACGAAACTCTTCCGGTATCGGGCCTTCCAGTTCGATAGTGAGATAAGAGATACAGCGGCGCGCATCTACGGTGTAGGGTTCAACGATGGCCCCGGTGGGACAGATTGTCATGCAGGCGACGCATTTCCCGCATCCTTCTTCTGCTGGTTGGTCGACCGGCAAGGGCAAATCGATCAGTAATTCCCCGAGGAAGAAAAATGAACCGGCTTCGCGATTGAGGATTAGTGAGTGCTTACCTGTCCAGCCAAGCCCGGCTTTTTCCGCCAAAGGACGCTCAAGAATGGGCGCAGAATCGACAAAAGGTCTAAAATTCAGCGAAACGCAGTGCTGTTGAATCATCTCTCCCAGCTTTTTTAAGCGGTTACGTAGCAGCTTATGGTAGTCGCGGCCAAGCGCGTAACGGCTGACGTAACCCAGAGAAGGGTTCTTCAACGTGCTGGCAAAGGCCGCTTTGGCAGGAAGATAGTTCATACGTACGCTGATGACACGTAGCGTACCGGGCAATAATTCGTGGGGGCGGGCGCGCATCATGCCGTGACGGGCCATCCAGTCCATCTCGCCGTGGTATTGTTTATCCAGCCAGGCCTGCAGTTTGGGCTCTGCTTCGCTGAGGTCGGTATCGGCAATACCGACCTGCTGAAAGCCAAGCTCCAGCCCCCACTGCTTAATATTTTGCGCTAACTGATTGAGATCGAGGGGCTCTGACATGACGGACCATACAATGAAGAAAAACCCCGCAAGTATACCACACTCCATCTGGCACGCCGATGATATCAGGCGGATGGAGCGAGAGGCGGCAGACAGTTTAGGGCTGACGTTGTATGAGCTGATGCAACGGGCGGGAGAGGCGGCGTTTCAGGTCACCCGTGAGGCCTACCCGAACGCCCAACACTGGCTGGTGCTATGTGGTCACGGCAACAACGGCGGTGATGGTTACGTGGTGGCAAGACTTGCCAAAGCGCAGGGTTTTAATGTTACGTTGCTGGCGCACGAGAGTGATAAACCGCTCCCCGAGGAAGCGCAGCAGGCGCACGACGCCTGGCTTAACGCCGGTGGCGTTATTCATGCTGCTGATATTAACTGGCCAGACAGCGTGGACGTCATTATCGACGCGCTGTCAGGTACTGGCTTAAAAAACGCGCCGCGTGAACCTCTCCCGGCGTTGATCGAACGGGCCAATAGCCACCCAGCCCCTACAATTGCAATCGACATTCCCTCCGGCCTGCTTGCGCAGACGGGGGCGACGCCGGGGGCAGTCATCAACGCTGCGCATACCGTTACCTTTATTGCGCTCAAGCCAGGTCTGCTCACCGGTAAAGCACGCGATGTCACCGGACGTCTGCATGTTAACGCACTCGGGCTGGACGACTGGCTGGCGGTGCAGAACGCGCCGCTGCAACGTTTTGATGCTCAACAGCTTGCGCACTGGCTAACGCCGCGTCGGCCCACCTCACACAAAGGCTCTCACGGTCGGCTGGTGATTATCGGCGGCGACCACGGCACGGCAGGTGCAATACGTATGGCCGGTGAAGCGGCGTTGCGTGCGGGGGCTGGGCTGGTCAAAGTATTGACGCGCAGGGAGAACATTGCGCCTGTTCTGACTGCCAGACCAGAACTGATGGTCGATGCGCTGACGCCGCAGACTCTGGAAGAGAGCCTGGCATGGGCGGATGTTGTGGTGATAGGACCTGGGCTTGGTCAGCAGGAGTGGGGTAAAAAAGCGCTGCAAAAAGTAGAGAATTTTCGCAAACCGATGCTCTGGGATGCGGATGCGCTGAACCTGCTGGCAATCAACCCCGATAAACGTCACAATCGCGTGATCACGCCGCATCCAGGTGAAGCCGCGCGACTGCTGGGCTGTTCCATTGCAGAAATTGAAGACGATCGCTTACTTTGCGCACAACGTCTGGTAAAACGGTACGGAGGCGTGGTAGTGCTGAAAGGCGCGGGTACGGTTGTTGCTGCTGAACAAGCTGAGTTAGGTATTATTGATACAGGCAATGCAGGGATGGCCAGCGGCGGAATGGGAGATGTGCTTTCCGGTATTATTGGCGCATTGCTCGGACAGAAGCTTACCCCGTATGATGCAGCATGTGCGGGATGTGTTGCGCACGGAGCGGCGGCGGATGTGCTGGCGGCGCGTTTTGGTACGCGCGGCATGCTGGCGACAGATCTCTTTACCACGCTACAGCGTATTGTTAACCCTGATATGATTGACGTTTATCATGATGAATCGAGTAATTCCACTACCTGATGAGCAGGCAACTTTAGACCTGGGACTGCGGGTAGCCAAAGCCTGTGACGGCGCGACGGTTATATATTTGTACGGCGACCTGGGGGCGGGTAAAACCACTTTCAGCCGGGGATTTCTGCAGGCGTTAGGTCATAAAGGTAATGTAAAAAGCCCCACCTACACGCTGGTTGAACCCTATTCACTCGATAACTTGATGGTATATCACTTCGATTTATACCGACTTGCGGACCCGGAGGAGCTGGAATTTATGGGGATCCGCGATTATTTTGCCAATGATGCCATCTGCCTGGTGGAATGGCCGCAACAAGGTAAAGGTGTACTGCCAGACCCGGACGTCGAAATACACATTGAATATCAGGCGCAAGGTCGAGAGGCGCGCGTAAGCGCAGTCTCCTCATCGGGTGAATTATTGCTGGCGCGTTTAGCCGAATAACCTTAAGGGTGGCGGGATGATTTATCGCATCAGAAACTGGCTGATGGCAACCCTGGTCCTGCTGTGCGCGCAGGCAGGGGCCGCCAGCCTCTCCGATCTTCAGGTTTCCAATGGCAATCAACAGGCGCGGATTACGCTGAGCTTTATTGGCGAGCCTGAATACGCCGTGAGCCAGGACGGGAAACGCACCGTCGCGCTGGATATAAAACAAACCGGAGTGATTCAGGGATTACCGCTGCTGTTTAGCGGCAATAATCTGGTGAAATCTATCCGCTCCGGCACGCCAAAAGATGCGCAGTCCTTGCGTCTGGTGGTGGATTTAACCGAGAACGGCAAGGCCGAAGCCGTTAAACGCCAGAACGGCGGCAATTATACCGTTGTGTTTACCATCAAAGCGGATGCGCCACCGCCGCCGCCTCCACCTCCAGTGGTTGTTAAGCGTGTTGAAACGCCGGTTGTCGCCCCTCGTCCTGCCGAGCCTGCGCGTAACCCGTTTAAAGCAGAGAACGATCGCACCACGATGGTGACCAACACTAATACCTCCACACGACCTGCGGCGCGCGCCAGCACCGGCAGCGGTGAAAAAGTGGTTATTGCCATTGATGCCGGACACGGCGGGCAGGATCCGGGGGCGATTGGCCCTGGCGGCACGCGTGAGAAAAACGTCACGATTGCCGTGGCGCGTAAACTGCGCAGCTTGCTCAATGATGACCCAATGTTTAAAGGCGTACTCACCCGTGATGGCGATTACTTTATCTCGGTGATGGGGCGTTCAGACGTCGCACGTAAACAAAACGCCAATTTCCTGGTTTCTATTCACGCGGATGCCGCGCCAAACCGTGATGCCACAGGTGCTTCCGTTTGGGTGTTGTCGAACCGTCGGGCGAACAGTGAGATGGCCGGCTGGCTGGAACAGCATGAAAAACAATCGGAGCTGTTGGGCGGCGCGGGCGATGTGCTGGCAAACAGCCAGTCCGATCCTTATCTCAGCCAGGCCGTACTGGATCTGCAATTCGGTCATTCGCAGCGCGTCGGGTATGATGTGGCGACCAGCATGATCGGCCAGTTAGAACGTATTGGTTCGATGCATAAGCGCCGTCCGGAACACGCCAGTCTTGGCGTACTGCGTTCGCCTGATATCCCATCTGTGCTGGTTGAAACCGGCTTTATCAGTAACAACAGCGAAGAACGTCTGTTGGCGAGCGATGATTACCAGCAGCAACTGGCTGAGGCGATATACAAAGGATTGCGTAACTATTTCCAGGCGCACCCGATGCAAACCGGACCGCAGGGCGCGCCGGCGCAAACCGCCAGCGCCATATCGCCGGGTAACACGTTAACAAATTAAGGATTAGCCATGCCGATTCAGGTTCTACCGCCACAGCTGGCGAACCAGATTGCCGCGGGCGAGGTGGTAGAACGGCCTGCGTCAGTGGTGAAAGAGCTGGTGGAAAACAGCATCGATGCCGGTGCGACGCGAATTGATATCGATATTGAGCGCGGCGGTGCGAAGCTTATCCGTATTCGTGACAACGGCTGCGGGATTAAAAAAGACGAGCTGGCGCTGGCGCTGGCGCGTCATGCCACCAGTAAAATAGCCTCGCTTGACGATCTTGAGGCCATCGTGAGCCTCGGATTTCGTGGCGAAGCGCTGGCAAGTATCAGCTCCGTGTCTCGTTTAACCCTGACGTCGCGCACACAAGAGCAGCCTGAGGCCTGGCAAGCCTATGCTGAAGGGCGCGACATGGATGTGACGGTAAAACCTGCTGCGCATCCAGTGGGAACCACACTGGAGGTGTTAGATCTGTTCTACAACACCCCGGCGCGGCGCAAATTTATGCGCACCGAGAAAACTGAATTTAATCATATCGACGAGATTATTCGCCGCATTGCGCTGGCGCGTTTTGATGTGACGATTAATTTGTCTCACAACGGCAAAGTGGTGCGTCAGTACCGGGCAGTGGCCGCGGATGGGCAGAAAGAGCGCCGGCTGGGCGCGATTTGCGGCACGCCGTTTCTGGAGAATGCGCTGGCGATTGAATGGCAGCATGGTGATTTGACGCTGCGCGGCTGGGTGGCCGATCCTAACCACACAACGGCGGCGCTGGCAGAAATACAGTACTGTTATGTGAATGGTCGGATGATGCGAGATCGGCTGATCAACCATGCTATCCGCCAGGCCTGTGAAGATAAGCTGGGAGCCGATCAACAACCCGCTTTTGTGCTGTATCTGGAAATCGATCCGCATCAAGTTGATGTCAACGTACACCCAGCTAAACATGAGGTCCGTTTCCATCAATCCCGCCTGGTGCACGATTTTATTTACCAGGGCGTGTTGAGCGTCCTGCAACAGCAGCTTGAAACGCCGCTGCCGTTGGCTGATGACGACGAACCCGCTCCAAGGCACATCCCGGAAAACCGCGTTGCTGCCGGACGTAACCATTTTGCCGAGCCGGCTCCCGCGCGTGAACCTGCGACACCGCAGTACTCAGCTGTCGCTGGAAACGGCAGTAGTAGCGCAGGCCGTCAGGCGAGGGCCAGTTGGCCTTATGCCCAACCCGGATACCAAAAGCAGCAGGGCGAAATTTATCAGAAACTGATGCAGACACCGGCTCCAACGCGTAAAACGCCGGTCTCTGAAACATCATCGGTACCTCTGAGTGGCAGTAGTCAGGGCTTTGGCCGGGTGCTAACGATTGTCGGTGCAGACTGCGCGTTACTCGAGTGCGATGGCCATATTCGGTTGCTGGCATTACCGGTGGCTGAGCGTTGGCTGCGTCAGGCGCAATTAACGCCGGACCAGGGGACCGTTTGCGCCCAGCCGTTGCTGATCCCTTTACGTTTAAAAGTCAACGCCGATGAAAAAGCGGCGCTGCAAAAAGGACAGAGCCAACTGGCTGAGCTGGGCATTGAATTTCAACTGGATGCGCAGCATGTGACCATCCGGGCGGTGCCTTTACCCTTACGCCAACAAAATTTACAAATCTTGATTCCTGAACTGATAGGCTACCTGGCGCAGCAATCCGTATTCGAGCCGGGTAATATTGCGCAGTGGATCGCACGTAACCTGATTAGCGAGCATCCACAGTGGAGTATGGCACAGGCGATTACGCTGTTAGCGGATGTTGAGCGGCTCTGCCCACAACTCGTGAAGGCACCGCCGGGTGGTCTGTTACAACCTGTTGATTTACATTCGGTAATGAATGCCCTGAAACATGAGTGATACCCGTAAGGCGAGCCTGCCAAAGGCGATTTTTTTGATGGGGCCAACGGCCTCCGGTAAAACGGCACTCGCAATTGAATTGCGTAAAGTTTTGCCCATAGAGTTGATAAGCGTTGATTCCGCCCTTATTTACAAGGGAATGGATATCGGTACAGCAAAGCCCGATGCAGATGAATTACAGGCCGCGCCGCACCGATTACTGGATATTCGCGATCCGTCGCAAGCGTACTCCGCTGCGGATTTTCGTCGCGATGCGTTAGCCGAGATGGCCGACATCACCGCCGCGGGGCGTATCCCGTTGCTGGTGGGCGGCACAATGTTATATTTCAAAGCCTTGCTTGAAGGGCTGTCGCCGTTACCGTCGGCGGACCCGGAAGTCAGGGCCAGAATTGAGCAGCAGGCGGCAGAGCAGGGTTGGGACGCGTTACACCGACAGCTTCAGGACATCGATCCGGTGGCTGCGGCGCGTATTCATCCAAATGATCCGCAAAGACTTTCCCGGGCACTGGAAGTTTTTTTCATTTCGGGTAAAACTTTAACGGAGCTGACACAAACGTCAGGAGATGCTTTGCCGTATCAGGTGCATCAGTTTGCAATCGCCCCGGCGAGCCGTGAACTGCTCCATCAGCGAATTGAGCAGCGTTTTCATCAGATGTTAGCTTCAGGTTTTGAAGCAGAAGTCCGGGCGCTTTTTGCCCGTGGAGATTTGCATACGGATTTGCCTTCCATTCGTTGTGTAGGGTATCGCCAGATGTGGTCATACATTGAAGGTGAAATTTCATACGATGAAATGGTTTATAGAGGTGTTTGCGCCACGAGGCAGTTGGCGAAGCGACAGGTAACCTGGTTGCGTGGTTGGGAAGGGGTGCACTGGCTTGACAGTGAAAAGCCTGACCTAGCGCGAAACGAAGTATTACAGGTTGTTGGTGCTATCGCGAACTGAATGTGTACAATTGAAACGTATCGTGCGCAATTTTTCAGAATCGAAAGGTTCAAAGTACAAATAAGCATATAAGGAAAAGAGAGAATGGCTAAGGGGCAATCTTTACAAGATCCGTTCCTGAACGCATTGCGTCGGGAACGTGTTCCAGTTTCTATTTATTTGGTGAATGGTATTAAGCTGCAAGGTCAAATCGAGTCTTTTGATCAGTTCGTGATCCTGTTGAAAAACACGGTCAGCCAGATGGTTTATAAGCACGCGATTTCTACTGTTGTCCCGTCTCGTCCGGTTTCTCATCACAGCAATAATGCCACCGGCGGCACTGGCAGCAACTACCATCACGGTAGCAACGCGCAAGGTTCATCTGCGCAACAGGACAGCGAAGAAACCGAATAAGGTTATTAGCTGTTTTACATACGGGGAGCCAGCGATCCTGCGTTCCCCGTTGATTTATATTAAGGGGTTGACGCTTGTTTGACCGTTATGATGCCGGTGAGCAGGCGGTACTGGTACACATCTATTTTTCGCAAGACAAAGATATGGAAGACCTCCAGGAGTTTGAATCTCTGGTTTCTTCCGCCGGTGTCGAAGCAATGCAGGTGATTACCGGGAGCCGTAAAGCACCGCACCCGAAGTATTTTGTTGGTGAAGGTAAGGCAATCGAAATTGCCGAAGCCGTAAAAGCGACTGGCGCTGCGGTGGTGATTTTTGATCATGCTCTGAGCCCCGCCCAGGAACGTAACCTGGAACAGTTGTGCCAGTGTCTTGTTATCGACAGGACCGGTCTTATTTTAGATATTTTTGCCCAGCGTGCGCGCACCCATGAGGGTAAGTTGCAGGTTGAGCTGGCGCAGTTGCGCCATATGGCTACGCGTCTGGTCCGTGGCTGGACCCACCTTGAAAGGCAAAAGGGCGGGATTGGTTTGCGCGGTCCGGGTGAAACCCAGCTCGAAACCGACCGTCGTTTGCTGCGTAATCGCATTTTGCAAATACAGTCGCGCCTGGAAAAAGTTGAAAAGCAACGTGAGCAGGGGCGGCAGTCGCGCAAGAAAGCGGATGTCCCAACCGTATCACTGGTGGGATATACCAACGCCGGAAAATCCACCCTGTTCAACCAGATCACCGAAGCCCGGGTTTATGCAGCGGACCAGCTGTTTGCGACCCTGGACCCAACGTTGCGCCGCATAGACGTGGCGGACGTGGGGGAGACCGTGCTGGCGGATACCGTAGGGTTTATCCGCCATTTGCCGCACGACCTGGTGGCGGCATTTAAAGCCACCTTGCAGGAAACACGTCAGGCGACATTGCTGCTGCACGTTATTGATGCTGCAGATTTTCGTGTGCAGGAAAACATCGAGGCAGTCGACACGGTGCTCGAAGAGATCGATGCGCATGAGATCCCGACCCTGCTGGTGATGAATAAAATCGATATGTTGGATGACTTTGAGCCGCGTATCGATAGAGATGAAGAGAATAAACCCATTCGCGTTTGGGTATCAGCGCAAACGGGGATTGGTATACCACAACTTTTTCAGGCTTTGACTGAGCGACTTTCCGGTGAGGTGGCGCAGCATACGTTGCGTTTGCCGCCGCAGGAAGGGCGTTTGAGAAGCCGGTTTTATCAACTTCAGGCAATAGAAAAAGAGTGGATGGAGGAAGACGGCAGCGTAGGTCTGCAGGTTCGTATGCCGATCGTAGACTGGCGTCGCCTCTGTAAACAAGAACCGGCACTGGAAGACTATGTTGTCTGATCTGACGGATATGGCCTGAAGATTTTTTCGCCTCTACACCTTGTGGATTTTGTGCGGCAGGAAGGCGGCAAGTCCTGAAATCTCCAGGAGCATAGTCAACTATGTGACTGGAGTTGAGGGACGCAGCCAACGCATCGGCAGCGCAAAAGACGCAGGTATAGCATCGCATAACAAATATGGAGCACAAAAATGGCGTGGAATCAGCCCGGTAATAACGGACAAGACCGCGACCCCTGGGGAAGCAGCAAACCTGGCGGCAACCCTGAGGGAAATGGAAACAAAGGTGGTCGCGAGCAGGGACCTCCCGATCTGGACGATATCTTCCGCAAACTGAGTAAAAAGCTCGGTGGTCTGGGTGGCGGTAAAGGTACTGGTTCTGGCGGCGGTAGTTCATCGCAAGGCCCACGTCCGCAACTTGGCGGTCGAGTCTTTACTATCGCAGCGGCCGCCATCGTCATTATCTGGGCGGCTAGCGGTTTCTATACCATTAAAGAAGCGGAACGTGGCGTGGTGACACGCTTCGGTAAATTCAGCCATTTGGTTGAACCGGGTCTGAACTGGAAACCGACCTTTATCGATGAAGTGACACCGGTCAACGTTGAAGCCGTGCGTGAACTTGCCGCATCCGGCGTTATGCTGACCTCTGACGAAAACGTCGTGCGCGTCGAAATGAACGTACAGTACCGCGTGACCGATCCGCAGCGTTACCTGTTTAGCGTAACCAGTGCGGATGACAGTCTGCGTCAGGCAACTGACAGCGCCCTGCGTGGGGTTATCGGTAAATACACCATGGACCGTATCCTGACCGAAGGGCGTACCGTTATTCGTAGCGATACCCAGCGTGAACTGGAAGAAACGATCCGTCCGTACAACATGGGTATCACCTTACTGGACGTCAACTTCCAGGCAGCACGTCCGCCGGAAGAAGTAAAAGCCGCGTTTGACGATGCTATCGCAGCACGTGAAAACGAACAGCAGTACATCCGTGAAGCAGAAGCGTACACCAACGAAGTTCAGCCGCGTGCAAACGGTCAGGCTCAGCGTATTCTGGAAGAAGCGCGTGCGTATAAGACTCAGACCATCCTGGAAGCACAGGGTGAAGTGGCTCGCTTCGCAAAAATTCTGCCGGAATATAAAGCCGCACCGCAAATTACCCGCGAGCGTCTGTATATCGAAACCATGGAAAAAGTGCTGAGCAATACCCGCAAAGTCCTGGTTAACGATAAAGGCAGCAATCTGATGGTTCTGCCGCTGGATCAAATGCTGAAAGGTGGTAGTGCGCCAGCAGCAAAGACTGACAGCAGTTCAAACCTGTTGCGTCTGCCGCCAGCAACGACTTCCAGCACTGGAGCAAGCAATACATCGTCCACCAGTCAGGGCGATATTATGGACCAACGCCGCGCGAATGCGCAGCGTAACGACTACCAGCGTCAGGGGGAATAACGATGCGTAAGTCAGTTATTGCGATTATCATCATCGTTCTGGTAGTTCTGTTCATGTCTGTCTTTGTGGTCAAAGAAGGCGAGCGCGGTATTACTCTGCGCTTTGGTAAAGTTCTGCGTGACGATGAAAACAAGCCGCTGGTCGTTGCACCAGGCCTGCACTTCAAGATTCCGTTTATTGAATCTGTGAAGATGCTCGATGCGCGTATTCAGACCATGGACAACCAGGCCGATCGCTTTGTTACCAAAGAGAAGAAAGACCTGATTGTTGACTCCTACATCAAGTGGCGCATCAGTGACTTTAGCCGTTACTACCTGGCAACGGGCGGTGGCGATGTTTCTCAGGCGGAAGTCCTGCTGAAACGTAAGTTCTCTGACCGTCTGCGTTCTGAAATTGGTCGTCTGGACGTGAAGGACATCGTTACCGATTCCCGCGGTCGTCTGACTCTGGAAGTTCGTGACGCGCTGAACTCCGGTTCTGCTGGCACGGAAGATGAAGTGGCGACTCCGGCAGCAGATAGCGCGATTGCCGAAGCGGCTGAACGTGTTCAGGCTGAAACGAACGGTAAAGTACCGGTCATCAACCCGAACAGTATGGCGGCATTGGGCATCGAAGTGGTTGACGTGCGTATTAAGCAAATCAACCTGCCTGCTGAAGTGTCCGAGGCTATCTACAACCGTATGCGCGCTGAGCGTGAAGCCGTAGCGCGTCGCCATCGTTCACAAGGCCAGGAAGAGGCGGAAAAACTGCGTGCAACGGCGGACTATGAAGTCACTAAAACGCTGGCAGAATCTGAGCGTCAGGGCCGTATCATGCGCGGTGAAGGCGATGCAGAAGCCGCTAAGCTGTTTGCCGATGCGTTTAGTCAGGATCCTGACTTCTACGCCTTCATCCGTAGCCTGCGTGCTTACGAGAAGAGCTTCGAAGGCAACCAGGACGTGATGGTCATGAGTCCGGACAGCGATTTCTTCCGCTACATGAAGACACCGAGTTCCGCGACACGCTAATCGCGTTCCAGCGGTTTTAAAGCAGCAAAACCACCGGCATCTCCAGGGATGCGGTGGTTTTCTTTTTATATAAGGGCGATGGATGAATTCAACAATTTTGCTGGCGCTCGCGCTGGTTTTGGTGCTGGAAGGGCTGGGTCCGATGCTTTATCCCAGCGCATGGAAGAAAATGATCTCTGCAATGGCGCAACTTCCCGAAAATATTTTGCGTCGTTTTGGTGGCGGTCTTGTGGTTGCGGGCGTTGTGGTCTACTACATGTTGAGGAAAACGATTGGCTGATTAATTAGTAGACTAATTTGCGGATTTTCGCATGCAAAAAGTGCTGTATATCTGAAAAAGCGGTGGTAGAATCCATTTTTAAGCAAACGGTGATTTTGAAAAATGGGTAACAACGTCGTCGTACTGGGCACCCAATGGGGTGACGAAGGTAAAGGGAAGATCGTCGATCTTCTGACTGAACGGGCTAAATATGTTGTGCGCTACCAGGGTGGTCACAACGCAGGCCATACTCTCGTAATCAACGGTGAAAAAACCGTCCTCCATCTTATTCCATCAGGTATTCTTCGCGAGAATGTCATCAGCATCATCGGTAACGGTGTTGTTCTGTCTCCGTCCGCGCTGATGAAAGAAATGAAAGGACTGGAAGATCGTGGTATCCCGGTTCGCGAGCGCCTGCTGCTGTCTGAAGCTTGTCCGCTGATCCTTGATTATCACGTTGCGTTGGATAACGCTCGTGAGAAAGCGCGTGGCGAGAAAGCGATCGGTACTACCGGTCGTGGTATCGGTCCGGCTTATGAAGACAAAGTAGCTCGTCGCGGTCTGCGTGTTGGCGATCTGTTTGATAAAGCAACCTTCGCTGAAAAACTGAAAGAAGTGATGGAATATCACAACTTCCAGCTGGTGAATTTCTATAAAGTTGAAGCAGTTGACTACCAGAAAGTGCTGGATGATGTGATGGCTATCGCCGACATCCTGACCTCTATGGTTGTTGATGTTTCCGATCTGCTGGACCAGGCGCGTAAGCGTGGCGATTTCGTCATGTTTGAAGGTGCGCAGGGTACGTTGCTGGATATCGACCACGGTACCTATCCGTACGTAACGTCCTCCAACACTACCGCAGGTGGCGTGGCAACCGGCTCTGGCCTGGGCCCACGTTATGTGGACTACGTTCTGGGTATCATCAAAGCTTACTCTACTCGTGTAGGTGCGGGTCCGTTCCCGACTGAACTGTTTGATGACGTTGGCGAGTTTCTATGCAAACAAGGTAACGAGTATGGCGCGACCACCGGTCGTCGTCGTCGTACCGGCTGGCTGGACTCCGTTGCTGTACGCCGTGCAGTACAGATTAACTCCCTGTCTGGCTTCTGCCTGACCAAACTGGACGTACTGGACGGTTTGAAAGAGGTGAAAATCTGTGTCGCTTACCGTATGCCGGATGGCCGTGAAGTAACGACTACTCCGCTGGCAGCAGACGACTGGAAAGGTATCGAGCCGATTTACGAAACCATGCCGGGCTGGTCTGAATCTACCTTCGGCGTGAAGGAACGTAGCGGTCTGCCGCAGGCTGCACTGAACTACATCAAGCGTATTGAAGAACTGACCGGTGTGCCGATTGATATTATCTCAACTGGCCCAGACCGTACTGAAACCATGATCCTGCGCGACCCGTTCGACGCATAATTCTGGTTATAGCGTGGCGTCGAATGGCGCTGCGCTTGCAATATCTCAAGCCGGATAAGGTGCTTTGCATCAGAATCCGGCTTAAAATCACGTAAGTTCCTCGCTTTTTTCCTTCCCGAACTGAAATAAATTAGCGACCTGGCTGGTGGCTGGTTTATCATCAATATAATTAATACCACCAGGTTTATCCGTTTTATCCCTTTTCCTGAGGTTGATGTGCAGTTAACAAGTTTCACCGATTACGGATTACGTGCGCTAATCTACATGGCGTCACTTCCCGAAGGACGTATGACCAGTATTTCTGAGGTGACAGAAGTCTACGGCGTGTCCCGTAATCATATGGTCAAAATAATCAATCAACTTAGCCGGGCGGGCTTTGTTACTGCTATTCGAGGAAAAAATGGCGGTATCCGCTTGGGTAAACCCGCTAAGGATATTGGTATTGGTGATGTGGTTCGCGAGCTGGAACCCTTATCGTTGGTCAACTGTAGCAGCGAGTTTTGCCACATTACCCCGGCCTGTCGACTCAAACAGGCGCTTTCTAAGGCAGTGCAAAGTTTTCTCACGGAGCTGGACAACTACACACTTGCTGATTTGGTTGAAGAGAATCAACCGCTTTATAAATTATTGCTGGTGGAGTAATGAAGTCTAAAGTACTTCGCGTCGCATCGCGGCGGCAACTGAGCGAGTCGCCAGGAGCTTACAAAAGTAAGTGACTGGTGGGAGCAAAGGCAGCCAACAAAGAGGCGTCGTGAAAGACGAAGGAATTCCATCAGAGCTGACAATGGAGGAACCTCAATGTCACAAGATCCTTTCCAGGAACGCGAAGCTGAAAAATACGCGAATCCTATCCCAAGTCGGGAATTTATCCTCGAACATTTAACTAAACGTGAAAAACCGGCCAACCGCGATGAGCTGGCCGCTGAACTCAACATTGAAGGTGAAGAGCAGCAGGAAGCACTGCGCCGCCGTCTGCGCGCGATGGAGCGTGACGGACAACTGGTCTTCACCCGTCGTCAGTGCTATGCGCTGCCGGAGCGTCTCGACCTGCTGAAAGGTACCGTTATTGGCCACCGTGATGGCTACGGCTTTCTGCGCGTTGAAGGCCGCAAAGATGACCTGTACCTGTCCAGCGAGCAGATGAAAACCTGCATTCATGGCGATCAGGTGCTGGCGCAGCCGCTGGGCGCGGACCGTAAAGGTCGTCGCGAAGCGCGTATTGTGCGCGTACTGGTGCCAAAAACCAGCCAAATTGTCGGTCGCTACTTCACCGATGCTGGCGTTGGGTTTGTCGTCCCTGACGACAGCCGTCTGAGTTTCGATATCCTGATCCCGCCGGAAGAGGTGATGGGCGCTCGTATGGGCTTTGTGGTCGTCGTTGAACTGACCCAACGTCCGACTCGCCGCACCAAAGCGGTGGGTAAAATTGTTGAAGTGCTGGGTGACAACATGGGAACCAGCATGGCCGTTGATATGGCCCTGCGTACTCATGAAATCCCATATATCTGGCCGCAGGCTGTTGAGAAACAGGTCGCCGGACTGAAAGAAGAAGTGCCGGAAGAGGCGAAAATAGGACGTGTCGATCTGCGCGACCTGCCGCTGGTGACTATCGATGGCGAAGATGCGCGTGACTTCGACGATGCGGTTTACTGCGAGAAGAAACGCGGCGGCGGCTGGCGTTTATGGGTGGCAATTGCCGACGTAAGCTATTACGTTCGCCCGCCGACTCCGCTGGACCAGGAAGCCCGCAGCCGTGGCACATCCGTTTACTTCCCGTCGCAGGTTGTTCCGATGCTGCCGGAAGTGCTGTCTAACGGATTGTGTTCGCTCAACCCGCAGGTGGACAGGTTGTGTATGGTCTGTGAAATGACCATTTCGTCGAAAGGCCGTTTAACCGGCTTTAAATTCTACGAAGCGGTCATGAGTTCCCATGCACGTCTGACCTACACCAAGGTCTGGCACATGCTGCAGGGCGACCAGGAGCTGCGTGAGCAGTACGCACCGCTGGTCAAACACATTGAAGAGCTGCATAACCTCTACAAAGTGCTGGATAAAGCCCGCGAAGAGCGCGGCGGTATCTCGTTTGAAAGTGAAGAGGCGAAGTTTATCTTCAATGCTGAACGCCGTATTGAGCGTATTGAGCAGACGCAGCGTAACGACGCGCACAAGCTGATTGAAGAGTGCATGATCATGGCGAACATCTCAGCGGCGCGATTCGTTGAGAAAGCCAAAGAGCCAGCGCTGTTCCGTATTCACGATAAGCCGACGACCGAAGCGATTAACTCGTTCCGTTCCGTCCTGGCAGAGCTGGGACTGGAGCTGCCAGGTGGCAACAAACCTGAGCCGCGCGATTACGCTGAACTGCTGGAGTCGATTGCTGACCGTCCTGACGCAGAAATGCTGCAAACCATGCTGCTGCGTTCGATGAAGCAGGCGATTTACGATCCGGAAAACCGTGGTCACTTCGGCCTGGCGCTGCAATCTTATGCACACTTTACTTCACCGATCCGTCGTTACCCGGACCTCTCCTTGCACCGGGCGATTAAGTATCTGCTGGCGCAGGAGCAGGGTCATAAAGGCAACACCACGGAAACGGGTGGCTACCATTATTCGATGGAAGAGATGCTGCAACTGGGTCAGCATTGTTCGATGGCCGAGCGCCGTGCTGACGAAGCCACACGCGATGTCTCTGACTGGCTGAAGTGCGACTTCATGCTGGATCAGGTGGGGAATGTCTTCAAAGGCGTGATTGCCAGCGTCACCGGATTTGGTTTCTTTGTCCGTCTTGATGAGCTGTTTATCGACGGTCTGGTGCATGTCTCCTCCCTGGATAACGACTACTATCGTTTCGACCAGGTTGGGCAGCGCCTGACGGGGGAATCCAGCGGTCAGATGTATCGCCTGGGCGATCGCGTGGAAGTTCGCGTGGAAGCAGTCAACATGGACGAGCGTAAGATCGACTTTAGCTTGATCTCCAGCGAACGTGCGCCGCGTAATGAAGGTAAAACTGCGCGCGAAAAAGCCAAAAAAAGCGATGCGGGTAAAAATACCGGTAAACGTCGTCAGATGGGCAAAAAGGTGAATTTCGAGCCGGATAGCGCTTTCCGCGGTGAGAAAAAAGGCAGAGCCAAACCTCAGGCGGAAAAGAATGCGGCTGAGAAGAAAGGCGACAAAAAAGCGAAAAAGCCATCGGCAAAAACGCTTAAAATTGCTGCCGCCACCAAAGCTAAACGTGCGGCGAAAAAGAAAGTCGCACAATAACTGCCATAAACAGTAAGCCGGGCAATCTCGTGTTGCCCGCGTTATGCATAAACTATTAACGAGTACATTCATGAGTGAAATGATTTACGGCATCCATGCGGTGCAGGCTCTGCTGGAACGTGCGCCTGAGCGCTTCCAGGACGTCTTTATTCTCAAAGGTCGTGAAGATAAACGCCTGCTGCCGCTGATCCACGCACTGGAAGCACAGGGTGTTGTCATTCAACTGGCTAACCGTCAGTTTCTGGATGAGAAAAGCGAGGGTGCGGTACATCAGGGGATTATTGCTCGTGTGAAGCCGGGCCGTCAGTATCAGGAAAACGATCTGCCGGATCTGATTGCTACGCTCGATCAGCCGTTCTTTTTGATCCTCGATGGCGTCACCGACCCGCATAACCTGGGGGCATGCCTGCGTAGCGCCGATGCCGCTGGCGTACATGCTGTAATCGTACCGAAGGATCGTTCCGCTCAGTTGAATGCTACGGCGAAAAAAGTGGCCTGCGGTGCGGCAGAAAGCGTACCGCTGATCCGCGTGACCAACCTGGCGCGCACCATGCGTATGCTGCAGGAAGAGAATATCTGGATCGTCGGAACCGCTGGCGAAGCCGACCATACTCTCTACCAGAGCAAAATGACCGGACGTCTGGCGCTGGTGATGGGAGCAGAAGGTGAAGGTATGCGCCGTCTGACCCGTGAACACTGTGACGAACTGATCAGTATCCCGATGGCAGGTAGCGTTTCGTCGCTGAACGTTTCAGTTGCGACGGGCATCTGCCTGTTTGAAGCAGTCCGTCAGCGCAGCTAAACTATCTCCCTGATTTCTCTCTTCTCTCAAGCCATCTTTCGGGATGGCTTTTTTGTGACCGTTGTCCCATGCGTTCTCTCTGCTGCCTGACCATACTTAAAGCGACGGCCATTGACGGAGGGAGACACAATGCACTGGCAAACGCACACCGTTTTTAACCAACCTGTACCGCTCAATAACAGTAACTTATATTTGTCCGACGGCGCGCTGTGCGAAGCGGTTATCCGTGAAGGCGCTGGCTGGGATAGCGATCTTCTCGCCAGTATTGGTCAGCAGCTAGGGACTGCCGAGTCGCTCGAACTGGGTCGTCTGGCCAATGCTTTTCCACCTGAACTATTGCGCTACGACCCGCAGGGGCAGCGGCTGGATGATGTGCGTTTTCATCCTGCCTGGCATTTGCTGATGCAGGGATTGTGCGCCAACCGCGTACATAATCTGGCCTGGGAAGAAGACGCGAGGCAAGGAACATTTGTTGCCCGGGCGGCGCGTTTCATGCTGCATGCGCAGGTTGAAGCAGGCACGTTGTGTCCGGTGACCATGACGTTTGCCGCCACACCGCTGTTACTTCAAATGTTACCCGCCCCCTTTCACGACTGGCTGACGCCGCTGCTAAGCGACCGTTATGACTCGCATTTACTGCCCGGAGGGCAAAAGCGCGGGCTACTGATTGGTATGGGTATGACCGAAAAACAGGGTGGTTCAGATGTGCTGAGCAATACCACTCAGGCAGAACGTCTTGTCGACGGCTCGTATCGGCTGGTGGGACATAAGTGGTTTTTCTCCGTGCCGCAAAGCGATGCCCATTTGGTGCTGGCCCAGGCAAAGGGCGGCTTATCCTGCTTTTTTGTACCGCAATTTTTACCTGACGGGCAGCGTAATGCCATCCGTCTTGAACGACTGAAAGATAAGTTAGGCAACCGCTCCAACGCCAGCTGCGAGGTTGAATTCCACGATGCGATTGGCTGGCTATTGGGCGAAGAAGGGGAAGGTATCCGCCATATCCTGAAGATGGGCGGGATGACGCGTTTTGACTGCGCGCTCGGCAGTCACGGCATGATGCGACGTGCTTTTTCCGTCGCGATTTATCATGCGCACCAGCGACAGGTTTTTGGCAAGTCATTGATTGAACAGCCGATGATGCGTCAGGTATTAGGTCGGATGGCGCTCCAACTGGAAGGTCAAACGGCGCTACTGTTTCGACTGGCGCGGGCCTGGGACCGTCGTGCTGATGCCAAAGAAGCGCTGTGGGCCAGGTTGTTCACGCCAGCAGCGAAATTCTCCGTTTGCAAGGTCGGTATGCCGTTTGTGGCTGAGGCGATGGAAGTGCTGGGCGGGATTGGCTATTGCGAGGAGAGTGAGCTGCCGCGCCTGTATCGTGAGATGCCGGTAAACAGTATCTGGGAAGGCTCCGGCAACATTATGTGCCTTGATGTATTGCGGGTACTGACAAAACAACCCGGCATCTACGATATGCTCAGCGAAGCCTTTGCGGAGGTAAAGGGGCAGGATCGACATTACGATCGGATGGTGCGTCAGCTACAGCAGCGTTTACGTAAACCCAGTGAGGCATTGGGACGAGAGATTACGCAGCAGCTTTTCCTGCTCGGTTGCGGGGCGCAGATGTTGCGTTATTCTTCTCCGCCAGTGGCGCAGGCCTGGTGCCAAATGATGCTTGATACGCGGGGTGGACTACGATTGTCTGAACAGGTGCTGAACGATTTGCTCCTGCGGGCAACGGGGGGGTTACGGTAATAACTTGCCTGATGGCGACGCGGGTGCGTCTTATCATGCCTACGCTCAGTCCAGGTCAGATAAGTTTACGCCATCCGGCAATCTGTTACGCATAAAGTATGGCCTGTACGCGCCAGTTGTCGGGCTGCTGGTCTTCGTACATCTGAATGATCCGATACCATGAGGCACCTTGTTCATCCGCTTTTAACGCGATTACACGTTCTACATCCTGCGGATTCCCTGCAATGTTACTGACAGAGATCAGGCCAATTTCGTTCAGGCCAGTAACGCAGTCAGCACTGGCGAATTCGGCAGACTGCGCCGTAGTGTCTGCCAGTCCAGCAGAAAGCAGCAGTGAGGATAAGGCAAGAGATTGTTTCATCGTCAGCTCCATTATTCGTACCCCTACACACGGCAGGGCATTCCATCGCGATAATAAACCTCAAGCTTCCTGCTGTTGGTTTATTGTGCACAGGTAAACGCATAGAGGCGCAAAGCAATGTAAAGCTGACTAAATTTCAACCCAATGTTATTTACGATACAAAATTGCCTGTGAATACCATTGGCCTGTCACGATGGTTTCATCTACTAATAAAACCACGTAGTAATCAGCTTTAGCCGCGACGGCTTTGGCACGGATCTCTGCCAGCGCATCATCCGGAGAGCCTCTTACCAGCGCGCTAACCGTCCCTAATCGCTGTAACCCATTACTCTGGTCACGGCGGATCTCCTGCGGGTGGTCGGCAACGGGCGGTGCGGGTTGCGGCGTTCCCTGTAGCACGCTACAGGCGCTTAAAAACATAACCAGCAACAAAGAGGCAAACCGACGCATAACTCTATCTCGTTTCCTGATAGCCATAGTGTAGTGCCTTATTAATTTCCCTTTAGGGGAATGTTCCCGAATTGTTATCTCTCACGCGATTTTCGAATGAAAATGTTGCGAAAGCGTAACCCAGTTCTCAACATTATGAATCATTGCCGAACACATTCGCTTGCGTTAAGCATTGCTGCATGGCATACCAGAAAAAAAGGGGCAACAAATGATAGAAATTGAGACACGACAGTTAGCTGGTATCCCTGTCCTGCACGCCGTTCCGGCTGGTAAACGCGAATGTTCACTCCCTTGTATTCTCTTTTATCACGGGTTTACATCTTCAAGTCTGGTCTACAGTTATTTTGCTGTTGCGCTGGCTCAGGCCGGATTTCGCGTCGTCATGCCAGATGCGCCCGAACATGGCGCCCGCTTTAAAGGTAATGCTCAGGAGCGAATGTTCCGCTTCTGGCATATATTGCAGCAAAACATGCAGGAGTTTACGACGTTACGTGCGGCTCTGGTGGCAGAAAATTGGCTTTCAGATGAGCGGCTTGCCGTCGGTGGGGCATCGATGGGGGGAATGACTGCATTGGGCATAATGGCGCGCCATCCTGAGGTTAAATGTGTAGCCAGCCTGATGGGCTCAGGCTATTTTACCCGGCTTGCGCAGACGCTTTTTCCTCCTTTACAGGTTCAGACCCCAGAGCAACAGGCGGAGTTTGATGCCGTTATCGCCCCGCTTGCCGAATGGGATGTTACGCATCAGTTGCCACGCCTTGCCGACAGGCCGTTGCTGCTGTGGCATGGACAGGATGATGATGTTGTACCGGCTGTTGAAACCTTCCGCTTACAGCAAGCGCTGATTCAGGCAGGTTTGGACAACAATCTGACCTGCCTGTGGGAAGCGGGCGTACGGCATCGCATCACGCCAGAAGCGTTGGCCGCAACAGTGACGTTTTTCCGCCAGCACCTTTAAACGCGCATAATGCTCACGCCCTGAGCTTCAAGCTGTTGCAGAATCTCAGGGTTTGCATTTTTGCCGGTAATGAGCATATCGATTTGATCGGCGCGACTGAACAGCATTCCCGCACGTTCACCGACTTTACTGCTATCGACCAGCACCACCAGTTTACCCACCACGTTAAGCATCTTCTGCTCGGCCATCGCGGTCAGCATATCGGTTTTATACAGTCCGTCCGCGGTCAACCCTTTGCCGCTGGTAAACATCCAGTGTCCGGCATACAGGCTATTTTCACTGCCTTGCGGGCTAAGCGTGATGGATTGGCTTTTGTTATATTGCCCTCCCATGATGATCACGCTGTCATGCTCCTGGTCGATCAGATAGTTCGCCAGGGGCAAATAATTGGTGATGATCTGCACCGGCTTGCCGCACATTTCGCGACCCAGCAGGAAAGCGGTCGATCCGCAGTTGATCACTACGCTTTCACCCGCATTCACAAGCTGGGATGCTGCCTTGGCAATACGAACTTTTTCATCGTGGTTCTGCGCCTGGTGAAGATTCATTGGCGTCCAGCGCGGCCGCTGCTGGGTAATAGCTTCTGCGCCGTTGCGTACTTTCTTGAGTTTGCCGCTTTCGTCGAGCTTGTTGATGTCCCGGCGCGCAGTGGCGGGTGAAATCCCCAGACGCTCAACTACGTTCTCAACGGTAACAAAGCCCAACTGCGCCAGCATATCCAGCAATATTTGATGTCTTTGTGCTTCAGTCATGAGCTATTCCGATACAAATTGATTTGAAAAGATGATATTTGAAATAGCCTGGAAATACTAAAGTAAATGGGAAAAAAATGCCGGGATGGCCCGGCATTTTGTGTGGATCACAAGAACGATTTAAACGGTAAATCCGGTTCAATGGTGAAGCAGTCATCAAAGCCGCGCGGATAGTGATATTCAAAGTTATCTTTGTCCAGCGGCCAGGTGAACTTGCCACCTACCTGCCAGATGAATGGCTTAAAGCCATACTTAAGGCGATCTTTTTTCATCTCCCACAGTACGCGGATCTCCTGCGGATCGGCCTGAAAGTTTGACCAGATATCATGATGGAAAGGGATCACCACTTTTGTATTCAGGGCCTCCGCCATACGCAGCATGTCAGAACTGGTCATTTTGTCCGTAATACCCCGTGGGTTCTCGCCGTAGGATCCGAGTGCGACGTCGATCTGGTGCTCGTTGCCATGCTTTGCATAGTAGTTGGAGTAGTGTGAGTCGCCGCTATGATAAAGCGTACCGCCCGGCGTTTTGAACAGATAGTTTACTGCGCGGGCATCCATACCATCCGGCAGTACGCCAGCGGCTTTCTGATCGGCGGGCAGGGTGATTAACGCAGTACGATCGAACGCATCAAGCGCATGAATTTCAATATCTTTCACTTTTACCACATCGCCTGGTTTTACCACGATGCAGCGCTCTTTTGGTACACCCCAACCGATCCACAGATCCACACAAGTCTGCGGTCCAATAAACGGCACGTCGTCGGCACAGTTCTGCATGACGGCTGCCGCAACATTTACGTCGATGTGATCGTTATGATCGTGCGTGGCCAGCACCGCATCGATCTGACGAATGGCAAACGGATCAAGAACAAACGGCGTGGTGCGCAGGTTTGGCTGCAGCTTCTTCACCCCTGCCATGCGTTGCATCTGGTGACCGGTTTTCATCAGCGGGTTACCGTGACTCTGTTTGCCCGTGCCGCACCAGAAATCGACGCAGACGTTAGTCCCGCCTTCCGACTTCAGCCAAATTCCGGTACAGCCGAGCCACCACATCGCGAAAGTACCTGGTGCGACCTGTTCCTGCTCGATCTCTTCATTCAGCCAGCTTCCCCACTCCGGGAATGTGCTCAGGATCCATGATTCACGCGTGATGCTTTTTACTTTACTCATCGCAATTACCTTCATGTTTATTCAAGTTGAATCAAATTGTGATTTGTTTTGATTGATACTGACATCATTTTCTCAAGAAGGCAATGCGTTGATTTTTGATGTTGAATGAAAAATTGTTAACAAATTACAACGTGACAAGATGGTTTATATGAAATGTATTTTTTTATTTTATTGTTTTAAATGGATTTATTTTGAAGTGAATGAATTCGGAGCAAATCCACTCTGCAAGTGAGAGAATTATTTGCGTACTGCATCACATTTAATCAAATTCAATCTTGTTGTGATTACTTTTGAAAATTAGAGTGAGGGCACAACATCCTGGGCATCTGTAATGAATGTTCAGCAACTTCGTCTACTGGAGATCGTTATGGAGATCCTCTACAACATCTTTACCGTCTTTTTTAATCAGGTCATGACCAATGCACCGTTGCTGTTGGGTATTGTGACCTGCCTCGGCTACATCCTGTTGCGTAAAAGTGTCAGCGTCATTATCAAAGGCACGATCAAAACGATTATCGGTTTTATGTTATTGCAGGCAGGGTCGGGCATTCTGACCAGCACGTTTAAACCGGTAGTGGCGAAGATGTCCGAGGTTTACGGTATCAACGGTGCGATTTCCGATACCTATGCCTCCATGATGGCAACCATCGAACGTATGGGGGATGCCTATAGCTGGGTAGGGTACGCGGTACTGTTGGCGCTGGCGCTAAACATTTGTTATGTACTGCTACGGCGGATTACCGGTATTCGTACCATCATGCTGACCGGGCACATCATGTTCCAGCAGGCGGGCCTGATCGCCGTCTCTTTCTACATCTTTGGCTATTCCATGTGGACCACCATCATCTGTACCGCGGTGCTGGTGTCGCTCTACTGGGGCATTACCTCCAATATGATGTACAAGCCGACCCAGGAAGTGACCGACGGCTGTGGTTTTTCCATCGGTCACCAGCAGCAGTTCGCCTCCTGGATTGCTTACAAAGTCGCGCCGTATCTGGGTAAGAAAGAGGAGAGCGTAGAAGATCTCAAGCTGCCAGGCTGGCTGAATATCTTCCACGACAACATCGTTTCTACCGCGATTGTGATGACCATCTTCTTCGGGGCGATCCTGCTCTCTTTCGGCATTGATGTGGTTCAGGCGATGGCGGGTAAAACCCACTGGACGGTGTATATCCTGCAAACCGGTTTTTCGTTTGCTGTCGCTATCTTCATCATCACCCAGGGCGTACGTATGTTCGTTGCTGAACTTTCAGAAGCGTTCAACGGTATCTCTCAACGCCTGATCCCGGGCGCGGTACTGGCCATCGACTGCGCGGCGATTTATAGCTTTGCTCCTAACGCGGTGGTCTGGGGCTTTATGTGGGGGACCATCGGCCAACTGATTGCGGTGGGCATCCTTGTGGCCTGCGGCTCTTCCATTCTGATTATCCCAGGCTTTATCCCGATGTTCTTCTCGAACGCCACTATCGGCGTATTTGCTAACCACTTTGGCGGCTGGCGCGCAGCGCTCAAGATTTGCCTGGTGATGGGGATGATCGAAATCTTCGGCTGCGTCTGGGCGGTGAAGCTCACCGGTATGAGCGCCTGGATGGGCATGGCGGACTGGTCAATTCTGGCACCGCCGATGATGCAAGGCTTTGCCTCCATCGGCATCGTGTTTATGGCCGTCATTATTCTGATTGCACTGGCTTATATGTTTTTCGCAGGACGCACGTTGCGTGCTGAGGAAGACGCAGAAAAACAACTGGCAGAACACTCTGCTTAATAAGGAGTTCCGATTATGACCGTACGTATTCTGGCTGTGTGTGGCAATGGGCAGGGCAGTTCCATGATCATGAAAATGAAGGTGGACCAGTTTTTAACCCAGTCAAATATTGACCATACGGTAAACAGCTGCGCCGTGGGCGAATACAAAAGTGAACTGAGCGGAGCGGATATTATCATCGCCTCTACGCATATCGCCGGTGAGATTACCGTTTCTGGCAATAAATATGTCGTTGGCGTACGCAACATGCTGTCTCCTGCCGATTTTGGACCAAAACTGCTGGAAGTGATCAAAGCGCATTTTCCGCAGGACGTGAAGTAAGGGGCGGCATATGAAATTACGTGACTCGCTGGCAGACAATAGTTCCATCCTTTTGCAAGCCGAGGCCAGTACCTGGCAGGAAGCGGTAAAGCTTGGCGTGGATCTGCTGGCTAAGGCTGATGTGGTTGAACCACGCTACTACCAGGCCATCCTTGATGGCGTTGAGCAGTTTGGCCCGTACTTTGTGATTGCGCCAGGACTGGCGATGCCGCACGGCCGTCCGGAGGAAGGGGTCAAGAAAACCGGTTTTGCGCTGGTGACGCTGAAAACGCCGCTGGTGTTTAACCACGAGGATAACGACCCGGTCGACATTCTGATCACGATGGCGGCAGTTGACGCCAACACGCATCAGGAAGTGGGCATCATGCAGATCGTGAATCTCTTTGATGACGAAGCCAATTTCGACCGTTTACGCGCCTGCCGCACCGCGCAGGAAGTGTTGGATTTAATTGATAACGCCACTGCGGCGGCTGTTTAAAAGGATACCAAAATGTCATTACCTATGTTGCAGGTTGCGCTGGATAACCAATCAATGTCTTCCGCGTATGAAACGACGCGTCTGATTGCCGAAGAGGTCGATATCATTGAGGTGGGCACTATTCTTTGCGTGGCAGAAGGCGTGCGCGCCGTTCGCGATCTGAAAGCGCTTTACCCACATAAAATTGTACTGGCGGACGCCAAAATTGCCGATGCGGGAAAAATCCTCTCCCGCATGTGTTTCGAAGCCAACGCTGACTGGGTTACCGTCATCTGCTGTGCCGATATCAACACCACCAAGGGTGCGCTGGAGGTGGCGAAAGAATTTAACGGTGATGTACAGATTGAACTGACTGGTTACTGGACCTGGGAGCAGGCGCAAGAGTGGCGTGACGCAGGGATTGGGCAAGTTGTATATCACCGCAGTCGTGATGCGCAGGCGGCGGGCGTGGCGTGGGGAGAAGCGGATATCAGCGCGATCAAGCGTCTGTCCGAGATGGGCTTTAAAGTCACCGTCACCGGCGGTCTGGCGCTGGAAGATCTGCCGCTGTTCCAGGGAATTCCGATTCACGTCTTTATTGCCGGCCGCAGTATTCGCGATGCCGCCTCTCCGGTGGAAGCGGCCCGTCAGTTCAAACGTTCTATCGCCCAACTGTGGGGATAAGGAGCGACTATGTTGTCGAAACAGGTCCCGCTCGGTATTTATGAAAAAGCACTCCCCGGCGGGGAGTGCTGGCTGGAACGCTTGCAACTGGCGAAGGAACTGGGCTTTGACTTTGTCGAAATGTCGGTTGATGAAACCGACGCTCGCCTGGCGCGTCTTGACTGGAACCGCGAGCAGCGACTGGCGCTGGTGGCCGCTATCGCCGACACCGGGATACGGGTACCGTCCATGTGCCTGAGCGCTCATCGTCGTTTTCCGCTTGGTAGTGAAGATGATGCGGTACGCGAACAGGGGCTGGAGATCATGCGTAAAGCCATTCAGTTTGCGCAGGATATCGGTATTCGCGTTATTCAAATGGCGGGTTACGACGTTTATTACCAGCAGGCCAATAACGAAACGCGTCGTCGGTTCCGCGATGGGCTGAAAGAGAGCGTAGAGATGGCGAGCCGTGCACAGGTGACGCTGGCGATGGAAATCATGGATTATCCACTGATGAATTCGATCAGTAAGGCACTGGGATACGCCCACTATCTCAACAATCCGTGGTTCCAGCTGTATCCCGATATTGGCAATTTATCGGCGTGGGATAACGACGTGCAGATGGAGCTGCAGGCGGGAATGGGCCATATAGTTGCCGTACACGTGAAAGATACCAAACCCGGCGTATTCAAAAATGTGCCGTTTGGTGAAGGGGTTGTCGATTTCGAACGTTGTTTTGCGACGCTCAAACAGAGTGGGTATTGCGGGCCATACCTGATTGAGATGTGGAGCGAAACGTCGGACGACCCGGCACGTGAAGTGGCGAAGGCGCGCGACTGGGTGAAAGCGCGTATGGCCAACGCGGGCCTGGTGGAGGCAGTGTAATGCAAAAACGTAAACAGCAGGTTTTTGAGGCCAACATGGATCTGCCGCGCTACGGGCTGGTGACGTTTACCTGGGGTAACGTCAGCGCCATCGACCGCGAACGCGGGCTGGTGGTGATCAAGCCCAGCGGCGTCGACTACCAAACAATGACAGTGGATGACATGGTGGTTGTGGATCTGCACGGTAATGTGGTGGAGGGACGCTATCGTCCTTCTTCCGACACCGCCACCCATCTGGCGCTGTATCGCCGTTATTCCTCTCTCGGCGGCGTGGTGCATACCCACTCAACCCACGCGACGGCATGGGCGCAGGCAGGTCTGGCAATTCCTGCGCTCGGCACGACGCATGCTGACTACTTCTTTGGCGATATTCCCTGTACCCGGGCTTTAACTGAAGCTGAAGTTCAGGAGGAGTATGAACTTAATACCGGTAGGGTGATTATTGAAACGCTCGGGGAGGTGGAACCTTTACATACGCCTGGCGTAGTGGTGTACCAACATGGCCCGTTTGCCTGGGGCAAAGATGCTCACGACGCGGTACATAACGCTGTGGTGATGGAAGAGGTGGCAAAAATGGCATGGATTGCGCGTGGCATTAATCCGGCGCTCAGCCCCATCGACAGTTACCTGATGAATAAGCACTTCATGCGTAAGCACGGCCCAAATGCCTATTACGGCCAGAAGTAAGAAAAAACGTTCCGGAGCCAACTCTTCATGGGGATGAGATCGGTCTGGCTTCGGGATTGTTTTGCAAAAAAAAGCCCCCAGTGAAGGGGGCAAGTCAAACTGTGGCAATGTTCTCGTTGGTTGTTTCTGGTGCTAGCGATAAATATCTGCACTGGCGTGCATATTTCCGTTACTACCGGGTTCCCTGGTGAGGATCACGTGATAGTAGGTTGCGCCTTGCGCATCGGTTTCTTCATTCAGGGCCTGAGTGGCTTCACTTTCAGTGGCGAAGTTATGATTTATGTAAATAACGCCTAAGCTCTGCACATCATCCATATTCCTGGCCTGATGATTGTCAATTTTGATGGCTGCCGTTGCATTTGCACTGAGCAAAAGTACAGCCAGAAGGGTCAAAACACGGGCTCGCATATGTACCTCCTCGACTGCGGTCTCTGGTTAGCTCTCTCCTGTGAGTGGATAACTTCTGATTTAATTTTAACCGCTGCCGGCGCAGTCGATAGCGACCATTTCTGATGCAGTTGTTCAAAAAATTACCGCAAAGCCATCTTTTCTTTAATTAACAATCAGCTGATGCCTTCCGCTACGGTTAAAAATACCTGCCTTACGCGCATAAGCTCTTACCAAATAGTCAATTTAATCGGGTGAGTACGCCGTTTATAGTGAGCCAGATAATTAATATAACTTTATGATAATTAGGCAAAAACTTATGGATACTTCATTCATGGATTTCAGCTATTTCGTGATTATGTTTATGGTCGCGCTGGTGGCTGGCTTTATTAACGTGGTGTCGGGCGGCGGTGGTTTTCTCTCTATTGGCGCTCTCTTAATTTCTGGTTTACCCCCGGCTAATGCGCTGGCAACCAATAAAATTCAGGCACTGGGTAGCTCGCTAACCTCCGGAATTTACTTTTTACGCCGGGGACATATTAATGTGCAGGAGCACAAATATGTCTTTTTATCTGCCTTTATCGGTTCTGCGATGGGCACAACGCTTATCCAGTTTATTGAACCGGACGTGTTGAAGAAACTGCTGCCGATCCTGATTATCGCGGTCGCTATCTACTTTATTTCTGCGCCTAATCTTAGCGAACCGAAAAGGAAGCAGCAGGTATCCCTGTTTCTCTTCTCGTTGATCTGCGGGGGAGGTATTGGGTTTTATGATGGTTTTCTCGGTGCCGGGGCCGGCTCCTTTTATACGCTCTGCTATATCCTGCTGTGGGGGTACAGTATCGATAAAGCGCAAATCCACTCGAATTTTATCAACCTGGCGTCGAACATTGCCTCGATTCTGTTCTTCATTTTCGGCGGTAAAATGATCTGGTCGCTGGGGCTGGTGATGTTTGCCGGGCAATCCCTTGGCGCACGTCTGGGTGCGACAGTCGTACTGACGCGCGGCAAGAAAGTCATCCGACCCATGATTGTCATCGTCTCTATTTGTATCAGCGTCAAAATGCTGCTGGATATGTATTAATGGCGACATGATAAATAATCGTACAAGCACCTTGAGTTTAACTGCTGACCCCAGTATTATGACGCGTCATTTTTCAGCCGACCTTTAACACGTTCCTTGCCTCCATGGGCCTCGGCTGACCCAGACAGGAGGCTGAATAATCCGTAAGGAGCAATTCGATGCGTCATTACGAAATCGTTTTTATGGTCCATCCTGACCAGAGCGAACAGGTTCCGGGTATGATCGAACGCTACACTGCTGCCATCACTGGTGCAGAAGGCACGATCCACCGTCTGGAAGACTGGGGCCGCCGTCAGCTGGCTTACCCGATCAACAAACTGCACAAAGCTCACTACGTTCTGATGAACGTTGAAGCGCCGCAGGAAGTGATCGATGAGCTGGAAACTACCTTCCGCTTCAACGATGCCGTTATCCGCAGCATGGTTATGCGTACTAAACACGCTGTTACCGAAGCATCTCCGATGGTTAAAGCGAAAGACGAGCGCCGTGAGCGTCGCGATGATTTCGCTAACGAAACCGCAGATGATGCTGAAGCTGGGGATTCTGAAGAGTAATTTCTGATGACCAACCGTCTGGCGTTGTCCGGCACCGTGTGCAGGGCTCCCCTTCGAAAGGTCAGTCCATCAGGAATTCCTCATTGCCAGTTCGTGCTTGAGCATCGTTCTGTGCAGGAGGAAGCCGGGTTTCACCGGCAGGCGTGGTGCCAAATGCCCGTTATTATTAGCGGACACGAAAACCAGGCCATTACTCACAGTATAACGGTCGGTAGCGCAGTGACCGTTCAGGGGTTCATCTCTTGCCACAAGGCAAAGAACGGCCTGAGCAAAATGGTTCTGCATGCCGAGCAGATTGAATTGATAGATTCTGGAGACTAGCCATATGGCACGTTATTTCCGTCGTCGCAAGTTCTGCCGTTTCACCGCGGAAGGCGTTCAAGAGATCGACTATAAAGATATCGCTACGCTGAAAAACTACATCACCGAAAGCGGTAAGATTGTCCCAAGCCGTATCACCGGTACCCGTGCAAAATACCAGCGTCAGCTGGCTCGCGCTATCAAACGCGCTCGCTACCTGTCTCTGCTGCCGTACACTGATCGTCATCAGTAATCGGTCACGGTCCATTAATACGACTTTGAGAGGATAAGGTAATGCAAGTTATTCTGCTTGATAAAGTAGCAAACCTGGGTAGCCTGGGTGATCAGGTTAACGTTAAAGCGGGCTATGCTCGTAACTTCCTGGTACCACAGGGTAAAGCTGTTCCTGCTACCAAGAAAAACGTTGAATTTTTCGAAGCGCGTCGCGCTGAGCTGGAAGCTAAACTGGCTGACGTTCTGTCCGCTGCTGAAGCTCGTGCTGAGAAAATCAACGCACTGGAAACCGTAACCATCGCGTCTAAAGCTGGCGACGAAGGTAAACTGTTCGGTTCCATCGGTACTCGCGACATCGCTGACGCTGTAACTGCAGCTGGCGTTGAAGTAGCTAAGAGCGAAGTTCGTCTGCCGAACGGCGTTCTGCGTACCACTGGTGAGCACGAAGTGAGCTTCCAGGTTCACAGCGAAGTGTTTGCTAAGCTGACTGTAAACGTAGTTGCAGAATAAGTTTTTATTCTGATGACCGCGTAAAAGCGCCGGCCCTGTGCCGGCGTTTTGCTTTTCTGTTCTCCCCGCTTTTCTCTCTGGCTATTCTTTATCCTTTTCGGGATAATTACAAAAATAAAACATTATTTCAAAGTGGTGATGGAATGGAACCAACGCACCAACCTCTGTTTGCGCGTAAAAATGTTGTCTATCTGAGTGCGGCGTTCTGCTGCCTGCTGTGGGGGAGCGCCTATCCGGCGATCAAAAGTGGATATGAGATCTTCCAGATTGCCACGGATGACATTCCCTCAAAGATTGTCTTTGCCGGATATCGCTTTCTGTTTGCGGGAATATTGCTGCTAATGCTGGCGATGGCGCAGCGAAAACCGATTGGCCGGTTAAGCCCGCGTCAGTACGGCCAACTCACGCTGTTGGGGCTGACGCAAACCTCACTGCAATACATCTTCTTCTATATTGGCCTGGCTTTCACGACGGGGGTGAAAGGGTCCATCATGAATGCGACCGGGACCTTCTTCAGCGTGCTACTGGCCCATTTTATCTACCATAATGACAAACTGAGCTACAACAAAGCGCTGGGCTGTATCCTCGGCTTTGCTGGGGTGATGGTAGTGAACTTTAGCAGCGGAATGGATTTTAGTTTCAGCCTGTTAGGAGACGGCTCAGTAGTGATGGCGGCCTTTATTCTTTCTGCTGCCACGCTATATGGAAAACGTATTTCTCAGACGGTGGACCCGACGGTAATGACAGGGTACCAGTTGGGCGGTGGCGGTCTGGCGTTGGTTATCGGTGGCTACGCTTTTGGCGGCACGCTGACCGTACACGGTGCGTCTTCGGTAGCAATTCTGGGCTACCTGACGTTACTCTCTTCGGTCGCCTTTGCCTTGTGGAGTATTCTGCTCAAGCATAATCGTGTGGGGATGATTGCGCCGTTTAACTTCCTGATCCCGGTTTCGGGGGCGGTGCTGTCGGCGATATTCCTCGGCGAAAACATTCTCGAATGGAAATATGCACTGGCGCTGGTGCTGGTCTGTTCGGGGATCTGGTGGGTGAATAAGGTGAAGCGCTGACGCTTCACCTTGATGCCTGATGGCGCCGCTTAACGGGCGCGAATAAAACTGCCGTTAGGCTGGCGGGTGAACAGAACCTGCTGGCCATTCCCGGTATCAATGGTTAATCCCGTCACCACGCCATTGGCATTCTGCCTGATCTGCACCATCTGACCGTCTTTCAGGTTGCTTAGCGGTTTTCCCGCGCCTTCAACCTGCGCCATTGCATACACATCGGTTGGCGGGAGGTTATGGTCACGGAAGACCTGGGCCAGCGTTTTGCCCGAGTCTACGCGATAAGAGCGCCACTGTTGCTCAATTCCGCTATCCTGTTGGAAAGGTTGCGTCTGCGGCTGAGATTGCTGCGCCTGCGGCTGCGCATCAGGTTCTCCTTCCTGGATTGGCTCTGGAGCAACCGGAGCGACCTGGCCGGGATCGTTTTGCGGGGCGACTAACTGTGCCTGTAGCTGAGCCTCGGTTGGTGGCTGCGACTGTGACTGTAAATCCAGCTGGGCAGTACGCGTCACCACAGGGGCATCGCTGGTGTCACTGGAAGGAAGCAGGAAACCTATCACCAGCACGAGAGCAGCAATAATAATGCCGCGGCGGTGCATAGGCGGTAGCGGATCCATAATGCGAAAATTGTCCGGTGCATGCCAGATTTTCGCCAGGGTTGGTTTTAATTCAAAGCGCCCGGGCATGGCTTTCCTCCTGCTCCGCGTCTCGTTCCTCGATCATAGAGTATAGATGGCTAACGCTATGATGTTCGTCATATTACCCGCTTTCGTGACGTCAACGCGGGATATTCCTATTGTTTATGTTTCCTCGCGATTTGTCATCTGTTCCCGAGACAAAGTTTTACCGGATGCGGCATGGCTGATATGCTGCCCGCTACTTTACATCCGATGAAAGGAAATATGATGGCTAACCCGACTTTTGACACTATCGAAGCGCAAGCAAGCTACGGCATTGGTTTGCAGGTAGGACAACAGCTGAGCGAATCCGGACTGGAAGGACTGTTGCCTGAAGCGCTGGTAGCGGGTATCGCTGACGCGCTGGAAGGTAAGCACCCGGCAGTGCCGGTTGATGTTGTGCATCGCGCGCTGCGTGAAATCCATGAACGCGCTGATGCAGTACGTCGCGAACGCTTCCAGGCTATGGCGGCTGATGGCGTCAAATATCTGGAAGAAAACCGTGAGAAAGAGGGTGTGAACAGCACTGAATCCGGTTTGCAGTTCCGTGTTCTGACTCAGGGCGAAGGGGCTATTCCGGCGCGTACTGACCGCGTTCGCGTGCATTATACCGGTAAACTGATCGACGGTACCGTGTTTGACAGCTCTGTCGCACGTGGCGAACCGGCTGAATTCCCGGTTAACGGCGTAATCCCTGGCTGGATTGAAGCACTGACCCTGATGCCGGTAGGTTCGAAATGGGAACTGACTATTCCTCAGGAACTGGCTTACGGCGAGCGTGGTGCTGGCGCGTCCATTCCTCCGTTCAGCACGCTGGTGTTCGACGTTGAGCTGCTTGAGATCCTGTAAGCAGTGACTTCTGTTCCCCCCGAGGCCGGGGGGAACAAATAAATAGCGTGAAAAGCTATAGTTACGTCGTTGTCGATATTTTATCTTGCAAATGCCGCATCAGCGTGTATTTTTGTGAGATGATTCGCGCTATCAGAGTGATATGACACTCACTTTAAACATTAAATTAACATTATATCTAAATCTTAGTATTCATCCCGCCAATTCTTACCTAATATCGATGAGTCCTGATAACAGGATCGTCGTATCATAGACACACTAAAGGCCGTAGAGCCTGAACAACACAGACAGGTACAGGAAGAAAAAAACATGGTAGATCAGGTAAAAGTCGACACCGCTGAAGAGGCGTCGTCTGAACAGTCGCTACGGCGCAATCTCACAAACCGTCATATTCAACTTATTGCTATTGGTGGTGCTATCGGTACTGGCCTGTTTATGGGCTCCGGTAAAACCATCAGTCTCGCCGGACCGTCGATCATCTTTGTATATATGATCATCGGTTTTATGCTGTTTTTCGTGATGCGGGCAATGGGTGAATTGCTGCTCTCGAATCTGGAGTACAAATCGTTTAGTGATTTCGCCTCCGACCTGCTCGGGCCATGGGCCGGGTATTTTACCGGCTGGACCTACTGGTTCTGCTGGGTCGTTACTGGGATGGCAGACGTTGTCGCGATTACCGCGTATGCGCAATTCTGGTTCCCCGAACTGTCAGATTGGGTCGCCTCGCTGGCGGTGATTGTGCTGCTGCTAAGCCTCAACCTCGCCACCGTAAAAATGTTCGGTGAGATGGAGTTCTGGTTTGCGATGATCAAAATCGTCGCCATCATCGGCCTGATTGTCGTCGGTCTGGTGATGGTGCTGACGCACTTCCAGTCGCCAACCGGCGTTCAGGCATCGTTCACGCATCTGTGGAATGACGGTGGCTGGTTCCCGAAAGGTCTGAGCGGCTTCTTTGCCGGCTTCCAGATAGCGGTGTTCGCGTTTGTGGGTATTGAGCTGGTGGGAACGACCGCCGCGGAAACCAAGGATCCTGAGAAATCTCTGCCGCGCGCCATTAACTCGATTCCAATCCGTATTATCATGTTCTACGTGTTCGCGCTGATCGTGATTATGTCCGTAACGCCGTGGAGCTCGGTAGTACCAACCAAGAGCCCATTCGTTGAACTGTTTGTGCTGGTTGGTCTGCCTGCTGCGGCGAGCCTGATCAACTTTGTGGTTCTGACTTCAGCTGCCTCTTCCGCAAACAGCGGCGTGTTCTCTACCAGCCGTATGCTGTTCGGCCTGGCGCAGGAAGGCGTTGCGCCTAAAGCATTTGCCAAGCTGTCTAAACGCGCAGTTCCGGCGAAGGGGTTAACCTTCTCCTGTATCTGTCTGTTGGGCGGCGTGGTGATGCTGTACGTGAACCCGAGCGTGATTGGCGCGTTCACCATGATCACCACCGTGTCGGCGATTCTGTTCATGTTCGTCTGGACCATCATTCTTTGCTCGTACCTGGTGTACCGCAAGCAACGTCCTCACCTGCATGAAAAATCAATTTACAAGATGCCGTTAGGCAAGCTGATGTGCTGGGTATGTATGGCGTTCTTCGTCTTCGTACTGGTACTGCTGACGCTGGAAGATGATACCCGTCAGGCGTTGATGGTGACGCCGCTGTGGTTCATCGCGCTGGGTCTGGGCTGGTTGTTTATCGGTAAGAAACGTATGGCGGGTATGCGTTAAGCGTTGTCATATCGGACACAAAAAAGGCCACATAAGCAGTGGCCGAATTCGGACTTCAGGAAGGCGCTCTCGGGCGCCTTTTTTTATTCACCTGCGAGGGCACGCGGGAACAACACATTGTTTTCCAGGCTGATGTGTTCCATCAGGTCATCGATCATTTCGTTAATGCCGTTATACATGGCTTTCCAGGTGGTGCAGGCTTCTGGCGGCGGCGTCACGTTGTGGGTGATGTGTTTGATCACTTCCACCAGTTCACCCGCATCGTCATGTTCGCTTTCCATCACGCTGATTGGCCCCATCGCCTGGCTACCCATGCCCTGTTTGATCATCGGGAACAGGATCTGCTCTTCTTTCATCATGTGGCTGGACAGCTCTTCATGCAGCATGGTCAGGTTTTTCGCCAGACCGCGCGGTACGTTCGGTTTGTCTGCGTGAACGCGTTCAACTTTTGTGGCCTGCAGGATCAGCTCCGGCAGCTGTTCGCGGTGTCTGTCGTGATAACGCACGATGATATGGTCGATGATTTCAGCCAGAGCCACGGTACGCCAGTCTTTCTCCAGCGGCTGTTCAGCCAGCTGCGCAAGCTGCGCCTCAATAACGTCTAAATCCAGCTCTTTACGCGCGGCAGCGCGTGCCAGCGTTTGCTTACCGCCGCAGCAGTAATCCATATCGTATTTACGAAACAGGGCCGAAGCGCGAGGAATAGAGAGCGCCAGTTCACCTAAAGGTTGATCGCGATAAGACATTGCCGTTACCTCATTCTCAATAATATAAGATGTATTTTAAATACAACTTATGGCGAAGGATATAACCCTTTCGGGGTGGGGTGTTTTGTGATGAACGTCACGAAAATTTCTTATTTCGTTAAGGTGCTGAATCTTATTGGAAAGGTGAGGGGCGGCGAAAAAAGCGGCTCGACAGGATTAAATAAGCGCACGCCGCTGCCGATAGTTAGACCTCAGACAATACCTGCATAATAAAAAGGCTACAGATGTTCAAACGAATCAAAGTGATAACCTTACTTATCACCGTGTTACTCGCCCTGGGCGCAATGCAGCTCATCTCCGCGGGCGTCTTTATTGGCGCGCTCAATAACGATAAGCAGAACTTTAACGTGTCTCAACTTTCCAGCCAGAATGTGGCCGAGTTTACCGATGCGTGGATTAGCCTGAACCAGGCTCGCGTCACGCTCAACCGGGGCATGCTGCGTTTACAGGGAACGATGGCTAGCGAGATTAACGGCGGTCAGTTGAAGGAGCTGGTGAACACAGCAAATCGCCTGTTGGCCGAATCGAAAGAGCATTACGATAAATATTACGCTCTACCGGAAACGCCGGGGTTGGATGAGCATCTGGCCGATCGACTGGAAGAACAGTACGGCATCTATTCTGCGACGCTGGCAAAAATGAACGCGCTGCTGGCTGAAGGAAAGCTGGAAGAGATGTTCAAGCAGAACGCCGAGCAAAAGCAAACGGCCATGCAGGAAGTTTATCGGGAATGGCGTAGCGCGCAAACGGCGCTGGCCACTGCCGGGGTACAGGACAATGAGAGTGACTACCAGAAGATAATCTGGCTGCTGTCCGCGGTGATGCTGATTGTCGTCACCGTGATTATCGCCAGTTGGCTGGCGATGCAGCGAGTGCTGCTCAAGCCGCTCCACGAGGTGATGGGACATATTCGCCATATTGCCGCAGGTGATTTGACTCACCGCATCAATGCCGATGGCAGTAATGAAATGGCGCTGCTGGCAGGCAACGTCCGCGACATGCAGCAGGCGCTGGCGAACACGGTCAGCGTGGTGCGTGACGGGGCTGACACCATCTATACCGGCGCGGGTGAAATTGCCGCTGGCAGTAACGATCTCTCTTCACGTACCGAACAGCAGGCCGCCTCTCTGGAGGAGACCGCAGCCAGCATGGAACAACTTACTGCAACCGTGAGACAGAATGCAGATAACGCGCGTCAGGCGACCAGCCTGGCAAAAAATGCTTCGCAGACGGCGCAGAAAGGCGGAACCGTGGTTGATGGCGTGGTGCGTACGATGGATGAAATCGCCACCAGTTCCAGCAAAATTGCGCAAATTACTACTGTTATCGACGGTATTGCTTTCCAGACCAACATCCTGGCGCTGAACGCGGCGGTAGAAGCGGCGCGAGCGGGCGAACAGGGGCGTGGCTTTGCTGTAGTCGCAGGCGAGGTGCGCACGCTGGCGCAGCGTAGCGCTCAGGCGGCAAAAGAAATTAAGGCGTTGATTGATGACTCAGGGAATCGGGTCAATGCCGGTACGGCGCTGGTGCATGAGGCGGGTGAGACGATGGCGGAAATTGTCAGTGCCGTCACCCAGGTTACCGATATTATGGGAGAAATTGCGTCGGCCTCTGATGAACAGAGTCGGGGTATCGATCAGGTCGGTCAGGCGGTGGCTGAGATGGATCGCGTCACGCAGCAAAACGCCTCGCTGGTGGAGGAATCCGCTTCCGCCGCAGCCGCGCTCGAAGAGCAGGCCGCACGGTTGAACCAGACGGTGGCGGTGTTTAAAGTTTAACGTCTGCTCCGGCCTACAAGATATTATCCAGTAGGCCGGATAAGCGGAGCACCATCCGGCACATTATGATTGTGGTACCACGACGACGCTCGGTTTCTGCGGCTTGGCTCTGACGGCTATCACTACCCCAACCATCAGCAGCGTAATACCGCTTACCGTCAGCAGCGGCGGAAATTCCTGGCGCAGTATAAAGGTGTACAGCAAACCAGCCAGCGTTTCGAAGACAATCAACGGGCCGAGGATCACCGTCGGCAGCTTCTGGCTGGCGACGTTCCAGCACAGTGCGCCAACCCAAGAACACAATACCGCAATGGCTATCATCAGGCCGATAAACACGGCTGGACGCGGACCGAAGGGCAGAGCGAAGTCCGGCGTTTGCCCGTTCAACCACAGGCAGGCGGCAATATAGCCGAACAGAGAAACAGGCAGCGTCACCAGTGCCTGGGCCGTCGCCCACATCATCGGGTGCTTATCCGGATTCTCGCGCAGCCAGCGGGCATTACGCAGCGCATACCACGCCCAACACACCACCGAAATCAGCGCCAGTGCGATGCCAGAGCCATATCGCCAGCCGCTAAAGTCAGGGAGTCCCTGATTCAGCTCCGAGATATTCACGCACAGCAGGCCTATACCAATCAACACCAGCGCAGGCGACAAACGCCACCATGATAATTTGCCGTCACGCTGGCTGTAGAGCAGGTTAGCGAAGACCGGGATCACCACCGGCAATGTACCAATAATCATCGTGGAGACCGGTGCGCCGGTGCGCTGGATAGCGCTTGCCAGGCAAACGTAATAAATCAGATTCCCCATCATTGTTAGCGTCAGCGCAGTTACCCAGTCTTTCCGCCCGAGTTGACGCAGGCGCACACGTCCCAGCCAGGCAATCGGCAATGCGATCAGCCCCAGCGCCAGATAGCGCCCCATCGACTGCAATACCGCCGGGTATTCCGGTATGATCAGCGGTCCAACAAAAATTAATCCCCACATCAGCCCGGCCAGCAGGGCATACAACACACCGCTAATCATTTTTGATATCCACATCGCTTAACAATACGTCGAGTGTAGGCAGGAAAAATGCCGCCGTATTGTATGAGATTGCTGATCAACGCCGGACGACTTGTTTCTGATAACGCACTGGCGTAATGCCGTAGCGATGGGTAAACGCGCGGGTGAGATGCGACTGGTCGGTGAGGCCGGTTGCGGCGGCGACCTCTGCGGCGGGCATACCGCAAGTGAGAAAACCTTTGGCTCGCCACAGGCGGATCGCCATCAACATCTGGTGCGGCGTGACGTGGAAATGAGATTTAAACTGGCGCTGAAAATGCCAGGGACTCAGCGATGCAACCCGCGCCAGCTCGTCGAGCGTGACCGGATGCATATAATTATCGTGCAGATACTCGCGTACTCGTTCAAAGCGATGCGCCCCCTCCGGCAATACCGGTGCATGGCGGGCCAGCGGCTGGAACGTGTCGATCAGATCGAGCAATAGTCCTTTTTGCGCCAACGGATCTTCCGTGTTCCACAGGCCGTGGATCAGCGAGCAGATCTGGCGCGAGCGCAGCGGATCGTGACGCGTTACGTCATGAAACCACCAGTGGCGGATCCCAGTGACCTCTTCCAGAAGATCGGGCTCAAGATAAATCATCCGATAGCGCCAGCCATCGGCGGTTTCGGCCTCGCCGGTGTGCAGCTCATCGGGATTCATGGTTACGACGGAATGGGCGGGGGCCACGTACTGCGTGCCGCGATAACGAAAACGTTCGGCTCCGGCTTCTATCGCGCCAATGCCGAATGCTTCATGTGTGTGCGGCTCAAAGGCGTAACGTGAGATGTGCGCATGATACAGCTCTACGCCCGGCACCTGCGCCAGATGGCGAAAGCGGGCGCTGTCTTTCTCATCAATAAACTGCTCAGGTACACCTTGCACGTTTTCTCTCCCCACGCATCATCCTGTCATTATCAGAGAGGATGCGCGGGGATGTCACCACAATTAACTAATTTTTAACACTTACACGATGCCTTTGACGCTGTCAGCCAGCGAGGTGGTCGGGCGACCAATCAGTTTGCTCAGCGTATGGCTGTCGTCAAACAGACCGCCTTTGGAGGCGCCAGTGTCTGAGTCAGCCAGCATGTCCGCTAGTCCGGCAGGCAGACCTACACCTTTTAGCGCGGCGGCAAAATCAGCTTCGCTCAGGTTCTGATACACCACTTTTTTACCACTCTGTTTTGCCAGCTCGGCAGCCAACTGGCTCAGGGTCCAGCCTGCGTCGCCCGCCAGCTCATAGGTTTTACCGGCGTGACCGTCTTCACTGATGACGCGCGCGGCGGCAGCGGCATAGTCGGCGCGGGTCGCTGAGGCAATTTTGCCTTCACCTGCAGCCCCGATAAACACGCCATGTTCCAGAGCAGCCGGTGCGCTGGCGAGATAGTTTTCGGTGTACCAGCCGTTACGCAGTAGCGCGTAGGCGATACCGGATTCAGCCAGCATCTGCTCGGTTGCCACATGCTCATCAGCCAGCCCCAGCGGGGAGGTGTCAGCGTGCAGCAGGCTGGTGTAGGCGATAAATTTCACGTGAGCGGCTTTCGCTGCATTAATCACGTTGCGATGCTGCGGGGCACGTTGTCCCACTTCGCTGGAGGAGATCAGCAGTAGCTTGTCGATACCCTGTAAGGCAGTTGTAAAGGCGGCTTCATCGCTGTAATCCGCCTGACGAACGGTAATGCCCTGCTGACTAAGCGCCGTCGCTTTAGCGGGATTACGTACGATTGCCACAATCTGGCTGGCAGGAACGGTTTTCAGCAGAGATTCAATAACGTGTTGGCCCAGTTGGCCGGTGGCGCCGGTAATCGCGATCATGGGGTGACTCCTTGGTATTGGTCTTGTGTTTAATCACGCTAACACCTAAACTTACTTTTAGTAAGTACGTGCAAAAAGGTTAGTATGAAAATGACAGCTTCGACGCTCTCCCAGCAGTTACGCGATGGCAACTTGTTTGCCGAACAGTGTCCCTCCCGCGAGGTGTTAAAACACGTCACCAGCCGCTGGGGTGTATTGATTCTGGTGGCGCTGCGCGACGGTACGCACCGTTTCAGCGATTTGCGCCGTAAGATGGGCGGGGTCAGTGAAAAGATGCTGGCGCAATCTCTGCAGGCGCTGGAGCAGGACGGGTTTATCAATCGGGTGTCATATCCGGTGGTACCGCCGCACGTGGAATATAGTTTGACGCAGTTGGGTGAGCAGGTGAGCGATAAAGTCGCCGCGCTGGCGGACTGGATAGAACTGAATTTGCCGCAGGTTTTAGCGCAGCGGGAAGAGCGGGCGGCGTAAAGTATTGCCGGATGGCGGCTAACGCCTTATCCGGCCTACAGATTACTTCGACTCGTAGGCCGGATAAGACGCTATTGCGTCGCATCCGGCACGAAAATTACTTACTTAAATCCAGCTGGTAAATGGCGAAACCGATGTCATCGGTCGCGACTTTTTTCAGCGGATACTGGCCTTTCTCTTTAATAAACGCCGCGGCTTTATCAGACGGTGATGTTTCAAAGCGAATATCCAGTGGCGTATCGCTGTGAATTGGCGCCAGACGCCAGTTGTTATCTGCCGCCGGATGAATTTCACCGGCACGCTTCGTCTGTGCACCAATCCACGCGGCCAGCACCGAGCGGTTTTCATCCGGAGAAGCAAACGCGATGTGGTTGTCGCCGGTTCCGGCAAACTTACCGCCGTAGGCGCGGTAGTTGTTGGTCGCGACGAGGAAGGTGGCATTCGGATCGATTGGTTTGCCGTTAAAGGTCAGATTTTTAATACGTTCCGCTTTCGGATTAATGGTCTGACATTCCCCGTCGTAGCGGGCGGGTTGCGATACATCAATCTGATAATTCACGCCATCAATCACGTCGAAATTATAGGTACGGAAGCCGTCCCAGTTAATCAACGACTGTGGTTTGCTGCTGTGGATATCAATCTGATTGAACTGCCCGGCGGAACATTCCAGCCACTCTTTCACCTCTTTACCGCTGGCTTTCACCACCACCAGAGTGTTGGGATAGAGATACAAATCAGCGGCGTTACGGAAGGTTAACTGGCCTTTTTCGACTTCGACAAAGCTTGCCGGATCGTTCTTACGCCCACCGACCTTAAACGGCGCGGCGGCGGAAAGTACCGGTAGTTTTGCCAGATCCGGATCGCCCTGAATAAAGTGTTCCACATAGGCTTTCTGCGCGTTGTTCACCACCTGTACGGTCGGGTCATCCTGTACCAGCGCCAGATAGCTGTACATATTGTCGGCGGATTTACCGATCGGTTTGCTGACAAACTCACGCGTGGCGTCGTGATCGGCTTTCAGGATCTCAACGATTTTTTTGTCTTCTGCTGCCAGTGATTTTTTCGCTGCCGCGTCATAAATCGGACGTGCTTCGGCTTTCGCCTGGGTGACCTGCCATTTACCGCTGTCGTTATTCAGCACTAAATCCACCACCCCCAGATGATCGCCCCACATACCCGGCATTACCGCTGGAACCCCATTCAGCGTACCTTTTGCGATATCTGCACCTTTGATGTTGGCAAAGTCTTTACCAGGGAAAACGGCGTGAGCGTGGCCAAACATAATGGCATCCACGCCTGGGACTTCACTGAGGTAATAAACGGAGTTTTCCGCCATGGTTTGATACGGGTCGGCAGAAAGCCCGGAGTGAGCAACTACCACCACGACATCGGCTCCTTTTTCTCGCATTTCGGGTACGTATTTGCGTGCAGTTTCCGTAATGTCGTTCACCGTCACTTTACCGCTGAGGTTGGCTTTATCCCAGGTCATAATCTGCGGTGGCACAAAACCGATATAGCCAATCTTCAGCGTCTGCTTGTTCCCTTCTTTGTCGACAACCTCAGTGTCTTTGATCAGATAAGGCGTAAATAGCGGCTTTTTGGTCTTAACGTCGATGATATTGGCGTTAACGTAAGGGAACTTTGCCCCTGCCAGCGCGTTGTGCAGATACTCTAGACCGTAGTTGAATTCATGGTTGCCGAGGTTACCCACCGCGTAATCCAGGGTATTCAGCGCCTTATATACCGGGTGAGTTTCGCCCGCTTTCAGCCCCTTGGCCGCCATGTAATCCCCGAGCGGGCTGCCCTGAATCAGATCGCCATTATCAACCAGCACGCTGTTTTTGACTTCTCCACGCGCAGCGTTGATAAGACTTGCCGTACGTACCAGACCGAATTTTTCAGTCGGTGTATCTTTGAAATAATCGAAATCCATCATATTGCTATGCAAATCAGTGGTTTCCATTATACGCAGATCGACGGTCGCGGCATTGACGCTGGCTGCAATCAACGTTGCCAGAAGCGTTGCACTAAACTTAATCATCAGGGGCATCCTTTTAAGATCTAAGCCACAAAAGAAAATGTATATAAATCTTCTTGCTTACAGAACTGTGAATCATGACATGAATATAGCGTTTAAAACCGCAGACGCTATCACAGTTGGCGGATCCCCTGACGATCGGGTATAAGTAAAACAACGAGTTAACACCACTGACAGAAACGAGGTGGAGAATGCTAGAACATGTATGCCAGCTTGCACGGAACGCGGGCGATGCCATTATGCAGGTCTACGATGGAATCAAACCGATGGAGATTACCAGCAAGCAGGATGATTCTCCGGTCACGGCGGCGGATATCGCCGCGCATACGGTGATCCTCGAAGGATTACTGGCTCTGACGCCGGATATTCCGGTTCTGTCTGAAGAGGCGCCTCCTGGCTGGGATGTTCGCCAGCACTGGCAGCGCTACTGGCTGGTGGACCCGCTGGACGGGACCAAAGAGTTCATTAAGCGTAACGGTGAATTTACCGTCAATATTGCGCTGATCGAGAAAGGAAAGCCGGTTCTGGGCGTGGTTTACGCGCCGGTAATGAAAGTGATGTACAGCGCAGCAGAAGGTAAAGCGTGGAAAGAAGAGTGCGGCGTACGTAAACAAATTCAGGTTCGTGACGCGCGTCCGCCGCTGGTGGTCATTAGCCGCTCGCATGCCGATAATGAGTTAAAAGAGTATCTGCAACAGTTGGGCGAGCACCAGACCACGTCGATTGGCTCATCGTTGAAGTTCTGCCTGGTGGCGGAAGGGCACGCACAGCTGTACCCGCGTTTTGGGCCCACTAACGTATGGGACACCGCCGCGGGCCACGCTGTTGCCGCCGCAGCCGGAGCGCACGTTCACGACTGGCAGGGGAAACCTCTGGATTACACCCCACGTGAATCGTTCCTCAACCCCGGCTTCCGCGTTTCTATTTACTGAGCAATTTGTGCAGCAGGGCAATCACCTGCTGCACCTCTTCCTGCGTTAATGCGCCATCTTTTGCCCACTGCACGCGTCCGTCCTTGTCGAGTACGACGATAGCGGAGCTCTCTTCATCCAGTTGCCAGGCTTTACGCGCAATGCCATTGCTGTCGACAATGAATTGCGACCACGGGTAGAGCTTCTTATTGCTCTCCAGACTGCTGCGCACAAACATACCGGAGCCGGGAATGGCGTCATCTGTGTTGACGATTGTGGTGGTCTGGTATTTGTCGTGCGGCAGGTTGGCTGCTTTGATTGCCTCGATCAGTGTCGCATTTTTCTCTTTGGCGGAGGTGCGTCCGGCAATGTGTTGCACAATTCGCACTTTCCCAGGCAACTGCGCGCTATTCCAGCTTTTGTAGCTAAACTTATCGTTATCGAGAATCAGTTCGCCGCGATCGGCGATCCCCACCGGTGGTACGCGTTGGTCAGTCTCAAACTTATGTGCGGAGGCAATCATCGGCAGCAGCAGAAACGACAGCGCCAATAGTTTTCGTAAGGTCATAGGTTTTCCTTCTTTCTTTTATTTTGCAGGTGATCCGACCACTTGGGTCTGGAATTTAATCATATGTGCGATTGATGCTTTTTCCCGCAAGCGCGATGCCAGTTTGCGGACGGGCGCACAAATCCTGCAAAAAATGAAGGCTTATACTGAAGACAGCGAAGCGTTGAAAAGATAATTCTGAATAATTGTAACCTGAAGGTAAATAAACTTATACACGCTGGAAACATCAACGAGATAGTCTATAGTCATAGGGCATTAAAATTTGCGCCTGAGGATTGTCGGACCGATTGTGGTACCGCAAAGGCGTAATGCTCAGCAGGAGACAACAATGAAAATTTTCCAACGATACAACCCGCTGCAGGTGGCGAAGTACGTGAAGATCCTGTTTCGTGGACGGTTATATATCAAGGATGTAGGCGCTTTTGAATTTGATAAGGGTAAGATTCTTATCCCAAAAGTGAAGGACAAGCTGCATTTTTCCGTGATGTCCGAAGTTAACCGTCAGGTCTTGCGTCTGCAAACTGAGATGGCTTGATCAAGTGCTATGCAGTAGTTAAAAAAACGGCTCCTGGACAGGAGCCGTTGATGTTTCTGTAAGGCGTTACGACGCCTTTGCCTCTTCTTTTGCATCTGGCAGTTTTGGTACCAGAACAGTAGGTTTGCTGTCCAGACGCGTCACCAGCAGCTGATCGATCTTGTAGTTATCGATATCCACCACTTCAAATTTGTAGCCAGAATACTTCACCGAGTCGGTGCGTTTCGGGATTTTACGCAGCATGAACATCATAAAGCCGCCGATGGTTTCATAGTTGCCGGACTGCGGGAACTCGTCGATATCCAGCACGCGCATAACGTCATCAATCGGCGTACCGCCATCAACCAACCATGAGTTCTCATCACGCGCCACAATCTGCTCTTCCAGACCCTGGCCAACTAAATCACCCATCAGCGTGGTCATCACGTCGTTGAGCGTGATAATCCCTACCACCAGCGCGTACTCGTTCATGATGACGGCAAAGTCTTCGCCTGCGGTTTTGAAGCTTTCCAGTGCTTCAGAGAGCGTCAGCGTGTCCGGGACGATCAGCGTATTGCGGATCTGTACGCCGCTGTTCAGCGCCATGCTTTGGTTCGCCAGTACGCGGTTGAGGAGATCCTTTGAATCGACATAACCAATGATGTGGTCGATATCTTCGTTACATACCAGGAATTTGGAGTGCGGATGTTCCGCCACCTTGTTCTTCAGGCTTTGCTCATCTTCATGGAGATCGAACCAGATAATATTCTCGCGCGAGGTCATTGAAGATGGGACGGTACGCGATTCCAGTTCGAACACATTTTCAATCAGCTCATGCTCCTGTTTGCGCAGAACACCCGCCAGCGCACCGGCTTCGACCACGGCGTAAATGTCGTCTGAGGTGATGTCGTCTTTTCGCACCATTGGGATCTTAAACAGACGGAAAATGTTGTTTGCCAGACCGTTAAAGAACCACACCAGCGGGCGGAAGACCAGCAGGCAGAAGCGCATCGGGTTGATGATACGCAAAGCCACAGCTTCTGGCGCAATCATACCGATGCGTTTCGGGGTTAAATCCGCGAACAGGATGAACAGGCCAGTAACCAGCGAGAATGACAGAATAAAGCTTAAATGTTCGGACAGCTCTGGAGCGAAGTACTTCGAGAAAAGGCTGTAAAACGCCGGGGAGAATGCTGCATCACCGACGATACCGCCGAGAATGGCGACCGCGTTAAGGCCAATTTGCACGACGGTAAAAAACATGCCGGGGTTTTCCTGCATCTTCAAAACACGTTGTGCGTTTACGTTGCCTTCATCGGCAAGCAGTTTAAGTTTTATTTTGCGTGATGCAGCAAGCGAGATCTCAGATATCGAGAAAAACGCACTCACGGCGATCAGGCAGAGAATGACTAAAATACTGTTTAACATATCTTATCCGACCGTTAAGGTCAGATCCTCGGAAGGGAGAAGTTGATACTCGTCGTCTTTCAAGCTGCAGGTGCGTTAGCTGCACTCATTCACCCCAGTCACATAGTTATCTATGCTCCTGGGGATTCACGAGTTTGCCGCCTGCCTGCAACTCGAAATCCATAGAGTATAAATCCAATGGAATATTCAATGAAAACCGGTCCGAAGGGAGTGGACCGGTAATTTCAGAAGCTAGTATAGCGTAAGGTACTGTAAAGTCGCCAGAGGAGCTTTTTTGGCCTTATCCTGCGGCGTTAAGCCTGCGCACCATCTGCATCTCTTTTTCGCTATAAGGCGAACCATCCGACTTCAGCACATCGTGGAACCATAGCTGCGCCGTCGTCTCGTTCCGCGGGATATCCGGCCACGGCAACCAGGTTTGCGTTTTCCCCTGTACCAGCCCCCAGTGAAAGCTGGAAACGCGCTGGGCGCGAAATAGCGGCAGCTGTTCTTCTATTCGGCTATCGACATGGCGTGCCAGCCACTCGGTACAAAAGAGCGGCCTGCCAAATTCGGCCAACTGTGACAGAAGAGACAGCTGGCCAGGGGTGTCGACATAGGCATGGTAGCTAATCACATCGGAAAGTCGCAGAGCCGCTATATCAACAGGATGCGTAAACGCATTCCCGCACGCCGCGCGATCGTCAATATGCCAGGCTGCTACGGTCAACGGTTGAGAGGGTGACTCCTGTCGGGCCCAGCTAAACAGATGGGTCATCAGGGTTAAGGCGTAGATTTCCAGCCTGTCATCATAGCGGGCAAATTCGCCAGTATGACAAAAAATCCCGCCGTTGCCTGGCTCATTATATAAATCCCAGACGCTGATGCGCGAGTCATGGCGAAAGTAACGGATGATATCTCTGACGTAGGCTTCAATGTGCGGCCAACAGCGTCGATCCAGCACGCAGGCGCGCCCAGGGCTACCCGCTGCCTGGCTGTTGTGAATGCCGGGAACCGGCGGTTTTTGCTGACCGATAACGGGCTCATCACCGGAAAAAGCGCAGTCGTCGAGCAGCGTCAACATCACTTTCATACGGTGGCTATGGGCAATGCTCAGGAAGAGATTTATGCGCTCGAGAAGCCCGTCACGGTCATACTGCCAGACGGTAAACGGTAAATTTGTTCGCAGCTGGTTATAGCCATACTGGCTGGCCCAGCCGAGTTCCTGATCGATAGTACTGCTATCGAAACTTTCTGCCTGCCACATTTCGAGCCAGTTAACCGCGGTGCGCGGCAAGTAGTTAAATCCGCAGCCCCAGGGTTGCTGTTGATACCAGCTTTGAGCCCGTGCTTTGTTCCATGGGTTGTACATGATGCGCTCCTTATTCTGCATCTGAGAGACTGACGCGTCCCGTCGCACGCTGCGTGGCGCTGCCACCCCAAACTTCATCGTACTCGTAGCCAGTAAGTTGCTTGATCACCACCCGAGTTTCTTCATCGCAGTCGCGATAGTTGCCACCCAGCTTGCGGCGAGCGATCTCTTTAAGCAGAACTTTGTGGGTTTCGCGAGTGAGTTTGAATTTGTAGGTCGCGTAGAAACTCACCGCCAGCAGCGCCGCGGTAGCAAAGATCATCAATCCGATAATAGCGTGGAGCGCGCTTTCCGGCTGTGCGCCGCTGCCTTTTATAAAGCCAGACTCTTCCAGCACCATACCGATAAGCAAAATAGCGATTGCCACGGTACTTTTGCGGGTGAGTACCATAACGCCTGCAAAAATCCCTTCACGGCGCTGTTGGGTAACCATTTCGTCGATATCAGGAATAAAGCTGTAGATATTCCATGGGATATAGTAAAGACCGGAACGCGCCATACCGAGTAGAATAAATACCGCCGAGAACAGAATGTTGGATACCTGGGTTTCAGTGTAATAAATAATAAATAAAAAGAGTAATACACTAAATATACAGGTGTAAGAAAGACGTAGTGCCGCTGACGGGGTGATATTGAGTTTGTTCAGTAGTAGCATAAATCCATAGGTGCCAAATACTGAAGCAAAGGCGGCAATACTTAACCAGCCCGAAACGGAGGCGGCATCCTGGCTTAAACAATACACCACGTAATAGGTGAAAACCGAGCCGAATACATCCATGGCGGTAAATGAGAAAATATAAATAATGATATGCAAGCGAAATGCCCGGATACGGAATGACGAAAACAGATCAAGTATTAAATATTTAAGGTGATTCAGTAGCCCGCTATTTCGTTGTAAGTCAGCCTGAAATGTCTCTTCCTGAACGTCTTTGGCTTCCCATGTACAGCGCCAGGTTATAAATACGGCAAGACAGAACACGACGGAAAAAATCAGTCCGGTTAGCGTATAGGTAAAGGGATTATCTTTGCCGGTGAACTGCATCAGGATACCGGGTACCGAGACGGCAAGGAATCCGCCCAACTGCGAGCAGATCATGCGCACGCCGGAGAGGCGACTGCGTTCTTCGTAGCGATTGGTCATCTCTGCGGCGAGGGTTTCCCACGGCACCAGCACCATCGCTGACAGTAGCTCAATTGACAGATAGGTTCCCAGGTAATACCAGTAACCCATGTCGGTCAGCCACAGTAGAGCATAGAGAAACATTAAAGGAGAACTGAGTAATAAAAAGAAGCGACGGCGGCCAAATCGTCGACCCAGCCACGTGTTGCCAAAGTTATCAGTGATGTAACCCATAATTGGGCTGAGTACCGCATCAATCACGCGGGCAATAGCAAATATTGAGCCTGCTTCCAGTACGCTTAAACCGCAGTAGGTGGTATAAAAAAATAAAAGCCAGGTTCCGATAATGGCGAAAGCACCGCCGCCAAATAAATCAGTAATGCCATAGCCGATCGCTACACCATAACTGACTCTGCGTTCAGTTGGTTTGACCATAATATTTTCCAGTATGTAGGGTATTTGTACTCCGGTATTATCCGGCTGATGTTTATTAATTCTGTAGTTCTAGGTTAATTTTTAATTATTAATGGTTATCCATTGTCGGGTTTTAGACGAATGATAAATAGCATCGACCATCGCCAGTGATTTGCGGGCATCATTAATATTGATATATTCTGTTTGACCTCCATGAGTAATAGCATGATAAAACTGACGAATGGCCTGCTGGTGGCCCAGGCCCCAGTAACTTTTACTGTGGCCGTCCGGTGAACCGTCGCAATCCAGCTTCAGGCGCCGATCCGTTGTAACGCGCCACAGGGTGTTATCCGTGAGCTGCAGCATGCCGTGTTCGCAATGGATCTCCAGCAGCAGCGGTGAATCGAGGGTATTGCAGTTGCTGGCATAAAACAGACCGCGGGCACCGTTGGTAAAGTGCAGGGTCGCCATCGCGCAGTCTTCGGCTTCGGTAACGTCTGCCAGTTCGCCGCTGTCCACCACGCCTTTCAAACGCGTTACACCGCCGGCGAACCACTGCATCAGATCGAGAGTGTGAATGGCCTGGTTGATCAGTAAACTGCCGCCTTCGCTGGCAAAACGCCCACGCCACGGGCTTTCGCTGTAATACGCTTTAGAGCGTGACCAGGTCAAAACCGCTTTAATACTCAACATTCTACCCAGCGTATTTTTCGCCAGTTCGTCGCGGATACGTAAGCTGGTTGGATTAAGCCGGTTTTGATAACACACGCCCAGCAAGCCCTGGGCGGACGCTGCTGCGTTAGCGATGTCTGCGACTTCTGTGCAATTCAACCCCACCGGCTTTTCACAAAACACATGTTTCCCGGCGGCAAGCGCGGCGGTAATCATGTTTTTGTGCTCGAAATGAGGTGTACAGATATGGACGACGTCGATGTCATTATCCAGCAGCATTTCACGGTAATTCTGGTAAAAGCGGCAGTTATACGCCATGGCCTGTTGCAAACCGTTGGCGCTATCAATATCGACCAGCGCGCGCAGCGTGACCCCCGGCAAAAGCCGGAGGGCGTTAACGTGGCTGCGGTGAATCGCCCCCGCGCCGATGATGGCGGCATTGAGTGTTGTCATGTCACCTCCGGTTATGTGCGGGCATTCGCCAGCATTTGCGCTTTCACGCATAGCTCTGCGGCTTTAAAGGCGTGGGCCTGAGTCATGGCGTTTTCCGTGCGATTCAGACAATCGAGAATGAATTCACCGAAGAACGGGAAACCGACTTTTCCTGCGACCGGGAAACGAAACTCTCCTTCTTTATTCACCAGATACACCACGTCCTGTTCGCCTCGGGTGATATCCACATACTTGCGGATCTCAATGTAACCTTCGGTACCCAGCAACGTCAGGCGTCCATCCCCCCAGCTACTGAGCCCCTGCGGCGTGAACCAGTCACAGCGGAAATAACCCGTTGCGCCGTTGTCGCCCGCCAGCATGGCATCGCCAAAGTCTTCGAACTGCGGGTACTGCGGATGATTGACGTTACGTACCTGGCTGGCGACGACGTGTGCCTCGCGGTTGCCGGTATAAAACAGGAATTGTTCGATTTGATGGCTACCGATGTCGCACAGAATGCCGCCAAAGTAGCGTTTGTCATAAAACCAGTCCGGGCGCCCATTGCCTTCACGGTGCGGCCCTGTGCCCAGGGTTTGCATCACGCGCCCAATCGCCCCTTGCTGAATGAGCTGACCAGCAAAGACAGCGCTTTCAACGTGCATACGCTCGCTGTAATAGACTGCGTATTTGCGTCCGGTTTTCGCCACCATCGCTTTGGCGTCTTCCAGTTGTGCAAGGGTGGTTAACGGAGCCTTGTCGGTGAAGTAGTCTTTCCCTGCCGCCATTACCTTTAGCCCCAGCGGGCAGCGTTCAGACGGAATAGCCGCCCCGGCAACCAGTTGTACCTCACGATCGTTGAGGATGGTTTCGAGCGAATCTGCCACCTGCGCCTGCGGATACTGCTGCAAAAATTGATCTATTTTGTGCGGATCGGGATCGTAAACCCATTTCAGCGTGGCGCCTGCCTCAATCAACCCGTTGCACATGCCGTAGATATGGCCGTGGTCGAGCGTGGCGGCGGCAATGACAAACTCGCCAGGCTTCACGACCGGCTGAGGCTTCCCGGTAGGGGCGTAGTTCATTCCGTCTTGCTTGTTCATGATTTAACTCCTGAATCTAAGTCTTTACCCAGAGGGATGGCGCCCACTTCCGCAAAATTGCTCACGGAGGCGGATTTCTCATAGAAATGCGGGGCGATTTCAATCAGGCCGCCGGTGCGATAAAACGCATCGCTGTGGTGGATGGGCAGCGTCACCACCGTGCGGGTGATGGCGGATTTATAGATAGCGGTGATCAGCTCCAGCGAGCGTTTGCCCTGTTCGCCATCGACCAGCGGACGGGTTTGTCGTTCGATGGCGCTAAGCAGGTTGTCGATTTGCCCGGTATGCAGCGTCCATTGCAGCGCTGGCGTAGCGTGAAAAAGTGCGTCCAGACCTTGTTCCAGCTCACCGTTATTTTCCGTTTGCGGAAAGCCGTTGTCCGCCGACTGGCTGGCATGGACTTGCCACGGCGCAGAAATTCGCGCTTTTTCGCCCTGAATAACAATTTTCTGGTCTTCACCGTGATGCACCACCGAGGCGGTCAGTTGCGTCAGCGCCCCGTGTGAGTATTTGAAAATAGCCGCGCTAAGATCTTCGACTTCGGCGTTGTCGTGGGCGACGTTGGTCATCATCGCCACCACTTCCGTTGGGAAGCCGAGCATCCACTGAATGGCGTCGATGTGGTGCACCGCGTGATTCAGCGTGCAGCCGCCGCCTTCCTTCTGCCACGTGCCGCGCCACCACAAATCGTAATAACAGTGTCCGCGCCACCAGAACGAATCCACCTGCGCATGGCAAATCTTGCCCGCCAGCCCGGAATCAACCACGGTTTTCAAACGCCAGAAGGCATCGGTAAAGCGGTTTTGGGCGATGACCGATAAGATTTTCCCGCTGGCCTTTTGCGCGGCGATCATCGCATCGCACTCTTCGAGCGAGGCGGCCATCGGCTTTTCGCACAGCACATGTTTTCCGGCGTGCAGCGCTTCAATGCTGATGCCTGCGTGTACGTACGGCGGCGTGCAGACATCGACCACATCGACCTCAATGCCTGCGTTAAGCATCGCCTGATGGCTGCGGAAGACTTGCGCTTCGCTCAGGCCATAGCGTGATTTCTTCTCCTCTGCTTTCTCCGGGTAGATATCGACCAGCGCAACAATCCGACAACGATCCGCGAACTGTAAATAGCCCTGAATGTGGTTGTGGGAGATATTCCCGGTACCGACAATCGCAATGTTCAGCATGATTTTCTCCTGCGCGTTACCAGCTACCGGAAGCGTCCAGCGTGCGGCTGGCCGTATTTTTTTCCACTGAAGAGGCGATACGTTCCTGTAACAGCTGGAAGTAGCGTTGCTCGTCAAGCGGCAGCTCTACCCAGTCATCCGTCCAGGTAGAGAGGTGCATCGCATTGGAAAGCGTCAGGCCGCGAATGCCTTCCAGGCCAGGGGCGATCAGCGGCTCGCCGTGCAGGATCGCGGCGGTAAAATTGCGGGTAATGACATAGTGCTCGCTGCATTCCGGTGCGGTAGGGATGGTCACTTCCCAGCATTCCGGCTCACCAAAACCGTTTTGCCAGCGGGCGTTGAACTCGGTTTCGGATTCACGCAGTCGCCAGAAGCGCAGGCGACCTTCTTCTACCACCACTTTTCCCCTGCTGCCGACAATTTCGAGGCGGTTGGTGCCTGGCGTTTCGGCGACGGTGGTGATGAACACCCCGGTTGCGCCGTTGGCGTATTCTGCGTAGGCCGTGACGTCATCTTCGACCTCAATCTGACGATGCTTGCCAAACTGGCAAAAAGCACGCAAGCGTACCGGCATGCCGACCAGCCATTGCCATAAATCGAGTTGGTGCGGATCCTGATTCAGCAGCACGCCGCCGCCTTCACCTTTCCAGGTCGCGCGCCAGCCGCCGGAGTTGTAATAGCTTTGCGAACGATACCAGTTGGTAATGATCCAGTTAGATCGACGCAGCTCGCCGAGTTCGCCGCTGTCGATCAGATCTTTTACTTTCTGATACAGCGGATTGGGGCGCTGGTTGTACATCATGCTGAACACCACATCGCATTCACGCGCGCAGGCGTTCATCTCTTGTACCTGCGCTGTGTAGACCCCTGCAGGCTTCTCACATAGCGTATGAATACCAAGACGCATGGCCATCATCGATAAGCCCGGATGGTCATAATGCGGCGTGGCGACGATGACGGCATCGATCAGCCCACTTTCCAGCATCTCTCGCGCATCGCTGAACAATCTCACCTCTTCGCCGACCAGCCGGCGGATCGCCGGATGTTTATCCGGATTGTTATCGCACACTGCGGCGAGCACTGCTTCTTGTACCGTTCCGGCCAGCAGGTAGCGTGCGTGGACGGTACCGATGTTGCCAACCCCAATAATGCCAAAGCGTATTTTTTTCATGTCGTGCCTTTTTCGTCAGAAATAAGGGATATGCGGAACATAAGAAACGCCTGGAATATCGACAATGTGATTTTGTGAGAACGGTTGCAGGATGAAAAAGAAGTTTGTTCAGTCATTGAAAAAGTGTTTTAGAGTCAATGAACTACGTTTGCAAAAAATTGCAAAGATTGATTGCGAGTGAGGTCACAGAATGTCTGGCAAGCTAAAAATGGACGAAATTGCTGCTCTGACGGGCTACTCGGTGAGTACGGTGTCGAGGGTGCTTAGCGGAAAGTCATACACCAGCGATAAAGCACGTGAGGCGATTGTCAGTTGCGCGCGCAGGCTGGGGGTTCTGGACTCGTTGTCCAGCGGGCGGTTGTTGATCAACGGCATTGCTGTTTTCGCCCCGTTGCGCACCTTTACCGCCCGTGGCGATGCATTTTACCTCGAAGTGACACGCGGCATTGCCGAGGCGATAGCGCCACATGATGTCTATCTGAGTTACTGCGGACTGGATGAGCAACGTGCGGATATCAAGGTCTTTCAGGAAAAGGCCAACAATAAGAATATTAATGCGATTATTCTTATCGGCATTGATGACCCGACCGTGCATAAACTGGCGCAACTGTTGGATAAACCCTGCGTGTTGATTAATTCGCAGGACCAGGAAGGGTTGCTGGATGCGGTATCCCCCGATCATCGGGCGATTGGCAACCGTGCTGTGCAATATCTTTTTGATCAGGGGCACCGGCGTATTCTCCATGTCACCAGCCTGCGTCGGGAAACGATGTACTGGCGTCTGGAGGGCATCAAGGAGGTCTACCGACAGTATCAAATACCGTTTGATACCGGGCGCGATCTGCTGGTAACGGAGGGCTTTTCTGAGGACGAATCAGAGCGGGCGATAGGCAACTGGCTACATGAGACGCCACGTGAAGCGTGGCCGGAAGTTATTTTCTGCGCCGGGGCGTCAATGTCGACGGGCATCCGGCGGGTGCTGGAAAAGATTGGCGTGGAGATACCCGGTGAGTTGTCGCTGATGACGACGGATGTTCAGGAACTGGACGCGCATATCGTTGCTGCGGTGACCAGTATCACGATTCCTTGTCGGGCGTTGGGCGTGGAAGCGGTGCATTTGCTGCAGAACCGTCTTAATCGCCCCTCTGCGCCGGTTTTTAACCTGTTGCTGAAAGGAAAGGTGACGGATCGAGGCACCGTTACCCACGCAACGCGCCATGCCGCGCGGGTGACGGTAGCGCGTTAATCGCGGATTAACGCTCTGGCGGCAGGCAAACGCCAATCCCGCCAATGCCACAATATCCATAAGGATTTTTATGCAGATATTGCTGGTGATCGTCCTCGGCATAGTAGAAAGGCGTTGCCGTAGTGATTTCCGTGGTAATGGTGCGCTCGTCGCCTGCGGCGGTCATTGCTGCCTGAAAACGCTCAAGGCTGGCCTGTGCGGCGGCGGTTTGTTCCGGCGTTAACGGGTAAATGGCGGAGCGATACTGCGTACCCTGGTCGTTCCCCTGACGCATGCCCTGCGCCGGATCGTGATTTTCCCAGAACACCTGCAGCAGTTGTTCGTAGCTGATAACATGCGGGTCATAGACGATGCGTACCGCTTCGGCATGTCCAGTGTCGCCAGAACACACTTCCCGATAGGTTGGGTTTGGGGTGTAGCCGCCGGTGTATCCGGCTGCCGTGCTGTATACACCGGGTAATGACCAGAATAAACGCTCAACGCCCCAGAAACATCCCATGGCGAAATAAGCGGTCTCCATACCGTCGGGCACGTTGGTCATCGAATGTTGGTTAACCGCATGCAGCGTTGCCACTGGCATCGGGGTGTTGCGTCCAGGTAGCGCATCTGCTTGAGTAACAAGATGCTTTCTATCAAATAAACTCATGGCCGTTCTCCCGAAATCAGTCATTTGGGTTAAGGTTGTAACGAGACGCGTCTTTGCCCACAATAAACGGCGTGAATACGTCTAGAGTTAAACATAAGAAATATTTGGGTTGCCGTCTGTTTTTCAACTCTTATTGTTGATTTTTTGTTAAGCCGAGGAACGGCATAGTATTTTTTCCAGGGGTGGGAAAAAAGGATATTCAGGAGAAAATGTGCCACATATCCGTCAGTTATGTTGGGTGGGATTACTGTGCTTAAGTGGCTCCGCCGCCGCCGCGAATGTTCGCTTACAGGTCGAAGGATTATCAGGACCGCTGGAGAAAAACGTCCGTGCGCAGCTGTCCACGATTCAAAGTGATGAAGTCACTCCAGACCGACGCTTTCGTGCGCGCGTTGATGATGCCATCCGCGAAGGGCTAAAAGCGCTGGGCTACTTTGAGCCGACCATTGATTTTGAACTACGTCCACCGCCGGCGAAAGGCCGCCAGGTGCTGATCGCCAAAGTGACCCCCGGCGAGCCGGTGCTGATTGGTGGCACCGAGGTGATTTTGCGTGGTGGCGCGCGTACGGATAAAGATTATCTGGATCTGTTGAAAACGCGCCCGGCAATCGGCACCGTGCTGAATCAGGGGGACTATGACAACTTCAAAAAGTCACTCACCAGCGTGGCGCTGCGCAAAGGTTATTTCGACAGTGAATTTAATAAAAGCCAGCTTGGAATAGCGCTTGAGCGCCGCCAGGCGTTCTGGGATATCGATTACAACAGCGGTGAACGCTATCGCTTTGGGCATGTCACCTTTGAAGGCTCGCAAATTCGCGATGAGTATCTGCAAAATCTGGTGCCCTTTAAAGAAGGTGAAGAGTACGAGTCGAAAGATCTGGGCGAACTGAACCGTCGTCTGTCGGCGACCGGATGGTTTAACTCCGTGGTCGTCGCGCCGGAGTTTGATAAAGCCCGCAAAACCAAAGTGCTGCCGCTGAAAGGCGTGGTCTCACCGCGCACCGAAAACACCATCGAAACCGGGGTTGGTTATTCAACTGATGTTGGACCACGGGTGAAGACCTCGTGGAAAAAGCCGTGGATGAACTCCTACGGCCACAGCCTGACAACCAGCGCCAGTATCTCGGCGCCAGAGCAGGTGCTTGATTTCAGCTATAAAATGCCGCTGTTAAAGAACCCGCTGGAACAGTATTACCTGGTACAGGGCGGCTTTAAGCGAACCGATTTAAACGATACCGAGCAGGATTCCACAACGCTTGCGGTTTCCCGCTACTGGGACCTCTCCAGCGGCTGGCAGCGCGCGATTAACCTGCGCTGGAGCCTCGACCACTTTACCCAGGGTAACGTCACCAACACCACTATGCTGCTCTATCCGGGCGTGATGATCAGCCGGACGCGTTCACGCGGCGGCTTGATGCCTGTCTGGGGCGACTCTCAGCGTTATTCTATTGATTACTCCAACACCGCCTGGGGGTCAGATGTTGATTTCTCCGTTTTCCAGGCGCAAAACGTCTGGATCCGCACGCTGTACGATCGCCATCGTTTTGTGATGCGCGGTAATCTCGGCTGGATTGAGACCGGAGACTTCGACAAAGTACCGCCGGACCTGCGTTTCTTCGCCGGGGGCGATCGCAGTATTCGCGGCTATAAATACAAATCTATTTCGCCGGAAGGTAGCGACGGCAAGCTGAAAGGGGCCTCCAAGCTGGCAACTGGCTCGCTGGAATACCAGTACAACGTGACCGGTAAATGGTGGGGCGCGATGTTTGTCGATAGCGGTGAAGCGGTCAGCGATATTCGCCGAAGCGATTTCAAAACCGGTGCCGGGGTCGGCGTACGCTGGCAATCACCAGTGGGCCCTATCAAGCTCGACTTTGCCGTCCCGGTCGGCGACAAAGATGAACATGGTTTACAGTTTTACATCGGTCTGGGGCCTGAATTATGAGTTTATGGAAGAAGATAAGCCTCGGTGTGCTGATTTTTATCCTGCTGTTGTTAGGCACGGTGGCGTTCCTCGTCGGTACCACCTCGGGCCTGCATCTGATCTTCAAAGCAGCTAATCGTTGGGTTCCGGGGCTGGAGATTGGTCAGGTCACCGGCGGCTGGCGGGATTTATCACTGAAAAATATTCGTTATGACCAGCCTGGCGTGGCGGTGAATGCCGGCGAAGTGCATCTGGCTGTGGGGCTTAACTGCCTGTGGGACAGCAGTCTGTGCGTCAACGATCTGGCACTGAAAAACATCAATGTGGCGATCGACAGCAAAAAGATGCCGCCATCCGCGCCGGTTGAGGAAGAAGAGAGCGGTCCGCTTAACCTTTCCACGCCTTACCCCATCACGCTTTCACGCGTGGCGCTTAACAACATCAATATCAAAATCGATGACACCACGGTTTCGGTGCTGGATTTTACCTCTGGCCTGAACTGGCAGGAAAAAACGCTGACGTTGAAGCCAACGTCATTACAGGGGCTGCTGATTGCTCTGCCCAAAGTGGCGGAAGTGGCGCAGGAAGAGGTTGTCGAACCGAAGATTCAAAACCCGCAGCCGGATGAAAAGCCGCTCGGCGAAACGCTAAAAGATCTGTTCTCACAGCCGGTGCTGCCGGAAATGACCGATGTCCATCTGCCGCTCAATCTCAATATTGAAGAGTTTCGCGGCGAGCAGCTGCGCGTGACCGGAGATACGGATTTAACGGTCCATAGCATGCTGCTAAAAGTGAGCAGCATTGACGGCAACATGAAGCTCGACGCGCTGGACATCGACTCGAATCAGGGAACGGTAAAAGCCAGCGGCACGGCGCAACTGACCGACACGTGGCCGGTTGATATTACGTTAAACAGCACGCTAAACATCGACCCGTTAAAAGGCGAAAAGGTGAAGCTGAAGGTCGGCGGCGCGCTGCGCGAGCAGCTGGAAGTCGGCGTCAATCTGTCTGGTCCGGTGGATATGGACCTGCGTGCACAGACGCGTCTGGCTGAAGCCGGATTACCGCTCAACATTGAGGTGGTGAGTAAGCAGGTTTACTGGCCGTTTACCGGTGAGAAACAGTTCCAGGCCGATGACATCAAACTCAAACTGACCGGTAAGATGACCGACTATACGCTGTCGATGCGTACCGCCGTGAAAGGCCAGGATATTCCACCGGCTACCATCACGCTGGACGCCAAAGGCAACGAGCAGCAGATCAATCTCGACAAACTCAGCGTTGCGGCGCTGGAAGGGAAAACCGAGCTGAAAGCACTGGTGGACTGGCAGCAGGCGATCAGCTGGCGCGGGGAGCTAACGCTGGATGGTATCAACACCGCAAAAGCGATCCCGGACTGGCCGTCAAAACTGAATGGCCTGGTGAAAACTCGCGGCAGTCTGTACGGCGGAAGCTGGCAGATGGAGGTTCCCGAGCTGAAGCTGACCGGCAACGTGAAGCAGAATAAGGTCAATGTGAACGGTTCGCTGAAGGGGAACAGCTACCTGCAGTGGACGATCCCGGGCCTGCATCTGGAACTGGGACGCAACAGTGCGGACGTAAAAGGTGAACTGGGGGTTAAAGACCTCAACCTCGACGCGACGATTGATGCCCCAAGCCTGGATAACGCGCTGCCGGGGCTGGGTGGTACGGCGAAAGGGCTGGTAAAAGTTCGCGGTACGGTTGAAGCACCACAGCTGCTGGCGGATATTACCGCCCGTGGTCTGCGCTGGCAGGAACTTTCCGTTGCTCAGGTACGTGTTGAAGGGGATGTTAAATCGGCCGAGCAAATCGCCGGTAATCTTAATGTTCGCGTAGAGCGGATTGTACAACCTGACGTGAATATTGGCCTGGTGACGCTCAACGCCAAAGGCAGTGAAAAGCAGCACGAGCTGCAGTTGCGCATTCAGGGGGAACCGGTTTCCGGGCAACTGGATCTTGCCGGGAGCTTTGATCGCAAAGAACAGCGCTGGAAAGGAGAGTTAAGCAATACCCGCTTCCAGACGCCGGTCGGTCCGTGGTCGCTCAACCGGGCTATCGCGCTGGATTACCGTAATCAGGAACAAAAAATTAGTATCGGACCGCACTGCTGGAACAACCCAAATGCGGAGCTGTGCGTACCACAGACGATTGATGCGGGCGCGGAAGGGCGCGCGGTGGTGAATCTAAACCGCTTCGACCTGGCGATGCTAAAACCGTTTATGCCGGAGACAACCCAGGCCAGCGGCGTGTTCACCGGTAAAGCCGATGTGAGTTGGGACACCACCAAAGAGGGGCTGCCACAGGGGCAGGTCACCCTAAGCGGACGTAACGTGAAGGTCACGCAAAGCGTGAATGATGCACCGCTCCCCGTGGCGTTTGAGACGTTGAATCTGACCGCCGACCTGCACAATAACCGTGCCGAGCTGGGCTGGCTGATTCGTCTGACCAACAACGGACAGTTTGACGGACAGGTGCAGGTAACAGATCCGCAAGGGCGCCGTAATCTGGGCGGTAACGTCAATATTCGCAACTTCAATCTGGCGATGGTGAACCCCATCTTCTCGCGCGGTGAAAAAGCTGCAGGGATGATCAACGCCAACCTGCGCCTCGGCGGCGATGTGCAAAGCCCGCAGTTGCTCGGACAGCTGCAACTGAGCGGTCTTGATATAGACGGTAACTTTATGCCGTTTGACATGCAGCCAAGCCAGTTAGCCGTTAACTTCACAGGAACACGCTCAACGCTGGCGGGCGTGGTGCGTACGCAGCAGGGAGAAATTAACCTGAGCGGCGATGCCGACTGGAGTCAGATAGACAACTGGCGGGCGCGCGTCGCGGCTAAAGGCAGTAGGGTGCGTATTACCGTACCGCCAATGGTCCGCCTGGATGTCTCGCCGGACGTGGTCTTTGAAGCCACGCCAAGCCTGTTCACCCTCGATGGCAACGTGGATGTGCCGTGGGCGCGTATCGTGGTACATGACCTGCCGGAAAGCGCGGTTGGGGTTTCCAGCGATATGGTCATGCTTAACAACAATCTGCAGCCCGAGAAACCGCAGACCGCCGGCATTCCGATCAACAGCAACCTGAACATCCACGTCGGTAACAACGTGCGTCTTGACGCCTTTGGTCTGAAAGCGCGTCTGACGGGCGATCTGAAAGTGGTGCAGGATAAGCAGGGGCTGGGGCTGAACGGACAAATTAATATTCCGAGCGGTCGCTTCCATGCCTATGGTCAGGATCTGATTGTGCGTAAGGGCGAGCTGTTGTTCTCCGGTCCGCCGGATCAGCCGTTGCTTAACATCGAAGCGATTCGTAACCCTGATGCCACCGAAGACGACGTGATCGCTGGCGTTCGCGTCACTGGTACCGCCGATGAACCGAAGGCGGAGATCTTCTCTGACCCGGCAATGTCGCAGCAAATGGCGCTTTCCTATCTGCTACGCGGACAAGGGCTGGATAGCGAGCAGAGCGATAGCGCAGCGATGACCTCAATGCTTATTGGTCTGGGGGTTGCACAAAGTGGTCAGGTTGTGGGTAAAATCGGGGAGACATTTGGCGTAAGCAATCTGGCACTGGACACGCAAGGGGTGGGCGACTCATCTCAGGTGGTTGTCAGCGGATACGTACTGCCAGGTCTGCAGGTGAAATATGGTGTGGGTATATTTGACTCCTTAGCGACACTCACGCTACGTTATCGTCTGATGCCTAAGCTATATCTGGAAGCAGTGTCTGGCGTAGATCAGGCACTTGATTTGCTCTATCAGTTCGAGTTTTAGCAATGCGAATATTTGTCTACGGCAGTTTACGAACCAAACAAGGCAACAGCCACTGGATGACCAATGCCCTGTTGCTGGGAAATTTCAGTATCGATAACTACCAGTTGTACAGCCTGGGCCACTATCCAGGCGCGGTTCCGGGAAATGGAACAGTACACGGGGAAGTTTATCGTATTGATAACGCCACGCTGGCAGAGCTTGACGCTCTGCGTACCCGTGGCGGTGAATACGCACGCCAGTTAATTCAAACGCCGTACGGAAGTGCATGGATGTACGTGTACCAACGTCCGGTTGATGGCTTAACGCTGATTGAAAGCGGTAACTGGTTAGACAGAGACCAGTACTAACATATACCTGATGGATTTCGAGTTGCATCAAGGCGGCGACGCAGAGAATCCCCAGGAGCGTACTTCAGTACGTGACTGGGGTGAGCGAGGACAAACTGGCACAGCCAGTTTGAACAGCGCTTACGCTGGCCCCGAAGGGGCGAGGCCAAAGGCCGAGTAAAGCCAACGCAGAGGCAGTTTGAAAGACGACAGGTATAACACGCCACCCTCGGGTGGCGTTGTTTTATACGATGGTCGCTGTAATCCTGGGCTATCAGGAAGCATTTCTCTTTTTTTTCATCACATAAAAATACCTGTTCAATAAAGCGTTAATTAATATAATTTATTATTTTACTCAAAACATCACCGTGGATTATTGTAAGGCAATATGATCACGTTAGCAGAAATAATTTTATTTTAGTTGCACTCTCATTCTGTAAAAATAATTATCCAGGTAAGGATAGTAATGGAATGAGTAATATTGTTTATCTCAAGCTCATTGGTGAACAACAAGGCGATATTTCTGATGGATGTGGCACAATTGATTCAGTTGGTAATCGGTGGCAACAGAATCATGTGAATGAAATATTTGTTTTTTCTCTGGTTGCAGGAGTAGCGAGTACAGGTAAAGGTACGAATCTAAAGAACTTAACATTCAGTAAGCAAATAGATAAAAGCTCACCACTATTAATGAATGCGATTAATAACAATGAAAACCTGTTTCTAGAGTTTTGGTTTTATCACATAAATAGATATGGTCAATGGGAGAAGTATTATTATATTCAGCTCAGAGGTGCATCGATATCAAGTATTCAGATGAGGGTTATAAAAGACCAGATAGATACAGAAATAATATCAGTAAATTATGATTATATCCTTTGTAAGCACCTGATAAGCAATACCGAGTGTAGCTATCTGGCTTTACCTGCAGACTACAATAAGCTTTTTGTTCCGATTCCGAAACCCCAGACTCAAACTCTTAACAGTGCAGGTGTGGGCCGATTGCTGGCGGCTGGAGGGATTTATAACGGTAACATCGAAGGGTTCAGGGACACTGCAGAAAAACTGGGTGGTGATGCCGTCAAAGGCTACGATCAGATTCTTAATGAGAAAACGGTCGGCGTCGCCATTACGGCTGCCTCTATTGCCGCTGGTTATGGGCTTGGGAGGATGGAGTTAAGTTCGACGATAAGAAGTCTTGAAAAGCTGGGGCGGATTGAAACCAAGAGCATATCATTAGGGCGTAGTAACACCACTGAAAATTTATATCGTCGGACTAGCAATACTGAAGTGTTTTCAGATCTAAAAGTGCCTATGCAGATGCGCTATGTTGAACAGGCTGCACGTGAAGGTGGGATAGGCTTGGGGGGAGTTAAAGTGAGAATTATCAGGGATTCTGACCTGAAAGGTAAGAATATCTATGGTTATACTCACCCTAGTGGTGATATTGATTTGTACCCGGATGCTTTTGCGGATATTGAGCAATTAATAAAAACGTTAGGACATGAAAGAACACATACTATGCAAATCTATCTTTTTAAGCATCCAAATACATATGCTGATGATGCAATCAAGATGAATAAAGAATTGATATTGAATGAAAAAGCCGCCCATAGTATTGAAGATAGCTTTTGGCAATTTTACCTGAATAATAAGACCGGAAAGCTAGAGGAGTACAAATAGATGAACTCTTTGACCTATCTTGAATGGATGAAGCACTTACCAAAAGATGATGGTAGTTACAGTTCATGTGAATGCCCAGCATGTGGTAAAAAAGGACTTTCTTATCAATACTTTGGTTTCGATAATGGTGATATTGGCTGGAAGGTTATTTGGTGCGAAACCTGTAAATCTGGAGTGAAAATTTCGAGAACCAAAATACCTGAAGGGGCTAGTAGGTTAATAGATTTTCAAGAACAAGAACGTTTCTTTGAAACGAAGCCTGAACTGAAACTAATTGTTTAGATTGATCTCAATAAAAGCCCCTCATAAAGTGAGGGGCTTCAATAAGTTATGCTGATCTTAGAAAGCCAACTTACTTCTTCGCGCGCTCGAAGGAAGCAACGATTTCAGCTTTAGCAGCTTCAGCGTTGTCCCAACCGTCAACTTTTACCCATTTGCCAGCTTCGAGGTCTTTGTAGTGCTCGAAGAAGTGGGTGATCTGCGCTTTCAGCAGTTCCGGCAGGTCGGTCACATCTTTGATGTGATCGTATTCTTTGCTCAGCTTGGTGTGCGGTACCGCAACCAGTTTCGCATCTTCACCGGATTCGTCGGTCATTTTCAGTACGCCAACCGGGCGGCAACGAATCACTGAACCTGGCTCCAGCGGGTACGGAGTCGGGACCAGAACGTCTACCGGGTCACCGTCCAGAGACAGGGTGTGGTTGATGTAACCGTAGTTGCACGGATAGAACATCGCGGTGGACATGAAGCGGTCAACGAACAGGGCGCCGCTCTCTTTGTCAACTTCGTATTTGATCGGATCTGCGTTAGCAGGGATCTCGATAACAACGTAGATATCTTCCGGCAGGTCTTTACCGGCAGGGACGTTGAGTAAGCTCATGTCTGTTTCCTTTAAATAAGCTATGGCAAACAAGTGGCGGGTATTATAGCCAACTCGCGCGGAATGTCTCCGCTTGTTTTCGCTTTCTCTGCGTGCATTTTCTTCTTTTTACCTCTCTCTCGTGACAGAAAAGTCCATATCTTCAGCCGCATTTTTCATAGCGAGATGAAAGCGATTACAAAGTTGTGATTAACGTTTTATTTACTTTTTTGAAGTGTGATGTAACGCAATCCGTTACATGCTCAATTGTCTATAGTTTTTTCGCAACGGTTAATTAACCAACAATAATCACCCTACGAGGACGCACTTATGTGGAAGCGCTTACTTTTAGTCACAGCAGTTTCGGCAGCCATGTCGTCTATGGCAATGGCAGCCCCTTTAACCGTAGGATTTTCGCAGGTTGGCTCTGAATCCGGCTGGCGCGCAGCAGAAACCAACGTCGCGAAAAGCGAGGCCGAAAAGCGGGGAATTACGCTGAAAATCGCTGATGGCCAACAAAAGCAGGAAAACCAGATTAAAGCAGTTCGCTCATTTGTTGCGCAGGGCGTCGACGCCATCTTTATTGCGCCGGTCGTGGCAACAGGTTGGGAGCCGGTTTTAAAAGAAGCGAAAGATGCCGACATTCCGGTCTTTTTGCTTGATCGTTCCATCGATGTAAAAGACAAATCTCTCTATATGACCACCGTCACCGCCGACAACGTGCTGGAAGGCAAATTGATTGGCGACTGGCTGATTAAACAAGTGGACGGCAAGCCGTGTAACGTCGTTGAGCTGCAAGGGACCGTCGGGGCCAGCGTGGCGATCGATCGTAAAAAAGGCTTTGCTGAAGCCATCGCCAGTGCGCCAAACATCAAAATTATCCGCTCTCAGTCCGGTGACTTCACCCGCAGTAAAGGGAAAGAAGTGATGGAGAGCTTTATCAAAGCAGAAAACAACGGCAAGAACATCTGCATGGTTTACGCCCACAACGATGACATGGTGATCGGTGCTATCCAGGCGATCAAAGAAGCGGGTCTGAAACCCGGCAAAGATATTCTCACCGGTTCTATCGACGGCGTACCGGATATCTACAAAGCGATGATTGACGGTGAAGCCAACGCCAGTGTCGAACTGACGCCGAATATGGCGGGGCCGGCATTCGACGCGCTGGAGAAATTCAAAAAAGACGGCACGATGCCTGAGAAGCTGACCATTACCAAGTCGATCCTCTATCTGCCGGATACGGCGAAAGAAGAGTTAGAGAAGAAGAAAAACATGGGCTACTAAGCCTTCATGAAAATGCCGGGGGGGCTGCGCTTGCCCGGCCTACATTACGCTCTTTTGTAGGCCGGATAAGCGTAGCGCCATCCGGCGTGATGCAGGGGGAATCATGACCACCGACCAACATCAGGAAATCCTCCGCACCGAAGGATTAAGCAAATTCTTTCCCGGCGTCAAAGCGTTGGATAACGTGGATTTCAGCTTGCGTCGCGGTGAAATTATGGCGCTGCTGGGGGAAAACGGAGCCGGCAAATCGACGCTCATCAAAGCGCTGACCGGCGTTTACCATGCAGATCGCGGCACTATCTGGCTCGAAGGCCAACCGATCTCCCCCAAAAACACCGCCCATGCCCAGCAACTGGGGATTGGCACCGTGTACCAGGAAGTGAACCTGCTGCCCAATATGTCGGTTGCCGATAACTTATTTATTGGTCGTGAGCCGCGGCGTTTTGGCCTGCTTCAGCGCAAGCAGATGGAAAAACGCGCGACGGAGCTGATGGCGTCATACGGTTTTTCCCTTGACGTGCGTGAGCCGCTGAACCGCTTTTCCGTGGCGATGCAACAAATCGTCGCCATCTGTCGGGCGATCGATCTCTCCGCGAAAGTGCTGATCCTCGATGAGCCGACCGCCAGCCTCGATACCCAGGAAGTTGAAATGCTGTTCGGCCTGATGCGTCATCTGCGCGATCGGGGCGTCAGCCTGATCTTCGTCACTCATTTCCTCGATCAGGTTTATCAGGTCAGCGATCGCATCACCGTTCTGCGTAACGGCGGCTTCGTTGGCTGCCGTGAAACCCGGGAATTACCGCAAATTGAACTGGTCAAAATGATGCTGGGTCGCGAACTGGATACCCATGCGCTACAGCGTGCGGGACGCACATTGCTTAGCGATAAGCCGGTGGCGACCTTTAGCGACTTTGGCAAAAAAGGCACCATCGCGCCGTTTGATCTACAGGTGCGTCCCGGTGAGATCGTTGGTCTCGCAGGGCTGCTGGGATCCGGGCGAACGGAAACGGCAGAGGTGATCTTCGGTATTAAACCCGCCGACAGCGGAAGAGCGCTGATCAAAGGCAAACCGCAGACCTTGCGATCGCCGCATCAGGCTTCGTGTCTGGGGATCGGTTTCTGTCCGGAGGATCGCAAAACGGATGGCATTATTGCCGCCGCTTCGGTGCGGGAAAACATCATTTTGGCATTGCAGGCGCAGCGCGGCTGGCTGCGGCCTATCCCACGGAAAGAACAAAACGAGATTGCCGAGCGTTTTATCCGCCAGCTCGGAATTCGCACCCCCAACGCTGAACAGCCGATCGAGTTTCTCTCCGGCGGCAATCAGCAAAAAGTATTGCTCTCGCGCTGGTTACTGACCAAACCGCAGTTCCTGATCCTCGATGAACCCACGCGTGGGATCGACGTCGGCGCACATGCCGAGATCATCCGCCTGATCGAAACGCTGTGCGCGGATGGTCTGGCGCTGCTGGTCATTTCATCCGAACTGGAAGAGTTAGTGGGCTATGCCGATCGGGTCATTATTATGCGCGATCGCAAACAAGTGGCCGAGATCCCACTGGCTGAACTGTCCGTACCGGCGATCATGAACGCCATTGCGGCCTAAGGAGACTATGGTGATGCCTCAATCCCTCCCTCAATCCAATCCGCCTAAACGGCGGTTCCGTTGGCCAAAGGGGATGCCACAACTGGTGGCGCTACTGCTGGTGCTGCTGGTGGATAGCCTGGTCGCCCCGCACTTCTACCAGGTGATTTTGCAGGATGGTCGGCTGTTTGGTAGCCCGATTGATATTCTCAACCGCGCCGCTCCCGTGGCGCTGTTGGCGATTGGTATGACGCTGGTGATTGCCACCGGCGGCATCGACCTTTCCGTGGGGGCCGTCATGGCTATTGCTGGCGCCACTACTGCGGCGATGACGGTGGCCGGGCACAGTCTACCGGTGGTGCTGCTTGCCGCCTTAGGCTCCGGCATTCTGGCTGGGCTGTGGAATGGGATTCTGGTGGCCATACTCAAGATCCAACCGTTTGTCGCCACGCTAATCCTGATGGTGGCCGGGCGTGGAGTGGCGCAGCTTATCACTTCCGGGCAAATCGTCACTTTCAACTCGCCCGAGCTGTCGTGGTTTGGTAGCGGCTCGCTCTTACTGTTCCCTACGCCGGTAATTATTGCACTGCTCACGCTGGTGGTGTTCTGGCTGCTGACGCGGAAAACGGCGCTGGGTATGTTTATCGAAGCGGTGGGTATCAACATTCGTGCGGCAAAAAACGCTGGGGTGAACACCCGCATTATCGTGATGCTCACCTATGTGCTGAGCGGCCTGTGCGCGGCTATCGCTGGCATTATCGTCACGGCGGATATTCGTGGGGCAGACGCCAATAACGCCGGATTATGGCTGGAGTTAGATGCCATTCTGGCGGTGGTTATCGGCGGCGGTTCGCTAATGGGCGGGCGCTTTAACCTGCTGCTGTCGGTGGTAGGCGCGTTGATTATTCAGGGCATGAACACCGGGATTTTGCTGTCGGGCTTCCAGCCGGAACTGAATCAGGTGGTCAAAGCCGTGGTGGTGTTGTGTGTGCTGGTCGTGCAATCACAACGCTTTATCAGCCTGATAAAAGGAGTGCGTGGTCATGATAAAACGTAATTTACCGCTGATGATCACCCTCGGCGTGTTTGTGCTGGGCTACCTTTACTGCCTGACGCAGTTTCCAGCTTTTGCTTCCACCCGGGTGATTTGCAATATCCTGACCGATAACGCTTTTTTAGGGATTATTGCCGTGGGCATGACCTTCGTGATCCTCTCTGGCGGGATCGACCTTTCCGTTGGCTCGGTGATCGCGTTTACCGGCGTATTTTTGGCGAAGGCCATTGGCTATTGGGGTATTTCCCCGCTGCTGGCGTTCCCCCTGATTTTGCTGATGGGCTGCGCGTTTGGCGCATTTATGGGGTTACTGATTGATGCGCTGAAGATCCCGGCATTTATTATCACTCTGGCGGGAATGTTCTTCCTGCGCGGCGTCAGCTATCTGGTCTCTGAAGAGTCGATCCCAATTAACCATCCGATTTATGACACGCTCTCAAGTCTGGCATGGAAAATTCCTGGCGGCGGTCGCCTGAGCGCGATGGGGTTGTTAATGCTGGGCGTGGTGGTGATTGGCATCTTCCTTGCGCACCGTACGCGCTTCGGTAATCAGGTTTACGCCATTGGCGGCAACGCCACCTCTGCTAACCTGATGGGCATTTCTACTCGCAGCACAACGATCCGCATTTATATGCTGTCTACCGGGCTGGCGACGCTTGCCGGCATTGTGTTTTCCATTTACACCCAGGCGGGTTATGCGCTGGCGGGCGTTGGCGTTGAGCTGGATGCGATTGCCTCAGTGGTGATTGGCGGAACGCTGCTAAGCGGCGGCGTGGGAACGGTGTTGGGTACGCTATTTGGCGTGGCGATCCAAGGGCTGATCCAGACCTACATTAATTTTGATGGCACATTAAGTTCCTGGTGGACGAAGATCGCGATTGGCATTTTATTGTTTATTTTTATAGCGTTACAACGCGGTCTGACGGTGCTTTGGGAAAATCGTCAAAGCTCGCCGGTTACCCGAGTGGGCACGGCGGCAACACCAAAGTAACATCCTGATTTTGCACAAAACATTTAAATACCTAAACTTTTTCCGGTTGTAGTCGATAGGTTCTGTACAGGTCTGTTTTAACCCTACAACCGGAAATATAACGATGCCAAAATCCCTTTCAATTCGATCAAGTTTGTTGGTGTTATTGTCTTTGCTGACTTTCCTTCTGTTACTGACCGGTGGTATGGGGCTATATGCCTCTACGCGTGTCATTACCTCATTGATTTATCACAGTATTATGAGCACTGCGATGTTGACTGCTATCGTATTGCTGGCGGTTATTTGGTTTATGCTGCGAAATAAGTTTCTCAAACCGCTGGATAATATGGTTGAGCAACTGGAACGTCTGGCGACGGGGGATTTATCACCGGTTACCACGCTGTCGGCCAGCGCTGAATTCAACCGCCTGAACGCGGCAATGGATGACATGCGCCATGCGCTGGGCGACTCGGTACAACGCGTACGCGATGCCAGTTCGCAAATTGATATTGGCAGTCGTGAACTGACGGCCGGGAACCAGCATCTGGCGCAACGCACTGAATCGACAGCCACTTCACTGGAGCAGACCGCCGCCAGCATGGAAGAACTCACGGCGACGGTGAAACAGAATGCGCAGAACGCGGAACAGGCTCACCAACTGGCAAAATCGGTGTCGGATACCGCCGATCGCGGTAGTGAAATGGTGTGCTATGTGATCGAGAAAATGCGCGATATTTCCGGCAGCTCCAGCCGAATCGCCGACATCCTCAGCGTAATCGACGGTATTGCTTTCCAGACCAATATCCTGGCGCTCAACGCTTCCGTTGAAGCGGCGCGCGCCGGTGAGCAGGGGCGGGGCTTTGCGGTTGTTGCAGGTGAAGTACGTAATCTGGCCAGCCGCAGCGCCGAGGCGGCCAAAGAGATCCGCACGTTAATCAGTGATTCACACACCCACGTAGGGGAAGGTAGTGAGCTGGCGCAGCAGGCGGGCGAAACCATGGATGAGATTGCCAATGAAGTCATGCGCATGACCAAACTGATGCGTGAAATTGCCAGTGCGTCCCAGGAACAGAGTCGCGGCATAGAGCAGGTGAATATTGCGGTGATTCAGATGGATGAAACGGCGCAGCAAAATGCGGCGCTGGTACAGCAGTCGTCAGCGGCTACCCGCTCGCTGGAAGAACAGTCTTCAGCGCTAATCGAAGCAATGGCCGTATTTAAGCTACAGACAGCGTAACTGTGCGTAGGCCGGATAAAGGCGTTTACGCCGCCATCCGGCAATATCACCGTATTGTGCCGGATGGCACTTCGCTTATCCGGCCTGCAACGTGCTGTAGGCCGGATGTTGCGCTTACGCGTCCGGGAACTCGCGGATAAAGCGTTCTACATCTTCAACCATATGGTCGTTACCCACGAAGAAGGAGCGGCGCTGGTGCAGGCTTTCCGGGATGATATCCAGAATACGATTTTTACCGTCGCTCGCCTTGCCGCCCGCTTGCTCGGCCAGCAGGGCCATTGGGTTGCATTCATACAGCAGACGCAGTTTCCCTTCCGGGTGGCTGGCGGTGCTTGGGTACAGGTAGATCCCGCCTTTCAGCAGATTGCGATGGAAGTCCGCAACCAGAGAGCCAATGTAGCGCGAGGTGTACGGGCGCTGGGTTGACTTATCTTCTTCCTGGCAGAATTTAATGTACTTCTTCACGCCGTTCGGGAATTTGATGTAGTTACCTTCGTTAATGGAGTACGTGCTGCCTTTCGCCGGGAAGCGCATACGTTCCTGGCTGAGGCAGAATACGCCCAGAGAAGGATCGTAGGTGAAGGCGTGCACGCCACAGCCGGTGGTGTACACCAGCATGGTGGAAGAACCATAAACCACGTAACCTGCAGCAACCTGCTTGTTGCCCGGTTGCAGGAAATCCTCTTCCGTGACCGGAGTACCGACTGGGGTTACGCGGCGGTAAATAGAGAAAATCGTACCGACAGAGACGTTAACATCGATGTTGGATGAGCCATCCAGCGGATCCATTAGCACAACGTATTTAGCGTGTTCACAGCCTTCAAAGACGACGATTTCATCTTCTTCTTCCGAGGCAATGCCCGCCACAATGTCGCGCGCCTTCAGTGCAGCTTTCAGTTTTTCGTTCGCGAACAGATCGAGTTTTTGCTGAACCTCTCCCTGCACGTTCTCAGCACCGCTGGCACCCAGGATATCGACCAGACCGGCCTTGTTGATATCGCGGTGGATGATCTTGGCGCCCAGCTTTATTGCCGACAACAAAGCAGTGAGTTCACCGGTAGCATGAGAAAACTCGTGCTGCTTTTCGACAATAAATTCACCTAACGTTTTCATAACACTTTCCCTGCAATTTATGTGGAGTAAAGCGACCGCAACAATATTAACAAATATTTCCATTGTTGCGCTTAGGTGAATCGCGCCAGCAAACTGCGGAATATCCTGAAATGCGTTTCTCACTTGCCGGACATGTGCGTAAAATGGCCCCCAGATTAAAAAAGGATAGTGACGTATGCGCATTCATATTTTGGGAATTTGTGGCACTTTCATGGGCGGTCTGGCGATGCTGGCGCGCTCGCTCGGTCATGAAGTAACCGGTTCGGACGCCAATGTGTATCCGCCGATGAGTACCTTACTTGAGAAGCAAGGCATTGATCTGATTCAGGGTTACGATGCCAGCCAGCTCGACCCGCAGCCGGACTTAGTGATCATCGGCAATGCCATGACCCGTGGTAATCCGTGCGTGGAAGCGGTTCTCGAGAAGAACATTCCGTTCATGTCTGGCCCGCAGTGGCTGCATGACTTTGTATTGCGCGACCGCTGGGTACTGGCGGTTGCGGGTACGCACGGCAAAACCACCACCGCCGGAATGGCGACCTGGATCCTCGAAGCCTGCGGCTATAAGCCTGGCTTTGTGATCGGCGGCGTACCGGGTAACTTCGAGGTTTCTGCGCGTCTGGGCGAAAGCGACTTCTTCGTGATTGAAGCGGATGAGTACGACTGCGCGTTCTTCGACAAGCGTTCTAAATTCGTGCATTACTGCCCGCGTACGCTGATCCTCAACAACCTTGAGTTCGATCACGCGGACATCTTTGACGATTTGAAAGCGATCCAGAAACAGTTCCACCATCTGGTGCGTATCGTGCCGGGCCAGGGACGCATCATCTACCCGGAAAACGACATCAATCTGAAACAAACGATGGCGATGGGCTGCTGGAGCGAACAAGAGCTGGTGGGCGAACAAGGTCACTGGCAGGCGAAAAAACTGACCACCGATGCTTCTGAGTGGGAAGTGTGGCTGGACGGTGAAAAAGTCGGTGAAGTGAAGTGGGGCCTGGTGGGCGAGCACAATATGCATAACGGTCTGATGGCGATTGCGGCCGCGCGCCATGTGGGCGTCGTGCCTGCAGATGCAGCTAATGCGCTCGGTTCATTCATTAACGCCCGTCGTCGTCTTGAGCTGCGCGGTGAAGCCAATGGCGTGACGGTGTATGACGATTTTGCCCATCACCCGACGGCCATTCTGGCAACGCTTGCGGCGTTGCGCGGTAAAGTGGGCGGTACGGCGCGCATCATCGCAGTGCTGGAGCCTCGCTCGAACACCATGAAAATGGGCCTGTGCAAAGACGATCTGGCGCCGTCGTTAGGCCGTGCGGACGAAGTGTTCCTGCTGCAACCCCCGCATATTCCGTGGCAGGTAGCCGAAGTCGCTGAAGCCTGCGTTCAGCCGGCACACTGGAGTGGCGATGTGGATGCCCTGGCAGATATGGTGGTCAAAACCGCGCAGCCAGGCGATCACATTCTGGTGATGAGCAACGGCGGATTTGGTGGTATTCATCAAAAACTGCTGGATGGCCTGGCGAAGAAAGCTCAGGCAGAAGCGGAAGAGTAAAAAAATGCCCGGTGGCGCTACGCTTACCGGGCCTACAACGTGTTAACGGATTGTAGGCCGGATAAGGTGATTGCACCGCCATCCGGCACTTTCGGCAGACGAAGAGGTTAGGCCTCGTTTTCCGCCAGTTCACGCAGATACTGGAAGATCTGGCGGGAAGATTTTGGCGGCTTGTTGCCCGCTTTTTCTTTCCTGGCGTTACGCACCAGCGAACGCAGTTGCTGGCGGTCGGCGTCAGGCCACAGATTCATCACTTCTTCGATGGCTTCATCGCTACCGTCAACCATACGGTCACGCAGTTGCTCCAGCTTATGGAAGACAACGACCTGCTGGTTGTGACGATTTTTCAGCTTGTCCAGCGCCTGACGGATAGGATCAACATCGCGCTGGCGCAACATTTTGCCAATCAACTGCAACTGGCGGCGACGTCCTTCCATCTTAATACGCTGGGCCAGCTCAATGGCGGCACGTAAATCCGCATCAAGCGGGATCTTATCCAGCGCGTTTTTCCCCAGATCAACCAGTTCCGCACCCAGGCGTTTTAACTCCTCGGCATCGCGTTTAATTTCACTTTTACTGACCCAGATAATTTCATCGTCTTCGTCTTCGATGTCATCACCGGGAACGTCGTCGAGCCAGTCTTCGGGCTGCTTTGTCATTTCAGGCTCCTTAAAAAAAGAGGCTAATGTTACCAGTTAAGATGCGCACTGAAAAACGGTTCTCTGTTAGACTTCAGAGAAACTCTCTCTACATTATGGCATTTGCGATGAAAGTAATCTCACAAGTTGAAGCGCAGCGTAAGATTCTGGAAGAAGCAGTCTCGACGGCACTGGAATTAGCGTCAGGTAAGTCGGATGGCGCGGAAGTCGCTGTGAGCAAGACCACGGGTATTAGCGTCAGCACCCGTTATGGTGAAGTGGAGAACGTCGAATTCAATAGCGATGGTGCACTGGGGATTACGGTTTATCACCAGAACCGTAAGGGCAGCGCATCGTCCACCGATTTAAGCCCGCAGGCGATTGCACGCACCGTGCAGGCTGCGCTGGACATTGCACGTTACACTTCGCCGGATCCGTGCGCAGGCGTGGCAGATAAAGAACTGCTGGCTTTTGATGCGCCCGATCTGGACCTGTTCCACCCGGCGGAAGTTTCCCCTGATGAAGCCATCGAACTGGCTGCTCGTGCTGAACAGGCGGCGCTGCAGGCTGATAAGCGTATCACCAATACCGAAGGCGGCAGCTTTAACAGCCACTATGGCATCAAAGTGTTTGGTAACAGCCACGGCATGCTGCAGGGCTACTGCTCCACGCGTCATTCCCTTTCCAGCTGTGTGATCGCGGAAGAAAATGGTGATATGGAGCGTGATTACGCCTACACCATTGGCCGGGCGATGGGCGATCTGCAAACGCCGGAGTGGGTGGGGGCTGACTGTGCTCGCCGTACCTTATCACGCCTGTCTCCGCGTAAGCTGTCCACCATGAAAGCGCCGGTGATTTTCGCCAACGAAGTGGCGACCGGACTGTTCGGACACCTGGTCGGCGCGATCGCCGGCGGTTCTGTGTACCGCAAATCCACCTTCCTGCTGGATTCGCTGGGCAAACAAATTCTGCCGGAATGGCTGACTATTGAAGAACATCCGCACCTGCTGAAGGGACTGGCGTCGTCGCCGTTCGACAGCGAAGGGGTACGGACCGAACGCCGCGACATTATTAAAGACGGCGTGCTGACTCAGTGGCTGCTGACCAACTATTCCGCACGTAAGCTGGGGCTGAAGAGCACTGGTCATGCAGGCGGGATCCACAACTGGCGAATTCCGGGACAAGGTCTAAGCTTCGAGCAGTTGCTCAAAGAGATGGGCACAGGTCTTGTGGTTACTGAGCTGATGGGACAGGGCGTAAGCGGCATTACCGGCGATTACTCGCGCGGCGCGGCGGGCTTCTGGGTCGAAAATGGTGAAATTCAGTATCCGGTGAGTGAAATTACCATCGCCGGTAACTTAAAAGAGATGTGGCGCAATATTGTGACCGTGGGGAACGATATTGAAACGCGCAGTAATATCCAATGTGGTTCGGTATTGTTACCGGAGATGAAAATCGCCGGGCAGTAATACTCGTTAAGGCGTTAATTTTTAATAATAAAAAAGGAAGTGAGCAATGCGTAAACACCTGTTAGCGATCGTCGCGGCTTCAACGCTGGTTCTTGGTTCTTCTGCGTTTGCAGCCGATCTCGAAGATGACATGGGGATCCTCAACGACAACCTGAAAATTGTCGAAAAAACGGATAATGCGACTGAACTGAAAGACGCGTTAACCAAAATGCGTGCAGCCGCGCTGGACGCGCAAAAAGGTACGCCACCGAAGCTGGAAAACAAATCCCCGGACAGCCCGGAGATGAAGGATTTCCGCCACGGCTTTGACACGCTGATCGGCCAGATTGACGGCGCGCTGAAGCTGGCGAACGAAGGTAAAGTTAAAGAGGCGAAAGCCGTTGCGGAAGAGCTGAAAACCACGCGCAACGAAAACCACAAGAAGTTCCGCTAATCTGCGCTATCCGGCCTACATACCTGTAGGCCGGATGAAATCCCCCGCTACTGCACGCCCCATAAGTAAACGCTATCCCCATCACATTTTTTCATTTTTATCGTCCATTCATTGTTCGCACTTCCTTCCATTTTGCAGCCCACTCTTGCGATCTCAATCACATTCTTCCGGTGATAAATCGTGGTTCCAGCCCTTTTTGCGGCACAGATCACTATCGCTGCACACCTTTCCACTTCGAAGTGGAAAACAACTCGCTACAAACTTATAACCTCCGTCGCTAATTTACCCTCAGAGACATTAACGGGGTAAGACGAGTGAATAACGGAGCTGTAATGAATGACATGGGGGAATCGGTGGAACTGGCCGACCGCATGCTGGCGCAGGTGTATGCCTTGCTGCGTGAACGCAACATTATTCCCAACGCCGTACAGGAACAGATGCTGACGTCGCATGTTCGCGCCATGGCGCACCGCTCGGTAACGGGTGAACCCTTACCAGAAGTCGATGCCAGCTTGTTTGATGAAATATCTGCCGAGTCAATGGCGCTTGCCCGCGACGTGGTTGCCGAGTTTGGCAATCTTCCTGAGGAAGAGGCCTGGCTGCTGTCGGTGCACTTTGAAGTCGCGAAAGACAACCTTTAAGGAGAAAAAGATGGAACAGATTACCGTAGTGATTGGCGATCGTCTGGGTAAAGGCCAGAAAGTGGCGGCAGGCGTAGAGAAAGCGGGTGGCCGTGCCGTTGTGGTGCCGGGCGTTGCAGCAGATATGAAGCTGGGTGACGTGATGAAGGCGGAAAACGCCACCTTTGGTATCTCGTTTTGCGGCAGCGGTGGTGCGGGTGCGATTACTGCGCAGACCAAATACGGCTACAAGGCGAAATACGGCATGCGTTCGGTCGATGAAGGGGTAACCGCCATCAACGAAGGGTGCAACGTACTGGGATTCGGATTTATGGACAAAGAAGAGCTCGGCGAGCGCCTGGTGCAGGCCTGGCAAAAGAAACACGGCGCTTAAGCATGAAAGAGCAATTCACCACCACGGTGAGAGTCACGGGTAAGGGCGAGACCAAAGCTCGCGCCTTTGCCGATGCCCTGAACCACGTTCAGGCTGCGGTGATGAAAGCGTCGCCGCATATCTTACTGCGTATTGAGCCACAGGATGTGCAGGTTGTTCAAGCGCGTGAATCGGTGCGTAAAGAGGCGTTTTTATTCCTCTTTTTGCGCCGGGAAAGACGCACTTTCAGCGTGGAGCTGGACGTGACCGTCAACGTGACTGCCATCAATCTCGACAAGGTGGATTTCGTTACGCAACGCTGATTTTCTATTAAAAGGCATAATTATGTTCCTGATAATATTAATAAAATCGCTCATCATCGGCGCGTTGGTTGGCGTTGGTGTCGGCGCTGGGGCTGCACGCATGTTTCATGCGCCTACCACTCAAGGGATGGGCGCGTTTCGTACTCTTGGAGAACTGAATTCCTGCGAAGGGGATCCGGCTTCTCACTTCTCGTTCGGTCTGGGCTTCTTCTTTAACGCCTGGGCTTCCTCCGTTGCGGCGGGGGCGTTCACTCAGGACGTCGACCATCGCATCATCCCCAACTGGGGCGCCGCCGCGCTGATGATTAAAAATCGCAACGTCGGTGAAACGCTGCACGATCCTAAGCGCATGGCAATTGCCTGCGGCGTTATCGGGATGATCGTGGTGACCTTCCTGAACCTCACTGCGTCATCCGTACCGGAAGCGCTGCAGGTTACCGCCGTCAAGGTGCTGGTGCCAGCGGCTAACCTGCTGGTTAACACCGTGATGCCGGTGATCTTCTGGCTGGCGGCGATCGACGCCGGTAAGAAATCCGGCTTCTGGGCCACCGTTTTTGGCGGCGCGGCGCAGCTGATCATGGGCAACGCCGTTCCGGGGCTGGTGCTCGGTATTCTGATCGGCAAAGGTGTTGAAGAAAGCGGCTGGAACCACGTCACGAAAGTGATGATGGTAGCTATCGTCGCGCTGTTTGTCCTGAGCGGCTTCTTCCGCGGTTTCGATATGAAGATGATCGAATCCTTCCATCTGACCGTGCCTAACTGGCTCGAACTTATCCACAACTCGCTCAGCGGCAAATAACGGAGGTCATCATGGAACAGAATAAAGGTTTTTGGTTCGCTGACTGGTCGTTCCCGATCTTCGTGGGCCTGCTCTCATCCGGCGTATTTGCCGGAACGCACATGTACTACCTGTACGGTATTGGCGCATTTAACGAAGTGGCTTTTGTGGCGATGCTGAAGGCGGGAATGGATACCGGCTCCTACGGGGCGGTGGCGGCATTTGGCGCAAGTTTCCTGTTTGCCCGCATCATTGAAGGTTCGCTGGTGGGTATTCTGGATATCGGCGGGGCGATTCAGACCGGGGTTGGGTTAGGTGTTCCGGCGCTGCTGCTGGGCGCGGGCATTATCTTCCCGGTCGCCAACTTTGCCGCCTCGCTGGTCACTGGTCTGGTGATTGGTCTGGCGATTGGCTACATCATCATTCTGGCGCGTAAGTTCACCATCAACCAGAGCGATTCAACCTACGGTGCGGACGTCATGATGGGGGCCGGTAACGCCTCCGGCCGCTTCCTCGGACCGTTGATTATCCTCAGCGCGATGACGGCTTCTATTCCTATCGGAATCGGTTCTCTGGCGGGGGCGCTGCTGTTTTATCTGTGGCAAAAACCGATTACCGGCGGGGCGATTCTTGGGGCAATGATCCTCGGGTCCATCTTCCCGATTGCCATTAGCTAACTGTTGATTTGCAGGCCGGATAAGGCGGTTACGCCGCCATCCGGCATAGGAGAGAGCGATGTTTGATTTACTCCTGCGCCGTGCGCGCCTCGTTGACGATACGGTGAGCGATATTGCGCTCAAAGACGGCAAGATCGCGGCGTTGGGCGACGTTGATGGTCCGGCGCTGAAAACCATTGAGCTGGGCGGCGAGTGCTACGTCAGCGCAGGCTGGATTGACTCCCACGTTCATTGCTACCCGAAATCCCCGATTTACCACGACCAGCCGGATAGCGTCGGTATTGCGACCGGCGTCACTACCGTGGTGGATGCGGGCAGTACCGGGGCGGATGACATCGACGATTTTTACACCCTGACCCGGGAAGCTGCCACCGAGGTGTATGCGTTGCTGAATATCTCCCGCGTTGGACTTATCGCCCAGAACGAGCTGGCCAACATGGCCAATATTGACGCTGATGCGGTGCGAGAGGCGGTGAAACGCCACCCTGATTTTATCGTCGGTCTGAAGGCACGTATGAGTAGCAGCGTAGTCGGTGAAAATGGCATCACGCCGCTGGATCGCGCCAAAGCGATGCAAAAAGAGAACGGCGACCTGCCGCTGATGGTGCACATCGGCAACAACCCGCCGAATCTCGATGAGATCGCCGAACGCTTGAGTGCGGGCGACATTATTACCCACTGCTACAACGGTAAGCCGAACCGCATTCTGACGCCGCAAGGCGAGCTGCGGGCGTCGGTGACGCGGGCGATTTCACGCGGCGTGCGTCTGGACGTTGGGCATGGCACCGCCAGCCTGAGCTTTGCGGTGGCAAAACGCGCTATTGAACTGGGGATTTTGCCACACACTATCAGTTCCGATATTTACTGTCGCAACCGTATCAGCGGCCCGGTGCATTCTCTGGCGAATGTGATGTCGAAATTTCTCGCCATTGGGATGTCGCTTCCGCAGGTTATTGAGTGCGTTACCGCCAATGCTGCCGACGGCCTGCGCCTGAAACAGAAGGGGCGACTGCAGGTCGGTCTGGATGCTGATTTAACCCTCTTTACGCTTAAGCGCCAGCCAACCGTGCTGGTAGATGCAGAAAACGACAGCCTGCAGGCTGAACAACTGCTGGTGCCGCTTGCCGCAATACGTGCGGGCAAGGGCTATATGACCGAACAAGGGAGCGCGGAACATGCCTTCGATTTTTGAGAAATACGATTTAAAACAGGTGATTAATACCTCCGGCCGCATGACGGCGCTTGGCGTTTCCACGCCGCGACCAGAAGTGGTTGAAGCGGCGATGGCGGGGATGAACCACTATTTCGAGATGAAAGATCTGGTCAATAAAACCGGCGACTACATCGCGAAATTGCTGGAAGTGGAAGGGGCAACCGTTGTCTCTTGCGCCTCGGCTGGGATCGCCCTGTCGGTGGCTGGCGTATTGGTTAAAGACAGCGACTGGCTGCTGGAGAACCTGCACGTCACGCCCATCGAGAACAACGAAATCGTGCTGCCCAGAGGCCACAACGTCAACTTTGGTGCTCCGGTGGGTACCATGGTGGCGCTTGGCGGCGGTAAGTTAGTGGAAGCCGGTTATGCCAACGAATGTTCCGCGGCGCAGCTGGCTGCGGCCATTACACCGCGTACGGCGGCCATTCTGTATATCAAATCTCACCACTGCGTCCAGAAAAGTATGCTCAGCGTGGAGCAGGCTGCGGTGGTGGCGCGTACGCATAACCTGCCGCTGATCGTGGACGCGGCGGCGGAAGAAGATTTGCAATGCTACTACCGGGTTGGCGCAGATCTGGTTATTTATAGCGGCGCGAAGGCGATTGAAGGACCAACCAGCGGTCTGGTGATAGGTAAAACCCAGTACGTTGAGTGGGTGAAACGCCAGACGGCGGGAATTGGCCGGGCGATGAAGGTGGGGAAAGAGGGAATTCTTGGCCTAACCTGCGCCATCGAACTGTATCTGAACGCGCAGAAAGAGTGTGGCGCGGAGATGGTCGAGAAAATGACGCCGTTCATTAATGCGTTGAACCAGCTTAACGGCGTGAGCGCCCGCGTGGTGTGGGATAGCGCAGGGCGCGACATCGCACGCACGGAAATTAAGTTTGATGAAGCGGTAACCGGGATCGCCACGGGCGAACTGGTTGAAGCCCTGAAACAAGGCGAGTACGCGATTTACTTCCGTGGTTACAAAGCTAACGAAGGCATTATCGAAGCCGATGTGCGCAGCGTCGATCGTGCGCAGCTGGAGATTGTGGCCCGTCGAATTGGTGAAGTGATTTCGCAGGAGAAAGAAGTATGAAACTGACCCCTAACTTTTATCGCGACCGCGTCTGCCTGAACGTGCTGGCAGGCTCCAAAGAAAATGCGCGGGATATTTACGCGGCGGCGGAAGGACACGTGCTGGTTGGTGTGTTGTCAAAAAATTACCCGGATGTCGCAAGCGCAGTAGCGGATATGCGTGAATACGCAGCGCTTATCGACAATGCGCTCTCCGTGGGATTGGGGGCAGGCGACCCAAACCAGTCGGCGATGGTCAGTGAAATTTCCCGTCAGGTACAGCCGCAGCATGTTAATCAGGTCTTTACCGGCGTGGCCACCAGTCGCGCGCTGCTGGGCCAGCAGGATACAGTAGTCAACGGTCTGGTCTCGCCAACCGGCATGCCGGGCAGGGTGAAAATCTCCACCGGTCCGCTGAGCAGCCAGACGCCGGACGGTATTGTGCCGGTAGAAACCGCGATTGCGCTGCTCAAAGATATGGGCGGTAGCTCGATTAAATACTTCCCGATGGGCGGCCTGAAATGCCGTGAAGAGTACATTGCCGTAGCGCAGGCCTGCGCCCGTCATGACTTCTGGCTGGAGCCAACCGGCGGTATCGATCTGGATAATTTCACTGAAATCCTGCAGATTGCCCTCGATGCCGGAGTGAGTAAAATCATTCCTCACATCTATAGTTCGATTATTGATAAGGTGAGTGGTAACACTCGTCCGGATGACGTACGCCAGCTGATGGCGATGACCCGGGCCTGCGTAGGCTAACTGACTGATGAGGAAACTGACGTGCGATTCCCCAACCAACGTTTAGCACAGCTGTTTGACATGTTGCAAAACGAAGCGCTTCCACAGGACGAGCTGGCGCAGCGGTTGTCGGTTTCCACACGCACCGTACGGGCGGATATCACCGCGCTAAACGCGCTGCTCACCCAGTACGGCGCACAGTTTGTCCTCAGCCGGGGTAACGGTTATCAGCTCAAAATTGACGACCCGGCAAGTTATAACACCCTGCAAACGCAGCAGCCCAACGCGTTGCTACGCATCCCTCGAACCAGCCAGGAACGGATACACTGGCTGGTGGTGCGTTTTCTGACATCGGCTTTCTCGCTAAAGCTGGAAGATTTAGCTGATGAATGGTTTATCAGCCGCGCGACGCTGCAAAACGATATGGCTGAGGTGCGCGAGCATCTGCAACGTTATCATCTGACGCTGGAAACGCGTCCCCGTCACGGCATGAAGCTGTTCGGCAGCGAAATGGCGATCCGCGCCTGTTTGACCGATTTGCTGTGGACGCTGGCGCAGCAGGATCCGCAGCACCCGTTAGTGACGCAAGAAGCGCTGAATGCCGGGATCCCTGAGCAGCTACAGCCCGTTTTGCAGGACATTTTTGCCCGTTTCCATATTCGTCTGACCGATGAGGGCGAGCTGTTTTTACGCTTGTACTGCGCGGTGGCGGTACGGCGGATTAGCGAAGGGTATCCACTCCCGGATTTTGCCGCAGAAGAGGCCGATCAATCGGTGTGCCTGGCCACGCGGGAAATCGCGGCGGTATTGCACCGCCTGGCAGACAAACCGCTTTCCGTTTCCGAAGAAAACTGGCTACAGGTGCATATTGCTGCTCGCCAAGTACAAGAGATCGCGCCCAGTGCTATCAATGCGGATGATGACGAAGCGTTGGTCAATTACATTCTGCGTTTTATCAACACCCAGTACAACTACAACCTGTTGAATGACAAACAGTTACATGCTGATCTGCTGACGCATATTAAGACGATGATCACCCGCGTGCGTTACCAGATAATGATCCCCAATCCGCTGCTGGAAAATATTAAACAGCACTACCCCATGGCGTGGGACATGACGCTGGCCGCCGTCTCGGGATGGGGAAAATATACGCCGTACACCATCAGTGAAAATGAGATCGGCTTCCTCGTGCTGCATATTGGCGTCGGGCTGGAGCGTAGTTACAACATCGGTTACCAGAGACAGCCGAAGGTTCTGCTGGTATGCGATGCCGGAAATGCGATGGCGCGGATGATTGAAGCGGTGCTGGCGCGTAAGTATCCGCAGATAGAGATCGTCGATACCGTCACGCTGCGTGACTACGAACAGCGGGAAAGCATCAGCGAAGATTTTGTCATCTCTACCGCGCGGATCGGTGAAAAAGATAAGCCTGTAGCGATGATTGCGCCGTTCCCGACCGATTATCAACTGGAACAAATTGGCAAACTGGTGCTGGTGGACAGAACCCGCCCGTGGATGTTGAACAAATTCTTCGATGCCGCCCATTTTCGTGTAATTGACGAGCCAATGGATCAACAAACGTTGTTCAAAACCTTATGCCGTCAGTTGCAGGATGAAGGTTTTGTCGACGCAGAGTTCCTTGATTCAGTGGTTGAGCGTGAGGCCATCGTCAGCACCATGCTGGGTGACAGCATTGCCTTGCCGCACGCCCTCGGTCTGCTGGCCAAGAAAACGGTGGTTTACACTATCCTCGCCCCGCAGGGCATTGCCTGGGGCGATGAAACCGCGCACGTGATCTTCTTGCTCGCCATCAGTAAAAGCGAGTACGAAGAAGCGATGGCGATCTACGATATTTTCGTCACCTTCCTGCGTGAACGCGCCATGACGCGGCTCTGCGCATGCCGGAATTTCACCGAGTTCAAAACGGTCGCCATGGAGTGCGTCAGTCGTTTTTGAGAGGCGTTATCCAGAATTCGATGTAATGCGTATGTAATGCTAAACTGCATTACACATTCGATTCTACTGGAGGCATAATGGCCACGCTGAACGTCCGTCTGGATGACAAACTCAAAAATGAGGCTTATGCCGTGCTGGAAAAACTGAACATTACTCCAACGGAAGCTGTGCGATTACTGTTTCAGTACGTCGCGGAAACGGGGCGCATGCCAGTGAAAACCGTCACCGTTAGCGACAGCGAAGATACACTGATTCAGACAGTCCGGGAGAGGCTGGCCGGCCCGCAAAAAGGAATCAAGGTTAGTCTGGATGACTTATGAACTGGAATTCGACCCGAGAGCCTTAAAAGAGTGGCATAAACTGGGTGATACGGTGAAGGCTCAGTTTAAGAAGAAGTTGGCCGACGTGTTGTTGAACCCCAGAATTGACTCTGCCCGTTTAAACGGTCTTCCAGATTGCTATAAAATTAAGCTTAAATCGTCCGGCTATCGTCTGGTGTACCAGGTTCGGGATGAGGTTGTGACCGTGTTTGTTGTCGCGGTCGGCAAGCGAGAACATTCGGCCGTTTATCTCGATGCAAACAAACGGCTTTAGCGATCAACGCAAATGATGTACAACCTGGTTGCTGCTGCCGCGCCAGATTAGCGCCGGGTCTTTAAGATCCTGCACGTATTTGCCATCGACCAGTACGTTGATGAGATCGACCACCTGCATTTGCGCGGCGTTGAGTTCATCGAGCTTGTAGCCGGTCCACACCCAGATATCTTTGCCGGGGCACTCAGCGCGAACGCGCTGCACTAGTTGCAGGATTTCCGGCACGTTTTGCGGATGTAGCGGATCGCCACCGGAGAGCGAGATCCCCTGACGCTTGATTCGCGTATCGTTCAGATCGGCAATGATCTTGTCTTCCATCTCTTTGGTAAATGGCTTGCCGGAATTGAGCCGCCAGGTGCTTTTGTTATAGCAACCGGGACATTCATGCACGCACCCGGACACAAACAGCGTGCAGCGGGTGCCGGGGCCGTTAACGATGTCGACGGGATAGTATTGGTGAAAGTTCATAGCTTGTAACCATGCCGGGTGGCGCTGCGCTTACCCGGCCTACAATAAGAGTGCGGTCCGTAGGCCCGGTAAGCGCAGCGCCACCGGGCATTAACGTAACAGCGGATTAACCTATCTGCCCGTTACCCAAATGCTTAACGCGGCGCTTCACTTCTTCCTGCTTACCGGCGTTAAACGGACGGGCGTCCGGGCTGCCTAAATAACCGCAGACGCGGCGGGTGACCGACACGCGCGCGGCGTCGTGGTTACCACATTTCGGGCAGGTAAAGCCTTTGCTGGTGCACTCGAACTCACCGGTAAAGCCGCACTCGTAGCATTCATCAATTGGCGTGTTGGTCCCGTAATACGGCACGTGCTGATAGCTGTAATCCCAGACGTCTTCCAGTGCTTTCAGGTTGTGCTGAATATTCGGGTATTCGCCGTAGCAAATGAAGCCTCCACTCGCCAGCGGCGGGTATGGCGCTTCGAAATCGATCTTGTCGTACGGGTTAACCTTTTTCTCCACGTCGAGGTGGAAGCTGTTGGTGTAGTAACCTTTATCGGTCACGCCTGGCACCACACCAAACTCGGCGGTATCCAGACGACAGAAACGATCGCACAGGTTTTCGCTTGGCGTGCTGTACAGGCTGAAGCCGTAGCCGGTCTCGTCTTTCCACTGATCGACTGCCTGACGCAGGCGTTCGACAATGGCGATAGCTTTGGCGCGAAGCTGCTCGCTGTCGTACAGATGTTTGTCACCAAACAGTGCGTTAATGGTTTCGTGAATGCCGATGTAACCCAGCGAGATAGACGCGCGGCCATTTTTAAAGATTTCTGACACGTCATCGTCCGCTTTCAGACGCACGCCGCAGGCACCTTCCATATACAGGATTGGCGCCACGCGGGCTTTCACGCCTTCCAGACGCGCAATGCGGGTCATCAGCGCTTTACGTGCCAGCACCAGTCGATCGTCGAGCAGTTTCCAGAAGGTGGCTTCATCGCCGTGGGCTTCCAGCGCGATACGCGGCAGGTTGAGGCTGATAACGCCGAGGTTGTTACGCCCGTCGTGAATCTGTTCGCCGTTCTCGTTTTCCCACACGCCGAGGAAGCTGCGACAGCCCATCGGCGTTTTGAACGAACCGGTCACTTTCACTACCTGATCGTAGTTCAGGATGTCCGGATACATACGCTTGCTTGCGCACTCCAACGCCAGCTGTTTGATGTCGTAGTTCGGATCGCCAAACTTGTGGTTCAGGCCGTCGCGAATGGCGAACACCAGTTTCGGGAACACGGCGGTTTTACGATTTTTACCGAGACCCGCAATGCGGTTACGCAGAATGGACTGCTGGATCAAACGCGATTCCCAACTGGTTCCCAGGCCAAAACCGAAGGTGACGAACGGCGTCTGGCCGTTAGCGGTATGCAGGGTATTCACTTCATACTCGAGGGACTGGAATGCGTCGTAGCACTCTTTCTCGGTACGGGAATGCGCATAACCGTCGGCATCCGGGATCTGCCACTCTTCAGCGGTTTTGCGATGCTTGTTAAAGCTCTCGGTCACGAATGGTGCGAGAACTTCGTCAATACGGTTAATGGTGGTACCGCCATAAATATGGCTGGCAACCTGCGCGATAATTTGCGCGGTGACGGCCGTCGCGGTGGAGATGGATTTTGGCGGCTCAATCTCCGCGTTACCCATCTTAAAGCCCTGCGTCAGCATGCCTTTCAGGTCGATCAGCATGCAGTTAAACATTGGGAAGAACGGAGAGTAGTCGAGATCGTGATAGTGAATATCACCGCGCTCGTGCGCCTGGACGACATCACGCGGCAGCAGGTGCTGACGCGCATAGTGTTTGGCGACGATACCGGCCAGCAGGTCACGCTGGGTCGGGATCACTTTGCTGTCTTTGTTGGCGTTTTCGTTCAGCAGAGCAGAGTTGGTTTGCTCAACCAGACCACGAATTTCCTGGTTCAGACGGCCACGCTTTTCACGCTGTATATCACGGTCGTGGCGATATTCGATGTACGCACGGGCGAGTTGTTTGTACGGACCAGACATCAGCTGGTTTTCTACCGCTGTCTGGATCTCGTTGATATCGACCTGGCTGCGCTCATTCATCTGGCTACTAACGACTTCTGCGACGGTGGCACAGTAATCTGCGTCATCGACTCCCGCTGCTTTAGCTGCACGCAGAATGGCTTCTTTGATGCGCTCTGATTTAAACGGCACTTTACAGCCATCTCGTTTCATCACATGCGGTGTCATGATCACTCCATATTTATAAGAACAGGTTATCCACAGAGGTTGGGGAAGCGGCCATGGCTTTATTCATCTCTATTGCCAATGACTTCCCGCAATCCTGACCCACTTTATCCACAATTTCACCGTAAAGCGGTGCACTGTAGTTGTAGCAATTGTAGTCGATTAATACAACATATTGGGTCGGCGTGCATTTTAAGTTCTATATGTAGTGATTTGCATCAAGGATGTTTACGGTTTATTTGATGTAGCGCAAAGTAAAAATCGGAGCGTACAGATGACGGGCAGTACAGCGATTGTAAATTATGGGCAGAAAATTCTGATTAATTATTCAACAAAAACAGGAAGGTAAAGCCGGGCAGGCATCTGCTGCCCGGAACACACTATGACGACAGCGACTTCATCCAGTGGATACCGGCATTAATGAAGGCTGCCGAGGCGACGAGACCCAGAATGAGTGGTACAAGGTAACTGCTCTTCACGCGGTTTTCTGGCACTTCCTGAGCTGGTGTCGTTCCAGTCGAGAGCAGCGCCAGTACTTCTTCGGCAGACGTAGCGTTAAGCATGGCGTTTCGCATCTCATCCTCAACCAGCGACGAGGTGAGCTGGGTGAGCAGTTGCATATGCGTTGTACCCGCTTCATTTGGCGGGATCGCCAGCAGGAACACTAACCGTACTGGTTCAGGCCCTTCAAGACCCGGCCACAGTATTGGCTCGGGAAAAAGGGCGACGCAGAACGACGCCTGCACGACGGAATCACATTTTCCGTGAGGGACGGCCAGCTCTTCTCCCAGCGCGGTTGGTCCTTCATTTTCACGGCGCAGAACGCTGTCAATAAAAGCGTCTTTATTGGTAATGAGTCCGCATTCAGACAATGCTGAAGACATATACCGGATGATCGCATCGGGAGACGATTGCGGCGGATCGATAAAAATTAGCGTCTGACGAGTCAGTGTAGACAATTCCATGTTTTATGCCTCCGGTTGTGCCTTGACGTGGATCCAGATCGTTTGCCAGCCCGCCAGTTCGCAAACGCCATTAAAGGGGGTTCCTGTCAGGAGATCTGTCCCCGTCACGGGTAAGAAAAGTGTTTGTGATGCGCCAGTGACATTCACAATACCGTAGACAGTTTCTTCCTCTGTCTGGTGGTGGCGTTTGACGCCAAATAGCGCATCCGGCAGTGTAAGGACTTGCTGAGCTGCTGCCGGTGAGAACGCGGGATGTTGTTGGCGAATGCGCAGTAATGTCGTTAGTGCGGCATAGATCTTCGCTTGTCGGGATTCTGGCGTGACTAATGCCTGATGCGTGGTGGCGAAATCCAGTTTTTCACGGTTAATACGGCGATTGATCCCTGACGCGTTCAACCCTGCGATATCATTTTCGCTACCGAGAAGGCTGTGGTAGTAAATTGCAGGAACGCCCTGCAACATAAAGAGGATGGCGTGAGCGGCGGCAAATCTGGCAACCTGCGTGTCGGGAGCTTCTCCCGGTTCGCTTAACGCGCTCAGAAAGTTAATGTTCATCTCGTACGGCGACTGGCTGCCGTCTGGATTGGTGCGCCAGGAAATTCGTCCTTGCTTACGTTCTACTTCACTGACCAGGAACGCTTTTTCTTCCGTCGAGAGGATGTTTTCGACAGGTCGCAGGCCAATGCCGTCATGGCTAGCGAGGAAATTGAAAAATGTGGTGTTGGCAGGAAAGGTTTCTTGCTCCAGGCTTTGCGCCCACTGGCGTAGCCAGCGTGCGTTGCCGCGCAGGCAGGCATGCAGTGTCAGCGGTGGTAGCGGGAATTGATACACCATATGAGCCTCATCCCCGGCACCCAGATAGCTGATGTTTTCCTGATGTGGCACATTGGTTTCGGTAATCAGCAGGCAGTCAGGCCAGATCTCTTCCAGGATCGCCCGCCAGAGTTTGATTACCTGATGGGTTTGCGGCAGATGAATGCAGCGGCTGTTTTTCTCTTTCCACAAGAAACCGACGGCATCGAGTCGAATTGCCTGGGCACCGCGTGAAGCATATTCCAAAAGAATATCAATACTTTCCAGTAAAACCTCGGGTTCACGGAAGTTAAGATCGATTTGATCGGCGCTGAATGTGGTCCATATATGCGCCGTTTCCCCTGTTTTAAGCGTGAATGGCGTTAATAAAGGAGATGTACGCGGACGTGTGATTCGGCTGTAATTTTCATCCGGATCGGCGTTGATAAAGTAGTTCTGGTAGCGATGCTCACCATGCAAATAGCCCTGGAACCAACGGCTTTGCTGTGAAATATGGTTAATCACAAAATCGAACATTAAATTGAAATCGCCCGCCAGCGCGGCAATATCTGACCACTGCCCAAGATGTGGATCAACCTGTCGGTAATCCACCACGCTAAAACCGTCATCGGAGGTCCAGGGGAACATCGGCAGCAGGTGAATGTCACTGATCGTCCCCTTCAACCACAGTTTTGCAAACTGGTGGAGAATCGATAGGGGATTTTCCCCTTGCGCGCAGATGCTATCACCATAGGCGATCATCCAGATACGGCTTTGATCTAACGGAATCGTCGTTTGCGTTTTGGGTTTCCAGCGTTGGATAAGCTGTTCAATCTTCGCTGCGATTGCCTGATGATCCGCTTGCGGATAGAGCTGTGCCAGCGTGTCGCGGATAAATGCTTTATGTGGGGAGATATTCATACTTTTGCGTCACGCTCCGGCAGTGAGAAAAGGAAATCGCATGTGGCGAAAGGCGCAATTTCGCGGCAGTGCTTAACGGGTTCTTCCAGATAGTTAATCTGCGGCATTTCTTGCAGCAATGGTGGGAGTTCAACAGGATGCTCCCCGGCATTGAAAATACGTAATATTGTTCCATTTATCGTCTGGGCGTGTGGCAGCGCCGAGAGCATGAGCGGCTCAGGCAACGCCAGCAGACTGAAAGTTTCTGGCAGTGAACGCGGTGTGAAATTGAGCGTGAAGCGCTCCAGACGGTTGTCCAGCGTATTCAATTTCTGGTTCTGCCAGCTGAAAGGCTGACGTAAAGCTCTTGCCTCAAGGCGGCGTAATGTCAGATGGTCGGCACGCTCGCTAAGTGTCAGGGTCAGGTTAAAGATCAGGGGCTTGTGGAGCTGGGCCTCGGGCGTGTAAACGACGGTATTATTGATGCCGGAAGCGCGTCCGGGGCGCCAGACCAGATCGTCGCGTCCCAGAACGCCTGTCGATTTGAAGAGCGTCAGCGCCACCTGCGATGTTGTGTTTTGCAGGATCTGATACTCTTTCATGCCCAGGCTGTTTATGACCAGAGCGTTGTCGTTTTCCGCAATGGCGATAATTCCCTCGCTGGTTTCGATATCGACAGGTTTCTCACGATAGTTTTGCTGCCAGTTCGCAGGGGCGTCGGCAATGGGGCGGTGAATAATGCCGAAAGGCTGAGAGGCTATTGATTCCTGAGTATGAATATCGCTGTTGATCAGCAGGCGCAGGCGGTGGTCGCAAACGTTGTTTTCTAAACGGGCATCAATAAAAAGATGGGCTTCGCCCTGACGGAGTTCGCAAACAACCTGTACCGGGCATTCTTGTGTTGCGCGTTGGCTTAATGAATAGGGCAGGTTGAGCGTGATGCCCAGCGTTAAGCGCTCGACGTGCTGGCTCTTTTCGCAGGCGAGAAGTGTGAAGTGATTGAACTTTTGGGGGATATCACCTTGCAGCGGTGAAAAATCATAACTGTCACCTGCATCCGCACAATCTTCGAAGGTCAGCAGGTCGGAGAGAGTTCTGCCGGTACGTTTATCCCGTAGTGTCAGTGTTCCGTCATCAAGGCTGAGTCGATAATGGTCATTTTCAATATGGTTTTCGGCATAAGGGTGCAGCGTAGAAACCGTGTGCGTGCCCTCGCGAACGGCAATATTGATATAACCCAGTGCGGGCAGTTCCTGCGTGTCGATAGCGACCTGCGAGCGATAATAAGGCGGAAGCTCAACCTCTTTTTCTCCCTGCGGCGTAACCTGAATCACGCGTCCACCGGAAAGCTCTGTTTGTTCAATAATGCTAAATGAGAGAGTCTGCTCGCCAGCGCAGAGTTCAAGGGATGGTGTGCTGGTATATAGCGTGGCGTTGACAACCCCGGACCAGGGCGTCGCGCCAGGGTTCACCACAAAGAGGTCGTTCTCCTGGCTGCTGGCAATGGCCAGCTCTTTAATCACCAGATTCCACAGGCTATGGCTGAGCTGTTCCGTCTGTTCCAGGCGATGCAGAATATCCCGGTTGGTGGCATCACTGTTACACCCGCCTATGGAGTCATGGGCATGGTTGCGTAACAGGTTTTTCCAGATTTGATCAACCCACTGGAGGTTGACGTGAATATCATGATGGCGGGCCAGCGCAATAGTCGGTTCCAGCTTGTCCAACAAAAATTGTTCGATATCGTAATTTTTCTTTTTAATGTCGTAACGAACGGAGCCGATGGTTTTGTGGATCCGGGTATAGCGCGGGGATTTCAGTTCGCCTTGCCAGCAGGTAAATCCATCGGCTTGCTGACGAAGCGTATCAACAAACGCTTCCAGCGATGATATCTGGAACCGATCGCCTGTAGGGGAGCGTTCGCTGACCGTCTGCAGAATCTCGGGTAACAGAGGATCAATATTGACCTGATCGCCGCCGCAGGGCAGGAGTAAGTCATGCAGACCGGCGCGTTGGCGGATGAGATTCACCATTGGAAAGATTTTTTCCTGCAGGTGGGCATCGTCCGGTTGAATATTTTTGGCTGCCCCGTAGCCAAACAGCATTGCGCAGGCAATGACTTGCGAACCTGACGGTGCACGCCAGATAAACTGGCTCTGTGCAACCTGCGTGTCATGATCAATGCCGCGCCAGAACACGATGTTGTCCAGGTTGCATCCGCGAAGCAGCGTCGGGAGCTGGCTGTTATGACCAAAGGTATCGGGCAGATATCCCACCATCATGGCGTGGCCCAGTTTACGCGCGGAAAGTATGCCGTACTTCAGGTTGCGGATAATCGATTCGCCGTGAACGTTGAACGTATCCGTCTGGGTGTACCACGGGCCGATGTAAAGCCGCTTGTTTTTGACCAGCAGCTTCAGGCGGTCAGCGTATTGCGGATTGACGGCCAGAAAATCCTCAACCACGGCGGTTTGTCCGTCGAAATGGTAACAGGTGTAATCGGCGTAACGTTCTAATGTATCAATAACATCGGCAAAGTTTCGCGATGCCAGGATATTGCTGTCCTGCAACGTGAAATACCACTCTTGATCCCAGTGCGTGTGGGCGATGACATGGATATGACTCATTTTACTTTCCTGAATTTGTTGCCAGTTTCGGGCTGAAGAAAAGTACGCCCAACGCGCACACCAGAGAGCCTGCGAAAACGCTTACCAGATAGCCGGTGACGTTGGTGGCGAGCGGCCATCCCCAAACGGCAGGTAGCGGTAAGGATTGTTTGACACCTAACGTTGTGGCGATGAATGCGCCAGACATTGCGCCGACCATAAAGACGGGGATCAGACGCGGGTTTTTCAGAATAAAGGGGATCGCGCCTTCGGAAATGCCAATGAATCCCAGCAGTAGTGAGGTACTACCGATAGTTTTTTCTTCATTATTGAACACATCAGGAAGACCGAAGCGATTATTGAGCAATGCAGCAATGCCGACGCCGATTGAAGGGATGACGATAGCCAGTTCTCTGGCTGTTAAATCGAAGGTATCGCTCACGCCGTTAAGTCCCAGCGCCACCGACCCCGCAGCTTTGTTAATTGGCCCGCCGAGGTCGAAAGCGGTACCTGCTGCGATCATCAGTGAGTAAAAGCTGCGCCCGGATTCTCCGGCGGAAGTAAAAAAGGCCACCATCGCCTGATTCAGCGCGCCAAAAATGGGGTTAATCAGATACTGCATCACAATAACCAGTGTAATACCGGTACACAGCGGCACGATCAGCATGGTTTTTATGGTGGTGATTTGCTGACGTACTTTTATTGTATCGTTGAGCCATTGCACCAGATGACCGACAAAAAAGCCGATGGCGATTGCGCCAAAGAATCCCGAGGGCATAAAACCTTCGAGATTAAAAAAGCGCTTGTAGACTTCGTCAGACATAATTCCGCCGATAAGACCAGGTATCAGTGCGGGTTTCCCGGCAATTGAAAAGGCGAGGTACATGGCAAATACCGGGTACATAAACTTGATGACCATAAAGCCCAGTTTATCCAGCACCTCGAACGGCGTTCCGGCGATGGGAATTAATTGCCCGGTTATTTTCGCCACCGCCATAAGTAATCCACCGAGAACGACAACAGGCAGCATATAGCTGATTGCTGCCATAATATGGCCAATAAATATCTGCCATGCGGAACGATGCTCTTCGGGTTCGTCAGTTATTTGGGTGGAGCCTTTGCTCAAGGCTAGCGCCTGGCGAATATAGCGCTCGGTATTCTTAATCAGTTCTTGGGTACGAATTTTAAGATGTAGCGTGTTTGCGAATCGTTCAGCATCCTGTATAGGAACGTCCGTTGCCAGTATGACAGCGTCAGCGCTGGCGATATCTTGCCGGGAAAGCTTATTTTTGACCCCATCGCTTCCTTGTGTTTCTACCTTAACGTCAAAAGCCATTTTCTTTCGCCCAGGTGACAATTTTGTTGGCCGCCATAAATGTATGGGCGATACCTGTAGGGCACGCCGTTACTGCAACAATTTTTAGTTTTGTCATTGTAAAATCTCTAAAAATAGGACTGCGGAAATTATAAAGAGAAATAAAAGAACCATTAAACGTTTGGTGATACTAATTGCGTATGGGCATACCTGTATCCTGATAGTGTGATTCGCATTGCAGTGTCAGGTATAAGATACGAGTATGATTATTCTATCTTTAGTTAAAGAGTGCTGTTTTATGAATTCTTTTCAAGGTAGTGAAAGATTAATATTCGAATATATACAGTGCCATGCACATGAAATTTCTGATATTTCCGCTAAAGTGATTGCGACCGAGACCTTCACGACGACGACGTCGGTGAATCGGGTGTGTAAGAAAATGGGGTATCAGAGTTATACCGAACTGCGTTATAAATTTTCACGAGACAGACGTGTTGCCGAACCGGTAAAATATAGTGTTGGCAACGAAAAAACAGAAGTAATTATACAATTATGTAACCTGCTGAGTAATTCAAGTCATATATTTTTATATTCACGTGGTGCATCGCTGACCAGTTTGAATTACCTTTCTCGCTTTCTTTCACTGGCGAGTTTACCCCATTTAATTCTCAATGATATTCATCAGCTTACCCGGGTCTCGCGAGGAACGCTGGTGCTGATCAGTAAATCGGGAGAAACCGCTTCTTTAGTTGAGATGGCAAGAAATGCTTTGCGAAAAGGGCTAAAAATAATTGCGATTACCAGGAGAGAATCGTCGTTAGCGGCGCTGGCTACGCTGTGTTGGCCCCTGGACATTGATATCGATGCGATTTCCTTGTACCAACGGGAAGGTCAACTGGAGTTGTTGACCGTTGTTGACCGCATCGGCTGCTATTTGTTGCAACACGATGCGGCGTAAAACATCAGAGTTGCTTAACGATACCCAGACGCACGGCGTAATCATTTTCATGATTTCCGTGGTCATTGATGTAGGTTTTATCAAGAGACACTAGCTCAACATACGGGGTCCAGCCATCGTCCAGTTTATAATTGAACGCCACGGTATGCTCCCAATACGTATCATCACCCGTTCCCTGGTCGACACCATCCTGCCAGCGGAAGCGGGGATTATAAGACATGCCAAACTTGCCGATATTATAGGCAAACCAGATATCGAACTGGTGAGATTGACGGCGAGTGTAACCGCTGCCGTCTAATTCTCTGTCACTGTGTGAGTCATTTACGGTGTTATAGCGATAACGTGCGGAGAGATTAAGTCCATTATCAAAAGACTTCCACCCCTGAATAAAGGGACGGTAATGCGTGTTGCTGGTGGTAAATACAGTAACCATCCCCGGCGCAATTGCATAACCATCGCCTAAATCAAAACGCCAGCGTGTTTCTATTTCTTGAGCGGCTTCAGTGACACCTTTATCATCGGGGTCGTTACGATCGGTATCGCCAAAAAATGTGTCATTGTGATTTTGTGCAGCCTCAACGGAAAAATAAAATCCATTATCGGCCTGGTGCATGACTTTAATACGTGAGTCATTAACGTCAGAGTTGGTGTTATGACCAAAGCGTAAATCAACAGCAGTATTTCCACACCATCCCTGGCTGCTAATCAGTAATGCTGAAAGAGAACATGTTCTAATAAGATTTTTCATAATATCCTGCCGGGTTATATAATAAGAGGCAGGGGTATTTTTGTTTTATTCTCCAGCGCTTGTAAATTTTATCATGGTACATTTCAGGTATCGCTATACGTCACTCCTGAATTGAATAATAAAAGATACGGATAAAGATGCTTATCCGTATCTTTGCGGCGTTACTTCTGCAACCACCAGACGGCCTCAAAAGGACGTAGTGTCATGTCCCCAGGTTGGCTGGCGACCTCGGCATAGTTGTGCATCAGCACCTGCCAGTTTCCATCGGCCTGGGCTGGTTGCCAGTTCTGGAAGGTATCGCTCAGATTAGCAATGACCAGCAGCCGCTGCCCTTGCCACTCGCGTTGGTAACACCACAGATGTGGGCTGTCCGGTAACAGATCCTGATAGTCGCCCCAGGTAATAACTGGCTCCGCTTTGCGCAATGCGATCAGTTTCTGATAGGTGTAGAACACCGAGTCGGCATCGCTCAGCGCTGCCGCCACGTTGATCTCCGCTGCGTTGTCACACAGATTGATCCATGGTTCGCCCTCGGTAAAGCCCGCGTGTTGGCTGGCATCCCACTGCATCGGCGTGCGGCTGTTATCGCGGGATTTACTGGCGAGGATCGCCAGCAGTTCGTCGGCATCTCGCCCCTGACCGTTCAGTTCGGCAAACATGTTATGGCTTTCCACATCGCGATAATCGGTAATCTGGCTGAAGTGCGGATTGGTCATGCCGATCTCTTCACCCTGGTAGATATAGGGCGTGCCCTGCATGCCATGCAGCACCATCGCCAGCATTTTGGCCGACGGAATGCGGTATTTACCTTCATCGCCAAAACGCGACACGATGCGCGGCTGATCGTGGTTACACCAGAACAGCGCGTTCCAGGCCTGATTGTGCATGCCCTGCTGCCAGTGACGGAACAGGGTTTTCAGCGCGACATAATCGGGTTTGGCTAACGTCCACTTCTCACCGTTGGGGTAATCCACTTTCAGGTGGTGAAAGTTAAAGGTCATCGACAGTTCGCTGCCATCGAGCGCGGCGTACTGCTGGCAGTTTTCCAGTGTGGTGGAAGACATCTCGCCCACCGTCATCAGGCCGCGTGGCGTGAAGACGTCGCGGTTCATCTCGCGTAAAAACGCATGCGCGCGCGGACCATCGGTATAAAAACGCCGCCCATCGCCGTCGGGATCGTTCGGGAAGTCCTGATCTTTAGAGATAAGATTCACCACGTCGAGGCGCAATCCGTCCACGCCGCGATCGGCCCAGAACTCACAGACTTTTTTTAGCTCGGCGCGTACCGCCGGATTTTCCCAGTTCAGATCGGCCTGCTCCGGAGCAAAGAGGTGCAGATAGTACTGCTCGCTTTCGGCGTGCCAGCCCCAGGCGTTACCGCCAAATTTGGAACGCCAGTTATTCGGCGGGCTGTCTGGCGTGCCGTCGCGCCAGAGATAAAACTGACGATACGGGCTGTCTTTATCCAGCGCTTCACGAAACCAGGCGTGCTGGGTTGAGGTGTGGTTAAACACCATATCGAGAATAATACGGATGCCGCGCGCTTTCGCCTGCGCCACCAGTTCGTCAAAATCTTCCAGCGTACCGTAGGCTGGATCGACAGACAGGTAATCCGCGACGTCGTAACCGTTATCAACCTGCGGCGAAATATAGAACGGCGTCAGCCAGATGGCATCAACGCCCAGTTTTTGCAGATAGTCGAGGCGCTGCGTCACGCCGCGTAAATCGCCGGTGCCGCTGCCGGTAGTGTCCTGAAAACTCTTGGGGTAAACCTGATAGATAACGCCGTTTTGCCACCAGTGGGGAATATTCATGGTTGTTTCCTGGAAATACGCTGGGGCGCAACTGCGCCCCGAAGAAAAGTTAGATAATTTGTAATGTGCCCAGACGGTATTTACGCTGGTAAACAAATGAGGTCAGTATCATTGGGATAACAATCGCAATGACCATCGCCATGCCAAATACCTGCCAATAAGTCGGCTGGATGGAGAGGATGCCCGGCAAACCGCCGACGCCAATCCCGTTTGCCAGCACACCGTTCAGGCCGCACAGCAGTCCGGCGAGACCGGAGCCGATCATCGCGCACAGCATCGGGAAGCGGTATTTCAGGTTGATCCCGTACATTGCTGGTTCAGTTACTCCAAGATAAGCAGAGATCGCGGCAGGAACGGAGATTTCACGTTCGTTGTGCTTGCGACTGGAGATAATGATCCCGACCACCGCAGAAGCCTGAGCGATATTCGACAGTGCGATCAGTGGCCATACCGGCGTGCCGCCCATGCTCTGAATCATCTGCATGTCGATAGCCAGCGTGGTCTGATGCACACCGGTGATCACTAGCGGGGCGTACAGGAAGCCGAACAGAGCCGCGCCAATCGGAGCAAAACTGCCGGTCAGCAGATGGCGGACCGCAAACGCGACACCGTCGCCGATCATGCGGCCAAACGGACCGATAAAGGCGTGGGCGAGGAACACTGCGAGGATCAGCGAACACACCGGGACGATCACCAGATACAGGTAATCCGGCACGATGCGCTTCATGCGTGTTTCAATAAACCCGAGCGCCAGCCCGGCCAACAATGCCGGAATGACCTGCGCCTGGTAGCCCACTTTCTCAATGCTGAACAGGCCGAAGTTCCACACTTCCGGTACCTGCTGACCGAGCAAATAAGCGTTCATTAACTGCGGTGAAACCAGGGTTACGCCCAGCACAATACCGAGGATCGGCGTACCGCCCATTTTCTTCACCGCCGACCAGCAGATTCCGACCGGCAAATAGAAGAAGATCGCCTCGCCAATCAGCCACAGGAAGTCGTAAAGGGTTTTCAGCGAAGGATGCATCTGCGCCAGCGTCTGACCATTGCTCATCGGCAGATCGCCGATCACGTTACGGAAACCTAAGATCAAGCCGCCGCTAATCAGCGCGGGCAGCAGCGGGAAGAAGATCTCCGCAAAATGAGAAATCAGCTGTTCATGCCATTTCATATTCTGCCGCGCCGCTTTTTTCGCCTGCTCTTTGTCGGCGCTGGCTTGTCCGGTCGTCGCCAGCAGCGCTTTGTAGTAATCACCTACCTCGGTGCCAATCACCACCTGAAATTGCCCGGCGTTGGTGAAGCAGCCTTTGACCATCGGCAACTGTTCGATATCTTTCGGCCTGGCGTTCGCAGGCTGATTCAGCACAAAACGCAGGCGAGTAATGCAGTGACTTACCGTGGCGATATTGTCGCGCCCGCCTACCAGCTCAATCAGCCGGTCGATGTCTGCTTGTTTTATTTTGCTCATGATGACGTGTGTTCCCCGTAGGCCGGATAAGACGCGTTAGGTCGCCATCCGGCAACTCTCGCGTTGTTGGCGCCAGAGTATATCGTCGATGAATATTAAAAAATGGGAACGTTCCCGAAACGCAGCGAAGATCACAAATTAACGCTCAGAAAGCGGTCAGGAGAGGGTGGAAGGAATAACGATTTGTCGTGGTTCGCTGCGGCCGTTGATCTGCTCGATCAGCTGCGAGGCCGCTTGTCGCCCGGCTTCGGCGTATCCTGGGTCGACGGTGATAATTTCCGGATGGAGGAATTTCATCAGCGGCGTGCTGCCCACGCTCGCCAATTGCAGGTTCTCTATTCGCTGCTCCTGTAGATATTTACTGACCCCAAGGGCGAGGGTGTCTGTCGCGCAGACTAATGCGGTGGTTTCCGGGGTGATGACACTGGCGGCCTGCTCATAGCCCTGCTTCATGGCCAGACCCGGCAGCGCGGCAACCGGATGCAGTTTGTGTTTCTTACAGAATGCCAGATAAGCTTCATGGCGGCGCTTACCGGTGGTCACGTCGCTATGAGGAACGCCAAGAAAGCTAATATGGCGATGCTCGCGTTCGTATAAACGCTGCATCAGGGTGCGAATGGCACCCTCATCGTCATAGCAGACGGAGGCAATGCCTTTGGCATCTCTTGCCAGCAGCACCAGCGAATCCTGCCAGGTGGTGAGCATGGATTCGGTAATGCCGGTAAAACCAAACAGCACCACGCCGTCAATGTTGCGGCGTCGGAGCATGCCGAGATGTTCTTCAACCAGTTCGGGTGAGAACTGACTTTCCATCATGATCGGGTCGTAACCCTGCTCATAAAAGGCGGGCAGCATGGTCTGCACGGCGAGATTTTCCGAAAGCGAGTCCAGACGCGTGACGATAATCGCCACTACCTTGTCGCTTTGCCCACGCATGGCGCGTGCGGAGCGAGAAGGGGAAAAACCGTGCTGATTCATCACCGCTTCAACGCGCTCGCGGGTGCGTTCACTCACGCCGCTTTCATTGTTGAGCACACGGGAAACGGTTGATTTTCCCACACCGCTTAAGCGGGCGATGTCTTTAATGGTCAGCCGATTTTGCATCCTGTTTTCCCATGTTGCGTGTGAAGTTATGCCAAATAGAGAATAACTTTACTCAAGCGCAGTGCAATGGGCAAAGTCTGGTATACATTTGGTTTAGTTTCCGTGCTGTATCATACCGCCATAATTGCCACAAACCTTATGGTTTTCTGCGTATAATCCGCAGCGCAAATCTTTCACTTACCGGAGGCTATATGGATCCCGATCCCACCCCTCTCCCGAGACGGAGAAACAACCCTTTCCGGTAAGCCTGTCTTTCACTGTCTTACCGGATGCGTAAGACAGTGACGTTCTGACGTCCCTGTTACGATTTTTAGATTGCCATCAGGCAAGGATTTGCCACGCCTGAAGGATTTACTGCGCCTGTTAAGACTGGCGCAGGGGGACTGCCTATGTTCAAAAATATTACTCGCCAGCTATTTGCCCGGCTAAACCGCCATCTACCGCATCGTCTGGTGCATCGCGATCCGCTACCCAATGCGCAGACCGTTGCCAGCACGCCGATCCCACCCTCGCTGAGCGAACATTGCCTGAAAATGGCGCTGATGGACGAAGCAGCGCTGTGGAAAACGTTCGGCGCGCACCCAGAAGGGTTGAACGCCGCAGAAGTCGAGAACGCTCGCGAAATCCATGGCGAAAACCAGTTGCCGGCGCAGAAGCCGTCGCCCTGGTGGGTGCATCTGTGGGTCTGCTACCGCAACCCGTTTAATATTCTGCTGACCATCCTTGGTGCGATTTCTTATGCCACTGAGGATCTGTTCGCTGCCGGCGTCATCGCGCTGATGGTCGCCATCTCGACGCTGCTGAATTTTGTGCAGGAGGCACGTTCCACCAAAGCGGCGGATGCGTTGAAAGCGATGGTCAGCAACACCGCCACGGTGCTGCGCGTTATCAACGAGAAAGGGGAGAACGGTTGGGTTGAACTGCCGATCGATCAGTTGGTTCCTGGCGATATTATCAAACTGGCGGCAGGGGATATGATCCCGGCCGATCTGCGCGTGGTACAGGCTCGTGACCTGTTCGTGGCTCAGGCTTCGCTGACCGGTGAATCGCTGCCGGTAGAAAAAGTTGCAACCAGCCGCGACCCGCAGCAAAGCAACCCGCTGGAATGCGATACCCTGTGCTTTATGGGCACCAATGTGGTGAGCGGCACGGCACAGGCCATCGTGATTGCGACCGGGGCCAATACCTGGTTCGGGCAACTGGCGGGCCGCGTCAGCGAGCAGGAAAGCGAGCAGAATGCCTTCCAGAAAGGGATCAGTCGCGTCAGCATGCTGCTGATCCGCTTTATGCTGGTGATGGCGCCGATTGTGCTGATCATCAACGGTTATACCAAAGGTGACTGGTGGGAAGCGGCGCTGTTTGCGCTGTCTGTGGCGGTGGGACTGACTCCAGAAATGCTGCCGATGATCGTCACCTCGACGCTGGCGCGTGGGGCGGTGAAGCTGTCAAAACAAAAGGTTATCGTTAAACACCTCGACGCTATCCAGAACTTTGGCGCGATGGATATTCTGTGCACCGATAAAACCGGCACTCTGACACAAGATAAAATAGTGCTGGAGAATCATACTGATATATCTGGAAAGCCCAGCGAACACGTCCTGCATTCTGCGTGGCTGAACAGCCACTACCAGACCGGGCTGAAGAATCTGCTGGATACGGCAGTGCTGGAAGGCGTGGACGAAGAATCCGCCCGCCGGCTCTCTACCCGCTGGCAAAAAATCGATGAGATCCCGTTTGATTTCGAACGTCGCCGTATGTCGGTGGTGGTGGCAGAAGAAACCGATGTGCACCAGTTGGTCTGTAAAGGGGCACTACAGGAGATCCTCAGCGTGTGTACCCAGGTGCGCCACAATGGTGAGATTGTTCCGTTAGATGACAACATGCTGCGTCGGGTGAAACGCGTCACGGACACGCTGAACCGCCAGGGGCTGCGCGTGGTGGCGGTGGCGACGAAATACCTGCCAGCGCGTGAGGGGGATTACCAGCGTATTGATGAATCCGATCTGATCCTCGAAGGCTATATCGCGTTCCTCGATCCGCCGAAAGAGACCACCGCACCGGCGCTTAAAGCGCTGAAAGCCAGCGGTATTACGGTGAAAATTCTGACGGGCGATAGCGAGCTGGTGGCGGCAAAAGTGTGCCATGAAGTGGGGCTGGATGCGGGCGATGTGGTTATCGGTAGCAGCATTGAGGGGTTAAGTGACGACGAGCTGGCCCAACTTGCCCAGCGCACCACGCTGTTTGCCCGCCTGACACCAATGCACAAGGAGCGTATTGTCACGCTGCTCAAGCGCGAAGGTCATGTGGTCGGCTTTATGGGGGATGGCATTAACGACGCCCCGGCGCTGCGCGCGGCGGACATTGGTATCTCCGTTGACGGCGCGGTTGATATTGCCCGTGAAGCGGCTGATATCATCCTGCTGGAAAAGAGCCTGATGGTGCTGGAAGAAGGGGTAATCGAAGGACGCCGTACCTTCTCTAACATGCTGAAGTACATCAAAATGACGGCCAGTTCTAACTTCGGTAATGTGTTTAGCGTGCTGGTGGCGAGCGCCTTCTTGCCGTTCCTGCCGATGTTGCCGCTGCACTTACTGATTCAGAACCTGCTGTACGATGTATCCCAGGTGGCGATTCCGTTTGATAACGTCGACGAAGAGCAGATCAAAAAGCCGCAGCGCTGGAATCCCGCCGAGTTGGGCCGCTTTATGATCTTCTTTGGACCGATCAGCTCGATCTTTGACATTCTGACTTTCTGCCTGATGTGGTTCGTCTTCCATGCCAATACACCTGAACATCAGACATTGTTCCAGTCTGGCTGGTTTGTGGTGGGTCTGCTGTCGCAAACGCTGATTGTGCATATGATCCGTACCCGTCGCGTGCCGTTTATCCAAAGCCGCGCCGCATGGCCGCTGATGCTGATGACGCTGGTGGTAATGGTGGTGGGCATTGCATTACCGTTCTCGCCGCTGGCCAGCTATCTGCAATTGCAGGCGCTGCCGCTGAGCTACTTCCCGTGGCTGATTGCAATTCTGGCGGGTTACATGACATTAACCCAGCTTGTGAAAGGTTTTTATAGCCGCCGCTACGGCTGGCAGTAATCCTCAACTTCTCTTCTGCAGGATGGTGTTAATACCATCCTGCATTTCACTTTTTCATTCGAAAGATATTCTCCCGAAATATTGGTGTTTTATTTTTATTGAAATACTAACGCGGGTTGTTAGTATCAAATCGCCTTTCTTGCGTTGTTTTTTTATCAATAAAACGATCTGCATTGCAAAAATGAAACAGCGTGCTAAAAAATTTAACTGTCTGCGATTTTTTGTGAACGTAGTCATCGAAATAAATTGTTACACCAGTTAGTCTGCGCAGGTAACGTCGTTAAGAAAGTTTCTCGCTGCCCGTTTTTAATTCCGGCAGTCATTTGCTCTGCAAGCTATTCCTGTTAATGGATATTATGAACTTCTGGAGAAGGACAAATGAAACTGACAAAAAACCTGTTAAGTCTGTGTATTGGCGCGTCTGTATTACTGGCGAGTCATGCAACGCTGGCACAAACCTTTCGCGCCGCAGATGTGCATCCGGCTGATTACCCGAACGTTGTTGCCGTGAAACATATGGGGGAAAAACTTAGCGCCGCCACCGAAGGTCGTCTGGAGATTAAAACCTTTCCCGGTGGTGTGTTAGGCGACGAAAAACAGATGATTGAGCAGGCACAATTAGGCGCTATCGATATTATTCGTGTCTCAATGACGCCAGTCGCCGCTATTCTCCCTGAAATTAACGTGTTTACCCTGCCATATATTTTCCGTGATGAAGACCATCTGCATAAGGTTCTCGACGGCATGATTGGTCAGGAGATTGGCGACCGCCTGACGGCCAACGCCAAATCGCGGCTGGTGTTCCTCGGCTGGATGGATGCCGGAACGCGCAACCTGATCACCAAAAATCCGGTGGTGAAACCGGAAGATTTACACGGTATGAAAATCCGTGTTCAAGGGAGTCCGATAGCGCTGGATACCCTGAAGGCGATGGGCGCTAACTCCGTTGTCATGGGCGTTAGTGAAGTATTTAGCGGCATGCAGACCGGCGTTATTGATGGCACGGAAAATAACCCGCCAACGTTTGTTGCGCATAACTATTTGCCGGTCGTGAAAAACTATACCTGGAGCAAACACTTTATTATTCCTGAGCTTTTTCTGTTCTCGAAAGCCAAATGGGATAAGTTAAAAAAAGAAGACCAGGACCTCATTATTAAACTCGCCAAAGAAGCACAGGTAGAGCAACGAAAACTTTGGCAGGATTATAATGCAAAATCGCTGGAGACCATGAAAGCCAACGGCGTTCAGTTCCACGATATTGATACGGACTATTTCTATAAAGCCACGCAGTCAGTGCGGGATAATTACGGTAAAGACCACCAGGATTTGATCAAACGAATTCAGGATGTGAAGTAATTCATCAGGTGGAGGATATCAACCCTCCGCCTGAATCTTTTGATTAATTCGAGGTGATGATTATGGGTGAATGCTATTCATCGGTAATGGATTTTCTTTATCGGGTGTCAATGTGGATTGCCGGTATCGCATTATTAGTCATGGTCGCCATTATCCCCATTGGTATATTCGCGCGTTATGTTCTGAATAACGCCCTGTCATGGCCTGAACCCGTCGCTATTCTGTGTATGGTGACATTCACCTTTATTGGCGCGGCGGTGAGCTATCGTGCAGGCTCGCATATCGCGGTAAGTATGGTGATTGACCGTCTGGGTGATGCTTCCCGCCGTTATTGCTCTGTAATCGCTGACGTTATGTTAGTGGCGATAAGCCTTTTTATCCTCTGGTACGGAACCAATCTCTGTCTTGAGCTGTGGGAACAGCCCGTGGCCGAATTCCCGCTTTTAAGTGCCGGGCAAAACTACCTTCCATTGCCGATTGGCTCTGCCATAACGCTGCTGTTTATCGCAGAAAAGATTTTCCGTGGTCCGCAGTACCAACGTCCCGTTGTCATGTTGGGATCGACCAGCTAGTTACCGCCCCCATTTCAGAAAGGAAAGCAGATGGATGCATTTATTCTCGTCTTTACGCTCGGCATTATGCTGGCAATTGGGGTACCGGTAGCGTATGCGGTTGGCATTAGCGCCATCATTGGCGCCTGGTACATTGATATTCCGCTGGAAGCGGTGATGATCCAACTGACCAGCGGGGTGAATAAGTTCTCCCTGCTGGCGATCCCGTTCTTTATTCTGGCCGGGGCTATTATGGCCGAAGGGGGAATTGCGCGGCGACTGGTGAACTTTGCCTATATTTTTGTTGGCTTTATTCGCGGCGGACTGTCGCTGGTAAACATTGTGGCATCAACCTTTTTTGGCGCTATTTCTGGATCGTCTGTAGCGGATACCGCATCCATTGGTTCGGTAATGATCCCGGAAATGGATAAAAAAGGTTATCCGCGCGACTTTGCCGCGGCGGTAACGGCCAGTGGTTCGGTGCAGGCGATTCTTACGCCGCCCAGCCATAACTCGGTTATTTACTCGCTGGCTACAGGCGGAACGGTGTCGATTGCCGCACTGTTCATCGCCGGGATCCTGCCGGGCCTGCTGTTAAGTTTCAGTCTGATGGTAATGTGCGTGGCTTTTGCGCACAAGCGCGGTTATCCAAAAGGGGAACGCGTACCGTTTCGCCAGGCGCTGAAGATTTTCGTCGATACGCTGTGGGGCCTGATGACGGTTGTGATCATCATGGGCGGCATCCTGTCAGGTATCTTTACCGCGACGGAATCTGCGGCGATTGCCTGCCTTTGGGCCTTCTTTGTCACCATGTTTATCTATCGTGACTATAAATGGTCTGAGCTGCCAAAGCTGATGTTCCGCACGGTGAAAACGGTCACGATCGTCATGATCCTGATAGGCTTTGCCGCCGCGTTTGGGGCCGTCATGACTTATATGCAGTTGCCGATGCGTATCACTGAAGCCTTCACCAGCATCTCGGACAACAAATACGTCATTCTGATGTGCATTAACATCATGCTGCTGCTGATCGGTACGCTGATGGATATGGCGCCGTTGATCCTGATTTTGACGCCGGTTCTGCTGCCAGTGACCAACGCGCTCGGCATTGATCCGGTCCATTTTGGCATGATCATGCTGGTGAACTTAGGGATCGGCCTTATTACGCCACCGGTAGGGTCGGTGCTGTTTGTGGCCAGTGCGGTGAGTAAGCAGAAAATAGAACAGGTGGTAAAGGCGATGCTGCCATTCTACCTCGTGCTATTCCTGGTGCTGATGCTCGTGACATACATTCCGGCGATTTCACTGTTCCTGCCGAAATTGTTTGGCGTGATGTGATAAATGCCCGGTGGCGCTCACGCTTACCGGGCCTACAAACTACGCTTGCGTAGGCCGGATAAGGCGAAGCCGCCATCCGGCACAAGGAGACTTAGCGACGAACGGCGATCGCTTCAATCTCGATTTTCACGTCTTTCGGCAGACGGGCAACTTCTACGCAAGAACGTGCCGGGAAGGTCGCGTTGTGCTCGGTGAAGAATGCTTCGTAGGTCGCGTTTACGGTGGCGAAATCGTTCAGGTCTTTAACGAAAACGGTCGTTTTTACGATGTCGCCCACTTTCAGGCCTGCTGCTTCAACGATAGCTTTTACGTTTTCCAGCGACTGACGTGCCTGAGCGGACACGTCTTCCGCTACGGCACCGGTTTTCGGATCGACCGGGATCTGACCGGAAGTGATTACCATGCTACCCAGGTCAACGCCCTGAACGTATGGGCCGATTGCTGCTGGTGCATTTTCCGTCGCGATAGTCTTGCTCATGATTTCTCCTGAATTTACAGCGGTAGTAGAATGTTCCCGCCCATTATACACGTCATCCTTCACACTGCCTCTTCGTTGGCTACGTCCTCTTACCCTGGTCACATAGTTTACTATGCTCCCATGATAATCGGACTTGCCGCCTCAATGCATTGCGAATGCTTATGTGTAACGGGAGCCGGGATCTCATAACCAACCCCAATTAGTTGGCCAGCACCACATAATGCGAAAACTCTTTTTCACAGTATTTGCATTTGAGTGCGATGTCATCGGCACGTTTTTTCACTGCAAAACTGGAAGAAACCGGCTCAGCATGACTGATGCAGTTGCTGTTCGGGCAAACCAGCACGTTATCGATACGCTCAGGCAGGCTCGGACGTGATTTACCCACCACGTCGTAATCGTCAATGCGGTTTACCGTTGCCTGCGGGGCGTACAGGGAGAGCTGGTTTACCTGCTCGTCGGTCAGGAACGTGTTTTCGATTTTAATCAGATCCTTACGGCCCATCTCGCCAGACGGCAGGTTCAGACCGATGGTGATACGTTGGTCGGTTTCCGTCAGTTTGAACAGCGTCAGCAGCTTAAAACCAACCTGTGCGGGAATGTGGTCAATCACGGTGCCACGTTTGATGGCTTCAACCTGCAGTTTGTTATCGTGTGTCATCTCTTTTTCTCCCTTACAGTGCCAGTTCGCTATTCAGTACCAATGCCAGTAACGCCTGGCGGGCGAAGATGCCGTTGCCAGCCTGCTGGAAATACCAGGCGTGCGGCGTCTTATCGACGTCGGTGGTGATTTCATCGATGCGCGGCAGCGGATGTAGCACCTTCATGTTTGCTCTGGCGCCGTTCAAATCGCTGGCGCGCAGGACAAACTGTGCTTTCACGTTGGCGTATTCGGACGGGTCCAGACGCTCTTTTTGTACGCGGGTCATGTAGAGGATATCGACCTCCGCCATCACCTCTTCGATAGTGCCGTGCAGGCTCCAGGCGATACCTTTTTCGTTCAACATATCCAGAATGTATTGCGGCATGGCCAGTGCGTCCGGGGCGATGAAGTAGAAACGGTTACCTTCGAACTTCGCCAGCGCCTGGGTCAGGGAGTGGACGGTACGGCCATATTTCAGGTCACCTACCATGGCGATGTGCAGATTGTCCAGGCGACCCTGCGTTTCCTGAATGGTAAACAGGTCCAGCAGCGTTTGGGTGGGATGTTGGTTGGAGCCGTCGCCTGCGTTCAGTACCGGAACGTTACCGGAGAACTCTGTAGCCAGACGTGCGGCGCCTTCCTGCGGATGACGCATGACGATGGCGTCGACATAGGTGCTGATGACGGAAATGGTATCGGCCAGGGTTTCGCCTTTTTTGCCCAGCGACGTGTTGCTGCTGTCAGAAAAACCCACCACGCTGGCGCCCAGACGGTGCATGGAGGTTTCAAAGGATAAACGGGTGCGGGTTGACGCTTCAAAGAAGCAGCTGGCGATAACCTTATGCTTTAACAGCTCCGGCTGTGGGTTAGCTTTTAATTTCGCCGCCGTCGCGAGGACCAGATTGAGGTCATCGCGGCTGAGGTCGTTTATGGAAATGATGTGTTTTTGATAGAGCGGGTTAGCCATGTTTATCTCCTGACGCCTGGGCAAAAAAAAAGCCCCTCAATTGAGGGGCTCGGAATGGGTGATCAACGGAAAGAAAAACGGCAGGCCAGCGTCCTTTTTCAGACGCGGTAAGACAAAATGTCGTACATACTGAACCATACATCCTCCCGGCAAATTGTCCGCGATTATACTCAGCTCCGTTATGGGATCAAGCGGAAAATGCACAATTTATTCACCGCAAACGGTTCTTATGAATTTTAATTCATTTTAAATAGATAGTTAATCTGCTTGTGCACCAGCCCTGTTCGCTGCACAACTCGCGGCGCAACCCAGACAATACTGCTGCCAGCGATGACACCCAGAATCTCTGGTAACGCGTGGTAATCGAGGATTCTGGCAACGGCACGGCCATAACCTGCCGCCGTGTGGATGAGGATAAATTCGCTATTGTGCTCAACGCTGACCACCATTTCAGCAATCGATCGGGCAGCATCAGGAGCGGGTCGCGATTGCGGATTTACAGAATAAATTTTTTGCCCTTTTGTATTTCTTATTTTTATAGCCCCGAGCAGTTTCAGCAGACGGGATACCGTTGACTGGCTAATTCCGGTAAAACCATGGTGTTGGAGATCGCGGCGAAGCGCTTCCTGAGAAAGGTAGCTTTTTTCGCTAATCAGGCGCTGACAAATCGCCAATTGTTTCTGCTCTTTGGTCGAGTAATCATCGAATTCCTTCATAAATACACCCTAAGTTTATCATTTGTATCAATGTGATGGCGAAATTCACCACATTTGCAGTATCAATAACGGCTCAAACGGGCGGTTGCGCAGAAAAACGAGAATGCGCTCAAAAAAGCCGTCGGGATCCGACGGCTAAAAGGGCTACAACATCGCGCCGATACTCAGGACGGCCATGTTCAGTAACGTCAAAATGAGCAGGAGCGGGGCGACCCATTTCAGGTAGCGCACGTAAGGAACACGGGCGATGGCTAACCCACCCATCACGACGGCAGAGGTGGGTGTAATCAGATTCACAATGCCGGAAGCGGATTGATACGCGGTGACGACCAGATCCCTCTGTACATGCGCGAAGTCGGCCAGCGGGGCCATAATGGGCATCGTGAGCACCGCCAGGCCAGACGAGGAAGGGACCAGGAAGGAGAGCAATACTTCCAGCCAGTAGGTTACATTGATGAAAATGGTGGTGGACAGACCGGAGACTAAATTTTCGGCGCTGTGCAAAATAGTGTGGGTGATCATGCCGTTGTCCATCACCACGACGATACCGCGTGCAATGCCGATAATCAGCGCCACGCCAAGCAGGTCCCGCGCACCGTCAATGAAGGTACTGGTGAAGGCTTCTTCACTCATGCGGGCAATCACGCCGACGATAATGGCAGAACCCAGAAAGACTGCGGATATTTCTGCCATCCACCATCCGAGTACCGCGACGCCATAAATCATTACCGCAAAGGCGGCGGCGAATATCAGCAGGATCCACTTACGCGTGGCTGTGAATTCAAGATTGGTATTGCCGCGATTGCCGAGAAAATGCGCACGGTTTTCCTCCATTTTATCCGCCACAATCGACAACTCCGGGTGATTGCGGACTTTGCGCGCATAACGCATGACCCACACCACACAGATAACATAGCCGACGACCAGCAGCAGAATGCGCATCAGCATTCCCTGGGTGAAGGGGATCCCGGCGGCGTTAGCCGCGATAACCGTTGCGAAAGGGTTGATTGTCGAGCCGAGTGTACCAATGCCTGCGCCGAGCAGAACGGTGGCGGCGGCAACCAACGGATCAAAGCGTGCGGCCATCATGACCGGAACCAGCAATGTGTAGAATGGGAGTGATTCCTCCGCCATCCCGTAAATCGTACCTCCGGCGGCGAAAAGCCCCATTAGAATGGGGATCATCCACTCCTCTTTACCGTTCAACCTGACCGTCACGCGCTCGATACCTGCGTCGATGGCGCCTGTTTTGTTTACTACGCCGAGAAACCCACCAATAATCAGGACAAACAACGCCACATCAATTGCGCCTGCGGTATAGGTTTCGTGGTTGTAAAGACCGTCAATCGGGGCCAGCAGTACAGCGGTAAAACCTTGCGGGTGCGCCTCTGTGGGGGCATAAGTACCGGCAACTGGCACTTCTTTGCCCAGAGTAGCATTCATCGCCATCTGGTATTTCCCTGCCGGGACTATCCAGGTCATAACCGCGACGAGTGCAATGAGAATAAACAGGATGGTATATGCGCTGGGAAATTTGAATTTGCCCATGATGTTCTCCGGATAGCTTGGGCATATGCCGTCAGGCGACATACGCCCGCTGGGGTTAGTCGCCGAGGGTCGCTACCATTACCGCTTTAATGGTATGCATCCGGTTCTCTGCTTCGTCGAAGACGATGGAATGAGCTGACTCAAAAACCTCTTCCGTGACTTCAAGCCCTTTCAGGCCGTAGGCCATTTCGATTTCACGTCCAACCTTTGTGTGCTCGTTATGGAAGGCGGGCAGACAGTGCATAAATTTCACATTGGGGTTACCGGTTGCGTTGATGACCCGCTGGTTAATTTGATAGGGCGTCATCAGGCTAACGCGTTCTGCCCAGGCTTCTTTGGGTTCGCCCATAGAGACCCAGACATCGGTGTAGAGGAAATCGACGTCGTATACGCCTTCCTCAACATCCTCTGTGAGCGTAATGCGTGCGCCAGTCACGCTGGCAATTTCACGGCATTCGGCAACCAGCGCCTCGTCAGGCCAGAAGGATTTAGGTGCGACCAGACGGATATCCATCCCCATTTTCGCTGCGCCAACCATCAGGGAATTACCCATGTTATTGCGGGCGTCACCGAGATAAGCGAAACTCAGTTCCGGCAAGGTTTTACCCGGGGCGTGTTCCAGCATGGTCATCAGATCCGCGAGGATCTGGGTGGGGTGAAATTCATTTGTCAGTCCATTCCAAACAGGAACTCCGGCAAATTGCCCCAGTTCCTCCACAATGTCCTGGCCGTATCCGCGATATTCAATGCCGTCGTACATGCGGCCTAGCACGCGGGCAGTATCTTTCATTGATTCTTTATGGCCGATCTGCGATCCACTTGGGCCGAGATAGGTCACCTGTGCGCCTTGATCGAAAGCGCCGACTTCAAAGGCACAGCGGGTACGGGTTGAGGTTTTTTCGAAGATCAGCGCGATATTTTTACCGACCAGCGTCTGTCTTTCGCGCCCGGCCTTTTTTGCCGTTTTTAACTCGATAGCCAGATCGATCAGGTACTGGATTTCCGTCGGGGTGTAGTCCAGCAGTTTGAGAAAATTGCGATTTTTCAGGTTAACAGTCATGAAAATGTCCTTATGTAGGCCGGATAAGGCGAAGCCGTCATCCGGCAAAAAAAAGTCCTACGCGTTAGCGTCGGTGGTTTCGAGACGAATTAGCGTGCCTTTGTCGCCGGCGAGAATGGCCGAGCCGTCGGCCAGTGAACCGATGCCAGCAATCCCACGACAGTGAGAGACGAATTCCGCGCAGGCGGTGACTTTGGGGCCCATTGAACCGGCGTCGAATTGCATTTCACCGAGCAGTTCCGGGGTGACCTGGGCCAGCGGGCGCTGGGTAGGTTTGCCCCAGTCGAGGTACACGGCATCAGCATCGGTGAGGATCAACAACGCATCGGCATGGAGTTGGCGGGCGAGCAGGGCGGCGGAGAGATCCTTGTCGATCACTGCTTCAATGCCGTGGAAGCCATCGGCTTTTTCCACCACCGGTACGCCGCCACCGCCGTTGCAAATCACCAGATGATCGCGGGCGATCAATGTGCGAATAGCATCACTTTCAACGATACGTTTGGGTTGTGGAGAGGGCACAACGCGACGGAACGCTTTACCATCGGCTTTGAAAATCCAGCCTTTTTCCGCGTGTAGCGTTTTAGCCTGATCGTTGTCGTAAATCGGTCCGATATATTTGGTCGGATTACTGAAGGCTGGATCGTGGGCATCGACTTCAACCTGAGTCAGCAGGACGCTGATTTCACGTTGCGGCAGCTGGTTTTTCAGAGCTTGTTGCAGCATATAGCCAATCATTCCCTGACTTTCCGCACCGAGAATGTCGAGCGGATAAGGGGTGACGCGGTCATAAGCGCTGTTCTGTAACGCCAAAAGTCCAACCTGTGGGCCATTGCCGTGCACCAGAATCACGCGCCATTGCTGTGTGAGCTGAGCGATAGTCTTTGCCGCCAGCTCAATGTTCTTGCGCTGGATGTCAGCTTCCAGCGGGTCGCCGCGTTTGAGCAGCGCATTGCCGCCCAACGCCACAACCAGAGTAGGTTTGTTTTCCATGACTTTTCCTTAAATACCGTCGCGTTCCAGTGGGCAGCTCATGCAGCGTGCGCCGCCGCGTCCACGTCCAAGTTCGTCGCCAGGAATGGGTAAAACGGTGATGCCCGCTTTGTCGTATTTCTCGTTGGTCCAGATGTTGCGCTCGTAGCCCACGACCACACCGGGGCGTAGCGTCAGGACGTTGTTGGCGTCATTCCACTGTTCGCGTTCAGCTTCGAAGGCGTCGCCCCCGGTGGTTATCAGCGTGATTTGGTCGAGGCCCAGCGCTTTTTCGAGGGCATGTACCAGAGTACTTTCCTGGGTGCGTTTCAAGCCGCCGCGCCCGTCTGGCGTCAGGGTCCAGCACTGGACATCCGGGCGTACCACTTCCGGGTAGACGGAGAAGGTATCGATATCAATGTGGGTCATGACGGTATCGAGGTGCATACAAGAGCGATGTTTCGGCAGTTCAACCGCGATGACGCGTTCAGCCTGGCGATGCTTAAACAGCGACTGGGCAAGGAATTCAATGCCCTGCGGCGTGGTGCGTTCCGACATACCGATGAGTACCGCGCCGCGACCAATGACCAGCACATCTCCACCTTCTAATGTGGCGTGGTCGTAATTAATATTTTCATCGCCGAAATATTTAATAAATTCACCATCAGCAAATTGAGGGTGCCAACGGTAGATCGCCCGCAGGTTATTGGTTTCTCTTTGCCGCGCGGTTTTTGCCATTGGGTTAATTGACACACCGTTATATATCCAGCATGAGGTGTCGCGGGTAAATAAGTGGTTTGGTAATGGCTTCATAATAAAGTCATTAATATCGTGAGTATCGACCACCATATTTTTGATTGAGGCAGGAATTTCTCCGTAGGTTAGCCCACCGCTTAAATGCCGGGCCAGTTCCCGGTGCTGCATATCTGCAAGCCAGGCACGAATATCCGTGGCGAAAGCGGGGCCAAGGCGATAATCAGAGATTTGTGTCTCCAGCAACCAGTCTTTGGCATCTTGGACATCTAAGGTTTGTGTCAATAAATCAGTGAGTAACAGAACCTCAATCCCTTGCTGACGTAACGTGTTGGCGAAAATGTCATGCTCTTCTCCTGCACGTTCTACCGAAAGAACATCATCAAAAAGCAGTTCCTGGCAATTTGATGGCGTCAGCCTTTTTAAGCTGAGATTAGGGCGATGTAGCATTACGCTACGTAATTGACCGATTTCAGACCCGACATAATGCTTTTCCATCATTATTCCTTTAATACGATTTTAAAAAATAAAGAGGATGTGCCTGCAAATAATATTTATTGCAGTCATGACTTTTCAGCTGATTTCGGAATCTATATTTAGATATTATTTGATGAGGAAACGTGATTTATTTCACAGTCAGGTCGACATTTGACTTTTGATGTTTAATTTATGATATGGCTCGGAGAATTAATAAAATAAAAATATGAATAATTGAATTACTACGCGGGAATATGTCTTGTTATTTATCGGTGTTAATTTTATGTACACTTTTAGTGTGCTGCAATATAAGTAATGCATTGATTTATTTGTTCTTTTTTCTGCGTTGTGAATTGTTATGCGAATATATGATTTTATTATTTGCGCGGTAAAGTTTATTTCAAAATAAATATGACGATGAAGAAGGATAGCGAAGGAGAGGTGAACTGTGATCGATAGCTGGTTTTTCTAATAAAACTTTTAATAACAGTATGTTACTGATCAGGTTGAAAAAGGGTAGCCGAAAGTTATGCAAAGTTTATGCATAACCTGTTGCTGAGAGTTAGCAATTATTTAACACCATCAGCGATAAACATGCGTTGACGCAAAATATCGGCAAATAGCAGTAGTATGGCAGGCCGTTTTTTCGTATAACAACTAAAATGAAACGATGTTTTAATTAAGGGGGTTTGAGATGATTGTTGGCAATATTCACAACCTGGATGTCTGGCTGCCGGAAGAGCTGCGTCAGGCAATTGAACACATTAAAGCGCATGTGACGGATGCGACGGAAAAAGGTAAGCACGACATTGACGGCGATCGCCTGTTTTATCTGATTGCCGAAGATATGACGGAGCCGTTTGCACAGCGCCGCGCCGAATATCACGCTCGCTATCTGGATATTCAGATCCTGCTCAAAGGCCAGGAAGGAATGACCTTCAGCACGCAGCCTGCGGGCGCGCCGGAAACTGACTGGCTGGCGGATAAAGATATCGCCTTCCTGCCGGAAGGGGTACAGGAGAAAACGGTGGTGCTGAACGAAGGTGATTTCGTGGTGTTCTATCCGGGTGAAGTGCATAAACCGCTGTGCGCGGTCGGTGCTCCTGCGCTGGTACGCAAAGCCGTGGTGAAAATGCAAGTGGCATAAGCGTATTTGCCGGGGGCGGCTTCGCCTTGCCCGGCCTACGAGAGCGCGGTTGTAGGCCGGATAAGATGCTTAGCATCGCCATCCGGCATTCTTTTCATCCATGCCCTCACTTCGCCAGCGTCGCCACCATCACCGCTTTGATGGTGTGCATCCGGTTTTCCGCCTGATCAAATACGATGCTGGCGGGTGATTCAAAGACCTCATCGGTCACTTCCATACCGCCGTGCAGACCATATTCCTGTGCCATTTGTTTGCCAAGCGTGGTTTGATCGTCATGAAACGCGGGCAGGCAGTGCAGGAATTTCACCTGTGGATTGCCGGTCAACGCCATCATCGTGCTATTAACCTGGTACTTACGCAGCAGCGCAATACGTTCGGCCCACTTCTCTTTTGCTTCGCCCATTGATACCCAGACGTCGGTATAGATAAAGTCCGCACCTTTCACGCCCGCGGCGACATCTTCGGTCAGCGTAATATTGCCGCCGTTTTTCTGCGCCAGCGCTTTGCACTCTGCAACCAGACTTTCCTCTGGCCAGCAGGCCTGCGGTGCGACCAGGCGCAGATCCAGCCCGGTTAACGCAGCGGCTTCCAGCATGGAATTGCCCATATTGTTGCGGGCATCACCGGTGTAGACCAGCGTCATCTCATTAAACGCTTTACCCGGCAGGTGTTCCTGCATAGTTAACAGATCCGCCAGCAGCTGGGTGGGATGAAACTCGTTGGTTAATCCGTTCCACACCGGAACTCCGGCATATTCCGCCAGCGTCTCGACAATCTCCTGGCCGTGTCCCCGATACTGAATACCGTCGTACATGCGGCCGAGCACGCGGGCGGTGTCTTTGATCGACTCTTTATGGCCAATCTGGCTGCCGCTTGGCCCGAGATACGTCACGCGAGCGCCCTGGTCGTATGCGGCAACTTCGAAAGAGCAACGGGTGCGGGTTGAGTCTTTTTCGAAGATGAGCGCGATGTTTTTACCGGTGAGCTTTGCGACTTCAGTGCCGTTTTTCTTATCTGCCTTTAGCTGCGCGGCGAGCTGGAGCAGTGACGTGAGTTCAGCAGAGGTGAAATCAAGCAGTTTCAAAAAATGTTTATGATAAAACGCAGACATGGTTCCCTCACATGGCTTAGGCCATTTATTGAATTAAAATTCAATTTATATGGGTGCTTATTCATTTGCAACCTTGTTTAACAAATCTTTCCAGGAAAGGTGGAGGCAATGACAGCGGTATGTGACAATAAGAGTATCGGCAGGACATTATGAGGAACGAGCCATGGCAAACCCGGAACTACTGGAAGAACAGCGTGAAGAAACGCGCTTGATTATTGAAGAGTTACTCGAAGATGGCAGCGATCCAGACGCGCTGTACACCATTGAGCATCACCTTTCCGCGGATGACTTCGAAACCCTGGAAAAAGCGGCAGTAGAAGCCTTCAAGCTGGGTTATGAAGTGACCGAGCCGGAAGAGCTGGAAGTGGAAGAAGGCGACACGGTTATTTGCTGTGACATTTTGAGCGAATGTGCACTGAATGCGGAGTTGATCGATGCTCAGGTTGAGCAACTGATGAACCTGGCTGAAAAATATGATGTGGAATACGACGGTTGGGGCACCTATTTTGAAGACCCGAACGGCGAAGAAGGTGAAGACGGCGACGATGAAGATCTCGTCGACGAAGATGATGACGGCGTGCGTCACTAAGTCATCTACTGACCTGCGGTAGCCCAGGCTGCCGCAGGCCAAGGACAATGTATGGATTATCTGCAAATACTCTCCCCGATTCACAATTTCCTGCACTGTAAAACGCCCCAGGCCTGGCTTGATAAAGCGCGAGACCCGGCTAATCTGCCTCTGTTATTGACCGACCACCTCGTCTGTGAGCTGAAAGCGGCGCAAACGGCGATGCTGCTGGTGCGTAAGTATGTCGCAGATAAACAGGGATCTCAGGCGCTGCTGGACTGGCTGAAACCCTATGAAGCGTTTGCTTTCAGAGAAGGGGATGAGCCGGATTTTATCGCGCTGAATAAACAGATAAGCAAAAGCGTGATGCCGCAAACCGACGACCCGTGGGGACGCAAGCTTATCGACAGCATGGTTTTGCTGATCAAAGAAGAACTGCATCATTTCTGGCAGGTGCGTGAGGCGATGATGAGTCGCAACATTCCCTATATTAAGATTACCGCCAGCCGTTACGCCAAAGGCATGCTCAAAGAGGTACGCACCCACGAGCCGCTGACGTTAATCGATAAACTGATTTGCGGGGCTTACATTGAGGCGCGTTCCTGTGAACGGTTCGCCGCGCTCGCACCGTATCTGGATGACGATTTGCAGGCGTTTTATCTGTCGCTGCTGCGATCCGAGGCGCGGCACTATCAGGATTACCTGGCGCTGGCGCAGCAGGTTTCAACCGATGATATCAGTAGCCGGGTGCAGTTTTTTGGCGAAGTAGAAGCCGCGTTGATCACCTCTCCTGACGATGAATTCCGCTTTCACAGCGGTGTGCCAGCTTAGTTCCTTTCTTTGACGCGCGTGCCCATCGCCGCGCGGTTTAATCCTTCCTGTTTCTGTTAGCAAAATCTGGTGGCTGGAAATAGCTCGCTGCTGCCGTAATAATCAAAACATCGAAGGGGAAATATATCCCTGTAACAGAGACGATTTGACATAAGGATGGTTAATGAACTGGGCACACGTTTTGTTGGCAGGTTATATCGGGGCGGTGATTGCTATCGTCGTCGGCATGTTTCGCAAAAAAGGCTGGCTGGGCAAGGTCTCCGGCGCGGTGGTCTTTGTGGTGGCGATTATCGCGTGGAATCTGTTTGATGTGCACTACCTGATCCCACGCGAAAGCCCGGATTATGGTCTGACGGATGCGCAGAAATTTGAAAACGCGATGCTGTCCATGCCCGTTTATCAGGTGCTTAAGGAGCAGGAGCCAGCGCTGTGGCAGAACATCCTCACCCAGGCAACGCAGCTGAAAGAGGCGGGGAAAAGCGAGCAACAGATTATCGACGCTATTCAGCCGCAGATCCTACAGGTACAGATGGCGCGTTTGCAGCAGGCGCCTGATGCCAACGTGATCGAGTATATGAAGATTAATCTCGAGCAGATTGCCGCGGTGGCAAAAGTGGGCAATGACGAATGTTTTCGCTTTTTGTTCCCGGCAGTGAAAGGCGGGATTAACCCGGTGCGTATTATTCCGCGCGAGCTCATGAACCGTCGTATGGCCAGCGACATGAGTATGATGCACGCGGCCTATGGCCCGAACAAACATACGGTTACGGCGGAAGAAAAACAGTTGGCGCTTCAGGATCTGCAATCCATCAGTCCGGGGCTGGTACAACGCTTTGGACCGGATATCCAAATCATGGCCGATCCGAGTAAAGGCGTGGGCAAAGAGAAAGTCGCCTGTGAAATGGTGCAAGATTTATGGTCACAGGTGCTGAAGCTGCCAACCGCTCGCGCGGCTGGCGTTATTCGACTGATGCTCTCAGCCGAGATGCAGTAACGCGGTTAAAGCCTCTCGGCGTAAGGTCAGAGGGGCTTTAACATTCGCACTTCACAATCTACGTGCCCGGTACAGCCCAGCGCTTCGCTGATATGCTCAAAGCCTAAATGCTCATACAGGCGAATTGCCTCAGTCAGAAAAGCCGTGGTCTCAAGATAGCACTGCTTAAAACCTTGCTCACGGGCATGTTCAAGCGCCATCAGCGCCAGTTTTTTCGCCAGCCCCTGACCGCGCGCGCTCGACAGGAAGTACATCTTTTGCAGCTCGCAAATGTCTGGTTCACTACATCCTAACGGTGCAACACCGCCGCCGCCCACGACTTCACCGTTTTGCTCAACCACCCAGTAGGCCGCGCCCGGCTGGCTGTAAACCTGGAACAATTCGTCCAGATTAGGGTCGGCAACGGTGTAGCCTTTATCGGCGGTCAGGCCGTATTCGGCGGAAACCTGGCGGATCACGGCAGCGATAGCTGGATTATCTTCAGCCGTCAGAGGACGTAACGTGAGTGATTCGACAACATTCATTTTACTACCCGATTAAACAATGCTAATAAATTTATCTAATAGCACTCTCTGAATTGCGATGCAAGTAACTTATAAATCGAGAGGGTGTATGTTCGCCTGACTAGTAATAAGATAATATATTTGAGCAGGTAATTGTGATGCCTGCAAATAATTATCATTGGAAAGGTTAATTAAATCAGGGAAAATTATGGATGGAAATTTTAAGGGTGAAAGCCAGTCTTCTCAGGCGTTTAAGTTTACCGGAGACGGCGGTCGCTATTTTCTTATTTGTCTTGTGAATTCATTATTGGTATTTATTACTTTGGGTATTTACCTGCCCTGGGCGCTGATGAAATGTCGCCGTTATATTTATTCTAACATGAAATTAGATGGGCAGTCTTTCACCTACGGCGTGACGGGCGGATCGGTTTTTTTAAGCTGGTTAATGCTGATGGTGATTTATATTGTTGGCATGGTGTTGATTAGTTACAATTATATTTTTGCCGGATCTCTAATCCTGCTTCTGCTGGTTTTATCAATCCCTGTGTTGATCGTTAAGAACCTGCACTATCAGGGGATGATGACCACCCTGAACGGTATCCGTTTCAGTTTCAAATGCGGGGCAATGCGGGCCTGGTGGAATATGCTGGGGCTACCCATAGCCATGCTGCTGGGGTGGAGCGCGGTGATATTTGCGCTTGTGCAGATTTGCCCGATGGAAACGGCGGGGGAGATGATTTTCTCTGTAATAGTGATTGGACTGATCGGGCTGGTGGGATTGGGGGTCGCTAGCGGTATATCTTACAGCCGACTGATGACCATTGTTGGCCAGGGCGGTCGTTTCGGCATTCATCGCTTTGACGTACAAATCAATGTTCGTCACTGTATTAAATCGGCGATTCTGGCAATGATGGCGCTGATTCCTTTCCTGGTGGTGGTCGGTTTTATTCTGAGTGCACTGCTTCTGTCTATGGCGGAACTGGATACTACTGCCATGACAGAGGATGAGCTCGAAATGATGATATTTCTCGAATATCAGCGCCAGATTATTATCAGTGAAATCATTTATTACATAGGTATTGCGGTATCCATGAGCTATTTGACCGTGGCGTTCCGCAATCATTTCCTTAATAATCTGAAATTAGCTGACGGCAATATTCGCTTTCGTTCAACGTTGACGTTTCATGGCATGGTTTACCGCTTAGGTAGCCTGTATGTGATTTCAGCCATTACCGGTGGACTGGCATATCCTTTGCTGAGAATGTGGGTCATTGCGTGGCTGGCGGAAAATACCTTTGTCGTCGGTAATCTTGATGAACTAGAGCTAACCAATAGCGATGACGTCGTTGAAAACGGCGTGGTGGCGCGCCTTTCTCGTGGCATGATGCCGACGCTGGACTTCATGTAAAAACAACAGGGCCGGAGCAAGCTCCGGCCTTTAATGCAGCGATAACCTCAACAACAATTACAGCGCGGCGATGACCGCCTGCTGTTCAATCAGCTTCGCTTTGGCTTCTGCGTAACCGTCCAGCTTCTCACGCTCTTTGGCGATGACCGCTTCAGGGGCGCGGGCAACGAAACCTTCGTTGGACAGTTTGCCTTCGATACGGGCAATCTCACCTTCGATTTTCGCCACTTCTTTCGCCAGACGCGCCAGCTCATCTTCTTTGTTGATGAGACCCGCCATCGGGATCAGCAGCTCGGCACCGTCGATGATTTTGGTCACGGAGACCGGACCTTTGTCATCGGCTGGCAGCACGGTGATGCTTTCCAGACGCGCCAGGTTCAGCAGGAAGCTCTTGTTGTCGTTGACCCGACGCATCGCATCCGCGCTGCAACCACGCAGCAGCAGCTCCAGCGGTTTGCCCGGGGCGATGTTCATTTCCGCACGAATATTACGTACGGCAACGATCGCCTGCTTCAGCCATTCGGTATCGGCCAACGCCGCTTCGTCTACCTGAGCCGCGTTATATTCCGGGAACGGCTGCAGCATGATGGTGTCGGCGGTAATGCCGCAGATAACCTTCACGCGCTGCCAGATGGTTTCGGTAATGAACGGGATGATCGGATGCGCCAGGCGCAGCAGACCTTCCAGCACGGTCACCAGCGTATTGCGGGTGCCGCGCAGTTCAGCATCAGTTCCTCCGGTCATTACCGGCTTGGTCAGCTCCAGATACCAGTCGCAGAACTGGTTCCAGGTGAACTCGTACAGAATGCCCGCGGCGATATCGAAGCGGAAGTTATCCAGCGCTTCGCGGTACGCTTTGATGGTCTGGTTGAATTCAGCGAGGATCCAGCGGTCTGCCAGAGACAGGGTCATTTCGCCGCCGTTGAAACCGCAATCCTGATCTTCGGTGTTCATCAGCACGAAGCGGCTGGCGTTCCACAGCTTGTTACAGAAGTTACGGTAACCTTCCAGACGCTTCATATCCCAGTTGATGTCGCGGCCAGTAGAGGCCAGCGCCGCCAGGGTGAAACGCAGGGCGTCGGTGCCGTGCGGCTCGATGCCGTTCGGGAACTGCTTCTCGGTACGTTTGGCGATCTTCTCGGCCAGCTGCGGCTGCATCATGTTGCCGGTACGTTTTTCCAGCAGCTCCGGCAGTGAGATACCGTCGACCATATCCAGCGGGTCAATTACGTTGCCCTTGGATTTGGACATCTTCTGGCCTTCGTCGTCGCGAATCAGACCGGTCATGTAGACGGTATGGAACGGAACCTGCGGCTTGCCGTTTTCATCTTTGATGAAGTGCATGGTCATCATGATCATGCGGGCAATCCAGAAGAAGATGATGTCGAAGCCGGAGACCATCACGCTGGTTGGGTGGAACTGACGCAGCGCGTCGGTGTTTTCCGGCCAGCCCAGGGTAGAGAAGGTCCACAGCGCGGAGGAGAACCAGGTGTCGAGAACGTCTTCGTCCTGACGCAGCGCAACGTCGGCGCCGAGGTTGTTTTCCTGACGCACTTCGTCTTCGGTACGGCCAACATATACGTTGCCGTCGTTGTCATACCATGCCGGGATACGGTGACCCCACCACAGCTGACGGGAAATACACCAGTCCTGAATATCGCGCATCCAGGAGAAGTACATGTTTTCGTACTGCTTCGGTACGAACTGAATGTCGCCGTTTTCAACCGCTTCAACCGCCGGTTTTGCCAGCACGTCGGCACGGACGTACCACTGGTCGGTCAGCATCGGTTCGATAACCACGCCGCCACGGTCGCCGTAAGGAACGGTCAGATCGTGAGGTTTGATCTCTTCCAGCAGGCCCATCGCATCAATGGCAGCGACGATCGCTTTACGCGCGGCAAAGCGTTCCAGCTTCTGGAACTCAGCCGGGATTGCGTTGGAGTAAACGTCGGACTCTTCACCTTTGGTGTCGTACACTTCCGCGGTTTCACGGATGTCACCGTCAAAGGTCAGAATGTTGATCATCGGCAGGCCGTGACGTTTCCCGACTTCGTAGTCGTTAAAGTCGTGTGCCGGGGTGATCTTCACGCAGCCGGTACCTTTTTCCATATCGGCGTGTTCATCACCGACGATCGGAATACGGCGGTCAACCAGCGGCAGAATAACGAATTTGCCGATCAGATCTTTATAGCGCGGATCTTCCGGATTCACGGCCACGCCGGTGTCGCCCAGAATGGTTTCCGGACGGGTGGTCGCCACGACCAGGTAATCTTTACCGTCTGCGGTTTTCGCGCCGTCGGCCAGCGGATAGCGGATATGCCACATGGAGCCTTTAGACTCGCGGTTTTCCACTTCCAGGTCAGAAATAGCGGTGCGCAGTTTCGGGTCCCAGTTTACCAGGCGCTTACCACGGTAAATCAGGTCTTCTTTGTACAGGCGAACAAAGACTTCTTTCACGGCATTGGAAAGACCTTCGTCCATAGTGAAACGCTCGCGCTCCCAGTCAACGGAGTTGCCGAGACGGCGCATCTGGCGGGTAATGGTGCCGCCGGATTCCGCTTTCCACTGCCAAATTTTATCGATAAACGCTTCGCGACCGTAGTCATGACGGGTTTTACCTTCTTCAGCGGCAATCTTACGCTCAACCACCATCTGGGTAGCGATACCCGCGTGGTCGGTACCAGCCTGCCACAGGGTGTTTTTACCCTGCATGCGCTGGTAGCGAATCATGGTATCCATGATGGTTTGCTGGAAAGCATGACCCATATGCAAACTGCCGGTGACGTTCGGCGGCGGGATCATGATGCAGAAGGACTCTTTGCTTTCATCGCCGTTAGGTTTGAAATAGCCCTGCTTTTCCCAGTGCTCGTAAAGCGGCTGTTCGATATCTTGTGGGTTGTATGTCTTTTCCATTATTTCCAGGTTGCCGTATTCAGGTTAAAACCAGCCACGCGGTAAGCTTTGTAGCGATCGCGTGCCGATTGTTTCAAAGAATCTTCGTAAGGAACGAAGTCTATCACTTCTGTGAAAGCGGTGGCAAAATCTGCAAAGCCAACGCGCAAACTGATGAGCAGGTCGCGCGGGCTGCTATTGCGTTTCTCCGGCCAGGCAATCTCTACCGGCGCGCCGCCTCTGGGGCCTTCGCCCGCCAGATTATGCGGAACAAAGCTTTCTGCCGGTCTTGCCCACAGGGCTTCATCCAGTCGAAGAGCCTGCTTTTCGTTTTCACAGGCGATAAGCACGCGCTTGCCAGCCCGCCAACGTTCTGCGGCAATTTCACACACCAGTTGCTCGACGGCGCTTAAACCATCTTGTTGTGTGTCGTTGTCCAGAAGATAGAACGTCGCATTCTTCATATATGGGGCTTCTTGTGGTGGATTTAAATGCAAAGCCGGGTGGCGCTACGCTTACCCGGCCTACGGTTGAGTGACGTTGTAGGCCGGGTAAGGCGAAGCCGCCACCCGGCGTTTTACATCACTCTTCGCCGTTAAAACCCGCGCGATTGAGCAGGAACTGCGACAGTAACGCGACCGGACGACCGGTTGCACCTTTGGCTTTACCGGAGCGCCATGCGGTACCAGCGATATCCAGGTGCGCCCAGTTGTACTTACGGGTAAAGCGTGACAGGAAGCAGCCCGCGGTAATGGCGCCGCCAGGGCGTCCGCCGATGTTCGCCATATCCGCAAAGTTAGACTCTAACTGCTCCTGGTATTCATCACCCAGCGGCAAACGCCACGCGCGATCGCCAGCCTGCTCGGACGCACCGATCAGCTCATGCGCCAGCGGGTTGTGGTTCGACATCAGGCCGGTGATGTGATGGCCCAGAGCAATCACGCACGCGCCGGTCAGGGTCGCAACGTCAATCACCGCCTCCGGCTCAAAGCGCTCGACGTAGGTTAACACGTCGCACAGCACCAGACGTCCTTCGGCGTCGGTATTGAGCACTTCAACGGTCTGACCAGACATGGTGGTCAGCACGTCGCCTGGGCGATACGCGCGGCCACCCGGCATATTTTCGCAGCCCGCCAGTACGCCGACGACGTTGATGGGCAGTTGAAGCTCGGCCACCATGCGCATTACGCCGTACACAGCCGCCGCGCCGCACATGTCGTACTTCATCTCATCCATGCCTTCGGCTGGTTTGATGGAGATACCGCCGGAGTCGAAGGTTAACCCTTTACCGACCAGTACAATCGGACGCGCGTCTTCGGACGGGTTGCCTTTGTACTCGATGACTGACATCAGCGACTCGTTCTGCGAACCGTGACCGACGGCGAGATAAGAGTGCATACCCAGCTCTTTCATCTGCTGCTCGCCGATCACGCGGGTCACAACATTTTTGCTGTAGCTGTCTGCCAGCTGACGCGCCTGAGAGGCCAGATAAGCTGCGTTACAGATGTTCGGCGGCATGTTGCCGAGATCTTTCGCCGCTTTAATGCCAGCGGCGATTGCCAGACCGTGTTGGATCGCACGCTCACCGCTGGTCAGCTCGCGGCGGGTCGGCACGTTGAAGACCATTTTACGCAGCGGGCGACGCGGCTCGCTTTTGTTGGTCTTCAACTGGTCAAAGCTGTACAGCGTTTCCTGTGCCGTCTCAACGGCCTGGCGCACTTTCCAGTAGTTATTACGCCCTTTGACGTGAAGCTCAGTCAGAAAGCACACGGCTTCCATTGAGCCAGTATCATTCAGCGTATTGATGGTTTTCTGAATGACCTGCTTGTACTGGCGCTCATCAAGTTCGCGCTCTTTGCCACAACCAATAAGGAGAATTCGCTCAGACAGAACGTTAGGAACATGGTGCAGCAACAGGGTTTGACCCGGTTTGCCTTCCAGTTCGCCACGACGCAGCAGTGCGCTGATGTACCCGTCGCTGATCTTGTCGAGCTGCTCTGCAATCGGAGAGAGGCGGCGTGGTTCAAAGACACCCACGACGATGCACGCACTCCGCTGTTTCTCCGGGCTACCGCTTTTTACACTGAACTCCATGCACTACGCTCCTGAATCTTAAAGACAACGGCGGTGGCTACGGATAGAATTGCAAGCTTTCGTAACTCATACCCGCTGTTGCGGTGACTTCGTGTTAATCTTAACGTTATTACGGCATTGGCACGTCAGAACAATTTCTGAGAGGTGGATCCGTTGAGTATAATGATCTTAGCGACGATTTCGACGACTCAAGAGAATAAATGACGTTTAAGCCATGAAACAAGCTAAATTCCGGCAAAAGACGGGTTTTTACGGGCGTATTTAAAGTGATAATCATAAGATATCTGGTTCGGGAAACGCTCAAAAGCCAACTTGCGATCCTATTCATCCTGCTTTTGATCTTCTTTTGTCAAAAGTTGGTCAGGATCCTTGGTGCGGCTGTTGACGGTGATATCCCGGCAAATCTGGTGCTCTCGCTGCTGGGGCTGGGCGTGCCAGAAATGGCGCAACTTATCTTGCCCTTAAGCCTGTTCCTCGGGCTGCTGATGACGCTGGGCAAACTGTATACCGAAAGTGAAATTACGGTCATGCATGCCTGCGGGCTGAGCAAGGCTGTGCTTGTTAAAGCGGCGATGGTGCTGGCGTTGTTTACCAGTATTATTGCGGCGGTCAACGTGATGTGGGCCGGACCGTGGTCCTCCAGACATCAGGACGAAGTCCTGGCGGAGGCGAAAGCGAACCCCGGTATGGCGGCGCTTGCTCAGGGGCAATTCCAGCAGGCGACCAACGGCAGTTCGGTGCTGTTTATCGAAAGCGTTGACGGCAGCAACTTCAAAGACGTGTTCCTCGCGCAAATCCGCCCGAAAGGCAACGCTCGTCCTTCGGTCGTCGTAGCCGATTCCGGACATCTTACCCAATTGCGCGATGGCTCTCAGGTTGTGACGCTAAACCAGGGGACGCGCTTTGAAGGTACCGCGCTGCTGCGCGATTTCCGCATTACCGACTTCCAGGATTATCAGGCGATTATCGGCCATCAGGCCGTGGCGCTGGATCCAAACGATACCGAACAGATGACCATGCGTACGCTGCTGGCGACCGACACCGATCGTGCCCGCGCGGAGCTGACCTGGCGTATCACGTTAGTATTCACCGTATTTATGATGGCGCTGATGGTTGTACCGCTGAGCGTGGTGAACCCGCGTCAGGGTCGCGTGCTGTCGATGCTGCCGGCAATGTTGCTCTATTTGCTGTTCTTCCTGGTTCAGACATCGCTGAAGTCGAACGGTGGCAAAGGTAAGCTGGATCCGGTGTTCTGGATGTGGGTGGTTAACCTGGCTTATCTGGCGCTGGCGATTGTGCTTAACCTCTGGGATACGGTGCCGATGCGCCGCTTGCGTGCCCGTTTTATGCGTAAAGGAGCGGTATAATGCAGCCTTTTGGTGTACTTGACCGCTATATCGGTAAAACCATTTTCACCACCATCATGATGACGCTGTTCATGCTGGTGTCGCTCTCCGGGATCATCAAGTTCGTTGACCAGCTGAAAAAAGCCGGGCAGGGGAGCTACGATGCGATGGGCGCCGGGCTGTATACCCTGCTCAGTGCGCCGAAAGATATCCAGATCTTCTTCCCGATGGCGGCGCTGCTGGGGGCATTGCTGGGGCTGGGCATGCTGGCCCAGCGTAGTGAACTGGTGGTGATGCAGGCTTCTGGCTTTACCCGTATGCAGGTGGCGTTGTCGGTGATGAAAACCGCGATTCCGCTGGTGCTGCTGACGATGGCCATTGGCGAATGGGTCGCACCGCAGGGTGAACAGATGGCGCGTAACTACCGTGCGCAGCAGATGTACGGCGGCTCGCTGCTCTCTACCCAGCAGGGTTTGTGGGCGAAAGACGGTGACAGCTTTGTCTACATCGAGCGGGTGAAAGGCGAGGCCGAGTTGGGCGGGATTAGCATCTACTCGTTTAACGACAAGCGCCGTCTGCAGTCTGTACGCTATGCTGCAAGCGCGACGTTTGACCCGGAGCAGAAGGTCTGGCGTTTGTCGCAGGTGGATGAATCCAACCTGACCGATCCGAAACAAATCACCGGTTCGCAAACGGTGAGCGGCACCTGGAAAACCAACCTGACGCCCGACAAGCTCGGCGTCGTGGCGTTGGATCCTGACGCGCTGTCGATTAGCGGTCTGCATAACTACGTGAAGTACCTGAAGTCGAGCGGCCAGGATGCCGGACGCTACCAGCTCAATATGTGGAGCAAAGTCTTCCAGCCGCTATCAGTGGCGGTCATGATGCTGATGGCGTTGTCGTTTATCTTTGGTCCGCTGCGTAGCGTCCCGATGGGTGTGCGTGTGGTGACGGGGATTAGCTTCGGTTTTGTGTTCTATGTGCTGGACCAAATCTTTGGCCCGCTGACGCTGGTGTACGGCATTCCGCCGATTATCGGTGCGCTGCTGCCAAGCGCCAGCTTCTTCCTGATAAGCCTGTGGCTGATGCTGCGTAAATCGTAATCACAGTAATCGTAGGCCTGATGGCGTTGCGCTTTTCAGGCCTACTCCGGACCCGTAGGCCGGATAAGGCGTTAAGCCGCCATCCGGCAACGTAATACGGGCTAGCGTTTTCTCCCGCCCATCAAACTCCCCAACATGCCGCGGATTATCTGATTAGTAACCTGTCGCGCCGCGCTTTTCGCCACGCTCTGTACCACGCCATCGCGCTTGCCGCCGCGCGGCCCTGTGCTGCCAAATAAAATATCCTTCAATCCACCGAGAATACCGCCGTCCACCTCGACCGCTTTACCGTTGGCGGGAGGCGTATTTTGCTGCTCGGTACTGGCCTGCACGCCCTGCTGTAAACGTTCATAGGCGGACTCTCGGTCGATATCTTCTTCATATTTGCCGTACAGCGAAGAGTGATTAATCAGCCCGTTGCGCTCGTCGTCCGTCACCGGTCCCATCCGTGAGCACGGCGCAATCACCATCGCCCGTTCAACCACCGACGGGCTGCCTTTGGCGTCCAGAAACGACACCAGCGCCTCGCCGGTTCCCAGCTCCTGAATGGCTTTTTCGGTATCAAATGCCGGGTTGGCGCGCATGGTTTGCGCCGCGGTTTTCACCGCTTTCTGATCTTTCGGCGTGAACGCGCGCAGGGCGTGCTGCACGCGGTTCCCCAACTGACCAAGCACGTTGTCCGGAATATCCGACGGGTTTTGCGAGACGAACCACACGCCGACCCCTTTCGAGCGGATCAGACGGATCACCTGTTCGATTTTATCCAGCAACACCTGCGGGGCATCGTTGAACAGCAGATGCGCTTCATCAAAGAAGAACACCAGTTTTGGTTTCTCCAGATCGCCCGCTTCCGGCAACTGTTCGTACAGTTCGGAGAGCATCCACAGCAGGCTGGCGGCGTACAGTTTGGGCATCTGGTAGAGCTTCTCGGCGCTGAGGATATTAATCATCCCTTTGCCGCTGGCGTCGGTACGCATCCAGTCTTTGATGTCCAGCATCGGTTCGCCAAAGAAGTGTGCCGCTCCCTGCTGCTCCAGCGACAGCAGTCCGCGCTGGATAGCCCCGACCGAAGCGCTGCTGATATTGCCGTACTGATTCTGGAAGGATTTAGCGTTATCGCCGATGTACTGAGTGATGGCCCGCAGGTCTTTGAAATCGAGCAGCAGCAGGCCCTGGTCATCGGCAATGCGGAAGATAATATCCAGCACGCCGGACTGAACGTCGTTGAGATTCAACAGACGAGCCAGCAGCAGCGGCCCGAGGTCAGATACCGTGGCTCGCACCGGGTGACCTTTTTCGCCGAAGATATCCCACACCGTGACCGGATTACCATGCGGTTGCCAGTCGGTAATGCCGATGTTTTTCAGGCGGGCGAGCAGCTTTTCAGAGGCTTGTCCTTCCTCGGCCACGCCGGTTAAATCACCTTTCACATCGGCCATAAATACCGGTACGCCAATCTCGGACAACGATTCGGCCAGCTTTTGTAGTGTGACGGTTTTACCGGTCCCGGTCGCGCCGGTAATCAGCCCGTGACGGTTGGCCATGCCTGGCAGTAAAAACAGTTCGGTGTCCGGCGTGCGGGCAATTAGCAGGGGTGCGCTCATTGAGATTTCCTCCATTTATCCTGCCTGGAGTATAGGCAACCGTGACGCACTCTTCACCGCTAAATTGCGGAGATTGTGAGGAGAATTTTACCTGCCTGGAATAGCGGGGAGAATAGCCGGGAAGCTTACGCCTCCCGGCAAAGACGATCAGAAGTCGGCTTTCAGCACCACGCGGTAGCGGGCCTTGCCGTCACGCACATGCTGGATTGCTTCGTTAATTTGCGACATCGGGTACAGCTCGGTGGTAGGCGACACCTTGCTGCGCCCGGCAAACTTCATCAGCTTGCGCAGCTCGAATGGCGTCCCGGTCGCCGAACCGGAGATGCTGCGATCCCCGGCAATTAAGGTAAACGCCGGAACTGGCAGCGGCTTCAGCACTGCACCGACGGTATGGAAGTTACCGCCGTAGGCCAGCGCTTCAAAATAGGGCTGCCAGTCGAGATCGACGTTAACCGTGTTAATGATGAGATCGAACTGACCCGCCAGCGCTTTTAGCGCATCTGGATCGCGGCTGTTGACCACTTTATCCGCCCCCATCGCCAGCACTTCCTGCTCTTTCGCCGGATTGGAACTGAATGCGGTCACTTCGCAGCCCATCGCGTGTAACAGCTTAATGGCGATATGTCCCAGGCCACCGATGCCGATCACCCCGACGCGGCTGGTGGCGGTGATATGGTGCATCAGCAGCGGTTTGAACACCGTAATGCCGCCGCACAATAATGGGCCAGCGGCCGCCAGATCGATACTCTCCGGCAGCGGGATCACCCACTGCCAGTCGGCCCGCAGCTTCTCGGCAAAGCCGCCGCGATTAAGAATAGTGGGAACGGAACCTTCCAGGCAGTTGATTTGATTACCGCTGATACAGGCGTCGCAGTGCCCGCAGCTGCGGGCCGTCCAGCCAATACCGACGCGCTGACCAACCTTCAGCCCCTTATCCTGCGCCGCGCTGCCGAGAGCTGCCACGCGACCAATCACCTCATGCCCGGCAACCAGCGGATACTGAGAGAACCCCCATTCGTTGTCGATCATCGACAAATCAGAATGGCAGATACCGCAGTAATCGACCTGGACTTCGACATCTTCCGGCTTGAGCTCGCCCGCATCATATTCATAGAGTTCGAGTTCGCTGCCTGCTTCTTTGGCGGCGTAGCTTTTTATCATCGACATCGTGTTTCCCTCAGTGTGGTGTTGAACTGGAAGTGTAGAGCATGGGGAAACGGGACGCTTCGCAGAAGGGGGGATTAGGGTGGTTGTTGCGGGGAATAAACTGTGATGAGGGTTACAGGTGGGAAAGGTAATGCTGAAATTTTCAACACTTAGCGAGCCAGACACACGCTGGCGCTTGCATGGTGGCGCACGACAGGTATAATCCACAACGTTTTCCGCATCCCTTCCGTGCCGGAGTGGCGAAATCGGTAGACGCAGTTGATTCAAAATCAACCGTAGAAATACGTGCCGGTTCGAGTCCGGCCTTCGGCACCATCTACATTTTTTCCTTGAAAAACAAGCGATTAAGTAAATTATTTTACCTTTTTTGCCTGTCTAATCTTCACTGATTCTTTCCCGTATAAAAGCCACTGTGATTGTTAATGGCTTTGGTATGTTAGCACGCAGTGGCAAGTAGTTACCAGGCTCAACCTTGTACTGCATACGCCAGTATGCCCCCCTTTGAAGCCGGAAGACGCGCCGCCGTCTCTAAACCTATGCCAAGCACTTTTAACCGTTCCACACTTAGTTCGGCGTTCCGTTCAAGCCTGTCGTGGTAAATCACCACGAATAAACAAGCAAATTCGCGGTATGGTATTCGTTACGAGAGCGGTTAACTGACAAGACTCCTGTGATACGCCTAAGGCGCTTAAATTGATGCGTCCAACGTGGCACAAAAGGTGGTCTATCGTTTAATTTTGCTCCATACATCAACTGGCATTGCCAGCTGTATGGGGCTTGGTCTGCTGGTTCCGATGAACGGATTAAATTGCTAAGATGCAGACCATAAGCCATAAGGCGGAGATAAGTATGAAATCTGTAGAACTATTTGCCGGTGCTGGTGGCTTGGCTATGGGTTGCGAAATTGCTGGTTTTGAGCATCTTGCAGTCGTTGAATGGGATAAATGGGCCTGTGATACCGTTAGAGAGAACAAAAAGAATGGCTTTCCGCTGTTGTCTGATTGGGATCTTTTTGAGGGCGATGTAAGAGAATTTGATTGGTCGAAAATCCCTAAAGGGATTGACCTTCTTGCGGGAGGGCCACCTTGCCAGCCATTTTCAATCGGTGGTAAGCACAAGGCTAATTCTGATTCGCGGGACATGTTTCCAGCGACAGCAGAAGCGATCAGGCAAATTCGCCCCAAGGCTTTCATCGTCGAGAATGTGAAAGGCTTAACACGGGCAACCTTTGCGAGCTATTTCCAGTACATCCAGTTACAGCTTGAGTTTCCAGAAGTAGCCCCGCGAAATGGCGAAGACTGGAGCGAGCATTTAAAACGCTTGCAGGAAGAAAAAACCAGTGGAAAGAACAAAGGGAGAGGGCTGACGTATAACGTTCTGGCTACGTTAGTCAATGCAGCAGACTACGGCATCCCACAAAAACGTGAGCGTGTCTTCATTGTTGGCTTCCGCGATGATCTTGAAATTGAGTGGTCGTTCCCTAAACCGACACACAGTTATGATGCACTCGTTTATGATCAGTGGGTTACTGGTGATTACTGGAAACGACACGGTTTAGAAATGCCAACTGTTCCAAGCCAGATGGTTAACCGTATCGCAAAATTGCGTAAAAATCCTCCCGATACACTTCCGTGGAAAACAGTTCGAGATGCAATTGCGGATTTGCCAGATCCTGAAACAAAGGCGGCAAAGATGATCCGGAATCATGCGTTCCAGGCGGGGGCACGAACTTATCCCGGTCATACCGGAAGCCCCTTAGATCTGCCAGCTAAAACGCTCAAAGCAGGTGCTCATGGCGTTCCTGGGGGCGAGAACATGCTTGTTCGTGATGATGGCTCAGTACGCTATTTTACTGTGCGAGAAAGTGCCAGAATTCAAACATTTCCCGATAGTTATCGTTTTCACGGGAGTTGGACTGAAACTATGAGGCAGTTAGGTAACGCTGTGCCGGTTCATTTGGCGTATTGCGTTGCCAGCAGTGTAGCGGAAAAGCTGCTGACCTCTGAAATTGGGAACATCCTTAAGCAGGGTGGCAATTATAAAAGGGCTTCTGCATGACAGGAAAGGTCATACCATTTAATCCACTTGATAAACAAAATTTAGGTGCCAGCGTTGCGGAAGCCTTATTGAGCAAAGATGCTCATCCTCTGGAGGAGTTAACCTCATTTCAAGGAGCAGGGATTTACGCAATTTATTACACTGGCGATCATCCTGCTTATGGGCAACTGGCAGAACTGAATCGTGACGGGCAATTTCGATTGCCTATCTACGTGGGTAAGGCCGTCCCAGCAGGGGCGAGAATGGGGCTTACCAACCCTGATAAGGTTGGTAACGTTCTGTTTAGGCGCTTGAAAGAACATGCAGAAAGTGTTCGCGCAGCGGAAAATCTTTCGATTGAAGATTTTTATTGTCGATTTTTGGTTGTTGATGACATCTGGATCCCATTGGGAGAATCGCTGGTTATCTCTCGCTTTAAACCGATTTGGAACTCGTCTATTGATGGTTTCGGTAATCATGACCCAGGTAAGCATCGCTACACTGGTTTACGTCCTCGCTGGGACTTTATGCACCCGGGGAGAGGATGGGCTCAAAATTTACGTGAGCGTGATGAAACTGTGGATGAACTCATTCGTGATTCTATACAGTATCTTCAGAATTTACCGCCTTGCTTGGCTCAGAAATTTATCGAAGCTGAAGGCGATTAATCAGCAAATGATCATCGGGGGCATCTGCCTCCGAATGTGATTAAGCCTTGGTTGACAAAGTGGTTGCTTAAAACATTAAGCGTTAATTTTCTGGCCCTCTACCTTCTGACGTGCATAATTCTCAAATATCAGGGAGTTGCAAGAACGACTTAAGTCGGTAGAAGGTTGCTTTGCTGATCTCTAACCTATCCTGGATCGCTGCTGGTGGTAATCCTCGTGCTAATAACTCACGTACTTGTTCAACGGTTGCTTTGATCGGTCTGCCGCAATGCTTACCTTCCGACTGAGCTCGTTTGATTCCTGCGGCTCTACGCTCTGCGATTAGGTCTTTTTCCAGGCTGGCAAGTCCTGCCATCATAGTTAGCATGGCTTTACCCACTGGTGTTGAAAGATCAAACCCCTCTCGCAAGCTGACAACCTTCACACCCTTCATTTGCAACATTTCAACAGTAGATAGTACATCGATAGTGTTACGTCCCAGGCGGTCTATAGCAATCACGATCAGCGTATCGCCTTCTCGCACATAATTGAGTAGTTCACCAAACCCTGGACGCTCTCCTGCCTTGATTGCACCACTCACCGCTTCATCGCTGAACCAGCGAGTAACGCTATAACCAGCATCAGTTATCTGCTGCTTCTGGTTTTCAACGTTCTGGTCGCTGGTGGAAACTCGCACGTATCCGATCACAGTAGTCATGATGTTCTCTCAGTCTCAAAAGGTGGTATCAAAATAATAACTGTATCAAAATAAAAGATCAATCTTTTGAGACAAGGCGGAACCGCATTCTGTGGTTGCGTCGATGTGGTCTTAAAAGGAGATGGTTATGAGACTGGATAATCCAGGGATAAGAATTTCAATTTAAAGCGGAGGATTGTGGAGGGCGTAAAATCTAAATGGGCGGTTGGCTCGTGTAGCCGTTGAGCTTAGATGGTTGCATCTTATAAAACGGAGTAGGCGTGATTGCTCACGCCTTCGTTTACATCTCAGAACACAGGCTCAGCGTGTAGAGTGCCGTTTGACCATCGTTGTTAGTTGGGCGCATAACGAAAACAGGATCACTACCATTGTCGATGTAAGTGACAGCTATTCCACCGTCTGGGGTGGCGTACATCTTCGCAATACTTTTCTCTCCAATGAAACCCAGTCTCCAGGTTTTACCACCCATGCTCACCTTCATGCTTTTGTCCTGCACATCAAGGCGAGTCTCGACAGAAGATTTTTGGCTACCAGAATCGATCTGCCCTTCCTGGATGGCCTTGCAGGTGAATGTGGTTGCACTTGAAGCGAAGGGGAGAATGATCAGCGCCGTGAGAATCAATCTTTTCATGATCTTCCTTTTGGTTGCGAGTTAAGAGTTCGTCGGGAGCCATTATAAAATTGTTAATTGGTAAAAACGATTATTTTCTATTGTATCGATCGATAAAATTGATCAACATTGAAACTATAATCTTTATGTGCAGTTGTTAGGAATCGATAGATTTTGATAACGAAATCAACGGGAGGACGTTGTGAGAAGAGCAATGTTGGTGATAAGTGGGCTGTTATTTTCACAGTTGGCAGCAGCAGGACAGATCACAATGACCGATCCCCAGCAGGAAAAGACGGAGAGCGGAAAGACGCTTTGCACGTACGAGAACAGCCAGTATGTTTTCACCTACGTCACGAAAGGGCAGTGCCCGTATGCAAAGACTTTCGAAACTTAGGATTCAGAGTAGAGGCTGAATAAAATAGGAAGTGTTGTTTAACTTCATGAAAAGACAGGTGTGCTTAGCAAGCCTCCAACAGATCGATTGTTAATTCTGCTGATACCGGCACGGCGCAAGGCTTTATGCAAGGTTATCGGTAGTTTCAATTGTTACTATCTTGGTAGGTTTGGTAACTTTACTCCGTATCAACGGTGCTTCTTTATAAGCCAATTAATACCGGGTTAGATGTCAGTTTAATGGGAATTATCTCAGGATTATTGCATGGGTGATTCGGAGTGAGCAGGGCGACGTTCTACCGTAGGGTCAAGAGTTTATCGGTAATCGACGCGAAGCGCCGGAACCATACTATTATGCGCTGGCCTTGGTGCCAGGCTCACGCCGCGCATGAAAGATAGCCATACAGGAGAGATCAATTTTGACAAGTTACCTTCATCAAAGGTGCTTCTCCTGTGCAGATGCTTGTTATGCTCGCTACGCTCCCAAACAGAAACCCATTAAACCCAACTAACTTAAGGTTAGTTAATTGGTTTTCTATCTCTTGGGCTACTACCGCCCAAACTTTGCTTAATGCCATCCAGCGACTACGCCGCCATTAACAACACTCCACAATGATCCTATGGCATTCCTGCTTAATGTCATCCACTGATCTTGATTAACCACCAACCAAACAACCACCCTAAATCCTTAGGCTGTCTGTTTATCTGGTGCAAGGTAGCTATGACATTACCATACGTGCAAACATCCCAATCCAATCATCACTGATTGTCTCGTGCTGATGCACTTCAGTGCAGAGGGAGAATCTCTCTACTATTATAGCGGATTTTGTAGGTATCTGTATTTAAAGGAAAAAATAGGGTGAAAATCGCCATTTTTCACTTTTTTTCTCAAGAAATGGCGAGATGGTGTTCGTGAATGGAAGGAAGGGCTGTCTTCTCTGTCGCCAAATTATACCACAGATTGTGATTGACAGCAACTATCTATTTCTGATATAAAGAGCACTAATCGCAAAGCAAGAATGCAACGCGTTGAAAGTGAACAAAAATATTTCACGAAATCACCGTTTGGGTATTGACAAACGTTAGTGAAATAGTGTACTATGGTAAGTATGAAGGGGAGAAAACCTTCTGAACTTTTCAGCCCTGGGCGGGGTAACTGCTTGGGGTTTTTTGCATCCAAAATCCGAAGGAGGCCAGTATTGAAGTATTTCAGCAGTGACCAGGTTTTTAATGATCTGGTCAGCGGCGAAGTGAAACGCCACGTTATTTACGCATCAATGCAAGCAGCAAAATCGAGAGGGTATACAGACCGAATGGAAATTTTTCAATCTGCACTTATCCGTTATGACCAATACCGAAAGGAGAACACCAACTAAGGAGGAACATTGATTCAAGCATACGAAGACGGTTATTTTTTCAGAGATACCCCGCAACACGATCACCCGCTTTCAGCATTTTCCAGACCTACCCAACAACTCGTTTCTTTAGATAATGTTCTATACGTTGTCGAAGTTGAAAGTGGTGAAATTCTTCACTACGACTCGAGGGAGTATTTGCTTGATGGTGGCATTGTTCAGGATCTGCATTTGAGCTACTCGACAGCAGACACAGCCAGATCAAAACAGGCACACCGTGAATACTCCAATACGCTGGGCGACCTCCCAGAAAAGGCAGCCTATAACGGGATCAAGGAGTTTGCAGACGTATTAAGCAAGCCCGATTTCACGAAAGTATTTGCATTATGTAACGAAGTTGACAGGCGAAACTTAGCATTTATAACACGTGCGGATCTGTGCACAATACTGAACACCACGCCGGATCATCTCAACCGTGTTTTATCGGGTCTTGAGCGTAAAAAGTACATCAAGGTTGATAAAGCTGAACACCAGAAAGGCGTATTAAAGGTATGGGTTAATCCTTCGTTTGTCTGGAAAGGTGATTTAGCTAACCGCTACTTATCTGGACATTTGCAGGGCTTCCCAATCCTGGAACGTAAACGCCCAGTAAAACGCTCTGAGGTGCTCGACACGCTCACGGCGGCAGCAATGGCTGCTTATGATGTCTGGCATGTTGAACACGGACATAAGGCCAATCAGCCTTATTCTAATGAATGGTATGCAGAGATCACGATGTACGACAGCGCCTACGGAGAAGGTGTACGCCTTGCAGCAGAAAATCAGACTTTGAGCAGGTTATTGAACCCGGCAACGTCAGAGGTTGACTTCATTTGTGAGTTATTCACTCCTGCACAATACCAAGCTTATCTGCAAATGTTTGCAAAACTAACAAGAAGAATACACTGATCCAATGTTTGATAATAAAGGTATCTGTACGATACTTCTTTGAACTAACTTGATAAATTTTCAAACATACCGCTCTTTTGGGGATTATGTATTACCGTTATCAAGAATGATAAGTATTTATACGGCATAAAATTATTTCTAAAAAAGGATGAAGCATGATTATTGCTCTTTACTGGTATTTGTTCTTTAGTTTTGCTCTGTATTTTATCTCCAAATGAACTTCTAATTGATAATTAGCCCTGTTCTTGAAATAGATCAGGGCTTGAATTTCTGAAAATAACATCAGTTTGCTTTTAGTTCATCTTTAGCTAATGAGTCATAGAGTATTTTAGTGAGAGGTGATTCTAAATAGTCATCGCTGAGCAATTTAATAAAATGTTTTTGAGATCTTTTTGTCTTAACTATCAGTTTCGTACCATCATCGCTAACTATCATGACAGTTGAGAGGAATGAGTGTTGTTTTACATACTCAATGATAACAGGAACATCAATTATACCTAATACTGGAGAGTGCTTAGAAATTTTAGCCAGCTTTCTTGAGAAAGACATTTCAGATGAGCTTTTTTCAAGATGAGAAAGGTCTTCAATAAGATTTGATTCTTTTAATGCTTTTAAAGCAATAACCGATTGAGCTTGAATGACCTCATGGAATTTCATAGTCCTTTCAAGCGTGGTTAGATTTTTTATAATGAAGTTATCATCTAAAAGTATTAAGTCATAGTTGAAATCTAATCTGAAAACTTGCTCAGGAAGTTCTTTAAGGAAACCATCCGGATCTGGTACTAAATTGAAAACTTTACGGCTTTGCTCAAAAACTGTTATTGGGGTTTTGTTTTTGTAGAGCGATAAGCACTTATTATTACCACGTATCTGAATGATTATCCCTTTGATGTTCTTGAATTTATCTTCATAATTATAGAAATCCTGTGAGTTAGGTGGGATTTCTATAGCAGATGTTATAAAATCAAATTCTAAAGGTTTCTGCTCATAGTCGAATAAAAATAAAGCATTCTTGCGATCATCAAAGTTTGAGAGTTGAGGGATAGTTAGATCTTCGTTCTCAATAATGTCTTGCGTAAGACTTAATTTAAAACCCTCAATGATTTTAGGAAATGCTTTGTTATCTATTTTTGAAAGTTTTAAGGAGTAGTCCTCTTCATTTTTTACAATGAAGATTACTCTAATTCCTGAGTAGTTTTCGAAAATACTGTTTATTTCTACCTTCAAATCATCTGGATTCATCTTTTTTCCTTGCTATGAAAACGTAGTCATCAAAAAAACTGTAGAATACTTGATCGCCAACAGTCAGCACATCCATAGAGATTGCAATGACGTTTTTTACTTCACTGCTTCCTGAATAAGAAATGTTAACTCTATACAGCTTATAACCGAAAAGGGCCAAAGTAGGGTTCGCATAATACTTATCCGTTTTAATGAAAATTAAACCAATAACAACTATTAAGAGAAAGTAAGCGAGATTTTTCTGGGGGTCATCAAAACTGAATCCCATAAAAGGTACTATGTATGTGGCTAAAAAAGTCAAACTTTCATAACTCTCACTTTGACAAGCAGTGATTGTTACACAATCGGCGTTGTTGACCTTAGTCAATCCTTTAAATCTTCTATAGAAATAAAATGCTATCCCTATAAAAATTACACAAATTATTGAGATTATGTTGCTGGAAGCTAATTGATAAAATCCTATAAAATGGCAGGAGGAGCCATAACAAAATGGGATTTTTGCGCTCAAAATGATAATAAAAACAAACAGCAACATCAAAGACAGTATGTATAGTCCCATCTTGTTGAATGTGCTTTTTCGTTTCATGTTATCCCCCAGTGATGAAATCATAATCAAAACTTGATTATGTGAACATCAAAAGTATACCTTAAAGTACTGGTTTTTTGTACAGTAACCGGCGAATTCATGCGTGCTATCGGACTCACAAGAGGACACATAGTAGATTTTCTGATCCAAGTTGCCTTCATGTACTTTTAATTCACGTAGAGCAGCCAATCAAGTATCAGCAATCACATGATTTTATTGCTATTTTTTATGGTTTTTGTAAAACACCAGAAGATTGAAAAGGGCCACTGAGGCCCCTTGGTGTTATTTACGGTTTTTGTTGGATTGAGCCAGCACGGAAGCAGCAAGCTGCTTGGTTAAAGTACTGGAACGTGGATTATCCAGCGCCGCAGATGCTTTATGTTCCATTGCACCACTTGTCTGATTTGAGGAACCTTTTTGAGAGAGAGCTGAACCAGCAAGGCTCTTCTGAATTGCAGATGCGTTGGGGTTGTTTAGGGTTTGTGCTGCGACTGATGCTACTTTACTTGATGTTTGCTTTGAATTGTTAGCCATTCTCAACACCTATTCAAGAAGTGAATTATTGAACATCTTGTATTTAAATCAAGAATGAATACAAGATGTAGTGTTAATGATAATCCTCACCGCTTCGCTGTGCAACGATGAAAAATCTCTTTACTGGATAAAACTACAGTTTTAAAAATGTGCGGTATTTCTGCTTTCAAATTGGCTTAATGTGCATACATTTAGATGATACCACTGCGTTTTCTGATCGTTATTCGTTCACTATTTATCAGTTTTCTCACATTGGGGCTCCTTCTCTATCTCTGGGTAACGTAATAGCTCGATGTATGGCTGTAGTTCAATCGGAGATGCTGCATTCTTGCTGTACGTCTTGAAACTTTCTGTAGAGCCGCGCTCATGACCCAAGAGAAGTGCGATCCGGTCTTCTGGGACTGGTTTTAACTTACCTCGTCCAACCCCCCCACGATCCAGAATCTGCGCCACTGCATGGCGTAGACTGTGAAAAACTTTCAACTCTGATCCTTCTTCCCCTAATGCCTTACGTTTAGCCCTCGTAAAACGCTGTGAATGCCACGTAGAGCGCTTTCCATCTGCACGGTCAGTCATCGACGCACGATAGAATAAAAAGCCGTTATGGGGCTTCCCACGCAGCGACAAAACCAACGGAGTGATCAGGCTATGCACCGGAATAATACGGGCTGCTGATTTGGTCTTCCCCTCCGTCACTTCGAAACATAACACCCCTTCAATCTCTCGGATGTTGGCTGCACGTAATGAACAAATTTCATTCAGGCGCATACCGCTATACATCCCGATCAGCGTTACATTTTGCATCTCTTCATCATTCGCCATCACAGCGAACACCTTCGCCAATTCTCCAGGCTCAAATATTTTATAACTCACCTTGCTACTTTTGGCCTCCAGCGCATGACCGCGCCAGATGTTTTCTTGCGGTGCATCGTGGTAGCGATTACGGGCCAGATCCCAGATTTGAGCCAGTGCGCTGACATAGTTTTGTATGGTCTGTGGTGCTTTCTCCGTCTTGAGCTGATCAAGCCAGCCTGTAACGGTGGTTCGGTTAACGTCACGAAGCTGAACATCACGCTTTTTCAGATGTTCTAAGAGCACTTCAACAGCCTTGTTTGTCTTCGATAGCGTAGTGAGTTTGCGCTTCTCGCTGAACTGCAATAGATAAAGATCACGCATTTTCAGGAGGGATGGCACTCCTTGGGATTGGGTATTGCTCATGACATGCTGGACAGGTGTTTCATGAACTCGGGCGCTAACTCTGCGTAGCTCTGCAATTGCCTGCTCAATCTTACTCCCTTCTCTTGGTTTGACCTGTTCCCGTAAACGTATCCATTCAACAGCGATAGCATCTCTGAACAATCGCGCCTGACGTATGTCACTTGTGCCAGTGCTCTTGACGAAGTAGCGCTTGTTGCCAAAAAGCGAGCGCATGTAAGCTGGAACGGTAATCCTTACCAGATAGTTTCCGCATGGATCTAAAACTAAGTAACGATCTCTCTTGAAACTCATGTTCACCCCGGCTATTTTGTAAGGGCTTTTACATGGGGAAGTTTCCTGTGTAGATTGTTGGAGTGGCGAATTCTTAGCAGTTGATTCAATAGCTTAGAACAGCTTGCTGGAGAAGCGAACACCGTAGAAATACGTGCCGGTTCGAGTCCGGCCTTCGGCACCATCGGAACATCAATAGACGTCAACGGACGTCTTTTTTTGTGCCTGAAATCCAGTATCCGCAAGGCTTTCCTCGCTTTTTCACTCAACCTAAGTCAACCTGATTCAATCTACATCAACTTACTGATGCGGGTACAACTGCGGGTATATCCCGGTTCGATAATGTTTGTACCCACACAGAACCCTTGAAAGGATACTCATCATGGCTCTGAGTGATGTGAAGGTTCGTTCGACAAAGCCTGAAGCAAAAGCTTATAAACTTGCTGATGGTGAAGGCATGGTTTTGCTTGTTCACCCGAATGGTTCCAAATACTGGCGGCTTCGTTATCGTTTTGGCGGTAAGGAGAAGATGTTGGCGCTGGGGAAATACCCTGAAGTGTCGTTGGCGGATGCCCGGGCACGCCGGGATGAAGCCCGTAAGCTGTTAGCTAATGGCGTCGATCCCAGTGAGAACAAGAAAGCCGTTAAGGTAGAGCAGGAGCAAGAGGCGATAACGTTTGAAGTGGTTGCCAGAGACTGGCATGCCAGCAATCAAAAGTGGTCGGCATCGCATAGCGCTCGTGTATTGAAAAGCCTCGAAGATAATCTCTTTGCTGCCATCGGTAAGCGGAACATTGCAGAGCTTAAGACTCGGGATCTTCTTGTACCCATTAAAGCCGTCGAGTCATCCGGGCGGCTCGAAGTTGCCGCCCGTTTACAGCAGCGTACTACCGCGATTATGCGCTTTGCTGTGCAGAGTGGTTTAATCGACTACAACCCCGCGCAAGAGATTGCTGGTGCGGTTGCTACGGCGAAAAGAAAGCACCGTGCGGCTCTGGATCTTGAACGTATTCCCGAATTACTTCACCGCATTGATCACTACTCTGGCAGACCGTTAACCCGACTTGCTGTCGAACTTACCTTGTTAGTCTTTATCCGCTCGAGCGAGCTGCGATTTGCCCGTTGGTCAGAAGTAGATTTTGAAACGGCCATGTGGACGATCCCCGGTGAGCGTGAACCGTTGGACGGTGTTAAACATTCTCAGCGTGGCTCAAAGATGAAGACGCCGCATCTTGTTCCCTTGTCGCGACAAGCTCTCGCAATTTTGGAAAAGATCAAAAGCATGAGTGGACACCGTGAGCTGATCTTCGTTGGCGATCACGATCCGCGTAAGCCGATGAGTGAAAACACGGTGAATAAGGCGCTGAGAGTGATGGGTTATGACACGAAAACGGAAGTATGCGGACATGGTTTCAGGACGATGGCGTGTAGTTCACTTATTGAATCAGGATTGTGGTCGAGGGATGCTGTGGAGCGGCAGATGAGCCATCAGGAACGCAACTCTGTTCGGGCGGCTTATATACATAAGGCGGAGCATCTGGGGGAGAGGAGGCTAATGTTGCAGTGGTGGGCTGATTTTCTGGATGCGAATCGGGAGAAGCAGACTTCACCATTTGATTATTCTAAGATTTACAAACAGTCTTTTGACGATAGATAAATATGAATTATTAAGAGAACCCAAGTCAAAATTTACAGAGATTAGTATTAATAATCAACTGCTGTTTGTTCAGACTTGGGTTGTATAATTAGAAAATAACCCCAGATTGTATTTCTTTAACGAGTTCTCCCACGGAGAATACTTTCCAACCATCGACTTTTACCGGTGTTAAATTTACTGCAATTTTTGAAACCGGCCAGGCAGCTTCTACGGTAGCAATAATTTCATGCTCCGCGTTTTGTAAGTCTAATCCCGGAACTGGTGGCGGGTATCCTTTGTGTTGCATAATGTTTATATCACCATGAATCGAAGGATCTGTCAGATCGTAAATATCCTTCCAGGATTCAGCCTTCAAAAGCCCTTGTTGGGAACGTAAGCGTTGAATGATTGCCATGTCAGCCTGAGTGACAAATATTCCTTCGTGCAAAGGTTGCTTTCGATGGCAATCTTTACACAAGACGAGTAGATTTTCAGCTGAGTTATCATATTTAATACCATTTTTGTGGTGAACATCGCATAGACTTTTCATGGACATTAAATTCACACCACAATCACTACATTTGTAGTTAGCTTGTTCTCGAGTAGTTCTGGATATATCCTTCCAATTTTCTACATAGCCGCTATTTGATTTATCATAGATTCCTTTAGGCATATGGCGAAAGCAGGTACTATAATCTGAAAAAAATTCATTCAAAGAAAATGATTTAAATATTACTCTTTTCTGTTGTTTATCTATACTTCCTTTGTAATTAAGGCGTTCTAGGCAGTTCATACAAACTTTAAGAGCGACATCTTGGCTCCGACCGAGCCCATCATCAATTTCAAATAAGCCATCAACACGATTTGTTGCATGATACCGTTCAAATCGATTTTTTTGGCGCATGTCATCTAATGTTCTACACCAGGCAATATGAAATCGCTTCCCTTTCTCTCCATCTTCAATAGCCGCATCATAACGTCCGGTATGGTCTCTAATATACAAAAGAACCTGTCTCCCTTGGTAGGAAATAAGACCACTGCCGGGATCAAGATCTTCAATTCTAACTTCTTTACCTGCAGAAAGTTCGATATCAATTGGATCAAAAACTACAGGCGTTTCGTCAAGGAAAAAATCAACGCCTTCCGGCAACATTTTTCTTCCTAACTGAATAAGTTCAGAAATGTCGATAGATAATTTCATCTCTTACTCCTGAATTATTTTTCTAATCTGCAACTCGGCATTTGTTACAACTTTAAATGTTACTCGGCGAGAGCGATTGGGATCTTCTTTACCAGATTTATCAAGAATAGGGTGTGCGGAAGAATATCCAACGGCAGCAAATTTACTTTTTACCCACTTCTGGTGTGCTGCGCTTTCTTTTAAACCATAGACATACTGCAGTACTGCTCGTGTTCGCCCTTGCGAGAGTTCCATGTTATTAAAATAGGCCATGTCAGAATTGGACGCTCCAGTCCAGTCAGTACTTGTATGTCCCTCAATACGTACTTCAGTAATATGTTCCTGGTAGTTATCAAGAACTTTAAGGTAGCGAGGGAAGAAATTATCAAGGATCTGTTTAAATTTTGGCTTAAGCTCTGTGCTACCTAAACCAAATAAGACATCGGGTGATTTAAAACGGACCTCAAGAGTTTGTTTGTCAATTTCAGCATCCCAAGCTGGCAAATCCTTTGTAAACTCAGTTTCTAGTGCATTATAGAGTTGAAGTTGAGCATTTTCATAGGCGACAGCCACTTCTTTAATTTTTTCTTTTTCAATACGCACATAGTGCATGTAGGCGATAGAAATAAACATAAATACCATCATCAGACCTGCCATTAAATCTGACATTGAAACCCAATGTTCATTATCTTGATCTTTTTTAGGGGCCTGCTTGCCAAGGATTTTATCCATTAGCAATTATCCTCGTTTTTGATTAGCAGAAATTAATGTTTGCAGTTGTCCCATGACAGCTTGATACTCTTTGAGTAGTCGCTCGTAGTTACCGACAAAACCTTTGCTGATTGAGAGCAGAGCATTCCCTAGTGATTGCATCTCACGATTCATTTCGCGCTCTGTTGCTTGCTCAAAAGCATGTAACTGCTCGTTAATTGAACTACCAAATTTCTCAATTGACTCTTTCACCTGAGATGTCAGTCCCGCGCTTGCTTTATCAAACGAAGATTGCATTGAACCAAACATGTTATCGGCATTGCTGGTTAATTGTTGATTAAATTTCTCACCTGTCTTACTGAACATATCAATAACATTAGTAGTGTTTTGTTCCATATTTCGATGCAATTCTCTTGAGTGTGTTTCCAGAGATTTCAGGAACTCATCACCACTTTGTTTCATCTCCGTAATAGTGTCTCCTAGCGTGCTGGTAAGAGTTTCAGAGGAATTGCTGACATCATGCGCCATTGATGCAAAAGCTTGCTGTGTCTGAGTCACTGACTGTCTGAAACCTTCAGTGCCTTCATCAAGGGCAACTCGCATCGAATCAGCATTGATAAGTATCTGCTGACTGGTTTGTTCAAGAGACGCGCTGACATTCGCGGCACCTAATTTTAAGAGTTCACCCACTTCAGACATTTTTGTTTGAATTTCAGGTAAAACATCAGTTGCCTTATCGCGTATGGCGACAAAGGTTTCCAGATGACGGGAGAGTTCACCAATTTGGTGCTGATTCACTTGCAGCACGTCACGAAGCTCAGCCATCGCAAGAGGAATCTCTTTGCATTCTTCCCAGATCCCTGCGACAGCTTTTCTGGTTTCGACTAAAGATTCAACACTTTGTTGGTATTGCTCACCCATCTGCTCAACTTGGTTTTTATAGTTTTCCTGCCAGTCGACAAGTTTTTTTACAGAAGTATCAAGTGCTTTGAAATTCTCACCGAATTGTTCAGTTAAATTATTGTTGAAATCAATAATAACTTGCCTAAGGGCATCGATAATTTGTTCGGTTGCTCCTTTTGCCATCAGGTCTGCAAATTGCTGTAATTGTTCCCAGAGCTTATTACTGAAATTAGAATGGTTAGATATTTGTGCCCGGGAGGCATCACTGATTTCATTACGCAGTAGTTTTATTTGGGCAACAATGGAACCCTCTTCGCTACCACTCATGCCAGAGATTAACTTCACTAAATGTTTATTTTGTTCTTTTAATTCTTGATGGATATGCTCAGGAGTAACCGACGCTGGAGTATTCGCCTCCAATAGGCGACGTTTATTGGCAAAAAAGAAAGCATCTAATCCATTAAACAAAATTGCGAAAAACATTCCAACAATACTGGTAATGAATGCTGTCTTAAGACCTCCTAATAATACAGGGATGCTGGTATCAATGCTTTCAGTATTAAAATTAAGCAATCCAATAATGATACCGATAAAAGTACCCAGTATGCCTAATGCTCCCATTAATGTTGGAGCATACTCTCGGAATTTGTTATGAATATTTTTATGATCACACCACCAAGCAGCACAAAATACAAAGATAACAGCCCAAATAAAAATGTTTGTGACGAGTGTGGAATCAATTGATTGAAACAAATGTTCAAAAAGCTGAGCTAACATTGTTATTCCTGTAATAATCACAGTTAGTAATGCTGGTGTAAAAATTGTATGTACACCTGGTAAAATATGTGGCCTTTAAACCAGTGAATCTTCGTTGATTGTATCAACTTTCGCCAAGATATACATGATTTCTATCATATTTTGTTGGTCTCAGGCGTTGAGCTTTCCTGCAATCATAGTAATCTGTTACTAATTGTATCAATCGAAGGCAGGTTGCTTGTGAAAACTCCAGTTAACCCACTTTTGCGATGGCTCAATGCGTTTTTTAGCAGTCGTTCATTACCCGGAGCTGATGGGAGGGCGCTGTATGCTTACCGTTGTCATGATGCAGAGTATGAAAGTTTGGCTGCTCTTCTTCGTGCCCATGTTCCACGTAACTACCCCAAAACCATATTCATTTCTTACAGTGATGTTTTGTTCAGCATATACGCCGCTGAGTTTATCCGCCGTAACCATACTGCAGGACATCCAAGATGGGACGTTATTTTAGAATCGATTGGCTGGAAGGTACCTTACGCACATCGGCAAAAGCTGGTAAATGATGGGATTCGTTACTGGAAAAGAAAGGTGAGAAGTCTGGGTCAAGCATCGGGTTATCTGCATACTCTGGCTTGCGAAGGCGGTTTGCCCATCCGGATGATTGAAAATGAAAGTGGCTATTTAATAACCTATTTCAAACGAGTTTATCAGGCACTACGTGGGCAATCGTCAAGGCGTCCTGCGGAAATAATCGCACAAGAACTGGGCGACACTATTCCTGCGACAATGCAAAATGAACTCGTCTATGAAATAGCTGGTGAATTTTGCGAGACACTTCATACGTTACTCAATGAGCATCCCACTCATGGTCAGGACCCCGTTTCCTCACTACGCAAACAATATCCTGACTGGCATCTTCAACTTCCGTTGGTACTCCCGGAAGAGAATGCCTCAGAGATTGTAAGACGATTACTTTCTCAATCTTCAGAGCCCCGTATATCAAGCAATGTGCTGGTTGAAAGGATATGGGTTGATGTTGATGACAGTTGGTATTGCGATGCCCGGTTTCGATTTCCGGCCACAATGCGTACTGAACAGTTAATATCCCTGTTTGAAAGCAATATTCAGCCGGAACAGACACGACTCATCATTTCTGCAAAATGGAGAAATGGTGGGGCCCGGTTGGCAATGCTAAGCCGTTATGAACAGCAAGATTGGCGAGTAGAGTTATTACCCTTCGCTATGCAAAAACTCTCTGGGGCAGATGCGATGACCGAAATATCGTTGTCGCTCCATGAAGGGCCGATTCTGCTAGGTCACGTAATTCCCAAAGGGGGTTATGAGCTTACCGAAGATTTACCATGGGTTTTTGAAGCGATGAATGAGAGCGAGTCGCAGTTAAAACTTGTCGGCATGGGCTCTGTTAGTTCCAGGCAAAACTCTCTTTTTATTTCGCTACCGACAAATAGTCATTTGGATATTAGTGGAGAAGGTGAGTTTGATATCCCGAGGTTGCTGAAAAATAGTGAACGTAGCTTAACTAAAATAAGCGGAGTATTCAGCGTTGTTTTACATGATGGCGCAGTTTGTACGATTCGCACGCAGCAACTTTATGATTCTGCGATTGAGTATTATATAAAACCGACAGAGATCGATCTGGTAAAATCTGATTATCCTGTCCATCGTGCCTGGCCAAAGATCGGCTGGAAAAAGGATATGCAGCATGGCATTGTCCCAGAGAACGAACTTTTTTGGCGATCCATTCGTTCAGGTAACAACTCCTGGTTTTCTGTCGCATCAGTAATGCCGAAAGGGCAGATAGAAGTCAGGCGAATAGTCAATGGTGAGGTTTTATTTAGCGGTAAAGTTGTGATTTTGCCAGCAGATTTCGATATTCAAATTATTCCCGAGACTGCTCAGCAAGGAGTTATTGTACTCTCTGGTATAACGGATGCAAGGGTTGATAAATATTCAAACAATGAAAAAGTAACACTTAAATCAGATTATTTGCAAAACGAGTGTGTTATTGATTGTAATTCATCACAGATGCTAGAGAGCACCATCAATTTACGAGTATCCTGGAAAGATGGTTCTAATCTTAAATTGTTATTACCTAAGCCCGTTAGCGGTGGACGGTTTGTAAGTAATGATGGTTCTGTTCATTTTGACGGTGTTGCATCTATAGCACATTTGCATGGCGTGGACGCTGAGCTGTTAACAATATCTTGTGCCGGGAAAGGATATCTTAATATCGAGTTGTTGGATGAAAACCCGATGTCTGAAAAATTTCATTATTTACATGCGGATATTCCATTGTTATCTGGCCGTAATGAAAAATTGCAACAGATTTCACTTTATGAGAATTATAATCTGCTGAACGCCATGCTTGTATGTGCATGGAAAAATGATAGTACATTACGTGTTGATTTTTACTCTGACAGATTTGGTAAGGACAAAACAACACTCAATATTAAACGCTACGATGGCCGTTTTATTGAGGGTGATGAAAGATTGCTGGTTGATATAAAAGATTCTATTGTTTTTCCTTACCATAAAATAGACGACATGGTTGTTGAAGCCATTTCTCTTAATACTCCTGACTTATGCACAGTCCTGCTGAAAAAAGATGAGTCTGGTTATGATTTCTCGACGTTGAATAATCAAGGTGGCCCATGGTTAATTGTGGGTAAAATTGATGGTGCAATTCGTATTGCACCAGTGATTAAATGGATGCTACCTACATTACAGACAGATGATTTATTTCTAAATGCTATATGCAACGCATCGCCAGAACAACGCAAGGAATATTGTAATGCGCTATTTTTGGAAATGAAAAATAATCCTTTGCAAAACTCTTGTTATTTGTTGGTTGAGTACATTAAAAAATATAAGTTGAATAATAGCTTGCCTTTGCTGGAACTGGATTTATTTAGAGAAATTTCGAGTAATTATTGCGTGGTTGTTCAGTTGTTAATATCATCATGTCTTTCTGGGGATAGTGATGCTATTTATGATATACAGGAGGAATTACCCTTCTCATGGGGATGGATTCCTGTTTCAATATGGAAAGATGTCTTTGAACAGTGTTGGTATTCTCTGGAAAAACAGATTAATGATAAGGCATTTGCATTAAATATACTACAGCCATTTATTGCATTTATAAATCATCAAGCGCATATCGATCGTCGATTAGTTCCCATCGCTAATATGTTGCTTACACATAGTGAGATATTACCTGCAGGTTGCACTGTATTGCCATCTGTAAGCCGCGAGCAGTTTAATGATGCCAAACAGATGTTATTAAGAAACCCAGATAGTTTTGGACGTGTCAGCATTTTTTCTAAAGAGCTTTGGGATAGTGCTATTACTCCAGACCTTAAATCTGTTTTTAATAAATTTTGGATCGAAAACACATATCACACTCGTTTTGAAAAACGTTTTAATTTGATGTTAGTCGCGGCGCTGCTTTCCCAAAGAAACAATAAACTTATGCATCAGCTAACTGCACTTTTTGAATTTCACTATCAGCAAGCCCCGCAGCAATTGGGGGTTATCTATCAGTATTATTTTGAACAAGCAGGAGTATGTCATTGATGAACGTTCAGCAACTGCATTATGCGCCACTTCTAAATCAGCTTCATCAGCGTGCGGTGAGGTCGGTGGTAAGTCAGCTGGCATTGCGGAGCAAGTCGTTGAGTCAATATCTGGAATCTCAATATTTCCAGCCTCCAGGTCTGGGGGGGTCACTGCTTGCAGATCCGGTATTCGAAAGTACGTTTGGCTGGATGCCTGCGGATGAAACAATGGAGGATTTGCGTGACAAACTGATCTCCAGCCCGCTGGTTGATGCTTTGAGCAATGCGCCAGTGCCGTTTCGTCATCAGCTAACTGCGTGGCGAACGATTCTTGAAGACAAGCAGTCCCTATTAGTGAGCAGTGGTACAGGGTCAGGAAAAACAGAATGTTTTATGGTGCCGGTGCTGGAAGATCTTATTCGTCAGCAAAATTTGACCCGGCAGTCACTAACAGGGACGCAGGCTATTTTCTTGTATCCGTTGAATGCGCTAATAAATAGTCAGCAAGAGCGGCTTCGCGAGTGGACTCGCGGGTTTAAAGGGAAGATACGCTTTGCGCTATATAATGGCGAAACCCGGCATACCAAATATGAAGTTCAGGAAGACCAGCTCAAAGTACCTGAACAGGCATTGAGTCGGGAAGCCATTTATGAAGCCCCACCGTCCATCATGGTGACGAATACCACGATGCTGGAATATATGCTGATTCGTCGCAAAGATGCCCCTGTCATTGAAAAGTCCCAGGGAATGCTGAAGTATATCGTCCTTGATGAGGCTCACAGTTATATTGGCTCTCAGGCAGCTGAATTAGCGCTGCTTTTACGTCGCGTCATGCAGGCCTTCAATGTTGGACCTGGTACAGATAAACCTGTGCAAATCATTGCTACCTCGGCCACTATTGGTGAAGATTCTCCTGAAGGTAATAAAGAACTTGCTAAATTTGTTGCCGATCTCGCGGGGGTCACAGAACGTGATGTAAAAGTAGTTCGCGGCTATCGACAAATACCGCCGATATCGGAGTCTCTTATTCGTCATGAATATCCCACATCTTTAGCATCTCTTAACTCACTAAGTTCTCAGGAACTTTACCAACAGCTGTGCCATTACCGTGTGGCCCAGCAATTGCGTCAGGCGTTAACTCGCCCCGGACGCCTGGCGGTACGTTTGAGTGAATTGCTCAATGTTGCCAGAAGAACCTGGCCAGACATTAATCACCGTGAGCTGCTGCAGCTTCTCGATCTGATGGCGAAATCGCGAGAGGGTGAATCTAAATTTTCACTAGCTTTTACGCCATTACGTATGCATGGGTTTATCCGAACACTCGCGGGCCTATGGGCATGTTCAAATAAACAATGCGCACATAAAGCGAGTGAATTAGGTGAGAGTGACTGGCCATTTGGTCAGGTATGGTTTGAACAACGCCAATATTGTGACTGTGGTGCGCCTGTATTTGAAATCTTACGTTGCTCCGGGTGTGGTTCAGCTTATTTGTCTGCCAAGGAGGAAGTGCGCGGTGATGGAACGAGCTGGTTGGTGGCGCAACCTGCTGCTGCCGAAGAGGATGAGTTTGCTCTTGATCTCGATGTTTATTCTGAAGATGAAGATAACAACGAATTAGAAAATAACTCCCAATTTGATCGTCTTATAGCGAGCGATGGTGAAAAATATATCATTTCACTGGAGGAAGCGACGGCGGGTAAAATCGACCGCGAGGCGCAAAAGCACTATGAGATAAATCTGCTAAGACCTGAATCTCGAGGTGAGGGACGCAATAATTCCTTTGCTTGTGTTTGTTGTGGTGACACCCAACGGAAAAATAATCCTTTGTTCCGTCCGCTTCGACTCGGTGCACCCTTTTTTTTAAATGAAATTATTCCTACTCTGCTTGAATTTTCGCCTTTACCGCAAACAAGAGAAGAGCAGTTAGGACCGTTTAATGGTCGACGTTTGCTCACCTTTACGGATTCACGTCAGGGAACCGCCCGTATCTCTGCCCGATTACAGCAGGACGCAGATAAAGCTACGTTACGAACCCTTTGTTATCAGGAACTGGCAAATATTAATGAGCCATCAGTAAAGCTCAGTCCGGCACATTGTGCATTGTTAGAGAGTTTTATTACCCAGTTTTCTATCCCTCCGTTAAAAAATTCCATCGACGCACTGAGAAAAGCGATGGTTTCGAATGAGAAGCTTAGCCCAGCAGACGTTCAGGCGCTTAGAATTATCGAGCCGATGGTTAGTTCCTTAAGTCAGGAACATGCTGAAGCAATGCAAATACTCCTCGTCAATTCAGGCAATCAGCAGAAGAAAACCATGTCGTGGCAAACTCTGTCTGAACAACTTGTTGGCAGTGTGGACCTTGCGGACAGAATGAGAGGCAGTTTTAAAGACTTGTCTGGACTTGAGCTTACTAAACAACAGTTTGCTGATTTTTGTTTATACAGTGAGTTTGGTCGCCGCCCTAAAAATGCCTGGACCCTCGAAAGTCTGGGGCTGGTGGCCATTCACTATCCATTTATTGATAAAGTCACAACCTGCCCGCAGGACTGGAAGACATTATTACCCGACCCCGATAAGCAATTACCGGAATGGCGTAATTTATTGAAGATTACCCTTGATTTCTTTATACGTGAAAACAGTGCCGTTTTTTACGAAAACGAGGAGTACCCTCGCTGGATGGGAGCACGTTTCCCGGTAAAAATGCTGCAGGGGCCAGATAAAAAATACAAAGGGCAGAAACGTGATCAACTTTGGCCACAAATACGCGATCGTCATTATAACCGGGTCATTAAGCTATTAATTGCTGTCTTTCCGGCAATACAGCCTGAGCAGGCTCACTGGAAAGCGCTGGTTAATTACTTAATGAATGAGGTCTGGGAAGCTATTCGACCATGCCTGCGTCAGTTTGAATCGGGTTATCAATTGGACATTAAACAACAAGCTGAATTTTACAGTCCAAAGCAAGTCTGGCGTTGCCCCTATACTCGCCGTGCGTTAGATGTCACTTTATTGGGTTATTCTCCGTATTTACCAGGTAGCAAAGAGATAGCACCTGAAAAAGCTGTATTGATTGAAATGCCTGAGCTTCCTGCGCGTCACTGGCGTTTATCTGGTGGTGGAGAAATGGCGCGAGAAGAGCGCCTGCACTGGCTGGAATGTAATGAACGCATTCAACATGCTCGGGAGGAGGGGGTATGGTCTACTCGCAGTGATCGATTGGCCCTGAAAGATAGCTGGTATCGTCTGGAGGAACACTCAGCGCAGCGAACACCAGAGAAGAACCAGTTTAATGAAAAACAATTTAAAGCAGGGAAAGTCAATGTGTTGAACTGTTCCACGACCATGGAAATGGGCGTGGATATTGGTGGTATGAGTTTGGTCGCGATGAATAACGTTCCTCCGGCTCCGGCGAATTATTTGCAGCGTGCTGGCCGTGCTGGCCGTCGCGGTGAAAGCGCATCTGCCGCCATTACGTTATGTAAAAACACCGCGCATGGAATGGAGGTATTCAAAGACCCTCTCTGGGCGTTCAACACCGTTGCGAGTGCCCCACGGGTTCGTTTTGGTAGCAGTAGTATTGTTCAGCGGCATGTTAACGCATTGGTTTTAGGTGCGTTTTTACGAGCTGAAGTTCCTGATGCGACAAAACTGAGTTGTAAATGGTTCTTTGAAGGTGATGAGAGCCAGTGTCTTCGTTTTCTCCATTGGTTAAATCATCAGGCCGATCAGCTGGCGGATAAACTTAAACGCCTTACCCAGGGAACTGTACTGATGTCATTGACGCCGCCACAGCTCTTGACTCGTACGCAAACGATGATGCAGCTGGTTGATACTCGTTGGAGAAGCCAACTTGCCATACTGTTGGAAAACATCGAAGCGTTGAAAACAGATAACAGCGCGTGGGAAGAAACGCCAGCAGGCAAAGCAATCACTTATCAGCTTCGTGATTATCGCGGTGCTTATCTGTTTTCTAAACTCATCAGTGAAGCGTTCCTGCCGGGTCATGGTTTCCCGGTTGGCGTGGTCAATTTCAATTATCTGACCGCGGATGAACTGGAAAGACGTCGCGCAATAAAAGCCACTCAGGCTGACCCTAATGAAGGGGGAGAAAACTTTTCTCGCCGCATTGAAAAACTGCCCAGCCGTGACCTGCCCACAGCATTACGTGAATATGCTCCTGGTGCTGATGTGGTATTGGGCGGAAAAGTATATCGTTCCTCGGGTATTATGCTTGGTAAAGTACTTGCCAGCGGGCAGGAGCTGTCTGGCGATCATCATATTCCGTGGTTCTGGCATTGCCGTAAATGCGGCGCGGGAGCGACCAGCGCCACCCGGCCTGTCGAATGTTGCCACTGCAAGGCAGATATACAGCAGCTTGATGTGAAGCGGTATTTACAGCCTGTCGGTTTCGCGACAGACATTCGTTATCAGGCACATAATGATGTATCCATGCCTGCGCAACTTCCCTGGAAAGATCCTCGTGTTCTTGTACCTTCTTCGGTATGGGTCTCCTTACCCGATGCTGGACTCGGACGTTACCGTTTTAGTCATAGCGGGGAATTGTTCCACTTTAGTGAGGGTGAATTTGGTCATGGCTACGCAATTTGTCTTTCCTGTGGCCGGGCAGAATCTCAAACCCAGCCCCAGCGTACTCCGGAGAATCTAAAGAACCCGGAGAAGGAAAATACACACTACCTGTTGAGAGGCGGTAGTAATGATCGGCAGGGGAACAATAAATTGTGCCACGGTCATGTTCATAAAGATCTGTGGTTGGGATATAGCAGCCGTACAGATATGGTTGAGCTGCAACTCAGTGATGATAGTGGCTTACTGATCAGGGATGATGTTGCCGCGCGTTCCCTTGCGGTTGCTTTGCGTGAAGGATTAGCGCATAAATTGGGTATCGAAAATACTGAGCTGGGCGTGACGACACAGCAAGCGCGCGATATCGATGGCTTCACTGGATATTCTATCTTTATTTACGATAATAATGCTGGTGGTGCGGGTTATGCAGTGCAATTGATCGATAATTGGTCGGATGTCTTTAATTACGCCAGAAAATTGCTCGATTGCAGCTGTGATAAATTCTGTCACCACTGCTTGCTCAGCTACGACAGTCAGCATTATGTCGGCAAATTAGATCGTCACCAGGCATTAACCCTGCTCACTAATCTTCGTCTACAGCGGCTTAATCTCGCGCCAGAATATCAGTACTTCGGAGAAAGTAGTCGGGTTGAAACCAACCCACTCAGTTTGCGTATTGCGCAATGCCTGAACAGCGAGGTTTATGATTCTTGCTCGTTGGTTCTTGCTGGGTCGCAGGAACAGTGGAGTTTTGCGCAATGGCCATTATTTAAAGAGTTACTCCAGTTTGCTTCCTCTGGGGGCAATGTTGAGTTGCTGATTGCCACGCAGCTGGAAAACTTAGCTGATAGCACCAGACATCAGCTTTCCGCGCTAGCGGCGATACCGGGTGAATGCTTGCAAGTGAAATCTATAGACACTGCGCAACTTGTGCAAGGGAATGGGCGCTTACTGGCACAGGTCACTCGTGAGGGGCAAACCCAACAGTGGGCCGCTGCCGACAGTGCCACCGTTTCGCCCGGTGAATTATGGGGACAAAGCTCGGCATCGCCGGTAGTGACGATTAAAGGGGCGTCCAGAAAAACATTCTCGGGTCAGACTTTGAGTGCAGAAGACTTACTGCCAGCATTGCCCGCCGGGGCGGTACGCATCAATCTCAGCCAACAACTTGACGGTCAGGTGGAAGGTTTTGGTTCGCGTTTCTGGGCACTGATAGCTCAGCAGCATGCTGGCTGGAAGAAGGTTTTTACTAATGGACGCGAAATTACTCACGTCCATTATAGTGATCGTTATCTCAATAGCCCATTTACTGTACGTTTGTTAGGTGAAATTTTGACGGAATTGGTTGAACAGGGGCTGGCAGAACGTGCCGAACTCACTGTTTCAGTTAAAAAGTTAGAGTACAGTTCTCGCCAACACGATTCACTCTATAACGCATGGCTTGATGAGCAGGATCGCCAGCAAGTTATGACCACGTTGCTGGAAGAGGGCTACCTTGGGCCAGCCTGGTCAGGGAAAATCTCATGGTTAGCAGGAGATAATCAGAACACCGATCACGGACGTGAACTGACCGTGACCTTCAGCGATGGCAGTGAACATTATGTGTTGCTCGATATGGGACTGAGTTACTGGCGTTGTACAGGTGACACATTCTTCGATTTTTCAGGACGAATACCGAATCAGGTCGAGCGCCTGGCAACATGCCGGGCATCGGTTATAGCCCCGGATAATGGATTGAAGAGTTATATCATCGCAGGCTAAACGAATTCTCCCCCACCGACTCAGTGTGGGGGAGTTGACCCAGCTCACTTTTTAACTATCGTTGTTTGAAATTTATGCGTGATTTCTGCGCATTACATTCCATTTTATCCCCCTGACGCTGCCCTTCATGTTATCTTTAAGGCCCTCTTTTTTATCGCAGTGTGCCGCACCACATCGCTCGGGATAGTGTTACCGCCACTGCCTCATACAGACAGAAAAACCGATGAATAAGCAAAATTATGCACCTGGGATGCGGGTGGTTATTCGTGATGCAGAGTGGCGCATTCGCCGGGCGGATGACAGCGGAGATGGTGGTCACCTGCTGACCTGTGATGGAATTTCGGAGCTGGTACGCGGTAAAGAAGGGCTATTTCTGACAAAGCTGGAGCAAAAAGTCGAGATTCTCGATCCAGCAAAAACAAATCTGGTGGAAGATGAGTCAGCCAATTACCAGGCGGCTCAGTTGTACATAGAGGGCCAGCTACGCCAACGCGTCCCGACTGACAGCAAAGTCCATTTTGGGCATCAGGCTGCGATGGACTCCATGCCCTTTCAGCTCGATCCCACGCGCATGGCACTGGCGCAACCGCGCCAGCGGATATTAATTGCTGATGCGGTAGGGCTGGGTAAAACGCTGGAAGCTGGTATCCTGGTTTCAGAGCTGATTCGCCGTGGACGTGGCAAACGCATTCTAGTGCTGGCGGTTAAATCCATGCTCACGCAATTCCAGAAAGAGTTCTGGAGCCGTTTTGCTATTCCGTTGACGCGACTTGACTCCGCTGGTTTACAAAAGGTGCGTAACCGCATCCCAACCAACCACAACCCGTTCCACTATTTCGATAAGACCATTATCTCCATCGATACTCTGAAACAAGACATCGAATATCGCCACCACCTGGAAAACGCCTGGTGGGATATTATTGTTATCGATGAAGCACATAACGTCGCTCAACGTGGGACCAGTTCCTTACGCAGCAAACTGGCAAAATTGCTCTCCGGGCGTAGCGATACGCTGATTATGCTCTCGGCCACGCCGCATGACGGTAAGGCTGAAAGTTTTGCTAGCCTGATGAACATGCTCGACCCGACGGCCATTGCTAATCCTAAAGAGTATGAATACGCCGATTTTGCCGACAAAAATCTGGTTGTGCGTCGCTTTAAAAAAGACGTAAAAGATCAGATGGCTGGCGAGTTTCCGGAGCGCAATATCGTCAAATTGATGCGCCCGGCAACCGGAGCTGAAGAAGAAGCCTACCGCCGATTGGTTGAGAGTCAGTTCCGTGACGATGATGATGAAGACTCGCGGTCAAATAAAGGCCGCCTGTTCAAAATTACGCTCGAAAAAGCGTTGTTCTCCAGTCCAATGGCATGTGCCAGCGTGGTGGCTAACCGCCTGAAGCGGCTGGAGAACCGCAAAGAAATAAACAGTCAGAGCCAGATTAACGAATTAGAGTCATTGCTGCTGGCACTCAATAATATTGATGCCAGTCAGTTCAGCAAGTATCAGTTATTGCTGGAGACCATCCGTAACGATCTCCGCTGGAAAACGAATAACACGGAAGATCGTTTGGTGATCTTTACCGAGAGTATCAAAACGCTTGAGTTCCTTGAGCAGCAACTGCGTTCCGATCTCAAGCTGAAAGACGATCAAATTGCCACGTTGCGAGGCGATCAGGGCGATACAGTTCTGATGGAAACCGTCGAAGCGTTTGGCAAATCCCAGTCTCCGCTGCGCCTGCTCATCTGCTCGGATGTCGCGTCTGAAGGTATCAACCTGCACCACCTCAGCCATAAAATGATTCACTTCGATATTCCGTGGTCGCTGATGGTATTCCAGCAGCGTAACGGACGTATTGACCGCTACGGGCAAAAACACCAGCCACAGATCCGTTACTTGCTGACTGAAGCCAGTGAACCGCAGATCAACGGTGATATGCGCGTGCTGGAAGTGCTGATCAATAAAGACGAACAGGCGCAGAAGAATATCGGCGACAGTTCCGAATTTACCGGCAAATTTACCCAGGAAGAGGAAGAAGAGCAGGTTGCTGAATTCATGATGCAGGACGATGGCGCCAGCCTGTTCGACGACCTGTTGAATAGCAATGTCACTGAAAATTCTGAACACGACCTGTTTGGCGAAATCTGCAGCGCAGTGTCCAGCGATGCCTCAACCGTGACCGAAAGTGACATTAGCCTGTTCGATAATGAGCAGGCATACTGCGAAAAAGCGCTGGGCTATCTGAAGGCCTGCGGCCAGACCGTGCAATACGATACCTTGCCTGATAACACCTTATCGCTGGTCGCACCGGAGGAGTTACGCCGTCGCTTTAACCAGTTACCGCCGGAAATTGCGCCGGAAAACTGGCAGCTTTATCTAAGCCAGGACAAAACTGTTATTACGGAAGCCATTTCGCGTGCGCGTGGTGAGCAACATGCCTGGCCCGATGTGCAGTATCTCTGGCAAATTAACCCGGTCGTGCAGTGGTTAGACGACAAAATTCAGTCCGCCTTTGGTCGCCACCAGGCTCCGGTGATGCGCCTGCCACACCTGTTTGAGCCTGATGAAGATCATTTCATCCTTTCCGGGCTGTTCCCGAACCGTAAGTCGCACCCGATGGTGAACCCGTGGCTGGTGGTCAGCTTTAACCGCGAAACGTTAAGCGGTAGCCTGCCTTTTGCTGAGTTCCTGAAACGACATCCGCAACTGAGTAGCAAGCTGACTAACAGTGGCGGCAAAGATCGCAACCATCAACGCCAGCAGGATCTGCTGGAGGCGGCAATCGCCCATGCGCGGGATGTGTTTGTTCACGATCGAAATGCTTTTGAAGAGCGTATCAATCAGCAGCTCAATGAGCATCTACAGAAGCTGGATGTTCTGCGTGGGCGTCAGCTGAGTCAACTGGAGCTGGATTTTGCCGATAATAAACAGCAGCTTTCAGTGAAACAGAGCCGCAAAGAACAACGTCAGCGAGAAATCGAACACAATTTTGACAGTTATATCCAATGGATTGAGGACACCATGACCACCGAAAAAGAGCCCTACATCCAGGTTATTGCTGTAATCACCGGAGCGGAGGGCTAATTATGGCGCTGGTCGGTATTAATAACGAAAACGAATTTTACTCCAACCACTATCTGGGCGAAGTCTTTACCAGCGACATCCGTGATGTTCTGGAGCCTTGGATTGAGCAGGAAAATGCCGCTCGCGAGGCTGAACGCGCTGCCCGTGAACAGGGCAAAGAGGTTGAGGCAGGCTACCGCGCGCCGTGGAACCAGCTTAACAGCCTGGCGACAGAGTTTTTCCGCAAACTCACTGATCATGAAAAACAGCGCCAGATCCCGCAGCGTCTTGCCGATCAACGCACTCGCTGGCAGCCGCTATTAAAGGCATTGGGTTATGAACTCAATCCGCATATTCAGATGCTGGATGACGATACGCCTTTGCCGGTACTGGCTCGTTACAACAGCACCGACGGCAGTCCGTGGCTGTGGATTGTCGAAGCACATGACCAGGAAGAAGGAACGCTGGATCCGCTGGCGCTGTCGCTGCTGACCGCGCAGTTCCCGGCAGATACCGATAAACATAAGCGCGACAGTCTGCGTAAAAAAGCGAACGGCGAATACCGCAGCTGGCAGGATCTGCTCTCCACGGTGGTCTTCACGCAAAATGAACCGCCGCGTTTTGTGCTGCTGCTCGGTAACCGCCAGCTGTTATTGCTGGATCGTACTAAGTGGGCGCAAAACCGCCTGCTGCGCTTTGATTTTGAAGAAATTTTAAGCCGTCGTGAAACGGATACGTTGAAAGCGACGTCGGTGTTGCTACACAAAGATTCGCTGTTGCCAGGCAGCGGTGCACCGTACCTCGATTCGCTGGATGACAATTCGCACAAACATGCGTTTGGCGTGTCGGAAGATCTGAAATATGCCCTGCGTGAGAGCATTGAGCTGTTGGGTAATGAAGCGATGCGTTATCTCATCGACAACGAGCTGGCTTATTATACCGGGAAACGTGCTATTAACCCGGATGAGTTGAGCCGCGAATGCCTGCGGTATATGTATCGTCTGTTGTTCCTGTTCTATATCGAAGCGCGCCCGGTACTGGGCTATGCGCCGATGACCGCCAAAACCTATCTGCAGGGCTACAGCCTGGAAACGCTGCGCGATCTGGAGATGATCCCGCTGACCAGCGAAGAAGATCGCAATGGGCGCTACTTCCACGATAGCCTGAATATGCTGTTCAAACTGGTGCGTGACGGCTACAGCGGCGGCGTGAAAATGCAGAGCGACCTGGAGAGCGGCGACCTGATCACTATTCACAGCCATCAGTTCAGCGTGCCGCGTCTGGAAAGCCATCTTTTTGAAGCGAATAACACCCGTATTCTTAACCGTGTGGTGTTCCGCAACGAAACCCTGCAACAAATTATTCAGGCGATGTCGTTAAGCCGCCCGGGTAAAGGACGTTTTAATCGCCGGGGGCGTATCTCCTATCGCCAGCTGGGTATCAACCAGTTAGGTGCAGTGTATGAAGCGCTGCTCTCTTACCGAGGATTCTTTGCCAGTGATGACCTCTACGAGGTGAAAAAAGCCGGAGAAGAGTTTAACGAACTGGAAACGGGCTACTTCGTCAGCAAAGACGAGATCGGCAAATACCACGACGACGAGAAGGTCTACGAAAAAGACGGCAGCCTGCGTATTCATCGTAAAGGCAGCTTTATCTATCGCATGGCCGGGCGCGACCGCGAAAAATCCGCCTCTTATTACACCCCGGAAGTGTTGACCCGCTCGTTAGTCAAATATGCCCTGAAAGAGCTGTTTAAAGAGCAGATTGATCCGATTACCGATCTGCACGCCAAAGCCGATGCAATCTTAAACCTCACCGTGTGCGAACCGGCGATGGGCAGCGCAGCGTTCCTTAACGAAGCCATCAACCAGCTGGCGGAAGCTTACCTGTTCCACAAACAGCAGGCGGAAGGTCGCCGCATTCCTCAGGATCGCTACACCCAGGAGCTGCAACGGGTGAAAATGTACATTGCCGATAACAACGTATTCGGCGTGGACTTAAACCCGGTGGCGGTGGAACTGGCGGAAGTGTCGCTGTGGCTGAACGCCATCAGCGGCGATGCATTTGTACCGTGGTTTGGCTACCAGCTGCACTGCGGCAACTCGCTGGTTGGCGCACGCCGTCAGGTGTTCAACAAGAGCGAGCTGACTTACAAAAAAGCGAAAGATCCGAGCTGGCTTAACAGCGAACCGGCCGAGCTGGCGATGAATATTCCACGCGAAGAGAAGCAGATTTTCCACTTCCTGCTGCCGGACAGCGGCATGGCCAACTACAGCGACAAAACCGTTAAGCAGCGCTATCCGGATGATTTCAAAGCGTTGGATAGCTGGCGCAAAGAGTTTACTAAAAGCTTTGCTCCACATGAGATTGTTGATGTGCAGCGCATCAGCGGCAAAGTGGAAGCACTCTGGAACACGTTCCGTCAGCAGCTGAAAGCCGAGCGTCAGAAAACCGCCGACAATTACCCGGTATGGCCTGCGGAAAATACGGCTCAAGTTCGCTCTTCTTTAAGCAGCAAAGATGAAACCTTCAGTGGCCGCCTCGAAGATAACAGTACCTATCAGAAACTGCGCTGGGTGATGGACTACTGGTGCGCGCTGTGGTTCTGGCCGATCGACAAAGCGGATGAACTGCCGGATCGCGGTATGTGGCTGATGGAGATGGAGACTCTGCTCGACGGTATTGTCGTCACGGAAAGAGTGATAGAAAGTACAGAACAGGCCACCGGCGATCTGTTTGCCGACGAGGGCATGGTGCGTGAAGAGTCTTCGCTGTTTTCCGGTGCAGGTCGCCTGAAAACCGATGTGCTGTTCCGCCATTTGCCGCGTCTGGCGATTGTTGATGCGCTGAAAAAGCAGCACCGTTTCTTCCATTGGGATCTGGAATTCTGCGATCTGTACGCCGAGCGTGGTGGTTTTGACCTGATGCTTGGAAACCCGCCGTGGCTGAAGGTGGAATGGCAGGAAGCGGGTGTGCTGGGCGACTACGAGCCGGAGTTTGTTCTAGGCCGATTAAGTGCCTCAAAGTTGGCGACATTACGTCATGAAATCTTCAATCGAATTTCGCTGCTCGAAAATGCCTGGCGCAACGAGTATGAGGGTTGCGAAGGGATGCAAAACTTCCTGAATGCGCAGCAGAACTACCCGGTGCTACGCGGTGTGCAGACTAATCTGTATAAATGCTTCCTGCCGCAGGCATGGCGCTTAGGGGCGCAGAAAGGCGTGGCAGGGTTCCTGCATCCGGAGGGGATTTATGACGATCCGAAAGGCGGGCAGTTGCGTGCGTCGGTGTATCCGAGGTTGAGGACACATTTTCAATTTCATAACGAATTGAGTCTTTTTGCTGAAGTGCATCATGCAACGATGTTCAGCATTAACGTATATGGACCGCAGAATACAACACCGTCCTTTATTAATATGTCAAATGTTTACGCAGTAAGCGCTATTGATGCCTCTTTTGAACACAACAATGCAGGCCCTGTTCCTGGTATCAAAGATGAGCAGGAAATTGAAGGCAAAATCAAAGTTTCCTGGAATACGTCGGGCCACCGTTCACGTCTAATTCATATTGGTTTGAAGGAGCTCTCTTTATTTGCTCGTCTGTATGACAGCGAAGGAACGCCAGCCTGGCAGGCACGTCTGCCAGCTTTGCACGCAGAACAACTTGTTGCTGTGCTGGAAAAGTTTGCTAATCAGCCGAAGAGATTAGGTGATTTGCAGGGGCAGTATCTGTCTCTGGAAATGTGGCACGAAACAAACCAGCAGAAAGACGGCACTATTGAACGTAAGACACAGTTCCCTGAGGAAGCATCACAATGGGTATTGTCTGGCCCGCACTTCTTTGTTGGGACGCCGTTCTACAAGACACCACGCCAAAACTGTACGTTAAACAGCGATTATGACTGCATGGACTTGCTAACATTGCCCGACGATTACCTGCCGCGCACTAACTATATTCCGGCATGTGATGCACAGGAGTATGCAAAGCGCACTCCACGGGTTTCGTGGAAAGAACAGGATGAAGACGAGCCGAGGAAGGTGACGGATTATTATCGTTTTGTGAATCGCGAAATGATTGGTTCCTCATCTGAAAGAACACTGATTACTACAATCGTGCCTCCGGGCGTAAGCCATATTCACACCTGTTTAAGTACTGTTTTTAGTAACCAAAAAGAACTCTTGGATTTCTTTTGTCAGACTATATCGCTACCGCTAGACTTTAGAGTTAAAAGTACAGGTTCCGGGCATGCTAATATTTCAATGCTTAATCAGCTGCCATTATTAACTAAAGCTGTCTACCGTAAAGCATTGCATACCCGAGCCCTATGTTTAGTATCTTTGGTAAATGATTATGCAGCTCTCTGGGAATCCTGTTATAACTCAGACTTCAACACCCAGCGCTGGAGCCGCAATCTCCCACAACTTCCCCAGGATTTCTTCGCTGATCTGACCCCAGAGTGGCAGCGTAACTGCGCCTTACGTTCCGACTACAGTCGCCGTCAGGCGCTGGTGGAAATCGACGTGCTGGTGGCACAGGCACTGGGTTTAACCCTCGAAGAACTGCTTACTATCTACCGCGTTCAGTTCCCGGTCATGCGTCAGTATGAAGCCGATACCTGGTATGATCAAAACGGCCGCATTGTCTTTACCCCAAGCAAAGGCCTGGTGGGTGTTGGTCTGCCGCGTACCGCGCGTAAAGCGGACCTGAAAAACGGTTTTGTCTTTGATGTCGACAGCCCTGAATGGACCAGCGGCGACTGCACCGATCAAGCCATCGGCTGGGATGATGTCAAGCATCTGCAAACCGGTACCGTTAGCGTCACTTTTGATGACTATACCCGAAGCGACGAAGGCGAGCGCCGTACTGTCACTTGGCAGGCTCCGTTTATCAAACCCGACCGCGAAGATGATTACAAAGTGGCCTGGGCATTTTTTGCACAAGATAAGGAGAGCGCCTGATGCTGCCTTCTGTTGTCAGTCGGCAGGTTGCCGACAGCGTTGCTTCCTTTTTACGGGCAGCCTTCCCGCTTAACAGCCCGCTGTTTAATGGTGAAGAAAACAATAACGTCTCGATGCTGGAGCAATTTCTGGCCCAGCCGGAAACGCTGCTGAAAGGTCCGTATCTTTCCGCTCAGCTGCCGTTTCGTAAAAGTGACTTATCGCTGAATTTCTTTCCCAACCTGACGCTGCCGTTCCCACCACATGCGCATCAGGCGCAGGCGTTCCAGCGCCTGGGTATCGAGGTGCCTCAGCCGACGCTGGTGGCGACCGGGACGGGTTCCGGTAAAACGGAATGTTTTATGTTCCCGCTGCTTAACCATTGTGCTGGGGCATCAGAGGCCGGTGTTAAAGCGATCATCATTTACCCGATGAACGCCCTGGCAACCGATCAGGCCAGCCGTTTCGCTAAAACCATCGCCAGCGATCCGCAACTGCATGGCAAAGTGACCGTCGGCCTGTTTGTCGGCGACAGTGAAATCGAGCCCAGCAAAAAGATGTCTGCGGATAAAGTCATCACCTGCAAACATACCCTGCGTGAGAATCCGCCGGATATCCTGCTAACCAACTATAAGATGCTGGATTACCTGCTGATGCGCCCCGGCGATCAGAAACTCTGGCGTTATAACCAGCCAGGGTCACTGCGTTATCTGGTGGTGGATGAACTGCATACGTTTGATGGTGCGCAGGGATCGGATCTGGCCTGTCTGGTGCGCCGCTTAAAGCATCATATTGGTGTCGATGACAAGCGTTTTGCCTGCGTGGGGACGTCGGCTACCGTAGGTGACGAACTGGGGCAACTACTCGATTACGCGAAAACGATCTTTGATCAGCCATTTAGTGATGACGCGGTTATTCGTGAAGATCGCTACACGGCGGCGGAATATCTGCAAGGTTATACTATCGAGTACAGTCAGTATCCGGGCCAGGATGTCAGCGCTGCGCTGGATCCGCAAACGTACGCCAGCCCGGTAGACTATCTGAACGGACAAATTCCGCTGTGGTTCCCGGATAGTTCACTGCAATTACCTGCCGATCTGAACAGCGATCGCGGACGTGAAAAGCGTATTGAGTTGGGCGCATTGTTACGTCACCACAGCATCCTGCACGTACTGCTGGAGGATTTGCAGGGCGGTATTTTGTCGGAACAGCAGTGCCTGGAAAATCTCCAGGTGATGCTGGCGGAAAGCGCCGGGCATGCGACCCGCGTGCTGCAAAGCATTCTGGCACTGATTGCCCAGGCACGCCTGGAGGTTCCAGAAAAACAGGAAGATCGGGAAAAGCGCCTACAGGCGAATAAAGCACGTCCCGTTCTGCCTTTTGTGCAACTACGTTCTCAGCTGTGGTTGCGCGAGATGCGCCGCCTGGTTGCCAGCGTGTCAAAAACACCTGAGCTTGTTTTTGCTGATGATGTCGCGGTGGAAGATCGCGAACATTATCTTCCTGTTATTCACTGTCGTGACTGCCATGCTACCGGGTGGGCGAGCCTGCGCCATGGTCAGAGCGTTCAACTCGAAACTGATCTGGACGGTATTTATCGTCAGTTCTTCGAAAAAGGCCGTTCTATTGTACTGGCCTTCCCGGATAACAACGATAAACCTGTCAGCGGTGTTCACCAGAAGCTGTGCCCTTCCTGTTTAAAGCTCAATAAGCAATCTAACGTGCAGTGCGGGCATTGTGGCCATACTGGTCTGCTACAAGTACTTATCCCGGATATGCTCAAAGAGCGTAAGGATGAACTGGAATTTGCCAACGAATGTCCGTACTGCAACAGCAAACAAGGTATTTCGATTCTAGGGTCACAGGCAGCCAGCCTGTCAGCGGTGATGATCCATCAGCTTTATGGCAGCCAGTTCAACGAACATAAAAAGCTGATTACGTTTTCTGACTCGGTACAGGATGCCGCACACCGCGCCAGCTTCTTTACCGCCCGAACCTGGCCGCTGATGGTACGTGGACAAATCGCCAGCGTGTTGGGTGAAAAAGAAACGTTACCGTTGGATGCCTTTGCGGCACGCGTCTGCCAGCAGACGCGTGAGCGTTCACCGGATGATGCTCATTTTGCTGCGAGCTTCATCGCGCCCAACATGCAGTGGATGAACGATTACCAGACACTGAAGAACGAAGGCCAGCTGGCAGAGAGTTCCGATTTACCGGAGCTGGTTTCTCTTCGTCTCGACTGGGAGGTATACAGCGAATTTACCCTACGCGCACGAATTGGCCGTACGCTGGAGGCCACCGGTTACGCAGCGGCAGGAATTGATATTACGCGTTTCAATTCAGCGATAACGGCGCTTCACCAACAGCTTGCCGAAGAGCTGGGTGATGAAATGGTTGGGGTCAGCGTTGAGCAGGTGGCACACCTGGTGATTGGCGTTCTTTGGCATCAGCGGCAGGCGGGAGCTGTTTTGCATCCGGCGTTCGAAAGTTATCGGCGTGAGGGTAAGACCTTTATGATGACGCAGAAGGAGCGAACTTCACGCTATATGCCGTCTATTGGTCCGAAAACGCGTAAACCGGCCTATGCCTCGTTTGAAAAAATAAATGGCTTCCATCGACTGATTGGTGCGAAATCCAACCCCAGCTGGTATCAGCATTGGATCAACCGAACGCTCAGCAACGGCAATAATCTGTTTATCAGCAGCCTGGCCGAGACGGTTTTACGACGTCTGTTTGCGACACTGAAAATGGCCGGGTTGGTAAAAGACTTTGACACAAAAGGCAAAGAAGCTTGGGGGCTAGTACCTTCAGCGCTGGTAGTGAGCCGAGATGTTGTTCAGCTAAACTGCTCTTGCTGTCGTGAGGTTGTTCGGGCACCGGCCGATCAGGGGTGGCACTGGCGAAACGCGCCATGTCTTTCTCTGCGCTGTGAAGGCCGCTATCAGGAAACTGAAAATACAGTGACCTGGCACTGGGATAATATGGACATCGCTCGTGTTCAGGGGGCAGAGCATACCGGATTACTGAGCCGTGAAGATCGTGAGGCTACGGAACAATCGTTCTACCGCGGTAATCAGCCATGGAATATCAACCTGCTTTCGGCAACACCGACGCTGGAGATGGGTATCGATGTGGGTGACCTTTCTACGGTATTACTCTGTTCTGTTCCACCCGCGCAGGCTAATTACTTACAGCGTATTGGTCGTGCCGGGCGTAAAGACGGCAATGCGCTTAACATTACGGTGGCTGAGGGGAACCCGCACGATCAGTTCTTCTTTGAAGAGCCTCTGGAGATGATGCAAGGGCAGGTACAGGCCCCTGGTGTGTTCCTGAACGCAACGGCTATCCTGGAGCGTCAGCTGGCCGCATTCTGCATGGACAACTGGGTGAAAACTGGCGTCCCGGCATCTGCTATCAGCAAAAATGTGAAGCAGATGCTGGACGAGCTGGAGTTTGGACACAAATCTGGGTTCCCTTATAACTTCCTGCGTTATGTTGAACAACATCATGCGGATATTGCTCAGCAGTTCTCGTCCATCTTCCCGGATCTTACGGAAGACACTCGTCTACAGTTACTGTCATATTTGCAAGGGGCATCAGGGCAGCGTTCTCTGGTTCAACGTATCGAACAAGCATTAATACTGCTGGTGGAAGATCGCAAATCGTTGCGTTCCCGGATTGATAAACTCAAGCGCAGTATCGACAAGCTGGAGAGCGATCCGCACGATCAAAACTTTGACAGCGATATGCGCGAGTTGACTTCGGAACGTCAGGCGCTGATGGCGCTGGTGAACCAGATCAACAACAAGCAAACGCTTAATTTCCTCACCGATGAAGGATTACTTCCCAACTACGCCTTCCCGGAGGCCGGTATTACGCTGCGTTCTGTGCTGTGGCGGCGTAAAGACGGTGGGGAGACGCGTGAGTATCAGAACACGACCTACGAATACGAACGTCCGGCATCAACGGCGCTGGCTGAACTGGCCCCGTTGAATAACTTCTATGCGGGCGGGCATAAAGTTGAAATCGAACAGATTGATCTTAAATTGTCTGAGCCTGAAAACTGGCGTATTTGCAGCCACTGTAACTACAGCGAGAATATCGATCAGACCGGCGATCAGCATAAATACTGCCCTAAATGCGGCACACCAGGTTGGGCTGATGCCGGACAAAAAACGACGTTACTGAAGCTTCGCCAGGTTTATGCCCGCTCAAGCGCCCGTGACAGCCAGATCAGTGATGAGAGCGATAGCCGAGAACCGGCATTCTTTCAGCGACAGCTGCTGGTCAGCTTCGAAAAAGAGGATGTATCGGCCGCTTATGCCATTGATGAAGGCGAAATTCCGTTTGGCTTTGAGTTTTTGAGCAAAGTGACTCTGCGAGATATCAACTTTGGCAAAATGGCGGATGACGCCAATGAGCTGATGATCGCAGGAGAGGCAAAGAAACGCACCGGGTTTAAAGTTTGCCTCGGCTGCGGCATGGTGCAGCGCCCTCGCGACCATGAACCACGCCATGACCTGAGCTGTAAATATCGCGCTGAACCCGAAAAAGCGAAGTTTGAAGATTATCTCTACCTTTATCGCCAACTGGAATCTGAGGCATTGCGTATCCTGCTGCCAGTGACCAGCTACAGCAACGATCGCGTGGTGGAAGCCTCCCTGGGTGCAGCCATTCAGCTTGGGCTTAAACATTACTTCAAAGGTAACGTGGATCATCTGAAAGGCGTGGTGTATCGCGAGCCGGAAAATGAGGGCGAATCCTGGCGTCAGTATCTGGTGATTTACGACACCGTACCAGGGGGGACTGGCTCACTCAAAGAATTGATGCGTACACCTGACAACCTTCTGAAATTACTTGAGCTGGCCTACAAGGCGCTAGTGGAATGCAGCTGCAACCATGATACGCATAAAGACGGCTGCTATCGCTGTGTTTACGCTTACCGTGACCGCGGGCGTATGAAGTATGTATCAAGAGATCAGGCGCGTCTCTTACTGGCGAAAATCCTGAAGGCCAGTGCTTCTATACGCGTTATTGATTCCATCAAAAACATTTCGCTTGATGCCATGATGGGGAGTGAACTGGAAAAACGGTTCATTCACTGCCTGCAGGATAACAAAAATCTTCTCGTGAGCCGGAGTTATGCCCATCAGAATGCAGGCTGGATTATTAATACCCGTACAGAACCGGCGATGAGCTGGCATCTCAAAGCACAGATTGATTTAGGGGTTAAAGAAGGGGTTGGCATCCTTAGCCGACCAGATTATGTGCTCTACCCTCTGATGCAGTCAGAAAAGATAAAACCGGTAGCAATTTTCCTGGATGGTTTTGCTTTTCATAAAGATAGCGTGTCGGATGATGTCCAAAAACGGCAGGCGATTAAAGACAGCGGTAATTTTTGGGTATGGACACTGACCTGGGCTGACCTTCAAGAACAAGGCATTAAACATGTACAGAATGTTATGGGGCTTGGCCATAATCCGGATATGAAACAGCCTAAGTTTTATAACCTGTTCCATGATACAAACTTTGCTACGCTTGAAGGTTCATTCCGGGAGAGAAACAGTTTTGCACTGCTACTCGATTATCTCTCTGATCCCGGTAATAAAACTATGCTATGGCAGAAAATGGCCGCTGCCTTTGCCTGGGTGTGGCTGGATCCTAAAAAGTCGCAGGATACTGGAGCCAAACAAAAGTACGCCTATGAAATGCAGGAGAACGCTCCCGCTTATCGGTTGAATGCACTTTTGCCTGATGAACCTTTTGTATTTGGTGGTTTACTGGATAGCTGTAGTTCATCACAACAGTTCATTGAGCTGGCAGCTGTTGTACCGCAACAAGCCATTAAATCAACGACAAGCATTGAACAAATGCGAAATTGGTTGAGGCTGCATATTTGCTTTGACGATCGTTATTCCCAGGATGATGGCTATGAAGCCGGATTTAACGGTTTCTGGTGGATGGTGAATTTACTGCAGTTCCTGCCAGATATGACATTTACCAGCCGTAAAGCGGTTCATTTACCGCAGGAGGCTGAAACGGTAAAAATGCAGACTTCGGTTGTAGTGGATATTCAGCCTGACGAGAGCTGGGCAGAAATACTTGAGTTTGGCTTATTGGGCGCAGAAGAAATCGCTTTGCTTCAGTCGTTATCACTACCGGCACCGACGGTTGGATATGAATTGCAGGATGACGATGGCGAAATTATTGCAGAAGCCGATCTCGCCTGGCCATTACAAAAGCAAGCCTTGATTATTGATAATCAGGAGTTTACTGCTTTATTCGCAAGTAAGGGTTGGCACGTTGCATTCGGGCCAATTGACGAAAATACATTGCAGCATCTGTCCGGAGGTGACAAATGACGATTCCAACGCCAAAGGTGGCACTTTCTGATGGTTTTCTGGGGGCTTTTGCGCGGATTCCTAAAGCGCAGCAAAAAAAGGTCCAGGAATTCATCTCTAAGTTCCGCCAGGATCCGACGAGTAATGGGCTGAACTACGAAAAGATCCACGATGCACGCAGCAATAATGTGCATTCCGTGCGTATAGACCAAACCTACCGGGGGATCGTCCTGAAACCTGAGCAGGGTGCTCTGTATATGCTGATGTGGGTGGATAAGCACGACGAAGCCTACGACTGGGCGCGGCGACACGAATGTGCGATTCACCCGGTAACCGGTGCGATTCAGGTGATTGATACCAGCTATATCAAACCTACCCCCGAGCCGACTGTTGTTGATAAACCCAAACTCTTTGCTGCGTATACGGCAGAGCAGATCCTCGCGCTGGGTGTTCCTCCTGTGTTTATTGAGCAGGTGATGGCTCTTGTGGATACCACAGGGCTGAATCAGCTGGAAAGCGTGATGCCTGCAGAAGCCTGGGAGCCCCTACACTGGCTGGCAGAAGGTCTGGATTACCAGGAAGTGCTGGAGGAGTTTAACGATCACCGTGATGAGCCTGTTGATACCAACGACTTTATTGAGGCAATTGAGAGAAGTAAACGTCGTTTCCATGTCGTTGAAAATGAACAGGAGCTACTGCAAATGCTCAATGCGCCACTGGAAAAATGGCGTGTATTCCTGCACCCGAGCCAGCGAAAACTGGTGGAGTCTCCGGCAAATGGTCCGGTGCGAGTGTTAGGTGGTGCAGGCACGGGTAAAACAGTTGTTGCGATGCATCGTGCACGTTGGTTATCCCAACGCCTGGCCGATAAACCCGGTAAAAAAGTTCTGTTCACAACCTTCACCCGTAACCTGGCGGCGGATATTCGCGCCAACCTCCAGCGTTTGTGTAGCCGTGAGGAGATGGCGCGTATTGAAGTTGTTAACATTGATGCCTGGATGAGCGAGCAGCTTAAACGCCATGGATATGATTTCCGCGTGGTCTATGACAGCGATGAAGGGCGACGTAAATGCTGGAACTATGCCTTGCAGCAAGTTCCTGCTGAATTGGGATTACCGGATAACTTTTATTCTGAAGAGTGGCAACGTGTTGTTCAGCCGAATGCGGTTTACAGCCGTGAAGAATATCTGAAGGTGAGTCGTATTGGTCGTGGCACGGCGTTATCCCGTATTCAACGTGCGAAAATCTGGCCTGTGTTCGAAGAGTTCCGGGCACAAATGGCGCGAGCCAAACTGCGAGAGATGGGTGATGCCATGCATGAGGCTATCATTCTGTTTAAAGAAAAACAGGTGCAATTGCCTTATAGCAGTATCGTAGTCGATGAAGCTCAGGATATAGGCGCACCGGCCTTTACCCTTATTCGTAGCCTGGTTCCAGAGTCTCCTAACGATCTCTTTATCGTGGGTGATGGACATCAGCGTATTTACCGCAATAAAGTCGTTCTGGGTCAGTGTGGGATTAACGTTCGTGGGCGCCGTAGTAAAAAACTGAAAATTAACTACCGGACTACAGAAGAGACGCGACAGTTTGCTGTCGGGTTGTTAACCGGCGTTAAGGTTGACAACCTGGATGGTGAAACTGATTCCTGCAACGATTATTTATCATTGCTTCATGGTGAAAAACCCATGATCACTTATGCTTCAGATTTTAAAGAAGAGGCTGCGACGATTATCAAGCAAATTCAGGCGCTGTTAGCCAATGATGTCCGTTCCCAGGATATCTGCATTACTTCCCGCACGAGGCATACGAATGAGCGCTATGTGTCAGCTCTGAATGAAGCGGGAATTGAAACTTTTAATTTAGGGAATGATAGTGGCGACAGTGATCAACGGGCCGGTGTTCGCATTGCAACAATGCACCGCATTAAAGGGCTAGAGTTCCAGTATGTGTTCCTTGCGGGTATCAACGATGGCGTTGTACCGGAAGTAAAAGCCATAGCATCTGACGATCCTGTTGAACAACGTGATGCATTATTTAATGAACGTGCGCTGCTCCATGTGGCTGCAACCCGCGCGGTAAAAGGACTGTTTGTTTCATCTTACGGTAAACCTAGTTTCTTACTGGAGCCTGAAAGCGAGTAATCTAGCCAGATAACCAGAAGCTACAGCTTCTGGTTATCTGCATTTTAGCACTCATCAATATCGGCCACTGATTTGCTGATTTGGTAAGTGCCAGGAAAGAAAGTGGAACATGGAAGGGCTTTCGCAGTGCACTGATTGCGTGTTGTTAGCCCTGTGGGCATAAGCGACTGACGCAACGAAATGTACATCGAGAAATTTCTGACTGAATACGATGACTCGCTAACGGGTGAGTTGAATGTGGATCCGCTTGGGCAATTAGTCATCTGGTCGTCCTGGGGGCAGGACATCTTTCATAGCCGTATTACTTCTATCGCAAATGATGTACGGCAATATACGCTGAATCTGCTGCATCACAGCGTATTGCGCCAGATACTGGTCGATGAAAAGCTGCAAACTTCAGGCGTGATGAAAGGTCTGTATCCCAAAAAGCAATTACATGAGTTTAGAGTTGCCTGTCTGATCCATTTGGAAAATATTTATATCTACTCCATGCTGGCGGCTGAAAAAAGAGGTGTCACTCTCACTGGTGTGCAGGGTATTAATAAAGCCAGATCTAAATGGAACGCTGCAAATAAAAATCCTCAGATACTTTTTGGTCATGAGAAAAGTAGTGAGTTACTGACTAATCAGATCGCTCTTGGTACCAATGGGCGCTATAAATCGCCAATGATGAAAATGCATTTTTTCTCTACTGATTATCGCTATGATCTGCCGGAAAGCAAGCCAGTGTGGCAGGCAGCAGAGGCATTTATTCGGAATGTACCAGAGCTGAAAAAATTACATGCAGCGGCATTGACTTACATGCAATTGAAAATGCAGGCCTCACATAAGCGCGACCTCAACCCATTTTTCGAAGATATTCCTGTCGGCCTAAAAAAGGCGTATGTAAAGGCATTCCGCGACCCGAAAATGGTCGGGGATTATTCGCGAATATTCTGGCTACAAAGAACGGGGTTAGATAAATATGCAGCGGGTGCTATTTATCGGGTACTCAAGCAGGAACGTTTGGACGAGTTAGAGCTTACAGATGCTGAAGTTTTCAAACGTGCCATGCATCAGGCGAAAAGTATGCCTGAAATGAATGAAAGTGACCTCAGGGCGTTACAACATATCAGTCAGGCGGAGCCATTTTTATCCCTGATCGACCTGATGTTTTCAGGCTTACGCCGACAGAGTAGTCAGACTTTGGCAGAATTTCGTCAATTCTGGCAGTCGCGCGGTCTTACGGAACTTGATCTGCCACAAAAGGCGGCTCAGCTTCTGGAAAATGATGTGCTCCTTTCCTCGCTTTCCGGTACGCCCGCCAGACGTTTTCAGCAACTATTAGCACTGGCCTGTATGCCGTCGCTGGAAGATCAGGTTCGAGGCTTGCTGGATTATCATCACGAGATAATGGAGTCAAGGGGGCAGTTCCCGTGGCTCCTGCTTGAAGGTGATGATATTTTGCTGCAGGTACCACCATGTTCGCTACGCGAAGATCGTCAGAATAGCGACTGGGTAAACCGTTATTATCTACCACAGTTCAGACATTTGCTGAACGGTTTATGGGGGCATTCTGCATGAAGCTGTTAGATGTCTTCAAAAAGCAAATTGCTGATATGGGTATGTTGAAACGTGTCTGGCTCACCACCTTTAATCTGGATATCTCTTTTGTTGAAACGTGGGTACTTCCTGCTGTGTTGGGTATGGACCCGCCCGTTAGTCGTATGGATTACGAAGGTCTGCAGCGTGCGCTGAATGAGAGTGGTATTGATTTCCGCATCTACTGCGATCCGCGCATGATTGCGAAAGAAAAGCCGAAACGTACCTCCATTGCGGTATATCCGGTGTCGGTGCGTAAGCTGGCTCAAAGCGAAGAGTCTTATCTGGATAAAGAGCGCGGGCTGTTTCACCCAAAAGTATTTTATCTCGAAGATCACTACAGAAAGATTATTGTGGGTGCGGGCAGTGCCAACCTTACGCTTAGTGGGTGGGGGCGAAATCAAGAAACTGTGGATTTTCGTTGTGTTGCAAGTAATGCCCAATACCAGCAGGTAAAACGATTTTTTACCACAATTGATAACAGTCTGAATGATGAAGAATTTTTCCCAACCCGTCGCAAGTTTCTCGGTGATGATCCTGATTGGTCATTTATTCACAGTCTGGCTGGTTGCACACTGCTAGATGCATTAAAAAACGGCGGTGAGATTCATACACTCAGTGTTTGGTCGCCTTATCTTGCTGAGGATTTAGCAGGGTTTATCGACAATATTGGGCATGAAGTGCTCGTAGAACTGGTTCCGGATTTGGTTGAGGGACGTTATATCCGCACTCGATGGAGTGACAGTATTCAGGCAATGATTACAAATAAAAAGCTTACCGTGTATCGCTCTCCAGTGCCCAAGGACGATAGGGCATTGATGACCCACGCCAAGCTCTGGCTGGCGAAAAGCAATACCGGTACGCAACTTGCCGTGGGGTCCTGGAATTTCACCAACCCGGGTTGCAGCAGCTTACCTGAGGCAAACTGGAATGTAGAAGCGGGAATTGTGCATCCGGTCTCTCGTAACATCACGATTTGCGGCAAAGAATGGGATGATGTTAATGAAGAGAATTTCGCCAGTGAAGCATTGTTGGAGGAAGAGGCGCTGGAGCCTGATGAACTTCAACCTTTCGATCTGAGCGTTATTTTTGACTGGACTCGATGTGAGTATCAGATTTCCGGGCAATGGTTCGGTGGTAAGCCTGCGTCAGGTTATCAACTGATATTGCCCGGTATCAACGGGGCAAATGAATTGGTATGGAAAGCTACCGGTATAGGTCTGAAATCGCCCCGGCAATTGACGGTATTAAAAAGCAATGCCGTATTGGATAACCCTTTTTATACCCTTCGTAGAACTGGAATAACCGACTGGCAGGGCATGATCGTTGAAAGCGGTATTGAACACCGGCGTGCGTTGAGCTTTAAGTCGCTAGATGACTTACTTAACAGCTATCTGAATTCAGTGGATCCCGCATTGAGTGATCGCCTTATGCTGCGCTGTGCTGGAGCGCAGGATGAAGAGCAAAGTGAGGGGATGGCGCAAGCCATGAATTTAGATGCCACTAGCTATTTCCGCCTCTTTCAGGCTATCCAACAACGGCGCAACTGGCTAGCAGACGCGGACGATGGCACTCAGCTGTATCGTCGTTTGTTCAGTGAACCAGGTTGCTTACAGGAATTGGCTGAAATAGCCAGGGAGCGTATAAATCAACCGACTCAGCTAGTATTTAACTGGTTTCTGGCCCAAGAAGTTAACACTCTGGCCGCTCTGGCAAGAAAGCGTGTTAAAAGCATACGTCACAAACAAGGGGCTGAAGCCATATCTGTGGCTGTGCACTTGTGGGAGTCTCTACAGGTTGCAATTCCCCCCCTAACTAGCGATGCCACTAGCCTACGTTATCTCGCAGCTATCAGGGAAGACTGTAGTTATGGCGAATAAGTTAAAACAGATCATTACCCCGGTTGAGGTTTCAGCCGTGATGAATTTCGATGCGACTGATACGCACTGGCAGTATCAATCCGGTGCTTCCAGCATGGCGGCGAAGCAGGCAGAGGGGGTGGCTGGGTTGTGGAATTTGCTGAATAAACAACGACTGGCACTCCTTGCTGATGAAGTCGGCATGGGGAAAACTTATCAGGCGATGGGAGTAATGTTGTTGTTATGGCAGGCAAAACCTGATGCACGCATTCTGGTTATGGCACCTAACAGGACGCTCTGTGATAACTGGGAGAGAGAATTTAGCATTTTCACAGAGATACACTATCGGGCTGAACATAATGCCTTTACCACTTTAGAGGGTAAGACAAAATATGCCCCACAAATTTATGGCAGACTGGCGGAGCTGGCGGCCGCTGTGGAGAAAAAATCTCACCATTTTTACCTTACTACTATCCATTCACTAAGCGGTCTGGTCCCTCCAGATGAAAAAAAAGATGCTTTAAATGCTGCCGCGTCTTATGGCGTGTTATATCGTCAGCAGATTAAGCAAGCTCTTGGAAAAGGAGGGTTTGACTTAATTATAATCGATGAGGCTCATTACTTTCGTAACCGAAGCGGATCACAGCGTGCCGCCGCCGCTCAGGCCTTCTTTGGTGATGCGCAGGACCGGCTGGGGAGCAATATACTGTTGTTGACGGCAACTCCAAATCACTCAGCATCGCGAAATGTTTATGACATATTTAGCTACTTCAGTGACATGCCAAAACGTTATGCAGAGGATGATGTCCGTGCGCTGATGAATGATTTTGCCATCCGCCGACTGCGCAAAATGCAGGGCAGAGAGAGCAGCCACAGCAAATATGAATATCGTCATGAGCGCGCTAGCATTTCCAGTTTTACTAATAAGATGGATGCTGAGTTGTTTTTTGCTCTATATCAGAAACAACTCGTGGTTCAACTGGACAAAGAGAAAAAGGCAGGTGGCGGCAGGCGCATGCTATATGGCTATCTTGAAGGGTTTGAATCAACGGGCAGTACCGCAAGTGAGCGGGATAATAGTAGTGATGAAGAGGGGCAAATCCATAATGACTTCAACCACGCGCCGGATTCTGCTCTGCTCAATAGCTTGACCCGGCAGTTTCACGATATCTATAACCGCTTTCCAGATCATCCCAAATACGACACTCTGGTAGAGGCCTGCTTTACCAGTGATCCGTTCAAGCAGTCTCAGCCGCTACATTGTAGTAAGCATTTGGTTTTTGTTCGTCGAATACCATCTGTACGCGAAATTACTCAGCGCATCAACGCACGTTATGATGAAATAATGGCTGAGCGATTGATGAATGTCTGGCAGCTACCTGCAAAGGCGCTGGCAGAATGGCGAGAGTCGGGTTGGTCCCGAGATATTTTTGTTAAGCTTTTATCGGAAAAATCCAATGAAAAGTCCGATTTTGATGAGCATATGCTGGAGGACGGGGAGACAGATGAGCCTGAAACGGATAACGAGCTAAAGCTTTCAAGTAAAATTGCCGAGCTATTTGTTATGAAGAAAACGGGCCTGCGCAGTACCGACTGCGCCAACGTTAGTTTGCGTTTCCGTCGCCCTGAAAGCCTCTTTTCATTATTTCTTGAGCCTGCATTGGATGGTACGACCGGGACCTATCATTATCATTACCGCAAAGAGTCTGGTGAACGTCAACGTGACAGCTATGGTGATGCCGCGAGAGATGCCCGGCTGCAGCAGTCGACAACAGCTCAGAAAATCAAATATATCACTGCTTTGCCCACAGCCTGGGGATTGATGTTTCATGAGCTGCCGCGGCCAGCAAAAGAGCAATTGATTAAGTGGCGTGACCAGCCTAACGGTATGGCAATTATTGAGAACTTTGCCAACTATCTTCGCACGGGTTACCTGTTTGCCAGCCCTGTGATCATTGAGCTCTATTGCTGGTTTACAGAGTTCAACCGTCGACCTCAAACAGGTGAGGTCCAGCAGCGATATCAGCATTTTGTAGAATGGGTCACCCCAAAATTGAATGGATCACTGATGCTACGTTATTTTGTGGCTGCCATTGAAACTTTCGAAACGCTATGTGTGAAAATTGTTGGCCAGAAACTAGATAATACTCAATATACTTGGCGCGAGTTCACTAGCTTGAGTAGTCCAAGTTGGTATGCCAGCGGGCAGTCAAAAAATCGCGAACGTTTAATTCGTGGATTTAATTCACCTTTCTTCCCTAATGTGCTGGTAGCAACCTCTGTGTTGCAGGAAGGCGTGAATCTTCATCTTCAATGCAATCAAGTTCATCATTATGGCATCGCCTGGACTCCTGGTGATAACGAGCAGAGGAATGGACGGGTTGATCGCCTCTTTGGTCGAATCAATACAATGCTTCAAGTCCAGGGGGCGGCTGAGATGATTATCAATTATCCCTACCTTGCAGGTACCTTCGACCAGGATCAGTTGGCATCATTTATACGCCATAAACACAGTGTTGAAGAGAAGTTAGATAGTTGCGAGCTGGAGGATTTTGACAGCGAAATTGATATTCAGGAGGATCCTCAAGGTTGGCAAAAATGGCTACGGCATCCTTGTAAGGATAAAGATAAAGAAGATCCTTACCCAGCCAAGTTTGATCAGTAGTGTTTATCATTTATGCGGTAATAATATATCAGGTGGTTACGAGCAGTTTTTTGCAGGAAACTATTTTAAATAGAAACTGGGGTCACAACACCACAGGTCAGGCAGTATTTTTTTCCATCGCAATCATTTTTACATAAAACGCAGTGCCAGAAAAAACAGTGGTGCAGACACTAGTTCTGCCAGCATAAATCTCAGTTTTCTTTGTCGGTAATCATCCTGACCCTGAGGGGGCCAGAGCGTTATCGTCGAAAGCAATCAAGGAGTTGGCAAACATAGTATTGGTTCCTGCCAGACAATTCGCAGGTCTAACCGTCCCAGCAAGACTGACAGACACCGTGCGGTTGGATGGTTTAAAGGTGTTATGAGGGTGGGAGTAGTGTGGTTCTCACACGATGAGATGCTGGCGTAAAAAATTGCCTTACTTAGAAGACATTCTTACGTGGCCGTCTGCTTGAAGGTCGTTCGGGGACCTCATTGCAAACGAACAGTAACAGCCCATATTTCTGCTGGGTTTTGGTCATATACACCAGTACAAACCGGCTTGCTGTGCCTAGGGATAGGTATTCTGAGTTTTACTACCATCCAGCCAGAACACGACATGAGCATGGTAGTGGTGGTCTTCTGTCCATTCGATAACCCAGAAGAAACCGACCACCGCTTCGAGTTGCATCATACGGTTCATCAGCTTTCGGATATCTCATTCGAGTTGCCGGTGATCCCGCAGGAAAAACTTAGCGGTATGATCCTGGTAAAACAGATCTGTTCGGAGTGCCAGCAGGCAGGAATAGCGCTCTATCAGTTTGTCGATATGGTTGTTCAGAAGTGACTGTCGAAACCAGTCTGGCTCCCATCGTTGTTTGTTTTGCATAGGATGAATTTCTTTAGTGCTGGCGAGGGCCAGTCAATGGAATGCACCTGGCCTTCAGGAAGAGCCATGGCTGGGGGAACCGCATGGATTAAGAGGATTGTTGTAAAAAGGGAGTGCCTATTAATTATATTAATTAACCTAAATTAATTTTCACTCCCCAATAACCCTCAAATCCCTTGCATGACTATGGATGAAGCCTGATTCAGTGGCTCCGCTGTCGTCCGCCATGCAAAGCAGACATACTCGTCCATCAGACTGGTCAGCGCAGGGTTTTCAGCCTGCCGGTCATTGATCCAGATATCCATCTCCTTGTCTTTTTTGAACCTGAGGTTGTCGGTCCAGTCATCAAGGCAATTACCCAGCATCAAATCGTACCAGCACAGCCAGGCCAGTTTCAGACGCAGCTCGCTGGCGGAACAGACTGATGAGCTTATTTGCCAGAGGGCGTTGTTTTAAACGTACTCAGACAGCAAAACCCCCTCCAGTATTGGATGGTGAGCCAGCAGATGCTCCTAGGTAAATAAACTGACACTCAGGTCATCATTAACAGTCAGTGGGGCTGCTGCTCTGCCATAAATAATCCGGTGCAGGCACTGGGGGACAATAGCAATAACCTCTTCCTCTCCCGGAAACTTAAGGCTGCCAACCGTCAGGGTATGATGGTAGTAGATATTCTGGTGACACATACCCGATCTGACCGTCAGCTTCGTAAAATCAGTCAACCAGACCTGATAATATTTATAAAGTTCTTCGTAACGTGGTTTGTAATCTTTCATTGTTCATATTCCTTCTGGCTTTAATGACAGACAGCAGAAAACCTCCGAACGAGTCGGATAGTTATTTTCTTGCCGGGGGTTAGGTCAGAGTGGTGTTATTTACGGGACTGGTTAATGCGTTCCTGAAGCCAGTTTTCTACTTCGCTCTTTAACCAGCGAGAACTGCGCCCCAGTTTGACTGGTTTGGGGAATTCACCATCTTTAATCAGCTTATAGAACCATTTATCCGTAAGTCCCGTTAGCTTCGTGAGGAACCGCATATCCACCAGTTGGTCATCAAGCAAAGAAATTTGTTCTGTCATAATTGCTGTCTTCCATTGTGGGATTATTCTGAGCTGGTGGTTGATTGCTCGTTACTACCAGCCCTTCCACATCAATGGATTGATACGTAAAAAAGTGCAGAACGTAAGTTACAACGTGCGAGGACGCCCCAGTCCACTGGGGGGCGGTACCTCACTGGCTCCGAAGTGATAGTGACCGTGCTTTTGCCCTTCTTTGGCGAGATAGCTGATAATGTAGCGCAGGTTATCAATGGCTTCGGTATCATCGTAGTTCACCGGTCTATCAATACTGACTTCATAAGAGGGTTTGTATTCGCAGCGGTTGTAATAGCCTTCTCGTCGCGTTATTTCCCGCCATATTGTTCCTACTCTCTCAGCTATTGGGTAGGTAGCCTGGTTAAGGTGCCTGTCGAGATAGAACACGATATGGGCATGGCAGCCGTGGTCTACAGAATTCTCTAGTACCCAGAAATACCCTGCCAGATTTGTGTGCTGCAGGGTGCGTTCAACCAGCATGCGCACCTCTCGTTCGGTTTCGTTCCATGAATAATGTCTATAGCGTTCTGTACCTTTCTGATAGAACAGGTCGAGTCTGAGTGCCTGTATTCGTGAGTATCGGTTCAGTAGCTGATTCAGGTGGTTATTGAGTAGAGACAGTAGAAACCAGTTCATCGTGTATCTGGAATTAAAAGGGTAAGGAGTGTGCATTGATTTATCCTTTGTCAGATGGAGTACAAAGGATTGGGATGAGATGTAATTTTTAAGAGAAGCAGGGGTACGGCAGATACAGGGAGCCGTGTATCCAGGGGAATACTGGCAGGGTTGCTTGTTGGGGGAAGGAGCTGTGAACAGAGTGGTATAGAAACAGGGAGTGCCCCTTAATTATACTAAAAACCCAAATGTTCATATCTGCTGTTGAGCGATTCTAATGAGGTGAACAGAGGGAATTCATAGAGTAAAAACCACAGGAATAAAGCAGTAAAATGTCAGAGTATTATCACAATAAAATCAGCAGGATATCAGTTAAAAATCAGTCATTCTTCAGGTCTGTGACCCGACTCCACCAACCAAAAAGGTGCTAATACTAATCTGTTTTTGGGAGTCAGAAGCAGAGGGAAGAGACGATGTTGCATTACGATATGATCCGCTACGAGATAATGTACATAAAAACGCTGGATAGCTTTTTCAATACAGATCACTCGTTACTGTGCAGTACTTATGATACGCCGGATGATTTTAGACGCTTGATCTCTCAGATACTTGAACGACATTTTCTTGGCGATCAGGGCAGAATCAAAGCTGCGCGGAAAACACTTAAAGAATGGGCCGACCTGCAACTGATTGATAAAGATTATTTTGATTGTTTCAAAGGTACACCAAGAGCATCGTGGTTTGCTCACCATTATATTTTTGAATACCCAGTAAAATCTGCAGGGTTGACACTTGGTGGATTGGGGAATGACGTCGGTTGTTCAGGTGGTTTTAATTCTCTTTTAATGGACGATAATATCTTCACAAATCTTGATTTCTCTAAATTTAATTTCGACCTGGATGATATTGATTGGGACCTGATAACAAATCCACTGGCTACTGCTTCGAAAAAACCGAAACGTGTTTTCTCCCGATTTTATCTGAACGCGGGAGCAAGTACCGATCTGTACAACCCCACTCCGGTAACTGAGCGTGAACTGATCAGCGGTGTGATGAGGTACATTGATGAAGCTCCATGCTCACTTGGAGATAAGATCTCTTATTTCAGAAAACTGCATGAGCGTTGGCTTGAGCAATATGATTTTTTTCTGACAGATTTTGACTGGATGTCACGAGATGATGAAACTCAGTTAGTATATCTCTGGGACTATCTCAAAGGAAAAGGACGAATAGCGGGCTATCTTCGCCCTTATAATACGTCTATGCGTTATGACATGATTATTGCGGCTATAGATGTGTGGAACGTCCAACCTGAAGAGAAGTTGGAGTTTATTGAGAAGATGAAACATGCCTGGCAAGCATCAAAATCTTATCGACGATCTGCTAAATAGCGTTGTGACCCCAATGGTTTTTTCGTCTGATTTCTCAATGTAGTGATGAATCTGAGTAGACCCTGGGTCTTCTATCTATCTCCCTCTTTGTCCCGTTACGTACAGAGCACATACTTGTGAACGATTACCATGGCGAGGTTGAACGATTGCCAGGTTATTGGCGCGTCTATCTCTGGTACCAAGCGAACAACCTGCTGGATCTGAAGGTCAGCAATGAGCGAGTAGCGGAAGCTCGCAATTGTTATTACCGCGTAGGATGCATTACTAACGTTGCTATGTGTTAACGAACGGGGAGCGGGTCAAGCTAATCGTAAATGTAGGTCGAACCGATTTCAAATGCAGGTCACTACATTTATGCTTACGGCAATTGTTGACAGAAATAAGTTGGCAAGGTCGATCTCGAAGGGGTGGACTGGAAAAAAAGCTGGTTGAGGTGGATTAAAATGGCTATGGAAGTTCACGGGTTTATTATTTCGTCTCCGTTCGTGTTCGTCTGCGATGGTAAGGTTTATCGCAGCCAATCGGGGAAAAACTGGACGGTCATATTTAGCCGTTACGGTACGCAAGCCTGGGGGAATGATACCTATGCTTCCCAGCGCGTTGACCGTGCTTGCCCGCCAAATCGTAACGAAGAAGTTCGTTTGGCTTTCCGTGGCGCAGTTATGCGCCACTTCAAGCTGAACTACACCCAAATTGAGGCATTCTTCCAGCGTCAGATCTACGAGGACAAGCAAATCCTGGTCGAAGGAAATTCGGTTAAACGCCATGTGGGTGGCCGCAGCAGCTACAGCACAGGCAGTAGCTGCACGACGTTATCTGCTCCCGCGCCCGCTCCAGTCAAAAAGGAATCCCCCCATCCAGCGCTTAAACATGGTTGTCCAGCAAGTCGTTTGGAAGAATTCCTAGCCTGGGAAAAAGCGCACCTTGGGATTTTGAATCGTGTCAAAATGCCCCAGCGCGTTGCCATGTTCCTGGGAACCTGGGAAGAACCGAATGCGGTCAAACCTGAACCCGTGGTGGCCGAAGAACCCCAGGCTGAAGAACCTCGAGCCGAACGGTCGCTGGCTGAAGAACGCGAACATAAAGAAGATGTACCCTTCTATGGCCGTCGCCGTCGTGATCAGGGGAAATTCCGTGAAGATGTGATGCTTAACTGCGGTGGCCGTTGCGTCTACACGAATGCCATTGCGGTACGCTGCGAAGCCGCACACCTTAAAGCCCACGCTCGCAAAGGTGGCGCGAGCTTTAAAAACGGTCTGCTGCTGCGCGCTGATATCCACAAGCTCTTTGACGCGGGACTATGTGCCATCGATCCGCACACGCTTAAACTCTGGTTCGCGCCAGAGCTGGTAAAAAAAGACGCAGATCTCGCGGCCATTGATGGGATAACGATGCGCAAAACGCTGCTCCCTATCAACAAAGATAACATCGAAGACCGCTGGGATGCCTTCGTTAAGATCTTGCTGGCATGATTAACTGGTCATAAATGTCCGCTCCTGGCACATAGCGGTCGGCTCGTTACAGAGCTAAATAAAAGATTAGTTGCGATGTGCCCTTAACAATGAGTGCCGCCTCGGAGATTGTCAGGCTGATTGCGCCAATTGTCGCTGCAGGACCTGTAGGCTCGTTCCCGCCCCTGCCCATGCAGCAGCCGAGCCGACCACATACAGGTTTTGCTTGGCGCGTGAGACGGCTACATTGATAATGTTTGGCGGGCTTGCCGCCCACTGACGGGCTCTTTGCTGACTCGCTTTCGGAGCACCCAGCAGCAGGATGACCGTTTCCGCCTCTCGGCCCTGGAACGTGTGGATCGTGCCTACACGATCACGGCTCCACTCATTCCACTTTACTCCCAGCGCTTGCAGCAGATCGGTCTCACTGTCGAGACGCCGACGCATGTTCTGCTCTACGATCTTGAATGGTGTGATGATAAAGACGTCCGGATTTGTAATGCCCGATGCGGCCAGCTCTTTAAGCATTCGTACAACCGCATCACCCTCCTCGGGGCACCACTTCGTCTCAGCATTGCCATTGACGTCGAACCAGCGAGATCGCCCCAAAGCCGAGCCGATAGATCCTAGTCTTTTAGGCCCGACAGCATGGACCATCTGCCCGGCATAGGCGATGGAGTTAGAAACATCGAACATTGGGTTCTGGCAACGCCTGTGAACGAGGAGTGGCAGCCCGACTTCTCGATCACCTACATCCATGACGAAGGTGGATTTGAAGCGCGATGCCTGATCAGCAAGGGTCTGCGTAGATGCTGCGGGCGCAGACCATTCGCTCTGATCAATGTCGAAGAATTTGCAGATTTCGACGTTCAGCTTTTCAGGAAGTGAAACTACAGGTGGGATTTGCAACGGGTCACCTACCACGATGGAGCGCTTTGCCCGCATGATAGCTCCAACTGCTGCCTGAGGAACGGCCTGGCCCGCTTCATCTACCAGAAGCCAGCCAATGCTCTCTGGTGGCAGATCCCCGAACATCGTCCGAACAGAGGCGAATGTCGTGGACACGGTCGGCACCACCATGAAAAGGCTTGACCAAAGGTCGGGGAGAAGTTCACGGTGAGCGGAAGACTGGAAGGCACCAGCCACCATGCCCGACATCAATAGCCCAAGGTTGTGTTGCAAGCGGCTGGCCGAAGCATCGATGAACGTTTTATGCACAGTCAGGGCAGCGGCGAATAGATCCTCCCGCAGGCGATGAACCTCATCGGGAAGCCATGGCGCAGTCAGGTGGATAGCCTCGTGCTCGCGCTCGAAGAATCTCTCATCAACGACCCTGTCTCCCATGCGGTTTCGTGCCTCTGCCTCGGTTGCTTTCAATTTCGAGACAGCCTGACACTTGCTGGAAATTTCCTGGTCGAGTTGCTGTAACTGGGACTCAGTATTGCTCCACTCAGCCCTTGCAAGCTCCAGGGCACCGTCTGTCTCCAGCGCCCGTAAGACTGATTGCTGCAAGGTCGCCGAGAGCATCTGCAGTGTCGATCTCCACGACTTCCAGGCCGCAGTCGCGAACAAACGGGAGAAGAAACCTGGACGGCCAGCAAGATGGCTGTCGAGCATGATCTTATCCTGCTCGATCTGCGATTTTGCCTTCTCATGCTCCCGTTGGCAGGATTCAGCAATCTGGTGTGCCTCTTCTACGGCTTCATCCAGACTCGGTCGACGCTCTTCAGCCCTTTGAAGTTCGGTGATCGCTCCCTTGAGCGCCTGGATATCCCGTCGCATCTCTTCGATGCTGGCGATTTCGGCGTCTACCGTTGCCTTGAGTTTAAGAAATGCGGTTCGCGCTTTCAGCCAGGCCGCAGCAGCATCCGCTTCGTTGGTGCTGGGCCGCTCATTGACAACCACGCTGGGCATTACGCGATCGATGATTTCGCCTGTTCGTTCGTCCTTGATCTCACGCATGACATTTATGCCGCGAGCTGCTTTCAGGTAGGTAAGGAAACCACCGTCTTCATTCCACCAGAAACCTTGCTGGAACGCGCCTCGGTTGCTGCTCTTGCCGAGAGCAGCGGCGATCAGCCCCCAGGTTTCGACTGGGTCGGAGGGGATGTCCCCCTCGGCCTCGGCCTCGGCTTCGAAATAGCCGACGCGTTTGGGGTTCGCAATCAGGTCGCTGATGGACCGAAAATAGGCGATTTGTTCATGACGACCATTGGCTTCCTTGAGAGGAAGCTCTTTACTAACGTTCTCGACCGCTTTGTTATTGGAGGACGCTACAACGATCTCATGGCCCTTTAAGGATGCATGTAACTTGTAGAAGTGCAGGAATGCATTGGAGCCGAATGCCAGCTTCTCGCCTGTTGTGGAAAAGGCATCCTGCGGTTTATTGAAGCCGCACATCGCCGTGGCCCGATCAAGAATGCACCCGACGACAATATCTCGCAGAAGAGTGGTCTTTCCGGTTCCCGGAGGCCCATTGACGCCGATGATACCTGGAGCATCATTCAGCTCAGCACGCGCCGCATTCACGGCAGCCTGTTGAAGCAGTACCAGTGGATGGCCGCCTTTCGAAGGCCAACGAGCCTGCGGCATGAGCGAGGGTGCGACGAATGGCTCAACTGCGGAAATGGGCGATAGCACGTCGATTTTCTGTTCAGGCCTGCCAATTCCCATGTAGCGGCGCAAACCGGCTCCGGCTTTGCCCGTCTCGAGCAATTTGGTTGCTTCACCGAGATCTTCAAGATAGAAGGAATTCAGTAACGAAGGTTCAGGCGGCGCCTTGGCCTTGAAATGATGAAACACCTTAATCGCGAATGTGGGTGGCTCAACCAAATGTTCGGGTACACCGAACTGAGACACAAGCCATCTATAAGCGTTAAGAACGACATCCAAATCGATCGGTATGGGTTCTCCATCCTCGTTGTGGCGGCGAACCATTCGATCCAGATGCTCGATAATGCGCGGCTCAACATTCGGCCAATTCCCTAAGCTCCCAAGCTTCAGGTCGAGAGCCGGCTTGAGTGCCCAGGCAAAACTGGAAACGGCAACGCCTTTGTCCTCAAGCACATAACCTTCTTTGTCGATCAGGATCGAGCCGATGGCCGCCTTCTTACCGTCCGGGCGTGAACGCTCCTCATCCTCGCCAAAAACCTTGACCAGCTCGTCCGTCGCCTTGTCGAGAGCGATGGAGCCGAGGACGACCTCGAAATAAAGCTTATGGCTGGGCTTGCTGCGGGCATTTGGTCCCCATGGTACACCTCGCTCCAATAGGGCAACCCTAGAGCGGTCGCCGGTTGCCATATCCTCTGGGCGTTTATAACCTTGAGGCGACAGTGCTTCGAGGGCTGTCCATGCTGCCAGTATTGCTCGCGCATCATTCGACTTACCTGTCGGAGAGAAAGATGGGAGTGGACCTAGGTCGATCTGGTCTTCGCCGAATTGCTGTTGCATGACAGGAACTGGATTAGCCTTGGGTTGCTGTTGCACTACCGCTGCAGGCACATCACGGGGCGGAACTTGGGAGGATTGTGTGGACGACGAGCCAGGATGACGCGCTGATGGACTGGAATCCGACATTGAGATCACGCAGTGACCACTAAGTACAGTTCGGGCTTGCTCGATTTTAGTCCTCAACGTTCGGGCCTTGGCAGTATTGCGGAAGGTCAGTTCGTTCAACAGCCGTTCAAGTTCACTAGCATTGTTCCGTGACCGCTCGAAAATTTCCTCCAGATCGAAGATTGATTTTTGCGCATACTGCCTTGTAGTCATTTTTTCTGCAACTCCAGACCCCATCAGTTGAGAGATTTTATGCTAATTAGCATGATTTCTAAAACGGTAAACTTCCGCTCCTTGCACGGAGCAGACCTAAAGCAAGTCCGTTAGGCCCGCTGTGAGCGAAGAGCGGACCCAACTCAATATAATTTGTTAAAATTTTCGAGTTGATCACTAGTATCTTTCATGAAACCCAACTTACTGATATTCTGGTAAAAAAGAATTCTTAACTTGTGTGAGTGTAGATAATAGCAGGAATTAAAGCTTAATAACTTAGGAAGCTTGATATGTCTGGTAGCCACAATGATAGTAACATTAGTGCACACTCTGGAAATGCGCAGAACAAAGCTGAAGTTGTTAAAGCATCTTTAGACATAGGTAGTGCGCTATTGGTCGCAATAATCGCAGCTTTAGGGGGAATGGCCGGCTCATATCTCACGGGTTCAAAGTTAGTTGAAAGCACAAGAGTCCCAGCACTCATCAATGCCAGAACGATTTGTACTACTGCTGTTAACGAAGATGAATACAAATTTCGTGAAAAAGCCTCTGATTTTTTGGCTGCGGTAGCTGCATTTGATGCTGATAAATCTCTTTTATATAAAGCTAATCATAATCAACTTTACCAACCAGCGAAATCAGCCATAACTAAAGCAATGTCGATAAGCTCTTATTCTTCTGAACGTCTATCAGTACTGGCAGTAAATATTGCATCATCTATAAAACAACTTGCAATTTCTGATATGGATTATGTTATTTCAGATAGTGGCGCTTATAAAAAACTATCTTCCTCAATGGAGGAATGGCCAGAGGCATATAATGAATATATGAAAACCTTCGATGTCAAACGTGCTTCTTGCAACTCCGATGCTATAAACTATAAATCAGAAAAATAAGGAATGAAATGACTTCAAGACAGTTGGCCAACTTCTAAAGAATCAGCATTACAGAATGCTGATATCATCTGCTTCAGGCATGAAGCAGACATAGTTCAATCCTATATTGCACAAGGTCCTTTACGTGTTAATCAAAATTCCAAATAATTTCAGACAGATATTATCTCAGTGAATCCCCGCCTTCCTGACTGGAACGCGGGGTTTTTAATTCTTCACGCTGAGACTACTGTATGAATAAACCTGATGGCCTTCAGGCCTTTGAACAACCGCTCGCGTCGCTTCCGTACACGCTTCGCCAGCTTATTCTTGAACGTATCCAGAACCTGACTCACTACGAGCCGGTGATTGGCATCATGGGCAAAAGTGGTACAGGTAAATCCTCTCTTTGCAACGAACTTTTCCGGGGCGAGGTGTCCCCAGTGAGTGACGTGAACGCCTGTACTCGCGACGTACTGCGCTTCCGGTTGCGCAGCGGTCGTCACAGTCTGGTGATTGTCGATTTACCGGGTGTAGGTGAAAACGGGAGACGGGATCATGAGTACCGTGCCCTGTACCGTCGAATGCTGCCGGAGCTGGATCTGGTGCTGTGGGTCATTAAGGCCGATGATCGGGCACTGACTGTGGACGAGCAGTTCTGGCACGGCGTGGTGCGACCTTACAGGCAAAAGGTACTGTTTGTGGTTAACCAGGCCGATAAAATCGAACCCTGTCATGAATGGGATAGCGCGATCGGCACGCCCTCGCCACAACAACAGGTAAATCTCAAAGCGAAGCAGGCTGCAATTATGGCAATGTTTAAACCGCATCATCCGGTCTGTGTGGTGTCCGCCAGCACTGGATGGGGCATTGAGGATATGGTGGCAAACATGATGTGTTGTCTGCCTGACTGCGCCACCAGCCCGGTGGTGACACAACTGCAAAGGAGACTCTGCACAGAGCCGGTAAAGTCGCAGGCCCGCGACAGTTTCGGTGACGCTGTGGGACGGGTTTTAGATACGGCTGAGTCATCGTCGTTCCTGCCTGCATCGCTGAAAACGGTGATTCGTACCGTGCGTGATGTGGTGGTGTCCGTCGCCCGTGCCGTCTGGGACTGGATTTTCTTCTGAAACCAGACTTTATACTCCTCCCGGTCATCCGTGGGCATAAGCCTCATTCACAGACCCACTTCTTTTAATCAGAACACCCGTTGCTCCCGCTTCGTGGCACTGGATACCTGAGTCGCTGTTCTGTCACACATTTTCCCCGAAAGGGATGACAAGTCTCGCTCTTATTAATAGAATGTAACGATCGATATCTATTTTATCGATCGTTATTATCGATCGATAAATAAATGCATCTGCTCCACCTGCTGCGCGCCAGGTACGCCGTTGCGGGCGCTGACTCCGGATTTTCTGAAATGGCTAAGGAATGAAAAATGAAAATGAGGTTTGCAGTTTTTGCGCTGGTCTTCAGCGTCAGTCTCAGCACCGCGGCCCGGGAACGGGCCGATATTCCGGCGAACACTATCTGGTCGTTTAAGGACCCTGGTGGTCGGGTTTTATGGGATGTCTGTGGCGGAAAACAAAGCTCCTGCACCATTGTGTTGGCGGCAACGAACAGGGTGGCCATCGTTAATCGTAAATCTACTAACGGCTGCGCCCTGGGGGATTTTTACGTGGTGGGCAAACCCGAAAAAGTCTGGAACCAGTACGACACGGGGACCTGCAGCAGCAATGCTTACTTCAGTCAGGGGACCATGAACAACGGGCAGTACCGGACTATCGATGTCCGTCTCAACGGGGAACTGGTAAAACGATTCCCGGTGGAATATTGGTCGCTGGTGAAATCCTTTTCGGGTAGCAACCGGCCAAAATGGAAGGACAAAACGACAGACAGATAAGAGCGTTGATGAAGTTAAATAAGGTCACCCGGGGTCCCGGAGCGCTTCAGTGCGCCCTGACGGATGCCCATCCCTCTGATGTTAATGAAAGGAAATCACTTATGCGTTTATCTCATGCCTCCCTGGCGGTCGTTATGCTGGCCTCAGCCTCCGTTGCACAGGCCATCCCCAATATGTGGAGCAGCGGCTTCGCTCAGGGTGTGACCGAATACATCATCACCAGTCCGGAGAAAGTGGTCTTTAATCTTAACTGCACTACCAGCCCCGACGAGCAGAATGTGCTGCAGCACAGCGTATACCTGACTCTGCCCGATGGTACCTTGCTGAATTCTCACGATGACGGAACCGACATCACCGTGGTGATGGATGACAGCCAGTATCCGTTACCGTCATTCCTCGGCTGGCGAAACGGTGACAATGCCTGGGTGTCATTTATTGACGCCCTGAGCCAGGCTGGGAATTTTGATGTTTACGTCAACGATAAAAAAGTAGGCACTTTCAGTCCGGGTCTGAAGAATACGCAAAAAGAGCTGTCTGACCTCAGTGAGTGTCGGACCACACACTACAGCGATTAATTATTTACATTTCAGACCTCTCCAGCCCGCTACGCACCAACACCAGATAGCAACAGGCCATGCTCCTTCGGGAACATGGCCTTTTTTGTTTTTATTTGATTATCAGATAAGGAGTTAACCATGCGATTAGCCAGCCGCTTTGGCCGTATTAACCAGATACGCCGTGACCGGCCTCTGACCCACGAAGAGCTGATGAGTCATGTCCCGAGCGTGTTCGGGAGTGACAAGCATGAATCTCGTTCAGACCGTTATACCTACATCCCGACCATCACCATCCTCGAAAGCCTGCAGCGTGAAGGCTTTGAGCCGTTCTTTGCCTGCCAGACAAAGGTTCGTGACCTGAGTAAGCGGGAGCACACCAAACACATGCTGCGCCTGCGTCGTGCCGGGCAACTGACCGGGCATCAGGTGCCGGAAATTATTCTACTTAATAGCCATGACGGGTCATCAAGCTACCAGATGCTGCCAGGGCTGTTTCGCGGCGTCTGTACCAACGGTCTGGTCTGCGGCCAGTCATTCGGAGAAGTGCGGGTACCGCATAAAGGTAATGTCGTCGAGAAGGTGATTGAAGGGGCTTACGAGGTGCTCGGGGTCTTTGACCGGGTGGAGGAGAAGCGCGATGCAATGCAGTCACTGGCACTGCCAGAACCAGCCCGTAACGCCTTGGCGAATACCGCGCTGAAGTATCGCTTTGGTGAAGACCACCAGCCGGTCACGGTATCGCAGTTGCTGACTCCGCGTCGTCGGGAGGACTACAGCGATGACCTGTGGACCGTTTACCAGCGCGTGCAGGAGAACCTGATGAAAGGTGGTCTGTCAGGGCGAACCGCTCAGGGGAAAAGCAGCCGCACCCGTGCCGTTACTGGCATCGCTGGCGATGTGAAACTCAATCGCGCCCTGTGGGTTATGGCAGAAAACATGCTCGATTTTTTCGGGCGTTAAACAACCGTTCCGGCATAAGGAGATAGTTTAATGAATACACAAAATCATCAGTTCGCGGAGCATACCGCAATTACTGCCTCAGTGGTCCCGGACGAGTTACGCATCGGCTTCTGGCCGCAGCACTTTGGCTCCATCCCACAATGGATAACCCTTGAACCTCGCATTTTCGCCTGGATGGATCGGCTGTGTGCCGATTACCACGGTGGTATCTGGAACTTTTCGACGCTCAGCAACGGCGGTGCTTTTATGGCTCCCGAGTCAGAGCACGATGAGAAGTGGACATTGTTCAACAGCATGAACGGCAATGGCGCAGAGCTTACCAGTGAAGCTGCAGGGATGGTCGCCTGCCTGATGGCTTACAGCCACCACGCCTGCCGCACCGAGTGTGACGCTATGACTGGACACTATTATCGCTTACGCGACTACGCGCTAAACCATCCGGAATGCAGCGCCATTATGCATCTTATAGACTAAGGAATGCCTGACATGAATACTGTATTATCCCCGGAGTCATCGCAGCCTGAACTCTTTCCACTGGCGATTATGGCCCAGCATGGTTGTTTGCTCTCCGCGACCTCCGGATTAACCCCCTATGCCCAACGCACCATTCGTCGTGCCATCAACCTGCTGGATAAATATCTGCGCCAGCCCGGTATATCCTTTACCTCTAGTACTGCTGCCCGTGACTGGCTTCGGTTACATCTGGCAGGACAAGAACGGGAAGTGTTTATGGTGCTCTATCTCGATAACCAGCACCGTTTACTGGAGAGTGAATCGCTATTTGCCGGTTCGATTAACCATGTCCAGGTCCATCCTCGAGAGGTAGTGAAGTCAGCGCTTCGCTTCAATGCTGCAACTGTCGTGCTGGCGCATAACCATCCATCCGGTGATCCGGAGCCCAGCCAATGCGATCGCAACATTACGGGTAGGCTTAAAGAAGCCCTGGCACTAGTTGATGTGAACATACTCGATCATCTGGTTGTCGGTTCAGATGGCATTGCGTCGTTTGCAGAGCGAGGCTGGATATGAGGGTACTTCAATGAAATCTACTGGCTCAGAGAACGATTCATTTCTCCAGTGGGGGCTGAATCGTAATGTGACGCCTTGCTTTGGCGCTCGTCTGGTACAGGAGGGAAACCAACTGCACTATCTGGCTGACCGGGTCAGCATTACCGGTGAATTCAGTAACGCAGAATCTTTGAAGTTGGATGAAGTATTCCCACGTTTTATCAGCCAGATGGAATCGATGTTGACCACTAGTGAAATGAATCCTCGCTATGCCCACTGCGTCACCCTGTACCACAACGGTTTCACCTGCGAAGCCGATACACTTGGCAGTTGCGGCTATGTATACATCGCCGTTTACCCCACTCAACGTTAACTAACTCCACAAGAGCAAATATGAAAACTCTACCTGCAACAACTCCGCAGGCGGCGACGCTATGTCTATCGCCCGTGGCAGTGTGGCAAATGCTGCTTGCACGCCTGCTGGAACAACATTATGGCCTGACACTCAACGACACACCATTCAGTGATGAAACGGTAATTCAGGAACATATCGATGCCGGTATAACTTTGGCCGATGCCGTTAACTTTTTGGTAGAAAAGTACGAACTGGTTCGTATCGATCGCAGGGGATTCAACTGGCAGGAACAGTCCCCATATCTGCGGGCAGTCGATATTCTGCGGGCGCGGCAGGCAACTGGTTTATTGAAAAGAAATCGTATTAGCGCGGCACAGTGAACATTGGGAATAACCTTTCTGATTCACACTGCAGCTTTCCTTACTTATTTACTCATTCCAGAAAGCACCTGCCGATACTGGCCGGTGCTTTTGCTTATATGGACGAAATATCATGCAAATTGAAGCTGTAATTTTAACTGGGCACATTATCGCAAGCACAATCCGGGAATGCTGGGCCGTCGTTATTGATGGTTTTGACGCATACTGCGAACAAGCTTATGATCCAGCTTAATTTCTTTTCCTCATGAAGGGACGGCTATGGGCAACAGAATGTGGATGATCCGTGGTGACGGCGGCAAGCTCTATGACGATTTTCGCGATAAGCAAATTGTAGGCATCGGTTGGTCTCAGCTGGCTCCATTAGTCAAACCCGGCCTGTCCCGAGCTCAGTTACTCGCCTTATACCAGGAGGCAGATCCATTAACAAAGCTGGGAACTGCGCGTTCTGGTGCATCGCAGGTCTGGCGTTTTGTGAACGAAATCCAAAAGGGTGATTGGGTTATTACCTATTCGCCAGCCAACCGTACTTATCTGCTAGGTAAAGTTACATCTGATTTCCAGTACCACCCTGAATGGGTGGAAGAGGGGATGGGAATCGCTCGACAGGTAAAATGGAATACTGAAGAAATCGATCGCGATCGATTGTCTGTTGCTACCAAAAACACATTGGGCTCTACGCTGACGGTTTTCCAGCTTCCAGAATATGCTCTAGAAGAGCTTTTGCAGGATAAGAAACCCACTGTAGATGTGATTACACAGAATCCAATTGCGATGGATGAAGATGAGGTCGTTTCTGATCCGCTCCGCGATATGGAAATGCTCGCGTTTGAAGGTATCAAAGATCGCATCAACTCTCTTGACTGGGACGAGATGCAAAATCTGGTTGCCGGAGTTTTACGCAGTATGGGTTATAAAACGCAGGTGTCACCTGCGGGAGCCGATCGGGGTAAAGATATCATTGCTTCACCTGATGGATTCGGTTTTGAAAATCCACGTATTATCGTTGAGGTAAAACATCGCAGGGAGCAAATGGGAAGTCAACAGATCCGCAGCTTTATCGGAGGTCGCCATAAAGACGATCGCGGGCTTTATGTCAGTACCGGTGGTTTTACAAAAGATGCTCGATATGAAGCCGACCGTTCGACGATACCACTAACGCTCTGGACGCTTGATGATCTCGTCCGTGCGCTTATTGAGAACTACGAACAAGTTGATATCGAGACTAAACTTTTGGTGCCTCTGAAGAAAACGTTCCTGCCAGCCTGAGTCTTGCTTCGACAGCCATAACAGTGTTCTACTGCTATGGCTTTATACCCACTCGAAATGTCTATTTTTTATACGGATTACAACGTGTGGGTACAAGTGCGGGTATAACTATTTAACCCTGTTTCTAAAAAACATTGATATCAGTCTATTAGGTGTGAAATTCGAGTCCGGCCTTCGCACTCACCCTCTAAACACCTCCTTCCTGTGCCACTCTACAAACCCTTCTTTTGGATAATTCTCGCGTATCATCGGTAGAGCAATCTCCTTCCCGTCGAAATCCCAGAACAGTCTGCCCACCATGCCGCTGCCATTTACTGCGGGCGACACTTGAACTCGCATACTTTCATCCAGGCCAATCGAACCTTTATCAAAGGCTTTATGGTGAATTGCACACAGCGCCAGGCCGTTTGAAATCTCGCACGGGCCGCCGTGCTGTTTCCATTTGATATGGGCGGCTTCCAGGGCGACCGAGGTGCTGTCGTGGCGCATATTGAAGCCACAAATAGCGCATTCATAGTTATAGGCACGCAGAACCTGCTGGCGGAACAATGGGTCCCGCTGTTTGCGGATTTGCAGGATATCAAATCCCAGTTCATCCGCGATCTCTTCCTGGATGCTTTCGGTGAAGTGCGCCTCGAGGATGTGCTGGGCCAGGGCGTTGATGAGGCTTTTGTTCTTTTTCAGCAGGGCAAAATGTTGTTCATCAAAACCTCCGGCGACGTTGTGCGTTACCAGTTCCCCGGCAGGGGGCTGTTTGCTGCTACCGGATGTTGAACAATGCTCGGCGTTTTGTAGCTCCCAGAACCCATCTCCCTGTAAGCGCCAGAAAGGCATATCCGGGCGGTATTGCGCGCGCTGTGGTCCAAATCGCTCCAGCAGGCTTTGCAACGGGTCGCGAACTTCCGAACCGTAGTCAAACAGGCGACCGTGACCCTGCTGATAACCCGCCAGCACATGAAGCAGCAGCAGAGGCTTATGTGGCGCACGTTGCTCGCCTTTACGCCAGATGGTGATGTCGGCAATTGCCTGTTGCAGGGTTTTACTGGAAGTCATTGATTTCATTATCAGGTAAATAATTGCGATGATGCTCGCAAAATATCACCTGATCAAGAGGAGTGAGGCCGATACACTATCGATGTCACTTTATCGCATGCCGTTATTTCAGAAAGTCTTTGGTTAAAGGAATCTGCCCCATGAATGAACTACCTGACACGCTGCCGCGCGAGTACATCATCAAGGCCATTCACGCCTATGACTCGGGCTTCTCGCATCGTTTCAAAGAGGCACGGCTTTACGAGCTGGAATTTCAGGGGCGTCGCTATCCGTCAAAAGCCATTGCCGGAATTGCGGCGACGCTTTTGACGGGCAAAGCGTTTACCCCTCAGGATTTCTCCGGCGGTATCAGTTCGAAATGCGTCAGATTATTGACTGAGCAAGGTTTTCATATTGTTCAGGATAAAAAGCGCGCTGCGGCGGTGAGCGACACGATCTTTCCTGAAGAACTCGAAGCGCAAACTAAATATATAGAAGGGGCAGCGACTCAGGTGACCGTGAATCGCTATGAGCGCGACCGCAACGCCCGACAGGCAGCGCTTCGCCATCACGGTTGTCAGTGCAAAGTCTGTGGCATCGATATGTCAAAGGTCTACGGTAAGATTGCCGAAGGGTTTATCCATGTTCATCACCTGGTACCCCTATCGGTAATAAAAGAAGACTACTGCCTTGATCCCATCAATGACCTGATCCCCGTATGTCCAAACTGTCATGCTATGCTGCACCGGCGCATACCGCCGTATACCCCAGAAGAACTGAAAAATATGCTGTGCTAAACGCTCAATAGAGGCGCCCGCAGGCGCCTCTATTACAATGACAATCACACACTCACCCCTTCAACGCTTTCCCCGCAATTACCCCGATAAACTCCAGCACCTGTTTTTGCTTACGCGCGGAGATTTTTTCCACGGCGCGCAGGGATTTCATCAGTTCTGACTCTTCGGGTTCGGCAGTGCGGGCGGTGAGTACGATGCAGCCTTCCATTACACGCACATCAACGTCGGTGCCGGTGTCGAATCCGGCGGCTTTCAGCCACAGGCCCTTCATCACAATGGACGGAAATCGGACGTACTTCACCGGAATACGGCTGTAATCAGGATAACGGCTCGCATAACCCACCTTCAGGCGACGGTTATCTGCGGCGTGGACTTCTGGATCAAATGAAACTGCAATACAATGCGTATCAGTCATGGTGACTATTCTCTATTAATAGTTACTGCGATCAGCGATGCATTGGTGCGCCAACACCTTTGCATCGCGCTAAAAAAACACCTGTAAATTACCCCAGTAATCTGGGGAAAGTCCAGATGTAAATAAGATGAAATAAGCGCGAATAGCACGCTTTCGGAATAAATAGAAAACGCCTTCACCCCAATAAATCCGGTATTATTCACCGTATAAATCCATTCTCATCCAATCCGCCAAATACCTGCCATTTCCAGAAAATAATGCTCCTCTGCATCTGGCCAAAAATGCGATCTAACTCACTGAAGCAAATAGTAAACTCTGAAACAACACCGTTTTGTACACTTTGCTTTACACTTTTGGTGATGTGAATCACAAATATCACTCCGTGAAGTGATCCGACTCTCACAAAATGAGGTGTACTCATTCACCAATACATTATGCGCCCAGCCTGGAAAGTTATGTTTTCAGTATTTCCACTCTCCGCAGACACACTACGACGAATGGCAAATCGAAACGCAAAAAAAAACTTGTTGAATATTAACGGGTAAAAAAATGACGTGTGATTTGCATCACTCACATTTACAGCTTTTTAAATTATTGCCAGTGATTAATGTTGATCGGGCTATTTCCATAATCAATCAAATCTTGCATAGTGCCTCCACATTATTTCTCCCCCTGACTCAGGAGGCGAATAGTTATATTTCATCAGGATTTGTTGATGAACCAGGTATGATTTACTTCACATTAATACGTACATGACCACTGTTACTGGAGAAACAAAATGAATTATCCGGCAGAACCCTTCCGTATTAAAAGCGTTGAAACTGTATCTATGATCCCGCGTGATGAGCGCCTCAAGAAAATGCAGGAAGCGGGTTACAATACTTTCCTGTTAAATTCGAAAGATATTTATATTGACCTGCTGACAGACAGTGGCACTAACGCAATGAGCGACAAGCAGTGGGCCGGAATGATGATGGGTGATGAAGCGTACGCGGGCAGCGAAAACTTCTATCATCTGGAAAGAACCGTGCAGGAACTGTTTGGCTTTAAACATATTGTTCCGACTCACCAGGGGCGTGGCGCAGAAAACCTGTTATCGCAGCTGGCTATTAAACCTGGGCAATATGTTGCCGGGAATATGTATTTCACTACCACCCGTTATCACCAGGAAAAAAATGGTGCGGTGTTTGTCGATATCGTTCGTGACGAAGCGCACGATGCCGGTCTGAATATTGCGTTTAAAGGTGATATCGATCTTAAAAAATTACAAAAGCTGATTGATGAAAAAGGCGCAGAGAATATTGCGTATATCTGCCTGGCGGTGACGGTTAACCTCGCGGGTGGGCAGCCGGTCTCTATGGCTAACATGCGTGCGGTGCGTGAACTGACAGAAGCGCATGGCATTAAAGTGTTCTACGACGCTACCCGCTGCGTAGAAAACGCCTACTTTATCAAAGAGCAAGAGCAGGGCTTTGAGAACAAGAGCATCGCCGAGATCGTGCATGAGATGTTCAGCTACGCCGACGGTTGTACCATGAGTGGTAAAAAAGACTGTCTGGTGAACATCGGCGGCTTCCTGTGCATGAACGATGACGAAATGTTCTCTTCTGCCAAAGAGTTAGTCGTGGTCTACGAAGGGATGCCATCTTACGGCGGCCTGGCCGGACGTGATATGGAAGCGATGGCGATTGGTCTGCGCGAAGCCATGCAGTATGAGTACATTGAGCACCGCGTGAAGCAGGTTCGCTACCTGGGCGATAAGCTGAAAGCCGCTGGCGTACCGATTGTTGAACCGGTAGGCGGTCACGCGGTATTCCTCGATGCGCGTCGCTTCTGCGAGCATCTGACGCAAGATGAGTTCCCGGCACAAAGTCTGGCCGCCAGCATCTATGTGGAAACCGGCGTGCGCAGTATGGAGCGCGGAATTATCTCTGCGGGCCGTAATAACGTGACCGGTGAACACCACAGACCGAAACTGGAAACCGTGCGTCTGACTATTCCACGTCGTGTTTATACCTACGCACATATGGATGTTGTCGCAGACGGCATCATTAAACTTTACCAGCACAAAGAAGATATTCGCGGGCTGAAGTTTATTTACGAGCCGAAGCAATTGCGTTTCTTTACTGCACGCTTTGATTACATCTAAAAAATAGTTATGGCCCCATCACGTGATGGGGCTTTTTTGTATTCCTTTTCCATGAACAGGAAGCCTTTGCGGTGCCCGTTACCGTGACATAACTAAAAAAAAGTAAACCCTGACTCCGACATTTTTATTATCCGCATGATGTACAAATGACAGCTGTAATTATAACGAATAGTCTACAGGAACATTTATCATGGATATTAATGCCATTGAGCGACAGAGTAGTACCCCCGGACTGATTAGCGGAACCATGTTGGTTATCGCGACCGTAGTGGGTGGCGGGATGTTCTCCCTGCCGATTGCGATGGCCGGCGTATGGTTCCCCGGTGCGTCTGTTATTCTTCTGTTTATCGCCATCATGATGTTATTAACCGGTCTGATGCTGGTCGAAGTTAACCTGCATTATGGCGCCGGTGCCAGTTTTAATACTTTTACTCAGGATTTATTAGGCCGGAAGTGGAATATCGTGGTTGGTATCGCTTTCGGCTTTGTGCTGTATATTCTGACCTATGCCTATATCTCCGGTTCGTCGGCGGTGATGGCGCAAACCGTGTTCAAATACAGCGGCGTGCGCTTTCCGGCGAATATCTCGGTGGTGATCGTCAGTATGCTGGTAGGGGCGATTGCCTGGTATAGTTCCTTACTGGTCGGACGCATCACTACCGTGCTGATTATCGGTAAGTTTGTGGCGTTCTTTGCCACGTTCTCCGGGCTGATTGGCCATATCGAAGTGGCAAAACTCATCGACAGCGTGGCGGTGGCGTTGCCCAATTCGCAGTATCTGCCGTACATCCTGATGACGCTGCCGTTCTGTATTATCTCGTTTGGTTTTCACGGTAACGTGCCGAGCCTGGTCAAACTGTATGGCACAAGCGGAGTCTCGAATATTACGCGTTCGATTATCATCGGTACGCTGTTTGCTCTGCTGCTGTATATTTTCTGGCTGGGCGTGACGATGGGTAACATCAGCCGTTCCTCATTCCCGCCGATTATCGCCAAAGGCGGCAATATCGATGTGTTTGTCGAGGCCATCAGCGGGCTGTTCACCAGCCGGTATATGGATCTGATCCTCACCTTTTTCGGCAACTTCGCGGTAGCCAGTTCCCTGCTGGCGGCGACGCTTGGCCTGTTCGATTACATCGCCGACCTGTTTCACTTCCCGGACGACGGCATGGGCCGCCTGAAAACCGCGCTGGTGACCTACTTCCCGCCAGCCGCCGTGTGCTTCTTCTTCCCGAACGGTTTTGTGCACGCGATTGGTTACGCCGGTCTGGCCTTTACCATCTGGAGCGTGATCCTGCCGCCGTTCCTGGTGAAAGCCGCGCGGAAACGTTTCCCAACCGCCAGCTATACCGCGCCCTGTAATAACACCGTGCTTAACCTGGTGATTGTCTGCGGAGCGGTTGTCTATCTGACGGTTGTTCTGGACGTATTTGGTCTGCTGCCAACGTTTCGTTAGACGGAGTCAAAATGAAAAACGTGTTGTCTGTTCAGTCGTCGGTTGTTTATGGCTATGCCGGAAATAAAGCCGCTGTGTTGCCGATGCAGCTCTCGGGGATCGATGTCTGGCCGTTTTACACCGTACAGTTTTCCAACCACACCCAATATGGGATGTGGCAGGGCATGGCGATTCCGCACGGCGAGCTGAGCGCGATCATCAGCGGGCTGGATGACCTGCAAAAGCTGGCGCAATGCGATGCCGTATTGTCCGGGTATCTTGGAGATAAACGCCATTGTGAAGAGGTGAAGCACGCGGTCATCACCATTCGTCAGCGTAATCCGCAGGCGCTCTATTTTTGCGATCCGGTAATGGGCGACCCGCAAAAAGGCTGCATTGTCGCGCAGGGCGTGGAGTCATTTTTTGTCGATGACGCCATTCAGCTGGCCGACATGATGGGACCGAATCTCTATGAGCTGGGCGTGCTGACGGGCAGACAACTGCGTAGTTTTGACGAGGTGGTGGAAGCGGCGCGGCAGCTGGTGTCGTGGGGCGTAAAGAAGGTGCTGGTGAAGCATCTCGGCGACTGTTCGCGGGACAAACAGGCGTTTGAAATGCTGCTGGTGACGCCGGAACAGACGTTACACATTGCCCGGCCGCTGTATACCTTTGCCAAAATGCCGGTGGGCGTTGGGGATCTGATTTGCAGCGTGATGCTGGCCTCACTGCTCAATGGTTATGAGGACAAGCTGGCGCTGGAGCGGACCACCAGTGTTGTTGACGCGGTAATGCGGCTGACGAAAGAGCATGATTCGTATGAACTGCGGCTGATAGACGCGCGCCACCAGATTATGGACCCACAGGTTCGCTATCAGGCAACGGTGATCTGAAGCCGCAAGGGGGCTCTGTGTTTCTGACATTGCTGAGGTTTCAGCATCCGCTGGTCTACCGTTTTGCATGGCTTCGTATTTGGGTTGTGATGTTAAGAGCGTGCGGACTGCGTAAGAGAAAGGGGTGAACATTTTACGCTGCTGCCGGATGCGGCTAGCGCCTTATCCGGCCTACAAATGAGCGTGAAACGCAGGCCTACAAATGAATGCGAAACGTAGGCCTGATAAGCGAAGCGCCATCAGGCATAAGTGCCCAGTATTACACGCGGAAGTAGCGTGGTGTAATCAACGCGGAAAAGGCGTCGAACTTCTTCACCATCTTTTTCCAGAACAACATAACAACAATCCTCGATTTGAAACATCGGCGCTATTTTAGTCAGCGCCGACAAATCGTAAAGTCTGTCGCCTCGTTCCGTTCCCGGGGAGGTGTAAACCTTTTTGGTCACCGCGTCGTCAAATACGGTTGCCGCAAATTTGACGGGGGTTGACAATGGCTTACGCCATAAACCAGTAATAAAAGAGGCCAACCTTTAAGCCGAGGATCACGATATAGGCGCAGCAGTATTTCATGGTGCCAGACATGATCTGGTTGGCCTGACCGTCCATTTTTGTGGCGGATACCGCGATGGCGATGCTTTGCGGCGAAATCATTTTCCCGCCCGTTGCGCCAGAGGTGTTGGCCGCCGCCAGCCAGTTGGGATCGATATGCAGTTTGCTGGCGGCAATGGTTTGCAGTTTTCCGAACAAAATGTTCGAGTTGGTATCGCTGCCGGTAACGAACGTGCCCAGCGCGCCAATCACCGGGGCGAGGAAGACGTACGAGCTGCCGGTCAGATCGACAATCGACTGCGCCAGCGTGGAGATAATCCCGCTGAGATCCATCACCGTGGCCAGCGCGACGATCGCCATAATTGCGACGATAGAGTTTTTAAGCTGGAAAATCGTTTTGATAAATACTTCCAGCATCCCGCGTGCGGACGCTCCCTGAATAAAACCACCGATAATGGTCGCAAAGATGATCAGCATCCCTGGCGTGGTCACCCATTCAACTTTCAACGCCATCGTTTTGCCGTCAGCCAACGTGAAATGTAGCACCGAGGCCAGTTGTGAGGCTGCGCCTTTTATCGTCGGGAAAAGCGGCGAACACATCAGGATAAACACAAAAATAAACAGATAAATAGAGCCAACTCGGAACAACACTTTTGCCGAGCGCGGCGTGGTTTCGCGGGTATGGCTGACTTCAATTCGCCACTCGGGATCGGTTTTCCCTTTGCGCAGACGGCTAACCATCGCCACGGCAAACAGGCTGACCAGGCTACCGGCAAAGGCGGGTAATTCAGCACCGAGATGAATAGCGACAAAATACTGCGGAACCAGCGTGGTAATACCGCAAATCAACGTGATCAGAAATACGCCGCGAATGGCTTTCAGGCCGCCGCCAATAATGCAGACAATCACAAACGGCAGCAGGATATTAAACAGCGCGAGCTGCAGAATAATGGTTCCGCCTAAGGTATAAACCGGCAGGTTAACCTGTTCCGCCAGAATAGAAACCGGGATCCCGACCGCGCCGAATGCAGTGGGAACGGTATTTGCCACCAGAGAGGCAATCGCCGCCTTCAGCGGATTGAAACCCAGTGCGATAAGAATGCCGATCGGAATGGCGACCGCTGTACCATAACCCGCCGCGGCTTCAAGAAATCCACCAAAGCACCATGAAATCAGCAGCACCTGAATACGCTTATCTTCGCTTATACTGGCGAGAATATCGCGCAGAATATCCAGCGCTTTGGTCGCCTGCATGACGTTATAACTGAAGATAGCGCCGAGGATCACGATCACAATCGGCCATAATCCCTTCAGCGCGCCATAGCCTATCGCGGCTTTCAGATTTTGTACGGGCATTTCCCAGAATATTGCCGATAGTGCAGCGGTGAATACCAAAGAGATCAGTACTGAATAATGGATGGGCATTTTCAATTTCAATATTAAAAATACCATCAGTAGTAACGGAGAGAGTGCCAGGGCAAACATAAAATATTCGTTCATTGCTATTCCCAATTGGTTCATTAAACCTGATTTATATTTATGGTGGGGAGGCTACATTGCTGTTCTAATAAAGTATGCAAACTGAATCGCTTCAGTGAATAAAGTAATTATGATTTGTAGTTTTGTAACTATTGTAATCTTTTAATTAAAATCCAATGCCGGATAAATATACTTAAGTGCCGATTGAATACCTATAAGTAGTTATTTAATAAACTTTTTAATAATGGTAGTGACAACAGTGGTAATCACCTGAAACTGTTTTCTAAGGTGTTAATAACGCTGTGGTTTCCAATATAAAAATGTGAGCGAGGCCGAAATAAATAAACCAGGGTATTGCATGTGCGAGTCGATTAGGGGATTATTTGGTTTTGTCATACAAATGAAAATACAGACATTTGCGATTGTCCTGATATAAGAAGAGGAGAGTCGTCATCAAAGGAAAACGATCAGAGCATCACCATGAACCCAGGTATTGGTAAAACCAGCAAACAGAAAAACTGGGCATGAAATACGAATGAACATTTGTTTGATATCGCGATATCAAGCGCAATAAACAGAAATGAAGCAATGGAGTAGTTATTGTGAATGTAAATTTCTTTGTTACCTGTATTGGTGACGCACTGAAATCACGGATGGCACGAGACTCCGTATTGCTGCTGGAAAAACTGGGTTGTCGCGTTAATTTCCCCGAGAAGCAAGGGTGTTGCGGTCAGCCAGCCATCAACAGCGGTTACATCAAAGAGGCGATCCCCGGGATGAAAAACCTGATCGCCGCCCTGGAAGACAACGACGATCCGATTATCTCCCCGGCAGGCTCCTGCACCTACGCGGTAAAAAGCTACCCGACGTATCTGGCGGATGAGCCTGAATGGGCGCTGCGCGCCGAGAAGGTTGCCGGACGTATGCAGGATCTCACCTCTTTTATCGTCAACAAACTGGGCGTGGTGGACGTGGGTGCCAGCCTGCAGGGCCGCGCTGTGTATCACCCTTCCTGTAGCCTGACCCGCAAACTGGGGGTGAAGGAAGAGCCGCTCACGCTGCTGAAAAACGTGCGCGGACTGGAGCTGTTGACGTTTGCCGATCAGGACACCTGCTGCGGCTTTGGCGGGACGTTCTCGGTCAAGATGGCCGAGATATCCGGTGAGATGGTGAAAGAGAAAGTCTTACATCTGATGGATGCGAAGCCGGAGTTTTTGATCGGCGCTGACGTCAGCTGCCTGTTGAACATTGGCGGCCGACTGCAACGCGAAGGCCAGCCGGTCAAAGTGATGCATATTGCTGAAGTGCTGATGAGCCGCTGAGGGGAAAGAGATGTCGATAAAAACCAGCGATGTAGAATTCAAACTGCGCATTCGTCAGCAGATCGAAGATCCGATCATGCGCAAAGCCGTGGCCAACGCGCAGGAGCGTATTGGTGCGAATCGGCAGAAAATGGTTGATGAGCTAGGCCACTGGGAAGACTGGCGCGATCGTGCCAGCCAGATCCGCGATCACGTTCTGAGCAACCTCGACGCTTACCTGTATCAACTCTCCGAGAAAGTGACGGAAAACGGCGGCCACGTCTATTTCGCCAAAACCAAAGAAGACGCCACCCGCTATATTCTGCAGGTTGCGCAGAGTAAAAATGCGAAGAAGGTGGTGAAGTCCAAGTCGATGGTGACCGAAGAGATCGGTGTCAACCATGTGCTGCAGGATGCGGGAATTCAGGTGATCGAAACCGATCTCGGAGAATATATCCTGCAGTTGGATCAGGATCCGCCTTCGCACGTCGTGGTCCCGGCTATTCATAAAGATCGCTACCAGATCCGCCGCGTGCTGAACGAACGTCTGGGCTACGACGGTCCGGAAACCCCGGAAGCCATGACCTTGTTCATTCGCCAGAAGATCCGCGAGGATTTCCTCAGTGCCGAAATCGGTATTACCGGCTGTAACTTTGCCGTGGCGGAAACCGGCTCTGTTTGCCTGGTGACCAACGAAGGCAACGCGCGCATGTGTACCACGCTGCCGAAAACGCACATTGCCGTGATGGGCATGGAGCGTATCGCGCCGACCTTTGCCGAGGTGGATGTGCTGATCACCATGCTGGCGCGCAGCGCCGTGGGCGCACGTCTGACGGGCTACAACACCTGGCTGACCGGCCCACGCGAGGCGGATAACGTCGACGGCCCGGAAGAGTTCCATCTGGTGATTGTCGATAACGGCCGCTCACAGGTGCTGGGCTCAGAGTTTCGCGATGTGCTGCGCTGCATCCGCTGCGGGGCTTGTATGAACACCTGCCCGGCGTACCGCCACATTGGCGGACACGGTTATGGTTCTATCTATCCCGGCCCTATCGGCGCGGTGATCTCTCCGCTGCTCGGCGGCTATAAAGATTTTAAAGATCTGCCATACGCCTGTTCATTATGCACGGCCTGTGACAGCGTTTGTCCGGTTAAGATTCCGCTGTCAAAACTGATCCTGCGTCATCGCCGGGTGATGGCCGAGGAGGGTATAACGCCGAAAGCCGAGCGACGGGCGATCAAAATGTTCGCCTACGCCAATAGCCATCCGGGGCTGTGGAAAGTCGGGATGATGGCGGGCGCACATGCGGCGAGCTGGTTTATCAATGGTGGCAAAACGCCGCTCAAGGTTGGCGCGATTGGTGACTGGATGGAGGCGCGCGATCTGCCTGATGCCGACGGCGAGAGCTTCCGTAGCTGGTTTAAGAAACATCAGGCGCAGGAGAAAAAGAATGGATAACCGTACCGCGTTTTTAAATACCATCGCCCAGGCGCTGGGTCGCCCGCTGCGCTTCGAACCGCAAGCGGATGTCGCGCCGGTTAACAACTATGCTAACGAGCGCCTGACCGAACTTAGCCCGCAGCAGCGCTGCGATGCGTTTGTCCAGTTTGCCAGTGAAGTGATGCTGGCTCGCTGTGAGCTGACTCGCGAAGATCAGGCCGCAGACGCGGTGCTCCGTCTGTGCGAAGAATTGGGTCAGCAGCCGGTGGTGCTGAGCGGCGACAGCCGGCTGGCGGCACTGGGCATTACCGAACGCTTGCAACAGGAATGCAACGCCGTGGTCTGGGATCCGGCGCGTGGCAGCGAAAATATTACCCAGGCTGAAAAGGCGAAAGTGGGCGTGGTGTATGCTGAGTATGGCCTGACCGAGTCCGGCGGCGTGGTGCTGTTTTCCGCGCCGGAGCGCGGGCGTTCCCTGAGCCTGTTGCCGGAATCCTCAATTTTCGTGCTGCGTAAAAGCACTATCCTGCCGCGCGTGGCGCAACTGGCAGAAAAACTGCATCAGAAGGCGCAGGCCGGTGAGCGTATGCCATCGTGCATTAACATCATTAGTGGGCCCAGCTCGACGGCGGATATTGAGCTTATCAAGGTGGTTGGGGTGCATGGCCCGGTGAAGGCGGTGTATCTGATTATTGAGGATTGTTGAGGCAGTATGGATAACCGCTCTGGCGCTGCGGGCCAGAGCGGTATCGACGTTATGCAATCATGCTGATGATCAATACGATAATCAGGCCAACCACGGAGTTCACCAGCTCCAGCAGACCCCAGGTTTTCAGCGTATCCTTCACCGACAGGTCAAAGTAGCCTTTGAACAGCCAGAACGAGGCATCGTTGATATGGGTCAGGGTGTTGGAGCCCGCCGCCGTTGCCAGTACCAGTAACGCCGGATCGACGCCTACCAGTTGACCGGTTGCCGGGTCGAGAATGGCGGCGCTAATAATCCCTGCAGCCGTCATGGCTGAGACTACGCCCTGACCCGTTGCCAGACGAATCAGCACGGTTATCAACCACGCCATGATGTACGGAGAGATATTGCCGTGTGACATCAGCATGCCGATGGTATCGCCAATGCCGGTATCAATAATGGTCTGCTTCAGTACACCGCCCGCGCCGATGATCAGGATCACCATGGCGATGCTTTTCACGGCGTTTTCAAAGGCATTCATCACCCACTGCATGTCGTGACCACGCGCGGTACCAAACAGCACGAAGGCGACAACCATAGCGATAAACATTGCAATCGGTGAAGAGCCTAAGAAGTTGACCACTTCCCACGCCTGCGTCCCTTTCACCAGCCAGATGTTGGCGATGGTGGTGGAGATCATGATGATTGCCGGGATCAGCGGCACCAGGATAGAAACACCGAAGGATGGCAGGTTATTCTGGTCAACCGGTACGTCGGCCTTCATGAATGACGGCGTTGGGCGATCGAGGTTGCCGAGGAATTTCGGCAGGATAAGCCCGGCGCAGATCACGCTCGGAATGGTCACCAGAATACCGTAGATGTAAACCATGCCCATGTCCGCACCGTAGGCGTTAACCAGCGCCACCGGACCCGGCTGCGGTGGGAACAGCGAGTGGGCGGTGGTGGCGGCGGCAACGGCAGGAATCGCCAGCTTGAGGAACGGGATCTTCGCTTCTGCAGCAATGACGATCACCAGCGGCGCTAGCATAATAAATGCCACTTCATAGAACATCGCCAGGCCGAAGATCAGACCAATAATGATCACCGACAGCTGCACATAGCGCAGGCCGAGGCGCGCCAGCAGCGTATGGGCAATCTGATGCGCCGCCCCGGAATCAACCATCAGCTTACCGATGACCGCCCCGAATACCACGATAATCGCCAGTTCACCCAGCGTGCTGCCAAAGCCGGATTTCATGGTGTGCAGCAGCTCCATTAAATCCATACCCGCCAGCATACCGACCGAGAGCGCCGCCAGCAGCAGGGCGACCATCGAGTTTATTTTGAATCTTAGATTGAGCACCAGCATCAGACCGATGCCGAATACGACCCACAGAATATTGAGAACGTGCATATAACGTCTACCTTTATTGGTTGAACTATTATGATTTTGGTTGAGATGTTACATATATTGGTTAACCATTGATGCGATGAATGTCACATTGCGTTACATGTTTACATTATTACTGAGCAACAGGGCCGTAAAATGGCGATCTCAATAGAATAAATCGTGATTTGGTTAACCAATTTTAAGCTTCAGGTTGACATGTCATACCAAAAGGAGGAATTTATGTGCCATATCGTCGAGTCCATAACGTAACGAGGAATAAAACATGGAACAGACATGGCGCTGGTATGGTCCTAACGATCCGGTCACCTTAGCGGATGTACGTCAGGCGGGTGCCACAGGCGTTGTCACCGCCTTACACCATATCCCGAACGGGGAAGTGTGGACGGTTGATGAGATCCTAAAACGCAAAGCCATTATTGAGCAGGCGGGCCTGGTCTGGTCGGTCGTCGAAAGCGTGCCGATCCACGAAGACATTAAAACCCGTTCCGGCAACTATCTGCAGTGGATCGCCAACTACCAGCAAAGCCTGCGTAACCTGGCTCAGTGCGGTATTCGTACCGTGTGCTACAACTTCATGCCGGTTCTCGACTGGACCCGTACCGACCTGGAATACGTTCTGCCGGACGGCTCCAAAGCGCTGCGTTTTGACCAGATTGAGTTTGCCGCCTTTGAGCTGCATATCCTCCAGCGCCCGGGCGCGGAAGCGGACTACACCGCCGAAGAGATTGCTCAGGCAAATGAACGCTTCGCCACCATGAGCGATGAAGACAAAGCGCGTCTGACCCGCAACATCATCGCCGGTCTGCCGGGTGCGGAAGAGGGCTACACGCTTGACCAGTTTCGCCAGCATCTTGCGCGCTATAAAGATATCGACAAAGCCGCGCTGCGTGAGAATTTCGCCGTCTTCCTGAAGGCGATTATTCCGGTGGCGGAAGAAGCTGGCGTACGCATGGCGGTACACCCGGACGATCCGCCGCGCCCGATCCTTGGCCTGCCGCGCATTGTTTCCACGGTGGAAGACATGCAGTGGATGGTCGATACGGTCAACAGCATGGCGAACGGTTTCACCATGTGCACCGGCTCCTATGGCGTGCGGGCGGACAACGATCTGGTCGACATGATCAAACAGTTTGGCCCACGCATTTACTTCACCCATCTGCGCTCCACGCTGCGTGAAGATAACCCGAAAACCTTCCATGAGGCGGCGCATCTTAATGGCGATGTCGACATGTACGAGGTGGTGAAAGCGATCGTTGAAGAAGAACAACGCCGTAAAGCCGAGGGTAAAGAGGATCTGATCCCGATGCGTCCGGACCATGGCCACCAGATGCTGGACGATCTGAAAAAGAAAACCAACCCAGGCTACTCCGCGATTGGTCGACTGAAAGGGCTGGCGGAAGTGCGCGGCGTTGAGATGGCTATCCAGCGCGCTTTCTTTAGCCGCTAAAGCGAGTTGCCGGTCACCTGTCTGGCCGGCTTTTTCTTTTCTCACCCGTTGGCCTTTCAACGGGTTCTGGAGTTCACGATGACAACGACAATTGCCAATAGCGACCTGCCGGTTGCGCGCCCTGCATGGGACAGCGCGCGCCTGCAATCCCGCATTGTTCACCTGGGATGTGGCGCTTTTCACCGCGCGCATCAGGCGCTGTACACCCATCATTTGCTGGAAACCACTGACAGCGACTGGGGGATCTGTGAAGTTAACCTGATGCCGGGTAACGACTGCGTACTGATTGAAAATCTGCGCAAGCAGCAACTGCTGTATACCGTGGCGGAAAAAGGCGCGGACAACACCGTGCTGAAAGTGATCGGATCAATGAAAGAAGCGCTGCACCCGGATCTTGACGGATGTGACGGTATTTTACAGGCGATGGCGCGCCCGCAGACGGCAATTGTTTCGCTGACGGTCACCGAAAAAGGCTATTGCACCGATGCGGCCAGCGGTCAGTTAGATCTCAATAACCCGCTGATTAAACACGATCTGGCGAATCCGACCGCGCCGAAATCGGCGATTGGTTACATCGTACAAGCGCTGTACCTGCGCCGTGAGCAGGGGCTGGCGGCTTTTACCGTGATGTCCTGCGATAACGTGCGTGAAAATGGGCATGTGGCGAAAGTCGCAGTTCTGGGGCTGGCGCAGGCGCGCGATCCGCAGCTGGCGCAGTGGATTGAAGCTAATGCGACTTTCCCGTGCACTATGGTCGACCGCATTGTTCCGGCGGCGACGCCGGAAACGTTGCAGGAGATTGCCGACCAGTTGGGCGTTTACGATCCGTGTGCTATCGCCTGTGAGCCGTTCCGTCAGTGGGTAATTGAAGACAATTTTGTCAACGGTCGTCCTGACTGGGACAAGGTTGGCGCACAGTTCGTGGCCGACGTGGTGCCGTTTGAAATGATGAAACTGCGCATGCTCAACGGCAGCCACTCTTTCCTTGCGTATCTGGGCTATCTCGGCGGCTATGAAACCATCGCCGATACCATGACCAATCCGGCGTACCGCAAAGCAGCGTTTGCGCTGATGATGCAGGAGCAGGCGCCGACGCTCTCGATGCCGGAAGGCACCGATCTCAACGCCTACGCGACACTGCTGATCGAGCGTTTCAGCAACCCGTCTCTGCGCCACCGTACCTGGCAGATTGCGATGGACGGCAGCCAGAAACTGCCGCAGCGCCTGCTGGATCCGGTGCGTCTGCACCTACAAAACGCCAGCGGCTGGCGTCACCTGGCGCTGGGCGTGGCGGGCTGGATGCGCTACACCCACGGTGTGGATGAGCAAGGGCAGGCCATTGATGTTGTCGACCCTATGCTGGCTGAATTCCAGCACATTAACCAACAGTACCAGGGCGCCGAGCGCGTGACGGCGCTGCTGGGGCTGTCTGGCATTTTTGGTCATGACCTGGCGGAAAACGCCGGCTTTGTGGAGACCATTATCGCGACGTATCAACAGCTATGTGAACACGGCGCACGTGAGTGCGTTGCGGCATTAAGCGCTGACGCATAACCTCCGAACTATGACGGGTCAATCAAAATATTGGTTTGGTTGACCCGTTTTCTGTTTTTGCCCTCCCGCTAATGCTATAGTTCAGGCGAAAAAACGTTATTTGTAGGCCTGATAAGCCGCGTCAGCGTCGCCATCAGGCAATGGCGCAGATGCCGGATGGCAGCGCTCGCGCCTTATCCGGCCTACGGATCTGAATTGACGCATCTGACGGACATAACACGATGAAATCGAACACTTCTCAGCAAAGACCCTACCAGGAAGTGGGTGCCATGATCCGCGATCTGATTGTCCAGACGCCGTACCAGCCCGGTGAACGCTTGCCGCCAGAGCGTGAAATTGCCGAGATGCTCAATGTCACTCGCACGGTGGTTCGCGAAGCGTTAATCATGCTGGAAATTAAAGGCCTGGTGGACGTGCGCCGCGGAGCCGGGATCTACGTGCTCGACAATGCGGATGCGCAGACTATCGACAGTACGGATGCAAATCATTGCAATGATGCGGGCCCGTTTGAACTGTTGCAGGCGCGACAGCTGCTGGAAAGCAACATTGCCGAATTTGCCGCGCTGCAGGCTACCCGCGAAGATATCGTCAAAATGCGCCAGGCGTTGCAACTGGAAGAGCGGGAGCTGGCTTCCAGCGAGCCGAACGGTTCTGAAAGCGGCGACATGCAGTTCCATCTCGCCATAGCTGAAGCCACGCATAACAGCATGCTGGTGGAGCTGTTTCGCCAGTCATGGCAGTGGCGTGAGAACAACCCGATGTGGATCCAGCTCCATAGCCACCTCGACGATACCCACTACCGGAAAGAGTGGATGGGCGACCATAAACAGATCCTGGCTGCATTAATCAAAAAAGATGCCCGCGCGGCCAAGCTGGCTATGTGGCAGCATCTGGAAAACGTCAAACAGCGTCTGCTGGAGTTTTCAAATGTCGATGACATTGATTTTGATGGTTATCTGTTTGATTCCTGGCCGCTGGATAAAGTTAACGCCTGATTTCCCTTTCTCTCATACGCGGGCTATTGCGGCCCGCACCGCGTTTTCCGCATCCTCATTCATTGCCCGGCAGGGGCGCTTTTCACGTTCTGAAAGTCACGTAAAAAATTGTTTCCATCGCCTCGGATGAACATTTTTTCGTCCCCTTTGTGCGGTGCAAATTGATTTAAATCAATTAAAAACAACTTATTTTCGCATGCGAAAAAATGTGTCATTTACCTTATTTTTACCTTTCCATGCTTATTTTTAGACAAAACGGGTCTGGGTCAAGTGAGAATCAACGCGATCTCTGCAGTAATCAGGATAAGGTTTACCGGCATAACTACACATAAAAACAAGCGGTTCGCGTAAATGTAGACATTAATAACGATGCGTAACTTATTGGTCATAATGATGTTTTGATTGGTGATATGGTTGATGTAAATGTTTCATGCTTTTTTAATCAAATGAATAAAAGCCAATATACGTAAAGTTAGCATTACACATTATTCCATAATCAAGTTATCTTTCATTTGAAATATCGTTCCATTCTTCATCTGTTTATTAACACTTTCATTACTATTATGACGGTATTTTACCGTTGACATGCTTTTACACTAACTGCATATTTCATCGCCATAAGCGTGTTATTACGTTCAGGAGTTGAAAATGCCATCTCGAGACTATCCCGATATTCGAAAACCCAGAGGGACCCGATCAAAAGATATGGTTCTTTTAAGTGCCCGTGTCGATACCTCTTTGTGGGAATATGTGCGAACGCTGGCATTTGAAACCCGTAAAAGTAAACAAGATATTATTGCTGAAGCATTAATGTTGCATCGCTCAGTTAATGAGAGTGAAAGTCTCGAGTAATTATCGCTGTCCGGTTTTGATTGAAAATCCAAAAATGAATTATGTCTTGCCACTTCATTATTACCTTCATTGGTATTTTTTTGGTGTGTTATTGGTATTGCCCCTTAATCCATAGCTGTAATGGCATTAGGGGTAACCTCCGTTCATGCAGCGGAAATTTATAATAAAGATGGCAACAAGCTGGATCTCTACGGCAAAGTAAAAGCAGCCCATTCCTGGACTGATGGTACTAATGCTGATGAAACCTACGCACGTCTGGGTTTTCGCGGTGAGACGCAAATCAACGATCAACTGACCGGTTACGGGCAATTTGAAAGTCAGTTTGATGCCGCTAAAGCAGAAGGTTCTCAGAATGGCGTTAATACACGTCTGGCGTTTGCTGGCCTGGATTATGGTCATGACGTCAGTTTTGACTATGGTCGCAACTATGGTATCGCTTACGATGTGGGAGCTTATACTGATACTCTCTCAGAGTTCGGCGGTGACTCCTTTGAAAATACTGACCGCTTCCTTACTACACGCACTTCTGGCGTTGCAACACTTCGCACCAAAAATCTGTTCGGTGCCGTTGATGGTCTGAACGTCGGGGCGCAATATCAGGGCCAGGATGACACCAATTCTGATCCGTCGAAACAGCATGGCAATGGCTACGGCTTCTCCCTGGGTTATGACAACATTGCGGATTCTGGCATATCTGCAATTGCGGCCTATACCAACAGTTCTGTGACTGCTCAGCAGAAACAAAAAGGTTGGAATGGCGAAAACGCAGAGTTCTGGGGCGCGGGTCTGAAATATGATGCTAATGCTATCTATGTAGCGACTATGTACGGAGAGTCCCACAACCTGATTCAGGATGCGGACAAAGCTGAGCACTTTGAAGCGATGGCTGCGTATGTGTTTGATTTTGGTCTGCGTCCGAACGTGGCTTACGTCCACGCGCGTGATAACAACAATAATGACCTGACCGAATACGTCGCGCTGGGTACAGACTACTACTTCAACAAAAACATCGTGGCTGATGTAGGTTACAAAATTAACCTGCTCGATGGTAAAGACAGCGATAACCAGGTTGCTGCGGGTCTGACCTATCAGTTCTAACTTTTTGTTCTGGTATGAAAAAGGCGTCCTGGTTCAGACGCCTTTTTTTATATCTGCCGGCGTTTAAACCGGCTGACTCTCTTCCTGCTGTACACCGCTAAACAGCCATTGCCAGATGCCCATTGCCATAAAAATGTTGTTGATAACAGGAAGATAATAAACAATCCCAGTGCGCCAAACAGGCCAAAGTCTTTATAATCCTTTAGCGTGCCAATTAAACCCGCTAAAATAATCAACCCCAGTAATATTCTTTTGAACCACGACATGTATTTTCCCGAAGATAGTGTTGATGTTGAATTAATATGTCCATTTTTACGCATTTTAAATTGAGTTTATAAATGAACGGACGGGAATTATAAATTGTCTGGTGGGTAATTACCGATTATTTGCGGTTTATTAAATGTTGACATTTAATTGCGGACTAATCCGAATATACCTTCTTTAGAAGGTTGCCGGTTATACCCTTTTTGGCGAGGCGAAACGCTGTTTGTATAATTGCGTGAGGCTGATAAGTGCCGCAATAAACAACGCGACGGCGCCGCACACCGTGGCGTTAACGATCGCCAGTGCGCCGCTTCCCAGCAGGCTGGTTAATAGCGGACCAAGTATTTGCCCAATGCCGTAAGTCAGAGTGACCAGGCCCAGCAGATTAATATTGCGCGGTATGCTAAGTTGTCGCGCAAGCGGCATCACCAGTGAAGTGGTTCCCATAAACGTTGCGCCAAAACCCATGCTGCTTATCACCAGCAGCGGCAAAGAGCCGCTGGCGAGCGTCATGAGCACGCAGGCGCTTTGAATCAACAAATTCGCCGTCAGGCATTGCAATACTCCCCAGCGTCGGGCGGCCCACAGCCAGGCGAAACACCCCGGAATTATCGATATGCCGACCAGCGACCAGAGATGGGCTGTCAACAGCGGCGAGCCGGCGCTTTTCGCCATTAGCGGCAGGTAGGTGGCGACAATGATGTAGCCAAATCCGGCCAGCCCGTACAGCAGCGCCAACAGCCACCAGGACATAGGCTGATGCTCTGTTTTTACCGGGGCCGCGGCGGGGAGCACGTGGTCGCGAGATGGCAGGAGTATAACCAGTAGCACAAAGAACAGAGCCGAGGCTGCCGCCGCGCCCAGCCAGAGCGTGTGCGAGGACAGCGCAAAATGCAGACCGCTAATGACATATTCATTGCCCAGCAAAATGCCTGCGCCAACGCCGGAGAACAACGCCGCGATCACGAAGGGATGCCGGGTATGATGCAGAACGATCATCGAGCCAAAGATCATCATACCGGCACTGGCGACGCCCGCCAGAAAGCGGATCAGCATCACCAGCGCGGGCTGTGTAAAGCTGGCCATCGCCAGAATCAGCCCTGCGGTAGCGAGCGCGGACGTTAGCAACATCGGACGTAAGCGTGAGGGGAGATGAAAGAGCCCAAAGGAGAAGAGCAGGCTTCCCGCCAGATACCCGGCGTAGTTGGCGCTGGCAATCCACGAGAGTTGGTCAAACGTAAATTGACCTTCCGACAGCAGCACCGGCAGCATTGGCGTATACAGAAAGCGTCCAATCCCCATGCCCAGCGTTAAGACCAGCATGCCAAAGAGCGCGACACTGATGGCATGGCGATTTGAATCTGGGCTTCCCTGGGACATACGGACTCTCATTTCGCGCTGTTAGCTGATGATTGTTATATTACATGCGTAAATGATAATGAAAAGTAAAAATAAAACCGCGTAACGCTGAATGCCATCAAAGGTTACGGCTGTAGACCCGCGAGACTTCCCCCCACGGATGATAGCCCGGCCCGTTAAAGTAAAACCCTGCTTTCTCGTATAAACTTTCCAGGTCAGTACACAGATGGAGCTGCGTAAAACCCAACTGTCTGGCCTGCTGTGCAATATGTTCGATCAGGCGAAACGCCAGACCGTGACCACGATAGCGAGGATCGATATAGAGCGCGCATAGCCACGGCCACAATTCGCCGCGACTAATAAAATCATTGGTGATCAATCCAGCGCAGCCAACAATGCTGTCACCATCCTGCAGCCAGTACCACTGTGGTAGCGGATTCTTTGCGCCAATACAACGGCGCAATGCATCCTCGTATACCGCCATGGAGTCTTCTGAGGCCCATTGCTGCTGAAAGTAAGCGGTGATCTCGTGCAGCTTTTCTGGCGTCTCGCGCAGGGAAAAAATGCGGATGCTCATCGTCATTGAATCTTTCTCCTTAAAAATTCGCCAGCGTCAGCAGGGACGGAATTTGCGACAACAGATATAACACCAGCCCGATTGAACCGCCAACCAACGTGCCGTTGACGCGAATAAACTGCAAATCTTTACCGATGTTTAACTCAATTTGCTGCGACATATCGCGTGCATCCCAACTTTTCACCGTGTCGCTAATATGGCGCGTCAGGAAGGTGGCGAACTCTGGCGCTACCTTATGCGCGGCCTGCTCCAGATGCCCATTTAGTGAGGCACGCAGGGCGCTGTCGGCTACCAGCGTTTCGCCGAACCACTGCCCGGCGCTGGCGATGCGCTGCTTCACGCGGGAATCATCTGCGTTAATGTCGGTTTTCACCCACTGACGCAGGTCTGCCCACAGCTCGCCAAGATAACGGTTGAAGGCTTCATCTTCCTTCAGATAGCTTTTCATGCTTTCGGCCCGCGCGGCCATTTCCGGATCGTGTTTGAGCTTATCGATGAGCTTAAATGTAGCGCGATCGAAGGCATGGCGGATCTGATGCGCGCGATCGTGGCTGATGTCATCCAGCAAGGAGTTAACGGCATCAGACACCAGCTCGGCGCTGTGCTCGCCCAGCCATTCGGTTGGCAGGATCTTCGCTTTCAGCGGATGTTCGGTTTCCAGCCAGCGCACTACTTGTCTGGCGATAAACGCTCGTGAGCTGTCGCGCTGTAGCAGGGCGATCAGTTGGGCGATCAGCGTATCGAGCAGCACCTGATGGCGATTGTTTTTGGTCATGCTTTCCAGCATCAGTGCGCTGGTTCCGGAGAGATCGACCTTGTCGATGGCCTTGTGCACCGCCCGCTTGATCAGCCGCTGAATGCGCGAGTCGTCGGTCAGTTCGAGAAAACCGCTCATGATCTGCAACAGATGCTGGCCGATGCGCTGGGCGTTTTCCGGCTGGCTGAACCAGTTGCCGATCAACAGCGCCGGTTCATGGCGGCGGATCAGGGCTATCAGCGACTGGGTATCGAGGAATTTCTCTTGTACAAACTGACCAAGATTTTCGCCGATCCGATCCTTATTGCGCGGGATAATAGCCGTGTGTTGCGAGATAAACGGGATCGGCACCCGGCGAAAAAGCGCCACCACGGCAAACCAGTCCGCCAGCGCGCCCACCATCGCCGCTTCGGCAATCGCTTTGATCCCGAGTACCCAGAAGTTAGGCGGCAAAAACAGCGTGATGACGAAGGTCGCGGCAGCGATCAGCAGCAGAGAGAGCGCCAGTCGCTTGGCACGTTTGAGTTCAGCAATTTTATTCATAGGCTTAAGGATAGAGCCAGACGGGGGGATCGCGCAAAAAATGTGGCGCGTCTCCCATTTTCAGGCGGGAAGCGTTTATCCTGGGATCCAGTTATCCCACGCCGGTAAGGGACCAAGTTCTGCGACCAGAAAATCGATAAACGATCGCACCTTCGGATTGCTGTACTTGCTGGGAAAGTACAGCGCATACAGGGCATGAGTTTCACAGGTGATGGTGCCGTCGAGCATCAGCGGCGTGATCTCCTCTTTTTGAATATGATCGCCAATCAAATAAGTGGGCAAATATGCCACCCCCTGATCTTCTAACACCGACTTCAACAGCACCAGACTGCTGTTGGCCTGGATCGGCATATGTAGTTTCAACTGATGCAGTCGATCCTGTTCATCTGCCACCTTCAGTACCGGCGTGAGGCCCGGGTAAACCAGGCAATCATGATCTACCAGATCGCTGCGACGCTGGGGCATGCCTTTTTTGGCGAGGTAGCCGGGTGAGGCACAGTACGCCCAGCGAACGGGCACCAGCTTGCGCATCGCATAGTTTTGCGGCGGCGCGGTGGAAATTCGCAGGGCAATGTCGAAATCCGTTTCGTTCAGATTGACGAAGTTATCGTTGAGATCGATATACAGATTCACATCCGGGAACTGGGAGCGGTATTTATCCACCAGGTTCACCAGCCGGGAATAACCAAACGCAATTGAGCAGGTTATACGTAATTCACCCTGCGGGTTATGGTAATAACCGGAAGTAGTGTTCAGCGTTTCATCGAATTCTTTCAACAGCTTGTTAGCGCGATTAAAGAGATATTGCCCGGCGTCGGTCAGGGTAATACTGCGGGTGGTGCGTTTAATTAATGTCGTGCCTAACGTATCTTCCATCGCTGCCAGGCTTTTGCTGACCGCAGACGGCGAGACGTTGAGCTGCGCCGCGGCTTCTGACAATCCTCCGCAGTCGACGATTTTAGTAAAAAACTCCAGATGCTTGAGTGAAATCGGCGTACTCATAGTTTCCTTTAATTCACAAGTGATTTGCAAAAACGGTACGAATAGGCCGTTACATTCGCCTTTTAAACATGCAACTATTGAATCACAGGAAACAACTTGCTGGCAAAATGAAAAAATAACAACTTAGGTGAGTTACGTCACAAAATAAAAGGAGGCGAAACGGAAACTCATCACATTGTGAATTTAATCTCATTAATTATTATTCTAAAGGTACCGATTATGTGGTCACGACTCGAACCCTACAGATCGTCGATTATTTTATTAGTTGCTCTGGTGATTGGCGGCTTATTAGGTATTTATGCCCCATCGTTTGCAAGTAAACTCCAGCCAATAGGTCAGATATTCTTAAACCTGTTATTTATGATTATTGTGCCGCTGGTGGGGATCAGCGTCATGTCTTCGATCGCCAGTATGACCGACCTGAAAAGGCTGGGGCGTATTATGGCGATTATCTTTATTGTTTCGATCGCGATGGCCTTTATTCCGGCGGCCGGGATCGTCGCGCTGGCGCTCTGGTATAACCCGGCGCAGGGCGTCACTATCGATCTCTCGCAGTCGGTGCAGGCGGGCAGCGGCAAGATGGATTTTGTCAGCATGATCACCACCAGCGACTTTATTGGGCTGTTCTCTAAGTCCAATATTCTGGCACTGATCGTGATGGCGATCATCGCCGGTGTGGCGATTGGCCAGTCGGATCAGGCCGGTAAACGTATTGCGTCGCTGCTGGAAGACGCCAATACCGTGATCATGAAGATCGTTTCGATCATTATGAAGGTCGCGCCGATTGGTCTGGGCTGCTACTTCGCCGCCACCATGGCCAGTCAGGACTCTGCACTACTGTTAACCTTTGCCCGCGCCATTGGCCTGTTTATGGTTGCCACGCTGGTCTATTTTGTTTTTGGCTCGATTCTCTATTCGTATATTGGCGGCGGTATTCCGGCGGTCAAAGCATTCTGGCGTAACGCGATTGAACCGTCTGCAACTGCGCTGGGGACCTGCTCTTCGCTGGGGACGCTCCCGGTGACGCTGCGTGCCGGTAAGGCGATGGGGATTAACCCGGAAATCGTTGATGTTTCCATTCCGCTGCTGGTTAACCTGAACAAAGGCGGTGTGGCGATGATTGCCGCGCTGAAAATCGTCTTTATCTATTCCGTGCTGGGCATGGAATTCACCACCGAAACCTTCTTCCTGACGATGCTGATTGCGGTGCTCTCCGCCATTATCGTTGGTGGCGTGCCGGGCGGGGCGTTCCTCGGTGAAATCTTTATCGTCACCACGCTGGGCCTGCCGATGGAAGCAATCCCGATGCTGGTGGTGCTGGGCACCATTACCGATGCGCCGGCCACACTGATTAACGTTATCCATGATTTGAATGCGGCGCAGATTGTTGAACGGTTCGCTGGAAAAAAGCAGACCAACACTGAAATAAACTCTACTGCTGCGGTGGTATAGGTTTCACACGGATTAAGAACAGGAGATGTTATGAAAGACGCAATGAAGCTTGAGACGCAACTGGTTGTTGCTGGTCGTGACAAACGCTACACCCAGGGAGCGGTGAATCCGGTTATCCAACGTGCCTCTTCACTGGTATTTGATACCGTGAAGGACAAGAAATTTGCCACCGCCAATCGCGCAAACGGTGAGCTGTTTTACGGTCGTCGCGGAACCTATACCCACTTTGCCTTCCAGAAGGCAATGAGCGAACTGGAAGGCGGCGTTGGCTGCGCGCTGTATCCATGTGGTGCTGCGGCGGTGACCAATGCGATTCTGGCGTTTGTTCAGGGTGGCGATCATATCCTGATGACCGGTGCGGCCTACGAGCCAACCCAGGATTTTTGCAATAAGATCCTGAGTAAATTCAATGTGGAAACAACGTATTACGATCCGCTGATTGGTGCAGGTATCGTCGATCTTCTGCGTCCGGAAACGAAGGTTGTATTCCTTGAGTCACCAAGTTCTATCACCATGGAAGTCCAGGACGTGCCGGGGATGGTGAAGGCTATCCGCGCGGTGAATCCGGAGATTGTCATTATGATCGACAACACCTGGGCGGCGGGTGTGCTGTTCAAAGCGCTGGATTATGGCGTGGATATTTCCATTCAGGCGGGAACGAAGTACACCATCGGTCATTCGGACGGCATGCTGGGCACGGCGGTGTCTAACGCTCGTTGTTGGGATCGTCTGCGCGAGAACTCCTATCTGATGGGGCAAACGCTGGATGCCGATACCGCCTACAACGGCAGCCGCGGATTGCGTACCCTGGCGGTACGCCTTAAGCAGCATCAGGAGAGCAGTATCCATATTGCTCGCTGGCTGTCGGCAAGACCGGAAGTGGCGCGGGTGAACCATCCGGCGTTACCGGAATGTCCGGGCCATGAGTATTTTCAGCGTGATTTTACCGGAAGCTCAGGCCTGTTCTCATTTGTGCTGAAAAAGAGACTGACCGACGAACAGATGGCGAATTTCCTCGATAATTTCTCGCTGTTCCATATGGCCTATTCGTGGGGTGGATTTGAGTCGCTCATTCTGGCGAACCAGCCGGAAGAGCTGAACAGCATCCGCCCGGCTGGAGAGGTGGATTTCAGCGGCACGCTGGTCAGGGTGCATATTGGCCTGGAGGATATTGGCGACCTGATTGCCGATCTCGAAGCGGGATTTGCACGCATTGCGTAAGGTGATGTGAGCGTAGCCGGATGCGGCGCAAGCGCCTTATCCGGCCTACATAGTTGTCGTAGGCCGGATAAGCGGGCAGGTTAGTTTTCAGTGGCTAACGTCGTTGCCTCATGCTGGCGTACCCGTTTGAGTAAGCCTGCCAGCGTGAACACGACAGCGATCCCCGCCGCAACCGCCAGCAGATGAAACGAAATCCTGCCACCGTTAAACCATAGCCAGCGTCCAATTTCGACAGAAACCGCCATCACCGTCAGGATCACCATATTCAGCGATGCCGAGACCGTTCCTTTAGGTAAGTTGTTGGAAAACAACGTAAAGCGGAACAGCGTCGGGAAGATCATCCCAATACCAAACGCATACAGGCTGGTTCCCAGCACCGACCACAGCCAGACGTGCGGCCACAGTAAATTGCCGACAATCAGCACTGCCAGCCCGCTCAGCTGTATAGGTGCGGCCCGCCAGATAAAGCGTGGTCGGGTCGGATCTTTCACGAAACGAACCACCACCATATTGGCGACGATCACTGCGCCAAACACCGGGGCCTGTGCCCAGGCAAACTGCGATGTAGTCATGCCGCCCGCATCAATCAGTATCACCGGTGAGACCGCCACCCAGCTCATCATCGGGATATAGCTTAGCGATAGCGTGGCTGCGCCAAACAGGAATACCCGGTTGCGGAAAACGTCGCGGAAATCACGCAGTACGCCGCGTGCACTGAACGATACCGCGCCGCGCTGGACGGTTTCCGGCATGGCTAGCATTAACCCAATCAGGGCGATAAGCCCCATGACGGCAATGATGGCAAACAGGATCTTCCAGTGTACAAAGTGCATTAGCGCCGCTCCGGAGAGCGGGCCGATAACCGGTGCAACCAACACAATGGAAGTGATTATCGCCATTAACTTAATGGCCTTCGTTTGCCCAAACGCCTCCTGCACCGTGACATAGCCAACGGTCGCGATAAAGCAAATGCTGGTGCCCTGCACAAATCGGGCGATCAGAAATTGCGTCATTGAAGTAGTAAACAGCGTGGCAGCGCAGGCGAGGGTAAAGATTAACGCCCCCGCAATCAGCACGGGTCGACGGCCAATCCGGTCGGAAAGCGGCCCCAGCAGCCATTGCAGCGCCATGCCGCCTGCCAGATAGAGGCTCACCGCAGCGGGCGCCAGGCTGACGTCGGCGTTGAAATCGCGTACGACATTAATGATGCCGGGCTGAATCAAGTCCGTCGACAGATAGGCGGCGAAATCATACAAAATCAACGCAATAGGAAAAAATAGCGTCGTAGCGCGTTGGGAGAAAAACGCGAGAATCCGTTGCATAAAACAGCTCCTTGTCGGAGAAAACCCTCAACGGGAATAGCGAAATTCAATACCGTCTTTGAGACGTCAGGCCGATGACAGAATAAAAGCAGACTGCAAATGTACTGAATTTCATGTAATCAAAAACACTGCCTGCGTGAAGCGCAAACAGGAGAAACGCTCACTAACACGGGGTCAGAAAACGTAACGATTACAGGTAACAATCAGCACATCGCACCTCAGGAAGAGTAAGTTGAACGGGTAATAACCATCCGCAGTGTAATGCGGATTGGATATTAATTAAACGAGTTTATCCTGTTTATGTGTAGAAAATCGCACCGCAAATCAGACTACGATGCTCTGCAAAAACCGCAGCGCGATAGCACAGCCGAAGATAATCAATACACCGCCAGCGATACGCTCTACCCACAAGATCCCTATGGTTAACCGCCGCTGGATCTGCGGTAAACCGATGAACATCACGATCAGCAGATCCCAGCACAGCACCACGCTGGTCATCCAGATCCCGCTCATGGTTTGTTGTAGCAGCGTCACCGACGGGCCGAGCAGGGTAGTCATTAGCGCCAGATAGAACAGTGCATTTTTTGGGTTAAGCAGTGACGAACCCAATCCCAGCAGCAGCTGTTTACCAAATCCGGGACAGGTAGACCGGGCATCTGTTCCGGTCAGAGTTTGCGGGCGACTGCGTATCAGCAGGCTGCCTATCCACAATAAATAGAGCGCGCCCAGCAGCTCAATAATGGTAAACAGCAGGGGAAGCTGGCGCAGGATCCCCCAACCGATAATTGCCAGCAGGATATACAGCCCGTTGCCGACGGCGATACCCACGCACAGCCCGGTGCTGCCGCGCATCCGGTATCGTACGGCATAACCGACCAGTAAAAAGAAGTCCGGACCGGGGCTGAGTAGTGCGACAAAATGTGCCAGCGCCAGCGCGGGAAAAGCAGACGGAAAAAGTACAGAAAGCAGCGACATAGCGACCTCAGACAATGAATCTGAGATCACCGTACGCCTGACGCAGCGCTAATTATTGTCTGTTATTGATCGCCCCAACGCGTACTGGCGCGGTGTGGCGGCGGTGTAGCGAACAAAGGTGCGATGGAAATGGCTCTGGTCGGCAAACCCGCTCTGATAGCCGACATCGGCAATTTCGTCCCCGGCCCGCAGCCGCTGGCGGGCATAGTCAATCCGTATGATGTTCAGATAACTTCCTGGCGTCAGCCCGGTGTCCTGCTTAAAAGCGCGGATCAGCGTCTCTTTACGCATGTGACACTCATGTGCCAACTCATCGAGTGAGGGCGGAGCCTGCAGGTTGGTCTGCAACCGTTCGCGCAGATACTGGCTGGTGGCGCTTAGGTTGTCTTGTGTGACCGACTGCAACGGCAGCGAACGCAGCAATGCTTGTGCGGCATCCGTTACCCGCGTCGTTTGCCGTTGCTGCATAAGTGCCACGAGGTTTACATAGTGCTGGAACAATTGCCGATCGCGGATAACGGGATCGCGCGTGCAAAGCCGCTGATTGTTGTTCTGCGCAGGCAGATGGGCAAGGCACCACCGGGCATCAAGATAAAGCATGTGATAGCTGCGAAACTGTCCGTTAACAGGATTACAGCTGTGAGGTGCCAGCGGTGGGATCACAATCAGATCGCCCACCTGCAGATGGTATTCCTTGCCATCGCACAGGCAGCACGTTTCCCCCTCGAGAATTGCTCCAATCGAGAGCTGAGAGTGGTGATGCCGCTTATAGGCCTGCTGGCTTTGCCAGGTGCTGCGCAGTTCCAGCCACGGGAGCTGTTCATCACGCCAGAACGATTGTGGAATATCCCGGGTGTGCGTCACATCGCCTCCTCCCTGAAAGTAATGATTCGTTATAGCACAGGCCGAGTGGTGAAAAAGTGGGAATGTGCATTGAGGCCGTGATTCTGCGTGACGGGTTCCAGACAAATGTAGACGTTACATAGGGACGTTTTTATCCCGGAAATCGTCTCGCAAACAGAGAAAGTTGCAGGTGAGGGTGTAGCTTCCTTATGGGGCTTGTTGAGCAAATTGTTTCCCTGCTACTTACTGGAGTGACTAATGACAGCCAGATAAAGACGCTGTTTAATTATATTTTGCAAACTGGCGATGCACCTCGCTTCAGTGAGTTTATTCGTGGGGTTGCTGAACGTTCACCGCAGCATAAGGAGCATTTAATGACGATCGCAGACAGATTGCATGAGGCTGGATTTCAAAAAGGGTGACTTGAGGGTCTGCAAGAGGGCCAGCAAAAAGGTAAGCAGGAAGGTAAACAAGAAGGTTTAATTGAGGGGCGACGTACTGAGGCGGTGCGCATTGCCCGCACCATGCTGGCCGACGGTACTGATCTCAGCACGGTGCAAAAAATTACCCGACTTTCCGTTGAAGATATTCAGGGCGTAAGCCATTAGAAATGACTTAATCCGTGCTATCGCCAGCCCGGTAGCACCGGGCGGTCTGATTTACTCTATCGCCACCTTTACCGCCTCGCCGAGCTTCTGCATCACTTCCCGATGCTTCTCGTTTGGCGGCAACGCGCAGTTGATGCGTACGCAGTTGCGATACTTTCCTGATGCGGAGAACAGCGAACCCGGTGCAACCTGGATTTTGAGGCGACAGAGCTGCTTAGCGACACAGACCATATCGACCTGGTGCGGCAGCTCAACCCACAGCATAAAGCCGCCTTTTGGTCGGGTGACGCAGATCCCGCAGGGGAAGTATTCCCGTACCCAACAGGTGTAGATCTCCATATTGCGCTGGTAGATCTGACGCATACGGCGAACATGCCGATGATAATGCCCCTCACGCACGAAAGCGGCGGCCGCCAGCTGCGTAGCAGGAACGTTAGTGCCGATGACGGCATATTTCATATGCAGAAATTTATCGTGATAACGACCGGGAATAACCCAACCGACGCGCAACCCCGGCGCCACGGATTTGGTAAATGAACTGCACAGTAGCACCCGACCATCGCTGTCCCAGGAGTGTATTGTGCGCGGACGGGGATATTCCGTGGCAAGCTCTCCGTACACATCATCTTCAAAAATAACAATATCGTGCTGCTGGGCGAGGGCGAGCACCGCCCGTTTACGCGCATCCGGCATAATAAATCCGAGGGGATTATTGCAGTTAGGAACCAGAATCACCCCTTTAATCGGCCACTGATCCAGCGCCAGTTCCAGCGCTTCAATGCTGATCCCTGTATCCGGATCGGTTGGGATCTCTATAACTTTGATCCCTAATCCGCGTAGCAGCTGCATCGTGCCGTAATAGGCGGGCGATTCTACGGCGACGATATCTCCTGGCTGGCAGACTGCCAGCAGCGCCAGTGACATCCCGCTCTGACTCCCGCTGGTGATCACAATATCATCCGCATTGATGACCGAACCTCCGTCCAGCATGAGCCGGGCAATTTGTTGACGCAATTCGCGACAGCCTGGTAATTCATCGTAGCCCAGAACCGCCTTGAGATTATGCTGCGCCACGCGACTTAGCTCGCGCCAGAGCGGCTTCAGGCTGGGTTGATTGATATCGGGCACGCCACTGCTAAAAGGGATTATCGATTTGTCTGCATGACCTGCAAGCATGTCCAGCACCTGATCCCACTGGGTTATCTCGACTGGACGTTGGACCGGGCGCGACATCAGCGGCACCGGCGGCTGTGCTTTTTGTGGTGCGACAAAATAACCGGAACGCGGCTGCGGCGTGATCAGCCGTAATTGTTCCAGCGTCTGATACGCCTGCTGGACGGTGCTGATGCTGACCCCGTGCTCCTGGCTCAGACTGCGTACCGAAGGCAGTTTTTCGCCATGGCGATACAAACCTTGCTCAATGCGTTCGGCCAGCAGATTGGCCAGATGTTGGTAACGCGTCATGCTGTATCCCTCATGGGTACCATACAGATTAACAAACCGGTACAGATTGGCGTGAAAAAAGCGATGCAGAACTCTTTTTAACCAATCTGTATGTTAAATAAAAGTACTTTGTGAGTCTGTATTGTTTTGGGCCAAATCCGTGAAGATAAAGCCTCTGGCAAGGCGGGGAGGCAAGGTATGGAATTTCACGAGAATAAAGCAAAACAGCCGTTTATTGGGTTTGTACTGATCTGGCGGGCATACAAGGCGTGGCGACTGCGAGCGCAAACGCGGCGCCTATTGCAACAGATGAGCGACGAGCGGCTGCGGGACGTCGGGCTGCGACGCGATCAGGTGGAGTGATTTTCTTTCATCGGCAGAGGCTGGGGGTTATCGCCCGGCCTCTTTTGTATTCATAGTATTTATCAATTCATGCTTCTGAATGATGTGTTTCTTGATACTTACCATGATAAGTATTATTTTCTTCTCAGCGATGAGGGGAAGGATACATGACTGAAGATGAACTGTTTGCCCGCCGTCCGATGGGGATGCGCATGGCAATGGTGGTGCGCCAGTGGCGGGCCATTATTGATGCAGCCATTACCGACACTGGCCTGACGCAGTCAAGCTGGACGGTATTGATGCAGCTGTATCAACTGGGAGACAACGTCTCGGTCAGTGAACTGGCGGAGGTGCAGGGTATTGAACTGCCGCCGCTGATGCGCACTCTCTCACAGCTGGAAAAGCACGGCTATCTGTTGCGTTCCACATCGCCTTATGACAAACGCATTCGCCTGCTCACGCTGACCGAGCAAGGCCGCGCAAGGCTGGAAGAACTAAACCGGGTGATTGAGAACTACCAACATCGCGTCACGTGTACCATCCCCGAAGCGGAGCTTGCCGCCTTCAGCTCGACCTTAAATCAACTCGCCTGCAATTTGCGGACAATCCGCGAAGAAGACAATCAACACTAAAAAACTATGATGACCCCAGAACAAAAATTTGCCCGTTGGGTAAGGGTGAGTATTGCCGCTTTCCTGGTTATATTCGCCTGGTTTATCGTTGCCGATATCTGGATCCCGCTGACGCCGGACTCCACGGTGATGCGCGTGGTAACGCCTGTTTCCTCACGCGTATCCGGCTACGTCTCGCAGGTGCATGTACATAACAATAGCCAGGTGAAAAAGGGCGACTTGCTGTACGAACTGGATCCGACGCCATTTATCAATAAGGTCGAGGCTGCGCAAATCGCCCTTGAGCAGGCAAAGCTGAGCAACCAACAGCTGGATGCGCAGATCGCCTCTGTGCGTGCCAACCTGCGCACCGCGCAATTCAACGCCCGGAACGACAAGACCACCTTTGACCGCTATCAGCGCCTGAGCGCCATGCAGAACGTGTCGCAAGCCGATCTCGACAAGGTGCGCACCGCCTGGCAAACCAGCGAGCAGTCGGTGTCGGCGCTCAATGCCAGTATTCAGAACCTGCTGATCCAACGCGGCGAGCGCGATGAAAACCGCAACGTGACGCTGCAAAAATACCGTAACGCGCTGGAAGAGGCGCAACTGAACCTCGGCTGGAGCAAAGTATATGCACAGACCGACGGCACGGTGAGCAACCTCCAGCTTAGCCCCGGACTTTACGCCACTGCCGCCACGCCGCTACTGGCGCTGGTCAGCCACCAGACCGATATCGTGGCCGACTTTCGCGAGAAAAGCCTGCGCCACACCCGGGTGGATACCGATGCCGCCGTAGTGTTCGACGCCATGCCGGGCAAGGTTTTCTCTGCCCGCGTCACCAGCAGCGATGCCGGTATTCTGGCGGGTCAGGAGCAGGTTAATGGCCAGTTGTCGCAACCGGAACAGTCTACCCGCTGGGTGCGCGACGCCCAGCGTATGCGTATTCACGTCGCGCTGAACGAACCGCTCGACACGCCGTTGCCGACCGGGGCGCGCGCCACGGTACAGCTGTATAACAGCGAAGGGATGTTCGCTCGCACTTTTGCCGGGGCGCAGATCCACCTTGTTAGCTGGCTGCATTATGTCTATTAACACCCTGGCTCACGTCTTTACGCCGCACGGAAATATTGTCTACACCGCCAATGATTTTCGCCAGACCCTGCGGATTTCCGTCGCCGGGACAATCGCGCTGAGTATCTCGACCTTCTACAACGTGCAGTACGGCGTATTTTTTGTGGTTTATCCGCTGATGCTGCTGTCGCTGGTACCGGTGTTCAACCGCCATGTGGCCAAACAGTTTGTGTTCAGCGCGGCGGTGAATTGCGTCGAAATGGTGCTGATTGTCGGCTATCTCTCACAATGGCCGCTGATTATGACGCTGGTGGTATTTGGCCTGTACGTGGTGCGTTTTCGTTTGATGAGCAAAGGACCGCTGTTTCTGTTCGGCTCAATGGGCGTGGTGTGCCAGAGCACGATGCTCAATTTTATGAGCTATCCCACCACCAACTGGCATACGCTGATGTTCTCCAATATGGAAGCCTGCGTCATGGCGGTGGCGCTGAGCGCGTTGCTGCATTATCTGATCCCGGACGTGGAACCCCGCCAGCCGCCGCCGCGCATTGAGAAAGATGACGCCCGGGTTCGCCACGAGTCGCTGCTTTCTGGTTCGGTGGCGACAATGATTTTTGTGGTCTTTCAGATTTGCGACTTGAGCGATTCGCTGTCGGCGCTGATGGCGGGCATTTTGATCCTGTTTCCGATGCATTATCGCGGCGCGGTGTTGAGCTCTCTCTGGCGCGTGGTCGGCGTGGTTCTGGCTTGTCTGTACATTCTGCTGGTGCAACTGCTGGTGTATGATTTCAGCAACCATATGCTGTTGATGATGCCGCTGATTGGCCTTGGACTGGCGTTCAGCGCCCGCCTGCACGTGATGGAAAAAGTCGGTGCGGGCGTGGGTTTTGCCAGTATCACCACCATCGGCATTATGTTCGGCCAGAACCTGCATCCGGATCAGGACCTGGTGTTCAGCGATCTCTATCGCATCACTTCCGTTACCGTCGCGCTGCTGGCCACGTTAACGATGGTATTTCTGGTGCACCGCGTTTTGAACTGCTTTGCGGCGACACGATTTGTGATCACCGAGTGAGTGGCTGCAATGCCGGATGGCGGCTGCGCCTTATCCGGCCTACGAAAAATCTACTTCTTCAACCCCGCAAACGCGGCTCTGATCTCGTCTTCCGGCAGATTAATACCGATAAACACCAGTTGGCTGTACGGTTGTTCGTCGCCCCACGGGCGGTCCCAGTCGGCGCTGTACAGGCGCTGGACGCCCTGGAACAGTAGGCGATTTGGCTCGCCTTCAATCCACAGCATACCTTTGTAGCGCAGCAGCTTCTCAGCGGATTCCAGCAGCAGATTTTCCATCACTCGGGACACGTCGCTGATGTTCACCGGGTAATCCAGCTCGACGACGATCGAGGAGATATCGTTTTGCTTGTCGGCGATAAAGTGGAAGCGCGGTTTGGCGCTGACCACGTTTTCTTCCAGCATGAAACCGTTGGTGTCGAACAGCAGAGAGAGGTCGATATCGCCATGCGTGACGGTATACACCGGGGCGCGGGCGTTGATGCGCGCCAGGCGCTCACGCAGTTTTTCGCTTTCACCTGCTACGTCGGTTTTGGTCAGCAGGATGCGGTCGGCGTAGCCCACCTGAGACTGGGCAATGGTGAACTGGTTCATCTGCTCGTCGGCATGCACCGCGTCAACCAGCGCAATCACGCCGTCCAGCAGGTAGCGTTCGCAAATTACTTCATGGGAGAAAAAGGTCTGAATAATCGGGCCGGGATCGGCCATGCCGGTGCATTCGATCACCAGACGGTCGAAATTGATGGTGCCTTTGTCGAGGTTGTCGAGCAGATCGAGCAACGCGTCTTCCAGTTCGCTCGAACGGGTGCAGCAGATGCAGCCGTTGGTCAGGGTTTTGATCTGTGTTGCGCGATCGCCAATCAGCTGATCGTCCACCGAGACTTCGCCGAATTCGTTTTCGATAACGGCAATCTTGTAACCGTGCTGCTCGTTAAGAATATGGCGCAGCAGGGTAGTTTTACCCGCGCCAAGAAAACCGGTGAGTAGGGTAACTGCAATCGGGGTCATTCACTTCTCCTTCTAACAGCAACTGCTTCCGCCGCTACCGTAGCGGGCTTCCTGGCGCTCGCGGAAGAATTCTTCGTAGGTCATGTAAGGCTTATCGGGATGGTTGGTCTTCATGTGCTCGACGTAGTTGTCGTAGTCCGGAATGCCAATCAGCATCTTTGCCGCCTGACCGAGATATTTTTTTGCCTGACCTAAAGTACCAAACATTCTGCCGTCCTGTTAATGAATAAAGCCGGATGGCGGCTTGCGCCTTATCCGGCCTACATACTGCACATTTTGTAGGCCGGATGAGCGCAGCGCCATCCGGCAATTACGGCTTAATGATGTGAAGAGGTTTTCACGCCGCCTTCCGGCACAGGTACATACGGTGTCTCTTTATCAGAGCGACCGTTGATGGTACGGGCTTTCTGCCAGGTACGGAACCCGTAGAAAATGATGCTGTACACCACCACCAGGAACAGAATACTCAGGCCTGCGTTGGTGTAGTTGTTGATGACGATATGGTTCATATTGGCAATCTGCTGTGCGGTCAGTTCGCCGCCGTTAGCAATCTTCTCTTTGTACTGATTCGCCATGAAGAAGAAGCCTTCCATCTGCGGGTTGGTGCTGAACAGTTTCAGACCCAGCGCCCAGGTTGTGCAGATAAGCAGCCATACTGCCGGAACCACGGTAACCCAGATGTATTTGGTGCGTTGCATTTTAACCAGCACCACGGTGCCGAGAACCAGCGCCACGGCAGCCAGCATCTGGTTAGAGATACCGAACAGCGGCCACAGGCTCTTAACGCCGCCCAGCGGGTCAACAACACCTTGATACAGCAGGTAACCCCACAGGCCTACGCAGCCCGCAGTACCAATGATACCCGCAACCAGAGAGTCGGTTTTCTTCAGGAACGGAACGAAGTTACCCAGTAAATCTTGCAGCATAAAGCGGCCAGAACGGGTACCGGCGTCCAGTGCGGTCAGGATGAACAGCGCTTCGAACAGGATACCGAAGTGGTACCAGAAGCCCATGTCAGCCATCGGCAGCACTTTGTGGAACACGTGGGCGATACCTACGGCCAGCGTCGGTGCGCCACCTGCGCGGTTCAGAACAGACGGCTCGCCGATGTCTTTCGCGGTTTGCAGGATCTGCTCAGGCGAAATCACAAAGCCCCAGGAGCTGACGGTTGCCGCTGCGTGTGCGGTAACGTCTTTCAACTGCGCCATAATCAGCGGGGCGTTCTCACCGCTCATTTCATGCAGGTTCGGCATGGTGATGCCAAGGCCCGCAGGCGGGGTGTTCATTGCGAAGTACAGACCCGGTTCGATGATGGACGCAGCAACCAGCGCCATAATCGCCACGAAGGATTCCATCAGCATCGCGCCGTAACCAATGAAACGCGCGTCGGTTTCACAGGCCAGCAGCTTCGGTGTAGTACCGGAAGCGATCAGCGCGTGGAAGCCAGATACCGCACCACACGCGATGGTGATGAACAGGAACGGGAACAGAGCGCCTTTCCACAGCGGGCCAGTACCATCAACGTACTGGGTCATCGCCGGCATTTTCAGTTCCGGGTTGAGGATAACAATCCCCACCGCCAGACCGACGATAACGCCGATTTTCAGGAAGGTAGCCAGATAGTCGCGCGGGGCAAGGATCAGCCATACCGGCAGCAGCGCAGAGATAAACGCGTAACCGATCAGGGTGAAGGTAATGGTGGTGTCTTTAAAGGTCAGCGCCGGGCCCCAGTACGGGTCGTGCGCAATCACGCCGCCGAAGTAGATGGAGGCAACCAGCAACACAATACCAATCACCGACACTTCGCCCACGCGTCCTGGGCGCAGGAATCGCATGTAGATCCCCATGAACAGCGCGATAGGTACGGTTGAGCAGACGGTGAACACACCCCACGGGCTTTCAGCCAGTGCTTTCACCACGATCAACGCCAGTACCGCGAGGATGATGATCATGATTAAGAAGCAGCCGAACAGCGCAATGGTTCCCGGCACCGGGCCCATCTCTTCTTTGATCATCTCACCCAGAGATGCGCCGTTACGGCGAGAAGAGATAAACAGCACCATGAAGTCCTGTACCGCACCGGCCAACACTACGCCCGCCAGCAGCCACAGCGTACCAGGCAGGTAGCCCATCTGCGCGGCCAGTACCGGCCCAACCAGCGGACCTGCACCTGCGATAGCAGCAAAGTGGTGACCAAACAACACGTTACGGTTGGTTGGAACGTAGTTCAGACCATCATTATTGATGACCGCCGGCGTGGCGCGCGTCGGGTCAAGTTTCATCACCTTTTGGGCGATGTACAAACTGTAGTAACGATAAGCCACCAGATAAACAGAAACTGAGGCGACCACGATCCACAGGGCACTGATGTGCTCACCCCGACGTAATGCCACTACCGAGAGGCAGAATGCACCGATGATTCCGAGAATCACCCAGGGTATGTGCTTGAATATCTTTTTCGTATCCATAGTAAAACCTGGTATCTAATTAATAATTGGCCGAAGCCGCGTGGGTTTGATCTTGTGTTTGAGGAGGTTATTTGACTGCTATGTTGGGGGGATCTTGCCAGAGAATTACGCGCGTAAAGTAAGGTAAATAAGTGAGCGGTTGTATGTCAGCTTAAGCGGTCCCAAGTGTCAGCGAGCGGTTTTAATATGGGGGGTAGACCGGTAATTATGTGATTAAAATCACATAATTACCGGTATGAGGTTCACGCGACTGGAGTGGACGCCTGTATTTGAGTGGCTATAAGGTAGAGGTAGTAGGCGAAAATGGCGATAACCGCGGTATAAAAGGTACATCGTTCAGTTTTGCCAACCGCGTTTTTACTCATGTGGCTCAGGAAGTCAAATAGGGCCCATATCACGATCAACATCGCAGAAAAATATAGGCCGACTCCCGCCATGCGAAATTCGCTATAGGGAAGCATTGCCAGCGTAAGCCCGAAAAGTGTACCAAACGTGGCTGCGGTAATGGATTTTCCCAATTCATTGAATTTAAATAAAAATCTTTCATAGATAAAAGCAGATTTTTCTTTTTTTGAATCGAATACACCACATAGCCTGAGTAAAATTACAGTAAATAACGCATCTATAATGAGCAGAAACATGATGCTTTTAGGTGCGATGCTCTCCATTAAGATGCCTGAAATCTCCGGGATAAGGAGCTTTGGCACTATGGGGGTCATTAATCCTAAAATGCCTCCCAGCAGTAAGAAGGGAGCAGCATTAGATAATAAATCGAAAAATTTCTTTTTCACAAAGGGACTTCCTTGTTTTAGAGGCGGGTGACAGGACTTCCATTGGTAATCGAAGTGCGTATAAATGAAAAGCCCTCTGAAAAGGTGGGGAAGCCACTACGGCAACTTTTGCGTGGTATGTGCCGAGTGTGTTTGCTGCTTTTTTCAGCGAGAGATATTGCCAGAACACCGGCTTTTCGAACGATATCCATAAAGTTTTCCCTTTCCAGGCCGAAAATTCTGACATCTGTCTAGCGGAAAGAGAAAACATGTTAAAACGTATGAAGATTGTTACCAGCTTACTGCTGGTATTGGCGCTGTTTGGCCTTTTACAGCTCGCCTCGGGCGGCTTGTTTTTTAACTCACTTAAGAATGACAAAGAGAACTTTACTGTTCTGCAAACCATTCGCCAGCAACAGTCCGCGCTGAACGCCACCTGGGTTGAGCTGCTGCAAACGCGTAATACCCTGAACCGGGCGGGCATTCGCTACATGATGGATCAGAGCAATATCGGCAGCGGCGCGACCGTTGCCGAACTGATGCAGGTAGCCAGCACGGCGCTGAAGCTGACGGAAAAAAACTGGGCGATTTACGAGTCGCTCCCGCGCGATCCGCGCCAAAGCGAAGCCGCTTTCCAGGAGATCAATCGCACCTATGACATCTATCACGGTGCGCTGGCGGAGCTGATCCAGTTACTGGGTGACGGGAAGATCAACGCGTTCTTTGATCAACCGACGCAGAGCTATCAGGATGGCTTTGAGAAGCAGTATATGAGTTACATGCAGCAGAACGATCGCCTGTATGACATCGCGGTGGAAGATAACAACAGTTCTTACAGCCAGGCGATGTGGGTGCTGATCTGCGTGCTGATTACCGTACTGGCGGCGATTATTGCGGTGTGGTTTGGTATTAAACTGACCCTTATCTCCCCAATGAACCGTCTGATTGACAGCATTCGTCATATCGCCAGCGGCGATCTGGTGAAGCGCATTGAAGTGGAAGGTTCCAACGAGATTGGGCAACTGGCGGAAAGCCTGCGTCACATGCAGGGTGAGCTGATGAATACCGTGGGTGACGTGCGTAACGGCGCCAACGCGATTTACAGCGGGGCCAGCGAGATTGCGATGGGCAATAACGATCTCTCCTCCCGTACCGAACAGCAGGCGGCCTCTCTGGAAGAAACCGCAGCCAGCATGGAACAGCTGACGGCAACCGTGAAGCAGAACGCCGAAAACGCGCGTCAGGCCAGCCATCTGGCGCTGAGTGCGTCGGAAACCGCGCAGAAAGGCGGCAAAGTGGTGGACAACGTGGTGCAAACCATGCGTGATATCGCTTCCAGTTCGCAGAAGATCGCCGACATTATTAGCGTCATCGACGGCATTGCCTTCCAGACCAATATTCTGGCACTCAACGCCGCGGTAGAAGCCGCACGTGCGGGCGAGCAGGGCCGTGGATTTGCGGTGGTTGCGGGTGAAGTACGTAACCTGGCCCAGCGTAGTGCGCAGGCCGCGCGCGAGATTAAGAGCCTGATTGAAGACTCGGTCAGCCGTGTGGATGTTGGTTCAACGCTGGTTGAAAGCGCCGGTGAAACCATGGATGAGATCGTCAATGCGGTGACCCGCGTGACCGATATCATGGGTGAAATCGCCTCTGCTTCTGATGAACAGAGCCGCGGTATTGATCAGGTTGGTCTGGCCGTTGCCGAGATGGATCGTGTGACGCAGCAGAACGCCTCGCTTGTGGAAGAATCCGCCGCTGCCGCTGCCGCGCTGGAAGAGCAGGCCAGCCGCCTGACTCAAGCCGTTGCCGTGTTCCGTATTCAGCATGACCAACAGCGCGCGCGTGACGTTGCGGCCGCTAAACCGGTTTCAACGGTCCAGCCGCGTAAAGCCGCGGTAGCGGATGCCGGGGATAACTGGGAAACGTTCTAAGACTGTGATGCCGGATGGCGCTATCGCTTATCCGACCTACGGGAATGTTACGTGATGCCGGATGGCGCTATCGCTTATCCGGCCTACGGGAAAGTTATGTGGTTGCTGGATGGTGCTATCGCTTATCTGGCCTACGGGAATGTTACGTAGGCCCGATAAGGCGTAGCCGCCATCGGGCAATTAGCGCAACATCAGGCGCATGGCGCAGCGCGATTCATATGCCAGTCCATGCGCCGCTTCCTCTTCTCTTTTCTGGCGCAACTTTGCAGGCAGCGTCTCTTCAGCCAACATTTCAAATCCCAGACGCGCGTACCATGGCGCATTCCACGGCACATCGCGGAAGGTGGTCAGCGTGAGCGACGTGTAACCTTTCTCGCGCGCCTGTTCGGCAACATAGCAAATTAATCGGCGGCCAATTCCTTTTCCCTGCCACTCCTGATGCAGCGACAGTTCTGCAATAAACAGCGATGAATCCAGCGTTTCGGCGACTAAAAAGCCGACCGGATGCTCATCGGCCTGCGCCAGCCAGCTCAAGCCAGTGGCGGCAAATGCCTGATGCTGAGCAGACGATATAATCTGGTCATCAGCAATCCACGCCAGTTCTGGGATCTGTAAAAAACGTTGCCCCGCAGATCGTTCGATGGCGGGAAGAGCGGCTGCGTCTGCCAGAGTAGTAGCGCGTAAGGTGATGTTCATACGAGGAGCATAACATGCCCGATAAGCACGGTGTTATCGGGCATCTGGAGGATTAATCTTTACGTGGATCGCTAATGGGCTGGCGAACCAGGAAGATGTAGGCAAGGGCCCCCACCATGGTGACGCAGCCGCAGATGATCAGCGCCAGGCGGAAAGAGTTGGTGGTATCAACAATAAATCCGGTGACGATCGGCGCAAACGACGCGCAGATAAAGCTGGCAAAGTTCTGGATACTGCCCACGGAAGCGGTCATGCGTGAGGCGACGGCGACGTGGATCAGGCCCCAGCACGAGGTACCGGCGAAGTGGATACAGAACAGCGCCATACCGATCAGTAACACGGCGGCCATCGACGTTGTGGCCTGCGGCACAACGAAGGTGAAGGCTGCAGAGCAGAACATCCCGGCGATTATACAAATCTTACGGCTCTTAATCGGCGCCATACCGCCCTTCACCAGCCAGTCGGTGACAAAACCGTTAATCAACATGCCGGCTGCGCCAAACAGGAACGGGATCGCCGCCATTAATCCGGTGCTTTTTAAATCCAGGTTGTAGGAGGTTTGCAGGTAGCCCGGCAGCCAGGCCAGGTATAACCATGCGGTATAGTTGATGCCGCTAAAGCCCAGCATCATGCCCCACATAGTGCGGTTGCGAAACAGACTGCGCCATTCGGCAAAGCTCAGCGGATCGCGGCGGGCATTGACGCTACCAGCGTTCAGGTACGCTTGTTCCGTGGCGCTCAGCTCAATTTGCTCGCGGTTGCGATACAGCATGTACCAGCCGATGGCGAGGAAAATACCCAGCACGCCAATGGTGATGAACATCCAGCGCCAGCCCATTACCAGCATCATGGCAGCCAGAATCGGCGGGCTAATGGCAACCCCGATGGTGGAGGCGGCGTTGAATAATCCCATCGGGCGGCCGCGCTCTTTGATGTTAAACCAGTCGTTGATGACCTTTACACCGCACGGGTTCATTGGCGCTTCACCAATCCCCATCCCGATACGTACCAGCACAAACTGAGTGAAGGTATGCACCATGCCGGACATCGCCTGAAACAGCGACCAGAAGAACATCCCCAGCCCCAGCATAATGCGCGGACCTTTGCGATCCAGCAGCGGGCCGCAGGGCAATTGCGCAATACCATAAGCGAGAGAAAATACCGACAGCAGCACGCCGATTTGCGTGGCGCTCAGCCCCAGTTCTTCACGAATCGTTAAGTTGGCGACCGACAGAGAACTGCGGTCGAGGTAATTAATAACCGCAGCAAAAAATAATAAAATCATTGCCGTGGTTTGAATGCGTTTTATTCGGCTACTGCGTTGCACCATGCCCTCAGGCGGAACATTAATATCCGCAGATGATGACGTACCAAACGAAGAACTCGGGTCGAGGGTAATATTATTTTTTTCCACGCCGGACTCCTGAACCTCAATAATTTATTTTTCACACAGCAGGACTGTGCAGTATTGAAAAAATACCGGTGATAAATCAATTTGCTCATCACCGCTCACAAAAGTTTTTAATGCAGTCGACTTAGCGTGAGCATAGGCAAGAGGTATTTTTCAGGCGTTTTTATTTTTATAAAATCGTGCTCCCGGTAATGATTTGCTGTTTTTTATCGGTACTTAATGGGCGGCGCTATGACTCTGGTTGATGGAACGAATCATTGATTGTTTGGCTGAATTCAAATGGTTACAGAGCGCCAGGGTGGCATCCAGGTCGCTGCGGCAGATCAGCGCGCTGAGGATGGTCATATGCTCATCGATGGCAATGATGTTGCGTTGTTTGAGGTCGCTCTCATCCCACTGATAGTGGAAGTGGAAAATCACGGAGATGATTTCAAGTGATTGATTGAAAAATATATTATCGGCAGCAGAGAGCAGCAAGGCATGAAACTCACGGTCTAACTGCGAGAACATACGAAAGCTGCTGCCGATGCTGTCGCGCAGGATCCGGTGGCGTTCCAGCAGCGTTTTCGCTTGCAGCCAGCGTGGGTCATCATCCGGCAGATTGAGAAAATGCTGCAGGGAATGGGTTTCCAGCATTTCTCTGAGTTCAAACAGCTGCTCCGCATAGGCCTGATCGAACTGCTTCATGCTCCACTGACCGCGTTTTTCGTTTTTGATCAGGTTGTAACGTTCGAATTTTAAAAGATATTCCCGTACGACTACCGGACTGACGCCCGCGGCTCTGGCAAGCTGCAGTTCGGAGAAGCTCTCGCCTGCACGCAGCTGGCGCTGGTTGATCATGGTGAAAAAAGCCTGCTCAAAAATCCGGTTTTGCTCGGTCATGGAGGCGGTGGTGCAGGCAAAACCGTCGTCATGGTCGGGTTTACGCACGATAACATAGTGGCTGCCTACCTGGGTCAGCACGCCGCACTCGCCTAAGTGGCTCAGCATATGACGCACGGTGGTGCGGCTGATGTTGTACATCTCCGCTAGTGCGCTTTGCGACGGGAGAGGGGAAGGGATATGACCACGCGCCATATCATCGATAATCTGGTTAATCACATTGTGGCGTAAGTTCTGCGAACGGCTCATGGCTTCTCCTTTTTATCTATTAAAACCCGATTTAAAACATTTTTATGCGCTGGGATTCACAGATTGTGTTTCTGCTTTCTCCGTCTTTTTTATTTTCGTTGATATCTGAGGCAACAAAAAACAGGAGAGCAGAATCATGTCTACGATGAATACGTTGATTTGCCAGGAACCTAAAAAATTAGTCTGGAAAGAACGCGAAATACCTATTCCGGGTGAGGGCGAAGCATTAATAAAAATTAAATCGGTAGGAATTTGTGGTACCGATATTCATGCCTGGGGCGGCAATCAGCCTTTTTTCAGCTACCCACGTGTATTAGGTCATGAAATATGTGGGGAAATTGTCGGGCTGGGAAAAAATATACAGAATCTGAAAAATGGTCAGCAGGTGGCGGTTATTCCTTACGTGGCCTGCCAGCAGTGTCCGGCATGCCTGAGCGGACGTACCAACTGCTGCGAGAAGATTTCGGTGATTGGCGTACATCAGGATGGTGGTTTCAGTGAATATCTGTCCGTTCCGGTGACCAACTTACTGGACGCGCAGGGGATTGACCCGCAGGCGGCGGCGCTGATTGAGCCTTACGCCATCAGCGCGCATGCGGTACGTCGGGCGGCGGTGGCGCCAGGTGAGCAGGTGCTGGTGGTCGGTGCTGGTCCGATTGGTCTGGGCGCAGCGGCGATTGCCAAAGCCGATGGCGCACAGGTGGTGGTCGCCGATACCAGTCCCGCGCGTCGGGAGCACGTGTCTTCCCGGTTGGGACTTCCGGTTATCGACCCATCCGCTGAAGATTTTGATGCGCAGCTGCGCGCTCAGTTTGGCGGTTCGCTGGCGCAAAAGGTCATTGATGCCACGGGAAATCAGCATGCGATGAACAACACGGTGAATTTGATTCGCCATGGCGGCAGCATTGTTTTTGTTGGGCTGTTCAAAGGTGATTTGCAGTTCTCTGACCCCGAGTTCCACAAGAAAGAGACCACCATGATGGGCAGTCGCAACGCCACGCCGGAAGATTTCGCCAAAGTGGGCCGTCTGATGTCGGAAGGCAAACTGACCGCCGACATGATGCTCACGCACCGTTACGCGTTTGCCACACTGGCAGAAATCTACGAGCGGGATGTCATTAACAACCGTGAGCTGATTAAAGGCGTGATCACGTTCTGAGAGGGTAATTGCGATGAACACATTGAATCGACGTGATTTTCCGGGAGCCAGCTACCCAACGCGCGTGATCCAGTTTGGTGAAGGAAACTTCCTGCGGGCGTTTATCGACTGGCAACTGGATATCCTCAACGAGCACACCACTCTGAATGCTGGCGTGACCATCGTTCGCCCTATCAATACTGATTTTCCGCCGTCGCTGAATACTCAGGACGGGTTGTATACCACGCTGATACGCGGGCTAAACGAGCAGGGTGAGGCGGTGAGCGAGGCGCGGCTTATCCGTTTGGTGAATAACGAAATCAACCCGTACCAGGATTTCGCGGCGTATCTGGCGCTGGCGCACAATGCGGATATCCGTTTTGTGTTTTCAAATACTACCGAAGCCGGAATTAGCTATCACGCGGCAGACTGTGTGGATGATGCGCCGCCGGTGAGCTTTCCGGCCAAACTGACGCGCCTGCTGATGGAGCGCTTTAACCACTTTGATGGCGCGGTGGATAAGGGCTGGGTAATTATCCCGTGCGAGCTTATCGACTATAACGGTGAGGCGCTCAAAACCCTGGTACTGCGGTATGCGCAGGAGTGGCATCTTCCTCCGGCATTTGCCGACTGGGTGGAGACGGCAAACACGTTCTGTTCCACGCTGGTTGACCGTATTGTCACCGGCTACCCGCGCGAAGAAGCCGCAGCGCTGGAGGCTACACTTGGCTATCACGATGCGTTTCTCGATACCGCGGAGCATTTTTACCTGTTTGTGATCCAGGGGCCGCAGTGGCTGGCAGAGGAGCTGAAGCTGGCGCAGTGTCCGCTGAATATCCGTGTAGTGAGCGATATCAAACCGTACAAAGAGCGCAAAGTCGCTATTCTCAATGGCGCGCATACGGCGCTGGTGCCGGTGGCGTGGCTGTGCGGGTTGGAGACCGTTGGCGAGGCGATGCAGGATGCTGATATCCGCCGCTTTGTCGAGCGGGCGATTAGTGAGGAGATTATTCCGGTGTTGGATCTCCCGGCGGACGAACTGCGAGAATTTGCCGACGCGGTGAGCGGGCGTTTTCAGAACCCCTACATTCGCCACCAGTTGCTTTCCATTGCGCTTAACGGGATGACTAAATTCCGCACCCGAATTTTGCCGCAACTGTTGGCGGGTGAGCAAAATGGGCGCTGGCCAGTGCGGTTAACGTTTGCCCTCGCTGCGCTGCTGGCGTTTTATCGCGCAGAGCGTAACGGGGAACGCTATCCGATACAGGATGATGAGCAGTGGGTAAGACTCTATGCCAGCCTGTGGCCGCGAGTTGGCAATGATTTAACGCTGCGTGAACTGGTGGATGCAGTGCTTGGCGATGCGGAGCACTGGGGAGAGGATTTGACGTTGTTACCTGGGCTTGCCGGGCAGGTGACGGCCAACCTGGAGATGATTCTGGTGCAGGGTATGCGCCAGGCGGTGAACGGTCTGGAATAAGGTTGCCATGCAGCGCCCGGTGTGGTGTTGGGCGCTGTTTTTTTTATCCCTGAGCAGCCACTATTTTGATTTCAACCATCCCGATCCCCAGCTTACGCGGCGAGTGGCCGAGAATATTGCCCTCGTTGGTGGCAACCGGATCGGGCGGGACAATCACCAGCGTATCGGCGTCCGACGGATTATCAAAATGCAAGGTGGTGGTGCTGACATCATGGCCTAACACCAGCGTCTGTTCCTCGTTGCCAACGCGCACGGGAATAGGGCGATTAGCGTTGTCGCCGAAGGCTTTCGCGGTAATGACCAGATCGAATTTCTTCGGCAACGGGGCTTTGTACTCGATGGTTACTTCTTCGCTGAGCTGCGCATTGGACCAGCGTCCCCAGGATTCGGGGCGTGAAATACCGCTAAATTGTTTCACCTCTTCCGGCGCGCCCGCCACGTTGAAAACGAAGCTATCTGCTTTGTAGCGAATGTCGTTATCGACAATTTTCAGCGTATCGACGTTACCTTTGTAGCGCTCCATGTCGATCACCGTATCTTTAAATACGGTTTTACTTTTCCATTTGGCTTTGTCGACGTGCTGCACAATTTGCTGCCCGCCTAACTGACCCTGTGAAACGCACCAGTCGGTAGAAAGCGCCAGCTCCGGCGCCCACAGTTGCGCCATTTTGTAGCAGCGATCGACCCAGACAAAGTTATCGCGCGGGGCGAAATCCGCCAGCTGGAAGCGCAGCGGGGCCGAGTATTCGCTTTCCGGCAGCGGCTCGACGCGTTTGTCCGATACACGCAGCAGCAACGGCAGGCGGAAATGGCTGCCGGAGAAGGAGATCATATTTTTGTCCTGGTCGACGGTGAACTCTTTCATCTCTTTCGGGAAATTCCACAGACGAATGATATCGGGCTTCCACGCCAGCATTTTTTCTTTAATGTTCAGGAATACTTCCGACACGGATTCGCTCGACAAGCTGCTACGGCCAAGACCGATAAAGTTATCGCCGCCGAGAATATCCAGTACCGTTGCGCCGTTATCCATCGTATTACGTTTTACCGCCAGCGTGTCCTGTTGCAGTTGGTCGCCGCGCAGCACGAAGAACAGGTTGTTACGATCCTGCTTGTTCAGATACTTCCATGCGGTGTTGTTCATCGCCAGATGATCGGAAGAAACCACGATAACGGTATCTTTAAACCACGGCGATGCTTTGATTTTATTGATAAATTCGGCAATGTTTTCCTGGCTGCAGCTGACCGCGCTGAACGACTGGTTGGCCTTCCCGTCGATGTCATAACGTTTACGGTTGCAGCTACGTGAGATAAATCCATCCGGATGATGGGTGTCCACGGTCAGGGTAAACAGTGAAAAACGCTGGCCCGAGCGCGAAAGCTCTTCGAATTTTTTCCATGCTTCGTCCAGCACGGTATCGTCGTAGAAGCCCCAGTCGTTACGATAGGCCGGGTCTGCCACCACGCTTTTTAACTCTTCCGCACCGTACAGATGGTCAAAGCCGTGAGATTTCAGGAACACGTCTTTGCCGGCAAAGCGCAGGTTGGCACCCTGAACAAAGTAGTTCTGATAGCCGGAGTTTTTCAGGATGTCGCCCAGACAGATATTGTTAGGGAAGAAACTTGAGACCGACGCCGAGGCGTTGCCTTCAAATGGCGCAAACAGCGGAATACCGCACTGGGAGGCGACCATGCCAGCGATGGTGTAATCGGTACCCGGCAGTTGCATGGTATTGCTGAAATCCAGACCTTCATTTTTTAACGCGCCGAGTTCCGGGGTCAGATCCGGGAACGCGTCGTTATTAAAATAGGTGCGCTCGAGGCTCTCACCGTAGATATACACCAGGTTCAGCTTCGGGTTGGGAATGGTTTTCGACGGCTCTTTATAATACGTCGTGAAATCCGGATCGCCATCGCGCGACTGCGACTTCACCAGTTCGGTTATCTGGTGAAACGCCGGGCTGGCGTCAACGGAGGCCAGCGCCAGCAGCAGGGCCAGCAGACTGTAACCCACATGATGCGGGTGATGGCGACGGCGGCGCAGGATCCAACCGAGCGCGACAAAAACCGTCGTCAGCGCCAGCGCGATGCCGACCCCCGGCAAAATATATTTTCCAATCCCCGCGCCGGTCAGACTGTTGGTCAGCGTGTAGAGTACCGCGTCATTGATCCCGTCGCCGGTGAAATAGTCACTGGCGTACAGCGTGATATTCAGAACAATAAAAATCCCCAGCACCGATAACGTGGCGGCAAACCACCAGGTGTTGCGACCCGCTTTCCAGGCGTAAATCAGCACTGAAGCGAGAAACAGAGTGATGGAGATTAATTCTGACAACGGTCGATCCTCAGTAAACCGGGCACATGCCTGGCAGGCTAATCATTAGGGGGAAAGCACAATGTAATAGCGTTGTTACATTGCTGCAATTGTAGTGACATTAAATTACGTTGTTATTCAGAATTGGTTTAGATATGCGCGTTTTTGTGGGGAATTACTATTTATTTGAAATGTGAATGCATTGGCGGAAATAAATAGATGCCGCGCAGGTTATACGCGGCGTGTCGTGCGTCAGGAAATGAAGTTCATGCCCTGTTTTAACACCAGATCGCAGGCCTTGGTTTTAACCTGTTTCGCCAGCGAGCTGTTGCCAATCGTGTTCAGGTCCAGCTGTTGACCATCTTTGGCGTTGAGCAGACCCTGAATCCCGTCCATATAGTTGGTGTCTTGCTTCTGCTCAGGAGCACTGAGCCCCAGTTTATCCAGCACCTGGTTTTTGACGTTTTGCGTGTCGGTGACCGAGGCCAGCTTCTGTTTCGCGCAATATTCCAGGATCCCGGCGGCGTTATTCATGCTGCTGGAGGTCAACGACTGATTACTGCCATTCAGCAGGCTGGTCAGGGAAGAGAGCGACGAGCTGCTTTGCGAGCCGGAGCTTTGTTTGCTCAGCTCACTGGCCGCGCTGGAGAGCGAGTCCTGCCAGGAGGCAGCGAAAACGCTGGTGGAGATGAGCGTGCTGGCGGCAAGCGCACAGCACAGCAGACGTTTGGTAGTTTTCATCATTATATGCAACTCGTGTTATGCCTTTTCAGCGCAGTATAGCGCTGGCAGTCTTAGGAGTGGTCCTAATACGTTAATACTCTTTACCGGTGACCCGACTACGGTAGCTTTCCCAGTTAAAAATGACCCACAGGCTGTTGCCAAGGCGCATACGATCCATCACGCGCTCGCCCAGCAGCTTGTTCATTTCATCCATATTGCTGTTAGTTAACATGCCGGTCGGACGTTTTGAGGATGAACGGCGATCGACAATCTGATTAATAATCACTTTTTCATAGCGGGATTCGGTCTGCATGCCGATCTCGTCGATCACCAGCAGATCCACATTGCTCAGATCGTTGAGCAGCTGTTCTTCGCTGGTTTCACGATTGCTGAACGTTTCTTTCATCGCCGACATGATATCGGCCACGGTAATGATCAGTACCGACTTGCCGCGCAATAGCAGTTCGTTGCAGATGGCGGCGGCCAGATGGTTTTTGCCGGTGCCGGGTTTGCCGGAGAAGATAAAGCTGGCGATGTTGCCGTCAAACTCTTCAACGTATTGGCGGGCTTTGCTCAGGGCGTTCATCTGACCTTCGCACTCTACCCGATAGTTTTCGAACGAACAGTTCTGATGCAGCGGACGGATACCGGAACGGTTGAATGTGCGCTGCATTTTCATGGCCCGGTTTTCGCGGGCCAGCGCTGCGGCACGAATTTCACCTTGCTCTTTTTGCCATGCCAGCAGCTCCTCGCCCGTTTTAAAGGCGGGCTCGACATTAGGTGGCATCATTTTTTGCAGACGTTTCATCAGGTCGCCAACGTTTTTCATCGTTATCCTCTAAAACCCGGTGGAATGTGGCTGTCAGGTTCACTGACGCTGTTCACATCGCGCTTTGGCATTCCGCCATTGCTGGCCCGTCCAATCTGAATGCTGCGCGCCAGTTTTTGCTGCCACTGAATATGGTGAAAGACTTTGCCTTCAGCCTGCCAGTAGGCAACAAATGAGGCCAGTTCTTCAGCAGTAACCGGCTCTCGCAACGCTACGCCCCATAAAGCGGCCTGACGCTGAAAGTCGGCATCAGGCTGCCAGGCAGCGTACATCGCAAATTTCCCCATTGGCACGGCAACGGGAGCGGTTTGCGGCTCTTCATAAAATTGATCATCCAATGTCACATCGCTTCCCGGGCGTGACAGTTTCTCCTCAAGCGCCAACAGCTCAGCCAGTCTCGCAGGCGTCACCGCGTAAAACGCTGGTGCATTGTTAGCGAATACGGCTACGGCGCCACCCGCAGACTTGGCCAGCACAGCGTGGTGATCGTGTAATAAGGCGTCAATGCTCGTGACGTCTGGCGTCAAAATTTTGCAGGGCATAATGTTTCTCAATACTGAACAACAACCGAGAAGGGGACTGCTTTTATAGTAACACAGAGAAGAAGGAGAGCAGCAGGTGAGGGGAGATTCCCCTCTCTGCACAGTATTAAAGAAAGTGCACCGTTAAACGCGTGGACGTTTGCGATACAGCCATAATCCTGGCACGGACAGACCGATGGAGAGCGCACCGACAATCGATGAGGCTTTCAGGAAGTTGGTCAGCAGGGTAATCATCAGCACTTCGCTGTAACCGAAATGGCCGATTTTTACTGCTGAGATCATGGCGGTGTAGGCGGAGATCCCGGGAAACATGGGGATCACTGCCGCGACGGTGAAGACTTTCGGATGCGCCAGATACCAGCGCGACCACTGGATCCCAATGCAGCCGACCAGCAGCGACGCCATAAATGTTGACCATTCAATATTAAACCCTGCGGTCATCATTACCATTCGTGAGCCGTGACCGAGTGCGCCGAGTAATGCGCACCATGGGAGCGCCCGATGGGGGACATTGAATACCATGGCAAAGCCAAGCGCCGGGATCGCCGACAGGATCATATCCTGCATCAGCGCCAGTATGAAATCGATCACGCCCATCCGCGCAGCCCCCATAAGGTCATCGACACGATCACGCCAATACAGGTCGCCAACGTAAGCAGACTGGCAATAGCCCAGCGAGCGAGTCCGGTATTAATGTGTCCCTTAAACATATCCGCGACGGAGTTGATCAACGGAAAGCCCGGAACCAGCAGTAGCACGCTGGCGGCCATAGCGATAGTCGGAGTATTGCTAAAGGTCGGCAACGTCAGCAGCAAACCTGAAATGGTGGTCGCCACAAAGGCGGTGATGCAAAAATTGATTTGCGGATGCAAATGCCGGGATGCCAGTATCTGGCGGATATACATCGCCACCATGCTGGCGAAAAAGGTGATCACCGCACCATCCCATCCGCCGTTATTGAGTTTACAAAAACAGGCGCAGGATAAACCGACCATCAGGGCGACCAGCCATCTTGGATAGCGCAGTGGTTTAATCTGGCTAAAGCGTTTCTCTACGCCTTTAACATCCAGCAGTTTATGTTCCGCCAAAATGACAATGTGCTGCACTTCCGTCACGACGTGCATATTAATGCCGCGATCCTGATTTTTTCGCGTTGATGTCAGGCATTGCCCGTCTTTAATGGTGGTCAGGACGATAGCGTTAGAGGAGATAGCGCTTTCTACACTATCCATGCCAAGCGCCAGCCCGAGGCGGGTGGATAGCTCGTCAACCAGCGCGCTTTCTGCCCCATGCTGAAGTAAAAAAAGACCGCATTGAATACATAACCGTGTAACCGTTCGCTGTGACGACTGCTCTGTTTGCATGGTTCGCTCTGACTGAAAAGGATCTCTTTGAGTGACGAATGTTTACTTTTATCATGAAGCATGAGCCCGCTGGCTCTGGCTAAGATCAATCTTTGTGTCGAAAAAAGACACCGACGATACGGTTATGGCATATTAACACTCCCCACTCGCCGAGGTATGAGAGGGCGCATGACTGTAATGTAGCGTTATTTACCCGGATGGCAAATACATAAGCCATGCTAACGATCTATTGTAGTTATTTTAATTTTACAAATAACGTATTTATGCGTAATCATGTAATAATAGCTTGACAGTTTGGCTTTATCTGGATTGTAGTGCCAATACTTTTATTTTAATAAACGCCAAGGATAAGCAATTCACCCCGTTTATTGTTCGGAGTATTTTCCCGTGAATTAATGGCTATTAATTTATTCGGGAGAACTGAATTAAGTACGATTACGGACTGGTGAGTGTGGAGGGGATATGTTGCAAGGACGCTGCAAAAACGCAATTATTATTAGTAAATCGCCGATTATACAGACCGGGCTTAAAGGTATAATACAGGCGCAGTTTGCCGATTACGAACTTACATACTGTTGTTCTGTTGAAGAACTAACATTATTACAACTACGGTACGCTGATTTGGTGATTGCTGATTTAACTGGAGACTGCAATTATCCTCGTTCAGTCTGCGAACAATATTATTCTTTATTATCTCAATACCGTGATATTCACTGGGTCTTTCTCGTCTCTCGTATTTTCTATCCTTTGGCTATTGAGCTACTGATGTGTCCTGTCAGTTCGCTGCTCTCTGATGCAGAGCCGATAGAAAGTTTAGTGAGCGTCATTCACGCAGGAAATGCGCGAGCAGAAAGAATAAGTAAGACACTACTTTCTCCACCTGCCATGCCGCAATTGTTAGATCATAGCGCGCGCTCAATAGTCCTCACTCTCTCTGAAAGGAAAGTGCTGCGCCTCCTTGGGAAAGGCTGGGGAATTAATCAGATTGCGATGTTGCTGAAGAAAAGCAATAAAACAATCAGTGCCCAAAAGAATAGCGCTATGCGTCGCTTGTCGATAAATAGCAATGCAGAAATGTATGCCTGGATAAATAGTTCTCAAGGATCGCGAGAACTTAATTTACCTTCAGTTTATGGAGAAACCACGGAATGGAAAGCAGAATCATCAAAAGAAACGTTGCACTGGTAGAAAAGTGTACAATGAGCAGTGTAGGTATTAATAGTTTATTTAATACCATGCCAGATGACCAATATAAACTTCATCTCTTTTCTAGCCAGCCCACTTTTAGTCAGGCAATGTTAAAGATGTCGTTTTCGGCAGTTATTTTTTCTCTCTCTGCAATCAGAAGCGATCGCAGAGCTGGGTTGGCCTATTTAACGGAACTGGCGATAAATTTTCCACGGATTCGCCGTGTGGTGATTGCCGATGATGACGCTGAAGCGCGTTTAATTGGCTCCTTGTCCCCCTTGCCGCTGGATGGCGTTGTGAGTAAAGCTTCTTCGTTAACGGTGCTACAGGACGCTTTATTAACGGCGTTAAGCTGCCCAAGCCGAGGAACCGAAAGCACGAAAAACCATTGGTATATTAATCAAAGCCGCATGCTCAGTCCGACAGAACGAGAAATACTGCGCTTTATGTCAAATGGCTATTCGATGCCGCAGATTGCCGCTCAGCTTGAACGGAACATTAAAACCATTCGGGCACACAAATTTAATGTGATGTCCAAACTGGGAGTAAGCTCAGATGCCGGGTTACTGGATGCTGCCGATATCCTGCTGTACCTGCGTGCTGGCGAGCCAGCGCCTTTTATGCAGGCGGCTTCGTGACAGGCAACGTTGACGTGCTTTGTGCCGGGTTTGGTCGCCGATTTAGCGTGTGAAGCATTACTGACACACGTCAACCCAGGTGGCAGAAGTCAGTTCAGCCATCCTCTCAGGCGTGATGCGAACCGCGCTGTGGATGGCACCTGCGGCAGGCAACACTTCAGCGTAGTGCTTCAGAGAAACATCACAGTACACTGAAATCGGTGTTTCTAATCCGAAGGGGCAAACGCCGCCAACGGGATGCCCCGTCGCGCTCACGACCTCATCGCTACTCAACATACGGGCTTTGGCACCGAACGTACTCTTTAGCTTTTTATTATCCAGTCGGGCATCACCTTTTGCCACGACCAAGATGATGTCGTTCTTCACCTTTAGCGAAAGTGTTTTCGCTATCTGGCCAGGTTCAACGTTATGGGCTTTTGCTGCCAGATCAACGGTTGCTGTGCTCTGATCTAATTCGATAATCTCAATATCTGGTGCATGTTGCGCCAGGAATTGACGTACTGATTGCAAACTCATTCTTCTCTCCCTTTCGCTTACAGATAACCCTGCACAGCAGAAAACATGCAGGATGTAATTTGTCATAGGGGCAACCGCACTGTAAATATTTTATTGTAACAATATAGCAACATTAGCAGTTTTTCGATCGTCTTCACAATCAAAGAAACCGGTTACAGTAACCGGTTGCAGAATGCTGAAATGACGATTAATACTGAAGTTGTCACTTCCTCTGTATCACATAATAAGAGCCATCTATGAAACTTAACTCGAATAGCGGTAGTGCTGGTGTTCCCCCCGGCACGGTTGCGAAAAGTGGTAATGGGATTTACGTGGTGGTGTTGATGCCAACACGGTTGCAAGGTTTTGCACAACGGGAGAACGGCTATGTCTACTAACCATGCTGTGTTTAACGTGATTTTCCGCTTTGTTGAAAACTATGTTAGCCCTGTTGCCGGGCGCATCTCTTCACAACGTCATGTCATGGCTATTCGTGACGGTTTTATTTCGGCGATGCCTTTTATGATTGTAGGCTCTTTTCTGCTGGTTTTTGCCTATCCGCCGTTTTCTCCCGATACCACCTGGGGATTCGCCCGTGCGTGGCTGGATTTGGCAAAACAGTTTGAAGGCCAAATCCTCACACCGTTTGATATGACGATGGGGATCATGTCGGTCTACATATGTGCGGCTATTGCTTATAACCTGGGCAAGCACTATGTGAAGTCGTATCAGTTAGATCCGTTTATGTGTGCGATGCTATCAATCATGGCTTTTTTGCTGATTGCCGCGCCAAAAACCAAAGGCACGATGCCGGTTGATAGTCTGGGAGGAACGGGGATTTTCACCGCCATCCTGGTAGCCATTTACTGCGTTGAAATGATGCGCTTCCTGAAGGCGCACAACATTGGCATCCGTTTACCCGATCAGGTGCCGCCGATGATCAAAAACTCTTTCGATCTGCTGATCCCGGTGCTGGTGGTGGTGCTAACGCTGTACCCGCTAAGCCTGGTGATACAGTCGCAGTTTGACATGCTGATCCCGCAGGCCATTATGGCCATTTTCAAACCACTGGTGTCGGCTGCAGATTCTCTCCCGGCGATCCTGCTGGCGGTATTGATCGGCCATCTGCTGTGGTTTGCCGGTATTCACGGCGCGGCTATTGTGTCGGGAATGCTGCAAATGTTCTGGCTCACCAATCTCGGGATGAACCAGTCGGCGCTGGCGCAGGGTGCGCCGTTGCCGCATATCTTTATGGAAGCGTTCTGGACGTTCTTCATTGTGGTTGGTGGTTCCGGCGCGACGATGGGGTTGGTGATTTGCTATCTGCGGAGTCGTTCAGCTCATCTACGCTCGATTGGGCGTCTGAGCGTGGTCCCCAGCATTTTTAATATTAACGAACCGGTGATATTTGGTACGCCGATTGTCATGAACCCGGTGTTTTTTATCCCCTTCCTGCTGGCTCCGATGGTGAATGCGGTACTGGCGTGGGCGGCGATGAAACTGGATTTAATTGGGCGGGTAATTTCAGTGGTTCCATGGACGGCCCCGGCACCGGTTGGCGCCGCATGGGCGTTAGGTTGGGATTATCGTGCGGCTATCCTGGTGGTGCTGTTGGCGCTGGTATCGGCCGTTATCTACTTCCCGTTCTTTAAGGTCTACGAAAAGCAGTTATTAGCGCAGGAAAAAGAAGAAGCGCAGCGTATGGAAGAGGAAAACCAGCAGGTTGCATAAATATCTGGCGAGGGGCTACGGCTCCTCGCTTACTTCAGCGTGCAGTCTCCGCATTGCTGAACGTCAGGCAGGCGATAGCGTTGGCAGCAGGTTCTGCGCACTAACAGCCCTTCACGCGGAACAACGGTACGCCATAGAGGATTATCCTGACCGCAGGAAAGTTGTTTCTCAAAAAAGCAGGTCTGGCGCAGCGTGGTCAGCAGTTCTTCACCTAACAACGGCTTCATTTCCGTTAAATACCAGTGAATTAAGTATCCGGTGTTGCTCCAGATAAGCTTTGCGTTGATCTCACCCGTTGCTTCCAGCGCCTGCACAACCGGCGTTAGCGCTGAGAGAATCAGCGTTTCCATGCGTTGTTGAGGAGACAGGGCTGTAGCCAGATGATCCTGATGGACATCGATCCAGAAGCAGGCTGCTCGGCCCGTTTCGTGGAATTCTACGTGCATGTGTTCAGGAGAGACGTCTATAGCCTCTTTTTGCGTCAGCAGGGCCACCATTAACGGAGGCATCATCAGGCCGATATACCATTGCGCCCAAAGAGATATCAGGGGCTTATTTTCGCGGGGCAGCGTGGGCTGGTTGCGATAGATATGGTCTGAATAAACAGCGAGCAATGAACTTAGCGTCGTCGGTTGCGTCCATTCATGCAGCGTCATTGCACCTGGCACAGGCGTTTCGTCAAGACGAATGAAGTCCAGCAAGTGCTCGCGAGTTTTGGCTATCGTTGCGCGTACGGCAGCAGCCAGCGAGGGCATCTCTGAGGGGAGATGGCTACGCCAGATGACATCTTCAACGATCGGTGCAGAACGATAAGCCATGTCGATATAAGGATGTTAATCTTAATGATAATGATTGCTAATCCTATAATTGGTGTTAAGCGATAGCAAGATCTTTGTCGCCATCTCGGGTGGCACCGCACAGAAAGCTCAGATAGAAGGGCAGTTTACCCGTAGCTCATCGCTGACCAGAGTATTGTTACGCCCAAGATTCTTCGCCTCGTAAAGGGCTTTATCCGCTTTGGCAATAGCAGCATCAATATCCTGTTCGACCAGAGGTGCAATGCCGATACTGACGGTTACGTTGGTTGCCACGCTCTCATTAAACATGTGAGGGATTTTAAGGTCGTACACTTTCTGGCGGATACGTTCGGCGGCAGCCTGGGCCTGCTGTGGATCGACTGCGGTCAGCAAAACCATAAACTCTTCACCGCCAAAACGCGCCACCACATCCCTGGAGCGGACGGAGTCTCGGATGGCGGCAGAAACACGGATCAACGCCTGGTCGCCCATCATATGTCCGTAATGATCGTTATAGGATTTGAAATGGTCGATATCCAGCAGAAGAACGAAGTGTCTCGAATTACTTAGGGCCAACAGCGTATCGAGCCGGTGTTGCAGCCCCCGGCGATTATACAAACCGGTTAGCGGGTCGAGCATGCTGAGCCCGTTCAGGGTTTCTCGTTCTTCCAGCAGTTTGTACATCAGCTGCTGAGCGAACCCATCGTAGCGCTTTTGTATCACATGCTGGATGGCGATACCTGCCATAGGCAGCGCCATAAAATAGAAAATCCGCAAACCATGCTCGCTGCCGTTAAGCCATAAACAAACGGCGACGGAGGGGAGTGAGTGGAGCGTAAACGCGATGATATTATTGGCAAAAGCGATAGAGCCAATAAACAGTACGCTGAGAAGCGCTATTAACAGGAAATAATAATCATTCTGACCTAAAGCATTATATTTCAATAATATGTGTAACGCCCATAACAAGCCAAAAACGATTGAAATAAAAGGGAGATTAATTCTTTTATCTGCGTATTTCCCATGCCATACCAGCAGCAGTGTACTCATCACCAGTATCAGCAACGCCGATACTGATAAGGCTTTGACCGCAAACAGTGGGAAAAAAAGCGTAAACAGCGCGGAGACTGCGTTGAGCAGCAGAAACAGTCGTAAAGAGAGTTGGTATTTTTTGGTGCGCAGAGTTCGCCAGGATTGTACTGTCATAGGTAAATATTGTTAGTTATCTGCAATGTACGAAGGTGTGTTGGTAAATAAAACAAATAACGAACGGGGTATCATTCGCAGAGGTTTTTATTGTTTTTAGTTGAAGAGCTAACCGGTGAGCAATTTATCACCTTGGGTTATTCATGTCATCAATCGTTAAGTAAAACTCATATAATTGATAGTGCTTCACGGCTGACAAATGAGAAATTTTATCATATGATATTGGTTATCATTATCAGTGTCATAGGTGGAATCATGTTGCAACGTACGCTGGGCAGTGGATGGGGTGTTCTGCTGCCGGGAATGCTGATTGCCGGGATGGCATATAGCGACCTGTCGGTCTACGTATGGAAGGTGATGATTGTATTAGGATTACTACTGACTTCGCTCATGTTGTACCACAAGCGTTTACGGCACTTTGTTTTGTTACCTTCATGCGCGGCGCTGATTGGTGGCATTGTTCTGGTAATAATGAACTGGAATCAGGGATGAACAAAACTAGAGAAGGAAATCGAGAGGGAAATAAGATAATTGGTGCGAGGGGGGGGACTCGAACCCCCACATCCTAAGGACACTAACACCTGAAGCTAGCGCGTCTACCAATTCCGCCACCTTCGCACAGTCATCTTATTTGTTTGATATCGCCTCGTTGGTGCGAGGGGGGGGACTCGAACCCCCACATCCTAAGGACACTAACACCTGAAGCTAGCGCGTCTACCAATTCCGCCACCTTCGCCCAGTGCGAGCAATATCAACGTGGATTATGGTGCGAGGGGGGGGACTTGAACCCCCACGTCCGAAAGGACACTAACACCTGAAGCTAGCGCGTCTACCAATTCCGCCACCTTCGCATACCATCGACACTCAAAAAAAGTATCGTTACCACGGAGGCGAATTCTAGAGATTTTATGCAGGGCGTCAACTGTTAATTATCGAACTTAACGTGATTGCCGAAAAAAAAGGCGTTTCTTCGGCTTTGGCGTTTTATGCAGGCCGGATAAGCGATAGCGCCATCCGGCGTTGCTCGGTGTCACGCCAGATGGCGGCGTAAACGCCTTATCTGGCCTACAGCGGTTAGGCTTTTTTCGCCTGGCGCGTCATGATGGTGCGATAGACCTTGAAGCGCCCGGTCTGCGCGATAACTTCGTGGAAGCCAAACACTTCATCCAGAACCTTCGGATAAGGCAGGAAGGCGTTTGCCACGATACGCAGTTCACCGCCACTGTTCAGATGACGCACGGCGCCGCGAATCAGCGTTTGCGCGGCATCAAGGCTGGTCTGCATTCCGTCGTGGAACGGTGGATTGGAGATGATCATATCAAATCGGCCCGTTACGTCAGAAAAGACGTTACTGGCGATGACGTCACCTTCAATGCCATTGGCTACAAGCGTTGCGCGGCTTGCTTCAACGGCGGCGGCGCTAACATCGCACAGGGTTAAGCGCACTTTTGGCGAGTGGCTGGCTAAGGCGACGGAGAGAACGCCTGCGCCACAGCCGACATCCAGCACTTTGCCTTTGGTGTGCGGCGTCAGCGTGGAGAGCAGCAGTTGGCTGCCAACGTCCAGGCCGTCACGGCTGAAGACGCCCGGCAGCGTTTTGATGGTCAGATTTTCTGTCTGGTATTCATCCCAGTATTTTTCTGCATCAAAGACCGGCTGTTTTTCCAGACGACCGTGGTACAGGCCACAGCGACGTGCGCTGTCGACTTTGTTTAACGGTGCGTATTCGGCCAGCATCTGCTCTGCGCTACGTACGCCGCTGCGATTCTCACCGACAACAAAAATATCGGTGCCAACCGGTAACAGCGACAGAATGTTCATCAACTGGAACTGGGCTTCCGGCTTATTCTTCGGCCAGTAGTAGATCAGCGTATCGCTATCGGCAACGTCATCGGCCTGCGCGATGAGGCTGAAGCGGACGTTGTCGCCCATCTGGCGGTTAAGCACCTGCCAGTGGTGAAGTTGCTGAGTGTGCGCTCGGCTGGCGGCGCTTTCAAAATGGGCAGGCAGGTCATCCTGCAAATCACCGGCAAACAGAATACGGCTTTGTTCGAAATCATCACTGTGGCGCAGCAAGACTTCACTTGCCGGGGTAAAAGCAGACATGGAATGCTCCTTAAATTGTACAGCGGGGGATTATAGTTGTTTGATGGCACGGATTCGACAAATTTGCTATATTTGCGCCCCTGATAGACAGGAGTGTTTCGCTATGACATCCCGACGAGACTGGCAGTTACAGCAACTGGGCATTACGCAGTGGTCGTTGCGTCGTCCTGGCGCACTGCAGGGCGAGATCGCGATTTCCATTCCTGCGCATGTCCGTTTGGTGATGGTTGCTGCACAGTTACCCGCGCTAACCGAACCATTGATGAGCGATATTTTACGCGCATTAACCGTCAGCCCGGATCAGGTTTTACAACTGACGCCTGACCGTGTCGCCATGCTGCCGCAAGGCAGTCGCTGTAATAGCTGGCGGCTGGGAACCGAAGAGCCGCTGCTGCTGGAGGGCGCTCAGGTCGAGAGTCCTGCGTTTAATGAATTACGGGAAAACCCAGCGGCACGCGCCGCGTTATGGCAACAAATCTGCGCATATGAACACGATTTCTTCCCTCGAACCGACTGATTTACCCGCAGCATTTCATATTGAAAAACGCGCCCACGCTTTTCCGTGGAGTGAAAAAACATTTGCCAGCAACCAGGGCGATCGCTATCTCAATTTTCAGTTGAGGGTTGATGACGTGATGGCGGCTTTTGCGATTACGCAGGTCGTGCTGGATGAAGCTACGCTGTTCAATATTGCCGTCGATCCTGACTTTCAGCGCCGTGGGCTGGGGCGTGAGCTGTTGGAGCATTTGATCGATGAGCTGGAAAAGCGTGGCATTTTGACGCTGTGGCTTGAAGTGCGCGCCTCGAATGCGGCCGCTATCGCGCTGTACGAAAGCTTAGGCTTTAACGAGGCGACGATCCGTCGCAATTACTATCCAATGGCCGATGGTCACGAAGACGCCATCATCATGGCGTTGCCAATCAGCATGTAAGACAAGGTGTAATGATGAAGAAGTGGGACTGGATTTTCTTTGATGCCGACGAAACGCTGTTTACATTTGACTCGTTTACCGGCTTACAGCGGATGTTTCTCGACTATAGCATTACCTTTACCGCTGAAGATTTTCAGGACTACCAGGCCGTGAATAAACCGCTGTGGGTGGATTACCAAAACGGCGCGATTACCTCATTACAACTGCAGCATGCCCGTTTTCAGAGCTGGGCCGAACGCCTGAAGGTTGAACCGGGCCAGCTTAATGATGCATTCATCAATGCGATGGCGGAGATCTGCTCGCCGTTGCCGGGGGCGGTTTCTCTGCTCAATGCGATTCGTGATAAAGCGAAAATCGGCATCATTACTAACGGCTTTACCGCGTTGCAGCAAATCCGCCTTGAGCGGACGGGGCTGCGCGATTATTTCGATCTGCTGGTGATTTCTGAGCAGGTTGGGGTGGCAAAACCTGATTCCCGTATTTTTGACCATGCGCTGGAGCAGGCGGGCAATCCTGACCGTTCTCGCGTGCTAATGGTGGGTGACACCGCAGAGTCCGATATTCTTGGCGGCATTAACGCCGGGCTATCCACCTGCTGGCTAAATACGCACCACCGCGAGCAGCCAGCGGGCATTCAGCCGACCTGGACCGTAGCGTCATTAAGCGAACTGGAGCAGCTCCTGTGTAAACACTGATTGCCTCCCCCCCGTTGATGGGTAAAATAGCCGCAATTTTTCGTATTCAACTTGCCCGGCCCGTTGCCGTGCTTACCTAAGAAGATTTGACTATGACGTTGTCTCCTTATTTGCAAGAGGTGGCCAAACGCCGCACTTTTGCCATTATTTCTCACCCGGATGCCGGTAAAACGACAATTACTGAAAAGGTATTGTTATTCGGACAGGCCATTCAGACCGCCGGTACGGTAAAAGGCCGTGGCTCCAGCCAGCATGCAAAATCTGACTGGATGGAAATGGAAAAGCAACGTGGTATCTCCATTACCACTTCTGTGATGCAGTTTCCGTATCATGACTGCCTGGTGAACCTGCTGGACACCCCGGGGCACGAAGACTTCTCCGAAGATACCTATCGTACTCTGACGGCGGTGGACTGTTGCCTGATGGTTATCGATGCTGCAAAAGGCGTTGAAGATCGTACCCGTAAGCTGATGGAAGTTACCCGTCTGCGCGATACGCCGATCCTGACCTTTATGAACAAACTCGACCGTGACATCCGCGATCCGATGGAGCTGCTGGATGAAGTTGAGAACGAACTGAAAATCGGCTGTGCGCCGATCACCTGGCCGATTGGCTGCGGTAAGTTGTTCAAAGGTGTCTATCACCTTTATAAAGATGAAACTTACCTGTATCAGACCGGTAAAGGCCACACCATTCAGGAAGTGCGTGTTGTTAAAGGTCTTAACAACCCGGAACTTGATACTGCCGTGGGTGAAGACCTGGCGCAGCAGCTGCGTGACGAGCTGGAGCTGGTGCAGGGCGCGTCCAACGAGTTCGACCATGAGTTGTTCCTTGCGGGCGAAATCACCCCGGTCTTCTTCGGTACCGCGTTGGGTAACTTCGGCGTTGACCATATGCTGGATGGCTTAGTGGAGTGGGCGCCTGCGCCGATGCCGCGTAAAACCGACACCCGCGTCGTCGAAGCCTCAGAAGAGAAGTTCACCGGTTTCGTGTTTAAAATTCAGGCCAACATGGACCCGAAACACCGTGACCGTGTGGCGTTCATGCGTGTGGTATCCGGCAAGTATGAGAAAGGCATGAAAATGCGCCAGGTGCGCATTGGTAAAGACGTGGTGATCTCCGACGCACTCACCTTTATGGCCGGTGACCGTTCTCATGTGGAAGAAGCGTATCCGGGCGATATTCTCGGCCTGCATAACCACGGCACTATCCAGATCGGCGATACCTTTACCCAGGGCGAAATGATGAAGTTCACCGGTATTCCGAACTTCGCGCCGGAGCTGTTCCGTCGTATTCGCCTGAAGGATCCATTGAAGCAGAAACAGCTGCTGAAAGGGCTGGTTCAGCTTTCAGAAGAGGGTGCAGTGCAGGTATTCCGTCCGATCGCCAACAACGATCTGATCGTCGGTGCGGTGGGTGTGCTGCAGTTTGACGTGGTGGTTTCACGTCTGAAGAGCGAGTACAACGTTGAAGCGATTTATGAATCCGTCAATGTGGCGACTGCACGCTGGGTAGAATGTTCTGACGTGAAGAAATTCGAAGAATTTAAGCGTAAGAACGAAATTCAGCTGGCGCTGGATGGCGGCGATAACCTCACCTATATCGCGCCAACCATGGTTAACCTGAATCTCACCCAGGAACGTTATCCGGACGTTCAGTTCCGTAAAACACGCGAACACTAATCGACCTTCCAGGGCACGGTATCCGCCGTGCCCTGCAACTTTCCCTGTCTTTTAAATCCCTTGCGGAATGTTCTTAAAACTTCGCGTTTTTCTTTTGTTTGCCTGTTTTTTAGTCAACTCGGGCAGCGATCACGAAATCCTGAACTATATTTAACAATGTGATGACATAAATATCGGCGTTAAATGCTTTTTAGGCTGCCTGTTGCAGCTTCTATTGCTGATATTTATTCCACTTACAAAATTAGTTGCTGGTTCAGGCCGTGTAACGGCAGAGCCTGGCTTTTAGCAAAACATACAGGAATACATCGATGACAATGACAGGACTTAAGATTTCTAAAACGCTGCTGGCCGTGATGCTGACCTCCGCTGTTGCAACGGGTTCTGCTTATGCAGAAAACGCCACGACGGATAAAGCGCAATCCGGCGTCGAAAGTGCGGGGCAGAAAGTCGATAGCTCTATGAACAAAGTCGGTAATTTCATGGATGACAGCACCATCACCGCGAAAGTAAAAGCCGCGCTGGTGGACCACGATAGCATTAAGAGCACCGATATTTCCGTCAAGACCGATCAGAAAGTAGTAACGCTAAGCGGCTTTGTTGAAAGCCAGGCGCAGGCTGAAGAAGCGGTGAAAGTGGCGAAAGGCGTTGAGGGTGTGACCTCCGTTAGCGACAAACTGCACGTGCGTGATAGTAAAGAAACCTCCGTTAAAGGCTATGCGGGCGATACGGCAATCACCAGTGAAGTAAAAGCCAAGCTGCTGGCCGATGATATTGTCCCTTCACGCAAGGTGAAAGTTGAGACCACCGATGGTGTGGTACAGCTTTCAGGAACCGTTGAATCTCAGGCTCAAAGCGATCGCGCTGAGAGCATCGCCAAAGCGATTGATGGCGTGAAAAGCGTCAAAAACGATCTCAAAACTCACTAATTAGACTTAATTCGCCCTCCTGACGTTTGTCGGGAGGCGTATTGTGCACCACACTGAAAATATCGCCGATGGGTAGCCTGAGCGCTCATATCAAGCGGTGAAATTAACTATGGTAAAGGAGAAGCATATGTTTCGATGGGGCATCATATTTCTGGTTATCGCGTTAATTGCCGCTGCACTGGGTTTTGGTGGACTGGCGGGTACCGCTGCAGGCGCAGCGAAAATTGTTTTTGTGGTGGGTATCATTCTGTTTCTGGTCAGCCTGTTTACCGGGCGTAAACGACCCTAGTACGTAAACCGTAAAGATAACTTGCTACTGAGCCAGTCCAGCGGACTGGCTTTTACGGTTTTAGCTGCAGGCAATTTGCGTTACTTTGTTGTCCTATTACAAAAACAACAGGAAGGCAGAGGTGGGGCAGAGAATACCCGTCACGCTCGGTAATATCGCGCCGTTATCGTTACGTCCGTTTCAACCAGGCAGTATGGCGCTGGTGTGCGAGGGCGGGGGACAAAGAGGCATCTTCACCGCAGGCGTACTGGATGAATTCATGCGCGCGCAGTTCAATCCCTTTGATCTCTTCTACGGGACGTCCGCTGGTGCGCAAAACCTTTCAGCTTATCTCTGTAACCAGCCCGGTTACGGTCGTAAAGTCATCATGCGTTACACTACCCGACGTGAGTTTTTTGACCCGGTGCGCTTTGTGCGCGGGGGAAACTTAATCGATCTCGACTGGCTGGTGGATTCGACCTCGTCCCAAATGCCGCTGGCGATGGACAACGCTGAGCGCTTGTTTGCCGCGGGGAAAGCGTTTTATATGTGCGCCTGTCGGGGTGATGACTACACGCCGGGCTATTTTTCGCCGAACCGGCAAAACTGGCTCGATCTTATTCGTGCCTCCAGCGCGATTCCCGGGTTCTACCGCACAGGGGTTGCGCTGGACGGCGTGAATTACCTGGATGGGGCGTCAGCGACGCCATTCCCGTGCAGGAAGCGGCGAAGCAGGGGGCGAAAACGCTGGTGGTTATCCGCACAGTGCCTTCGCAAATGTACTACACCCCGCAGTGGTTCAAGCGTATGGAACGCTGGCTGGGCGAAAGCAGCCTGCAACCACTGTTGAATCTGGTGCAGCACCATGAAGCCACCTATCGCGCGATTCAGAGCTTTATTGAGAAACCGCCGGGCAAGCTGCGTATCTTTGAGATCTACCCGCCCAAACCGCTCCACAGCATGGCGTTGGGAAGCCGTATTCCGGCCTTGCGGGAAGATTACAAAACCGGACGCCTGTGCGGTCGTTACTTCCTCGCTACCGTCGGCAAACTGCTGGGGAAAAACGTGCCGCTGCCTCGTCAGACGCCGAAGATTGTGGTGCCGGGACCGGTGGTGGTTCCTCCCGCGCCGGTGGCCAACGATGCCCACGCGCCGGTGGTGGCCAATGCGCCTCAGGCCAACGATACAACGTTTAATAATGAGGATTTGGCGTGAGTTATCGTTTTATCGATACGCACTGTCACTTTGATTTCCCGCCGTTTACCGGCGATGAACCTGCCAGCATTCAGCGCGCGGCGGAAGTTGGTGTACAGAGCATTATCGTTCCGGCCACCCAGGCGGCGAATTTTTCCCGTGTACTGGCGTTAGCGGAAAATTATCCTCCATTATTTGCCGCGCTTGGTTTACATCCCATTGTTATTGAACAACATAGTGATGACTGCCTGGACCAGTTGCAACAGGTGCTGGATAAGCGCCCACAAAAGCTGGTGGCGGTAGGTGAGATTGGATTGGATCTGTATCGCGACGATCCGCAATTCGACAAGCAAGAGCGGGTGCTGGAAGCGCAACTTAAGCTGGCGAAGCGGTACGAACTGCCGGTGATCCTGCATTCGCGACGCACGCATGACAAGCTGGCGATGTACCTTAAACGCCATGCTTTGCCACGAACAGGCGTGGTGCATGGGTTTTCCGGGAGCGTGCAGCAGGCCGAACGCTTTGTGCAACTGGGATACAAAATTGGCGTGGGCGGCACCATTACCTATCCGCGCGCCAGTAAAACCCGCGAGGTAATGGCGCAGCTGCCGCTCGAGTCGCTGTTGCTGGAAACCGACGCGCCGGATATGCCGCTCAACGGCTTTCAGGGGCAGCCTAATCGCCCGGAGCAGGTGGTCAGAGTTTTTGACGTCTTATGCGAACTGCGCCCGGAACCTGCGGACGTGATTGCTGACGCGCTGTATCGTAATACCACGGCGTTGTTTGATTTTTGAATTCCGGATGCGGCGCTATTGCATCGCATCCGGCCATCACAGGTACAGCGCCGGGAAAATCAAATTATCCACCCCGCGTTCGCGCAATCTTTGCGCCAGGTGTTCCACATCCTCCGGCGTGGCGCTCGGCCAGTCCTTCGCTTCGCCATACACCCCGTGCGCATGAAAGGCATTCAGCCGTACCGGCACGTCACCTGAACCTCTGATAAACGCTGCCAGCGCATCAATATGCTGTAGATAATCCACCTGACCAGGGATAACCAGCAGGCGCAGTTCCGCAAGTTTCCCTTGCCCGGACAGAAAGGTAATGCTTTGTTTAATCAGCGTGTTATCGCGACCGGTCAACTGACGATGACACGTGCTGTCCCAGGCTTTTAAATCCAGCATTACGCCGTCGCACACCGGCAGCAGCTTCTGCCAGCCGGTTTCGCTCAGCATGCCATTGCTGTCGACCATACAGGTCAGGTGTTGCAGTTGCGGATCGGTTTTGATCGCACGAAACAGCGCCACAATAAACGGTAGCTGGGTTGTCGCTTCGCCGCCGCTGACCGTAATTCCCTCAATAAACAGTGCTGCCTTGCGAATATGCTGCAGCACCTCATCAACGCTCATGGTCTGCGCCATCGGCGTGGCCTGCTGGGGGCACATATGAAGGCAGGTGTCACACTGCTGACATAAATCAGACTGCCACCACACTTTCCCCGCGCTCAGGCTCAGCGCCTCATGCGGGCAATGCAGCACACACTCCCCGCAGTCGTTGCAGCGTCCCATCGTCCACGGATTGTGGCAGTTTTTACAGCGCAGATTACATCCCTGCAGAAACAGAGCCAGGCGACTGCCCGGCCCGTCGACGCAGGAGAAAGGGATAATCTTACTTACCGAAGCGCATCTGCTGTTCATGGCTAATCACGCGAGGTTGTCGTTCCAGAATGCGCGTATTACGCGCGGCTTCTTCGCCAAGCCAGGTGGTGTTGGTGCGAGAACCTTCGGCGCGATATTTTTCCAGATCCGACAGACGCACCATGTAACCCGTAACGCGAACCAGATCGTTGCCGCTCACGTTGGCGGTAAACTCACGCATCCCGGCTTTAAATGCGCCGAGGCACAGCTGCGCCAGCGCCTGAGGATTGCGCTTGATGGTTTCATCCAGCGTGAGAATGTCGCTGATTCCCGCGTGATAAAACGCGTGATGCGGTGCGACGGTTTGCAGATGAGTGATCGGGTCTGGTTCATCGCCGTAAGGCAGGCGTGCACCCGGTGTGGTGCCGATGTCAGAACTGATCCCCGACTGTGCATGCAGCATCGCGCGCTGCTTCCAGCCATATTTCACCGGGGTGCTTTCGACAAACTCCGCCAATTGGGCGCTGATGCGATAGCCAAGCTGATTGGCGAACTCATCTTTTCCGTAGCGCGCATTTTGTCCCGCCTTATCGCACAGTAGATTCACCGCCTCCGCCAGGCCATACATGCCGAACATAGGCACAAAACGTTCGGGATCAATCAACCCTTCCTGCACGAGGAAGCTATTCTCAAAGAAATGTGATTTTTCATAGAGGAATTCACATCGTGAATCAATGATGGCGATTTGCTGTTGGCAATAGTGCGGTAGAGTGCGCGTAAAGAAGTCATCGACAGAGGCGCTGCGCTCTGCGATGGCTTTCAGATTAAGCCTGACCAGCGTGCTACCACCCCCGGCGAGCGGCAAAGAGTTGTAACAGCTGACGACGCCATACTGATCTTTTGTGAAAATTTTATCATTTTCAGGGCCATTGGAAATATGTGGCTTACTGCACTCGCAGATATTTTTCGCCACGCTGAGCAGCAGATCGTCAGGTGTGATTTGCGGGTCATAAATGAATGTCAGATTAGGTGAAACCTGCTTTAACTCTGCATCTGCGCGTAAAATTGCACGGGTAACTGGAGTATCGGCGGGGCCGATATTGGCATGCATAAACGCGTCTGGCAGGGTTCTGTCGAGATAACGCCAGAAACGTTTTATTCGAATATCGATCTCTTCTTGTGTTAGAATTCTAACATACGGTTGCAGCAGCGCATCGAGCTGGCCGAGATAAACCGGCATCGACGTCACTGACGGAACGTGGTGGTACAGGATGGTGAGTAAGGATAACGCATCATCAAGATCGCTGGCGCCTTCCAGCTCCAGCCACGATGAACCATTGGCCAAAAAACGCGCGTAATCGGGTAAAACGTAGCGCGGTTTGAACGGGGCATGACCTTCGTACATATCGCAGATTACCCCATCATCCAGCGCCTGACGTGCCTGTGCAGGTAGTTGCGGATAAGGCAGCGCGTTTTCAGCTTCCAGCGCCAGAAAGTGGCGTTTCTGCTCAGGGCTGAGCACCGGGCTGGTCACGATTTGTTGGCAACGCTGTTGCAGCGCGAGTTCGCTTGAAGTGGGCATCGTTGATTCCTTTTTGTCCCGAAGGTGTAACGCCATTGTAGAAAGCAACGCCGCCACAACCTTTGATCCGGATGCGCCTGATGCCACGGCATCCCTTTAGAAAAGGTAATTTATTTGAAGTAGATCTCATTAGAGTAATGCAAATCTGTATGTGGTTTTCATTAACTGTGATGTATATCGAAGTGTAATAGCGAGCGGATGTTAGAATACTAACAAACTCGCAAGGTGAAATTTTATACGGCGATGCCGTTGGAGAATGTTATGACCGATTTAACAGCAAGCAGCCTGCGTGCACTGAAACTGATGGACCTGACCACTCTGAATGACGACGACACCAATGAAAAAGTGATCGCGCTGTGTCATCAGGCGAAGACCCCGGTTGGCAACACTGCCGCAATCTGTATCTATCCGCGTTTCATCCCTATTGCGCGTAAGACTCTGAAAGAGCAGGGTACGCCGGACATCCGCATTGCAACCGTCACCAACTTCCCGCACGGCAACGACGACATCGAGATTGCGCTGGCGGAAACTCGCGCGGCGATCGCCTACGGTGCCGATGAAGTTGACGTGGTGTTCCCGTACCGTGCGCTGATCGCCGGTAACGAGCAGATTGGTTTTGATCTGGTTAAAGCTTGCAAAGACGCGTGTGCGGCGGCAAACGTGCTGCTGAAAGTGATCATCGAAACCGGTGAGCTGAAAGAAGAAGCACTGATTCGCAAAGCATCTGAAATCTCCATCAAAGCCGGTGCTGATTTCATCAAAACGTCTACCGGTAAAGTGCCGGTCAATGCGACGCCGGAAAGCGCACGCATCATGATGGAAGTGATCCGCGACATGGGTGTTTCTAAAACTGTAGGTTTCAAACCGGCTGGCGGCGTGCGTACTGCAGAAGATGCACAGCAGTTCCTGGCGATTGCCGATGAACTGTTTGGCGCTGACTGGGCTGATTCTCGTCACTACCGTTTTGGCGCATCCAGCCTGCTGGCTAGCTTGCTGAAAGCGCTGGGTCACGGCGACGGCAAGAGCGCAAGCAGCTACTAAGCCCGTAGGCCGGATAAGGCGCAGCCGCCATCCGGCATTAAGACGACTGCCGGGTGGCGCGTTGCTTACCCGGCTTACAACGGCCTTCTACTCTTTTCCCCTGGGGGTTACCGTGTTTCTCGCACAAGAAATTATTCGTAAAAAACGTGATGGTCATGCGCTGAGTGATGAAGAAATTCGTTTTTTTATCAATGGCATTCGCGACAATACCATCTCTGAAGGGCAAATCGCCGCCCTGGCGATGACCATTTTTTTCCACGATATGACAATGCCTGAGCGTGTTTCGCTGACCATGGCAATGCGTGATTCAGGAACCGTGCTGGACTGGAAAAGCCTGCAGTTGAACGGCCCGATTGTGGATAAACACTCTACCGGCGGCGTAGGTGACGTAACGTCACTGATGTTAGGCCCGATGGTTGCTGCGTGCGGCGGCTATATTCCGATGATCTCCGGGCGTGGCCTGGGGCATACCGGCGGTACGCTCGATAAACTGGAAGCGATTCCTGGATTTGACATCTTCCCGGACGACGCGCGTTTCCGTGAAATTATTAAAGACGTGGGTGTGGCGATTATTGGGCAAACCAGCTCGCTCGCACCGGCGGATAAACGTTTTTATGCCACCCGCGATATTACCGCGACGGTGGATTCCATCCCGCTGATTACCGGTTCCATTCTGGCGAAAAAACTGGCGGAAGGGCTGGATGCGCTGGTGATGGATGTGAAAGTGGGCAGCGGTGCTTTTATGCCGACCTACGAGCTTTCTGAAGCCCTTGCTGAAGCGATTGTCGGCGTGGCAAACGGTGCGGGTGTACGTACCACCGCGCTGTTAACTGATATGAACCAGGTGTTGGCCTCCAGCGCAGGTAACGCGGTCGAAGTCCGCGAAGCGGTGCAGTTCCTGACCGGTGAATACCGCAATCCACGTCTGTTAGACGTCACCATGGCGCTGTGCGTGGAAATGCTGATCTCCGGCAACCTGGCGAAAGATGACGCCGAAGCCCGTGCGAAATTGCAGACGGTGCTGGATAACGGCAAAGCAGCAGAGATTTTTGGTCGCATGGTGGCGGCGCAAAAAGGCCCGACCGATTTCGTCGAAAATTATGCGAAGTACCTGCCGACGGCAATGCTCAGCAAAGCGGTATATGCTGATACCGAAGGCTTTGTCAGCGCGATGGATACCCGTGCGCTGGGAATGGCGGTTGTTTCCATGGGTGGCGGTCGTCGTCAGGCATCGGACACCATTGATTACAGCGTTGGCTTTAGCGATATGGCGCGTCTGGGCGACAGCGTAGACGGACAGCGCCCACTGGCGGTGATCCACGCCAAAGACGAAGCCAGCTGGCAGGAAGCGGCGAAAGCGGTCAAAGCGGCAATTAGCCTTGACGATAAAGCGCCAGAAATTACACCGACAGTCTATCGTCGTATTACCGAATAACTGTATACTGATCTGATCGCTTTTTTGCGGCGCAGATGTATGGAGAACAAGATGAAACGTGCATTTATTATGGTGCTGGACTCCTTTGGTATTGGTGCGACTGAAGATGCGGATCGCTTTGGCGACGTAGGTTCAGACACTATGGGACATATTGCAGAAGCCTGTGCGAAAGGTGAAGCTGACAATGGTCGCAAAGGTCCACTGAATCTGCCTAACCTGACCCGTCTGGGCCTGGTGAAAGCTCACGAAGGTTCTACTGGTAAAATTGCTGCTGGCATGGACGGCAACGCGGAAGTGATTGGTGCCTACGCATGGGCGCATGAACTTTCTTCCGGGAAAGACACGCCGTCTGGCCACTGGGAAATCGCGGGTGTTCCGGTTCTGTTTGACTGGGGATATTTCTCCGATCACGAAAACAGCTTCCCGCAAGAACTGCTGGATAAACTGGTAAAACGTGCCAACCTGCCGGGCTACCTCGGCAACTGCCACTCTTCCGGTACCGTGATCCTGGATCAACTGGGTGAAGAGCATATGAAAACCGGCAAGCCGATTTTCTATACCTCCGCTGACTCCGTGTTCCAGATTGCCTGCCACGAAGAGACTTTTGGCCTGGATAAGCTCTATGAGCTGTGCGAAATCGCCCGTGAAGAGCTGACCGAAGGTGGTTACAACATCGGTCGTGTTATCGCCCGTCCGTTTATCGGTGATAAAGCCGGTAACTTCCAGCGTACCGGTAACCGTCACGATCTGGCCGTTGAGCCGCCAGCACCGACCGTGTTGCAGAAACTGGTCGACGAGAAAGACGGTCACGTGGTTTCCGTCGGTAAAATCGCGGATATCTACGCTAACTGTGGCATCACCAAAAAAGTGAAAGCCACCGGTCTGGACGCACTGTTTGACGCCACTATCAAAGAGATGAAAGAAGCGGGTGATAAGACCATTGTCTTCACTAACTTCGTCGATTTCGACTCTTCCTGGGGACATCGTCGCGATATCGCCGGTTATGCTGCGGGTCTGGAACTGTTTGACCGCCGTCTGCCTGAGCTGATGGAGCTGGTGGGTGAAGATGACATTCTGATCCTGACCGCTGACCACGGCTGCGACCCGAGCTGGACCGGCACTGACCACACTCGTGAACACATTCCGGTACTGGTTTACGGCCCGAAAGTGAAACCCGGTTCTTTAGGTCACCGTGAAACCTTCGCGGATATCGGTCAGACGCTGGCGAGCTACTTTGGTACGTCGCCGATGGACTACGGTAAAAACATGCTCTGATGCAATTGCCCGGTGGCGCTTCGCTTATCGGGCCTACGGTTTTGTAGGCCGGGTAAGGCGCAGCCGCCACCCGGCAAAACAACAATATAAAAGGAACTGAAGATGGCAACTCCACATATTAATGCAGAAATGGGTGATTTCGCTGACGTCGTATTGATGCCTGGCGACCCGCTGCGTGCAAAGCATATTGCTGAAACTTTCCTCGAAGATGTTCGTGAAGTGAACAACGTTCGCGGTATGTTAGGCTTCACCGGTACTTACAAGGGCCGTAAGATTTCCGTAATGGGCCACGGTATGGGTATCCCGTCCTGCTCCATCTACACCAAAGAGCTAATCACCGACTTCGGCGTGAAGAAAATCATTCGCGTAGGCTCCTGCGGCGCTGTGCGTATGGACGTTAAACTGCGTGACGTGGTTATCGGTATGGGTGCTTGCACCGACTCCAAAGTTAACCGTATCCGTTTTAAAGATCATGACTTTGCAGCTATCGCTGACTTCGACATGGTGCGTAACGCAGTTGATGCGGCAAAAGCGCTGGGTGTAGACGCTCGCGTTGGCAACCTGTTCTCCGCTGACCTGTTCTACTCTCCGGACGGTGAAATGTTCGACGTGATGGAAAAATACGGCGTGCTGGGCGTGGAAATGGAAGCGGCGGGTATCTACGGCGTGGCGGCGGAATTCGGTGCGAAAGCGCTGACCATCTGCACCGTATCCGACCATATCCGTACCCACGAGCAGACCACTGCCGCTGAGCGTCAGACGACCTTCAACGACATGATCAAAATCGCGCTGGAATCCGTTCTGCTGGGCGATAAAGAGTAAGTTTTGTTGTGGCCCGGAGGCGCTGCGCTTACCGGGCCTACGGGAATGCCGCTATTAATGCCTGATGGCGCTTCGCTTATCAGGCCTACGGGAGCGGTCTTGTAGGCCGGATAAGGCGCAGCCGCCATCCGGCAATTCGCCACTAATCGCTTAGCGCACGGCCTTTGCTACCCAAGCAGCCAGCTCACGCAACTCGCTTTCCTGATCTGGATACTCCGCAAGCAGCGCTTCACAAGTCTGCTGTAAAATATCGGCGCGATACTGGCAGCCCTGTAGTCGTTCTGCCAGTACTTCCAGCGGCGCAGGATTGAGGCTATCGGTGTAGACTTGGGTGCGGGTAATCACGCCTTTTTCGACGTCAAAATGAAGCTCTACGCCGCCCCAGGTGAAACGTTCGTCCAGTAAATGTGAAAAAGCAGGCGCCTGGCCAAAATTCCACTCCCAACTGCTCTGGCGGGCAAATGTTTCGGCGAAGTTCGGCAGATCCGGCGCTTTGTTTGGGGAGATGATCTCGGCTTCTACGCGTTCGCCGTAGTGGGCGAAAAAGGCTTCCGTGATGGCCTGACAGACCTGTTGATGAGTGATGCCCGGTAACAGCTCGGTCAAATTCGCTACGCGCGAGCGAACCGAAGTGATGCCTTTGGCGGCAAGTTTCTTTTTATCGGGATTGAGATAGTTTGCCAGGCGGCTGAGATCGGCATTCAACAGCAGCGTGCCGTGGTGGAATCCGCGATCTTTCGTTTCCCTATAAGCAGAGCCGGAAACTTTGCGATCGCCGTCCGGCGTTTTCACCACCAAATCGTTACGCCCGGAGGCATCAGCTTCTACGCCCAGCGAATTCAGCGCATTGAGGACGATCGCGGTGGAGATGGTTTTGTCGTATTCCGGTTTACCAGCCATAAAGGTAAAGCAGGTATTGCCTAAGTCATGGAACACCGCGCCGCCACCGCTGCTGCGCCTGGCGAGCCGCACGTTGTCTTCTTCCATGCGGCGTGTATTACACTCTTTCCATGGATTTTGCGCCCGGCCAATTACCACCGTATCGGCGTTACGCCACAAGAACAGAACGCGCTGCGTGGCGGGCATCTGGCGAAAAATGCACTCTTCGACCGCGAGGTTAAACCACGGATCGTAAGAGTCTGAGATAAGCAGGCGTAGTGTTGTCATGGTTGATTTCCCTTCTGTTTTACAGTTTTTACAGCTTTTACTCTATCTTCTCGTTGTCTTCTTCCTGCACCGGTTTGTTGGCAGTGAGAAGGAAAGGAGATTGCTGCCAGCGGGTACGCTTACCTTGCAATAAGGTGCGGGTCAGCACTACACCGATTGCCAGTGACAGTAGCAGCATCAGGCGTAAGATGTTGGTGGTGTTATCCACCTGCTTGGCTTCAGTGGCAAGAGTGTGGGTATCCAGCGTCAGTCGCAGATAGCCCAGCGGACCATTTTTTCCCTGAATGGGTTCGACGATCTGCTGGTTAAAATAGCCCCCGGCTTTTTTGCCGTCGAGCGCCAGACGATCACGAACATTGACGCTCTCACCGGTGCGCGTAATCAGGTCTCCCTGTTCGTCGTACACGCCTGCGTCCAGAATACGGCTACTCTCCGTCAACTGCGTGAGCACCGCCTTAATACGCTTTTCATCCGGCGTTTCAGTACGCATCAGCGGGGCGACGTTCAGCGAGACCTGACGGGCTAGCGTGCGGGCCAGCTCTTCGAGCTGCGGATTACGCTGCTGCTGGTGGCTTTGACTAAACCAGGAAGCCCCCTGCATCAGCGCGACGAGCAGCGCAAGGCAGGACAATACAATCACTGCACGATGAAGTCGGAATTTCAGTTTTGTGCGAGCCATATTCCACCTGCTGAAAATTTGAGACTTAATGTTGCCAGAAGCGCTGGTTACAGGGTAGCCTCATGCGTTATTTTCCCCTGATGATTCCGACCCGAACGATTTTACAGGAGCTTTAATGCCTAACATTACCTGGTGCGATCTACCTGAAGATGTCTCTCTGTGGCCAGGTCTGCCCCTCTCTTTAAGCGGTGATGAAGTGATGCCGCTGGATTACCACGCGGGCCGCAGTGGCTGGCTGCTGTACGGTCGTGGGCTGGATAAACAACGGTTAACGCAATACCAGAGTAAACTGGGCGCGGCGATGGTGATCGTGGCGGCGTGGTGCGTTGAGGATTATCAGGTAATTCGTCTGGCGGGCTCGTTAACGCCGCGTGCGGCAAAACTGGCGCATGACGCCAAACTGGATGTTGCGCCGCTGGGTAAAATTCCGCATCTGCGCACGCCGGGTTTGCTGGTGATGGACATGGATTCAACGGCTATCCAGATCGAATGCATTGATGAAATTGCTAAACTGGCCGGAACCGGCGAGATGGTTGCCGAAGTCACCGAACGCGCAATGCGCGGCGAGCTGGACTTTACCGCCAGCCTGCGCAGCCGCGTGGCGACGCTGAAGGGCGCTGATGCCAATATTCTGCACCAGGTGCGCGAAACATTGCCACTGATGCCAGGCCTGACTCAGTTGGTGTTAAAACTGGAAACGCTTGGCTGGAAAGTGGCTATCGCTTCCGGCGGGTTTACTTTCTTTGCCGATTATCTGCGTAACAAGCTGCGCCTGACGGCAGCTGTGGCGAATGAGCTGGAGATCATGGACGGTAAATTTACTGGCAACGTGATCGGCGATATCGTCGATGCGCAGTACAAAGCCAGTACTCTGACCCGCCTGGCGCAAGAATATGAGATCCCGATGGCGCAGACGGTGGCGATCGGCGACGGTGCCAACGATCTGCCGATGATCAAAACGGCCGGGCTGGGCATTGCGTATCATGCGAAACCCAAAGTGAATGAAAAGACGGAGATTACTATCCGTCACGCTGACCTGATGGGCGTGTTCTGCATTCTCTCTGGCAGTATGAATCAGAAATAATGAGGTAAAACGTGGCAAAAGCTCCTAAACGCGCCTTTGTTTGTAATGAATGCGGGGCCGATTACCCGCGCTGGCAGGGGCAATGCAGCGCCTGTCAGGCCTGGAATACCATTACCGAGGTGCGCCTTGCCGCATCGCCAACGGTGGCGCGCAACGAGCGACTCAGCGGCTACGCCGGAAATGCGGGCGTTGCAAAAGTGCAGAAGCTCTCTGACATCAGCCTTGAGGAACTGCCGCGTTTTTCTACCGGATTTAAAGAGTTTGACCGCGTGCTCGGCGGTGGTGTGGTGCCCGGCAGCGCCATACTGATTGGCGGTAACCCTGGCGCGGGCAAATCAACGCTGCTGTTGCAAACGCTGTGCAGGCTCGCCGAGCAGATGAAAACCCTGTACGTCACCGGCGAAGAGTCGCTGCAACAGGTGGCGATGCGCGCGCATCGGCTTGGCCTGCCGACGGCGAACCTGAACATGCTGTCGGAAACCAGTATCGAACAAATTTGCCTGATTGCTGAAGAAGAACAGCCGAAGCTGATGGTGATCGACTCCATTCAGGTGATGCACATGGCGGATATTCAGTCTTCGCCGGGCAGCGTGGCGCAGGTGCGTGAAACCGCTGCTTACCTGACGCGCTTTGCTAAAACGCGCGGCGTGGCGATTGTGATGGTCGGCCACGTCACCAAAGATGGCTCGCTGGCCGGGCCGAAGGTACTGGAGCACTGTATTGACTGCTCGGTGTTGCTCGACGGCGACGCCGATTCCCGCTTCCGTACACTGCGTAGCCATAAAAACCGCTTTGGCGCGGTGAATGAGCTGGGCGTCTTTGCCATGACGGAACAGGGTCTGCGCGAAGTTAGCAACCCTTCTGCTATTTTCTTAAGCCGTGGCGATGAAGTTACCTCCGGCAGTTCGGTGATGGTAGTCTGGGAAGGCACGCGCCCGCTGCTGGTCGAGATTCAGGCGCTGGTCGATCACTCAATGATGGCGAACCCGCGTCGCGTGGCGGTCGGTCTGGAACAGAACCGTCTGGCGATTCTACTGGCGGTGCTGCATCGTCACGGTGGCTTGCAGATGGCGGATCAGGACGTGTTCGTTAACGTAGTCGGCGGCGTAAAAGTCACCGAAACCAGCGCCGACCTGGCGTTGCTGCTGGCAATGGTCTCCAGCCTGCGCGACAGGCCACTGCCACAGGACTTAGTGGTCTTTGGCGAAGTGGGGTTGGCGGGAGAAATCCGTCCGGTACCCAGCGGGCAGGAGCGTATTTCGGAAGCGGCGAAACACGGTTTTCGCCGGGCGATTGTTCCTGCCGCTAACGTACCGAAAAAAGTACCGGAAGGGATGCAGGTCTTTGGCGTTAAGAAGCTTGCGGATGCGTTAAGCGTGTTTGAAGACCTATAATCAAATACCCGTATGTACTGAATTTGTAGGCCTGATAAGCGATGCGTCATCAGGCAGTGTTACGCGATTTTTCCAGCAGGAGGCTCTTGTGTCATTTGATTATCTGAAAACCGCCATTAAGAAAAAGGGTTGTACCCTGCAACAGGTGGCAGATGCCAGTGGCATGACCAAGGGATATCTAAGCCAGCTTCTGAATGCCAAAATTAAAAGCCCCAGCGCGCAAAAGCTGGAGGCGTTGCACCGTTTTCTCGGACTGGAGTTTCCGCGCCAGCAGAAAAATATCGGTGTGGTATTTGGTAAGTTTTATCCGCTGCATACCGGCCATATCTACCTTATCCAGCGCGCCTGTAGTCAGGTTGATGAACTGCATATCATCATGGGCTATGACGACACGCGCGATCGCAGTCTGTTTGAAGACAGTGCCATGTCGCAACAGCCTACGGTGCCCGATCGTCTACGCTGGCTGCTGCAAACCTTTAAGTATCAGAAAAATATCCGTATTCATGCCTTCAACGAAGAGGGCATGGAGCCGTATCCACACGGTTGGGACGTGTGGAGCAACGGGATCAAAACGTTTATGCAGGAGAAAGGGATCCAGCCAAACTGGATTTACACCTCTGAAGAATCAGATGCCCCGCAGTATCTCGAACATCTGGGGATCGAAACCGTGCTGGTGGATCCCAAGCGGACGTTTATGAGCATCAGCGGCGGGCAAATCCGTGAAAACCCGTTTCGCTACTGGGAGTATATTCCGACCGAAGTGAAGCCATTTTTCGTGCGCACCGTGGCGATCCTCGGCGGGGAGTCGAGCGGTAAATCGACGCTGGTGAATAAGCTCGCCAACATCTTTAACACCACCAGTGCGTGGGAATATGGGCGTGATTACGTCTTCTCCCATTTGGGCGGCGATGAGATGGCGTTACAGTATTCTGATTACGATAAAATCGCACTGGGACAAGCGCAATACATTGATTTTGCTGTTAAGTACGCCAATAAAGTGGCGTTCATCGACACCGATTTCGTGACTACTCAGGCTTTCTGCAAAAAGTATGAAGGGCGTGAACACCCGTTTGTGCAAGCGCTGATTGACGAGTATCGCTTCGACCTGGTTATCCTGCTGGAAAACAACACCCCGTGGGTAGCGGATGGCTTGCGCAGCCTTGGAAGTTCGGTTGACAGAAAAGCGTTTCAGACGCTGCTGGTCGAGATGTTGCAGGAAAACAATATCAATTTTGTGCACGTTCAGGAGCCTGACTACGACGGCCGCTTCCTGCGCTGCGTGGAGCTGGTGAAAGAGTTGATGGGCGAGCAGAGGTAGGTTTTAATGCCGGATGCGCTGCGCTTATCCGGCCTACAAGTCGCACTAACCTCGTAGGCCGGATGTGGCATGAGGCCGCCATCCGGCGCTTAACGCTAATTACTTAGAAATACGCTTGTACTTAATACGCTTCGGCTCCAGCGCATCGGCGCCCAGCGTGCGTTTCTTGTACTCTTCGTATTCGGTAAAGTTACCTTCGAAGAACTCAACCTTACCCTCATCCTGGTAATCCAGAATGTGGGTCGCGATACGGTCAAGGAACCAACGGTCGTGCGAGATAACCATCGCGCAACCCGGGAACTCCAGCAGGGCGTTTTCCAGCGCGCGCAGGGTTTCGATATCCAGGTCGTTGGTTGGTTCATCGAGCAGCAGCATGTTGCCGCCAACCTGCAGCAGCTTCGCCAGGTGCAGACGACCACGCTCACCGCCGGACAGCTCGCCGACGCGTTTACCCTGATCCACACCTTTGAAGTTGAAGCGGCCCACATAGGCACGGCTTGGCATTTCGGTGTTGCCGATCTTCATGATATCCAGCCCGCCGGAAACTTCTTCCCACACGGTTTTGCTGTTATCCATTGCGTCACGGAACTGGTCAACGGAGGCCAGCTTGACGGTTTCGCCCAGCGTGATGGTGCCGCTGTCAGGCTGTTCCTGACCGGACATCATACGGAACAGGGTTGATTTACCCGCGCCGTTCGGACCGATGATGCCGACGATAGCGCCTTTCGGTACAGAGAAGCTCAGATCGTCGATCAGCACGCGATCGCCGTAAGATTTACGCAGATTAGTGACTTCAACGACTTTATCGCCCAGACGTGGTCCAGGTGGGATAAACAGTTCGTTGGTTTCGTTACGTTTCTGGTATTCAGTGTTGTTCAGTTCTTCAAAGCGTGCCAGACGGGCTTTGCCCTTAGACTGACGGCCTTTCGCGCCCTGACGCACCCACTCCAGCTCTTTCTCGATAGATTTACGACGAGCGGCTTCCTGAGAGGCTTCCTGGGCCAGACGCTGATCTTTCTGCTCCAGCCAGGAAGAGTAGTTACCTTCCCATGGAATACCTTCACCACGGTCCAGCTCCAGGATCCAGCCGGCAACGTTGTCGAGGAAGTAACGGTCGTGGGTAATCGCCACCACGGTGCCTTCGAAGTCGTGCAGGAAGCGTTCCAGCCACGCGACGGATTCGGCGTCCAGGTGGTTAGTCGGTTCGTCGAGCAGCAGCATGTCTGGTTTTTCCAGCAGCAGGCGGCACAGCGCGACGCGGCGGCGTTCACCACCGGAAAGATTTTCAATTTTGGCATCCCAGTCCGGCAGACGCAGAGCGTCAGCGGCACGCTCAAGCTGCACGTTCAGGTTATGACCGTCGTGCGCCTGAATGATCTCTTCAAACTTGCCCTGTTGCGCGGCCAGCTTATCGAAGTCGGCGTCCGGTTCGGCGTACTTGGCGTACACTTCATCCAGACCTTTCAGGGCGTTAACCACTTCGGCAACCGCTTCTTCCACGGATTCACGAACGGTATGTTCCGGGTTCAGTTTTGGTTCCTGCGGCAGGTAACCGATTTTAATGCCTGGCTGCGGGCGAGCTTCACCTTCAATTTCGGTATCAATGCCAGCCATGATGCGCAGCAGGGTAGATTTACCCGCGCCGTTCAGACCGAGAACACCGATTTTGGCGCCAGGGAAGAAGCTCAGTGAGATGTTTTTAAGAATATGACGTTTCGGCGGAACGACCTTGCCGACACGATGCATGGTATAAACGAATTGGGCCACGTTGGACTCGCCTCTATGTTTATCCCGTCATACTTCAAGCCGCAGATGCGTTGGCTGTGTCGTTCACCCCAGTCACGTACTTTTGTACGCTCAGGGGATTCACTTCCTCGCCGCCTTGCTGCAACTTGAATTATTTAGGGCTAATTATTGGTAAATAGTTATCAAAGGCGAAGTGTAGCCTTTTTCATTGTCCAATCCCAGCCAGCAGATCCCACTCGCAACAAAAGTAAAAAAGTGTCCGTGACGTGGCGCATTCTGCAATGTCTGGTTAGCATGAATGAATTAAGCGGCATGATGCTGCACAGACGTAACATGAGAAGAGGAAGAGCTTGTGGACAAAGCCAAACAATTTACCTGGCGCCTGCTGGCTGCCAGCGTATGTCTGCTGACGGTCAGTCAAGTAGCGCGAGCGGATTCCCTGGATGAGCAGCGCAATCGCTATGCGCAAATTAAGCAGGCTTGGGATAACCGACAGATGGATGTCGTAGAGCAGATGATGCCTGGCCTGAAGAACTATCCTCTGTATCCTTATCTGGAATATCGCCAGATCACTGACGATCTGATGAATCAGCCCACCATTACCGTCACCAATTTTGTGCGCGCCAACCCGACGCTGCCCCCGGCGCGTACTCTGCAATCTCGTTTCGTGAATGAACTGGCGCGCCGCGAAGACTGGCGTGGGCTGCTGGCGTTCAGTCCGGAAAAACCGGGCACCACCGAAGCGCAATGTAACTATTACTTCGCGAAATGGAGTACCGGGCAAACTGAAGAAGCCTGGCAGGGGGCGAAAGAACTATGGCTGAGCGGAAAAAGTCAGCCGAACGCCTGTGACAAATTATTCGGCGTATGGCGTGCCTCAGGCACTCAGGATCCGCTGGCGTATCTGGAACGTATTCGTCTGGCGATGAAAGCCGGGAATACCGGACTGGTCACGGCGTTGGCCGGACAGATGCCCGCGCAATACCAAACCATTGCTTCAGCGATCATCGCGCTGGCCAACGATCCGAATTCGGTAATGACCTTTGCTCGCACCACCGGCGCAACGGATTTCACCCGACAGATGGCGGCGGTCGCCTTTGCCAGCGTGGCGCGTCAGGATGTGGAGAATGCCCGCCTGATGATCCCTTCCCTGGTGCAGGCGCAACAGTTGAATGACGAGCAAACCCAGGAGCTGCGTGACATTGTCGCCTGGCGTCTGATGGGCAATGACGTTACCGACGAGCAGGCCAAATGGCGTGATGATGCGATTATGCGCTCCAACTCCACCTCGCTTGTGGAGCGCCGGGTGCGCATGGCGCTGGGAACCGGCGATCGTCGTGGCCTGAATACCTGGCTGGCGCGTCTGCCAATGGAAGCCAAAGAAAAAGATGAGTGGCGCTACTGGCAAGCGGATCTGCTGCTGGAGCGCGGACGCGATGCGGAAGCCAAAGAGATCCTGCACCAACTCATGCAGCAGCGCGGTTTCTATCCGATGGTGGCGGCGCAGCGCCTGGGCGAAGAGTACGAGCTGAAAGTGGATAAAGCACCAGCGAACGTTGATTCTGCGCTGACTCAGGGCCCGGAAATGGCACGCGTACGCGAGCTAATGTACTGGAACATGGATAATACTGCGCGCAGTGAATGGGCTAATCTGGTCTCCAGCCGTACCAAGTCCGAGCAGGCTCAGTTGGCGCGTTACGCGTTCAACAATCACTGGTGGGATCTAAGCGTTCAGGCGACGATCGCCGGAAAGCTGTGGGATCATCTGGAAGAGCGCTTCCCATTGGCCTATAAAGATCTTTTTACCCGTTACACCAGCGGCAAGGATATTCAGCCAAGCTATGCGATGGCGATAGCGCGTCAGGAAAGCGCCTGGAACCCGAAAGTGAAATCACCGGTTGGCGCAAGCGGGCTGATGCAGATTATGCCGGGTACGGCGACGCATACGGTGAAAATGTTCTCGATTCCAGGTTACAGCAGTCCGAGCCAGCTATTGGATCCTGATACCAACATCAACATCGGAACCAGCTATTTGCAGTACGTGTATCAGCAATTTGGCAATAACCGCATCTTTGCGTCAGCAGCCTATAACGCCGGTCCGGGACGCGTTCGCACCTGGCTTGGCAATAGCGCTGGCCGCATTGATGCCGTCGCGTTTGTCGAGAGCATTCCATTCTCAGAGACGCGTGGTTATGTGAAGAACGTGCTGGCTTACGATGCGTACTATCGCTATTTCCTCGGTGATAAACCGGAGTTGATGAGCGACGCAGAATGGCAACGTCGTTACTGATCGTGTCGATTGTGTTATGCTATCGTACTCGTTAAAGAGTACAAAAGGGGGAGGCAAGCACGCTTCCCCCGCAACGATGGCGATATCTTATGACTCAGCAATCACCCTATTCAGCAGAGATGGCAGAACAACGTCACCAGGAGTGGTTACGTTTTGTCGATCTGCTTAAACACGCCTACGAACAAGATTTACACCTGCCACTGCTCAATTTGATGTTAACGCCGGATGAGCGTGAAGCGTTGGGCACGCGTGTGCGTATCATTGAAGAGCTGCTGCGCGGTGAGATGAGCCAGCGTGAGCTTAAAAACGAGCTCGGGGCGGGGATTGCTACTATTACGCGAGGGTCGAACAGCCTCAAATCCGCGCCGGTGGATCTGCGTCAGTGGCTGGAACAGGTGTTGCTCGGGAAAAATTGATTCGCCGGATGTGGCTTTGCCTTATCCGGCCTACGATTGAACATCCGGCACAATGCTATAAATACACCGCGTTATGAAACGGGCTGAGCGCCAGAATCACCGCCTGATGGTACACGCTCGAGCGCGTCAGCTTACCCGCGGTAAAGACGCCGATTGCGCCCTCTTTACGGCCAATCTCATCAATACCTGTATAGTCCGACATCACCGGGCCGAGTGCTTCACCTTTGCGGACTCTGTCGAGAATGACAGTAGGCAATGGCAGCGTGGCTGAACGGGCTTCACCGCGCCGGTGGCCGTTATCAATCACCACCCAACTGAAGGTGGCATCGTCGTCAATTCCTGCTTCAATGGCGACCCAGAAATCAGCCTGCGGGTGCTGGCGGCGAGCGTTATCAACGCGATTTCGTGCGCCAGTGCGCGTTTCCTGGTTTCCGAAAGGTTGTTCCGGCACGCCACTCTCGACGGCGACGGGTTCTATATGGCAGGATCCTTCCCCGAAGATCTCTTCAAATGCCCGCAGAATTGCCTGAATTTTGGCAGGATTGGTGGTCGCAGAGATAACCTTGTGCATAATTAAGCTCAGTTTGAAAATTCATCGCAGAGTCTACTCAAAGTATGACGAGTATATAACGGAAAAAAAGCATGTTACAGGTATACCTTGTTCGCCATGGCGAAACGCAGTGGAACGCCGAGCGACGTATTCAAGGCCAGTCAGACAGCCCACTAACCGCTAAAGGTGAACAGCAAGCCATGCAGGTGGGTGAACGCGCTCGCTCGTTTGGTATTACGCATGTCATCAGTAGCGATCTTGGTCGTACACGACGCACCGCAGAAATCATCGCCCAGGCCTGTGGCTGTGATATCACCTATGACTCCCGTCTGCGCGAGCTAAATATGGGTGTGCTGGAAAAACGTCACATCGATACGCTGACGCCGGAGGAAGAGGGCTGGCGTCGCCAGTTGGTGAACGGTACGGTGGATGGTCGTATCCCGGAAGGGGAATCGATGCAGGAATTGAGCGATCGCATCAACGCAGCGCTGGCATCCTGTCTGGAATTGCCGCCGGGAAGTCGCCCGCTGCTGGTCAGTCACGGTATCGCGCTGGGTTGCCTGGTGAGTACAATTCTTGGATTACCGGCATGGGCTGAACGTCGCTTGCGTCTGCGCAACTGTTCTATTTCTCGCGTTGATTACCAGGAAAGCTTATGGCTGGCGCCGGGATGGGTCGTTGAAACGGCAGGGGACATCTCACATCTGGACGCCCCTGCGTTGGATGAACTACAGCGCTAGCGGCGAATCGGAATCAGGAATTCGCAGCGCAGGTTGATCGGGCGATCTCCCGCTTTGGCATCTTCTGCCGGGTAATATCGCTCGATATCCTGTCCTTTACGGCGCGTCAGGTTCAGCATTGGCATGCATGTGCCGTAAACCGTCAGGATAAACTCTTGCACGCCGGTTCCCAGCCCTTCGTAGGTAAACATCACGTACTCGCCACCCTGTAACAGGATAGGCTGCGCCGACGGCACATAGCCATTGGCCTGTTCCGGCGTCAGTGCAGTGGTGTAAAACACTTCCTGCTCGTCATCTTTTTCAATGCTCGGACGCGTTTCGTTAAGTCCGTACAGCACCGGTGGGATCGCAGGAGCCTGACTGAGGAAGTCGCGCCAGAACTGAATACGCATTTCATGACGGAAATCTGAAATCTGTTCCAGCGAGCAGGAATAGCTTTGCGTGGTGCCGAGTAGTTGCGTATCTTCCAGGGTGACAAACTCGTGCGCAGGCATCGCAAATTCACCCAGGCGCATTGGCGGGCGAATACCAAACGCACTCCATTCCGGGGAGCGACGATACAGCGCAGGCGTTTGGGAAAACTGTTTCTTGAACGCGCGAGTAAAGGTTTGTTGAGAGTCGAAGCGATATTGCAGCGCAATATCCAAAATTGGGCGCGCAGTCAGGCGCAGCGCCACTGCAGATTTCGATAAACGACGGGCGCGGATATAGGCGCCAATAGCATGGCCCGTCACGTCCTTAAACATTCTCTGCAGGTGCCACTTGGAATAGCCCGCTTTTGCCGCCACATTGTCAAGCGACAAAGGCTGATCCAGATGACCTTCCAGCCAGATTAATAGGTCGCGAATAATGCCAGCCTGATCCATAAAATATCCTCATCCTTTCAACAACGAGTACCTGACGTCAGGTATGAGGATAATAGCATTTTTTGCTGTTTTAGCATTCAGTGTTTTTTTTGCTCATAAATGCTTTTTTCGGACATACGAAAGCGTGATTATTGTAATCCTGTGATCTGTATACGTTTTATCTTAGAATGTCGAATAATTGCACAGAGTAACTTTTAAAAATGGTAACAATATGAAATATAAGAGCTTAGTCATTTCCTCAATTCTGCTGATGTTGGCGCAGGTTGCCCATGCGGAGCAGATTGGATCTGTCGATACGGTGTTCAAAATGTTCGGCCCGGATCATAAAATTGTGGTCGAAGCGTTTGACGATCCGGATGTTACCAACGTGACCTGCTACGTGAGTCGGGCGAAGACTGGCGGCATCAAAGGTGGTCTGGGGCTGGCGGAAGATACCTCCGATGCCGCCATTTCCTGCCAGCAGGTTGGGCCGGTAGAACTGAGCGACAGAATCAAGAACGGTAAAGCTCAGGGCGAAGTGGTATTTAAAAAACGTACCTCGCTGGTGTTTAAATCTTTACAGGTCGTGCGTTTTTACGATGCGAAACGTAATGCGCTGGCCTATCTGGCTTATTCAGATAAAGTCGTCGATGGATCGCCCAAAAATGCCATTAGCGCGGTACCCATCATGCCGTGGCGGCAATAACAAGGAAGCACAATGCAACAGCCGTTGATTTGGTTGGTTGAGGATGAGCAGGGAATCGCTGATACGCTTATCTACATGCTGCAGCAAGAGGGGTTTAGCGTAGAGGCGTTTGAGCGCGGATTTCCCGTGCTGGAGAAGTCTCGCCAGCAATGCCCTGATGCCATCATTCTGGATGTCGGGCTACCGGATATAAGCGGTTTTGAACTGTGCCGACGTTTACTTGAACGCCACCCGGCGTTGCCGATCCTGTTTCTGACCGCACGCAGCGATGAAGTGGATCGCCTGTTGGGGCTGGAAATTGGCGCGGATGACTATGTTGCCAAGCCTTTCTCGCCGCGTGAAGTGTGCGCTCGTGTGCGTACGCTGCTGCGGCGGGTGCAAAAATTCTCCACGCCTTCATTGACAACGCGCTGTGGGGATTTTGAACTTAATGAGCTGGCCGCGCAGATTACCTGGTTCGGCATGCCGTTGAACCTGACGCGTTATGAATTCCTGCTGCTGAAAACACTGCTGATGTCGCCGGGACGTATTTACTCCCGCCAACAACTGATGGATTTAGTCTGGGCCGATGCGCAGGATACCTTTGACAGAACGGTCGATACCCACATCAAAACGCTGCGCGCCAAGCTGCGGGCCATCAACCCCGAGCTTTCCCCCATCAATACGCATCGCGGTATGGGATACAGCCTGAGGAGCGTCTGATGCGCATTGGCATGCGTTTGCTGCTCGGCTATTTTCTGATTGTTGCCGTCGCTGCCTGGTTCGTTCTGTCGATCTTTGTGCAGGAAATTAAGCCAGGCGTCCGTCGAGCGACTGAAGGCTCATTGATTGATACCGCCACGCTGCTGGCTGCGCTGGCGCGTGATGACTTACTCTCTGACACCCCCGCCACCGGCAAGCTGGCGCAGGCCTTTTCGCAACTGCATAACCGCCCATTCCGCGCCAATATCAGCGGCATTAACAAAGTACGTAATGAATACCATGTCTACATGACGGACGCGCAGGGCAAGGTGGTGTTTGATTCAGCTAACCAGGCCGTCGGTCAGGACTACTCCCGCTGGAACGACGTGTGGTTAACGTTACGTGGGCAGTATGGCGCTCGTAGTACGCCGCAAAACCCGGATGATCCGGAAAGCTCGGTGATGTACGTTGCCGCGCCGATTGTAGACGGTGGTCGTATTATCGGTGTGCTCAGTGTCGGCAAACCAAATGCAGCGATGGCGCCGGTGATTAAACGCAGTGAACGGCGAATGCTGTGGGCCAGCGCCGTATTGCTGGGTATTGCCCTGGTGATTGGCTTCGGGATGGTATGGTGGATAAACCGCTCCATTGCCCGGCTGGCGCGTTATGCCGATTCCGTTACTGAGAATCGCCCCGTCCCACTGCCTGATTTAGGCAGTAGCGAGTTACGCAAACTGGCGCAGGCGCTGGAAAGTATGCGTCTGAAGCTCGAAGGCAAGAACTACATTGAGCAGTATGTCTACGCGTTAACGCATGAGCTGAAAAGCCCGCTGGCGGCCATTCGTGGCGCGGCAGAGATACTGCGCGAAGGTCCGCCGCCAAACGTGGTAGCGCGCTTTACCGATAATATTCTGACGCAAAATGCGCGCATGCAGGCGCTGGTTGAAACCTTGTTACGTCAGGCGCGACTGGAGAATCGGCAGGACATTACGTTGACGCCAGTGGCGGTAGATGCGCTGTTTGCTCAGCTTAAAGAGGCGCGTAGCGTGCAGCTGGCGGCAAAAAACATCACGCTGACCATTCTGCCTTCATCGCTTAGCGTCGCAGCCGATCCCGCGTTACTGGAGCAGGCATTGGGGAATTTACTCGACAACGCTATCGACTTTACGCCACAGGACGGGACGATTGTGCTGAGTGCACATCAGCACGAGGATCGGGTCACGTTGCAGGTTACCGACAGCGGTAGCGGGATCCCTGACTTTGCGTTGCCGCGTATTTTTGAGCGCTTCTACTCGCTGCCCCGCGAGAATGGACACAAGAGCAGCGGTTTGGGGCTGGCGTTTGTCAGTGAAGTTGCACGACTGCATGAAGGCGCGGTGACATTATCTAACCGACCAGAGGGCGGTGCACAAGCTTCGTTTACGCTTCACCGTCACTTCACATAACTTCAAATTCTCCGCACATAGCTGTTCTACCTTGCTGATATTGCAAAGGAGAACGCTATGTTGAAATCACCCCTGTTCTGGAAAATCGTCACTCTGGGTGGCGCCATGCTGCTGCTGTTAATTCCCCTGACAATGGTCAGGCAGATAATCGTAGAGCGATCGGATTATCGCAATGACGTTGAAGATGCAATCCGCCAGAGCACCAGCGGACCGCAAAAGATGGTCGGCCCGTTGATAGCCATTCCGGTGACAGAGCTTTATACCTCGCTGGAGGATGGCAAAGAGATCCAGCGTAAGCGAAGCTATATCCATTTCTGGCTGCCGGAGTCGTTGGTGGTTGAGGGGAGTCAGAACGTTGAAGCGCGTAAAATCGGTATTTATGAGGGCCAGGTCTGGCACAACGATATCTCGGTGAAGGCCGAGTTTAACGCTGAACGTTTGCGTGATTTAAACCATCCCAACGTCAGCGTCGGCAAACCATTTATCGTGGTTGGCGTGGGGGATGCGCGCGGGATTGGTGTGGTGCAAGCGCCGCAGGTCAATGGAACGTCGCTGGCGGTTGAGCCGGGGACGGGGTTGGATGGACGTGCGCAGGGGATCCACATTCCGTTACCCGACGCGAGCTGGGCGGAGCAAAACCTGAGCATGACGCTGTCGCTGAATTTGAGCGGAACAGGAGATTTCTCCGTTGTTCCGGTTGGCCGTAACAGTGAAATGACCTTAACCAGCAATTGGTCGCATCCCAACTTTCTTGGGGATTTTCTTCCGGCTAAGCGCGAAATCAGTAAGTCTGGATTCAATGCCCAGTGGCAAAGCAGTTGGTTTGCCAATAACCTCGGCGAACGCTTTGATGGCGAAAAGATTGGCTGGGAGGGAATGCCTGCATTTAGCGTCGCTGTCGCCACGCCTGCGGATCAATACCAACTGACGGACAGGGCGACAAAATATGCCATTTTGCTGATTGTGCTGACCTTTATGTCTTTCTTTGTTCTTGAAAGCATGACCAGCCTTCGACTGCACCCGATGCAGTACCTGCTGGTGGGATTATCGCTGGTGATGTTTTATCTGTTGCTGCTGGCGTTGTCAGAACATATTGGTTTTACCGCCGCGTGGATTACGGCGAGTCTGGTGGGGGCGTTGATGAACGGTGTGTATCTGCAGGCGATATTACAGGGTTGGCTTAAGAGTATTTTGTTCACCGTAGCGCTGCTGGGGCTGGATGGTGTGATGTGGGTGTTGCTCCGTTCACAGGACAGCTCTTTACTGCTGGGAACCGGCGTGCTGTTGGTCGCGTTGTGTGGCGTGATGTTCCTGACGCGTCATCTTGACTGGCACTCGCTGGCACAGCCAAAACCAAAGCCGACAGAAATTCCGGAGTCTCAGCCTGCGCAGAGTGACGAGTTTCGCTTATGGAAATAGGGCTGTGGTGAAATGAAAAACGGCGCATATTGCGCCGTTTTTTTACCTGTGAGGATCGAATTAATCCTGCAGGTCGCCGCAGAAACGGTAGCCTTCACCGTGAATGGTGGCGATAATTTCTGGCGTATCCGGCGTTGATTCGAAATGTTTACGAATGCGGCGGATAGTCACGTCAACGGTACGGTCATGCGGCTTCAGTTCGCGACCGGTCATTTTTTTCAGCAGTTCTGCGCGAGACTGGATTTTGCCCGGATTCTCACAGAAGTGAAGCATGGCGCGGAATTCGCTGCGTGGCAGTTTATACTGCTCGCCATCAGGACCAATCAGAGAGCGGCTGTTGATGTCCAGCTCCCAGCCATTGAACTTGTAGCTCTCGACGCTACGGCGTTCTTCGCTGACGGTACCCAGGTTCATGGTACGCGACAGCAGGTTACGAGCACGGATAGTCAGTTCGCGCGGGTTAAACGGCTTGGTGATGTAATCGTCTGCGCCGATTTCGAGGCCGAGAATTTTATCGACTTCGTTATCACGGCCCGTCAGGAACATCAGCGCAACGTTAGCTTGTTCGCGGAGTTCGCGCGCTAACAGGAGGCCATTTTTCCCAGGCAGATTGATATCCATAATCACAAGGTTGATGTCATATTCAGAGAGAATCTGATGCATTTCCGCGCCATCTGTCGCTTCGAATACATCATAGCCTTCTGCTTCGAAAATGCTTTTCAACGTGTTGCGTGTTACTAACTCGTCTTCAACGATAAGAATGTGCGGGGTCTGCATGTTTGCTACCTAAATTGCCAACTAAATCGAAACAGGAAGTACAAAAGTCCCTGACCTGCCTGATGCATGCCGTAAATTAACATGATCGGCGTAACATGACTAAAGTACGTAATTGCGTTCTTGATGCACTTTCCATCAACGTCAACAACATCATTAGCTTGGTCGTGGGTAGTTTCCCTCTGGACCCGACAGTGTCAAAAACGGCTGTCATCCTAACCATTTTAACAGCAACATAACAGGCTAAGACATGCCGGACACCCAATAAAACTACGCTTCGTTGACATATATCAAGTTCAATTGTAGCACGTTAACAGTTTGATGAAATCAACGTATCCAAATGTTTGCTTTCATCACAATATTGCAATATTACAACTAGTTGCACGCGCTAATTAATAAATGTAATGAATCCAACCAATGCGATCCATTTTAAATTAAATTATCATGGATAAACAGAAGGATATGCAACTTTTGTTAACATAAAGGGCAATAGTTCAGTCTGGAAATAGTTTAGCATTTTTTACCGGATGCGAAATGCTTTTTCAGTGATTTCTGTTAAAAATATGTAAATTCGCGCTGCGTAATATGTTGATGCACGTCACATTATTACCTGCACACAGGCCAAAAGAGTATCGAAATGCGTTTAACAATTATTCTGGTTGCCCCCGCCAGAGCGGAAAATATTGGTGCGGCAGCCCGTGCGATGAAGACCATGGGATTCACTCAGTTGCGGATCGTTGACAGCGAGGCCCACCTGGAACCTGCCACGCGATGGGTTGCGCATGGGTCGGGTGATATTATTGATAATATTAACGTTTTTCCAACGTTAGCCGAGGCGCTTCACGACGTGGATTTTACCGTCGCGACCACGGCGCGCAGCCGCGCGAAGTTTCATTATTACGCTACGCCGGTCGAACTGGTTCCCCTGTTGCAGGAAAAATCAACGTGGATGGATCACGCCGCGCTGGTTTTTGGTCGTGAAGATTCGGGGCTGACCAACGAAGAATTGGCTCTGGCGGATGTCCTCACCGGGGTACCGATGGTGGCTGACTATCCATCACTCAATTTGGGGCAGGCGGTGATGGTGTATTGCTATCAATTAGCAGGTTTAATACAACAACCGGCCAGAAACATTGAGATGACGGATGAGCATCAGCTACAGGCATTGCGCGAACGTGTTTTGCGTTTATTAGCCACGCTGAACGTTTCTGACGACATTAAGTTGACGGACTGGCTGCAACAGCGAATGGGTCTGTTAGAGCAGCGAGACACGGCAATGTTGCACCGTTTTTTACATGATATAGAAAAAAATCTAACAAAATAAAGTTTTGATCAATGTTTGTTGTGCAGTGTTTTGCTCTGGTTTCAAGTGGGCGAGACATGCTGTATTGGTTGAAAGTAAAAGGGCAAGCAGTCGCTCATGAACAAGTTTCGGAATGTGATCAATTTAAAAATTTATTGACTTAGGTCAGCAGATACTTTAACCCTAAAAGAATACAAGACAGACAGATAATAATTACAGAGCACACAACATCATGAAACGCATCAGCATCACTATTACCACAACCATCACCATTACCACAGGTAACGGTGCGGGCTGACGCGTACAGGAAACACAAGAAAAAGCCCGCACCTAAACAGTGCGGGCTTTTTTTTCGACCAAAGGCAATGAGGTAAACCATGCGAGTGTTGAAGTTCGGCGGTACATCAGTGGCAAATGCAGAGCGCTTTCTGCGGGTTGCCGATATTCTGGAAAGCAATGCCAGACAGGGGCAGGTCGCGACCGTGCTCTCTGCCCCCGCAAAAATTACCAACCATCTGGTGGCGATGATTGAGAAGACCATCGGTGGTCAGGATGCTTTAGCCAATATCAGCGACGCCGAACGTATTTTCTCTGAGCTATTGGTGGGTTTGGCCGCCGCGCAGCCGGGTTTTCCGTTGGCCCCGCTCAAAGCCTTTGTTGAACAAGAGTTTGCCCAGATTAAACACGTCCTGCATGGCATCAGCCTGTTGGGACAGTGCCCGGACAGCATCAATGCCGCGCTTATCTGCCGTGGCGAAAAAATGTCGATCGCCATCATGGCAGGCCTGCTGGAAGCGCGCGGGCACAACGTGACGGTCATCGATCCGGTGGAGAAATTGCTGGCAGTCGGCCATTACCTCGAATCTACCGTTGATATCGCCGAATCTACGCGCCGCATTGCCGCCAGCCGTATTCCTGCGGACCACATGATTTTGATGGCCGGATTTACCGCCGGGAATGAGAAAGGTGAGTTAGTGGTGCTGGGGCGTAATGGCTCCGACTACTCTGCCGCCGTACTGGCCGCCTGTTTGCGCGCGGATTGTTGTGAGATCTGGACCGATGTTGACGGCGTATATACTTGCGATCCGCGTCAGGTACCCGACGCCCGACTGCTGAAGTCGATGTCTTATCAGGAAGCGATGGAGCTTTCTTACTTCGGCGCCAAAGTGCTGCACCCGCGCACCATTACCCCTATTGCCCAGTTCCAGATCCCTTGCCTGATTAAAAATACCGGCAATCCACAAGCGCCTGGCACGTTGATTGGCGCCAGCAGTGATGACGACGATTTGCCGGTAAAAGGTATTTCTAATCTCAATAACATGGCGATGTTTAGCGTTTCCGGCCCAGGAATGAAAGGCATGGTGGGTATGGCGGCACGCGTTTTTGCCGCAATGTCGCGTGCGGGCATTTCGGTAGTGCTGATCACCCAATCCTCTTCCGAATACAGCATCAGCTTCTGCGTCCCGCAGGGCGACTGCGCGCGTGCGCAACGCGCCATGCAGGATGAATTCTACCTCGAACTGAAAGAAGGCCTGCTGGAGCCGCTGGCGGTGACTGAGCGTCTGGCTATCATCTCTGTTGTTGGCGATGGTATGCGTACTCTGCGTGGCATTTCGGCGAAATTCTTTGCCGCATTGGCTCGCGCGAACATCAATATCGTGGCGATCGCCCAGGGTTCGTCTGAGCGTTCTATTTCAGTGGTGGTGAACAACGACGACGCGACCACCGGCGTTCGCGTGACCCATCAAATGCTGTTCAACACCGACCAGGTGATTGAAGTGTTTGTGATTGGCGTAGGCGGGGTGGGCGGTGCGCTACTGGAGCAGCTTAAACGTCAGCAAACCTGGCTCAAAAAGAAGCATATCGATCTGCGCGTGTGCGGCGTGGCGAATTCGAAGGCTCTGCTGACCAACGTCCATGGTTTGAATCTGGAAAACTGGCAGGCGGAGCTGGAAAGCGCGAAAGAGCCATTCAACCTTGGGCGCTTAATTCGCCTGGTGAAAGAATATCATCTGCTTAATCCGGTGATTGTCGACTGTACGTCAAGCCAGGCGGTGGCGGATCAGTATGCTGATTTCCTGCGCGAAGGCTTCCATGTGGTTACGCCGAACAAAAAGGCCAACACCTCGTCGATGGATTACTACCATCAGCTGCGTTTTGCCGCCGCGAAGTCCCGGCGTAAATTCCTCTACGACACCAACGTGGGCGCAGGCTTGCCGGTAATTGAAAACCTGCAAAACCTGCTCAGCGCAGGTGATGAATTGCAGCGTTTCTCCGGTATTCTTTCCGGCTCGCTGTCGTTTATTTTCGGCAAGCTGGATGAAGGCATGAGCTTCTCGCAAGCCACCACCATGGCGCGTGAGATGGGCTATACCGAGCCCGATCCGCGTGACGATCTTTCCGGCATGGATGTGGCACGTAAGCTGCTGATCCTCGCCCGTGAGACAGGTCGTGAGCTGGAGCTTTCAGACGTGGTCATTGAGCCAGTTCTGCCAAAAGAGTTTGATGATTCCGGTGATGTATCCGCGTTTATGGCGAAATTGCCACAGCTGGATGACGTCTTTGCCGCGCGCGTGGCGAAAGCCCGTGATGAGGGAAAAATATTGCGTTATGTTGGCAATATCGAAGAGGACGGCGTTTGTCGCGTGAAAATTGATGCAGTAGACGGCAACGATCCGCTGTTTAAAGTGAAAAACGGTGAGAACGCGCTGGCATTCTATAGCCACTACTATCAGCCGTTACCATTGGTTCTGCGCGGATATGGCGCGGGTAACGACGTGACGGCAGCGGGCGTCTTTGCCGACCTGCTACGCACCCTTTCATGGAAGTTAGGAGTCTGACATGGTGAGAGTTTATGCCCCGGCTTCTAGTGCCAATATGAGCGTCGGGTTTGATGTGCTTGGTGCGGCAGTAACTCCGGTGGACGGTTCGCTGTTGGGCGATGTGGTGTCCGTTGAGGCGGCTGATCAGTTCAGCCTGAACAACCTTGGGCGCTTTGCCAACAAGCTGCCGTCAGAGCCGCGCGAAAATATTGTCTATCAGTGTTGGGAGCGATTCTGCCAGGAGCTGGGTAAAACGGTTCCGGTGGCGATGACGCTGGAAAAAAATATGCCGATTGGCTCCGGGTTAGGCTCCAGCGCCTGTTCCGTCGTGGCGGCGTTAGTCGCTATGAACGAACACTGCGGTAAGCCGCTCAACGATACGCGCCTGTTGGCGATAATGGGCGAGCTGGAAGGGCGTATCTCCGGCAGTATTCATTACGATAATGTTGCCCCGTGCTTTTTGGGCGGCATGCAGTTAATGATCGAAGAAAACGGCATTATCAGCCAGCAGGTGCCAGGCTTTGATGAGTGGCTATGGGTACTGGCGTATCCGGGGATTAAAGTGTCGACGGCAGAAGCGCGGGCGATTCTACCTGCGCAGTATCGCCGTCAGGACTGTATCGCCCACGGGCGACATCTGGCTGGATTTATCCATGCCTGCTATTCCCGTCAGCCTGGGCTTGCCGCGAAGCTGATGAAGGACGTCATTGCTGAGCCGTATCGTACCCGCTTGCTACCAGGCTTTAGTCAGGCGCGTCAGGCGGTAACAGAAATTGGCGCGCTGGCCAGCGGGATCTCCGGGTCAGGGCCGACGCTGTTCGCCTTGTGCGATAAGCCGGATACGGCGCAGCGCGTAGCAGATTGGCTGAGTAAAAATTACCTGCAAAATCAGGAAGGCTTTGTTCATATTTGCCGGCTGGACACGGCGGGCGCACGGGTACTGGGATAATCAATGAAACTGTATAATCTGAAAGATCATAACGAGCAGGTCAGCTTTGCGCAGGCCGTCACGCAAGGGCTTGGCAAGAATCAGGGATTGTTTTTTCCGCACGATCTACCGGAATTCAATCTGACAGAAGTGGATGAGATGCTGAACCAGGACTTCGTTAGCCGCAGCGCGAAGATCCTGTCCGCATTTATTGGTGATGAGATCCCTCAGGAAATTCTGGAAAAACGCGTGCGTGCTGCATTTGCTTTTCCGGCACCGGTTGCTCAGGTTGCCGCAGATGTCGGCTGTCTGGAACTGTTCCACGGCCCTACGCTTGCATTTAAAGACTTTGGCGGGCGCTTTATGGCGCAAATGCTGACGCACATCAGCGGCGACAAGCCGGTAACCATTCTGACGGCGACCTCAGGTGATACTGGCGCGGCGGTTGCACATGCCTTTTATGGCCTGAAAAATGTGCGCGTGGTGATCCTCTACCCGAACGGCAAGATCAGCCCATTACAGGAAAAACTGTTCTGTACGCTGGGCGGTAACATTGAAACTGTAGCGATTGATGGCGATTTTGATGCCTGCCAGGCGCTGGTGAAACAGGCGTTTGATGACGAAGAGCTGAAGGTGGCTCTGGGACTGAACTCGGCTAATTCAATTAACATCAGCCGTCTGCTGGCGCAAATCTGTTACTACTTTGAGGCTGTGGCTCAGCTACCGCAAGAGGCGCGGAATCAGCTGGTGATTTCTGTTCCCAGCGGTAACTTTGGCGATCTGACCGCCGGGCTGCTGGCGAAATCACTGGGCTTGCCGGTGAAGCGTTTTATCGCCGCGACTAACGTTAACGATACGGTTCCGCGTTTCCTTGCTGAAGGTGAGTGGGCGCCGAAAGCGACTCAGGCGACGTTATCGAATGCGATGGATGTCAGCCAGCCGAACAACTGGCCGCGCGTGGAAGAACTGTTCCGCCGTAAAATCTGGCGTCTGAATGAGCTGGGTTATGCCGCCGTTGATGATGCCACGACTCAGGACACCATGCGTGAGTTACATGAGATAGGCTACACCTCAGAACCGCATGCGGCGGTGGCTTACCGTGCGCTGCGTGACCAACTGAACCCTGGCGAGTACGGCCTGTTCCTTGGTACTGCGCATCCGGCGAAGTTTAAAGAAAGCGTTGAAGAGATTCTTGATCTGACGTTGGCGTTGCCAAAAGAGCTGGCGGAACGCGCGGACTTGCCGCTGCTTTCTCATCACCTGCCTGCTGATTTTGCGCAACTGCGTAAGCTGATGATGACCCGCAGTTAACGGTGGTGCCCGCTGGCGCTTTGCTTAGCGGGCCTACAAAACCTGTAGGCCGGATAAGGCGTTAGCCGTCATCCGGCATGTAAATTATTGCTCGTGGCGTTTAAACACCAGTTCGCCGTTTCCTGACGCTTCTTCATCAAAGAAATAGCCTTCGCTGTTAAATGCGGTCAGCTGTTCCGGCTGCGTTAAGCGGTTCTCAATGATGTAGCGGCTCATCAGGCCGCGCGCTTTCTTGGCATAAAAGCTGATGACTTTGAACTTGCCGTTTTTCTCGTCGAGGAAAACTGGTTTAATCAGCTCGGCATTGAGCTTTTTCGGCTTCACGGATTTAAAATACTCATCCGAAGCGAGATTAATCACCACGCTGTCGCCTTGTGCTTCAAGTGCTTCATTAAGTTTATCGGTGATGATATCTCCCCAGAACTGGTAGAGATCTTTACCCTTCGCATTGGCCAAACGAATGCCCATCTCCAGACGATAAGGCTGCATCAAATCCAGTGGACGTAGAACGCCGTACAGTCCGGACAACATCCGTAAATGCTGCTGAGCGAAGTCGAAATCCGCCTCGCTGAAGGTTTCAGCCTGCAGCCCGGTATACACGTCGCCCTTAAATGCCAGAATGGCCTGGCGCGCATTGTCCGGCGTGAAGTCAGGCTGCCAGTCATGGAAACGCGTGGCATTCAAATCCGCCAGTTTGTCGCTAATTCCCATCAGCTTGCCAATCTGCGGCGCAGAGAGCTGGCGCGCCACATGGATAAGCTGCTGAGAGTGATCCAGCAGTTCGGGTAGCGTATGGCGTGTTGTTGCCAGCGGACTTTGGTAGTCGAGCGTTTTTGCAGGTGAAATCAGAATCAGCATATCCAGTCCTTGCAGGAAATTTACTGCGACTTTAGCAAAAAAAACGACAGATTTGATCGATGGTTGTGATTGCCGCGCTATCCGCGCGGCGTTTCATCCCAGCTTTCGGGGGCAAGCTGTTGTCTGATATCAGGATAACGGTGCGGATCGAATTCCGGGCGCACCCCGAGTTTACGCTGGCGCAGATAGTCGCTGGCGATGGTATGGACAACCGGAGAAAGCAGCAGAATCGCTGTCAGGTTAGTAATGGCCATACAAGCCATAATGATATCGGCCAACTGCCAGACCAGCGGGAAGCTGACAAACGTTCCGCCGATAATGGTGCTAATGGTAGCGATTCGCAATAGCCAGATGACGCGCATATTGTCCAGTTTCAGAAAGACGAGATTGTTCTCAGCATAGATGTAGTTGGCGACGATCGAGCTAAAGGCAAAGAGAATCACAATAAAAGCCACGAATCCGGCTCCCCATTCTCCCGTCAGCGTTACCATTGCTTTTTGAAGTAACTGGATGCCTTCCATTGGCACATAGCTGGTGCCATTGCCTGCCAACAGAATAATCATCGCGCTAGCCGTACAGACCACGAGAGTGTCGCCTAATACCCCAATCATTTGCACAATGCCTTGTGCCGCAGGATGCGGTGGCCAGGAGGCGGCCGATGCGGCTGCATTCGGCGTAGATCCCATTCCGGCTTCGTTAGAAAACATGCCGCGCTGAAAACCGTTGGCAATAGCCTGGCTTAGCGTATATCCGGCCGCACCCGCTGCTGCTTCCTGCCAGCCAAAGGCGCTTTTTATAATGGTGACGATAATGTCGGGAAGCTGCCCGATATGCCACAGACAGATGATGATGCTACTTCCAACCCACAGCAGTGCCATCATCGGAACGAACCATTGCATCAGGCGTGCGACGCCTTTAATACCGCCGACGATGACCAGTAATGACACTATTGCCAGTGCGATACCGGAGAAGAGGGGAGGGATGTCAAAAGCAAAGGTCAACGCACGAGAGACCGAGTTCGCCTGAACGCTGTTAAAAATCAGTCCATAGGCAATCAGTAAAAAGATGGCAAAAAGGACGCCCATCCAGCGCATGCCCAGACCACGTGCCATATACCACGCAGGACCACCGCGGAACTGTCCTTTGCTATCGGGTTCTTTATACAGTTGGGCAAGTGAGCACTCGGCGAATGACGTTGCCATACCAATGACCGCTGAGACCCACATCCAGAAAATGGCTCCAGGGCCGCCAGCGGCGATCGCCAACGCTACGCCGGCCAGGTTCCCGCTACCGATACGCGCGGCAAGGCTGGTGCACAGAGCCTGAAAGGAAGTTAAACCGCCCGGCTGCGGGCTAATGCTGTTTTTAAGACTTGTGCCAAACTGGCGAATGTAGCGGAACTGCACGAACCCTGTACGCCAGGTGAACCAACATCCTGCGCCAAGCAGGAGGTAGATCATCACCGATCCCCAGAGTATTTCATTAATAAATGAGAAAAAATCAGGCATTAACATCCCTCTTGTTGATGCCGGTAAGCGCGAAGATTTCCGTGTAAGCGCTACCAATAATCGACCAGTATATACCTTGTCATGAGAGTGATTGCGGGAGTTTATCATAACAATCGTTATATCCCGCAATTGCGCATCACAGGCTTTGAGATGCGTAATCAGGGCTGAGCAGCGGGTCGGACAATCCAGGCGGTTGCGCTGAGAGTGCGTCGTGCTATCATCAGGGAAGATCGGTTACATCCCCCTAACAAGCTGTTTAAAGAGAATCGCTATCATGACGGACAAATTGACCTCCCTTCGTCAGTTCACCACAGTAGTGGCCGACACCGGAGACATCGCGGCAATGAAGCTGTATCAGCCTCAGGATGCCACAACTAACCCTTCTCTCATTCTTAACGCAGCGCAGATCCCAGAATACCGCAAGCTGATTGATGACGCTGTAGCCTGGGCTAAGCAGCAGAGCAACGACCGCGCACAGCAGATCGTCGACGCGACCGACAAACTGGCAGTAAATATCGGTCTGGAGATCCTGAAACTGGTCCCGGGTCGTATCTCTACTGAAGTTGACGCTCGTCTGTCTTACGACACCGACGCGTCCATCGCGAAAGCAAAACGTCTGATCAAGATGTACAACGACGCTGGCATCAGCAACGATCGCATTCTGATTAAACTGGCTTCAACCTGGCAGGGCATCCGTGCCGCTGAGCAGCTGGAAAAAGAAGGCATTAACTGTAACCTGACTCTGCTGTTCTCCTTCGCGCAGGCACGTGCATGTGCAGAAGCTGGCGTATACCTGATTTCTCCGTTCGTTGGTCGTATTCTTGACTGGTACAAAGCCAACACCGACAAGAAAGAGTATGCACCGGCAGAAGATCCGGGTGTGGTTTCCGTAACGGAAATCTACGAGTACTACAAACAGCACGGTTACGAAACCGTGGTGATGGGTGCGAGCTTCCGTAACATCGGCGAAATCATTGAGCTGGCAGGCTGCGATCGTCTGACGATTGCTCCGGCACTGCTGAAAGAGCTGGCGGAAAGCGAAGGCGCTATCGAACGTAAACTGTCCTTCTCCGGCGAAGTGAAAGCGCGTCCTGCACGCATCACCGAAGCTGAGTTCCTGTGGCAGCACAACCAGGATCCGATGGCTGTAGATAAACTGGCGGACGGTATCCGTAAGTTTGCTGTAGACCAGGGTAAACTGGAAAAAATGATCGGCGATCTGCTGTAATCATTAACGCGTGGCCCTGATATGGGTCACGCTACCTCTTCTGAAACCTGTCTGTCCTTCCTTTCGCAGTGTATCATTCTGTTTAACGAGACTGTTTAAACGGAATAATCATGAATACTTTACGCATTGGCCTGGTTTCCATTTCTGACCGTGCTTCCAGCGGCGTTTACCAGGATAAAGGTATCCCGGCCCTTGAAGAGTGGCTGGCATCTGCCCTTACCACCCCTTTTGAGCTGCAAACGCGACTGATCCCGGATGAACAGGCGATCATCGAACAGACCTTATGCGAGCTGGTTGATGAAATGAGCTGTCATCTGGTGCTGACAACCGGCGGAACGGGTCCGGCACGTCGCGACGTGACCCCCGATGCTACGCTTGCCGTGGCTGACCGCCAGATGCCAGGCTTTGGCGAACAGATGCGCCAGATAAGTCTGCACTTTGTGCCAACGGCTATTCTCTCCCGCCAGGTCGGTGTTATTCGCAAACAGGCGTTGATCCTGAATCTGCCTGGGCAGCCGAAATCGATCAAAGAAACGCTGGAAGGTGTGAAAGATGCCGACGGTAAGGTTATCGTACCGGGTATTTTTGCAAGTGTACCGTATTGTATACAGTTGCTGGATGGGCTGTATGTGGAAACCGCACCGGCTGTTGTAGCATCTTTTCGTCCTAAAAGCGCAATTCGCGATACAAACGCCTGAAAGTAGCCCGATCGTGACATAAGTGCCAATCACAGTGGAGTATTGAATTGTTTACGATATAGTAATTTTTGCTTTACATATATCGACAGATAGATTCAATAACTCCACTGACTGATGGTTTGCTATGTCACAACACACTCGACCGCTGAATCGCCAGGATTATAAAACTCTTACGCTTGCTGCCCTCGGCGGCGCGCTTGAGTTTTATGATTTCATTATCTTCGTCTTCTTTGCCGCTGTTGTTGGTGAACTCTTCTTTCCGGCAGACATTCCTGAGTGGCTACGTCAGGTGCAAACCTTCGGCATTTTTGCCGCCGGATATCTGGCGCGTCCGCTGGGTGGCATCATCATGGCGCACTTTGGCGATCTGGTCGGGCGTAAGAAAATGTTCACCCTGAGCATTTTGCTGATGGCGATACCGACGCTGGCGATTGGTCTTTTGCCTACCTACGCCTCAATGGGGATCCTCGCACCGCTGTTGTTACTGCTGATGCGCATTTTGCAAGGCGCTGCCATCGGTGGAGAAGTGCCGGGCGCGTGGGTGTTCGTGGCGGAGCATGTACCGGAGCGCCGCATCGGCATTGCCTGTGGCACGCTGACCGCCGGGCTGACGGTGGGGATTCTGTTGGGATCGGTGGTTGCGACGCTGGTGAATACCAACCTGACGCAACAGGCGGTGCATGACTACGGCTGGCGTATCCCGTTCCTGTTGGGGGGCGTTTTTGGGCTGGTGGCGATGTACCTGCGTCGCTGGTTGCAGGAAACGCCCATCTTCCTAGAAATGCAGCAGCGTAAAGCACTTGCGCAAGAGCTACCGGTGAAGTCGGTGGTGAGTAAGCATAAAAAAGCGGTGGTTATTTCAATGCTGCTGACCTGGTTGTTATCGGCCGGGATTGTGGTGGTGATCCTGATGTCACCAGTCTGGTTGCAGAAGCAGTATGGCTTTGCACCCGCGCTAACGCTACAGGCCAACAGTGTCGCTACCATTATGCTGTGCGTCGGCTGTCTGCTGGCCGGATTTATTGTCGACCGGGTCGGCGCCAGCAAAACCTTTATTGTCGGCAGCCTGCTGCTGGCCTGTTCGAGCTGGTTTTTCTATCACCTGACCGGCAGCCATCCTCAGCACTTGTTCCTGTTATACGGGCTGGTGGGATTATGCGTTGGCGTGGTCGGCGCAGTGCCTTATGTAATGGTGCGGGCGTTTCCGGCGGAAGTCCGTTTTACCGGTATTTCCTTTTCCTATAACGTCTCATATGCCATTTTTGGTGGTCTGACGCCAATCGCCGTGACGATGTTAATGGGCGTGTCGCCAATGGCTCCGGCCTGGTATGTGCTGGCGTTATCGCTGGTGGGGTTAGGTCTGGGGATTTGGCTGCGACAGGATATTTATCATCGCGATACGAGCGTACAGGGAGAGTTACAGCGTTTGTAAGGAATATCCCCCCTTCAGGGGGGATATTGTCAGATTAGTGCGCTTCACCAATCGGCAGGATGGTACGGCCAAACTGTTCGTTCAGCACTTCACCCATCGCCAGGTAAATGGCGCTTGCACCACACACTAAGCCAACCCAACCCGCTACGTGAATGATTGCTTCGTTACCTGCAATGTTGCCAACGGCCAGCAGGGCGAACAGCACTGTCAGGCTCAGGAACACGAACTGCAGCATGCGCGCGGCTTTCAGCGTACCGAAGAACATGAACAGAGTGAACACGCCCCACAGACCCAGGTAAGCGCCCAGGAACTGACCATTGGTTGCATCCGCGAGGCCCATTTTCGGCATCAGCAGAATCGCAACCAGCGTCAGCCAGAACGAACCGTAGGAGGTAAAGGCGGTTAAACCGAAGGTGTTGCCTTTTTTATATTCCAGAAGACCGGCAAAAATTTGCGCGATACCGCCGTAGAAAATGCCCATCGCCAGAATAATAACGTCTAAAGCGAAGAAACCCGCGTTATGCAGGTTAAGCAGAATGGTGGTCATGCCAAAGCCCATCAGGCCCAGCGGTGCCGGATTAGCCAACTTAGTGTTGCCCATAATTCCTCAAAATCATCATTGATTGAATGGTGAAATAGTTTCCCCAAATAACGATCACTGTCTTCGGGGCGCGGCATAATAATCAGGGGAGAGGGCACTGTCTATGATCTAACGAAGGGAAAACGAATTATTTTCCCTGTGATGGGCATCACGCTTGTGCGTGGTTGAACATTCTGCGCAGGCAGGCAATGTGGAGTACAGCCGGGATCGTCACCCGATAAGCGCTGCCGCTCACCGCTTTAACCCCGTTTAAAGCCGCACCTACCGGGCCGCCAAGTCCGGCTCCGCGCAGTAATCCGTGCCCGATTACGCTGACGGCGGCGTGGGTTCGCAGAATTTTGGTTAACTGGCCGGAGAGCAGGTGAGAGACGCCTTTTGCCAGGTGACGATCCTTCAATAATAACGGTAGCAGTTCTTCCAGTTCAGAAACTTTTGCATCGACAGCCTGCAGAAATTCCTGCTTTTGTCCGGCATCCATTTTTTGCCAGGCGTTGCGTAAAAAGTGCTCCAGCAGAGACTGTTCAATTTCGAACGTGGACATCTCTTTATCAGCTTTAATCTTCAGACGCTTCGAAACGTCCAGCAAAATCGCCCGATACAGTTTTCCATGTCCACGGAGTTTATTGGCAATGCTGTCGCCCCCATAATGCTGCAGTTCGCCAGCAATCAGTTGCCAGTTGCGGCGGTGCTGTTCCGGATGTCCTTCCATCGATTTAAATAAATCGTTGTGGTTGAGAACGCTCGACAGACGGGCTTTCCCCTTTTCATTATGTGTAAGCAGGCGGGTAATATTGGCGAGCTGCTCCTCACTGCAATGCTGAAGAAAATCGAGATCGTCGTCATTCAAATAGGTGACATTCATGTTTCTATGGCTTTTGAATAAAAGTATGGGGAATTAGTCGTCGCCGATGATTTTCAGCGTCGCCATATCAGAAGAGTTCACCGTATGGCCGGAGAAGGTAATTTTTTTCACGCAGCGCTTATTGTCGTTGTCGCTATTGATGTTGATCCAATTGGTCGTTTGCCCTTCTTTGATGGAGGAAGGCACGTTCAGACTCTGGCTGGACATGCGGGCAGCTTTGAAATAAACCGATGCACCACTGAGCTGTAAATCACCATGATCGGCCGTAAGTTGAATGCGTTTCACCACGCGGCAAACGGGAAGTTTCAGCGTCAGATCGTTGGTTTCATTACGGGGCATGGCGATCACGCCGAGGACTTTATGATCGTTAGCGTGTGCGGCGCTGCTCAGCAGCAGGCCCATAAGCAGGCTGGCGGAAAGGGTTAATACGGATTTCATGGAATTTCTCTTTGACGGCTGTAAAAGTGTGTCGTTTCAGACCATCTTACCGCTGTCAGAATCATGATTCATGCTTGTAATCTTTTCTTTTTATTACAATTTTTATGTGAATGGCTGTGCTGAATTTATCTGTTTTGTGAATTAATTTTGATTTGAGACTATTCATTTTTTAATCTTTTAGCCTTTTTTCTGCGATTTTATTGCCACAAGGCTAAAAAAAATTTTCATGCCCCCCTTGATGACGTGGGTTACGACCCCATCTTGTAAGCAACCGCAGTGGTGAGTCTGAAAAAAAACGATTCAGGGTAGTTGAAACCGCACGTTTCGCCCTTATTACAGATTCACAACCACATGATGACCGAATTTTTAGTGGAGACGTTTAGATGGGTAAAATTATTGGTATCGACCTGGGTACTACCAACTCTTGTGTAGCGATTATGGATGGCACTACTGCACGTGTGCTGGAGAACGCCGAGGGCGATCGCACCACGCCTTCTATCATTGCTTATACCCAGGATGGTGAAACTCTGGTTGGTCAGCCGGCTAAACGTCAGGCAGTGACAAACCCGCAAAACACCCTGTTTGCGATTAAACGCCTGATTGGCCGCCGCTTCCAGGACGAAGAAGTACAGCGTGATGAAGCCATCATGCCGTACAAAATCATCGGTGCTGACAACGGTGATGCATGGATTGACGTAAAAGGTCAGAAACTGGCACCGCCGCAGATTTCTGCTGAAGTGCTGAAAAAAATGAAGAAAACGGCTGAAGATTACCTGGGTGAGCCGGTAACTGAAGCAGTTATCACCGTACCTGCATACTTTAACGATGCTCAGCGTCAGGCAACTAAAGACGCCGGTCGTATCGCAGGTCTGGAAGTAAAACGTATCATCAACGAACCAACCGCAGCTGCGCTGGCTTACGGTCTGGATAAAGAAGTCGGCAACCGTACTATCGCGGTATATGACCTCGGTGGTGGTACTTTCGATATCTCTATTATCGAAATCGACGAAGTTGACGGCGAAAAAACCTTCGAAGTTCTGGCAACCAACGGTGATACCCACCTGGGTGGTGAAGACTTCGACAGCCGTATGATCAACTACCTGGTTGACGAGTTTAAGAAAGATCAGGGTATCGACCTGCGTAATGACCCGCTGGCGATGCAGCGTCTGAAAGAAGCCGCTGAGAAAGCGAAGATCGAGCTGTCTTCCGCTCAGCAGACCGACGTGAACCTGCCGTACATCACTGCAGACGCGACCGGTCCGAAACACATGAACATCAAAGTGACCCGTGCGAAACTGGAAAGCCTGGTTGAAGACCTGGTTAACCGTTCTATCGAGCCGCTGAAAGTTGCTCTGCAGGATGCTGGCCTGTCCGTATCTGATATCAACGACGTTATCCTCGTTGGTGGTCAGACGCGTATGCCGATGGTGCAGAAGAAAGTCGCTGAGTTCTTCGGTAAAGAACCGCGTAAAGACGTTAACCCGGACGAAGCCGTAGCAATCGGTGCTGCTGTTCAGGGTGGTGTATTGACCGGTGATGTTAAAGACGTGCTGCTGCTGGACGTTACCCCGCTGTCTCTGGGGATCGAAACCATGGGTGGCGTAATGACTCCGCTGATCGCGAAAAACACCACTATCCCGACCAAGCACAGCCAGGTGTTCTCTACCGCTGAAGACAACCAGTCTGCGGTAACCATCCATGTGCTGCAGGGTGAACGTAAACGTGCTGCTGATAACAAAGATCTGGGTCAGTTTAACCTGGATGGTATCAGCCCGGCTCCGCGCGGTATGCCGCAGATCGAAGTTACTTTTGACATCGATGCCGACGGTATCCTGCACGTTTCCGCGAAAGACAAAAACAGCGGTAAAGAGCAGAAGATCACCATCAAGGCTTCTTCTGGTCTGAACGAAGAAGAAATTCAGAAAATGGTTCGCGAAGCAGAAGCGAACGCAGAATCTGACCGTAAGTTTGAAGAGCTGGTTCAGACCCGTAACCAGGGTGACCATCTGCTGCACAGCACTCGCAAGCAGGTTGAAGAAGCAGGCGACAAACTGCCGGCTGACGACAAAACTGCCATCGAGTCTGCACTGACCGCGCTGGAAACTTCTCTGAAAGGTGAAGACAAAGCGGATATCGAAGCGAAAATGCAGGCGCTGGCACAGGTTTCCCAGAAACTGATGGAAATCGCTCAGCAGCAGCACGCACAGCAACAGGCTGGTGCAGCAGGCGCTGATGCTTCTGCAAATAACGCTAAAGATGACGACGTTGTCGACGCCGAGTTTGAAGAAGTGAAAGACAAAAAATAATCGCCCTTTGAACGGGTAATTACTGGCACGGGCGAAGAGGTTTCCTCTCCGCCCGTGCACGCATGTTAGGGGCAGATAAAAAGAGATGGCTAAGCAAGACTATTACGAGATTTTAGGCGTTTCCAAATCAGCGGAAGAGCGTGAAATCAAAAAGGCCTACAAGCGCCTGGCCATGAAATATCATCCGGACCGCAACCAGGGTGATAAAGAGGCCGAAGCCAAGTTTAAAGAGATCAAAGAAGCGTACGAGATCCTGACCGATGCGCAAAAACGTGCGGCCTACGATCAGTACGGTCATGCTGCGTTTGAGCAAGGCGGTATGGGCGGCGGCGGCGGTTTTGGCGGCGGGGCTGACTTCAGCGATATCTTTGGTGACGTGTTTGGCGATATCTTTGGCGGCGGTCGTGGTCGTCAGCGCGCCTCACGTGGTGCTGATTTACGTTACAACATGGATCTCACTCTGGAAGAAGCCGTGCGTGGCGTCACCAAAGAGATCCGTATTCCGACTCTGGAAGAGTGTGACGTCTGCCACGGTAGCGGCGCAAAGGCGGGCACTCAGCCGCAAACCTGTCCAACCTGTCACGGTTCCGGTCAGGTGCAGATGCGTCAGGGCTTTTTTGCCGTACAGCAGACCTGTCCACACTGTCAGGGCCGCGGTACGCTGATCAAAGATCCGTGCAACAAATGCCACGGGCATGGTCGCGTTGAGAAGAGCAAAACGCTGTCTGTTAAAATCCCGGCTGGGGTTGATACCGGCGACCGTATCCGTTTGTCTGGTGAAGGCGAAGCCGGTGAGCATGGCGCGCCAGCAGGTGATTTGTACGTTCAGGTGCAAGTAAAACAACACCCAATTTTCGAACGTGAAGGCAATAACCTCTACTGCGAAGTGCCGATTAACTTTGCGATGGCTGCTCTGGGCGGCGAGATTGAAGTCCCGACGCTGGACGGTCGCGTGAAGCTAAAAATTCCGGGCGAAACGCAAACTGGCAAACTTTTCCGCATGCGTGGAAAGGGCGTCAAGTCTGTACGCGGTGGCGCTCAGGGAGACCTGCTGTGCCGCGTGGTAGTGGAAACCCCGGTTGGCCTGAATGACAAGCAGAAGCAACTGCTGAAAGATTTGCAGGACAGCTTTGGCGGCCCGACGGGTGAACAAAACAGTCCGCGCTCCAAAAGTTTCTTCGACGGTGTGAAGAAGTTCTTTGACGATCTGACTCGCTAATTCGCCGTTTTATCTCGAATAAAAAGCCTGGGACTGAAAAGCCTCAGGCTTTTTTATTTCTGTTTTCCGCTCGGAAAATCTTTATCGACTTTATTTGGATACATCGTAAAAACCGATCTATCAATCACAAATAATCTAATTTTAACGAGCTTTTTGAGGGTGTAAGATAGTATTTACGAAGTATTCACCCAATAGAGAGAATAAAAGTGAAACATCTGCATCGTTTTTTTAGTAGTGACGCCTCGGGGGGCATCATTCTGATCATCGCTGCCGTGGTCGCTATGCTGATGGCAAACATCGGGGTAACCAGTGGATGGTACCACGCCTTTTTGGAAACGCCCGTTCAACTGCGGGTTGGCGCGCTTGAGATCAACAAAAATATGCTGCTGTGGATCAACGACGCGTTGATGGCGGTGTTCTTCCTGTTGATTGGTCTGGAGGTGAAGCGTGAGTTGATGCAAGGCTCGCTGGCCAGCCTGCGTCAGGCAGCGTTTCCGATCATTGCCGCTATCGGGGGCATGATTGTCCCGGCGCTGCTGTACCTGGCATTCAACTATGCCGATCCCATCACCCGTGAAGGGTGGGCGATCCCGGCGGCAACGGACATCGCTTTTGCGTTAGGTGTGCTGGCGTTGTTGGGCAGCCGCGTTCCGCTGGCGTTGAAAATATTCCTGATGGCGCTGGCGATTATTGATGACCTCGGCGCTATCGTAATCATCGCACTGTTCTACACCAGCGATCTCTCGCTGCTGTCGCTGGGCGTTGCCGCGTGTGCCATTCTCGTCCTGGCGGCCTTGAATCTGTGCGGAGTGAGACGTACCGGGATTTATATTCTGGTTGGCGTGGTGCTGTGGACTGCCGTACTGAAGTCGGGCGTGCATGCAACTTTGGCGGGTGTGATCGTCGGCTTCTTTATTCCGTTGAAGGAAAAACACGGGCGTTCACCGGCGAAGCGACTGGAGCATGTTCTGCATCCATGGGTGGCATACCTGATCCTGCCACTGTTTGCCTTCGCCAACGCGGGCGTTTCACTGCAGGGCGTTACTATTGATGGACTGACCTCGGTGTTACCGCTGGGGATCATTGCCGGCCTGTTGATCGGCAAACCACTGGGTATCAGCCTGTTTTGCTGGCTGGCGTTACGCCTTAAGGTGGCGCAATTGCCGGAGGGAACGAACTTCCAGCAAATTATGGCGGTCGGCATTCTGTGCGGCATTGGCTTTACGATGTCGATTTTTATCGCCAGCCTGGCGTTTGGGAACGTCGATCCTGAGCTGATTAACTGGGCGAAACTGGGGATCCTGATCGGTTCCTTGCTGTCGGCGGTAATAGGTTACTGCTGGTTACGCACCCGGTTGAACGCGTCAGCCTGACGGGATAACCCTTTTGTGACAATTTTCAGGGAGTGAGTATGTCTCATATAAACTACAACCACCTGTACTACTTTTGGCATGTCTATAAAGAAGGTTCGGTGGTTGGCGCTGCAGAAGCGCTTTATCTGACGCCGCAGACCATTACCGGGCAGATTAAAGCGCTTGAGGAACGTTTGCAGGGAAAGCTGTTCAAGCGCAAGGGGCGTGGACTGGAGCCTAGTGAGTTAGGCGAATTGGTTTTTCGTTATGCGGATAAGATGTTCACCTTAAGCCAGGAAATGCTGGATATCGTGAACTACCGCAAAGAGTCTAATTTACTGTTTGATGTCGGCGTGGCGGATGCGCTATCGAAGCAGCTGGTCAGCAGCGTGCTGGATGCCGCTGTGGTTGAAGATGAACAAATCCATCTGCGTTGTTTTGAGTCAACACATGAGATGCTGTTGGATCAACTCAGTCAGCATAAGCTGGATATGATTATCTCCGACTGCCCGATCGACTCTACGCAGCAGGAAGGGCTGTTCTCAGTGCGGATAGGCGAATGCAGCGTGAGTTTTTGGTGCACCAAACCGTTGCCTGAAAAACCCTTCCCGGCCTGCCTTGAGGAGCGTCGATTACTGATCCCTGGACGTCGTTCAATGCTCGGTCGTAAGCTGCTGAATTGGATCAACTCACAAGGATTGAATGTCGAAATCCTCGGCGAGTTTGATGACGCTGCGCTGATGAAAGCGTTTGGCGCAACGCATAATGCCATTTTCGTTGCACCTACGCTGTATTCACACAATTTCTATGCCGATGATTCTATTGTTGAAATTGGACGCGTAGAGAATGTGATGGAGGAGTATCACGCCATATTTGCTGAAAGGATGATCCAGCATCCGGCGGTGCAGCGTATTTGCAATACGGACTACTCAGCACTGTTCAAGTCGCCACAGGTCTAAACGCCTTCATGTTGCCGGCTGCGGTGTACTAACCGCAGCCGGACTGTGACTACAGTTTCAACATATTACGATACTGCCCGCCTTCGCGGATAAATACCGGAATTCTGTTCAGGGGAGCGTCATAGCGCAGCGTTTGTCCTCCCTGATAGCTCTCGCCGGTTGCAAGATCCGTCCATGTTTCACCTTCCGGTAGCCAAACGTCACGCTCGCGCATACCTTCAAGCATGACGGGCGCAACCAGCAGGTCGGGGCCAAAACAGTACTGGTCGGTAATCTCCCAACTCCTTGTCTGTTCTGGGAATTCAAAAAACAGGGTGCGCATAACCGGGGCATTGCGTTCGTGTGTTTCCGCCATCACCGCTTTGATGTACGGCCTTAACTTTTCTCGCAACGTCAGACAGCCGGTCAACACTTCGCACACCTCTTCACCATAGCTCCACACTTCGTTTGCCGCCCCGGTCGGACACTGGGCAATACCGTCACGGTAAGGATGTTCTGGTAAAATCTGCGGATCGCGGTTGCCGTGCAGGCGCATCACTGGGCTAAACACGCCCCACTGGAACCAGCGAATCAGCAACTCATGAAAGTGTGGGTCGTGAATATTGCCGCCATGAAAGCCGCCAATATCTGTTGTCCACCACGGGATACCTGCAATACCCATGTTCATCCCGGCGGCAAACTGATTGCGCAGAGAACGAAACGATGAGTGGATATCACCTGACCAGACCAGCGCGCCGTATTTCTGACTTCCGGCCCAGGCGCAGCGTAGCAGGTTGATAACCTGGTCTTCGCCATCGGCTTTCATGCCGTCAAAAAAGGTTTTGGCGTACATTCGCGGGTAGATATTGCCCACTTCCAGCACCGGTCCGGCGTGGTAGCGATAATTATCGTAGTCGTAAACGCTGAACTCCGGCTCGGCTTCGTCTAGCCAGAAGAGCTTCACGCCTTTATCGTAATAGTTGCGTTTTGCTTTACCCCAGACGTAGTCGCGAGCGTCGGGATGGGTGGCATCAAAGAAAGTGGTATTGCCGAGGAAATCCATATTAATCGGCAATCCGCGCTCTGTTTGCACCAGCCAGCCGTTTTCGCGCATCTCCCGATAGCTCTCGGTTCGGCTATCCACAGTTGGCCAGACGGAGACCATTAGCTCAATACCCAGCGATTTTAGCTCGGCGATCATGGCATCGGGATCGGGCCAGTCCCGCGAGTCGAACATCCAGTCCCCCTGATTTGGCCAGTGGAAGAAATCGATCACGATTACCGAGATGGGGAGATTGCGCCGTTTGTACTCGCGGGCGACGGCGAGCAACTCCTCCTGAGTGCGATAACGTAACTTGCACTGCCAGAAGCCCATGGCGTAATCCGGCATCATCGGCGGCGTGCCCGTGGCGAGCGCATACGCCCGGCTAATTTCTGCCGGGGTATCGCCAGCGGTGATCCAGTAGTCCAGCTGCTCGCTGATTTGAGCTTCCCACTCGGTCACGTTGTGGGCGAATGTCACGCGGCCGACCGCCGGATTGTTCCATAAAAATCCGTAGCCCAGGCTTGAGAGCATAAAGGGCACCGAGGCCTGAGAGTTGCGCTGGGCCAGTTCGAGCACGCATCCTTTGAGATCCAGATTGGCCTGCTGATATTGGCCCATGCCGTAAATTTTTTCCCCTTCGGTGGCTTCGAAGCGGGCTTTAAGTGAATATTTCCCACCCTGAATAGGGCGGAATTCGCGTCCCTCAAGGTTGAGTGCGCTGACGTACTGGCCGTGAGAAGATTCATCCTCGCCAATTTCGCCCCGCAGGCGCCAGAACTCCTGCAACAAGGGTTTGTGTGGATGACGGTAAAAGGTAACTTGTCCTTTTTGATTGACGATAGCGATAATTTTGCCGTTGGTCATTGTCGCCTGGTGGTGCTCATAATCGATGTGGCAGTGGCTTTCTGCGACTGGCTCAGTCAATGCCCAGTCTTCATTTCTCATTACCGGCAGATGACGACCACTGCGTACGCGCAGGCTGTTCTCGCCCCAGGGTTCAATCCACAAATAGCGATCGTTTTGCTGCCAGACCAGACGACGCGGGTCATGTTGCACAAATGGCATGGTGGTGCCTCCCATATTTTGAGGGTAAAGATTAAGAAAGTTATTGGGTGATGGTTTCCAGATCGTGGCGAATCGTCTCTTCCATTGCTTCGTACTTACGGAAGAAAAGTAGCGGGATCGCCGCGAGTGCGAAGAGTAGGGCGGGCGCCCAGATAAAGGCCCAGGTAATGCCTTCCAGGCCCGCAGCGCTTTGGGCATGGTTCGGGACATAGCCAAAACTGTTCATGATCCAGGCGGCGAAAGCGGTACCCAGACCACTGCCCATCTTGATGCAGAAAGTACTGCCGAAGGCGATAAGAATGCCCGTGGCCTTGATGCCCGTTTTCCAGGCACCGAAGTCGACGGCAAAGCCCAACATGGCAAACGGCATTGAGCAGGCGATTCCGCTACCGATATTGCCGAGCACCCAGGCCGCGATGAGGAAAGGTATGTTGTCCGCCGCCAGCCACATCAAGACGCCGCCGAACGTGGCGACCAGCAAGCCTCCTACCCATATCCAGGTTTTAGCCAGGAATTTGCTAAAGAAAGGGATGGCGATGATGAACAGGATCTGAATCGTCGCCAGACTGTTAATCAGCGGAACCAGGTCTTTGCGATCGAGGTTGTAGGTCAGATAATAAACAATGGTTGTGGACCGCTGTTGCAGGGCAATCCAGAAGATCAGATTGGCCAGCACCATCAGGATCCATGGCCAGTTACCTTTCATTGCCGTGAAACTTTTTTTCATCGGCAGTTTGGGTTCTTGCTGTATTTTATCCGCATCCATTTCGCGGATATTTTTAAAGGCGAAAAGCGTTAGCGAACAGGATATCGCAGCAAACAGAATCGCCGTGTAAATAAATCCGGCATGATCATTTCCGTTACCTAAAAATGCAACCAGGGGTAATGCTGTGGCATTCATTAATAAAACCCCGATTTGTCCCCCGGTCATTCTCCAGGAATTTAATATCAGCCGTTCCTTAGGGGACAGAGTCATTAGAGGTAATATTGCGCTGAGCGGTGTATTGAGTCCGGTAAATAAAATGCTGGCAATCATGTAGGATATTGCTGCATATATGGCTTTTCCTGTCATGCTGATATCTGGAGACCAAAATGACAGCGCGCTGAATACACCAAAAGGCAGCGGCAGCCATAAGAACCAGGGACGACATTTACCGTAACGTGAACGTGTTTTATCGATAATGATACCCCAGATTGGGGCATCTATACCATCTACGATACGCGCCAACAGCAGGATGACACCTGCTACGGCGAGACTAATACCCGCAACGTCAGTGTAGAAATATAAGATGTAGGTTGAGCCGAAACAGTACAGTAGATTACCTGCCACATCCAAAGAGCCGTAGCTAATACGCTGTAGTAAAGATAATGATGCTGACCCGCAAGACTGGGTATCCTCAATAACAGAACTCATAATAATAACTCCGATATTGGTGCGATACGCCCAGAAAAACAACTTTTACTTTCCAAGCAAGTTTTAAATATTATTTTTTATGTCGTTACTGAATTTAACCTCAGATTAAAATGAGTGAGTAAGGTGTACATGGAAAGTAGTTGACCCTACCGCAGCAATCAATTATCAAATCTTACATCAGGATTGCGTTTATTCGTTTTTGAATGAGAGATGTTTCTATTTGCTAAGGTGGTCACAGTTTTTTTAATAATGAAATAAAAAAAGGAAAACAGTGAAAGAAAATAACTTTCAAGTATTACGCGACGCGACTAACTAAGGGAGGGATAGCTGAAAAAACAGGCTGGTCAGGAAGAGTGTGGGCGAGCGAGAACAACATCCGTGGCTGAAGAGAAAAACGCCAGATAGCAGGCATAAAAAAACCCGCTTGCGCGGGTTTTTTCACAAAGCGTCGACAAGCAGGCGATTAAGCCAGTTTGTTGATCTGTGCAGTCAGGTTTGCTTTATGACGTGCAGCTTTGTTTTTGTGGATCAGACCTTTAGCAGCCTGACGGTCCACGATTGGTTGCATTTCGTTAAATGCTTTCAGTGCAGTAGCTTTGTCGCCAGCTTCGATAGCTGCGTATACTTTCTTGATGAAAGTACGCATCATAGAGCGACGGCTAGCGTTGTGCTTGCGGGCCTTTTCAGACTGAACGGCGCGCTTCTTAGCTGATTTGATATTAGCCAAGGTCCAACTCCCAAATGTGTTCTATATGGACAATTCAAAGGCCGAGGAATATGCCCTTTTAGCCTTCTTTTGTCAATGGATTTGTGCAAATAAGCGCCGTTTAAATTCCAGCACTCGTTGCGTAGTGATGGCGCAGGATTCTACCAGCTTGCGTGGCGTGAATACAGCTTTTCGACGAGAAAAATTGCATTGGTGTGCCCGTGAAGGGCGTCAATTTGTTTCATAACAATGAAAACCATCCTCTTTCTGTTTCGTAGAAACAATCGCCGGTTAACCTTGACCGCGGTACAGGGTATACTTTCACGATTTTCACTGTTTTGAGCCAGACATGAAGCTGATACGAGGCATACATAATCTCAGCCAGGCCCCGCATGGGTGTGTGCTGACTATTGGTAATTTCGACGGTGTGCACCGTGGCCACCGTGCGTTGCTGCAAGGCTTACGGGAAGAAGGGCGCAAACGCAATTTACCGGTGGTGGTAATGATTTTCGAGCCACAACCGCTGGAACTGTTTGCGACGGACAAGTCACCTGCGCGCCTTACCCGCCTGCGGGAAAAACTGCGTTATCTGGCCGAATGCGGTGTGGACTATGTGCTGTGTGTGCGTTTTGACAGGCGTTTCGCCGCATTAACGGCGCAGACCTTCATCAGCGACCTGCTGGTGAAGCGCCTTGGTGTACAATTTCTTGCCGTTGGCGATGATTTCCGCTTTGGCGCTAGCCGTGCGGGCGATTTCTTGTTATTACAGGAAGCGGGCGCTGAGTATGGTTTTGATATCACCAGCACCCAAACCTTCTGTGAAGGCGGTGTGCGTATCAGCAGCACCGCAGTACGTCAGGCGCTGGCCGAAGATAACCTGCAACAGGCCGAAAGCCTGCTTGGGCATCCTTTTACTATCTCAGGACGCGTCGTTCACGGTGATGAGTTAGGGCGTACCATCGGTTTTCCGACGGCAAACTTACCGCTTCGTCGTCAGGTTTCTCCGGTGAAAGGTGTTTATGCGGTTGAAGTGATGGGACTGGGTGACAAACCGTTGCCCGGCGTCGCCAACATCGGCACCCGCCCGACGGTAGCAGGCGTACGCCAGCAGTTGGAAGTGCATCTATTGGACGTTGTAATGGACCTGTATGGTCGCCATATAGATGTAGTACTGCGTAAAAAAATACGCAGCGAACAGCGATTTGCCTCGCTGGATGAACTAAAAGCGCAGATTGCGCGTGATGAGTTGACTGCCCGTGAATTTTTTGGGCTAACAAAACCGGCTTAATGCCTATACGAGTTTTAAATACGGAACCGAGAATCTGATGAGTGACTATAAATCAACCCTGAATTTGCCGGAAACAGGGTTCCCGATGCGCGGCGATCTCGCCAAGCGCGAACCGGGAATGCTGGCGCGTTGGACTGATGATGACCTGTACGGCATCATTCGTGCGGCCAAAAAAGGCAAAAAAACCTTCATTCTGCATGATGGCCCTCCTTATGCGAATGGCAGCATTCATATTGGTCACTCGGTTAACAAGATTCTGAAAGACATTATCGTGAAGTCCAAAGGACTCACGGGCTATGACTCGCCGTACGTTCCGGGCTGGGACTGCCACGGTCTGCCGATCGAGCTGAAAGTAGAGCAGGAATACGGCAAGCCGGGCGAGAAGTTCACCGCTGCTGAGTTCCGCGCCAAGTGCCGTGAATACGCTGCTACGCAGGTTGACGGTCAGCGTAAAGACTTTATCCGTCTTGGCGTACTGGGCGACTGGTCGCATCCGTACCTGACCATGGACTTCAAAACCGAAGCCAATATCATTCGCGCGCTGGGTAAAATCATTGGCAACGGCCATCTGCATAAAGGTGCGAAGCCGGTGCACTGGTGCGTTGACTGCCGTTCCGCGCTGGCGGAAGCGGAAGTTGAGTATTATGACAAAACCTCCCCGTCCATCGACGTGGCGTTCCACGCTGCCGATCAGGATGCGGTGAAAGCGAAGTTTGGCGTTTCTGACGTCAACGGCCCGATCTCACTGGTTATCTGGACTACCACCCCGTGGACGTTACCGGCGAACCGCGCAATCTCTCTGGCACCTGATTTTGACTATGCGCTGGTGCAGATTGACGGCCAGGCTGTGATTCTGGCGAAAGATCTGGTTGAAAGCGTCATGCAGCGTATTGGCGCGGCTGAATACACCATTCTCGGCACAGTGAAAGGCGCTGAGCTGGAACTGCTGCGCTTTACCCATCCGTTTATGGGCTTTGACGTGCCGGCTATCCTTGGCGATCACGTTACGCTGGACGCGGGTACCGGTGCGGTCCATACCGCTGGCGGTCACGGTCCGGATGACTACGTCATCAGCCAGAAATACGGTCTGGAAATCGCTAACCCGGTTGGCCCGGACGGCGCATACCTGGCGGGTACCTATCCGGATCTGGACGGTGTGAACGTCTTTAAAGCCAACGACAAAATCGTTGCGCTGCTGAGCGAAAAAGGCGCGCTGCTGCACGTTGAGAAGATGCAGCACAGCTACCCATGCTGCTGGCGTCACAAGTCACCGATCATCTTCCGTGCGACCCCGCAGTGGTTCGTCAGCATGGATCAGAAAGGCCTGCGCGCGCAGTCGCTGAAAGAGATCAAAGGCGTACAGTGGATCCCGGACTGGGGCCAGGCGCGTATTGAATCGATGGTTGCCAACCGTCCTGACTGGTGTATCTCCCGTCAGCGTACGTGGGGTGTGCCGATGTCTCTGTTTGTTCACAAAGACACCGAAGAGCTGCATCCGCGCGCTATCGAACTGATGGAAGAAGTGGCTAAACGCGTTGAAGTTGACGGCATCCAGGCGTGGTGGGATCTCGATCCGAAAGATATCCTCGGCGACGAAGCTGACCAGTATGTCAAAGTCCCGGATACGCTGGACGTGTGGTTCGACTCCGGTTCAACCCACTCATCCGTCGTGGATGTGCGTCCTGAGTTTGCGGGCCATGCGGCAGATATGTATCTGGAAGGTTCTGACCAGCACCGTGGCTGGTTCATGTCTTCCCTGATGATCTCCACCGCCATGAAAGGCAAAGCACCTTATCGCCAGGTACTGACCCACGGTTTCACCGTTGATGGTCAGGGCCGTAAGATGTCCAAATCTATCGGTAACACCGTTTCTCCGCAGGACGTGATGAACAAACTCGGCGCGGATATTCTGCGTCTGTGGGTTGCTTCTACCGACTATACTGGCGAAATGGCCGTTTCTGACGAAATCCTGAAACGTGCTGCCGACAGCTATCGTCGTATCCGTAACACCGCGCGCTTCCTGCTGGCGAACCTGAACGGGTTCGATCCGGTTAAAGACATGGTGAAACCGGAAGAGATGGTGGTGCTGGATCGTTGGGCGGTAGGTTGTGCGCAAGCGGCGCAGGACGAAATCCTGAAAGCCTATGAAGCCTATGACTTCCACGAAGTGGTACAGCGCCTGATGCGCTTCTGCTCCGTAGAAATGGGTTCGTTCTACCTCGACATCATCAAAGACCGTCAGTACACCGCGAAAGCGGACAGCGTGGCGCGTCGTAGCTGCCAGACTGCGCTGTTCCATATTGCAGAAGCGCTGGTTCGTTGGATGGCGCCGATCATGTCCTTCACCGCCGATGAAATCTGGGGCTACCTGCCGGGCGATCGTGAGAAGTACGTCTTTACCGGTGAATGGTACGAAGGTCTGTTTGGCTTAGGTGAAACCGAAGCGATGAACGATGCCTACTGGGACGAGCTGCTGAAAGTGCGCGGCGAAGTGAACAAGGTTATCGAGCAGGCGCGTGCGGATAAGAAAGTCGGCGGTTCTCTGGAAGCGGCAGTGACCCTGTACGCTGAACCTGAGCTGGCGGCGAAACTGACCGCGCTGGGTGAAGAGTTGCGTTTTGTACTGCTGACCTCTGGTGCGACGGTTGCGGATTATGCGGCTGCTCCTGCTGATGCTCAGCAGAGCGAACTGCTCAAAGGTCTGAAAATCGTACTGAGCAAAGCTGAAGGTGAGAAATGCCCGCGCTGCTGGCATTACACTACCGACGTCGGCCAGGTGGCGGAACATGCAGATATCTGCGGACGCTGTGTCAGCAACATCGCCGGTGATGGCGAACAACGTAAGTTTGCCTGATGAGTAAGCCTCTTTGTTCAACAGGACTACGCTGGCTGTGGCTGGTGGTAGTCGTGCTGATTATCGATTTAGGCAGCAAGTACCTGATCCTCCAGAACTTTGCTCTGGGGGATACGGTGTCGCTGTTTCCGTCGCTTAATCTGCACTACGCGCGTAACTATGGTGCGGCGTTTAGCTTCTTAGCTGACAGCGGCGGCTGGCAACGTTGGTTCTTTGCCGGTATCGCTATCGGTATTTGCGTCATCCTGATGGTGATGATGTATCGCTCGAAGGCGACGCAGAAGCTGAACAACATCGCGTATGCGTTAATCATTGGCGGTGCGCTGGGCAACTTGTTTGACCGCCTGTGGCACGGCTTCGTGGTTGATATGATTGACTTTTACGTCGGCGACTGGCATTTCGCGACCTTCAATCTGGCCGATACAGCTATCTGTATCGGGGCGGCATTGATTGTTCTCGAAGGCTTCCTGCCGTCGAAAGAGAAAAAAGCCGCATAAAAAAATGCCGGATGGCGCTATGCTAATCCGGCCTACAATTTACTGCGATCCTTGTAGGCCCGGTAAGCGTAGCGCCACCGGGCAGACAGGCGGCAGCAATTTTAAAGAGCAACCTGCATGTCTAAATCAGTACAGAGTAACAGTGCGGTGCTGGTGCACTTCACCCTTAAGCTCGACGATGGCTCCACCGCAGAGTCAACCCGCAATAACGGCAAGCCTGCGCTGTTTCGCCTGGGCGACGGTTCTCTGTCTGAAGGACTGGAGCAACACCTGCTGGGGCTAAAAGAAGGCGATAAAACCACCTTTGCTCTGGAGCCGGATGCCGCCTTTGGCGTATCAAGTCCGGACTTAATTCAGTATTTCTCGCGTCGGGAATTTATGGACGCGGGCGAGCCAGAAATTGGCGCTATCATGCTCTTTACCGCAATGGACGGCAGTGAGATGCCTGGCGTGATCCGTGAAATCAACGGTGACTCGATCACGGTTGATTTCAACCATCCGCTGGCTGGGCATACCGTTCATTTTGATATTGAAGTGCTGGAAGTCGAACCGGCACTGGAGGCGTAAAATGCAGATCCTGTTGGCCAACCCGCGCGGTTTTTGCGCTGGCGTAGACCGCGCTATCAGCATTGTCGAAAACGCGTTGGCTATTTACGGCGCACCGATTTATGTCCGTCATGAAGTGGTACATAACCGTTATGTGGTGGATAGCCTGCGCGAGCGCGGCGCTATTTTTATCGAGCAAATCAGCGAAGTGCCGGATGGCGCGATCCTGATTTTCTCCGCTCATGGCGTGTCTCAGGCGGTGCGTAACGAAGCCAAAGGCCGCGACCTCACGGTTTTTGATGCAACCTGTCCGCTAGTCACGAAAGTGCATATGGAAGTTGCCCGCGCCAGCCGTCGTGGCGAAGAATCCATTCTGATTGGTCACGCCGGACACCCGGAAGTCGAAGGCACGATGGGCCAGTACAGCAACCCGCAAGGCGGAATGTATCTGGTTGAATCACCAGATGATGTGCTGAAACTGAATGTGAAAAATGAAGGCAAATTATCCTTCATGACGCAGACCACGCTCTCCGTTGACGATACTTCTGACGTTATTGATGCTTTGCGTCAACGCTTCCCGAAAATTGTCGGACCGCGTAAAGACGATATCTGTTATGCCACCACCAACCGTCAGGAAGCGGTTCGCGCGCTGGCGGAACTGGCTGATGTTGTGCTGGTGGTCGGCTCGAAGAACTCCTCTAACTCCAACCGTCTGGCTGAACTGGCACAGCGAATGGGGAAAGCGGCGTATTTGATTGACGATGCGACCGACATCCAGGAAGCGTGGGTGAAAGAGGCGAAGTGCGTAGGCGTGACGGCCGGAGCCTCGGCGCCGGATATCCTGGTGCAAAACGTGATTGCTCGCCTGCAGGAGCTTGGCGGTGAGGAAGCTATTCCGCTGGAAGGCCGCGAAGAGAACATCGTTTTCGAAGTGCCGAAAGAGCTGCGTGTGGATGTTCGTGAAGTAGAGTAAGTCTTTCCGGTTACGATTATGAGAAGATGCCAGACTTAACGTCTGGCATTTTTTTATGGAGAAACCATGCGCTTACCGATCATTCTTGATACCGATCCCGGCATTGATGATGCCGCCGCCATTGCCGCCGCGCTGTTTGCCCCTGAGCTGGATCTGCAACTGATGACCACGGTAGCAGGCAATGTGTCGGTGGAAAAAACCACCCGTAATGCGTTGCAACTGCTGCACTTCTGGAATGCGGATGTTCCACTGGCGCAGGGAGCATCGATGCCGCTGGTGCGGCCGCTGCGTGATGCCGCTTCCGTGCACGGCGAGTCCGGTATGGAAGGGTATGAATTTGTCGAACACGACCGCCAGGCGATGGCAAAACCCGCCTTCCAGGCGATTCGCGATGCGCTGATGCATGCCCCGCAGCCCGTGACGCTGGTGGCAATTGGCCCGCTGACCAACATTGCGCTGCTGCTGACCCATTATCCTGAATGCGTATTCAACATTCACCGTCTGGTGATTATGGGCGGCTCTGCCGGGCGCGGGAACTTCACACCCAACGCCGAGTTTAATATTGCTATCGATCCCGAGGCTGCCGCAAAAGTCTTCCAGAGCGGGCTGGATATTGTGATGTGTGGGCTGGATGTTACTAACCAGGCCATGCTCGCCCCGGACTATCTGGCGACGCTCCCCCAGCTTAACCAGACGGGAAAAATGCTGCACGCGCTGTTTAGCCATTACCGTAGCGGCAGTATGAATACGGGGCTGCGAATGCACGATCTGTGTGCCATTGCCTGGCTGGTGCGCCCGGAACTGTTTACCCTGCAGTCGTGTTTCGTGGCGGTTGAAACCCAGGGCGAATATACCTCAGGTACGACGGTGGTGGATATCGAAGGACGTCTGGGGCATCCAGCAAATGCGCAGGTTGCGCTGGGTCTGAACGTTGAAGGTTTCCAGCAGTGGGTGGCAGAGGTGCTGACACTGGCCCCTTGATCTCCGCGCTTTATAACCCGATGACGCTGCTTTTTCCGTGGCGTCATGCCTTTTACTGATATCTCTGCCTGTTTATCATTAAATTCTAATTATCGACGTTTTCGGCTGGCGGTGCAGCGTTGCGCTGGTTAATCTGAAAACGATTTACGTAAAATTAACAAAAGAGAATAGCTATGCATGATGCACAAATCCGCGTTGCCATCGCGGGAGCCGGAGGACGCATGGGGCGTCAGTTGATTCAGGCCACTCTCGGCATGGAAGGCGTACAGCTGGGCGCGGCGCTGGAGCGCGAAGGTTCCTCCTTATTAGGAAGCGATGCCGGAGAGTTAGCGGGAGCCGGGAAAACGGGCGTTACCGTACAAAGTAGCCTTGAAGCGGTGAAAGATGATTTCGATGTTTTCATCGATTTTACCCGCCCGGAAGGCACGCTGACGCATCTGGCGTTTTGCCGCCAGCACGGTAAAGGGATGGTGATTGGCACCACCGGCTTTGATGACGCGGGTAAACAGGCTATTCGTGATGCCGCGCAGGAGATTGCTATCGTTTTCGCCGCGAACTTTAGCGTCGGCGTGAACGTTATGCTTAAGCTGCTGGAGAAAGCGGCGAAAGTGATGGGCGATTACACCGATATTGAGATTATTGAAGCCCACCACCGCCATAAAGTTGATGCGCCGTCAGGTACTGCGCTGGCGATGGGCGAGGCGATTGCCGGGGCGCTGGATAAAGATCTGAAAGACTGCGCAGTCTATTCGCGTGAAGGTTACACCGGCGAGCGCGTACCGGGCACGATCGGCTTTGCCACGGTGCGGGCGGGGGATATCGTTGGTGAGCATACCGCGATGTTTGCTGATATTGGCGAGCGTATTGAGATCACGCATAAAGCGTCCAGCCGCATGACTTTTGCGAACGGCGCGGTGAGATCGGCAATTTGGCTAAAATCAAAGTCAAATGGTCTTTTTGATATGAAAGATGTGCTTGATTTACGTAATTTATAGCTTTTACTACCCTTCGTGATGTGGTTATTGTAATCATAATTATTTGATTGCATGGGGCAATATTTTATTGCCCTTTAATTTTTATCTTTTGAATATATTTTTTCTTTTAAATGAGTTTTTGTATATGTTTTGTTGGGTTTTTATGTTACCTCAATGTAAATTTTGACCAAATGGTCCACTTTTTTCTCTCCCGCATTCTTTTTTTACACTCTTTGCCTACCGCAAGCGTTTTCCACCACAAGTTAGCTGATCTTTTTGCCTGTTAAATCGTGTGATTTATCCCAGTGGCGCAAAATAATAATAAAAATTACCCTTTTGGGTAGACTTTTACGTGGGCTATCTCTAGAATGCCGCCGTTTGCCAGAAATCCATAGGTAAGCAAATTTGCATTGATTCATGAGGTGTTAATGAATTAATATGCAAATAAAGTGAGTGAATATTCTCTGGAGGGTGTTTTGATTAAGTCAGCGCTATTGGTTCTGGAAGACGGAACCCAGTTTCACGGTCGGGCCATAGGGGCAACAGGTTCGGCGGTTGGGGAAGTCGTTTTCAATACTTCAATGACCGGTTATCAAGAAATCCTCACTGATCCTTCCTATTCCCGCCAAATCGTCACTCTTACTTATCCTCATATCGGTAATGTCGGCACCAATGAAGCCGATGCAGAATCTTCACAGGTACATGCGCAAGGCCTGGTCATCCGCGACCTGCCGCTGATTGCCAGCAACTTCCGCGATACCGAAGACCTCTCTTCTTACCTGAAGCGCCATAACATTGTGGCGATTGCTGATATCGATACTCGTAAGCTGACGCGTTTGCTGCGTGAAAAGGGCGCACAGAACGGCTGCATCATCGCGGGCGATAACCCGGATGCGGCGCTGGCACTGGAAAAGGCAAAAGCTTTCCCTGGCCTGAACGGTATGGATCTGGCGAAAGAAGTGACCACCGCGGAGCCTTATAGCTGGACGCAGGGTAGCTGGACGCTGGCGGGTGACCTGCCGGAAGCAAAATCTGCCGATGAACTGCCGTTCCACGTTGTGGCTTACGATTTCGGCGCTAAACGTAACATTCTGCGTATGTTAGCGGACCGCGGCTGCCGCCTGACGGTTGTACCGGCGAAAACCTCAGCAGAAGACGTTCTGAAGATGAATCCGGACGGTATCTTCCTGTCCAACGGCCCTGGCGACCCGGCGCCGTGCGACTACGCGATTACCGCGATTCAGAAATTCCTCGAAACCGATATTCCGGTATTTGGCATCTGCCTCGGCCATCAGCTGTTGGCGCTGGCGAGCGGTGCGAAGACCATTAAGATGAAGTTTGGCCACCACGGCGGCAACCATCCGGTAAAAGATATTGATAACAACACCGTGATGATCACCGCGCAGAACCACGGTTTTGCTGTAGATGAAGCCTCCATGCCTGCCAACCTGCGCGTGACCCACAAGTCACTGTTCGACGGCACTTTGCAGGGGATTCATCGTACCGACAAACCGGCATTCAGCTTCCAGGGGCACCCTGAAGCGAGTCCGGGGCCGCACGACGCTGCACCGCTGTTCGACCACTTTATCGAGTTAATTGAGCAATACCGTCAGTCCGCGAAATAATCAGGAGTAAAAGAGCCATGCCAAAACGTACAGACATAAAAAGTATCCTGATTCTGGGCGCGGGTCCGATTGTTATCGGTCAGGCGTGTGAGTTTGACTATTCCGGCGCACAGGCGTGTAAAGCCCTGCGTGAAGAGGGTTACCGCGTTATTCTGGTGAACTCCAACCCGGCAACCATCATGACCGACCCGGAAATGGCCGATGCCACCTACATCGAGCCGATTCACTGGGAAGTGGTACGCAAAATCATTGAGAAAGAGCGCCCGGATGCGGTGCTGCCAACCATGGGCGGTCAGACGGCGCTGAACTGTGCGCTGGAACTGGAGCGTCAGGGCGTGCTGGCTGAGTTCGGCGTGACCATGATTGGTGCCACGGCTGATGCGATTGATAAAGCAGAAGACCGTCGTCGCTTTGATATCGCGATGAAGAAAATTGGTCTCGACACCGCGCGCTCTGGTATCGCCCATACCATGGAAGAAGCACTGGCGGTTGCTGCTGACGTGGGCTTCCCGTGCATTATCCGCCCTAGCTTCACCATGGGCGGCACCGGCGGCGGTATCGCTTATAACCGTGAAGAGTTCGAAGAGATTTGCGAACGCGGTCTGGACCTTTCCCCAACCAACGAGCTGCTGATTGATGAATCGCTGATTGGCTGGAAAGAGTACGAGATGGAAGTGGTGCGTGATAAAAACGACAACTGCATCATCGTCTGCTCCATCGAAAACTTCGACGCGATGGGCATCCATACCGGTGACTCCATCACCGTAGCACCTGCCCAGACGCTGACCGACAAAGAATATCAAATCATGCGTAACGCCTCGATGGCGGTACTGCGTGAAATCGGCGTGGAAACCGGCGGTTCTAACGTCCAGTTTGCGGTAAACCCGAAAAACGGTCGCCTGATTGTCATCGAGATGAACCCGCGCGTATCCCGCTCCTCGGCGCTGGCGTCCAAAGCTACCGGCTTCCCGATTGCGAAAGTCGCCGCCAAGCTGGCCGTAGGTTACACCCTCGACGAACTGATGAACGACATCACCGGCGGCCGTACTCCGGCCTCGTTTGAGCCGTCCATCGACTACGTTGTGACGAAAATTCCACGCTTCAACTTCGAGAAATTCGTTGGTGCTAATGACCGTCTGACCACGCAGATGAAATCTGTTGGTGAAGTGATGGCGATTGGCCGCACCCAGCAGGAATCGCTGCAGAAAGCGCTGCGCGGTCTGGAAGTGGGCGCGACCGGCTTCGACCCGAAAGTCAGCCTGGACGACCCGGAAGCGCTGACCAAAATCCGTCGCGAACTGAAAGACGCTGGCGCTGAGCGTATCTGGTACATCGCCGATGCCTTCCGTGCTGGCCTGTCCGTCGATGGTGTGTTCAACCTGACCAACATCGACCGCTGGTTCCTGGTGCAGATTGAAGAGCTGGTGCGCCTGGAAGAAAAAGTCATTGACCTTGGCATCAACGGCCTCGACGCTGACTTCCTGCGCGTACTGAAGCGCAAAGGCTTCGCTGATGCGCGTCTGGCAAAACTGGCCGGCGTTCGCGAAGCGGAAATCCGCAAACTGCGTGACCAATATAACCTTCACCCGGTCTACAAGCGCGTGGATACCTGTGCGGCAGAATTCGCGACCGACACCGCTTATATGTACTCCACTTATGAAGATGAGTGTGAAGCGAATCCGTCCGTCGACCGCGATAAAATCATGGTGCTGGGTGGTGGTCCAAACCGTATCGGTCAGGGCATTGAGTTCGACTACTGCTGCGTACACGCCTCTCTGGCGCTGCGCGAAGACGGTTACGAGACCATCATGGTCAACTGTAACCCGGAAACCGTCTCTACTGATTACGACACTTCCGACCGCCTGTACTTCGAGCCGGTCACGCTGGAAGACGTACTGGAAATCGTGCGCATTGAGAAGCCGAAAGGCGTCATCGTACAGTACGGCGGCCAGACCCCGCTGAAGCTGGCGCGTGCGCTGGAAGCGGCAGGTGTACCGGTAATCGGCACCAGCCCGGATGCCATCGACCGCGCGGAAGACCGTGAGCGTTTCCAGCAGGCGGTTGACCGTCTGAAGCTGAAGCAACCGGCGAACGCTACCGTAACGGCTATCGAACAGGCTGTTGAGAAGGCGAAAGAGATTGGCTACCCGCTGGTGGTGCGTCCGTCGTATGTTCTCGGCGGCCGCGCGATGGAAATTGTCTACGACGAAGCCGACCTGCGTCGCTACTTCCAGACTGCGGTCAGCGTTTCTAACGATGCGCCGGTACTGCTGGACCGTTTCCTTGACGATGCGGTTGAAGTGGACGTGGACGCTATCTGCGACGGCGAAATGGTGCTGATTGGCGGCATCATGGAGCACATCGAACAAGCGGGCGTACACTCCGGTGACTCCGCATGTTCTCTGCCAGCGTACACCCTGAGCCAGGATATTCAGGATGTGATGCGTCAGCAGGTGCAGAAACTGGCCTTCGAACTGCAGGTTCGCGGTCTGATGAACGTTCAGTTTGCGGTGAAGAATAACGAAGTTTACCTGATTGAAGTGAACCCGCGTGCGGCGCGTACCGTTCCGTTCGTCTCCAAGGCAACTGGCGTACCGCTGGCGAAAGTTGCGGCGCGCGTGATGGCCGGGAAAACACTGGCACAGCAGGGCGTAACCAAAGAAGTTATCCCGCCGTACTACTCAGTAAAAGAAGTGGTGCTGCCGTTCAACAAATTCCCGGGCGTTGACCCGCTGTTAGGGCCAGAAATGCGCTCTACCGGGGAAGTGATGGGCGTGGGTCGTACCTTCGCGGAAGCGTTCGCCAAGGCACAGCTGGGCAGCAGCTCCACCATGAAAAAACAGGGGCGTGCGCTGCTCTCTGTTCGCGAAGGCGATAAAGAGCGCGTGGTTGACCTGGCGGCGAAACTGCTGAAGTTTGGTTTTGAGCTGGATGCAACGCACGGCACGGCGATTGTGCTGGGCGAAGCGGGTATCAATCCACGTCTGGTGAATAAGGTGCATGAAGGGCGTCCGCACATTCAGGACCGTATCAAGAATGGCGAGTACACTTACATCATAAACACCACCGAAGGTCGTCAGGCGATTGAAGACTCTAAGCTGATTCGCCGTAGCGCCCTGCAGTACAAAGTGCATTATGACACTACCCTGAACGGCGGTTTCGCGACGGCGATGGCGCTGAATGCCGATGCCACTGAGAAGGTGACCTCGGTGCAGGAAATGCACGCGCAGATCAAAAAGTCATAAACAAAGAGTCCGGTGATAATTGCGTTAACCGGACCTGCAATATAATCTTGAAAGGGTTTCTGTAAAGAAACCCTTTTTTTATCTCTCGTAAGGTCATTCCTGGCCAAATGCAGTTTCATAACCACATTTTCAATGTAATAAGCACGATATTGCTCACACTAATCAACATTCAAGTCGCATACTATCTTTTATATCCACAATTTTAATATGGCTTAGTTTTTATTAATTTGGACAGGCCGTAGCCAGATTTTTAATTTGTGAAATGGTGTGCTTATGTGTGAAAAATATGTTGAAAGACCGCTTTATTTGTTAATTGCTGACTGGATGATGGCTGAAGATCGTTGGATCACCGCAAAGGAAATTTCCCGCCATTTTGATATTGAACACTGCAAAGCAATTAATACGCTCTCTTATATTCTGTCGGAAGTGGGAGAAATTGTTTGTGAAGTTAAGATGATCCCTAATCAGATTGCAGGCCGGGGCTGCCAGTGCCAGCGTCTGGTAAAAGTCATCAGTATTGATTCTCACCTCTACAACCGATTGAGCCACAATTTGCAGGAAAAAAAGGTGAGTGTGGCGAAAACGCCGCGGCTGTCTGCCGTTCCCCCAACAGAGCTCAACCGTGAGCAGAAATGGCAGATGATGCTCTCCAAGAGTATGCGTCGCTAATTGTCAGTTGCCTGATGGCGGTATAAACGGTGGTTGACGCGTAGGCCGGATAAGCGTGAGCGAATCCGGCATCAATTACTGTGCTGATTTGGGTTTTACGTCCGTCGTGCCTTTCAGGCGCGGCCGGTGTTCTTCGACTTGCGTTAATGGCTGCGTTTCGCGTAAACCTGTCCGGCAGCGGACCGCAAGATCCTGATACTCTTTGGTGTTTAACCGTTTCCAGTGCAGCTCCTGGTCCGTGACTTCACGCAATACGCGAGCAGGTGAGCCCACCAGCATCTGCCTTGCCTCCCCCTGAAATCCGGCTTTGACAAAGCTCATGGCGGCGACAATGCTCTCTTCACCAATCACTGCGCCGTCCATAATGACGCTGTTCATGCCGATCAGCGCGTCCCTGCCCACCACGCAACCGTGCAGGATTGCGCCATGGCCGATATGCCCATTCTCATGCACGATGGTGTCAGTGTCGCAATAACCGTGCATGATGCAGCCATCCTGCAAGTTAGAACCTGCCTCCAGAATCAGGCGACCATAGTCACCGCGCAGTGAGGCATGCGGGCCGACGTAGACGCCAGCCCCCACGATCACATCACCAATCAACACAGCGCTGGGATGAACATACGCCTCTGGATGCACTACCGGAATCAGGCCTTCAAAGGCGTAATAGCTCATCTGTTATCAGCGTCCTTTCCACACCGGATCGCGTTTTTCCGCAAACGCCTGCGGTCCTTCGAGCGCATCTTCGGAGTGCAGCACTGACGGATAGTGCTTCAGCACGCCGCTGCGGATGTAGCGGTAGCCTTCTTCTACCGGCATTTCGCTGGTCGAACGGTAAATCTCTTTCAGCGCGGCGATCGCCAGCGGGGCGCTATTCACTAGCTGCTGCGCCAGTTCGCGCGCACTATCCATCAGTTCGCTCTGGCTGACAACGCGGTTGACGATACCCCAACGCAGCGCTTCTTCGGCACTCATTCGTCTGCCGGTCATCATCATTTCGTTGACGATAGCCGGTGGCAGTAGCTTCGGCAGACGCAGAACGCCTCCGCTGTCAGGTACGATCCCGAGCTTGGCTTCCGGTAGCGCGAAGCTGGCATTTTCCGCGCAGACGATAAAATCCGCCGCCAGCGCTAATTCAAAACCACCGCCAAACGCATAGCCGTTTACAGCAGCGATGACCGGTTTATTAAGGTCGAAAATTTCGGTTAAACCGGCAAAGCCGCCTGGGCCAAAATCGGCATCCGGCGCTTCACCTTCAGCCGCTGCTTTTAAGTCCCAGCCCGCAGAAAAGAATTTCTCACCGCCGCCGGTGATTATCGCTACGCGTAATTCCGGGTCATCACGAAAATTAAGAAACGCTTCACCCATGGCAAAGCTGGTTTTGGCATCAATGGCATTGGCTTTAGGCCGGTCGAGGGTAATTTCCAGAATCGGGCCGTTACGGGTCAGATGTAATGATTCACTCATAGTTCATCTCCAGATAAATAGATTTCCCGGCAGGAGGAATTCCTACCGGGAGGGTTATTTCAGATTTTTTTTGATTATTTTTCCTGAACAATTGCGCGGCAGGTCGGTTCTTATCTCCATAAACGAGGGAACCTTGAATTTCGCCATATTGTTTTCGCAGAAGCTGAAGAACTCGGCTTCGCTTAATGTTTCACCTTCATTAAGGACGATAAACGCTTTAATGGCTTCATCACGGATTGAATCTTTAATACCGACAACCACAATGTCCTGAATTTTCGGATGCGCAGAAATAATATTTTCCAGCTCGACGCAGGAGACATTTTCTCCGCCGCGTTTAATCATGTTGCAGCGTCTGTCGACGAAATAAAAATAGCCATCCGCATCCTGATAGCCCGAATCTCCGGTATGTAACCAGCCTTCAGGTTCCAGCGCTTTGGCGGTAGCCTCCGGCTGGGCATAGTACTCTTTGAAGATTGTTTTGCCCGGCACGCCTTTAATACAGATTTCGCCAATTTCTCCGGCGGGCAGGGGACGGTTGTGATCGTCACGGATTTCGGCTTCATAGCTAAATCCCACGCGGCCAATGGAGGGCCAGCGTCGTTTGTCACCGGGACGGTCGCCGATAATACCGACGATGGTTTCAGTCATACCGTAGGAGGTCAGCAGCCTGACGCCAAAGCGTTCGGTAAAGGCGTCTTTTTCCTGTGCGGATAAATTGAGATAGAACATTACCTCGCGCAGGTGATGCTGTCTGTCGGTTGGCGCGGCAGGTTGTACCATCAGCGTTCTGATCATCATCGGAATGCATTCGGTAACCGTCGCCTTATATCTATGCACCTGATTCCAGAACGCCCTGGCACTGTACTTCTCTAGCAGCACAAAGGTGCTGCCAGCGGAGAATGCGGGCATTGCGGCGGTACACTGACAGTCGATATGAAAAGCGGGCATCACCGTCATGTAGACGTCATCATCGCGCAGAGCGATTTGCCAGGAAGTGTAGTAGCCTGCAAAACGCAGGTTGTAGTGGGTAATCACCACCCCTTTAGGCCGTGAAGTGGTGCCTGAGGTAAACAGAATTTCCGCCGTATCGTCAGTGGATAACGCGGGCGTATAACACAGCGTAGTCGACTGGCGGGATTGCAGTTGGGTAAAGTGGCTCACGCCGTCGTCAACCGGAAGCTGTTCGCCAATCAGACAGATATGATTAAGCGGTGTGGTATTTTCCAGCCGTATCTGGCGGTACATAGGATAAAACTGGGCGCTGGTGACCAGCAGACTTACCTGGCTGTTTTGCAGGATCCAGGCACTTTCTTCGCCCAGTAAGCGGGCATTAATCGGTACCATAATGGCGCCAATTTTTGCCAGCCCAAACCAGCAAAAAATGAATTCCGGACAGTTATCCAGATGCAATGCGACCTTATCGCCCTTGCGGATCCCTAAGGAATGGAACAGGTTTGCCGTGCGGTTAATCTCTTCATTGAGCGAGGCATAGCTAAACTGCCGAACGACTCCTTCGCAGGATTCGAAAATTAACGCCGTTTTATCTCCGTACACCCCGGCCAGGTCGTCCCACATCTGACGTAAGTTTTGTCCGCCAACGATGTCCATATTGCTTTATCCACTGAAATCAGGCGTGAGCGCTAACCAATGAGCGGTCAGCGCGTCGCGTTTATTCCTCAACTCTGGCCAGGCCTTTGCCGACCAGCTCATTTATGTCTGCTTCGCTATAACCAATGTTTTTCAGAATGGCGGCAGTATCCATGCCATGTGACGGCATGCCACGCCAGATTTTCCCCGGGTTGTTTTTAAATTTCGGCATGATGTTTGGCCCTTTGCAGGTGCGGCCATCCATTGTTTGCCACTGAGTAATGGATTCACGAGCAACGTACTGCGGGTTGCCTTCCAGTTCCGGAATGGTCAGCACCTTCGCGCAGGCGATATTCAGCTCAGCAAAACGCGCCTGGACTTCGGCGATGGTGTGTGTTGCCAGCCACGCGTCCAGTTTCTCTTCCACGAGCGGGCCGTAAGGGCATTCCACGCGATGGATAAGCTGGGTGCCTTCCGGTACTTCCGGTGTGCCAAGAATGTGGGCGAGGCCAATATCTTTGAAGCACTCGTTGATTTGCGTGATGCCGACCAGCTCCATGACGATATAGCCATCGGCGCATTTATACAGGCCGCAGCCAGCGTAATACGGGTCTTTGCCTTTGGTCATGCGTGGGCAAATTTCGCCGCCGTTGAAGTAATCCATCATGAAATACTGACCCATGCGCAGCATCACCTCGTACATGGCGATATCGATGCTTTCACCTTTACCCGTTTCGCGGACTTTGTGCAGAGCCGCCAGCGCCGCTGTCGTTGCGGTCATCCCGGAGAAGTAATCGGCGGTGTACGGAAAGGCTGGCATTGGCTGATCCACGTCACCGTTTTGGATCAGATAGCCACTGAACGCCTGTGCGATGGTGTTATACGCCGGAAGATTGGTGTACTCCTCGGTACCAAACTGGCCGAAGCCGGAAAGGTGGGCGATAACCAGTTTCGGGTTATGTTCCCACAGCACTTCATCGGTAATACCGCGGCGGGCAAAGGCCGGGCCTTTACTGGCTTCAATGAAAATATCGGTGGTTTCCATCAGCTTCAGAAACGCTTCCCGGCCTTCATCTTTGAAAATATTCAGCGACAGGGCATGCAGATTACGGCGTGATAGCTGCGGATAGTTAGGTTGCACGCGGATGGTATCGGCCCATGCGACGTTTTCAATCCAGATAACCTCAGCACCCCATTCGGCGAACATCTGTCCGGCGAACGGACCGGCAATTTCGATCCCTGAAAAGACAACGCGTACCCCGGAAAGCGGGCCGAAGGATGGCATTGGTAAATGATTCATCATTTTTCTCCTGGCATTTTTTTGTAGGCCCGGTAAGCGCAGCGCCACCGGGCATATTGCCGGATGGTGGCGTAAACACCTTATCCGGCCTACGAAACGAACGAATCAACGGTATTGCTTCAATACCGCACGACCCAACGTCAGGATCTGCATTTCGTCAGAACCACCAGAAACACGGTCAACGCGCAGGTCACGCCAGAAGCGCGTGATGCGATGGTTACCCGCGATACCCACGCCACCCAGCACCTGCATGGCGGTGTCTACCACCTCAAATGCCGCGTTGGCACAGAAGTATTTGCACATGGCCGCGTCGCCCGAGGTAATAGTGCCGTTATCCGCTTTCCATGCGGCTTCCAGCAGCATGTTTTTCATGGAGTTCAGTTTGATCGCCATGTGCGCGAACTTCTCCTGAATCAGCTGGAAACGGCCGATCGTTTCGCCAAACTGTACGCGTTGGTTGGCATAACGCGCTGCGTCTTCAAAAGCGCACATTGCCGTACCGTAGTTGGTCAGTGCGACGAGGAAGCGTTCATGGTCAAACTCTTCTTTCACGCGGTTGAAGCCATTACCTTCCCGACCGAACATGTCTTTCTCGTCCAGTTCAACGTCATCAAAGGTGATTTCACAGCAGCTATCCATGCGCAGACCGAGTTTCTCCAGTTTGTTGACCTTGATACCCGCCTTGCTCATGTCAACAAACCACTCGGTATAAACAGGTTTATCCGGCGATGCACCATCTCTCGCCATCACTACGATGTACGGGGTATAGGCGCTACTGGTGATAAAGCACTTACTGCCATTAAGATAAACCTTACCATTTTTGCGTGTATAAGTGGTTTTCAGACTGCCAACATCCGATCCCGCTCCCGGTTCTGTGATCGCCGAGTTCCACATCTGCTTACCGGTCCCCTGGAACGCCATGATTTTATCAATTTGCTCTTGGGTACCTTCACGCAGAAAAGTGTTAAAACCGCCAGGTAATTGGTACAACACGTAAGTCGGTGCGCCAAGACGTCCGAGTTCCATCCAGACGGCGGCAACGGTGACAAAACCGGCTTCCAGCCCGCCGTGTTCTTCCGGGATCAACAGGCTATCGATGCCCATATCCGCCAGTGCTTTTACAAAACGCTCAGGGTAGACGCTGTCGCGATCGCACTCGGCAAAATAAGCTTCCCAGTTCTCACTGGCCATCAGTTCACGAATACCGGCGACAAACAGTTCCTGCTCGTCATTTAAGTTGAAATCCATCTTTCAGCCTCTTGATCAATTGGGTTAATAAGAATTACTTGTCTTTCCAGTGCACTTTGGCGTCTTTAATAAAGGACAGCGTCACCATGATGTTGACGAAGAACAACGGGCATCCTCCGGCGATAATCGCCGTCTGGATGGGCTTCAGCCCGCCCAGCGCCAGCAGAACGATGCCGATGACGCCGACCAGAACGGACCAACCGATACGCACCAACAACGGCGGTTCTTCACCATCACGGACTTCGCGACAGGTGGACATCGCCAGGGTGTAAGAGCAGGCGTTAATCAGCGTGACGGTGGCAATAAAGCAAAGGATGAAGAAGCCCCACATGGTGGCGGTGCTGAATGGCAAGGCGGCCCAGGTTTCGATAATGGCGCGCGCCACACCGTGTTGTTCAATCAGCTGCGGGATGTTGAGAATGTTTTTATCCATCAGCAGCAGCGTGTTGCTGCCAAGGACTGTCCACAGGATCCAGGTGGAAGCGGTCAGGCCCAGCACCATCCCAAAGCACAGTTCACGTACGGTACGGCCACGAGAAATACGCGCCAGGAAGATACTCATCTGGATGGCGTAAATGACCCACCACGCCCAGTAGAAAACAGTCCAGCCCTGCGGGAATCCGCCTTTGCCGATGGCATCGGTATAGAACAGCATGCGCGGCAGATACATCAGCAGCATGCCGACCGAGTCGGTGAAGTAGTTCATGATGAAGCTGGCGCCGCTGACGATAAACACCCAGCCCAGCATCAGGAAGCTCAGGTAGCTACGCACGTCGCTGGCGATTCTGACTCCTTTTTGCAGGCCACAGGCTACGCAAATGGCGTTCAGAATGATCCAGCAGGTAATGATGATGGCATCTAATTGCAGCGTATGCGGAATACCGAACAGCCATTGCATACACTCGGTTACCAGCGGCGTCGCCAGACCGAGGCTGGTACCCATCGCGAAGATCAGCGCCACCAGGTAGAAGTTATCAACGATGGTGCCGAACAGCCCTTTCGCATGCTTTTCGCCCACTAACGGTACCAGCGTGGAGCTGGGACGGATGACGTCCATCTTGCGCACAAAGAAGAAATAGGCGAAGGCCACGGAAAGGAAGCTGTAGGTTGCCCACGGCAACGGCCCCCAGTGGAACAGGCTGTACGCCAGACCGATCTCTTTCGCACCCGTGGAATTGGGCTCCAAAGCGAACGGCGGGGTAGAGATATAGTAGTAGATCTCGATGGAACCCCAGAACAGCACCGCGGCGGATGTACAGGAGGCGAACATCATAAAAATCCAGCTGGCGGTACTAAACTCGGGTTTTTCGTCGCCTAATTTCTTTTTGGCATACGGGCCAAAGACTAACCAGAACCAGCCGAAGAGCATGACGACCATATACCATTCGAATGCCCAACCCCAGACGTTGGTGACATAACTGAATACCGCATTAATAACGACGTTAGCGGCATCAAGATCTCTTACTGTTAGCCAACAAAGTATCCCAACAATTATTAATGGCGGAAAAAAAACCTTCGGTTCAATTCCCGACTTTCTCTTTTCATTTTTCATAATTGAATTCCAGTGTGAAAACGAAATTTATTTAGCGTGCCCGTATGTGATCGTTTGTTTATTTATTATTAATGATTTGTTGATGACTTTTTAACCTCTGGGGCGCCTCAGTGAGTAACTCATAATGGGTATTCATTCCCGGCTATTCTGTTATGTGCGTCACACTTTTTTATGCTGGTTATTTTGTCTGGAAATCTAGATAATTTCCTTATTAATCATAATCTTGATATTGGTTATTTAACTTTTTTAAGTGACTGGCGTTCAATATTGTTGAACCAGCAGACAATATTGAAAATTTTCATATTTGACGTGATTCTTTCAATATTGGTGAGGCATGTAACACTATTGAAAGTTACGAATTTCAATGTGTGACATTTTCAATATTGGTGATTAAGGTTTTATTTCCGAATTAAAGAGCGTGATATCTGTATTTAACACCGCCGATATAAATACGTTTCCTTCATGATTTCTGGAGATGCAATGAAGATAATTACTTGCTACAAATGCGTACCTGATGAGCAGGATATTGCGATTAATAATGCTGATGGAACACTCGATTTCAGCAAAGCAGATGGCAAAATCAGCCAATATGATCTGAATGCGATCGAAGCGGCTTGCCAGTTAAAACAGCAGGTGGGAGAGGCTCAGGTTGTGGCCATGAGCGTCGGAGGCAAAGCGCTGACCAATGCAAAAGGGCGCAAAGATGTGCTTTCCCGTGGCCCTGATGAACTGATTGTTGTCATTGACGAGCAATTTGAACAGGCGCTGCCGCAACAAACAGCCACTGCTCTGGCTGCCGCCGTGCAAAAATCCGGTTTTGATCTGCTTATTTGCGGCGACGGTTCTTCCGATCTTTATGCTCAGCAGGTTGGTCTGCTGGTGGGCGAAATGCTGGACGTGCCGGCGATAAACGGCGTGAGCAAAATCCTCTCTCTTACCGACAGCACTCTGACGGTAGAGCGTGAACTGGAAGATGAAGTTGAAACCCTGAGTATCCCGCTTCCGGCGGTTATCGCGGTCTCTACTGACATCAACACCCCTCAAATCCCTTCCATGAAAGCCATTCTTGGCGCGGCGAAAAAACCGGTTCAGGTTTGGTCGCCTGCGGATATCGGGCTGAACAGCGTACAGGCGTATTCCGCACAGCAGGTTGCTGCGCCGAAACAGCGCGAGCGTCAGCGCGTTGTCATTGAAGGTGACGGTGAAGAACAGATTGCCGTGTTTGTCGAGAATATTCGCAAAATCATTTAATTATCAGGGGATGTTATGAACAAATTTTCCAGTATCTGGGTATTCAGCGATACCCCTTCTCGTCTGCCGGAACTGATGAAAGGTGCGCAGGCTTTAGGCGAAAAAGTTAACACGTTTGTGCTCAGCGATGCGGACAGTGCAACGGCATGTCATTTAGGCGCGGATCATGTCTGGCTGCTCAGCGGCAAACCAGAAGACCGTATGGTTGAAGACTACGCCGATGCGATGGCCGAAATCATTCGTCAGCACAGCGAGGGCGGCGCGGTGCTGCTGCCGAATACACGTCGGGGCAAGCTGTTAGCGGCAAAGCTGGGCTTTCGCTTGTCGGCTGCAGTCTCAAATGACGCCAGCGCAGTCGCGGTGCAGGATGGAAAAGCGGCGGTCAAACATATGGTCTACGGCGGCCTGGCGATGGGAGCAGAAACAATCGCTTCACCGTTTGCCGTGATCACTCTCAGTAGCGGAACGTTTGACGTGCAGCAACCGGATACCGCTCGCAGCGGTGAGGTGCACACCGTCCAGTGGCAGGCTCCGGCCATTGTCGTGACCCGTACGGCAACTCAGGCGCGTCAGAGCAACAGCGTCGATCTCGACAAAGCCCGTCTGGTGGTCAGCGTGGGACGCGGTATTGGTAGCAAAGAAAATATCTCGCTGGCAGAAGCGCTGTGCCAGACGATTGGCGCTGAGTTGGCCTGTTCCCGTCCGGTGGCGGAAAACGAGAAGTGGATGGAGCATGAACGCTACGTCGGCATCTCCAACCTGATGCTTAAGCCTGAACTGTATCTGGCCGTGGGGATCTCAGGGCAGATCCAACATATGGTCGGCGCCAACGGCGCACAGACGATTTTCGCCATCAACAAAGACAAAAATGCGCCGATTTTCCAGTATGCAGATTATGGCATTGTTGGCGATGCGCTGAAGATCCTGCCTGCGCTGACGGCTGCCTTAGCGCGTTAAACCATTCGGGCAGGATGCGAAGGTATCCTGCCGCTGACAGGAGTACGTATGTCCGAAGATATCTTTGATGCCATCATCGTGGGTGCAGGTCTGGCTGGTTCGGTTGCGGCGCTGGTGCTGGCTCGGGAAGGTGCACAGGTGCTGGTTATCGAGCGCGGCAATTCTGCTGGCGCGAAGAATGTCACCGGTGGGCGCATGTATGCGCATAGCCTGGAGCGCATCATTCCCGGTTTTGCTGAGCAGGCCCCCATTGAACGCATAATCACCCACGAAAAGCTCGCCTTTATGACCGACAAAGGGGCGATGACCATCGACTATTGCAATGGTGAAGAGGCCGCATCGTCGCAGGTTTCTTATTCCGTCTTACGTAGCAAATTTGACGCCTGGCTGATGGAGCAGGCCGAGGAGGCGGGCGCCCAGCTTATCACCGGTATTCGTGTGGATAACGTTGTGCAGCGCGAGGGTAAAGTCGTGGGCGTGGAAGCCGACGGCGATATTCTGGAAGCCAAAGTGGTGATCCTCGCCGACGGGGTGAATTCTCTGCTGGCTGAAAAGCTGGGTATGGCAAAGCGCGTCGAGGTATCGCATGTTGCCGTCGGCGTAAAAGAGCTGATCGAACTGCCAAAATCGGTAATTGAAGATCGTTTCCAGTTACAGGGGAACGAAGGTGCAGCCTGCCTGTTTGCCGGTTCGCCAACTGATGGATTGATGGGCGGTGGCTTTCTCTATACGAATGAAACGACCCTTTCTCTGGGGCTGGTCTGCGGCCTTCATCACCTGAAAGACGCGAAAAAATCGGTCCCGCAAATGCTGGAAGATTTCAAACAGCATCCGGCGGTTGCCCCACTGATCGCCGGTGGCAAGCTGGTGGAATATGCCGCGCACGTGGTACCTGAAGCAGGTATGAATATGCAACCTGAACTGGTGGGGGACGGTGTGCTGATTGCCGGTGACGCTGCCGGAATGTGTATGAACCTCGGCTTTACCATTCGCGGTATGGATCTCGCCATTTCCGCAGGCGAAGCGGCGGCGAAAACGGTGCTTTCAGCGATGAAGCGCGACGACTTTAGCAAGCAGTCGCTGGGTGAATACCGTCAGCATCTGGACGATGGCCCGATGCGCGATATGCGTATGTACCAGAAGCTTCCTGCTTTTCTTGATAACCCGCGCATGTTTACCGCCTATCCCGAAATGGCGGTCAGTATCGCACGCGACCTGTTCACCGTAGATGGTTCCGCCCCAGTGCCAATGCGTAAAAAAATCCTGCGCCATGCGAAGAAAGTGGGCTTCATCAACCTGATGAAAGATGGCCTGAAAGGAGTGACCGTATTATGACATCTCCCGTCAATGTGGACGTCAAACTGGGCGTCAATAAGTTCAATGTCGATGAAGACAGCCCACATATCATTCTCAAAACCGATCCTGATAAACAGGCGCTGGAAGTGCTGATTAAGGCCTGTCCAGCGGGGCTGTATAAAAAACAGGACGACGGCAGCGTACGGTTTGATTACGCCGGGTGCCTGGAGTGCGGAACGTGCCGCATTCTCGGGCTCGATACAGCGCTGGAAAAGTGGGAATACCCGCGAGGGACATTTGGCGTGGAGTTTCGCTACGGTTAATAAGTACGAGGTTGTGCACCCGTGGGCCGGATAAGACGCGCTAGCGTCGCCATCCGGCAATCATGTGACGCCAGTGCCGGATGGGGGCGTAAACGCCTTATCCGGCCTATAGATGACGCTTTGCCCGTGTTGAAACAGGAAGTCGCTATGCAGCAGCCCAGGAACTTTGATGACATCAAATTTACCTCTATTCACCGCCGGATAATGCTGTGGGGAAGCGGTGGGCCATTTCTGGATGGTTATGTGCTGGTGATGATTGGCGTGGCGCTGGAACAGCTCACGCCAGCATTGAAACTGGACGCACAGTGGATTGGTCTGCTGGGCGCCGGCACGCTCGCCGGTCTGTTTGTGGGGACGTCGCTGTTTGGCTACATTTCCGATAAGGTCGGGCGGCGCAAAATGTTCATCATTGATATTATCGCCATTGGCGTGATATCGGCAGCAACCATGTTTGTTTCCTCGCCCGTTGAGCTGTTGGTGATGCGCGTGCTGATCGGCATTGTGATTGGTGCCGATTATCCGATTGCTACCTCGATGATTACCGAGTTCTCCAATACCCGCCAGCGCGCTTTCTCCATCGGTTTTATCGCCGCGATGTGGTATGTCGGCGCCACCTGTGCCGATCTGGTCGGTTACTGGCTTTATGATGTTGAGGGAGGATGGCGCTGGATGCTGGGCAGCGCGGTGATCCCCTGTATTTTGATCCTGATTGGGCGCTTCGATCTTCCTGAATCGCCGCGCTGGCTGCTGCGTAAAGGTCGGGTGAAAGAGTGTGAAGCGATGATGATCAAACTGTTCGGCGAACCGGTGGTGTTCGACGAAGAGGCGCCGCAGGAGACGCGTTTCCTTCAGTTGTTTAATCGCCGACACTTCCCGTTTGTCCTGTTTGTTGCCGCTATCTGGACCTGTCAGGTGATCCCGATGTTCGCCATTTATACCTTTGGTCCGCAGATTGTTGGACTGTTGGGGCTTGGTGCCGGGAAAAGCGCAGCGTTGGGCAATGTGGTGATAAGCCTGTGCTTTATGCTGGGATGCATTCCGCCCATGTTCTGGCTCAATAGCGCGGGTCGCCGACCGCTGTTGATTGGCAGTTTTATTATGATGACGCTGGCGCTGGCCGTGCTGGGGTTAATTCCTGATATGGGGGCGTGGCTGGTAGTGCTGGCGTTTGCCGTGTACGCGTTTTTCTCGGGGGGACCGGGAAACCTGCAGTGGCTATACCCAAACGAGCTGTTCCCTACCGACATTCGCGCGTCTGCCGTCGGGGTGATTATGTCCTTAAGCCGCATCGGTACTATTGTTTCAACCTGGGCGCTGCCGGTATTCATCACCAAATACGGTATCAGCAATGTCATGCTGATGGGCGCAGGAATTTCGCTGATTGGCCTGCTTGTGTCCATCGCTTTCGCCCCGGAAACGCGAGGTCTGACGCTGGCGCAAACCAGTCAAATGACGATTCGCAGTAAGCCCGTGACCAGGGCGGGCTATTAGGAGTGTTCTGTATTTTCCCTGCAACTCAGTCAGTTAGCCTACAGTTAACTGGGTATATCACTGAAAACAACTGAAAAGCAGGGAGAACACCATGCAAAAACATATCCTGATCACCTCAATTTTTACCGCAGCAGCACTGTTTACCGTGGTCGGTTGTTCCTCAAACCAGGCGGTTAAAACCACCGATGGCAAAACAATCGTCACTGACGGCAAACCGCAGGTTGATGATGATACTGGTCTGGTGTCGTACAAAAATGCCCAGACGGGTAAGACGGAACAGATTAACCGCGATCAGGTTAAGGATATGAGCGAACTGGACAACTAGTTCAGTTTTCTCCATTCAGCCACTCAATAATATTGACTGTTAGCCTGTGGATTAAGTGACTAAACTCACTGTTATTACAATAATGCAGTGACACAGGCTAATCATGATTCTCATCATTTATGCGCATCCTTATCCGCAGCATTCGCATGCGAATAAGCGGATGCTTGAACAGGCAAGGACGCTGGAGGGCGTGGAGATACGCTCGCTCTACCAGCTCTACCCCGACTTCAATATCGATATTGCCGCTGAACAGGATGCGCTGGCGCGCGCTGATTTGATCATATGGCAGCATCCGATGCAGTGGTACAGCACACCTCCATTACTCAAGCTGTGGATGGATAAAGTCCTTTCGCACGGCTGGGCGTATGGCCATGGCGGTACTGCGCTGCACGGTAAACAACTGCTGTGGGCGGTGACGACCGGCGGCGGTGAAAACCACTTCGATATTGGCTCCCATCCCGGATTTGATGTGCTTTCTCAGCCTTTACAGGCAACAGCGCTCTATTGCGGCCTCAAATGGCTGCCGCCGTTTGCGATGCACTGTACGTTTATCTGTGATGATGAAACGCTGCAAGCGCAGGCGCGTCACTACAAACAGCGTCTGATGGAATGGCAGGAGGCACACCATGGATAGCCATACGCTGATACAGGCGCTGATTTATCTCGGATCGGCGGCGCTGATTGTACCCATCGCCGTACGGCTGGGATTAGGGTCGGTACTGGGGTATCTCATCGCCGGATGCATTATCGGACCCTGGGGGCTGAGGCTGGTGACGGACGCCGAATCCATCCTGCATTTTGCGGAGATCGGTGTGGTACTGATGCTGTTTGTCATCGGTCTGGAGCTGGATCCGCAACGTTTGTGGAAATTGCGGGCATCGGTGTTCGGCGGCGGTGCGCTCCAGATGGTGGTTTGCGGCGGCTTAATTGGTTTGTTCTGTATGTTCCTTGGCCTGCGCTGGCAGGTAGCGGAACTGATCGGCATGACGCTGGCGCTTTCCTCAACGGCTATCGCTATGCAGGCAATGAATGAACGCAACTTGATGGTTTCGCAAATGGGCCGCAGCGCGTTTGCCGTGCTGCTGTTCCAGGATATCGCCGCTATTCCATTGGTGGCGATGATCCCGTTACTGGCGGCGAGCGGCGCATCGACTACGCTTGGGGCGTTTGCATTGTCAGCCCTGAAGGTAGCGGGCGCACTGGTATTGGTGGTGGTATTGGGGCGTTATGTCACACGTCCGGCCTTGCGTTTTGTTGCGCGTTCGGGCCTGCGGGAAGTATTCAGTGCCGTTGCGCTGTTCCTCGTGTTTGGCTTCGGTCTGCTCCTGGAAGAGGTTGGTCTGTCGATGGCGATGGGGGCCTTCCTGGCCGGGGTGCTGCTGGCGAGCTCTGAGTATCGCCACGCGCTGGAAAGCGACATTGAGCCATTTAAAGGATTGCTGCTGGGACTGTTTTTCATTGGCGTGGGGATGTCTATCGACTTTGGTACGCTGATTGATAATCCCTTGCGCATTATCATTTTGCTGGTCGGTTTCCTGGTTATCAAAACCGTCATGCTGTGGTTGATAGCGAAACCGTTGCAGGTGCCGAACAAGCAGCGTCGCTGGTTTGCCGTATTGTTAGGGCAGGGCAGTGAGTTTGCCTTTGTGGTGTTTGGCGCGGCGCAAATGGCAAATGTGCTCGATCCTGACTGGGCGAAATCGCTGACGCTGGCGGTGGCGTTGTCGATGGCGGCTACGCCGATTTTGCTGGTGATTTTGACGCGTCTGGAAAAATCGGCGACTTCGGAAGAGCGGGAAGCCGATGAAATCGATGAGGAGCAACTGCGGGTGATCATCGCTGGATTTGGGCGATTTGGCCAGATAACCGGTCGTCTGTTGTTGTCGAGTGGGGTCAAAATGGTGGTTCTTGATCATGACCCGGACCATATCGAAACGCTGCGTAAATTCGGGATGAAGGTTTTCTATGGCGATGCGACCCGGATGGATCTGCTGGAGTCTGCCGGGGCGGCGAAAGCTGAAGTCATTATTAATGCCATTGACGATCCGCAAACCAGCCTGCAGTTAACCGAAATGGTGAAAGAGCATTTCCCGCATCTGCAAATTATTGCTCGTGCGCGCGATGTGGATCATTACATCCGCCTGCGCCAGGCGGGTGTGGATATGCCGGAACGCGAAACCTTTGAAGGTGCACTGAAGACCGGACGTCTGGCGTTGGAGGGTCTCGGGCTTGGGCGCTATGAGGCACGTGAGCGGGCGGACGTATTCCGCCGATTCAATACCATGATGGTAGAGGAGATGGTGAAAGGGGAAAATGACGCGACTTCCCGCGCGGCCGTTTATAAACGCACCAGCGCAATGCTGAGTGAAATTATTGCGGAAGATCGTCAGCACTTATCGTTAATTCAACGCCATGGCTGGCAAGGCACGGATGAAGGTAAGCATACGGGCGACGTCGCCGATGAGCCGGAAGTGAAACCGTCAGCATAGGGTAAAAAATGTGATGTTCTGCAAACTTTACTGCTAATTGGCTGTTTTTGAACTACTGTAATGCTGGCGTACCACCTTAAATAGGTCGGTTCGCCAGCAGAACGGAAAATTTTCCTGTTCATCCTCTTTCCGCCAGTCGACGAAAGATTGCGCTTTCCGTATAGTGGCGACAATTTTTTTGTATCCGGGAAATATTCAATGATCAGTCTGATTGCGGCGTTAGCGGTAGATCGCGTCATCGGTATGGAGAACGCCATGCCGTGGAACCTCCCTGCCGATCTCGCCTGGTTTAAACGTAATACCTTAAACAAGCCGGTTGTCATGGGACGCCACACCTGGGAATCCATCGGGCGACCGTTACCTGGGCGTAAAAATATCGTCATCAGCAGCAAGCCTGGCACTGACGATCGTGTGCAGTGGGTGAAGTCTGTTGATGAAGCCATTGCGGCCTGCGGTGATGAACCAGAGATTATGGTGATTGGCGGTGGGCGCGTGTATGAGCAGTTCCTGCCAAAAGCGCAGAAGCTGTATCTGACGCACATTGATGCTGAAGTCGAAGGGGATACGCATTTCCCGGACTACGAACCGGATGACTGGGAGTCGGTGTTCAGTGAATTCCACGATGCCGACGCGCAAAACTCTCACAGCTACTGCTTCGAGATTCTGGAGCGTCGTTAATCCTGTAAGTGCCGGATGGCGGCGAAACGTCTTATCCGGCCTACTCTTGTGCCAGATGTAGGCCTGATAAGCGTAGCGCCATCAGGCATAAATCTCTCAGGCGTTGACCGCTTCGCCAGGATCCAGATTCAGATGGCGATTTGATGGCTGCACAAAGTACTGTTTGTCTTCCCAGCGCAGACAGGTGAGATCGCCTCCCCAGCAACACCCCGTATCCAGCGCGTAAATACCTTCTGGTGTGCCTTTGCCTTCCAGCGATGCCCAGTGCCCGAATGCAATGCTGTACGCTTCACTGACAGGTCCAGGAATGGCAAACCATGGCTTCAGCGGGGCAGGCGCGTCTTCTGGTGACTCTTTGCTGTACATATCCAGTTGACCGTTCGGGAAGCAGTAACGCATGCGGGTAAAGGCGTTGGTAATAAAACGCAGGCGTGCCAGCCCGGTCAGTTCCGGGGTCCAGTTATTGGGCATGTCGCCGTACATCGCATCAAGGAAGAAGGGATATGAGTCGCTAGACAACACGGCTTCAACATCGCGAGCACAGTCTTTTGCCGTCTGCAGGTCCCACTGTGGGGTGATACCGGCATGTGCCATCACCAGCTTCTTCTCTTCGTCTACCTGCAACAGCGGTTGACGGCGGAGCCAGTTAAGTAATTCGTCGGCATCCGGTGCTTCGAGCAGCGATGTGACCCTGTCTTTAGGTTTATTACGACTGATACCAGCAAATACGGCCAGCAGGTGTAAATCGTGATTACCCAATACTAACCGCACGCTGTCGCCCAGTGATTTCACGTAGCGCAAAACGTCCAGCGAGCCCGGCCCACGAGCGACCAGATCGCCGGTGAGCCATAGGGTATCTTTTTTGGAATTAAATTCTACCTGATGCAGCAAGGCTACCAGTTCATCGTAACAACCGTGAACGTCGCCAATAAGGTATGTCGCCATAGTTATTGTTTTAATGAATGAGTGTTGGAACGGCGAGTCGGAATACGGGAATGTCGATGGTAAAGGCGATGCCTTGTTCATCGATCATTTCGTAGTGACCCTGCATGGTGCCCAGCGGCGTTTCAATCACCGCACCGCTGGTGTACTGGTACTCTTCGCCGGGTTCGATATGGGGCTGGACGCCAACCACGCCTTCACCCTGGACTTCTGTTTCGCGGCCATGACCATTAGTGATTAACCAATAACGCCCCAACAGCTGCACAGGCGCTCGCCCCAAATTGCGGATAGTTACGGTGTAAGCAAAAACGTAACGTTCATCATCAGGTGAGGATTGCGCCTCAATGTAGACGCTTTGTACCTGAATGCACACTCGGGGCGAATTGATCATGTTTAACTCTCCTTCGATGGCGCGTTTTCTGACAGATAGTTAGCCATCCGGCAGTATTGCGCGACAGAGATATTTTCCGCTCGCATCGCCGGATCAACGCCCAGCTCTGTCAGTACTTCAACGCTAAATAGGTTGCCGAGACTGTTACGTACCGTTTTACGGCGCTGATTAAACGCTTCGGTGGTAATACGGCTCAGCACACGAACATCTTTAACCGGGTACGGCATCGTCGCATGAGGGACCAGACGCACAACAGCTGAATCAACTTTAGGCGCTGGCGTAAATGCGGAAGGCGGTACTTCAAGTACCGGGATCACATTGCAGTAATACTGCGCCATGACGCTTAATCGACCATACGCTTTACTGTTTGGCCCTGCAACCAGACGATTGACCACCTCTTTTTGCAACATGAAATGCATGTCGGCAATGGCATCAGTATAGGAAAAAAGATGGAACATGAGTGGCGTGGAGATGTTGTACGGCAGGTTGCCGAATACACGCAGCGGCTGTCCCATCGTTTGTGCCAGTTCGCCGAAGTTCATGGTCATGGCATCTTGCTGATAAATCGTCAGCTTAGGCCCTAAAAACGGGTGTGTCTGTAAGCGTGCTGCCAGATCGCGGTCCAGTTCAATGACCGTGAGCTTGTCCAGACGTTCGCCTACTGGTTCGGTCAATGCCGCCAGGCCTGGGCCGATTTCGACCATAGCCTGACCTTTCTGCGGGTTGATAGCAGAGACAATACTTTCGATCACAAACTGATCGTTGAGGAAGTTCTGCCCGAAACGTTTACGGGCTAAATGGCCCTGATGGACTCGATTATTCATTGGTATTAACAATCATTTTGATGGCGAGATTAAGCGCCGTAATAAAACTGCCGACATCTGCTTGTCCATGGCCCGCGAGTTCAAGTGCGGTGCCGTGATCGACGGATGTGCGAATAAAGGGCAGGCCCAGCGTGATATTCACACCGCGACCAAATCCCTGGTATTTTAGCACGGGGAGACCCTGATCGTGGTACATTGCCAGCACGGCATCCGCGTGGTCGAGATATTTGGGCTGAAAAAGCGTATCTGCGGGCAGCGGGCCGTTTAATTTCATCCCCTGCGCACGCAGTTCATCGAGTACCGGAATGAGGGTGTCTATCTCTTCCGTTCCCATATGACCGCCTTCACCAGCATGCGGGTTAAGACCGCACACCAGAATATGTGGATCGGCAATGCCGAACTTAGTGCGTAAATCATGATGCAAAATGCCGATCACTTCCTGGAGCAGGGCGGGCGTGATGGCGTCGGCAACGGCTCTGAGCGGCAAATGCGTGGTTGCCAGGGCAACGCGCAGCTCTTCGGTCGCCAGCATCATAACAACTTTCTTTGCCTGTGAGCGCTCTTCAAAAAACTCGGTATGCCCGGTAAACGGAACGCCTGCGTCATTGATTACGCCCTTGTGAACCGGACCGGTGATCAACGCCGCAAACTCACCTTGCAGACAACCATCGCAGGCGCGAGCCAGCGTATCCACTACATATTGCCCGTTTTCTACCGCCAACTGACCCGCGACAGCAGGTGCCCGCAGCGCAACCGGTAACAGCGTCAATGTGCCTGCTGATTGCGGTCTGGCTGGGGTATCTGGAGAGTAGGGGAGGAGTGAAAGCGGTAAACCGAGCATCGCTGCCCGGTCACTGAGAAGTCCTGCATCCGCACAGACAACGAGTTCTACAGGCCAATCGCGCTGGGCGAGCTGAACCACCAGGTCCGGGCCAATCCCGGCGGGTTCGCCGGGAGTGATAACAACGCGTTGAGTACGAGCCATTAGTTGCTCAGAACTTTAACGTAAGCGCTGGCGCGCTGTTCCTGCATCCAGGTTGCTGCTTCTTCCGAGAATTTACGGTTCATCAGCATACGGTAAGCTCTGTCTTTCTGCGCCGCGTCAGTTTTATCAACGTTACGCGTGTCCAGCAGTTCGATCAGATGCCAACCGAAAGAGGAGTGCACCGGGGCGCTCATCTGGCCTTTATGAAGTTTGGTCAGCGCATCGCGGAAAGCTGGGTCGAAAATATCCGCTGCAGCCCAACCCAGATCGCCGCCCTGGTTGGCAGAGCCTGGATCCTGAGAAAACTCTTTAGCGGCTGCTGCGAAGGTAGTTTTACCGCTCTTAATATCTGCCGCGATTTGTTCCAGCTTCAGACGCGCCTGCTGATCGGTCATGATCGGCGACGGCTTAAGCAGAATATGGCGGGCGTGAACTTCAGTCACGGAGATGCTCTGGCTTTGGCCACGCATATCATTGACTTTCAGGATGTGGAAGCCGACACCTGAACGAATTGGGCCGATGATATCGCCTTTTTTCGCAGTGCTTAACGCCTGGGCGAAGATACCCGGCAGCTCCTGAATACGTCCCCAACCCATCTGGCCGCCTTTCAGCGCCTGCTGGTCAGCGGAATAAGTAATAGCCAGTTTGCCGAAATCACTACCGTTACGCGCTTCATCAACAACAGAGCGCGCCTGGCTTTCAGCCGCGTTAACCTGCTCGGAAGTTGGGTTTTCCGGTAATGGGATCAGAATGTGGCTCAGGTTCAGTTCGGTGCTGGCATCGTTTTGGTTGCCTACCTGTTGCGCCAGGGCATCCACTTCCTGAGGCAGGATAGTAACGCGACGGCGAACTTCGTTGTTACGCACTTCAGAGATGGTCATCTCTTTGCGGATCTGGCTACGATAGGTCGAATAGCTTAAACCATCCTGTGCCAGACGACTGCGCATCTGATCCAGCGTCATGTTGTTCTGCTTGGCGATGTTGGCAATAGCCTGGTCCAACTGCTCGTCAGAGATTTTAACACCCATCTTCTGACCCATTTGCAGGAGGATTTGATCCATGATCAAACGTTCCAGGATCTGATGACGCAGCGTGGCGTCGTCCGGTAACTGCTGACCAGCCTGACCCGCATTAAGTTTTACTGACTGCATTAAGCCATCGACGTCGCTTTCGAGAACGACGCCGTTATTGACGACGGCTGCGACTTTATCGACTACCTGTGGGGCAGCGAAACTGGTATTCGCGATCATGGCGATACCGAGAAGCAGCGTTTTCCAGTTCTTCATACTTTTTCCATTTCAATTAACCGCGATGCGGATTACGTTGTAAATCAATCAGATCATAAAGAGCTTTGATACGGCAAAATGTTTGAACGCAACATTTGGTTGGTGCCGAGACCGTAGTTGGAGCTCAGGCCGCGCAGTTCGATATTAAAGCCGATCGTGTTGTCATAAATCGCGTGTTTCTGGGTGTTATCCCAGCCGTTCAGCTTACGTTCGTAACCGAAGCGAATAGCGTAACAGCAGGAGTTGTACTGCAGCCCCAGCATTGAATCTGCTTCTTTGTTCACGTTGGTATCGAAGTAGTAAGCGCCAACAATCGACCAACGGTCGGCGATTGGGAAGCTTGCCACTGCGCCCACCTGTGAGATCCCGTTTTTATACTGCTCTGCCGTAGAGTAGTAAGACGGCAGAGTAGCCTGGATATACTCCGAGCTGGCATAACGGTAGTTCAACTGCAGCATACGGTTTTCGTCGCGACGGTATTCGATACTGCTGCTACTGGTTGCAACGCTGTCCAGACGGGTATCGTACTGGATCCCACTGCGTAAACCCCAGCGATCGGAGATGCGCCAGTAGGTATCGCCCGCCCATACCAGTGAGCCCGTTTTGTCGTCATTCTCCCATTTAATGTTGTCATCGCCGGTGCGAGACTCGGTGAAATAGTAGATTTGACCCACGGATATATTAAAACGTTCAACGGCTGCGTCATCATAAACGCGAGATGTGACCCCAGTCGTGACCTGGTTGGCGGAGGCAATGCGGTCCAGACCGCCATAGGTACGGTCACGGAACAGGCCGCTATAGTCAGATTGCAGCAGGGACGAGTCATAGTTATAGATATGACTTTGGTCGCGATACGGTACGTACAGGTACTGCGCGCGCGGCTCAAGCGTCTGGGTATAACCCGGCGCCAGCATTTGCATGTCACGCTCGAACACCATCTTGCCGTCAACTTTAAACTGCGGCATGACGCGGTTAGCTGAATCATCGAGCTTGGTGTTCTGCGGGTTGCTGTTGTACCAATCCAGATTAGTCTGCTGATAGTGCGTTGCCAGCAGTTTTGCTTCAGTATTGATACTTCCCCAGTTGTTCGACAATGGCAGATTGATGGTCGGTTCAAGGTGAACGCGCGTCGCTTCCGGCATGTTGTCGTTGGTGTTAACGAAGTGCACCGCCTGACCATAAATACGGGTATCAAACGGACCAACGTCATTCTGGTAGTAGTTGACATCTAACTGCGGCTGCGCAGAGTAGCTGTTACTGTTTTGCGCGTCGAAGACCTGGAACTGCTTGGTCGAAACTGTGGCATCAAAGTTCTGTACCGCGTAGCCGACGCTGAATTTTTGCGTGGCGTAGCCGTCGGTACTGGAACCGTATTTGTTATCGAAATCATTAAAGTAGCTGGTGTCGCTGACCTTGGTATAGTCAACGTTGAAACGCCACACCTGGTCCATCACCCCAGAGTGTTGCCAGTAAAACAGCCAGCGACGTGAATTGTCATCCTTCGGATGTTCGTCCTCATACACTTTATCGGAGTTCAGATAGTCGAACTCCATCAGGCCCGCACCTGCTTGCGTCAGGTAGCGGAATTCGTTCTCCCACATGATCCCGCCACGACGGTGCATATAATGTGGCGTGATGGTGGCGTCCATGTTGGGCGCAATGTTCCAGTAATATGGCAGGTAGAACTCAAAATAGTTATTAGTGGAATATTTTGCGTTCGGGATCAGGAAACCGGAACGGCGCTTATCGCCGACGGGTAACTGTAAATAAGGACTATAAAAGACCGGAACCGGACCCAGTTTAAAACGGGCGTTCCAGATCTCTGCGACCTGTTCTTCACGGTCGTGGATCACTTCGCTACCGACAACGCTCCAGGTATCGGAACCTGGCAGACAGGAGGTAAAGCTACCGTTTTCCAGAATGGTATAACGGTTTTCGCCACGCTGTTTCATCAGATCGGCTTTCCCGCGTCCCTGACGGCCCACCATCTGGTAATCACCTTCCCAGATGTTGGTATCTTTGGTATTCAGATTCGACCAGCCCTTCGGCCCCTTCAGAATAACCTGATTGTCATCATAATGGACATTGCCCAGCGCATCGACGGTACGTATTGGCTCCGGCTGGCCTTCAGCCTGCTTCTGATGAAGCTGTACTTCGTCGGCCTGCAGGCGGCTGTTACCCTGTGCGATGTCCACGTTGCCGGTAAATACCGCGTCATCGGGATAATTCCCTTTAGCGTTGTCGGCATTGATGGTGACGGGTAATTCATTAGTCTCGCCCTGTACCAGAGGACGGTCATAGCTCGGCACGCCCAGCATACACTGTGAGGCGAGATCGGCTGCCAGGCCCTGATGGCTATAGAGGGCACTGGCAATCATGGTGGCCAGAAGAGTGGGAATACGTTTTTTCATACGTTGTATTTATTGTTCCATCATCAGTAGCGTCGCGCGTGACAAACGGTCACAGCCTAACTTATCTCATCTTCACTGCGCTAGTGTTAATCCTGCCCATTTAGGCATCCGTGGTGTTAGGCACGGCATTGAATGACAGGTATGATAATGCAAATTATAGGCGATGTCCCACAATTGACCGCAGCCGTAAATCGGTAAAAGCACCTTATATTGTGGGACATAGCCTGGCTGAGAGCATAAAGATTTGGGGAGTCTATGCAGTATTGGGGAAAGATAATTGGTGTAGCCGTGGCCTTAATGATGGGTGGCGGCTTCTGGGGTGTCGTTCTGGGGCTGTTAGTTGGCCACATGTTCGACAAAGCCCGCATGCGCAAAATGGCGTGGTTTGCCAACCAACGTGAACGCCAGGCGCTGTTTTTTGCCACCACTTTTGAGGTGATGGGACATCTGACCAAATCCAAAGGTCGCGTCACGGAAGCCGATATTCATATCGCCAGCCAGTTGATGGATCGGATGAATTTGCACGGTGATTCGCGAACGGCTGCACAACACGCCTTCCGGGTAGGAAAATCGGATAATTATCCATTACGTGAAAAGATGCGTCAGTTTCGCAGCGTCTGTTTCGGTCGATTCGATCTGATCCGCATGTTTCTGGAAATTCAAATCCAGGCGGCATTTGCCGATGGGTCGTTACATCCTAACGAACGTGAAGTGCTGTATGTGATTGCTGAAGAGTTGGGGATCTCACGTACCCAATTTGATCAGTTCCTGCGCATGATGCAGGGCGGCGCACAGTTTGGCGGCGGATATCAGCAGCAGTCTGGCGGCGGTAGCTGGCAGCAGGCGCAACGCGGCCCGACGCTGGAAGACGCCTGTAATGTGCTGGGTGTTAAAACGACCGATGATGCGACTACCATAAAGCGCGCTTACCGTAAGCTGATGAGCGAGCACCATCCGGACAAACTGGTCGCGAAAGGTCTGCCGCCAGAGATGATGGAAATGGCGAAGCAAAAAGCGCAGGAAATCCAGAAGGCTTACGAGTTAATCAAAGAACAAAAAGGCTTTAAATAATAATTATGCCGGATGCGGCTAGCGCTTTATCCGGCCTACGGTAATGAATGTAGGCCGGGCAAGCGAAGCGCCCCCGGCATAAATTGGCTCAGAATTTAAAAATCCGCCGGGACTTTAAACGTCATACTGTTGCCGTATTCGGGATGCGTGATGGTTAGCATCTCGGCGTGCAGCAGCAGGCGGGGTGCCAACGCCAGCGCTTCAGGCGGAGCATAGAAGCGATCGCCGAGGATTGGATGCCCTAACGCCAGCATATGCACACGCAGCTGGTGGGAGCGTCCGGTAATCGGTTTAAGCACGACCCGGGCGGTGTTATCCGCCGCGAATTCCACCACCTCATACTCTGTCTGCGCTGATTTCCCGGTCTCATAACACACTTTTTGTTTTGGCCTGTTCGGCCAGTCGCAAATCAGCGGTAAATCAACCAGACCCTCGGCCGGAGCGGGATGCCCCCAGACGCGTGCCACATACTGTTTTTTCGGTTCGCGCTCGCGAAACTGGCGTTTTAGCTCGCGCTCTGCCGCTTTGGTTAGCGCGACTACAATCACGCCGCTGGTGGCCATATCCAGACGATGGACGGATTCAGCCTGCGGATAATCGCGCTGGATACGCGTCATCACGCTGTCTTTGTGCTCATCCAGACGACCCGGCACAGACAATAAACCGCTCGGCTTGTTGACCACCATAATGTGCTCATCCTGATACAGGATGACCAACCAGGGTTCCTGCGGCGGATTGTAGTTTTCCATCCCCATGTATGGCTCCGTTACTGATGCGTCACGACGATCAGGCGCAGGGCATCCAGACGCCAGCCCGCCTGATCCAGGCTTTCCATCACCTGCTGACGGTTGCTTTCAATTGCGCTGAGTTCGTCATCACGGATGTTCGGGTTAACGGCACGCAGCGCTTCCAGACGGGAGAGTTCCGCAGTCAGTTTTTCGTCCGCTTCTTTACGCGCCGCGTCGATCAGCGCGCGGGCTGATTTTTCCACCTGTGCTTCACCGAGTTGCAGAATAGCATGTACGTCCTGCTGCACGGCGTTGACCAGTTTACTGCCGGTGTGGCGGTTAACGGCGCTGAGCTGACGGTTAAAGGTTTCGAACTCAACCTGTGCAGCGAGGTTATTGCCGTTTTTATCCAGCAGCATACGTACCGGCGTTGGCGGCAGGAAGCGGTTCAGCTGCAGCTGTTTCGGCGCTTGCGCTTCAACCACATACACCAGCTCAACCAACAGCGTTCCGACCGGTAATGCTTTGTTTTTCAACAACGAAATGGTGCTGCTGCCGGTGTCGCCAGAGAGGATAAGATCCAGACCATTACGAATTAACGGATGCTCCCAGGTAATAAACTGAGCGTCTTCACGCGACAGAGCGACATCACGCTCAAACGTAATGGTGCAGCCATCTTCCGGCAATCCAGGGAAATCTGGCACCAGCATATGATCGGACGGTGTCAGCACGATCAAATTGTCACCACGGTCATCCTGATTAATACCAACGATATCAAACAGGTTCATGGCGAAGGCGATCAGGCTGGTATCATCGTCCTGTTCTTCAATACTCTCAGCCAGTGCCAGCGCTTTTTCACCGCCGTTAGAATGGATCTCCAGCAGACGATCGCGACCTTGCTCCAGCTGAGCTTTCAGCGCGTCATGTTGTTCGCGACAGGTTTTGATCAGATCGTCAAAGCCATCGGTATTTTCTGGTTCAGCCAGGTAGCCGATCAGATTGTTATAGACCGTGTCGTAGATGGTACGGCCGGTCGGGCAGGTGTGTTCGAACGCATCCAGACCTTCGTGGTACCAGCGCACCAGGACAGATTGCGCGGTTTTTTCCAGGTACGGGACGTGGATCTGAATATCATGTGCCTGACCAATACGGTCCAGACGGCCAATACGCTGTTCCAGCAGGTCCGGGTTGAACGGCAGGTCAAACATCACCAGATTGCTGGCGAACTGGAAGTTACGCCCTTCGGAGCCGATTTCAGAACACAGCATTACCTGAGCGCCGCTATCTTCTTCGCTAAACCAGGCTGCGGCGCGGTCACGCTCAATGATCGACATCCCTTCATGGAACACGGCAGCGCGGATACCTTCTCGCTCGCGCAGGACCTGCTCCAGTTGAAGCGCGGTGGTGGCTTTTGCACAGATAACTAATACTTTTTGCGAGCGGTGGCTGGTCAGATAGCCCATTAGCCATTCCACGCGCGGGTCAAAGTTCCACCAGGTGCCGGTATCGCCTTCGAATTCCTGATAAATCTGTTCCGGGTAGAGCATATCGCGCGCCCGGTCTTCCGCGCTTTTACGCGCACCCATAATGCCGGAGACTTTAATCGCCGTCTGGTATTGGGTCGGCAGCGGCAGCTTGATGGTGTGCAGCTCGCGTTTTGGGAAGCCTTTCACACCATTACGGGTGTTACGGAACAGCACGCGGCTGGTGCCATGGCGGTCCATCAGCATCGAAACCAGCTCCTGACGCGCGCTCTGGGCATCTTCGCTGTCGCTGTTTGCCGCCTGCAATAGCGGTTCAATGTCCTGCTCGCCAATCATGTCGCCTAACATGTTCAGCTCACTATTACTCAGCTTGTTGCCTGCCAGTAACATAGCGACGGCGTCGGCGACCGGACGATAATTTTTTTGCTCTTCAACAAACTGGGCGAAATCGTGGAAACGGCTGGGGTCCAGCAGGCGCAGACGAGCAAAGTGACTTTCCATGCCCAGTTGCTCCGGTGTAGCGGTTAGCAGCAGGATGCCCGGCACACGTTCTGCCAGTTGTTCAATGGCCATATATTCGCGGCTGGGCGCGTCTTCGCTCCACACCAGGTGATGCGCTTCATCGACGATCAGCAGATCCCATTCGGCGTCACACAGATGCTCCAGGCGCTGTTTACTGCGACGGGCAAAGTCCAGCGAGCAGATGACCAGTTGTTCGGTTTCAAACGGGTTGTAGGCGTCGTGCTGCGCTTCTGCATAACGCTCATCATCAAACAGTGCAAAACGCAGGTTGAAGCGACGCAGCATTTCGACCAGCCACTGGTGCTGTAATGTCTCCGGCACGATGATCAGCACGCGCTCTGCGGCGCCTGACAGCAGCTGTTGATGCAGGATCATACCGGCTTCAATGGTTTTACCTAAACCCACTTCGTCTGCCAGTAAAACGCGAGGGGCATGACGACGGCCAACATCATGGGCAATGTTCAGCTGGTGAGGAATCAGGCTGGTACGTTGACCACGCAAACCACTCCACGGCATACGGTATTGTTCGCTCTGAAATTTACGCGCGCGATAGCGCAGAGCAAAGCGATCCATGCGGTCAATCTGGCCGGCAAACAGGCGATCTTGTGGTTTGCTGAATACCAGTTTGCTGTCGAGTAGTACTTCACGCAGCATGACACCGGTTTCTTCGGTATCCAGGCGGGTTCCGATATAGGCAAGCAGGCCGTTTTCTTCTTTTACTTCATCGACATGCAGTTGCCAGCCTTCATGGCTTGTTATCGTATCGCCTGGATTGAACATCACGCGGGTCACGGGGGAATCACTGCGCGCATACAGACGGTTTTCGCCCGTCGATGAGAAAAGTAATGTGACGGTTCGCGCATCCATGGCGACAACGGTACCAAGTCCCAATTCGCTTTCTGTATCGCTGATCCAGCGTTGACCAAGTGTAAAAGGCATATATGTTCGGCTCTATATCTTTAGTTGCAGGCAATACTCACCCTCTGCCAGAGTAAAGTGGCAGCAAGTGTATTGGGGTCCAGGAATGGAAAGGGCGCTATGGTACTGGATGGCGACGGTTTCGTCACGCGTCAAAATAACCCCAGTTGCCCTGTGAGTAGTGTAGCAAAATTATCGTCAATAAAGGGAAGAATTCCCTCGGCAACGGGTTGGATCTGGCGTGTCAGATAATGCTCGTAATCGAGCACAGATAGCTGATAATCAACAGGTTCTGGGCCATTGACCGTCCAGACATATTTTATGGTTCCGCGATTTTGATACTGCGGTGGACGCCCCAGCTTTACATTCTGCTCATCGGCGAGGCGCGCGGCACGCACGTGTGGTGGAACATTTCGCTGGTATTCGCTTAACGGGCGGCGCAGGCGCTTGCGGTACACCAGTTGTTCATCCATTTCACCGGCCATCAGACGGTCAATAGTCTCGCGAACAAACTCCTGATAAGGTTCGTTACGAAAAATTCGCAGGTATAGCTCCTGCTGAAACTGTTGGGCCAGCGGCGTCCAGTCGGTTCGTACCGTTTCAAGTCCCTTAAACACCATACGTTGCTCAGCGCCGTCCTGAATCATCCCTGCATAGCGTTTTTTACTGCCGGTATCTGCACCGCGAATGGTCGGCATCAGAAAGCGACAAAAATGGGTTTCAAATTCCAGCTCCAGCGCACTGGTCAGGTTTTGTTGCTTCAGCGACTGCGCCCACCAGTCGTTGACATAGCTCACCAGCTCACGGCCAATCCGGGCGGCATCGTCTTCTGAGTGCGCCTTTTTCAGCCAGACAAAGGTCGAGTCGGTATCGCCATAGATAACGTCGTAGCCCTGAGCTTCAATCAGTGCTTTGGTCTGGCGCATGATCGCATGACCGCGCATGGTAATGGACGAGGCCAGTCTCGGGTCGAAAAAGCGACAGGCGGTGGTTCCCAGCACGCCGTAAAATGCGTTCATGATGATTTTCAGCGCCTGCGAGAGCGGCTTATTGCCGCGGCGTTTTGCTTCATCGCGACCATGCCAGATCCGGGTCACGATTTCCGGCAGGCAGTGCTTTTCACGTGAGAACCAGGCGTCAAGGAACCCTTCGGTGCTGTGCTCCGGATCCGGCTGCGCCATTCCTTCGATAAGCCCCACCGGATCGATTAAAAAAGTACGAATTATTGAGGGGTACAGGCTTTTGTAATCCAGCACCAGTACCGAGTCGTATAAGCCGGGGCGCGAGTCCATCACGTAGCCACCGGGGCTGGCGTGCGCGGGGACTTCACCCAGGTTCGGTGCCACATAACCCGCCCGGTGCATTCGTGGCAGGTAGAGATGTCCGAAGGCGGCAACTGAACCACCGTGCCGGTCGACCGGCAGACCGTTGACCGTCGATCGTTCCAGCAGAAATGGCATGATCTCGGTTTTATGAAAAATACGCGTGACCAACTCACAGTCTTTGAGATTGTAGGTGGCGAGCGCGGGCTTATCCTGGGCAAACCGGCGATCGATTTCGTCCATCCTGTCCCAGGGATTATCAATTGACTTCCCTTCGCCCAGTAGCTCCTGCGACACCGTCTCCAGCGAAAATGACGAGAAATTCCAGAATGCGGATTTGAGCGCCTCAATGCCGTCGATAATCAGGCGACCTTTAGCCTGCGCGAAGAACACGCCGTTTTTGAAGCCATGCTCGCGCCACTCCAGCTCGCTATTGTCACGACCAAAACGCAGGGGAATGCGGTAACGTTCGGCGTGCTTTTGCAGGACGCGTAAATCGAATTGCACGACGTTCCAGCCGATTATCACATCAGGATCGTGACGGGCAATCCAGTCATTGAGCTTTTCCAACAACTGCGGGCGGCTTGCAACGTACTCAAGTTCAAAATCCAGCGCAGAGGCGTCACCGTTTGCCGGGCCGAGCATATAGACAATACGCTGCCCACAGCCCTCAAGACCGATGCAGTAGAGTTCGCCGTGGCGCGTGGTTTCGATATCCAGCGATACCCATTTTAGCGGTGGTCGATAGTCAGGGTTCGGCTTCAGGCGGGCATTAACCAGCATTTCGTCATGTCTGTCGCCTTCGACCCAAACAGGGGAGGTGATAAAGCGCTCCATCAGATACCGCTCCGGCGGCCGTACGTCAGCTTCGTAGACGGTGACTGCGTTTTCGCGCAGCAGTTTTTCCAGCCGCATAAGCTGGCGATGTGAGCGGCAATACAGGCCGGAAACGGGCTGGCGGTGGAAGTCTTGCAACTGAAGAGGCGTCAGGCGATAGCCGTTTTCAGTACGTAATAATGACGTGACGCGAGGAACCTGACTGGTGGGAATAAACGCGACTGACTCCTGAGGCGCAAGCGTGACCTGCAGCGGCCCATCGTCTGTAGCCAGCCAGAATGAGACCTCAGTTCCCTGCGGAGTGTCCCGCCAGTGTCGGGTTAGAATAAAGCCTGCCTGCGCCACGCTGTGTATCCGTCAAAAAGCCAGACACTATTATAGCCTGGTTTACATGATTGTACTGTTATTTTGTACAGTTATTCGGCGTAAGACGCGGTACCCGCTGGAGTAAAAAGCGTCTCTGAGTAAAAAATGTGTTGTGTCAGCCTGGGTTATCTTCGTATTTAATATATGAATATCGTGCCTAAGACGAGTTGCAGTGAACTATTTTATTGGTGTGGCTGTTGTTTTAAATGGCGATTGTCCATCTGGGTTATGTATTGAATTGATATTATAAAGTCCATTATCGGATGTTTGCTGTTTTTCGGATTTGTGCTTATTTATTTTTGCTACATCTTTCTCGGATTCAGGAAAAGTTACTTTTTTTATTTGTGTTTATTAATGGTTGATGTAAAGATTTTATTCGAAGTATCCGGATATGAGTTTGAAATATAATATATATTTAATCGTATTTATTGCCGAATAGAAACGGATTTTCAGTTCGAATTCGTCGGGAATCTCTCTGTAGAATTTGGTTTTTATCTCGGGATATAATTTATTTTCAGCTTACTGTTCGGGTGCTTCTTAATACATATCCGGGAAAGTGATGAGATGGAGTTTTTATGAATGTTTATACTCAGGCAATTTTGCCTGGATACCAGCACTATCTATTTGTTAATACTCAGCTATCAAACCCATTAATTAAAACTGTGAGCAAATATATTGAGTACAAAACATGGACCGGACAAATTTGGCGGACTGAAATAATTGAAAGTGGAAACGTTTTTTTTCACTGGCAGGGGCATGACAGAAGAAATGGTCATCGTGATACGGTAATTAATTATTTGTTGTGTGGGCAGAAATGGCAGTCAACGATAACAGATTATATTTTCTTCCATTCACTGGAAGGAGAGGAAACTCATGGGAATTATGACAATGTGATTGAGTATGTTTCTTCTAATAACTGTGTTTATCAAAGTGCTTTTGCTGAATATATAGCCGAGTAGAAATAAAGCGCGCGACGATCAAAACGCGCTTATATAAAGGTTACTGCCCGTAGTAGGCTTTAGCACCGTGTTTACGCAGGTAATGCTTATCTAGCAGGGTTTGTTGCATATCTGGCAATTGCGGCGCGAGCTGGCGACAGAAGATCCCCATGTAGGCGACTTCTTCCAGCACGATGGCGTTATGCACTGCATCTTCGGCATTTTTTCCCCAGGCAAACGGACCGTGAGAGTGCACTAGCACGCCAGGCATCTGCGAGGCGTCAATACCTTGTTTCTCAAAGGTTTCAACGATCACATTGCCGGTTTCCCATTCATATTCGCCGTTGATTTCTTCGTCGGTCATTTTCCGTGTGCAGGGAATCGAACCGTAGAAATAGTCCGCATGGGTGGTACCCGTGGCCGGAATCGACTGACCCGCCTGCGCCCAGATTGTCGCGTGACGCGAGTGGGTATGAACAATACCGCCAATGGTCGGGAATGCCTGATACAGCAGTCGGTGCGTTGGGGTGTCGGAAGAGGGCTTCTTCTGGCCTTCGACTACTTCACCCGTGGCGATACTGACTACCACCATATCGTCTGCGGTCATTACGCTGTAATCGACCCCGGAAGGTTTAATCACAAACACGTCGCGCTCGCGATCGACGGCGCTGACGTTCCCCCAGGTCAGGGTGACCAGATTGTGCTTAGGCAACGCCAGATTGGCTTCCAGTACCTGACGTTTAAGATCTTCTAGCATGTTAACTCCTGAATGCCGGATGGCGCTTCGCTTATCCGGCCTACGGTGATTTGTAGGCCCGGTAAATGAAATGCCACCGGGCAATCCGTTTCGACAATTAACGTTTGAACCCGTAATACACTTCGTTCCAGCGCAGCGCGTCCTTAAAGGCCGGCAGGCGGGTATCGTTATCGATCACAGCGATCTCGATATCGTGCATTTCAGCGAACTGGCGCATATCGTTCAGATCCAGCGCGTGGCTGAACACGGTGTGGTGCGCGCCACCGGCCAGGATCCATGCTTCAGATGCGGTTGGCAGATCCGGTTGAGCTTTCCACAGCGCGTTAGCTACAGGCAGTTTCGGCAGGGAGTGCGGTGTTTGTACCGTGTCGATGCAGTTAACCAGCAGGCGAAAACGATCGCCGAGATCGATCAGGCTGGCAACCACGGCCGGGCCGGCTTTGGTGTTGAAGATCAGACGGGCGGGATCGTCTTTACCACCAATGCCGAGGTGCTGTACGTCGAGGATCGGTTTCTCTTCCACCGCGATGGACGGGCAAACTTCCAGCATGTGCGAACCGAGTACCAGATCGTTGCCTTTCTCGAAGTGGTAGGTGTAATCCTCCATAAATGAGGTGCCGCCCTGCAGACCGGTTGACATCACCTTCATGATGCGAAGCAGAGCGGCGGTTTTCCAGTCGCCTTCACCCGCAAAGCCATAGCCTTGCTGCATCAGACGCTGTACGGCCAGACCCGGAAGCTGTTTCAGGCCGTGTAAATCTTCAAATGTGGTGGTGAAGGCGTGGAATCCACCCTGTTCCAGGAAGCGCTTCATCCCCAGTTCAATACGGGCAGCTTCCAGGACGTTCTGACGTTTTTCACCGTGGACTTGCGTCGCCGCCGTCATGGTGTAAGTGCTTTCATACTCATCGATTAGCGCGTTGATTTCGCCGTCGCTAATTGCGTTCACGACCTGCACCAGATCGCCCACGGCCCAGGTGTTTACCGAGAAACCGAACTTGATCTGCGCAGCGACTTTATCGCCATCTGTGACCGCAACTTCGCGCATGTTGTCGCCAAAACGGCAGACTTTCAGATGGCGAGTGTCCTGTTTGGACACGGCCTGGCGCATCCAGGAGCCGATGCGTTCGTGTGCCTGTTTGTCCTGCCAGTGACCGGTGACCACGGCGTGCTGCTGACGCATACGTGCGCCGATAAAGCCGAACTCACGACCGCCGTGCGCGGTTTGGTTCAGGTTCATAAAGTCCATATCAATGCTGTCCCACGGCAGGGCGGCGTTGAACTGGGTGTGGAACTGAAGTAGCGGTTTATTAAGGATAGTCAGGCCGTTGATCCACATTTTGGCCGGGGAGAAGGTATGCAGCCAGACCACAATCCCTGCACAGCGATCGTCGTAGTTAGCGTCACGACAGATAGCGGTAATCTCGTCAGGGGAAGTTCCCAGCGGCTTTAATACCAGCTTACAGGGCAGTTTGGCTTCAGTATTCAGTGCGTTAACGACGTGCTCCGCATGTTGGGTTACCTGACGCAGGGTTTCAGGGCCATACAGATGCTGGCTACCAATCACAAACCACACTTCATAGTTATCAAAAATCGTCATTGTCGTGTCCTTAATGTGTCAGGGTTGCCAGGTCTACCGGGGCTTGTTGCGCCGGAGCGGCAGTCGGAAGGTATTGTTGTTCAGCGCTTACCGCCCACTGCTGATAGCGGCGGTAGAGTTGTTCAAAACGTTGAGCCTGCTCTGGGCGAGGTTGCAGCGTGTTTTCCACGGCGCTTGCCATTTGCTGCTGAGCGGCTGGGATATCCGCGTGTACTTTCGCGGCAACGGCAGCGAAGATAGCCGCACCGAGTGCGCAGCACTGGTCTGAAGCGACAATCTGTAGCGGGCGGTTCAGCACGTCACAGCAGGCCTGCATGATGACCGGGTTCTTGCGCGCGATACCGCCAAGCGCCATTACGTTGTTAACCGCAATGCCTTGTTCGGTGAAGCATTCCATAATGGCGCGTGCGCCAAAGGCCGTGGCGGCAATCAGCCCACCGAACAGCGCTGGCGCGTCAGTTGCCAGGTTCAGATCGGTAATTACCCCTTTCAAGCGCTGGTTGGCATTGGGCGTACGGCGACCGTTGAACCAGTCGAGCACCACCGGGAGATGCTCCAGTGATGGATTTTTCGCCCATGCTTCAGTGAGTGCAGGCAGCAGCTGTTTTTGACTGGCTTTAATCTGGGACTGCAGTTCCGGATGCTGTGCGGCAAGCTGTTCCAGAGGCCAGCTCAGCACGCGGCTAAACCAGGCATAGATATCACCGAATGCAGACTGGCCAGCTTCGAGGCCAATAAAACTAGGTACCACGCTGCCATCAACCTGGCCGCAAATGCCTTTCACCGCGCGTTCGCCAACGCTGTGTTTGTCGGCAATCAGAATGTCGCAGGTCGACGTGCCGATGACTTTCACCAGCGTGTTAGGCTGTGCGCCTGCGCCAACCGCGCCCATATGGCAGTCAAAAGCACCGCCTGCAATCACCACGCTTTCCGGTAGCCCCAGGCGCTGTGCCCACTCAGCGCACAGGGTGCCAACCGGCAGATCCGCGGTGAAGGTATCGGTAAACATTGGGTATTGCAGATGGCGGTTGAGGATGGGGTCGAGTTCGTCAAAGAAACTGGCTGGCGGCAGACCACCCCAGCTTTCATGCCACAGGGATTTATGTCCGGCGCTGCAGCGACCGCGACGAATATCCTGTGGGCGTACGGTGTTGGAGAGCAGGGCCGGAACCCAATCGCATAGCTCAATCCACGAGACCGCAGCTTCGGCTACCGCATGGTCCTGACGAGTTACATGCAGGATTTTGGCCCAGAACCATTCGCTGGAATAAATGCCGCCGATATAGCGGGAGTAATCGATCTTGCCCGGTGTGTGGCACAGGCGGGTGATTTCTTCAGCTTCTTCTACTGAGGTGTGATCTTTCCACAGGACAAACATTGCATTCGGGTTTTCCGCGAACTCCGGACGCAGTGCCAGTACGTTACCGTCTGCATCGATGGGCGCCGGGGTTGAGCCGGTACTGTCAACGCCGATCCCGACCACTTCCGCGCGCTGTTCAGCGCTCAGTTCGGCCAATACGGTTTTCAGCGCCGCTTCCATGGATTCAATGTAGTCGCGCGGATGATGGCGAAACTGGTTGTTTGGGCCATCGCAATACTGCCCTTCCTGCCAACGTGGATACCACTCAACGCTGGTGGCGATCTCTTCGCCGGTGGCACATTCCACCGCCAAAGCGCGTACTGAATCACTACCAAAATCGAGGCCAATTGCAATCGCCATCGTCTTACTCCATCCAAAAATACGGGTATGGATAAACAGTAGTGAGTAGCGATAAAAACCGTCAGGCAGGATCCGCTAATCTTATGGATTAAAATGCTGTGGCATCACAAAGTGTGACGCTGTGCAAATAATCAATGTGGACATTTCTGCCGTAGTTATAGACACTTTTGTTAGCCGATTTTGACGTTGGCGTAGTACATGTTTTTTACAAAGAGCTTTTCACAAGCGGGATTGGTGGTCCATTACCGCAAATACAGCGGCCCGCAGGGGCGACAGCGATGATGTCTGGCGTAATATGGACAAATTGTTTCTTGGCAGGACATAGGGAGTATTGAAATTATGGCTGAAACGCAAAACGATCCCCTGTTGCCAGGTTATTCGTTTAACGCGCATTTGGTGGCCGGATTAACCCCCATTGAGGCGAACGGATACCTGGATTTTTTTATCGACAGGCCGCTGGGTATGAAGGGTTATATCCTCAATCTCACCATCCGTGGCGAAGGGGTTATCAATAATCAGGGCAAGCAGTTTGTCTGCCGGCCTGGCGATATTCTGTTGTTTCCACCAGGAGAAATTCACCACTACGGACGCCACCCTGACGCCAGCGAGTGGTATCACCAGTGGGTTTACTTTCGCCCGCGCGCCTACTGGCAGGAGTGGCTGACCTGGCCAGCCATTTTTGCCCAGACCGGTTTTTTTCGCCCGGATGAAGCGCATCAGCCGCATTTTAACGAGCTGTTTGGGCAGATAATTAACGCCGGGCAGGGAGAAGGTCGTTATTCTGAACTGCTGGCGATTAATTTACTGGAACAGTTGTTGCTCCGACGTATGGAAGCCATCAATGAATCGCTACACCCGCCCATGGACAACCGCGTCCGCGATGCCTGCCAGTACATCAGCGATCACCTGGCGGACAGCAATTTTGATATCGCCAGCGTCGCGCAGCACGTCTGCCTGTCGCCTTCCCGTTTGTCGCATCTGTTCCGTCAGCAGTTAGGTATCAGCGTATTAAGCTGGCGCGAGGACCAGCGCATCAGCCAGGCGAAGCTATTACTGAGTACCACACGTATGCCCATTGCCACCGTAGGTCGCAATGTTGGCTTTGACGACCAGCTCTATTTCTCTCGTGTTTTCAAAAAATGTACCGGCGCCAGTCCGAGCGAGTTTCGCGCTGGATGTGAATAAATTTATTATGTAGCGCTGGGAGTATTCAACTTCTTTCAGCGCCTTAAAATTTGGCATCTAAAATAAGTTGTAATTTTGTGATGAATAGATATCTATAAAAAATAAGAAATTAGCATTTGTTTGATAAAATTATTCTTGCTATAAACCACCTGTCAAGGAGGTTTTAAATGAGTAAGCGATTTGATATTACTGATGGGACTTTTGCAACCACTAAAAAAAATGGTTTAATTTATACAGAAGAGCTGGGATGGATTGATTTAGGTCATGCTCAGGGTGATGATGCCAGATTCTTAAAGAAAAAGCTTGAGCAAGAACAGTGGGCAAAATATTATAATGAGTTCAATGATTGGTACTTCCCGGTAAACTATTATCAAGAAATGGGAAAAGGGAAAAATTTATTTGGGGTAAACTTTACTTTTCATACTGGTGTACATACTCAAGTTATGGTTCGTGCTTGTCTTTCTCCAGTGCTTAAGGCACGAGTGGCTTTGACTATTATGTATGGGACGGCAAAACGATTCGAAGCATGGCAGAACTCTATCCTTTTCAACTGGTACACGGATAGTGGATTTAGTGTGGAGGATTTGGTTTCTGATTTAGTCGGCTTTTATCGTGTTTTTGGTACGGGACCAGACCCATTGTGGCGAGCAAAACCTGTATCCTATGAAACGGCCATACAGATATGAGATGCTCATGATCCAATCGGTACTTTTAAAAATAGAGATTTTTTTCCGTATTTATTTTCGACAAAACCACCATTCAGATATGGTGAGCCTATCAAAAAAAATCTCCCAGAGTGGTTGAGTTATATAAAACCATTAGATAATTCATTTTCAGGTTTATTGTACAATCAGTTTAATAATAATCCTGTTGGCGACTTTTTTAAGGAAAAAATAGATTGAATCATGAGCTTTATGGTACGTTTTCAATTTCTGATACACTGGGTTATGCTGACTCGCCTTTTGATAGACCATCTTTTTTTCTGCTTCATCCTCATTCTCCACTTAAGTGAGTAGAGAGATGAGAAAATATGCTCTATTTATTTCTTCATTATTTCTGCTATCCCCTTTGGCGTTCTATGGTTGGTTTGTTTTGACATCGGGAGAACATCATTATAAGCGAGATGATATTTTCTCATACTGGCTATATACGCCTGATACGCTAAAAAGCATACCATTAATATCAGAAGATATTGATTATAACTATGATTATGATTTAGATGAACAGCGAACACTAGTCATAATAACATGGCATCATGTTAAGGATGTTGCTGAAAAAAAAACAGTCTTACGTGATTTTCTACAACAACTCGGTTCTTCAATAAAATATGATTGCTTATGGATTTATCACGATCCTAATGATTTCTCCAGTAATTATCACCGTTATTGCGTCTACCAAAAATCAGATATCCTCGAACTGGAGTTCGTTGAGAGGGTGAAGTGACGCAAAGTGTGTTCCTGAGCATCCCAATTACGCTGGATGTGAATAAAAAGTGAATGATGTATCCTGAAAGTTGTCATAACTCGCAATCTATTCAGACAATTGATGGCTTGACGAAGTTGAGAGGGGTTATCAAAATCCCTGCTTCGTAAATTTGACGGACACATTATGCAAGCATTGCTGGAACACTTTATTCTCCAGTCCGCCCTGTACTCTCTGATCGCCGTACTTCTGGTGGCTTTTTTGGAGTCGCTGGCGCTGGTTGGCCTGATTCTACCCGGGACCGTGATGATGGCGGGGCTGGGGGCGCTGATTGGCAGCGGCGAACTGAACTTCTGGCATGCCTGGCTTGCGGGCATTATAGGTTGCTTATTGGGGGACTGGATCTCTTTTTGGCTGGGCTGGCGCTTTAAAAAGCCATTGCACCGTTGGTCGTTCATGAAAAAGAACAAGGCGTTGCTGGATAAAACCGAGCACGCCCTGCATCAGCACAGCATGTTTACTATTCTGGTGGGGCGTTTTGTCGGACCGACGCGTCCGCTGGTGCCGATGGTAGCAGGCATGCTGGATCTGCCTGTCGCTAAATTTATCGTCCCGAATATTATCGGCTGCGTGCTGTGGCCACCGTTCTACTTCCTGCCGGGGATCCTGGCGGGAGCGGCAATTGATATTCCTTCTGATATGCAGAGCGGGGATTTCAAATGGTTGCTGCTGGCGACGGCGGTGTTGCTCTGGGTTGGCGGCTGGTTTTGCTGGCGGCTATGGCGCAGTGGCAAAGCGGCTGTCGATCGCTTAACGGCGTATTTCCCCCGCAGCCGTTTGCTGTATCTGGCGCCGTTGACGCTCGGGATCGGTGTGGTTGCGTTGGTGGCGTTACTGCGCCATCCGCTGATGCCGGTGTATATCGATATTCTGCGTAAAGTCGTGGGTTACTGACGAATCTTTTGCCGGATGGCGGCTTCGCCTTATCCGGCCTACAGGTCGCACATTATGTAGGCCGGATAAGGCGTTCACGCCGTCATCCGGCAACGCATTATGCTTTAATGCCCAATAGCGCCGAGGCGCTAGCGTTGCCGCTTAACAGATCGTCCGTATCGCCCTGCCAGGCGATGCGCCCGTCGGCGACCACAATCGAGCGGGGCGCAATTCGCGCCGCATCTTCTACGCTGTGGGAAACCATCAGTAACGTCAGTTGCTTCTCGCGACAGACTTCGGCCACCAGCGTTAGCATCTCCTGGCGCAGCGCGGGATCAAGTGCAGAGAACGGTTCATCAAGCAGTAAAATAGGTTGTTCCCGCACCAGACAACGCGCCAGCGCCACGCGCTGCCGCTGTCCGCCGGAAAGCTCACCGGGGAGGCGTTCCAGCAGAGAGTCGATCCCCATTTGCTGGGCGATGTGGAGTATTTTCTCCCGCTGCGATGCGTTAAGCTTCAATCCAGGATTCAGGCCCAGGCCGATATTTTGCTGTACGCTCAGATGGCTGAACAGGTTGTTTTCCTGAAACAGCATAGAAACAGGACGGCGCGAGGGTGGTGTCGTGGTGTGATCTTCACCGTCAATCACCATGTTACCGCTGGCAGGCGTGAGAAAGCCGGCAATCAGATTCAGCAGCGTACTTTTCCCGGCGCCGCTGGGCCCGAGTATCGCTATCTGCTCACCGCGCGCGACCGACAGCGTAAAGCGCATGGGCAGATGGTGATAAAGCCATGTGATATCAATCAGTTTTAACATTTCGACCCGGCAATTTCTCAATAACGGTAAACAGCGTAAAGCACAGGATCAGCAGTAATAACGCCGTAACTGCGCCATCCTGACTGCGATAAGAGCCAATCTGCTGATATAAATAAAACGGCAGGGTGCGGAAATCCTCATTACCAAATAACGCCACTACGCCAAAATCGCCAATCGACAGCACGCAGGCAAACGCCATCGCCTGTGCCAGCGGGCGCTTCAGGGCGCGCAGTTCAACCACTTTCAGGCGCGACCATCCCTCAATGCCCAACGATTGGCACAACATACTATAGCGCGCAGTGACGTCACGCATTGGGTTTTCCAGCACCTTCAATGCATAAGGGATCGCCATCAGCGCATTGGTAAAAATGACAATGCCGTCGGCAGATTCGGGAAGCCCAATAGTGTTATTGAGCAGCAGAAAGAAGCCGGTTGCCAGCACGATACCCGGCATGGCGAGGATCATCATGCCGCTCAGTTCCAGCATCTGACCTGCCAGCACCTGCAGTCGTGCACGAAGTTCACGACTGCTCCATAACAGCATCATGGTGAGTATGACGCATAACGCTCCTGCTGCTAATGCGATGCGCAGCGAGGTTCCCAGCGCCTGCCACAGCACTGGCTGCATCAGTACATCCAGAACATGGCGGTTTAAGCCATCGACAATCACCGCCAGCAGCGGCGGCAGCAACAGCAACAGGGCCAGAATAATCAGGATTGCGTCAGTCAGTCGGCTGTGCAGGCGATCGTCAGGATCGCGCCAGCCTTGTACCAGGGTAGCACCGGGAGCAATCGCGCGGCTCAGACGTTGACTGAGAAGCACAAGCGCCAAACAACAAACCATCTGGATCAACGCCAGCATGGCTGCGCGGGCAGGATCGTAATCAAAATTCAGCGCCTGATAGATAGCCAGCTCGATGGTCGTGGCCTGTGGCCCGCCGCCCAGCGACAGAACGGTGGCGAAGCTGGCGAAGCACAGCATAAAGATGAGTGCTGCGACGGGCAGGATCTGACGACGCAGCCACGGCCATTCAACAAAACGGAAGAAATGCCAGCCACGCATACCCAACTGAGCGGCTAACTGCCGCTGTTCGCCGGGAATACTCTCCAGCGATTGTAACAGCAGGCGGCTGGCCATCGGCAGATTGAAAAAGACGTGCGCCAGCAGAATGCCCTGCAAACCGTAAGGCGAAAAGGTCCATTCCAGCCCGAAGACATGCCAGAGTGAGGCCAGCCATCCCTGGCGACCGTAGACGCTAAGAATACCGAAGACCGCGACCAGCACCGGCAGGATTAATGTCATGGCGCACAGGCGCAGCAGCGCCAGACGTCCTGGAAAACGGCGGCGATAGAGCGCTCTGGCAAGGAAAATCGCCGGGACAACCGACAGCACAGCGGATAGAAAAGCCTGCCAGAAAGAAAAGCGCACCACGTGCCACAGGTAGTCATCTTGCCACAGCGAGGACCACTCTCCCTGCGGGGCGTTAAACCACAGTGCCAGAAACGCGGCCAGGGCAACGGCCACCATCAGCGTGGCGGCGGTAAGCCCTGGAACCAGCCAGCCGGGGATTAACGGCTGACGGCGCGTTGCCATTCGCTAATCCATGCCTGACGTTGAGTCGCAACCTGCTGTGGCGTAAATTCCAGCGCGGTGGTCGGTTTATTCAGGTGCTCGAATCCTGACGGCAGGGCGACTTGCGTCACGGGATACATCCAGTTGCCGGTCGGAATCGCATTCTGGAATGCCGGAGACACCATGAACTTCAGGAATTTCTCGGCCAGTTCCGGCTGCTTGCTGGCCGCGGTGCGGGCGGCGACTTCCACCTGCAAATAGTGGCCTTCGCTAAAATTAGCGGCGGCGTAGTTGTCTTTTTTCTCGGCGATGATGTGATAGGCCGGAGAGGTGGTGTAGCTGAGCACCAGATCGCTTTCACCTTTCAGGAACAGGCCGTAGGCTTCGCTCCAGCCCTTGGTGACGGTGACGGTTTTGGCTGCCAGTTTCTGCCACGCCTCTGGCGCTTTATCACCATAGACTTTCTGCATCCATAGCAGCAGACCCAGACCTGGCGTGCTGGTGCGTGGATCCTGATAAATGACGCGCCATTTTTGGTCGCTCTCTACCAGTTCTTTCAGGCTTTTGGGCGGATTCTTCAGCTTGTTCTTATCATAAACGAAGGCGAAATAACCGTAGTCAAACGGCACGAAGGTATCGTTTTTCCAGCCGCCGGGTACGTTAACGGTGTCGTTTGCTACACCACTTTTGGCAAAGAGTTTGGTTTGTGTGGCGGCTTCCAGAAGGTTGTTATCCAGACCCAGCACGACGTCGGCTTTGCTGTTTTTTCCTTCCATGCGCAGGCGGTTAAGCAGCGAGACGCCATCTTCCAGCGCGACCAGTTTCAGCTCGCAATTGCAGTCAGCTTCAAAGGCTTTTTTGATTGTTGGGCCCGGGCCCCAGTCAGCTGCGAACGAGTCGTAGGTATAGACGGTCAGTACAGGTTTGGCGAAGACAGGCGCTGCGCACAGCAGTAAAAGCGGAAGACATTTTTTAAACACTTTGCACCTCAAGAGTTGGGTGGCAAAGGACTTGAGATAAGCCTCAAATCCCTTCGCCGGCATTATCCGGATCAGGTTCGACGGGTATCTCTCAGCCCATACGCAGATCGAATGATTTTGTGTATGTTTTTATTTAGCACCCCGTTGAGAACGGCGTTAGTGTAATGATTTTGTTGCTTAGCAGCAATTAAGGATCCGGCGGAGCAAACCACGCCGATTTAAAATCAAACCAGCCGAGGGTATTCATGCGCAGCCCGCGCATACTGCGCTGTCCCTGAATGATCAGCCAGTGGTGGATTAATGGCACAATGGCCTTTGTGGCGAGCAGCTGTTGGCACCATGCAGCCAGGCTCATTTCGCCCGTTCGCCAGCGAGCCGCATCGTTTTCCCAGTCCCGCGAGATACAGTTTTGCAGCAACGGGACTTCGCACAAATGGGCGAACAGTGAGAAGTCGAGCGGTAGGGTAAAGTTGGCGCTGTTGAGCCAGATATCGCTGACGATTTCACCTGCATGCCATTGATCGTAGTCGATCTCCTGAATATTCAACTGCACCTGATGCTGCGCGAGCAATGTCTTCATTATCTGCGCGATAATCCGGTGTTCGATGTGATCGCGATAGTAAGTGATAGTCAGCGTTTCCAGCCCGGCGGGTTTTTCACCATGACCGGGTTTTGCGTGATGCCAGCGGGGGAGTAAACCATACGCGGGAAACCACAGTCGCTGGTACTGTTCGTCGGCGTGGCAGATTAAATTCGTTGGCGAGAGAATGCGGCTTACCCATTCGCGGACCTCCTGGTTAGCTCCACGGTGGCTACGCGCATCAAACAGCAGGTAGTAGCAACCTTCTTCGAGGCGGCTTTCGATCGCCTTTTCATCCTCTGTGGGACCTTTTAGCGTCAACCCGCCGCCAGGCTCTTCTCCGATGTCGGGTAATACCCAAACGTTAACTTCGTCGATCAGGGCCCGGTAGCCAAAGTAATCATCAAATGCATGAATTTTCAGTTGGTTATTGGTGTTTCGTATTACCGCATACGGACCGGTACCAATCGGGTGACTGGAGAAGTTGTTTAGCGTTTCCCATTCTCGCGGCAGGATCATGGCGGGGACCTGCCCCAAAAGCCAGGGAAGCCAGCGGTCTGGCTGGGCCAGATGGATATCCAGCGTCCAGGCAGTGGGAGAGACGATCTGCGTGATGTGTGAGTACAGCGGCAGGCTGTTAATGCGCATCAGTGAGGCGATAACATCTGCCATTTCCAGCTCGCGGCCATGATGAAAATGGATCCCCGGACGCAGGAAGAATCGCCAGTGTAAAGGTGAAATTTGCTGCCAGTGATGGGCAATGTCCGCTTCCAGTTCCCCGTTTTCCTCATTTACCCGAATTAAGGCGCTGAAGATTTGCCGGGCGATATGGGTTTCGGAGCGGCGTAATGCCGTGCCGGGGAGCAGGTTGTGCATGGGGCGGTAATAGAGAACGCGCATGATATGCCGACCCTGGCGAAAGCTGCGACCCAGATGGGAGACCAGCATTTGCCGTACGGCCGTTTTGTCACCGACCAGTTGCACCAGTTGATCGATGCGATCCTGTTCCAGTAGGTCTTCCGCGCGCTGCTGCTGGAGCGCCAGCCCGGTATAGAGGAATGTCAGGCGCGAGCGTTTACCTCGTCCAACTTCAGCTTCCCACGTTAACCAGCCGCGATCCTGCATGGTATTAAGCAGCGTACGCATATGGCGGCGCGAGCAGCTCAGCAGATCCGCCAGCTCGTTGAGCGTCGTGTCTTGCGCTTTGCCGTCACAGCATTGCCACAGACGGATGAACTGTTGTTGCAAACGACCAGAAGACATAAAAGGGGAACTCCTGCGGAAAACTCAGCAATTTTATAATCCCTATATTAAGCCAATAATAGATTCCGATGAAGCGATGAGACAACGAAGGGGTCATCTATGCGTCAGTTCTGGTTGAAGTACTTTACCACGACGGAAAAATCGTCCTGGTTGGCTTGCCTGAGCGCACCGCAGCGCTTAAAGATGCTCGAAGAGCTGATGCAGTGGGAGATGACATCTGACTCCTGAATTGGAAATTGCAGACATCATGTGTGACTGAGTATTGGTGCAGGCTGTATCCTGCCATTATATCTGAGCATCGCTGGTGGCTATTTTTTCACATGGCAAGGCGCGAACAGTGAAATTTGGTGAACCAAATAAGGTGTGAGCAACACAGCTATGTGAAAAAATGGCCCCAGCCCTCCGGGACGCGTGTAAAAAACGCATACTCTGCGTTGTCAGGCTTGGGAATAGATTTCTATACCCAGCGCCCTCCGCCTGGATTATGCGTTTTTTACCCAGCGTCGATGCCAGATATAATGGCAGGATACAGCCTCGTTCACCCGCCAGCAGGTATTATCTGCTGGCTTTTTTCGTTTCAGCTGCGCTTAAAAGGAAAGATATGCTCTGGATTATGACCATGGGACGGCGCCTCAACGGCGTTTACGCGGCATTTATGCTGGTCGCTTTTATGATGGGCGTGGCGGGGGCATTGCAGGCACCCACCCTGAGTCTGTTCCTGAGCCGTGAAGTCGGGGCGCAGCCATTTTGGGTCGGGCTGTTTTACACCGTCAATGCGATTGTCGGGATCGTCGTCAGCCTTGGCCTCGCGAAACGATCCGACAGCCAGGGCGATCGGCGCAAGCTGATCATGTTTTGCTGCCTGATGGCGATTGGCAATGCGCTGCTGTTTGCCTTTAATCGCCACTATCTAACGCTGATCACCTGCGGTGTGCTGCTGGCCTCGCTGGCGAACACCGCCATGCCGCAGCTGTTTGCGCTGGCGCGAGAATATGCTGATAACTCCGCGCGTGAAGTGGTGATGTTTAGCTCGGTGATGCGTGCGCAGCTTTCGTTGGCCTGGGTGATAGGACCGCCACTGGCATTCATGCTGGCGCTGAATTACGGCTTTACGGCGATGTTTTCCATTGCCGCAGGGATTTTTGCCATTAGCCTGGTGCTGATTGCGCTGATACTGCCGTCTGTCGCGCGGGTGGAGCAGCCTGTAGACGTGCCGCAGGAACAGACCGGCGGTTGGCAGGACAAAAATGTGCGTATGTTGTTTATTGCCTCCACGCTGATGTGGACCTGCAACACCATGTACATCATTGATATGCCACTGTGGATAAGTCTTGAACTGGGCTTGCCGGACAAGCTGGCCGGGATCCTGATGGGGACGGCGGCTGGGCTGGAAATTCCGGCGATGATTCTGGCAGGCTATTACGTGAAGCGCTTTGGTAAACGGCGAATGATGATCGCGGCCGTAGCGGCAGGCGTGCTGTTTTATATTGGTTTGATCTTCTTTCACAGCCGTATGGCGCTGCTGGTGCTGCAACTGTTTAACGCGGTATTTATCGGTATTATCGCCGGGATAGGCATGCTGTGGTTTCAGGATCTGATGCCTGGACGTGCGGGGTCAGCGACCACATTATTTACCAACAGTATTTCAACGGGAGTCATTCTGGCAGGGGTGATTCAGGGGGCAGTTGCGCAAAGCTATGGTCACTATGCCGTCTATTGGGTGATTGCGGTGATTTCGGTGGTTACGCTGTGGATGACCGGGCGGGTGAAGGACGTTTAGTCCGGCGCAGTCCTGGCGTCGTAGTGCCCGGCCTGGCGATATTTTGCATTAGTTTTTGTCGTTTTTGTCGGCCGGATAAGGCGTTTACGCCGCCATCCGGCAACCTGTCCCTACGGCCTGAACGCGTTACGCTTATCAGGCCTATCCTTCTTTTTTTATCTTGCACGTAAATGTAACGTTGATCACATAACGATCATTTTCCTCTTCCTGGATCTTCTTTTTTCTACTGTTACGCGTATACAGTTACGCGTAACAGTTATCAAAAAAGGAGTTTTTTCATGAAAAACCTATTCGACCTGACCGGTAAACGCGCGCTGATTACCGGTTCCGCTCAGGGCATTGGTAACCTGCTGGCCAGCGGTCTGGCGGCGCACGGTGCTGAGATTGTTATTAACGACATTACCCAGCAGCGGGCGCAGGCGGCGGCGGACAAACTGGTGGCCGAAGGCTATCGCGCTGTTGGCTATGGATTTGATGTTACCAGCGGGGAAGAGGTGGTGTGCGCCATCGCGCAAATTGAAAAGGACGTTGGGGCCATTGATATTTTAATTAACAACGCCGGAATCCAGCGTCGTTATCCCTTCACCGAATTCCCGGAGGCTGAATGGGACAAAGTGATTGATGTAAACCAGAAATCGGTCTTTCTGGTATCACAGCAGGTTTCCCGCTACATGGTGCAACGCCGCCGCGGGAAGATTATTAATATCTGCTCAATGCAAAGTGAATTAGGTCGTAAAACCATTACCCCCTACGCGGCGTCAAAAGGCGCGGTCAAAATGTTAACCCGTGGCATGTGCGTGGAACTGGCGGAATACAATATTCAGGTCAACGGTATTGCTCCCGGCTATTTCGCTACCGACATGACCACCGCGCTGGTTAACGATGAAGCATTCTCCGCCTGGCTGTTCCAGCGCACGCCCGCTGCTCGCTGGGGTAACCCGGAAGAGTTGATCGGCGCGGCGGTTTATCTGGCTGCCCCAGCCTCTGACTTTGTGAATGGGCATCTTCTGTTTGTCGATGGCGGCATGCTGGCCGCGGTTTGATCGCTAACGAGGCCGCGGGAAGCAACCTCATCCTTTAATGATAATCCAAGGAGTGAGTATGAATATGCTCGCAAAACTGCCAGCGCGTCGCTGGTGGTATTTAATGCCGATTATTTTTATTACCTACAGCTTAGCTTATCTCGACCGCGCCAATTACGGCTTTGCCGCTGCCGCTGGTATCGAACACGATTTAGGGATCACCCAGGGCACGGCCTCGCTGATTGGCGCGCTCTTTTTCCTGGGATATTTCTTTTTCCAGGTGCCTGGCGCCATGTATGCCGTTAAACATAGCGTCCGTAAAATGATTTTTTACAGCCTGATCCTCTGGGGGCTTTGTGCCGCGGCGACCGGCTTTGTCAGCAATATCCCAACGCTGATGGCGATCCGCTTTATTCTCGGCATCGTCGAAGCGGCGGTGATGCCCGCGATGCTGATTTATATCAGCAACTGGTTTACCAAAACTGAACGCTCGCGCGCCAACACCTTTTTAATTCTCGGTAACCCGGTCACAGTGCTGTGGATGTCGATTGTCTCTGGCTACCTGATTGAAGCCTGGGGCTGGCGCGAAATGTTTATCATTGAAGGTATTCCTGCGGTGATCTGGGCTTTCTGCTGGGTGATTCTGGTGCGCGACAAACCGGCGGATGCGGGTTGGTTGAGCGAGCAGGAGAAGCAGGCGTTACAGCAGGCGATGGACCGCGAGCAGCGGGACATCAAACCGATGCGCAACTACGGTGAAGCGATGCGTTCACGCAGCGTCATTATGCTTTGCGCGGTGCATGCGCTGTGGAGCATCGGGGTGTATGGCTTCATGATGTGGATGCCGTCGATTCTGAAAAACGCGGCGCAGATGGATATTGTGGCGGTGGGCTGGCTGGCGGCAGTGCCGTATCTGGCGGCGATCTGCCTGATGCTGACGGTTTCCTGGCTGTCCGATAAATACCAGAACCGTAAGCTGTTTATCTGGCCGCTGCTGCTGATTGCTGCCATTGCGTTCTTTGCCTCGTGGATGCTGGGCAACCAGTCCTTCTGGCCCTCTTACGCGCTGCTGGTCGTGGCCGCCGCCTGTATGTATGCGCCTTACGGACCGTTCTTTGCGCTGATCCCCGAACTGCTGCCGCGCAACGTCTCCGGCGTGTCGATGGGAATGATCAACAGTTTTGGCGCGTTAGGGGCATTCCTCGGCGCGTGGCTGGTGGGTTACCTCAACGGCGTGACCGGCGGGCCGGGCGTCTCCTACACCTTCATGGCGATTGCTCTGCTGTCATCGGTGGTGCTGATGTACTGCGTTCGTGCGCAAAATGAAACCACGTCGCCGTCGGCTGAGGTGGTAACGCGTTAAGGTTGAGCGAGGAGTGCAGTCGCTAACCGGCTGTGATAAGGTTCTCTGCGAGCATAATGGGATGTTGGTCGTAGAGAACCTCATGAAAAACAATCGGATGACATTACAGGATATCGCTAATCTGGCCGGTCTGAATAAGATGACGGTCAGCCGTTATCTGCGTGACCCGAATCAGGTGTCGCAACGCAGCCGTGAATTGATTTCGAAAATCATGGAAGAGAACAACTACATTCCTAACCGCGCCCCGGAAATTCTGCTCAACGCACGTAGCAAAACTATTGGTGTGCTGATCCCCTCGTTTCGTAATCAGATCTTTGCCGACGTGCTGGCGGGAATTGAATCCGTCACCTCGGCTTGCCAGTACCAGACGCTGATCGCCAACTACGAATATGACGCCGAGCGTGAAGAACGCGAGGTGCTGAATCTGCTCTCTTACAACATCGACGGCTTGATCCTCACCGGAAAACTGCATACCGAGCGGATGATCCAGTACGTGCGCGCCAGCGGCGTACCGGTGGCGGAACTGATGGATATTAGCGGCCAGTATCTTGATATACAGGTCGGTTTCGATAACGAAAAAGCGGCCTTCGAGATGACCCAGGCGTTTATCGACAGTGGAAAACGTCACATTGCGTTCTTTGGATCAATGGACGACCCTCGCGATTTGAGTCGTTACCGCGGTACCGAGAATGCGCTGGCTGCGCAGGGGCTGGAGGCGTATCACCTGGCGCCAAAAACGATTTCGTCAGTAGCGCTGGGGCGCAAAATGTTCCAGCAGGCGATGGCGGAAAAGCCGGATATTGACGCTATTTTCTGTACCAACGATGACCTGGCGGTTGGCGTGCTGCTGGAGTGTCAGGCACAGCAGTACGATGTGCCGGGAAAAATGGCGATTGCCGGTTTCCACGGGCTGGAAATTGGCCGTGCGCGGCTGCAAAAAATCGCCAGCGTGATTACACCACGCTTTGAGATTGGCAAAACGGCGGCGGATATTTTGATTAAACGTCTTGGCGGGAAGGATGCGCCGGGCAGCGTTAATCTTGGCTACCAAATCTATTACGGCGATACGCTGTAGGCGAAGAGTAGAGGCTGGCCACCGTGCGGTGACCAGCGGGAGAGATTACTGCATAAATGCTGGCTGCTTGTCTTCGTACTCGGTGATGGCTGCTTCATGCTGCAGCGTCAGCCCGATGCTGTCCAGACCGTTCAGCATGCAGTGGCGGCGGAAGTCGTCGATTTTAAAGCTGTAGGACTTATCGCCCGCTTTCACCACCTGCGCTTCCAGATCCACTTCAAATTTAATGCCCGGATTGGCTTTCACCAGGGTAAACATTTCATCTACCTGCGCGTCGCTCAGAGTCACCGGCAGCAGTTGGTTATTGAAACTGTTGCCGTAGAAGATGTCGGCAAAGCTTGGGGCAATCACCACTTTAAAGCCGTAATCGGTCAACGCCCACGGCGCATGTTCGCGTGACGAACCGCAGCCGAAGTTTTCGCGCGCCAGCAGAATTGATGCCCCTTTATATTCCGGGAAGTTCAAAACGAACTCAGGATTTGGCTGTTGCCCTTTTTCGTCCAGAAAACGCCAGTCGTTAAACAGATGAGCGCCAAAACCGGTACGCGTAACCTTCTGCAAAAACTGTTTGGGAATGATTGCGTCGGTATCAACGTTGGCGGCATCCAGTGGGACAACCAGGCCGGTATGCTGGGTAAATTTCTCTGCCATGGTAGTTTCCTTATTTGATGCTGCGAATGTCGGCAAAATGACCGGTAACGGCGGCAGCGGCGGCCATGGCCGGGCTGACTAAATGCGTGCGACCACCGCGGCCCTGACGGCCTTCAAAATTACGGTTGCTGGTGGAGGCGCAGCGCTCGCCCGGATTCAGGCGATCATTGTTCATGGCCAGACACATGGAACAGCCTGGTAAACGCCATTCGAATCCTGCTTCGATAAAGATCTTGTCCAGACCTTCTGCTTCCGCCTGCGCTTTCACCGGACCAGAGCCCGGCACCACCAGTGCCTGTACGCCTGGCGCAACTTTACGTCCTTTGGCGATTTCCGCCGCGGCGCGTAAATCTTCAATACGCGAGTTGGTGCAGGAACCGATAAATACTTTATCAATAGCCACTTCCGTTAACGGAATACCTGGCTTCAGCCCCATATACGCCAGCGCTTTTTCAGCCGATGCGCGCTCAACGGGATCGGCAAAGGATGCCGGGTCGGGAATATTATCGTTCACCGAGATGACCTGACCCGGGTTTGTTCCCCAGGTGACCTGCGGCGCAATCTCTTCCGCTTGCAGGGTGATGACGCTGTCGAAAGTGGCGCCTTCATCCGTTTGCAGGGTTTTCCAGTAGGCGACCGCGTCGTCAAAGTCTTTGCCTTTCGGTGCATGCAGACGGCCTTCGACATAGTTGAAGGTGGTCTGGTCTGGCGCGACCAAGCCCGCTTTCGCGCCCAATTCGATCGCCATGTTGCACAGGGTCATGCGGCCTTCCATGCTCAGCGCGCGGATGGCTTCGCCACAAAACTCAACTACGTGTCCGGTACCGCCTGCACTACCGGTTTTACCGATAATCGCCAGCACAATATCTTTGGCGGTAATGCCAGGGGCTGCTTTACCGTTGACTTCAATCTTCATGGTTTTGGCGCGCCCCTGTTTCAGGGTCTGCGTCGCCAGAACGTGTTCAACTTCAGAGGTGCCAATACCAAACGCCAGCGCGCCGAACGCGCCGTGTGTAGCGGTGTGGGAATCGCCGCAGACGATGGTCATACCCGGCAACGTCACGCCTTGTTCTGGCCCCATCACGTGAACGATACCCTGATACGGATGGTTCAGGTCATACAGCTCGACGCCAAATTCGTTACAGTTCTTAATCAGCTCTTGCATCTGGATGCGTGCCATCTCACCCGACGCGTTGATGTCTTTGGTCTGGGTAGAGACGTTGTGATCCATGGTGGCAAAGGTTTTACCCGGCTGGCGTACCTGACGGCCATGCGCGCGCAGGCCATCAAACGCTTGCGGAGAGGTCACTTCATGCACCAGATGTCTGTCGATGTACAACAGCGGGGTTTCGTTTTGCGCTTCAAAGACGACGTGCGCATCAAACAATTTTTCGTATAACGTTTTGGCCATGATTACACCCCTTCTGCGACGTAACGGGCAATGATGTCGCCCATTTCATCGGTACTGACTGCGGCAGCGCCACGGGCTAAGTCACCGGTGCGGATGCCTTCTTCTAATGCGCGGTTGATGGCGCTCTCAATTGCGGTTGCCGCATCATTGGCATCCAGGCTGTAGCGCAGCAGCAGCGCCAGCGACAGGATTTGGGCGATAGGGTTGGCAATGTTTTTCCCGGCGATGTCAGGAGCGGAGCCGCCAGCAGGCTCGTACAAACCGAAGCCCTGATCATTCAGGCTGGCGGACGGTAACATGCCCATTGAACCGGTGATCATGGCGCACTCGTCAGACAGAATGTCGCCAAACAGGTTAGAGCACAGCAACACGTCGAACTGGGAAGGATCTTTGATCAATTGCATCGTCGCGTTGTCGATGTACATATGCGCCAGTTCAACGTCTGGGTATTCATTAGCAATTTCATTGACGATTTCGCGCCACAGAATAGACGTTTGCAGTACGTTAGCTTTATCAATCGACGTGACTTTACGGCGACGTTTACGGGCGGATTCAAATGCGATACGCGCAATACGTTCGATCTCGAAACGGTGATAAACCTCGGTATCAAAGGCTTTTTCATGTTGTCCGCTGCCTTCGCGGCCTTTTGGTTGACCGAAGTAAATTCCGCCAGTCAGTTCGCGTACGCACAGGATGTCGAAACCGTTCGCGGCAATATCTGCGCGCAGAGGGCAAAACGCTTCCAGACCCTGATAGAGCTTAGCTGGGCGCAGATTGCTGAATAATTTGAAGTGCTTACGCAATGGCAGCAGCGCGCCACGCTCTGGCTGCTGGTTTGGCGGCAGATTTTCCCATTTCGGGCCGCCAACGGAGCCAAACAGAATGGCGTCAGCTTGTTCACAGCCTTCAACCGTTGCAGGCGGCAGCGGCTGACCGTGGTTATCGATAGCGGCACCACCCACGTCGTAGTGGCTGGTGGTAATGCGCATGTTAAAGCGGTTGCGGATTGCGTCCAGTACCTTCAGGGCTTGCGCCATCACTTCCGGGCCAATACCGTCACCCGGCAAAACAGCAATATGATAATTCTTCGACATCACACGGTTTCCTTGTTGTTCTCGTTGTTCTGAGCTTTGCGTTGCAATTCTTTTTCGACTTCTTCGGCGCGCCAGATGTTGTTCAGCACATGAACCATTGCTTTAGCGGAAGATTCGACGATATCTGTCGCCAGACCGACGCCGTGGAAACGACGACCATTATAGTTGGCAACGATATCCACCTGACCCAGCGCATCTTTACCGTGCCCTTTGGCGGTCAGGCTGTATTTCACCAGTTCGACGTTGTACTCAGTTACACGGTTGATTGCCTGATAAATGGCATCGACCGGACCGTTACCGTTCGCCGCTTCGGCTTTGACTTCTTCACCACAGGCCAGCTTGACGGAGGCGGTGGCGATGTCGTTTGAGCCGGACTGCACGCTGAAGTAATCCAGACGGAAATGCTCCGGTTCTTCCTGCTGTTTATTGATGAAGGCCAGCGCTTCCAGGTCGTAATCAAATACCTGACCTTTTTTGTCCGCCAGTTTCAGGAATGCGTCGTACAGGTTGTCCAGGCTGTATTCATTTTCTTTATATCCCATCTCGTCCATACGGTGTTTCACCGCGGCACGTCCGGAACGGGACGTCAGGTTCAGCTGTACCTGGTTCAGGCCGATGGATTCAGGCGTCATGATTTCGTAGTTTTCACGATTTTTCAGTACACCGTCCTGATGGATGCCGGAAGAGTGGGCAAAGGCGCCGCTACCGACAATCGCTTTGTTAGCCGGAATAGGCATGTTGCAGATTTGGCTGACTAATTGACTGGTGCGCCAGATCTCCTGGTGATTGATGCGGGTCTGTACATTCAGGATATCTTTACGCACTTTGATCGCCATGATCACTTCTTCCAGTGAGCAGTTACCGGCGCGTTCGCCGATACCGTTCATCGCGCCTTCCACCTGACGCGCTCCGGCGTGAACGGCTGCCAGTGCGTTGCCTACGCCCAAACCTAAATCATCATGGGTGTGTACGGAGATGATGGCTTTATCGATATTTGGTACGCGTTCATACAGGCCAGAAATGATTGCCCCAAATTCGAAAGGCATGGTGTAACCGACGGTATCGGGGATGTTAATGGTTTTGGCTCCCGCGTTAATGGCAGCTTCAACCACGCGAGCCAAATCGGCGATAGGGGTACGGCCTGCATCTTCGCAGGAGAACTCCACGTCATCGGTATAATTACGCGCACGCTTAACCATGTAGACCGCGCGCTCAATGACCTCATCCAGCGTACTGCGTAATTTCGTCGCGATGTGCATCGGCGAGGTGGCGATAAACGTATGAATACGGAAAGCCTCAGCGACTTTCAGAGATTCTGCGGCAACGTCGATATCTTTTTCTACGCAGCGAGCTAAGGCACAAACGCGGCTGTTTTTAACCTGACGAGCGATAGTCTGAACTGACTCAAAGTCGCCCGGTGAAGAAACGGGGAAACCCACTTCCATCACGTCAACGCCCATACGCTCAAGGGCCAGCGCAATCTGCAGTTTTTCTTTCACACTCAGGCTTGCCTGTAACGCCTGTTCACCATCGCGTAAGGTGGTATCGAAAATAATGACTTGCTGGCTCATGGTTTAGGTCCTTGGTTTCTTAGGGCGCCTTGCTTCGAGCATAAAAAAACCCGCGCAACGGCGCGGGTTTTTTGTCTTAACTGGAGCTGACTTAATGCTGAATGTCGTCCACCAGTCTACCGCGCAACGAAGATGCGTTTAGTAGTAGTAGACCGTTGAAACGAGCAATGTAAGTCATCAATTAAGCTCCAGGCGAATGCGATATGCTTTTAGTGGTACTGGATATGAAGACTGATGTCAACCCTCACTCCAGCAAATGCCTCGTTAGAGGGGGGAAGTTTCTGCAAAACTTAAGCGAATTGTGCTGAATTTTTCGGGGTACATAAAATTAATCAGTTGATGGTTGTACATAATTTTCATGGTTTGACATATTTGAGCATAGTTATTTGCATTTATTGTAACGGCGAACTGAAGGAAAAGTCGCTCTTGGAATTTCATATCTTAATGATTTATCTGTTTTTATAGTAATTATGAATGGCTATGGGTGGTGTAACACCACAAAATTGATAAATTAATGTTAACTTTTAATGTATTAATAATATAAACATTTAATTAAAACTTAAATACACATTCACTATACGTATGATTGTATATTCGCCATGCTTATGGTTATATTGTTTTTGAAATTTAAACATATGAATCACCGTGCAGTGACACCAGCCACACTGCGATCGCATTGGTCTTTGTTCATTTAGGTTTGTGCCTTTATGTTTTCCTAATTTTAATGTTTTTTCTTTTTCTCATCTTATATGTATGGTAAATCATATTAACGGAGATTATTTCTTCACTCCGTCTGGGAAAAGGGAGTTTAGAGTGACAGTGGAGTTAAATATGCCAGAAGTAAAAATAACAGATAAAACAAATATTATAGATATTGGGAAACCACAGCTTCGCATGGTTGATCTTAATTTATTAACCGTCTTTGACGCGGTGATGCAAGAACAAAACATCACCCGTGCTGCGCATACTTTGGGGATGTCGCAACCTGCTGTCAGTAATGCGGTCGCGCGTCTGAAAATTATGTTTAATGATGAGCTTTTTGTTCGTTATGGACGCGGTATCCAGCCGACAGCAAGAGCCTTCCAGCTATTTGGTTCTGTTCGCCAGGCATTGCAATTAGTGCAGAATGAACTGCCTGGATCGGGTTTTGAGCCAGCCAGCAGCGAGCGCGTATTCAATCTTTGCGTATGCAGCCCATTGGATAATATTCTGACCTCGTTGATTTATAATAGGGTTGAGCAAGTTGCACCAAACATTCATGTCGTATTTAAATCTTCACTCAATCAAAATACAGAGCATCAATTACGTTACCAGGAAACTGAATTCGTTATTAGCTATGAAGAGTTCCGACGTCCTGAATTTACCAGTATTCCGTTATTCAATGACGAAATGGTGTTAGTGGCAAGTAAAAAGCATCCGCGCATTAGTGGTCCTTTACTGGAAAGCAATGTCTATAATGAACAGCATGCGGTGGTGTCACTTGATCGCTTCGCATCATTCAGCCAACCGTGGTATGACACACCGGATAAACAATCCTCCGTGGCTTATCAGGGCATGGCATTAATTAGCGTTCTTAATATTGTGTCGCAAACGCATTTGGTCTCTATTGCGCCACGTTGGTTAGCAGAAGAATTTGCCGATTCTTTAGAACTACAGATCTTGCCTTTACCGTTAAAATTGAACAGCCGCACATGCTATCTTTCATGGCATGAAGCCGCAGGCCGGGATAAAGGACATCAATGGATGGAAGAGTTGTTAGTCTCCGTTTGTAAGCAGTAGCATTTAGCAGAGTAAACCGGACGGCGCATCCTGTTTATTCTGCTTTTAACTTTATAACTGAAATTTTATGCTGAACTCTATTTTTTACGTCTGTCCAAAAGTGTCAAAAAATAGAGTAATTGCTGTAAGTTCCCATTTTTAAGCGATTATTTATCATACTGATTGCTTATGCTGGTTTAATTCTCCGTTTATTCGCGTCTTTCCTCCTTTTTATTCTTATTTACTCCAGTGCCACCCCTTCGGAGTCAATTGCCATGCGTCATCGTCAGCGGTTAATGTGTTGTTAAACCGCAATTCATTATAAGAGTGAGGCAAGCCATGGAGATGTTGTCTGGAGCCGAGATGGTCGTCCGATCGCTCATCGATCAGGGTGTGAAGCAGGTATTCGGTTATCCCGGGGGGGCCGTCCTCGATATTTATGATGCCCTGCATACGGTCGGCGGTATTGATCATGTGCTGGTCCGCCATGAACAAGCGGCGGTACATATGGCTGATGGCCTTGCGCGTGCCACGGGAGAAGTGGGGGTCGTATTGGTCACCTCCGGGCCGGGGGCGACCAACGCGATTACCGGGATCGCAACAGCTTACATGGATTCCATTCCGCTGGTGATCCTCTCCGGACAGGTTGCAACGTCGCTGATTGGCTACGATGCCTTCCAGGAGTGCGACATGGTAGGTATATCCCGCCCGGTGGTGAAACATAGCTTCCTGGTCAAACAAACGGAAGATATCCCGCAGGTGCTGAAAAAAGCCTTCTGGCTGGCAGCAAGCGGTCGTCCGGGGCCAGTGGTGGTGGATTTGCCGAAGGATATTCTGAATCCGGCGAAGAAACTGCCTTATAGCTGGCCGGACTCGGTGAGTATGCGCTCGTATAATCCGACGACGACGGGACATAAAGGACAGATAAAACGGGCGTTGCAGACGCTGGTCGCGGCGAAGAAACCGGTTGTCTATGTGGGCGGTGGCGCGGTCAATGCCGCTTGCCATGAGCAGTTAGCTCAGATTGCTGAAGCGCTGAATCTGCCGGTTGTCTCCTCGCTCATGGGGTTGGGCGCGTTTCCGGCCACGCATCGTCAGGCGCTGGGCATGTTGGGCATGCACGGTACTTACGAAGCCAATATGACCATGCATCATTCCGATGTGATCTTTGCTGTCGGCGTTCGCTTTGACGATCGAACGACGAATAACCTGGCAAAATATTGTCCGAATGCGACCGTGCTGCATATCGATATCGATCCGACCTCTATTTCCAAAACCGTTACTGCGGATATTCCGATTGTGGGGGATGCCCGCCTGGTGCTGGATCAGATGCTCGAACTACTGGAGCAGGAGAAATCTCAGCAGCCGCTGGATGATAATCGTGACTGGTGGCAACAGATTGAGCACTGGCGCGCCCGTCAGTGTCTGAAATACGACACGCAAAGCGAAAGTATTAAGCCGCAGGCGGTGATTGAAACCATCTGGCGTCTGACGAAAGGGGAGGCGTATGTGACTTCTGACGTTGGCCAGCACCAGATGTTTGCCGCACTTTACTATCCGTTCGATAAACCGCGTCGCTGGATTAACTCAGGCGGCCTCGGCACTATGGGATTCGGTTTACCTGCGGCGTTAGGGGTGAAAATGGCTTTGCCGGATGAAACGGTAGTGTGCGTCACCGGGGATGGCAGCATTCAGATGAATATCCAGGAGCTGTCGACGGCGCTGCAATATGAACTGCCGGTGCTGGTACTCAACCTTAACAACCGTTATCTCGGCATGGTCAAACAGTGGCAGGACATGATCTACTCCGGGCGTCACTCACAGTCTTACATGCAGTCGCTGCCCGATTTCGTGCGCCTTGCTGAGGCTTATGGACATATCGGTATCCAGATTAATCGGCCTGAAGAACTTGAGAGCAAGTTGGGCGAAGCGCTGGAACATGTGCGTAACCATCGTCTGGTGTTTGTCGATGTCACCGTCGACGGTAGTGAACATGTCTACCCGATGCAGATTCGTGGGGGTGGGATGGATGAAATGTGGTTAAGCAAAACGGAGAGGACCTGATTATGCGCCGGATATTATCAGTATTGCTTGAAAACGAGTCAGGTGCATTATCGCGTGTTATTGGCCTCTTCGCCCAGCGTGGTTACAACATTGAAAGCCTGACCGTCGCGCCGACCGACGATCCGACCTTATCGCGGATGACGATTCAGACGGTAGGGGATGAGAAAGTCCTTGAGCAGATCGAAAAGCAGCTCCACAAACTGGTGGATGTTCTGCGCGTTAGCGAGCTGGGGCAGGGCGCTCACGTTGAACGAGAAATCATGCTGGTGAAAATCCAGGCCAGCGGTTATGGCCGGGAAGAAGTGAAACGCAACACGGAGATTTTCCGCGGGCAAATAATCGATGTCACGCCGTCTATCTACACCGTACAACTGGCGGGCACCAGCGATAAGCTGGATGCGTTTCTGGCAACGCTGCGTGAAGTCGCTAAAATTGTGGAAGTTGCTCGCTCCGGCGTGGTGGGGCTTTCCCGTGGCGATAAAATCATGCGTTAATCATGATCGGGTTCTTAATTCGCAAGCCCAACGACTCAGGTTGGGCTTTTTTTTGCGAAATCAGCGGTAACCAGAGACAAAAGCGGTTGCCGGAGTCATTATTCTGCGCTTAGATGTTAATAAATTTAACCCATGCCATCACAAAGGTTATGGTTTGTACATTTTACGCAAGGGGCAATTGTGAAACTGGATGAAATCGCTCGGTTGGCCGGCGTTTCGCGAACGACTGCAAGCTACGTTATTAATGGCAAAGCAAAGCAATATCGCGTAAGCGACAAAACGGTTGAAAAAGTCATGGCGGTGGTGCGCGAGCATAATTACCACCCGAATGCCGTGGCGGCCGGGCTGCGTGCTGGACGCACACGTTCTATCGGGCTGGTGATCCCGGATCTTGAGAACACGAGCTATACCCGGATCGCAAACTATCTGGAGCGCCAGGCGCGTCAACGTGGGTATCAGCTGTTGATTGCCTGCTCTGAAGATCAGCCAGATAACGAAATGCGCTGTATTGAGCATCTTTTACAGCGCCAGGTCGATGCCATTATTGTGTCGACTTCCTTGCCGCCTGAACATCCGTTCTACCAACGCTGGGCAAACAGTTCATTCCCGATTGTGGCGCTGGATCGTGCACTGGATCGCGAACATTTTACCAGCGTTGTGGGTGCAGATCAGGATGATGCGGAAATGCTGGCGGAAGAGTTACGCAAATTCCCTGCTGAAACCGTCCTCTATCTGGGCGCGCTTCCTGAATTATCCGTCAGTTTCCTGCGTGAACAGGGTTTTCGTACCGCGTGGAAGGACGATCCGCGTGAAGTCCATTTCCTGTACGCCAACAGCTATGAGCGGGAAGCTGCAGCGCAGCTGTTTGATAAATGGCTGGAAACGCACCCAATGCCTCAGGCGTTGTTTACCACGTCGTTTGCCCTGTTGCAGGGGGTGATGGATGTGACCCTGCGTCGTGATGGGCAGTTGCCGTCTGATTTAGCGATTGCGACTTTTGGTGATCATGAACTGCTCGACTTCCTGCAGTGCCCTGTACTGGCGGTGGCACAGCGCCATCGTGATGTCGCGGAACGCGTGCTGGAGATTGTACTGGCAAGTCTGGACGAACCGCGTAAACCAAAACCAGGTTTAACGCGTATACGGCGTAATCTGTACCGTCGCGGTATTCTCAGCCGTAACTAAGTTTCCTCAATTGATGACGTCGGCGGGATAAGCCTCTGACGTCTTCAGTTTTTCTATTCTCAGAAATAACCGCATTATATTTAAGAATATTCTTTAGAATTATCTGAAATGTATTCTTGAAATACCCCGAATTAAAAATGCAACTATCCATTTTTGGGTTATTGATACGTAACGACGCGTTACGGTTGTATTATTTTGTTACATGCATGTGTGGATTTGCCGAATTAACAAACACTTTGCTCCCGTATTGCGGCCATCTGGTGCTTACCTTGGTCCTGCGCGGCGTACAGACCGATTAACTGGTACTGTTAACTCGCTGCATATTGTCCTAAAATGCCGCTCGCGTCGCAAACTGACACTTTATATTTTCTTCTGATGATATTCAGTTGTTTTAAACAATGATGAGTTGTTGGATTTTTTTCTTACAAATATTCATGACGTTAATTTGCTTCGTTTGCTGTACGGATTTTGTTCAACGCAGATATTAGCCGTAAACAATGGGTTTTTTGCTCCGCTAAGCGCCGCGACTTGCTTGACAAGGTTTTCCTCCGCTCCGTAAACTCCTTTAAGTGGGAATTTGTGGGATAAAGTGGTAATCGGGGGTGAGACTGGCATGTTCCGGGGAGCAACGTTAGTTAATCTCGACAGTAAAGGGCGCTTATCCGTGCCTACCCGTTATCGGGATCAACTGCTTGAGAGCGCTACCGGTCAAATGGTTTGCACCATTGACATCCATCACCCGTGCCTGCTGCTGTACCCCCTGCCTGAATGGGAAATAATCGAGCAGAAGCTATCGCGTCTGTCGAGCATGAATCCAGTTGAGCGTCGCGTACAGCGCTTATTGTTGGGTCATGCCAGCGAATGTCAGATGGATAACGCTGGTCGATTACTGATAGCGCCTATTCTGCGGCAACACGCAGGGCTAACGAAAGAAGTGATGCTGGTTGGGCAGTTCAATAAGTTTGAGCTGTGGGATGAAACGACCTGGTATCAACAGGTCAAGGAAGATATCGACGCTGAGCAGTCTGTTACTGGCGCTTTGTCGGAACGATTGCAGGATTTGTCTCTATAAAATGACGGAAAATTATAAACATACAACGGTGTTGCTGGATGAAGCCGTAAACGGCCTGAATATTCGTCCAGACGGCATCTACATTGACGGGACATTTGGTCGCGGTGGTCACTCACGTCTGATCCTCTCCCAGCTTGGCGAAGAGGGGCGTTTACTGGCAATCGATCGCGATCCGCAGGCTATTGCCGTTGCTAAAACGATTACCGATCCTCGCTTCTCCATCGTACATGGACCTTTCTCTGCGCTGGCTGACTATGTCGCTGAGCGTGGACTGACCGGTAAGATCGACGGGATTCTTCTCGATCTGGGCGTTTCTTCACCGCAGCTCGATGACGCAGAGCGCGGTTTCTCGTTTATGCGTGACGGTCCGTTAGATATGCGTATGGACCCAACACGCGGTCAGTCAGCGGCCGAATGGCTGCAAACCGCTGATGAAGCAGACATTGCCTGGGTGATTAAAACCTTTGGCGAAGAGCGCTTCGGCAAACGCATTGCCCGAGCCATCGTGGAGCGTAACCGCATCGAACCGATGACCCGCACCAAAGAACTGGCGGAAGTTATTGCGGCGGCAATGCCGGTGAAGGACAAATTCAAACATCCCGCGACCCGTACCTTCCAGGCGGTGCGCATTTGGGTGAACAGTGAACTGGAGGAGATAGAGCAGGCGCTAAAAAGCTCGCTCAGCGTGCTGGCTCCAGGTGGTCGCCTTTCGATCATCAGTTTCCATTCGCTTGAAGACCGCATTGTGAAACGCTTTATGCGTGAACAAAGCCGTGGTCCTCAGGTACCGGCTGGAATACCGATGACCGAAGCGCAGATCAAAAAACTGGGCGGCCGTGAGTTAAGAGCACTAGGCAAGATGATGCCGGGTGAAGAGGAGGTCGCTGAGAATCCTCGTGCCCGTAGTTCAGTTCTGCGTATTGCAGAGAGGACGAACGCATGATCAGCAGAGTGACAGAAGCCCTCAGCAAAGTTAAAGGATCGATAGGAAGCAACGAGCGCCATGCCTTGCCTGGCGTGATCGGTGACGATCTTTTGCGGTTTGGGAAGCTGCCACTCTGCCTGTTCATTTGCATTATTTTGACGGCGGTTACCGTCGTGACAACAGCGCACCACACGCGGTTACTGACTGCGCAGCGTGAGCAACTGGTCCTGGAGCGAGATGCGCTGGATATCGAATGGCGTAACTTGATCCTTGAGGAGAACGCGCTCGGCGACCATAGCCGTGTTGAACGGATCGCAACGGAAAAGCTGCAAATGCAGCATGTCGATCCCTCACAAGAAAATATCGTAGTACAAAAATAAGGATAAACGCGACGCATGAAAGCAGCGGCAAAAACGCACAAACCAAAACGCCAGGAAGAACAAGCCAACTTTATCAGTTGGCGTTTTGCGTTACTGTGCGGCTGTATTTTGCTGGCACTGGGTTTTCTGCTGGGTCGCGTTGCCTGGCTGCAAATCATCGCGCCGGACATGCTGGTGCGTCAGGGTGATATGCGCTCTCTACGCGTCCAGGAAGTGTCTACATCGCGCGGAATGATTACCGACCGCTCTGGTCGTCCGCTGGCGGTGAGTGTTCCGGTTAAAGCTATATGGGCCGACCCGAAAGAAGTACATGATGCCGGCGGAGTGAGCGTTGGCGAACGCTGGAGAGCGCTGTCAACCGCGCTGAATCTCCCGCTCGATCAACTGGCTTCCCGCATTAACGCCAACCCGAAAGGGCGCTTTATCTATCTGGCGCGTCAGGTAAACCCTGACATGGCTGACTACATCAAAAAACTGAAGCTGCCAGGTATCCATCTGCGCGAAGAATCCCGCCGTTACTACCCTTCCGGGGAAGTGACTGCTCACCTCATCGGTTTTACGAACGTCGACAGCCAGGGCATTGAAGGCGTTGAGAAGAGCTTCGACAAGTGGCTCACCGGACAACCGGGCGAGCGTATTGTACGTAAAGACCGGTATGGCCGCGTCATTGAAGATATCTCTTCTACCGACAGCCAGGCGGCGCATAACCTCGCGTTGAGCATTGATGAGCGTTTACAGGCACTGGTCTACCGTGAACTGAATAACGCCGTGGCGTTCAACAAGGCGGAGTCAGGCAGTGCGGTACTGGTGGATGTGAACACCGGTGAAGTGCTGGCAATGGCCAACAGTCCGTCCTACAACCCGAACAATCTCACCGGTACGCCAAAAGACGCGATGCGTAACCGCACCATTACCGACGTGTTTGAACCGGGTTCTACCGTTAAACCGATGGTGGTGATGACCGCGCTGCAGCGCGGTGTGGTACGCGAAAATACGGTCCTCAACACTATCCCTTACCGAATTAATGGCCACGAAATCAAAGACGTGGCACGTTATAGCGAATTAACCCTCACCGGGGTTTTGCAGAAGTCGAGTAACGTCGGTGTTTCCAAGCTGGCGTTAGCGATGCCGTCCTCAGCGTTAGTAGATACTTACTCACGTTTTGGGCTGGGAAAAGCGACCAATTTGGGGTTGGTCGGAGAACGCAGTGGCTTATATCCTCAAAAACAACGGTGGTCTGACATAGAGAGGGCCACCTTCTCTTTCGGCTACGGGCTAATGGTAACGCCGTTACAGTTAGCGCGAGTCTATGCAACGATCGGCAGTTACGGCGTTTATCGTCCACTGTCGATTACTAAAGTTGACCCTCCAGTTCCGGGCGAGCGTATCTTCCCGGAAGCGACCGTGCGTACCGTGGTGCACATGATGGAAAGCGTGGCGCTGCCCGGCGGCGGCGGCGTGAAAGCGGCGATTAAAGGTTATCGTATCGCCATTAAAACCGGTACAGCGAAAAAAGTAGGGCCGGATGGCCGCTACATCAACAAATACATTGCTTATACCGCAGGTGTTGCGCCTGCGAGTCAGCCGCGCTTCGCGCTGGTTGTTGTTATCAACGATCCGCAGGCGGGTAAATACTACGGTGGCGCCGTTTCCGCGCCGGTCTTTGGTGCCATCATGGGCGGCGTACTGCGTACCATGAACATCGAGCCGGATGCGCAGACAACGGGCGATAAAAATGAATTTGTGAATAATCAAGGCGAGGCAACAGGTGGCAGATCGTAATTTGCGCGACCTTCTTGCTCCATGGGTGCCGGGTGCACCGGAGCGAGCACTGCGGGAGATGACGCTTGACAGCCGTGTGGCTGCATCGGGCGATCTCTTTGTCGCAGTATTAGGTCATCAGGCGGACGGGCGTCGGTATATCCCGCAGGCGATAGCGCAAGGTGTGGCTGCCATTATTGCAGAAGCGAAAGATGAAGCTACTGATGGTGAAATCCGTGAAATGCACGGCGTTCCGGTCATCTATCTTAGTCAGCTTAACGAACGTTTATCTGCACTGGCAGGCCGTTTTTACCACGAGCCTTCTGAGAAAATGCGTCTGGTCGGTGTGACCGGGACTAACGGTAAAACCACCACCACCCAACTGCTGGCACAGTGGAGCCAACTGCTTGGCGAAACCAGCGCGGTGATGGGAACAGTAGGCAATGGCCTGCTGGGCAAAGTGATCCCGACGGAAAATACCACCGGTTCAGCCGTTGATGTCCAGCATGTGCTGGCGGGGCTGGTTGCGCAGGGCGCAACGGTTGGCGCGATGGAAGTCTCTTCACACGGTCTGGTTCAGCATCGCGTGGCGGCGCTGAAGTTTGCCGCATCAGTATTTACTAACTTAAGCCGTGACCATCTCGACTACCACGGCGACATGGAACATTACGAAGCCGCGAAATGGCTGCTGTATTCCACGCACCATTGCGGTCAGGCCATCGTCAATGCGGATGATGAAGTCGGTCGTCGCTGGCTGGCGAAACTCCCGGATGCGGTTGCCGTTTCGATGGAAGACCACATCAACCCGAACTGTCACGGTCGTTGGTTAAAAGCGGTTGACGTGAAGTATCACGACAGCGGGGCAACGATTCGTTTTACCTCCTCATGGGGCGACGGTGAAATTGAAAGCCGCCTGATGGGGGCGTTTAACGTCAGCAATCTGCTGCTGGCGCTGGCAACGCTGCTGGCACTGGGCTATCCGTTAGCTGATTTACTGAAAACGGCGACACAATTGCAGCCGGTTTGCGGGCGTATGGAAGTGTTCAGTGCGCCGGGTAAAACCACCGTGGTTGTTGATTACGCCCATACGCCAGATGCGCTGGAAAAAGCGCTACAGGCGGCACGTTTGCACTGTACTGGCAAACTGTGGTGCGTCTTTGGCTGCGGCGGCGATCGCGATAAAGGCAAACGTCCGTTGATGGGCGCAATTGCCGAGCAGTTTGCAGATGTTGTCGTGGTGACTGATGACAACCCGCGTACCGAAGAGCCGCGCGCCATTATTAACGACATTCTGGCGGGGATGCTGGATGCCGGACAGGCGAAGGTGATGGAAGGTCGCGCAGAAGCGGTGACAAACGCCATTATGCAGGCGAAAGAAAATGATGTGGTGCTGGTGGCCGGTAAAGGTCATGAAGACTACCAGATCGTTGGTTCACAGCGCCTCGATTATTCTGACCGCGTCACGGCAGCGCGTCTGCTGGGGGTTATCGCATGATTAGCGTAACGCTCAGCCAACTGGCGGAGATCCTCCGTGGCGAATTGAAAGGGGCCGATCTGACCCTTGATGCCGTAACAACCGATACGCGTAAAGTGACGCCGGGCTGCCTGTTTGTGGCACTGAAAGGCGAACGCTTTGATGCCCATGATTTTGCAGACAAAGCGCAAGAGAGCGGGGCCGGTGCGCTGTTGGTCAGCCGTCCGTTGGACACCAACCTGCCGCAGTTGATTGTTAACGATACGCGTCTGGCGTTTGGTGAACTGGCTGCGTGGGTTCGCGCCCAGGTTCCGGCGCGCGTTGTCGCGCTGACCGGCTCATCCGGTAAAACGTCCGTCAAAGAGATGACGGCTGCCATTCTGAGCCAGTGTGGTAACACCCTATATACCGCGGGCAACCTGAATAACGACATCGGTGTACCGATGACGCTGCTGCGCTTAAACAACGATTACGACTATGCCGTGATTGAGCTCGGTGCCAACCATCAGGGCGAAATCGCCTGGACCGTCGGCCTGACGCGTCCGGAAGCGGCGCTGGTGAACAACCTGGCCGCCGCGCACCTGGAAGGCTTCGGCTCTCTGGCGGGCGTTGCGAAGGCAAAAGGTGAGATTTTTACCGGTCTGTCAGCGAACGGTATCGCCATTATGAATGCCGACAACAACGACTGGCTGAACTGGCAAAGCATCATCGGCGATCGCAAAGTCTGGCGTTTCTCCCCGAATGCAGCCAATAGCGACTTTTCGGCGACCAACGTTCATGTGACCTCGCATGGAACGGAATTTTCTCTGCAAACGCCGACCGGAAACATTGATGTCCTGCTGCCGTTACCGGGTCGCCATAATATCGCTAACGCCCTTGCGGCGGCGGCGCTCTCTATGGCGGTAGGCGCGACGCACGAGGCGATCAAAGCGGGTTTGAAGGATCTGCAAGCGGTACCGGGGCGTCTGTTCCCGATTCAACTCGCGGAAAATCAGCTGCTGCTGGACGACTCCTATAACGCGAACGTCGGTTCGATGACCGCAGCGGTGCAGGTGCTGTCTGAAATGCCGGGCTATCGCGTACTGGTCGTTGGCGATATGGCAGAGCTTGGCGCAGAAAGCGAAACATGCCATGTACAGGTGGGTGTTGCTGCGAAAGCCGCAGGCATCGACCGTGTACTGAGTACGGGAAAACTGAGTCAGGCAATTAGCGACGCCAGTGGCGTTGGCGAACATTTTGCGGATAAAAGTGCGCTGGCCGCGCATCTTAAAGCATTGATTGCAGAACATCAGGTCATGACGATTTTAGTGAAGGGTTCACGTAGTGCCGCCATGGAAGAGGTAGTACGCGCATTACAGGAGAATGGGACATGTTAGTTTGGCTGGCCGAACATTTGGTCAAATATTATTCCGGCTTTAACGTCTTTTCCTATCTGACGTTTCGCGCCATCGTCAGCCTGCTGACCGCGCTGTTCATCTCTTTGTGGATGGGCCCGCGTATGATTGCCCGCTTGCAAAAAATGTCATTTGGTCAGGTCGTGCGTAACGACGGCCCAGAATCACACTTTAGTAAACGTGGTACGCCAACCATGGGTGGGATCATGATCCTCACCGCGATAGTTATCTCCGTACTGCTGTGGGCATATCCGTCGAACCCGTACGTATGGTGCGTGCTGGTGGTATTGATTGGCTACGGCATTATCGGTTTTGTCGATGACTACCGCAAAGTGGTGCGCAAAGATACCAAGGGCCTGATTGCCCGCTGGAAGTACTTCTGGATGTCGGTGATTGCGCTGGGTGTAGCCTTTGCGCTGTACCTCGCCGGTAAAGACACCCCGGCTACCGAGCTGGTGGTGCCGTTCTTTAAAGACGTGATGCCGCAACTGGGTCTGTTCTATGTTCTGCTGGCGTACTTCGTGATTGTGGGGACCGGCAACGCGGTCAATCTTACCGATGGCCTGGATGGTCTGGCGATTATGCCGACCGTGTTCGTAGCAGCGGGTTTTGCGCTGGTGGCATGGGCTACCGGTAACATGAACTTTGCCAACTATCTGCACATTCCCTATTTACGCCATGCAGGCGAACTGGTGATCGTCTGTACGGCGATTGTCGGTGCGGGATTAGGTTTCCTGTGGTTTAACACCTATCCGGCGCAGGTCTTTATGGGTGACGTCGGTTCGCTGGCGCTGGGTGGCGCGCTGGGCATTATTGCCGTGCTGCTGCGTCAAGAGTTCCTGCTGGTAATCATGGGCGGCGTATTTGTTGTAGAAACACTGTCGGTCATTCTGCAGGTTGGCTCCTTTAAGCTGCGCGGACAGCGCATCTTCCGTATGGCGCCGATTCACCATCACTATGAACTGAAAGGCTGGCCGGAACCGCGCGTCATTGTGCGCTTCTGGATTATTTCGCTGATGCTGGTGCTGATTGGCCTGGCAACGCTGAAGGTACGTTAATCATGGCTGATTACCAGGGTAAAAAAGTCGTCATTATCGGTCTGGGGTTGACCGGACTGTCCTGCGTGGATTTCTTCCTGGCGCGTGGCGTGACGCCGCGCGTAATGGATACCCGTGCGACGCCGCCTGGTCTGGATAAATTACCGGAAGCGGTTGAGCGTCATGTTGGTAGCCTGAATGATGACTGGCTGCTGGCTGCCGATCTCATCGTCGCCAGCCCTGGTATTGCCCTGGCGCACCCTTCGTTGAGCGCTGCTGCTGATGCAGGGATTGAAATTGTTGGCGACATTGAGCTGTTCTGCCGCGAAGCGCAGGCGCCGATCGTCGCGATCACCGGTTCAAACGGTAAAAGTACCGTCACGACGCTGGTTGGCGAAATGGCGAAAGCTGCCGGCGTGAACGTGGGGGTTGGCGGAAATATCGGCTTACCCGCGTTGATGCTGCTGGATGACGAACGCGAGTTGTATGTTCTCGAGCTGTCGAGCTTCCAACTGGAAACAACCTCCAGTTTACAGGCCGTGGCGGCCACCATTTTGAACGTCACCGAAGATCATATGGACAGGTATCCGTTTGGCTTGCAGCAGTACCGTGCGGCCAAACTGCGTGTCTATGAGAATGCGAAAGTGTGTGTGGTCAATGCTGATGATGCGCTGACCATGCCGATTCGCGGGGCGGATGAGCGCTGCGTGAGCTTTGGCATCAATATGGGTGACTATCATCTCAATCGTCAGCAGGGTGAAACCTGGTTGCGGGTGAAGGGTGAAAAAGTCCTGAACGTGAAAGAGATGACGCTTACCGGCCAGCATAACTATACCAACGCCCTGGCGGCGCTGGCGCTGGCGGATGCTGCGGGTCTGCCGCGGGCGTCCAGCCTGAAAGCGCTGACTACCTTTACCGGTCTGGCGCATCGTTTCCAGTTGGTACTGAATCATAACGGTGTGCGTTGGATCAACGATTCAAAAGCCACCAACGTCGGCAGCACCGAAGCGGCACTGAATGGTCTGCACGTTGAGGGTACGCTGCACCTGCTGCTGGGCGGTGACGGGAAGTCCGCCGACTTTATGCCGCTGCAACGTTACCTGACTGGCGACAACATTCGTCTGTACTGCTTTGGTCGCGATGGCGCACAGCTTGCCGCTCTGCGTCCTGAGGTTGCGGAACACACTGAAACCATGGAGCAGGCAATGCGTCTGCTCGCACCGCGTGTGAAGTCGGGTGATATGGTGCTGCTGTCGCCAGCCTGTGCCAGCCTTGACCAGTTCAAGAACTTTGAGCAACGTGGTGACGTCTTTACCCGTTTGGCGAAGGAGTTGGGTTGATGCGCTTCTCTCTCCCTCGTCTGAAAATGCCGCGCGTACCGGGACTGGGTGTCCTGGCGTGGATCTTCGCGGCACTTAAAGGCTGGGTGATGGCTTCGCGTGATAAAGACGCGGACAGCCTGATCATGTATGACCGCATGCTGCTGTGGCTGACTTTTGGTCTGGCAGCGATCGGTTTTGTGATGGTGACATCGGCATCGATGCCCGTAGGGCAACGCCTGGCAGGCGATCCCTTCCTGTTCGCTAAACGTGACGCGCTGTATATTTTCCTCGCGTTCTGTCTGGCGATGGTGACGCTACGTCTGCCGATGGAGTTCTGGCAAAAGTACAGCACGACGATGCTGATCGCCTCGATCATCATGTTGTTGATCGTTCTGGTGGTGGGGAGCTCCGTTAACGGGGCATCGCGCTGGATCGCGCTGGGTCCACTGCGTATTCAGCCTGCGGAATTCACCAAGCTGTCGCTGTTCTGTTATCTCGCCAACTACCTGGTGCGTAAAGTCGATGAAGTGCGTAACAACCTGCGCGGCTTCTTAAAACCGATGGGTGTGATTCTGGTGCTGGCAATCTTGCTGCTGGCGCAGCCTGACCTTGGTACGGTAGTGGTGCTGTTTGTCACGACGCTGGCGATGCTGTTTCTCGCTGGGGCGAAACTGTGGCAGTTCATTGCCATTATCGGTATGGGGATTTCGGCGGTAGTGCTGCTGATCCTTGCCGAACCGTATCGTATTCGCCGCGTAACCTCCTTCTGGAACCCATGGGAAGATCCGTTTGGCAGCGGCTACCAGTTAACGCAATCGCTGATGGCTTTTGGTCGCGGTGAGATTTGGGGGCAGGGGTTAGGTAATTCGGTGCAAAAACTGGAGTATTTACCGGAAGCGCACACCGACTTCATCTTCGCCATCATTGGGGAAGAGCTGGGTTATATCGGTGTGGTATTGGCACTTTTAATGGTATTCTTCGTCGCTTTTCGCGCGATGTCGATTGGCCGCAAAGCGCTGGAAATTGACCACCGTTTTTCAGGCTTTTTAGCCTGCTCCATCGGGATTTGGTTTAGCTTCCAGGCGCTGGTAAACGTCGGTGCGGCAGCTGGTATGCTGCCAACCAAAGGTCTGACGTTACCGCTGATCAGTTATGGTGGTTCCAGTTTGTTGATTATGTCGACGGCCATCATGTTTTTGTTACGTATTGATTATGAAACGCGTCTGGAAAAAGCCCAGGCGTTTACACGAGGTGCACGATGAGTGGTCAACCGAAGCGGTTAATGGTGATGGCAGGCGGTACCGGCGGGCATGTGTTCCCGGGGCTGGCGGTCGCGCATCATTTAATGGCTCAGGGCTGGCAAGTTCGTTGGCTGGGCACCGCCGATCGTATGGAAGCGGACTTAGTGCCGAAGCATGGCATTGAAATTGACTTTATTCGCATCTCCGGTTTGCGTGGCAAAGGTGTCAACGCTCTGCTTGCCGCCCCCGTGCGTATTTTTAATGCCTGGCGTCAGGCGCGGGCCATCATGAAGCAGTTTAAGCCTGATGTGGTGCTGGGTATGGGCGGCTACGTGTCCGGCCCTGGCGGTCTGGCAGCCTGGTCATTAGGCATTCCGGTTGTACTGCATGAGCAGAATGGCATTGCGGGATTAACCAACAAGTGGCTGGCGAAAATTGCCACTACGGTGATGCAGGCTTTTCCTGGCGCTTTCCCGAATGCGGAAGTGGTGGGTAACCCGGTACGCACCGACGTTCTGGCGCTGCCGTCGCCCGAAGTACGTCTGGCAGGGCGTGAAGGCCCGGTTCGCGTGCTGGTCGTCGGGGGGTCTCAGGGTGCACGCGTATTGAACCAGACGATGCCGCAGGTTGCCGCAGAGCTTGGTGACGCGGTGACTATTTGGCATCAGAGCGGCAAAGGTGCGCAGCAAACCGTTGAACAGGCATATGCTGACGCTGGACAACCGCAGCACAAGGTCACTGAGTTTATTGATGATATGGCAGCCGCCTACGCGTGGGCGGATGTCGTAGTTTGTCGCTCAGGTGCGCTGACGGTAAGTGAAATTGCTGCCGCAGGTTTGCCTGCGCTGTTTGTGCCTTTCCAGCACAAAGATCGACAGCAGTACTGGAATGCGCTGCCGCTGGAGAAAGCGGGCGCCGCCAAAATTCTTGAGCAGCCGCAGTTTACTGTGGATGCCGTCGCTAACACCCTTTCCGGGTGGTCGCGAGAAACCTTATTAACCATGGCAGAACGTGCGCGCGCCGCATCCATACCGGATGCCACAGAGCGTGTTGCTAATGAAGTGAGCCGGGCTGCCCGGGCGTAATTGTGGTGATGCCTTTTGCATCGCATGAACTAAGAAGTTAATGGCTAAAGAATGAATACACAACAACTGGCAAAACTGCGTTCCATAGTGCCCGAAATGCGTCGCGTTCGGCACATTCACTTTGTCGGCATCGGTGGTGCTGGTATGGGCGGTATTGCCGAAGTTTTGGCCAACGAAGGTTATCAGATCAGCGGTTCTGACCTGGCGCCGAATCCGGTGACTCAGCAGTTGACGAATCTGGGCGCCACGATTTTCTTCAACCATCGCCCGGAAAACGTGCGTGATGCGAGCGTGGTGGTGGTATCCAGCGCCATTTCTGCGGATAACCCGGAAATTGTTGCGGCGCATGAAGCACGTATTCCGGTGATCCGTCGTGCTGAAATGTTGGCTGAATTAATGCGTTTTCGTCACGGTATCGCCATTGCCGGGACGCATGGTAAGACAACGACGACTGCAATGGTCTCCAGTATCTACGCGGAAGCGGGGCTGGATCCGACGTTTGTCAACGGCGGTCTGGTGAAGGCTGCAGGCGTCCATGCGCGTCTGGGTCATAGCCGTTATTTAATTGCGGAGGCGGATGAGAGCGATGCGTCGTTCCTACATTTGCAGCCGATGGTGGCGATTGTTACCAATATCGAAGCCGATCATATGGATACCTACCATGGCGACTTCGAAAATTTAAAGCAGACGTTTATTAATTTCCTGCATAACTTACCGTTTTATGGTCGTGCGGTGATGTGCGTTGACGATCCGGTGATCCGCGAGTTGTTGCCGCGCGTCGGTCGTCAAACCACAACCTATGGTTTCAGCGATGATGCTGATGTGCGCGTTGAAGATTACCAGCAGATTGGTCCACAAGGGCACTTCACGCTGCTGCGTCAGGGGATGGCCGATTTACGTGTGACATTGAACGCACCGGGCCGTCACAATGCGCTGAACGCGGCGGCGGCGGTGGCAGTTGCAACAGAAGAAGGCATTGAAGACGACGCAATTCTGCGCGCGCTGGAAAGTTTCCAGGGCACCGGACGCCGTTTTGACTTCCTCGGCGAATTTCCGCTTGAGCCGGTAAACGGTAAAGCCGGGACGGCGATGCTGGTTGATGATTATGGCCATCACCCAACGGAAGTGGATGCCACGATTAAAGCTGCACGCGCGGGCTGGCCGGACAAAAATCTGGTAATGCTGTTCCAGCCGCACCGCTTTACGCGTACACGCGATCTATATGACGACTTTGCCAACGTGCTGACTCAGGTCGATGCGCTGTTGATGCTGGATGTATACGCCGCGGGTGAAGCCGCGATTCCGGGGGCTGACAGCCGCTCGCTGTGCCGTACGATCCGTGGTCGCGGTAAGATCGACCCGATTCTGGTATCCGATCCGGCTCAGGTGGCAGACATGCTGGCGCCGGTATTAACCGGCAACGATCTGATTTTGGTGCAGGGCGCTGGAAATATCGGCAAAATCGCGCGTTCCTTAGCTGAAATCAAACTGAAGCCGCAAAACCCGGAGGAAGAACAACATGGCTGATAAAATCGCGGTCCTGTTAGGAGGAACCTCCGCAGAGCGTGAAGTTTCGCTGAATTCCGGCGCGGCCGTACTGGCAGGGTTACGTGAAGGTGGCGTCGATGCCCATCCGGTTGACCCTAAAGAGATTGATGTCACTCTTCTGAAATCTATGGGTTTTCAGAAGGTGTTTATTGCGCTGCACGGTCGTGGCGGGGAAGATGGCACGTTGCAGGGCATGCTGGAGCAAATTGGCCTGCCATATACCGGCAGCGGCGTCATGGCGTCCGCAATTTCGATGGACAAACTGCGCAGCAAGCTGCTGTGGCAGGGCGCAGGTTTACCCGTCGCGCCCTGGGTTGCATTGACCCGCTCTGAGTTCGAAAAAGGTCTTAGCAATGAATCGGTTACAAAAATTTCTGCGTTAGGTTTGCCGCTGATTGTGAAGCCAAGCCGTGAAGGCTCCAGCGTAGGGATGTCAAAAGTTGAAGAAGAAAATGCTTTGCAGGGTGCATTAGCATTGGCTTTTCAGCATGATGAAGAAGTACTGATCGAAAAATGGCTCAGTGGCCCGGAATTTACAGTTGCGATACTTGGTGAAGAAATTTTACCGTCAATACGTATCCAACCCGCGGGAACCTTCTATGATTATGAGGCGAAGTATCTCTCTGATGAGACACAATATTTCTGCCCTGCAGGTCTGGAGGCCGAACAAGAGGCCCGTTTGCAGGAATTAGTCCTGAAAGCATGGACCGCATTGGGCTGTAAAGGTTGGGGTCGCATTGACGTCATGCTGGACAGCGATGGCCAGTTTTATCTGCTGGAAGCGAATACCTCTCCGGGTATGACCAGCCACAGCCTGGTGCCGATGGCGGCACGTCAGGCTGGCCTGAGCTTCTCGCAGTTGGTGGTAAGAATTCTGGAGTTGGCGGACTGATATGTCGCAGGCTGCGCTGAACACGCGAAACGGTGATGAAGAAGAAGTAAACTCCTCACGCCGCAATAATGGAACGCGTCTTGCAGGAATACTGTTCCTGCTGACAGTGCTGTGCACCGTGTTTGTCAGCGGCTGGGTAGTGTTGGGGTGGATGGAAGATGCGCAGCGGTTGCCATTGTCAAAGCTGGTGTTAACCGGCGAACGGCATTACACGCGCAATGACGATATTCGTCAGTCCATTCTGGCTCTGGGCGCTCCGGGAACCTTTATGACTCAGGATGTGAACATCATTCAGAGTCAAATTGAACGTCTCCCCTGGATTAAACAGGCGAGCGTCAGAAAGCAATGGCCCGATGAATTGAAGATTCATCTGGTTGAATATGTGCCCATTGCGCGTTGGAATGACCAGCATATGGTGGATGCCGAAGGCAATACGTTCAGCGTCCCAACCGGTCGGGCCAATAAGCAGGTATTACCTATGTTGTACGGACCGGAAGGCAGCGCAAGTGAAGTGTTGCAAGGGTTCCGTGATATGGGGCAGGTGCTGGCTAAGGATAGATTCACCCTGAAGGAAGCGGCGATGACCGCTCGTCGTTCCTGGCAGTTGACGCTGAATAACGATATTAAGCTCAATCTGGGCAGGGGCGATACGATAAAACGTTTGGCTCGCTTTGTGGAACTCTACCCGGTTTTACAGCAGCAGGCGCAAACCGATGGCAAACGGATTAGCTACGTTGATTTGCGTTATGACTCAGGAGCGGCAGTAGGCTGGGTTCCCTTGCCTCCTGAGGAATCTAATCAGCAACAGAATCAGGCACAGGCAGAACAACAATGATCAAGGCGACGGACAGAAAACTGGTAGTTGGACTGGAGATTGGCACCGCGAAGGTAGCCGCTTTAGTAGGGGAAGTTCTGCCCGACGGTATGGTCAATATCATTGGCGTGGGCAGTTGCCCATCGCGAGGTATGGATAAAGGCGGGGTGAATGACCTTGAGTCAGTGGTGAAGTGCGTACAGCGCGCCATTGACCAGGCTGAACTGATGGCAGATTGCCAGATTTCCTCGGTGTATCTGGCACTTTCCGGTAAACATATTAGCTGTCAAAATGAAATTGGTATGGTGCCCATTTCCGAAGAGGAAGTGACGCAGGAAGATGTGGAAAACGTGGTACATACGGCAAAATCCGTACGCGTTCGCGATGAACATCGTGTTCTGCACGTTATTCCGCAGGAATACGCCATTGACTACCAGGAAGGCATTAAAAATCCGGTAGGTCTTTCCGGCGTACGTATGCAGGCAAAAGTCCACCTTATTACCTGCCACAACGACATGGCGAAGAACATTGTCAAAGCTGTTGAACGTTGTGGTCTGAAAGTTGACCAACTGATTTTTGCCGGGTTGGCAGCCAGTTATTCCGTGTTGACGGAAGATGAACGTGAGCTGGGTGTCTGCGTGGTGGATATTGGTGGTGGTACAATGGACATCGCCGTTTATACTGGCGGGGCGTTGCGCCACACTAAAGTTATCCCTTATGCAGGGAATGTAGTGACCAGTGATATCGCGTATGCCTTTGGTACGCCGCCGAGCGATGCTGAAGCCATTAAAGTGCGCCATGGCTGTGCGCTGGGGTCCATCGTGGGTAAAGACGAAAGCGTTGAAGTGCCAAGCGTAGGTGGTCGTCCACCGCGCAGCCTGCAACGTCAGACCCTGGCAGAAGTCATTGAGCCGCGTTATACCGAGCTGCTCAACCTGGTCAACGAAGAAATTTTGCAATTACAAGAACAGCTTCGCCAGCAGGGTGTGAAACATCATCTGGCGGCGGGGATTGTGTTAACCGGTGGTGCTGCGCAAATTGAAGGTCTTGCGGCCTGCGCACAGCGCGTGTTCCATACGCAAGTACGTATTGGCGCGCCGCTGAATATCACTGGTCTGACGGATTATGCTCAGGAGCCGTATTATTCAACGGCAGTGGGGCTGCTTCACTACGGAAAAGAATCCCATTTGAGTGGTGAGGCTGAAGTAGAAAAACGCGTAACGGCATCAGTTGGCTCGTGGATCAAACGACTCAATAGCTGGCTGCGAAAAGAGTTTTAATTTTTAAAGAGACCAACGCACATTAACGGTCTCAGGCGACAGGCACAACGGAGAGAGAAACTATGTTTGAACCTATGGAACTTACCAATGACGCGGTGATTAAAGTCATCGGCGTCGGCGGCGGTGGCGGTAATGCCGTTGAACACATGGTGCGCGAGCGCATCGAAGGTGTTGAATTCTTCGCAGTGAATACCGACGCTCAGGCGTTGCGTAAAACGGCGGTTGGACAGACCATTCAGATTGGTAGCGGCATCACCAAAGGTCTGGGCGCGGGTGCGAACCCGGAAGTCGGCCGTAATGCGGCAGACGAAGATCGTGAAGCTCTGCGTGCAGCGCTTGACGGGGCAGACATGGTGTTTATCGCAGCAGGCATGGGCGGCGGTACCGGTACCGGTGCAGCGCCAGTGGTTGCTGAAGTAGCAAAAGATTTAGGTATTCTGACCGTTGCTGTCGTGACTAAGCCTTTCAACTTTGAAGGCAAGAAGCGTATGGCATTCGCGGAGCAGGGTATCACCGAGCTGTCCAAACATGTGGACTCTCTAATTACTATTCCGAATGACAAACTGCTGAAAGTACTGGGTCGCGGTATCTCCCTGCTGGATGCGTTTGGCGCAGCTAACGACGTGCTGAAAGGCGCGGTTCAGGGTATCGCTGAACTGATTACTCGTCCGGGCCTGATGAACGTCGACTTTGCAGACGTGCGCACCGTGATGTCCGAAATGGGCTACGCGATGATGGGCTCCGGCGTGGCGAGCGGTGAAGACCGTGCAGAAGAAGCGGCTGAAATGGCTATCTCTTCTCCGCTGCTGGAAGACATCGATCTGTCCGGCGCACGCGGTGTGCTGGTCAACATTACTGCGGGCTTCGACCTGCGTCTGGATGAGTTCGAAACCGTGGGTAACACCATCCGTGCCTTTGCATCGGATAACGCGACCGTGGTAATCGGTACCTCTCTGGACCCGGATATGAACGACGAACTGCGTGTGACCGTTGTTGCGACTGGAATTGGTATGGACAAGCGTCCTGAAATCACTCTGGTAACCAACAAGCAGGTACAGCAGCCGGTAATGGATCGTTACCAGCAACACGGCATGGCGCCGTTGACGCAAGAACAGAAGCCGGTAGCGAAAGTGGTTAACGACAATACGCCGCAAACCACTAAAGAGCCGGATTATCTGGATATCCCTGCATTCCTGCGTAAGCAAGCTGATTAAGAATTAGCTGGAATTTGGGAATCTGCGCTCTTTGTGCTAAACTGGCCCGCCGAATGTATAGTACACTTCGGTTGGATAGTTAATTTGGCGAGATTATACGATGATCAAACAAAGGACACTTAAACGTATCGTTCAGGCGACTGGCGTCGGTTTACATACCGGCAAAAAAGTCACGCTGACGCTACGCCCTGCGCCGGCCAACACCGGGGTCATCTATCGTCGCACCGACTTGAATCCTCCGGTAGATTTCCCGGCCGATGCCAAATCTGTGCGTGATACCATGCTCTGTACGTGTCTGGTCAATGAGCATGATGTGCGGATTTCAACCGTAGAGCACCTGAATGCTGCTCTAGCGGGCTTAGGTATCGATAACATTGTTATTGAAGTTAACGCCCCGGAAATCCCGATCATGGATGGTAGTGCTGCTCCATTCGTATACCTGCTGCTCGATGCGGGTATTGAAGAACTGAACAGCGCTAAGAAATTTGTTCGCATCAAAGAGACCGTTCGTGTCGAAGATGGCGATAAGTGGGCTGAATTCAAACCGTTTAATGGTTTCTCGTTGGATTTTACCATCGACTTTAACCATCCAGCGATTGATGCCAGCACGCAGCGCTACGCGATGAACTTCTCTGCAGATGCGTTCATGCGTCAGATCAGCCGTGCGCGTACTTTCGGCTTCATGCGTGATATCGAATATCTGCAGTCCCGTGGCCTGGCCTTGGGCGGCAGCTTCGATTGTGCCATCGTTGTTGACGATTATCGCGTATTGAACGAAGACGGTCTGCGTTTTGAAGACGAATTCGTTCGTCACAAAATGCTCGACGCGATTGGTGACTTGTTCATGTGTGGTCACAACATTATTGGTGCATTCACCGCGTATAAATCCGGTCATGCATTGAATAACAAACTGTTGCAGGCGGTCCTGGCAAAACAGGAAGCCTGGGAATATGTGACCTTCCAGGACGATGCAGAACTGCCTCTGGCGTTCAAAGCACCTTCGACCGTACTGGCATAACGACATACGCTGTCGTATAAATTCGACTGGTAAATCTGGCACTCTCTCCGGCCAGGTGAGCCAGTCGTTTTTTTATGTACTCATTAGCGCAGCCTTTTCCAACGCAAATATTTCCCTGCCACTAGGTTAAAATAGTGTGCGATCGCTGCTTTCTTGAGCATATTTACCCATGGCCGGTTGTCATTACTGCTGTGGAGCGTACGCTTTAATGATAAGATTCGTGCGCAAAAAAATGTTTTGCATTCGTAACCCCAAACGCAGGGTATATCAGGTGGCAAAAACGTGAGTGGAATACTGACGCGTTGGCGACAGTTAGGCAGACGGTACTTCTGGCCGCATCTCCTGTTGGGGATGGTCGCGGCGAGTTTTGGCCTGCCCGCGCTCGGTAATGCTGCTGAACCCAATACCCCCGCGAAGGCGACCGCCAGCAATCACGATCAATCCGCTAAAGTTAACTTTAGCCAGCTTGCTTTGCTGGAAGCGACTAATCGCCGCCCAAATTTTACCGTCGATTACTGGCATCAACATGCCATTCGTACGGTTATCCGCCATCTTTCTTTTGCCATGGCGCCTCAGGCGTTGCCTGTTGCCGAAGAGCCGTTGCCAATCCAGGCACACCATCTTGCGTTACTGAATACGCTCAGCGCGATGCTGACGCAAGAAGGCACTCCGCCCGCGACAGTAAGTCGCGTGACATACGCCCACTTTACTTCTCAGGCCGCATTTAGCGTTCCGGTCTGGATCAGCCAGCTGCAGGGTATCCGCGCTGGTCCTCAACGCCTCAGCTAAAAAAGAACCTTCCAACTTATAATTTTTGACTCCGCATCGCGGGGCGTTTGAGATTTTATTATGCTAATCAAATTATTAACCAAAGTATTCGGTAGCCGTAACGAGCGTACGCTGCGTCGTATGCGTAAAGTGGTCAATGTCATCAACGCAATGGAACCGGAGATGGAAAAACTCTCCGATGATGAACTGAAAGCGAAGACCGCTGAATTCCGCGCCCGTCTGGAAAAAGGTGCCAGCGTTGAGAGCCTGATCCCGGAAGCGTTCGCAGTGGTGCGTGAAGCGAGTAAACGCGTGTTCGGTATGCGCCACTTCGACGTTCAGCTGCTGGGCGGTATGGTGCTTAACGATCGCTGCATCGCGGAAATGCGTACTGGTGAAGGTAAAACCCTGACCGCGACGCTGCCAGCCTACCTGAACGCATTAAGCGGGAAGGGCGTACACGTGGTTACCGTGAACGACTACCTGGCTCAGCGTGATGCCGAAAATAACCGCCCGCTGTTTGAATTCCTCGGCATGACCGTTGGTATCAACATGTCTGGCCTGCCAGCGCCAGCCAAGCGTGAAGCCTACAACGCCGATATTACTTACGGTACCAACAACGAATACGGCTTTGATTACCTGCGCGACAACATGGCGTTTAGTCCGGAAGAACGTGTTCAACGTAAACTGCACTATGCGCTGGTCGATGAAGTTGACTCCATCCTGATCGATGAAGCGCGTACGCCGCTGATCATTTCCGGCCCGGCTGAAGACAGCTCGGAAATGTATAAAAAAGTGAACAAAATCATCCCACACCTGATCCGTCAGGAGAAGGAAGATTCCGACACGTTCCAGGGGGAAGGCCACTTCTCTGTTGATGAGAAAGCGCGCCAGGTTAACCTGACCGAACGTGGTCTGGTACTGATTGAAGAGTTGTTGGTTAACGAAGGCATTATGGATGAGGGCGAGTCTCTGTACTCTCCAGGCAACATTATGCTGATGCACCACGTGACTGCCGCACTGCGTGCGCACGTGCTGTTTACCCGCGATGTTGACTACATCGTGAAAGACGGCGAAGTTATCATCGTTGATGAACACACCGGCCGTACAATGCAGGGGCGTCGCTGGTCTGATGGTCTGCACCAGGCTGTTGAAGCTAAAGAAGGCGTAGAGATCCAGAACGAGAACCAGACGCTGGCATCTATTACCTTCCAGAACTACTTCCGTTTGTACGAAAAACTGGCCGGTATGACCGGTACAGCAGATACCGAAGCCTTTGAATTTAGCTCCATCTACAAGCTGGATACCGTAGTTGTACCAACTAACCGTCCGATGATCCGTAAGGATTTACCGGATCTGGTGTACATGACCGAAGCGGAAAAAATTCAGGCGATCATTGAAGATATTAAAGAGCGTACCGCAAATGGCCAGCCGGTGCTGGTGGGTACTATCTCCATTGAAAAATCTGAAGTGGTCTCTAACGAGCTGACCAAGGCAGGCATCAAACATAACGTTCTGAACGCCAAGTTCCATGCCAGCGAAGCGGATATCGTCGCACAGGCGGGTTACCCGTCTGCCGTGACAATCGCTACTAACATGGCGGGTCGTGGTACCGATATCGTGCTGGGTGGTAGCTGGCAGGCGGAAGTTGCCGAGCTGGAAAACCCAACTCCGGAACAAATCGCGCAGATCAAAGCCGAGTGGCAGGTTCGCCATGACGCGGTATTAGCTGCTGGTGGTTTGCATATTATCGGTACTGAGCGTCACGAATCTCGCCGTATCGATAACCAGCTGCGTGGTCGTTCTGGTCGTCAGGGGGATGCGGGTTCTTCTCGTTTCTATTTGTCGATGGAAGATGCGCTGATGCGTATTTTTGCCTCTGACCGCGTGTCCGGCATGATGCGTAAACTGGGTATGAAGCCTGGTGAAGCCATTGAACACCCATGGGTGACCAAAGCAATTGCTAACGCGCAGCGTAAAGTGGAAAGCCGCAACTTCGATATTCGTAAGCAGTTGCTGGAATATGATGATGTTGCCAACGACCAGCGTCGTGCTATCTACACCCAGCGTAACGAACTGCTGGACGTAACTGACGTTAGCGAAACCATTAACAGCATTCGCGAAGACGTCTTCAAAGCGACTATTGATGCCTATATTCCGCCGCAGTCTCTGGAAGAAATGTGGGATATTCCGGGTCTGCAGGAACGTCTGAAAAACGACTTCGATCTGGATATGCCGATTTCAGAGTGGCTGGATAAAGAACCTGAGCTGCACGAAGAAACGCTGCGCGAACGTATTCTGGCAAACGCAGTAGAAGTTTATCAGCGCAAAGAAGAAGTTGTGGGCGCGGAGATGATGCGTCACTTCGAAAAAGGCGTGATGCTGCAAACGCTCGACTCTTTGTGGAAAGAGCACCTGGCTGCGATGGATTACCTGCGTCAGGGTATCCACCTGCGTGGTTATGCGCAAAAAGATCCGAAGCAGGAATACAAGCGTGAATCCTTCTCTATGTTTGCATCAATGCTGGAATCTCTGAAGTACGAAGTGATCAGCACTCTGAGCAAAGTTCAGGTGCGTATGCCTGAAGAAGTAGAAGCGATGGAGCAGCAGCGTCGCGAAGAAGCTGAGCGTTTAGCGCAGATGCAGCAGTTGAGCCATAAAGGTGATGATTCTGCTGCGGCAGAAGAGCTGGCGGCACAAACCGGCGATCGTAAAGTGGGTCGTAACGATCCGTGTCCTTGCGGTTCCGGCAAGAAATACAAACAGTGTCATGGCCGTCTGAGCTAAGAAAATAACTTATTGAAAAGGCGCAGACTTCTGCGCCTTTTTTATGGACGATGAAAATGAAAATATTGCAGATCGCCGTCGGGATTATTCGTAATCAGCACAATGAAATTTTTATCACCCAGCGTGCGGCTGATGCCCACATGGCCAATAAGCTGGAGTTCCCCGGCGGGAAAATTGAAGCGGGCGAAACGCCGGAGCAGGCGCTGATTCGCGAGCTACAGGAAGAAGTAGGGATCACGCCGACTCAAAGTTCATTGTTCGAAAAGTTGGAGTATCAGTTTCCGGACAGGCATATCACTCTGTGGTTCTGGCTGGTTGAAAGCTGGGAAGGCGAGCCGTGGGGAAAAGAGGGGCAACCGGCGCAGTGGATAGCGCAATATGCTCTGAATGCGGAAGATTTCCCGCCGGCGAATGCACCGGTCATTGAAAAGCTGATTACTGGATAATGGTGTTCGTAGGCCGGATAAGGTAACACCGCCATCCGGCAAATTATGGCGGGGGTGCTACGCTTGCCCGCCCTACGTATTAGCAGAATTACTTCTGCTCCTCACTCCAGTCGTCGCTTTCCGACAGATCGCCTGAGCTTGGGATGCGTTTCTCTTCTGCAGCCCACTCTCCCAGATCGATTAACTGGCAGCGCTTGCTGCAGAATGGGCGAAACGGACTGACTTCAGCCCATACTACAGGCTTGCCGCAGGTTGGGCAGTTGACGATGGTTTGTTCAGACATGTTGACTCCTTAACAGCACGCCAGTTCAAAATCGAGGCGCTCAGGCACCTGACCATTTTCGCTATCCAACGGCATAAAGCGGATGGCAAAACGGCTCTTATGACCAGAAATTTGCGGATAAAGCTGCGAATCAAGCGGCAGCTGCAAGCGCAGCAGATCTGCATCTTCGCCGTTGTCCTGATAAAAACCATTCAGGCTGGTTTGCTTACGAAACGGCGCTGAGTTGCGAATTAAATCCAGCACCAGCGACAGCGCTTGATTGAGCGGATTCAGGCTGGCAAGCCAGGTTTCAACCTGCGCGTCACGATACGATTGCGCCAGGTGTAACCAGATATGCAGAGTCGGCAGATCGAAACTGCAGCACCCGCCAGGAATACTTAAACGCTGACGTACGAGACCAATCAGACGATCTTCGCGCAGCGTCTGTCCAATACGCGGGGCAGAAATCAGAATGCTGCCTGCACTTTTTAACTGCTGGCGCAAAGAGTCGATTCTGCTTTGATCGACGCCGGGAACTTCGACCCAGGCCTGGAGTTTACGCTGCTGTCGCTCCAGTTCTTTGAGGAGTTCGGTACGGACTTCGCCGCGTTCAAATACATCCAGTAAATCTCCGATATTGCGGAAAAAATGCAGAGCGCCGGCATGGTCAGCAATGGGTAAATTAACGGAGAGCTGTTGGATTAAAAATTCAATGCGCAGCCATGTACGCATCTTCTCATTGAGAGGGTGTTCAAAAAGGACCTGGGTGTGCATTACGGTTTTTCCTGTGAGACAAACTGCGACGCGCATTGCAAATAGAGCGCGTGCAGGCGGGCGACATCCGAGGCGATGGCTTCCGGTGCGCCATTATTATCAATAACATCGTCTGCCACGGCCAGCCGCGCTTCACGCGTTGCCTGGGCAGCAAGAATTTGTTCAACATGCTCACGTGTGACGTCATCACGCTGCATGGTGCGTCTGAGCTGGGTTTCGGGCGTGACATCCACCACGAGTACGCGGTCGGCTTTTTTATACAGCGAATTTTCCACCAGCAAAGGGACAACCCATAACAGGTAAGGTGAGGTCGCTTGCTGAAACTGGCGCTGCGTTTCCTGCTGAATAAGCGGATGGAGCAGGGCATTCAGCCAGCTTTTCTCCTCTGGGGCGGAAAAAATGCGTTCGCGTAAAATGCGCCGCTGCAACGATCCGTCTGCGGCGATAACCTCGGAACCAAAATGTTCTTCGATCGCCTTAAGAGCAAGTGTGCCGGGTTCAACCACCTGGCGCGCAATAATATCTGCATCAATGATGTTTATTCCGAGGTCAGCGAACGCATTTGCAACGGTGCTTTTACCACTGCCAATGCCGCCGGTTAAGGCTACCGTATACCTCATAGATGCCGATCCTGGAGTTTAAGTTTGATTATCAAACAGTTAAAAGTTAAGCGTGCGAAGGCGAGGCTGTTGCAGGATTAACCTACTATTCGCCAGGTAAATTTATGGGATTGTAGCGTAAAAAAAGAGAATTTCGCAGTCTTGCGCGGCATTGATTAGTGCGTATGATAGCGTCACTGGAGTTGTGAGTTTCGATTTTTCGCCATTAACCCCAGGAATCCGCACATGCGTATCGAAGAAGATCTGAAGTTAGGTTTCAAAGACGTTCTTATCCGCCCAAAGCGTTCTACTCTTAAAAGCCGTTCCGATGTTGAGCTGGAACGTCAATTTACCTTTAAGCATTCAGGTCAGACCTGGTCCGGCGTACCTATTATTGCCGCGAACATGGACACTGTCGGGACGTTTGCCATGGCAACGGCGCTGGCATCCTTCGACATCCTGACCGCTGTGCACAAACACTATTCTGTTGAAGACTGGGCCGCCTTCATCGCAGAGAGCTCTGCCGATGTACTCAAACACGTAATGGTTTCAACTGGCACGTCTGACGCAGACTTCGAAAAAACCAAACAGATTTTGGCGCTCAACCCAGCGCTGAATTTTATCTGCATTGATGTGGCAAATGGCTACTCAGAGCATTTTGTTCAGTTTGTGTCGAAAGCGCGTGAAGCATGGCCGACAAAAACGATTTGTGCGGGCAATGTGGTCACCGGTGAAATGTGTGAAGAGCTGGTGCTCTCCGGTGCTGATATTGTCAAAGTAGGTATTGGCCCAGGTTCTGTATGCACCACGCGTGTAAAAACCGGCGTTGGCTATCCACAGCTTTCTGCGGTTATTGAATGTGCGGATGCAGCCCACGGTCTGGGCGGCATGATTGTCAGCGACGGCGGCTGCACAATGCCGGGTGACGTTGCAAAAGCGTTTGGCGGCGGCGCAGACTTCGTTATGCTCGGCGGTATGTTGGCCGGTCACGAAGAAAGCGGCGGCAAAATTGTTGAAGAAAACGGTAAGAAATTCATGCTGTTCTACGGTATGAGCTCAGAATCTGCTATGACCCGCCATGTTGGTGGTGTTGCTCAGTATCGTGCCGCTGAAGGTAAAACCGTTAAGCTGCCTCTGCGCGGCCCGGTTGATAATACCGCTCGCGATATTCTCGGCGGTTTGCGTTCTGCTTGCACCTATGTAGGCGCATCCCGTCTGAAAGAGCTGACCAAACGTACAACGTTTATTCGTGTACAGGAACAAGAGAACCGCGTATTCAATAGCCTGTAAAACAGGTCGTTCTGTGAAATGCCGGATGGCGTTACGTCGCCATCTGGCATTTGAATTTAACCCACTCCGCTCATCGCATCTCCCAAATGGAAAATCGGTAAATACATCGCGACAACCAGCGTACCGATGATAAGCCCCGTAATGACCAGCAACGCAGGCTCAAGTAATGCAGCCAAATTCTCAGCTTGAGCCAGGGTTTTCTCGCCATGGTGATGCGCGAGATTGCGCAGCATTGCATCCAGCGAGCCGGAAGCTTCACCTGTTCGGACCAGCTGTATGCACAATGGGCTGAATTCACCGCTATTTTTAAGCGCTAACCAGACCGGCTTTCCGGCGCTAATGTTGTGCTGAACCAGCGCTAAACGTTGCGACCAGAAAGGGTTAGCCAGCGTTTCGGTAACGCTCTCAAGACCCTGCAAAAAGGGAATGCCCGCATTTTGCGTTAACGCCAGAACGGTGAAGATCTGCGTGAGCTTTTGCCCTCTCACCATCGGCCCTATGACCGGGAGGCTGAGCAGCAATTTCTGGCGCAGAACGAGCCAGTACGGTTTCTGATTTATCAAATGATGTGCCACAACCGCTACCAGGCCAAGTGCTACCGCCAGCCATCCCCATTGGCTGCTATAGTGTGCGATGGTAATAATCCACTGAGTGAGGGCCGGTAGCGGGGTGTTGAATGTCTGGTAGATGGCGGCAAACTCAGGGAGTACAAACTGCAACATCGCAAATACGACCAACACCGCCATTGTGATGATGATAATCGGATAGCGCAGGGCTTTTTTAACTTTATCAGCAAGTTGCTGTTGTTTCTTTTGCTGGTAGGCGAGTTCAAAACAGCAGTCATCCAGCTTACCCGTAAGCTCTCCGGTGCGGATCATTGCCTGGTAAAGGGGCGGAAAAACGTGTTGCCATTGTGATAGCGAGGTGGAGAGGGTAATGCCCTGTTCCATATCGTAAGCCAGCGTACGCAGTAGCGCCTGCCATTGACTGCTGGGATGCTGTTCAGCAAGCAGAGCTAGCCCTGTTGAGAGCGTTAACCCTGCTTTTAGCAATGTCGCCAACTGGTGTATGGTTTCGGCACTTCTTGTACGGCTCCAGTGCGAGGTTTTGACACGCATACGTTTAATGCGTAGCGGCGTAATCTGTTGTTTCTCAAGAGCCAGCATTAATGACGGTCGGGTATCGGCCCATAGCATTCCTTCCTGCGATGTACCTTTGTTGTTAATGCCTTGCCAGCGCCAAAGCTGTTTAGTGGACATGAGGCATGCCCAGTACACGAATCAGCTCTTCAAATGTCGTTAATCCTTGCTCGACGGCCTGACAGCCATTCTCGAAAAGCGTTCTCCCTGATAGCTGAGCATCAGGTTCCACTCCGTCTACGGGGGCGCCACTGGCAATACTCTGACGTAATGCCGGAGTAACAGGGAGTACTTCAAACAATGCCGTACGGCCATAAAATCCGTGATAACAATGTTTGCAGCCAGGGGCCTGCCAATTCGGTAGTGGTGTAGGCCAGACAGCTTTCGGGAGTGTGATAGGCGTACTCTGACGTTGTCGGCAATGGGGGCACAACTTTCTGACCAATCGCTGTGCAATGACGAGCGTCAGCGCGGAGGCGATCATCCAGCGTGCGACCCCCATTTGTTGCAGACGCACCAGCGTTTCACTGGTGGAATTGGTATGCAGCGTAGAAAGAACCAGATGACCGGTTTGTGCGGCTTTAAGGGCTATTTCTGCTGTTTCTCCATCGCGGATTTCACCCACCATGATAATGTCGGGATCCTGACGCAACAGAGCACGTAAGACTCCCTGAAAAGTCAAACCGGCGCGTGGGTGAATTTGCGTCTGGTTGATGCCTGCGATCGGGATCTCTACCGGATCTTCCACGCTACAGAGATTAACATCTGGCGTGTTTCGGGTTTGCAGCGCACTGTACAGTGAGACCGTTTTACCGCTTCCGGTAGGCCCGGTAACCAGAATCAGCCCCTGAGGCTGCTGCAAGGCTTGCGAAAATGCGGCCAGCTGCGCGTCTTGCATTCCCAGTGCGGCGATCTCCAGTGACTGCTCGACTTGATGAAGTAGCCGCAACACGACTTTTTCGCCGTAGCGACAGGGCAGGGTGGCGATGCGAAACGAGATAGGTTCTCCTGAAATCTCAACGGTAAATTGCCCGTCTTGTGGAAGCCGATGCTCGGCAATATCCAGACTGCCTAATACTTTTAACCTCGCGGTGATGGCAATGCCCATCTCGGTCGTGATTTCCGGTAACGCGTGGAGTACTCCATCCACACGTAATCTGATCCGATAGTGATTTTCCGCTGGCTCAAAATGAATATCAGAAGCCCGTTTCTCCAGAGCGGAATGAAACGTCTGATTTAGCAAGTCTGCTGCGCTGGCGCTGCTTTTTGTGACTACTGCCGGGAGCATTTTCTGCGGTGTATGCGTGTGGCCTTCCATTTGCTGACGTGTCCAGCAGACAATGTCGATGCGCCGGGTGGTGGCAAAATGCAGTGCATCCAGCAGTTCGTGTGATGGGGCGTCTACGACGGCGATATGTACCACTTCATTGTCTGCATCCAGTAATATTCCCTGATAACGTTGGCATAGCGCTGTAAGCTGGGTGGTATTCATCTCTGTTCCTTAGTGGGTATCGAAGCGGAAAACATCTTCACAGGCCTGCTGCAATGCGCTGTCGTTCTGGATGATGCAGTTACGGTTCCAGCCGGTAATGCCGTTGGCATTGTCCCAAGCCGGCGTCATGGTGATGCTTAACCCGTTCAGGCTTTCCTGCCCACTAAGGCTGACAACGCCTTTTTCAATGCTCATGGCTGAGACGTAACGGGTAGTTGTTGGAGTGGGAATACCATTCGTTCCGGCATCGCAGGTATCTGTTCCTCCATGCTCCAGTGCACAGAGCTCAACCGCTGTGCGATAGGGGACAAAGGTTTGCAGCATGTCTGTCAGCGCGGCTTTGCGCAGATAGTTTTGATATGCCGGAATACCGATGGCGCTAAGAATGGCAATAATGCCAATCACCACCATGAGTTCGATAAGCGTAAAGCCTCGTTGCTTGTTCATTGTTCACTCCTTGAGTTTGCTGGCGCTACTTTGGCAAACCGACGGGAGGACGGCGAGAGACAAAAAACAGAATGGGAAGGCGGATTCCGAGGACTTTTACGAAATTACAGAATCAGACAATGTATTTGCTAAGAGGCTCGCAGAAACTGCCGGATGGCGGCGTAAATGCCGTATCCGGCTTACAGAATAAACCTGTGTAGGATGCCCGATAAGCGAAGCACCATCGGGCAATACAATCAGCAATTAGCGAAAACGCATGGAGAGATCGAGTGCGCGAACATGTTTGGTCAGCGCGCCAACAGATATGAAATCCACGCCGGTTTCGGCAAATTCGCGCAGCGTTTCATGGGTGACATTGCCCGAGACTTCCAGACGCGCCTGGCCGTTTGTGCGTTTTACCGCTTCGCGCATTTGGTCGGTTTCGAAGTTATCGAGCATGATGATGTCGGCTCCGGCTTTCAGCGCGTCGTCCAGCTCATTCAGGCTTTCTACTTCGACTTCAACCGGCACATCTGGGTGCAACCAGAATGCTTTTTCTACGGCCTGACGTACCGAGCCGGAAGCAATAATGTGGTTTTCTTTAATCAGGAAAGCGTCGGACAGCCCCAAACGATGATTCGCACCGCCGCCGCACAATACGGCGTATTTTAGCGCGGTACGCAGCCCTGGCAGGGTTTTACGCGTATCCAGCAGTTGGGTCTTGGTCCCCGCTAACAGGTCGACGTATTTACGCACCTCGCTTGCTACACCTGAAAGCGTCTGCACAAAATTAAGCGCGGTACGTTCACCGGTCAGTAACACGCGGGAAGGGCCGTCCAGTTCAAACAGTGGCTGATTAGCCTTAATGCTGTCGCCATCTTCGACATGCCAGGTGATGTTTACATCATCGCCAGCCAGTTGAATAAAGACCTCTTCCACCCAACGTTTCCCACAAAAAACGCCATCTTCGCGGGTAATTACGGTAGCGTGGGAGCGCATGTCTTCGGGTAAAAGCTGTGCGGTGATATCGTTATTGGCATCAACTTCTCCGCCTAAATCTTCACGCAGCGCCTGAGCGACAGCGGCAGGGATATCGAGATTTATGCGTTCCAACAGCGCGTCACGTCGGTAGTCAGGGTTATAGCGGCGAGGCGGCATGATAAAACTCCAAATTGCTAACGAATCATAAGGTGGAAACATGCTACCCTGAACCTGATATGAGCACCACCAATAAGGAGATTCTGCATGTTGTTAGACGAGGGCTGGCTGGCAGAGGCGCGACGCGTTCCCTCTCCGCATTACGATTGCCGCCCGGATGACGAAAACCCTTCTCTGCTGGTGGTGCATAATATCAGCCTGCCGCCCGGCGAGTTTGGCGGCCCGTGGATAGACGCGCTGTTTACCGGCACGATTGATCCCAACGCCCATCCTTATTTTGCCGGAATCGCCCATTTGCGCGTTTCGGCCCATTGTTTAATTCGCCGTGATGGTGAAATCGTGCAGTATGTCCCCTTTGATAAACGCGCCTGGCATGCCGGCGTCTCGAGCTATCAGGGCCGTGAACGCTGTAATGATTTCTCAATTGGTATTGAGCTGGAAGGGACGGATACGCTGGCCTATACCGACGCGCAGTACCAGCAACTAGCAGCCGTGACCAATGCCCTGATTACGCGTTATCCGGCTATTGCTAACAATATGACAGGACATTGCAATATTGCGCCCGAGCGTAAGACCGATCCCGGGCCCTCATTTGACTGGGCAAGGTTTCGCGCCCTGGTCACCCCTCGTCGCACAAGGAGATGACATGACGCTGTTTACAACATTACTGGTGTTGATTGTTGAACGCCTGTTTAAGCTGGGTGAGCACTGGCAGCTTGATCACCGGGTTGAAGCTTTTTTCCGCCGGATTAAGCATTTCTCGATGATGCGTACGGTAGGCATGACTCTTATTGCGATGGGAGTGACGTTTCTGCTACTGCGCGCACTTCATGGGCTATTGTTTAACGTTCCGTTGCTGGTGGCGTGGATCTTAATTGGCTTGCTGTGCATCGGCGCAGGCAAGGCACGCCTTCACTATCACGCTTACCTGAACGCGGCTGCTCGCGATGAAGCTCACGCTCGTGAGGCGATGGCCAGCGAGCTGACGCTTATCCATGGTGTTCCGCCGGACTGTGACGAGCGTGAGTTCCTGCGTGAACTGCAGAACGCGCTGTTATGGAACAACTTTCGCTTTTACCTGGCGCCGTTATTCTGGCTGATTGTCGGTGGCCCGTGGGGACCTGTGACGCTGGTTGGTTATGCCTTTTTACGTGCCTGGCAGTCCTGGCTGGCGCGTTACCAGACACCGCACCAGCGTCTGCAATCGGGTATTGATGCGATCCTGCATGTGCTGGACTGGATCCCGGTGCGTCTGGCGGGCGTGGTCTATGCGCTGCTGGGACACGGCGAGAAGGCGTTGCCAGCCTGGTTTGCGTCGCTTGCTGATCTGCATACTTCGCAATATCAGGTGCTTACGCGTCTGGCGCAGTTCTCGCTGGCGCGCGAACCTCATACCGATAAAGTCGAAACGCCAAAAGCGGCTGTTTCGATGGCGAAGAAGACCTCATTTGTGGTGGTGGTGATTATTGCGTTGCTGACCATTTATGGGGCATTAGTATAGCGTTGTGCCGGATGGCGCTAACGCTTATCCGGCCTACAATGGAAAAACGTGTAGGCCCGGTAAGCGTTAGCGCCACCGGGCAGTGCAACGGTTTAGTTCGTATCAGCAGGCGGGATGCCAAAATCTGGCATGCCGTTTTCGTCCCAACGCACGAGCTTCAGACGAGTGTGGCGGTTTGGGTCGTACAGCGGATCGCCCTCGATTTCGGTGTAATTTCTCGCGTGATACACCAGCACATCTTCACCTTCTGGCGTTTGCGTAAAGCTGTTGTGTCCCGGCCCAAACTGGCGGTTTTCATAGCTGGTGGTAAAGACCGGGCGCGGTGATTTGTGCCAGTTCTGCTGGTTGAGCGGATCTGCGTCTAAGTCAATCCACAATAATCCCATACAGTAGTTCTCATCGGTAGCGCTGGCGGAATAGCTGATAAACAACTTGTCGCCGTGAACCATGACGGCAGGACCTTCGTTGACCCAAAAACCCCGGCATTCCCAGTCATATTCAGGATGGCTTAGCATGACCGGCTCGCCTTTAATCGTCCATGGATTTTCCAGTTCTGCGAGATAGATATTGGAGTTTCCGTCGATATCGGGCGATTTCTGCGCCCATAGATACCACTGTTTTCCCTGATGGTTAAAGGTGGTGGCATCGAGCGCAAAGGTATCAAACTGCGTTTTAATCTGACCTTTCTCCGTCCACTTTCCGGTCAGCGGATCGGCGTCGGCACATTCGAGCGCAAACATGCGATGCTGGAACATCCCCAGCTTGTCGAGCGACTGTGTGTGGGTGGCGGCAAAATAGATGTACCACTTGCCTGCCAGATGATGGATTTCGGGCGCCCAGATGAGTTGGCTCATGGGGCCGCTTTCTGGCTTGCGCCAGATGATAACCGGGGCGGCAGTGCGCAACCCTTCCAGCGAGTCGGCCCGGCGTATCTCCAGCCGGTCATATTCAGGTACTGAAGCAATGAAATAGTAGTGGCTACCGTCACGTAAGATAAACGGATCGGCACGCTGTTCAATAAAGGGATTTGGCCACTGATTCATTAGGCTTTCCTTACGGTTTCAGTCGTTTTTATATCGTGGTATTCATTCAGTTCACGGTAGTTGGCGCGGCGCTTTTCTAAATCTGTCTGGATTTGCTGCATAAACTCGCGGTCAACTTTCAGCAGACGAACCACGCCTGCAGTAATCAGGTAGCCTGCGCCAGGTATGATGGTAAACAGCAGCATAATACCGTTAATGGCGGAGTCGCTTTGCGTTTTCGCCCCAGCGTCGTAGCCGTACCAGGAGAGCAGGAAGCCAACCATCGCTCCGGCAATCGCCAGGCCCAGTTTCAGGAAGAACAGGTTGCCGGAGAAGCTGATCCCGGTGATGCGTTTACCGGTTTTCCACTCGCCGTAGTCATCGACATCCGCCATCAGCGACCAGTGCAGCGGAGATGGGATCTGATGCAGGATGTTGAGCAGGAAGTAGAGCACCATAATCATCATGGTGGCTTTCGGATCGAAGAAGTAAAACGCGGCGGAGAAAATCGCCAGGATGATATTGGTCCAGAAGAACACTTTCAGTTTGCACCAGCGATCGGTTAACACCTTCGCCAACATGCTGCCGATCATCATGCCTACAACGCCAAGGCTGATAAACAACGTCGCAAATTGTGTACTCTGCTGCATAACCCAGGTCACGTAGTACATGGTGGCAGCCATGCGAATAAAACCCGGACAGACGTTGCACAAGGTTAATAGCAGGATTTTTACCCATTGATCGTTCTTCCATACGTCTTTCAGATCGGCTTTTAAATCGTCATTGGTCTGGACAGCAGGGCGTACACGTTCACGGACGGTTGCAAAGCAAAACAGGAACATACACATGCCGATGAAGGCCAGTACCGCCATCGCCATTTGATACCCTTTGGCTTTGTCTTCCCCGCCGAACCAGTCGGCCATGGGGAGCAGGGTAAGGGAGAGCAGCAGAGTTGCAATTCCTACCAATACAAAGCGATATGACTGGCAGGCGACGCGTTCTTGCGGATCGTTGGTGATGACGCTGCCGAGAGAGCAATAGGGGATATTGATCGCCGTATAGGTAATTGAGAGCAGGAAATAGGTAACAAAGGCATAGATAACTTTGCTGTTATATGTCCACTCAGGGGTGGTAAACATCAGTACGCTGAATAATGCGTACGGGAAAGCCATCCACAAAAGCCATGGACGAAATCGACCATATTTGCTGCGGGTGCGGTCGGCCATTGCGCCCATTATAGGGTCGGTAACGGCATCGATAACGCGTACTGAGAGCAGTAATACGCCGACCAGTGCAGGCGCGAGTCCAAAAATGTCTGTGTAAAAATAGTTAACAAACAACATGATGGCGCCAAAGATGATGTTGCATCCGGCGTCGCCCATTCCATAGCCAATCTTTTCTTTCACCGTGAGCTTACTGGTTTCCATCAACTGCACTCCATGAATGAGATATGGAGAGAATTATTGTCTGGTACCGGTGTTTTTGCGTTGCAGGATAACGCCGCTGATATGGACTAAACAGTCGTGAGTGGGAAAGTGTGAGGCAGGTAACAACCCCCACCTGGCGCAGGTGGGGGAGGAAAAATTAATGTGCTTTAACCGTGCCGGCCGTTTTCTGTTTGAACAGGTAACCAATGCCAAGAATAGCAATCCATACCGGGATTAAGTACACCGAGATCGCCATGCCCGGCGTCATCAGCATAATCACCAGTACTGCAGCCATGAAAATCAGGCACACCCAGTTACCCAGCGGATAGAGCAGCGCCGGGAAGCGGGTGGTAACACCCTGCTGCTGTTTGGCTTTGCGGAACTTCATGTGCGCAAGGCTAATCATTGCCCAGTTGATCACCAGTGCGGAAACTACCAGCGCCATCAACAGGCCAAAGGCAGATTCTGGCGCCAGGTAGTTGATCAGCACGCACAGAGCCGTCACCAGTGCGGAAACCAGAATGGTGTTCACCGGCACGCCGCGCTTGTCGACGTTCATCAGCGCTTTCGGCGCATTGCCCTGCTGTGCCAGACCGAACAGCATACGGCTGTTGCAGTACACACAGCTGTTATAGACAGAAAGGGCAGCAGTCAGCACCACGATGTTCAGGGCATTAGCAACAAACGTGTCGCCCAGCTCGTGGAAAATAAGGACAAACGGGCTGGTATCAGCCGTAACGCGCGTCCACGGCATCAGGGAAAGCAGAACCGCCAGCGAACCCACATAGAAAATCAGGATACGGTAGATAACCTGGTTGGTTGCTTTGGGAATGCTTTGCTCCGGGTTATCCGCTTCTGCTGCGGTGATCCCAACCAGCTCCAGTCCACCGAAAGAGAACATGATAATCGCCATCATCATCACCAGACCGGTGAAGCCATGCGGCAGGAAGCCCCCCTGGTTCCACAAGTTGCTGACGCTGGCCTGCGGCCCGCCGTTGCCGCTGAACAGCAGCCAGCCGCCGAAGATGATCATCGCGACGACAGCAATGACTTTAATAATGGCGAACCAGAACTCCATCTCACCAAACACTTTCACGTTGGTCAGGTTAATGGCGTTGATAATCACGAAGAAGGCTGCAGCAGAGGCCCAGGTTGGGATCTCCGGGTACCAGAACTGGATATATTTACCGACTGCAGTCAGCTCAGCCATGGCAACCAGCACGTACAGTACCCAGTAGTTCCAGCCAGAGGCGAAACCCGCGAAACTGCCCCAGTATTTATAAGCAAAGTGGCTAAAGGAGCCTGCTACCGGCTCTTCAACCACCATTTCACCTAACTGACGCATAATCAAAAAGGCGATAAAGCCGGCAATAGCGTAACCCAGAATAATACCCGGTCCTGCAGACTGGATAACGGATGCGCTACCGAGGAATAACCCGGTACCAATCGCGCCACCCAGCGCGATTAGCTGTATATGGCGGTTCTTAAGACCGCGCTTGAGCTGATCGCCATGCTGTTGACTTTCCATCATGAAACCTCGTGTGTGGTTTTACTCTTCATATTTCGAGTACTTATTTTTTGAACTACGCAGCAATGCGTGTGTAAGTTTGCAATTCCGTTTGTTGTATTAATTTGTTTACAGATGCTTTTTATAAAATGTTGCCTTAATACTTTTGTCTTGATCAGAATAATGATATGCGAGCGCGAATGCACCTGCTTTATGCGGGGAAGATGACGAGTTGAATAAAAAGAAACCATTTGTAAATGCGAGTTTATCTACCACAAAATTTCCATTTTGAATTTCTATTCATTAATAGTGATTTAAGTATCGATAAATAAGCAGGTGAATCGGTTCAGATGAGATAATTTTTCGTTTCAATTCCGTTAAAACTACCTCGAGGTGGGTAAATTTAACATTTGTGCATAGTTACATGTTTGAAACGTTATTTCTGTAATGTTGTTAAAATATGCCTCCTTTACTGATTTCAATCAAAACCTGTATGGACAGAAGGTGAATACTTTGTTACTTTAGCGTCAAGAACATGAAATTGGTAAGACCAATTGACTCCGGGCAAATGGCTTAAGACAGGAAATCATGGCCTATAGCAAAATCCGCCAACCAAAACTCTCCGATGTGATTGAGCAGCAGCTGGAGTTTTTAATTCTTGAGGGGACACTTCGCCCCGGAGAAAAACTCCCACCGGAACGCGAGCTGGCAAAACAGTTCGACGTCTCCCGCCCCTCCTTACGCGAGGCGATCCAACGCCTTGAAGCGAAGGGGTTACTGCTTCGTCGTCAGGGCGGTGGCACTTTTGTTCAGAGCAGCCTGTGGCAGAGCTTTAGCGACCCACTGGTAGAGCTGCTCTCCGACCATCCTGAATCCCAGTTTGACCTGCTTGAGACGCGCCATGCGCTGGAAGGTATTGCAGCTTATTACGCTGCACTGCGCAGCACGGATGAAGACAAAACGCGTATCCGTGAACTCCACCATGCGATCGAGCTTGCTCAACAGTCCGGCGATCTTGACGGTGAATCTGATGCAGTACTCCAGTATCAAATTGCTGTCACCGAAGCGGCACATAATGTGGTGCTGCTCCATTTGCTAAGGTGTATGGAGCCGATGCTGGCCCAGAACGTTCGGCAAAACTTCGAATTGCTGTATGCGCGTCGTGAAATGCTGCCATTGGTTAGCAGTCACCGTACCCGTATTTTTGAAGCAATTATTGCCGGGAAGCCGGAAGAGGCGCGTGAAGCGTCCCACCGTCACCTGGCGTTTATCGAAGAGATTCTGCTGGACAGAAGCCGTGAGGAAAGCCGTCGTGAACGCGCCTTACGCCGTCTGGAGCAACGAAAGAATTAGTGATTTTTCTGGCAGAACGTTAACCAGAAGATGTTGTAAATCAAGCGCCATATAAAGTGCGCGGCAACTAAACGCAGAACCTGTCTTATTACGCTCTCTGGCGAGAACGTAATGGGACAGGTTCCAGATAACTCAACGTATTAGATAGATAAGGAATACCCCCATGTCAGAACGTTTCCCAAATGACGTGGATCCGATCGAAACTCGCGACTGGCTACAGGCGATCGAATCGGTCATCCGTGAAGAAGGTGTTGAGCGTGCTCAGTATCTGATCGACCAACTGCTTTCAGAAGCCCGCAAAGGCGGCGTGAAAGTAGCGGCAGGTGCAGGGGCCAGCAATTATGTAAACACTATTGCCGTTGAAGATGAACCGGAATACCCGGGCAATCTGGAGCTGGAACGTCGTATTCGTTCTGCTATCCGTTGGAACGCCATCATGACCGTACTGCGCGCGTCTAAAAAGGACCTCGAGCTGGGTGGCCACATGGCATCCTTCCAGTCCTCCGCAACGGTATATGATGTTTGCTTCAACCACTTCTTCCGTGCACGCAACGAGCAAGATGGCGGCGATCTGGTGTACTTCCAGGGCCACATCTCTCCGGGCATCTACGCACGCGCATTCCTGGAAGGTCGTCTGACTGAAGAGCAGATGAACAACTTCCGTCAGGAAGTACATGGCAAAGGCCTGTCTTCCTACCCGCACCCGAAACTGATGCCAGAATTCTGGCAGTTCCCGACCGTATCTATGGGGCTGGGCCCAATCGGTGCTATCTACCAGGCTAAATTCCTGAAATATCTGGAACACCGTGGTCTGAAAGATACCTCTAAACAAACCGTTTACGCCTTCCTGGGCGACGGCGAGATGGATGAGCCAGAATCAAAAGGTGCGATCACCATCGCGACCCGTGAAAAACTGGACAACCTGGTCTTTGTGATCAACTGTAACCTGCAGCGTCTTGACGGCCCGGTAACCGGTAACGGCAAGATTGTTAACGAACTGGAAGGCATCTTCGCAGGCGCTGGCTGGAACGTTATCAAAGTCATGTGGGGCGGTCGTTGGGATGAGCTGCTGCGTAAAGACACCAGCGGTAAACTGATCCAGCTGATGAACGAAACCGTTGACGGCGACTACCAGACCTTCAAATCCAAAGATGGCGCATACGTACGTGAGCACTTCTTCGGTAAATACCCGGAAACCGCAGCACTGGTTGCTGACTGGACTGATGAGCAGATTTGGTCTCTGAACCGCGGTGGTCACGATCCGAAGAAAGTTTACGCTGCACTGAAAAAAGCGCAGGAAACCAAAGGCAGAGCAACTGTAATCCTGGCCCATACCATTAAAGGTTACGGCATGGGTGACACCGCTGAAGGTAAAAACATCGCTCACCAGGTTAAGAAAATGAACATGGACGGCGTGCGTTATATCCGCGACCGTTTCAACGTTCCTGTGACCGATGAGCAGGTTGAAAACCTGTCTTACATCACCTTCCCGGAAGGTTCTGAAGAGCACACTTATCTGCACGCTCAGCGTCAGAAACTGCATGGCTACCTGCCAGCTCGTCAGCCGAACTTCACTGAGAAGCTGGAACTGCCGGCTCTGGAAGACTTCGGTGCGCTGCTGGAAGAGCAGAACAAAGAAATCTCCACCACTATCGCTTTCGTTCGTGCCCTGAACGTGATGCTGAAGAACAAGTCGATCAAAGATCGTCTGGTTCCGATCATCGCTGATGAAGCACGTACTTTCGGTATGGAAGGTCTGTTCCGTCAGATCGGTATCTACAGCCCGAACGGTCAGCAGTACACCCCGCAGGACCGTGAGCAGGTTGCTTACTATAAAGAAGACGAGAAAGGTCAGATCCTGCAGGAAGGTATCAACGAACTGGGTGCTGGCGCATCCTGGCTGGCTGCTGCGACCTCTTACAGCACCAACGATCTGCCGATGATTCCGTTCTACATCTACTACTCCATGTTCGGGTTCCAGCGTATCGGTGACCTGTGCTGGCAGGCAGGCGACCAACAGGCTCGTGGCTTCCTGATTGGTGGTACTTCCGGTCGTACGACGCTGAACGGTGAAGGTCTGCAGCACGAAGATGGTCACAGCCATATTCAGTCTCTGACTATCCCGAACTGTATCTCTTACGATCCGTCTTACGCGTACGAAGTTGCGGTCATCATGCACGATGGTCTGGAGCGTATGTACGGTGAGAAACAAGAGAACGTTTACTACTACATCACCACGCTGAACGAAAACTACCACATGCCGGCAATGCCAGCAGGTGCCGAGGAAGGTATCCGTAAAGGTATCTACAAACTCGAAACCCTCGAAGGTAAGAAAGGTAAAGTTCAGCTGCTGGGCTCCGGTTCTATCCTGCGTCACGTCCGTGAAGCAGCACAGATCCTGGCGAACGACTACGGTGTAGGTTCTGACGTTTACAGCGTAACCTCCTTCACTGAACTGGCGCGTGATGGCCAGGATTGTGAGCGCTGGAACATGCTGCACCCGATGGAAACTCCGCGCGTTCCGTACATCGCTCAGGTGATGAACGACGCTCCGGCAGTAGCATCTACTGACTATATGAAACTGTTTGCCGAACAGGTTCGTACTTATGTACCGGCTGATGATTATCGCGTACTGGGTACCGACGGTTTCGGTCGCTCTGACAGCCGTGAAAACCTGCGTCACCACTTCGAAGTTGATGCTTCCTACGTGGTTGTAGCGGCCCTGGGCGAACTGGCTAAACGTGGCGAAATCGATAAGAAAGTGGTTGCAGACGCAATCACCAAATTCAACATCGATGCAGATAAAGTTAACCCGCGTCTGGCGTAAGAGGTAAAAGAATAATGGCTATCGAAATCAATGTACCGGACATCGGGGCTGATGAAGTTGAAATCACCGAGATCCTGGTCAAAGTGGGCGACAAAGTTGAAGCTGAACAGTCGCTGATCACCGTAGAAGGCGACAAAGCCTCTATGGAAGTTCCGTCTCCTCAGGCTGGTATCGTTAAAGAGATCAAAGTCTCTGTTGGCGATAAAACTGAGACCGGCAAACTGATCATGATTTTCGATTCCGCCGACGGTGCAGCAGCAGCTGCACCTGCTCCGGCAGAAGAGAAGAAAGAAGCGGCTCCGGCAGCAGCACCTGCTGCTGCGGCGGCGAAAGACGTACACGTACCGGACATCGGCGGCGACGAAGTTGAAGTTACCGAGATCATGGTTAAAGTGGGCGACACCGTTGCGGCTGAACAGTCTCTGATCACCGTTGAAGGTGACAAAGCGTCAATGGAAGTTCCGGCACCGTTCGCGGGTACCGTTAAAGAGATCAAAATCAACACCGGCGACAAAGTGTCTACCGGTTCCCTGATTATGGTCTTCGAAGTAGCGGGCGCAGCGCCTGCTGCTGCACCGGCTCAGGCGGCTGCTCCAGCAGCAGCGGCGGCTCCGGCTGCTTCCGGCTCGAAAGAAGTTAACGTACCGGATATCGGCGGTGACGAAGTCGAAGTCACTGAAGTGATGGTTAAAGTGGGCGATAAAATTGCCGCTGAGCAATCACTGATCACCGTTGAAGGCGATAAAGCGTCAATGGAAGTTCCGGCACCGTTCGCGGGCACCGTGAAAGAAATCAAAATCAGCACCGGCGACAAAGTTAAAACCGGTTCTCTGATTATGGTCTTCGAAGTCGAAGGCGCAGCACCTGCAGCCGCTCCAGCACAAGCAGCTGCTCCGGCTCCGGCCGCAGCACCAGCGCCTGCGCAAGCCGCAGCTCCGGCCGCGAAAGCGGAAGGCAAATCTGAGTTTGCTGAAAACGACGCTTACGTTCATGCAACACCGCTGATTCGTCGCCTGGCGCGCGAATTCGGTGTGAACCTGGCGAAAGTGAAAGGTTCTGGCCGTAAAGGTCGTATCCTGCGTGAAGACGTACAGGCTTACGTGAAAGACGCTATCAAGCGTGCTGAAGCGGCTCCGGCTGCAGCAGCAGGCGGCGGTATCCCGGGCATGCTGCCTTGGCCGAAAGTGGACTTCAGCAAGTTTGGTGAAATCGAAGAAGTGGAACTGGGCCGTATCCAGAAAATCTCTGGTGCTAACCTGAGCCGTAACTGGGTGATGATCCCGCACGTTACTCACTTCGATAAGACCGATATCACCGATCTGGAAGCGTTCCGTAAACAGCAGAACGCCGAAGCTGAAAAACGTAAACTGGACGTGAAATTTACCCCAGTAGTCTTCATCATGAAAGCCGTTGCCGCAGCTCTGGAACAGATGCCGCGCTTTAACAGCTCCCTGTCTGAAGACGGTCAGCGCCTGACCCTGAAGAAATACATCAACATCGGTGTAGCGGTTGATACTCCGAATGGTCTGGTTGTTCCGGTCTTCAAGGACGTGAACAAGAAGAGCATTACCGAGCTGTCCCGCGAGCTGACCACCATCTCCAAAAAAGCGCGCGATGGTAAGCTGACTGCCGGCGAAATGCAGGGCGGCTGCTTCACTATCTCCAGCATCGGCGGCCTGGGTACCACCCACTTCGCGCCGATTGTTAACGCGCCGGAAGTGGCTATCCTCGGTGTCTCCAAGTCCTCTATGGAGCCAGTGTGGAACGGTAAAGAGTTTATGCCGCGTCTGATGATGCCGATTTCGCTCTCCTTCGACCACCGTGTAATTGACGGTGCGGATGGTGCGCGCTTTATCACCATCATCAACAACATGCTGTCTGACATTCGCCGCCTGGTGATGTAAGCGAAAAAGCCGGCCCGACGGCCGGCTTTTTTCTGGTAATCTCATGAAGTCAGTGAGGTTATTGTGCGAAAGACAAATCGGTTGCCGTTTGTTGTTTCAAAATTGTTAACAATTTTGTAAAATACGGGCGGATAGAACGACCCGGTGGACGACGGGTATAAATTAAGAGGTCATGATGAGCACTGAAATCAAAACTCAGGTCGTGGTACTTGGGGCAGGCCCTGCAGGTTACTCTGCTGCCTTCCGTTGCGCAGATTTAGGTCTGGAGACCGTCATCGTAGAACGTTACAGCACCCTCGGTGGTGTTTGTCTGAACGTCGGCTGTATCCCTTCTAAAGCGCTGCTGCACGTAGCAAAAGTTATCGAAGAAGCCAAAGCGCTGGCTGAACACGGTATCGTTTTTGGCGAGCCGAAAACCGATATCGACAAGATTCGTACCTGGAAAGAAAAAGTTATCACTCAACTGACTGGCGGTCTGGCTGGTATGGCCAAAGGCCGTAAAGTGAAAGTGGTTAACGGTCTGGGTAAATTTACCGGGGCGAACACCCTGGAAGTTGAAGGCGAAAACGGCAAAACCGTAATCAACTTCGACAACGCGATCATCGCGGCGGGTTCCCGTCCGATCGAACTGCCGTTCATTCCGCACGAAGATCCGCGCGTGTGGGACTCCACTGACGCGCTGGAACTGAAAACTGTTCCTAAGCGCCTGCTGGTTATGGGCGGCGGTATTATCGGTCTGGAAATGGGTACCGTGTACCATGCACTGGGTTCAGAGATCGACGTGGTTGAAATGTTCGACCAGGTTATCCCAGCTGCCGACAAAGACGTGGTTAAAGTCTTCACCAAGCGCATCAGCAAGAAATTCAACCTGATGCTGGAAACCAAAGTGACCGCCGTTGAAGCGAAAGAAGACGGTATCTACGTTTCCATGGAAGGCAAAAAAGCCCCTGCCGAAGCTCAGCGTTACGATGCTGTGCTGGTAGCTATCGGTCGTGTACCGAACGGTAAAAACCTCGACGCGGGCAAAGCTGGCGTTGAAGTTGATGACCGTGGCTTCATCCGCGTTGACAAACAGTTGCGCACCAACGTGCCGCACATCTTTGCTATCGGCGATATCGTCGGTCAGCCGATGCTGGCGCACAAAGGTGTTCACGAAGGTCACGTTGCCGCTGAAGTTATCGCCGGTAAGAAACACTACTTCGATCCGAAAGTTATTCCATCCATCGCGTACACTGAACCAGAAGTTGCATGGGTTGGCCTGACTGAGAAAGAAGCGAAAGAAAAAGGCATCAGCTACGAAACCGCCACCTTCCCGTGGGCTGCTTCTGGCCGTGCTATCGCTTCTGACTGCGCAGACGGTATGACCAAACTGATTTTCGACAAAGAATCTCACCGTGTGATCGGTGGTGCGATTGTCGGTACCAACGGCGGCGAGCTGCTGGGTGAAATCGGTCTGGCGATCGAAATGGGCTGTGACGCTGAAGACATCGCGCTGACCATCCACGCTCACCCGACTCTGCACGAGTCCGTTGGTCTGGCAGCTGAAGTGTTCGAAGGTAGCATCACCGACCTGCCGAACCCGAAAGCGAAGAAAAAGTAATCTTCCCGCTTTTGTGAAAACGCCTCTTCGGAGGCGTTTTTTTTCCTGAAAGCTACCAGTTCTGGTAGTCATCTTATTGATATCTCCACTAAAAAAAATTGCGCAACTGCCGATACTTTTTTCGCCATTGTGTGGCTACTGGCCGCGCGGTTAAGAGGCTCTGGACTCTCTATTACACGAAAAAAGGAAAATACATGTCTTTAAAAAAAATCGCGGTTGTTGGCATGATTGTCGCGACAATGACACTGACCGGTTGTGGCGCGATGACCACCGCCGTTAAAAAACGTAACCTTGAAGTGAAAACGCAGATGAGTGAAACCATCTGGCTGGAGCCTTCCAGCGAGAAGACCGTCTACATTCAGGTAAAAAATACCTCTGACAAAGACATGAGTAACCTGCAAACCCTGCTGGCAAATGACCTGTCCGCGAAAGGTTATAAAGTGACCAGCTCACCAGACAGCGCTTATTACTGGGTACAGGCGAACGTATTGAAAGCGGACAAAATGGATCTGCGTGAAGCTCAGGGCTTCCTGAAAACGGGTTATGAAGGTGCCGCGATGGGCGCAGCGTTGGGTGCGGGGATTACCGCCTATAATAGCAACTCCTCTGGTGCGGCGCTGGGTGTTGGTATCGCGGCGGGGCTGATCGGCATGGCTGCGGATGCGATGGTGGAAGACGTAAACTACACCATGGTCACTGACCTGCAGATCTCTGAACGCAGCAAAGCGAAAGTGACAACGGATAACGTTGCGGCGTTGCGTCAAGGGACATCCGGTATCAAGTTGCAAACCAGCAGCGCGCAAGGCGATCGTGCAAAATATCAGACTCGCGTCGTGTCTAATGCTAACAAAGTGAATCTGAAGTTCGAAGAAGCGAAGCCGGTTCTGGAAGCTCAGTTGGCGAAATCTGTCGCTAACATCCTGTAATTTGCTGTGGGTTGCCGGGGGGCGACTACGCCTTACCCGGCCAACTTATCTTTCGAATTGGTATCAGGGCGCTACGGGCTGCCAGGTTTTATCCGGATGGAATGTGGTTAACGCCTGTGCTTTTTGCTGAGAATCAACGCCGAGATCGGCCTGATAGACTTTATCATCACCGTTAATCATAAAACTCATCACGCCGGTGTGATCATAGCTAACAGGCCAGGCCACCATGGCAAAACCGCTGGTTTTGTCGGGAAGGATACGAAAATGATAGCCGTGATAGCCCGTGCCAGGTTCCTGTGGACTAAAGGCCGGACCGAGCGGGCTTGGCGCTTCGCCGGGCGAAACAGGCCAGTACAGACCATCTTTTTTCCCTTCAGAACTGACAATCTTTTGCGCGTATTTCTGGTTCATCGCAAAATAGCTCTGCTGGGCGTCAACATAAGCGTGTAACGCCTCGATAGCCGCGAGTTCGTTACGTCCAATCTCACGGGTCAGGATCTCTTCGGCCGCTTCCTTGATATCAAATTGCCAGCCTGAAGCATTTTTGACGACCGGGATTGGCAGTTGCCAGTCGCTATCCCCGACCACCAGATGCGCGGTATTGCCGTCGACAACGGTATTATGGCGAACCTTCCAGTCGCGCAGGAAACGATCAACTGCATCAGGATCGACGCCTTCTGGCGGTAGAAAATCACGCCAGTTTTCCCCGAGCAGGTTGCTCATTGCACTTTCATTTTGCTCACTAATCGCGTTTGCCAGCGCATCGGTCGCCTGGTCTGGTGTGCTGAAGGATTGTTGTGCCATCGCGGCAGCCGAAACCATGAACAACACAATTCCACTGAGTAGTTTATTTTTCATGTCGGTTCCCTTAACGATGACGGAATTCACGGTGTTCAGCACGCCCGCCAGAAGGCTGGCGCGATGGCTGATTACGGGCGACCTGCCGGCTCTGTGCCCCCCGCTGTTGCTGCGCCTGCCAGTTGGCGGAGCGACTGTCGTTCCCGCTCAGCGCATTGGCGCGTGGCTGGCTGGTCCGTTGTTGAAGATTGCGCTGTTGCACATTGCGTTGCTGCGCCGGTTGCGTGACCCGTTTCTCCTGTCGCTGGGCGACTGCCTGACGATTCTCACGTTGCTGTGTGCTTGTCCGTTTCGCGGTTTGCGGTTTGGTATCGTAACCACGGTAGTTATTACGTTGGGAAATTTGCTTCAGCTGTTGGCTGGATGCCTGACGCTGGGCGTCTTTCGTGCCCGTACGCGCCGTCTGCGGGAATGTTTTTCCCGTTGATTTTTCCATTTGGCTCATCGCAGCCTGGCGTTGGCTATCACGGTTGACCGGTCTTTGCTGGGTTGAACTTAAACCTGTAGCCGTGTTAGTGGAGTGGAAGCGGTTATTGAGCTGGTTATTTGGGTATGGCACACCCTCACGATAGGCCGGGTTGTGCTGCCAGGTACGGTTGGCGTCAGTCAGTCGTTGCCCACTGATTTTATTAAAGTTATCAACGTTAATATTGATGTTGTTATCACCATTACGGTTATAGCCGCCATGGTTATCCCAGTCATCATTATGATGGTGATCGTCGTCGTCATCCCAGTCGATGTTGCTGAAGATGGCATAGGTTGTGGCAACACCGAGGCTGAAGCCTAAACCATTAACGAAGCTGTTACCAAACTGCTCACCGGGCGTTGGCGGCAGATAGGTTGGCGGATAGGCGGTGTTCGGCCAGGTACCGTAAACCGTATTCGGGTTATAGGTAGGAACGTACACCACCTGCGGATCGGCGGATTCAATTTTGATTACCGTTGGAGCCGGTGGGGCCGTCGATTGAACTGTTACTCCTTCTTGAGTTTGGGTACGAGGAGGAGGCACATTTTTCACACTCGTGGTGACTGTCTGCTGCGGTGTCGATTGCAACGCACCGGTCTGTTGCGCCAGTGCACGCAGGCGTTGAACGGAATCCATAACATCTTTTGGCTGCGCAAGGAAAGCATCGCCCAGACTTTGTACCCACGGCGGATTTTCACCCATCAGCGACATCAACTGAGGAAAGGCGACCAGCGATTTCACGCTGGGATCCCAGGGCTGGCTGGCAACGGCCTGAATGGCGGCATCGCCCTGCATTTTGGGATTGTCTTTTGACCACTGTGCGGCCTGGATGACGTTAGCCGGATAGGTTGAGGCCATCAAAATTTGCGACAGCAGCGAGTCTGGATAGAGTGCGATAGGTGCAACCCACTGATCGATTTGTGCTGCCGAGTAGGTTGGTGCCACGACGGGCGCTGTTTGGTCGGCCGGGGCAGGGGCCGCTATTGGCGCTGGAGCCGGTGTTGACGGTTGCTGTGCAACGGGGGCCGGAGCCGCAGGCTCCATAGCACGACTTTTAACGAACATCACGCCTGAGGCGGCAAACAGCCCGACACTGCACAAAAGGACAAGCAGATGTGGCTTAAGGGGCAACTTCATAAAATGACTCCAACGAGACAAGCGCTGTGCCGTGAGGCGTTCCTGTTGCCGCGAGTATTATTCACCCGTGTTAGACAGTTTTGACTTTTATTGGGGATTCACCCGGTAGGTCCGGAAAAAGAGTGTGAGGATTTATTACACAATTATATCTGATGGCTGAAAAGTCGCTGGAAAATCCAGCATCTCGCGCTTGAAAATCAACCGTTTCAGGGTGGTTTTAGGTAGCCTGAATTGCGTTCCTCCTTGCCGCTACACCATTCTTAACGATTCAGCCAATTTTTTATGTTGCTTTTTTGTAAACGGATTAACACTTAATGAAAATCCTGTTATTGTGCCTTATGCGGTACCGGGCATTTACCCTACTAACTACTGTCTCACAGGAGCGTGAAGAGAATCGCCCATCTACAAAAGCGCCGCATTATGACAATGAGAGCGAGGAGATATCGTCGTGCTAGAAGAATACCGTAAGCACGTAGCTGAGCGTGCTGCCCAGGGGATTGTGCCAAAACCTTTAGACGCAACCCAAATGGCCGCACTTGTCGAGCTGCTGAAGACCCCGCCTGTGGGCGAAGAAGAATTCCTGTTAGACCTGTTGATCAACCGTGTTCCTCCTGGCGTAGATGAAGCCGCTTATGTTAAAGCCGGTTTTCTCGCTGCCGTCGCGAAAGGCGACACCACCTCCCCGCTGGTTACCCCAGAAAAAGCCATTGAACTGCTGGGCACCATGCAGGGTGGTTACAACATTCATCCGCTGATCGACGCGCTGGATGACGCCAAATTGGCACCGATTGCCGCCAAAGCGCTCTCTTCAACGCTGCTGATGTTCGATAACTTCTACGATGTGGAAGAAAAAGCCAAAGCGGGCAACGAATATGCGAAGCAGGTAATGCAATCCTGGGCCGATGCCGAATGGTTCCTGAACCGTCCGGCTCTGGCTGAAAAAATCACCGTTACCGTCTTTAAAGTGACCGGTGAAACCAACACCGATGACCTCTCTCCGGCACCGGACGCATGGTCCCGCCCGGATATCCCGCTGCACGCGCTGGCGATGCTGAAAAACGCCCGTGAAGGTATCGAACCGGATCAGCCGGGCGTAGTTGGCCCGATCAAACAGATCGAAGAATTGCAGAAAAAAGGTTACCCGCTGGCTTATGTGGGTGATGTTGTCGGTACCGGTTCTTCGCGTAAATCCGCGACCAACTCCGTGCTGTGGTTCATGGGTGACGACATTCCTCATGTGCCGAACAAGCGCGGCGGCGGCCTGTGCCTCGGCGGCAAAATTGCACCTATATTCTTCAACACCATGGAAGATGCGGGCGCACTGCCGATTGAAGTGGACGTGTCGAACATGAACATGGGCGACGTGATTGACGTTTACCCGTTCAAAGGCGAAGTACGCAACCACGAAACAGGCGAACTGCTGGCCAGCTTTGAGCTGAAAACCGAAGTCCTGATCGACGAAGTACGTGCTGGTGGTCGTATTCCGCTGATCATCGGTCGTGGCCTGACCACCAAAGCGCGCGAAGCGCTGGGTCTGCCGCACTCAGACGTCTTCCGTCAGGCGAAAGACGTGGCGGAAAGCAGCCGTGGCTTCTCCCTGGCACAGAAAATGGTTGGCCGCGCCTGCGGCGTGAAAGGTATCCGTCCGGGCGCGTACTGCGAACCGAAGATGACCTCCGTGGGATCTCAGGATACCACCGGCCCAATGACCCGTGACGAACTTAAAGACCTGGCGTGCCTGGGCTTCTCAGCTGACCTGGTGATGCAGTCCTTCTGTCACACCGCTGCCTATCCGAAGCCGGTGGATGTCAATACGCACCATACGCTGCCAGACTTCATCATGAACCGTGGTGGTGTTTCCCTGCGTCCGGGCGACGGCGTTATCCACTCTTGGCTGAACCGTATGCTGCTGCCGGATACCGTAGGTACCGGTGGTGACTCCCATACCCGTTTCCCTATCGGGATCTCCTTCCCAGCAGGTTCTGGTCTGGTGGCGTTTGCTGCAGCGACCGGCGTGATGCCGCTGGATATGCCGGAATCGGTGCTGGTGCGCTTCAAAGGTAAAATGCAGCCGGGTATCACTCTGCGTGACCTGGTTCACGCCATTCCGCTGTACGCGATCAAACAGGGTCTGCTGACCGTTGAGAAGAAAGGTAAGAAGAACATCTTCTCTGGCCGCATCCTTGAAATCGAAGGTCTGCCGGATCTCAAAGTGGAGCAGGCGTTCGAACTGACCGATGCTTCCGCAGAGCGTTCTGCTGCGGGCTGTACCATCAAGCTGAACAAAGAGCCGATCATTGAGTATCTGAACTCTAACATCGTTCTGCTGAAGTGGATGATCGCGGAAGGCTACGGCGACCGTCGTACGCTGGAACGTCGTGTGCAGGGCATGGAAAAATGGCTGGCGGATCCGCAGTTGCTGGAAGCCGACGCTGACGCAGAATACGCGGCGGTGATCGACATTGACCTGGCTGACATCAAAGAACCAATCTTGTGTGCACCGAACGATCCGGACGACGCGCGTCTGCTGTCTGACGTACAGGGTGAGAAGATCGACGAAGTGTTCATCGGCTCCTGCATGACTAACATCGGCCACTTCCGTGCCGCAGGTAAGCTGCTGGATGCGCACAAAGGCCAACTGCCGACACGTCTGTGGGTGGCTCCGCCAACCCGTATGGATGCGGCACAGCTGACCGAAGAAGGTTATTACAGCGTGTTCGGTAAGAGCGGTGCGCGTATCGAAATTCCAGGCTGCTCTCTGTGCATGGGTAACCAGGCGCGTGTCGCCGACGGCGCAACGGTGGTCTCGACCTCTACTCGTAACTTCCCGAACCGTTTAGGTACCGGGGCAAACGTCTACCTGGCTTCTGCGGAGCTGGCGGCGGTTGCGGCGCTGATCGGCAAACTGCCGACGGCGGAAGAGTACCAGACCTATGTGGCGCAGGTGGATAAAACTGCCGTGGATACTTACCGTTATCTGAACTTCGACCAGCTGTCTCAGTATACGGAGAAAGCCGATGGTGTGATTTTCCAGACCGCGGTGTAATGCGCTAACGCGTTTTGTGTAAAAACACATCAATGCCCGGAGAAGTCTGCTTCTCCGGGCATTTTTATTTCTATTCCTTATACCCACTACGCTTTTTTTCTGCCGCGCTGCTGCGATAATTACAGCAAGGCGCGATGCGGTATTGGCGCATTGCCGGGAGTAGAGGAAGACATTATGGATTACGAATTTCTGCGCGATATTACCGGGGTGGTAAAAGTGCGTATGTCCATGGGCCACGAGGTGGTGGGGCACTGGTTTAATGAAGAAGTGAAAGAAAACCTGGCCTTACTTGATGAAGTGGAACAGGCGGCGCGTGCGGTTAAGGGCAGTGAGCGCTCCTGGCAGCGAGCAGGGCATGAATACACGCTCTGGCTGGATGGCGAAGAAGTGATGGTTCGCGCTAATCAGTTGGAGTTCTCTGGAGATGAGATGGAAGAGGGGATGAGCTATTACGACGAAGAAAGTTTTTCGCTTTGTGGTGTAGAGGACTTTCTTCAGGTTGTGGCGGCATACCGCGAATTTGTGCATCAATCCTGAGATATTTCAGATATCAATGAAGCCGGGTGAGACAACCCCGGCTTTTTTTTCGCCTGGAATGATTGTTTGATTTTTATTAGTCATTCTAAAACTGTGATCTGGCGCGTTTGTGATCTTATTTTGATTAAATATAATCGTTATGATTTTATTTAATCACAACATAACAACAGGCGGGAAGACCATGAACATCAAGAAGGCAATAGAACGCGTACCCGGCGGCATGATGGTTGTGCCGTTGGTTATCGGTGCCATTATCAACACTTTTGCCCCGCAGGCGTTGCAGATCGGTGGATTCACCACTGCTTTATTTAAAAATGGCGCGGCTCCCTTGATTGGCGCGTTCCTGCTCTGTATGGGCGCGGGAATTAGTGTAAAGGCCGCGCCGCAAGCTTTGCTACAAGGCGGCACGATTACGCTGACCAAGTTACTGGTCGCGATTGCGATTGGTCTCGGGGTTGAACACCTGTTTGGCGCGGAAGGCATCTTTGGCTTAAGTGGTGTCGCCATTATTGCGGCAATGAGTAACTCCAATGGTGGGCTTTACGCGGCGTTGGTTGGTGAGTTTGGCAATGAACGCGATGTCGGCGCGATCTCCATTTTGTCTCTGAATGACGGACCTTTCTTTACCATGATAGCGCTGGGCGCGGCGGGTATGGCAAATATTCCTATCATGGCGCTGGTGGCGGTTCTTGTTCCGCTGGTGGTTGGCATGATCCTTGGTAACCTCGACGCCAATATGCGTGACTTCCTGACGAAAGGCGGCCCACTGCTCATTCCTTTCTTTGCGTTTGCCCTTGGAGCCGGTATTAACCTGGAAATGCTGCTGCAAGGCGGTTTGGCGGGCATTCTGCTGGGCGTGCTGACCACCTTTGTGGGCGGCTTCTTTAACATTCGTGCCGATCGTCTGGTTGGCGGGAGTGGTATTGCTGGTGCTGCGGCATCCAGTACGGCGGGGAACGCCGTCGCGACGCCACTGGCCATAGCACAGGCCGATCCCTCGCTGGCAGAGGTTGCCGTTGCGGCAGCGCCGCTGATCGCTGCGTCAGTCATTACAACCGCCATCCTGACGCCAATTCTTACGTCGTGGGTCGCGAAAAAACAGGCGCGTCAGACCGTGCAGGAGAAGAAAGCATGAAAATGATCGTTATCGCCGATGACTTTACGGGCTCTAACGATACCGGCGTACAACTGGCGAAAAAAGGGGCGCGTACCGAAGTAATGCTGACCCCAGCGCAGAAACCGTCGCGCCGCGCCGATGTTCTGGTCATCAATACGGAAAGCCGGGCGATGCCAGCAATGCAGGCTGCTACGGCTGTACAACAGGCGTTAGCGCCATGGTGTGGGGACGTAACAACACCGCTGGTATACAAAAAAATTGACTCGACATTCCGTGGCAATGTGGGCGCTGAAGTCACTGCAGCCATGCGTACAGCCGGTCGGACGCTGGCCGTGATTGCGGCGGCGATTCCTGCTGCCGGGCGCACCACGCAGGATGGCTTGTGCCTGGTCCATGGTGTACCGCTGCTGGAAACGGAATTCGCCAGCGATCCAAAAACGCCTATTCACTCTTCGCGTATTGCTGAACTGGTCGCGCTGCAAAGCGATATCCCTGTACATGAGGTGTCGCTGGTGGATGTGCGTCGGGGAAGTTTGAGTGCGCTGCTGAGCGCTTTTGCAAAAGCCGGCGAATGTATGGTGGTGGTGGATGCTGTGGAGGAGCGAGATCTCGCGCTCATTGCACAGGCAGTTTGTGAGCAAAAAAAGATGCCGCTGCTCGTAGGGGCGGCAGGGCTGGCCAATGCATTACCGGCCGGAATGTTTATGCAAGAGAAGCAGGAATTACCGGTGTTGGTTGTGGCTGGCTCAATGAGTGAGGCAACGCGACGTCAGGTGGAAAAAGCAGTGTGTCAGGGCCGGGCAAAAGTTGTTGATATCGATGCCGCGCGGTTGGTTGCATCGTCATTTGCACCGGAAATGGACTCTGTTATTGAACAGGCTTGCGCGCAGTTGAGCCAGCAGCAACACACAATCCTGCGTACCAGTCGGTGTGCAGAAGACCGGGACATGATCGACACGCTGTGCTTCAACGTGGGGATGAGTCGCCAGCAGTTGGGAGAACTGCTGAGTCAGCGTCTTGGGGAGACAACGCTGCGCATTATTGAACAAGCACGTATCGGCGGTTTGTTCCTGACCGGAGGCGATATTGCCACGGCGGTCGCCAGTGCGTTGGGTGCTGAAGGGTATCGCATCCACAGTGAGGTTGCCTCCTGTATTCCGTGCGGAACGTTTGTGAATAGCGAGATTGACGACTTGCCGGTAATTACCAAAGCGGGTGGATTCGGTTCTGATACGACCCTTTGCGATGCGCTGTATTTTATTGAGGAGATGTACCGTGGTAACTAAAACAATTGCGATTACGATGGGAGATCCGGCGGGGATTGGTCCGGAAATTATTGTTAAAGCGCTACGCGAAGATGAACTTAATGGTGCACCGCTGGTGGTGGTCGGGTGCCTGAAAACGCTGCAGCGATTGCAGGCTCAGGGGCTGGCTGACGGAGTAACATTTCGCGCAATCGAACAGGTTGCTGATGCCCGATTTACGCCAGATACGATTCATGTGATTGATGAGCCGTTGGCAAAACCCGAAGAACTTGTTCCCGGAAAAGTACAGGCCCAGGCGGGCGATCTGGCCTATCGCTGTGTGAAACGGGCGACTGAACTGGCGATGAAGGGGGATGTGCATGCCATCGCGACCGCGCCGTTGAACAAAGAGGCGCTGCATCTCGGCGGACACAATTATCCGGGACATACCGAACTGCTGGCAACGCTGACCGAAAGCCGTGACTACGCGATGGTGCTGTACACCGATAAGCTGAAAGTTATCCATGTTTCGACGCATATCGCACTGCGCAAATTCCTTGATACGCTCAATGGGCAACGTGTCGAAACGGTGATTGGTATCGCGGATACCTTCCTGAAGCGCGTAGGCTTTGCACATCCGCGTATTGCCGTTGCGGGGGTGAATCCACATGCCGGAGAGAATGGCTTGTTTGGCGATGAGGAAATTCGTATTGTCGGACCCGCGATTGAGAATATGAAAGCGAAAGGGATGGATGTTTACGGTCCGTGCCCGCCGGATACCGTGTTTTTACAGGCTTATGAAGGTCAATATGACATGGTGGTGGCGATGTACCACGATCAGGGGCATATCCCGCTGAAATTGCTTGGTTTCTATGACGGTGTAAATATCACAGCAGGTTTGCCGTTTATTCGTACCTCTGCCGATCACGGTACGGCATTTGATATCGCCTGGACGGGAAAAGCAAAATCTGAGAGCATGGCCGTATCGATCAAACTGGCAATGCAACTGGCGTAATTTACTGTTATGAAAGGGCAACATCGTCTGGATAAGATTGTGGCGTATTTGAAAAATCATACGCTGGTTACCGTGGAACAGTTGGTTGACGCGGTTGACGCCTCTCCAGCAACGATCAGGCGCGATCTCATCAAACTGGATGAGCAGGGCGTGATCAGCCGCAGCCACGGCGGTGTTGCGTTACGGCGCTTTGAAGCGGCGCAGCCGACCACGAACGAAAAGCAACTGCGATCGCCTGCTGAGAAACGGGCGATTGCGCGTTTTGCCGCCTCAATGGTGCGTGCGGGCGATGCCGTGGTGCTTGATGCCGGTACCACAATGCTGGAGCTGGCAAAATGTCTGACGCATTTGCCGCTGCGAGTGATTACCGTTGATCTGCACATTGCCCTGTTTTTGTCAGAATTCCGTCAGATAGAGGTGACGATTGTCGGTGGGCGCATCGATGACAGCAGCCAGTCCTGTATTGGTGAGTTTGGCCGGAAAATGTTGCGTAGTGTCTATCCCGATATCGCTTTTATGAGTTGTAACACCTGGAGTATGGAAAAGGGTGTAACCACGCCAACGGAAGACAAAGCGGGATTAAAGCAGGAAATTATTGCGAATGCCCAACGGAAGGTATTACTGGCGGATAGCAGTAAGTATGGTGCACATTCGTTATTTAACGTCGCGCCGCTTAGTTGCTTTACCGATGTTGTTACCGATGTGAATCTACCGCCAAACGCGCAGACTGAATTAAAAGCGCAATCCGTTGCCCTGACGCTGGTACAGCCAGAGTAACGGCTCTCTCAATACTGATTGCGCCGGAGATTATTTAACGTAGGCCAACAGGCTCAGAGAATCACGCGCCAGTGCTTTGCATTTCTTTGCCGTGGGGATGCCGATACCGCTGAGATCGCGGTAGCTGTCTTCACCCAGCGCTTTCATATTGAAGGTGTCGTAATTACTCAGGTCCCACTGGTTTTGCTGGGCAAAAAAGACCAGTGCGCGGCGGATCTGCCCATTAGGCAAATTCTGGTATCCACAGTCATTTTTCAGAAAAACAAAAACTGCCGTTAAATCGGCCATATCTTCGGCTTCGGACTCGCTAAGCGCGTAGCTGTTTGCGCATACGGCCATCAGGCTGCCGAACAAAACTGTTCTGAAAAACGTCTTCATTGCTTCTACCACTGCATCACGGAATTTAAACGTTAGCATACTGCGAGCGAAGCGACGACCTTTATTATTAGCCGTTCACTTGACCTTCCCGTAAGGGGAAGGCTTATGCTTAAAAGATAGCCTGCTTAAGCTGCTGAATATAAGGAAGTGAGAATGCAACGTCGTGACTTTTTAAAGTACTCCGTGGCGCTGGGCGTCGCGTCAGCGTTACCTTTGTGGAGCCGGAGCGTATTTGCCGCCGACCGTCCCGCCTTACCCATTCCTGATCTGTTAACCGCCGATGCTTCGAATCGCATCCAGCTGATCGTGCAAGCCGGGCAGTCAAACTTTGCCGGTAAGACGGCCACGACCTGGGGATATAACGGCAATCTGCTCGGACCTGCGGTCAAGCTGAACAAAGGGCAATCGGTGAACGTGGATATCCATAACCAGCTTGCCGAAGAGACGACGTTGCACTGGCACGGGCTGGAAATCCCTGGTGAAGTCGACGGTGGGCCGCAAGGCATAATCCCGGCGGGCGGGAAACGTTCAGTGACCTTCACGCCGGATCAGCGCGCGGCAACCTGCTGGTTCCACCCTCATCAGCATGGAAAGACCGGTCATCAGGTAGCGATGGGGCTGGCCGGACTGGTGCTGATTGAAGACGAAGAGATTCGCAAGCTGATGCTGCCTAAGCAGTGGGGAATTGATGATGTGCCGGTAATTATTCAGGACAAACAGTTCTCTGCTGATGGGCAGGTTGATTATCAACTGGACATCATGACCGCCGCAGTCGGCTGGTTTGGCGATACGCTGCTGACCAACGGGGCGATTTATCCTCAGCATGCCGCACCGCGCGGCTGGCTGCGCCTGCGTCTGTTGAATGGTTGTAACGCGCGCTCGCTGAACATTGCGGCCAGCGACAATCGTCCTTTGTACGTCATTGCCAGCGACGGTGGACTGTTGGCGGAACCGGTAAAAGTGACCGAGCTTCCTATGCTGATGGGCGAGCGCTTTGAAGTACTGGTGGATGTCAGTGACGGCAAAGCTTTTGATCTGGTCACTCTGCCGGTCAGCCAGATGGGGATGGCAATTGCGCCATTTGATAAGCCGCACCCGGTGATGCGCGTTCAGCCGCTGCTGATTACCGCTTCCGGCACGCTGCCGGATACGCTGACATCCATGCCATCGCTGCCGTCACTGGAAGGTCTGACGGTGCGCAAGCTGCAGCTGTCGATGGATCCGATGCTCGATATGATGGGCATGCAAATGCTGATGAAGAGATTCGGCGGTCAGGCCATGGCGGGTATGGATCATGGAAAGGTGATGGGCCATATGAATAATGACAATATGGACCACGGCAATATGAATCATGGCAATATGAACCACGGTGAGATGGGGAATATGCAGCATGGCAACATGGGCAACATGGGCAACATGGGCAACATGAAGCATGGCGGATCGTTTGATTTCCATAATGCCAACCGGATTAATGGTCAGGCATTTGATATGAATAAACCGATGTTTGCCGCGGCAAAAGGGCAGCATGAACGCTGGGTGATTTCTGGTCAGGGCGACATGATGCTGCATCCGTTCCACATTCACGGCACGCAGTTCCGCATTCTGTCTGAGAATGGCAAAGCGCCTGCCGTACACCGTGCGGGATGGAAGGACACGGTACGGGTAGAAGGCGGCGTGAGCGAGGTATTGGTTAAGTTTGACCATGACGCGCCAAAAGAGCATGCCTATATGGCGCACTGCCATCTGTTAGAGCATGAAGATACCGGGATGATGCTCGGCTTCACCGTCTAAAAAAATCGCGCTGTTCTTATCCGGCCTACAGAAATCTCTCGTAAGTCGGATGAGACACAGTCTCTTTACAGCGTTTCATCGCACGACTCCCTCCTCCTGCTAATTCTGCTATTGCACATAAAGTAATCGCCTTTAGAGCCGATAATCATTGGGTACCCAATGTGAGTTCAATGGATGAAATACTATGATTAAAAATGTGCGCGTTATTACCGGCATTCTTCTGGTTCTCGCCATTTTCTGTTTGCTACAGGCCGTGACAGGAAGTTTTTTTTATTCTGCAGTAAACAATGATCGCCATAATTTCCAGAACTCAGGCACCCTGAATGCCCAACAGGAAAATCTGAGTGATAGCGTCAATACGCTGATTAAAACCCGGGTAACGGTAACCCGCGTAGCAATTCGTTTCTTAAAGAACCAACGCGATCCGGCCTCACTGGCGGCAATTGATACTTTGCTAAAAACGGCGAGTGAGTCGATGAAGAAGGCTGAGGGATACTTCGCGCATTATCAGTCATTGCCGCAGGTGTCGGGGCAGAATCCGCAAATTGCATCTGAAATGGAAAAACAGTATCGGCAGATGCACGACGTGATGGCGTTATCGATAGAGTATCTGCGCGCGAATAACTATCAGGCCTATGGCGATCTTGATGCTCAGAAGGCGCAAGATGAAATGGAAGCCAGCTATGACCAGTGGCGTAACGAAAATAACGCGTTGCTTCAGCATGCGGCGGCGGAGAATCAGCACAGCTTTACCCGCATGCAATGGACATTAGGGGCAATTGTCGTCGCTGTGCTCATCGTTCTGGGCATGATCTGGAGTGGGTTGCAGCATATGCTGCTTAAACCCCTGGCGCAGATTATGGAGCATATTCGCATTATTACCCGTGGTGATTTGACCCATCAACTCGACGTCCAGGGACGTAATGAAATGGGGCGTTTGGCGACGGGGTTAGATGAAATGCGACAGTCGCTGATTTCGACAGTCACGTCGGTGCGTAACAGCTCAGAAACGATTCATAGCGGTGCAGCGGAAATCTCGTCAGGTAACAACGATCTGTCTTCGCGTACCGAACAGCAGGCTGCTTCACTTGAAGAGACTGCCGCCAGCATGGAACAGCTTACTGCAACCGTGAAGCAAAATACGGACAATGCGAAACAGGCGACTCAACTGGCTAAGAATGCGTCTGATACTGCCGCGCGTGGTGGACGGGTTGTTGATACTGTCGTGCACACTATGAGTGAAATTGCCGGTAGTTCACAGCAAATTGCGCAGATCACCAGCGTCATCGACAGTATTGCTTTCCAGACCAATATCCTGGCGCTCAACGCGGCGGTTGAGGCAGCCAGAGCAGGAGAGCAGGGACGAGGATTTGCTGTTGTAGCGGGTGAAGTCCGTACTCTGGCAAGCCGTAGCGCTCAGGCAGCCAAAGAGATCAAAGCGTTGATTGATAACTCAACTCACAGCGTGGGGATGGGATCTCAGCAGGTGTCGGACGCGGGTAAAACGATGAAAGAGATTGTCGCTGCGGTCACCCGCGTGACGGACATCATGGGGGAAATCGCCTCAGCCTCAGAGGAACAGAGTCGGGGGATTGAGCAAGTGAGTCTCGCGGTCTCGCAGATGGACAGTGTTACACAACAAAACGCCGCGCTGGTAGAAGAGTCTGCCGCCGCCGCCGCTTCGTTGGAACAACAAGCTGAACAGTTACGCCTGGCCGTGGCAGCATTTCGCATCACTCGCGATACCTCCAACAGTGAGCATCGGAAACCGCCTAAGGATGCTCCACAAGCAACCTCTGCGGGGAGTACGACACAAGACCCGCATTGGGAAACGTTTTAGCCACATGCTGTCGTGCGAACCAGGTTTTGCTTAATAAGCATACAAAAAACGACGCAAACGGGTTCTCCTGTGAACTATCAGAGGAACCCGCTCTCTTTACTGGTATACTTCATCAACTGAATTGTTTGTATGCTGTCGCAAGTTTTGTGGTTAGAGCGGGTCGCCGTCTGTCAGTCGGTGTATCAACGTAAGCGCTTTCTTTCGATCTGCATGATGTGTCAACTGATAAAAATCAGTGAGTTATAGGGTTTATGAAACATACTGTTGAAGTGATGATCCCGGAAGCGGAGATCAAAGCGCGTATTGCTGAACTGGGGCGCCAGATTAACGAACGTTACAAAGACAGCGGCAGCGATATGGTGCTGGTTGGTCTGTTACGTGGCTCATTTATGTTTATGGCGGATCTGTGCCGTGAAGTGCATGTCTCCCACGAAGTCGATTTCATGACGGCATCCAGCTATGGCAGCGGAATGTCTACTACGCGTGATGTTAAGATCCTGAAAGACCTGGATGAAGACATTCGTGGCAAAGACGTGCTGATTGTCGAAGACATCATCGACTCCGGCAATACGCTGTCCAAAGTGCGTGAAATTCTGAGCCTGCGCGAGCCGAAATCCCTGGCTATCTGCACGCTGCTGGACAAACCTTCTCGTCGTGAAGTGAATGTTCCGGTCGAATTTATCGGATTCTCTATTCCAGATGAGTTTGTGGTCGGTTACGGCATTGACTATGCCCAGCGTTATCGCCATCTGCCGTATGTTGGCAAAGTGGTGCTGCTGGACGAGTAATTAGCGGGAGCGCCTGATGGCGCTTCGCTTATCAGACCTACGGCGTAGGTTTGTAGGCCGGGTAAGGCGTCTCCGCCTCCCGGCAATGTCACATTATTTATGGTTGCTGTGTTTCTGACTCAGGTTAGACAACCCCTGGCGATAGCGCTGCTCCAGCGTTTCGCGGCTGGTGGCGGTGACGTCGAGATCGCGTAATAGACCGTCATGAATACCGTAAGCCCAGCCGTGAATGGTAACTTTCTGACCGCGCTTCCAGGCTGAACGCATAATGGTTGAGTGGCCGAGGTTGTAGACCTGCTCCATGACATTCAGTTCGCATAGGGTGTCCATGCGACGTTCCTGCGGCATTTCGCCCAGCAGTGAGCTGTGTTTGAACCAGATATCGCGGATGTGCAGTAACCAGTTATCAATCAGCCCTTGTTCTTTATTTTCAATCGCCGCCTGGACGCCGCCGCATCCGTAGTGGCCGCATATAATAATATGTTCCACTTCCAGCACATCCACCGCATACTGAACGACTGAGAGACAGTTCAGGTCAGTGTGAATAACCAGATTGGCAACATTGCGGTGAACAAATAATTCGCCCGGTTCAAGACCGGTTAATCGTTCAGCGGGAACGCGGCTATCGGAACATCCAATCCATAGAAAACGCGGATTCTGTGCATGCGTCAGCGTTTCAAAAAATCCGGGATCCTCTTCTACCAGCATCTTTGACCATAGTGCATTGTTGCTGATGAGTGTATCTATGTCTTTCATGGAGTTGTACGACCCGAAGCCAGATAAATTCGATGGGCTAATATAGGGTAACTCCAGCATTAATTAAACTATATATAAAATGTCAGAACGTAAGGTAAGTAAAAAACCATGACCATTGCTCTGGAACTTCAACAACTTAAAAAAACCTATCCCGGTGGCGTTCAAGCGTTACGCGGGATAGATTTGCAAGTCGAAGCGGGTGATTTTTATGCGCTTTTGGGACCGAATGGCGCAGGAAAGTCCACCACCATTGGAATAATCAGCTCGCTAGTGAACAAAACCTCCGGGCGGGTGAGCGTCTTCGGATACGATCTCGAAAAAGATACGGTTAACGCGAAACGCCAGCTTGGTCTGGTACCGCAGGAGTTTAACTTTAACCCGTTTGAAACCGTGCAGCAGATCGTGGTTAACCAGGCGGGTTACTACGGCGTTGAGCATAAAGAGGCGGTCAAACGCAGCGAATTATATTTAAAACAGCTCGATTTATGGGAAAAACGTAACGAGCGTGCGCGCATGCTTTCCGGCGGGATGAAACGCCGCCTGATGATTGCTCGTGCTCTGATGCACGAACCAAAATTACTCATCCTGGATGAACCAACGGCGGGTGTTGATATTGAACTGCGTCGTTCAATGTGGGGCTTTTTAAAGGATTTAAACGACAAAGGCACCACCATTATTCTGACCACTCACTACCTCGAAGAAGCAGAAATGCTGTGTCGCAATATCGGCATTATTCAGCACGGCGAGTTGGTGGAAAACACCTCGATGAAGGGGCTGCTCTCCAAGCTGAAATCCGAGACCTTTATCCTCGATCTGGCGCCGAAAAGCCCGCTGCCGAAACTGGACGGTTATCAGTACCGGCTGGTCGACACTTCCACGCTGGAAGTGGAGGTGCTGCGTGAACAGGGGGTTAACAGCGTCTTCTCTCAGCTGAGCGCGCAGGGCATTCAGGTATTGAGTATGCGTAACAAAGCGAACCGACTGGAAGAACTGTTTGTTTCTCTGGTTCATGAAAAACAAGGAGATCGCGCATGATGCAGCTTTATTGGGTGGCGCTGAAAAGCATCTGGGCGAAAGAGATCCACCGCTTTATGCGTATCTGGGTTCAGACTCTGGTTCCCCCCGTCATCACCATGACGCTCTATTTTATTATCTTTGGTAACCTAATCGGCTCGCGTATCGGCGAAATGCATGGTTTTAGCTACATGCAGTTTATCGTGCCAGGGCTGATTATGATGGCGGTGATCACCAACTCGTACGCGAACGTGGCATCGTCATTCTTCAGCGCTAAGTTTCAACGCAATATTGAAGAGCTGCTGGTCGCCCCGGTACCAACGCACGTGATCATCGCTGGTTTCGTTGGCGGCGGCGTGGCACGTGGCTTGTGCGTAGGCGTTCTGGTAACGGCTATTTCACTGTTCTTCGTGCCTTTCCAGGTGCATTCCTGGGTCTTTGTGGCGCTTACGCTGATGTTAACGGCGGTACTGTTCTCGCTGGCCGGTTTGCTGAACGCTGTCTTTGCTAAAACCTTTGACGATATCAGCCTGATCCCAACCTTCGTACTGACACCACTGACCTATCTGGGTGGCGTGTTCTATTCGCTAACGCTGCTGCCACCGTTCTGGCAGGGGCTGTCGCATCTGAACCCGATTGTCTACATGATTAGCGGTTTCCGCTACGGCTTTCTGGGGATTCATGATGTTCCGCTGGTCACCACGTTTGGTGTGCTGGTGGTGTTTATCGCTGCGTTTTATTTGCTGTGCTGGTACCTGATTCAGCGCGGACGCGGCCTGCGCAGCTAATTCTTTCTTCCTCTCCTTGCCTGGGAGAGGAAGACTTTTGATGCTTGTCACCATTATGGATTTATCACACTGATAAACTACTTGCCTGCTAAGGAGGTAGGCAATGTTAGGTTGGGTAATTACCTGTCATGACGATAAGGCACAGGATATGCTGCATCGTCTGGAGAAAAAGTACGGCCCGTTGGCCCAATGTCAGGCGGTAAGTTTTTGGCGTGGACTCAGCTCGAATATGCTAAGCCGCATGATGTGCCATGCTCTGCATGCGACAGATTCAGGTGAGGGTGTGGTATTCCTGACGGATATGGCTGGGGCTGCGCCTTACCGTGTCGCGTCGTTAATGAGTCATAAACACCCCCAGTGTGAAGTGATTTCAGGTATCAGCTATCCATTGCTTGAGCGAATGATTTCGTCACGGGAATCGCTGAGCAGTTCTGCGTTTCGGGATTGCATCGTCGCACTTGGAGGCCCCGAAGTCTCCAGCCTCTGGCATCAACAACAAAAAAATCCCCCCTTCGTATTGAAGCATGATTTGTATGAGTATTAATCATTGGTATTGATGATGCTTTTGCTACAATAGCCGAGGTTACTCGCCTCGGTTATCTCATATGGTTATGCGCGTTCTGCTTGTTTTATTGCTCCTGTTTTCTGGCAGCGTCGCTGCGGCTTTGCCTGCTCGTTATATGCAAACCACCGAAGCCGCCGCCGTATGGGCGCAGATTGGCAATAAGATGGTGACGGTTGGGAATATTCGCGCCGGGCAGATCCTCGCTGTTGAGCCTATTGCGGCAGACTATTACGAATTTTCCTTTGGTTTTGGCACCGGGTTTATTGATAAGGGACACCTGGAGCCCGTTCAGGGGCGGCAGAAAGTCGATGATGGTCTGGGCGATCTCAATAAACCGCTCAGTAACCAAAGTCTGATAACCTGGAAAGATACATCGGTTTATAACGCTCCGGATGTCGGTAGCGCCCCGTTTGGCGTGCTGGCGGATAATCTGCGTTATCCGATTATCAGCAAGCTTAAAGACCGACTCAACCAGACCTGGTACCAGATTCGCATTGGTGGCCGACTGGCCTATGTTAGCGCGCTGGATGCGCAGGAAGACAACGGTATCCCGGTGTTAACCTACCATCATATTTTGCGCGATGAAGAGAATACCCGCTTTCGCCATACCTCCACCACAACCTCCGTTCGCGCTTTCAGCAACCAGATGGCCTGGCTTCAGGATCGCGGCTACACCACGCTGACGATGTATCAACTGGAAGGCTACGTGCAGAATAAAATGAATCTCCCGGCGCGAGCGGTGGTGCTGACTTTTGATGATGGTCTCAAGTCAGTGAGCCGTTATGCTTACCCCATTTTGAAGCAGCACGGCATGAAGGCCACGGCGTTTATCATCTCCTCACGCATCAAGCGCCACCCGCAGAAGTGGGATCCGAAATCGCTGCAGTTTATGAGTCTCTCTGAACTGAACGAGATCCGGGACGTGTTCGACTTCCAGTCGCATACCCATTTTTTGCATCGGGTTGATGCGAATCGCCGGCCGATCCTACTGAGTCGCAGCTATCATAATATTCTGTTCGATTTCGCCCGTTCGCGCCGGGCATTGTCCCAGTTTAATCCTCACGTTCTGTATCTTTCGTATCCGTTTGGGGGTTATAACGCCACGGCGGTAAAAGCAGCAGGCGACGCGGGATTCCACATGGCGGTCACCACGGTGAGAGGGAAGGTTAAGCCGGGAGATAATCAGTTCTTATTGAAAAGGCTTTATATTTTAAGGACGGATTCGCTGGAGACGATGTCGCGGCTGATAGTTAATCAACCGCAGGGGTAATGGCAGGTTGTTCAACGGGAAATGATGGAACAAGTTTATATCTAATACAATCATCGGAAACGACTAAACTGTTCCTGCTGGCCTGTTTAAAGCCACTGGCATTTTTAGTATAACCTACGACTCATTACTGCCGGGGCATTTAATGTCGTAAATTCAGCTGTGAATATATTACCGACTCACGGGAGTAGCAAATGCAATGCTCCGCCACTGTATTTAGATGAGGTATTGCTATAGCCGTTCTTGAAACTGCATTCAAGTGCAGAGCATATCGTTTCAAAATATAACACACAAGTGTTAACCATCAATCCTGTTTATATATGTCCTTCATGTTTTTTGAACATATTCTTCCTTTCCAGACATTTCTATTCATAGGTGACATTGACAGTGGCCTGACTGGTCACCAGACCCGCAGAAACAACCCCTGTGTTTTGATAGCGGGCACTAAATGAGTATTCACCTGGCCAGGTACTCTGAGCATCAAGCAATAAATTTGAACTGCCATCGGCATTGAGCACGTTGGTTTTTAAATCTTTGGAAAAAACGACAACCCCAACATTTTCAGCTGCGCCAGCTGTGGCATTGTTTTTAAATACCTGGTACTGGTTGTCGCTGAACCCTGACTTTGGCGTAAATGTAAACTTCAGTTGTTTGACACTATTATTATTTTCAGAACAACTGTTAACCACGATGCTAAATGGTGTACCGGGTTCATTATCAGTAGGGGTTAAACGATCGCTATTATCACTGTTGTAAAACCAACTGCGCTTGACGGTCGGCAAATAAATTTCGCCATCATTTTGTAGGCTAATTTCACAAGTCGAGTTGATAATATTGGCTGTCAGGTTTGCATTGATGCCTGAGCTTGCCTGGCTTACGCCAGGCAATAATCCGCCAGCCAGTCCGATGAGCAACACAAGACCGGGCTGGCACAGAGTAAACGGTGATTGTTGCATGATAAATCCTGTCTTACGGATAAGCGATAGTGAATGTGACCGGCGCGCTCGCAGCACCTGTACCGACATCTGCGATCGTGTTGCCTTTACCGATCACGATACGTGAATTCATCGGAAACTCGCCTACACCACCAGCGATGGTCACTTCCTGTGGGGCTGGTGGGGTTTTGCACTTAAGCATTACGCCTGAATCGACCTGACCAGACCACACTTCAAATCCCGTCGCTAAACCAGCGCCGTATGAATCACCGTCAAAACTCGTCCCTGAGCACTTTCCGCCAGTGGTTGACGCGGCGGCGACCGTGGCTTTTTCCACGCCAGAGCAATCGCTGAAGGTGATTTTTAGCGGTTCAACGCGGGTTTTATTGACCAGGTCTGACTTATAGACATCGCCAAACGCAATTTCAGAGGCCGGTGTCCCCGCTCCGTTCACCAGTTTTGCTGTACAGGTGCCGGATACGACTTTACTCTCAAACGTCATTTTAAGGCTGGAGGTTCCCGTAATGGCTGCATTTGCCATTCCTGCAAAGAAGAGCGCAGAAACGGAAAGTGCGATATAAGTCATATTAATTTTCATAGTAGAGCTCCGTCTTCTTGCTCAAATTATTCGTAAGTAAATTCAAAAGTGCCAGCAGCCGAGAAATCACCTATGGTCATTTTTCCAGCACTGGTTTCGCTAAGAGTGGCAATTAGCGGCACTTCTTTATTGGTAATTTCAGCAGCAGACCAAACAAGACGTTCGCTGTCAGTGGTTGAGTTAATTTTAAAGGGCGAATTCGGTGCTGACGCCCGAGCAATAGTCACAGCGGCCCAGTTGGCGCCACCATTAGCTACAGTTATTTGGTTTACCAGCCCTGTTAGCAGTGAAGCCGCTGGTGTACCTTTAACGGTGGTTTTCAGCGATCTCAGTGAGGAAGGGCACTCAACGATTTCAATTTTAAAATTCGCCGTTGCGGTGCCAGCCTTAACCGCATCCAGACGTACCTGGCCGTTGCTGTCACCGATTTTCAGCGTTTGTTCAGTATCGGAACCCGTACCACCGACCAGCTTCATGTTACAGGTGGTTTCCAACAAATTAGCCGTAAAGGTCACATTAAGGTCAGTGGCGTTTGCCGTCCCTAACGATGTCAGTGTTGTCAAAGCAATGACAGACATGCTGAAGAGGTTTTTTTTCATATAAACTCTCATTTATTTTCCCTAAAAATTACATTTGGCACACTTGGTTGCTCAGGACTGTTGTGAGCCCTGCCTTTGTGGTATTTCCTGAAATGTTATAGTGAACGGTACATTCACTATTGTTTTCATTTCCCCATACCACGCGAAGAACACCTTGATCTTCGATTCCGCGTACATAAGCCTGTCCGGCTTGTCCTACAGTACCGACGGATTCATTTTTCTCATTCATGACATCTGCGCCTAAAGGAATAAAACCTTTATCGCTACGTTGAAGTTCTAATACTAAAGAGCGTGACTCATCGGTCTCGAAATTAATGAGTACAACGGATCCGCTGCGAGGTACGGTAGTCTCTGTGGTATTTTTCACTTCTACGTCTTTTTCCAGTGAACTAATATCCAGAGAGACTCTATTTTCACGATAGGCAGACATATACGGTAAAATTCCGTAGCCTGAGTCGCCAATTTTACCGTTACCATATCCCACGCCTGCACCCGTAGCCCCGCTGGCTTTAACGAGTGCTATGGAGTCATTATCACCAATACTGCCTGGTGCAAACGCAATACCACCGGAATGCAATACCATGCCGCCACTATAGGTTGCGGAATATTGCTTACTATTATCGTCAGAAAATGAAGCTGATATGCCTAATGGGCCGTAGCTGCTATTCCAGGATGTAAATCCACTGAGTTGGTTTGTATCACCATAATTACCGCTATTAGACGCAGTGCTGATGGAATAACTGACCTCATTGTCTTTTGTACTGCCACTGGCAGAACTGTTAAAGCTGGTACCGCCTTTAAGATCGGAACGTAATCCCATATTAATATTAGAGAAGCCACCGCTATGAGTACTGTCTTTGGCGAAAACGCTTAACGGAATGCTCAGATTTACATAAATGCTGTCATCTTTTTTCCCGTCCTGATCGTAAGAGCGTTGAACAGAAATACTGTAGCTACCGTAAGTAAAACTATTGTTGTATCCGATGTTGTAGTCGGAATTTGACCCTACCCCGTTCCAGTAATCCTGCCATGTCCCATTGATAAACAGGGAACCGAGATCGTTTTCACCTGCTTTGAGCGGTTGGTTGATACTGAGCTGAATCTGGTTTTTGGTGCGCTGATAGTCGTCATACAGTGCATTATTTGATTCATAGCTACGGTTGGCGTATTTCTGCTGCTTAATACTGTCTTGCAGTTGTGCAGCGTCATTCAAACTTAGGTAATCCTCTGTAGAGAAACGATAAGCCGCTACGTTAAAGGAGGTGTTCGTTTGTTCAATCTGTTTACTGTACGTTAATCGATAACTTTTACCGGTGAGCGTATCCAGGCCCTCGATATCGGCATGCGATTGTGTGATATCAAATGCAAATGCACCCAGGGTGGTATTCATCGCCAGGCCCGCGATGCCTGCGTAGAAGTCCATATCGCTGTACTGCACGCCAGCATAGCCTGTGAAGGTATTGTTTATACCGTAGTAGAGCGTGCCGTAACCTATTTTGGGCCTTTCAGCGAGTGAGTCGTCATTTAATTCACCCACGCCAAAGTCCCAGCGTGCTGAGCCAGGGCGCAGCATCTGAGTGACGGAAGAGAATGGAACGGTAAACGTACGTTTACTTCCGTCAGATTCTTCGACCGTGACGATAAGATCGTTACCATAACCTGTTGTGCTCAGGTCATTAATTTCAAAAGGTCCCGGTGGTACAGATGTTTCGTAGATTTTATTGCCGCTCTGCACAACAGAGACTTTGGCGTTACTGTTCGCCGTACCACGGATAACCGGTGCATAACCGGTCGAGCCTGTTGGCAGCATACGGTCGTCATTGTATATACGTGCTCCGCGAAGGCTCAACGAATCGAAAGCTTCGCCACGCGTATAGGAGTCACCGATGACAAACTGTCCTGTAAGGGCGGTGATATCGCGTTGCAGATAAATATCCTGGCTGGAGTATTTACTGCCGTTATCCTTGTCCCATGCCAGGTTGCCACGTGAACGCAGACGCCATGCTCCCATATTGAGCCCGTAACGCAGGCCCATATAAGCACTTTCAGATGTCGTACCGTTGCCTTCGCTATGCCAGCCGTTGATGTCATAAGACACCAGCGCGGCTGGGATACCATCTTCCCACAGCGAAGGATCGACATAACCTTCAGGGCGCTTGAGGATATAGATTTGCGGAAAAATGAGATCTAAGATCTGTTTGCCACTGTCGTAATTCGTCGTTGCACCTGAAAAAGATGTTTTAATATCAATGCATGCTTCATTATCTTCGTTGTCCACAGAGTCATCGAGTTCACTGAGATCAATACCGCTTTGTGTTAACAACAGCTTCGTTATGCAAGGTGTCGCGCGTGGCGTTCCGTTATCTTTAAATGTTATATCCGTTGTTGATTTTAACTTATTGTTAAGACTGATCTTGGTACGATATGTCCCTGGAGCAACAGGGTTGCCACGTGCAAAACGGCTAACGTCAATATTTGTACCGCCATTCAGTAAAAACTGATCGTTAAACTCGACCGCTTCTTCACTTTCAGTCGTGTTTTCAACGGGTACTTTATTTTCTGCATATGCATGCAACGATAATGTCGCATTAATGGCAATGCAGAGTAGAGAGCGTCGAAACAACATGGCAGTTCCATTTAATCATAGCGGACAGAAGCTATCCGCGGAGTGAAGGCTATAATGTTTTATTAATTAATAAGAACTATTTCACTATGGCTTCATGTTTATCAACACCGCCGCTATCGTTAATCGTTTCAAACAGCACGTTCCCAGAGGTCGTTGACGATAATCCTTTGATGGTCATGGCTATATCGCTAAACGGCAGAATTGATTTATGTTCAACCTCAAAGGATTTTTGCGTGGTTTTCAGTTTTACAGCGGAGATAGCGACATTATACGGTGACGCATTATGTGCAATAAGTTGCACATTATTTCCCTCTGTCTTCTGAGTCCAGGTGACATTATCTGCGGCATCGAGAGGAGAACCTTTTAATCCTTCTGGACGGAAGAAGAATTTAATACGTGTACGGAATGCCAACTGAAGTAGGTTGAGGCTTTCACCGTCTTTTGCTTTTGATTTTGGCGGGATTTCTAATACGTTAAACCAAAAGAGTGATTCGCGATCCTGTGGCAGCGGTTTACCCATGTAGGTAATACGCACAGACTGCCCTTTTTTCGGATCGATGCGTGATACTGGTGGGGTGATCACAAAGGGTAATTTAAGTTCCTGAGGGTCAACGTCTTCACGACCGTCATCTAACCATGTTTGAACCAAAAGAGGTTTATTACCTCGGTTGTCGAGATCGACGATGACATCTTTAGAAGACTGAGGATAAACAATTCGTGTACCAGAAATAACAATATCAGCGCTTGCCTGAAAGGTGACCAGACATGGTATTAAAAATAATGCCGTTTTTAATCCTTTAAATACAGATTTATTATACATTTTCCACTTCCTGTTGGAATGATATTGATAATCCCCCAGTCAGGCTGGGGGATTCATTACTTTAATGAAATACGAAAGTATTATTCGTAAATCATAGTGAAGGCAACTTGTGCCTGCACGGTACCAGCAGATACTGGGCTATTTGTTGCATCCCATTTTTGACCCTGGGTATAAGCCACTTTGTAGTACAGGTTGCCTGTACCGGCGCCATCGATGGTTACTTTCTGAGTGTTGTTGGTTTGGTCAATTTTGATCTGATCGGTAGCAGAGTTACCATCGTTGCTCAGCACCAGGTTAACGTTCTGAGCAGCGCCTTCAGCATTTGATGGTGGAATCAGCAGACCGGAGTCAGAAGAAGTAGTACCTGCCCATGACTTGAACTGTGCAGATGCCTTTTTAATTGTATCTGGGTCACAGCCGGTCAGAGACAGGTTGAATTTCTTCTCACCCAGGGTGCTGGATGCGCCCAGCGCATTTGCAAAGTCTTTTACGAAAACGGTATCCAGAGTAACGTCGAAGTCGTTACCGCTCTGGTCGATTTTCTGATCCAGAGAAACCTGGCAGGTGTTATTGGAAACCATACCGTGGAAAGTAATAGTACCTGTATCAGGGGTTGCAGCAATTGCAGAACCTGCACTCAGAGCCATTGCTACCGCAGCAGCCATACTTATTTTTTTTAAAGACATTTTAATATCCATATTTTGAATACAATAATGTGCAAATATATCGTTAAATATATCTGCTTAGGTTGAAATGTTATTTCGAATGTGAGTTTATTATCGTTGTTTTGAAAACTAAATAGCTCGGGGGTGATTAAATCTACAGATGGTATTAAGAGTTTCTTAAATCAATTACATATGAAATATGGGGGTGTGATTATATAGGTAATTGATATTTGAGTTGGTAATATAATTTGTGAGGAGGAGCTCATTCACTATAATGATAGTTAAGTGAATGAGCTATATATATTCAGGCAACCTGTACCGGAATAGCTTTCGCGGTGCGCTTCATCTCGTTGTCGCCTTCAAAATAGGCCACTTTCGGACGCCAGGTGCGGGCTTCTTCGTCAGACATGGTGACGAAGCTGGCGATAATGACAATATCGCCAACATCAGCGCAATGCGCCGCTGCTCCGTTCACCGAGATTATTCTGGAGCCGCGTTCAGCCGCAATTGCATAGGTTGAGAAACGTTTACCGTTGGTTACGTTCCAGATATCAATAGCTTCGTTTTCCAGAATACCTGAGGCATCGAGGAAATCCTGGTCGATGGCGCAGGAGCCTTCGTAATGCAGGTCCGCCTGCGTGACTTTTACGCGGTGGAGCTTGCCTTGCAGCATGGTGCGAATCATAACTTCTATACCCTGTCGTTTACCTTGGCTAAGCAGACGAAACTGGCCTGCTTTGAGAAATTCTCAGGCAGTATTGCCCGATTTTTAACCCCTGTCTACTGGGCTAATGTAACGCTTTGATTATCGATCAGACGCGCCTGACCCAGCCAGGCGGCAGCCAGAATCACCGCGCGTTTGCTGGTTTCCGTCAGCTCCAGCAGCGTGTCGGCATCACGAATCTGAATATCGTCGGCGCGGAAGCCTTTTTCATTCAGCTCCTGCTCGGCAATAGCAATAATCTCCTGCAACTCACGATTACCCGCAATCAGTTTTTCTGCGATGCTATTCATCACTTTGTGCAGACCCGGCGCAATTTTACGCTGTTCTGCGGTCAGATAACCGTTACGTGAGCTAAGCGCCAGGCCGTCTTTGGCGCGAATAATCGGCACGCCAACGATCTCAATGTCATAACCCATATCCGCCACCATTTTGCGGATCAGCGCCAACTGTTGGAAATCTTTCTCGCCGAAGCAGGCGAGGTCAGGCTGGATAAGGTTGAACAGCTTGCTGACGATAGTGGAAACGCCACGGAAATGGCCCGGACGGCTGGCACCTTCCAGCATGGTGGAGAGACCGGGAACCTCAACAAAAGTCTGGCCTTCCAGACCCTGTGGATAGATTTCCTCAACGGCTGGTGCAAAAACATAATCGACTTTGCGCTTGTTCAGCTTTTCACAATCTTCCTGCAGTGTGCGCGGATAACGCACCAGATCGTCCGGTCGGTCAAACTGCATCGGGTTGACGAAAATGCTGGCGATTACCACATCAGCCCGGGCTTTTGCCTCATCGACCAGCTTCATATGGCCGTCGTGCAGATTTCCCATGGTGGGAACCAGTGCGATGCGTTTACCTTCCTGACGCAGACGACGAATATGCTGGCGCAGCAGCGGCAGGGTTTCAATAATTAACACAACAAGACTCCTTAAATACGATGCCTGATGGCGCTTCGCTTATCAGGCCTACGCGTGAAGATGTAGGCCGGATAAGGCGCGTAGCGTCACCATCCGGCGTAATGGCGTGCTGGCGGATAAATTAATGGAAGCTGTGTTCTTCGCCCGGGTAAACGCCGGACTCCACTTCAGTCATATACTGCCGCACTGCGGCGCGCATGTCGCCTGCTTCATTGAGGAAATTCTTCGCAAATTTCGGGATATGACCACCGGTAATGCCAAACGCATCGTGCATGACGAGAATTTGCCCGTCTGTGACGTTACCTGCGCCAATACCGATAACTGGAATAGACAGTGCTTCAGTGACGCGCTTCGCCAACTCAACCGGCACGCACTCCAGCACCAACAGCTGAGCGCCAGCGGCTTCTAAGGCCAGCGCGTCATCCAGCAGCACTTGTCCGGCATCGCCGCGGCCCTGAATTTTATAGCCGCCAAACACGTTCACCGACTGCGGGGTTAACCCCAGATGGCCGCAAACCGGTACGGCGCGTTCGGTGAGCATTTTCACCGTATCAACCAGCCACGCGCCGCCTTCAATTTTGACCATGTTGGCGCCCGCACGCATAACCACCGCGGCGTTTTCAAACGCCTGTTCCGGCGTGGCGTACGTCATAAATGGGAGATCGGAAAGCAGTAGACAGTTAGGAGCGCCACGGCGGACGGCACGGGTATGATAAGCGATATCTTCAACGGTCACAGGAAGCGTGGAATCATGTCCCTGAACGGTCATGCCCAGCGAGTCGCCGACCAGCATCACATTGATGCCTTCGTCGGCGAACAGTTTGGCAAAGCTGTAGTCGTAGGCGGTAATGGTGGCGAAGCGTTTCTTTTCCTGCTTGTATTTCTGCAGCAAGGCGATGGTGGTTGGTTTCATCATAACCCCTGTTGGTCATAGATTGTATGAATGCAATAGGCGCATTGTAGGGGAAGGGGGGCGGGAACGTTAGCCCTTTGTGGGGAAATCCCACAAAGGGGGGGGATGAACAATTATCAAGGGTAGTCGATGGTAAAGATACCGTTGGCCTTAAAGTTACCAGAGCCGATTTTCTGATTGCTGTCGCGCTTAAGCGTGGCGAGGAAATTCAGCGTATGGGTTTGTACCTTGCCGTTTTCGCTGGCCCCATAGATGTTGTCATCCCCGGAGGTGTTGCGCTGATCGTTATATACCGAGGTGGATTCATTCGGAATCATCAACGTTTGCGGGCTGTAGTTATTGGCTGCGCCGCGAATTTCCAGCCCCACGCCGGTGGCATGGTTGAGGTTGAGCATGTTGCCGAGCAGGGTGGTATCGGTTGCGACGGTGGTGGACGCGAGCGTGACGTTAATATTGCGCAGCCCCTTACAGCCTGCCAGCTTGATGGCAAACGGCACGGCGGTTGCACCATTGATGATATCGTTCGGGCTGTAGCTGCCTAAATTAACGGTGGTGCCGCTGACGCTGCTGCCGCTGGCGACCGGCTGGGTGGTACAGGTGGGTTCGGCGACGGTGACGGCGCTGATATCGAAGGTCACATTCTGGTAATAACCGGTAATTCCTGCGCCAGGGTTTTCATTCCAGATACGCACATGATAATTGCCCGTTTTGAGCAGACTGATTGTTGAACTGCTGGGGGTATAGGTTTGATCGGTATAAAATGTAATTGCCGCATAAAACCCTAATCCACCCCACGTGTAGTAATTTGTTGAGTTTGGGTTCTTATCCGGTCCATTAGGCCCACCACAGCCATCAGCGTCTGATAGTGTCAACGCGTTATGCATTACCCCACTTCGGATGGATAATGGGTTAGAGATAGCGTCAACTTTATGTGTATATGCACTGAAACTGCGTAGCGCCAGAGAGAAGTAGAGCCCGGTAATATTCGTCTTGAAAATTTCTACTCCGCCATAGCTTCCCGCAGAAACGAGACCCGATTCCAGAGATAACGGGTTGCCGGTGCCCTGTGCGGAAACGTTACAAAAAAGGCTATCGTCCTCAGTGCTGGAGCCGTGGTTGGCGTTCCAGTTTATCGTCACGTTAGCGGGGGCCAGTTCTGTGGTACGGCTAAAATAGACGGTGCGCCCGGTGGGGTAAATGAATTTCTTCGTACCATCCCTTGTTGGCCCTCCGTACATCCAGTTCTCTTGATGCTCGCCTAATACATAAGTTTGCGTCTGGGCGAAACACTCGGCAGAAATTAACATCAGAGCTGACAGTAGGGCGGGGGAAATAATGGAAAGCGTTGTCTGCCATCCTTTATGCTTACGATATTGCCCTGGTGTATTCCTTCTCATAATCATTATCCTTTTATTATTCGTAATACACCGACACCAGTACGCTGGACTTTACCGGGCCGCTAACGATGGACTGGCCGGACTGTATTTTCTGCATCCGGGCGTAAAACGAATAGCGGCTGTCAGCGTAGTTGGCGGCGGTAACGTCGAAGCTGCTACGTGGCGTACCGTCGGTGTTCATCACGTTGTATACGTTGTTGGCGTCGTTAACTGAGAAAATCACCACCCCGACGTTTTTCGCACCAGTGGTGTCATCATTGGCGAAAATTTGCGTCGAGCCTGTGGCGAAGCTGCCAGACAGCGGCGAAAAAAAGACGGTGAGCTTTGAGGGGGCTTTGCCGCTGACCGGCATACACTCTTTTACGTGCACGTAGAAGGTGCTGCCGCCCTGGTAAGGGTCTTCTGCCGTCACGCCGTTGGCAAAATAGTCGATGCCCTTGGTGCCGAGGCTGACCAGCCCGTTGTTGTCGACCGAGATCTGACAACTGGTGTTGACGACGTTGGCTTTGATTTCGACGTCGGTATCGGCCTGGCTCAGGGGCACCATAAGCCATAAGCCATAAGCCGCAGCGCTGCACAATAATTTACTCATCACAATTTACTCATAAGAAATAGTGAACAGGCCCTGAGTCGAGAATGAGCCAGTGTGTAAATCGGTGATCGTACTGCCCGAGGCCAGCACGATACGGGCACTGAGGGGCCAGACGATGGTGGTGGTATCGCTGGCTTCGACCAGATCGATAAGCTGTTGCGCCGGGCTGGCGCAACGCAGCTGTTTGCTGCCACTGGCTTCAGGGGGGGCGCCCGCCCAGATTTCCGCCGCAACACCTGCGGCGTCATCGCTGCCGTTGAGCGCGTTGCGAAACCCGTTACCACCGCCGGAGGCACCGTCGCAGCCGGTTTTGGCTGTCAGGGTGACGGTAGCCTGTTTTTTGGCAAGCCCGACGCAGTCACTGAACACCAGTGAAAAGGCGCGCGATTTACTCTTATTAACGATCTGCGGAATATAGACGTCACCCATATCCACAACCGCATTTGCCGTGCCGCTTTCGTCGTGCAGGGTGGCCAGGCAGGTTGAGGGCGTAATGGTGGTGGAAACCGTTAATTCCAGCGAGTTTACGCCCGCCAGGGCCGGGGAAATGTTGAGGAGCACCGCCAGTGCGGTACACAGCGGTAACAGATATCGCATCAGTCCAGCCTCTCTGCTATTCATAGGTAAACGTAAAGGTTGCTTTGGCCTGAAAGTCGCCGGGCGTTGGGGTCAGCGAGGTGCTGGCGCGGCGGAAAAAAGCGCTCAGATCCATTCCGTCAGCGATTTGACTTTGGCTCCAGGTAATATTTTGTGCGCCGTTGAGCTTAAAGCGGCTGTTTTCGTCGCCGCCCTTCGGTTTAAAGCCCAGACCAACATTTTCCGCATTATTGCTGTTCAGCGCGTTTTGCAACATATACTCGCTGCCAGTCAGCGTGGTGCCTTGTACTGTCATCGTCAGAGAGGTGATTTCGTTGTTACACTCTTTCGGCTGCAGTTTGAAGCTGCCCTCAGTACTGGCGGTAACGTTAAGCAGCTCCGCGATACCGATATTCGGAATGGTGAGTTGATACTGTGTACCGCTGCCGCTGAGTGTTGCATTGCTGAGGCTGGAGATGTTCATTACGCAGGTTGTCTCTTCAATTACTGCGGTGAAATCCAGACTTAAACCTTGAGTGGAAGCAAAGCCTGGCGGTGCCAGCAGCGCAATAACGAGCGTTGACGGGGTGACTACGCGGTGTGTTTTCATTCTTTATCCTCGTAATCTATTGCATTTTGCAGGGCACAGCGCTCAGGACGATGGTTTTCCCGAGCAGTTTTTCGTTGCCTGAGTCGACCTGATAGTGCAAACGACAGCGCTGCGTTTGGTTCTGCTGGATCCAGCGTACTTCGAGATCGCCACTTTCAACGATTCCGCGTACAAAAGCCTGGCTACCCTGACCTACTGTACCTAACAGGTTATTGTTCAGGTCGTAGACTTCTGCCGTGAACGGCACGGGCTGGCGATCGCTTCGTAACAGATTGATAATCGCAGATTTTCCCTGGTCAGTTTCGAACTTGCTGACGACTACCGCGCCGCGCCGCGGGATCACGGTGGCGCTAGTATTCTTCAATTCGACGTCGTTATTCAGATCATCAATGTCGAGCGAGACAATATTTTCCCGGTACGGTGTGAGTGAACTGCCGATGCCGTAGCCAAAGCGGTCAATGGTGCTGTTACCATAGTCAATGCGAGCCCCCTGCGCACCGGGCGCGTCGATCACGACCAGCGCATCGCTGTCGCCAAAGCTTTGATTACTGAAGGTTAAGCCGCCGCTATGCAGCACAAAGCCGCCGTCAGTGTTTAAGGAGTACTGGCGTGAGCTATCGTTGCTGGCTGACGCCGAGGCGGCGATATTGCCGTAGCTGGAGTCGTAGCTGATGAAGGAGCTGATGGTAGAGAGGTCTTTATCCTCTTTTTCCATGTTATATGCAGTACTGACGCTATAGCTCCAGCGGTTGTCTGCGCTGTAGCCGCTGGCACTGGTGTTGAACTGGTTGCCGCCGTTGAAATCGCTGTTGATGCTGCTATTCAGAGTGCGGAAGCCGCCGCTATCGCGATCGGTGCCCAGTAGTTTATCCAAGGGAATCGTTACGCTCAGGTAGACTGAATCGTCGCGTTTATTGTCTTCGTCGTAGGTGCGCTGCAGGTTTACGCTATAAGTAGCCCAGCCGATACTGTTGCTGTAGCCTGCGGAAAAACTGCTGCGTGAATCATTGGTTACCCAGTAGTCAGCCCAACTGCCAGTCAGATAGAGTGAGCCGTAGTTGATATTATCGCTTTTCAGGCTCTGGTTCAGGCTGATGGTGAACTGATTTTTCATGCGCGAAAAGTTATTCATGCTGCGAGCGTTATTGCTGGTGTTGTACTCGGCATCGTCAATAATGCTCAGCGCATCGCTTAGCCCCAGATAATCCTGGGTGGAATAGCGATAGGCCGCGATGTTCAATGAAGTATCCGTGGGCACGAAAAATTTGTTCCACGATACGCGGTAGCTCTGCCCACGGTAGGTTTTGTCGTCGGGGATCTCGGCCTGTGATTGGGTTACGTCAAAAGAGACGGCGCCGAGGAGGGTGTTCATGCCCACGCCCAGCAGTCCGGCTAAATAACCATTGTCAGTGGCCTGAATGCCGCTAAAACCGGTAAAGGTGCTATTAAAGCCGTAGTAAAACGTCCCCTGTGCGAGGCCGGGTTCATCATGCAGGCTATCGTCATTTACCTGGCCCACGCTAATATCCCAACTGCCGACGCCAGGATGCATCATCTGCACCAGCGACGAGAAGGCCTGGCTAAAGGTATGTTTCGAGCCGTCGGCCTCGGTGATGGTGACCTCTAAGTCGGCGCCATAACCAGACGGTGACAGATCGTCAATGGCAAACGGCCCCGGTGGAACTGTGGTCTCGTAAATTTTGTAGCCGTTTTGCGTAATGGTGACTTTGGCGTTGCTTTTGGCAACACCACGGATAGTTGGCGCGTAGCTGGCAAGCTGCGGCGGTAGCATCTGTGATTCGCTGTACAGACGAACGCCGCGCAAGTTGACGGTATCGAAACTCTCACCGCTGGTGCCGGACTCGCCAATCACCAGTTGAGAGCGCAGGGCGGCGATATCCCGCTGAACATAACGATTTTGAAATTCAGTTTCGCTGCTGCCGTCTTTCTGCCATGAGTAGTTGCCCTGCGCGCGAAAATGCCATGCACCAAGGTTGATGCCGCCGTTAAAGCCCGCATACACGCTATCTTCGGTACCGTAGTCATTTTCGTTTTTCCAGGCACTGAGATTGTATGACAGCATGGCTGCTGGAATACCATTGTCCCACAATGATGGGTCAACGAAATTGGCAAAACCTTTCTGTACCCACATTTGTGGGACGCCGATATCCAGACGTTGATCCCCTCCGTCATAATGCACTGTCGACAGCGGAATTGTCTTCGTCAGGTCGAGGCAGTTGTCGATGCTCTCTTCTCTTTTTTTCCACACGGCTTCTGCTGGGATCTCATCCGGTAGGCGAATGTGCAGTTGACTGAGCATTTTGGGGTAATACAGATCCTGGTAGCGCGTTTATCTCCAGTTTCAATAAACTCAACCTTCAGTGAGTTCACCAATTCGTTATTGACGTAGGCACTGGCATCATAGATACCCTGTGAAATGATGTTACCGTCAGAATAACGGCTAAGATCGACGCTGCTCGATCCCGGTCCCATCAAAAAGGAACTGTCAAATTCCAGTTTTTCGTTTTCAGCCCATGCATCGATGCTGCCAGAAAATGCAACAAACATAACAAACCGTGCAAGGAGCGTTACTTTTAATTTATTTGACGGCTGTTTCATTGACGTATCCAGAAATAAAATTACAGATATTAAATCTCCACCTTCCCATTAATAGGACCACCAAAGTCGCTGATTGCAATATAATCGATAGTGGCTTTTCCGGGACTGCCGTTTAATCCGGCTACACTAAGTTCAGATTCGCTTTTAGGGGCGATCATTGAATTTTTAATATTGTATTTCTTTCCGCCTACGATGGCGCTTATGCTGTTAAATGAGACGAAATATCCTGTGGGGTTAATGACATGCACGACGGCCTGACCATTTTTATTGCGTAATTGCCATTGCAGCTTTTTCGGTGCGTCAGAAGCTATATCAGTAAGACCTGAAGGACGATAAAACATTTTTATTCGGGTACGGAATGCCAGTTGTAAGATATTTTTATCTTTAGAGCCCGCCTCGTTGATTTTGGGTGGAACTTCCAGAACGTTAAACCAATAAATACTTTCGCGATCTTTTGGCAAAGAGATGCTATTGGTATATGTTAATTTCACCGTTTGCCCGCGACCAGGTTCGATACGTGCAACGGGAGGTGTGGCATTAAACGGAACATTGATCGTGCTGGGATCGGCATTTTGCTCACCGTCATCCAGCCAGGTTTGTACTAGCGCCGGGCTGGAGCCTTTATTTTCCAGACGAATAGTCACATCTTTTTGGGACTCTTTATAGACAATGCGCGTACCGGAAAGAACAATATCTGCCTGTGCCGGGAAAATAACCGCGAAACTCAATACGGCAGAGAATAATGAAAAGAGAGAGCGAGACGTCCTGGTCATCGTAGTTCCTTTATGGTCGTGAGTAAGAGGGAGTAATCTTTAGCCGAGAAGTTACTCCCTTAAATATTTAATTTATTACTCGTAAGTGATTGTATAAGCGGCGTTTGATTTCACGTAACCAGAAGTCACTGGCACTGCATTTGACTCTTTGACATAGGAAACGACGAAGTTAAATTTCGCGATGCCGGTTGTCATTGTTGCGGTCTGAATATCGCTAGGATCGTTGATTTTGACCTGGTCGTACGTCAGGTTTGCACCAGAGTTATCAACCTGGTGGATAGCCATGTTAACACCTGTTGCCGGACTGGTGATGGAGTCATCGTTGTTCAGCGTGCCGTTGTTATTGCTGAAAAAGGTAGATGCCATGCTCAGCTTTGCACTCTTGTTTGCTGAAGTAGCACCACAGTCGACGGTGATATAGAAAGGTTCCGGCTGCACACCAGGCGCTGTCGCTGAAACACCAGCTGTAATATCGGCAGAAACTGCGGTATTAAGTTGTATCTGACCATCCTGACTGCCACCGTTTACGTGTGGCGTACAAGTGTTATCACTAACCAGACCGGCAAAATTCAGCTGACCACCATCTAGTGCGGCAAATGCTGAAGACGATGCTGCAGACAGCACCAGGGATAAAGCAATTAACTTTAATTTCATGTTGAAATATCCTTGTTAAAAAATGTCATTACAGACAAATATATTTTATCCGTGTATTTAATTATGTAAATGTTCTACGGGTGAATGTTTTTTGTGAGACATATCTGTTTTGTGAATTTTATTTCGCGTCAAGTTATCAATGTCAAATTTATTGTTTATGTGGCGCTTTTAACTATATGTATTCATTGGATAATTGTGTATTAAGATATTCTTAAATATTATTTAGTTATTGTTTTTTTGTTTTGATGCAATTTAAATATACTTTTATTTTATTGGTTGCGTGTTGTCTATTATTTATGGTTTCGTTAGAATTTGTATATTGACAATTAAGGAAAACTAAATCGTTATTATTGTTGCCATTTTTTCTTTGTTTTTTTGAGAGGAATACATTTGGGAGATTGAATTATGTTTTTTGAATGTTGGGGGGGGCTGTGTTGATTGTCAGCTATAAGTTAAAGTATAGGCGTAGTTGATTGTACATATCCTGCCTTAACTGCTGACTGTTTGACACAGGAGGATATGAAGTTAAATTTTGTGATGCCGGTTGTCATTGCCGCTTTCTGTACATCGCTGGCGTCATTGATTTTTACCAGAGCGTAGGTCGGGCTTACATCTGGCTAATCGACCTGATGGTGTGCCTTTTTATGAACAGCGTATTTCAGCAGCGTGAATAGTGTTACCAGCGGGTAGGGCGAGCCGGAAGGCGTGTCAGGTACTCTGCCAACGACTTGCCATCATCAGGAAAATGCAGCTCTGGCGCAATTTCAAATAATGGCCACAACATAAAGCCACGATTTTTCATATCGTAGTGCGGCACGATTAAACGTTCCGTGTTAATCACCTCATCGCCGAACAACATAATATCCAGATCCAGCGTGCGCGGTCCCCAGCGTTCAGCTTTGCGCACCCGGCCCTGTTGCAGTTCAATTCGCTGGGTATGATCCAGCAACGCTTCGGGGGCGAGAGCGGTATCCAGAGCCACGGCGGCGTTCAGATAGTCGGGCTGATCCTGTGGACCCAACGGGGGGGTACGATAAAACGAAGAAACCGCAACGATACAGCTGTCAGGGATTTCGCCGATCGCTTGCACGGCAGCATTCACCTGCTCCAGGGGAGAAGCTAAATTACTGCCGATGGCGATATAAACGACGGTCACGCGCTACCTTCGCGACGCGGCGCACGCTTACGCGGGCGGCGATGGCGACGGCGTACGTCAGGCTCTTCATCCAGTTCGTTCAGCATGCCTTTTTGTTCCGGCGGCGCGGAAACCTGGAATTCACCCCACCATTTCGCCAGTCGTTGCAGTTCAGCGTTGTGTTCTACTTCGGCACGCAGTGCTAACAGGTCATAAGCTGCGCGGAACTTTGGATGTTCCATCAGCTTCCAGGCGCGTTTACCCTGACGACGGGACATACGTAATTGCAACTGCCAGATATCGCGGGTTAGCGAGGTCAGACGTTTCGGGATCGCCAGCGAGCGGCAGGCTTCGTCCAGCACGTCGTTCATTGCCAGCGCGAAAGCGTCGTAGTAGGCCAAACCGCTTTCTTGCGCAATTTTCTGCGCGGCTTCCAGTAACGGATACCAGAACATCGCGGCAAACAAGAACGCCGGGTTAACGCGCATATCATTGTTAATGCGGTTATCGGTATTCTTCAGCACCTGAGCGATAATGCGTTCCATCGGGCTGTCACCGTCTTCGGTGAAGTAGCGTGTAATGGTTGGGAACAGCGGCTGGAACAGGCTGTACTCACGCAGTTTTTTATAGGTTTCATACCCATAGCCCGCCTGTAACAGCTTAAGTGCTTCTTCAAACAGGCGTGCAGGAGGAATGTCGTTCAGCAGCGTTGCCAGACGCGGGATCGGCTCTGCGGTTTCCGGGCTGATACGCATGTCGAGCTTGGCGGCAAAGCGCACGGCGCGCAGCATACGCACGGGATCTTCGCGATAGCGCGTTTCCGGATTACCGATCAGGCGAATGATGCCCTCTTCGAGGTCCTGCATACCGCCGACGTAATCACGCACGGTGAAATCGGCCACGCTGTAATACAGGCTGTTTATCGTGAAATCGCGACGTTGGGCATCTTCTTCAATGGAGCCGAAGATGTTGTCGCGCAGCAACATACCGTTTTGCCCGCGTTGCGACGTGGTACGATCGGCTTCGCTGCCTTCATGATGGCCGCGGAACGTCGCCACTTCGATAATTTCTGGACCGAACATGACATGAGCCAGACGGAAACGGCGACCGACCAGGCGACAGTTACGAAACAGTTTACGCACCTGATCCGGCGTTGCGTTAGTAGTGACATCAAAATCTTTCGGCTTTTTGCCCAGCAAAAGATCGCGTACACCACCGCCAACCAGCCATGCCTCGTATCCGGCCTTATTGAGCCTGTACATTACCTTCAGGGCATTTTCACTGATATCTTTGCGGGAGATAGAGTGCTGCTCACGCGGAATTACCGTCATATGTGGACGGGCGACGGCGAGCTCAGCCTCGCGCTCCTCGCGGCTTAGCACCTTGCGGCAAAAATTAGCGACTCGGGTAAAAATAGTGCACCTCGGTAGTGTCAAACTTCAATCAGAACAAGTGTTGCTGTGTAAAAATAGCGGCTAATCATAGCTCAGCGTGGCGCATTTGAGAATGCCGGATTTAAGATCGCTGATTCTGGCACTGTTGTCAGACGCCAGTTCTCAACGGCAAACTCCAGGATCTGGTCCACACGCATCTCCTGCCACGGGATATCGGCACGCTGGCCGAGAAAGCGTAGCGCGGCAATAATCACCGGGCGCGGATCGCCTTGTGGTAGCGCAGGTGCATGATTTTGTTTTGAAAGTTTAGCGCCTTGTTCGTTGAGCGCCAGCGGAAGATGAATATAGTCAGGCGCTTGCCAGCCAAACTGCTGATACAAAGAGATTTGCCGCACCGTGGGTTCGATGAGATCGGCGCCGCGAACAATCTCAGTTACGCCCTGAAAGTGGTCATCAACTACGACGGCGAGGTTATAGGCAAACAGCCCGTCGCGGCGGTGGATGATAAAATCTTCACCAGCAAGTTGCGGGTCAGCCTGAATCACACCGCGTAGCCGGTCAGTAAACTGCATCACGGGATGGCGTTGTTTAATACGGACGGCCGCCTGTTCTGGCCCGAGGCGTAACTCACGGCAGTGACCGTCGTAAATACCGCCGACGCTTTGAATACGCGCTCGCGTACAGGTGCAGTAATAGCTCAGATCCTGCTGATGCAGCCAGGTAAGCGCCTCGCGGTAGGCTTCGTGGCGTTGGGATTGCCATAAAATATCGCCATCCCAGTGCAGGCCGTAATGTTCCAGCTGACGCAGGATCGTATCTGCGGCACCGGGAACTTCACGAGGGGGATCAATATCTTCAATGCGTACTCGCCAGATTCCGCGCCGGGCACGAGCCTGCAGGTAACTGCCGAGGGCGGCAATCAGTGAACCGAAGTGCAGTTCGCCGGAGGGGGAAGGGGCGAAGCGGCCAATATAGTGTGAATCGCTCATTTTACGGACTGACAAATAATAAGGCGGGAGAAACTCCCGCCTTTAGTAAACGTGGTAAAAATGACCGGAATTAACCTGCCATCTGTTTTTCGCGGATTTCTGCCAGCGTTTTGCAGTCGATACACAGATCGGCTGTCGGACGCGCTTCCAGACGGCGAATACCAATTTCTACGCCGCACGATTCGCAGTAGCCGAAATCTTCGTCTTCTACCTTCTTCAGCGTCTTCTCGATCTTTTTGATCAGTTTGCGCTCACGGTCACGGTTACGCAGCTCAAGGCTGAATTCTTCTTCCTGCGCGGCGCGGTCCACCGGATCAGGGAAGTTAGCCGCTTCGTCTTGCATATGAGATACGGTGCGATCAACTTCATCCCTAAGTTGATTACGCCATGCCTCAAGAATACGCCTGAAGTGCGACAGCTGGGCTTCGTTCATATACTCTTCGCCCGGTTTCTCCTGGTACGGCTCCACCCCAGCGATGGCGAGAATACTCAGGGACGATGTTTTACGGTTTTGCCCTTCTTGCATGTTGCTTCTCCTTAACACGCACTATCGATCCCCATGTTCGGGGGAAAAATCAGGTCGCTATAAATAGCAGATGCTTTTCCGGATAGCAATTATCTAAACGTAACACTTGACAACCCTGTGAGGAAAAGCGTATTTGCCCACGCGCCCAGAATACTAATTAACCAAATGTTTACACCATTACAAGGTAATGGGCAACGGCTCTTTAAGAGTCATGCCATGGGCAGAAAGTTCCGCTTTATAAACCAGAATTTCTACCCCCTTAAGCTGTGCTTCAACTAATAATTGCGCATATTTTGCATCGATATGCTGCGCGGGTGAAAACCGTGTAATAGCTGAATGTAGCACGGCGAAAAATATTACTGCCCGCTTGCCTTCAGCCGCTACGCTCATCAATTCCCGAAGATGCTTCTGACCTCGTTCAGTGATGGCATCGGGAAAATAACCCTGCTCTTTTTCCGCCAACGTGACTGATTTCACTTCAATATAGCAGTCAGGTCGGGAATCTGCCTGTAACAAAAAGTCGATACGGCTCCCTTCGGCGCCGTATTTTACTTCACTTTTCAAGACGCTGTAGCCTGAAACTTCTGAAATTAACGACTGCTGAATCGCCTCTTTCGTTAATCTATTGGCCCACAGCGTGTTAACACAAATAAATGCCCCGGATTGGGTTTGCGTTAATTCCCAGGTATGTGGATATTTCCGTTTAGTATTTTCTGATGTCGAATACCAGACGGTGTCACCCGGGGTGGCACATCCGGTCATCGCGCCAGTATTTGGGCAGTGTAACGTTAACGTTGAGCCATCCGGTGTGATCACATCCGCTAAAAAACGCTTGTAGCGCTGGATGAGCGTTGCAGGTTGTAAAGGTGGAGAAAATTGCATAAATAGTCCCTTTAATTATTCAGTCAGCGTCCAGCGTTGCAGCTGCGTATAACGCGTGCGTCCTCGTGCGAATGAAGAGGAGTAAAGTGCGAACTCCGTGACCGGAAATGACCAGCCAAAGCCCGGTGGGGGGATGGGAACCGCGTGTCCGGCATCGCGCAGCAGCGTGATATGTGGGTGAAACGGCTGCGGGCTTTGATAACACCCGCTGCGTGCGGCCTGCGCCCGCAGTATATTCGCCAGTTGTAACAGTCCGCGCGGTGGCTGACGCATCCCCAGCCACACGACCCGCGAACGCAGCCATTGCCCGGCATCATCCAGTTTGAGCGTAAAACCTGGCTGGCGAATGCGTCCGGCTAGTTGCGACAACGCCTGTTGCTTCTCTGCGGTGACATCACCTAAAAAGGCCAGCGTCAGATGCAGATTCTCGGCGGCGACGGGACGGCCTGCTTCAGGAGGGAACTGCGCGGCTCGCCAGTGGATTAACTGCTCCCGAACCCCGCCTGGCAATTCAATCGCAAAGAACAGCCTTTTTGGCTCAGACATTATGGATACTCGGTTATGAATTAACGCGATGCTACAATGCAGCGCGAAGAATGTTAACCCTCTGGAGCTATTTGTGACGTCGTTGCCCGTTGCCGCCGTAGTGCCTGAACTGCTTACCGCCCTTGATGCCTCGACGCAGGTGCTGCTAACCGCGCCGACCGGTGCCGGGAAATCGACCTGGCTGCCGTTGCGACTGCTTGAACATGGTGGCATCAAGGGGCGGATTATTTTGCTGGAGCCGCGCCGTCTGGCGGCACGCAACGTGGCGCAGCGATTGGCGGAGTTGCTGAACGAAAAGCCCGGTGAGACCGTGGGTTATCGCATGCGCGCGCAAAGCTGCGTGGGGTCGCAGACCCGGCTGGAAGTGGTGACGGAAGGCGTCCTGACGCGCATGATCCAACACGATCCCGAACTCACTGGCGTCGGGTTAGTGATCCTCGATGAATTTCACGAACGGAGCTTGCAGGCCGACCTGGCACTGGCGCTGTTGCTGGATGTACAGCAAGGTCTTCGTGACGATCTGAAACTATTGATCATGTCCGCAACGCTCGATAACGGGCGCTTGCAGCAGTTATTGCCCGATGCGCCCATGATTATCTCTGAAGGCCGTACATTCCCGGTCGAGCGACGGTATCAACCGCTGGCGGCACATCTGCGTTTTGACGAAGCGGTGGCGATAGCCACGGCGGAGCTACTGCGCCATGAAAGCGGGTCGCTGCTGCTGTTTTTACCGGGCGTTGGGGAAATCCTGCGCGTGCAGGAACAACTGGTAACGCGTGTGGGCGGCGATGTTGTGCTATGTCCGTTGTACGGCGCGTTGACGCTGGTTGAGCAGCGTCAGGCGATTTTGCCCGCGCCGCAAGGTAAGCGCAAAGTGGTGCTGGCGACCAATATTGCCGAAACCAGCTTAACGATTGAAGGCATCCGGCTGGTGGTGGACTGCGCCCAGGAGCGCGTGGCGCGTTATGACGCGCGTACCGGTTTAACGCGGTTGATTACCCAGCGCATTAGCCAGGCATCGATGACACAGCGAGCCGGGCGAGCCGGGCGTCTGGAGCCAGGTATCTGCCTACATTTGCTTGCCAAAGAGCAGGCGGAAAGAGCGGCGGCGCAGGGAGAGCCTGAGATATTACAGAGCGATCTGTCCGGACTACTGATGGAGCTGCTGCAATGGGGATGTACCGATCCTGAGCAACTGAACTGGCTGGATACGCCGCCCGCTATCAACCTGCAGGCGGCAAAACGGTTGTTGCAGATGCTGGGGGCGCTTGAGGGCGACAGGCTCAGTGCCCGTGGGCAGAAAATGGCGGCTTTGGGTAATGATCCCCGTTTAGCGGCTATGCTGGTTAGCACCAAAAATGACGATGAAGCGGCATCGGCCGCAAAACTGGCCGCAATTCTGGAAGAGCCGCCGCGCGGGGGCAGCACCGATTTAGCTGTGGCGTTTTCACGAAATCAGCCCGCCTGGCAGCAGCGCAGTCAACAATTATTGAAACGGCTTAACGTACGCAGCGGGCAGCCCGACATCGCGTTGCTCCCTTTGTTGCTGGCGCAAGCGTTCGCCGATCGGATCGCCCGTCGACGTGGACAAGAAGGGCGCTATCAACTGGCCAACGGCATGGGCGCGATGCTGGATGCCGATGACGCCCTGGGGCGCCATGAGTGGCTGATAGCGCCGCTGTTACTGCAGGGTAGCGCATCGCCAGATGCGCGTATTTTGTTAGCGTTGCCGCTGGGTATTGAAGCGTTGATGCAGACGTGTCCTGAACTGCTGCAACAGTCCGACACCATCGAATGGGATGAAGCCCAGGGAACGTTAAAAGCACTGCGTCGGTCGCGTATCGGCCAGTTGACGGTAAAAGTACAGCCGCTGGCCAAGCCCTCGGAAGAAGAGTTGCATCAGGCGATGCTGAATGGTATTCGCGATAAAGGGCTAAGTGTGCTCAACTGGACGCCGGAGGCCGAGCAGTTTCGGCTGCGTTTGCAATGTGCGGCAAACTGGTTACCGGAGTACGACTGGCCTGCGGTAGATGAGGATTCTCTGCTGAAGACGCTGGAGCTCTGGCTGCTGCCGCACATGAGCGGTGTGCACTCTTTACGCGCGTTAAAAGCACTCAATGTGGGTCAGGCATTGCGCGGTTTGCTGGACTGGTCAATGCTGCAACGTCTGGATAGTGAACTGCCAGCGCATTACACTGTGCCAACGGGAAGCCGGATTGCCATTCGCTATCATGAGGATAATCCTCCTGTATTGGCCGTTCGGATGCAGGAAATGTTTGGTGAAGGAAACACCCCGACTATCGCCCAGGGACGCGTGCCGCTGGTACTGGAGCTGTTGTCTCCGGCCCAAAGACCGCTACAGGTGACGAGCGATCTAAGCGCGTTCTGGCAGGGATCGTACCGCGAGGTGCAAAAAGAGATGAAAGGGCGTTATCCCAAACATGTCTGGCCGGACGATCCGGCGAATACCGCGCCAACGCGGCGCACCAAAAAGTATTCATAGCTGTATGCGTGGTTGCCTGATGGCGCTGCGCTTATCAGGGCGAACGTAGGCCGGATAAGGCGTTTTACGCCGCCATCCGGCATGAATACAGCTGAAAATTGAGAGATTTCTTCTTCTGTCGCAGGACGGAAGAACAGAGAATCGGGCCTTTGCGCCTGAATGTTGCGGAGAAAAAGCATGGCGGGGAATGACCGCGAGCCAATTGGACGTAAAGGGAAACCCTCACGTCCGGTGAAACAAAAGGTGAGCCGTCGTCAACTCAGAGATGAAGAGTATGACGACGATTATGATGATGATGACTATGAGGATGAAGAACCGATGCCGCGTAAGGGTAAAGGCAAAGGGCGTAAGCCTCGTGGTAAACGCGGCTGGTTCTGGCTGCTGGTAAAACTGTCGATTGTTTTTTTGGTGCTGATCGCCATTTACGGCGTCTATCTGGACCAAAAAATCCGTAGCCGTATCGACGGTAAAGTCTGGCAGCTTCCGGCGGCAGTATATGGCCGAATGGTTAACCTTGAGCCAGAAATGCCCATCGGCAAGAACGAGATGGTGAAGCTGCTAGAGGCCACGCAGTATCGTCAGGTCTCGAAGATGACGCGTCCGGGCGAATTCACCGTACAGGCGAAGAGCATTGAGATGATTCGTCGTCCGTTTGACTTCCCTGACAGTAAAGAAGGGCAGGTGCGCGCACGTCTGACCTTTGATGGCGATCATCTGGACACTATCGAGAATATGGATAACAACCGCCAGTTCGGTTTCTTCCGTCTCGATCCACGCCTGATTACCATGCTCTCTTCACCTAACGGCGAGCAGCGCCTGTTTGTCCCGCGCAGTGGATTTCCGGATCTGCTGGTAGATACGCTGCTGGCAACCGAAGACCGTCACTTCTATGAGCATGATGGCGTCAGCCTCTACTCGATTGGTCGTGCGGTGCTGGCCAACCTGACGGCCGGTCGCACGGTGCAGGGGGCGAGTACGCTGACTCAGCAACTGGTGAAGAACCTGTTCCTGTCCAGCGAACGTTCTTACTGGCGTAAGGCCAACGAAGCCTACATGGCGCTGCTGATGGATGCGCGTTACAGCAAAGATCGCATTCTTGAGCTGTACATGAACGAAGTCTATCTCGGTCAAAGCGGCGATAATGAAATTCGCGGCTTCCCGCTGGCGAGCCTCTATTATTTCGGTCGTCCGGTGGAAGAACTGAGTCTCGACCAGCAGGCGTTGCTGGTGGGGATGGTTAAAGGGGCGTCAATCTATAACCCATGGCGTAATCCGAAGCTGGCGCTGGAGCGTCGTAACCTCGTGCTGCGTTTGCTGCAACAGCAGCAGATCATCGATCAGGATCTGTATGACATGCTGAGCGCGCGTCCGTTAGGCGTACAGCCGCGTGGTGGAGTAATCTCGCCACAGCCAGCCTTTATGCAGATGGTGCGTCAGGAGCTTCAGGCGAAGCTGGGCGATAAAGTTAAAGATCTCTCCGGCGTGAAAATTTTCACCACCTTTGATTCCGTGGCGCAGGACGCTGCGGAAAAAGCGGCGGTGGAAGGCATTCCGGTGCTGAAGAAACAGCGTAAGCTGAGCGATCTGGAAACCGCGATTGTGGTGGTTGACCGATTCAGTGGCGAAGTTCGCGCCATGGTTGGCGGGGCAGAGCCGCAGTTCGCGGGCTATAACCGTGCGATGCAGGCGCGTCGTTCGATTGGTTCTCTGGCGAAGCCGGCGACCTATCTGACTGCGCTCAGCCAGCCGAAGCTTTACCGCCTGAATACCTGGATTGCCGATGCGCCGATTGCGCTACGTCAGCCGAACGGTCAGGTCTGGTCGCCACAGAACGATGATCGTCGCTATAGCGAAAGCGGAAAAGTGATGCTGGTGGATGCGTTAACCCGCTCCATGAACGTACCGACGGTAAATCTGGGGATGGCGCTGGGCTTGCCTGCCGTGACTGATACCTGGTTGAAGCTGGGCGCGCCGAAAGATCAGCTTAACCCGGTTCCGGCCATGCTGCTCGGGGCGTTGAACCTGACGCCAATCGAAGTAGCACAGGCGTTCCAGACTATCGCCAGCGGCGGGAACCGTGCGCCGTTGTCGGCGCTGCGTTCGGTGATTGCCGAAGATGGTACCGTGCTGTACCAGAGCTTCCCGCAGGCTGAGCGTGCCGTTCCGGCGCAGGCGGCGTATATGACGCTGTGGACCATGCAGCAGGTGGTTCAGCGTGGTACGGGTCGTCAGCTTGGCGCGAAATATCCTGGCTTGCATCTGGCAGGGAAAACCGGGACCACCAACAACAACGTGGATACCTGGTTTGCCGGGATCGACGGCAGCCAGGTGACCATCACATGGGTGGGCCGCGATAACAACCAGCCAACCAAGCTGTACGGTGCCAGCGGCGCGATGTCGATTTATCAGCGTTATCTGGCTAACCAGACGCCAACACCACTGGTGCTGACGCCACCGGAGGATGTGGTGGATATGGGCGTAGACTACGACGGTAACTTCGTTTGTAGCGGCGGGATGCGCACGCTTCCGGTATGGACCACCGATCCTGATTCGCTGTGTCAGCAGGGTGAAATGCTGCAGCAGTCGGGGAATCCGTTCGATCAATCTTCTCAACAGCCGCAGCAGCAGCCTCAACAGCAGCAACCGCCGCAGCAAGAGAAGAAAGACAGCGATGGCGTGGCTGGTTGGATAAAAGATATGTTTGGCGGTAACTGATTTTTTAGCTGTCCTCCCCCGCATCGGTGCCTGCTGATGTGGGGGAATTCTCCCTCTTGCTGTATTCGCATTTCGGTCTGTATAGCAAGCTCAGGATAGGGTTAACAGTGATGGTGTTTCCTGCCTATATTTTCCGTTTAATCATAAATTCAATATATTATTTTTTTGTATATATCATCGGTTGGTTGATTTTATTCTATTTTTTTCTGCGTTTTTTTATTATCTGCCCGTATGCATATGTGGGTAATATTGTTTTTATGAATATATTCATGCTGGCTAAAATCACCATTAAGAAAATATTATTTCCATAAATTGTTCTGCTAAAACAAGATGTTGTGTGTTGTTTCTTTAGTTTTGGTGAATGTGTTGATTAGCTTTTATTCATCATGGTACGTAGAATAGATGACACAAGGGAATGTTTTAAACTGAATGAGTTGATAAAGATATATTATATCTATGATGTTGTTGGATTTATATTCCAGCACTTCTCCAGCCATTGTCTATTTCCCCTCTGTGTTAACTTTTCTCTTCATTGATTTTTGTGAACATATGTAAGGAATACGTTATGTGCAAAAAAATTATCATCTCGTTGCTTGTCAGTAGTGCAATGGCAACTGTAGCAACATCTGCTTTTGCCGTTGATACCGGGACGGTAACGTTTAATGGGAAAATTCTTCCCGATAGTTGCGTGGTTGATGTAAATGGTACAGCGACAAACGGTACTGTGACGTTTAACAACCTTTCTCAAACTGCGTTTGGCGAAGATAAAAAAGTCGGCGACACGCAATCTTTTGCGATTACGCTGACAGAATGTGATGCTGCGGTTGCCAACCTCAATATCAAATTTGATGGGACGCGTATTGCCGGATACGACGATGAAGTCTTGCAGGCGACAGGGACTGCGCAGAACCTCGGGGTACGTATGCTTCCTGAAGGGAGCAGCAACTACGTGAAATTTGATGGCTCAGATCCTGAAGCGGCACTGAATAAGACTAACGGCGAGAGCGTGGTTTTTAATTATAAAGCTGAGGTTATCCAGGTTGGTAGCACTTTACCAACTACCGGTGATTATACCGCACAAGCGACCTATACTCTGCTTTATCGTTAATCATCATAAACCTGGCCCAGGCAGGGCCAGTATTTCAATGGAATGGAAAGATGAAACGACTTATCACAGCATTAATACTTATATTAACCTCGGGATTAAATTCGGTTCAAGCTGGCGTAGTAGTGGGTGGCACACGAATTATATATCCGGCTAACCAATCTGAAGTACAGATTGCTTTAAAAAATAAAGATAATGATAAACGTTATCTGGTGCAGAGTTGGGTCAGTAATATTGATGACAGCAAAGCGCCATTTATTATGACACCGCCAATTTACAAATTGGACGAAAACCGCCAGACGCTGCTACACGTGGTTTATACCGGAAATAAATCGGCGCTGCCTCAGGATCGTGAGTCATTATTTATGGCGAACATCAAATCTGTTGCAGCGATCCCAGAAGAATTGCATGACAAGAACACGTTACAATTTGCCATTAAAACTAAATTAAAACTGTTTTATCGCCCGGCCTCATTGACAGAAGACGAGGCAAAAATGGCCTGGCAATCGTTGCAATTTAGCCGCCATCAAAATCAACTGGTGGTGAAAAACCCCACACCCTTCTATGTCACCTTCGGACAGATCTCTGTGGCGGGAAAAGCGATTAAACCGGCTACAAACCAGTCCTCTCCGACGGCATTAACGATGATGGTTGCTCCATTTGGTGAGCAGCGTTTTCCGCTGCCATCGGCAGCAAAAGGCAACGTTGTCTGGACCGCAATTAATGATTTTGGCTCAGAAACCGAACAGCGTAAACAGTCGCTGTAAATCAGCTATCGATGAGTTATGGGGTGACATTTATGCCTTCACATCGTACTGCCCGGCTTTTTGCTCTCAATACGCTGACATTCGCTATATTGACTGCGAGTGGTTCCGTTTGTGCTGATGATTATTTTAATCTCAGTGTACTTGAAACGGGAACCCCACTTGAGAATACCGGGGCGCTTGAAGCTTTTTTACAGCATAATGGTTTATCCCCCGGGCGTTATTTAACGTCGATTGTTTGGGATCAGGATCGCATTGATAAACGAAATTTAAATTACCTCCTTTCAAAAGATAACAGCAAACTGATTCCGCAATTTACTAAAGCGGAGCTACGCGAACTGGGCGTTAAAGTTGATACGGTTCCGGCATTAAATAATGTTAACGAAGATACGTTGCTGGGTGATATTAGCGAATATATCGCGGATGGACGCTATGACTTCAATCCGGAAACACAGGTGCTGCAATTACGTATTCCGCAGATCTACCGCGACCGCAAAATTTCGGGCGAAAGCAATCCCACTTTCTGGGATGACGGCATTCCGGCTCTATGGACCAGTTACTATATTTCGGGATCGCACCAACAATCCGGAGGTCAAAATAATGCTTCGAACTGGGCAAGTTTGAATTCAGGGATGAATATCGGCCCCTGGCGTTTGCGTAACACCAGCAATTGGGGGAATGATAATGGTTGGCAATCTATTAATACGACGCTTGGACGCGATGTCAAAGCATTGCGTAGCCAGCTTCAGATAGGGCAAACCTACACTAACGGCGAACTGTTCGATAGCGTGCAGATGACGGGCGTTAAGCTGGAGACCGATACCAGTATGCAGCCCAGTGGATTACAGGGCTTTGCCCCGGTCGTTCGTGGGATTGCTAATAGCGATGCCAAAGTCACCATTAAGCAAAACGGTTACACCATCTACCAGACCAACGTCTCGCCTGGCCCGTTTGAAATTCGTGATTTAACGCAGGTGACGGCAGGAGCGGATCTGGAAGTCACCGTGACGGAGGCCGACGGTACAGAGCGCAGCTTTATTCAGGCCAGCTCCTCGGTGCCGATTATGCAACGTGAAGGCGCGCTGAAGTACAGCCTGGCGGCTGGGAAATATCGCGATGTTGATAACGGCGAGGAGCCGGAGTTCAGCCAGGCTACGGCAATTTATGGCTTACCTTTCGGAATTACCGCTTACGGCGGTCTGCAAGGCGCGTCGATGTATCGCGCCGGACTGTTCGGCATCGGAGCCGATTTACGCGATTTTGGTTCGCTGTCGATGGATCTGACGGCGGCGAGAACCGCGTTTGACGACGAACGCGCGGATGCGAATGGCCAGTCGTGGCGCGCGCAGTACGCAAAAGATTTTCCGTTAACCAATACCACGGTCACGCTTGCCAGCTATCGTTATTCCACCTCCGGGTTTTATACCTTTCAGGAGGCTCTCGATCAGCGTAATAACAACTACGACGATGACAGCATCTATAGCTATCGCGATAGCTATAACCGTCGCAGCCGCCTGCAACTTAATCTTTCTCAGTCGTTACAGAGCTGGGGATCGGTATACGCCAACGCTTATCAGCAAGATTACTGGGGAATGGAAGGCCATGAACGAAGCGTGAGTCTCGGTTACAGCAGCAGTTGGCAGGGCGTTAACTGGTCGCTGAATTACAGCATGACAAAAACGCCATCAACCACTAACGATCAGCAGTTTTCTATCTCAATGAATGTCCCTCTTTCGCGTTGGCTGGCTAATGCCTGGGGAACATATACTCTGACAAGTTCAAAAAATGGTAATAGTGCACATCAGGTTGGCGTCAGTGGAACGTTACTGGAAGATAACAATTTAAATTATAACCTTCAGCAAACCTACACCGATAACGATGTCGGTTATGGTGCCTATCTCTCTTCCCGGTATCGGACATCGGTTGGCGAGTTCAGCGCCAATTACAGTTATCAAAAAGACAGTAAACAGTGGGGCTATGGCGCCCAGGGTTCCGTTGTTGCGCATTCGCAGGGAATAACGCTTGGACAATCCATTCAGGATGCTTTTGCCATTGTGCACATTACCGATGGCGATAATGTAAAAATACAAAATTCCCGGGGGGTTTACACCGATTATTGGGGCAATGCCATTGTGCCAACTTTAACCAATTATCGCCGTAATACTATTACTGTGAATACTCAGGGACGTGATGATATTGATATTCAGGATGCTTCTCTGGATGTGGTTCCGACAAAAGGGGCCGTCCTGAAAGCTGACTTCACGGCGCGTTCAGGTAAGCGTGCATTACTTACCTTAAAACATGGTCAGAGCGTGGTTCCTTTTGGTGCTCTGTTAAGTATGGACGGTACGACATCGATCGTGGGTGACGACGGTGAAGTGTATGTCACTGGGCTAAAAGGAACACAGCGCATTGAGGTGCAATGGGGAAATACCGCACAGACGAAATGTACGGGCAGCGTAAGCGTACCTGAGAACATGGGTACGGGCATTCTCTCAGCTACGGTTAATTGCCAATAATGGAAGATGGCTTATGAATACGGAAATTGTCAGATATGAGTAAAAGGAACAAAAACATTTTCAGGGCTATGTTGATCATATTGATTTTAGCTGGATCGGCGGCACCTGTTTATGCCGCCACATGTACCGGAAATTATCCGGAAAATGGCGCAATGACCTTTCAGCTACCGGCAAGCATCACTGTGGAGCCTGACGTATCAGTTGGTACGGTTATTTATGAGGGAAGCATTGAGAGCGGCCAAATCGATATGGATTGCCAGGATACTGGCAACAAATACAAAGGTTACGCAGTGTTAACGGATGCCGATGCCCGCAATGGAGTGCTGGAAGGCGTTTATCAGACTAGCGTTCCAGGTATAGGTATCCGCATGGCTGAAGCGGAAGAACGAACACCTACCTTTACCTCTGAGGATATCGTCACACCCATGCATTTTTATAGCTATGGAGCAAGCGGATGGAACAGTATTCATACAAAGTACCATGCGTCAATGCAGTTGGTTGTGACGGGCGACGTCGAGGATGGTTATCTTGATACCTCCCGGCTGACAGCGCAAGAGAAGTGGGGTAATGATGTGATAGCTCAGATATTGGTATCTCCCACCAGCATTCATATCCAGACTAATACCTGTAACCTGGAGGATAAAAATATCTACGTGCCGCTGAAGACGATTAATGTCGATAACTTTGACAGTCAATTTTCAGAAGTACTCACCGATAACAGTTTCAAAATCGAGATTTCTGATTGTCGGGCAGGTACCCAAATCGATTATAAGTTCAACAGTGCTGGTTCGACAGGCGTTACGGATGGCAATATTTTGGCTATCGCCAGTGGAGACAGCTCTGCCAGCGGTGTCGGTATCCAGATTCTGGACACGAACAATAATGTGCTGAGTTTTGATCAAACCTATACCGCTGTGAGCAGCACCAGCGCTAACGAAGTGGCAGAAATTCCGCTGAAGGCACGCTATGCCAAAACCGGCAATGTCAAAGCCGGGAAAGTGGACGCCGTCGCGACTTTTGAGGTCTTTTACCGCTAACGCCTTGCGACCCGCTGCGGCGGGTTGTCAGCGCTCTAACATTCCAGCCTAATTTATTAACCCTTTCTTTTCATCTGGTTGTTTCTTAACCCCTCAGTTTTAGTAGGGGCGCGTATTGCTTGCTATCTCGCCAGAGTTTCGAATATTATGCTGCCGTTATAATAATAATTCTCGTTTACGTTATCATTCACTTTCATCAGAGAAATACCAATGGCGCGTCTTAAAACTGCTCAGCCAAGTTCATCACTGCGTAAAATCGCAGTAGTGGTAGCCACAGCGGTTAGCGGCATGTCTGTCTATGCACAGGCGGCGGTTGACCCGAAAGAAGAAACCATCACCGTAACTGCAGCTCCTGCTCCGCAGGAAAGCGCATGGGGGCCTGCGGCAACCATCGCCGCACGACAGTCTGCTACGGCGACCAAAACCGACACTCCAATTCAAAAAGTTCCTCAGTCTATTTCTGTGGTCACCGCCGAAGAGATGGCGTTGCATCAGCCAAAATCGGTCAAAGAGGCGCTTAGCTACACCCCGGGCGTTGCCGTGGGTACGCGTGGTGCGTCCAATACCTATGACTACTTGATTATTCGCGGATTTGCCGCCGACGGCCAAAGTCAGAATAACTATCTGAATGGCCTGAAGATGCAGGGCAACTTCTACAACGATGCGGTCATAGACCCTTATATGCTGGAGCGTGCCGAAGTGATGCGCGGTCCGGTTTCCGTTCTGTACGGAAAGAGCAACCCGGGTGGGTTGTTGAATATGGTCAGCAAACGCCCGACCACAGAGCCGTTAAAAGAAATTCAGTTCAAGATGGGCACTGACAGCCTGTTCCAGACAGGTTTTGATTTCAGCGATGCGCTGGATGATGACGGTGTATACTCTTACCGCTTAACTGGCCTGGCGCGTTCCGCGAATGCGCAGCAGCAGGGCGCAGAAGAACAACGCTATGCCATCGCGCCATCTTTCTCATGGCGTCCGGACGATAAGACAAACTTCACCTTCCTCTCCTACTTCCAGAACGAGCCGGAAACCGGTTATTACGGCTGGTTGCCGAAAGAAGGGACGGTGACTGAGTTGCCGAATGGCAAGCGTCTGCCTACCGATTTCAACGAAGGGGCGAACAACAATACCTATTCTCGTAACGAGAAGATGGTGGGCTACAGCTTCGATCACGAATTTAACGACACCTTTACCGTGCGTCAGAACCTGCGTTACGCGCAAAATAAAGTCTCGCAGAACAGCGTGTATGGCTACGGTATGTGCTCCGATCCGCTCTATACCAAGGATCCGGCTAACAGCCCTTGTGCCAGCGTTCCTCAGGCCGACTGGGATCATACGCTGACGCGTCAGTATGTTATCGATAATGAGAAATTGCAGAACTTCTCCGTCGATACTCAGCTGCAAAGCAAGTTCGCGACAGCCGACGTAGATCACACGCTGCTGACTGGCGTTGACTTTATGCGTATGCGTAATGATATCAACTCCTGGTTTGGCTATGCGGGTTCTGTTGCGCCGTCCGATATCTATAACCTCGACCGCAGCGACTTCGATTTTGGCTCACACCCAGGCCCTTCAGGTCCTTACAAAGTGCTGAACAAACAGAAGCAGACTGGCTTGTATGTTCAGGATCAGGCGCAATGGGATAAGGTGCTGGTTACTCTGGGCGGTCGTTACGACTGGGCTAAACAGGACTCTCTGAATCGTGTTTCTGGCGTAACGGATTCCCGCGATGATAAGCAATTCACCTGGCGCGGTGGGGTTAACTATCTGTTCGACAACGGCGTAACCCCGTATTTCAGCTACAGCGAGTCGTTTGAACCGGCTTCCCAGACCGGGGCAAGCGGTAATATCTTTGCGCCATCTAAAGGTAAGCAGTACGAAGCTGGCGTGAAGTACGTGCCGAACGATCGTCCGATCGTGATCACCGGTGCTGTCTATCAGTTGACTAAAACCAACAATCTGATGGCCGATCCGAACGGATCGTTCTGGTCAGTTGAAGGTGGTGAAATTCGTTCTCGCGGAGTGGAAATTGAAGCGAAAGCGGCGCTGTCTGCCAGCGTCAACGTAGTGGGTTCTTATACCTACACCGACGCGGAATACACCACCGACACCAACTACAAGGGCAATACGCCTGCGCAGGTGCCAAAACACATGGCATCATTGTGGGGCGATTACACCCTTTATGACGGCGCGCTTTCTGGGCTGACGTTGGGTACTGGCGTTCGTTATACTGGTTCCAGTTATGGCGATCCGGCAAACTCCTTTAAAGTGGGGAGCTATACGCTAGTGGATGCGTTAGTACGTTACGATCTGGCGCGCGTCGGCATGGCGGGCTCCAACGTGGCGCTGCATGTGAACAACCTGTTTGACCGTGAATACGTCGCCAGCTGCTTCAATACCTATGGCTGCTTCTGGGGCGCAGAACGTCAGGTCGTTGCAACCGCAACCTTCCGTTTCTAATTTCTATTGGGCACGCTTTGCGTGCCCGTTTTACAAGTTGGCTGCTATGCAGGAAAACAGATCCCATCCCGACACTACTTTTGCGTTGCGTAATGTCTCCTTTCGTGTGCCTGGCCGCACGCTTTTGCATCCTCTCTCATTAACTTTTCCTGTGGGTAAAGTGACCGGCCTTATCGGCCACAACGGTTCCGGAAAATCGACGTTATTGAAAATGCTGGGACGTCATCAGCCGCCGTCAGAAGGTGAAATCCTGCTCGACGAACAGCCGCTGGAGAACTGGAGCAGTAAAGCGTTTGCCCGCAAGGTCGCCTATCTGCCGCAGCAGTTGCCGCAGGCCGAAGGGATGACGGTGCGCGAACTGGTGGCGATTGGCCGCTATCCGTGGCACGGAGCGCTGGGACGTTTTGGCGTTGCCGACAGAGAGAAAGTAGAAGAGGCGATTTCGCTGGTTGGCTTAAAACCGCTGGCGCACCGTTTGGTTGATAGTCTGTCCGGCGGAGAACGCCAGCGCGCGTGGATTGCCATGCTGGTAGCGCAGGACAGCCGCTGTCTGCTGCTTGATGAACCGACTTCCGCGCTGGATATCGCTCATCAGGTTGACGTACTGGCACTGGTGCATCGCTTAAGTCAGCAGCGCGGGCTGACGGTGATTGCGGTGCTGCATGATATCAACATGGCGGCCCGCTACTGTGATTACTTAGTTGCGCTGCGCGGTGGTGAAATGATTGCACAAGGGACGCCTGCTGAACTGATGCGCAGTGAAACTCTGGAACAGATTTACGGTATCCCGATGGGCATTTTGCCGCATCCGGCCGGTGCCGCACCCGTGAGTTTTGTCTATTAATGATTGAATTACATCATATTACCCGTCGGCGGCTGCTTGCGGCGATGGCGCTGTCGCCGCTGCTGTGGCGGATGAATACGGCGCACGCTGCGGCGGTTGATACGCAGCGCATTGTGGCGCTGGAATGGCTACCGGTAGAGCTATTGCTGGCGCTGGGTATTACGCCGTATGGCATTGCCGATATCCCTAACTACAAGCTGTGGGTCAGTGAGCCCCCGTTGCCGGATTCTGTGATTGATGTCGGGCTACGTACGGAGCCCAATCTCGAACTGTTGACCGAAATGAAACCCTCGTTTTTGCTGTGGTCGGCAGGCTATGGTCCTTCCCCTGAAAAGCTGGCGCGGATTGCACCTGGCCGGGGATTTAACTTCAGTGACGGTAAAAAGCCGCTGGCCGTTGCGCGACAATCGCTGCAGGAAATGGCGCAATTGTTCAATCTGCAAGCCTCTGCTGAACGCCATCTGACCGAGTACGATCGTTTTATCGCCAGCCTGAAACCGCGCTTCATTCAACGCGGCGCACGCCCTGTACTTCTCACTTCCTTGCTTGATTCGCGACATATGCTGGTGTTTGGCCCAAACAGCCTGTTTCAGGACGTGCTGGATGATTATGGGATCCCCAACGCCTGGCAGGGCGAGACAAACTTTTGGGGCAGCACTGCCGTGAGTATTGACCGTCTGGCTGCTTATAAGGATGTCGATGTGCTGTGTTTTGATCACGGCAACGATAAAGAGATGGCTGCGCTGATGTCTACGCCGTTGTGGCAGGCGATGCCGTTTGTCCGCAACGGACGTTTTCAGCGTGTGCCTGCCGTCTGGTTCTATGGCGCCACGCTCTCGGCGATGCATTTTGCCCGCATTCTGGATAATGCGCTGGGAGGCAAAGCGTGAGTAAACGAATTGCGCTGTTCCCGACCCTTCTTCTGGCGGTTCTGTTTGTCGCTGCCTGTTGGCTGACCTGGGTTAACCTCTCTGTTGCGCTACCGCGCAGTCAGTGGCGACAGGCTATCTGGTCACCGGATATCAATGCTATTGAGCAGATGGTTTTCCACTACAGTCTACTGCCGAGGCTGGCGATTTCGCTGTTGGTCGGTGCCGGGCTGGGGCTGGTCGGTGTCTTGTTTCAGCAGGTGCTGCGTAACCCACTGGCAGAACCCACTACGTTAGGTGTCGCAACCGGGGCGCAGTTGGGCATTACGGTTACCACGCTGTGGGCTATTCCCGGTGCGCTGAGCACGCAATTTGCGGCGCTGGCGGGAGCATGTGTTGTTGGGGCACTGGTGTTTGGCGTTGCCTGGGGCAAACGTCTTTCTCCGGTGACGTTAATCCTTGCCGGGCTGGTGGTCAGCCTGTACTGCGGGGCAATTAACCAGTTGATGGTTATCTTCCATCACGATCAACTGCAAAGCATGTTTTTATGGAGCAGCGGTACGCTAACGCAGACCGACTGGAGCGGCGTACAGCGTCTGTGGCCGCAACTTCTGGGCGGTGTGATGCTGACGCTGTTGTTATTACGCCCAATGACGCTGATGGGACTGGATGACGGCGTGGCGCGTAACCTCGGTCTGGCGCTGTCGCTGGCACGTCTGGCGGCGTTATCGCTGGCCATTGTTATCAGCGCCTTACTGGTTAACGCGGTTGGGATTATCGGCTTTATTGGCCTGTTTGCACCGCTGTTGGCGAAAATGCTCGGCGCGCGTCGTCTGCTGGCGCGTCTGATGTTGGCCCCGCTGATTGGTGCGTTGATCCTCTGGCTCTCCGACCAAATCATTCTGTGGCTGACCCGCGTATGGATGGAAGTTTCCACTGGTTCGGTGACGGCGCTGATTGGCGCGCCATTGCTGCTGTGGCTGTTGCCGCGCCTTAGAAGTATGAGCGCGCCGGATATGAATGCCAGTAACCGCATCGCTGCTGAGCGCCAGAATGTACTGATGTTTGCCCTGGCGGGCGGGGCGATATTGCTGCTTACCGTTATTGTGGCGCTCGCGTTTGGCCGCGATGCGCACGGCTGGACATGGGCCAGCGGCGCGATGCTGGATGAGCTCATGCCCTGGCGCTGGCCGCGTGTTCTGGCAGCGCTGATTGCCGGGGTAATGTTAGCGGTAGCTGGCTGTATTATTCAGCGTCTGACCGGAAATCCAATGGCCAGTCCGGAAGTATTAGGAATTAGCTCCGGGGCGGCATTTGGCGTGGTGCTAATGTTATTTCTGGTCCCCGGCAATGCCTTTGGCTGGCTGCTGCCGGCCGGGAGCCTCGGTGCGGCAGCCACCTTGCTTATCATTATGATTGCCGCCGGGCGCGGGGGCTTTTCACCGCACCGCATGTTGCTGGCAGGGATGGCGCTCAGCACGGCGTTTACAATGCTGCTGATGATGCTGCAGGCCAGCGGCGATCCGCGTATGGCGGGGGTGCTAACCTGGATCTCCGGCTCAACCTATAACGCGAGTGGTGAACAGGTGCTGCGCACCGGGATTGTAATGGTCATCCTGCTGGCGATGACGCCGCTGTGCCGCCGTTGGCTGACAATTTTACCGCTCGGCGGCGATACGGCGCGGGCTGTCGGTATGGCTATTACGCCATCACGCGTGGGGTTACTGCTGCTGGCGGCAGGGCTGACGGCGACAGCCACCATGACCATTGGACCGTTGAGCTTTGTCGGGCTGATGGCGCCGCATATTGCCCGGATGATGGGTTTCCGTCGGGCGATGCCGCATATGCTGATTTCGGCGCTGGCGGGTGGCGTGTTGCTGGTCTTTGCTGACTGGTGCGGCAGGATGGTGTTGTTTCCATATCAGATCCCGGCGGGATTACTGTCGACGTTTATTGGCGCGCCGTACTTTATCTATTTGTTGAGAAAGCAGAGCCGCTGAGGCTGATTCTTTTCATGTAGGCCGGATAAGACGCTTTGCGTCGCCATCCGGCAATAAAAAAGCCGGGTGGCGGCTTCGCCTTACCCGGCCTACGTTGCTTCTGGACGTTCTTCTTTACAGTTTCGCAAACACCCGGCGCGCGGCGTCGATGGTGTTATTGATATCTTCTTCACTGTGCGCCACGGACATAAAGCCTGCTTCGAACGCGGACGGCGCCAGATAAATTCCTTCATCCAGCATCATGTGGAAGAAACGCTTGAAGCGTTCAACGTCGCATGCCATCACATCCTGATAGCAGGTTACGGTTTCTGCATCGGTGAAGAATATCCCGAACATCCCGCCTACATGATTAACTACCAGCGGAATATTCGCTTCTTCAGCAGCTTCCAGCAGACCTTCCGCCAGACGCGTCGTCAGTTCGTTCAGCGTTTCATGAATACCCGGCTGGGCGACTTCGGTCAGACAGGCATAACCTGCCGCCATCGCGATTGGGTTACCGGAAAGCGTCCCCGCCTGGTAAACCGGTCCAGTCGGCGCCAGTGCGTCCATCACATCGCGACGTCCACCGAATGCGCCAACGGGCATTCCGCCACCGATGATTTTGCCAAGACAAGTCAGATCCGGCACGACGCCGTAATAATCCTGTGCGCCGGCCAGCGCCACGCGGAAGCCGGTCATCACTTCATCGATGATCAACAGCGCGCCAAACTCATCGCATAGCGCACGCAGGCCCGGCAGGAATTCCGGCAGCGGTGGGATGCAGTTCATGTTGCCTGCGACCGGCTCAACAATGATGCAGGCGATCTCCTGCGGATATTGTTCAAATGCCGCACGTACTGAAGCGAGATCGTTATAGGTGCAGGTTAGGGTGTGTTTCGCGAAATCAGCCGGAACGCCCGGGGAGTTCGGCTGACCCAGCGTTAACGCGCCGGAACCCGCTTTGACCAGCAGACAGTCAGCATGACCGTGGTAGCAGCCTTCAAATTTGATGATCTTATCGCGACCGGTGAAACCGCGCGCCAGACGGATTGCGCTCATAGTCGCTTCCGTGCCGGAGTTCACCATGCGCACCATGTCCATGGTCGGCACGAGTTCAGTGACCAGCTCCGCCATTTTCACTTCCATTTCGGTCGGTGCGCCAAAGCTTAAACCGCGCTCCGCAGCTTCAATCACCGCATTACGGATTGCCGGGTGATTATGGCCCAGCACCATCGGTCCCCAGGAACCGACGTAGTCAACATAGGCTTTACCATCGACATCGTACAGATACGCGCCGTCGGCTTTTTCGATAAACAGCGGAGTACCACCCACGCCAGTAAAGGCGCGAACGGGGGAGTTAACGCCGCCTGGGATAAGTTCGCGTGCTGCGCTGTAGAGATTTTCAGACTTACTCATGGATGGGGTCCTGGTTCGTAGAAAAAGTAAATGCCCGCTATTCTAGTTATTCAGAGAAGGTTATGAAAGTTTTACGCATTTGAAACAATACGATTTGCAGGGGATTTTCGTGAAATGTGCGAGTAGAATGCCGATTCCGTATTTGTATTACCAATTAATGATCATCTGATGAAGACAGACACTCCCTCTTTTGAAGCACAACAAATTGTGCGTTTACGCCGCAGGGATCAAATCCGTCGACTCCTGGAACGAGACAAAACGCCGTTGGCGATCCTGTTGATGGCTGCCGTAGTGGGTACAGTGACAGGGCTTGTTGGCGTGGCATTTGAGAAAGCGGTGACCTGGGTGCAGAATCAGCGCATTGGCGCGCTGGCTCAGGTTGCGGACCATGCCATTCTGCTGTGGCCGCTGGCATTTATTCTCTCTGCGTTGCTGGCGATGGTTGGCTACTTTCTGGTGCGTAAATTTGCGCCGGAAGCCGGTGGTTCGGGGATCCCAGAGATTGAAGGCGCGCTGGAAGAGTTGCGGCCTGTGCGCTGGTGGCGCGTACTGCCGGTGAAATTTTTCGGCGGTATGGGCACGCTGGGTGCCGGTATGGTGCTCGGGCGAGAAGGACCGACCGTGCAGATCGGTGGTAACCTCGGGCGCATGGTGCTGGATATTTTCCGCATGCGTAGCGCAGAAGCGCGACATACCTTATTGGCTACCGGTGCGGCAGCGGGCCTTTCCGCGGCGTTTAACGCCCCTCTGGCGGGGATCCTGTTCATTATTGAAGAGATGCGCCCGCAGTTTCGCTATAACCTTGTCTCGATCAAAGCCGTGTTTACCGGCGTCATCATGTCGAGCATTGTGTTTCGTGTTTTCAACGGCGAGGCACCGCTTATTGAAGTTGGGAAGCTCTCCAATGCGCCGGTGAACACGCTGTGGTTGTATCTGGTCCTGGGGATTATTTTTGGCTGTGTCGGACCGTTGTTCAACACCATGGTGTTGCGGACTCAGGATATGTTCCAGCGTTTCCACGGAGGCGATCTCAAAAAATGGGTGCTGATGGGCGGTGCGATCGGCGGTCTGTGCGGGATCCTTGGCTTAATTACACCTGAAGCGGCTGGAGGCGGGTTTAACCTGATACCTATCGCTGCGGCCGGGAATTTCAGCGTTGGTTTACTGCTGTTTATCTTTATTGCCCGCGTCATTACCACGCTGCTGTGCTTCTCGTCCGGCGCGCCCGGCGGGATATTTGCCCCGATGCTGGCATTAGGCACGTTGCTTGGCACCGCGTTCGGTATGGCGGCAGCGGCCTCTTTTCCGCATTATCATCTGGAGGCCGGGACCTTCGCCATCGCCGGAATGGGGGCATTGTTGGCGGCCTCGGTGCGCGCGCCGTTAACGGGCATTATATTGGTACTGGAAATGACCGATAACTATCAGCTCATTTTGCCAATGATTATTACCTGTCTTGGCGCAACACTATTAGCCCAATTTATGGGCGGAAAGCCGCTATACTCGACTATCCTTGCCCGTACGCTGGCAAAACAGGAAGCGGAGCAGGCGGCTAAAAGCCAGGGTACAGCAGCTGGCGAGAATACTTGAACGAAATACCAGGGTATTAGATAATGGCCTTAACCATTGGGTTATAATTTGCCCAATTGCCAATGTCGTTTGGAGCAAAATATGAGTGATGACGTAGCGCTGCCACTGCAATTTACTGAAGCAGCAGCCAATAAAGTAAAAAGCCTGATCGCTGACGAAGATAACCCGAATCTGAAATTACGTGTGTATATCACCGGCGGTGGTTGCAGCGGTTTCCAGTACGGTTTCACCTTTGACGATCAGGTGAACGATGGTGATATGACCATTGAGAAACAAGGTGTTGGTCTGGTGGTTGACCCGATGAGCCTGCAATATCTGGTGGGCGGCGCGGTTGACTATACCGAAGGTCTGGAAGGTTCCCGCTTCGTTGTGACTAACCCGAATGCGAAAAGCACCTGCGGGTGTGGTTCTTCTTTCAGCATCTGATTGCTGTCTGTAATACCAGTGGTCTGATGGTGTAGGCCCGGTAAGCGTAGCGCCACCGGGCAATGTGCCGGATGGCGGCGTAAACGCCTTATCCGGCCTACATATTCTGCATCATCATGTCAACGTCCGTTATCATCCAGCGCAAACGTCGGTAATTTCAAATGCCAGCGAATGGCGGCAAGCCGAATCAGCAGGGTGACAATCATCCCCATCATACTGGCGTTTTCCAGTGAAACATCAAAGGTATAAAACGCCGTCGCATGCACGATCCCGCCGATAATACAGGCTGTGGCGTAGATCTCGGTGCGCAAAATCATCGGGACTTCACGTGCTAATACATCGCGAATGATCCCACCGCCGACGCCGGTAATTACCCCCATACAAATCGCCACCAAAGGGCCTGTTCCTGCGAGAAAGGCCTTGTTGACGCCAATACCCACGAACACCGCCAGGCCAACGGCATCCAGCACCGGAAGGATCCATTTCGGCAGACGTCTTGGCTGCCGTACCAACAGGATCGTCAGCATGCTGGTGATCATCGCCACGACCAGATCGGTTGGATCTTTAACCCAAAAAACCGGTCCATTATCCAGCGCCATATCGCGGATCGTACCACCACCGACGGCGGTAACCACGCCGAGGACCAGGACGCCAAACGGATCCATACGTAATTTCCCGGCCAGTAATACGCCAGAGATTGCAAATACCGCGGTGCCGACAATATCAAGCCAATAGACGAGCATTTTTAAATCCTCACAACAGACCTGGTGGGGGCAGGCGCTAATTTATCTGTGAAAGCGCATTACAGAGTTGTTTTGCGGCGAGGATAATACGCGGGCTCGCGCGTTCGAACCAGTCACTATTAAGTGTAATAACGGGTATTTTTAGCTGGTTTCCCCAGTATTGCTCAATTTTCAGAGTTTCGCCCGGACCGCCGGTTGCAACAATAGCCTGGGGGGCTCGTGCCAGGACCTGCTCACGGCTAACCTGCGGCCAGGGAACCCGGCTACCGGCAAAGATGTTTTCTCCGCCGCATACCTCAAGAACTTCGTGCTGAATAGAACCTTTTCCACTGGTAAACAGAGGATTGGCACCAAACTGGAGAAACACGCGTTTTTTCGGTTTGTTGGCATACTGAGATTTAAGTAAAGCATAGTCATCAAGCATGGTTTGCGCCGCCTGTTTAGCTTGTTCAGGCTTGGGGCTCCACGCAGCCAACTGGCGTAGCGCATCGGCAACCTGCTCAATGGTAACGGCGTCCACCCAGATGACCTTAATTCCCAGGGAGGTCAGTTGATTCACCTGCCGCTCAGCATTTCCCCCGCGCCAGGCGACGACTAAATCAGGTTTCAGCGCCACAATACGCTCAAGATTCATACCTTGCCATGTTGAGACCTCTTCAATATTTTTGGCTTCTGGCGGGTAGTTTGAGTAGCTGCTGACGCCAACTGGGGTAATGCCTGCGGCAAAAGCGAGTTCGGTATTGGCAGGAGAAAGCGTTACAACACGCGGTGCGGCGTAAAGGAACGCCGGGAGAGTGAAAAGCAGGGCGACCAGCGCCCTGGAGAATAATTTAGCCATGCGCCAGTTTCTGCACCAGCGTTTCAACCATCAGGCTCGACTGCTTCGCGGCAACCACCAGGAATTCGTCAAAGCTGAGATGGGACTGCTGATCGGCAACGTCAGAGATAGCGCGAACCACGACAAATGGCACCTTAAAGTTGTGGCAAACGTGCGCAATTGCGGTCGCTTCCATCTCAACGGCAATCGCCTGCGGGAAGTTATGCTTAATTTTAGCCAGCCCCACGGAACCATTAATGAATGCATCGCCGCTGACGATAAGTCCGCGAACAGCGTTCAGATTGAGTTCGGCGATGCAAGATTCTGCGGCTGCAATCAACGCAGGATCGGCTTTAAAACCAGCCGGGCAACCCGGTAGCTGACCAAATTCATAACCAAAGGCAGTGACGTCGGCGTCGTGATAGCGCGCTTCATCAGAAACTACGATATCGCCGACTTTCAGCGTAGAGGCCAGGCCGCCCGCGGAACCGGTATTAATGATGGCGTCCGGCTTGCAGCGTTCAAGCAGCAGCGTAGCGCCGAGCGCCGCAGCCACTTTACCGATACCTGATTTCAGAAGCGCAACCTCAGTACCGTTCAGTTGGCCGGTGTAAATTTCACAACCGCCGAGCGTGATGGTCTGACGGTTTTCGATTTTGTCACGCAGCAGCGTAACTTCTTCTTCCATTGCACCAATGATGCCGATTTTCATAGATTTACTCGCGATAAGCCAGATTTGAGGGCATAGTCTATCATGCGCTTAAGGGGTAGCGCATTTCTCAGGCGGGAGAGGATATGGTACAGATCGATTTCCGAAAAAAAATAAACTGGCATCGCCGTTACCGTTCGCCGCAGGGCGTGAAGACGGAGCATGAGATCCTGCGAATTTTTGAAAGCGATCGTGGACGTATTATCAATTCTCCGGCTATTCGCCGGCTGCAGCAAAAAACCCAGGTCTTTCCGCTGGAGCGTAACGCGGCGGTGCGTACACGTCTGACGCACTCGATGGAAGTGCAGCAGGTTGGGCGCTATATCGCGAAAGAGATCCTCAGTCGGCTGAAAGAGCTAAAGCTGCTGGAGCAGTATGGTCTGGATGAACTGACGGGACCGTTTGAGAGTATCGTCGAAATGTCGTGCCTGATGCATGACATTGGTAATCCTCCGTTTGGTCATTTTGGCGAAGCGGCGATTAATGACTGGTTTCGCCAGCGGTTGTATCCCGCCGACGCGGAAAGTCAGCCCCTGAGTGATGACCGCTGCCAGGTGACGGCATTACGTTTGCGTGAAGGTGAAGAGTCGCTGAATGATATTCGCCGCAAGGTGCGCCAGGACTTGTGTCATTTTGAAGGCAATGCGCAGGGTATTCGTCTGGTGCATACTTTGATGCGTATGAACCTTACCTGGGCGCAGGTTGGCGGTATTTTAAAATATACCCGTCCGGCATGGTGGCGCGGCAGTGCACCCGAGACGCACAACTATTTAATGAAGAAGCCTGGTTATTACCTTTCCGAGGAACCGTATATTGAGCGGTTACGTAAAGAATTATCATTAGCACCTTACAGTCGTTTTCCATTAACCTGGATTATGGAAGCTGCCGATGATATCTCATATTGCGTGGCCGACCTGGAAGATGCCGTTGAGAAAAGAATCTTTAGCGTCGAGCAACTTTACCATCATCTGCATGAAGCGTGGGGGCATCACGAAAAAGGCTCTCTGTTTAGTCAGGTTGTTGAAAACGCCTGGGAAAAATCACGTTCAAATACATTAAGCCGCAGCACCGAAGATCAGTTCTTTATGTATTTACGCGTCAATACGCTGAATAAACTGGTTCCGTATGCGGCCCAGCGGTTTATTGATAATTTGCCGCAGATTTATGAAGGCAGCTTTAATCATGCGCTGTTAGAAGATGCCAGTAGCTTCAGCCAGTTACTGGGCGTTTATAAGAATGTGGCGGTAAAACATGTGTTTAGCCATCCGGATGTTGAGCAACTGGAATTACAGGGTTATCGGGTGATCAGCGGGTTGCTGGAGATCTATCAACCGTTATTGAAAATGTCTCAGTCAGATTTTACTGAACTGGTCGACAATGAAAGAGTAAAACGTTTTCCTATCGAGTCCCGTTTATTTCAGAAGTTGTCTACCCGCCATCGTCTTGCGTATGTTGAGGCGGTTAGTAAAATATCGACGGAGTGCGCTGAGTATTCGGTTCTGGAATATTATTATCGCTGCCGGTTGATCCAGGATTATATCAGCGGGATGACAGATTTGTATGCCTGGGATGAATATCGTCGCTTGATGGCCGTAGAACAATAAATACTCATTTGTAAAGACGGCCAATAAAATTTTACTTTTTCCTTAAACTCAATTCTGGAACTTAGCGTTATAAAACGAATCTGACGTATACAGCAATTTTGCGTTACCTGTTAATCGAGAACGAAACACATGAAAAAAACCACATTAGCAATGAGTGCACTGGCTCTGAGTTTAGGTTTGGCGTTGTCCCCCCTGTCTGCAACTGCGGCTGAGACGTCGTCTTCAGCAATGACCGCCCAACAGATGCCAAGCCTGGCCCCGATGCTCGAAAAAGTGATGCCATCGGTGGTAAGTATTAACGTCGAGGGGAGCACGACGGTGAATACGCCGCGTATGCCGCGTAATTTCCAGCAGTTCTTTGGTGATAATTCACCGTTCTGCCAGGACGGATCTCCGTTCCAGAGTTCACCGTTCTGCCAGGGCGGCGCACCGGGCGCTGGTAACGGCGGCGGCCAGCAGCAGAAATTTATGGCGCTGGGTTCCGGCGTAATTATTGATGCTGCGAAAGGGTATGTCGTGACCAACAACCACGTGGTGGATAACGCTACGGTAATTAAGGTTCAGTTGAGCGATGGCCGTAAATTTGACGCGAAGATCGTGGGCAAAGATCCACGCTCCGATATCGCGCTGATCCAAATTCAGGATCCGAAAAACCTGACGGCGATTAAGCTGGCAGACTCCGACGCGCTGCGCGTGGGTGATTACACCGTAGCAATCGGTAACCCGTTTGGCCTCGGTGAGACCGTGACCTCCGGCATCGTTTCTGCTCTGGGCCGTAGCGGCTTGAATGCGGAGAACTATGAAAACTTTATTCAGACGGATGCTGCGATCAACCGGGGTAACTCCGGTGGCGCGCTGGTCAATCTGAACGGTGAGCTGATCGGCATTAACACCGCGATCCTCGCGCCGGACGGCGGTAACATCGGTATCGGTTTTGCAATCCCAAGCAACATGGTGAAAAACCTGACTTCGCAGATGGTTGAGTTTGGTCAGGTTAAACGTGGTGAGCTGGGTATTATGGGGACCGAACTGAGCTCTGAGCTGGCGAAAGCGATGAAAGTTGACGCTCAGCGTGGCGCATTCGTCAGCCAGGTAATGCCGAACTCTTCCGCAGCGAAAGCCGGTATTAAAGCCGGGGATGTGATTACCTCCCTGAACGGCAAACCTATCAGCAGCTTCGCCGCTCTGCGTGCGCAGGTGGGGACGATGCCGGTCGGCAGCAAAATCACCCTGGGTCTGCTGCGTGACGGTAAGCCGGTCACCGTGAACCTGGAATTGCAGCAGAGCAGCCAGACTCAGGTTGATTCCAGCTCTATCTTCAAAGGCATTGAAGGTGCCGATATGAGCAACAAAGGCCAGGATAAAGGTGTCGTGGTAAGCGACGTGAAACCGAATTCTCCGGCTGCACAGATCGGCCTGAAGAAAGGGGATGTGATTATCGGTGCGAATCAGCAGCCGGTGAAAAACATCGCCGAATTGCGCAAAATCCTCGACAGCAAACCCGCTGTGCTGGCGCTGAACATTCAGCGTGGCGACAGCTCCATCTATCTGTTGATGCAGTAATCTCCCTCAACCCCTTCCTGTACAGGAAGGGGTTCTTTTTGTGATACCTCCCACAACTCCATATTTCTCCCTTCCGCTTTGTGCATTTGCACAATGTCGCCGCTTATTATCTTCCCTATGCTTGAGCTCTGCTCACAGGAGGGGTTTATGGCTGGCTGGCATCTTGATACCAAAATGGCGCAGGATATCGTGGCGCGAACCATGCGCATCATTGATACCAATATCAACGTAATGGATGCCCGTGGGCGGATCATTGGCAGTGGCGATCGCGAACGCATTGGTGAATTGCACGAAGGTGCGCTGTTGGTACTTTCGCAGGGCCGGGTGGTGGACATTGACGATGCAGTGGCGAGGCATTTGCACGGCGTGCGTCAGGGTATAAACCTGCCGTTGCGTCTGGAAGGCGAAATCGTTGGCGTTATCGGGCTTACCGGTGAACCGGAACATCTACGTAAATACGGCGAGCTGGTGTGCATGACAGCCGAAATGATGCTGGAGCAGTCGCGCCTGATGCATCTGTTAGCGCAGGATAGCCGCCTGCGTGAAGAGCTGGTGATGAATCTGATTCAGGCGGAAGAGAATACCCCGGCGCTGATGGAGTGGGCGCAACGTTTAGGCATTGATTTGAACCAGCCGCGCGTGGTGGCAGTGGTAGAGGTTGATAGTGGCCAGCTTGGCGTTGACAGCGCGATGGCGGAGCTACAGCAATTGCAGAACGCGTTGACTACGCCTGAACGTAATAATCTGATTGCGATTGTTTCCCTGACCGAGATGGTGGTGCTGAAACCGGCGCTCAATCAGTTTGGTCGCTGGGACGCGGAAGATCACCGCAAGCGTGTTGAGCAGCTCATTGCTCGCATGAAAGAGAACGGACAGCTGCGTTTTCGCGTGTCGCTGGGCAACTATTTTACCGGGCCAGGCAGTATTGCCCGTTCGTATCGTACGGCGCGCACGACCATGATGGTCGGCAAGCAACGGATGCCGGAAAGCCGTTGCTATTTCTACCAGGATTTGATGCTGCCAGTTCTGCTGGACAGCCTGCGCGGCGGCTGGCAGGCCAACGAGCTGGCGCGTCCGTTGGTACGGCTGAAAGCAATGGATAACAACGGCTTACTGCGTCGAACATTAGCGGCGTGGTTTCGGCATAACGTTCAGCCGCTGGCGACCTCAAAAGCGTTATTTATCCACCGTAATACGCTGGAATATCGCCTGAACCGAATTTCAGAGCTGACCGGGCTGGATTTAGGGAATTTTGACGACCGACTGCTGCTGTATGTCGCGCTACAACTGGATGAGCAGCATTAATTCCTTGCCTGTTGGCGCTACGCTTATCAGGTAAAATGCCGGGTGGCGGCTTCGCCTTACCCGGCCTACGAACACATTCACTCGCGGTTATTTACGCGTTAGTTTTTCCAGATCGGCTTCAATTTCGCTGATCTTGTTGGTCACGACGCTTTCCAGATGACGTAAATCATCAAGGATCTTGCGTTTAAGATCGACTTCGCTGCGATCGCGCTGGCAGATCTGATCCAGTTCGTCGATCACATAGCGCAGGTTGGGACTGATCTCCTGCACTTCTTTGTAACCCTGGCCGACGCCATCGGCGACAACCGTTTTACGCTGACGGGGATATTTGAACTTCACGCTCTTGGCAAAAAACTCGCCTTTATCCTTCTGGAAATAGATTTTCAGGATATCGTTGTTGGCTTCTTGCCGCAGGCTGTAACGATCGATTTCTTCAGGATTAGTAATGCCCAGACTTTTCAGATTGTCATACATAGCGGTACCCTTAAGCTCACCATAACCATTGAATAATTAACGAAAAGCCTTGTTTATGCCACTCGCAGATGTAAAAAAAGCGGGCTAAGCCCGCTTTTTCAAATCACTGTTAGTCGATGGTGCGTAACAGTTCGTTGATTCCTACTTTGCCACGCGTTTTGGCATCGACTTTCTTCACAATCACCGCGCAGTACAGGCTGTATTTGCCATCTTTCGACGGCAGGTTGCCGGAGACAACCACAGAGCCCGCCGGAACGCGGCCATAATGCACTTCGCCGGTTTCACGATCGTAAATACGGGTGCTCTGACCAATGTACACGCCCATAGAGATAACAGAGCCTTCTTCGACGATCACGCCTTCAACCACTTCAGAACGTGCGCCGATGAAGCAGTTGTCTTCGATGATGGTCGGGTTAGCCTGTAACGGCTCCAGTACGCCACCGATGCCAACGCCGCCGGACAGGTGAACGTTTTTACCAATTTGCGCGCAGGAACCCACTGTCGCCCAGGTATCAACCATCGTACCTTCATCCACATAAGCGCCGATGTTCACGTAAGACGGCATCAGCACGGTGTTACGGGCGATAAACGCACCCTGGCGTACGGCCGCTGGCGGAACCACGCGGAAACCTTCTTTCTGGAAGCGTGCTTCGTCGTAGTTGGCGAATTTCATCGGCACTTTATCGAAGTAACGGCTTTCTGCACCCTCGATAACCTGATTATCGTTAATACGGAAAGAGAGCAGGACAGCCTTTTTCAGCCACTGATGCGTGACCCACTGACCCTCAATCTTTTCTGCGACGCGCAGTGCACCGGAATCCAGTAAAGCAATAACCTGATTCACCGCTTCGCGGGTTACGGTATCTACATTTGCCGGAGTAATGTCGGCACGGCGCTCGAAAGCGGACTCAATAACGTTCTGTAACTGCTGCATTGTTAAACTCTTTCCATAATAAATAAAAACATCACCCTTTATCGTTTGGATTGAGGGCCTCTGTCAACCGTTGATGCACTTCCTGCTGCAGCTCATTATTAAGGGCGCGCCGGTCGGCGGTGGCGATTATGAATAAATCTTCTACTCGCTCGCCAATGGTTGTAATTCGGGCGCCATGCAGCGAAATTCCCAGATCGGCAAAAATCTGCCCGACCCGCGCCAGCAGTCCAGGCTGGTCGAGAGCGATAAGCTCAAGGAATGATTTTCGGTCGGTGTGGGTCGGCAGGAAAGTAACCTCGGTATCGACGGTAAAGTGGCGTAATTTTGCCGGCTGACGACGTGGTTGCGGTGGCTGCCAGCTGCGCTGCGTGATCGCCTGTTCCAGTCCAAAACGGATCGCTTCGTGTCGGTCTGAAGACAGCGGGCTGCCGTCCGGTTCCAGCACGATGAACGTATCCATCGCCATCCCATCGCGGGTAGTGAAAATCTGCGCATCGTGGACGCTTAGATTGCGCCTGTCCAGTTCGGCGCAGACGGCGGCAAACAGGTAAGGGCGATCGGGGCTCCAGATAAAAATTTCCGTTCCGCCGCGCGTGGCCTGCGGGCTGAGCAGGATTAGCGGCTTACTGAGATCGTGCTGCAGCAGATGACGCGCATGCCAGGCCAGTTGATTTGGGCTGTGGCGCACGAAATAGTTGGCGCGACAGCGCGACCAGATGTGGTGCAGCGCTTCTTCATCAATGTTGTCCATACGCAGTAGCGCCAGCGCCTGAAGCTGATGATGGCGAACGCGTTCGCGCATATCCGGCGTGTTTTGCATCCCACGACGTAGTTGTTTTTCCGTCGCAAAGTACAGCTCGCGCAGCAGACTTTGCTTCCAGCTATTCCACAGCGTTTCGTTAGTAGCGCAAATATCCGCGACGGTCAGGCACACTAAAAAGCGCAGACGATGTTCCGTTTGTACTTCTTCAGCGAATTGCTTGATCACTTCCGGATCCTGAATATCACGGCGCTGAGCGGTCACCGACATCAGCAAATGCTGACGCACCAGCCAGACGATCAGCTGCGTTTCACGCGAGTTCAGACCGTGCAGCTCGGCGAATTTGAGCACGTCCTGGGCGCCGAGAACCGAGTGATCGCCGCCGCGACCTTTGGCGATATCGTGGAACAGCGCGGCAATCAGAATTAGCTCCGGCTGTCGCAAGCGCGGCCACAGATCCACGCACAGCGGATGGCGCGGACGGGTCTCTTCGTTAGCAAAACTCTCCAGCTTGAGCATCACACGGATAGTGTGCTCATCCACCGTATAGGCATGAAACAGGTCAAACTGCATTTGGCCGACAATGTGCGACCATTGCGGCATATAGGCCCACAAAACGCTGTGCCGATGCATCGGCAGCAGGCCGCGACTCACCGCGCCCGGATGGCGCAACATACTGAGAAACAGCGAACGCGCTTCCGGAATGTAGCAGAGTGGCTGGGTTAAATGACGGCGGGCATGACGCAAATGGCGCAGCGTGGTGGAGTAAATCCCGCTGATCGCGCTGTTACGTACCATGATGTAGAACATCCGCAATATCGCTTCGGGTTTTCGGATAAACAGGTCGTCGTTGCGCAGATCGATCAATGTGCCGCGCAGTTGAAAGTCGTCATCAATCGGGCGCGGTTTTTCATCGGCTGGCAGGGCGAGGATCGCTTCGTCGAACAGTTGCAACAGCATATGGTTCAGTTCGCTGACCCGTCGCGTGACCCGGAAATAGTCTTTCATCATCCGCTCGATCGGCTCGTTGCCTTCGCCGCCGTAGTTTAGCCGTTGCGCCACGCTGAGTTGGCGGTCAAACAGCAGGCGGTTGTCGTAACGACTAACGACCAGATGCAGGGCGAAGCGAATCCGCCACAGGATATGCAAACATTCATTCAGTTCGGCGCGTTCTGCCAGCGTCAAAAAGCCGAAGCCGACCATTTCGTCCAGCGAGGTGGCGCCAAAATGGCGACGGGCCACCCATTGCAGAGTATGGATATCGCGCAGGCCGCCGGGACTGCTTTTGATATCCGGCTCCAGGTTGTAGCTGGTGCCGTGATAACGCTGGTGGCGCTGATTTTGCTCTTCCACTTTGGCGGCGTAAAATTTATCGGACGGCCAGAAACCTTCGCTAAAAATATGCTTTTGCAGCTCAAGAAACAGCGCCACATCGCCGATAAGCAGGCGTGTTTCAATCAGGTTAGTGGCGACGGTTAAATCTGATAATCCTTCCAGCAGACACTCTTCCAGCGTACGCACGCTGTGCCCAACCTCCAGCCTCACGTCCCATAGCAGCGTTAACAGCTCACCGACTTTTTCTGCCTGCGAATCAGGTAGCTTTTTACGACTGAGGATCAGCAGGTCAATATCGGAGAGCGGATGCAGTTCGCCGCGCCCGTAGCCGCCAACGGCAACCAGCGCCAGGTCGGCAATTTGACCGAAACCGGCTTCAATCCACAGGCGCTGAAGCAACTGATCAATAAATTCGGTGCGGGCCTCAATGAGCTGTTCTGCGGAAATTCCACTGTCAAACGCTTCGCCTAACCAGCTCTGGAAGGTGTCGATATGCGCTTTAATACCGGTGCAGTTGAGGTCGTGTTGTGGCCATGTCCCTGGGTTTTGTGGCTGGCCAGGCAGGGTGGGGAGGGCAGTATTTGCGTGCTGTTCAGGAAGAGTATTCATTATGCGCCACCCATTAAAAAGCCGGATGATGGCGTGAACGCCTTACCCGGCCTACTAAGTAGTACAATTTGTAGGCCTGATAAGATGCGAATGCATCGCCATCAGGCAAAACATTATTCGCCGTGTTTGATGATCGCCGGGATGGTGTCATCCTTGCGTAACGTCAGAATCTCACAGCCGTTTTCCGTCACTACAATAGTATGCTCGTACTGTGCAGACAAGCTCCGGTCTTTGGTTTTCACCGTCCAGCCGTCTTTCATGGTGCGGATGCGGTAATCACCGGCATTCAGCATCGGTTCTACGGTGAACGTCATGCCCGGCTGCAGTACCACACCGCCGTCGTCTGCATCGTAGTGCAGAACCTGCGGCTCTTCATGGAATCCGCGACCGATACCGTGACCGCAGTATTCACGAACGACAGAGAAACCTTCACCTTCCGCGTATTTCTGAATTGCAGCGCCCAGCGTGCGCAGGCGAATGCCCGGTTTCACCATCCGCAGCGCCAGATACAGGCTTTCCTGCGTGACGCGGCACAGACGCTCGCCCAGAATAGTAGGTTTGCCGACGATAAACATTTTCGAGGTGTCGCCGTGGTACTCGTCTTTAATCACAGTCACATCGATGTTGACGATATCGCCGTCTTTCAGAAGTTTGGCGTCGTCCGGGATCCCGTGGCACACCACTTCATTAATAGAGATACACACGGACTTCGGATAGCCGTGGTAACCCAGGCAGGCGGAAATGGCCTGCTGCTCATTCACGATATAGTCATTACAGATGCGATCCAGCTCGCCGGTGCTGACGCCCGGTTTAACAAACGGTTCGATCATTTCCAGTACATCAGCGGCCAGGCGGCCAGCGACGCGCATTTTTTCGATTTCTTCAGGGGTCTTGATTGAGATAGCCATGAATTCTGTCCATCAGTGCCGATGATATCGGCAATAATTGTTTAAGTGCTGCCAATGGTATCAGTCCCGCATACGTGCTGCCAAATTGAGAATCATTAACAGCACACAGTGCCAACAATTATTGGTGTCTATGGCGTATTTGTGGTATAAAGCGCGCCGGACTTCCGATCCATTCGAAGACTACACACGATGGACGGGAGCGACAAATCTCACTTTGTGTAACAACACACACGTATCGGCACATATTCCGGGGTGCCCTTTGGGGTCGGTAATATGGGATGCGTGGAGGCTTAACCCCAACTTTTATATATAGAGGTTTTAATCATGGCAACTGTTTCCATGCGCGACATGCTCAAGGCTGGTGTTCACTTCGGTCACCAGACCCGTTACTGGAACCCGAAAATGAAGCCGTTCATCTTCGGTGCGCGTAACAAAGTTCACATCATCAACCTTGAGAAAACTGTACCGATGTTCAACGAAGCTCTGGCTGAACTGAACAAGATCTCTGCTCGTAAAGGTAAAATCCTTTTCGTTGGTACTAAACGCGCTGCAAGCGAAGCGGTGAAAGAAGCTGCTAACAGCTGCGACCAGTTCTTCGTGAACCATCGCTGGCTGGGCGGTATGCTGACTAACTGGAAAACCGTTCGTCAGTCCATCAAACGTCTGAAAGATCTGGAAACTCAGTCTCAGGACGGTACTTTCGAAAAGCTGACCAAGAAAGAAGCGCTGATGCGTACTCGTGAGCTTGAGAAACTGGAAAACAGCCTGGGCGGTATCAAAGACATGGGCGGTCTGCCGGACGCTCTGTTCGTAATCGATGCTGACCACGAGCACATTGCTATCAAAGAAGCAAACAACCTGGGTATCCCAGTATTTGCTATCGTTGATACCAACTCTGATCCGGACGGTGTTGACTTCGTTATCCCGGGTAACGACGACGCAATCCGTGCTGTGACCCTGTACCTGGGCGCTGTAGCTACTACCGTTCGTGAAGGCCGTTCTCAGGATCTGGCTTCCCAGGCGGAAGAAAGCTTCGTAGAAGCTGAATAATAAGGCACGCTCGTTAGAGCCCTTATAGACCAGGTAGTATCACGTTTGGTTAGGGGGCCTGTATATGGCCCCCTTTTTCACTTTTAAATCTGTGCGGTTTCATGCCGGGCAGATCAAATCTTCCGAGGATTTTAGAATGGCTGAAATTACCGCATCCCTGGTAAAAGAGCTGCGTGAGCGTACTGGCGCAGGCATGATGGATTGCAAAAAAGCACTGACTGAAGCTAATGGCGACATCGAGCTGGCAATCGAAAACATGCGTAAGTCCGGTGCAATCAAAGCGGCGAAAAAAGCAGGCAACGTTGCTGCTGACGGCGTAATCAAAACCAAAATCGACGGCAACATCGCTTTCATTCTGGAAGTTAACTGCCAGACTGACTTCGTTGCTAAAGATGCTGGTTTCCAGGCATTTGCTGACAAAGTACTGGACGCTGCCGTTGCTGGCAAAATCACTGACGTTGAAGTTCTGAAAGCACAGTTCGAAGAAGAACGTGTTGCTCTGGTTGCTAAAATCGGTGAGAACATCAACATCCGTCGCGTTGCTTCCCTGGAAGGCGAAGTTCTGGGTAACTACCAGCATGGTGCTCGTATCGGTGTTCTGGTTGCTGCAACTGGCGCTGACGAAGAACTGGTTAAACAGCTGGCAATGCACGTTGCTGCAAGCAAACCAGAATTCGTTAAGCCGGAAGACGTTTCCGCTGAAGTGGTAGAAAAAGAATACCAGGTTCAGCTGGACATCGCTATGCAGTCTGGCAAGCCGAAAGAAATCGCAGAGAAAATGGTTGAAGGCCGCATGAAGAAATTCACCGGCGAAGTTTCTCTGACCGGTCAGCCTTTCGTCATGGAACCGAGCAAATCTGTTGGTCAGCTGCTGAAAGAGCATAACGCTGACGTAACAGGCTTCATCCGCTTTGAAGTGGGTGAAGGCATCGAGAAAGTTGAGACTGACTTTGCAGCAGAAGTTGCTGCGATGTCCAAGCAGTCTTAATTTTGAAAGGAGCCGCCTGAGGGCGGCTTCTTTTTGTGTCTGGCTTGTAAATTCAGCGAACCGCTATAGTGGCCCTGCTGAAAAGCGACATACAATGTCGCTGGAATTAACTCATCTCATTCGTTGACAGTCTCAGGAAAGAAACATGGCTACCAATGCAAAACCCGTCTACAAACGTATTCTGCTTAAGTTAAGTGGCGAAGCTCTGCAAGGTTCAGAAGGCTTCGGTATTGATGCAAGCATCCTTGACCGCATGGCTCAGGAAATCAAAGAGCTGGTTGAGCTGGGTATTCAGGTTGGCGTAGTGATTGGTGGTGGTAACTTGTTCCGTGGCGCTGGTCTGGCGAAAGCAGGGATGAACCGCGTTGTGGGCGACCACATGGGCATGTTAGCCACCGTAATGAACGGTCTGGCGATGCGCGATGCGCTTCACCGCGCCTATGTGAACGCTCGCTTGATGTCCGCAATTCCTCTGAACGGCGTGTGTGATAACTACAGTTGGGCTGAAGCTATTAGCCTGCTGCGTAACAACCGCGTTGTTATTTTGTCTGCGGGTACCGGTAATCCGTTCTTCACCACCGATTCAGCAGCCTGCCTGCGTGGTATTGAAATTGAAGCGGATGTGGTACTGAAAGCCACCAAAGTCGATGGCGTATTTACTGCCGACCCGGCTAAAGATCCAACGGCGACCATGTACGAACAGTTGACCTACACTGAAGTACTGGATAAAGAGCTGAAAGTCATGGATCTGGCTGCGTTCACGCTGGCTCGTGACCACAAATTACCGATTCGTGTCTTTAACATGAACAAACCAGGTGCACTGCGCCGTGTTGTTATGGGTGAAAAAGAAGGCACGTTAATCACGGAATAATTCCCGTTGCGGCTAAATGCAGGTAATATTCCGCTTTAATGTCGCGGGATACGTCCCTCAAAATTAATCAAGACTATACTTGTCACATCTTGCGCGGCGGGTATGGTCTGACTGAAACAAGCTTTCAAGGATTCGTAACGTGATCAACGATATCAGAAAAGATGCTGAAGTACGCATGGACAAATGCGTCGAAGCGTTCAAAAACCAAATCAGCAAAATTCGCACGGGTCGTGCTTCTCCTAGCCTGCTGGATGGTATTGTCGTGGAATATTACGGCACACCGACTCCGCTGCGCCAGCTGGCAAGCGTAACGGTTGAAGATTCCCGTACCCTGAAAATCAACGTGTTTGACCGTTCTATGGGGCCAGCCGTTGAGAAAGCCATCATGGCTTCCGACCTCGGTCTGAATCCAAGCTCTGCGGGTTCCGACATCCGCGTTCCGCTGCCGCCGCTGACCGAAGAACGTCGTAAAGATCTGACCAAGATCGTGCGTGGCGAAGCTGAAGGCGCGCGTGTTGCGGTACGTAATGTACGCCGCGATGCAAACGACAAAGTGAAAGCGTTGTTGAAAGAAAAAGAGATCAGCGAAGATGACGATCGCCGTTCTCAGGACGACGTACAGAAACTGACTGACGCTGCAATCAAGAAAGTTGATGCGGCGCTGGCAGAGAAAGAAGCGGAACTGATGCAGTTCTGATTCGCCTGTACGCTAAAAACGCCGCTTAGAAGGCCTGAGAAGGCTGGATGGCGGCGTTTTGCTTTTTTCTGTCTATATACCTTAAAGGGTAAAATTCTTCTGGATGTCTCATGAAGCAATTAACCATCCTGGGATCAACCGGTTCCATTGGTTGCAGTACGCTGGATGTAGTACGCCATAACCCGGAAAAATTTCGTGTTGCTGCGTTGGTGGCGGGTAAAAATGTCGCCCGCATGGTAGAGCAATGCCTGGAGTTTTCTCCTCGCTATGCGGTAATGGACGATGAAAAAAGCGCTGCGTTGGTAAAAGCAGCTCTGCTGGAGCAGGGCAGTCGCACTGAGGTCATGAGCGGTCAGCAGGCTGCCTGTGATATGGCTGCGCTGGATGATGTTGATCAGGTCATGGCGGCAATTGTCGGCGCAGCGGGCTTGCTGCCAACGTTGGCGGCAATTCGTGCGAGCAAAAGTATTTTACTGGCGAACAAAGAGTCTCTGGTGACCTGCGGTCGTCTGTTTATGGACGACGTGAAACGCCACAAAGCGCAGCTTTTGCCGGTAGATAGCGAGCATAACGCGATTTTTCAGAGTTTACCGCAACCTATCCAACACAATCTGGGATACGCTGACCTTGAGCAAAACGGCGTTATGTCAGTTCTGCTTACCGGGTCTGGTGGCCCATTCCGTGAAACGCCATTGCGCGATCTGGTCTCTATGACCCCCGATCAGGCATGTCGTCATCCGAATTGGTCGATGGGACGAAAAATCTCTGTCGATTCCGCCACCATGATGAACAAAGGTCTGGAATACATTGAAGCGCGTTGGTTATTTAATGCCAGTGCAAGCCAGATGGAAGTGCTGATTCACCCGCAGTCGGTTATTCATTCGATGGTCCGTTATCAGGATGGTAGTGTTCTGGCGCAGTTGGGTGAACCGGACATGCGTACACCTATTGCCCATACCATGGCATGGCCAGAACGAGTGACGTCCGGTGTTAAGCCTGTCGATTTTTGCAAACTCAGTGCGCTGACGTTTTCAGCACCTGATTACCAGCGTTATCCGTGCCTGAAGCTGGCGATGGACGCGTTTGAGCAAGGGCAGGCGGCGACGACTGCACTTAATGCCGCGAATGAAATTACGGTTGCCGCGTTTCTGGCGCAGCAGATCCGATTTACCGATATTGCTGACCTGAATTTATCCGTGCTGGATAAGATGGATTTTCAGGAGCCGCAGAGCGTTGATGACGTGCTGAAGGTTGATGCCATCGCGCGGGACGTCGCCAGAAAAGAAGTGATGCGACTCTCAAGCTGATGATAATCCCTCTACGGAGAATCGTGCTATTTGTTAGCGTTGGGCTTCAGTGATATAGTCTGCGCCACCCGATCGCGGGTATTTGCTTTTTTTCGGTCGGGTAAGCCGTGGTTTGACACGGCTTTTTTGTGGATGGGCTTCAGTATTCCTGAGTACCGTAAATCCTTTCAGGGACTAATAACGCGTTATGTTGTCTGCAACTAAACCATTAAGCGAAAATTTGCCAGCACATGGTTGTCGCCATGTCGCAATTATCATGGATGGCAATGGCCGCTGGGCGAAAAAGCAAGGGAAGATTCGCGCCTTTGGGCATAAGGCCGGAGCAAAATCCGTCCGCCGGGCTGTCTCTTTTGCTGCCAATAACGGTATTGATGCGTTAACGCTGTATGCCTTTAGCAGTGAGAACTGGAACCGACCTGCGCAGGAAGTGAGCGCGTTAATGGAACTGTTTGTGTGGGCACTTGATAGTGAAGTGAAAAACCTGCACCGCCATAACGTACGTCTGCGTATTATCGGGGATATCAGTCGATTTAACTCTCGTTTGCAAGAACGGATTCGCAAATCAGAAGCGATTACTGCCCAGAATACCGGGTTGACGCTGAATATTGCAGCGAATTACGGTGGACGGTGGGATATAGTCCAGGGAGTCAGGCAACTGGCACAACAGGTGCAGGATGGTCTGCTGCGTCCAGAGCAAATCGATGAAGAGATGCTTGGGCAGCAAATTTGTATGCATGAACTGGCTCCTGTGGATTTAGTGATAAGGACTGGGGGAGAGCATCGAATTAGTAATTTTCTGTTGTGGCAAATTGCCTATGCCGAACTTTACTTTACGGATGTTCTCTGGCCCGATTTCGATGAACAAGACTTTGAAGGTGCGCTGCATGCCTTTGCTAATCGTGAGCGTCGTTTCGGCGGCACCGAGCCCGGTGATGAAAAAGCCTGATGGGGGTCGCTTTTGCTGAAGTATCGCCTGATTTCTGCTTTTGTTTTAATACCCGTTGTCATCGCGGCGCTGTTTTTGCTGCCGCCGGTGGGGTTCGCCATTGTCACGCTGGTCGTTTGTATGCTGGCCGCCTGGGAATGGGGACAGTTAAGCGGTTTTACCACGCGTACACAGCGAGTCTGGCTGGCGGTTTTGTGCGGGCTATTGCTGGCGCTAATGCTGTTCTTACTGCCGGAATACCATCGCAATATTCATCAGCCGCTGGTTGAAGTATCGCTGTGGGCGTCGCTGGGCTGGTGGGTCGTGGCGCTGTTGCTGGTATTGTTTTATCCCGGCTCTGCGTCGGTCTGGCGTAATTCCAAAACATTACGCATAATTTTCGGCGTGTTAACCATTGTTCCGTTCTTTTGGGGAATGCTGGCGCTACGTGCATGGCATTATGATGAGAATCATTATAGTGGCGCGCTATGGCTGCTGTATGTCATGATCCTCGTTTGGGGAGCGGACTCTGGTGCGTATATGTTTGGTAAGCTGTTTGGCAAACATAAGCTGGCACCGAAGGTTTCTCCTGGTAAAACCTGGCAGGGTTTTATTGGCGGACTCGCCACTGCGGCCGTGATCTCATGGGGTTATGGCATGTGGGCGAATCTTGAAGTTGCGCCTGTCACCTTGCTCATTTGCTCCATCGTTGCAGCCCTGGCCTCCGTGCTGGGTGACCTGACCGAGAGTATGTTTAAGCGTGAAGCAGGTATTAAGGATAGTGGTCACTTAATTCCAGGACACGGTGGTATTCTGGACCGTATTGATAGCCTGACGGCTGCGGTACCGGTCTTTGCCTGCCTGTTGTTACTGGTATTCAGGACGCTCTAACGGATGGTCTTATGCTGAGTATTCTCTGGAATCTGGCTGCATTCATTGTCGCACTTGGTGTGCTTATCACCGTGCATGAATTTGGTCATTTCTGGGTTGCGCGGCGCTGCGGAGTCCGCGTCGAACGCTTTTCCATTGGTTTTGGAAAAGCGCTTTGGCGGCGTACCGATAAATTAGGTACGGAATACGTTATCGCCCTGATTCCCCTCGGCGGTTACGTCAAAATGCTGGATGAGCGCGCTGAACCAGTCGCACCGGAGTTGCGCCATTACGCCTTCAACAATAAAACGGTTGGACAACGCGCAGCCATCATCGCCGCAGGTCCGATTGCAAACTTCCTTTTTGCTATTTTCGCTTACTGGCTGGTGTTTATCATCGGTGTCCCTGGCGTTCGTCCGGTTGTTGGTGAAATAACACCCAACTCGATTGCCGCGCAGGCGCAAATTCAGCCGGGTACGGAACTAAAAGCGGTTGATGGTATCGAAACCCCTGATTGGGATGCCGTGAGATTGCAACTGGTAGCCAAAATTGGCGATGAGCATACGACTCTCAGCGTAGCGCAGTTTGGCAGTAACCAGCGTCAGGACAAAACGCTGGATTTACGTCAGTGGGCATTTGAGCCAGACAAAGAGGATCCCGTCTCCAGTTTAGGGATTCGTCCGCGCGGTCCGCAGATTGAACCGGTGCTGTCAGAAGTGCAGGTTAACTCCGCTGCAAGTAAGGCAGGTTTGCAAGCAGGCGACAGGATCGTTAAAGTCAATGGTCAGCCGCTGACGCAATGGATGACGTTTGTGACGCTGGTGCGCGATAATCCGGATAAGCCGTTAGCGCTAGATATTGAAAGACAAGGAAGTTCCTTGTCTTTAACGTTAACCCCAGATTCAAAACAGGTTAACGGGAAGGCAGAAGGTTTTGCGGGCGTGGTGCCTAAAGTTATTCCTCTGCCTGATGAGTATAAGACTGTACGCCAGTATGGGCCATTCAGCGCCGTCCTCGAAGCCTCGGATAAAACGTGGCAGTTGATGAAGCTGACGGTCAGTATGCTGGGAAAATTGATTACCGGTGATGTAAAACTGAACAACCTCAGTGGGCCGATTTCTATCGCCCAAGGGGCTGGGATGTCAGCGGAATTCGGGGTTATTTATTACCTGATGTTCCTTGCGCTTATCAGCGTGAACTTAGGGATAATCAACCTGTTTCCGTTGCCCGTTCTAGACGGGGGGCATCTGCTGTTCCTGGCGATTGAAAAGCTGAAGGGCGGTCCGGTATCCGAGCGGGTTCAAGACTTTAGTTATCGCATTGGCTCTATCTTGCTGGTGTTGTTAATGGGGCTTGCACTTTTCAATGATTTCTCTCGGTTGTAAGAGAGTGTTAGGAAGAACGCATAATAACGATGGCGATGAAAAAGTTGCTCATAGCGTCGCTGCTGTTTAGCAGCGCCACCGTATACGGTGCTGAAGGGTTCGTAGTGAAGGACATTCATTTCGAAGGCCTACAGCGAGTCGCCGTTGGTGCGGCTCTCCTCAGTATGCCGGTGCGCACAGGCGACACGGTTAATGATGAAGACATCAGTAATACCATTCGTGCTCTGTTCGCCACCGGTAACTTTGAGGATGTCCGCGTCCTGCGCGATGGTGATACCCTTCTGGTTCAGGTAAAAGAGCGTCCGACGATTGCCAGCATCACTTTCTCCGGTAATAAATCGGTGAAAGATGACATGCTCAAGCAAAACCTCGAGGCGTCTGGTGTGCGTGTTGGCGAGTCTCTGGATCGCACCACGCTTGCCGATATCGAAAAAGGCCTGGAAGATTTCTACTATAGCGTCGGTAAGTACAGCGCCAGTGTGAAAGCGGTGGTGACGCCGTTGCCGCGTAACCGCGTTGACCTCAAACTGGTCTTCCAGGAAGGTGTTTCGGCGAAGATCCAACAGATCAATATCGTCGGCAACCATGCCTTCACGACTGACGAACTTATCTCTCACTTCCAATTGCGTGACGAAGTGCCGTGGTGGAACGTGGTGGGCGATCGCAAATACCAGAAACAGAAACTGGCGGGCGACCTTGAAACCCTGCGCAGTTACTATCTGGATCGCGGTTATGCCCGCTTCAATATCGATTCCACTCAGGTCAGCCTGACGCCGGATAAAAAAGGTATCTACATCACCGTTAACATCACAGAAGGCGAGCAGTACAAGCTTTCTGGTGTTCAGGTGAGCGGTAACCTGGCCGGGCACTCCGCCGAAATTGAGACCCTGACGAAGATCGAGCCAGGTGAACTCTATAACGGCACCAAAGTGACCAAAATGGAAGATGATATCAAGAAGCTCCTGGGTCGCTATGGCTATGCCTATCCGCGCGTACAGTCGCAGCCTGAAATCAACGACGCTGACAAAACCGTTAAATTACGCGTAAACGTGGATGCGGGTAACCGTTTCTATGTGCGTAAGATTCGTTTTGAAGGTAACGACACCTCTAAAGATTCCGTTCTGCGTCGCGAAATGCGTCAGATGGAAGGTGCATGGTTGGGCAGCGATCTGGTCGACCAGGGTAAAGAGCGTCTGAACCGTCTGGGTTACTTTGAAACAGTTGATACCGATACTCAGCGTGTTCCGGGCAGACCGGATCAGGTTGATGTAGTCTACAAGGTCAAAGAGCGTAACACCGGTAGCTTTAACTTCGGCGTCGGTTACGGTACCGAGAGCGGCGTGAGCTTCCAGGCTGGCGTTCAGCAAGATAACTGGTTAGGTACCGGTTATTCTGTTGGCATCAACGGCACCAAAAACGACTACCAGACCTATACTGAGTTGTCTGTGACTAACCCGTACTTCACCGTTGATGGTGTGAGCCTGGGTGGCCGTGTCTTCTATAACGACTTTGAAGCGAATGATGCGGATCTGTCCGACTATACCAACAAAAGTTATGGTACAGACGTAACGCTTGGCTTCCCGGTAAACGAATACAACACGTTGCGTGCCGGCCTGGGTTATGTACATAACAAACTGTCCAACATGCAGCCGCAGGTTGCGATGGATCGTTATCTTGAGTCAATGGGCGAGACCAATACCAACAGCTTTGCCGCTGATGACTTCACCTTTAACTACGGTTGGACGTACAACAAACTGGACCGTGGGTATTTCCCAACGGACGGTACACGCGTCAACCTGAACGGTAAAGTGACCATTCCGGGTTCTGATAACGAATACTACAAAGTGTCGATGGATACCGCGACCTATGTGCCGATCGATGACGATCACAAGTGGGTGGTTTTAGGACGTACGAAGGTAGGCTATGGCGACGGCATTGGCAGCAAAGAAATGCCGTTCTATGAGAACTTCTATGCAGGTGGTTCCAGCACCGTGCGTGGCTTCCAGTCGAATACTATCGGTCCAAAAGCAGTCTACAAAAACGGTGCTTACGCCAGTGGTTCTGATAATAGTGACTACGAAGAGTGTTCCAACGCGGACGGTAAGGACTGTAAATCGGATGACGCAGTGGGCGGTAACGCCATGGCTGTCGCCAGCCTGGAGTTTATTACCCCAACGCCGTTCATTAGCGACAAGTATGCCAACTCGGTTCGTACCTCGTTCTTCTGGGATATGGGTACTGTTTGGGATACTAACTGGCAGGATAGCGCTCAAACACGTGCTATAGGTGTGCCGGACTACAGTGATCCAAGTAATATCCGTATGTCAGCGGGTATCGCTTTACAATGGATGTCCCCATTGGGGCCGTTGGTTTTCTCCTACGCCCAGCCGTTCAAGAAGTACGATGGAGACAAAGCGGAACAGTTCCAGTTTAACATTGGTAAAACCTGGTAATTGTTCTTCGCAAAGGAATGTAGTGGTAGTGTAGCGATGACTTTAGGCGATCTTGCATGGGATCGCCTGGCCACGCAAAGAACTGCACCTTCGGGTGCAAATGGGATGGTAAGGAGTTAATTGTGAAAAAGTGGTTATTAGCTGCAGGTCTCGGTTTAGCGATGGCAACGTCCGCACAAGCGGCTGACAAAATTGCAATCGTCAACATGGGTAGCCTGTTCCAACAGGTTGCACAGAAGACAGGCGTTTCTGCTACGCTGGAAAACGAGTTCAAAGGCCGTGCCAGCGAACTGCAGCGTATGGAATCCGATCTGCAATCTAAGATGCAGCGTCTGCAATCAATGAAAGCAGGTAGCGATCGTACCAAGCTGGAAAAAGACGTTATGGCTCAGCGCCAGACTTTCTCTCAGAAAGCTCAGGCTTTTGAGCAGGATCGTGCGCGTCGCTCCAACGAAGAACGTGGCAAACTGGTTACTCGTATCCAGACTGCTGTGAAATCTGTTGCCAGCAGCCAGAGCATCGATCTGGTCGTTGACGCAAACACCGTTGCATACAACAGCAGCGATGTAAAAGACATCACCGCTGACGTACTGAAACAGGTTAAATAAGTAATGCCTTCAATTCGACTGGCTGATTTAGCAGAGCAGTTGGATGCAGAATTACACGGTGATGGCGATATCGTCATCACCGGCGTAGCGTCCATGCAATCTGCGCAAACTGGCAATATCACGTTCATGGTGAATCCTAAGTACCGTGAACACTTAGGCGTATGCCAGGCTTCTGCCGTAGTAATGACGCAGGACGATCTTCCTTTTGCTAAAAGTGCCGCGTTGGTAGTGAAGAATCCCTACCTGACCTATGCACGTATGGCGCAAATTTTAGATACCACGCCTCAGCCTGCACAGAACATTGCACCGAGTGCAGTGATCGATGCAACGGCGAAGCTGGGTAATAATGTCTCTGTGGGCGCAAATGCGGTCATTGAGTCTGGCGTAGAACTGGGTGATAACGTCGTTATCGGCGCAGGCTGCTTCGTCGGAAAAAATACTAAAATCGGTGCAGGTTCACGCTTGTGGGCGAATGTGACGATTTACCACGACATTCAGATCGGTGAGAATTGCCTGATCCAGTCAAGCACTGTCGTTGGATCTGATGGGTTTGGTTACGCGAACGATCGTGGTAACTGGGTAAAGATCCCGCAGCTTGGTCGCGTGATTATCGGCGATCGCGTCGAGATCGGCGCTTGTACCACCATTGACCGTGGTGCTCTGGACGATACTGTGATCGGCAATGGTGTTATCATTGATAACCAGTGCCAGATTGCGCATAACGTTGTGATTGGCGACAATACGGCAGTAGCCGGTGGCGTCATTATGGCGGGAAGCCTGAAGATTGGCCGTTACTGCATGATTGGCGGCGCCAGCGTGATCAATGGGCATATGGAAATATGCGACAAAGTCACGGTGACTGGCATGGGTATGGTGATGCGTCCTATCACCGAACCTGGCGTCTATTCCTCAGGCATTCCGCTACAACCCAATAAGGTATGGCGTAAAACAGCTGCACTGGTGATGAATATTGATGATATGAGCAAGCGCCTCAAAGCGATTGAGCGCAAGGTTAATCAACAAGACTAAAGCACCGTTTTTGCATGTCTGACTTTTCGGCCTGTCCCATTCATACGATTGCGACAGGCCGTGTTATTATTGCCTTTTAGTATATTTTGACAGGAAGAGTATTTTGACTACTAACACTCATACTCTGCATATTGAAGAGATTTTAGAACTTCTGCCGCACCGTTTTCCGTTTCTGCTGGTTGATCGCGTGCTGGATTTTGAAGAAGGTCGTTTTCTGCGCGCAGTGAAAAATGTATCCGTTAACGAGCCTTTCTTTCAGGGCCACTTCCCGGGTAAACCTATTTTCCCTGGCGTATTGATTCTGGAAGCGATGGCACAGGCTACCGGTATCCTTGCGTTTAAAAGCGTAGGAAAACTGGAACCAGGCGAACTGTATTATTTCGCGGGTATTGACGAAGCACGCTTTAAGCGTCCTGTCGTGCCTGGCGATCAGATGATCATGGAAGTGACTTTCGAGAAAACGCGCCGTGGCCTGACCCGTTTTAAAGGGGTTGCGCTGGTCGACGGTAAAGTTGTGTGCGAAGCAACGATGATGTGTGCCCGTAGCCGGGAGGCCTGATACGTGATTGATAAATCCGCCTTTATTCACCCGACCGCCATTGTAGAAGAGGGCGCCAGCATTGGTGCCAATGCTCACATTGGCCCATTTTGTATTGTTGGACCCCATGTTGAAATTGGTGAGGGTACCGTACTGAAGTCTCACGTTGTCGTGAATGGCCATACAAAAATTGGTCGCGATAACGAGATCTATCAGTTTGCCTCCATCGGTGAAGTTAACCAGGATCTTAAATATGCTGGCGAACCGACCCGTGTGGAAATTGGCGATCGCAACCGCATCCGCGAAAGCGTCACCATTCATCGTGGCACAGTGCAGGGCGGTGGAGTGACGAAGGTGGGCAGCGATAACTTACTGATGATTAATGCGCACGTCGCGCATGATTGTACGGTAGGAAACCGCTGTATTCTGGCGAATAACGCCACGCTTGCCGGGCATGTTTCGCTGGATGATTTTGTTATCATCGGCGGCATGACTGCGGTGCATCAGTTCTGCATCATCGGTGCTCATGTGATGGTTGGTGGCTGTTCTGGTGTAGCCCAGGACGTGCCTCCGTACGTTATCGCCCAGGGCAACCACGCGACGCCGTTTGGCGTCAATATCGAAGGTCTGAAGCGTCGTGGATTCACCCGCGAAGCGATTACCGCGATTCGTAACGCCTACAAAGCGTTGTACCGTAGTGGTAAAACGCTGGAAGAAGTGAAACCAGAAATCGCGGAACTGGCGAAACAGTACCCCGAAGTTCAGGCTTTCAGCGACTTCTTTGAGCGCTCAACGCGTGGCCTGATTCGTTAATGACTGAACAGCGTCCTTTAACGATTGCCCTCGTCGCCGGAGAAACCTCCGGCGATATTCTTGGTGCAGGGTTAATCCGTGCACTCAAGGCTCGCGTTCCCAATGCGCGTTTTGTTGGTGTGGCGGGTCCGCTGATGCAGGCCGAAGGCTGTGAAGCCTGGTACGAAATGGAAGAGCTGGCGGTCATGGGCATTGTTGAAGTGCTCGGACGTCTGCGCCGTTTACTGCATATTCGTGCCGACCTCACTCGCCGACTCACCGACTTAAAGCCGGATGTTTTCGTTGGCATTGATGCACCTGATTTCAACATTACCCTCGAAGGGAACTTGAAAAAACAGGGCATTAAAACCATTCATTATGTCAGTCCGTCCGTCTGGGCGTGGCGACAGAAACGCGTTTTCAAAATAGGCAGATCCACCAACATGGTGCTGGCCTTTCTGCCTTTCGAAAAAGCGTTTTATGACAAATTTAACGTCCCGTGCCGCTTTATAGGTCATACCATGGCGGATGCCATGCCGATGGACCCGGATAAAAACGCGGCACGTGATATTCTGGGCATTCCTCATGACGCTCACTGCCTGGCGCTACTGCCGGGAAGCCGTGGTGCAGAAGTGGAGATGCTCAGCGCCGATTTTCTGAAAACGGCGCAGCTATTACGCCAGCATTATCCGGATCTCGAAGTGGTGGTGCCGTTGGTGAATGCCAAACGTCGCGAGCAGTTTGAACGCATTAAAGCGGAAGTTGCACCGGAGCTTTCCGTACATCTGCTCAATGGTATGGGACGTGAAGCAATGGTGGCCAGCGACGCCGCACTGCTGGCTTCAGGTACCGCCGCGCTGGAATGTATGCTGGCAAAATGCCCGATGGTGGTTGGCTACCGTATGAAACCCTTCACCTTCTGGCTGGCGAAGCGTCTGGTGAAGACTGATTACGTTTCGCTACCTAACCTGTTGGCGGGAAGAGAACTGGTTAAAGAGCTGTTGCAGGAAGAGTGTGAACCGCAGGCGCTGTCGCAAGCGCTGTTGCCGTTGCTGGCGAATGGTAAAACCAGCCATGCGATGCACGACACATTCCGTGAACTGCACCAGCAGATCCGTTGCAATGCTGATGAGCAGGCAGCGGATGCGGTCCTGGAGTTAGCGCAATGATTGAATTTGTGTATCCGCATACGCATTTAGTGGCGGGTGTGGATGAAGTCGGACGCGGCCCTTTGGTCGGCGCGGTCGTCACTGCTGCCGTCATTCTGGATCCGGCTCGCCCTATTATCGGTCTTAACGACTCAAAAAAACTGTCAGAAAAACGTCGCCTGGCGCTGTTTGATGAAATTAAAGAAAAGGCGTTAAGCTGGAGCCTGGGTCGGGCGGAACCGCATGAAATCGACGAACTGAACATTTTGCATGCTACCATGCTGGCCATGCAGCGTGCGGTTGCGGGTCTGCATATTGTGCCCGAATACGTGCTGATTGACGGCAATCGTTGCCCGGCATTACCGGTACCGTCGATGGCGGTGGTCAAAGGTGATAGCCGCGTGGCGGAGATTAGCGCCGCATCGATTCTGGCAAAAGTGACCCGTGACGCTGAAATGGCGGCGCTGGATACGGTTTTTCCACAGTATGGTTTTGCACAGCACAAAGGTTATCCAACCGCATTTCATCTGGAAAAATTGGCACTGCATGGTGCGACTGAGCACCATCGCCGCAGCTTTGGCCCCGTCAAACGCGCACTGGGACTCTCGTCCTGATTCTTGTGTCGAAGGAATCTGAAGATGTCTGAACCACGTTTCGTCCACCTACGGGTGCACAGCGACTACTCCATGATCGATGGGCTGGCGAAAACCGGACCGCTGGTAAAAAAGGCGGCCGCGTTAGGCATGCCTGCGCTGGCGATCACCGATTTTACCAACCTGTGTGGTCTGGTGAAGTTTTACGGAGCGGGCCATGGCGCGGGTATCAAGCCGATAGTTGGCGCAGATTTTCATGTCCGCAGTGAGCTGTTGGGCGATGAACTCACGCAGCTTACCGTGCTGGCCGCAAATAATACCGGCTATCAGAACCTGACGTTGTTGATTTCGAAAGCCTATCAGCGCGGCTATGGCGCAGAAGGACCGGTTATCGACCGGGACTGGTTGGTCGAGTTAAAAGAAGGCTTGATTTTGCTCTCTGGCGGTCGCATGGGCGATGTCGGACGAAGTCTGCTGCGCGGCAATAACGCACTGGTTGACGAGTGCGTGGCGTTTTACGAAGAACATTTTCCCAATTGCTATTTCCTCGAACTGATTCGCACCGGCAGGCAAGATGAAGAAAATTATCTGCACGCAGCCGTAGCACTGGCCGAAACGCGTGGCCTACCGGTGGTGGCGACTAACGATGTCCGCTTCCTTGAAACCGGAGATTTCGATGCGCATGAAATCCGCGTAGCGATCCACGACGGCTTTACCCTTGATGACCCGAAACGCCCGCGTAACTATTCGCCGCAGCAGTACATGCGCAGCGAAGATGAGATGTGCGAGCTGTTCTCCGATATTCCGGAAGCACTGCAAAACACCGTCGAGATAGCTAAACGCTGCAACGTGACGGTGCGTCTGGGCGAATATTTCCTGCCGCAGTTCCCGACCGGCGATATGACCACCGAAGATTTCCTTGTGGCGAAATCACGCGAAGGGCTGGAAGAACGTCTCGAATTTTTGTTCCCTGACCCTGAAGTTCGTGCGCAGAAGCGCCCACCTTACGATGAACGTCTGGAAGTTGAACTTAAAGTTATCAACCAGATGGGATTCCCGGGCTACTTCCTGATCGTTATGGAATTTATCCAGTGGTCGAAAGATAACGGCGTACCGGTAGGCCCGGGACGTGGTTCCGGTGCTGGCTCACTTGTTGCCTATGCGCTGAAAATTACCGATCTCGACCCGCTGGAATTTGACCTGCTGTTCGAACGTTTCCTTAACCCGGAACGTGTCTCAATGCCCGACTTCGACGTTGACTTCTGTATGGAGAAACGCGACCAGGTCATCGAGCACGTGGCGGAAATGTACGGTCGTGATGCGGTTTCGCAGATTATTACCTTCGGTACGATGGCTGCAAAAGCGGTTATCCGCGACGTGGGCCGCGTACTGGGGCATCCGTACGGCTTCGTTGACCGTATTTCGAAGCTGGTGCCGCCCGATCCGGGCATGACGCTGGCAAAAGCCTTTGAAGCCGAACCCCAACTGCCGGAAATTTATGAGGCAGATGAAGAGGTTAAAGCGCTGATCGATATGGCGCGTAAGCTGGAAGGCGTCACGCGTAACGCCGGTAAGCACGCCGGTGGTGTGGTTATCGCACCGACCAAAATTACTGATTTTGCTCCGCTGTACTGCGATGAACAGGGGCTGCACCCGGTTACTCAGTTTGATAAGAACGATGTGGAATATGCCGGTCTTGTGAAGTTCGACTTCCTCGGCCTGCGTACGCTCACCATCATCAACTGGGCGCAGGAAATGATCAACGCGCGCCGTGAAAAGAACGGTGAGCCACCGCTGGATATTGCGGCTATCCCGCTGGATGACAAGAAAAGCTTCGATATGCTGCAACGCTCGGAGACCACGGCGGTCTTCCAGCTTGAATCCCGTGGCATGAAAGACCTGATCAAACGTCTGCAGCCTGACTGCTTCGAAGATATGATCGCACTGGTGGCTCTGTTCCGCCCTGGCCCGCTACAGTCGGGGATGGTAGATAACTTTATCGACCGTAAGCATGGTCGCGAAGAGATTTCCTATCCGGATGTACAATGGCAGCATGAGTGTCTGAAACCGGTACTGGAGCCCACCTACGGCATTATCCTGTATCAGGAACAGGTTATGCAGATTGCCCAGGAGTTGTCCGGGTATACCCTTGGCGGCGCGGATATGCTGCGTCGTGCGATGGGTAAGAAAAAGCCGGAAGAAATGGCCAAGCAGCGCGGCACCTTTGAAGAAGGGGCGAAAAAGCGCGGCGTAGACGGCGAACTGGCGATGAAAATCTTTGACCTGGTGGAGAAATTCGCCGGTTACGGATTTAACAAATCGCACTCCGCTGCCTATGCGCTGGTTTCTTACCAGACTCTGTGGTTGAAGGCGCATTATCCTGCCGAGTTTATGGCGGCGGTAATGACCGCCGATATGGATAACACCGAGAAAGTCGTCGGACTGGTGGATGAATGCTGGCGCATGGGGCTCAAAATCCTGCCGCCGGATATCAACTCCGGGCTTTACCATTTTCACGTGAATGATGATGGCGAGATTGTTTATGGCATCGGCGCGATAAAAGGCGTGGGTGAAGGGCCAATTGAAGCTATTATTGAGGCGCGTAACGAAGGCGGCTACTTCCGTGAGCTGTTTGATCTCTGCGCGCGCACGGATATCAAAAAACTTAACCGCCGGGTGCTGGAAAAGCTAATCATGTCCGGGGCGTTTGATCGCCTTGGCCCGCATCGTGCAGCGTTGATGAATTCGCTCAACGACGCACTAAAAGCCGCCGATCAGCATGCAAAAGCCGAAGCTATTGGTCAGGCCGATATGTTTGGCGTGCTGGCGGAAGAACCGGAGCAAATTGAACAATCCTATGCCAGCTGCCAACCGTGGCCGGAGCAGGTGGTATTAGACGGTGAGCGTGAAACGTTGGGGCTTTACCTGACGGGACACCCCATCAACCAGTATTTAAAAGAAATTGAGCGCTATGTCGGAGGCTACAGGCTGAAAGACATGCATCCGACAGAACGTGGTAAAGTCACCACGGCTGCGGGGCTCGTCATTGCTGCGCGGGTAATGGTCACCAAGCGCGGCAATCGTATCGGCATCTGTACACTGGATGACCGTTCCGGACGTCTGGAGGTTATGTTGTTTACCGATGCTCTGGATAAATACCAGCAATTGCTGGAAAAAGACCGCATACTTATCGTCAGCGGACAGGTCAGCTTTGATGACTTCAGTGGCGGGCTTAAAATGATGGCCCGTGAAGTCATGGATATTGACGAAGCCCGGGAAAAATATGCTCGCGGGCTTGCTATCTCGCTGACGGACAGGCAAATTGATGACCAGCTTTTAAACCGACTCCGTCAGTCTCTGGAACCCCACCGCTCGGGGACAATTCCAGTACATCTCTACTATCAGAGGGCGGATGCACGTGCGCGGTTGCGTTTTGGCGCGACGTGGCGTGTCTCTCCGAGCGATCGTTTGCTAAACGATCTCCGTGGCCTTATTGGTTCGGAGCAGGTGGAACTGGAGTTTGACTAATACAGGAATACTATGAGTCTGAATTTCCTTGATTTTGAACAGCCGATTGCAGAGCTGGAAGCAAAAATCGATTCTTTGACTGCGGTTAGCCGTCAGGATGAGAAACTGGATATTAACATCGATGAAGAAGTGCATCGTCTGCGTGAAAAAAGCGTAGAACTGACGCGTAAAATCTTCGCCGATCTTGGCGCATGGCAGGTAGCCCAACTGGCGCGCCATCCACAGCGTCCGTACACCCTGGATTATGTCCGCCTGGCGTTTGATGAATTTGATGAGCTGGCGGGCGATCGAGCCTATGCGGATGATAAAGCTATTGTCGGCGGTATCGCGCGTCTGGATGGCCGTCCGGTGATGATCATTGGTCATCAGAAAGGCCGTGAGACCAAAGAAAAGATTCGCCGTAATTTCGGCATGCCAGCGCCGGAAGGCTATCGCAAAGCGCTGCGCCTGATGGAAATGGCCGAGCGCTTCAACATGCCGATCATTACCTTCATCGACACCCCAGGGGCTTACCCGGGCGTGGGCGCGGAAGAACGTGGTCAGTCAGAAGCGATTGCGCGCAACCTGCGTGAAATGTCGCGTCTGAGCGTACCGGTAATCTGCACCGTTATCGGTGAAGGTGGTTCCGGCGGCGCGCTGGCGATCGGCGTAGGCGATAAAGTGAATATGCTGCAATACAGCACCTATTCCGTTATCTCCCCGGAAGGTTGTGCTTCCATTCTGTGGAAAAGCGCCGACAAAGCGCCACTGGCCGCAGAAGCAATGGGAATTATCGCGCCGCGTCTGAAAGAGCTGAAGCTGATTGACTCTATCATCCCGGAACCGCTGGGCGGCGCGCACCGCAACCCTGAAGTAATGGCTGCGTCCCTGAAGGCACAGCTGCTGGCCGATCTCGCCGATCTCGACGTGTTAAGCAAAGATGATCTGAAAAACCGTCGTTACCAGCGTCTGATGAGCTACGGTTACGCGTAAACTGCATTAATTCTGAAAAGGGCCACAATGCTGTGGCCCTTTTTTTTACCTGTGGTTTGGCCAGGCTATGATTAACTAAGGTTTTTCCAGGAGGAACGCATGAATATCATTGCCATCATGGGACCGCATGGCGTCTTTTATAAAGATGAGCCCATCAAGGAACTTGAACGTGCGCTGCAGCAGCAGGGGTTTCAGATTATCTGGCCGCAGAATAGCGTCGACCTGCTGAAGTTTATCGAACATAACCCGCGAATTTGCGGCGTCATTTTTGACTGGGATGAATACAGTCTGGAACTGTGCAGCGACATCAACCAGCTCAACGAGTATCTCCCGCTCTACGCCTTTATTAATACCCATTCGACGATGGATGTCAGTGCGCACGACCTGCGCATGGCGCTGTGGTTTTTTGAGTATGCGCTGGGTCAGTCTGAAGACATTGCCACCCGTATCCGCCAGTACACCAGCGAATACCTCGATAACATCACGCCTCCTTTTACCAAAGCGCTGTTTACCTATGTGAAGGAAGGGAAGTATACCTTCTGCACGCCTGGGCACATGGCGGGAACGGCGTACCAGAAAAGTCCGGTCGGCTGCCTGTTCTATGATTTCTTTGGCGGCAATACGCTGAAAGCCGACGTGTCCATTTCCGTAACCGAACTGGGCTCATTGCTTGATCATACCGGTCCGCACCTGGAAGCGGAGGAGTATATCGCGCGTACTTTTGGTGCCGAGCAGAGCTATATGGTGACCAACGGCACCTCGACATCGAACAAGATTGTCGGTATGTATGCTGCACCTGCAGGCAGTACGCTCCTGATTGACCGCAACTGCCATAAGTCACTGGCGCATTTGCTGATGATGAGTGATGTGGTGCCAATCTGGCTGAAGCCTACGCGTAACGCGCTGGGGATCCTCGGCGGTATACCCCGTCGGGAATTTACCCACGCAAGCATTGAACGCAAAGTTGAGGAAACCAATCAGGCGCAATGGCCGGTCCACGCGGTGATCACCAACTCCACCTATGATGGCCTGTTGTATAACACCAACTGGATCAAACAAACCCTGGATGTGCCCTCCATCCATTTTGATTCAGCCTGGGTGCCGTATACCCATTTTCATCCGATCTATCAGGGGAAAAGCGGGATGAGCGGCGAACGGGTACCGGGAAAGGTGATTTTTGAAACCCAGTCTACCCACAAGATGCTGGCGGCGTTGTCACAGGCTTCGCTGATCCACATTAAGGGCGACTATGATGAAGACACGTTCAACGAAGCCTTTATGATGCACACCTCTACGTCTCCGAGCTATCCGATAGTGGCGTCGATAGAAACGGCGGCGGCAATGCTGCGTGGCAATTCAGGCAAGCGGTTAATCAATCGTTCGGTGGAACGGGCGCTGCATTTCCGTAAAGAAGTGCAACGTCTGCGTGAAGAGTCGGATGGCTGGTTCTTTGATATCTGGCAGCCGGAAAAGGTAGATGAAGCAGAGTGCTGGCCGGTAGCGCCAGGTGAAGACTGGCACGGATTTGTTGATGCTGATGCCGACCACATGTTCCTTGACCCGGTGAAGGTCACGATTTTGACGCCGGGAATGGATGAACAGGGAAATATGAGCGAAGAGGGGATCCCCGCGGCGCTGGTGGCGAAATTCCTTGATGAACGCGGCGTCGTAGTCGAGAAGACGGGACCGTATAACCTGTTGTTCCTGTTCAGCATTGGTATTGATAAAACCCGGGCGATGGGGCTGCTACGTGGCCTGACGGAATTTAAGCGCTCGTACGATCTGAATTTACGTGTGAAAAATATGCTGCCGGATCTATATGCTGAAGATCCCGATTTCTATCGCAATATGCGTATTCAGGATCTGGCGCAAGGGATCCATCAGTTGATCCGCCAGCATGATCTCTCCGGGTTGATGCTGCGGGCATTTGATACCTTGCCGGAAATGAAAATGACGCCGCACCAGGCCTGGCAGCGGCAGATCAAAGGTGAGGTCGAAACGGTAGCACTTGATCAACTGGTGGGGCGCGTTTCTGCCAATATGATCCTGCCTTATCCCCCCGGTGTGCCGCTTTTGATGCCCGGGGAAATGATCACTGCCAAAAGCCGGGCTGTCCTCGATTTTCTTCTGATGCTGTGCTCGGTAGGGCAGCGCTACCCTGGATTTGAAACCGATATCCATGGCGCTAAACTGGGCGAGGATGGCCTGTATCGCGTGAGAGTCTTAAAAATGGCATAACGACTTGCCTGACCCCAAGACGTTCGAGTAACGTTCTGACAGAAAAATGAAAGAGGCGATGACGCTATGCTGGGATTAAAACAGGTTCACCATATTGCCATTATTGCGACAGACTACGCGGCGAGTAAGGCATTTTACTGCGATGTGCTTGGCTTTACACTGATGAGCGAAGCCTATCGGGAAGAGAGAGACTCGTGGAAAGGCGATCTAGCATTGAACGGCCAGTATGTGATTGAGCTTTTTTCTTTCCCGTTTCCACCTTGCCGTCCGAGCCGACCGGAAGCCTGTGGTTTGCGTCATCTGGCGTTCAGCGTAGATGACGTGGAAAAGGCGATAATTCATCTGGAAAGCCATGATGTGAAATGCGAGCTGGTACGAATCGATCCGTTTACCGGCAAACGTTTTACGTTTTTTAACGATCCGGACGGATTACCCCTCGAACTGTACGAGCTGTAAGGCTTGTCATTGTGGCGTTAGCCCGGTAACGTGCCTGGCAATGCCATTGTAAGTAACCATCATGACGACACTCACGCTGAACACTTCGCTGCTGAATTCTCAATCGATTCTGGTCGCCTTTAGCGGCGGGCTGGATTCCACCGTATTGCTGCATCAGTTGGTGCAGTGGCGAGCGCTGCATCCTGATGTTGCTTTACGCGCAATCCACATTCATCACGGATTAAGCCCACACGCAGACAGTTGGGTGCAGCACTGTGAGTCGGTATGCGCGCAGTGGCAGGTGTCGCTGGTGGTTGAGCGGGTACACCTTGAGGATGATGGTCTGGGCATCGAAGCCCAGGCGCGACGCGCGCGCTATCAGGCGTTTGCGCAGACCTTACTACCGGGCGAGGTGCTGATGACCGCACAGCATCTCGATGACCAGTGTGAAACCTTTCTGCTGGCGCTTAAACGCGGCAGTGGTCCTGCCGGACTTTCCGCCATGGGGGAAAGCTCTCCGTTTGCCGGAACCCAGCTGATTCGACCGCTGCTGGCGCAAACGCGAGAGGCGCTTGAAGCATGGGCACGGCAGCATGAATTATGCTGGATTGAAGATGAAAGCAATCAGGATGATACCTACGATCGCAATTTCCTCAGATTGCGCGTTACCCCATTGCTCCAACAGCGCTGGCCGCACTTCGCGCAAGCCGTTGCTCGCAGCGCTGCGCTGTGCGCTGAGCAGGAGAGTTTATTGGATGAACTGCTGGCCAGCGATTTAGCCGATTGCATCACATCCCGCGGAACACTGTTACTGACGCCATTAATGATGATGAGCGGCGTGCGTCGTGCCGCGCTGCTTCGTCGCTGGCTGGCGGGGTTAAATGCGCCGATGCCTTCCCGTGATGGGCTGGAACGTATCTGGCAGGAAGTGGCGCTGGCGCGGGAAGACGCGTCACCAAGTTTTCGCCTCGGGGAGTTCGAGGTCCGTCGTTATCAGTCACAGCTGTGGTGGGTGAAGTCAGTCGATGGGCAAAGCGAAACTATTATCCCGTGGTTAGAGTGGAAAACACCGTTGACGCTGCCTGCCGGATTGGGTTCGGTTCAGTTAATCTCTGCGGGTGATTTGCGCTTGCCGCAAGCGGATGAAGTCGTCAGTATCCGTTTTAAAGCGCCAGGGTTATTGCATATTGTCGGGCGTAACGGCGGACGGAAATTAAAAAAAATCTGGCAGGAGCAGGGGATCCCGCCCTGGCGACGAGATACCACACCGCTGCTGTTTTACGGCGAAACGTTGATTGCGGCTGCGGGTGTTTTCGTGACGCGTGAGGGGACGGCGGAAGGTGAAGAAGGCGTGAGGCTGGTATGGCATGCCTGATGGTGCTGCGCTTATCAGGCCTACGTTTCACATGGAAAGTAGGCCGGATAAGGCGAAATAAAGTTAAGATTCGCTGACCACCACGGTACCGATCTGCGGGTGGCTGAAGCTGGCAATTTTGTCGAGACGAAGCTCCCGGGTTTCACCTGCGACATCTGCGACCAGATACTCCACGTTTTTGCGTGAAACCAGGTCGTTCGCTTTCGCCTGCAAAACTTCGCCATCTTTTAGCGCCAGCGTCAGTAACAAATGGTGCTGGCAGGCGAGTTCAAGATTGTCGTAATCATCGCAGTTGATGGGTTGATACGTTTCATTCATTGACATAATCGCTCACCAGTAAGTTCGCGGCAGCATACGCCGCTTTTTCCCTGACCGACTCTGGAAGGGCGCTGTCTGCCGCCACTTCATTAAGCACCTTCAATACGCAACCCAGCGCATCCGGGATATACCCTAAGTCTCCGCTGGCGATTTCCGCGTACCGCTTGCGTATTAACTCACAATATTTTTCCACATGCCCTCCTGTCAGCACTCTGACTTAACCGTGGATGCAAGTCTAAGCCTACGAAGATAAACTCTGTTTAGCAAGGTGACTATACCATACTCATTCAAGCAATATCAGCGCCTTGATAGAGGAGCAGTTAGCAGCCTTTTGCCGCAGTTTTCGCTACAATGTGTGCCTGATTCGAAAGGAGTTCTCTCATGGCGCTTAAAGCGACAATTTATAAAGCCGTCGTCAACGTAGCGGATCTTGACCGCAACCAGTTCCTTGACGCGGCCTTGACGCTGGCGCGTCACCCCTCTGAAACCCAGGAGCGCATGATGTTGCGCCTGCTGGCCTGGATCAAATATGCCGATGAACGGCTGCAATTCACGCGTGGTCTGAGTGCGGAAGACGAGCCTGAAGCATGGCTGCGTAACGACCATCTGGGTATCGATCTCTGGATTGAGCTGGGTCTGCCGGATGAGCGCCGTATTAAAAAAGCCTGTACCCAGTCTGGAGAGGTTGCCCTGTTTGCTTACAACAGCCGTGCGGCTCAGATCTGGTGGCAGCAAAATCAGAACAAGTGCGCGCAGTTTAAAAATCTGACCGTGTGGTATCTGGATGATGAGCAACTGGCGCAACTGAGTGATTTCGCAGGTCGTACAATGGCGCTGCAGGCAACTATCCAGGACGGTGCTATCTGGCTGTCTGACTCTCAGAACAATCTGGAAATTCATCTGACCGCGTGGCAGCCGCGTTCATGATTGTTATCTCCCGAAACGTCTCTATCCCTGATAATGAGCTGGAAATCACGGCGATTCGGGCGCAGGGCGCGGGCGGTCAGCACGTTAACAAGACCTCGACGGCTATCCATTTGCGCTTTGACATTCGGGCCTCTGGCCTGCCAGAGTATTACAAGGAACGTTTGCTTGCCGCCAGCCATCATCTGATTAGCGGTGATGGCGTTATTATCATTAAGGCGCAGGAATACCGTAGCCAGGAACTTAATCGGGAAGCGGCAATCTCCCGGCTGGTAGCGGTGATAAAAGAATTAACCGCAGTGCAAAAAAGCCGACAGGCAACTCGCCCTACACGCGCCTCGAAAGAGCGCAGGTTGTCATCGAAGGCGCAAAAATCCACAGTGAAAGCACTGCGTGGGAGAGTTCGTCGAACGCAAGACTGACGAGCGGGAATAAAAATTTATAAGGAATTGATAGTGAAAACAGCAATATTGTCCGTAGTCGCTGCATGCACGCTTTTTTCCTTGATCGGCTGTAATAACCGTACTGAAGTTGAAGTACTACAGCCGACGCGGGCGGCAGAATTAAAACCGATGCAGCAAAGCTGGCGTGGCATCTTACCTTGCGCGGACTGTGAAGGGATTGAAACCTCTCTGTTTCTGGAAAAAGACGGTACATGGGTGATGAACGAACGTTATCAGGGCGTGCGGGATGAACCGTCTTCGTTTGCCTCTTATGGCACATGGGCGCGCACTGCCGACAAGCTGGTGCTGACCGACAGCAAAGGTGAAAAGTCGTACTACCGGGCTAAAGGCGAGGCGCTGGAAATGCTCGATCGTGAAGGTAACCCGATTGAGTCACAGTTTAACTACACGCTCCAGCCAGTTTCCGCCAGCTTACCGGTGACGCCAATGCCGATGCGAGGCATGTATTTCTATATGGCTGACGCGGCAATCTTTACCGACTGCGCAACGGGTAAACGGATGCCGGTGGCGAATAATGCTCAGCTTGAACGTGACTATTTAGCTGCGCGTGCAGAAAACGGACAGTCCGTATTGCTGACGCTTGAGGCGCATTTCACGCTGGAGTCAAACCCGGATACGGGTGAGAAAGTGAAAACGTTGATGGCGGATAAAGACGCGAAATTTATCCCCGGTAAAGCGTGTAATTAATCGATAGAAAAAAGGCCCTGATAATCAGGGCCTTTTTGTTGGTATTAGCCTTTAATGGCTTTGACCAGGAAGTCGACGATGTCGCCGGTTTTAATCAGCTCTTTCTCGCCGTTACGACGGTATTTGTATTCGATATCGTCGTTGTCGAGGTTACGGTCGCCCAGCACGATAGTGTGTGGAATACCGATCAGTTCCATATCGGCAAACATCACGCCCGGACGCTCTTTACGGTCGTCCATCAGCACTTCAATGCCCTGAGCGCGCAGCTCAGCGTACAGTTTTTCAGCCAGTTCCTGCACGCGGTAGGACTTGTGCATGTTCATCGGCAAAATCGCGACCTGGAACGGGGCAATGGCGTCTGGCCATACGATGCCGCGATCGTCATAGTTCTGTTCGATAGCAGCAGCAACCACGCGAGTGACCCCGATACCGTAGCAACCCATGGTCAGGATCTGGTTACGACCATCTTCGCCCTGTACGGCGGCTTTCATCGCTTCAGAGTACTTGGTACCCAACTGGAAGATGTGGCCGACTTCGATACCGCGTTTGATCATCAGCGTACCTTTGCCGTCCGGGCTCGGGTCGCCGGCGACCACGTTACGGATGTCTGCAACTTCCGGGGTGACTACGTCGCGATCCCAGTTGATACCGAAATAGTGTTTACCGTCGATGTTGGCACCGGCAGCGAAATCGCTCATTACTGCAACGGTACGGTCGATAACCACCGGAATCGGCATATTCACCGGACCGAGCGAGCCTGGACCTGCTTTTACCAACGCACGAATTTCTTCTTCGGTGGCAAAGGTCAGCGGGCTGGCAACCTGCGGCAGTTTTTCCGCTTTGACTTCGTTCAGCTCGTGATCGCCACGAACCAGCAGGGCGACCAGCGGGTAGCTGCTGCCTTCAACCGCTTTCACCAGCAGGGTTTTCACGGTTTTTTCGATAGGCAGGTTGAACTGCTCAACTAGTTCGGCGATGGTTTTGGCGTTCGGAGTATCAACCAGCGTCATTTCCTGAGTTGCTGCTGCGCGCGGCTCTTTCGGCGCAACGGCTTCGGCGAATTCGATGTTCGCCGCATAATCGGAGGAGTCGGAGAAGATCACATCGTCTTCGCCGCTCTGTGCCAGGACCTGGAATTCGTGAGAGGCGCTGCCGCCAATAGAACCGGTATCCGCTTGTACTGCACGGAAATCCAGCCCCATACGGCTGAAAATTTTGCTGTACGCAGCGTACATCGCATCGTAGGTTTCCTGCAGGGATTCCTGAGATGTGTGGAAAGAGTAGGCATCTTTCATCAGGAATTCGCGGGAACGCATCACGCCGAAGCGCGGACGGACTTCGTCACGGAATTTGGTCTGGATCTGATAGAAGTTCAGCGGCAGCTGTTTGTAAGAGCTCAGCTCGTTACGGATCAGGTCGGTGATCACTTCTTCATGCGTTGGGCCGAGGACGAACGAACGATCGCCACGGTCAGCAATACGCAGCAGTTCCGGGCCGTATTGTTCCCAACGGCCACTCTCTTCCCACAGTTCAGAAGGCTGAACGACCGGCATCAACACCTCGATCGCACCGGCGTTGTTCATCTCTTCACGCACGATATTTTCGACTTTTTTCAGGACGCGCACGCCGGTCGGCAGCCAGGTATATAACCCGGAGGCCAGCTTGCGGATCATCCCGGCGCGCAGCATCAGCTGGTGGCTGATGACTTCGGCGTCGGCAGGTGTCTCCTTCAGAGTGGAGAGCAGATATTGGCTAGTACGCATGTTGTTACGGTTCCAGTTGAACGATCGAACAGGCTCAAAACGAGCCTGGCACAAAACAAAAGTGGTTTAGTTTACCAGCGAGAAAGGGATGTCAAAAGAGTACGCGACGCAAATTAGCGGGCCTCCAGAGCAAAGACCTCAAATCCTGACGGTGTGACGCGCCAGCGGACGTTAAAGTCCAGCAGCCAGACGGCGTAGGTTTTGCCTTCTTCCTCATTTTTACGGTAGGCAGGACGCGGATCCTGCGCCAGCACTTCGGTAATAAACTGACGAAGACGCGGGTAACGTTGTTCGAGCTTCAGTAGCTGCTCAGCGAGATCTTCACTGAACGTCACCTCGACGCTGGCCTGAGGTGCGTCCTGGGCATAGCTGGCACGAGCATCAGGCAGCGATTCGGCAAACGGCAGATACGGCTTAATATCCACTACTGGCGTTCCGTCAACAAGGTCCAGTCCACCGAGTTCGAGGATTACGTGCTCTTTATGGCAGCGGGTGCCCCGCAGCTCAACCAACGACATGCCAACAGGGTTAGGACGAAACGTTGAACGTGTGGCAAAGACACCCATTCTGGCGTTGCCACCAAGACGGGGAGGGCGCACGGTCGGACGCCATCCACCTTCCATTGTCTGGTGAAAAACAAAAATCACCCACAAATGACTGAAGGCTTCCAGGCCGCGAATAGCATCGGCCTGGTTATAAGGTGCGAGCAAATGCAGTTCACCGCAGGCGCTTTTCACCAGACCTGGCTGGCGTGGAACGGCGAACTTTTCTTTATATGGTGAGCGGATAACGCCTATTTGCTCGAACTGAAAATGGCTCATTTCGCCGAAATGTTCAGTGCAGAACCGATGCAAACCGCCTGACGATAGCAACCCGGCGTTCCGCTGGTCACTTCGCAACTGTGTAGCAATACCGCATTAGCTTTCATTTTTGATGCGTTAATCTGCATGCGTTTGCGCGCGGTTGGAATGCTCGGAGGGGAATCCTGGTTGGATGCCTGGCAGGATTCACCGCTAACTTCGCCAAGATCGCGGAACGGCTTGCCTACTAAATCTTCAGCGTTAGTAATGATTCTTACCGGCGTCGCGCGCGGTGCTTTCGGTTTTTCCGGCTCCGCTTTCGGCGGGGTTGCGGTGCTTTGAACGGGTTCAACAGGGGATCTGCTTAACATAGAACAGCCGCTCAGCAAGAGTGCTACTAAACAGATCGGTAAAGCACGCATAATATTTCCTCAATGAATGATCTAAACGTCAGATATTGAATCAGGTGCTTGCATAAATGACAAGACGGGCAAGCGCCCGTCCTGATGATATTACATATTCTGTAAACAGCCTAAAATTACCAGCCCTTAACAGCACCGCCGTTGAAGACTTTGTTTGCTGCTTCGTACACTTCATCAGACTGGTATGCCTGAACGAATTTCTTCACGTTCTCAGCATCTTTGTTGTCTTCACGAGTCACGATCAGGTTTACGTACGGAGAATCTTTATCTTCAACAAAGATACCGTCTTTTGCCGGGGTCAGGCCGATCTGGCTGGCGTAGGTGGTGTTGATGACCGCCAGTGCGATTTGAGCATCGTCCAGAGAACGCGGCAGCTGCGGCGCTTCCAGTTCAACCAGCTTCAGGTTTTTCGGGTTTTCAATCACGTCCAGCGCGGTCGGCAGCAGGCCAACACCATCTTTCAGCTTGATTAAGCCCACTTTTTGCAGCAGCAGCAAGGAACGGCCAAGGTTAGTCGGGTCGTTTGGAATCGCGACCTGTGAACCGTCCTGCAGCTCATCCAGTGATTTGATTTTTTTGGAATAGCCCGCAATCGGGTAAACAAAAGTATTGCCTACAGCAACCAGCTTGTAACCGCGATCTTTGATCTGCTGATCCAGGTACGGTTTGTGCTGGAAGGCGTTAGCATCGATATCGCCTTTGCTCAGCGCTTCGTTAGGCAGAACGTAATCGTTAAACGTGACCAGCTCAACGTCCAGACCGTATTTTTCTTTAGCTACTTTCTGCGCGACTTCTGCAACCTGCTGCTCTGCGCCAACAATAACGCCCACTTTGATGTGATTAGGATCTTTTTCATCCTGACCGCAACCCACAAGTGCCAGAGAACCGATCAGGGCTCCAACTGCCGCAAAGGTTTTGAATTTGAACGCCATGCTTATTTCCTTTTCTTAATGAGTTTTTAGTGTTGTGTGCAACGTTATTTGTGCGTGACAGCCCGGACGATGCGATCGCCGGATAACTGAATTAAATAAACCAGAACGACGAGCAATACCAGTACTGTATTCATTACTGTAGCGTTGTAACCAATGTAACCGTACTGATAACCAATCTGTCCAAGACCACCGGCACCAACGGCGCCACCCATCGCGGAGTAACCAACCAGCGTGATAAGGGTGATGGTGGCCGCATTGACCAGTCCTGGCAGCGCTTCTGGCAGTAATACCTTACGTACAATTTGCAGGGGCGTGGCGCCCATCGCACGAGAGGCTTCTATTAGCCCGGTCGGGATTTCGAGCAGCGCGTTTTCCACCATACGGGCGATAAACGGCGCGGCGCCGACGGTCAGCGGGACGATAGCGGCCTGCAGTCCGATAGAGGTGCCTACGATCATGCGGGTGAACGGAATCATCCACACCAATAAGATGATGAACGGGATGGAACGGAAAATGTTCACCAGCGCAGAGAGCGTACGGTAGAGCTTCGCGTTCTCAATGATTTGCCCCGGACGCGTTACGTACAGCAACACGCCAACCGGCAGACCGATCACAAAACCAAAAAAACCGGACACAAAGGTCATTGCCAGCGTTTCCCATACGCCGCGAACCAGCAGCCACATCATCGGCTCAGACATAACCCAGTACCTCTACTTTTACATGGTGTTCCTGCAACCAGTTGATGGCTGCTTGTGTATCTTCCTGTGTGCCGTGCATTTCAGTCAGCATGATGCCGAATTTCACACCGCCGGCGTAATCCATCTGCGCGCTAATAATGTTGTTATTAACGTTAAAGCGACGGGCCGTCTCAGAAAGTAGCGGCGCATCGACCGAATGACCGGTGAATTCCATACGCAACATCGGCACACTGTCTGCTTCTGGCTCGGCTTTTAACCGTTCCAGGTAATCTTCCGGGATATCCAGGTGCAGCGTGGACTGAATAAATTTCTGTGCCAGCGGCGTTTTCGGGTGTGAGAACACTTCGCTGACGGTGTCTTGCTCAATCAGTTCACCATTACTGATGACTGCCACGCAGTCACAAATACGTTTTACAACGTCCATCTCGTGGGTAATCAGCAGAATGGTGAGTCCCAGACGACGGTTAATGTCTTTCAATAATTCAAGAATCGAGCGGGTCGTTGCCGGATCGAGTGCGCTGGTGGCTTCATCGCACAGCAACACTTTGGGATTGCTTGCCAGCGCACGGGCGATCGCCACACGCTGTTTTTGTCCACCGGAAAGATTGGCCGGGTAGCTATCGTGCTTGTCACCAAGACCAACCAAATCCAACAGTTCTGTTACACGGCGTTTGATCTCTTCTTTTGGCGTGTTATCCAGTTCCAGCGGCAGCGCGACGTTGCCAAACACGGTGCGGGAAGAGAGCAGGTTAAAGTGTTGGAAAATCATGCCGATTTGACGGCGAGCTTTGGTCAGCTCTGACTCAGAAAGCGTCGTGAGTTCCTGACCGCCGACCTGAACGCTGCCTTCGGTTGGGCGTTCAAGTAAGTTAACGCAGCGGATGAGCGTACTTTTACCGGCACCGGAGGCGCCAATAACGCCATAAATCTGCCCGGCAGGAACATGCAGGCTGACGTTATTTAACGCCTGAATGGTGCGAGTCCCCTGCTGGAACACTTTGGTGATATTCGAAAGTTTAATCATTGGTTATTTATTATCGTAATTAAGTTAGCCGTGGCATTTTCGTCTGTCAGGTACGGTCGAAGCCGTCAACAAGATGGATGTTAAGGCATCCAGACGTCTAAATCAATCAGGCTTTGCGCGATGAGCACTTTCTTGCCCGCTGAAACATGCGATACTAGAGCCACATGCCTTATTCAGGAGCTATAAAAGGTGGCAAAGTCTGTACCCGCAATTTTTCTCGACCGTGACGGTACCATTAATGTGGACCACGGTTATGTACATGAGATCGACGAGTTTGAGTTTATCGACGGCGTTATTGATGCCATGCGTGAACTTAAAAAGATGGGTTACGCGCTCATTATTGTGACGAACCAGTCTGGTATCGCGCGTGGTAAATTTACTGAGGCGCAGTTTGAAACGTTGACCGAATGGATGGACTGGTCGCTGGCCGATCGCGATGTTGAGCTGGATGGCATCTACTACTGCCCGCATCACCCACAGGGTACCGTGGAAGAGTATCGTCAGGTCTGCGACTGTCGTAAACCGCATCCTGGCATGTTTATCTCCGCCCGAGACTTCTTGCACATCGATATGGCCGCTTCTTATATGGTAGGCGACAAAATTGAAGATATGCAGGCGGCGGCAGCTGCGAATGTTGGCACGAAGGTATTGGTGCGCACAGGCAAACCCGTCACACCGGAAGCAGAAAATGCGGCAGATTTGGTCATAAATAGTCTGGCAGACCTGCCAATGGCGATAAAAAAGCAGCAAAAGTAAGCGTTGTGGGCAAAAGGTGAGCGGTTGAAATAAAAATGCATTTTTCCGCTTGTCTTCCTGAGTCGACTCCCTATAATGCGCCTCCATCGACACGGCGGATGTGAATCACTTCACACAAACAGCCGGCTCGGTTGAAGAGAAAAACCTGAAAATGAGGGTTGACTCTGAAAGAGGAAAGCGTAATATACGCCACCTCGCGACAGAGCGCTAAAGCGCGTCGCAACTGCTCTTTAACAATTTATCAGACAATCTGTGTGGGCACTCGAAGATACGGATTCTTAACGTCGCAAGACGAAAAATGAATACCAAGTCTCTGAGTGAACATACGTAATTCATTACGAAGTTTAATTCACGAGCATCAAACTTAAATTGAAGAGTTTGATCATGGCTCAGATTGAACGCTGGCGGCAGGCCTAACACATGCAAGTCGAACGGTAGCACAGAGGAGCTTGCTCCTTGGGTGACGAGTGGCGGACGGGTGAGTAATGTCTGGGAAACTGCCCGATGGAGGGGGATAACTACTGGAAACGGTAGCTAATACCGCATAACGTCGCAAGACCAAAGAGGGGGACCTTCGGGCCTCTTGCCATCGGATGTGCCCAGATGGGATTAGCTAGTAGGTGGGGTAACGGCTCACCTAGGCGACGATCCCTAGCTGGTCTGAGAGGATGACCAGCCACACTGGAACTGAGACACGGTCCAGACTCCTACGGGAGGCAGCAGTGGGGAATATTGCACAATGGGCGCAAGCCTGATGCAGCCATGCCGCGTGTATGAAGAAGGCCTTCGGGTTGTAAAGTACTTTCAGCGAGGAGGAAGGCGTTGTGGTTAATAACCGCAACGATTGACGTTACTCGCAGAAGAAGCACCGGCTAACTCCGTGCCAGCAGCCGCGGTAATACGGAGGGTGCAAGCGTTAATCGGAATTACTGGGCGTAAAGCGCACGCAGGCGGTCTGTCAAGTCGGATGTGAAATCCCCGGGCTCAACCTGGGAACTGCATCCGAAACTGGCAGGCTAGAGTCTTGTAGAGGGGGGTAGAATTCCAGGTGTAGCGGTGAAATGCGTAGAGATCTGGAGGAATACCGGTGGCGAAGGCGGCCCCCTGGACAAAGACTGACGCTCAGGTGCGAAAGCGTGGGGAGCAAACAGGATTAGATACCCTGGTAGTCCACGCCGTAAACGATGTCGACTTGGAGGTTGTGCCCTTGAGGCGTGGCTTCCGGAGCTAACGCGTTAAGTCGACCGCCTGGGGAGTACGGCCGCAAGGTTAAAACTCAAATGAATTGACGGGGGCCCGCACAAGCGGTGGAGCATGTGGTTTAATTCGATGCAACGCGAAGAACCTTACCTACTCTTGACATCCAGAGAACTTAGCAGAGATGCTTTGGTGCCTTCGGGAACTCTGAGACAGGTGCTGCATGGCTGTCGTCAGCTCGTGTTGTGAAATGTTGGGTTAAGTCCCGCAACGAGCGCAACCCTTATCCTTTGTTGCCAGCGATTCGGTCGGGAACTCAAAGGAGACTGCCAGTGATAAACTGGAGGAAGGTGGGGATGACGTCAAGTCATCATGGCCCTTACGAGTAGGGCTACACACGTGCTACAATGGCATATACAAAGAGAAGCGACCTCGCGAGAGCAAGCGGACCTCATAAAGTATGTCGTAGTCCGGATTGGAGTCTGCAACTCGACTCCATGAAGTCGGAATCGCTAGTAATCGTGGATCAGAATGCCACGGTGAATACGTTCCCGGGCCTTGTACACACCGCCCGTCACACCATGGGAGTGGGTTGCAAAAGAAGTAGGTAGCTTAACCTTCGGGAGGGCGCTTACCACTTTGTGATTCATGACTGGGGTGAAGTCGTAACAAGGTAACCGTAGGGGAACCTGCGGTTGGATCACCTCCTTACCTTAAAGAACCTGCCTTTGTAGTGCTCACACAGATTGTCTGATGAAAAGTAAATAGCAAGGCGTCTTGCGATTGAGACTTCAGTGTCCCCTTCGTCTAGAGGCCCAGGACACCGCCCTTTCACGGCGGTAACAGGGGTTCGAATCCCCTAGGGGACGCCACTTGCTGGTATGTGTGAGTGAAAGTCGCCGACCTTAATATCTCAAAACTTACCTTCGGGTGACGTTTGAGATATTTGCTCTTTAAAAATCTGGATCAAGCTGAAAATTGAAACGACACACTGTTTCATTTCTCCGTAATAAGAAATGAAAAGCGGTGTGTTCGAGTCTCTCAAATTTTTGCAAGTCGATGATGAATCGAAAGAAACATCTTCGGGTTGTGAGGTTAAGCGACTAAGCGTACACGGTGGATGCCCTGGCAGTCAGAGGCGATGAAGGACGTGCTAATCTGCGATAAGCGTCGGTAAGGTGATATGAACCGTTATAACCGGCGATTTCCGAATGGGGAAACCCAGTGTGATTCGTCACACTATCATTACGTGAATACATAGCGTAATGAAGCGAACCGGGGGAACTGAAACATCTAAGTACCCCGAGGAAAAGAAATCAACCGAGATTCCCCCAGTAGCGGCGAGCGAACGGGGAGCAGCCCAGAGTCTGAATCAGCTTGTGTGTTAGTGGAACGGTCTGGAAAGTCCGACGGTACAGGGTGATAGTCCCGTACACCAAAATGCACAGGTTGTGAACTCGAAGAGTAGGGCGGGACACGTGGTATCCTGTCTGAATATGGGGGGACCATCCTCCAAGGCTAAATACTCCTGACTGACCGATAGTGAACCAGTACCGTGAGGGAAAGGCGAAAAGAACCCCGGCGAGGGGAGTGAAAAAGAACCTGAAACCGTGTACGTACAAGCAGTGGGAGCCTCTTTATGGGGTGACTGCGTACCTTTTGTATAATGGGTCAGCGACTTATATTCTGTAGCAAGGTTAACCGTATAGGGGAGCCGAAGGGAAACCGAGTCTTAACTGGGCGTTAAGTTGCAGGGTATAGACCCGAAACCCGGTGATCTAGCCATGGGCAGGTTGAAGGTTGGGTAACACTAACTGGAGGACCGAACCGACTAATGTTGAAAAATTAGCGGATGACTTGTGGCTGGGGGTGAAAGGCCAATCAAACCGGGAGATAGCTGGTTCTCCCCGAAAGCTATTTAGGTAGCGCCTCGTGAATTCATCTTCGGGGGTAGAGCACTGTTTCGGCTAGGGGGTCATCCCGACTTACCAACCCGATGCAAACTGCGAATACCGAAGAATGTTATCACGGGAGACACACGGCGGGTGCTAACGTCCGTCGTGAAGAGGGAAACAACCCAGACCGCCAGCTAAGGTCCCAAAGTCATGGTTAAGTGGGAAACGATGTGGGAAGGCACAGACAGCCAGGATGTTGGCTTAGAAGCAGCCATCATTTAAAGAAAGCGTAATAGCTCACTGGTCGAGTCGGCCTGCGCGGAAGATGTAACGGGGCTAAACCATGCACCGAAGCTGCGGCAGCGACACTATGTGTTGTTGGGTAGGGGAGCGTTCTGTAAGCCGTTGAAGGTGTGCTGTGAGGCATGCTGGAGGTATCAGAAGTGCGAATGCTGACATAAGTAACGATAATGCGGGTGAAAAACCCGCACGCCGGAAGACCAAGGGTTCCTGTCCAACGTTAATCGGGGCAGGGTGAGTCGACCCCTAAGGCGAGGCCGAAAGGCGTAGTCGATGGGAAACAGGTTAATATTCCTGTACTTGGTGTTACTGCGAAGGGGGGACGGAGAAGGCTATGTTAGCCGGGCGACGGTTGTCCCGGTTTAAGCATGTAGGCGGAGGTTCCAGGTAAATCCGGTACCTTTTTAACGCTGAGGTGTGATGACGAGGCACTACGGTGCTGAAGTAACAAATGCCCTGCTTCCAGGAAAAGCCTCTAAGCATCAGGTAACACGAAATCGTACCCCAAACCGACACAGGTGGTCAGGTAGAGAATACCAAGGCGCTTGAGAGAACTCGGGTGAAGGAACTAGGCAAAATGGTGCCGTAACTTCGGGAGAAGGCACGCTGATATGTAGGTGAAGCGGTTTACCCGTGGAGCTGAAATCAGTCGAAGATACCAGCTGGCTGCAACTGTTTATTAAAAACACAGCACTGTGCAAACACGAAAGTGGACGTATACGGTGTGACGCCTGCCCGGTGCCGGAAGGTTAATTGATGGGGTTATCCGTAAGGAGAAGCTCTTGATCGAAGCCCCGGTAAACGGCGGCCGTAACTATAACGGTCCTAAGGTAGCGAAATTCCTTGTCGGGTAAGTTCCGACCTGCACGAATGGCGTAATGATGGCCAGGCTGTCTCCACCCGAGACTCAGTGAAATTGAACTCGCTGTGAAGATGCAGTGTACCCGCGGCAAGACGGAAAGACCCCGTGAACCTTTACTATAGCTTGACACTGAACACTGGTCCTTGATGTGTAGGATAGGTGGGAGGCTTTGAAGTGTGGACGCCAGTCTGCATGGAGCCATCCTTGAAATACCACCCTTTAATGGCTGGTGTTCTAACGTGGACCCGTGATCCGGGTTGCGGACAGTGTCTGGTGGGTAGTTTGACTGGGGCGGTCTCCTCCTAAAGAGTAACGGAGGAGCACGAAGGTTAGCTAATCCTGGTCGGACATCAGGAGGTTAGTGCAAAGGCATAAGCTAGCTTGACTGCGAGAGTGACGGCTCGAGCAGGTGCGAAAGCAGGTCTTAGTGATCCGGTGGTTCTGAATGGAAGGGCCATCGCTCAACGGATAAAAGGTACTCCGGGGATAACAGGCTGATACCGCCCAAGAGTTCATATCGACGGCGGTGTTTGGCACCTCGATGTCGGCTCATCACATCCTGGGGCTGAAGTAGGTCCCAAGGGTATGGCTGTTCGCCATTTAAAGTGGTACGCGAGCTGGGTTTAGAACGTCGTGAGACAGTTCGGTCCCTATCTGCCGTGGGCGCTGGAGAATTGAGGGGGGCTGCTCCTAGTACGAGAGGACCGGAGTGGACGCATCACTGGTGTTCGGGTTGTCATGCCAATGGCATTGCCCGGTAGCTAAATGCGGAAGAGATAAGTGCTGAAAGCATCTAAGCACGAAACTTGCCCCGAGATGAGTTCTCCCTGAGACTATAAGTCTCCTGAAGGAACGTTAAAGACGATGACGTTGATAGGTCGGGTGTGTAAGTGTAGCGATACATTGAGCTAACCGATACTAATGAACCGTGAGGCTTAACCTTACAACGCCGAAGATGTTTTGGCGAAGAGACGACATTCAGCTTGATACAGATAACATTAACCGGCGAAAAGCGGGTTAATAACAGAATTTGCCTGGCGGCTGTAGCGCGGTGGTCCCACCTGACCCCATGCCGAACTCAGAAGTGAAACGCCGTAGCGCCGATGGTAGTGTGGGGTCTCCCCATGCGAGAGTAGGGAACTGCCAGGCATCAAATTGCAGTAAACCGGGATGAAGAATCCGGGTAGTGACAAAGAAATTCGGTGGAGCGGTAGTTCAGTTGGTTAGAATACCTGCCTGTCACGCAGGGGGTCGCGGGTTCGAGTCCCGTCCGTTCCGCCACTTATTAAGAGCCCTGAGCATTAGCTCAGGGCTTTTTCTTTGCCTGCAGTTTAATTATTGCTACATCCGCAAAAATCCTCTGCATTTATCACTCTTTTTCTATAAAGAGCTGGAAGTCATAATCCTCTTAGTTGATGAACATAGTGATTAAAAAGAGGAATTCTATGACTATCCCTGCATTCGGTTTGGGTACTTTCCGCCTGAAAGACGACGTGGTTATCGCTTCTGTTAAAACGGCGCTTGAACTAGGCTACCGTGCTGTCGACACTGCGCAAATCTATGATAATGAAGCGGCTGTTGGTCAGGCGATTGCCGAAACCGGCGTACCGCGTAACGAACTGTACATCACCACCAAGATCTGGATTGAAAATCTCAGCAAAGAAAAACTGATCCCAAGTCTGAAAGAAAGCCTGAAGAAACTGCGTACAGATTATGTTGATTTGGTGCTGATCCACTGGCCATCTCCAGGAGATGCTGTATCTGTTGAGGAATTCATGCTGGCGCTGCTCGAAGCAAAACAGCAGGGACTGACTCGTGAAATTGGTATCTCAAACTTCACCATTGCGCTGATGGAAAAAGCCATTGCCGCAGTAGGCGCAGACAATATTGCGACCAACCAGATTGAGCTTTCTCCGTATCTTCAGAGCCGTAAGGTGGTTGACTGGGCGAAAGCACACGGTATCCACATCACCTCTTACATGACGCTGGCTTACGGTAACGCGCTGAAAGATGAAGTGATTGCGCACATTGCCGCTAAACATAACGCGACCCCGGCGCAGGTTATTCTGGCATGGGCAATGGGGGAAGGTTACTCCGTAATTCCTTCTTCTACCAAACGTGAAAACCTGGCAAGCAACGTGCTGGCGCTGGAACTGCATCTGGATGCCGAAGATAAAAAAATGATCGCGGCACTGGACTGCAACGATCGTCTGGTCAGCCCGGAAGGTCTGGCTCCTGCCTGGGATTAATTGCCCGATCCTGTGTATCCCTTACCCCTCTTTTACAGCTCCTTCGGGAGCTGTTCTTATATATTCACTTAAAAAGTCTATAAATGCACGAATACGTGTACTGACCGCACGATCGCTGTAGTAAACGGCGCTGAAAGGCATTTTTACCGGCAGACGTTTATCGGCCAGCAGTTCCACTAGCTCTCCCTGCGCGATCTCTTTATCTATCATATAATCTGAAAGACAGGCGATGCCGTTGCCGTTCAGGCAAAGCTGTTTTAGCGTTTCCCCACTGTTGGAAGAAATTCCACACTCGACCTCATGCAGCTGTCCGTCGCTACAGGCAATTGGCCAGGTATTGAGCGAAACCGGTTCGGAAAACCCCAGACACAGATGCTGTTTTAACTCCTCGACGGTCTCTGGTCTACCAAAACGGGCAATGTACTCCGGTGAGGCAATAATCTTGCGATAGCTGGTAAATAACGGACGCGCACGTAGACTCGAGTCAGTCAGTGTACCCGCTCGTATAGCAACATCCACTTTTCGTTCAATAAGATTGATGAATGTTTCCGAGGAGACGAGAGACAACGTCATCTCGGGATACCGCTCCCGGAACGGTTTGATTAGCGGCATCAGGAAATGCAACATCACCGGTGTTGCTGCGTCGATGCGCAGCAGGCCGCGCGGAGTATTACGCGACTCCATGATTTCCGTTTCTGCTGCAGCCATCTCTTGCAGTATCTGCTGCACCCGCCTGAAGTAGCGCTCTCCTTCCTCAGTGAGACTTAGCTGTCGGGTCGTTCGATTAAGCAAACTGACGCCCAGTTTCATCTCCAGCTTTTTTACTGCCCGACTGACCGCGGAATTGGCTTGTCCAAGCTGTTCTGCCGCCCGGCTAAAGCTGCCGCTTTCGACTACCGCTACAAAAATCGCAAGTTCTTCAGAGGTTGCTTTCATTTTTGCTCCTGACGCAAAATTATATTGAGATTTTGAATATTTTTGTCATTAAAACATCCAGGCATACTGCGTGTCATCTGATTACTGATGTTACGGAGTTATTTATGCCTCTCGCTTTATTTGCACTAACAATTAGTGCCTTCGCTATAGGCACTACTGAGTTTGTGATTGTTGGTCTGGTGCCGACCATCGCTCAACAACTGGCGATCTCGTTACCTTCCGCCGGGATGCTGGTTTCCATCTATGCGCTGGGTGTGGCGATTGGCGCACCGGTACTGACCGCTTTGACCGGACACCTGCCACGTAAACAGTTACTGGTTGCGCTGATGGTTCTGTTTACGGCGGGGAATTTGCTGGCATGGCAGGCTCCCGGGTATATGACACTCATTGTCGCTCGTTTGCTGACTGGGCTGGCACACGGCGTATTCTTCTCGATTGGTTCTACCATCGCGACAAGTCTGGTGCCAAAAGAGAAAGCGGCCTCCGCCATCGCTATTATGTTTGGTGGCTTAACGGTGGCGCTGGTAACCGGCGTGCCGCTGGGAACATTTATCGGTCAGCACTTTGGCTGGCGCGAGACTTTCCTTGCGGTATCAATGTTAGGCGTGATTGCACTGATCAGTAGCCAGTTGTTGATCCCCGCCAATATTCCCGGTCGTGCAGCCGCTAGCATTCGCGACCAGGTGAAGGTGCTGACTCATCCCCGTCTGTTGCTGATTTATGCCGTTACGGCACTGGGCTACGGCGGTGTATTCACGGCATTCACCTTCCTGGCACCGATGATGCAGGATCTGGCGGGATTCTCTCCGGCAGCAGTAAGCTGGATCTTACTGGGTTACGGTGTTTCAGTGGCTATCGGTAATATCTGGGGTGGTAAGCTGGCGGATAAGCATGGTGCTGTTCCTGCGCTGAAATTCATTTTCGCCGCGTTGTTTGTTCTGTTGATGGTTTTCCAACTGACGGCTTCTACGCAGTATGCCGCGCTGGCTACTATCCTGGTAATGGGGATCTTTGCCTTTGGTAACGTACCGGGGTTGCAGGTCTACGTGGTACAGAAAGCGGAACAATTTACGCCTAATGCTGTAGATGTGGCGTCAGGGTTGAACATTGCGGCGTTTAACATTGGCATTGCACTGGGTTCAGTGATTGGTGGACAAACGGTCGAGCATTATGGTCTGGCGCAGACGCCGTGGATTGGCGCACTTATTGTCCTGGTTGCTTTCCTGCTGATGGGACTCAGCGGTCGTCTTGATAAGCCCGCGCGCGTTGCTTTGGGGTAAATCATTGATGTAAGCGCCCACTTACAAAACAAACTGCAATTGTTCGTTGAAAGTGAGTGCTAAAATCCCTATAACAGAAGAACCAGTCCGGCTGCGGACTGGTTGACGTTACAGAGGTTTGAAAGTCTAAAGTGCGAAAAAACACCTATGCCATGCGTTATGTTGCCGGACAACCCGCCGAGCGGATTTTACCGCCGGGGTCGTTTGCGCATATTGGCCAGGCATTACCCGCAGGCGTTCCGTTAAGCAGTGAAGATCGCATTCGCGTGCTGGTATGGAATATTTTTAAACAGCAGCGCGCAGAATGGCAGTCGGTGCTGAAGAATTTTGGCAAAGATGCGCATCTGGTGTTATTGCAGGAAGCACAAACCACGCCAGAACTGGTGCAGTTTGCGACCGCTAACTATCTTGCTGCTGATCAGGTTCCGGCCTTTGTGCTGCCTCAGCATCCCTCTGGCGTCATGACGCTCTCTGCTGCTCATCCTGTTTACTGCTGTCCATTGCGCGAGCGTGAGCCTATTTTACGGCTGGCGAAATCGGCGCTGGTGACGGTGTACCCGTTGCCTGACACTCGGCTGTTAATGGTGGTGAATATCCACGCGGTTAACTTTAGCCTTGGCGTTGATGTCTATAGTAAGCAGTTACTTCCTATTGGCGATCAGATTGCTCATCACAGCGGTCCGGTGATCATGGCCGGCGATTTTAATGCCTGGAGCCGTCGACGGATGAATGCGCTGTACCGCTTTGCGCGTGAAATGTCGCTGCGCCAGGTTCGCTTTACTGACGATCAGCGCCGCCGTGCGTTTGGTCGCCCTCTCGATTTTGTGTTCTATCGCGGTCTGAACGTGAGTGAAGCCTCTGTGCTGGTCACCCGCGCATCCGATCACAACCCGCTACTCGTTGAATTCAGTCCCGGCAAACCTGAACAATAACGGTGTGTCAGGTCTGCCATAGGGCAGGCCTGTGATGGTTGCCCTTCATATTTCTCAACAACCGAAGGACAACACAATGACAACACGCTCTCACCATGACAACGTCGAAAAACAGTTTGGCTCTCAGGCTAATGCCTATTTAACCAGTACGGTGCACGCCTCTGGCCGTGACTTGCAACGTCTGGGGGAAAGGTTGTCGGCATTTCCACTGGCTCGCGTATTGGATATGGGATGCGGAGCAGGGCACGCCAGCTTTGTGGCCGCGCAACACGTAAAGCAGGTCGTGGCTTATGATTTATCGTCGCAGATGCTTGAAGTGGTTGCTAAGGCGGCAAAAGACCGAGGTCTGGATAATATCGCCACACGGCAGGGGTATGCTGAAAGCCTGCCATTTGAAGATAACGTATTTGATGTGGTGATTAGCCGCTATTCCGCGCATCACTGGCATGATGTCGGGCGCGCGCTGCGGGAAGTGAACCGCGTTCTGAAGCCTGGTGGTGTACTGATTGTGATGGATGTGATGTCGCCTGGCCACCCAGTACGTGATATCTGGTTGCAAACCGTGGAGGCGTTACGCGATACCTCACACGTACGCAACTATTCCAGCGGAGAGTGGTTGTCGTTAATCAATGACGCCAATCTGATTGCCGATACCTTGTTAACCGATCGTCTGGCGCTGGAATTCAGTTCGTGGGTGGCGCGGATGCGTACGCCTGCAGCGTTGAGCGACGCGATTCGTGCCTACCAACAAAGTGCTTCTGCACAAGTGAAAGACTACTTTGCGTTACAGGAAGATGGCTCGTTTACCAGCGACACGATAATGGTTGAGGCACATAAAGCGGGATAAATAAAAAAGGCACTGGGGGGAAACCAGTGCCTTCATTTCTACAATGCTATCAGGAGTCCGGCATGTCGTTGTTTTTCACAAACAACGTTAGCTGATCGCCTGGCTGTAGATTATTCGTATCGCTGTTCCAGCGCATCACATCCTTGATGTTAACCCCGTGGCGTTTGGCAATACTCGAGAGCGAGTCGCCTTTACGCACACGATAGGTGATGCTATCGCTGTTGTTCGCCAGTCGCTGTGCGCTGCTACCAGCGCCCACCGTCAGATTCTGGCCTACTTTCAGCGACGACCCGCGCAGATTATTCCACTGCTTAAGGTCATTGATGCTCACGCCAAGACGTGAAGCAACGCCAGAAAGCGTATCGCCAGAGCGAACTTTGTAGCTACGGCTGTTCAGCGGCGTGTTATCCGCGACCAGCGTTGACTGCACGGCTGCAATTTCGCCTGAAGCCAGAGACTCACGCAGCTTCTCAGCATGCTTCTTTGGCACCATCACATATTGCGGGCCGCTGGCACCCAACGTGGAACCTTTCACGCCTGCATTGAAGGTCTTCAGCTTGCTGACGGAAATACCCGCCATATCGGCAACCTGAGCCATCTCAACCGGGCTACTCAGGCGAACACGTGCCAACGCGCGGCTTTCGTCTGTTGTTGGCAGACGTACGCCATAGCGTTTGCTGTTTTTGAGTATATCGCTCAATGCCAGCATTTTGGGCACGTATAGCTTCGTTTCCTGAGGCAATGGCAACGACCAGAAGTCAGTGGGTTTACCACGAGCTTTGTTCGTTTTGATTGCCTTCATGACACGACCTTCACCGCTATTATAAGCAGCAACGGTCAGCAGCCAGTCGCCATCAAACATCTTGTTCAGACGCTGCATCATGTCCAGCGCGGCGGTGGTGGAAGCCACAACGTCGCGACGTGCATCATAACTGCGGGTCTGTTTTAAACCATAATTGCGCCCCGTGCTCGGAATGATCTGCCAAATACCTGCGGCATTGGCGCCAGACGTTGCGTGAGGATCAAAAGCGCTCTCCACTATGGGTAGTAGTACCAGTTCCATAGGCATGTTACGTTTCTTAACCTGCCCGGCTATCCAGTACATATACGGCTCTGCCCGTAAAGTTACATCGTGGAGATAGCTCTTATTGCGTAAATACTTCTGTTTCTGTTCGCGAATCCGGCTGTTTTCCGGAATTCCCATCTTTAGCTCGTCACCAATGAAAGCCCACAAATCTTGATCAGCAGCGATAGATGTTCCGTCGTCCATCCATCGCGCCTGACTTGTAAACTTTCCTGCTTCCCCTTGACCAGCTGCAGAAAGGCTCTGTGCGTGTTGTTGGACGTTACCAGTATTCTGGCACCCAACAAGCAGGACAGAGGCGAGTAATATCGCTTTTGCCTTCATGTGTGTGTCAATAGTTGCTTAAAAGACGACCGATCATAACGGCGAAGTTTTCAAAAGGCAACCCGGAATTGTCAGAACGTATCTTTCTTTGACCTTAACCAGGCAAAACGCTCCTCAGGTTGTTGCAATATTGTTTCTTTGTTAATTTCATTAATTAAATCAATATCTTCCGTTCTTAAAAAAAGATTATTTCGCCGCTCATTTTTCAGAATTACGGGTAGTGTCATTTGTTTTTTTACGCGTAACTCATTAACTTTACGATAATATTCATTTATGAACGAATCGTGCGGGAGAATGCTTAAGGCAAACCTCATGTTTGCTAATGTGTACTCATGTGCGCAACAAATTAATGTATCGTCAGGAAGGGCGTTGATTTTTTTAAGTGATTGATACATTTGGGTTGCGGTGCCTTCAAAAAGTCGACCGCAACCGCCAGAAAAGAGTGTGTCACCACAAAATAAGTAAGGATGGCTAAAGTAACAGATATGTCCTAAAGTGTGACCCGGAGTAGCAATTACCCTAAATTCATGCCCCAAAACGAGTGCAATATCGCCATCTTCGACTATGTGTGTCGTTCCCTTATCTTGCGTTTCAGCCGGTCCGTATACCACTATTTGTGGGAAATGCTGCAGAAGTTCTTTCACTCCGCCCACGTGATCCTGATGATGATGGGTTAGCAGAATGGCTTCAGGCACCCAGTTATGCTCTGCAATGGCTTTCAGAACAGGAGCCGCTTCACCCGGGTCCACAATCAGACAATGCTGGTCATTATTTGACAAGACCCAGATGTAATTGTCCTGAAATGCAGGAATACTGTTAAGATTCATATATTACCTCTCAATGCGTAACGGAAGGTTGTGATGAAACCGGCAAGGATCCCTCAAACTGTCGTAGCGCCCGTTAGCTGGGATGATCTGCCCTGGGGCGAACACTATCGTGAGGCGCTGGAGTATCAGCTTAACCCGTGGTTCGCAAAAATGTACGGTTTTCATCTGCTTAAGGTTGGTAATTTAAGCGCAGAAATCGATTCCGAAGCGTGCGCGGTTTCTCATCAGGTAAATGTTTCTTTGCAGGGTTCTCCCATGCAGGTGACGGCCGATCCTTTGCATCTTCCCTTTGCCGATAAGTCCGTGGATGTCTGTTTATTGGCCCATACGTTACCGTGGTGTTCCGATCCGCATCGCCTACTGCGTGAAGCCGATCGCGTGTTGATTGATGACGGTTGGTTGATTTTGAGCGGTTTTAACCCGGTAAGCCTGATGGGTTTGCGTAAACTGGTGCCCGTATTGCGTAAGACATCGCCCTATAACAGTCGGATGTTTACCCTCATGCGTCAATTGGACTGGCTATCATTACTTAATTTTGAAGTGCTGCACTATAGTCGTTTTCATGTTCTGCCCTGGAATAAGAAGGGCGGGAAAATGTTAAGCACCCATATCCCCGCGCTGGGCTGTTTACAGCTGGTGGTTGCGCGCAAGCGAACCATTCCGCTTACACTCAACCCGATGAAACAAAATAAAAGCAAAACGCCTATCCGTCATGCCGTTGGCGCGACCCGGCAATACCGTAAACCGGACGCTTAAGCCTCAGTCTGATACCCAATATCATCCTGAGTCGGGCTCATGGCCGCGGTGCGCGCAAGCTCATCGCAGCGTTCGTTTTCCGGATGGCCCGCATGGCCTTTAACCCATTCCCATTTGATTTGATGAGGGCCTAAAGCGGCATCGAGACGCTTCCACAGATCGACGTTCTTCACTGGTTTTTTATCTGCTGTTTTCCAGCCACGCTTCTTCCAGTTGTGGATCCACTGCGTAATGCCCTGGCGCACATACTGGCTGTCCGTGCTGAGTATCACTTCACACTGTTCTTTCAGGGCTTCCAGCGCAACGATTGCTGCCATCAGCTCCATGCGATTATTAGTTGTAAGGTTGTAGCCTTCGCTAAAGGTTTTTTCGCGCCCGCGATAGCGTAAAATCGCCCCATAACCACCCGGTCCGGGATTTCCCAGGCAAGAACCATCGGTGAAAATTTCTACCTGTTTAAGCATCTCTGGTAGACTTCCTGTTTTAGCAAATCGAAATCAAACGATAAGTCTGACATAAATGACCGTTATGAGCACTGGAATTACACGACAGATCGTCCTCGATACCGAAACCACCGGTATGAACCAGATTGGCGCCCACTATGAAGGCCACAAGATCATTGAGATCGGTGCGGTTGAAGTGGTGAACCGCCGCCTGACCGGCAATAACTTCCATGTTTACCTGAAGCCGGATCGGCTGGTGGACCCGGAAGCGTTCGGCGTACACGGAATCGCAGACGAATTCCTGCTTGATAAACCCACGTTTGCTGATGTAGCCGACGAATTTCTCGACTACATTCGTGGCGCGGAGCTGGTCATCCATAACGCATCGTTCGATATCGGTTTTATGGATTACGAATTCGCGAAGCTCAAGCGGGATATTCCGAAGACGAACGAATTCTGCAAAATAACCGATAGCCTGGCGCTGGCGAGGAAAATGTTTCCTGGCAAGCGAAACAGCCTTGATGCGTTGTGCTCGCGCTATGAGATAGACAACAGTAAACGAACCCTGCACGGCGCATTGCTTGATGCCCAGATTCTGGCCGACGTTTATCTGATGATGACCGGCGGGCAGACCACGATGGCGTTCTCAATGGAAGGCGACAGCCAGCAGAGGAATGACACGGGGATCCAGCGTATTGTGCGACAGTCCAGCAAACTACGTGTTGTTTTCGCCACTGATGAAGAGTTAGCGGCCCATGAGTCACGCCTTGACCTGGTGCAGAAGAAAGGCGGAAGTTGCCTCTGGCGGGCATAGTTTGTACATTTACCGTATGAAAATGGCCATTCGGGTGATTTTTGCAGCAAACGATTAAAAAACGTGAGAAAAAGCGTTGACGAGGTGCGAGGCAATCCGTAATATTCGCTTCGTTCCCAAGCGGAACACAACGCGGAGTGGTAGTTCAGTTGGTTAGAATACCTGCCTGTCACGCAGGGGGTCGCGGGTTCGAGTCCCGTCCATTCCGCCACTATTCAGAAAGTCTGAATCAGAAATGATTCAGACTTTCGTCGTTTTAACCCACCAAAAATAATAATCTCATTCTCACGTTCTATCGACCGCGCCCGTGCTTTCGGGTGGGCAACACATCAGGTCATCCTTAACCCGACGCATATCCAGAAGGCGATTAACTCGCGAAGTGATTCATCACGCAGGCGAAGCGGGGTGAAAAGTTATCGCCAATAAGAACCGTTTCCTCATTCAGGTGCTTTAGCATATACAGCTTGTCGGCACGTTCGTAAGCGTCAAAGAAAAGATAATCTATAGCATCCGTTGCTTCATCATCCGGGGATTTTTCGCGTCCGTCGGGGGTGAGCATAAAAACGCCGGCGGTATGGCCGAGTGGTCGGGCATAGCGAAAGAACAGTTTTCGGTTAACAGCAAACTCGCCATCATCACTTTTGAGTTTCCCTTGTACTGACAATGAGAGGTGTCCAGAGTTGTAGCTGGTGATCAGCATTATTCCGTGGAGTTCCTTTTTGGTGTTTTGGATGTCGAGTATCGACGTGAATTCAGAGGAACAGGAAAAACTGATTTCTTGTTTTTTCGCATTCCCGGCGATAATAAAAAAAGCGATAGTCGCCAGCCCAAAAATGGCAATCACGACTGACCATAGTAAAGGAGAGTGATCGCTTTCCTGCTTCATATCATTCCTCATGATGGCGATACTGGCTGATGCAATGGTAATAGCCGAGGTTTAGCCCACATTCAGCGGCAAACGACCACTCAACCAGATTATGGTTGCTCGCCCAGGTATTGAGATACAGATCTTTTGGATACGAACAGTTAGGGTTAATACCCACGGACTTGAAAATATCCAGCGCTTTTTTTTCGGTAATGGTGTCGGTGAGGGCGTTTCCTAATATATGCACTCGGCATTGCTCGTAGTCGATAGTCCGCAGGATCGCTGCGTCCGTCATAGCGATTTTATTGGGTATCCATGTTAACCACGCTGTCGCCAGCACGGCGATGCCGGTAATTAACGTTGTTATCATGACAGGCCACAGGTTTCGTTTCTTTTTCCTGGGCATCAATGCAACATTGGCTATTCTGGTGGGTGCTTGTGCTTCCTCCAGTTGCTGAATATTGATACTGGCGTCGCCCATCCGAAATCCTATTCGCGGAATGGTGACGATCAGTTCTGCAGGATGGCCCGTAGACGTTATTGCTTTGCGCAGAAATGAAATGTGCTGATTGAGATTAGCATCCGTCGCTCTGGCGCCATTATGCTGGAAAACATTCTGCAGAATTTCATCGCGCGAGGATATCTCTTTACCATTTTGCAACAGATAGAGCAGTAATTGTGTTGCCACATTATTCAATGTGGCCATTTCACCAGACGCCAGGTCTTTTAGGGTATTTTTATGTGGTCTGAAAACTAAGCCATCACCAATAATTACGGATTTGATTTTGTTTATTGGTATATGAGAAATCACTGATGTCTCCTTTAAAGCAGGATATCTCGCATTCGAGTGGGGGAAGCAATAGCATAACATAATTCATTTATAAAAAATGATTGTACTATAGAACTCTTTATTAATATTTATATAACAATCTTTTAATATATCTAATAGAATCCTCCTATGTCCTTCCTCTCTTTCACTATCTTATTGTCATTACTCGCTTTTGATACCTAATTTCATTTTTACAAAACTTTCATAAATACATTTTGCCTGTTCTTCTGGCTAAATAAAAAAATATTTGATAGATAAAAACTCTATAAAAACTATAAATAATAGCAATTAACACTGGGTGTGGTGTGTTTTTTGGCTGTTTTTTAGGTAAACGATCGCTCGACAGACAGTGTTACAACACGATTCCCTGAGTTTGATTAATACCGGATTTTTGCATTGTGTCATTTTTTCGTCGACTTAATATAAGTCCCGAAACAGCGTAAACACCTGTGGACGGTATTTCGGATGGAATACCAATGAAGTTCAAAATACGGGGTGGCTTGAGATGGATTGTTTGCAAGGATATGCACTACCGCCACCTGCAGATCAGGATTTCCCTTGCATTGATTGTCTGCGGAAATAGATCGTCGGAATAACCAAAAAAAAGATATAAGGTTAAGTAGTAATATGAAAATGAAAAACGTGGCTGTGGCCTGTGCGCTGATGGCGGGAATGACTTTTACTGCATCTTCTGCTTATGCTGCAAAAAATGTTGAACCGACTAACGGTAAAATTCACTTCACTGGTTCTCTGGTTAATTCCGCATGCGGTCTGGCCCCAGAATCCAGCCCGGTGCAGGTAAATTTTGGTGAAATCCCAACCTCTCAGTTAAAAGACAACCAACGTGCAGGCGTTAAGCATGCCAAAATCGTGCTGCAGGGCTGTGATACGACCGTCGCGAAAACGGCTACTGTGACCTATACCCCGGCAACAATTGATTCAGATAACAACGCGCTGGCCGCGTTCACCTCGGGTACTGCAAAGGGTGCGGGCATCGGTATGGTTGACAGCGGCAACCAGGACGTGGAATGGGGCAAAGCGGCCTCTCAGGTCAACATTACCGATGGCGAAACCGACATTGATTTCGTCGCTTACCTGCAGGCAAACAACGCATCTGCAGCGGTAACTCCGGGTGATTTCGAATCTACCGTTAATTTCCAGATCGACTACCAGTAACGATCTGCAGCAGGCGCAATTATGCGCCTGCCTAACCCTTCCTGCGAATAACTGAAAGGAAATGCGGTGATGCCTGGATGGCGTATTTTACTGCTTTTTATCTTTATATCGCCTGCATGGGTTTTGGCTGACACTCATCGTCTTGTCAGTACGCCCGGCAAAATGCGCATGCGGGGAAATATTATTGAAGCTGCCTGTTATGTCGATCCGCGCGACCGGTCGCTACTGGTTGAATTTGATGATCTCTCAGCCAGAGATATTTCCGGTAAACCTGAAAAAGTATCTGCGCATGATTTCAGCATTCATTTGCTGGGATGTTCCCTTGGGGATTCTCAACATCCGGGGAGTCTGTTTCAACGCGCCAATATTACCTTTTCCGGCGCACCCGATAGTGACAATCCTGATTATCTGAGCGTGCAATCGGAAACTGAAAATTTAGCGATAGAAATATATGACGGCAAAGGACAGCAAATTCATCTGGGTGAGCCATCACCGGACTATGCGCTTAACCCAGGGAAAAACACGCTCAATTTTACGGCTTATTTGATCTCCCGCGACGGAAGAATGACATCCGGCGAATTTACTGCGGTCACGCATTTTGTTGTGAATTATCTCTGAGCTGCACTGCAATTCGGGTATCTGAAGGTTTGCGAACGAAAATGATCACGCTGAAAACAGATAAAAAACGTCTGGCGCTTTTTATTGCTCTGGTCTGTGCCTCTTCATTTGTTGAAGCGGATGAGGCCATTGAATTTAATACCGACGTACTGGATGCCAGCGACAGGCACAATGTCGATTTGCAGCGTTTTTCCGAAGGCAACTTTGTGACTCCCGGAGAATATCTGCTGGATGTTCGTATTAACAGCCAGGAGATCCCTCAGCAGTCGATTCGTTATATCGTCGACCCTGCCAACCCGCATAAATCCATGGCCTGTCTGACGCCACAACAACTTGAATTACTGGCGCTCAAAGAAGAGGCGCTGACCTATATTCACCCGATCAGCGCGGCCTGCTATGACATTTCCCGCCTGCCGGGTGTGGTGCTGAATAATAGCGCCGGCGTACTGGACATTACCGTGCCTCAGGCATGGATGAAATATACCGATCCAGACTGGACGCCGCCGGAGCGTTGGGATAACGGTGTCGCAGGGCTAATTTTTGACTACAGCGTTTCAGGCCAGGCCACACATTACGAGCAGGGCGGCGATCGTTATCGCTCTCTGTCTGGCTATGGGCAGACTGGCTTTAACCTCGGCGCGTGGCGTTTTCGTGGCCAGTACCAAGCCAATTACGCTTCGGATGAGAACCGAGGGCGAATCGATTGGGATCAGATCTATGCCTATCGCCCGTTACCGATGCAGGCGGCAAAACTGACGCTCGGCGAAATCTACCTGAATTCTCAGGTTTTTGATTCGGTACGTTTCACCGGGGCGAACCTCGCCAGCGACGAACGCATGCTGCCGCCGAATTTGCAGGGCTACGCGCCCGAAGTACATGGCATCGCGCGCAGCAATGCGAAGGTCACTGTCAGTCAGCAGGGGCGTGTTATCTATCAAACCACCGTTCCTGCGGGGCCATTTAATATTCAGGATCTGCACGGCTCGGTACGCGGCACGCTGGATGTTCGCGTCGAAGAGCAGGATGGCAGTGTACAAACCTTTCAGGTCAATACGGCCGATATTCCTTACCTGACGCGCCCGGGCTATGTTCGATACAACGCCGCGGTCGGTAAGCCATCGCGTTATAACCACGACGTCCAGGGGCCTGCGTTTTATAGCGGTGATTTTTCCTGGGGGGTCAGCAATGCGTGGTCGCTGTATGGCGGCGCGTTGCTCACTGGCGATCGTTATAACGCCTGGTCGATGGGGATTGGGCGGGATTTGAGCTGGCTGGGTGCGCTGTCGGCTGACGCGACGCAATCCGTGAGTCGGGTGAAGCATCAGACTGAACAAAAAGGGATGTCCTTTAAGCTCAGCTATGCCAAAACCTTTGATGAGTACAACAGCGCCATCACCTTTGCTGGTTACCGCTTTTCACAGCGTAACTTCCGCACCTTCTCGCAGTTCCTTGACGAGCAGTATGAAAATAACAACAGCGCCGGCAACGAAAAAGAGATGTACACCATCACCGGTAACAAGACCTTTTTTGCTGACGACCCGCAATTAGCGACCACGCTGTACCTGACCTATACCCACCAGAATTACTGGGATCGTGGCTCTCAGGATCGTTACGGGTTGTCGATGGGACACAGCTTTTCGTTCGCAGGCATTCAGGGGATCAGCGCCAACCTTGCTGCTTACCGCTCTGAGTATCAGGGCAAACGGGACGACAGCCTTTCGCTGTCCATTTCTGTGCCATGGAGCGATGGCCGCTCCATGGATTATGAAGTGCAAAACAGCGGCAACCAGACCAGTCAGATGGTTTCGTATTCCGATAACCGCGACCGTAACAATCCATGGCGACTGCGCGCAGGGGTTTCCGGTGAAGGGCACACCGCGTTTGATGGTTACTACAAGCATCGCAGCATGATGGCTGAGCTTGAGTCTAACGTCAGCTGGCAGCAATCACGTTATTTCTCCGTTGGCGGCACGATGCGCGGCGGCTTTACCGCAACGCGTCACGGCGCGGCGCTGCATAACAGCCAGGCGTCAATGAATACCGCCAGGGTGATGGTTGATACCGACGGTGTGGCGAATGTACCGCTGAACGGTGAACAGGCGCACTCAAACCGCTTCGGTATTGCCGTCGTACCGGACGTCGTCAGCTATCACAGCTTTGATACCCGTATCGATGTAGACGCAATGGACGAGGATATTTCCGCGACCAAAGCCATCGTCACCAACACCCTGACGGAAGGCGCGATTGGTTATCAGCGCTTCGCCGTGGCGCAGGGGCAAAAAATGATGGCGCTGCTGCGCCTGAAGGATGGCTCTGTACCGCCGTTTGGTGCCGAAGTGTTTAACGCCAACGGTGTCAGCGTCGCCATGGTGATGGAAAACGGCATGGCCTGGATTGCGGGTGTGAATCCAGCTGAGCGTCTTTCTGTTGCCTGGGGCGGTCGTGCTCAGTGTCACTTACAGGTGCCGCAACAAATCAACCCGGAGGGTAACGTGCTGTTGCCTTGTGAATAATTTCAATAACCTGAATGAATTTTGTCATGAAAAATAAAGCTTTTTACTCCGTGCAGCGTTGGCTGAAACCCGTGGCCTGCGGTCTGCTTTTGATTGCAGAGATCAACGCCTCATGGGCGGGTATCGCACTTGACCGTACGCGCCTGATCATCACTGGTGATGCGCGCTCTGTCAGCGCGAACTTAACCAACACCAGTCCGAGCATTCCGTTTCTGGCTCAGTCGTGGGTGGAAGACGCCAATGGAACAAAAATTACTTCGCCGCTGATGGTTTTACCGCCGCTACAACGGATTAACGGCGGGCAAAAGGGCATTGCACGTGTGACGAAAACCAGCGGTATTAACGCTCTGCCACAGGATCGAGAAAGTCTGTTCTACCTGAACGTGCGCGAAATTCCGCCCAAGCCGGATAAGCCGAACGTTCTGCAGCTGGCGATGCAGTCGCGTATCAAACTGTTCTACCGTCCGACCGCCATCGTGCCGGAAACACCGGGCGCCGTGTGGCAAAACCAACTGGTCTTTCATAAGCAGGGCCTGCGCTGGAGTGTGGATAACCCAACGCCGTACTTCGTCACCTTGATCGGCTTAAGCCGCAAACCTGAAGCTCAGGGCGGCGACAGGCTGACTGACTTCCCTGGGGTTATGGTTTCACCAAAGTCATCTCGCGATTTCAGCGTGACCGACGGCAGCGTTAGCCAGTTCAGCATGATGTATGTGAACGATTTTGGCGGTCATCCCGAATTGAAATTCAGCTGCACAGGCAATGTGTGTAAAGCATTGCCAATGGAGCAACAGCCCCGGTAACAGGATTCGTAAATGAAAAAGATGCTTTGCGCTCTGCTGATGGCGGGCATGGCCTGCTCGGTTCAGGCCACAAGCGGTCGCCAGGATATGAGCAACGTGTCCGGTGAGTATGGCAATGTCCGCTTTCATGGTCGGGTATTCGTTTCGCCGTGCGTGCTGGATATGGCCTCCCGCGATCAGACTATCGATCTTGGTGATATTTCCGCCAGCCGATTTCGCCAGGGCGGCGATCGCAGCGATCCGGTATTGGTCACGCTGTATCTGAACGGTTGTTTAAAGGGCTCCGGTCATACCTTAAGGGATTTTCCCGGGCAGACCAGTGAGATGCCTGAGCTTGCTTACAGCACGGTGGAGCGTGGTGTTTCGATGACGATGATGGCTGAAGGCGCACCGGAAAACAGCGATTTGGGGCGCATTCGTGGCGATGTTCGCGGCGCGGGCATCCGGCTACTGACTGAACGTAAGCAGTTGATCCACCTGAATCAACCGCAACGCATGTGGATCCTCAAACCGGGCGATAACGCCATTCATTTTCTTGCCGCGCTGGAATCTTTTGGGCGAGAGGTGACCGCCGGAGAATTTAACGGTCTGGTCAGACTTAAGCTGGAGTATCTATGAGCGTATTGCGCAAAATGCTGCTGTGGGGGGTGCTGGCAGGCTGTCCTCTGGCCGGGCAGGCATTTACACAGGGAGAAGGTGAGCCGGAAGGTGGGTCGCCGCATCAGTACGATATTGAACTGAACTCGCTGGATCTCAGCAAAAACCACGTGGGCGGCAGAACGGAGCCGTTCCCCTGGAATCTTGGCAGTTGGTATGTAGTGGATTTTCACTGCGAACAGGCTGACATCTCCCGACAACCGATTTACTACACCACCACGACCACGATGCCGCCTTCCAATCAGGGAGCGAACCGTTTTCGTCTAAACGAGTATCTGGATGTGGAAGTACAGGTGTGGGTCGCCGGGCGTTATAACAACTACGTTCAGGCACCTTTTACCAATTTTTCAAATCGTTATAACGATCATAGCTGCAAAAAGCGCAAAGGTTACGAGCGGGCTACCAACATAGAAAGTGGTTCAAAAGGGAAAGTGACGTTTATTGTCACAAAACCCATTATTAATGGCATCAATATTACCTCCCAGTCGCTGGTGGAGGTTGCTGGGCGCTTAGGGGATGCTGGTCCTACGCCGACAACGCCAATTTCCCGCGTGGTGATTAAATCCGGGCTGATTACCGTACCGGACAAATGCACCTTCAACCGGGGAGACAAAATCAGCATTGAGTTTGGCGATTTGCCAGGATCCGCTGCCCGGCTCAACGGCACTAACTATAGTAAGCCAATCCCTATACATGTGGTGTGTGAGGGCGGCAGCTTCGATCAGGGCGCGCTGAATATCAATCTTGGCGTGCAAACGACCACGGCGTCAGGCACGGCGGGATTTAACGGTAATCTCCTCGGCACGTTAAGCGGCGGACAAAAACGCGACGATCTCGGCATTATGCTTAAAGACGAGAGTGGTGGCACCGTTGTGCCCAATCAATTTTACAACGTGAAGGGGTTTTACCAGAATCAGGGCGACTGGAATCTCACCGCCGCGCCGGTGGCAAAGCCGGGCGTGGGAAGTGTGAAGGAAGGTGAATTTGAAGCCTCTGCCACCGTTGTCGCGCAGTTTCAGTAGGGGGATGTCATGAGATTCTCGGCGTTATTCGCGACCGTTATGTTGCTGCTTGGCAGCATGGCACAGGCCGACACCAAACTGGTCGGCGGCGATATGTATTTTCACGGCACCATCAGAGCGCTGGCCTGCAGCCTTGCACCGGGTGGCGACAAAATCGAGGTCGATTTCAAGCAAATCGCGACGCAGGATCTCTATCTCTCGGGGCGCAGTAAGCCGGAAAAATTCAGCATCCAGTTACGCGACTGCAATCCTGAGGTTTTCCGTGGGATCTCGGTTACCTTCAGCGGTCGTGAGGATGCGGAGCTGGCCGATCATCTGGCGCTGGATAGCAGTGAACAAGGCGGCGCGTCAGGGATCGGGATTGGGATGAGCGAAGAGGACGGCACGGCAATCCGCCTTGATGAGAGCACATCAGTCAAAGAGATAACAGAAGGTTCGATGACGCTGAATTTTTTGGCGTGGGTCGCAGCGGAGCCATCGGCGATAAAAAATCAGTCTCTCGAATACGGTCCGTTCAGCGCCAGCGGGACCTGGACGTTGAACTACCAGTAGCATGATGAACGTACTGAATCGCATTGCGCCGCTGCCTGCGCAGAAATTATTGCTCGGTATTAGTCTGTTTTTCTGGTGTGGGGCCATGCATTTCTACTGGCCGAACAACGGCGGCAGCGGTCTGTCGTTGCCGCTTAATATTACGAGCTGGATCTACGCTGTTGTACTGGCTGCAAGCGCATTGATGCTGGCGCCTCGTCAACGCTGGCGCATCACTGTGCCAGCTGCGGGTTTTACGATCGGGGCGTTCATCCTGATGTTGCTTTGCCTGCTAACACCTGACGTCAGGCAGGCCGAGGCACTACTGGTGGCGGGGGCGTTACTGGGAGGTGTGAGCGTCTATCTGGTCACATTGCAAATTCCTCTCACGGCAAACACCCTGACGGCACTGCTGGCCCTGCTATGGGGGGCGTGCGTGATTGAATGTCTGGTGTTTGTCTATCAGTACTGGCATTTGCCGGGTGTTGATTACTGGGAGTTTGCCTGGCGACGTGGTACACGGCCTTACGGCATTTTTCAGCAGGTCAACCTGCTGGCCAGCTTTACGGCCTGTGGCGTGTTGCTGTCAGCCACGCTCTTTTTACGGCTGCGCGACGGGTATCGAATTGTCATCGGGGTTGGCCTGGTGATGATGGGATTTGTGCTGCATGAATCCCAGTCGCAAACCGGTTACCTGTCTCTGGTAGTCGGTGAAGTGCTGCTGCTGGCGGTTTTCCCGGCGCAACGGCGTACGTTGTTACTACTCCTGTTACCGTTGGCGTCAGGCATGGCGACGGGGTCGCTCGCTCGCCATTTTTTGTCCGTAGCAACGGTCGATCATTTCACCACTTCCCAGGTGCGCTGGACGGTACTCAAAGCGTCGTTGGCATTATTTGCCGAACGCCCGTGGACGGGGTGGGGTGTGGGCAGTTTTGCCGCCGTGTTTCTCGAACGTGCGGGACCGTTGGGGTTGAGCAGCATCTCGCATCCGCACAATGAACTGGTGTTATGGCTGGTGGAGGGCGGTCTGGTTGGGCTGGTGGGAGCGCTGTGTTTTATTGCGAGTGGTTTCTGGCTCTGGAGGCATGGAAATCGTTGGCGTCGCCCCTGTCTGGTGGCGGCGCTGCCGGTGGTGATTCATATGCTGACGGAATACCCCGTCAGGCAGTCAACGCCGCATTGGCTACTGCTGATCCTGTTGCTTCGATGTGCAGACAGCGACCGAGCTGGAATACGCCTGGCGCTTACCTCGACGTGGCTGATTCGCGCGCCAGGGGTTATCTCGCTACTGACAGTCGCGCCATTGCTGCTTCTCACGCTGCATACGCAACAGCAACTGACGCTGGCGGAGAGGCAGTCATCGCAGTGGCATCTTGCCGAATCGCTCCCTGTAGGAGGCTGGCTTCTTACCAGTCGCTATCGGTTTGATGTCCAGATGGGGTATCTGCAACGGTATCAGCGTACTCGGGACGCTCGTTGGCTGGAGGCGGTTCGCCGCTGGGCGCCTGACTATGTGCGCGTTCACCCAGACCCTAATGTCTCCTTCACGCAAATCTTGCTGGCGTTGCAACAGCGCGACCTTGTCGAGGCGCATCGTCTGGCGACGCGCTTTTGCCTGATATACCCGAATGATCGCCGTATCCCGTGGCTGCAGGATGCACGACGTCCTTTTAATAAAATACTGGAATGATATGAACAGATTCAGCGAACAGGCCCGTTATGTACCAGAACTTCCCCGCAACGCCGAACTGCTGCAGATCACTGGGATCCGTTTGCAGCGCATTCATTTTTTTGATGACGTATCGCTAGATGTCTGTGAAGTGTTAAGTCAGGTACGCACTCCGCTTCCACTGGATTTGTTTTTCAAGCACCTTTCAATTGCGGCAAAACAGCAGCTTTTTCTATGGCAAATGCAACGGGTGCTGGCTCTTTCTGGAAGCTATTCGTTGAATTTATCCGTCAGGATGCTGACCTGTCTGTCATGGGTCACGCGTCTCACAAAGCAGGTGCATCAGGGGCGGATTGTTATTGAGATTCAGGATCCGGGCTCCATGATGCGGCTGGAGAAGGCAGAGCAGCAGGCCGTATGCATCGCCGTAAAAACGCTGGTGCGTCACGGGTTTCGCGTGTGGCTGGATGATGTTTCACCTGAGCTATTTTTTGTCTGGCGGCTGTCGGGCATCCGTTTCGATGCCATCAAAATTGAAAGTGGAATGTTTCATCAGTTCAGAACATCGGAGTGGCAGTTGAGGGTTCTGGTCAATCAGTTTCGTGGGCTGGGTGAACGGGTTGTCATTGAGGGGGTAGAAACGCCACAGGATTATGCCATTTGCCGTATGAGCGGCGCAGATGCTGTACAGGGGTTTCTGTTTGAACAGGCGATTTTACCGAAAAGCCTGAATCATTGCTGATTCAGGCTCTGGCAATTACTCGCTTAGCGTCTGTGCGATGTCTTTTTGCACCTGCTGGCGCTGTTCTGGAGTCAGCACTTTGTTCAGGTCAAAATAGTATTTCACGCGATAATAACGCGCCTGCTGTTCGATGTTGCTGAATGCCGAAAGCTGTTTTTTGACGGCTGCTTCATCCCACTTCCCGGACTTGATGACGTCAATCAACGCGCCGTCTTTAACATCCTTCACCGAAATCTGGCTTACGTTGGTTTCAAGCTGCTGGTGCAGTTTTTTAATCTGCGCAATCTGGTCAGTGCTCAACTTAAGATGTTGTACTATCGGATCCTGGGCTGGAGCCGGAACATTAGATGTGGTTGCTGCAAGCGTGCTAAAAGAAGCGCCAGCCACGGTAACTGCCAGCAAAGTCATGCGTAAGAAGTTCTTCATGTCGAGATCCTGATAAGGGAATTATTAACATTGTCAGTCACTCGCTGGTTACGAGTGATTATCTTTTGCAGGATACGATGCCCACCGCATGTCGCCACGCGAATTTGTTTTGCGGTTGGTTACGGAGTGAAACAATCCCGCCACGGAAAAACGTTATGCAGCGGGAGTGAAGGCGATAGTTATAGCGTGAACGGGTCGGCATCCTGCCAGGCGGGAAATTTCTCGCGATATTCACGCAGCGCTGAGAGAGACAGTTCTGCGTCAATGCGTGTGGCCTGATGCGGCTCGGCGGTGGCAATAATCTCACCCTGCGGATTAATCACCCGGCTGTCACCGCGATAATGATGCCCGTTACCGTCAGTGCCCACGCGGTTACATCCTGCTACATAAGCCTGGTTCTCAATCGCCCGTGCGGCAAGCAGAACCTGCCAGTGCAGAGAACGCGGCGCAGGCCAATTGGCAACATACAACGCAAGGTCGTAATCGTTGCGATTGCGCGACCATACCGGAAAACGCAGGTCATAACAGACCAACGGCAGAATGCGCCAGTCGCGCCATTCAACAATAACGCGCGCGTCACCCGCCTGGTAATGCTGGTGCTCATCCGCCATGCGGAACAGATGGCGCTTGTCGTAGAAATGCACATTACCTTCGGGTTCAACCAGCAAAAAACGATTCACCGGCCCCCGTTCAGACTGTATCGCCGCGCTACCTGCTATCAGGGCATTTGTCTGCTGCGCTTTGCTACGCATCCAGCTTACAACTTCTTCTTGCGGCAACGATTTATTTGCCGCTTCCATGGCAAATCCGCTGGTAAACATCTCAGGCAATACAATGACATCACGTCCGGCGACGGTTTCCAGTTGTCGGTCAAAATGGCGCAGGTTGGCCGGACCATCCATCCAGATCAATGGTTGTTGCAGCAGAGTAATTTTCAAACCAGGCACGATCGAGGCTCCTCGTTGAACAATATTTTGACACTGTAGCATGAGCATTAATGAAAATGTGGCAATAAAAAGCCCCGCATTAAGCGGGGCTAAACGTCGTGCGAGTGTCGTTATGCGGCTTCGACTTTACGCACTTTCTCTGGCAGCTTTACCGGCTGAGTCGCCAGCTCCTCGGGTTCAAAGTCATCCACGTTGATACTGCGCAGGCGGCTCGCTTCGGCTTTCACCAGAATCGCGGCTTCATCTTTATCAATCAGCCCTTTCGCCAGCGCATTGTGCGCCAGTTCGTCGAGACGGGTAAATGGCAGGTTTTTACCCAACTCTTTACAGATCCGCTGGTGGATTGGGTCGGCTGCAATCACGTCCAGCAGCGCCTCTTCCAGCAAACCAACCGGGTTATGCTCGCTTGGCGTCAGATATTGACCGCGACCAATACGAGAACGAGTAGCGCTCGGAACCTGCAAAATCTTCGCGACTTTATGATCCAATTTGTCAGACGGTGCATGGTAGTGGCGACCGGTAGGGAAGATAACCACATTCAGCAAGCCCGCGACCAGACGGTTCGGGAAGTTCTTCAGCAGATCGTCCATCGCCTGTTCCGCTTTGTACAACGCATCCTGAACGCCCCAGTGAACCAACGGCAGGTCCGCTTCATGACGGCCTTCGTCGTCATAACGCTTCAGCACCGCGGAGGCCAGATACAGCTGACTTAACACATCGCCCAGACGTGCGGAGATACGTTCACGACGCTTCAGACTACCGCCCAGTACAGCCATCGACACATCTGAAAGTAGGGCCAGGTTGGCGCTCAGACGGTTCAGGTGCTGGTAGTAACGTTTGGTCGCATCGCCAGTTGGCGTGCTGCTGGTTAAACCACGCGTCAGGCCAAGCCAGAAGCTACGCACTTTGTTACTGCCGACGTGACCGATGTGTTTGAACAGCAGCTTGTCGAACGCATTCACATCGTTACTCTGTGCCGCAGCCATCTCTTCCAGAACATACGGATGGCAGCGAATCGCACCCTGACCGAAGATCATCATGCTACGGGTCAGAATGTTGGCACCTTCAACGGTAATAGCGATTGGCGCACCTTGATAAGCACGGGCGAGGAAGTTGCTTTCGCCAAGCATAATGCCTTTACCGCCAGTGATATCCATCGCATCGATGATTGACTGCTGTCCGCGGTGGGTGCAGTGATATTTCACGATGGCCGACAACACCGCCGGTTTTTCACCCAGCATAATGCCGTAGGTAATCAGTGATGCTGCAGCGTCCATCACGTAGGCGTTACCGGCAATACGTGCCAACGGCTCTTCAATACCTTCCATCTTGCCGATAGAGATTTTGAACTGGCGACGAATGTGCGCATACGCGCCGGTGGCCATCGCGACCGATTTCACGCCGCCCGTCGAGTTAGATGGCAGGGTAATACCACGTCCCACAGACAGGCATTCCACCAGCATGCGCCAGCCCTGACCGGCCATTTTCGGACCACCGATGATGTAATCAATTGGTACAAACACATCTTTGCCCAGTGTTGGACCGTTCTGGAACGGCACGTTCAGCGGGAAGTGACGACGCCCAATTTGTACACCTGGCGTTGAGGTTGGGATCAGCGCACAGGTAATGCCAAGATCTTCTTCGCCACCCAGCAGTTTTTCCGGGTCGGAGAGTTTAAATGCCAGACCCAGCACGGTAGCGATAGGCGCCAGCGTGATATAGCGTTTGTTCCAGGTCAGGCGCATACCCAGCACCTGCTGGCCCTGCCAGTCGCCCATACAAACCACGCCGGTATCAGGGATCGCGCCTGCGTCGGAGCCGGCTTCCGGGCTGGTCAGAGCAAAGCATGGGATCTCCTGACCGCGAGCCAGACGTGGCAGATAATGATTTTTCTGCTCTTCGGTGCCGTAATGTTGCAGCAGTTCGCCTGGGCCTAATGAGTTAGGCACGCCAACGGTGATCGCCAGGATCCCGGAAACGCCGGAGAGTTTCTGTAGAACGCGAGCCTGAGCATATGCTGAGAATTCCAGCCCGCCGTACTCTTTCTTAATGATCATCGCGAAGAAGCGGTGTTCTTTCAGATATGCCCACAGTTCCGGAGGCAGATCCGCGAGTTCGTGAGTGATCTGAAAGTCGTTCGCCATGCGGCACGCTTCTTCCACTGGACCATCAATAAACGCTTGCTCTTCAGCAGTCAGATGCGGCTGAGGATAGTTATGCAGTTTTTTCCAGTCAGGCTTGCCCTGGAACAGGTCACCTTCCCACCAGGTCGTACCGGCATCAATCGCTTCTTTCTCAGTACGCGACATCGGCGGCATGACTTTACGGAAACCGCGGAACACCGGTGCAGAGATCATAGATTTGCGCATCGGCGTAAAGTTAAACGGTACGAGAATAATGGCCAGAGGAACCAGCAGCCAGACTGACCACAGGCCAGCCACGCCAAGCGCGGCCGTCCAGGCGAGCAAAATTAAGCTGCTGAGGAATAAGCTCACGCGGTGATAAAACAGAACGCTGAGCAGAACAACCGTAGCGATAATACTCAAAATCATCATAACGAAAAGCTCCCTTGCTTGTAGGAGGTCTGACCACTTGTGATGATATGGTTGTAGTGGATGTAAATTCTTTTAGCAATGTGTTTACAAAATAATTACAACAAAGCTCACATTGTTGCTGTTTTAACCGGCACAAAAAATCAAAAGCCGTAGCCATTCCTGTGGCTTGTACTTCTCGCTGGTAGCGCTATCCGGTACACTGCACCTTGTCATTTACATTCATGCTGAAGGATATCCTCATGTACCAGGATCTTATTCGTAACGAACTGAGCGAAGCGGCGGAAACGCTGGCTAATTTTCTTAAAGATGACGCCAATATTCACGCCATTCAGCGCGCGGCGGTCCTGTTGGCAGACAGCTTTAAAGCCGGCGGTAAGGTACTTTCTTGCGGTAACGGCGGTTCCCATTGCGACGCGATGCACTTTGCCGAAGAGCTGACCGGACGCTATCGTGAAAACCGTCCTGGTTACCCTGCTATCGCTATCTCTGACGTCAGCCATATCTCCTGCGTCAGCAACGATTTCGGTTACGATTATGTGTTCTCTCGCTACGTAGAAGCCGTGGGTCGTGAGGGAGATGTCCTGTTAGGCATCTCGACTTCGGGTAATTCCGGTAACGTAATTAAAGCGATTGCCGCAGCGCGTGAGAAAGGGATGAAAGTTATCACCCTGACCGGTAAAGATGGCGGCAAAATGGCGGGCAGCGCGGATATCGAAATTCGCGTGCCGCACTTTGGCTACGCTGATCGTATTCAGGAAATTCATATCAAAGTGATTCATATCCTGATCCAGTTGATCGAAAAAGAGATGGTTAAACCATAAGAAGACGATTGCCGGATGGTGGCTGAAGTCGTATCCGGCCTACATGAGCGCCACGTAGGCCTGATAAGCGTAGCTCCATCAGGCAGTTCACGGTTTTAAGGTAGGTGATGTATGTGCGAACTGCTCGGGATGAGCGCCAATGTGCCAACCGATATCTGCTTTAGCTTCACCGGGCTGGTCCAGCGCGGCGGAGGTACCGGGCCGCACAAAGACGGCTGGGGTATTACGTTTTATGAAGGTAAGGGCTGCCGTACGTTTAAAGATCCGCAACCCAGCTTTAATTCGCCTATCGCCAAACTGGTACAAGACTATCCCATCAAATCCTGTTCCGTGATTGCCCATATTCGTCAGGCGAATCGTGGAGAAGTAGCGCTGGAAAATACCCATCCATTTACCCGTGAACTATGGGGACGTAACTGGACGTATGCCCATAACGGGCAACTCAGCGGTTATAAATCACTGGAGACCGGTAATTTCCGCCCGGTCGGTGAAACCGACAGCGAAAAAGCCTTCTGCTGGCTGCTCCACAAGCTGACGGAGCGTTATCCGCGCACGCCTGGCAATATGACGGCGGTGTTTAAATATATCGCGATGCTGGCAGGAGAACTGCGGGAGAAGGGCGTCTTCAACATGCTGTTGTCTGACGGACGTTATGTGATGGCCTTCTGCTCGACCAATTTGTTTTGGATCACGCGGCGTGCGCCGTTTGGCGTGGCGACATTGCTGGATCAGGATGTGGAGATTGATTTTAGCTCAGAGACCACACCCAATGATGTGGTCACCGTGATTGCCACTCAACCGTTAACAGGCAATGAAACCTGGCAAAAGATTATGCCAGGCGAGTGGGCATTATTTTGTCTCGGGGAGCGCGTAGTTTGATGCCAGTTGCGGCTGAACCACTTCGTGACTCAACGGCTTGCTGATAACGTAACGGCCATCGACGACGGAAACGGTCGGTGGCTTACGCGTTTGTTCGAAGTAATCGTATCCCGGTTTTAGCTGCGACCAGAACTCTTTGTAATACGAGAACTTATGGCGCTGCATGTTGGCATCGGTCATGCGGAACGGGTAAATGCTAACCTGTACGCTGGACTGCCCGAACACCAGCGCGCCGGTGACAAACTGGAAAATCTCATCAATGCCGTTGTCGGTCATCGCATAGCAGCCGACGGAAACGCAGGCGCCGTGGATCATCAGGTATTTACCTTCATAACCGTGTGCGCGATCGTAGGCATTAGGGAAACCAATGTTAATCGCTTTATAGAAGCGGCTATCCGGTTTCAGCTGTCCACGCTGAACGCTGTAAAATCCTTCCGGACTTTTGAAATCACCCTGACGCTGTTTCGGCCCTAAGCCACCGGAATAATTACAGATCTTATAACTGTCGAGCAATTGATACTGTTCGCCCATCTTGACGTACAGATCCAACGTTCGCTCTTCTTTGAAGATCTGGATATAAACGGGGGAGCCCATTAATTGCTGCTTATATTCTTTGCTGACAGGCGTAGTCGGGCTGCTGCTGCTCAGCAAACCGGCAAATGAAACGCACGGCAATAAAAGCATCGCAAGAAAAAATGCGATTTTACGCATACTGCTTATTCCTTGATAAAACGATCACACACGCCAGGACGGCAAAAGAGTCCCCAAATCGGATAAATCTGGATCTGGAGCGCTCACATTATCACCCAGAGAGTTTTTCGCAAGTCTCTCTTGCTGCGTTTACACTTTAGATTTTCTTTATACGGATAATTGTGCTTAAAGTCTGTCAGACACTGGCGTATTTTGCGGGTGAGCGACCGTCATTGAGCCCTATTAGTGCAAAATTCCTAATGTATTGAATTTAAAAAATTAATACTTTAATAATCAAATATTAAAATGGAATACCCGGTAATAGCGGTAGACTGCGCGGAACGTGTTTGATTAGGTATTTATGTTTTCATGTCTTTTGTCTCTGCACCCCGACGCTTTTTGCCGGGTCTGCTGTCTTTGTGTGTTGTATTGTCCTCACCGTCTGTCGCCAAAGTTCAGCCCCTCTTATCTGACGCCCATGTAAGCTATGCGGCGCAAATTCGCATGCGTAATCGAGCCCGGCTGCTGAAGCAGTATCACGCACAGGTAAAAAAGCAGGCAAGCTACGTGGTGGAAGGCAACGCAGAAAGTAAAAGCGCGCTGCGCCAGCAGAACCGGGCGCTGATTAAACAGCACCCGGAGTGGTTCCCTGGCCCACTAAAAGCCAGCGACCATCGCTGGCAGGAACTGGCTGAGAATGATCATTTTCTCAGTAGCGATCATCTACACAATATCACTGAAGTGGCCATCCACCGACTTGAGCAACAGCTCGGTAAACCCTATTTGTGGGGCGGTACCGATCCGGATGAAGGGTTTGACTGTAGCGGGCTGATTTTTTATGCCTACAACAAAATCCTGGCGGCAAAATTGCCCCGGACAGCGAATGAAATGTATCACTATCGACGGGCTACTATTGTCGCTAACCGCGATCTTCGCCGTGGTGATTTAGTGTTCTTTCAAATTCACAGCCGGGATATTGCCGATCATATGGGCGTCTATTTGGGGCAGGGACAATTTATTGAATCACCACGGACAGGAGAAACAATTCGGGTGAGCAATTTATCCGATGACTTCTGGCAGGATCATTATCTAGGCGCTCGTCGTATTCTTACGGAAAATACGATTCTGTAATCAAAAAGGCGGTGTAATGACACCGCCTCGTCAGGCGTTAACTTAACGCCCCCATGATCTTTAATTCCAGTTCATCCGGAACTTCGTTATAAGACAACACCTGTAGGCCCGGGGCAAACAGGCGCGCATAGCGCGCGAGCAAAGGACGTAACTGCGGCGCGACCAGCAGCACAGGCTCTTTCCCCGCCGCTTTCATCTGTTCTTTTATCTGCGGCATATTGGTCTGAAACTGATTCAGCATATTGGGATCGACCGGCACGCTATCCAGCACCACTTTTCCACTTTGCTGAGCCTGATTCACCGCATTCGCCAGCAGATTCTCCAGTTCACTGTTCAGCGTATATACGGCCAGCTCATCTTTGCGCACAAACGGGTGGGTAATGCTGCGACGGAGCGCCAGACGCACATCCGCCGTTAACAAAATATGATCTTTGGTCACGGTGCTACTGGCGACAAGTACGGTGGCTATGGTGACGATATCGCGCAATGACACACCTTCGATAAGCAGCGCCCGGTACACTTTCAAGAGCTGGCTGTAATTCAGCGCTGCGCTCAAATCTTCCGCCAGACGTGGCGCCATAGAAGAGAGGCGGTTATGCAACTGCGTAATGTCATCGTAATTAAACAGGTCTGGAATATAGTTACGAATGATCTTATTCACATGCGTCGCAATGACGCTGGCACTATCAATAACCTGGTACCCCATATTTAACGCTTTAGCTTTTTGCGCCGGAACAATCCAGGTGACCGGCATACCATAGGCCGGATCGTGGCCTAAAACACCGTCGATCTCGCCATAGGTTTCACTGGAGGGCAGCGCCATCAGCTTATCTGCGGGAATATCGGCTTCATCGGCCTTGATCCCATTGATAAAAATGGCGTACTGGGTGGGTTTAAGGCGGAAGTTTTCGCGAATGCGAATTTCCGGTAACAACACGCCGTTGCTGTCTGAGATCACCTGTCGCACACCGCGAATGCGTTGAGTGAGCGGATTCCCTTTGGATTTATCGACCAACGACACCAGCTTATATCCCAGGCTCAGGCTGATAGGTTCTATTAAGGGGATAGTTTCCCAACTGACCTGTTGCTCGGTGGTTTCAGCGATGGTTTTGGTCAGCGTTTCGAGATTTTTCTCTTCGGTCTCAGCCACCTTCGGTCGCTTGCTCATGCGCCAGGCGGTGAATCCCAGCAGGGCGCTGAAAATCAGGAAGGGGAAATGCGGCATCCCCGGCACCACTGCCAGCACAAACATAATGCTGGTGGCGGTATAAAGCACGGAGGGGCTGGCCAGCAGTTGGCTACGTACGTCCGTGGCAATATCGCCGCTGTCGCTTACGCGGGTGACGATGATCGCTGCTGCTGTCGACAACAGCAGAGAAGGGATCTGGGCGACCAGGCCGTCACCGATGGTCATCAGTACGTATTGCTGGAAGGCGGCTTCGGCGCTTAAATCGTATTTAAAGATCCCGATACAGACGCCGCCGATCAGGTTGATAGCCAGGATCATCATCCCGGCGATGGCATCGCCGCGCACGAACTTTGACGCACCATCCATCGCGCCATAGAAATCCGCTTCGCCCGCTACGTCTTTACGTCGCGCTTGCGCCTGCGCCTGATTAATCAGTCCTGCGTTCAGATCGGCGTCGATCGCCATCTGCTTACCGGGCATGGCGTCCAGCGTAAAGCGGGCAGAAACTTCGGAGATACGCTCCGCACCTTTGGTCACCACGATAAAGTTAATGATCATCAGAATGATGAACACCACAAAACCGACGACAAAGTTACCGCCGATCACCACCTGACCGAAAGACTCAATCACCTTACCGGCAGCGCCTGCGCCCATATGCCCATGCAGTAACACCACGCGTGTTGACGCCACGTTCAGCGTCAAGCGCATTAAGGTGGTGATCAGCAAAATGGTCGGGAACAGACTGAATTCGAGCGGGCGTTTTGCGGAAACGGCCACCAGCAGCACCATCACCGCCAGCACGATGTTAAAGGTGAACAGAATATCCAGCAGGGCCGGTGGTAACGGCAGGATCACCATCGCCAGGATACACAGTATGACCAGCGGAATGCCGATGTTACCGTTACGCAGCAGCGCGAGGAATTGTTTAGTTGTTTTCGGCATCCAGTTTAAGAACCTCTTTTGGAATGGAAATATGTCTGTTCAGAGAAGGGCGGGTTTGGGAACCATCACGCCAGTGTTTCATTTGCAGTACATAGGTCAGGACGTGTGCAATCGCCCGATACAGTTGAAATGGGATCTGTTGATTCACCTGGGTGGTGTAATAAACGGAGCGTGCCAGCTTAGGAAACTCAACGATTTCAATATTGCTTTCTGCCGCTACCTGCCTGATATACAGCGCGATTTCATCGGTGCCTTTGGCAACCACGAAAGGCGCTGCGGCGCGTGACTGGTCGTACTGTAGCGCCACGGCATAGTGGGTTGGGTTGGTGATCACCACATCGGCTTTTGGCACAACTTTGCGAATTTGCCCCATCGCCATTTGCCGTTGCAGGCGACGGATCCTGGCCTTAACCTCTGGTTTACCTTCCTGATTTTTATACTCTTCTTTCACTTCCTGTTTCGTCATCTTCAGCCCTTTGGTGAACATTTTTTTCGCCAGAGGGACATCGATCAACGCAAAGAAAACAAACAGGATGACAAAGTTGCGCATGATGCTGCTGTACAGCGCCAGACCATCGCTGATGGCCTGTTTGAAATGAAGCTCTTGTAAGCCGAGAAACGCGGCAACGTTATTGCGTACGCTGATCCATAGCATCACCAGCAGCACTATCGCTTTGAGCGTCATCTTGCCGGTATCCACCAGATGATCGGTAGAAAACAGGCGACCAATCCCTTTGAGCGGGCTTAATTTGCTAAAGTCCGGCAAAATTTTCTTCGGCAGGAATAGCCAGCCTCCCGGAACCAGTGAGGCAAACAGCGCGGCAACCGGCATGGGTAACAGCGTCAGGATGAATTTCCCCAGAATCAGCAGATGGTGTTCAAGGAACTGACCGATGATGTCCGGGTCATTAATGTTCTGCGCGTACTGATGCACGCTGATAAAGCTTTCACGCACGAAATCTTCGTACCAGGGAAAGCTGCTGGAGATCACCATAAACGCGGCAAACAGACTGGCGGCAAGCCCCATATCTTTTGAACGCGGTATTTGTCCCTCTTGTCTGGCCTTGCGAAGTTTTTGCGCCGAGGGTTTTTCTGTTTTTTCTTCGCTACTGTTATCCGCCATAGTGCCCCTTCAGCGCGTCAAGCTGCTGTAAGACGAAATTCGCCAGGTGCAAATAGTGGTCGGGCAGGTTGTAAAGCAGAGTCGCAAAGCAGATCAGGCCCGCCAGCATGTTAATGGGAAAACCTAATGAGTACAGATTGAGCGGCGGCGCAATACGGTTTAGCAGACCAAAGCAGCCCTGAACAATCAGCATGATAAAGGTTGTCGGCAGCGCCAGCAGCGTGGCGGCAGCGAATACCCAGCCCAGCGCCAGAGAAATCGTGCGCAGAGATTGCGGATGCAACGCATTGCCAATCGGCCAGTAAGTAAAGCCTTTGAATAAAATGCTCACCAGCAGCAGATGCCCGTCCATGGCAAAAAACAGTATCACCGCGTAGATGTTGATCATTTCCGCCAGTACCGTCGTTGACGCGCCGCTGCTGGGGTCGTTCATCACCGCCATGCTCATCCCCATATTAAAAGAGAGGATTTGGCCCGCCAGTTGTAGCGCTAAAAATAAAAACTGCAGCATCAGGCCGAAAAGCATTCCCCACAGAAACTGCTCCGTGGTCAAAATAATACTGTTCATCGACAGCAGGCTGGTGGGCACCGGGTGGGAGATAAGCGGCGTAATGATAAAGGCCAACGCCAGTGACAAAATAATGCGTATACGTATGGTCAGCGCGGCATTATCCAGTACTGGTGCGTAGTGAATAAACGCCATAATGCGTACGAAGGGAAACCACATTCCCAGTATCAGATTACTTAACTGTGTAATATCGGTTTCGCGCATGTTAGTGCACCAGAATGGCGGCCTGAGTGAACAGATGCACGCAGAGATCGCTCAACTGGACGATCATCCATTTTCCGCAAATACCCAATACCGCGAGGGTGACGATTAGCCTGGGTAAAAAACTAAGCGTTTGTTCGTTAATCTGCGTCACAGCCTGAAAAATGCTGACCAACATACCGACCAGTAGGCTGGGAACGACCAACACACAGACTAAAATGATTACAACTTTTATACCGCTGGCAACGATGTCTGCGGCTACATCAATGGTTAGCATGTCTGATCTCCGTTAACCCAGTCCCAGACCGCGAATGCTGGAGGTTAGCGTCCCAACGGTCAGCGCCCAGCCATCAATAAGCACAAACAGCATTAGCTTAAAGGGCAGCGAAACGATCAGCGGTGACAGCATCATCATCCCCATCGCCATCAGTACGCTGGCGACGATCAGGTCGATCACCAGGAACGGAATGTAAATCATAAAACCTATCTGGAAGGCGGTTTTGAGTTCGCTTAGCACATAGGCGGGAACGATAATGGAGAGATCCTGATCGACTGCATTCCCTTTCGCGTTGGCGATCTCCATGATCTGCGCAATCGCTTTTTTATTGGTCTGCGCCAGCATAAAGCGCTTCAACGGCGAGGCGGCAGTGCTTAGCGCGTCGGGGAGCGTGATTTGATCGTTTTCAAAAGGGACAACGGCATGATCGTAAATATTGAGCCAGATTGGGCGCATCACCAGCATGGTTAACGACAGCGCAATGCCAATCAATATGCGGTTCGGCGGCGTTTGTTGCAGCCCTAACGCCTGACGCAGCAGGGAAAGAACAATAATAAAACGGGTAAAACAGGTCATCATCAGCACCAGGGTAGGCAGAATGCCCACCAGGGTCATCAGGATCAGGACCTGGATTTTTACGCTGTACTCTTGGCTATTTCCGTGCGAAATCACATTCAGCAACGGGATATCTCCCCCTTGCGCGCAGGCAAAGGGAGAAAGGATGAGTAACGAGATACCCAGTAAGAGCGTGAGTGTTGGCGCGCGTTTCATGGTGCAAGGTCGTTGATTTCATGCGTGTTGAATTCAAGGACGCGCAGGCCATATTTCTCGTTGACCACAACCACTTCAGCCTTACCTAGCAGGATATTATTGACCTTAATATCCAGCGGTTCACCGGCGAGTTTATCCATCTCAATGACGGTGTCGTCATCAATGTTCAGCAGGTCGGCCAGCATCACCTCCACGGACGAAACTTCCAGCGTTAGCGTGACCGGAATACGTTTGAGTAATGACATCGACTCGGAAAAACGGTCTTCTAAACGCGCCACCAGCTTTTCTGTAACAGACGGCGCGGGTGGTGTAGTCGCTTCGGGGGCTAACTCGAAACCTTGCTCTAAAATATCTTCTGGCTTACTCATAGGATTTCTCCGTCTTGCTCGTTAATTCGGACAAAAACAGTTTGTCTTTATCCTCTACGATCAGGGCATTAAATAATTCGGATTTCCCGATATACACAGGGAAAGTATCAGGCATCGCAATCGGTAAAATATCGCCGGGTTTAATCGTCGTCAGGTCGGCAACATTCAGCGGAATTTCTGCAATCTTCACGTTCATGGTCAGCGGCAGCGTATGGATAATTTCTTTAATCAGCGTTTTTTTACGCGTCTCAGCGCTGGCTTTATCAATCTGCTTTTTTTTCTCGCCGTGCTCGCTATGGCGGATTAAATTCAGAATGTAATCGGTATGCGAATCGTCCAGTAAGATGCGGAAACTGCAATTCTCATCATCACCTAATACAAATGTAAGCTGATAAGCCCAGTGGGTTTGTATGGTGCTGCTGTCGGGTTTGAGTGTCAGTGGAATACCGGATATATTTTTATTAAAAATGGTATTACAAATATCCAGCGCCAGTCTGCTTCGCAACCGGATTTCTGTTTTGGTTGGTAAATCATCCTGTGACTTCTCGTCGGCGAGAGATGATGCCAATCCATAAAAGTTACCTAATAACATTAACAATAATGCGCGGTCGATATCAAAGGCCAGATGCCCAACCTGAGAAACTAATAATTCCGCACTTTTATTGATAACATCCATCTCACAGTGTATTTTTTTAAGTGTTATATTTGTGCGATGTTTTTTCAGGAAGTAGTTTCCAAGATGTGATTCAATTGTATCAAAACTTCCCGTAAACATAGTCGGCAGACGATGATATGGACGTCCAAGCCGGTTTCCTTCAAGTTTAAAGATTCCGGGCGTTTGACTATATTTCAGCATGGTACGCTTTCTCAGCTGTAATTTCTGGGGCGGTTGAATTGATATCAAATCCCGCGGTTATCAAAAGAAATACAAATTCGTTTAATTTATTGTTCATCCTTGACGCTATTCTCATAGTGTTGAAGTCCATTAGATACGAAATACCGTACCCACTCACGTCTATGGAGTAGGGCTGGATATTAGATATTTTACCCCTCTCCTCTGCAAGTTATTAATGGCGTTAGGTTGTAATTAAAAAATAATTAATTACATATACGTGATGTTTCTCGCTTACTGCTTGTCGCAGATTAGGCTTCCCCCTTATGTCTATTTTTTATGCTATCACTAACGTAATGTATTGTTTTTAAATGAATAATGTTTTTATTATCTTTTAATTTGAGATTGTTAATGGTACTGGTGTTAGTATTTTTTAGGAAAAACCCTATTTGAAAATAGTCTTCAATAGGGCTGCCCTTTGATGGGGTGGTAAAACATGAGCAAGGATGGGATTAAGACATGGCACGGGCGATATCTATTATTCGATGATTGTGCTTTGGAATGATTTGTATATTTCTCGTAACGGATGTTAACTTTACTTCTAAGTGTAAATAATCATGTTTGAACTTATTGCCGAAGCAGCCTCAAGCATTAATGTTTTTTCAATGGCAAGGCGTATTGCTGCTTTTAATGTTCCTGTACTTATCCATGGCGAAACCGGTACGGGTAAAGAATGTATCGCCAAATTTATCCACTCGATTGCATTTGCGCAGGAGGCTTCAGCGCCTTATATCGGTGTGAACTGCGCAGCTATTCCTGAAAATATGCTTGAAGCAACGCTCTTTGGTTATGATAAAGGGGCGTTTACCGGGGCGGTGGCCACCGTACCGGGAAAGATGGAATTAGCCAATAATGGTACATTACTGCTGGATGAGATCGGTGACATGCCTTTGGCGCTACAGGCCAAAATACTGCGTGTATTACAGGAACAACAGGTTGAGCGTTTAGGCAGTAACCGTATAATCAAACTGAATTTCCGTTTAATCGCCTGCACCAATAAGAATCTTGAAGAAGAGGTTGCCGCAGGACGCTTCAGAGAAGATCTCTATTATCGCATGTCAGTGATTCCGTTGACCATGCCGCCTTTGCGCGAGCGTATGGAAGACATTATTCCGCTGGCGGAATCCTTTATTAAAAAATACTCCACGGTGCTGGTAAAAAATATCAAGCTTTCTGAATCGTCACGCCGGGCGTTACTGAGCTATGCGTGGCCGGGTAATGTTCGCCAACTGGAGAACGCCATTCAACGAGGAATGATCCTTAATCGTGATGGCGTCATTTATCCCGATACGTTAGGCCTGCCATCCATTGAGTCCGATTCCTGGAGCGAGCCGCAATGGCAGCCAAAACCCACTGCGCAAATCACCACCAGCGACAATCTGGGCCAGCATGGTCGCAGCGCGCAATATCAATATATCGCTGACCTGATGCGCAAATATCAGGGTAATAAAACCAAAATCGCTGATTTATTAGGAATTACCCCACGTGCGCTTCGTTATCGTCTGGCATCAATGCGAAAACAGGGAATAGAAATCTTTTCCTGAATCAGTCTGTGGTACCGAGAACGCTTTTCTAATTTTAAGAGTAGGTCATGAGCATAAATACGATAGCCCCAGCCAGTACGATGCAGACGCAAATGATGCAGGACATGCAGCAGATGAAAGCGGTCGCACAAGCCCCTGTCCTTTCGCCGATGCAGATTAACGCCGTGGGTGCGCAGTCTGCATCATCTCCGGTTTCGTTTGACCGTGTTATGCAGGGCGCGCTCAACCATGTTGATCAATTTCAGCAGAGTGCAGAGCAAAAACAAACGGCCATCGAGATGGGGAAAAGCGATGACCTGGCGGGGGCGATGATCGCCAGTCAGCAGGCATCGTTATCGTTTTCCGCGCTGGTGCAGGTACGTAATAAAGTCGCTTCCGGATTCAACGACCTGATGAGCATGTCAGTCTAACGCTATGAATGAACTAATAAAAAAAGTAACTCAGTTTTTACCCTCGTTCTCTTTCAGGCTGGATGGTAATAAACGCCTGGCATTACTGGCGGCAGCGGCTATTGCGGCCACCGCCATTATTGTCAGCGTGTTGTGGAATGGCAACCACGGCTATGTTTCGCTTTACGGTAGCCAGGAGAATATCCCGGTTTCGCAGATAGTCACCGTGCTGGATGGTGAAAAACTGGAATATCGCATCGATCCGCAAAGCGGACAAATTCTGGTTCCGGAAGAGACTTTGTCTAAAACGCGAATGACGCTGGCGGCGAAAGGCGTGCAGGCCATGCTGCCCAGCGGCTATGAGCTGATGGACAAAGACGAAGTGCTGGGCGCCAGCCAGTTTGTGCAGAACATTCGCTATAAGCGGAGCCTGGAAGGCGAACTGGCGCAAAGCATTATGACGCTGGATGCTGTAGAGAGCGCCCGAGTGCATCTGGCGCTCAATGAAGAGAGTTCCTTTGTCGTCAGCGACGAGCCGCAAAACAGCGCCTCGGTGGTGGTGCGTCTGCATTATGGCAGCAAGCTGGATCTCGACCAGGTGAATGCCATCGTGCACCTGGTATCCGGCAGCGTGCCTGATTTGAAAGCTGCGCAGGTCAGCGTTGTCGACCAGGCGGGGAATTTGCTGTCCGATGGTATTGGCGCGGGTGAAGCGGTTTCTGCGGCGACGCGTAAGCGCGACCAGATCCTCAAAGATATTCAGGATAAGACCCGCGCCAGTCTCGCAAATGTTCTCGACTCGCTGGTCGGAACCGGTAACTACCGGGTAAGCGTGATGCCGGATCTCGATCTGAGCAATATCGACGAAACCCAGGAGCATTACGGTGACACACCGAAGGTGAACCGTGAAGAAACGGTGCTGGATAGCGATACCAACCAGATCGCTATGGGGATCCCTGGCTCGCTGAGTAACCGTCCTCCGTTGGCGGCAAATCAGGTGGCGAATGGCACCAATGGAACCGCGCCAGAGGAGTCTCACCAGCCAGCCGCACTGTCAAAGCACAGTGAGAACAAGCGCGACTACTCGTGGGATCGTAGCGTTGAGCATATCCAGCATCCTGGTTTCGACATTAAACGTTTAAATGTGGCCGTGGTACTTAACCAGAGCGCGCCTGCGTTGAAGAACTGGAAACCGGAACAAACCACGCAATTGACGGCGCTGTTAAATAACGCCGCCGGGATTGATGCCAGGCGTGGCGACAATCTGTCCTTATCGCTGCTTAATTTTGTACCGCAGTCGATCCCCGTCGAGCCAGTGGTCCCCTTATGGAAGGATGACAGCGTCCTGGCCTGGGTGCGTCTGATTGGTTGCGGCCTGCTGGCTCTGCTGTTGCTGCTGTTTGTTGTTCGTCCGGTCATGAAACGGTTGACCGCCGAACGTCGCCGGACGTCGACGCCAGAGCTGGCGCTGGACGCCGCACCGATCGCGATTCCTGCGGACAAACCCCATTTTGCGGCCGCTGAAGATGAGCGCAAAAATATCGAACTGCCTTCTTTCCCTGGTGACGACAGCCTGCCTTCGCAGAGCTCCGGTCTGGAGGTGAAGCTGGAGTTCCTGCAAAAACTGGCGATGAGCGACACCGATCGCGTAGCTGAAGTTCTCAGACAATGGATTACCAGCAATGAGCGAATTGACAATAAATAACGGCAGCAACAACAGCTACCTGGAACAGGCCGCAATTTTATTGCTGTGTCTGGGCGAGGAGGCGGCAGCTACGGTGATGCAAAAACTCAGCCGCGAAGAGGTGGTTCGCCTGAGTGAAAACATGGCGCGTCTGTCTGGGGTAAAAACCAGCATGGCCAAAAAAGTGATCAATAACTTTTTTGATGAATTCCGTGAGCAGAGTGGTATCAACGGCGCATCGCGTTCCATGCTGCAAGGGATCCTCAATAAAGCGCTGGGCACAGAAATCGCCAGTAGCGTGATCAACGGGATTTACGGCGATGAGATCCGTTCGCGGATGGCGCGTTTACAGTGGGTGGAACCGCGCCAACTGGCGATACTGATCTCAGAAGAGCATTTGCAGTTACAGGCCGTATTCCTTGCCTTCCTGACGCCAGAGATCTCGGCCACGGTACTGTCTTACATGAATGAGTCGGTGCAAAACGAGATCCTTTATCGGGTTGCCAAACTCAACGATGTAAACCGCGACGTGGTGGATGAGCTGGATCGTTTGATCGAGCGTGGGCTGTCGGTGCTTTCCGAACATGGTTCGAAAGTGAAAGGGATCAAGCAGGCCGCGGATATCGTTAACCGCTTCCAGGGGAACCAACAGGTGATCCTCGATCAACTGCGCGAACGCGATGAAGATGTTCTCGAACAGTTGCAGGACGAAATGTACGACTTCTTTATTCTGAGCCGCCAAAGTGACGAAGTGCGCCGTCGTCTGCTCGACGAAGTGCCGATGGAAGACTGGGCGGTGGCGCTGAAAGGTACCGAAGCGTTGTTGCGTCGTTCGATTTATGCCGTGATGCCTAAGCGTCAGGTACAACAGCTGGAGGCGATAACGTCGCGTCTGGGGCCGGTTCCGGTGAGTCGTATTGAACAGATACGCCGTGAAATCATGGGAATTGCCCGCGAGCTTGAGGAAGCGGGTGAAATTCAGTTGCAGCTGTTTGCTGAACAGACGGCGGAGTAACACATGGCGATTGAAACCATTCGTGGTCGTTACCGGCTGCATCGTTTTCCCCCTCGCCAGCGCCATTTGCAGACTGAACAGCTTACGCCGGGGATCACACCGGCGGATTATCAGCGCCAACTGATGGACGGTTTCCAGGAAGGGCTGCAAAAAGGTTTTGAACAAGGGATGACCGAAGGCCAGGAGCAGGGCTTTCAGGAAGGTCATTTGAAGGGGCACGATGAAGGCCGTCGTCAGGGATACACTGAAGGCAGCCTGGCCGGGCAGCAGGAAGGGCGCAAGCAATTCGAGCAGGCTGCCCAGCCGCTGGAGGCTATCTCCGGCAAAGTGAATGACTATCTGGCGCACGTTCAGCGTAAACAGCGGGAAGACCTGTTACAGCTGGTTGAAAAGGTTACCCGCCAGGTGATTCGTTGTGAGCTGGCGCTGCAACCGACGCAGCTATTATCGCTGGTCGAAGAGGCTATTTCGGCCTTTCCGGCAATGCCTGAGTCGTTACAGGTGCTGCTGAGTAACGAAGAATTTAACCGCATTAAGGATGCCGCTCCTGAGAAGGTCGCTGCATGGGGACTGACGCCATCTCCCGATCTGCAGGCGGGCGAATGCCGGGTGATTACCGATAAATCCGAGCTGGATATTGGCTGCGAGCATCGACTCGAGCAATGTATGTCGGCACTCAAAGAGTCGCTGCTGCCGGAGCCGACGGGTGAGTGATCTTTCCAGCTTCGACAACGCGCTGCGTTCCATTGAGTCGATCCCTTTAGCTCGGGTAGCCGGGCGACTGGTGCGCGTGAACGGTATTTTGCTGGAGAGCGTGGGTTGCCCGTTGGTAACGGGCCAGTTATGCCGCGTTGAAAGCGCCAACCATACGCTGATCGACGCGCAGGCGGTGGGATTTAATCGTGATATCACCTACCTGATGCCCTTCAAACACCCCGTCGGACTGATGGCGGGCGCGCGCGTTTTCCCCGAGGAAAAAGCTCAGGAGATCCTGATTAGCGAAAGCTGGCTGGGGCGGGTGGTCAATGGCCTGGGCGAGCCGCTGGATGCCAAAGGGCGCCTGACCGGCAATGATGTGCTGCCGCCGCAGGCACCGTCTATCAACCCCCTCACGCGTCGGTCGGTGAATCAACCGCTGGATGTGGGTGTAAAAGCAATCAACGGGTTGTTAACTATCGGCAAAGGTCAGCGCGTGGGATTGATGGCCGGCAGCGGCGTGGGAAAAAGCGTGTTGTTGGGGATGATCACCCGCCAGACTAAGGCCGACATCGTGGTGGTGGGGTTAATTGGTGAGCGTGGCCGCGAGGTGAAAGAGTTTATCGATCATTCACTGGGCGCGGAAGGGTTGGCAAAGTCTATCGTTGTCGCGGCTCCGGCGGATGAGTCGCCATTGATGCGTTTGAAAGCCACCGAGTTGTGCCACTCTATCGCCGCCTGGTTTCGCGATCGCGGACATCACGTTTTACTGCTGGTGGATTCGTTAACCCGTTATGCCATGGCGCAGCGCGAGATTGCGTTGTCATTAGGGGAACCTCCGGCGACGAAAGGCTATCCGCCATCGGCGTTCGGCATGATCCCTAAACTTGTGGAAAGCGCCGGCAACAGCGAAAGCGAAGGCTCAATGACCGCCATTTACACGGTGCTGGCGGAAGGAGACGATCAGCAGGATCCGATCGTTGACTGCGCGCGCGCGGTGTTGGATGGACATATCGTTCTTACCCGTAAGCTGGCGGAAGCCGGGCATTATCCAGCTATCGATATTGGGCAGTCGATCAGTCGATGCATGACGCAGGTTACGCCCAACGAACACCAACAGTCGGCTCGTCTGCTAAAACAAAACTACGCCGCTTATATGGAAATTAAGCCGCTGATCCCGTTGGGGGGCTATGTTGCCGGAGCCGATCCCGGCGTTGATAAAGCTGTCAAAGCGTTCCCCGCTATCGAGCGTTTCCTGCGTCAGGAGGTGAGTGAACCCGCCTCACTTGAGCTGGTGCAAAGTCGCTTACAGGCCCTTTTCCCCCAGGCAAAGAAAACGGAGGGTAAATAATCATGCGACAAATTATTGATACCCTGGCGCAGTTGCAGCGCCTGCGGGATAAATCAGTCAAAGACATGACGGTCCAGCTGGCTAAACAGCAGCAGGTCTGTACCGGCTTTGACAATAACATCAAAGCACTGGGCTACCTGATTCAAAAAACCGGCACTGGCGTAGAGGTCCCTTCCGTTGAGTCGCTCAAAAATGTGACCGGATATAAAGGCACGTTACGCACGGTTATTGCCTGGCAAGAGCAGGAGAAAACGCTGGCTAAAATCAAAGAGCAGCGTATTCAAAAAAATCTGGTTGCCGCGGCTTGCGAAGAGAAAATTGTCTCTATGACGTTGGCAGATAAGCGTTACGCGCTGAGCAATGAAGCGCAGGTAAAAGAGCAAAAAGCCGTTGATGAAATTGCTACGCAGTGCTGGTTAAGGCAGAAGACGCTGGGAGTGGTATGAAAACGATCATTACGTTCGGCACGTTTGATGTTTTTCATATCGGGCATCTGCGTATTCTGCAACGTGCCGGGCAGTTGGGGGATCGACTGATTGTCGGTATCTCTTCGGATGCACTAAATATGCAGAAAAAAGGCCGAGTGCCGGTTTACAGCCAAAGCGATCGCATGGGGATTATTGCCGGACTGAAATGTGTGGACAGCGTGTTTCTCGAAGAGTCGCTGGAGCAAAAAGCGGACTATATTCGCCAGTTTAACGCCGATACGCTGGTGATGGGCGATGACTGGGCAGGGCGCTTTGATAGTTTGTCGTATCTGTGCGAGGTGGTCTATTTCCCCAGAACACCATCTATATCCACCACCTCGATTATTGAGGTAATTACCAACCAAAATTCAAATCTATAAAATAATATGAAAATAAGACTATTCATTGAAACTAAAGAGGTTACGCTGCCGCTTCAAATGTCTAATTTTATTCAAGGTATGGATGGAGTGGTTAATATATTATTTACTTGTTCTGATAAATTGAGTGGGAAATGGCTGGGAGAGAATTCAAATCTTGTTCTTAAATATAATGAATCAACTTTACTGTCTGCGCTGGATAAAATATCGCAAGTGCTCATTAAACACTCGCCAACGACACTAGATATCCATGTTGCACTGGCTGAAAGCTATAATTTACTTATTCCGTTATTAATGAGGTTAAATGCTCTTCGGTCGTTAATCCATCTTCATGTTTATGAAGGAGAGATGGCTGAACTCGTTGCTGCTTCTGCACTTGAAAAAATCCCTTTAAATGTATTAGATAAATTAACTTCTGGGTATGCTAATGCTATAAATATTGCGTTAAATAAAAACCATCATATACCAAAAGAGGATTGGAATATTGCTGCCGGGTATGCATGGCATAAAGTATTAACAACAACATATTATCTACAGGAGAATAGCGCATTTAAAAAATCAATGAAGTTGCCTTGTAGTAATGTGCCGATAGTTGATGAGCGTAAAATAACGGATTTTCTGGAGCTATTCAAGATACCATTTAGTATTTATTCTCAATTAAGAAAAATAAGCTCGTCATCTCTACTATTACTCAGCACTTCGCCTCGCTTTCCCTCTATGAAAAAACAACATCAGGAAGCGCTTGTAGAAGTTATCCTTCATGCAATAAATGAATGTGCAATTACTAAAGATAAAATTATACTCTTTCGTGAACAAAAAGATGGGGAAGTTGATAGTGAAATATTACGTCGGTTAGGCTACATGGTGATCAAGCTCCCAGATTTAATCACCGTCAATTTATTAAAGGTTTTACAAATATTACCTGTAACCGTTGCCGGATGTTTTTCCGACGAACTGTATCAAGTGCCAGAGCAAAATATTCTCTTTTTGCTAACAACAAACTTACCAAAGGAGACTGATAAATACGTTAGTCAGATTAATCTCGATAGTAAAAAAAATTATTATGTAAATGAGTTGGGGGGTGTTAAAACCGGCTCGTTTAAAAAAAGGCTGTTCTATTGTCCTGGATCTATGGGGGATGCGATCTACGCTTTAGGTTGCCTGACTGCATTTAGAGAACATTATGATGAGGAATTTATCTTTATTGCACATAAATTATATCATGATCTCATCATTTCAAGTCCTATGGTTTCCCAATATTGGGATGCTAATGCATTGACAGAAGAAAATATTATTGATGCTGAGATAGCGCGTCAGGAAGATAAATTTCATTTTCTTGGCCGCTGGGAAGATATTGTTGCATCTCGACATATGACGGATGCATTTATCGGTGATGATATTCAAAACCATTCCTTGAGCAATAAACAGCCTATTATATCATTGGTATCATTAGATAAGAGCAATGTTGATGATTTTATTCAGGTTAATGGATTGCAGAAAGAAAAAATAGTTTTATTGCATCCTAATATTGGTTCTCCGAATAGGACGTGGACCGAAAAAGGATGGAATCAGCTCGCGAAATATTTTATTGCTGCAGGCTGGAAAGTTATCATTATTGGCAGCGATAATAATAAGTATCAGGAGAAGAAGATGATGGATATAGATATCCCAGAGGCTATCGATTGCATTAATCAGTTCTCTATGCTTGAGATGATTTATCTGATGGAACGCTGTCAGTTGCTGGTTGCGTGCGACTCTGGCCCAGTTGCGCTTGCTGGACTCACATCAATCGCAATTTGTGGGTTGTACTCCATTATTCCGGCCAGATACCGATTGCCTTACAGGAATGGAAAGTATGGATGGAATGCTATGGGTATTGATACGGGATGCCAGTATGGTCAATGCGGACACCTGATCATGAGTCCGCAATTCTTTAAAAACAAACTAGGTAAAGAATTTATGCCACCACGAGGTGATGAGTTTTCTATCTGGTGTCCAAATGATAAAAAATATCGATGTTTGAAGAAAATTACTGCTGAATATTTTTGGCATCAGATTCAATTGTTTTTGAACTCTGATAGTTATGTGGGCAATTTTTAGATGTTTAATTAACTACATTATATGGAGTAATTATGGGTTTTTTAGGGCGATTTCCTTTACACAGAATTGTTGAAGAGCACCAGGTGACACATCTAATTGAAACTGGATACGGTATTGGGAATTCATGTCGAATGGCATTATCAGCTGGTTTCAATCATGCGCTATCTTGTGAGATCTATCAACCATTATATGAAAAAGCATTACAAGAAAAAAATGACAGCATTACGATTTTTCCCGATGATAGTTTATCATTTCTGAATTTGGAGCAAGTCAATGGGATTTTGAAAAATCATCGTAGTCTTGTCTTTTTGGATGCGCATTATCCTGGTTCTGATTACTGCAACGAAAAATATCATAGCGACGAATGGGATAAAGATATTCGCTTGCCGCTTATTAACGAGTTGCGAGTGCTGAGAGGTAAAATTGACAATGCAATCGTTATTATTGATGATTGTAGAATATATCTAAAAGATTTTGCAGTAACAAGTGGTTCTTTACCCGAATATGCCGATCATGGGTTCGATAATGCCAGTGAGTTTATTGAATTATTAGAAAGTTTTGCCGATACACACGCCTTATACTGGTATGCTGAAGACACCGGATACGCTGTTTTATGGCCACATGCTTTAGCCGGGGAAGTGATCAAACCTCTAATTTTACCTGGCGATATTACCAGTCAATTTCTGATTAATCGGGGGGTTGTGGGTACGACCAGTATGTCTGTAAATCGCCGACTCATGGATGCCCGGTTTACTTCTCGTTGGTTTGTAGGTGCTGGATTGGATATCGGTGGTGGGCCTGACAGTATTGGTATTTACCGATCGCTTTTCCCACTAATGAGAACTGTGACTGTTTATGACTTACCACAAGGTGATGCCCAATATTTAGACAATGTTAGTGATGATAGTTTTGACTTTGTGTATTCTGCACATTGCCTGGAACATGTGGTTGACCCGTTTGTCGCTATCAATAATTGGATGCGAGTACTTAAACCAAATGGTCATCTCATTATAACAATTCCTGATGAAGATATGTATGAGCAAAAAGTTTGGCCATCGACTTTTAACTCCGACCACAAGCATACTTTCAGTATTTTCAAGAAAAATAGTTGGTCACCCGTTTCGATAAATGTATTGGAATTGATTCAGGCGATAACTACAAAGCATGATGTTCAAAAAATAGAATTGCTTAACCATAGCTACTTAGCAGGGCTTCCTCGATTTGATCAGACACGCACACCATTTGCGGAAAGCGGTATCGAGATTGTTATAAAAAAAACGCCCCAGTAAAATAAAAAACCACCGATTTAACGGTGGTTTTAATAGCTGGTTTATATCAGGAATTAGTTAAACAGTTTTTTCTGTAAACTATGTAAGAGAGCATTTGTATGGACACTATCTGCTTCCGTAAGTAATGCCACGATCTCTTTAGCGGCCCTTTGCCCTGCCTGGCCATCCATAAACGCATCACAATAATGGTGGCGAATTTCGGCTAACGGTGCTTCAAGCGCAGTCCAGTCAAATGCATCAGACAGCGCACTGCGCAACGCCTGTATATCCTGGGCTACCGGGAGAACGTCGCGGATACGTTGATCGGCGCTGTCTGGGGTCGAGAAACTTTGTTGGCCATCCAGCAGCGAGGTCATCTCTGGCCAGCTCAGTAAAATGACGCGTTTATTCATATGAATGGCATCAAAAATAAAGCCGCTGCTGTCCGTCAGGACGTAATCTGCCTGCGCCATAAGCGCCAGCAGGTGCTGCGGATCGTCAATTCGGTTTTTTAAGTAGCGCTGCGCCAGCACCAGCGAGGCACTTTCTTCCGGCCTGTGCAGAGTGCCATGGTGCAGTTTGGTGACGACGTTGTATTCATGGCTTAATCGGCTGAGCTGTTGTGCCCAATGGGGGAGCGAGCTTAGCGCGCCATAGGTTGGCGCATACAGGATGGTCTGCTTTTTCGCATTTAGCTTCACGCTTTTTGGCAGTGCGGTATCGTAAGTATGGTTATGCCATTCATCGAAACGGGGATTACCCACCACTTTGGCGCTGCCGCCAATATCAACCGCGTGCTGGCTATAGTGGCTGTAGCAGAGAATTCGATGATAAAAGGTATTCCACCAGGCATGATTCCATGCTTCTTTCGCCAGTCCATACATCGTCCGTACATGGGTATCCGCCAGCCCGTTCAGTAACGGGGTGTAATAAGGGCTGACAAGACATTTGAAGCGTTGACGTTTCTCAATCACCACAGAAAGACGCGTTCCGCCCAATAGGGGATCGTTAATGGTTTTAATTGTTGCGGTCATTTCATCCAGAAACGACGCGTGTATTTTGTCGCTGACCAATAGAGAGCAGGTGTGCCCCATCGCCTGTAGCGCGGTTATGATCGGGCGATAGACCGCGTAGTGCAGCGACGTTTCCATATAGAAACCAATAGCATCTGTTCGGGTGGCAGTAGAAGGGAGCGGGGCATCAGTCAGTGCGTTGACGGCATCGGGTTTCTTATTGATTTTATTGAAGTAGTAGCCAATATTATCGGTTTCTTTTTTCTCGATATCGCTATAACCTGGGCGCTGATAGCAGATACTCGGATAGCAGGAAAGCCATTTTCCGTCACGTAGCAGCGGCTGCCACTGTCCTTCGAGGGTCTCTGAAAGGTCATATTCCATTTGCTGAGCCAGAACCGGGTAATAGCTGTTGTTAACCAGATAGGCGCACACCTTATTGCAATCGCGGGCATGAATCATCCCAGTCAGGCTTTTTAATATGCTTCCGCGTTTAATTTCGCCGCCGAGAAGAATGACCTCCCACGGAAATTTAGGCAGGGCATTAAGCAGCGAGCTAAGTACCCGAATATGTTTTTCTTGTTTCAGAATAACGGCGTCATCTTCAAGCAGCAGATAATTTTTCCATCCCATTTGTTGTGCCAACTTGAGTGCCCGAAGATGGGATTGACGGCGACCAATCTGGCCGTTAGTGGCAACTGACGCGGCAATGCGGGTGATCTTTTCCTCTGGGAAATTGAGAAACCCCAGCTCTTGTTGGATGTGCGCTAAACGATCCGGGCGTGAGTCCAGGTTTACGATCACCACCTGATCGATATAATCCCACTGGATCGGTTGATGATGAGTAGCGTTATGCAGGCTTTGATACCAGTTTTTCAGTATCGGGTCGGTAATCGCCTGCGCCAGCGGGGTTTCCAGTGGCTCGCTGCTTCCCAACACAAAGTCTTTGTCGAACGTATTTTGGCTGTGTGAGATACAAATAATGGTACGTTCACCCGGCAATTGCAGCGGGTTCGCGGTGAACTGGTTAGTGAATCCCTTTTCTTCACCTAAATTACACTCATCATCATAGCGGTGGTTCTTCAGGTAATTACGATGGTAACAGAAAGTGCCGTTGAGAATATTTTGTGGGCCAAAGCTGCGTGTTTTGAATATCCGGTTGATGTGGCTGTACCAGATGGGGATTTGATCGGAACCTGAAATCAACGCCCGGTGGCGCTGCATCATGTCGATGGTGTAAGAGATTTTATCCGCTGGATAATAGTCATCATCATCCATACAGAGAATATATTCACCTACCGCCAGCGCATTGAGCATATTGCGCTTTTTACCCAGATCGAGCTTTTCCGGGTGGTAGATATAACGAATATTATATTTCTCTGGGTGGTTTTGCGTTAGCCGGTCAATGATCGACTGATGGCTTTGCGGAGAATCATCCAGGATCACCAGTTCCCGCCGGTCAGCAGGGTAGTCCTGATAACGGAACATATACAGCAAATAAGGTAAGAAAACGCCGCGGTTCCATGTTGGCGTGATAACGCTGACAAACGGTTTTTCGCGGCCAGTGTCGAGCGTTTTAACGATGCCAGTCAGGGCGGAACGTGCTTTAGAGGATTCAGACATGGTGATGTGTATTCGCGGTTCGAAAAAGGACCGGGCATTCGCCCGGCCAACAGGCACTAACGTGTAATCAGGGAGAACGCCGAGAGCAGTGGATCTCCCGGAAGCATTTCCAGAATATGCTGACGTAACGAGTGGGCGCTCTCGCTGTTGCGCCACGCTTCAAACAACGCGAAAAGGGCGTAAATTTCGTCATGGTTTAGCGCAGAATCATCCATCGTCCACAGGCAAAACAGAGTGCGAATCATAAAGACGTCAGCCGCCAGCCAGAAGAAACGCTGCAGTGTGCTTTCACTCTCATGCTGCGGGAAGGTGTCGTGGTACAAGCGATAAATCAGATAGTTGCTGAAAATCCATGCTTCTTGAGCGAAATGGCGCTCCCAGGTCTGCAGCCACTGATCCTGTAACTGCTGCTGAAGCATGGCTTCACTGTTTGCATCCTGCAGCATCAGCAGGCTGACCTGCAGAGGTAATGTGAGTTTACGCGTACTTTCCGGCAGCAGATCCCAATTGAATTCACAACTGCCCATACGGGTAATTAATTCACGCTGTAGCTGGGGCAGGCTGGGCAGTTGCGCAAATTGCTCCTGCAGTTTTCCTTCCTGTACATGGCCTGCGAGGATCTGTGGCAACGATGCCAGCTTTTCCAGCACCGCTTCACTATCGCCTGGGCATTTTTCGGAAAAAGAGAGCATGATCCCCAGCGCATACAGGCGCAGCTCCGGCGATAAACCTGGAAGTGTGATGGTATGCAGAGCGGATTGATTCAGTACCTGATCGCGTGGGGATAGCGCCGGGCTGTCCGGGTTGGCCGCACATTTTGAATGATGCAAGACAAAGGTATTGGGAGCGCCTAATGCAGCCTGACAGCTGGCCGGATCGGTTAAGACCAGACTCTGACGCACTTCCGTTTTCCAGCACAGGTTAACCCGTAAAGCGGAATCCGGATGGCGGGATAAAAACAACCGGACAAAGTCAGGTTCATAACAATCAATCATACTCATAATCTGTTCTCAGCAATCCCAATATTCAAAATCTGTTTATGACGTTGCAATATCCATGCCTGAATTTTAATTTCATTTATATCAATTGGTTAGGTGAAGCGCGGAAAGCGGGTTTCCGCGTCAGGGAAGGGCGTTTAGCGCTGGTAAATAAAATCCGGCTCGGTACCTAAAAAAGCCTGAATAAATTCATACTGGCGGATCAGCAGATCGCCGTTTTTTTCGTTGTACATCTTGCAGCGTTCCGCTTTTTGCTCAAGGCTTTGCCACCAGCCCTCTGCGGCAGTTTTTTGCACGCCCGGCAACCAGCTAAAGACCTGCTCTATCCCTGCACGATTGACGCTTACGCCCAGCAGTTGCAGGATCGAACGGCGCTGTTGGCTGCTGTTTTGCAACTGCTCATAATGCTGTTGAATAAGTTCATTGATGGCCAGCAGCTCGTCGCTGTCGCGACGGATCATACACAGACGTTGTTGTTCCAACTGGTGTCTGAGCGCGTCATACCGCGTTCCGTCTTCACGAATGCCCTGAAGCAGAGTTTTCACCTGCTGTAGCCTGGTGCTCACTGTTGTAGCCTCTTATTTCTGGAAAAAGCTGAGCATGTCCCCAGCCAGTTGATCGGTATCAACCTGCAAATCGCCTGAGGCCAGCATGGCCTGCATTTGCGCCACTTTGTCGTAATCAACGTCACTTTGCGTATCACTGTTCAGCGTTTGCTGCGCCGTTTGTAATCCCGCCTGAGTAATATCATCGGCGGAAAGCGATGCGGAACTGGACGTGCTCGTCTGCACGCTGCTCTTGTCTGCACGTGCCTGTTCGGTTGTCGATGCAGGGCGATTGCCAGGCAGACTCGGGGTAATTTTCATAGCAACCTCGTACATATTCCGTTGGGTTGGTTATCTGTTATTGACTAAAAGCGGCGGCAATAGAGGAAAACTTTAATCCCATCACAAAAAATCCCTTCACTGCTCAGCCGTTAACGTGGTGACCATGCCGGTATCGTCCACCACGCCGCTGATGATCCGCTGGCTGCTGCTATTACGAATTTTTATCACATCCCCTTTACGACCATTCTTCAACGCCACGCCCGGCATTGAGGCGGTAATGCCAGCCATATGGGAGACGATCATCACTGGCTGGTCGCGTTTAACCAATACGGGCTGAACCAGCTCGCTACGGGTAATCGGTTTACCCGGTTGCAGGGCGCGCTTGCTGGTGAGGCCAATTGCTTCATCCATATTTGTTATCAACCCTTCCCGCTGGTTGCTGATATTGAATTTTTTAAGCTGCAGGTCGTCGGCTGTAATCACCGCATCTCGGGCAATCAACGACTTTGGCATCACTACCGGCACCGACACGTCGGGGCGCACTGCAACGTTATATTTCCAGCCCGCATTGCCTGGGCAGGTCACCATAAAGTTCATTCGTGACAAGGCCATCTCTGGGGAGGCACTGGAGGTGATCTGTGGCGCCGACGCGCATAGCGCGCTGGTACTCACGGCTGAGGGGATATAGATATTGAACGTGTAGCGATAGTCCTGCCACTGCTGTTTGTGCGCCAGTGCGTCGATTTCATGACCGGCGGCAGTCAGAACCAGTGCGTTGATCTGTTCCCGGGCGCTGTGCTGAATGGGATGGACGGCGGCATGTACGGGTAAGACGCAGCATAAAGCCAGCATTATCTCCGCGGCAAAGGGGAAAGAAGGTTTCCTTACGTAGGAGGGTAGTTTCATAAAGTCATTTCTCATCAATCACTTAAAGGTTGGCATAGTTATTGCTAGTAATAGCGATATCTACGCAGGAGTGATGCAAGAAATGGGAATCAGTTTTCAGCAGGCATTGGGTGTACATCCGCAGGCAGTGAAGTTACGTCTTGAGAGGACCGAGCTACTGACTGCGAATCTGGCAAACGTCGATACACCAAATTTCAAAGCCAAAGATATTGATTTTGCCGCTGAGATGCAACGGGCAAGTCACACAAATGTTTTGCCTGAGGCTGACGTGAAATACCGGGTGCCGATGCAGCCCTCAGAGGATGGCAATACCGTAGAACTGAATACCGAGCAGGCCCGGTTTTCACAAAATAGTATGGATTATCAAAGCAGTCTGACTTTTTTGAATCTGCAACTTAGCGGAATCAAAGAAGCCATCGAAGGAAAATAACCATGTCGTTTACTGATATTTACCAGATTTCCGGCTCGGCGATGACGGCGCAAACCATCCGTCTGAATACCGTCGCCAGCAACATGGCGAATGCGGAATCTCCTGCCAGCAGCGAGGCGCAGGCCTATAAAGCGCGCAGCCCGGTTTTTGCTGCGGTTTACAACAATAGCCTGATTGGCGCAAACAACCGTCACGGCATTGATGGCGCCAGCGTGCAAGTGCAGGACGTGATGCAAAGCGGCGGGGCGGTGAAACGTTATGAGCCGCATCACCCAATGGCGGATCAGAACGGTTTTGTCTGGTACCCGGACGTCAACGTGGTCGAGCAAATGGCCGACATGATGTCCGCGTCACGTGATTTTGAAACCGACGTTGATGTGCTGAATAACGTCAAAAGTATGCAGCAAAGCTTACTCAAACTGGGAGAAGTGTAATGAATACCCTGGCTCTGTATGCCCAATCTCAGGCGCTGGCTTCTTCTCAGGAGAAGACGGCGGTGGCTGAAAATACTGTGAACGCCACGGCGCAAAGCAACAACCTGGGGGATAGCAGCTCTTCCTCTACCTCGTCAACCACCGATACCAGTGGAACCAGCGGCACACCGACGACGACAACGTCCACGGAAACGTCCGCGGTCGACACGTTTCTGACGCTGTTCGTAGCCGAAATTGAAAACCAGGATCCTACCGATCCGACCGACCCAACGGCCTATATCGACCAGCTTTCTTCCATGGCGCAGGTAGCGATGATGGAAGAGATGAGCGTTCAGGCCAATACCAACGCCGTGCTGATGAGCAACATTCAGGTGATGGCGCTGGGGAATATGGTCGGCGACGACATTATGGTGCAAACCACCTCGCTGGATATCGAAGATAACAGCAAGGACATTCAGGGCCGCATCACGCTGGATGACAGCTGTACCGATGTGGATTTGCACTTTACCGATGAAGCGGGTGATGACTACACCGTGTCGCTGATTCCGGAAGGTGAAACCTCCGTCGGACCCGGCCAGGTGGATTTCGACATCAATCCTGCGGATTACGGCATCCCGCCGGGTGATTACAGCGTGTCCGTGGTGACCAATACCGGGGAAGAAGAAGTGCCGATTGAGGTGACGGGCAAAGTGGAAGATGTGCGTATTCCGCTCGATGGCAGCACGCCGGTGCTCAACGTTGACGGCGTTGGCGAAGTGCCATTCACCATGATCACCCAGTTTGGCGTACCGGACAGCACCGATGACACCACGCCGCCTGACACTGACGACGGCAGCGATAACGCCGACAGCAATACAGTGCTCTGATTTAGTTTATATTACAGGAAGAAACAATGAGTTATGAAATTGCAGCGACGGGGCTAAACGCCGTCAACGAACAACTGGACGGAATCAGTAACAACATCGCGAACTCCGGGACGGTCGGTTATAAATCAATGACTACCCAGTTTTCCGCGATGTACGCTGGGACGCAGGCGATGGGCGTGAGCGTGGCGGGTTCCGCACAAAGCATCTCCACCGGCGGCTCAATGGTTTCTACCGGCAATGCGCTGGATCTGGCGATCAACGACGATGGTTTTTTTGTTATGTGCGACAGCGCGGGCAACATTTCCTATACGCGCGCGGGTTCTTTCGTCACCGATAAAAACGGCTATATCGTCAATGCGTCCGGTGATTATCTGCAAGGCTATCCGGTGGATGACAGCGGCACGCTGCAAACCGGTACCGTGACCGATATCCAGATTAAAACTGGCAACATCCCGGCGCAGGCTACCGACAGCATGACCTTCACGGCCAACTTTGACGCCAGTGATGAAACGATCGATCGCTCAAGCGTGCCGTTTGATGCCAACAACAGCGATACCTATACCGACAGCTACACCACCACCGTGTATGACTCTCTGGGTAACGAGCACTCGGTCAGCCAGTATTTTACCAAAACCGCGGATAACACCTGGGAAGTGCAGTACACCTTTGATGGTGAAGCGCAGACTGGTGTACCGCCAACCACGCTAACCTTCGATCCGAATACCGGCAAGCTGACCTCTCCGACCACGCCGCAAACCATCACCTTCACCACCAATGAAGCCGCGCCGATCTCGATGACCGTCGACTACTCCGACTGTACTCAGTACGGCTCTGATTTCTCGGTGACCACCAACTCCGCGACCGGTTACGCCTCCGCAACGCAAAACGGCGTGCAGGTGGATGACGACGGCAAAGTGTACGCCACCTACAGCAACGGAGAACGTATGCTGCAGGGCCAGGTTGTACTCGCCACCTTCCCGGACGAAAACGGGCTGGAAGCGGTAAGCGGTACCGCGTGGGTGCAGACCGGTGAATCCGGTACGCCGCTGATTGGCACGCCTGGCTCTGGCTCATGTGGCACGCTCTCCTCCGGCATGCTCGAAAGCTCCAACGTGGATATCACCAACGAACTGGTCAACCTGATGACCGCCCAGCGTAACTATCAGGCGAACACCAAGGTGATTTCGACCAGTACGCAGTTGGACCAGGCACTCTTCCAGGCGATGTAAGGCTAAGAAATGGATCGGTTGATTTATACCGCACTAAGCGGCGCCACCCAGACGCTGCTGGAGCAGCAAATTAGCGCCAACAACCTCGCCAACGTCAACACCAATGGTTTTCGTGCGGATATGGCGATGGCGAGTAATGACAAAGTCAAAGGCGGTGGCTTCGACACGCGTTTTATGGCGAAAGAGAGTCCCAGCGGCGTCAATGACAGCACCGGCGTGGCGGAAAAAACCGAGCGTCCGCTCGATGTCGCCATTCAGGGAACCGGCTATATCGCCGTGCAGGATAAAGCAGGAAACGAAGTTTATACCCGCAACGGCAATATCCAGCAGGACGATCAGGGTCAACTGACCATCGACGGCAACATTGTTCTCGGGGATAACGGCCCGATTATTTTACCGCCGAATGCGATTGCCTCTTTCGGTAGCGACGGCACGCTCTCCGTCACACCTGACGATGGCGATGTCACTGCCACGATGGATATCGATCGTCTGAAGCTGGTGGATATTCCGGTCGCCAATCTGGCGAAAAATAGCGAGGGAATGCTGGTGACGGCGGACGGCGTACCGGCACAACGCGATGAGAACATCAAAGTGAGCGGCGGCTTTCTGGAAGGCAGTAACGTGTCTGCGGTGAGCGAAATGATGTCGTCCATTGCGATGAACCGTCAGTTCGAAGCGCAAATCAAGATGATGAAAACGGCTGAAGATCTCAGCGACTCAGGCAACAGGCTGCTACGCGGCTCCTGAGCCGTAGTCTTTAATCAGGGATAAAGTGTTATGAACGCAGCGTTATGGATCAGTAAAACCGGCCTGTCGGCGCAGGATGCTGAGATGAGTGCGATTGCCAACAACATCGCTAACGTCAATACCACGGGCTTTAAGCGCGACCGCGTGATGTTCCAGGATCTGTTTTATCAGACTCAGGAAGCGCCGGGCGCCATGCTCGATCAAAACAACATCATGCCGACCGGAATGCAGTTCGGTAGCGGTGTACGCATTGTCGGTACGCAGAAAACCTTCACCGAAGGGAATGTGGAAACCACCGACAATACGATGAACGTGGCCATCATGGGGCAGGGATTTTGGCAGGTGCAAAAGGCGAACGGGGATATTGCGTATACCCGTGACGGCAATATGCAGGTTAACGCCGACGGCGTGCTGACTAACTCCGAAGGTTTACCTCTGCAACCGGAAATCGACGTTCCGTCCGGCGCGACTAATGTGGCTTTTGGCGAAGACGGCACCGTGACGGCAATCCTGCCCGGCGACAGTGACCCTACCGAACTGGGGCAACTAACGCTGGTGAACTTCGCTAACCCGGCCGGGCTTTCAGCGGAAGGCGACAACCTGTATCTGGAAACCGCAGCCAGTGGTCAACCGACGGAAGGTATTCCCGGGGAAGATGGTCTGGGGACTTTGCAGGACAGCGCTCTGGAAGGCTCAAACGTGGATATCGTCAACGAAATGGTGGCGATGATCAACGTGCAGCGCGCCTATGAGATGAACGCCAAAATGGTCTCTGCGGCAGACGATATGCTGCAGTTTATTAGTCAGACGCTGTAACTCAAGAATGTGAAATGCCGGATGGTACAGCTCCATCCGGCAGAAATAGGCAGAACGTGAAAAATTATCTCTGGCTGATGGTACTGCTTCCCCTGTTAAGCGGGTGCGAATCGCAGGCTCTCCTGGTCAAAAAAAATGACGAATTCTTTGCTCCGCCCAAAACCGAGGCACCGCCAACGGCGGATGGCCGCGCGGGAGGGGTGTTCGAAACGGGTTACAAGTGGTCGCTGACAGCGGATCGCCGCGCCTATCGGGTGGGGGATATCCTGACCGTGATGCTGGAAGAATCTACCCAGTCGAGCAAACAGGCGAAAACCAATTTCGGTAAGAACAATACCGTGGATATTGGCGCGCCGACCCTCTTTGGGCATACCAAAGATAACCTTTCCGCGTCCGTGGACGCCAATCGTGACTTCAACGGGACGGCGACCTCGCAGCAGCAAAACAGTTTACGTGGCGAAATTACGGTGTCGGTACACTCGGTACAGTCGAACGGTATCCTGGAAATTCGCGGTGAAAAATGGCTCACCCTCAACCAGGGTGATGAGTACATTCGCCTGAGCGGCCTGGTGCGCGCCGATGACATTCAGAACGACAACTCCGTCTCATCGCAGCGTATTGCCGATGCGCGTATCTCCTATGCGGGTCGTGGCGCATTGAGCGATGCCAATGCGGCGGGCTGGCTGACGCGTCTGTTTAACCATCCTCTCTTCCCGATCTAATGCAGGATTTTACTATGCAACACTTAAGCGGGCGCTGGATGAAGGCGTTAAACGGCATCGTTATTGCCCTGAGTCTGGCGCTGCCTGGCGCGGCGCAGGCGCGATCTCTGGAGTCGCTGGTCAACGTCCAGGGCGTCAGGGAAAACCAACTTGTCGGCTACAGTCTGGTGGTGGGGCTGGACGGAACCGGGGATAAAAACCAGGTTAAATTCACCAACCAGACTATCACCAACATGCTGCGTCAGTTCGGCGTTCAGTTGCCGAGCAAAATCGACCCGAAGGTGAAGAACGTTGCGGCGGTGGCGGTCAGCGCGATGCTGCCGCCCATGTACTCTCGTGGGCAAACCATTGACGTCACGGTCTCGTCGATCGGCGATGCCAAAAGCCTGCGCGGCGGTACATTACTGCTCACCCAATTACACGGTGCTGACGGAGAAGTTTACGCCCTTGCACAAGGGAGCGTGGTGGTCGGCGGGATGAACGCCACCGGGGCCAGCGGCTCCAGCGTCACTGTGAATACCCCCACCGCCGGGTTGATACCGAATGGGGCATCCGTGGAGCGGGAAATTCCCAGTGATTTCCAGATGGGCGATACCATCACGCTTAATCTGAAACGTCCTTCTTTCAAAGATGCCAACAATATTGCGGCGGCGATCAACGCGTCGTTTGGCGGCATTGCGACGGCGCAAAGCTCGACCAACGTCAGCGTCCGCGCGCCAACCAGTCCAGGGGCGCGCGTCGCCTTTATGTCTCAGTTGGATGACGTCCAGGTGCAGGCGGAAAAAGTGCGTGCCCGCGTGGTATTTAACTCGCGTACCGGCACAGTGGTGATGGGCGATGGCATTGCCCTGCACGCGGCGGCGGTATCGCATGGCAGCCTGACGGTGTCCATCAATGAAAGCAGCAACGTCAGCCAGCCGAATGCGTTTGCTGGTGGTCGTACGGCGGTAACGCCGCAGAGCAATATTTCGGTGAATCATGCCCGCCCGGGAATGATCAGTCTGCCAGAGTCCAGCAGTCTGAAAACGTTGGTTAACGCCCTTAACAGCCTGGGCGCCACGCCGGACGACATTATGTCGATTTTGCAGGCCCTGCATGAAGCCGGAGCGCTTGACGCCGATCTGGAGGTGATTTAATGGCCGACATCAAAGTGAATCATAGCGGGGGCATTGACGGCAGCGATGCGTTAATGGGCCCGAAAATTAAAGATAACGATTTACAGAAAGCCGCTCAGCAGTTTGAAGCCATTTTCTTACGCAACATGCTGAAAGAGATGCGTAAAACCAATGAGATCTTCGACTCAAAAGACAACCCGTTTAACAGCGACTCGGTACGCATGATGCAGGGATTTTATGACGATCAGCTGTGCAACAGTCTTGCCCAACAACACGGCATTGGCATTGCGGCGATGATCGTCAAACAACTCTCCCCTCATCACAAAGGATAAAGGTTGCGCGGCGGCTTAAGAACTGTGGTTTTTTCGCCGCTCTTAATCGGCAAGGTTGTTAACGACAGACCGGGTGACTGACCGGCGAGGACTCTTTGATGGACATGATTAATATTGGCTACAGCGGCGCATCGACGGCGCAGGTGGAGCTTAATGTAACCGCGCAAAACACGGCTAACGCCATGACCGACGGTTATACCCGGCAGGTTGCCATCACCAGTACCATTGGCGCCAGCTCCGGTTCAGCCAACAGCGCAGGTAACGGTGTGCAGGTGGACAGTATTCGCCGCGTTTCTAACCAGTATCAGGTGAACCAGGTGTGGTATGCCGCCAGTGATTACGGCTATTACAACACCCAGCAGGAGTATTTAACGCAACTGGAAACCGTGCTCAGCGACGATAACAGTAGCCTGAGCGGCGGTTTTGACAACTTTTTTGCCGCGCTAAACGAAGCTACCACCAGCCCGGATGATTCCGCCCTGCGTGAACAGGTGATCAGCGAGTCCGGCGCGCTGGCGCTGCGTGTGGATAACACGCTGGACTACATCGACTCGCAAAGCAGTGAGATCGTCAGCCAGGAGCAGGCGATGGTGGCGCAGGTGAACACCCTGACTACCGGTATTGCCAGTTATAACCAGCAAATTGCGGAAGCTGAAGCCAACGGCGATAACGCCTCGGCGCTGTACGATGCTCGCGATCAGATGGTGGAGCAACTGAGCGGCATCATGGACGTGCAGGTCAATATTGATGATGAAGGTAACTACAACGTTACGCTGCAAAACGGTCAACCGTTGGTCAGCGGGCAGGAGAGTTCCACCATCGAACTGGATACCAACGCCGACGGCACGCAGAGCATGTCGCTGACATTTGCCGGAACTACGTCATCGATGAACACCGATACCGGCGGCTCGCTGGGGGCGCTGTTTGATTATCAGAATCAGGTGCTGACGCCGCTGACAGGGACGATTAACAGCATGGCGGAGCAATTTGCCGATGCGGTTAACACCCAGCTTGCACAGGGCTACGACCTGAACGGAAATCCCGGCGAACCGCTGTTTATTTATGATGAAAATTCATCTGACGGCCCGCTGGAGGTGAACCCTGATATCACCGCCGACGAGCTGGCGTTTTCCAGTTCGCCGGATGAAAGCGGTAACAGCGATAACCTGCAGGCGCTGATCAATATTTCTACCGAACCGTTGGATATAGAGGGGCTTGGTAGCGTAACCGTGGGTGAAGCCTGTTCGTCGATCATCAGTAATATTGGTATCTACAGCCAGCAGAACCAGACCGAAGCGGAAGCGGCGGCCAACGTCTACTCCGAAGCGCAGAACCAGCAGAGCAGCGTCAGCGGCGTCAGCATGGATGAAGAAGCGGTGAACCTCATTACCTACCAGCAAATTTACGAGGCCAACCTCAAAGTTATCTCAACGGGCGCAGATATTTTCGATTCTGTGCTGGAAATGTGTAGCTAACCTGGAGAGGAATGAATATGCGTGTATCTACTCAGCAATCTTATGTGTCCATGACGCAGAGTTTTAACGATCTCTCCAGCGATCTGTCCCATGTCGTTGAGCAAATGGCGACCGGGAAAAGTATTCTGCTGCCGTCTGACGATCCGATCGCGGCGACCCGTATTACGCAACTTAACCGCCAGCAATCGGCCCTCGACCAGTATCAGAGCAATATTGACTCCGCGACGGCGGGCATGAGTCAGCAGGAGTCGATCCTTGATGGCGTGAATAACGATCTGTTGGCGATTCGCGACGATCTGCTGGAAGCGGCGAACGGCACCAATACCGCCGATTCGTTAGCCAGCCTGGGGCAAGATATCCAGTCGATGACCGAAGCGATGGTCTCGGCATTAAATTACCAGGATGAAGACGGGCACTATGTGTTTGGCGGCACGGTCAACGATCGGCCGCCGATTGTCGCCGTGGACGACGACGGTGATGGCGTCACCGACAGCTATACCTACCAGGGGAACGGCGATCATCGCCAGACCACGGTTTCCAATGGCGTGGAAGTCGATACCAACGTGGCGGTCAGTGATTTCTTCGGCGATAGCCTGGACGTGCTGAACACCCTGACGTCGCTGTCGAAAGAGCTACAGGATCCGTCGGTTGACCCAGCCGACCCGCAGGTGCAAAGCGATATTGAAAATGCCATCAATACGGTGGATGACGCTTCCGACTCGCTCAATGCTTCTATTGCCACCATCGGTGAAACGCAAAATACGATGAGTATGCTGAGCGGCGCGCAAACGGATATCGCCACCTCTAACGATCAGCTGATTGGTCAACTGAGCGATCTGGATTACGGCCCGGCTTCCATAACCTTTACCGGTCTGGAAATGGCGATGGAAGCCACTTTAAAAACCTACTCCAAAGTGAGTGAGTTGAACCTTTTCAGTGTGATTTAACAGCGAGCAGTAGCCCAGGAATAGTATGCAGGTCGGTTTAAATACAACATCACTCTCCGGTAGCGGAGCGCTTAATCCTTCTGTACAACAGCATAGCGTTGCGCAGAATGTCCCTGTCCGTCAAAAGTTACCCGCAACGGCGAGTGATTACCCGGCCTCACCGCTTATTACCACCCGGCCTCAGCGCTACAGTGTGCAGCTCAACGATCAGCTCACCACGCTGCAGCAGGCCGATCACTACCTGGGGCAACTGGAACAGCATTTGCTGGATTATCGCCATGCCTCGCGCCGTGGCGGGCAGACGCAGCAGCAAAAGGGAGCTGAGCTTACCCAGTGGCTGGATAAACGAACGGCATTATCCGGCGGCGCGGTTGACCGGCAGCTGCGTCCGGTTCTGCAAGGTGAAGCGCGAGTGACCTTTCACTCACCCGAGCTGGCACAGATGCTGCAAAAAAATGCCATAAGCTCGCGCATGTTTAGTGTCTCTGACGGACGGCAAACGCAGCACTCTGCGGTGGTGGTCGGTGAAGATCTGGATCCCGGTCAGTACAAAATGATGATGAGCAACGCGCTGCGTCGTGTCGGTGTACAGGTGCACGATCGGCAGGGCGCGCTGAGCTTTTCCACCTCGGAAAAGCAGTGGCCGCAGATTGAACAAACCCTGAGCGTACGTGATATGGACGCAAAGTCATCAACGTTTACTCCGCTCAAGACATTCGTCGATCCCTCGCGTTCAGAAGAGCTGCTGCAACAGCTATCTCAGGGGAGTAACCGCCCTCAGGATGCTTTACAGCAGGCGCTGGATGCGATTGGCGATCAGCGTGCGCAAATGGCCGCCCAACAGGAAAAGGCGCGGCAACTGATTGACGGGATGGCGCGTTTTCCGCAGGCCGAAAGTGCGGTTAAAGCTTCTGAGTCACTCGGTGGAGTACTGGATCATGCTAATCACAATTATCAGGTATTAGCGCAGGCGGTAAATGGACAAGCCCGGCTTTCCAGCCAGACTGTCCGGAGCTTATTAAGCTAATTTATATGGCATGCTTTTGTTGAAAAAGTAAATGTAGCGGGGTCTGTAACTAACAGACCTCCAACATCCTGAGTAAAGAGCAAATTTTGCTGCGGGTTTAAATGAATCCACCACGTATGCAAGTTGTGCTCAGAGACAAACACCCCGAAATTAGCCAGCCGAGAATCGTTTTGATCGGTTTTGGTAGTGCTAAAGTGAAACTCCCCCTGTTTAGATAAACCTGCAGAATGATTTATACACGATGCGATCTTAAACGTTGATGACATTTTGTTATTTTGCTCCAACGGGATGAGAGTGACGGTCATGTTTTTGTTCAGTGGACTCGTAATGAGTTCATAATGTACGTTTTTGCCAGTATTAAGATCGTAATTGGCAATAACCGTATTTTCAATGTGGGCATGCGCGATAAAAGTGAAAAATAGCGTTAAAACAGACAGGCCAGGGAAAAAGAAATTATTTGCATTTTGGTATTTCATTTAACATTTTCTCCACTTCTTTAATTAAAATACCATTCATTTCATTATCTTTATTTAGCCAGTTGTCAAAGCTTAGGGCTAACTGCCATTTGTCATTGCATTGATTGCTAAGCACAATATCAAGGGCAAGTTTGTTCAGTGAGACCCGATAATACAAAGTCATCGAGGCGTCATGGCTTACCAACAGTGGGTTGAGTTGCTCTATACCGGGAAGAATATGCGGTGAAACAAACGATGACGATTTCTTATTCTCTCCTGAGTCGTAAAGTTGATATACGGTAACACGGTTGGCATTTTCAAGCGTCTCTTTAACCAGTTGTGGAGCTTCTTCCATTTTAGTGACAGACGGTGCTTTAAAATAAGAGATTAAAATAAACAACGACAGCGCGATAACGATAACGGGTAAGGTAATCAGAACGGCTCGGTAAGGATGCCGTCTGATGGTCATTTTTCTCTGGTTTCTTGTTAGTAGTTGACTGTTAAGTAAGGGTATTTCCCCATAGGCTGTTGATGGAGATGTTTCATCAAGCACAAGGGTCTCAACAACCTCGGTACGTTTCTCAGTTTCATCAATGGGACAGTCATTCACCACTGGTTCATTATAGTCAATAGTTTCAGTCAGGTAGTTTTTATTAAATAAATACCCTTTTTTTGGGATGGTTTTTATAATTTCCTGCTGCTTGCCGTCATCATCGATAGCAACACGTAGGGCATGAACCGCTGTTGGTAGGCTATTTCCACCGACGATACGATTCTTCCACACTGCGCTCATTAAATACGACCGAGATAAAACCACATCGGCATTTTTCGCTAATGTCTCTAAAAGAATAAAATGGTATTCGCCCAGGCGACGTATCTCGCCTGTTTCACAATGGATTAGCGCGTTAAGCGAGGAATCCATCCGCCAGTTGTTGACTACGATACTCATCGTTTTGTGTACCCGTGCAAGATTTTATATCCCTGGTATCACACCGTTAAAAATCAGTGCATTAAAATTCTGGAAAAATTGAAGTGTCTTTCTGGCTGTGAAGCTGTAGCCGAATCGCTGTTGAGTGTTTTTTATGCTGTTCAAAAAGGATTTGAAATGTAACGAAAGTGTCCGAGACTCACAATATAAAAATACAGGCTATTTGCAACTAAATGTAAGATAAACATTGGGCGTAGCACCTAAAAAGATTTGCAGATAAGTATAATCTTATTTTTATCATAAAGTTAACCTTGAAAGTGTGTAATCAATCAACCCATGATTAGATGTTTCTAATAATCTTTTAATTAAATTATGGGTGAGTTCTTGCTTAAGTGATGCCTTTTAGAGTGCTTAAGCACGGAAAGCTAAAATAGATGGGCGGGATGTTTGTCTCTTTAGCTAATGAAGTTGTGGGCTCATAAAAATTTTTTCCGCAGCGCTTTAAGTTTTCCGAACGGGTGGTCGTTTTTACTGAGTATCGAAACGAAAACGATTATTCCCAAGGAGCAGTACCATGTTATCGATTAATACTAATACCGCATCAATGGCAGCTGTAAACGCTATCAACAAAAGCAGCGCATCTCTGTCTACTTCGATGGAACGTCTGGCGACAGGTAACCGCATTAACTCTTCTGCTGACGATGCTGCAGGCAAACAGATTGCCAGCCGCCTGAGCGCACAATCCGACGGTATGGGCGTTGCACTGAGCAACATTCAGGACGCAACCGCAATGCTGCAGACCGCAGATAGCATGTTTGACGAAATGACCGACGTGCTGGGTCGCATGAAAGACCTGTCCACGCAGGCAGCGAACGGAACCTACAACAGCGACGACCTGCAGGCGATGCAGGATGAATACGACGAACTGGGCCAGCAGATGTCTGACATGCTGCAGAACACCACCTACGGTGGTACTAACCTGTTCGGTACGGCATCTGGCAGTAATACCGGTGTTTCTGGTCTGTTCCAGAGCGCAGTCACCTTCCAGGTGGGTGCTGAGTCTTCTGACACCATGACCGTGGACATCTCCAGCCAGCTGGGTGATCTGGTGAACGATCTGACAGATGTCAGTGCTGCTTTCTCTTCTGATCAGGCTGGTACTGGTGTTTCTGGTGGTACTGAGCTGACCGCTTCTGGTTCTGCTAACGGTATGATCAGCACTATCCAGACCGCAATGGACGATGTGTCCAAGATCCAGTCCAAACTGGGCGCGTCTATCAACCGTCTGAACGACACCGCAAACAACCTGACCAGCATGCAGGACAACACTAACGTAGCGATCGGTAACATTATGGATACCGACTACGCGACGGAAGCCTCCAACATGACGCAACAGCAGGTGCTGATGCAAACTGGCATCACCATGCTGAAGCAGTCCAACAGCATGTCCAGCATGGTGTCCAGCCTGCTGCAGTAATTCTGTTCTGTGGTGAAATTGCGCCATTCACAACACCGCCGACTGGCGGTGTTGTGCTTTCAGCGGTCGAGACTATTTCAGGAAACCTTCCTGAATAAGGGAAAATTCATTTCCTCTCATAATTTAACTTGCTGAATTTAAAATATAAAAATATTGGCATGTATTTTGCTATCACATCGATAACGTCGCACGGAGTTATTCATGATCAACCCAAGAACTATGGCGAAAGCCGCAGCTTATGCCGATATCGCCACGCAGAGCGCCAACCTGCAACAACAGCAGGCAGAGTTAGATGCTGAGAGTAGCGGGCTGGATTCGCTGAGCACGGCATTAACCGATTTCCAGTCGGCTATTGATGCCTTGAACAGTGATACAGACGGTCCACTGACCTTTTCGGCGACATCGAATAACGACTCTGCGACGGTTTCTGCCAACTCGGAAGCGCAGGCGGGAACGTACTCATTTTATGTCAGCAAGTTGGCACAGGGTCAGCAGTCTACGTTCCAGATGACAGACAATTTTTATGAGGCGACCGGTACGTTTGATCTGACCATGGAAGATGGCAGCAGCATGGAGATCGATCTTTCTACGGCCGATAGCGACGGTGATGGCTATATCGATGCTACCGGGCTGGTAGATGCTATCAATAGTAGTGACGACAACCCGGGTGTTTCGGCTGCGCTGGTGAAAACAGATGGCCAGACAACCATTATGCTGACGTCTGACACTACCGGCGCACAAAGTGGTTTCACGGCGACAGTTAATGGCACGGTCATTGCCAGTCCGGAAACTGCGATGACGACTCCACAAGATGCTGTAATTAATCTGGGAGGTAAGGATGGGCCGGCCATCACCAGCAGCAGTAATACCTTCGATGATGTGATTCCCGGTGTGACCATGACCTTTACGGAGGTCAGCGATCCAGACGATACCAGCGATGTCACGACGATTACCGTGGCAGAAGACTCCAGCGCCTCACAGGCAAAAGTACAAACCTTTGTTGATGCCTATAACACCCTTGTCGACACAGTAGATTCATTAACCAGCAATGGCGGTGATGGTTCTAATCCTGGTGTTTTTGCGGGTGACGCCGGGCTCAGTTCATTAACCAACCAACTTGACGATATCGCCCACTCTTACTATGACGGCGTATCGATTGTTGATTATGGCATCTCGCTCGATTCCGACGGCCATTTAGAAATTGACTCCGATAAGTTTAACGAAGCGATGGAAGCGAACCCGGATGGTCTGACGTCAATTTTTGTCGGTGATGACAGCATGGTCGCGCAGATGGATAACCTGATGGACAGCTATCTGGACTCTAGTACCGGCATCATCACTATGCGTGAAGACAACATTGAGGATCAGCAGAGCAAAATCCAGGACGAAAGCGATCAGCTTACTGAAACCTATAACACCAATTACGAACGCTACCTGGAAGAGTACACCAATACGCTGATTGAAACGTACACCATGAAAGTGAGTATGGCCGCGTTTATGTAAGCGACCGGTTTAGTAAAAGAATAGAGAGTCAATATGTACGACACGCAGGATGGTTATTCGCAATACAAAGAGATGGATCTTGCTGCCCGTACGGCAGCTGCATCGCCTTTAGAACTGGTGCTGGTGCTGTTTTCCGGTTTGATGGATGAACTGGAACGCGCCAAAAGCCACATTGAGAACAAACGCTATGAGCGTAAAGCGCAGAGCATTAATAAATGCATCGATATTCTCAACGCCTTAACCAGCTCGCTGGAGTTTGAAACCGGCGGTGAGCTGGTGGTGAATCTCTCCCGACTTTATGACCACTGCGTCTATCGCCTGTATGAAGCCAGTGGTGAATTGTCGTTAGAAAAAATTGATGAAGTGATCCTGATCCTGACGAATCTGCGCACAGGTTGGGAAGGTCTGTCGGCAAAACTGGGGTAAGGCGATGGAAAGAGAGCGCCAGCAACAACAGCTTTATGCCCTGGTAAAAGAGATGAATGACGCCCTCGATCAAAAGCGTTGGCGGCGGCTACCCAGCTTGCATCAGCAGGTAATGCGTGTTTTTCATGAATATGAAGCCTGGGAAACGGATGTCAGCGCGTTGCGCAAGGTTAAAGACAACATGCTTTCGGCATTTGAAGCGCTGATTGCGCGACGAACTCAGCGTGCGGAAGAACTTAAAGCGCGAATGGATAAACATCAGCAAAACCAGGAAGGAATGTTGGCGTATTCAATGGTTAATTTAATTTCGGAGAAGGCATGAATCCTGTATTACTGGCCTCGGTCAGTGCGTCGGCAGAGGCCACACCGGAAAAGGCGACTGTTTCGGCGTCGGCGGCCCCTGCAAGCAGCGGCACATTTTCTTTACCCCAGTCGGGGCTTAACGCCGCGGCTGAGCGGCTGATTGGAGCAAAACTGAGTCATCAGCAGACATCGGCGGCTGCACATAAACCAGACGACGCGAATCCGGCAGCCATGCAGGCATTGCTGGCGATGCTATTGGCGCAACCGACTCAGGCAGCCCCGGCCGATTTACAAAAGCAGCCTGATGGCGACATGTTGAGAATGCTGGCGCAGGTGCAAACCACCCATTCTGGGTCATCACTGTTGCGCCAACTGGCGAGCGCCATGGCCCAGCCGGAAAAAACGTCCACGCCATCTGCTGAGCAGCATACAACTGACTTAAAGTCACTGCCGCCTAAGCTGCAAACGTTATTGGCGTCACTCAGCGAGGATTTGCCGCCAGCAACTCCGGATCAACAGGCTAAGCTGGCGACGTTTTCCGCCCAGGATCTGCGTGCGATTGCGCCGGAGCCTGCGTCACTCTCGACCACCCAACAAATTTCTGCTCGGGTGAAAGCAACCCAGAACGCCAGTCCTCGCCCGGTGGTGGAGAGGAAAAACGCTGGAGTGACGGTTAACCCGGCGCTCTCTACGCAAAGTTTGCTCAATACCGCGGCGCAGGGAAATCAGCCGGTGAATCCGCTGATTGACCATAACATCGTGTCGACGCAAGCGTCCTCGCCAGTGACGATGTCAACGGAGGAGCTCGGGGAGAAACTCACCGCGCTGCTTAAAGACAGAATTCAGTTCCAGATTGGTCAGCAACAGCAGGTGTCGACCATTCGTCTTGATCCCCCTTCGCTGGGCAAACTTGAAATTGCCGTGCAACTGGATGCAGGCAAGCTGATGGTTCACATCGGCGCAAATCAGAGTGATGTCTGCCGCTCATTGCAACAATTTAGCGAGAACCTACGCCAGCACCTGACGGCGCAGAACTTCATGGAAGTCAATGTTCAGGTCTCTTCAGAGGGGCAATCGCAGCAGCAAAAACAGCAGTCAGGTCATCAACAGGATGAGGTGACGTCGGCATTAGTGCTCAATGATGAACCTCAATTTCAACGGAATGAATCCGTTCTGATCAAAGTGTAAAAGTAAAATGAAGAAAATTGTTATCGCGTGTGTGATCAGCTCCGTTGTGGCTCTGGGTATTGCGGGGGGCGCAGGATGGGGCATTTATCATTCTATGAATAAGCGAACTACGGCTGCAGCAGAGGTTCCTGCCCATGAAGCGGAAGACAGCCAGGATGAATCCAGCAGTATTTTTGTCTCCCTGCCGGAAACGGTGGTTACGCTGCATGATGATGAAGGGAGCGATCGCTATATGGTCGCTGAGCTGGTAATGGTCGTTGATTCAGAGAAAGATGCTGAAAAAATTAAGAAGGACGAACCGCTCTATCAAAGTATTACCGTAGATGAGCTTTCGAATATGAAATATGAAGATATTCGGGCGCTGAAGATCTCCGATATCAGAAAGAAAGTATTTGAGAATCTGAAAGTCGAATTAGCGAAACGCAAAATGGCGACACCTTATAAGGACATATTGGTGAAAAAAGTCGTGTTCCAATAAGCGACAAGCCAGGAAATAACATGATACAGGATGCTTACGAGTCAGAAGACTTTAATGCGACGCCCGTGCTCACGCCAAAGCAAGAGAGCCATTATTTACAGGCTTATCTACCTTTGGTGCGCAAAGTGGTGCGTCAACTTGCGCCGCAATGTACCTGCGTTATGGACAGGCAGGATATGGAACAAACGGCGCTGATGGGATTGCTGAACGCGATTCGCCGCTACGGTCAGCCAGACGAAGGTTTTGCCGGTTATGCTGTTCACCGCATACGTGGCGCAATTCTGGATGAGCTGCGCAGTCTCGACTGGCGGCCTCGCCAGTTACGGCAAAAATACCATCAGATTAAAGATTTGATTCGTGATGCGCGCACACAGCTTGGGCATGAACCCTCATGGGAGGAGTTGTCCCGGCTGGGATTATCGTCTGAGGATTATCAGGAATATCAACAGTTGGAAGGCGCCGAAACGCTGGCCAGTCTGGATGAATTACTGAATGGCGATATGCCGATTGCACCGCTCGAAGGGCGGGGGCTTGAGGAGCAATTCGTCACCCAGGAAATGTTGAGTTACGCCCTGAGCCAACTCAGCGAAAAAGAGAGCCTCGTGCTCTCAATGTATTACCAACACGATATGAATTTAAAAGAGATCGCGCTGGTATTAGGGCTGACCGAAGCCCGAATTTGTCAAATGAATAAAAAAATCACGCACAAGATTCGTGATTGTTTATATCCAGATTAACAATTCCGAATCAACATGCGGAGGACGTAATGCAAAAGATTTTTGGTTTATTAGTGGTTTTGGGCTGCGTATTTGGCGGCTACTTTGAGGCTGGTGGGCAGTTAATTGCTATTTGGCAGCCAGCAGAAATTATTATTATCGTCGGTGCTGGTCTGGGGGCGATGATTATTGGTAACCCGGTACATGTACTGAAAGAGATCGTCCACCAGATCAAAGGGGTAATCAGTAAAAAGAAAATGGGGCCGGAGTTTCAGCGTCAGCTACTGATGTGCCTGTATGAGCTGCTGGAAATGGTGCAAAACGGCGGTCTGCGTATGCTGGATCAGCATATCGAGCAGCCGGAAGAAAGCACCATTTTCCAGAAATACCCGCTGGTGCTGACTCAGAAGCGACTGGTGACATTTATCGCCGATAACTTCCGTCTAATGGCGATGGGTAAAATCGATGCCCATGAACTGGAAGGGATCCTCGATCAGGAACTGGATACCGCGGAAGAATCTTTGTTAACCCCTTCGCGCTCCTTGCAGCGTACCGCAGAGGCGATGCCTGGATTCGGCATTTGTGCTGCGGTATTGGGCATTATCATCACCATGCAGTCCATCGATGGCTCCATTGCGCTTATCGGTTTGAAAGTGGCGGCGGCGTTGGTGGGGACATTCTTAGGGGTATTCATCTGTTATTGTCTGATGGACCCGCTGGCAAACGCCATGGAACAGCAGGCGCGGGCAGAGCATTCGCTGCTCGAATGCGTACGTACCGTGCTGGTGGCGCAAGCGGGCGGTAAACCGACGCTACTGGCGGTCGATGCTGGCCGTAAGCTTCTCCATCTGGCCTCTAAACCCACTTTCGCCAATCTGGATGCATGGGTTAATGCGATGCTGGAGCAGGAATAAGCATGAGGAAGGGGCCAAATCGTCGCGATCGCGGCGCGAAAACCACCATTATCCGCCGACAAATTAAAAAGCATCATGCAGGTCATCATGGCGGGGCGTGGAAGGTCGCCTTTGCTGACTTTACGCTGGCGATGATGGCGCTGTTTATGACGCTGTGGATTGTGAACAGCGTCAGCAAGGCTGACCGAGAAAATATTGTGGCGGCGCTGCACGGCCAGTCAATCTTTAACGGTGGCGGTATGGCACCTTTAAACAAGCTGGGCAAGCAGCCGATAGCGCCGGGTGCTCAGAAGAAAAACGTCACGCGCAACAAGCTGGATAAAACGGTTACCCCGCAAGAGACGGCGAAGATAACAGAAGATAACGCCAAAAAAGCGCTGGATGTAAATGAAAAAGCGGTGTTGCTGAAGCAAAAATCAGCGCGTGAATTGGGCGAGCTGGCGACCGATATTAACGTCATTGCCCGCAACGCACATATGGAAACCAACCTCGAGATGGAGATTGTTCCTCAGGGGTTGCGCGTACTGATTAAAGATGACCAGAACCGGAATATGTTTGAACGCGGCAGCGCCAAAATTATGCCGTTCTTTAAATCGCTGCTGGTTGAGCTGACCCCCGTGTTTGACTCGCTGGACAACAAGCTCATCATTACCGGACATACGGATGCGATGAGCTATAAGAGCAACATTTACAACAACTGGAATCTCTCCGGCGACCGTGCTTTGTCAGCACGACGCGTGCTGGAAGATGCCGGCATGCCGCAGGATAAAGTCATGCAGGTTAGCGCCATGGCGGACCAAATGCTGCTGGATGCGAAAAACCCGGAAAGCGCAGGCAACCGCCGTATTGAGATCATGGTGTTAACGCAAAGTGCTTCCGATACGCTGTATCAATATTTTGGTCAGCACGGCGAGAAAGTGGTTCAGCCACTGGTTGATAAGCTGGACAAACAAAAGCAGGTGACTTCTTTACGTCAGCCCTCTGTTCCCGTCACTCATTAATTCTGTTTTCCGCCCCCCACGCAACGTGGGGGCAAATTATCCCTCAGGAAGGTAATGTGATAGATGTAACCCATATTATTCCATTGGATATTCATACTGATAATGTCACTGATGGGGCTTGTCAGGGCGCGCATTTCGACCCGGTTTCAGGTATCTGGTACACCGAACCTCATGTGTTAAATGAGGGGCTTCGTGACTATGTCTACAACACCGACAGTTTTAACATCGTTGCGCCGTACTATCTGGTGATTACCTCGAAGATGCACTGCTGGAGCTGCCACCAGCTCACCCATATTCACGGGGTGATGTTTACCCGCTTTATCAGAAAAGATCAGGATGGCAAAGGCTGGCAATCTATTCGACGGAATACCTTTCTGTTCCACATTAATTCTCTGCCTGAAGAGATACAAAAGAACATCAAAGCCAGCAATTACTATCTGGATAAAAGTAAAACTACCGGGCTACGTTACTGGATGAATCATTGTGAAATTTGTGGAGAACGTCTGGGCGACTATGAGCTTTTCTGCGTGGAAAATGATGCATTTCGCCTGATGACGATCGAAAAATTGCTGCGGGCAAAGATTCGCAAAGTGAATAAACTTTTTGTCAGTACGGCGGGTAATCCAGCAGAACATAAGATCACGGACATCGTGCGTTACCTGTGCGATGCACGCTTCGTCATGAATGGTCCGGCGTAAGGCATAAACAGACTTCTCACAACATAAAAATACTGTATACTTAAACAGTGTTGTGAGAGGTGAGTCATGCGCAAAATCATACATGTCGATATGGACTGCTTTTTCGCGGCGGTGGAAATGCGCGACAACCCCGCCTTGCGTGATATTCCCATTGCTATTGGCGGCAGTCGTGAACGTCGGGGAGTCATCAGCACGGCCAATTACCCGGCGCGCAAATTTGGTGTGCGTAGCGCAATGCCGACCGGAATGGCGTTAAAACTGTGTCCGCATCTCACGTTATTACCTGGTCGTTACGAGGCCTATAAAGAAGCCTCCCGCCAGATTCAGGCTATTTTCTCCCGCTATACCTCGCTGATAGAACCGCTTTCGCTGGATGAAGCCTATCTGGATGTGACTGACAGCACTCACTGCCATGGCTCAGCTACGCTGATCGCTCAGGAGATCCGCCAGACAATTTTTGCCGAGCTACAGTTAACCGCCTCTGCCGGAATTGCGCCGGTCAAATTTCTGGCAAAAATAGCCTCCGATCTCAACAAACCCAATGGGCAATATGTGATTACCCCTGCCGATGTTCCTGAATTTCTCAGAACATTACCGTTAGGCAAAATTCCCGGCGTTGGCAAAGTCTCTGCCGCTAAGCTGGAAGCGATGGGGTTGCGAACCTGCGAGGATGTTCAGAAATACGACCTGGCCATGTTGCTCAAACGTTTTGGTAAGTTTGGTCGCGTGTTGTGGGAACGCAGCCAGGGCATTGATGAACGCGACGTCAACAATGACAGACTGCGCAAATCAGTCGGCGTCGAGCGTACTTTGGCAGAAGATATTCATGAGTGGGCTGAATGTGAGGAGATTATTGAGCGGCTATATCCCGAACTGGAACGACGTCTGGCCAACGTAAAACCGGATCTGTTGATCGCCCGGCAGGGAGTAAAACTCAAGTTTAATGATTTTCAGCAAACCACGCAGGAGCACGTCTGGCCGCGCTTAAGTAAAGATGACTTAATTGCGACGGCGCGCAAAACCTGGAATGAACGTCGGGGAGGGCGGGGCGTAAGGCTGGTGGGATTACACGTCACGCTGTTGGATCCACAGCTGGAAAGGCAACTACTGTTGGGGCTGTGATGTTGATGTATTGCCGGATGGCTGCGTAAAAACTATATCCGGCCTACAAATCAGCATGTAGGCCGGATAAGCACAGCGCCATCCGGCGTTTAGCGCAGACTTACTTCGCCGGAATAGACTTCAGCAGTTCAGTCAGCAGCGTCCAGTAATGGCCGACGCTTTCGATATGAACCTGTTCATCCGGGGAGTGCGGGCCGGTGATGGTTGGCCCGATGGAAACCATGTCCATATCTGGATACGGTTTCTTGAACAGACCACATTCCAGACCGGCGTGGATGATTTGGATGTTAGGCGTTTTGTTGAACAGACGCTGATAGGTTTCACGAACCAGGTGCATAACCGGAGAGTTGGCATCCGGCTGCCAGCCAGGGTATCCGCCTTTTGCCTGGGTTTTCGCGCCAGCCAGTTTACCCAGTGAATCCAGCATGCTCACCACGTAGTCTTTACCGCTGTCGATCAGAGAACGAATGAGGCAGTGAATTTCAACGTTGTCGTCAGTCATGGTTACAACGCCGACGTTCAGGGAAGTTTCTACCACGCCTTTGGCGACGTCGGAGTTGCGGATAACACCGTTCGGGGTGGCGTTTAGCAGACGCACAAAGCTGTCACGAGACTCAGCGGTCAGCGCGGCTTTGTCTTGAGTAACGGCATCCAGCAGCAGAGCCAGGTTCTTCTCTTTGGCTTCCAGTTCGTTTTTCAGGATTTCCTGATAGGTGTTGACCAGCGCTTTTAACGCATCAACTTTATCTGCAGCCACGGCCAGGGTGGCAAAGGCTTCACGCGGAATTGCGTTACGCAGCGTACCGCCGTTGAAATCAACCAGACGCAGATCCAGCTCTTCAGCGTGGCCCGCCAGGAAGCGTACCAGCAGCTTGTTCGCGTTACCGAGACCCACGTGGATTTCGCCGCCGGAGTGGCCGCCTTTCAGGCCTTTTAACGTCAGCTTAAAGCTCTGGAAGCCAGCAGGGATTGCTTCACGGGACAGCGGCAGGTTGGAGGTAAAGTCGATACCGCCTGCGCAACCCATGTAGATCTCACCTTCTTCTTCTGAGTCGGTGTTGATCAGGATATCTGCCTGTAGCCAGTTAGCCTGCAGACCAAACGCGCCATCCATACCTGCTTCTTCGGTCATGGTCAGCAGCACTTCCAGAGGACCATGTACCACGCTGTCATCAGCCAGAACGGCCAGCGCGGACGCCATACCGATACCGTTATCCGCACCCAGCGTGGTGCCACGGGCTTTTACCCATTCGCCATCAATATAAGGTTGGATAGGATCTTTGGTGAAGTCGTGCACGGTGTCGTTGTTTTTCTGCGGGACCATATCCAGGTGCGCCTGCAGAACGACCGGTTTGCGGTTTTCCATGCCTGCGGTAGCGGGTTTGCGAATCAGGATATTACCGACTTGATCGCGCTCGACGTGGAAACCTTTTTCCTGGGCCCAGCTCAGAATGTGTTCAGCGAGCTGCTCTTCATGATAGGACGGATGAGGAATAGAACAGATTTTGGCAAAAATATCCCATAGCGGTTGCGGGGATAATTGAGACAGTTCAGACACGTTGAGTCTCCTTGGCGATGTCCTACAAAACTTGCTTGCAGGCCACGGGGTTAGCAGAATTAAAAACACCACAAGTCAGGCTTGCGCGATGCGATTGAGAATACCACTTTCTCCGCTGACGGCTAGCATAAAGCATGCAAAAAGAGGCGCGGATTCCGCGAAACACTGGTTTTTAGTGCGTCAGATCTCTATAATCTCGCGCAACCTATTTCCCCCTCGAACACTTTTTAAGCCGTAGATAAACAGGCTGGGACACTTCACATGAGCGAAAAATACGTCGTCACCTGGGACATGTTGCAGATCCATGCACGTAAACTGGCAAGCCGCCTGATGCCTTCTGAACAATGGAAAGGCATTATTGCCGTTAGCCGTGGTGGTCTGGTACCGGGCGCATTGCTGGCGCGTGAATTGGGTATTCGTCATGTCGATACCGTATGCATCTCCAGCTACGATCACGACAACCAGCGCGAACTGAAAGTGCTGAAACGTGCCGAAGGCGACGGTGAAGGTTTCATCGTAATCGATGACCTGGTTGACACCGGTGGTACCGCCGTTGCGATCCGCGAAATGTATCCTAAAGCGCATTTCGTTACTATCTTCGCTAAGCCGGCAGGTCGCCCGCTGGTGAATGATTATGTTGTTGATATCCCTCAGGATACCTGGATTGAACAGCCGTGGGATATGGGCGTGGTGTTCGTCCCGCCGATCTCTGGTCGCTAATCTAAAAAGTTTTCAGCGCCTGGCAACTGCCGGGCGTTGTTCTTTTTGTGCAGTGTCAGGTTACACTATGCCTTAGTGAGTACTCATGGAGGCTGCAATCATGTCACAGGCTAACCTCAGCGAAGTCCTGTTTAAACCCCGCTTCAAACACCCTGAAACGTCAACGCTGGTTCGTCGTTTTAATCACGGCGCGCAGCCGTCCGTACAATCTGCCCTGGATGGTAAAACCATTCCCCACTGGTATCGCATGGTGAATCGTCTGATGTGGATCTGGCGTGGCGTCGACCCGCGTGAAATCCTTGAGGTGCAGGCACGTATCGTGATGAGCGAAGCCGAACGTACGGATAAAGAACTCTACGATACGGTTATCGGCTATCGCGGTGGAAACTGGATCTATGAGTGGGCGAAGCAGGCGATGGACTGGCAACAGAAAGCGTCTATGGAAGAGGATCCGCAGGTGAGCGGACGCCACTGGCTACATGCGTCTACGTTGTACAACATTGCCGCTTACCCACACCTGAAAGGCGATGAGCTGGCAGAACAGGCACAGGCTTTGGCCAATCGCGCCTATGAAGAGGCCGCGCAGCGACTGCCGGGGACATTGCGCGAGATGGAATTTGCCGTTACCGGCGGCGCGCCAATCACTGGATTCCTGCATATGCCAAAAGGCGACGGTCCGTTCCCGACGGTGCTGATGTGCGGTGGCCTCGATTCCATGCAAACGGATTATTACAGTCTGTATGAGCGCTACTTTGCTCCACGTGGCATTGCCATGCTGACGCTGGATATGCCGTCGGTTGGGTTCTCATCAAAATGGAAACTGACTCAGGATTCCAGCCTGCTGCATCAGCACGTATTAAAAGCGCTGCCTAATGTTCCCTGGGTGGATCACACTCGCGTGGCGGCCTTCGGTTTCCGCTTTGGCGCTAACGTAGCGGTACGTCTGGCATATCTGGAATCATCACGTCTGAAGGCGGTGGCCTGTCTGGGACCAGTGGTTCATTCGCTGCTTAGTGACCCGCAGCGTCAGGCGAGCGTCCCGGAAATGTATCTTGATGTACTGGCTAGCCGCCTGGGGATGCATGACGCCTCCGATGAAGCGCTGCGCGTTGAGCTTAATCGCTATTCATTAAAAGTGCAGGGCCTGCTGGGGCGACGCTGCCCGACGCCAATGCTTTCGGGGTTCTGGAAGAACGACCCGTTTAGCCCGGAAGAAGAGTCACGTTTAATCACATCTTCATCTTCAGACGGTAAGCTACTGGAGATCCCCTTCAATCCGGTGTATCGCAATTTTGACAAAGGGTTGCAGGAAATAACCAGTTGGATCAATCAGAGATTGTGTTAAAAGTTTGCTAAATTTTATCGATTTGGTAAAACAGGTGCTTCACCTAAGGAGATCGTAATGACGTTACCGAGTGGGCATCCGAAAAGTAGATTGATCAAGAAATTCACCGCGCTTGGCCCGTACATCCGGGAAGGGCAGTGCGAAGATAATCGATTTTTTTTCGATTGTCTGGCTGTTTGCGTCAACGTGAAACCAGCCCCTGAGAAACGCGAGTTCTGGGGCTGGTGGATGGAACTGGAGGCGCAGGAAAAACGCTTCACGTATAGTTATCAGTTTGGTTTGTTTGATAAAGACGGTAACTGGACTGCGGTGCCGGTGAAAGAGACTGAAGTGGTAGAGCGACTGGAATACACCTTACGTGAATTCCATGAAAAATTACTTGGCTTGTTAACGACGCTGAATCTGGCGCTGGAACCTGCTGACGACTTTAAGGATGAACCGGTTAAGTTAACGGCATAATGAACAGTGAAAAGCCGGATGGCGGCGCAACCCCATCCGGCTTTTTTTATGCTATATCAAAACTGGTAGACCATACCGACGGCAACGATATTATCATCGTTGATGCCCAGCTTATTATCGCTATCGAGCTGGTTGATTTTATAATCGACAAACGCGGACATATTTTTGTTGAAATAGTACGTTGCGCCGAGATCAATATAATTCACCAGATCTTCATTGCCGACGCCTTCAATATCTTTCCCTTTAGACAGCACATAACCCAGTGACGGACGCAGACCAAAGTCAAACTGGTACTGAACTACCGCTTCGAAGTTCTGTGTTTTATTAGCAAAGCCACCGGAAATTGGCGTCATATTGCGCGTTTCAGAATAGAACGTTGCAATATAAATATCGTTAGCATCATATTTTAAGCCAGTTGCCCAGGCTTCTGCTTTATCGCCTGTACCGCGAGTTTGCAGATTCTGCTGGTTAGTACGATCGGAGTTGGTATAAGCGCCGCTCACCGCAAAGTCGCTGCCGCCAAAGTCATAGGTAACGGAAGTACCAAAACCGTCGCCGTTCTGTTTTTTCACATCGCGGTCCTGGTTTTTACCCTGATATTGCAGGGTCAGATCCAGGCCATCCACGACCCCGAAGAAGTCGGTGTTACGGTAAGTTGCCAGGCCGCTGGCACGTTTGGTCATAAAGTTATCGGTTTGTGCGGAGGAGTCGCCGCCGAATTCCGGGAACATATCGGTCCATGCTTCCACGTCATACAGCGCACCCAGGTTACGACCATAATCAAACGAGCCAAAATCTTTTAATTTCACACCGGCGAAGGCCAGACGTGTTTTTTGTTGGTTAGAATCGCTTTCAGCTTTATTGCCGGCGAATTCAGCCTCCCAACGACCATAACCGGTCAGTTGATCGTTAATTTGCGTTTCGCCTTTAAAACCTAAACGGATATAGCTTTGGTCACCATCTTTGCTGTCATAATCCGTCATGTAATGCATGGCTTTTACTTTGCCGTATAAGTCCAGCTTATTACCGTTCTTGTTATACACTTCCGCTGCCTGTACGGATGCCGACGTAACAATTCCCATCACCACTAATGCCAGAGTGCTCTTTTTCATTTTCATTCCTGATTAAAAGTACGCGCTAATATTCACTGGGTGTGATCCCCGTTAAAAGACAGGAGGGTTTTTAACGTCTGGCAATGAACGTTTTATGACAAAGTAAGAATATTTTTAAAAAAGGATGTTTTTTTGTTTCTGTAATAAATGCGTCAAAATCTGCCGCTACGCTTGCTGATCCTGCGCAATAAAATTTCATGCTTTGTGCGCTGGTTGTTGGCAACCGGGGCCAGTCCTGCTAAAACGTTCGTTTGATATCATTTTCCCCAATTTTGAATGGCAGAGAATCATGAGTGACAGCCAGACGCTGGTGGTAAAACTTGGCACCAGTGTGTTAACGGGCGGATCCCGCCGCCTGAACCGCGCCCACATCGTAGAACTGGTTCGCCAGTGCGCGCAGCTCCATGCCGCAGGGCATCGTATTGTTATTGTTACCTCAGGCGCGATTGCCGCCGGACGTGAGCATCTTGGTTACCCTGAACTCCCGGCAACGATAGCCTCGAAACAGCTGTTGGCAGCGGTAGGGCAGAGCCGACTGATTCAACTATGGGAACAGCTTTTCTCGATTTACGGTATTCATATCGGGCAGATGCTGCTGACGCGTGCGGATATGGAAGACAGAGAGCGCTTCCTCAATGCCCGCGATACGCTGCGCGCGCTGCTGGATAACAACATCGTTCCGGTCATTAATGAGAACGATGCGGTGGCGACCGCTGAAATTAAAGTGGGTGATAACGACAACCTCTCAGCGCTGGCGGCAATTCTGGCTGGAGCCGATAAGCTGTTGCTGTTGACCGATCAGCAGGGGCTGTTCACCGCCGATCCGCGCACCAATCCGCAGGCGGAGCTGATTAAAGACGTGCACGGTATTGATGATGCGCTGCGCGCCATTGCCGGAGACAGCGTCTCGGGTCTGGGAACCGGCGGGATGGGAACAAAACTGCAGGCCGCCGATGTCGCGTGCCGCGCCGGGATCGACACCATAATTGCCGCAGGCAGCAAACCGGGCGTCATTGGCGACGTGATGGAAGGCGTTTCCGTTGGGACGCGTTTTCATGCTCAGGCATCTCCACTGGAGAACCGTAAACGCTGGATCTTCGGCGCGCCGCCTGCCGGAGAAATTACTGTTGATGAGGGCGCTACCGCAGCGATTCTGGAACGCGGCAGCTCATTATTGCCAAAAGGCATTAAAAGCGTGACAGGCAACTTCTCTCGTGGTGAAGTGATCCGCATCTGCAATCTCGAAGGGCGTGATATTGCCCACGGCGTCACCCGCTATAACAGCGATGCGCTGCGCCGTATTGCCGGACATCACTCACAACAGATCGACACCATCCTGGGCTACGAATACGGCCCGGTCGCTGTCCATCGTGACGACATGATCACCCGTTAAGGAACAGGCATATGCTGGAAAAAATGGGCATTGCTGCCAAAGCCGCGTCATATAAGCTGGCGCTGCTCTCTAGTCGCGAAAAAAATCGCGTACTGGAAACCATTGCTGATGAGCTGGAAGCGCAAACCGAAAGCATCCTCAGCGCGAACGTACAAGATGTTGAGCAGGCGCGAGCCAACGGCCTGAGCGATGCGATGCTCGACCGCCTGGCCCTGACGCCAGCGCGTCTGAAAGCGATTGCTGACGATGTACGCCAGGTGTGTAATCTCGCCGACCCGGTCGGGCAGGTGATTGACGGTGGGCTGCTGGACAGCGGTCTGCGTCTGGAGCGTCGTCGCGTCCCGCTGGGCGTGATTGGCGTAATTTATGAAGCGCGCCCAAACGTCACCGTTGACGTTGCCTCCCTGTGCCTGAAAACCGGCAATGCCGCGATCCTGCGCGGTGGGAAAGAGACCTACCGGACGAACGCTGCCACCGTGGCGGTTATCCAAAAGGCGCTGGAAGCCTGCGGTTTACCCGCGGCTGCCGTACAGTCGATTGATAACCCGGACCGCGCACTGGTCGCTGAGATGCTACGGATGGATAAGTACATCGATATGCTGATCCCTCGCGGTGGCGCGGGCCTGCACAAGCTGTGTCGTGAGCAGTCGACTATCCCGGTCATCACCGGCGGCATTGGCGTATGTCATATCTATGTTGATGATACCGCGGAGATCGCCCCGGCCCTGAAGATTATCGTCAATGCCAAAACCCAGCGTCCGAGCACATGCAACACCGTAGAAACTCTGCTGGTGCATCAGGATATCGCCGCGCGTTTTCTGCCAGCATTGAGCCAGCAGATGGCACAAAGCGGCGTAACTCTGCACGGAGACGAAATGGCGCTGGCTACATTGAAGGCAGGACCTGCTAATGTGGTTGCGGTGAAAGCTGAAGAGTATGACGACGAGTTTCTGTCGCTGGATTTGAACGTGAAAATCGTCACCAGTCTGGATGATGCCATCGCCCACATCCGCGAGCATGGTACCCAGCATTCCGATGCGATCCTGACGCGTACGCTACGCAACGCCGATCGTTTTGTGAATGAAGTCGATTCTTCAGCTGTGTACGTTAACGCCTCTACGCGTTTTACCGATGGCGGCCAGTTTGGACTGGGCGCGGAAGTGGCGGTAAGTACGCAAAAACTGCACGCGCGTGGCCCAATGGGGCTGGAAGCACTGACTACATACAAATGGGTTGGTTTCGGCGACGACACGATCCGTGCGTAATTGAAAACGGGCGATTCCATAATAGCACTCTGATTTTCAAGGCTATTAAGGCATCGCCCTGTTAATTCCAACCTTCACTCCACTGCCACATTTTTCTATCCTGCGTTTTAACATCATCAGTCTGGTTTTGACCCATGCGTCCCTGTGCCAGAAAGGCGATGTATCACAGAATTTTCCCTGCCAGCATGAATTTTCCTGGTCTTCAGTTCACGTATTGTTCCCATGGCCCGATCTATTAGAATCAGTCTCATTTTTATGAGGAGTTGTTGCGTGAAATCGGATATTCACAAACATCGCATTCCTGTAGTGCCGCTCGGCAACCCGTTTCCCCCCCGCCATTGTTCGCTGTGTCCAAAGGGAGCGGCAATTGATCGTGATAATCAACACCGATTAATAGACAAAAGAAGAAGGTTTAAAGTAGGGGAGATACTCGCCCGGCAGGATGAAGCCGCAAACATGCTTTTTGTTATTCACGAGGGATACTGCAAGTCCAGCGTGGAATGCGGTGATAACGATTTTATCAGTCGCTTTTATGTTCCGGGAGATATCATGGCGCTGGATGCTGTCGAAGGGGGGAAGTACCTGACAACGATTAAGGCGGCAACGGCTGCGGAGGTATGTCATATCGATATTGCGCGGTTGTTCAAAGTAGCAGAAAAGGATCCGTCGGTTGCTGCCGCAGTCATCAAGTTTCTCTGCAGGGACAATGGATTCATTGTTGAAAAACTGCGGCGCTATGCGAATAAACATGCTGAGGCCAGGATCGCTGCTTTTCTGGTGGAGTTTTACGAGATGCATTTACGTATTGGCAGGCCAGAAACGACGCTTCACTTGCCATTCTCCCGGGAGGAAATTGCCAGTTATCTCGACCTTAAAATTGAAACCGTTAGCCGGTCATTTAAATCCCTCGAACAACAAAATTTGATTACCCTACATCGGGTGCGAACGGTAACACTTAATAGTTATTTGGGATTAAAAGGTTTCAGCTAAATCTCTCCTGTTGAGCGTTATATAACTCTTGATATTCCAGGAATATTCTTTTTATATGGAAAATTCCTGGTTTTATTTATATGAAATAATTATCAATTCGAATACTAATCCTCCAGCTTGGCGATTATTTTATAAGAATATTCCCCCTCATATGAATATTTCATGAGAATTTTCTTGTGAAGTTAAAAAATTAGCATAATTGCAACAAATAATAAGCATTATAGAGAAAATATGGAGGCGTTAATTATCTTTATGTTTTGTAAGGGTTTTGCTTAGGTGGTATTTGTATGATCTTTTTGATATTTATCAAAAACATAAAAAAGATGAATTGTTTGGTATTGCTTGTTTGTGTGGGTGATAATTCTGAAACAAGGCATATTTCAAGTAATTCTGTCTTAGGATACTTCTTAGATAAATTTTTTTGTGGGAAAATTCTTAGTTTTTTGTAATTTTTGCGTTTCAGGGTTTGTTGAGATGTTACTTAATTCAAATGATAATTTTTTGGCGCGGCAATTCTGGCTCGCAATTAATGGAACCGCTGGAGTGACTTAAAAATAAGACTCGGTGGTGAGTTTGTTCTTAGGAGAAGATAAAAATGAAAAAATTATTATTAGTAACCTCTCTGGCTTCTGTATTTGTTGCAGCAAATGCAATGGCAGACGTTACTGCTTCTGCAACTGCCTCGTGGGACGCGACGGCAACAAAAGATACCACCAGTATGTTGGTTGTCACCCCGCTGAACTCTTTGACTTTCCAGTATGCTGAAGGACTGAAAGCCTTCAACTCTCAGGACGGTGCTTTTGATGTGACTATTCAGGGTCAGGAAACGGCAACTGATTTTGAGCTGACTGCTCAGATCATTAGTAACACGCTGACCAACGCCAGTGGCGATGCGTCTACCCTGAACGTAGGGGTGGCATGGAATGGCACCGCGCTGACTAACTCATCAGATACTGTCCTGGTTAACTCCAGCTCGACTTCTGGTCTTGAAAGCCTGATGGCTGATGGCGCTTATAACGGTGCTGCTCGTGTCAGCGATCAATCCAACTTCAAATTCACCATCGCGTCAGCGACTTCTGATGGTAGCCAGGCAGTAACGGATTACTCTGCTCTGCCAGACGGCTATTGGACTGGCGATGTAAAAGTACAGTTTAATGCAACCTGGACGACTCCGTCTGCCTAAGTAATAAAAATTCGGGAGAATTTTTTCTCCCGAATTTATCAGGAATGGCGTCATGAAAAAATATTTACCGGCAGTGATGTTGGTAGGGTTAGTAGCATCTTTTCCCGGATGGGCAATTAATGTGGGTGAAATCACATCGATAATGACTTCTGCTGAGAGTTCATTATCGAAAGAAATTACTAATACAACTGATGCGGCGCGTTATGTCAGTGTTTCGGTAAAACAATTGTCATCACCTTTGGCGGGGGGAGTCGAAATAAAGCCTGTCAATTCCGGAGAGTTACTTTCTACACCTGCCAATCTTATTCTTCCTGGTCAAGCAAAGGATGTTTTCCGCTTCTTTTATAAAGGACCAGCAGATGATCTCGAACGTTATTATCGTCTGCAATGGATAGATGAGCCGGTCACCGAGAGCGCGGAAACCCGGGCGAATAAAATGGCGGTAGCAACAGCGTCGGCAGAAATTGGCACTATTCTGGTGGTCGCGCCGCGAAAAGAACGTTTTGAATATAGCCGAAATGGCGATGTTATTACCAATACTGGCAATGTTTCGTTTCGTGTGATCGCCTATGGCGCCTGTAAGGATAAGGCTCGCGATCAGGGTCGAGGTTGTCGCGAACGCTATTACATTATGCCAGGTACAAAAATAAAACTGCAGTTCACCGACATTAGTAATAGCCGCTCACGCATTGGTATCTGGCACGGTAAGCAGTTTATTACAGTGAAGTGATGGTCAATAGCAGCCATCTGTACGGGATAAATAAAAATACCGGATTGTAAGGATGCATATGACAACAAAATATATTGTCGGCGGTAGCATTTGTCTTTTTCTTGCGCTGACACCAGGAACTTCACATGCAGCCCCAGTAAAAGTGGGTAATTACGTTATTCCCAGCGCTTTCGCCCGTTCACTGGAGCAGGGAATGACGGTGCCGGTATATATTCGTTACAACGAGACTGACGAGAAAAGTCAGCAAAAAATTGCCGATGCGATGATTTCGCTTGTTGATGGCAATATTACAGTTAAAGCCCTGACTCTTGCTGAATTGCCTAATAATGCCGTGTTATCTGGAAAAACTCGTGCGTTGGTAGAAAAAATTCGTGATGTGAAATTTCACGATAACACCAATATCGAGCTATCGGACAATGCACGCCTGCAACTCAACGTCTCTTCATTTCACCTGGAGATGATAGTCAGCAAAGATGCGTTAACTGAAGCGATTGTCGCACGAAGTAGCCTGCTTGGACCTTCCAGCGTGGAGTCTCTCTCTAACGTCCTGAACTATAACTTTGGTACCTACTACAACGATTATCATAATGGCAGCAGTACCCGCAGCTATCTGACGGTGGACAATACAACATCGCTGCGTGAGCACCATATCAATATTAACGGTTCGTTTTACGGCATCGGCGACAGCAACGGCACCAGTAAACTCTATCGTGCGATGTATGAGCGTGATTATGACGGGTATCGACTGGCGCTCGGGATGCTCGACACCTGGAACGTGCAGTCTATTGCTAGTTTGAATGCGTTGAATGGTGGGAAAATTTACGGTGTGAGCTACGGAAACAAAGGAAGTACGGTTGTTGAGAATACCGCGCTTTCACTCACGCCGATTACCGTATTTTTGCCAGCCGCTGGCGAGGTTCATGTCTTCCGTGATGGGCGTTTGCTCAGCGTGCAGAACTTTAATATGGGCAGCTATGAAATTGATACCAGTCGTTTTCCGTATGGTGTGTATGACGTCACGGTAGATATCGTGGTCAATGGCCGGACAATTAATAGTCGTATCAGCAGGGTTAATAAAATCTTTGCCCGCCAACAAGCCGCCGGGATTGATCAGCTTTCGTGGCAACTGTTTGGTGGCTCACTGGATTATGACCGTGTGAGTTACAAGCGAAATCATTATCAAGATTTGGGCAACGAGCAGACCTGGATTGCCGGGGGGGCCGCATCGGTGACGCTGGCGATATTATCGGGGCTGGGCCTGAAATCCACGCTCTACGGTTTTGACAACAATGCGGTTAATGAAACGGATGTCACGCTCAATGTGAATGAATACGTAAGTATTGGCAATCAGACGCTAGTGGCGAACGATTCGTCATGGCGAAATATCAGTAACATCAACCTTAATGTCCCTGAGGGATACGGTTCCCTATGGGCATCTCGTGAAGACAGTAAAATTGGCGATCGTCTGCCTTTACAGGAGCGTGATAATTATTCCATTGGCGGGACTCTTAACCTCGGAAAGTTTATTCCTCATGGCGGCTCGCTCACCGTGAGTCAGACGGAGAATCGCTACTCGGGAAATAAATATCGTAATCTGGACTACAGCACGACCCTTTATTCAGGCAGGTATGCCACGGTTGGGTTGCGTGCAGGTATTCAGCGTTATTACTACAACAATCGGAATGACGATGGGCGACAGGAACGTTATGTCAGTCTGGATTTATCGTTGCCGTTGGCGACCTGGTTGAGCATGGGCGTCTCCCGGGATCGTTATGGCAGTACTCAGGGTAATCTCAGCGCGCGTAAGCAGTATGCTGAGGGCCCGATTAAATCGGTCGGATTGTCGGCATCAACGCGTCTGAGTGGCGAACAATATTACGACAATAATTATTCGGTAAACGGCAATTTGAGTTATGACACGAAATATAACGCCGGCACCGTATCGGTAACGCGTTCTGCTGACAACTCCACCAATATGAACTTCTCTTCTCAAGGTTCTCTGGCGTGGGCAGGTAAAGATTTCGGCCTGAGTAAAGAGCGGCAGCGGTCCGGCATCATTGTGAAAACAGATTTGACCGGTGAAGGGAAACTGGCTGCGAAGATTAATAACCGCAATTATCTTCTCAGCGGTAAATCAAATTTCATTGCACTGCCGCCCTATGCTCAGTACAAGCTGGAAATCCTCAATGATAAAAACTCTGAGGACAGCTTCGATATTGTTTCAGGACGCAAACAGGAGCTGACGCTATATCCGGGTAACGTGGGTGTTATCAACCCTGAAGTGAAAAGCATGGTCACCGTATTCGGGCGCATTCGTTATCCCGATGGACAATTGGCTGCAAATACCGATATCCATAACCACATCGGTAAAACGCGTACGGATGAAAAGGGTGAGTTTGCTATCGATATCGATAAAAAGTATCCGGTCATCACGTTAATTTCAGCCAATGGCAGCATATGCGAAGCCGATCTTGATTTGGAAAAAGCACGCGGCGCAGCGTGGGTTGGCGATGTGAAATGTGCAACGCAAACCACGATGGCGCAGAGGTAATAAAATGAAAGTATTAATTAAATTAGCTACTGTAATCTGTGCCGTAGGGAGTTTTTCACCTGTGCCTGCTTTGGCGTTGAATGCAATCTCTTCCGGCTCAGTCAGCAATAACTATTTGTTTATCGAAAATGCCATTGATAGTGAATACTTTATTACCCCATCGGCACTTGATCCGCGTTTCAGCGGGTCAAACACGTGGATAAAATACGGTACCTCTCAGGTGAGTCTCGGGTATTTAGGTTTTGTCGGCTGGACTGCGCCTGGAAATTATTATCAGGACATGTGGATTGATAACTCCCCGATTAACGGGCCTTTCCGGGGAATCCGTTGTTATAGTGGCACCCAATGCCCATCAACCGGGTTTATTGCCGGATTGGGCACTGACAAAAACGGTTTTTATCATGCGCAGGTCGGCTCTGTCGCAGGCGTTATTGGTGGCGCCTACGGATTCGCTTCCCTGACCGATACTGCTTATGAGTACTTTCGCAATGTGCCTACCGGTAGCAGCGAAACCTACGTGTTCAACCGCTGTTATACTTCTGTAAATTATGATTATTCTTCCGGGCAACGGTGCAAAGACCAATCGACAGGATCATGGAATTACGTCAATTACACGTTAACTAAACGCGGTCATCTGTCACTTGTCTCGACTAACGCATTTCAGGAGCTTTGGGTTGCCAGCGACGGTACGCCGAGCATCACCAAAGACTCTGGTTATTGCGAACTTGGCGTGGTAGGCGGTACTGACGGTGTGATTTGCAAAATGGTGAGTTATAACCTGCAACAAACGGCCAATCTGACCGCCTCCTTGACGTTTCGCGCTTTTGTCGATACGGCGATGCTTGGTTTTACGCCCGGAGCGGCCACCGTGAGATACTCCGGGAATGGTTCAAACTGGTATAACTATGGTACTTCAACTGCTTATTACAACGTTTTTACGACCTCCGGAGAATACATTTATATTTTTCTGTCAAAAGCATTTTTGAAGAATCTTGTCGATTCAGGGATCAGCATTACTAACAGTCAGCCCTTTACCTTCGGCTTTTATAATGGCTTAACACCAGAGTCAGGACACTACCAGTTTACCCCTTCGCTACAGCTCAATATTGTGCCGAAGGAGTATGGGATCAGTATCGTCTCTTCGGACAACACAGCTTCTGCGAGCGGTAGTGGCACGATTGGCGATGCCGCTCCTATAGAAATGGAGTACACCGTAACCGTCTCAGGCCCCCGTCAGGCAGACAGTATCACCGCGCAAGTTATTGGGGAAAGTACGACGATAAACAGTGTCCCTTACTGTCTGTTTACGTCTGCGCAAGGCGGGCTGTCCGTCCCCATTCCCGCTTTTCTGCAGTACAACAGTCAGTCGGGGGGCGTGGTGCAAAAACGAAATAGCTGCAGTGAAGCGGCAGTCAGTATGAGAGATGCGCAGTGGCAACAGACGCCCTGGGACGCAAATAACAATGACGATGGAAACTATTATGCTACTGATTTGAAATTGCTTTTCCCAATGAATGATTCGCGTTCGATGTTAACCGTTTCCGGCGTTGACTGGGAAGGTGTCGTCAGCGCCAGTGGAGAGATAAAAGTCACGGCGAATTGGGTGGGAGTGACGCCATGAACCGCCGTCGTCTGGCGCTTAGATGGGTATTTATTCTACTTTCCGGTCTGACAGCATTCTCTACACAGGCAGTCTACCTAGAGTCGACCATTTATGAGATGCCATCGGATAAAGCATTTATCAGTAAACGAATCTATAACGATAGCCAGAAACAGAATTTATACAGTATCGGCGCAGTAAAAATTGATAAGCCGGGACCGGGAGGTGAAAACAGAAGTGCTATTGCTGAAGGCGAACTTCTGTTTACTCCGCTGAATTTTTCACTGGCTCCGCAGGCGAGTGAGTTTTTTAAGATTTTCTACCGCGGGCCGCAGGATGATAAAGAACGCTATTACCGAATTCTGTTTCGTGAAATGCCGATCACGCTGTTTACCGAACGTAATCAAGGAAAAGGCGGGCAGGCTCTCCCGGTGATCGCTATGGACACCATATTGGTTGTTCGCCCGAGAAACATAAATCTGGCCTACACCATTGATGAGGCTAACGGAACACTGAAAAACACTGGGAATACTTTTTTTAAAATCATCGTACACCAAGGGTGCAATTCAACCGATGATGAAGCCACCATGCGTTATGTGTTGCCGGGTGAAACCTGGCGTAGTAGTGAGCTCAAAACAAAAAACCGAAAGTTTATCGTAGCGTTGCAGAAATACATCCCAGTAGGTCAGGGGTGCTTCAAACTCAATCAATAGTAAGCATTGAGTCTGATCCGATATGTCATGGTTAGATATCGAACCTATACTGTAACTATCTTTATACAATGCAGTATTCAGCTCAGCACAGATGAAACTTTGGTCATTTGTACTCCATGTCACGGTATTCAAGAGTCAGGTAGTATGAAAAGTATAATTAATGATCAGGTTGAGTACGATTCCACCAGAAAAAGCCTGAAACATCGCGATACTACAATAATCCTTTCGGCATCTACAGCGAGACTACTTGAGCTATTCATTGCCCATAAAAATCAACAACTCCATCGTGAGTTTATCATTGAAGAAGTATGGAAAAAGCATGGCATGGCCCCATCGGGTCATAGCCTTAATAAAAGTATCAGTATATTGCGAAAAGCATTTAGTGAGTTGGGGGCCGATAATCCCATTGAAACATTGCCCCGGCAGGGATTTTTGTTCCATGCTTCGGTCAATGATGAACAGTCATCTTTCAGTGGAGATGTACCTGTTCGTTCGTTAACAGAAACGGTGAGCTCACCCGCAACACCGAAACGCAAAAATATTGTTCTGTTCATTTTATTGTTTACCTTTCTTGGGTGCTCTGTTTTGATATTGCCAGCTCTTAATTCTGGTGCCACGAATTTTATCTATATCAGGGCAATAGGTGATTGTGAACTTTATACTGCCGATGATAATAATGCTGATAAAACGAAAGCGTTTTTATCTTCCGATATGTGGCGAAAAATAAATGCGACTTGTCATGATGGCAAGAAAACAATTGTTTTTTATGATGATAATAATTTATCGGCAGGTAATGATCTTAAAGAGAATTTTTTGGGGGTCTGTACGCTGGATAAAGGAGGGGCTGCCCGTGAATGCGAAAATTATCTTTATTAGCGGGGCGATCTTTCTTGCGGTGATAACAGCATACTTTTTTTATCGCCATCAAGAACCTGAGACGCTGACCTGCTCTGCCAAGAATTACCTGCATCTGGAGGCGCAAACTCAGGGCGTAAAAATTGAAGGTGAAGTTCTGTTGGTTTTTCGTATTTCTTCCGCTACCGAAGGGCGGGTATCCCAGATAGGGAGCCTTAATATTCAGGGTAAGCACTATGCTGTAGATCGTAATGTTGTCCTGAATTTTATTGGCAAAGACCGCGACGGATATCTGCAGACTCGTCGCTTGGCTATTGTCAAAAATAAAAATGACAATGTTCCCGATGACATTACCGAACTGCTTATGTCTCAACAGGATATTTTCTATTATAAGGTCATCCGTATCGCAGGAAATGTCTATGCGATAAGAGATCTGCGACGTACGCTCATGGTTTGTCGGGCAGCATAAATCAAGGTAATGTGTTAGTATTTTGATTTTTGTGGTTGTATATTTTGTTGTTGCTTGCATTTGTGGTTTTTTGTTTTGCCCTGTAGTGAAAATGAATAAAAGGATTTGTACTGATGAAAATTAGGAGTTTTCCTTTTTCGATATTTGAAATGGATTTATTATTTAATGGGAATACGCATATGGATAATTGTGATTATAAACTCTGAAATTACGTGATATGGCTTATGGATAAAGTTAATTCACGAACCGCCTTATAATTGCTGGAGGCTGAAGGTGTTGTATATTCTCTCGTGTATATAACGAGGGACCTGCTATGCCATAAATTTAAGTTGGTGGTAACTATGAATACGAAAAAGGTTTTTCTGCTCAGTTATGATATTTTTCTTTTCTCAGGGATAAAAGCGTGGCTGCCAAATCTGGTACTGGTTGATGCGCGATCATTTATTTCTGGTACACAGTCAGTTATTCCACGATACCCGTCCTGTTTGCTGGTGATCGATAACCGGTTACCATTGCTACTGGTCAGGAAATGGTTTCAGAGAAATAGCACGCAGTTTATCAACATCAACTGTATTGTTCTTCGGATGAATGAAACTCGTTCTGTTAATCGAGGATACGAGGAGTATGCTTTCATTAATGGACGAGAATTATCTGATCAATTGATTTCTCAGCTAAGAGCCAATTTAATGGCACCCAATGAGGTTGTGGAGGTCACTAAAGGTTCGACGATTTTTAATTTTCATTTGACTGAATTTGAAGAGGAAATGTTGTATTCATCATTCACAAAAGAAAAATTGCACGACTTTTGTATTGCTAACTCACTAACAACTAAGTCAGTTTATCGATATCGGGAGCGGATAACCGCTCGTCTGGGATTTTCTCATTTTAATGAAACTATCATTTTTTTAACCAGGAATAATTTATTGCATGACGGCTACCCGACAAACAGTCATTCTGGCGAGAATGTAATTTATGGCGATGCATATGATGTTTCAGATTCTGGCCGACTGAGTATGGCAATAAGGAATGAAGAAATCATTCCTTATTTTCAGCCCATCGTAAATATCAATGGGGACGTCTGTGGTGTTGAGGTTTTGGCTCGGTGGCCACAGGGCCATAATTATGCGATTTCTCAGCGTGAGTTTATACCTCTGGCTGAAAAAAGTGGCTTAATGAATGAGTTAACGAGCTATTTAATGACCACCGTCGCGCGTAATCTGGTTGACGTAAGCGAGGATATCAATAAAACGCTATTCGTCTCCTTTAATGTCAGTCCATCAGGTTTAAGTAATCCCGTTTTTTATTGGGAATGCCTTAACTTTATGGAGATAACGCAAAGACTACCGATAAAATTAATGATTGAAATAACCGAAAATCAGACTCTAACTATCACTCCAGCTATCAAAGAGTTGATACGATCGTTGCGAAACAGAGGGGTGCTGTTTGCTTTAGATGATTTTGGCACGGGATACGCTAATCTCTGCTATCTCAATGAGTTAGACCTGGATGTAATCAAAATTGATAAAACGTTCATCAAGGCTATTAAAGAAGTTGAGCAACATATCCCTATGCTCGAGTCAATCATTCATCTTTCCGGACTCCTGGGGTTACGCATGGTGGCGGAAGGCGTTGAATATGGCTATCAGCAGCAATGGTTGCGGAAAAATAATGTGGATTACCTGCAGGGTTATCAATTTTTACCGCCAGTGATGTTTGATGATTTTATGCGTTTTTACAAGCAGTCTGTAGGGCTGTTTGAATCAGCGTCGGATTCAACTTTTTCAGCGTAAACCTGTCGTGAACATCAGGGGCGGATGCCTCTGATGCCGGTTTTTTTGCCGAGGTTAGTACTACAGATCCTGCCTGTCTGGTGAAGACGATAGCCTGTTCTGAGTGAAACATTGTTTGTTTATGTGTCTTTTACAGGGTATTTATAGCGGTATCAGCGTTAATCAAACCGCTTCCGAGGTTAGTCTATAGCCATGCGTCATTTCCTGACAAAATTAAGAGTCTGGCTTCCACCACCACTCATCTTAATATTATTCCTCATCGCGGATGCGTTGACGGCGATCCCGCGTTTCATATTTGGCGCGGCGACTATCGTAATAAGTGCATTGTTGGCTAGCGCCAGTTTGGCGATGATACTGCATACCGCGTGGCAGATGCGGAAGAAACGTACGACGCTAAACCCACTGCATGCAGAGAAATCGACCACGCTTGTTACTGGCGGATGTTATGCCTGGAGCCGCAATCCAATCTATCTTGGAATGAGTGGACTCCAGTTAGCTTTTGCTCTCTACGTCGGTAGCCTGATTGGAATATTGGTTGCACCACTGTTTATGCTGGCGGTTGCCAGATTGCACATTGATTTTGAAGAGGAACAACTGCGAAAACATTTCGGGCTGGAATGGAAACACTATGAGCAGCGTGTTCGCCGCTGGTTATAGCGTTCCCTTGCTGCGTACAGGATGCCTGTGACGACACGATTCGTGCGTAATTGAATCCGGATGATGCAAAAATAGGCGTTTGATTCGCAAGGCCATTGACGCGTCGCCCGGTTAGTTTTAACCTTCTACCCCGTGCTCACATTCGTGGACATGTCCTTTTCAGGGCCGATATAGCTCAGTTGGTAGAGCAGCGCATTCGTAATGCGAAGGTCGTAGGTTCGACTCCTATTATCGGCACCATTAAAATCAAATTCTTACGTAAGATCTTATCATTCTCCCACCAAAAAATTATTTTCATGTAACAGCTGGTGTAAGTAAATTCTATCAACGAAGATCAATCTTATCTACTGACCAAAAAGGCCTGATAGGGCTTCGCTCACTATACATCCGTGGCTGCAGGTTTAGTTGTCCATGTCTACACCACTCCTAAATTTAATGTGTTGGCAATGTGTTCAATAAAGCTCGAACAAATTAGCTCATTATGATCGGTTAATACTTCAACTTCTGGTTGCATGATTGTTTGTCCGTAAAAAGATAACGCGCCCGCCGGGTAGTAGCAGGCGCATTACGCAATAGGTAAACAAGGGAGGAAGTTCAGAAATGTAAATCGGGAAGGTTGTACGCAATGTTCATCGTACTACGTTGTTACGGCTTTGCCGCAACAAGCCAGTTGCCTGCCGCGCTCGCAGAATGTCTACAGCCCGGAGATAAGGAGATTGTTCCTGCCAGCTAAATCCCTTCCTGTCTATACGAACCAGCTCGTATTTTTCTACCAGAAAATTCACGGCATCGGCTAGGGTGATACCGGCATCGATGTGTTCCTTAATCACAGCCTCATTGCAGAATGGCGTGTCGTTTATTGTCAGACCATAGTGCTGTTCCAGCAGACGTGTCAGTAACATTTGCCAGACAGCCACGGGTGACAGGCAGGGCTTCACCGCCCGCTGAGTTGTTGCAGGTAAAGTTTTCATGTTTGCTCTCGTGAAGGTAATTAACGCTGAGTGGGGTAAATGGCGATGTATACGTAGCCGCAACTGCCAAGGGTGTCGGCTTCGCAGGTTAAATCGTTGTGGTACAGGGTAACGCAGTGGGCATGGTGGGTGCTGAGTTCACCAGTGGTCAGCATCGATTCCATCTGGCGGATAAAGTGCGGGAATGTTTCATCCAGCTTCCGGTATTCGATGTCACTGAACTTGCCGGTCATGCTGGCCCGGTCAGCCAGATAATGCAGTCGGTTGCCTTCCTGCACCAGACGGGCTCCCAGACGTGGCGTGATATCACGCTGCAGACCCCATGTGATTTTGCTCATTGATAACCTCTTTATTGTCAGTTCAGGGTGATGCTCATCAGGCAGGCATAAGGCCCCTCGCGGTCCTGGCGGCGTTCGGCGTATACCGCCAGGACTCCTGTGATATCCGGAACGTCCCTGCCGGTGTAATGGCAGACGCTACCGTGCCACTGGTATTTGCCGGTGCAGAAACGAAAGATTCGGGACTCAGGATGCTGGCGGTATATCGTCATTGCCCGGCGTTTACTGATAATTTTCATGTAATACCTCACAGCAGACCGTGTTCTGCGAACGAATAGATTTGCCTGCCGCCGACAATCAGATGGTCAGGGACACGGATATCCACCAGTTGAAGTACCTGAACCAGTCGCTGCGTGAGGGCTTTGTCAGCCTGGCTGGGCGTCGTCTCGCCGGAAGGATGGTTATGCGCCAGTATTACCGCTGCCGCGTTGAAGTACAGAGCGCGCTTGACCACCTCGCGGGGATGTACCTCGGTACTGCTAATAGAACCGGCAAACAGGGTTTCGTGGGCAATCAACTGGTTCTGCTGGTTCAGATACAGCACCCGGAACTCTTCCCGTTCAAGCGCGGCCATATGCAGCCGCAACCACTCCCGGACGGCATGAGTGGAGGTGAAGGCTACCCCAGGCTCATGCAGGTGCCGCTCCAGAGCCCTGAGCGCCCGCTGAATGAGACGCCGGTCCTGTGGCGTTATCTCGCCGGGTAAAAAGGAAAGCTGTTTCATTCGTTGCTCCTCCGGTCAGTCAATGATACGCAAAATGGCGTGGGCTTCAGAATGCTGCAGGGCATAGTCCCGCAGGCGGTAATAGTGCGCGGTCATTGCGTCACACTCTGTACGGCAGGCGTGATGGCTGTATTCAATCAGGCAGACAGCAATGCCTGCGGCTTCAGCACTCATGTCCGCGCCATTGCCGTTCATACCGTTGAACAGATGCCATTTATCGTCAACGTCAGCATCAGGGGCCATAAACGCGCCGCCATTGCTGAGCGTGTAAAAGGACCAGATACCACTGTTGTACTCGTCACAGAAGCGGTCCATCCAGGCGAAAATGCGGGGTTCCAGCGTTATCCATTGTGGGATAGAGCCAAAGTACTGCGGCCAGAAGCAGATACGCTGTTCGTCGGGTATCTGCGTTACGGTCAGTTCAAATTCGGATTCGTTAGCAGCAGATGCGAGGTTGTTTTTTGTCGCTGTTGTCATGGGTATGTCTCCGTCAATAAAAAAACGCCAGCGGCGACGGCTGGCGTATGCGGTAATAATGAGTGTTCGGGAAGATTAAATGTTGCTGGTAAATCATGCGGAGCCAGCAGATGGATACGTCCGTACAGATGCCTGGCTTGCGGGTATAGCGGTTAAGACCTTCACCGGCATCCGGTTCAAAGTTCCATGCCTGCCCTAGTCGTCTTCAATGTTAACGCCGGTGATACTGGCAGGAACTAATGGCCCTGCTGCGCAATCAGCCGATACCCACTACGGTAGGTCATAAAGCGATTAGTGAAACGACTTCAAACCTTCAGAATTATTCATTACTCCCCCCCTGAAAAATAATAAAAAAGCGGCAGAATCGTGAGATTCTGCCGTTAGTTGTGTATGTTCAGAGGAATGATATATATCTGAATATTTTTATAATGCTGATAGGCCGTTTTGTGCTGTGAGTTCAACGGGTCGATGCAACGCTATCCTTAATCAAGGGGGACGTTGCCATGAAACGAAGAACTCGGATTTACTACACGCCAGAGCAGAAGGCGATTATCTGGGACAGATATAAGCAAGGTGATTCCCTGCATGATATCGCCAGAATGTTCGACAGATATCATTCTTCTATTATGCCCACTATCCACCAGACTGGTGGATACCGTCCTCCTGTGAGAAAGCGGCACCGATTAGCGCTTACGCTTGATGAAAGAGAGGAGATATCCAGAGGATTGGTAGCAAAACTCAGTATCAGGGACATCGCTGCCAAATTATCAAGAGCGCCCTCAACGATTAGCCGCGAGGTCAGGAGGCACGGAGGTGCCAGGCAATACCGTGCAGCAAAAGCCGATACTTCTGCGTGGGAAAATGCTCTGAGACCAAAACCTTGCAAGCTAATTGAAAGCCCCACATTGTGTAAAATCATTGCAGAGAAGATGCATCAGGACTGGTCGCCGGAGCAGATCGCCGGTTGGCTGAAACGCTGTTATCCGGATAATCAGGAAATGCATGTGTCACACGAAACGATTTATAAAACGCTTTTTATACAAACCCGGGGCGCATTAAAAAAAGAGCTGCAACAATGCCTCAGAAGCGGAAGAGCGGTTCGTAGATCCCGAACGTCATCACTTAAAGGGAAAGGATTAGGGAAAATCCCGAATGCGCTATCTATCAGCGAAAGGCCACCGGAAGCCGCAGACAGAGCCATACCTGGTCACTGGGAAGGTGATCTGATCCAGGGCTCGAAAAACTCCTATATCGTCACCCTTGTAGAACGCCATTCCCGCTTTGTTATGTTGGCCAAAATCAGGGACAATAAGACCATAACGGTTATATCTGCACTCATCAGACAAGCCCGGGAATTACCTGTTGAGCTTTATAAAACATTAACCTGGGATCGGGGCGCTGAAATGACCAGCCACACCCGGTTTACTGTAGCAACAGACATCCAGATTTACTTCTGTGATCCTCAATCTCCCTGGCAACGTGGCTCAAATGAAAATACGAACAGATTGCTCAGACAATATTTTCCAAAGGGAACTGACTTATCGGTTCACAGTCAGCAGAGACTAAACAGCGTTGCGAGACAGCTCAACGAAAGACCGAGAAAAACGCTAGACTATGAATCACCCGCAGAACGGTTCAATAAGTGTGTTGCGTCCATCAGTTGAACTCACAGCCAAAAGCAGAAGCTGGTAATTCGTGTCTAATATACTTCACTTAACGTATATCCCAGCTCTGGTACAGAATATGCAAATTAAATACCCAAGAAGTGGCAGGCTGATTAACAAAGAACTCCTTCGATTATAGGATGATTTGTATCGGCACTCATCACACCATGTGCTCGATTCACGCCGCATAGTCAGTTGAATTTTGCTACTCTGTAAGAGGTGGTAAGCATTATCCAATACGGATTTAAATCAATGGAATAAATGATTATGAGTGAAAATGAAACAATCCCAAAGAAGTGTCACAGCCAGATTAACAAAGCTGTATTCTTTACATCTGCTTTGTTAATTTTTCTTCTTGTCGCTTTTGCCGCTGCATTCCCGGATGTTGCTGACAAAAATTTCAAACTACTTCAGCAACAAATCTTCACGAATGCAAGCTGGTTCTACATCCTTGCTGTGGCCCTGATTTTATTGAGTGTCACGTTTCTGGGACTCTCACGCTACGGTGATATCAAGCTGGGTCCGGACCATGCGCAACCTGATTTCAGCTATCACTCCTGGTTTGCGATGCTTTTTTCGGCAGGGATGGGGATCGGCCTGATGTTCTTTGGCGTTGCTGAACCGGTGATGCATTATCTCTCACCTCCCGTTGGCGCCCCAGAGACTGTTGCGGCAGCGAAGGAAGCAATGCGGCTGACCTTCTTCCACTGGGGTCTGCATGCCTGGGCAATCTATGCCATTGTAGCGCTGATTCTGGCCTTTTTCAGTTACCGCCACGGTCTACCTTTAACGCTGCGTTCTGCACTCTATCCCATTATTGGCGATCGCATATACGGACCTATAGGCCATGCGGTTGATATTTTTGCCGTTATAGGTACGGTCTTTGGCGTTGCAACATCGCTGGGTTACGGTGTTTTGCAGGTGAATGCCGGTTTGAACCACCTATTCGGGGTGCCCATTAATGAAACGGTGCAGGTCATTCTGATCGTGGCCATCACGGGGTTAGCGACGATTTCTGTGGTGACCGGCCTAGACAAGGGAATACGTATCCTGTCTGAGCTCAATTTGGGCCTCGCGTTGTTGCTCCTGGCGCTGGTCCTGTGTCTGGGGCCAACTGTGCTTCTGCTGAAGTCATTTGTGGAAAATACCGGCGGTTATCTTTCGGAACTGGTGAGTAAAACGTTCAATCTTTACGCATATGAACCTAAGTCGAGCAACTGGCTGGGGGGCTGGACATTACTGTACTGGGGATGGTGGCTTTCATGGTCGCCATTTGTGGGGATGTTTATCGCACGGGTCTCACGCGGCCGAACCATTCGCGAATTTGTCACCGGCGTGCTGTTTGTTCCGGCCGGCTTTACGCTCATGTGGATGACGGTGTTTGGTAACAGCGCAATCTATCTCATTATGAACCAGGGGGCGACCGATCTCGCCAATACCGTCCAACAGGATGTCTCGCTGGCCTTGTTCAATTTCCTGGAGCATTTCCCGTTCTCCTCCGTGCTGTCATTTATTGCAATGGCTATGGTCATCGTCTTCTTTGTCACATCTGCTGACTCGGGGGCAATGGTTGTAGATACTCTGGCATCAGGTGGGGTGGCAAACACACCCGTCTGGCAGCGAATCTTCTGGGCATCGCTCATGGGAGTTGTTGCAATTGCGCTTCTCCTTGCGGGAGGGCTGAGCGCGCTGCAAACGGTGACAATAGCAAGTGCATTACCCTTCTCCGTGATCTTGCTGATATCCATATACGGGCTGTTAAAAGCCCTGCGTCGAGATTTGACTAAGCGTGAAAGCCTGAGCATGGCGACTATTGCTCCTACGGCTGCACGTAACCCAATTCCCTGGCAGAGAAGGTTACGCAATATCGCGTATCTGCCGAAACGATCTCTTGTGAAACGTTTTATGGACGACATTATCCAGCCTGCCATGACGCTGGTTCAGGAAGAACTGAACAAGCAGGGGACGATAAGCCACATTAGTGACGCAGCCGACGATCGTATTCGTCTTGAAGTGGATTTGGGCAACGAGCTGAATTTTATATATGAAGTGAGGCTTCGCGGGTATAGCTCACCCACCTTCGCGCTCGCCGCAATGGATAATGATGAGCAGCAGACTGACCAACATCGATATTATCGCGCTGAGGTTTATCTCAAAGAAGGCGGTCAAAATTATGATGTGATGGGCTGGAATCAGGAACAGTTGATTAATGACATACTGGACCAGTACGAAAAACACCTGCACTTCCTGCACCTGGTTCGTTGATAGCAAAATGCCGTCCTAGGGGGCGGCAATTATTTATCCCGACCGCAATACGAGGGAATGCAGAATGATTTCACGCTGGCAATGGATTCTGAAGCAAACATTTAAGAAACTCTGGTTCAGAGCTACGTTATTCGCAATTGTCGCGATAATAACGGCTCTTTTATCTATTCTTTTTAAATCAATGATTCCTGAGTCGGTTTCAGTGAAGGTTGGTGCGGAAGCAGTTGATAACATTCTGAACATACTGGCATCGAGTATGCTGGCAGTGACCACATTTTCGCTGAGTATCATGGTCACAGCCTACGGTTCAGCCACTACTAATGTTACTCCCAGAGCAACGCGTTTAGTTGTGGAAGACGTAACCACACAAAATGTACTGGCCACCTTCATTGGTTCCTTTCTCTTCAGTCTGGTAGGAATTATTGCCCTCAATATGGGAGCCTACGGAGAAAGGGGAAGAGTCATTTTATTCATTGTCACACTCGTTGTCATTGCCCTCATCCTCATCACATTGCTTCGTTGGATACAGCATTTGACCTCTCTGGGGAGGGTCGGTGAGACAACAGCAAAAGTAGAACAGGCTGCCATCGAAACATTTATTGCGAGAGCCAGAAATCCCTGTCTCGGCGGATATCCATGGCTTGAGAGCTATGAACAGCCGAAAGGAACGGTTGCAGTTTATCCGAAGAAGATTGGCTATGTTGAATATATTGATATGGAGAAACTCAGCAAGCTGCTGGCCAATGATCCTCGTCATGTATACCTTGTGGCGCAACCAGGCAGTTTCATTCATCCGTCCATGCCAGCTTTGTACCTGAGTCAGGGCCAGGAGTCATCAATCTGCGCCGATTTACTTGAGACGATCATTGTCTCGGATGTGCGTTCATTTGCTCAGGATCCCCGATTTTGTCTTAGCGTCATGGCCGAAATAGCCTGCAGAGCCCTTTCACCCGCAGTGAACGATCCTGGAACCGCAATCGATGTCATTGGCAGAGGTGTTCGTATACTTTCTGCTTACGCGCAGAATAAGTCTCATGAAATTGAAGTGACCTATCCTTCAGTACACGTTGCGCCACTTCAGAACAACGATCTCCTGGAAGACTTTTTCTCACCTGTCGCACGCGATGGTGCCAGTATGAGAGAGATTCAGATAAGAGTGCTCAAAGGGCTATCTATGCTGAGTACGGGTTGGCCTGAGATGTTTGCTGATGCCGCGCACACTCTGGCAATTGAAACATTAGAGCATGCAAATCGCGCTGACCATATAGACTCCGATAGAGAATTCATAAAATCAATTTATTTTGATTTGTTTTTTGATGAAAACGCTAATAAGCAATCATAGTTGTGGAGCAAGCGATTTGGTTGCTAGCGAGACAAGAACAAAGCGTCTGCATGAGAATGGGCGTCTGCTTTGTATTAGAAGAGAACATACTGAGTCTTCATCACTTTTGCAGCAGGCTTTATCTCTACGTAAGACATCGCCTACAATCAAATATTTCGGTTTAATACCAGGAGAACACTAAATGTAGAAATTATGTCTACTCAGTTCGGAACAGACTACTGTTTTTTTATTCCGTAGCTGAGACCATCATATTTCCTCCAGCAAAGGAGATAAAAATGGAAAAATTATTTACCCCGTTTCAGACCGGTGATACTGACCTGGTAAACCGCGTCGTTATGGCCCCCATGACCCGCTCACGGGCAATGACTAGTGATACCGCTGATGAACTGACCGCAAAATATTATCAGCTGCGTGAATCCGTATGGGGCAAACCGGAGGTCGTCCGTGACGGGCTCAGGGATCTGGTTCGCCGCACGGGCGCAGATGAAATTATGGTGAACTCATGGCAAGGCACTCGTCTTTGCCGCTCTTCAGAAATAATGCTGAGTATTCTACCGGAAAGGCAAAAGGATCATTTACCAAAGATAATGACGAGAAAGTCATTGACGAAGCGGGGAAGGGGTTAAGTCATCAATCCATATCAAAATATCAGACGCCTGTTTACGCTATGCGGGCGTCCGCTTTTCGCTCACAGCGGACCTTCAATCCAGTAAGTATGTCGGCTTCGTGCTATGAGTCCAGCGATTATTGCAAGAATCGAAATACGCTAACCAACTGGGATCGGGGTACGTCGGCAATCGAAGCTGCAGGCAGGTAGCTCCTGCAGCCAGTATTGTTAACATTTCAACAGCAGCACTCTGCTTCTTTTTCACTACATTCTTCACAAATTCTGCAAGAGCAGAAGTCCTCAAGGTTATTGCACTGGCTACATTTTTTGCAGGTACAGTCCGACTCTTTCTCGTCACAGTTCTCACAAGTTCCACAAGTACATGCACTCATCATGTGTGCACACTTATCACAAATTTTATCCATAGTTTCTCTCAACCGCTAAATAAACAATCTCAACATAACACGTGATTATTTTATCATTGCTATATAGTCAACTAAAACTGGCCACTGCGCTCATTATTCGGAAGTGCCTGGACTAATCGGTGGAAATAAAAAATGAAAAAAATAAACCCTGACTGCTCCTGGCAGTCAGGTATGTTGTTATGGATGGAAAGCACAACTGTCACTCGTTAGTGCAGTCTGCTAATGTTGGCAGTGCCTTCGTAGCGTTCGTCAGGTCAACGCTGAAGGTCCCCGCTTTGCGGTCATTGACGTAGACGTCGAACTGCCTGGCCTTACGGATATCCATGATGAAACTAAACCAGGCATTATCCCCGTTACGCCAGCCAAGGGTTGAGGGAATGGCGTATTGCTTATGGGGCCCATCACCACTGTGATGTCGGTACTGTCATCATGCGAGCTGATCGTTTTATCCCCTGCGAGGGTCAGAAAAACCGATTGCTGGTAAATACCGTTCTGGTCCGGATTTTCCGTGCAGTTGATGGTAAACATCTTTCCGCTGCTATCCGTCACACTGTATTCCGCATTGCCCTGACCGTACCCCTGTTGCCAGAGTCCCGAAACCGCAGAGGCATTGAAGCTGACAAGCAGCACGCCAGCGAGCATGAGCCGACTTAAAGAATTTATTTTCATTTCTGTCTCCTTTGTCTTTGTATTTATTCCCGGTTATCAGGATTTGAGGGTATCAGCAGCCGTCCCATCAGTTTGCCGTCATGGGAATATTCAAGGAAACGCTCCCGGGTGCGCGGGGCCGTTTTCTCGTGGTATTCCAGGCTGATGTTGTCGGCAATACACAGCGCATTCATCAGCGGCTGCACGGTTTTCTCCTCCATATCCACGAGGTAGTAGTAACAGCCACCCTCGCAGCCATCGGGCGACTGACGGGTACGTAAGACCTGCATAGTGGGACCAGAAAGAGCAATCTGCGACCACTCTTCCCTGACATCATCCTGACGGCTCACCACATCGCTGAAGCGCGGAGGCGTGAGGTCCTTAAATTTACTGATAGCTTTCAGGTCATCACTCCTGTCATCGCAAGCGCTCAGAAACAGAGTGGAGGCAACCAGCGCCAGTAGAGGTAGTGTTTTACGTTTCATTATTTTTTCCTGAAATCAGACGAACCACTTTGGTAAAGACATAAATCCCCACGAAAATACCCACCGGCACGCCGACGAACGGCGTCAGCGCGACACTGGCAGCACCGGCTGCGCCACCTCCCGTCAGTAGTGCGGCAACGGTTGCAAGTGTCAGGGCCGTGAGGCTGTCGGACACTCCAGTTTTGTTCAGAATGATGGCGATGATAACAATGGCGATAATGGCAATAACAGGCACTGGGCTCCTCCCTGTTGCAGGGTTGATAACAACGCCTGCGCTATTCCGGTGGGCTGTCAGCCGGAACAAACGTAAGCAGTGAATGCTGGATAAAGCGAAAATGGGGTAAGGCCTGAATGAAGACCGGGTCTTCAGTCAGGCGGCACAGACTGTCATTCCGGCGAAAAGTCTCCTGCAAAGGCTGAATCAGATGGATTTCATCAAGTGTGAATAAGGCGATATGCCCTTCGTGTTCAGCCACCAGATACCAGGTCTGCTGGTGGATGAGTAACCGGCAGGGAGCCAGGCGCTCACAGCGTCGCCCCTCCGCAATCAGCGTCACCCGCCTGCGCCCGGTAATGGCCTGAATCAGTCTCCAGAAAGACAATGCTCCTGAAGGCGAAGGCACCGGATTGGCTGGTGCTATCATGCAGGGAGACTCATCGCACATCAGCAGAGCATTCACCAGACGGCGGTCAAGGCCGGGAAAAAGCCCGGCCAGCCCGCTGCGGTGGGCAAAGATAAGCACGTCGGGCACCATCTGCATCTCGCTGCCAGCAGTGCGTAAGCGGCAGTATCCGGATTGATACTCCAGGTCCAGATACATCAGCCGCTCACGAAAATCACGCCGCAGCGTGCGCACCGACACACCAAACTCAGCGGCCAGTTTGCGCACACTCAACGTTTCACCCGCCACCAGACGGCTGATTATCAGTGACAGCCTGACAGCCAGCCGGTCATGGCGGCGTTCTGCCTGTGTCATGAGAGGTTCTCCAGGAAAGTTAACTGACTGAAAATGATGTGATTACTTTAAAGAGGGGGGCGGACAGGGTATGGACAACGCAGAAACTATTTTTTATTTCTGCAAAAGCCAGATGTAATGGGGGTTAAAGGCTATAACCGGAGGATTGAGGCACACGAGCACATAGCGATGCGGACAGGTGGTGTCCGATATTAACAACGCGGTAACATCAAGCAGCTACTGCAGCTGCGTGAGCAGCGTTTCCGCCATCACCCACAGTGCCCGGTTAAGCTTCACGTCCCCGTCAATGCCACGCACAGCACGGGTATGCGACCGTCCGCCTTTGGCATTACGGCCACTGAGCCCACCTTTAATCAGGTTCTCCTGAATACGCTGCCAGGTAGTCCACAGGTCGTTGCTTTCGTCCTGCCAGCGGCGCGGGGAGAGTATCTGCGATTCAGTAACCGGCTGGTGGTCCTCACCAAAGCGATACGTCAGCGCGGCTTTTGCCAGTGCCTGCTGCGCAGGTGGTGGTAACAGCAACGACTGCATGGCATCCCGCTTTTCTTCCACGCGATCAAAAATCCCCAGCACTTCATACGCTCCCTCAATCACCTGGCTCACCACATCCCCCTTGTGCGGCACCCGTACCTCGCCAAAGGATTCGCCGCAGACAAGACCGTTTTGGCACACAGCCCTGAACAGGCCCGGCAACATCTGGTAAGAACTTGTGCCATCATGGGAGTTAAGCAGGATAATTTCAGGCACCTGTTTACCGGTAATCTGTCCCTCCCGACGCAGGCGCAACATATGCTTCGTATGTTCACGACGACCAGGGTCACGAACACGGGTCTGACAGGCAAAGAACGGCTGAAAGCCCTCCCGATGCAGACTGTCCAGCAGAGAGATGGTGGGAATATATGTGTAACGTTCACTACGGGATTCGTGTTTGTCCTCGCTGAATACGCTGGGTACCACGCGAAACAGCTCTTCACGGGTTAACGGACGGTCACGACGAATAAGATTTGCAGCGCCAAAGCGCGAAGCCAGACGGGTCATAAGCAGATTCCTCATAATGGGGAAAACAAACAAAAGAAAGCCCTGTCGCACTAGCGACAGGGCTCGGGAAAGAACAGACAGGCGTTAAACGTTCAGAAGAAGAAATTCCAGACAGCCCGGGCAACGGACACCACGGTGTCACGGACGGCCTGTATTACGGCCCGTACCGGAGCCGGTATCAGTGGGAAAGCACTTACCGTGTCCAGTACCGCGCCGACCGTTTCACCAAAATCGTCACGTGCTTTTTCCTGGACTGTCGTTGTGCGAAAGGGAGACTGCAGTTGCGCCACCACCGGGCTACTGGCTTCACGTGGCAGACACTTTATCATCCGCTCGGCCATCACCCGTAACCCCCACTGCAGACGGACCGACACCGCACACACCGGATGTACAGGTTGAAACAGCTCGTGCAGCAGGCAGATTTTGCGGCTGAGATTCTGCTTCTGCGCCGTGGACAATTGACCACTACCGCTGGTGGGTTCAGTCTTGTCCGACTGGCTGATAACAAACAGCACCTTATGCCGGTATGACTCACCAATTACCTGATGATAAAAATGCTCATCCACCGCCAGCGCCCGATCATCGGCCTTGATCAGCCACAATACCAGGTCAAGTCGGGGAAGTTGCTGACGGTAAAGTGCAGCGTATTCCGCATCCCTGCGTTCACTTTCACCGACACCCGGCAAATCAACCAACGTCATAAAACGCTCGCCCAGTTGCAGCCGAAAACTCAGCGGATTACGGGTGCAGGCTGTGACATCGCTGACCGGGGATACATCACCAGCAAAAAGGGCATTGCAAAGGCTACTCTTTCCCGCTCCGGTTTTACCCAGAATACCTATCACTGGCTCGTAGTCTGTTAACTGGTTTATTTGCTGTAGAATCCGCTCTGATGCCCATTGTGGCAGACCAGAAAGCGATTGCTGAAATGACTTCAAACCTTCAGAATTGTTCATTACTACTCCTCTGAAAAATAATACAAAAACGGCAGAATCGTGAGATTCTGCCGTTAACCAGGTATGTTCAGAAGAATGATATCTATCTGAAAATAATTTGAATTAAGGTAGATGACGAGCCACTGCCGCCTGTGCTCTCGGTCCCTGAGTCGTTAGGTAATTCTGGTATCGCTCATCCCCAGACCAGAACAGTAGATAAGGGCAAATTGCCTGAGGGGGCTATATGGCATTGGGCAGCAAGGTTTTATAGTTGGATGGCATAAATATAACGGTATAGAAGCATCAGCCTATACGATGACTGCCTACGTTTAAGCCATAAATTCTAGCTGTTACATAAGTATTAATGCTGATTATCATCAATTTGATTATAACCATGGCATTTTATGGATTATCATATTAAATATTCATTTTTTCCTATAGTGATAATTCATGCTTGGTTCCCCTTCTAAGCGGCTTGAGGACTTGAGTCTGGTCCAGCGCGATCGGCTGGCCTACATAGATTTTCGGCTCTACTTCTTCGGTGAGATCGGTCGCCCAGATCTGATTGAGCGCTTCGGCGTGGCTCCAGCAGGGGCGACTCGCGATTTGGCTTTGTATCGGGAAATCGTGCCGCATAACATCACCTTCGATGGTAGCAACAAGATCTATCGCATCGGGCAGGCGTTTTCCCCGTTGTTCTGAATCGCCACGGATAATCTAGACACTTCCGAGCCGTTGATAATACTGGTTTTCATATTCTGTCGGTGACATCTGATCGCTGGAACCATGCCGACGCTTACTGTTATAAAACATTTCGATGTAATCAAAAATATCGCTGCGGGCTTCCTCCCGCGTTCCGTAGATCTTTTTCTTTATCCGTTCGCGTTTCAACAACTTGAAAAAGCTTTCTGCAACCGCATTATCGTGGCAGTTACCGCGACGGCTCATGCTGCCCTCCAGTCCGTGTGATTTCAGGAACGACTGCCACTCATGGCTTGTGTACTGACTGCCCTGATCCGAATGAACCAGCACCTGTTTTTGGGGATTACGCCGCCATACAGCCATCAGCAGTGCGTTCAGGACAATGTCCTTTGTCATCCGGGATTGCATGGACCAGCCGATAATTTTGCGTGAGAACAGATCAACAACCACAGCAAGATACAGCCAGCCTTCTTGGGTCCTGATATAGGTTATGTCGGTTACCCAACGCTCATCCGGAGCATCCGGATTGAACTGTCGCTGGAGCCTGTTGGGCGACACGATACTGGCCTCGCCTTTACGTGCCCACGGGCTCCGGTATCCGACCTGAGCCTTTATCCCGACACGTTTCATCAGTCGCCAGACTCTGTTGACTCCGCACTGTTGCCCGCTGTCCCGCAGATCCAGATGGATCTTGCGATAACCATAGACGCATCCCGATTCCAGCCAGAACTGTTTAATCTGTCCTGTCAGTCTCAGGTCTGCCCGATGGCGTTGTGACTGCGGCTGCTGAAGCCATGCGTAAAAGCCACTGGGATGAACATCCAGCACCCGACAGAGCAGGCGAACAGGCCAGCAACGGGCGTTGTCACGGATAAAGGCGTACCTCAGTCGGACAGTTTTGCGAAGTACGCCGCGGCTTTTTTTAATATGTCCCGTTCGTCAGTAACCCGCTTCAGCTCTTTCTGGAGACGGCGGATCTCGGTCTGAGCATCTGACTGTTCTTTATGAGTGGAGGAATCCGGCCCGTACTTCTTTATCCAGGCGTAAAGGCTGTGGGTGGTGATATCGAGACGTGTTGCAACGCTGGAAACAGAATAACCACGATCAACAACCTGTTTGACTGCTTCAATTTTAAACTCTTCGGGATAACGCTTACCGCTCATGGCACCTCTCTTTAAGCCATCTTAAATGACTCTGAGGTGTCTGTTAAACCCGTGTCGATTCAGGTCGCCCGGCGTATCCCTTGATGGCGATGCTGCGTATCCATCTGATGCAGAACTGGTTCGGCTACAGCGATCCGGCCATGGAAGAAGCGCTGTACGAGACGACCATCCTACGTCCGTTAGCCGGGCTGAGCATGGAGCGTATTCCTGACGAAACCACCATCCTCAACTTCCGTCGTCTGCTGGAGAAACATGAGCTGGCAGCCGGCATCCTCTGCGTGATCAATGGCTACCTGGGGGATCGCGGTCTGTCGCTGCGCCAGGGCACTATCGTCGATGCCACGCTGATCCACGCGCCCAGTTCAACCAAGAACCAGGACGGCAAGCGCGACCCGGAAATGCACCAGACCAAGAAGGGGAACCAGTATTACTTTGGCATGAAGGCGCACATCGGCGTTGATGATGAATCGGGGCTGGTACACAGCGTGGTGGGCACGGCAGCCACCGTGGCGGATGTCACCCACGTCGACAAGCTGCTGCACGGCGACGAGAACGTCGTCTGCGCCGATGCCGGCTACACCGGCGTCGAAAAGCGCTCCGAGCATGCCGACCGAGAAGTGATCTGGCAGGTCGCAGCACGCCGCAGCACCTACAAGATGCTCGATAAACGCAGCGCCCTGTACAAAGCCAAGCGCAAGATCGAGAAGGCCAAGGCGCAAGTGCGAGCGAAGGTAGAGCCCCCGTTTCGCGTGATCAAGCGGCAGTTTCGGCTACACCAAGGTACGTTTCCGAGGGCTGGTGAGGAACACTGCACAACTGGTGACGCTGTTTGCCCTGTCGAACCTATGGATGGCCCGCCGACATTTGCTGGCAAGCGCAGGAGAGGTGCGCCTGTAATGCGGAAAATGGCCGTCGCAAGGTGCTCGCGACGGCTGAAAGCACCGAAATGAGCGGGTGATCCGATCGTTTTTGATCGGTTCACCGCTTTCAAAATCAGCAGTGGCTGAAGTCAGCCGGAAATACAGGGCTACTTCAGACCATCCCTAGCTAGGGCTCGTAGTTCGGCGCAAGGCTGAAGTCGCTTGGCTGCTTCGCTGTGCAGATCCATGACCCACTTTCCATCAAACTCCCGGTTGTAGTTCCACAAGCATCTCGCGAGTCTTGCCGGCCCGCTCCACTAACAAGACCACAACATCTCCAACGTTCTTGTCGTCTAGCCGGGCCTGTAATGTGGTGACGTCGTCGACGGCGATACCGTCGATGCTGATAACGCGATCGCCGGGCACGATGCCGCCTGCGGTGACCTCGACGCCGACGAGCCCGGCCCTGTGCGCCGCCGAGCCCGGCGTCACGCGCAATACGAATACGCCCTTACTGCCGGTCAGCGCCTGCAGACGCGCGTTGAGCTGCTCATCCACCTCGATGCCCAGCGCCGGACGGATGTACTTGCCGGTCTTTATGAGTTGCGGCACCACGCGCATGACGGTATCGACCGGCACCGCAAAGCCTATGCCGGCCGAGGCGCCAGACGGACTGTAGATGGCGGTATTGATTCCGATCAGCCGCCCAGCCGAATCGAGCAGCGGGCCACCGGAATTGCCGGGGTTGATGGCGGCGTCGGTCTGGATCAGGTGATCGATGGCCGGGCCGCCCGCTTCTCCCGGCAACGAGCGGTCGAGCGCGGAGACGATACCAGTTGTGAGCGTCCAGTCCAGGCCGAAGGGGTTGCCGATAGCGAACACCTTCTGACCCACCTTGAGGTCGGCACTGGTGCCGACCGGCACGGCCGGCGGGCGCTTGAAACCGACGCCGATCTTGAGCACGGCGATGTCGTGCGCGGGGCTCGTCCCCACCAGCGCGGCCTGGTAGTCGCGGCCGTCGGCCAGTTTGACGGTGGCTTCGGACGCGCCCTGGATGACGTGGAAGTTGGTGACGACGTGGCCGGCGTCGTCCCAGATGAAGCCCGATCCAGTGCCGCGCGGCACGGAGAACACGTTGCGCGTCCAGACATCGCGTACTAATTGCGCGGTGGTGATGTAGACCACCGAGGCGCGCGATTTTTCGAACAGTTCGATGGTGGTTTTCTCGTCCGCCGCCAGATCGCCACGCGCCATCACGGTGCGTTCTGCTGCCTCGCGCGGACTGAACCATGCTTCGATGGCGGGCAGAAACTGCCACAGCAGCATGAGCGCGGCAATGCAGGCGGTGATGAAGAGCCCGCGCCGGACGAAGCGGTCCGGCGCGGGGCGTTGGTACGGGTCGAGATAGGCCATGAGACGTCTCCTGTTGATGGGCAATCAGCGCCACAGCCCGCTCGGGCGCCAGCGCGGTGGGCGCGTCGCCAAAGCGGATTCCGGCAAAAAATGGGGCGCGCGGAGTGGCAACGCTGATGCTGGCCCAGGCGCCAACGTCAGCAGGCGTGCGATGCGCTCTTGCGTTGCCGGACGCGTGCGCAAGCAGGAGGGCTCGGGATTGCCCCATCCCGGCCATAGCCAGGCACGCCAGGAGCGGCTGACCCGCTCGATTTTCGCCAGCGCGGACGCCAGCCCCTGCGGGTCGCCAGTCAGTTCCGCCGCAAGGCGGTCAGCGTCGAACTCACGCACGCGAGACAAGCCGAGCAGTGCGAGCAGAGCCAGCTGGGGCGATGCGGCCAATAACAATAGACCAGGCCAATAGACCTCCGCCGCGCCAACCAGCTGCGCGGGCAGGCTGAGCAGGATCGCGATCTGTCCCATAAGGGCCAGTAGGCTCGTGAGGCGACTGTCGGAATCCGCCAGCCCCATGACACGCAGATCCTCATTAGCGATGTGCGCGACCTCGTGCACGAGCACACCCGCCAGCTCGCGTGGGCTCAGGCTGCGCAGCAGGCCATCGGTGAGGGCGATCGATGCCTCCTGCTTCGATCCGGTGGCGAAGGCGTTGACGACGGCACTGGGCACATAGTGCGGCACCGGCGTGGCGGGCAAACCGGCACGGGCGGGCAGCTCGCGCAACCGGGCCCACATCTCGTGGGCTTCTTGCGGGTGCAAGGCCCGTACGCGGTACAGGCGCAAGCTCAGCGCCGACGCGGCTACCGGTTCCAGCAGCAACGCACCTGCAACGGCAAACAGCGCGAGCCACAGGCAGCCTTCCCCAAACGGCAGTCTCCCTGCTGCGGCTGCGATCCCGACCAGGGTCAGGACCAACAGCCCGGTCTGCAGGCGGTTGAGCCAGCGGTGTTGCAAGAGCGCCGTGCGCGGATCACTGGGATGATGACGGGTCATGCTCAGAGGTCTCGGCGGCGCGGTCGCCGCGCTTGCGCAGCAGCCAGTAGGTCGCACCCAGAGCCAGCGTGGCGCTTGCCAGCGCGGCTATCTTTGCGGGGCTCGCGTCGGAGTCGAGGACCACGAACTTGCGGGAGAGTGCGATCAGCGCGATCAGGACCACTGTCTTGACCTGGATGATGCTGTCCCGACGCAGCGCCACGCGCACGATGGAATGCTTGAACTCCATCGCGATCAAGAGCGTCATGATCATACCGAACACGCTCTGGAATACCTTGTGGTCCAGGGGATTGAAGGCATCGAGAACCAGCAGCGTGAAGACGATGGAGATGAGCTGGAACAGCGACACCACGATGATGACGGCGATCACCGCCGACAGCACGAGCGCGACGACCTGCTCGAAGCGCTCGTAAAAACTCATGATGGCTAATTGGTCACGCAAGACCTGAAATGGGTTAAGGCGTGTTGATTTCATGACGATGAACTCCCTGGAAAACGGCTGCTGTCGAGACGGCGGCGCATTGCGTTGATGTGTCCTTCAATCAGCTCGGTCGACATGCCAAGCGTCGACATCACCTGTTCCGCCAGCCCAATAGCTGCGGCAAAGGATTGCTGATACACGCGCACGTTGGGCATGGCGCGAAATGCATCGGCCGCGGTCGTACTTCTGCATGACACCCACAAGGTCAGCGCCGGACGGCGCTCGGCAATCGCCTGGGCGATGCGCAACGCTTGCTGGGCATGGGCGAACGTCAGCACCACCAAGTGCGCATGCGTCAAGCCGGCAGCCAGCAAGGTATCGGGCCGACTGGCATCGCCATGGAACACCGGCGCGCCGGCGGCACGCGCGGCCTCGACCTTCTGCGCGTCCGCCTCCAGCAGCAGATGCGCCACGCCGGCGTGGCGAAGAATCTCGCTGACTGTAAGGCCAAGCTCGCCCGCGCCGCAAACGATGACATGGTCTCGATATCGCGTCGTCTGCGCGGCGATCTCGACTTCTTCAGCCTGGGGTGGCTGAATGACGCCGCCGGTGCGGCTCAAGAACCGGGCAAGTACATCGTGATGGCGGATCAGTAGCGGTGCCAGAGCCATGCTGAGCACCAGCGCGACCAGCATGGGTTGGACGACGGTCGCGGGGATCAGATGCTGCTGCAAGACCGTGCCCAACAACAGCAGGGCGAACTCGCCGCCGTGCCCCAACGCTATGCCCGCGCGCCAGGCATCGAGGGCGGACAGGCGCGTCGCCCGCAAGGCCAGCGTATTGAGCAGGATCTTGACTGGTACCAGCACCACCAGCCACGCCAGCACCGCCAGCGGTGCCGAAATAATCTGTGCTGCGTCCAGTTGCAGGCCGATGGTCACGAAGAACACGCCCGACAACACATCGCGAAAGGGCCTGAGGTGGCTTTCCATGTGGTGCCGGAAGTCGCTCTCGCCCAGGACCATCCCGGCGAGGAAGGCCCCCAGGGCGGCGGATACGCCGACCGCGTGCGCAGCGGCGGCGGCAGCCACCACCACGCACAAGGAGACGAGCACGAACGATTCCTCGTGGCCCCGCCGCGCCACCCAGCCCAGCAGGCCATGCAACAGACGGCGCGAGGCGAGGGCCGCTGCCGCGAACAGCAGCAGCACACCGAATACTTCGAGCAGCACATGCTCGATCTTCGGCGACTCGCCGCGCGCCCAGATCGCCAGCAAGGCCAGCAGGGGCACGCTGGCCAGGTCCTGAAAGACCAGCACGGCGATGGCACTGCGGCCGTGGCGGGTGGTGAGCTCGCCTTGGTCGGCCAGTTGTCGGCTGACCAGCGCCGTGGACGACATGGCCGCCGCAGTGCCGAGCAGCGCGGCGCTCTGGCCGGGCTGCCCCAGCCACATCAATAGCAGGATCAGCGGCGGGGCCACGGCGATCATCTGCAGAGCGCCCGCCATCAGCACCGTCCTGCGGGCGAGCCAGAAGTGTCCGAGGGAGAATTCCAGTCCGACCATGAACAACAGCAGCGCCACGCCCAGCTCGGACAGAAAGCTCAGCGTCTCCCCCGGCGCGATCACGCTGATGACTGAGGGGCCCAGTACAACGCCGACAGAGAGATACCCCAGCAAGGCGGGCACTCTGAACGCCGCCGTCGCCATCGACGCCAGGCTGCAAGCCGCCAGCAGGATTAGCGTATCGCCGAGTAAGGCCTGCATCGGTCAGCGTCCCACTTGCGTCGACGTCCAGCGCACGATGTCCTGCGCGCCCATCGCGCCGGCCTGACGGGCGATCTCCCGCCCACCCTGGAACAGGGCGAGCGTCGGGATGCTGCGGATACCGAACTGCGCGGCCAGGTGGGGCTCAGCCTCGGTATTCACCTTCGCCAGCCGGATCCTCGGTTCGAGCTGGTGCGCCGCTTGCTGGAACTGTGGCGCCATCATCTTGCACGGCCCGCACCATGGCGCCCAGAAATCGACCAGTAGCGGCAGATCGCTGCGCTCCACGTGGCGCGAGAACGTCGCCGTGGTCAACTCGATGGGCTCGCCCGTGAACAAGGGCTGCTGGCAGCGGCCACAGTTGGGATGTTCCGATAGCTTCGCAGTCGGTACGCGGTTGATGGACTGGCAATGCGGGCAGACGAGGTGAAGATCATTCTTCATGGTTCGCCTCCTTGGACCACAGTGAGGCTGCCTCGCTTCGGGTCACAGACAATGCCGACCAATCAACGCCTTGGAGCCAATCGTTCCCGTTTTTGCTTACTCCGGCCTCTTCCAGATGAGCAGCGATGAATGCTTCGGCCTGCATGAGCCACCTTCGGACAGCATCTTCCTTACTAGGAATCAGCAGGATTTCAGAGACGCTGCTGGCATTCAGCCCGTCCACACGGATAAGCAGAAAAATGCGCCGCCACAAACGCGGCATGTCCTTCAGCAGGTCAAATGCAAAAGCGAGCTCGCTCGACCGATCAATCAGCTCCTCCTGTTCCGCGATCGTTGCGACATCGGGATGCTGACTGCCAGCGAAGATATCGGCCAGCTTGAGTGTGTCATCGGGCTGATAAAATTCGAAGATTTCCTCTTCCACCATGGCCTCGGCCACGTCTTGGGCATCCGGTTCGACCGGCGCGTCCAGAGAAACGAATTCGCCAAATTGCCGGCTGCTTGCCACTTCGTTATCCAGGACGGCGAACAGATGCTTCAAAAGATCGGTGTAAGCCTCTTTTTCCCCCGGCACGGATTGCCATTCCACCTCAGCTCGGACAATCGCTTCATCCACCACGTCGCGCAGCGTCGGATAATCGCGCGGTAAATCGCCGACGGCCCGCAGATAAGCCAGCTCACGCCTTGCGACAGCCTCAAGTTTCGACAGTAGAGGCATTCGGGTCACCTCGGCCTCATGGGCGGCTGATGCGGGTTTTGCGGCAATCCGCACCTTGAGCTCGCGCAAGCGCTCGCGTCGTGCTTTGCGCTTGATTTGATCCTGAGCATGCAGTCGGTCAAAATGCTTCCTGGCCTGACGGAACAACGACTGTGCGAGCATCTTCGCGAGGGGCGTCAGCTCGTCATGTGATGCAGTAACGCTGACAATCTTTTTGCCGGGCAGGTGCATATAGCCACTGGCCAGAAATTGCCGCTTGATCTTGTCGCGATCAAGGACGATTTGAAGTTGCGCTGAATCTTTAGTGTGTTTGTCGAGCAATGGCTTGAGGGCGTGCTCGATCACATTTCCCAAAGTTCTCTGCCAAGGTTCATGAAACTCTTTGTCGATAGCTCGATAGCTATATTGCATCTGCATGTATGACTCCTTCGATGTCATTTCTATGGAGGTATGAATCGAGGATGCTCATATCCATAGATTTTGGTTTGGCACGCTCTTACCCCAGGCGCGTTTTGCGAAGACTCCAACTCAAGAACAAAAGCGTGACGCCATAGACTGCCGCATGGAAACCCAACAGCCAGCCTGCGGCCACGAATGACTCGACCGGACGGGTAAAAAATATCCACAAGACGATAGCGCCAAGGATAATCGAGAGCAGTCCACTGAGGGCAAGCCAGATTTCACCCTTGATTTCCCGACGCAGCCGAACGGCGGCGGATATCTCCAGCACACCGGTGAAAATCGCCCAGAAGCCCACGCTAGCCCATAAAAAAGAAGCCAAGACTATCGTGGCGGCCCAAGGAGCAACCAGGACGACGACGCCCGTAAGTATGCCGACAATGCCGCTGAACAGCAGCCAGCCCCAGCGCTCTTTTTTCTGTATATGGCGCACCGCTGCAAACAAGTTGAACGCGCCATTGACCAAGGAAAATGCGCCGAACATGATGGTCATGGCCAACAGAGCCGATTGTGGCATCCAGAACGCGAGGGCTGCAAAAATCAATGCCAAGACACCGCGCAGCACAAAAAGCCACCAATTTTGGCTCAGCGAACACAGTGCTTTGGTGGGGTCATCCGCATTGGAATTAGCGATGGTGTCTGTGTTCATGCAATATCTCCTAAAGATCTATACAGAATAAAAAATCAAACACTCATGGAACAAGAGAGGGGGCGCTATGCGCCCCCTATCCAGGGGTTTCAGAACAACTTGGACAGTTTTGCCTTGACTTCATCGAGCCAGCCTTTTCCGCAGCCTCCCCCTCCCGTCTTTTCCTTGATTTTCTTGAGTTCAGCGTACAGGGGCTCAAAGTCCTTCCTTTTTCCATAGCCCAGCAGTTCTGCCATTTCCAATTGCTGCCGGGCTTCGTTCAACAATGTCTCCAGGCGCTCATTGGATGCTTCGCTGCGCTGACCATCTTCTACCAGGGGCTCGGCGCGCTTCAGGAGCAGCTTCGCACGCAGGACGGGCAGCGGAAGCACGCTGCGCTCCTCGACCAGCGTGCTGAGCGCTGACTGCAGCGCGGCTTTGGCTTCTTCGATCTTGCCCTGATCGATCAGCGGCACGACTGCCTTCACGGCTGCGGGATAGGACGCCAAAGGGATGCTGGTGACCGTGATCACGATTTCACTGGCCAGCAAAGCCAGCACGTGGCGAGCCTGTTGCACCTCGCCATGTTTGAGGGCATCCAGCGCCTCGTCGGTCATCGCCTCAATGGTTTCCGTGTTGGCGAACAAGTCGTGCACGATGGTGCGCACATCAACGCCGGCCAGGGCGAGCGTGGGTTCGCGCGCGACGATCAGCTCCAGCTTTCCCGTCACTTCGGCCAGCGTTGCCAATGCGCGTGCAGTGTCCTTGCCGTCAAGTGCGGCCAGCGCGGATTTGGTCAGCGACAAGGCCGAGACTGCCTCATCGAGGACTTGTTTACGTTTGTCTTCCGCCTGCGAGTCCGTTTCTTTCTGAACCTCAGGCTGTACCTCCGTGACGACTTCAGGCTTGGACTCTGGACTGACAGGAAGGCTGCTTACCGCGGCCTGTTCGTTTATTCCTTCGTTCGTCGCATTGGGATTCGGTGTTTGCTCATTCATGGTGATATGCCTCGTATGAGATAGTGAAAATAGGCGAATCTATTGGGGCTGAATGCGAACATCGCGAGACTGACCGACAGAGCAGTCAGCCCCTTCATCACCTCAAAACAGCTTTTGGATGCGCGTCTTCAACTCGTCGAACCATCCCTTGCCGCTTTTGCCACCAGCCGACTTTTGCTCAATGGACTTCACCTGATCGAAGATGGGTTTGAAGTCCGCCTTCTTGCCATAACCCAGGATCTGCGCCATCTCGATCTCCGTGCGCACGGACGACAGCAAGGTGCTGAGCTCCTCGTTCTGCTTGGCATCGCGCCTGTCGGTCTCGGCCAGCTTTTCAGCTTTTGCCATCGCGGCTTCGGCCCGTAGCACGGGCAGAGGAAAGGCGACCGAGGTCACCACCAGCGTGTTCAGTGCTCGGGCGAGTTCCGCTTTGGCGTTGTCGATCTTGCCGCTGTCGATGAGCCGTGCGGCCGACTTGATCGCTGCCGGGTACGTTGCCATCGGAAGGTTGTCGGTTTGGATTACGATTTCGCTGGCCAGATTGGCAACGATGGGCCGGGCCTTTTGCACCTCGCCATCACCCAACAACTCCCGAGACAACTTGACCGCTTTCTTTACCGATTCCACGTTGGCGTGGATATCGTGGGTGATGACGCGTACATCGACCGGCGCCAAAGCAAGTTTGGCGTCGCGTGCCAATACCAGTTCCATCTTTCCGCTGGCCAGTTCCAGCGCAGCAAGCGCCTCCTTGGTCTTATTTGCATCAAGGAGGGTCAAAGCCTCCTGGGTCTTGGTGAGCGCCGTGATGGCGTCTTGAGTGAGCTCGGCACGCTTTTTATCGGCTTCCCGGGCGGCCTTGTCATCTACCTGTGGCTGTGCCGCCTTGGATGCGGCAGAGGGTGCTGCAGCACCTGGGCTAGAACCTGCCGCCGATTGGGCCAGAGCCGGTCCGCTCAGTCCGACGACGACCGCCAGGGCAAGTGCGGAGAAGGTGTATTGTGGCTGTTTGATATTCATGATCTTGGGCTCTTGATTGAAGTTAGTTGACTGAGATTTCAATCTGTTTCGGTTTGGCTTGCTCGGCCTTGACAAGCCGCACTTCCAGCACGCCGTCTTTCATGGAAGCCGTCACCTTGGTCGGATCAACGTTGTCAGGCAAGACAAAGCTGCGCACAAAGCGGCCATACGCACGTTCGATGCGGTGGAACTTCTTGCCCTGCTCCTCTTTTTCCAGTTTGCGCTCGCCGCTGATGGTGAGCACACCGTTTTCCGCGCTGACGCGCACGGCATCCTTGGGGACCTCCGGCAGATCCAGCTTGAGGAGGAATGCGTTCTCATCCTCGCTGATGTCCGCCATTGGTGCCCAGTCCGCCGTGGTCATGGCTTCGTTGCCGGTACGGGCGCCCTGTCGCTGGGGTATTCGTCCGAACATCGTCGCCAGGCGGTTTTGCAATTCATCCAGTTCCCGGAAGGGGTCCCACGGTGTCAATGCAGACATATCGGTTCTCCTTGAACAATGCCGACGAATTGGATGACGCACTGAACAGAGCCGTCGGTTTACTCTGAATGGCACCTACTACTGTTTTCAGTTCCGAACAAGTCCTTGAGTCAATTGACGGATATCGCTTTCGTCGAGCGTTTCCCGCGCCAGCAGCTCGCGCGCACAGCGCTCCAGCACCGCGCGGTTGATGTCGAGAATCCGGTAGGCGCGCTCGAACACGCCCATCACGATGTCGCGGATAGCCTGATCGATGCGCGCCTGGGTCGATTCGGCCAACCGGCAACCGCCGTGGGCCAGTTCAGGTGTATCGAGAAAGCGGGGCCGCTGCGCCTCGAAGGCGATGTAGCCCAGGCCCTCGTCCATGCCAAAGCGGGTGATCATGTCGCGGGCGATGTCGGTGGCTCGCGCCAGATCGTCCGCCGTCCCGGTAGACAACTCGCCGAACACCAGCTTTTCGGCGGCACGCCCGCCCAGCAGTACGGCGATCTTGTGCTCGAGATCGGTACGCGTCATCAGGAAGCGGTCTTCGGTGGGGCGCTGCAAGGTGTAGCCCAGCGCGCCGATGCCGCGCGGGATGATCGAGATCTTGTGTACGGGGTCGGTTTCGGGCAGCGCCAGCGCCACCAGCGCATGGCCCATCTCGTGATGGGCCACGGTTTCCCGCTCCTTGGGGTTGAGCACGCGGCTCTTCTTTTCCAGGCCCGCCACGATGCGCTCGATGGTCGCGGTGAAGTCCTGCAATTCCACGGCGGACGCACGGCGTCTCCTCGCCGCCAGCGCCGCCTCGTTGACCAGATTGGCGAGGTCCGCGCCGGAAAAGCCCGTGGTCAGTGCGGCTACCTGTTCGAGGTCTACATCCTGGGCCAGCGTCACCTTCTTGACATGAACCTTCAGGATGTCCAGCCGCCCCTTCTTGATGTCGGGCCGGTCCACCAGCACCTGGCGGTCGAAGCGGCCGGCACGCAGCAGCGCCTGGTCGAGGATTTCGGGGCGGTTGGTGGCGGTGAGGATGATCAGCCCGACCGAGCTGTCGAAGCCGTCCATCTCCGTGAGCAGCTGGTTGAGGGTCTGCTCGCGCTCGTCGTGGCCGCCGACGCCGCGCGCGCGGCCCAGCGCATCGAGCTCGTCGATAAATATGATGGCCGGTGCCTGCCCGCGGGCCAGCTCGCACACACGGACCGCACCCACGCCGACGAACATCTCGACAAACTCTGAGCCGGAGATGGAGATGGAGAAGCAGGGCACCGCCGCCTCGCCGGCAACAGCCTTGGCCAGCAATGTCTTGCCGGTGCCCGGTGGGCCGACCAGCAACACGCCCTTGGTAATGCGCGCCCCGAGACGGCCATAGTCCTGCGAATTCTTCAGGAAATCGACGATCTCGACCAGCTCCGCCTTGGCCTCATCCCCCCCCGCGACATCGGCGAACGTCACACCGGTGTTCTTTTCCACGAACACCTTGGCGCGGCTCTTACCGATGTTGAGAAACCCGCCCATGCCCTGCTTCTCGGCGAAGCGGCGGAACAGGAAGAACCAGACGCCAAAGAAGGCTACCGCTGGCAGGATCCACGACAGCACATCGCGCAGCCAGGTGCTCTCCAACACGCGGGCATAGGGCACGTCGTACTTCGACAGGCGATCGGCAAGATCGGGTTCGACCCTCGTTGCAACGATCGTCGTCTTGCCCCGGCTGTCCGGCGACTTCAGGCGCCCGGTCACCGTACGATCCGACACCAGCACTTCGGCCACGCGCCCCTCGGCCAGCGCCTTCTCGAACTCGCTGTAGGGCACCGGCTCGACGGTTTTCGCCGTCTGCCAGTAGCTCTGCAAACTCAACAACAGCAGGAGTGCAACGATCCAGTAGCCGGTATTCCATTGATTCTTTTTTTCCATGGGCCGTGTTCCTCGAAAGTCGAGTTGCCAGAGGATCAGGTGAACAGACGGGCCGCACCGTCACGCAAACGGATGGCCAGCGAGCGGGAGAGCAGTGCCGCCGCTGATGAGCAGCCCCCACGGCGTGGCCGACCGCGGATCACGCTTGTAGACGACCGCGTGACCCGCGGCCACGACCGCCACCGCGATCGAGGCCAGGGAGGCTGCCCATGCCAGGCCGATGGGGTCGGACACGGCAGCCTCGCCCGCCATCAAGATGCGTCGCTCGCCGACTTCTTCTTGCGCGAGCCTTTGCCAGCGTCGCCGTGCGGCGTCTCGGTCGCCTTCGCGGCATCCGGCAGCTCCGGCTCGGCCGGGGTCTGCGGTGGCTCTTTGCGTTCGAACACCACGCGTTCGGCCTTGTCGTCCCAGCGTGCGCTGGCGTGATCGCCCTTGCCGATGCCGCCACCGAGCATCTCGCGCGCCAGCGCAGTTTCCAGCTCGCTACGGATCAGGCGCTTGAGTTCACGCGCACCGAACTCGGGCTTGTAGCCTTCTTCCGCGAAATGGTCGATCAGCGTCTGATCGAAAGTGAGCGTCACGCCCTGGCTGGCGGCGCTGCGCGCCACGCGATCGAGCTGCAGGCCGACGATGTGGCGGATCTCCTCCTTGCCCAGCGCATGGAAGACGATTATCTCGTCGATGCGGTTGAGGAACTCGGGCCGGAAGTGGCCGCGCAGCACGTCCATGACCTCGGCCTTGGTCTTTTCGTACTCCTCGCCAGCCGCCTCACGCGCCTTCAGCCGTCGCTGGATGATGTCCGAACCCAGGTTGGACGTGGCGATGATGATGGTGTTGGTGAAATCCACCACCCGGCCCTTGCCGTCGGTGAGGCGACCGTCGTCGAACACTTGCAGCAGGATGTTGTAGACGTCAGGGTGTGCCTTCTCGATCTCGTCGAGCAGCAGCACGCTGTAGGGCTTGCGCCGCACCTTCTCGGTGAGCTGACCGCCTTCGTCGTAACCGACATAGCCCGGAGGCGCGCCCACCAGCCGCGCCACGGTATGGCGTTCGCCATATTCCGACATGTCGATGCGCAACAGGGCGTGCTCATCGCCGTAGATAGATTCGGCCAATGCCTTGGCGAGCTCGGTCTTGCCCACCCCGGTCGGGCCCAGAAACAGGAAGGTAGCCACCGGTTTGCTGCCTTCGCGCAGGCCGGCGCGGGACAGCCGCACGGCATCGGCCACGGCACGGACCGCCTCGTCTTGTCCCACCAGGCGCTCGTGCAGCCGTTGTTCCAAGTGCAGCAGCTTTTCGCGCTCTTCCACCGTCAACTCGTTGACCGGGATGCCGGTCAGGCGCGAGACGATCTGCGCCACGTGTTCCGCCTTTACCTCGGCACTGCCGGAGGCCCGCTCCCGCTCCCAGTCCTCGACGAGCTTCTTGAGCTCGGCCTCCTTGGCTTCGATGCGCTTGCCGAGCTCGGCGGCCTGGTCGTACTGCTTGCGCGCGGCCACGTAATCCTGTTCACGCCGCAGCTGGTGCAGTTCGGACTCCAGCTCCTGCACGGCCACCGGCCGGGCCGTGGCCGACAGCTTCACGCGCGCGGCCGCCTGGTCGAGCAGGTCGATCGCCTTGTCCGGCAGGAAGCGCGCCGTGATGTAGCGGTCGGACAACTCGGCCGCCGCGATGATCGCGTCCTCGGAGATGCTGACCTTGTGGTGCGCCTCGAAGGTGTCGCGCAGGCCGCGCAGAATCATGATGGTCTGGGCCACCGTCGGCTCGGGCACCGTCACCGGCTGGAAGCGCCGCTCCAGTGCGGCATCCTTCTCGATGTATTTCTGGTACTCGTTCAGCGTCGTGGCGCCGATCAGGTTGAGTTCACCGCGCGCCATCATCGGTTTGAACACGTTGGCCACGTCCAGCCCGCCTTCGCCACCGCCCTGGCCGGCACCGACGATGGTGTGCACCTCGTCGATGAACAAAATCAGCTCGCCCTGGTGCTCGGTCACCTCCTTCAGCACCTTCTGCACGCGCTCCTCGAACTCGCCGCGATATTTGGCGCCGGCCACCATGGCGTTGATGTTGAGTTCCACCAGGCGCTTGTCGCGCAAGGTCTCGGGCACTTCACCCGCCACCATGCGCTGCGCCAGCCCTTCGACGATGGCGGTCTTACCCACACCCGGCTCGCCGATCAGCACCGGGTTGTTCTTCTTGCGCCGGGCCAGCACCTCGATGGTGGTTTCGATCTCCTGCGCGCGGCCGATCACCGGGTCGAGCTTGCCGTCGCGCGCCATCTTGGTCAGGTCGCGCGAGTACTTGTCGAGTTCTGGCGTGTTGGTCGGCGTCTCAGCGCGTCCATCCTCGGCGCCCTTGCCGACCACCTTGCTGACCTGTTGGCGCAGCGCCTGCGGCGTCAGGCCGTAGCGGCGCAGCAGGTTGGCGGCCAGCCCTTCGCCTTCCTCGGCCAGACCGATCAGGAAATGCTCTGGACCGACATAAGAATGGCCGAGTTCATTGGAGGCCACGAAGGCGCGGCTGAGCGCATCCTTCACGCGCGGCGACACGCCGATCTCGCCCTCGAAGGGCTTGTCCCCGCGCTTGGCCTCAGACTCGATCTGCCGCTTGAGGTCATCGACCTTGATCTTGAACTGACCCAGGATGGTCTTGACCACGTCGCTGTCGGCCAGCGCCAGCAGCAGATGTTCGGTATCCACCTCGGAGCGGCCAAATTCGGCAGCGTGTTTGGCGGCCTCCTGCAACAAGGCTTCCGACTGTTCGCTGATGCGGCTGGCCAGCCCACTGCCGCGACGGCGCGGCGCACCCGAACCTGCGGCGGCGGGCTCGCCAAACGAGGCATCGACCACGTCATCGGTATCGGCGGCAACTGGCGTCGCGTCGTCGCCGATGCGGAAGAAGTCACTGCCGAGGAAGTCCTCGAACAGGCCACTGCGCGAACCGAACAAGGCTTCCAGCGGCGAAACGGTGCGCTTTTGCTGGCGCACTAATTGCCGGTAATGGTCGTCGCACAACAGCATGGTGCTGTGACGACCGTTGAGATTGGCTTCCACCCGCACGGTGGCGGGTTGGCCGCAGACCTGGCATTGTTTTCTGGCCATGCTGATGCTCCTGAGAAGGTTGACAAGGTTGAGGCGACGAGGCATCGCGAGCCGCGACACCTCGTCTCGGGCCGGGTTTTTCTTGTGACGAACGAGCCGGCGACGTCAGCCGTTGATCGGGATCGAGCGTCCCTGCTTCGGCGCACTGACCTCGCGCTTGTCGATCGTGACCGTGAGCACCCCGTTCTTGAACGATGCCTTGATCGAATCCTGGTTGGCGTCGTCAGGCAGGTTCAAGGCACGCTGAAAGCTGCCGTAGGAGCGCTCCACACGGTGGAAGCCACCTTCCTTCTTCTCCTGTTCCTGGCGCTTCTCGCCACGCACCATCAGCACGTCGTTGTCGAGGGTGATCTGGATGTCCTTCTCCTCGACACCGGGCACTTCCAGGGCAATCTTGTACTGCTTGTCGGTTTCCTGGATGTCCAGGGCCGGCTTCAGCATGCCCGACCAATCGGATGGCCACTGCGGCATGTTCAACGCCGAAAAACCGAAGCCCCGGAATGCGTCATCGAACAGCCGGTCGATTTCCCGATGCAGTTGCAGGATCGGGCTGACTGGCCCGCTAGCCGCTGGCAGGTCATTGCGCTGCACTGGCAGGGAAGAGGCGGTCTGCTGCTCTTGCTGCTCGTTCTTGAACCAGTTCCAGGGAGCCAACTTCTTGAAATCGATGTCCATGTCATACCTCCAGAAAAATTGGAAAACGAGTTACTCAAGCCCTTTGCCTGCTGCGACGGGCACTGCGCCCAGGCGACACGGGCTGCTCGGATGACTTCTGCTGTTCACGCTTGCGCATCACCTCCTTCTTTGCTCCGGCTCGGGTCTGATCATTGAGCCACTGATCGATTTCACTTTGACGAAACCGCCACGTCCCGTCCACCTTGAAAGCCGGAATTTCCCCGTGCGCGGCGAGCCGATAAAGCGTCCGCTTGCCGACTTTCAAGTACGCAGCCAATTCATCGAGCGTGAAAATCACCTGTAGGTGCGCTTTCATCTCACCCTCTCCAATCGCGTCGCTTTGCGGTTCCGGCCAAGGAAATCCTTGCAATACTTTGTAAAATATTACACCTACCATGACAAACTTCAAGAGTCAAGAGTCAATGTACAGCGTTCTCCCGCCCCATTGATGCAGGTCAACTGCTCAGGCAAGGCGCAGGGGGGCGGCCTGATCAGGCAATGGACAGCGCCTGGCTCGTCAGCCTGCGTGTGCCACAGGCGCCTCGATCAAACACCGATCCTCACGTTGTAGTCGAGTGCCCGCAGCCCCTTGCTTGTCTGCATGTTCCTTGGCGGAAACTCGTCTGGGCGCGCCCAGACGACGATTTCCCCGAGGCTGCTCAGGCCAACGTGCGGAATTGCCCAGTCGTCGCTGCGGATCGCGTTCCAGAGTCGGGCCGAAACACTTCCGTTGCCCCAGACAACGTAGTTCAACAGTATCCGTCCGGCCAACACACCTTCCCGATACCGCCGCCGAAGGCCATGGCCCATCAAGCGGATTTTCCATGCGCCCTCAGCGCCGTACCAACAGCAAATCTTTCAAGGCCCAGGTCATTCAGGAGTGTTCTGAACCCGATGCCTCCATCGCAAACATCGCCTTGGGCTACAGCCTCAATGCCAACCTCGTCCACAAATGGATTCGCCTGCTTACCCAGAAAACCACGGCTATCCAGCCAGCGTTCATCCCGTTGCCTTCTCAAATGCTCGGCGCGGGTTCGCATGCTCAAGCGCGCTGCTGCGATCATGAGTTTGATCCAGTCGGCCCGTAATAATGGGCACGATCCGTATGCCTATCTCAAGTGAAGTGGTTTACTGAATTTGGCCACCTGAACAGAGGTGATATGCTCACCTCAGAACATTACAGGTGCCTCAATGAAAAAAAGAAATTTCAGCGCAGAGTTTAAACGCGAATCCGCTCAACTGGTCCTTGATCAGAACTACACCGTTGCAGCTGCGGCCAGTGCTATGGATGTCGGCCTTTCTACCATGACGCGATGGGTAAAGCAGTTGCGGGATGAACGACAGGGCAAAATACCTAAAGCCTTTCCTATAGCCCCGGAGCAGATTGAAATACGTGAGCTGAAGAAAAAAATACAACGCATTGAAATGGAAAACGACATATTAAAAAAGGCTACCGCGCTCTTGATGCCAGACTCCCTGAACAATTCTCGTTAATCGGGAAACTCAGAGCGCAGTATCCTGTGGTCACACTTTGCCACGTGTTCGGGGTTCATCGCAGCAGCTACAAATACTGGGGAAAAAGCCCCGAAAAGCCAGACGGCAGGCGAGCTGTGTTACGCAGTCAGGTTCTGGAACTGCATAACATCAGCCATGGCTCTGCTGGCGCAAGAAGTATCGCGATTATGGCAACCCTGAAAGGCTTCAGAATGGGACGCTGGCTTGCCGGAAGGCTCATGAAAGAACCGGGTCTGGTGAGTTGTCAGCAGCCAACTCACCGGTATAAACGTGGTGGTCATGAACACACCGCTATCCCGAATTGCCTTGAGCGACAGTTTGCAGTGACAGAACCGAATCAGGTGTGGTGCGGCGATGTGACGTATATCTGGACAGGCAAGCGTTGGGCTTACCTTGCTGTTGTTCTCGATCTGTTCGCAAGGAAACCTGAGGGTTGGGCAATGTCATTCTCACCGGACAGCAAGCTGACATCAAAGCGCTGGAAATTGCGTGGGAAGCTTGCGGTAAACCCGCCGGAGTGATGTTCCACAGTGACAGTAATAATGCCGGTGTCAGTCTTTACCACCACTCAGTTTGCCGTTTAACCCGATTGGTGTGATTACTGATGCAGTGAAGACCTTTCCGCATCACATCACTACAAATATTGATTTTTGATTGTTGGATTCGCACCAGATTTCACCTCTGTAGGGTATTCAAAAATGCTCAGTTATTACTGATGCCTAAACTGCAGCGTTGCGGGCAGGTAGCGTTGTAGCGTTTCGGGCGTATCGCCCTCGATCAATTGGCTTATCAGATCATAGCAGTGCCAGGCCAACTGGCGGTTATCCTGCTGTACGGTATCGATACGCAGCGACAGCGAATCATAAAGATAGTGATCGTCAAAGCTCGTCAGATGGATATCTGAGTCGAGTAAATGGTGCTGGCTCATATAGCGCAGTACCCCTTCGAGCAGTCCACAGGCGGCAGTGAACAGCGCCTTAGGCGGCCGCCCAAGTCGCGCGCAGAGTGCGGCGAACATCTCATAGCCTGAGCTCGGGTGGTAGTTACCGTTAATCACCCATTCCGGGCGCAGTGCAATACCCGCCTGAGCCAAACCCTGCGTGAAGCCGGTCAGACGATCGCGTGAAGGCGACAGACGCGACTGACCGCCTAAAAACCAGAACTCATCGCTATGCTTAGGTGCAATGCGGGAAATCAGTTCCGCCGTTGGGGTAATCGAATCAGTCATCACCAGCGGCAGCAGGCTTTCATTAGGACAACGGTCAAACAGCACTACTGGCAGTTGTTGGCTGAGCTTAAGATAGTCGGCATCGTTGTGCATACATGAAGCGACGATCAGACCGTCAACCTGGCGGGAAATCATGTTATTGACCACCACGCTCTCCTGACCGGGGTTTTCATCAGTACAAGAGATCAATAGCTGGACGCCTGCTTCGCGGCACAGCATTTCCAGCTCATGTGAAAAGACCGCAAAGCCGTGGTTGGTGATCTCCGGCACCACCAGTCCGATGGTGTGGCTGCGGTTGTCGCGCAGCGAGCGGGCGTGAATGCTTGGCTGATAGTGCTGCTCACGGGCAATCGCCAGTACTCGCTCACGCGTTTCCTGCGCCACACGCAGCTCCTTACCACGACCGTTCAGTACTAGGCTGGCGGTCGCTTTTGAGACGCCAGCCTGTTCGGCGATATCTTTAATGGTTACGCGTTTAGTTTTCATTACGACGCCATGAGCTTGAGGCAAAACGCTTATTCTACCATGCAAGTTCGCAGCGGCCAGTAGCAGAATGCGTCCGGTGTGATGCCAGAGAACATTAGCTGCCCTGAACAGGCCGGGAAGTAGCGGCAGCTCATCACTCCTTCGCCGCCGTTGATGAAAATCTCCACGCTAGACTGGTCGATGAAAATATGCAGCGAGCGGACGTCTCCGCGCCAGTAACGATAATGCTTCTCGTCGCTGGCCAGACTGGGTCGGGCCAGGCGGATCCCGCTGGCATCGCGTTCAAGGATTAATGCGCCGTCAAAATCGAGGCTCAAAATATCGTCCCCAGTGGTTTGTAGAACGATTTCCATCGGTGCCAGCGGCAGGGAGTTCCCTGCCCAGCCGTGCGCTTCGCCGCGCAGGGCGCTCAGCTCTCGTAGAGGACGTTGGTATAGCTGACCATCGATAAACTCCAGCTCACGCAGGCAGGTCATCTGATGGATCCAGCCGTTGGTGAGGGTCGGTTGAAGCATCTCTTCGCCCTCCGGCACGCCCATCCAGCCGACCAGCAGACGGCGGCCATCACTGGTAAGCATGGTTTGCGGGGCGTAGAACTCAAACCCTGCGTCCAATTCGTGCAGTTCGCCATGCTCGAAGGCCGCGCGGTGGTAGTCGAAATCGCCGCTCATCCACACTGCCGGGTAGGTGTTGAGATAGCGCTCTTTCTCACGAGGCACGCCCTGCGGGCAGCAAATCAGGACATGCTGGTCGCCGAGGGCAAACAGGTCCGGGCATTCCCACATATAGCCCGCGTCGTCCAGGCCATTGATGCCATAACCGGCGATTTCGCCCTGACTCGTCCACTCATGAAGGTCCGCTGAGCTGAATAACAACACCTTGCCACGCTTTTGCAAATCCTGTGCGCCCAGCACCATGTACCAGCGACCTTCGTGCTGCCAGACTTTCGGGTCACGCACGTGGCCGGTATAGCCCTCCGGCAGCGGTAATACCGGGCCGAGTTTGGTAAACGTGCCGTCGGCATTTTCCGTCGCCAGGCACTGCCACGCGGTTCGGCTGCCGTCGTCAAATTTTACGTTGCCGGTATAGCACAGGGTGAGCGTGCCCTGACTATCCACGGCGCTTCCGGAGTAGCAGCCGTTGCGGTCATACTCTTCATCCGGCATGAGCGCGATCGGCTCATGTTGCCAGTGCAGCAGGTCGGCAGAGCTCCAGTGCCCCCAGCACTTGAACTTATGATCGCAGGCGAGCGGGTTCCACTGATAAAACAGGTGATAACGTCCGGCAAATTCAATAAAGCCGTTGGGATCGTTCATCAGCCCGGTCACCGGCGCATGGTGCCAGCGGGGATAGTGGCTGTCGGCCAGCGCGCGCGGCTGGCCCTGCATAACAGCCTGCAAAATCGCAGGCAGGCGTGATGGATGTGACATTATTCAGCGTCCGTTTTGTATTTCAGTACCAGGGAGACGACAAAGGCGACGCCAAAGGCGATAACCATCCCGATAATGTAGTTCAGCAGCGAGCTGGCCTGCACGATAGCCATGCCAGGGATAGCCGTCAGGCCCACCGCGGTCATGTAAACATGCATGGATACCACCCACGCGCCGCCCACCGCGCCGCCAATCAGGGCTGCGATAAACGGTTTTACAAAGCGTAAGTTAATACCAAAAATCGCCGCTTCGGTGATGCCGAGCATGGCAGAAAACGCCGAGGGCAGGGTAATGGCTTTGATTTTGGCATCTTTCGTTTTGAACCACACCGCCAGACAAGCACCGCCCTGAGCGACGTTGGCCATCGCCCAAATCGGCAGCAGGAAGTTGACGCCGATGGATGGGTTGCCCAGCAGTCCCGCTTCGATGGCGTGGAAGCTGTGGTGAATACCGGTAATGACGATAACCGAATAGAGACCGCCAAACAGCAGTCCGGCCAGCCAACCGGCGTGGGTAATCAGGGTGCTAAGGACAAACGAAATACCGTCGCCAAGCGCGCGACCAGCCGGGCCGATAATCAGCAGGGCGATAAAACCGGAAATGATCACCGTCAGGAACGGCGTCAGGATCAGATCCAGTGCATCGGGGATCACGCGACGCAGCTGTTTCTCAACGATGCTCATAAACCACACCGCCAGCAGCACCGGGAACACCGTGCCCTGATAGCCGATCATGGCAATCTCAAGGCCGAAGAAGTTCATGGTGTGGAAACCGGCGGCCACACCCCAGGCGTTGGTGAGCGCCGGGTGAGTCAGGATGCCGCCAAGCGTCGCGCCAAGATAAGGATTACCACCGAACTCGCGGGCGGCGGTGAAGCCAATCAGGATCGGCAGAATAATAAACGCCGCTGAGCTGCACATATCCAGCATGATGTAGATGGCGTTACCCGGGTCGACCCAGCCGTACGTTTTAACCATCCCCAGAAGGCCCATCAACAGGCCGGAGGCGACGATAGCCGGGATGATCGGCACAAAGATGTTCGACAACAGGCGGGCAATGCGCTGGAAAGGATTCAGTTTTTTCGCCGCAATGTCGGCAGCTTCCGATTTGCTGGATTCGCCAATCCCTGCCGCCTGGATAAAGGCGGCGTAGACTTTGTTCACCACCCCGGTGCCGAAGATAATCTGCATCTGTCCGGCGTTACGGAAACAGCCCTTCACCCCATCAATTTTGCCGATGGCCTGCTGATCGGCCAGTGAGTCATCGACCAGCACCAGGCGCAGGCGTGTGGCACAGTGCGCGGCGCTGGCGATATTTTCCTTGCCTCCCAGAAGCGGAAGTAGCGAGCGGGAAATCTGTTCAAAATCCATAGTACCCTCTGAATGCGTATTGATTTTCGAGTTGTCGTCCCGTGGTAGCCGGAGCGCATTCTCTTCGTTGTTATTGTGTCCGGGGCGACGAAACGTATTTTGTCGCCCCGGCGGTTACTGTCGCCAGGTGTTAACCATCAAAACCAGGTTTCCATCTGCATCCCGAACGACCATTCGCCGCCCGATTTAAAACCACTGCTGCCCAGCGCGTCATCGCTGGCGTAATTATTGAGTTTTTTGCTCCAGTCCATCCACGAGGTGTAAAGACGGATTTCAGGACGGCTGAAGAAATCGCCGATGTCGCCAACCTTAAAGGTCGGGGCGAAGGTGAGCTTGTAGAAGCTGCCGTTTACCGCATGGCGATCGTTATAACCTTCAGGTTTGAGATCCATATACTGGTAACTGCCTTCATAAGCGAGGGCGAAGTTTTGATTGATCTCCTGGATCAGACGCATGTTGAGGGTTGCCCACTGGTAGCTGTCGCCATCGACATAACGGTCTTTACTGGTTTGTGCCAGTATCGCCGGGGCGATAAACCAGTTCTTGCTCAGTGGCGTGGTGCCGTAGCTGGCGAAGCGCCAGGTGTTAGCCCCCGAGCGTAACGCGCCGTCAGAGCCGACACCTTTAACTTCGGCACCCAGTCCGTGACCGTAGAGCAGGGCGGTTTTGCTGGCACCTTCACGCAGGCCGTAAAAACTGTCGTTGTGCAACCCGAGCAGCGCATGTACACCGGTATTTGCCGCATCGCCTTTGACCGGATTACCGTTGGTATCCTGGCGTTCGTCGTTGTCTTTTGCCCGCATCCCGCTGACCATCATCTGCACCGGCCCGATGAAATTGTTCATGCTGACGATGTAGTTCTGCACACTGTTGCTGGTATCAGCAATATCGCCGAAGTTACGCCCGTAAAGAGAGAAGTTGCTGCGAACGCTGTCGTTCCACCTGACATCGTAAATACCGCCGCCGGTACCGGCGAGGAACACGACATCCGAGTCGATCCAGTGAATGTCAAAGTTATCCCGGTCAAAGCGTTTCCCGGCCCACAGGGTGGAGCCTTTAAACGGCCCGTCGAAGGTGGGCAAGTTGCCCAGTTCAACAAAGGCCTGACGCACGTTCAAATCACTGGTGCTCGCCGTCCAGTCGTTATAAGTGGTTTGACCGTCGGCGACCATGACTTTGAAGCGGGTCGTTGCCCCGTTATCCAGGGTCTGCTTATGTTCAAGATTCATTTCAACATAGGTATCGGCCTGGTTTCCCAGGCGGCCAATAGCCCCACCGGTTTCCCCTGCTGGCGTCATGTAGGCTCCGGATTTGGTGCTGGCGCCGGAGTCATTCATTATCACGCCGGAGCGGGCGTAGCCGTGGAACTCAAACCCGCTTTTCTCATCGGCTTTTTTCTCCAGTTTGGCGGTACGCTGAGCCACTTCCTGAGTGCTGTCCTGGGTTTTTTGTTGCTGTGTCGTGAGCTGCTGTACTTTCTTCTCTGCCGACTCTGCGCGGGTTTCTGCCGTTTGCGCTCTGTTTTCGGCATCCTGTAAGCGTTTTTCCAGCGCAATTAAACGGGCTTCGATACTGCTGAGATCCGTTTGTGCATGGGCTGAGGCGGCGCCGGTTAGCAAAGCGATAAGAACCGCGAGTGTGCTTTTTCTGAACATATTGATTGCATCCCAAAAGGAAAATAAAAAATTGTGTGTTTTTGCTAAACCGGTTTAGTTGCAATGTTAAGCACGACATTTAACATTTTGAAATTGATTTTGCTAAACCGGTTTAATAAGTGTGATGGATGCAACAAAGTGGACCGCGTACGACGGTATTTAGGATCAAATCTGGCGGTGTAGATCGCGCTGGTATGGCAGGGCAGTCATCGCGCCTTTCGCCAGGGTTGCCAGGGCACCGCAGGTTTGCGCCAGAGCGAGCGTTGGCTCCAGGGCATTGATATCCGCCGGCATCCCGTTGGCAGCAAGGCTGGCAAGCAGTCCGGCGACAAACGCATCGCCCGCACCGGTGGTATCCACGCTGACAACCGGTTTAGCGCTGAAATGGATAAACTGCTGCTGGAATGCGGCGATGACGCCCGCTTTACCCTGAGTCACCAGCAGTAATTCAGGCTGATAACGCTCAGTGATGCTGGCGATCCCCTGCGCGATATCATTACTCCCGCTGATGAGTATCAGCTCTTCTTCGGACAGTTTCACCACGTTCGCCAGACGCAGGGCGCGGTCGAGACAGGCGTGCAACAGGTTCTGATCTTGCCAGAGATCCAGGCGGATATTAGGGTCAAAGCTCACCCGGCCACCGGCACGTTTGATGTTCTCCATAGCCGCGAAGGTAGCACTGCGGCTGGGCTCGGCGCTGAGCGCGATGGAGCAGATGTGCAACCACTGTCCGGCGGCAAACTGTGGCAGGTCTTCTTCAGCCAGGAACAGGTCAGCGCTGGGGCGTACCATAAAGGTAAAGGTGCGTTCACCTTGGTCATCAAGGTCGACCACCACAGTGGACGTGCGGTGATGATCGTCAAGATACATATGGCTGACGTCGACCTGCTCCTGTTGCAGGGTATGACGCATGTAGCGGCCAAACGGGTCACCGCCGACGCGGCCGATAAATCCGCTGTTGCCGCCAAGGCGGGCAACCCCTACCGCCACGTTAGCCGGCGCGCCTCCAGGGCACTGTAGCAAGCGCCCTTCACTCTCCGGTAGCAGGTCCACCACTGCGTCGCCCAGAACCCAAACTTTTGCTTTCATGCTAAAACCCTCCAAGGCTAAACTTAATTAAACCGGTTTAGCATATTAAATCACAGTGAATGAGTGGGGGAAAGTTCCAGCCGGAAAAGCACTGCTCAGGGCATAAAAACGTGAGCCGCCTTACGAAATAGAATTGATTCGACAGCTGTGAAGACTTACGTCCTGGACACAAATGGATCCTGGATAAATTACCATGCAACTTGATGAAATTATCATGTTTTATCTTATTTACAGATAAATCAAAGGGCTTTTAACACCACACTTCTTGGCATAATGGTTAAGTGTAGTAATGCTCGCTCTGGATGGGTTTGCTTCTATGCTGCGCAGGTATTTGTAAGAAATACCCATTCTACTGGCGAGTTGTTGTCGCATCAGGCCAGCGAAACTGCGCAATTTCATCAGCGTTTCTGGAGGGTTTCCTTTAAAACTTCATCGACAAAACCGCTTTTTACCGTAGATACAGTAAGTGCCTCTTCTCTGCCATTATCCCAGCATCCAAGGTTACCGGGTTCTGATGTAGTCTGCCGATATGCAAGAAATGCAACGGCATCATGCTGGTTATGATGCTGTTTAATCTTCATTGTCACATGGACTATTCAGGGAGCGACAAGCGCTCCCACATGAAAACAGAACCACTCGTTTCATTTACGTGCTTCCTCAAAAGTAATCTCATACCCAATACTTCTGATTTAGTAGGGTTCTGATCATATCATGCAGCTCGATTGCGCTCAATTTGACGGTTTTCATCTTTACACAATGCTCGGTTATGATACTTTGTGATAGGCATGACAAGATCTGGCCGTAATTTTTTAGAAGTGAGTTTGCCCGCCACTTCACGGGACAGCATACATCCGGATAAAACCGGTAACAGGAAAGGCTCCACGCTGCATACGGAGGAAACAGAATTAATGAATGATAAATTGCCGTCCTGCGCTGATACCAGGGTGGAACGTGTCCGTCTTAAAGATGGGGATTACTTTTTCCCTGCTGAACCCGCCATAAAAGCGGATTCTTTGCGGACAAAATCGCTCCTTCATCGTTTTAACCACACCGATCCTGCTCATATTGATTCCCGCCTGCTACTGATGAAAGAGTTGCTGCCTGAATGTGGGGAAGGGGTATCTGTCACCACGTCTTTCCACTGCAGCAGGGGGTATAACATTCGTAAGCGTCGTCTCAGCACCGTCTGGCAGATCCTGAAATTCCTGAGAGGATAGTGGACACCAAATATGGTGGACACTATCCATGAAATCATTAACCACAGTGCGTAAAAAAAGCCCTAATTATCCCGTTGAGTTCAAAATCAAAATGGTTGAACTCTCGCATCGACCAGATATCCGAGTCTTTGCGTTTGCCAGCGAGGATAAGGAGTACCAACCGTTACTCGATGATATTCTGGATGGTCCAATGGTTGGGCGTTTTGATACTGAGGAAGCCGGAAAGGCTTTGATCGATGGTGGATTGATTGAGCGTTTGATGTCAACTATCATGCCCTTTATCACTTCAGAGGCCCCTCTACCCGATACGCATCTACGTCGGGAAACAACCTGGTATTATCCACTGGAAGCTATTCGCGAAACTGTTGTAAATGCACTGGCTCATCGTGACTGGACACGCTTTGTTGAGATAGAGATTGGCTTGTATAGCAATCGATTTGAAGTTATTAGCCCAGGGGCGCTGAATAATTCGATGTCGATTGAAAAGATGGTTACAGGTCAGCGATCACCACGCAATACGATTATTATGGAAGTCTTACGTGATTATGGTTACGTTGATTTCAGGGGGATGGGAGTCAGGACAAAGATTATTCCACTAACACAGGCCATGAGTGGCCAACTCCCTGAGTTTACTGCAACAGATGATTACTTGAAAACAATACTTTATCGCTCACCATCTTCTTGATATATAAGGTCTGGCCTTTCCATCCATAAGAAAGGCCATTGCTGTAAAAAATAAATTACCCGCGACTGCAGCCGAAGCTACGGTCGCCATCTCCATATGCTTTTGTATCGAGTTTAGCTAGGTAGTCGAAGCGATTCAGTAATTTATTGTATTCTCCTTCAAAGTTAAAATCATTGACGTCTAAAATATAACGACAATTTTCAGGGTAGTGAACCAATCCCGGATAATCATCCAGTTCCAATCCCAGTGCGCTATACCATGCTCTTACAATCATCATCCTTAAATTTCTTTCAGCCTCATAATCACCTAAATGGTAATAAGCATCTTTATTAAAAAAAAGACCAAGGTGAAAGTGACATTTTCCTTCTTCGGAAAACTCCCGTGCCCAAACATGACGAACACGGTTTGGATATATTCTTTTGCCGTTAGCTGCTCTGGTTCTCTCATTGGCCTCCAACATGGCATTTAATGCATTACGGAAACGGGATATGGCACCAGGCTCTAGATTAGGAAAACAGCAAACAGTGTCACCTCTGTCTAAAATGGGTGGATAATGAACATCAACACGTAACGCCATTGTTCTGGGGAATTCACTGATAGCATCATTGACGACTCGTTCAATATGTTTTTTATAGGCGAGCACATGCTCACCATGGGAACCATGATATAATTCCATGTTTCGATCCTGTCGTTAGCCCTACGGCTTTGGATAGCCGTATATAGTAATATGATCAGACATAGCTGAATGTCTGTGGTTAGTTATATTAATTAACTGTTAATAGTAATGACTGTTATATAATACCTTTCCAACAATAAAACTTGTTATCAACCCATTACCCATGCAGTAAAATAATTAAAAAGCAACTCTGCAATTATAATCACCCAAAGATGCCGTTATCCCAGTGTCTTTTTACCGTGGAAATACTTATTCCTAAGATCTTTGCCACCTTGGATTGAGAGTAATGCTTAGCCTTCTCACTCTGAATTAAATGGGAATATTTACTTCCTTCAGGCCTTCCTAGAATTTTCTTTGATTTTGCTTTGTTAGTAGGCATCTTTTACCCTCATCAAGCTATTAGGTACTAACTCCATACTGTCGAGATGTATACAACTAAGTGGTTATGCTTAACATTGGTATCAGAAAGTATGGCTTACTTCACCGTTAAAGGGGTTAATAATGATGGCATCTCCTCCTTTCATCGCCTTTTGAGGTGTATCGCCTTCGGCAATCACAGGGACCATTACCGCTAGATCATTTGTGTAATAAATTGGTATCCAGCAATAGCATGATTGTTTAGGGGGAGTTTTATTTCTTTTCAATACTGCTTCAACTCCAAATGTAATAAGTTCAAAGATTGGCATAATCACAATGCTGCTCAAATCAAAAAAACAACCATCGTAGACTGTTTCCTTTATCAGTATGATATTAGATAACCCTCCTGCAATGAGATGTTTGTGGTTCACGCGCCGATCTGTGTAAATAAAAATTGCTTTTTTTACATTGAAACTTTTTATAATGTATGAGAGCTTTTCATGAATTAATTTTTTTTCGCTCTTACCCATCTTATCATGAGGTATTTTGTGCGCATAAAAATCTTGATCGACAACCTCGTTCCGGTGTCGAATGTGAGTGTTCCAGACGGAATAAAAAAACTCTTCGTAAGTTAATTTTGGCTCACCCCGTGCGATTGAGGGGGCCTTCTCTTCAAAAATACAGCCTAATGTTGACTCCAAAGTTTGAGCTATATGATATTGCGATGTTATTTTATTCAATGCTGGGGCTGTGGCGTTTAACAAAAATGATATCACCTCTGACCTAGAATATCCTTTTGCATTGCTATAGTCGTCAATTGCATCAATAGTTGATTTTTTGTTTGCGCTGAAAGTGATGCGTTTTTTCATATGTATCCTTGACTTTCGTTAATGTAAAATGTGATAAACGGTGTGATTTAGTATCTTTTATCGACGGATTGTTTCTGTTAATTAACCCAGCTATTCTTTAGAATAGCTGGGGAGTTATGATTTTGATGCTGCTGTTAATTACAATATACTGAGAAGGTTAATAGGAACCTATCAATGTCTTTGCGTAACCAATAATGTCGGCTGTTAATTTTCTTTGGGCGTGGTAAACCATTAGGCAGCTTGTCTTGGCAAAGCCATTTTCGAATTGTTTGGGCTTTAAGGTTTAATAGATGTGCTAACTCACTTGTGGAAACAAGTTCAGATAGAGATGTTCTGGATTGCTCATATATGCTCATGCTACCACCTCAATGATTGAGATGCAGGCATATACAAAAAGTAATGAAATTAGAAGGGAAAGAAAGGACCAAAAAGAAAACAAAAAAGCCAAGCTTGAATAAGCTTCAGGGTCAGGATCACTACCTTCGCTTGAGCCGGATGAGGTACTTTTAGTTGATTTAGACGCATTACCTTGCGAGTTTTCGGCCTGATTTTTGTGCGAGATGATACGTGCAAAAAAAACGCCCAAAGTTTTATGTCGATTGTTTTTATTGTATAAAGAGTTTTTTTCACTGAGGTGTCCAAGAGCAGCTCGAATCCTGATGTTCACCTGTCTTTCCTGAAATATGGACTCAGCACAGGTTTGTCGCTGCTTACTAGAACGAACAACTTTGATCTTACCCACGACCCGTACTATTCGAGCCTTTGAGCTGGTTTGCGCAGAACTCATCAAAGAATTAGACATAATGCTTTATCTCCTGATTTAAAAGTGGACGATGGAATTTAAACCTTAAAATACACTTATGTCAACGATGGATGTTGTTCTGTAATCTATTGATATTAAATGAAATCAACGCATATCAACGGTTATTTTTTTACAATATTTGCTTGCTGTAAGATCCACCTCTCAATTTTTTCATGCCATTTGCGCAACAGATCTAACGGACGACGGCGGTAGTGTTTTTCCGCCAGTGCACTTGGTTTGTGTCCCATAATTTGAGCAACAATACCTGTTGGCACTTCAACCCATTCAGCAAGAGTGCCAAAACTACGGCGTAAGCCGTGAAGGCTGATATGTGGTAACTCAGCTCGAGCTAACGCTCTGTTGTGTGCTGAACGCGGTTCAATAATTTTGCCACTTTTACTGTTACTTCTGAAAACCCAACCCTCCTTATTTACGTCAGAATTTGGGAATTGCGCTAGCGCACTTAACAGCTCAGAAACATAAGGAGTGAGAGGGATGATACGTTCGCCTTCGATCTTGTCTTTAATCCTCATGCTTGACCATTTGAAATCTACGTCAGACCACCGAAGTGACGCAATTTCTTCACGCCGTGCACCGGTGAGCAAAAGTACCTGGAGATAGGCCGATGCAATGGGATTATTGAGGCTACGTACGGCACTGAACCAGATTTTTAACTGTTCTTTTTGTAAGCAATCTCCCGCTTTACTCGCTGATACTGGAACCACTTTTCTCACGTTATGATCTTGTGCAATATCGCCATGGATTATTCCCTGATATTTTTTCTGGTAATTAGCCCATTTGATAAATGCACGCAACAGACGGTAGGCATGAGCAGTGACGGTAGGCCGATTTTGTCTCTCTGTACTTAGCCATGCGGCAATGTTCTCTGGTGTTAGTTCCGATAACGGTAGGTCGAGTAAGCTAGCCAATGGTCCAGCCGAGGTTGGGCCCCGGCCTCTTTTTTTACTTTCGCCTCCACGGCTGGACAAGTTAATGTGATCGGCAATGTATCGAGTAGAATATGGGCGTTTAGTTTTTGCGCTGATTCCGGCTCTCAATTCTTCAAGGTAATCTTCCCAAGCGCTTGTGAAGGTTACCTTCGTTTTACGAGATTCAGCCTGCTGTGATTCCGCTTCAGCAATTTTTTCTGCCTTAGCTATACGCGGATCTATCCCTGTATCGATTAATGTTTGCAGCCGCCTGGCTTCGGCCCTGGCATCATCAATTCTCCAATCGTTAATGTTGCCAATGGTCATGCGAAGGGTTTTTCCCGCATATACGCTTTGGAACACAAAAGCTTTTGTTCCGCGAGTTGCCCTACATGCCAGGGAAGTTACGTCCGCATCCCAAAGAAATGCCTGGGTTTTTCCTTCAGATAAAGCAAATTTTCGAATGCGCTCGAAGGTGAGTTTTTGTCTTGGAAGTGCCATTTTGGGGCTCCAGATGAGAAATGTTACATCACCATAATGTAACGGCTAGTGTAAGTAAAATGGGGGAATAAACATCAACGCGTGTCAATTTTTATCAACAGGTGTTTTTCATAACACAATGTTTTATAATGAATTGCTTGTTTTAATAGTAGGTTTTTAAAGGGGTGAAAATATAATAACATCGCATTCGTAATGCGAAGGTCGTAGGTTCGACTCCTATTATCGGCACCATCTCAACTTCCTCAAACGTCCGTATTCATCCATAAGCTCCCTGATTTATAACGATTTTACTGCTTTTTAGTCCCTCGACGTCCATAACCATCCAGTAGAATCCGATACAGAATATGTATAGGATTGTGTATATGTTCCTGTTCGGTCTTGGATTCCTATACACATGCCTTTAAACGATATGCAGATTCGCCGCGCTAAGCCTGAAGCTAAAGCCTATACACTTGGAGATGGGCAAGGGCTGTCATTGCTTATAGAACCTAATGGAAGCAAGAGCTGGCGGTTCCGTTATCGTTTTGCCGGTAAACCCAAAATGATCTCGCTTGGTGTGTATCCGACGATCACACTTGCAGATGCCCGTTCCCGTCGTGATGATGCCCGAAAACTGGTCGCCGAAGGAAAGAATCCGAGTGAGGTTCGAAAAGAGCAGAAGATTGCTTTGCAAACCGAGTCTGAAAGCGCGTTCGAAAAGATAGCCACAGAGTGGCACCAGATGAAGTCTGCCAAATGGTCGGCAGGTTATGCGTCAGACATCATGGAAGCGTTTCAGAACGACATATTCCCTTATGTAGGGGCTAGGCCAGTTGGTGAAATTAAACCGCTGGAACTGCTTAATGTGCTGCGTAAAATTGAAAAACGCGGTGCATTGGAGAAAATGCGCAAAGTTCGGCAGCGATGTTCAGAAGTTTTTCGCTATGCCATAGCCACCGGGAGAGCTGAGTTTAATCCGGCAGCGGATCTCTCTAGCGCCCTCGAAGTTCATCAATCCAATCATTTCCCGTTCTTAAAGGCTGATGAGATACCTGATTTTCTACGCGCTTTAAACGGTTACACCGGAAGTCGGCTTGTTCTGATTGCCACGAAATTACTGATGATTACGGGTGTAAGAACCATCGAATTACGTGCGGCCTTATGGTCAGAATTTGATCTAGATAACGCTATTTGGGAAATTCCCGCTGAAAGGATGAAAATGCGTAGGGCACACCTTGTGCCACTATCTACTCAAGCGTTAGATTTACTCAATGAACTCAAGATAATGACAGGGAACTATCGTTATGTTTTTCCGGGACGGAATGATCCAAACAAGCCTATGAGTGAGGCAAGTATCAACCAGGTAATCAAGCGTATCGGTTATAGTGGGAAGTTAACGGGGCATGGATTTAGACATACTTTATCTACGATATTACATGAAAGTGGATTTGAAAGTGCTTTAATTGAGATGCAGCTGGCTCATGTTGATAAAAATAGCATACGAGGAACTTACAATCATGCTCTATACATTGAGAAAAGGAGAGAAATGCTTCAATGGTATGCACGAAACTTAGGCCTCTGAAACGAGGCCTGAAAACTACGCCATATAATCGTTAAAGCTTACAATCTCATCCTCGTCTTCGAGAAATGGGTTGTTGATGACATGACAATATGACTCAGCTTTGGTATTATAATTTTCATCTGGCATAAAGTTAACGCCATAATTTTTCATGATGTCAAAGCATTTGTCATTATAAGGACTTGGGGCCTTATCATTAAGGAATCGCTGATAAAAAAGGAGCCAATATCTGTCTATGTCATATTCATAATCTAATTTAATAATATCTGCTACAAAACCATTGATTTTTTCTTCATATATCCCTGTGCTATCAAGCAAGCATAAGCTCAAGCAGTCACCGAAACTAATAATCATTTTTATAACATCATCATCTATATCAATGTTATTTTTGATGCAAAAATAAAGAGTCCAAGCCATACCGTCAGAGTATTTATTCTCTGCACACATTCTCAAAATCTCATTGAATTTATTCTTATACTCATCACCATCACCATCATCTAAATAAATATGTTCGATAAGAACGCCTAGATATGGAATAAGCATTGGATAATGCCATGATAAGTTAAGGAGGTAGTCATACACCTGAGTGATTGTATACTCATCTAGATTGTTTATTACCAGTGAAATAGCGTATTTTAGTATGCTTCCACCACCTACTTGAGTGTTCAACTGCACAGCATAATCTAGAAAATTAATTACTTCAGAAGAGCTTAGAGTATTCAGATCCTGATCTGTAAAACGTTTCTTTGTTGGTGAGTTTACATTAAGCAAAGAAACCCAGTTATCATTCAAAGTCCCTGGGAGATTAGTTATTTTAGTCTTGTGTAAATTTAGTGATAATTTATACTTAGAAAGCTCCATACCAAGTAAATGTAAAAAAGACTTCGCATCATCATGTGTTTTACAATAACATGTATAGTCATCTATATAACGTCTAAATAAAAATCCATCATCCCTCAGTTTTTTATCTACAGCGCTTAAAATAATCTCGCAAACAATACTTGAGGTTGCTGGGCCAATAGGAACACCATGTGTCTCATTCCTCTTAGCCTGACGCTGAAAATAGTCAAGCTTGTCGCTCCAGTGTTTATCTTGGCTTTTTACTTTAGTATTTAAGGCTATTTTTGCATTATTAATACCTACGACCGCCCACGGAATAGAGTGTGAGTAGATGTTGGTAAAGCAACCTGATATATCTGCGTTAACTTTAAATCGCCGTCCAAAACCATCATTCAGTTCTCTTACGGTTTTAGTTTCTGCATCCTCATAATTCATGATTATAACACGGCCATCAGTATGCATGTCTGGTTTGATCATGCTGCTTTCATTTTGTTTTATAAACCGTATTTCCTCCCAGTTATCATGTATATGCTTGGCTAATTTTGCGTACGCTTTTGGATGGATGATTGAGAGCGTTCTCGGGAAATTGTTATATCTGGTAGCGTAATACTCTATACAATCATAACCTTGTAAGCTTCTACGCCCTGATGTGTCAGATGAAACTAATTCTGCTATTTCCGGTGTGAATGTTCTGGAAGAAAAGCACGGTGGGATTTCACTTATCGAACCTTTTTGGTTGGGGAAGTAGTTATGTCTCAATAAGGCTTCATATAAATGCCGCTTTTCATCAAAAATTGCCATAAGTCCTCAGGTTAGCTAAATGATGATAAATTTCAAGAGCCATTAAATCACCATTTTCAACTAAACCCAATAAGTAAAACTCATACACACCTCACATATGCCTACTTTTACCCATTTGCTAATTTATGAATCTGATGCCACACGGTTTCACTGAAAGGTTCATATTTATTGTTTGATATTGAGTATATCTGCTCCGATGCTAAGTGGTTTTATCGAAACCCGGGAAAACTCTACGTTGAGTTGTGACCTATCCTGCAGATGGGAGTTAGTTTCAAAAAATGCTGAAAATATATCATTACACTTTGGCGCGCAATGCTCTCCCCGCCACGCCTGCCCGCTTCAGGGGGCGGTTTTAATGCAGGTGCATCAAGGGGCTCAGGCCGCGCCAGCACTGGTGCGGCGGGGTGTGAAAAAATTAGGGGAATAAATGCAAAACCATGCAGCGTATACATGCATGGTTATTTTTATTAAATAAATGGGTATTTTCGGGGCGTTTCAGGCGGATTTTTGTGGCTCAGTGTCTGGCCTGATTATCTGTCCGGGATGGCCTGTCAGGCCGGAACCCGATGGCCGTCAGAATATCCCGGTCGTCCTCCGCATAATGCACCTCAACCCCGCTGGCCAGATGAACGGATAAGGCTTCGCGGATGCTGGCGGCAGCGCGGTCGAGGGCGCATTCCCTGATTCTCTCCGGCAGTTCACTGAGGTGCATCACCTCGGGTGCCAGGGCAACGGCCAGCGCCGTGCCGTTCTCCTGCATAAAGGCGTGGAGCTGGCGACGGATGCTGATTCGCTGCACGGCCTCATGGTCGCGGATGTAACACCCGGCAGACTGGCTGACCTCCCGTTTTTTCAGGTCGGCGGCATCGCGCAGCGCCTGTATTTCTTCCGGCTCCAGGGGGCGAACGGTGAGCTCCCGCTCCCGGAGTGCCATCTCTGCCTGTACCAGCCCGGCTTTGGCGTTCAGCCAGGCAGTTTTACTTTTCTGGCAGACCTCAAAGGCCTGCTCCAGTGGTGTACGGTTCATACCTGTTCTCCTGAATCAGTGGCGCAGTGACGAGCGGGCGCAGTCCAGCACACGACGGGGTGGCACTGTGGCCACCGGAGCAGGCTCGGGCGGTGCGGTCTCTGCCGGAGGGCGTATCACCTCGTCAATGGATTCAATGGTGCGGAACGTGGCCGAGCAGAACACGTTGACACACTGGAGATAGCTCTGTTTCACGTTATCCGACAGGTAACGACTGGTGCGCACATGGGCGGCCTTTTTGCAGTACGGGCAGCGCATCATGGCTTCACCCCCTGTACTGTTCTTTTCTGTGCCAGCTCTTTGGCTACGGCCATACGGCGAGCCGGGCTTTTGTAGAGTGTCATATCGACGCCGGTGAGCGCCGGGCGGTGGAGACCAAGCTGAGAGATAACCGGCTCCTGTGCCATATCGAAGGTGTAATAGCGGCTCTGCGTCAGCACATGCTCGCCCAGCGCCTCAAAAAGAACCCTGTGCGGATGCTCTTCTCCTTTCATCTCCAGCTCACGCATACGCAGGGCGAAAGCACGTACCAGCGCGGGGCTGATATCGTTCATTGCTGCCGCCCATTCATTCTGTGCACAGACGGAGAAAGCACTGAGGTGCGCACTGACATAAGCCTGCCCGGATGAACAGGCGGACAGCATCGCGAAGGATTTATCGTCCTCCAGTTCGGCAATCAGGCCGGTAAACTCGTCAGCCAGTTCACGGCTGGCTGTGCGCTGGCTGTGCTCGGCTTTCATTTCCGGGGTCATCACTCCACGCAGCGAACGGAAACGGGCGCGCCAGCTCTGCTCTGCCTCGGCACTTTCCTCCTGGGCGGTCTGGCGCTCTTTCTCACTGCGGGTAATGGCCGCGTCGATATCGTTCAGCTTCAGCATATTCTCCGTGTGGGCGGATTTTGCCTGGCTGAATGCTGTCAGGGCGTTATTCATTGTGGCGGCGGCTTTCTGGCTGGCCGTCTCGTTCATGCTGTTCAGTGCGCCATCGATAACCGCGCGGGTGGTCGCATCCTGGGTACTGCCAAGGGTTTTCATTACTGCGGTAAGCATGTCAGCTTTCATCGTCGGGCTCTCTCTGTGTTTTCAACCTGACGCCATTCTGCCGCTCACCAGACAACAATTCGATGCATTGCGGTTGTGGCACCGGTGGCACAAACAGACCTTAAAAATCAGGCTGGCCAGAGAAAGGTCTCAGGAACCCCCTGTTTCTGTTTGTTTTTTTATATATAACTGTTCACTACTGTTCACCATAAAGAAAAAGATAAGTAATACAGTAAGTTAAAGGGTGAACAGTTGAGGGTCTGACTGTTCACCGTCTGTTCACCACTGTTCACCGGCAAATTTTATTATTATCAGCACAATTAGACTTTTTGATTATTAATATCACTTTATTAATAAATAAAAAGAATAGGTTTGATTGCATTGAATTGCAGGGAATTGCAAACATTTGCCACTGTTTGCCATTTGCATTATCGGTGAAAAGTCAATGTTTGTTTTCGCGAAAATCTAACATGACCTGAGGAAAAATATATACATAATAAGGAGCTACCTGAAGCCGGACGGACACGCCCGGCGCTGTATGGACTTTATGAGGTAGCCTGATGCACACCGCTTTTTCTTCCCCGTCTTCTGCCCCTGCCGAACCGCTCATGCCGGTTTCTGATATCACTCAGGAGCGTTTTTTACGCCTGCCCGAAGTGCTTCACCTGTGCGGCTTGTCCCGCTCAACTGTTTACGACCTCATCAGCCAGAACGCTTTTCCCCGGCAGATTTCCCTCGGTGGGAAAAATGTGGCCTGGGCACACTCCGAAATCACCGCCTGGATGGCCGACCGTATCGCCGCCCGTAACCGGGGATGTGACGCATGAGGATCCCCGTTCTGCAAAAAGTCCCTTTTTCTGGCTTGCGTCTGTTGTGTGTTTCCTGGTACAGTTTTCCCGCTGTCGCAAAATCGACAGCCGGGCGTAGGAACCCGTGTTTAACTATGGCGACACCAGACGCGCCTTGCGTCTTTTTTTGTGTCTGTGCCTTGATGCACCCATTCAATACACAGTGGCCTTTTCGCCATTGTGGGTATCTCGTAATGGTGGCTCAGGCGGGGCAGCTTTCGGGCTGGCCGGTTCTCATAGTTACCGGTATTCCTACCCCCGTCTGGGCTACCACCCATGAGTGTAGGAACTCCGGTGGTAGCTGTAACCAGCTAACTATGGAGGCAGCCGTTATGGCTACAACCCTCACCCTGCCACACCCGCAATTCGTCTTTGTTTTCGCTGCCGTTCGCCGCGCTGACCGTAAACGCCGTATCTGTATGCTCAGCACCGTCACCGGGGATGAGCGTGCCGCCCGTCTTTCCCTCGTTCGCGACTACATCCTCACGTTTGCCGGTCGTCTGCCGGTGACGGAGGTGTGCGCATGAAACACACCACACTCACCCTGAAAGATCTCGAATGCCTGGAGCACCTGCGTAACGTCGGCCAGCTCGTCACGGAGATGGCGCAGGAGCAGGAATGCACCATGCTGAAACATGCCCCGGAACAGCGCTTACAGCTCACCTCCGTGATTTACCTCATGACCGCCCAGCTCGACGGCGTGGTCGAGCGCTGCAATCAGCGCTGGCTCACCGGGGAGGCAAGCGCATGAAAAAGACCTTAACCCCCGTCCTTCGTGCCGCTCTCTATCGCCGCGCCCTGGCCTGTGCCTGGCTGACGGTGTGCGAGCGCCAGCAGCGTTATCCGCACCTCACTCTTGAAGCGCTGGAGAGCGCCATTGCCGCCGAGCTGGAGGGGTTCTACCTGCGCCAGCATGGCGAGGAGAAAGGCCGCCTGATTGCCTGCGCCCTGCTGGAAGATTTGATGGAAGCCGGCGCCCTGAAAGCTGTCCCGGCGCTGTCCTTCCTCGGGCTGGCCGTGATGGATGAACTTTGCGCCCGGTATATCACGCCGCCGGTACTGCACTGAGGGAGAGAACAGGAATGAAAATGAACGTAACGGAAACCGTGAAACAGGCCTGCGGCCACTGGCCGCACATTCTCCCGGCGTTGGGGGTGACGGTCATTAAAAACCGCCATCAGGCCTGCCCGGTATGCGGCGGGGCTGACCGCTTCCGCTTTGACGATAAAGAAGGGCGCGGGACGTGGTTCTGCAACCAGTGTGGCGCGGGTGACGGGCTGAAACTGGTTGAGAAGGTCTTAGGTCTGAGCGCCGGAGAGGCCGCGAAACAGGTCAACGCCGTGACCGGCAGCCTGTCGCCGGTTGCCCCGGCGGTCATTGCCGCAGCGGAGGCCGAAACCGATGCCAGCCGCAAAGCGGCGGCGGAGCTGGCCGCGAAACTGACGGAGAAAACCCGCCCGGCCACCGGGAACGCCTACCTGACCCGCAAGGGCTTCTCCGACCGGGAATGTCTGACGCTGACAACCAGCCACAAGACCGGTGGCGTGAGCTACCGCGCCGGGGATATGGTGGTGCCGCTGCATGATGAAAGCGGGGCGCTCGTAAACCTCCAGTTGATTAACGCTGAGGGGCTTAAACGCACCCTGAAAGGCGGCCAGGTGAAAGGGGCATGGCATACCCTCGAAGGGCAGAAACAGGCCGGAAAACGGCTGTGGATTGCCGAGGGCTATGCCACGGCGCTGACCGTGCATCACCTGACCGGGGAAACCGTCTGGGTGGCGCTGTCCTCCGTGAACCTCCTTTCTCTGGCGAGCCTCGCCCGGCAGAAATACCCGGCCTGCCAGATTGTGCTGGCCGCTGACCGCGACCTCAGTGGCGACGGCCAGACCAAAGCCACTGCCGCCGCGACAGCCTGCGAGGGACTTATCGCGTTGCCGCCGGTCTTCGGTGACTGGAATGACGCCCATACGCAGCAGGGGGAAGCGGTAACCCGTCAGGCGCTGAGGGATGCCCTGAAACCGCCGGTCGCCAGCCCGTTCGACACCATGAGCGAAGCCGAATATACGGCCATGAGCACCAGTGAAAAGGCGATGCGGGTGCATGAGCATTACGGCGAAGCGCTGGCGGTTGACCCGAACGGCCAACTGCTGTCCCGCTATGAGGCCGGTGCCTGGAAGGTTATCTCCCCGGCTGACTTCTCCCGCGACGTGGCCGCGCTCTTTCAGCGCCTGCGCGCCCCGTTCTCGTCCGGGAAAATTGCCTCCGTGGTGGAAACCCTGAAACTGATTATTCCCCGGCAGGATGCCCCGGCGCGGCGTCTGATAGGCTTCCGCAATGGTGTACTCGATACCAGCTCCGGGACGTTCAGCCCGCACAGCAAAGCGCACTGGCTGCGTACCCTGTGTGAGGTGGACTTTACCCCGCCGGTGGAAGGAGAGACGCTGGAGACCCACGCCCCGAACTTCTGGCGCTGGCTTGACCGGGCGGCCAGCAAAAATCCGGCCAAGCGCGATGTGATTCTGGCGGCGCTGTTTATGGTGCTGGCGAACCGCTACGACTGGCAGCTCTTTCTCGAGGTGACGGGGCCGGGCGGCAGCGGGAAAAGTATTCTGGCCGAAATCGCGACCCTGCTCGCCGGGGAAGATAACGCGACGTCTGCGGATATTGATACGCTGGAAGACCCCCGCAAACGTGCCTCCCTCATTGGCTTCTCGCTTATCCGTCTGCCTGACCAGGAGAAATGGAGCGGGGACGGGGCTGGCCTTAAGGCCATTACCGGCGGTGATGCGGTTTCCGTTGACCCGAAATACCAGAACCCGTACTCAACGCATATTCCGGCGGTGATTCTGGCCGTGAACAACAACCCGATGCGTTTCACCGATCGCAGCGGCGGTGTTTCCCGTCGCCGGGTGATTATCCACTTCCCGGAGCAGATTGCCCCGGAGGAGCGCGACCCGCAGCTCAGGGATAAAATTGCGTGCGAGCTGGCCGTTATCGTGCGCAAGCTTATGCAGAAGTTCAGCGACCCGATGGAAGCGCGCGCACTGCTCCAGTCGCAGCAGAACTCCGACGAGGCGCTCAGCATTAAGCGCGATGCTGACCCGACATTTGATTTTTGCGGCTATCTGGAAATGCTTCCGCAGACCAACGGGATGTTTATGGGCAATGCCAGCATCATCCCGCGTAATTACCGTAAATATCTCTATCACGCGTATCTGGCCTATATGGAGGCCAACGGATACAGAAACGTGCTGAGCCTGAAAATGTTCGGGCTGGGGCTGCCCATGATGCTGAAAGAGTACGGCCTGAATTATGAGAAGCGGCATACCAAGCAGGGGATACAAACCAACCTGTCTCTGAAAGAGGAAAGCTACGGCGATTGGCTGCCGAAGTGCGACGACCCCGCAGTAACATAACCTCACTCAGACCGGCAACAGCCGGTCTTTTTCTTTCTGACCATTATCACGGGGTGAACAATCCACTGTTCACCCTTCACCGTATATTCACCCTGTATCACCATGAAATTATTGATAAAAAGCCAGGGGTGAACAGTGTGAACAGTAAAACCTAAAAAAACTTTTTTATCATCCTCGACAGCCTGCTCACTGCCATATAATTCTGTACCGTGTTCACGGTATTCTGTTGAAAGTAATTTTTAAAATATTAAGGGCGGTCAAATCGTTCGCATTCAATGAGGTTAACAATGGCGCAGGATGCTTGGATTGTGCAATTGCAGATGCTATTAGTTCATATACCTGTTAAGGATATTATGATTAATGCAGTCGGAAGTTTTGTTGGTGGTGTAGCACTCATTTGGCTTGCAATGAGTAAGCATGGCGTTCGTTTTTTAAGGGCAAAGTTAGCAAGACCTAATGTTCGTATCGAACGACGTAGAACACCTGAAAATATATTCACAGGTATAGAGCTTGGTGCTCCATCTCGCTGGGTTGAACTGCAATTAGGTGTTCCTAACCGCATAGGCGATAAATGGTGGGGATATAGGTTTTCAGACTCATTGGTTTCTCTGACATTCGACTCAAATGATTCTATCGAAACCATCGCAGTGGCATTGATTGACCATGATACAACTTTCGAATTTCCTTCTTGGCACCTTTGCTGCCCACCGTTGGGAAAATTAACCCTAAAAGATCTTATGGAAGAGGAACACTTAACTTTGGAGTATAGGGAATCCGCAAGGCATCAAGAACTTGTCGTTTCGGGAAGAGAAGGACCGCCAGGTGCATGGAGTTATGTTGCCTTTGGGGCTTTGTCGCCTCATGCCCCTGGGCAGTTGTTACCGAGTGATTTCGAATGGGATAGTGATCGTGAAACTCTTGTGAGCAGCTCACAAGATGTAAAAATCAACTGGGCTGCAGTTACAAGCACCTCATACATCGATGTTTTTCCATGGGATTTAGGTTTAACGCTTCGACCTTGATAGCATCGATTTGGCGTAACAGCTTATGTTGATAAGTGGGGTTGATCATTGTGGAAGTGAGTAGAACTCGTGTCCAGATTTTGGCCTGAAGAGGGTGTGTGAAAAATGAACGCATTCGCCAATGTGTATAGGTGTGTGTATAGGTTTATTCTTCGATGTTGATTTATTCAATAAAATCAATTGATTGATCTTGTTTGTCGACTCCTATTATCGCACCACCTTTTCTCGTAAAATCATCAAGTTACTATTGCAGTGTTTTGCTTTGTTCAGCACTAATGTGCATTTTGCGCGTTGCGGATGTGACAAAATGGAGGCAACTGATGATCAATATATTTGTTTCAATGAGTTGAACAATGCAAAGTGGGAGTTTTGTAAGACGTGCAATCGCAGGTCCTCGCCATTCTGTGAGCGGAGATTTTAGCTCCGAATTACATGAAAACCACAATTTTACTTAGGGATGGGGTGATTTTGCATGAATAAGAACATTTACCTAGAAAAAACAAGCGACTAACATAACTTATTGGCAGAAATCCTTGTCATCTTGCGCTGTATTTTTTAATCTATCTTCAATATCTACCAGAAGATAGGCCCCTCATGAAATTCCAGGACATTGCTACTTTTTCCGGAAATATTCTCACCTTTTTGGGATTGCCAGCACTGATTTTTTTTAATTTTTCCTCTTTTTTGTTTTTTCTGAATGAATGGAAGATTCCTTTCATATGTGGTTCTGTTGTCATTCTAATAACTACATTAATTTATCATCGAAAAAAAAGACGTTATCCCAACAAGTCGAGTTGTTTCTCATTGCTTGTGTTGTTTTTTGCAATGGGTTGTGCGATTTTCTACCAACCATACCCTGAATTTGCACAGATAAGCATTTCTGGCTTCTATAATGAAAAAGATGGGGGGTGGAACAGTAGTAATACAGATGAAAATGCTTATGACATCACTAACCAGATGGAGGAGACGTGGAAAAGGGCCACATCTAAAGAGAATCCTTCATTCCAATTTGTGCCCCCGTTTGCGGTTGAGAACTGGCAATTTCCGACATTGTTTTTGACTCATCGTTCTAAACAGCAAATAATTAATTTGGCTGAAGCGAATTCTCGCTCAGTCGTAACGTTGGTAGGGTTTACACGTGATAATAAAATAGAGAAAATCCACTATAGTTTGAACGGGAAGTTGTTATCACCCAATGCGCATAGCATTAATTTAGAGAGTAGATGGTTTAATCAGATTTTTGATAAAATTATTTCGCAATCACAGTTAACTGATGCTCAAAAGCGAGAGATAATAGCTAAGATCCTCTTCATTGATATAAATGCCCGTACACTAAGTGCCCGAAAAGATGAAATGGACGCTATTGGTATGGCTAACCTGGTCGTTAAGATAAGAAGTGAGGTCATTGATTTAAAAGGAAGATATCCTTTTATAGACGATGAGCTCAACTTTTTGATGGCTGGTCTGACAGCTTCTTTCGTAGATGTTTATAGTGCAGAACTATCTGATGACGTCGCTGCTGGGTTTTTAGTGCAGGCACTCAGCTTTCATCCGTATTATCCTTATCCAGATAAGGAGAGTTTTCAACGCGCTTATGTCAAAAATAGTTATGATAAATGGAAACTAACTAATGACGCTGAAAATGATGTGACTTTATTGAGCCACCTTGCGCAGTTGACATATTTTATCGAAGATACTAAGGAAAAAGAAAAGATCATTGATGAATTTAAAAATCAGGTTTTTCTTCAAAACCAATCGCCTACGATTTTTTATTCAATGCTAGAAATGATCAAAACCAGTAATTCACTGCTTGATATACCAGTTAAACAAATTCATGAAATTAAAGAAATAGAAGATTATACGGATAATTTTCTTTATCAACATCCAGGCATGGATGATGAATTCATTGAGTTAAAAAGCGCATTGTTATACGGTGTATGCCATACCTGGTATGTTAATCATAATCGAAAAAAAGATGCTTCAAGGTTATTGGGGAAATTCACAAATATTGTGGATAATAATCCTAATGTGTTGCATTTTTTAATGAAAATGAAACAAGAAGATAGTGAATGAAAATAATAGTGCCTGAATCCTCGTTTTAGCTTGTAATGCAAAAACGCGCTTAGACGCCCCTGTATATTGGTGGCTAACAGGTACTATATCACTTGGTTTTTCATTAAAATGGCTGATAATATCGAGCGGCCCTGCGCTAGGGCCGATTCGTTTACTGAGCAGATTTAGCAAGATGTAAATGCAATACGCTTCAACCCCTCTACCGCTTTTTCGAGGTAGGCGCGTGGACATCCCATGTTCAGGCGGATAAAACCTTTTCCAGCAGGACCAAAGCTATTTCCCATTGAAGGCGCAATACCGGCAACATCAAGCATTACCCATTTGAGCTGCTCATCATCCAGTCCAAGCGCTTTGCAATCTATCCACAATAGATAAGTTGCCTGGGAAGGAACAACCCGAGCCCACGGGAGATGTTCATCAATTTGTTGAATAAACCAGCGTCGATTTTCAGCCAGATAGCCAAGTAACTCGTCTAACCATGGTGCACCATGTTGCCATGCTGCCGTACTCGCTTCGACGGATAGCGCATTGAATACATCCAGCCCATGTGCATCCAGACGGCGTAAAAAGTGTTCACGCAATGCCGGTGCCGGTATCAGAAAATTAGCAATACGCAATGTCGACAAACCAAACGTTTTACTGGCTGAAGTGGCTGAAATTACACGCGAATGCCAGCGTTCTCCCAGATGCAGAACTGAAGTAAATTGTTCTCCAGGAAGCAATAAATCTGCCCATATTTCATCAGACAGCAACGTCACATCATAGGTTTCGCACAGCGTAAGTAGCTGTTCCAGCTCTTGTACAGACCAACAACGGCCGGTTGGGTTATGCGGATTACATAAAATCATCAACGGTGGACGTTCATTCCGGAATAACATTTCCAGGTGAGTAAAATCCATTTGATAACCGGTAGCCGGGTCCTCATACAACGGATTTTCCAGCAACTGTCTGCCGTTCAAAGAGATAATTTTAGCGAATGAGCCATAATAAGGCCCCTGAACGACTACACCTTCACCAGGTTGACTCAGCATTTGTACGAGTAGCGATAATCCCGGAACAACACCTTCAATACTGCAGATCCACTCTTGCTTGATTTCCAGCTGATGCCGGGTTGAGAGCCATGAGATTAATGAATCAAAGTAGCTTTGTGGCCGTTCGCTGTAACCAAAAATACCGTGCCCGACGCGGTGAGTTAAAGCCTCCTGAACAGCGGGCGGGCAAGTAAAGTCAAAATCAGACACCCACATTGGCAACAGTTGATGTGTATCCTCGCCGAAATATCGCGCCATAAAGTCCCATTTCAGCGAGGCGGTATCGTGGCGATCGATAATCTTATTAAAATCCATTACATGCTCTCCCTATTCTGTTGCCGTAATATTTTTTTCTGTTTCTGTCACTGATGGCGCCTTCGCAATACCGATTCCCGTGAAACCGTAAATCAAGGCGAAGAAGATTGCGGCATAGCACTGAATCGCCCATGGCAATAAATCCAGTGTGCTCACTCCTAATGTTGTGGCCATATAAACTCCGGCGGCGGTCCATGGCAACAACGGCTCAATGACGGTGCCAGCGTCTTCAATTGTGCGGGACAGATTTTTGGTATCCAGTCCCATGCGGCGGTATGCGTCTTTAAATAATTCAGCTGGAACCAGAAGAGCCAGCTTGCCGTCGCTTGTCGCTCCGGTAACAAGAAGGGTGGTACCAATGGTTGCCGCAATTAACTGACCGACGCTGTGAATGACCGTCAGTAAGCGGTTAATGATAATGTTGAGTGCGCCCGTTAACGTTAAGGCACCGGCAAAAGAAAATGCGCAAAATACCAGAAGAATAGTGCTCATCATTGAGAACATTCCGCCACGGTTCAGCAGGCGCGGAACATCAGCAATAATGCCCTCACTCCCTTGCGGGAACATAGTAATGTTGAACCCATCTATAAAGGCATCCAGCCCCTGCTTGATGCTGAGTCCTTGCATGACAACGCCCAGAATCAGGGCTAATACGCATGCGCTCAGCATTAAAGGAATGACCGGCTTTTTACGAATCGCGCCCCACAACACAATAACCGGCGGCAAAATCAGAATGATATTGAAGTGGTATAGCGACTCCAGAGCGTTGACAATATCTGTAACCCGTTGCGGTGTGGCGACCTCGCCGAGCATATTGCTGTGGCCCGCAATAAGATAAACCACGGCGGCAAGCAGAAAGCTGGGAATAGTGGTCCACAATAAGTGCTGGATATGCTCGAAAAGGGTGGTATCTGCGACAATGGCCGCAAAGTTGGTGGAGTCTGACAGCGGCGATATCTTGTCACCGAAGTAAGCGCCAGAAACAACGGCACCTGCCGCTGCTGCCAATGAGACATCCAGTCCGGCGGCAACCCCCATCAGCGCTACGCCAACCGTTCCGGCGGAACCCCAGGAGGTTCCGGTACACACCGATACGATGCTGGTCAAAAAGAACGCGGCGATGAGAATGTATTCGGGGCTGATGAGTTTAAGTCCCCAGTACACCATGTAAGGGATGGTGCCGCTGAACATCCATGTACCAATCAGGCCGCCAACACAGATAAGAATCATGATAACCGGCATTGCTTTGGCGAGTTTATCCACCACCGAATTAATGATGTCTTCCCAGCAATACCCTTGCCACCAGGCCATGCCCGCGGCGACTGCAGCAGAACAAAGCAATAAAGGTTCAATACGTAGCCCCATGATGCCGTAGCCAATAATTAACAGCAGTAGCATGGCTAAAATAGGGATCACTGCCAGTCCAAATGAGAGTGCTTTTTTCTGATTTTGAGAGGCATTCATTCATGAATCTCCAGTCTGTAAGGTCGCTCAAGAGTAGAGAACACTCTTTTGTCTGACTGTGATCGTTCATTGGCCCTCATGTAAGCGATTACATGAGGGCGCTAAATTTGAAGTTGATCACAACTCAGGGGCTTGACGATTTACGCATGATTTCAGAGAGAGGGGGGAAGAACAGAATCGCGGATCACCAGCTCTGCAGTGAAACTATTCACGCTGGGACGCTGAGTTGCGCCCTTAAAAAGCTGTATCGCCAGCTGCGAAGCGCAGCGAGCCATGCGCTCAACGGGATAATGCATTGTTGTGAGTGCTGGGTAGAGATAGCGGGCCATCACCACATCATCAAATCCAACGATCGAAAGCTGTTGAGGAAGTGTAATTCCCTGCTGATGGAGGATGCGCATAATCCCGGCGGCCATCACATCATTAAATGTCACCGTTGCGGTGAAAGGAATGCCGCAATTAAGCAGCTGATGTGCAGCGCGTTCGCCACCTTCTTCATTAAAGGGTACGCTAATCACCCAATTTTTATCTGGCGTAATACCATATTCAGCCAGCGCCTGGCGATAACCTTCCAGCCGCTCACGGCGATCGATAATCGGTAAGTCACTTGTCACGCAGGCAATACAACGGTGTCCTTGCTCCAGGAGATGTAGCGTGGCTGTTTTAGCTGCTTGACTATTTTCCAGCCACACGCAGCGATTGGCCATCCCGGCAATATAGCGATTTACGACCACCATGGCAGGAAAATGAGCGGCATATCGCAACAGTTCCTTTTCAGACAGTCTACTGGCATGGACCACAATAGCTTCGCAGCCCTGGTTTATCAGGAAATCGAGTCCTGATTTCTCCATTCCTTCATCGTGACCGCCGCTGCATACCATCAGCCGAAACTGCTGCTGGCGTGATACTTCTTCCACGCCTCGTGCAAGCCTGGCAAAAAAGGGATCGGCAAGATTGCCGGTCAATAACCCGAGCATGTCACCGCTGCGTTTCGCTAATGCAATAGCGGCAGCATTGCGATGATAGTTCAGTTCGCGCATGGCTTTTTCAACACGCTCACGCGTCACGGGTTCAACCCATGCGGTTTGATTAATAACACGTGAAACTGTTGCGGTGGACACTCCCGCTGACTCTGCAACATCTTTTATCGTTGCCATGCTGGCTCTTTACCTTTTTAATACTTAAGAATTTGCTTATCGCTGGTTTTTTTCCTTATCTTATTCAGGTTGGGAGGATTTGTCACCGATACATCCTCTGAGTATATCTACTCAGAGGCTTATTTTTAGTATTTAATTATTCAATACTATCCTGAGTATTATTATACTTACATACGATATTCGATCATCCCGCTCTTTTTGGCCACCCAGTCATACAGACGTTGCCCACGGAGATTGGTTTCATGCGTATGCCAGTATAATCTTGACGCGTGATGTTTTTTGGCTTGTTGTTGGACATATTCGATAAGTTGTTTACCGATGTGTTGGCCGCGTACATCTTCGCTAACAAATAAATCTTCGAGATAGCAATAGTTTGATTCTGCCCAGGTTGAGCGGTGAAAGAGATAATGAACCAGCCCCACTATTTTCCCATCATATTTTGCAACAGCACAATAAACAGGTTCGCTCGGGGTAAAGAAACGCTCCCACGTTAATTTTGTTACTTCATCTGAAATTATAGTGCGGTAAAATGTTTGATAGTTTATCCATAAAGGAAGCCAGCTGGCGTAGTCTTTTTGTTCTGCACTTTCAATAGTAACGGCATTCATGTTAATCATATATATCCTGATATTTTATACGAGTAATGTGTTAGTATGATGATACTAAGAATTTTATAAACTCTCGTAAAGAGACACTTTCGATATATTGATAGGATCCACTTTAGTATAAAGGTTAATACAGTGAAGAAAAACAATGCGCCTTTATTTCAAGGATTTGTTTTAGGAAAAGGTGCGGTTAAGGAGCAGGTTTACCAAATCCTCCGCGATCACATCCTCGAAGGGCGATTGCCGCCAGGAACAAAAATGCCGTCAACCAGGGCGTTGTCCGAAATGATGTCAATTTCACGAAACTCAGCGATCGCCGGTTATGACCGGCTATTAGATGAAGGGTATATCCTGACTCGTAAAGGGTCTGGAACGTATGTCTCACATCATATTCCGGATCGGAGTATCAGCAATAGCTATCCAGAGATGGCGTTGGTGGACGTCGTATCGCCTGATGAGCAGGTTCACAGCCGAAATAATCCTGCTCGCGATTTATGGTCAAATGAGTATGAAGGGCGCGGCATGAACCGTCTATTTGCGGTTGGTGTCGGGTGTACGGATCTCTTCCCGCATGGGTTATGGGGAAAGCTACTGCAACGAGTCTGGAGACAATCCCGGCATCAACTGGGAGCCCACACTCATCCTTGCGGGTACCTTCCTTTGAGAAAAGCGGTTTGCCGCTACATTAAAACAACGCGTGGAGTGAACTGTAACGAAGATCAAATAATCATCGTAAATGGTATTCAGCAGGCATTGAACATTACTGCACGAGCATTGCTGTCGGCAGGAAATGAAGTTTGGCTGGACGACCCGGGTTACAAAGGCGCCCGCGGAACCTTCATGTCTGTTGGTGCTATGGTGAGGCCGGTACCGGTAGATAGCGAAGGAATGAACGTCCGCTATGGTATTGATCATTTTCCTGACGCTAAGCTGGCCTATGTCGTCCCGTCGGATCAATATCCATTAAGTGGAACGTTGAGTTTATCCCGGCGTTTTGAGTTGCTGGAATGGGCGAAGTCGAATCAGGCATGGATATTTGAAGATGATTATAATAGTGAGTTCCGTTATGCCGACCGTTCTTTACAAGCTCTGCAAGGATTAGATCAGAATCAACGCGTAATCTATGCCGGAACATTTTCTAAAATGATGTACCCGGAATTCCGTTTAGGTTTTTTAGTTGTTCCGCCGGGTTTACAAGAACAGATTATGGTGACCAAATATTATTCCGATCTCGGCACCAGCTATCTTGAACAAGCAGTGATGGCAAATTTTATTGAGGAGGGGCACTATGCCAGTCATGTGCGTCGAATTCGCAAAGCATGCTATGAAAGAAGAACTGCGTTGGTCAATGCTATTCAATACTATCTTGCTGATAAAATGATTATTCAACCTTCAGACTCTGGCGTTCATATCGTATGTTGGTTGCAAAATGGGATGACTGGGAGTGAAGTTGAAGAGAAAGCCAGATTACTAGGGATGGGAATACTATCACTAAGTCGTTATTACCAGAGCGATGTCTCACGACAGGGGATTTTGATTGGTTTTGCAAATCATCCGGTAGAGGCAATTGTTGATGGGATTCGCCGTCTGGCTCAGGTTATTTAACTTATAATTTATTCAGCTCTTAGCATTAATGCAGAAAATACGTTTCTTTTGCTACGTGTAAAAATGTTGCGCCTGTTTTTTGTACAATTAAATAGTGTGGATCTGTTAAAAACACGCATTGTGGTTCTTTTGGACTGTCCAGTTTGATCATACTCTGCGCTGGTTTAGCCCTGTTTTGTAAGAGGTATGGATATGTCGGGCATCTTTAATCAATTTCATCAACCCGTTGGTATGACTTTGTCTGACTGGAAAGGCGCACCCTTTCCACAGGCTCAGCAAATTACAGGTCGCTATTGTAAGCTTGAACGTATTAACGCCGAACGCCATGCAAAAGAGTTGTATGAAGCGTACAGCGAAGCAAGCGATTGTCGTGACTGGACATATCTGGCGGTCGGGCCTTTTGAGACCTTCGATACCTTCCTGGATTATGTAAAAAAGATGGAAGAACAGACCGATCCGATGCATTTTGCTGTGATCGATTTAACCAGTATGAAACCTGTTGGTACGTTTGCACTGATGCGGATTGATCCCTCAAATGGCGTGATCGAGGTTGGCCATGTTTCCTACTCCGTACGCATGAAACGTTCGCGAATCTCAACAGAAGTCATCTCATTGCTTTTAAAGTACGTTTTTGAGGATCTGGGCTATCGCCGTTTTGAATGGAAATGCGATGCTCTCAATGCTCCTTCCCGTGAGGCGGCGGAGCGCTTTGGCTTCAGTTTTGAAGGCATATTTCGTCAGGCTGTCGTCACGCGGGGGCGTAATCGAGATACCGCATGGTACTCAATCATTGACGGTGAGTACCCGTCACTTCGACCGGCCTACGATATGTGGCTCGATGAGCGTAATTTCGATAATCAGGGACGGCAGATTAGGCGTCTTGGCGAGCTGATGGAAAGGGGATAAAAAAGCTCCCCGAATAAACCGGGGAGCCAGAAAGCGTAGCGCCCGTGTAGAATTATCTCTGCCGCGACTCAAGCCAGACCAGCGCCAGCGTGGAGAGTCCGCACATCAGCAGAATGCCGACAAACCAAAACAGATACCACATCGTACAGTCCTCCCTAATAAAGTTCGTGGTTATGGCGCCGGATCGTTTCTACATTGATGCGCCCGAGCATTTTGTAATAACTCCACACGGTATAAAGCAGAACGATCGGTAGAAAAATCAGCACAATAACCAGCATGATACTGAGTGTCATCTGGCTGGAGGTGCTGTCCCACACCGTCAGGCTGGAGAGCGGATACGCGCTTGAAGGCATCACAAACGGAAACAGGGTGATTCCAGCGGTGAAGATCACGCAGGCCTGGCCCATTGAAGCAAACAAAAATCCCCATACGGCCCGACGCTGTCCGCAGGCATAGATCGCGAGCATCGGGAAAATCATGCCAAGCAGCGGAATAATTAACAGCAGTGGTGACTGATAAAAGTGCGCCATCCACGCGCCCGGCGAGGTAGTTACTGCTTTTAATAACGGGTTGGAAGGACCATTAGGATCCTGGCTTAGCAACACATAGCCATCGATCCCCGTCCATAGCCAGTAACCGGCTAACAGAAAGCAGAGCACGACCAGCATCGCGCTGCGGCGGGTAGCAGACAGCGCACGTTGGTGAAGAATGCCGTCGGTCTTCAACTGGAGCCACACGCCCCCTTGCAGAATAACCAGCATCAGGCTTAATGCGCCGCACAGCAGGGCAAAGGGTGAGAGTAACTGCCAGAAGGTGCCCAGGTATTGCACATGAAGCTGTGGAGTGAAGATAAAAGGCACGCCCAAAAAAAGGTTGCCGAACGCGACGCCGAAGATAACTGGAGGGACCAGACTGCCAATCACCAACCCGGTGTCCCACATGGCGCGCCAGCGTGCATTGGCTATTTTTCCACGATAATCAAAGGCCAACGGGCGAAAGAAAAGGGCGCACAGCACCAGAATCATCGCCACATAAAACCCTGAAAATGCCGCGGCATAGACCCGTGGCCAGGCCGCGAATAATGCACCGCCCGCCAGAATGAGCCACACCTGGTTACCTTCCCAGTGCGCTCCGACGCTATTGATTAGTACCCGACGCTCATCATCGTTACGCGCGATCAGCGGCAACAGGCAGCCAACCCCCATATCAAACCCGTCGGTGACCATAAATGCCACCAGGATGATGCCAATCAGCAGCCACCAGATGAGCCGCAACGTTTCATAATCCAACATGATTATCTCCTTTATCCCTGTTGTTGCGTTGGTTGTTGGTTATGCATTGCATCCGGGCCAAGGCGCGCGTATTTCTGCATCAGGTAGACTTCGGCAATTAAAAACAAGGTGTAAAGCGTGAGAATTAGCCCCATGGAGAAGGCCAGTTGGCCTGCGCTTAACGCGGAGTGGGCGTACCAGGTCGGCAAAATATCCTGAATCGCCCACGGCTGGCGGCCAAACTCCGTCATAAACCAGCCCGCTTCAATGGCAATCCACGGTAGCGGCAAGCTCCACAGCGTCATGTGCAGTACCCAGCGATGCTGGTCGATACGCCAGCGTAAGGTCTGTATCAGCGCAATCGCCATCACCAGCAGCAGAAGTGAACCGCATGCAATCATGATGCGAAAACTCCAGAATACCGGTGCTACTTGCGGGATCGCACCGCGTTGCGCGGCCTGATATTGCTCCGGAGTGACATGGTTCATATCAGGCGCGTAGTTCGCCAGCAGGATGCCGTAACCCAGATCTTTCTCCACAGCGTGAAAAGCGTTCAGTACCTGAGGCGTGCGGTTACCTTTGGCGATTTCCTGCATCAGCAGCCACGCTTCCCGACCTCGTTGCAGGCGGGGGAGAGCATCCTCCATCAGATTTTTCAGCCCCGGAACCGGCGTGTCTAAAGAGTGCGTGGCCAGGATGCCCAGCAGAGCCGGTATCTTCACAGCAAAGGCGTTACGTTCTTGCTCCTGCTGCGGCCAGGCGATGACATGAAAGGGCGCGGGTGCCGGTTCGGTTTGCCATTCGCCTTCCATTGCCGCCAGTTTTACCGGCTGGCGTTGGGCAACCTCATAGGCTGAGCTATCACCCAGTTGTAGAGTGCCGAGGATAGCCAGTGTGCCAAAAATGGAACCCACCGCGAAGGAACGCTGGGCGAACTCGCGATTGCGACCGCGCAGCAGATACCAGGCGCTGATGGACATCACAAACATGGCGCCGGTGACATAACCGGACATCACGGTATGCACAAATTTCACCTGGCTGATGGGGTTAAAGACCAGCTCGCTAAAGCTGCTCATCTCCATACGCAGGGTATCAATATTAAAGTGAGCGCCGGTTGGATATTGCATCCAGCCGTTGGCGTTGAGGATCCACAGGGCCGAGATATTGGAACCAAACGCGACCAGCCAGGTGACCATCAGGTGTTGGTATTTGGTTAAGCGCTGCCAGCCGAAGAAGAACAGACCAACAAACGTGGATTCGAGGAAGAAGGCCAGCAGGGCTTCCATTGCCAGAGGCGCGCCAAAAATATCGCCCACATAGTTAGAATAGAGCGACCAGTTAGTACCGAACTGAAACTCCATGGTCAGGCCGGTTGCCACGCCGAGCGCAAAGTTAATCCCGAATAACTTGCCCCAGAAACGCGTCATGTCGCGGTAGACTGTTTTGCCCGTCACCACATAAATGGTTTCCATGATGGCCAGCATAAAAATTAGCCCCAGCGTCAGGGGAACAAACAGAAAATGGTACAGCGCGGTCAGCGCAAACTGCCAACGCGATAAGTCAATGACGTCCCACATGCGAACTCCATCAGGCATTAGAGAGTGAATAGATAAGGAAGAAAACGCCAGACCCGCAGCATAAAAGCATGCGGGCCGGGAGAGAGGGTCAGGCCGGTGGACCGGATGCCAGCCAGCCGCAGACTTCATCCAGACGCTGGAGCGAGTCGCGAAGATCTTCCGGCGCAGCCTGCACCAGTTCCGGTAATGGACAGATCTCATAACTTTCGAGCAGAAGCCCTTTCAGGGTATCCAGACAGCGCACATGCCAGACATGGCGCAGCGCCGTGGCGTCGATTTGGCTCTCACCGTAGCCGATAGTGCGGATCTGGATGTGTCCTTCGCCACATAACCGAGCAAGAAACAGGCGATCCGCATCGCTAATCGGCAGTTGGGTGAGGTTAATGCTATGGGGTTGCAAGGCCGGATCGCGCACGTGCGCCAGCAGTTCCTGAGCCAGCGTCAGGCCATTCATTAGCCCGTCCACCGGCGGGGGCAACAGGCTGTCGTCCGGCAGTGTATTGAACGTTGCCGCCAGCCACAGTGCACGCGGTGCGCTGCCTGCTTCCAGATGCTCCTCCCACTGCCCGTTGTCATTCTGACAACGCACCCGCCAGATACCGCAGAAAATCGACTCCTGGATCTCGCTCGCTCTACCGTCAGCATGCTGGATGCGTATTGAAACTTCGCCTTCGCCGAGCAGCGTATTCAAAAACGTGAGATCGTCTGCGTTGAGCGCGGATAAATCCCATCCCAGCACGTCTTGTTTGGCGGGAGTGCGCCTCCTGAGCTGGTGGCGCACATCGGCTAACAATGCCATCACCGCCGGACTGTGCGGACAGTTTTCCAGCGACGCCATGCTCGGGTTGCTGTTGACCTGGCAGGTGAGGGGCAAAGGATTCATGTTGAAGCTGTCATCGTTCGGTTGCGTTCCCGGCCCCAGCAGATGAAAAAAAGTGTCGCTCATCGTTCAGACTCCGGCGGCGTGCGTGGTTCAACTAAGGGGCGCATCAGGTTGAGCAGATCGGCCCACGGGTGGATGCCGCTGAGAATGCCGCGCAGCTCACCTTGGGTAAATACCAGGGTAGCCGGGAAGCGGAATACGCCAAAACGATCGCCAATCGCCTCGCTATGCTCGAGATCCGCCATGGCGATGTGCCAGTCAAACTGGGGAAACTCGCGGAGCAACTCGGCAATCATCACTGGATTATCGCTGACTTCCGGTGTACGGCGGGGATCGCTACTGAGTAACACCACACCGTCGCGAACGTGGGTTATCCAGTCATCCAGTTCGGGCGCGGTTAGCGGCTGCCAGCCCCTGGCCAGCATACGTTGCCATAGAGCAGGAAAAGGATTGTCATTCAACATGTTGCTTATCTCTCCAGCGTTACGCGATACTGGCGAATATGCACGCCTTCATAGTTTTCCATCGACAGGCATTCATAGTTCAGGCAACGCGTTTCATCGTTGGTCTGTGGCACAATCCCCCACGCAGCCAGTTGCGTAAGTGCAGCCTGCTCCGCCGCCGGAAGCTGAGCACGCGCGATGTCGGTCAGGCTGCCGCCATAGTCGTCCAGCTGTACCGGTTGAAGTCCTACAAGGGCGATGTGCGGGGGCAGATGGCCGCGAATGTCCGCCAGCGCCAGCACTTCGGAGAAACTGTTCTGATGCAGACTCATTTTTTTGGCGCTGAGGTAACTGGGGACTTTTTCACCGGCGTAGGTTTGCAGGGTGCCCGGCGCGAGACCGTAGTCGATGGCGTCCAGCAGCAGCAGATGACTGGCCTGCTCAACGTAGCCCAGCAGATTCAGCCCCTGCGTGCCGCCGTCGACGATCTCAACGTATTCCGGCCAGTGATAATTGGCGTACAGGCGTTCGGCGACGCGAATACCAAAGCCTTCGTCTGCCCACAGCAGGTTGCCTAAACCCATCACGATGACGTGTGGTTCGCTCATGACGCCTCCTTGTCGTGCTGACCTTTGGGAAATTTGTGGCTGCGGTAGCCATTGACCATGGTGGAGATGACGGTATCGTCAGACATGATGTCCTCACGAATCGCCATATACACATGGCCTACGATGAAGGCGGCGATGAACCACATCCCCAACCGATGCCAGCTGTGGATATCGAGAGAGTTCCCACCGGTCCAGTAGAAAAACTCCGTCACATAGCGGAAAGGGGTAAAAATGGCGTACTGGCTATGTTCGCTGTATAAGGCAAAACCGGTGAGGATCATAAAAACGGAGAGCAGGAAATAACCGCACATCGCCGCCTGCGCGATGGGGTTATGACCGATATCATCTCCCGGTTTTTTTTCCAGAAACAGATACCAGCGCACGACCGAAAACGCGCCTCGCCACCAGCTGCGCCGCCAGACCGGCACGATAAAAAGTTCTCGTGAATAGCGGTTACCGACGAAGGCCCAGTAAATGCGCATCAGCAGGATCACCGTGAACACCATGGCGGCGGAGAAATGCACCAACCGGATGTCGCCCATATAGAACAGATAAGTGGCCTCACCGCTGACCGACGGCAGCGGTCGGCCAATGAAGTATCCGGTCACCATCAACACCAACATGCAGCCGACCGTCAGCCAGTGCCACAAGCGCACAGGCGCTTCAAACACATAGTGGCTGATAGCGGTATCACGCGCCTCCCCGACGCGTGGGGATGTTTTTCCAGTCATCGTTCCGTTCCTTAACGCTTAGCGAACCTGGACGGCGATAAGTTCGCTGCCGTCGTCGCCGAGTACGTGGGTTGAACATGCCAGGCAGGGATCGAAGCTGTGCAAGGTGCGCAGGATCTCCAGCGGTTGATCCGGTATCGCCATTTGGGTGCCCATCAGCGCCGCCTCGTAAGCGCCAATTTGTCCCTTCGGATCGCGCGGGCTGGCATTCCAGGTGGTCGGCACCACACACTGATAGAGATCGATTTTCCCGTCGCGAATCGATGCCCAGTGACCTAAAGCGCCGCGCGGTGCTTCGGTAAAACCGATCCCGCGGCACTGCTGCGGCCAGCTTTCTGGCTCCCATTTTTCTGTGTTTGCGGTCGCCAGATTGCCGTTTTTCAGGTTGGTCATTAGCTTGTCGAAGAAATATTGCAGTTTGCTCACGGCCCACTGGGCTTCGTGCGCGCGGCACAGAATACGCCCCAGCGTCGACTGCATACCCGAAAGCGGCAGCTTGAGGGCAGACATCATGCGATCGACGGATTCAATCGTGGCGGCATCCCCTTTGTGATAGGCAATCAGCGTGCGCGCCAGTGGTCCAACTTCCATGGCGTGTCCGCGCCAACGCGGGGCTTTAATCCACGAATAGCGTTCCTGTTCGTTGAGCTGTTTGATATCAATATCGCTGCCTTTGACATCGCCCGGGTTATACCAGGGTTCAGTAATCCCTTCGAACGGGTGACGACCTAATTGATCGTCCGGATAACGGTACCAGGCATGATCGACAAACTCCTGAATTTGTTGCTGATCGGCTAGATCCACTGGCAGCACGTTTTTAAAATCACCGTTAATCACCGCACCGCCTGGCATCAACAGGCTCTTCGCGCTGAAGTCATTGGCGATATCCGGGAACGCGCCGTAGCTCAGGACGCACTTATCAGAAAGCCCGGTACCAATCTGGCTCCAGGACTTATTGAACTGGCCGATAGCCAGCGCGTCAGGCACCATGACGTTGTTGATGAAATCAGCGGTGCGGGTGATGATCGACTGCACCAGGTTCAGGCGTTCCATATCGACTGCGCCAACCGCGCCGCGCTGATCGATATTAATCGCGCACGGCATACCGCCGACAATCCAGTTAGGATGCGGGTTCTTACCGCCAAACACCGTATGGATTTTGATGATCTCGCGCTGAAAATCGAGTGCTTCCAGATAATGGGCAAAGCCCATCAGGTTAGCCTCAGGCGACAGTTTGTACTGCGGGTGACCCCAATAACCGTTGCGGAAAATCCCCAGTTGACCGCCGTCGACAAATTTCTTCAGGCGATTTTGGACGTCAAAAAAGTAGCCAGGGGAGGACTTCGGCCAGGCAGAAAGGCTTTGCGCCAGCTGTGATGTGGCGCGCGGATCTGCTTTCAGGGCATTCAGCACGTCAATCCAATCCATTCCGGCTAACTGGTAAAAGTGCACCAGATGGTCGTGGCACCACAGTGTCGCCAGCATAATATTGCGAATGATGTTGGCGTTGTCGGGCACCTTGATGCCAATGGCATCTTCAATGGCATACACCGATGCCAGGGCATGTACGCCGGTGCATACTCCGCAAATCCGTTCGACAAAGGCCCAGGCATCGCGCGGGTCGCGACCTTGTAGGATGATCTCCAGCCCGCGGAACATGGTGCCGCAGGAAACCGCGTTGGTGATGATGTTCTGCTCATCAATGTTCACTTCACAACGCATATGGCCTTCAATGCGGGTTATGGGGTCCACAACCAGGCGGCGACCCGCATTGTTTAACGTATATCCCTGGGTTTGATACGAGTTGCTCATGCCTGGTTATCCTCTTTGTCCGGCTGCGGTTGTTCGGCTTCTGTTAACTGCTGTTTGTGGCGGTTATGTTGATTGACGGCGCTGGCGACTGCGTGGACGCCGACACCAGCCGCCACTACGCCGAGCGCGGTGAGGCCCACGGTGTCAGCGGTAGAATGCGTTCCCATCTGTGGAATATCGACCACACGGCTGTAGAACGAACCGCGATCCCAGAAGCCGTTCTCCGAACATCCCAGACAACCGTGGCCGGACTGGATGGGGAAGGAAACGCCACCATTCCAGCGGGTGGTGGAACAGGCGTTATAGGTGGTTGGCCCCTTGCAGCCCATTTTGTACAGGCAATAGCCTTTGCGGGCAGCGTCATCGTCCCAACTTTCAACGAACTCCCCGGCGTCAAAGTGGGCGCGGCGGTAGCATTTGTCATGAATACGCTGACCATAAAACATCAGCGGACGCCCCAGACGATCGAGTTCCGGCAGCCTGTCAAAAGTCACCATGTAGGTAATGATGGCGCTCATGACGTCTGGAATCGGCGGGCAACCGGGCACTTTCACGATCGGCTTATCGGTAATCACTTTATCGATCGGTGTTGCCTGAGTTGGGTTAGGCCGGGCAGCCTGCACGCAGCCCCAGGAGGCGCAGGTGCCCCAGGCGATAATCGCGCTGGCACCGGCGGCGGCTCTTTTAAGCTTTTCAATAAACGGTCGCCCGCCGCTAATGCAGAACATCCCTTGTTCTCCCAGCGGAGGATTACCTTCGACGGCCAGAATGTATCGGCCGTGGTAGCGGCTTAGAATGTCTTCAAAGACCTCTTCGGCCTGTGTTCCGGCGGCGGCCATCAGTGTGTCGTCGTAATCAAGGGAAATCAGAGAGAGGATGACGTCTTTGGCGAGTGGGTGAGAGGAGCGGATAAATGATTCGGTACAGCAGGTGCATTCCAGACCGTGGATCCAGACGACCGGGATCCGGGGTTTGTTTTCCAGCGCCCAGGCGATTCTGGGCGTCATTCCGGCTCCCAACCCTAGCGATGTTGCCGCGAGGCTACAATATTTAAGAAAACTGCGCCTGCTCACGCCCTTACGGCGCATCGCCTGATAAAAGGTCTCCTCGTTATTCGTATTCATAACACGCGTTTCTTCCCCCGTTGAGTTCTGGCGCACGCCGCCAGCGATAATCTAAAAAAGCCTATCCGATTAGCGGGGAGAAACAATGCAAAGTGTGTGGTTATGTCCTATTGCGATATTTTCGTGCCTGTTATCTGTTTTTCGCTTATTCGGCAATAAAAAAACGCACAGGGGGGACCGCCCTGTGCGTCGGGTTTATCGCGGAAGAACTTAAACCCCAAGGCGATCGCGTAAGCTGTAATAGGCCGCGCCCATGGCGGTAAACGGAATGCGCAGGCTGCGGCCTCCCGGGAACGGGTAATGCGGCAGTTTGGCGAACGCGTCAAAACGCTCGGCATCCCCGCGCAGCAGTTCCGAAATCAGCCGTCCTGCCAGGTGGGTACAAGTCACGCCGTGGCCGCTGTAGCCCTGCATATAGTAAATGTTGGTATCAAGACGGCCGAACTGCGGCATGCGCGACAGCGTTAACAGGAAATTACCGGTCCAGCGGTAATCAATTTTTATCCCCTGCAATTGCGGGAAGGTCTTCAGCAGTTTCGGCATCACCAGACGCTCAATATCGTCCGGATCGCGAGCGCCGTAGACTACACCGCCGCCGTACAGCAGGCGGTTATCGCCGGTCAGACGGTAGTAATCCAGCAGGTAGTTACAATCTTCAACGCAGTAGTTTTTCGGGATCAGCGAGCGCGCCATCTCCGCCGACAGCGGTTCGGTGGTTAACACCTGCGTGCCACACGGCATGCTGCTTTTTGCCAGCGCAGGTTCCAGTTTGTCGCCGAGGTAGGCGTTGCCCGCGACAATCACAAAACGTGCCGTAACCTGACCTTTTTCGGTGCTGACCACTGCCGGGCTGGTGTGCTGAATACGGGTGACTGGCGACTGTTCGAACACGCGCCCGCCGTTCAGACGAATGGCGTTAGCCTCGCCAATCGCCAGGTTTAGCGGATGAATATGACCACCGCTGTGGTCGAGTAGCGCGCCGACATAACGATCGCTGCTGACTTCGCGGCGAATTTCGCTGCTATCCAACAGTTCAAGCTGCGTATTGCCGTAGCGTTCCCAGTTCGATTTCTGCTCCTCCAGCGTTTCCATCTGTTTGTGGTTCAGGGCCACAAACAGCCCGCCAGGACGATAGTCGCAGTCGATCTGATAACGTTTGATACGTTCGCGAATGATATTGCCGCCTTCAAACATCATACTGCCAAGCATTTTAGCGGCGTCCGGGCCGTAGGTGCGTTCAATGACGTCGATATCGCGACTGTAGGAGTTCACCAACTGGCCACCGTTGCGCCCGCTGGCTCCGAAGCCAATTCGTGCGGATTCCAGTAGCACCACGTCGTAACCCATCTCTGATAAATGCAGGGCGGAGGAGAGTCCGGTATAACCACCGCCCACGACGCAAACATCACAGCTTACCGATTCGCTAAGGGTCGGGAACGGTTCGTATTGATTGGCGCTTGCGGCGTAATAACTGCTGGTATGTTCAGTCATGATTAAGACTCCAGGGAGATCCAGATGGTTTTTAATTCGCTAAATTTTTCCAGCGCATGCAGGGATTTATCGCGTCCATTACCGCTTTGTTTATAGCCGCCGAATGGCACGGTCATATCACCGTCGTTGTAGTTATTCACGAAGACCGAACCGGCCTTCAGGCGGCGACTCATGCGGTGCGCGCGCGACAAATCGCGGGTCCAGACCGCGGCGCCCAGACCGTAGTCGCTGTCGTTGGCCAGCGCCAGAGCTTCGGCTTCACTGCTAAAACGAGTGATGACCAGTACCGGACCGAAGATCTCATCGCGGCTGACGTGGGCTTGCGGCGCGGTGTCGACAAAAATAGTCGGGCCGATGGCCGCCGGGTGTACGTGGCTGCGGCCATCCAGCGCCAGCGTGCCTTGCGCTTCACCGTCGCGAATAAAACTGTGAACGGTGTCGGCATGCGTGTTGTCGATAAGCGTGCCCATCGTGGTTTCCGGATCCAGCGGGTTGCCCGGCTGCCAGTTTTTCGCCTGCTCTTTTAAAAGCGCGATAAACTCGTCGGCAATACTTTCTTCCAGCAGCAGACGTGTACCGGCGATACAAACCTGGCCCTGGTTATAGAAAATACCTGCCGCTGCATTAGCGGCGGCTTTCGGCAGATCCGGGCAGTCGGCAAATACGATGTTGGCACTTTTACCGCCGGCCTCCAGCCAGACGCGTTTCATGTTGCTGTCGCCAGCATCTTTGAGCAGTTGCTTGCCGGTGCGGGTCGAGCCGGTAAAGGTGATCACATCAACATCCGGATGCAGCGACAGTGCCTGGCCCGCTTCGTGACCGTACCCGCTCACAACGCTGAGCACGCCATCGGGCAAACCTGCTTTTTTAGCCAGTGCGGCCAGGCGAATCGCGGTCAGCGGTGATTTTTCGGAAGGCTTGAGGATCACGCTGTTACCCGCAGCCAGAGCCGGGCCGAGCTTCCAGCATGCCAGCAGCAGGGGAAAATTCCATGGCACGATGGCCGCAATCACGCCCACCGGTTCGCGGACAATCAGCGCTAAATCGTTCACCGAGGTAGTGGCAACTTCACCATAGACTTTATCTATCGCCTCGGCGTACCAACGGATGGCGCGTGCCGCGCCGGGAATATCATCACGCAGGCTATGGCGAATCGGTTTACCGGTGTCGAGCGTTTCCAGTAGCGCCAGTTCCTCGTGATGCTGCTCCATTAAATCGGCGAGTTTGTGCAGCACCGCTTTGCGCTCTGCGGGTGATGCCTGCGACCAGTCCCCGCGTTCAAACACGGTGCGGGCTGCGGTGACCGCGCGGTCAACATCCGCTTTTTTGCCGCGGGCGACTTTGGCGAGCGGGCGTTGTCCTGCCGGATCCTGGGTAATAAAGGTTTCGTTATCGGCGGCGGCACAATATTCGCCGTTAATAAATAAACGGGTTTCCGGTGAATAATGGCTGGCTTTCTCACGCCAATATTTAAGATTCTGAAAGTTCATAGCTACTCCTTTTATATCAATAAGATAAAGTTCGTTGCTGATCTTTTTCAGGCAAAATCAGGCTGCACGATACCCCAGGGATGTACCCTGTTAATGCGCGTTATTTAAGAAGGCCTGAGAAACTCAGGCCGTTACTGATTAGAACGTGGTGGGAGTGTGGGCACTGATGATGCGGCAGATCCCCGCCGAGGTGTTGCTGAAGCTGTGTGGTATGCCGGTGTTAATGGCATAGCTTTGCCCTGCAACAAGAGGATACGTTTGACCGTTGATGGTCAGTATCACTTCACCTTCCAGTATTGTGCCAATCTCTTCACCCTGATGTTTAATTCTCTCCCCGGTTGTCGTGCCTGGCTGATAGGTTTCAAACATCATTGCCAGCGTACGATTCGGATTTCCGTTGTGTACCAGCTTCATGGATACTCCCTGACTCCCGATCTCAATCAAATCATCCTGATTGATAACCACCTGCGGTTCGTCAGGCTTTTCCGGTTCCGCGAAGAACTCGGAGAGCGACAGCCCATATACTTTCAATAGCTTTTGCAGCGTACTGATGGCAGGACTGACTTTATCCTGCTCTATGGTGCTGATGGCGCTATGCGTTAACCCAGACAGTTCGGCGGCACGACGCTGCGAAAGACCCAATTGCTGGCGGATCTCTGACAAACGTTTACCCGGCGCCAGGCCGTCATCGCTCATAATTGCATTTCCTTAACTGTAGTGGTCAGAGTCGCTGTTTTTCAGCGAGGTGGTTCTGACAAGCGGTGATAAAACCTTCAAGTAACAAACGCGACAGGGCGTATTCGCTACTGTTCCATTCCGGGTGCCACTGCACGCCGAGCGCGAAAGGATGGTCATGGACGCTGGCAGCTTCCACTAATCCATCCTGCGAGCGTGCTTCCACGCGCAGCTGCGGGCCAAGGGTTTTTGCTCCCTGACCATGCAAGGAGTTAACCCAAAACGTGCTGCAACCTGGTATTAACTGAGATAGCAATCCTCCCTGTTGAACCTGGACTTCATGAGATGGTGCATATTGCTGCTCCACCGGGAGTTCCGCATCTTCACGATGTTCCAGGAACTGTGAGTGATCGCACAGGCGACGATACAGAGTCCCGCCAGTGGCGACAACTAATTCCTGTAAGCCCCGGCAGATGGCGAAAATGGGAATGCGCCTTTCGAGCCCGGCGGTAATTAGCGCCATGCTCAGAAGATCACGCCCGGGATCGGCGTCAGACTCATCGCCATTTTCACCATAGAGGTGCGGCTGCACATTGCTTGGGCTTCCTGGCAGGAAGATACCATCCAGTTTCGGTAACAGCGCGTTCAGCAATTCGGGTTCCGCGAGCGCATGGGGCAGCGCTATCGGTAATCCACCGGCATTTAATACCGCATTCAGGTACTTTTCTTGCAGAGTCTGGGTCTGGTGACCCTTAAGCCTGTTCCTACACATCACTACACCAATAACTGGCTTGTCAAATATATTGCCCATGATCGACCTCACGTTTTGGAATAAATTATTGCCAAACGGTTCCTTGTTGTGCAATTCCGTTCATTATTTTCTCAATCTAGCAGCGGAATAACCTTCTAGCAAACTTAATTTAACATTTGAAAAACATTTTGTTTGCATCCAGAGTCGAATGGTGGACATTATATTTAACATTCAAATCACAGAGCAGCTTACCAGGCCAACGGCGGTGAATCATGGAAACCAATATCGTAGAAGTTGAGAATTTTGTTCAGCATTCTGAAGAGAGACGAAGTAGCGCGTTTGCGCGCGAAGTTAAGCAGTATCTGGAACGCTATCCTAATACGCAGTATGTGGATGTGCTGTTAACCGACCTTAATGGTTGTTTTCGCGGTAAGCGCCTTCCGGTTGCTGGATTGCATAAATTAGAGAAAGGCTGCTATTTCCCGGCATCTGTTTTCGCGATGGATATTCTTGGCAATGTGGTCGAAGAGGCGGGATTAGGCCAGGAGCTTGGCGAACCGGATCGGACTTGTGTACCGGTGGCAGGCACGTTAACCCCTTCGGCCGCCGATCCTGAATTTATTGCACAGATGATGCTGACGATGCTGGATGAAGATGGCGCTCCCTTTGACGTTGAGCCGCGGAACGTACTGAACCGACTCTGGCAGAAACTTCGCCAGCGCGGTCTGTTCCCCGTCGTAGCGGTAGAGCTGGAGTTCTATTTACTCGATCGTAAGCGCGATCCCGAAGGTTATCTGCAGCCGCCGTGCGCGCCGGGTACGGACGATCGCAATACCCAAAGTCAGGTTTACTCGGTTGATAACCTGAACCATTTTGCTGATGTGTTAAACGATATCGATGAACTGGCCCGTTTACAGCTGATCCCGGCTGACGGCGCAGTGGCTGAAGCCTCCCCTGGGCAGTTTGAAATCAACCTCTACCATACCGATAACGTGCTCGACGCCTGCGACGACGCGCTGGCGTTGAAACGTCTGGTACGGCTGGTGGCGGAGAAACATAAGATGCATGCCACGTTTATGGCAAAGCCTTATGAGGAACACGCAGGGAGCGGGATGCATATCCACATCAGCATTATGAATAATAAAGGTGAGAACGTGCTGGCCGATGCGAATGGCGATGATTCCATGTTACTTAAGCGTGCGCTTGCCGGGATGATTGATCTGATGCCCGCATCAATGGCGCTGCTGGCGCCGAATGTGAACTCTTATCGCCGCTTCCAGCCGGGTATGTATGTGCCGACTCAGGCTTCCTGGGGGCATAACAACCGTACGGTGGCGCTGCGTATTCCCTGCGGCGATCGTGATAACCATCGGGTTGAATATCGCGTGGCGGGGGCGGATGCCAACCCATATCTGGTGATGTCGACCATCCTGGCGGGGATCCTTCACGGTCTGGATAACGAGCTACCGTTGCAGGAAGAGGTGGAAGGCAACGGACTGGAGCAGGAAGGGCTACCGTTTCCTATCCGCCAGAGCGATGCGCTGTGGGAGTTTATGCAAAACGACAGTCTGCGTGAATTATTGGGTGAGCGTTTTAGCCACGTGTATCACGCCTGTAAAAACGATGAATTAATCCAGTTTGAACGTCTTATCACCGACACTGAAATTGAGTGGATGTTGAAAAACGCCTGACAGTCGTACAGGTCATTTAAAAAGAAGTCGCATCATGCGGGCTGAGCGGAGCCAGCCCGTCAAAATTGCAGGAATACCTGCCATTTCCCGGATGTCGCGTAATGGAGCGCGGGCGACAACGGGTCTTCAGATAACCGACAGAGTTTGTGACGAGGAAATGTGATGATGCCAATGTTTAAAAACCAGCCCCGCGTGAGCATCCATGGCTCCCGCAGTAAGTACGGACCGCATCTGTGCCGTGCAACATTGACGCCTTTCTTATGGCTTTCTACCCCGATACGACCCAGGTCTGCTGTTCCCACATTTCGAACGCAGATCTGGGCTCGTCGCGGGGAGGAAAGCTATGTCGACTAATTCTTCTGTGGATCTTGCAGCCCAGCCGGGCAAAGCACAGCTGCGTAAATCTCTCAAGCTGTGGCAGGTAGTGGTGATGGGGCTGGCCTATCTCACGCCGATGACGGTGTTTGACACCTTTGGCATTGTTTCGGGTATCAGCAATGGCCATGTTCCGGCCTCCTATCTGCTGGCCCTGGCGGGCGTACTGTTTACCGCCATCAGTTACGGAAAACTGGTGCGCCAGTTTCCGCAGGCCGGTTCGGCCTATACCTATGCGCAAAAAGCGATTAATCCGCATGTGGGGTTTATGGTCGGCTGGTCGTCACTGCTTGACTACCTTTTCCTGCCGATGATTAACGTACTATTGGCGAAAATTTACCTTTCCGCGTTATTCCCGGGGGTTGCGCCATGGATTTGGGTGGTGCTGTTTGTGGCGATCCTTACCGCGGCCAATTTGAAAAGCGTTAACCTGGTGGCGAACTTCAATGCCCTGTTTGTCCTGGTGCAGGTGGCGATCATCGTGGTGTTTATTTTCCTCGTGGTGCAGGGGCTGCACAAAGGCGAAGGGGTCGGGACCGTCTGGTCGTTGCAACCGTTTATTAGTCAGAATGCGCATTTGATTCCGATTATCACCGGGGCGACCATTGTCTGCTTCTCGTTTCTCGGCTTTGATGCGGTAACGACTCTCTCTGAAGAGACGCCAGATGCTGCGCGCACCATTCCAAAAGCCATTTTTCTTACCGCGCTGTACGGTGGACTGATCTTCATTGCCGCCTCGTTCTTTATGCAACTGTTCTTCCCGGACATTAGCCGATTCAAAGACCCGGATGCGGCGCTGCCGGAGATTGCGCTGTACGTCGGCGGCAAGTTGTTCCAGTCTATTTTTCTGTGCACCACCTTTGTGAATACGCTGGCGTCAGGTCTGGCGTCGCATGCCAGCGTTTCTCGCCTGCTGTATGTGATGGGCCGCGATAACGTCTTCCCGGAGAAGTACTTTGGTTATGTCCATCCCAAATGGCGTACTCCCGCGTTGAACGTCATCATGGTCGGGATTGTGGCGCTGTCGGCCCTGTTTTTTGATCTGGTGACCGCTACGGCGCTGATTAACTTTGGCGCGCTGGTGGCCTTTACCTTCGTTAATCTGTCCGTGTTTAACCACTTCTGGCGTCGTGAAGGACGTAAGCATACCTGGCAGGAAAAGTTGCACTATCTGGTATTGCCAATGGTCGGTGCCGCCACGGTAGCCGTACTATGGGTGAATCTGGAAGTGACATCGCTGACGCTGGGACTGGTATGGGCCGGCGTCGGGCTGGTGTATCTCGCGTACCTGACCGGACGCTTTCGTAAACCGCCGCCGCAGTTTGACGCCGCGAAATCTGAGCGCGCATGGGAGTGATGGAAACGGAATCGGCAGAGATCTGGTAATGACGATTAATATTTAGCAGTGGCCAGATTTACACCATCGGATGTGAAAGTCGGCCGTAGCTTTCGGCTAGTCAAATGAAAACGGTATGCCACGGTGGAAAGTCGTGGCATACCTGCTTAGCGGTGTTGTTTACTGAACCGCAAGTCGATTTTTTTCCCTGATGCGATTGATCAATTCCATTTGCTCGTGGGTTGCCCTTACCAACAAACCGTCCAGAACGGCATCGTTATATTGTTCACTTGAATAGGTTAATTCAAATAACCCCATCTTAATGATAATATCGCGAACCGCTTCATTTGGATCGTTAGCAAGTCTCAGTCGGATTTTCTGGCTGCTTCGTGGAGCAAGGAGCCCACTAAACAGGCACCGAGCCAAATCGCTTCGAATCGTGACATCAGGATCATTTGCCAGTTGCTCTTGCACCAGAAGAGAGAGCGGATTCATGCGATCTGATTCTTCAATCAACTTTCTTTTAACGCTGTTATCTATATCCTTTGCTAACAATATCTGGACCTCTGGCGTTAACCTTTTATTTTTCGCCAATGCGAGCCTTATTCTGAGATCGTTATCTTTTATCAACCGATGCTGCACTTCTTCACTCAGTGGCGAATTGAAGAGTCCTTCCGAACCTTTAGCCAGTGCTTCCCTAACACAGATGGCATCATCTTCTACCAGTATGAGTTGTGCCGACGGATGAAGTTTAGGATAAGAGGCCATTTTCTGGCGAATTGACAGATCGCTATCTCTGGCAAGAAGGGTTTGTGTTAGAGGATTCAGTGTAAAGAGATAGTTTTCCTCCTCTGGTATCAGGTGGGCACGTACTCTTTGGTCTCTATCGTTTGCCAATTTCACCTGAACTGCTTTTCCTGGGCTTTGTGAGGCCGCAACTGCGCAGCGTACTTTGACCGATTTATCGTTCGCCAGTTGCCATTCGATCTCGCGATCTGTCCACCAATCACGTAACAGGGCGATGCGAACCTTGTCTTCATCATCAAGGAGCAGCTCGTGGAGAATCTTAGTATTCGTATTTTGGTTGGCCGCCAGTTTCTGACGCACATTGGCCTCTTTGTGCGTAACCAACTCTTCTTGCCCATCCCTACTCAACGCCGGGTTACTGGCTAACGCTTCGAGTATCTCTACGCTGCAGTTCTCCAGATTCAGGATTTTATTCTGTAGGGCTTCCGATAGCGCGGAATTACCAGCCAGCGCTAGCGCGATTTTTGTCACACTCTTCGTTGATGGTAAACCTGAGTTTGCCCTCATGCTGGCTAAAATCGACTGTACGCTTTCCATCGCCGTGGCCAGATTGTTTACCGCCAATTCTGTTTTATAGATGCGTTCCATTAACGGTTCGCCGATTTGTGGGTTGCCCGCTAGATTCTCGCGTATCGCAGCTGAGCCCGAGTCGTAAAGCTGCGTATAGTACTCTTCATTGAGATGCTGATTTAGTGCAAGCGCCAGTTGTACTTCCTCTTCATCCTTTATTAATTTACCAATGATTGGAGCAGTAAGGGCATTGTTCCTGGCCAGTTGAACACGGATTTCGCTATCATGCATTTCAGCGAGCTGCGCCATGATTGGACCCGTCAGGTTGCGATTACCTGCTAACGCGTAATGCACTTCCTGGTTACCGTTATCCAGTAATTGCTGTTGAGTTAATGCACTTATAGTGGCGTTACTTGCCAGCTCTTTTTGAACATCGTAGATATCATTGGCTAGTCGCTGCTGTACTTCACTCGGTAGATTTTCAGTGTAAGCCAACGATTTTCGAACCTGATGGTTTTGATCCATCGCGAGATGATGTATAGCTTTCTCTGGCAGCGAATTGCGCCAGTGTACCAGGCGTGTACGAACATCATCATCGCTATCATCCATTAAGGTACAGATCGTGTCGTCCGCAATGTTAGCATTGCCAGCTAATGTCTCACGTACTTCTGTGCAGCTGTCTTTGGTCAGTTGTTCCTGAACCTCAGGGTGAAGAGCGTAATTGCTGGCAAGGGCAATACGAATTTTTTCTGACGGATGCTGGCTCAAATTGTTTTGCAACAGGGCGCTATCAAAGTGTTTGCTACCGGCGAGTTCTCTAAGAACTTCATCTGTGTCCTGGAGCAAAGAGTTTAATGCGGGATTGGATAGATTAGGGTGTTCGGCAAGCTTGCGACGAACCGAGACACGCGTATCCTGAGTCAGCCGTATCTGTGCAGTTGCAGTCAGGTTGGGGTTAGACGCTAATGACTCCCTAACTTCCGTACATTCATCTTTTGCTAACTCTAGTTGTACAGCTTCCGCGAGTAATCCTTCACGGCGGCGTTTAGCCAGTGTTTCACGCACGTCCTGATCGCTGTCCAGCGTCAGGATCTGTTGTACCTTTTCGCTAAGCCCATCAAGATCTGCTAGATCTTCACGCACGGTAAAATCGCGGTCCCTTGCCAGTATTTCCTGCGCCTCAGGGTGAAGATTGCTATTGCGCGCCAAACGTCGGCGAATAGAGACCCTGGAATCCTTCGCAAGTTGTAATTGCATTAATTTACTGAGATTTTTATTGGTAATCAGCATCTCGCAAACGTCTAATTCTGGATCACGCATTAAATGTTGAAGCAATGTACTATCTGTGCTGTTGCTGGCGAGCTGGAGTCGATGTTGAATAGTGAGCTGAAGCCGTTCGAATTGTGTTGCCATCAGATCATGCGGTGCATTTGCATGTATACAGGCCAGATGTAAAAGATCGATGTCAAACTCAGGCTGGTCATTAACAATGTTAATACGTTGGGTGAGTATCTGCTCAGGACAGTTCGGGTTACGATATACTGCTTTGCGTACGTTCAGGTCTGCATCTGCCGCCAGTTTTTCCAGTAAATCATCCGGACAATCTTCGCTATTAGCGACCTCTGCGCGGCGCAACGAGTTTGCACTATCCGCCATCTGAATCATCTGCGCTACGCTAAGACCATCGCTGGTGGAAGCTGGTTTGAGCTTGAGTTTCTCAAACAACTCTTCGTATTGGGCAACCTGTTCACGCAGGGTCTCACGTAACGGAACTGTAAGCTGGATAGCAGCTTCCAGATCTTTCAGCTCCAACTGGCGGTTTTCAAGGAATGCTATTTCTCGAGCTTCGTTGATAGCATTCTGAATATCTGCACCTGCATAATCACGGCACTGTGTTACCAGCTTATTGCGTTCATTCTGGGTCAGTTCAAGCGACTCACCTTTCAGATGGATGTCCAGAATAGCTGCTCGCTCTACGCCGTTGGGAAATCCGACGTAAAACACCTCATCGAACCGTCCTTTACGCAGCAACTCTGGAGGGAGCACGGTAATATTGTTAGCAGTGGCAATGACAAATACCGCACCGGTTTTTTCTTGCATCCAGGTCAAAAAATAGCCGAAAAGTCGTGAGGAAACCTCCGAACCACTGCCACTGTTCATGCCGACAAAGGCTTTTTCCAGTTCGTCGATCCACAAAATACAGGGGCTAATTGATTCTGCCATTGTTAGCGCCCGACGCATATTATGTTCACTTTCTCCGACGTACTTACCCAATAATGAGCCGATATCAAGACGTAGGAGTGGCAACTGGAATAAACCGGACGCTGCTTTGGCTGCAAGAGACTTCCCACAACCGGGCATACCGGCGATAAGTACACCTTTAGGCGCCTGTACGCGTGAATCGCGAGCTTCACTCAGGCGGCGGAAAATCTGGGCGCGGCGAGTGAGCCAGGTTTTAAGGTTCTCAAGACCGCCGATGTCAGTTGCATTTTCGATTACGTGCAGCATCTCAAGCACGCCACTTTTTGCGATAATCTGCTCTTTCCCATGCTGGATAAGAGCCAACGCCTCGTCATTAATTTGTTCATGCTGTTGACGAACTACTGCTAATACTGATCGGATCTCTTCCTGGTTCAGTCCGCAACACGCAGTATGCAGACGCTGATGCATATTTTCCGGGACAAACAGATCAAGCATCTGGCAAAAACTGCTGAGCTGCTGGTTAATTTCCTCACCCTGGGGCAGGGACAGGGGGAGCAAGGTGATTTGCGACTCGATTTGTACTGGGATGTGCAAAGTTTCTGAAACAAGTACTACAGCTGTTTTGCTCCGGTGGTGGCGCTGAATGCGGTTGAGCAATTGCTTTAACCGTGCAACGGCGAGTGGCTGGTTTTCCAGTGCACTGCGGGCATCTTTAATGATGAGGAGTTTTCCGTCCAAATCGTCATCGAGCAGCGAAGGTAAACTTTCTGCTAGTTCGGTGGCCTGACTCTGCGTGTTCCGAGGCTGCTTGTTATGGAAATCAACCCAGCCATATCCAAGGTTCCACTCTTTGGGAGACAGTGTCAGTTCTGTACTTATTTCCTGCAATAGCGTATCAACTCGGCTTTCTTCGCCGGAGTGGATGTAAAGCCCTGGATATCCAGCGAGGATATGGGATTTTATCTTGGTCTTAAGTTCGAGCAGATTCATCAGTATTTACCAGAATGAGAAAAGGTTTGAGGCAAAGTTACTGATACCCCGGCTAAAGGACTTAATGACATGACTCGCATTTTCAGTAACACTGGCAATGACTTTGGCAGCTGTTTTGGCAACAACCTTGCCCGCGTTATAGACTATTTCACCAATTTGCCCACCCGCTATACCACCTGCGACACCGCCAACAAACCCTCCAACGGCTGTACCGACTGGACCAAATACGGTACCAATCGCTGCGCCCAACGTGGCCCCCTCCGTTGCACCAGCAATAGCCATTGTCGTGGTTATAGTGGTGTTACCGATGGCATCGAGCGCTTCCTCTCCAGTCAGTTCACCTTTGCCCAGTTTATAAAGTACCTTTGCATTCTGTATGCCCACGCAGACGATATTGGTAATTAGGCCCGCAGGTGTACTGCGTAAGGCTGCGCCAAGAAAGCCGTTCTTGACAGCGACTACGACCGCTCCGGAAACAGCAACCTGTATAGCTGTTTGCGTACCGGTACGCAGCGAGCTTTCGAAAAAATCGTTGAGGTCTTCACTGGTGGATGGATTTTCACGACCGTTCAGGCGATTCCAGGCGCGCCTTGCAAGGATTCTGGTTCCCTGCATACCCACCGCAATACAGGCACCGAGCACAGCCTGTTTACCAATTTGCTTGGCAATATCAATACGATTAGTGTCATTCCAGTCGTACTGACGTGCTTCGGCATCTTGTTGAGCTTTTTTCTGTAATTCTTTTGCTTTCTCTTTAGAAAGTGGCTGAGAAGACACTCCGTCAGCTTCAATAACCTCTGTGCTGTTGACCACATCTGCGCCTTGCCCCTCGGGAACTAGCGCTTGTTGATCGTTATAGTCGCCCCGATTGAGCTGTGTATTTGTGGCGTTTGAGTCAGCACCATATTTCGACTGATATTTGCAGACCACATTGCCGTTGCCGTCAACAATCTCAATATCAACGGAGTTTAGCTCCTGTGAACCAACAACCCGTGCACGATACGGACTGCCTTTGGTGGTTGCATCGATATTAAATGTATCGACGTGATGCTGTTCCGCAACAAGACCATCTAGATTGGGGTTTTGGTTGATATTCCCGGCCAGCGTGGTGATTGTTTTGCGCGCATTTTCGTTAGCGTCTACCAAGGCGCTATCGATAAGGCTGGCGTATTGGCCTACGTGTACCGAACCGGAAACTGCTGCATTTTTTTCTATCTCGCCAGCCAACCAGGAGGCACGGCTACGACCTTTATCCATATGCTGCTGTAATGAGTCGCGAGACTGATTAAAGGCTTCCGTAGACCGTATTATCTGCCGACGAGTGTTTAGTAACTCTTCTTCGTTTTTCCAGATCTGTGGATATTTACGAAATTCATCATCCAACCATTGCCCCAATGGCTGATCGCCGCGAGCCTGGCAGGAGGTTACGAAAGAGCTAATAATGGATGCGGTCTGCTCGGGAGCATTAATCTCCTCTACAACTTGCAATTCTACCTGTGTGATGGAGGAAAATTCATCATCGTTAATATTCTGAGCGAGATTATTATTTTGTTGTGTCATCATTTTTACCGTTAAATCTGCTGTGTGATATATCATCAAATGACTATGATAATTGACGCAAATGATATTAGCCGTAATGCTAAATGCAGACTAGCGCAGCGATCACTAATATTGATTATGAACTCTATGACTGAGGTAGCCAAAATCTTCAGGTTGCCACCCGATTTAAAGCTTCTTGGTCAGTTTCTCATTAGGGATTAATTTCGGGGAAATGCCACGTTTTTAAGGCTAAACCAGCCTATCATGCAGGAAAATCCTTCTCGCCGTTTTTTTTGCACAATACAAAACCTCCATATGGAGGAGCGTTAATCTCCATATAAATTTCAAAGATTCTCTAAAAAAACTCTTATTTTTAGGAGGGGGGGAGGCTCTACAACTCATGGCTGTATGGCAATATCTGTAGACTGATTGGTAGCAACAACACGATGTTATGACGTTAAGTTGTATGGTGTTTTGCTTAATTAATATGCAGTTTTAGTTAAGGGAATAAAAAAACCGGCACGGGAGCCGGTAAGTGGAACAATGTAGGAATATAATTATTATTATAATTCAGCCAACTCAATAGGAACGGGTTTCCCTATATGGTATCCCTGTAACCAACCAATACCCATGGTAATTAGCATCTTTTCAATTTCCTCATTTTCAACAAACTCAGCTACCACTTCCATATTTTTGAGTTTTGCTACTTCGCAGAAGGATCTGACGGCGCATCGACTAAATTCATCGGTCAGTATATTACGGATGAAGGAGCCATCAATCTTCAGAATATCTGCGTCTAATGTTCTGAGTCGTGAATAGCTTGACGCCCCTGTGCCAAAATCATCAATAGCAATTTTAGAACCGGCTTTACGTAATGCTCTCAGAACATCAGTGACATTAGCGTTGTCAATGATATCTGATTCAATGACTTCAAAAATTATACGTTTAGGTGCGATGGAATATTTTCTAAACAATGTGAAAACATTATCAAGAAAATCAATTTTATTAAGCGAGTCAGGTGTCAGATTAATGGAGAAATGACTGTTCGGGTCAGATTTCTGCCGTGACTGTATAAAACGAAATGTTTGCTCAATAACAGTGATATCCAGTGCAGGAAGTAATCCTGCCTCGCGAGCAACCGGTAGGATGGTGTCTGGAAAGATTAACTTACCATCAACCATTTTTATCCGAATAAGTATCTCGTGATAACGTGTCAGTCCCGTAGTTGAAACGATAGGCTGAACAACCAGCATCGTTGATACGATGGGTTGAGCCATAAGCTCAAACGATTTTCTGTCAATTGCTTTTTGCAACATATGACGAATGACAGCCTGACTGACAATTTTATCACCTGGCACCTGCGGGCTGAGTAACAACGGTTGCCCCTGCATTAACGAGATGTAGCTTTGGGTATTAAGATGTTTAATTGCTTGTGATAAATTTTTAATCAGGTTTTTCTCGGTGGTATATGCCACACCACAAGATAGTCCCAATTGGTAATCCTTCCAGATAAAACGAAAAGAGTTTAGGTCTTTGTAAAGAGTAGGAATGTCAGGGACAGTATTAAGGCGAAGAATTATTCCATGACCAGGTGCGTAATAAATGTTACCTGTATCCTTAATCAATTTACGTACATATGAGCTTAGCGCTTTTACAAATTCAAAACGGAATTCTATTCCATGAGTTTGCTCCAGCGTATTCAACTCTGTACAACGGATGTAACACAAGCACTCTGTTGCGTGTTTACGGATGTCCATTTGCAGGGCCTGAAAGTTAGGCAGTCCGGTATTAGGCTCTGATCTAAAAAGTTGTTTGAGGCGGCGGAGATATTTTCGGTTGCGGACCACAAGTACACCGGTAACAACAATCGTAAGAGAAAAGACAAACACTATCGTGGAGGAAATCACGAGACGATGTAAATAATTATTATAGTTATCCGGCGAAATATAACTGTTTATGTAATATCCCAACAGGATGAGCATTGTTACCCATACAGGGGATATAAAAGCATGGCCAATGCAGATCACTCCCCACAGCATTACTGGAAGTAACCACAGTAATGAATAGTCTGTAAATATAAGAATATCTTCTCTGATGACGATCAAAGCGGACATAATGCAGAGTAACAGCACCAGCCATAATACTTGATACAGAATAGGAGGGCCGGATTTTATCAGCGTCTTCACTTGTCTGATGTATAAAATGCACCATGCAGGGTTTTGAACGCTTCTAAGCAACAGATAACAAAAAGGGATGCCAGTCAGGCAAGAGTTCATCAACCACTGTAAGTTAATTAGTGTTTGTAGTGTAAAAAGGTTTGTGATCGGTGCTGAGGCAGTGTTCGACTGGAGCCAGTGATCAATCGAGATGAATAGTAAGGCGTTGCAACACACGAGCCAGACAATACGCAGGGTTGTAAGCTGGCTACGACCAAAGCTAACCGCGCCTCGTTTACCTGTCGAGAAAAAGTAGAGTGTCTGGCTAATGAGAGCAGCCAGCAGCTGTGCCGTTAGCGTGAATACCGAAGATAAAGAGTAAGAATAAAGGGCATACAAGAAAAAGGTACCCAAAATTGGTAGCGCCTTTTGCCGGTATAAAACCAGCAGTGCAGAAATAAGAGGTAAAGTGAGATCGTAAAAATGCAGTGTTATACCCGCAACATCCTCTTGCTTACTGAGATGACCAGCGACCAGCTGTAATGCAAAAAACGCGATGCCTACACAAAAATAGCCTCTAAATGTATTAATGAAATTTATATTTTCAGTTTTTCTTAGCAATATCATCATTCGCAATTTTCAGTGAGTTATCACCGTTCTCGATTTAAGTCATCTACTTAAAAAAGGTTAGACTGGAGGTTTGAAATGTGTATTTTTGGATGTTTTCGCTAATTGAAAACTATTCTAAAATATGTTATGTAAATTTTTTAAAGGTAACCTCGATAATTTCCGTGTGTTTCACAACGCAGGGAAGAACAATCTTTGTGACTGTACTGATAATAAAAATTCCGTCAGTAGCCATTATTTAAGACAGAATAGACGATCGATAAAAACGATCAATATAAATCTTTTGATAGATTTTATCGATAGGTTTGGCAGATCATAAATACCACGAAAGATCGATAAAAGCTATTAAAATGTTATTTTTTAAAGGTATTTATTTCATAAATGTTAATTGAGCACTTTGTTTATTAAAAATTAACCTATGCAGGCATCCTTCTAAAGGAATTATTATGATATTGGCAGGAAAGTGAGTTTCCCCACCTTCCCACAATACACTCAATTGTTAATCATTAACGAGATTGCTGCTGTGTCGCGCAGTGAATGCCGCCGCCAGCTGCAATGCCATCAATATTCAGTTGTATAATTTCACGATCGATAAACTGCTCCTGCAAAATAGCATGGGCATCACGTTCGTGCTCTTGCTTATTGCCCCAGCCGTTGAAATTAAATCCCACACCGCCGAGCGCACCGCTGGCGCTTTTCACAAACACCGGCCCGGTGTCGCGGATCCACAAATCGTCTATCGGGTGAACCAGAAGATTGACCGACGGTCCGCACAGACGCGCGGCGAGTTCGCTGTCTTCTTCGCGTACCAACATATTTACGGGTTCAAATGCGGCGATGGTTTTAGCAACTAGCGCCAGGTTTTCCTGCACCGCCGGTAGCAGATGAGGCTCCCAGATCTCGGCACTGGCACCAAACGCCATCCAGGTTGCCGCATGCGGTGCGCCTTCATCCGGCATTTGCCAGCAGCGGTCCTCTGTTGCGCGGGCAAATTGGCTAAAACTGATGCCTGTCATACCGGCGAGTAGCATACTCGTTGAAGTCACCAGACCTTGCCAGACGAACGAACGTCTTGTCACCATAGGATTAACCTTTGCGTATATTTATCTGATATTGGATGAATAAAATAATAATAGATAATTAATGTTCTGCGTATTTTAAATATTGAATAATAAATAAATTGATTGCGGGTAAGTTTCATGCGGAATATAGCACAGGAGATATTCGTTGCAATCTCTTCGTTTTATATTATGAGTGAGGTTGACTACTATTAAAATTTATCAACTATATATTTATATATAATTTATATTTATCAGCATGAACATGTGCCACGCCGTAGGCTCTGAAGCCTCGTCTGACGGGCCTTGCCGCGGATTGTGATCTGGCCGATTGTTCTGTTGTATTTATTAATGCCATGAACCGTGTGGACTATAGTAAAGATGGCCGTTATTTCTCATCATTAATAACCGTGAGTGGGGGATGTGAATGAAGAAGATACTGATGCTGGTCGGAGATTATGTCGAAGATTATGAAACGATGGTGCCTTTTCAGGCTTTGCAAATGCTTGGGCATCGTGTGGATGCCGTCTGTCCGGAGAAAAGTCAGGGTGACTACGTTCAAACCGCCATTCACGATTTTGATGGGGCGCAGACATACAGTGAAAAGCCGGGACATCGCTTTACGTTGAATGCGAATTTTGCCGAGGCGCGAGCCGCCGATTACGACGCACTGTTGATCCCCGGCGGGCGTGCTCCGGAATATCTTCGACTGAATCCAGATGTCATTAAGCTGGTGCAAGATTTCAACACTGCCGGTAAGCCTATCGCTGCGGTTTGTCATGGGCCCCAACTATTAGCGGCGGCGGGAGTGTTAGAAAACCGGACCTGTAGCGCTTATCCGGCCTGTGCGCCTGAGGTTCGTCTGAGCGGTGGACATTATGCCGATATTGGCATTGATCAGGCCCACGTTGATGGCAATCTGGTGACGGCACCAGCATGGCCTGCGCATCCGCAATGGTTAGCTAAATTTGTTGAAGTATTAATGAAGTAAGCGACGATGAGATGAAAAAGTCGGTATAACCAGCCTGGCTATACCGACAGGAGATATTACCTCCGCATGAGTGCGAACACGCCCCACCCGATATATTCCCGGGTGAAGGTAACGTGGCGTGCTGGTGAACTTCTCAGTTGCTCTCTGACTTCGACGGCAAACTCATCGTCCGGATTTGCCTCCAGCCACCGGCGCATCGTCAACCATTTTGCCGCCTCGTATCTGTCCCAACCCTCCTGGTCCGCCAGTACCATTTCGACCACGTCATAACCGAGCTGGTCGAAAGACGAAACGCGTTCTGGCAGAGAGAGAAAATCAGTCACTGAAGTCGCGCCGCAAGACTTAGCGATCTCCTCCGTTGCGGGTATCTGGCGCCAGTACGGTTCGCCGATGAGCAGGATCCCGCCTGATTTGAGACTTTGTTCCAGCTGTTTGACCGTTCCGGCAACGCCGCCGGCAATCCAGGTTGCACCAATGCAGGCGGCAATATCGAATTTTTCTTCGGCGATATAACCTGTTGCATCGGCATGAATAAAACGCACGTGCTCAGTGACGCCCAATTCACTTGCCCGCAGGGTGGCTTGCTCGCTGAATAACTGGCTCATATCGATACCAACGCCGGAAATTCCATGATCGCGTGCCCAGGTGCACAACATCTCGCCAGAGCCGCTGCCGAGATCCAGGATGCGGGTTCCTGGGGCCATCCGTAAAACCTGACCTAACGTTGCATATTTCTGCGCGGTGAACGGATTATGAATGCGATGTGCGCTTTCGCTGATTGTAAAAATCTTCGGGATATCCATCTCTCTCTCCTTAGCGATTATCCAGTTGGGCGCGAACGTTGTTCAGCCCAGTGGTATTGATGCGGTAGGGCTGACCATTGACGGATTTGATCAGTTTTTTCGTTCTGAGCTTTTTGAATACATCGAGCGTGCAGTCGCAGAGCAGTAACCCTTCGCGGCTATAGCATTCGACGGAAGTGACACGGCCTGATGCATCACGGACGTGAGCAATACGGCCACCTTTGGCGAGTACGTGTAAGGTACGTTGTTCCTGACGGGATAAATTCATACTGGAAAACCTGTTTAATCATCATGTGCAAAACGTGCAAACACACAGCGGTGTCCGCATTCGATTTCGGCGCATTGATAACCAGTCCGGCCTGAAAAGGTCGGTAAGCTGATTATCTGATGATTACATTCTCCAGCATCAAAGCCTCGGGTTGAGTTGATAGATATTTACCTGCTAAATCATACCAGCCTGGACGAGTAGGGGAATCGTCCTGTCGGGAAAATGTGATCTATGACGAAAAATTGCGTTTAGCTTATTTTATAATTTTTTAACTCTCAGCTAGCTGAGCGGTGTATGAATGTATTAAATTTATTGAATTTTCAGACATTGTCAGTAGCGGTATTGGTCGTAATGATGTGTAGTTGGTCTCACTTGCGTCACACTATAGATTAGTGATATTTAATCTTTTCTTATCTTAATTTTGTTTTATTTGATAAACAGGTCTTTATTATAAAAAGAATTTTTAATGGTGTTTGTGTTTAATTCTATTTAGGAATTTTCTTAACGTCATGAAGTGTGTATACTCAATCCTGCAAGAAGCTCTTCTGTTATCATCAAAACTATAAAAATGTCCTTAACACCCGTATTACCTCTGCCCTGTATCTCTTCTCAGGGGAGAGGTTTTTTTTCTGTATATTATTTTGATAGTCGTCATAAATAGATAATTTAATATTATTGTTCTTGTTGCTTTACATTAGTGATGACGACAGATTTTTTTCTGTGAACCATACGGTACTATTGAAATAGTATCGCTATGAATCTATTTTATAGTGAATAGTGTAATTTTGTATTTATTTATAATGGTATTATATAGTTTTTCTTATAACTGCCTGTTTTTCAGCGTTATGTTAATTCTCGCTTTTGAAATAATTGTGATTTTGCTCACGGATTTTAGTGCGTTAAGTGGCTATTTGTAGAGAGGTGCAAACGGTTGCATTTTGCTGTTACAGCATTCGTTCATTAAAAAATATAGCGATGGTATATCTTGTGTCGGTATTGGGTGCAAGAATCTAAATGATTTTTATTATCTCTTGGATATACGAATACCGTTTATGACTTCTGTTAGCTTAACACCATGGAAAATGCAGTAAAAACAGACAGGGAATATGATTTTATCAATCAGAACGGAGCTTTTAATTACTGGCATAATTACTGGCTTTTTATCTTCCTTTTTATAAATCGTTGTCGTAATGCCCATAAAATCAGCATTCTGGGATGAATGCTGATTTTATTTTGTTCTCAGATTATTCAACCCACGCTGTATGCAGGTCTTCTCTTGCAGTACCTCGTAAATGATACATTAAAGGATCTCCTGGAATGGATATTGTTGAACGCTTTATTAACTACACGAAAATCAATACCACGACCTCAAGGGAAAATGGTGCTAATGGGATAATGCCTTCTTCACCTGGTCAAATGGAACTGGCAAAACTGCTGGCAGTAGAACTTGAAGCATTAGGAATGGAAAACATTGAGGTCAGGGATACCGCTATTGTGACAGCGACATTACCTGCAAATACGGACGACGCGATCCCTGTCGTTTCCTTTTTTGGTCATCTCGATACCAGTGCGGAACAGACTGCGGACACAAAAGCACAACGTCTTCACTACAGCGGTGGGGATTTGTGTCTGAACCAGGAGCTAAAAATTTATCTGCGCGAAAGTGAATTTCCAGAACTGAAAAATTATATCGGTGATGACCTGCTGGTGACGGATGGTACCAGTCTGTTGGGGGCAGATGATAAAGCCGCCATCGCCGCGATTATGAATGCCCTGGAGTACCTTGTCGCACATCCGGAGATTAAGCATGGGCCAGTGAAGGTCGGTTTTGTTCCTGATGAAGAGCAGGGATTACGAGGTGCAAAAGCATTTGATGTTGCGGCGTTTGGGGCTGATTTTGGCTATACCCTGGACTGCTGCGGCATTGGCGAATTTGTCTATGAGAACTGGAACGCGGGTGATGCGGAAATCATCTTTACCGGCCAGTCCGCACACCCTATGTCGGCCAAAGGTAAGCTGAGGAACTCTCTGCTGATGGCGCATAAGTTTATTGCGATGCTGCCCGGAGGAGAGGCGCCTGAGTATACGGAAGGACGCGAAGGGTATTACTGGGTGAAACAACTTCAGGGTAACAGCGCCCGTACGGTACTTAAGCTGGATATCCGGGATTTTACCGAAGAGGGGTATAAGGCGCGTATGGCATATATCCGCCAGCTGGCCGTCAGCACCTGCGCGCTGTGGGGAGAAAACAGCGTGGTCTGCCATTTAACCGATCGCTATGCCAATGTGTTCAATAGCTTGCAGGGCGATGCTCACTACCCGATTGATATTGCGTTACGCGCGTATCAGAAGTGTGGCATTACCCCGCAACCTGTCGCCATGCGTGGTGGATATGATGGCGCAGTGTTATCGCAGAAAGGACTACCTTGCCCGAATATTTTTACCGGTGCCCATAACTTTCATTCGATTTATGAATACCTGCCGGTGCGTTCACTGCGGGCCGCCAGCGATGTCGTGGTAGCGGTCATTGAGGAAACCTTTTCTGAGTTCGCGCAGGGGAGAGCTCAGTCATGATTCAGGTGTTAATTGCCCTACTGGTTATCGTAGTGGTCGCGCGTCTTATCCTGAAAGGTTATCGCGCTGAACCCGTGTTGTTCATTGCTGGCCTGGTGTTGATGATTTGTACGGCGTTAACCGGATGGGGTTCTGTATTACCGAAGGGCGTTGCCAGTACGGGGATTTCATTTCTCGATCCTTTCGAGGTGATGCGCGATCTCTTTAGTACGCGTGCCGCCGATCTCGGCTTGATGATCATGGCGCTCATGGGATTTGCGCATTACATGGATCATATCGGGGCAAATGAAGCGGTTGTGCGGGTTGTGACGAAACCTTTGCGTGCGCTGCGTTCGCCCTATGTGCTTCTATTTTTCTCCTATCTGCTCGCCAGCCTCCTGCAGTTGGCCATTCCATCCGCCACCGGGCTAGCCGTGTTGCTGATGGGGACGATGTTCCCCATTATGCTGGGGTTAGGGCTTTCTGCGGCCTCAGCCGCTGGGGTTATTGCCACCTCGCTTGGTGTGGCATATACCCCGACGGCCATCGATGCTATCAGGGGATCTAAAGCGGTCAATATGGATGTGGTGGAATACGTTGTTTACCACCAGGGACCCGCAGCGCTGGCAACCGTGCTGGTCGTCGGCGTCTGCCATTTCTTCTGGCAGCGGCATTGCGACCGTAAAGCGGGGACGCTTCCACGAGAAATCGGTAGCGCTGAGGTGACTGACTCAGGAAAAGCCCCGGCTTTTTATGCGCTGCTCCCGATGCTTCCGATACTGATGGCGGTGGGATCATCGGAAATGTTTGTCAGTGGTATTAACCTGAATATTATCACCATTGTGCTCATTTCGATGGCTGTCTGTATGTTGATTGAATGGCTGCGGGTGCGTGATTTAAAGTCAGTATGCGAAGGATTCAGCCATTTCCTTAAAGGCATGGGCACTGCCTTTACCGGGGTAGTTGGGCTGCTGGTTGCGGCAGGTGTTTTTGCCCACGGGATTAAAGTTATTGGTGCCATTGATCAATTAATCCTGATGGCGGAGCACGTGGGATTACCCCCATTTGCTATGGCGGTGGTGTTTGCGCTGGTGACGCTGGCGGCAGCAATTATTATGGGGTCGGGTAATGCGCCATTCCTTGCTTTCGTTGAGCTGATCCCGCAAATCGCGGCAAGTATGGGCGCTAACGCTGTTGCCATGATCCTGCCGATGCAGCAGGCATCACATATGGGGCGGGCAATTTCACCGGTTTCCGGCGTGGTGATTGCCGTTTCCAGTGGGGCGAAAATAACGCCATTTGATGTGGTTAAACGTACCGCCGTACCGCTGATTGTGGGCTTTGTAACTCATACCCTGATCATCGGTATTTTCTATTAACTTCGTTTGTAACAAGCAAACTTCCGGCTTGCTAAATGCCCGGTAGTTTGCTTTTTCTGATTACAGCTCTTATCACCGCAGATGATATTGATTACTGGTGATTATTATTAACTTTTATCTTTATCGCATTATTCTTATTGGACATTGTTGAGCTATTCTGGATTAATGATTAATAAGTATGATGTATTGTATTTGCACGTTTATTACATAGGGATAAGTTAATCTGGATCATATTTTGGCGATTTTAGTTGTAGTAGTTTTTTAATAGAGTAATACAAGAATAACGTGGAATAACAATGACGATTTATTTGGGCAGGTTTAAGTGGTAAGGGATTCTGGAAGAGTTAGTACGTTACGACATCATTATCAGGATGATCTGGAAACATTTACCTGGAGTGCGTTAGTTGCAATTGGTATCGCAATAAAGGATCATAAGATCTACTCTAAAATGTCAGAGCATCTATTCATTATGCATTGGCTGGCTATTGCCAAAAAAAGGAAAATATTTTCGAAGAGCATTGTCAGTGAGCTTCAGTGGCTAATTGATGAGGGGAAGAAAAAAAGCATCAATGCACAACTTAAATTTAAAATAGAATATTTGTACGCCACATCGAGTGGTGACGTGACAATGCAAAACGACTATTTTAAATTTACTCATACGATTGAAGTATTGAGAAATAATGGATGGGAGAGCTTTCTGCTCACTCCAGAGAAATGGCAAGGACTTCATGAAAGTATTAAGGTCAGAAAAGGTGACTTTATCTTTATGGATGATGCCCGGCTTCAGGAGTGCTTTGGCGTGCAGGGCGAGATTGTCAAACCTTTCTGTATTCGAGTGTACGGCGATGTTGAGTTTGCAAAGTTAACGTTCATCAAACATAACCTGCCGGTTGAATTTGTGAAACACATTTCGAATGAGTTTCATTATTTCAATTTTCTTTCTGTTAAGTAATGCTTAACTGATATAGAGGAAAAATTTCTATTTGTTCAAAGAGTAGTGATCTACTTGTGAAAGTATCAGATATATACTACGCGCAAAGGATAGCGAATGTTTACTCGAAAGTTAGTGATTACAACCGAATGGATAAAGTTGTCGGATACGTCGGACAATATGTCCATTTCTTTTCGGGGCGTTCTTGAGATCGGTGAAAGCACGGTTGTGCCAGATGACAATACACCTCTACTTCGTTTAGAAAATGACATGGCACCTATCGCCGTTGATGCGTTATCATGGGTGAGGGTGCCAGTTGAACGCCATGAAAATGTTATCGTCTATATTTTCTGAATCCGGGTTTATTAATCCATTAATAATATTAATGTCGATTTGTTCTTATTTTATCCTTCCCGGTGCAAGATGAGATGTCTGGCTGAACAATTTGTTGAGGATCACAGCGCGGGTGAGAGCATTTGTAGTGCGTGTACATTATAAATAATGCCAAACACCGCCACCGCGAGCAGAAAAAGAGAGGAGATAAAACCGCTGCATCTGGCAAAGCGCTCTGGTATCCAGCGTTTGAAAACCACGATGTAAAAAGACAGCACCGTCAGATCAAAAATAACCCACACCAGCGTTAGCGTCAGAATGCTGGTGGTGAAATCTTGCGTAATGGCAATGAACTGGGGGAAAAACGCTACGAAAAACAAAATGTCTTTTGGGTTGGCGACCCCGGTCAGAAATCCGTGGATAAGCCCGCTGTTATCGCGTTTTCGCGCACCCAGCCCGGGGTTTGAGGCCCTGGCCCGCAGGCCGTTAATCGCCATCACTCCGATATACAACGATCCCACAAGACCCAGTACGCCAAGCCATATCGCAGAGATTGAAACCATGCCAGCTAGCATCAGTGCAGCCAGAGCAATCAGTACTAAAGAAGCGCCGTTAGTGCCAATCAGCGTGAGAAAAGCCCGGCGATAGCCGTGCTGCGCCGCGGTGGTGGTAATCAGCGCCACGACAGGACCCGGCGTTAACAGCAGGGTTACTACGCTGAGGCTATAGGCAGCCAGTAAAGTGAAATTCATACCTGATTATCCTGATGATATTTTCCACCAGTATTCCGTTTACGTAGCGCATTGAAAAACGAATAAAACTGCGCTCTACTGTGAGTAAAACTCAACATAGAAACTCACGATGACGCTACCTCCGTTGTATGCCCTGAGGGCTTTTGAAGCCGCAGCCCGTCTGGGAACGTTCAGCAAAGCCGCTATTCAACTTAACGTGACGCCGGGCGCGGTAAGCCGTCATATTCGCACGCTGGAGGCATGGTTTGGCTGTGAGCTATTTATCCGCAGCGGCCCGCGTATCGAGATAACACCTTCTGGCCAAGGGTTAGCGCAGCAGTTGACGGCTGGGTTTCAGAGTCTGGAACACGCGTGTCATGCCTTTCGCAGCAGCAGTCATGAGCTACGGCTGAAAGCGCCGTCTACGTTGACAATGCGCTGGCTTCTGGATGTGCTGCGTCTTTTCCGTGAAGCGCATCCGACCCCGGTGATCGAAATTTCCAGCGTCTGGATGGATACCGATTCGGTATCCTTCAGTCGTGAACCGTATGACTGTGCGATCCTGTTAGGGAATGGCCATTTTGGTGACGATACCGACAGCCGGTTGCTGTTTCAGGAGTGGCTTATCCCGGTGTGTTCACCCGCACTGCTGGTGCAGGCGCAGCGCGATCTTTCTGCCTGTGAACTGATTCATCCCTCAGCGGATCGCCGCGACTGGCGTCGGTGGCTGCAACGCACTGGGAAGTTTCCGGCGTTGAATCTTGCGCGAGGCAAAGTGTTCGACACCCTGGAGCAGGGTAGTCTTGCCGCGATGAGTGGTCATGGCGTGTCTGTTGCCGACCTGCTGTTAAGCCTGGCGGCCATTCAGGCAGGGATGTTGGCGTTACCGTTTAAAGATGCAGTGGCGACTGGCGAGGGGTATTACCTTGTCTGGCCAAAGGCTTCAACACGGCTCAGAAATATTGAGCTGCTGTATCGCTGGTTAAAAGAGGCTGCGCCGTGTGCCTCCTCGGCAGATCTAAACTGGCTGGATTAAGCTGTTAATTTTGCTGATTACCCATATTGATAATGGTTCTCATTATTATTGTCGTATTGTGCAGGTAATGGTAATGTTGCTTCAGTTATAAACCGTTAATCCCATTTCCTGTGCAGAAGACAGCATGAACAACACCACCGCCCTGAATGCCTCCGGACGCGTCGCTCGCACTTTCTCTGTCAGCGAGTTTATGGATTTTGGTGAGCGCTACGGGATCGATTACCGCTTTCCCCTGTTGGCACAAAGACCGGATTTGCCGTCTGGCAGCCCTGTTCTGCAAGGTGAAATTGAGGAGATGACTCTCCCCTGCGGGATGTGCGTGACGCACTCCGACGTACAGGTATTGCAACCCTACGAAACCACTTCTCGCCACGACAGTCCTCTGTATATGCTGGTGGTACTGGAAGGCTGCGTGATCCTGACGCTTAACGGACAGGAGCATGTGGTGCGCTCCGGCATGGCGTTTAGCTCGCGCCTGAGTGAGCATCAGACGATGCGTGCCCGTCATCATGCTGATTGTAAACTCCGGACATTATCGCTCGGTTTATATCCCGACGGCGCGTATCGCACGGGGTTGCTTGAATCGTTGATGCGCGAGTGGGAAAGATGCCAGACGCCGACGCTTATCTGGCAGGTGCCGGGGTTTTTACTCAGCGGGCTGCAGTACGCGCAGCAGAGTACGATTAGCCATGTTTCTCGTCAGCTGATGCTGGAAGGGCTGATATTACAACTGTTCGGTCATGGTCTCAGCATGTGTCAGGTCGAGAGCGGTAAACGTCTTGCGGCGAGCGGTGAGCAGCAGCGGCTGGAGGTCGTTCGCCGACTGCTGGAGGAGAGTCCCGAAAATGACTACACCCTTAATGAACTGGCCCAACGCGCGGCGATGAGCCCCAGCAGTCTGCGCAGTAAGTTCCGTGCAGCCTATGGCTGTTCGGTATTCGACTACCTGCGCGATTGCCGTCTGGAACATGCGCGCGGCTATCTACTGGAAGGATATAGCGTACAGCAGGCGGCCTGGATGTCGGGTTATCAGCACGCCACCAACTTTTCTACCGCTTTTCGTCGTCGTTACGGCTTTTCGCCCGGCGATTTGCTCAAACCTTGCTAATCCATATTTGCGTTTTACGCACGTGATTTCCTGACAATTTGGCACTGCGCATAGGCAACCTGGCATCCGGCATAGCTATCTCCGTCAGCAAAAAGGTAATAATTCTCACTTACAATTAGACATGCCTTTGGAGATATTCATGTTCGCGAAGACTCGCTTGGCGCTGCTGGTGGGATGGGTGACCGGCAGCGTGGCTTTTCCTCTGCTGGCGCAGGAAACAACAAAAAACGATACGGTGGTTGTCACCTCGCAGATGCAGAGCGGGGCCACGAAGCTTGCCACGCCGGATATTGAAACGCCGCAGTCGGTATCGATCGTTACCCGTGAACAGTTTGAAGAGCAAGGCGCAACCAGCGTGCGCCAGGCTGTCAGCTATACGCCGGGGGTGTACAGCAATCAGATTGGCGCCTCCAACCGCTTTGACTACATCGTGCTGCGTGGCTTTTCTGACGGTAGCCTGGATAACGTCTATCTCGATGGTCTGAAGATGATGGGCGACACCAACTCACACAGCTCGCTGGTGGTTGATCCGTGGTTCCTCGAAGATATCGAAGTCGTACGTGGCCCGGCTTCCGTACTGTATGGCCGTTCGTCCCCGGGCGGTATTGTGGCGCTGACCTCACGTAAGCCGTCGTTTGATGCGGGCGGTGAAGTGAAGCTGTTTGCCGGCAACAATAACCAGCGCGGCGCGGCGTTTGACGTCACCGGGGCGCTGGATGATAACGATCGAGTGGCGGCGCGATTGAGCGGGATGACGCGTTACGCGGACTCGCAGTTTGGTCCATTGAAGGAAGAACGTTACGCGCTGATGCCCAGCCTGACCTGGCGTATCACCGACCAGACGCGTCTGGATCTGATGGCCTATCTGCACCGTGACCCGGAAGGCGGAAGCCACTCCGGTCTGCCGTATGACGGCACCGTGGTTCCGCATTACGGGAAAAAGATCTCCAATACCTTTTACGAAGGCGAGGATGATTATGACAAATACGATCGCCGTGAAAACATGGTGGGCTACAACATTGAGCATATGTTTGATAGCGGTTGGTCGGTGCGGCAAAAGCTGCGCTATCTGCATACCGACGTTGAGCTGAACCAGGTGTATGCGGCGGGCTGGTTGAATGAAACCGAGCTTAATCGCGGCTACTCCGGCTCCGATGAAAAAATGTCGGCGATTACGCTGGATAACCAGCTCGACGGCAGCTTTGATACCTGGCAGGTAAACCACCGTTTGCTGGTGGGGATCGACTATCAGGATCGCAGCAACAATACTACCGGTTACTACGGCGCTTTCCCCCCGATTGACGCCTTTAATCCGGTGTACGGCGCGAAGCCTGATTACATCGACATGTATGCGCGTGAGAAACACAAGCTGCGCCAGACGGGTTACTATTTGCAGGATCAGATGTCATGGGATCGCTGGCGTATTACGCTCGGTGGTCGCTACGATCAGGTCAGCGTTTCTAATATTGATAAGATCAAGGATACTCGCAGCGATCTGGATAAAAACAACTTCAGCACCCGCGCCGCGTTGCTCTATTTGTTCGATAACGGCTTTGCGCCGTACGTGAGTTACTCCACTGCCTTTACGCCCACCAGTTTTGCCGATGAGAACGGCAATCTGCTGGATCCGATGAAAGGCAAGCAGTGGGAAGCCGGGCTGAAATATGAGCCGGAAGGTCTTAACAGTCAGTTCAGCGCGTCGGTGTTCCGTATCAATCAGACGAATATAGCCACTAAAGAAGAGCCGACCGATCCATACCGCTCGATTGGGGAAATTGAATCTGAAGGGGTGGAGCTGGAGGCAATTAGCCAACTGACGGATAGCTTCCGTTTGCAGGCGGCGTATACCTATACCGACATTCGCTATAAGAAAAGCAGCCCGGAAGAGCAGGGCAAGCGCGCAGTGTACGCCCCGCGTAACCAGGCCAGTGCCTGGCTGAGCTACGATGTAAAAAGTGGTCCGCTGGACGGTCTGACGTTGGGTTCAGGCGTGCGCTACGTTAACGGTATTACCAGCGATCGCCTGAATACTCACACCCTGCCGTCCTACACTCTGGTGGATATGGTGATTGGTTACGACTTAACGAATATCGGTATTAAAGGGTTGAGTGCGCAGTTGAACGTTAACAACCTGACCGACAAGCGCTACGTTGCGGCCTGTAACTCGCTCTCATACTGCTACTTCGGCGCCGAGCGCAGCATTGTCGGCAGTGTGTCCTGGAAATTCTGATGTTTTAGCCGGATGCAGCGCTGGCGCCTTATCCGGCCTGGTGCAGTGTGCAAATTGTATGCCTGATGAGCGTAGCGCATCAGGCATAGTGGATTGCGGTTATTGTGTAAAACCGTTTTGCATACAAATCTGCGCGCTGGTTCTCAGAGTAAAGGCGACTTTGTCTGGGTACTGACTGTAATAGTTATGCTCTTCTTCCAGCCCTTTTGCCTGCGCCAGACGTACCGTTTCCAGCGAGCAGGTACGGTAGATCAGGTCTTTATTCATATTGGTCTGCTTCTCGCGCTGTTTATCTGCGGACAGCGCCAGCCAGTTTTCGGACAGTGAGTAATCGTAAACCACCCGATTTCCTTTCGCCTGCACGTTCTCAATGGTAATAAATTCGTCGATTTTCAGCCTTGGCTGCCCACGCATTTTTTTCTTATCTTCTGCGGCGGCATATTGGGCCAGCGCATGAATATCCATACTGGCTATTTTCTGTTTATAAGCATCTACATAGGCGGTAGGTTGCTGATAATGCTGAGCGTAAGCGTTTCTTAATTCTCCGTCACTCATCGTACAACCTGCCAGAAACAGAGGTAATAGCAGTACCAGTTTTATTTTAGTCATGATGTTATCCCGTTCATTATTTTGATCCCAGTCGCCCATAACAAAATAGAAAAATTATTACGGATGATATTTAAGGTTGTATAAACGAGAGCACGATGGCACAAGTTCAATTGTCTTAAAATGGCAGGACAGACGGGAAACCCTGCCAGAATTGGCAGGGTTTTGAAAATACTGATACAAAAATTAATGGCCGATCATCTTTGCCTTCGGGATCAGCTGGAAATACATATGATCGGGTACTGGCGTATCCCAGACATTGGCATAAACCGCATAACCAATGGTGGCAAACAGAATGCCAAGCACCAGTAGCGTCATGGCAACACCTGACAGCGTCCTCTGACGCCATAACGATTTACCACCGTTGCCTTGTGCTCCAGGCGGAGTCTGCAGTGAAAAGCTCAGCGTTGAGGCTACCGGGCAGGATTCAACGCAGGTCATGCAGCCAGTGCATTCCACGGTACGCACCTGAATCAGTCTGTCGACCGGGATATTCGACGGGCAGTTTTTCGCGCATTTTCCGCAGTCGATGCAACTGTCTGCGTTACGGCGGATTTTAAACGGCGAGAATAGCGAGAACAGGCCGAGCAGCGCGCCATAAGGGCACAGATAGCGGCACCAGGCATTGCGAATAAACAGGCTCAGGACGCTGATAACGACAACAAAGATGAGCGTAGCGGGGCCAATATGGCGAAAGAAATCGAGCATCTTCACGTCGATAATCATGCCATAGGCCGACATTAGAAAATACTGAATCCCCTGTGCAGGCATCGACAGGGCGATATACAAAAAGAAACTCAGCAACAGATACTTCAGACTGAGCAGCGGGATATCCAGCCAGCGCGGCAGCGTGAAGTTGCGACCAAAGACTTTTTTCCCCAGATTGCCGAGCAGTTCGGACAGTGTGCCCACTGGACATAACCACGAACAGAAGGCTTTTTTTAACAACAGACTAATCAAGATAAACGCAACTAACAGCAGCATGGAGGCGGCATGGATGGGAGGAAGAAAACCAGTCTCCAGTGTATAGCGGATATTCATCAAGCCCGCGATCGGTAGCCATCCCTCAATACCACCAGGCCTTGGAATATAGATGCTGGTGCCGGCGGTTTCGAAATAGCGGACCCAGTAATAGAACGTTACGCCAATATAAATATTAATAGCCAGCAGGAGAAACTGGGTGGCTTTTCGCCAGCTGCTGGCATTGCGCCAGTCATTCCACGGCAGTTTGCCTCCGATTGTGCCAGGACGGCGCTGCCAGCGCGTTCTCTTCTTCCCATTCATGATTTTTTACTATCCCTCATATTTCCCCTTCTGCATTCAGAAGGCGTTATCACCGGGATATGCTAGCGCTATTTAGATTTGGTGTATTTGATTTGCATCTTATTAGGTGGCTGTTATTTTCATCATGCAAATATGCCTGAATAAAAATAACAGCTCGATATTTATCGCAAGCCAGATAAATACCCTGAACGGGGTATTTATTTCTCTGCAGGGCAATGGTTATTCCTGATAAACCTCAACGCGGTCGCGACCATTACTTTTTGCCAGATAAAGTGCGCGATCGGCTTTATCAACCAGCTGTTTGTAGTCGGGATGATAATCATATTCGGCAATACCGATACTGACGGTAATAGAAAACGTTTCTGTCGCAGAGGCTGCCATGCGCATCTCAGCAATTTTCATGCGCAGCGTTTCCAGAATAATACTGGCCTGCGATTCATCTGACTCGACGAGCAGAATCATAAATTCTTCACCACCGTAGCGGAACACGTAATCGCTGCTACGGATATGTTCATAAATGACCGCTGCGACATTTTTGAGCGTCAGATCGCCGATATTATGCCCGAATTTATCGTTAATTTGCTTGAAGTAGTCGATATCCAGCATCGCCAGGCTAAAAGGCTTATGCGCATGTAACGCCAGCGAGATTTCACGTCGCATGATGGTCGGAATAAAGCGGCGATTAAGCAACTGGGTCAGCGAATCTTTACCATTTTCCTGCTTAACCAGCGCCTCAAACATTGAAGCGAGCAGGAAATGGATTTTTGCCGACAGCTGGCGAACATCCTGTAATAAGCTCATCCGCTCGGGGTCTGTGGGCTGATGCTGAGGTGATAGGGTTGTCGTCAGACGGGTGTCGATCTCTGCAATCAGTGATTCCATTTCTTTGAGCAAATTGCTGTTGCCAAGAATATGTTTTCCCTTATGCGAGAACCACATACCAAAATCAGAGTTCGCCAGAAACACCATTTCACCGAAAGGCATTCCGGTGGCAATGTTATAGATAAACTGGTTTTCCCAGTCGGTAAACGAACGGATTTGCCGTTCGCGCTCGACGTTAACGTCATCGTAAATAGTCTGCAGACGATACTGCTCTTGTGTATGCAGGGAGTTTTGGTAGCTTGGGGAATAGGAGACGGTCATGGCCTCCAGCGCAGTATCCATTGCCAGACTGCTGAAACAGATAGCATTGCTCAGCAGGGAAGACGAGTCGTCAGCTTTGGTTTTCAACACCCGATACAGCTCATCTTTAAGCTTACGCGCGCCGCGGTTCACCAGATCGATGGGCAGACCGATACGGGCATGCACTACGCCAATTTTGCGTTGTTTGGCCAGCAGCTGTGAGAGATCTTCGTGCGCGCTGCCGAGCACGCTGCGTAACCAGTCAAACATACTGCCGCTGAGGCGGGTACTGACCTGTTCTGTATTGAGGAACAATGCACTCTGGGCATGAGAGAGCATATAGTCATAAAAAACGGTCACTAAATGGTGGATCTCTTCATCGCTTAACGATGTGAGGAGCGTGTGAACGTCAGGCGATGTTTGTCGTATCAGCGCCTGCCATTCTGTAAGGAGTAATGTGTCGTTTACCGGTTCAATCTGTTCCATCTCGCTGCCACTCAACGTGCGATTAAAAATTCAGGCAGTATTACGGACAATTACCTCACGATGGTCAAGTTAAACTCTTTTATCGATGGCTAATACCCTCATAAATAAGCCTGAGCGCGAAGACACCTATTATTGCGCCAATGACTCGGCTGGCAACGCATTGGATGCGACCATACGCCCGTCGCACTGCAGGCAAAGAAAATGCCTGGCTGAGAAAAATACGCCAGATAACGGAAGACAACACAATACCTGCCCAGGCCATCAGTCTGGCCCACGTTGGTGTGTCTGCGCTTAAGGTGACCGAGAAGATACTAATAAAAAACAGTACGGTTTGCGGGTTCGATAAATCCGTTAGTAATCCTCGGCGGAAAAATACATACCAGGGAGCGGAAATCGGCTGCTGTAGCGTGGGCATTTGCGGCGTGGCCTGATGGCGGATGCTGTTCCAGGCAAACCACAGCAGATAGACGCCGCCGACAATCTTAATCAATGAAAATATCTCTTCACACTGGGTGATTAGCGTTGCCATACCAAAAAGCCCAAGGCCGGAGTAAAACGCATCACCTAAGGCGACCCCCAGACCGGTCATCACACCTGCGCGTCGTCCGGATGCCAGGCTAGTTTGTACCACTACGAACAGATTTGCGCCGGGGTTAAAAAAGGTTAAAACAAACAGGCTAACAGTGAGCATGACGGCGTGTAGCGGTTCCATAGGCAACCATTCCTCAAATATTCATAAAGTTAACACTATAATTTCAGCGAGCTGGCTGTTCTGAGGATCAACTCACACTGGCTATTGAAACTTTGATCTGGTTGATGTGCTGATACTCGACGGCCGGTTTTTCTGCGCTGCAAAATTTCTATATATTTCTGCTGAGTGTGGATTTTTTATCCAGGCTGGACTAGTTATTAATCATCCTTGAATCGCGTTATCTCATGTTCAGGGATCGATGATGGCGTCATAACAAAACCTGGAGCTGGTCTATGAAAACTGGAATTAAAGTACTTATTGGTGCGTTAGCTTTTGTCGTGACCAACGCATATGCCGCGGAGTTTATGACAAAGCTTGAGTTTGAAAAGGTTGAGTCGCAGTACACAAAAATCGGTGATATCTCAACGAGCAATGAAGTTTCTGTCGCAGATGCCAAAGAAGAACTGCTGAAGAAAGCGGAAGAGAAAGGTGCCGATGTTGTGGTATTAACTTCCGGTCAAACGGATAATAAAATCCATGGCACAGCCAATATCTACAAGAAAAAATAATACGCTGCTGTAAAAATCACGATTCCCGCCGGTCATTGTACCGGCGGGTTTTCTTTTAATCTGCGCCAGAACGTGGTTCTGCTAATTCCGAGATAGCGTGCAGCCGCGGTTTTATCACCATTGAATTGTGCCAACACCTGCTGCGGCGTCAGCAATGACGATGATTGTGGTGAGTCTGCAACAATGGCCAGTTCCGGTAATAGCTGTTGTAAAAAATCAACATTCAGCTCCGGCTGCGGCTCGACGCTTAAAAATAGTGCCAGGCGCTCCATCATATTACGCAGTTCGCGGATATTCCCCGGCCAGCCATAATTCAGTAACGTCGGCTGACTTAAACCCAGCCCCTTGCGTACTGGCTCAGAAAACGGCACATCCAGTTCCGCCAGCGACTGTTTTAAAAAACCTTCCGCCAGCGGCAGGATATCGGGCAATCGCTCGCGTAGCGGCGGCAGCTTGAGGCGTAAAATGCTCAGGCGATAAAACAGATCGGTACGAAACTCCCCCTGTTTCATCTCCTGCTCCAGATTACAGTGTGTGGCGCTAATCACCCTGACATCGACCGGAATAGGCTGATGCCCACCGACTCGGGTGACCTCTTTTTCTTCCAGTACGCGCAGCAGCCGGGTTTGTAACGGCAGCGGCATCTCGCCTATCTCATCAAGAAAAAGGGTTCCGCCATGAGCAATTTCAAACAGGCCCGCGCGTCCTCCCCGACGAGAGCCGGTAAAGGCGCCATCTTCATAGCCGAACAGCTCCGCTTCCAGCAATGATTCGGTGATTGCTCCGCAGTTGACGGCAACAAACGGCGGCGAGGGTTTACCGCGCCGATTCTCCTGACGAGTGAAAAACTCACGGTGAATGGCCTGTGCCGCCAGCTCTTTGCCCGTACCGGTTTCACCCTGAATTAGCACCGGCGCACGCGAGCGGGCGTAGAGCATAATGGTGTGTCGCACCTGTTCCATCTGCGCAGAATGACCGCGCATATCACCGAGCGCGTAGCGGGTGCGTAACGTATCGCCAGAAGCGTACTGACCGTTTCTACGCAGCGTCAGGCGGGTCATATCAAGCGCATCGACAAAGGCCTGGCGCACGGTGGCCGCCGAATAGATAAAGATGCCGGTCATACCTGCTTCTTCTGCCAGATCGGTAATCAATCCCGCACCAACTACCGCCTGCGTGCCGCCAGCCTTCAGCTCGTTGATTTGCCCGCGGGCATCTTCCTCGGTGATATAGCTGCGCTGTTCAAGCTGCAAATTAAAGGTTTTTTGAAAGGCGAGAAGCGCAGGAATGGTTTCCTGATAGGTAATGACGCCAATCGACGAGGTGAGCTTTCCTGCTTTTGCCAGCGCCTGTAGCACGTCAAATCCGCTGGGTTTAATCAGGATCACCGGGATCGATAAACGGCTTTTCAGATACGCCCCGTTGGAGCCAGCCGCAATAATGGCATCACAACGCTCGGTAGCCAGTTTTTTGCGGATATACGCCACCGCTTTTTCGAAACCAAGCTGAATGGGGGTGATGGTCGCCAGGTGGTCGAACTCCAGGCTGATGTCGCGAAACAGTTCGAACAGGCGCGTGACAGAAACCGTCCAGATAACCGGTTTGTCGTCGTTCACCCGCGGTGGAAGATGCGTATCAGCCATAACTAACCCAAAAAGTAAGGAACCGAGTATTAGGGTTTAGTTGTGTTTCATAAATGTTGCAATGAAACATGAAGGAACGTTTCATGAAACGATAGCTGACACGCTTTTGTGCAATAAAGATACAGTAACTTATATTAATATATTGTTTTTTAAGGGAAATATATAAATTAATTAAAAATTAAGGTCTTTGGCATACCCCTTGCTTTAAGTAAATCAACGAATGCTAACAAGTTGATAACAAGAGGACGGGATATGTCTCTACACTCCCCAGGGCTGGCGTTTCGCGCCGCGCTCAGCAAAGAAAATCCATTACAAATCGTGGGCTCCATCAACGCCAATCACGCTCTGCTGGCCCAACGTGCCGGGTATCAGGCGATTTATCTCTCCGGCGGCGGCGTCGCGGCAGGGTCTCTGGGTCTGCCGGATCTTGGTATTTCTACCCTTGATGATGTGCTGACCGATATTCGTCGCATTACTGATGTTTGCCCGCTGCCCTTGCTGGTGGATGCGGATATCGGGTTTGGATCGTCAGCGTTCAACGTGGCGCGTACCGTGAAGTCGATTTCCAAAGCGGGTGCTGCAGCGCTGCATATTGAAGATCAGATCGGCGCTAAGCGCTGCGGACATCGCCCGAACAAAGCGATCGTCTCTAAAGAAGAGATGGTCGACAGGATCCGCGCCGCGGTGGATGCACGTACCGATCCCAACTTTGTCATCATGGCGCGGACCGATGCGCTGGCGGTAGAAGGGTTAGAGGCAGCCATCGATCGTGCCCAGGCGTACGTCGAAGCAGGCGCGGACATGCTGTTTCCGGAAGCTATCACCGAGCTTGCGATGTACCGCCAGTTTGCCGACGCGGTGCAGGTGCCGATCCTCGCCAACATTACCGAATTTGGCGCTACGCCGCTGTTCACCACCGATGAACTGCGCAGCGCTAACGTCGCGATGGCGCTGTATCCGCTGTCGGCTTTCCGCGCTATGAACCGCGCTGCGGAAAAGGTTTACAACGTGCTGCGTCAGGAAGGAACGCAAAAGAGCGTGATCGACATTATGCAGACGCGCAACGAACTGTACGAAAGCATCAATTACTACCAGTTCGAAGAGAAACTCGACGCGTTGTATAGCAAAAAGTAACCGTCGTAGGCCGGATAAGGCACAGCCGCCATCCGGCAATAAATTTGTACCCTACATATTATAAAAATGACGAGGACAACATGAGCGACACAACGATCCTGCAAAATAGTACCCATGTCATTAAACCTAAAAAATCGGTTGCGCTGTCAGGTGTTGCCGCCGGAAATACTGCGCTGTGTACCGTAGGCAAAAGCGGTAACGACCTGCACTATCGTGGCTACGATATTCTCGACCTGGCGCAGCAGTGCGAATTTGAAGAAGTCGCGCATCTGCTGATCCACGGGAAATTACCCACCCGCGATGAACTCACCGCCTATAAAAGCAAACTCAAAGCGCTGCGCGGACTGCCCGCTAACGTACGCACCGTGCTGGAAGCGCTGCCTGCTGCCTCGCATCCGATGGATGTGATGCGCACCGGTGTCTCCGCGCTGGGCTGTACGCTGCCGGAAAAAGAAGGTCATACCGTCTCCGGCGCGCGCGATATTGCCGACAAGCTACTGGCATCGCTCAGTTCAATCCTTTTGTACTGGTATCACTACAGCCATAACGGCGAGCGTATTCAGCCGGAAACTGACGATGATTCCATTGGCGGTCACTTCCTGCACCTGCTGCATGGCGAAAAACCGTCGCGAAGCTGGGAAAAAGCGATGCATATTTCGCTGGTGCTGTACGCCGAGCACGAATTTAACGCCTCCACTTTTACCAGCCGCGTGATTGCCGGGACCGGCTCCGATATGTATTCCGCGATTATCGGCGCGATTGGCGCACTGCGTGGACCGAAACACGGCGGGGCGAATGAAGTGTCGCTGGAGATCCAACAGCGCTACGAAACGCCGGACGAAGCCGAAGCAGATATCCGTAAACGCGTGGAAAACAAAGAAGTGGTGATTGGCTTTGGTCATCCGGTTTACACCATCGCCGACCCGCGCCATCAGGTGATCAAGCGCGTGGCGAAACAGCTTTCTCAGGAAGGTGGTTCGCTGAAAATGTACAACATCGCCGACCGTCTGGAAGACGTAATGTGGGAAACGAAAAAGATGTTCCCCAACCTCGACTGGTTCTCGGCGGTCTCTTACAACATGATGGGCGTTCCCACCGAAATGTTCACCCCGCTGTTTGTCATCGCCCGCGTCACCGGCTGGGCGGCGCACATCATCGAACAGCGCCAGGACAATAAAATTATCCGTCCTTCCGCCAACTATACCGGCCCGGAAGATCGCGAATTTGTCCCGATTGAAAAACGTTGCTAATTCAAAACCTCATACCCTAAATAATTCGAGTTGCATGAAGGCGGCAAGTGAGTGAATCCCCAGGAGCATAGCGAACTATGTGACTGGGGGGAGCGAGCGTAGCCAACGCGCATGCAGCTTGAAGTATGACGGGTATAAAGATAAAAAACAGGAAATGTACCCTATGTCCGCACATATTTCGAACGTCCGCCCCGAATTTGACCGTGAAATCGTTGATATCGTTGATTACGTCATGAACTACGAGATCACCTCGAAGGTGGCGTATGACACCGCGCATTATTGCCTGCTTGATACCTTAGGCTGCGGCCTGGAAGCGCTGGAATATCCGGCCTGTAAAAAACTGCTGGGGCCGGTCGTCCCAGGCACAGTGGTACCGAACGGCGTGCGCGTACCTGGCACCCAGTTCCAGCTCGACCCGGTGCAGGCGGCGTTTAACATCGGTGCGATGATCCGCTGGCTGGACTTCAACGATACCTGGCTTGCCGCTGAGTGGGGTCATCCTTCTGATAACCTCGGCGGTATTTTGGCCACGGCTGACTGGCTGTCGCGTAATGCGGTGGCGGTGGGGAAAGCGCCGTTGACCATGAAAACGGTGCTGACCGGGATGATCAAAGCTCATGAGATTCAGGGCTGTATCGCGCTGGAAAACTCGTTTAACCGTGTTGGTCTCGATCACGTCCTGCTGGTAAAAGTGGCCTCCACGGCGGTGGTCGCTGAGATGCTTGGCCTAAACCGGGATGAAATTCTCAACGCCGTGTCGCTGGCGTGGGTCGACGGCCAGTCGCTGCGTACTTATCGCCATGCGCCAAATACCGGCACGCGTAAATCCTGGGCCGCAGGCGATGCGACCTCGCGCGCGGTACGTCTGGCATTGATGGCTAAAACCGGTGAGATGGGGTATCCGTCTGCGCTGACGGCGAAAACCTGGGGCTTCTATGACGTCTCTTTCAAAGGCGAATCTTTCCGCTTCCAGCGCCCGTACGGCTCTTATGTGATGGAAAACGTGCTGTTTAAAATCTCCTTCCCGGCCGAGTTCCACTCGCAGACCGCGGTAGAAGCGGCCATGACGCTGTACGAGCAGTTACAGGCCGCAGGTAAGACTGCTGCCGATATCGAAAAAGTGACCATTCGTACGCACGAAGCCTGTATCCGCATCATCGATAAAAAAGGCCCGCTGAATAACCCGGCGGACAGGGATCACTGTATCCAGTATATGGTGGCCATTCCGCTGCTGTTCGGGCGCTTAACGGCGGCAGATTACGAAGACGGCGTGGCGCAGGACAAACGCATTGATGCACTGCGCGAGAAGATCAACTGCTTCGAAGATCCGGCCTTTACCGCCGATTACCACGACCCTGAAAAACGCGCCATCGCCAACGCCATCACTCTGGAATTCACCGACGGCTCACGCTTTGAAGAAGTGGTAGTGGAATACCCAATCGGCCATGCGCGTCGTCGTACTGACGGCATGCCGAAGCTGGTCGAGAAGTTCAAAATCAACCTGGCGCGTCAGTTCCCGACCCGTCAGCAGCAGCGCATCCTGGATGTCTCCCTGGACAGAACTCGCCTGGAGCAGATGCCGGTCAATGAGTATATGGATCTCTTCATTATTTAAACCAGCGTGCAGCAAGGCGTAAGTTCAACAGGAGAGCATTATGTCTTATAGCGAGTTTTATCAACGTTCCATAACGCAACCGGAGTCGTTCTGGGCCGAGCAGGCCCAGCGTATTGACTGGCAGCAGCCGTATACGCAGGTACTGGACCACAGCAACCCGCCGTTTGCCCGCTGGTTTTGCGGCGGCACGACCAATCTGTGCCATAACGCCATCGACCGCTGGCTGGAGAAACAGCCTGACGCGCTGGCGCTGATTGCTGTGTCATCAGAAACTGAAGAAGAACGCACTTTTACCTTTCGTCAGCTGTATGACGAAGTGAACGTCGCGGCGGCGATGCTATTGTCGCTGGGCGTACAGCGTGGCGATCGGGTGCTGGTGTATATGCCGATGATCGCCGAGGCGCACATTACGCTGCTGGCCTGCGCACGCATTGGGGCAATTCATTCGGTGGTGTTCGGTGGTTTCGCCTCGCACAGCGTGGCGGCGCGCATCGACGACGCCAGACCGGTGGTTATCGTCTCGGCGGATGCCGGGGCGCGCGGGGGCAAGATCCTGCCGTATAAAAAGCTGCTCGATGATGCGATCGAACAGGCGCAGCACCGACCGCGTCATGTGGTGCTGGTCGATCGCGGTCTGGCGAAAATGGCGCGGGTCGAGGGACGTGACCCCGACTTTGCCGCCCTGCGCCAACAGCATCTCGGCGCGCGGGTACCAGTTGTCTGGCTGGAATCAAACGAAACATCCTGCATTCTCTACACCTCCGGGACAACCGGTAAACCGAAAGGCGTCCAGCGCGACGTTGGCGGCTATGCGGTCGCGCTGGCGACCTCGATGGACACCATTTTCGGCGGTAAAGCGGGCGGCGTGTTCTTCTGCGCGTCGGATATCGGCTGGGTAGTTGGGCATTCGTATATCGTGTATGCCCCGCTGCTGGCGGGGATGGCGACGGTGGTTTACGAAGGTCTGCCAACGTATCCGGACTGTGGTGTATGGTGGAAAATTGTTGAGAAGTATCAGGTCTGCCGGATGTTCTCCGCCCCGACCGCCATCCGCGTGCTGAAGAAATTCCCGACCGCGCAAATCCGTAATCACGATCTCTCCTCGCTGGAGGTGTTGTATCTGGCGGGGGAACCGCTGGACGAACCAACCGCCAGTTGGGTAACAGAAACGCTGGGCGTCCCGGTTATCGATAACTACTGGCAGACCGAATCCGGCTGGCCGATTATGGCAATTGCCCGCGGGCTGGACGACAGGCCGTCGCGTCTGGGCAGTCCCGGCGTGCCGATGTACGGCTACAACGTACAACTGCTCAATGAGGTGACCGGTGAACCTTGTGCGGCGAATGAGAAGGGCATGCTGGTGATTGAAGGGCCGCTGCCGCCGGGCTGTATCCAGACTATCTGGGGGGATGACGCGCGGTTTGTGAATACCTACTGGTCGCTGTTTTCTCGCCAGGTGTACGCCACCTTTGACTGGGGCATTCGTGACGCTGACGGCTATTACTTCATTCTGGGGCGTACGGATGACGTGATAAACGTGGCAGGGCACCGGTTGGGGACGCGCGAGATCGAGGAGAGTATTTCCAGCTATCCGAACGTTGCGGAAGTGGCGGTAGTCGGCGTGAAGGACGCGCTGAAGGGGCAGGTAGCGGTCGCGTTTGTTATTCCGAAACAAAGCGACAGCCTTGAAGATCGCGACATCGCACATTCGGAAGAGAAGGCGATTATGGCGCTGGTGGACAGCCAGATTGGCAACTTTGGCCGTCCGGCACACGTCTGGTTTGTGTCGCAGTTGCCGAAAACACGTTCCGGTAAAATGCTCAGACGGACGATCCAGGCGATCTGCGAAGGCCGCGATCCCGGCGATCTGACGACCATTGACGATCCCGCGTCGCTGCTGCAAATCCGTCAGGCGATCGAGGAGTAACATCGTGTGATGCCCGGTGGCGCAATGCTTACCGGGCCTACGTTCTAATCCACTTTCTTATACGGCCCGTGATAGTAATCAAACGGCGCATAAACCGTATCGGCCACGAACGATAACGGCACATCAACAAACAACAGCGCTAAATCGAAATAGTTATAATCGTAAGCGCCTGGGTTTTTTAGTTTATCAATATCATGATGCATACCCACGTAATAGGTATCTGAATTCTCGCCTGCCGTGCGTGCATCAATGCTGCCACATCCTGAAAGTAGTGCGCTGATCAAGAGCGCCGTTACCGCAATTGTCTTTCTGCTCATGCTATGACCTGGCTTATCGCCCCGTTTTACCATAACGGTAAAAAAGCGGTTTGTTGCCCGCAGAACTTAAACCTCCAGGTCAGGATGGTCGTGTGAAGATGACGCGTTGTAGGCCGGATAAACCACGTGAGTGGTGCATCCGGCAAAGATGCTTTTACAGCACGACGCTTTCGCGACGACGCAGCAGGGAAAACGGCCCCGGCCCACTTAGGGTAAATATGGAAATCAGCGTGAAGCTCAGCGCAATGATCCCCAGCACCAGATAAGCTCCCTGGAAACCAATACTTTCATACATTTTTCCGGCCAGAACTGACATGAAAATCATTGCTAACTGTTTGAAGAAGCAGAAACACACCAGATAAATCGTCGCCGAGAAACGCACTTCAAACTGACTGGTGATGTATTTGAAGCAACCGACGATCAGGAACGGTATCTCAAACATATGCAACGTTTTGAGAATAACGACTTCCAGCGCAGTGGTGGCGAATGAGGAGCCAATAATCCTTACCGACATGATCGTACCTGCCAGCAGCAGGGCGTTCTTGCCGCCGATGCGATTCACAATCAGCGGCGCAAAGAACATGATTGAGGCGTTGAGTAATTCTCCCATCGTCGTGACGTAGCCAAACACGCGGGTACCCTGTTCGCCGGTGGCAAAGAACGAGGTAAAGAAGTTGGCGAACTGCTGGTCAAACACATCGTAAGTACAGGAAACGCCAACTACGTACAGGGAAAGGAACCAAAGTTTTGGTTGTTTAAATAACTCCAGCGCCAGCTTCAGGCTGAATGCCGAGTTATTGGCACCTACCGCATCCGCGACTTTTGCTGAAGAGGGGGCATCTGTTTTTGAAAATAACAGCAGCAATGCCAAAATGACCGCGCATCCGGAGCCTAACCAAAAGACAAATTGGTTATTGATGGTGAACATAATGCCGGCAATCGAGGCGCACAGCGCCCAGCCTACGCAACCAAACATGCGCGCGCGACCAAATTCAAAGTTGCTTCGGCGGCTGGCTTTTTCAATATAGGCTTCAATCGCCGGAGCGCCGGCATTGTAAATAAAGCCAAGGTAAATCCCACCGACAATTGAACCCAGTAAAATATTAACTTGTAATAACGGACCAAAAACGTAAATAAAGAACGGGGCAAACATTACCAGCATGCCGGTAATTACCCACAGTAGATGTTTACGCAGGCCAAGCTTGTCGGATAGTAGTCCGAAAATTGGCTGGAATAACAAAGAAAACAGTGAGATACAAGCGAAGATGATGCCGGTATCGCCTTTGCTGATATGGTTTACCTCGTGTAACCAGATAGGGAAGAAGGGGAAATACGCGCCCATAATAAAAAAGTAAAAGAAGAAGAAAAAGCCGAACATCCAAAAGTTAGTGTTTTTTAAATAATACATAACAGACTTCCTATAAATGCGGGCAGGTTTGGGCCTGCCCAACTTATATTATTATTTTTGGCCCCAGACGAACTGGAAGTGGTAGCGTCCGGCGCTCAGCAGAAATTCCGGCAACACGGAAGGGCTCCACGAATCATCGCCGCCAACGCCCATATGGAAGCCATCAATATTGAGCCAGGTGCCCGCCTCAGGCTGCAGCAAATGGCGGTGGCTGGTTTCCATCAGTTGCTGCTGGCTAAAGCGGCTGATGTTGAACAGGAAGTCCCCACGCCACTGGTGCGCGCCGAAGTGCAGTTCGCGCGTGCCGCAGCGCAGACCGTTTTCACTTGGGAAAACATACGGGGTGTACATCTCATCAAGCGACAGATCCCAGCGATCAAAACAGGCGGCGCCCAGACGGTCCGGGTAGTTCTCATGTGGACCGAGACCTAACCAGTTCACTCGCTCTGCGATCTGCACTAACTGGCAGCTCAGGCCGATGCGGGCCGGATGCGGCGTATCGCTGGCAACGTCGACATCCACCGTTATCTGCATTTCACCCTTGCCGTCAATGCGGTAGCTTTTTCGGCTGATGAACAGCGTTTCGCCCTGATACTGCCACGCATGTTCAGTGGTGATCAGTACCGCATCGCTCAGCGTGTCGGCAGCACAGTGTAATAACGTTGCTTCAGCCTGATAGTGACCGGCGGCCTTCCAGCGTTCGACCCAGGCGTTCGGGTCGATGCGGGTTGACTCGCTCACGCCGATGTCGTTGTCCAGCGGGGCGCGGGTGAACTGGTCAGTAAGCGGAGTCAACAGTTGGGCTGAATCGCCAATCCAGTACTGTGTCAGCAGGCCAGACTGACGGTCGAATTGCCAGCGCTTGTTGTCGTTCTCAATGGTAAAGACGTTTTCGCTCACATTGAGCTGTGGCGCGGTGCGGGCAGACGGCAGTTGCGTCAGGCTGAGCTTCTCTTGAAGCTTCCATTGCTGCCAGGCGCTGATGTGCCCGGCGTCTGACCACGCGGTTGCCTGAGGTTGTTCTACGCGTACCGTCAGCCACAGCTGACCTGCGGTTTCCTGCATCGGGACATCTGGCAGGGTAATCACCTGGCGACCCTGTGGAGCGATATCCAGAACGATTTCTCCGGCGGCCAGCGGGTTGCCGTCCAGGGCAATAGACCAGTGCAGAACTTCGTTATCGCTGCGGCGGAACAGATATTCGCTGGTCACTTCAATCTGGCGTTCAGCGCCCGGCAGTAACGTGAACTGGAAAAACTGCTGTTCATGTTTGGCCTCGTATAACGCCGGGTGTGGGGTGCGATCGGCGAACACCAGCCCGTTCATGCAAAACTGACGATCGTTAGGTGTGTCGCCAAAATCGCCACCGTAGGCTGACCATGCTTTGCCGTTCTCATCATATTTGGTCAGCGACTGATCCACCCAGTCCCAGACAAATCCGCCCTGCAGGCGCGGATACTGACGGAACGCTTGCCAGTATTTGGCGAAGCCACCGAAACTGTTGCCCATGGCGTGGGCATATTCACAAAGGATCAGCGGACGGTGCTCGCCGGGCATCGACAGCCACTTTTTAATCGACCATTTGGGGACGGCGGGGAAGGGCTGATCTTGATCGACGCGGGCGTACATCGGGCAAATAATATCGGTCGCTGCGGTATTTGCGCCGCCGCCTTCATATTGTACCGGGCGTGACGGGTCTTCTGATTTTATCCAGCGGTAGAGCGCGTCGTGATTGACGCCATGGCCGGATTCATTGCCCAGAGACCAGATAATAATGCTCGGATGGTTGCGATCGCGCTGCACCATGCGCGTGACGCGCTGGCTCATGGCAGGCAACCATGCGGGATCGTCGGTGAGGCGATTCATCGGCACCATGCCGTGGGTTTCAATGTTGGCTTCGTCGACGACATACAAGCCGTAGCGATCGCACAGGGTGTACCACAGCGGGTGATTTGGGTAATGGGAGCAGCGCACGGCGTTGAAGTTATTCTGCTTCATCAGGATGATGTCTTGCACCATCGTCGCCTCATCCATCACCTGGCCGTTGATCTGATGGTGCTCATGGCGGTTGGTACCGCGAATCAACAGCGGCTTACCATTGAGTAACAGCAGTCCGTTTTCAATGCAAACCTGACGAAAGCCGACGTCACAGGCCTCCGCTTCTATCAGCGCTCCGTCCGCGGTGCGCAGCTGCACAACGGCGCGGTACAGATTGGGCGTTTCGGCACTCCACAGAGCCGGTTTTTCGACGTTCAGACACAGAGTCACCCGGTCATGATAAGCACCGCGTTCATCAATAATCTCACTGCCGAGTGGGGAATTCGTTTCGGCTGTGAGCGTTTCTCCCTCCCACAATTGCAGGGCTACGCGTAAATCTTCGCTCGCGTTGCCCGCTACTCTGACTTCCACTGCCAGCATGGCGCGGCTGAAGTCGTCGTTAAACCGGGTATTAATGCGCAGGTCGCGAATTTGCGTTGTGGGCTTATGCAGCAAAGATACGTCGCGAAAAATACCGCTCATGCGCCACATATCCTGGTCTTCCAGATAGCTGCCATCGCTCCAGCGCAGCACCATCACCGCCAGACGGTTTTCGCCGTGCTGCAGATAATCGCTAAGATCGAATTCAGATGGCAGGCGGCTGTCCTGTCCGTAGCCGACCCAGCGGCCGTTGCACCACAAATGAAATGCGGAGTTCACGCCGTCAAAAATAATGCGCGTCTGACCCTCATCTAACCAGGCATCGTCAATATGAAATGTGAGCGAGTAACATCCTGTCGGGTTCTGTGCCGGAACGTACGGAGGGTTAACCGGGATTGGGTAGGTGACGTTGGTATAAATTGGCGCATCGTAACCGTCCATCTGCCAGTTAGAGGGGACGTTGATAGTATCAGCTTGTGGCAGATCGCTTGTAAGCCAGCTTTCCGGCACAGCCTCCGGCGCGGCAAACCAGGCAAATTGCCACCGGCCATTCAGCGAGCGTAACTGACTTGAACGCTGATTCGTACGTGCGTCATCTGCTGAACGCCAGCTACAGAACGGTGGATGCGCCTCCAGGCGGTTGAGCTGCGTGACGCCGGGATTTTCCCAGTCACGGCGGGCCAGAACAGCGGAGAGTGAATCTGTGTTCAGGTTCATAACGGTATCCTGTTTGAATTTGTTATTCGCTCACAATTTCAATCAAAATACGGATAAGCGATCCCAACTGTAAAGGCTGGGGAGTTCAATGAGTGAACTGACTCACACAATTGTTGTGCGTTCACAATTTGGGTGCGAGCTGAGAAACTTGCCGCGCGAGCTGGATCAATGAATCGGCCAGCGCCTGGGGTGAGGTGGTTTGGGTGTTGGGTGGCAGAACCGTTTTGCGCTTAACCAGGGTGACGGGCAGCAGTTGGTTGCCCACGGTTGATTCGCCACGGGGAAGTTGCAGCAGCCTGTCGACGCTGGTTTCACCCAATAACGGAAAATCTTGCCTGATGGTGGTCAGCGGTGGAATGTAGCAGGCGCTGTCTTCGGTATCATCGTAGCCAATCACCGAGATATCTACCGCCACCCGCAGACCGAACTCGCTGATTGCGCGCATCGCGCCCAGCGCCATTTGATCGTTAGCGACCAGCATGGCGGTAGGGAGGTTACCGTTATTCAGCATATGCATCGTTTGCTGAAAACCAGACATCGCGCTCCAGTCGCCTTCCAGCTCCACAACGGGTTGTAGCTGGTAATGTGCCAGATACTTGTGCCAGCCCGAACGGCGAAGCCTTGCCGAAACGGAAGTGTGCGGTCCGCTCAGCAGGGCGATACGCTGATGTCCGTACTGCACCAGATGTTCAACGCCGAGGCGCGCGCCGTCGTCATGCGAGAAAATCACGCTGTTAATTGGCGTCAGGTCAGAGACATCGAGAAACAGCACCGGCACCGTACCGCAGGCGGCGGCCACGGCAATGGCGTCTTCTTCATCCAGTGGATAGTTGATGATAAGCCCGGTTACGCGCTGAGAAAGCAGGTTGTGGACCGCGGCTTTACATGCCTCAACGCCGCTGCGCTCGACCATGGCGATCACCACGCTGGCACCGGACTGGTCGGCACGGGATTTTATGGCGGCAACGATTTGTGAGGGGGCATGCAGGGCAAGGTTCGCCGTCACAACGCCAATCAGCGGCGTCTGTTTGCCAGCCAGCTGCTGTGCGACGCGGTTAGGGATGTAATTGAGTTCCGCCATCGCGGCCTCAACTTTTTGTCGGGTTTTTGCGGAAACGTGGCTGGCCTGATTAACGACGCGCGAGACGGTCTGGTAAGAGACACCTGCATGGTCTGCCACATCGTATAGCGTTACCGGTTTCACGTTTATCACCCCTGTCATGACGTTATCTGCGCGCTATGATGCCACAGCGGGACGGTTTTGGGGGATTTACGCATAGGTTCTGCGAGGCGCATTCCAGGGTTGCGGATCGTGTGCTGGAGCATTTATCGTCGTTCTTCTTAACAGAAGAAAAAAGTGAGGACATTGTGAGCGACTCTGCGGCAAATAATATTCTGTCCATCTACCGACGTCATGCGGATGCCTTTGCCAGCCAGCGCTCGCGCACCTTGTTCGAGAAAAGCTGGCTCGATAAATTCATTTCCGTGATGGGCGGGCAGGGCAGCATTGTGGATATTGGCTGCGGCAACGGTCAGCCGATTGCCGGTTATTTTATCCAGCAAGGTTTGCGGCTTACCGGCGTTGATGGTTCCCTGGCGATGCTGGCGCGGGCCCGAAACACTTTTCCCGCACAGCGCTGGCTGGAGCAGGATATGCGCGAACTGGCACTCAATGAGACTTTCGATGGTCTGATCGCCTGGGACAGTTTTTTCCATTTAACTCAGCAGGACCAGCAAAAGATGTTCCCGATTTTTGACCGCCTCAGCCATCCCGGCAGCGCGCTGATGTTTACCAGCGGTACGGACAATGGCATCGCGATGGGGCAATTTGAGGGTGAGCCGCTGTTTCACGCCAGCCTCGCGCCGGACGAATACCGCGCATTGCTGTCAGCGCATGGCTTTGCGGTGGTCGAGATGGTGATGGAAGATCCGCACTGCGCCGGGCACACCGTCTGGTTGGCGCAAAAAAGAGGCTAATCGCCGCGAAAGGTTTTACGCCATTCAGCCGGGCTAACACCAAAGTGGGATTTAAAATGCTGACGCCAGGTGACAGGCGACTGAAAACCAACCTGTTCTGCAATGCGTTCAACGGGTAACTGGCTGGACTCCAGCAACGTCTGGCTACGGCGCAGGCGCTCGGCAATCAACCATTCGGCTACGCTTGACCCGGTGGCTTTCATAAAATGACGAGTGAGGGTACGACGGCTCATCATCACTCGCTGCGCCAGCTCGTCGAGATTATGCGGTTCGTGGAGATGCTGGCGCAAATAGTCGAGCAGGGCGTTGATGCGCTGATCCTGGGTATTTTTCGCTACCGGTTGTTCGATAAACTGTGCCTGGCCGCCCTCGCGATGTGGCGGCACAATCATCCGTCGGGCAATCTGATTCGCCACCGTGCTGCCAAAACGCTGGCGGATGACGTACAGGCAGCAATCCAGCGCGGCTGCGGTCCCTGCCGAGGTAATAATACCGTCGTCATCCACGTATAGCGCGTTGATATCCAGACGGGCCGCCGGAAATCGCGCCTGAAAATCCTGCTCGAACTCCCAGTGCGTAGCTGCCCGTTTGTCATCCAGCAGACCGGCATAGCCGAGAACAAACGCGCCCAGACATAACCCAACAATTTGCGCGCCGTTTTGTCGTGCGCAGTTGAGCGCATCAAGCAGTCTTTGTGGTGGTCGATGTGCCGTGGTGCCCCACCAGGGGATCACTACAATGTCGGCGGCCTCCACTGCTTCATAGCCGTAGGCTGCGGTAATGGCGAAGCCATCCTGCGAGGAAACTATGCCCGGCTGTTCGGCGCACAGTTGTACCTCAAAGCGCTTTTTCGCCGCCACTTTGTCACTGAAAATAATGCACGGCACTGAGAAGTGAAACGGGCTGAAATCTTCCACGGCGACAATGGCGACGTTAAGCGGTTGCATACGATTCCTCTGTGGAGTTTAAAACGTCAGGGTTTCGCCATCTTCCGGCACGTTAATGAATTGCGCAATCTGGTTGTCGCGGGCGTACTCTTTCAAGGCCGCGCGGGTCAGCAGACAGTGGTTAATCGCCTCCATGTGGGTCGCCACAATTTGTGCCTCAGGTAGTACGAAGTGGGTTTTTAGCACATCTTCCGCGCCCATGATAATTGGGCCAAACCCGATAACGTGGGCAAAGCCTGCGTTCAGAATGACCACGCCTGGTTGAAAAGTCCGCATGTTGGTTTCCACCTCGTCGCGCCAAATGGTGTCCCCGACCAGATACAGCGTTTTTTCCGCCGGATGCTGGAAGATAACCCCGCAGGCATCACCCAGACGCTCAGCCATTTGCGGGATGGCGTAAGCGCGATCCGAACCGTGCTGGCCGCCGGTTTTACGCAGGGTGATATCACCAAGCGCGGTGTTTTGCGTCAGTACGGTCAGTTGCGTGAAACCTTGTTCCCGCAGTACCTGCGCATCGCGATCGTTTTGCACATAAATCGGTTTGTCTTTCGGCACGACACGAGCCGCTGCTTCATCCCAGTGGTCTTCATGCAGATGGGTCACGATCAGCGCATCAACGTTGAGCAGCGTGTCGATATCGACAGGTAGATCAACGGTCGGGTTGCGGATCTCGGCGCGAGCCGTTCCGGCAAAGCCCGGATAAGTACCTTTATCCGCTAGCATCGGATCAATCAGAAAAGTTTTACCGCCAAAGGTGATGTGCTGCGTGGCGTTACGGATTTGCGTGATGTTCATGATGTTTGCTCCACGTGTTGGATCAGTGGTGTCATCGTAGAGTGTTGTCCAGAAGATGAATGTGGGCAAATGGGCGACTAGCGATGGGATTGGGCCAATAACAGATTACATATATCAATTATGTAATTAAAGTAATTTAATATTTCCTTTGTAACTCGTTATTTAATTTGCTGCCATTATATCGAAATGAATAAGAGTGCTGTTACTTAAATACGGAAAATTTTATTAAATACGAAGCAGTGCCAGAAAACATTATTGATATATGTAATGCATAGTGACCAATAAAACAGATCGCGAACCATGAAATAAGAATGCTATCATTCACATCAGACGCGGCAGGCAACTGCTGGCACACGCATATCCCCCCGGAGCAACTGATGAACAACGACATTCCGCTTAAATATTATGATATCGCCGACGAGTACGCGACCGAGGCCGCAAAGCCGGTGAGCGACACAGAACGTGACGCGCTGGCGCACTACTTCCAGCAGTTGATTACCCGTTTGATGAACAACGAAGAGATCAGCGAAGAAGCGCAGCAGGAGATGGCAACCGTGGCCGGTGTCGACGCTCAGCGTATCGATGATATCGCGGAGTTCCTCAATCGTTGGGGTAACGAGTAGCCAAAGGTATGGCCTGTGTTTTACACTGCGCGCAAATTGAGTAGGTATACTCTACGAGTAATAGGTTTAATCAGGCGGAAACAGCAATGAACGGAACAATCACAACGTGGTTTAAAGATAAAGGCTTTGGATTTATCAAAGATGAAAACGGCGACAATCGCTATTTTCATGTGATTAAGGTTGCTAATCCTGAGCTGATCAAGAAAGACGCGGCGGTGACTTTTGAGCCCACCACCAATAACAAAGGCTTGTCTGCCTACGCGGTAAAAGTCATACCAGACAGCAAGTACATCTATATCGCAGGCGAGCGTCTGAAGCTCACCTCGATCAAGTCATTCCTGGTCTACAGCGAAGAAGTCCCTGTAGAGACCCGTATCGACAAAGAAAATGCAGTGCTGTCTGTCGGCGTGCTGATGAACAGCATCCGACCAAAATCAGACGTGAAGCCTGGTGAAATGCGCACGCTGAAAAAGCTGGCTATCACCACCTTTCAGGGCACGACGCTGATTTTCTCTGAAGATGAAATCGACATTGACGAGACGGTGAAACTGCTTAAGGTCTGAAGCCCTTCAGACTGAATAAAAACCGGAACGCTGCTCTTTTCAGGAGCGGGGTTTCGGTTTTTTTATATTCAGTATGTGATTGCTGTGAGTCTGGAGTAGATATGCGGCGGGTCTGGGCTTCTTTGTTAAACTGTCATTAGCCCGAGGATAAAGGATCGTATTCCCACTGTGATTCGTCATTGTAAATTGTACCATCATCATCCATTACCTGGGCGTTGAGGCTTTTTGCAATCCCCAACATCTTTCTGTAAAGATATGTGTCTGGCCATTTTGTATAAATATTACCTGCGCTCCAGTCAAGCCATGGCTCTGCGTATAACGAGGGGCCTGACCACAAGGCGTGATAATCGCCATTTATAATATATCTGCTTAATTCATTATCGCTATTAATGTAGTGAAGCCATTCATCAGATGTTATCTGCGCATCATCATTATCTGCCCAAAATTCAGCTCTTGTTATATGAAACTCAACACCCATGACATCTCCTTTAATGATAAAATAATCTGTATAAACTAATATAGCGCCTTATGACAACCCACTGCTAAACATCAGCGCTCCTGAAAGAGGCATTGAAATCCGGCTACTTTAACTTCCCTCTTAACCCTCTATAGACATCCAGCACCTAAGGATTTAGATAATCTGGCAAGAGTGAAAGAATGCATTGCGACATATGTAAGAAAATTTCTTCAGCATCTTAAAAATTCTTAATAATTCCAAATATCAACTAAATTTGGTAGTTACTTATAGCCGCTTTGACCCTACAAGCTATTGTAAAAAAATACTAGTAAAGTAACATAGGAAGCAATCTACGTGGATGGTTATATTTAGCTTGAAACAGAATTCATATTACAACTATTCATCTATCAAGTTCAGAATATTAGGGTGATAATTACAAATGGCAAGGAATAACAAACAAAGACCTCCTCGTTCCAACACATCCAAAAAGAATTCTAAGGATAAGACTGTTCGTATACCATTTCACAAAAAAATTAATGGTTTTATTTTATGGCTTGCAGCTACTGGTTTGCTTGCATTCCTTGGCAACTATATTTTCGATTTTTTGACAGGGGATGTACAAGTTAAATATGTTAAATCCTCGGGTAGGAATTATGAATTTAACTTAACGAATAAAAGTTCGACCGATCAGGTTATAGAACAGTTCAGAATAGTCCCTGATCTGACACAAAAAGTAATATATCGGATTACTAAAGACGTCACGGGAGTGTTCACTAAAAATGGTGTTTCAATACCCGGCGGAAATACATCCTCTATGCCTGCATATGAGTATAAGGAAATGAATGGCTACATATTGGATGCCAGGTCTGAAGTGAATTTTCTTGTTCCTCCATTGGTAGCGAGAGATTATGCAGAACCTGAATATGCTGTGGTATTTGCAGAATATAAAACCAAATCAAATAATAAATATATGGAAAAGCTTGAATCTGTATTAATAAAGTTAAATGTTAGAGATGGAGTTAAACGTCAAAAATATCTAATTGTTAATAATTTCTGGACTCCCATCAGTAATGATAATCTTGTCGATGCTATTAGAATAGCTTGTCGAGATGATGATTTTTTTGCAAGATCTGATGAATGCAGAAATTATATAAATAATTGAATTTATTGTAAAAAACTTGACATGAATATAGGCTTGATTGTCTATGCAACCAGAGCTGATTATATATTTTGGGATATTATGGGAAACTTAATATTTATTGTGGATGAAGATCTTCAGGATGAACCTTCGACTGAAGAAATAATAACGACGTTAATTTCCGAAGGGGAAGAAATACCGCTTGAAAATACAGTGAAGAAGGGTAAGTCATTTTCGTCTTCTAAGAGTGGAGGTGAACCAGAAAATAGTGACCGTAAAATGATAAATCCCCTGGTGGCAAATATTGCTCTTGAGATGGCTGCAAGATTACTGCCTTTGCCTGTGGCAGTTCTTGTTAATGCAGCCCCTGCCGCCTATTCTTTATATCAATTATTTTCGAAAAAAGATGAAGAAGATGTTTCCGTTGCCAGCTTGAGACAGTCTGCGAGTTCATTTGATAAATATTTAAAACGTATAAGTATGTCCATAGAAACGGCCATCGGGGCAAATTATCGTTTTCAACCTGGCCATCCGCAGATAAACCAGGCTTACATCAGACACCCTCTGTCAGAGGATAATGAGTCTAAAAAGGATCTCTATATTCTCAGTGATAGCTTAGATGATATCCTACTTCAGGAACGAGAAGCTGAGATGATCAGGGTCTTTGTAAATCTGGGGGCGACGAAAATAGAGTTTCGCAAGGAAAATAAGTCGAATTTATTAAGTGCTGCGAAAGCAGAAATAGACGCGGAACTTCCTGTTAGTTCAGTTGAGGCTAACATAAGTTTAAAATCAGCTACGACGAATATCGGTAGTGATAAACGAGTAATTACTTTAGCGGGGCGCGAATGGGTAAAAGGTATGACTCTGGAACGAAAAGAATTCAGTTGGTTACCGTATGAACCATCATGGGAAAGCATTGTATTTGCCAGAGAAATAGGTGGCTGCTTAAGTGCGGAACTGGAACTGAAAAAGAAGAGTGTATTTTCCTCAAACAAAGAGAGTCGTTTAGGATTTGGCATGAATGGGTTTAAAGGCTCAGCTGGCGCGAGTGTGGATCTCAATCGAGAGCAAGATGAAAACTATACGGTTTATGTCGAATTTAATCAGCCTGTGTAATGTATCGTTGTGATTTTAATCCCAATGGCAATCCTCGAATGTTTCAACGATGATTGCCGTTTATGTACCAATTGCAGCGTAAACGAACCAGAAATGACCTCAAGCTGATCTTCGTACCAACCCATATCCTGCGCGGATTCTCACCGCCAACAACTGTGATCCACTTCACCTCCCGGCCACCAAAATCTCCTGCGACTCGACGCCGTCCTCTATCTGTTTCGCCACCTTTTGTAAGGCCGGAAGATGCTTTTCCGCAGCCTGTTCGATGGTCATGGCGCTGGCCATATACACCAGATTCAGGCAGCCGATCACCCGCTGTTCGCTACGGATGGGGACGGCGATGGAGGCGATTTTTTCCTCCTGGTCCCAGCCGCGAAAGTTCTGACCAAAACCGTCTTTTCGCGCCCGGGTTAAAATGGCATTGAGCTTCAGCGGTTCGCGCGCAAGCTGGAACGCTTCTCCTGGTCGGGAGGCCAGCATTTCAATCAGTTCCTGACGTTCATTCTCCGGACAGAATGCCAGCCAGGTCAGGCCGGATGCGGTTTTCAGCAATGGCAAACGACGCCCGACCATCGCCCGGTGAAACGACAGGCGGCTGAAGCGGTGGGTTGTTTCACGTACCACCATCGCGTCCACATCCAGCGTGGAAACGTCGGTCGGCCAGATGACCTCGCGCAGCAAATCCCCCAGCAGCGGGGCGGCGAGTGCGGAAATCCACTGCTCGTCACGAAATCCCTCGCTGAGCTGGCGGACTTTAATGGTTAAGCGAAAGCTGTCATCGGACAGGCTGCGCCGAACGTAACCCTCATCTTGCAGGGTTTCCAGCAGCCGTCTGACCGTGGTGCGATGCAGGCCGCTTAACTCAGCAAGTAAGCCAACACTGGCCCCACCATCGAGCCGGTTTAACATATTTAATAACATTAATCCGCGCGTTAATCCGCGTACGGTTTTGTACTCAGTGCTCTCGTCATTTTTCATATTCATTGACAAATCTACAGGTAAAACAACGTTGTGCACTTAGTGCACATCCAGGCATGTTTTGATTGTAGCGCAAAAACTCACTCCTATACTGACCGCACAACAAAAAATTATTCACATATTTTTAACAAAACTGATTGCGCCTCACCAGGGTCCGCAATTGCGTTTTGTCCGAGTCGTGAGGTTCTGAAATGACAACAAAAAACCCGGATATCCAACCCGCTGTGCAGCACACCGTTCAGGTCGCGATTGCTGGTGCCGGCCCGGTGGGGCTAATGATGGCCAACTATCTTGGCCAGATGGGCATTGACGTGCTGGTGGTGGAGAAACTCGACACGCTGATCGACTATCCCCGAGCCATCGGCATTGACGATGAAGCGTTGCGCACCATGCAGTCTGTGGGGCTGGTCGAGCGCGTTTTGCCGCACACCACGCCGTGGCACGCGATGCGCTTTCTCACGCCGAAAGGCCGCTGCTTTGCTGATATCCAGCCGATGACCGACGAATTTGGCTGGTCGCGCCGCAATGCGTTTATTCAACCACAGGTGGATGCGGTGATGTTGGAAGGGCTGTCGCGTTTTCCCAACGTGCGCTGCCTGTTCTCCCGCGAACTGGAAGCCTTTAGCCAACAGAACGGTGAAGTAACGCTGAATCTGAAAGCTCCGGACGGCCAGCGCGAAACGGTGAAGGCCCAGTGGCTGGTGGCATGCGACGGCGGCGGCAGCAACGTCAGACGCTCGCTGAATGTGCCGTTTGAAGGCAAAACCGCGCCGAATCAGTGGATTGTGGTGGATATTGCCAACGATCCGCTCAGCACACCGCATGTGTATCTGTGCTGCGATCCGGTGCGCCCGTATGTCTCCGCTGCGCTGCCGCATGCAGTGCGCCGTTTCGAATTTATGGTGATGCCGGGGGAAACCGAAGCGCAGCTCAGTGAACCGCAGAATATGCGTCAGCTTTTGAGCAAAGTGCTGCCGAACCCGGACAACGTCGAACTGATCCGCCAGCGCGTTTATACCCATAACGCCCGTCTGGCCGAACGTTTTCGCATTGACCGCGTGCTGCTGGCGGGCGATGCGGCGCACATTATGCCGGTCTGGCAGGGGCAGGGGTACAACAGCGGCATGCGCGATGCTTTCAATCTGGCGTGGAAACTGGCGCTGGTCATTAAGGGCAAAGCCGGTGATGAGCTGCTGGATACCTACCAGCAGGAACGCCGCGACCACGCCAAAGCGATGATCGATCTCTCCGTGACCGCTGGCAACGTGCTGGCGCCGCCAAAACGCTGGCACGGCGCGGTGCGCGACGGGGTTTCCTGGCTGCTGAATTATATTCCGCCGGTCAAACGCTACTTCCTCGAAATGCGCTTTAAGCCGATGCCGCAATACCATGTTGGAGCACTGGTGCGTGAGGGTGAGGCGAGAACGTCTCCGGTCGGCAAGATGTTTATCCAGCCGAAGGTGACGCTGGAATCGGGCGAAGTGACGCTGCTCGACAACGTTATTGGACCGAATTTCGCGGTGATTGGCTGGGGCTGTAACCCGCTATGGGGCATGAGCGAGTCGCAGATCCAACAGTGGCAGGCGCTGGGGACGCGTTTTATCCAGGTCGTGCCGGATACGCAGATACATACCGATCAGGATAACCACGACGGCGTTACCCGCATTGGTGATACGCAAAACCGCCTGCGCGCGTGGTTTGCCCAGCACAACGCCGCGCTGGTGGTAATGCGCCCGGACCGCTTCGTGGCCGCCATCGCCATTCCGCAAACCCTGGGCAGCACCCTGAATAAACTGGCGTCGGTGATGACACTTACCCGCGCTACTGCCGATATTCCTGTTGAAAAGGTTGCCTGATATGCACGCTTATCTTCACTGTCTTTCCCACTCGCCGCTGGTGGGCTATGTCGATCCGGCTCAGGCTGTGCTTGACGAGGTTAACGGCGTGATCGCCAGCGCCCGGGCGCGTATTGCGGCGTTCGACCCGGAACTTGTAGTTCTGTTTGCCCCCGATCACTACAACGGTTTTTTTTACGATGTGATGCCGCCGTTCTGTTTAGGCGTGGGAGCCACGGCGATCGGCGATTTCGGCAGCGCGGCGGGGGAACTGCCGGTGCCGACAGATCTCGCTGAAGCCTGCGCCCACGCGGTGATGAAAAGCGGCATCGATCTTGCCGTGTCCTACAACATGCAGGTCGATCACGGCTTCGCGCAGCCGCTGGAGTTTTTGCTCGGCGGTCTGGATAAGGTGCCGGTGTTGCCGGTGTTTATTAACGGCGTCGCCACGCCGCTGCCGGGCTTTCAGCGTACCCGCTTGCTCGGGGAAGCGATTGGCCGTTTCGCCAGCTCGCTGAATAAGCGCGTGCTGTTTTTAGGCTCCGGTGGTCTATCGCATCAACCGCCGGTCCCGGAGCTGGCGAAGGCTGATGCCCATATGCGTGACCGCCTGCTCGGCAGCGGCAAACAGTTACCTGAAAACGAGCGCGAGCTGCGCCAGCAGCGGGTGATCAGCGCCGCCGAGAAGTTCGTGGTCGATCAAAACACGCTGCATCCGCTGAACCCTGTCTGGGATAACCGCTTTATGAGCCTGCTTGAGCAGGGGCGTTTGCAGGAGTTGGACGCGGTCAGTAACGAAGAGCTGTCCGTGATGGCGGGCAAATCAACGCACGAAGTTAAAACCTGGGTTGCCGCCTTTGCCGCCATTTCTGCCTTTGGTAGCTGGCGTAGTGAAGGCCGTTATTACCGCCCGATCCCGGAGTGGATCGCCGGATTCGGCTCCCTGAGCGCTACCACACAGAACTGAAACAGAACTGAATATGCAGGAGAACATCATGACTTACCAACCGCAAACCGAAGCCGCTACCAGTCGTTTTCTGGAGGTGCAGGAAGCAGGCGAAACACTACGCGTGCATTTCAATGACTGTGGACAGGGCGAAGAGACCGTCGTGCTGCTGCACGGCTCCGGTCCTGGCGCGACGGGCTGGGCAAACTTCAGCCGCAATATTGATCCGCTGGTACAGGCCGGATACCGGGTGATCCTGCTGGATTGTCCTGGCTGGGGCAAAAGCGATGGGATCGTTAACCGCGGTTCGCGATCTGATCTCAACGCTCGCATCCTGAAAAGCGTGGTCGATCAATTGGATATTCAAACAGTCCACCTGCTGGGTAACTCGATGGGCGGTCACAGTGCTGTGGCGTTTACCCTGAGCTGGCCGGAGCGCGTGGGCAAACTGGTGCTAATGGGCGGCGGAACGGGCGGCATGAGTCTGTTTACCCCGATGCCGACCGAAGGTATCAAGCGCCTGAATCAGCTATACCGCGAGCCGACCATCGAGAACCTGAAGCTGATGATGGAGATCTTTGTCTTCGACACCAGCGACCTGACCGAGGCGTTGTTTGAGGCACGACTGAATAACATGCTGTCGCGTCGCGATCACCTGGAAAACTTTGTCCAGAGTCTGGAGGCCAACCCGAAACAGTTCCCGGATTTCAGCCCGCGTCTGGGTGAAATCAAAGCCCAGACCCTGATTGTCTGGGGACGCAATGACCGCTTTGTGCCGATGGATGCCGGTCTGCGCCTGCTCTCCGGAATTGCCGGTTCTGAGCTGCATATCTACCGCGACTGCGGACACTGGGCGCAGTGGGAGCATGCGGATGCCTTTAACCAGCTGGTGCTGAACTTCCTCGCACGCCCTTAAGGAACGGACATGACGAATCATAATCTTGAGCAGCTGGCCGCCGATTTACGTCAGGCTGAAGAAAAAGGGGAAGCCATCGCCCCAGTGCGTGAATTGATTGGTGTGGATAACGCCGAAGCGGCCTACGCCATTCAACGCATCAACGTGCAGTATGAAGTGGCGCGCGGGCGTCGCGTGGTCGGGCGCAAAGTAGGGCTGACACACCCGAAAGTGCAGCAGCAGCTTGGCGTCGATCAGCCGGACTTCGGTACGCTGTTTGCCGACATGTGCTACGGCGATAACGACACCATTGCGTTTGAGCGCGTGCTGCAACCGCGTATTGAAGCGGAAATCGCGCTGGTGCTGAACCGCGATCTGCCCAATGCCGACACTACCTTTGACGAGCTGTATAACGCCATCGAGTGGGTGCTGCCCGCGCTGGAAGTGGTCGGCAGCCGTATCCGTGACTGGTCAATCAAGTTTGTTGATACCGTGGCGGATAACGCCTCCTGCGGGGTGTATGTGGTCGGCGGCCCGGCACAGCGTCCGGCAGGATTAGATCTGAAAAACTGCGCGATGAAAATGACGCGCAACAACGAAGAGGTTTCCAGCGGACGCGGCAGCGAATGCCTGGGACATCCGATCAACGCCGCCGTCTGGCTGGCGCGCAAAATGGCCAGCCTCGGCGAGCCGCTACGTGCCGGAGATATCATTCTCACCGGAGCGTTAGGCCCGATGGTGGCGGTGAATGCGGGCGATCGTTTCGAGGCCCATATCGACGGTATTGGTTCAGTTGCCGCCACTTTTTCAGCGGCGGTTACAAGAGGAAGTCAGTCATGAGTAAGCGTAAAGTCGCCATTATCGGCTCCGGCAACATCGGTACCGATTTGATGATAAAAATTCTGCGTCACGGGAAGCATCTGGAAATGGCGGTGATGGTCGGTATCGATCCAGATTCTGATGGTCTGGCGCGTGCCCGACGCATGGGCGTTGCCACCACCCATGAAGGGGTGACAGGGCTTATCGCCATGCCGGAATTTGCCGACATCGACATTGTTTTTGATGCCACCAGCGCAGGCGCGCATGTGAAGAACGACGCCGCGCTGCGCGCCGTTAAACCAGCGATCCGCCTGATCGACCTGACGCCCGCGGCAATCGGCCCGTACTGCGTGCCTGTGGTGAATCTGGAGGCCAACGTTGATCAGCAGAACGTTAATATGGTGACCTGCGGCGGGCAGGCGACTATCCCGATGGTGGCGGCAGTTTCTCGCGTGGCAAAAGTCCATTACGCCGAAATTATCGCCTCGATAGCCAGTAAATCTGCGGGTCCTGGCACGCGCGCTAATATCGATGAGTTTACCGAAACCACCTCGAAGGCGATTGAAGTGGTTGGCGGGGCGGCAAAAGGTAAAGCGATTATCGTCCTTAACCCGGCCGAGCCGCCGCTGATGATGCGCGACACGGTGTATGTGCTGAGCGAAGCGGCCTCTGAGGTTGAAGTTGAAGCATCGATTAATGAGATGGCGGCGGCGGTGCAGGCTTACGTGCCGGGCTATCGTCTGAAACAGCGTGTCCAGTTTGAAGTCATCCCGCAGGATAAACCGGTCAATCTGCCGGGCATCGGTCAGTTCTCCGGGCTGAAAACCGCGGTGTATCTGGAAGTGGAAGGCGCGGCGCACTATTTACCTGCCTATGCGGGCAACCTCGACATTATGACCTCCAGCGCGCTGGCGACCGCTGAGAAAATGGCGCAGTCACTCACTCGTCAGGCAGGAGAAGCAGCATGAACGGTAAAAAACTCTATATCTCTGACGTGACCCTGCGCGACGGCATGCACGCCATTCGTCATCAATATTCGCTGGAAAACGTGCGCCAGATTGCCAAAGCGCTGGACGACGCGAGGGTGGATTCCATTGAGGTGGCGCACGGCGACGGTCTGCAGGGTTCCAGTTTTAACTATGGCTTTGGCGCGCACAGCGACCTGGAGTGGATTGAAGCGGCGGCGGACGTGGTCAAGCACGCCAAGATCGCCACGCTGCTGTTGCCGGGCATCGGCACGATTCATGACCTGAAAAATGCGTATCAGGCTGGGGCGCGCGTCGTACGCGTGGCGACCCACTGCACCGAAGCGGACGTGTCGGCCCAGCATATTCAGTATGCGCGTGAACTGGGCATGGACACCGTCGGCTTTCTGATGATGAGTCATATGACCACGCCGGAAAACCTCGCACAGCAGGCGAAACTGATGGAAAACTACGGTGCGACCTGTATCTATGTGGTCGATTCAGGCGGGGCGATGAACATGTCTGATATCCGTGACCGCTTCCGCGCCCTGAAAGCGGTGCTGAAGCCGGAAACAGAAACCGGGATGCACGCCCACCACAACCTGAGCCTTGGCGTGGCGAACTCGATTGCTGCGGTAGAAGAGGGTTGTGATCGTATCGATGCCAGCCTGGCCGGTATGGGCGCAGGCGCAGGCAACGCGCCGCTGGAGGTGTTTATCGCCGCGGCGGATAAGCTTGGCTGGCAGCACGGCACCGATCTGTATGCGCTGATGGACGCCGCCGACGATCTGGTGCGTCCGCTGCAGGACCGCCCGGTGCGGGTGGACCGCGAAACGCTGGCGCTGGGCTATGCCGGCGTGTACTCCAGCTTCCTGCGCCACTGCGAAGTGGCGGCGGCGCGTTATGGCCTGAGCGCGGTAGATATTCTGGTTGAACTGGGCAAACGCCGGATGGTGGGCGGCCAGGAAGATATGATCGTCGACGTGGCGTTGGATCTGCGCAACAGAAAATAAAAATGATTACGCGGCTGGCAACGTATCAGCCGCGATTCACCTGCATCGTGACCTCAGAGGTACATCTTATGACTACCCGTACCCCCGCATCCTCATCCCGCCTGACGTTGACCGTCGGGCTGTGTTTTTTAGTCGCCCTGATGGAAGGGCTGGATTTACAGGCCGCCGGGATCGCTGCCGTCGGTATCGCCAATGCGTTTGCATTGGATAAAATGCAGATGGGCTGGATCTTCAGCGCGGGCATTCTTGGGCTGCTGCCCGGCGCGCTGGTGGGCGGCATGCTGGCCGATCGCTATGGCCGCAAACGCATTCTTATTGCCTCCGTGGCGCTGTTCGGCCTGTTCTCACTGGCGACGGCGATATCCTGGGATTTCTCATCGCTGGTGTTTGCTCGCCTGATGACCGGTGTTGGGTTGGGGGCGGCGTTGCCGAATCTGATCGCGCTGACTTCTGAGGCGGCGGGCCCGCGTTTTCGTGGTACGGCGGTGAGCCTGATGTACTGCGGTGTGCCGATTGGCGCGGCGCTGGCGGCAGCGCTCGGGTTTAGCGGTCTGGCCTCTGCCTGGCAAACCGTGTTCTGGGTCGGCGGGGTGATCCCGCTGCTGCTGGTTCCGCTGTTAATACGCTGGCTGCCGGAATCACAGGTTTATACCCAACAAACGCAGGTGGCTGCCGCGCCGCTGCGGGCTCTGTTTGCGCCAACCACCGCGACAGCCACGCTGCTGCTGTGGCTGTGCTATTTCTTTACCCTGCTGGTGGTGTATATGCTGATCAACTGGCTGCCGATGCTGCTGGTCGAGCAGGGTTTTCAGCCCTCGCAGGCGGCAGGCGTGATGTTTGCCCTGCAAATCGGTGCGGCCAGTGGGACGTTAATTCTCGGGGCGTTGATGGACAAACTGCGTCCGGTGGTGATGTCACTTTTGATCTACACCGGGATGCTGGCATCACTGCTGGCGCTGGGCACGGTATCGTCATTGAGCGGCATGCTGATGGCGGGATTTGTGGCGGGGATGTTTGCCACCGGTGGGCAAAGCGTGTTGTATGCGCTGGCACCGTTGTTTTACAGCACGCAGATCCGCGCCACCGGCGTGGGTACCGCTGTCGCCGTCGGGCGTCTGGGTGCAATGAGCGGTCCGTTGTTGGCAGGGAAAATGTTAGCGCTCGGCACCGGAACGGTAGGGGTGATGGCGGCTTCTGCGCCGGGGATATTGCTGGCAGGGCTGGCGGTATTTATCCTGATGAGCCGCAAATCGCAGATGCCGATCCCTGCCAGCGGTGCTTAAGCGCTCATTCGGTAGTATGAGCAGGGAGATACGGTTCCCACTTCCGGGTGAACGCCAGTCGATGAGGACGTTGCCAGAGTTTACATAAAGCCTGGCAACGGAGGCGTTATGAGCTGGCGGCCCTTTTTGTATTTGATTATTAATCCCCACCCGATATTAAGCGCCCGGCGCGGGCATTTGCGCCTGGTGCAGGGTTGACTTTGCATTCTGTTAACAAACACGGTATAACAAACCTTCTTTGGATGTTTAGATGTCCATACGTTTAGAAGGTTATATGCAAACAACACAACAAAATGCGCCACTGAAGCGCACAATGAAAACGCGTCACCTGATAATGCTCTCCTTAGGCGGCGTGATTGGCACAGGGTTATTCTTCAATACCGGGTACATCATCTCCACTACCGGGGCGGCGGGAACGCTGCTGGCTTATCTGATTGGCGCGCTGGTGGTCTGGCTGGTTATGCAGTGTCTGGGCGAGCTTTCGGTCGCGATGCCGGAGACTGGGGCGTTTCACGTCTATGCTGCGCGTTATCTCGGCCCCGCAACGGGATATACCGTAGCCTGGCTCTACTGGCTGACCTGGACTGTGGCGCTGGGGTCGAGCTTTACCGCCGCCGGATTCTGTATGCAGTACTGGTTTCCACAGGTGCCGGTTTGGGTCTGGTGTGTGGTGTTCTGCGCGATTATTTTTGGTCTGAACGTCATCTCCACGCGCTTTTTTGCCGAAGGGGAGTTCTGGTTCTCGCTGGTAAAAGTGGTCACTATCATCGCCTTTATCATCCTCGGCGGGGCGGCGATTTTTGGTTTTATCCCGATGCAGGATGGCTCACCCGCGCCTGGACTGAGTAATATCACGGCGGAAGGCTGGTTCCCACACGGTGGCTTACCGATCCTGATGACGATGGTGGCGGTGAATTTTGCTTTTTCGGGAACCGAGCTTATCGGCATTGCCGCCGGAGAAACAGAAAACCCGCGCAAGGTCATTCCGGTAGCGATTCGTACCACTATCGCGCGACTGATTATTTTCTTTATCGGCACCGTGTTTGTGCTGGCGGCGCTGATCCCGATGCAGCAGGCGGGCGTGGAGAAAAGCCCGTTTGTGCTGGTGTTTGAGAAGGTGGGTATTCCTTACGCCGCCGATATTTTTAACTTCGTGATCCTGACGGCTATTCTATCCGCGGCGAACTCCGGGCTGTATGCCTCCGGGCGCATGCTGTGGTCGCTGTCGAATGAACGTACGCTACCGGCCTGTTTTGCGCGAGTAACGAAAAACGGCGTGCCGCTGACGGCGCTGTCGGTCAGTATGCTCGGTGGTGTACTGGCGCTGTTTTCCAGCGTGGTGGCCCCGGATACGGTATTTGTCGCGCTGTCGGCAATCTCCGGGTTTGCGGTGGTGGCGGTGTGGCTGAGTATTTGCGCTTCACACTTCGTCTTTCGCCGCCGTCATCTGCAGCAGGGTAAGGCATTGAGTGAATTGCATTATCGCGCGCCGTGGTATCCGCTGGTGCCGGTACTGGGATTTGTGCTGTGCCTGGTGGCTTGTGTCGGGCTGGCATTCGATCCAGCGCAGAGAATTGCGCTGTGGTGCGGGTTACCGTTTGTGGCAGTGTGTTATGGTGCTTATTTCCTTACTCAACCGCGTAAAACCAAACAGGAGCCCGAACATGTCGCAGAATAATCCGTTAAGCGCCATCCTCGATAAACAGGATTTCCTGCTGCTCGATGGTGCGATGGCGACGGAGCTGGAAGCGCGTGGCTGTAACTTAGCCGATAGTCTGTGGTCAGCCAAAGTGCTGGTCGAAAATCCGGAGCTTATCCGCGAAGTCCATCTCGATTACTACCGGGCGGGGGCGCAGTGCGCGATCACCGCCAGCTATCAGGCGACGCCGGCGGGCTTTGCCGCGCGAGATCTGGATGAAGCGCAGTCGAAAGCGCTGATTGGCAAAAGCGTGGAGCTGGCGCGTAAAGCCCGCGAAGCGTATCTGGCAGAGAACCCGCAGGCGGGCACGCTGCTGGTAGCAGGATCGGTCGGGCCTTACGGTGCGTATCTGGCGGATGGTTCTGAATACCGTGGTGATTACCAACGTAGCGCTGAAGAGTTTCAGGCGTTTCACCGTCCGCGCGTGGAAGCCTTGCTGGATGCCGGGGCCGATCTTCTGGCCTGTGAAACCCTGCCAAATTTTGCCGAAATTAGCGCGCTGGCTGAGTTATTGACTGCATATCCGCGTGCGCGGGCGTGGTTCTCATTTACCCTGCGCGACAGCGAGCACCTGAGCGACGGTACGCCGCTGCGTGACGTGGTTGCGTTGCTGGCGGATTATCCGCAGGTGGTGGCGCTAGGTATTAACTGCATTGCGCTGGAAAACACCACCGCTGCGTTGCAGCATTTACACAGTTTAACGGCGCTGCCGCTGGTGGTGTATCCGAACTCGGGCGAGCAGTATGATGCCGTGAGCAAAACCTGGCATCATCACGGTGAGCATTGTTCGCATCTGGCGGATTATCTGCCGCAGTGGCAGGCCGCTGGCGCACGGTTGATTGGCGGGTGCTGTCGCACCACGCCGAAAGATATTGCCGCGCTAAAAGCGCGAAGCTGAGGGTTTATCGGGCCTGCATCGTTCACTGTAGGCCTGATAAGCGCAGCGCATCAGGCATTGCCGGATGGTGGCATAAGCGCCTTATCCGGCCTACAAAGCCACAAAACGTTATGCCGCATCCGCCAGAACAAACATGCCGTACGGATGGATTTCGAGATAATACTGCTCGCCGACGTCCGGCTGTAAACGCGTAGCGTTGACCTGCAATAAGATCTCCTGCCCGTGCCATTCCACCGTGACTTCATACTGGGGGCCCATATAGGCCACGTGGCGGATCACGCAGCGCTGACTCTCTTCGCCGCGATCGCTAAGCGTGATCGCTTCCGGGCGCACGCCGACCATGCCTTCGCCTTGCGTATCAAAGTGCAGCGGGCGCGGCAGGTGGTAGCCGTAGATATCAACGTATTGGTCACTGAAGGTGGCCGGGAACAGGTTGGCGTCACCCATAAAACTTGCCATAAAGCGCGAGGCGGGCTGGCGGTAAAGATCCTGCGGTGAACCGATCTGCATGATGTGTCCCTTGTTCATCACCAGCACGGTATCGGAAACCGCAAAGGCTTCGCTCTGATCGTGGGTGACGTACAGCGAGGTGATATCAAACTGCTTTTGCAGTTCGCGGATCTTGTCGCGCATGCTGCGACGCAGGTTGGCGTCGAGGTTACTCAACGGCTCATCAAACAGCAGCACTTTCGGCTTGAGGATCAATGCGCGGGCCAGCGCTACGCGCTGCTGCTGACCGCCGGAGATCTGATCAACATAGCGCTCTTCGAATCCTTCCAGATCGACCATCGCCAGTGCTTCTTTGACACGGGCTTTCACTTCAGCGCGGGACACGCCGAGCATCTTCAGGCCGTAACCCACGTTCTCTCCCAGCGACATATGCGGGAACAGGGCATAGGACTGAAACACCATACAGATATCACGCTGCTGAATTGAGCGATGGGTGACGTCTTCGCCATCAATGAAAATCTGCCCTTCGCTCGGTTTTTCCAGCCCGGCGACCAGGCGCAAAATGGTGGTTTTACCGCAACCGGACGGGCCGAGCAGCGTCACCATTTGCCCCTGCGGGATGGTGAGGTTGATATTGTCGATTACCGTATTACTGCCAAATCGTTTGGTGACGTTGCGCAGTTCAACGAAATTTTTCTGAGTCATAGTGCGCTCCATTACGCCTGGTTTTTGGCTTTTGAACGGGAGGTACGTGATTCACCGATTAGCCAGTCAAAGATGAAAATAATCGCCAGCATCACCACGATCAGAATGGAACCGTAGGCAATCGCCACACCGTATTCGCCGTCTTCCACGCGGTTAAGGATGTAGGCCGTGGCCACGCGGGTATCCGGCGTGACGAGGAACACAATGGCGCTGACGGTGGTAATGGCGCGCACAAAGCTGTAAATCAGCGCCGAAAGGATCGCCGGGCGTAGCAGCGGCAGCAGGATATGCGTAATGGTACGCAGCGAACCGGCGCGCAGGCTGAGCGAGGCTTCATCCAGTGATTTATCGATCTGGCCTAAGCCCGCGATACCCGCGCGAATGCCGACCGGGACGTTACGCATTACCATCGAGATAATGACAATCGCCGCCGTACCAGTGAGGTACACCGGGGCGCTGTTAAAGGCCAGAATGTACGATACGCCCGCGACGGTGCCCGGGACGGCAAAGCACAGCATGGTGGTGAACTCGATGGTCTTCTTGCCCTTAAACTGTTGGCGCACGACTATCCAGGCGATCAGCAGGCCGAAGATGGCGGTGATCGGCGCGGCAATACCGGCGTAGAGCAGGGTGTCGAGCAGTGAAGGCCATGCGCCGTCGCTCATCCCCTGACCGAACAGTTTGGTAAAGTTCGCTAACGTCAGGGTGTAGTCCACGCCCCAGTTAACGGTGAAACTGCCGTAGAAAATGCTGCCGTACAGCAGGGCGTTAAAGGCAATCCACACCGCCAGCAGCGCGACCACGCTCCATACCAGCGTCACAGGTAACGGCTGCACGTCGCCCCGGTAGGATTTACCGGAAACGGTGACGTATGAGCGTTTACCAATCCACATATATTGCACGCAGAACACCAGCAGCGAGAACAGCAGCAGGAAGGCACCCAGCGTACTGGCGGCCTGGTAGTCGAGCTGCGAACCAGTGATGTAGAAGTAGATTTGCGTTGCCAGCACGTCGAAGTTACCGCCGAGCACCAGCGGGTTACTAAAGTCAGCCAGCGACTGCACAACCACAATCAAAAAGGCGTTCGCCAGCGCTGGTTTCAGCAGCGGGACAAACACGCCGTTAAAGGTCTGCCAGCGGCTGGCACGCAGGGTGTACGACGCTTCTTCCAGCGATGGATGAATGGTTTTGATTGCTCCGTCGAGGATCATAAACGCCATCGGGGTGAAGGCCAGCACCTGCGCCAGCCAGATGCCGGTAAAACCGTACAGCCAGTTGGTGTTGGTTAAGCCAAACCATTCGACCATAAATTCGGTGATGTAGCCGGAGCGTCCCATCATCAGCGTGACGCCTAAACCCACGACAAACGGCGGGGTGACGATCGGCAGAATCGAGAAAATTCGTCCGATAATAGCGCTGCGTCTGGCGATACGGGTGGTATAGATAGCCAGTACCAGACCAAAGAAGGTACAGCCGACGCCGACGGCAATCGACAGCATAATCGAGTTGAGGATCACCTGAATGATATGTGCCTGCGACAGCACATTCATAAACGCCAGCGGGGCAAATTCCCCGGCGTCGTTGGTGAACATCGGAATAAAAATAGCGATACTTGGCCAGACGATAAAAATACCGATCAAGGCGACAATCGCGGTGAGCGAGCCGATGACGAAACGGTCGCCGCCCAGCCATTCCAGACGGGTGAGCGCCAGGGTCATGATCGCGCCAAGTGCCACAAACAACACTATGGTGGCATAGCCTAAGCCGTGCCCCTCAAGAGTCGCGCTGGCGACGATAAACGCCATACAGAAAAAAGCCCAGCCCGCATCAAGATAATGGCGGCCGCGCTGTTCGCGCCTGGCCTCATGGAACGGACGCACCAGTAGCAGGCTCGGCAGCAGATACCATAACCAACTGATATTGAACTGTGACCAGCCGTAGGCGGCGAGTATTTCCTCGCCTGTCGACTCCAGCAGACCGTAGTCCAGGCTCCAGCTTGGCAACAGGGCAAACGCCAGCCAGCCAAGCAAAACCCAAAGAAATATCGCATCCCGTTTTTTCACGGGATGGAGTGCAAGTGTGTGTGACATAGCGGTTCCGGTATTCCAGGCCGGATGCGGTATTTACGCCGCACCCGGCAAATGATCGCCGATGTAGGCTTATTTACCCATCTTCACTTCGCTGACCCACTTATTGATCAACGCTTTACGCACGTCGGTCGAGCCGTACTTATCCATGTCGTAATTGATAAGTTTCAGGTCGTCGAGCTTCAGTGAGTTAGGAGACGTCTCGGCGGTGGTGTTGGTCAGGATCTGATAGGACTTACCTTTCTTCCACGCCAGTTCCTGGGCATCTTTTGATAGTACCCAGTCAACGAACAGTTTGGCGTTATCGAGGTTGCGCGCGCCTTTCAGAATGCTAACGCCGCCGATCTCATAGCCAGTACCTTCGCACGGTGAAATTAGCTCCAGCGGTGCGCCCTGTTCTTTTTCCAGCGAGTAGTCGTGCAGGAAGCCAATGCCAATCGCCGTTTCGCCACGGGCGGCGTTACGCGCTGGGGCAATGCCTGATTTAGTGTATTGAGAGACGTTGGCGTTGAGCTGTTTCAGGTAGTCAAAGGCCTGATCTTCACCCCACAGCTGGGCAAAAGTCGCCAACGCGGTATAGGCGGTACCGGAGCTTTGCGGGTCAGCAATCTGGATTTCACCTTTGTATTCCGGTTTGGTCAGATCCTTCCAGCATTTTGGCACCGGCAGGTTTTTCTCTTTCAGGCGCTGGGTATTGACGCCAAAGCCCAGAATACCGACGTAAACCGCCGAGGAGAGATTGCCTTTCACCTTCGCGGGATCGCGGAATTTCTCCATGATCTGTTCGAGATTGGGTGATTTATACGGCTGCAGCAGGCCCATTTCCCCGGCCTGGGACTGCGGATCCAGCGTACCGCCGTACCAGACATCCGCCTGCGGATTTTTCTTCTCGGCATCCACTTTCGCCAGCGTACTGCCCGAGCCGTTGCGAATGAATGAGGTTTTCACATCATATTTTTCACCGAAGGCTTTGGTTTCGGTTTCGCACATCTCGTTAGTGGCGCTGCAATACACCACCAGACGGCCCTGCGCCTGAGCTGCGTTGCTGAAGGCTGCCAGCGTCAGAGCAGAGGCAATTAGTGTAGAGGTAAGCGTCAGTTTCATTGTTTTATCCTTTGACTGAGAGAAGGGGTAATGCCTGCAATGAGCAGTGGCATCAGCAATAAACCCATAAAGACAGCGGCGACCGAGAGCAAACTGAACATTCCCGACCAGCCGTAGTGTTCTATGACCAGCGACAGCGGCCAACCCGCCAGCGCGGCCCCCAGATAGGCGAACAGCCCGAGAAAACCGGTAATTGAACCTGCTGCCGCTTTGTGTCCGCACTCCACTGCCGCGAGGCCAATCAGCATCTGTGGGCCAAACACAAAAAAGCCCACCGTAAAGAAACACATTGCCAGTAGCGCGTAGTGGTGCACTGGCGCCAGCCACAGCGCGGCGACGGAGACCATCAGCCCCAGCGTGAACAGCAAAATCATCGGCGCACGCTGACCGCTGAACAGCAGATCCGATCCCCATCCGGCAAACAGCGCCCCCAGCAAACCGCCAACTTCAAACAGCATCACCGTGGCATTGGCGCTGAGCAGATTCACGCCGTGGCTTTCCGTCAGCCAGATGTTGCCCCAGTCGTTGAGCGCAATGCGGATCAAATAGACCAATACATACGACACGCCGAGCAGCCAGATCATCGGGTTTTTCAGCATGGTGGTACGTAACATTTGCCACAGCCCCATCGGCGGACTTTGCTGTTCCTGACGCAGCTCCAGCGGGTCATGCCGCCATTCCCCAACCGTCGGTAATCCCTCTTCCCGGGGCGTGCCTTTCAGTTGCAGAGTGAGCCAAATGCCTAACGCCATGCTGATAATCCCCGGTACCAGCATCGCTGCCTGCCAGCCCCACCAGTGGGCGGCAAAGGCGCTAATCAGCGGGATAACTGCCCCACCAATGTTGATCGACATATTCCAGCAGCCCCACCAGAATCCGCGTTCGTTGCGCGAGTACCAGTGGGTCAGTAGTCGGGCGCAGGGCGGCCAGCCCCAGCCCTGAAAAAATCCGTTCAGCGTCCAGACCACCAGCAGTAGCGTCAGCGATTCACCAAAGGCGAACAGCACATTCAAAACACCGGTGGCGAAAAGGCCAATGCCCATAAATGCGCGTTGTCCGTGGCTGTCGTGCCACAGGCCGGCGGTAAATTTCGACAGACCATAGGTCAGGTAAAACAGCGACCCCAGCAGACCGATATCGCCTTTATCCAGACCGAGGTCCGTTTGTAGCGCCGGGAGGACGTAGTTAACGCTTTTGCGCGTCAGATAAAACGCTGCGTAACCAATGACCATACACATCAGCAGCCGAGGGCGTAGCGCCCGGTATTGTTGGTCTGTTTCGCTGGCTGGGCGTGCGTGCATGGCTGTCTCCGTTTGTGCTGACTATAGGAAAGTGAAAGCAAAAGAGGATGAGAGAAAGTCCAGAGTGGCTAAGACTTTTTCCTGGTTAGCGGCTGATTTGTTGCAAATTTGTGGGCAGGTTAACAATTACCCGCGTGCCGCCGTTTGATTCGAGCGTCAGTTCACCGCCAAGGGCGCTCACCCGCTCACGCATTCCCTGGATACCGAAACCGGGAATTTTTTCCGGCAGAATACCCACGCCATTGTCAGCGACGTCCAGAAACAAGCTATGTTCCTGCTGGCGCAGCGTAATCGACACATCGCTGGCATCGGCATGTTTACAGACGTTATTGAGTAACTCCTGCAACAGGCGATACAGCGTGAAGCGCACCGTTTCGTTTTCTGGCGTATTCTCTAGCTGATAATCAAAGCGACAGCGAATGCCCCGTTCAGCAAAAGCAAATTCATTCACCAGATGATGTAGTGCATCTTTAAAAGACAGTTCATCGAGCGCGGGTGGACGCAGCTGGCGCAGCAGCTGGCGGGTGGAGTGGTGAATACGCCGGGCCAGGTCGTTGATCTGATTTGCCGCTTCAAGCGTTTGCTCGCGACCCGGTGCGCGTTTGACCAGTTGTGATTGAATTTGAATGGCGGTGATGTTCTGACCAATTTCGTCGTGCAGTTCCCGCGCCAGGCTTTTGCGCGTGTTTTCTTCGGTGCGGATCAGCTGTTCGGTCAGCGCGCGACGCGCCGCCAGTTCAGTTTCCAGACGCTGGCGATAATGGTGCAGGTTTTGCGCCAGATGCTGCTGGCGGCTGATGGCGATCCCCAGCCCTATGCCGAGCAGCGCCTGGGTGGCGAGGAAAATCTCCAGCTCCAGTAAATTACTGAACCCGACGCCGATTTGCCGGGCGATGGTGATCATCATACTGCCGAGCAATCCGGACAACACGCCGCCCTGCCAGCCAAATTTCCACGCCATCACCACGTTCGGTAAAAACACCACAATCAGCAACAGGCGCTCGATCTCCGGCGACAACACCATCTGGGTGCCGATGCCAATAATAAAAAACAGGCTGCACCAGATGATAAGCGAGGTGCGCAGCGGGGGATTGGTGGTATCCAGCCCGAGCAAATGATAGCGGTGCTGCTGGTGCAAAAATTCATAGATCAGATAGACAAACGGCGTCAGCAGCACGCCGCCGGTAAACGACGCCAGGCCAATTAACGTTGCCGGACTTTGGATAAACGGTGAAAGCAGGGCGGTATTGAGCAATGAGGTGATCGTCACCCCGGCCAGCAGCAGCGTTAAGCGCTGCCAGTAAAGGGGGAAGCGGTGCCAGTATGACTGGCCGATGCTCGCCGGAATCAGGCTAATTAACGGCGCAGCCAGCAGGATATAGCCATTCAATAATTGCTCACTGTGCAGCCAGAACAACATCAGCACCGGCGGCAATACCAGCGCGGGCCAGTAACGGCGAGAAAGCAGGATGAGCAGCGCGAGATAGACGCCGTGTGGCAGGAACAGCGCCGCCTGCTGGCCGTTGTGGGTCAGGTAAAACCCCAGCGTCCACAGCATCAACCAGCCCGATCCCCAGGCCAGCAGAATAAACAGAGAAATAACCCAATGCCGAAGGCTACGCGACATTAATGCCCCGTTAATAGCTGGTGGTCGAGGGCAAAATGCACCAGATCGATGGTGCTGTGGCATTGCAGTTTGCCCAGCACGTTCGCCCGATGAACGTGTACCGTCTTGTGGCTGAGGTCGAGCTTGAAGGCGATCTCTTTTACGCTGTCGCCTTTGACCAACAGCTCAAACACTTCGCGCTCGCGTGGGGTCAGTACTTCCAGTACCTGCGCGGGCTGTTCGCCGCCGCGTAGCGCCCGCAGCGCATCGGCGCACAGGTAATGCCCGCCCATACCGACCGATCGTACCGCCTGCACCAGCTCCTCTGGTCCGCAGCGTTTGGTCAGGTAGCCACTGGCGCCGGCATCCAGCGCACTTTGCACAAACGTGGGTGAGTCATAGATGCTGAGAATGATGGCGCGAAAACCGGGCTTCTGTGCCCGCAGTCGTTTTAACAGGCTCAGACCATTTTCATCCGGCATGGCGATATCCATCACCGCAACGTTGACGTCATCATGCAGAAGTGCAGGCCAGGCCTCCGCTGCGCTGCTGTACTGACCGGTAACGTTGAGATCGTCTTCGAGACTGAGTAATTGCGCAAAGCCGGAACGCACCACCACATGGTCATCCACCAGCACAACATGAATCATGATTTTACTCTCTTGCCTGATAATGGCGTCTATGATGCCGGTCAGCGCCGCGCTGGCAATCATCCAGGTGTAGTTATGTAACGAATGTAACAAAATCGCAATAATTTGCCGGGTGTTGTAGGCCGGATAAGGCGCTTGCGCCGCCATCCGGCAACAGTGCCTGATGGCGCTGCGCTTATCAGGCCTACGAATTCCATCTGTAATGAGCAAAATCGCTAACTATTGCCGCTTTTTTTCTAAAAACGCTTTGTTCTTAGCCAGAATTTTTAATTCCTTTATCAAATTGTGCCGCAACGAAATACTGCCTCCATAACAAGACAGGGGAGCAGACAATCATGGCTATTTCATCGCGTAACGCACTTCTCGGTGCACTGGCATTCATCGCATTTCAGGCGCAGGCGGTGAACGTAACCGTCGCTTATCAGACCTCCGCCGAACCCGCCAAAGTGGCGCAGGCGGATAATACTTTTGCCAAAGAGAGCGGCGCTACCGTTGACTGGCGCAAATTCGACAGCGGCGCGAGCATCGTCCGGGCGCTAGCCTCCGGCGACGTGCAGATCGGTAATCTTGGCTCCAGCCCGCTGGCGGTCGCCGCCAGTCAGCAAGTACCCATTGAAGTTTTTCTGCTGGCGTCAAAGCTTGGTAACTCCGAGGCACTAGTGGTGAAGAAAAACATCAGTAAACCGGAAGATTTGATTGGCAAACGCATTGCGGTGCCGTTTATCTCCACCACCCATTACAGCCTGCTGGCGGCGTTGAAACACTGGGGGATTAAACCCGGTCAGGTGGAGATTGTGAACCTGCAACCACCTGCGATTATTGCCGCATGGCAGCGCGGGGATATTGACGGCGCGTACGTCTGGGCTCCTGCGGTCAATGCGCTGGAAAAAGACGGCAAGGTGTTAACCGACTCATCGCAGGTTGGTGAGTGGGGCGCACCGACGCTGGACGTGTGGGTGGTACGCAAAGATTTTGCCGAGAAGCATCCTGAGGTGGTGAAAGCCTTTGCCAAAAGCGCTATCGATGCGCAGCAACCTTATATCGCTAATCCCGATGAGTGGCTGAAGCAGCCTGAGAATATCAGCAAATTGTCGCGTTTAAGCGGCGTGCCGGAAGCGGATGTGCCGGGACTGGTGAAAGGTAACACTTACCTGACGCCGCAACAGCAGACTGCCGAACTGACCGGACCGGTGAACAAAGCCATTATCGACACCGCGCAGTTCCTCAAAGAGCAGGGCAAAGTCCCCGCTGTCGCGACGGATTACAGCCAGTACGTGACCGATCGCTTCGTGCAATAAATAAGGAGGCGCTGATGCTGCAAATCTCTCATCTTGCCGCCAGCTACGGTGGAAAACCGGCGCTGGAGGATATCAACCTGACGCTCGATAGCGGTGAGCTGCTGGTGGTACTCGGACCTTCCGGTTGCGGGAAAACCACATTGTTAAATCTGATTGCCGGATTTGTGCCGTATCAGCATGGCAGCATCACGCTGGCGGGTAACAGGGTTGACGGTCCGGGGGCAGATCGCGGGGTCGTATTCCAGAATGAAGGTCTGCTGCCCTGGCGTAACGTGCAGGACAACGTGGCTTTTGGTCTGCAGCTGGCGGGGGTGGATAAACCACAGCGTCAGCGTATTGCCCTAGAGATGTTGCAGAAAGTCGGGCTGGAGGACGCGGGCAAACGCTTTATCTGGCAGCTTTCCGGCGGACAGCGGCAGCGCGTCGGCATTGCGCGGGCGCTGGCGGCCAATCCTCAGTTGTTGTTGCTGGATGAACCTTTTGGCGCGCTCGACGCCTTTACTCGTGAGCAGATGCAAACCCTGCTGCTGAAGCTGTGGCATGAGACTGGCAAACAGGTGCTGTTGATTACGCACGATATTGAAGAAGCAGTGTTTATGGCGACAGAGCTGGTATTGCTGTCGCCAGGCCCAGGCCGGGTACTGGAGCGTCTGCCGCTGAATTTCGCCCGTCGCTTTGTGGCTGGAGAGTCGAGTCGCAGCATTAAGTCCGATCCGCAGTTTATCGCCATGCGCGAGTACGTGTTAGGTCGAGTCTTTGAACAACGGGAGGCATTTTCATGAGCGTGGTGATTAATGATAAACCCCGTCGCCAGCGCGCGCTCAACTGGCGCTGGCCGTTCTCGCGGCAGATTACCTTAAGCCTTGGTACGTTGGCCGTCATTTTGGCGTTGTGGTGGACGGTGGCGGCGCTGCAGTTAGTCAGTCCGCTGTTTTTACCGCCACCGGGACAGGTTTTACAAAAGCTGATCGTTATTGCCGGTCCGCAGGGATTTATGGATGCCACGCTGTGGCAGCATCTGGCGGCGAGTCTGACACGTATTGTTATCGCGCTGCTGGCGGCGGTGCTGCTGGGCGTTCCGGTTGGAATCGCTATGGGGCTGAGTCCGACGATGCGCGGCATTCTCGATCCGATCATTGAGCTGTATCGTCCGGTTCCGCCCCTGGCCTATCTACCGCTGATGGTCATTTGGTTTGGCATCGGTGAAACCTCCAAGATCTTGCTTATCTATCTGGCGATTTTTGCCCCTGTAGCGATGTCGGCGCTGGCGGGAGTGAAAAGTGCGCAGCAGGTGAGAGTGCGCGCCGCGCAATCGCTGGGAGCCAGCCGTGCGCAGGTGCTGTGGTTTGTTATTTTGCCGGGGGCATTACCTGAGATCCTCACCGGATTACGTATCGGACTTGGGGTGGGCTGGTCGACGCTGGTGGCCGCAGAGCTGATTGCCGCCACGCGAGGCTTAGGATTTATGGTCCAGTCTGCCGGTGAGTTTCTGGCAACGGATGTGGTGCTGGCGGGGATCGCGGTGATTGCCGTTATCGCGTTTATTTTAGAACTGGGTCTGCGTGCGCTTCAGCGCCGTCTGACGCCCTGGCATGGAGAAGTACAATGAGTGAACGTCTGAACATAACCCCGCTGGGGCCGTATATTGGCGCACAAATTTCTGGTGCGGATTTGGCGCGTCCGCTGAGCGATAATCAGTTTGAACAGCTTTATCACGCGGTATTGCGCCACCAGGTGGTGTTTCTGCGCGAGCAGGTGATTACGCCGCAACAACAGCGGGCGCTGGCGCTGCGTTTTGGCGATCTGCATATTCACCCGGTCTATCCGCATGCCGAAGGAGTAGAAGAAATTATCGTGCTGGATACCCATAACGATAATCCGCCGGATAACGACAACTGGCACACCGATGTCACCTTTATCGACACGCCGCCTGCCGGGGCGATTTTAGCGGCGAAAGAGCTGCCATCAACCGGGGGCGACACCCTGTGGACCAGTGGGATTGCCGCTTATGAAGCCTTGTCTGAGCCGTTCCGTCAGTTGCTGAGTGGCCTGCGGGCAGAGCATGATTTCCGTAAATCATTTCAGGAATATAAATATCGCAAGACCCCAGAGGAGCACCTGCGCTGGCTGGAGGCCGTCGCTAAACATCCACCGTTGCTGCATCCGGTGGTGCGCACGCATCCGGTGAGCGGGAAGCAGGCGCTGTTCGTGAATGAAGGATTTACCACGCGAATTGTTGATGTCACGGAAAAAGAGAGCGAGGCGTTACTGAGCTTTTTGTTCGCGCATATCACCAAACCGGAGTTTCAGGTGCGCTGGCGCTGGCAGCCCAACGATGTGGCGATTTGGGATAATCGCGTGACGCAGCATTATGCGAATGCGGATTATCTGCCGCAACGGCGCATTATGTATCGGGCAACGATTCTGGGAGATAAGCCGTTTTATCGGGCGTGATGATTACCGGAGACGCTTCACTTGCCGGGCCTACGACCTGTAGGCCCGGTTAGGCGTTATTAACGCAGAATTTTTTTCTCAGCCAGATCCAGTGCGAAGTAGCTGAAGATCAGATCCGCGCCAGCGCGTTTGATCGACCCTAAGCTTTCCAGCACCACTTTCTCTTCATCTATAGCCCCCGCCAGCGCCGCGAATTTGATCATCGCGTATTCACCGCTGACCTGATAAGCGCCAATCGGCAGCTCGGTGCGCTCGCGGATATCACGCAGAATATCGAGGTATGCGCCAGCCGGTTTGACCATCAGGCAGTCTGCGCCCTGGGCTTCATCCAGCAGCGATTCGCGAATCGCTTCCCGACGGTTCATCGGGTTCATCTGATAGGTTTTACGATCGCCTTTCAGCGCGGTGCCCGCGGCTTCACGGAATGGGCCGTAAAAAGATGAGGCAAACTTAGTGGAGTAGGACATGATAGCGGTATCGGTGAAGCCCGCGGCGTCCAGCGCCTGGCGAATCGCCTGTACCTGACCATCCATTGCGGCGGAAGGTGCGATGAAGTCCGCACCCGCTGCGGCGGCAACTACCGCCTGCTTGCCGAGGTTGGTAAGGGTTAAATCGTTATCCACGCCGTGATCGCATAACACGCCGCAGTGGCCGTGTGAGGTGTATTCGCAGAAGCAGGTGTCGGACATGACGATCATTTCCGGCACGGTCTGTTTGCAGATACGCGACATGCGCGCCACCAGGCCGTCTTCTTTCCAGGCATCGCTACCGGTGTCATCCGTATGGTGGGAAATGCCGAAAGTCATCACCGAGCGGATGCCAGCATTAGCAATGCGTTCAATTTCGCGCGCCAGGTGTTTCTCTGGAATACGCATCACGCCTGGCATGGCGTCGATAGCTTTGTAATCGTCGAGTTCTTCTTCAACAAAGATCGGCAACACCAGGTCATTTAAGCTGAGTGTTGTCTCTTCAAACATAGCGCGCAGCGCGGGAGATTTGCGCAGGCGGCGAGGGCGTTGGATTAGGTCTGTCATGGTATGCCTGATGTTTGTGGAATCGAAGGCCGTAGTATACCCGAACCTGAGGGCGTGTGGTTTACGAAAGTTGGCGTTATATCTGGATTTCCTGTAACGAAGGGATGAATCATTAGCACAATTTATTCACAAGCATAGCAATTTATTTATATTCATTGTTTTGTTTATTATTTTTTATTATTTTAAATATCTATGTGTTTGCTTTTATAGCGTGGTGTATAGATTTTGTTTATTTATTAGCTATATATTTGTTTGCGTTCTGATTCATTAGTGAATTGTATGATTTGAATGTTGGTTAGCTTTTAATTGATTGAAAGTGTTGGTTTTTATATTTCTTAAATGGCGTAACTTGGATTTATTACGTTGTCCGTTTTCGGACAACGGGCAAAGAATAATTGAACCTTTCCTTAATGAAACCGCATAATCGTCCCTGCGAAACATAAAATGTTTTCTTTGCATTGATAATTGATGGATCAACTATATTACGTCCCTGAGGAGGGATGACAAATGCACATTTGGAAAAAGAAACTTGTAGTATCACAATTAGCATTAGCCTGCACTTTGGCAATCACTTCTCAGGCGAATGCTTCTACTTACGATACCTGGACCTACTACGACAATCCAACTACGGCCCTGAACTGGGACAATATGGATGCAGCCGGAACTGTAGATGGTAACTACGTGAATTATAGTGGCTTTGTTTACTATAATAATGCGGCTGGTGATTTTGATCAGTCTTTTAACGGCGATACCGTTAACGGCACGATTTCTACCTATTATCTGAATCATGACTACACTGATGGCGCAGTGAATCAGCTGAATATCAGTAACTCTGTTATTCATGGTTCAATTACATCTATGTTGCCAAGCGGTTACTACGATCGTTTTGATGTTGATGGCAATGGCTTTGGTGGATATGAATTTAACAACACTACCGTTGTTGACGGAAACTGGTATGACGGTGATATTTTCACTCTGAATATTGCTAATTCCACAATTGATGATGATTATGAAGCGTTGTATTTCACCGATTCTTATTTATCTGTTGATGTGACTAAATATACCAATGAAACGTTTGATACCAGCGAAGGTGTTGCGGTTAATCTTGATGTAGAAAGCAATATCAATATTTCCAACAACTCACGTGTTGCTGGCATTGCTCTGTCTCAAGGGAATACTTACAACAACACCTATACGACGGAATCCCATACCTGGGATAACAACATCAACGTCTACAACTCTACTGTAACTTCTGGTTCAGATTCCATTCTGGAATCGAATACTGCCTTCTTTGGTAATTCCAATGAGCCAAGTGATTACACTGGTCCGGGCGATGTTGCATTGTCTTTCACCGATAGCTCTTCTTCAGACTATGCAATGAAAAACAATGTGTACTTCAGCAATTCAACGCTGATTGGTGATGTTGCATTTACCAGTAACTGGAATGCCAATTTTGACACTATTGGTCATGATTCCAACGGTGACGGTGTGGCGGATACCAACCTTGGTTGGGCTGACGATAGCCTGAATGTCGATGAACTGAACCTGACTCTTGATAATGGTAGTAAGTGGGTTGGCCAGGCTACTTTCGATGCTGAGACTATCTACCCAGCAAATATGTTTGATGTTGCAACCAATAGCCTGACTCCGGGTGGAACCGCTGAAGCCAATGGTTGGGGACGTGTTGTTGATAATAAAGTCTTCCAGAGCGGTGTGTTCAACGTAGCGCTGAACAACGGTTCTGAGTGGGATACCGTTGGGGATTCATTAGTTGATACTCTGACTGTGAACAATGGTTCTCAGGTTAACGTCTCTGATTCAATGCTGACTTCAGATACTATTGATTTAACCAATAGCTCTTCATTGAATATTGGTGAAGGTGGTCAAGTTGATACAGATCATCTGACAATTAACAGCTATAGTACTGTGAATTTGACCGAGTCCACTGGATGGGCGACGGGTTCTAACTTGTATGCCAATACCATCACTGTAACTAATGGTGGTGTGTTGGATGTTAATGTTGATCAATTTGATACTGAAGTATTCAACACCGATAAACTGGAACTGACCAGCGGCAATTATGCTGATAACAGCAACCATGTTGTTTCTGGTGTATTCAACATCCACAGCAGCGACTATGTTCTGAATGCCGATCTGGTGAACGATCGTACCTGGGATACCACTCAGGCTAACTACGGTTACGGTACTATCGCAATGAACTCTGACGGTCACCTGACCGTTAACGGTAACGGCGATATCAACAATGGCGACGAACTGGATAACAGCTCTGTTGACAACGTTGTTGCGGCATCCGGTAACTACAAAGTGCGTGTCGACAATGCGACCGGCGCTGGCTCCGTTGCTGATTACAAAGGCAAAGAGCTGATCTACGTTAACGATGTGAATACCACTGCCACCTTCTCTGCAGCCAACAAAGCTGACCTCGGTGCTTACACCTATCAGGCACAGCAGCAGGGTAACACCGTTGTTCTGCAGCAGATGGAACTGACAGACTACGCGAACATGGCGCTGAGCATCCCGTCTGCTAACACCAATATCTGGAACCTGGAACAAGACACCGTTGGTACTCGTCTGACTAACGCACGTCATGGTCTGGTTGATAACGGTGGTGCATGGGTAAGCTACTTCGGTGGTAGCTTCGATGCAGATAACGGCACCATTAACTACGATCAGGATGTTAACGGCATCATGGTTGGTGTTGATTCCAAAATTGATGGTAACAACGCTAAGTGGATTGTCGGTGCTGCAGCAGGCTTCGCGAAAGGTGATATGAGCGACCGTACCGGTCAGGTGGATCAGGATAGCCAGACTGCCTACATCTACTCTTCTGCTCGCTTTGACAACAACATCTTTGTTGACGGTAACTTAAGCTACTCCCACTTCAACAACGATCTGTCTGCTAACATGAGCAACGGTCAGTATGTTGATGGCAGCACCTCTTCTGATGCCTGGGGCTTTGGCTTGAAACTGGGTTATGACCTGAAGCTGGGTGACGCAGGCTACGTAACGCCATACGGCAGCGTATCCGGTCTGTTCCAGTCTGGTGATGATTATAAGCTGAGCAACGACATGAAAGTTGACGGTCAGTCTTATGACAGCATGCGCTATGAACTCGGTGTAGATGCAGGTTATACCTTCGCCTACAGCGAAGATCAGGCGCTGACCCCGTACTTCAAACTGGCCTACGTTTACGACGACTCTAACAACGATTCTGACGTAAACGGCGATTCTATCGACAACGGTGTAGAAGGTTCTGCGGTACGTGTTGGATTGGGTACTCAGTTCAGCTTTACCAAAAACTTCAGCGCCTACACCGATGCTAACTACCTCGGTGGTGGTGATGTAGATCAAGACTGGTCTGCAAATGTTGGCGTTAAATATACCTGGTAAGACATCTCTCGTTGTTAAAGAAAAGATAATCTAACTCAGAAAAATGCCCGTCACGGATTTGACGGGCATTTATTGCAAGGAATGCTCAGATGTTGTCTGCAAATAAACCGCTTGTGGAATTTGGTAAGCTTGATAAATGTTTGTCGAAATATGGCAAACACTTTGAGTGTGATAACGATAAAGAAATAATTTATTCCAGTGATATAAACAGTGACGATACCTTTATCATTTTAAATGGTGTAATTTCCCTGAGGCGAGGGGAGAATGTGCTGGTCGGTATTGCACAGGCGCCATTTATTATGGGGCTTTCAGATGGCGTGATGAAAACAGATATACAATACAGATTAATCACGGAAAGCGATTGTACGGGATACCATCTACCTGCCTCACAAACAATTAATATAATTGAAGAGTGCCAGCTTTGGCGTGAAGCTTTTTGTTGGTTGGCATGGCAAAATTCCATGCTTGAATTGCGAGATCTGCAGTTGATCGGCAATAACTCCTACGATCAGATTCGCGCGACGCTGATATCCATGATGAAATGGGACGACGTACTGCGTTCGCGTATCGGCGTCATGAACTATATTCACCAACGCACGCGAATTTCCCGCTCGGTTGTCGCTGAGGTTCTCGCGGCTTTGCGTAAAGGTGGTTACATTGAAATGAATAAAGGCAAACTGGTGAGCATTAACCGTTTGCCTTTTGAGTATTAACTCAGGATGCGGGAATAACCTGCGGTTTGTTCCCGCTCAACTCTGCAACCAGATCGTTGATACCGTCACTCATATTGGTAAAACGGGTTAGCGGAGAACGGGTCACCACGATAAACGCCCCGACGTTTTGTTGTGGGATCATCGCCATATAGGTGATGAAACCTCCACCGCCGCCGGTTTTTTGAATAATTCCCGGTCGGCCATTCTTCGGCGCCATGTAGACCCAGCCCAAACCAAGCGCATCGGCTCTGCCTGGAACATCCATTCCCACCACTTTAGTTAACTGCGTACGCTGATAAATCAGCGTCTGCATCCGGTCGGCCTGCTGGCTACGATGATAAAAGTCAGAAGAGAGATACTGCTGCATCCAGCGCATCATATCGCCGGGCGTAGAATAGACACCGCCGCTGCCCATTGCCGCCAGCGTATTGTTACAGGGGCTGGCGCCTTTTTCCGCGACCATCAGGCGTCGGCATTGATCGGGGGACGGGGTAAAGGTGGTGTCTTTCATCCCCAGCGGACGGGTGATTTTTTCTTCAAACAGCTGCGGATAAGGCTTACCAGAGGCCGCTCCCAGCGCATCGGCCAGCAGGTCAAACGCCAGGTTGGAATAAGATGCCTGTGAACCCGGTGCGGCTTTCAACGTGGCAGTAGAGAGATAGCTCCAGCGCTGCTCGCGGGTTGGCCAGACAAACACCGGGCGCTTTGCCGCGCCGCCAGGCTGCTCGCGCGGCAGCGCGCTGGTATGCGTCGCCAGATTCACAAGCGTAATCGGCGTGCCCTGATAAGTCGGCACGCGTGCACCTGGAGGTGCATATTTACTCAATGGATCGTTGAGTTTGACCGTGCCCTGATCGAGCAATTTCACCAGCATTTCGCTGGTCATTAATTTAGTGATTGAGGCAATTCGAATCACGGAATCAAGCTGTGGATGGACGTTGTTACCGGGACGCGTTTCGCCAAAGCTGCGAAATACGCGCTGATTACCATCAATCACCACGAGCGCCATCCCCGTAGCACCACTGCCGTAAAATATATGGTCGGCATAACGATCGACGATATCGGAGGCGAAAACCGGATCGGTTATAGGCTGTGCCGCCTGGACTGATGTCAATGACGCCGCACACAGCGCGGCAGAAAAAAGCAGACTACGTTTCAACGGTGGTGTCCATGAGTTAGAGAAAGTGAAAAAGGATGTCGTGCGTATGCGTATTTATACTACTCATCGGCGTATTGCAAAGCGCTTATCAACCAATGATAGTGGGAAAAACGTAACGATGAGTAAACGTAGGAGTTTCCTGGATTGCGGATGTTCGCTTTTGTGATCTTACGCTGTGATAATCTGCACATACTGGAACGTTGTCGAGTGTGAAAACCACAGAAACAATTCTTCATAACCGAGGTGCGAACTAAGTGCCTCGGTTTTGGTCACAATTGTCGGTTTCAGCTTGTGTTTTTGGGCGTAAGCCGTCTGGCCTCCGCACTCCACGGTGGCAAATGCACAGCAGTCGTCATAACGATAAGAAGTTAGCAGGAGAGCACTATGTTTAAGTCTTTTTTCCCAAAGCCGGGGCCGTTCTTTATTTCGGCATTTATTTGGGCACTTGTCGCCGTTGTATTCTGGCAAGCAGGTGGGGGAGCCTGGGTTGCACATATTACCGGAGCGTCGGGAGACGTACCTATTAGCGCAGCGCGTTTCTGGTCGTTGGATTATCTGATTTTTTATGCGTACTACATTCTTTGTGTCGGGGTGTTCGCGCTGTTCTGGTTTCTCTACAGCCCACACCGCTGGCAGTACTGGTCTATTCTGGGCACATCGCTGATTATTTTTGTGACCTGGTTTCTGGTTGAAGTCGGCGTCGCTGTCAACGCCTGGTACGCGCCATTTTATGACCTAATTCAAACTGCGCTCAGCACACCACACAAGGTGAAGATTGAGCAGTTCTATCATGAGGTTGGCATTTTTCTCGGCATTGCGCTGATAGCCGTGGTCATTGGCGTGATGAACAACTTCTTCGTCAGCCACTACGTATTCCGCTGGCGTACCGCGATGAACGAACACTATATGGCGCACTGGCAGCATTTGCGTCACATCGAAGGCGCAGCGCAGCGTGTGCAGGAAGACACCATGCGTTTTGCTTCTACGCTGGAAGATATGGGCGTCAGCTTTATCAACGCGATTATGACGCTGATTGCCTTCCTGCCTGTACTGGTTACGCTCTCTGCCCATGTTCCTGACCTGCCGATTGTTGGACATGTGCCTTATGGCCTGGTGATTGCCGCGATTGTCTGGTCGCTGATGGGAACCGGTTTGCTGGCCGTGGTCGGGATAAAACTTCCTGGGCTGGAGTTTAAAAACCAGCGCGTGGAAGCGGCCTATCGTAAAGAACTGGTCTATGGCGAAGATGATGGCAACCGTGCGACGCCACCGACGGTGCGTGAACTGTTTCATGCGGTACGCCAAAATTACTTCCGTCTCTATTTTCACTATATGTACTTCAATATCGCCCGTATTCTTTACCTGCAGGTTGATAACGTTTTCGGTTTGTTCCTGCTGTTTCCGTCGATTGTTGCCGGTACGATTACGCTCGGCCTGATGACGCAAATCACCAACGTGTTTGGCCAGGTGCGCGGCTCGTTCCAGTATCTGATTAACTCCTGGACAACGTTAGTGGAACTGATGTCTATTTATAAGCGTCTGCGCAGCTTTGAACGAGAGCTTGATGGTCAGGATATTCAGGAAGTTACCCATACACTGAGTTAATAATAAGGAGATGTTATGTCGACGGTTTCCCGTCTTTACCCCTTGTCTGGTCTTGCTGCACTGGTGCTGGTGGGATGTAGTAGCCAACCCGCGCAGCCGCTAAAAAAGGGGGAGAAAGCCGTCGATGTGGCGAGCGTGGTGCGCCAGAAAATGCCCGCCAGCGTGAAAGACCGGGACGCATGGGCGCAGGATTTGGCAAAGACTTTTGAAAGCCAGAAGCTGGCGCCGACGGTTGAAAACATCTGTTCGGTGCTGGCGGTCGCGCAACAGGAGTCAAATTACCAGGCGGATCCAGCCGTGCCGAACTTAAGTAAAATCGCCTGGAAAGAGATCGATCGTCGTGCCGAGCGTATGCACATCCCGCTATTTGTGGTGCATACCGCGCTGAAGATTAACTCGCCAACGGGGAAAAGCTACAGCGAGCGCCTGGATACGGTGAAAACCGAAAAACAGCTTAGCGCGATCTTTGATGATTTTATCAACATGGTACCGATGGGGCAGACGTTATTTGGTTCGCTTAATCCGGTGCATACCGGTGGGCCGATGCAGGTTAGCATCGCCTTTGCTGAGCAGCATGCCAGCGGCTACCCGTGGAAAATGGCGGGAACCGTGCGCCAGGAAGTATTTAGCCGCCGCGGTGGGCTGTGGTTCGGTACGTATCATCTGCTTAACTACCCGGCGAATTACAGTGCGCCAATTTTCCGCTTCGCCGATTTCAATGCCGGGTGGTATGCCAGCCGCAATGCAGCTTTCCAGAATGCGGTCAGTAAAGCCAGCGGCGTGAAGCTGGCGATGGACGGTGATTTAATTCTCTATGGCAGCAGCGAGCCGGGCAAAACGGAGCTGGCGGTACGTAAACTGGCCGGGAAGCTGGACATGAGCGAGAGTGAGATCCGCCGTCAGCTGCAAAAAGGCGACAGCCTGGCCTTTGAAGAGACCGCGCTGTACGAGAAAGTCTATAAGCTGGCGGAAGCGAAGGCGGGGAAAACGCTTCCCCGTGAAATGCTGCCTGGCATTCAACTGGAAAGCCCGAAGATCACACGTAACCTGACTACCGCGTGGTTTGCTAAACGCGTGGACGATCGTCGGGCGAAATGTATGGGTCAGTCATCGTTATGATGACGGCGGCGCCAACGCGCGAATGCCGCGATGGCGCCAAGAATCAGGCTTCCGGCGAGAAAAGGGACCAGTCCAAAAAGGGTTCCGACGCCCAGGCCGATTTCAACTCGCGGGCGCCCTGTCTCTTGCATTTGCAACTGCATCAACTGCTCATAGATGCCGGGAGCGTGGGCCAACAGATTTAAAATCTGCGCGCCCGCCCAGAAGCAAAACAGCACAAATACGGCATACGCAATGTTGCCGGGCAGGGAGGAGGGGTCCCGATGCTTGCCCTTAAACAGGGATTTTGAGAGCGTAAAATCAGCCATAAAGACCTCCGGAAATAACCTGCTTTTTTTGACGTAATGCCTGTAACTGAAAGTGAGTCTGACAGGTGATCGGCAATGTCAATATCAGAATGATGGTAATTTCAGGTAGAGATTATTCCTGGATTTCGGTTTTTTGCTTAAAGTCACAATTATGCAACCTTAAGTGAAATTAATTTACATTTCAGAAATTCCGCACAGGCCACAGACGTGTATGAGGAAATGTGCGAGGATGCGTTTTCATGTTGTATATCCACCGGAGCCGTTATGAACCTGCCTGTTAAAATCCGCCGAGACTGGCACTATTATGCCTTCGCTATTGGGCTTATCTTTATTCTCAACGGCGTGGTGGGCTTACTCGGTTTTGAAGCGCAGGGGTGGCAAACCTATGCGGTGGGGCTGGTGACCTGGGTGATTAGCTTTTGGCTGGCCGGATTAATCATCCGTCGCCGCGTTGAAGATGATGAAGTAAAGGATGCCCAATAGCTATATCAGGCATCCTGGCGGGTTTACATACTGGTTTTCAGCGCGCTATCCGCAGCATGGCGTTCCAGCGCCAGTTCGATCAGGCGAGTGATCAAATCGGTATAGCCTAAACCGCTCGCCTGCCACAGCTTCGGATACATACTGATATTGGTAAAGCCTGGCAGCGTGTTGATCTCATTGATCACAACGTCGTTTTCAGCAGTTAAGAAAACGTCCACGCGCGCCATGCCGGCACAGCCCAGTGTCTGGTAGGCCTGAATGGCGATTTCGCGGATCTTGTCGTTAATCTCTGGTGCAATTGCTGCCGGAACGACAACTGTGGCACCGTTATCGTCAATGTATTTAGTGTCGTAAGCGTAAAAATCGCTGTTCAGCACAATCTCTCCACAAGTACTGGCCTGCGGATGATCGTTGCCCAGTACCGCACATTCGATCTCGCGGCCTTTGATCCCTTGCTCCACCACGACTTTATGATCGAATTCAAATGCCAGCGCAACGGCCTGATCGTATTGGGCTTCGCTGGTTACTTTGCTGACGCCAACGGACGATCCCTGGTTGGCCGGTTTTACAAACAACGGCAGACCCAGGCGGGATTCCACTTCGCTAAAGCTGATGCTGTTGCGATTGGCGCGAGTGAGCGTAATAAATGGCGCGATGTTTAATCCGGCATCACGCAGCAGACGTTTGGTCACGTCTTTATCCATACAGGCCGCAGAACCCAGCACATCAGAACCTACGAACGGTAGGTTTGCCACGCGCAGCATGCCCTGCAGAGAGCCATCTTCACCCAGAGTGCCATGTACGATCGGGAAAATAACATCGACCGTCGGCAGCGGTTGACCGTTTTGTGCATCGATCAACTGGTGCGCTTGTTTACCCGGTACCTGCGCCAGGCTGGTCTCAGAAGGTCGCAACGCAATATGCGCCGGGTCGTCTGAATTGAGCAGATAATTACTGGCATCGCTGACGTGCCATTGCCCTTGTTTATCAATACCTAACAGCACAACGTCAAAGCGAGTCTTGTCGATGGCATCGACAATATTTTTTGCCGATTGCAATGACACTTCATGTTCCGCTGATTTACCACCAAATACGATTCCTACCCGCAACTTTGCCATCTTAAAAACCCATTCCATGAATGCAAAGCACATACATTACCACGACAAAACGCAGGTTTCCTCGGCTTCTGGCAGATTGTTTTGGCTGACGACAGGGGAATAGAACACAACAAACAAGCGGCTCGCACGCGAAGCATAATCACCTGCTTATATTATGGGTTTGATGTGAGCTGTATCACAAATATGATGAGCGGGAAGATAAAATACTAAACTGTGATTTATCGCACCTGTGGACCCTTATTCAGCTAAGTAATTTGTTAAGCTGCTCGCAGTTTTCAGCTACTTATCGTTATGAGTCCTTATGGAATCCTGGAGAGTTAACCTTATTTCCGTTTGGTTCGGGTGCTTTTTTACCGGACTGGCGATTAGCCAAATCTTGCCTTTTTTACCACTCTATATCTCCCAACTGGGCGTGACCTCGCATGAAGCGCTCTCAATGTGGTCCGGATTAACGTTCAGCGTCACCTTCCTGATTTCAGCTATTGTCTCTCCAATGTGGGGCAGTTTAGCCGACCGCAAAGGACGCAAGCTAATGCTGCTGCGGGCCTCACTGGGTATGGCCATTGCGATTTTGCTACAGGCATTTGCTACTAACGTCTGGCAACTTTTTCTGCTGCGCGGGGTGATGGGGTTAACCTCCGGTTATATTCCTAATGCGATGGCGCTGGTCGCGTCACAGGTTCCGCGTGAACGCAGCGGTTGGGCGCTGAGTACGCTGTCGACGGCGCAAATTAGCGGTGTCATTGGTGGACCGTTAATGGGGGGCTTTATTGCCGATCACGTTGGCTTACGGGCGGTATTCTGTATTACCGCCGCTTTGCTGGTGGTGAGTTTTCTGGTCACACTGTTTTTGATCAAAGAGGGCGTTCGTCCGACGATTAAAAAAAGCGAACGTCTGAGTGGGAAGGCCGTATTTGCCTCGCTTTCACATCCGGCGCTGGTGATCAGCCTGTTTTTTACCACCATGGTGATTCAACTTTGTAACGGTTCAATTGGGCCAATTCTGGCGCTGTTTATTAAATCAATGGTCCCAGATAGTTCGAATATTGCCTTTCTCAGCGGGCTGATAGCCTCAGTACCGGGCATTTCTGCTCTGATTTCCGCGCCTCGACTTGGTAAATTAGGCGACCGTATTGGTACTGAGCGGATTTTAATGGCGACGTTAATCTTCGCGGTGGTGCTGTTTTTCGCTATGTCGTGGGTCACCACGCCGTTGCAGTTGGGAGTTCTCCGTTTTCTGCTTGGCTTTGCCGACGGTGCGATGTTGCCGGCGGTGCAGACGCTGTTAGTGAAATACTCCAGCGATCAGATAACCGGGCGCATCTTTGGTTATAACCAGTCATTTATGTATCTCGGCAACGTCGCCGGGCCATTAATGGGGGCGACGGTTTCGGCAATGGCGGGGTTCCGTTGGGTGTTCATTGCTACAGCAAGCATTGTGCTTATCAATATCTGGCAATTGGCTATTGCGTTGCGACGTCGGCGCGGGGGGCGTTGAGCTCCTGATTAACAACGCTGCCTGTCAGCGTTGTTAATCCATAATTGTGTATTGTATATTTGTGTGATTATTAATTTTCTTACCTTTTTATATTGAATCATTCTGCGTCAAGACGCATTTACCCTTATTTTGTGTTGTGATTGTTTTCGCAAATCGTTTTATTACTTATAAAAATACAACTTTCATCCTCTAGGCAGTCGTGAGCCTTAATGATAACGTGACCCATATTTTGTTAAGGGAATAGGCAAATGAAAAACCTCGTCACTGAGTTGTTACTTAAACTCGCGCAAAAAGAAGAAGAGTCGCAAGATCTGGCGGTACAGGTCGAAACGTTAGAGCGAGTAATCATCGAAATGCTGCGCAATATGGCGTGGAACGATCGGCAAATATTTATTCGTCAAATTGAGGGGGCGCTGGCTGATGTAAACCGCATGCCCGCGTTTCTGACGAACATACATAACGCTTGCGAGATCGTACCAAAAGCGTTTTGAACCATCTGTGGCGGGGCACCCACAAATTATCATAAAAGTGTCACATCAAATACTTATAGTCGCTTTGTTTTAATTTTACCGTATTTATACATGGAGAATATAAAGTGAAACAAAGCGCACTCGCTATTGCCCTGTTACCTTTGCTGTTTACCCCGGTTATTAATGCAGAAACATCTACTGTAGCGGTTTTGGATAATCGTGCCGCTCAAGGTGATATCTCCACGCCGGGTGGCGCTCGCCGATTGTCTGCCGACCAAACCGCGGCTCTGCGCGAATCGCTGAACGACAAACCGGCCAAAAATATTATTTTACTGATTGGCGATGGGATGGGGGATTCCGAAATAACGGCAGCGCGAAATTATGCTGAAGGCGCGGGCGGCTTTTTTAAAGGTATTGATGCTTTACCGTTGACCGGACAATACACACATTATGCGTTGGATAAGAAAACCGGCAAGCCCGATTATGTGACAGATTCTGCAGCATCGGCGACGGCGTGGACGACCGGTGTTAAAACTTACAATGGTGCTCTGGGCGTTGATATTCATGAGAAAGATCACGCTACTATTCTGGAAATGGCCAAAGCGGCGGGTCTGGCGACAGGCAACGTTTCCACGGCTGAATTGCAGGATGCCACGCCTGCCGCACTGGTTGCCCATGTCACTTCGCGTAAATGCTATGGCCCGAGCGTGACGGCTGAAAAATGCCCGACGAACGCGCTGGAAAAAGGCGGTAAAGGGTCGATTACCGAACAATTATTAAAGGCCCGTGCGGATGTTACGTTAGGTGGCGGGGCAAAAACTTTTACTGAAACAGCTACGGCAGGTGAGTGGCAGGGTAAAACGCTGCGTGAACAAGCACAGGCCCGTGGTTACCAGATGGTGAGTGATACCGCGACGCTGGCGGCGATTACCGAAGCGAATCAGGATAAACCGCTGTTGGGTCTGTTCTCTGACGGTAATATGCCAGTGCGTTGGGAAGGCCCGAAAGCGTCTTATCACGGAAATCTGGATAAGCCGGTAGTGACCTGCACGCCAAATCCAAAACGTAACGACAGCGTGCCGACTCTGGCACAGATGACGGATAAAGCGATTGAGCTGTTAAGCAAAAATGAGAAAGGCTTCTTCCTGCAAGTGGAAGGCGCGTCAATCGACAAACAAGATCACGCCGCTAACCCGTGTGGACAAATTGGTGAAACTGTCGATCTGGATGAAGCGGTGCAGCGTGCGCTTGCTTTTGCGAAGAAAGATGGCAACACCCTGGTCGTGGTAACCGCTGACCACGCGCATGCCAGCCAGATAGTCGCACCGGATACTAAAGCACCCGGTTTAACGCAAGCGCTGAACACCAAAGATGGTGCGGTGATGGTCATTAGCTATGGCAACTCTGAAGAAGAGTCCCAGGAGCACACCGGCAGCCAACTGCGTATTGCAGCCTATGGCCCTCATGCGGCGAATGTGGTTGGCCTGACCGATCAAACCGACCTGTTCTACACCATGAAAGCGGCGTTAGGACTGAAATAACCCGACGCCCGGCGGCAATACTTTTGCCGTCGGGTGGTATTTTTATCGTTAGCAGCCAAACTTACCTGTGTGTCGTCGTTCAGAAAAGGATGGTGCTATGAAAATTACATTATTAATGACGTTGCTTTTTGGTCTTATTTTTTTAACTACCGTCGGTGCTGCCGAGAAGACATTAACCCCGCAACAACAACGTATGACCACCTGCAATCAGCAGGCAACGGCGCAAACCTTAAAAGGGGATGCGCGTAAGACGTATATGAGTGATTGCCTGAAAAACAGTAAATCTGGGCCTGAGGAAAAGAGCCTGACGCCGCAGCAGCAGAAAATGCGTGAATGCAACGTCAAGGCGACGGAGCAGTCTCTGAAAGGCGATGATCGTAATAAGTTTATGAGTGCTTGCCTGAAAAAATCTGCTTAGCACTTCCGGGTGAGCAGATAAAATCGCTCACCCGAAATATCATACTTCCGCCGCCAGACCCCTTCCTATAATTTGGGAAATTTGTTTCAGAATATTCCCAAATACGATGAATGATGAAAATTTTTATCAAAAGAAGGTCGTCTCAAATGAAGCATTTATATTGCTTCATCAAAATGACCACCAACGTTCCGGTCTGCGATTTGCCCGACGAATCAGGCTGCCGCGAGCAGTGGGATTGGGGGGAATGTTTTTCCCTATCGCGTCGGTATTAGTTTCTCAGCCAATAACCGGAGGCTGGTGGCTTTTGCTGGTGGGATGGGCATTTGTCTGGCCACATCTGGCATGGCAATTGGCAAGTAAAGCTGTCGATCCACTGCATAGCGAATATACCAACTTAAAAGCCGATGCCATCCTCGCCGGGATGTGGATGGGGATTATGGGGATAAACTTGCTGCCATCCACGGCGCTGTTGATGATTATCTGTATCAACCTGATGGGCGCAGGAGGTATGCGAGTCTTCATCGCAGGCGCCGTGTTGATGGTGGTTTCCTGCCTGGTGACGTTACAGTTAACGGATATCCCCATGGCTTTTAGCAGTACGCAGCTGAGCGTGCTGCTGTCACTGCCAGTGTTAGTGGTTTACCCGTTGCTGTTTGCCTGGGTGAGTTATAAGACGCTCATCCGGCTGGCAGAACATAAACGTCGCTTACAGGTTATGAGTACGCGAGATGGGATGACCGGGGTGTATAACCGACGTCATTGGGAACTGTTGCTGCGTAATGAGTTTGATAATTGTCGTCGCCATCAGCGTGATGCCACGCTCCTTATCATCGATATCGACCATTTTAAGAGTATCAATGATACCTGGGGCCATGACGTAGGGGATCAGGCCATTGTTGCACTGACCCGCCAGTTACAGATGACCTTACGCGGTAGCGATGTGATTGGGCGTTTTGGCGGTGATGAGTTTGCGGTAATCATGTGTGGCACGTCGGCGAGCAGCGCGATTGCAGCGATGTCTCGTGTTCACGAACGGCTTACCCAACTGCGTTTATCTTGCGCGCCGCAGGTTGACCTGCGCATTAGCGTGGGCGTTGCGCCGCTGACATCTGAAACTGAACACTATAGAGAATGGTTAAAATCAGCAGATATGGCGCTCTATAAAGCAAAGAATTCCGGACGTAACCGCACTGAAGCGGCGGCATGACGTCCGGCGGTGTTAACTCAGGAGCGGCTGAGTTTTTCCGATTGCTCCATGCACTTAATCATCGCTTCAATTACTGATGAACGGAAACCGCGTTCTTCCAGGACGCGTACCGCCTCAATGGTGGTTCCACCTGGCGAGCACACCATATCCTTTAATTCGCCAGGATGTTTACCCGTTTCCAGCACCATCTTCGCCGAACCCATTACCGCTTGTGCCGCAAATTTATAAGCCTGCGCGCGGGGCATTCCCCCCTGAACGGCGGCATCTGCCATTGCTTCGATAAACATAAATACATAGGCCGGTGCTGAACCGCTGACACCAACGACCGGATGAATCATTGCCTCCGCAATGACTTCAGCTTCGCCAAAGCAGCGGAAGATATTCAGCACGTCAGCCGTATCTTCCGGCGTGACTAAGGCGTTTGGCGTGACGGAGGTCATTCCGGCGTTCACCAGCGACGGCGTGTTTGGCATCGCGCGAATGATTTTACGGTCGTGACCCAGCGCGCGGGCAAGCTGATCGAGGGTGACGCCTGCGGCAATTGAGACGACCAGGGAGTCTTTGTTCAGGCTGGAGGTAATTTCGCTCAGCACCTTAATCATAATGCCTGGCTTTACAGCCCCAAAAACAATATCAGCGATCTGCGCGACTTCTTGTGCAGACTGCGCCGCATTAATGCCGTACTGGTCGTGTAGCGCGGCGACCTTATCGGGGGAAGGGGTATAGACCCAGATTTGTCCGGGGAGAACCTGACCGCTGGCGATCATGCCGCCAAGAATGGCTTTGCCCATATTACCGCAGCCGATAAAACCAATTTTCTTGTCCATCTTGTCACTCCCTATGGATGATATTCATTGTTTTATACCCTAATTACTTCAAGTAACTTGAATTATTTGGGGTAAACCTGGGAAAGCTAAGCTTAGCGCGGAATGAATATGTTCAGAAGGAGAAACAGCACTTTGCCTGAAAGTAAAAGCACGCGACAATGTGCGGCAGCACAACAGTGGGGAGAAGTTATGACAATATGGGTGGATGCCGATGCGTGTCCGAATGTGATTAAAGACATTTTGTACCGCGCTTCTGAGCGCATGCAAATGCCGCTTGTTTTGGTGGCCAACCAAAGCCTGCGCGTCCCGCCTTCGCGTTTCATCAGCACATTACGTGTGCCTGCGGGCTTTGACGTGGCTGATAACGAGATTGTGCGTCAGTGCAGTGCTGGTGATTTAGTGATAACGGCAGATATTCCGCTGGCGGCTGAAGTGATTGAAAAAGGTGCGGCGGCGCTTAACCCGCGTGGCGAACGTTATACCGAAGCCACGATCCGCGAGCGTCTGATGATGCGTGATTTTATGGATACGCTACGCGCTAGCGGTATTCAGACCGGGGGGCCGGACAGCCTTTCGTCCCGCGACAGACAGCATTTTGCAGCTGAACTGGATAAGTGGTGGCTGGAAGTTCAGCGTAGAAAATAGTGTGTGTAATTTATTATTTACACTTTATTCGTTGTGAATTCTTGTTATAGTAGGGGTTAACTCATCTCGCCATTCTTTATGTAATTTTTTCTTTACGGTTTTGGCGGTGTACTAGTTTGATGATATGATTATATTTTTAACCGCATCAGATCCCGCTTGTTGGCGGTTCTCTGGGGAAATTCTGTGATGACGCAACCTCTTTTTCTTGTTGGCCCCCGGGGGTGTGGTAAGACGACAACCGGTATGGCGCTGGCAAAGGCTATTGATTTCCAGTTCGTTGATACCGATCGCTGGTTGCAATCGCACGTGCAAATGACCGTGGCGGAAATCGTCGAAAGAGAAGGGTGGGAAGGGTTTCGTGCCCAGGAAACGACCGCTCTGCAGGCTGTCACAGCACCAGCAACGGTTGTTGCGACCGGCGGCGGTATTATTCTTACCGAATTTAACCGTCACTACATGCGCAGCCACGGCGTGGTTATCTATTTAAGCGCACCGGTATCGGTACTGGTTGATCGTCTGGAGGCGACGCCTGAAGAAGGATTACGACCTACCTTAACCGGCAAGCCGTTGACTGAAGAAGTGCAGGAAGTGCTCGCCCAGCGAGATGTTTTGTATCGCGAAGCCGCGCACTATATCGTTGATGCCACTAATGCGCCTGCGCAGGTGGTGGAAGACATTCTTGGGATACTGGCGCAGGCAGCGCCACGGTTGCAGGGCGGTGTCTATACTTAATGTTCATCCAGTGAAAAGGAAGAACTATGCCGACACAACCACCTTACCCACGTCAAGCGACCATTGTTACGGTTGAAAAAGGGACGCCAGGCCAGACGGTAACCTGGTATCAACTTCGTGCCGATCACCCTAAACCGAATTCGTTGATCAGTGAGCATCCTTCGGCTCAGGAAGCGATGGATGCTAAAAAACGCTACGAAGACCCCGATAAAACCTGATATGAAGACCGCCCTGGCACGAGTCTTAAAAGTGCCAGTCCGGGCGTGCATCACATTTTTTTAAATTTCGCTGTATACAGTAAAAATTGAAAATTAAACAATAACAATCCAGTACTGGAATGATCTGGAATCTTTACACAATACACCGCCGATCTACTGCTACGCTTTTGAGCATTTGTAGCACAGGTTAGCGTCCGGCACGTGTCCGGGATTTCACAGCAAAGTAAGAAAACGGTGGAGCAACAAATGAGTACGTCGTTGGCTATCCTCACGATTGGCGTTGTGCCGATGTGTGAGGTGTTACCGCTCCTGACGGAATATATTGATGAACAGCACATTACTCACCACAGTCTGCTGGGGCAGATGCAGCGAGAAGATGTGATGGCTGAGTACGGAGCTTCACCCGGTGATGAGCTGTTATTAACGCTGCTTAGCGACCATCAGCTTGCACATGTCTCGCGCCTGAAGGTAGAACGCTCGCTACAAAGTATCGTGGAGGTGCTGGATAATCAGGGCTTTGACGTGATCCTGCTGATGAGTACCGCTTCAATCACCCGTCTGATCGCCCGCAATAGCATCTTGTTGGAACCCATACGCATTATTCCCCCGTTAGTGGCTTCGATTGTCGAAGGGCATCAGGTTGGGGTCATAGTACCTGTTGCTGAATTGCTCAAAGCCCAGACACAAAAGTGGCAGGTGTTACAAACGCCGCCAGTGTATGCCGTAGCGAATCCAGTAGAAGGTTCTGAACAACAGCTGATTGATGCCGGAAAATATCTCCTTGAGCAAGGCGCTGATGTTCTCATGCTGGACTGCCTGGGTTTTCATCAACGCCATCGTGATTTGCTGCAAAAGTCGCTGGATGTCCCGGTTTTGCTGTCCAATGTGTTGATTGCCCGACTAGCTTCGGAATTGCTGGCGTAATTTTGCGTGACAGGTGGAACGTCAGCCCCCTATATTGGTTCCTAACTTAATCACGAGATAGGGCCAGTTGTATGCTTCAAAGTAATGAATACTTTTCCGGCAAAGTAAAATCGATCGGTTTTACCAGCAGCAGTACTGGCCGCGCCAGTGTAGGCGTGATGGCTGAAGGTGAATATACCTTTGGTACTGCGGCGCCTGAAGAGATGACGGTGGTTAGTGGCGCACTGAACGTGCTGCTGCCAGGGGAAACCGAGTGGAAAGTATATGCCGCAGGAGACGTGTTTAACGTACCGGGCAACAGTGAGTTTCATCTGCAGGTAGCAGAGCCAACATCCTATCTTTGTCGCTATTTGTAAGCGTAAAAATGACGAATGGCGATATTGTGTCGCCATTCGCTAAACAGGGCTAACGTTGCGCTTCGCCGCCTAATCCTTCCACCAGACTTTTAATCAGCGCCGCCAGTTCACCTGTCATCAGGATGAAATCGGCATCAAAACGCTGAGCATAATCTTCACGGTCGATATCTTCGTTCTGATCGCGCAGCTCGTCGCTGAACTTCAGACGCTTAATGGAGCCGTCGTCACACATAACGAACTGAATACGCTGCTGCCAGTCGAGGGCCAACTTGGTGACCAGTTTGCCCGCCTCGATATGCACGGCGATTTCGTCGCAGACCAGATCCTGCTTTTTCGCGCGGATCACACCGCCGTCTTCAAGGATCGCTTTCAGTTCAGCTTCATCCAGTAACTGGAACCCTTGTGCTGTTGTGCCGGAGCGAACCCATTCGGTCAGCGTCAGCTCAATAGGGTTTTCCATCGTCAGCGGAACGACCGGCAGCGAACCGAGGCTTTTACGCAGCAGCGCCAGCGTATCTTCCGCTTTTTTCGCGCTTGCACAGTCGACCATGATCAGATCGTTGACGGTGTCGATCCACATCATTGTCTGGCTGAAGCGGCTAAAGGCGCGCGGCAGCAATGAGTGCAGAACTTCATCTTTCAGTGAGTCTTTTTCGGTCTTCTTGAGTTTGCGACCTTGCTCAGCTTCCAGTTTGAATATTTTGGCTTCCAGCGCCTGTTTGATAACCGGCGACGGCAGAATTTTTTCTTCTTTGCGGGCGCAGATAATAATTTGGCCATTGGCGGTATGCGTTAATGCATCGCTGTGCGATCCCATCGGCGGAACCCAGCCCATTTTTGCCATATCCTGGCTACCGCAAGGGGTGAACGTCATTGATGCCAGCTGTTTTTCCATCTCTTCGGCACGCAAAGAAACATCGCGGCTAAGACGGTAAACCATTAAATTTTTGAACCACAGCATGATAATTTCCACGGCCTTGTCGTTAAATCCAGCGGGCATGATAGCGAATTGTCGCTATGCTTGCATTGTTAATCGGGAAGAGGAGCAAACAGTGCGTATAGGTATCGATTTGGGCGGTACGAAAACGGAAGTTATTGCGCTTGGCGATGCGGGCGAACAGCTTTTTCGCCATCGCCTGCCCACGCCGCGTGATGATTATCGGCAAACGATAGAAACCATCGCCACGCTGGTGGAGATGGCGGAAAACGCCACCGGGCAGACGGGAACCGTGGGAATGGGCATTCCCGGTTCAATCTCGCCCTACACCGGGGTGGTAAAGAATGCCAACTCGACCTGGCTTAACGGGCAACCTTTTGACAAAGACCTGAGTTCGCGTCTGAATCGCGAAGTGCGGTTGGCAAATGATGCCAACTGTCTGGCGGTTTCTGAAGCGGTGGATGGTGCGGCGGCGGGGGCGCAAACCGTGTTTGCGGTGATTATCGGCACCGGATGTGGCGCAGGCGTGGCGCTGAATGGTCGGGCACACACGGGCGGTAACGGTACCGCAGGGGAGTGGGGGCATAATCCGCTGCCGTGGATGGACGAAGATGAGCTGCGTTATCGGCAGGAAGTCCCCTGTTATTGCGGCAAACAAGGCTGCATTGAAACCTTCATTTCCGGGACCGGTTTTGCCACCGACTACCAGCGCCTGAGCGGTAAGCCGCTCAAAGGCAGTGAAATTATCAGCCTTGTTAATGCGCAGGATACTCTTGCGGAGCAAGCGTTGAGCCGCTATGAGCTTCGTCTGGCGAAATCACTGGCACATGTGGTGAATATTCTCGATCCGGACGTCATTGTGCTGGGTGGCGGAATGAGCAATGTCGACCGACTGTATCAAAACGTTCCGACGTTGATGAAGCAATTTGTTTTTGGCGGCGAGTGTGAAACGCCTCTACGCAAGGCGTTGCACGGTGACTCCAGCGGCGTGCGCGGCGCGGCCTGGCTGTGGCCGCACGTATAAACGGTTGTTATGTCGCGGGTGCAACCTGTTGTTGCACGCCGCGCTTCAGGCGACCATAGAGCAGCAGCGAGGACATCGCAGAAAACGACAGCAGCGCAGCCGGCAGCGTCACGTAGTTGTAGGCAAATCCCAGCGTCAGCATCATGCCACCGCAGTACGCGCCAATCGCGCTGCCGAGATTGAAGGCAATTTGCCCGCCAGCCGCGCCCAGTAGTTCTCCCCCTTTAGCATTTTGCAGAAGCAAAATTTGCAACGGCGCCGACAGAGCAAACAGACCCGCGCAGCAAATGAAAGCGAAGGTCAGCGACGCGGCTTTGATGCCGCCAAAGGCAAATAGCAGCAGCAGAGCCAGCACAATCACGAAGTCGGTTATTACCGCAATTCGCAGCGGCGTATAACGGCCTGACAGCCTACCGCTTAGCAGATTTCCTAACACCATTCCCAATCCCACCAGCATCATGATGAAGGTCATTAGCGCCTCGGAGAAGCCGGAGATATACATCATGTACGGTTTGACGTAGCTGAACCAGGCGAAAACCCCGGCGTTCCCAAACATGGTGGCGGAAAAAATGAACCACGGGGCGGGGCTTTTCAAAAAGTGAAATTGTTCGCGCAGTTTCCCTTTTACCTCATCGCTAATGTTGGGGACCCAAAAAGCGACCGAGACTATTACGGCGATATTAAAGACGGCTATCAGCAGAAACGTGTAGCGCCAGCTAAATTCCTGGCTCAGCCAGGTGCCGACGGGAATGCCAACCAGATTGGCAACGGTCATCCCCGAAATCATGCCCGCGACGGCGGCGGTGACTTTTCCTGGACGGGCCAGCTTCGACAGGATAATCGCGCCCACGCCGAAAAATGCGCCATGAGGGAAGCCGGAAACCAGCCTGCCCACCGCCAGCATAAAATACGAGGAAGAGAGGGTGAAGATGGCGTTGCCAATCACGCACAGGGTGACCAGAAACAGCAAAATATGTTTGAGCGAAAAGCGATTGGAAAAGAGCGCAATAATGGGCGCGCCAAGCACTACGCCAAAGGCGTAAAATGAAATCATATGGCCAGCGGCAGGAATGGAAATTCCCACGTCCCGCGCCAGCTCAGTGAGGACACCCATGATGCCAAACTCGGCCATGCCCAGCCCAAATGTTCCGAGCGCTAAAGAGAAAATGACTTTTTTCATACCACCTGCCAACAAGAAAGACGCAGGATTTGCGTCATAGCGACGAACGTTCGCCGCCAATAGCGATAGCTTGCGGATAAGCGAAGTGGAATGCCATTTCATATCCGTCCCTGAGTATGCAATATTGTGCTACATAGCGTGCCGGATAGCGTTAGCGCTTATCCGGCCTGTGACACCATATCCGCTGGCCGATTACTCCACCGCAAACATTTTGTCGAGTTTGCTGTAGCCCAGACCGTTGATTTTTTTCACTTTGATCTGCACCGGAATGCGTTCTTTCATTGCTTCGACGTGGCTGATCACGCCAATGGTTTTACCGGTAGCGTTGAGCGCATCAAGCGCGTCCAGGGCGGTATCCAGCGTTTCACTGTCCAGCGTGCCGAAACCTTCGTCGAGGAACAGGGAGTCAATTCGCGTTTTGTGGCTGACCAGATCGGACAACGCCAGCGCCAGCGCCAGACTCACGAGGAAGCTCTCGCCGCCGGAAAGCGTACGCGTATCACGTACGGCATCGGCCTGCCAGGTATCAACCACTTCCAGCTCTAACGCTTCGCTGGCCTTGCGCTGCAACAAATAGCGACCGTGCAGACGGGTTAACTGGTTGTTGGCAAGCCAGACGAGGTTATCCAGCGTCAGCCCCTGGGCAAATTTGCGGAACTTATCTCCCTCTTTCGAGCCGATCAGCGCATTCAAATACCCCCAGTCTTCGACCTGCTGCGCGACTTTTTCAATCTCCTGCATCAGCGCCTGCTGCTGCTGGCGGTTTTCAGCATCTTGTTTGAGCTGCTGGCGAATTTCGCCCTGACGAGTAGTGTTATCGCGTAGCAGTTGGGTGAGCTGCGCCAGCGCGTCGTGCAGATGCTGCGCCGTCAGCGTGAGATCCACTTCTGTTGGTTGCTGCTGTTGATGAGCCGCCAGTGCCTGCTGGGCCTGATTAACCAGCGTTTGCGCCTGCTGTTGCTGGCCTTCCAGTGATTGCTTCAACTGCTCCAGGCGATTAAAGGTCTCTTCGTCCAGCAGGGCGGCAATAAAGGCGTCGCGATCGGCAAAGATGCTGGCCTGCAATGCGGCATCAAACTGCGCCTGGATTTCCGCGGCGCGCTGAACGTCCTGCGCCTCCTGCTGTTGCAAGGTTTGCCACTGTCCCTGTAAAGAGAGGCAATCGTCGTGCACCTGCCGCCAGTTTTCCAGCGACAAATCCTCAATGTTTTCAGAAAGCGCCTCGGTTTCAGGCAACGTTTCCAGCAGCGGCGCAAGCTGGGCAATCCGGGCCTGTAACTCGGTCAGTTCATTCTGACGCTGTTGCCACATTTGTGCTTCGTTCGCCCGTTCGCTTAGCCATGAGGCGACGTCATCCTCGGGCGGAAGGGCCAGACCATAACGGGAAAGCTCGGCGGTTAGCGTCGCCTGGCGCTGGTCAATATGCAACTGGAGCTGGGTAATCTGCTCGGTATGCGCGGTGATTTGCGCCTGCAGGGTATGACGCAGGCTCAACTGGTGAAGCTGTTGTTCGTGCTCTTCCTGAGCGGCCAGCCACGGGGCAATGTCATCCTGCGGTTGCAGCGTGACGTTGAGGCTGGCGGTGACGGTCAGCCATTCTTGAGTAAGTGCTTGCTCCTCCTGAGAAAGCGTCTCTGCTTCGCGTTCATCCCGCTGAAGTTGCTGGGTTATCGCCTCAAGCTGGCCGCGTAACGTTGAACCCTCATCGGCCAGTGTTTTGACCTCTTTTTCCAGTGCCTCACGCCGCGTCTGATTCACGCTCAGTTCGAGCGTTTGATAGCGTTCAATCGCCGGATGTGCGGTGGAGCCGCATAGCGGGCAAGGCATGCCGGATTGCAACAATGCCCGTTGGCTTTCCAGATCTTTGATGCGGGCTTCTTGCTCGCAAATGACTCTCACATCGGTAAGTTGCTGATTTTTATCTTTATAGCGCTGACGTTTTTCGGCAAGCACCGCGTTGCGCTGGGTCAACTCTTGTTGACGCTGTACAAGCGTGGCGCGTAACTGTGCCAGTTGTTTTTGCTTCGGGGTGATTTGTCCGTGTAAATTGCTCAGCCGCTGGCGTAATGGACGAAGCTGCACATGTTGCGCCAGCGCATCCGTTACCTCCTGCGGCGAAAGGGTCAGCGCGGGAAGCGTTAGTGCATTGAGCTTACGTGTGTCGTTCTCTCGCAGCTGCTGCCATTGGCGTAGCTGGGTGCTGGCGTCGGACTGTTGGGCCAGCAGCGCTTTCCATCCTGCCAGTTCGCTACTCCATAAGCGGAAGCGATCATGCTCATTAAGCCAGTCGGTTAACGTCTGTTGTTCGGCTAGCATCAAGGTCGACTGCATTTGCGCCTGCTGACGAATACGCCCGCGCAGCGTTAAGCTGCTTTGTAAGCGAGCATTCACTTCCTGAATCTTCTGGCGCGTACGCTCGATAGTAGCCGTTTGTTCCTGAATTCGCTCCCAGTGCGGGCGTAACGCCCTGGCCGGCAGTGCCAGACTCAGTGCCGCCAACTGCGGCTGCGCGTCTTCTTGCGCCTGAAGTGCTGCCTGTAATGCCTGCTGGTGATGGTTTATATCCGTTTGTAGCTCATTTTGCCGAATGAGCCAGTTGAGGTGCTGTTGCTGGGTTTGTTGGCTGGTAAGGTATTGTTTTTCTTCGTCAGTAAGTACCTGCAAACTTTCTGTCAGAGAGTGCACCTGCTCTGGCGCTAACAGCGCCACGCCGCTGGCCTGGGCCTGCAGTTTTTCCAGCTCCGTACGCGCTGATTTGTGCTTTTCAAACACCATAGCGGAGATTTGACCGTAAATCTCTGTGCCGGTCAGCTCTTCCAGCAGTTCGGCGCGCTCTTTTGGTTTGGCATTAAGAAATGCGGCAAACTGGCCCTGAGAGAGCAGCATCGAGCGGGTAAAACGGCCGTAATCCAGCCCGGTAAGCTCGGCGGTCATCTCCAGCTTGTCTTTGACTTTATCGGCGAGGATTTTACCGTCGGCGCAGCGGGCCAGCTCTACGCGCGGGACCTGCAGGTTGCCCTCAGGCTGGTTGCGTGCCCGGTTCTGGCTCCAGAATGCGCGGTAGGCTTCGCCCCGCACCTCAAATTCCACCTCGGCCAGACACTCCGCTGTGTCGCGGGTCATCAGGTCATTTTGCGACTGTGACACAGTATTCAGGCGCGGCGTTTCGTGGTACAGCGCAAGGCAAATTGCGTCCAGCAGGGTGGTTTTCCCCGCGCCTGTGGGCCCGGTGATGGCGAACAGCCCGTTGCTGGCAAAAGGTTCTGCCGTGAAATCGACTTTCCATTCTCCCTTCAGGGAGTTGAGGTTTTTCAGGCGCAGGCTGAGAATTTTCATGCTTCAGCCTCCCCGGCAAGCGTCTGTACGGTTGCGCTAAACAGCTGATTAAGCCGCTCGCGCTGCGGTTCTTCGAGTTCTTCCAGCGCCAGGCGGCGGTCAAAAACCTCCGCCACGCTCAGCTCGCTTAATGTTTCACGACGTTCATTGGCCATAATACGTTCGCGCTGTTCCCGACTGCGGCGCACCAATAACACCTCTACCGGTAAATCTTCGGTCAAGGCCTGGATTTTACGCTGCATATCATGCAGATAGTCATCGGTGGTAATTTCAATATCCAGCCACACCGGCGGCTCTTGCTGTACGTTGCGCCACTGCTCAAGCTGGGCGGTAATGGCGGCGAGATCGCCTTTCAGTACCGCAAGCGGCTGGGTGACCGGTACGGTGAGATTCTCGACGGCGTTGAGTTTCCCTGCTTCAAAGCTCACCAGATGCACGCATTTGTTTTTGCCGCACTCGTCAAAACTGAGAGCGATCGGCGAGCCGCAGTAGCGAATATGCTCCGTGCCGCCGATAACCTGCGCCCGGTGAATATGGCCCAGCGCGATGTAGTCCGCCGGAGGGAAGTTTTGTGCAGGGAAGGCGTCCAGCGTACCGATATAAATGTCTCGGACGGCGTCACTTTTACTGGCGCCGACGGTGGTCAAATGCCCGGTCGCGATGATGGGCAGATTCTGATCACCACGCAGCGTGCAGGCATCCTGATACTGCTGCTGGTAATAGTCGGTGATGGCTGACAGCAAATGTTGCTGTTTTTCTTGCCCGGTTAGCCCGGCCTGGCTGGTAATGATGTCGCGTGGACGTAAAAAAGGAACCGGGCACAGAATCGCCCCCGGCGTGCCGTCGCGTTGCGGCAGTACCTGCGGCGCATGGCCGGCGCTGGCAACGACCGTGGTGTTGAGAAACGCCAGTATATCGCGGGATTCATTGAGTGTGGCGACGGAGTCGTGGTTGCCTGCCAGCACCACCAGATGACACCCGGTTTGCTGTAAATTAACGACAAAACGGTTATACAGCTCACGGGCGTAGCTTGGCGGTGAGCCGGTATCGAAAATATCACCCGCCACAATAATGGCATCCACCTGATGGGATTGTGCCGTTTCCAGCAGCCAGTCGAGAAAGGCCTGATGTTCAGCGGCGCGGCTCTTGCTGTAGAAATTTTGGCCCAGATGCCAGTCAGACGTGTGAAGGATGCGCATAAGAGTTCCATGACGATAAAACAGTGGTGGGGATTATAACCTTTCAAGGACGGTAATATCTTGTCTCCGGGCTGTCATAATTCGCCGGGCTGCGTTAAACCAGGGCTATCTTTTCATAAATCTGTCATAAAACTGACGCATAATGGCACCGTATTGATGGCAAACGATTTAATTATAAACAGGGCAAATCATGGCGAGACGTATTCTGGTCGTAGAAGATGAAGCTCCAATTCGTGAAATGGTCTGCTTCGTGCTCGAGCAAAACGGTTTTCAACCCGTAGAAGCCGAAGACTATGACAGTGCTGTGAACCAACTCAATGAACCCTGGCCGGATCTCGTCCTGCTTGACTGGATGCTTCCCGGCGGCTCGGGTCTGCAATTTATTAAACATCTCAAGCGCGAAGCCATGACGCGGGATATCCCCGTGATGATGCTGACGGCGAGAGGTGAAGAGGAAGACCGCGTCCGGGGTCTGGAAACCGGTGCGGATGATTATATTACCAAGCCGTTTTCTCCCAAGGAGCTGGTGGCGCGTATTAAAGCGGTTCTGCGTCGTATTTCACCGATGGCGGTGGAAGAGGTTATTGAGATGCAGGGGCTAAGCCTTGATCCGACCTCGCATCGCGTGATGACCGGCGAGGATCCGCTGGATATGGGGCCGACCGAATTCAAACTGTTGCACTTCTTTATGACCCACCCTGAGCGCGTCTACAGCCGGGAACAACTCCTCAATCATGTCTGGGGAACCAATGTCTACGTGGAAGACCGGACAGTGGATGTGCATATCCGCCGCTTACGTAAAGCGCTGGAGCACAGCGGACACGATCGAATGGTGCAGACAGTTCGCGGGACGGGATATCGTTTTTCGACCCGCTTCTGACTGACAAGAATCAGGGCCTGATGGATTAGGCCGTTTATGGAGTAAGACGTTTGCTAGAACGATTGTCATGGAAAAGGTTGGTACTGGAGCTGATCCTGTGCTGCATACCGGCATTTATCCTTAGCGCTTTTTTCGGTTACCTGCCCTGGTTTTTACTGGCGTCGGTAACGGGCCTGCTTATCTGGCATTTCTGGAATCTATTACGTTTGTCCTGGTGGCTATGGGTCGACAGAAGCATGACGCCGCCGCCGGGGCGAGGCAGTTGGGAACCGTTGTTATATGGGCTGCATCAAATGCAGCTGCGCAACAAAAAGCGCCGTCGAGAACTGGGTAACCTGATCAAACGTTTTCGCAGCGGGGCGGAATCACTACCCGACGCGGTGGTGTTGACCACCGAAGAAGGTGGTATCTTCTGGTGTAACGGACTGGCTCAGCAGGTTCTGGGACTGCGCTGGCCGGACGATAGCGGGCAAAATATTCTTAACCTGCTGCGATACCCGGAATTCACACAATATCTGAAAACGCGCGACTTTAGCCGGCCTATCAATCTGGTGCTCAATACCGGACGGCATCTGGAAATTCGCGTGATGCCCTACACGGATAAGCAACTGCTGATGGTGGCGCGCGACGTTACCCAGATGCACCAACTGGAAGGTTCACGGCGAAACTTTTTCGCCAACGCCAGCCATGAGCTGCGCACACCGCTGACGGTGCTGCAAGGTTATCTGGAAATGATGCAGGAGCATCCGCTGGAAGGGACAACGCGCGAAAAAGCGCTGCATACCATGCGCGAACAAACGTACCGTATGGAAGGCCTGGTGAAGCAGCTGCTGACGCTGTCAAAAATTGAAGCTGCTCCGACGTTGCAACTGAATGAGAAAGTCGATGTGCCCATGATGCTGCGCGTGATCGAGCACGAAGCGCAAACCCTGAGCCAGCATAAACATACGTTTACCTTTGATGTCGATAACAGCCTGAACGTGCGGGGCAACGAGGAGCAGTTGCGTAGCGCTATCTCGAATCTCGTGTACAACGCGGTGAACCACACCCCAGCGGGAACGCACATTACCGTACGCTGGCAGCATGTGGTCTCGGGGGCGGAATTTTGTGTGGAAGACAACGGTCCAGGCATTGCCGCCGAGCATATTCCACGTTTGACCGAGCGTTTTTATCGGGTAGATAAGGCGCGATCGCGGCAAACGGGCGGTAGCGGGTTGGGCCTTGCCATCGTGAAACATGCGCTGCATCATCACGACAGCCGTTTGAATATCGAAAGCGAACCAGGCAAAGGGACGCGATTTAGTTTCGTGATCCCGGAACGTTTGATTGCCAAAAGTAACGGTTAAAGCACATTCGTAAGATTATCTTTCCAAAAGCCAGCACAAGCTGGCTTTTTCTATGCGGTCAATATATGACTCCTGAATTTTACGACGTTTGATTGTTTTTTGTTCGAACTATTACCCATACCTTTTTCCATGAAATGGTGTTTTGTGCTAACCCCATTTTTCATATCGCTATATTGTTCTGGTTTTTGGATCCCACCTTGCTTTAAAACGTTATAAGCGTTTAAATTGCGCTCCAGGTGCTGTCATACCGACTGCATTTACGCGGTAAATCGAAAAACTATTCTTCGCCGCGCCAGGTCGGGAGTGTTTCCCGCTGGAATTGAGCAAAAATGCCGCTGTATTGTCCCCCAGGGAAAGGCAAAAATTTATTATTTTCAACACCACATCCACAGGCAGTAAGACTTTATGACCCATCAGTTAAAATCGCGCGATATTATCGCTTTGGGATTTATGACATTTGCACTGTTCGTTGGTGCAGGTAACATCATCTTCCCCCCAATGGTTGGTTTGCAGGCAGGTGAACACGTCTGGACTGCGGCTTTTGGCTTTTTGATTACCGCCGTTGGCCTGCCGGTACTTACCGTTGTCGCGCTGGCGAAAGTCGGTGGTGGTGTGGACCGACTGAGCACACCTATCGGTAAAGTTGCTGGTCTGCTACTGGCGACTGTTTGCTATCTGGCCGTTGGGCCTTTATTTGCTACCCCGCGTACCGCGACGGTCTCTTTCGAAGTCGGGATTGCACCGCTGACCGGTGACTCTGCGCTGCCGCTGTTTATCTATAGCGTTATCTATTTCGCGATTGTGATTCTGGTTTCGCTGTATCCGGGCAAACTGCTGGATACGGTGGGTAATTTCCTGGCGCCGCTGAAAATCCTGGCGCTGGTTGTTCTGTCTGTCGCCGCAATCGTCTGGCCAGCAGGCCCGATCAGTAATGCGATGGAAGCCTACCAAACTGCGGCATTTTCTAATGGTTTCGTGAACGGGTATCTGACCATGGATACGCTGGGCGCGATGGTGTTTGGTATTGTTATCGTTAACGCCGCTCGCTCGCGTGGTGTTACTGAAGCACGTCTGCTGACCCGTTACACCGTTTGGGCGGGTTTAATGGCGGGTGTGGGCTTAACGCTGCTGTATCTCGCGCTGTTCCGTCTGGGTTCAGATAGCGCGATTCTGGTCGATCAGTCTGCTAACGGCGCGGCGATTCTGCATGCGTATGTTCAGCACACCTTTGGCGGTGCAGGAAGCTTCCTGCTGGCGGCGCTGATTTTCATCGCCTGTCTGGTCACCGCGGTTGGCTTGACCTGTGCGTGCGCAGAGTTCTTTGCCCAGTACGTTCCACTGTCTTATCGTACGCTGGTATTTATCCTCGGCGGCTTCTCGATGGTGGTTTCTAACCTGGGTCTGAGCCATCTGATTCAGATCTCTATTCCGGTGCTGACGGCTATCTATCCGCCATGTATCGCACTGGTTGTATTAAGCTTTACCCGCTCATGGTGGCATAATTCTTCCCGCGTCATTGCACCTGCGATGTTTATCAGCCTGATTTTTGGTATCCTTGATGGCATTAAAGCTTCTGCAATTGGCGACGTGTTACCGGCCTGGACCCAGCGTTTACCGCTGGCGGAGCAGGGGCTGGCGTGGTTGATGCCAACAGTCGTGATGGTGGTCCTGGCAGTTATCTGGGATCGCGCCGCGGGTCGACAAGTGACCTCCAGCGCACACTAATATCACTGACAATAAGTTTTAACCACGGGGCTATTAACATGGCCCCGTGGTTTTTTTATTGTGTTAACAGGTTAGGAATCGATGGAAAGTAATAACAAGCTAAAGCGTGGGCTGAGCACCCGGCACATCCGCTTTATGGCATTAGGTTCAGCAATTGGTACCGGGTTGTTCTATGGCTCGGCCGATGCCATCAAAATGGCGGGGCCAAGCGTGTTGCTGGCCTATATTATCGGCGGCGTAGCGGCGTATATTATTATGCGCGCGCTGGGCGAAATGTCTGTTCATAACCCGGCAGCCAGCTCCTTCTCGCGCTATGCGCAGGAAAACCTCGGACCGCTGGCAGGCTATATCACCGGCTGGACCTATTGTTTTGAAATCCTGATTGTCGCCATTGCCGATGTGACTGCCTTTGGTATTTACATGGGCGTCTGGTTCCCGGCCGTACCGCACTGGATTTGGGTACTCAGCGTAGTGCTGATTATCTGCGCCATCAACCTGATGAGCGTGAAGGTGTTTGGCGAGCTGGAGTTCTGGTTCTCGTTCTTTAAAGTCGCCACCATTATCATCATGATTGTCGCCGGTTTCGGTATCATCATTTGGGGGATTGGCAACGGCGGGCAACCGACCGGTATCCATAACTTATGGAGCAACGGTGGCTTCTTCAGCAACGGCTGGCTCGGCATGGTGATGTCGCTGCAAATGGTGATGTTCGCTTACGGCGGGATTGAGATTATCGGGATTACCGCAGGCGAAGCCAAAGACCCGGAAAAATCTATTCCGCGCGCTATCAATTCCGTACCAATGCGTATCCTGGTGTTTTATGTGGGGACGTTGTTCGTCATTATGTCTATCTACCCGTGGAACCAGGTGGGTACCGACGGTAGCCCGTTCGTTATGACGTTCCAGCATATGGGCATTACCTTTGCTGCCGGGATCCTCAACTTTGTGGTTCTGACTGCGTCGCTGTCGGCAATTAACTCTGACGTCTTCGGTGTGGGACGTATGCTACACGGCATGGCGGAACAGGGCAGTGCCCCAAAAATGTTTGCCAAGACGTCGCGTCGTGGCGTGCCGTGGGTTACGGTGATGGTGATGACCATTGCGCTGCTGTTTGCGGTTTATCTTAACTACATCATGCCGGAAAACGTCTTCCTGGTGATCGCCTCTTTGGCAACGTTCGCCACGGTTTGGGTGTGGATTATGATCCTGCTGTCGCAGATTGCTTTCCGTCGTCGTCTGCCGCCAGAAGAGGTCAAAGCGCTGAAATTTAAAGTACCGGGTGGGGTAACGACGACCATTGTTGGCCTGATTTTCCTGGTCTTTATCATCGCGCTTATCGGCTATCATCCGGATACCCGCATTTCGCTGTACGTCGGCTTTGCGTGGATTGTCCTGCTGCTGGTCGGCTGGGGATTCAAGCGCCGTCGCGAGCGCCAACTTGCTGAAGCACAGTAATATTTTTGCCGGGTAGCTTTGCGTTACCCGGCAATTTTCTCCTCCCCCGAACTCCTCCCCCAATAAACGTTAAGATGATGAGTGATCCTGCACTTCGCTATGGCAAGGTGACGTCATTATCATCAAAGGGGATACGTGATGTTGAACGCCTGGCACCTTCCGGTTGCCCCATTTGTTAAGCAAAACAAAGATCAACTGACGATTACATTATGGCTGGCGGGGGAAAATCCACCCCAGCGGGTGACGCTACGCGCAGAAAACGATAACGAAGAGATTTCGCTAGCTATGCTCAAGCAGCGCAGCCAGCCGCAGCCGGGTGTGACCGCGTGGCGAGCGGCGATCGATCTCTCCAGCGGGCAGCCTCGTCGACGCTATAGCTTTAAATTACTTTGGCTCGATCGTCAGTTGTGGTTCACCCCACAGGGATTCAGCCGTTTTCCGCCTGCGCGTCTGGAGCAGTTTGCCGTCGATGTGCCGGATAACGGTCCGCAGTGGGTTGCTGACCAGGTCTTTTACCAAATTTTCCCGGACCGTTTTGCCCGCAGCCAGTCGCGTGAAGCGGGCCAGGATAACGTCTATTATCACCACGCGGCCGGGCACGACATCGTGCGGCGCGAATGGGACGAACCGCTCACGGCTCAGGCCGGTGGCTCCACGTTCTATGGCGGTGATTTGGACGGCATCAGCGAAAAGCTACCGTACCTGAAAACGTTAGGGGTCACGGCGCTGTACCTGAATCCTGTGTTTACCGCGCCGAGCGTGCATAAATACGATACCGAAGATTACCGTCATGTTGATCCGCAATTTGGCGGCGACACGGCGCTGCTACGCCTGCGGCACAACACCCAACAGCAGGGCATGCGCTTGATTCTGGACGGTGTTTTTAACCATAGCGGCGATTCGCACGCCTGGTTTGACCGGCATAGTAGGGGAACGGATGGGGCGTGCCATAATCCAGAATCCCCCTGGCGCGACTGGTATCATTTCTCAGCCGACGGCGTTGCGCTCGACTGGCTGGGGTATTCCAGCCTGCCCAAGCTGGACTTTTCTTCGGAAAGCCTGGTAAATGAAATTTATCGCGGCGAAGACAGTATCGTCCGTCACTGGCTGAAAGCGCCGTGGAGTATGGACGGCTGGCGTCTTGATGTGGTGCACATGCTGGGAGAAGCAGGAGGCGCACGTAACAACCTACAACACGTGGCCGGCATTACGCAGGCGGCAAAAGAAACCCAGCCAGAGGCGTATGTGGTGGGTGAACATTTTGGCGATGCTCGCCAGTGGTTGCAGGCCGACGCGGAAGATGCCGCCATGAACTATCGCGGCTTTACTTTCCCTCTCTGGGGATTCCTCGCCAATACCGATATTTCATACGACCCACAATCTATTGACGCTCAGACCTGTATGGCCTGGATGGATAACTACCGCGCGGGGTTGTCGCATCAACAGCAATTGCGCATGTTTAACCAGCTCGACAGCCACGATACCGCTCGCTTTAAGTCTCTGCTCGGTAAAGACGTCGCACGTTTACCGCTGGCGGTGGTGTGGCTATTTACCTGGCCTGGCGTGCCCTGTATTTACTACGGCGACGAAGTGGGGCTGGATGGCAACAACGATCCGTTTTGCCGCAAACCTTTCCCATGGCAGCCTGAAAAACAGGACGCTAACCTGCTGGCGTTGTACCAGCGGCTGGCAAAATTACGCCACCAGAGCCAGGCGCTACGCCACGGTGGTTGTCAGGTGATTTACGCCGAGGATAACGTGGTGGTGTTTGTACGGGTGCTAAACCGCCAGCGCGTGTTAGTGGCGATTAACCGTGGCCAGGCTTGTGAAGTGGTCCTGCCAGCCTCGCCATTACTGAGCGTGAGTCATTGGCAGCACAAAGAAGGCAAAGGTGTGCTTGCCGACGATATCCTGACGTTGCCGGCGATTTCCGCCTCGGTATGGTCAGGTCATTGATATAAGTGCGCAATCGCCGGGCTTGCCAGCAGCGCGTCTCGCCACCAGCGCTGCGCCAGCCCATCACGGTTATTGCGCCATGCCATATAGGCCACGTCTTTTTGGCGAAACGAGATAACCGCTTTTTCCACCAGCTCGCCCGTAGCAAGCCACGGGCTGGCAATATGGCGGGGGAGAAAGCCGCAGCCCATGCCGGCTCGCAGTAGCATCACTTTACTGTGGAAGTCATCGACACGGATCTGCGCCTGCTCCTCCATCAGATTGGTTTGTAACGGATGGCAGAAGCGGGCGCTGTCGCTGATAACAATCGCCCGATGCAGGCACAACTGCTCGTTGGTCAGGCCATCAGGTGCTGCGGCCAGCGGATGCTCAGGTGCCACGACAAATACATTGTCCAATGTACCGAGCATTTTGTAGGACCAGGCCGCTGACGTTGGTGGTTCATTAATCGCCCCCAGAATAATATCTGCTCCATTATGGGTCAGCTCCTCCCAGGAACCCGCCAGCGTATGATGGGTAAAACTGAGGCGGGTTTGCTTATTCAGCGCGTGAAATTCATCGATAATGGGTAACAGCGAGGCGAAAGGAAAGGAGTCGTCCAGCGCAATCGCCAGCTCTTTTTCCCAGCCTGAACTCAGCTGTACCGCCTGTTTTTCGAGATCTTTTGCCGCACTTAGCAATAAACGTCCCTTTTCCAGCATCATCTGTCCGGTGTCGGTAAATTTAGCCCGGTGTCCGGAACGGTCAAGCAACTCGATATTCAGGTCGCTTTCCAGCTTTTGAATCATATAGCTGAGTGCCGCAGGCGTTTTAAACAGCGATTCGGCCGCCGCGGCAAATGAACCCTGTTTGTCGAGTGCGTCGAGAATAAGCAAAACATCCAGATTAATGCGCATAAGCAGAAAAGATCCTGAAAATTAAACCCTTCTGTTGTACCGAATGAAGAAAAACAATGCCAGTGAATAAATTAGATGAATCATGCGCATTTTTTTGATGTTGTTTAGGATATATCGCAACACAGAATTAATAGTTTCACAGGATGGTAAGTTTTCTTTAATAACTCGTTAGAAATTTCCCGCTATACTCAACAAGCTTTCTGATTCAGGATCCTGCTGCTGACGGCAGATACAGACCGTTGCCTTTTAACTTATTGATTAAGAAGGTGTGATATGTCTATTCGGGAACTGATTGACCCTCAAAACTCTACGCTTATTTTTATTGATCATCAGCCGCAAATGTCATTTGGTGTAGCGAATATCGATCGCCAGACTTTAAAAAATAATACCGTGGCATTAGCGAAAGCCGGGAAAATATTCAATGTTCCGGTGATTTATACTTCTGTAGAAACGAAAAGTTTTAGCGGATATATCTGGCCAGAACTGTTAGCGGTTCATCCTGATGTAAAACCCATTGAACGCACCTCAATGAACTCCTGGGAAGATGCGGCGTTTGTGAAGGCCGTGGAAGCGACTGGGCGCAAAAAACTGATTATCTCCGCGCTGTGGACCGAAGTCTGCCTGACTTTCCCGGCACTGATGGCGCTGGAAGCGGGTTATGAAGTATATGTGGTGACCGACACTTCCGGCGGCACGTCCGTGGATGCCCATGAGCGTTCTATCGACCGCATGGTACAGGCTGGTGCCGTACCCGTAACCTGGCAACAGGTTCTTCTTGAGTATCAGCGCGACTGGTCTCGCAAAGAAACCTACGACGCCGTCATGGATCTGGTACGCGAGCACAGCGGTGCCTACGGTATGGGCGTGGATTATGCCTATACCATGGTGCATGGCGCGCCAGAACGTAAAGCCTAAATACACGTCATCCTTCATGTTGCATCTTTGTTGGCTTCGCTTGCGTACCCCAGTCACTGACTTATGTAAGCTCCCGGGGATCCACAACCTTGCCGCCTCGATGCACCATGAATGATTTTGTGTATTGCTTTCCTGGCCTAAGCGGCCTGTTTCCTCTCAACAAGGAATCCTTCATGGCGCAGAACAAACATGTGACGTTGGTGATTACCCACACCCTGCTGCCTGAGCAGGCGCAGCGGTATGAGCAATGGCTGGGGAAAATTATGCCGGTGGCGGCCGAGTTTCCCGGTCATCTCGGGGCGAACGTGATTCGCCCTGCGGATGGCGACAACCTGTGGAATATCATTATTCGCTTCGACACGCTTGAGCATCTGTATAACTGGACCCAGTCCGATACGCGCCATGTGCTGGTGGAAGAGATTGCCCCACTGCTGGCGGAAGGTGATAAAACCGAAATTCGTACCGAAGCGGCATTCTGGTTTACGCCACCAGCGCCCCATGTACGCCAGCCCAAACGCTGGAAACAGTTTCTGATAACCCTGCTGGTGATATTTCCTAGCACCAATCTGGTGCCGTGGTTGACCGGCATTGTGCTGCCTGCAATGAAGGGCTCGTTACTCCTGCATCTCATCAATGATGCCTGTGTGGTTGCGCTGGTGGTCTGGTTCTGGATGCCCATCGTAACCCGTCTGTTTGCCGGATGGCTGAAAAAAGCCTGACCGGTATCTCAGGAGATTGTTATGTCTCAAACTGCCACACTGATTCTGACTCACGGAAAAATTCATACTCTCGATAGGCAACGCCCGCAGGTCGAGGCGGTGGCGATTGCCAACGGAAAGATCCTGGCGACCGGTAGCCACGAGCGGGTAATGAGCTTTGCTGCCGAAGGGACGCAGGTTGTCGATCTGCAAGGACATACGGTGATCCCGGGCCTGAACGATTCGCACCTGCACCTTATTCGTGGTGGACTGAATTACAACCTGGAATTACGTTGGGAAGGCGTGCCGTCGCTGGCGGACGCCCTACGTATGCTCAAAGACCAGGCGGACAGAACGCCGTCGCCGCAATGGGTACGCGTGGTGGGCGGCTGGAGCGAATTCCAGTTTGCCGAACGTCGCATGCCAACCCTGGAAGAACTGAATGAAGCTGCTCCGGATACCCCGGTTTTCGTTCTGCATCTCTACGACCGGGCTTTGCTGAACCGCGCTGCGCTGAAAGCCGTCGGCTACACCAAAGCGACGCCGGATCCGGCGGGCGGTGAGATTGTGCGTGATAGCAACGGCAACCCGACCGGGATGTTGATCGCTAAACCAAACGCCATGATCCTTTATTCGACGCTGGCAAAAGGACCCAAACTGCCGCTGGAAATGCAGGTTAACTCGACCCGCCAGTTTATGCGTGAACTGAACCGTCTGGGACTGACCAGTGCCATCGATGCGGGCGGCGGCTTCCAGAACTATCCGGAAGATTACGAGATCATTGAGCAGTTACATGCCAACAAGCAGATGACGGTGCGTATTGCCTACAACCTGTTTACCCAGCGTCCGAAACAGGAACTGGAAGACTTTGAACGTTGGACCGATATGCTCAAACCGGGGCAGGGGACCGACTTCTACCGCGCCAATGGGGCCGGGGAAATGCTGGTTTTTTCGGCAGCGGATTTTGAAGATTTTCTCCAGCCGCGCCCGGACTTGCCGGAGGGTATGGAAGATGAGCTAGAGCGCGTGGTGCGACACCTGGTGGAGCACCGCTGGCCGTTCCGCCTGCACGCCACCTACGATGAATCTATCAGCCGCATGTTGGACGTGTTTGAGAAGGTGAATCGTGATATCCCGTTCAATGGCCTGCACTGGTTCTTCGATCATGCCGAAACCATTACTGAACGGAATATCGAGCGCGTTAAAGCGCTGGGCGGCGGGATTGCTGTTCAGCACCGAATGGCGTTCCAGGGCGAATATTTTGTCGATCGTTATGGCAAAGATGCGGTCAAACACACGCCGCCGGTGGCGAAAATGCTGGCGGCTGAAGTTCCGGTAGGGCTGGGGACTGACGCCACCCGTGTGGCTAGCTACAACCCGTGGACCGCGCTCTACTGGCTGGTTTCGGGCCGCACCGTTGGCGGTATGGCGATGTACGATGATAACAACCGCTTGCCGCGCGACGTGGCGCTGGAACTGTGGACCGCTGGCAGCGCCTGGTTCTCCAGCGAGCAGGGTAAGAAAGGGCGAATCGAGAAAGATCAACTGGCCGACCTGGTGGTGCTGTCTAAAGATTACTTCAACGTGGCGGAAGAAGAGATCAAAGGCATTGAGTCAGTGATGACCATTGTCGATGGCAAAGTCGTGTATGCGGCAGGGCATTTCACCCCGCTGGCACCACCAGCCATCCCGGTTGTGCCGGACTGGTCGCCGGTGGTGAAGGTGCCGGGGCACTATCGCTCAGCGCCGCCTGCTGGGGCTAAAATTGGCGCAATGGTGCAGATGCATCAGTGCTGTGGTAGCTGCGGCGTACACGGTCATCAGCATGATATTGCGCGTCAATCAGGCATTCCGGTGTCAGATGACCGGGCTTTCTGGGGGGCGCTTGGCTGTTCCTGTTTCGCGTTCTGACTGTAACGTTTTTAATGCCGGATGGTGACGCTTTGCGTCTTATCCGGCCAACAAAGAATCGCAACTTCGATAAGTTAGATAATCCTTGTAAGCCTGCTATGCTGAGTGCCATCAGACAATGGGGTTCATACATCTGCATTTCGCTTTGCTACAGCCAATTGTCTACGGTTGCCACAAAACCATCTTCCTAAAGGTCGCTATGCCATTCTTACTACGGCGTAAAGCCGGGGCCGTGTAATCTTCTCTATCCGCACCAACATAGTTATATTTTCAATGTAAGAATGTAGTTCTTATGATTATTTGTATTGTTTGTAAAGTGTAAATTTTATTTTTTATTATTGGCTATCAAAGCTTGATTGCATAATTAAATCAATCAAAATATGAAGGTAGCTCACACAATATTACTAACCATAAGTTAAAATAATGCGTGATTAATTACAATAATGAGTTGTTATTAATTAAATGAATATTATTGGTGACGCGTTTAGTTGGGTAGTAAAGCATTTGTAATTGTAATTGTAGGAGCTGAAATGCCAGTAAATGATATATCTTTAGGAAAAACCAGAAGATCAAATGACAATGGTGAACCCAATGTTGTTCATGTTGCAATTTCACGACCTATTCGATATGACGTGATGATAGCCTATGGTGGACACGGTGGTGCCGAGATGTTGAAAGCGGCGGAATTCAAGAAAAAGCGGCTTGAATCTAAGTATCCCAAAGGTGAAGTAAAAGGACCGATGATCTTCAAGAGTTTGGCCGACTTCGAAAAAATTTGGACCGCGATATTCTATGATATTTGCAAGCTAAATAAATCAGGTCAACCTAAATATGATTTGTGTGAAATTCATATTTTTGCTCACAGCAATCCAGATAGGATATCAATTAAGAAGGGGGAGCATATTACGGCTGAGGTGGTTGAATCTCTTGAAAATTTAATCTGGAATCCTGAAAAGGGTTATTTGGTATTACATAGTTGCCGATCTGGTCGATATGAAAGTGATGATTTAGATCAGCGTAGTGGTGGGGAGTGTATTGCTCGCGCATTTTCCAGACATGAATCATCAGCATATGTTATTGGCCAAATGGTTTATGCGTCATTTAACTATGGCCCCGGATTGGAAGACTGCAAATATAGAAAAACAGTGAATGATTATGTAGCAATAGATTTGTTTGGAAAGCAAGAGCTATTATTATGGGGCTATAAATCCGGAAGTAAAGTGAAGAAACGATTTTCAAATGATAGAGAGTATGAAAGCTTAGTTGATGGTCAGATCTGGCTATGCAGAAAATATCGAAATGGTGAGAAGTTAGATAGGACCGTTACCAGTGATGTGTTTAACTATGATGATTTGAATTTTGTTTGAATGTTCTGGATGTTGATAAATTATATCATTCATAGCGACTAAAGGAAATTTATATGGATTATGTCATCGCGGCCGCATTACTTCCGCAAGATAAGTTATGGACAGTTGAGTATTCATGGAAAATGGTAGAGGCTATAACACCAGAAATACCACAAATTGAGGATGAAACAGAACTTATTGAATTGATTCGTCATGCCTGGTTGTGGGATAAAAATGCTATGATTCAGTATGCCAGAATTCAGAAAGAAGTTGGTGACGATGATGTTTTAGATGATTTCATCAGGAGCAATGCTCACAGATTAGTGAGTTATGATGGTTTGTCTCTTCGACGGCCTGATGTATTTAATATGAATTATAGTGAATTTATCACCCGACTAGCTGATTTACAGTATCCCTTGGCGAGCAGGCTTGCTGCTAATGGCCTTTTATGGAGTGCGGGTGAGACAAATTCGACCTTCAACCCGTTAGCACAAGATGTACGAAAAAGGTTGATTCGTTATACTCGTTACGCCATAAAGGGAGGCTATCATATCCATTCTTATCTGGCTGATTGCATTTTATTTCCTTCCGGTTTTTCGTATAAAGATAGTAATAATAAGCAGCTAAATTCTCTGGAAAACAGAATAGATAATTTAACAAGAGAAGAGCTTGAAGATAGTTTTTCTGCTTATAAGGTGAGTGGAATTCACGGTTCTCAGTATGCACAAATAAGATTGAGTGAGTTTTATTTTTATGGTGTTAGCGTTAAACGAGATATTGAAATGGCATATGCATGGTCTATGATTGCTAACGATTCCTTTATCTATTTTAATAAAGAAGGTTACAAAAGACATGCTTCGGAAAGATATAAAGAAAATATTCTGAATGAATATAACAACGTTAACTTAAAAAATCTGATTCCGCTACAAATGACGAAAATAGAGATAGAGAGAAGTGTCGCGCTGGCGTCAAAAATCAAAGAAACGTTGGTTGAGGATGACTACTATTCCTGGGAGGTTCAAATGGATGCGGTTCCGCCGGCGCCTTGATGTTCAACGTTTGGTTTGTACCTGTATGCGATTATTCATCGGCCGTATAATGAGACAACAAGTGTCTGCTCGCGTAGGGCCAATACGCGCAGCGCCATCGGGCATTCCGAGTTCTGACATCAGAAAAAGGCCCGCACTAGCGGGCCTTTTGTCGATTCATGCCAATTACAGGCTGGAAACGTTCTCGGTCAGGTATTTTGCTACGCCGTCCGGAGACGCGTTCATACCTTCTTTACCTTTTTCCCACTGTGCCGGGCATACGTCGCCGTGCTCTTCGTGGAACTGCAGCGCGTCAACCATGCGCAGCATTTCGTCGATGTTACGACCCAGCGGCAGATCGTTAACCACCTGGTGGCGAACAACGCCGTTAGCGTCGATCAGGAAAGAACCGCGCAGAGCAACGCCAGCTTCCGGGTGCTCGATGCCGTAGGCTTTCTGGATTTCGCGTTTGATGTCAGCAACCATTGCGTATTTCACTGCACCGATGCCGCCTTTGTCGACAGGGGTGTTACGCCATGCGTTGTGGACAAATTCAGAGTCGAAGGAAACGCCAACAACTTCAACGCCGCGCTTCTGGAATTCTTCGTAACGTTTGTCGAATGCGATCAGTTCAGACGGGCAAACGAAGGTGAAGTCCATCGGCCAGAAGAACAGAACGGTAGTTTTACCGTTGGTATGCTGTTTGAAGTTGAAGTTTTCAACGATCTCACCGCTACCCAGTACCGCAGCTGCTGTGAAATCCGGAGCCTGACGAGTTACCAGTACCATATAATTCTCCTGCAATGTTAAGGGGTTTTTGGAACGCAACGCGGGCCAGTATAGAGAGTGTTCGTGAATAAGACAAAGAGGCGCTGGCAATCAATGAGACAGGTTTTGTCTATCAATCTTTTGCCGGATGACGGCTACGGCTTATCCGGCGGGGAATGCGGGTTGCAATCAAAGGGTTTTACGCCGCGCCTGGTCCATCATTTGCGGATAAAACTGCCAGAATCGTTCTTCTAACGCATCGTAATGCGTATTGAGGTCATACCATGAGTCGCGTAGGGCATCGAGCCGTGGACGGCGGCTGGCCATGCCGTTCAGGACGTTCTGGATAAAATCCATGTCCCGGTAGCGCTCAAGCCATTTCTCTGACCATATATAGTTATTCAGATTGATAAAGCGTGGCGGCGATTCCGGCAAAATAGTGGTTACCTGGGTACGGGCATAGCGCACAAAGTCCGTAAGCGGGAAGTCAGGGGAGATCTCCGACCAGTGGCGCGACAGAAAATGATCCCACATGACATCCAGCGTAATCGGCGCGACGCGGCGCGTTTCGCTACGAAACCATTCTTTGGCTTCACGCACCTGCGGCAGGTTATCTGTCATCACGTCGATACGACGATGCATGAAGATGCCTTCTACCACATCAGGCGAGTAGTGCGTTTCCGGATTACCCCGGACAAAATCGGCCAGCAGATTGCCGGAAAGCGAGCTGTCGGCAAGGTGAGCGAGATGCAAATGTGCAAGAAAATTCATCGTTAAATGTTTATCCAGAGGGGTAAAGGTTGCAGGGAGAACGCCCCGGCACTAGACTACCCGCCTCTTATTTTAGTCTGAGTCAGTGTCATGCGCGTTACCGATTTCACCTTTGAACTACCCGAATCCCTGATTGCCCACTATCCGCAAGCTGAGCGCAGTAGCTGTCGCTTGCTGTCTTTGGACGGGCCGACGGGCGCGCTGACGCACGGTACTTTCACCGATTTGCTCGATAAGCTCAACCCTGGCGATTTGCTGGTCTTTAACAACACCCGCGTCATTCCTGCGCGTCTGTTTGGTCGTAAAGCCAGCGGCGGTAAAATTGAAGTGCTGGTCGAGCGTATGCTGGATGACAAACGTATTCTGGCGCATATTCGTGCCTCGAAAGCGCCGAAACCGGGCGCCGAGCTGCTGCTGGGCGATGACGAAAGCATTAAAGCAACGATGGTGGCGCGCCATGACGCGCTGTTTGAAGTTGAGTTTAACGACGAACGCAGCGTGCTGGATATCCTCAACGCGATTGGCCATATGCCGTTGCCGCCGTATATCGACCGTCCGGATGAAGACGCCGACCGCGAGCTGTACCAGACCGTGTACAGCGAAAAACCGGGTGCCGTCGCTGCGCCGACCGCGGGTCTGCATTTTGACGATCCGCTGCTGGCTAAACTGCGCGATAAAGGCATTGAAATGGCGTTCGTCACCCTGCACGTTGGAGCAGGTACTTTCCAGCCGGTGCGCGTAGACACTATTGAAGACCACATTATGCACTCCGAATATGCGGAAGTGCCGCAGGATGTGGTGGACGCGGTGCTGGCGGCGAAAGCGCGCGGTAACCGTGTGATTGCGGTGGGCACCACCTCCGTACGTTCACTGGAAAGTGCGGCGCAGGCGGCCAAAAACGATCTAATCGAGCCGTTCTTCGGCGATACACAAATCTTTATTTATCCAGGCTATAAATATCAGGTGATTGATGCTCTGGTCACCAACTTCCACCTGCCGGAATCGACACTGATTATGCTGGTTTCCGCATTTGCTGGTTATAAAAACACCATGCACGCCTATCATGAAGCGGTAAAAGCGGAATATCGCTTTTTTAGTTACGGGGATGCGATGTTTATCACGTACAATCCGCAGGCTATTTCTGAGCGTGTCGGGGAATAAGTTTCCGGCATGAGTGTTTAAAACGTCGGACTGTTTTTCTGACGCAGGAGTGAAGATGAAATTTGAACTGGATACCACAGACGGTCGCGCTCGCCGCGGTCGCCTGGTTTTTGATCGTGGCGTAGTAGAAACGCCTGCTTTTATGCCGGTCGGTACTTACGGCACAGTAAAAGGCATGACGCCGGAAGAAGTTGAAGCGACCGGCGCCCAGATCATCCTCGGCAACACTTTCCACCTGTGGCTGCGCCCGGGGCAGGAAATCATGAAACTGCACGGCGATCTGCACGATTTTATGCAGTGGAAAGGGCCGATCCTCACCGATTCCGGCGGCTTCCAGGTGTTCAGCCTGGGCGACATCCGGAAGATAACCGAACAAGGCGTGCATTTCCGTAACCCGATCAACGGCGATCCGATTTTCCTCGATCCCGAGAAGTCGATGGAGATTCAATACGATCTCGGTTCCGATATCGTGATGATCTTCGACGAATGTACACCGTATCCGGCCGACTGGGACTATGCTAAACGCTCGATGGAGATGTCTCTGCGTTGGGCGAAGCGCAGCCGTGACCGTTTTGATAGCCTCGGCAACAAAAATGCGCTTTTTGGCATCATTCAGGGCAGTGTTTACGAAGATTTACGTGATATCTCCGTCAAAGGTCTGGTAGATATCGGCTTTGATGGCTACGCTGTCGGCGGTTTGGCTGTCGGTGAGCCGAAGGAAGATATGCACCGCATTCTGGAACATGTTTGCCCGCAGATTCCGACAGATAAACCGCGTTACCTGATGGGCGTCGGTAAACCAGAAGATCTGGTTGAAGGCGTGCGTCGCGGTATCGATATGTTTGACTGTGTGATGCCAACGCGAAATGCCCGTAATGGTCATTTGTTTGTGACTGACGGCGTGGTAAAAATTCGTAACGCGAAACATAAAAGCGACACCAGTCCGCTCGATGCTGAGTGTGATTGCTACACCTGTCGCAATTATTCGCGCGCTTACTTGCATCATCTCGACCGTTGCAACGAAATATTGGGCGCGCGTCTCAACACGATTCATAACCTTCGCTACTACCAGCGTTTGATGGCGGGTTTACGCAAGGCTATTGAAGAGGGTAAATTAGAGAGCTTCGTGACTGATTTTTACCAACGTCAGGGTAGACCAGTTCCACCTGTGAACGTTGATTAATTTTAATAATGAGGGAATTTGAATGAGCTTTTTTATTTCTGATGCGGTAGCGGCAACAGGTGCTCCGGCGCAGGGCAGCCCGATGTCTCTGATTCTGATGCTGGTGGTGTTTGGTCTGATTTTCTACTTCATGATCCTGCGCCCGCAGCAAAAGCGTACCAAAGAACACAAAAATCTGATGAACTCCATTGCGAAAGGCGATGAAGTGCTGACTAACGGTGGTCTGGTGGGTCGCGTGACCAAAGTAGCAGAATCTGGCTACATCGCTATCGCGCTGAACGACACCACTGAAGTGGTTATTAAACGTGATTTCGTAGCTGCCGTTCTGCCGAAAGGCACCATGAAGGCGCTGTAATTTATTGTTTTCCCAAAGGGAACTGCCGTGTTAAACCGTTATCCTTTGTGGAAGTATGTCATGCTGATCGTCGTTATTGTCGTCGGTCTGCTCTATGCGCTTCCCAACCTGTATGGTGAGGATCCGGCTGTTCAAATCACTGGCGTGCGCGGTGCCGCCGCCAGTGAGCAAACGCTGATCCAGGTCCAGAAAACGTTACAAGAAGATAAAATCACACCTAAGTCTGTGGCTCTGGAAGAGGGTGCTATTCTCGCGCGCTTCGACTCCACTGATACCCAACTGCGCGCACGTGAAGTATTAATGGGCGTACTGGGCGATCAGTACGTCGTGGCGCTTAACCTTGCTCCGGCAACCCCGCGCTGGCTGGCTGCCATTCATGCAGAACCGATGAAACTCGGTCTTGACCTGCGTGGCGGCGTTCACTTCCTGATGGAAGTGGATATGGATACCGCGCTGAGTAAGTTGCAGGAACAAAATATCGATAGCCTGCGCAGCGATCTGCGTGAAAAAGGCATTCCTTATACTACCGTTCGCAAAGAAGATAACTACGGTCTGAGCATCACTTTCCGTGATAGCAGCGCCCGTGATGAAGCTATCTCTTACTTGAGCAAACGTCACCAGGATCTGGTTATTTCCAGCCAGGGCAGCAATGCACTGCGCGCTGTAATGACCGATGCGCGCCTGAGTGAAGCCCGTGAGTACGCGGTACAGCAGAACATCAACATTCTGCGTAATCGTGTTAACCAACTGGGTGTTGCTGAGCCGGTGGTACAACGTCAGGGCGCTGACCGCATCGTGGTCGAACTGCCGGGTATTCAGGATACCGCGCGTGCGAAAGAAATTCTGGGCGCAACCGCGACGCTGGAGTTCCGTCTGGTAAACACCAACGTTGACCAGTCCGCTGCAGCATCGGGTCGTGTTCCGGGTGATTCGGAAGTGAAACAGTCTCGTGAAGGTCAGCCTGTTGTGCTGTACAAGCGCGTGATCCTGACCGGTGACCATATCACCGATTCCACTTCCAGCCAGGACGAATACAATCAGCCGCAGGTTAACATCTCGCTGGATAGCGCGGGTGGTAACATCATGTCCAACTTCACCAAGGACAACATCGGTAAGCCGATGGCGACCCTGTTCGTGGAGTACAAAGACAGCGGTAAGAAAGATGCTAACGGTCGTGCAGTACTGGTGAAACAGGAAGAGGTGATTAACATTGCCAATATCCAGTCTCGCCTGGGTAACAGCTTCCGTATCACCGGTATCAACAACCCGAACGAAGCGCGTCAGCTTTCTCTGCTGTTACGTGCCGGTGCGTTGATTGCGCCGATTCAGATTGTGGAAGAACGTACCATCGGCCCAACCCTGGGTATGCAGAACATTAAACAGGGTCTGGAAGCGTGTCTGGCCGGTCTGGTGGTGTCTATCCTGTTCATGATCTTCTTCTATAAGAAGTTCGGTCTGATTGCGACCAGTGCGCTGATTGCTAACCTGGTATTGATTGTCGGTATTATGTCGTTGCTGCCGGGCGCTACGCTAAGTATGCCGGGGATTGCGGGGATTGTCTTAACCCTTGCCGTCGCGGTCGATGCGAACGTACTGATCAACGAACGTATCAAAGAAGAGTTGAGTAACGGGCGTTCGGTGCAGCAGGCCATCAACGAAGGTTATGCGGGCGCATTTAGCTCCATCTTTGATGCGAACATTACGACGCTGATCAAGGTCATCATCCTGTACGCAGTTGGCACCGGGGCAATTAAAGGGTTCGCGATTACTACCGGTATTGGTGTGGCGACGTCGATGTTTACCGCGATTGTCGGTACACGTGCCATCGTAAACCTGTTGTATGGCGGCAAGCGCGTCAAAAAGCTGTCAATCTGAGGAGTGCGAAGTGGCACAGGAATATACTGTTGAACAATTAAACCACGGTCGTAAAGTCTGGGACTTTATGCGCTGGGACTACTGGGCTTTCGGCATTTCAGGTTTCCTGCTGATTGCGGCCATCGTGGTGATGGGCGTACGCGGGTTTAACTGGGGTCTCGATTTCACCGGTGGTACGGTTATTGAAATCACGCTGGAAAAACCGGCCGATATGGACGTGATGCGCGATGCACTGGAGAAAGCGGGCTTCGTTGATCCGCTTCTGCAGAACTTCGGCAGCAGCCACGACATTATGGTACGTATGCCGCCAACTGAAGGTGCAGACGGCGGTCAGGTGCTGGGCAGCAAAGTGTTGAGTGTGATTAACGAATCCACCAACCAAAACGCCGCGGTGAAGCGAATTGAATTCGTGGGTCCGAGCGTGGGGGCTGATCTGGCGCAAACCGGTGCGATGGCGCTGATGGCGGCGCTGATCTCCATCCTGGTGTACGTCGGTTTCCGCTTTGAGTGGCGACTGGCGGCGGGGGTGGTTATCGCTCTGGCGCACGACGTGATTATCACACTTGGGATCCTGTCGTTGTTCCATATCGAGATTGACCTGACTATCGTCGCATCACTGATGTCGGTAATCGGTTACTCGCTGAACGATAGTATCGTTGTATCTGACCGTATTCGTGAAAACTTCCGCAAAATTCGTCGCGGTACGCCTTACGAAATCTTTAACGTGTCACTGACTCAAACGCTGCACCGTACGTTGATTACGTCCGGTACAACGTTGATGGTTATTCTGATGCTGTTCCTGTTCGGTGGTCCGGTACTGGAAGGCTTCTCGCTGACGATGCTGATCGGTGTTTCCATCGGTACCGCATCCTCTATCTACGTGGCATCGGCGCTGGCGCTGAAGCTGGGTATGAAGCGTGAGCACATGCTGCAGCAGAAGGTCGAGAAAGAAGGGGCGGATCAACCGTCGATTCTTCCTTAACCATTAAGAGTGAAGATACTGGAATCCCGATCGTAAGGTCGGGATTTTTTTTGCCTGTGAATTAGCGACAGGCAATTATCTTTTCCTGTCGCCATACTACTGACAGTATGCTGTCAGTAGCCCTGTTTTATAGTCCTTCTGAGATTACCCACACAGGCAGGAGGAAGTATGAGCAACGTAATTAATTGGTTTGAAATCCCTGTAGCACAAATGGATCGCGCCATCGCTTTTTATGAACCAGTGATGCAGGTTTCTTTGCGTCGGGAGAACATGGACTGCGCTGAGCTGGCCGTATTTCCGCATCAGGATCCCGCTCCCGGCGGGGCGCTGGCTAAATTTGAAGGTATTACTCCTTCAACGCAGGGCGCTATTATTTATCTGCATACGGACGATTTGACTGCAACGCTTGAACGCGTCGCCACTGCTGGCGGTCAGTGTGTGTTTGGCCCACTCGAACTGGGGCAGGACATTGGTACGATTGCGCTATTTACTGACAGCGAAGGCAATCGTGTTGGTTTACATCAACCCGCGTAATATTTTCAGCACTGAGGATTAAAATGAGCAGACGCGCCGACCGCTTGTTTCAGATTGTACAAATCCTGCGTGGCAGGCGAGTGACAACGGCGGCGCTGCTGGCAGAACGTCTTGAAGTTTCTGAACGGACGATTTATCGCGATATCCGCGATCTCTCTTTATCCGGCGTGCCCATTGAAGGCGAAGTGGGCAGTGGATACCGCTTAATGGCGGGGTTTGATCTGCCGCCGTTGATGTTAACCCAGCACGAATCAGAAGCGTTGATGGTAGCGATTCGGTTGCTGAAAACATGGGGCGGGGATTCACTCTCACAGGCGCTGGAATCAGCACAGGAAAAAGTGTTGGCGATATTGCCGCCAGAGAGTCGGCGCAGAGCCGAGCAAACGCGGATTTTCGCGCCAGATTTTGGTAATCAGCCGCATTCACGCAGTGCGTTCGATCTCATACATCGCGCGGTTTCAGCTCAGCAGGTGCTGGCGCTGCATTATCGCGATGAGTCCGGGAACCTCTCGTGGCGCGACGTTCAGCCGCTGGGATTATTTTTCTGGGGCGAGCACTGGCTGCTGGTTGGCTGGTGCGAGAAGCGTGATGATTATCGTTGTTTTCGCGTTGATCGATGTCTGAAGATCACGCCACTCGACAGGCACTTTCGCGAATCTGCGGATCGTTCGCTAAGTGACTTTTTACGTAAAGTACGCTGTGAAGACCAGCCATAAAAAAGCCAGCGGTTAAGCTGGCTTGTTTGCGATAAATTGTCTGGATTAGAAGTTGTAACCTACGACCAGGTAACCACCCCAACCGGTAGATTTCGCGCTGAAATCGCCTTCGCCCCAGTTCAGAGTATCCCCACCTTTCCACTGACCGCCGTTATGGAAGTAACGCGCTACGACAGAGTAGTGCCAGTGATCGTAGTTCAGCGCCAGGACGTGGCTGGAAGCGATAGAGTTGCTGGTGCGGTTCGGGTCATCACCCAAATCTGAGCCCCAGTCGAAGTTGGTGAAGCCGATGTAGGTCAGTTGGCCGCCCCAAACCTGGGTGATCGGCACAAAGTATTTCACTTTGAAACGGTAGCCATCCCACTCGTTTTCGTTGGATGCGCCATAGTTCTGCCACTGGTATTTAGCATAGACGTTCAGGGACAGACCCATCGGCAGACCGGTATCGATATCGGTACCCAGACCCATATACCAGGTGCTCTGGCGGCTGGCTTTGTTATCACCCATGTCGTAGATGTAGTTGTTGGCGAAGTACCATTCTTTGAACGGACCAAAGCTCAGGTCAGCGCCGGTCAGTTTGTCGATGGAGAAACGCGGTTCGATTTCCATAAACAACGGGGAACCGTCAGACCAGATACCTTTATCGTTGCCGTTACCCCAGTCGAAGGTTTTCGGAATATCGATGTAGCCATAGAAATCAAACCAGTCTTTTTTGGCAAATGCTTCGTATTCCAGATACACGTCGTTGTTCAGTTTCGGAGAGAAACGGGTGTGATAGCTACCCACCACGTTAACGCTCTGGTGCCACCAGTCGGACAGATATTGCGGTTTGTCATTTTCTGCTGCGTTGGCAGTAAAAGACGAGGAGAGCGCCAGCACTGCACCGGCTGCAAGTAATGTTTTTTTCATATGTATGCCACTGTTTGAAATCCCTTTCGGGAGTGAAAAATGCGCAATTTGCGTTTCTAAATATTTCGTAATTCTTCGGAGCCTATTATAAAAATCATTGTTCACAAAAATATGTCTTGTTTCACAGTTCTATCATTTACGTAATCGATTGCGTTCACGTTTGCGTACTTTAGGCGGCGAATTGTACTGGCTCTCATGAATGTTGCCAAGTTTTACCAGAAATATCGGTTATGTCAGGGGAGTAACAAAATGGAGCGGAGTGATGTTGCGGAACGCACAAAACGTTCCGCAAAAAAGTTTATTGGCTAACAGGCTGGATATCGTGGATGCGAACAAATCCTAACTGATCTGGAGTGAGGCCATTTATCTGCAACGGAATGTCTACGTCGCTGGGAGCAAGAATACTCGCCGGAGCGTTGACCAACTGGTTGTGAACGTTCACTTCCTGATAGTTGTCCGTGGTGCCCTGAATTTGCCCGTATTCGACGGTGGCGCTAAAGGCGGGTAAAGGCGTGTTGGATTCACCCTGAATCCGTAGCGTCAGGCGCGTACCATCCGCGTTCGGTGCAATGTTTACCAGCGACATGCGTAAAGTGCCAATCTGGCTGTCCAGTCGTGCCGGGGTTTTGGAACCCGGTAGCAGATAGACGCCGCTGGTTGATTTTGCATTCAACATATTTTGTTGCGTAATTTTTACTGTTTCCTGATTAAGCTGCGCCATCTCTTTATTCAATGTGCTAACGCTTTGATGCATCTGGCGTACTTCGCTTTGCTGTGCGCAGGCACTAAGACTAAAGAGACTTCCCACCAGGAGAATTCTTAGGTAACGTCTTGTCATTGTGATTACTTCCTTCATTGTCGCGATAGCATAATGGTAGTGTGGACTGAGCACGAAGGCATCGATCCTTTGTCTCAAAAGCGCAGTGCCTTTGTTGTCACGGCAGTTCAGGGTAAAATAGATTCTGTTAACCACTGAGGTACAGGACGCCGTATGCATTGCCCATTCTGTTTCGCCGTAGACACTAAGGTAATTGACTCTCGTCTTGTAGGCGAGGGCTCCTCGGTACGCCGCCGTCGGCAGTGTCTGGTCTGTAACGAACGTTTCACCACTTTTGAAGTGGCTGAACTTGTCATGCCGCGCGTTGTGAAAAGCAACGACGTGCGTGAACCCTTTAATGAAGAAAAGCTGCGTAGCGGCATGCTCAGAGCGCTTGAGAAACGGCCTGTGAGCGCGGATGACGTCGAAATGGCGTTAAACCATATCAAATCACAGCTGCGTGCGACTGGTGAGCGTGAGGTGCCGAGCAAGATGATTGGCAACCTGGTGATGGAGCAGTTGAAAAAGCTCGATAAAGTCGCCTACATCCGCTTTGCCTCTGTCTACCGGAGTTTCGAAGATATCAAAGAATTTGGCGAAGAGATTGCTCGCCTACAGGACTAAGCCATGCAGGATGAATTGTACATGGCGCGTGCGCTGAAGCTTGCTGCGCGCGGACGTTTTACCACTCACCCCAACCCCAACGTAGGCTGCGTGATTGTGAAGGATGGGGAGATCGTCGGTGAAGGATATCACCACCGTGCGGGCGAACCGCATGCCGAAGTTCATGCTCTGCGGATGGCTGGAGAAAAAGCGCAAGGGGCAACGGCCTATGTGACGCTTGAACCCTGTAGTCATCATGGTCGCACGCCGCCGTGTTGCGATGCGCTGATTGCGGCGGGTGTATCGCGTGTGGTTGCGGCGATGCAGGATCCCAATCCGCAGGTCGCAGGACGTGGGCTCTACCGTTTGCAGCAGGCGGGCATCGACGTCAGCCACGGGCTGATGATGAGCGAAGTTGAGCAACTGAATAAAGGCTTTCTCAAGCGTATGCGTACGGGATTCCCGTATCTGCAGCTTAAGCTTGGCGCGTCGCTTGATGGCCGTACGGCGATGGCCAGCGGTGAAAGCCAGTGGATTACCTCACCACAGGCGCGCCGCGATGTGCAACGCTTGCGCGCGCAAAGCCATGCCATTTTAACCAGCAGTGCTACGGTGCTGGCAGACGACCCTCAGCTTACCGTGCGTTGGTCGGAGCTTGGGGAGTCAACTCAGGCGAGTTACCCGCAGGAAGAGCTGCGCCAGCCAATCCGCATTGTTCTGGATAGCCAGAATCAGGTCACGCCGGAGCATCGTATTGTGCAACAGCCTGGAGAAACCTGGATTGTCCGGACTGAAGACGACCCCCGTAGCTGGCCGGAGACGGTTCGTAGCCTGAAGGTGCCGGAACATAACGGGCATCTGGATCTGGTGGTGCTGATGATGCAACTGGGCAAACAGCAAATTAACAGTATTTGGGTTGAAGCAGGTCCAACGCTCGCGGGGGCATTATTACAGGCCGGTTTGGTCGATGAGCTAATCGTGTATGTTGCGCCTAAACTGTTAGGCAGCGATGCGCGAGGATTATGTGTGCTTCCAGGCCTTGAGAAACTGGCTGACGCACCCCATTTTAAATTCAATGAGATACGCCAGGTGGGCCCGGACGTTTGCCTGCATTTAACGACTGCGTGAGGCTTTCTGATTTAGAGGAAGCAGCGCACAGAATATTATGATAAAATCCGCCCCCCTTACGGGGCCATAAATCGAACCCGAAGGAAGAATATGAACATTATTGAAGCTAACGTTGCTACCCCGGACGCTCGCGTCGCCATCACCATTGCGCGTTTCAACAACTTTATCAATGACAGCCTGCTGGAAGGGGCTATCGACGCCCTGAAACGTATTGGCCAGGTTAAAGATGAAAACATTACCGTTGTTTGGGTTCCAGGTGCATATGAGCTGCCGCTGGCCGCTGACGCACTGGCAAAAACCGGTAAATACGACGCGGTAATTGCGCTTGGTACGGTGATCCGTGGCGGTACCGCGCACTTCGAATATGTGGCTGGCGGTGCAAGCAATGGCCTGGCGCATGTCGCTCAGGACAGTGGCATTCCGGTAGCCTTCGGTGTTCTGACCACCGAAAGTATTGAACAAGCCATCGAACGTGCTGGCACTAAAGCCGGCAACAAAGGCGCAGAAGCTGCACTGACTGCGCTTGAAATGATTAATGTATTGAAAGCCATTAAGGCCTGATTTTTGTAAGGGGAAATCCGTGAAACCTGCTGCTCGTCGCCGCGCCCGTGAGTGTGCCGTCCAGGCGCTCTACTCCTGGCAGTTGTCCCAGAACGACATCGCTGATGTTGAATACCAGTTCCTGGCGGAACAGGACGTTAAAGATGTCGACGTTCTGTATTTCCGTGAACTGCTGTCCGGGGTGGCGACTAACAGCGCGTACCTGGATGGATTAATGAAGCCTTACCTGTCTCGTCTGTTAGAAGAGCTGGGTCAGGTAGAAAAAGCCGTACTGCGTATTGCGCTGTTTGAACTGTCTAAACGTAGTGATGTGCCGTACAAAGTGGCCATCAACGAAGCGATTGAACTGGCGAAAACCTTCGGCGCTGAAGATAGCCATAAATTCGTGAACGGCGTATTGGATAAAGCAGCACCTGTGATTCGCCCCAACAAAAAGTAATCCCGAGGCCGGCTGGATGGTGGAACCTGTTTCCGCTGTCCCCGGCTTTTTCTTTTTTTTCTGCTGAGGCATAACGTATGGCATGCGGCGAGTTTTCCCTGATTGCCCGTTATTTTGACCGCGTAAGAACGTCTCGTCTTGATGTCGAAACCGGTATTGGTGACGACTGCGCACTTCTGAATATCCCTGAAAAACAGACGCTGGCGATCAGTACCGATACGCTGGTGGCAGGCAATCACTTCCTCCCCGACATTGATCCCACCGATCTCGCCTGGAAAGCACTGGCGGTGAATTTGAGCGATCTGGCGGCGATGGGGGCCGATCCTGCGTGGTTGACGCTGGCACTCACGTTACCTGACGTTGATGAAGCCTGGCTTGAAGCCTTCAGTGATGGCCTGTTTGAACTGCTTAATTACTATGATATGCAGCTGATTGGCGGTGACACCACGCGTGGGCCACTGTCGATGACGTTGGGTATCCATGGTTACGTTCCTGTAGGACGGGCCTTAAAACGCTCTGGTGCGAAGCCGGGGGACTGGATTTATGTTACCGGTACGCCGGGAGACAGCGCGGCGGGGCTGGCGATTTTACAGAATCGGTTGCAGGTTGGAGATGCAAAAGACGCAGACTATCTGCTTAAACGCCATCTGCGTCCCACGCCGCGTATTTTGCAGGGACAAGCCCTGCGCGATCTGGCCAGTGCGGCTATCGATATCTCCGATGGCCTGATTTCCGATCTGGGGCATATCGTTAATGCCAGCGGCTGTGGCGCGCGGGTTAACGTCGATGCGCTGCCTTACTCCACGGCATTCGCCCGGCACGTTGAGCCGGAACAGGCCCTACGCTGGGCGCTCTCGGGCGGTGAAGATTATGAGTTATGCTTTACCGTACCGGAAATTAACCGTGGTGCGCTGGATGTGGCGCTGGGAAATCTCGGCGCAGCGTTTACCTGCATTGGGCAGATGAGCGCAGACGTGGAAGGCATTCACTTTACGCGCGATGGAAAATCCGTCACGTTTGACTGGAAAGGATATGACCATTTTGCCGCGCCTTAAAAAAGATGTCGCCAAAAGCCGCCTGAGTATGCGCAATCCGTGGCACCTGCTAGCCACCGGTTTTGGCAGCGGGTTGAGCCCAATTGTTCCTGGCACGATGGGATCGCTGGCGGCGATCCCTTTTTGGTATTTAATGACCTTTCTACCGTGGCAGCTGTATTCACTGGTGGTGATGTTATCTATCTGTATCGGCGTTTATCTGTGCCATCAAACGGCGAAAGATATGGGTGTGCACGATCACGGTAGCATTGTCTGGGACGAGTTTGTCGGGATGTGGATTACCCTGATGGCGCTGCCGACCAATGACTGGCAGTGGGTTGCCGCCGGATTTGTGATTTTCCGTATTCTGGATATGTGGAAGCCGTGGCCGATTCGTTGGTTCGATCGCAACGTGCATGGCGGGACGGGGATCATGATCGACGATATTGTGGCCGGAATACTCTCTGCCGGAATTTTGTATTTTATCGGTCATCACTGGCCGGTAGGTATCATTTAACCCTTTTGGGGGGCTGTTGTAGGCCCGATAAGCGTCGCGCCATCGGGCAATCAGTGCCGGATGCGCTATGCTTATCGGGCCTACAATTAGTCATCGCTAATACTTATTTAAATCCCACCACAGGATGCTGTTTGTACGGCGTTTCCAGCTCGGCAATCTGCTCCGGCTTCAGCGTTAAATCCACCGCATTGAGCAACTCATCCAGCTGTTCCTCGCGCGATGTGCCGATAATCGGCGCTGCCACCCCCGGTTTGCTCAGCAGCCAGGCCAGCGCAACCTGCGCGCGCGTTACGCCCAGTTCCTCACTGACGCCGGTCAGCCGTGCGGCAATTTGCGCGTCGTTTTCATCGCTCTCGTTGTACAAATTTTTACCGACTTCATCGGAAACCAGGCGTGCTGTCGTTTCTCCCCATGGGCGCGTCAGGCGTCCACGTGCCAGCGGACTCCAGGGGATCACTGCCACGCCTTCCTGATAGCACAGTGGCAGCATTTCGCGTTCTTCTTCGCGGTAGATCAGATTGTAGTGATCCTGCATGCTAACGAACTGTGCCCAACCGTGTTGCTTCTGTAAGGCCAGCGCCTGAGCAAACTGCGAAGCGTGCATGGATGAGGCGCCGATATAGCGCGCTTTACCGGCTTTCACGACGTCGTTCAGCGCTTCCAGGGTTTCTTCAATAGGTGTGTTGTAATCCCAGCGGTGAATTTGCAGGATGTCGACATAGTCCATACCCAGACGTCTGAGGCTGTCGTCGATTGAGCGCAGGATTTGTGCGCGGGATAATCCTTCTGCTAAATCATCAACCTGGTGAAAAACCTTGGTAGCGACCACGACATCTTCGCGGCGGGCGAAATCACGCAGCGCGCGACCGACAATCTCTTCGCTACTGCCAGCGGAGTAGCTGTTGGCGGTATCGAAAAAGTTAATGCCGCCCTCAAGGGCGTGTTTGATTATCGGGCGGCTGCTTTCTTCAGGTAGCGTCCAGGCGTGATTGCCGCGATTAGGCTCGCCAAACGTCATGCAGCCCAGGCAAAGGCGGGAGACCCGTAGGTCGGTTTTTCCTAAGATGTTGTATTTCATCAATCCACTCCTGCTTAGCTCGTGATGAATTAAGCATAGCAGGAGCGGGGAGGGGTTTATGCCAGCCAGGCCTTGATTTTGGCCTCAATTCCGACGGCATTCAGACCCAGATCGGCGCGAGCTTCATCCTGAGTTCCCTGCGGGATGAAGAAGTCTGGCAGGCCAATGTTCAGCACCGGGACGGGCTTACGATGGGCCATCAGCACTTCGTTTACACCGCTGCCAGCACCACCCATAATGGCGTTCTCTTCAATGGTAACCAGCACCTCGTGTTGGGCAGCCATTTCAAGGATCAACGTTTCATCCAGGGGTTTCACAAAACGCATATCGACCAGCGTGGCGTTCATCGACTCTGCGACCTGAGCGGCTTCCGGCATCAGGGTACCGAAGTTGAGAATTGCCACTTTCTCCCCGTGACGTTTCACTATACCTTTCCCGATAGGCAGTTGTTCCAGCGGGGTCAACTCTACGCCCACCGCGTTACCGCGCGGGTAGCGCACGACCGTTGGACCGTCGTTGTAGTGATAGCCGGTGAACAGCATCTGGCGGCATTCGTTTTCATCACTCGGGGTCATAATGACCATTTCCGGGATGCAGCGCAGGAAGGAAAGATCGAACGCCCCTTGATGGGTTTGGCCATCTGCGCCAACAATTCCTGCCCGGTCAACGGCGAACAGAACTGGCAGTTTCTGGATGGCGACATCATGCAGCACCTGATCGTAGGCGCGCTGCAGGAAGGTCGAGTAAATAGCCACGACCGGCTTATAGCCGCCAATCGCCAGACCGGCAGCAAACGTCACCGCGTGCTGTTCGGCGATCGCCACATCGAAGTAGCGGTCCGGAAACTTACGTGAAAATTCCACCATACCGGAGCCTTCGCGCATCGCCGGGGTGATTGCCATCAGCTTATTGTCTTTCGCCGCGGTTTCGCACAGCCAGTCACCGAAGATTTTTGAATAGCTCGGCAGGCCGCCGCTGCTTTTCGGCAGGCATCCGCTGGATGGATCGAATTTTGGTACCGCGTGGAAGGTGATTGGATCTTTTTCTGCCGGCTCGTAACCACGACCTTTTTTGGTCATGATGTGCAGGAACTGCGGGCCTTTCAGATCGCGCATGTTCTTCAGTGTGGTGATAAGCCCCAGCACGTCGTGACCGTCCACCGGACCGATATAGTTAAATCCCAGTTCTTCAAACAGCGTACCCGGCACAACCATGCCTTTGATGTGTTCTTCGGTACGTTTGAGCAGCTCTTTAATCGGCGGCACGCCGGAGAAGACTTTTTTCCCGCCTTCGCGTAGCGAGGAGTAGAGTTTGCCAGAGAGTAGTTGCGCCAGATGATTGTTCAGCGCGCCAACGTTCTCTGAAATCGACATTTCATTGTCGTTGAGGATAACCAGCATGTCGGGCTTAATATCGCCTGCGTGGTTCATCGCTTCAAACGCCATCCCGGCGGTGATAGCGCCGTCGCCAATCACACATACGGTACGACGTTCTTTGCCTTCTTTCTCAGCGGCAACCGCAATACCGATACCTGCGCTGATGGAGGTTGAAGAGTGCCCAACGCTCAGTACGTCATACTCGCTCTCACCGCGCCACGGGAACGGATGCAAACCGCCTTTCTGACGAATGGTGCCGATTTTATCACGGCGGCCGGTCAATATTTTGTGCGGGTAAGCCTGATGTCCTACATCCCAGATTAACTGGTCAAACGGGGTATTGTAGACATAGTGCAGCGCGACGGTGAGTTCCACCGTGCCCAGACCAGAGGCGAAGTGCCCGCTGGAACGGCTTACGCTGTCGAGCAAATAGCGGCGCAGTTCGTCGCAAAGCTTTGGCAGGCTCTCTTTTGGCAGCAGACGTAACTCCTGGGTGGAGTCGACCAGCGCCAGGGTCGGGTATTTGGCTATATCAAAACTCATCGCAAGCTCATGGGATATGTTGGTTTATTTATCACGCTGGATTATGTAGTCCGCTAGCGCTTCCAGTGCCGAGGTATCGAGTGACTGTGCGGCCAGCAAACTTAGCGACTGGCGGGCATCCTCGATTAAATCCCGGGCTTTATTCTGGGCTTGCTCAAGACCCAGAAGTGCAGGATAGGTACTTTTGCCAAGCTGCTGGTCAGCACCCTGACGTTTACCCAATGTTGCAGTATCGCCTACCACATCCAGGATGTCATCCTGAACCTGGAAGGCCAGACCGATGCTTTCTGCGTATTTGTCGAGTATTGCCAGGCATTCTCGCCCTTTATCGCCTGCGCTTAATGCTCCCAGACGTACGGCGGCGCGAATCAATGCCCCGGTTTTATGGCGGTGAATACGCTCCAGCGCATCCAGCTCAACCTGATGACCTTCAGCTTCCAGATCCAGCGCCTGACCGCCGCACATACCGGCGATACCGCTGGCCTGAGCCAGTTCAGAGATCATCGCGATGCGGTCACGGTCAGATACTTCCGGCATTGGAGCGTCGCTGATAATGGAGAATGCCAGCGTTTGCAGCGCATCTCCGGCCAGGATCGCGTTTGCCTCACCAAATTTTACGTGGCAAGTCGGCAGACCGCGGCGTAGGTCGTCGTCGTCCATCGCGGGTAAATCATCGTGCATCAGCGAATAGGCGTGAATGCATTCGACGGCGGCAGCGGGAGCATCAAGCGTACTCAGGCTGACACCAAACATCTGACCGGTCGCATACACCAGAAACGGGCGCAGGCGTTTACCGCCTAATAATGCGCCATATTGCATGGTTTCGACCACGGGAGTGTTCTGAAAGGGCAGTGGCGCGATAAAACGGCTCAGAGCCTGGTTGGCCTGCTCAACGCAAGCCTGTAACTGCTGCGTAAAATCCATTTACTCATTATCCGGTGTAAAAGGCGTAAGGGCCGCGTCTTCAGTATCTGACAGCAGGATTTGTACGCGCTGTTCAGCCTGTTGCAATTTGACCTGTCCCTGACGCGCCAACTGTACGCCACATTCGAATTCGTTCAACGCTTCTTCTAACGGCAGGTCGCCGCCTTCCAGACGGGTAACAATTTGTTCCAGCTCGCTCAGCGCGGTTTCAAAACTGGCGGGCGCTTCATTTTTCTTCGGCATAATGAATGTCTGACTCTCTGTATTGGCAGCACAAGACTATGGTAACGGACTCGCACTGATAAGCAAATAACGCGCAATGTGCACAGTAGCCGCGTGATGGTGGTATACTTGCGCGCCTGGATGCAGTCGCGGGTATGGGCTGCTGTATTTTTTCCCATTACAAGTCATTCAGACTTGCCTAAGAACCATTGCCGCCATGAAGTTTATCATTAAATTGTTCCCAGAAATCACCATCAAAAGCCAATCTGTGCGTTTGCGCTTTATAAAAATTCTGACAGGGAACATTCGTAACGTTTTAAAGCACTATGATGAAGACCTTGCCGTTGTCCGTCACTGGGATCACGTTGAGGTTCGCGCTAAAGATGAAAGCCAGCGCCTGGACATTCGCGACGCGCTGACCCGTATTCCGGGGATCCACCACATTCTTGAAGTAGAAGACGTGCCGTTTACCGATATGCACGATATTTTCGAGAAAGCACTGGTGCAGTATCGCGATCAACTGGAAGGTAAAACCTTCTGCGTACGCGTTAAGCGTCGTGGTAAGCATGAGTTTAGCTCCATTGAGGTGGAACGTTATGTTGGCGGTGGACTGAACCAGCATATTGAATCCGCGCGCGTGAAGCTGACGAAGCCGGACGTGACGGTTAATCTTGAAATCGAAAACGACCGTCTGTTGCTGGTTAAAGGCCGCTATGAAGGTATTGGCGGTTTCCCAATTGGTACGCAGGAAGACGTACTGTCGCTGATCTCCGGTGGTTTCGACTCCGGCGTGTCCAGCTACATGCTGATGCGTCGCGGCTGCCGCGTGCACTACTGCTTCTTCAACCTTGGCGGGGCAGCGCATGAAATCGGTGTTCGCCAGGTGGCGCATTACCTGTGGAATCGCTTCGGTAGTTCGCATCGCGTGCGTTTTGTTGCTATCAACTTTGAACCGGTGGTTGGTGAGATCCTGGAGAAAGTTGATGACGGCCAGATGGGCGTGGTTCTCAAGCGTATGATGGTTCGCGCGGCGTCGAAAGTCGCTGAGCGCTACGGCGTACAGGCGCTGGTAACCGGTGAAGCACTGGGCCAGGTGTCCAGTCAGACGCTGACCAACCTGCGTTTGATCGATAACGTATCAGACACCCTGATCCTGCGCCCACTTATCTCCCATGATAAAGAGCACATCATCAATCTGGCGCGTGAAATTGGCACCGAGGATTTTGCTCGTACCATGCCGGAATACTGCGGTGTAATTTCAAAAAGCCCGACGGTGAAAGCGATCAAATCGAAGATTGAGGCCGAAGAAGAAAACTTCGATTTCTCTATCCTCGATAAAGTGGTTGAAGAAGCGAATAATATTGATATTCGCGATATCGCCCAGCAGACGCAGCAAACCGTGGTAGAAGTGGAAACCGTGAGCGGTTTCGGCCCGAACGATGTGATCCTGGATATCCGTTCTGTGGATGAACAGGATGATAAACCGCTGAAGGTTGACGGCGTGGACGTCGTTTCTCTGCCGTTCTACAAGCTGAGCACCAAATTCGGCGATCTGGACCAGAGCAAAACCTGGCTGCTGTGGTGTGAACGCGGGGTGATGAGCCGCCTGCAGGCGCTTTATCTGCGCGAGCAGGGCTTTGAGAACGTGAAGGTGTATCGCCCGTAATTGAGTAAACACCGTGTTGTAGGCCGGATAAGGCGGTTACGCCGCCATCCGGCAATGCAACGATATTATTCAAAACGCACAGGAAGCGTCTTCCCGTTCGACTCCCAGACGCCTTGATAGACACCGTCTTTTAACTCCAGCGTTATCTTCTCTTGCGCTTGTTCAGCAGCAGATGTCTTCAGTTCATAATGTTGATTGTCGGCTGTATCGCATTTGCCGGTTAATTCAATCGGTGCGCCAAATTTCTGGTAAAAGTAAGCCCCTTCAAAAAAATCACCGTATTTGCAGTCCACCTTCAACACAATACGCATGCTTTTTCCCAGCGTGCCGTACATGACTTTGCCGTCAATGCCGGGCGCTGGGGAAACCTGTGTTGTACTCTTTGCTCCAGTCAGATACTGGCCGTACGGCGTGAGCCGATTTTGCAGTTCCGCGGTTGGGATTTTCGTGGTGAAATCACCCAACTCGTCGAGTGCGCGGCTGGCGTGGTTGCTACAGCGTCCGTTCAGGAAGGCCAGATGGTCTTTTTGCAGGGAGAATTTGTCGATGTAGTACAAACCGTCGGTGTAGGTTGCGCACGATGCGTAGAATTCGGCGTAGTTAAAAACTTCACCTTTCTCTTCTTTTATTTGTTCTGGTGTTTGCGATTTATGCGCATCAACAAATGTGTCGATTTGGCCACGGATATCTTTTCTGATGCGAGTATTTAATTCGGCCATCGTAGAACGGGAAAAGAGGTCGTTGAGGGTAATTGCCGCGCCGTTGGCTAAATCGAAGCTGAGCGGTACATTGTACGATTCGCAATACGCTCCGCAGCCTTCGACAAACATATTCATGGTCAGGATTTTTTCGTCGCGAAATTCAACCGTGTAGTTAAGGTTTGCGGTGGGATTCATGGCTGATTTCGCAAACTGGTTTACTGTGGCCTGCGGAGTATTACCCGGTAGCTGATTGATAAAGGTTGCGAAAATATAATCGTTAATACGTTTCGCAACCTTGGGGTTATCCGTCGAGGAAAACCATGGCACGCGATATTGCATTTCAGTGCTTCCGGGATAGCGATACTCAATACTCTTTATGTCGAGTTGCGTCGCTGTGGCATAACCGGAAAGGAGCAATAAAGCCACTCCACTCAGATATCCTTTCATTATGATTCCTTATAAGGGAGTGGCCTGAAGATTTACTCGTAGTAGTTATAGATTCCCGCTGCCATCACCAGTTGTGATGCAACTTCGTAAGCCTTTTCACGACTGACCAGAAGATCAATGATTTTCAAACCGAAATCGATTGAGGTTCCCGGTCCCTGGCTGGTTAACAGGTTGACGCGCGGATCCCATACGACGCGCTTGTCCTGCCATTGATCAGCGGGGATTTGGTCTTTCAGCGCCGGAAAACCGGTCATGTTACCGATGGGGAAAATATCGTGCGGGACGAGGACGGTGGCAACCGCGGCACAGATTGCCGCGACAATGCGTCCGGAGCGATGAAACTGCTTCACGGTTTCGACCAGCAGAGGGCTGTCGCGAAAACACTCGGCGCCTTTAATACCGCCCGGCAGTACGATAATGTCGAAATCGCCGTCAGCAACTTCGACTAATGGCGCATCCGCCAGCAGTTTCACACCGCGCGAGCACACGATCGTCAGGTTGCCATCGCTGGCGACGCTGGCGGTTGTGACCTTAATTCCGCCGCGAACCAGTAGATCGATAGTAGTAACCGCTTCGGTTTCTTCACTACCAGGGGCGAGACATACCAGTGCTTGAGCGCTCATACTCACTTTCCTTTCTTTTAACCATTTCAAACAGGCGGGCATTTTCCGGAACGGCGATGCCGTGCGCGCGTGCACGTTTTAACAAATAACCGGTAATGTAGTCGATCTCGGTATGACGCATGGCGCGAATGTCCTGCAGCATAGATGAGATATTTTCCGCCGTACTGTCAATCACTTGCTCGACATAATAGCGTAAATCATCCGCTGATGTGTGGTGGCCTTCGCGTTCGATCACCGCTGCTACTTCCTCGCAGATGAGCGCTATTTTTTCCGGATGATGGCGTAACTCACCGTTTGGGCAATCCCATAATGCGGTCAGCGGGTTAATGACGCAGTTGACGGCCAGCTTGCGCCAAAGCTCGGCGCGAATAGTGTTATGCCAGGCGACGTCCGGCAGCACCTCTTGCAGGGTTTCAGCCAGATAGCTGAAATCGCCGTCTTGCTCACGCGCCGGCCCAATACGCGTTGTTCCCTGAGCGACATGAATGATGACGTTCCCGTCACGGCGTGCTGCGTGGGTGGTGGTTCCCATCAGCAAGGGTTGCTTAATGTTATGTAACTCTTCAATCGTCCCCATGCCGTTGTGAATAAGCAGAATGGGCGTGGTTTCAGGCAGAATTGCAGACAGGCCTTTTACCGCATCAGAAACCTGCCAGGCCTTCAGGGTGACTAGCAGCAGGTCACTTTTTGCCAAAAAGTCGGGATCATTTGCCGTCAGGGATTCATTAAAAACTGAGCCATCCGTGTCGATCAGGTTTACGCTGCAGTAGGGTTGCGGTACGCGCAGCCACCCTTGCACCTCATGTCCATGTTTGCACAGCGCTGTAAGCCATAGCTGTCCTAACGCTCCACATCCCAGTACGGTAATTTTCATTCTTCCTCCTCACCTGCAACAGCACCAGGTGTTAATCCATATCGACCGCACCCTATTATTGTTCGCAGATGTCGCTACCACGTACAATGAAAGGATACAGCCTAGTATAGCGCTGTCTGTTGAGTAACTTTGCAGGTATTATGCTTCGCATCAAAAATGAAGGGAGAGGAAAAGATGCCATCTTTCGATATTGTCTCTGAAGTTGATCTTCAGGAAGCTCGTAACGCGGTGGATAACGCCAGCCGTGAAGTCGAGTCACGCTTTGATTTTCGTGGCGTTGAAGCCACTTTTGAGCTGAATGAGTCAAATAAGACGATTAAGGTGCTGAGCGAGTCTGATTTTCAGGTTAATCAGCTGCTGGATATTTTGCGGGCCAAGCTGCTGAAACGCGGTATTGAAGGCACGTCGCTGGACGTACCAGAGACCTTCGTGCACAGTGGTAAAACCTGGTTTGTTGAAGCTAAGCTGAAGCAGGGCATTGAAAGCGCGGTGCAAAAGAAAATCGTTAAGCTGATCAAAGACAGCAAGCTGAAGGTGCAGGCGCAGATTCAGGGCGAAGAAATTCGTGTGACCGGTAAGGCGCGTGACGATCTGCAATCCGTCATGGCGCTGGTTCGCGGTGGCGATCTCGGCCAGCCATTCCAGTTTAAAAACTTCCGCGATTAAGTCGTAATGCCTGATCCGGCCTACAGGTCGCACACGCTATTTGTAGGCCGGACGAGACGTTAGTTACCATCCGGTAATCATCACGTCTGGCTGATGGCCTGCTCAACCTCAAATCGATTGGTGACTTTGCTGTCGATTTTCACGTAGGCCGAATGCTCTTTCGCCACAATTAACACTTCGCTTATTCCTTCTTTTGCCAGCAGGCGCTGCTTTAACGTGTCATCTGCGGCAATTTCTGGTGGAATTTCCACACGCAGGCTGCTGACATACGGTGGCTCTTTCATTGTGTTTGCCACAATCAACCAAACTGCCGCCAGCAGCGCACCGGCCAGAAATACGGCCTGACCATCAAACATTTCAACCACCCAACCGCCGAGCGAACCGCCAATCGCCACGCCAAGAAACTGGCTGGTGGAGTAAACACCCATTGCCGTGCCTTTGTAACCCGCAGGCGATTCTTTGCTGATAAGCGAGGGGAGGAGGGCTTCCATCAGGTTGAAGGCGAGGAAGAAAATCTGCACGCCCGCAATCAGACCCCAGAAACGAATGTTAGCGCTCCACAATACAATCTCTGCAATAAGGATTAGTAACACGCAGGCGAGGAACACGCGTTTCATCTTGCGCTTCACTTCGGCGTAAATGATGAACGGCACCACGGAAACAAAGGATAGCAGCATCGTCACCAGATAAATTTTCCAGTGTTCTGCGGCGGGGAAACCGGCTTTCGCCAGTTGTCCTGGTAACGCGACGAAAGTGGACATCAGCAAAATGTGCAGGCACATAATGCCGAAATTGAGCTTCAGCAGTTTGGGCTCCGCCAGCACTTTGCTGAAGCTATCTTTTACCATGCCCGATTCACGGTTTAGTACGTGGCTGGTGCTATTGGGAACGACCCAAATGGTCAGCACGATACCCGTGGTAGCAAGGGCGGCAATCATCCAGAACAGCGCGTGGAGCCCCAGCGCATGGGTAACGATTGGCCCCAGCACCATCGCAATGGCAAAGGTGATACCAAAGCTGACGCCGATAAACGCCATCGCTTTGGTGCGGTTTTGCTCGCGGGTTAAGTCGGAAAGCAGCGCCATCACGGCCGCGGCAATTGCTCCGGAACCTTGCAATGCGCGACCAAGAATAATGCCCCAGATTGAATCGGAGAGCGCGGCAATCACGCTGCCGAGAACGAATACAGCCAGTCCGCCGACAATAAGCGGCTTACGACCAATGCGGTCAGAGAGCAGACCAAAGGGGATCTGGAAGACGGCTTGCGCCAGGCCGTAAATGCCGATGGCAAGGCCAATCAACGCTTCGCTGGCGCCCTGTAGCGCCATACCGTACGTGGTCAGAACCGGTAGAACCATAAACATGCCAAGCATGCGCAACGAGAATACGGTCCCTAAACCCCAGGTGGCGCGCAACTCACCGGGCGTCATTTTGTAATCGTTCATTCCCACCTCTGTATTAATTTCGCGCCTAGTGTAAAGCGCTAAGCAGGCTGGGTAAATATGCGCTTTATTAACAAATGTTGGGGTTGTGAGGGGAGTCGGCTGGAAACGAAAATGCCGGATGACGATACTCACGTATCTTATCCGGCCTACAAGCAATGTGCTTTTTTGTAGGCCGGATAAGGCGTCAGCCGCCATCCGGCATAGAAGATGTGACGATTAACTTACCAGACGTAAGTCAGCAGGTTCTGCGAGTTTGGCACCATAAAGTCGACAGACATCATCACAGAAAGCGCGGTAATGGCGATGATGGAGAAACCGAACAGCTTGCGCGCCCAGACTTTGTCATCTTCCACTTTATAACCGCGCAGCGCCATGCCCAACCACCAGACGCTCACCGCCGCAGCAACAATCAGGTATTTATAACCTGCATAGCCGCCCAGGGTTAGCATCAGCGTGGCGATAGCAAATGCGATGATATACAGCGTGATATGGTTTTTCGCGACGGAAATACCTTTCACCACCGGCAGTACCGGGATGTTGGCAGCCTGATAATCCTTAAAGCGGAAAATCGCAATCGCGTAAGAGTGCGGCATCTGCCACAGGCTGAAAATAGCCAGCAGAATCAGCGCACCGCTATCGAACTCACCGGTTACGGCGCAGTAGCCAATCACCGGCGGCGCAGCGCCGGAGAGTGAGCCAATCAGCGTGCCATAAACGGAATGGCGCTTCATGTACAGGCTATAGACGCCCACATAGACCACGAAGCCCATTACCCCCAGCCAGCAGGCCAGAGGGTTCGCGCCAAACCACAGCAGCATAAAGCCAGCAATACCCAGCAGGGTGGCGTATACCAGTGAGACCGCAGGGGAAATCAGACCTTTAACCAGCACGCGGTTTTTGGTCCTCTCCATCTTCCTGTCGATATCCCTGTCGATGTAGTTGTTAAATACACAACCCGACGCCACAACCAGTGACACCCCAACCAGCGTGTAGATAAACAGGGGATAATCAATGCTGCCTTTCGAGGCCAGCAGGAACCCCCCAATCACCGAGATCAGGTTGCCAAAGATGATGCCTGGTTTCGTTACTTGCAGGTATTGCTTAAACATCATAATCGCCGCTCTTAGTGCATCATCATGTTGTAGTTAAGGTTCCACATAATCCAGATGGAGCCCACAACCAGGATGGCGATGATTAGCACAGTAAAGACAAAGGCCGTCATGTTCCAACCTTCATCAGATTTGCTATTCATGTGCAGGAAGCACACCAGGTGCACCAGAATCTGTACCACTGCCATTGCCAGAATAGTTCCCAGAATGACGGCCGGAGAGGCAGAACCTGTCATCACCATCCAGAACGGAATGACCGTCAGGATGATCGACAGGATAAAACCTGTCATGTAGGTTTTTACGCTGCCATGGGATGCGCCGCCGCTCTCGTTAGCATGACTCATTACATCGCCCCCATCAGATAAACAACAGTGAACACACAGATCCATACCACATCCAGGAAGTGCCAGAACAGGCTCAGGCACATGATGCGGGTACGGTTAGTACTGGTCAGGCCGCGACGAGCGACTTGCACCATCAGAACCGCCATCCAGATAAGACCGGAGGTGACGTGCAGACCGTGCGTGCCGACCAGCGCGAAGAACGCAGACAGGAAACCGCTACGATCCGGGCCCATGCCGTTAACAATCAGGTGATGGAATTCATAGAGTTCCATCCCGATGAATCCGGCACCGAACAAGAAGGTCAACGCCAGCCAGGAGATAACCTGGCTCTTGTTGTTCTTGTACATGGCAATCGCTGCCATGCCGTAAGTAATGGAGCTGAATAACAGCAGGAATGTTTCAACCAGAACGAACGGCAGTTCAAAAATGTCTTTACCTGTTGGGCCACCTGCGGTGCCGTTCACCAGAACGGCATAGGTTGCAAACAGAATAGAGAACAGAATGCAGTCGCTCATCAGGTAGACCCAGAATCCGAAGATCTTGGTCTGGCCTGCATCGTGGTGCCCGTGTTCGTGCGCGTGGGCAGTCGCGTGCGTTAAAGTATCAGTTGCCATTTTTCAGCCCTGCCTTAGTAATCTCATCGAAATGCTGGTTTTCCAGTTTTTCGACTTCCGGGACCGGCACGTAGTAATCCACGTCTTCATCAAAGCTTTTCACAATCCAGCTGATGATCATGCCTGCGAAGCTTGCAATCGCCAGCCACCAGATATGCCAGATCATGGCGAAACCAAACAGTGTTGCGAAGGCGGTAATGACGATACCGGCACCGCTGTTCTTCGGCATATGAATTTCTTCATAGTGCGCAGGCTGCTTGTACGCTTCACCTTTTTCTTTCATTTCCCAGAAGGCATCACGCTCGTGAACGTGCGGCACAACGGCAAAGTTATAGAACGGAGGCGGGGAAGAGGTTGCCCACTCCAGCGTACGACCACCCCATGGGTCACCGGTCAGGTCACGGTTCTGCTCGCGGTCGCGAATAGAAACGTAGATCTGAATCAGCTGGCACAGGATACCCAATGCAATCAGCGCGGCACCGCAGGCGGCAACGACCAGCATCGGATGGAACTGTGGGTCAATCTGCTGGCTGAGACGACGGGTCATACCCATGAAGCCCAGCACGTACAGCGGCATAAATGCCACGAAGAAGCCGATGATCCAGAACCAGAATGCGCGTTTACCCCAGGTTTCGTTCAGCGTGAAGCCAAACGCTTTTGGCCACCAGTAGGTCATACCTGCGAAGCAGCCAAATACGACGCCGCCGATAATAACGTTATGGAAGTGCGCAATCAGGAACAGACTGTTGTGCAGTACGAAGTCTGCGCCCGGAACCGCCAACAGTACGCCGGTCATGCCGCCGACTGAGAAGGTCACGATAAAGCCAATCGTCCACAGCATCGCTGAGTGGAATACGATACGGCCCTGATACATGGTGAACAGCCAGTTGAAGATCTTCACCCCGGTCGGGATGGCGATAATCATGGTGGTAATACCGAAGAAGGCGTTTACGTTAGCGCCTGCACCCATGGTGAAGAAGTGGTGCAGCCAAACAACGAACGACAGAACGGTGATACACACGGTTGCCCACACCAGCGAGGTGTAACCAAACAGACGTTTACGTGAGAAGGTTGCTGCGATTTCGGAGAACACCCCGAAGACCGGCAGAACCAGGATGTACACTTCCGGATGGCCCCAGGCCCAAATCAGGTTGATGTACATCATCATGTTGCCGCCCATATCGTTGGTAAAGAAATGGGTACCCAGATAGCGATCCAGGGTCAGCAACGCGACGGTAACCGTCAGGATTGGGAAAGAGGCGATAATCAGGATGTTCGCGCACAGAGACGCCCAGCTGAATACCGGCATCTTGAACATGGTCATTCCTGGCGCACGCATCTTAATGATGGTCACAAAGAAGTTGATACCGGTCAGGGTTGTACCAATACCGGACAACTGGACTGCCCATATCCAATAATCGACCCCGACGCTTGGACTGTACTCTATTCCCGAAAGTGGTGGATACGCCAGCCAACCGGTCTGTGCGAATTCACCTACGCCCAGAGACAGGTTAACCAGGATTACGCCGACAACGGTGAACCAGAAGCTCAGGTTGTTCAGGAACGGGAATGCAACGTCACGTGCACCGATCTGCAGTGGAACCACCAGGTTCATCAGACCGATAACAAATGGCATTGCCACGAAGAAGATCATAATCACGCCGTGAGCCGTGAAGATCTGATCATAGTGGTGAGGTGGCAAGAAGCCCGCTTCACCTGCAGAAGCCAGCGCTTGCTGACTACGCATCATGATGGCGTCGGCAAAGCCACGAATCAACATGACGATTGCAACAATGACATACATGATGCCAAGGCGTTTGTGGTCAACCGAAGTCAGCCACTCTTTCCACAGGTAGGTCCACTTACCGAAGTAAGTGATTAGGCCCAGTAAGGCCGCACCACCGATGATAATGGCAGCGATCGTAACCATGACAATGGGTTCATGGAACGGCACTGCATCCAGCGTCAATTTTCCGAACATCGTATTCTTCCTCGGCCCCTTAGTGAGCGGATTCCGCGTGGCTCATGTCCATGCCTTCCATGCCTTCGTGTGCGTTGTGCTCACCTTCGGGTTGGGTCATGTCCATGCTCTTACCGTGAGCCATAAATTTGTTAATAACATCTTTAAACAAATCGGGTTTCACGTTGGAGAAGTATTCCACCTGGTTGTATTCGCTTGGCACAGCCACTTTCTCGAACGCAGCCATGTCGCTCATGGTGTTCGTGGACTGTTTAGCTTTAGCAACCCATTGGTCGAATTCGGCGCGGTCCTTTGTTGCGATAGCCTTGAACTTCATACCGGAGAAGCCTGGTCCGCTATAGCTTGCGGAGATACCATCATAAGTACCGACTTCGTTGGCGATCAGATGCAGTCGAGTCTGCATACCGGCCATGGCATAAATCTGGCTACCCAGACGCGGGATAAAGAAGGAGTTCATCACGGAGTTGGATGTCACTTTGAACTCAACCGGAGTATTCGCCGGGAAGGCGATTTCATTCACGGTAGCGATACCCTGTTCCGGATAGATGAAGAACCATTTCCAGTCCATGGAAACCACTTCGATGGTAATGGGCTTCTCGTCATGCGCCAGCGGTTTGCTTGGCTCAAGAGCGTGAGTGGTTTTCCAGGTCAGAACGGCAAGGAAAATGATGATTAAGATCGGCACCGTCCAGACCACAGCTTCCACTTTATTGGAGTGTGACCAGTTCGGGCTGTACTTCGCATCTTTATTGCTTGCACGATACTTCCAGGCAAAACCAACAGCCATCAAGATGGCAGGAATAACGACAATCAACATCAGGCCAAATGCCGTCAGTATCAGTGAACGTTGTTCCAGTCCAATCTGTCCTTTAGGGTCAAGCAGCGCAGAATTACAGCCACTGAGTAACGCAGTGCCTGCAATTAATGACAACCATCCCAAACTTTTATTGTATTTCCTGAGTCTCATTTAACGACCTCAATTCCACGGGACCGGGTGGCGTTTAAAGTGTGAGGGCATTTTACGGGAAGGTTACATTACTGTAAACATCCTTGGATCTGTGTTACTGGGTTCTGCCGTGCGTGTCACATATGTTGCAATATATGTCGCTTTGACTTTAAGAACCTGTTGCAACATCACGTTATAACGAAAGCAGGCAGGCGGGGGACAGGCTGAGGGTAATTGGTATAACCAATACGAAAATAAAACAATTGTTTAACAATTTATTATCAATAAAAAGACAATCTGGGAACAAAAAATAAATCTGTAGTGGCTGAATCGAGTAAGGAAAATAAAATATATAAAAGGCGTCAATAATTTCCAAATTCTTTGGCGCACAAAATAACAAATATTATTTTTATCAATTGTTGTTTATTTAGCCGTTATAATTACGCAAGGTGATTACAACGGCTTATTAATACGGTTTTTTACGCCAGACGGTTTTTGCGCAGAGCCAGATAATCCAGCAATCCGCCAAAAATCACCCCGCAGACCGCGACCGCCACCGAGACTTCAAGCAGTTCCGGCAGGAAGGAGAAGTTGGTGTAATCCAGCGCATTCATGGTTAACAGCAGCAGCCAAGCCAGCAGCAGGCAGCAGCCTACTACCAACGTCATTAATGCCAGACTGTACGCTCCACGAAATTCCGTACGCGGAATAAAGCTTTCATTTTGCCAGCTATGTTCCAGGGTCTGGCGACATACCAGCAGCAGTATGAGGCCGGGGATCGCGGCAAACACGGAGAACAGATAAAACGTCGGCCAGCCGTGTGCTTCGACAAACCAACCTGCTACCGGGCCAACATAAACGCGACCAACGGCTGAAAGCGCGGAGAGCAGGGCGAACTGGGTCGCTGAGAAGGACTTATTGCACAGCGTCATTAATAAAGCGACAAACGCCGCTGTGCCCATTCCGCCACACAGGTTTTCAAAGAAGACGGCGGCCGCCATACTGAACATGTGTTTGTCAGTGATGGACAATAGCCAGTAGCCTGCATTTGACGCCCCTTGCAGAATGCCAAATATCAGCAATGCGCGGAACAGCGAAAGGCGCTGCATCAGGATCCCGCCGTACAATGCACCAACGATGGTTGCCAGAAGCCCGAGCGTTTTATTCACCACACCAACCTCACCCGCATCAAATCCAACGCCGCGGATCAAAAAGGTGGTGGTCAGGCTCATGGCGAAGGCATCCCCGAGCTTATACAGCACAATAAGCAGCAGGATAAGCCAGGCGTTGTTACGACCAAAGAAGTCGCGCAGCGGAGCCGCAACCGCCTGTTCCAGCGTTTTAGGTACCGGAATGGTGTCAGTCGGTTCAGGTGCTAACAGGGTGGCGATGATACAAGGAATCAACAGCGCTGCCATCAGCCAGTACATCCCTTGCCAGCCCAGCCAGCGATCGGCCATCCACAGGGCCAGTCCGCCTGAAACCAGCATCCCTAATCGATAGCCCAGCACGCTGATAGCAGCGCCGGTGCCGCGCTCTTCTGCGGGCAACACGTCGGTTTTCCAGGCATCAAAGACGATATCCTGCGAGGCCGAGCAAAAAGCGATCACCACTGCGAGTGCGGCCATCCAGCGTAACTGTGTGCCAGGCTCCAGAAAGCCCATCGCGGCGATAGAAATTAACAACAGCACCTGGGTCGCCAGCAGCCAGCCGCGACGTCGACCTAAAAACGGTGGCGTGTAACGGTCCATCAACGGGGACCAGAGAAACTTAAATACGTAGGCCTGACCTACCAGGGAAAAGAAACCGATGGTTTTAAGATCGATATTCTCGACCGTCATCCACGCCTGAAGCGTACCGGAGGTGAGTGCGAGCGGTAAACCGGAGGCGAACCCCAGAATAAGCAGGATAGCTGAGCGTGGTTGCTGAAAAATACGTAAGTAATGACTGGACATGGGCTTCTATAGGCCCGACGAACGCCGGGCCATATGGGCAGAAATTAACGAGCGTTCTGCTTGATGAAATCGTGAACGCTGGTGTCCTGAGACATATCAGCGATGGTGTCGGTCAGCACGCTGTTAACGGCGTCAGCGATATTTTTGTTAGAGGCTTGCAGTGCGCCTTCAACAGAATAGCTTGCGCGGTAGTTTTTGGTCATCTTGTTGCCGTTAGCAGCGGTCGCAATGATGGCGATATCTGCTTTGGTGGCAATGTTATAGCGCACGCTACCCTGAGACACGTCAGCGTACAGCTGGCTAACAATGATTTGCAGGTTTACAGCGCCGTTTGGTCCAATCATATAACCGCGTGCGGTCATCTGTTTTTCCAGTACTTCTTGCAGCAGGAAGCGCAGATCGCGGGACGCAGTCAGCGTAACCAGCTGGTTGTCGCGGGTGACTTTTGCCAGCGCTTGATCCTGACGCTGGTCGGCACCGTTGATGCTAACGGTCACGCCCATCAGGCTTGGATCCTGCTGTGGCAGGGTAATTTTCGGGGAGACTTCAATAGTGGTCGGCGGCGTTGCGCATCCAGCTAACATGAACATCGCGACTAACGGGAAGAGGATTTTTTTAAACATGCCAGGGCTCTCAGCGAATCTAAATTGTATGGTTAGAGAAAATTCCCGCCATCATAACATCGCCAACGATGAGGGGAAGTGGGTAACGCATGTAAATTCATTGTGTTGTCCGTTTTATGGCTTTGTGGAGACCATAAACGGACTTTTTGCAATAAATCGAAGTGAGGATTCAGTGAACTTCATCCGTTTGGCTGAGAAAATCAGACAAGCGCTAATTTTTTGTTGCTAAGGTGTAATGAAAACGGTAAAAGCGGCTAGTATTTAAAGGGATGGGTGACATCTCAGCGTTGTCGGAGGAAAATTTCATGATGATTCGTGAGCAAATAGAAGAAAAATTAAGGGCAGCGTTCGAACCCGTGTTCCTCGAAGTTGTGGATGAAAGCTATCGTCACAATGTCCCGGCTGGTTCTGAAAGCCACTTTAAGGTTGTGCTGGTTAGCGATCGCTTTACAGGTGAACGTTTTCTTAATCGTCATCGGATGATTTACAGCACGTTAACGGCGGAGCTTTCCACAACCGTTCATGCTCTTGCCCTGCATACCTACACCATTAAGGAGTGGGAAGCGTTGCAGGATACGATTTTTGCATCGCCTCCGTGTCGTGGGGCGGGAAGCATCGCGTAAAACGGATTTGCAACAACCGACGCTTTTCCAGTATGTTGCTACAGATTATGTGAAAACGGCCTGCGGGCCGTTTTGTTTTGTCTGAATTCTGGGGCAGTCGTACAGTATTCAGACAAAAATTAGCCGGGAATTGTGAAAAAAGCCGCAGCAACGCGCGATAACCGTTCTCGACTCATAAAAGTGATGCCGCTATAATGCGCGTCTTATTTTTCGGAATGTCTTCGGGATGATTCTGACGACAGGGAATGTGATTGCTTATGAGAACATCCCAGTTCCGCGAAGCCAACAACCTGTGCTTGCGGAGAAGAGTTGACCGAGCACTGTGATTTTTTGAGGTAACAAGATGCAAGTTTCAGTTGAAACCACTCAAGGCCTTGGCCGCCGTGTAACGATTACTATCGCTGCTGACAGCATCGAGACCGCTGTGAAAAGCGAGCTGGTCAACGTAGCGAAGAAAGTGCGTATTGACGGTTTCCGCAAAGGAAAAGTACCGATGAATGTTGTTGCTCAGCGTTATGGCGCATCTGTTCGCCAGGACGTTCTGGGCGACCTGATGAGCCGCAACTTCGTTGACGCGATCATCAAAGAAAAAATCAATCCGGCTGGCGCACCGAACTACGTTCCGGGCGAATACAAACTGGGTGAAGATTTTACTTACGCGGTAGAGTTCGAAGTTTACCCGGAAGTTGAGCTGACTGGTCTGGAAGCAATCGAAGTTGAAAAACCGGTTGTTGAAGTCACCGACGCTGACGTTGACGTGATGCTGGATACCCTGCGTAAGCAGCAGGCTACCTGGAAAGACAAAGACGGCGCTGCTGATGCAGAAGACCGTGTAACCATCGACTTCACCGGTTCTGTAGACGGCGAAGAGTTCGAAGGCGGCAAAGCGTCTGACTTCGTACTGGCGATGGGTCAGGGTCGTATGATCCCAGGCTTTGAAGAAGGCGTTAAAGGCCACAAAGCTGGCGAAGAGTTCACTATCGACGTGACTTTCCCGGAAGAGTACCACGCTGAAAACCTGAAAGGTAAAGCCGCTAAGTTCGTTATCAACCTGAAGAAAGTTGAAGAACGCGAACTGCCGGAACTGACTGAAGAATTCATCAAACGTTTCGGCGTTGAAGATGGTTCCGTAGCAGGTCTGCGCGCTGAAGTACGCAAAAACATGGAACGCGAGCTGAAAGGCGCTGTGCGTAACCGCGTTAAGTCTCAGGCGATCGAAGGTCTGGTAAAAGCTAACGACATCGACGTTCCGGCTGCGCTGATCGACAGCGAAATCGACGTTCTGCGTCGTCAGGCTGCACAGCGTTTCGGCGGCAACGAGAAACAAGCTCTGGAACTGCCGCGTGAACTGTTCGAAGAACAGGCTAAGCGTCGCGTAGTTGTTGGTCTGCTGCTGGGCGAAGTGATTCGCACCAACGAACTGAAAGCTGACGAAGATCGCGTTAAAGGCCTGATCGAAGAGATGGCTTCTGCTTACGAAGATCCGAAAGAAGTGGTTGAGTTCTACAGCAAAAATAAAGAGCTGATGGACAACATGCGTAACGTCGCTCTGGAAGAGCAGGCTGTTGAAGCCGTTCTGGCGAAAGCGAAAGTGACTGAAAAAGCCACTTCCTTCAACGAGCTGATGAACCAGCAGGCGTAATTCGTCGCTTTTTTAGCACGAATTTCGTACGCAAGCCCGTCACCTTTTGGTGGCGGGTTTTTTTTTGTCACGCATTTTGCATGGGAAGAGTGCGAAAACAGCGTTTCAGTGTTAGCGTTACAACAAAAGATTGTTATGCTTGAATTATGGCGATGTCGTACCCATTACTGAGGGACTAGCTGATAATCCGTCCATAAGGTTACAATCAGCACAGCAGGTTTTTTCAAATTTTATCCAGGAGACGGAAATGTCATACAGCGGCGAACGAGATAACTTTGCACCCCATATGGCGCTGGTGCCGATGGTCATTGAACAGACCTCACGTGGTGAGCGCTCTTTTGATATCTATTCTCGTCTACTTAAGGAACGCGTCATTTTTCTGACCGGCCAGGTCGAAGACCATATGGCTAACCTGATCGTGGCGCAGATGCTGTTCCTGGAAGCAGAAAACCCAGAAAAAGATATCTACCTGTACATCAACTCCCCTGGTGGAGTGATCACTGCCGGGATGTCTATCTATGACACCATGCAGTTTATTAAGCCGGACGTCAGCACCATTTGTATGGGCCAGGCGGCCTCAATGGGGGCGTTCCTGCTGACCGCCGGGGCGAAAGGCAAACGTTTTTGCCTGCCTAACTCTCGCGTCATGATCCACCAGCCTCTGGGCGGTTACCAGGGCCAGGCAACGGATATTGAAATTCATGCCCGTGAAATCCTGAAGGTAAAAGGGCGCATGAACGAACTTATGGCGCATCATACGGGTCAATCTCTTGAGCAGATTGAACGTGATACCGAGCGCGATCGCTTCCTCTCCGCTTCTGAAGCGGTAGAGTACGGTCTGGTCGACTCGATTTTGACCCATCGTAATTAATGCCCAGTGCGCAGGTGTGCCGCTATAATTACCTGGAGCGGCACAACGCTGACTAGCGTCTTGCGCCTGAGAATGGCATTTGCGTCGTCGTGTGCGGCACAAAGAACAAAGAAGAGGTTTTGACCCATGACAGATAAACGCAAAGATGGCTCGGGCAAATTGTTGTACTGCTCTTTTTGCGGCAAAAGCCAGCATGAAGTGCGTAAGCTGATTGCCGGTCCATCCGTGTATATCTGCGACGAATGTGTTGATTTATGCAACGACATCATTCGCGAAGAGATTAAGGAAGTAGCACCGCACCGTGAACGCAGTGCGCTGCCGACGCCACATGAAATTCGCAACCACCTGGACGATTACGTTATCGGTCAGGAGCAGGCGAAGAAAGTGCTGGCGGTCGCGGTATACAACCATTACAAACGTCTGCGCAACGGCGACACCAGCAATGGGGTTGAGTTGGGCAAAAGTAACATCCTGCTGATTGGCCCGACGGGTTCCGGTAAAACGCTTCTGGCTGAAACGCTGGCGCGCCTGCTGGACGTTCCGTTCACTATGGCCGACGCCACCACGCTGACCGAAGCCGGTTATGTGGGTGAAGATGTTGAAAATATTATTCAGAAACTGTTGCAGAAGTGCGATTACGACGTGCAGAAAGCACAGCGTGGGATCGTCTATATCGATGAAATCGACAAGATATCTCGTAAGTCTGATAACCCGTCCATTACCCGTGACGTTTCTGGCGAAGGCGTACAGCAGGCGCTGTTGAAACTGATCGAAGGTACGGTTGCTGCCGTTCCGCCGCAGGGTGGTCGTAAACATCCTCAGCAGGAATTCCTGCAGGTTGATACCTCCAAGATCCTGTTTATCTGCGGTGGTGCCTTTGCCGGTCTGGATAAAGTGATTGCTAACCGTGTTGAAACTGGCTCCGGCATTGGTTTTGGCGCAACGGTAAAAGCACAGTCTGATAAAGCCAGCGAAGGTGAACTGCTGTCGCAGGTCGAACCGGAAGATCTGATCAAATTTGGTCTGATCCCTGAGTTCATCGGTCGTCTGCCGGTTGTGGCAACCCTGAGCGAACTGAGTGAAGAAGCGCTGATTCAGATCCTCAAAGAGCCGAAAAATGCCCTGACCAAGCAGTATCAGGCGTTGTTCAATCTTGAAGGTGTTGATCTGGAGTTCCGTGAGGAAGCCCTGGATGCGATCGCCAAGAAAGCGATGGCGCGTAAAACCGGTGCCCGTGGTCTGCGTTCTATCGTCGAAGCCGCGCTGCTCGACACCATGTACGATCTGCCTTCTATGGAAGACGTCGAAAAAGTGGTGATCGACGAGTCGGTGATTGGCGGCCAGAGCAAGCCATTGCTGATTTACGGTAAGCCGGAAGCACAGCAGGCATCTGGCGAATAATTCATCAATTCATACAGACATTTAATTAAAAAGGGGGGATTTTATCTCCCCTTTTATTTTTCCGTAAACATGGCGTTGAATGTGTGGGAAACATCCCCATATACTGACATACATGTTAAAGGTGGTGTGAAGCACAGTCGTACCACCTGATTACCTGGCGGAAACTAAACTAAGAGAGAGCTCTATGAATCCTGAGCGTTCTGAACGCATTGAAATCCCCGTATTGCCGTTGCGCGATGTGGTGGTTTATCCGCACATGGTCATACCCTTATTTGTAGGGCGGGAAAAATCTATCCGTTGTCTGGAAGCGGCTATGGACCATGATAAAAAAATCATGCTGGTCGCACAGAAAGAAGCGTCAACGGATGAGCCGGGTGTAAACGATCTTTTCACCGTCGGGACCGTGGCCTCTATTTTGCAGATGCTGAAACTGCCTGACGGCACCGTAAAAGTGCTGGTCGAGGGGTTACAGCGCGCGCGTATTTCAGCGCTGTCTGACAACGGCGAGCATTTCTCTGCGAAAGCAGAGTACCTTGACTCGCCTGCTATTGATGAGCGCGAACAGGAAGTGCTGGTGCGTACTGCTATCAGCCAGTTTGAAGGCTACATCAAGCTGAACAAGAAAATCCCACCAGAAGTGCTGACGTCGCTGAACAGCATCGACGATCCTGCACGTCTGGCGGACACCATCGCAGCGCACATGCCGCTGAAGCTGGCTGACAAACAGTCCGTGCTGGAGATGTCCGACGTTAACGAACGTCTGGAATATCTGATGGCGATGATGGAGTCTGAAATCGATCTGCTGCAGGTTGAGAAACGCATTCGCAACCGCGTGAAAAAGCAGATGGAAAAATCCCAGCGTGAGTACTATCTGAACGAGCAGATGAAAGCTATTCAGAAAGAGCTCGGCGAGATGGACGATGCGCCGGACGAAAACGAAGCGCTGAAGCGTAAGATCGACGCGGCGAAAATGCCGAAAGAGGCAAAAGAGAAAGCGGAAGCGGAACTGCAGAAGCTGAAAATGATGTCTCCGATGTCGGCGGAAGCGACCGTAGTGCGTGGCTACATCGACTGGATGGTTCAGGTACCGTGGAATGCGCGTAGCAAGGTCAAAAAAGACCTGCGTCAGGCGCAGGAAATCCTCGATACCGACCATTACGGTCTGGAACGCGTCAAAGATCGTATCCTTGAGTATCTCGCGGTCCAAAGCCGTGTGAATAAAATCAAGGGGCCGATCCTGTGTCTGGTTGGGCCGCCGGGGGTAGGTAAAACTTCTCTGGGGCAGTCCATCGCCAAGGCGACCGGGCGTAAATACATCCGTATGGCGCTGGGCGGCGTGCGTGATGAGGCTGAAATTCGCGGTCACCGCCGGACCTATATCGGTTCTATGCCGGGTAAACTGATCCAGAAAATGGCTAAAGTGGGCGTTAAAAACCCGCTGTTCCTGCTTGATGAGATCGACAAAATGTCTTCCGACATGCGTGGCGATCCGGCTTCCGCACTGCTTGAGGTGCTGGATCCAGAGCAGAACGTGGCGTTCAGCGATCACTACCTGGAAGTGGACTACGATCTCAGCGACGTGATGTTCGTTGCGACCTCTAACTCCATGAATATTCCGGCGCCGTTGCTGGATCGTATGGAAGTGATCCGTCTGTCCGGTTATACCGAAGACGAGAAGCTGAATATTGCAAAACGTCACCTGTTGCCGAAACAGATTGAGCGTAACGCGCTGAAAAAAGGTGAGCTGACGGTCGACGATAGCGCCATTGTAGGCATTATTCGTTACTACACCCGAGAAGCGGGTGTGCGTAGTCTGGAGCGCGAAATCTCCAAACTGTGCCGTAAAGCGGTGAAACAGCTGCTGCTCGACAAGTCGCTGAAACATATCGAGATTAATGGCGATAATCTGCACGACTATCTGGGCGTACAGCGCTTTGATTATGGCCGCGCGGACAACGAAAACCGCGTTGGTCAGGTAACCGGCCTGGCGTGGACGGAAGTGGGCGGCGATCTGCTGACCATCGAAACCGCCTGTGTACCGGGTAAAGGTAAGCTGACCTACACCGGTTCTCTGGGTGAAGTCATGCAGGAATCCATTCAGGCTGCACTGACCGTTGTGCGTGCGCGTGCGGAAAAACTGGGTATTAATCCGGATTTTTACGAAAAACGCGACATTCACGTTCACGTACCTGAAGGAGCGACGCCGAAAGATGGCCCAAGTGCGGGTATTGCGATGTGTACCGCGCTGGTTTCTTGTCTTACCGGTAACCCGGTTCGCGCCGACGTGGCGATGACCGGCGAGATCACCCTGCGTGGTCAGGTTCTGCCAATCGGTGGTTTGAAAGAAAAACTGCTGGCGGCACACCGTGGCGGTATTAAAACGGTCTTAATTCCTGATGAGAACAAACGTGACCTGGAAGAGATTCCGGATAACGTAATTGCCGATCTGGACATCCATCCGGTGAAACGCATTGAGGAAGTTCTGGCTCTTGCGTTGCAAAATGAACCCTCTGGAATGCAGGTTGTGACGGCAAAATAGTGACCTCGCGCAAAGAGCATTAATAAAAACAGGGCTGGCAGGCCATTTCGGGCTTGCCAGCCTTTTTTTGTATAGCTAATTTAGATGACGGATTAGGCTTGCCATCATTAACGGGTGTTGTAAGGGCATGGCAGGCCTGATATAACTGCTGCGCGGTCGCACTTTGAAGGATTCAGGTGCGATATAAATTATAAAGAGGAAGAGAAGAGTGAATAAATCTCAACTGATCGACAAAATTGCTGCAGGGGCTGATATCTCTAAAGCTGCGGCTGGACGTGCGTTAGATGCAATTATTGCTTCTGTTACCGAATCTCTGAAAGAAGGTGATGACGTAGCGCTGGTAGGTTTTGGTACTTTTGCCGTTAAAGAGCGTGCTGCCCGTACTGGTCGCAACCCGCAAACAGGTAAAGAGATCACCATTGCCGCGGCTAAAGTACCGGGCTTCCGTGCAGGTAAAGCACTGAAAGACGCGGTAAACTAAGTGATTTCCCCTTTGGGGATGTGACGAAGTACAAGGGCGCATCGACTGATGTGCCTTTTTTATTTGTAATTCCGGTACTTTCTACGTGTTGTGGGCTGACAATTACCCCTGTTTCTTGTCACAATAGGCCTTTGTGCGCAGCGTTCAGGAAACGCTATGCTGCGTGAAGCATATATACTCAAAATCCTTGCCGCCGTTGTTGTGTCAACGCGCAGGCGGCTTTAGAGATAACGCGTATAGTCATCTACAGCGGAGTGTGGTTACACCATGATGGACAGCTTACGCACGGCTGCTAACAGTCTCGTGCTCAAGATTATTTTCGGTATCATTATCGTGTCGTTCATTTTGACCGGCGTGAGTGGTTACCTGATTGGCGGGGGCAATAACTTCGCCGCCAAAGTGAATGGCCAGGAGATCAGCCGCGGGCAGTTCGAGAATGCGTTCAACAGCGAACGTAACCGCATGCAGCAACAGCTGGGCGATCAATACTCCGAGCTGGCCGCGAACGAAGGTTACATGAAAACGCTGCGTCAGCAGGTGCTGAATCGTCTTGTTGACGAAGCGCTGCTGGATCAGTATTCCCGCGAGCTTAAGCTCAACATCAGCGACGATCAGATTAAACAGGCTATTTTTGCCACGCCTGCTTTCCAGGTCGACGGTAAATTTGATAACAACCGCTATAACGCAATTGTTAATCAGATGGGCATGACTGCAGACCAGTACGCTCAGGCATTACGTAATCAGCTTACTACCCAGCAGCTGATTAACGGTGTTGCCGGTACGGACTTTATGCTGAAAGGCGAAACGGACGAACTGGCGGCGCTGGTCGCACAGCAGCGGATCGTGCGCGAGGCGACGATTGACGTTAACGCACTGGCCGCGAAGCAGTCTGTTACCGAGCAGGAAGTTGCCAGCTACTACGAGCAGAATAAAAACAACTTTTTGACGCCGGAACAGTTCCGCGTGAGCTACATCAAGCTGGATGCTGCTGCTATGCAGGAGACGGCCAGCGATGCTGATATTCAGTCTTACTATGACCAGCATCAGGATCAGTTCACTCAGCCGCAGCGTAACCGCTATAGCATCATTCAGACCAAAACTGAAGATGAAGCCAAAGCGGTACTGGACGAGCTGAATAAAGGCGGTGACTTTGCTGCGCTGGCGAAAGAAAAATCTGCCGATATCATCTCTGCCCGTAAAGGCGGCGATATGGGATGGCTGGAAGATTCAACCACCCCGGATGAGCTGAAAAATGCTGGTCTGAAAGAAAAAGGCCAACTGTCTGGCGTAATTAAGTCTTCCGTTGGTTTCCTCGTTGCGCGTCTTGACGACGTACAGCCTGCACAGGTTAAACCGCTGAGCGAAGCCCGTGACGACATTGCGGCAAAAGTGAAGCAGGAAAAAGCGCTGGATGCCTACTATGCGCTGCAACAGAAAGTCAGCGATGCGGCCAGCAACGATAACGAATCTCTGGCGGGTGCAGAGCAGGCAGCAGGTATGAAAGCGGTTGAAACGGGCTGGTTTAGTCGTGACAGCCTGCCGGAAGAACTGAATTTCAAACCAGTCGCTGACATCATTTTCAATGGTGGTCTGGTTGGCGAGAACGGTACACCTGGCAGTAACTCCGATATCATCACCGTGGATGGCGATCGCGCGTTCGTGCTGCGTATTGCAGAGCACAAAGCTGAAGCCGTGAAGCCACTGGCTGAAGTGAAAGAGCAGGTAACTGCGCTCGTTAAGCACAATAAAGCAGAGCAGCAGGCGAAGCTTGATGCCGATAAACTGCTGGCGGATTTGAAAGCCGGTAAAGGTGATGAAGCGATGAAAGCTGCGGGTCTGAGCTTTGGCGAGGCAAAAACGCTGAGCCGTACGGGTCAGGATCCGTTGAGCCAGGCTGCCTTTGGTCTGAGCCTGCCGGCGAAAGACAAGCCGAGCTACGGCGTAGCGAACGACATGCAGGGTAACGTTGTTCTGTTGGCGCTGGACGAGGTGAAAGCCGGTTCTATGCCTGAAGCGCAGAAGAAAGCGATGGTTCAGGGGATCACTCAGAACAACGCGCAGATTGTCTTCGAAGCGCTGATGAGCAACCTGCGTAAAGCCGCAAAAATTAAAATCGGTGATGCGCTGGAACAGCAGCAATAACCGAGGCAGTTCGCAAAAAATTGCAAAAAGTTGTATCTACCAAAGGCCGCTTTCGCGGCCTTTTCCATTTCTGATATTTGCCATTTGTCTGCCGTTCTGCACCTCGCTATCGTGATTCCACTGTTAACAAACAAGGAGAAAACAGTATGAAACATGGAATCAAAGCCCTGCTTATCACTCTTTCATTGACCTGCGCTGGTATGGCCCAAACTGTATTGGCGGCTGATCCTGTCGCCAAAAGCCAGGCGACTCAAACCAAAGCGGAAAATTCAGGGACGGCACAAAGCAAAGCCACACTGCCCGCTAAAGCAAGCGACGATGAAGGCACCAGGGTAAGCATCAACAGCGCTTCTGCGGAGGATTTAGCGCGAGTCATGAATGGCGTAGGTCTGAAGAAAGCGCAGGCGATTGTGAGCTATCGTGAGGAGTACGGACCGTTTAAAACGGTGGAGGACTTAAAGCAGGTACCGGGTATGGGCAGTTCGCTGGTGGAGCGTAATTTGGCAGTTTTAACACTTTAATAACTTGCACAGCGCTGAAAATTTGCCAGACTAGAGAGGTCATACCAGTTATGGCCTCACTACCCTGAATATATTCTTATAAAAACGTAAGGTTCCTGCGCTATGCAAACACAAATCAAAGTCCGTGGTTTTCATCTTGATGTCTATCAGCACGTCAACAACGCCCGCTATCTCGAGTTTTTGGAAGAAGCCCGCTGGGATGGTCTGGAAAACAGCGACAGCTTTCAATGGATGACTGCACACAACATCGCTTTTGTGGTCGTGAATATAAATATTAACTACCGTCGTCCAGCGGTGCTAAGCGACCTGCTGACCATCACTAGTCAGGTGCAACAGCTAAATGGCAAAAGCGGGGTGTTAAACCAGACAATTACCCTGGAGCCGGAAGGGCAGGTAGTGGCCGACGCGTTGATTACCTTCGTCTGTATTGATTTGAAAACGCAAAAAGCGCTGCCGCTGGAAGGGGAGTTACGCGAAAAACTGGAGCAGATGGTGCAGTAGCTCAACGTTGCCTGATGGCGCTTCGCTTATCAGGCCTACGGGCGATATTGTGTACGATGAATGCTGTCGGTAGGCCGGATAAGGCGTTTACGCCGCCATCCGGCACTATTCGCTCAATTATTTCAGGCCGGTTTTCTGCTTCATTGCCGCCATCACTCCCGGTTTATCCGCCAGATAATGGTTCAGGCCGTTGGCACGCAGATTACACGCCGCACAGTGACCGCAACCGTCACCTTTGATGCCGTTATAGCAAGTTAGTGTTTCTTCGCGTACCAGGTCCAGCTTGCCCCAGTAATCAGCCAGCGCCCAGGTTTCGGCTTTATCGATCCACATCAGTGGGGTTTCAAAGCGAATATCTTTCGCCATCCCCAGGCTTACGGCATGGTTCAGGGCTTTGACGAACTCATCGCGACAGTCCGGGTATCCAGAGAAATCCGTTTCACAAACGCCGGTAATGACAGCCTCTGCCTGTACCTGGTACGCGTAAATTGCTGCTAGCGTTAAGAACAGAATATTGCGTCCTGGCACAAAGGTATTGGGAATGCCGTTCGCATCCGGTTCGTAATCGGGTACCGGAATATTATCGCGGGTCAGGCTGCTGACAGCCAGTTCACTGAGCAGCGTGACATCAAGCACTTTGTGCGCGCGTGCGCCAAGTTTTAAGGCCAGGTCACGTGCGACATCAATCTCAGCGCGATGGCGCTGACCATAATCAAAGGTCACGCAGTGCACTTCATCATACTGATGCAGCGCTTGCGCCAGACAAGTCGTGGAGTCCTGACCTCCACTGAATACAACAACGGCACGTTTCATGGCTTTTCCTGACAAAATAACGAAGCCCTTATGGTAGCGCCTGGTCGTGTCGCCGACCAGCTTCTTCACGCTGAAGGAGGTGGCAACCAGGCTTCGGTAAACTCAAACCAGCCACGAGGATTCAGGCGTACGCCGTTCACCCCTGGTGGCGCGCTGATGCGATAGTGATAATTGAACAGTGGCGTCAGGGTAGCGTCATGCATTAGCGTGGCGAAAACTTGTTGTAAAGCCGCGTGGCGATCGTCCTCATCGGCCTGGATTTGTAGGGCATCCAGGGTCGTTTGCAAATGTGTGTATGCTGGCGCATTCAATACATGTGACCAGAGCTGATCGCAGCGCAGCCACTGTTCGAGAGTATATTCAGGTGCTTCACCAATCAGCCTGTCGCCCATCATCAGGTCGGCCTGGGCTAGGGGATGATTGCCATCCCAGTTTTTAGCATTATGAAAAATAAGCGTTAATTCACAGCCGAGCAGAGCCAACGCATGGCAAAGCTGTTCAGCCATAGCGTGAAGTTCTACCGGCAGATGATAAGCCAGCGTCAGCTTTTCCGGTAATGCTACCTCGTCGAGTTCATCCCATTGCGGGATACTCCATCCGGGCAGCAGTGCATTGCTTGGCGTGATCAGATTTTCATCCACTTCAAGCGTTTGTAGCAGGGAAGAACGGTGGATAATATCGACCAGTCGACGAGCCTGCTGCATATTCAGGCGCGCGCTTTTTCTGAGTGTGAGATAGCAAAAACCAAGGCTGATCCCGCTGCTTACCTGGCTTAGCATAGGTAACTCTTCGGGTTTACCAATCGCAATTTGCACCGGATGGCGGCAGCTGGTGCCCAAATCCTGGGAGAAGAGCTGCGGGGTTATCCAGTATTCAATGGCTTTTAGCAGCGGATGACTCAGATGGTAGTGATCGTGACTCTCGATACGCACCAGCTCAGGAGTAAACAGTGTCAACCGGAACGGGCCGGTACCCACAAACGGGTGCTCAGGATGCGCCAGGTGACTGCTGTAGCTCGCCAGACGGTGTGCCAGCCAGAAGTCGGGACGATGCAGAATAAAGGTCAGACACTGGGGATGCGTAACCTCAATGCGCTTTACGCTGATAAATAGCTTATTCAGCGCAGGTAACTCTAACAGCTTCAGCAACTGTTGATGTAGCTGCGTACTGCTTACCGTATCGCCGTTATGCCAATGCAGGGTGGAACGAATATAGAAATCCCAGCGCAGGCCGTCAGCGGAGATATTCCAGTGGTGGGCTAAGTCTCCACAGGGACGTTGCGTAGTGCTGTCAAATCGGGTCAGGCCAGAGAAAACTTGTCCAGCGAGGTGTTGCTCCGCGCGACCGGGGAGAAATCCAGGGTGCAAAGGGTCAAGCTGGCGATAATAGGGGATACGCAGGGTTGGCGTGTCGTTTTGCCATTGGCCGCCCATAAACGGTTGTAGCAACGTTCTTAATTCTCCCGGTGCTAACTGAGCCAGTTCCAGCACGCTAAGCTGTTCTCCCTTTTGCAGCGCCTGTTCCATCATGGTGTTGCGCAGGGAATCCGGCGTCACCAAAAAGCGTAATTGCCCGCGTTTCCCACGCCCAGACTGGGCGTGCCACTCCAGCCAGCCAGCATCCTGCGCTTGCTTCAGCAGGGTACGCACGTGGCGCTCACTGCAAAAACAGCGTTCGGCCAGTTCCCCGACGGTCACCGACTGCGGTTCGCCGTTCGAAGGCTGCCACAGGCGTTGGTATTGGTTCAGGCGATTCAACAATCTCATATACACTTCATCCTTCAAGCTGCCTCTTTGTTGGCTGCGTTTATTCACCCCAGTCACATACTGAAATGTATGCTCCTGGGCGTTCATTCACTTGCCGCCTTGATGCAACTTGAATGATTTTCTGTAATAAACCCGGAACAATTCATTTTATCTATTCACTATTACTTCCGTATATCTCAGGTGATACTGAATCACAAGTTAACCGCGTCACAGTGTGGAGAAAGAAATGGCTCGTCTGGCTGCATTTGATATGGATGGCACCCTTTTGATGCCGAATCACCATTTAGGTGACGAAACGCTTTCAACGCTGGCGCGCCTGCGTGAACGCGATATCACCCTGACATTTGCCACTGGCCGCCATGTGCTGGAAATGCGCCACATTTTGGGTTCTATCTCACTGGACGCCTTTTTGATCACCGGTAACGGCACGCGCATTCACTCTCTTGAGGGCGATGTGTTGCACCGTCAGGATCTGGATCCGAATGTTGCGGATATCGTGTTACATCAGAAATGGGATACCACCGCCAGCATGCATGTCTTTAATGACAACGGTTGGTTTACCGGACAAGAGATCCCCTCGCTGCTACAGGCGCATGTGTATAGCGGATTTCGCTACCAGATCGTCGATGTGAAACGTATTCCGGCTCATCAGGTAACGAAGATCTGTTTCTGCGGCGATCATGAGTCTCTGATCCAGTTGCGCATTCAACTGAATGAAGCGCTGGGAGAACAGGCGAATCTCTGTTTCTCCGCGGTTGATTGCCTTGAGGTACTGCCGCTGGGCTGTAACAAAGGATCCGCGCTGGCGGTGTTGAGTGACCACTTAGGATATTCAATGTCCGAGTGTATGGCGTTTGGCGATGCTATGAACGATCGCGAAATGTTAGGCAGCGTTGGGCGCGGCCTGATTATGGGTAACGCAATGCCGCAACTGATGGCTGAACTGCCTCATTTATCGGTGATTGGACATTGCCGTAATCAGGCGGTGTCACACTTTTTGACGCATTGGCTGGACAATCCGCATCTACCTTATTCCCCCGAATGAGAGATCCCTTCCAGCAAGCCAGACTTCGCGTCTGGCTTTTTTTTGTCTGCTTAGTGTGTATTCAGCAACTGGGCAAGTTCCGCTTTCCACGGCGTTAAATCACCGATATGCGCGTCAACCCATTGCGGGTTGTAGTAGGTTTCCAGATAGCGTTCACCGCTGTCGCAGAGCAGCGTCACCAGTGAACCGGTTTCTCCGGCATTGCGCATGCGCGCGGCAAGTTGCAGCGTTCCCCACATGTTGGTGCCGGTTGAGGCGCCGACTTTACGACCCAACTGCGTTTCCAGCCAGTGCGCGGTAGCCACGCTGGCGGCATCCGGCACGCGCAGCATTTCATCGACCACATCAGGAATGAAAGAGGGTTCTACGCGCGGACGCCCGATACCTTCAATTTTGCTTCCTACCGGGCTGCGCAATGTCGCATCGCGATCCTGCCAGAAGGGCAGAAAAACCGAATTCTCCGGATCCACTACCATCAGGCGAGTATCGTAGCCCTGACAGCGGATATAGCGGCCAATGGTTGCTGAGGTGCCGCCGGTGCCGGCGCTCATCACGATATGGCGGGGAACGGGATTGGGCTCGCACTGCATCTGACGAAAGATGCTGTCGGCAATATTATTATTGCCACGCCAGTCGGTGGCGCGCTCAGCATAAGTGAACTGGTCCATGTAATGACCGTTCAGTTCACGCGCCAATTGTTCAGAGGCCGCGTAGATTTCGCAGGCGCTTTGCACGAAATGACAGCGACCGCCGTAAAATTCAATCTGTTCAACTTTACGTTTCGCCGTACAGGAAGGCATGACGGCAATAAACGGCAGCCCTAACAGTCGAGCGAAATAAGCCTCAGATACCGCCGTTGAACCGGACGATGATTCAATGATGGTGGTGCCTTCTTTGATCCAGCCATTGCACAACCCGTACAGAAACAGTGAGCGCGCCAGACGATGCTTCAGGCTCCCGGTCGGATGCGTGCTCTCATCTTTTAAATAGATCTGAATGCCCGGAAACGCCGGTAGCGACAGACGAATGAGATGTGTATCTGCAGAACGCTGATAATCCGCGTTGATTTCATTGATGGCGTTTTTAACCCAGGAGCTATTCATCATTAATAAATATCCATTTGTCATTTTGTGCCCAGAATAGCGAAAAGCACGGAAAAAATTGTTGCCATTTAGCCTTTAAAATAGAATGTAAGTAGAAAATTCTTCTCTGTGGAGTGGATATGCTAGACAAAATTGACCGTAAGCTGCTTGGCTTACTGCAACAGGACTGCACCCTTTCTTTGCAGGCGTTAGCAGATGCCGTTAATCTGACTACCACTCCCTGTTGGAAACGCCTCAAACGGCTCGAGGATGACGGTGTTCTGCTGGGCAGAGTCGCCTTGCTGGATCCGGAAAAACTGGGGCTGGGCTTAACCGCGTTTGTGCTGATCAAAACTCAGCATCACAGCAGCGAATGGTATTGCCGCTTTGTCACTGAAGTGACCGGAATGCCCGAGGTTCTGGGGTTCTGGCGTATGGCAGGGGAGTATGATTACCTGATGCGAGTGCAGGTCGCTGATATGAAAAGCTACGATGAATTTTATAAGCGCCTGGTGAACAGCGTACCGGGCCTGTCTGACGTCACCTCCAGCTTTGCCATGGAACAGATTAAATACACAACTGCTCTCCCTATTGAATAATTCTCCCGGCGCTTATTGCCGGAAATTTTGTCAGGACATAACGCGTGCGATTATTTGCTCAATTAAGCTGGTACTTCCGCCGGGAGTGGCGTCGCTACCTCGGGGCGGTGGCCCTGCTTATCATCATCGCTATCCTTCAGCTTATTCCGCCGAAAGTGGTGGGGATCATTGTGGATGGCGTAACGACACAACGCTTCACCACCGAGCGGCTGCTGATGTGGGTGGGAACCATTGCTCTGATCGCCGTGGTAGTTTATTTACTGCGCTATGTCTGGCGCGTGCTGCTGTTTGGCGCATCCTACCAACTGGCAGTTGAGCTGCGGGAAGATTATTACCGTCAGTTGAGTCGTCAGCATCCAGAGTTTTATCTGCGTCACCGCACGGGCGATCTGATGGCGCGTGCAACTAACGATGTTGACCGCGTGGTATTCGCCGCCGGGGAAGGCGTACTGACGCTTGTAGATTCGCTGGTCATGGGATGTGCGGTGCTGATCGTGATGTCAACGCAGATAAGCTGGCAACTAACGTTGATTGCGCTGCTGCCGATGCCGGTGATGGCGATAATGATCAAACGTTACGGTGATCGACTCCATAACCGCTTTAAGCTGGCACAGGCGGCGTTTTCCAGCCTCAACGATCGTACTCAGGAAAGCCTGACCAGTATTCGTATGATCAAGGCCTTTGGTCTGGAGGATCGGCAGTCGGCATTATTTGCCGCTGATGCTGAAGATACAGGTAAGAAAAACCTGCGCGTGGCGCGCATTGACGCCCGCTTTGATCCCACGATTTATATCGCCATTGGGATGGCTAACCTGCTGGCGATTGCCGGGGGAAGCTGGATGGTGGTTCACGGTTCGCTGACGCTCGGCCAGCTCACCAGCTTTATGATGTATCTCGGTCTGATGATTTGGCCGATGCTGGCGCTGGCATGGATGTTTAACATCGTCGAGCGCGGCAGCGCCGCGTATAGCCGAATTCGCGCCATGCTGGCAGAAGCGCCGGTAGTGGATGACGGTACTGAACTGGTGCCGGAAGGACGCGGCGAGCTGGCGGTAGCGATTCGCGAATTTTGTTACCCGCAAACCACCCACCCGGCGCTGGAAAATGTGAATTTTCAGCTTAAACCAGGGCAGATGCTGGGCATCTGTGGTCCGACCGGCGCGGGGAAAAGTACGGTGCTGTCGCTGATCCAGCGTCATTTTGATATCACCCAAGGCGATGTACGCTTTCATGATATCCCATTAACGCGCTTACAGCTGGATAGCTGGCGCAGCCGACTGGCGGTTGTCAGCCAGACGCCATTCCTGTTTTCCGATACCGTCGGCAATAACATCGCCTTAGGACGCCCGCAGGCCACCCAGGCAGAGATCGAGCATGTGGCGCGCCTTGCCAGCGTTCATGAAGATATTTTACGTCTTCCTCAGGGCTATGACACCGAAGTGGGCGAACGTGGGGTGATGCTGTCTGGTGGACAAAAACAGCGTATTTCTATCGCCCGAGCGCTACTGCTGAACGCTGAAATCCTGATTCTGGATGATGCGTTATCGGCGGTAGATGGTCGTACCGAGCATCAAATCCTGCATAACCTGCGTCAGTGGGGCGAAGGCAGAACCGTGATTATCAGCGCCCACCGTTTATCGGCTCTGACGGAAGCTAACGAGATTATCGTGATGCAGCATGGGCATATTGCCCAGCGCGGTGAGCATGAATCTTTAGTGCAACAGCCCGGCTGGTATCGCGATATGTACCGCTATCAGCAACTGGAAGCGGCACTGTCTGATGCGCCAGAAATAAACGAGGAGGCGGCTAATGCGTAGTTTTGGGCAACTATGGCCGACCCTGAAAAGATTGCTGGCGTATGGTTCACCATGGCGAAAACAGTTGGCGATTGCGGTAGTTATGCTGTGGGTGGCGGCTGCGGCGGAAGTCAGCGGTCCGCTGTTGATTAGCTATTTTATCGATAACATGGTGGCGAAGAACAATCTGCCGTTGGCGATGGTTGTCGGGCTGGTTGCGGCCTATGTCGGTCTGCAACTGCTGGCGGCAGGCCTGCATTACGCGCAATCGTTGTTGTTTAACCAGGCGGCTGTTGGCGTCGTACAACAGTTACGCACTGACGTAATGGACGCTGCGCTACGCCAGCCGCTCAGCGCCTTTGATACTCAGCCCGTCGGGCAGCTTATCTCACGTGTGACCAATGACACCGAAGTTATTCGCGACCTGTACGTGACGGTGGTCGCAACGGTCCTGCGCAGCGCGGCCTTAATCGGTGCCATGCTGGTGGCGATGTTCAGCCTCGAGTGGCGTATGGCGCTGGTGGCGATGGCCATTTTCCCGGCGGTGATGGTGGTGATGGTGATTTATCAACGCTACAGCACCCCGATTGTGCGTCGGGTGCGCGCTTATCTGGCGGATATTAACGATGGCTTTAACGAAGTCATCAACGGCATGAGCGTTATCCAGCAGTTCCGCCAGCAGGCGCGATTTGGCGAGAGAATGGGGGAGGCCAGCCGCTCGCACTATATGGCGCGTATGCAAACCCTGCGACTGGATGGCTTTTTGCTGCGCCCGCTGCTGAGCCTTTTCTCGGCGCTGATCCTCTGCGGTTTGCTGATGCTGTTCAGCTTTACCTCTGGCAGCTCCATTGAGGTTGGCGTGTTGTACGCGTTTATCAGCTACCTCGGTCGTTTGAACGAGCCGCTGATCGAGCTGACCACCCAACAATCCATGCTGCAGCAGGCGGTTGTCGCCGGCGAGCGAGTGTTCGAACTGATGGACGGGCCTCGTCAGCGCTATGGTGACGATGATCGACCGCTGAAGAGCGGGGTCATTGAGGTGGATAACGTTTCATTTGCCTATCGTGACGACAATCTGGTGCTGCAAAATATCAGTCTGTCCGTGCCTTCGCGCAGCTTTGTAGCCTTGGTCGGACACACCGGTAGCGGCAAAAGTACGCTGGCCAGTCTGCTGATGGGTTACTACCCGTTGACGCAGGGCGAAATCCGCCTTGACGGACGTCCGCTGTCTTCTCTGAGCCACAGTGCGTTACGTCAGGGCATCGCGATGGTGCAGCAGGATCCGGTGGTGATGGCGGATACCTTCCTGGCAAACGTCACGCTGGGTCGTGATATCTCAGAAGAGCGGGTATGGCAGGCTCTGGAGACTGTGCAACTGGCAGCACTGGCGCGGGGGCTGAGCGAGGGGATCCATACCCGGCTGGGCGAGCAGGGCAATAATCTCTCCGTTGGGCAGAAACAGCTGCTGGCGCTGGCGCGGGTATTGGTGGAAACGCCGCAGGTACTGATCCTCGATGAAGCCACGGCCAGTATTGATTCCGGTACTGAACAGGCCATTCAGCACGCGCTGGCGGCGGTACGTGAACACACCACGTTGGTAGTGATTGCACATCGGTTATCGACGATTGTCGATGCGGATACCATTCTGGTGCTGCATCGCGGGCAGGCGGTTGAGCGTGGTACGCACCAGCAACTACTGGCGGCGCAAGGCCGTTACTGGCAGATGTATCAGCTGCAACTGGCGGGTGAAGAGCTGGCGGCCAGCGCACATGAGGATTCGGTTATCGCCTGATGGCGCTGCGCTTATCAGGCCTACGGTCAACGCGGTTTTGTAGGCCGGATAAGGCGTTTACGCCGCCATCCGGCAATCAACAATCTGGTGCAAAAATGTAACGCACTATGCACCGTCATAGTGCGTTTTTTCTTTTTCTCCCCCAGCAATACCCTGCAAGCCTGAATTATTCCGCGTTTTTCATTCCTGGCACACCCCTTGCAATATTCCTCTCGTGTATCTGCAGCCACTACTGAATTCTGACTGGAGGGGATCTATGAAGCTGGTTACCGTGGTAATCAAACCGTTCAAACTGGAAGACGTCCGTGAAGCACTGTCGTCTATTGGTATTCAGGGGCTGACCGTCACCGAAGTGAAGGGCTTTGGCCGACAGAAAGGTCATGCTGAGCTGTACCGTGGGGCTGAATATAGCGTCAATTTTCTGCCAAAGGTGAAGATTGATGTGGCGATTGCCGACGACCAACTGGATGGCGTGATTGATGTCATCAGTAAAGCGGCATACACCGGAAAAATTGGCGACGGCAAAATCTTCGTCGCCGAGCTGCAACGTGTGATTCGTATTCGTACCGGCGAAGCCGACGAAGCCGCACTGTAACTTCTGGCACACAGTGATAGGAAACCAAAAAATGAAGATAGCAACGATGAAAACAGGTATTGCTTCACTGGCGCTACTGCCGGGACTGGCAATGGCGGCACCGGCGGTTGCGGATAAAGCAGATAACGCTTTTATGATGATCTGTACCGCGCTGGTGCTGTTTATGACTATCCCTGGCATTGCGTTGTTCTACGGCGGTTTGATTCGCGGTAAGAACGTGCTGTCGATGCTGACTCAGGTGACGGTGACATTCGCTCTGGTTTGTATTCTATGGGTGGTTTATGGCTACTCACTGGCCTTTGGCGAAGGGAATAATTTCTTCGGCAACTTCAACTGGGTATTGCTGAAGAACATCGCGCTGACGGCGGTCACGGGGAGCTTCTACCAGTACATTCACGTTGCTTTTCAGGGTTCTTTCGCCTGCATCACCGTTGGGCTGATTGTTGGGGCGCTGGCTGAACGTATTCGCTTCTCTGCAGTGCTGATTTTTGTAGTGGTATGGTTAACGTTGTCGTATATACCGATTGCCCATATGGTCTGGGGCGGCGGCTTGCTGGCTTCCCACGGTGCGTTGGATTTTGCCGGCGGAACAGTCGTGCATATCAACGCGGCGATTGCCGGTCTGGTTGGGGCGTATCTGATTGGCAAACGCGTCGGTTTTGGCAAAGAAGCCTTTAAACCGCATAACCTGCCGATGGTCTTCACCGGTACCGCTATTCTCTATATTGGTTGGTTTGGCTTTAACGCCGGTTCAGCGGGAACGGCGAATGAGATTGCTGCACTGGCCTTCGTCAATACGGTGGTCGCCACCGCCGCAGCCATCCTCGGATGGATCTTCGGTGAATGGGCGCTGCGTGGCAAACCGTCCCTGCTGGGCGCGTGTTCTGGCGCTATTGCGGGTCTGGTGGGGGTAACACCGGCATGTGGCTATATTGGTGTCGGCGGCGCGTTGATTATTGGTGTCGTTGCGGGACTGGCTGGCCTGTGGGGTGTGACCATCCTGAAGCGTATTCTGCGCGTGGACGATCCGTGTGATGTGTTTGGCGTGCACGGCGTGTGCGGCATTGTCGGCTGCATCCTGACCGGGGTGTTCGCTGCCAGCTCTCTGGGCGGCGTGGGCTTTGCCGAGGGCGTGACCATGGGGCATCAGCTGCTGGTGCAACTGGAAAGCGTGGCGATTACCATCGTCTGGTCCGGTGTGGTGGCTTTCATTGGCTATAAGCTGGCGGATATGACGGTGGGTCTGCGTGTACCGGAAGAGCAGGAACGCGAAGGTCTGGATGTGAACAGCCACGGCGAGAACGCTTACAACGCTTGATGTTTCAATCTGCCGGATGGCAACGCTTTTGCGCCGCCATCCGGTAATTCTCAATTACGATTACGCATTACCCCTTCCTGCACGGTAGAGGCGACCAGCACGCCGTCCTGCGTATAAAACTCCCCGCGTACAAAACCCCGGGCACCGGAGGCCGAAGTACTCTCGACGTTATACAACAACCACTCATTGATATTGAACGGACGATGGAACCACATGGAGTGGTCAATGGTGGCGATCTGAATCCCTTTTTCCAGGAAACCAATTCCGTACGGCTGCAGCGCAACAGGCAGGAAGTTCAGGTCTGAAGCATAACCCAGCAGATATTGATGGACGCGCAGATCGTCCTGCAGCTCGCCGTTTGCGCGGATCCAAACCTGGCGCGCCGGAGGTGCGACGTGACCTTTTAAGGGGTTATGAAATTCAACCGGACGCACTTCCAATGGACGATCGTTGATAAATTTTTCTTTCAACAGCGGCGGCAGCAAATGCGCCACTGAGCGGGCAATTTCTGTTTCTGATTTAAGCTCATCGGGACTCGGCGCATCCGGCATGGTTTTCTGATGTTCAAATCCGTCTTCCGGCGCCTGGAAAGAGGCTGTCATGTAAAAAATAGGTTTACCATTCTGGATTGCGGCAACGCGGCGCGCGCTGAAGCTGTTACCATCACGCAGGACTTCTACATCATAGATGATGGGCTTTTGGCTATCGCCGGGGCGTAAAAAGTAGCTGTGAAAGGAATGGACCAGACGCTCTTCTGGTACGGTTTCCTTTGCGGCATACAGCGCCTGACCGACAACCTGTCCCCCAAAAACCTGACGTAACCCTAAGTCTTCACTTTGGCCCCGAAAGAGTCCTTCTTCAATTTTTTCCAGATTTAACAATGTCAGCAAATTTTTCAGCGCCAGACTCATACGTGCTCTCCAGGTTATATCGTTCTCGCAGCGAGGTAGGCAGAGTATAACGCAATTTTGAAAGTGGTCCGATGGGTGCAATTGTCTGAATTAAAGGCCTATTACAGGCAAAAACAGCTATCTTGTGCCACACTTAGTCACGTTATGTTTTTGTTAACCACTCTTCTGGCGAGGAAAGTTCTCGCTGGTGCATAGATGAAAAGGAGAATTTAATGAAACTCGTGCACATGGTAAGTGGTTTAGCGGTTGCGGTCGCTCTGGCAGCCTGCGCCGATAAAAGCGCGGATATTCAGACACCTGCGCCAAGCCCTAATACGTCAATTGCTGACACACAGTCTAAAATTCAGCAGCCTAATGTCTCCGGTACAGTATGGATCCGCCAGAAAGTGGCCTTGCCACCTGATGCGGTGCTGACCGTAACGCTGTCAGATGCTTCACTGGCCGATGCACCGTCAAAAGTGCTGTCGCAAAAAGCGGTCCGTACTGAGGGTAAACAGGCGCCATTCAGCTTCGTATTACCGTTTAACCCGGCTGATATTCAACCTAACGCCCGTATTCTGCTAAGTGCGGCAATTACGGTTAATGACAAACTGGTCTTCATTACTGATACCGTGCAGACGGTCATTAATCAGGGGGGGACAAAAGCTGACCTGACGCTGGTCCCTGTACAGCAAACGGCAGTACCGGTTCAGGCGAGCGGTGGGGCTGCCACCACGGTGCCGTCAACGTCACCAACCCAGGTGAATCCGTCTTCTGCCGTCCCTGCTCCCACACAGTACTAAGGCAGTCGTAACCCTCTCCGCCCAGAGAGGGTTAGTACACCCAGCGATAGCGCTGTAAATCGATCTGTCCGCTTCCTGAAACCACTATTCCTTCAGCCAGCAACGCCTGACGCTGCCGTTGCAGGTCGGGGCCTGTCAGCGAAATGGCACCATGACGATTAACCACCCGATGCCAGGGCAGAGTGCTGCCTTCGGGGAGACGCTTAAGCACGCCGCCTACCTGGCGCGCAGCACGCGGCGAACCGGCAAGCCTTGCAACATCGCCATAGGTGGTGACGAAACCTTCGGGGATTGACGCGACGATTTGCCAGACGCGTTGGGGGAAAGTGTCTTGTATATCCATCATTTATTCCTGCGCTAATCTTCCAGCATAATGCTGAATGGCGAAGGAGTGAAGCCGCATTGCACAAGAAAACAGCATCCGATGCTGGATGGGTTGCAATTACAGGGTGCAGCAGTGATAATGCGCCTGCGCGTTGGTTAACAACGCTCTCAATGGGGGCTCTGTTGGTTCTCCCGCAACACTACTCTGTTTACCAGGTCAGGTCCGGAAGGAAGCAGCCAAGGCAGATGACGTGTGTGCCGGGATGTAGCTGGCAGGGCCCCCACCCAATTCTGCCGTCCGGCAATTTTCCTTCTGCTTATCTTCTTTTCTTTGTCATCGTATTGTCATTTTAATGTCATCAAATGCTGTCAATGTGTTTCGGGGATGTTATTTGATGCTTTTGCCGCCGCCATCGCACTGTAACGACAGGGGTCTTACATTCGGTGTGTTTTGGCTGACCACAAGGATTTTCTACGATGTCGACCGCTGTATTGAATGTCAAAATTGATGAGGCGCTAAAAGAAAAGCTTCGCCATTACGCTGAAGTGCATAGTGAAAATTTAAGTATCGCGACGGAAAAACTACTGCTGATCGCGTTTTCCGCCGTTGAAGAGGCGGGAGTCTCCGCTGAGGATATCGATAGCCAGCATACGGAAGAATCCGTGGTTGAAGCACTGACTCCTAAAGAAATCAAAGCATTGCGAAGACTACTGAAGAAGAAAAAATGAAACAACAACCGCTCTCAACCGCCTGTAATTATGGCGAAGCCTGTGAAATGCTGCGTTCCGGTTATGTGAAACATGTTCGTCTGAGCTGGAACGTCGGCAGCGATGAGTTCTTCCGTATTGCCTCCGACTGGTGTGATGCCGGGGCAAAAATTAAGAAAGACGGTGAGAATTTCGTGATTTCTCTGAAGGGGTTTCCGGTTCCTCCTCAGCGGTAATATTGCCGGGACATCCTCGTCCATCACGGCATTCAAGGACGAGTCCTTTGACTCGTCGTTTAGATTATTTTACGTATTTTCCCGCTGCTGGCCTGCAAACGCAGGTTATCCCAAATGGGTTGCAACACCCGGAAGGCGGCACGCGTTGTGTCATCCGGTAATGTGAAGGGCATACGCAAAAAGCGGTCAAATGCACCATCAAGACCGAAACGCGTACCGGTTCCCAACTGAATGCCTGCGATTTCGGCGCGCGTAGCGAATAGCGTTGCCAGCGTATCGGGCAGTTCAACCCAAAAAGAGAGTCCTCCCTGTGGCTGGGTAAACTGCCACTCCGGGAAATGTGCGTTCATCAGGTCCGAGCACAGATCTCGCTGCGATGTGAGTAGCCGTCTTCTGTCAGGAAGAAAGTCGGCGGCATTATCCAGCAGCCAACTGGTGGCGAGTTGTTCAAGCACCGGGGAGCCTAAATCGAAGGTGTCGCGAGTTTGTACCAGCGCCGCGATGGTTCGCGCCGACGCCCGAATCCAGCCCAGACGCAATCCTCCCCAAAAGCTTTTCCCGGCAGATCCCAGCAGGATGATCGGTGCATTGCGGTTGAATGCGGCAAGCGGCGGTGGTGGCGGCGGGGCGTCATACCACAGGTTCACCATGGTCTCATCAATCACCAATGTGGTGCGGGTCCTTTCAGCAATATCTGCCACGACCTGGCGAGTTGCAGCGTCCATGCAACGCCCGGTCGGATTGTGAAAGTCCGGCATCAGATAGGCCATTCTCGGTGCGGTTTGCGCGATGGTGGCGACCAGACCTGCCGTATCCCAACCGTGTTCGGGCAGCGACACACCGACGGGACGACATGATGCGCCTTGAATCGCGGCAATCGCCAGCGGATACGTGGGATGATCGACCACCACGCGATCGCCAGGGCCGGTGAGTAAACGCAGGATCAGCGCCAGGCCACTGACCGCGCCGTTCACGACCATAATCTCATCGGGCTGCGTCGGGAGTCCGCGTTCGCAATAATGCCGGGCGATGGATTCACGCAAAACCGCCAGTCCCTGTGGTAGATACCCGGAACTCAGCAAATGCTGCGGCATCGCAAACAGCGCTTGTTGGTAAGCATGGTGAATTTCGGGACCGGCACTCAGCGCCGCCGTGGACAAATCCAGCGCTGTACCGGTACTGGTTCGTGTAGGCACATGACGAATGTGTTCCGGCAGGATCACCCGTGAGCCGCTCCCATGACGGCTTTCCAGATATCCCTCTTCACGCAGTTGCGCCATGGCGCTGGCGACGGTGGTTCGGCTCACTTGCAGAACGGCAGCGAGCTCGCGTTCGCCGGGTAAGCGACTATCCAGCGCCAGTCGACCATCAAGGATCAGCAGACGTAACGCTTCTGCCAGCTGTCGCCAGATGGGCGTTCGTGAGGGGTTTTCCTGCCAGTGTCCGAGCAGGCGCTGCAAAGACTGGCTTCCGTAACGGCGTGATGACATAGCAGTCCACTTTTTGAAAACTGGACATTAATCATAGTGCCAATTGCGGTGATGATGAAAGTTATCTGAGAGTGAGAGGGGAAAAGCATGCTGCGTCGTTTACTTCAGCTGTTTATCGGGCTGACGCTGTACGGTGTGTCGACGGCGATGTTTGTCCGTGCCGATTTAGGGGCCGATCCGTGGAACGTGTTTCACTTGGGCGTGGCCAATTTATTGTCGATGAATATCGGCGTGGTGATTATTGCCGTGGGTGTGTTGGTACTGCTGGCGTGGATACCGCTGCGCCAGCGTCCAGGGTTTGGCACGTTGAGCAACGTGATTATGATCGGGCTGGCGGCAGATGCCGCGCTGCTGGTGATTCCGGGATTTGAATCCCTGCTGGCGCGCAGCGGGCTGTTGGTGTCAGCGGTGATCTTGAATGCGTTAGCAACCAGCCTGTACATTGGTGCCGGTTTTGGCGCCGGTCCGCGTGATGGTCTGATGACCGGTATCCACGCACGTACCGGCTGGCCAGTACGACGAATTCGAACCGCAATTGAAGTGTCGGTGCTGCTTATCGGTTGGTTGCTGGGAGGATCCGTGGGGGTTGGTACGGTGCTGTATGCCTTGGCTATCGGACCGCTCATTCAGCTTTGCTTGCCGTGGTTTCGCCATCAGCCGCAGGCACGTATTCGCATCAAGAATACGCCTGGGGCGCGATCGACTGCTGGCGACTAAACTTAACCTCGACTGACGCGGCCGGAATCGGCTTGCCGCGCAGTACACTTCGGAGGTTTTTCTCATGAAGTATGTTGATGGCTTTGTGGTTGCCGTACCCGCTGAAAACAAGGAGGCGTACATTGCGATGGCGGCAAAAGCAGCTCCGCTTTTCAAGGAATTCGGTGCATTGCGCGTGGTGGAGTGCTGGGCAGATGATGTCCCCGACGGCAAATTGACCGATTTTCGCATGGCTGTGAAAGCGCAGGATCATGAAGAAGTGGTATTCAGCTGGATTGAATACCCTTCCAAAGAGGTCCGCGACGCGGCGAATCAGAAGATGATGTCCGATCCCCGTATGAAGGAATTCGGTGAATCTATGCCATTTGATGGCAAGCGAATGATCTACGGTGGATTTGCGCCCATTATGGAAGAGTGATGTGACTGGCTGTGCGGCGTGCCGCCAGCCATCTCAACATCAACAGCCATGTTAAAGCCGTTTTTCTGCCCACAGTATAAATTCCGTTTTCGGCAGCGCTTTGCTGTAAAGCCAGCCTTGACCGTACTGCACTCCGTGCTTGCGTAGCCAGGTTTCCTGATTCTCGGTTTCGATACCTTCCGCCACCATCTCAAGTTTCAGCGCTTTTGCTATCTCGATGATATGCGGCGTGACGTTGTTGTACTCCAGTGCATCGACGAACGATTTGTCTATCTTCAGGATGTCTACATCCAGATCCTGCAAATAACTCAGGCTGGAATAGCCGGTACCAAAGTCATCAATATAGATTGAATGACCCGCCTGACGGTATTTGGCAATAAACGGCGCGCTGTTTTTTGGGTCAGCAAATTCGCGTTCAGTTAGCTCCAGCGCGATTTGCGCAGGCTTAAGTTGCCAGTGGTTCACCTTCTGGCTTAACAGGGCTGGAAGCGTTTCGGAGGACAGATCGGCTGACTCAAGGTTGATGGATATATGCTGCTCAGGATGCTGACGCAGCCATTTGCCTAAATCTTCAAATACGCTTTCAATAATCAACCGGGTGAGGGACTCTGTCAGCCCGGTTTCATGCGCCAGCGCGACGAAAATTTCAGGTGACAGATAACTCCCATCGGCCTGCTGCCAGCGAGCCAGCGCCTCTGCCCCAACCACTTTCCCCGTTTTGAGCGAGATAATTGGTTGATAGTGGACTTTGATGTCCCGATGCTGGATAGCGTCCTGCAACTGATGATGGGGCGACTGTAAGCGGCGCAAAATACGCAAAACAAAGGCGGCGGTGAGCAAGCCGATAAGAATGCCTGCCGGGAGCCAGATCAGTGCCTGCCGGTGCCAGGTTTTTTGCAATGGCAGGGTAGACGCCCAGGTTACGATCGTGATGCCCAACTCAGGAAAGGGGCGGGCGTTATAAATGCTGCCATCTTTGTTAAAATGGGTAATCGATCGTTCTTGCTGTATATGCTGCAAAACGTCCGATGGCAGATCGGCGCTACTGGCAACCACGACGTTGCGCATGGTGCCAATGATAGTCACTTCAATCGGCCATGAGCCAAACGGGATGACGTCAATGAAAGAACCCGGATCGACCATCACAATATAATGTTCGCTCCCTAATGCTGCCATAAAGCGCTTGATGCCCAAATCATTTTGCGTGGTTAGCCATGCGCGATATCCATCAGGAGTGACTTTCATTGCGGGTGGAAATGCGTCAGCCTGGCTTCTTTTTTCCAGAGATGAGCATTGCGGAACGTTATCTTTGAGGTACAGCACTTCCTGAATATAGCGATAGCTATATGACAAACGACGCATTTCCAGCAGATGCTCATCACTACAAGGCACCCCCTGAAATGCTTCAATATGGCGTAATGCTTTTTTCGCCTGCTCGCCTACGCGTTCCGTACGTAATGCGACTCGTGTTGAGAACATGTCGAGTTCATCGATAAATTTCGTTTCGACCTGACGATGTGCAAGCCACAGGCTTAAACCTACAGGCGCGAGGATGGAAAGGAACAGTACCCCAGTCACCAGGCTTATCAGATGTCGTGTTGTCACAGTGATATCCTTATTTACACAGCGTAGGGAAAGTATATCCGAAACCCCGAAAAGCTATTCGATTGACATCATATATTTACGGCCACTTATCATCCCGTTTAACTCCCTGTAGCGTAAATCAGATTGTGGTTTGTACAAGAGTGGTGTATTTTGTTGGTTATGTTATAACGTAACAAATTGAGGTTGCCATGAAACCGGATATTCATCCTTTTTACCGTACTGTGGTGTTTCACGATACCAGTGCCAATGAATTCTTTAAGGTCGGTTCGACCATTAAGACTGAGCGTGAAATTGAGTTTGAGGGGGAAATGTACCCGTACGTGACCCTCGATATCTCTTCTAAATCGCATCCGTATTATACCGGGAAACAAAAAACCTTTGATAATGAAGGTAGTGCAGCACGTTTCCAAAAACGTTTTGGTCATTTTATTGGCGTTAAGCGGGGTTAAAATGCAGGTACTCAATTCACTTCGCAGCGCAAAACAGCGCCATCCTGACTGCCAGATAGTAAAACGCAAAGGGCGTTTGTACGTTATCTGCAAAACGAATCCGCGCTTTAAAGCAGTACAGGGGCGTAAAAAGAGACGTTAGTTTCTTTGCCAGCATTTCAGGGATTAAAGTGCGTTGCCTGGGCAGGAACGCACTTTTTTTATCTGCGCTGAGATGCCGTTACTGGGTGGTCTGGGCGCGGGTAAGCGTAAAGACATCGTAAAACGAGAGTTCGCCTTTGCGCGATATCATCTTTTGCAGTTGTGCTTTATGTTCGCTATCCACGGACGGTGAGTGCAGGATAGTATCGATGAGTGAGGAGGGGACAAAGCGCGTGTTGTACCATTCTCCGTTATAGCAAACTCTAAAATCCAGAACGTCGATATCTTCAAAGCGGTACCGTGGCGCAACGTCGAAAAAGAAAAAGCCGTTGAGTACAACGAACAGCACCACCAGCAGCCATACTGAATCGACTAACGTTTCTGACTGTAGCATCACCGCCAGCGTGGCAAACCAGGCAACATACATGCCGATAAACAGCCCTGGGTGTTTGCGAATGAAGCTGATGCTAAAGCGCGGTTTGTTGTCGCGCTTCTCGCGAATATTTAAGTCGTCGATTGTTTCAGTAAGCAGGCGCTGTATTTCTGTCATCTCTTGCCTTCATGATATCTGCAAAATTCAGGAGGGATCGCCCTATTTTAAAAGGGGATACCCTTTTAAGAAAGTAACAGATTAACCGCAATTTAGCATAACAGTTACATTTAAGATCACAGCGTTTTGATGATCCTTGCGGGATTGCCCCCAACCACGGTGTTTGCTGGAACGCTTTTAGTGACTACTGCGCCTGATGCCACAACCACGTTATCGCCCAGCGTGACGCCAGGATTGATCACTGCACGGCCACCTATCCAGACATTATTGCCGATAGTCACGGGCTTTCCGAACTCCAGGCCACTGTTGCGCTCGGTAGCATCCAGCGGATGGGTCGCGGTATAGATATGAACGCCAGGTGCCAGCATGCAGTTGTCACCAATATGAATTGGACAGACGTCGAGCATAACGCAGTCGAAATTAGCGTAAAAGTCTTTACCAAGATAGATGTTATAACCGTAATCACACCGGAAAGAGGGTTCAATATAGGCACCCTCACTCTGACCTAACAGATCATGCAGGATTGCCTGACGCTCATTTTTTTCATCGGGAGCGGTGAGATTGTAACGATAGATCAATTGACGAGCGCGTAGTCGGTCACTGCGCAGTGTTTCATCTGCCGGGCGATAGTATTCGCCGGCGATCATTTTTTGCTTTTCATTACGCATTACGATTTCCCTGTGTACTGAAGGTTATTTCAGCACAGTAATACGTAATGCAAGCAAGGGGAACGTTCCCGCTTCTTTGCTGTGATCATAGTCACGTGATTTGAATTAAATAACCATTGTAAATACGAAAATGGTTAGCCAGACAACTGTGCCGCTATACCTGACTTAACCTTGAGTGCAATTAGCGAATGAATTTCCAAACAGAAGTTGGAATCTTGTCGTAAAGCTTATTCATGGTCAATTCAGCAAGGCGATGATCTGCTGCTGAGTAAAATACAGCCAGTTCGTTGTCGGACAATTCATATTTATTTTTTTCAATAACGCGCTCTAGCGTATCAATAGTCTGGCAACGTCGCAGGCGCATCAAATAATCTGTTTTAGTTAATGGTTTATCGGACATAACTCTTACCTATGATTGTAATAATTTTTAACAAGACAAACTAACAGGATTAGCCCTGGTGGCATTGACAAAACAGCGAAACAGTCGATTACCTGACTTCCGCCATTTCTGCAGATCCTGCGTATTAATACCATAACTGCTGAACAACATAAAAGTGTCATCCAGGTATTCATCTATCTGCGCGATCAGCTTATTGTCCTCATTGTACTTAATTTTATAATTAAGTGCGAAGGTTGCAATATGCTCTATCAGTTCATTGAGCTGCAAGCTGGTTGCAGAGGTAGGGTCATTAACCCAGCCATGGTTACTTTGTTCAAGGTTTGCAAGACAGTCATGATACAGAGTTTCGCAGAGAAATTTAAGCTGCGCGATATCATGTCTTTTGGGTGAGTATTCATCCATAACGCATCCCCTTCTTAGTGGCTTAAACTAACCGAACACCTTTCGGGATGGATACAACAACTACCTAGAACTTGCCCGCGACTCCTGATGATTTAACTATAATCTACTCTAAAAAAGATTTCATCGTCATATCACGAAAAATTACAATTATGTAAAATTATGATGCTACGTCATTTTTACATTTTAACAGATAAATGCCGCAATTCGAAATGGGACAGTTTCTTTATTCTTCGGGCAATCATCGGGTTATCTTGTTTAGGTTTAGCAACGAAAGGCAACAACCGACAATGAAAACCAGTGGATAGGATTAATCTTAATATTTATTAAAGTAAATAAGAACTCTCGCTGTTTTTTTAAGAATAGCCTTTAAGGCTGCAAGGATTATATCGCTTATTTACCCGATAGAAAATAAACGGAATGGCAATAAGTGATTTTTATGATTTTTCCAGAAAAAAGGCCGCTTGCGCGGCCTTATCTTTAGAGATGTATCAATGATGCTCTACTGAGTGGCTATGCTCAATATCTTCATTTTTGCGGCTAAAGCGGCGGCGTACCACCACAAAGAACACCGGAACAAAGAAGATCGCCAACACGGTTGCCGTCACCATCCCACCCATTACGCCAGTACCAACGGCGTTCTGCGCACCGGAGCCTGCGCCGGAGCTGATGACCAGCGGCATTACGCCCAGAATAAAGGCCAGTGACGTCATCAGGATTGGACGTAAACGCATGCGTACTGCGTCCAGCGTCGCCTCTATCAGACCTTTACCCTCTTTATCCATCAAGTCTTTGGCGAATTCGACGATAAGTATCGCGTTCTTCGCCGACAACCCAATGGTTGTAAGCAGGCCTACCTGGAAGTAAACGTCGTTGGTCAGGCCGCGGAACGTTGCTGCCAGCAATGCACCGATAACACCCAGCGGTACAACCAGCATTACGGAGAACGGAATTGACCAGCTCTCGTACAACGCTGCCAGACACAAGAATACGACGATCAGTGAAATGGCATACAAGGCAGGAGCCTGGTTGCCGGACAGTCGTTCCTGGTAGGACATACCGGTCCAGTCATAACCGATACCGGATGGCAGTTTGCTGGCCAGTTGCTCCATCATCGCCATGGCTTCACCGGTACTTTTACCCGGAGCGGCCTGGCCTAAGATTTCCATGGAAGGCAAACCGTTATAGCGTTCCAGACGCGGCGAACCGTATTCCCAACGTGAGGTAGAGAAGGCGGAGAACGGTACCATCTGTCCATCGCTACCGCGGACATACCAGTTTCCAATATCTTCCGGCAACATACGGTATTTCGCTTCAGACATGACGTAAACTTTCTTCACACGACCACGGTCGATGAAGTCATTCACGTAGCTTCCGCCCCATGCTGCACCCAGCGTTGTATTAATATCACTAATGGAAACGCCCAGCGCCTGCGCTTTTTCCTGATCGATATCGATCTTGAACTGCGGCGTATCTTCCAGACCGTTAGGACGAACACCGACCAACAGATCAGGATGCTTCGCGACTTCACCAAACAGTTGGTTACGCGCCTGAGTCAGCTTCTCATGGCCCAGACCCGCCTGGTCAATCAACTGGAAGTCAAAACCGGTTGCGGTCCCTAACTCCACAATCGCTGGCAGGTTAAAGGCAAAGACCATTGCGTCTTTAATCTGCGAGAATGCGCCCATTGCACGCTGAGTAATCGCTTCAACCTTGTTCTCTTCGCCAGGACGTTCACTCCAGTCTTTCAAAGAAACGAACGCGATGCCGGTGTTCTGACCACGACCAGCAAAACCGAAACCGTTAACGGCAAACACCGATTCAACGTTCGCTTTTTCCTTGGTCAGGTAGTAATCCGTCATTTCGTCCAGTACCTTCTGGGTACGCTCTTGCGTCGCACCCGCTGGCAGCTGAGCCATAGACAGGAATACCCCCTGGTCTTCATCTGGCAGGAACGAACTTGGCAGACGAACGAACAGATAGGCCATGCCCACAACGATAATCAGATACAGCGCCAGATAACGACCGGTGCTGCGCAGAATACCGCCCACGCTATCGGTGTAATGATGCGTGCTCTTATCGAACATGCGGTTAAACCAGCCGAAGAAGCCTTTTTTGCCTTCTCCGTGATCGCCTTTAGCAATCGGTTTGAGCATGGTCGCACACAGGGCAGGGGTCAGAATCAATGCCACCAGTACAGACAGCGCCATCGCGGAAACAATGGTGATGGAGAACTGACGGTAAATTGCACCGGTCGACCCCCCGAAGAACGCCATCGGGATAAATACCGCTGACAGCACCATCGCGATACCCACCAATGCGCCCTGAATCTGGCCCATCGATTTTCGCGTTGCTTCCTTCGGCGGTAGTCCTTCCTCAGCCATTACACGTTCAACGTTCTCGACCACCACGATGGCGTCATCCACCAGCAGGCCGATGGCGAGCACCATCCCGAACATCGTCAGGGTATTTATTGAGAAGCCGAAAATCGCCAGGACGGCAAACGTACCCAAGAGTACCACCGGCACGGCGATAGTCGGAATCAGCGTCGCGCGGAAGTTCTGCAGGAACAGATACATTACCAGGAACACGAGGATGATTGCTTCTGCCAGCGTTTTCACTACTTCGTGAATAGAAATTTTCACGAACGGCGTGGTGTCATACGGGTAAACGATCTTCAGACCTGACGGGAAGAACGGCTCCATCTTCTTCAGTTCTTCGCGGATAGCGTTTGCGGTGTCCAGGGCGTTAGCACCTGTTGCCAGCTTGATACCCAGACCGGATGCCGGTTTACCGTTGAACTTCGCAATGATGTCGTAGTTCTCACCGCCCAGTTCCACTTTCGCTACGTCACGCAGACGAACCTGGGAACCATCCTGATTCACTTTCAGCAGGATTTTGCCGAACTCATCAGCGGAGGTCAGACGGGTTTGCGCAATGATCGATGCGTTAAGCTGCTGACCTTTCACCGGCGGCGTACCACCTAACTGACCGGCTGCAACCTGGGCGTTCTGCGCTTTGATGGCGCTGATTACATCAACCGGTGTCAGCTGGAAGTTGTTCAGTTTGTTCGGATCCATCCAGATACGCATCGCGTACTGAGAACCAAACAGCTGAACGTCGCCCACGCCTGAAGTACGGCTAATGGCATCCTTCATGTTGGCGCCAACGTAGTCGGAAATATCCTCCTGCGTCATGGTGCCGTTGGTGTTGATAACACCGACAACCATCAGGAAGCTGCTGGATGACTTCTCAACGCTAACCCCTTGCTGCTGTACTTCCTGAGGCAGCAACGGCATGGCCAGCTGCAGTTTGTTCTGCACCTGTACCTGCGCGATATCCGCATCAGTACCAGACTGGAAGGTTAGGGTGATCTGCACGGTACCCGTGGAGTCACTGTTAGAGGACATGTACATCAGGTTATCGATACCGTTCATGTTCTGTTCGATAACCTGCGTAACAGTATCCTGTACTGTTTTGGCATCAGCGCCAGGATAGGTCGCGGAGATCGTCACTGCTGGCGGTGCAATAGTCGGATATTGCGCTACCGGCAATTTGAGGATCGCGAGCCCCCCTGCCAACATGATGATAATGGCGATCACCCACGCAAATATTGGGCGATCGATAAAGAAATTAGGCATGTCTTAACGGCTCCTGTTTAAGTTAAGACTTGGACTGTTCAGGCTGGCTACCGCTTTGGCCTTGCTGGTTGTTTTCAGCGGTGATTTCCTGCGCTTTTACCTGCGCGCCAGGACGTACTTTCTGCAGCCCAGTAACAATCACGCGGTCGCCCGGCTTAAGTCCATCAGTGACTAACCATTTGTCGCCAATCGCTTGTGCGGCGACAATTTGACGAGTTTCAACTTTGTTGTCTGCACCGATAACCAATGCACTGGCATCGCCACGCGGTGTGCGGGTAACGCCTTGCTGTGGAACCAGTAATGCTGTTGGGTTAATCCCTTCTTCCAGACGTGCGCGGACGAACATACCCGGCAGTAAGGTATGATCCGGGTTCGGGAAAATTGCGCGTAACGTAATCGACCCAGTGGTTTGATCTACCGTCACATCAGAAAATTCCAGCGTACCGGACTGCGGGTATTTAATGCCGTCATTGGTCACCAGTTCGACTTTCGCTTTACCGTTCTCTTGCTTCAGCGTGCCGTTGGCCAGCTCTTGTTTCAGGCGCAGGAAGTCGTTGCTTGACTGCGTCACGTCTACATAGATGGGATCCAACTGCTGAACGGTCGCCAGTGCGGTCGCCTGACCGTTTTGCACCAGAGCGCCTTCCGTAACGGATGATTTACCAATGCGACCGCTGATCGGTGACGTCACTTTGGTGTAAGCCAGATTGATGCGTGCAGTTTCTACCGCAGCTTTCGCGGCAACAACGGCGGCGTTTGCCTGCTGTGCGTCAGCCAACGCGCTATCGTAGTCCTGTTGGCTGATGTACTTAGTACCCAACAGTTTCTGATAACGTTTCACCGTCAGTTGAGCAATATTTGCTGCGGCTTGTGCTTTGGCCAGATCGCCTTTTGCACTTTCATAAGCGGCCTGGTAAGTAGCAGGATCAATCTGATAGAGAGATACACCCGCTTCGATGTCACCACCTTCCGTGAAATTACGTTTCAGGATAATCCCGCTAACCTGAGGACGAACTTCAGCAATACGAAACGCACTGGTGCGACCCGGAAGTTCGGTTGTGATCTGTAGAGGTTCAGTTTTGAGCGTAACAACTCCAACCTCTGGCATTTGCTGGCCCCCTTGCTGGGCCTGTTTGTCGTCACATCCTGTTAGCGCTAAGCTGCCTGAGAGCATCAGAACGACTGCCAGAGGCGTTAACCCTCTGTTTTTGTTCATATGTAAACCTCGAGTGTCCGATTTCAAATTGATCAATGGCTTAAAGCCCATAAACCCATTGCTGCGTTTATATTATCGTCGTGCTATGGTACATACATTCACAAATGTATGTAAATCTAACGCCTGTAAATTCACTGACCTATGGCACGAAAAACCAAACAACAAGCACAGGAAACACGACAACACATTCTTGATGTCGCTCTGCGTATGTTTTCGCAACAAGGGGTCTCATCCACCTCGCTGGCTGAGATCGCAAAAGCCGCTGGTGTGACGCGCGGTGCAATCTATTGGCATTTCAAAAACAAATCGGATTTATTCAGTGAAATCTGGGAGCTAGCAAAACCTAACATTGATGAGTTAGAGACTGAGTATCAGGCAAAATTCCCTGACGATCCACTATCAGTATTAAGAGAAATTTTAATTTACGTTCTTGAAACTACCGTGACAGAAGAACGCCGACGTTTATTGATGGAGATTATATTCCACAAATGCGAATTTGTCGGGGAAATAGCATCAGTTCAGTTAGTCGAACGTAGCCTGTGTCTGGAAAACTATGACCGTATAGAAAAAACGTTACGCCACTGTATGGATGTCAACATGTTGCCGGAAAACCTGAACACACGTCGTGTAGCGGTGTTAATGCGTAGCTATATTTCCGGGATCATGGAGAACTGGTTATTTGCTCCCGAATCGTTTGATCTGAAGAATGAGGCTCGTCAGTACGTGGCGGTGCTGCTGGAGATGTGTCTGCTTTGTCCAAGCTTGCGCCTGCAGGCAGGAGAGACAAGCTAGTTTGCCATTCTGCACCAGGAATTCTCCTGGTCGTTTTGCCTGCTGCTATTCTGCCGGTCACAGCCGTGATATTCTTGCCGCTTGACTATTTCCGGTCACTTTCCCGGTTCAGAAACATTCATTCTCATGACTATGTTGCAGCTCTATAAACGTTCACAGCATGTAATTGCTATTAGCATACTTTTCTTCATTCTATTGTTATCCTGCCAGTCATCTGCATTTGCGCGGGCGCAACAGAGTGGTGAACTGCCGACGAAAGCAGATATTCAGAGCCAACTGGACGCACTGAGTAAACAAAAAGATCTCTCCGCGCAGGATAAGCTGGTCCAACAGGATCTCATCGATACTATCGCCACGCTGGATAAAATCGATCGCGTGAAAGATGAGACCGTACAGCTTCGCCAGAAAGTGGCCCAGGCGCCGGAGAAAATGCGCCAGGCGACGGATGCGCTAAATTCGCTCAGCGATGTCGACAATGACGACGAAACGCGAAAAACGCTGAGCACGCTTTCCTTACGACAGCTTGAGTCACGCGTCGCGCAGGTGCTCGATGACCTGCAAAGCTCGCAAAACGATCTGGCCACGTATAACAGCCAGCTGGTGTCGCTCCAGACTCAGCCAGAGCGCGTACAAAATGCGATGTACACCGCGTCGCAGCAGATGCAGCAAATCCGCAACCGACTTGATGGTACTAATGTAGGCGAAGGTGCTTTACGCCCCAGCCAGCAGGTGCTGTTACAGGCGCAGCAGGCGCTGCTGAATGCGCAGATCGACCAACAGCGTAAGAGCCTTGAAGGTAATACGATTTTGCAAGATACCTTGCAAAAACAACGTGATTACGTGACGGCGAACAGTAACCGCCTTGAGCATCAGCTCCAGCTCCTGCAGGAAGCGGTGAACAGCAAGCGACTGACGTTAACCGAAAAAACGGCGCAGGAAGCAGTCACGCCGGATGAAGCCGAGCGTATTCAGTCCAATCCGTTAGTGAAGCAGGAGCTTGATGTTAACCATCAGCTCAGCCAGCGTCTGATTGCCGCGACCGAAAACGGCAACAGCCTGATGCAGCAAAATATCAAAGTCAAAAACTGGCTTGACCGCGCGCTGCAATCCGAACGTAACATTAAAGAACAGATCGCCGTTCTGAAAGGCAGTCTGCTGCTGTCGCGTATTCTGTATCAGCAACAACAAACGCTGCCGTCGGCGGATGAACTTGCCGATATGACCAATCGGATCGCCGACTTGCGTCTGGAGCAGTTCGAGGTCAACCAGCAGCGCGACGCGCTGTTCCAGAATGATGCGTTTGTCGCCAAACTGGAAGAAGGGCACAGCAACGAAGTTAACGGCGAAGTCCATGATGCCTTACTGCAGGTTGTGGATATGCGTCGTGAACTGTTGGATCAGCTCAATAAGCAACTGGGCAACCAGCTGATGATGGCGATTAATCTGCAAATTAACCAGCAGCAGTTAATGAGCGTGTCGAAAAACCTGAAAGGGATCCTCACGCAGCAGATTTTCTGGGTTAACAGTAACCGTCCGATGGACTGGGACTGGATCAAAGCTTTCCCGCAAACGCTTAAAGACCAGTTTAAGTCGATGAAAATCACGGTGAACTGGGAAAAAGCGTGGCCCGCAGTATTTATTGCGTTCCTGGCGGGATTGCCGCTGCTGCTCATTGCCGGGTTAATCCGCTGGCGTCTGAAATGGTTGAAAGAGTATCAGGCGAAATTAGCCGCTGCGGTGGGTAACCTGCGTAATGACAGTCAGCTCAACACGCCAAAAGCGATTCTGATCGATCTCATCAGAGCCTTGCCGGCGTGCCTGATTATCCTTGCGGTAGGTCTGATTCTGCTTACCATGCAGTTGAATATCAGCGACCTACTGTGGGCGTTCAGTAAGAAGATGACAGTCTTCTGGCTGGTGTTTGGTTTGTGCTGGAAGGTGCTGGAAAAAGATGGCGTGGCAATTCGTCATTTTGGTATGCCAGCAAAACAAACTAGCCATTGGCGCCGCCAAATCGTGCGTATTAGCCTGGCGCTGTTGCCGCTTAATTTTTGGTCGGTCATTGCTGAACTGTCACCGCTCAATCTGATGGACGATGTGCTGGGTCAGGTGGTGATTTTCCTCAACCTGCTGCTGATCGCCTTCCTGGTATGGCCAATGTGCCGCGAAAGCTGGCGTGATAAAGAGTCGCACGGTCTGCGTCTGGTGACGATTACCGTGCTGTCTATTATCCCGATAGCATTAATGGTGCTGACGGCGACCGGCTATTTCTACACCACGCTGCGTCTGGCGGGACGCTGGATTGAAACGGTTTATCTGGTCATTCTCTGGAACCTGCTGTACCAGACCGTACTGCGTGGATTGAGCGTCGCGGCACGCCGTATCGCCTGGCGTCGTGCGCTGGCGCGTCGTCAGAACCTGGTGAAAGAAGGTGCGGAAGGTGCCGAACCGCAGGAAGAACCGACCATCGCGCTTGAGCAGGTTAACCAGCAAACGCTGCGTATAACTATGCTGGTGATGGTTGCCCTGTTTGGTGTCTTGTTCTGGGCCATTTGGTCTGATTTGATCACCGTGTTCAGCTATCTCGACAGCATTACGCTCTGGCATTACAACGGTACCGAAGCGGGTGCGGCAGTGGTGAAAGACGTCACCATGGGTAGCCTGCTGTTTGCGATTATTGCCTCAATGGTCGCGTGGGCGCTGATCCGTAACTTACCCGGCCTGTTGGAAGTGCTGGTGCTCTCGCGACTGAAGATGCGTCAGGGCGCTTCGTATGCGATCACCACGATCCTTAACTACGCGATCATCGCCATCGGCGCGATGACGGTCTTCGGATCGCTCGGTGTTTCGTGGGATAAACTACAGTGGCTGGCAGCAGCCCTGTCGGTTGGTCTTGGTTTTGGTTTGCAGGAAATCTTCGGTAACTTTGTTTCGGGTCTGATTATTTTGTTTGAACGCCCGGTCCGCATCGGCGATACCGTGACTATCGGTACGTTCTCAGGAACGGTCAGCAAGATCCGTATCCGTGCCACCACCATTACCGACTTCGATCGCAAAGAGGTGATCATCCCGAACAAAGCCTTTGTGACGGAGCGTTTGATCAACTGGTCGCTTTCCGATACCACCACGCGTCTGGTGATCCGCATCGGCGTGGCCTACGGTTCGGATCTGGACAAAGTGAAGAAAGTGCTGCTGCAGGCGGCGATGGAACACCCGAAAGTGATGCACGATCCGGAGCCTGCTGTGTTCTTTACCGCCTTCGGCGCCAGCACGCTGGATCATGAACTGCGTTTATACGTGCGTGAACTGCGCGATCGTAGTCACACGGTTGATGAACTGAACCGTGCGGTCGATCGTTTGTGCCGTGAAAACGACATTGATATCGCCTTTAACCAGCTTGAAGTGCACCTGCACAACGCGAAGGGCGACACCGTGACCGAGGTTAAGCGTGACATCATTAAAGGTGATGATTCGACGCCTTCGGTAGGTTAATAGAAAAACTCATCAGGCCTGCGAGCTTCGATTCATTCGTAGGCCTGGTAAGTGCAACGCTATCAGGCATTTCAGCTATAGCGCGTTTTTTGAAGAAGAGAGCTGTTTCTTTTCGTAATCCCGTTTAACAATCTCCAGCGCCTTCAGTACGGTTTCAGGTGCAACCTGATTTTCCTCAAGTAAAACAATCAAATCGACGGCCAGTTTGACCTCGTCCGGGGCGTTCTCTAATGACATAAATTCTCCGGGGATTAACGGGTTAAACGCGCCAACACGTTTTCTATTCTTGCCAGAGCATGACGGCAGCGCGCCAGTCGCGCCTCGAATGCTTCTACTTCACGATGCAGTTTTTGCTGTTCTGCAAAGCCGGTAGCCTGAGCCAGACGCTCTTTGCGTTCACGCGTCATTTCAACCAGACGGCGTTCAAACTCCTGATGTTGGACCCGCTTGCGCTGCCAGCGCGCCAGACCTGGAGATGAGCTGTCCCACTCGCGTAGCGACCAACTGGCAGTTTCACGTGAAATCGCCTCTAACTGTGAGGCAAGGTGTTCCGCAAGCCAGGTGATTTGTGGTAGTTGTTGCTGCTCAACGGCGCGACGTAGGGCAGTAAGATTATCGTCAGCTTCATCCAGGCAGGCCTGCAGCAATGTGCTGCGCGTGTGAAACAGATGCCTGTCAAAGCGGGCGCTAAGCGTTGTGTGGTGCGCCAGCGGAGCACAACGCTGTCGCAGGCGGTTAAGCTGGTTTTCGAGCGTCTGTAACAGCATGGCGGTTTTCACAACAACACTCCGATGAAAATGAGAACTGTTATGCTAAAGTAGCGATTCTCTGTGTTAAGTACTGATATTATGCAACGCATTATTCTAATCATCATTGGCTGGATAGCGGTAGTGCTAGGTACGCTGGGCGTAGTATTGCCTCTGTTACCGACGACGCCGTTTATACTGCTGGCCGCCTGGTGTTTTGCCCGCTCATCGCCGCGTTTTCACGACTGGTTGCTTTACCGTTCGTGGTTCGGCGGGTATCTGCGTCACTGGCAAAAACATCGCGCGATGCCGCCGGGAGCAAAACCGCGCGCTATTTTGTTGATTCTGGTGACGTTTGCTATTTCCCTCTGGCTGGTCAATATGATGTGGGTACGCGGCCTGCTGCTGGTTATTCTCGTCTGTTTACTGATTTTTATGTGGCGGATCCCGGTGATTGATGAAAAACAACAAAAGCAGTAAAGCGCAATAATCGCTGTTGCAATTGTCTCTCGCAGCCAGTAAATTCGACCGTTTTCGAGCACAGGCGCAGATGGTCAAAGGTTAACCAAGTGTAACCTTGGCCCTAATATAGACACAAAATCATTCAAGATACGTCGAGGATGAAGTGTATAGTGCGCCGTGAAGTAATACTGTATTAATCAGGCACAAACTTATGACCGCGACTGCACAGCAGCTTGAGTTTCTCAAAAATAGCATCAAAAGCATCCACGACTACCCAAAACCGGGCATTCTTTTCCGTGATGTCACCAGTTTACTGGAAGATCCGAAAGCCTACGCCCTCAGCATTGAATTGCTGGTTGAGCGCTACAAAAATGCGGGGATCACTAAAGTGGTTGGCACCGAAGCGCGTGGCTTCCTGTTTGGCGCGCCGGTAGCGTTGGGGCTGGGCGTCGGCTTTGTTCCGGTACGCAAACCGCGTAAGCTTCCGCGTGAAGTTATTGCTGAGACCTATGAGCTGGAGTACGGCACCGATCAGCTGGAAATCCACGTTGATGCCATCAAACCGGGTGATAAAGTCCTGGTTGTGGACGATCTTCTGGCAACTGGCGGCACGATTGAAGCGACCGTGAAGCTGATCCGCCGTCTGGGTGGCGAAGTGACCGATGCTGCCTTTATCATTAACCTGTTTGATCTGGGCGGCGAGCAGCGTCTGGAAAAGCAGGGGCTGACCTGTTATAGCCTGGTTCCATTCCCGGGCCACTAATTTAGGGCTATCTTTTTTGCCATTTTGGCCCCGGTCAGTGCTCGAAATCCTCACGTACTGCGTGTACGCTCCGGTTTCTGTGCGCTGCCCGAAACCAAACTGACTGCAACGATAACGCCCGAATATAACGTGTCAACCTCGCCGTTGCTGCGAGGTTGTGTTAGCATTACCCTCCTGTGAATCCACCCTCCAGCCTTTCAGAGCCTGCCAATGAGTTATCAGGTCTTAGCCCGAAAATGGCGCCCACAAACCTTTGCTGACGTCGTCGGCCAGGAACATGTGCTGACGGCACTGGCGAACGGCTTGTCGTTAGGGCGTATTCATCATGCTTATTTGTTTTCCGGCACCCGTGGCGTCGGAAAAACCTCTATCGCCCGCTTGCTGGCGAAGGGATTAAACTGTGAAACTGGCATCACCGCTACGCCGTGCGGCGTGTGCGATAACTGCCGGGAAATTGAGCAGGGGCGTTTTGTCGATTTGATTGAAATCGATGCCGCCTCACGCACTAAAGTCGAAGATACTCGCGATCTGCTGGATAACGTTCAGTATGCGCCCGCGCGCGGGCGCTTTAAGGTCTATTTGATCGACGAAGTGCACATGCTGTCGCGCCACAGTTTTAACGCCTTGCTGAAAACGCTCGAAGAGCCGCCCGCGCACGTCAAATTCCTGCTGGCGACCACCGATCCGCAGAAGCTGCCGGTGACCATCCTGTCGCGCTGTCTGCAATTCCATCTTAAAGCGCTGGATGTCGAACAGATTCGCCATCAGCTTGAGCATATTCTCAAAGAAGAGCATATCGCCCATGAACCGCGTGCGCTGCAACTGCTGGCTCGCGCCGCAGACGGCAGCCTGCGCGATGCACTAAGCCTGACCGATCAGGCGATTGCCAGCGGCGATGGTCAGGTCTCGACCGACGCGGTCAGCACCATGCTCGGCACGCTGGACGACGACCAGGCGCTCTCGCTTGTTGAAGCGGTTGTGGCTGCGGACGGCGAACGCGTGATGACGCTGGTAAACGACGCCGCCGCGCGTGGTATCGAATGGGAAGCGCTGCTGGTTGAGATGTCGGCTTTGCTGCATCGTATTGCGATGGTTCAGCTTTCACCTGCCGCGCTCGGTAGCGATATGGCCGCCATTGAACTGCGTATGCGTGAACTGGCGCGAATTGTACCGCCTACCGATGTGCAGCTTTACTACCAGACCCTGTTAATCGGGCGCAAAGAACTGCCGTATGCGCCGGACAGGCGAATGGGCGTCGAAATGACGCTGCTGCGTGCGCTGGCTTTTCATCCGCGCATGCCGCTCCCGGAACCTGAAGTCCCGCGCCAGTCGTTTGCCCCGGTCGCACCCACAGCGGTGATGACCCCGACGCAGGTGCCACAGCAGCAACCTGCGCCAGCGCAACAGCAACAGAATGTGCCGCTTTCCGATGCCACCAGTCAGGTGCTGGCGGCGCGCAGTCAACTGCAACGTGCTCAGGGAGCAACCAAAGCAAAAAAGAGTGAACCGGCAGCCGCTTCCCGCGCGCGGCCGGTGAATAATGCTGCGCTGGAAAGACTGGCTTCGGTGTCGGAACGTGTTCAGGCGCGTCCGGCAGTCTCTGCGCTGGAAAAAGCACCGGCGAAGAAAGAAGCGTATCGCTGGAAAGCGACCAATCCTGTTGCAGAAGTCAAAGAAGTCGTCGCCACGCCGAAAGCGCTGAAAAAAGCGCTTGAGCATGAAAAAACGCCGGAACTGGCAGCAAAGCTTGCGGCTGAAGCCATTGAACGCGACCCGTGGGCCGCCCAGGTGAGCCAGCTCTCGCTGCCTAAACTGGTGGAGCAGGTGGCGCTTAATGCCTGGAAAGAAGAGAATGGCAACGTGGTTTGCCTGCACCTGCGTTCCACGCAGCGACACCTTAATTCCAGTGGCGCGCAGCAAAAACTGGCCGAAGCACTGAGTTCCTTAACGGGGTCAACGGTTGAATTGACCATCGTTGAAGATGATAATCCTGCGGTGCGTACGCCGCTGGAGTGGCGTCAGGCCATTTATGAAGAGAAGCTCGCGCAGGCGCGTGAGTCGATTATTGCGGATAATAACATCCAGACGCTGCGTCGTTTTTTCGATGCGGAGCTGGACGAAGAGAGTATTCGCCCCATTTGATCGTCAGCCTAATGGTTTGACGGTCGTCATCCCTTAACGTGATTGAGAGAGAAGCCTATGTTTGGTAAAGGCGGTCTGGGTAACCTGATGAAACAGGCCCAGCAGATGCAAGAAAAAATGCAGCAGATGCAGGAAGAAGTCGCCAAGCTGGAAGTGACCGGCGAATCTGGCGCGGGTCTGGTAAAAGTGACCATCAACGGCGCGCATAACTGCCGTCGCGTGGAGATCGATCCAAGCCTGCTGGAAGACGACAAAGAGATGCTGGAAGACCTGGTTGCTGCGGCATTCAACGACGCGGCGCGTCGCATTGAAGAGACGCAGAAAGAGAAGATGGCCTCTGTTTCTTCCGGAATGCAGCTGCCGCCTGGCTTTAAGATGCCGTTCTGATGCAAACCAGCCCGCTGTTAACTCAGCTTATGGAAGCACTGCGCTGTCTGCCGGGCGTTGGCCCGAAGTCGGCGCAGCGCATGGCGTTCACGCTGCTTCAGCGCGATCGCAGCGGCGGGATGCGTCTGGCGCAGGCGTTAACGAAGGCGATGTCGGAAATCGGCCACTGTGCCGATTGCCGCACCTTCACAGAGCAGGACGTCTGCAACATCTGTTCGAACCCGCGTCGCCAGGAAAACGGTCAGATTTGCGTGGTGGAGAGTCCGGCGGACATCTACGCCATTGAGCAAACCGGGCAATTTTCCGGACGTTACTTCGTGCTGATGGGACACCTGTCGCCGCTGGACGGTATCGGGCCTGATGATATCGGGCTGGATCGTCTTGAACAGCGACTGGCGTCTGAGCAAATCAACGAACTGATTCTGGCGACCAATCCCACGGTCGAAGGAGAGGCGACCGCCAACTATATTGCTGAGCTTTGCATGCAATATGGCGTTGAAGCCAGCCGTATCGCCCATGGCGTTCCGGTAGGCGGCGAGCTGGAAATGGTCGATGGCACCACGCTGTCGCACTCTCTGGCAGGACGACACAAGATTAAATTCTGAACAAACGGAGGCCGCGACGGCGGCTTCCGCTTGAAATCCTTCCCGCTTGTCCCCATTTCACCCTCAACGTGTTTTTACCATTGAATATGGCATTGTTGAGGTAGATCTACATGAAAGGACAAGAAACTCGTGGTTTTCAGTCAGAAGTAAAACAGCTTCTGCACCTGATGATCCATTCTCTGTATTCCAATAAAGAAATCTTCCTGCGTGAGCTTATCTCTAACGCCTCGGATGCGGCAGACAAGCTGCGTTTCCGCGCACTGTCTAACCCGGACCTGTATGAAGGTGACGGTGAGCTGCGTGTGCGTGTTTCCTTCGATAAAGATAAGCGTACGTTGACCATTGCCGATAACGGCGTGGGGATGAATCGTGATGACGTTATCGATCATCTGGGGACCATTGCGAAATCCGGCACCAAATCTTTCCTCGAATCCATGGGCTCCGATCAGGCGAAAGACAGCCAGTTGATTGGTCAGTTCGGGGTTGGTTTCTACTCTGCCTTCATCGTGGCGGACAAAGTCACCGTGCGTACCCGTGCTGCGGGTGATAAGCCGGAAAACGGCGTGTTCTGGGAGTCCGCGGGCGAGGGTGAGTACACCGTTGCTGATATTACCAAAGAAGACCGTGGTACCGAAATTACTCTGCATCTGCGTGAAGGCGAAGACGAGTTCCTCGATGACTGGCGCGTACGTTCCATCATCAGCAAATATTCCGACCATATCGCGCTGCCGGTAGAGATCGAAAAATCCGAAGAAAAAGACGGCGAGACCGTGGTTTCCTGGGAAAAAATCAACAAGGCGCAGGCGCTGTGGACCCGTAACAAGTCGGAAATCAAAGACGACGAGTACAACGAATTCTACAAGCACATCGCCCACGACTTCACTGACCCGCTGACCTGGAGCCACAACCGTGTGGAAGGTAAGCAGGAGTACACCAGCCTGCTGTATATCCCGTCGCAGGCGCCGTGGGATATGTGGAACCGCGATCACAAGCATGGTCTGAAACTGTACGTCCAGCGTGTCTTCATCATGGACGATGCCGAGCAGTTCATGCCGAACTACCTGCGCTTTGTCCGTGGTTTGATAGATTCTAACGATCTGCCGCTGAACGTTTCTCGCGAGATCCTGCAGGACAGCACCGTCACCCGTAACCTGCGCAGCGCGCTGACCAAACGCGTACTGCAGATGCTGGAAAAACTGGCAAAAGACGACGCGGAAAAATACCAGACTTTCTGGAAGCAATTCGGCCTGGTGCTGAAAGAAGGCCCGGCGGAAGACCACGCCAACCAGGAAACGATCGCTAAACTGATGCGCTTCGCGTCTACGCACACTGACTCCTCCGCGCAAACCGTGTCGCTGGAAGATTACGTGTCGCGAATGAAAGAAGGGCAGGAGAAAATCTACTACATCACTGCAGACAGCTATGCGGCGGCGAAGAGCAGCCCGCACCTGGAACTGCTGCGTAAGAAAGGCATCGAAGTGCTGCTGCTTTCTGACCGCATCGATGAGTGGATGATGAACTACCTGACCGAGTTCGACGGTAAGGCATTCCAGTCCGTTGCTAAAGCTGACGAGTCCATCGACAAGCTGGCGGATGAAGTTGACGAATCGGCAAAAGAAGCGGAAAAAGCGCTGACGCCGTTCGTTGAGCGTGTGAAAACCCTGTTGGGTGACCGCGTGAAAGAAGTGCGTCTGACTCACCGTCTGACCGACACGCCAGCCATCGTTACCACCGATGCGGATGAAATGAGCACCCAGATGGCGAAACTGTTTGCCGCTGCAGGCCAGGCCGTACCGGAAGTGAAATATATCTTTGAACTGAACCCGGACCACGTGCTGGTAAAACGCACGGCGGATACTCAGGACGAAGCACAGTTCAAAGAGTGGGTTGAGCTGCTGCTGGATCAGGCGCTGTTTGCCGAGCGCGGCACGCTGGAAGACCCGAACCAGTTCATTCGTCGTATGAACCAGTTGCTGGTATCCTGATACCTGTAATGTAATGCCGGATGGCGCTAACGCTTATCCGGCCTACAACATCTTTTTGATCGTAGGCCGGATAAGGTGTTTACACCGCCATCCGGCAATTTCTTTCCTTATTTTCAATTTTCCCGCCATTAACCGTTTCAGCGCAGACTACCTTCCTTGAGCCAATTGCGTGATGGTGGTATCGTTTAGCGCTTTTTAAAAAATATCGACAACCTTTAAGGGGATTTTCGTAATGCGTATCATTCTGCTTGGCGCTCCGGGCGCGGGTAAAGGAACTCAGGCTCAGTTCATCATGGAGAAGTATGGTATTCCGCAAATCTCCACCGGTGATATGCTGCGTGCCGCCGTGAAATCTGGCTCCGAGCTGGGCAAACAAGCGAAAGACATCATGGACGCCGGTAAGCTGGTGACTGATGAGCTGGTGATCGCGCTGGTAAAAGAGCGTATTGCTCAGGAAGACTGCCGTAATGGTTTCCTGCTTGATGGCTTCCCGCGTACTATTCCGCAGGCAGACGCCATGAAAGAAGCGGGCATCAACGTGGACTACGTTCTGGAGTTTGACGTACCTGACGAACTGATCGTTGACCGTATCGTCGGTCGCCGCGTACACGCTGCTTCTGGCCGCGTTTACCACATCAAATTCAACCCGCCTAAGGTTGAAGGCAAAGACGACGTGACCGGCGAAGAGCTGACCACCCGTAAAGACGATCAGGAAGAGACCGTACGTAAGCGCCTGGTGGAATACCATCAGATGACCGCACCGCTGATTGGCTACTACTCTAAAGAAGCGCAGGCGGGTAACACCAAATACGCGAAAGTTGATGGCACTCAGGCAGTTGCTGACGTGCGCGCAGCGCTGGAAAAAATCCTCGGCTAATTTTTTCGCGTAATAAACCTCTTATCAGGTCTGCCATTATCTCGTAGGCCTGATAAGCGCATCGCCATCAGGCAAATTCTCGTCTTACCTTTCACAGCAATTAGTTCTTCTTTACCGCTTTTCCGCTACAATTATCAACAATTTGAATCGATAAGAGGCGGTAATGCGTCAGACGAAAACCGGTATCCTGCTGGCAAACCTCGGCACTCCCGATGCCCCAACTCCCGAAGCCGTTAAGCGCTACCTGCGCCAGTTTTTAAGCGATCCACGCGTAGTTGATACGTCCCCTGCACTGTGGTGGCTGCTGCTGCGTGGTGTGATTTTGCCGCTGCGAGCGCCGCGTGTGGCAAAGCTGTACCAGTCAATCTGGATGGAAGACGGTTCCCCGCTGATGGTCTACAGCAAGGCGCAACAGCAGGCGCTAGCACAACGTCTGCCTGATACCCCTGTCGCGCTGGGGATGAGCTACGGTTCTCCATCGCTCGAAAGCGCGGTCGATGAACTGTTGGCAAGCGGAGTGGAACACATGGTGGTGTTACCGCTGTACCCGCAATATTCCTGTTCGACGGTTGCAGCAGTCTGGGACGAGCTGGCGCGCATCTTAGCGCGTAAACGTGGTATTCCCGGCGTCTCTTTTATTCGTGATTACGCCGATGACAGCAGCTACATTGATGCGCTGGCCAAGAGTGCCCGGGATTCATTCGCTCAACATGGCGAACCTGATTTACTGCTGCTCTCCTACCACGGCATTCCGCAGCGCTACGCCGATGAAGGCGATGACTACCCGCAGCGCTGTCGCGATACGACGCGTGAGCTGGTTTCAGCGCTTGGTCTGCCGCCGGAAAAAGTCATGATGACCTTCCAGTCTCGCTTTGGCCGCGAACCCTGGCTGACGCCGTATACCGACGAAACGTTAAAAATGCTGGCGGAGAAAGGAACCAGACATATCCAGGTTATGTGTCCGGGCTTCGCGGCTGATTGCCTCGAAACGCTGGAAGAGATAGCGGTGCAAAACCGGGAGATTTTCCTTGAGGCTGGCGGTAAGCAATATGAGTATATTCCGGCGTTGAATGCCACACCGGAACATATCGAAATGATGGTTAAACTGACCGCCGCCTACCGCTAAAGCTGTTGCTTAAAGAAACGCGCGCCGTCCTGCAGAGCTTCATCGGCGGTTTTCATCACCCGCGAATAGTGCAGGAAGGCGTGCAGCGTACCGGGATACATTTTGTACTGGCAGGGCTGCTGATGCGCCTGTAACGTCTGGAATAATAAGCGGCTATCGTCAATCAGTGGATCGAACTCCGCGCCGGCGATAAAACACGGCGGCACGTCACGCGTCAGGTCGTTATTAAACAGGCAATAGTACGGTGACTCGCGATCGTCAGCGCTACGTAGGTACGCGTTTTCATACATCTGCAAGTCCTCGCGGGTTAACCCATCCCACGCTCCGCCCATCAGCCGTCGGCTCAGTGAATCCTGTAGCCCGTAAAGCCCATACCACAACAGCACGCCAGCCACCTTGCCGCAGGCAATGCGTTTATCCCGCAGCCACAGCGCGCTGGCAAGCGCCAGCATGGCTCCGGCGGAATCGCCCGCAAAACCAATCGTATTGATATTGAGGGAATAGTCGCCAGCATGTTGATGATAGTACTGGCAAACGGCGACGATCTCTTCGATGGCTTGTGGGTAGCGGGCCTCCGGCGCCAGCGAATAGTCGATGCCGATCACCGTGCACTGGGTGTAATGCGCAAGTAAACGCATAATACGGTCATGGGTATCCAGATTACCGAGAATAAAACCGCCGCCGTGCAGGTAATACAGCGTGGCCTGGCTTTGGGGCTGCGGAGCGTAGATGCGTGTGGCAACGGGGCCGCACGCGGTAGAAATCACGCATTCTCGGGTATGCATCTGCGGGGCATCGGCATTCCACAGCCGCCGCTCATGAATGTAGTGTTGGCGCTGGGCCACGAAGTCATCGGCAGCGGGCCACGGCGGCAAATCGTCGCGATGAAAATTCACCACGCTTTTCATTTCATCCGAAATTTTGTCGAGTACGGGGATTTTGTTTTCCGGCTTCATAAAACGCTCCTTGTGAAGGTGAGTTATTGTAGAAATTAATCCCGGATAAACTGCGATCTCACCGTCCGATATTGAAACTCAGCGTCGCATCGCATGCGCAGCAGGGAATGTGCTACCATGCATCGCTCAGTTAACCACCCGTAAAATCGACCATGAAATTTCCCGGTAAACGTAAATCCAAACACTATTTTCCCGTCAGCGCGCGCGATCCGTTGTTGCAACAAATTCAGCCAGAAAATGAAACCAGCGCAGCCTGGGTGGTGGGCATCGACCAGACGCTGGTGGATATTGAAGCCAAAGTGGATGATGACTTTGTAAAACGTTATGGATTAAGCGCCGGGCATTCTCTGGTGATCGCCGATGATGTCGCAGAAGCGCTCTATCAGGAACTGGTGCGTGAAAATTTGATCACCCATCAGTTTGCGGGCGGTACGATCGGTAACACGATGCACAACTACTCCGTGCTGGCGGATGACCGCTCGGTGCTGCTGGGCGTGATGTGCAGCAATATCGAGATTGGCAGCTATGCGTACCGCTATTTATGCAATACCTCCAGCCGTACCGATCTGAACTACCTGCAAGGCGTTAATGGACCGATTGGTCGTTGCTTTACGCTGATTGGTGAATCCGGAGAGCGTACCTTCGCAATCAGCCCTGGGCATATGAATAAGCTACGGGCGGATAGCATCCCTGAGTCGGTGATTGCCGGAGCGTCCGCGTTGGTGCTGACGTCCTATCTGGTGCGCTGCGAGCCGGGCGAGCCGATGCCGGAAGCGACCATGAAGGCGATTGAATACGCTAAAAAACACAATGTGCCGGTGGTACTGACGCTGGGCACCAAATTCGTCATTGCCGATAACCCGCAGTGGTGGCAGGCATTCCTCAAAGAGCATGTCTCTATTCTGGCGATGAATGAAGAAGAGGCTGAAGCGCTGACCGGCGAGAACGATCCGCTGCTGGCGTCTGACAAGGCGCTGGACTGGGTGGATCTGGTGCTGTGCACTGCGGGTCCGGCGGGTCTGTATATGGCGGGCTTTACGGAAGAAGAAGTCAAACGTAAAACCCAGCATCCGCTGCTGCCTGGAGCGATTGCCGAATTCAATCAGTACGAATTCAGCCGCGCCATGCGCCATAAAGACTGTACCAATCCGCTGCGTGTGTATTCGCACATTGCACCGTATATGGGCGGGCCAGAAAAGATAATGAATACCAACGGTGCTGGCGACGGCGCGCTGGCGGCATTGCTGCATGATATTACTGCCAACAGCTATCACCGCAGTAACGTGCCTAACTCCAGCAAGCACAAGTTCACCTGGCTGACCTATTCGTCGCTAGCCCAGGTGTGTAAATATGCTAACCGCGTGAGTTACCAGGTGCTGAACCAGCATTCACCGCGCCTGACGCGCGGTTTGCCGGAACGGGAAGACAGTCTCGAAGAGTCGTACTGGGATCGCTGAGTTCTTGCCCGATGGCGCTACGCTTATCGGGCCTACGCGTAGCAATAGCAGGCCGGATAAGGCGTTTTACGCCGCCATCCGGCACGTAACATTAACTGGCGGTAGCAACTTCACCGGCAGGCGGCGTTTCAATTAGCTCCAGCATGGTACGGGCGATTTCACGCTCGCCCATGACGACCTGATTGGCTCCGCGCTCAGTAATATATTCCACCTCATCGTCATAATGTGCGCGGGCGATAATCTCAATCGACGGGCACTTCTCACGAGCGGAAGCGACAATTTCACCCGCTTCATAGCCATTCGGAATGGTTAGCAACAGCCAGCGTGCGCAATCCAGATGCGCCAGATTCATAATCTCTTCGTTAGCGGCATTTCCCAGCACCGCGCGGATCCCACGCTCGCGCAGTTCATCCACCCGGGTACGTGAGGTTTCGATAACCACCAGCGGGATCCCGGCAGCCATCAATTTCTCACCCAGCAGGCTGCCGACGCGACCAAAGCCAACCAGCAGGGCGTGATTGCAGATATCCACCGGAATTTGCTTCTCTTCTTCGATAGCCTCTTCCAGAGTCTGCTCTTCCAGCGTTTCTGTTTTGGCGAGATATTTTTCTAACACCGCGAACAGCACCGGGTTGAGCATTATGGACAGGATTGCCCCTGCCAGCACCAGATTCTGTCCGGCCTGCGGCAGCAGGTTTAACGCCATTCCCAGACCCGCCAGGATAAAGGCAAATTCACCAATCTGCGCCAGACTGGTGGCAATGGTGAGCGCCGTGCGTTGAGAGTGACCAAACATGCGCACCAGGAAATAGGCGGCAAGGGATTTACCAAAGATGATAATCGCCAGCGTGCCCAGTACTGCCAACGGCTGCTGGATCAGGACTAACGGATCGAACAGCATTCCGACGGAAACGAAGAACAGCACGGCGAACGCATCGCGCAGCGGCAGGGTGTCATGCGCCGCACGGTGGCTCAGCTCAGATTCATTCAGCACCATACCGGCGAAGAACGCGCCCAGTGCAAAGGAGACATCGAACAGCTCTACTGCGCCGAAGGCGATACCTAAGGCGAGGGCGAGGACTGAGAGGGTAAACAGTTCGCGTGAACCGGTTGCGGCGCTGCGGGCCATAATCCACGGTACCAGGCGACGACCCACCAGCATCATAATCGCGATAAACGCCACCACCTTACCGATGGTAATGCCCATATCGACAGCCAGCGAAGCGAAGCCGACATCTTCTTTTTCCAACATTCCGGCGACGGCTGGCAGGAGAACCAGCGTCAGCACCATCATCAGATCTTCGACAATCAGCCAGCCAATGGCAATTTGCCCGCGCTGGCTGTCAATGAGCTGTCGTTCTTCAAGCGCACGCAGTAGCACCACGGTGCTGGCGGTTGAAAGACACAGACCAAACACGATCCCCACCATCAGCGACCAGCCTAATACAGCTGAAAGCGCCATACCCAGCAGCGTTGCCACTGCTATCTGGGCAATCGCGCCGGGAATGGCGATTGACTTTACCGCCATCAAATCCTTCAGGGAAAAGTGCAGCCCGACGCCGAACATCAGCAGAATAACGCCAAGCTCGGCCAGTTCAGGCGCGAGCTTAGTATCAGCAACAAAACCAGGTGTAAATGGACCGGCCAGAACGCCCGCTAACAGATATCCCACCAGAGGAGAAATACGTAGTTTATTGGCAATCATGCCTAATATAAAAGCGAGCACAAGGCCGCCGACAATGGTGGTGATAAGCGGGGTGGCGTGATGCATTCCGTCTCCTTTGGTTGCTGTGATGATCCTAAAAACCCAAACTACGAGTAATAGTTTATGACAATTTTAATGTTTATGTTTATGAATAATTATTGAATTTTGAAGAAAACGGGATTTTAAGCGTAAAAAAGCACGGATCGGAAAACTACGAGGGGATGTTTGAGGCAAACGCTGATGGTCACTGTAAGTGATGACGACCAAAGTTTACCTTTGGCCGTCAGAAAATCAGGCTTTATGTCGGTTATCAGGTAAGAATATGGTCAGTATCCCCAGAAGTGGCAGGAAAGCACATATTTTGTAGACCAAATCGATACTGGTATGGTCGGCAATCAGCCCTAACACCGCGGCTCCCAAGCCACCCATGCCGAAGGCAAAACCGAAAAATAACCCAGAAACCATGCCGATACGCCCAGGAAGCAGCTCCTGTGCGTAAACCAGAATGGCAGAAAACGCCGATGCGAGGATAAAACCAATGATCACGGTTAAAATCCCGGTCCATTCCAGCGTTGCGTAGGGTAAAACGAGGGTAAATGGCGCAACGCCGAGGATAGACCCCCAAATAACATATTTTCTGCCAATTTTATCGCCTAATGGTCCGCCAATCACCGTCCCGGCCGCGACGGCAAACAGGAAGGCAAACAGGTGAAACTGGGCGTTTTGTACCGATAATCCGAATTTTTGCATCAGGTAAAAGGTGTAATAGCTGCTGATGCTTGCCATATAGAAGTATTTGGAGAAAATCAGTACCAGCAGGATGCTTACAGCCAGCACCACTTTATTACGCGGCAACGGATTAACGATAGCGACCTTCGGCTTTCCTTTACTCATCCGATGCTGCGCGGCATACCAACGGCTGATTTGTGCCAGGACGACAATCGCTAATAGCGCAGCCAGAACAAACCAGGCCACATTACCCTTACCATATGGCGCAATGATGACAGCCGCCAGCAACGGTCCCAGTGAGCTGCCGAAGTTGCCGCCAACCTGGAAAATCGATTGGGCAAGGCCGTGGCGACCGCCGGAGGCCATACGCGCCACACGGGACGATTCCGGGTGAAATACCGAAGAGCCGGTGCCAACCAGCGCCGCGGCGAGCAGCACCATATGGAAGCTGCCGGCCATGGCCAGCAAAACAAGCCCGCTCAGCGTGAAGCACATTCCTATGGGCAGCGACCACGGCATCGGGTATTTGTCCGTCCAGTAACCCACCACCGGTTGCAGCAGCGAAGAAGCTAGCTGGAAGGTTAGAGTGATCATCCCGATCTGCATAAACGTCAGCGAGAACTCTGACTGCAATAGCGGATAAATCGCCAGGATCAGCGACTGAATCATATCGTTTAGCAAATGGGAGAGGCTGATCGCTCCTAAAATGCCAAATGAGGTGCGTGCTTTAGCAACCGACGCTGACGCGCCAGCCACAGGCTGGGTTGGTTCACTTATTGCCATAGAAAGTCACTTCTGTTTGGGTTGCGATTATGAGGGTAATCTAATTTGTTATTATTACCTGACTAACATACCTGCGGAAGGTGTTTGAAGGAAGTCTCATTTCTGAAAACATTTTCGACTATTATTTCATATCATTGTAATTTCAGTCGTTGATTTTGGCTCAGGGAGAGAAATATGAAGTTTTTAAAACGGGGCGTGGCGCTGGCGTTATTAGCCGCATTTACGCTGGCAGGTCAGCCAGCTCAGGCGTACGAAAAAGATAAAACCTACAAAATTACCATTCTGCATACCAACGATCATCACGGTCACTTCTGGCGTAGCGAATATGGGGAATACGGACTGGCGGCGCAAAAAACGCTGGTGGACGGTATTCGTAAAGAGGTGGCTGAGGAAGGGGGCAGCGTACTGCTGCTTTCTGGTGGTGATATTAATACCGGCGTACCGGAGTCCGATCTGCAGGATGCGGAACCTGATTTCCGCGGTATGAACCTGATTGGCTATGACGCGATGGCGGTCGGAAACCACGAGTTTGATAATCCGCTTAGCGTATTGCGCCAGCAGGAAAAATGGTCCAAATTTCCGTTTCTCTCGGCCAACATTTATCAGAAAAGCTCCGGCGAGCGTTTATTTAAACCGTGGGCCATCTTTAAGCGCCAGGATTTAAAAATTGCCGTACTTGGTTTAACCACTGACGATACGGCGAAAATTGGCAACCCCGAGTTCTTTACCGATATCGAATTCCGTAAACCTGCTGATGAAGCCAAACTGGTTATTCAGGAACTGAATATGGGTGAAAAGCCAGACATCATTATCGCGACCACCCATATGGGACATTATGACAACGGCAACCACGGCTCGAACGCCCCTGGCGATGTCGAAATGGCGCGCAGCCTGCCAGCAGGTTCGCTGGCGATGATTGTCGGTGGCCACTCGCAGGATCCGGTGTGTATGGCTGCGGAAAATAAGAAGCAGGTTGATTACGTACCGGGTACGCCGTGTGCGCCAGATAAGCAAAATGGGATCTGGATTGTACAGGCACACGAGTGGGGCAAATACGTGGGCCGGGCGGACTTTGAGTTCCGTAACGGCGAAATGAAAATGGTTAACTACCAGCTCATTCCCGTTAATCTGAAGAAAAAAGTGACCTGGGACAACGGTAAAAGTGAGCGCGTACTCTACACCCCGGAGATTGTTGAAAATCAGCAAATGCTTTCGCTGCTGACGCCGTTCCAGAATAAAGGTAAAGCGCAGCTCGACGTGAAAATCGGTAGCGTCAATGCGCGCCTCGAAGGCGACCGTAGCAAAGTCCGTTTCGTGCAAACCAATATGGGGCACTTGCTGCTGGCTGCGCAAATGGCGCGAACCAGCGCTGATTTTGGCGTGATGAGCGGCGGCGGTATCCGTGACTCCATCGAAGGTGGCGATATCACCTATAAGAGCGTGCTGAAGGTACAGCCGTTTGGCAACATCGTGGTGTATGCCGATATGAGCGGGAAAGAAGTGATTGATTATCTGACCGCGGTGGCGCAAATGAAGCCGGACTCCGGAGCCTACCCGCAGTTTGCCAACGTCAGCTTTGTAGCGAAAGACGGCAAACTTAACGATTTGAAAATCAAAGGCGAACCTGTTGACCCAGCCAAAACCTATCGTATGGCAACGCTGAGCTTCAACGCCACCGGCGGTGATGGCTATCCGCGCATTGATAATAAACCAGGCTATGTGAATACCGGGTTTATTGATGCGGAAGTGCTGAAAGAGTACGTACAGAAGAACTCACCGCTGGATGCCAGTGCGTATGAGCCGAAGGGTGAGGTGAGCTGGCAGTAACAGGGCGGAGTGCCGGATGGCGGTGCTGGCACCTTATCCGGCCTACAGGTCAGTGCGATTTGTAGGCCTTAAAGCTGCGCGCCATCAGGCATTCATTCTATAACCGCTTAATCCCGGCGGGCGATATCGGCGAATTTCGCATCCAGAATTTTCGCCAGATCGCTCGCTGCCAGTTCGATATCCAGCCCGCGTTTGCCGCCGGAAACATAAATGGTGTCAAACGTTTGGGCAGGCGCATCGATAAGCGTCGGCAATCTTTTTTTCTGCCCCAGCGGGCTAATACCGCCTACCAGATAGCCTGTAGTGCGTTGCGCGGCCATGGGATCGGCCATATCGACCTTTTTGGCACCCAATGCTTTGGCAACCTTTTTGAGATCCAGTTGACCTGCTACCGGTGTGACGGCGACCGCCAGATGCTTCATGTCGCCATTCACGGCAACCAGCAGCGTTTTGTAAACCTGGTCCGCGTTCAGACCTAACTTTCGCACCACTTCATCACCAAAGTTCGTCTCGGACGGATCGTGATCGTAGGTGTGGATCTGGAAAGAAATTTTGTTTTTTTCGAGTAATTTAACGGCGGGTGTCATAGCAATTTTCCTGGCCCAGACAAAATACGACTCAAGCATACGCCTGATGTCTGTCTAAAAAATAGTACCATCTTGCGCAATAGTATTGGCAGGATGATGACTTTGAGCGACAATCGAACTACACCGACGCTTTAAGCGCCGGGATCATAATAATGATGAAATTCCTCTTTGACGGGCCAATAGAGATATTGGCCATTTTTTTTACCGTAACATCTCCGGCAAATTTCCTTCTCCGTATAAATGCAGTGCGCCAACGGCCACGACGTAGTGACCAGCAGGCATCGCTCTGAGCCGATCGCGCCAGGCTGTGTTGCGTTGATGCATCAATACGTCATACAACGACTGGCTAAAGGTATTGGGAAGCGTCAGTTCGCTATTGTGCGGCGGCGTTTCAAGCCACCAGCCCATCATCTGCTGTAGCAGTCTGGCATTGGTATGCCAATGCGTCAGAGTATCGTCCAACAGGGCCAGTCCGTTATCAGGCAACTGACATAACAGCTCGATTTGACTGGATGCGCCTTCCAGTTCGATTATCGGTTTATGCGCCTGTTTAGCCGCATTCAACAGTTGATAATCAATCCCGTATTCCGCTCGCAGCCCTAGCTGCTGTGCCTGCGTTGCCTGTAATACCATGGCAATTTGCCACAACGGCTGAGTAGATAACAGGGATGGGGAAATGCCCAGTTCGTTGGTGACTTTACGCAGGTTTTCTAACTGCTCCGGGCTGAGACGTTCTTCGAGTGCAGCAAAGATCGGAAGGTTGGCAAACGGCGCGTCGTCACCGGAAACATCCGCTTCGACAATCAGCGCATCGGCATGCTTGAGCTTTTTGAGTAATTTGGCAGGCAGAGGCGCCATATCGCGGCTGCCCATGTGAATGCTGCCAATCAGATGAAAATGGCGGTTGCCGGGCAAAGAGATGTCGATGGCAGGCCAGGTATAGTGGTTGCCGCGCAGTGCAGACCATAATGCTTTTACCCGGTATAACAAATCCATACGACCTCCCTAAGTGGAGAACCATGCTAGCGCGTGGCCGGAAAAGTCGCAATGTGTGAATTGCCGGATGGCGCAGTTGATAGCGCCATCCGGTAAAGGGTTACTCTTTAGGTTTGAAGCGCAGCAATCGGTTCGCGTTGCTCACCACGGTGATGGAAGAAAGCGCCATCGCCGCCCCGGCGACTACCGGGTTGAGCAGCGTGCCGGTGAACGGCCACAGGATCCCAGCGGCAACCGGGATGCCGATGCTGTTGTAGATAAACGCGCCGAGCAGGTTCTGCTTCATATTGCGTAGCGTTGCCCGGGAGATAGACAGCGCATCCGCAACGCCCATCAGGCTATGACGCATCAGCGTAATCGCGGCTGTTTCAATCGCCACATCGCTGCCGCCACCCATGGCGATCCCTACATCGGCCTGAGCCAGCGCAGGTGCATCGTTGATACCGTCACCGACCATGGCGACCTGACGCCCCTGGCTCTGCAGACGCTTGATCGCCTCGGCCTTACCGTCCGGCAGAACGCCCGCAATCACCTCGTCAATACCCGCCTCTTTGGCGATGGCGTTGGCGGTCGTTGGGTTGTCGCCGGTCAGCATCACCAGACGATACCCGGCGCGGTGCAGGCGCTGGAGCGCTGCCACGCTGTCGCTACGCAGTGGATCACGAACCGCTAACAGCGCCGCCGCTTTACCATCAATCGCCAACAGGACCGGAGTTGAACCCTGGGAAGCCTGAGCGGTGATTTCAGCTTCCATTTCAGTGGTATCAACCTGCTGTTCATTGAGCAGAGCCTGATTTCCCAGCAGCAACGTATGGCCTTCGGTCTCTCCGCTGACGCCTAACCCGCGCAGCGTACGGAAACCGTTGACCTGCGGCAGCGAGACATCGCCTGCTTTGTCCAGAATCGCCCTGGCCAGCGGGTGGCTGGAACCCTGTTCAAGGGCTGCAGCCAGACGAATTGCCCGCGCTTCATCGGTGTTGCCAAACGTTTTGATGGCGACAACCTGCGGTTTGCCTTCAGTCAGCGTCCCGGTCTTATCAAAGACGAGAGTATCGAGCGTGCTGGCGCGCTGCAGCGCATCGGCATCGCGTACCAGTACCCCAAACTCAGCGGCACGCCCCACACCGGAAATAATCGACATCGGCGTTGCCAGACCCAGCGCACAAGGGCAGGCGATAATCAGAACGGTGGTGGCAATGACCAGCGTATAGACAATCTGCGGTGCTGGTCCAAAGAAATACCAGATAGCCGCACTGACCAGCGCAATGGCGACCACGACCGGAACGAACACCGAGGAGATACGGTCGGCCAGTTTGCCAATTTCCGGTTTGCTGCTTTGCGCTTGACGCACCATACGAATAATGCGTGACAGCGTGGTGTGACTGCCAACGGCGCTGGCGCGGAACAGCACGCTGCCGTCCTGTACGACCGTACCGGCGTGGACGCTATCGCCTTCACCTTTTTGCTGAGGAATCGGCTCACCGGTGAGCATAGCTTCATCCAGCCAGGCTTCGCCCTGGGTGATTTCGCCATCGACCGGCACGCGGTCGCCGGTGGTCAGGCGCAACAACATTCCCGCCTGAACGTCTGCCAGCGGCACGTTCTTCTCACCTTCGTCAGTAACGACGCGTGCGGTCGGTGGCGTCAGATCAAGCAGTTTTTCCAGCGCTTTGGACGAGCGCTGGCGAGCCCGCGCTTCCAGCATGTGTCCGAGGTTAATCAGACCAATAATCATGGCGCTGGCTTCATAATAGAGGTGTCGTGCTTCCATCGGGAACCATTGCGGCCAGAGGTTGACGCTCATGGAATAGAGCCAGGCCACCCCTGTACCCAGCGCGACCAACGTATCCATAGTCGCGGTGCCGTTCATCAGGCTTTTCCACGCATTGCGGTAAAAGTGACCGCCCGCGAAAACCATCACCGCAAGCGTTGCCAGACCAATCGCCAGCCACAGGCTGCGGTTGTCATCGCTCACCATCATGTTGTCGCCAATCATTCCCCATACCATGACAGGGATACCCAGCAGCAGCGCGACGGCTGCCTGCCAGCGAAAACGTTTCATGGTTGCCACGGCGGTTTCTTGCTGACGCTCGCGGCGCTTAGCATCATCTTCAATGGCTTCTGCGCCGTAGCCTGCTTTTTCTACCGCCTGCACTAAATCTGCGGCGGAGGCACTGCCCATTACCAGCGCAGTGCGTTCCGCCAGGTTTACCCGTGCCTGGGTGACACCCGGTACGCTTTGCAATGCATTTTGTACACGGGTCACACAACTGGCGCAGCTCATGCCGTTTAACAGCAACTGTTGGCTGTCATCATCAGCCGTAGCTGCCGGAAGCTCGGAAGGGACCGCTGCCAGTGCTTCCGACGGGATTGATGACTCCGTCAGCGGTTTAGCCTTTGGGTGGCTTAACTCCGCGCCGTAACCGGCTTGTTTGATGGTTTCAATCAGCGCTTCTGCGCTGGCGCTCCCGGTAACATGGGCCTCTGTCACGGTAACATCCGCTTGCTCAACATCCGGACGTTTTTCCAGACTTTCTTTAACGCGTTTTACGCAGTGACCACAGGACAAACCGTCCAGGGTTAGATCGATTGTTTGAGACATAACCAACTCCTTCATTGCAGGTTTAACTGACTGTGATAAAGGTTAAACCTTCCAGCAAGGGGAAGGTCAAGGGTGTTTTTAGAAAAGATGAAAAAAGGGGCGAAGGGGGAAAAAACGGGAACGTCACCTCAGAGCGTTCCCGGTCTGTTATTGATTGAGAACGATAAGCGGCGTTCGATGCTCCGGTTCATTTATGACCGTGAGATCGGCACCGTACAGCGCGTTCAGCGCCCGTTGCTTCAGGACATCCTGCGGATACCCGTTATCAATAATCCTGCCGCGTTCCATCAATACCACGCGGTCGGCATAACGCGCTGCGAGGTTGAGATCGTGCAGGACGCAGCAGACGCTAAACTGCCGTTCACGCACCAGGCGACGCAGCAGACGAAAAAGGTGCTGCTGGTGGTGAATATCCAGGGCGGAGGTAGGTTCATCGAGAAATAACCATTTGGGCCGAGGCACGGGCTCCCAAAGCTGAACCAGCAGACGTGCCAGCTGTACCCGCTGTTGTTCTCCTCCCGACAGATGCCGGTAATCGCGCGCGGCCAGCGCCTGGCAGTCGCACAACGTCATGATGTGTTCCGTTTCATCGCCCGTATTGCGCGTGCGATACGGATGCCTGCCCATGCGAATGACTTCCTGCACGCTAAACGGGAAGGCCATATGACTGTTCTGGCGCATCACGGCACGGGTTTTTGCCAGCTCGGTGATTGACCATTCGTTCAGCGGCTTGCCGAATAAGCTACAGCGCCCACTGTGAGGTTGCAGATAACCCGTGAGCTGGCGGAGCAGCGTTGATTTCCCGGCGCCATTCGGGCCCAGAATCGCGATAATCTCTCCTTCAGGTAGCGTCAGGGAAACATCGTCGGTCAATCGTCTGCCCTGAATGTGGTAAACCAGATTTTCAGCAACGATCATGACACCCTCCGGCTACGCAGTATTAACCACAGAAAATACGGTCCTCCGATCAGGCTGGTTAACAGACCAACGGGCATTTCGGCAGGCTGCACCAGAGTGCGGGCCAGCGTATCGGCAATCAGGAGTAGACAGGCGCCCGCCAGTGTCGAGCAGGGAATCAACCAGCGATGATCGGCACCGGTAGTCATTCTGATCAGATGTGGGATCACCAGGCCAATAAAGCCAATTACGCCGCTGACGGAAACGGCAGCACCAACCAGTAGCGAGCTGAGCAACAGTAACTGCTGGCGCTTACGTTTGACGTTCACGCCGAGGTAATGCGCCTCTTCATCACCCAATTGCAGCAAATTAAGCGTGCCCGCCATACAGACGGAGACAGCAATGGCTGGAAGAACAAAGGTACTGGCAACCAGCAGCGTTGGCCACTGGGCCTGGCCGAGATTGCCCATCATCCACAGCGTAAGTTGACGTAGCTGTTGCTCATCGCCCACATAGCTCAGTACGCCAATAGCCGAACCGCACAAAGCATTGATAGCGATACCGGCTAACAGCAGTTGCATCATTCCGCCGTGGCTATGACGCTGGCTTATCAGGAAAATAATCGTGCAGACCACCATGCTGCCCGCGACGGCAAAAATCATCTGCTCATACAGCACCAACACCACGGGAAACGAAAAGGGGATAACTATCGCGATACCGACCATCAGCGCGGAGCCGCTACTGACACCAAGCAGGCCAGGATCGGCCATCGGATTGCGAAAAAGCCCCTGCATGATAACCCCTGCCGTTGCCAGCGCTGCGCCTACCAGAACGGCCAGCAACACACGGGGCAAGCGGATGTTCAACCAGATGTCACGGTATTCGTCGTTGAACAGCGCGCTGAAGCTAATGTTCAGCGCCCCCTGGCTGGCTCCGAAGAGCATCAGAGCGACCAACAACAGAGAAAGACCCGTCAGAATGCTGACGGAAGAAAGCGAGTCCTTAAGCACGCAACGCTCCATAACGTCTTTGCGGCGCGAAGTTCCCGCGCCGCGAGGGGTTTACGCGGGTTTCAGTCCTGGCTCAACCAAACTGTAAATCTGGTTATTGAGTGACGGGGCTGTAGCCAGTTCGTGAATGTGCCTTGCAACATCTGCACGCATCACAAAACCATGGCACTCCTCGGCCTGTATCCGTTGCGCCTGACCTGTGGCTGCACCGTTCAGCAAACCGCCGGGGCGGAGAATGGCGTAGTCCAGTTGACTGGTTTGTAGCCAGCTTTCAGCCAACGATTTTTCGCGTACCGCCTGACCAAATGCGGCCCTGGCGCGTGGGGACAAAAAGGGCCAACTGTCGCCACAGCCAAGCGAAGTCACCAGAATCATGCGTTTAATCTCCGCTTTTTCTGCTTCATCAATGACGGTTCTGTGCGCCAGATAATCCTGGGCACCGCCCATGGAGGAGATCACCGTGGCATGTTGACCCGCTGCGCGACAGGCACAGGCGGTGACCTGGCTGTCGCAGGCGTCGCCAATGAAGACCTGCACACCTTTTTCCTGCAACCCGGCAGCGACCTGCGCGTTGCGAACGACGGCAATCACCGGACGTTGTTCCGCCAGTGCGAGTGCCAGTGTTTTCGCGCCGACGCCGCTACCACCTGCACCAAAAATGAGCCATGGAGCCATCAGGCATGTTCCTTTAAGGATGAAGACAGCGCGTGAAAGGCGCTGACCTGGTCGGCCAGTAGCTGACGATGCTCATCCCGACCGAGGAAAATTTTGAACATAGCGCTACCCGCCTGGTTAAAGAAGAGAATGGACGCGGTGTCCATGCCCATAAATTTGCGTTCAATCAGGGCGATATGTGTGCAGTTTTCTGCCTTGATATGACCGGTCATGCCTTTTTTGCCGCGCAGGTTGAAGTAACCGTGGCGGTGGAATCCTGAAGGTAATTCACCCGTGAATTCCAGTATGACATCAGCAGTATGGACCAGGGTGGTGACTTTGCCCCATTCGCTGACGGTTTCCCAGACGGTATCAAATTGATCGCCGGAAACCAGCGTCGGGGAGGGGAGGTTTTTCACCACCTCCAGCAGCGTGGTGTTGTACTGGGCTGCGATAGCTTCCAGCGTACCGTCCGGCTCAGTTTTCAAAAAATCCTGTAAAGAGACATGGCTCATACTTCACTCCTTTTATGGTTGCTCTACCGCAATGCGCGGCGCGTTAAGTGCCTGAATCAGTTCATCAAGAGACTGCAAAATATTGCTCGCCCAAAAACGCCCTTCATTGGTCAGGCGTACACAGGTGCTGGCATCTCGCGTCAGTCCTGCGTGATGCCACTGGGTCAGTAGCGGGGTCAGTTTTTGTGCATGAGGTGTCAGTTCATCCAGCGGGACGCGGGCCGTTTCAATACCGGCCTGGAGGGTGTGTCGCCACTGGAAACCACGCTCGGCGGTGCGCATCATCATCATGAGCGGTTTTTTTCCGGCGGCGATGGATTCATGCCATGTGGTCAGATTGCGCTCGACCATCCAGGAATAGCCATTGACTGATCCTCCTGCGCCAGAGCCGAATGCCAGACAGTCTGCGCCCTGTTTAATCAGCAGGTTGTACAGATTGCGTTCCCGTGTGGTGCGCGCCCAGTGGCTGTTGCTGATGCAGCGCCAGCCCGCGTTGTCCATAAAATCGCAGCCCTGAAGATAGAGGTCGCGACGTTCGGCAGGAGAGGGAACCGTTGTGCGCCCGGTTTCAACCGCTTTGCCAAGCGGTGTATTAGGGAGCAGGTTCAGAGCATAAAGATCTACGCCGTCGAGGCCGATGTCGCGGGCAATCGCCAGATCCTCGCTCCACACCTTTGCGTCCTGTCCTGGCAGACCAAACAGCAGATCGCAGACCACGGCGGCTCGATCCCGTTTTACCAACCCCTGCATAAAGGCCATCGCGGTCGGGCCGTCCGAAGTGCGCGCCATTTTCTTGCGGATCCGGCTGTTAAATGACTGAATGCCGATCGAAAATCGATTGGCGCCAGCGTCAAGGCAGGCATCTATTCGCGCATCGTCAAAATTGAGTACCCGCCCCTCAATGGTGATTTCGCAGTCCGGCGCCAGCGGTAGCTTGTCACGTAGTGCGGTGATGATTCTGGCCAGATCCCGTGCCGACAGCGCAGACGGTGTACCGCCGCCAAAATAGACGGCGTGAATCGGGGCCGACTGATGCAATGCGCTATCGGCTTCCATCTCTATTTCGCGTAATAGCGCGTTGGTGTAGCGGGCGCAGTGATCCTCTTCAAAGCGGTTTTGATAAAAACCGCAGAAAGTACAATGTGTTGCACAAAAAGGGATATGCAAGTACACCAACCGTTTCCGCGGTGGGGTTGGCTGGCTGATGACCTCCAGCCAGGTTTGTGACAATAGCTCTTTGGCAACCGGGATCGCCCCACGCCAGGGCATCGAGGCGCGGCGATCCTTAAATGGCTGGCTTCCCTCGAGCGCAAAATGCGCGGTGAGATCCAGCGAGTGTTCAGTTTTCATTGTTCTTTATAAATCCAGTTAGTGAGGCCAGAATTGCTGGTACAGGGCTTCAACCGCATCGGCGACGCGCGGCCCCATACCCAGAATCAGCGCCTGGTCAATCGCCACAATGCGCTGGTTTTTCCAGGCCGCAGTGTGGGTAATCCCGGCAATCGTGCTCAGGCGAGCCAGACCGCCATCCACCATTTGCGACGTCACCACGATCACCTCTGGGTTGGCGGCGATCAGCGATTCCGCGCTGTAGCTTTTGTACTGTGCGTGAGTGGCGACATTTTGCGCGCCAGCGAGGGTCATAATGGCATCGGCAACGCTGCCTTTTCCGGCGACCTGTGGCGCGCTGCCGCCAGCGGAGAGAATGAACATGGCTTTGACCGGCGCGTTTTTCGCTGCCACGTTGTGCTGAACGCGATCCAGACGTTGACGTATGCGATCGATCAACGTCTCACCTTGTTCGGGAATGCGCAGGGTTTGAGCCAGTTCCCGAATGTTGGCGTACATCTGTTCGACGGTGGCCGGTACGCGCGGCAACGTCACGACGTTAACTTTTTGCGCCCGCAACTGATCCAACACGATTTGAGGGCCAGCATCCTGCCAGGTGATAAAGCTGTCCGGATGCAGCGATAAAATGCCCTCGCTGCTTAACTGCTTCCAGTAGCCGATATGCGGGAGTGCGGCAGTTTCGGGTGGATACGAGGTGGTTTCATCAACGCCGACCACCCGGTTGCCGATGCCCATGGCGTATATCAGTTCGCTAAGAGAGCCGCCCGCCACCACCAGGCGGTCGGCGGACTGGGCACTGAAAACGCAGGCGAGGCTCAGTAAGCCAATCAAGAGTTTTTTCATCGTCAGAAATTCCACGCAAAGCCAACGGCGGCATTGAAACCAGCGTCTGGAATAGATTCATGCGCGGTTCTGTAACGCTTGTCGGTCAGGTTGTTGAGCGCGAGGTTGACCTGATACTGATCCTGCGGACCGAACTCGGTGTTGAATGCAAGGTTAAGCGTGGCCCAGCCTGGGTAGTTGATTTCCGTGGTGCCGGTATTATCTTTGGCGCTGGACGCCGCGCGGATAAAGACATCGGACGTCAGGTTAGCGGCGTTCATCAACCAGGTATGTTTCAGGCCGACGCGCCCGGTCAGAGTGGGTTCGCCGGTATCCCAGGTTTTAAGGGTATTGCCTTCGTACTGACGGCGAATGAGATTACCGCTCAGGTAAGGTGAAACTGCCCAGCCGTTGTATTCTGCGGTGAGTTCCATGCCCCAGGTTTTGGCCCGATCGATGTTGTCGTAGTAGTAATAGCCGCCCCGTGAAGAGGTGGTATTACCGCTGCATACGGGTTGACCTGAACAGGCCAGGCTGGCGATATAGTCTTTGGCTTCGGAGTAATAAATGGCGCCGTCAATCAGCCACATATTCCCTTTATACCGTGCACCCAGCTCATAGTTATTCGAGTGTTCCGCCTTCAGGTTTGGATTGCCGTAGGTTACGCTGCCGCCTGCGGACGTCTGCATAAACAGCTGAGTCAGCGTGGGGAAGACATAGCCCTGGGCATATGCAGCCCGGAGTTCAAGATCTTTAAAACCGGAATAGCGTAGGCTGGTTGAGGTCACCAGTTCATCATCGTGAACGGAATTTCCTCCGGTAGATTGCCAGGTGCTGCCGCTGCTTTGCAGGGTTTGCGTATCGTTGCGCTTGAGCTTCGAAGACAGCCAGTACTGGCGTGCGCCTACGGTCCACGTCCAGTCATCGGCAAAGCGCCAGTCGTTTTGCGCGAACAATGAGGTGTTGCTTTGCTCCGCTTCGTTGTATGACAGGGTACGTGTTTGCGTATCGAAGAAGCCGGTAGCTGCGGTCTGGCGCGTACTGCCGTCCGTGTCCTGTTTTATTTTGTCATGCTGATATTGAGTGCCAATCACCAGCTCGTTGTTAGCAGGCAGGGAGAAGTTGCTCTGTAGCGTTACCCCTTGGGTATACTGTTTGTCGTTGGTATTGGTCTGATTGCTGACCGTCAGCGCTTTAATCATCGGGCTGGGGATAACCTGGGTCGTTTTGACCCGGTTTTCAAATTTGCGCTCTATTGTCTGGCTGTATGCGTCAACATGGATGTTCTTCAGGTAATCCCCATCGGCCGCGTAGTCGTAGAAAAGACCGATTTTCTCGCGTTCCAGCTTAGGTATTTTGACGCTAAAGTCGTCGAACTGGCCCTCTGGATCGTCAAACCAGGTTTGAGTAGACAGTTTGTAACGATCGAGGGAGAGCCCAATTTTGTGGCGATCGAAGTTGTAACCCAGCCATACGCCCTGGCCATTATTACGGAAGTTGGTGTTGGGCAATCTTCCGTCAGGCGTATCGCGGTCCCCCTGGTCGGAATAGCTGCCATTGATGCGGTAGTCAAAGTTTCCGATGCTGCCCCAGGCCGCTGCCGACTCTTCCCATCCTGCCGTTGCGGAGTTATAAACAGCCTTAACGCTGCCGCCGAGAGGCTTATCACCGCCTTTTTTGGTAATAAAGTTTACGACACCGCCAATCGCCTGCGAACCGTAGAGGACAGAATAGGGGCCTTTGACCACTTCAATCCGTTCCAGCGCGGATTCGTCAATCAGCAAACCGGCTCCGTAGTTTTGTCCGGCACGTTGGTAACTGACGACCTGGCCGTCGATCAAAATCAGCACCCGCGAAGACGCTTCGCCACGGATACGAATTTGTTTCCGCCCTGCGAGGGCGTTATCGGTGACTTCGACGCCGGGAATATCTTGTAAATCATCAGCAATAGAAACGCTGGTGGAGTTTTGCAGCGTCTGGCGATCGATAACCTGGATGGTTGCTGGGCTATCCCAAAGGCTACTTTCTGTGCGGTTAGCCGTGACGATAACCGTGTCTTCGTCAGACGTAGAAGCGTGTGTTGGAGAGGTAGCTGCAAAAGCGGCGCCGGACATGCATAATGTCAGGGCTGAAAGAATAAATGGCCTTTGGTTATTCCGTGGCAACATAAGAGAACCTTTATTGAATGTAAATGATCATCATTATCATTCGCGTTTATATATAAAATTGTTTCCCTTTGTTCAAGATGAAAGATGTAGAACCAATATATCTTTTGATTTGAGTCAATTTCGTGCAGTCATTAAATGCATAAATGTGATCTGAATCGGATATAACAATGTGAATTAAAAGGATTTGTGCATCGCGGTAATGGTGGGAAATGTGCAGGGTTCTCGGGTAAATCATTAGGACAATCTGGGCTATAATGGGGCTCAGTACCAACAAGATCCGCGGGGGAAATGTGAATATTAGCGATGTTGCGAAAAGAACCGGTTTGACCAGCAAAGCGATACGTTTTTATGAAGAAAAAGGCTTAGTGACGCCGCCGCTGCGTAGCGAAAATGGCTATCGCACATACAACCAACAGCATCTGAATGAACTTACGCTGCTGCGCCAGGCACGCCAGGTGGGTTTTAATCTCGAAGAGTGCGGCGAACTGGTGAATCTGTTTAACGATCCGGCGCGTCATAGCGCAGATGTGAAAAAGCGTACCTTAGAAAAGGTCGCGGACATTGAGCGGCATATCAGCGAGCTGCAGGCCATGCGCTTGCATTTGCTGGCACTGGCGGAGAGTTGCCCTGGCGATGACAGCGCCGAATGCCCGATCATTGATAACCTCTCCGGCTGCTGCCACCATAAAGCGAAGGCTTAACGGCGAGGGGGATTAAGCATAAATACCACCGTCCCGCGGTACCACGGGGATTTCTCAAGCTGCGCTTCAGCCTGCGGGTCCCGGCTACCGTTTTGCACCAGCCCCAGCTTAAACGGAATGCGCAGACGACTGAGTGCGGGCAGATACGCCTGATAATTCGTTACCGTATGACGGCCCTGATAGCTCTGGACCACCAGTTCATCGACCGCCAGCGCATTCAGCGTGGCGACGTCGCCCGTTTTTGCCCAATCCAGAAGTCCAGTCACGCCAAGTGCAAACTCGGCCGGTAACTGTTGGCGTAATTGCTGCAGAAAGCGGGCGTAATCGGCAAGCTGATGGGTCGCCGCGTCAAAATCAACCTGCAGGCCGACTACATGATTCCCGGCGGTCTGCCAGCGTTGCATCAATCTTATGATGCGAGCCGGGATCGCCTCCGGTACGTCGAGCGTGGTAAAGCGCACGGTCAGCCAGATCGAGGGAAAAGACAGGCGGCTGACCGGCAGCCCGAGACGCTGGAAAACCACGTTACCCGAACGAACCAGCACCTCACCCTGATGCAGATAGACCGTTTGTGCGTCTTTCAGCTCATCACTGGCCTTCACGCCTGACCACAGCCAGAAGGCCGGATGCTCACGGGCGGCGACGATATCCGCCGCCTGCGGCTGGCCTGTCAGCAGCGCGGTTACCAGTAGTATTTGAGTTTTTGCGCCCACGGACTTCCCGGATACTGCGTTTTCAGTTGGGTGAACCAGCCTTTACGCTGTAGTTTATCCACTTCCTCACCGCCGCACTCGTTAGAGCCTGACGGCGCATAGCACATGATGGCGCGATACAGCGCGAAGCTCTTGTCTTCAACCTCTGCTTTCGGCGAAGTGATTACCTGCTGATAGTAGCTTTGCCTGTCGAACTGGCCGAACGGCTCCTTGCGCGATATTGCTGATTCAAGTACGTCGTTGCCAGCACTGTTTTTCCACAAATCGACGTGGGTTTGCGTGGTGCGGAAGAATTCACCTAAGCAGTTCAGCGCGTGGGCATCATCCGCTTTTTTGCTCAATACCGTTACCGTTTCATTGAGGCTGCGACAGGTGTAACCGCGCTCGGCAGCGTCGCCGTTCCAGTCGAAAATACTCAGATTAACGTCATCAAACGCGTCGCCAATAACCGGCGGAGTAATGGCGCTGGTCAGTTTTCTGTCATTCAACCAGTCGCCAAAGCGGTTTTCGGTAAGATCGCGTACCAGCAGCGTATGCAGGGCGATGGTACGCTCTTCATTGTTAGGTCCATGGATGGCCTGCTGGCGCAGCAGTTCAGGCGAGGCCTGTGTTTTCAGTATCTGCGAGCGAAAACGCAGGTTGGTTACTGCGCTTTCTGGGGCAAATACCGCCGCCACGTCGCCGCTATAAACCAGCGTTGCGGCGAGCTTAGCCTGTACATACTGCTGCTGTTCGTTGTCCTGGCTGAGTTTTAGCAACTGCAGCCAGAAATCACGCGCCGCGCTCCAGTTCTTCTGGCCCATCAGCGCTTCGCCGTACAGCACTTGTTCGCTGAAGGCGAGGGTATCGTGAACGGCAAGTTTCTGCGCTGGCGTAACTGCCTGAATAATCGCCGCGTAGTTCTCCGTCGCCAGCCACAGATTCAGTTGCAGATCGCGCCATAGCGGCAGTTTTTGGCTCTGCTCAAACACCGGTTTGCTGGCATCGAGCTGCGCCTGGGTCAGCGTGGGTTTACTGTTGTTATCCAGACGCATCGCGCGCAGCAGTTCGATATAGCTGACAAGCGGCGCATCGGGGAATGCTTCCACCACGGACTGTTCGTAGAACGCCATACCGTAGACATTATCGTATTCGATGACTATTTCTCGCAGTTGCCGAGCGTCAGCCGACTGCTGGAGCGTCTGCTCATACAACCCGGCCAGCTGCGGCCACGCCTGTAAATACCAGTTGATGCGACGCAGCATACCGCGCGCGGAGTCGGCATACAGGCCTTGCGGGAAGCGTTGCAGGTAGGTTTGTGCCTGCGTCTGAGCCTGAGTCGCGTCCTCGCGGTTAATTTTTGCAATATCAAAATCGCCGTACTCGCCCACGCTGTTCTGGCTGCTCTTGTTCAAGGCCGCACGCATCAGCATGTATTGCGCGGTCTCTGCCAGCCACGGGCGCTCACTTTTGGCAAGCTGAGTGAAATCCCGTTCGGCGCTGGCATAATCACCGGCATAGAAACTGGCAGCTGCGGCCAGATAATTTTTATAGGACTGAGCCGGTGAATCAGCCGGGAGGGTGGCAAGTGAAGACTCAATTTGCTCGCGGGTTGCCCCGGATAGCAGCCCCGTACGCGCCTGGGCTAAGGCCTGGCGCTGTTCCGCCGTTAACGTCGGGTCGGCCAGCAGTGCGGCAAAAAATGCGCTGACGCTCTCGGTGTTATTTGAAACATGACGGTTCTCAAGCTCAGCGTCGTTGACGTTTATTTCGTCTGCGCTAATGTTCAGTTCGGCCATCTGTCGGGAGAGTGGGCTGTCTGCGGCGGATGCCGGCGCAGCGGCTGGCTGCGGGGCTGCCTCATCCCATTGCGGGTGATAGGCAAAATAGAAATCCCGGGAGCGGGTGATATCCGCTGGCATTGATTGCACCGGCAGAGCAAATGATTTTTCCTGACTCAGCAGCCGCAGCAGGTTGTCGCGACTGTCGTTTTCAGGGTTAAAGGTCGGCGTGCCTTTCAGCAGGCAGCTGTCGTCGCTCCATTTGCAGTCTTCCATATCGAAAGAGGCGAATGCCTGCGGGGCGGCGGTCAGTAATGTGCAAAGGGCAAAGGCAAGGGGTGTCTTCCTGACCATAGTCTTATTTCCTGTCTTTTTAATGTGATACCGCTTTAATAATCAGGGTTATCCCTTCAACGGCAATGACTTCAACCTGCGTACCGGCGCTCAAATCGTCGCTGGCGCTAACGGGCCAGGAACTGTCGCCGACGCGCATGTGTCCGCGACCATTGACCAGGGCGGTTTCCAGAATAAATCGTCGGCCAACCAGCTGCTGTCCGCGCTGGTTAAGATGGCTGTCGGCGGGTTTCTGCTCCTGAACGCGCCTTGCCAGCCATTTCCACCACAGCCACGCCGCCAGCAGGGTGAGGGCGGCGAACATCGCCCCCTGCCACGGCCAGTCTAGCGGAACGAGCCAGACGACCAGACCGGTAATTACCGCCGCTACGCCGCTCCACAGCAGATAGCCGTTGCCGCCCAGCATCTCGGCGGCGAGTAGCAAACCGCCGAGGCTGAGCCAGAAGATGTGCGGATGCACCAGAATCATCGCTATCATGATTTTTTCCGCTCGCTGGCGCTGTCCTTAACCAGTTCGGCGATCCCGGCAATAGAGCCCATCAGGCTGCTGGCATCCAGCGGCATCATCACCACTTTGCTGTTATTCGACGAGCCGATATGCTGCAGCGCTTCAGTGTATTTCTGCGCCACGAAGTAGTTCACTGCCTGAATATCCCCAGCGGCAATGGCCTCAGACACCATCTGCGTTGCGCGAGCTTCGGCTTCTGCTGAACGTTCACGCGCTTCAGCCTGTAAAAACGCGGACTGGCGTTCACCTTCCGCTTTAAGGATCTTCGACTGTTTCTCACCTTCGGCCTTGACGATTTCTGCCTGACGGATCCCCTCGGCCTCAAGAATGTAGGCACGCTTGGTACGTTCGGCTTTCATCTGCGCGTTCATCGCGTCGATAAGTTCTGCCGGAGGACGCACGTCGCGGATCTCGATACGGGTGATTTTGATGCCCCAGGGATTCGTGGCTTCATCAACAATATGCAGCAGGCGCGTGTTGATGTTGTCGCGTTGGGAAAGCATTTCATCGAGTTCCATCGAACCGAGAACGGTACGAATGTTGGTCATGGTCAGGTTGATAATCGCCAGTTCCAGGTTGCTGACTTCATAGGCTGCTTTCGGCGCATCGATCACCTGAATAAAGCACACGGCATCAATTGCGACGTTGGCGTTATCTTTGGAGATGACTTCCTGAGAAGGGATATCAAGCACCTGTTCCATCATGTTGATCTTACGACCAATGCGGTCCATGAACGGCACAACAAGGCTTAAACCCGGTTGCAGGGTTTTGGTGTAACGGCCAAAACGCTCTACCGTCCACTGATATCCCTGCGGGACGATTTTGACGCCAGCGCCGACGATCACCAGCGCGACAAAAATAAGAATAGGAATAAAAATGAGCATTGATGAAACCTCCTGTTGTGCTGTCCTTTACTGCCTCATTAATCAAATTATACCCGATTTATCAAGGTGGGCTCCCTTATAATAAATTACAGGCATAGACTGTCTGCACGAAAGATGTAAAAAAGGAATGGGTAATGGAAGAAAGCAGCATTCTGCTTCAGTTAAAAAATGTCGCATGGCAGGCAGGGGAGACGCAGGTTCTCAATAACATCAGTTTTGATCTCCGCGCCGGAGAATTTAAGCTGATTACCGGCCAGTCCGGCTGCGGGAAAAGTACGTTACTCAAGATTGTGGCGTCATTAATGAGTCCGACTGCCGGTGAAATTCTCTTTGAAGGCAAGGAGATCAATACCCTCAAGCCGGAAACGTATCGCCAGCAGGTCTCCTATTGTGCGCAAACGCCTGCTTTATTTGGTGACACCGTTTACGACAACCTCATTTTCCCCTGGCAAATCCGTAACAAACGTCCGGAGCCGGATGCGTTTCTGAGCGATCTGGCCCATTTTGATCTCCCCGAGACGATCCTCAAAAAAAGCATCAATGAGCTGTCCGGTGGCGAGAAGCAGCGCGTCTCGCTAATTCGTAATTTGCAGTTTCTGCCCAAAATTCTGCTGCTTGATGAAATCACCAGCGCGCTGGATGAGGCTAATAAACGTAATGTGAACGAATTAATTCACCACTATGTTCGCGATAAGAATATTGCGGTGCTGTGGGTGACGCACGACAAAGATGAAATTACGCATGCGGATAATGTCATAACCCTTCAACCGCACGCCGGAGAAATGCAGGAAGCACGCAATGAACGAGCATAATATTACCAATGAGTCCCTGGCATTAGCGATGATGCTGGTGGTGGTGGCGATTCTGATTAGCCACAAAGAAAAACTGGCGCTGGAGAAAGATATTCTCTGGAGCGTTTGCCGGGCAGTGGTTCAGCTGATTATCGTCGGCTATGTGCTGAAATATATTTTTGGCGTTAACCACAGTATTCTGACCTTACTGATGGTGCTGTTTATCTGCTTTAACGCGGCTTATAACGCACAAAAGCGCAGTAAATATATTGATAAAGCTTTCCTCTCGTCGTTTATCGCTATCACGGTGGGGGCGGGGCTAACGCTGGCGGTGCTGGTTTTGTCTGGCTCTATCGAGTTCACGCCGATGCAGGTCATCCCGATCTCCGGCATGATTGCAGGCAATGCGATGGTGGCAGTGGGGCTGTGTTACAACAATCTGGGACAGCGGTTTAACAGCGAACAGCAGCAAATTCAGGAAAAACTTAGCCTCGGCGCGACGCCGAAAGTGGCCTCTGCGCCGCTGATTCGCGACAGTATTCGCGCCTCGCTGATCCCAACGATCGACTCTGCAAAAACGGTAGGGCTGGTAAGTTTACCGGGGATGATGTCCGGGTTGATCTTCGCGGGTATTGATCCAGTAAAAGCGATTAAATATCAGATTATGGTGACGTTTATGCTGCTTTCTACCGCCAGCCTGTCGACCATTATTGCCTGCTACCTGACTTATCGGAAGTTCTATAATTCGCGCCACCAATTAGTCGTAACGCATTTGAAGAAGACGTGATGTGATGCCGGAGGGATCGGTATTGGTAGAATTTGTATGCCCGATAAGCGCAAGCGCCATCGGGCAAAATCAAACGGATTAGTACAACAGTGCGTACAGTTGGCGGCGGTATTTTGAGGCCAGCGCATCGCCGGTTCCGAGTGCGGCAAGGATCTCCTGGAAGGTCTTACGTGCCTGACCGTCGGCAGCAGTGAGATCTTTCTTCAGGTGGCTGAACAGCAGTTCCAGTGATTCCTCGTTACGTCCGACCTGATGTAACTGGATGGCTAGTTGAGTTGCCAGCACCGCATCCTGCGGATTGCTGGCGACTTGCTGCTGCAGCTGTTGGATTTCCGGCGTATCCGCCGCCTGCTTCAGCAGTTCTATCTGCGCCACCAGTCCCTGATAGCGGGTGTCCTGATCCTGCAACGGAATGGTTTTCAGCACCGCTTCGGCATCGTCAGAACGATTGAGGGCGATTTGCGTTTCCGCCAGCAGCAGGCCAATTTCGCTGCTTTGGTTGGAGATCTGCCAGGCTTCTTTCAGCAGCGGCAGTGCATCCGCGTGATTACCGGCTTCGATGAATTCGATAGCCTGACGCACTTTCAGCTCTTCTTCGCTCGGCAACACTTTTTCCAGCAGTGCGCGGATAACCTCTTCCGGCTGCGGGCCCTGGAATCCGTCCACTGGCTGACCGTTCTGGAACAGATAAACGGTAGGGATGGCGCGCAGGCCAAACTGAGAAGCGATCATCTGCTCGGCGTCGCAGTCGAGCTTGGCGAGAATAAACTGACCGTTGTACTGGGCGGCAAGGCTCTCCAGTACCGGCGTCAATTGCAGGCAGTGCTGGCTGCGCTCAGACCAAAAATAGAACAGGACCGGCGTGGTCATCGACTGTTCAAGGGTCTGCTGCAGGTTCGATTCGTTAATGTTAACAATATTCTGTGTGGACATGGAGTTACTCTCTTTTGTCGATTTCTTGTTACATGGGGGCTGACGCTCGTGCTTCAACTCAACCCTGTAAAATTTTGTCCATTATGCGGCCTGGCAACAGGCGTTTAAGTAGCATCACTGCCCAGGTCACCAGCGTAACCGGATAACGTAGCTTTGGTTTATCGCTCTCAAATGCATGACGTACTTTGGCGACAACCGCTTCTGGTCCCAGCGTAAAACGCGCGGCAATGCCGGGGTTCTCGACGGGCTTATCGCTCTGGGTCTGGTTGACGTTTTCGGTAAAGCGGGTACGGATGGGGCCGGGCTCAATCAGGCTGACCTTAATGCCGCTGTGGCGCAGTTCCATACGCAGCGCGTCGGACCAGGCTTCCAGCGCATATTTACTGGCGGCATAGGCGCCGCGTCCCGGCGTTGAGATCAATCCCATCACCGATGAAGTCATCACGATACGCCCTTCGCCGTGAGGGAGCATAGCGGGCAACAGGCGCATGGTAAGCTGATGTGCGCCAAAGAAGTTGGCGGAAAATTGCTGTTCCATCTGTTCACGGCTGATGGTGGGCAGGGGACCATAGACACCGTATCCGGCGTTGTTAAAGATCCCATATAAACGATTATCGGTCAGGGCGATCACTTCATCGGCGGCACGATTCACGCTTTCGGGTGAATCCAGATCCAGCAATATGCCAGTGAATCCCATACTGTTCATACGCGCGACATCGTCAGGTTTGCGACAGCCTGCCAGAATTTGAAAACCCTGGCGCTTTAGTTCAAGCGCGCTTTCCAGACCGATTCCGCTGGAACATCCTGTTATTAAGACCGATTTTTGCATAACTTTACCTGTCAGGATCTCCGTAGCATTACGACTCATGATTTACTAGAGGTGTGAGATGTTGCGCCATCCAGTCGGCAATAAACGGCTGAGCGTCACGGTTAGGATGAATACCATCATCCTGCATCCACTGGGGTTTCAGATAAACCTCTTCCATAAAAAATGGCAGCAGAGGAATATCAAACTCTTTGGCGAGCTTTGGATAAATCGCGCTAAAGGTTTCATTATAACGGCGACCATAATTTGCTGGCAGACGAATTTGCATCAGCAGCGGTTCGGCATTTGCCGCTTTCACATCCTGCAGAATCGTGCGCAGGGTTTGTTCGGTTTGCGCAGGCGCAAATCCGCGCAGGCCATCGTTACCGCCAAGTTCGACCAGCACCCAGCGCGGCTGGTGCTGCTTGAGTAATGCAGGCAGACGGGCCAGACCTTGCTGTGAGGTGTCGCCGCTAATGCTGGCATTCACGACTGGCGTTTTGGTTTGCCATTTATCATTAAGTAGCGCAGGCCACGCGGCGCTGGCGGACATACGGTATCCGGCGCTCAGGCTGTCACCCAGAATTAATAACGTGTCCGCAGCGGCGGCGCGGAAAGTTAACAGGACCAGGAACAGGAAAGGCCAATGCCAGCGGAAAACATTGTTGAAGTTCATCATCTTAAGAAATCCGTCGGTCAGGGTGATCAAGAGCTATCCATCCTTACCGGAGTTGAACTGGTTGTCAAACGCGCCGAGACCATTGCGTTGATTGGCGAGTCGGGATCGGGGAAATCCACGCTGCTGGCGATCCTCGCCGGGCTGGACGATGGCTCCAGCGGTGAAGTCAGCCTGGTGGGGCAGGCACTGCACACTATGGACGAAGAAGCCCGGGCGCAGCTGCGGGCGCGGCACGTGGGTTTTGTCTTCCAGTCATTCATGTTAATTCCAACCCTCAACGCGCTGGAAAACGTCGAACTACCCGCGCTGCTACGCGGCGAAAATAGCGGAAAAAGTCGTGACGGGGCAAAAACGCTGCTGGAGCAACTGGGGTTGGGAAAACGCCTTGATCATCTTCCGGCCCAGCTTTCCGGCGGGGAGCAGCAACGCGTAGCGCTGGCACGGGCGTTTAACGGACGGCCTGACGTGCTGTTTGCCGATGAACCAACGGGCAATCTGGACCGCCAGACCGGAGACAAAATCGCCGACCTGCTGTTTTCTCTGAACCGGGAACACGGTACCACCCTGATTCTGGTGACCCATGACCCGCAGCTGGCGGCGCGTTGCGATAGGCGTTTACGCCTGGTGAACGGACAGTTGCAGGAGGAGGCATGATTGCACGCTGGTTCTGGCGCGAATGGCGCTCGCCTTCATTACTGATTGTCTGGCTGGCGTTAAGCCTGGCGGTGGCCTGTGTACTGGCGCTGGGCAATATCAGCGATCGCATGGAAAAAGGGCTGAGCCAGCAAAGCCGTGAGTTTATGGCGGGGGACCGGTCGCTGCAAAGTTCGCGCGCTGTGCCGAAAGCGTGGATTGACGAGGCGCGACAGCGTGGTCTGAACGTGGGTGAACAGCTAACCTTTGCCACCATGACCTTTGCCCGGGATACGCCTCAACTGGCGAACGTCAAGGCAGTGGATGATGTGTATCCGATGTACGGCACGCTGCAAACCAATCCGCCGGGGCTGAAACCGCAGCCGGGCTCAGTGCTGTTGGCCCCGCGTCTGATGGCGCTACTCAACTTAAAAATCGGTGATTCCATCGACGTTGGCGATGCCACCCTGCGCATCGCCGGAGAAGTGGTGCAGGAACCGGATTCCGGTTTTAATCCCTTCCAGATAGCGCCGCGCCTGATGATGAACATGGCGGATGTCGAAAAAACGGCGGCGGTCCAGCCGGGAAGCCGTGTGACCTGGCGCTATAAATTTGGTGGTACGCCACAGCAGCTGGAAGCCTATGAAAAATGGCTGCTTCCGCAGTTAAAGCCAGAACAGCGTTGGTATGGGCTGGAGCAGGATGAAGGGGCGTTGGGGAAATCACTGGAGCGTTCGCAACAGTTCCTGCTGCTGTCGGCACTGTTAACGCTACTGCTGGCGGTTGCTGCCGTTGCCGTGGCGATGAATCATTACTGTCGCAGTCGTTACGATTTGGTGGCGATATTAAAAACGCTCGGCGCGGGCAGGGCGCAGCTGCGCAAGCTGATTATCGGCCAGTGGCTGATGGTGCTGACGCTTTCTGGCGTGACCGGCGGGCTGTTCGGGCTGTTATTTGAGCGGGTGCTGGTGGTATTACTGAAGCCAGTTCTGCCCGGTGAGCTGCCGCCCGCCAGCCTGTGGCCGTGGCTGTGGGCACTCGGTACGATGGCCGTCATTTCTCTGCTGGTGGGGCTACGCCCTTATCGCCTGCTGCTGGCGACGCAGCCGCTGCGGGTACTGCGTCGCGACGTGGTGGCAAACGTCTGGCCGCTTAAGGTCTATCTGCCCGTAGCAACGATAGTTGTGGTTGCGCTGCTGGCCGGATTGATGGGCGGAAGTATGCTGCTGTGGGCGGTACTGGTCGGGGCTGTGGTGCTGGCGCTGCTGTGCGGCGTGTTGGGCTGGATGTTGCTTAACCTGCTGCGTGGTCTGACGCTGACCTCGCTGCCGCTGCGTTTGGCGGTCAGCCGGCTGTTGCGCCAGCCGTGGTCAACGCTGAGTCAACTGTCGGCATTTTCGCTCTCCTTTATGCTGCTGGCGCTGTTGCTGGTGCTGCGTGGCGATCTCCTCGACCGCTGGCAGCAGCAAATGCCGCCGGAAAGTCCAAACTATTTTCTGATCAACATTGCCACTGAGCAGGTGGCTCCGCTGAAGGCTTTCCTTGCTGAGCATCAGGTGATCCCGGAGTCGTTCTACCCGATAGTGCGGGCCCGTCTGACGGCGATCAATGAGAAATCGACCGAAGGCAATCAGGATGAAGCGCTGAACCGCGAGCTTAATCTGACCTGGCAGGATACCCGCCCGGATCATAACCCGATCGTTGCCGGGAGCTGGCCGCCAAAAGCGGGCGAAGTGTCGATGGAAGAGGGGCTGGCGAAACGACTGAGCGTTAAGCTTGGCGATCGGGTGACCTTTATGGGGGATACCCAGGATTTCAGCGCTACGGTCAGCAGTCTGCGCAAAGTGGACTGGGAAAGCCTGCGACCAAACTTTTTCTTTATCTTCCCTTCTGGCGCGCTGGATGCTCAGCCACAAAGCTGGTTAACCAGCTTTCGCTGGGAGAACGGCAACGGCATGCTGACGCAGCTTAACCGCGAATTCCCGACTATCAGCCTGCTGGATATTGGTGCCATTCTCAAACAGGTGAGTCAGGTGCTGGAGCAGGTGAGCCGCGCGCTGGAGGTGATGGTAGTGCTGGTCACCGCTTGCGGTATGTTGCTGCTATTGGCGCAGGTGCAGGTCGGGATGCGTCAGCGTCATCAGGAACTGGTGGTCTGGCGCACGCTGGGAGCGGGTAAGAAGCTGCTGCGTACCACGCTGTGGTGCGAGTTCGCGATGCTCGGGATGGTCGCCGGACTGGTGGCGGCCATCGGGGCGGAAACTGCGCTGGCGGTGCTGCAAACCCGCGTGTTTGATTTCCCCTGGGAGCCAGACTGGCGGCTGTGGGTTGTGTTGCCGCTTTGTGGGGCATTGCTGCTCTCTCTCTGCGGCGGATGGCTCGGTTCACGTCTTCTTAAAGGCAAAGCGCTGTTCCGTCAGTTCAGCAGTTAATTCATATTCGTGATGATTACGCACCGGTTTTTTTAAATCGGTGCGTTTTTTTATCTATGTAGCACAAAATGATAACTCATTGATATTTAACAGCACAGAACAATAAAAACCCGACAACACGAGTGTATTAATAAACGTTAATATTTGTATGCTGAATAATTGGCAGGCTATCTATCAAGGTACAAATAATGACTATAAAAAAAACGGCGCTGGCGGTATCGATCGGCGCAGCAGTGGCATTAACGACTTTCGCCTCCCAGGCGGAAATCACGGTCCTGAAACAAGATCCGCAGGCGGGCAACCCGCTGAGCCGTCTTAATTTCACCGTCGGCGGGAGTATTCGTCCGCAGTTCCAGAATATGGCCGGTGACGATGGCAAGAATGGCTACAAACGTAATGGCTTCGACGGTGGAACGCGTTTCCGCTTCGCTGCTGACTACTATCTGTTTGATGACATCAGTTGGGTGAGCTATTACGAGCTGGGCGTTAACTTCCCGGCGATGTTCAACTGGGACAATCACTATGCTAACGGCGCCAACGATACTACGCGTCGTATGCTGTACACCGGTCTGAAGAGCGCGACCTGGGGTACGCTGACCTTCGGTCAACAGAACAGCATTTACTATGATGTGGTGGGTGCGAAAACGGATATCTGGGACTACGACATGATCGGCCAGGCGCCAGGTAACGGTATCAATGGCGACTACGACGGTTCCTATCGTACACGTAAGTCACTGAAGTATAAAAATACGGTAGGCGATGTTGATCTTTACGCGTCTTATTTGTTCAGCGATGACTACAACCCGAACAACGGTTTGCGCTACAAACGTAAAGGTGGCGGCTCCCTGGGTGTGGATTATCACATCACCGATGACCTGACCTGGGGTACGGCGTGGAACTACACCCGCGCGGAAATGCGTGGCAACACCAGCAAAACCTACGATCAAAACATCGTCGGTACTGCGCTGAGCTGGAAACCGGACAACTGGACCTTCTCGCTGGGCGGCGGTTGGTATCAAAACTTCATGACCACCAAAAAAGTCTCTGTTAATGACTATTTTGCCGGTGACGCCTGGGGTCTGGAATACTTTGCGGGATACACCTTCCCGGTTGGCCAGTATGCGCTGAAATCCGTGCAGCCATACTTTATGGGCGATCGTATTGAATACGTGAATGGCCGTAACTACCTGCGTACCGACAACGGTGTGGGTATCAGCTTCCAGCTGGATTACGGTTTCCGTGTGGATTACGAACACGTCTTCACCTCCAGCACCGACAATCTGGGCGACATGAACCTGGTGCGTCTGCGTTACGACTTCTAATCGAACGCCTGCCGCCCGATGCGTTTATCGGGCCTACGAGAGCAGGGGGATCGCGTTATTTGTAGGCCGGATAAGGCACTTGTGCCGACATCCGGCTTTTTCATGCCTTCTCACATTTAAAAACACACTCTGCAACATCATGAAATAATTTCAAGGACAGCAGGTTGTGATCTGTGTCATGTTAACAATCAGCCTGTTAACAGGCCAACAAGAACAACGCCGCAAGAACGGCGTGAGACATGACACCACAACGTTAAAATGGAGAGATTATGGGATTGCGTCAGAGTTTACGCGTCGCGACCGGGGCGCTGTTACTGGCCTGTGGATTACAATTTGCTCATGCGAACAGTGATCCGCACACCATCGTATTTGGCGTCGCACCTGGGCCGTACGGCGATATGGTAAAACAAGCCATTGCCCCTACGCTGAAAGAGAAAGGCTATAAGGTAGTAGTGCGCGAATTCAGCGACTACGTGCAACCTAACATGGCGCTCTCCAATGGCAGCATCGATGCTAACCTGTTCCAGCATTCACTCTACTTTGACAAATTCACCGCCGATAAAGGCCTGAAGCTGAGCAAGCTGATTGTGGTCCCGACGGCCGGGATGGGTTTTTACTCACATAAAATCAAAAGCCTGGATGAGTTGAAAAAAGGGGATGTGATCACGCTTTCCAACGATCCCACCAACCTGGCTCGCGGTCTGCGTTTCCTGCAGTCTATTGGCCTTATCACCATCAAAGATAACATCGATCCAACTAAAGCCTCCGAGCGCGATATCGCCAGCAACCCAAAAGGGCTGGTGTTTAAACCGCTGGAAGCGGCACAGCTGCCGCGTACGCTGGACGGTGTGACCGGTGCGCTGGTCAACGGCAACTTTGCCGTAGCGGCAAAACTGGATCTCGCCAGCGCCATCAAGCAGGAACACCTGGACGAAAATCTGAAAAATATCATCGCGGTACGCAGTGAAGATGCGGATAAACCATTTGCGAAAGATATTGTCGAGGCGGTGAAATCTCCGGCGTATCGTGCGGTGATCGACGATCCGCAAAATATCTACAGCGCCTTCCAGAAACCGGAATGGATGTCGGCAGCCCAATAATCGCTGCGCACAAGGGTTAACAGGGGCAGCGACGACTGCCCTTTTCGCATTTCTGAGGTGGCTATGATTGAGATTGAGAAAGTTTGCGTGGATTTTAGCGCAGGCCGTGGAGCATCAACCCGGGCGGTTGATGACGTTAGCTTGCGCATTGGCGCAGGTGAGATATTTGGCATTGTCGGGACCAGCGGCGCGGGAAAAAGTACGCTGCTGCGCACCCTGAACGCCTTAACGCGTCCGAGCCAGGGAAGCGTGAAGGTGAACGGCGTAGAAATTTCCGCACTGGAAGGCGTGCATCTACGTAAAGCCCGTCAGCGTATCGGGATGATTTTTCAACATTTTAATCTGATGCATACCCGTACCGTGGCGCAAAACGTCGCCTTTAGCCTGAAGGCTGCCGGATGGGAACGCAGTAAAATTGGCCCGCGCGTGAGCGAAATTCTGTCGCTGGTGGGGCTGTCAGACAAGGCGAACCGCTTTCCGGTTCAGCTCAGCGGTGGGCAAAAGCAGCGTGTGGGTATTGCCCGCGCAATTGCCAATCACCCGGATGTGCTGCTGTGTGATGAACCCACTTCCGCGTTAGATCTCGAAACCTCGGCCACGATTCTGGCTTTGCTTAAGCAGATCAACCAACAGTTGGGGATCACGATCGTGCTGATCACCCATGAGATGAACGTGATCAAATCGATTTGCGATCGCGTGGCGGTGATGTCCGGTGGCAAGGTAGTGGAGTCTGGCGAGGTGTTTGATGTTTTTGCTCACCCGCAGCACGCTTTCACTCAGCAACTGGTGTCGCATACCCTCAATCTGACGTTACCCGACCGTCTGCGCCAGCATCTGCCTGGCCAGTTGCTAAAAATTCTGTTCATCGGTGATTCGGCAGAACAGCCGGTGTTGTCAGAAGTGGCGGTTAAATTTGGCGTGGCGGTGAACATTCTGCACGGCAAAATTGAATATATCGGCGAACGTGCGCTGGGGATTCTGGTGGTGCAACTGACCGCGCCGCATAACCCTTCTGCGGTGGATGTCGCCGTGGAACATATTCGTCAACGTACTGCACAGGTGGAGGTGATTCGTGGATGATTTATTGCCTGATTTGACGCTGGCGTTTAATGAAACCTTCCAGATGCTGAGCATCTCTACGCTGTTGGCGATTATTGGCGGTCTGCCGCTCGGTTTTCTTATTTTCGTTACCGACCGGCATTTATTCTGGCAGAACCGTTTTGTGTATCTGCTCAGCTCCGTGCTGGTGAATATTATCCGCTCGGTGCCGTTTGTGATCCTGCTGGTTCTGTTGTTGCCGCTAACCCAGTTTTTGCTCGGCAATACCATTGGACCCATCGCGGCGTCGGTTCCGCTGTCGGTAGCAGCAATTGCTTTCTATGCCCGTCTGGTTGATAGCGCGCTACGTGAAGTCGATAAAGGCATTATCGAGGCGGCGGAAGCGTTTGGCGCCAGCCCGATGCGCATCATCTGCACCGTTCTGTTACCGGAGGCGAGCGCGGGTCTGCTGCGTGGGCTGACGATAACGCTGGTGAGTCTGATCGGTTACTCCGCAATGGCCGGTATCGTTGGCGGCGGTGGAGTCGGCGACCTGGCGATTCGCTTTGGTTATTACCGCTACGAAACCCAGGTCATGATCGTCACCGTGGTGGCGCTGATTATTCTGGTGCAGGTCGTTCAGGTGCTGGGCGACTGGTTGGCGAAACGCGCAGACAAGCGCGACAGACATTGATTACTGTACGCTAAGCCAGTCAGCCACCTCCTGCCATGAGCCGCGAAAGACGATTTTCGCGGCTTTCTTTTCCAGCTGATAGCGATACATCGGGTCGTAATACTCGTTGAGCAACGGTACCAGCCAGCTCATATGCGCGTCGGTGCTGCCCGTTGCCTGCTGTTCGCGCAGAGCCACGTCGAGCAGGGTGGTCAGCTCGGCAAAACGTTGCAAACCCAGACGACGGCGGATAGCAAACAGACCGTGGTGCAGATACTCGCTGTACTCCTGCCAGCCCTGACTCTCGCCATAAGCGTGAGTGAAATCGTGGTGCATGCGCACAAAATACTCTTCGCGCAGCCGCTCCAGCCGTAGCTCAAAAGGATCGTCCACCACCGCAATAGCGGCCTGGCTCATGCGTTCGCGCAAACATTCGGGCAGATGATTAGCGCCGATCATGCGGCCTTCGTCCTCAAGTACCCACAGACGCAGATCCTGACGGCTGTCGGTTTTCAGCATTTCGACCGCCAGCAAGTTTTCAAAGCTTGCCTGGCTCAGCTGCGGCTCAACGGTGCGACCAAACGAGGAACCGCGATGGTGCGCCAGACCTTCAAGGTCAATGCCGTTCGGCTGCTGTTGCACCAACTGCGTTTTACCGTTCCCGGTACAGCCGCCAATTAAGACGATCGGTTTTTGCACCAGTTCTTCAGTCAGTTGAATCGCCGCCTGACGCAATGCTTTATAACCGCCTTGTATTAGCGGGTAGTCAGTACCGGACTCGTGCAGCCACTGCTGCACAATGTGCGAGCGCTGGCCGCCGCGCGCGCAGCATAAATATCCTTTTGGGTGCTGGCGACAAGCATTTAGCCAGGCCTTCATGCGTTGCTGGCGAGTCTCGTCACAGACCAGTTGATGGCCGAGCGCGAGGGCGGCCTCAGGCCCCTGACGTTTATAACAGGTACCCACGGCGGCACGTTCGTCATCGTTCATTAAGGGAAGGTTTATTGCGCCCGGCATGGCGCCCTGCTGAAATTCGACGGGGGCGCGTACATCGATTAAAGGCGTACCGGCGAGCAGAATTGCGCGATAGTCCGTTCCATCGTTCATGTTTGATCCTGAAAATACAAAACAGCAATGGAGGGGATTTTACGCGCCAGGAGAGGGGCCGGGGAAGGATAAAATCCATTCCCCGGCATTAATGGCTTATTTCAGCTTTGACTGCGCCCAGATAATACCGCTGGCATATTCCGGCGGCAGCAGGGGGATAAGCGCTTCCAGTGTCGCGCTAAGGCGCGCGGTATCGCTGTCGCTCAGGTTCAGGTGACCCACCTTACGCCCTTCACGCACTTCTTTGTCATACCAGTGCAGGTGTACCAGCGGTAGCTTCAGCCAGTCGTAGTTCAGGTCGCTACCAATCAGGTTTACCATCACCGAAGGATGGTTCACCACCGGCGTCGGTAACGGCAGGTTGGTAATGGCACGCAGGTGCAGCTCAAACTGGCTGATGCTGGCGCCGTTTTGCGTCCAGTGTCCGCTGTTGTGCACGCGCGGAGCCAGTTCGTTGATCAGCAGACCTTCCGGGGTGATGAAACATTCCATCGCCATCACGCCGACATAGCCCAGCTCCTGCATGATGGCGGAGAGCATCGCTTCAGCCTGTGCCTGCTGTCTGGCGTTAGCCTGCGGGAACACCACGCTGGTGCGCAGAATGCCGTCCTGATGCAGGTTATGGGTTAGCGGATAGAAAACGGTGCTGCCGTCATGCGCCCGAGCGCCAACCAGTGAGACTTCGCCAGAGAAGTTGATTCCCCGCTCGACGATGCACTCGCCATAGCAATCATCCGGCAGTTGTGCGGTTTCATTTGCGCGCAAACGCCACTGCCCACGACCGTCGTAGCCGCCGACGCGACGTTTGACGATCGCCAGCTCGCCGAGTTTGTCGAATACCGCAGACCATTCGCTTTTATCTGCCAGCAGTTGCCACGGCGCAGTCGCCAGACCGAGCTTGTCAAAAAGCTGCTTTTGCGTCAGACGGTCGGCAATAATCGGGAAGACGTCGCGGTTAACAAATGCCGGGTGGCGCGCCAGTTCGCGGGTGAGTGCCGTTTCCGGCCAGCGCTCAATCTCAGCGGTGATCACGCTTTGCTGAAAAGGGACAGCAGCCGGTTCAGCGTCCAGCCCGACGGGCCAGACCGCAATGCCCAGCGGCTCGCCGGCCTGACGCAGCATGCGTCCTAGCTGACCGTTACCGAGTACGCAGACCTGCTTCATGCCGCACCTCGCGGGTCCGGGTTTTCCAGCACTTCATCGGTTTGTGCTTTGCGCCAGTCGTCCAGACGCTGGTGTAATGCTTTGTCGTGTGTAGCCAGAATTTGCGCTGCCAGTAGGGCCGCATTGGCCGCGCCCGCTTTGCCGATCGCCAGTGTTCCAACGGGAATACCGCGAGGCATTTGAACAATGGAGTAGAGGCTATCTACACCGCTCAACGCTGCGCTTTGCACCGGGACGCCTAAAACAGGCACCAGCGTTTTCGCCGCAATCATGCCAGGCAAATGCGCTGCGCCACCGGCTCCGGCAATAATCACCTGATAACCGTTCTCTTCAGCGCTTTCGGCGAAGCTGAACAATTTGTCTGGGGTGCGGTGGGCGGAGACGACTTCAACATGATGCGGAACGTCCAGGATTTCGAAGATTTCGGCGGCGAACTGCATGGTAGCCCAGTCGCTTTTGGACCCCATCACGATGGCGACACGCGCCGGATTATTGCGGGAAGACATGCGTCTGAAAACTCCTGTGGTGCACTACACTCGACTTTTGAGGCCACAGAGAATAGCATAATTAACCTTCAAGGAAAACGATTGCGCGCTTTACACTTCACTCTTCAAGCTGCCTCTTTGTTGGCTGCATCTGCTCACCCCAGTCACTTACTTTTGTAAGCTCCCGGGGACTCACAGATTTGCCGCCTCGATGCAACTCGAATTGTTTTGTGTAAAGAGGAGCTGGATATCTGCAGAATTAAAACGGAAACGCGATTAGCTCAACGTCGCTGGGCGTGACTTTCACCATTGAGCCTTCGGTATGCCATGCGCCTAATACCACGCGGAAAGCGGGTTGCTCATTGGCCGTGAGTTCGTGGACAGCCGGACGGTGTGTATGTCCGTGAATTAACCACTGGACCTGATGTTTTTCCATCTCGTTAATCACGGCCTGCGGATTCACATCCATGATTTCCAGCGATTTACTGCTGTTGGCGGCTTTACTGTTGGCGCGCATTTTTGCGGCAATGCGCTGGCGAACAAACAGGGGCAGGGCGAGAAACAGCTTCTGTAGCCAGGGTTGATGTACTTTGGCGCGAAACGCCTGATAGCCTGCGTCGTCGGTGCATAAGGTGTCGCCATGCATGATCAGAACCTTGCGGCCATACAGGTCGAGCACTTTTTCTTCGGGAAGCAAGGTCATGCCGCTCGCACGGGCAAAACGCTTGCCGAGCAGAAAATCACGGTTGCCGTGAATAAAAAAGCAGGGGACGCCGGAATCTGCCAGCGTTTTTATCGCTGCGGCCATTTCATGATGCAGTGGATTCGGGTCGTCGTCGCCAATCCAGGCTTCAAACAGGTCGCCGAGAATGTATAGCGCATCGGCATTGCGTGCATCGCCGGCTAAAAAACGCAGAAAACCGGCGGTGATCGCCGGTTCTTCTGTGCAGAGGTGAAGATCTGCAATAAACAGTGTCGCCACGATTACTCGCTGACGGTCACGTTTTCAATGATGACGTCTTCTTTTGGCACATCCTGGTGCATGCCGCTGCGACCGGTGGAAACGCCTTTGATTTTATCAACCACGTCCATGCCTTCAACAACTTCAGCGAACACGCAGTAACCCCAACCCTGCATGCTTTCACCGGAGAAGTTCAGGAAGTCGTTGTCAGCAACGTTGATGAAGAACTGTGCGGTTGCGGAGTGCGGAGCCTGAGTACGCGCCATTGCCAGCGTACCACGGGTATTTTTCAGACCGTTGTTCGCTTCGTTTTTGATCGCTTCTTTCGTGGCTTTTTGCTTCATGCCTGGCTCGAAACCGCCGCCCTGGATCATGAAACCGTTAATAACACGGTGGAAAATGGTGTTGTTGTAAAAACCTTCGCGGCAGTAGTCCAGGAAGTTTTTAACTGTTTCAGGCGCTTTATCATCAAACGTTTTGATTACGATATCGCCGTGATTAGTGTGGAAAGTAACCATTTTTGCATCCTGTTCCGATAGATTGGTGCTTCGACCCCGTCAAGGGTCAGAGTTAGGGGTGTGTTATAGCATAACCGCAAGCTGTGATCACCTCGCAAAGTGTGCTGCTTCCGGTCTAAATTATGGGTATTATACAGACTTTACTATCCACACACGTCTACACGGAATCTTCGATGTTAAAAATCTTTAATACACTGACGCGCCAAAAAGAGGAATTCAAACCTATTCATGCCGGGGAAGTCGGCATGTACGTGTGTGGTATTACCGTTTACGATCTCTGTCATATTGGCCACGGACGTACCTTTGTTTCTTTCGACGTCGTCGCGCGCTACCTGCGCTTCCTCGGCTATAAGCTGAAGTATGTACGCAACATTACCGATATTGATGACAAAATCATCAAGCGCGCGAATGAAAACGGTGAAAGCTTTGTCGCGTTGGTCGACAGAATGATCGCGGAAATGCATAGCGATTTCGATGCGCTGAATATTCTGCGCCCGGATCTGGAGCCGCGCGCTACGCACCATATCGCTGAAATTATCGAAATCACTGAGCAGTTGATTGCCAAAGGTCACGCTTACGTTGCTGATAACGGCGACGTGATGTTCGACGTGCCGACTGACCCGAACTACGGTCAGCTGTCACGCCAGGATCTGGATCAGCTGCAGGCGGGTGCTCGCGTTGACGTGGTTGATGTGAAGCGTAACCCGATGGACTTCGTGCTGTGGAAAATGTCCAAAGAAGGCGAGCCGAGCTGGCCGTCTCCATGGGGCGCAGGTCGTCCGGGCTGGCACATCGAATGTTCGGCGATGAACTGCAAACAACTGGGTAACCATTTCGATATTCACGGCGGCGGTTCGGACCTGATGTTCCCGCATCATGAAAACGAAATCGCGCAGTCCACCTGTGCGCATGACGGTGAGTACGTTAATTACTGGATGCACTCCGGGATGGTGATGGTTGACCGCGAGAAAATGTCTAAATCGCTGGGCAACTTCTTTACCGTGCGCGATGTGCTGAAATACTACGACGCCGAAACCATTCGCTACTTCCTGATGTCGGGTCACTATCGTAGCCAGCTCAACTACAGCGAAGAGAACCTGAAACAGGCGCGTTCTGCGCTGGAGCGTCTGTACACTGCACTGCGCGGTACCGACAAATCCGTTGCCCCTGCGGGTGGCGAGGCCTTTGAAGCACGTTTCATTGAAGCGATGGACGATGACTTCAACACGCCGGAAGCTTACTCCGTGCTGTTTGATATGGCGCGTGAAGTTAACCGCCTGAAGGGTGAAGATATGGCGGCGGCTAACGGTATGGCTGCGCATCTGCGCAAGCTCTCCAGCGTGCTGGGACTGCTGGAACAGGATCCGGAAGCGTTCCTGCAAAGCGGGGCGCAGGCGGATGACGGTGAAGTTGCTGAAATTGAAGCGTTAATCCAACAGCGTCTGGATGCGCGTAAAGCGAAAGACTGGGCGGCGGCTGATGCCGCGCGTGACCGTCTCAATGAGATGGGCATCGTGCTGGAAGACGGCCCGCAGGGCACCACCTGGCGTCGTAAGTAACTCTCTATATTGCCGGATGGCGGCTTACGCCTTATCCGGCCTACGATGGAATGATCGGTAGGCCTGATAAGCGTAGCGCCATCAGGCACTATTAATGACGTTTGTACCACCACAGCACACCCATCATCATAACGGCCGGCAGCCATACCCACATCAACTCCGAAGTTATTACCTGATGACCATACGGTGTGGCGTAGCGTGATAGCGCAAACGGGGCGACTTTAATCACCTGCCACGGTGCAAAGAAGCGTTCATCCGACCACGGCCACAGCCAGCCGACGCCTTTGCCGCCTGTCGTAACGGAATCCAGCAGACTGTGTGACAGCAGTGAAACCGTCAGGAATAGCCAGCAGCGAATCAATCCCGCCTTAAACCATCGTCGGCCAATCAATACGCAGAGCAGCGGTACCACGAAGGCGAACAGCAGTGAGTGGGTAAATCCCCGGTGGCCAAACACATTGCCATAGGCGACACCGAACTTAAATGACAACACATCGGCATCTGGCAGCATAGCCAGAACGACGCCAGCAAACAGTAATCGTGGGGGGATGACTTTAAGTCCGAGACCTAACCCTAAACAGAGCGGAACGGCTGCGTGGGTAACAATAGTGGGCATGATGATCGCTTCGTGTGGAAAAACAACATGCTAACAGTTCACTGTGAAGCGGGGATGAAGTCATTATCTGAAAACGAGAGGGAGAAGTGGCCGGATACGGTGTTTACCTCATCCGGCACTTAGGGTCATGCCACGACGCTAATGCTGTGACCTTCAAAGCTCACGGTCTGTCCGGCAACGATTTTGCAGCGTTTACGCGTTTCAACAACACCATCGACCTTCACTAACCCTTCGCCAATAGCAATTTTTGCCTGGGCGCCGCTTTCGCTCCAGCCTTCCAGCTTCAGCAGATCGCAGAGTTCAACATGTGGGTGTTTACCCAGTGAAAATGTGGCCATCTTAAACGTCCTTTACATCATGATATTCAACACACGCCTGCAGCGTGTTTTCGATAAGTGTGGCGACCGTCATTGGGCCTACGCCGCCGGGGACCGGCGTGATATATGACGCGCGTGCGGCAGCATCTTCAAAGACCACATCGCCAACAACCTTACCATTCTCCAGACGGTTGATGCCGACATCAATCACAATCGCACCTTCTTTGATCCACTCGCCAGGAATAAAGCCCGGTTTACCGACGGCAACAATTAGCAGGTCAGCATGCTCAACGTGGCGACGCAGATCTTTGGTGAAGCGATGGGTGACGGTGGTGGTGCAGCCAGCCAGCAGCAGTTCCATGCTCATTGGGCGACCGACGATGTTTGAAGCGCCAATGACGACCGCATTCAGGCCGTAGGTGTCGATGTTGTAACGCTCAAGCAGGGTCACGATACCGCGCGGGGTACAAGGACGCAGGCGCGGCGCACGCTGACACAGGCGACCGACGTTATATGGATGAAAACCGTCAACGTCTTTATCCGGTGCAATACGCTCCAGCACTTTAACGTTGTCGATACCGGCAGGTAACGGCAGCTGTACCAGAATACCGTCAATGGTGGTATCTGCATTGAGCGTATCGATCAGCTCAAGAAGCTCCGCCTCGCTCGTGGTTTCGGGCAGGTCATAGGAGCGGGAGACGAACCCCACTTCGTCGCAGGCTTTGCGTTTACTCGCGACGTAAATTTGCGAAGCCGGATTGCTGCCTACCAGCACAACAGCCAGGCCTGGGGCGCGTAATCCAGCCGCTAAACGCGCCTGAACTTTTTGAGCAACCTCAGAGCGCACCTGCTGCGCAATCGTTTTACCGTCAATAATCTTTGCTGCCATCAGAGAGAGGATTCCGTCTGTTACGTTAAATCGAAGGGGATGCCACTATTTTGTCAGAAGCGGGACGTGCTGTCAGTTTTCGTTTGCGTTTTTATGTGCGCCAGGGCCATCACGGGCTGCAAATGGTGTCAGCACAAAGGCTGAAGCCTTACGAATAAATAGTAAGCATGCTAATTAAAATTAACGTGAATGAAACATCTCATCACCCTGGGTTCTTTATGGGTAATGCTTCATAAACCAGACTGTTACGTACTATTACGGCGGCATTTAGGTAATATTAACCAAGACTTTTCTTAGATCCCATTAAGAATTAGCCAGGGCTATTAAAAGGATTTGCAGGTATTTTTCATTAATTGAAATGTTTAATTTATCGCTGTGACGAATAGTCATATTCGCGAAGGATAATTAGTAAATCAAATACTCAGGAGAGTCGGGGTAAAAGGTTAGCTAATTCTCTTGCGATATATATCTTTACAGGATGCAGAGATAATTAGCCTGACATTTAATGTCGATAATGAAAACGGATCCCGCAGGATGCTGGAGCCGGATGTGTGTAATTCAAGGGAAATCCATGAAACGTAAATTAATGACCTCTTCTGTTATTGCCAGCCTGATGTTAGTCGCAGGTGCTGCGGTTGCAGCCGATCCGGTAAGCGTGAGCGGCGGTACTGTGCATTTTGAAGGTGAACTGGTCAATGCAGCCTGTGCAGTCAGTACTCAGTCATCCGATCAGGTTGTTACCTTAGGCCAGTATCGTACTGCCAGTTTTGCCGCAGTAGGTGATACAACGGCACAAATTCCGTTCTCCATCGTGCTGAACGACTGTGACCCGAAAGTTGCCGCAACCGCAGCTGTGGCTTTCTCTGGTCAATCCGATATTACCAACAACAACCTGCTGGCTGTCACTTCTGCAGATAACGGTACCACTGCCAGCGGTGTCGGGATTGAAATTCTGGACAACACGTCCACCGCGCTGAAGCCAGATGGTGCCACCTTCTCTACCGCTCAGGCTCTGGTAGAAGGGACCAACACCCTGCGTTTCTCTGCACGTTACAAAGCCACTGCCACCAGCGCTACGCCGGGTCAGGCAAATGCCGACGCGACGTTCATCATGAAGTACGAATAAGCCGTTTTGATTTGCGCAAGGATGACGTTCGCCTCACTGGATGAGGCAATTTCCGGGGATGATGAAGGATGCGGCAGATGATAGGGAAAGGCGTGGCGCTGGCGGGAATGCTGTGCGTACTGCCTGTGTTTGCACATACGGTAATACTGGAAAGTGGCCGCCTTCACTTACGGGGGCAGCTCGTCAATGGTGCCTGCACGGTCGCTACTGACAGCCAAAATTTGCGGGTGCAAATGGGGCAGTATCGCACTAATGCTTTCTCCGGGACGGGGAGCTTTGCCTCTACCAGCGTGCCGTTTTCACTGCGCTTAACGTCATGCAGCTCCGATGTTTATGACCACGTTGGGATTGCGTTTGCTGGCGTGACGCCAGCGGAAGATCCGCAGGTTTTCCTTGCCAGTGGAGATGCGTCTGCGGCTTCGGGGATCGGCCTGGCGTTATTTGACCAGCGCCAACGGCAAATTATTCCGAACGCGCTGCCGCTTCATTATGCGCCGATTATAACGCAAGAGATGACGTTTCATTTCACTGCTCGTTATCGGGCTGTCTCGGAAAATATAACGCCGGGAACGCTTCGTTCAGACGTGTGGTTTACGTTGGTTTATCCCTGATTTATTTCCCAACGATAATCACACCAAAGGTATTTGTAGCTATGTTTAATTATCTAAAATCAGGTTTTATCCTTTTACTGTTCTTATTTCCTGTTGCCAGTGTTCAGGCTGCCGGAGGCATTGCATTAGGCGCTACCCGTGTTATTTATCCAGCCGATGCCAAACAAACGTCACTGTCTATTAGCAATAGTGATACCAAAGAACGTTACCTGGTCAATTCATGGATTGAGAATAGCGCAGGTGTTAAAGAAAAATCGTTTGTGGTTACACCTCCGTTGTTTGTCAGCGAGCCCAAAAGCGAAAACACGTTGCGTATTATCTATGCAGGTGTTCCGTTGCCCAAAGATCGTGAGTCGCTGTTCTGGATGAACGTAAAAGCCATTCCGTCAGTCAATAAAAACAGCCTTGAGGGCAAAAACGTTCTGCAACTGGCGATTCTGTCCCGCATCAAGCTTTTCGTCCGTCCGAATAATTTGCCGCAAATCCCGGAAGATGCCCCGGGGATGCTGACGTTTTCCCGTTCAGGCAACCACCTGAAAATTAACAATCCGTCAGCGTATTACGTCACGTTGGTCAATCTCAACGTGGGGAAAACGAAGGTCGATAACGTGATGGTTGCACCGAAAAGTGATGCGCAGGTTCTGTTGCCAACAGGCGTGCAGGGCAACGTTACGTTCCAGACGGTCAATGATTATGGCGCTGTGACCCCGGCCCAAACGGTTAGCGTGCGTTGAGATAACGATGAATAAGACAACGTATTTTCCTGGCCTGTTTCCGGGGGTTACGCCACCGCTGGCGGGGGTGGCGTTGTCCACGCTGGCGGCGCTCTTTCCCTCTTTAAGCCATGGTGAAAGCTATTTTAATCCGGCCTTTTTATCTGCGGATACGGCAACCGTGGCGGATTTATCACGTTTTGAAAAAGGTAATCACCAGCCTGAAGGTGTTTATCGCGTGGATATCTGGCGCAACGATGAGTTTGTGGCTACTCAGGATATTCGTTTTACGACCAGCGCGGGAAAATCCGGGGAGAAGTCCGGTGGGCTGATGCCGTGCTTTGGGCTCGACTGGGTGAAGCGCCTTGGCGTCAATATCGCCGCGTTTCCGGCACTCAGTAAGGATGCGAACGATACCTGCATCAATCTACCTGAGGTGATTCCAGGCAGCGAGATTGCGTTTGATTTTTCTACCCTGCGACTAAACGTCAGCCTGCCGCAGGCGTCGATGTTAAACAGCGCGCGTGGCTATATTCCACCGGAAGAGTGGGATGAAGGCATCCCGGCTGCGCTGGTTAACTACAGTTTCACCGGCAGTCGCGGGAGTGATACGGACAGCTATTTCTTAAGTATGCTCAGTGGCCTGAACTATGGCCCCTGGCGCTTGAGAAATAACGGCGCATGGAGCTATTCCAAAGGTGACGGATATCACTCACAAAGCTGGAAAAACATCGGCACATGGCTTCAGCGCGCGATTATCCCGCTGAAGGGCGAGCTGGTGATGGGTGACAGCAACACCGGCAACGACGTTTTTGACAGCGTCGGATTTCGCGGGGCGCGGCTCTATTCCTCAGACAGTATGTATCCCGACAGCTTACAGGGTTACGCGCCTACCGTTCGCGGTATTGCGCGAACAGCGGCAAAGCTAACCATTCGTCAGAATGGCTATGTGATTTATCAAAGCTATGTTTCACCGGGCGCTTTCTCGATAACCGATCTCAACCCGACGTCATCCAGCGGTGACCTTGAGGTGACGGTGGACGAAAAGGACGGCAGCCAACAGCGCTATACGGTGCCGTACTCCACGGTTCCCTTGTTACAACGAGAAGGGCGTTTCAAATATGACGTGGTCGCAGGGGATTTTCGCAGCGGCAATAGCCAACAATCTTCTCCATTCTTTTTCCAGGGAACATTAATTGCTGGGTTACCAGAAGGCTACACCGCTTACGGCGGTACGCAGTTGGCCTCACGCTACACGGCGGTGGTTTTAGGCACCGGCCGAAACCTGGGGGACTGGGGGGCGGTTTCTGTCGATCTGACCCATGCCCGCAGCCAACTGGCGGATGACAGTACACACCAGGGGCAGTCATTGCGTTTTCTATATGCGAAATCGCTGAACAATTTTGGCACCAACTTTCAGTTGTTGGGATATCGCTACTCTACGCGTGGTTTCTATACCCTCGACGATGTGGCGTATCGCAGTATGGAAGGCTATGAGTACGAATACGACAGCGAGGGCAATCGCCACGATGTGCCCGATGTGAAGAGTTACCACAACCTGAGCTACAGCAAAAAGGGCCGTTTCCAGATAAACATTTCGCAGAATCTGGGGGATTACGGATCGCTGTATGTCTCGGGTAGTCAGCAAACGTACTGGAATACCTCAGACACCAATACCTGGTATCAACTGGGCTATGCCAGCGGCTGGCAAGGTATTAGCTATTCACTCTCCTGGTCGTGGAATGAATCGGTTGGCATCTCCGACACCGACCGTATTGTCGCGTTCAATATGTCAATACCGTTCAGCCTGCTGAGCGGACGGCGCTACTCGCGAGATAGCGCCTTCGATCGCACCTACGCCACCTTTAATGCTAACCGTAATAGCAATGGACAAAACAGTTGGCAGAGCGGGATCGGCGGTACGTTGCTGGATGGACGCAACCTGAGCTACAGCGTGAATCAGGGGCACAGCAGCACCAATGGCTACAGCGGAAACGCCAGTGCCAACTGGCAGGCGGCCTATGGCACGCTGGGCGTGGGATACAACTACGATCGCGATCAGCATGACTACAACTGGCAACTCTCTGGCGGCGTGGTGGGGCATGCGGATGGCATTACGCTCAGTCAGCCTCTGGGTGATACCAACGTGCTGATTAAAGCGCCTGGCGCACAGGGTGTGCGGATAGAAAACCAGACCGGCGTTCAAACCGACTGGCGTGGATACGCGGTGATGCCGTATGCCACCGTCTATCGCTATAACCGTGTCGCGTTAGACACCAATTCCATGAACAACAATACCGATGTGGAAAATAACGTCAGCAGCGTAGTGCCAACGCAAGGGGCGCTGGTGCGAGCGGCGTTTGATACACGAATCGGTGTGCGGGCGCTGATTACCGCCAAACATGCCGGTAAACCCGTGCCGTTTGGCTCTATTGTGCGGGAAAACACCAGTGGCGTGACCAGTATGGTGGGCGAAGACGGGCAAATTTATCTCAGTGGTCTGCCGCTAAAAGGCGAGTTGCTGATCCAATGGGGGGAAGGCGCAAACGCTCGCTGCGTGGCGCGCTATGCCTTGCCTGAGGAGAGTCTGAAACAGGCGGTGACGCTCACGAACGTGACGTGCGAATCTCCAACGGCACGACAGGAATAATACGATGAAAAGACAAACGGGTTTGTTACTGGGAAGCGCTTTACTGCTGATGGCCCATTCGTCATGGGCGACGGTCTGCCATAACTCGAATGGCACGCCAACGGATGTTTTTTACGATTTGTCGAATGTCTTTAACAGCAGCAACAACCAGCCGGGACAGGTGGTAACGTTACCGGAAAAATCGGGCTGGATTGGCGTGAATGCCACCTGTCCGGCCGGAACGTCGGTGAATTACACCTACCGAAGCTATGTCACTGAACTTCCGGTGCAAAGTACCGAGGGCGGTTTTCAGTATCTGAAGCTCAATGACTACCTGCTGGGAGCCATGAGCATCACCGACAGCTATGCCGGGTTGTTTTATCCTCCGCGTAGCTATATCCGTATGGGGACTCACCCCAACGTACCTAAGCAGCAGCCTTTTGGCGTAATGGATTCAAAGCTGGTGTTTAAACTCAAAGTGATCCGCTCGTTTATTAACATGGTTCCGATTCCGCGTCAGACGATGTTCAGCGTCTATGTCACGACCAGTACCGGAGATGCGCTAAGCACGCCGGTGTACACCATCAGCTACAGCGGTAAGGTGGAGGTTCCACAAAACTGTGAAGTGAACGCCGGGCAGATTGTTGAGTTTGATTTTGGCGATATTGGCGCATCGTTGTTTAGCAAGGCGGGGGCAGGAAACCGGCCCGAAGGCATTAATTCGCAGACCAAAACCGTGGCGATAAAATGCACCAACGTCGCCGCACAGGCCTACTTGACCATGCGTGTAGAGGCTGAGAAAGCCACCGGACAAATGATGGTTTCTGACAACCCGGATTTAGGTTTTATCGTCGCCGATAGCAGTGGTAACCCGCTGACGCCTAACAATTTGTCCAGCAATATCCCATTTCAATTGGATGATAACGCCGCAGCCAGGGTCGGTATTCGGGCATGGCCGGTCAGCGTGACGGGGAATAAACCTACCGAAGGGCCTTTTACGGCTCGTGGCTATCTGCGAGTGGATTATGACTAACAAGCAAACGCCATTCGCAGGGGCGCTTCTGGCGATGGTGTCCCTGCTAACATTCAGTTCGTTGGGCCATGCCGCCTCGTCGCTGGGGGAAATCAATATTGAGCTGCGTGGCAACGTGGTGGACTTTACCTGTGCGGTGATTGCCAGCGACAGCAATAAGTCGGTGGAGTTGGGGACCTGGCCGACAAAGCAGCTTCAGACCAGCGGAGATACCACTCAACCGGTCGCGTTTACGCTGAAGCTTGAAGGTTGCCCACCGGGATCCGCATCGATAACGTTTTCCGGTACTCCGGCTCCGGGCACGACGCTGTTGGCGCTTGATGATGCGGTCATGGCGCAAAAGGTGGCGATTGAACTGCACGACAGCGATCGTACGCGATTACCGCTCGAACAGGCGAGCCAGGCCGTGGGGATTGATGAGAACGGCAATGCCACGCTGACCTTTTTCGCCAACTATATCGCGTTAGCCGATGGAGTTCAGCCTGGCGTCGCCAGGGCTGATGCCACGTTTATGATTAACTATAACTAATCAATAAGCTGACAAAACGCTCCCGAACGACATCTCGCCGGGAGTGTTATTACATTAACTCATGCATTTTTGCATAATCGATCAGCTCAACGATGGTGTGCAACCCGAGCTTGGAGTAGATATTCGCCTTGTGAGCGCTAATCGTTTTATTGCTGAGTAACAACTGTTCAGCAATTTCCTTATTGGACAGACCGTTTGCCAGATAACGCAAAACCGTAACCTCGCGGTTAGAGAGCGGCATGTCATTCAGCACACCTTTTTGTGCGTTTATATTGTTAATGAAATTAAGGGTGTCCGACGGGAAAAAAGAATATCCCGATAAAATCATTTTTACTGCATTGTAGATATCATTGAGATCCTTTCGTTTACTGACAAAACCATTTGCACCGGCCCGGATAGCACGCCCGGCATAAAAAGACTCCGATTTGGAAGAGAGAAACAGCACCCGAGTTTTCTCCTGCAGAGACTTTATTCTCTTGAGTAATGTAAATCCATCCGAACCAGGTAGTTCAATATCCAGGATGACAAGATCGACCGGGTATGTGCGCAGGTGTTCTATTGCCGTACGGCTGTCGTCGGTTTTCAATACTACCTGAATATTACTGTTTTTCTCGAGTAGTACTTCTATCGACATTCTGACAATAGGGTGTTCGTCCATAATGATAACGGATGCTGGTTTCATTGTTGTATGCCTCAAACTGTTTGCGTATCTTGCGAATTTGATAAAACATCAGGCGTTATAATATTGTCAAATAGCCAAGAATTGTTCTGCGGGAAAACCGAATAAATATTATTTCATCCTTGTTTATTCGGTTGTTCTTCTGCAGAACAATGAATTTGTGGAAAATCCATTTCACACCGGGAAAACTAACAATTAATCAGGAAACTGTGGGGATTATACCTGCTCTGTTCTTTCGGAAAAGACTTACAACATCCCGGTTGTTAATGTCAGTTAGGATATTCTGAAAGACCCAGATGTGTTAATGACTATTGGTATTATTTATCTGCAGTTCGAATTATGGCAGATTGAAAATTTTTTTTAAATAGTAAAAACGATACAATAAACCAATTGTTTAGGTTTTGTTAAGACTGCAATTAGGCTTTTTTATATTGAAATGCACAGAATCAGTAAGGTTAAGTGTGACAGTGGCACCAGTCATAATACCAGGAATAGTTGTAAATATTAAATATTTGTAAAAATTAGATCTTTTTTCTTATTCAAAAATAAGTAGTTTCCTAAAAAATCTTATCGTACATAGGGTTATGGTGTTAAATTAAATGAAGAGAGGTAACGTTGAGGCGGTGTATCAGATGCAAAAAGCGTTGTCTGCTGGGTAACCCCAGGCGCGTAATCAATTGGTTCAGGCGATAGATGATACGGTGGTAGGGTTGTGTTTGTAACAATGCAATCTTTTTTAAGGAGTTACCTTGTAAAAGTAAGGCAATCATCTCCCAATCGAGCTGATTTATGCGTCTGGAATGAATATAGTCAGGAACCGGCGATAATAAGGCGTGACGCACCTCAGGAAGGCGTAAATTACGTGATAAGATATAAAATGGCCCGGATAGTGAAATAAAGGTAGTCAGGTCTTCATCACGACTGGAAAGCATTATGAAGATCTGGATGTCATTACGCTGCTTAATTAGCTGGCGCAAACGTTCAAGTATATCGAAATAGGGGTGTGTTAAGCTTTCTATGTCAATCACTAACTGGCTAATTACTGGTTCCTGCATGCTGGGTAAGGCCGACTCAACGCTCTGGAAGACCGCCGTACGTGTGCCTGAGAATAAATGTCGACTTAACGCATAGGCCAGGTAGTAGTCTGTTGTAATTATCGCCTGAGATATAGTGTCGTCCGGTAATGTGTATTCGAGTTTTTGCGCCAGATACTCGAGCCTGTCAAATACTTGTGAGGTACAGTGGGGATATTGCCAGGTACAGTTAGTGTTTCGTATGCGGCGATAGCGGTCCCGGCGTTTTGCGCTGTGCATCCTTTTCCATTCCATTTCTGTTGCGGCAGGTCTGGATAAATTGCTGACTATAAACATCCCTGACCCAAATTTTTGCCAGCGTAAAGGTCAATGTCCTTGTGCCGTTGGGTTTCAGTACTTCAACAATCATCAGACTGGCAATTGCGTATCCCATCAGAATAATCTGCCGGAAGTTTTCTGATGTCTTACTCAATGCCCAAAAGATCGTTTTATCCAGTTCAACCTCTCTCTGATATTAGATAAAATATTACCGGGTGTGTCTTTCTGTTACCCCGGAAATAGTATGGCTGGATTATTCTGGCAGGCAGAGGATAGGTACAGTAGGAGTCGATACTTAATCGAGGATGAGATATTTCTCAATAAAAATTAGGCAGAGATACCCCGTCTAATTTTGTAGAAAATTCAGATGGGCGCGGATGTATCTTAAGAATTGCTGATCGTTTTTCACATGCAGCTTTTTCATTATGCCGCGGCGGGTCGCTTTGGCCTGAAGATCGCTTATTGAGAGTAAGTGAGCCGTTTCGGCTAAGGTATATCCGCTGGCGAGAAACATTAAGAACTTACGTTCGTCGACAGAAAAGTTGCGGGTAGTGCAGTAATGGCAGATAGTTGCAGGCACGTTGCTGCGCAGCGCACGTTTTTGCAGGATGGGGACTAATTTTTTAGTCATTTCCTCAACGTCATCTTCTCGATAGATCAGCGGCAACATGTACAGGCAGGGCCGGAACATCAGCTTATCTTTATCATTTCTGTTGCAGATGACAACCCGGTGTTGGCGGCGGGTATGGATCGGAATCTGATAGCAATCGGCGCTGAGCCAATCTTCATCCAGGGAGATAAACGCGATGTCAGCGCGATCGATATTCTCGACAGGTAAAAAGCAGATCTCCTGATGCCACTGATTTGCCAGATGGGAGATGATGATTTTCAGTCCATGTTCGAAGTGACTGTTTTCTTCCTTGATGGCGATACTTAACATTAAAGAGTTCCTGAACCACTGGAGGGGTAAGGGAATGTTAAGCAAAATCATAAATATTCTAAATACATGTATCCTTAAATCTGGCGTTTCGTGGGCTGAGTTGTTACCAGGTGATTTCCTGGATACCCTTGAACAAGCAGAAAAAATCAACATTCGTACACTTCGCCAGCAACTGAAATAAAAGGCATTGACTCAGCAGGCGCTGACCGTATAATTCACGCGTTTCATCTGCATGAAGTAATCACTTCGCAATGCGCCCTTAGCTCAGTTGGATAGAGCAACGGCCTTCTAAGCCGTAGGTCGTAGGTTCGAATCCTACAGGGCGTACCATTCAAAGTTAGTCCCTATGCTCAGCTTCAACGCACCGTTACGCGCGGGACGGTTTTTCTGCTTCCAGCCAATGTTCTACCTCATAAAGACTTTGTTGGATCTCCTCTCTGAGTGAAAAATCACCCAACGGCTGCTGTTCAAGTGCTGCACACATCGTGCTGGCTGAGCGCATTCCCATGCTGGCGCAGCTGCTTTTGAGCTGATGCGCCAGACGTTTTATCTGCTCGCGCTCATTTAAATCTCGCGCCGTGTCAATTTCATCTAATAAAGGAAGGGTGTGTTGCTTAAAGAGCGCTAACCATTCGTGCACCTTTTGCCATCCCATGACCTGGATATCCCCAGCCAATTGCTGAAAATCTAACCGTTTGTTGTCATTGTCTGATGCAAGCGGGAGAGACTCGTTGGCGTGCAGATAATGCGTAATAAGTCGACTGAGTTCATCCCGGGGAACCGGTTTTTGAATAATGCCGAGAAACAGGGTGCTGGTTCTTTGGTTTAGCGTTTCGTCGATGACGTGTGCGCTAAAGCCGATCAGGTTAAGTGCCGGATAGTCGTGGGCTAACTGCTGCGCCAGCGTGATCCCGTCGATATCAGGAAGATCGAAATCAACCAGAGCAGCATTAAAGCTGGCATCTTCCCGCAACAGGCTTAACGCCTCCTCGGCACAGTCGACAGCGGTGACCTGTGCGCCATTGAGAGTGAGCATTTCTGTGCTGATGCGCTGCGTAAGAGGATTATCCTCGATAAGCAATAAGCGTAAGCCCTGTAACGATATGGAGCGTTGTGCGGGTTTAATGACGGGCATCGTGGTTGCCCGCAATGGCAGACGCAGCTGGAAACAACTCCCGACGCCGGGTGTGCTGGTAACGCTTAGTTCTCCCTGCATTGCCTTGGCGAGACTGGCGCTGATGGTGAGTCCGAGCCCGGTTCCTCCACGTTTACCGCTTACCTGAACGAACGGCTGAAAAATATCGTGCTGACGGGCAGGGTCAATTCCGCATCCCGTATCCTCAACCTCAACATACCAGTACTGATCTTCACGCCGACTACGCAGGATAATGTGTCCTCGATCGGTAAAGCGTAGTGCGTTGTTTAATAAGTTAGTAATGATTTGCCGGATACGGCGCGGATCGCCACGCAGGGAAGCGGGAACGTCATCGGCAAAATCCGCAACCAGCACGACCGGGCGACCGCTAACGCGGCTGTTCATGAGTTGAAGCGTACTTTCCAGCAAGGGTTTGGGTTCAAAAGGCTCATCGCCTATCGCCACATTCTTTCCACCGGCTTCGATGGCGGAATAGTCGAGGATATCGTTGAGGATGGTCAGTAGAGACTCGCCCGAGTCGGTGATTGCGCGTAGATTTTCCCGATGCTGTGCCAGGGCGGGATTGTCTGAGAGCAACTGCGCAGTGCCGAGGATACCATACAACGGAGTGCGTATTTCATGACTCATGGCGGCAAGAAACGCCGATTTTGCCTGGTTAGCTTTTTCAGCTTCTGCACGGGCCTGCCGGTGTTCAGATACCATAGAATGCAGCTCGGCGGTGCGAGCTTTAACCTGTGCGGCCAGATGTTTGCGATGGTTATTGAGGGCGTGAACGCTACTGCGAAAGGCATCCATCAACCGCCCGATGGTATCCAGCTCGCGAACGCCTGCGGTTTCCGGAAAGGGGGAGTCAATATCCCCCTCAAGTAGACGCTGCAACGCCTGGGTTTGCTGTGCCAGTGGGCGTGTGACTGAGCGATAAACCACACGCCAAAGTATAAGAATCAGCAAACATAATGACACGCCACCTAACAGCAGCAGCAAGTTTTGCCCGCGCTGGCTGGCCTGTTTGAGATGCGCTAGTCCGCTTTGATTGCGTTGGCCGATGATTTCCACCAACTGACTGACTTCGCTACTGAAACGGGTAAATTGTTCGATATTATTCTGCGATAAGATCTGCAATTGGGTCGTGATGTCATTATCCTGGCGATACAGGGACAGCAGCTCAATATAACGGCTAATCGTATTGACGGTGTCGGCCACCTGAGTGCGCACCACTGGATCTTCAATACGTATTTGTCGGCGGTGAAGCACTCTGACGGCGGCATTCAACTGGCTTTCCAGCGCAGCCAGGTTATTCTGCGCCTGGTTATTCCCCAGATTCATCACCATTTGCTGCACGCGTAGCGCGCTCAGGCGCAGCTCATTCATCTGGTTATAATATTCCAGATCGATATCGATGAGCCTGTCCAACGCGTGTTCAGCCGCTTGCCCCTGATGACTCTCAATTAAATCATAAATGCTTGCCTGCGTGGCGCCCGCCGAAGTAGCTGCATTGCTGGCCTGGCCGCGCGTCATTTCGGCAACGTCAGCGGTGGCCTCAATAATTTTCTGGCTAAGTTGTTGCTGTTGAGCGCGTAATTTCAGGCGTTCGCCAACCATCTCCCCCTGATGGCTTAACGACTGGGCGATCTCTTTTTCCTGTTGTTCAATGGCCGAGGTATCAAAGCCCTGTTCACGAAGAGTTTTGAGTAATGTGGTTATTTTCAGACTCTGGGCGGTTAGCATTCTCCCCTGAGCCAGCCACATATTTTCATTGTCTGCGGTGGTTAGATTTTGTGCGGAAAACAGTTCCCAGGCACTGGCCTCGCTGAGCTGGCGCGCCATATCCATGGTTGGAATTAGCGCCTGGGTATTGGCCTGCTCAACCTGGCTGACAAAACGCAGGTTATACCAGCCTGTCAGCGTACTGATAAGAGTCAGTGCCGCCATCAGCGCAAAGCCTATCCACAGTCGTTTGGTCAGAGATAAATTCACTGTCTGGTCGCCACAGATTAAAAAGGTTGAGTCCAAAAGAGGAAAGCAACTAGGATAAAGCCTTATCAATGTTGAGGCTATCATGCGCGTATTGGTTTTCCTGCTTATCACACTTTTTCCCGGCTTAAGTCACGCGGCCGGGTCTGCACTGCTGCGCTGGCAGGATACCCGGCAGTCAGTCTCGGTACCGCTGACGGACGTTACTGCAAGCAAAGTCTGGAAACTGTGCGCGTTGTATCCCAGCCTGAAGGATTCTTACTGGCTTTCAGTGAATTACGGCATGCTTGAGGCGGCAAAAAAATATGGAGTAAGCCTGAAGGTGTTTGAGGCGGGAGGGTATCGTCAGTTCACCACGCAAAAAACACAAATCGCCCAGTGCCAGCAGTGGGGCGCGGATGCCATTTTATTGGGCAGCAGCACAACGACTTTTCCGGATTTGCAGGCGCAGGTTGGTACGTTGCCGGTCATTGAGGTAGTGAATGCGATACACGATCCGACGGTGAAAGCACGGGTTGGAGTTCCATGGTTCCAGATGGGTTACCAGCCAGGCCGCTATCTGGTTAAGTGGAGTGCGGGAAAACCGTTAAAGGTCTTATTATTGCCCGGACCTGATGACGCCGGAGGCAGCCGCGAAATGGTGGCAGGATTCCGTCAGGCGATTGCCGGTAGTCTGGTGCAGATCGTGGATGTGGCGCTGGGGGATAATGATATTGAAGTTCAGCGCAACCTGTTACAAGAGATGCTTGAACGTCACCCGGATGTCGATGTGGTTGCCGGTACAGCAATTGCTGCGGAGGCAGCGATGGGAGAGAAGCGGAATCAGGGGACGCCGCTAACCGTTGTCTCTTTTTACCTGTCGCATCAGGTTTATCGCGGACTTAAACGCGAAAGAATCATTATGGCTGCCAGCGATCAAATGGTCTGGCAAGGTGAACTGGCGATTCAACAGGCTATCAGAGTATTACAAGGGCAACCGGTGCGGGAAAATATCAGTCCGCCGATCCTGGTGCTCACCCCGAAAAATGCCGACAGCCAGCATGTTCAGCGCTCACTTTCTCCTGGCGGGTTCCGTCCGGTTTATCTGTATCAGTACACGTCGGCCGCTAAAAAATAACCTTCGCCGTGCTGCGTCACCAGTAAATCAGCCCGTAGCTTATGGCGCAAACGGCGGATCAATACATCCACGGTGCGTAAGTCTGGATTGTCTACCCGTCGTGCCGAAAGCATACGCAGTAAACGTTCGCGGCTGAGAATTTCCCCCGGATTGGTGACAAAGGCGACCAGCATTTCATACTCGGCGCGGGTGAGTTTGATCGTCTCATCGCCCAGCTCCAGGGTATGCCGGGAGACATTCAGACAGTATCCGGCAAACTGATAGCAGTTATCTTTGGTCTCCGGCTGCGCCTGGCGGGCAAGATCGATACGCCAGAGCAAATTTTTAACCCGAACCACCAGTTCACGTAGCTCCAGCGGCTTAGTGACATAATCATCAGCGCCCATTTCCAGGCCAACGATCCGGTCAATTTGATCGCTACGACCCGTCACCAGAATGATCCCTACCGTTGAGCGTTCGCGCAGGGCACGGGTCAGCATTAAGCCATTTTCGTCCGGGAGGTTGATATCCAACAGAATAAGATCGACAGGATGTTGTGACATGATTTCACGTAGGCCTGTAGCGCTGGCGGTGACCGAGACGTGGTAACCCTCCTGTTCAAAGTATGCCTGTAACCTCGCCTGGGTGACGGGTTCATCTTCAACAATTACAATGTGATGCGACATCCTGATGGCGTGCTCTTTCTGTTCATATCTGTTCACATTGTGCCGTAAGTCATTCATCCTGACCAGTGTTGCTGTTCACATTTGAGAAATAAGATCCTCTGTAACTAAACCATAAGATTACAGGGGCTATTATGCGGAAACTATGGAGGGCGCTGCTCAGACCGAGCGCACGTTGGTCAGTGTTGGCGCTGGTCGTTATCGGGATTGTGGTCGGTATTGCGCTGATCGTCTTGCCGCACGTTGGTATTAAATTAACCAGTTCTACCGAGTTTTGCGTGAGCTGCCACAGTATGCAGCCGGTTTACGAAGAATATAAACAGTCTGCGCATTTTCAGAATGCCTCCGGGGTACGCGCAGAATGTCATGACTGCCACATTCCATCCGATATTCCAGGCATGGTGAAACGTAAGCTGGAGGCCAGCAACGATATTTACCAAACCTTTGTTGCCCACTCTATTGATACTCCAGAGAAATTCGAAGCCAAACGCGCTGAGCTGGCGGAGCGCGAATGGGCGCGAATGAAGGAGAACAACTCCGCGACCTGTCGTTCTTGTCATGACTATGATGCGATGGACCACGCTAAACAACATCCTGAAGCTGCGCGCCAGATGAAGATTGCGGCCAAGGACAACCAATCCTGTATCGACTGCCATAAAGGTATTGCGCATCAGCTTCCCGATATGAGTAGCGGTTTCCGTAAGCAGTTTGACCAGTTACGCGCCAATGCAAACGACGATGGCGAGACGCTCTACTCTCTGGACATCAAACCTATTTATGCCGCCAAAGGTGATAAAGAACCTGCAGGATCACTGCTGCCCGCTTCTGAAGTGAAAGTGTTAAAGCGTGACGGTGACTGGCTGCAAATTGAAATTGTGGGCTGGACCGAGAGTAATGGGCGTCAGCGCGTGTTGGCGCAACTGCCGGGCAAGCGCATTTTTGTGGCTTCCATTCGTGGCGACATCCAGCAGCACGTGAAGACGCTGGAGCAAACCACCGTTGCGGAAACGAATACGCCATGGAGTAAATTGCAGGCCACCGCCTGGATGCAGAAGGGCGATATGGTCAACGACATCAAACCTATCTGGGCTTATGCCGACTCGCTCTATAACGGAACCTGTAACCAATGCCACGGCGCGCCAGAGAAAGAACACTTTGATGCTAACGGTTGGATTGGCACGTTGAACGGCATGATTGGCTTTACCAGTCTGGATAAACGTGAAGAACGTACCTTACTGAAATATTTGCAGATGAATGCCTCTGACACTACGGATAAGCCGCATGGCGATAAGGGAGAAAGCAATGAAAAATAACGATCTCTTTCAGGCATCTCGCCGACGTTTTCTAATGCAGTTGGGGGGCTTGACCGTAGCTGGTATGTTAGGGCCTTCGCTGCTCACGCCGCGTAGCGCCAACGCCGCAGAAGTCCAGGGCACTGGCGTCAAAGAGGGGATTCTGACCGGTTCTCACTGGGGGGCTATCCGTGCCACCGTGGTTGATGGTCGTTTTATTGAGGCCAAACCGTTTGAGCATGATAAATACCCGTCAAAAATGATCGCTGGACTCCCGGATCACGTACACGGTGGAGCGCGTATTCGCTACCCGATGGTCCGCGTGGACTGGTTGCGTAAGCGCCATCAGAGCGATACCACTCAGCGCGGAGATAACCGCTTTGTACGCGTTTCGTGGGATGAAGCGCTGGACTTCTTCTACCAGGAGCTGGAACGCATTCAGAAGACCTATGGTCCGAGCGCGCTGCTGACTGCCAGCGGCTGGCAATCGACCGGGATGTTCCACAATGCTTCCGGGATGCTGGCACGTGCCATTGCGCTGCATGGCAACAGCGTGAGTACCGGGGGAGACTATTCCACCGGCGCCGCTCAGGTCATTCTGCCGCGCGTGGTAGGGTCAATGGAGGTATATGAGCAGCAGACCTCCTGGCCGCTGGTACTAGAAAACAGCAAAACCATTGTGCTGTGGGGTTCTGATCTCATCAAAAACCAGCAGGCGAACTGGTGGTGTCCGGATCATGATGTCTACGAATACTACGAGCAACTGAAGGATAAAGTGGCGCGGGGTGAGATTTCGGTCATCAGCGTTGACCCGGTCGTCACCTCAACGCATGACTATCTGGGCCGCGACAAGGTTAAGCACATCGCCGTGAACCCGCAGGCTGATGTGCCGCTACAGCTGGCGTTGGCACACACGCTGTATACCGAGAAGCTCTACGATAAGCATTTCCTCGATAACTACTGCGTTGGGTTTGAGCAATTTCTGCCTTATCTGCTGGGCGAAAGTGACGGACAGCCTAAAGATGCCCAGTGGGCGGAAAAAATCTGCGGAATTGATGCAGATACGATTCGTGAACTGGCGCGGCAGATGGCGGGCGGCAGAACGCAAATTATTGCCGGCTGGTGCGTGCAGCGTATGCAGCATGGGGAACAGTGGGCGTGGATGATCGTGGTGCTAGCCTCGATGCTCGGACAAATCGGTTTACCCGGCGGCGGCTTTGGCTTTGGCTGGCATTACAACGGTGCGGGCACCCCGGGGCGTAAAGGGATTATCCTGAGCGGTTTTTCTGGCTCCACCACCGTGCCTCCTGTGCATGACAGCACCGATTATAAGGGCTACAGCAGTACTATTCCGATCGCGCGTTTTATCGATGCGATTCTGGAGCCGGGCAAAAACATTAACTGGAACGGCAAAACCGTTAAGTTACCGCCGTTGAAGATGTGTGTTTTTGCCGGGACCAACCCTTTTCATCGTCACCAGCAGATTAATCGCATTATTGAGGGATGGCGTAAGCTGGAAACCGTCATCGCCATCGATAATCAGTGGACGTCGACCTGTCGATTCGCCGACATCGTATTGCCGGCGACGACCCAGTTTGAACGTAACGATCTTGACCAATATGGCAACCACTCCAACCGCGGAATTATCGCCATGAAGCAGTTGGTGCAGCCGCAGTTTGAAGCACGTAATGATTTCGATATTTTCCGCGATCTTTGCCGCCGCTTTAACCGTGAAGAAGCGTTCACTGAAGGGCTGGATGAGATGGGCTGGTTGAAGCGCATCTGGCAGGAAGGAAGCCAGCAAGGGAAGGGACGCGGTGTTCATCTTCCGGCCTTCGACGTTTTCTGGAATCAGCAAGAGTACGTTGAATTCGAACATCCGCAGATGTTTGTTCGTCATCAGGCCTTCCGCGAAGATCCCGACCTTGAACCGTTGGGGACGCCAAGCGGTTTGATCGAGATATATTCGAAAACCATTGCCGATATGCAATATGACGATTGCCAGGGGCATCCGATGTGGTTCGAGAAAATCGAACGTTCACACGGTGGGCCAGGGTCGCAACGTTGGCCGCTGCATCTGCAATCCGTCCACCCGGATTTCCGTCTGCATTCACAGCTCTGCGAGTCCGAAGCGTTGCGTAAGCATTACGCGGTAGGTGGCAAAGAGCCGGTGTTTATTAACCCACAGGATGCCAACGCCAGGGGCATTCGCAACGGCGATATAGTTCGTGTATTTAACGCGCGTGGACAAGTGCTGGCCGGGGCGGTTGTCTCCGATCTCTACTCGCCGGGCGTGGCGCGCATCCATGAAGGTGCCTGGTACGACCCTGATAACGGTGGAGAAACCGGAGCGCTGTGTAAATACGGCAATCCGAACGTGTTAACGATAGATATCGGCACGTCTCAGCTGGCGCAGGCAACCAGCGCCCATACTACGCTGGTGGAAATTGAGAAGTATACCGGCAAGGTGGATAACGTGACGGCGTTCAGTGGCCCGATAAAAATGGTGGCGCAGTGTGAATATGTCCCGGCTGAGCAGGTGAAGTCATGATGAAAGACACCTCCCTGACAAAAGAACAAATGGCCTGCGTGTACGCCTGGCTGGCGCAGTTGTTTTCCCGGGAGCGTGACGATGAAAGCCTGGGGCTTTTGCAGTCCAGCGAAATGGCTGAGTGGTTCGCGGTGCTCAAAGGCGAGCCGCTGCTTGAGGCGCAGGTCCTTCTGCTGGAGGCGAAAATTGCCGCGCTCAAGGTGCGGGAAGACGCCACCCTGGAACTGGCGGCTGATTTTTGCAGCCTGTTCCTGATGTCGGATAAACACGCGGCGTTACCCTATGCATCGGCTCATCTTGAAGGAGGGCCAAACTATGGGGTCATTAAACAACTATTATCTGATGCGGGCATGCAGGTAAGCGATACGTTTAGCGAGTCAGCCGATCATCTGGCGATTTTTATCGAACTGCTGAGCCATCTGCATTTTTCCCTGGCAGAGGCAGGACCGCGTCATCAGCAGGTTGATGCGTTGCGCAGAGAAACGCTGGCAGGGCTGTTACGCTGGTTACCGGAGTTCACCACTAAATGCTGTCGGTATGATGACTTTGGTTTTTACGGCGCGCTAAGTCAGCTGTTGCTGGCTTTGGTCAGACTGGATAATCAGCGCTGAGAGCAGCACATCCGGTGGTAATGAATCTGTTGCCTCCGTCGTATTGCTACGTTCACCTTATGTTTTTCACTTCTCTGAAACGATACTGTCTGTGAACGTGTTAAGGGTACTATCGCCGTACCCTTAACAATCCCGGCTCCCGGCGGGAAAATTGTTGCTGCGCAATACCCTCCGCTTATTCCTTCAGGCTACCGGGCCGGGCGCGAGGCAACGTCCCTGTAAAACGCGCCCTGAACCCGCATCCCTGTGGGTTCTCCCGGCCTTACGGAAACACGTCGGCAATTTTCAGCCGGACCAGTCCACACTTGACCTCCTGCGCTTTTATTTGAAAATCGCTGAACTGCAAAACAGATTTAACTGGAAATTAGGGCGTTGAAGCGATGACCTCGCTATGGTTGTTCCACTCCCAGTTATTTCCATGGTCTTTCATCTTCGTGAACTGAATGGCATTAGCACATTCGCTCCCGTTTTAACCCTATCACCGTACAACCAGCACCGGACATTTCGCGTGGCGTACCACGGCTGCTGCCGTTGAACCCAGCAGATAAGTGCTAAAACCGGGTTTATGTGAGGCGATGACAATAAGCTCGGCGTCTACTGATTCCGCCAGTTTGAGGATCTGATCCTTTGGCGGGCCGTAAACGACATGAGTTTGACTCCTGCCTGCAGGAATATTGAACTGCTTAATAATCTCTTCGAGTTTTTCGCTGGCCTTGGCCTGCAGACCACTCCTGTCCGGAAATTCGGTAGAGTAGGCCAGCCCCAGCGAGGCATAGAACGGAACGGTAGGAATAACGGCTAAAAAGTGAACCTTCGCGGTTTTGGCATGCGCCTGAACCTGTGGAACAACATGGCGAGTCAAATCGGTTTCAGAGATATCAATGGGCACCAGAATTGAGCGATACATATTCACTACCTCCTGTTTGTTTACCTCTACTCTGAGTGTAGCGAAAGTTGTCTTTGTATAATAAGTGACCAGATCAAGGTTGCGTGCATAAATGTGCGTCAATGAAATGTGTGTGTCGCATGTCTGGCCGTATATGTATATGTGAGCAAAATTGTAAGACAGATATCTTCATTAATACGTGTAATCAAAAAACAGAAAAGGGTTCTTTTTTATGTGTTTTCATTATATATTTAATTATATAACGATTGTCACCAAAGGATTAATTTCAGCAGCTTTTAATCGTTATCAAACTTTTATTCTGATGTTTGTGTGATTAATAGTTAATCAAACTTTATGTTTGGTTTAAAACTCTAATTTTAAACGAAATTTGATATTTACATTTCGTTCTCATTAATTATGCGAGCCCCTTCAAACTTACCCGTTGGCTGATTCTTATTTCTCTCTTCGCTTGATGAATATCAATAAGTAGCTTCTTTAGTATATTTATTGTCTACCTCTAAAAGGGTATTCGTCTGATGGAAATATAAGATGAGAAAAATAAATAAAACTATCATATGGACGATGCTGCTGTGCATTGTTCTTGGTGCAGTTATTGTTTTGGCAGGGCAATGGACATTGCACAAAACCTCGAGCACGGAATTTTGTTTGTCGTGCCATACGATGCAGGCACCTTACGAGGAATATACCGGCTCGGTTCACTTCCAGAATCAGAAAGGCATTCGCGCAGAGTGCGCGGACTGTCATATCCCGGAGGGCGGGCTGGATTATCTGGTGGCTAAGCTGCGGGCCTCAAAAGATGTTTATCACCAGTTCATAACCAAAAAAATCGATACCCCGGAAAAATTTGAAGAACATCGTCTGGAGATGGCGCAAACCGTCTGGGCACAGCTCAAGGCGAGTGATTCTGCGACCTGCCGTAGCTGCCACAGTATGGACGCCATGGATCTTGCTGCACAAAGCGCGGATGCCCAGAAGATGCACAAAATGGGCATCGCGGAAAAGCAAACCTGTATTGATTGCCATAAAGGCGTCGCCCATTTCCCACCTGAAATAAAAATGGATGACAGTGCGCTTAAAGGGCTTGAAGCGCAGTCAGCCTCTACTCCAGCCTCGGCAACTGAGCTTTATGCCGTAAGCAATACCGCGCTTGGCGATCTGGGAACCGTTTACCCGGCAACAAAAATGCAGGTTCTGAAAACAACGGACAACGCACGACTGGTCGAGATTCGCGGTAGCCAGATGCAAGGAAGTGAACAGGTTATTTACTACGCAGCAGGGCAGCGTTTGATTCTTGCCAGCCTGAGTGAAAAAGGTCAGCAGTCGCTGAAGATCCTCTCCGACTGGAAAAAAGATGACTACGGCAATGCGTGGCGAGATGTCGTGCTGCAGGGTGAATGGAGCGGTTCCGCTCTCGCTAGCCGCGAACCCATGTGGGATTACGCACGCAAACTCGACAATGTGTACTGCGCGGGTTGTCATGCGCCAATTCCGGCGAATCATTTCACGCTCAACGCCTGGCCTTCTGTGGCAAAAGGGATGGGTGCTCGTACCAATATCAGTGAAAACGAACTGGATATCCTGAGCCGTTACTTCCAGTACAACGCGAAAGACATGAACAAATAAGCGATAAATCAGGAGAAATCATGAAACTCACAAGACGTGACTTTATCAAGACGGCTGGCGCGGCAACCGGGACAATGGCGATTTCTTCGGTGATCCCAATGCCGGCCTGGGCCGAAGGCCAGAATGGCGGGGCAATCCTGACGGCAGCACGTTGGGGTGCGGTATACGTGGAAGTAAAAGACGGCAAAGTGGTTTCCTCAAAAGGTGCGTTGCCGAAAACGGTGCCGAACTCATTACAGCAAACCGCGCCGGATCAGGTTCATACCAATATCCGCGTTAAGTATCCGATGGTGCGCAAAAGCTATCTGGAAAACCCGGGTAAAGCGGATGGTAAACGTGGTAACGATCCTTTCGTGCGTGTGAGTTGGGAACAAGCGCTGAAGCTCATTCACGAGCAGCATAGCCGGATCCGTAGCAGCTATGGCCCGTCCTCAATATTTGCCGGTTCCTATGGCTGGCGCTCCAGCGGCGTTCTGCATAAGGCGCAAACCCTACTGCAACGCTATATGAGCATGGCCGGTGGCTACGCCGGTCATACCGGAGATTATTCAACCGGGGCCGCGCAGGTGATCATGCCTTACGTTGTGGGATCGGTTGAAGTCTATGAGCAGCAAACCACCTGGCCGATGGTGCTAGAGCACAGTCAGGTCGTGGTGCTGTGGGGGATGAACCCGCTCAATACCCTCAAAATTGCCTGGAGCAGCACGGATGAACAGGGGATTGAATACTTTAATCTGCTGAAAAAATCAGGGAAAAGCGTCATCGCCATTGATCCGATGCGTTCTGAAACCATCGAGTTCTTTGGTGATAATGCGACCTGGATTGCGCCACATATGGGGACCGATGTGGCGATGATGTTAGGGATCGCCCACACGCTGGTGAAGAAAAATCTTCACGACAAAGCCTTCCTGGAAAAATACACCACCGGATATCCGCAGTTTGAAGAGTACCTGCTCGGCAAGAGCGACAAAATTGAGAAAACCGCCGAGTGGGCATCTGGCGTGTGTGGCGTGCCTGCTGAGCAACTGGAAAAGCTGGCGGAAATTTTCTCCAGCAACAAAACCATGCTCATGGCAGGCTGGGGGATTCAGCGTCAGCAATACGGTGAGCAAAAACACTGGATGCTGGTGACTCTGGCGGCGATGCTGGGGCAAATTGGTACCGAAGGCGGTGGTTTCGGGTTCTCTTATCACTATTCTAACGGCGGTAACCCAACACGCACCGGTGGGGTATTGCCAGCAATTTCCGCCAAAATTGAGGGGGGATCATCTGCTGGCAACGACTGGGCGGTTTCCGATGCGGTGACCAGCCTGCCGGTAGCGCGAATTGTCGAGGCGCTGGAAAACCCAGGCGGCAAATATCAGCATAACGGTAAAGAGCAAACCTTCCCGGATATCAAAATGATCTGGTGGGCGGGTGGCGCTAACTTTACCCATCATCAGGATACCAACCGCTTAATCAAAGCCTGGCAGAAGCCTGAACTGGTTGTCATCTCTGAGTGTTACTGGACCGCAGCGGCCAAACACGCCGATATCGTTCTGCCAATCACCACCTCGTTTGAGCGTAATGATCTGACCATGACCGGTGATTACAGTAACCAGCATCTGGTGCCTATGAAGCAGGTCATCGCGCCGCAGTTTGAAGCGCGTAGTGATTTTGACGTATTTGCCGATCTGGCTGAGATGCTCAAGCCGGGTGGTAAGGCGGTCTACACCGAAGGCAAAGACGAAATGGCGTGGCTGAAGCAGTTCTATGACGTCGCGCAAAAAGCAGCCCGCGCCCAGCGTGTCGCCATGCCTCAGTTCAACGCGTTCTGGCAGCAGAATAAACTGATCGAAATGCGTGAGAATGAAAAGAATAACAAATATGTGCGCTACGCGGATTTCCGCAGCGATCCGGTGATGAATGCGCTGGGAACGCCGAGCGGCAAGATAGAAATCTACTCGAAAACGATTGAAGGCTATCAGTATAAAGACTGTCCGCCGCATGCGTCCTGGATTGAACCGGATGAATGGAAAGGAACTGCGGATAAAGATCAGCTGCAGCTACTGACGGCGCACCCTGCACATCGTCTGCATAGCCAGCTGAACTACGCGTCGCTGCGTAAAGAATACGCGATTGCCAATCGTGAACCGGTGACGATTCATCCGGATGACGCGAAAGCCAGAGGGATTGTCGAGGGCGATCTGGTTCGTGTATGGAATGCTCGTGGACAGGTTCTGGTGGGGGCGCACGTCAGCGACGGTATCAAACCGGGAATCATCTGTATCCATGAAGGCGCATGGCCGGATATTGAAAACGGTATCTGTAAAAATGGCGGTGCGAACGTGCTGACGGCGGATATCCCAACCTCACGGCTGGCGAATGGCTGTGCGGGGAATACCAGCCTTGTATATGCAGAAAAATTCACCGGTGAAGCGCCAAAACTCACCGTCTTTGATGAGCCAGCAATTGTCACCATGTAATGATGATGGCTGATAAACGGGGGCCGTAAGGCTCCCGTTTTTTATTACTGTTTGGGCAACGTTTTACTGTTGTTACTCAGCCAGTTCAATCACATCTCCCGTTGCCGGTGCGTCAGTTCCCGGTAGCCACAATCGACCCCATGAACCAGTGCAATGACAGCCGAGCAGTTTTTCGGGTTGTTGTTGCTTAATAAATTGTCGGGTCCGCCATAGCTTAGCGGGGGAGGCTGCACGTAAATGAAACCCACCGACCAGGGCATAAATTTGGTTAACCCCTGTGATTATCTGGCAATGGCGTACGATGTTCTCTATTCCCCGATGCCCGCAACCAGTAATGATGACTAACCCGCGTTCAGATTTATAGATCAACACGCCTTCGTCACTGATGTAATCTGGTTGGAGTGTTTTTTCGCTAATCACACCATAGGACTGTGGCGTGGGGACGCTAATTTCCCCGGACCACAAAAAGCGATCGCTGATAGCCAGCGGCTCGCGAGTGTATTCCATGATGAATCGAGAGTAGTTGTTATCACGCGAGAGTTTTTTAATTTTTCGTGGTGTTCCCGCAACCGTAACTGAGGCGTATCGTTCACAGGCTATTTGGGGATGGCAAATGATACGGCTGTTATCCGCAAGCCACGGCACGCCGCCGCAGTGATCGTAATGGCCGTGCGACAGCACCACGGCGGTTAAGTGCGTCAGGTCCACGCCCATTTGTGCAGCGTTATGCATGAAGCTGCCATCCGGCCCGGTATCAAACAATATTGTGGTCGTTTCATCCTGAACTAACAGACTTAATCCAGGCTTTGCCAGTAATGTTTTTCCAGCGCCAGCAGCACGTCGGTTTTCAAGCAGCACCGTGAGGGTCAAAGCCATGTCTGACTCCAGTATTAAAACGGCATACTGTAATGCATGGCTTTTGAGAGTGTTGTGATCGCAGCGCTCTTTAGCGGTATCTGTTATTCACGCACAATTTTGCCAGCGTTTCCTGCATCGCTGTCATTCCAGCTACCGCGACCATTTGTTTTAATGGTGTAAGTGGCATAACCGACGCGGAAGGTCATCGTATCCTTATAGGTATTTACGTCACGTACTTCCTTACCATTGACGTAAACGCCGGAACCTTCGACGTGAATATCAACGCTGCGTTGACCATTGGCAAATTTGGCCACGTAATTTCCGCTGAATTTGCCATCAATACCCGCATTATCGTAGTTATCCCGGCCTGTGGTATTTTGCTGCTCTTCACCATGGCGATGATGACGATTTTGCTGGCTGTTATCGTTCTCGATAAAGCCATGATCGTGGTTCCATTGATAGGATTTGTTCACATCACAACCATTGAGTTCGCTCATTTGCGTACAACCTGAACGTTCATACTTTTTCTGCATTGCCGGGGTAATTGCACATGCCGTTGTGGCCGTTGTCAGGCCAAGGACCAGGAGGGTCAGCAGACGTTTATTCATTTTTCACTCACTATCATCATTAAGTTTATTTATAGGAACACGAACTTTTTGGCTGTCATTTTTACGACGATGGCAGTCTCCCATTAAATATTAACGACGCATACCAGGGGTAATCCTAATTTATAATTAGGGTGAGGTGATAAATGTTGTGATACGCAACATAATAAGTAGTTGATTTACGATTTTTATACAATCTGAATAAAGAGTTAAAAGGTTTTTACTTTTTAATGGAAGATTTAATGAATTATTAATGTTGACATTAACGATGAACAAGGATGCAGGCTTGTATATAAACAGGCCTGCACGGGGAGAGTAGTCCACAATATTCAAACTTAGCGTATTTATGGATATTGTCGTCAATACAGCTCGTCTTTACCCTTGAGTGGAGATCTGTGCGCGGTGCTGCTCGGCCTGTATCTCATGAGCAAATGAATGGCCGTTATTTACTGATTGGTGAACAACCATTGCTTTTTCATGTTTATTCATTTGTGAAAATGATTGCGCATTGGTTGGTGTTGACGATGAATTATTTGCCTGCGAGGCGTGTGTCTGCGCCATTTGTTGATGTGCAGAGGCATGACTGTTATTCATCATTTCATGAGCCATTGCGGCCTGTTGATGCACTTTAGGTGTTTCTGCCGCATTAACGCCAACTGAAATAAAAAACGCGATAGCTAAAAAAGAGGACATCTTATTCATCATATTTCTCCTGTTTGGGTTTACGGAAGAAAGTATAATTAATGGGGACTGTCAGTGGCGTGACAGGATTATGACGGTTGTGTCAGAGAATAGGTGATGACAGGTATAAGCGTCATCACCATAAATTACATCGCGTGCTTGGGAAGCGTCAGAATAAAGCGAGTGACATAAGGATCGGAAGTTACCGAGACTTTTCCGTGATGGGCAATCACAATCGATTTCACAATCGCCAGACCAATACCGCTGCCTTCGCCTTTACGCTGCCGTGAAGGGTCCACTCGATAAAAGCGGTCAAAGAGTCGCGGAAGATGTTGCGGGGGAATGGGGGGGCCGGGATTCTCAACGACTATCTGGACCAGACCATCCGCCTCTTTCACCCGCACGGTTACCGACTCACCTTTTGGCGTATAGCGCATGGCATTTGACAGCAGGTTACTCATTGCCCGGCGTAACATTAATGGGTCGCCTGAAACCCAGCATGCGCGTCCTTCAAACCGTAAACCAACCTCACGCTCCTCTGCCCAGGCTTCGAAAAAGTCGAACACTTTACCGACCTCATCAGCCAGATTGAGCGCTTTTTTTTCTGGGATCAGCTGATTGTTATCTGCCTGCGCCAGAAACAGCATATCACTCACCATTTTCGACATACGGCCAAACTCTTCGAGATTGGAATACAGCACATCTTCCAGTTCTTTTTTGCTGCGGGTCTGGCTGAGCGCAATTTCCGTTTGGGTGACGAGGTTAGTTATTGGCGTGCGGATCTCATGGGCAATATCCGCCGAGAAGTTCGACTGACGTTTAAATACGTCCTCGATGCGTTCGAGCATGTGATTAAACGAACTAACCAGTTGTTCCAGTTCAATAGGCACAGCCTGCGGATCGAGACGGACATCGAGATCTTTCGAGGTGATATTTTGGATGCGACGACTAACATTACGGATCGGTTCATGGCCTTTGTATACGGCGAACAGCACGATAAAAACAATCATGATGCTAATCAGCGAAGCCGTCATAATTAACTTGTTTTTCAGATCGTTAATATAGTGCAGGTGAAAATCGATCGATAACGCCAGATACAGCGTATATGCTGGTTTTCCATCGGCAAGCTTTCCTACTGGCAGACGAATCATTCGCCAGTTAGACGATGTTTTCTGTCCGTGGATATGTCTGGAGGTTTGCAGTGTAGGGCCTGAGATAATAAAAACGTCGCTGGCATGAGCATTTTTATCCGGCCTTGCGCTGGCGATAAATTGCCGAAGATCCGGCGCATTGGGCGAATGAAAAATGGCCTTCTGGTTGCTATCTACCAGAGAAATAATGACGTTCGAGTAACCCGCCACCACATTTTTTAGCGTTTCCAGTCGGCGTGATTCTGGCTCGTTAGGTTGGTTAATAATCCGCTCCAGCGTGGTGCTAATCTCTTGTAAATCATTGATGTCCTGCTCGGCGAAGTGGACTTTCACGGAGTGGATCATTATCCATGCAAAGGCGAAAAATGACGCAATTGTCGCCAGACTGATAAAAAAGGTTAGTCGTGTCGCCAGTGAAAAAGGGCGCCGCCATCGTTTACTGGCCATCAGGAACCTCAAGCATATATCCCACGCCGCGCACGGTCTGAATCAGTTTCGGCTCATAATCGTTATCAATTTTGGCGCGCAGACGCTTAACGGCGACATCGATGGCATTAGTATCGCTGTCAAAATTCATATCCCAGACCTGGGAGGCGATCAGCGAGCGGGGTAAAACTTCCCCCTGATGGCGCAGGAAAAACTCAAGCAGCGTAAACTCTTTGCTGGTCAGAGTGATGCGCGTACCGCTGCGGGTAACTTTTCTGCTGACCAGATCGACCATTAAATCCGCGACCTGAAACTGGCTTTCGACAATCACCGCCGCGCCTCGACGCAACAGCGTTCTGACCCGTGCCAGCAGTTCGGCGAAGGCAAACGGTTTAACCAGGTAATCATCAGCACCCAATTCCAGACCTTTAACCCGATGTTCAATGGTACCCAGTGCGGTGAGAAGAAGAATGGGCATTCCTTTGTTGGCGGAACGCAGCATCCGCACGATATCCCAGCCGTTTACATCCGGCAGCATGATGTCGAGTATGAGCAGGTCGTAATCACCGGTCATCGCCAGGTGATACCCGTTCAGGCCGTTATCCGCTAAATCCACGACAAAACCCGCTTCCGTCAGGCCTTTTGTCAGATATTCACCGGTTTTTTTCTCATCTTCGACTATCAAAACCTTCATCGCATTCTCCTTCACGCACGGGTTGTGCGGACTTTCAATTCTAGGGAAGCGGGATCGGATAGCAATCGGTTATTGGGAAAATGACAGTTTTGTCATTTTCCTGTCACCGGTTAAACAGAGTCACTTAGTTAAAGTACAGCACTATAAATTCCTACACATTTTAGGGACATCAGTCCGGTCAGGACGAGAAGAACTATGAGCAAATTTAAGCTTCTTACTCTCAGCGCTATATTCGTGCTCGCCGGTTGTTCATTGGCGCCGGACTATCAGCGCCCGGCTTTGCCGGTGCCGCAGCAATTTTCTTTAAAACAGAATGCCCTGGTACCGGCTCCAGGTGAATATCAGGACACGGGCTGGCGGAGCTTCTTCGTTGACTCCCAGGTAAAGGCGCTGATTGGCGAGGCATTGGTTAATAACCGCGATTTACGTATGGCTGTGCTAAAAGTTCAGGAAGCGAGAGCGCAATATGGCGTCACGGACGCTGACCGCTACCCGCAACTCACGGCAGGCTCCAGTGGTACATACAGCGGTAAATTAAAAGGTGATAGCAGCACTGAACGTGAATTCGAAGCTGGACTCAATCTTAGTTTCGACCTGGATTTCTTTGGGCGGCTAAAAAATATGAGTGAAGCTGAGCGACAGAATTTCTTTGCCAGCGAAGAAGCGCGTCGGGCGGTGCACATCTCATTAATCTCCAACGTGTCGCAAAGTTATTTTAATCAGCGTCTGGCTTACGCGCAGTTGCAAGTTGCTGAAGAAACGCTGCAAAACTACCAGCGCTCTTACGCTTTTGTAGAGAAGCAACTGGTAACCGGTAGCACCAACGTACTGGCGTTGGAACAAGCGCGCGGTGTGATCGAAAGTACGCGTAGCGAAATTGCCAAGCGTAAAGGTGATCTGGCGCAGGCCAATAACGCGCTGCAGTTGTTGCTGGGTACATACGGGAAATTACCCGATGACCACGCGCGCAGCCGTGGGGATATTAAACCGGTAACGCTGCCGCCATCGCTCTCGTCGCAAATACTGTTGCAGCGCCCGGATATTATGGAAGCTGAGCACGGATTATTGGCGGCAAATGCCAATATCGGTGCTGCGCGGGCGGCATTTTTTCCGTCTATAACGTTAACCAGTTCCGTGTCCAGTAGCAGCAGCGATCTTTCCAGTTTATTTAATGCCGCCAGCGGCATGTGGAATTTTGTCCCCAAAATAGATATTCCAATATTTAACGCCGGACGTAATCAGTCCAATCTCGACCTGGCAGAAATTCGCCAGCAACAGTCGGTAGTGAATTACGAACAAAAAATTCAGAACGCGTTTAAAGAAGTGGCGGATGCACTGGTGTTGCGCCAAAGCATTGCCGATCAAATTAGCGGGCAGCAGCGTTATCTGGATTCATTGCAAATCACACTACAACGCGCCAGAGCGCTTTATCAGAATGGTGCAGTTAGCTATATCGAAGTATTAGACGCAGAACGTTCTTTATTCGCTACGCGGCAATCGCTGCTCGATCTTAATTACGCCCAACAGGTTAATGAAATTAAGCTGTTTGCTGCCTTAGGCGGCGGTTGGGTGGAGTAATCCTTAATATTAATCTTTCAGGAGCATCAATTATGAATACGACCGCCAAAGCTGTGCTGTTTAGTCTTTTCTCTATGATCATGTTTAACGCTCAGGCCAATGAGCATCAGCATGGTGAGATGATGAATATGCAGCCAGCGGCTCAACAGGAACAACTCATTAGCGCTACCGGGGTGATTGAAGCTGTTGATATGGAAAGTAAAAAGATTACGATCAAGCATGATCCTATTCCTGCGGTGAACTGGCCAGCCATGACGATGCGTTTTACACGGGTTGCCGATACGAAGGCTGATGATATTAAGCCAGGCGATAATGTCGCGTTTACGTTTGTTCAGCAGGGAAATCTCTCTGTGTTACGCGATATTCACATCAGTAAATAACGTTCTCGTTGGTCTCTTTTATTCTTGCCCGGGTTTTTGCGAACGCGGGTGAGACTATCGCGCAATGGAAATCACTATGGCGTCTTTAAATATTAAAAATACCGCGCTTATTCTCGCTGGCATGATTGCCGGTGGGGTTATTTCTGTCGGTATTTATACTTATTATTCATCCGCAAAAGCAACGGCTGAAACCGGTCAGGCTTCGCCAAAAGAAGCCAGAAAAGTGTTGTTCTGGTACGACCCCATGTACCCAAACACGCGTTTTGATAAACCGGGTAAATCGCCATTTATGGATATGGATCTGATCCCGAAATATGCCGATGAAGAGACCGCGAACGCGTCATCACCAGGCGTGCGCATCGATCCTACACAAACCCAGAACTTGGGGCTGAAAACAGAGCCAGTGCGTCGTGGACCACTGCACTACGCGCAAACTTTCCCGGCCAACGTTAGTTATAACGAATACCAGTTTGTTATTGTCCAGGCACGCTCAGCGGGCTTTATCGAGAAGGTTTACCCACTGACCGTGGGGGACAAAATTAAGCAAGGCGTGCCGCTGATCGACCTGACTATCCCCGATTGGGTTGAGGCGCAGAGCGAATATTTATTGCTGCGAGAAACTGGCGGCAGCGCGACGCAGGTGGAAGGAATTCTGGAGAGATTACGTCTGGCTGGAATGCCTGAAGCGGATATTCAGCGTTTAAAATCGACGCGTAAAATTCAGACCCGCTTTACCCTGAAAGCGCCTATTGATGGGGTGATCACCGCATTCGATTTGCGTACTGGTATGAACATTTCCAAAGACAATGTGGTCGCGAAAATTCAGGGTATGGACCCGGTATGGGTCAGCGCGTCGGTCCCGGAATCTATCGCCTGGCTGATTAAAGATGCCTCGCAATTTACCATCACCGTGCCCGCCTGGCCGGATAAGCCTTTCACCATCAGCAAGTGGAGTATCTTACCCAGCGTTGATGCTACCACGCGTACGCTCCAGCTCCGTTTACAGGTCGATAATCCTGACGAGGCGCTCAAGCCCGGGATGAATGCTTACCTGCAACTGAAAACACAAAGCGAGCCAATGCTGCTGATCCCGTCTAAAGCGCTAATTAATACGGGTACCGAGCAGCGGGTAATCACCGTTGATAACGAAGGCCGATTTGTGCCGAAACAGGTTGCGGTATTCCATGAATCTCAAGGACTGACGGCTATCCGCTCCGGCCTGACCGAAGGCGAAAAAGTGGTTTCCAGCGGTCTGTTCCTGATTGATTCCGAAGCGAATATCTCTGGCGCACTGGACCGTATGCGCGCCCAGAACAGTAAGACGCAAGACGCAGCCGCCATGCCAGCCCAGGCGACCCATTCACACTGAGGATATGATAAATGATTGAATGGATTATCCGCCGCTCGGTGGCAAACCGTTTTCTGGTGATGATGGGGGCGCTGTTTCTCAGTATTTGGGGAACCTGGACCATCATCAATACCCCGGTTGATGCGCTGCCCGATCTCTCTGATGTTCAGGTGATCGTCAAAACCAGCTATCCGGGTCAGGCGCCGCAAATTGTTGAAAATCAGGTGACCTACCCGCTGACCACCACCATGCTGTCGGTACCGGGCGCGAAAACTGCGCGTGGTTTCTCGCAGTTTGGCGATTCCTACGTGTACGTCATTTTCGAAGATGGTACCGATCCTTACTGGGCGCGCTCGCGCGTACTGGAGTACCTCAACCAGGTTCAGGGAAAATTGCCGGCTGGCGTTAGCGCGGAAATGGGACCGGACGCCACGGGTGTCGGCTGGATATTTGAGTACGCGCTGGTGGATCGCAGCGGGAAACACGATCTGGCGGAATTACGTTCTCTTCAGGACTGGTTTTTAAAGTATGAGTTAAAAACGATTCCCAACGTGGCGGAAGTCGCCTCGGTAGGCGGCGTGGTTAAACAGTATCAGGTCGTTATTGATCCGATGAAGCTGACGCAATATGGCATCAGTCTGGCGGACGTGAAATCGGCGCTGGATACGTCGAATCAGGAAGCAGGCGGCTCATCTGTTGAGATGGCTGAAGCGGAATATATGGTCCGCGCCAGTGGATATCTGCAAACTCTCGATGATTTCAATAACATCGTCCTGAAAACAGGGGCCGACGGTGTACCTGTTTACCTGCGCGATGTGGCGCGCGTACAGATTGGGCCGGAAATGCGCCGTGGGATCGCCGAACTGAATGGCGAAGGCGAAGTGGCGGGCGGGGTGGTTATTCTGCGGTCCGGTAAAAATGCGCGTGAGGTGATCTCCGCGGTTAAAGCCAAGCTCGATACGCTGAAAAGTAGCCTGCCGGAAGGCGTAGAAATAGTTACAACATACGATCGCAGTCAGCTCATTGACCGCGCCATTGATAACCTGAGCTACAAGCTGCTGGAAGAGTTTATCGTTGTTGCGCTGGTGTGTGCATTGTTCCTGTGGCATCTGCGTTCTGCGCTGGTGGCGATTATTTCCCTGCCGCTGGGGCTGTGTATCGCGTTCATCGTGATGCATTTCCAGGGGCTGAACGCCAATATCATGTCGCTGGGGGGCATTGCCATTGCCGTCGGGGCGATGGTCGATGCCGCCATCGTGATGATTGAAAACGCCCATAAGCGGCTGGAAGAGTGGGGGCATCAGCATCCGCATGAAAAGCTGGATAACGCAACGCGCTGGAAGGTCATTACTGACGCCTCGGTAGAAGTCGGCCCGGCATTGTTCATCAGCCTGCTGATTATCACATTGTCGTTTATCCCTATTTTCACGCTTGAGGGGCAAGAGGGGCGACTGTTCGGGCCGCTGGCGTTCACCAAAACGTATGCCATGGCAGGTGCGGCGTTTCTGGCCATCGTGGTTATTCCAATCCTGATGGGATTCTGGATCCGCGGAAAAATACCTGCAGAAAGCAGCAACCCGCTTAACCGTTTCCTGATCCGTATTTACCATCCGCTATTGCTGAAGGTATTGCACTGGCCCAAGACCACCATTCTGGTGGCGGTGCTTTCAATACTGACGGTTATCTACCCGCTGAATAAAGTCGGTGGCGAATTCCTGCCGCAGATTAACGAAGGTGACCTGCTGTATATGCCTTCGACATTGCCGGGGATCTCAGCGGCGCAGGCAGCGGACATGCTGCAAAAAACCGACAAGCTGATCATGACCGTTCCGGAAGTGGCGCGCGTGTTTGGTAAAACCGGTAAGGCAGAAACCGCAACAGACTCTGCACCGCTGGAAATGGTTGAAACGACGATCCAACTGAAGCCGCAGGACCAGTGGCGTCCGGGGATGACGATGGACAAAATCATTGCCGAGCTCGATAAAACCGTACGCTTGCCGGGACTAGCGAATCTGTGGGTTCCGCCGATTCGTAACCGTATCGACATGCTCTCTACGGGGATCAAAAGCCCAATTGGCATTAAGGTGTCAGGTAACGTTCTGGCAGATATCGACGCCACGGCGGAGCAAATTGAAGAGGTGGCCAGAACCGTGCCGGGCGTCTCTTCGGCGCTGGCTGAGCGCCTGGTCGGGGGGCGCTATATCAATGTGGATATTAATCGGGAGAAAGCGGCCCGGTACGGAATGACCGTCGGCGCGGTGCAACTGTTTGTCACCTCTGCGGTCGGAGGCGCAATGGTCGGCGAAACGGTGGAAGGGATTGCACGTTATCCGATTAACCTTCGCTATGCGCAGAGCTATCGTGATAGCCCGGAAGCGCTGCGTAATCTGCCCATTCTGACGCCCATGAAACAGCAAATCACGCTGGCGGATGTCGCCGATGTGACGGTGGTTTCGGGGCCTTCGATGCTGAAAACCGAAGATGCGCGACCAACCAGCTGGATTTACATCGACGCCCGCGATCGTGACATGGTCTCAGTGGTGAACGATCTGAAAAAAGCGATCGCTGAAAACGTACAGTTAAAGCCGGGGACCAGCGTGGCGTTTTCCGGGCAGTTCGAGCTGCTTGAGCGCGCCAGTCATAAGCTCAAACTGATGGTGCCGATGACGCTGATGATAATCTTCGTTCTGCTTTATCTGGCCTTCCGTCGCTTTGGTGAAGCGCTGCTGATTATCACCAGTGTGCCTTTTGCGCTGGTGGGCGGCATCTGGTTCCTTTACTGGATGGGGTTCCATATGTCGGTTGCAACCGGAACCGGATTTATCGCCCTGGCAGGTGTTGCTGCGGAGTTTGGCGTGGTGATGCTGATGTACTTGCGCCACGCTATTGAAGCCGAACCTGCGTTGGAAAATCCGCAAACCTTTACGGCGGATAAGCTGGATGAAGCGTTATATCACGGTGCTGTGCTGCGCGTGCGCCCGAAAGCGATGACCGTGGCGGTGATTATTGCGGGTCTGTTACCTATCTTGTGGGGGACGGGAGCTGGCTCAGAAGTCATGAGCCGCATAGCCGCGCCGATGATTGGCGGCATGATCACTGCACCATTGCTCTCTCTGTTCATTATTCCGGCCGCTTATAAGCTGATGTGGCTGCACAGGCATCGCCACCAAAAGTAATGCCCTGAAGCGCTCGTCTGCCTCGGTTTTACTGCCGAAGCAGGCGTTGCGTTATGCCGCCAACGCTTTCACGCGTTTGCGGTACTCGCCCGGCGTGCAGCCAAATTCCCGTAAAAAGACTTTATGAAACGACGATTCGCTGGCGTAACCCACCGACTCGGCAATAACGATTAACGGCTGTGTACCGCGCGATAGCATCTGGGCGGCGAACTGCAGGCGCAGCGCGGTTAACACCGCCAGCGGCGTGGAGTTTGATACTTCACGGAATAGCTGTGCGAAGCTGGCCCGCGACATATGTGCACGTTTTGCCAGTTCTTCGACGGTCCAGGCAAAAGCCGGTGACTCCAGCATCATGAATACAACGGCTCCAAGCCTGGGGTGCAGCAGTAAATTCAGCACATTTTTAGCGGGTGTCGACTGGGCGAGCCACTCGCGAACGGTTAACGCGAACAGCGTAGCGCATTGCTGGCTGCAAACGATGCTGGAGCCAGGCAGATCGTTGATGTATTCCTCCTGCATTAGCGTAATCATGGCCTTCAGCCAATGGCTGACGGGGCTGTTCTCCTCAGGCGCCAGTAATAATACTTCCGGAAGCGCGGTTAAAAAATAGCGTGAAGATGCCTGTAATCGCAGGCTCCCGCAGACAATATGCGTTTGTTCTTCCCCTGTCTGGCACAGTCGATGCGCGGAGTTTTGCGGCAGAATGACTATTGTTCCAGGGTGTAATGTGGAAGATGTTCCGTCAGGCATATCCAGTTGAGCGAATCCCTGGGTTACCGTATGCCAGCGAATAACGGACAGTTCACCCGCCGCATGCGGCAGTTGCCAGTCCCTGCTCAACAGGCAGTTTTGATCAATCGAGCCCTGCGGGTCGTTAAGCATAAGTAATCGGCTAAGTGCGTCCATGAAGACTCCTGGGCAGTTTTTGCTAATGCTAATTGAGATGATAACAACGCTATCACAAATAATTTTATTAATAATTTTATGGTATTAGTTTAATTACTCAATAAGTTGAGTGGAAGGGGAAGAGTGGTTTTTTAGACGATCTGACAGTAATTGGCGCGTTATGGATACATTGTTCTTGCATCGCTAAACCTATAATTCAGTTCAACAAATAAACAGTGACATGGCGGAGAGACAGCATGAATCAGTATCAGGCGATTGTTATCGGATTTGGTAAAGCGGGTAAAACGCTGGCGGCAACACTGGCCAAAACGGGTTGGCGGGTAGCGATTATTGAACAGTCAAACACCATGTATGGTGGGACATGCATCAATATCGGCTGCATTCCAACCAAAACCCTGGTACACGATGCTGAACTTCAGCATGACTTTGCCGCAGCGATGCAGCGCAAGACCTCCGTTGTTAGTTTTCTGCGCGATAAAAACTTCCATAATCTTGCCGATCTGGAGAACGTGGATGTGATTGAAGGTCGTGCTGAATTCATTGATAACCATACACTGCGGGTCGTGCAGCCAACAGGTGAGGTTGAACTGAGCGGCGAGAAAATCTTTATTAATACTGGCGCCCAGTCAACGATTCCGAACGTTGAGGGATTAACCACGACGCCTGGCGTATTTGACAGCACCGGGTTGTTGAATTTGACGCAACGTCCCGAGCGTCTGGGCATTTTGGGCGGTGGGTATATCGGCGTTGAATTCGCATCGATGTTTGCCAACTTTGGTAGCAAAGTCACTATTTATGAAGCAGCTCCGCAGTTTTTGCCTCGTGAAGACCGGGATATTGCTGACACTATCGCCAACATTTTACGCGACCAAGGCGTTGAGCTGATCCTCAATGCCAACGTGCAGTCGGTCTCCTCTCACGATAGTGCAGTACAGCTGCACATGCCGGAAGGTACCCAGACGGTGGATGTGCTGCTGGTGGCATCGGGTCGCAAACCGGCGACTGAAAATCTGCAGTTGCAGAATGCGGGTGTAGATGTAAATGACCGTGGTGCCGTTATTGTAAATAAATATCTACGTACCTCGGCAGATAACATATGGGCAATGGGCGATGTCACTGGTGGATTACAATTTACCTATATCTCGCTGGATGACTTCCGTATTGTGCGCGACAACCTGCTAGGCGAGGGGGTACGTAACACGGGCGATCGTCAAAATGTACCATATTCCGTCTTTATGACGCCGCCGCTTTCCCGCGTCGGAATGACTGAAGAACAGGCTCGCGCCAGCGGTGCGGCGGTGCAGGTCGTGACGTTGCCGGTAGCGGCTATCCCGCGTGCGCGGGTGATGAATGATACCCGTGGCGTACTTAAAGCGGTGGTGGATAGCGAAACGAAACAAATATTAGGTGTGTCGCTGCTGTGCGTGGATTCTCATGAAATGATTAATATCATCAAGACGGTTATGGATGCGGGGTTACCTTATACCACATTGCGTGACCAAATATTTACCCATCCAAGCATGAGCGAATCACTAAACGATCTCTTTTCTCTCATTAAATAATAATAGCGTAGTCTACATATTTGCCCCACCCGTGTGGGGCTTTTTTATTTGTTTTTATACTTCCTGATACTAATTGACAGTTATTTTGGCGTTACGGATGAAATAAAATAAGGTGACATCTTTTATTATATTTCCACTGAAATAACTTGTTAATGGGAATAGAAATGAACATGTTTAAAACTACGTTACTAATGACTGCATTACTGACTGCTCCGGTGACATTTTCCGTGTTAGCGCAAACCGAGGTTGCCCACGTTAGCGTATCAGCTGTGTCTGGCACTCCTTCCGTGGTGGAAGATGCCATTGCGAAACTGGCACAGGAAAAGAAAGCGACTTCCTGGAAAATTACCTCAATGCGCATTGATAGCAGCACTCACGCAACGGCAATTTTGTACAAGTGAGGAGAGCCGGAATGGAAAAATATCTTCGTATATTGGGCAAAGGTGATAGGGTTGGATTAACCTTGATTCGCCTGAGTATCGCGATTGTTTTTATCTGGATTGGGTTATTAAAATTTGTACCTTACGAAGCCGACAGCATTACGCCGTTTGTCGCCAATAGTCCGGTAATGTCATTTTTTTATGAGCATCCAGAAGAATACAAACAACATTTAACCCACGAAGGTGAATTCAAACCGCAGGCTCGTGAATGGCAGACGGCGAATAACACGTATACGTTCTCAAATGGCCTGGGCGTAGTCGAAGTTCTTATCGCTTTGCTGGTGCTGGCTAATCCTGTTAGCCGTTGGCTGGGATTAATTGGCGGCGTTCTGGCATTTGCCACACCAATTGTAACTTTATCATTTTTAATAACCACACCAGAAGCATGGGTGATGCCGCTGGGTGATTTACACCACGGATTTCCGTACTTGTCAGGCGCTGGACGGTTGGTGTTAAAAGATACGTTAATGTTGGCGGGAGCGGTGATGGTCATCGCGGATTCTTCCCGATCAATTATTAAGCAAAAGTATTGAATTTTTAACGTTGTACCCTCTGCAAGACAGTAAGCCACTATAGTTCGATTCGGTAATTACCGGGCCAGCAGGACGCTGGCCTTTTTTCTGCCCTAAGGGAAATTTATGTTATACATGAAATACAATGATTCGCTTTGCCACAATAACCAGTCGGACTTATATTACCGATTAATAATATAGTTACGTAAGCATCTTCTTTCTTCTTTCTTCTTTCGATAGCGCACCAGTTCGCATATTGCGTAGTTCCTCCATCAAAATCCATTCATTTTTCTCAGTTTTTTTCTGTGCAATTCTTGCTATTTGTTATCTCAAAATGACACTTTAAAAAAGATTGTTATTCACTTTTGTTATAATTAATCAACACGTTCGCATGGTTTTAGGCATGACTTCAGCTAGAATTAACTTTGATTAAATGTTTTTACGTATCAATAAATGGCTAAAGATAGTTAAAAACTTAATTTTTAACCAACTGTTCGACATGGAATCCACTATGGTAATTAAGCACCAGGGGTGGATGCTGATCTTGTGTTGTGTGAGTAACCAAACGCGAGACATATCTTAAATATGGAAATAAGGGTTTTAGAATGAGCTTTGGATTAGCAAAGGAAGATAAGTTTGAAATCATAGCTACCCTTCGTGAAGAGCTGCACAAGAAAACGAAACTGGAAGTGTTATGTGAAAACAGTAGCGTTATCACGCAGTTAGAGAACGTTGATTTCGAGCGGTTTGTTATCTCCTGGCACGAAGACATTGTTCCTGAAAAGGTCCAATACTTTATCCTGCACAGCGAAAGCGGGATTGTGAAATTTAGTGCCAGATTCGAGCAAACCCCATCAGCGGGTGCAGAAGTAGGATTATCCTACCTCATACCGGATTTGATTTTCTTTGCCCAGCAGAGACAAAATCAGCGTTTTTCCTTCATGAAGGGGTATGACTTTTTCTGTTTTGGTCGTTACAAAAATGGAGAAAACTACTCTTTCAAGATTAAAAATATCTCGCAGGGTGGTTGTGCGTTAATCGTTAAAGATGTAAACGCCCGTTTTCTTTATAAAGATGCGGTGATTAAAAATGCATCTCTGGATTTCGATACATTTGGTAGTTTACAACTGGACTTAAAAGTGATCGATGTCGTCCTGATCAATGAATTTGATGAGGATAACCAGTTGTATTCCTGTCATCAGATCTCGTGTGAGTTTGATTTTAAAAATCGTCGTGAAGAGACTGAAGTCGAGAAAATTATTATTAAATTTTTAATGAGTAACAAGATTAGAGGCTTATAAGGAACGGTGAACAGGATGTTGATGTGTGGCAGTGATAATTTTGTGGGCAATGGTATGTTTGCCTACCTCACCAGCAAACATGTACCGATACAAACATTCCAGTTTGAGGATATGTTGCATCAGTCATCATTATGCCAGCATCAAACCATGGTTTTTAATATCATCGATAATGAACATGCGTGTTCGGACATTGTTCAGTTTTTGAATAAAAACCGATTCAAATTCTATAATAACGTCGTGGTGATTGTTGCTGATAGTTTGGTGGCGAAATTATGCGTAGAGTTATTATATGTCGAAAAAATAATAGTTTTGACTGAAAAATCTTCATTGCGTGATTTTGGTCAATTGGCGACATTATCAGTCGGGAAATGGAACCCCCGACTGTATCGTTCGCAGAAAAGATTAACCGAAAGAGAGCAGCAGATCCTGAACTTACTGGTAAGTGGTTATACAGCCAAAGAAATTTCTGAGTTAGTTAGCCTGAACTATAAAACGATTCAGGCACATAAGATGAGAGTCGTCGCCAAGCTTGGCCTGACCAATACCTCTGATTTAAATAAGTTAATTGTCAGATTTACCCATCGTATGTCTTTTTTACCCTAACCTGACCATTCTTTTCTGATGTAATACACCTAATAGTAGATACAATTCGGGAGTGATTTTGACTGGTTTTTAATGTTATGATTTGTAGAGGGAGAGGGGAATGTTTAATTCCAATGAGGTGCTAACTGCGCTTGAAAAGGCTTTGAATACCAGTCAACTTTATATGGTTTATCAGCCTATTTTCAATTTACATGCCCAGCGTATAAGCGGATTTGAAGCATTAATGCGTTGGAATAGTCCTCAGATGGGTATGATCTCTCCCGATGTTTTTATTACGTTACTGGAAGATAGCGGCAATATTATTTCAATTGAAGATATGGTTACTCACTCTCCGTGGGATGTTGCAACTTCCTGGCCTGACCCCATTGTATTATCCGTCAATATTTCCGCGCTTGAATTCTGCGATCCTCTGTTACCCCAACGCGTCAGACAAAATCTTGCCACCTCCGGATTGCCGGTCCATCGATGCCAAATAGAGGTCACCGAAACGTCACCGCTGTACGACAGTCAGATTGCGGCTAAAAATATGACGGAATTAAAGGCGATAGGGGTCAAGCTTGCGCTTGATGATTTTGGAACCGGTCATGCTAATCTTAATTACCTGTTGAAATATCCTTTTGATACCTTAAAAATTGATAAAGAATTTGTCACTGGCATTGAACCCGACACCCGATCGACAAAGATTGTTGAGGGTATTATTTCACTGGCGCATAATTTTGGTATCGAAGTTCTTGCCGAAGGGGTGGAAACCCAGTCCCAACTGGACCGGTTGATGCAGATTGGTTGTGACAAAATTCAAGGCTTTTTCATTTCTCCCCCGGTGCAGGCACAAGAGATCCCTTCACTCTTAGCACAATATAATCGTTAATCCTTCCGTATTTACGTTTCCCAATCCCTTGATTGTTCCACGTTGCTGGTAAGTCTGTAGGCCTGATAAGCGTCGCGCATCAGTCACCCCTGTAATACTGATAAGCAAAAAAAAGCCCCCTGCTGAACAGGAGGCTGGCGAGTTTATGTCAGCTTAGAACGATTTCTTAAAGCCGATAGAGGCATTGACCGGCGCTTCGACCTGCGACTTACTGCCGCCGTTGCTGAATTGCGTACCCAGCTCACCGTAGACCTGCAGGTTTCTGTCGATAGACCATGACAGGCCGGCTGCAACTTCAGTGCTGGAGTACTGCTGTGAAGATTCCAGCGTAGTGGTGGCTACCGCATTGCTAAAGTGCGTTTTGTCTTTTGAACCCAGACCCTGCCAGACGTTAACCCTGCCGTACGGCTGGAATTTGCCATGGTTGGTGTCATAGTCAGCGACCAGACGCACGCCCAGACGCGCGGTAAAGGAGTCTGCGGTATCCATTTTCACTTTCGTTGGGGTCACACCATCCAGCGTGCTGTTATCAAAGTCGCTGTACTGGTAGATCAACTGAGCCTGAGGCTCCAGACTCCATGCGCTGGCGCCTAAACGGAACGATTTACCCACCTCTGTCGACGCCGTCAGCGTGTTGCCTCTGACGGTATACGAGCCATTGTTACCGGTCGCCGTCAGGCGGGATTTATGGTTACCGTACTGCAGGACGTTATCAACATACATACCGTCACCCGAGAACCAGGTCGCATAGCCACCGACGTAAAATGCGTTGTCGTCGATGTTACCGCCTTTGCCATCGCTGCCTGTCTTCGTGCCTTTCACGTTGCTGTCGATATCAAGGATGCTGGTATACATCCCGGCTTTCCAGCTTTCGTTAGCATACATATCAACGCCGACCTGGATACCCATGGTATGGGAGCTGGTTTGCGTACCGGCAGCATCATCCAGTTTGGTTTTACCGGAGTAGCCAATCATTCTTGCCCAGGCGCGATTGTCTTCATCAATGCCCGGTTTAACCTCGTCCCCCATACGTTGGTGCATGTTACCTAACAGGCTAATATCACCCTGACGTACTACGCTGGCGAGGCCAGAATACAGCATGGTTTCTGGACGGTATTCACTTCTCAGATACCAGTTTTCACCCTGGCCCTGAGCATTACCCGCATGTAGTTGGTACTCAAACGCACCTGCAGCCATACGATCGGCGGCAAGATGGAAGGCATCCCGTGAGGTTTGCGCGGTTGTGGTTGCGCCATTGAGCGCAGTCACCACTTCGATACCATCCCCAATGGTCGGCGCGCCAAGACCAGAACCATCGACATCCAGCAGTGTGCTACCGCTGGCTTTACCGCCATCGATAATCAGACGGTCGGCAATGCCTGCTACGCTACCATTCTGGATAGCTGCCATGTTGATAGTCCCTTTTTCGCCGGTGTAATCCCCTTTGACGGTTAAGGTTGTGCCAGTCTGCTGACCGATGAGCGAGACATCGCCACCGTTGCTCAGGCCCGCTACCGTCTGGTTATAGCCCTGCGTGTTCAACGTGGTGTCTGCGACTACATAGTGGTGTGATGCGCTACTCAGGGTGTTGGTATTACCCGCTTGCAGTACGCCGTTGGCGATCAACGTAGCGCCGCTGTAGCTGTTTTCACCTTGCAGCTCGGTAATGCCGCTACCGGTCTGATGCAACTGGCCTTTACCACTGATATTGCCGGTCAGCGCCAGGGTATCGCCACGATTGACGTTGAGTACGCCGTTATCAACGACATCCCCCTGAATGCTGCCAATATCACCGCCGTTACCCAGTTGTAAAACGCCTTGTTCGATGGTGGTGCCACCGGTGTAGGTGTTATCCAGCGTCAGGGTGAGGGAGCCTTTACCGGTTTTGGTCAGTTGACCGTTACCTTCGACTTCCGTCAGCAGAGAAACGTCATGCCCGTTGGTGTCGAATGTCCCGCCGCCGGATTCCAGCGTCACCTGACGGGCAGTATCAAACGCTTCGCCATACTTCAGCGTACCGCCATTAAAGGTAATTCCCGTATCTGCCGCACCCAAGTTGGTATCACCCGCCACCTGCAGCGTCCCTGAGGTGATGGTGGTGCCACCGCTGTAAGTATTGTCGCCGGTGAGAATCAGCGTACCGAGATCGCCTTTATTCAGGCCGCCGGTACCGCGGATAACGCTGTCGATAGTGGCGGTGTAACTGGCGCCGTCTACTGTGCCATCGCCGACACGAATCAGGGTGTTTGCCGTGTCGGTGGTAATGGCTTCGCCGCCCACACGATAACCATCGGTGGCGAACTGCGCGCCGCTGATGATGACATCGCCTTTGCTGTTATCGACGGTTACGTTGCCCGCTTCACCCTGGAAGACGGCGAATGCGGCATCGGTAAACGGTGCGTTCAACGCGCCTTCTGGCGTCGATTCATCGGTGGTCCAGTTGTCGTTACCCTGGCTGGATTGCCAGATACCGTCGCCGCCGTTAATGACGCCGTTATTTTTCAGCTCGCCATTCTCACCGCCGGTGCCGTCCCAGAAGCGCAGCGTCAGTCCGACGTGGTTGACCAGGTTGACCTGATTTTTCACCGATGTCTGCACGTACAGGCTGTCAGCTGCTTCCGGTGCGTTAGCAATATCCATCACATTGTTGGTCAATGTGCCGGTGTAGTTGATGACGCGGTAAACGCCCACATCAAAGCTTCCACCTGGTGAGGTTTCAATGTTGAGCTTACCGTCGAGCGTCAGATCGCCATTTACGTCAATCAAGTCGTTGAAGGCACCGCCCGGGGTATAAGCCTGACCAAACTGATAATCCAGTTGGGCATTATCACTGAGCGTCAGGGAACCGGTAGTGAGTTTACCCACACTGTTGATAGCTGCACCCGCGGTAATATGCGCGTCGTCCAGCACATCAACCGCGCCGCCGATAATACCGTTACCGCCGAGCGTTGCCCCGGATTTCACCGTCACCTGGCCGGTAGCCGCAGACTGATTACCGTTGACCAGCAGCACGCCTTCATTGACGTCCGTGGTGCCGGTGTAAGTGTTATCGCCGGTCAGCGTCAACGTACCGTCACCGATTTTCACCAGGCTGCCGTCGTTGCCGCTGATAATACCGCTGATGGTGTCATCAAGATGCAGATTACCCAGCGACAGTTCTTTATTGCCCAGTTCGACATTACCCGCGCCGGACAACGAGCCGATAGACGTTGCGCTGTCGACTGCGCTGATATCGACCTTACCGCCCACCAGGTTTTTAACGACGGTGTTCTCTGCCATCGCATAGTCAGCAAAGGTCATCAGTCCGCTGTTATTCACGGTGGCATTGCCCCCGCTGGCATTTTCTTCCAGCGCCAGGGTACTGTCTTTTGACACGTTAACCGTCGCGTTGCCCGCGCTGGCGTTGTTGGTTAACACCGCTTTCGCCGTGCCCGTCAGGTTCAGCATTGCGCTTGCGGCGGTGACGTTATCCGCCAGCGTTAACAGGCTGTCGGCGATGTTCATAGTCAGGGATTTCAGGCTGGTATCTGTCCCGCTGACATTGAGCGTCGCACCCTTATTGATGTTCACGGTGCTGCTTTCATTACTGCCAAAGGCTCCGGTTTTGCTGACGTTGACCGTCACATTGTTGGCGTTTCCGGTACCGGCAATTTCGGTGTCGCCTTTGTAGCTGTTTGCGCGGTCGAGCGACAAGGTGCTGCCCGCATCGCTAGAGCTGCTGGTGACTTTCAGTTTACCCTCGCCGGTAATCTCACCGGTTGGCGTGAAGTGGTGCGAATTAAGGTCAAACACCGCAGCATTCTCATTCGCTCCCAGCTCAATGGTGCGATTGCTGGTCAGGTCCGCGCCCAGTTGCAGCGTTGAACCGTTATTGATGGCCAGATCAGTTCTGCTCTGGCCGAGATTGCTGTCGGAGGAGATCTGCAACGTGCCGCCATCAATGCGCGTGCCGCCGCGATATTCGTTGTCACCGCTGAGGATCAGACGGCCAAGGTCGGTTTTCACCAGCGTCAGCTTGTCAGCAGTACTGGCCTCGCGGATAACGGACTCAATGGTCGCGGTATAGTTTTGCCCCGCACCACCAGCGCCAACGCGCACCAGTAGTTCGCCAGTCCCCGGCGTCTGGCCTGCGTGGGTCGCGTTTTCCGTGGTGGCATACGCGTTAAGCGCATCGCCTTTAACGACATAGCCATCGGCATCAAACTGTGCTCCGGAGAAGTTAACTTCTCCCGCGGCGTTATCCACGGTAACGGTACCGCCTTTGGTGGTGAAGACGGCGAAGGACTTCTGTGCCCAAGGGGCGTTACCTTCACCGGTTGCGGTGGTCCAGTTGTTATCACCCTGACTGCCGATTGCCATCCATTTGCCATCGCCACCGTCAATTTTGCTGTCGCCTTCAATGCCCGACGCGCCGTGGCTCTGATTAACGGTTGCGCCGTCCCAGAACTGCAGGGTAACGCCGTTGGCATTCACCAGGTTGACCTGTTTGTCGATGGAGGTCTGAACAAAAATATTGCTCTTATCCTGGCTATTCGGTATCGCGCCTAATTCCAGCGTCTGGTTATCCAGCGTGCCACCGTAGTTATAGATACGGTACACGCCCGGTCCGAAGTTACCACCCTGTGAAGTGGTGACGTCCAGAGTCCCGTCCAGTTGCAGATCGCCTGCGACGTTAATCAGATCGTTTAGCGCGCCGCCTGGCGTATAGGCTTGACCCAGTTCGAAAGCGGAGGTCGTTTTGCTGCCAAGCTGCAGATTACCGTTAATGGATAACGTACCCGCACCGCCGTCACCGGCGCTGAGGGTAGAGGCATCGTTCATCAGCACGTCGCCGCCGATCACCCCGTTACCCCCCAGCGTCGCCGTACCGCTTACTTTGGTCACACCCGTCGCGGCACTCTGATTCCCTTTCACCAGTAGCGTACCGCTGGTGACGGTCGTGTCGCCGGTATAGGTGTTATTGCCCGTCAGGCGAGTAATACCGTTACCAATCTGCTGTAACGCACCGATCCCGGAGATTACGCCGCCAAGCAGCACATCATTGGCCCGATTAATCGCCAGTACGCCATTGTCGATGATGTCAGACACGGCGTTGACTCCGCCTGTATTTCCGCCGTCACCCAACTGCAGCGTACCAGATTGATCAATAGTGGTAGAGCCGGTATAGGTGTTGTTGGCGGTAAAGACGGTGGTGCCGCCCGCCGCGCGTTCAAACTTCCCATCACCGCTGATGACGCCGTTATAGATCTGTGCCGCCGTCGTGTCGCCCTGCGTGTCAAAGATGACCCGGCTGCCTGCACCCTGAGTCGTCACATTGTAGTCAGCGATGGTCGCGGCAGTGCTGGTGGACTCGCCGTGATCGCCGGTACGCAGCGTTGCGCCATTGGTAACCGCAATGGTTTTACTTGCCAGTTGCAGACTATCGACGATGCGCATATCTGCACTTGAACCGCTAATGGTCAGTGAGTCCCAACCCGTGCCGATGTTGGTACCGGTGGTCAGGTTATCGCTGCTCAGACTGCCAATTTTCGCACTGTTACCGTGTGTATTGGTGAAGGTGAGGGCGTTGCCACTGCCGGCTTCGGTAGTGATATGGCGCGTTTTATCCAGCGTCACATTGCCGATGTTGGCTTTATTGTTGCCGTCGGTTCCGGCGAAATTCACCTCGCCCGCAAAGGTTCCGCTTTGCCAGTTAAAGGTGTCCTTGCCTTCTCCAGTGTTGATCACGCCACTGGTGATACCCTGGCTGATATCAATGGTGTCATTGCCCTTGCCAGATTGAATCGCCACTGCCGTATCGTTGATAGCCTGAAGGGTACCGGTATTGGTGATTTTTTTATTGCTGTCACCGCTGGCATCAATAACGGGTGCGATGGTGCTGGCAGAGGTAATTTTTCCGCTATTGGCTATTGCGCTAACATTTTTAGCGATGATTGCAGAACCACCTGCGCTGTCGTAGACGTTGATATTGGCATTGGTGGTGACCTTACCGTCCGTATTGGCGCGGATACCGCTGCCTTCGCTGTTATGCACCTCAACGGTATAGCCTTTACCGATGGTCAGATTGCCTGTCACTGCGTCACCATTGCGCTGCTCAAAGGCGAAGCCGGTACCTTTACCGTTAACGTTCAGAATGTTATTCAGGCCATCTTTCATGTTTAACGCGACGCTGGTACGGATCCCCGGACCGTCGTTGGCATTGATGGTGACATCATTGAGTGTGATATCGGTATTGTTGGCATCGTTTTGAATGCCCGCGCCAGTACCTTTGGCACTAATAATCACCCCTTTGGCAGCCAGCTTACCGGCCCCTGTGTCCAGGCGAATACCGTCAGCAGTGCCATTGGTGGTGATGGCATCGCCAGTATTACCAGTAATATTCAGGCTGGCGCCGTTGGTCAGCAGAACTCCTGCGGTTCCATCATCGACTTGAATCTGACCCAGTTTTTTAATCTGTGCGTTCGAACCCGAAGCTTGTACGCCAATGCCGTTACTCACATGTAAGGCAGCGGTCGCGTTATTGGTTAAACTCCCGCCTTGTTGCACGTTAACACCAATGCTGTCGGTGCTGGCAAGATCGATAATTGCCTGGGTATCGAGGATCAGGCTGCCCTGGTTCCTTGCCACATAGGCAATAACCTTGTTGCCGCTGGCTTCTGAAGTGATTTTTGCGTTTGAGGTGAGGATGGTCGGAGTGGCGCTACCTTCTGCGTTGCCATTCAACTGGTGAGCCTGACCGTCCACTACCCCGGCAATGGTTCTTTCACCGGTTAAATTGATGGTGGTTTTATCGCTGATGTTACCTGTGGCGCCGCCTTCAACCAGCAGCGCTGCGGAGTCGGTGCCCTGCACGGTGAACGTGGCTTCTCCGGTATCCACACTACTGCCTGTGCCCGTCGCTAATACGCCAACGGACTGTTCGCCGCTTAAGGTCAGGTCAAGGTTAGAGCTGGCCTGACCGTCAGGAGTGGTGGTGTTACCGGCCAGCATTGCACCATTGGCAATACGGAAAATGGTGGTGCGATCTTGCCCGTTGTCATTCATTACCGCCTGACCAATATTGGCGGTCGCGCCTTGACCATACAGGTAATAGCCAATCTGATCGGTGCTGTTGAATGCCGGGCTACTCAGGCTGTCGACGTTAGCGACGGCGTTATCACGCACGTGTACGCCGATGTTCCCGGCTTTGTTTAGCGTGATGTTGGAATAGACGTTGACCACTGCCTTTCCATCTTTGCCACCTTCAGCCCAGACGGCATAGTTACGGTTACCGACACTACCTTCACCATCAACTACGATAGAGCCTGAAGCGCTGGTTGTGGCTTCGGCATTTTTGTTAGTTGCGCTGACGTGGATGCCGACGTTGTTGGTGCCGTTGACGTTAATCTTGCCGTCGTTGCGAATTTCCTGATTATTTTCCGCGCCGCTGTCACGCACGGTGATACCGTAGTTCCTGCTACTCCCCGCGCTGGAATCGCCATTGATCACGATATTACCGGTATTGATGACGTTGCCGGTCGCGTTACCAATCAGCATACCCGCGGCGTTACGTACGCCGGTTCCCAGCGTGATAAGGCCGTTGTTAATCACCTCTTTGGCGCTCTTGGTCATGATCCCGGCGCTCAGACTTGAACCGCCTGCCATGGTGACATCTTTAGACGGATCACTTGCGTTACGGCCAAGATAAATAGAGGCACCTGCGCTGTTGGTAAAGGTGGCGTTGTCGGCGACTTCTACGCCATAGGCGATGCCGCTGCCGTAGGATGCACCGTTTTTGCGCCCGTCCACGACGTTGATATCGCCGTTGTTGACCCCTTGCGCATTGTCAGACAGTTGCATACCAATGGCCAGCGTCAGCGAGTCAGTGGGTTTGTCCTTGCTCCAGGGATCGGCGGCAGAAGCGGTACCGAAGTTATCGGTGGTGATCGCCTGGTTGATGGTGCCTTCGTTGGTGATTTGACTGGCGCCTTGCCCCTGCATACCAAATGCGCCATAGCTGTTGACGTTTTGGTTGCCGTCTTTATCAATAAACAGCCCGGAGTTGATGATCCCGTTGTTGGTTGCCGTCGCGTCTTTTGCCAGCATGCCAATCGCCAGGCTTTGCCCGGTAGACGTGCGTAATGCGTTCAGCTCACCAAGGTTAGTGATAACCCCACCATTAATGGCTTTCATCACGCCATTAATACTGCCGTCAACGGCAATAATCGCGTCTTTGTTCAAGGTGCCTGAGGTGCCTGCGCCGTTGGCGTAGATGGCATGTAACTCACCACGGCCAGCGGTCGCGTTGTTGGTATGTGACAAACCGTCGGTCCAGACGTCGTAATCCCAACTGAGTATGTCAGCTGGCTTACCGGAGGTGAGCAGATTTTCAATCAGCCCGGCGTACTTTGTTTGTGCTGCGGTGACGGTTGTGACTTCCTCCGCATCTATCCACAGCTGGATTTGGCTGACTTTTTCACCATCAGGGTTGAGTGCCGCGTCGTCGCTTTTGCCCAACAGCCAGTCATTGAATTCGGCCAGTTCTTGTGTGTTGGTAATGGTAAATGTGCGCTCCCCGGTTTTGACGACCTGACCATCCTCGTCATAGCCATAGGTCATCAGCGTCACATCATCGCCAAACACGGAGGTTTGCGCTGAACCGGTGAACGTTTTTTCAGGGATCACCGGGGCTGCGTTAAATTTTATATAGTTATCTGACTGCCAGTTCACCTGGCTTGCAGTACCTTGTGCTTCCAGCAGCGAGGAATCTTTTGCCAGCATTTCAATGGTATTGGCTTTGTCACGCACATTGAGGGTGTCGTTGCCAATATTCAGATTGGCAATGGAGCCATTTGTCGCCAGTGCGATACCAAATTGCTTATAGATTTCTGATTTCTGAGCATCAAAGGTGTTTAGTACCGCATCGCCGACTTGCGCTTCGGTAAGAAAACCATTTAACTCATTGGTATCAAAGACTTTGATGGTCGTTTTTTCGCCGGGAAACGCCGGATCGTTGATATCAAATTCTGTGCTCTGCGAAGGCGTTGACGACTGGTTGTAAGTCAGGTATTCCGCCAGTTCTTCAGAGTTGGTAATGGTTTTTACGCTCTGGTCAGGGCTGGTCGCCAGCAGGGTGATTTTGCCGCTTTCCAGCAGTTCCCGGATAGTGGTTGATTCAACAACGCCGCTTTGACCCGGGCTAAATGTTGGGATTGCACCACTGATATTCAGTGCCTGACCAGTTGTGTTATCTTCATATAAGAAGCCGTAGTCGTGGATACCCTCATAAACCCCAGCGGAAATACCTGTCTTGAAGTCTTCATGAATATCGTGTTCACCCGTTGCGGTAATCTGGGCTGCAGAAGCCAGCAATGAAGCACCGCTTAATGCGCCAGCTGCCAGTACGGCGACAGTTTTACGCGAACTGCTTTTTTTCTTTCCTTTCGTTAATTCAGAAACGACCACCCAGATACCGAGCGCCGCGTTCCAAATAATGCTGTAAACTTTGTTCATATATAACCCTTGTCTACATTCCTGTTATGTATGTGTTAATACGTTGAGTTGTTGGCTATGGTTGGCACGCGGATGTGCTACCCGGTAATGGATTTTGGAAATAGGGTTCCCTTCCGTGCGATGCGGAATTAAAAAAGCGAGTCGAAAGAAAACCTCTTTAAATAATAACCGTGATAATTGTCCTTAAATAAGTCAGTTACGGCTGGCTATAGTGGGAAATGGTGTACTTGAGCCGGGTGTTATTTTTGCCGAGTTTTCTGGCAATATTGCTTTTGTACGCCCCGATGGTTTTTTCACTTTTTTGTGATGCCCCGGCGATTTGTGTCAGTGACCATCCTCGTGCAAGCATCATCATTACGTTAAATTCGTTAGCTGTAATTTTTGTGTGTAGTTCTTTTATACTTTGTTGTTTTTTGTTTTGCGTGATACGTGTGACGGTCTGTAATAGCTGATCAAGGCTGGTGTCTTGATCGAGAAATTGCATGTTCTTCCCGCAAACGGTTTGAAAAATGGCAAAGGTAGCTTCATCTGCCAAAACAATAATTTTGGTGACAGGTCGTAAAGCCATGTTGCGGATAATCCTGGCATATTTTAAAAAATCTGATTTGTCAGGATTAATGATGATGCAATCCGTTTCATAAGGGAGCATTTTGACAGCAGAAAGTGTCTGGGAGGAGTAGTACGTGATATCAATAAATAATGATGAGCCACGTAGGATTTCTCGCATGCCTAGCCAAGGGTAAATTGAGTCACCCAAAAAAATAGCTTTTGACATAACGATCTCCTTGAAATTTTGGTGCAAGCAGTCGCCTCTTTTTTTAGGTTAAAAAAGAGTTTCTTGCGACGCGTGAAATGTTAATTAAATCTCGTATAACGTTCTGTGCTGTGAACGTATCCTTATTAATTCCAGATCAAACAGAAATTCTCTGTATTAATTAGAATCATTAACTATCCTTAAAGTGGATATTACACTTTGTTAAAATTTAAGATAAATCGTTTATTTCAGCTCTGCGTAAATGATTGATAGATTTCGCTTATGGATCGGGATAATAATAAGAAGGAGGTTTGTATAAAGGCAGGGTATTCCTAGGGTTAAAGAAAGGTATTTATATGCAATGGCTTTAATTTCAATAAGATACTCATTTTTCTTCATGGGATTAATTGAGGGTAGGAGAATTCTTAATCCTGGCCAGGACGTAGGAGGTGGAAGGTCAGGAGAAGAGGGAAATATTGCCGAATTTACACCTATCGGCTAAAAATAGGATTATTCCAGATTATATTTCTACGTTAAAGCAATTTATTAGTGCTTTATCCTTTTTTGGTCTTTTTGTGCCTAATGTTGAAATCTGGCTTGCAGGTGTCATTTTGTCTTAATGCGCTAGCGATAGCGCTTAGCCCGCCAACAGCTCCTGCTCAACCTGTTGCACCTGTTGTTCCAGCGTATTGCGGATTTCCGTAAGCGCCCGTTGTTGATCGAAGAAGTAGGCCTCTTTATCTGTCACGGAGGTGGCAAGCCGCCAGGCGTTCTCCGCTTCCAGTTCGGTAATCTCTTTCAGCAGCGCGTTAATGTGTTCTCTGAGCTGTTGTATTTTGCTGCGTAAATGCTGCAAATCGTTCAGTCGGTCACTCGCCATCATCGGTTCGAGGCCGCTTTGCAATTGAGTTAGTAGCGCCCGGACGGCGGCAAGATCGGCATTTTGGCGTGCCTGGTTAAGCTGCACCATCATCTGATGCGCTTTCTCTTTCAGATCATCGGCTACCACGTCCGGGTGGCAAAGACGGCTGGCCTGACGCCACAGGCGTTTTAGCTCATTACGTTCATCAGAGGAAAGCCGCTGGTCACGGCTAAAACGATGCTGCGCATCCTGCTGCTGCTCCTGATATTCATCATATTCATGGCTGGCCTCTTCCTGTGCCTGACGGGTTGCGCTGTCGTCCTGGCGAGAAAAGTCGTTTTCCAACTCACGAATCTCCGCCAGCAGGGCGGTAATCAGTTCCGTTTGTTGTTGAATACGTTGGCGTGTTTCCACCGATTCGCGCGAATCTGAATTCTGGTTCATCCAGTGCTGCTTGAGCCTTGCCAGTTGATCAACAGCCTGGGAAATATAGTGCTGGCAGGATTGATAGTCTTTTTCCCGGCGTTTTCGCTCCGCTTCCTGTTTGCGCTGGGCGCTGGCGGCGAGCTGTTTACGCAGTTCGAGAATGCGGCTCATCAGCGGTCCAAGACGGAGGTGATACAGATCGTTGAAATCATCGAGGATTTGAATGCGCGTGTTGCGCTTATCGATCAGATCACGCAGCTGTGTTTCGAGCGCTTTGAGTTCCAGCTTACTGGCGGCAATGGCTGGATCCTGCCACGTAGAGACTGCCCGTTGAGATTGCAGCCAGGCCGAGATTTCACGCAGGGCATCACTAAAGCGTCGTTCTTCGATCGCCTGCACAATGGTGCCTGGCACGACGGATAACGGCTCATTTTTAAGATGCGCCACCTGCTGGAAAATAATCTCCTCATCTTCCAGTTCAATAGCGCTTTTGACGATTTCCAGTCGTTTGATGATCTTATTCATGACAGTCGTTGCCTGGCCTGGCTAAAAAACGAGTGGCTGAAGTACAACAGGTTCACCCGTTTGAAAATGTTAGAAAAACAGTAAAGCGCATTCTGTGGCCTGCGATGCCTTTTCGTCCAGAATAATTCACTGTAATTATGAAAAACCGGAAGTCGCGCGCACCTGTCTGCATCTTCAAACCTCTGTTTCATGTTTTTTACTCTCGGGTAATTATTCTTGATTCAGTAAAGATAATGAGTATAGTTCTCATTCTCTTTTGTTATTAACTCTCTGTATTACTTCTGGTAAGGATCCCTACAATGAAAAAAACAACATCCGCGCTGGCATTGCTGATTATTGCGGCGTTAAGCGGTTGTGCGCCGCATACCACGCCAGCCAGCAACGCCAGCGTTACGGAAAAAACAACGCAACCTACCGTCACCGATGTACAGCAACGCGCGCTGGCGGCTGGGTTATATGAAATGGCGCTTAACCCGGCAGGGGATGCGTTGTACGTTGCCAGCGCCGAAGGATTTAAAGATGTGCAGGGCGGTGTGGTTTACAAGCTGGATCCGAAAACGCTTAAAACGCTCGGCTTGAGTCATACAGATATGAAAAACTTTGGTATGGCTATCTCGCCGGACGGTAAAACGGTGTATGTCACCAACTCACTGGATGGCGGCCTGAGCGCGCTGAATACCGCTGACGGTAAAGTGAAAAATCGCGTATTGTTCCCGGAACGTAACCCAGAAGGGTTCCCGTACGGTGCACGTCAGGTTCTGTTGCATAACGGCTTGCTCTATATTGGCGCCGTGGCGGATCCGGCGGTGATTTGGGTGGTTGACGCTGAAACCCTGACACTGAAAACCCGCATTAAAAATACGGGTAAATGGATGACCGGACTGCATTATTCCGACGTGACGCAGCGAATTTATGCGGCTAACGGCGGCGGTGAAATTCTTGTCATCAACCCGCGTAATCAGCGTGTTGAGAAACGCTGGCAGCCGCTGGGGGAACAACCTGCGCTGCTGCTGAATATGGCAGAGGACGCGCAAACGGGTCGCTTGTTTGTTACCGACAACTCGAAAGCGAAGACCACCCTGGTGCTGGATATCCATACCGGTAAGCTGCTGAAAAAATTGGATGTGGGTGATTCGCTGGCGGTGAAATTCAACGCAAAACGCAACGAAATCTATATTACCCAGCGTGATTCAGGGAAATTACTCAGCCTGAATGCGACCGACTACAGTGTGAAGAAAAGCTGGGACTTACCGCCTAACCCCAACAGCCTGCTGCTCTCGGCAGATGGGCAAACCCTGTTTGTCACCGTGAAACAGAAATTTAATAAAGACCACTCCACCTCTGCGCCAGATAACGTGGTACGTATTGACCTGAATAAACAATAACAACTCGCCTTCTTTCTATTGTTTTTCTGCAGAGCCTCGGTGCGTTGGGCAAGGAAGCCCGGCGTATCCAATCGATTGCGCCTTGCGACAACCAGGTTGAAATGTTAAAAGAAGCCCCTTCAATAAAAACGACACAGGGGAAGGGCGTGAAAAACGCGTCAACTGCATCTGACACCAGCGTGTCTGATGCCGCGTCAACAAATGAGCCGACGCTTCAACGAGGGTTGCAAAACCGCCATATTCAGTTAATTGCACTGGGCGGTGCAATTGGTACGGGCCTGTTTTTGGGCATTGGCCCGGCTATTCAGATGGCGGGACCTGCGGTGTTACTGGGTTACGGTGTGGCCGGGATCATCGCTTTTTTGATTATGCGTCAACTGGGCGAAATGGTAGTGGAAGAACCCGTTTCCGGATCCTTTGCCCACTTTGCCTATAAATACTGGGGACCGTTCGCGGGTTTTCTGTCCGGTTGGAACTACTGGGTGATGTTTGTGCTGGTCGGTATGGCGGAACTGACAGCGGCCGGGATCTACATGCAGTACTGGCTGCCCGATGTCCCGACCTGGATTTGGGCCGCGGCATTCTTCGTGATCATCAACGCCGTCAATCTGGTCAACGTACGTCTGTATGGCGAAACGGAATTCTGGTTCGCACTGATTAAAGTGCTGGCCATTATCGGCATGATAGGTTTTGGCGTGTGGATGCTGTTTTCCGGTAACGGCGGGGAACATGCAAGCATCGATAACCTGTGGCGTTACAACGGCTTTTTTGCTACCGGCTGGAACGGATTAATTCTGTCGCTGGCAGTGATTATGTTCTCCTTTGGCGGGCTGGAGCTTATCGGGATTACCGCCGCGGAAGCGCAGGATCCGCAGAAAAGCATTCCAAAGGCGGTAAACCAGGTGGTGTACCGTATTCTGCTGTTTTACATCGGTTCTCTGGTGGTGCTGTTGGCGCTATACCCGTGGGTGGAAGTGAAATCCAACAGCAGCCCGTTTGTGATGATTTTCCATAATCTTGATAGCAACGTGGTGGCTTCTGCGCTGAACTTTGTCATCCTGGTGGCTTCGCTGTCGGTGTATAACAGTGGCGTCTACTCTAACAGTCGTATGCTATTTGGTCTCTCGGTTCAGGGGAACGCGCCGAAGTTCTTAACCCGCGTCAGCCGTCGCGGCGTACCGGTGAATTCACTGATCCTTTCCGGTGCTATTACGTCGCTGGTGGTACTGATCAACTATGTGCTGCCGCAAAAGGCCTTTAGCCTGCTGATGGCGCTGGTGGTGGCGACGCTGCTGCTGAACTGGATTATGATCTGCCTGGCACACCTGCGGTTCCGGGCGGCGATGCGTCGCAAGGGCCGTGACACGCAGTTTAAAGCGCTGCTGTATCCAGCAGGGAACTACCTGTGTATTGCTTTCCTTGGCATGATCCTGGTGCTGATGTGTACGATGGATGAGATGCGCCTGTCAGCTATCCTGCTGCCAGTGTGGATCATGTTCTTGTTTGTGGCCTTCAAACTGCTGCGCCGTAAGTCCCGCTAAGTTTCTACCGATCTCATCCTGGTGATGAGATCGGTGATTTATCTATTCTGCAGATTAACGCTGAAATGCGCCAGACAGTGCGCGAATATCGTTTCCGGTAGGCGACTGATGAATGCGCAGGCCAAACTCTTCGACCACGGCAAAGATATGGTCGAAGATATCAGCCTGAATACTTTCATATTCCAGCCAGACCACCGTATTGGTAAAAGCATAAATTTCGATTGGTAATCCGTGATCGTCTGGCGCAAGCTGGCGCACCATTAACGTCATATCTTTGCGAATACGCGGGTGATGACGCAAATATTCGTTCAGATAAGCGCGGAAGGTGCCAATATTGGTCATTTGGCGGTGATTCAATACCGATTCAGGCGCATCTAATTGCTGATTCCACGCGTCGATTTCCTGGTGACGCGTGGTCAAATACGGTTTCAGCAGGTGTGCTTTATGCAGTCGCTGACGCTCATCCTCATCAAGAAAATGGATGCTGGTGGCATCAATGCTGATGCTGCGTTTAATTCTCCGACCGCCTGAAGCCGACATTCCGCTCCAGTTTTTAAAAGAGTCTGATACCAGTGACCAGGTGGGGATCGTGGTGATGGTGTTATCCCAGTTGCGTACTTTGACGGTGGTTAAACCAATATCGATAACAGCACCGTCTGCACCGTATTTCGGCATTTCCAGCCAGTCGCCAAGCTTAAGCATGTCGTTGGCCGAGAGCTGTATTCCGGCCACCAGACCGAGAATCGGGTCTTTAAATACCAGCATTAGCACGGCTGCCATGGCACCCAGGCCGCTTATCAGTATTGCCGGCGATTGACCTATCAGCAGGGAAATCATCAGGATCCCGACCAGGATGGCGGCGATCAGTTTAATACCCTGAAATATACCTTTTAAGGGTAATTGGGATGCGGCTGGGAGCTTTTGTGACAGGTTAAGAATAACGTCCAGCAGAGAAAACAGGGACAGCAGGGCGTACATCATGATCCACAGCTGTGCGCAAGTCACTAATATATCTGCCGCTTCACTGCCTTTTTGTAGCCAGAGTGTGGCCTGTATATTGACGATGATACCTTGCAGCGTAAACGCCAGGCGGTGGAATAATTTGTTCTGCGTGATAATTTGCAACCACAGACGGGAACTGGTGCTGGCGCGTTTTTCAAATGCGCGTAATACCACCCAGTGCAAAATAACGTGAACAATAATGGCGGTGATAAAAATAATGCCAAAAATCATCACCAGCGAAGTGGTGTGATTTATTTCAATGCCGAGTTCTTCTACCTGAGATATCAATTCCTGCATAACGTCTCCTTAATAAACAGCGGTCTATGATGACCGCTGTGCGGAGCTTATGCAAATGCGGGGACTAGACTTCCGTCAGCGTTGTTTCCAGCGGCAGACGGGATTTCGGCAGCGCGGCGTTGAAATCTTCTACGCTGTGATGACCCACCGGGACCACCACTACGCTGGTGAAACCTTTTTCTTTCAGACCAAACTCTGCATCCATCACCGCCGCATCAAAGCCTTCGATCGGCACTGCATCCAGACCCATTGCTGCAACGCCCAGCAGGAAGTTACCAACGTTCAGGTACACCTGTTTTGCCATCCAGTGGTTGTCATCTTTCAGTTCTTTGCGATGCATATCAGCAAAGAAGGTACGACCTTTGTGGTTTGCAGCTTTAGCTTCAGGGGTGGCGAAGCGGCCATCGCTCTCTTCCTGATCCACCACGCGCTCCAGCCACGCGTCGTCCATCGCCGTTTTGGCGCAGAACACTACTACGTGGGAAGCATCCAGCATTTTACGTTCGTTGAACACAAAGCCGCCGGCTGCGGATTTGGCCACACGCGCTTTACCTTCATCAGTACTGGCAACGATAAAATGCCATGGCTGAGAGTTGGTGCTGGATGGGCTAAACTGCAGCAGCGTTTTTAATTTTTCGGCCTGCTCAGCGGTCAGTTTTTTAGTCGGATCGAATGCCTTAGTGGAGTAACGTTTTAAGGCGACAGAAACAATATCCATAACTACTCCTGGTGGTTTTTTATACCCTGCGGGTACGTTTTGTTTCAGCAGGGTACAGGGTTAGCAGGAAAAAGATAAGACAGGAAAATGCAAAAACACTTATCGGGGTTAACGATAAATCAACCTGGACGCAGGCGTTTTTGAACCCGCTTCGGCAAGCCGTCAACGACGCGGTGCCAGGAATCATTCACCAGCTCTGCCAGTAATGACTCGGTAATGTCGTCGCCCGGATAGACCGAGATCCAGTGCTTTTTATTCATGTGATAGCCGGGTTTAATGCTGGGGTAGATCTGCTGGTTTAACAGTGATTTTTGCGGATCGGATTTCAGGTTAATAAGCGGACGTCCGCGAAGCTCCGTGACCAGCATAAAAATTTTTCCGCCAACCTTGAAAACATCGTATTCCGGGCCGAATGGCCAGCAGTGTTCGGTAAAAGGCAGTTCGAGCGCAAGGCGTTTCGCACAGGTATGGAGTGTCTGGCCGTCCATTATTGTTCCTCGCGGGTTAGTGCGCGCCACATCGCTTCAAATCCCATCGATATGTATTCCTTGGCCCGGGTAGAGTCGCGGGCTGCGAACTCCATGGTGGTTTCCGCCAAAGAGAGAAAAAGGCCATCGCCGAAGGCGCGATATTCGTCAGACATAAACTCAGGTCGCACGGAGCGATGACAAAGATCGCGCAGTTCCGGGAACATATCGTCGGCCTGCTGTTCTGTTTCTTTGCTGATTTTCTCGCTAACGGCTAACTGGCGAATCGTGCGATGCCCACAGGTATGGTTCAGGCCCCAGCTAATGTAGCTGTTCCAGATATAGTGAGTCATGGTTTTGGCATCGGTCACGGAGCGATCCAGATTTGCCATCATCGACTGACAGAGATCGTGCTTTAAAAAGAGGTAAAGCTCGTTGATTAAATCATCTTTGGTCGCGAAATAGCGAAACAACGTTCCCTCCGCAACACCTGCATTGCGGGCAATTACGGCGGTAGATGCCGCAATACCTGATTGCGCAAATGCTGTGGTTGCAGCTTCCAGTAATGCCAATTTTTTGTCTTCACTCTTCGGACGAGCCACTACACTTTACCCTTAAGTTGTAAAAAGCATGATTGAATCACGGCCTTTGCAGCACCGCAACGGTGAATGTCAAAGATTGAAAATCATCTTGACGGCGAACTTTCGATTTCTATAATGAGTGCTTACTCACTCATAATCAAGAGTCAGTCACGCAAACCAGCGGAAAGGGGGCGTGTTTAAGGTCAGGATATGAAGCGTCTCACAGTTTGTGTGGTTGTTATTATGCTCATTGGCGCAGCTGCAAGTTTACCGTTTTTACTCAATGCCGGGTTTGGTCAGGCGCCGAAAGGGGCACAGCTGAGTCAGGTTGAACAGTCACCGCACTATCGTGATGGACAGTTTCGTAACCAGGTGCCAACACCGGGCTATACCGGCAACAAAAGTATGCTGGCTGCCTGGTGGGAGTTTTTGGTCGCTAAGCGCGAAAATGCGCGGCCAGCACATCCGTTGCCATTGGTGGCGACCGATCTCGCTGGGTTATCTCCAGAGCAGGACACGCTTGTCTGGTTGGGTCACTCTTCGTGGTATTTGCAGCTGGCGGGTCAACGTATCCTGATCGATCCCGTGTTTAGCAACTATGCTGCACCGCTTTCATTCCTGAACAAAGCCTTTGCCGGTGATTATCCGTGGTCCGCACAGACGATGCCGGAGATCGATCTGCTCATTATCTCGCACGATCACTATGACCATCTGGATCTCGCCACGATCAAGGCGTTAATGCCGAAAATTAAGCGGGTGATTACGCCGCTTGGCGTAGGGTCACATCTACGTTATTGGGGAATGCGCGGCGAGATAATCGACGAGATGGACTGGAATCAATCCATCAGAGTAACGGATTCGCTGATCGTTCATGCGTTGCCAGCCCGTCATTTTTCGGGGAGAGGCATCAAGCGCAATCAGACGCTATGGGCGAGTTTCATGTTTGAAACGCCGGAGCAGAACGTTTATTACAGCGGCGATTCCGGCTATGGACCGCATTTTAAAGCCATCGGCGAGCAGTTTGGCTCGGTTGATTTGGCGATTATGGAAAACGGCCAGTATGACCATGACTGGAAGTTTATTCACATGATGCCGGAAGAGACGGCACAGGCTGCGGTCGATCTGCATGCGAAAGCCGTTCTACCAGGGCATGCAGGTCGTTTCGTTCTGGCGAAACATACCTGGGATGATCCTTACAAACGACTGGCGCTTGCCAGCCGTCGTTACAATTACCGATTGCTGACGCCAATGTTGGGTGAACCGGTAATACTGTCCGAACCGGACCAACTGTTTACGGCCTGGTGGCAACAGGTGACTCAATGAATACAGGGGAGAGCATGATGACGATTTCTGCTCAGGTAATTGATACGATTGTTGAATGGATTGATGATAATTTGAATCAACCATTGCGCATTGATGATATTGCACGCCATGCGGGATATTCAAAATGGCACCTGCAGCGTCTTTTTATGCAGTATAAAGGCGAAAGCCTCGGGCGTTACATTCGGGAACGTAAGCTGCTACTGGCCGCGCGCGATCTACGCGATACCGACCAGAAAGTGTACGACATCTGTTTGAAATACGGATTCGATTCGCAGCAGACCTTTACGCGTATTTTCACCCGTACGTTCAGCCAGCCGCCGGGCGCTTATCGCAAAGAAAATCATAGCCGAACGCATTAACAGCTAAGGGTTCTCGCGGGCCTAATCCGCCAGCGAGAACCAGCGCCGCCATATGAAGCGCAAAACGAAATACTCAATCACCCCCAGCAGTAAAAACCACAGACAAAACAGCAAAGTATAAAACTGGTTGAGATCCATCAAATGAAAGGTGGCCACGAATTTTTGCGCCAGTACCAGGCCAACTGATGGGGCGGGCAGCAGCAGACAGGACAAAAATGCCAGCAACAGGATCCCGGCGGCGGTCATCAGTGATTCAAGCGGGTGTTTCATGGTATTGTTAAACTTGAGTTAAAAAGCCATTGTCCGGGATCTCTGTGGGCAACGCAAACGCCACGTTTACAGCCCGGCCCAAATCTCACAATGTTTTTTCACCAGACCACTCAGCGACCCGCCTTCGGCGACGAAGTCACGCATGTTTTGCGCCTCGTCATGACCATGCTTAACCTGCAGATGCAAGGCTTCAATCGCGCTGGCCGCGCCCACTTTATCCGCAGAGACAGCAACATTCTCCAGTAGTTGCAATGTATCATCTGACAAGCGACAACCGTCGCCGGTATTGACGTCGGTGATGATTCCCTCCATACCAAAGCGACAGGCCTGAAAACGATTGAATTTATACAACAGGTAATCACGCTCCTGGTGCTTGAACGGACGTTTGGTGAGTAACCAGTGGGCGGTAGCCTGAATAAGCCCTGCCATATTGACCGCATGATCAAGGGTCAGCGGCGTATCCATTACCCGAACCTCTACCGTGCCAAAGTGTGGGCTGGGACGGATATCCCAGTGTAAATCTTTAATACTATCAATCATGCTGGTGTAAGTCAGTCGACGGAATAGCCCCTCGAATTCCTGCCAGTTATTCACCCATGGCATCGGGCCATTATCGGGAAATCCGGAGAATATATTCAGTCGCGCGCAGGCAAACCGCGTGTCGGACGTCTGCATATAAGGTGAAGCGGCAGAGAGCGCAATAAAATGCGGAACAAATCGCGACAGGCCATGCAGAAGGTATATGGCATCGTCGCCGTTTGCGCAGCCGATATGCACATGCTGACCGAATACCGTCGCCTGCTGAATGAGATAACCGAAATTTTCCAGGTTACGCCGATAGCGTTCGTCATCGCAGACTTCCTGACGTTGCCATTTTTGAAATGGATGCGTACCACCGCCACAAATGGCGAGGTGCTGCTCTGCAGCAACCCGCGTGATTATCTGCTGCATGGCGGATAATTCAGCACTCGCCTGGTCGATATTACGACAAACTCCGGTCGCCATCTCCAGCATACTTTCCGTGATATCGTGCTTGACTTCTCCGGCGGTAAGCAGCGGCTTTACGGCGTCAATCAGCCGGGAAGAATCCTGGCTCAGGTCGTAGCCCGGAGGATTGACCACCTGCATTTCCAGTTCAATGCCTAACGTGAAAGGGTCAGAAACATGAAAATCGGGAAGTGGCATAAGACTCTCTTCAGCGTTGATTTTTAATCAGTATAGAAGGGCGGCTGATTTTCTGTTCGTTGTCAGATATTCCCTGGTGACGCTTTGAAGGTGAAATAGCTGGTGTTATAACTATTTTTTACTTCGCAACTGGGGTTGAATCGTGCCGGAAATAAATCTTTATGGGCAGACCGTCGGCGATGTTGTGCCGGACTGGAATGGCGCTGCCGTACTGCCACGGGAAACGCTTGTCGGTCAATATTGTCGACTGGTTCCTCTGGATGCCGACAGCCATGCCGCCGATCTGTTTGATGCTTACGCGCAGGCACCGGACGATCGCGACTGGACCTGGCTTGCAAGCTCTCGCCCCACAAGCGTTGAGGCTGCAGCTTGTTGGGTTGAGGGGAAATCCACTGATGCCTCTTTGGTTCCCTATGCCGTCATTGATCAGCGTTTCGGACGTGCCGTCGGACTGGTGTGTTTTATGGCGATCGAACGCGAGCACGGTTCGGTCGAAATTGGTCATGTGACCTGGTCACCGCGCATGAAAAATACGGTACTTGGCACTGAAAGCATCTGGCTGTTGCTGCGCCAGGCGTTTGCGTTGGGTTATCGTCGCGTGGAGTGGAAATGCGATTCTCTGAACACTGCTTCTCGACGGGCGGCGGAACGCCTTGGGTTTATCTTCGAAGGACGCTTTCGCCAGAAGATTGTGCGCAAGGGTCGCAATCGCGACAGCGACTGGTTATCGATGATTGACGGCGAATGGCCCCGGTGTGACGCCGTGTTACAGCGCTGGCTGGCGGCGGAGAACTTTGATAAACACGGGCGGCAACGCCGGTCAATGGCTGACTTTGTTACAAAGCCGCTTCACACAGAGTAATGATGTTTTCATCATGCTGAAACCAGCGAACATTAACTTCCTGCCCGGCGAGGTTTTGCGGAAATGACGGGGTGAGTTGCACCGTTAAGTGTGTCGCTGTGAGTGCAACTATTTTGGCGCTGGCAAAACCCGGCAGCTCCGATGCCTGCGCGGAAAATGTTTTATACACGCTCTCTTTGGCGGAAAACGCCAAGGTTAAGGCGAGCGGAAAGGGCAAAGGACTGAGCTGTAAAATTCGTTGTTCGCTGTTGTCGATAATACCGCCAGTCAGCTCAACTGCGGTTTGTGGCGTAAAAATAGCTTCTATATCCAGTCCGACGGGATGCGTCGATACCACCGCCAGCGCAGTTGACGTACTGTGGCTGATGCTGCCAAACAACTTTTGTGGCCACAGCGGTTGTCGCTGCCCGCCGATGCCAGGCACAGTTTTGATACCGTATTCACGTAATGCATGTACTGCGGCAATACGCCCCGCTAAGTGCTCAGCTTTACGCTTACGCCCACAGGATTGAAGCTGAGTATGGTGGGGGAGCCAGAACAGGTCGTGCTCTTGGAAGGTGTCGGGATCGAACTTGACAATGTGCAGCGTGTGGTCTGCGAAAGTGAGTGCTGTGTGCGTTGTGTGCATCGTCGTTATTGTTTCCCTCTCCCCGTAGCGAGGAGAGGGAGAAACGTTATCAGAAGTGCGTGTTAACGCTCATGAACCACGTCCGGCCCGGTTCGTTATAGGTGTGCGCGCCTGCGCCCGCCATATAGTTCCCGGTTACAATATCGCCCGTGGTCTGGGCATTGCCTTCACGCCACAGACGTTTGTCGAAGACGTTATCCACGCCGCCAGTCAGGCTGACATTTTTCGTCACGTCCCAGGTCGCGCTCAGGCCGACGATGCTGTACGGGCTGACTTCACTCGCCGAACTACCGATTACCGGTTTACCCTGGTAATCGTATTTCTTCGGCTTCTGTTTACCGTACCAGGTGAAGGTTGACTGCAGCGATAAATCTTCACGCGCTTGCCAGCTCAGCGTTGAGTTCAGCGTGTATTCAGGAATAATCGACAAGCGCTCGCCGGTCTCTTTATTCTTACTTTGCAGCATGTAGGTAATGTTGTTGGTCCAGTTAACGGTTTCGCTAACCGGTACGTTCAACGTACCTTCCAGACCCTCAACCACTGCTTTAGGAATGTTTTCCCACTGATAGATATCAGTGTAAGTCGTCTTCCCTTTGCTGGTGATAGACGTTCTGTCGAACGGTACCGTACCCGCTTCAATCTTGTTGCGGTAATCGTTACGGAACCAGGTTACCCCGGCCAGCCAGCCGTCACGTTTGAACTCAAGACCAATCTCTTTGTTGATACTGGTTTCGGCCTTCAGGTCATCGTTGCCCATCATGTAGCAACCAATGCCCGTCGCGGAACCGGTGGCGTAGCAACCCTGGCCTTTGCTGTACAGAATGTAGTTCGGGTTGAGCTGGTACAGGCTTGGTGCTTTATAGGCTCGCGCAATCCCCATCTTCAGCGTGAAGTCATCACCCAGACCCTGGGACAGGTTCAGAGATGGGCTCCAGTTGTCACCAACGATGCTGTGGTGGTCGAAACGCAGACCCGGCGTCAACATGGTGCTGTCGGTCAGTTCCATGTTGTTTTCAGCAAACAGAGAGAAAATCTCTGCGTCTGAGTATGGGCTACGGTTGGTACTGCTCGAACCTGGAATATCACCGCCCATAAAGGTCTGTGAATTGGACAACATGTCCTTCATGCGTTGCTGGTTCCATTCGGTACCAAGCGTCAGGTTTTGGTTGACCAGCAGATCTAACGGAATGCTGACTTCACTGTGCAGCATGACGTCACTCAGGTCGGCATCGAGATATTTTTGTGACGCATTCGGGTCGAAGATACCCTCAGTACCGCCCGCCAGACCTTCAGGCGTACGGGAGTTACGTGTATGTTCGTACTGTACCCAGTTGCTGGTGGTGACGCCGTTATCCCAGCCGCCATTCCAGGTCAGAGAGTAGTTCTGGCGGTAAAGACGGTTGGTCTCTTTCCCGTAGTTATCTTTCACCAGTTGGTTGGTGTTAGTGTTTTGAGTGTCGCCCGCATACAGGTTGCCCTGACGGCTATAACCGGCTTCCAGCTCCAGTGACTGGAGTGGGGCGAAATCCCAGCGAACCACACCGTTAATGTCTTTGTTGATCACCCCTTCACGACCGGCTGGTAAGGTATTTGAATATGTGCCGGTACGTTCTGACTGATGACCCTGGTTGATGTCCCATGCGTCGGCCTGGGTTTTATCGAGATTACCGTACAGGCGGAAGCTGAAATCCCCACCCATTGGACCATTCAGGCTAAAGTTGGTGCGCTTGGTCGATCCTTCGTCTTTGTGTTCCGGGGCGTTGAAATAGGTATCCCAGGAACCGTGCCATTCATTGCTGCCTTTTTTGGTGATGATGTTCACCACGCCGCCAGCTGCGCCATTGCCATAGCGTGCCGCGGCAGGACCGCGCAGCACTTCAATACGCTCAATCATTTCCGGTGGAACCCAGGCGGTATCGCCGCGGGTATCACGCTCGCCGCGCCAGCCCTGGCGTACGGAGTTACGGCTGGTAACCGGTTTACCGTCGATCAAAATCAGGGTGTTTTCTGGCCCCATGCCGCGAATATCGATCTGGCGGTTGTTGCCGCGCTGACCGCTGGTTGAGTTACCGGTCAGGTTAACGCCAGGCATGGTACGGATGATTTCCGACACATCGCGAGCGGGAGGGTTCTTACGAATTTCATCAGCGGTAATGGTTGACACGCCCGGCGCCTGTAGGTTCTGCTGGGCGGCGGTAACGACGATGGTGTCTTCATGAGAGACAGCTACGCTATCGGTTTGATCTTCTGCCATTGCTGGCAGGGCTACCCCGTAAATCCCTAAATTGACCAATAAGGCCAGTGAATGAATCTTGTTGTTCATTGTATGTCCTGCTGTTCTTTTAGCCACGAGTACCAATGTGCCTCGGTGCGGCATTTGGTCTGATGTCGCCCGCATCTGCGTAAACTATCCATTCCAGAAAAAGTACGCAGCGCCAGGTCGGTTTATAAGTGGTGAAAAACTGTGCGCGCTTCCCACAGCGCGACAATACGCTATTGCAAATGCAAATAGTTATCAATAATATTATCAATATATTTCACGCTAGATCATAAAATTTCACAATAAACATGGGGTTATGGCGGTGACGACGTTAAAGATGGGAAGCGAGGCGTGGTGGCAGTCAAAAAAAGGCCCGGAGTGGGAGCGTGAAGACAACGGAAATTATCGGGTAACCTTCTGGTGGCGTGACCCGCAGGGAACGGAGAAAGAGTCAGCCATTCATCGCGTGTGGGTCTATATCACTGGCGTCACCGATCATCATCAAAACGCTACCCCTCAGTCGATGCAACGCATTGATGGAACAAATGTTTGGTGCTGGCGTGTTTCTCTCAGCGCCAACTGGCGCGGCAGCTACTGTTTTATCCCGACAACACGAAACGATATCTTTTCCTCGCTGGCGGTGGGCGCAGCGCCTGACCGAAGCGTACTGCGTGAAGGCTGGCGGCAATTGCTGCCGCAGGCCATTGCCGATCCCCTTAATCCGCAGAGCTGGCAGGGCGGTCGCGGCCATGCGGTGTCTGCGCTGGAAATGCCGGAGGCGCCCGTACAGCCCGGATGGGATCGACCTGAAGACCCCGATTCACCCGCAGTTTGCCTGCAATGGCGTAGCGCCAGGCTTGGTAATACGCGTCGCGTATGGGTATTTGCCACCGGAGTGGCCCAAGCGGAATCTCGTCCGCTGGCTATCCTGCTGGATGGGCAGTTTTGGGCACAGAGTATGCCGGTCTGGCCTGCGCTAACTTCACTCACGCATCGCGGACACCTTCCTCCTGCCGTTTATCTCCTGATTGATGCCATCGACACGGATCACCGTAGCCGCGAACTGCCGTGTAACGCGGATTTTTGGTTGGCGGTACAAGAGGAGCTGTTGCCGCTGGTGAAGACGACAACCGCATTCAGTGACGATCCGCAGCGTACTGTCGTCGCCGGGCAAAGTTTTGGCGGGTTGTCATCGCTGTATGCCGGGCTGAACTGGCCCGCGCGCTTTGGCTGTGTTCTTAGCCAGTCGGGCTCTTACTGGTGGCCGCATCGTGGTGGTGGTCAGGACGGAGCGATCGTCGAGCAACTGAAGACCGGGACCATCAGCGCTCAGGGACTGCGTATTGTCCTGGAAGCGGGGATCCGCGAGCCCATTATTTATCGCGCTAATCAGGCGTTATATGCCCAGTTACCTTCTGCACTACAGTCTATTTTCTGGCGTCAGGTTGATGGTGGACACGATGCGCTTTGTTGGCGCGGAGGTCTGATGCAAGGGCTAATGACGCTCTGGCAACCGCTTACCGACACGATTTAACCGGACGACATTCCACGACAGGAGTTGAGTATGGAATTCAGTAACCCCTTCGATAATCCGCAGGGCCAGTTTTACATTCTGCAAAATCCCCAACGTCAGTTTAGCCTTTGGCCGCAGCAGTGTTCACTTCCTGCTGGTTGGCAAATTGCTTGCGAACCCCAATCCCAGGAAGCCTGCCAGCAATGGCTGGATGCAAACTGGACCACGCTGACGCCCGCGAACTATGTCGATGTGCAGGAGGCTCCATGACTCAGCGTTTACCGTTAGTGGCGGCTCAGCCGGGGATCTGGATGGCGGAAAAACTCTCCACATTGCCCTCGGCGTGGAGCGTGGCGCACTACGTAGAATTAACCGGCGAACTGGACGCGTTGTTGCTGGCGAAAGCGGTTGTGGCGGGCCTGGAGCAGGCCGATACCTTGCGAATGCAGTTTAGCGAAGATAACGGCGAGGTCTGGCAATGGGTGGATCCTGCGCTCACTTTTGCGCAACCCGAAATCATCGATCTGCGCGAAAAATCCAACCCACATGAGGCGGCGCGTGCGTTGATGCAGGCAGACCTGCAGCAGGACATACGTGCTGACGGCAATAAGCCGCTGGTTTTTCACCAGCTTTTACAGGTGGGAGATAAACGTTGGTATTGGTATCAGCGTTACCATCATTTGCTGGTCGATGGCTTCAGCTTCCCGGCCATTACCCGCCAGATAGCCGCAATCTATCGCGCATGGCTATATGGCGAGTCTACGCCAGACTCGCCTTTTACGCCGTTCGCCGAGGTGGTGGAAGAGTATCAACAGTACCGTCAAAGTGATGCCTGGCAACGCGACGGAGCCTTCTGGCGCGAGCAGCGAAAACAACTGCCACCACCGGCTTCACTGTCGAACAATCCGTTGCCGGGACGCTCGGCCAGCGCGGATATTATTCGCATGAAGTTAACCGCGCCTGAAGGAGCGTTTCGCCGGCTTGCGGCGCGCATGCCTGACGTTCAGCGTGCGGATCTGGCCCTCGCGCTGGTGGCATTGTGGCTGGGTCGTTTATGCAGCCGAATGGATTATGCCGCCGGGTTTATCTTTATGCGGCGCATGGGCTCGGCGGCGTTGACGTCCACTGGACCGGTTTTAAACGTTCTGCCATTTGGTGTGAGGCTGGATGCGGCAGAAAGCTTGCCTGCGCTTGCACAACGACTGGCCGGGCAGTTGAAGAAAATGCGTCGGCATCAACGTTATGATGCCGAACAAATCGTTCGCGACAGCGGGCGTGCAGCCGGTGCAGAGCCGCTGTTTGGCCCGGTGCTGAATGTGAAAATATTCGACTATCATCTGAATATTCCCGGCGTTCAGGCGCAAACTCATACGCTGGCGACAGGACCGGTGAACGATCTTGAACTGGCGTTGTTCCCGGATGAAAACGGCGGGCTGAGTATTGAAATCCTGGCCAATAAACAGCGCTACGATGCAGAAACGCTGGCGCAGCATGCCTCGCGTTTAATCGGGCTTATCGAGCAGTTTGCTGACAATCCGTCGCTATGCTGCGGCGACGCCGGGATGCTGTTGCCTACAGAACATGAGCGGCTGGCGAAGATTAACGACACGACCGTGGAGATCCCGTTCACTACGCTTAGCGCACTGGTGACACAGCAGGCCGATAAAACGCCGGATGCCCCGGCGCTGGCCGATGCCCGTTATCAGTTTAGCTATCGCGAAATGCGCCAGCAGGTCGTGGCGCTGGCGAGCCTTCTGCGCGAACGCGGCGTCCGTCCTGGCGACAGCGTAGCAGTGGCATTACCGCGTTCTGTGTTCCTGACGCTGGCGCTGCACGGTATTGTGGAAGCCGGAGCTGCCTGGCTGCCGTTGGATACCGGATACCCGGAGGATCGCCTGCGGATGATGCTCGAAGACGCGAAGCCAAAATTGTTGATAGCGACTGAAGAGCAACTGGCGCGTTTTAGCGATATCCCAGGGCTGGAAAGTCTCTGCTATGACTCGCCGCTGCCAGCAGAAGATGCTGCTCCGTTGGCGCTATCTCAACCCAATCATACCGCCTATATCATTTTTACTTCCGGTTCTACCGGTAGACCAAAAGGGGTGATGGTTGGGCAAACCGCCATCGTTAACCGTCTGCTGTGGATGCAAAATCACTATCCGCTGACCGCAGATGATGTGGTGGCGCAAAAAACGCCATGCAGTTTTGACGTCTCGGTATGGGAGTTTTTCTGGCCGTTTATTGCCGGGGCAAAACTGGTCATGGCAGAACCTGAAGCGCACCGCGATCCGCTGGAGATGCAGCAGTTCTTTGCCCGTTATGGGGTGACGACCACGCACTTTGTCCCCTCTATGTTGGCCGCTTTTGTCGCTTCACTGACGCCGGAAACCGCGCGGGAGAGTTGTGCCTCTCTGAAACGGGTATTTTGCAGCGGCGAAGCCTTGCCAGCCGATTTATGCCGTGAGTGGGAGCAGTTGACTCATGCGCCACTGCACAATTTGTACGGACCAACGGAAGCTGCGGTCGATGTGAGCTGGTATCCGGCTTGGGGAGAAGATCTCGCTGCCGTAACCGGCAACAGCGTACCGATTGGCTATCCGGTATGGAATACCGGTTTACGTATTCTGGATGCCATGATGCGCCCGGTGCCTTTCGGCGTAGCGGGTGACCTGTATCTGACGGGGATCCAACTGGCGCAAGGCTATCTGGGACGTCCGGATCTGACAGCGAGCCGCTTTATCGCCGATCCGTTTAACGTCGGTGAACGTATGTACCGTACCGGAGATGTGGCGCGCTGGCTGGAAAATGGCGCGGTGGAATACCTCGGGCGCAGCGATGACCAGCTTAAAATTCGTGGACAGCGCATTGAGCTCGGCGAGATTGACCGGGTGATGCAACAGTTGCCTGATGTCGAGCATGCCGTTGCCCATGCCTGCGTATTCAACCAGGCTGCGGCGACAGGCGGCGATGCGCGTCAACTTGTGGGGTATCTGGTGTCGCAATCGGGTTTGCCGCTGGATACGGCTGTGTTGCGGGAACGTCTGCGCGAAAAACTGCCTGCGCACATGGTACCGACGGTATTGTTACAACTGGCGGAGTTGCCGCTTAGCGCGAACGGTAAACTGGATCGTAAAGCGCTACCGATGCCGCAGTTGACGTCGCGTGTTTCCGGGCGCGCACCGCGAGCAGGGACTGAGACCACCATCGCGCAGTCTTTTGCGGCCTTGCTGGATTGTGAGGTGAATGATGTAGAGGCTGATTTCTTTGCGCTTGGTGGGCATTCGCTGCTGGCGATGAAGCTGGCAGCGCAGTTGAGCCGCATTTTTGAGCGTCAGGTGACGCCCGGGCAGATTATGGTGGCTTCCACCGTGGAACAACTGAGCGCATTGCTGGAGAGCAATGATGATGAACAGTCGCAGCGTCTGGGATTCGAGACGCTATTGCCACTGCGTGAAAGTCACGGCCCAACGTTGTTCTGCTTCCATCCGGCGTCGGGTTTTGCCTGGCAGTTTAGCGTGCTGTCGCGTTATCTCAGCCCTCAGTGGTCGATTATGGGTATTCAGTCGCCACGACCGGATGGCCCGATGCAAACGGCGGAAAATCTCGACTCGGTATGCGAACATCACCTGGCAACGCTGCTCAGTCAACAACCTCACGGACCTTACTATTTATTAGGTTATTCGCTGGGCGGCACGCTGGCACAGGGGATCGCCGCGCGCTTACATGCCAGAGGAGAGTCGGTTGCATTCCTCGGTCTGTTGGATACCTGGCCGCCAGAGACGCAAAACTGGCAAGAAAAAGAGGCCAATGGGCTGGATCCAGCGGTGCTGGCGGAGATCGAGCGTGAACGCGAAGCCTTTCTGGCGGCGCAGCAGGGGAATGCGTCAGAGGCCTTATTTAACGCGATCGAAGGCAACTACGCCGATGCGGTTCGCCTGCTCACCACGGCGCACAGCGTGCCGTTTGCAGGTCACGCCACGCTGTTCGTTGCTGAGCGTACCTTAGTGCCGGGTGTCAGCCCTGAACGTAGCTGGGCCCCGTGGATATCCAGTCTGGATGTTTACCGCCACGACTGCGCGCATGTTGATATTATTTCCCCCGTCTCGTTTGAGGTGATAGGGCCAATCATAAACACCCTGATCAATAAATCGGTATAACCAGACTTATTTCGTTATCGGAACGATCGAATAACTCCATAATGTAAATGATATGTTATGGAGTTGATCTTTCTTGGGGACAGAGGGCGATTAAAGGGGTGAATAAATTCCTAATATAATTTTTGGTAGGGCTTCCAGCACAAAGAGTGTTTCGGATTATTCTGACTAGCTGGTAGACTTCCCCCACAGAAATGTTTTTCTTTTGGGAAAGTTTTCAGGTCACGCAACATGTCATCATTAAATATTAAGCAAGAGAACGTTTCGGAATTTACTGGCTATCCTCAGCCAGCGGCAAACGCAAATGAAATCGATTTAGTGAACCTAATCGAAATCTTATGGCGAGCAAGAACGAAAATTATCGCGACCGTTTTCGCCTTTGCTTGTGTGGGTATTCTGGTATCTTTCCTGCTTCCGCAAAAATGGACCAGTCAGGCAATCGTGACCCCCGCAGAACCGGTTCAGTGGCAGAGTCTCGAGAATACGTTGACCAAATTGCGCGTGCTGGATATGGATATTAGCGTTAACCGTGGTGATGTGTTTAACCTGTTTATCAAAAAATTCCAGTCGCCTTCATTATTAGAAGAATATCTGCGCACTTCACCTTACGTGATGGATCAATTGAAAGGCGCCGATATCGACGAAATGGACCTGCACCGGGCAATCGTGAGGCTCAGTGAAAATATGAAAGCGACCGACAGCAATGCAGCAAAAAAGAATGAAACTTCGCTGTATACCTCATGGACGCTGAGTTTTACCGCACCTCAGGCCGAAGAAGCTCAGTCTGTGCTGAAGGGATATATCCAGTATATTTCTGATATTGTAGTGAAAGAAACGCTGGAAGATATTCGCAATAAACTGTCCATCAAAACCAGCTTCGAAAAAGAAAGGCTGGAGATGGATCGCGTCAGGCTCAAGAACCAGCTGGAAGCAAATATCCAGCGACTGAACTACTCGCTGGAGATTGCCAATGCCGCCGGGATTAAAAAGCCGGTCTACAGTAATGGTCAGGCGGTAAAGGATGACCCCGATTTCTCTATTTCACTGGGTGCTGACGGCATCGAACGTAAATTAGAAATAGAAAAATCAGTAACGGATGTTGCTGAAATTAACGGTGAATTACGTAATCGGCAGTATCACGTTGAGCAACTGTTAGCGATGAATGTGAGCGACGTAAAATTCACACCGTTTAAATATCAACTTACGCCTTCGCTGCCGGTGAAAAAAGATGGCCCGGCTAAATCAATGATCGTTATTCTGGCCGCATTACTGGGTGGAATGGTGGCGTGTGGTGGCGTTCTGCTGAACTATGCCATGGTGTCGCGTAAGCAAAAAATGACGTTTATTGATCAGCAACTGGTGTGATGAATTATCGTATGGCGGCAAGCCAGCCGCCTTACGATAACGCGTGTTATTTGCTGCGTCCAAGCGGCACTACTAACGGCGTTCCGGCAACTGGATCGTCGATAATCATACAGCGCAGTCCATAGATTTTTTCAATAAGCTGCGCGGTGACGATCTCCTTCGGTGCTCCCTCGGCAATAATTTTTCCGTCTCGCAGCGCAATCAGATGCGTCGCATAGCGACAGGCCTGATTCAGGTCGTGCAAAACGGCGGCCAGCGTGTAGCCTTTTTCCCGGTTTAACTCACTCAGCAGTTCCAGCAGATCGATCTGATGACTGATATCCAGCCAGGTGGTGGGTTCATCAAGCAGCATAATCGACGTTTCCTGCGCCAGCACCATCGCAATCCATGCACGTTGACGTTGTCCGCCGGAAAGGGTATCCACACTTTGTGATGCCAGGTGGGTGATACCCGTCGCCTGCATGGCGTTTGAGACCGCAATTTCATCCTCTTGCCGCCAGCGGGTAAACAGCGGCTGGTGCGGATAGCGCCCGCGGGCAACCAGCTCCTGTACCGTAATATCTCCCGGCGTGGTGGCGTTTTGCGCCAGCAAACCTATTCTTCGGGCGACTTCCTTGCTGGCATAGTGTTGAATATGTTCGCCGTCGAGCCAGACCTTGCCGTTCGCGGGCGTCATCAGGCGACTAAGCGTGCGCAGCAATGTCGATTTCCCGCAGCCATTTGGCCCGATAATCGCGGTGAAGTGACCGTCGGGAATCGACACATTGAGGTTTTCCGCCACGGTAAACTTGCCATAACCCAGCGTTAACTGGTCGCCACGCAAACGGGCTACTGATTCGGTCATTTTTTGCGGGACTCCTGAATTAACAAGACGATAAGATAAATACCGCCGAGGCTTACGGTGACAACGCCCACCGGAAGCTGATAAGGCATAAACAGCTGTTGGGCGCATAAATCCGCCATCAACAGCAGCAACGCGCCGCACAGCGCTGACAGGGTTAATCCCCAGCGCGATGTGCCGCTTATACGTCGCGCGATATGCGGCGCGACAAGGGCAATAAACGAGATAGGACCCGCCAGCGCGGTGGCGGCAGCGGTCAGTACAACCGCAACCAGCATCATCATCAGACGCGAGCGCTCAACGCTGACACCAAGCGCACAGGCGCTGTCATCACCCATTTCCAGTAAGCGCATCCGGCGTACCAGCAATGTGGCGCATACCAGCATGATGATAATCAGCGGGGCAGACGGCCAGGTTTTGGCCCAGGTCAGGCCATTGAGCGATCCAGCGTTCCACAGTCCGGCCGTTAGCGCGGTTTCTAATGATGCTTTCAGCAGTAGCCAGGTGTTGAACGCCACCAGCATGGCGCGTATGCCGATACCAATAATAATTAGCCGGAAGGTGTCGATCCCATTGCGCCAGGCGAGCGCCCAGACCACCAGAGAAGTCAGGATCCCACCGAGCATGGCCGCCAGCGCGATCGCGGTAAGATGCTGTCCGAACAGCACCATTGCCACCAGCACACCGCTCCAGGCACCGGTATTAAAGCCCATCACATCCGGACTGCCCAAAGGGTTACGCATCAGCGACTGAAATATTGCGCCGCTCACGCCGAGCGCTGCGCCAATCAATAGCGCCATGAGCACGCGTGGCAAACGCCATTCGGTCACCACCAGGGTAATACTGCGCGGCGCATCGCCGAGCAGGGCGGCAATAATTTGCTGGGTTTCCAGCGTAACAACGCCGCTACGCAGGCTCCATAAACCAATGACGAGACAACCTGCAACCAGCAGTAGGCTGCTGATTATCAGGCGGCGGGAGAGGTGCATCATGCGCCACCCCCGCGCGATTTACGGCGTACCAGAAAGATAAGCACCGGCGCGCCGATGAAAGCGCTGACCACCGACACGCGCAGCTCGCCGGGAACAATCAGGCGACCGATGATATCGGCAATCAGTAACAGAGAAGGGGTTGCCAACAGGGTGACGGGCAGTGACCAGCGGTGATCCGCCCCCACCAGCCAGCGCGCCATGTGAGGTATCATCAGGCCGATAAAGGCGATAGGACCGACAATCGCGGTCGCGCTGCCGCACAGTACGGTAATAACCAGCAGGCCAATAAACTGTGTGCGAGCGACTTTACTACCAAGCGCGGTAGCTGTGTCGCTCCCGAGGCTCAGGCTATTCAGGGCGCGACTGAGGAACAGTGCGACAGCCGCGGCAATCAGTACTGGTACCAATACAACCTTCAGCGTTTGCAGGCTGCGGATATCCAGTGAGCCAGCTTGCCAGAAACGCAACTGATCGTAAACGTCCGGGTTGAGCAGGGCGATGCCGGTGGATAATCCTTCCAGCACCGCGCCCAGGGCAACGCCCGCCAGCGTCAAACGTACCGGGCTTAACTGCCCACCGCCCTGACTACCGGTAAAAGCTACGATCAGTGACGCAGCCAGCGCACCGCAAAAGGCCATCAGCAGTTGCTCTTGCGCAGAGGAAAAGCCGAACAGCGCGGCGCCCAGCACAATAGCGAAGCTGGCACCGGAGTTGACACCCAGAATGCCGGGATCGGCGAGAGGATTACGCGTGAGCGTTTGCATTAATGCGCCAGCCAGGCCCAGCGCACCACCGGCGAGCAGCCCCGCCAGCGTGCGTGGGAGTCGCGCGTCAAGCACGATGGTGCAATCAGCGCTTTGACAACTGCCGGTGAGCGCATCCAGCACCACGGAGGCAGGTAGCGACTTGGCGCCAATAACCAGACTTAATACCGTGGTCAGAACAAGTAATAACAATAGTCCGGGCACGGCGAAGGCGCGTGTCGCGGAAACAGAGCATGACATATCAACTTCCCTGATAATGATAGTAATTATCGTTATCGATCTTATTTGGATATGTTAGCATGTGCAGCCATCGAATGGATATTGAAAAAGTACCTGGTAAGGCTCTGTAATGAATCGACAATCATGGCTGCTCAATCTCAGCCTGTTAAAGACCCACCCTGCATTTCGTGCAGTCTTCCTCGCCCGTTTTATTTCCATTGTCTCTCTGGGGCTACTCGGCGTAGCGGTTCCGGTACAAATCCAGATGATGACCCAGTCGACCTGGCAGGTCGGTTTGTCGGTGACGCTGACCGGCAGTGCAATGTTTATTGGCCTGATGGTGGGCGGTGTGCTGGCCGACCGCTATGAGCGTAAAAAAGTGATCCTGCTGGCGCGTGGTACCTGTGGCATTGGCTTTATTGGCCTGTGTTTGAATGCGTTACTTCCCGAACCGTCGTTACTGGCAATTTATCTGCTTGGCTTATGGGACGGTTTCTTTGCTTCGCTGGGCGTGACTGCTTTACTGGCAGCGACGCCAGCGCTGGTCGGGCGGGAGAATCTGATGCAGGCCGGGGCGATTACCATGCTGACGGTGCGTCTGGGATCGGTAATTTCACCGATGCTTGGCGGGGTGTTGCTCGCGACCGGCGGCGTGGCCTGGAACTACGGACTGGCGGCGGCGGGAACCTTCATTACCTTACTACCGTTGCTGAGTCTTCCCGCGTTGCCGCCTCCGCCGCAGCCGCGTGAGCATCCGCTGAAATCGCTGCTGGCAGCATTCCGCTTTCTGCTTGCCAGCCCGCTGATTGGCGGTATTGCACTGCTCGGTGGTCTGTTAACCATGGCGAGCGCCGTCCGCGTGCTGTATCCGGCGTTGGCGATTAACTGGCACATGTCGAGTGCGCAAATTGGCCTGCTGTATGCGGCTATTCCGCTGGGGGCAGCCGTGGGTGCATTGACCAGCGGACAACTGGCGCACAGTCTTCGTCCGGGACTGATCATGCTGGCATCGACCGTGGCTTCATTTCTGGCTATCGGTCTGTTTGGCTTGATGCCCATTTGGCAGCTTGGGGTTATTTGCCTGGCGCTGTTTGGCTGGCTAAGTGCGGTCAGTTCGTTGTTGCAGTACACCCTGTTACAGACGCAGACGCCGGAAGCGATGCTCGGGCGAATTAATGGTTTGTGGACCGCACAGAACGTCACCGGCGATGCGATTGGCGCGGCGTTGTTAGGTGGCCTGGGCGCGATGATGACGCCAGTTGCTTCGGCAAGCGTGAGTGGGTTTGGGCTGGTGATTGTCGGTCTTTTACTGCTGCTGTTGTTGGGAGAAGTGCGCCGATTCCGGCAAGTCCCCGTGAATGTCTGATCGCGTTGTGCTCTACGGATTGTAGGCCGGATAAGGCGTTAGCCGCATCCGGCGCTGGCAATTAAAACAGAGCCGACAGACGTTGCAGCAGCAGCATTGCGCTGTAGTAGTCGAGACGGAAGGTTTCCGTACCCAGGGCGTAAACACGTTTATTTTGCACGGCTGGCAGATGCGCCAGAAGCGGATTAGCGTAAATAGCATCGGCATCTTTGCTGTCGCCAGCAAACAGGAACAGCGCTTCGCCGTTCAGGCCTGCCGCCAGGTTCTCACCGCCAAGCTGGATGATATCGTGGCGTTTGCCCTGACTCTGGCTGGTATGCAAGTTGGCAGGCAGCGTTGCCAGCGTGAACCCTAACTGCTCCATCAGCTTGCCTTGCGCTGACTCAGGCGTCCACAGGTTGGCGCTGTGCGCCGCGGCGGTATATACCAGCGCGCTGACCGGCTGTGGTGGCAGGGTAATACGTTGCTTAACTGCCTGTAGTTGCTTATCAAACTCGGCAATACGCGCAGCAGCCTGTTGCTCCTGACCGGTAATTTCACCTAACTGGGTCAGCAGCGACTGCCAGCTTTTATCGTCGTAATTAATGATGAGCGTTGGCGCAATGGTGGACAGCTGATCGTACAGCGCGAGGGCAGAATCGCCCCCGGTGGCGCTTACCAGAATCAAATCCGGCATTTGAGCTGCGACGGCCTCAGCGCTCGGTTCGCCGATATACAGGCGGCTCAGTTTGCGTTCTTTTGCCACTTCGCTCCACTGGCGTAAAAAGCCCTGCGCATCGCCGATGCGATTGTTCGGCGTAGTGGCACCGCTGGCGATGACCGGGGCATCAATCGCCAGCAGCGAACCGGTGAGGGTCACGCTGGTGGAGACAATTCGCTGCGGTTTATGCTCCAGCGTATGCGTGCCGCGGCTGTCAGTAACCTGACGCGGCCAGTCGGCGGCGTGACCTGAAGAAATTCCTGAAAGAGATAAACCTGCCAGTAAGAGCACGGTGCGGCAAAAAGAGGGGAGACTCACGAATCAGCTTCCTGTTATCAGTATAAGTAATGCTTCTCATTTTCATTGTTAGTGAGCAAGGATGCAAGCCAAAGTCGCACATTGTGCTACCACAAGAGTTGACATACCGCCGCTTTACTTTTAGGTTAGCGACCGAAAATATAAATGATAATCATTATTAGAGCCTTTATCATTTTTGGAGGATGATATGGATACGTCACTGGCCGAGGAAAAAACGCAGACTATGCCGACGCTCGCTCCCGACAGTTTTTTCTTTATGTCGCCGTACCGTAGTTTTACGACGTCAGGATGCTTCGCCCGCTATGCGGAACCGGCAATTGATGGCGACTCGCCAGACAGCCCTTTCCAACAGAAAATGCTCTCACTGTTTGCTGATGCCAAATCGCAGGGCATTGCGAACCCCATCATGGTCGGGGCGATCCCTTTTGACACCCGCCAGCCATCATCGCTGTTTATTCCCCAATCGTGGCAGAGCTTTTCTCGTACGGCGAAGCAGCAGTCATCACGTTATTTTAACGCGCATCAGTCGCTGAACGTCGTGGAACGTAAATCGATCCCGGAACAGGACTTTTTTGAAGATATGGTCGCCCGGGCGGCTGCGCTGACGTCTACTCCGGAAGTCGACAAAGTGGTGTTGTCACGCCTGATCGATATCACCACCGATGCCAACATTGACAGTGGTGCGCTGCTGGAGCGTCTGGTGGCGCAAAATCCAGCGAGCTACAACTTCCATGTGCCGATTGAAGACGGCGGCGTATTGATTGGTGCCAGCCCGGAATTGCTTCTGCGCAAAGAAGGCGAGCGTTTCAGTTCTCTGCCGCTGGCGGGCTCTGCACGTCGTCAGCCTGATGATGTGCTGGATCGCGAAGCAGGGATCCGCCTGCTGGCATCTGAGAAGGACCGCCATGAGCACGAACTGGTGACGCAAGCTATGAAAACGATATTGCGCGATCGCAGCCGTGAACTACAACTGCCTTCTTCTCCGCAGCTGGTTACTACGCCGACGCTCTGGCACCTCGGCACGCCGTTTGAAGGTAAAGCCAACGCGCAGGAAAACGCCCTGACGCTGGCGTGCCTGCTGCACCCGACGCCTGCGCTGAGCGGCTTCCCACATCAGGTTGCGCGCAAGCTTATCGCCGAGCTGGAGCCGTTCGATCGCGAACTGTTCGGCGGTATTGTCGGCTGGTGTGATGCCGAAGGTAACGGTGAGTGGGTGGTGACGATCCGCTGTGCGAAGCTGTTGCGCAATCAGGTGCGTTTCTTTGCCGGAGCAGGAATTGTTCCAGCCTCTTCCCCGGTTGCGGAATGGCGTGAAACGGGGGCCAAGCTCTCCACGATGTTGAATGTTTTTGGACTGCATTAAGAGCCTTGTGGACTGGTTTTAAGGAGCAATAATGAGTATTCCATTCACCCGCTGGCCGGAAGAGTTTGCCCGCAGGTATCGTGAAAAAGGTTACTGGCAGGATTTGCCGCTGACCGACATTCTGACCCGTCACGCCGACAGCGACCATACGGCGGTTATTGATGGTGAACGCCATCTGAGCTATCGCCAGCTGAATCAGGCCGCTGACAATCTAGCCTGCAGTTTGCGTCGCCAAGGGATTAAACCCGGTGAAACCGCGCTGGTACAACTGGGCAATGTGGCTGAGCTATATATCACCTTCTTTGCGTTACTCAAGCTGGGCGTAGCTCCGGTGCTGGCCCTGTTCAGCCATCAGCGTAACGAACTCAACGCCTATGCCAAACAGATTGAACCGGCGCTGCTGATTGCCGATCGCCAGCATACGCTGTTTAGCGGGGACGATTTTCTAAACGCTTTTGTGGCCGAACACAATTCAGTGCGCGTGGTGCAACTGCACAACGACGAAGGTGAACACAATCTGCAAACGGCGATAAGCCAACCTGCGACTGATTTTACGGCTACACCGTCGCCCGCTGATGAGGTGGCGTACTTCCAGCTTTCCGGCGGGACGACCGGGACGCCAAAGCTGATTCCTCGCACTCATAACGATTACTACTACAGCGTGCGTCGCAGCAATGAGATTTGCCGCTTCACCGGGGAAACGCGTTATTTATGCGCAATCCCGGCGGCGCATAACTACGCCATGAGTTCGCCAGGCGCGCTGGGCGTGTTCCTGGCCGGAGGCACCGTCGTGCTGGCGGCCGACCCTAGCGCTACCCTGTGTTTCCCGCTGATTGAACAGCATCAGGTGAACGTCACGGCGCTGGTGCCACCTGCGGTGAGCCTGTGGTTGCAGGCGATTGCGGAGTGGGGCAGCAATGCGCAACTGGCTTCGCTGAAACTGCTACAGGTCGGTGGAGCGAGACTTTCCGCCACGCTTGCGGCGCGTATTCCGGCTGAGATTGGCTGCCAGTTGCAGCAGGTCTTCGGCATGGCGGAAGGGCTGGTGAACTACACCCGTCTGGACGACAGTCCTGAGCGCATCATCAATACCCAGGGGCGCCCGATGTGTCCTGATGATGAAGTCTGGGTAGCAGACGCTGACGGCAACCCCTTAGCCCAGGGAGAGACCGGACGCTTGATGACACGTGGTCCGTACACCTTCCGTGGTTATTTCAAAAGCCCTGAGCATAATGCCAGCGCCTTTGACGCCAACGGCTTTTACTGTTCCGGCGATCTGATCGCTATCGACCCGGATGGCTACATCACCGTTCAGGGACGCGAAAAGGATCAGATCAACCGCGGCGGGGAGAAGATCGCTGCTGAAGAGATTGAAAACCTGCTGCTGCGCCATCCAATGGTTATCCATGCCGCGCTGGTCAGTATGGATGACGAACTGATGGGCGAGAAAAGCTGTGCCTGGCTAGTGGTAAAAGAGCCGCTGCGCGCGGTTCAGGTGCGCCGTTTTCTGCGCGAACAGGGTGTGGCGGAATTCAAATTACCCGATCGTGTTGAGTGCGTTGAGTCATTACCGCTGACTCCAGTGGGGAAGGTAGATAAAAAACAATTACGTCAGTGGCTGGCATCACGTTCACTGGCCTGAAGGAGAAATAGAAATGGCAATTCCTAAACTGCAGGCTTATGCGCTACCAACGGCGCTTGATGTTCCGGTGAACAAAGTCGACTGGGCATTTGACCCTGAACGCGCCGCGCTGCTGATCCACGACATGCAGGATTATTTTATCGGCTTTTGGGGCGATAACTGTCCGATGATGGAGCAGGTCGTCGCGAACATCGCCGCGCTGCGCCAGTACTGCAAAGAGCATAATATTCCGGTGTATTACACCGCTCAACCGAAAGAGCAGAGTGATGAAGACCGCGCTCTGCTCAATGATATGTGGGGACCGGGCCTGACGCGTTCGCCGGAACAACAAAAGATTGTTGAGGCGCTGGCGCCGGATGAAGCGGATACCATTCTGGTGAAATGGCGTTATAGCGCATTTCATCGCTCCCCGCTTGAACAGATGCTCAAGGAAACCGGGCGTAATCAACTGATCATTACCGGGGTGTATGCGCATATTGGCTGTATGACCACCGCAACGGACGCTTTCATGCGTGACATCAAGCCGTTTATGGTTGCCGATGCGCTGGCAGACTTTAGCCGTGACGAACACTTGATGTCGCTGAAATACGTGGCGGGACGTTCCGGGCGTGTGGTTATGACCCAGGAATTATTACCGACGCCGGTTCCGGCCAGTAAAGATGCGTTGCGCAGCGTTATTCTGCCGCTGCTGGATGAGTCTGAAGAGCCGATGGATGACGAAAACCTGATCGACTATGGGCTGGATTCCGTGCGCATGATGGCGCTGGCGGCGCGTTGGCGTAAGGTTCATGGTGATATTGATTTCGTGATGCTGGCGAAAAAACCGACCATTGACGCATGGTGGGCTCTGCTCTCCCGCGAGGTGAAGTAATGGCCGGATTTGATTTTGCCGGGAAAACCGTCTGGGTAACCGGGGCGGGAAAAGGGATTGGCTACACCACGGCGCTGGCGTTTGCGAATGCAGGTGCTGAGGTGACTGGATTCGATCGCGAATTTCCTCAGGATAACTACCCGTTTACGACCGAAGTGCTGGATGTGGCGAATGCCGGACAGGTAGCTGAGGTGTGCCAGCGCGTCCTCAAAGCGCGCGAGCGTTTGGATGTGTTGGTCAATGCCGCAGGTATTTTGCGTATGGGTGCCACCGATGCGCTAAGCGCTGAGGAGTGGCAGCAGACGTTTGCGGTTAACGTTGGCGGAGCGTTCAATCTGTTTCAGCAGACGATGGCGCAGTTTCGTCGCCAGCAGGGCGGGGCGATCGTGACCGTCGCGTCGGATGCGGCGCACACGCCGCGTATCGGCATGAGTGCTTACGGTGCGTCAAAGGCCGCGTTGAAAAGCCTGGCTCTGACCGTCGGACTTGAACTGGCAGGCAGCGGTGTGCGTTGTAACGTGGTTTCTCCGGGGTCGACCGATACCGACATGCAGCGTACGCTGTGGGTCAGCGATGACGCGGAGCAACAGCGCATTCGTGGATTTGGCGAGCAGTTTAAGCTTGGGATTCCGCTGGGGAAAATCGCCCGGCCGCAAGAGATCACCAACACTATTTTATTCCTCGCTTCCGATCTGGCCAGCCACATTACATTACAGGATATCGTGGTGGACGGCGGTTCCACGCTGGGGGCATGACGATGATCTGGAAACGTCATTTGACGCTGGATGAACTCAATGCCACCAGTCAGAACACGATGGTGGCGCATCTGGGAATGGTCTATACACGACTGGGTGATGATGTGCTGGAAGCCGAAATGCCGGTGGATAGCCGAACGCATCAGCCGTTTGGCCTGCTGCATGGCGGCGCGTCGGCGGCCCTGGCGGAAACGTTGGGTTCGATGGCGGGTTATCTGATGACGCGCGACGGGCAGTGTGTCGTGGGGACGGAACTAAACGCCACGCATCATCGGGCGGTATCGCAGGGGAAAGTACGCGGCGTTTGTCAGCCGTTGCATCTTGGGCGTCAAAATCAAAGCTGGGAAATCGTCATCTTTGATGAGCAGGGACGACGCTGCTGCACCTGCCGTTTAGGCACGGCGGTTATGGGGTGAAAGATAAAACGCGTCTGAGCATACCAGACGCGTTTTTGTGTAGATTACCAGCTATAGTGCAGGTTAACGCTGCCACTGAGATCGCTGAAATCGTTGTTTCCTTTCTGCCCTGTTGCCTGCGCGCTAATGTTCCATTGATTGTTGATAGCGGCCTGGATCCCGAGTTTTATTTCAGCGCGATCGGCGGGAAGATCCAGGTTTACCGCGGAGTTATCAAAGGATACCGCCATATCATCGGTCATATGTAGCCAGTTGACTTCGGCGAATGGCTGAAGAATCGCATTGGTTGTCGGTGACGAACCCTCGACGCGAAGACCGAGGCGAGTGGTCCAGTTTTCGCTATTTTGACCGTCAATACGCGTATTGTGTGCTTGCACGCTGTCCGCTTTGTAGCTTTGCCAGACAACCTGTAATTGCGGTATCAGACTTAACGATTGGTTACTGGCGAAGTCCATCGTATATCGATAGCCGCTTTCCAGAGAGAGCGCGTTGGCGGTTGAGTCGTAATGTGTTGTTCCTGCATCACCGTTTTCAACGCTATTATCGTAGAAACCATATTGATACCAACTGTCGACATACCAGCCACGATGACGCATAGCATCAGCATACCAGGTTGCGTAAACGCCCAAATTGTAGCCGTCGATATCTCCGGTGGCTGAAAACTGACTGCCATCTGCGCCGCGGTTTCCTGTGCTATCTGTACTGCCATTGATATAGCTTCCCATGAGTCCCAGCGTCAGACTTTGCTGACCGTTGTTCCAGGTGGCGATATCCCCGCCAAGTTGGAACCGGACGTAATCGCTGTCCATGTCGACATTTCCATCCGCAGCAGTAGAGTCCGTGTTTCCTCCTTTTACACGTAGCCATAAGTCACCTTCATGTGAACGATACTGGCTATCCTCACGGTCGAAAAGCGTTTGCATTTGTAGCTCGCGAGCCAGCCACTGATTCCCCAGATAAGCGCCGATATCGGCACGGTATTGTGGATTTGATGGTTTACTGTCGCTGCCGCCGTCGTCGGGGTCGACAGGGGTTACGTCGCTGCCGCCGTCATCTGGGTCGACAGGGGTTACGTCGCTGCCGCCGTCGTCGGGGTCGACAGGGGTTACGTCGCTGCCGCCGTCATCTGGGTCGACAGGGGTTACGTCGCTGCCGCCGTCATCGGGGTCGACGGGGGTTACGTCGCTGCCGCCATCATCGGGGTCGACGGGGGTGACGTCACTGCCATCGTCGTCAGGATCGACGGGAGTAATATCTCCCCCGTCATCGGGTGCCTCCGCCTGTGAGCGCAAATACCAATTTTCATTATCTTCGTATAAGCGATATTCGTACGGCCCAATCAGGACCCGATTGCCCAGCGAGAAAGCATCATCTGTTGATGTACCGCCAACATTCACAATTTCAATACCCTGGTCGGTGAATGCGCCTTCCCCTCCAGCCTGGTTGATGTACAGCGTGGTTTTACCGTCCACGTCACCCGATACAATCAGTTCATCGGTCGGCGAGCTATCGTCGCCTAAATAAGTATTGAGTGTCAGGTTACCGCCATTGCCGGTGTAGTTGCCGTTAATAGTCAATGTATTGCCCGGCGTCGTCCCGGAGCTTGCGATACTGCCCTTGTTAGTGACATTACCGTTTATGATAAAACTGCTTTGGGCGGCAGTATTATCGCCAAAGCGTAATGTTCCAGCGTTGTCCACGTTGCCGTTAACGGTGCCATTGCCACCTAAGGTTGAACCCTTCCCGATAGTGACATACTGCTGACTGCCTGCGGCGCCAATAACGCCTGTCTCTGTTAGCCATAACGTCCCCTCCTGCACGGCGGTGGTACCGCTATAGGTGTTATTCGACGTCAGAGTGAGTGTGCCTTCTCCTTTTTTGGTCAGGCTCTTACCATCCCAACCGCTGCGCGTGTCTGATGCGACGTCTTCCAGTTGGCTATTGACAGTAAACTGCTTGCCGCCATCGAGGGTGAATGTGCCGTGAGCAGGGGTGGCGACGGAGCCAGACTGTCCGGCATACCAGCTCAGGCCAACACCCAATTGGTATTGGGTGTTATCTGTGGCGCTGATTTGTCCGAATACTGACAGGTAATCCGGCATTGAGTCAGTATCCGTTGATAAGCTGGCAAAATCTCCGGTGATTGAAGAGTCTGTATCAATCAACGTAATGGCTTCAATGTCTTGTAATTGAGCGTCAGAGGTGAGTGTGCCGATATCCAGCGCGTTGCCGCTATTACTGATATGTAAATCACCGCCTAACGCAATCTCACCCCCGGTAATCAATGGTGCGCTATTGGCGCTAGCCAGGGCTGCTGCGCTAAGATCAACATTCAGGATGCTACTTTCCTGCAACGTCAGGCTATTAGCATGTAATGTGCTGTCGGCTGCCAGTTCTACGGTACCCGCATTGTCCAGCGATGTCAGGGTTGAACTGTCAGTAACGAGCCATTTTCCTTGATCGGCGAGCGTAAGGCTAAGCTCAGAGTCCAGGCCCCGGGTGTTAAAGTCGTGATTGATGGATGTTGCGCCCTCAAAATAAGATCCCGCATCCATTGTCAGATTGATATATCCCCAGCCGCTGTTAACGATGTCGCCGATAATCGTCATTTTTCCCGTACCGTTGATGGTGCCACCGGGCAATATATTGCTGCCGGACGACACTTTAGGTACCCAGATAGCGATTCCATCGTCGTTGGTTTTAATCGTTGTGTCACCACTCAGATTGACGATGCCGCCCTGTTGAACCATAACGCCAGAAGCGTTGCTGGCTCCTGTCATGTCGATGTTCATGTTGCTGGCATTAATAATGCCTGCGCGGGTAAAACTGTTATCGCCTATAGCCGAAAGCCCGTAGGAATTGGCTCCGTTCATAATGATGTCGGTATTGGAGATATTAATAGTTGAACCACTAAATTGTGCTGATGCGCCATAGCCTCCCGAGGCATAAATTGTGTTTCGATTATCCTGAGAACCGTTGAAATTGATCGTTGATGGGTCAGAAAAAGATGTATTGGCTATCAGCCCGTACGTTTTGGCGGTGTCGCTTCGTCCGTCGATCGTACTGCCTTCACCAATATTAACGACGGTGGCATACATGCTACTTTGGGCTGTTATCGCTGTTCCTTGCGCTGTTTTTACCGTCAGGTTATCCGCGTCAAGTTCCCCGTATCCTCGGCCAGTGAGGTAAATAGTTGATGCCGTTCCGGTGGCGCTGATGGAACTGCCGGAACCGAGATCTACCAGACCTCCCTCTATACGGATACCTTCGGTTTTGCCGCCGGTCACTTCAATTGTCAGGTTTTCGGCATGTGCTGCGGCAGTGACGTCTTCTTTTTTTGTCGCCGAATAATCTCCGACAAACAGACCATATCCTTCGGAAAAGCCTGCCACTGTTATGGTCGAATCGTGGCCAAAGTCGATGTTGCCTGAGATGTCTGCGCCGCGGCCACTTGTGTGTCCTGTAGAGGTAGTGGATACATCGATCGTCAGGTTATTAGCAGCGATCTGACTTCCCCTTCCTGACGTCAATCCATAGGCCGTTCCACCTGGAGTGGAGAGCGTTATCTTACTGCCTTCACCAAGATTAATATGGTTGTTTGACCCTGTCTGGATTCCATAAATCATCACAGTATTTGCTGAGTCTAACGTTGTGACATCAATAACCAGGCCGTTCGCGTTGAGCGTTGTATCTTTGCCGAAATAGAGACCACTGCCTCTCTCGGTACCACTGTTGATTTCTATGTGGGTGTTGTCTCCCAGATTGAGCGTGGTTTTCTCTGCCCTGGAGGTATCGATACCCGTCGCTTTACCGGCGGAGTTGGAGGTTACATGAATGGAACCGCCATCCATGGTGAATGTATTACCGCCATCATAGAAAAAGACACCGGTGCTATTTCCGCTCAGGGATTCAACGTTGATTTTGCTTCCTTGCCCGAAGTCGAGAGATGAATCCATACCGTGAATATAAACACCATAGGCGGTGTTGTTACTGGCAACGTTAATTAATAGATTGTTGGCATCGATGCGAGTACCTGGATTTACTTTACTAATGTAAACACCATTTGTTGAGCTTGTGGTGGTTGAACCGGTATCGGTTACGTTAATCTGTGTATCGTTTCCTAAATCATTTATTACACCGTTATCGAGTTTAACGCCGATTGAACCGCTATCCCCCGTAACGTTAATTGATGCCTTACCCTCAATTTGCACTCCTTGACCACCAGTCACGGTGCTATCGATACCCGTCTCTCCTGATAATGACGTTATAGTGTCACCATTGTTCAGGATGATGGTTTCTCCGCTCTGTGGCCCTTTATCTGCGGCAAGGGCGGCGCTGGTCATGATGCCGACGGTTGATAAAAGCACCCCGGCAACGGTGGTTCGTACCCGGTTATCTCCACGAGAGCGTTCTGACACGACGATGAACATGTTTCGCGCGATATTCCAGACAATGCGATAGCATTTATTCATTATTTATATCCTTATAAAATTATGCCGCTATTAATGAATAACATTCTGCGTAAAATGATTTTGGATGTTTCTATGTATGCTTTTGAAATATATGTCAGAAGGTGGTGGTGATGATTTTATGTGATTTCACTTAATCAATGTTTCTTTGGATTATAGGTAGGGGGTATCGCTAAAGGTAGCTTTTGATGTCTGATTTTTTTATCAGGATTAATAAAAGCACTCCATGTATAAAAAATGAGAATATCCTAAGGTTATTCATGGTTTTATAATTAAGGATGTTGCTACTTATGGTTTTAAAATAAGGGCACATCGCCAGAGAGATGAAATGCTAAATAATTATAATTTACTGTAAATGTATCTATGTTGATGATGAATTCTGTAATTGGCCTCCTGGGCAAGCAAAACGCTGGCCCAGCCGCATAAGTAACGTAATTGTTTCAGCTATAGTTGTAGCAAAGGTGATCCAGTTAACAATGCAATGTAAATAGTCAGTGATGTCTCAGGTTTATGTGGTTGTCAGGTTGTTAAAATCAGGAAAGATGTTATAGAAACAAAATGTAACATCTTTCTGGATCACGCAAACGGACAACAACTATGAATAAATCAGGGAAATACCTCCTCTGGACATTGCTCTCCGTTATCGGAGCATTTGCCCTGGGATATATTGCGTTAAATCGTGGTGAACAGATCAACGCGTTGTGGATAGTCGTGGCGTCAGTCTGTGTCTACCTTATCGCTTACCGTTTCTACGGCCTGTACATCGCGAAAAATGTACTGGCGCTGGACCCGACGCGTATGACGCCAGCCGTGCGCCATAACGATGGTCTGGATTATGTACCCACCGATAAAAAAGTACTGTTTGGTCACCATTTTGCGGCGATTGCCGGAGCGGGTCCGTTAGTTGGACCGGTGCTGGCGGCGCAAATGGGCTATCTGCCGGGTATGATCTGGCTGCTCGCCGGGGTGGTACTGGCAGGGGCGGTGCAGGACTTCATGGTGCTGTTTGTTTCTACCCGTCGCGATGGTCGTTCCCTTGGCGAACTGGTGAAAGAAGAGATGGGCCCTACGGCGGGTGTTATTGCGCTGGTAGCCTGTTTTATGATCATGGTGATTATCCTCGCGGTACTGGCGATGATTGTCGTGAAAGCGCTGACCCACAGCCCGTGGGGAACTTACACCGTAGCGTTCACTATCCCGCTGGCGATTTTTATGGGGATTTACCTGCGCTATCTGCGCCCGGGCCGCATTGGTGAAGTGTCGGTCATCGGTCTGGTATTCCTGGTGTTTGCCATTATTTCCGGCGGCTGGGTAGCGGAAAGCCCAACCTGGGCACCGTACTTTGACTTTACCGGCGTACAGCTGACCTGGATGCTGGTGGGCTACGGTTTTGTCGCCGCCGTGCTGCCGGTGTGGCTGTTGCTGGCCCCGCGTGATTACCTCTCTACCTTCCTGAAAATCGGCACCATTGTTGGTCTGGCGGTAGGGATTCTGATCATGCGTCCGACGCTGACCATGCCAGCTCTGACCAAGTTTGTTGACGGTACTGGCCCGGTCTGGACCGGTAACCTGTTCCCGTTCCTGTTTATCACCATTGCATGCGGTGCGGTATCTGGCTTCCATGCGCTGATCTCCTCCGGAACCACGCCGAAGATGCTGGCGAATGAAGGGCAGGCTTGCTTTATCGGCTACGGCGGAATGCTGATGGAATCCTTTGTCGCCATTATGGCGCTGGTTTCCGCGTGCATCATCGATCCGGGCGTGTACTTTGCGATGAACAGCCCGATGGCGGTGCTGGCTCCTGCGGGCACGGTTGATGTAGTGGCTTCTGCAGCACAGGTAGTCAGTAGTTGGGGCTTTGCTATTACGCCAGATACTCTGCACCAAATCGCCAATGAAGTGGGTGAGCAATCCATTATCTCCCGCGCAGGTGGTGCGCCGACGCTGGCCGTCGGGATGGCGTACATTCTGCATGGCGCACTGGGTGGCATGATGGATGTGGCGTTCTGGTATCACTTCGCCATTCTGTTTGAAGCTTTGTTTATTTTGACGGCGGTTGATGCCGGTACACGCGCTGCGCGCTTTATGCTGCAGGACTTGCTGGGCGTGGTGTCACCGGGCCTGAAACGTACCGATTCGTTGCCTGCGAACCTGCTGGCGACGGCGCTGTGCGTACTGGCCTGGGGTTACTTTTTACACCAGGGCGTGGTGGATCCTCTGGGTGGTATTAATACCCTGTGGCCGCTGTTTGGTATCGCCAACCAGATGCTGGCAGGTATGGCGTTGATGCTCTGTGCTGTGGTGCTGTTCAAGATGAAACGCCAGCGCTACGCGTGGGTGGCACTGGTCCCAACCGCCTGGCTGCTGATTTGTACCCTGACCGCTGGCTGGCAGAAAGCGTTTAGCCCGGATGCAAAAATCGGCTTCCTCGCTATCGCCAACAAATTCCAGGCGATGATCGACAGCGGTAACATTCCGGCGCAGTACACCCAGTCGCAGCTGACGCAGCTGGTGTTTAACAACCGCCTGGATGCGGGTCTCACCATCTTCTTCATGGTAGTCGTTGTGGTGCTGGGTCTGTTCTCCATCAAAACTGCGCTGGCAGCATTGAAAGAGGACAAACCAACTTCGAAAGAGACGCCGTACGAGCCGATGCCTGAGAATGTCGAAGAGATCGTGGCGCAGGCGAAAGGCGCGCACTAATATTCTCTTAACCAATGAGCCCTCTCCTGAATGGGGAGGGCGTTTGTACGACAGGGAATCACTATGTTTGAAACACTCTCCAAAGCCGGGAAGTATTTAGGTCAAACCGCCCGATTAATGATAGGTGTGCCGGATTACGACAACTATGTTGAACATATGCGCGTCACGCATCCGGACCAAACGCCAATGACCTACGAAGAATTTTTCCGCGAGCGCCAGGATGCGCGATATGGGGGGAAAGGCGGCGCGAAGTGCTGTTGATTTTTTGCCGGATGGCACTGACGCTTATCCGGCCTACAACATCGCATTTGCCGTTATAATTAGTCGTCGTAGGCCTGATAAGGCGAAGCCGCTATCAGGCATCCCATACCCTAATCATACCGTAAACGATTCTACCTTTTCGAATGCTGCGCGCAGTGTCTCCGGCGTTAACGTTACCGGCAGGGCGTGAATGGACTCCACCGGGCGCAGGGTGTGCGTAATCACTTTGTCGATTTCTGCGCGATTATTGATGTCCACGTCCAGTTGAGCTAATCGGGTGGGCAGGTTGAAGCGCTGATAGGCGGTAATTAACTGCGCCAGCACGGCATCTTGACCCAACAACGCACTCTGCACCAGGATGCCGTACGCCACTTTAGTGCCATGTAAAAACTTCTCTGTTTGTGGGAGGACGGTCAGGCCATTGTGAACAGAATGCGCCGCCGCCACGCGGGTGTAGCGCTCGCCCAGACCACCAACCATGCCGCCTCCGGCAATAATCGCATCCACTACATCGCAAAACGTGCGGCTTAACGAGCCTTGTTGTTTATCTGTCAGCGCCTGCTCGCTGCTTTCCAGCAGGACGTCGCGGATCGTCTGCGCGGCATCGATACCCAGACGAACAGTTAATGGCAGGTTTTCTGGCTGAGGCGCAAGCACGACGGCCTCGTACCACTTCGCCAGCGTGTCGCCGATCCCCGCCAGTAGATATTCCTCTGGCGCATTGAGAACGATCTCGGGTTCGACCAGAACGAGGAAATTGGCATCAGGGAAAATTTCAAAATGCAGCGCCTGGCCTGCATCGTTATACCAGACGGAGAGCGGCGTCCAGGCGGCGCAGGTCGCCGCAATCGTAGGAATACCGACAAACGGCAGATCCAGACGACGGGCCAACGCTTTAGCGGTGTCGAGCAATGTTCCTCCGCCCACGCCAATCACCACGCTGCGATTATCTCCCGACTCTTTTGCCAGTTGAGCAACATCGGTTTCGCTGCAATGTCCCGTAAACAGCAGGCGCTTAGCCTCGGCGAGATGAAATGTCTCTGGCAGATAAGGGCGGGCCGCATCGATAGCGCGCTCACCATAAACCCACACGGCGCGTGAAAGTTGGTCGGTAGTGAAAAAATCGTTGAGTCTCGACAGGCTGCCGGGATGGGAAAAATAGTTGGCCGGGCCGGTGACGACGCGAATCTCTGTATTACTCATGTTGTGTTGTCCTTTGGCTGTCCTGTCCAGGCAGGTTATTTTTATATAGACGTCTGAACGTCTTGATTGCCAAATACTAGCATCGTGTTATAGTGGCTTCAACCACAACATCACACGCTGGGATAACAATAATGAGTAATAACCCGCTGATTCCGCAAAGCAAACTGCCTAACCTGGGCACTACTATCTTCACGCAAATGAGTGCGCTGGCGCAGCAGCATCAGGCCATTAATCTCTCGCAGGGATTTCCTGATTTTGACGGTCCGCTCTTTTTGCAGGAGCGTTTGGCGTATCACGTCGCGCACGGTGCAAACCAGTATGCACCGATGACGGGCGTGCAGCCGCTGCGCGAAGCCATCGCGGATAAAACGGCAGACCTGTACGGCTACAAACCCGACGCGAATAGTGAAGTGACCATCACGGCGGGGGCCACAGAAGCGCTGTATGCCGCGATCACTGCGCTGGTGCGCCCAGGTGATGAGGTGATTTGTTTTGACCCGAGCTACGACAGCTATGCGCCTGCGGTTGAATTATCCGGCGGGGTGGTTAAACGTATCGCGCTGCAACCACCGTCTTTTCGCGTCGACTGGCAGGCTTTTAGTGCCTTACTCAGCGACCGTACCCGATTGGTTATCCTGAACACGCCACATAATCCTTCTGCCACCGTGTGGCATCAGGCCGATTTTGACGCGCTGTGGCAAGCAATTAAAGAACGCGAGATCTTTGTCATCAGCGACGAAGTTTATGAGCATATCTGTTTCGCCAGGCAAGGGCATGCCAGTGTGCTGGCACATTCAGAGCTGCGGGAACGCGCTGTTGCTATTTCATCGTTTGGTAAGACCTACCATATGACCGGCTGGAAGATTGGCTACTGCGTTGCGCCAGCAGCCATTAGCGCTGAGTTACGCAAGGTACACCAGTATCTGACGTTTTCTGTCAACACGCCGGCTCAGTTGGCACTGGCGGATATGCTACGAGAAGATCCTGCACACTATCGCGAGCTGCCTGCGTTTTATCAGAAAAAACGCGACGTGTTGGTGAACGCGCTGCGTGACAGCCGACTGGAAATTCTGCCGTGTGAAGGCACGTACTTTCTGCTGGTCGATTACAGCGCCGTTTCCACGCTTAACGACGTGGAATTTTGCCAGTGGCTGACCACTGAAGTGGGCGTTGCGGCGATACCGCTGTCTGTGTTCTGCGCCGATCCTTTCCCGCATAAACTGATTCGTCTCTGTTTTGCCAAGCAAGAATCGACGCTGTTAACAGCAGCTGAACGTCTGGTGTCGCTGTAGCTATTTCACCGTCCAGGCTTTGGAGAATCGACGGTCGGCGAACAACTCTTGCAGACCGTTGATTTGCTTCAGGCGTAACACCTCGTCGTTGTCCATGCCGAGATCCTTGCTAATTCTTTCTTCACTCCATCCCAGTTGCGATAGCTCGCGGACAATCTCGGACATGGCGTGGATTTGATGACGCCCACGGGCTCGGTTGTGGCGAATGGTCGCCGCCATACGCTCATGGCGTTCTCGTTCTAAACAGGCAACCGGCAGGTATCCTTTAAGCCTGGGCCTCAGTGAGGCTTTGGCTTTACCTAACTCGTGGCGGTGGAAACCGTCGACAATTTCGTATTCCTCTGCCGTTGAGTGAACCACCACAATGGGCTGTGTAAACCCGTCTGCTTCAAGGGACTTCAGCAGCAGCTTTTTCTCCGGTGGTGCAACGTTATTGGGGTTGTAGTCATTGGGTGAAATGTGATCATTTTTAACCCAAAGTACGCAATCTACGGGTTCCTCGCGAAAGGGACTGACGCTGTGTATCGCCCGCCTGAATTCATTGATGGCTTCAATTCGTTCTTCTTCTGACAGGCCAGAAAGAAAGCCGAGGAGTTCGTGAGTTAGTCGGTGTTGCATAAGATTCCCCATTCCTGGCGTTTTGTTTTCATACGTTCGTTATAGCGTTGGTAGTTTTTGGGTTTCGTTGGACTGAATGAAAGTGCCCGACACCAGTAATCATTATTCAACAGGACTTTGCAGATACGTCGCCATGAAGGAATATCTTTCGAACCAATATCGCCTTCCTGAGTTTGCGGGATATTATCCATGCCTTTTTTCTTATACCACTGCAAATAGACGGCGATTTTATTGCGGTAATGCTCTGCGGTAGTCTCCGGCATGCTGTTCAATAGCAGCATGGCATATTCCTGCCAGCTTAAATGCTCTGGTTTAAGTATTTTCCGATGACCGTAAAAATGGTTGTCATGACCGGCATAAATACCCCCGCTTTTAACACCGCTGACACGGGCGCACATAGCCGCCCAGCGCTCGGGTTCAATGACATGATATAGCCATAATCCCTGACGCTGTTCCGGGCCAAAGGGTTCGCAAATTCGCATATATCGTGTCGGGACCCCGGCCTGGTACATCAGATTATACAGGGGGTTACACGGCAATTTTGACTTCGCAAACCACGTCCAGATGTCGGCTGTTTTCCAGTCATACAGCGGGTAAATATACCAGGTGTGTCCACCAGGTGCTGCAGTCGTCCACGGCTTGTCATCGGCAAAACGCTGCTTTTGCGAGTTGGCAATGGCAACAAAGCGGTTATATGACTCATCGGCGCGGATGCCCACCATCATGGCAGCCGGTCGTTTCTGCGAAAACCAGTCAGCGAACTCACGAACAAATTGTTCAAAGGTCATGCCGGGTTGATAGAAGGAGAAATATTCAGGATCGGTTATGGCATCTGCGGGCGGCTGGCGAACCCATTGCGTACCCGGCTCCCAACACTGCCATTCGGGTTGAAATTGTGACAGTGAATTCTGCGTCGTCAGCGGTAATGCCACCCAATAGAAATTTTCGATGACATCGGAATAACTCTCGCGCAGCGCCTGGATATAATCGATAGTGCAGGAAAACTGCGCCTCCCAGTCGATAAACAAGACGTTTATTTTTTTCTGTAACTGGCGGGCAATGGCGGCGGTTAGATGTAACATCAGCCCCGAATCTTTACCTCCAGAGAAAGAAACGCAAATGCGTGGCAGAGCCTCAAGCGTCCAGGCGATACGATCCTGTGCGGCTTCGAGAACGTTTTGATTCAATGGTATTTTATAAACAGACATATCAAGACCATATCAGAGATTTTTATTGTTTGTATTAATAAGAGATGCACATTATTACGATATGCCAATTTATATAGTATGCAATATTTAAATATATATTTAATTTATATGTGTTGCCTTGTTACATTCTGAAAATGAATTAAATGTACTGATGAGAAGTTGCAATACGATTTACAGACTTTCTGAGGAGATTTGATTTATATATGCAGCGAATGCTTTGTTGTTAAGCGACGCCCTGTTATACATTAAAAATAGCTGGACGCTGGGTAGATTAAAGTCAACACTAATCTCTTTGAGATTAAGTGCAGTCGCATAGTGATCGTACATTAATTTAGGAATCAGGCCAATAATATCCGTGCTGGAAATAATATTAACGATTGATGTCAGAGAATCGCTACTAAATCCAATCTTACGATTAACAAAAAAAGTATTGGCTTGTGATTGACATTCTTTAATACCTTTCTCTTCGGTGAGTAAGAAGGTGAATTGCTCTTGCATAATTTGTTGCAGGGTGCTTGAGTCATTCATTCTGGGATGGTCTTTTCTGCAAATCAAAACACTCTCGATAGTCTTAAAAGGGATGCAAACGACGGAACGGTTATGGACCGGCATCATCGTAACCACCATGTCGGCCTTGCGGTAAGCCAGTATGTTTTCAGCAGTTTCTGCCGACATTAAGATATCGTGATGTTCGACTTCAATATCTGAATCTTGTACCAGAGCATGAATTAATGTCGTCACATTTACGGTGGTTGTAAGTTGTGGGCTGTAAATAATGAATTTATTTTTCAGCTGGGCACCATGCATGATGCTTATTGTTTGCTCAAGTTGATTAAGGTTTTGCTCAAGATGATGATGAAGATTAATACCCGTCACCGTGGGCGTAATACCTTTGCCGGAGCGAATAAATAAAGGGTCGTTAAACTGCGTACGCAGTCGTTGCAATGACTGACTTACAGCTGATGGCGTGATGTACAGCGTTTCTGCAGCCTTGCTGATGCTCAAATGTTGATATATGCATTCAAATATAATCAACAGGTTGAGATCGAACTTTTTGAGGTCATAGAGGTTAGCCATGCGTACTTTCCTGTGATGGTAATGTAGTGAGAAATTCAATTGTGGAATAGTTTAAATGGTAATTATTCTTGAAATTTATGTTTGTGTGCTTAATGAATAATTAACTTTAGCTAAAATAGCACAAGTTGCGTAATTTTCAGCAGGAAAGTTAATTTAAATGAGTGATTGATATGAGAACGATAACAATCACTCATCTTGTTACTTTTATTTATTTCCCATGATAATGTTTAATTTTTCTTTATCCGGTAAGCCTACTTCCTGTTGTAACGTATCGTCTTTACTCATGTAATAGATAGCCGGCGTTACGTTGGCCCCCAAATCATCCATCAACTTTTGGTTGATATTCAGTAACTTCATTTGCTCCGCAGGGACCGAAGCCGGGATTTCCAGCTTCATTTTCCCACCGGATGCCTCATAGTCATGCCAGGTTTTGGCCGGATCTTTGGTTGCCAGAATTGCAGCGGCGGTGGCCGGACTTTCAGGTTTAATTACGCCAACCAATAATGTACGCAACTGAACTTTACCGGATTCTACCCACGGACGCGCCTGCTGCCAGAACTGTTTACAATAGGGACAGAAGGGATCGGCAAACACGTACACAATAACCGGTGCTTCTTTTTTCCCGTCCAGAATCCACGATGCTTTTTCCATTCGCTGCCACATTTCACGTCCGGCAGGGGCATAGATCTCTTTTTCTATGAGCGAATTACTGAGGTTTTCGCCTTTTTCATTATACATGTAGCCGGAGATGGCATGTTTACCGTCAGGCGTGACATAGATAGTGACCCCCATGTCCTGGTATTTTCCCAGATAGCCTTTCATTCCACCCGGTGCATCGAAAGGCTTCAGGATGGTAATGCCCTGTTTCTCAATAGCTTTAACGGGAGCAGGCAGTTCTTCGGCATGCACCACGGCAGGGAGCAGGGTTAAAAGTAAGGTACGTTTAAACATTGATTTTCCTTATAAAATCAGCAGGAAAGGGGGCTTAATTGCAAAACCTATCGCAGCCATAGGTAAGATCGACGGTCCGTCGATTGCCCTTTCTTGAGTTGGGTGATGTAATCCCAATCGCTGTTACGACCTTTGTTAAGGTAATGTAGAGCGCAACACATAGCCAGCCCTGCTGGCACTGACGTTACCTGCGGGTAGCTCGGGTAATGAGGCTCCCTGCATAGGGGGCCTTTTTTACTTTTGTCTTTTAGGTTCGATTGAGTAAGTTGTTAGTTAACGCTTATTGATTTGATAAAGGAAACGCATTAGCCCTGCTAAGAGATTTTCGTTAACTTATCTCTCAACGAAAACACGGAGGAAGTACAGATGTCTTTGATTAATACCAAAATTAAACCTTTCAAAAACCAGGCGTTCAAAAACGGTGAGTTCATCGAAGTAACCGAGAAAGATACCGAAGGTCGCTGGAGCGTCTTCTTCTTCTACCCGGCTGACTTTACTTTCGTATGCCCGACCGAACTGGGTGACGTTGCAGACCATTACGAAGAACTGCAGAAACTGGGCGTAGATGTGTATTCCGTATCTACTGATACCCACTTCACCCACAAAGCATGGCACAGCAGCTCTGAGACCATCGCGAAAATCAAATACGCGATGATCGGCGACCCGACTGGCGCCCTGACCCGTAACTTCGACAACATGCGTGAAGATGAAGGTCTGGCTGACCGCGCAACCTTCGTTGTTGACCCGCAGGGTATCATCCAGGCAATCGAAGTTACTGCTGAAGGTATCGGCCGTGATGCATCTGACCTGCTGCGTAAAATTAAAGCTGCACAGTATGTCGCTTCTCACCCAGGTGAAGTTTGCCCGGCGAAATGGAAAGAAGGTGAAGCAACCTTAGCTCCATCTCTGGACCTGGTTGGTAAGATTTAAGTCGCATAATTTGTAGGCCGGATAAACGTAGTGCATCCGGCATTCCACAGGCGCAAATCTGCGCCTGTTTTATTCCAGCACCATGACGCAAGTTGCATTAATGCAGTCCCGCAAAATCGGCTTGCATGATGATGTTTTCAGAGAGGGAAGAATAATGCTCGACACAAATATGAAAACCCAGCTCAGGGCTTATCTTGAGAAACTGACCAAACCTGTTGAGCTGATTGCTACGCTGGATGACAGCGCTAAATCGGCAGAAATCAAGGAACTGCTGACTGAAATTGCTGAACTGTCAGAAAAAGTCACCTTTAAAGAAGACAATACTCTGGCGGTGCGTAAGCCATCGTTCCTGATTACCAATCCCGGTTCTCACCAGGGACCGCGTTTTGCCGGTTCTCCGCTGGGTCATGAGTTTACCTCTCTGGTGCTGGCTCTGCTGTGGACCGGCGGTCACCCGTCAAAAGAGGCACAGGCGTTGCTGGAGCAGATCCGCGATCTCGACGGTGATTTTGAATTTGAAACCTATTATTCGCTCTCCTGCCACAACTGCCCGGACGTAGTGCAGGCGTTGAACCTGATGTCGGTACTGAACCCACGTATCAAACATACGGCGATTGACGGCGGTACATTCCAGAACGAAATCACCGATCGTAACGTGATGGGCGTTCCGGCGGTATTTATGAACGGCAAAGAGTTCGGCCAGGGTCGTATGACGCTGACTGAGATCGTGGCGAAAGTGGATACCGGCGCAGAAAAACGTGCGGCTGAAGAACTGAATAAGCGCGATGCTTATGACGTGTTGATTGTCGGTTCTGGTCCTGCGGGGGCGGCGGCAGCGGTGTACTCTGCACGTAAAGGCATTCGCACCGGTCTGATGGGCGAACGTTTTGGCGGTCAGGTTCTTGATACCGTTGATATTGAAAACTACATCTCAGTACCGAAAACTGAAGGTCAGAAACTGGCAGGTGCGCTGAAAGCACACGTTGATGATTATGATGTCGATGTGATCGACAGCCAGAGCGCAAGCAAACTGATCCCGGCAGCGCAGGAAGGCGGTTTGCATCAGATTGAAACAGCCTCCGGCGCGGTGCTGAAAGCACGTAGCATTATCATCGCCACCGGCGCGAAATGGCGCAACATGAACGTTCCGGGTGAAGATCAGTATCGCACCAAAGGTGTAACCTATTGCCCGCACTGTGATGGTCCGCTGTTTAAAGGTAAGCGTGTCGCGGTAATTGGCGGCGGTAACTCTGGCGTTGAAGCGGCTATCGACCTGGCAGGTATTGTTGAACATGTGACGCTGCTGGAGTTTGCTCCTGAAATGAAGGCAGACCAGGTGCTGCAGAATAAGCTTCGCAGCCTGAAAAATGTCGACATCATTCTGAACGCGCAAACGACAGAAGTGAAAGGCGATGGCAGCAAGGTCACTGGCCTGGAGTATCGTGACCGCGTGAGCGGGGATGTTCACAATGTGGAACTGGCCGGTATCTTTGTACAGATTGGTCTGCTGCCGAACACCAACTGGCTGGAAGGCGCCGTTGAACGTAATCGCATGGGTGAAATCATCATCGATGCCAAGTGCGAAACCAGCGTGAAAGGTGTTTTCGCTGCCGGTGACTGCACCACCGTACCGTATAAGCAGATTATCATCGCGACCGGTGAAGGCGCGAAGGCCTCGTTGAGTTCGTTTGATTATCTGATTCGCACGACAGTAGCATAAAAAGAGTAAGACTCACCTGCAATGCCAAAACCGCCAGTCATCCGCTGGCGGTTTTTTATTTCCATATACTCACATTGTCAATTCTTGAAACAATAAACCGTATAAAACATTCACTTAATTAGCCTGATCATTATTTTCATCAAAGAAAGAGAGGGCGTTATCTTTATTATATTAACCTGCATTATTTTTTCATTTGTTGTGTGAATAAATGGTTGGTTAATTCATGGGTGAAATATATGAAACCCTGACGATCTTTGAATCGACAGGGTTATTGTTACGTGATTTTTTTATCTCTCACGATAGTTGCACGCTGAAAGCGGCTTATTCAGCTTTAGATATAAATGCCTCGGCGCTAACAGAGCAGGAGTGGCTGGAAGCGGAGTACGACTTCAATGCGCTGTTTGTCGGACCGCAGAAGCTAAAGGCCGCGCCGTTTGCCTCGGTTTATCTTGAAGAAGATGCCCTTGTAATGGGTAAATCAACCCTTAGCATTCGGGAATTCATGGCAAATATAGGGTTATCTATAAGTGTCGTGAATAATATTCCGGATGATCATATTTCCTGTGTATTGGAATTGGCGGTTTTATTATCAGCTAATGCCAGAGCATCGTCAGAATACCAGGTGACCCTTACTCGATATGCCTCTGAGTATGTCGCGGTGTGGGTGCCCGAGTATATAGAAAAAATAAATATAAATGCACAAACCGCCACGTTGAAAAACGTTGCTGGAAGATTGTCTTCTTGGCTTGATGAATTAAAAACGAGAGTATCAATATGAGTAATGAACCGGGAGTTCTGAACAGACGTTCATTTTTGAAAGGGTTGATTGCCCTTGGCACGGTCGCAGCCCTGCCAGGGGGATTGCTGACTTCACGTTGTGCATTGGCGCAACCGCCCATTCCATTTAACCCCAAAACCTACAAAATCTATCGTAACGCCTGTCCGCGTAACTGCTATGACACTTGTAGCCTGAAAACCTGGGTGAAGGATGACGTCATCACCTTTGTGGAGGGTGCGCCTGAGTCAACGTTTACGCATGGAACTCCGTGTGTGAAGGGACTGAGCTATCCACGCAGGGTATACAGCCCGGACCGCATTAAATATCCGATGGTTCAGGATGTTCGCGGTAGCGGGAACTGGCGTCGTATTTCCTGGGACGAAGCAATGCAGCGCATTGCGACCAAGATGCTGGAGATTAAAAAGAAAGACGGTTCAATGCTGGGTCTGGCGATGACCAAATATTCCGGCAAATTTGGGGTATTGAACTATGCGGTTGAAGGGATGATGTCTTCGCTGGGTTACACCACGCGTTTTGCCGGAACACCTTGCTGGCCAGCCGGTATCGATGCCCAGAACTACGATATGGGTGATATGTGGTGTAACGACCCGGAAGATTTTGTGAAAGCAAAATACATCATTATCTGGGGCGCTAACCCGGCCTGGTGCTCTATGCACACCATGAAGTATATCTACCAGGCGCGGGAGAAAGGGGCGAAAGTGGTCGTTATCGATCCGCTGTTAACCCAGACCGCTGCGAAAGCCGATCTCTATTTACGCGTTCGTCCTGGTTCTGATGGTGCGCTGGCGCTGGGTATGGCACGTCATTTGGTGGATAAAGGTCTGGTGGACCAGGATTTCGTCAACAACTATTCCCATGGTTACCCGGAATTCGAAGCCTATCTGCGCAACAGCGTTACCGTAGAGTGGGCGTCTGAGATTTGCGGGCTGTCGGCGGATGTTATTCGCCAGTTGGCGGAAGAATTTACCGCGGTTAACCCTGCTACCGTGTGGATTGGCTACGGCATGCAGCGTCATGTTAACGGCGGCGCTAACGTACGGGCGATCGATGCCTTTGTAGCAATGACCGGCAATATTGGCATTGAGGGCGGTGGCGCTCGCTACGGCCACCTGCATACCTGGGGCTTTAACTACAATGCCATGCTGCAGAAACCACCGGTAGGCTCCATCGGTATGCCAGGTGCAGCGGGAACTACCAGCGAGTTTGGTTCTGCGGGGGAAGTCGCACAGTATTCCGATCGCTCATTGAATATCAACCAGACCGCCAAGGGCATTCTGGAAGCCAACGAGCCGCCTGTCCGAATGCTTTGGGTTGCCTGTAAGAACCCGTTTGCTCAGGATTTTGATCGCAGCAAGATGGAAAAAGCATTCGAAAAACTGGAAATGGTGGTCTGTGCCGATCAGTTCTTTAACGAGACCGTCCAGCATGCCGATATCGTTTTGCCTGTCACCACGGCCTTTGAAGAGTGGAACGTAGACGCCTCATATTGGCACTACTGGCTCTCAATCAACCAGCCTGCAATTAAGCCAATGTACGAGGCAAAATGCGATCTGGAAATCGCCGTTTTACTTTCCCGCACAATCAACAAGCTGGAGCCGGGTTCTTGCACATTCCCGCAGGAGTTCAATCATAAGCGTTGGCTGGACCAGGAATTCAATGACGGAATGGCCAAAATGTTTGGCATCTCCTCCTGGGATGACTTACTGGATGGCCCGAAAAAAGCCATTTTGCCGAGTTCTGCGGCCTGGTATGACCGCAAATTTAAAACCCCCTCAGGAAAGTTTGAGTTCAGATCTGAGCTGTGTGAGAAAAATGGTCATACGGCGCTGCCGGAATACAAACCGGAGGCGAAAAGCACGCTGCCATTCCACTTGTTTACACCGCATGTGCAGTTCGGTATCCATTCCCAATTTATCAACCTTGACTGGATGCAGGTCTTCTATCCGGAGCCGTTTGTCTATATGCATCCGATTTCCGCAGAAAAAAGAGGCATTGCCGAAAACGACCTGGTGAAAGTGTTTAACACCGTAGGTGAAGTAGAACTGCGTGCGAAGGTGACCGCTAACGTTCCGGAAGATTTCCTGGTGATGTACGAGGCGTGGTTCCCGAAACGGAAATACAACGTTCAAAACGTGGTGGCGGATACCCCAGCCGATATGGGGTTGATGAAAACCGGTGCGCCAGGTGCGGCTATCCACAGTCAGTTTGCGGACATCATTTTGATCAGTAAAGGAGCAGCGGCATGAGACGCGCGTTTTTAGTTAATAGCGATAAATGCATCGGCTGCCGTGGCTGTGCAATGGCGTGTAAGAGTTTTAACCAGTTGGAACCTGAACGTTTCTGGCGCTATGTCTACCCGCTGGATAAAGAAATTTATCCGCATGAAGAGCGGGCGTTCTATTCGCTGGCCTGTAACCACTGCGAAAACCCGGCCTGTCTGGCGGCGTGTCCGGTAGAGGCCTACACCAAGCGTGAAGATGGTGTCGTGGTGCATAACCCGGAGCGCTGTATTGGATGCAAAAACTGTATCCGCAACTGCCCATACGGTGCGCCGCGTTTTAATGAGGAGACGAAGAAAGCGGAAAAATGCAGCATGTGCTACGAGCGTCTTGATGTTGGTATGCAACCGGCTTGCGTGAATGCCTGTCCGGTAGGTGCGCTGACGCTTATCGATCTGGATGCCGATCCTATACCTGACAATGCCGTACAGTATCCGCCGGGATTCCCGCGTATGCCGCAGCTTAATCCTGGCACGCGTTTTATCCTTGCGCGTCAGCCGAAGCAGCCGGAGGGCAAGTAATGGAAAAGTATGAACTTCCGCTGGTTATTTTTACCGTATTGAGCCAGATGTCGGTTGGGATCACGCTCATTCTGACGCTACGCACGCTGCAAGGAAAACTGGAAAGCAAACGCCTGTACTGGCTGGTAAGTGGGCTGGTTCTGGCGGTGGCGTCCGTTGCAGCGATCCTGCACCTTGCGCATCCGGATCGCGCCTACGATGCCCTGATTAACCTGCAGCACGCCTGGCTGAGCCGTGAAATTCTTGGCGCAACCTTATACGGTGCGGCGGTCGGGGTGACGTTTTTGGCAAAAGGGCACAAAGCGCCAGCTGTTCTGGCCTCTGTTCTCGGTATCGCGCTGGTGGCGGTGCAGGGGATGACCTATGCTGCCCCGGCAATGGTGGCGATAGCCAACGGTCTGACAATGCTGTTGTTCTTTATCACGGTGTGGGTGATGGGGTGTGCGGCGATTCCACTGCTTAACCTTGCACCTGCCGTTGCCGCATTGCGCCAGGGGATTGTTGTGTGTATGGCGGTCATGATCGCCGCGCCCATTATCTGGCTAAGCGGCGGCACTATCATGCAGATGACGGCGCATGCCTGGCTGACGTCGCCGCTTTATCTGGCGAGTCTGGTCTGTCTGGCGGTGGCCTTTGTGCTAAGCCGTCAGGGAGAGCGTCGCGCAAAAGCGATTTTTGTCCTGCTGTTTGTTGGCATATTCCTGAGTCGTCTGACGTTCTTTGGCGATACGATCAGCACCATCGTGAATATCGGTCATTTGTATTGATCGTGAGGTAATAAAAACCCCTGTCAGGCGTTAACCTGGCAGGGGTTTTCTTTAGCGAATCAGTGGCAGTTAACGAACAACCAGCACTGGCAAAGTCGCGTGACGGACAACGCTGGAAGCGTTTGAGCCGAGCAGATGGGTGCTGATTGATGGGTTACGCGACCCAATGACAACGACATCTGCATTCAACTCTTCACCCAACTCGTTGACCACGTCACGGACGCTGCCAAAGCGGACGTGTTGCTTAATACGGGAAGGATCGATGCTGAAGTGACCGACCATCGTTTGCAGACGGGTTTCCGCTTCGTGTTGCAGATGCTCTTCAAAACGGCGAACGTCAGCGGCAAAGCGGTGCAGGCTTAAGCTCGCTGAGCCTGGCAGCACATGCAGCAGATGGATAACCCCTTTATCCTGGGCCAGAAATTCTGCATGGCGAATAGCCTTGTCGCTCAGTTCCATTTCGAATACATCAACAGGCATTATGATTGTGTTGTACATAAACATTCTCCTTGTCATTACATGAACACATAACAGCATAGTATTAAAAATGATTCTGTCAGTCACGACACAGATTTATGTTTTGCGAACAAGAAAGAAAGCGAGGAGCAGGGAGATCTAACCGGAAAGAGGATGCGGATGCATCCCCTGTAAGATAAAGCGAGTGGCTTTGATAAGACAGAGTTAGCGCAGGTAGTCGCCTGCAGCTTCAGGCTGGTACTCAAGCTCAATAACTTCGAGGTGCGTTGAGGTCCCGCCTGGCAGTTCCCAGTGAATGGTATCACCAACGCGCAGCCCCAAAAGTGCAGCGCCGACAGGTGCCATTACCGAAAGCTGTGTGCTGCTGTCAGTCATAGTGGCCGGATACACCAGGGTGCGCACACGGACTTCGCCATCACTCAGATTGCGGAATTTCACGCGGCTGTTCATGGTCACGACATCGTGCGGCATGGTTTCTGGAGAACACATTTGGGCACGATCCAGCTCGGCGTTAAGGGCGTCGGCAATCGGTAAACCAGCAAACGCAGGTTGCTCCAACAGGCGGTCAATGCGTTCCGCATCGAGGTCGTTAATGATGATAGTTGGTCTGGACATTTATTACTCCATGTCGTCGATACTGCGGGTGCGCAGGTAAATAATCCCAAAAGAAAACCCTCACCGTCAGGCGGCAAGGGTTTAGCTTTTATGATGATACTGAGACTTACCCCATGTTTGAAGTGATTTAGTTCACATTCAGGCAAATCATCAATATTGTCGCGTATGGTGTGATTTTAGCCGAAAAACGTGATCGTTCTCCAATTTGCATTATGCTTTTTAAGCGCTCGCTGCGGGCGCGTCAAACAACTCAGTGTTCCGCGACAGGAGATCTCATGAGCCAGTACGACAAACTTACTTTGAAAGACGGCAGCTATTTGCATTTTAAAGACTGGGGAAGTGGACAGCCCATTGTCTTCAGTCATGGTTGGCCGCTGACGGCAGATGCGTTTGAGGATCAGATGTTGTTCCTCGGGTCGAAAGGATTTCGTGTGATCGCCCATGACAGGCGTGGCCATGGGCGTTCGGCCCAACCCTGGGATGGTCACAATATGGATCAGTATGCTGACGATCTGGCTGAACTTACCGCGCATCTCAATCTTAAAGATGCCGTCCATGTCGGACACTCTACCGGCGGTGGGGAAGTGGCTCGTTATATTGGCCGGCATGGGACGCAGCGGGTGGCAAAAGCGGTGTTAATTGGCGCGGTGACGCCCATCATGATCAAGACTGACTTTAATCCAAATGGCGTGCCGAAAGAGGTATTCGATGGCATCCGTGAGGGGGTTGTGAACGATCGCGCCGCCTTTTTCTATGAATTAACCGCTGCATTCTATGGCTACAACCGTCCTGGCACAAAAGAGTCGAAAGCCGTCAGGGAAAGTTTTGTTGAACAGGGTTTACAAGGTTCCATCAAAGCGTTGTACGACTGTATCCACGCGTTTTCGGAAACAGATCTGCGTGAGGACCTCAAAAAGATGACCATCCCGACGCTGGTGATCCACGGTGATGACGATCAGATTGTCCCGTTTGAAACCTGCGGAAAGATCGCGGCGGAAATACTGCCTGATTCGCAGTTGAAGGTATATGTCGGCGGCTCGCATGGCATTTGCACCACCCATAAACAACAGATCAACGGTGACCTGCTCAACTTTATTCAGTCGTAATCGTTGGCAGATTGTTCTACGCTGATCTTCTTTTTCCAGGGGGATGAGCGAAGCATAATTTGTGCTGCGCTGACGTTAACTTCAACAGGGAACGCTATGTATTTCTATCAACCGTCACAGGGACACGGCTTACCGCATGACCCGCTAAATGCCATCATTGGACCGCGCCCGATTGGCTGGATTGCGTCGCGTGACGGCAATGGTCGGCACAATCTGGCACCATACAGTTTCTTTAACTGTTTTAACTATCATCCGCCGATTATCGGTTTCGCTAGCAGCGGCTGGAAAGACAGCGTGCAGAATATTATCGAAACCGGTGAATTTGTCTGGAACCTGACGACTCTTGAGCTGGCCACTGCGATGAACGAAACGTCAGCCAGCTTGCCGCACGGTGAGGACGAGTTTTTTGCCGCCGGGCTTAGTAAAGCAGATAGCCGGATAGTCAACGTGCCGCGCGTGGCACAAAGCCCGGTCAATTTTGAGTGTCGCTTATCGCAAAGCCTGCAACTGACTACCGCTGATGGCTCACCGGTTGATACCTGGCTGGTATTGGGGGAAGTGGTGGGCATCCACATTGATGAAACGCTCCTGGAAGACGGCATCTATCAGACGGCGAAAGCAAAGCCGGTACTGCGTGCAGGTGGGCCAACGGCGTATTATTCGATCAGTGAAACACACCGTTTTGATTTAGTTCGCCCGGATGCACGAGCAAAACGCTGAGCTTACGGACCGACGCCAGCTTGCAGCGTCGGTCGCAAGTTTCAATATCCCACTTTGTCGATAATAAACTGTTTACCGCAGCTACCCGGATGCGGTTGCGGTAAGAATGACTGTGCAGATAACGTCTGGTTGATGTTGTCGGCTTTCAGGGATAACTGGATCTCAGTGAGATACGCCGGATTGCCGTGGCAGCTTAGCTTCACAGCTTTGACGTTCTCTTTGCCCCAGCTTTTGGCAACTGCGGCGTCAAATGCGTTACGGCTGACAGTTTTGCCGTAGTTTTCCGCCAGGAATTTGCCCACCTCGCTGTTCTTAACCTCATTATTCAGCCGTACCATCGTGCCAAAGTACGCGTCGGGATCAAAACCGAAACACGCGCCATGTTTGGCATACTCGTAACGTTCCAGACAGGATCTCCCTCCAGCGCCGGGCATTACGGCGCTGAGTTTTGCTGCGCTTTCCAGCGACAGCCCGGTTTCGGGGGCCGCGCATTTACGGCTGGCACGTGCTTCAGGCAGGTTGGGAATAGGGCGAGTCGCGCAGCCAAAACGCATCCAGCGGCGGTTGTCGACTCCACGGGCGGCAATGGATTTAGGCAGGCTGGGCCATAAACCGTGAACGGTCAGGAAATCCGCTTTGTCTGCGCTCTCTTTTTGTAAACGACATTCGTCAGGCTCCTGACGATTACGCTCGTGTTGGCTCTGACAAAATCCGGTTTGCCAGGAGAGGGCCAGCACGTAGCTGTCAAAATCAGCGTACTGTTTTGCCTGAAGTTCATCGGCCTGAGCTGCAGAAACCGGCAGCAGGAGTGCTGCCAGCAACGAAGAATAACGCCATGTTGATGTCATGATGATTTCGGATACTTATATAAATTCTGAATATCATCTATTTAATCATAAAAAATGCCAGTCAGGTTTAGCTGACTGGCATCATTTTCATCAGGTGTGAACCGAAATGATTAGCTCCACATTGCCAGAATCGGCCAGCCGACCAGCAGAAGCATAGAGATGTAGATAACGCCGAAGATAGCACCCAGACGCCAGTAGTCTTTGGACTTCACATAACCACATCCGTAGATGATAACGCCAGGGCCTGTTGCATATGGAGTCAGACAGCCCATGATACCGATGGACAGTACCAGCAGGATACACAGGTGTTCCATTGGCACGCCCGGGATACCTTTACCGACAGCCAGAATAACCGGCAGCATGGTGGCAGTGTGTGCAGAAAGGCTGGCAAACAGGTAGTGAGCAAAGTAGAACACCAGCACCAGCACGATTACGGTCGCGTTAGGCGAGAAGCCTTCCAGGTGCGTGCTCATGGTGTTGGCGAACCAGTCGATGAAGCCTGAACGGGTTAAACCATTCGCCATAACGACCAGCGTGGCGAGGTTAACTAGGGTGTTCCATGCGCTGTTATAGCGGGTAATGTCTTTCCACGGTACCACGTGCAGCGCCAGCATCAGGGAGACAGCAAGCAAACCCACTGCGGTTGCATCAATCAGTTTACCACCGAAGACCCACAGGCCCAGGCTGAGCAGAACCAGACCGATCAGCGTTATCTCTTTACGGGTCAGTTTACCCATGCCTTTCAGTTCATCACCGGCCCATGCGGCAACTTCAGCACTGTGAGTGACTTCTGGTTTGTACAGAACGTATGACAACCACGGAGCAACGATCAGCAAAATAATACCGACCGGCAGGAAGCTGAGGAACCATTGCAGCCAGCTGATTTGAATACCGGCAATTTTGTTGACGAATTCCAGACCCAGTACGTTTGGCGCTGCGCCGGTCACGAACATAGAGGAGCTCAGGCTGGTACTGATTACCATCATCCACATCAGGTATCCGCCGATACGGCGCGCGGAAGGATCGTTCGGGAATGATTTAAACAGCGGCGGCAGGTTTTTGATAACCGGGAATACGGTACCACCGGTACGCGCGGTGTTAGACGGTGTAAACGGCGCCAGCAGAATGTCGATGATAACAATCGCATAGCCCAGCGTCAGGGTGCGTTTACCCATGAATTTCACCAGGAACAGCGCGATACGACGACCCAGACCGGTGACTTCATAACCCAGTGCGAAGATAAATGCACCAAACACCAACCACACGGTGGTGCTGGAGAAGCCCGCCAGACCCCATTTCAACGCTTGCTTACCCGCTTTAAATGCCGGGTCGGCCAGTTCTGAAGCATCAAACAGCAGATAGTTGCTGCCGATAACGCAGATCGTTACGGCGATAAAGCTGATCGCTGTTGCCGGAATTGGCTCGAGGATCATACCGACGATCATCGCCACAAACACGGCAAAGTAGTGCCAGGCCTGTGGAGGCATTCCATCAGGGACGGGGATAAGAAACATGACGCCCATTACGACCAATGGGGCCAGTAACTTCCATATTTTATCTTTTGCTAAAGACATGTGTGTGATTCTCCGGAAAGGATCTTTAATTGTGATAATGATGAACTTGTGAAATCTGAGCTAAGAACCAGGTGACGATCAGCAGATCGGCGCAGCCTCCGGGACTGAGGTTGCGTTCAATGCACTGTTGGTCGAACTGGTGTAGGTATTCGAGATCGGCAGGGGTACGAATCCCCCCTTGCTGCATCAGGGCGGTGGCCTGCTGCTGTAGCCAACGCAGACCTTCTGCGCCGCCACGTGAAGCCACGTTGGTGTCGCCGTTGATAGACATCAGCAGCAATAAAGTGTCGAGTAACGCCAGTTCAGGGTCGCGGCCCTGAGTCAGCAGTGCGCGGTAGTGCGGCAGGGCATGCTGGATGACTAGCGGGTATCCCGCTTCGGCTTCGCCCCGTGCGCCGGTTAATCCCAGTTGCTGATAAAGACGTTGGCCTGCCGTGAGTTGTTGATTGTTCTGGCGCAGTTCGCGCTCGGTCAGACCACGGCAAAATGTTGCTGCCGTAGAGCAAATGGTTTCAGCGGTAACAGTTAGTTGGAGCTGGTGCAGACGGCCAATGGCGGCGCACAGCAGGCCCAGAGAAAAGATGCTGCCTTTGTGGGTATTCACCCCAGCGGTGGCGCGAAACATATCAGCTTCGCAGGCCATGCCCAGCGGGCGCAGTCCTTTCAATACATCCTCAGGCGACAGCTGTGCGCTAAACGCCCCATATTCAATAAAACGTGGCAGCCAGGCCTGAATAGCCTCGGCGCTGCGATGAAAATCTTCCAGCGCCATATCTTTATGCGCGCCGTTGTTAATACGATCTACCAGACCGGGTTTGGGTGACAGGTTGACTTCAGTCAGCATGGCGCGCCACGCGAGCGTTGCGTAAGCATCAGGCAGATCCAGAGGAAGGACTGCATTATTGGTTGATGTTGCGGGAATCGGCATCATGCAGCAGTGCCTCCATCTGAGTGAGTAAGTCGGAAAGTGCGTGGGTTTTACCCCGCGCACAGTCGGCAGCACTTTGCTCGCACAGCAGACAGCGGCGGGCAGGGAGTGCGAAATGACGCCGGGACAGAATTTCCCCTTCAGGGGTCAGGACATCGATGTCCCATAGCCGTCCCAGCGGGTGTGAATGCTCAAGTTCAATCGTGGCGAGCTTGAGGTCGTGGGCCGGAGCCTCAATAGACAAAAGACCTTCTGGACCGCTGGCAGAAACCAGCGCTGTTTGCTCCCTGACAATCCAGGCAGATTGTTCCGCCAGTGCGAGCAAGGCGGTTACGCCGTGATTAAAGATGCGACGGGTTAATGCGCTGTCTTTAATCGGACCCGGTGCAACCACGGTGAACGAGACCAGCGGCGCAGAGTGACGTGTCAGCCAGTCCTGTTGCCTTGCTTGTCTCTCATCGCGGCTGGCGAGCAGCTCGGGAATCGAAACCGCGTGTTGGGTGGCGAGTTCAGGGAGTAGGTGCATGGCTTATTCCTTCACCTGATGCACAACGTCAATCACTGAACCGTCGCGATAACGCACAACGGCAATCACGCGGTCAGTGAATTCGATAGCGCGTGGCTGACCGGTGAGTTGCTGTGCACGTTCGCGCAGCCATCCAATGGACACCACTTTCATACCAGCTTCTTTCAGTCGTTCTGCCAGTTCCGGACGTGCAGGGTTGACGGCGATACCGTGGTCAGTGACCAGAATGTCAACGCTGGAGCCAGGGGTTACGCAGGTCAGCACGTTATCAACCAGTGTCGGGATGCGTCCGCGAACCAGCGGTGCGACGATGATGGAAAGCGCTGCGGCCACAGCCGTATCGCAGTGTCCGCCGGATGCGCCTCGCAGTACGCCGTCAGAACCGGTCAGTACGTTCACATTGAAGTTGGTGTCTACTTCTAATGCGCTCAGTACCACCACATCCAGACGGTCAACGGATGCGCCTTTTGAACCCCAGTTGGCATACTGGTTTGCACTGATTTCAATGTGGTTTGGGTTGCGGGCCAAGGACTCAGCCGCGTTACGGTCGAAGCTCTGCACGTCCAGCAGTTTGCGAATCAGGCCTTTTTCATGCAGATCCACGATGGTGGCGGTGATGCCGCCCAGCGCGAAGTCAGCACGGATATCGCGGCTGCGCATTTTGTCTTCCAGGAAACGCGTCACGGCCAGAGAAGCGCCGCCGGTGCCTGTCTGCAGTGAGAAGCCTTCATTGAAGTAGCCGGAGTTAGCAATGACCTCTGCCGCGCTACGGGCGATTAACAGTTCTCGCGGGTTAGTGGTCATGCGGGTCGCATCAGCACCGATTTTGTCCGCATCGCCGACCTGATCGATCTGCACGATCAGATCTACCTGATCCTGTGTAATGCTGGCCGGGTTATGTGGATAGGTCAGCAGTTGTTCAGTCAGCAGGACAACCTGTTTCGCGTTTTCGGCGTCTACGCGGGCATAGCCCAGTGAGCCGCAGCATGCTTTACCGGTATAACCGTTGGCGTTACCAAACTGGTCGCAGGACGGTACGCCGAGGAACGCCACATCAATGCTGAGCTCGCCGCTTTGTACCAAGTGTACACGTCCACCGTGGGAGTGAATCTGTACCGGTTCGGCCAGCAGGCCACGGGAGATCTCTTCCGCCAGCGGGCCACGCAACCCGGAGGTATAAATACGGCTGACCACGCCCTGACGGATGTGCTCAACCAGCGGAGCATGGCAATCGCTCAGAGAGCTGGAGGCCAGCGTCAGGTTTTTGAAACCCATACTGGCGATGGCGTCCATCACCAGGTTAATCGTCAGATCGCCACCGCGAAAAGCGTGGTGGAAAGAGATGGTCATGCCATCCTGTAAACCCGAACGACGAATGGCGTCTTCCAGGTTAGCGCACAGCTTTTTGTCGCGCGGTTTTTGCGCTTGTAGTTCTACTTTTGCGGTGCTCTGATAAGCGGAAAGCTCACTTTCTGCATGACGGCTCCAGGTCGCCACGCGATCCTGACGTTGAGACTGTTCGATTTTCTGCGTCATTTTTTTGCCTTATTCTTCGCGAATGCCGGAAAGTTCTGCACGGGAGATAACCAGAAGGGCGCGCTCGATAACCGGGCTGTCGACCATTTTGCCGTTCAGGGAAACCACACCACGACCTTCGCGGGCAGCGGCTTCAGCGGCTTCTACGACTAAACGGGCGTGAGCCAGCTCTTTGCGCGTCGGGGCGTACAGGTTATGCAGGAGTTCTATCTGGCGCGGGTTGATGAGCGATTTGCCGTCAAAACCCAACTGCTTGATGTGTGCGGCTTCGTGCAGGAAACCTGCTTCGTTGTTGGCATCGGAATACACGGTGTCGAACGCCTGAATACCGGCAGAACGTGCAGCCTGCAAAATAGAGCAGCGGGCAAACAGCAGTTCAGTACCCTCTGGCGAGCGTTCAGTGCGCAGGTTACGCACATAATCTTCCGCACCCAGAGCAATACCGATCAGGCGCTCGGAAGCGTGGGCAATTTCTACCGCACGGGTAATGCCTAACGGCGACTCAATGGCGGCTAACAGGCCGGTGCTGCCGGGTTCACGGCCACAGGCGTTCTCGATGCGCAGAATTTCACTTTCGATGTCGATGACATCCTGCGCGGTATCGGTCTTCGGTAAACGTACGATGTCAGCACCGCCGCGTACCACGGCTTCAAGGTCGTTGATGCCCCATTCGGAGTCGAGGGCGTTTACACGCACGATGGTTTCAACGTCGTGATACAGCGGATGCTGCAGCGCGTGGTACACCATGCGGCGAGCGGTATCTTTTTCACGCAACGCGACGGAGTCTTCCAGGTCGAACATCAGTGCATCTGCCGGGTAGATGAACGAGTTGCTGACCATGGCGGCATTGGCACCCGGTACGAACAACATGCTGCGGCGAGTACGGGTTTTACGTTGTTGCAAAGATGCGGAAATCACTGGCAATCCTCCCATGGCAGTGCCGGAATACCGCCAGCGCGGGCCAGTAGTGCTTCCAGTCGCGCACGTAAAATGCAGTCCAGTGCGCCTTTATCATCAACATTTAATTGCACGCCGCGTACGTTGTAGCGGGAAAGAACGTCCAGGATGGTGGTCCGGATGGCATCACCGAACTGTTTTTCGACGCTACTGTTAACCTGCAGGTCAATATCCTGCGAATCGAGTGGGGCGATGCGAATCATCACATCACCGGACTCGAGTGTGCCTGCGACGGCTGCCTGGTTTATTTTCATTTTTCACCTGTTGCTAATGCGGGGGTATTTTGGCGGACTGCCGCACCCGATGAGGCTCGTTCAACCATGCTTTGCAGATAGTGCAGCGTGGCGTCAGGGACCAGGGATGCGATAGCCGTGAGATCTTTTTTAACCAGCAGCTTGCGCACCCAGGAGGCGGAAATCGGCATCTCCTGGAAGCACAGCCGCTCAATTTCCACCAGTTCAATTGGTGGGGCGGGAAGCGTTGGGGTCTCCAGCCAGTAGCGCATATCGTTGTTGTACTGGGAGGTGACGGTGCAATACGGCTCGGTACCGACGAAACGATGTGTAACGCCGAGAGCCGGTGCCAGGTACTGGCGGAAGATTTTCAGGTCTATTTCGGTGTAGCAGTGGTTAATAACGCTCTGCTCTTTGATGAAGTAGCACGGGAACGTGGCGCGGGAAATGATGTATTCCGAACCGCGATGCACGGTTAAACGTGGAATATCTTTTGTCCCTTTAAGCACCAGATCCAGCCGATCTTCATACGGAAACCGTGAGGTATCTTCTTTGACCAAAAACAGATGCAGCCAGTCACATTGTGCGGCCGCCTGTTGGATTAGAAAACGATGTCCGTTGGTAAAGGGGTTGGCGTTCATGACGATACAACCAATTTTTTTCCCTTCACGACGCTGTTTTGCCAGAGATTCAGCGTAACGTTTCAGACGCGTAGTGCTGTTTTCCATCAGCACCATAATGCCGGGAACGCTGGTCAGCGTAGAAAAGCCACACTGTTTAAACAGCGATTCGTACTCGGTTTTGGTATAGATGAAGAGGTGCGTACAGTGGCGCTCATAGGCGAGGTTGATTAACTCGGTCGCTAGCGTCAACGCTAAGCCTTCGCCCCGTACGGATTCGCAGATGGCCACACACTTAATAATATTCCCAGCGATACCGCCGCATGCAATCAAGCGGTCGTCACGGGTGACGGTGATAAATACTTCGACGGTGGTGTCAACGCTCAAATCATTCTCTTTCAGAAATTGCGTGATAGCCGCCATCTTTTTATTTTCTGAGCGTTTAACTTGCGTGAATATATTATTACCGAACATAGTGAATAGAGCCCCGATGCTATATTTGTTACTGGGTTTCTGTTTTTGTTGCTCTGCTTAGCAACCTGATAACGTTTTGTTTGCAATTGAAGGGAATGATTTTTTATTACGGAGTATTTCTTTTTTTCCCTACTGCATACATCGTAAGGGGTATTTTGGAGGTAATTTTTGATTTATTTCACAATAAGTTAGAAGGTTTTAATGTGTTTTATGGTTTTAAGTTTTTTAATTAATTTAACCTCGAAATAGCGTGTGGTTTTAATTTGTTTAATTGATTTAAAGTGGGGAATCTGCAACGATCTTGTTTTATACCGTAACGTGTAAATAAAACATTTCTATTACAACTACAATGAGAAATAAGTTTCGGGTAACGTGGATGAGGAAGATATATGGCTGAGCAGAAAAATAAAACACGGTTTCCCTTTTTCCGCAGCCTGGCGTTTCCTTTACGCATCTTTCTGCTTATTTTGGTCGTTTCTGTTTTTATCATCGCCGCCCTGGCACAATACTTTACCGCCAGCTTCGAAGATTATCTGGCCGCGCATGTCCGCGATATGGCAATGAACCAGGCCAAAATCATCGCCTCTAACGAGAGTATCATTACGGCGGTTAAACATCGTGATTACAAGCGTTTGGCGACGATTGCCGACAAACTGCAGAGCGGAACTGACTTCGACTATGTGGTTATCGGGGATACCAACTCCATTCGTCTATATCATCCGAACCCGGAAAAGATTGGCTACCCGATGCAGTTCACCAAACCCGGTGCGCTGGAAAAAGGGGAAAGCTACTTTATTACCGGTAAAGGGTCCATCGGGATGGCAATGCGCGCTAAAACGCCCATCTTTGATGACGATGGCAAAATCATTGGCGTAGTCTCAATTGGTTATCTGATCAGCAAAATCGATAGCTGGCGATCGGATTTCTTACTCCCGATGGCCGGTGTGTTTATCTTGCTGTTGTTGGTACTTATGCTGCTCTCCTGGTTTTTCGCTGCCCATATTCGTCGGCAGATGTTGGGTATGGAACCGAAACAAATTGCGCGGGTGGTACGTCAGCAGGAAGCGTTGTTCAGCTCGGTATATGAAGGATTGATTGCCGTGGATCCTGATGGATATATCACCGCAATAAACCGCAGTGCGAGGAAAATGCTGGGGCTGTCTTCACCTGGGCGAAAGTGGCTTGGAAAACCGGTGAGTGAGGTGGTTCAGCCAGCGGACTTTTTCACCCAACAGATTGCGGAAAAACGACAGGATGTGATGGTAAACTTTAATGGCCTGAGCGTTATCGCCAACCGTGAAGCGATTCGCTCTGGTGACGAACTGCTTGGGGCAATCATCAGTTTTCGTAGTAAAGATGAAATTGCTACCCTTAATGCGCAATTAACGCAGATCAAACAGTATGTAGAGAGCCTGAGAACGCTGCGTCATGAGCACCTGAACTGGATGTCGACCATCAATGGCCTGCTGCAAATGAAAGAATATGACAAGGTTCTGGCCATGGTGCAGGGAGAATCCCAGGCGCAACAGCAACTGATTGACAGCCTGCGTGGCGCGTTTGCCGATCGTCAGGTCGCCGGTCTGTTGTTTGGCAAGGTGCAGCGCGCGCGGGAACTGGGCCTCACCATGACTATCGTTCCGGGAAGCCAACTGCATCAACTCCCCGAGGGGCTGGATAGCACAGAGTTTGCAGCAATTGTTGGCAATCTGCTTGATAATGCATTCGAAGCGAGCTTGCGCACCCAGCAAGGCAACAATGTCGTAGAGCTCTATTTGAGCGATGAAGGGGATGACGTGATCATCGAAGTTGCCGATCAGGGATGCGGTGTGCCGGAAGCATTGCGTGAGAAAATATTTGAACAGGGTGTGAGCACCCGTACCGATGAACCAGGTGAACATGGCATCGGTTTGTATCTAATTGCAAGTTATGTGAGGCGCTGTGACGGGGTGATTACGCTCGAAGATAACTCCCCTTGCGGTACCTTATTTTCTTTATTTCTTCCGAAAGTGAAAAAAAATAATGACGGAACCATTAACGCTGTTGATCGTTGAGGATGAAACGCTACTGGCGGAAATGCATGCTGAATATATCCGCCATATACCCGGTTTCAGCCAGATATGGCTGGCGGGTAATCTTGAGCAGGCGAGGATGATGATTGAGCGTTTTAAGCCCGGTCTGATACTGCTCGATAACTACTTGCCGGACGGCAAGGGAATTACGTTGCTGCATGAGCTGACCCAGGCGCGCTATCCGGGCGGCGTAGTGTTTACCACGGCGGCCAGCGATATGGAAACGGTCTCCGAGGCCGTGCGCAGCGGTGCGTTTGATTACCTGGTCAAACCCATTGCCTACGAGCGGCTGGGGCAGACCCTGACGCGTTATCAGCAACGTCGACGCATGTTGGCGGGGAATGACAGCGCCAGCCAAAAGCAGATTGATGAAATGTTTAATGCCTACGCGCGGGGCGAACCGAAAGGGGATTTACCGACCGGGATTGATGCGTTAACACTGAATGCAGTGTTGAAATTATTCGCCGACCCGACGGTACACCATACTGCGGAAACGATCGCCCAGGCGCTTACCATCAGCCGAACGACTTCCAGACGCTACCTGGAGTACTGTGCCAGCCGTCATTTGATTATTGCGGAGATTATTCACGGTAAGGTGGGTAGGCCGCAGCGTATTTATCATGGCGGCTAAATGCTGATTTCTGACGTAGGCCGGATAAGATGCTTTAGCATCGACATCCGGCAATGGTGCGGTTTAAATGCCGGATGCGGCGTAGATGCCTAATCCGGCCTAAATTTCACTGAGTATCAGCCGCCAACGACGGCTGAAGAAGAACCTGGTACCATCACTTCAGTTGCGATAATCACCACCAGCAGTCCAACCAGAACCGGAACCGAAGTACGTTTCACCACTTCGAACGGAGAAATCTTTGCCATACCTGCTACAGCGACAACCACGCCGGAGACCGGGGAGATGGTGCGCCCAAGGTTTGACGCCTGCAGCATCGGGATAACAAGGTAAGCCGGGTTAATGCCGGAAGAATGCGCCAGCTTAGGGATCATCTCAACGAAGGCGTAGAACGGGGCGTTACCGGAACCCGTAGTCATTGCCGCCAACATAGTCAGGATCACCAGCACCATCATCAAGATAATGCTCGCTGAACCAAACGAGGTGGCGATAGAAATCAGACTCTGAATAAAGCCGATTGTGCTCAGACCCTGGGCAAAAACACCCGCAGCGACTAACAACATCACCACGTTAGCAAAGGCATCCGCCATGCCACGGTAAGCGACTTCCAGACCAGAGAAAACCTTTTGGGTGTTGAACCCACGTACGAACTCCAGAATAGCCGCGATGAGCATGCACAGAACCAGAATCGTAATGATGTGCAGCTGCGGGCCCCATTTACCATCAAAAATCAGGACGCCAACGATCGGGGTAAACGGCAGAATGGCGTAAAATGACGGGGCAGTCGTGGTGATTTCAGCCACATCTAACATTTCATGAGAAATGTTCTCTTTTTTATCCAGATAACGCTGCCAGAAAAAGTGGGCAATCGCCATAGCAATGATGGCGGCAATGGAAATTGGCAGCGTGGTTTTAAAGGCGAAATCGATCAGCGGCATTTCCGCAGCTTTTGCCGCCAGCACCACATCACCGGATGTTGGTGAAAGAATAATTGCAGCAGGGGAGGCACAAATAGCCGCTGCAGCGCCACGGCTGATTCCAACGTTAACCATGACCGGGAACAGTGTTGCCATCAGCAATACCCCCAGACCGGTTGCTGAAGAAACCGCCAGTGACATCAGGCAGGCGACAAAATAGGCGGCAATCATTAGCAGGTAAGGAGAGTTGATGTATTGCAGGGGCTTGGAGGCCAGCTTAACGACCATATCGTTCGCGCCAATATGGGTCATATAGGCGGCAAAACCACACAGCATCATGATCATCATGCCGAGATCGCCACCACGGCTCATCAGCAAAATTTTAATATATTCAACAATGTCTGTTGCCGTATAGCCCGTCGATGCCGCGCTGGATGGCAACACTTTATGCCCCATCAGCGCACTGATAATCAGCAAAACCAGACCGCCAACAAACAGTACGCCTGTCGCGGAATAACCTTTAATGATGTAGCGCGCTACACCCACAATAACCACAACTCCAATAAGGAGTTCAATAAATGTCAACATCGTTTCCCCTGTCGCATTGCTGCCCAGAAAGTAAAAAAACTAAAAAAAGTAAAAAGTGGTGACAGAATGTGCCTAATAAACCGATAACTCTTGCTGATTAAAATCAATAAAAATACGGATTCAAGCGATGGCTTAGCCGTTTTTTCAGCATCGTGGTTAAAAAAAGAATCTCACAATAAAAAACTGTGAAGTGCAGCGACGGTGTGTGTGTTTTGTGGTGATATTGATTCTTAATTGTTAATTTATTGTAATATTATTTAACTTTTCCCGGAGGAAAGAACAATTTATTGGCAATAAAGAGAAAATAGTTCCTATGAGATGGCTCAATAAATTAAGGGCTAATTATCTTAAAAATTTCATGCTGAGGAATATTCTGATTTTTTAGCTGCGCATTTTTGTTAAGCTAATATTAAGGTTGGGTTTGCTACAATTAATAATAAATCCCAGGATGGTAATTAAGTTGTGATTGTCGCTAAACGATATTTTCTCATTTTTTCATTTCTTTTTATTCAGTTAGCTTTCATTCCCCAGGGCGCTGCTGAAGATAAAGGCTGGTTCGCTACTTTTAAAGACAACGTCAGTGAAACCTGGCAGCAGCCGGAACATTATGATTTGTATATACCGGCTATTACCTGGCATGCACGCTTTGCCTACGATAAAGAAAAAACGGATCGCTACAATGAACGCCCGTGGGGGGCAGGATTTGGTCAATCCCGTTGGGATGATAAAGGTAACTGGCATGGACTTTATATAATGGCCTTTAAGGATTCCTACAATAAATGGGAACCTATTGGTGGTTATGGCTGGGAAAAAACCTGGCGACCGCTGGCCGATGAAAATTTCCATACAGGTCTCGGTTTTACCGCCGGTTTTACCGCGCGTGATAACTGGAACTACATTCCGGTACCCGTGCTGTTACCGCTGGCATCGATAGGGTATGGTCCGGCAACGTTCCAGATGACCTACATTCCGGGAACGTACAACAACGGTAACGTCTACTTTGCGTGGATGCGTTTCCAGTTTTGATGGACTACCTGTATTGTTAGGTGGATTATTAAAAAGTCTTTTTAAAACAGTGTGATATCAACGTTAACTGAAAAATAACGCGACATTTATCACTTTTTGATAAAGTTCGACTGGACAAAGTGCACCACAATTGTTGTACTGATACCCGACACAGCATTTGTGTCTATTTTTCATGTAAAGGTAATTTTGATGTCTAAGATTAAAGGTAACGTTAAGTGGTTTAATGAGTCCAAAGGATTCGGTTTCATTACTCCGGAAGATGGCAGCAAAGACGTGTTCGTACACTTCTCTGCAATCCAGACCAATGGTTTTAAAACTCTGGCTGAAGGTCAGCGTGTAGAGTTCGAAATCACTAACGGTGCCAAAGGCCCTTCTGCTGCAAACGTAATCGCTCTGTAAGCATACGACAGCAAGCATTCAAAACCCGCTTAATTGCGGGTTTTTTTCGCCTCAGTGTGCGGGAGAGGCCGAAACCAGCCAGAATGCCAGGGCGGTCATCGCAAATGATCCCAGCAGATTCACCAGCACATTCACTATAGCCCAACCAAAGCGTCCTTCCTGTAACAAAAACACCACCTCAGCCGAGAAAGTGGAAAATGTTGTTAGCCCCCCGCAAAAGCCAGTTGTAATCAGTACCTTCCACATTGGATCAATGTTTGTCATGCGATTAAACCATGCCAGACCCATACCAATGATAAATGCGCCAAGTAAGTTTGCAGCCAGCGTACCGAATGGAATGGCCTGATGTAGCGGGTTAAACCTCATGCTCAACATCCATCTTGCTACACTACCTGTACCACCACCGATAAAAACCGCTAAAAGGAGTTGTAACACTGCGTAATCCTGCTATTTGATTGTATATAGGATGAGTGTAACGCTGAATAATCGTGGTTGGCGAGCCTAACAACGTTTTCTGGAGGGAATATGTTCGTTGCAGCAGGGCAATTTGCCGTGGGACCTTCATGGGAAAAAAATGCAGAAACCTGCGTTTTACTGATGTCTCAGGCTGCGGGAGAGGGGGCATCGTTACTGGTATTACCGGAAGCGCTTCTGGCCCGTGACGATCTGGACCCAGACCTGTCAGTGAAATCAGCTCAATTGCTGGAAGGTGGATTTTTGACGCGCTTGCTGCGAGAAAGCGCGCAAAACGAGATGACGACAATCCTGACGATTCATGTTCCCTCTGTGCCTGGACGGGCGTTTAACATGCTGGTGGCGCTACGGGCAGGTCAGGTAGTTGCCCATTACGCTAAATTACATCTCTACGACGCCTTTTCGATTCAGGAGTCACGAAATGTGGATGCAGGGGACGTCATAGCGCCGCTGCTGGACGTAGGCGGGTTAAAAGTAGGGTTAATGACCTGTTATGATCTGCGCTTCCCTGAGTTGGCGCTGGCGCAAGCATTGCAGGGAGCGGAAATTCTCGTATTACCCGCAGCCTGGGTACGGGGATCGCTTAAAGAGCATCACTGGTCTACGCTTTTGGCTGCAAGAGCGTTAGATGCAACGTGTTACCTGATTGCGGCGGGAGAGTGTGGTAATAAGAATATCGGCCAAAGCCGGGTCATCGACCCTTTTGGTGTGACCATTGCTGCTGCGGCGGAAACGCCTGCGCTAATTATGGCCGAGGTTTCTGCAGAGCGGGTAAGGCAGGTCAGAGCACAACTTCCGGTGTTAAGTAACCGACGTTTTGCGCCACCGCAATTATTATGACGTTTTTTTAAACAAGGCTTGATTCACCTTGTTACAGATTGCTATTGTGTGCGCGCGTCGAAAGGCCGTTAATATTCTCAGGTTAATATGGCGCTTTATGCAGCCTGGTTTAAGTGAAGAAGGTATCTATGGGTGAGATTAGTATTACCAAACTGCTGGTGGTTGCCGCACTGGTTGTTCTGCTGTTTGGTACCAAGAAGTTACGTACACTGGGTGGAGACCTGGGAACGGCAATCAAGGGCTTCAAGAAAGCAATGAATGACGATAATGCCGATGCTAAGAAAGATGCTGATGGTAGCGTTCAGGCTGAGAAGCTTTCTCATAAAGAGTAATGTCAGGAGCATGATGCTCATACTGCATACTCTGCATGAAAAAAAACCGGCAATTTGCCGGTTTTTTTATTACTGATATGTAAGTGAGTATTACACGATTACTTCACTTCCAGCCCTTTGGCCTGCATGTCAGCATGGTATGAAGAGCGAACGAATGGACCGCAGGCTGCATGGGTAAAGCCCATGGCCATAGCTTCGGCTTTCATCTCATCGAACTCATCCGGGCTTACATAGCGTTGAACCGGCAGGTGGTGGCGGCTTGGCTGTAAATACTGCCCCAGCGTCAGCATGGTCACGCCATGACTGCGCAGGTCACGCATGACCTCAATGATTTCTGCATTGGTTTCGCCCAGACCAACCATCAGACCTGATTTAGTCGGAATCTCCGGGTGCGCTTCCTTGAAACGTTCCAGAAGCTTCAGCGACCAGTTGTAGTCCGCCCCCGGACGTACATTGCGATAAATACGCGGTACGTTTTCGAGGTTGTGGTTAAACACGTCTGGCGGCGTGGCGGTGAGGATATCCAACGCGCGATCCATACGACCACGGAAGTCAGGCACCAGCGTTTCGATTTTAATCGACGGGCTTTTCTCACGAATAGCGGTGATACAGTCAGCAAAGTGCTGAGCGCCGCCGTCACGCAGATCGTCGCGGTCAACGGAGGTAATGACGACATAGCGCAGCGCCATGTCAGCAATCGTCTGAGCAAGTTTTAACGGCTCGTTAGCATCCGGAGCAACCGGACGGCCATGGGCAACGTCGCAGAATGGGCAACGGCGGGTACAGATTGCGCCGAGGATCATAAAGGTTGCGGTTCCGTGATTGAAACATTCAGCCAGGTTAGGGCAGGAAGCCTCTTCGCAGACAGAGTGCAGGCCATTTTTGCGCATTGCCGCTTTGATGCCCTGGATGCGAGTGGAGTCCGCTGGCAGTTTTATTTTCATCCATTCCGGTTTACGCAGCAGGGCTTCACGCTCTGTTGCCACATTTTTTACCGGGATAAGAGCCATCTTATCGGCATCGCGGTATTTAACACCGCGTTCCATCACAATGGGTTTACTCATAGCTTGCGTGTTCCAGTTGCGAATTACGAAGGAAAGCGTTTCAATTCAAGGGAATGTTGCATTTATCAACTATTTTTGAATTAGTGATACGCAGTATATCATTGAAACGGGCCAGAAAGCAGCCTGACAGGCTGGCAAAATGTAAAATAGTTGTTGTTTTGTGCCATTTGCCACAACATTTGCCGTGGCAAAGTATGACCGTATTTTCAGTCTGCAACGTACTCGTGCGGTGGGTTACCCAACAGCGCTAATATGTTGGCCAGCAGGCGTGGGCGAACGCTCTCGGTCGTGGCTGCGCTATCCCACAGCGATACTTTCGCCATCTCCATTCCGGCGTAACCACAAGGATTGATACGCAGGAAAGGCGACAAATCCATATCCACGTTGAGCGCTAAGCCGTGAAACGAACATCCTCTACGAATACGTAATCCCAAAGAGCAGATTTTCTTCTCCCCGACGTATACGCCAGGCGCATCGGCTCGCGGGTGGGCATCAATGCCGATTTCCGCAAGTGTATTGACGACGGTTTGTTCCAGCAGCGTAACCAGTTCACGAACGCCAAGTTTGCGACGCTTCAGGTTCAACAGCACATACATGACCTGCTGGCCCGGCCCGTGGTAGGTCACCTGGCCGCCACGATCGCTCTGGATCACCGGAATATCGCCCGGCATCAGTACGTGCTCTGCTTTACCTGCCTGACCCTGGGTAAAAACAGGATAATGCTCTACCAGCCAGATTTCGTCATAACTGTTTTCATCGCGGGTATCGGTGAATTCGTGCATGGCCAGAGAAACTGGCTCGTAAGGTTGAAGACCGAGCTGGCGGACCAGAATTTTATCCTGATACAAAACGGCATCTCCGTAGATACTCACATAGAGTAGAGAATATAAAAGAGGGGGAAAAGTATATCACAGGAGGGAGGGGTTACCCGAGCGGGGATGCAGCGGGTAACCAACAGGTTTTTACAGTACCATGCGTACGATATCGATATTGCCTAATTCTTCGTACAGCGTTTCAACCTGCTCAATGTGTGTAGCAGTAATAGTGATTGAGACCGAGTGGTAGTTGCCTTTGCTGCTCGGTTTTACCGTCGGAGAGTAATCACCTGGCGCATGGCGCTGTACCACTTCAACCACCTGATCAACCAGCTCAGGCAACGCCTGCCCCATTACTTTGTAAGTAAATGGAGTAGGGAATTCAAGCAGTTCGTTAAGTTTGGTTTTCATGTCAGCTCCGGCGTTACATCAATAAATAATAACTCCCACAGCGTGTGGGAGTTATCTGGATACCTAGTATATGGGGACGTAAATCACACTTTCAAGTGTTCGATTTTTAGCCAAACCAGTGATGGAACATTAATTTAATGTAATCAATGATTTTCCCAAAGAAGTTGCCTTCAGGGATTTCCTGCAGGACTACCAGCGGGCGCTGTTCGATGGTTTTGCCATCCAACTGGAAGTTGATGGTGCCGACAACCTGGTTTTTCTGCAGCGGTGCATGCAGTTCTGTGGTGTTCAGCACATAGCTTGCTTTCAGATCTTTCATGCGGCCGCGCGGAATGGTCAGGTAGACATCTTTATCTACGCCTAACGATGCACGATCGGTGTTACCAAACCAGGCCGGTTCTGAAGCAAACTCTTTACCGACTTTCAGTGGATTCACGGTTTCAAAGAAACGGAAGCCCCAGGTCAGCAGTTTTTTACTTTCGGTTTCACGACCTTTATAGGTGCGGCCACCCATGACGGCAGAGATCAGACGCATCTGACCTTCGGTTGCGGATGCAACGAGGTTATAGCCAGCTTTGTCGGTATGACCGGTTTTGATACCGTCGACATTCAGGCTGTTATCCCACAGCAAGCCGTTGCGGTTTAACTGACGAATGCCGTTAAAGGTGAACTCTTTTTCTTTATAGATAGAGTATTCGTTAGGCACGTCACGAATCAGCGCCTGGCCAATCATCGCCATGTCGCGAGCCGAGCTGTACTGACCGTCAGCATCGAGACCATGAACGGTCTGGAAGTGGGTATTTTTCAGGCCCAGCGCGTTCACATAGCTGTTCATCAGACCGACGAAAGCATCCTGGCTACCGGCTGCGAAGTCCGCCATTGCCACACACGCGTCATTCCCGGATTGTAGGTTGATACCACGGATTAGCTGGGAAACAGGAACCTGCATTCCAGGTTTCAGGAACATCAACGATGAACCTTTAAACACCGGGTTACCTGTAGCCCAGGCGTCATTGCCGACAGTGACCAGATCGGTTTCTTTGAACTTGCCGGCTTTCATCGCCTGGCCGATGACGTAGCTGGTCATCATTTTGGTCAGACTGGCGGGGTCGCGGCGAGTGTCTGCGTTCTGTTCTGCCAGAACTTTGCCTGAATTGTAATCAATCAGGATATATGACTCCGCATCGATCTGCGGAACACCCGGGATCATGGTTTTAATATTCAGGTCATCGGCATGGGCAGCAGAGAGAGAAGCTGCGCAGAGAGCCGCGGTGAGCGCCATACGCTGCACGAAACGAGCGGAAAAAGTGGTCTTCATGGTCTGAACTACGACGTCCGTGATGAAATTTAAAAAAGTGCCCTACTATAGCAAATGCAAAACGGGCAGGCATCTGACTTTCCGCGTGACTTTGTTAATGTCATTTACAGAAACTGACAGTTCAGATACCTGATTTACGTTATTACACGCCGGTGATGAAGGACTGTAATTGCGCCTCGGATTGAAGACGCTGCTGCAATGTGGAGGCTTCAGCTTTGCTGGCGAACGGCCCCATCTGGATACGCCAGACTGCGCCATTTTGTACCACCCGACCTGGGACGCCAAACTGCTGGCTTAAACGTTTTTGATACTGCTGCGCACGCGACTGCTCGCTGACTGCGCCAACCTGAACCACGTAACGTCCGTTGGCTACTGCCGCTGGAGCTGGTGCCGCGACGGCGGTTGATGTTGCTGCTGGTGCGGTTGGTGTTGCCGGTGCGGAGATGGTCGGTTGCGGAGCCGGAGTCGGCTCGCTACCTTCCAGCACGCCTGCGGCGAGGGTGGTTGGCGCACCGAGGAATCCACCGCTGTTCACTGGCGCACCGGTTGGATCATCGCTTTTCAGCGTGGAATTGCTGATCGGACGAATATCGCCTTGCGGCTGACCCGCATCCGATGGCGAAGGCATACTTCCCATATTACCGCCACCGCTTAAATCAGGACGCGCGGGCAGGGCATAGGTTTGCTTTGCGACTGTCGTACACGCCATACCCGGACCGGACAATGAACCATCCTGGGCGACGATGATCGGGTCGATACGCACTTTGGTGTTGTTGGAGGTATTCAGACGGTCTGCTGCTGCACGTGAAAGTGAAATCACGCGATCGTTGCCATAAGGGCCGCGATCGTTTATGCGCACGACAATCATCCTGCCGTTTGCCAGGTTAGTTACTCTGGCATAGCTTGGGATTGGCAGCGTGGGATGCGCTGCGGTCAGTTGCATCGGGTCGAACGCTTCACCAGACGCGGTTAAGTTGCTTCCGGGTTCCGCATCATAGATAGCGGCAAGTCCTGCCTGGCTAAAGCGGGAAGGATCCTGGACGATTTTGTAGCTCTTACCATCACGTTGATAGTCCTGATTCGCCGTTGGGTTCAGGGGTTCAAAGCGCGGATCGGCCCCGCTGATTTCAACAATCGGACCATTGCACACCGTAGGCTGCGGCGCGACAGCACCCTGTTGCTGACCATCATCACTCGAACACGCCGCGAGCATTCCTGCTGCGATGCAGATACCAAGCCACTGCTTACGCATTGCGTACCCCTTACACGCTTTTCGACAACATTTTTCTATGGGTGTGGATCGACATAACAATCCCGAACCCGGCCATCAGCACGATAAGTGCCGAGCCTCCGTAACTGACCAGTGGGAGAGGAACGCCAACCACGGGCAGAATACCGCTCACCATACCAATATTTACGAAGACATAAACGAATAATATCAACATTAAACCACCTGCCATGACGCGACCAAAGGTGGTTTGCGCGTGGGCAGCGATCCATAATCCGCGCATAATCAGCAAAATGTACAGCGCAAGCAGAATTAAGATCCCTACCAGACCCAGCTCTTCTGCTAATACCGCGAAGATAAAGTCCGTGTGACGTTCGGGTAAAAACTCAAGCTGCGACTGTGTACCGTGCAGCCAGCCCTTGCCGCGTAGACCGCCGGAGCCAATAGCAATTTTAGACTGAATAATATGATAACCCGCACCCAGTGGATCGGTTTCCGGATCGAGCAACATCATGACGCGCTGACGCTGGTAATCATGCATCAGGAAGAACCACAGTATCGGGATAAACGCCGCAACCAGAACCACCGCAACACCGATTAAACGCCAGCTTAAACCAGAAAGGAACAGAACAAACAGACCGGAAAGGGCGACCAGTATTGAGGTACCGAGGTCAGGCTGAGCGGCCACCAGCAGGGTGGGCATAAATATCAGCACCAGTGCAATGGCGGTATTTTTTAGCGATGGCGGGCAAACATCACGGTTGATGAAGCGTGCGACCATCAGCGGCACGGCAATCTTGGCAATTTCGGAAGGCTGAAAACGCACAATACCCAAATCCAGCCAGCGCTGCGCCCCTTTGGATATCGCGCCGAAGGCATCTACCGCCACCAACAGGATGATGCAGAATATATAGAGATAGGGTGCCCAGCCTTCATAAACCCGGGGCGGGATTTGCGCCATCACCACCATGATGACCAGGCCCATTGCGATCTGGCCGACCTTGCGCTCCATCATGCCGATATCCTGGCCGCTGGCACTCCAGATGACCAGCGAGCTGTAAACCAGCAGCGCCAGCAAAATAAGCAACATCGTGGGATCGATGTGGATTTTGTCCCAGAATGTTTTTTTGTTCGGATTATCCGTCACGATTATTGGTCCTCCGCTGCTGCAACCGCGGGGTTTTCTGCAGGCAGATTGGTGTTGTTGTCGCCCAACATAATGTGGTCAAGGATCTGGCGCATAATGGTACCCACAGCCGGGCCCGCGCCACCGTTTTCAAGGATTATGGCGACAGCAACCTGGGGCTTATCATAGGGTGCGAAGGCCGTCATCAGCTTGTGGTCACGTAAGCGCTCGGCGATCTTGTGCGCGTTATAGGTTTCATTGGCTTTCAGGCCAAAGACCTGGGCAGTACCGGATTTCGCCGCAATTTTGTAAGGTGCGCTAGCGAAATACTTGTGCGCAGTACCGTTAGGGCGGTTTGCTACACCGTACATGCCGTCTTTCGCGATTTCCCAGTATCCAGAATGAATATCACCAACGGGCGGTTCGTGCGGCTGTACCCACGGAACCTGCTTGCCATTTTCTGCCGTGCTCATCAACAGATGCGGAACTTTTATCAAACCGTCGTTGATAAGGATCATCAGCGCTTTACTCATCTGGATTGGGGTTGCAGTCCAGTAACCCTGACCGATGCCGACCGGAATGGTATCACCCTGGTACCATGGCTTTTTAAACCGTTTTTGCTTCCACTCGCGGGTAGGCATATTGCCGGAGCGTTCTTCAGCGAGATCGATACCCGTATATTTGCCGTAGCCGAATTTGCTCATCCACTCTGAAAGTCGGTCTATCCCCATATCATAGGCGATTTGATAGAAAAACGTATCCGCCGACTCTTCCAGAGAACGGGTGATGTTCAGATGGCCGTGCCCCCATTTTTTCCAGTCACGGTAACGTTTTTCAGAGCCCGGTAATTGCCACCAACCTGGATCGAACAGACCAGTATTGCGGGTGATGACACCTGCACTTAATGCAGAAACCGCGACGTAAGGTTTAACTGTCGAAGCAGGAGGGTAAACACCCTGCGTGGCGCGGTTAACCAATGGGGTGTTCGGGTCATTGAGCAACCCGGAGTAATCTTTACTGGAAATACCATCGACAAACAGGTTCGGGTCGTAGCTCGGCATGGACACCAGCGCGAGAACGCCGCCGGTACGCGGGTCGGTAACCACCACGGCGGCGCGACTGCCCGCCAGCAGCGTTTCAATGTACTGCTGGAGTTTCAAATCGAGGGTGAGATAGATATCGTGCCCGGCCTGCGGCGCCACTTCCTTCAGTTGGCGAATGACGCGGCCGCGGTTGTTCACTTCAACCTCTTCATAACCGGTCTGGCCGTGAAGTACATCTTCGTAATAACGTTCAATACCCAGCTTGCCGATGTCGTGCGTCGCCGCGTAGTTAGCCAGTTTGCCGTCTTTGTCCAGGCGGTCTACGTCTTTATCGTTGATTTTTGATACGTAGCCAATGACATGGGTCAGCGCAGAGCCGTAGGGGTAGTAGCGGCGTTTATAACCTTTAACTTCGACGCCAGGAAAGCGATATTGATTAACGGCAAAGCGTGCGACCTGAACTTCACTCAGGTTAGTTTTTACCGGAATGGATGTGAAACGGTGTGAACGGGCGCGCTCTTTTTTAAAGGCGGCAATGTCATCGTCCGTCAGGTCTACGACGTTACGCAGCGCGTCGAGGGTATCCTGAACGTTGTCGACCTTTTCTGGCATCATTTCTATCTGATAAATGGTGCGGTTAAGGGCGAGCGGGATTCCGTTACGGTCATAAATAATGCCGCGACTGGGGGCGATAGGCACCAGTTTGATGCGGTTTTCGTTCGAGCGGGTCTGATAATCAGTAAAGCGAACGATTTGCAGATTATAAAGGTTGGCGATCAGCACGCCGGTGAGCAGCAAAATCCCCAAAAAAGCGACCAGCGCCCGGCGCACAAACAGCGCAGACTCAGCCGAATAGTCGCGAAAAGAATTCTGTAGTTTCATCCGCTGCTTAATCTACTCAAGAATCAATGATCACTCACGGTGATAAGGATGGTTGGTGGTAATGCTCCACGCCCTGTACAGACTCTCCGCAACCAGAACCCGAACAAGAGGGTGAGGAAGGGTTAACGCTGAGAGTGACCAGCTTTGTTCCGCTGCTGCTTTACAGGCAGGAGAAAGACCTTCCGGCCCACCAATCAACAAACTGACGTCACGACCGTCCAGTTTCCAGCGTTCCAGTTCGGTCGCCAACTGCGGCGTGTCCCAGGGTTTGCCAGGGATATCAAGGGTGACGATGCGGTTTTTGCCTGCTGCAGCCAGCATCTGTTCACCCTCTTTGTCGAGAATGCGTTTAATATCCGCGTTCTTGCCGCGTTTTCCTGCCGGGATTTCGATCAGCTCAAAGGGCATATCTTTCGGAAACCGACGGAGATACTCCGTAAAACCGGTTTGCACCCAGTCAGGCATTTTCGTACCCACAGCGACAAGTTGCAGCTTCACGCATTAACTCCAGAGTTTTTCCAGTTCATACAGGCGACGGCTTTCTTCCTGCATCACGTGGACAATCACATCGCCGAGGTCAACGACGATCCAGTCTGCTACGTTCTCGCCTTCTACGCCGAGCGGCAGCAGACCAGCAATGCGGGACTCCTGAACAACGTGGTCTGCGATAGACATTACATGACGGCTGGACGTGCCAGTACAGATAATCATGCAATCAGTGATGCTGGATTTGCCCTGAACGTCTAAGGCGATGATGTCTTGACCTTTCAGGTCATCAATTTTGTCGATTACAAAATCCTGAAGTGCTTTACCCTGCAAGTGTTCCCCCTGGGTGAAAAGAGTTAAAAACGTCTGTTAGTATACCTGAACCAGAGGCGATATCGGGACAAATGTCTCCGAAAGCGCTTGTGAAGTGCGCTATCATCCCACCCCACGCCGCAGAATGCATCGCCATTTTTGTAAAACAATTTCTGCAAAGCTCTGAAGGGCGGGAAAAGTCAGGTTGCGGAGAATAACAGCCTGTCATGGGGTGTCAATGGGAGAGAAGCCCTTCGGCAGAAAAAACAGTGCTTTCACTCTCCGTCGTACCATACAGCCCGGCTGTTAAGTACTTTCAGAACCGCAAAATCGTCGCAAAAATCAATCGCGCTCCAGCAACCTTGTTCGACGCGAAAATGCCACATTGCTGCTGCCGGCATGGACAACAAACGGGCGATCAACACGCTCAGTACACCCTGATGACTCACCACCAGCAGGTTTTGGCACATTTTGTAATCATCGAGTTGAGCAATGAAGCGTTCCACGCGCAGGGAAAATGCCTGAAAACCTTCGCCATTAGTGGGCGTCGCGTTCTGCCAGTCGTTACACCACACGGCGTAGTTTTCGGCGTCTTCGCGCGCCAGATCTCGATGGTGGCGCATTTCCCAGTCGCCAAAAAACATCTCATTGAGCTCAGGCATGTTACGCACAGGAATCTCGCGATCGCCTAAGATCAACTGCGTTGTATGGCGGGCGCGCTCCAGCTCGCTGCACAGAACGTTGTCGACAGGCACATTGCGTAACAGCGTACTCAGCGTTTGCGCCTGAGCTATTCCCCGTTCTGTTAGTGGTGTGGGAGCGTGGCCGCTATATAAACCCGCGACGTTGGCTTCGGTTTCGCCATGACGTACCAACCAGAGTCTCATTTTTTCCTCTCGGGGTTATTCGCACAAAACATGATGTTTGCCCTGATTACGCAGAGATTTTTCACTAAAATACCTTTTTTTACGTGGAGCGGCACGATGTCTTTATTGAAGAGCGCGCATGGTGGTAATACCCGAGAAGCCGCCGAACTGTTGGGCGTCTCGCCTGAGCAATTGCTGGATTTTAGCGCGAATATTAATCCGCTGGGTATGCCAGCAGGTTTAAAACGCGCAATTATCGATAATATGGACTGCGCGGAGCGTTACCCGGATGTCGATTACGCGCAACTGCATGCAGCGTTGGCGGAGCATCATCAGATTCCGGCCTCGTGGATCCTGGCCGGAAACGGTGAGACCGAGTCTATTTTTACCCTGGTAGATGGCCTGAAGCCACGTCACGCGATGATCGTGACGCCTGGGTTTGCTGAATATCGTCGGGCGCTGCAATGGGGAGACTGTACGATCCATGAGTTTGCGCTGCGCGAAGACGATGGCTGGCAGCTTACCGATGCGATCCTCGATGCGTTAACCTCAGAGCTGGACTGCCTGTTTCTCTGCACGCCCAACAACCCCACCGGGTTACTACCGGATAACCGCCTGCTACGTGAGATTGCCTCACGTTGTGAGCGGCTTGGGATCAATCTGATCCTTGATGAAGCGTTTATCGATTTTATTGCCGGGGAGCCGGGGTTTATTCCGCTACTTCGGGATAACCCGCATATTTGGGTGCTGCGCTCGCTCACCAAGTTCTATGCGATACCGGGGCTGCGTCTGGGGTATCTGGTCAATAGTAACGAGCAGGCCGTTGTACAAATGCGCAGCCGACAAATGCCGTGGTCAATTAATGCGTTTGCTGCTCTGGCTGGCGAGATTATTTTACGCGACAGCGCTTATCAGCAGGCGACGTGGAAATGGCTGGAACAAGAGGGAGCGCGGTTTGAGCAACAGCTACAAAACCTGCCCGGCCTGACGGTGTATCCCGGCCAGGCAAATTATCGTTTATTACGCTGCGATTGCGCGGATATTGATTTGCAACGGATGTTGCTGGAACAGCATGTCTTGATTCGCAGTTGTGCCAATTACCCTGGGTTGGACGCGCGTTATTACCGAGTTGCTGTTCGCAGTCAGGAAGAAAATGACCGCCTGCTGGCGGCATTAAACAACACGCTTAGCGATACAACCCCTGCTGATTGATATAGTCAAGCACTGCGCCTGGCATCAGGTCGTCGCACGGCTCGCCTTTTTCCAGTCGCTCGCGAATGAGCGTGGCGGAGATGTTGAACCACGGCGTTTCGGCCAGGTAGATTTTCCCGCAAGGCAGGTTGTGCAGGTCATCCGGCGAATGAGTCAGGTGATCTTCCAGCCATTGCTGGTGCTTTTCCTGCGTCATTTCGAGAGGATAACCTGGACGTCGGCATACGATGAGATGGGTATTATCCAGAATCGTGTGGTAGTCGTGCCAGGAAGGGAAGGTCAGCAGCGAATCCTGACCAATGATAAACGCTAACGGCACATTCGGGCCTTGTTCCTCGCGCCACTCTTTTAGCGTTTGCGCGGTGTAGGAGGCCGTGTCGCGTTTCAGTTCGCGTTCATCCAGGGAAAACAGCGGTTTATCAGCAATGGCCAGTTCAACCATGCGCTTACGTTGCTCACCGGACGCTTCAGGCTGCGCACGATGCGGCGGCACGTTATTGGGCATGATGATGACCCGGGAAAGACCAATCAGATTCGCCAGAATTTCAACCGGTTTAAGATGACCATAATGCACCGGATCAAAGGTGCCGCCGAACATAGCCTGCAATGATTTCATATCAACCATCAATAAAAACATCGGCCAGTGATTTATGGCAGAGCAAAAGGGACAGTCCCTCAAGTTCCGCCCACACTGACTGACCATAGTCTTGTTTAAGCGTAATTTCCGTACGCGTTAACAGCGTTACCGCCTGACGCAGCTGTGCCGGGTTCAGCCGGTTTAGCGCATCACCCATCATGCCCCGGCGATTTTGCCACACCCGGTGTTTATCAAACAACGTGCGCAAGGGGGTATTCGCCGACTGCCGTTTTAGGTTGACCAGCAACAGCAATTCACGCTGTATAGTACGCAGCAAAATAACCGGCTCACTGCCTTCCAGACGTAGCTGTTGCAGAATGTGCAGCGCGCGTTTGCTTTTGCCCATCAGCAACGCATCCACCCAGTGGAACGGGGTAAAGTGCGCTGCATCGTTAACGGCTTTCTCTACGCGAGGCAGCGTTAGTTTGCCATCAGGCCAAAGCAATGCTAACCGTTCCAGTGCTTGCGCCAGTGCTAACAGGTTACCTTCATAGCAATAGCACAACAGCTGATTGGCTGCGTCATCCAGTTGCAGGTTATTGAGTTTAGCCCTCGTGGCGACCCAACGCGGGAGCTGTGCTTGCTCCGGCGTCTGGCAGCTGACCTGCACCGCATTATTGGCAAGTCCGGTATACCATGCGGCGTTTTCCTGCGCTTTAGTCAGCTTGTTACCACGAACAATCAGCAGCAGGTCGTTATGTAGCAGTGTGACGAGTGAAGCGAGCTGTTCGTTAATGGCGGCATTGGGGCCATTTTCAGGCAGTTGCAGGAGCAGGGTTTGACGGTTGGCAAACAGGCTCATCGCCTGGCAGAGTGAAAAAATCTCTCCCCAGTCGGTGCTGTTGTCCAGAGTGAAGGCATGGTGTTCTTCGAACCCTTGTGTGGCAGCAGCCTGACGGATGGCATCCTGGCTTTCCTGCAATAAGAGGGGATCGTTACCTAAGAGCAAATACGCCGCGCGCAGCCCTTCATTGAGCTGTGCGCGGAGTTGTTCAGGGTACAACTTGAGCATCAGTTACCCAGCGTGGTGGAGACACGCGCCGGAGATGACGCAGGCTCTGCGGCTTTTGTCGCAGCTGGCTTAGCATCATCATCAGCATTGGATGACAGAGTATCAGCCAGATGTACGCTTGGCAGCTTACGAATTAACTGTTCAGCCGCTTTGTCATACATCTCTTTTACGATCATCTCCTGCTCGTTATCCTTCGCCAGTGCAGCCTGTGGGTTGTCAAAGAACGAACGATAAACTTTTGCGCTGATAGGGTAAATATCATGTCCTGGAATCAGCACGGTAGCGCTTACGGACATCACCATCTGGTATTCAGCCGTTTGACCGTTCTGGAATACCGACGCCGTATCCTGCGAAATGCTTACCGCGCCAAGACGTAAAGACGTCACATCTTTACGCATTGTACCGTCTTCAAGCAGCGTCACACCGTTCAGACGCAGCTGGTTACGGACCGCACGGCTTAACGGGCCGTTCGGATCGCCAGAGTTCAGGATCATGGTTTTCATTGAGGGTGGAACCTGCGTAGTACTACGCAGATGCCAGCCACACCCGGCGGTGGCAAGCACCGCCAGAGATAACAACAATGTTGTCAGAAGTCGCACGCTTCCTCCCGCGCTTAGCCAACGACCAGATTGAGGAGTTTACCCGGTACATAAATCACTTTACGTACGGTAACGCCATCAAGATATTTTGCCACCAGATGCTCCTGGCCAGCACGTTCACGAACCTGTTCTTCTGTCGCATTTACCGGAACGGTAATTTTGCCACGGACTTTACCGTTCACCTGAACAACAACCAACGTCGAGTCTTCAACCATTGCGGCTTCGTCAGCTACCGGCCACGGTGCGTTGTCGATATCGCCTTCACCTTTCAGCGCCAGCCACATCGTGAAGCAAACGTGTGGGGTGAACGGGTTCAGCATGCGAACGACGGCCAGTAACGCTTCCTGCATCAGGGCTCTGTCTTGTTCGTCTTCCTGCGGTGCTTTCGCCAGCTTGTTCATCAACTCCATAATCGCCGCAATTGCGGTGTTAAAGGTCTGACGACGACCGATATCATCGGTCACTTTAGCAATGGTTTTGTGCACGTCGCGACGCAGCGCTTTTTGGTCTTCGCTCAACACATCAACGTTCAGTTCAGCTACATCACCTTTGGAGGTATGTTCGTAAACCAGCTTCCAGACACGTTTCAGGAAGCGGTTCGCCCCTTCAACGCCGGATTCTTGCCATTCCAGCGTCATATCAGCCGGAGAAGCGAACATCATGAACAGACGTACGGTGTCGGCGCCGTAACGTTCAACCATAACCTGCGGGTCGATACCGTTATTTTTCGACTTGGACATTTTGCTCATGCCGGTATACACCAGTTCATGGCCTTCTGCGTCCTGAGCTTTGACGATACGACCTTTCTCGTCGCGCTCAACGATGGCATCAACCGGAGAAACCCAGTTACGCTCACCGTTTGCACCAACGTAATAGAACGCATCGGCCAGCACCATACCCTGGCACAGCAGCTGTTTAGCCGGTTCGTCAGAGTTGACCATACCCGCATCGCGCATCAGCTTGTGGAAGAAGCGGAAGTAGAGCAGGTGCATGATGGCGTGTTCAATACCACCAATGTAGATATCAACCGGCAGCCAGTAGTTTGCAGCTTCTGGATCCAGCATCCCTTCGTTGTACTGCGGGCAGGTGTAGCGCGCGTAGTACCAGGAGGATTCCATAAAAGTATCGAAAGTGTCGGTTTCGCGCAGTGCAGGCATGCCGTTAACGGTGGTTTTTGCCCACTCCGGATCGGCTTTGATTGGGCTGGTAATACCATCCATAACCACGTCTTCCGGCAGAATAACCGGCAACTGGTCTTCTGGCGTCGGCAGTACGGTACCGTCTTCCAATGTCACCATCGGAATCGGCGCGCCCCAGTAACGCTGACGGGAAACACCCCAGTCACGCAGACGGTAGTTTACTTTACGCTCACCCACGCCAAGAGCCACCAGCTTGTCAGCAATGGCATTGAAGGCTGCTTCGAAGTCGAGGCCGTCAAACTCACCGGAGTTAAACAGTACCCCTTTTTCGGTCAGAGCTTGTTCGGACAGATCCGGCTCTGCGCCTTCAGCGGTCAGAATTACTGGCTTGATGGTCAGGCCATATTTAGTCGCAAACTCGTAATCGCGTTGATCGTGGCCCGGAACGGCCATGACTGCGCCCGTACCGTATTCCATCAGGACGAAGTTTGCTGCCCAAACTGGGATCTCTTCGCCAGTCAGCGGGTGAACGGCTTTAAAGCCCGTGTCGACGCCTTTCTTCTCCATGGTTGCCATTTCGGCTTCAGCAACCTTGGTGTTGCGGCATTCGTCAATGAAGGCGGCCAGTTCCGGGTTATTTGCAGCGGCTTTCTGCGCCAGCGGGTGACCTGCGGCAACGGCCAGATAGGTCGCACCCATAAAGGTGTCCGGACGGGTTGTGTAAACGGTCAGCGTGTTGTCGTAATCGTTCACATCGAAGGTGATTTCTACGCCTTCAGAACGGCCAATCCAGTTGCGCTGCATCGTTTTCACGGTGTCAGGCCAGTGATCCAGGTTATCCAGGTCACGCAGCAGTTCGTCAGCGTAAGCGGTGATTTTGATGAACCACTGCGGGATCTCTTTACGCTCGACTTTGGTATCACAACGCCAGCAGCATCCGTCGATAACCTGTTCGTTCGCCAGTACGGTCTGGTCATTCGGGCACCAGTTGACCGCAGACGTTTTCTTGTACACCAGGCCTTTTTTGTACAGCTCGGTGAAGAATTTCTGTTCCCAACGGTAATATTCCGGGGTGCAGGTCGCCAGCTCACGGCTCCAGTCGTAACCGAAACCCAGCATTTTGAGCTGGTTTTTCATGTATGCGATGTTGTCGTACGTCCACGGTGCCGGCGCGGTGTTGTTTTTAACCGCAGCACCTTCTGCTGGCAGACCGAACGCATCCCAGCCAATTGGCTGCAGTACGTTTTTGCCCAGCATGCGCTGGTAGCGGGCGATCACGTCACCGATGGTGTAGTTACGTACGTGGCCCATGTGTAGTCGACCAGAAGGATAGGGAAGCATAGACAGGCAGTAATACTTCTCTTTGCTCTCGTCTTCGGTAACTTCAAATGTGCGCTTCTCATCCCAGTGAAGCTGTACTTTGGATTCTATCTCTTCCGGGCGGTATTGCTCTTGCATGGCAGCCAGTGGTCCTGTTTTCAATACAGCTACAAACGTAGCTCTAGATGTGGTGTTTCAGATCCGCATAGCATAGCCCAAACGCCCGCGCCAAAACAGCCTTTCGCGCATTCAACGTTGAATTCCCGCAAGGATAATCCTTGCACGAATTTACACACTCTGTGGACAGTCTTGCAAAGCGTAGCGTAAATAACGTCTATTATTATAGACAGTTAACGACCCAGGAGGCGAAGCGATGAACAAGGTTGCTCAATATTACCGTGAACTGGTAGCTTCACTGAGCGAACGTCTGCGTAATGGCGAACGCGATATCGATGCGTTGGTGGAGCAGGCGCGTCAACGAGTTATGCAGACCGGGGAGTTAACGCGAACCGAGGTGGAAGAGCTCACTCGGGCCGTCAGACGTGACCTGGAAGAGTTTGCTCTGAGCTATGAAGAAAGTCTCGATGAGGAGACAGACAGCGTCTTTATGCGGGTTATCAAGGAGAGTATCTGGCAGGAACTGGCCGATATTACCGATAAAACGCAGCTCGAATGGCGCGAAGTGTTCCAGGACCTCAGTCATCACGGTGTTTATCACAGCGGCGAGGTGGTCGGATTAGGTAATCTGGTCTGCGAGAAGTGCCACTTCCATTTAGCGGTTTACACCCCGGATGTGCTGCCGCTGTGTCCGAAATGCGGACACGATCAGTTTCAGCGCCGACCGTTTGAACCGTAATTGCTTATTGCCGGATGGCGACGCAAAGCGTCTTCTCCGGCCTACAAATTGCACGATTTTGTAGGCCGGATAAGCGTTAGCGCCATCCGGCGTGTATTATGCGTAAAACTTCAGCCGTTCTGCCAGCAAATCGACAAACCCCTGGCGATCAACATCTACCATCACGGTGGCGTTTGGCTTATTGCCGCTCAGGAAGTAGTAGTCCACCACGGTCATTCCCTGGGTATATTTCCCCTGAGTTTCCACGCCAACCCAGCGTTCAACGGTGGTAAACAGTTCAGGTTTCAGCAGCCAGGCAATGGTACATGGGTCATGCAGCGGTGCGCCGATGAATCCCCATTTTTCGTCTTTGTGATATTCAAAGAAGAAATCGAGTAGTTCAGCAACGATCGTTGAAACAGGATTGCCAATAGCGCGGAACCGTTCGGTATCTTCACGATGTATTTGCGCTTTATGCGTCACGTCCAGACCAGCCATCACCACCGGAATACCCGACTGGAATACGATCTCCGCAGCTTCGGGATCCACAAAGATGTTGAACTCGGCGGCGGGTGTCCAGTTTCCGAGGCCCATTGCACCACCCATAATCACGATACGGTCGATTTTGGCGTGCAGCTCAGGATGGCTATTCAGTAGCAATGCCACGTTAGTTTGCGGGCCGGTGGAGACAATCGTCATCGGTTCCGGGCTTTCACGCAGGGTTTTCGCCATCAGTTCCACAGCGGTACAGTCTTGTGGCGCAAAAGTGGGTTCCGGCAGCGCCGGACCATCCAGCCCACTCTCGCCATGGACGTTATCGGCGATAATCAGATCGCGCATCAGTGGTTTCACAGCGCCACCGGCGACGGGAATATCTGTACGCTTGAGCAACGTTAGCATGCGCAATACGTTACGCAGCGTTTTGTCGGGAGTCTGATTCCCGGCTGACGAGGTTATCGCTTTCACATCCAGTTCAGGTGAGGCGAGGGCGAGTACAATTGCGATAGCGTCGTCATGACCTGGATCGCAATCAAACAGGATCGGAAGTGCCATTGTTGCTCCTTGTAAGTGGGACTTTGTGACAAGGTTAACGCTGGGCTGTATGTGTTTCGAGAGGCGAAGGGATAAAGCGTGAGGTGGCGCGCACATGGAGATGCGCGCCAGCAAGATTAGTGCAGGATTTTCGCGAGGAAGTCTTTGGCGCGGTCCGATTTCGGATTAGCGAAGAACTCTTCTTTCGGTGAGTCTTCAACAATTTTCCCTTCATCCATGAAGATCACCCGGTTCGCCACTTTACGCGCAAAGCCCATTTCATGGGTCACCACCATCATGGTCATCCCTTCATTGGCCAGTTCAACCATAACGTCCAGTACTTCGTTGATCATTTCAGGATCAAGCGCCGATGTCGGTTCGTCAAACAGCATGGCAATAGGATCCATACATAGTGCCCGGGCGATAGCGACACGCTGTTGCTGGCCCCCGGAGAGTTGGGCCGGGAACTTCTCGGCATGTGCCGACAGGCCAACGCGTTCCAGTAACTTTTGCGCTTTGTCGCGGGCCGGCTTTTTATCGCGCTTAAGCACTTTTACCTGCGCCAGAGTCAGGTTCTCAATGATCGACAGATGTGGGAACAGTTCAAAGTGCTGGAACACCATACCAACACGAGAGCGCAGTTTGGCCAGATCGGTTTTTTTATCATTCACCACGGTACCATCAACGGTGATGACGCCCTGTTGTACCGGCTCCAACCCGTTCACCGTTTTGATAAGCGTTGATTTACCTGAACCTGACGGGCCGCAGACCACCACCACTTCACCTTTTTTCACTTCCGTGGAGCAGTCGGTCAGCACCTGAAAGTGACCATACCATTTAGAAACATTTTTCAGGGTAATCATTAAACTGTCCTTTTCTTCAAATAGCTGACCAACAACGATGCGCTCAGACTGAATACAAAATAAACGGCGCCAGCAAACAGGATCATTTCAACCTGTGTGCCGTCACGCTCGCCAATGGTGGAGGCGGTACGGAAGAAGTCTGCCAGACTCAATACATAGACCAGCGAGGTATCCTGGAACAGTACGATGCCCTGGGTCAGCAGCAGTGGTACCATCGCGCGGAATGCCTGTGGCAGAATGATCAGCTTCATCGACTGCCAGTGTGTCATCCCCAGCGCCAGCGCGGCGCTGGATTGCCCACGAGAAATACTCTGGATACCGGCACGGATAATCTCGGAATAGTACGCAGCTTCAAACATCGAAAACGCGACCATCGCTGAGATCAGGCGAATATCGGTTTTAGGCGACAGACCCAGTACGTTTTGCAAAAAGCCGGGCACAATCAGGTAGAACCACAGCAGCACCATGACCAGCGGAATAGAACGAAATACGTTGACGTAGCCTTTCGCAAACCAGGCAATCGGCGCGAAGCTGGACAGACGCATTACTGCAAGGATGGTTCCCCAGACAATACCAATGACGACCGCCGTAACGGTGATTTTCAGGGTGATGATCAGCCCGTCCAGCAGATACGGCAGGGAAGGGACGATAGAACTCCAGTCAAATTCGTACATTATTTGCCTCCCAAATTGCCAGGCAGGCGGATTTTGCGTTCGACGAGATTCATCACCAGCATGATGACGGCGTTAATCAGGACGTAGGCCAGCGTGATGGCGGTAAACGACTCCCATGCGTGGGCGGAGTAATCCAATAGTTTTCCCGCCTGCGCCGCCATATCGACCAGGCCGATGGTAGAGGCGATCGCGGAGTTCTTCACCAGGTTCATCATCTCTGAGGTCATTGGCGGAACAATCACGCGGTATGCGTTTGGCAGCAGCACATAGCGGTAGGCCTGCGGCAAAGTCAGCCCCATCGCCAGCGCGGCGTTTTTCTGCCCGCGAGGCAGGGACTGAATCGCGGCGCGAACCTGCTCACAGACGCGCGCGGCGGTAAACAGCCCCAGACAAAGCATGGATGAGAGGAAGAACTGAATGTTGGGATCCAGTTCCGACTTGAACCACATGCCAATGTTTTCCGGCAGCAGTTCAGGAATGACCAGATACCAGGTAAAGAACTGAACGATGAGCGGAACGTTACGAAACAGCTCAACGTATAGCGTGCCGATCCCGGAAAGGAAACGATTTGGGACGGTACGTAAGATGCCGAATAAAGAGCCTATGAGGAAAGCGATAATCCAGGCGGTGATAGATAACGCGACCGTGACCTGGAAACCACTCCAGAGCCAGCCGAGATAGGTGGTGTTGCCGAACGGGGCCTGTTGTAAAAAAATACCCCAGTTCCAGTCTATAGACATAAATCTACTCCAGAAAAAAAAGGGTAGCAGCGCTACCCTCGAAGATTGTTATTCGGCGTTTTGCGGTTTTCAGGCCTGATGGGGAACGACCATCAGGCTTATAGTCTGTCCGTGCCGAGTAGCAATCGAGAGGGAGGGGAAGCCTCCCATTTATTTTAGTTAGTTAAGCGCTTTATCATTCGGTTCTTTGAACAGGGCTTTCATCTCGTCTGACAGTTCGAAATTCATGTTCAGGTTCTTCGGTGGAATTGGATTTTTAAACCACTTATCAAACCATTTCTCTGCTTCGCCTGAGGTCTGCGCCTTGGCGATAGTGTCGTCCATCAGCTTTTTGAACTCAGGATCATCTTTGCGCAGCATGCAGCCGTAGGCTTCCTGAGACTGCGGCTTGCCGACGATCTCCCAGTTGTCTGGTTTCTTCGCCTTCGCGCGTTCACCAGCCAGCAGGGCATCATCCATCATAAAGGCAACGGCGCGACCGCTTTCCAGAGTACGGAAAGAGTCACCATGGTCCTTCGCGCTGATGATGCGCATATCCATTTTTTGTTCTTCGTTCAGCTTGTGCAGCAGCACTTCTGAGGTGGTACCCGAAGTCACGACCACGGCTTTGCCTTTCAGGTCTGCGAAATCTTTAACATCGCCGCCTTTTTTCGCCAGCAGACGGGTGCCGACAACGAAAATAGTGTCAGAGAATGCCGCTTGTTTTTGACGCTCGACGTTGTTGGTGGTGGAGCCACATTCAAAGTCGAAGGTACCGTTTTGCAGCAGCGGGATACGGTTCTGTGAGGTAATCGGGATCAGTTTTACCTGCAGGTCAGGCTTGTTGAGTTTTTTCTTCACGGCTTCAACGATCGCGTTGGAGTAATCCTGTGAATAACCGACCACTTTTTGCTGATTATCGTAGTAAGAAAACGGAACCGATGATTCACGGTGACCGACCACGATCACGCCATTTTTGGCGATCTTATCCAGCGTGCTGCCTGCCGCGGGTGCTGCGTCTTCTGCGTGCGCCAGACCGGCGGACATTCCCATGACCAGCATGGCAGTGGCGAGCTTACGTAATTGCATATCCAACTCCTTTATCGTCTGCGCCAGGGACGCATTGATACCCATTGTGATGTTGTTATTGTTTGCTACTAAAACGTGCAGTCTTGTATGTGTTTGTTAACATTTAGTTTGGATGAATGTAAAGAATTTGCTGTGTTATTGTTTATTTTTGCGAAGTGCGCCGCACCATTTGGGGGCAAAAATATCTTGTTGCACTTTTCAGGTGCTACCGGCGCTCAACTTTGGTGCGACCAGGTTGCACATTCAGCCAAAACAGCGTTTGCCTTGTAGAACAAAGCAATAGACGTGCCAGAATGGGATGTGGGAAATGTTTGTGGGCCGGATAAGCGTAGCGCCATCAGGCAAGATGCTGCACAACGGCCGGATGGCGGCGTACCGCCTTATCCGGCCTGAATTTGATGGGGCACTGTTTTATTTGCGACGTTGGCGCAGGCTCATTACCACCGCACCAAAGCCAAACAGTGCGGTCAGCAGCCAGAGCGGCCAGTTACCGGTCCGGGCATAAGGGGTCAGGCCCGTGGTTGGCGTCACGCTGGTGGTCAGAACCTGACGGGTAAACTGCGGGATCATCGCCTGAATCTCACCCTGAGGACCAATCACCGCCGTAATACCATTGTTGGTGCTACGCAACAGGGGGCGCGCCAGCTCAAGGGAACGCATCCGCGCCATCTGGAAGTGCTGCCACGGGCCAATGGACTTACCAAACCAGGCATCGTTGGAGATAGTCAGCAGGTAGTCCGTATCCGGACGGAAGTTATCCCGAACCTGTTCGCCAAGAATGATTTCGTAGCAAATGGCAGCCGTCAGCTTAAAGCCGTGCGCATGCAGTTGCGGCTGCACATAAGGCCCACGGCTGAACGAAGACATTGGCAGGTCAAAGAACGGCGCTAACGGCCGCAGGATTGATTCCAGCGGGACAAACTCGCCAAACGGTACCAGATGGTTTTTGTTGTAGCGGTTGCTGGAGTCGTAGCTGTATGGACTGTCTTTACCCAGTGTGATGATGGTGTTGTAGGTGTCGTAACGATTCTGCTTGTTCAGACGCGCGTCCACGATACCGGTAATCAGTGTGCTGTTTTTCGATTTCAGCAGGTCATCCATCATGCTCAAAAAACGCTGCTGGTTAATTTCCAGATCCGGAATAGCAGATTCTGGCCAGATGATTAGCTGTGATTTGCCCATCTCGGGTTGGGTGGCGTCGAGATAAATCTTCAGGGTGTTGAGTAACTGACCTTCATCCCATTTAAGCGACTGCGGAATGTCGCCCTGCACCATCGAGACCTGGGTGGTTTTTTCCGGCTCAAGCGTGTACCACTGGATATAGCGCAGTGGAAAAGGCAGAGCAAAGAGCACGAGTGCGGCAACCAGCGGCTTCCAGTTACGTGTCACCAGCGCCAGCGCCAACAGGCCGCTAACCATCATCAGCAGGAAGTTAATCGCCTCAACGCCCATTACCGGCGCCAGCCCCTTTAACGGACCGTCGATCTGGCTATAACCGAACTGCAGCCACGGGAAGCCGGTCAGTACCCAACCGCGCAGGAATTCCGTGATTTGCCAGACTACCGGCGCGGCAATTGCCACCCGTAGCCAGGTGGTTTTCGGCCACAAGCGCGCCAACACGCCGGCAAACAGACCGGTGTAGAGGGAAAGGTATGCGGCAAGCAGAACCACGAGGAAAATGTTAACCGGGCCGGGCATACCGCCAAACTGCGCGATACTGACGTAAACCCAGTTGATGCCTGAGCCAAACAGTCCCAGTCCCCAGAAGTAGCCGATAGCGGCAGACTGGAGCGGACGGCGGTTGAAGGTGAGAGCCTGCAGGCCCATCAGCGAAACAATCGCAGCGGGCCAGATGTCATACGGTGAGAAAGCCAGTGTCCCGCAGGCACCGAATAATAACGCCAGCAGCAGGCGAATGCGCTGGCGTTCAATTAATGGGGCAAATGCCATGTAGTCTTAGATCCAGTTTCGGGTTTATTCGTCCAGTTTTGGCTGGGGTGAGTCGTCCGGAATTCTGACATGAACCTGAATAATACGGCGGCTGTCGGCCATTGCCACTTTAAACTGGTAACCATCAATGTCGATAGTTTCCCCACGCGCGGGCAGATGACCAAAGGCCTGCATGACCAGCCCGCCAATGGTATCGACTTCTTCGTCGCTAAAGTGGGTCCCGAAAGCTTCGTTGAAGTCTTCAATCGATGCCAGCGCGCGAATAGTCCAGGTGTGGCGACTGAGCTGACGGAAATCAATATCGTCTTCTTCGTCGTACTCATCTTCAATTTCACCGACAATCAGTTCAAGGATGTCCTCAATGGTCACCAGACCTGAGACACCGCCAAACTCGTCGATGACGATAGCCATATGATAACGCTGGGAGCGGAACTCTTTCAGCATGCGGTCAACCCGCTTGCTTTCAGGTACGACAACCGCCTGGCGTAACACTTTCTCCATGCTGAAGGCTTCGGCATCGCTGCGCATAAACGGCAGCAAATCTTTGGCCATCAGAATCCCTTCAATGTGATCTTTGTCTTCGCTAATCACCGGGAAACGCGAGTGAGCAGACTCGATAATGACATCGAGACATTCATCCAGGGTCTGGTTGCGTTTCAGGGTAATCATCTGAGAGCGAGGGATCATGATGTCGCGCACGCGTTGGTCCGCAATATCCATTACCCCTTCGAGCATATCGCGCGTATCTTCATCGATAAGGTCGTTTTGCCCGGAATCACGGATCAGCTCCAACAGTTCGTCGCGGTTTTTCGGTTCACCGTGGAAAAGTTGGCTCAGTAACAGGGAAAAAAATCCCTTTTTGCTGTTTAAGGTGTCACTACTGTGTGAATTGTCGTCGCTCATGGCGTCGTATGGGTTCTCATGTTAGTTAATACAAAGCGCGTCATGCGTATACTCAGCTGTTGACGGCATGTTTTGCCTGATGGCGCTATGCTTATCAGGCCTACGAAAGGCATGAATGTAGGCCGGATAAGGCGTAAGCGCCGCCATCCGGCAAGCTACTATTCTGCAATCTTCTCGGCAATGTACGGATCCTCATAGCCCAGAGCAAGCATAATCTCTGTTTCGAGGGATTCCATTTCCTCCGCTTCATCGTCTTCGATATGGTCGTAGCCGAGTAAATGCAAGCTTCCGTGCACCACCATGTGCGCCCAGTGGGCCTCAAGCGGCTTACCTTGTTCCTGCGCTTCTTTCTCGACGACCTGACGGCAGATGATCAAATCACCCAGCAGCGGCATCTCAATGCCCGGCGGGGCTTCAAACGGGAAAGAGAGCACGTTGGTGGATTTATCTTTCCCGCGATAGGTCAGGTTGAGCTCATGGCTTTCCGCGTCATCGACCAGACGAATGGTTACTTCAGACTCTTCCTGAAACTGCGGGATCACCGCATCCAGCCACCCCTGAAACTGACTTTCTGTGGGTAAACCGGATTCGTCTTCACATGCCAGCTGTAAATCGAGAATAACCTGACTCATTTTTGTTCCTGCTCCTGAGCTTCGCGCTTGCGTTCTGCAGCCTGCTCGGCTTTACGTTTCTGTTCTGCTTCTTCCCAGGCTTCATACGCCGTGACGATACGAGCCACCACCGGATGGCGAACCACGTCTTCGCTATGGAAGAAATTAAAACTAATCTCGTCGACCTCAGCCAGCACTTCAATGGCATGACGCAGACCGGACTTGGTGCTACGCGGCAGGTCAATCTGGGTGATATCGCCGGTGATAACCGCTTTGGAGTTAAAGCCGATACGGGTCAGGAACATTTTCATCTGTTCGATGGTGGTGTTCTGGCTCTCATCAAGAATGATGAACGCATCGTTGAGTGTACGTCCGCGCATATAGGCCAGCGGTGCAACTTCAATGACGTTACGTTCAATCAGCTTTTCAACCTTCTCAAAACCGAGCATTTCGAACAGCGCGTCATACAGCGGTCGTAAATAGGGATCGACTTTCTGGCTGAGATCCCCCGGCAGGAATCCCAGTTTTTCGCCCGCTTCCACTGCCGGACGGGTCAGCAGAATACGACGGATCTCCTGACGCTCAAGCGCATCAACCGCAGCGGCAACAGCGAGATACGTTTTACCCGTACCCGCAGGGCCAACGCCGAAGGTGATGTCGTGATCGAGGATATTCGCAATGTACTGTGCCTGGTTCGGCGTACGCGGCTTAATTACCCCGCGCTTGGTTTTGATGTTCACCGCTTTGCCAAATTCAGGCACGCTGTCTGCGCTTTGCTCAAGCACACGCGCTTCTTTGATCGCCAGATGAATTTGTTCAGGCTCGATGTCCTGTGTCTGACCGCGCATTGGGGCGGTATCGACGTACAGACTACGTAAAATATCTGCCGCAGCGGTGACGCAAATTGGGCGGCCGGTCAGTTTAAAGTGGTTATCACGGCGGTTAATTTCGATGCCGAGGCGACGTTCCAGCTGTTTGATGTTGTCATCAAATGGGCCGCAAAGGCTCAACAGGCGGGCGTTGTCTGCGGGTTCAAGGGTGATTTCGCGAGTGTCTATGTTCAAACTGTTCCTCTTATGCATGTCTCGCCGGACGCTGAACATTTACCGGCATCTAAGGAAATTATTCACGCCATGGGGGAAAGGCGCAAGCATTGCAATAAATATGGGGATGCCAGGGAAGATTACAAGGTCTGCCGGGACAGCGAGCCCAGAAGTGTAGGCCCGATAAGTGTAGCGGTATCGGGCCTTTTTTACGTCTTTCAGCAGGATTAAGGCTGATAAATACCAACACCCAGATCGTTTTCTTTGCGGGTACGCGCAATGACCGATTCAGGGGATTCTGCGATGCGCAGGCCCATTTCGTCTTCGGTACGCACCACTTTGCCGCGCAGGGAGTTCGTCCAGACATCGGTAATTTCAACATCCACAAACTTACCGACCATATCCGGGGTACCTTCAAAGTTCACCACGCGGTTATTTTCGGTACGCCCTGACAGTTCCATAATGCTCTTACGCGATGTGCCTTCAACCAGGATGCGCTGGGTCGTACCAACCATACGACGGCTCCAGGCCATAGCTTGCTGGTTAATACGCTCCTGTAGAATGTACAGACGCTGTTTCTTCTCTTCTTCTGGTACGTCATCAACCATATCGGCGGCAGGGGTGCCAGGACGCGCAGAGAAGATAAAGCTGTAGCTCATGTCAAAATTGACGTCAGCGATCAGCTTCATGGTCTGCTCGAAATCCTGCGTGGTTTCACCTGGGAAGCCAACGATGAAGTCGGAGCTAATCTGGATATCCGGACGCGCAGCGCGCAGTTTGCGGATGATCGCTTTGTATTCCAGCGCCGTGTGGGTACGTCCCATCAGGTTCAGTACGCGGTCTGAGCCGCTCTGTACCGGCAGGTGCAGGAAGCTCACCAGCTCTGGCGTATCGCGATAAACTTCAACGATATCATCGGTGAATTCGATCGGATGGCTGGTGGTGAAGCGGATACGATCAATGCCGTCGATTGCTGCTACCAGACGCAGCAGATCGGCAAAGGATCCGATCATGCCGTCGTAGTTTTCACCACGCCAGGCGTTCACGTTTTGCCCCAGCAGGTTCACTTCACGCACGCCTTGGGCTGCCAGCTGGGCGATTTCAAACAGAATATCATCCGCCGGACGGCTGACTTCCTCACCGCGGGTGTAGGGAACCACGCAGTAAGTACAATATTTATTACAACCTTCCATGATGGACACAAACGCGCTTGGACCTTCAGCACGCGGTTCCGGCAGGCGGTCGAACTTTTCGATCTCCGGGAAACTGATATCAACCACCGGGCTACGGGTCGTGCTTCCACGCACTTTGTTGATCATTTCCGGCAGGCGATGCAGCGTTTGCGGCCCAAAAATAATATCGACGTAATGCGCGCGCTGGCGAATATGATCGCCTTCCTGAGACGCAACACAGCCACCAACCCCAATGATGAGCTTGGGATTTTTCTCTTTTAACAGTTTCCAGCGGCCCAGTTGATGGAACACTTTTTCCTGAGCCTTCTCACGGATTGAGCAGGTATTCAGCAGCAGCACATCCGCTTCTTCCGCCACGTCAGTCAGTTGATACCCATGAGTGGCATCCAGCAGATCGGCCATCTTCGATGAATCGTATTCGTTCATCTGACAGCCCCAGGTTTTAATATGGAGTTTTTTGGTCATCGACTTGCTCTTGCGAAATTGTGGCTGAAATGCAGGGCGCATAGTGTACTGCTTTGGCGCGGTTGTGACCAGTATGACGGATGTCAGCCTCAAGGGGTAAAAAATCCTGTAAACTTACACAATACATGTAACTGGAAAATTGACCATGACAAATCAACCAACGGAAATTGCCATTGTCGGCGGGGGGATGGTCGGCGGCGCGCTGGCGCTGGGACTGGCGCAGCATGGATTTTCGGTAACGGTGATTGAACATGCCGCTCCTGCTCCGTTTGTTGCTGGCGGACAGCCTGATGTCAGAATTTCGGCCATTAGCTCCGCCTCCGTATCGTTGCTGAAAGGGCTGGGCGTCTGGGATACGGTTCAGGGAATGCGTAGCCATCCTTACCGTCGTCTGGAAACGTGGGAATGGGGAAATGCCCATGTGATGTTTGATGCCGCCGAGCTTAAGCTGCCTCTGTTGGGCTATATGGTGGAGAACACGGTCCTGCAACAGGCGCTCTGGCAGGCGCTGGAAGTTCACCCTAAAGTTACGCTGCGCGTGCCGGCGTCGCTTCTCTCTTTGCATCAACATCACGATCGGCATGAATTTGAACTGGCAGACGGTGAAAAAATCAGCGCGAAGCTGGTTATCGGCGCGGATGGTGCAAATTCTCAGGTGCGGAAAATGGCCGGGATTGGCATTCATGCCTGGCAGTATGCGCAGTCCTGTATGTTGATTACCGTGCAATGCGAGCATTCGCCGGGAGACAGCACCTGGCAGCAATTTACCCCTGACGGTCCGCGCGCGTTTTTACCGTTGTTCGATAACTGGGCCTCGCTGGTGTGGTACGACTCACCAGCTCGCATCCGCCAATTGCAAGCGCTAAATATGCCGCAACTGCAGGCGGAGATCGCTAAACATTTCCCTTCAAGACTCGGTAACGTTACGCCTGTGGCGGCGGGGGCATTCCCACTTACGCGTCGTCATGCGCTGCAATATGTGCAACCGGGGCTGGCGCTGGTAGGTGATGCCGCGCATACCATTCACCCACTGGCGGGGCAGGGCGTTAATCTGGGTTTTCGTGATGTCGATGCGTTGATTGATGTGCTGGTGAATGCGCGCAGCTACGGTGAATCCTGGGCCAGTCAGCCGGTGCTCAAGCGTTATCAGAATCGCCGTATGACTGACAATTTCGTCATGCAAAGCGGTATGGATCTGTTCTATGCCGGATTCAGCAATAACCTGCAGCCGCTGCGTATCATGCGTAATCTCGGGCTCATGGCCGCAGAGCGCGCTGGCGTACTGAAACGTCAGGCACTGAAGTATGCGTTAGGGTTGTAGCTCGAGTGGTGCCTGATGGCGCTACGCTTATCAGGCCTACAAGTCATGTAGGCTTGGTAAGTCTTGCCATCACCCGACGTTAGAAAAGCAAAAAGCTCGCCGAAGCGAGCTTTTTTAATATGGCTGGGGTACGAGGATTCGAACCTCGGAATGCTGGTATCAGAAACCAGAGCCTTACCGCTTGGCGATACCCCAACGGGTGCACCCACAAAGTGGACGACTTTTTGAAATTGGCTGGGGTACGAGGATTCGAACCTCGGAATGCTGGTATCAGAAACCAGAGCCTTACCGCTTGGCGATACCCCAACAATTTTTTGGATTTACCGAACGAGTCGATACGTCCTTAATATGGTGGCTACGACGGGATTCGAACCTGTGACCCCATCATTATGAGTGATGTGCTCTAACCAGCTGAGCTACGTAGCCAGATACTATCATATTCTTCGATGGCTGGGGTACCTGGATTCGAACCAGGGAATGCCGGTATCAAAAACCGGTGCCTTACCGCTTGGCGATACCCCAATGACCGTTGCGGTGAACCGCTATATCGAAGAAAAAATGGCTGGGGTACCTGGATTCGAACCAGGGAATGCCGGTATCAAAAACCGGTGCCTTACCGCTTGGCGATACCCCATCCGTGCAACGCTTACGGGTGAATGGTGCGGGAGGCGAGACTTGAACTCGCACACCTTGCGGCGCCAGAACCTAAATCTGGTGCGTCTACCAATTTCGCCACTCCCGCAAAAAAAGATGGTGGCTACGACGGGATTCGAACCTGTGACCCCATCATTATGAGTGATGTGCTCTAACCAGCTGAGCTACGTAGCCATCTTTTTTTTCGCGTAACCTTATCGGCGTTGCGGGGCGCATTATGCGTATTGAGCCTTGAAGCGTCAACCCCTTTTTCATTGAAAATAGCTGGAATGTGACTGTTTGGTTAGGTTGCGAACAGCATGACGCAATATTCGGCAATTATTAGTTATTAATTGTTTTTTTGCACAGAAAACAGACATAAAAAAAGAGCCCCGCAGGGCCCTTTTCTCAGGATTAACTTATTTATAAGCGGACTGGTGTACGCCAACCGCACGACCAGACGGATCGTTCATGGTTTTAAACGCTTCATCCCATTCGATCGCTTTAGCGGAAGAACAGGCTACAGACGGCCCGCCAGGTACGCATTCCGCAGCGCTCGCAACCGGGAACAACTCTTCGAAAATCTCACGGTACAAATACGCTTCTTTAGATGATGGCGTGTTGTATGGGAAACGGAAGCTGGCGGTTTCCAGTTGTTGGTCAGAAACTTGTTCAGCAGCGACTTCTTTCAGTGTATCAATCCAGCTGTAACCAACACCGTCAGAGAACTGCTCTTTCTGACGCCATGCGACGCTTGCCGGCAGGTAGGACTCAAAACATTCGCGCAGAACGTGTTTTTCCATTTTGCCGTTGCCGCACATTTTGTCCTGCGGGTTGATGCGCATCGCCACATCAAGGAATTTCTTATCCAGAAACGGCACGCGTGCCTCCACGCCCCAGGCTGACATCGCTTTGTTGGCACGGGCGCAGTCGAACATATGCAGTGCCTGCAGCTTGCGCACGGTTTCTTCGTGCAGTTCTTTTGCATCTGGTGCTTTGTGGAAATAGAGATAACCGCCAAATACTTCGTCCGAACCTTCGCCCGACAGCACCATTTTAATGCCCATCGCTTTAATTTTACGCGACATTAAGTACATTGGCGTCGAGGCGCGAATCGTCGTGACATCGTAAGTTTCGATGTGATAAATCACGTCGCGGATAGCATCCAGACCTTCCTGCACGGTGAAGTGGATCTCGTGGTGCACGGTACCCAAATGGTTTGCCACCTCTTGTGCAGCTTTCAGATCAGGAGCGCCTTCCAGGCCGACGGCGAAGGAGTGCAGCTGTGGCCACCAGGCTTCGCTACGTTCCTGATCTTCAACACGGCGTGCCGCGTATTTTTTAGTGATCGCGGAAATGACGGATGAATCCAGACCGCCGGACAGCAGTACTCCATAAGGAACATCTGACATCAGGTGGCTTTTCACCGCATCTTCCAGCGCCTGGCGCAGCTCGTTTTTATCGGTAACGTTGTCTTTGACTGCATCGTATTCAAACCAGTCGCGCTGGTAGTACTGACGAATTTCGCCGTCTTTACTCCATAAATAACTACCGGCCGGGAATTCTTTGATTGTGCGGCAGACAGGAACCAGCGCTTTCATTTCAGACGCAACATAGAAGTTACCGTGTTCGTCGTAACCCATATACAGCGGGATGATCCCAATATGATCGCGACCGATCAGATAAGCGTCCTGCTCGCTGTCGTACAGGGCAAAAGCAAACATGCCTTGCAGATCATCCAGAAACTCTGGGCCTTTTTCCTGATACAGCGCGAGGATAACTTCGCAGTCGGAACCGGTCTGGAACTGATAGCGATCGCCGTACTCAGCGCGCAGCGCCTGGTGGTTATAAATTTCACCGTTAACCGCCAGGATATGCGTTTTCTTCACGTTGTACAGCGGCTGAGCACCGGCGTTGACGTCGACGATGGACAGACGTTCGTGTGCCAGAATGGCGTTATCACTGGCGTAAATACCCGACCAGTCCGGGCCGCGATGGCGCATCAGACGAGACAATTCCAGGGCTTTTTTACGCAGTTCAACTGCGTCAGTTTTAATATCGAATACGCCAAAAATAGAACACATAACCTTCTCCGTTAACCTGTTGCGTGATGCTTTTTATGTTTGCTTGATAAAGAAAATGCCGCAAAGCGGGAGAGGGCGCAAGCGAATTGCGGGTCAGAAAATAAAAAATGCAATGGTCATTGTGGATTGGTGAAAAAAGATTACAGAATAGACGTGTTTATTGATGAATCGACAGTTTTATGGCGGTTTTATTGAATGGAGAGACTTCGTGGGGCGGATAAGGCGATGACGCCGCCATCCGGCAATAACGCTGCATAATTGCCGAATAAGACGAACTTATGTCTTATCCGGCCTGCGAATCAAATCACATCAATTTCAGCAACAGACGGGTAAATCCAGCTTGGTCTGAACGGCATGTTGTCAATATCATCGAGCTTGGATACGCCAGACAGTACCAGGATAGTTTCCAGACCCGCCTGAAAACCTGCCAAAATATCGGTGCGCAGGTTGTCGCCAACAATGACGGTTTCTTCTGAGTGCGCCTGCATTTTGTTGAGCGCCGCGCGAATAATCCACGGACTGGGTTTGCCGACATAAAATGGTTTACGACCTGAGATCTTCTCAATACCGGCACAGAGTGCTCCACAGGCGGGATAAAAGCCGCGACCGTGGGTATCCGGGTTAGTGGCGATAAAACGAGCGCCGTTGGCGACAAAATACGCCGCTTTATGCATCATGTCCCAGTTATAGGAACGCGTCTCGCCAACAATCACAAAATCGGGGTTCACGTCGGTAATGGTAAATCCAGCTTTATACAGTTCGTGAATTAACGCGCCTTCACCAACCACATAGGCCTTTTTTCCTTCCTGGCGACGAAGAAAATCAGCGGTAGCCATCGCGGAAGTATAAAAGACGCTATCAGGGACATTCACACCTGCGGTGGCGAAGCGGTTTGCCAGATCTTGCCCGGTCTGCGAAGGGTAGTTAGTCAGCAGGACTAACGGCAGACCTTTTTCCAGGATCCCAGTCAGAAATTCTGCCGCACCCGGTACAGCAACATTGTCGTGCATCAGCACGCCGTCGATATCACAAATTACATTCTTAATGGCCATGGACAATCCGACATTAAAAAAAGAAGGCATTACTATACACAAAATACACTACATCATTCGAGTCGCATCAAGGCGGCAAGTCTGCGAACCTCCGGAGCTTACTGAAGTAAGTGACCGGGGTGAGCAGATGCAGCTTGAAGGATGACGTGTATTAGCTTTCCAGCAAACGTTGCAGCAAAGTCCCGTTAAGCATTGCGCGTTTCACCAGCGCAAAGGCGCCAATGGCGGAGCGGTGATCCAGCGTGGACCGAACCACCGGTAAATTATGGCGAAACGCCTTCAACGCCTGCGTGTTGATGCAGCTTTCTATTGCAGGCAGCAGCACTTTATCAGCCTCGGTAATTTCGCCCGCAATGACGATTTTCTGCGGATTAAAGAGGTTGATGGCGATAGCGATGGTTTTACCCAGATGGCGGCCAACGTGCTCGATGACTTCTGCTGCCAGATTATCGCCTTTATTCGCTGCCTTACAGATGGTTTTGATACTGCAATCATCCAGCGTGAGCCGGCTTGGATAGCCTTGCTTTAGCAAGTTTTGTACGCGGTGTTCGATAGAAGCATTGGCGGCAATGGTTTCCAGACAGCCGAAATTACCGCAGTGACAGCGTTCACCCAGCGGCTCAACCTGAATATGACCAATCTCACCGACGTTGCCATTGCGACCGATGAAAATGCGGCCATTGGAAATAATTCCCGCGCCGGTTCCGCGGTGCACTCGCACCAAAATGGAGTCTTCGCAATCCTGGCTTGCCCCGAAATAGTGCTCAGCCAGCGCCAGGCTGCGAATATCGTGACCAACAAAGCAGGTAACTTTGAAGCGTTTTTCGAGCGCTTCGACCAGCCCCCAGTTTTCGACCTGAATGTGTGGCATATAGCGGATGACGCCGCTTTCAGGATCGACAAGGCCTGGCAGGATGACAGAAATTGCGATCAACTCGCGGATTTTCCGCTGGCAGCTCTCAATAAAGATGGCAATGGTGTTGAGCAGCGCATATTCCAGCGTTTCCTGGGTGCGCTCCGGGAGAGGGTAATGCTCTTCGGCGACCACTTTACTGCTCATATCATAGAGAGTGAGCGTCGTATCGTGGCGACCCAGGCGTACGCCAATGGCGTGGAAATTGCGGGTTTCTGTGACGATAGAGATAGCGCGGCGGCCCCCGGTGGAGGCCTGCTGATCGACTTCTTTGATCAACCCGCGTTCGATCAACTGACGCGTAATTTTGGTTACGCTGGCGGGGGCAAGCTGGCTTTGCTCGGCAATTTGAATTCGCGAGATTGGCCCATGCTGGTCAATCAGGCGATAAACCGCCGCGCTGTTAAGCTGTTTTACGAGATCAACATTACCTATTTGAGCTTGTCCGCCTGGTGTCATTCTTTCTCTTACTCAGTAACGACCTCGTTGCCATTAACGATGGTCTTGATAATTTTAAAGTCGTGCGTGAACGCAGTCAGGTTGGCTACTTTGCCTGGCGCGATGCTGCCGAGTTGTTTGTCGACGCCAATGGCGCGAGCAGGGTAGAGCGTTGCCATGCGCAGGACTTCGTCGAGAGCGATATTCGCATGTTCGACCAGATTGCGTACACCTTCAATCATGGTTAATGATGAACCGCTCAACGTACCGTTCTCATCAACACACAGTCCATTGCGGTAGTATATTGTTTTACCAGCGAAAATGAACTGTTCAATGTTTGCACCTGCTGGCGCGGTCGCGTCAGTGACCAGGCACAGCTTGTCGCCTTTCAGGCGCTTAGCATTACGAATGTTAACGTAATCAACGTGCAGGCCATCGGCGATGATACCGCAGTAGATATCGGCTTCATCAAGAATTGCGCCCGCCAGACCTGGTTCACGACCGGTAATGTACGGCATCGCGTTGAACAAATGGGTCGCAAAGCTGATGCCTGCGCGGAAACCGATTTTGGCTTCTTTGACCGTTGCATTGGAATGACCCGCAGAAACCACGATACCGGCATTAACCAGTTTGGTGATGACCTCTACCGGGACCATTTCTGGTGCCAGTGTGACTTTGGTGATCACATCCGCATTATCGCACAGGAAATCAACCAACGCAGCGTCCGGCTGACGGACAAATCCAGGATTATGGGTACCTTTTTTCACAAGGTTCAGCCACGGGCCTTCAAGATGAAGTCCTAATGCCTGATTCGGGTGTTTCGCCAGGTATTCACGCATCACGCGAACACCCTGTTTCATCAGGTCATCGCTGGTGGTGATAAGCGTTGGTAAATAGTTGGTGCAGCCAGATTTTTCATTGGCTTTCTGCATGATTTCCAGCGTTTCAACGGTCACGGCTTCTGCCGTATCGTTAAACTGTACACCGCCGCAGCCGTTTAGCTGTACATCAATAAAACCGGGGGAAACAATGGCCCCATTCAGTGAGCGCTGTTCAATTCCTGACGGTAACTCAGCCAGTGGGCAAACGCTGTCAATCAGGCCATTGGCGACAACAATCGCATGGTCATCAAGAATTTCGTGACCGGTAAAGATCCGGCCCTGGGTTAAAGCATACATTCCGACCCCCGATTTCAAAAAATGCCGCCCTGCAACTCATCGACAGGGCGGAGACATCAATTACAGACCTTTAATATTTTCCGCTTCTAACTCGTTGAAGTATTTCAGCGTCTTCACTTTCAGTTCCATGGTGGAAGGTTCATCGCAGACCACAACGGCTTTTGGATGCAACTGCAGGCAGCTGATGGTCCACATGTGGTTAACGTTGCCTTCAACGGCGGCTTGCAGCGCCTGTGCTTTCTGGTGGCCCAGAACCAGGATCATCACCTCTTCGGCATCCAGCAGGGTACCCACGCCAACGGTCAGCGCATATTTAGGCACCTGGCTTACGTCGCCGTCAAAGAAGCGTGAGTTAGCAACACGTGTGTCGTGAGTCAACGTTTTGATACGGGTACGGGAAGCCAAAGAGGAAGCCGGTTCGTTGAACGCGATGTGACCATCGTTGCCTACACCGCCCATAAACAGGTGGATTTTACCGTAAGAACGGATTTTTTCTTCATACTGACGGCATTCTGCATCAATATCCGGCGCATTACCATTGAGGAGGTTGATGTTTTCTGCTGGAATATCAACGTGATCAAAGAAATTGCGGTGCATAAAGCTGTGGTAGCTTTCCGGATGCTCTTTCGGCAGGCCAACATATTCGTCCATATTGAAAGTAACAACATGCTTGAAGCTCACCTGGCCCGCTTTGTGCATTTCAACCAATGCTTTATAAGCTGTCAGCGGAGTACCGCCAGTCGGCAGGCCCAGAACGAACGGACGATCTGCCGTTGGTTTGAACGCGTTAATACGGTTAACGATATGGCGAGCAGCCCATTTGCCGACTTGTTCAGCGGTATTCAGGGGGATCAGTCTCATTCTTCACCTCAAAAGTAAATGTAAGCAATTGGCGGATTGAGTCTCTGTGCAGTATTAAGCGTAACCTGGTTTTGCATCGGTAAGGATCAATCCGTTTCGATTTTTTGAATGATAAAATAAGTTTTCGTAGTTAGCCAGTGGAAGGGAGGGTTGATAACGATATTTGGTGACTGAAATCACAAAAAACACGCGTTTAATTTGCGATACGAATTAATTTTTCACACACTCTGAATGTAGATGAATGGTTAATATCGTTGTTCCAGAATCTTGCTGTCAGGAATGGTCACACAATAAAAATATGGCTTCAAAGAAGCCTAATCGGGGTCTCGTAGGGGGAATAAAATGAATATTTTAGGTTTTTTCCAGCGGCTGGGTAGGGCGTTACAGCTCCCCATCGCTGTGCTGCCAGTCGCGGCACTGCTGCTGCGATTCGGCCAACCAGATTTACTTAACGTACCCTTCATCGCGCAAGCGGGTGGGGCCATCTTTGATAACCTCGCGTTAATATTTGCGATCGGTGTTGCTTCCAGCTGGTCAAAAGACAGCGCAGGTGCAGCAGCGCTGGCAGGTGCGGTCGGTTATTTCATATTGACCAAAGCAATGGTTACCATTAACCCTGCCATCAATATGGGCGTGCTGGCTGGTATCATCACCGGTCTGGTCGGCGGTGCCGTGTATAACCGCTGGTCTGGTATCAAACTGCCTGACTTCCTCAGCTTCTTTGGCGGTAAACGCTTCGTGCCGATCGCCACTGGCTTCTTCTGTCTGGTGTTGGCTGCTATCTTCGGTTACGTATGGCCACCGGTACAGAACGCCATCCATGCGGGTGGTGAGTGGATCGTGGGCGCTGGCGCGCTGGGTTCCGGTATCTTTGGTTTCATCAACCGTCTGCTGATCCCAACCGGTCTACATCAGGTGCTGAATACTATCGCCTGGTTCCAGATTGGCGAATTTACTAATGCTGCAGGTACCGTATTCCACGGTGACATCAACCGCTTCTACGCGGGTGACGGCACTGCGGGTATGTTCATGTCTGGCTTCTTCCCGATCATGATGTTTGGTCTGCCGGGTGCGGCGCTGGCGATGTACTTCGCGGCTCCGAAAGCACGTCGTCCGATGGTTGGCGGTATGCTGCTGTCCGTTGCGATCACCGCGTTCCTGACCGGTGTTACCGAGCCGTTGGAATTCCTGTTCATGTTCCTGGCTCCGCTGCTGTACCTCCTGCACGCACTGTTAACGGGTATCAGCCTGTTCGTTGCAACACTGCTGGGGATCCACGCAGGCTTCTCCTTCTCCGCAGGTGCGATCGACTACGTGTTGATGTACAACCTGCCGGCAGCAAGCCAGAACGTCTGGATGCTGGTAGTGATGGGGCTGGTGTTCTTCGTTATCTACTTTGTGTTGTTCAGCGCGGTTATTCGTATGTTTAACCTGAAAACGCCGGGCCGCGAAGATAAAGAAGACGATATCGTTACTGAAGAAGCCAACAGCAACACTGAAGAAGGTTTGGCTCAACTGGCAACCAGCTACATTGCAGCGGTTGGTGGCACTGATAACCTGAAAGCGATTGATGCCTGTATCACTCGTCTGCGTCTGACCGTTGCCGACTCCGGTCGCGTAAACGATGCGATGTGTAAACGTTTAGGAGCATCGGGTGTCGTTAAGCTGAATAAGCAAACAATTCAGGTCATCGTGGGTGCGAAAGCGGAATCCATCGGCGACGAAATGAAGAAAGTTGTCGCGCGTGGCCCGGTGGCAGCAGCGTCTGGTGAAAGTGCGCCAGCAGCAGCGGCTCCGGTAGCAAAACCGCAGGCTGTAGCGAATGCAGTCACCGTTGAAGCGCTGGTTTCTCCGATTACCGGTGACGTAGTTGCGCTGGAGCAGGTTCCTGATGAAGCCTTCGCCAGCAAAGCTGTAGGTGACGGCGTGGCGGTGAAACCAACGGATAAAATCGTGGTTGCTCCGGCTGCGGGCACCATCGTGAAAATCTTCAACACTAACCATGCGTTCTGCCTGGAAACTGTTAAAGGCGCGGAAATCGTGGTCCATATGGGCATCGACACCGTCGCGTTGGAAGGTAAAGGCTTTAAGCGTCTGGTTGAAGAAGGTGCGGAAGTTACTGCAGGTCAACCGATTCTGGAAATGGATCTGGAGTTCCTGAACGCTAACGCACGTTCTATGATAAGCCCGGTTGTGTGTAGCAACAGCGATGATTTTGGCGCTCTGGTCATTAAAGCCGAAGGTCATGTGGTTGCCGGTCAAACACCACTGTATGAGATTAAAGGTAAGTAACTGCTCCTGAGTAAAGTGAGTTAAGTGCCTTAAGCGGCGGGGGATAGTCCTCCGCCGCTTTTTTTTGCAGCAATCGGCCCCAATATTTTCGTTTGATACGTATTTTACGTAACTAAGGGTTGTCAGTCTGCCTGGCTTATAAGATCATACTCCGTTATACGTTGTTTACGCTTTGAGGAATCCACGATGAGTGAGGCTGAAGCCCGCCCGAGTAACTTTATTCGTCAGATCATCGATGAAGATCTGGCCAGTGGTAAGCACACCACTATCCATACCCGTTTTCCGCCGGAGCCAAATGGCTATCTGCACATTGGCCACGCGAAATCCATTTGTCTGAACTTTGGCATTGCGCAAGATTACCAGGGCCAGTGCAACCTGCGTTTTGATGATACGAACCCGGTTAAAGAAGATATCGAGTACGTTGAGTCGATTAAAAACGACGTTGAATGGTTAGGTTTCCACTGGACTGGCGACATTCGCTACTCTTCGGATTACTTCGATCAGCTTCACGCCTATGCGGTAGAGCTTATTAATAAAGGGCTGGCGTACGTTGACGAACTGTCAGCGGACGAAATCCGCGAATACCGTGGCACGCTGACTCAGCCAGGCAAAAACAGCCCGTACCGCGATCGTAGCGTTGAAGAGAACCTGGCGCTGTTCGAAAAAATGCGTACCGGTGGCTTTGAAGAAGGTAAGGCCTGCCTGCGTGCGAAAATCGATATGGCTTCGCCGTTTATCGTGATGCGCGATCCGGTGCTGTACCGCATTAAGTTCGCCGAACACCACCAGACCGGCAACAAGTGGTGCATCTACCCGATGTACGACTTTACCCACTGCATCAGCGATGCGCTGGAAGGCATTACGCATTCACTGTGTACGCTGGAGTTCCAGGATAACCGTCGTCTGTACGACTGGGTGCTGGACAACATCACCATTCCGGTTCATCCGCGCCAGTACGAATTCTCGCGCCTGAATCTGGAATACACCGTGATGTCTAAGCGCAAGCTGAACCTGCTGGTGACCGACAAGCACGTTGAAGGCTGGGACGATCCGCGTATGCCGACGATCTCTGGCCTGCGTCGTCGCGGTTACACCGCTGCCGCGATCCGTGAGTTCTGCAAACGCATTGGCGTGACCAAACAGGACAACACCATTGAGATCGCTTCTCTGGAATCCTGCATCCGCGAAGATCTGAACGAAAATGCTCCGCGCGCGATGGCGGTTATCGATCCGGTGAAACTGGTTATCGAAAACTACCCGCAGGGCGAAAGCGAGCTGGTCACTATGCCTAACCATCCGAATAAACCGGAAATGGGCAGCCGTGAAGTACCGTTTAGCGGTGAAATTTGGATCGATCGCGCAGACTTCCGCGAAGAAGCGAACAAGCAGTACAAGCGTCTGGTGATGGGTAAAGAAGTACGTCTGCGTAATGCATACGTGATCAAGGCCGAACGTGTTGAGAAAGATGCAGAAGGTAAGATCACCACCATTTTCTGCACCTACGATGCTGACACCCTGAGCAAAGATCCGGCCGATGGTCGTAAAGTTAAAGGCGTTATTCACTGGGTGAGCGCGTCCCATGCGCTACCGATTGAAATCCGTCTGTACGACCGTCTGTTTAGCGTGCCAAACCCAGGTGCGGCGGAAGACTTCCTGTCCGTTATTAACCCGGAATCGCTAGTCATTAAGCAGGGTTACGGTGAGCCGTCGCTGCAGGCTGCGGTTGCAGGTAAAGCGTTCCAGTTTGAGCGTGAAGGTTACTTCTGCCTGGACAGCCGTTATGCAACGGCTGACAAGCTGGTGTTTAACCGTACCGTTGGTCTGCGTGATACGTGGGCTAAAGCGGGCGAATAAGTCGCAACACATCCTCTCTAAACGCCGCTTCATGCGGCGTTTTTTTTCGCAAAAAAACCGTTTGACAGGCTCCGTTTGCGCAGCGAATTAATTACATGTCTGTAATAATAAATCGGCTGAATGTTTTTACGTTTAAATAACTTACCTCAATGTGAAATGGGCTGAAACCGATTTCATCTCTATGGAAAACAAGCGATTTTTTCATTTTATCAACGCTTTTTTATCTCCCAATGAAAATGTAACAGAAAGCAATGAAATATGTGCGGTTGCTCATACTATTACATACTCGTTACAGAAAGAGATTGATAATTCGCGTCGCGAAAAATAGTCTATTCATTGTAGTCACTGAGGTTTTCTTGGCGCTACTTTTTTAATTTTTGTTTTTTCGCTGTCCGCTTATATCGGCAGCATTTTTATGTCAAAGAGGATTAACATATGCGTACGTTTAGTGGCAAACGTAGTACGCTGGCGCTGGCTATCGCCGGTATCACAGCAATGTCGGGTTTTGTTGTCGCTCCGCAGGTACACGCCGAAGGATTTATTGATGACTCAACCTTAACCGGCGGCATCTATTACTGGCAGCGTGAGCGTGACCGTAAAGATGTGACCGATCATGACAAATACAAAACCAACCTTTCTCACTCCACCTGGAACGCTAACCTCGACTTCCAGTCCGGTTATGCGGCCGATATGTTTGGTATTGATATCGCAGCATTTACCGCTATTGAAATGAACGAAAGTAGCGAAAGCGGCCATCCAAACGAAATCGCATTCTCTTCCAAAAATAAAGGCTATGACGAGGATTACTCCGGCGATAAGAGCGGGATTAGCCTTTATAAAGCAGCAGCTAAATTTAAATACGGCCCAACCTGGGCGCGTGCCGGTTACATTCAACCAACCGGGCAGACTTTGCTGGCACCGCACTGGAGCTTTATGCCAGGTACCTATCAGGGGGCTGAAGCCGGTGCCAACTTCGACTATGGTGATGCTGGCGCACTAAGCTTCTCCTATATGTGGGCTAACGAATATAAAGCGCCGTGGCACACCGAAGTCGATAAATTCTATCAGGCTGATAAAAAGACCAGCGTTGATTACCTGCATTCAATCGGCGCGAAATATGACTTCAAAAATAACCTGTTGCTGGAAGCGGCATTTGGTCAGTCTGAAGGCTACGTCGATCAGTACTTCGCCAAAGCCAGCTACAAATTCGATTTAGGCGGTAACCCGTTTACTACCAGCTATCAATTCTACGGCGCACGTGACAAAGTTGACGATCGCACCGTGAACGATATTTATGACGGCACGGCCTGGCTGCAGGCGCTGACCTTCGGTTATAAAGTCGCGGAAGTGGTTGACCTGCGTCTGGAAGGCACATGGGTTAAAGCAGATGGGCAGCAAGGCTACTTCCTGCAGCGTATGACCCCGACCTACGCCTCATCAAACGGTCGCCTGGACGTGTGGTGGGATAACCGTTCTGACTTCAACGCCAACGGCGAAAAGGCAGTCTTCTTCGGCGCAATGTATGACCTGAAGAACTGGAACCTGCCGGGCTGGGCAGTGGGCGCGTCCTACGTTTATGCATGGGATGCCAAACCCGCTACCTGGCAGCTCAACCCGGATGCGTACTACGACAAAAACCGCACTATCGAAGAATCTTCTTACAGCCTGGATGCGGTCTACACCCTGCAGGATGGTCGTGCGAAGGGCACTATGTTTAAACTGCACTTCACCCAGTACGACAACCATTCAGATATTCCGAGCTGGGGTGGTGGTTACGGCAACATCTTCCAGGATGAGCGTGACGTGAAATTCATCGTTATTGCTCCGTTCACTATCTTCTAATGCCAATAGCGGCAGGCCGTGCGCCTGCCGCCTCGTTGAGGAACGTGCTATGAAAAAACTGATACTCATCGCCGTTATGGCATCAGGGCTGGTGGCTTGTACGCAATCCCCTGCACCGAAAGAAGACAGCCGTCTGAAAGAAGCCTACAGCGCGTGTATTAATACCGCTCAAGGATCGCCGGAAAAAATAGAAGCCTGCCAAAGCGTGTTGAATGTACTGAAGAAAGAAAAACAGCACCAGCAGTTTGCCAATGAAGAAAGCGTACGCGTGCTGGATTATCAGCAGTGTATCCAGGCCACGCGCACGGGTAACGGTCAGGCCGTTAATGCTGATTGCGATAAAGTCTGGCAGGAAATTCGCAGCAAGAATGCCGCACAGTAATTCAAAAAATGAAAAAGACAACGGGCGGAGAATTTTCCGCCCGTTTGCATTTCAGAGCTTATTTTCCACTGGTTGATAACCCCGACTTAGCCGGACAAACAGCATTGCCGTGGCGGCGAGTCCGCAAAGTGCCGCGCACATCAGCCACCATCCCGGTGAGCTTTTATCCCCGGTTAGCTGAACCAGTGCCGTGGATATGACCGGCGTTAAGCCGCCAAAAATCGCTGTGGCAAGACTGAATGCCAGTGAAAAGCCCACCGTACGCACATAGACCGGCATCACCTCGGTGAGTGCGGCTACCATTGCCCCGTTATACATACCAAAAAAGAATGAGAACCAAAGCAGGACCAATGTCATGCGAGTGAAATCTGGCGCGGCGGTGAGCCAGTGCATTACCGGCCAGGTGGTGATCAGAGCGAGTACGGTAATCCCCATTAACACCGGACGACGACCAATTCGGTCAGAAATTGCCCCGCCAATGGGCAGCCAGATAAAGTTAGAAATACCGACCAGCATGGTGACCACCAGGCTGTCGCGAGCGCTCAGGTGGAGTACAGCCCTGCCGTAGGTCGGGGTGTAGACGGTGATGAAGTAAAATGTCGTTGTGGTCATCGCCACCAGCAGCGTACCTGCAGCGATAAGACGCCAGTTTTTGACGATAGTGGTGAAAATTTCCCGAGTGTCGGGGCGGTGCGTGCGTTGTAAAAATGCGTCTGTTTCCTGCAGCGAGCGGCGGAGCACGAAGATCAAAGGAATAATCATGCAACCAATAAAGAAGGGAATGCGCCAGCCCCATTCCGAGATCTGATCGTGTCCCAAAGTGGCGTTCAGACCGTAACCAATCAGCGCCGCTACCACAATGGCGACCTGTTGACTGGCCGACTGCCAACTGGTGTAGAAGCCTTTATTGCCAGGCGTGGCGATTTCCGAAAGATAAACCGAGACACCGCCTAACTCTACGCCTGCAGAAAATCCCTGTAATAATCGTCCAAGCAATACCAGCACGGGAGCCAGCAGGCCAATACTGTGATAGCCAGGTACCAGGGCTATCAGCAGGGTACCGCAGCCCATAATCGCCAGCGTCACCATCAGGCCTTTACGACGACCAATTCTGTCGATGTAAGCACCCAGCACAATGGCGCCAACGGGTCGCATTAAGAAACCCGAGCCAAAAACGGCGAAAGTTAACATTAGCCCGGCAAATTCACTCTCCGCGGGAAAGAAGGTCTTTGCAATATAGGTGGCGTAAAACCCGAACAGAAAAAAGTCGAACTGTTCGAGAAAATTACCGCTGGTTACCCGCAGTATTGCGTCGAAAGTTCCGGCGCGCGATGGTTGTTGTGTCATTGGGTCTGCTCCACTGTCTTATCATAATATTTATAGAGGTAAGAGTGTGCGGGTTAGTTGTCTGTGACCCCCGCCTGTTTGCCGCGCCGTTTCTCAATCGCCCACTTGAGTAAGGCTGCGCAGCGGTAAAATCCATGGGCAAATTTTCCGTAAGGAATGGTCAGAAAGAGCGCCATGACCACGCCGAGGTGAATGGCGAGCAAAATAGCCATCCAGGACGAGTCTCTTCCTGCCAGCAGGGCTAAACCGGTCAGACTGGTCAGCAGCAGCAGCAAAATAAAACCGCGATCCATCGGTTTTTGCCGTGCGTCGCCATGTAGCGGTGAGCGTTTGAGATTGAGCCATAGCAAGCCAGCCGGGCCGACAACCAGGCCAATGCCACCCAACGTGCCCAGCATGACCGGAACGCTGAAGAACGGATAGGGTGCTTCTATACCTGCGAAATAGTGATAGCCCGTCGCCACCACGGTGGCGGCAAAGCAGAGCAGAAAACCGTAGAAAGTGAAGTGATGAAAACGGCGCCGCATCAGAGTGAAGGCATCATCTGCTTCATTACAACCTTTACCGTGCCCACCATCGAGATACTTTAGTGTCAGCGCATCGTGTGAAGCTTCTGCAATTTCGACGGAACGTGGCATACCGGGAGAAATCTCGCGCCAGAAGCGGATAACGCCCGCCATCAGCAGACCTATCGCCAGAATAAATACCGAACCAAACATCCAGGCCAGCAGGTTATGCGGGAAAATTTGGTAGAAATCTCCGGCCAGCGGAGGATGGAGTAACGAGCCTTTTAACCCCATGGCGAGCAGTAAAAACAGGATCAGACTGAAAACCAGCGCCAGCGTCACGGTGACGCCTGCGCGACGATAAAGCGCGCCAAAGGCCGCGGGTTGCGCGTAGTGCTGATAGGTTTCAAGCCGGACTTCTGCCATCGCCTTCGGCACGTTGATGGCAAACTCATGAGGCGGGGCATACTGACAGGCGTGCAGGCAGGCACCGCAGTTATGGCACAAGTTTGCCAGATAATTGATATCCGCTTTACCGAATTCCAGGCGCTGCGTCATTGCCGGGAACACGGCGCAAAATCCTTCACAATAGCGACAGGCGTTGCAGACCTGCATCACGCGTTCAACTTCCGCTTCCGGTTCGGTGATAATTTGCGCGTCGATAATCAGTTTCTCAAGCTGCCTCATGACGAGTCTCCTTACGTGCGGCCAGCGCGGCTTCTTTTCCGGCAATACGGCCAAAAGTGGTACCGATTGACATGCCCACGCCTGCGGTGTAGCCCTTGCCCAGCACGTTGCCCGCCATCATCTCTCCGGCGACGAACAGGTTGCGGCTTGGCTGCCCGGCAAAGTGTACGGCAGCGCGTTCATTTACTTTTAACCCGAGATAGGTGAAGGTGATCCCTGGCCGCAGGGCATAGCCGTAGTAAGGCGGCTGGTCCAGTGGTCGCGCCCAGTGTGTCTTCGCGGGGGTTAACGCTTTTGTCGTGCAGTTATCCAGAATGGTATGGTTGAACTGGCCGGGCTGGCAGGCGTTGTTGTACTCCGTCACGGTGTGGGTAAAGTGTTCGCCATTCAGCCCCAACTGATGAGCCAGTTCCGCCAGCGTATTGGCCTGTGCGCCAGGAAAGACCGGAGGCATGAAGTGGCCGATGGCTTTACTGTCGATAATGGAGTAGCCAATCTGCCCGGGCTGTTGGGCGACCAGTCGTCCCCAAATGGCGTAGCGTTTGGGCCAGAAATCTTCGCCTTCATCATAAAAACGCTCAGCGTCACGGTTGACGACTATGCCGAGCGAAACACAGTCCACGCGGGTACAAATCCCGCCGTCATATAACGGCGCTCTGGCGTCAATAGCTACGCAATGTGACTGGGAGGGTTCGCCGATGATGTCGGCTCCGGCATCGATCATAAATTTGAGCAGTACGCCCTGGTTAAAGCGCGTGCCGCGAATCAGAAAGTTATCTGCAGGCCATTCGCCGCGCTCGTTCTCTCCCCACGCTTCTCGTAGCCATTCGCGGTTTGACTCAAACCCGCCAGCGGCAAGCACGCAGGATTTAGCTGTGATGCGCTCTTCACCTGCCAGCGCCGCCACGAACTCGCCATTACGCAGTTCAAGCGCCTGAACGGGGGTGTTATAGCGGATCTGCACTCCCAGTTTTTCTGCGCTGCGATAATAGGCATTCACCAGGGCCTTGCCACCGCCCATAAAAAAGGCGTTGGTTCGCGCCACGTGTAAAGCGCCAGAGAGAGGAGGTTGAAAATTGACGCCGTGTCGGCGCATCCAGTCGCGACACTGTGAAGAGGTGCGGATCACCAGACGAGCCAGGGCTTCGTTGGTATTTCCTTCCGTGACGCGCTGCAGATCTTGCCAGAACTCCTCTTCCGGATAGCTTTCCACCAGCACATCCTGCGGTGCATCATGCATACAGCGCAGGTTACGCGTGTGTTGGGAATTTCCCCCACGCCATTCCCGGGGAGCCGCTTCGAGTAGTAAAACGGAAGCGCCTTGCTCCCGGGCGGTAAGGGCAGCGCATAAGGCAGCATTGCCACCGCCAATCACCAGAACATCAACCATCGTATACTCCATTACCATTTAACTAATTGTTAAATTTGTAATTGAAATGTATGCGAACGGCTTGTGCTGGCGCTATGACGTAGTGCTAAAGAGGGCTTTAGTTATTGTAAAGGATGGCACCTGGCCAGCTTCCTGCTTCCACCAGTTGATGCATCACTTTCGTCAGCACCACGCGGGCTGCGAGGCCCGCCGGGGTGAGCTCATCGTCAGAGAGGCTCACCAGAAAGTTGGGGCGGCTAAGTATCGGATTATGGACGCCGATCACTCTTAGCGTCTCTTTATCGAGATGGGAAATCGCCGCTCCGGGTTGAAGAGTGGCGCCAATGCCACTGCGCACGGCGCGCATCAGCAGCGCCAGACCATCAATTTCTGTAGCGATCTCAATGTTCAGCGAGTGTTCCTGACAAATTGCTTCCAGCCTGCCGCGCAGACCGTGGCCTGGGCTGGGCATTATCAATGGAATACTCGCCAACTGGGCTGGGGCAATATTGTCATCGGTAATATCAGCCAGTAGGGCATGGGTCCCAATCAAAAACAGCCGTTCTTCGAGAATCGGTCTGGCACTCCAGCGCAGGATCTTTTCTTTTTGAAACACCACAGCCAGATCAATCTGGCGGGTATTAATCATCCGTTCCAGATTACCTGAGAGACTTTCCACTACATGCAGGCGAACATCGCTATAGCTTTCCCGCATGGCGTGAATAAAAGGCATACCGAGAACTGAAGCGGTACTGGGAGCCATGCCGACGCTGACGTGCCCGGAAAGCCGGGATTCACGCGCGGCGAGGATTGCATCGTCTGCGTGACGGAGCGCCAGCTGCGCCTGGGAGTAAAAAGCCAGTCCGGCGCTGGTGGGGGTCACGCCTCGCGAAGTGCGCTGCAGCAGGCGAATAGCGAGTTCGTTTTCCAGACGCGACATTTGCTGGCTGAGTGCCGAAACTCCGATATTGAGATCGAGCGCCGCGCTACCCATGCTGCCGGTTTCTACAATGCGCACAAAATAGCGTAGCTGGCGAAGTTCCATTTCGACTCTCCGGAAGGGGCAATTGATTTTTACATTAAAGCAACACAGGAGCGGAGGGAAGGGGAAAAGGGCAGGTAACGCCCATAAAAAAAGCCAACCGGATGGTTGGCTTTTCAGAAAGCATTACATTATTTGCCGTCGTGGGCGTGCTCATCTTCGCGGCAATCGCCTTCGGCACAGTGACCGTAAAGATAGAGGCTATGGTTAGTTAAGCGAATGCCATGTTTAGCCGCAATCTCACGTTGGCGGGCTTCGATGGAATCATCGCTGAACTCGACCACTTTGCCGCAGTCAAGGCAGATGAGGTGATCGTGATGATGCTGTTGAGTCAATTCGAAGACGGATTTACCACCTTCAAAATTATGGCGGGTCACGATACCGGCATCATCAAACTGGTTCAGCACGCGATACACGGTCGCCAGACCAATTTCTTCACCCATATCGATCAGGCGTTTGTATAAGTCTTCCGCACTGACGTGATGGTTATCCGGTTCCTGAAGAACTTCCAGAATTTTTAAACGAGGAAGCGTTACTTTCAGGCCAGCCTTCTTTAATGCGGTATTGTTGTCAGTCATGCGGAATCTGTCCTGTAGCTAAACGATTCACTTCATTAACAGAAGTGACAGAAATTGCACTTGAGATAATGCGATTCATTATAGAACTGCCATGGCTAAATGAAAACTGCAAGTCTCTGGCATATATTGTTAATCAAAACGTGGTATCGCCGACAAACACACTGTGCAACACCCGATTGGCATCCAGCCATTGTACAGGGTCAGACGAAAAAGTTACAAATTTGTAGCAATTATTTTGATTGGTTTTATCTATTGATGCGGCGCAGATGGAAATCTGCGCCACACGAAATCAGGCATTAATGATTTCGTCGAGGTGCAGCTCTTCAGAGATCTGCTTAACCCATTTTTCTACGCGTTCTGCGGTCAGTTCAGGTTGGCGATCTTCATCGATAGCCAGACCGACAAAATGGTCGTCGTCAGCCAGACCTTTGGACGCTTCAAAGTGATAACCCGCCGTTGGCCAGTGACCAACGATGGTTGCGCCGCGCGGTTCGATGATGTCGCGAATGGTCCCTAACGCATCGCAGAAATATTCTGCGTAATCTTCCTGGTCGCCACAGCCGAACAATGCAACCAGTTTGCCGTTAAAATCAATGTCTTCGAGGGTAGGGAAGAAGTCGTCCCAGTCGCACTGCGCTTCACCGTAGTACCAGGTTGGGATGCCGAGCAGCAGAATGTCATACCCTTCGAGGTCTTCTTTGCTGCTTTTTGCAATGTCATGAACATCGGCAACGTCTTTACCAAGCTGTTTTTGAATCATTTTTGCGATGTTTTCGGTATTACCGGTGTCGCTGCCGAAAAAGATGCCAGTGATTGCCATGAGTAAAATAACCTCTTGAAACTTATTGAAATGGTGGTGGCGCATTGCCCACGGATAAGGGCAATCATAGCAGAACAGTCTGGCATGCGGAAACAGCAAACACGCAGGACTGCACTCTGTGCTACACGATTTATGATTTAGAGCAGAAATTCAGACTATGCCTGACCGCGCAATGCGCTGAGTTGGTTCATCAGCATCTCTTCGATGAGTTCACTGCGACTCATGTTGCGTGCCTCGGCCAGCTCGTTCAGAGCGTCAACGGCATCAGCGTTCAGTTTCAGTTCGACACGCTTAAGCCCGCGAACTTTGTCACGCTTAAGCTGATTACGTTTATTAATACGTAACTGTTCATCACGCGAGAGCGGATTAGTTTTGGGTCGTCCCGGGCGACGCTCCTGCGCGAACAGATCTAATGTCGTACGGTCCGTTTGTTCTTTGGCCATGATCTTGGTGACTTCGGGGAAACAATCAGCCAGGCGTCTGCCCGGATGGATAGCGCGCCATAATACATCAGCAGGGGAGACACGCCAACGCCCGCGCGCGTAATCGCGCGCAGACGCTGAGTTTTTAATCAGTTAGCCTGCTCGCTCAGATAACGACGGATGGCGCGCAGCACCGCCTCCGGTTTTTCGGCATGCACCCAATGCCCGGCGCCTGCTATAACGTGCGCACGAGCTTGTGGGAATTGCGCCAGCAGTTGTTCGCGATACGCTTCGGTAACATACGGTGAGTTGCCGCCTGGGATAAACAGCGCCGGGTGCTCCCACGCAGGAATGGTTTCCCAACCGACGATATGCGGATATTGATCCCACAATACGGGAACGTTAAAGCGCCACTCGCCGTCAACAAAGGATTTCAGCAGAAACTGGATAACACCTTCCTCTTGCAGGTGCTGGCGCATGACGCTTGCCGCCTGCTGGCGTGAGGACGCTTGTGCATCGGTTACGGCATTGATTGCCGCAAAAATCTCATCGTGGCGGCGAACATGGTAGTCAACGGGAGCAATGTCGATGGCGACCAGCCGTTCGACACGTTCCGGAGCCAGCGCAGTCAGCGCCATGACAGCTTTTCCTCCCATCGAGTGACCAATAAAGATCGCTTTTTCGATCTGCCGATCGTCCAGCGTATCCAGCAGATCTTGCGCCATTGCCGGATAATTCATCTCAGGTGAACGAGGGGAGAGGCCATGGTTTCGCATATCGACCTGGATGATGTCGTAGTCGGTTACTAGATCGCGTGCCAGGATCCCCAGGTTATCCAGACTGCCAAACAAGCCGTGAACCAGGACGATGGGAGAATTATTGTGCAGGTTTTGCGCAGATTGCGCTCGGATATTCAATTTCATGGCAAAGTTCTTTTTTTCACACTCACGGGTTAGGGTATCATGTTGACCATTCTGCCACATGGCTGCAACAACTACGGTTACTCTGAGTTTTGCTGGCCACCAGGCTTGACGCTATCCGCTGTTGGGATTTGCCTTTACACTACGTGTGTTTACCCCGACAACTTGTATTCAGCTAAACACTGCACTGGATTAAGATGAAAACGATTGAAGTTGATGATGAACTCTATAGCTATATTGCCAGCCACACCAAGCATATTGGCGAGAGCGCATCCGACATTTTACGGCGTATGTTGAAATTTTCCGCCGCATCACAGCCTGTCACTCCGATAGTCAAAGAAGTCCGCGCTGTGCAACCTGTCGTGGAAGCCAAGCCGGTTAACCCCGTAAAAGATAAAGTGCGCGCGATGCGTGAACTGCTGCTGTCCGACGAATACGCGGAACAGAAGAAAGCAGTAAATCGCTTTATGCTGGTGCTGTCTACACTCTATTCACTGGATCAAAACGCGTTCGCCGAAGCAACGGAATCGTTGCATGGTCGTACGCGTGTTTATTTTGCAGCTGATGAACAGACGCTGCTGAAAAATGGTAATCAAACCAAACCGAAGCACGTGCCAGGCACGCCGTACTGGGTGATCACCAATACCAATACCGGCCGTAAATGCAGCATGGTTGAACACATCATGCAGTCAATGCAATTCCCTGCGGAATTGATTGAAAAGGTTTGCGGAACAATTTAATCCTTGCATTAGAAGGACCAGGCAATGGCAATCCACAATCGTGCAGGTCAACCTGCGCAACAGAGTGATTTGATTAACGTCGCCCAACTGACGGCACAGTACTATGTACTGAAACCAACGGCAGGGAACGCTGAGCACGCTGTTAAGTTCGGTACGTCCGGACATCGCGGCAGTGCAGGTCGTCATAGTTTTAACGAGCCGCATATTCTGGCTATCGCCCAGGCGATTGCTGAAGAACGTGCGAAAAACGGGATTACTGGTCCGTGCTATGTGGGCAAGGATACCCACGCGCTGTCTGAACCGGCTTTTATCTCTGTACTGGAAGTGCTGGCGGCGAACGGCGTTGACGTCATCGTGCAGGAAAATAACGGCTTTACGCCAACCCCTGCTGTATCGAACGCTATCCTGGTCCACAACAAAAAAGGCGGCCCGCTGGCTGACGGCATTGTGATCACGCCGTCCCACAACCCGCCGGAAGATGGCGGCATTAAATACAACCCGCCAAACGGTGGTCCGGCAGACACCAATGTCACCAAAGTGGTGGAAGACAGAGCCAACGCGCTGCTGGCGGCCGGTCTGCAAGGCGTGAAGCGTATGTCGCTGGACGCTGCGCTGGCATCTGGTCATGTGAAAGAGCAGGATCTGGTCCAGCCGTTTGTTGAAGGACTGGCTGACATCGTAGACATGGCGGCGATCCAGAAAGCGGGTCTGACGCTGGGTGTCGATCCGCTGGGCGGTTCCGGTATCGAATACTGGAAGCGTATTGCTAAGCACTATAACCTGAACCTGACTATCGTTAACGATCACGTTGATCAGACTTTCCGCTTTATGCATCTCGACAAAGATGGCGCAATCCGCATGGACTGCTCCTCCGAGTGTGCGATGGCGGGGCTGTTGGCGCTGCGCGACAAGTTCGATCTGGCCTTTGCCAATGACCCAGACTACGACCGTCACGGTATCGTCACCCCGGCAGGGCTGATGAATCCGAACCACTATCTGGCGGTGGCGATCAACTACCTGTTCCAGCATCGTCCGCAGTGGGGCAAAGATGTTGCCGTCGGTAAGACGCTGGTGTCATCGGCGATGATTGACCGTGTAGTGAATGATTTAGGGCGTAAACTGGTTGAAGTGCCGGTTGGCTTTAAATGGTTTGTTGACGGTCTGTTTGACGGCAGTTTTGGCTTTGGTGGGGAAGAGAGCGCGGGGGCATCTTTCCTGCGTTTCGACGGTACACCGTGGTCAACCGACAAAGACGGCATCATCATGTGCCTGCTGGCGGCAGAAATTACCGCAGTGACCGGTAAGAACCCGCAGGAGCACTACAACGAACTGGCTGCTCGCTTTGGCGCACCGAGCTACAACCGCCTGCAGGCAAGCGCGACCTCCGCGCAGAAAGCGGCGCTGTCTAAGCTGTCTCCGGAAATGGTGAGCGCCAGTACGCTGGCGGGCGACCCGATCACCGCGCGTCTGACGGCTGCACCGGGCAACGGCGCTTCTATCGGCGGTCTGAAAGTGATGACTGACAACGGCTGGTTTGCCGCGCGTCCTTCTGGTACGGAAGACGCTTACAAGATCTACTGCGAAAGCTTCCTCGGTGAAGAACATCGCAAGCAGATCGAAAAAGAAGCGGTTGAGATCGTCAGCGAAGTGCTGAAGAACGCGTAAACCGTAGGCCGGATAAGACGCTAGCGTCGCTATTCGGCATGAATAATGAAAAAGCCGGACAGCAAATACGCTGGTCCGGCTTTTTATATTCAACTTAACGTCATGGCATGAACCGATAACCAATCCCGGTTTCGGTCAAAAAATGACGCGGACGTGCCGGGTCCAGTTCCAGTTTCTGGCGCAGGTGTCCCATGTAAATTCGCAGATAGTGGCTGTGTTCGACGGCGTTTGGTCCCCAAACCTGATTGAGCAACTGGCGCTGCGTCAGTACCTTTCCGGCATTATTCAGCAGTACCGCTAACAGGCGAAACTCAATCGGCGTCAAATGAATCTCTTCATCACCACGATGTACTAGCCGGGCGGCGATATCTACTTTTACGTTGGAAAAATGCACCACCGGCTCGGGAGACGTGCCGCTGGCGTGGCGACGCAATGCCACGCGCAATCGCGCCTGTAGCTCGCCAATACCAAAGGGTTTACTGAGATAGTCATCGGCACCGGCATCCAGGGCGGCAATTTTATCGCTTTCTTCGCTGCGGGCTGAGAGCACAATTACCGGTATCGCGCTCCATTGTCGCAGGTCACGAATAAAATCAATGCCGTCACCGTCCGGCAGACCGAGATCGAGAATGATGAGATCGGGTTTTCGCGTGGCGGCTTCCAGCAGACCACGTTGCAGCGTTTCCGCTTCATATACACGCAGACCATCGGCTTCCAGCGCGGTGCGCAGAAAGCGACGGATAGCCTGTTCATCTTCAACAATCAGTACGTTCGTCACATATCCTCATGAAAATCTTCAAGTTCAGGGGGGATTTCCTGGGGCAGTGTAACACGGAAACATGCTCCTCCCTGTGCGCGATTGTGGACGGAAATTGTACCGCCGTGCACGTCCACAATGGCCTGGCAGATTGCCAGCCCCAGCCCAACGCCCGGTACAGATGACTCTTTGTTTCCCCGGGAGAACTTGTCAAAAACTCGTTGCTCCATTCCCGATGGAATGCCAGGGCCATTATCCCAGACGTCCAGTTGCAGATGTTCGCCATCGACGCTGGCATCAATACCGATTTGCGCCGCTGGACCTGCGTATTTAACAGCGTTTTCCAGCAGGTTAATCAGCACCCGTTCAAATAGCGGGCCATCGACGTGGATCAGCGTCAACGGCGCGGGTAGCGACAAATTAATAGGAGCAGAGAGTCCTGGCTCCAGCATCTGCAGGGCACTACCGACCACCTCTTCCAGCGTTAACCACTCTTTCTTAAGATTAAAGCCGCCAGACTGAATTCGCGCCATATCCAGTAGGTTATTAACCAATCGGGTCGTATTCAGGACGTGCTGGCGAATTTCGCTGGCCTGGCGCGCGTGCGGCGATCCTTCACTTGCCAGATCCAGCGTTAAGATCTCTGCCTGACCAAACAACACCGTCAGCGGCGTGCGCAAATCGTGGGAAAGGGCGGCGAGCAGGGCATTGCGAATGCTTTCACGCTCGCTGGCAAACCGGGCCTGTTCTTCGCTGGCGGTGAGCGTCAGGCGTTCCAGCGCACTGGCGACCAGTAAAGTGAAAGTTTCCAGCAGGCGCTGCTGTTCGGGGATCATCAACTGGCGTAAATTTCCTGGTTCCACAACCAGCAACCCATGCGTTTTGTCGGCGCTTTTTAACGGTAAAATTTGATACGGCACACCCGGTAACGTGTCAGTGCCTGCGCCGGCCGGTTGCCCTTTATCAAAGCTCCATTGGGCAATGGCGTCATCCCACGGCGTCATGCCCTGTTGATGAGTGAGAGGGGCCAGCTTACCGTTCTCACCGGGCAGTAAAACTTGGCTGCGGGCCTGGAACGTTGAGGCAATAAACTGTTCGCTGGTGGCGGCGATATCCTGCTGGCTCCGTCCGACGGCCAGCGCTTTCGACATCTCATATAAATGACGCGTACGCTGTTCACGATAACGCGCTACCCGTGCTTGATAACGCACTCCAGCGGTGAGATTACCGATAACCAGCCCTACCGTTAGCATCACGGCAAAGGTAAGCAGGTACTGGACGTCGGAAACGGCCAGCGTACCGCGTGGGGCAATAAAGAAGAGATCGAAGCTGGCAACGTTAATAAAGGTTGCCAGCACTGACGGCCAGCGTCCGTAAAAGAGGGCGATAACCACCACACCCAATAAATAGATCATCACCAGGTTGGCGGCGTCAAAGGCCATCAACCACTGCATGGCAATCAACGTAATGATGGCGCACAGCGCGACGGCAACCACGCAACCCTGAATTTGAACCCGCCACTTATCCTTAAAGGTGCGGCTATCTGCAGTTTGCAGCACAGGGCGCGAAGGTGGTTCGTCGAGCGCAACAATCATCAGGTCGAGATCCGGTGCGTGATGGGCCAGTTTGTCAGCAAAGGAATCACTGCGCCACCAGCGTCGCGTAGTCGGACGTCCGAGGACAATTTTTCCCAGATTATGCTCACGGGCGTAGCGGATTACTGCTTTGTCTTCAGCGGGATCGGAAAGGGTGGCGGTTTCTGCACCCAGCTCCTGGGCTAATCGCAGGGCGCTTAAAATTGCGCGGCGTTGTTTTTCGGGCAGTCGGTGCAGCGCTGGCGTTTCGACATACACTGCATGCCATACGCTGCCGAGGCGCGCTGCCAGACGCGCGGCGGCACGCACGAGCTTTTCGCTGCCGGTGTTGTGTCCAATACACAGCAATATGGCGTCGCGGGTATGCCAGACTTTCTCCTCTCCCGGACGTCCACGCCAGGCACGCATCTGATCGTCAACCCGATCGGCCGTGCGGCGCAGGGCCAGCTCACGTAGCGCGATCAAGTTACCTTTGCGAAAGAAATGCTCGATGGCTCTTTCCGCCTGACCGGCGATATAGACCTTGCCTTCGTTCAGGCGCTGGCGCAAATCGTCGGGGGGAAGATCGACCAGCACCACATCGTCAGCGGCATCGAAAAAAGGATCGGGGACGGTTTCGCGAACCTGAATGCCGGTGACGCCGCTGACCACATCATTGAGGCTTTCCAGATGCTGCACGTTGACGGTAGTAAAAACGTCAATACCGGCTTCCAGCAGCTCTTCAATATCTTGCCAGCGTTTAGGGTGGCGTGAGCCTGGCGCATTACTGTGCGCCAGTTCATCCATCAAAATGAGTGCCGGGCGGCGGGCCAGCGCCGCGTCGAGATCGAATTCGCTGATATGACGACCATGGCGCGCCTGTCGCTTTAGCGGCAGAATGCTGAGACCGTCCAGCAGCGCGGCGGTCTCTTTGCGTCCGTGGGTTTCCACCACGCCAATCAGCACATCTAATCCCTGCGCCCGCAGCCGCTGGGCCTCTGCCAGCATGGCCCAGGTTTTACCGACGCCTGCACACGCGCCGAAGAAAATTTTTAGTTTTCCCCGGTGCGGAGCGGTGGTCTGCTCCAGCAGGCGATCGGGGTCGGGGCGTAAGGGTTCGTTATGCATGTCCTTTTTCTCAGTGCTTATCCAGCGCTAAATTAAGTTCCACCAGGTTCACCACCGGTTGGCCAATAAAACTGACCAACGGCTTTTGCGTGTATTGTGCAACCAGGCGTGTGACCTCTTCAACGCTGAGGTTGCGAGCCTGCGCCACGCGGGGGATTTGCCAGGCCACCGCAGCTGGCGTCAGGTTGTTATCCAGCCCGCTGGCGGAAGCTGTTACCAGCTCTACCGGAACGGCAGGATTTGCCTGCGGGTTAGCGGCACGCAGCGCGGCAATCCGGCTTTGCAGCTGTTTATCCAGTTCCGGGTTGCTGGCTGCCAGATTACTGCCGCCTGAAGCCATTGGATTATAGGGCATTTCCGCTGTGGCTGAGGGGCGTCCCTGAAAATAACCGGCAGCGGTAAACTGTTGCCCAATGAGCTCGGAGCCGCGAACAATCTGACCTTCGCGGAGAAGCGAACCGTTAGCCTGGTGGGGAAACCACCATTGCCCCAGCGCAGTGGTCAGCAGCGGGTATGCCCCGCCGGTGATAAGCATCAGGAAAATCAATGTTGATAATGCAGGACGTAATCCACTCATCTGAAACCTCACACCAGACCCAGCAGGGTCAGCAGTAAATCAATTGCTTTGATACCGATAAACGGCACAACCAGACCACCCAGGCCATAGATCCACAAATTGCGGCGCAGCATCGCGGAAGCGGATAACGGTTTGTAACTCACGCCTTTCAGCGCCAGTGGGATCAGAAAGACGATAACTAGTGCGTTAAAGATAACCGCGCTGAGGATCGCCGAGTCCGGCGAATGCAGCCCCATCACGTTCAGCGCATTGAGCTGCGGGTAGGTGGCGGCGAACGCGGCCGGGATAATGGCAAAATACTTCGCTACGTCGTTGGCGATACTGAAGGTGGTCAGCGAACCGCGCGTCATCAGCATCTGTTTACCAATGTGCACCACTTCAATCAGTTTGGTGGGGTTGGAGTCGAGGTCCACCATGTTGCCCGCTTCTTTCGCTGCCTGGGTTCCGGAGTTCATGGCAACGGCCACATCGGCCTGAGCAAGGGCTGGTGCGTCGTTAGTTCCGTCGCCGGTCATCGCCACCAGACGACCTTCCGCCTGATACTGACGAATCAACGCCAGCTTGGCTTCCGGTGTGGCTTCGGCTAAGAAGTCATCCACTCCGGCTTCCGCGGCGATTGCTGCGGCGGTCAAACGGTTGTCGCCAGTGATCATCACCGTTTTGATCCCCATTTTACGCAGCTGGGCAAAACGCTCTTTAATCCCGCCTTTTACGATATCTTTCAGGGCAATCACGCCAAGTACGTGGGAGCCTTCGGCCACCACCAGCGGCGTAGCGCCAAGGCGTGCGACGTTTTCGACCTTCTGCTCAACGTCGGCGGGGAAGTGGCCGACGTTGGCTTCGACGTGACGACGAATAGCATCGACCGACCCTTTGCGGATCATACGGTTGTCGATGTTGATCCCGCTCATCCGACTTTGGGCGGTAAACGGTACAAAGGTGGCGTGTAGCGATTGCACGTCGCGTATACGCAGATTAAAGCGCTGTTTAGCCAGAATCACGATGCTGCGGCCTTCCGGCGTTTCATCGGCCAGGGATGAAAGCTGCGCGGCATCGGCCAGCGTTTTTTCGTCCACGCCGTGGGCGGGCAGAAAATCTGAAGCCTGGCGGTTACCCAGCGTAATGGTGCCGGTTTTATCCAGCAGCAGTACATCCACGTCACCCGCCGCTTCTACTGCACGTCCGCTGGTGGCAATGACGTTCGCACCCAACATGCGGCTCATCCCGGCGACGCCAATCGCGGAGAGCAGCCCGCCTATCGTCGTAGGAATTAAACACACCAGCAGCGCAACCAATACCGTGACGCTGACCGCGCTACCGCCCCAGGCGGAAAACGGCCACAGCGTGGCCGTAGCCAGTAGAAAGACGATGGTCAGGGCTATCAACAGGATCGTCAGGGCAATTTCATTGGGCGTTTTACGCCGCTGTGCACCTTCAACCATGGCGATCATCCGGTCGAGGAACGTTTCACCAGGGTTTACGCTGCATTCGATAACCAGCCAGTCGGAGAGGATGCGAGTCCCGCCGGTGACGGAGGCGAAATCACCACCGGATTCACGAATCACCGGCGCGGATTCACCGGTAATGGCGCTTTCATCTACCGACGCGCCTCCTTCGATCACCTCGCCGTCACACGGGATAATATCGCCAGCTTCCACCAGCACGATATCGCCTTTACGTAAATCATCGGCAGGGACGTGATCCATTGCCGCGCCGTATTTCGGTTCGCGAAGCTTGCGGGCAAAGGCGGTTTTTTTGACGCCTTTCAGGCTGTTGGCCTGAGCTTTACTGCGTCCTTCCGCCAGCGCTTCAGCAAAGTTGGCGAACAGAACGGTAATCCACAGCCACAGACTTATCGCACCGGTAAACCAAGGATTACCCGGCATATGGCCTGTTGCCATCGCCACGGTTAACAGGGTCGTTAACAGACTGCCCAACCAGACGATAAACATCACCGGATTACGCCATTGGGTATGTGGGCTTAATTTTTTCACGGCGTCCATCAGCGCCTGTGCGACCAGAGAGGGTTCGAACAGCGCCAGTTGCTTGCGACTCATAGTAATGTGCTCCGCATCACTCAGTGTAATGACAGGTATTCTGCGACCGGGCCAAGCGCCAGGGCAGGAACAAAGGTGAGAGCGCCAACCAGTAACACCGTACCGATCAACAACCCGACAAACAGCGCGCCGTGGGTAGGTAGCGTGCCGGAGCTGGCTGGCTGGATCTTTTTACTGACCAGCGATCCGGCAATCGCCATCACGGGAATGATCACGCCGAAGCGACCGAAGAACATGCATAAGGCCAGCAGGCAGTTCCAGAACGGGCTGTTGGCGCTTAACCCGGCGAAGGCGCTACCGTTGTTGTTCGAGGCGGACGACACGGCATACAGCACTTCGCTAAACCCGTGTGGACCCGGGTTAAGCATGGCGCTGCGGCCAGCTTCGGTCATCATGGCGATCGCTGTGCCGATCAGGACCAGCGCAGGGGTGACCAGAATCGCCAACGCGGTCATTTTCATTTCGCGCACGTCGATTTTCTTACCCAGATACTCTGGTGTGCGGCCAATCATTAACCCGGCGATAAATACCGCCAGCAGCACGAACAGCAGCATGCCGTACAGACCTGAACCCACGCCGCCGAAGACCACTTCACCAATCTGCATTAACCACATCGGCACCATGCCGCCCAGTGCGGTGAAGGAGTCATGCATAGCATCGACAGCGCCGCAGGATGCCGCTGTCGTCACGACGGAAAACAGACTCGTGGCCAGCACGCCAAAGCGGCTCTCTTTGCCTTCCATGTTGATATTGCTGTCTGCACCGAATGCCATCAGGTGCGGGTTGCCCTGAACTTCAGCCCACATCACCACGGCTACGCAGACCACAAATATCAGCGACATGGCCCACAGCAGGGTCCGTCCCTGGCGACGATCGCCCACCACATCACCAAAGGCAAAACACAGCGCGGTAGGAATTAAGAAAATAGCCAGCATCTGTACCAGATTGGTCAACGCGGTAGGGTTTTCAAACGGATGTGATGAGTTAGCGTTAAAGAAACCGCCCCCGTTAGTGCCAAGCATCTTAATCGCTTCCTGTGAGGCGACGGGCCCCATCGGCAGCAGGTGTTTAACCCCTTCAAGGGTGGTGATGGGCTGATAGGGCAACACGTTTTGCAGCACACCTTGCTGAATGAAGAACAGCGCAATGAGCAATGCAATGGGGAGCAAGATCCACAGCGTAATGCGAATCAGATCGACCCAGGCGTTGCCCAAGGTGTTCATACTCTGGCGCGTGAAGGCGCGGGTCAGGGCAAAAATCACCGCAATCCCGGTTGCCGCTGACAGGAAGTTTTGTACGGTCAGCCCGACCATCTGGCTGAAGTAGCTTAAGGTGGTTTCACCAGCGTAGGATTGCCAGTTGGTATTAGTGACAAAACTCACCGCGGTGTTAAGCGCCAGATCCCACGAAAGCCCTGGCAGTTGCTGAGGATTTAACGGCAGCAGGTTTTGCGCCATCAGCATCGAAAACAGGACCAGCAGGCCCAGTACATTGAGCGCGAGGATCGCCAACAGATACTGCCGCCAGTTCATCTCCTGCTGTGAGATGCCCAGACCACGCCAGAGCAAACTCTCCACGCCAGTCAGGCCCGGCAGGGACGTATTATTGATCAGTCGAGCCAGCCCAAAGCCCAGCGATCTGGCGATGACAAACAGCACCAGCAAGAAACTGGCAATGAGTAAAAATCCTTGGGCCGCCATCAGAACGCCTCCGCATTAATCAGGGCATACACCAAATAACCTAATAATAAAAAGACCAGCACAATGCCGGTTATCACGCCTGCACTCACGGTGCACCTCCAGTGGCATAAATGTGATAACCAGAGCGTAGATTTTTGCTTGCAAAGATTTCGCAAAAATCAGTGGGTGGGGTGTAAAAAAAGTATAAAAATGGCAAAGACCATTATTTAACTAATGATTAGTATTAATTTAACTTTTATGTAACTTAATTACAGTTTTTAGCTAAACGGAGCATCAATAGATAAAAATAAGTGGTCGGATGAGTAGCAAAATTACACACAAGGCGGTATTATTTTCATCAGTTAACCAAGTTTATTTTTCCGGTGCGATTCACCGAACAGATATATGGGAGAGGATTATGGACTTTTATAAAGAATATCCAGCACACATTGTTTTCTTGCGCCGTACCTTTGCCGTTGTGGCGGGCGTGCTGGCGCTGCCGGTCATGTTGTTCTGGAAAGACCGCGCCCGTTTTTACAGCTACCTGCACCGCGTCTGGTCTAAAACCAGTGATAAACCGGTGTGGATGGAGCAGGCTGAAAAAGCCACCTGCGATTTCTACTGATAGCTAATAAATCCCCAAAAGCCGCTGATATCAGCGGCTTTTTTGTTCATGATAGCTACACTTACCTCAGGAATGAGAAAGGAGCGATCATGAGCGAGAAAATCCCTGTTGGTATAAGTGCCTGTCTGTTGGGGGAGGCGGTTCGCTATGATGGTGGGCATAAGCGGCTGGCCTTTGCTGTGGAAGAACTGTCGCCGTGGGTCGCGTTCGAACCCGTATGCCCTGAAATGGGTATCGGGTTACCGGTCCCGAGACCTGCGCTGCATCTGGTCAAAGAGGGCGAGGCTGTCTCCCTGCGTTTTAGTGATAAGCGCGAGGGTGATTTGACAGACGTAATGACGGCTTTTAGTCAGCGACAAAGCGATCGTCTGGAGCATTTGTGTGGCTATATTGTCTGTGCAAAATCGCCTAGTTGCGGTATGGAACGGGTGCGGGTCTACGACGCGGAAGGCAAAAACAACCGTAAAGCGGGACGAGGGATCTTTACGTCTGTGCTGATGTCGACGTTACCCTGGCTTCCCGTGGAAGAGGACGGGCGTTTGCACGACCCGCAGATTCGGGAAAATTTTGTTGAGCGCATTTATGCCTTGCACGAGCTCAACGGTATCCGTCAGCAAGGGTTAACGCGCGGAGCACTAATCGATTATCACAGCCGTTACAAGCTATTACTGTTGGCCCATTCCCAGCCGGAGTATCGCGAACTCGGGCGTTTTGTCGCGGCGATCGGCGAATGGCAAGATTTGCAGGCTTATTTTGTCGAGTATCGCTTAAGGCTGATGAGTTTGCTGGCGCATCTTCCCTCCCGGCGCAACCATACCAACGTGCTGATGCATGTCCAGGGCTATTTCCGTACGCAATTAAATTCTCGTCAGCGGCAGGAGCTGGCCTCTCTCATTGACGGGTATCGACGTTCGACTCAACCGCTGCTTGCGCCAATAACATTACTCAAACACTATATGGCGGAATATCCGGATGCTTATCTCTCCGGGCAGCGCTATTTCAATCCCTGGCCAGAGGCTCTGCGTTTGCGCTACGGGCGTTAAGTTTTTTCTTCAGGAGTGTTATGACCACCCATTTGGTCTGGTTTCGGCGTGATTTACGCCTGCACGACAACCTCGCGCTGGCGGCGGCTTGTCGGGATCGTTCTGCGCAGGTGCTGGCGTTATATATCGCTACCCCCGAGCAGTGGAAGGCCCACGATATGGCCCCGCGCCAGGCGGCATTTACCTGCGCGAAGTTGAATGCGTTACAAACAGCGCTGGCAGAAAAAGGCATCCCTTTATTGTTTTACGAAGTGGCTGATTTTGCGGCCAGCGTGGACACCATCAAAAATGTCTGCCTGCAGCATGACGTCAGTCGATTATTTTATAACTATCAATATGAAATAAACGAACGCCAGCGTGATGCCGCCGTCGAAAAGTCCTTACCTCAGGTGGTGTGCGAAGGGTTTGACGACAGCGTGATCCTGCCCCCGGGGGCGGTGATGACCGGCAATCATGAGATGTATAAAGTGTTCACGCCGTTTAAAAATGCCTGGCTGAAGCGGATTAAAGACGGTATTCCAGAATGCGTTAGCGCGCCGAAAATGAGGGACAGCGGCGCACTCAGCACGTCGTTAAGCGCAATAACGCTGAGCTATCCGCAGCAAGATTTTGATGCGCAGAGGTTTGTGGCAGATGAAAAATTGGCCATCGCGCAATTACGCCATTTTTGCCAGCAGGCGGCGGGAGAATACGAGCAGCAGCGTGATTTTCCTGCGATTGACGGGACCAGTCGATTATCCGCGAGCCTGGCGACAGGAGGACTATCACCGCGCCAGTGCCTGAATCGACTGCTCGCGGAGCAGCCGCAGGCGCTTGAGGGCGGCAGGGGTAGCGTCTGGCTGAACGAGCTTATCTGGCGTGAATTTTATCGTCATCTGATGACTTACCATCCGGCGCTGTGTCGGTATCAACCCTTTATCCACTGGACCGATCGCGTGCAATGGCAGAATAATCCGACGCATTTGCAGGCCTGGAAAACGGGTAGTACGGGTTACCCTATTGTGGATGCGGCGATGCGTCAGCTCAACGCCACGGGCTGGATGCATAATCGATTACGCATGATTACCGCCAGTTTTTTGGTGAAGGACCTGCTGATTGACTGGCGTAAAGGCGAACAATATTTCATGTCGCAACTGATTGATGGTGACCTCGCGGCCAATAACGGCGGCTGGCAGTGGGCAGCCTCAACCGGAACCGACGCCGCACCGTATTTCCGTATATTTAACCCCACGACGCAGGGCGAAAAATTCGACCGTGACGGTGAGTTTATCCGCCAGTGGGTGCCGGAACTGCGCGACGTACCGGGTAAAGCCATTCATGACCCGTGGTCGTGGGCAGAAAAAGCTCAGGTAACACTAAGTTATCCTCGCCCGATTGTGGATCATAAACAGGCAAGGCTGGCGACGCTGGCGGCATATGAGGCGGCGCGTAAAGGGTAAAGGCATGGTGGATTTTGCGTAATACCTTCCAACAGAATGAACATGTTGCAGTCGGGTGATTTTAGCGCTGAAGCGTGCGCTCAGTACCGTGAATACCCTGCTGCACAAGTTTTCTCTCAGCAGTAAATTTCCGTCATCTGAATGAAAATGACGGAAATTAATGACGACGCCAACGACCTCCACCCCGCATGATGCGGTGTTTAAAACGTTTTTACATCATCCCGAAACTGCACGGGGTTTTCTCGACATTCACCTGCCAGCTGAACTGCGGATGCTTTGCGATTTGAATTCGCTGCAACTGGAGTCAGAAAGCTTTATTGAAGCGGATTTACGTTCGCGCTACTCCGACGTGCTCTGGTCTTTGCACACACGCAACGGTGACGGTTATGTCTATGTGGTGATAGAGCATCAAAGTTCAGCCGAGCCACATATGGCTTTTCGTCTGTTGCGTTATGCGCTGGCGGCGATGCAGCGCCATCTGGACGCAGGGCACAAGGAACTGCCGCTGGTGATACCGATGCTGTTTTATCATGGCTGCCGAAGCCCCTATCCGTACTCATTGTGCTGGCTGGATACCTTTGCCGACCCCGTGGCGGCAAGACAGCTTTATTCCAGCGCATTTCCGTTGGTAGACATAACGGTGGTACCCGATGATGAGATCATGGCTCACAGGCGAATGGCGCTGCTGGAATTAATGCAAAAACATATCCGTCAGCGGGATTTGATGGGGCTGATAGAACAACTGACCACGCTACTACTTACTGGATGCGCTAATGACACGCAACTGCAGGCGATGTTTAATTACATCCTACGATCCGGCGATGAATCTCGCTTTAATGAGTTTATGCAAGAGATGGCGCAACGGATCCCCCAACATAAGGAGAGGCTGATGACTATTGCGGAGCGGTTACGGTTAGATGGATTACAGGAAGGTTTACAACAAGGCAAAGAAGTAGGAAAGCGAGAAGCCGCATTACGTATAGCGCAAACTATGCTGGAGCAGGGAATAGATCGCGCAATGGTACTACTAGTGACGGGGCTTACTGAAGAGGAACTCGCTGCAAGTTATGCGTAATTACCCGAAAAAACAGGCCCGAATAGTATTACATCATCGGGCCCTTACACTCAGGATTCTACCGCCAGCGGACGGTTTCTGAACTTAAGCGACTGGTACAGCCAAATCAGCAGCACCAACACCATGCAGGCCAGCGCGCCCCAGGTAATTTCGCTAAAGACATCAATATACGCATTGATGGAGTAGTTGATAGCGCCAGCAGCATCAAAAGAGCCTTGCGACGTCTGATCGGCGATAACGCCTGCCAGATAGTTGGCGATGGCGCCGGACAGCAGCATATAAATGCCTGTTAATACGCCAGTCACCCCAGGGATCTCAATACGCGTAATTTGCGACATCGCCACCGGGTCGATAAACAGTTCGGCAAAGCCCATGACCGCCAGCCCCAATACCATCAGCGGCATGGAAGAGTGGCCGTAAGCTGCGGACCAGCGGGCGCTTAAGGTCAGAATGCAGAACCCTGCGCTCATTAAACCGAGGCCAAGGGCGAATTTACCCCAAATACGTACGGTACGATTGCCGCCAACGCTTTCTTTGATTACCCAGGCCAGCACGATACCGCACAGCATAACGGCAAAGGCGTTAACCGACTGGAACATCGCGGTCGGGACGGAATACCCCAAAATATCGCGATTTACGAAGCGGTCAATATACAGGCTAATCGAGCTGCCGCCCTGTTGAGCAAAGGCCCAGAACAGCAAGCTGAAGAAGGTCAGCGTGACGATAAGCCCCAATTCTTTGCGCTGCTTTTGGGTTTGCGCCTGACGGTAAATCTTCGCCAGAACCGCCAGACCAATAACCGTGGCAACAATCAGTGCGTAAACGGACCACTCTTTCCAGAACAGGACGGTAATCAGTAACGGTGCTGCAACCAGCAGAACTAACAGCCAGGCCCAGTTTGGCAGCATATACTTTTTCGCACACAGCACAGCCTTGTTGACGCCAGTGGTATGAGCGAAATGGCGATTACCGCATAAGAAAATCACTAACCCAGCCAGCATGCCAATCGCAGCCAGCGCAAAGCCCATCGCCCAGCTGTACTCTTCCTGCACGTATCCGCAGGCAATCGGTGCGAGGATCGAACCGATGTTACCGGCTGCGTAGAGCAGAGAGAATCCACCGTCGCGACGCGGATCTTCAGGTTGATATAACTCGCCCAGCAGGCAACTAATGTTGGATTTAAACAGACCGTAGCCGCAGACAATGATCGCCAGCGACAAATAAAGGAACGCCGGAGCCATTTCGCTTGCGCCCAATACCAGATGTCCCACCGCCATTAAAAATGCGCCGATCATCACCGCCATTCGATTACCGAGCACTTTATCTGCCAGGTATCCCCCGAGAATGGGGGTGACGTAGACCAGCGAACAGTAGGCGCTGAACAGTTCATATGCGTGATTATCGTCGTACTTGAGCTGGTTAGTGAGATACAGGATCAGCAGCGCACGCATGCCGTAAAAACTGAAATATTCCCAGATTTGTAGCGCGACGACGTAATAAATCGCCCGTGGTTGAGATGCTTGTTTATTCATTATTTTCTCGAAGTAAATGCCTCGCGACAGGCTGAGCGTACTGCGCGAGCGTGTTTCCTTAAAGTTGTAACTTTGATACAGATCTGATTATTTTTGCAATATGCTGTCTGATTGCATAAATATACATGAATTGGATCGCGTAGTGGTAAGCAAATCATGTTCAAAGCGGGTGTGATTGTTTCTTGATGTGTCAGTGAAATGGCTATCGACGAACGCAGGCGAGGACGCTATTTTAACCTAAGCTGTGTTGCTGATTAGGCAGGCAGAATTAATGACTACGAGGACGATGATGAAAAACACCGAACTGGAACAACTGATCAACGACAAACTGAACAGCGCCGCCATTAGCGACTATGCGCCGAATGGTTTGCAGGTTGAGGGCAAAGAGACGGTGCATAAAATCGTGACCGGCGTGACCGCAAGTCAGGCGCTGCTGGATGAGGCGGTGCGCCTGCAGGCCGATGCGGTTATCGTTCATCACGGTTATTTCTGGAAAGGCGAATCTCCGGTAATTCGCGGCATGAAGCGCCATCGTCTGAAAACGCTGTTGGAAAACGATATCAACCTGTATGGCTGGCACCTGCCGCTGGATGCTCACCCGGAACTGGGGAATAACGTGCAGTTGGCCGCGCTGTTGGGGATTACCGTGATGGGTGAGATCGAACCGCTGGTGCCATGGGGAGAACTCTCCATGCCGGTTCCGGGACTGGAGTTGGCATCGTGGATTGAAGCGCGTTTAGGCCGTAAACCGTTATGGTGTGGTGATACCGGTCCGGAAAAAGTTCAGCGCGTCGCCTGGTGTACCGGGGGCGGTCAAAGTTTTATTGATAGCGCAGCCCGATTTGGCGTCGACGCTTTTATCACTGGTGAAGTTTCAGAGCAAACCATTCACTCAGCCCGCGAGCAGGGGCTGCATTTTTATGCTGCCGGTCACCATGCGACCGAACGCGGCGGCATTCGCGCATTAAGCGATTGGCTTAATGAAAATACCGATCTGGACGTGACTTTTATCGATATTCCTAATCCAGCGTAATAAAGAGGGACGAAAGTGCAGCGAGCGCGTTGTTATCTGTTAGGTGAAACGGCAGTGGTTCTTGAACTGGAACCACCCATTACGCTGGCGACTCAGAAACGCATCTGGCGTCTGGCCCAGCGTCTGGTTGATGCCCCGAATGTACTGGAAGCTATTCCAGGCATGAACAATATCACGGTGACCTTGCGCGACCCGCAAACGCTGGCGCTGGATGCGATTGAGCGCCTGCAACGCTGGTGGGAAGAGAGTGAAGCACTGGAGCCGGATTCGCGCTTTATTGAAATTCCCGTCACCTATGGCGGTGAGGCCGGCCCCGATCTGGCAGAGGTCGCCCGGCACAGCGGATTAAGTGACAAGCAAGTTGTGGAACTTCATGCGTCGGTTGATTACGTGGTGTGGTTTATCGGTTTTCAGCCGGGATTCCCCTATCTCGGGAGCTTACCTGAACAACTGCATACTCCCAGACGTGCGGAACCGCGTTTGCTTGTTCCGGCAGGTTCTGTCGGTATCGGTGGATCTCAAACGGGGATCTACCCGCTTTCCACGCCTGGCGGGTGGCAATTGATTGGGCGTACCTCCGTTTCGTTATTTGATCCAAAACGGGAGGAGCCGATTCTGTTACGGGCTGGCGATACCGTGCGTTTTGTCCCGCAGAAGGAGGGGATATGTTAAACATCATCCGCGCTGGCATGTACACCTCAGTACAGGACGGGGGACGTCATAGTTTTCGTCAATCCGGAATCAGTCACTGTGGGGCGCTGGATAAACCGGCGCTGAACGTGGCTAACCTGCTGGTGGGTAATGATGCGAATGCCGCAGCGCTGGAAATCACGCTGGGGCAACTGGTGGTGGAGTTTGAAGCCGATGGCTGGTTTGCCCTGACCGGTGCCGGATGCGAAGCGCATCTGGATCGTACGCCCGTGTGGAGCGGATGGCGGTTACCGGTAAAAGCCGGGCAGCGCCTGACGCTAAAACGTCCGCTTCATGGCATGCGCAGTTATCTGGCGATAGCGGGCGGTATTGATGTTCCTGAAGTGATGGGCTCGCGTAGTACCGATCTGAAAGTGGGCATTGGTGGGTTTGAAGGGCGTCTACTGCGTGATGGCGATCGACTGGCGATTGGCGTATCTACCCGGAAATTCAGCGAGCCGCAAGGTGTTAAGCAACTGATGTGGGGTAATCTCATTCGTGCGCTGCCCGGACCTGAATATCAGGAGTTTGATGAGGTATCGCAGGCTTCGTTCTGGCGCTCACCGTGGCAACTTAGCCCACAAAGTAACCGTATGGGGTATCGTCTTCAGGGGCAGCCGCTGACGCGCACGACCGATCGCGAGCTGCTGTCGCATGGCTTGCTCCCCGGTGTGGTGCAGGTTCCACATAATGGCCAACCCATTGTGCTGATGAACGATGCTCAGACGACGGGCGGCTATCCGCGCATCGCCTGTATTATTGAGGCAGATATGTATCATCTGGCGCAGATCCCGCTCGGTCAACCGATTCATTTTGTGCAGTGTTCGCTGGAGGAAGCGCTGAAGGCGCGGTACGACCAGCAGCGTTACCTGGAACAGTTAGCATGGCGGCTTAACAATGAAAATTGATCTCAATGCAGACCTCGGTGAGGGATGTGCGAACGATGCAGCGTTGCTGCAATTGGTGTCATCGGCCAACATCGCCTGTGGGTTTCACGCAGGCGATGCGCAAACCATGCTCTCAAGCGTGCGCGAAGCGCTAAAAAATGGCGTAGCGATAGGTGCGCATCCCAGCTTTCCGGATCGGGAAAATTTTGGCCGTAGCGCCATGACCCTGCCTGCGCAAACGGTGTATGCGCAGACGCTGTATCAAATTGGCGCGCTGGCTGCCATCACGCGGGCGGAGGGCGGTGTGATGCATCATGTCAAACCGCATGGCATGCTCTATAACCAGGCAGCGAAAGATCCTCAACTGGCTGATGCGATTGCGAAAGCGGTTCATGCCTGCGATCCGTCGCTGATTTTAGTGGGACTGGCGGGAAGCGAACTGATTCGTGCTGGAGAACACTATGGCCTGGTAACGCGTCAGGAGGTGTTTGCCGATCGGGGTTATCAGGCCGATGGCAGCCTGGTGCCGCGTAGTCAGCCGGGCGCACTGATTGAGGATGAAGAGCAGGCGTTGGCGCAAACGTTAGAAATGGTGCAATCCGGCAGAGTAAAAAGCCAAAGTGGGACATGGGCGAGCGTGACTGCCCAGACGGTATGCATTCATGGGGATGGCGAGCACGCACTCGCTTTTGCTCGTCGCTTGCGTAGCGCCTTTGAAGCATGCAATATTCAAATTAGCGCATAAATTTATTCATACAAAACAATAATATATTACACAACAACATAAGGGATTTAATTATGGGAGAGGCTATTTCTCTCTGGCCATTGACGGGGATCGCCGTCATCGTGGTCGGATTTCTTTTACGTTTTAACCCGGTATTGGTGGTTATTATTGCCGGGATCGTCACGGGACTGGCGGCGCATATGCCTATCGCCACTATTCTCGAGAAACTGGGTGAAGGTTTTCTTAACACCCGCAACCTACCGTTTATCCTGCTGATCCCACTGGCGGTAATCGGTCTGCTGGAACGTCACGGTCTGAAAGAGCGTGCACAGGCGTGGATTGCAAAAATCCGCAGCGCTACCAGCGGCCGCCTGCTGATTGTCTATCTGTTCATTCGCGAAGCGACCGCTGCATTAGGACTCACCAGTCTGGGGGGGCATCCGCAAATGGTGCGTCCGCTGCTGGCGCCGATGGCGGAAGGGGCCGCTGAGAAAAATCACGGCGAGATACCTGGGGCGGTACGCTATCGACTGCGCGCAATGTCAGCGGCGACCGATAACGTCGGGCTGTTTTTCGGTGAAGATATCTTTGTTGCTTTCGGCGCCATCATCTTCATGCATAACTTTATGCTGGAGTCTGGTGGGATCCAGACCGAACCGCTGCATATCGCCCTATGGGGGATCCCAACGGCAATTTGTGCTTTCCTGATCCACGGCACACGTTTGTGGCGTCTGGATAGCTATTTGCAACGTGAGGTGGCGAAAGCGAACGCCGCAGCGAAAGGGGAAGCGCAATGAATTTTCAACAAAGCTATCTCTACTGGCTGGCGGGCGCGGTATTACTGATTGTGGCCGTCATGTCCTGGCAGGATAAAGCGAACCCGCGTCGTTTCACCACTGGCCTGTTTTGGGGCATATACGGCGTACTGTTTCTGCTTGGCGACTGGACATTCTCGCTGTTTGGCGACAAGCGCGCGGTGCATATTGCCGTCGGTATTGCGGTGGTCGTCCTGGCGCTGATCGCCGGTTTTGGCGGCGTGAAGCTGGGAAGTTACCATCAACGGACGCAGCAACAGCGCGAAGAAAGTGCCAGTCGCTTGGGCAACCGCCTTTTTTTCCCGGCGCTGGCGATCCCGGTAGTAACGGTTATTGGCGTGCTGATGTTCAACCATATTCCGGGCTTACAGGATGCGCTGTTTGGGCCGGGTAATCACGCCACGCTGGTGACGCTTTTTTCCATGACCGCAGGTTCGTTGATTGGTCTGGCGATGGCAATAAAAATGACCCATGAGCGGGTGCATCAACCGATCCAGGAGGCGCGCCGTCTGCTGGACTCCATCGGCTGGGCGTTCATCCTGCCACAGATTCTGGCTACGCTCGGGCTGTTGTTTACGGCAGCGGGCGTAGGCAGCGGCATTTCATATCTGACGCAGGAATATCTGGCGGTAGACAGTCGCTTTATCGCAGTGGCGGTGTACACCATCGGCATGGCATTGCTGACTATGGTCATGGGCAATGCGTTTGCTGCTTTCCCGATCGTGACCGCTGGGATTGGTATTCCAATTCTTGTACTGCAACACGGTGGTAATCCGGCGGTAATGGCGGCGATTGGTATGTTCTCCGGTTATTGCGGGACACTGATGACGCCGATGGCGGCGAACTTTAACATTGTCCCTGCTGCGCTGCTGGAACTACCGGACAAAAATGCTGTGATTAAAGCGCAGGTGCCAACCGGCATACTGCTGCTATTGGTCAACGTGTTCCTAATGTATTTCCTGATGTTCTTGTAAGGTGACAGGATGAAAACAGTACTCATCACGGGATTTGAACCCTTTGGCGGCGAATCAGTTAACCCTTCCTGGGAAGTGGTCTCGGGACTCGATAATGCTATCATCGGTGGATGCCGCGTCGTTGCCCGCCAACTGCCGTGCGTCTTTGGCGAGTCTCTTACCGTACTCAATGGCGCGATTGACGCGCTGTCGCCATCGCTGGTCCTGGCGGTGGGGCAGGCAGGTGGCCGCACGGATATCACCGTGGAACGCGTGGCGATTAACGTTGACGATGCGCGTATTGCAGATAATCAGGGGCAACAGCCGGTAGATGTGCCGATTGTAGCCGATGGTCCAGCGGCATGGTTTAGCTCGCTGCCGATCAAAGCGATGGTTGTGGCTATGCGCAACGCGGGAATTCCGGCCTCGGTTTCCCAGACCGCTGGCACTTTCGTGTGTAATCATGTGATGTATGGTCTGCTGCATAAACTACGCGATGTACCGGCGGTGAAGGGCGGCTTTATTCATATCCCATATTTGCCGCAACAGGCTGCACAGCATCCCGGAGCGCCAAGTATGGTGACAGAAACGGTGCGCCGTGCGCTGGAGATTGCAATTGCCACCGCCTTGCAGGTGGAAAGCGATATCGCAGTGACGGGCGGCGCAACACATTAACAAAGGACAGTATTATGCCTGAAGGCCCGGAGATCCGCCGCGCGGCGGATAACCTGGAGGCGGCAGTCAAAGGCAAACCCCTGACGGATGTCTGGTTTGCCTTTGAGCAGTTAAAACCGTATCAATCTCAACTGATTGGGCAGAGTGTTACCCAGCTTGAAACGCGAGGGAAAGCATTACTGACCCATTTTTCCAATGGCCTGACGCTGTACAGTCACAATCAGCTCTATGGCGTGTGGCGAGTGGTGGATACGGGCAACATCCCGCAGACCTCGCGGGTACTCCGTGTCAGATTGCAAACGCAAGACAAAACTATCCTGCTGTATAGCGCGTCTGATATCGAAATGCTGACGCCAGAACAGCTCGCCACCCATCCGTTCCTGCAACGGGTAGGACCGGATGTACTGGATTTACGTTTAACGCCCGATGACGTTAAAGCGCGTCTGTTATCTCCGCGTTTTTGCAATCGCCAGTTTTCTGGTCTGCTACTGGACCAGGCTTTTCTGGCGGGATTAGGTAACTACTTGCGGGTAGAGATCCTTTGGCAGGTTGGGTTGACCGGGCAGCATAAAGCGTCGCAGCTTGCCGATGAACAGTTGGATCAACTGGCACATGCGCTGCTTGATATTCCGCGCCTGTCTTATAATACCCGCGGGCTGGTCGATGAGAATAAACATCACGGTGCGTTGTTTCGCTTCAAGGTCTTTCATCGGGACGGCGAAGCCTGTGAGCGTTGTGGTGGGACTATCGAGAAAACGATGCTCTCTTCGCGACCTTTTTACTGGTGTCCGGGATGTCAGAAATAGCATAGCATGGTGCGGTCCCGGTGATGCAGAGGGGCAATTCGAATAACGTCACCTGAATCTCTCAAGGAGATGAGAAGGAGTGAAATATGGATTTTAACCGTTTTTATTGTAGCGGTTTACTTGTCGCAGTAACGAGTTCCTTTTCCGCATTTGCTACCGCCGCAGAGACGGTAGCCCCTAAATGCGAGTCCGGGCCGCAGGATATGGAATATGTCTATGAGCATGGTGCCCAGACCCGTTGTTTTTATCCTGCAATGACTCTGGATGAAACGTATCAGGTTTTCAGAAAAGCGCGTTCAGACCGTGAAAATTTGCTCCCGACTCTGACCGTAGGTAATGATCTTAAAATAGAAAATCTCGGAGATACTGACCAGGTGGAATATATCTGGAAAGGTAAGAATGAGCTGCATATTACGCAGAATTTTCCGGGGGGCGTGACAGAATTTACGTTTGCAGCGGATAAATCCGGAACAGCCGTAACCGAAATTGGGTATCCGGATTAACGCATACCTTATGATGACGGTATTTTTCTCGGCGCGTGCACCGAAATAAACCGCGCGACTGCGGGGCCAGTTAACAAAATGCTGAACAGTCGCAGGGTTTGCATCGCCATGATGAGCGCCATATCAGCGTGGCTTCCTGCGGCAATCACCGCGACAGAATCCACGCCACCTGGGCTGGTTGCCAGATAGGCAGTGAGAAAATCAATCTGCATGTAATGCGCCAGTCCCCAGGCCATAGCTGCGCAGATCGCCATTAGTGAAAAAATGGACAACAGGATCTGCGGCAGTGGTCGTAATGCCATTAGAAAGATCTGTTTGTCAAAGCCAAGGCCGATTTGCCAGCCGATGGCCATATAGGCTATCGCCAGTAGCCATTCCGGCAGTTCAATCACCATTACTCCGCTTGCATTCAGCAAGGCACCCACCAGCATCGGCAATAGCATGACGCCAGAGGGAATACGCAGTAAGCGTCCAGCCGTGCCGGCAACGGCGGCCAGCATCAGAGTGCTGAAAAGATTGCCGCTTAGCGGCGGAAACCAGATGATTTGTTCACTGACCGCCAGCGCCTGGTCGCCCATCACCAGCCGGGTGACCATCGCTGCCGCGCCGACCACCAACAGTACACGCAGATACTGCATAAACGCCACCAGTCGGATGTCGGCACCATAATCCTGGGCCATTGCAACCATTGCCGCTGCGCCGCCTGGTGACGAGCCCCATGCGCCGGTGTTCCCCGGTAGCGTACTGTAGCGAACCAGCAGCCAGCCGATTATCGCGCTGCTGATAAGGGTTGCCAGCAGGATAACAATCACCATCGGCCAGTGGGCTGCAAGGGTTGTGAAGATTGAACCGGTCAGATTTTGGGCAATCATGCAGCCGAGAATCGCCTGCGCGCCAAGAAATGTGCAGCGGGGAGGATGCAGAGAGATGCCGCGCAGACTGAAGATGATGCCAACGATCATCGAACCGAGCAGCAAGGGGCCTGGAAGATGGATAAACAGAAAGAGCAGGGAAAGCACGAGCGATAGCACAAACAACAGGCTCCACTGCAAAACAGGCATCCCATGCTCCTGAGTTATATGCTGCGTTTAACGTGTTGATACAGCATAGAGAAAAAGTCCGCTGAAAAAAATATCAAGTATCAATAAAAACGGATTAGCCAGTGACGGAGTCAGGTATATTGGCGGTCTGCCACAGGATCGAACGGCAGACCTTAAGAACATTAGAGGTTGGCATAACGAGTTCAGGATAAAATGAAGATAGATTCACCTTTTTTAAGAATTGGCTAGAGGAATTGAGTATTTTAGCTCCATTTTTGGTGCATCATCTAAATATCTACTGGATCGGGCCACTAAATACCCTGCGATTTCCTCAGTAGTTAACTCAACATGTAACATATCAGGATTCTGGAACCATTCATTCGGCCAAAAAATAAGATCGGATGGATTACCGTCAAAATTTTTCTCGAGTAATGAAAGGGCATGATCTTGTTCGGATTCCTTGCACTTGGGATCGCAAACAGTACGAATGGTTTGAATCAGTTCGTCCCATGTAAAATCGGCATACCATTGTGCTCTGGTAAACGCTATACGAGTAAACTCTACGGCGTTAGTCCAGGAGGAAAAGTCTCTGAAATCAGAAAATGTTCGGGGAGAAACGACCTGGCTGTTCCATTCATCAATCATGCTCCTTAGCGCAGAGTCTTCTTCCTTTGCGCCTTTATCAATTCTTGCAAGTATCTGTGTGGCTTTTTGTGACAGTTCCTTGATCTTGCGACTACTGACCTTAACTGGTCTCATTCGTTCAGGCAGAGGCATTGTCAGAATCCTTAAATAGTGGGAGTCCCTGGACTTACGCCATCTTTTGATTTCATCAATGACGCCTTGCGGGCTGTCTTCTCGGTCATCTGGGGGATAAAAAATCAAACCATTACCTTCCGGATGATCCACTATTTTATCGAAATGATCGACTAATGAGTCGATGTAATATTCACGGTCTATTTCTCCCAGGTAGCGTGGGTTTGTGGAGAATTCATATGAATTCAGCTTCGGTGTAGTCTTCGAGTTTTTGCTTAAGATGATTCATATATTCACTGTTTTAATAAATTTCTTTGCAGAGCTTATTTAGAATCTTTAAATAACTCTAAGCCATGAGATGCTCTCCATTTTTTTATTTCCTTGAATATTCCCAAGGGTGAACATTCAATCTCATCTGGTGTATTAAAAATCAGTCCATTACCAAGTGGGTGCTGGGTGACTTTGACTACATGTAGTTGTAGATCATCGATAAATTTACCAAAATCCTTGGCATTTAGCCCATGTTTATTCTCAAAAAAGTTAGATAGCAGAGCAATGAACTCTGACTCAGTGTAATCGCTTATGGTTTTTTCATTATCTATTAGCATTTTTATGTATTCCTATATGTAAGCGAGGAGTAGTAATGTTTATATTATCCATATTAAAAACTTCTCCGCCATGCTGGATTTCTTCTACGTGATGAAGTTCAAAAGTCGTTCTGCCGCCTACCTGCTCTGAAGGAATAGGATATGGTGCCAACCCCATTCTTATCAGGGTTTGGTTAGATGGTTTAAAATCCTTCATAAGCTCAGGGCATTCTGACACCGCAAGCCAGAATTCTTCTCTGAAATGGTCAAAGTTGCGAAATGTTCTTCCTCGCAGCTTATCCGCCACCTGTGCAGGTATCGGCGCTCCCAGCCCAGAACTGGCGGCCTCAAGCCAACGACCATTTCCGGATAAAATTTCACCGTGGCCGGTTGCTGTACCGGGGTCGTCCCGGGCTGTTTTCAGGTATACATATATCGGCTGAATGCCTGAATCGGCCGGAAAGACCAGAATATAATCGTTAAAATCGGCGACATCGGGCACAAGGAACGGCGGCGTGGTGTATTCGTTTTTGCCATCCGGGATTGGTGTCACCAGAATGGTTGGCTGATCCAGCGGTGGAACATTGCTACCCGTATGTGTGGGTAAATCGCCGGTCGCAGGATTTTCCGGCGTCCATGTGATTAACGGCCCGTCTGCGTCGTGGGCAGGCGTAAATTCATAGCGATGATGTTCATCGTTCCACAGCATATTCGCGACGCGCACGTTTTCATAAGGAGTACCTTCGCCGGTATGCACGCCGTAGACTTGCGATTTACCGTGAATGTCGGTTCCCCAGAAAAAACGAACCCGGGTGGTGGCAGTGCCACCTACCAGCGCCTTTTTCCGTAGTTCTTCTTCATACCAGAACTCATCGCGTCCGGGAACGCGTGCACTGTCCGTACCCGCGGACGGAATATACAGCGCGGAAGCCAACGCGCCGATATAAGGAACGCCGCGTGCGGCGCTGAGCATGCCACTGAGTGACCACTCGCCCCGCGTCTGTACAGCCTTTTTCTTTCAGACAGGATTTGGCATAGACCGGCGTAACTGCTGGAATGTGTGGTGCAGGGGGAGAAGGGCGTTTCACTATGGGTTTTATCGTACTGACCGGCTGAGGGCGGGGTGGTATAAATAAACGGTTGTACTCAGCAGGCAATGCCAGGTAGTCAAACTCAGTGTTGGCAATCAGGTGTTTGCAAAGAATATAGTCATACGATACTGCAATTTCTTCGGTATCCAGCTCGTTTAGGGCCACATAGGTTTGTATGCTTTTTACCGATGCATTTCTTAATTGAATATAATAGAAGCGTTCCCATCTACTAAATCTGTTTATTCTCCATAAATCAATTTCAATAAACAGACGTTCATTATTATTGATGGCGTTAATCAATAACGGTGTGCTTTTATCAATTAGTTTTGTGAAGTTCAGTAGCTGGGTATTAATACCAGAATCAGTATTAGCTAATCCATTCGAAAGTGAAAAAACAAAAATCTCATCAGGATGGTTTTCCTGCCAGCGATTCCCTACTGACGCGGAAGTGCCGCAGCCGGAAGAAATATTTCCTTGTTGTTCACCTGTTATCTTCAGGTAAATAAGAGCGCCCGTGCCATTTAATTCAGAGATGTATTTTATAAGACCGAATTAAATAGCTAATAAATTTAAAAATCAAATTATGCGTTGGCGATTGATGCTATATAAAAGGGGCGCATGTCTGAAATGTATTTTGGGACGAATTAGCTGATGAGAATAATATTGATGAGATGAATGCGGTAATTTGAGCAGGGTCTGAGAAAAGCCACCGGAATTACCCGGTGGCCTGAACAATTAACGCTTAATATCAGATTTAAAATCGCGCTTGTCGTAGCCGGTGTACAGCTGACGCGGACGGGCGATTTTCATGCCGTCGGTGTGCATTTCGTTCCAGTGTGCAATCCAGCCAACGGTACGCGCCATGGCGAAGATAACGGTGAACATGGAGGACGGAATCCCCATCGCTTTCAGAATTATGCCGGAGTAGAAGTCTACGTTCGGGTAGAGTTTCTTCTCGATGAAGTATGGGTCGTTGAGCGCAATGTGCTCAAGTTCCATCGCCACTTCCAGCAGATCATCTTTGGTGCCCAGTTCTTTCAGCACTTCGTGGCAGGTTTCACGCATGACGGTAGCGCGCGGGTCATAGTTTTTATAAACACGGTGACCAAAGCCCATCAGGCGGAAGGAATCATTCTTGTCTTTCGCGCGGCGAACAAATTCCGGAATGTGTTTAACAGAGCTGATTTCTTCCAGCATTTTCAGTGCAGCTTCGTTTGCGCCGCCGTGTGCCGGTCCCCACAGGGAAGCGATACCAGCCGCGATGCAGGCAAACGGGTTAGCGCCAGAAGAGCCCGCGGTACGTACGGTAGAGGTTGAGGCGTTCTGTTCGTGGTCAGCGTGCAGGATTAAGATACGGTCCATGGCGCGTTCCAGAATCGGATTCACTTCGTATTTTTCGCACGGCGTAGAGAACATCATGTTCAGGAAGTTACCGGCGTAGGAGAGATCGTTACGCGGGTACACGAACGGCTGCCCGATGGAATATTTGTAGCACATCGCTGCCATGGTTGGCATTTTGGACAGCAGACGGAAAGCGGCGATTTCACGGTGACGCGCGTTGTTTACATCAAGCGAGTCATGATAAAACGCTGCCAGCGCTCCGGTGACACCGCACATAACGGCCATCGGGTGAGAGTCGCGGCGGAAACCGTGGAACAGACGCGTGATCTGCTCGTGGATCATGGTATGGCGAGTGACTGTGGTTTTGAACTCGTCGTACTCTTCCTGCGTCGGTTTTTCGCCGTACAGCAGGATATAACACACTTCCAGATAGTTGGACTCGGTCGCCAACTGGTCAATCGGGAAGCCGCGATGCAGCAAAACACCTTCGTCACCGTCGATGAAAGTAATTTTGGATTCGCAGGATGCGGTAGAGGTAAAACCTGGGTCAAAAGTAAACATCCCTTTTGAGCCAAGGCTACGAATATCAATAACGTCCTGACCGAGCGTACCTTTCAGCACATCCAGTTCAATAGCAGCATCACCATTTAGAGTGAGTTTTGCTTTAGTATCAGCCATTTACGGTCTCCTTAGCGCCTTATTGCTTAAGACTGCCGGAACTCAAATTTGCCTTCGTGCATCAATAAACCGTTACCAGTTTGTTATTTGGCTCGCCGCTCTGCGAAAGAGGGGATGACCTGGGTACAGAGCTATGGGCGCTTGCAGGTAAAACGGTCTTTTTATGGCGAATAAACTGCAAATCAAGAACTTAGCAATCCGAATTATTTAACCTGTCTATCACTAATAACTGTCCTGAAGGTATTGGTCAATACTTCCACACTGTTACATAACTAAATCTCCGGTGAAAGAGTGACCCCATAACTTTTACGCATTATATGCTTTTTCTGGTGTCGTTTGTAACAACTTTGTTTAATGATTGTCAAATCAGATGATTAAAAATTAAAATAATGTTGTTATCGTGACCTATGTCACTGTTCGGGATAAAACCCGACAAACTATATGTAGGTTAATTGTAATGATTTTGTGAACGTCCTATACTGCCGCCAGGTCTCCGGAATACCCTGCAATCCCGAGCCAACCAGCGTTGTAACGTGTCGTTTTAGCATCTGGAAGCAGTGTTTTATATGACGCGTAGTTATAGTAAGGACGCTGTCTGACCCGCACGCAGACCGGAGGAAGGAAATCCCGTCGTCTTTCAGGCTACAGGTGTCTTCATCTTCTGTACCCGAAGTCTAAAGGGAATAATAAGAACAGCATGTGGGCGTTATTCATGATAAGAAATGTGAAAAAACAAAGACCTGTCAATCTGGATCTGCAAACGATCCGGTTCCCAATCACGGCGATAGCGTCCATTCTCCATCGCGTATCCGGAGTGATCACCTTCGTGGCGGTCGGGATTCTGTTGTGGTTATTGGGTACCAGCCTTTCCTCCCCTGAAGGTTTCCTCACCGCGTCATCCATTATGAATAACTTCTTTGTGGAGTTAATTCTGTGGGGGATCCTGATTGCGCTGGCATATCACGCCGTAATGGGCATTCGCCATCTGTTGATGGATTTTGGCTATATCGAAGAAACCCTCGAAGCAGGGACACGCTCCGCCAAAATTTGTTTCGTTATTATTGTCGTGCTTTCACTTCTCGCAGGAGTCCTCGTATGGTAAGCAACGCCTCCGCATTAGGACGCAACGGCGTACATGACTTCATTCTGGTCCGTGCTACCGCTATCGTTCTGACGTTATACATCATCTTTATGGTCGGTTTCTTCGCCACCAGCGGCGAGCTGACGTATGAAGTCTGGACCGGTTTCTTCTCATCGGCATTCACCAAAGTCTTCACCCTGCTGGCACTTTTCTCCATCTTGATTCATGCCTGGATCGGCATGTGGCAGGTGTTGACCGACTACGTTAAACCTCTGGCTGTGCGCCTGATTCTGCAACTGGCTATCGTTGTTGCGCTGGTGGTTTACGTCATTTATGGATTTGTTGTGGTGTGGGGTGTGTAATGAAACTGCCAGTCAGAGAATTTGATGCTGTTGTGATTGGTGCCGGCGGCGCAGGTATGCGCGCGGCGCTGCAAATTTCCCAGAGCGGGCAGACTTGTGCGCTGCTCTCTAAAGTGTTCCCAACCCGTTCCCATACCGTATCCGCGCAGGGTGGCATCACCGTTGCGCTCGGTAATACCCATGAAGATAACTGGGAATGGCACATGTACGACACCGTCAAAGGGTCGGACTACATTGGTGACCAGGACGCTATTGAATATATGTGTAAAACCGGTCCGGAAGCGATTCTGGAACTGGACCACATGGGGCTGCCGTTCTCTCGCCTCGACAATGGCACAATTTATCAACGTCCGTTTGGCGGCCAGTCGAAGAACTTCGGCGGTGAGCAAGCGGCACGTACTGCGGCAGCGGCAGACCGTACCGGTCATGCGCTGTTGCACACGCTGTATCAGCAGAACCTGAAAAACCATACCACCATCTTCTCAGAATGGTATGCGCTGGATCTGGTAAAAAATGCCGATGGCGCGATTGTCGGTTGTACCGCGTTGTGTATTGAAACCGGTGAGGTAGTTTACTTCAAAGCCCGTGCGACCGTGCTGGCGACCGGCGGTGCTGGCCGTATTTATCAGTCCACCACCAATGCCCACATCAATACTGGTGACGGTGTTGGTATGGCTATCCGCGCTGGCGTGCCGGTGCAGGATATGGAAATGTGGCAGTTCCACCCAACCGGTATCGCCGGTGCGGGCGTTCTGGTCACAGAAGGCTGCCGTGGTGAAGGTGGCTACCTGCTGAACAAACACGGTGAGCGCTTCATGGAGCGTTATGCCCCGAATGCGAAAGACCTGGCGGGTCGTGACGTGGTGGCGCGTTCCATCATGATCGAAATCCGTGAAGGTCGCGGCTGCGACGGCCCGTGGGGTCCGCACGCTAAGCTGAAACTCGACCACCTGGGTAAAGAAGTGCTGGAATCCCGTCTGCCGGGCATTCTCGAACTGTCCCGTACCTTTGCTCACGTTGACCCGGTTAAAGAGCCGATTCCGGTTATCCCAACCTGCCACTATATGATGGGTGGTATTCCGACCAAAGTTACTGGCCAGGCGCTGACTGTGAATGAGCAGGGCGAAGATGTGGTGATCCCGGGGCTGTTTGCCGTCGGCGAAATCGCCTGTGTGTCGGTTCACGGCGCCAACCGTCTCGGCGGCAACTCGCTGCTGGACCTGGTGGTGTTTGGTCGTGCGGTGGGTCTGCATCTGCAGGAATCTATCGCTGAGCAGGGTGACCTGCTGGATGCGACCGAAGATGAAATCGATGCTTCTCTGGCCCGTCTGAATCGCTGGAACGGCAACCGTAACGGTGAAGACCCGGTGGCGATTCGCAAAGCGCTGCAAGAATGTATGCAGCATAACTTCTCGGTATTCCGCGAAGGCGATGCGATGGCTAAAGGTCTGGAAGAGCTGAAAGCGATTCGCGAACGCCTGAAAAATGCCCGTCTGGACGATACCTCCAGCGAGTTCAACACCCAGCGCGTTGAGTGTCTGGAGTTGGATAACCTGATGGAGACCGCGTACGCCACTGCAGTCTCTGCAAACTTCCGTACCGAAAGCCGTGGCGCGCATAGCCGCTTCGACTTCCCGGAACGAGATGATGAAAACTGGCTGTGCCATTCCCTGTACCTGCCAGAATCGGAATCCATGACGCGACGTCAAGTCAATATGGAACCGAAGCTGCGCCCGGCATTCCCGCCGAAGATTCGTACTTATTAATGCGGAGACAGGACAATGAAACTCGAGTTTTCAGTTTATCGCTATAACCCGGATGTTGACGACGCTCCGCGTATGCAGGATTACACCCTGGAGGCGGAAGAAGGACGCGACATGATGCTGCTGGATGCATTGATGCAGCTGAAAGAAAAAGATCCGTCTCTGTCGTTCCGCCGCTCCTGCCGTGAAGGGGTCTGCGGCTCCGACGGTCTGAATATGAACGGCAAAAATGGACTGGCCTGTATCACACCTATTTCTGCGCTGAATCAGCCGGGCAAGAAAATTGTCATTCGCCCGCTGCCGGGTTTACCGGTTGTGCGCGATTTGGTGGTAGACATGGGGCAATTCTACGCACAGTATGAGAAGATTAAGCCTTACTTGTTGAATAATGGGAAAAATCCGCCGGCTCGTGAGCATTTACAAATGCCTGAGCAGCGTGAGAAGCTCGATGGGCTGTATGAATGTATTTTGTGTGCATGCTGCTCAACGTCCTGCCCATCATTCTGGTGGAATCCGGACAAGTTTATTGGCCCGGCAGGCCTGCTGGCCGCGTATCGCTTCTTAATTGATAGCCGCGATACCGAGACCGACAGCCGCCTGGAAGGTTTAAGTGACGCTTTCAGCGTATTCCGCTGTCATAGCATCATGAACTGCGTCAGCGTATGTCCTAAAGGACTGAACCCGACGCGCGCCATCGGCCATATTAAGTCGATGCTGCTCAAACGTAGTGCGTAAGATTTTGTAGTGGTTGCCGGGGAAGTGATTCCCCGGTAGTACAGGAAACCTCTAAAAACTGCCATATGAGTAGTAATAATCGAGATGTTCAGAGCGAGACAAGGCCGCAACGCAGTCGTAGCCTGAACAGCGAAGATTATTAGACAGTTTTTAAAGGTTCCTTAGCGGACGCAGATGACACGACAGTCCGCAACAAGTGAACCCCGGCACGCACATCGGTGTGCGTGGTAGTATCCACGGCGAAATACTCGTCATAGTTCACGTTGTATGTGCGTTGGCTGCACTTGCTCACCCTGGTCACTTACTGGATGTAAGCTCCCTGGGATTCGCAAGCTTGCCACCTTCCTGAAACGCGATCTATTTAGAGTATTAAATAAGCAGAAAAGATGCTTAAGGGATCACGATGCAGAACAGCGCTTTGAAAGCCTGGTTGGACTCTTCTTACCTCTCTGGTTCTAACCAGAGCTGGATAGAACAGCTCTATGAAGACTTCTTAACCGACCCTGACTCGGTAGATGCTAACTGGCGTTCGACGTTCCAGCAGTTACCTGGTACCGGAGTCAAACCGGATCAACTCCACTCAAAAACACGTGATTATTTCCGTCGGCAGGCGTTGATTACTCCACGTTACTCTTCTTCTATCTCCGACCCTGATGCCAATGTGAAGCAGGTTAAAGTCCTGCAGCTCATTAACGCCTACCGTTTCCGCGGTCATCAGCATGCGAATCTTGATCCGCTGGGACTGTGGCAGCAAGAAAATGTGGCCGATCTGGACCCGTCTTTCCACGATCTGACCGATGCGGATTTCCAGGAAAGCTTTAATGTAGGTTCTTTTGCCGGCGGCAAAGACACCATGAAGCTGAGCGACCTGGTTGTTGCGCTGAAACAAACCTACTGCGGCCCAATTGGCGCCGAGTATATGCACATCACCAGCACCGAAGAAAAACGCTGGCTTCAACAGCGTATCGAGTCTGGCCGTGCCGCATTCAGTAGCGAAGAGAAGAAACGCTTCCTGAGCGAACTGACCGCAGCAGAAGGTCTGGAACGCTACCTGGGCGCTAAGTTCCCGGGCGCGAAACGCTTCTCGCTGGAAGGCGGTGATGCGTTAATCCCAATGCTCAAAGAGATGATCCGCCACGCGGGTAACAGCGGTACCCGTGAAGTGGTGCTGGGTATGGCGCACCGTGGTCGTCTGAACGTTCTGGTTAACGTACTGGGCAAACGCCCGCAGGAACTGTTCGACGAATTTGCGGGCAAACATAAAGAACACCTCGGCACCGGTGACGTGAAGTACCACATGGGCTTCTCGTCTGATATCGAAACCGAAGGCGGTCTGGTACACCTGGCGCTGGCGTTTAACCCGTCGCACCTGGAAATCGTTAGCCCGGTGGTTATCGGCTCCGTACGTGCACGCCTGGATCGTCTGGACGAGCCGAGCAGCAATAAAGTACTGCCAATCACCATCCACGGCGATGCGGCGGTAACCGGGCAGGGCGTGGTTCAGGAAACCCTGAACATGTCGAAAGCGCGTGGTTACGAAGTGGGCGGTACCGTTCGCATCGTCATCAACAACCAGGTGGGCTTTACTACCTCTAACCCGTTGGATGCGCGTTCTACTCCGTACTGCACCGACATCGGTAAGATGGTTCAGGCGCCAATCTTCCACGTTAACGCGGATGACCCGGAAGCGGTCGCTTTCGTGACGCGTCTGGCTCTGGATTTCCGTAACACCTTCAAACGCGATGTGTTCATCGATCTGGTGTGCTACCGCCGTCACGGCCACAACGAAGCCGACGAGCCGAGCGCAACCCAGCCGCTGATGTATCAGAAAATCAAAAAGCATCCGACCCCGCGTAAAATTTACGCTGACAAGCTGGAAGCGGACAAAGTCGCCACGCTGGAAGATGCGACTGAAATGGTCAATCTGTACCGTGATGCGCTGGATGCTGGTGAATGCGTGGTGAAAGAGTGGCGTCCAATGAACATGCACTCCTTCACCTGGTCGCCGTACCTCAACCACGAGTGGGACGAAAGCTACCCGAACAAGGTTGAGATGAAGCGTCTGCAGGAGCTGGCAAAACGCATCAGCACCGTGCCTGAAGCCGTTGAAATGCAGTCGCGTGTTGCCAAAATTTACGGCGACCGTCAGGCCATGGCCGCAGGCGAGAAGCTATTCGACTGGGGTGGGGCGGAGAATCTGGCTTACGCCACGCTGGTTGACGAAGGCATTCCGGTTCGTCTGTCGGGTGAAGACTCCGGTCGCGGAACCTTCTTCCACCGTCACGCAGTGATTCATAACCAGGCGAACGGTTCAACCTACACGCCGCTGCAGCATGTGCATAACGGTCAGGGCACGTTCCGCGTATGGGACTCCGTGCTGTCTGAAGAAGCGGTACTGGCGTTCGAGTATGGTTATGCCACGGCAGAACCGCGCACGCTGACCATCTGGGAAGCGCAGTTCGGCGACTTCGCCAACGGTGCGCAGGTGGTTATCGACCAGTTCATCTCTTCCGGCGAGCAGAAATGGGGCCGTATGTGCGGTCTGGTGATGCTGCTGCCGCACGGCTACGAAGGTCAGGGTCCGGAGCACTCTTCCGCGCGTCTGGAACGTTATCTGCAACTTTGCGCTGAGCAAAACATGCAGGTTTGCGTCCCGTCTACCCCGGCACAGGTCTACCACATGCTGCGTCGTCAGGCGCTGCGCGGTATGCGCCGTCCGCTGGTGGTGATGTCACCGAAGTCGCTGCTGCGTCATCCGTTGGCGGTGTCTACGCTGGACGAACTGGCAAATGGCACCTTCCTGCCAGCCATTGGCGAAGTCGATGAACTTGATCCGAAAGGCGTGAAGCGTGTCGTGATGTGTTCTGGTAAGGTTTATTACGACCTGCTGGAGCAACGCCGCAAGAACGACCAAAAAGATGTTGCCATTGTGCGCATCGAACAGCTCTATCCGTTCCCGCATAAAGCGGTGCAGGAAGCGCTGAAACAGTTTGCTCATGTACATGATTTTGTCTGGTGCCAGGAAGAGCCGCTCAACCAGGGCGCATGGTACTGCAGCCAGCATCATTTCCGTGAAGTAATTCCATTTGGGTCAGCTCTGCGTTATGCAGGTCGCCCGGCCTCTGCCTCTCCGGCAGTAGGGTATATGTCCGTTCACCAGAAGCAGCAACAAGATCTGGTAAATGACGCGCTGAACGTCGATTAAATAAAGGATAAATAATGAGTAGCGTAGATATTCTTGTTCCCGACCTGCCTGAATCCGTAGCGGATGCAACGGTTGCAACCTGGCACAAAAAACCGGGCGATGCAGTACGTCGTGATGAAGTACTGGTAGAAATCGAAACTGACAAAGTGGTACTGGAAGTACCGGCATCAGCGGACGGTATTCTTGATGCGGTTCTGGAAGATGAAGGGACAACCGTCACTTCTCGCCAGATCCTTGGTCGCCTGCGTGAAGGCAACAGCACCGGTAAAGAAACCAGCGCTAAGTCTGAAGAGAAAGATTCTACTCCGGCACAGCGCCAGCAGGCGTCTCTTGCTGAGCAGAACAACGATGCCCTGAGCCCGGCGATCCGTCGCCTGCTGGGTGAGCATAACCTCGAAGCCAGCGCTATCAACGGCACCGGTGTCGGCGGTCGTATCACGCGTGAAGATGTTGAAAAACATCTGGCGAAAGCCCCGGCTGCGAAAGCCGAAGCAAAAGCGCCGGCAGCAGCACCTGCACCACAGGCTCAACTGGGCGCGCGTGGCGAAAAACGTGTTCCGATGACCCGTCTGCGCAAACGCGTAGCCGAGCGTCTGCTGGAAGCGAAAAATTCCACCGCCATGCTGACCACTTTCAACGAAGTCAACATGAAGCCAATCATGGACCTGCGTAAGCAATACGGTGATGCGTTCGAGAAACGCCACGGTATCCGTCTGGGCTTTATGTCTTTCTACGTGAAAGCGGTAGTTGAAGCGCTGAAACGCTATCCGGAAGTGAACGCGTCCATCGACGGCGATGACGTGGTTTATCACAACTACTTTGATGTCAGCATGGCGGTCTCCACGCCGCGTGGTCTGGTCACGCCGGTCCTGCGTGATGTGGATCTGCTGGGTATGGCTGACATCGAGAAGAACATTAAAGAACTGGCAGTTAAAGGTCGCGACGGCAAGTTGACGGTTGAAGATCTGACGGGCGGTAACTTCACCATCACTAACGGTGGTGTGTTCGGTTCCCTGATGTCCACGCCGATCATCAACCCACCGCAGAGCGCCATCCTGGGTATGCATGCCATCAAAGATCGTCCGATGGCGGTAGACGGCAAGGTTGAAATCCTGCCGATGATGTATCTGGCGCTGTCTTATGACCACCGTCTGATCGATGGTCGTGAGTCAGTAGGCTTCCTGGTAACCATTAAAGAGTTGCTGGAAGATCCAACGCGTCTGCTGCTGGACGTGTAGTTAATAAGAGTATCACCTGCCCCGTAGGTCTGGATGCTTATCAGACCTACGGGTAAAAGATAACGATTACCTGAAGGATGGACAGAACACATGAACTTACATGAATATCAGGCAAAACAACTTTTTGCCCGCTATGGCTTACCGGCACCGGTGGGTTATGCCTGTACTACTCCGCGTGAAGCAGAAGAAGCCGCTTCAAAAATCGGCGCTGGCCCGTGGGTAGTGAAATGTCAGGTTCACGCTGGTGGCCGCGGTAAAGCGGGCGGTGTGAAGGTTGTGAACAGCAAAGAAGACATTCGCGCTTTTGCTGAACACTGGCTGGGTAAACGTCTGGTTACTTACCAGACAGACGCTCATGGCCAACCGGTAAATCAGATTCTGGTTGAAGCCGCGACCGACATTGGTAAAGAACTTTACCTCGGCGCAGTTGTTGACCGTAGCTCCCGTCGCGTGGTCTTCATGGCCTCTACCGAAGGCGGCGTGGAAATCGAAAAAGTAGCGGAAGAAACCCCGCACCTGATCCACAAAGTGGCGCTCGATCCGCTGGCAGGCCCGATGCCTTACCAGGGGCGCGAGCTGGCGTTCAAACTGGGTCTGGAAGGTAAACAGGTTCAGCAGTTCACCAAGATCTTCATGGGTCTGGCGACTATCTTCCTGGAGCGCGACCTGGCGCTGATCGAAATCAACCCGCTGGTTGTCACCAAACAGGGTGACCTGATCTGCCTCGACGGCAAACTGGGCGCTGACGGCAACGCGCTGTTCCGCCAGGCTGACCTGCGCGAAATGCGCGACCAGTCTCAGGAAGATCCGCGTGAAGCGCAGGCTGCGCAGTGGGAACTGAACTACGTTGCGCTCGATGGCAACATCGGTTGTATGGTTAACGGTGCGGGCCTGGCAATGGGCACCATGGACATCGTTAAGCTGCACGGCGGCGAACCGGCTAACTTCCTCGACGTTGGTGGCGGTGCGACCAAAGAGCGTGTAACCGAAGCGTTCAAAATTATCCTCTCTGATGACAATGTTAAAGCCGTACTGGTTAACATCTTCGGCGGTATCGTACGTTGCGACCTGATCGCCGACGGTATCATCGGCGCGGTAGCAGAAGTAGGTGTAAACGTTCCGGTCGTGGTACGTCTGGAAGGTAATAACGCTGAACTCGGCGCGAAAAAACTGGCTGATAGTGGCCTGAATATTATTGCAGCGAAAAGTCTGACGGATGCAGCTCAGCAGGTTGTTGCCGCAGTGGAGGGGAAATAATGTCAGTTTTAATTAATAAAGATACCAAGGTTATCTGCCAGGGCTTCACCGGTAGCCAGGGGACATTCCACTCCGAACAAGCGATTGCTTACGGTACTCAGATGGTTGGCGGCGTAACGCCAGGTAAAGGCGGCACCACGCACCTGGGCCTGCCGGTGTTCAACACCGTGCGTGAAGCTGTAGAAGCGACTGGCGCTACCGCCACCGTTATCTACGTTCCGGCACCGTTCTGCAAAGACTCCATACTGGAAGCGATTGATGCTGGTATCAAACTGATTATCACCATCACCGAAGGCATCCCGACGCTGGATATGCTGACCGTGAAGGTGAAGCTGGATGAAGCTGGCGTGCGCATGATCGGCCCGAACTGCCCAGGTGTGATCACCCCGGGCGAGTGCAAAATCGGCATCATGCCGGGCCACATTCACAAGCCGGGTAAAGTGGGTATCGTTTCCCGTTCAGGTACCCTGACCTATGAAGCGGTTAAGCAGACTACCGACTACGGTTTCGGCCAGTCCACCTGTGTGGGCATCGGTGGTGACCCGATCCCAGGCTCTAACTTCATCGACATCCTGAAGCTGTTCCAGGAAGATCCGCAGACCGAAGCGATCGTCATGATCGGTGAAATCGGCGGTAGTGCAGAAGAAGAAGCCGCTGCATACATTAAAGATCATGTAACCAAGCCGGTTGTGGGTTACATCGCGGGTGTGACTGCACCGAAAGGTAAGCGTATGGGTCACGCGGGTGCGATCATCGCAGGTGGGAAAGGTACGGCGGATGAGAAATTCGCTGCGCTGGAAGCCGCAGGCGTGAAAACTGTTCGTAGCCTGGCCGATATCGGCGAAGCGCTGAAAACCGTTATTAAGTAATAAATAAAAAACAGCCCTGACTCTCTGCGTAGTCAAGGGCTGGTCCCGTTTCGACATGGTTGGCCATCTGATGATGGCCTTTTTTTATTTTTAGTTATCTGAATCTTGCAAATTACTCATAATCATCTGCATAAATGAGATTATTTTTTGCGGTGAACATCATTCTTTCTCTTGATTAAATTCTGCATATTACCGGCTTTAATTTCATTAATGCCGGAGGATACCGTGTCGTTGAAAATTCAGGATGATTACCTACAACGTTTTTTCTCAATAGCAAAGGTATTTTCCAGTGCGACTGGATTAGCCACCGTCGTGGTTGATGTTACCGGAAAAATTCTCTCGGATTGTCATAATTTTAATTCGTTCTGCACATTAATGCGGGCGGATGAACGCTATTGTGTGAGTTGTCAAAAGTGTGACAAGTATTGTGCTTTTGAAGGATTAAAACACCTTAAACCCAGAATACTCAGCTGTCATGCGGGGCTAAGTCTGTTTTCTATGCCATTAATTCGCGAGGGGAATCTGTACGGTTTTATGCTCTGTGGGCAGGTGCGGGCAAAATATCAGGAATATAAAACTATCATTATTGATAATGAATACTCATGGATGGATGAACCAAAAATAAAAACTGAATGGAGTAAGGTGGCGGTAGTCGATAATAATACGCTGGTGGCATCAGCAAATTTATTGAATTTTATTATTGATAATTTTGAGACAGAACAACAATCTGATGAGATTGTTATCCCAGCGACCAGTTACATGCGTCATTATTTTACAGAGCCTTCCCGACACGAGAAAAAGCTACTGGCAGCGTTGCGTTATATCGATGAGAATTTGTATGGTGAATTATCCCTTGAATCCGTAGCAGCTCACGTCTGCTTAAGCGCAAACTATTTCAGCCGTTTTTTTAAGAAACGGCAGGGCGTTAACTTTAAAACCTGGGTGAATCAGAAAAAAATGCAAAAAGCGGGGGAGTTATTGCACGATCCCGTTCATTCCATAGACAGCATTGCCCGGAAACTCCAATACGCACAAACCAGCTACTTTTGCCGCGTTTTCCGGGCGGCGCATCAAACGTCGCCCCAGTCTTTTCGTCATGCCAGACTGTCACAGTAAAGGTTTTCTGGCAGCTTGAAGGCTTCAGGGATAAAAGAGAGCCGATCGCTCAGGGTAACCACATCACCAATCACTATCAGTGCAGGGGGAAGGATGTTAGCTTCCTGCGCCTTGCTCAGTAGTGAACCGAGCGTACAGGTCAGTCGGCGCTGATTATCGCGGGTGGCAGACATAATTAGCGCTGCAGGCGTATCTGCTGATTTTCCACCCATCAATAATTCCTCACAGATAAACGCCAGATTGGCGATGCCCATGACGATAACCAGCGTACCATTCAGTTTTGCCAGTTGACGCCAGTCCTGCTGTTGGTTGCCCTCCCGTGTATGGCCGGTCACTACGTGAAATCCCGAGGCGAAATCGCGGTGTGTTACCGGAATCCCGGCATAGGTCAGGCCACCAATGGTTGAGCTGATACCCGGCACCACTTCAAATGGGATGCCCGTCTCGACGAGATCCTCAACTTCTTCAGCCCCGCGTCCAAAAACATACGGATCGCCACCTTTCAGGCGTACAATATTATTGTGAGTTTGGGCATACTGGACAAGCAGCGCATTGATTTCATCCTGGGGTACACAATGGAAGCCTGGGTTTTTGCCGACATTGATAAGCAGGCAATCTGGTAATGCCCATTCCAAAATTTTAGGATTGACCAGCCGATCGTAAATAATGATATCAGCCTGTTTAATGCACATCATTGCTTTGAGGGTGAGCAATGAAATATCACCGGGACCTGCCCCAACGAGCCAGACCTTTCCGAAAGTTTTCACATTGTGTCCTTTATCACATCGATCAAAAAAAGGCAGAAACTACATCAAGGAATGATAAAAAGCAGTCGTTTGCCCGTAAGTTATAACGTGAAATTATCCAAAATTATCGCACTGATAATATTGATTAATCTCGCAAAGTTTTTTCTGCAATAAACAAGATGACTTGAAAAATTATTAAGAACTTATTGGCACTATTTGCTTAAGTTTAACCTTATTTAAATTGTGTTTATTGTTTCCCTTAAGTATTATTGGTTAATATTCATCCACCATCAGTGTGAGCAAATCATGGATTGGATCAATGACATTAATGGATGAAATAAAATATAACTCTCGATGCTTATCTGGGTGTCTTGAATTATTTTTTATAAATTAAACTATTTTTGCACGCTGCATATGGAAGAGGTTATGAGAGGAAAAATACCTAAGACGGAGTTGCTGGTAACTTTTGAAGTTGTTGCGCGTCACGAAAGTTATACCCGGGCAGCTGAAGAGCTGGCCCTAACACAAAGTGCTGTTTTCCGCCAGGTAAATGCACTGGAGGATTTTCTCAATACCGCGCTATTTAATCACGCCAAAAAACGCATTTTTTTAAATGCGGCTGGCAAACACTATTTAAGCATCGTTAAAGAAACGTTAAATAAGCTTGAACGAGATACGACGACGATAATGACCTGGCAGCCGACGGTACAGGTTATTGAGCTGGCGGTGAATCCGACGTTCAGCACGCACTGGCTGATCCCAAACCTGCGGGAATTTAACAAACTTAATCCTGATATTATCGTGAACATTCATTCCCTGGCGAATATTGGTGATTTTCTCAATCGAGAGTATGACGCGGCAATCATGCGCGAAGACTTTTATTCGCCATGGTCAGGGGTTGAGTACCTGTTTGAAGAGGAGATTCTGCCGGTATGCAGTCGCTGTTTGCTGGCCGAACCGGAACGAAAACTGGCGGTAAACGAATTACTAAACGAATTCCCGCTATTGCACCAAAGCACGCGCATCAAAGGTTGGCAGGAATGGTTTGCGCTGTCAGATGTCAGCAGTCCGCTGGTGAATAAAGGTCCGAGATTTGATTTGTTATCGATGCTGATCGCGGCGGTCCGCTCTAATCTGGGCGTTGCGCTGCTCCCGCGTTTTGCCATTCAGCACGATCTGGACAGTGGCGATATGGTCATTCCTTGCGATGTTCCGATGCGTACCGGAAATCGATTTATTATGACATGGCGTGAAGAAAAATCGGAATCCGAGCATTTACAGATTTTCCGCAACTGGTTGCTCAGTAAGTCCGTAGTATCGGCTGCCTGAGGGTGGCTTATGCCTTATCAGGCCTACAACGATGGGTAGGCCGGATAAGACGCGTTAGCATCGTTATCCGGCAAAAGAACGGCTACCAGTCGATCCCAATCTGTGCCTGAATACCGCGGTCAAACGCGTGTTTGACCGGGCGTATTTCACTGACCGTATCGGCCAGTTCCAGTAACAGCGTATGGCATCCGCGTCCTGTGACGATAACGCTCTGACCGGCAGGACGATTTTCGATGGCGTTGATAACCTCTTGCGTATCCAGATAGTGGTAAGCCAGCATGTAGGTGAGTTCATCCAGCACCACTAGATCGTAATGCGCATCAGCCAGCATGCGCTTACTTTCCTGCCAGACAACCGTTGCCGCTTCGATATCTGCTTGCCGATTTTGGGTTTCCCAGGTAAATCCGGTACCCATAATATGGAATTCGACGCCGAGCGGTTGCAGTGTGTTGTACTCACCATTATCCCACTGACCTTTAATAAACTGCGCGATGCCAACGGTTTTTCCGTGACCCACTGCGCGCGTTGCCGTGCCAAAGGCTGCGGTGGATTTTCCTTTTCCGTTGCCGGTGAAGACAATCAGGATCCCTTTCTTCTCCGTTGCAGCCGCTACGCGGGTATCAACCTGCTCTTTTAGCTTCTGCTGACGCTGACGGTGTCTGTCGTTATTGGCGCGCGCTTCCATGGAAACTCCTTAATGCCCTGCCGGACAAGTTGCGCAGCGATGCTGCTGCTCGAACTGGCTGAAGAAGTTATTACCTTTGTCATCCACTAATACGAAGGCGGGCATATTTTTAACTTCCATCATCCACACCGCTTCCATTCCCAGTTCTGGATATTCAAGACACTGCAGACTCTTCACGTACTGTTGCGCCAGTAGGGCGGCGGCACCGCCAATGCTGCCGAGGCTAAATCCACCGTGTTTGTGACAGGCATCAGTGACCTGCTGGCTGCGGTTACCTTTGGTGAGCATAATGAGGCTGCCGCCTTGTGCCTGGAAAGCATCGACATACCCATCCATGCGCCCGCCGGTGGTGGGTCCCATTGAGCCACAGGCCTGATTTTCCGGGGTTTTGGCTGGACCAGCATAGTAAACGATATGCTTTTTCATGTATTCCGGCATCGGTTCACCGTTATCCAGTCGCGCTTTGATGTTCGCGTGAGCGATATCGCGAGCCACAACGATCGGGCCGCTTAACGACAGACGTGTACCAATGGGCAAGGCGGAGAGATCATGCAGGATCTCGCGCAGCGGACGGTTCAGATCCAGTTGTACGGTCTGGGCGCCGTTTTCTACCCGGTGAGAATCGGGGATAAATTTGCCCGGATTATGCTCGAGTTTTTCCAGCCAGATACCGTGTTTATTAATTTTGGCTTTAATATTGCGGTCGGCAGAGCAGGAGAGGGCCATCGCGATTGGGCAGGAGCCGCCGTGGCGCGGTAAGCGAATTACGCGAATATCGTGGGCAAAGTATTTGCCGCCAAACTGCGCCCCGATGCCAAACTCACGGCTGGCATTGAGCAACTCGGCTTCCAGCGCCGTATCACGGAACGCCTGGCCCAGCTCGTTCCCGCTGGTGGGCAGATTATCGTAATATTTGGTTGAAGCCAGTTTGGCGACTTTCAGCGTCTGGTCGGCGGATAAGCCCCCAACCACAAAAGCGATGTGATACGGCGGGCAAGCGGCTGTACCCAGTGATTTCATTTTTTCGATCAGGAACGCGGTGAGCTTTTCCGGCTGCAGAATGGATTTGGTTTCCTGGAATAACGCCGCCTTATTGGCAGAACCGCCGCCTTTGTTGACGAACAGGAATTTATATTCATTGCCCGGCGTGGCGCTGATGTCGATTTGCGCCGGCAGGTTTGTCTGAGTATTGACCTCGGTATACATGTCCAGCGGGGCATTTTGCGAGTAACGCAGATTGTTTTCGGTGAAGGTGGTATACACGCCTTTGCTTAAGGCTTCGGCGTCATCGCCGCCGGTCCAGACATGTTGTCCTTTGCAGGCCACAATGGTTGCCGTCCCGGTGTCCTGGCAGTTAGGCAGTACACCTTTAGCTGAAACCTCTGCATTGCGCAGCAGCTGCAATGCGACGTACTTATCGTTACCGCTGGCCTGTGGGTCGTGCAAAATGCTGGCAATCTGTTTTAAATGTCCGGCGCGCAGGAAAAATGAAGCCTCATAAAACGCCTGCTGTGCTAACAAGGTTAACGCTTCCGGTGCAACCTTGATAACTTCCTCTCCGTCTAACTCCGTTACCGTAACGTGCTGGTTACTGAGTAATTCATATTCGGTACTATCTTTACTCTGAACAAAGAGTTCCTGCCAGACAAATGGTTTAGACATGTTTACTTCTCACCTCTTCGTATTGTTTGCCGGATAAGCAATGTGCCATCCGGCGTAAAGTTATTTGGCTAAAAAGACGTTGGCTTTTGTCGCTTCGGCGACATATTCGATAGTTTTTTGGGCACGAACGCTGTTTCCGGCTTCATCAAGCGGCGGAGAATAGACCGCAATCGCATATTCGCCTGGGACGACGGCAACCATGCCGCCGCCGACGCCGCTTTTCGCCGGAATGCCAACGGTGTACAGCCATTTACCGCTGCCGTCGTACAGTCCGGCAATTGCCATTTCTGCCAGTACTTGTGGAACATATTTCTCATTCAGCAACTGTTTGCCGTTGAACGGAGATTTGCCTTTGTTCGCCAGTACGGCACCCATTTTGGCCAGTTGCTCAACGGTGATATCCACCGAGCACTGGCGGGTATAAATTTCAACGGCTTCGTCAGTGTTGCCATAGAAGCTGTTATAGGATTCCATCAGTTTGGCCAGCGCCTGATTGTGCTGGTTGGTTTCCATTTCAGATTTGAAAACCGGTTCGTTTACGGTGAGAGTGGCATCGGCCCAGACGTTCAGGTTGTCGAGGATTTTGTTCCAACGATCGGTTTTGTCTTTGGCTTCAATCAGGCTAACGGTGCTCATGGCCCCGGCGTTTACCAGTGGGTTTTCAGGCGCGCCTTTGGTCAGTTCAACGGCCAAACCTGAGTTGAACGGCATGCCGGTGGCATTGGCGCCAAGTTTATCCAGCACTACCTGTGGACCGTGCTGCTCCATGGCGAGCGCCATGGTGAACACTTTACTCAGGGATTCCATTGGGAAAGGTTTGTTAACATCGCCAACCTGGTAGATCTTGCCGTCCACCGTCGCAATGGTGATGGCAAAATTTTTCGGGCTATAGGTCGCCAGAGCAGGGATGTAGTCGGCGACTTTTCCATCGTTATTACTTTTGTACTTCTGATGAGCCTGTTCTATCAGCTTGGCGTAGTCGGGCGTGGTTTGCGCGAATGTAGTTGCGCTAAACAAGACGCTGAAAGAAAAGAGACTCACGCCGATAATTGTTTTATTCATTGTGCGTTCCTGTTGGTGTGCTCATCTTGATGCCGGATGGCGGCGTACCGCCTAATCCGGCCTACGGATAGTTAAACGTTATGTAGGCCGGATAAGCGCATGCGCCATCCGGCAATAACGTAGTATCAGGACAAAGCGACTTCCGTTTCGGTAACCGGGCGTTCCTGTTCCGGTGACTTCACTGGCGCAGTTCCACGGCAACCCTGGCCGAAGTGTTCGCCTTCCCAACGGCCCACAATGGCAGCGCCCATGGCGTTACTCATGACGTTGGTAGCGGAACGACCCATATCGAGGAACGGATCGACGCCCATCAGCAGGATCAAACCCGCTTCCGGAATGTTGAACTGGTTCAGGGTAGCGGCGATAACGACCATCGAGGCACGCGGTACACCCGCCATCCCTTTAGAAGTCAGCATCAGAATTAACAGCATGGTAATTTGCTCGCCCATGCTCAGTTCGATGTTGCACGCCTGAGCAATAAAGACGGTGGCAAAGGAGCAGTAGGCCATGGAGCCGACCAGGTTAAAGGAGTAACCGATAGGCAGAACGAAGCTGGCGATTTTTGAAGAAACACCGAATTTTTCCAGCTTGTCCAGCGTACCCGGGAAGGCGGCTTCAGAGCTTGAAGTGGTAAAGGCCAGCAGAGCGGGTTCGAGGATTGATTTAGTTAACCGTGCGATGCAAGGCCCGACGATCATAGTAGACAGGCCAATCAGGATCGCCCACAGCATACCCAGCGTCAGGTAGAACTCACCCATGAAGATCCCGGCGCTAACCATCACACCCAGACCACGTTCGGCAATCAGACCTGAAATAGCGGCAAAAACGGTCAGTGGCGCAAACAGCATGACGTAACCCGTCAGCTTCAGCATCACGTGCACCAGTGAATCCAGCACTTTCACAATAGGGTCGGCTTTTTCACCAATCGCAGCGAGGCTGCAACCAAGGAAGATGGAGAACACGACGATCTGCAGAATTTCGTTACGCGCCATCGCATCGACAATACTGGTCGGTACCGCGTGTGAGATGAACACTTTCAGCGTGAATGGCTCTGACTTAACGGCGGCAACAGCGCCGACATCATGTGGCACAAAGTTGATACCTGCGCCTGGCTGGAAGATATTTACGATAACCAGACCCAGCGCGATTGACAGCAATGACGCGCAAATAAACAGGAAGAAGGTTTTCGAAAATATACGTCCCAGCGTTTTAGCATCGCCCATTTTGGCAATACCCACAACCAGAGTTGAAATAACCAATGGTGCGATAATCATTTTCACCATACGTAAGAATATAGTGGTAAAAATGGAAATGTCTGCTGCATAAGATTTTGCTGTTTCAGCCGCGGCCATATTATTTATGGCCACCCCGGCAATCATGCCGAGTATCAGGCCTAATATGATCATCTTCGTTAAACTTATTTTCTTCATGTGTACTCCATCGGATAAAGGTTGGTAATTGGAATTGTGTAGGGTGGCGTGCGCCTGAGCCTGGACAGCAGCTTAGACGCACGCCTGTTGTGACCAACCGCATGAATAATTCGAAGCACTGTGATACAGCTGAATTCTGTGCCCCAATGGTTGTTATTGTGTTTTTTGTTACAGGTCGAACTCAATACTTAATAATGGTGCGTGTTGCTGTGCACCATAAACATCATTGTCACCGACGTTACCGGAAATAATATCGCGCGGCATGACGATTTTTACGGCATTCGCCGGATCGAACCATACAATATTGTGAATAAAGTCAGGTTTAACGTTATATAAACCGGCAATAAGCTGCGGTGTTAATTGCTCTGAGCGTTTTACGCGCTGATAATCTTCCCGGGTTTTAAATAAAATATCTAAAACCAGTTCGTACGGTCCGGCGTTTTTCGAGCGAATAACTTGTGCCAGTGAACAAATTGAGTGTTTCATGCCTGAACTCCTTCTGGCGTCACCTGTTCAATGTGGAAATCAAAACGCAGCGCATCGCTCGCTTCAATCAGGTGATAGATCGAGAACTCATACACCGGTCCACTCTGAATATCAGATGGCGAGAACGGGAAGGCGAGGTTGCCCGCAGTCGCAATGCGATTTTCATAGCCGTAGTGCAGCAGGGTAGAGCGCACCAGCGAGCAAACGCTGTTGGCTATGTCCTGCGTCGGCGCAACGACATCCAGTAAAATTCCCAGTTCATGGCCCGCAGTTTTCATCGGCTCATGGTTGCCCATCACACCGTTCTTACCGTACAAGTGGAACGTCATGCGGATACTGTCGTCATTCAGGGAGAGGTTACGTGCAACGCTTGCCTGTACCTCTTCAAGAATCGTGTCAATCCCGGCAATCATAATCGGGTCGCGTGTTCCGGCGATGGTCAGGCAACGGAAGCCAACCTGGCGTGCACCTTCCAGTTTCAACGCATACGGTGTTTCTTCATGGCGTGAACCGCTGACATACACTTCACCCTCGTTAACCTGGGTAAAGGTGCACGCTTTTAGGTTCAGCACACCGCCTGGCCCTGGCAGGAAGTAAGGATCTGACTTCTCGTACAGGGTGTGCGCCGCAGCAGAAGTTTCAGTGAACTTACGCTTGGGATTGAACGCCTTCAGCGTAAAGCCGTTGTCGTCGATAATCCCCATCGCACAATCGGAGCCGGAGCCAGGGGTGGCGGCAATGGCAGCACACTCAAGGATCTTACCGCAATGAAGCGCCAGACCTTCATCAAAGCCCTGCATAATCGGCAGCGCGGCGAAGCAGGCCGGATCGTAGGCACGTCCGCCCAGGACCACCTGTGCACCGGCTTTCAGCGCACGCTGGAAAGGCTCGACGCCCATCTGCGCGACAATGTAGGTGCTCTCTTCAATGGCCTCGTGAGTCAGTTCAGGCACAAAATCGAGCGCGGTGATTTTGCCGTTATCCAGTGCCTGATGAACGATTTCTTTGTCGACATCAGACGGAATTAGCGCCATTGAGAAAGACAGTTTTTCTTCCTGCGCGATCTCATGGATTATTTGGCGACACCACTCCAGATGCGGAGCTGCGCCAGAACCACCGGCTGTGCCGATCACTACCGGGATGTTGTTCTTAACGCCTGCCACAATCATATAGCGCAGATCGCGTTTCACACCGGCCCTGTCAGTAAAGGGTTTACCTGCCCCCAGGTAGTGGGGGCCAGGATCGGAGGAACCTGCGTCAACAGCAATAAGATCCGGTGACTCTTCCATGGCTTTACGAAAACTTTCTTCCGGGAAGCCATAACCCAGGATAGCCGTAGGCGATAAGATCTTAAATGTGCGTGCCATCTCTTAATCCTTAGTTTGCAACAGCGCGATGGTGCGGTTCATTTCGTTAAACACGATGTTGAGACCTTCATCGAAACCCATACCCGGTTTGATCAGCATGCGCATTGGACGCGCGGCCAGCGCGACGTGTACGCAGGTACGAGCACTGATTTCCGTTTCGTTACAGGTACCGCCCTGATAGGCTTCCATTCCGTGTTTGTTGCAATACAGCACTGCATCAACGATGTTGTGAATACCGCCCAGATCCGGGGTTTTAATCTGCACCATGTGGCAGCTGCCCGCGTCGGTGAAGTCCACGATGTCCTGATAGGTGTTACACCATTCATCCGCAACGATTTTCACGCCGGAACCCAGACGAGTCAGCTCCTGAGTGATCTCGGTTAACATGCGGATCTGATCCGGCTTGTTACCGGCATCAACCGGGCCTTCAATGTACAGCGGTAGACCTTGAGCTTCGGCTTCCAGGCTGGCGATGTATTCGGCGCAACGCACTGGATCCATATCGAAGATCAGACCAATGGTGCCGTAGACATCAATATGCAGCGTCGGGTGATAGCTTTCGTTGGTGCGTAGGCTCAGGATGCGGTTAGACAACCAGCGGACGTACTCACGCAGTTTTTCACCTTTAAAGCCCAGCTTCTCTTCAACGTTATTGATCAGGGCATGCGGCAGGACATCCACACCTTTGAGGATCATCTTGTCGACGGCGATATAACGGTCGTCGCCGCTCTGACCAAATAACGGAATGGCTTCCGGAACGCATGGCAGTTGCCATTCATCACAAACCACTTCGGCTTTCAGACGACCGGTAGCCAGTGCCGCCGCGTCGAGCAGTGCCTGAGACAGACCATAACGTACGGCGGTATGCAGCAGATGGCCGTCAATACGCAATTCATCAAAGAAACGGGCGTTGGTCAGGAACGAATCAACGTCACGACCTTCCAGCAACGGCTTGATGTGGTCGTTGAGGAACGGAATGAAGTTTTCAGCCAGGAACAGCGGGTCACGACCGCCTGCACCTGAATATTGCACCGCTGCGCAATCGCCCACAGCTACCGCGCCGTTTTCCAGAATCAGTTGTACGGAAACACATTCACCCGCCTGACGAACAGAGGTAAATCCAGGCGTGACCGGATCGCCGGTGTAGATAAACCCGTCATGACCGGCGCCATTTTTGATGGCCTGCTGATCGTCAAAATAAAATGAGGAGTAGCCAGCGGTGAAAAGGGCCTTTTTGATTTTCATTATGGTCTTCCTATTAATTTACTGTGGGATACGGCGTTGATGTCATCAATGACCATCTGGAAAGAAGGCTTGCGGCCTTCAAAATGTGCGCGCTCTGCGACATAGTCGTGGTGCAGGGCGAGAATATCTTTCGGCAGCGGCACGGCACCGGCTTCAAGAATACGGATTGCGCCTGTGTTATCGCGAACAGGCAGGATCTTACCGGCGTTACAGGCGGCAGGAGCGAAAGGTACATCCAGCACGCCAGCTTCAAAGGCCAGCACCGTACCGCGCGCAATGTCGCCATTGCCCAGTTCGAAGACTTTCTTCAACACCGCGCGGACTTCGCTCTTAATCAGGTCAACTTCCTGCTCCACGGCAGCGCACTGCGGGAATTTCTGGTCGCTGACCATGTTGAGCATCTGGCGTGACGCTTTCAGACCCTGGGCGTTAGCTGCGGCGGTTGGGATACCGAACGCTTCGTGCGGGCTTTTGGTGATCACTTTTGTGGCACCCGACATACCAGCAACCGCTGCACCCCAGGCGATAACGGAGAAGGCTTTCGCTTCATCTTCCGGGAATCCGCCCATCCACTGGTGGAAAACGGTGCTCAGTTCGTAATCGTCGAAGCCATGGTTATGGAAGTATTCGTGGGACAGTTCACGCAGCGCCTGAATAGCGGCGATATCCTGCGTCAGGCTACCGACCTGGCCGTAGCCGACGGTAATGGATTTCACGCCTTGTTCCAGCGCCAGCAGACCTTCAATAATCGCCACCGAGTGGGACATAAACGGCGGGATCAGGGTACCGGTCAGCGGGCCAAACGGCTCACGGTTGATGCGAATGCCGTTCTCTTCGTACAGACCCATCAGACGGTCGCAGTACTGCCAGTCGCGAATGGATTTTTCCAGGGTGACGCGTTTGGCGTAAGGGATGTTGTAGGAGATACCGCCGCCTTCGTAGCTGGTGAAGCCACTGGCCATGGCGATTTCTGCCAGCAGGCGCGCATCCGGCGTACCGTGGCGAACCTGGATCGGTTTTTCCAGCGATTCAGTCATCCGGCGGCAGGCAGCAACCCCGTGATTGACGACTGGTAAACCATTCAGCTTGGAAGTACCTGCTTCGATGGATTTCTGGATCCCGACAGCGGCTTCTTCATAGCGGTTCAGACGGGTATAAGCATCGATAGTACTCGGCAGGAGGTCGCACTCTTCCTGCAATGTTTTGAGCAGCGCAATATGCTCATCCATTAATGCTACGCCTGCTCGCGGCTGGCTCAGGGTTTTACCTTCCTGATCGGCTTTCAGCAGGGCAAGGGAGAAGCGTTTTTTATCTGGAATTGATTGCTGGTACTTCACGCCATCTTCGAAGTTCTCAACGTCTTTGCCGGTTTCCCAGGTTTGTAATACCTGATGCCTTTCGGTCATGAATTCGTCATGGGTCAATTTTTTATTTCGAAGTTCCATTCGTAGCTGCCTTAAGTTTTATAGGGTTAAACACTGAATGCTGGTGCGAGCAGCGGCTTGCGGGTACAGCCTGGCGACGTTTGCCAGAAGCGGGAGCAGGCCATTTGAATCGCGGTAATACTCAAACTGATTCGGTAACAGAATTCTTTTCCCCTGGTCGTCCAGCTCCCGGTATTTGAGCCAGTTATGGATATCGAACTGGCTGGCGCGAGAGAGCCATCCCCCTGAACCGACGACTTTGCGTACGGTGGTGAGATCGCGACCCATCTGTAAATCCACGTTACCCACGCAGGTGCAAACCTGCTTTTTAGTGCCCGCGTGGCGCTCAGCGGCATAGCCCACGCATAAACCTGCCAGCAGGGTGTCGAAATATTTCTCTTCCTCACTGAGTGGCAGGTAATCCGGTTGCCCAACCAGATGGCGCAGGTAGCGATAAAACGCTTCCTCGCGCTGTGGTTGTTGGGCGAAGATGACTTTCACCATATCCTGCGTGCTTTCTCCCACCACGACGGCGGAAACGCGCATGCCCAGGTCGCCTTCTACTGTACGTTTGACGAACGGTTCAGGAACACCATGCAGGACGGTATCGGGGGAGAGGGTATTCGCGCTGGCCGAATAGACATCCGTGGTGGCTCCGCCCATATCAATCAGCATGAATTCCTTCCATGCGCTGTCGTAATCGCTAATGGCTTTGACTAACTCATAGACCGTCCATGGCGTCGGCATTGGCTCTTCGCCTGTTTCGCCAACAATGACGTCCAGACCTTTGCCTTTGACAATGCGTGACAAGAACACATCACAAATCGCCTGGCGTGCGGCAAACGGATTCGGGTGATCGAGGTCAGGCAGAATGTTGTCTACCGTGGTCAAATCCTTATGTCCCAGAATCGTTTGTATTTCGTCCTGAATGTCCCGGTTTCCGGCGTAGATAATGGCGCAATCAAGCTTTGAGCCTGCCAGCGCATGCGCATTCGCCAGGCCGTAACTTTCTTCGCCACCGTCTGTACCGCCGGTAAACAGCAGAATATCTGGAGGGGATGACTCCAGCTCCTGGATGTCATGACGGTTCAGCTTGTACGAATAATATTGCGCGATTTTCGCTCCTGCCGAATGGGCGGTAACTTTTGCCGATTCCAGCGTAATGGAAGGCACCAGCCCCATTGCTGCAACGGCAAGCCCACCTTTCGCTGAGGAGGAGTATTTCAACTGCACTTCACCACTTTTCAGTAACGGGCGAGCATCGGCAACATTCAGCACCTGATTCAGGCTGGCAAAAAAACCGTCTGCCAGATGATGTGTGGTGGTTGGGGTCAGGACATGGTTTACCAGGGTTAATTCCTCGCCTTCATGGGCGAAGAGGGCTGCCTTGGTCCATGTCGAGCCGATATCGACAGAAACTGTTTGCATCAGATGGCCTCTTCCAGGCAACGCTGTTCGAGGCCATTGTGTTGGTGAATATCATTAGTGATAAGCGCGCAAACATCGTCCAGATCGTGACTGGGGGCGAAGACCCGGTTAAAGCCCATCTCTTTAAACTTTACTTCCACATCGGCGAAGTCATGTTTACCGACGACGAGGTTGCCGCCGACGTACAGCAGAATGTCGCCAAGGCCGCGTTCGATGCAGCGCTCACGTAATCCGAGGCAATCAATGTCGCCATGACCGTAGATAGAGGACACCACGATGGCATCGGCGCCTGTTTCAATCGCAGCATCAATATATTCATCCTGGCTCACCATCACCCCGAGGTTGATTACGTGAAAATCATGAGCGGTAAAAACGCGATCCAGAACTTTATTACCTACTGCATGGCAGTCAGCACCGATGACGCCAATAACAAGTGTAGATTTCTTCATGGGTAATCCTCTGTAGGGCTGATGGTCAATAAGTGAAATTATTTTCTAATATTTAGAACATGGATTGTGACAACCTCTTAATAGGGTTGGAGTTTCTGTGGAAGCGAAAAAGGAAGCAATTGATCTATTTTCAAAATATCCTGAGAAAAATGATTGTTATATTTGGTTGTTATAAAATCCCTTTATAATCAGTAGGATGCATCATGTTTTCTTGGCCGGTTTTAATTTATTAGAAAAATGGGTAATAAATTACTTGCCATGTTTGTGATCGAAATCTTATTTTGTTATGCGCGCCATTTATGTCGTGTTTTTAATAATTTCAAAAATCACAATTACTAATTAACTTGTGAACGACGTAACGGTTTTTTATTTTTTAATCTTATATGTCACAATTCATTTTTGTTAATTTTAGGATAAAAATGATAATGAAATGTTTGTGGCATATTTAATCTTTGCCACATAAGTGCAGAGTGGGCGTTAAAGATAACTTTCAGTGATGATTTAAGCGAAACGCCAGCGTTTTCTCGCAGAACACCAAACGCAATGCATCGGTCAATGTGGAACGTTTTCTCTTCCAGCTGAGATAGTTACATCTCGGTGTTAATTATAAGTAAAATTTAAATGAATAATTTGTATGAAATAACAAGTCCATGACTTGCTAAACAAAAAACTGTGAGCTACCTAGCATTAGTGATTCTTTATCTGCTACCAATTTTGTCAGCCGGGCTGGTTAAAAGATCGTGTACATTTAAATAAATATCCTATCATTTGTAGTAACGGCAATTACTCATTGAAAAACATGTTGTTAACATCGCATTCACTAGTCATGCGAGTGTTAAACACTATTAACATTAAATTTGAAAATTGATTTAAATCAATGTTTAAAACTTGGAAAACAGCATCAAAAGAGGTTAAATTGCTGCAGATCAAATTGGTCTGAAGGTGGTAAATTAGCTATAAATTGATCACTATCGAAAAATGCAAATTTGTCTCGATAAAAACCTGTTTATTGTAAGGATTTTACGGCGTAATATAATTGCGGGATCAATTTGAGTGTTTTATTAACATGTTTGTAACCTTTCTCCATTGTCCTTTCTTCACAAGAGAAGAAAGAGTAGCGGCGTAAGGAAGCAGATAAATTTGTATTGGGGCATGCGTGTGACCCTTTCTAACGGGGTTCACTCTCGGAGTCTTCATGCGATGAGCAAGGAGTCATGATGTTAGATATAGTCGAACTGTCGCGCTTACAGTTTGCCTTGACCGCGATGTACCACTTCCTGTTTGTGCCACTGACGCTCGGTATGGCGTTCTTGCTGGCCATTATGGAAACGGTCTACGTCCTTTCCGGCAAACAGATTTATAAAGATATGACCAAGTTCTGGGGCAAGTTGTTTGGTATCAACTTCGCTCTGGGTGTGGCTACCGGTCTGACCATGGAGTTCCAGTTCGGGACTAACTGGTCTTACTACTCCCACTATGTAGGGGATATTTTCGGTGCGCCGCTGGCGATCGAAGGTTTGATGGCCTTCTTCCTCGAATCCACCTTTGTAGGTCTGTTCTTCTTCGGCTGGGACCGTTTGGGTAAAGTCCAGCATATGTGTGTCACCTGGCTGGTGGCCCTGGGTTCTAACCTGTCCGCGCTGTGGATTCTGGTTGCGAACGGCTGGATGCAGAACCCAATCGCAGCGGATTTCAACTTCGAAACCATGCGTATGGAGATGCTGAGCTTCTCTGAACTGGTGCTCAACCCGGTAGCACAGGTGAAATTTGTTCACACTGTGGCATCTGGTTATGTATGCGGCGCGATGTTCGTTCTGGGTATCAGCTCCTACTATATGCTGCGCGGTCGTGACTTCGCGTTTGCTAAACGTTCTTTTGCCATCGCTGCCAGCTTTGGTATGGCTGCCATTCTGTCTGTTATCGTTCTGGGTGATGAATCCGGTTACGAAATGGGCGACGTGCAGAAAACCAAACTCGCAGCGATTGAAGCAGAATGGGAAACTCAGCCTGCACCGGCTTCCTTTACGCTGTTCGGTATTCCGGATCAGGATGCGCAGGAAAACCATTTTGCGATTCAAATTCCTTATGCGCTGGGCATCATCGCCACCCGCTCTGTTGATACACCGGTCATTGGTCTGAAAGACCTGATGGTGCAGCACGAAGAGCGTATCCGTAACGGGATGAAAGCGTATCAGTTGCTGGAAGAACTGCGTGCTGGTACTACCGACCAGGCCGTTCGCGACCAGTTCAACAGCATGAAGAAAGACCTGGGTTATGGTCTGCTGCTGAAACGCTATACGGATAACGTCACCGACGCGACCGAAGCGCAAATTCAGCAGGCAACGAAAGATTCTATCCCTCGCGTTGCGCCGCTGTACTTCGCTTTCCGTATCATGGTGGCATGCGGCATTCTGATGCTGGCAATTATCGCGGTGTCCTTCTGGACTGTGCTTCGTAACCGTATCGGTGAGAAAAAATGGCTGCTGCGCACTGCGCTGTACGCGATTCCTCTGCCGTGGATTGCTATTGAATCCGGTTGGTTTGTCGCAGAGTACGGTCGTCAACCGTGGGCGATTGGTGAAGTGTTACCAACAGCCGTAGCGAACTCTTCGCTGACTGCTGGCGACCTCATCTTCTCGATGCTGTTGATTTGCGGCCTGTATACCCTGTTCCTGGTGGCTGAACTTTATCTGATGTTCAAGTTCGCACGCCTTGGGCCGAGTAGCCTGAAAACCGGTCGTTATCACTACGAGCAGTCCACTGTGACTTCTCAGCCGGCACGCTAAGACAGGAGTCGTCAAATGATCGATTATGAAGTATTGCGTTTTATCTGGTGGCTGCTGGTTGGCATTCTGCTGATTGGTTTCGCGGTCACTGATGGCTTCGACATGGGGGTGGGCATGCTCACCCGTTTCCTCGGTCGTAATGATACCGAGCGTCGAATTATGATTAACTCCATCGCCCCGCACTGGGACGGTAACCAGGTTTGGCTCATCACCGCGGGTGGCGCACTGTTCGCTGCCTGGCCGATGGTGTATGCCGCTGCGTTCTCCGGTTTCTATGTGGCGATGATTCTGGTACTGGCGTCTTTGTTCTTCCGTCCGGTCGGTTTTGATTACCGCTCCAAGATTGAAGACATGCGCTGGCGCAACATGTGGGACTGGGGCATCTTCATTGGTAGCTTCGTGCCACCGCTGGTGATTGGCGTGGCGTTCGGCAACCTGCTGCAAGGGGTTCCGTTCCACGTAGATGACTACATGCGTTTGTACTACACCGGTAACTTCTTCCAGTTGCTGAATCCGTTTGGTCTGCTGGCTGGTGTCGTGAGCGTTGGGATGATCATCACCCAGGGTGCGACCTATCTGCAGATGCGTACGGTAGGTGAACTGCATCTGCGTGCTCGTGCAACTTCACAGGTTGCGGCGCTGGTGACTCTGGTCTGCTTCGCGCTGGCCGGTGTATGGGTGATTTACGGTATTGACGGTTATGTTGTGACCTCAGCCCTGGATCATCATGCCGCCTCCAACCCGCTGACCAAAGAAGTGGCTCGTGTGGCTGGCGCATGGATGGTGAACTTTAACAATGCACCTATCCTGTGGCTGGTTCCTGCACTGGGCGTGGTTCTGCCGCTGTTGACCATTCTGACTTCTCGTATGGAGAAAGGGGCCTGGGCATTCGTCTTCTCTTCACTGACGTTAGCCTGCATCATCTTGACTGCCGGTATCGCAATGTTCCCGTTTGTGATGCCATCCAGCACCATGATGAACGCAAGTTTGACCATGTGGGATGCAACGTCCAGCCAGCTGACGCTGAATCTGATGACGTATGTAGCTTGTGTGTTCGTACCGATCATTCTGCTGTACACCGGCTGGTGTTACTGGAAGATGTTTGGTCGCATCACTAAAGAAGATATTGAAAGTAACACCCACTCTCTGTACTAAGTAAGGAGCTTAAAATGTGGTATTTCGCATGGATTTTGGGAACGCTTCTTGCCTGTGCATTTGGGATAATCACAGCGCTGGCGCTTGAGCACGTTGAATCAGGCAAAGCCGGACAAGAAGATAGCTAATGACCAATATTATCGCGATGTTATACAACGCGATGGACAAGCGCCCCTTGCGGGCGCTTTCATTTGTGCTGGCAATCGTATTGGCCGGCTGCATATTCTGGGATCCGTCACGTTTCGCGGCTAAAACCAGTGAGCTTGAAATCTGGCATGGTTTTCTGCTGATGTGGGCGGTCTGCGCAGGCATCATTCACGGCGTTGGCTTTCGTCCTCGTGCCGTACACTGGCAGGGTATCTTCTGCCCGCTGATCGCGGATATCGTCCTCGTTGTTGGTCTGTTTTTCTTCTTCTTTTGAATAAGAAACATCCTTAAATATTTATGGGCTTGCATAAGCCCATAATTTTTTACTCTCCGTTTACTTTCCCCCATTCCAAAGCACCATTCCCGCGCGTATAGTAGCGAAGTTTGAAAGCACTAACCTTTTGTTGCATTACCGGGATGTAAAGTGAATACAACGCTGTTTCGATGGCCGGTTCGTGTCTACTATGAAGATACCGATGCCGGTGGGGTGGTTTACCACGCCAGCTACGTCGCTTTTTATGAAAGAGCGCGCACAGAGATGCTGCGTCATCATCACTTCAGTCAGCAGGTCCTGTTGGCTGAACGTGTAGCCTTTGTGGTGCGCAAAATGACCCTCGAGTATTTTGCGCCTGCCCGGCTCGACGATATGCTCGAAGTTCAAACCGAAATTACGTCAATGCGTGGCACCTCTTTGGTTTTCACGCAACGCATTGTCAACGCAGAGAACACCGTGCTGAATGAAGCCGAAGTTCTGATTGTTTGCGTTGATCCACTCAAAATGAAGCCTCGTGCGCTTCCCAAGTCTATTGTCGCGGAGTTTAAGCAGTGACTGACATGAATATCCTTGATTTGTTCCTGAAGGCAAGCCTTCTGGTTAAACTTATCATGTTGATTTTGATTGGTTTCTCAATCGCATCCTGGGCCATTATTATCCAGCGGACCCGTATTCTTAATGCTGCTTCACGTGAAGCCGAAGCATTTGAAGACAAGTTCTGGTCCGGCATTGAATTGTCGCGCCTGTACCAGGAAAGCCAGGGGCGTCGTGATAATTTGGCTGGCTCAGAACAAATTTTCTACAGCGGGTTCAAAGAGTTTGCTCGTTTGCATCGGGCAAATAGCCACGCGCCGGAAGCGGTCGTTGAGGGGGCTTCCCGTGCGATGCGTATCTCGATGAACCGTGAGCTGGAAACGCTGGAAACGCATATTCCATTCCTCGGAACCGTTGGCTCCATCAGCCCGTATATCGGTCTGTTCGGTACCGTTTGGGGGATCATGCACGCATTTATCGCGCTGGGCGCGGTAAAACAGGCGACGCTGCAAATGGTTGCACCGGGTATCGCGGAAGCGTTGATTGCAACGGCTATCGGTCTGTTTGCGGCAATCCCGGCGGTTATGGCCTACAACCGTCTGAACCAGCGCGTGAACAAACTGGAACTGAATTACGACAACTTTATGGAAGAGTTCACCGCGATTCTGCACCGCCAGGCGTTTACCGTTAGCGAGAGCAACAAGGGGTAAGCCATGGCCAGAACGCGTGGACGAGGTCGTCGCGAACTCAAGTCCGAAATCAATATTGTACCGCTGCTCGACGTACTGCTGGTGCTGTTGCTGATCTTTATGGCTACCGCACCGATCATTACGCAGAGTGTGGAAGTCGACCTGCCGGATGCGACCGAATCGCAAGCCGTCAGCAGTAACGACGAACCCCCGGTCATTATTGAAGTTTCCGGTATTGGGCAATACAGCGTGGTGGTTGAGAAAGATCGTATGGATCAACTGCCGCCGGAGCAGGTTATCGCGGAAGCGAAAAGTCGCCTGCAGACCAATCCGAAAACGGTCTTTTTAATCGGTGGTGCGAAAGACGTGCCTTATGATGAAATAATTAAAGCGCTGAACTTGTTACACAGTGCAGGCGTAAAATCGGTTGGCTTGATGACGCAGCCAATCTGATGACGGCGTTTTGCTGGCTTGAAAGATAGCACGTAACAGGCGAACAGTTTTTTGGGAACCGAGAGTGTCAAAGGCAACCGAACAAAACGACAAGCTCAAAAGGGCGATAATTATTTCAGCGGTGCTGCATGTCATTTTATTTGCAGCGCTGATCTGGAGTTCGTTCGATGAGCACATTGATGCTTCAGCCGGCGGCGGTGGCGGTTCGTCCATCGACGCCGTTATGGTCGATCCTGGCGCCGTTGTGCAACAGTACGACAGGCAGCAGCAACAGCAGGCAAGCGCGAAACGTGCTGAAGAGCAGCGTGAAAAGCAGGCGCAGCAGCAAGCTGAAGAACTTCGCGAGAAACAGGCAGCTGAGCAAGAGCGACTGAAGCAGCTGGAAAAAGAACGCTTAGCCGCGCAGGAAAAAGTGCGCGAACAGGCGCAACAGCAGAAGCAAGCTGAAGCCGCCGCCGCGAAAGCGCAAGAACAACAGAAACAGGCTGAAGAAGCTGCGGCGAAGGCTGCTGCAGACGCGAAGGCTAAAGCTGATGCACAGGCGAAACAAGCGGCAGATGCCGCGAAGAAAGCCGCTGCGGACGCACAGAAAAAAGCTGAGGCGGAAGCTGCTAAAGCCGCTGCTGATGCGAAGAAAGTTGCCGAAGCACAAGCTGCTAAGGCTGCCGCGGACGCTGCGAAGAAAGCACAGGCTGAAGCCGCTAAGCAAGCAGCAGCCGAGAAAGCTGCCGCTGAGAAAGCAGAAAAAGCCGCCGCCGCGAAAGCGGCCGCTGCTGAAAAAGCGGCGGCTGATAAGAAAGCCGCAGCGGAAAAAGCAGCAGCAGACAAAAAAGCTGCAGCCGAGAAAGCCGCTGCCGATAAGAAAGCTGCGGCAGATAAAGCAGCAGCTGCTAAAAAGGCTGCGGCCGAAAAAGCCGCTGCAGCCTCTGGCGTTGACGACTTGTTGGGTGACCTGAGCTCCGGTAAGAATGCACCGAAATCGGGCGGTGGAGCGAAAGGAAACGGCCAACCGGCGAAAGATAGTGGTACAAGTGGTGCCAATGGCGGTGCATCTGGTGCTGATATCAGTGCTTACGCATCTCAAATTCGTAATGCGATCCAGAGCCGTCTGTATGGTGCAGATTTGTATGCAGGTAAATCTTGCGTATTACATATCAAGTTAGCACCCGATGGTCTGTTACTGGATGTGACCGAAGAGGGTGGGGATCCAGCATTGTGTCAGGCTGCGCTGACGGCTGCGAAAACTGCCAGAATTCCTAAACCGCCTAGCCAGGCAGTTTATGAAAAAGTAAAAGATGCCAAACTGGACTTCAAACTGTAATAACGACCCCTGAGAAATCAGGGGAAACGGTCTAAGGTTGATACTGAGTTGTGGTAGTTTTGTGTATTTGAGTTTGTTAACATTCTGCTAAATTATCGTGGGCTTTCCGTCCAGATAAGGGAGATATGATGAAGCAGGCATTACGAGTAGCATTTGGTTTTCTGATGCTGTGGGCAGCGGTGCTGCACGCAGAAGTACGTATCGAGATCACCCAGGGGGTGGACTCGGCGCGCCCGATTGGTGTTGTCCCCTTCCAGTGGGCAGGACCGGGTGCTGCACCTGAAGATATCGGTGGTATCGTAGGTGCTGACCTGCGTAACAGCGGTAAATTTAACCCGTTAGACCGTTCTCGTCTGCCTCAGCAGCCTGGTACCGCGCAGGAAGTTCAACCTGCCGCTTGGTCTGCGCTGGGCATTGATGCCGTAGTCGTCGGCCAGGTTACGCCGAACCCGGATGGTTCTTACAGCGTTGCCTATCAGCTGGTTGACACCGGTGGCGCACCGGGTACCGTACTGGCACAGAACACTTATAAAGTGAACAAGCAGTGGCTGCGTTACGCGGGGCATACTGCAAGTGACGAAGTGTTTGAAAAACTGACCGGCATTAAAGGTGCATTCCGTACCCGTATCGCTTATGTTGTTCAGACCAACGGTGGTCAGTTCCCGTACGAATTACGTGTGTCCGACTACGATGGTTACAACCAGTTCGTGGTACACCGTTCTCCGCAGCCGCTGATGTCTCCGGCGTGGTCTCCGGACGGTTCAAAACTGGCGTACGTAACCTTCGAGAGTGGTCGTTCTGCACTGGTTATTCAGACGTTGTCTAATGGCGCGGTTCGTCAGGTAGCGTCGTTCCCACGTCACAACGGTGCGCCTGCGTTTTCTCCGGATGGCAGTAAACTGGCGTTTGCCCTGTCTAAAACCGGTAGCCTGAACCTGTATGTCATGGACATTGGTTCCGGTCAGATCCGTCAGGTGACGGATGGTCGTAGCAACAACACGGAACCGACCTGGTTCCCGGACAGCCAAAACCTGGCCTTTACATCTGACCAGGCCGGTCGTCCGCAGGTATATAAAGTTAACGTCAACGGCGGTGCTCCGCAGCGCATTACCTGGGAAGGTTCGCAAAACCAGGATGCGGATGTGAGCAGCGACGGTAAATTTATGGTAATGGTAAGTTCGGCCAACGGTCAGCAGCACATTGCCAAACAAGATCTGGTAGCGGGTGGCGTACAAGTTCTGTCGTCAACGTTCCTGGACGAAACGCCAAGTCTGGCACCTAACGGCACTATGGTAATCTACAGCTCTTCTCAGGGGATGGGATCCGTGCTGAATTTGGTTTCTACAGATGGGCGTTTCAAAGCGCGTCTTCCGGCAACTGATGGACAGGTTAAATTCCCTGCCTGGTCGCCGTATCTGTGATAATAAATAATTGATTAATAAAGGAATCATTGAAATGCAACTGAACAAAGTGCTGAAAGGGCTGATGATTGCTCTGCCTGTTATGGCTATTGCAGCGTGTTCTTCTAACAAGAACGCCAGCAATGACGGCAGCGAAGGCATGCTGGGTGCCGGCACTGGTATGGATGCAAACGGCAGCGGCAACATGTCTTCTGAAGAGCAAGCGCGTCTTCAGATGCAACAGCTGCAGCAGAACAACATCGTTTACTTCGATCTGGACAAGTACGATATCCGTTCTGATTTCGCTGCAATGCTGGATGCTCACGCTAACTTCCTGCGTAGCAACCCGTCTTACAAAGTCACCGTAGAAGGTCATGCGGACGAACGTGGTACTCCTGAGTACAACATCTCCCTGGGTGAGCGTCGTGCGAACGCCGTTAAGATGTACCTGCAGGGTAAAGGCGTTTCTGCTGACCAGATCTCCATCGTTTCTTACGGTAAAGAAAAACCTGCAGTACTGGGTCATGACGAAGCGGCTTACGCCAAAAACCGTCGCGCCGTACTGGTTTACTAAGAGAATTGCATGAGCAGTAACTTCAGACATCATCTGTTGAGTCTGTCGTTACTGGTTGGCATAGCGGCCCCTTGGGCCGCTTTTGCTCAGGCGCCAATCAGTAGTGTCGGCTCAGGCTCGGTCGAAGACCGTGTCACTCAACTCGAGCGTATTTCTAACGCTCACAGTCAGCTTTTAACCCAACTCCAGCAACAACTCTCCGATAATCAGTCCGATATTGATTCCCTGCGTGGTCAAATTCAGGAAAATCAGTATCAGTTGAACCAGGTTGTTGAACGCCAGAAGCAAATATTGTTGCAGATTAATAATCTTGGCAGCGGTAGTGCGCCTACGGCGCAGTCTGCAGGTAGCGATCAGAGTGGGGCAGCAGCAACCCCTACGCCTGACGCGGGCGCAGCGGCAGCGTCAGGAGCCCCGGCGCAGACTGGCGATGCGAACACTGATTACAATGCGGCCATTGCTCTGGTGCAGGATAAATCCCGCCAGGATGATGCGATTGAAGCATTTCAGAACTTCATCAAAAAGTACCCAGACTCGACTTACCTGCCAAATGCGAATTACTGGCTGGGTCAGTTGAATTACAACAAGGGGAAAAAAGATGATGCAGCGTTCTATTTTGCTTCAGTAGTTAAAAACTTCCCGAAATCACCAAAGGCTGCAGACGCGATGTATAAAGTCGGCGTCATCATGCAGGACAAAGGTGACACAGCAAAAGCTAAAGCCGTTTATCAGCAGGTTATCACTAAATACCCTGGCACTGATGGCGCGAAACAAGCGCAAAAACGCCTTGGCGCGATGTAATGAACACCATGCGACCAGAAATCGTGTTAATTCTGGTCGCGTCGTGTGATTCCTAAGCAGTTGAGTTATTTACATCGAAATTTTTGTTGCGCTAAAATCTGAAATCAGTAATATATGCCGCCGTTGCCAAGGGATATCAAACAGCCCGAAAGCGGCAAAAAAAGTGGGTCGTTAGCTCAGTTGGTAGAGCAGTTGACTTTTAATCAATTGGTCGCAGGTTCGAATCCTGCACGACCCACCAATCGCTAAGGTGGAATGCGATTGTAATACGTGAAGGATAACGTTGCGTAAGCAACGGCCCGTAGGGCGAGACGAAGTCGAGTCATCCTGCACGACCCACCACTAACTCAGTTAGTAAGTAGTATCCAGCGTAGTATCGGGTGATTAGCTCAGCTGGGAGAGCACCTCCCTTACAAGGAGGGGGTCGGCGGTTCGATCCCGTCATCACCCACCACTCGGGGCGTTAGCTCAGTTGGTAGAGCAGTTGACTTTTAATCAATTGGTCGCAGGTTCGAATCCTGCACGCCCCACCAATTTATTGGTGGTATCGAGTAAAAATTTTCAGGTTATACCCGAGCGGGTCGTTAGCTCAGTTGGTAGAGCAGTTGACTTTTAATCAATTGGTCGCAGGTTCGAATCCTGCACGACCCACCAATCGCTAAGGTAGAACGCGATTGCAAAACGTGAAGGATAACGTTGCGTAAGCAACGGCCCGTAGGGCGAGGCAAAGCCGAGTCATCCTGCACGACCCACCATCCTGAAAGTATAAAGAAGTGAACCCCATAAGGGGGCGTTAGCTCAGTTGGTAGAGCAGTTGACTTTTAATCAATTGGTCGCAGGTTCGAATCCTGCACGCCCCACCAGTGTAAAAAAGCGCCCTAAAGGCGCTTTTTTGCTATGTGCAGGATTTCATGATTCGAACCTGCAGCAGGTTCGGGTCGAACGAAGTGAGACAACGGAGCCGTTTACGGCGATGGCCCGAAGGGCGAGCGTAGCGAGTCATCCTGCACGCCCCACCAGTGTAAAAAAGCGCCCTAAAGGCGCTTTTTTGCTATGCGCAGAATCAACGATTCGAACCTGCTTGCCTGATGCGCTTCGCTTATCAGTCCTACAGACGACACTATTCACGTAGGCCGGATAAGACGTCAGTCGCCATCCGGCATTCATCACACGCAATTATTGTGACTTTCTTACGCCAATCCGCTATCTTGTTTAGCATATAAAACAAATCTAACCGAATACGGCGTGCGTCACGCTTTTAATCGGTTATTTCGTTAAGCTAGTAAAACGAGAAAGCAAGATGAGCGTGATGTTTGATCCAGAAGCAGCAATTTATCCGTTTCCGCCGAAGCCAGCCCCGCTGAGTGTGGATGAAAAGCAATTTTATCGTGAAAAAATCAAGCGCCTGTTGAAAGAGCGTGATGCCGTTATGGTCGCGCACTATTACACCGATCCTGAAATTCAGCAATTGGCCGAAGAGACCGGTGGCTGTATTTCTGATTCTCTGGAAATGGCGCGGTTCGGCTCAAAACATTCTGCCTCTACGCTGTTGGTTGCAGGAGTGAGGTTTATGGGGGAAACCGCCAAAATCCTCAGCCCGGAAAAGACCATCCTGATGCCGACCTTACAGGCGGAATGTTCATTAGATCTGGGTTGTCCGATTGATGCTTTCAGCGCGTTTTGCGATGCGCATCCTGATCGTACCGTGGTGGTTTATGCCAACACCTCCGCTGCCGTTAAAGCACGTGCGGACTGGGTCGTCACGTCCAGTATCGCGGTAGAACTTATTGAGCACCTTGATAGTTTAGGTGAAAAAATCATCTGGGCTCCGGACAGACATCTGGGCAACTACGTGCAAAAACAGACCGGTGCAGATGTTCTTTGTTGGCAGGGGGCCTGTATCGTCCACGACGAATTTAAAACTCAGGCTTTAACACGCATGAAGGGGCTTTACCCTGATGCTGCGGTGTTGGTGCACCCGGAGTCCCCTCAGTCTATCGTTGATATGGCTGATGCGGTTGGCTCAACCAGCCAGTTAATCAACGCAGCTAAATCGTTACCGCATCAACAGCTGATTGTGGCGACTGACCGGGGCATTTTTTACAAAATGCAGCAGGCCGTTCCGGATAAAGAATTGCTTGAAGCGCCGACGGCTGGCGAGGGGGCAACCTGCCGCAGCTGTGCGCATTGTCCGTGGATGGCGATGAACGGCCTCAAGGCTATTGCTGAGGGCCTGGAACAAGGCGGAGCGGCTCATGAGATACATGTTGATGCTGCGCTGCGAGAAGGGGCGTTGTTGCCGTTAAACCGCATGTTGGAATTTGCGGCTACACTTCGAGCTTAATTAATTTTTTTGCTCTGGGGGAAAAGATGGACTTTTTTAGCACGCAGAACATTCTGGTACATATTCCGATCGGCGCTGGCGGTTACGATCTGTCTTGGATCGAAGCTGTGGGGACGATCGCCGGGTTGCTGTGTATTGGTCTGGCGAGTCTTGAGAAAATAAGCAATTACTTCTTCGGCCTGATAAACGTCACGCTGTTTGCGATTATCTTCTTTCAGATCCAGCTCTATGCAAGCCTGTTGCTGCAAGTTTTCTTCTTTGCCGCCAACATCTACGGCTGGTATGCCTGGTCCAGGCAAACTAACCAGCATGAAGCGGAACTGAAAATTCGCTGGCTGCCGTTACCAAAAGCGATCGGCTGGCTGGCGGCTTGCGTGGTAGCGATCGGTCTGATGTCGGTCTATATCGATCCGGTCTTTGCATTCCTGACCCGCATTGCGGTGAACATTATGCAGGCATTAGGATTACAGGTTGTTGTGCCTGAGTTGCAACCCGATGCATTCCCGTTCTGGGACTCCTGCATGATGGTGTTGTCGATTGCGGCGATGATCCTGATGACGCGCAAATACGTCGAAAACTGGCTGCTGTGGGTGATCATTAACGTAATAAGCGTAGTGATTTTCGCCCTACAAGGCGTATATGCCATGTCGCTGGAGTATATGATCCTGACGGTTATCGCCCTGAATGGTAGCAGGATGTGGATTAACAGCGCGCGTGAGCGGGGTTCCCGCGCGCTGTCCCATTAATGGTGATGATGTGAATGGCCGGACACGCCTTGGTACAGGTGGCAGTCCGGCCCATTGCACGGCTGATACTCCATCTGGATCGTCGCGTGTTCAATCTGGTAGTGGTGGATAAGGAAATGCTGAATACGTTCCAGCAGGGCATCATGATCGTGCGGCGGGATCACCTGCACATGCAGCGTCATTACCGGTTTTTCACCCACCATCCAGACATGGACATGGTGTACATTGCGGACTTCGGGGATATCCCGGCTGAGATGGCGCTGCAGTGCGGCAATATCCAGCGTCAGCGGGGCACCTTCCAGTAATTCATTAACGCTATCCTTTAACAGTCGCCAGGCGCTGCGCAGTACCAGCACGGAAACCAGAATCGAGAGAATCGGGTCCGCAGGCGTCCAGCCCGTCCAGATAATAATAAGCGCAGCGATGATCGCCCCGACCGAGCCGAGTAAATCGCCCATCACATGTAGTGCCGCAGCGCGGACGTTCAGGTTTTTCTCCTCACTGCCGCGATGTAGAACCCAAAAAGCCAGCACGTTGGCGAGTAAACCCGCGACAGCTATAACCATCATCATGCCGCCTGCTACGGGGCGGGGCGTATGGAAGCGCTCAATGGCTTCCCAGACGATTAAAATAGTGATCACGACCAATGCGATGGCATTAACAAACGCGGCCAGTGTCGTGAGCCTCAGCCAGCCGAAGGTGTGTCGTATTGTGGGCGGTCGATGGGAAAACCGGACGGCCAGCAGCGCGAAAAGGAGCGCTGCGGCATCAGTGAGCATATGCCCGGCATCAGCCAACAAGGCCAGTGAACCTGAAAGTATTCCACCTACCACTTCAACCAACATAAATCCGGCTGTAATGCAGAATGCAAACATCAAGCGGCGGGCATTATTGTCCTTGGGTTGCTCAGAGGAATTATGAGTATGCGAGTGCGCCATTATGCCATCCCTTTGTTATTCTCATCTTTACTGTATGCCATCATACCGTTTTTGGGATGATAAAATTAAAAAGGAGAGCTATTGCTCTCCCGTTATTAGCTTTATTTTCAGCGTTACTGCGTAGTGCCATCAGTTTTTGTCTCGGCATCATTATTAATGCCGTTTCCGGTCTGAACCTTCTTATTCACATCAGGGCAGCGACCGTCCTTACACATGGTGTTTTTGTGCATCTCGTCTTTGGTCATCCCTTCATGGTTCATTGATGAACCGTTCGGGTGCAGCATTGTGCCACCCGAATTCACGTTACTGTTGTCGACATTATTTGGTGCCACGTTTTCGCGTGCGTCTGGGGCGACCTGACCGGCATCCGCCGAGGAATTTGCCTGGCCGTTATTGGACTGCGTATTGGTTTCAGCAGCCAGCGCCGCGCCGCTGGCGAGGCTGAGTGTAGCGGTAAGAAAGAGTGAAGCCAGCTTTGTCATATGCATAATATGCTCCTGTTATGGTCGATATGTCGGATAACGTCTTCCAACAGTGCATGTGCCAGTTACATCATTAATATGTGGTTAATAGTTTTGCCTGAGAAATCAAACCCAGCATAGAATCTTGAAATTTATGAAAATTAAAGCTGTTACAGTTATAAATTGTAGGTTGGATCTCGTTTTTCGCTACTTTATTGCGTTTTTTTGGCCAATTCCAGGATTAATCCGTCCAAAGTGTAAAACCCCGTTTACACTTTATGACTGAAGATATAGATTGGAGGGATTGCATTCATTTATATAAGTATGGCAACGCTGGAATAATCATGAATTATCAGAACGACGATTTACGCATTAAAGAGATCAACGAGTTATTACCGCCAGTCGCATTGCTGGAAAAATTCCCCGCTACTGAAAATGCCGCAAACACGGTGGCTCATGCCCGTAAAGCGATTCATAAAATTCTGAAAGGAAGCGATGATCGCCTGTTAGTGGTAATTGGGCCGTGCTCTATTCATGATCCGGCAGCCGCTAAAGAGTACGCCGCCCGCCTGCTGGCGCTGCGCGAAGAGTTAAAAGGCGAGCTTGAAATTGTCATGCGCGTCTATTTTGAAAAACCGCGAACCACCGTCGGCTGGAAAGGGCTTATCAACGATCCGCATATGGACAACAGCTTCCAAATCAACGATGGGCTGCGCATTGCACGTAAATTGCTGCTGGATATCAATGATAGCGGATTGCCGGCTGCGGGTGAGTTCCTCGATATGATCACGCCGCAATACCTTGCCGATCTGATGAGCTGGGGCGCGATTGGGGCTCGTACCACTGAATCTCAGGTACACCGCGAGCTGGCATCAGGTCTGTCTTGCCCGGTTGGTTTTAAAAACGGTACCGATGGCACGATCAAAGTTGCGATTGATGCAATCAACGCAGCAGGGGCGCCACACTGCTTCCTGTCTGTAACCAAATGGGGTCATTCGGCGATCGTAAATACCAGCGGTAACGGCGATTGCCATATTATTTTGCGCGGCGGCAAAGAACCTAACTACAGCGCTCAGCACGTTGCCGATGTGAAAGAAGGTCTGATCAAAGCAGGGCTCTCTGCACAAGTGATGATCGACTTTAGCCATGCCAACTCCTGCAAGCAGTTCAAAAAGCAGATGGATGTTGCGAAAGACGTTTGCGGGCAAGTCGCTGGTGGAGAAAAAGCGATTATTGGCGTGATGATCGAAAGCCATCTGGTCGAGGGTAATCAGAACCCGGATAGCGGCGAGCCGCTGACCTACGGTAAGAGCATCACTGACGCCTGCATTGGCTGGGAAGACACCGATGCGGTCTTACGCCAACTGGCAGAAGCGGTAAAAGCACGCCGCGGGTAAAAACGCATCCGGGCTACGCTCGGTAGGCCGGATAAGGCAACGCCACTATCTGGCAATAAAAAAGCGTGGAGCATTCCACGCTTTTTTCGTTTGACCCGGGATGAAAATTACTTCGCTTTACCCTGGTTCGCAACGGCTGCCGCTTTTGCTGCGATCTCGTCAGCGTTACCCAGATAGTAGTGTTTGATCGGTTTGAAGTTTTCGTCGAACTCATATACCAGCGGTACGCCGGTCGGAATGTTCAGTTCAAGGATCTCATCTTCGCCCATGTTATCCAGGTATTTAACCAGCGCACGCAGAGAGTTACCGTGAGCGGCGATAATCACACGCTCACCGCTTTTCATGCGCGGCAGAATAGTTTCGTTCCAGTAGGGGATAACGCGATCGATGGTCAGCGCCAGGCTTTCGGTAACCGGTAACTCTTTGTCGGTCAGCTTCGCATAACGCGGATCGTGACCCGGATAACGCTCGTCATCTTTGGTCAGTTCCGGTGGCGTTACCGCAAAGCCGCGACGCCATTGTTTAACCTGCTCGTCACCGTATTTTTCAGCGGTTTCAGCTTTGTTCAGACCCTGCAGCGCGCCGTAATGACGTTCGTTCAGTTTCCAGGATTTCTCAACCGGCAGCCAGGCCTGATCCAGTTCGTCCAGTACGTTCCACAGGGTGTGAATGGCACGTTTCAGCACAGAGGTATAAGCAAAATCGAAGCTGTAGCCTTCCTCTTTCAGCAGTTTACCTGCCGCTTTTGCTTCGCCCACACCTTTCTCGGACAGATCAACGTCATACCAACCGGTAAAACGGTTCTCGTTGTTCCACTGACTTTCACCGTGACGTACCAGAACCAGCTTAGTTACAGCCATACACTCACTCCTATAAATCATATTTAATGATAATAATTCTCATTATATTGCCGTAATGCGTCAGCGGCAATCCTTACGCATAACCATAGCGAAAATAGCGCCACAGTGTAAGGTTCTTGTGAACTCAAGGTTGCGATTTTGTCTTTGAACGGTGGGGATTTGAGCGGTTCTACTGTGATAAACAAGCAACAGGCCCGATACGTTACGTCATCGGGCCTGGGAGGGGGAACGATTAGGCTGGAATAAACCGGTATTCCGTCACGCTGGCATACTCTTCGCCAGGACGCAGGAAGCAGTCTGGCTGCGGCCATTCCGGATGGTTCGGGCTGTCCGGCAGGAACTCGCTTTCCAGTGCCAGACCTTGCCAGTCGGCGTAGGCATCAGGACCACGGGATGGCGTACCGCCGAGGAAATTCCCGGAATAAAACTGTAATGCCGGGGCGGAGGTGTAGACCTCCATCTGCAGTTTTTCATCCTGGGACCACAGTCGAGCGACCGGCGTATGCGTATTGCCCTGTGCCTGGAGCAGGAAGGCGTGATCGTAACCTTTTACCTTACGCTGATCGTCATCGGCAAGAAATTCACTGCTGATGATCTTAGGCGTACGGAAATCGAAAGTGCTACCAGCGACGGATTTCAGTCCGTCGTGCGGGATGCCCATTTCATCAACCGGCAAGTACTCGTCGGCGAGGATTTGCAGCTTGTGTTGGCGCACATCCGTTTTGTCACCGTCGAGGTTGAAATAAACGTGATTCGTCAGATTCACCGGGCAGGGCTTATCGACCGTGGCGCGGTAGGTTATCGAAATACGATTATCGTCAGTCAGGCGATACTGCACGGTAGCGCAAAGATGGCCAGGGAAGCCCTGATCGCCATCGTCGGACGTTAAGGCGAACAGCACCTGGCGGTCATTTTGATTGACTATCTGCCAGCGACGTTTGTCGAAACCGTCCGGCCCGCCGTGCAGCTGGTTGTCGCCCTGACTTGGTATTAATTCAACGGTTTCGCCAGCAAAGGTATAACGGCTGTTGGCGATACGATTAGCGTAGCGACCAATCGAAGCCCCCAGAAATGCAGCCTGTTCCGGGTATTGTTCCGGGCTGGCGCAACCGAGTAATGCTTCGCGCACGCTACCATCGCTGAGCGGAATACGCGCAGAGAGTAGGGTCGCGCCCCAATCCATCAGCGTGACCACCATCCCTGCGTCATTGCGCAGGGTGAGCAGGCGAAACGGCTGACCGTCCGGAGCCTGCACGGGGATTTCGTTTAACATTGTCCGGCTCCTTGAGAAGGTTTGCAGACGTAGAATGTTTCTTTAATTCCAGTTTTTGCTTCGTACTGCTCAGCGACAGCTTGCTGTACGGCTGGCACCAAATCTTGCGGGATCAGCGCCACTATACAGCCGCCGAAGCCGCCGCCGGTCATGCGTACACCGCCTTTATCGCTAATGGTCGCTTTGACAATCTCAACCAGCGTATCAATTTGCGGCACGGTAATTTCAAAGTCATCGCGCATTGAGGCGTGAGATTCCGCCATCAGTTGGCCCATACGCAGCAGGTCGCCTTTTTCCAGCGCCTGTGCTGCTTCAACGGTACGCGCATTTTCCGTGATCACGTGGCGAACGCGTTTGGCGACGATCGGATCCAATTCGTGGGCGACGGCGTTAAACGCTTCAAGGTTAACATCACGCAGCGCTGGCTGCTGGAAGAAACGAGCGCCGGTTTCACACTGTTCGCGACGGGTGTTGTATTCGCTACCGACTAGCGTACGTTTAAAGTTACTGTTGATGATCACCACCGCTACGCCCTCAGGCATAGAAACTGCTTTGGTGCCAAGCGTTCGGCAGTCGATCAGTAGCGCATGATCTTTCTTACCAAGTGCCGAGATCAACTGATCCATAATGCCGCAGTTACAGCCGACAAACTGGTTTTCAGCTTCCTGACCGTTCAGGGCAATCTGCGCGCCGTCGAGCGGCAGATGATAGAGCTGCTGGAATACCGTACCCACAGCGACTTCCAGCGAGGCAGAAGAACTTAACCCCGCGCCCTGTGGGACGTTACCGCTGATCACCAGATCAGCACCGCCAAAGGTGTTATTGTGCTTTTGCAGATGTTTCACTACGCCACGCACGTAGTTTGACCACTGCTGGCTGTCGTGGGCGATAATCGGCGCATCAAGCGAGAACTCATCAATCTGATTGTCGTAATCAGCGGCGATCACGCGGACTTTTCGATCGTCGCGTGCCGCACAACTGATAACGGTTTGATAGTCGATGGCGCAAGGCAGAACGAAGCCGTCGTTATAATCGGTATGCTCGCCGATCAGGTTTACACGACCCGGTGCCTGAATAGTATGGGTGGCAGGGTAGCCAAATGTTTCTGCAAACAGAGATTGTGTTTTTTCTTTCAGACTCATTATTTAAACTCCGGATTCGCGAAAATGGATGTCGCTGACCGCACGCAGTCGTTCAGCCGCTTGTTCTGCCGTCAGGTCGCGCTGGGTTTCTGCCAGCATTTCATATCCGACCATAAATTTACGCACAGTCGCGGAACGCAGCAGCGGCGGATAAAAGTGTGCATGCAACTGCCAGTGTTGGTTTTCTTCACCGTTAAACGGTGCGCCGTGCCAGCCCATGGAGTAGGGGAATGAACACTGGAACAGATTGTCGTAACGACTGGTCAGTTTTTTCAACGCCAGCGCCAGGTCAGCACGCTGTTCGTCGCTCAAATCGGTAATACGCAGCACATGCGCTTTCGGCAGCAGCAGCGTTTCGAACGGCCACGCGGCCCAGTAAGGCACAACCGCCAGCCAGTGCTCGGTTTCTACGACCGTACGACTGCCGTCCGCCAGTTCGCGCTGGACGTAATCAACGAGCATTGGCGCGCCTTGTTCGGCGAAGTACGCTTTCTGCAGGCGATCTTCACGTTCGGCTTCGTTAGGCAAAAAGCTGTTGGCCCAAATTTGTCCGTGTGGGTGCGGGTTCGAGCACCCCATCGCTGCGCCTTTATTCTCAAATACCTGCACCCAGGGATAGGTTTTCCCTAAGTCTTCGGTCTGCTCCTGCCACGTTTTTACGATTTCTGTCAGTGCAGGGACGCTGAGTTCCGGCAACGTTTTGCTGTGATCGGGTGAGAAGCAAATCACGCGGCTGGTACCGCGCGCGCTCTGGCAGCGCATCAACGGATCGTGACTGTCCGGCGCGTCCGGGGTATCGGACATCAACGCCGCAAAGTCATTGGTAAAGACATAGGTCCCGGTGTAATCCGGGTTTTTGTCGCCGGTAACGCGCGTATTGCCAGCGCACAGGAAGCAGTCCGGGTCATGTGCAGGTAGTACCTGCTTAGACGGAGTTTCCTGCGCCCCTTGCCACGGGCGTTTGGCGCGATGCGGTGATACGAGAATCCACTGCCCGGTGAGCGGGTTAAAACGGCGGTGTGGATGATCGACAGGATTGAATTGCGTCATGATTGGTCCTTAATCCGAATATCCCTGTGGGTGGCGTGACTGCCAGTGCCAGGTATCTTGTGCCATTTCATCCAATGTGCGGGTCACGCGCCAGTTGAGCTCGCGATCGGCTTTGCTGGCATCAGCCCAGTAGGCCGGAAGATCGCCTTCACGGCGCGGGGCGAAGTGGTAATTCACCGGTTTACCACAGGCTTTGCTGAAGGCGTGGACCACGTCCAGCACGCTGCTGCCGATGCCTGCACCGAGGTTATAAATATGCACACCCTGAATGCCTGCCAGTTTTTCCATGGCGGCAACGTGGCCGTCGGCGAGATCCATCACATGGATGTAGTCGCGTACGCCGGTGCCATCTTCAGTAGGGTAGTCATTGCCAAATATGGCAAGAGACTCGCGGCGGCCAACGGCAACCTGCGCGATGTAAGGCATCAGGTTGTTTGGAATACCTTGCGGATCTTCCCCCATATCTCCTGACGGATGAGCGCCAACAGGGTTAAAGTAGCGCAGCAGGGCAATGCTCCAGTCGGGCTGAGCTTTTTGCAGATCGGTCAGGATCTGTTCCACCATCAGCTTGCTTTTGCCGTACGGACTTTGTGGCGTGCCGGTGGGGAAGCTTTCAACGTAAGGAATTTGCGGCTGATCGCCATAGACGGTCGCGGAGGAGCTGAAAATGAAGTTTTTCACGTTGGCTGCGCGCATTGCATTCACCAGACGCAGAGTGCCGTTGACGTTGTTGTCATAGTACTCCAGCGGCTTGGCAACGGATTCTCCAACGGCTTTTAAACCGGCAAAATGGATGACCGTATCAATGGCATGATCGTGCAGAATTTCGGTTATCAGCGCTTCGTTACGGATGTCTCCTTCCACGAAGGTCGGATGCTTGCCGCCTAAACGCTCAATGACGGGCAGTACGCTGCGCTTGCTGTTGCAGAGATTATCCAGGATCACCACCTCGTGACCGTTTTTCAGCAACTGCACGCAAGTGTGGCTTCCAATGTAACCGCTACCACCTGTAACCAATACTCTCATAATTCGCTCCGTTAAGCCTATGGTATGCAATAACCATAGCATAACAAAGATGCGAAAAGTGTGACACGGAATAAATTAGTGGAATCGTTTACACTCCGGGATTTTCACTCGACGCTGCTAGTTAATTTATTATAAATCATTATGTTAGGTTGTTATTACAGCGATTGTCTGAAAAAAAAGCAGAAAAAAGGGCGTGATAAACGCCCTGGCATGAAAATTAACGCAGAGAAGTTTGTCGATAGCCGTAGATATCTCCCTCGGGTACAAACTCTAGCCGATGGGTAATGCAGGCCGGGGCATCTTCGGCGTGATGAGAGACGAACAAAAGCTGAGTTTCGCCTTCACCGATCAGGACATCCACAAACCGACGGATCAGTTGGCGGTTGAGCGGATCTAATCCTTGCAAGGGTTCATCGAGGATCAGCAATGTAGGATGTTTCACCAGAGCACGAACAATCAATGCCAGCCGCTGTTGTCCCCAGGAAAGACTATGAAATGGCGCATCCGCGGTACGTTTATCGATGCCAAGAATATCCAGCCACTGCTGTACCAGCTTGTGCTGCCTGTCGGAGACGGCCTGATAAATGCCGATTGAATCGAAATAACCGGAGAGAATAACGTTGCGAACTGTTGTACTTACCCGGTAATCCAAATGCAGGCTGCTGCTGACATAGCCAATGTGTTTTTTGATATCCCAGATAGTTTCACCGCTGCCCCGGCGTCGGCCAAACAGGGTCAGGTCGTTGCTATATCCCTGGGGATGATCGCCGGTGATTAAACTGAGCAGGGTTGATTTCCCCGCACCGTTGGGGCCGACGATTTGCCAGTGTTCCCCCGGATTTACCCGCCAGCTCAGATGATGCAGGATAGGGCGATCGTTATATGAGACGGTGCCATCGTTAAGCACAATGCGCGGCTCGTTATCTGACAATGTGTGGCGTACTGAAGGCTCATCCGGCTCAGGTAACTGGATGCCTTCCAGCCGCTCGCTATGGGCAAGCTGAGCGATTAATGCCTGTTGCAGAAGGTCGATTTTTGCGCCGGTTTCCGTCAGTGTGCAATCGGCAAGCACGCCGGCAAACTGCACGAATTCGGGAATTTCATCAAAGCGATTAAGCACCAGTACCAGCGTTAAACCGGCCTGGTGTAGCTCATCGAGCAGTTCTGCTAACTGGCGGCGGGACGCGACGTCCAGCCCGTCAAAGGGTTCATCAAGGATCAGCAAATCTGGCGTGGACATTAATGCCTGGCAGAGCAGAGTTTTGCGTGTTTCACCGGTGGAAAGGTATTTGAAACGCCTGTTGAGTAGGGCTGAAATGCCAAACTGCTGCGCCAGCGCAGCGCAGCGAGCGGGATCGTTGACCTCATCCTGAATGATTTCTGCGGTGGTGCGCCCTGTGTCGTCTTCACCGGGACTAAGAAGGTCGGTGTTGTTCCGCTGCCACTCGTCGCTGACCAGCTTTTGGAGCTGCTCAAAGGAGAGTCGGGTAATACGTGTGAACTGGCAGCGGCGTTCGCCTTTCAGGAGCGGCAACTCGCCCGCCAGCGCGCGGGCCAGCGCAGATTTCCCGCTACCATTAGATCCAACAAACGCCCAGCTATCACCCGCGTTTAACGTCAACGCATTTAACTGGAGCGTTTTTGTGTCGCTAAGACGAAATATACCTTGCGAAATTTGCAACGATGACATTTTGTATCCCATTATTTGCAGCGATGAATAACAGGGATACGTGTTCTTAGGGCTGATGTCAATCAACTCAGCACAGCGTGGCGATAATCACTCTATCAGCATTAAAATATGCTGTGACGTTAGCGCCTTCAGTTAATGTGTGGGTCTGATCTATCGGCAACGTCGCGCAGAGCGTCTGGCCATCTGGCAACGTCATCAGCACTTCACACTGTTCCGCACCGCGTTCAATATGGCTAATCGTGCCCTGCAACTGGTTATCGGCAGCCTGAGCGATGGCGTCGTCCTGAGTGATTCCCACCCACGGCGCTTTCAGCAGAATCAGTACTTCTTTGCCTTCCTCAAGACCCAGACGCTCACCGCTTTGCGCAGTGATTGCCACTTTCAGGCGCGTTTCGCCATCGGCCAGCAGGACGTCAACATGCTGCTGGACCTGATCGTGGTCGCGAGCGGTAATAGTGCCAAACCACTGGTTACGGGCGCTGGTTTGCAGTGAAAAACGCGAGATAGCTGCCAGCAGGCTGTTGAGCGGTAGCGCATCGTCATCGCTCAAAACATCAAAAGCTTTTTGTTGGATTTGCGCCAGTAAATCATATAACTGGATTAAACGTTGGCCATAGCGCGTTAACACCGCGCCACCGCCGCCTTTACCGCCTGTGGCACGTTCAACCAGCGTCTGCTCGCTGAGCTGGTTCATTTCGTTAATCGCATCCCAGGCGCTTTTGTAGCTGATACCTGCATCCTTCGCGCCCTGACTGATGGAACCGGAAAGCGCAATGTGCTTAAGCAGAGAAATGCGACGGGGATCAGCAAACAGTTTTTGCTGAAGTTTCAGCGTAAGAAGGATTTCGGCCTGCATCACAAGCTCCTGGCAAAAAAGGGTATTGTGACGGAAAACCGTGCCTGAGCAAAGCCGACCGCACAAAAGGGGAGTGCTTTTCTGCGTTATGTGGTTAGAATACAACTAAGGACTATATCTGGAGTTGACCATGTTAGAGTTATTGAAAAGTCTGGTATTCGCCGTAATCATGGTACCTGTGGTAATGGCCATCATTCTGGGTCTGATTTACGGACTGGGTGAAGTGTTCAACATTTTCTCCGGTATCGGTCAGAAAGACCAGTCCAGACAGAATCATTGATTCCCCAAACGCCCGCTCAGTCGGGCGTTTATATTTTTTGCCTTCCTACTCGTTTTCTCTCGCTACAGTTTCTCAAGATCCTACTTTCCCTGCCGATATTTTCTTTGTGTAACCTCTAATTGGTATCAATAACCACTGGGAAAATCCTGGTTTACTCGTTATATTTGCGCCTACATAACGAAACGCAAAGGAGTTACAGATGGCACGTACATGGTTACGCTTGTTTGCAGGGGCAACTCTTTCTCTTACTGTTGCCGGACATGCGCTGGCGGATGAAGGAAAGATTACCGTTTTCGCAGCGGCTTCGCTGACCAACGCGATGCAGGACATTGCAACGCAATATAAAAAAGAGAAGAACGTTGATGTTGTCTCCTCTTTTGCTTCTTCTTCCACACTGGCGCGTCAGATTGAAGCAGGCGCACCGGCCGATCTGTTTATTTCTGCCGATCAGAAATGGATGGACTACGCGGTAGACAAGAAGTCGATTGATACCGCAACGCGTGAAACGCTGTTGGGTAACAGCCTGGTGGTGGTGGCGCCGAAAGCCAGCGTACAGAAAGACTTCACCATCGACAGCAAAACCAACTGGACCAGTCTGTTGAACGGTGGACGCCTGGCTGTTGGCGATCCGGAACATGTTCCGGCAGGCATTTATGCCAAAGAAGCGCTGCAAAAACTGGGTGCATGGGATACCCTGGCCCCGAAACTGGCTCCTGCTGAAGACGTGCGCGGTGCGCTGGCGCTGGTAGAGCGTAACGAAGCGCCGCTGGGGATCGTCTATGGTTCTGACGCCGTCGCCAGCAAGGGCGTAAAAGTTGTGGCGACCTTCCCGGAAGATTCGCACAAAAAAGTGGAATACCCTATCGCGATTGTTGATGGGCACAAAAACGCAACGGTTAGCGCGTTCTATGATTACCTGAAAGGACCGCAGGCTGCTGAAATCTTTAAACGTTATGGATTTACGACCAAGTAATGATACTGACCGATCCTGAATGGCAGGCCGTTATACTGAGCCTGAAAGTTTCTTCCCTGGCCGTGTTGTTTAGTCTGCCATTTGGGATCTTCTTTGCCTGGCTACTGGTGCGATGCAAGTTCCCAGGCAAAGCGCTGCTCGACAGCGTACTGCATTTGCCGCTGGTTCTGCCGCCTGTGGTGGTGGGGTATCTGCTGTTGGTCTCTATGGGACGGCGCGGATTCATTGGCGAATGGCTGTACGACTGGTTTGGCATCACTTTTGCCTTTAGCTGGCGTGGGGCGGTGCTGGCCGCTGCGGTGATGTCCTTCCCGCTCATGGTGCGGGCTATTCGTTTGGCGCTGGAAGGTGTCGACGTCAAGCTGGAGCAGGCGGCCCGCACACTGGGAGCCGGACGCTGGCGCGTCTTTATGACCATTACGTTACCGCTGATGCTGCCCGGCATTATTGTTGGTACGGTGCTGGCGTTTGCGCGTTCCCTTGGGGAATTTGGTGCAACCATTACCTTTGTTTCCAATATTCCTGGTGAAACCCGCACCATTCCTTCGGCGATGTATACCCTGATCCAAACTCCCGGCGGCGAAAGCGCGGCGGCGAGGTTATGTATCATTTCAATTGTGTTGGCGCTGATTTCGCTGCTGATTTCTGAATGGCTGGCGCGTATTAGCCGTGAGCGGACGGGGCGATAATCATGCTTGAACTTAATTTCTCCCAGACGCTGGGGACGCATTGTCTGACGCTCAACGAAACGCTGCCAGCGAGCGGCATCACCGCTATTTTTGGCGTTTCCGGTGCGGGCAAAACCTCACTGATTAACGCCATCAGTGGTCTGACGCAGCCGCAGTCCGGGCGCATCGTGCTCAACGGTCGGGTCTTAAACGACGTCGAGAACGGTATCTGTTTAACGCCGGAAAAACGCCGGGTGGGCTATGTTTTCCAGGATGCGCGCCTGTTCCCGCACTATAAAGTGCGCGGCAACCTGCGTTACGGAATGGCGAAAAGCATGGCCGGACAGTTTGATAAGCTGGTGGCGTTGTTGGGCATTGAACCGCTGCTTGACCGTCTGCCAGGCGGTCTTTCTGGCGGTGAAAAGCAGCGTGTCGCCATCGGTCGGGCGCTGCTGACCGCGCCTGAGTTATTGCTGCTTGATGAGCCGTTAGCCTCTCTGGATATACCGCGTAAACGCGAACTGCTGCCTTATCTGCAACGCCTGGCGCGGGAAATTAATATTCCGATGCTGTACGTCAGCCACTCGCTTGATGAGATTTTGCACCTGGCAGATAAAGTGATGGTGCTGGAAAACGGGCAGGTCAAAGCGTTTGGTTCGTTGGAAGATGTCTGGGGCAGCAGCGTGATGCACCCCTGGCTGCCTAAGGAACAGCAAAGCAGTATTCTGAAAGTCAGCGTGCTGGAACATCATCCACACTACGCGATGACCGCGCTGGCGCTTGGCGATCAGCATCTGTGGGTCAACAAGCTGGAACAACCGCTGCAAACCGCGCTGCGTATTCGTATTCAGGCCTCTGATGTTTCATTGGTACTGCAACCGCCGCAACAGACCAGTATTCGTAATGTTCTCCGGGCAAAAGTCGCGCAATGCTATGACGATAACGGTCAGGTGGAAGTTCAGCTTGAGGTGGGCGGTAAAACGCTGTGGGCGAAGATCAGCCCATGGGCCAGGGATGAACTGGGTATCAAACCTGGCCTGTGGCTGTACGCGCAAATTAAGAGCGTATCGATTACCGCCTGATTACAGCAGGTGAGAGTAGATAAATTTCGCGATGCTGTCGGTGGTGTTATCACCAATCACGATGTTGGCGCGGGCTTTGACCGCGTCATCCGCGTTGCCCATCGCCACGCCAGTGCCTGCGGCTTCCAGCATGCTGATATCGTTAAAGTTATCGCCAAAGGCAATCACGTTTTCCATTGACCCGCCCTGTGCTTCTATCCACTGGGTCAAGCGTCGTCCTTTACTGTTGCCTTTACGGGCAATGTCGACCTGATCGTGCCAGGACCATTCACACTCCAGCCCCAGTTGTTGCTCGACATACCGGCCAAACTGCTGCAGTTTCGGAATATCTTCGTCGGTCAGAGCAAATTTCCAGACGGCGTTAACGTCATGCGCCGCCTGCGCCAGCGAAGGAACCTGGGTGAAGGTCGGGCGCTGTTCCGGCGGCAGCGTTTGTGCCCAGTTAGCAGTACGCACTACATGCCCGGTAGGGCGCTCATACAGCATGGCCTCATCCACATACATCAGCCCGTGGATCTGATGTTCATCCAGCATTTCGATCAGCTGTAATGCCTGGTCTACCGGAAGGGGATCGGATTCCAGCACCTTTTTTGCTTGATAATCATACAAATAGGTACCGTTACAGCAAATTGCAGGTGTATCCAGCGCCAGTGCCTGATAAAAAGGATGAATAGCAACGTGATGGCGACCTGTGACAATGATAAGTTGGTAGCCTGCTTCTCTGGCGCGCGAGAGCGCTTCGAGAGAGGATGGCAGCAAGGTTTTTTTCGGGGTCAAGAGGGTACCGTCTAAATCCAGGGCAATCACGCGTGCGGTCATAGGTTTATCCAGATTAAGGTTGAGAATTATGTCTGTTGGAATGGTACACCGAGACGGGAGCCGGACAAAATTCTGAGCCTTAATTAAGCATTCACCGTTAAAAGCGTCTACCTTAGGCGTGTGTCAGGCAATTGCAGCCACCTGCCAAAAAGCAAAGGAGTATTCATGAAGCAAACCGTTTATACCGCCAGCCCTGAAAGTCAGCAAATCCACGTCTGGAGCCTGAATCACGATGGTTCTCTGACGCTGACACAGGTGGTTGATGTGCCGGGTCAGGTACAGCCGATGGTCGTCAGCCCGGATAAGCGTTACCTCTATGTTGGCGTGCGCCCGGAGTTTCGCGTGTTGGCTTATCGTATTGCGCCTGATGACGGTGCGCTGACCTTCGCGGCAGAGTCTGCGCTGCCGGGTAGCCCGACGCATATTTCTACCGATCATCAGGGACGTTTCGTGTTTGTGGGTTCTTATAACGCTGGCAGCGTGAGCGTCACGCGTCTGGAAGATGGCCTGCCGGTGGAACTGGTTGACGTGGTTGAGGGCCTGGATGGTTGCCACTCAGCCAACATCTCTCCGGATAACCGTACTTTGTGGGTTCCGGCGTTGAAACAGGATCGTATCTGCCTGTTTGACGTAAGCGATGATGGCCATCTGGTCGCGCAGGAACCGGCTGAAGTGACTACCGTGGAAGGCGCGGGCCCGCGTCATATGGCGTTCCATCCGAATAAGCAATATGCCTACTGTGTGAACGAGCTGAACAGCTCTGTTGATGTCTGGGAGCTGAAAGATCCGTACGGCAAAATTGAGTGTGTGCAGACGCTGGATATGATGCCTGCAGATTTCGCTGATACCCGTTGGGCAGCAGATATTCATATCACACCTGATGGGCGTCATCTGTATGCCTGTGATCGCACCGCCAGCCTGATTACGGTCTTTAGCGTGTCTGAAGACGGTAGCGTACTGACTAAAGAGGGTTTCCAGCCTACCGAAACTCAGCCACGTGGTTTTAATATCGATCACAGCGGAAAATACCTGATTGCCGCCGGGCAAAAATCGCACCATATCGCGGTGTATAAGATTGCAGGCGAACAAGGACTGTTGACAGAGAACGGTCGTTACGCGGTAGGACAAGGCCCGATGTGGGTGGTGGTTAACGCGTACTAAAACGTCAGGTGTTACAAACGATCCGCAATCTTTTGAAGATTGCGGATTTTTTTATGTTCATTCAACAAGCGGTAAATTTTCATGACGTTCAGCAACGGATGTCCAAAGACAGTCTTTGTCATCTGCCCATAAATTAAGCAGAAGAGAGAAGAAACGTTGAGCGGGAGGTGAGAGAATAGCGTCTTTACGCCGAATAACTCCCAGCGTGCGTCTAATAACAGGCTCAACCAGTGGGATACCTGTCAGGGTGGGATGCGGCGTTTGCGGCATTGCTAACCCTGGTAACGCGGAAACGCCCAGTCCAGCTTCAACCAGACCCAGCGAAGTGGACAGATGACGAACCTCGTAAAACCAGTTCAACTTCCACGGTTTATCGGCCAAATGTTGTTCAATCAATAATCGGTTACCGCTTGAGGAGCGAACGCCTATCAATTTGTAATTCAGCAATTCCTGCCACTCCACCAACTGTTTATTGGCGAGTGGATGATCGCGCCGACAGGCCAGAACAAACGGTTCATTAACCAGTGGAGTGAACTCGATAGAGGAATTTGTGATGTTGTTCATATTTATTCCAAAATCAGCCTCATTGCAAAGTACGGATTCCATACAATTATTCGTACCTTGTTCAATAATTCGCACTTTGATATTGGGATACCGCTCATTAAATTTTCCTATTGCCAACGGCAAGAAATAGAAAACTGCGGTAGGAATACAGGATAATGTCACTATGCCATGATGATGAACATTCACATCGCTAATATTAAAAATAGTTTCATCTAATGCCCTGATTAATTCTCTGGCTTCAGGTAAAAGCATTTTTCCCGCTTTTGTTAATGTGACTTTGCGAGTTGTTCTTTCAAAGAGTTGAGTGTGTAAATACTCTTCCATTTTTTTAATCCTGCGTGTTAATGCAGGTTGCGTAATATTAAGTAACTTGGCGGCATTGTTAAAAGAATCGGACTCTGCCAGTGTGACAAACGCCTTCATGCTTGATAATTCGTGTTTCATTCTGACTCCGGACTAAATCGGGGAAGCCCCTGTCTAAGATGAAAGTGTTCAGTGTATCTGCAATTCATAACTTTTAATTAATAAAAATAAATCACTAATCACGAAAATGAAGTCATTAGTCACCCTAATCATGACATGCAACCATGTACATAGTGAAAATAATATCGAGAGCATAATCATGAAAAAAATACCTTGCGTTATGATGCGCGGAGGAACCTCCAGGGGCGCATTTTTATTAGCACAAGATCTACCGCAAGAAGAAAAACTGCGTGATGAAGTATTGATTAAAATTATGGGTTCTGGCAATTCGCTGGAAATAGACGGCATTGGTGGTGGCAATCCGTTAACCAGCAAAGTAGCGATCATTAGTCGTTCAAACGACCCGAAAGCTGATATCGATTATTTATTTGCTCAGGTATTGGTGCATGAGCAACGGGTCGATACCACGCCGAACTGCGGCAATATGCTTTCCGCCGTTGGCGCGTTTGCTATCGAAAAGGGATTAATTAATGCCGCAACGCCGACCACCCGCGTTCGTATTCGCAATGTAAACACCAACACGTTTATCGAAGCTGATATACAGACACCAAACGGCGTTGTTGAGTATGAAGGAACAGCAAGAATTGACGGTGTCCCGGGAACATCGGCCCCGATTGCATTGACATTCCTGAATGCTGCAGGTTCTAAAACCGGGCATATTTTTCCAACGGGCCAACACATCGATTATATCAACTCCGTTCCCGTGACCTGTATGGATATGGCGACACCTGTCGTAATTATTCCTGCCGAATACCTGGGGAAAACGGGTTATGAATCCGCGCAAGATTTAGATGCAGACCGCGAATTATTGGCGCGCATCGAGTCTATTCGTTTACAGGCCGGTGAAGCTATGGGCCTGGGAAATGTCAGTAATAAGGTTATCCCTAAACCTATTCTCATCTCGGCACCTCAGCACGATGGCGCAATTAATGTTCGCTATTTTATGCCGCATTCTTGCCATAAAGCACTGGCAATTACCGGGGCGATAGCGATCGCCAGCAGTTGCGCCATTAACGGTACCGTTACGCGTCAGGTAACGGCAGGCGCGCATTACGGGAATATCACTATCGAACATCCAGGTGGCGCTCTTGATATTTATTTAACCAATGAAGGGGATGAGCCTGAAACTATCAGAGCTTCGGTTATTCGCACCGCCAGAAAAATATTCGCCGGTGATGTTTATCTTCCCTGACAGCATTGGCCACATGTCGATGTGATTATGGAAAATCGAAAAACATTCTGTATAGCTTGTACAGATTATTCTGGACCCCAAAATGAACGTTAAATCATTATGGAAGCTAATATTAATATTGGCCATCCCTTGCATTATAGGACTTATGCCAGCACCGGCAGGATTAAGTGAACTGGCCTGGGTGCTATTTGGTATTTATCTCGCAGCCATTGTCGGGCTGGTGATCAAACCGTTTCCTGAACCGGTGGTATTATTGATTGCTGTTGCCGCTTCAATGGTGGTTGTCGGAAATTTAGGCAGCGGCGTACTTAAAACCAGCAGCGTGCTGAGTGGCTATGCTTCCGGTACGACATGGCTGGTGTTCTCCGCGTTTACTTTAAGCGCTGCTTTTGTGACGACGGGACTGGGCAAGCGAATTGCCTATATTCTGATTGGTAAAATAGGTAACACCACGCTTGGCCTGGGCTACGTGACCGTATTTCTTGACCTGGTATTAGCCCCGGCAACACCGTCAAATACTGCGCGTGCGGGAGGCATTGTCTTGCCCATCATCAATAGCGTGGCGGTGGCGCTAGGCTCTGAGCCGGACAAGAGCCCCCGCCGCGTCGGCCACTACCTGATGATGACGGTGTATATGGTCACTAAAACGACCAGCTATATGTTTTTTACTGCGATGGCAGGAAACATTCTGGCATTGAAGATGATCAACGATATCTGTCAGTTACAACTAAGCTGGGGAGGATGGGCTCTTGCAGCTGCTTTGCCTGGACTGGTTATGCTGTTGGTAACGCCTTTAGTCATCTATTTTATGTATCCACCTGAAATTAAAAAGGTTGATAACAAAACTATCGCCAAAGCCGGGCTTCAGGATTTAGGGCCAATGAAAGGGCGCGAAAAAATGCTGCTGGGCATTTTCGTCCTCGCGCTATTAGGATGGATCTTTAGTAAAACTCTCGGCGTTGATGAATCAACGGTTGCCATTGTAGTAATGGGTACGATGCTTTTGTTTGGCGTAGTCACCTGGGATGATGTGGTTAAAAATAAGGGCGGCTGGAATACCTTAATCTGGTACGGCGGTATTATCGGTTTGAGTTCGCTGTTATCGAAAGTGAAATTCTTCGATTGGTTAGCCGAACTCTTCAAGAATAACCTCGACTTTGGTAACCACGGCAACGTTGCGTTCTTTGTTATTCTCTTTTTGAGCATTATTGTTCGTTATTTCTTTGCCTCTGGCAGCGCCTATATTGTGGCAATGATGCCGGTATTTGCCATGCTGGCGAACGTTTCTGGTGCACCACTGATGTTAACTGCATTGGCATTACTCTTTTCTAACTCTTACGGCGGTATGGTTACCCATTATGGCGGCGCCGCGGGACCGGTTATTTTTGGCGTTGGATATAACGACATCAAATCGTGGTGGCTGGTCGGCGCAATGCTGACGTTCTTGACGTTCCTCGTCCATATTACGCTGGGTCTTTGGTGGTGGAATATGTTGATTGGCTGGAACATGCTCTAACTATACCCGTCATACTTCAAGTTGCATGTGCGTTGGCTGCGCTCGCTCACCCCAGTCACTTACTGGAGTAAGCTCTTGGGGATTCGCTCCCTTGCCGCCTTCCTGCAACTCGAATTATTTAGGGTATAAATTACATCGTTCATTGGTTGTCTGTGCTCTGGTTGGAGCACAGCAATGTGGAGTATCTAATGATTAAATTATATGAGAAAGGGATTTACCTCTCCGGTAATAATGAAATTATCGCTGAGGATGAGGTGTCTGAACCAATCTGTAAAGAAGATGCGAAAAAAGGAACTATCGCGTGGTCGATTCTCTCAGCGCATAATACGTCCGGTGACATGAATAAGCTAAAAATTAAGTTTGATTCATTAGCATCACACGATATTACCTTTGTCGGTATTATTCAGACCGCTAAAGCATCAGGAATGGAGCGCTTTCCTTTACCGTACGTTCTGACGAACTGCCATAACTCATTATGCGCGGTAGGGGGAACCATTAACGGTGACGATCATATGTTTGGTCTGTCTGCGGCACAGCGTTACGGCGGAATCTTTGTGCCGCCACATATTGCTGTCATCCATCAGTACATGCGTGAAATGATGGCCGGGGGCGGCAAAATGATCCTCGGCTCAGACAGCCACACGCGTTACGGCGCATTAGGCACGATGGCGGTAGGAGAAGGGGGCGGTGAGCTGGTCAAGCAGCTGTTAAACGATACCTGGGATATTGATTATCCTGGCGTTGTTGCCGTTTATCTGACCGGCAAGCCTGTTGCGGGCATCGGCCCGCAGGATGTGGCTTTGGCTATCATTGGCGCAGTGTTTAAAAATGGCTACGTCAAAAATAAGGTCATGGAGTTTGTCGGCCCTGGCATTCGCCATCTCTCAACGGATTTTCGCAACAGCGTTGATGTAATGACCACCGAAACCACCTGCCTGAGCTCTGTCTGGCAAACGGATGATGAAACTCGCAGTTGGCTGGCATTACATGGTCGCGAACAGGATTATCGCCCGCTCAACCCGCAGCCGATGGCCTGGTACGATGGGTGTATTCATGTTGATTTGAGTGCGGTTAAGCCGATGATTGCGCTGCCATTCCATCCAAGTAATGTCTATGAGATTGCTACACTCAATGAAAATCTGACGGATATTCTCCGGGAGATTGAAGTTGAATCTTCGCGAATCGCGCAAGGTAAAGCCAGCCTCTCGTTGTTGGATAAAGTGGAGAACGGACGCTTAAAAGTACAGCAGGGGATCATTGCTGGATGCTCGGGCGGCAACTTTGAAAACGTGATTGCTGCGGCGCAGGCATTACGTGGTCAATCCTGCGGTAATGATGCTTTCTCGCTGGCTGTCTACCCCTCGTCACAGCCGGTGTTTATGGATTTAGCGCAGAAAGGTGTCGTTGCGGATTTACTGGGAGCGGGGGCCGTCATCAGAACCGCATTCTGTGGACCATGCTTTGGTGCGGGCGATACGCCAATCAACAATGCTCTTAGCATCCGCCATACCACGCGCAACTTCCCTAACCGTGAAGGCTCGAAACCGGGCAATGGTCAAATGTCAGCCGTTGCGCTGATGGATGCGCGATCAATTGCGGCTACGGCAGCAAATGGAGGATTCCTCACTGCCGCGACGGATCTGGACTGCTGGGAGGCTGTACCTGACTATGCGTTTAATCCTGCGCCATATAAGAGCCGCGTATACCAGGGGTTTGTTAAAGGGGCCACGCAACAGCCGCTCATTTACGGCCCGAATATTAAAGACTGGCCGGAACTGGGCGCGTTAACAGAAAATATTCTGCTGAAAGTGGCCTCAAAAATACTTGATGATGTGACAACGACGGATGAGCTTATCCCGTCCGGAGAAACCTCTTCGTATCGTTCCAATCCTTTGGGGCTGGCGGAATTTACCCTTTCCCGACGCGATCCCGGCTATGTTGGCAGAAGCAAGGCGGTCGCTGAACGGGAAAAACAACGTCAGGCGGGTGACGTTAGCGAACTGGCGTCCGTTTTCGCACGCATCCAGCAGATTACCGGTCAGGAAAACACGCGACCACTGGAGACTGAGATTGGCAGCATGATTTATGCCGTCAAGCCTGGTGATGGTTCTGCGCGCGAGCAGGCGGCAAGCTGTCAGCGAGTGATCGGTGGGCTGGCAAACATCGCCGAGGAATATGCTACCAAGCGTTACCGTTCCAATGTCATTAACTGGGGAATGTTACCGCTACAAATGGCTGAGAAACCCTCTTTTGAAGTCGGGGACTATATCTATATTCCCGGTATTCGCCGTGCGCTGGATGAGTGCAGTGGCGAGATAAAAGCGTACGTTCTTCATGCTGATGGCGCGATGAGTGAAATCAGCTTGTATATGGAAAGCCTGACCGCCGAGGAGCGTGAGATTATTAAAGCGGGGAGTTTGATTAACTTTAATAAATCGCGTTTGGTGTAACGCCATAAAAAAGGTCGCCAGCGTAAATATGGCGACCTTTTTTTTCTCTGGGATTACTGCTTCGGCTCGGCAACCACTTTGCTACCGATACCGCGGTTGTTGTATTCCCACATGCGGTTGAAGTTGGTGTCGTTCAGGTTGCGCTGGATTTCACCTTTGTCATCTTCCGCACCGGTATTACCGGCAAACGGGCGTTTTGCGATAACGCTGTCAGCCCATGGTTTTGCCATGTTAAAGCCTTCGTTAATCACGCTGTCACGGATAACGACCTGACCGTTAGTGTTGGAATCGACATCCAGCGATCGGCCTAACTGCGCCACGCCATCGCCGCTTGCCGTGAAGCGGCTATTAATCGCCAGGAAACCGTAGTAGATGTTTGACAGAGTAGCCGGTGCGAACACGTAACCTTCCTGCTGCGTACGGGAATTCACAACACGGAAATCGGTGTTCTCGAACACCACTGCGCCACGACCAGAAACGATATCCACATCACCTTCAATGTAGCTGTTGGTTACCAGCGTGCGAGGCTGACGATCGTTTTCCAGACGGTTTTGTACGCCGCTGTTGGTTACAAAGAACGTATTCTGACGACCCAGAATATTGACCTTGTTGATCTGCACTTTATCACCATCGGTACGCAGCGCAACGGCCGGGTGGTTGCCTGCATCAACGCTATCACCCAGGTTGTTTTCGATGGTCAGGTTCTGCAATTGCAGACCGTTGTTTTGCGACCAGACGACGGCAGAACACATCACACCAATATTTGTGCCACGTTTGTTCTGGCAATTATCAAACATATACCACGCAGGTTTACCCGGCATATATTTACCGCCTGGGTTCACCGTACGACGCCAGTCTGCGGTGCTCATGTCACCGTCAATGGCCTGGCCAATTTTTACATCCAGCGGTTTTTCGCCCATACCGTACAGCGTCAGGCTACCCGTTGCTGCCGGGATGTATACCGTGCCCTGATACTCGCCCGGCATAATCGCGATGTACTGACGTTTGTTCGTACGTTTGATAATTGCCGCATCCACCGCAGCCTGAATGCTGGTATGGGTTACGCCCTGAGTGCCTGCCGGGCCAACGACGAAGTCAGGTTGTGCAGGCAGAGAAATTGAAGAAGGGCTCCATGGCGCGGTGTTTGGCGTCAGCGCGGAAAAATAGTGCGCAGCAACGAAGTTTTTCGCTTCATTGGCCGACAAGATCGGGCGCGAAGAGGTACCTGGCGCGGTCTGATCGGAAGGAATTTGATCGGGCGGCGTAGAGCTACAGGCGGTCAGCGTCACGCCAAAAGCCATTGCCAGCGCCAGACGGGAAACTGATGATATATTCACAGGTTGCTCCGGGCTTTGAAAGTTATCCATTAAAGCCTGCTTTTTTATACTAAGTTGAGCGAAACGGGAAGGCGAAAAGGTAAAAAGTTGTTTTTTATCGCAGCAATGTCTGGCGCGGAGAGTCTTTATATCACAAATAGATAACAATTATGGCTCTTCAGGTTGACAACATCCCTATAATCAAAAATAAATGTCTATACAACCTATGACAAGTGGTGAGTCGAATGCAGCAATTCTTCCCTGATGATGTTATCTGGCGCAATGTTCGTCTGGCGACTATGGATCCTGAACGTGGTACCCCATATGGGCTGGTGGATGGTCATGCGCTGATCGTCCGCCAGGGCAAGATTCGCGATATCGTCCCGGAATCATCGTTATATCTCACACATGACAATACTTTTGATATGCAGGGCCGGCTGATTACGCCTGGCCTGATTGATTGCCATACGCATCTCGTCTTTGGCGGAAACCGCGCAGGTGAATGGGAGCAGCGGTTAAATGGTGTCTCCTACCAGCAGATAAGCGCTCAGGGTGGGGGGATCAATGCCACCGTATCGGCGACCCGCAGCGCCACGGATGAACAACTCTTACACGTAGCCCATCAGCGGATGGAACAGCTGATCAAAGAAGGTGTTACGCTGTTGGAAATAAAATCCGGCTACGGCCTGGATTTGCCGACAGAAGAGAAAATATTGCGCGTGGTGGCAGCGCTGGCGGCAGAGAATATCGTTGAAATCAGCCCGACGCTGTTGGCTGCGCATGCGACGCCAACGGAATTCAGGGATGATCCTGACGGCTATATTACGCTGGTGTGCGAGACCATTTTGCCGCAGCTGTGGGAACAAGGGCTGTTTGAGACCGTTGATCTGTTCTGTGAAAGCGTTGGTTTTTCGTTGGCGCAGAGTGAGCGGGTGTTTCAGGCTGCGCAGGCGCTGGGCATCCCGATTAAAGGCCATGTCGAACAACTGTCATTGCTTGGCGGCGCACAGTTGGTAAGCCGCTACCACGGGCTATCCGCCGATCATATTGAATACCTCGATGAAGCGGGCGTGGCGGCAATGAGCCAAAGCGGTACGGTCGGCGTGCTGCTGCCCGGCGCATTCTATTTCCTCAAAGAGCAGCAGCGCCCACCGGTAGCGTTGCTGCGTCAATATCAGGTACCGATGGCGGTAGCGACAGATTTTAACCCCGGTACCAGCCCGTTTATCAGCCTGCACTGGGCGATGAATATGGCCTGCGTTCAGTTTGGCTTAACGCCGGAAGAAGCATGGGCGGGCGTAACCCGTCATGCGGCCCGGGCGCTGGGGCGTCACGACACCCACGGTCAATTGAAGGCCGGGTTTGTGGCCGATTTTGTGGTGTGGGATGCCACACTTCCTGTTGAGATCCTGTATGAACCAGGACGCAACCCGCTCTACCAACGCGTATTCAAAGGACAAATAGCATGACTCACTGGCAACCTGCTTCACCTGCGCTATGGCAGGGACGTGATGACCGGGCCGAATCGCCGAATGCGCTGCGCCTGTTTCAGACTATCACCCAGAGCCCGACGTTTAGCCCAGAAATGTATCGCGAGCAGATAGCGTTGCTCGGGTTTGCCTGCGACGAAGGTGTTAAACGTAATCAGGGGCGCACGGGAGCTGCCGGAGCGCCCGATGTGCTGCGCAAGGCGCTGGCGAATTTAGCCAGTCACAATGGGCATCATCGACTGGTGGATCTGGGCAATATTGTGGCGCAGGCCCCCGATCTTGAGGGCGCGCAGCAGGCGCTACGGAATGCGGTACAGCGTTGCCAGCAGGAAAATATGCGCACCTATGTTCTGGGGGGCGGACACGAAACCGCATATGCCCATGGCGCAGGTGTGCTGGACGCGTTCCCGCAGGCGAAAGTGGGGATAGTCAACTTCGATGCGCATCTCGATTTGCGCCATGCCGGGCAGGCTACATCCGGTACGCCGTTTCGCCAGCTGGCGCAGCTTTGCGATGAACAACAGCGTGAATTTCACTATGCCTGTATCGGCGTCAGCCGGGCGGCAAACACCCAGGCGCTTTGGGATGAGGCCCAGCGGCTCGGTGTGACCGTAGTGGAGGATCTGCATTGTGATACGGCGCAGGCGCGGTTAGCGCAGTTCATTGCCAATCTGGATGTCATCTATCTGACAATCGACCTCGACGTGCTGCCGGTGTGGGAAATGCCCGGTGTGTCGGCCCCCGCCGCGCTTGGCGTACCGTTGGCGACGCTGCTGAGACTGATTGAGCCTCTGTGTCGTAGCGGTAAACTACAGGCGGTGGATATGGTTGAATTTAATCCACGCTTTGACGATGATGGCCGGGCGGCGCGGGTTGCGGCGCGATTAGGCTGGCAAATCGCCCACTGGTGGCACTGACATACCTGATGGCGTTGCGCTTATCAGGTTCGGGTAATGCCTGTAAACTGTACCCACTCACATTTTCAGCTTAAGGAAGGCTCACGCATGCTCCCATCCCGTTCTGCTCCGGCTCCTTTTTACGAAAAGGTCAAACAGGAGATCAGCGAAAAAATTGCCAGCGGTATCTGGCAGCCTCACGATCGCATTCCGTCTGAGGCAGAACTGGTGGCGCAGTATGGTTTCAGCCGCATGACCATCAACCGGGCGCTGCGCGAGTTAACGGATGAAGGTGTACTGGTGCGTTTGCAGGGTGTGGGGACGTTTGTCGCCGAGCCAAAAGGTCAGTCCGCGCTGTTTGAAATTCGCAGCATCGCGGATGAAATCAACGCCCGTCAGCATCAGCACCGGTGCGAAGTGCTGACGCTGGAAAGAACCCGGGCAAACGCGCAGCAGGCTTTGGTATTAAACGTCAAAGAAGGCACCTCTATTTTTCACTCTGTCATGGTGCACTACGAGAACGATCTGCCGGTACAGATTGAAGATCGCTGCGTGAATGCCGAAATTGTGCCGGAGTATCTGGGGCAGGATTACAGCCAGACCACGCCGCACGCATACCTTTCACTGATAGCCCCCTTGACCGAAGGTGAGCATATTGTTGAGGCCGTTCGCGCCAGCGCCGAAGAGTGCGCGCTGCTGAACATCAAAGAACACGATCCCTGCCTGCTGATCCGCCGCAAGACCTGGTCCGCGTCATCCATTGTCTCTCATGCCCGTTTGCTGTTCCCTGGTTCCCGCTATCGACTGCAAGGGCGGTTTATGTCCTGATACAGGAGATGAAAACCGTGATTGCTGACGCAATATAATAAAAATGTATCTTAATTGTTAAAATCATCCTTGCGGTGACTTGTATAGACAAGTATATGTTACTTATCTATCCGACGTTCGCGAGGAGTTTTCTGTCATGTCCCATAGCAAATATCGTCAGCAGGATATTCGTGCCCCACGCGGCACCACCTTAACGGCCAAAAGCTGGCTGACCGAAGCGCCGCTGCGCATGTTAATGAATAATCTGGATCCCGATGTGGCGGAAAATCCACATGAGCTGGTGGTTTACGGCGGGATTGGCCGCGCCGCACGGGACTGGGAATGCTATGACGCCATCGTCAACGCGCTGACCAAACTGGAGACCGATGAGACGCTGCTGGTCCAGTCCGGAAAACCGGTAGGCGTATTCAAAACTCACGACAACGCACCGCGCGTGCTGATTGCCAACTCCAACCTGGTGCCACATTGGGCTACCTGGGAACATTTCAACGAACTGGACGCCAAAGGGCTGGCGATGTACGGCCAGATGACCGCCGGGAGCTGGATCTACATCGGCAGCCAGGGGATCGTGCAGGGGACTTATGAAACCTTCGTTGAGGCCGGGCGTCAGCATTATCAGGGTAACCTGAGCGGGCGCTGGGTATTGACCGCCGGACTGGGCGGCATGGGCGGGGCGCAGCCGTTAGCCGCTACGCTTGCGGGGGCGTGTTCGCTGAACATTGAATGCCAGCAAAGCCGAATCGATTTCCGTCTGCGTACCCGTTACGTGGACGAGCAGGCGACATCGCTTGACGATGCGCTGGCGCGTCTCGACAAATACACTCGCGAGGGTAAAGCGGTCTCCATTGCGCTGTGTGCGAACGCCGCCGACGTTGTGCCGGAACTGGTGAAGCGCGGTGTGCGCCCGGATATGGTCACCGACCAGACCAGCGCCCACGATCCGCTGCATGGTTATCTGCCGTCTGGCTGGAGCTGGGAAGAGTATCAGGCAAAAGCGGTGTCCGATCCGCAGGGCACGGTGCAGGCGGCGAAACGTTCAATGGCAACGCACGTTGAGGCGATGCTGGCGTTTAGCAAAATGGGCGTGCCAACGTTTGATTACGGCAACAACATTCGCCAGATGGCCAAAGAGATGGGTGTGGAAAATGCCTTTGATTTCCCCGGCTTCGTACCTGCTTATATTCGACCGTTGTTCTGTCGCGGCATTGGCCCGTTCCGTTGGGTGGCGCTGTCCGGCGATCCGCAGGATATTTATAAAACAGATGCCAAAGTGAAAGAGATCGTGGCAGATGATAAGCACCTTCATCACTGGCTGGATATGGCGCGTGAGCGGATTAATTTCCAGGGTTTACCGGCGCGTATCTGCTGGGTCGGCCTGGAGTGGCGTCAGAAACTAGGGCTGGCGTTTAATGAAATGGTGCGCAGCGGTGAAGTATCCGCGCCGATTGTTATTGGCCGTGACCATCTGGACTCAGGTTCTGTTGCCAGCCCGAACCGCGAAACTGAAGCTATGCGCGACGGCTCAGACGCCGTATCCGACTGGCCGCTGCTGAACGCGCTGCTTAACACCGCCAGCGGCGCGACCTGGGTGTCGCTGCATCACGGTGGCGGGGTCGGTATGGGCTTCTCTCAGCATGCCGGGATGGTGATTGTTTGCGATGGCACCGATGAAGCCGCGGCGCGTATCGCCCGGGTCTTACATAACGATCCGGCGACCGGGGTGATGCGTCACGCCGACGCCGGATATGACATTGCGGTGGAATGCGCCGTCGAAGAAGGGCTGAATTTGCCGATGGTTGCCGCGACGCAGGAGAAACACTGATATGAACACCATGACACTCACGCCGGGCCATCTGAGTTTTATCCAGCTACGTGAAATCTGGCAGCAGCCGGTCAAACTGAGTCTGGATGCCGGGGCGATCGATGCTATTAACGCCAGCGTCGCCTGCGTCAATAATATTGTCGCTGAAGGCCGTACGGCGTATGGCATTAATACCGGCTTTGGCCTGCTGGCCCAGACCCGTATCGCCACGGAAGATTTGCAGAATTTGCAGCGTTCGCTGGTGCTTTCCCATGCGGCAGGTGTCGGTGAGGCGCTGGACGACGCGATGGTGCGTCTGATTATGGTGCTGAAAATCAACAGCCTGGCGCGCGGTTTTTCCGGTATTCGCCTGAGCGTGATTGAAGCGCTGATTGCGCTGGTTAATGCCGAGGTGTATCCGCTGATCCCGGCGAAAGGCTCCGTGGGGGCATCGGGTGACCTGGCGCCGCTGGCGCATATGTCTTTGACGCTGTTGGGAGAAGGGAAGGCGCGCTGGCAGGGGGAATGGCTCCCGGCGACCGAAGCGCTGAAAAAGGCCGGGCTGGAGCCGATAACGCTGGAGGCAAAAGAAGGGCTGGCGTTGCTCAACGGTACCCAGGCTTCGACGGCCTTTGCGCTGCGTGGGCTAATTGAAGCTCAGGAACTGTTTGCGTCTGCAACGGTGTGCGGGGCGCTGACCACCGAAGCCGTGCTGGGTTCCCGTCGTCCGTTTGATGCCCGTATTCACGCCGCGCGAGGGCAGCGTGGGCAGATTGATGCCGCAACGCTGTATCGTCACGTATTGACCGACACCAGCGCGCTTTCGCAGTCGCATCATAACTGTGAGAAAGTGCAGGATCCGTATTCTCTGCGCTGTCAGCCACAGGTGATGGGGGCATGTCTGACGCAAATGCGCCAGGTGATGGATGTTCTGCTGGTGGAAGCCAATGCGGTTTCCGACAACCCGCTGGTATTTGCCGAAGAGGGGGATGTCATTTCTGGCGGCAACTTCCATGCTGAACCGGTGGCGATGGCAGCAGATAATCTGGCGCTGGCGATTGCGGAAATCGGCTCGTTATCGGAGCGACGCATTGCGTTAATGATGGATAAACACATGTCGCAACTGCCGCCGTTTTTGGTGAAAAACGGTGGGGTGAACTCCGGCTTTATGATTGCTCAAGTCACGGCTGCCGCGCTGGCGAGTGAGAACAAAGCGCTGGCGCATCCGCATAGCGTAGACAGTTTACCGACGTCCGCCAACCAGGAAGATCACGTATCTATGGCTCCGGCGGCGGGGCGCAGACTGTGGGAGATGGCAGCAAATACGCGCGGCGTGATTGCCGTAGAGTGGCTGGCGGCGTGTCAGGGGATTGACCTGCGCGAAGGGTTAACCTCAAGCCCGCTGCTGGAGCAGGCGCGCCAGGCTTTACGCGAGCAGGTTGCTCATTACACGCAGGATCGCTTTTTCGCCCCGGATATCGAGTGCGCGACCGAACTGTTAGCGCAAGGAACGTTGCTGAAATTGCTGCCTGAATTTCTGTAGAAAATTGCCTGATGACGACGCTGACGCGTCTTATCAGGCTTACGGTCTGCTTTGTAGGCCGGATGAGGCTAAGCCGACATCCGGCACAACAGAACTTAGCTAAATATTGCGGTAACAGAAGCGCTGGCGAGCGAGTGGAAATGGACGTTAAATCCAACCATCGCGCCGCTGGCGTCCTCATCGACATCAATACGCTCCACATCCAGTGCGTGAACCGTAAAGATATAGCGGTGGTTTTCCCCCTTCGGCGGCGCAGCGCCACCATAACCGGCTTTACCAAAATCCGTGCGTGTTTGCAGCACGCCTTCCGGCAACGCAACCAGCCCCGAGCCGTAACCTTGTGGTAAAACCCGGGTACCTGCAGGCAGGTTAACCACCACCCAGTGCCACCAGCCGGAGCCGGTTGGCGCATCAGGATCGTAACAGGTCACGACAAAGCTTTTAGTCCCGGCGGGCACATCATCCCATGCCAGATGCGGGGAAATATTATCCCCGTCATATCCCATGCCGTTAAAGACGTGGCGATGAGGAAGCTTTTCGCCATCGCGCAGATCGTTACTGATTAGTTTCATGCTGACTCCTCTCGTTAGCCAAAAAGTGTAGCCAGAAACCGTAGAGCTTACCGCCGATTAATCGCTAAAAAATGTTGCATTGCGCACAGCCTCGTTGACGGCCTGCGTCAGGCTGCGCAGTTGTTCGGGCTTGATGATGTACGGCGGCATCAGATAAATGAGCTTACCAAACGGTCTTACCCACACGCCCTGTTCGACAAAGAACTTCTGTAACGCGGCCATATTCACCGGATGCGTGGTTTCTATCACGCCGATGGCACCAAGTACGCGCACGTCGGCGACCCAACGGGAATCTGCCGCCGGGGCGAGTTCTTCACGCAACTGCGCTTCAATGGCCGCGACCTGCGAGCGCCATTCGCCGGTTTCGAGCAGCGACAGGCTGGCAGAGGCGACGACGCAGGCCAGTGGATTACCCATGAAAGTCGGGCCGTGCATAAAACATCCGGCTTCACCGTTACTGATGGTTTCCGCAACCAGGCGCGTGGTTAGGGTGGCGGAAAGGGTCATCGTTCCGCCGGTTAACGCTTTTCCAAGGCACAAAATGTCCGGAGTGATATCGGCATGCTCACAGGCAAACAGCTTGCCCGTGCGACCAAATCCGGTGGCGATTTCATCGGCAATCAGCAAAATGCCTTCCCGGTCACACATCTTACGGATGCGCTTTAACCACTCAGGATGGTACATGCGCATGCCGCCAGCGCCTTGCACAATCGGTTCAAGGATCACTGCCGCAATTTCGTGGCGATGTGCGGCCATCAGACGGGCAAAAGGCACCATATCCAGTTCGTCCCATTCGCCGCCCATCCGACTTTGCGGAGCGGGTGCAAACAGGTTATCAGGCAGATAACCCTTCCACAGACTGTGCATCGAGTTGTCAGGATCGCAGACCGACATCGCGCCGAAAGTATCGCCGTGATAACCGTTACGAAATGTCAGGAAACGCTGACGGGATGCACCTTTGGCCTGCCAGTATTGCAGCGCCATTTTCATCGCGACTTCCACGGCGACCGAACCAGAATCCGCGAGAAAAACGCACTCCAGCGCCTCGGGCGTCATCGCCACCAACTGGCGACACAGCGCAATAGCCGGGGCATGGGTAATGCCGCCAAACATCACGTGCGACATGGCATCAATCTGCGTTTTCATCGCGGCATTCAGCTGCGGGTGATTGTAACCGTGGATTGCCGCCCACCAGGATGACATGCCGTCAATCAGCTTCTCACCGCTGGCTAATATCAGTTCACAACCTTCGGCACGCGTCACCGGATAAACCGGCAGCGGGGAGGTCATGGAGGTGTAAGGGTGCCAGATATGGCGTTGGTCAAACGCAAGATCGTCCGTTGTCATAATCGACTTGTAAACCAAATTAAAAAGATTTAGGTTTACGAGTCTACACCAAACTAACAACGAAACGTATACCAATATGGCTCATTCTTCTCGCTGGACAATGTCGCAAGTCACCGAATTATTTGAAAAACCGCTGCTGGATCTGTTGTTTGAAGCGCAGCAGGTTCATCGTCAGCATTTCGATCCGCGGCAGGTACAAGTTAGTACGCTGCTGTCGATAAAGACCGGTGCTTGCCCGGAAGACTGCAAATACTGCCCGCAAAGTTCCCGCTATAAAACCGGACTGGAAACGGAACGTTTGATGGAAGTTGAACAGGTTCTGGACTCTGCACGTAAGGCGAAACAAGCCGGTTCAACGCGGTTTTGCATGGGCGCGGCGTGGAAGAACCCTCACGAACGCGATATGCCGTACCTGGAACAAATGGTTCAGGGTGTGAAAGAACTGGGGCTGGAAGCCTGTATGACGCTGGGCACGCTGGACGAATCTCAGGCCCAGCGCCTGGCCAATGCGGGTCTGGACTACTACAACCACAACCTCGACACCTCGCCGGAATTTTACGGCAATATCATTACCACCCGTTCGTATCAGGAGCGCCTGGATACGCTGGATAAAGTGCGTGAGGCGGGCATTAAAGTTTGCTCCGGCGGGATTGTGGGGCTGGGTGAAACGGTGACCGACCGCGCGGGTCTGCTGCTGCAATTAGCGAATCTGCCGACGCCGCCGGAAAGCGTGCCGATCAACATGCTGGTGAAAGTGAAGGGCACGCCGCTTGCCGATAACGACGACGTAGATGCTTTTGATTTTATTCGTACTATCGCCGTCGCGCGCATCATGATGCCGACCTCATACGTACGTCTTTCTGCCGGGCGCGAGCAGATGAACGAACAAACCCAGGCAATGTGCTTTATGGCCGGGGCCAACTCGATTTTCTACGGCTGCAAACTGCTGACCACGCCGAACCCGAACGAAGATAAAGATTTATTGTTGTTCCGTAAGCTGGGTCTTAACCCGCAGCAAACGGCGGTACTGGCGGGTGATAACGAACAGCAACAACGTCTGGAGCAGGCGCTGCGTACCCCGGATACCGACGATTACTACAACGCGGCAACCGTATGACCTGGCAGCAAAAAATCGACGATGCGCTAACGGCGCGTCGTCGTGCTGATGCGTGGCGTCGGCGCTATGCAGTGACACAGGGTGCTGGTCGCTTGTTACAGGCTGGCGGTCGTCAGTATCTGAATTTCTCCAGCAACGACTATCTCGGCTTAAGCCACCATCCGCAAATTATCTGCGCGTGGCAGCAGGGCGCTGAGCGTTTTGGCGTCGGCAGTGGCGGCTCGGGCCATGTCAGCGGTTATTCCGTTGCGCATCAGGCGCTGGAAGAAGAGCTGGCGCAGTGGCTCGGCTATTCCCGGGCGCTGTTGTTCATCTCCGGTTTTGCCGCTAATCAGGCAGTGATAGCCGCATTGATGGAAAAAGACGATCGCATTGTCGCCGACAGGCTTAGCCATGCCTCGCTGTTGGAGGCCGCCAGCCTTAGCCCTGCTGTTTTACGTCGCTTTACCCATAACGATCCGCAACACCTGGAGCGTCTGCTGACTTCCCCCTGTCCGGGGCAGCAGCTGGTGGTCACTGAAGGCGTATTCAGCATGGATGGCGATAGTGCGCCGCTGGCAGAAATCCACGCGGTGGCGAAACGGCAGGGCGCGTGGCTGCTGGTGGATGATGCGCATGGGATTGGCGTAAGCGGTGAGGAAGGGCGCGGTTCGTGCTCTCGACAACAGGTGAAACCTGAGCTGCTCGTAGTGACGTTTGGCAAAGGGTTTGGCGTCAGCGGTGCGGCGATCCTGTGTTCTGATAGCGTGGCCGACTATCTGTTGCAGTTTGCCCGCCATCTGATCTACAGCACCAGTATGCCTCCGGCGCAGGCGCAAGCCTTACGCGCCGCGCTGGCGGTGATCCGCAGCCGTGAAGGCGATGAACGCAGGGAAAAGTTAGCGATGCTGATCCAGCGTTTTCGCGCTGGAGTGAATACTACGGATTTGACGCTGGCGCATTCAGATAGCGCTATTCAACCGCTGATCGTTGGCGACAATCATAAAGCCCTGCAACTGGCACAGACGTTACGGCAACAGGGATGCTGGGTAACGGCAATTCGCCCACCAACGGTGCCAACCGGTACGGCCAGATTACGGCTGACTTTGACCCAGGCGCATGAGGTGCAGGATATCGATCGTCTACTGGAGGTGTTGCATGGTGCAGGTCAATAAACAGGCGATTGCCGCCGCGTTTGGCCGCGCTGCCACCTACTATGAGCAACACGCAGAGCTGCAACGTCAGAGTGCCGATGCGTTACTGGCACAACTCGATGGCCGGGCGTTCTCACGGGTTTTGGACGCGGGCTGTGGGCCTGGGCGTATGAGTCGCTACTGGCGGGAGCAGGGGAGCGAGGTCTGCGCGCTGGATCTGTCGGCGCAAATGCTGGCTGAAGCGCAGCGGCACGATGTTGCCCATCACTATCTGCTGGCGGATATCGAAGCCATTCCGCAGGCCGCTGCCACTTTCGACCTGGCCTGGAGCAATCTGGCCGTGCAGTGGTGCAGCGACCTACGCGGTGCGTTAAGCGAGCTATACCGGGTGGTGCGTCCTGGCGGAACGGTGGCGTTTAGTACCCTGGCGCAAGGTTCGATGCCGGAACTTCGTCAGGCGTGGCGAACAGTTGATGACCGGGAGCATGCCAACCGTTTTTTGCCCGTGGAGCAACTGGAAAACGCGCTGTGCGGCTGGGACGTTGAATACCAGTCTCATGCCGTCACGCTGTGGTTTGACGATGCGCTGAGCGCCATGCGCTCGTTGAAGGGTATTGGCGCGACGCATTTGCATGATGGACGCGAGCAGCGTGTGCTGACCCGCTCGCAACTGCGTCAGCTACAGCTCGCCTGGCCCTGTCAGCAGGGGAAATATCCGCTGACCTATCATCTTTTTTTGGGAGTGATTCAACGTGACTAACACGTATTTTGTCACCGGGACGGACACTGAAGTAGGTAAAACTATCGCCAGCTGTGCGTTGCTTCAGGCGGCGGGACAGTTGGGATTGCGAACCGTCGGCTATAAGCCGGTGGCGTCAGGCAGTGAAATGACGGATGAAGGTCTGCGAAACAGCGATGCGCTGGCTCTACAGCGCAACAGCGTTGTAGCAGTGGATTATGCAGCCATCAATCCGTATACCTTCGCGGAACCTACCTCACCGCATATCATCAGTGCTGACGAAGGGCGCCCCATTCAGGCCTCCGTGATGTCTGCGGGCTTACGCTTGCTTGAAGAACAGGCTGACTGGGTATTGGTGGAAGGTGCAGGCGGATGGTTTACGCCGCTTTCGCCAACGCTGAGTTTTTCTGACTGGGTAAAAGAGGAACAACTGCCGGTGATTCTGGTGGTTGGCGTTAAGCTCGGTTGTATCAATCATGCCATTTTGACCGCCCAGGCGGTGCAGCAGGCTGGGCTGACGCTCGCCGGATGGGTTGCCAATGATGTGACGCCCCCCGGCAAGCGTCATGCTGAATATATGGCGACGCTAAAGCGTGCGCTTGCGGCTCCGCTGCTGGGGGAAATTCCCTGGCTGGCAGAAGAGCCGGAGCAAGCATCGACAGGTCGTTATATCGATCTTAGCGTTTTGTCTCTGGCATCCACCAGTCGTTGATTAGCGGGTCGCTGAATTGTGTTATTTGCCCTTGAGCCACGTTGCGGCCACGATGTAACAAGCAATAGCAGTCGGCGACCCGACGAATGAACGGCAGGCTCTGCTCCGCGAGCATAATGGTGATGCCAAGCTCCTGGCTTAGCCTCACAATCAGATTCCCCAGTTTGTGGATATACGCCTGGCCTGTTCCTCGTGTGGGCTCATCGAGGATCAGCAGACGCGGGCGAGTGACCAACGCGCTGGCGAGTGCAAGCTGGTGCTGATTTTCCTCCGACAATGCCACCCCTTTGGCCTGACGCAGTACAAACAGCTGTGGAAACAGGCGGTAAATATCGCTGCTGTTCATTGCTTCGCTTTCCTCAACCGCCTGGCGCGCAATGTGCAGATTTTCCTCTACCGTCAACTGCGAAAAAATTCGCCGCTCCTGTGATACACAGTTAATACCTAGTGCAATGCGCTTTGCCGCCGGAATCTGAAGCAGATCGCAAGGTGGTGCGCCAGCCTGATGCCAGAACATGGTTCCGCTCTCAATCGGTAAATTGCCGATGATGCAATTGGCAAGCGTAGTCTTTCCCATCCCTGGAAGACCCAGCACGGCGGTACATTTACCGGGCAACAGGTCGAGATCGACATTCCAAAGCGAGTGTTGATTACCGTAATAGTGATTCACTGCACGAAGACTCAACATAGATTTCTCCCTCATGATCATATCCGCCTCGCGGACTGGTGGTCGGGAGAAAACTGCAAATCTCTTGCCAGAAGCGGAATTGGGCAAAAATACAGCAGGATGGCGTGCAGCGCTGGCGGTAAATTCTTACTGACCGCATTCCTGACATTGTTTTGTGCACATTGGCAGTGCCTGGTGGTGTCGTGATGGTGCAGGCAGGAAAATGATGAAAATGCGAGCAAGATCTCGGCCATCCGAGGTCGCTTCGTTAGCTGATAAATATCAAAAAATAGCGATAATTTTTTTTTATCCCACCAGAAAAGACCATCAGGACGTTTTTGCCAGGCTACAGTCCATACGGGCTGGAGGCAGTTATCCACTATTCCTGTGGATAACCTTGTGTATTAGGGTTAGAAAACACAATGTAAGCGAGAGAAGACGCGGCCTGCGACTAAATTGATGCGAAAGACGGCTCGAGATAATAATCATTAGATTACAGGATGTTAGATAAATGCAATGGCTGTCGCAGAAGTGTCATGCGTTGCCACAAAACTTTCATCGAGTAGCTTGACAAATGTTAAAAAAGTCATTGGTTTGGGGATAACACATTTTTGCTGGTGTTTTATCTTGCCTGCGGACAAATTTTAGCCTGTAGCCACGGCCATTTTGCTGGGGTAACAGAAATATTCTGGCGCGTTACTGTTTTTTCATCCAGTATATTTTACTGGCAAAATATACTGCTGCGAGTAAAATTACACACCTGCCCGCCCATTGCTTCAGGTAGCTGCTCATGAGTAAACCGTTCAAACTAAATTCCGCTTTTAAACCCTCTGGCGATCAGCCTGAGGCGATTCGTCGCCTGGAAGAAGGTCTGGAGGATGGTCTGGCGCATCAGACGCTACTGGGGGTGACGGGGTCGGGGAAAACATTCACCATCGCTAACGTGATTGCGGACTTGCAGCGTCCTACCATGGTGCTGGCCCCCAATAAGACACTTGCTGCTCAGCTGTACGGTGAGATGAAAGAGTTCTTCCCGGATAATGCGGTGGAGTATTTCGTCTCTTACTACGACTATTATCAGCCGGAAGCCTACGTACCCAGTTCTGACACCTTCATCGAGAAAGATGCTTCGGTCAACGAACATATTGAGCAGATGCGCCTGTCGGCAACCAAAGCGCTGCTGGAACGTCGCGATGTCGTTGTCGTGGCGTCGGTTTCCGCGATTTATGGTCTGGGTGACCCGGATCTGTACCTGAAAATGATGCTGCACCTGACGGTGGGGATGATTATCGACCAGCGTGCGATCCTGCGTCGTCTGGCGGAGCTGCAATATACCCGCAACGATCAGGCATTCCAGCGCGGGACCTTCCGCGTGCGCGGTGAAGTGATCGACATTTTCCCGGCAGAATCCGATGACATCGCGCTGCGCGTGGAACTGTTTGATGAAGAGGTCGAACGTTTATCGCTGTTTGACCCGCTGACCGGACAGGTCGAATCCACAATTTCGCGCTACACCATCTATCCTAAAACGCACTACGTGACGCCGCGAGAACGTATCGTGCAGGCGATGGAAGAAATCAAAGTTGAGCTGGCAGAGCGGCGTAAAGTCCTGTTGGCAAATAACAAACTGCTGGAAGAACAGCGCTTAAGTCAGCGTACCCAGTTCGATTTGGAAATGATGAATGAGCTGGGTTACTGCTCGGGGATTGAAAACTACTCCCGCTATCTGTCCGGGCGCGGCCCTGGCGAGCCGCCGCCGACGCTGTTTGATTACCTGCCTGCCGATGGCCTGCTGGTGGTGGATGAATCCCACGTGACTATCCCGCAAATTGGCGGCATGTATCGCGGTGATCGGGCGCGTAAAGAAACCCTGGTCGAATACGGATTCCGTCTGCCGTCGGCGCTGGATAACCGTCCGCTCAAATTTGAAGAGTTCGAGGCGCTGGCTCCGCAAACTATCTACGTTTCGGCGACGCCGGGCAACTATGAGCTGGAGAAATCCGGTGATGAAGTGGTCGATCAGGTGGTACGACCGACCGGCCTGCTGGATCCGGTCATTGAGGTGCGTCCGGTGGCGACGCAGGTTGACGATCTGCTGTCGGAGATCCGCACCCGTGCGGCAATTAACGAACGTGTGCTGGTCACCACGCTGACCAAACGGATGGCAGAAGACCTCACAGAATACCTCGAAGAACATGGCGAGCGGGTGCGTTATCTGCACTCTGACATCGATACTGTGGAACGCATGGAAATCATTCGTGACCTGCGTCTGGGCGAGTTTGACGTGCTGGTGGGTATCAACCTGTTACGTGAAGGTCTGGACATGCCTGAGGTCTCCCTGGTGGCGATTCTGGACGCAGACAAAGAAGGGTTCCTGCGTTCTGAACGTTCGCTTATCCAGACCATCGGTCGTGCGGCGCGAAACATCAACGGTAAGGCTATTCTTTACGGCGATAAAATTACCGCCTCAATGGCTAAAGCGATTGGTGAAACCGAACGTCGTCGTGAGAAGCAGCAACTCTACAACGAAGAGCACGGTATTACGCCGCAGGGCCTGAATAAGAAAGTGGTCGATATTCTGGCGCTGGGTCAGAATATTGCGAAGACCAAGGCGAAAGGCAAAGGGAAGTCACGTGCAGGCGCGAAGTCTGAAGTTGTTGAACTGGATATGACGCCAAAAGCGCTGCAGCAGAAGATTCACGAGCTGGAAGGGCAGATGATGCAGCATGCGCAGAATCTTGAATTTGAAGAGGCAGCGACGATCCGCGACCAGTTGCATCAACTGCGCGAGTTGTTTATCGCAGCATCGTAAGAGTGTGCCGGATGCGGGGTAAACCCCTTATCCGGCCTACGGCAAAGATCGCGTTCGTAGGTCGGATGCCGGAGCAGAGCGTTTTGTAGGCCTGATAAGCGCCGCGCATCAGGCAAATCCGTTTAGCCTAGCGCCTGCACCGCTTTCTCCAGCGCACTATGCAATAGCTGGCGGTCATGGCGGTATGGAATATCGCTGGCTTCCAGCACTTCCTGAATTACAACGCGGTCGGTAACGGCGGAAGCATCCACTTTCGGCCCCACAACCACCGCATCAATCACTTTCTTCCCGACGTACTGTTCAATAATGGCCAGCTTATCGCTAAGCGTCAGGCTGGCTGCTGGCAGGCTTAATTCGCGCCCAAGATTGCCTATATAGACCATCGGAGCCGGTGTGCGACGTAATGCCTGTGACATTTCATCGAGTAACAGAATCGGCATCAGGCTGGTGTAAAAACTGCCAGGTCCTATCAGAATCAAATCCGCTTCGGCGATAGCCTCAACCGCCTCCCGCGTGGTGGGGACTTTTGGCGACAGCATCAGTTCCTGAGGCGGGACGGTGAGCTGATCGATATTGACTTCGCCATAAACTTCATGTCCCTGATCGTCGATAGCCATCAAATCCACCGGCAGCTCCGACATCGGAATTAAATGCGCATCGACCTTCAACAGGCTTCGAATTAAATTGATGGCTTCCAGAGGCCGCACGCTCAGGTGATCGAGCGCTTTTAACATCAGATTTCCGAGGTTATGCCCGGAAAGTTCGCCATTCCCGCCAAAACGATACTCAAACATGGCTGATGCAACGCTGGGTTGGGTTATTAACTGGTTCAGACAGTTACGCATGTCTCCCCAGGCTATCCCTCCTTCAGAGCGACGAATACGACCTGTCGACCCGCCGTTATCCGTGGTGGTGACGATACCCGTCAGGCGTGAGCCTAGAGAGGAAAGTGAGGAGAGAACGCGTCCTAATCCATGCCCTCCGCCGAGAGCGACAACGCGGTCCAGATCTGCCAGCGTGCGAGTGCGCATATATTTTCCTGATATCAATTGATCGGCGTTACAGTAACGTAAATAGCGTGTTTTCAGCAATTATCCAGTCGGCATCTGCCGTAATTTTTTTCTGCGGTCTACTCCTTTCTGGCGAGATCCACCTGATGGCAAGATGATGTATATCAATGCAAAACTGTGATTTTTGCTTATTCTGTAGCGAAATTGCACGATCATGTCGTTATGTATGTATTTATATAGCGAAAGTGTACATGGCAAAAGCGTCATTTACACGCTAGTATCGGCATAACCACTAAGTACTCTTAATAATTTGAGTTGCCGGAAGCCAACGCATCTGCAACACGAAGTATGACGAGTATAAACACTCTAGCCTCTGCACCTGGGTCAAATGATACGGTGCTTTGGCCGTGACAAGACTTGAAAAAGTTTGTCACCAGGGCGCAGGAAGAAATGACTACGTCTCCCGTATTTGGAAAGGTGTACATGGGCTCTCAACTTACCGATGCTTTCGCACGTAAGTTTTACTACTTACGTTTGTCGATTACCGATGTGTGTAACTTTCGTTGCACCTACTGCCTGCCGGATGGCTATAAGCCCGGTGGGGTCACCAATAACGGCTTTCTGACCGTTGATGAAATTCGCCGTGTCACGCGCGCGTTCGCCAGTCTGGGAACGGAAAAAGTGCGTCTGACAGGGGGCGAACCTTCACTGCGTCGCGACTTTACTGACATTATCGCCGCCGTGCGCGAAAACGACGCCATCCGTCAGATTGCGGTAACCACCAATGGTTATCGTCTGGCTCGCGATGCTGCTGCCTGGCGCGATGCCGGACTGACCGCGCTCAACGTCAGCGTCGACAGCCTGGATGCCCGTCAGTTTCATGCCATTACCGGGCAGGACAAGTTTCAACAGGTGATGGCAGGCATTGACGCCGCCTTTGATGCGGGTTTTGAAAAAGTGAAAGTCAACACCGTGCTGATGCGCGACGTAAACCATCATCAACTGGACACCTTCCTTGCGTGGATCCAACCTCGGCCAATCCAACTGCGTTTTATTGAACTGATGGAAACGGGCGAGGGCAGCTCTCTCTTCCGTAAACACCATATCTCCGGACAGGTACTTCGCGATGAGCTGCTGCGTCGCGGCTGGATCCACCAGATCCGACAGCGCAGCGACGGCCCGGCTCAGGTTTTCTGTCATCCTGATTATGTTGGTGAAATTGGTCTGATCATGCCTTATGAGAAAGACTTCTGCGCCACCTGTAATCGTCTGCGCGTTTCCTCTGTTGGCAAGCTTCATCTGTGTTTATTTGGTGAAGGCGGCGTAAGCCTGCGTGATTTGCTGGAAGATGACGCTCAGCAGCCGGCGCTGGAAGAACGTATTTCAGCCGCGCTGCTGGAGAAAAAGCAGACCCATTTCCTGCATCAGAACAATACCGGTATTACGCAAAACTTATCTTACATTGGCGGCTGATCGCTAAAAGGAGTTTTTCATGAGTCAGGTAAGCGCTGAATTTATCCCGACACGCATTGCTATTCTTACTGTTTCCAACCGTCGCGGCGAAGAAGATGACACCTCCGGCCATTATCTGCGTGACTCGGCGCAAGAAGCGGGTCATCAGATTGTCGATAAGGCGATTGTCAAAGAAAACCGTTACGCCATCCGCGCCCAGGTTTCTGCCTGGATTGCCAGTGATGATGTACAGGTAGTGCTCATTACCGGCGGTACCGGGTTAACCGAAGGGGACCAGGCGCCGGAAGCGCTGCAACCGCTGTTTGACAGAGAAGTTGAAGGGTTTGGCGAAGTCTTCCGTATGCTGTCGTTTGAAGAGATTGGCACCGCGACGCTGCAATCCCGCGCGATTGCCGGAGTGGCCAATAAAACGCTGATTTTCGCCATGCCGGGTTCGACCAAAGCGTGTCGTACCGCCTGGGAAAATATCATTGCGCCGCAGCTTGATGCCCGTACGCGTCCGTGTAATTTCCACCCACATTTGAAGAAATAAGTATGTCGCAACTGACTCATATTAACGCCGCTGGCGAAGCGCATATGGTGGATGTCTCCGCCAAAGCGGAAACTGTACGCGAGGCGCGTGCTGAAGCATTCGTGACTATGCGTAGCGAAACTCTGGCGATGATTATCGATGGCAGCCACCATAAAGGTGATGTATTCGCCACGGCGCGTATTGCGGGTATTCAGGCCGCCAAACGTACCTGGGATCTTATCCCGCTGTGCCATCCGCTGATGCTGAGTAAGGTGGAAGTCAATCTTCACGCTGAACCGGAGCACAACCGCGTACGGATTGAAACGCTGTGTCGCCTGACCGGTAAAACCGGCGTTGAAATGGAAGCGTTAACGGCGGCCTCCGTGGCGGCGTTGACCATCTACGATATGTGCAAAGCGGTGCAAAAGGATATGGTGATTGGTCCGGTGCGTCTGCTGGCAAAAAGCGGCGGCAAGTCCGGAGATTTTAAGGTAGATGCGCATGATTAAGGTTCTCTTCTTTGCTCAGGTACGCGAACTGGTAAACACCGATGCGTTAGAGGTTGCCGCCGAGTTTGCAACGGTAGAAGCGCTGCGCAAGCATCTTGCGGCAAAAAGCGATCGCTGGGCGTTGGCGCTGGAAGACGGCAAGCTGCTGGCGGCGGTAAATCAGACGTTGGTCAGTTTTGATCATCCTCTTAACGCGGGTGATGAAGTCGCTTTCTTCCCGCCCGTAACCGGAGGCTAAAATGACTGAAACGCGAATTGTTGTTGGCCCTGCGCCGTTTCGCGTCGGGGATGAGTATCCCTGGCTGGCAGAGCGTGATGAAGACGGCGCGGTAGTCACTTTCACCGGTAAAGTGCGCAATCACAATCTCGGTGACAGCGTTAAGGCGTTAACGCTGGAACACTATCCGGGAATGACCGAAAAAGCGCTGGCGGAGATTGTCGACGAAGCGCGTTTGCGCTGGCCGCTGGGTCGGGTGACGGTTATTCATCGCATTGGCGAACTGTGGCCGGGTGACGAAATCGTGTTTGTTGGCGTGACCAGTGCGCATCGCAGCAGCGCGTTTGATGCCGGGCAGTTCATTATGGATTACCTGAAAACCCGCGCGCCGTTCTGGAAACGCGAGGCCACGCCGGAAGGTGAGCGCTGGGTTGATGCCCGCGACAGCGATAAGCTAGCAGCAAAACGCTGGTAGAGTACAATTGTTGTAGGCTCATACTGATTCAGGAGATTGTCATGGACCGATTCCCACGATCCGATTCTATTGTACAGGCCCGTTCCGGCCTGCAAACGTATATGGCGCAGGTGTACGGCTGGATGACCTGCGGACTGTTGCTGACGGCGTTTATCGCCTGGTATGCGGCAAATACGCCCGCGGTGATGATGTTTGTCTTCTCCAGCAAAATCACCTTCTTTGGCCTGATCATCGCTCAACTGGCGCTGGTGTTCGTCCTGTCCGGCATGGTGCAAAGGCTGAGCGCGGGTATGGCGACCACGCTGTTTATGCTCTACTCGGCATTAACCGGGCTGACGCTATCAAGCATTTTTATCGTCTATACCTACTCGTCTATCGCCAGCACCTTTGTGGTTACCGGAGGGATGTTCGGGATCATGAGTTTGTATGGCTACACCACCAAACGTGATCTGAGCGGCTTCGGCAATATGCTGTTTATGGCGCTGATCGGTATTGTACTGGCCTCACTGGTTAACTTTTGGCTGAAGAGCGAAGCGCTGATGTGGGCGGTGACCTATATCGGGGTGATTGTGTTTGTTGGTCTGACCGCCTATGACACGCAGAAGTTGAAAAATATCGGTGAGCAGATTGACCTGCGCGACAGCTCCAATCTGCGTAAATACGCGATTCTTGGGGCCTTAACGCTGTATCTGGACTTCATCAACCTGTTCCTGATGCTGCTGCGTATTTTCGGTAATCGTCGTTAATTCTCTGTTGCCGGATGGCGCTTCGCTTATCCGGCCTACCGCTTGGTATCGAAAGTAGGCCGGATAAGGCGTTACGCCGCAGCCGGCACTATATACACCATCATTTCGCCATCGCCTTCTCGTTTTTTACCCGCAACTTTTTTGCCCGACTCTCCAGCAGCAAATAACACACCAGTGCCAGCAGCAGCGGAATAAAATAGTACAACACGCGATACGCGAGTAGGGCAGCAATGATCGTTCCCTGAGACGTGTCCTCTCCTGCCAGCAGCGCCATAAACACCGCTTCCAGCACGCCGATCCCCGCCGGAATATGCACGATTACGCCGGCAATACTGCTCACCAGCAGCACGCCCAGCACGAAGAAATAATCGATATTCTGACCGAGCAACAGCCAGATAATCGCCCCCATTACCATCCAGTTCGCACTGGATATCGTCATTTGCGCGAGGGCAAATTTCCAGGAGGGCAGCACCAGTTTTTGGCCCTTGATGGTGATCTGACGATGTTTAGCGAAGGCGCAAAACCACAGATAAACAACAATAATCAGCAGCAGCGCAATGCCTAAGATGCGCAATGTGCCTTCATCGATATACCAGTGTGCGGGCAGTTCGACGACGCCGAAGGTAAATATAAAACCGCCCAGCAGAATATAGCCCAGCCAGTTAGTGGTAATACTCAGCGAAAAAATCCGCGTTATTGTGCCCCCCGGCAATCCGAGGCGCGAGTAAAGGCGATAACGCATCCCAATACCACCCACCCAGGTGCTCAACGTCAGGTTGAAGGCGTAACAGATAAATGACACCAGCATGACCTGGCGTTTTGCCAGTTTGTGGCCGCAGTAGTAGCGCCCGAGCAGATCATAACAGCCGTAAAGTAAATAACTGACGATCACCAACCCCACGGCGCTGAGCAGGGCGATCCGATTGTAATCGCGAATTACCGTCCACACTTCCTGCCAGTTGACCTTGCTGGCATAAACAACCAGCAGCACGATCACCGCAATAAAAAACAGCCATGTGAGGATCTTTTTCGCTAACCGCCAGCGTCGGTGGCTTTTTGCCATCAGGTTTTCCCTCCTGCATCCTCAGTTTGTATACGGTCTTGAGTTTCCAGAGCAGGCTGCGCGGGCGGCTCTACCTCGGCCAGATGCGGGGTATGCGCCGGCAGCCAGCCGACCAGCGCCGGGAAGTGGCGTAAAAAGTGGAAGGCCAGTACGCTCTTGGTCAGGTTCCACCAGGTGCGTTTTGGCAGCATGGATTCATCAACCCGCTTGCAGTCCTGCGCAATAATAGGATTCAGGTTGTCACGCAGGGTCTGATTAAACGTGCGGTCATGAATAATCAGATTTGCCTCCAGATTCAGTGACAGGCTCAGTGGATCAAGATTGCTGGAACCCACCGTCGCCCAGTGATCGTCCATCAGCGCCACTTTGCCATGCAGAGGTTTACGGCGGTATTCATAGACATGGACGCCGCCTTTTACCAGATAGTTGTACAGCAGGCGGGCGCCCACTTTCACAATCGGCATATCCGGTTCACCTTGCACGATGAGTTTTACCCGCACGCCCCGTCGGGCCGCTTTACGCATGGCATGCAGAAAGCGATAGCCGGGAAAGAAGTAGGCATTGGCGATGATCACTTCCCGCCGTGCCTGGGTCAGCATTTTCAGATAGTGGCGTTCAATATCATCACGATGTTCTTCGTTATCGCGCCAGACAAACAGCGCCTGCGCTTCGCCGGGTCGATGATTGTCGATTGCCCGGTGATGACGTCGCCACCAGCGTCGTACAGCGCTCTGTCCGGGCAAGTTTTCCAGCACGAATTTCAGAATGTCAGCAACGACTGGACCTTCAACGCGCACGGCGTAATCCTGCTTGGCCTCCGGACCGTAATCAGACATGTGTTCAGCGGAGTAATTGATGCCGCCAACAAAGGCAACACGATCATCAATGACCACAATTTTGCGATGCATACGGCGAAAGAGATTAGTGCGCATCCCGAACAGACGCGGACGCGGATCGTAGTAGCGGAAAACAACGCCGGCTACGGTGAGCTCTTCGACAAAACTGTCGCTAAGATCCGGCGAGCCGTAGCCATCCAGCAGCACCTCTGCTTTGATTCCTCGCCGGGCGGCTTCGAGCAACGCGGCATGCAGCTGTTTTCCTACCGCATCTTCAAACCAGATAAAGGTCTCGAGGATTATTTTTTGCTGTGCCTGTTCAATGGCGTCAAAGACGGCGGGGTAGAATTGATCGCCGTTTTCCAGCAGTTGAATTTGATTGCCTTCACGCCAGCCATATTTCATAAATGAATCTCCGCACTCAGAGGGGCATGATCGGACAAATGTCGCCAGTGACGCAGCGCCAGCGTCGTTGGGGTACTGGCATTCGCGTTTTTCACATAGATCCTGTCCAGACGCAGCAGGGGAAACTGCACCGGAAATGTTCGCGCCGGGCGGCCGTGGGCGCGGGTAAAAATCTCGTCAAGGCCAGCTTTGGCTTTCAACGGGCGATTGGCCGTTTGCCGCCAGTCGTTAAAATCCCCGGCAATCACCACCGGCTCCGCGTCGGGCAGGGCGTTAACCCAGTCTGCCAGCATCGCGAGCTGAGCCTGGCGGTGAGCTTCACGCAGGCCGAGGTGCACACACATCACATGGATGGGGTGGGAGAGCATTGGCGGTACGATTCGGCAGTAAAGGACTCCGCGCTTTTCACTCGCGCCGACCGAAACATCACGATTTTCATAATGCTCAATGGGATACCGCGACAGCACAGCATTACCGTGATGTCCCTGCGGGTACACGGCGTTACGCCCGTAGGCGAAGTCGCTCCACATCGTGTCCGCCAGAAATTCGTAGTGGCTGGTATCCGGCCAGTTCTCAATGTGCAGCGAATGAGCTTCGTGCGCACCCATCACTTCCTGCAGGCATACAATGTCTGCACCGACCGTTCTGACGGCCTCCCTTAGCTCAGGTAAAATAAAACGCCGGTTGAAGGCGGTGAACCCTTTGTGAGTATTAATGGTGAGCACATTGAATGAAAATTGAACTCCCGATCCGCTCATGAGCCTCCCGTTGGCGTCACTTCCTAAATAAAATAGTGTAGTCATCGTCACAAAAAGATGCAGTGTTGCGGAATTTTCCGTAAAGTCCGGTACTCTGAACAATTAGTTGAAAATCCTTCAGGAGAAAAGCCATGAGGTGGCAACAACGTGTTCGTGTCGCAACGGGTCTAAGTTGCTGGCAGATTGTGTTGCATTTACTGGTAGTGGCGTTGCTGGTAATGGGCTGGATGAGCGGCACGCTGGTGCGCGTCGGCCTGGGATTATGCGTCGTTTACGGCGTAACGGTTTTATTAATGCTGGCCTTGCAACGTCACCATGAACAACGCTGGCGTGATGTCGCTGATGTGCTGGAAGAGCTGACTACCACGTGGTATTTCGGTGCCGCAATGATCGTGCTGTGGTTGCTGTCGCGCGTGCTGCAAAACAACGTCTTGCTGGCACTGGCGGGTCTGGTGATCCTGGCCGGACCCGCCGTGGTCTCGTTGCTGGCGAAAGACAAAAAGCTACATCACCTTACGTCGAAACATCGCATACGCCGCTGAGCCGGTTGTGGCCGCTATCACCAACAGCGGCCACAAACTTCCCCAGACAATCTGCAGACTCGCATCCTTCAGGTAAATCTGTTTCGTGATGTCCGTAAAATGGCGGATTGGGTTTATCCACGTCAGATTCTGCAACCAGACCGGCATGTTTTCGACCGGTGAGACGTAGCCCGAGAGTAAAATCGCCGGCATCATAAACACAAACACGCCGATAAACGCTTGCTGCTGGGTGGCGCACAGCGATGAAATCAGCAGACCAAAGCCGACCAGCGACAGCCCGTAAATTACCATTGTGAAATAAAACAACCCCAGTGAACCGGCAAATGGAATGTCATAAGCCCAGATACCAATTGCCAGCACAATGGTGGCCTGAAAAGTAGCCACAATCAGCGCGGGCACAGCTTTACCGATGAAAATCTGCCAGGTGGTAAGTGGGGAGACCAGCAGCTGATCCAGCGTACCTTGCTCGCGCTCGCGAGCAACCGAAAGCGAGGTGACGATCATTACGCCGATAGTGGTGATCATGGCGATCAGCGACGGCACCACGAACCATTTATAATCCAGATTCGGGTTGTACCAGTTACGCACGACCAGCTCGCTGTTGTTTGGTTTCGGCTTGCCGTCCATCAGCTCCTGCTGATACGTCTTAACGATTTGCTGCAGGTAATTGGCGGCAATTTGCGCGCTGTTGGAGTTACGCCCGTCGAGGATAATCTGCATGGGGGCCTGCTGGAAGGTGTCCAGGTTGCGCGAAAAATTGGCCGGGAAGCGCACCAGCAGCAGGGCTTTTTGCGTATCGATGGTAGGCTTAATCTCCTGCGGGCTTTTCAGCAGCAGAACATGCGTAAAAGCGCTGGCGCGGGCGAAGCGCTGGGTAAGCTCAACCGAATGTTTACCGTTGTCTTCGTTATAGATAGCGATCGTGGCGTTGGTGACTTCCAGCGTTGCCGCGAACGGGAACAGGATCACCTGAATCAGCACCGGTAAAATCAGAATGGCTCGCGTCTGCGGTTCGCGTAATAGCGATTGCAGCTCTTTGCGAATTAATGTCCATAAGCGATGAAACATGCCCGTCCCCTTAATCCAGCCGACGTTTGGTTTTAAGCCACGTCAGGCCAATAAACATCACCGCCGAAGCGATTAAAAACAGCACGTTAATAATCAGCACCACCGGAATATTTCCCGCCAGAAACAGGCTTTGCAGGGTACTGACGAAATAACGAGCCGGAATAATGTAGGTTACCGCCCGGATAATCGCGGGCATGCTGTCTATCTGGAAGATAAAACCTGACAGCATAATCGAGGGCAGGAAAGCGGCGTTCAGCGCGACCTGCGCGGCGTTAAACTGGTTGCGGGTGATGGTGGAAATAAGCAACCCCATGCCAAGCGTACTGAGCAGAAACAGGCTGGTAATGAAAAACAGGATCAGCAACGAGCCGCGATAGGGCACGCCAAGAATAAATACCGACACCAGCATACACAACAGCATCGCCAGCATGCCGAGGAAATAATAGGGGATCAGTTTACACAGCAGTAATTCGACGCGGGTAACTTCGGTAGAAAGCAGTGCCTCCATGGTTCCGCGTTCCCATTCGCGCGCCACCACTAATGAGGTGAGGATCGCGCCAATCACCGTCATGATGATGGTTACCGCCCCGGGAATAATAAAGTGCTGGCTGATGGCCGCCGGGTTAAACCAGTAGCGTGTTTGCACGTCGATCAAAGGCTCGAACGATTCCCCACGATCTTCCGCCCGCTGTTGCTGCCAAATCTGCCAGATGCCTTCGACATAACCCTGCACAAAGTTGGCGGTATTGGGTTCGCTGCCATCGGTGATCACCTGGATCGGTGCCACGTCATTAGGTCGCGCCATCTGCTGGGCAAAATCCACAGGGATCACCACCAGCCCACGAATGCGCCCGGCCTGCATTTTTTCAATCAATTCCTGCCGGTTATCGCTGATGGTGGCGTCAATATACGGCGAACCGGTCATAGTATGGGTAAAATCCAGCGCCTCTTCGCTTTGCTGTTCGAGCAAAATCCCGACCCGAAGCTTGCTGGAGTCGAGGTTTATCCCGTAGCCGAAGATAAACAGCAGCAGCAGCGGGATCACCACCGCAATCAGCCAACTGCTGGGATCGCGAACGATCTGGCGCGTCTCTTTCACGCACAGCGCACGTACGCGACGCCAGGAGAGAGCGGAGTTACTCATGTGTATGCTCCTTATCCCAGTCATTGATTAGCGTAATGAACGCCTGCTCCATGGTCGGGTCCGGAGTGTCGCTGTCGGCAGCCTGAGCTTTCAGGTCGTCCGGTGTTCCGCTGGCAATCAGTTTGCCGCGATACACCAACCCGATGCGATCGCAGTATTCCGCCTCGTCCATAAAGTGGGTGGTCACCATCACCGTGACGCCTTTTTCCACCATGCTGTTGATATGCAACCAGAACTCACGACGGGTGAGGGGATCGACCCCGGAAGTGGGTTCATCAAGGAACAGAATGTCGGGTTCATGCATCAGCGAGCAGGCCAGCGCCAGACGCTGCTTAAACCCCAGCGGCAGTTCGTCGGTGGCGTGGGAAGCGATACTCTTCAGGCCAAATGCCTCGCTCATTCGATCGATTTTCTCCTTCTGCGCCCGACCACGCAGGCCGTAGACGCCGGAGAAAAAGCGCAGATTTTGTTCAACCGTCAGGTTACCGTACAGGGAGAATTTCTGCGCCATATAGCCCAGATGCTGACGCGCTTTGCCGGAGCTGACTTTCAGGTCCATATCCAGCACCAGCGCTTTACCGGAGGTGGGGACCAGCAGGCCGCACATCATTTTAAAGGTGGTGGATTTGCCGGCACCGTTGGGTCCTAGCAGACCAAAAATCTCGCCGCGCTGTACGGAAAAGTCTACGTGGTCGGTCGCGGCAAAATCGCCAAACTTCTTGGTCAGCGCTTTGGCTTCGATCACCGTTTCGCCAGGCGTGCCTTCTACGGTATGCAGGATAGCGCCCAGCGGGGATTCCGATGTTCCGGCTCCGCCGAGTAAATCGATAAAGGCATCTTCGAAGCGGGGTGCAGTTTCATTGATGGTTATCTGCGGCATGCCGTCAGCGTTTTGGATCTGCTGAGCTGTCGCCTCTTTTTTCAGGATTAAACGGACGGATTTCCCCTGAATCATTCCGTCGCTGACCAGCGGTAGTTTTAACGCGCGTTGCAGCAGTCGGCGGTTATTTTCCTGTGGACTGCTCATCAGGAAGCTGCGACCAGCCATGGTTTGCGTAAGCTGAGTAGGATCGCCCTGGTATAACAATTCGCCTTCGTTCATCAGCAGCACATCACGGCATTGCTCTGCTTCATCCAGATACGACGTACTCCAGAGGATCAGCATGCCGTCTCCGGCCAGTTCGTGGACCATTTGCCACAGTTCGCGGCGGGAAATTGGGTCCACACCCACACCTGGCTCATCCAGCAGCAACACTTTGGGTTCGCCGACCAGCGTACAGGCTAGCCCGAGCTTCTGCTTCATGCCGCCGGAAAGTTTGCCGGCCAGTCGTCCGGTAAATGGCCCCAGCGAGGTAAACTCCAGTAGTCGGGCAAAGGTTTTTTCTCGCGCCTCACCGGTGACGCTGCGCAAATCGGCATAGAGATTGAGGTTCTCCATGACGGTCAAATCTTCATACAGACCAAATTTCTGCGGCATATAGCCCAGCACCGCGTGCAGCGCGCTGTCGTCTTTGATGGGGTCAAAACCAATTACCGCAGCACTTCCGGCATCAGGTTTTAATAATCCCGCCAGCATGCGCATCAACGTGGTTTTGCCCGCACCGTCCGGCCCGACAAGCCCGGTCACGTAGCCCGCATGCACGATACAGTCGAGCGGGGCGACGGCCGGTTTTTCCATTCCAGCAAAGTTTTTCGTCAGCCCTTTAAGCGTAATGACGGCGTCATTCATGCCGTGCCTCATCGCCAAATTTTATCGTTACCGGCATTCCCTGGCGCAGCGCATCGTCCGCGTCGGTTACGACAATTCGCAGGCGATACACCAGATCGGTGCGCAGATCAGGAGTCTCGACCGTTTTCGGCGTAAATTCGGCGGTTGGTGACACAAAGCCGATTTTGCCGTGATACGGTTTGTCCGGGCGACCGTCGGTATAGAGCAGGATCTCACGTCCTGGCTGCGCCTGGCTCAGATTGCGTTCGTCAACGTAGGCGCGGACCCATACCGGACGCGTGAGCGACAGCGTCAGTACCGTGCTCCCTTCGTTCAGCATGCTGCCGGGTTCAACCGCGCGGGTGAGAAGCGTGCCGTCAGATGGCGAGGTCAGCGTGGTATCATGCAAATTAAGCTCTGCCTGTGCCAGCTCTGCCTGAGCTTGTTCGAGCGTGGCTTTTGCCTGTTCGATGTCCTGCACACGATTACCGCTGCGATATTGCGTGAGTTTATCCTGTGCGGATTTCAATGAAGCTAACGCCTGATCGCGAGATGAACGCGCATTTTCCAGATCGTTGGCAGAAATGGTACGGCTTTTCCACAATCCTACCTGCCGATTGTAAAAATTCTGCGCGTAATCATAGGCGGCCTGCGCCTGTTTGACTGCCGCCGCGGTTTGCGCGATCTCTTCTTCGCGATACCCTGCCAGCATCAGATCGTATTGCGCCTGCGCGGCGGCAACGTTGGCTTTTGCCTGCATCAATGCGTTTTCATACGGTGCGCGGTCCAGTTTACCCAGCACCTGACCGGCGGTAATCGCATCGCCTTCATCAACCGCCAGCGAGGCCAGTCTGCCGCCGACGCGAAAACTCAGGTTGACGCTACGGATATCGACATTGCCGTATAGCGTCAGGCTGTTATCTTGCCGACTCTGATACCACCACGTTCCACCGGCAATCACGGCAACGAGGGCCGCGATAACCAGCCCGAGAACGACAGGTTTTTTCATGACTCCAGACTCCTTTGCGTTAAACCTTGCAGAATAAGATCGATGTGACAGGTGATCGTTTGGTCAATCAGCGCGGTTTTATCCTCATCAAATTGTGACCAGCCCGTACGCAACAGAATGGTTTCTTTCCCCAGACGAAAAGCCAGCACCTCGCCGAGTATGGCGTGGGTATGCAGAATCATTTGGGTATCGTTGGCATCGCCGCCGGTATAGGCGGCAATCAGGCGCGTCAGGTGTGTATGCAGCGGATTGATAACCTGGTCGTGCACCAGTTGATAAGCCGCCGTGGGGGAAAGCTGTTCACGCGAGATAAATTTACTCAGGTTAACGGTGTCGTCCTGGGTTAACAGCATGATCATATTTTTGCAGGCGCGCAGGATCAGTTCACGCATCGCGCCACGATCCGGTTCTGGCTGAGCGAATAAACGCTCGGCCTCTTCAGCGTGCGGACGAAACTGTGAGCCGATAAAATCTGCAATCCACTGGGCGCAGGCGAGATATAAATCCTCTTTTGAGCCAAAATAGTAGGTGATAGCCGCAATGTTTTGCCCGGCCTGTGCAGCGATATCGCGCGTCGTGGCGTGCAGACCATACTCGCCGAATTGCGCCAATGCGGCGGCAATGAGCTGGTTCTTCGCCTGTTCACCTTTGGTTGTCATGGTGGGTGTATTCATGGCACGACTCTGATCTTAATCAATCGATTGATTAAGATTATGACTGATGTGCAGCCTTGTCCAGTCCGGACGGTTATTTTCCAGTGAAGGGATAATTTATGCGGCACATCACAAAAACTGCTACACTCCGCCCCTTCATGACATTGTGGTTTTTGTCATCTCTATTGTATGTATCTCCCTGAAAACGACACCGGTAACGGTCAGGGCGGTTCGGAGTTGTTATGTCTTTTGATTCCCTTGGTTTAAACCCTGAAATTTTACGTGCCGTTGCCGAGCAGGGTTACCGTGAACCTACCCCTATTCAGCAGCAGGCTATTCCTGCCGTGCTGGAAGGCCGCGATCTGATGGCCAGCGCCCAGACCGGTACGGGGAAAACGGCAGGTTTTACCCTGCCGCTGTTGCAGCACCTGATCACCAATCAGCCGCATGGTAAAAGCCGTCGTCCGGTTCGTGCGCTGATCCTCACGCCAACCCGTGAACTGGCGGCCCAGATTGGCGAAAACGTACGTGATTACAGTAAGTATCTGAATATTCGCTCGCTGGTGGTCTTCGGCGGCGTCAGCATTAACCCGCAGATGATGAAACTGCGTGGCGGTGTGGATGTACTGATTGCCACCCCGGGTCGTTTGCTCGATCTGGAGCATCAGAATGCGGTAAAACTGGATCAGGTGGAGATCCTGGTACTGGATGAAGCTGACCGCATGCTGGATATGGGCTTTATTCACGATATTCGTCGCGTTCTGGCAAAACTGCCGGCAAAACGTCAGAACCTGCTGTTCTCGGCAACGTTCTCTGATGACATTAAGTCGCTGGCCGAAAAACTGCTGCATAACCCGCTGGAAATCGAAGTGGCGCGTCGTAATACCGCGTCCGAGCAGGTAACTCAGCATGTTCATTTCGTCGATAAAAAACGTAAACGTGAACTGTTGTCACAGATGATTGGTCAGGGCAACTGGCAGCAGGTGCTGGTGTTTACCCGTACCAAACATGGCGCGAACCATCTGGCAGAACAGCTGAATAAAGACGGCATCCGCAGTGCGGCAATCCACGGTAATAAATCTCAGGGGGCACGTACACGTGCGCTGGCTGATTTTAAATCCGGTGATATACGCGTGCTGGTAGCGACCGATATTGCCGCGCGTGGTCTGGACATTGAAGAGTTACCGCACGTGGTGAACTACGAGCTGCCAAACGTCCCAGAAGATTATGTGCACCGTATTGGTCGTACCGGGCGTGCCGCTGCTACCGGCGAAGCGTTGTCTCTGGTGTGCGTCGATGAACACAAGTTGTTGCGTGACATCGAGAAGCTGCTGAAAAAAGAGATCCCGCGTATTGCAACGCCAGGCTATGAGCCAGATCCCTCCATTAAAGCTGAGCCGATCCAGAATGGTCGCCAGCAGCGTGGCGGCGGTGGTGGTCGCGGGCAGGGCGGAGCAGGGCGTGGCCAGCAGCCGCGTCGTCAGGATGGCGGTGCGCCAAAAGCGAAGCCGCGTAATGGCGAAGGCAAACCGGCAGGCGATAAGCCTCGTCCGCCGCGCCGTCCGCGCAAACCGTCCTCAGCACAGTAATTGCGAGCCCGGCCGAAAGGTCGGGCTTTTCTTTTTGCGACACGGGATAGAAAGTGCCACAATAGTGGCTGTTTATACAGTATTTCAGGTTTTCTCATGGCACTTACGGCTGCGTTAAAAGCGCAAATCGCCGCCTGGTATAAGGCGCTTCAGGAACAGATCCCCGACTTTATCCCCCGTGCGCCGCAGCGGCAGATGATTGCTGACGTCGCGAAAACGCTGGCAGGTGAAGAAGGGCGGCATCTGGCGATTGAAGCGCCGACAGGAGTGGGGAAAACCCTGTCGTATCTGATTCCCGGTATTGCCATCGCGCGTGAAGAGCAAAAAACGCTGGTGGTCAGCACCGCCAACGTCGCTTTGCAGGATCAGATCTACAGCAAAGATTTACCGCTGCTGCGCAAAATTATCCCCGACCTGCGTTTTACCGCCGCGTTTGGTCGCGGACGCTATGTCTGCCCGCGTAACTTAGCGGCGCTGGCCAGTACTGAACCCAATCAGCAGGATCTGCTGGCTTTTCTCGACGATGACCTGACGCCCAACAACCAGGAAGAACAAAAGCGTTGCGCCAGGTTAAAAGGCGATCTCGACAGCTACAAGTGGGACGGGCTGCGCGATCACACCGATATCGCCATTGACGACGGACTCTGGCAGCGTCTGAGCACCGATAAAGCTAGCTGTCTGAATCGCAACTGTCACTACTATCGTGAATGCCCTTTTTTTGTCGCCCGCCGGGAGATTCAGGAAGCTGAAGTGGTGGTGGCTAATCATGCGCTGGTGATGGCGGCGATGGAAAGCGAAGCCGTTTTGCCGGAGCCGAAAAACCTGTTGCTGGTACTTGATGAAGGCCACCATTTGCCGGATGTCGCGCGCGATGCGCTGGAGATGAGCGCGGAAATCAGCGCCCCCTGGTATCGGCTCCAGTTGGATCTGTTTTGCAAATTAGTGGCGACCTGTCTGGAACAGTTTCGCCCGAAAACCACGCCACCGCTGGCGAATGCCGAGCGTCTGAACGGTCACTGTGAAGAGCTGTATGAACTGATTTCATCACTCAATAACATTCTTAATCTGTATATGCCTGCTACTCAGGAGGCGGAACACCGCTTTGCGATGGGCGAACTGCCTGCAGAAGTGATGGAGATTTGTCAGCGTCTGGCAAAGCTTACGGAAATGCTGCGCGGGCTGGCGGAACTGTTCCTCAACGATCTCAGCGAAAAAACCGGCACTCACGATATTGTGCGTCTGCATCGGGTTATTTTGCAGATGAACCGGGCGCTGGGCATGTTTGAGGCGCAAAGCAAACTGTGGCGGCTGGCATCACTCGCGCAGTCGTCAGGCGCGCCGGTGAGTAAATGGGCGACGCGCGAGGTGCGTGACGGACAGATCCACGTCTGGTTCCACTGCGTGGGGATCCGTGTGAGCGATCAGCTCGAACGACTGCTGTGGCGTAGCGTCCCGCATATTATTGTCACTTCCGCAACGCTGCGCTCGCTCAACAGCTTCTCGCGTTTGCAGGAGATGAGTGGTCTGAAGGAAAAAGCAGGGGATCGGTTTGTCGCGCTGGATTCACCGTTTAATCACGTTGAACAGGGCAAAATCGTCATTCCGCAGATGCGCTACGAACCGTTAATTGATAACGAAGAGCAACATATCGCGGAAATGGCCGCCTATTTCCGCGAACAGCTGGAAAGTAAAAAGCATCAGGGGATGCTGGTACTCTTTGCCAGCGGTCGGGCGATGCAGCGTTTTCTTGAGCATGTTACCGATCTGCGCCTGCTGTTGTTGGTGCAGGGCGATCAGCCGCGCTATCGACTGGTAGAGTTGCACCGCAAACGGGTGACCAACGGCGAGCGCAGCGTGCTGGTTGGGCTGCAATCTTTCGCTGAAGGTCTGGACTTGAAAGGCGACCTGCTGACCCAGGTGCATATTCACAAAATTGCTTTTCCACCGATCGACAGCCCGGTGGTGATCACCGAGGGCGAGTGGTTGAAAAGCCTGAACCGCTACCCCTTCGAGGTGCAGAGCCTGCCCGCGGCGTCGTTCAATTTGATCCAGCAGGTTGGGCGACTCATCCGTAGCCATGGCTGCTGGGGAGAAGTGGTTATTTATGACAAACGTTTATTGACCAAAAACTATGGCAAGCGTTTACTGAACGCGTTACCCATATTTCCGATAGAGCAACCTGCTGTGCCAGACGTTATAGTAAAACCAAAAGAAAAAGCGAAACCCACGCGCCGCCGTCGGCGTTAACGATGCGAGCAACAGGCAAGGAGTTATCGATGGATTACCGCAAAATCATTAAAGAGATTGGGCGAGGAAAAAATCACGCGCGTGACCTGGACAAGGATACTGCTCGCGGACTGTATACCCATATGATGAACGGCGACGTACCTGACCTTGAGATGGGCGGGGTGCTGATTGCGCTACGTATTAAAGGCGAAGGCGAAGCGGAGATGCTGGGCTTTTACGAAGCGATGCAAAACCACACCATTCGCCTGACTCCGCCAGTAGCCAAACCCATGCCGATTGTCATTCCCAGCTACAATGGTGCACGCAAGCAGGCGAATTTGACGCCGCTGCTGGCGATTTTACTGCATAAGCTCGGTTTCCCGGTAGTAGTGCACGGCGTCAGCGAGGATCCAACCCGCGTGCTGACAGAAACCATTTTTGAACTGATGGGGATTACGCCAACGCTGCATGCCGGGCAGGCGCAGGCAAAGCTGGATGGTCATCAGCCGGTGTTTATCCCGGTGAGCGCGCTGTGCCCTCCGCTGGAGAAACAGCTGGCGATGCGCTGGCGCATGGGCGTGCGTAACAGTGCGCACACGCTGGCTAAATTAGCCACGCCGTTTGCTGAAGATGCGGCGCTGCGTCTTTCCAGCGTGTCCCACCCGGAATACGTCTCGCGTGTGGCGAAGTTCTTCGGCGATATCGGTGGGCGCGGCCTGTTGATGCATGGTACCGAGGGCGAAGTGTATGCCAACCCGCAGCGCTGCCCGCAGATAAGCCTGATAGATTCATCCGGTGTGCGAGTGTTACAGGACCGACAGAGCGAGATGCCTGACGAACCAGTACCGCTGCCGGTGGCAAAAGATCCGGAAACCACCGCGCGCTGGATTGAGCGTTGTCTGGCTGGCAGTGAGCCGGTCCCGGCATCGTTGAAAATTCAGATGGCCTGCTGCCTGGTGGCAACCGGTGAATCCGCCTCGCTGGCCGAAGGACTTGCCCGCGTCGAGCAAAGTTTCTGATTTATTTGTTATCCCGACGGGCCTTTTACCTGGTCTGTCGGTTTTCTCTTTTCGGCAACGTGAAATTTCTGCACGTTTATTGACCTCCTGAGCGCCGTGGCGCAGCATAGTTTGTTGAAAAATAAGAAACACAACAAACACGCGACACAACAGGAGATAACAATGAACAGTGGACATCGCTTCCATGTGCCAACGCTGCACGCCTTTATCCAGGCCGTTTTTCACCAGATGGGAAGCAATGATCAGGAGGCGCGGCTGGTGGCCGATCATCTGATAGCCTCTAACCTCGCCGGTCACGACTCCCACGGCATCGGTATGATCCCAAGCTATATTCGTTCATTCTCGCTGGGGCATTTGCAAATCAACCGTCATGCCAAAGTGGTAAAAGATGCGGGGGTGGTGATTACGCTTGATGGCGATTGTGCCTTTGGTCAGGTGGCGGCTCACGAAGCCATCACGCTGGGGATTGAAAAAGCTCGTCAGCACGGTATCGCCGCCGTGGCATTACATAATTCGCATCATATCGGACGTATTGGCTACTGGGCGGAGCAATGCGCGGCTGCAGGTTTTGTCTCAGTGCATTTTGTGAGTGTGGTCGGGATCCCGATGGTTGCACCGTTTCATGGCCGCGATAGTCGTTTTGGCACTAACCCCTTCTGCGTTGTTTTTCCGCGTAAAAATACCTTCCCGCTATTGCTCGACTATGCAACCAGTGCCATCGCGTTTGGCAAAACCCGTGTGGCATGGCATAAGGGCGAGCCGGTAGCTCCTGGATGTCTGATTGATGTGGAGGGGATGCCTACAACCGATCCTGCGGTAATGCAGGTTTCTCCGCTGGGATCGTTGCTAACCTTTGCCGAGCACAAGGGGTATGCGCTGGCGGCGATGTGCGAAATTATGGGTGGTGCGCTTTCAGGGGGTAAAACCACACATGAAGAGAGCCTGCAGACCAGCCCGGACGCCATCATCAACTGTATGACCACTATTATTATGAATCCGGAACTGTTCGGCGCGCCGGACTGCGACAACCAGGTCGCAGCATTTGCTGAGTGGGTGAAAGCGTCCCCGCATGCTGAAGATGCCCCGATCCTGTTGCCAGGTGAGTGGGAAGTGAATACTCGCGAGGAACGGCTGGAACACGGTATTCCGCTGGATGCAGGAAGCTGGCAGGCGATTTGCGAGGCGGCGCTGCAAATAGGCATGCCGGACGCCGTATTGCAGGAATTCCGTCAACGACTTGAACACTAAGCAAAAAAAAAGCCCGTCCAGTGGCGGACGGGCAAACAAAGGGTAACAAACAGGGTCAATGAGGGTTGGAGCATTGGGTCGTACAGGTAATCTTTCGGTTATTTATAGATAACCGCGGTGCCGCTCATTTTGTCTTTACCGACAGCGGAAGTGATGCTGTAACCAGTTGCGCCAGCAGCAGCTGCTTTCTCAGCCAGTTTGGCTTCCAGGCCATCCAGTGTGGTGGCGCCATCAGCAGAAACTACTCCAATTTTATTCATGCTTTGTGCCTGAGTGGAGGAAACCGGCTCGGCAGCGAAAACGCCAAATGACAGGGTAGACAGGGCGATGGCAGCAACAGCAAATTTGATATTTTTCATGATTAATCTCTCGCAGGGTTGTTCTGTTAGTAGTCAGTGTTCTTTAAGAAGACGTTGTTCCGTCGATGTGATAAGTATCACGTTTTTTTTGGTGAGAGAAAATCGAATAGAATTGACGACATCAATCAAAAAAATTGAATGACAAATAACTTATTGAATATTAATAAATTCAGGCGAGGGATTTACAGTTCTTGTCATTGCGCTTTACAGAGAAACCAACAACGGCACATTTTGCCACACAGAGTGCGAAAAAGCGTGCTCGTAAAGGAAATCGTATGCGCTGAAACTTTTGGTAAAGATGAGTCAACGTAGCTGGCTATCTTTCGAACCTCTGCGATTATATCCTGAAAATGCCGCGCTATGTGAATCTTTATCCTGTTGGCAAGTGATGCACAAGCGTACCCCAGGTACGGCCTCACGTCTGGCCTGAGGGATAGGATTGCCACATTCTTCGCATTCATACAGACTTTCCCCCGTCGGTAACTCACCGCGGGCACGGGCAACAGCATCTTCAATAGTATTGTTGATCTGTTCGTTTACAGCGTCGTCATTTGCCCATCCGGATGCCATGTGTACCTCCTGCAGATGTCTACAGACTAAGTATAGCGAAGATGATGGCTGAAAAACGACCATGCGCCAGCAGTATCAGATTTCAGACCATTCGCGCAGCAGGTTATGGTAGAGATTGAGTAATGACAGGATCTCGTTGCTCTCTCCATGACGTGCCTTCAGGGACTGAATGTTTTTATCCAGTTCAAAAAGCATGGCGCGATTTTTGTCGTCACGGATCATCGACTGGATCCACATAAAGGACGCCACACGAACGCCATGGGTTACTGGCGTGACGCAGTGCAGGCTGCTGGAAGGGTAAAGCACCAGATCGCCTGCCGGAAGCTTCACCGCATGCTGGCCGTAGGTGTCATTAACCAGCAGCTCTCCGCCTTCATAATCATCCGGATTACTCAGGAATAAGGTTGCGGAAAGGTCTGTGCGCATCCAGCCGTTCTCCGGATGGCTACGCACCGCACCGTCAACGTGAAAACCGTAGGTCTCGTTGTCCTGGTAGCGATTAAACAGCGGTGTGGAGAGCGTTTTCGGTAGTGCCGCGGCGAAGAAAAGCGCGCTGTTATTTACCGCAGTCTGTACCGCCTGTTGTAAAACGTCGTAGCGTTCACTTTGCGTATTCACCTGCTGGTTGTTTTTAACCTGCGCCCCCTGAGCGCCGGTGGTTGCGCGGCCATCAACCCAGTCGGCAGCGTCCAGTTGTTCGCGAAACCAGGCGACATCCTGCGCCGACAGAATGCCGGGAATGTGGTACATCATCAGTGTTTCTCCTGAAAGTGGGGCTTTCGCCCCACGCGATGGATCAGAAATGCATATTGGCGGTGAGCAGGAAGGTTCTTGGCTCGCCTGGATGATAACGGTACCCACTCTTGTTTATGGAGGATACATAATCGGTGTCGAACAGGTTATAGACGTTTAGCTGGAAATCGAGATTGCGATTCACGCGATAGCCCAGTTTGGCGTCTGCGACCCAGTAACCTTCAGTGTAGGATGGCGTACCCACGGCGCCGTCCGAACCGCGATGCATACTGCCCACGTAGCGTGCGCCCGCGCCAACGGAAACATCGTCGGTTGCCTGATACTGGCTCCACAGCGTGAACGCATGTTCCGGTGTATACGGCAGGGATGAGGAGCCATCCTGAGCAACATTTTTACCGCTGTGGATGGTTGCGCGTTGCTGGGTGTAACCCCCAATAATCTGCCATGCGGGGGTGATGTTGCCTGCTACCGAGAGCTCGTAGCCTTCAACGCGTTTCTCCCCGTACTGGGACCAGGTTCCGTCGTCGTTCTGCTCAACCTCATTCTCAATATCCGTGCGGAAAATTGCGGCGGTTAACAGCAGGCGCTTATCCAGCACCTCCCATTTGGTGCCAATCTCGCTGGTTTTCGCTTTCTGCGGTTTGAAGTCGGTACGGTTTGCGCTGTTACCGCTTCCGCCCTGAGCAAGGGCAAAGTTGCTGCCGCCCGGCGGTTGCTGAGAAACGGCATAGTTAATGTAGACATTGCCGTTATCGGTCAGGTGATACAGCGCGCCCGCTTTCCAGTTCACCAGATTGCCTGATTTGGCAGTATCCACAGTGGTGACCGGGGAACCTTTGGCGACGCCTGTCGGACATGCCACTGCACCACGGCCAGAAGCGCCGCAAGCGGTGGCGCTGTCATATTCAGTGCGGTAATTGTCGAGGCGAATACCACCGTTCAGCTCAAACTCACGGGTAATTTGTAGCGTATCAAAAGCGTATACGCCAAAGGTATCGGTTTGCCCGTTAGCGTTGGCGCCGTTACGCGATAATCCGCCGATATTCACGTCGCTGTTGGGATGATAAATATTAACCGGCGGCGGGGTAATCGGGGCTACGCCATAGTTGGTTTGTGTTTCGCGCGTCAACTCCACGCCGGTGCTGATGTCGTGACCGATGGATCCCGTGTAAAACTTTGAGGTCAGGTTGGTCTGGTTGGTCAGGATTTTGTTACTGACATCTTTGGTATTTGCCAGGCGTGACCATGTCCAGGTGTCGACGCTGCTGGTGGGTTGCGTAATATTAGACGCACCGCCCATCACCGCCGTCATCAGATAATCCTGTTTAATGCGCGACCAGCGGGTGGTGTTGCGAATCGTTGTGCTGTCGCTCAGGTCATGTTCAAAACGCATCGTCGCGGTATCGGTCGTCGAATCGTCGTAATCCGAGTTGGTGCCGTAGAAGTTATGCGTATCAACTTTTCCTGAATGATTCAGTGCAGACGTCCCTGCGGAAGGCGCGGAGTAACCCGGCAGGCCGATGGTGGGAATGCCTCCATCCGGTGTGTTGTGTTGAGTAACGTGCAGATAGTTCAGATACAGTCGGTTCTCGGTGCCTAAGCCAAAAGCAAGTGAGGGGGCCACGCCGTAACGTTCATTCTTAACATTATCGCGACCGGCATCATGTGTTTTTTCACCCATCAGGTTTAAACGTGCGGCGGTGGTCTCGCCGATAACCTGGTTAATGTCCAGTGTACCACGGCGGAACCAGGCGCTACCGACGCTGGCCGACGCATCGATTCCTGAGTCGGTACGCGGCTGTTTGCTGATCATATTGATAGAGCCAGTCGGTGCGCTACGTCCATAGTCGGTACCGGAAGGACCTTTAATCACTTCGACCTGTTCGGTATTGAAGGTATCGCGCGTGACGCTGCCGATATCACGAACACCGTCGATATAAATACTGTTCGAAGTATCCGCGCCACGCATATAAACCGCATCACCGGTAGTGGAGTTGCCGTTTTCGCCAGCGAAAAACGCGCCAACGCCCGGTACGTTTTTCAGCGCATCGGTCAAATTTGTTGCGCCTTGATCCTTAATCACCTGCTCAGAAATCACCGTCATGGTGCGGGTGGTATCCGCCACCGGGCGGGAGAATTTAGGGTCGGCAGACTGTGTTGGGGCGTACAGCGAAGGTTTGGCCGCTTCAACGACCAACGTATCTTCTTGTTTTTTATCCTGATCGCCTGCTGCGACAGCCTGGGCTACCGGAGACAGGCCAATGCACAGACCGGCAAAAAAAGTCAGTGAATGAAAACTACTGGACGGCAAGTTGCGATTTTTATCCATTTTAATTAATGACTTATTATTTTTTGAGTAGACGGTTTCACTCACGCGAAGGGACATCTCTGTGGATGTTGTACCCTGCAGGTCTCGCGAAAATGAACGTGTAATTGATAATGATTTTAATAATCATTTCTAATCAGTGCGACGTTTTAACATTCATTAATTCAAAAATAAATACATTTATTTACATTGGATTCAAAATGCCAACACATTGATTACAAATTGAGCTGCAATGAAGCGAACAGCGCGCACATAACTGCATTCGGGATGAATGCAGTTAGGCTAAGGAAGGGGAGTTATTTATAGATAGTTGCGGTGCCGTACATCTGATTTTTACCGCCAGCAGAATTAACGACAAAGCCTTTTGCCCCTTGCTCTTTCGCTTTCTCTGCCAGCTTGTCTTCGAGATCGCTCAGGTTAGTTGCACCGGTAGCAGATACTGTGCCGGAAGCTTGTAGCTGACCGGTAGCTGGGCTGGTGTATGGCTGTGCAGCAAAGGAGACAAATGTCATGCCGGTAAGTACGGTAGCGGCAAGTAATGTGAGGCATTTCTTCATGGTGATATCCTCTGAAAAACAACAGGTGTGCCTGATAAGTTTAGGTCGTCAGCGGATGACATTTACCGCAAAAAACTGGTGATGAACTGTCTGTTTTTCGAACAATAAGCAAAGCGTCAAACAGGCGTAAAAAATCAAATTTCCTTGTTGTGTGTGTTTACCGCGTGGCGTTATGCGGGTATCTTACGCCGCTGTTAAAAGGAGAATGCTATGTCCGCCCAGAAACCGGGATTACACCCACGCAACCGCCACAATGGCCGTTATGATCTTGCGACTTTATGCCAGGTTACCCCAGAGCTGACGCAATTTCTCACCCTCACGCCCGGCGGGGAGCAGAGTGTTGATTTCGCCAATCCGCAGGCAGTAAAGGCGCTCAATAAAGCACTGCTGGCGCATTTTTATGCGGTGAAAAACTGGGATATTCCGGACGGTTTTCTGTGCCCGCCGGTGCCTGGTCGTGCTGACTACATTCACCACCTGGCCGACCTGTTGGGGGAAACCAGCGGAACCATTCCGGCAAATGCGAGCATCCTGGACATAGGCGTAGGGGCAAACTGTATTTATCCGCTGATCGGCGTGCATGAATACGGCTGGCGATTCACGGGCAGTGAGAGCAGTAGCGAAGCGTTTAACAGCGCTCAGGCGATCATAAACGGCAATCCGGGGTTAACCCGTGCTATTCGTCTGCGTCGTCAGAAAGATGCTTCGGCAATCTTCAACGGTATCATTCACAAAAATGAGCAGTATGAAGCCACATTGTGTAACCCGCCATTCCATGATTCTGCGGCCTCAGCCCGCGCAGGAAGCGAGCGTAAACGTCGTAATCTGGGGCAAGATAAAGATGATGCGCTGAACTTTGGCGGACAACAGCAGGAGCTGTGGTGTGAAGGCGGCGAAGTAGCGTTCATCAAAAAAATGATCGTCGAAAGCCAGGCTTTTGGCCGTCAGGTTATGTGGTTTACCACGCTGGTTTCTCGCGGCGAGAACTTGCCTCCGCTGTACCACGCATTAACGGATGCGGGCGCGGTGAAAGTGGTCAAGAAAGAGATGGCCCAGGGGCAAAAGCAGAGTCGCTTTATTGCCTGGACCTTTATGGATAACGATCAGCGTCGTCGTTTTATGGCGCGTAAACGCTAAAGCGTTGGCTCGGTTGGCGGCAGCGGTTCGCTTGCCGCAGATGTTGGGCCATTCCCTGGTGCAGGCAACACTTGATAGGTCTGTACCGGGGCGCGTATGTTGGCCAGATCGAAGTATTTCTTCACCTGGCTGTCGAGCGCAAAACGTACCGTCCACTGCTTCAGCGGCAAGGTGGTAAACGAGACCCGTAGTGTGAATGCTGTATTGGTTAATCCTACAATCCCGGCAAACGACGGCTCGCCAATAATCAGCCCGCGAATATCATCTTTTTCCATCACCGCAGCAACCGCATCTTTCAACGCTTGATTCGCTTTATCCGCATCCTCATGGCGGTCTACGTCGTAATTGGCGACGACTGAGCCAATGCCACGCACAAAGTTGGCGAAGGTCGTTATCGATGACCAGGGAATGATATGGTACGCCCCGGTGTCCTGACGCACGCCCACAGAACGGATGGACATCCGTTCAACCGTACCGGTGAGTGGACCGATGGTCACCAGGTCGCCGGTGTTCATGCCATTTTCAAACTGAATAAAAATCCCGGTAATAATATCTTTTACCAGCGTTTGCGAGCCGAAAGAGATAGCCAGCCCCAGCGCCCCGGCACCGGCCAGTAAGGGGGCGATATTGACGCCGATTTCCGACAACACAATCATGATGGTGATCGTGCTGATAATCACCGCCAGTGCGTTACGAAACAGTGTCAGCAGGGTGCGGGTACGCGCGCTGGGTAACGGGCGACCATGAATATCGGAAGCCAGACGATTTTCAATCAGGCTGGCAAGGATTGTCCAGCCGATGGCGGAGAAGAATAAAATCAGCGCGATACGGATCAGGATATCCACTGTTTTTTCTCCTGCGCCGTAATGCAGCCAGTTCCAGAAGTCGAACAGCCCCCAGGCATTCAGTAGCAGCATCACCGCAACGCACACCGTCAGGATCCTGGCTACGCTTAACGCTGTCGATAGCCAGCCATTCAGCCGCTTTTGTAGTTCCGGATAGCTGCGCTGGGTGTGTGGCGAAAGGGTAATAGTTTTGGCTATCCAGCGGGAAAACATGCCGGAAACAAAGGCGGCAATTCCAATGATTACCAGGCTGCGCAGCGTAGCGCCCATCATGAATTTCAGGCTGTTGCCCGGATCAAACAGCGAAAAGAAAAACAGCACAATGAAATAGGCGCTGGCCAGCCAATGCCATACCAACGCAAAAGCACGAATAAACAGACTGAAAAAAGCGAGGGATCTTTCCGCCAGATTCAGCAAATGCTGCGTTATCTCTTTCTTGTTTCTGAAAATCAGGTACAGCGCCCATAGCGTGATACATAACATGATGATGACGTTGGCCATCGCGCCGACCTGCACATTGACCTGATTCGAGATAATGGGTACGGCAACGATAAGCCCGTAGCCAATCAGGCTGCTCAATGAACTCAAACGGCGATTCCAGTAGCGTGCGCCAGCATCCTGAATGTTAAACGGGCGCAGCTCGGCCACCGTTGGGCAAAATATCAGGCGCAAAATGGCCTTGAAGAATTCAATCAGGGCGAAGGCATTGAGAAACAGGCTTTGCTGAAAGGCGATCGTGCGACTGCCAGCGTTCATTTTGTCGCTCAGTATCTGCCCGACAAATAATGTCAGCGCCAGCAGAAGCAAATCGATAACGAATGCGCCAACGATCATCGCCGGAAGCTGAAGCCAGTTGCTGCGTTCGCGGTTTTTGCGTCGTGCCCATTGTCCCATTTTGCGATACAACGGTAGCGCGCACAGACGAACCAGCCAGAAAAAACCGAACACTGACACTGCCAGCATTAAAAAATGCGTCAGAGCATTGGTGAACGTTTGCGGATTAAAGGTCTTATGCGGGGCATCGGTAATATTGCGATAAAGCTGGGCAAAGCGGCTGGAGAGCGCCTCACCGTAGTGGCGGGTGACGTCCGTGACGTTTTCCAGTACCGTTTTTTCTTCCGTTAACGTGGGCGGGACAATGGTCGGCACCGGCTCGGCAGGAGGGGCAGTGGCCACTTTGCGTAACTGACCGATCAGCTCCTTCCGCGAGGTGTCATTTTCCAGCACATCGGCCAGTGCGCCGTAAGCCGCTTTTTTCTGTTCAATATCCGGCTCTTTCGCCGCTGTGGTTTGCGCGTTGGTTGATGTTGGCGTGGTGACGCCAGGTATCGTCACCGCCTGAGTCGGGAAACTCAACAGACAAACAAAAATGAACAGGATCCCGCGCATGACTCCTCCCATGAGAAAATAAATACAAAAGGATAAGTATAGATGTCAGGGCGGGAGAGAATTGAAATGAGAGGATTCTGGTGAAAAACCTCCCTTCGGGCGAAGGGAGGCAGAGCTATCAGGATACGTGCTGCAAGAATTCCTGTAAGCGTTGGCTGGGCGGATTTTCAATCAGGGCCTGCGGATTACCGTCTTCGGCAATTCTTCCCTTATCAATGAAAATCAGGCGTGAAGCCACTTTTTCGGCAAAACCGATTTCGTGGGTCACAATCACCATGGTCATCCCTTCTTCCGCCAGATCCTGCATAACTTTCAGAACCTCATGACGCAGTTCCGGGTCCAGCGCAGAGGTTGGCTCATCAAACAGCATCATTTTCGGCTTCACCGCCAGCGCACGGGCAATAGCCACACGCTGTTGTTGACCGCCGGACAGCTCTGAAGGGTAGTGATGGGCGCGCTCGGCCAGACCCACTTTCGCCAGCAGTTCTTTCGCCAGTTTCTCGGCCTGTTCTTTATTCGCCCCGCGTACGCGCTGCGGCCCGAACATGACGTTTTCCAGCGCCGTCAGATGCGGGAACAGATAGAACTGCTGAAATACCATCCCGGCTTCCTGGCGGATTAACCGCTCGTCTACCTTCGGATCGTTCACTTTCAGACCGTCGACGATCAGATCGCCAGAGGTTATCTCTTCCAGTTTGTTAATGCAGCGTAGCAGGGTAGATTTACCGGATCCTGACGGCCCGATAATCACCACTACTTCACCCTGTTGAATGTTCAGGTCAATATTGTGCAGCACCTGGGTTGGACCAAAGTGCTTAGAAACGTTTTTAAATTCAATCACAGGATTTTCATCCTTCTTTCCAGACGACGCAGAATGAAGCTTAGCACCAGCGTAATGATCAGATAGAACACCGCAACGGCGCTCCAGATTTCCAGTGCGCGGAAGTTACCGGCAATGATTTCCTGGCCCTGACGGGTCAGTTCAGCGACGCCAATGACAATAAACAGCGAGGTATCTTTAATGCTGATGATCCACTGGTTTCCCAGCGGCGGCAGCATACGACGCAGCGCGAGAGGCAAAATAACGTGGCGAATAGTCTCTGTGCGTGAAAGTCCAAGGGCCAGTCCGGCTTCGCTGAATCCTTTATGGATTGAGAGCACCGCACCGCGAGTGATTTCCGCAATATAGGCACCGGAGTTGATCATGATGGTGACAACGGCGGCGCTAAAAGGGTCAATGCGTAAATCGTTAAATGCCATTGGTAGAGCGAAGTAAATAAACATTACCTGCACAACGATTGGCGTACCGCGAATGACTTCGATAAACACCAGCGCTACGTGGTTGGCGATCCAACCGCCGAAAGTGCGCGCAAACCCTGCTGCAAGTCCGATTATCAGACCGCCAGCCAGACCGAGGACCGAGATCCACAGGGTCATTTTGGCGCCTTCAATCAAAAGCGGGATGGCGGGCCAGATGGCACTCCAGTCAAACTGCATATGTCGTTCCTGTTACCGTGGTGTAAATATTCAAATGCCCGTTTTGCCGGATGCGCTGGGCTTATCCGGCTTACAGGTCTCAAAAATCCAGGCGTAGGCCCGGTAAGCATCACGCCACCGGGCAACGCTACCGGTTATTATTTAGGTTCAGTAGCGAACCATTTTTTGTAGATTTCGTTGTAAGTACCGTTCTCTTTCAGCGTTTTCAGCGCGCCGTTCACTTTCTCACGCAGGTCGTCGCTGCCTTTCGGGAAGGCGATGCCGTACTGCTGGGCTTCCAGTGATTCGCCTACAGCTTTGAACTGACCATTGCCAGCTGTTTTGATGAAGTAAAGAATGTTTGGTGTGTCGTGCAGCACGGCGTCTGCGCGGTTGGTGCCCAGTTCCATATACGCGTTATCGATGTTCGGGAACTGACGCAGGTCTTTAGTTTTGATATTCGCTTTTGCGTAATCAACGGAACCGGTGCCGCTCTTCACTGCGACAACTTTACCATCCAGATCTTTCACGCTTTTCACGTCGTTGTTATTCGCTTTCACCATCACTAACAGACCGCTTTTGTAGTAGCCGTCAGAGAAGTCGATCGCTTTTTTACGCTCATCGGTGATGGTGATACCCGCCAGTGCCAGGTCGATATTTTTGGTTTGCAGAGCCGGGATGATGCCGCTGAAATCCATTGGTTTCAGTTCATAATCCAGTTTCAATTCTTTGGCAACGGCAGCCCAAAGATCCACATCAAATCCAACGTATTTGTCACCCTGTTTGAATTCGAACGGTACAAACGCGGTGTCAGTTGCGACAACCAGTTTCTTATCTGCGGCATGGGAGGACACCGCAAAAGCCAGGGTAAGTGCAGCCAGTGAAACTTTTAATACAGACTTCATAGGATTTCCTTTTATATCCACGGGGCGATCCCCTGCGAGAACATATGGCTTAATGAAAGAATCGTGCCAATTTTGCAACTCATTGTTTTAACAAGAGGGTGTTTCGTTTCTCTGCACAATAAGTAGGGTAAAGCGAGTAATCTGCACTGTTTTGGGGCACTCATTTGGTGCGAACCAGGCACGGTGCAAACGGTATGACTATTTAGCGTAAAAATTGTTGATAAAACAATCTTTCGTTAACGATTGTGTGAGATGATTATTACAAATAATTTACTTTGGAGTGACGAATGATCAATGTTATGCACCATAGATGTGCAAAACCCCCGCCGGAGCGAGGGTTATATAGGTAATTCTTATGTCTGCGGTTACTCAATGTTGGCTTCGATAAACCACAGGAATTTGTCGAGATCGCGAGAGGCTGCGGTAAAGATATCCGCGGTATCTTCGTCTTTTGCTTCGCTAATAGCCTTACGTACGCTGTTTGCAACTACGGCATAACGTTCGGCCAGCTCTTTTAAGTGGTCCTGTACGTTATGGATATCCAGCGGGTAACTTTTCAGAGGCGTTTTGCTATTAATAACCTGAGTTGTGCCCAGTGCCACACCGCCCAACTGTACGGCGCGTTCAGCCATAGTGTCGAGGTGATCGGTCAGGGCTGTACGGAAGCCATCCAGCATTTCATGTACCGCAATGAAGTTTGCGCCGCGCATGTTCCAGTGAGCCTGTTTGGTGATCAATGACAGGTCAATGAACTGGATTACTTGCTGATTCAGCAGTTCAACGGTCGCTTTCTTTTCGCTATCAGACACATCGTTGCGGGTATAAAGGAGGGCGGATGCTTTTGTTTTTACCAGTTTCGCGGTACTCATATTTTCATATCCTCTTGATAGTTATGTCCCAACTCTTCAACGGAATTAAGTATAGCGCTAAATTTGGATTTTTTTTTCCGGTGTTGCCTATCACTTTAATAGCGAAGAAGGGGGAAGATATAAAATATCAAATAAAATCAATGCAATGAGTGTTGTGTTTCTTACGTGGTGTTATTTTTATGTTAATTTTTGAGATTGAATGAAATATGCGGATGAGAAAATTATATTTTTTAGAATTATTATCATGCAGATTTACAATTGGATATTCTGCATGATTATGCAAACCATGCAGAATATTACGTGGTTAATTCACGTCGACTTGTTTTATTTGTGGCTCTTTACGAATAGTGAGCGTAGAGCCCATTGATGCGACGATAATGGCACCCAGAGCGAGTGTCTGGATAAGCGTCAGCGTTTCACCGAGGAAGATCATTCCGGAAACCGCTGCCAGGGCAGGTTCCATACTCATCAATGTACCGAAAGTACGCGTCGGCAGGCGCGTCAACGCAATCATCTCCAGTGAATAGGGAAGTGCAGTAGAGAGGACTGCAATGGCCAGGCCTAACGGCAGAATGGACCAATGCCACAGGGCATCACCAGCCTGGATCGCGCCGATTGGCACAAATACCAGTGCTGCAATTAATGATCCTACTGCGACGGTTGCCGGACCGTGTTCCGCCCCGGCCCGCTGCCCGGTAAGAATATAGATAGCCCAGCAGGCACCAGCCCCCAGCGCTAGCGCAGCGCCGGTTAAATCGACGTGAGAAACGTCCTGACCTAATGGCAGCAGGAACCACAGTCCGAGTACAGCCAGTGCAACCCAAATGAAATCCACCGGGCGCCGGGATGAAAACAGCGCTACCGCCAGCGGGCCGGTAAATTCCAGCGCCACGGCAATTCCCAGTGGCACGGTCTGGATTGACAGATAGAAGAGATAGTTCATCCCGCCCAGAGACAGGCCATAAAACAGAAGGGGCAGGCGCTGTTCTTTGGCGAATCGCAAACGCCAGGGTTTAAAGAAGGCGATAAGGATGAGGGTGCCCAACGCAAGGCGCAACGCGGTGACGCCCGGCGCGCCGACGAGCGGGAACAGCGATTTCGCCAGAGATGCTCCGCTTTGAATGGAGGACATAGCAATTAGCAAAACCAAAATAGGCAACCAGACTGGCGCTTTACGTGACGACCCCGGCATCCTTTCTCCTGTCAAATTATGTCAATAGAAGTAAAACAGCGAGTGTAATGGAAATACACACATGTGGTTGAGTATTCGTTGAAAAAAAAATTGCTCAGTTCCGTACAATGGCATGAAAATGATGGATTAATAATCTGTGTGATTAGGAATAGTCTGGATGAATGTGCCATATTGTGCGCGCAATAATGGCATTTTACGTTAGAAAAGTGATGTTAATTGAAAGAGATAGCGGATTTCTGAAATGTTCTGTTACATGAAAGAACCCGTTAGACATCGCTAATCGCAAAGAGTTTCCCATCAATTTTTGGTATATTTAAAACTTAAGATTTACTTGAAGCACATTTGAGGTGGTTATGAAAAAAATTGCATGTCTTTCAGCACTGGCCGCTGTTCTGGCTTTCTCCGCAGGTACTGCTGTAGCTGCTACTTCTACCGTTACCGGTGGTTACGCTCAGAGCGATGCTCAGGGCGCAGCGAACAAAATGAACGGTTTCAACCTGAAGTATCGCTACGAGCAGGACAACAACCCGCTGGGTGTTATCGGTTCCTTCACTTACACTGAAAAAGATCGTACCGATGCTTCTGGCGACTACAACAAAACCCAGTACTACGGCATCACTGCTGGTCCGGCTTACCGTCTGAACGACTGGGCAAGCATCTACGGTGTAGTGGGTGTTGGTTACGGTAAATTCCAGAACGCAGCATCCCCGGCTGACAATCACACCACCAGCGACTACGGTTTCTCTTACGGTGCTGGTCTGCAGTTCAACCCGATCGAAAACGTTGCTCTGGACTTCTCCTACGAGCAGAGCCGTATTCGTAGCGTTGACGTTGGCACCTGGATCGCTGGCGTGGGTTACCGCTTCTAATCACTTCGGTGATATGAAAAATCCGCCTCTCGGGGCGGATTTTTTTTGCCTGCAATATGAGCTGTTAACGAGATTTGGTTTCGAAGATGTCGGTACCAAGGTGGTTGTAGTCCACCTTCTGTAGCTTAAAGTTGGTGATGTACACCGGCCCGGCTTTTTTCTCTGAGATAAAGCGGTAGCTGTTGGTGATTTCTTTTGCGCTAATCCCTGTCCACTGCGAGAAAAAGCTGAGGAAATCATTGGCGGATCGACGGGCCTTAATCACCCGATGCGCTTTATCATCACTCGAAAGCACCATGAAAGGTACCTGGAAATTCTGCTGGAACTGATCGTCATGCGCCAGGTACTGCACCTCTTTTCCACGCTCTTTAAACGCGAGCCCATGATCGGAGAAATAGACCATCGAGAAGCTGGTACCGCTATTACGTAGCTGATCGTATAGCTGGCGCAGTAGGTCATCCGTTTGCGTCATGGTGTACAGGTAGCAAGACGTCTCTTTTGACTGGACGAAAGTCTCGTACTTACCCTGCGTACGGTCGCAGGCCTGCGGATGTGAGCCCATTAAATGCAATACAATGAGCTGCAGCTGAGTGCGCTCGGTTGCCAGCACCTGAGCGGTCATCTTTAACAGCGCTTCGTCACGGGTGTTTTTATCCGCTTCGAAGTCACCGTTCTTGAGGAACTGAACTTCATCAGCGCGTTTTGCAATGCTGGCGATGGCCGTGTCGTATTCACCAATTTGTCCCTGATTGGAAAACCACCATGTCTGGAAACCTGCTCGGTTGGCCAGGGTGACAAAGTTATCCTGGAACTGGGGCTTATTGTCGACCACCCGATTCAGCGTCAGGCCGAGTGATTTTTGCGTTGAACCGCTGGCAGCAATGTAATCCGCAAAGATGTAGCCGTTAACGGAGCTGGCAAACGGGGTGTTATCCCAGTGACCGCCAAACGCGCCTAACGCATCGCGGCGGGCGCTTTCGCCGATCACCACGACGTAGGTGTGATACTTCGGCTTCACGGCGGTTACGGTCCAACTGTCTTTCACGCTCGACAGCTTCGCCATACGCTCTTGTTCGTCGAGCACTTCGTTGTTATTGACGATCACGTCCTTGGCAAACCGGAAAACCGGATAGCCAGTGTCTTTCAGCTTGAACACGCCGCCCCAGGCCAGGTTTTGTACCGGGGTAACAAAGAATGCGACAACGCTGAACAGCAAACAAACGCTGTCGAACTTGTTCCAGCCACGCTTTTGTTCATCTTTTTTACGACGTACGGCGATAACGCCGAGGGCGAAAATAAACACCCCAACCAGATAACTGTACCAGGGGAAGATGGTCAGGATTTCGGTGGACTCTTCCATATTGGTTGAGTGCAGCGCCAGCAAGGTATTGAAGTTCGGTGAGCCGTAAGCCTGGCCGAACGGAAAATACATTGCCGCAATCAGCGAGCAAATGCCAATCAGCACTTTCTGCGCGCGTGGCGCGCTGCGCCACATCAGCATTAATATACAGGTGAAAGCAACGCTATAGAGCAGGCTAAGCGGATAGCCCAGCGCAAGGTTGATCAGCAGAGACTGTAAGAAATAGAGGCCAGTCCACGGACTAATCGCCCGGCTGCGAGCAATGATTGAATCTTTGAGGGTTAAATTCATATGCCACTGTTACAAAAACGCCATGTGCTTACCCTGGCGCTAAGGGTCATTGCCTGCCTGAGAGAGCGAGAAGAGGGATAGGGTCCGCATCCGCGAGCCGCAATATACGCAGGGCTGCGAAAAGATAGAGTGTGCGCAAGAGAAGGTCAACTACTACAAAGAAATTGTTTTGCGAGGAACGTGGCAAAACTGACAAAAAGAAGGGTTATTGAGACGAAAACCACCACCGTACCCGGATGACGGCAGGAAAATGAAGCGGCGTACCGCGACGCCGCACTATTTTTCTGAAGGTTTATCCTTCTCTGGTTTGCTGTTAATCATGTCACACAGCATAGAGATCAGCATCAACCGTACTTTAAAGGGAGAGTGGCTAAACACGCGTATACACCTCTTAAATTCATTCATGTAAACCTCCTGACTTCATGATCCCATCAATCCTTGAGGGATGTCTTTATTATATACAGATATAGCACAGGCTATATTATATAGCTATTGCTAAAACGTTAATTTTTTGTGCCCGCGCAACTCTGGTTTACAATGAGTGCTCTCTAATCAGATGCCGTTAACGCGTCACAGTAACGAGGAAGCAGAATGAGTCGTCGCGCAGGTACGCCAACAACAAAAAAAGTGACGCAATTGGTGAATGTCGAAGAACACGTTGAAGGATTTCGTCAGGTCCGGGAGGCGCATCGCCGTGAGCTGATTGATGACTACGTAGAGCTGATTTCCGATCTCATTATTGAGGTAGGTGAAGCGCGCCAGGTGGATATGGCCGCACGGCTTGGGGTTTCCCAGCCGACGGTTGCTAAAATGCTTAAGCGTCTTGCTTCAGTCGGATTGATTGAAATGATCCCCTGGCGAGGCGTGTTTTTAACCGCAGAAGGTGAACGACTGGCTCAGGAAAGTCGGGAGCGTCATCAGATTGTGGAGAATTTCCTGCTGATGTTAGGTATCAGTCCGGAAATTGCCCGTCGCGACGCGGAGGGGATGGAGCATCACGTCAGTAAGGAAACGCTGGAGGCTTTTAGCCGGTTTACGCAACAGCAAGGAACAGGCTCTGAATGAGTTTTCCTTTATTACGCGCCTTACAGCGCGATCGTTTTTTCCAGCTGTTAATCATCGTTGGGGTTGTACTGAGCCTGTTCACGTCATTTACACCCCGGTCGTGGCCGGGAGCGATTGACTGGCACACAATTATCACACTCAGTGGCCTGATGTTACTGACCAAAGGCGTGGAGCTAAGTGGTTACTTCGATGTGTTAGGGCGCAAGATGACCCGCCGTTTCAAAACAGAGCGCCAGCTGGCGATATTTATGGTGCTGGCGGCGGCGTTGTTGTCGACGTTTCTGACCAACGATGTTGCGCTGTTTATTGTTGTTCCGCTGACCATCACCCTGAAAAAATTGTGCGCTATTCCGGTGAATCGCCTGATTATCTTTGAGGCGCTGGCGGTTAACGCCGGATCGTTGCTCACGCCAATAGGCAATCCACAAAATATTCTGATGTGGGGACGCTCAGGCTTATCGTTTACCGCGTTTACCTGGCAAATGGCGCCGCTTGCGGGGGCCATGATGCTGACGCTGGTGGTGCTGTGCTGGTTCAGTTTCCCGAATAAAGCGTTGCATTATCATACCGGTACGCGCGCACCTGACTGGCAACCGCGTCTGGTGTGGGGCTGTCTGGTGTTGTATATCATCTTCCTTGCAGCACTGGAGTTAAAACAAGAGCTGTGGGGTCTGGCGATTGTGGCGGCAGGGTTCATGGTGCTGGCTCGCCGCGTGATCCTCAGCGTAGACTGGACGCTGCTGTTGGTGTTTATGGCGATGTTCATTGATGTGCACTTGCTGACGCAGCTTCCGGCCCTGCAGGGGATAACCCACCAGATTGGCGCGCTTTCAGCGCCGGGACTTTGGCTGACCGCCATTGGCCTGTCTCAGTTTATCAGTAATGTGCCCAGTACGATTTTGCTGCTGAACTACGTCCCGCCAACGCTGCTTCTGGCCTGGGCGGTCAATGTGGGCGGCTTTGGGCTGTTGCCAGGATCGCTGGCGAATCTCATTGCGTTACGGATGGCAAACGACCGCCGGATCTGGTGGCGTTTTCATTGGTATTCGGTACCGATGCTGATATGGGCGGCGCTGGTGGGTTATGGTTTGTTGCTGATGATGTAATTGATGTGGTGTGCCGGATGGCGGCTGGCGCCTAATCCGGCCTACAGTGTTGGTAGGCCCGATAAGCGTAGCGCCATCGGGCATGTATAGCTGATTAGTTCAGGCGAACCGGCATACCAGAACGGTTCTGTACTGCCTGCTCAACGACGGCCTGATCGACGTCAGGCTGACCGGTGATGCTGGTAATGCTCTTGGTCAGGGTAATCGGTACAATTTCCCCGCCTTCGAACTGTGCTTCAGTCGTAGACAGCGGGTTATGTACTTCGATGTAACGGCTACCGTCTGGTTCGGTAGTGGCTTTTACCGGCTCATCAATAAACTGTACACGGGTGCCGACCGGCACATTTTCAAACAAGAATTTGATGTCGTCGTTACGCAGACGTACGCAACCGTGGCTGACACGTAAGCCGACGCCGAAGTTAGCATTGGTACCGTGGATAGCATACAGGCGACCGATATACAGCGCGTACAGTCCCATCGGGTTATCCGGACCAGCCGGAACAACGGCTGGCAGCGGCTCGCCTGCAGCGCGGTATTCCGCATGCATTTTCGCCGTTGGCGTCCAGGTTGGGCCTGCTTTTTTACGTTCTACTTTGGTGGTCCAGTTGATTGGCGTGTCTTTGCCCAACTGGCCGATACCGATCGGCAGAACAATGACGGTGTTGGTGCCTTTCGGGTAGTAGTACAGACGCATTTCAGCGCTGTTGATAACAATACCTTCATGCACGGTATCCGGCAGGATCAACTGCTGAGGAATGTTCAGCACGGTGCCGCCTTTCGGCAGGAAGGTATCCACGCCCGGGTTGGCTTCCAGCATGTTAGACAGACCCATCTGATACTCTGCCGCAAAATACTCCAGCGGTTGGGTGTTGCCTTCAGGAATAGTAATGACCTGGTTTTGGCCAATCAAACGGCTACCATCGGTCGGCAGCGGGTACGTGACGGCTGAAGCGGTATTACAAAAACCAACTATTGCAAGTGCCGCCGCGAAAAGCGTTGTTAATTTCATATTCATATTCATGTATGCGAGATTCAGTGCCAGGCAGGCTAGTGGGTTGAGATTTATGTAGTGTTGGGCACGCATTATATGTGCAATCTGAGCAACAAGGAATTCGGATGTGTACTAAATCACATTTTTTTCCTTTTGCTTTCACTTTATCCCTTCCGCATGAAGACGCGATCTTCTTGCAGACTTATGGCATAATAAGCGGTTTGTCACATATTTCTTTCTCTTTCAGGATACGCCAGTGTTAGTTTCCAGCAACGTCACCATGCAGTTCGGCAGTAAGCCGCTGTTTGAAAATATTTCCGTCAAATTTGGCGGCGGCAACCGTTACGGCCTGATTGGCGCGAACGGTAGCGGTAAATCCACTTTTATGAAGATTCTCGGCGGCGACCTCGAACCGACGCTGGGTAACGTTTCCCTCGATCCTAACGAGCGCATCGGTAAGCTGCGTCAGGATCAATTCGCCTTTGAAGAATTCACCGTGCTTGACACCGTGATCATGGGTCACGCTGAACTGTGGGAAGTGAAGCAGGAGCGCGATCGCATTTACGCCCTGGCTGAGATGAGCGAAGAAGACGGCTATAAAGTTGCTGATCTCGAAGTTCAGTATGGCGAAATGGACGGCTACTCTGCGGAAGCGCGTGCGGGTGAACTGCTGCTGGGCGTAGGCATTCCGGTAGAACAGCATTACGGCCCGATGAGCGAAGTCGCGCCCGGCTGGAAGCTGCGTGTGCTTCTGGCGCAGGCGCTGTTCTCTAACCCGGACATTCTGCTGCTCGACGAACCAACGAACAACCTGGATATCGACACCATTCGCTGGCTGGAGCAGACGCTGAACGAGCGTGACAGCACCATGATCATCATTTCGCACGACCGTCACTTCCTGAACATGGTCTGTACACACATGGCGGATCTGGACTATGGCGAACTGCGTGTTTATCCGGGTAACTACGACGAATACATGACGGCGGCAACCCAGGCGCGTGAACGTCTGCTGGCCGATAACGCCAAGAAGAAAGCACAGATTGCCGATCTGCAATCCTTCGTCAGCCGCTTTAGCGCCAACGCGTCTAAATCTCGACAGGCGACCTCTCGTGCGCGTCAGATTGATAAGATCAAGCTCGACGAAGTGAAAGCGTCCAGCCGTCAGAACCCGTTCATCCGCTTCGAACAGGATAAGAAACTGTTCCGTAACGCGCTGGAAGTGGAAACGCTGGCGAAAGGTTTTGATGAAGGTCCGCTGTTTAAAAACTTCAATCTGCTGCTGGAAGTAGGGGAGAAGGTAGCTATCATTGGTGCCAACGGCGTGGGTAAATCCACCATGCTGAAAACGTTGGTTGGCGATTTGCAGCCGGACAACGGTACCGTTAAGTGGTCTGAAAACGCCCTGGTGGGTTACTACGCGCAGGATCATGAATACGAGTTTGAAAACGATCTGACCGTCTTCGAATGGATGAGCCAGTGGAAACAAGAAGGCGATGATGAGCAGGTTGTGCGCAGCTTCCTTGGCCGTCTGCTTTTCAGCCAGGACGATATCAAGAAACCTGCAAAAGTGCTCTCCGGTGGAGAAAAAGGACGCATGCTTTTCGGTAAGCTGATGATGCAGAAACCGAATATCCTGGTCATGGATGAACCGACCAACCACCTGGATATGGAATCTATCGAGTCGCTGAACATGGCGCTGGAAATGTATCAGGGCACGTTGATCTTTGTTTCTCACGACCGTGAGTTCGTCAGTTCTCTGGCGACCCGCGTGATTGAGATTACGCCGGAACGCGTGATCGACTTCACCGGCAACTACGAAGATTACCTGCGTAGTAAAGGTATTGACGGTTAATTCACCCGTCGTCTTTCGTGTTACAGGTGTGTTGGCTGCACCTGTTCACCCCGGTCACTTACTTATGTAAGCTCCCGGGGATTTACAGGCTGGTCGCCTTCCTGTAACGCGAAATACCTAGGGAAAATTGTGTAAGCTACATATTAAATAATCCCCAGCGCGCGTTTACCGTGGATATTCAAATCCTCCAGCGTGAAGCGTCCTTCCCAGTTAGTTTCATAATCCTCTCGCGGGAAATCACCCGGCGATGCGCCTTTTTCCAGCGCAGTTTTCACTTTGTGGGCGTAAGCCAGATTTTTTTCGCACATCGGGGCGGCAGGGATATACATCACGTTACCCCAGCCCTGCTGATTTTCTACAGGCGCGACGGAGTGAATAACATCACAATGCCACCATACGGAGTCTCCGGCGTCCAGTTGCGGAATGCTGGTTAACGCTTCAATCAGCAACGGATGCCATTGTGCGGAAATCGGCAGGACTCGTCCGGGCGCTACGCCGCAAAGCTCATCTTCCGGCACATCGTCAAGCAATGGGCGTAACAGCACATACGCCATCGCTTCAGGAATCGGAACTACGTGCAACAATCCCTGACCTGGCAGCATATCGGACAACGCAGTCCAGCCCTGGAAGGTACGGAACACTGAACATTTGGTGGTGTTATCCACCGTGTATTCTTCTACTTCGGTGCGATGCGCAGCCTGCCACGGATCGTAATCTGCCAGCTTGCCATTGAAAACATGAGCAAATACCTGCTGATACGCAGGCAGCAGCCAGCGTTCCAGCGCGCCGGAATCCGTATGCGCGCCCAGCCCTTTGGAGGTGGTTCCCGGCGGACGGCGGCGTATACGGTCAGGGTAGATAACGCTGACATCCGGGTTAAACCATTGTTTACCTTCGCTTGAAAATGTCCAAAGACGATTGAGGAACGACTGCGCATTGGCCATTTCTTCACTTTGGCGGGCCTGCATCTGCGCCTGGGACCAGTAAATGGGGTAGATTTCAGGTCGCGATGCGCTCAGGGTGCCGAAGAAGTTATCGCCTGGCCCTTTGTAGACGTCATCAAAATGGTTGCGATCCAGGTAATCAAGCATCGACTGATCCCATGCCAGCGCCTGTTCGCGGGGGAAATGCCCTTTAATGACTGCGCATCCGCGACGCTTAATTTCTTCACGCTGCTCTGCACTCACGCGACCCGCTTTGATATCCGCATAGGACAACACAGGCCATACCGGGGAACCTTGCGCTTTGAGAGCGTTGATTTCCGCCACGCGGGTGGCAATGGCATCGCTCAGCTGATTGAAGATCAACTGAACATCCCCAAGCTGTGCCCGCAGTTGCTGTTTCATCTGACGGATTGCCGCTTTGTGATCGGCGGGCAACGTGTCGCTGGTAAAAGTAAAAGCCATAACCACCTCGCATTAACTTTCATTCGAAACAAAATTTGACTGCAAGTGACAATATAAGTTAAAAATTGGTTAATGCAAGTTTAAAAACCTGCTGGTGTGAGCAAAATAGAAAAAGAGTGAAAACCGGGATGAGGGATACCCCGGTTGGCAGGATCAGACGTTAAAAGGTGAAGTGTTATCCAGCACTGCCTGAATTACGTTCAGCGCGCCTTGATGGTTATTGTCATCGGTCTGATAGCGGGCAATCGCTTTGATGCTCTCTGCCGCATTGGCCATGGCGAAAGAGTAGTGCGCCATCTTCAGCATTTCCGCGTCATTGCCACTGTCGCCAATGGCGACCACGTTTTGCGGTGACAGGTTCCAGCGTTTTAGCAGACGGCTGATTCCGTTGGCTTTATGTAAGCCTGGAATGATCAGGTCGATAAACCCAAAGCCGCTGGTGACGGGCTTCATAATGCCGTCGAGAGCAGAATGAAGGTGATCGATAACCAGCGGGATCTGTTGGTCCGGTAAATTCAGCGAGAACTTGAACAGCACATCGTCGATATCCTGATAATCCTTTACGGGTTTCAGGCGGTGGTAGTGTTTTGACATCAAACCGACAAAGGACTCTGGGGCATTTTCGCTCACGTAGGCGCTTTGCAGTCCACAGGCCACAAAGTTGAGCTGCTTATCTTTGAGCAGTTCGCCAATGACAATGCGTGATTCGTGGCGCGTAAGTTCGCCGTGAAACAGCTGTTTGCCATGTTCAAACACCAGCGCCCCGTTCTCGGCGACAAAAGAGATCTCATCTTTGAGCTGCGGGAAAAAGGAGATCAACTGGTAATACTGGTTGCCGCTTGCCACGACAAATTCAATATCTCGTTTCTTCAGTTCCTGATACTGCGCCAAAAAGCGTGCACGATCGTATTGCTTGGCGTCGTCGAGAAAAGTTCCGTCCATATCGGTGACGATAACTTTGATGGTCATATATGCTCCTGGCTCATAACTGCGACCAGAAACATTTTAATAACAATGTGAGCTAAAGCACAAATTTAATTTCGAATGAAAGTAAAACGCCAGGTGGCAACTTCGCCTTACCTGGCTAAAGGGGAGTATGTAAGCCCGGTAAGCGTAGCGCCACCGGGCGGGAGGGTTACAGCATATGTTCAGTGCGCGCGATGATATCGTCCTGTGCATCCGGAGACAGCGCGGTGAAGAAGGCGGAATAACCCGCTACACGCACCACCAGATCACGGTACTGATCCGGGTGTTTTTTGGCTTCCAGCAGCGTTTCACGAGAAACGATGTTGTACTGAATATGCCAACCTTTGTGCTCTTCAAAGAAGGTACGCAGCAGAATCATCAGCTTTTGTTTGTCAGACTCATTTTCCAGCGTGGCCGGGTTCAGCTTCTGATTTAACAGCACGCCACCGAGAATCGAACCGGTCGGCAGTTTACCCACCGAGCCAATTACCGCAGTTGGGCCGAGATGGTCCGTACCGGAAGCCGGGCTTGCGCCTTCTGCCAGTGGAGTGTGTGCTTTACGGCCATCCGGCGTTGCCATCGTTGCTGCGCCAAACGGCACGTTTGCAGAAATAGACGAGGTCCCGGCGTAGTAATTGCCGCCAACCGGGCCACGTCCGTAACGCGGATTATGATACTGTTTCAGTTCATCGATATAAGTCTGATAAGCGCGGGCCAGCAGCGTATCAACGCTATCGTCATCGTTGCCGTATTTTGGTGCGCCGTTGATTAGCCGTTGGCGTAACTGCTCATGGGTCAGACCGTCAAAATCATCGGCCAGCGCGGCGGCCAGTTGTTGTTGACCGATAGCGCCCTGTTCAAAGACCAGTTTCTTCACTGCTGCCAGGCTGTTGCCGAGGTTGGCGATACCCACCTGCAAACCTGATACCCAGTCATACTTCGCGCCGCCTTGCTTAATGCTTTTCGCGCGTTCGATACAGTCGTCTACCAGCGCGGAGCACAGAATATCGTGTACGTTCTCTTCCAGCATGGTGTCAACGACATACTCGATTTCAATGGATTTACGCGTGTAGTAGCGAATCTGTGTATCCCAGGCATCCATCACTTCATCGAAATTGTTGAAGTTGCCAGCTGAGAGCGCTTTTTCCTGCGGCAGGAAGACTTTGCCGCTGGTGGCATCGCATCCGCCTTCCAGCGCCGCCAGCATCACGCGGGCAAAGTTAATAAAGCTCATGCCGGTGCAGCGGTAGCCCCATTTGCCGCCAACGGCGGTTTCGATGCAACCAATCGCTGCATAGTCATAGGCGTCTTGCGGTTCAATGCCCAGCTTAATGAATTCCGGAATGACGATTTCATCGTTGTTAAAGGCTGGCATCCCGAAGCCGCAGCGGATCACCTGCACGCAGGCATCAAGGAAGTCATTACTCATCCCCGCGTGATAACGCACGCTCAGGTTCGGCTGAGTAGAACGCAGGCGGCCACATGATTCCAGAATGGCGTAGGAGAGCGGGTTGACGGCATCCATCGCCTGACCGCTGACCAAGTTCTGGCCACCTATGGTTACGTTCTGATAGAGCGGGCTGCCCGCTGAGGCTTTCGAATGGGAGCCGGAACGGATTTTGTTCACTTCCAGCAGTTTCAGCCAGCAGCTGTGCAACAGCTCAATGGCGTGCTCACGATCGAGGCTCTGATTCAGTTCTACGTCGCGACGGTAGAACGGGTAGAGGTACTGATCCATACGGCCAAACGACACTGAGTGACCGTTAGATTCAATTTGCAGAATCAACTGGATGAAATAGCACAACTGCAACGCCTGCCAGAATGTTTTTGGTGGCTCATGGGCAATCACATCACAGTTTTCCGCCATGGTCAGCAGTTCATCACGACGGCTGGTGCGCGTTTCTGTGGATGCCATTTTACGCGCCAGCGCGGCAAAGCGCTCAATGTGTAAAGTGACGGCTTCCAGCACGATATCAATCGCTTTTAGGAACTGATCGCCGTGGAGATCGTCCAGACACGTCAGATTGATGCGGGAGCGACGTTCATCGACTTTGTGGCGCAGGCCGTCGAGACCTTTTTCCAGTAGTAGCGGGAAGTTCACCGCCAGGTGTGCGTCGCCGGAGGTCATATTACCTTCGGCTTTGATAATGCCGGTTTCCAGCAACCCTTTCTGCTCGTCAGTGAACATCCCGTAGCAGCGATCCTGCACGGTCTGACCACGCCACCACGGACACACCTCATGTAATACGCGTTTATTCTCTTCGCTTACCGCAAAACCTGCGCCCGGTCTGTCGGCGAGGTCGTCGATCTCTTTTTCAATCCAGGAGACGGTGTATTCCGGGAAGATCGGCGCGGCGCGCACTTCGCTTGCCTGGTTACCGATAATCAGTTCGTCATGCTTGATCCAGATGGTACGTTCCGCCAGATGATGGGCCAGCGCCAGCGCGCGGCGTACCGGGATCGGCTTATCCAGGTGTTGCTGATACATCTCGGTATAGTGCTGGGCGCGTTCGGTACAAACCGGCGGTTTCACGATATGGATCAGGGCTGTTTTATGCGCTTTGATACGATCGCTGAGTGTGTCCAGTTTCAGAGTGGTCATGGCGATTATCCTCGTAGGGTCGCGGTTAAACCTTTAAGGCTGGCATACTGCTGGGCAAATTCGAGCAGTGCAGGCGCATCAAGCGGTTTATCCGGTGCGTTGTAGGGTTGACTGAGTAAGTGGTATTTGTTGATACCTAGGGTGTGGTAGGGCAAAAAATGAATCTCCCCGACGTGAAGCTCGTCGGCAGCAAAATCGGTAATAGCCTGGATGGCGGCTTCGTCAGCGTTGAATCCCTGAATCAGCGGTACGCGGATAATCATTTTTTTACCAGCTGCGGCCAGTTTTTTTAGATTTTCCAGCACACGAGAGGCGCTGCCATCGGTCCACTGTTTAAACGGCGCATCCGCCACGTGTTTTAGATCGGCCAGATACAGATCGACGTCAGGTAATGATGGTTCAATATACTTCCACGGGACATGCAGGCAGGTTTCCACTGCGGTATGAATGCCTGCGTCGTGGCTGGCTTTGAGCAAAGAAGCCGCCAGCTCTGGCTGCATAAACGGTTCGCCACCGGACAGGGTGAGGCCCCCTCCGCTGCGATCGTAAAACGGTTTATCACGCAATACGGTCGCCATGATTTCGTCCACGCTTTTTATCTCTCCACAGACGGTTAGCGCCTGCGTTGGACAGCAGTGGGTCAGCGCCGTCAGATCGTCATCGGTCAGTTTTTCGCGATGAATCAGCAACCCGCTTAGTGCCCGCTCAATTACTGCGGGTGCTGCCTGAGCACAAAGATCGCAACCATCAAGGCACAGGCGTGCGTCATAGAGCAGATCCTGCGTACGGGCGCGACTTTCCGGATTCTGGCACCACCGACAGCCCAGGGAGCATCCCTTAAGGAACACCACAGTACGGATCCCGGGACCATCATGCGTGGAATAGCGCTGGATATTGAAAATCATAAGCGACCTCTTTTCTTTCATATAAAGATTAAATTACTTTCGAATGAAAGTTATATTGACGTGCGTCAACTAACCGTGAGGTTTCGCCGTGCTACCTTTTATTCATGCTAATTATTCGTTTGAGGAAAGGTTATGGAACTCTATTTAGATACGTCTGACGTTGATGCGGTAAAAGCTCTGGCGCGCATTTTCCCGCTGGCAGGGGTGACCACTAACCCGAGTATTGTGGCGGCGGGGAATCAGACGCTGGAAGTACTACTGCCGCAACTGCAGGAAGCGATGGGAGGACAAGGCCGTCTGTTTGCTCAGGTGATGGCGACCACCGCCGAAGGGATGGTTAGCGATGCGCGTAAGCTGCGGGCAATCATTGCTGATATCGTGGTCAAAGTGCCGGTAACAGCAGAAGGTCTGGCGGCTATAAAATTGCTGAAAGAAGAAGGGATCCCGACGTTGGGTACTGCGGTATACGGTGCAGCTCAAGGGTTATTGGCTGCACTGGCAGGTGCGGAATACGTTGCGCCATACGTTAACCGCGTGGATGCGCAAGGAGGGGATGGCATTCAGACGGTGACCGACCTGCAGACGTTACTGAAAATGCATGCCCCGCACGCCAAAGTACTGGCAGCCAGTTTTAAAACGCCGCGTCAGGCGCTGGATTGCCTGCTGGCAGGCTGCGAGTCCATCACGCTACCGCTGGACGTTGCTCAGCAGATGATTAGCTCTCCGGCAGTTGATGCTGCCGTCGCGAAGTTTGAGCACGACTGGCAGAGCGCATTCGGTCGCACGTCGATCTGATGCTGTTGCCGGGTGGCGCTAACGCTTGCCCGGCCTACGTTCGAGCCGTTGTAGGTCGGGTAAGGCGAAGCCGCCACCCGACTTTTTTACCGACTACAAACCTCGCACCCCGGATTACGCATCAGCTTCATTTCGCGAAACTGGCAGGTCATGGCATCGTACATGACGATTTTTCCGGATGCCGGTTTACCGTAGTTTGCCAGCAGCTTAATGGCTTCCATCGCCTGTAACGAGCCGATCACGCCGATCAGCGGGGCCATCACTCCGGCTTCTACGCAGGTCAGAGCGTTTTCACCGAATAGACGGCTCAGGCAACGGTAGCAGGGCTCGCCTTCCTGATACGTAAAGACGGTAATTTGCCCTTCCATGCGAATTGCTGCACCGGAAACCAGCGGAACTCTGGCGGCATAGCATCCGGCATTCAGCTGATTGCGGATGCTGACGTTATCCGTACAGTCCAGCACCAAATCATGTTCGGCAATAAGTGCGTGAATCTCGCTATCGTCCAGCAGCGCATTCACCGGCGTAATGACGATATAAGGGTTAATCCGCGTTAGCGCGTCACGGGCGGATATCACTTTTGGTTGCCCTACGGTTGCATCGCTGTGCAGCGTCTGGCGTTGGAGGTTTGACACGGATACCGTGTCAAAGTCGAGCAGGGTTAAATGCCCGACGCCAGCACCAGCAAGGTACTGGGTTGCAGCACATCCCAGTCCCCCCAGACCAACGACCAGTACCCGCGCATCTTTGAGCGCTTCCTGACCTTCGAAATCGAAGCCGCGCAGAATGATTTGCCGGTTATAGCGCATCATCTCCTGGTCGCTGAGTTCTGCCATTACAGGCCTCCAAACAGTGCGTTAAATGGCTCAACTTCAACCCATTCTCCGACCTCAACGTTACCGCGATCGCGCTCCAGCACAATAAAGCAATTGCCCTGGCTAAAGGAGCTAAAAATATGCGAGCCTTGGTGCCCGGTGGTAGTGACTTCCAGTTCGCCTTCCGCGGTACGCTGCAATACACCACGCTGAAAATCCAGACGCCCTGGCGTTTTCTTCAGGCGTGAAGCGGTGCGCACGCGCTGGCGCGGAGGCAACCCACAGGCGGTGTTGCCGCTGAGTTTCGCCAGCAGCGGTTGTACCAGTTGATAAAAGGTGAGGGCAGCAGACACCGGGTTACCCGGCAGGCCGCAAAACCAGCTGTTGCTCAGTTTGCCAAAGGCGAACGGTTTACCGGGTTTGATAGCCAGCTTCCAGAAGGCAATTTCTCCCAGCTCTTCCAGAATGGTTTTGGTGTAATCCGCTTCGCCTACCGAAACGCCACCAGAGCTGATGACGACGTCGGCCTGGCTGTCGGCTTCGATAAATGCGGCCCGCAGCGCGTTGGGATTGTCGCGAATAATCCCTAAGTTGATCACCTCGCAGCCCAACTGCTGCAGCATCAGGTGAACGGTCAGACGGTTTGTGTCATAAATCTGCCCGTCGCCCAGCGGCTGACCCGGCAATTGCAGCTCATCACCGGTGGAGAACAATGCCACGCGGACTTTACGCACAACGGGGACCTCGGCAATACCGAGCGAAGCCAGCACGGGAAGCTCGGCGGTTGTCAGACGAGTTCCTGTGGGGAATACCACCGCGCCGTTTGCAATATCTTCACCGCGCAGACGAATATTTTGTCCGCTGCGGACGTCGGCGGTAAAACGCACACCGTCGTCAGTTTGTTCCGTTTGCTCCTGCATTACCACGGCTTCACAACCGGCAGGCACCGGGGCTCCGGTCATAATACGGATGCAGGTTCCCGCAGGCCACTCGCCGTGAAATGGCTGTCCAGCAAAGGCTTTGCCAGCCACCGCAAGAGGCTGGTCTGATTGTAAATCGGCTAATCGCACCGCATAGCCATCCATTGCCGAGTTATCGAATCCCGGCACATCAATCGGGGAGACGACGTCGGTGGCCAGAATGCGGCCAAAGCATTGAACCAGCGGCAGCGTTTCGACGGCGGTGAGTGGGGTAATACGCGAAAGCATCTGAGAAAGAGCCGTTTCAAGCGGCATCAGTCCGGCGGTAAATTCCATGAGAAGACTCCTGCGGGGCAAAATCGAATCCGCTCATTATGTCAGAAAATGGACGCGGACAGTATGCTACCTCAGGCTTAGGATCAGATCTGATACAGGTTTTCTGCCAGAGATTAGCGCTACAGGAAAAATGCAGTATAGACTCATGATTTCTGCTTTTTCTCCAGGAGGCTAAATGTCTGCGACTATCCCGGATTCAATTCGACGACAGGTGAATGCCGCCAGTGCACTGATTGCGCGGATTATCGAGGGCGACCTGGTTGCTGTTCATTTGTATGGCTCTGCTGTTGAAGGTGGCTTAAAGCCCCAAAGCGATATCGATTTACTGGTTACCATTAGGCAGCCACTTAATACCCGGCAAAGAAAAGATCTGATGCAGGGTTTTCTGGAAATATCAGCCCCGCCTGGTAGCGTTGATAGATATCGGGCGCTGGAAGTGACCATCGTGATCTATTCACAACTTGTACCCTGGCAATTCCCACCGTCAAGAGAAATGCAATTTGGCGAATGGTTGCGTGACGATATTCGCGCGGGAATTGTTGAACCGACACAGGTGGATCCTGATATTTCCATCCTGCTGACCCAGGCCAGGCGCGCCAGCGTAGCGTTGTTCGGTGAAGCCGCTGAGACGTTATTCAACGTCATTCCTTTTAGCGATGTCGTGCAAACATTTCGGCATATTCTTGATATGTGGCAGAAAACGGGCGATTTAGAGGGTGACGAGCGAAATATCATCCTTACTCTGGCGCGTATTTGGTACAGCCTGGTTACGGGCAATATTGTCGCTAAAGATGAAGCCGCCGCCTGGCTTATACCGCAATTACCCGTTGAGTATGCTGACACGCTGCAAGCCGCGCGTGCGGAATACCTGGGGTTAACCAAAAAGAACTGGGCTGCGTCTATGCCGTCTGTTGAACGCTTTGTGTTTTATGCAAAAAAACAGATTGCCGATCGGCTTGAATAATATATTCAACGATGTTGGAAGATCCCCTTTCTGATTAACTCATCTAAATAACCTGATGGGATGGGGGGTGAGGTACGGGCCTTAACCTTTACATGACGTCTGCATCTTTCTATATTCAAAAATCGAATCAATAAGTCACAGAAATTCTGATATTTATAACCCCGGTACCTGCCACCTAATGGACGAAAAAAATGGGTAAAGCAGTCATTGCAATTCACGGCGGCGCAGGGGCTATTACCCGTTCGCAGCTGAGCCAGGAGCAAGAGTTGCGTTATATACAGGCGCTGTCGGATATCGTTGAAACCGGCCAGCGGATGCTTGAAGACGGTCGTAGCGCACTGGATGTCGTTACCGAGGCCGTGCGCCTGCTGGAAGAGTGTCCATTGTTTAATGCCGGAATTGGCGCGGTGTATACCCGTGATGAAACCCATGAGCTGGACGCCTGTGTGATGGACGGTAATACGCTGAACGCAGGCGCCGTCGCCGGGGTAAGCCATCTGCGAAACCCGATTCTCGCGGCACGGCTGGTAATGGAACACAGCCCACATGTCATGATGATAGGTGAAGGGGCTGAAAACTTTGCCATTGCGCAGGGTATGGAGCGCGTATCAGCGGATATTTTCTCGACGCCAGAACGCTACGCTCAACTTCTGGCGGCGCGAACAGCGGGTGAAACGGTGCTGGACCATAGCGCGAGCCCGCTGGATGAAAACAACAAAATGGGTACCGTGGGTGCGGTCGCGTTAGATATGTTTGGCAATCTGGCGGCAGCAACATCGACCGGCGGGATGACCAATAAATTACCGGGACGGGTGGGTGACAGTCCGTTGGTTGGCGCAGGCTGTTATGCCAATAATGCAAGTGTGGCAGTCTCCTGCACCGGAACCGGAGAAGTCTTTATTCGTGCTTTGGCGGCCTATGACATTGCGGCGTTGATGGACTACGGCGGTCTGAGTTTATCCGAAGCGTGTGAACGCGTAGTGATGGAAAAATTACCGGCGCTTGGCGGCAGCGGCGGTTTAATTGCTATCGATCATGAGGGCAATGTCGCTTTGCCGTTTAACAGCGAAGGCATGTACCGCGCCTGGGGATATGCAGGTGATACGCCAACCACCGGTATTTATCGGGAAAAAGGAGATAGCGTTGCCACACAGTGATGAGCTTGATGCCAGCGATGTGCTGGCAGTCAGCAATCTGAATATTGCCTTTGAACAGGAGCAGCAGCGTGTCAGCGCAGTGCGCAATCTGTCATTTCGCCTGAAGCGTGGCGAAACGCTGGCGATAGTCGGCGAGTCTGGTTCTGGTAAGTCGGTGACCGCCTTGTCGCTGATGCGTCTGATTGAACAGTCCGGCGGCGAGGTGAGCTGCGATGAAATGCTCCTCCGACGCCGTAATCGACAGGTTATTGAGCTGGGTGAACAGAGCGCATCACAAATGCGTCACGTGCGCGGTGCGGATATCGCGATGATCTTCCAGGAGCCTATGACATCGCTTAATCCGGTGTTTACCGTGGGCGAGCAAATTGCCGAGTCTATCCGCTTGCACCAGGGTGCCAGTCACGAAGAGGCGATGGTAGAAGCGAAGCGAATGCTCGATCAGGTGCGTATCCCCGAGGCGAAGGCGATTTTATCGCGTTATCCACACCAGCTTTCCGGCGGTATGCGCCAGCGGGTGATGATCGCCATGGCACTGTCGTGTCGCCCTGCGGTTTTAATTGCTGATGAGCCGACAACCGCGCTGGATGTCACCATTCAGGCGCAGATCCTGCAACTGATAAAAGTGTTGCAGCAGGATATGTCGATGGGAGTGATCTTTATTACCCACGATATGGGCGTTGTGGCGGATATTGCCGACCGCGTGCTGGTGATGTATCAGGGCGAGGCGGTAGAAACCGGCAGCGTTGAGCAGATTTTTCACGCTCCCCAGCATCCTTATACCAAAGCGCTGCTGGCAGCCGTGCCGCAGCTTGGGGCAATGAACGGGCATGAACTTCCGCGCCGTTTCCCGCTTATTTCATTACACGATCCCAGCCATGTAGAGCCACAGACCGAACAGGATACCGTGGTTGAAGGCGAGCCAATTTTGCAGGTACGTAACCTGGTGACGCGTTTTCCTCTGCGTAGCGGCATTCTAAATCGCGTAACTCGCGAGGTGCATGCAGTGGAAAACGTCAGCTTTGACCTGTGGCCGGGAGAAACGCTATCGCTGGTGGGGGAGTCGGGCTGTGGGAAATCCACCACCGGGCGGGCGCTGTTGCGCCTGGTTGAGTCTCAGCGTGGGGAAATCATTTTCAACGGACAGCGTATTGATACCCTTGCTGCCAGCAAGTTGCAGCCGCTGCGTCGGGATATTCAGTTTATCTTCCAGGATCCGTATGCCTCGCTCGATCCACGTCAGACGGTGGGATATTCCATTCTGGAGCCGCTACGGGTGCATGGGTTATTGCAGGGGGATGCGGGGTCAAAACGAGTTGCATGGCTGCTGGAACGCGTAGGATTGCTGCCTGAGCATGCCTGGCGCTATCCGCACGAGTTTTCCGGCGGTCAGCGTCAGCGTATCTGTATTGCACGGGCATTGGCACTCAATCCCAAAGTGATTATTGCCGATGAATCTGTCTCGGCGCTGGATGTTTCAATTCGTGGGCAAATTATCAACCTGTTGCTCGACCTGCAGCGGGAAATGGGAATTGCATACCTGTTTATTTCCCACGATATGGCGGTGGTGGAACGGATCAGTCACCGTGTGGCGGTGATGTATCTCGGGCAAATCGTTGAGATTGGCCCCCGACGCGCGGTGTTTGAAAATCCGCAACATCCGTATACGCGCAAACTGATGGCGGCAGTACCGGTTGCCGATCCATCGCATCACCGACCACAGCGTGTGCTGTTGTCGGATGATATCCCCAGCAATATCCGCAAGCGCGGCGAAGAGATTTCCCCCGTGTCGTTCCAGTTAGTTGGCCCGGGGCATTATGTTGCGCGTGGGCAACCAGAAAATGCGCTTTCACGTTTATAACAGGCAGACAGGGTTTAAGGAGAATAACATGACAAAAATTGTTGCTCGGAAATGGCTGGTTGCTGTGGGAGTGGCCTCTGCGCTGGCCGCATCGCCTGGCTGGGCGGCCAAAGACGTGGTGGTGGCGGTAGGATCCAATTTCACCACGCTTGACCCCTATGACGCGAATGACACATTGTCGCAGGCGGTAGCGAAGTCGTTTTATCAGGGACTGTTTGGTCTTGATAAAGAGATGAAGCTGAAAAATGTGCTGGCAGAGAGCTATACGGTTTCTGATGATGGCCTGACTTACACTCTTAAGCTGCATCAGGGCGTGAAATTTCAGGATGGCACCGACTTCAACGCCGATGCGGTTAAAGCCAACCTCGACCGCGCCAGCAATCCGGAAAACCGTCTGAAACGCTACAACCTGTATAAGAATATCGATAAAACCGAAGTCGTCGATCCGTCGACGGTGAATATTACGCTGAAACAGCCATTCTCTGCTTTTATCAATATTCTGGCACATCCGGCAACGGCAATGATTTCTCCCGCCGCGCTGGAGAAATACGGTAAGGAGATCGGTTTCCACCCTGTGGGGACCGGGCCGTACCAGCTTGATACCTGGAATCAGACAGATTTTGTGAAGGTTAAGAAGTTCGCGGGTTACTGGCAGGAAGGGCTGCCAAAGCTGGATACGATTACCTGGCGTCCGGTGACCGACAACAACACGCGTGCGGCCATGCTGCAGACCGGGGAAGCGCAGTTTGCCTTCCCGATCCCTTACGAGCAGGCGGCGTTACTGGCGAAGAACAAAAACCTGGAACTGGTGGCCAGTCCGTCTATTATGCAACGTTATATCAGCATGAACGTCACGCAAAAACCATTCGACAACCCGAAGGTGCGTGAAGCGCTGAATTATGCCATCAACCGCCAGGCGCTGGTGAAAGTGGCGTTTGCGGGTTATGCCACGCCAGCAACGGGCGTTCTTCCTCCGTCGATAGCCTATGCGCAAAGCTATACGCCATGGCCATACGACCCGGCGAAAGCGCGCGAACTGCTGAAAGAAGCAGGTTATCCGAACGGTTTTACCACCACGCTATGGTCTTCGCATAATCACAGTACCGCGCAGAAAGTGCTGCAATTTACCCAGCAGCAGCTGGCGCAGGTGGGAGTTAAGGCTCAGGTAACAGCGATGGATGCCGGCCAGCGCGCGGCGGAAGTAGAGGGTAAAGCGCAGAAAGAGAGCGGGGTGCGGATGTTCTACACCGGCTGGTCTGCCTCTACGGGGGAAGCTGACTGGGCGCTATCACCGCTATTTGCATCACAAAACTGGCCGCCAACGCTGTTTAATACGGCGTTCTATAGCAATAAGCAGGTGGACAGTGATTTAGCGGCAGCGTTGCAAACCAACGATCCGGCGCAGAAAGCGAAGCTGTACAAGGATGCGCAGGATATTATCTGGAAAGAGTCGCCGTGGATCCCACTGGTAGTGGAAAAACTGATTTCGGCGCACAGCACCAGATTGACCGGGTTCTGGATTATGCCAGATACCGGATTTAGCTTTGATGATGCGGATTTAAAATAAGCTATTCATTCGGCCCCGCTAACCAGGGGCCGGCGAAGGGAGCGTGATGCTTAACTATGTTTTCAAGCGCCTGCTGGGGTTGATTCCAACTCTGTTGATTGTTGCGGTGCTGGTGTTTTTATTTGTTCACCTGTTACCCGGCGATCCGGCCCGGCTGATTGCCGGACCGGAAGCTGACGCCGAGGTGATTGAACTGGTACGCAAGCAGTTGGGGCTGGACCAACCGCTGCATATTCAGTTCTGGCATTACATGACCAACGTGTTGCAAGGCGATTTTGGCACGTCGATGGTTTCTCGTCGCCCGGTTTCCGAAGAGATAGCCAGCCGTTTTATGCCGTCGTTATGGCTGACAATTGCGAGTATGGCATGGGCTGTGTTATTTGGTATGACGGCGGGGATCATTGCAGCCGTATGGCGCAATCGCTGGCCGGACAGGTTGAGTATGACGCTGGCGGTCACCGGGATCTCGTTCCCGGCGTTTGCGCTTGGCATGCTGCTCATGCAGATATTCTCCGTTGAGCTCGGTTGGTTACCCACCGTTGGCGCTGACACCTGGCTGCACTATATCCTCCCGTCTATTACGCTGGGCGCGGCGGTGGCTGCGGTGCTGGCCCGGTTTACCCGCGCCTCGTTCGTCGATGTGCTCAGCGAAGACTATATGCGCACCGCGCGGGCTAAAGGGGTGAGTGAGACCTGGGTGGTGTTAAAACATGGTCTGCGTAACGCGATGATCCCGGTGGTCACCATGATGGGACTACAGTTTGGCTTTTTGCTTGGTGGATCAATCGTGGTTGAGAAGGTGTTCAACTGGCCTGGGCTTGGGCGACTGCTGGTGGACTCCGTCGAAATGCGCGACTACCCGGTGATTCAGGCCGAGGTGCTGTTGTTTTCTCTGGAGTTTATTCTTATCAACTTAGTGGTGGATGTGCTTTACGCCGCCATTAATCCGGCTATCAGGTACAAGTAAGGATGCGATTTTTTAACTGGCGCCGACAGGCGATTTTGAATGCAATGCCCCTTGTTAAGCCAGAGCAGATACGCACACCGTGGCATGAGTTCTGGCGTCGTTTTCGTCGACAGCACATGGCGATGTTCGCTGGGCTGTTTGTATTGCTCCTGATCATGGTGGCGATTTTTGCTCGCTGGTTGACGCCATTTGATGCCGAAAATTACTTCGATTATGACCGTTTGAATGATGGGCCGTCGATGCTGCACTGGTTTGGTGTCGATTCTCTGGGACGAGATATCTTTAGCCGCGTGCTGGTTGGCGCCCAAATCTCGCTGGCGGCAGGAGTCTTTGCCGTGTTTATTGGCGCGGCGATTGGCACAGTGCTGGGGCTGCTGGCGGGATACTACGAAGGTTGGTGGGATCGGCTGATTATGCGTATCTGCGATGTGCTGTTCGCCTTTCCCGGCATTCTGCTGGCGATAGCCGTGGTCGCCGTGCTGGGCAGCGGCATTGCGAACGTGATTATCGCCGTGGCCATTTTCTCCATTCCTGCTTTCGCGCGCCTGGTGCGCGGAAATACACTGGTGCTGAAGCAACAGACGTTTATTGAGTCTGCGCGCAGTATTGGTGCCAGCGATACGACTATCATTTTTAACCATATCCTGCCGGGTACGGTTTCATCGATCGTGGTCTTTTTTACCATGCGAATTGGCACGTCGATCATCTCTGCCGCGAGCCTGTCATTTCTGGGATTAGGCGCACAGCCGCCGACGCCGGAGTGGGGGGCAATGCTTAATGAAGCGCGTGCTGACATGGTGATCGCGCCGCACGTGGCGATTTTCCCGGCGGTAGCGATATTCCTGACGGTGCTGGCGTTTAACTTACTGGGAGATGGTCTGCGCGACGCGCTGGACCCGAAGATAAAAGGATAAATTACAGGCCGGATAAGACGTAACGCTTATCCGGCCTACGGTTGAGTTACGCTTATTAAACGCGTGAACCCCACAGATCGTATTCATCTGCGTTTTCGACCTTCACGCGGATGATATCACCAGGTTTCACCTTGGTTTCACCATTCAGGTATACCGCGCCGTCGATTTCCGGAGCATCAGCCATGCTACGACCAATTGCGCCTTCTTCGTCAACTTCATCAACGATAACCAGAATCTCGCGGCCCACTTTCTCTTGCAAACGTTCAGCAGAGATCTGCTGTTGCAATTGCATAAAGCGGTTCCAGCGTTCTTCTTTCACCTCTTCCGGGATTTGATCCGGCAGGTCATTAGCGCCAGCGCCTTCTACAGGGCTGTATTTAAAGCAGCCCACGCGATCCAGACGAGCTTCTTTCAGGAAGTCGAGCAACATCTGGAAGTCTTCTTCCGTTTCACCCGGGAAACCAACAATGAAGGTGGAGCGCAGCGTCAGTTCAGGGCAGATTTCACGCCACTGCTTGATGCGCGCCAGCTGTCTGTCTACGGAGCCTGGGCGTTTCATCAATTTAAGAATACGCGGGCTGGCATGCTGTAACGGGATGTCCAGATACGGCAGGATTTTCCCTTCTGCCATCAGCGGGATCACGTCATCAACGTGCGGGTAAGGGTAGACGTAATGCAGGCGCGTCCAGATCCCCAGTTTTGATAACTGTTCGCACAGATCAACCATGCTGGTTTTGACCGGCTCGCCGTTATGGAAACCGGTACGATGCTTCACATCCACACCGTACGCAGAGGTATCCTGAGAGATTACCAGAATCTCTTTCACGCCCGCATCGACCAGACGTTTGGCTTCGCTGAGGACGTCGCCAATCGGACGGCTCACCAGATCGCCGCGCATGGATGGAATAATGCAGAACGTACAGCGGTGATTACAGCCTTCAGAAATCTTCAGATAGGCGTAGTGGCGCGGAGTCAGCTTGACACCCTGCTCAGGAACCAGGCTCAGGAACGGATTATGCTTTGGTTTGGGTACGTAATGATGAACGTGCTCCAGAACCTGCTCGTAGCTATGCGGCCCGGTGATTTCCAGCACCTTCGGGTGGACTTCACGGATCTGATCGACTTTCGCGCCCAGACAACCGGTGACGATCACCTTGCCGTTTTCGTTCAGCGCTTCGCCGATTGCTTCCAGGGATTCCTGAACCGCACTGTCGATAAAGCCGCAGGTATTAACGATAACCATATCCGCGTCGTCGTAGCTTGGCACGACATCATAGCCTTCGGTACGAAGTTCGGTCAGGATGCGCTCAGAATCGACGAGGTTTTTCGGGCAGCCGAGGGAGACAAAGCCGATTTTCGGCTGGTGGGTTACATTGCTCATAGCGTAAAAAGTGTTCAGTTATTGGAATATTCAGGGCAGGGATTCTACAGAGTTCTGAACAAAAATTGTATCGCAATCTCATACCATCAGCGGCCTGCCGGGCGCGGAATTAAAGATTATTTGTAAATTATGTTAATTTTAAGTGATGGATTGATCCTGGACACGACTTTGTTCAAAAAACAACCATACTATTAAGTTGCACCATAGTTGGAAAGAGGAGGAACAAAGTATGGTTGTTGACAGACTGAGAACCGATCTTCTCAACAAATTGATAAACGCCCGTATCGAACTTGCCGCTTATCTACAGTTGAGAAAAGCGAAAGGCTACATGTCAGTCAGCGAGAGCGATCGTCTGCGTGATAATTTTTTTGCACTGAATCGCGAATTGCACGAACAATCACAGCTTCACGGTATGCATCTTGATCAGGAAGAGTGGAATGCCCTTCATCGTGCTGAAGGGGCGTTAGCCGCCGCCGCTGTTTGTCTTATGAGTGGACACCATGATTGTCCAACGTTTATCGCCGTTAACGCAGAGAAACTGGAAAACTGCCTGACAACGCTGACGCTGAGTATCCAGAGTTTGCAATCTTACCCAACGCTGGAACACGTCTGAATCAGGGGGAGGGCGCTCCCCCTTTTCGTTAAGATTATGTAAATATGACGGAGTGATTCCCCTTGCTGGCTACGCTTTATGCAGAGCCATTAAGGAGGTGTTATGCGTCGACTCTTTCTCTGTGCTATCCCACTTGCGCTATTTTCCTCTTATGCCGTCGCGGTAAAAGTGGAAGTGCTGCAAACCAAACTCGATCATCCATGGTCACTGGCTTTTTTACCCGATAACCGCGGTATGCTCATTACGCTCAAAGGTGGACAGCTTCGACTCTGGCAGCCTGATAAAGGGCTTTCCGACCCGCTAACCGGCGTACCAAAAGTCTGGGCGAATGGTCAGGGCGGATTGCTTGATGTGGTGTTAGCTCCGGACTTTGAACGATCCCGTCGGGTGTGGCTAAGCTTCGCTGAAGCCGACCGCGAAGGCAAAGCGGGCACCGCGGTAGGCTACGGGCGATTGAGTGACGATCTCAAACACCTGCAAGGATTTCAGACCGTTTTTCGCCAACAGCCAAAGCTCTCTACCGGAAACCATTTTGGTGGACGTCTGGTATTTGATGGCAACGGCTATCTGTTTATTGGTCTGGGGGAGAATAATCAACGCGCTACCGCCCAGGATCTGGATAAGCTGCAGGGCAAGGTCGTACGGCTGACCGATGAGGGCAAAATTCCACCGGATAATCCGTTTGTGAACATGGCGGGAGCGCGGGCAGAGATTTGGTCGTATGGCATCCGCAACCCGCAGGGTATGGCGATGAATCCGTGGAGTGATGTGTTGTGGCTCAATGAGCATGGCCCACGCGGAGGCGATGAAATTAATATCCCCGAGAAAGGGAAAAACTACGGTTGGCCTATCGCGACCTGGGGTGTTAACTACAGTGGTTTGAAAATTCCCGAAGCAAAAGGTCAAATTGTTGCTGGCACGGAACAACCCATCTTTTACTGGGAAAAGTCGCCAGCGGTCAGCGGAATGGCTTTTTATAATAGCGATACCTTTCCACAGTGGCGGCAGAAGTTGTTCATCGGCGCGTTGAAAGATAAAGAAGTGATCGTACTGAGCGTTAAAGGGAATACGGTCACTGAGGATGGTCGTCTGTTGCAGGAAAGGGGGCAACGGATCCGAGATGTGCGCGTCGGACCAGACGGTTATATGTACGTGTTAACCGACGAGTCCGACGGGGAATTACTAAAAGTGAGTCCCTGATTTGTTTAGCTAACCGGGATCATCACGATTTTTTGAAACGCCGGGCGCTCGGTCAGTTGTTGATACCAGCGTTCCAGATGCGGGCGCGGGGTCCAGCTCAGGCCAACGTTGAACAGGTTATAGATAAACGGTGCCACAGCGATATCCGCCGTGCCAAATTCAGCCCCGGAGAACCATAACTGGTCTGCCAGCGCGTTATCCAGAATGGCAAACAGGTTATCGCAAACTTGCTTACTGGCCTCAATGGCCGCTAGATCGCGCTGATCGGCAGGTGTTCTGACCAGGCCAAATAAGATAACCCGATGCGCGGGGCTTAGCGTCTGATTTGCCCAGTCCATCCATTTTTCGCCGACGGCGCGCGCGGCCGGAGCGTCAATCCACAAACGTTTTTGTCCGTACTGAGCGGCCAGATAGCGGACAATGGTATTGGATTCCCACAGAACAACGTCCGTTTCATCATCGCGTAGCAACGGGACCAGTCCGTTCGGGTTTAGTGCCAGATAGTCGGCATCGCGGTTACCGCCATGCTGTCCGCCCGCCAGAATTTGGTTATACGGCAGTTCCAGTTCCTCGAGCGTCCACAATACTTTTTTTACGTTGGTCGAGTTATTGCGACCCCACAGTGTAATCATAGTAACCCCGCAAATTAATTGAGCAGCTTTATGGCTGCAGATGTCATCTGACTAGCTCACATGGTGGGGTAAACCTAATATTTACGCAACAAAGTCTAAAAAAATCGTGCCAGGAGCAGCGCAGCGCGGCGTTATTGCATAAACTTTAAAAACTTTACCAACTTACGGTTTCTTTAAGCTCGTTAGTGCGTTATTACTCACCGCACTTATTTTACACGTCATCCATCAGACTTTTTCTGCATGGATTGGTCGAGGTCGCTTGGCCGGTTTTGTGTAAACACGGTGTGGTATGACGTGGTTTTTTGGAATGGATACTCGGGTGGCATTTATGACGCAATACTTCTCTTCACTTCGCAGCTTTGCTGCAGGTTCTGCACTCTTAATCCTTTTGGCGCCGACCGTACAGGCGGCGGAGCAACCGACGGCCCCGCCGAGCGTGGACGCGCGCGCGTGGATTCTGATGGATTACGCCAGTGGCAAGGTGCTGGCGGAAGGTAATGCTGATGAGAAACTGGATCCTGCCAGTCTGACCAAAATCATGACCAGCTATGTGGTTGGGCAGGCGCTGAAGGCCGGAAAAATTAACCTCAACGACATGGTCACCGTGGGCAAAGACGCCTGGGCGACCGGTAATCCAGCCCTGCGCGGTTCGTCGGTCATGTTCCTCAAGCCCGGCGATCAGGTTGCGGTGTCAGATCTGAATAAAGGCGTTATCATTCAGTCAGGTAACGATGCCTGTATTGCACTCGCTGATTACGTTGCCGGCAGCCAGGAATCCTTTATTGGTCTGATGAACGGCTATGCGAAAAAACTGGGGCTGACCAACACTACTTTCCAGACGGTGCACGGCCTGGATGCGGCAGGACAGTTCAGTACCGCACGTGATATGGCGCTGCTCGGGAAGGCGTTAATTCACGATGTGCCAGAAGAGTATGCTATTCACAAAGAGAAAGAATTTACCTTCAATAAAATTCGTCAACCGAACCGCAACCGTCTTTTGTGGAGCACCAACCTGAACGTGGACGGTATGAAAACCGGGACCACTGCCGGGGCGGGATACAACCTGGTGGCTTCCGCAACCCAGGGCGATATGCGCCTGATCTCCGTGGTGCTGGGGGCGAAAACCGATCGCATTCGTTTTAATGAGTCAGAAAAGCTGCTGACCTGGGGCTTCCGCTTCTTTGAAACTGTTACGCCGATCAAGCCGGATGCGACTTTCGTTACTCAGCGCGTATGGTTTGGCGATAAGAGTGAAGTGAATTTGGGGGCCGGAGAAGGCGGTTCTGTGACCATCCCGCGTGGCCAGCTCAAAAACCTGAAGGCCAGCTTTACCCTGACTGAACCACAGCTAACTGCACCGCTGAAGAAAGGTCAGGTTGTGGGCACTATCGACTTTCAGTTGAACGGAAAATCTATTGAGCAACGTCCGTTGATGGTGATGGAGGATGTGCAAGAGGGTGGTTTCTTTAGCCGCATGTGGGACTTTGTGATGATGAAATTCCACCAGTGGTTTGGTGGTTGGTTCTCTTAACCTTACCTATTGCCGGATGGCGCAATCGCCGTCCGGCAGTATCTCTTAATACTTCAGCGTGATACGTTGCGCTTTAGCGTACTCAACAAACTCATCGTCAGGGCGGTTATCACTGATGATGGTATCAAAGCGTTTTAATTCCCCCATCCTTGCAGGCCGCACCTTGCCAAACTTGCTGTGATCGACCACCAAAACGTGATGCTGCGCCATCGACATTGCCCAGTGCTTCACCGGCAGTTCTTCCAGATTAAAACAGGTCGCGCCTTTCTCGATATGAACGCCTGCCGCAGAATAAAAGGCGATATCCGGACACAGATTGTTCAGCGTTTCCTGGAAGTCGAGCGGTTTAAAAATCGCGTTACTGGCATGGAATTCGCCACCACACAGAATGACGCGGCACTGCGGTTTTTCCTGCAGCACCAGAAACGTATTCAACGAGTAGCAGATTGCGGTGAAGGGCAGTTCATTGTCGATCGCTTCAATGATCCACGGCGTGGTAGTACCGCAATCGAAAAAGATGGTCTGATGCGCCTGCACGAGACTCGCCGCCAGCTGGGCGGCGCGACGTTTTTCATCAACCAGACGGGATTTTTGATCGCTGATTAAATAATGGTTAGCGCTGCGGGGTTCCAGAACAATATAGCCCCCGAGCAGTACGACGGGAGCATCATGATTATTCAGGTCGCGACGAATGGTCATCTCAGACACGCCCAGCAACGTTGCGGCTTCTTTGAGGTGTAATTTATCGCTGCGTTTCAGCGCCTGCAGTAATTGACCAATACGCTCGTCGCGTCGAGTTTCCATAGTTCCCCTGGAGAATAGAATAAGTGCTTAGTTTCGCGCTTAATACTACTCTTTTTACCGTGGGTTAGTCACGTACCCAACCTTTACGGATTGGGAGGGCGAAGCAGGCGCGATAGCAAGTTTGCAAGCCGAGGTACAGGGTCTCGCCAAAGCGCTGCCAGATCATCTGGGCGCTCAGACAGCCGATCAACCCAGCCAGTAATCCGCCCAGCATATCCAGCGGCCAGTGTACGCCAAGGTAAACCCGCGACCAGGCAATCGCCACGGCAACGACCATCAGCAGAGCGCCCGTCCACAGGCGATGCCAGAACAGGAAGGCCAGTGCAAAGGTAAAGATAACCGTACCGTGGTCACTCGGGAAAGAATCATCTGCCGCATGATGCAGGAAGTTGTAACCGATGTGGTTTACAAACGGGCGATCGTGAGGGAACAGATGTCCCATCAGCCAGGAAATCGTCAGACCAACTATCAACGCAATGGCCATTTTGATGACCAACTGGCGCTGGAGCGTAACCTGACCACGCGGTCCCCAAAGCCAGAGCACAACGGCTAACAGCGGCACAATGCTGATCAGATCTTTGGCAATGAAAATGGCGAGCGAAATTGCCCATTGCGCAGAGTCGGGTGTTGCATTGATCAGGTAAAAAAGTGAGTTGTTCAGATTTTCCAACATAACGTCCAGACTCAGTGTAATCGTTAAAAAGGCCCATGGGAGCGAGAGCATAAAATTGCTTTCACGGGATAAAAAGCGGTCTTGTCTTATTTGTCTGCTAAATGACTATTTTTAAGACAATTAATGAGACTTATTGAGCATGATAGCGGTCTCAACTTAAATTAACCTTAAAGCAAAATCTTCTTGAGCAAATGAATGTAAAAATGTGCGCATTTTGCTTTCAAATCACATAATTCACTATCACCAGTACGGCGCATTTATTACACTTTGCGCGATTTTTCTATAGCTAAGAGACTGCATGCAGAACCGTTTATCTTCAGGCGCCCGTTTGGGGCGTCAGGCATTACTTTTCCCTCTCTGTCTGGTGCTTTACGAATTCTCTACTTATATCGGCAACGATATGATCCAGCCTGGAATGTTGGCGGTGGTGGAGCAATACAATGCCGGATTAGATTGGGTACCCACATCCATGACCGCCTATCTGGCTGGCGGCATGTTTTTACAGTGGTTGTTAGGACCGCTATCGGATCGTGTTGGGCGTCGTCCGGTGATGTTAACCGGCGTGCTCTGGTTCATCGTGACCTGCCTTGCGACCCTGCTTGCACAGAATATTGAGCAATTTACTTTCCTGCGTTTTTTGCAGGGGATAAGCCTGTGCTTTATTGGTGCGGTGGGTTACGCCGCCATTCAGGAATCCTTTGAAGAAGCGGTCTGCATAAAAATTACCGCGCTGATGGCAAACGTGGCGCTGATTGCGCCGCTGCTGGGTCCGTTGGTAGGCGCAGCCTGGGTACATGTTCTGCCGTGGGAAGGGATGTTTATCCTGTTTGCTGCTCTGGCGGCCATCTCCTTTTTTGGTCTGCAACGCGCGATGCCGGAAACGGCAACCCGGCTGGGTGAAAAGCTGTCCATTAAAGAGCTGGGCAAGGATTATAAGTTGGTGCTAAGGAACGTGCGTTTCGTTGCAGGCGCACTGGCGTTGGGTTTTGTCAGCCTGCCGTTACTGGCGTGGATTGCGCAATCCCCGATTATTATCATCAGCGGAGAACATCTCAGCAGCTACGAATATGGCCTGTTGCAGGTGCCGATTTTTGGTGCGCTGATTGCCGGTAACCTGGTGCTGGCGCGTCTGACTTCGCGAAAAACCGTGCGTTCGCTGATTATCATGGGCGGCTGGCCAATTGCCGTTGGCCTGATTATTGCCGCTGCGGCCACGGTGGTGTCATCTCATGCATATCTATGGATGACGGCGGGTTTGAGTATCTATGCGTTTGGCATTGGCGTGGCGAATGCGGGGCTGGTGCGCCTGACGCTGTTTGCCAGTGAAATGAGTAAAGGTACGGTTTCTGCCGCAATGGGTATGTTGCAGATGCTGATTTTTACCGTTGGTATCGAGCTGAGTAAACACGCTTATCTGCTGGGAGGCAACGGCTTGTTCAGCTTGTTCAATCTGGCCAGCGGGGTGCTGTGGCTGATTCTGATGGTGATCTTCCTGAAAGATAAACGGGTAGGGGATTCCCGGGAAGGCTAAAGCCCGGTTGCCCGGGCCTGGCAGAAGCTTAGTGGTGATCGTCAATCTGATGTTCGATGATCATGCCTTCACCGACGCTGGCAACATGTCGCGCATAAGGATGTGCGCGATAAACAGGAGCCGGGGCAGGAGTCGGGGCAACATACACCGTTTGTGGCGCGGTAGTCACGTTGACCGCCTGCGGCACGCTGACGGAAGAGGGCACGATCACCACTTTATAACCGCTTGGTACATCAACGGTAACGCTTTGTGCAAATACTGACCCTGCAAAACCCAGCAACAATGTCGCCATCAGTACACTTTTCTTCATAATCCGCTCACCTGAAATATTCACTGGAAGTAATAATCCAGTGGGTTAATTTGAGGCGGATTATGAATAGATCATGCCATCATTTTGTTGCCGTCTGTGCTGAGGCGTTAATGCGTAAACGGTGCTTCATTCTTTAACACGCGGTCGATAATATCCAGGACGCCCTCTTCGTTGTTCGATCCCGCGCGATATTTCGCCGCCTTGATAACCGGCTCATGGGCGTTGGCCATTGCAAAACTAAATCCCGCCTGGCGCAGCATTTCAATATCATTTCCACCATCGCCAAACACAACAACCTCATCGTCGTTAATATTCCAGCGTTGTTGCAGCAGCCGCAGACCATTTGCCTTATGCACGCCAGGAATAATTAAATCGATGCTCCCGTAGCCTGTATGCACCGGCACCATAATGTCGCCAATCGCCTCGTGGAGATCGGCCTGCACCTGTGGGATTCTGTCGTCGGAAATATTCAGCCCGAACTTGAAGAAAACGTCGTTAAGATTGTCAAAATTATCTACAAATTCGAGACGATGATAATACATGGCAGAAACAGCTTTATGTTCATCGCTGTACTGCTTCAGCGTGTAGGCGCTGCTTTTACCACAGGCAATGATATCAATGTCTGTACGGGTCAGCAGATGTTCAACGATGGCCTGGAAATCATCCTTTGCCAGTTCGCCGTTAAAAACATCTTCACCTTCACTGACTACCCAACCGCCGTTTTCGGCAACAAATGAGATCTCACTGGCCAGTTCGGGGAAAAAGGAAATCAACTGATAATATTGATTGCCGCTGGCGACCACAAAGCGGATCCCTTGTTCTTTCATCTGGCGGTATTGCGCCATAAAGCGCTCACGGTTATAGGTTTTTTGGTCACTTAAAAATGTGCCATCCATGTCGACCGCAATTAATTTGATGCTCATTAGCTGTTCTCCATCACCGTGGTATTTTTGAGATCCGGTTTCGCCACCGCTTTCGCGACGATGGCGGCGACAAGCACCAGCGCCAGCACCACCAGCATAGCGCTGCGCAGGCCGTAGTGTTCACCCAGGTAGCCCAGCAGCGGCGGTCCAACCAGGAACGCCAGATAGCCGGTTGTTGCGACAACGCTGACGCGGGTTGGTGCATCGGGGCCGGTGTCGCTGGCGGCTGAAATGGTCAGCGGGAAGCCGAGTGATGCACCGAGTCCCCACAAAATAACGGAAACACCCGCCACCCAAGAGCTGTCGACAAAAATAATCAGGCTAATCCCGAGAGCGCCCATCAGCGCACTGGCGCGCACCACCGTTACGCGGCTGTAGCGGTCGATGAACCAGCCGCCAGTAAAGCGGCCAACGGTCATGCCCAGCGTAAATCCGGCATAAATCAGAGAGCCTGATGTTGGGCTAAACCCATGACCGTCCACCATCAGCAGCGGAAGCCAGTCGTTGGCGGAACCTTCAGCAAATGCCATTGCGAGCACCACGACGCCAATCAGCAATAACTGGATATCGCGATAAAAAGGCAGTCCTTTTTCACCGGAGGGAGAACCATCAGCGGCATTTTTACCCGTGCCGTCAGGAATTGCTTTGATGGCGATAAAGATAGGAGTGATAGCTACCAGCGCCGCCAGCAGAATATGCGCGTTTGCCGGGACGCTGAAGGCGGTAAGCATCATCCCGACTCCTGCGCCCGCCAGCGTACCCAGGCTGTAAAAACCATGCATCATCGGCAGCACGGTTTTATTCATTTCGCGTTCAACCGCCGCACCTTCGACGTTGATGGCCACTTCTGCTGCGCCAAAACTGGCGCCAAACACGGCCAGACCAAATGCGAAAAGCCAGGCGGAATGCAGCCAGAGCGCCACGCTGAGGATAGCCATCCCAATGACCGCACATGACATGGTAGTGCGGATCACTTTGCGCGTGCCAAATCGTTTCACCAGCCAGGCCGAACAAAGAATGCCACTCATCGAACCAATAGAGAGTCCAAACAGCACCGCGCCCATTTCGGCGGTAGAGATTGAGAGGATATCTCTGATGGCAGGGGTACGCGTTGCCCAGGAGGCCATTAATAATCCTGGTAAAAAGAAGAACGTGAACAGCGCCCAGGTGCGACGTCTTAAGGCTTTGCGTGATGAGATGCCAGTCATGAATTCGAGCCAAAGAAAAGAGGAAAGAAGACAACATTAGCAAGGTTGTGTACATTTGTACACAAATGCAAGAAGAGGAAATGCAGTGCGACGTGCAAACGATCCGCAGCGGCGGGAAAAAATAGTTCAGGCCACCCTTAAGGCGATAGTAATCCATGGTATTCATGGGGTTACACACCGTAAAATCGCTATGATTGCCGAGGTGCCACTGGGCTCAATGACCTATTATTTTGCAGGAATAGATGATCTGCTGTTGGAGGCATTCAGCTGTTTTACGCATACTATGTCTCAGCAGTACCAGGATTTTTTTGCCGACGTTGCTGATGCGCAGGCGGCCTGCCATGCGATTACCGATATGATTTACGGCTCCCAGCTCACAACGCCTGATAATATGGAGCTTATGTATCAGCTGTATGCTTTCGCCAGCCGTAAACCAGCGTTGAAAACGGTGATGCAGAACTGGATGCTACGCAGCCAACAAACGTTAGAGCAGTGGTTTGATCCGGTTACGGCGCGGGCGCTGGATGCGTTTATTGAAGGAATGACGCTGCATTTTGTTACGGATAAAAAACCGCTGCAGCGAGAAGATATTCTGATGATGGTGGAGCGTATTGCCGAATTGCCGCAGAGATAAAATCCTCAAAATGGTTTGTCGAGGCGGGTAACGGCCTGACGTAAAAAATCAATGACTTTTACCGCCTCTGGCGTCAACGGTCGGGCGGCTATTTTTACCGTCCCGACATCCATATAAGTAATAAAATCATCAATCGTTCTGTGCATGACGCGCAGACCATCCAGTGACCACGGGCGATACACCAGGTCGGATAAAATGGTTATCCCTCTGCCTTTTGCAACCAGACTTCTTATTGCTTCAAAAGAGTTGCTGCGAAAACTGATATTGGGCGTATAGCCACGCTGCTGCCAGTAATCGATGATTACGTCAGGGTACTTATCGGTTTCCAGCAGTAAAAATGGTAGTTTCTCGACGTCTATTAAACGGATCGATGCCTGGCTCTGTAGCGGATGCCCAATAGACGTCCACAGGCGGCGCTGTGAACGAATAAATGTTTCGATCTCCAGGTCGTTATCATGGTTGATATTTGAGGTCAGAAGCAGGCAAAAATCGACCTTTTGTTCCCGTAGCGCCTGTACCAGTTCCGGTGCAGTGGCTTCATAAAACACGATCTCCAGCAAAGGGAAACGTCGTTCAATATCGTTGAGTATATCCGGAATAAGATAGGCAGAGAGCGTTTCGGCAATGCCTATGCGCACTGTGCCGGTGAGAATTTCGCTCCTGTCATGCAGGGCGTCAATAGCCGAGTGGCTACTGTTAATGATGTTGCAGGCATGTGCCAGAAAGCGCTCGCCCTCAGCGGTGAGCTTCACACCTTTGGGATAACGTACAAATAGCTGCACGTCTAATGCTTCTTCCAGGTTCCGCATGGCAATGGTCATTGATGACTGAGAAATATGACAGCGTGCGGCAGCTTTGGAAATTTGTAATGTTTCTGCAAGCGCGATGTAAAACTCAAGTTGCCTTAGCGTAAATTTCATAGTTTTAATCTATGCAGATGGATAAAAACGTTATATTAGCATTCATTCTCACGCCGCCGTAGCCTTGTGGTCATACCGTACAACTGACAATAAGGCGCAAATATGCCCTATCTTTTACTCAGTCTGGCTGCCTGTTTTTGGGGTGGAAATTATGTGATTGGTCATCTCTTGGTCGCTGAAGTTAATCCCATCGTTTTATCAGCGGCACGCTGGGTATTTACCGCGTTATTATTGATGACGCTCTATTTTCGTCAGGTCACAGAGCAATGGCCGGTGATGAAAAAATCCTTTGGTACTATCGTCTTCCTTGCGCTTTGTGGTCAGGTTCTTTTCCCCTTAACGTTGTATATCGGCTTGCAATATACAACCTCGCTTAATGCCGCGATTTATATGTCCACCACCCCGGCGCTCGTACTGTTAATCAATAAGTTCTTTTTTAAAGAGCGGATTTCTGCGCGAAATATAGCTGGTGTGATCCTGAGTACTGTTGGTGTTATATGGCTGGTGTCGCAGGGTGATATGATAAATGCGCGGGTATTTGCACATCTGAATCAGGGCGATTTCTGGACCATGGGGTCAGCGTTAAGTTGGGCCGTCTATTGTGCTTTTTTACGCATTAAACCGCGTGAGGTAAAGGGAAATGCCTTTGTCGCAGTGAGCGCGCTGTTAGGTGCGATTGTACTTATTCCGGTACTGGCTCTGGAGTTGATACGCAATGGTATGCCGGGATGGAATAGCTATGCCAATACAGGCGTTGTAACTGGGCTGGCATACCTTGTTATTTTTCCTTCCTGGCTGTCATATCTATTATGGAACAAAGGGATTAGCGCCATTGGCGCAACGCGTGGAGAGATCTATTCACACTTGATCCCATTGAGTGGCGGATTATTTAGCGTGATGTTTTTGCACGTCACTCTGCATTCATATCATCTGGTGAGCGCGTTGGTTATTATGTGCGGTATAGCATTGTGTTCCCGTCCGAGTGCAAAAAAAGGCTCGCAGCAGCGCGTGGCGTGAAAAGCGGGTAAATTAGCTTATGGTGGCGCCCCCGGTAATATTTACCACTGTGGCGGTCATGGCGCTGGCATGGTCTGAAGCGAGAAAGGTTGTAACCTCAGCGATTTGTGCAAGCGTAGGCAGGCGCGCGAGCATGGTACTTTGCGCCGCCCCCACTAACCATTGATCGACGGTTAAACCCATTGACTGTGCTTTAGCGGTGAAAATTTCTCCGGTATAGGAGCCAGCCGCTACAGCATCCACAATCGCATGCGACCGCACGCCGACGACACGAATGTTTATTGGTCCCGTCTCGCTGGCGAGCGCCTTAATAAAAGCCTCTGTTCCTGCACAGCCGACGATATGGCCGAGATGCCCAGGCATCGCCATCGGGGCTGCGGGCGCAACGATGGTGAGAATAACGCCTGCTCGATTGCCGCCCATGTGCGGCGTTTCGGCTTTTGCGATATTGAACTGCGCCGCAAGAAAAGGGGTGATACCGCTCATAAACTCAGAGAGGGATAATGCATCGATGCGCTTGCCCTGTTCGTGCATAAATCCCGTTGCGTTAACCACCACATCTATTCCACCGGTTTGCTGTACAAGGCGGGTAACTTCCTTCGATGCGTTGTGCTCGTCGAGTACATCGGTGATAAAGGTTTCGACTGTACCACCCGCCGTTCGGATGCCACTGGCGGTCCAATCCAGCTTTTCCTGACGGCGCGCGCCCAGATACACATGGGCCCCTTCGCGCGCCATAGTATGCGCAACTGCACTACCAATAGCGCCGCTGCCACCGAAGATCATTGCGACTTTGCCTGAGAGTAACATAGCAACCCCATCACCATTTAGCACCGAGTAAAGTATGTGCCATAACGGGCATGCTGCAAATTTGAGAAAGCGTTTCCGGGGAACCTCACTCAGCGATGAAAAATCAGGTTATGTCGGGGACATTGCTGCTATAGATCTTATAGCAGCAATGTCTATCAGCTCATTTTAACGCCGATCAGTTACTGTAAGTGTTTGATATTTATTTAACATGTATATCATTATCAAAATTATCAAAAGCAAGTACATCATCCAGATGCTGGTATTTAGCTCAATTAAAAAACTACCGACACCTCCGATGACTGACGGAATAACCAGCGAGGCGGCTCCCATCAACGCAGAGGTCGCTCCCAGGTTGGTGCGCTGGCTGGACATGGTCAGGTAGGTATAGAGTGATTCGAACATCCCTCCAGCAAACATCAGGATAATAAAGAAGAATATAAAAATATTGACGTGATAACTAAGTATTATTAATGGAATACACAGTACAATAAATGAGGCGATGATTTTCAGCCACGAATTCAAAATTTGCGGCGCAGACCTTTTCTTAAGAAGTTTACCTGATAATGCAGCCCCCAGCAGTAGGAAGCCTCCAATAATTGATGAAAGCACACCAAATTGCGTTGATGAGTATCCAAACGTAACCATAAAAATAAATGGGGAGGCTGTGACATAGCAATAAATCAGCGAAAATGACAGACCAAGAGACAGACAAGGTAGATAAAATCGAGGTTGTTTGCTGATCTCTTTATACGTATTAAATGATGATTTTAATGAATAGGCAACCCTTCTCTCATGGCTGAGTGTTTCAGGGAAGTTAAAATAAACGTATATTAACGTTATAATAGCATAGCCACATATCATTAAAAAAATTGCGCGCCATCCCCATAAGTCATTAATTACCCCTCCCAGCAGGGGCGAAGCAATGGGAACGACACCTTCGATAGTGATGATGATGGCATACAGCGTCGCGGCCACTGAACCACGAGTTACATCTCGAACTGCGCTGATTGCTGTAACCAGCGTTATTGATATAGAAAGACCTTGTATGACACGGATCGCCAGAAACATAACCAGACCGGTTGAGAGCGTGAGACAATATGTTGTCACGCCATAAATAACCGCACCTGTAAGCATAATTTTTCGCCGGCCAATAGCATCAGATAATGGACCAAAAATTAGCTGTCCAAAACCAATGCATAGGGTATAAATCATAATCGACAACTGCGTGGTTGAGACATTTTTTTCAAATTCTTTTGCGATGTCGGGAATTGAAGGTAAATAAGTGTCCACTCCCAGAATTCCCATTATCGTCAACATGGCCAGGCCGACAGTAAAGTAAATTATGTTCTTTCTATGAATAACAGTTTGCAGCTTCATTACTTATCACCATGAGTAAATTAAAAGCATGAAAAAGTTCACTATTTAAATAGAGATGTTGTGGATAATTATCGTGTAGGCAATAAAACAGAGTTGAAATGAACTGTCAAACTTTTGACTCAAAAAATTGAGATATGAGTCACAGGTATATAGCCATAATTTTCGATGGTAGGGTTCCAGTTAAATTTAATTGTGTTTGATTGCCAGGCAGCACGAGGAACCATAAGTACACTGACTTCGAATACGGGCATACTGCTGGTGTTGGTGTTGGTGTTGGTGTTGGTGTTGGTGTTGGTGTTGGTGTTGGTGTTGGTGTGGGTGTACGTGATTGATTTTTTCAGTAGTAAATTTCAGGCAACAAAAAACCCATCAACCTTGAACCAAAACGGCGGGGTTGATGGGCTCCACAAATTGGGGACATCAAAGAAAAGCAGTGGCAATAGTTATGACTGACACCTTGAAGAAAAGTTCTGCTTACCTGCAAAAAATTTTCGTTTAAGGGTAAATTTCAGCGCTAACCAAGGCCAGGCCAGACAATGACGATGAGTGTCCCCGCTAATGTCAGCAGAACGTTGGCTATCGCGTAGGTCCCGGCATAGCCTAACGCAGGGATGTTGCTGCGTGCGGTGTCGCTGATGATTTCCATTGCCGGAGCACAGGTACGTGCGCCCATCATGGCGCCAAACAGCAGGGCGCGGTTCATGCGTAATACGTAAGCACCAAACAAGAAACAGATAACAACCGGAACCAGGCTGACTACCAGACCGGCAATCAACATTTGACCACCGACGGCCCCCAGCCCATTACCAATGCCACTGCCTGCGCTTAAACCGACGCCAGCCATGAATACCATCAGGCCAAACTCTTTCACCATGTTCAGCGCACCTTGTGGGATGTAGCCAAACGTTGGGTGGTTGGCTCGCAGGAAACCCAGCATGATGCCGGCGAACAGCAGTCCAGCCGCATTCCCGATGCCGAAGCTGAAATTACTGAACTGGAAGGTGATCATCCCGATCATCAGACCGATGATAAAGAAGGCGCAGAAGGCCAGCAGATCGGTCACCTGACTGTGAATCGAAATGAAGCCGATACGATCGGCAATGGTTTTCACGCGACGAGCATCACCGCTGACCTGCAATACGTCACCTTTGTTGAGCACGACGTTGTCATCAATAGGCATTTCAATCTGGCTGCGGATCACGCGGTTCAGGAAACAACCGTGGTCGGTCAGTTTCAACTGAGCCAGGCGACGACCAACGGCATTGTGGTTTTTCACTACAATTTCTTCAGTGACGATGCGCATATCGAGCAGATCGCGATCGAACACCTCTTTACCGTTACGGAAGCTGGGATCGAGGCGGGCATGGGCGTCTGGATAACCCACCAGGGCTATCTCATCGCCCATTTGTAGCACCGCGTCACCATCCGGGTTGGCAAGAATGCCGTTGCGACGGATACGTTCAATGTAACAACCGGTCTGACGATAAATACCCAGTTCGCGCAGATTTTTACCATCAGCCCATGCCACCAGCTCCGGGCCAACGCGATAGGCGCGAATCACCGGGAGGTAAACTTTACGATTGGCGTCAGTATCCAGGCCCCGTTCACGCGCGATTTGTTGGGCGCTGGTTTGCAGGTCCTGATGCTGAAGTTTCGGCAAATAGCGCGCACCAACAATCAGACTGACCAGACCAATCAAATAGGTGAGGGCGTAACCCAAGCTCAGGTTATCGAGAGCGCTTGAAAGTTGTGTCCCTGACATTCCTGAATGGCGCAAGGTGTCACCTGCGCCGACCAGCACCGGCGTTGAGGTCATCGAGCCAGCCAGCATACCCGCCGTCAGGCCGATGTCCCAGCCAAATAGCTTACCCAGCCCCAGGGCGATCAGCATTGCGCTACCGACCATCACCAGGGCAAGCATTAGATAATTTTTCCCATCGCGAAAAAAAATCGAAAAAAAGTTGGGGCCGGCTTCGACGCCGACGCAAAAAATAAACAGCATAAAGCCGAGATTTAATGCATCGGTGTTAATACTAAAGTGCTGCTGACCTAATAATAGGGAGACCACTAAAACGCCAATGGAATTACCGAGTTGGACTGAACCCAGACGCAATTTGCCCAGACACAGGCCCAGAGCCAGGACCACAAATAATAACAGGATGTAATTCCCATTTAACAAATCTGCGACGTTTATATTCACGGAGACTAACTTCTTGTTTACTAGTAAGCTATTGAAAGAAATGGCAATTTACGCTAATGTTTTTGCCAGAAATTAAGGGGCGATAGCATCGTACACAGCCCCGAATAATGCAGCATAACAATATATGCGGCTAGTTTAATCTCATTACGTATCAACGGCTATAAGAATCGTGTGGGTGTGTTTTTGGCATGGAATGCCGAGTTACTTTATCTGACTGGACGCCTGCGGGCGAAAAGAGTGTTCGATAGAGAATGTGTCAGGAGGAACGATTGAAACATAAGCAAAGTTGGGCGAGTGCGGTCTGCTGCTTTGTGCTCTTTATTGTGGTGTGTCTTTCATTAACGCTGAACGTGAAAGGGGCATTCAGAGCAGCAGGGCATCCTGAGGTCGGATTGTTGTTTTTTATCTTACCTGGTGCTGCAGCAAGCTTTTTTTCCCATCGTCGGGAAGTACTCAAACCCCTTCTTGGTGCAATGTTGGCGGCGCCGTGCTGCCTGTTACTGATGCGTTTCGTTTTTATGCCGACGCGTTCATTGTGGCAAGAGCTGGCGTGGTTGTTTAGTGCGGTGTTTTGGTGCGCGCTTGGCGCATTATGTTTTTTATTTATCAGTAGCTTATTCAATCAGCATCAACGGCGGAAAAAGAACTGATGACGCCCTCAAGCTGAGGGCGTAGAAACAGCTATCAGGCGAATAGATTCATATTCTCTTTTGCCCATGCTTCAAAATCCGTGCAGCCGCCGATGTGTTTTTGATCGACGAAAATCTGCGGAACGGTTTCAACTGGCTTACCTACTGTTTTTTCCAGATCTGCTTTGGTAATTCCTTCAGCATGGATATCAATGTAGCGGAAGTTAAAATCGTCATGCTCACTGCTTAATTTTTCTGCTAATTCTTTTGCGCGCACGCAATACGGGCACCCTGGGCGACCAAAAATAACGGCAAACATCTCTTTCTCCTCGAACTTATCAGGCCGGATGGCAATACTTGTTATGATGCCGCGATTTGTGACGGATGGAAAGCAGGTTCAGCCTGTTGCTTTGATATCCTCAAGCTATATCTGTTAAACACGGCAAGCCGGAACGTTTTATAATGAAAGCCATTTCGCCGGGAGGCCGCGTATGCGCACAATTGGTGTATTACCCAAAAGCGTATTGATGCTGGAAATAATTGGGATGGTTTTGTTATCGCTGGCGCTGCTATCGCTTAACGATTACCTCACCTTGCCCGCACCGCTTAACAGCCCGTTAGCCTGCGTGGTGATGATATTTCTGGGCGTACTGCTGATGCTCCCTGCTGCGGTGGCGTTGGTGTGGCGTATTGCTCAACTGCTGGCACCGCAACTGATGTCACGCGCACCCGGTGATTCAACTGATTTAGACAGAGACAAAAGAGATGACACCAACCATTGATTTACTCCGCAGCCACCGTTCCATTCGCCATTTTACCGATGATGATATTTCGGATGCACAGCGTGAGGCGATTATTGCCGCCGCTCAGGGAACGTCAAGCTCCAGTTTTCTACAGTGCACGACGATCGTTCGTATAACGGATAAATCTCTGCGTGAATCGCTGGCTACCTTATCTGGCGGCCAAAAGCATGTGGCGCAGGCCGCTGAGTTCTGGGTGTTTTGCGCTGATTTTAATCGTCATTTGCAGATTTGCCCTGATGCGCAACTTGGGCTGGCGGAACAGCTGCTGCTGGGCGTGGTTGATACTGCAATGATGGCGCAAAATGCGTTGACGGCGGCAGAGTCGCTGGGACTTGGCGGCGTATTCATTGGCGGTTTGCGTAACAATATTGAGCCGGTCACCGAACTACTGAAGCTGCCGCAGCACGTTCTGCCGCTGTTTGGTTTGTGCCTTGGCTGGCCTGCGGATAACCCGGATATCAAGCCGCGCCTGCCTGCGTCGCTTGTTGTGCACGAAAACCAGTATCAGCCGCTCGATACAGACGTTTTGTCGCAGTATGACGAACAGCTTGCGCAGTACTATCTGACCCGCGGCAGCAATACGCGTCGTGACACCTGGAGCGATCACATTCGCCGTACCATCATTAAAGAAAGTCGCCCCTTTATCCTGGAATATTTGCATAAACAGGGATGGGCCACGCGCTAAAGATTTTAACCCAGTGTATGATACGCCAGCTTTTACCAGGTCATTCAGAGAGGTGCAGGGTGAAAATTGCCATTTTGTCCCGGGACGGAACGCTCTATTCTTGTAAACGCCTGCGTGAAGCGGCGATGCAGCGCGGTCACCTGGTTGAAGTTATCGATCCCCTTTCTTGCTATATGAACATCAGTCCGGCGGCATCTTCTATTCATTACAAGGGCCGTCAGCTTCCCCATTTCGACGCGGTGATCCCGCGGATTGGTTCCGCGATTACCTTTTATGGGACGGCGGCGCTGCGCCAGTTTGAGATGCTGGGTAGCTATCCGTTGAATGAATCGGTAGCGATTACACGAGCGCGCGATAAGCTGCGTTCGCTACAGCTGCTGGCGCGTCAGGGAATTGATTTACCCATCACCGGGATAGCCCACTCTCCCGACGATACCAGCGACATGATTGACATGGTTGGCGGTGCGCCGTTGGTGGTGAAACTGGTTGAAGGCACCCAGGGTATTGGCGTGGTGTTGGCGGAAACGCGGCAGGCTGCAGAAAGCGTGGTAGATGCCTTTCGTGGGCTGAATGCCCATATCCTGGTTCAGGAATATATCAAAGAAGCGAAGGGGCGCGATATCCGCTGTTTCGTGGTGGGCGACGAAGTAGTGGCCGCCATTGAACGACGGGCTAAAGAGGGCGATTTTCGTTCTAATCTCCATCGCGGTGGTGTGGCGACTATTGCGAGTATCACGCCGCGCGAAAGAGAAATTGCGCTCAAAGCCGCCCGGACTATGGGCCTGGACGTTGCAGGCGTTGATATTCTGCGCGCTGATCGAGGGCCACTGGTCATGGAGGTCAACGCGTCTCCGGGGCTGGAAGGAGTGGAGAAAACCACCGGGATAGACATAGCTGGCAAGATGATCCAGTGGATCGAACGTCACGCTACGCCTGAATTTTGCCTTAAAATCGGCGGCTAAGCGCAATATCGATTGCGATCGTGGTATGACACGCTCTTTTTGCGTAAGCTGTGCCGGTATTTTTTTCATCAATTGAGGTCGCACATTATTATGACATCACTGGTCGTTCCCACTCTGGATACGTTGCGTCAATGGCTCGACGACCTGGGCATGAGTTTTTTTGAATGCGATACCTGTCAGGCGCTGCATTTACCGCACATGCAGAATTTTGACGGCATCTTTGATGCAAAAGTTGATTTGGTCGATAACGTCATTCTGTTTTCCGCGATGGCAGAAGTCAGACCTTCTGCACTGCTGCCGCTGGCCGCCGATCTGTCCGCGATCAATGCCAGCTCACTGACGGTGAAAGCTTTTCTGGATATGCAGGATGATAATCTGCCAAAACTGGTGGTTTGCCAGTCTTTATCCGTTATGCCGGGCGTGACGTTTGAGCAGTTTGAATGTTTTGTTCGCCAGAGCGAAGAGCAGATATCGATGGTGATCCTTGAAGCCGGTGCGCATCAGCTGTTATTTAATGCTGAAGAAGATGCGCAGAATAGCACCGCTGAAATTCATTTCCTCCATTAATTCGTCCTGAATCTGGACATATATTGCGCAGCCGCTGCCAGAGCGGTTGCGTATTGCCCGTTTTTATTCTGTATTTAACCTTTCATTAAAGAATTATTCACCTCTATTCAGCGCCTTCCGCTTTACGTCATAGACAATTCCTGCATAAAAAATTGATAAAAGACGTTTTTTAATCTGGGCTATATCCACAATTCCTGGCTAAAGTTATTCTTGCGAAGCTTACCAACGTCATCATTTAAACAGCCCCTTGTGACCTGTTCTACGGCCACAATGTATGTTGAATGCCTGGACGGATGCCAGCGAGCAATAGCGGCGTGAGGAGAGGTCTCTCTTTACATCGGTGCCGCATGAAAGAATATGCACGTTTCTTGCATATCATTAGAGTGTGACATTTTTGTTCGTTTGTTAACGAACTTTCAGAAGGAAAGAGATTATGACCGCCTTAAATAAAAAATGGTTATCAGGCCTGGTTGCGGGTGCTCTGATGGCCGTCTCTGCCGGCACGCTCGCTGCTGAACAAAAAACGCTGCATATATATAACTGGTCTGATTATATTGCCCCGGACACGGTGGCTAATTTTGAAAAAGAGACCGGAATTAAAGTCATCTATGACGTATTTGATTCCAATGAAGTGCTGGAAGGTAAGCTCATGGCTGGCAGTACCGGCTTTGACCTTGTCGTTCCATCCGCCAGCTTCCTTGAGCGTCAACTGACCGCGGGCGTATTCCAGCCGCTGGATAAGAGCAAATTGCCGGGCTGGAAAAATCTTGATCCTGAACTGCTGAAGCTGGTGGGCAAACACGATCCGGACAACAAGTTTGCGATGCCGTATATGTGGGCTACGACCGGTATTGGTTACAACGTGGATAAAGTTAAAGCTGTGCTGGGGCCGGATGCGCCGGTTGACAGCTGGGATTTGATCCTCAAGCCAGAAAATCTGGAAAAACTCAAAAGCTGCGGTGTCTCTTTCCTTGATGCCCCCGAAGAGGTGTTCGCCACGGTGCTGAACTATTTGGGTAAAGATCCAAATAGTACCAAAGCGGATGATTACACCGGGCCGGCAACGGATCTGTTGTTGAAACTGCGACCGAATATTCGCTATTTCCACTCTTCGCAGTACATCAACGACCTGGCAAACGGTGATACCTGCGTCGCAATCGGCTGGGCTGGGGACGTATGGCAGGCAGCAAACCGTGCGAAAGAAGCGAAAAATGGCGTCAATATCTCCTTCTCAATTCCTAAAGAAGGTGCAATGGCGTTCTTTGACGTATTCGCGATGCCTGCCGATGCGAAAAACAAAGACGAAGCCTATCAGTTCCTCAACTACCTGCTGCGCCCTGATGTGATTGCGCATATCTCCGACCACGTGTTTTATGCCAATGCCAACAAAGAAGCGACGGCTCTGGTCAGCCCTGAAGTTCGTGACAACCCGGGTATTTACCCGCCTGCGGATGTGCGAGCTAAGTTGTTCACACTGAAAGTACAGGATCCGAAGATCGATCGTGTACGTACCCGCGCATGGACGAAGGTAAAAAGCGGGAAATAAACCGATGTTTGGGACATGACCCGGCAGGATTTGTGCCTGCCGGGCAGCGTTGAGCCCGGACACATATAACCCGGCAATACGCACCGTTATGGTGCGTTATTTGCACCGTTTCTTTGTTTTATGCCGGAGAGCACCTGAGTGAATGATGCAACCCCACGCCCACAAGCGAAAATCCGCAAGGCGCTGACCCCGCTGCTTGAAATTCGCAATCTGACCAAGTCATTTGACGGTCAGCACGCCGTTGATGACGTCAATCTTACTATCTACAAAGGTGAAATATTTGCTCTGCTCGGCGCGTCCGGCTGTGGCAAATCGACACTGCTGCGCATGCTGGCGGGATTTGAACTGCCGACTACCGGGCAAATCATGCTTGATGGCGTCGATTTAGCGCATGTCCCGCCTTATCTGCGTCCAATTAATATGATGTTTCAGTCCTACGCCTTGTTTCCGCATATGACTGTCGAGCAGAACATTGCCTTTGGTCTCAAGCAGGACAAACTGCCGAAGGCTGAAATTGCCAGTCGGGTGAATGAGATGCTGGGACTCGTGCATATGCAGGAGTTCGCTAAACGCAAACCACATCAGCTTTCTGGCGGCCAGCGTCAGCGCGTGGCATTGGCGCGCAGCCTGGCAAAACGTCCAAAACTGCTGCTGCTGGATGAACCAATGGGGGCGCTGGATAAAAAACTCCGAGACCGCATGCAACTGGAGGTAGTGGATATCCTGGAACGCGTCGGTGTGACCTGCGTTATGGTGACGCACGATCAGGAAGAAGCCATGACGATGGCGGGTCGTATTGCGATCATGAATCGTGGAAAATTTGTCCAGATTGGTGAGCCAGAAGAGATCTACGAGCATCCGACCACGCGTTACAGCGCAGAGTTTATCGGTTCGGTAAACGTTTTTGAGGGACTGCTGAAAGAACGTCGGGAAGATGGTTTGGTGATTGAGTCTCCAGGACTGGTGCATCCGCTGAAAGTGGACGCCGATGCTTCTGTTGTCGATAACGTCCCGGTGTATGTTGCGCTGCGTCCGGAAAAAATCATGCTCTGCGAAGCGCCTCCGCCAGAGGGTTATAACTTCGCGGTAGGCGAAGTGGTGCACATTGCCTATCTGGGTGATTTGTCGGTGTATCACGTACGTTTGAAAAGCGGTCAGATGTTGAGCGCCCAGCTACAAAATGAGCATCGTTATCGTAAAGGGTTACCAACCTGGGGTGACGAAGTCCGTTTATGTTGGGATGCGGACAGCTGTGTGGTGTTGACGGTTTAAGGAGCGAAGATGAGTACACTTGAACCTGCGGCACGCGCGGATAACGCGGGGCGATTCAGGCTGTTTATGTCGCGGCTGCAAATGAAGCACGGGCGCAAGCTGGTGATCGCGCTGCCGTATGTGTGGCTGCTGCTCCTGTTTCTGCTGCCTTTTCTGATCGTCTTCAAAATCAGTTTGGCTGAAATGGCGCGCGCTATTCCACCCTATACTGACCTCGTTTCATGGGCTGACGATCAGTTATCCATCACGCTCAACTTAGGCAACTTCCTGCAACTGACGGACGATCCGCTCTATTTCGATGCCTACCTGCAATCGTTACAGGTGGCGGGAATTTCGACAATCTGTTGTCTGCTGCTGGGATACCCGCTGGCATGGGCAGTCGCGCACAGTAAACCCTCAACGCGTAATATTCTGCTGTTGCTGGTGATCCTACCGTCCTGGACCTCGTTTTTAATTCGCGTGTATGCCTGGATGGGGATCCTGAAAAACAACGGCGTCCTGAACAACTTTCTGATGTGGCTGGGTGTCATCGACCAACCGTTGACTATTTTGCACACCAATCTGGCGGTCTATATCGGCATTGTTTACGCCTATTTGCCCTTTATGGTGCTGCCGATTTATACCGCGCTGACCCGTATTGATTACTCGCTGGTGGAAGCGGCGCTGGATTTAGGTGCCCGACCGCTGAAGACTTTCTTTAGCGTGATTGTGCCGTTGACCAAGGGCGGGATTATTGCCGGGTCAATGCTGGTGTTTATTCCGGCTGTTGGCGAGTTTGTGATCCCTGAGCTGCTGGGCGGCCCGGACAGCATCATGATTGGCCGTGTGCTTTGGCAGGAGTTTTTCAATAACCGCGACTGGCCGGTGGCTTCTGCTGTCGCCATTATTATGCTGCTGTTACTGATTGTGCCGATCATGTGGTTCCACAAATATCAGCAAAAAAGCGTGGGGGAACACGGATGAATAACTTACCAGTCGTTCGCTCGCCGTGGCGTATTTTTATCCTGGTAGTTGGCTTTACCTTCCTGTACGCGCCGATGCTGATGTTGGTTATCTATTCGTTTAACAGCTCGAAGCTGGTGACGGTTTGGGCAGGGTGGTCAACGCGTTGGTATGGCGAGCTTTTTCACGATACCGCGATGATAAGCGCCGTAGGCATGAGCCTAACGATTGCCGCAGGCGCTGCGACGATGGCGGCAATCCTTGGTACCATCGCCGCCGTGGTAATGGTGCGCTTTGGTCGTTTTCGTGGTTCGAATGGTTTCGCCTTTATGATCACCGCGCCGCTGGTTATGCCAGATGTCATTACCGGTTTGTCGCTGCTGCTGCTGTTTGTAGCGTTGGCTCACGCCATCGGCTGGCCGGCTGATCGCGGAATGCTGACCATCTGGCTGGCGCACGTCACCTTCTGTACAGCGTACGTAGCGGTGGTGATTTCTTCACGTTTGCGCGAACTGGATCATTCCATTGAGGAAGCTGCGATGGATCTTGGCGCCACGCCGCTGAAGGTCTTTTTCGTCATCACGCTGCCGATGATTATGCCGGCGGTGATTTCCGGTTGGCTATTAGCCTTCACGCTGTCACTCGATGATCTGGTTATTGCCAGCTTTGTCTCTGGTCCTGGCGCCACAACGTTACCGATGCTGGTGTTCTCCAGCGTACGTATGGGGGTGAACCCGGAGATCAACGCGCTGGCAACGCTGATTCTTGGTGTGGTAGGAATTATCGGATTTATCGCGTGGTATCTGATGGCGCGAACAGAAAAACAACGGATCCGCGATATCCAACGTGCAAGACGCGGCTGAAAAAACTAAAATCTGCCAACCTGTCTATACGGCGCAGCTGTGGTGGTTGCGCCGTTTTCATGGAAGACGACGCGTTGGGATTTTTTAAGAAATCATCCACATCACATGCTCGCTTAAACGTCCCTGCTTTGGTGCAGGTGGCGGCGCTGGCTATTATTATGATCCGCTGTCTCGATCTGTTGATGATTTTTAATACGCTTGGGTTTCGTGGAACCAGTGAGTTTATTCATCGCAGTGTGCAGACCTGGAATTTGACGCTGGTGTTTCTGGGCAGTCTGGTGCTGCTATTTATCGAAATTTACTGTGCATTTTCGCTGGTAAAAGGACGGAACTGGGCACGCTGGATCTATCTGTTGACCCAGATTATCGCCAGCGTCTATCTGTGGGCTGCTTCGCTGGGCTACGGATATCCCGAACTGTTCAGTATTGCGGGGGAGTCCAGACGCGAAATCCTGCATACGCTGGTGATGCAAAAACTGCCGGATATGCTGGTATTGCTGCTACTGTTTGTTCCTGCGTCCAGCAGGCGGTTCTTCCGTTTGCAATAACGTGTATAATCTTGGCCCCCGGTTAATTTGTAGGTCTTTGTATGCAGTGCGCACTTTATGACGCCGAACGCTGTCGCTCCTGTCAGTGGATAACACAGCCTGTCGCCGATCAACTCTTCGCTAAAACAGCCGATCTGCAGAATCTGCTGGCCGATTATCCGGTCGGAGAATGGTGCGCGCCGGTCAGTGGTCCGGAAAGCGCGTTTCGCAATAAAGCCAAAATGGTGGTCAGCGGCAGCGTGGAAAAACCGTTGCTGGGGATGTTGCATCGTGACGGTACGCCGGAGGATTTGTGCGACTGTCCGCTCTACCCTGAGTCTTTTGCGCCCGTATTTTCCGTTCTTAAGCCGTTTATCGCCCGAGCAGGATTAACACCCTATAACGTTGCGCGTAAACGCGGGGAACTGAAATATTTGCTGTTAACGGAAAGCCGGTTCGATGGCGGCATGATGCTGCGTTTTGTCCTGCGTTCTGAAGCAAAACTGGCACAGCTGCGCGCGGCGCTGCCCTGGCTGCAGGCACAACTCCCACAGTTAAAAGTGATCACTGCCAATATTCAGCCGGTGCATATGGCGATTATGGAAGGGGAGACAGAAATCTTCCTGACGGAACAACAGGCGCTGGCGGAACGCTTTAACGATGTACCGTTGTGGATCCGCCCACAGAGCTTCTTCCAGACTAACCCGGTGGTGGCGGGGCAGTTGTATGCCACGGCGCGCGACTGGGTGCGTCAGCTTCCGGTTAATCACATGTGGGATCTGTTTTGCGGCGTTGGGGGTTTTGGTCTGCACTGCGCTACACCGCAAATGAAACTGACGGGGATTGAAATCGCGCCAGAGGCGATTACCTGCGCGAAGCAGTCGGCGCAGGAACTTGGGTTGCAGAATCTGCATTTTCAGGCGTTGGATTCAACTCAGTTTGCTACCGCTCAGGGCGAAGTTCCGGATCTGGTGCTGGTGAATCCGCCGCGTCGCGGGATTGGGAAACCGCTGTGCGATTTTCTTTCCCGCATGGCACCGCGTTTTATTGTTTATTCCAGCTGTAATGCGCAAACCATGGCGAAGGATATTCGTGAGTTGCCTGGGTATCGAATTGAACGCGTTCAGCTTTTCGATATGTTCCCGCACACCTCGCATTATGAAGTGTTAACGCTGCTCAGCCGACAATAACTGCTATGCCTGATGGCGCTTCGCTAATCAGGCCTACAGGTTGTTCGTCATTCGTAGGCGGATAAGGTGCTTGCACCGCATCCGGCAAATCAATATGCGAAAAAAAAGCCCGTACTTGCGTACGAGCTCTTCTTTAAATATGGCGGTGAGGCGGGGATTGACTCGCTTCGCTCGCCCTGCGGGCAGCCTGTTCGCTGCGCTCTCAGTCTGTCCAACTGGCTGCGCCAGTAGTCGAACCCCGGTCCGGGCTTTTCATCCCCGCCAGGCTGTGCAACATGCGAAAAAAAAGCCCGTACTTGCGTACGAGCTCTTCTTAAAATATGGCGGTGAGGCGGGGATTGACTCGCTTCGCTCGCCCTGCGGGCAGTCTGTTCGCTGCGCTCTCAGTCTGTCCAACTGGCTGCGCCAGTAGTCGAACCCCGGTCCGGGCTTCTCATCCCCGCCAGGCTGTGCAACATGCGAAAAAAAAGCCCGTACTTGCGTACGAGCTCTTCTTAAAATATGGCGGTGAGGCGGGGATTGACTCGCTTCGCTCGCCCTGCGGGCAGCCTGTTCGCTGCGCTCTCAGTCTGTCCAACTGGCTGCGCCAGTAGTCGAACCCCGGTCCGGGCTTCTCATCCCCGCCAGGCTATGCAATATGCGAAAAAAAAAGCCCGTACTTGCGTACGAGCTCTTCTTAAGATATGGCGGTGAGGCGGGGATTCGAACCCCGGATACGTTGCCGTATACACACTTTCCAGGCGTGCTCCTTCAGCCACTCGGACACCTCACCATATTGTATTGCTGCCTGACCGCTTGGGGGGCAACGGGGCGCTACTATAGGGAGTTGCGCTAAAACGGTCAAGCAGAATTTACGTGTTAACTCTCGTTTGGTTACGCAATATACATATTCCTCCGCCCAGGCAGGCGCGGAGGATAAGATTAGCGCTGAGAGTCCAGTTTTTCGCCGTTGGTCACGACTTCCTGGGCTTTACTGTAGCTCTCGATCAGCAACTGATAAGCCGGGAAGACTTTGGTATACACTTCTGCCCATTCGGCGGCGTCTTCACGGTTCCATGTGCCCTGAATTTCAGACGCGACGGCGGCGGTATCCATCGGCACGACGCCAGCCTGAACAACGCGAGCCAGGGTGATTTCCTGCGCCATTTTGCTGTAAGTACCGGAAGCGTCGATCACTGCGAAGACCTTATAGCCTTCTGCAACCGCGCTGATAGCCGGGAAAGCCATGCACACGCTGGTAATCGTACCGGCGATAATCAGCGTCTTACGACCTGTTGCTTTGACCGCTTTCACGAAGTCTTCGTTATCCCAGGCGTTGATTTCGCCTTTACGCGCCACGTATTGGGCATGTGGCGCATTAGCGTGGATCTCAGGGATCAGCGGGCCGTTAGGTCCCTGCGGTACGGATGCCGTGGTAATCACAGGTATCTTCGCCAGGGTCGCCATTTTAGCCAGCGCGGCGGCACGCGCACGCAGTTCTGGCATTGGCATGTCGCCGACGGTCTGGAACAACCCGCTCTGATGATCGATAAGCAGCATGACGGAATCATTTACATCGATGACCGGACGTGAACCATTAAAGTTTGCAGGACTGGACATATTCTTCTCCTTCGATTCAGATTTGGCCAAAGCGGCCGGAGTTAAAATCGCGTACGGCTTCAGCGATTTCTTGTTTCGTGTTCATTACAAACGGACCGTAACCTACAATCGGCTCGTTCAACGGTTCTCCAGAAAGCAGTAGCACGCTGGCGTCGCTGGAGGCTTCAATATGCAGCGTTTTCCCTTGCTGGCTCAGCACCACCAGTTGCGCTTCGCTGGCAGACGTAGTGCCGTTTACGGTGATATTCCCTTTCAATACCACCAGCGCAGTGCTCCATCCTTCCGGCTGGGACAACGTGAGCTGATGATTACGTTGTAAACGCATATCCCAAACGTTCAGCGGCGAGAAGGTATGTGCCGGGCCTTTTGTATCCTGATAGCTCCCCGCAATCACCCGAACGCTTCCTGCTTCATCAGGCAGGGCGACAGAGGGGATCACATCGCTGTTGATGCCCTGGTAACCCGGAACGGCCATTTTGTCCTTTGCTGGCAGATTGACCCACAGCTGTACCATTTCCAGTTCGCCGCCCTGACGGGTAAATTCTGGTGAATGGAACTCTTCATGTAATATTCCTGCACCCGCGGTCATCCACTGCACGTCGCCGGGGCCGATAATGCCGCCGCGACCGGTTGAATCACGGTGTTCAACTTCGCCGCTGTAAACGATGGTTACCGTCTCAAAACCACGGTGAGGGTGCTCGCCTACGCCGCGTTTTTCGTTACCCGGCGTAAACGTATGTGGACCGGCGTAATCCAGCAGCAGGAACGGACTTAGTTGCTCAGCATGAGACTGGTAAGAAAACATCGAGCGAACCGGAAATCCATCGCCAACCCAGTGCGGGCGAGGTGCGGTGTAGACGCCTGTTACGTGTTTCATTTGTGTCTCCTCAGTGGCGTTATCTTGATGTGAATAAGCTTATATTCATGACAGCGAGCTGAGTAGTAGCTAAAATAGTTCTCACTGTCTCATAAATAGGACAATTAGATGACGAAGCCAGATCTCAATGATTTTGCATGGTTTGTGCATGTTGTAGAGGAAGGAGGATTCGCGGCGGCGGGTCGGGCGCTTGATGAACCGAAATCAAAACTAAGCCGACGGATAGCGCAACTGGAAGAGAGGCTGGGAGTTCGACTGATTCAGCGAACCACCCGCCAGTTTAACGTGACGGAAGTTGGGCAAACCTTTTACGAACACTGTAAGGCGATGCTGGTTGAAGCGCAGGCGGCGCAGGATGCCATTGCCGCGTTACAGGTTGAACCGCGTGGCGTGGTGAAGTTGACGTGCCCGGTCACGTTACTGCATGTGCATATCGGGCCGATGCTTGCTCGTTTTATGGCGCGTTATCCTGACGTATCAGTGCAACTGGAGGCGACAAATCGTCGTGTTGACGTCGTTGGAGAAGGTCTGGACGTGGCGATTCGCGTCAGGCCCAGACCATTTGAGGATAGCGATCTGGTGATGCGTGTGCTGGCGGACAGAGGGCATCGTTTGTATGCCAGCCCGCAGTTAATCGAGCAAATGGGGGCGCTACACTCTCCGGCGGAGCTGACTCGCTGGCCTGGTTTGAGTCTCGCCTCGGGCAAACATGTACATCGTTGGGAGTTATTTGGCCCGCAGGGCGCGCGGGCAGAGGTGCATTTCACGCCGCGAATGATTACCACCGATATGCTGGCGCTACGTGAAGCCGCAGTTGCCGGTGTGGGGGTAGTGCAGCTTCCGCAACTGATGGTAAAAGATCAATTAGCCGCGGGTGAACTGGTGGCGTTGCTCGACGGTTGGGAACCGAAGCGAGAAATTATTCACGCAGTCTTTCCATCACGCAGGGGATTATTGCCGTCAGTGCGCGCTTTAGTAGATTTCTTAACGGAAGAATATGCGCGGATGATTGAGGATTAAATACATATCCTCAGCCCACAAAAAAGGCCGGTTAAACCGACCTTTTATTATCTGGACGCCATTCGGGCGTTAAAAACAATCAGCGACTACGGAAGACAATGCGGCCTTTGCTCAGGTCGTACGGGGTCAGCTCAACAGTCACTTTGTCGCCCGTCAGGATGCGGATATAGTTTTTGCGCATTTTACCGGAGATGTGTGCAGTAACCACGTGACCGTTTTCTAACTCTACGCGGAACATGGTATTAGGTAACGTATCGAGAACGGTACCCTGCATTTCAATATTGTCTTCTTTGGCCATCTAATCCTCTGGGGTATCACTACCGTAATTTGAACCGGCAAGATAATGCCGAAGTTCTTTTAATAAGTAAAGATTTGTGCGTTTAAAACACAGCAAATCGGGTTTGGCGCATTACTCTAACCACACACGGCAAAGCTGCACTTAAAGCGCAACGTGTAAGGGAACGAGGAGATAAACGATAGGCGTTGCCTGACGCGAACTGTTCCTTAACGGCGGCGGGGTAATGGGCTAAACCAACTCTGCGCGACAATTATAACACCCCGACAAAAAATGTGCCGAAAACATTCACCCCTGAGGCGAAAATAACGTCCTGGGAACCCAGAAATGGCTCGGTAGCCGCTGCTGGCGCAGTCTGCTCAGATGTTCAAGGTACTCCCGACGAGGGGTTTCGACGGCGCCCAGCGAAGCTGTGTGGCTATTTAATACCTGGCAGTCGATTAATTTTCCGCCCTGACGGATAAATTCAGCGCAAAAAACAAGCAGTGCGGTTTTGGACGCATTTTCCTGACGGCTGAACATTGATTCGCCACAAAATAGTGTACCTTGCGCCACGCCATACATACCGCCCACTAATTCATTTTGTCGCCACACTTCAATGGAGTGCGCATGGCCCAGTTCGTGCAGGCGATGGTAGGCGTCCACTACATCATGCGTTATCCAGGTGCCTTCTTCCCGGTCGTTCGCGCAGCCTTCAATCACCTGACCGAACGCGTAATTGAGCGTCACGCGATAAGGCGAGTTTTTATGAAAGCGTTTCATGCTGCGGCTGAGATGAAATTTCTCGGGCCAAAGAATGGCGCGTGGATCGGGCGACCACCAAAGGATGGGGTCGCCAGGCGAAAACCACGGGAAAATTCCGCGCTGATAGGCCATTAACAGTCGGGCTGGGCTGAGATCGCCGCCAAGCGCCAACAAACCGTTAGGCTCGCGTAAAGCGCCTTCCGGTGAAGGGAAGGCTATAGAATGGCGGGACAATTGCACCAGGCGCATGACTGCGAAACTCCACTACGCGAGTTTGATCGTTCAATAATAGCTTACAGACGTTGCTTAAACTGGTAATAACGCCCCTGCCGGGCTAACAAATCTGCGTGATTACCTTGCTCAATAATGTGTCCGTTGTCCATCACTATTATTTGATCAAAACGTGACAAGCCGCGCAGACGATGTGTCACCATCAATACGGTTTTATCACGCATGGCATCGCCAATTAATTCAAGCATTTGGCTTTCTGTTGTTGCATCAAGCCCTTCGGTCGGTTCGTCCAGCAGCATCAGTGGGGCATCGTGCAATAAGGCACGAGCGATAGCCAGACGACGAAGTTCGCCACCAGAAAGCTGTCGACCCCCTTCGCCTAACCAGGCGTTGAGTCCATCACCCTCAAGCAGTTTGTCCAGACCGACGCGGCGCAGCATCGCGGATAATGTGTCATCACTGGCGTGCGGTGCCGCCAGTAGAAGATTGTCGCGAAGCGTCGCGCTGAACAGGTGCACGCGCTGTGGCACGACGCTGATGCTCTGGCGCAGCGTGGTTTCACTGAGGGCTGAAATCGGCTGCTCATTAATCAGAATTTCGCCGTGCTGCGGATCCCATGCGCGGGTGAGCAATTGCAGTAACGTTGACTTACCACATCCGGTGCGACCGAGAATCGCAATATGCTCACCGGGCTGGGCCTGCAGGGAAAGGGTGTCGAGCGCTTTTTGTGCTTGTCCCGGATAACTGAATGATACATCGCGTAGTGTGAGAGTGACCTGCTCAGAAACCGGGGAACTGGCATCCGGGAAGGTGACTTCTGGCTGCTGTTCAGTCAGTTCGGTGATGCGCAGCGCAGAGGCAATAACCTGTCCGAGATGCTGAAACGCGCCGGTGACGGGGGCTAATGCTTCAAATGCGGCCAACGCACAGAAGACAAACAGCGCGATCAGCGCACCCGGCTGGGTATTGCCACCTACGCCACCTGAGGCCATCCATAACATCACAACCACTGCCAGTGCGCCGAATAACAGCATGACCGCCTGTGATAGCGCCGTTAATTCAGACTGACGACGTTGGGCTTCATGCCACTGCAACTCGGTGGCTTCCATTTGGGCGCGGTAACGTTCACTGGCACCAAAGATGGTCAGCTCAGCCTGGCCCTGCAGCCAGGATGTTAGCTGCTGACGATACTGCCCACGTAAATGCGTCAAGCTTTGCCCGGTGCTTTTACCTGCCTGATAAAAAAGTGGGGGCAAGATAAATAAGGTCAGCAGCATAATACCGCCGAGAGTAATAGCCAGCGTGAAATCGAGAACGCTTAGCCCCAGCGTGACCACCATGATGACGACAAAAGCGCCTACAAGCGGGGAGAGCACGCGTAAATAGAGATGATCGAGCGTGTCGACATCCGCCACCACGCGGTTAAGCAATTCACCTTGTCCATAACGGGACAGGCCAGCAGGAGAGAGCGGCAGCAGTTTGCTGAAGGTATATATACGCAAATGTTGCAGCACGCGGAACGTCGCGTCGTGGCTGACCAATCGCTCGAAATAGCGGCCCGCGGTGCGGGTGATTGCCGCACCGCGTACCCCGGCGGCAGGGAGCATATAGTTAAAACTGTAAATCCCGGTGACACCCACCACAGCAGAAGCCGACAGGAACCAACCGGAAAGCGTCAGCAAACCAATACTTGCCAACAGTGTGACGATCGCCAGAACGATCCCCAGGGTTAACATCCATTTGTGACGTTTATACAGCGTCAGATAAGGTAGCAAAGCGCGCATTTAGATGTCCTCCTGACGATGAGCCAGTAATGTCGCAAACGCCCCGTTGGCTGCGCTAAGTTCGGCATAAGTGCCTTGTTCAACGATCTGTCCGTCCTGCATCACCCAGATAGCGTCCCAGTCGGCAAGGTCTTCAAGTTGGTGTGTCACCATCAGCGTAGTCTGGCGGCGTGACGCTGCGTTCAACGCTTGCATCACGCGTTGTTCGCTGTGTGCATCCAGGCTGGCAGCGGGTTCATCAAGCAGCAGCAACTGACACGGGTTGAGTAAGGCGCGAGCCACGGCAACGCGCTGCGCTTGTCCGACAGAAAGTCGAGCCGCCTGATCGCCTACTGGTGTATCTACACCCTGCGGCAGTAGCGGTAAAAACTCACTGACCCAGGCGCTGTCGAGTGCGGCCCGCAGCTGTTCTTCGCTGGCATCGGGGCGAGCGAGCAGCACGTTATCGCGTAACGTGGCGGCAGGGAGCTGCGGATTTTGTCCAACCCAGGACAGCTGTTTGCGCCAGCAATCAGGCGACAGGTCGCGTAGTTCAAAGCCGTTAATTCGCAGCGATCCCTGATAAGAGAGAAATCCGGACAGGACATTGAGCAACGAACTTTTTCCGGAGCCGCTGCGGCCAACCAGCACCGCGCGTTGGCCCGCTGGCAGGGTAAAGTTGAGCGGGCCTGCAAGCACTTTACCTTCCGGCGAGGTGATGACCAGATCTTGTGCTTCAATTGAAACAGCGTCTTTTGTTGTCAGCTCAATGTCGCCACGCTCAGGATGTGCAAGCGGGGTTTCCATGAAGGTTTTCAGACTGTCTGCTGCACCAACGGCTTGTGCTTTGGCGTGATAAAACGTGCCCAGATCGCGCAGGGGCTGGAAAAATTCCGGCGCCAGAATGAGCGCGAGGAAGCCGGCAGCCAATGTGACACCTGTGCCGTAGTGTCCAAAATCGAGTTCGCCAAGGTAGGAAAAACCGAAGTAAACCGCGACCAGTGCGATGGACAGGGAGGTAAAGAACTCAAGGACACCGGATGACAGGAAAGCCAGGCGCAGGACTTCCATAGTGCGCTGGCGGAAATCCTGTGACGCAGCGCGGATGCTTTCCGTTTCGGCTTCACCGCGACCAAAGATTCTTAGCGTCTCCATGCCCCGCAGGCGGTCGAGGAAATGGCCGCTGAGGCGAGCAAGAGCCTGAAAATTGCGGCGGTTAGCGTCGGCAGCACCCATACCAACCATCGCCATAAACAACGGGATCAGCGGGGCAGTTCCAAGCAGAATAAGGGCGGCCACCCAGTTTGACGGGAATACCGCCGCCACGATCAATAAGGGGACGCATACGGCCAACGCCATTTGCGGCAGATAACGTGCATAGTAATCATGCATATCGTCAATCTGCTCCAGGATCAACGTGGCCCAACTCCCAGCCGGTTTGCCTTGTATCCAGGCCGGACCTGCCTGTTGCAGACGGTCAAGCACCTGGCGGCGAATTTCAAAGCGAATATGCTGTCCTGCGTGAAACCCGACCCGTTCGCGTAACCAAACGACCCATGCCCGCAGGATGAAAATCAATACCAGCACGATGAAAGGAAGCAGAAGCGCCTCTCGGGGAATATTGGCCATGATCATATGGTCCAGAATTCGGGCCATGAGCCAGGCCTGAGCGACAATTAACAGGCCGCTCACGAACCCCAACAGGCGCGAAATGTTCAGCCATCGTTGGGAAATTACACTTTGCTGTTTTAACCAGCGGGTCAGCTCTTTTTGACGGGTTTTATTCATTGCACGCTTAGCAGGTGAGTTATTGGAATTTTTGGGCAGGGCAATGTTACAACGAGGCAAAAATAAAGGCGACTTATAGTCGCCTTTTTTACTTTTGTTACTGATTTGTAAAACTTATTTGCAAGCGTCCGCCAAACCGTCGAGATAACGTTCTGCATCAAGCGCGGCCATACAGCCCGTGCCCGCAGAGGTAATCGCCTGGCGATAAATATGGTCCATCACGTCACCGGCTGCGAAGACACCCGGAATGCTGGTTTGAGTGGCATTGCCGTGAATACCGGACTGAACTTTGATGTAGCCGTTTTCCAGTTCCAACTGACCGTCGAAAATAGCGGTATTCGGGCTGTGACCGATAGCGACAAATAACCCGGCAACGTCCAGTGATTCCACGTTGTCAGTGTTTTGCGTATCGCGCAGACGCAGTCCGGTTACGCCCATTTGATCGCCGGTCACTTCTTCCAGCGTGCGGTGGGTGTGAAGCACGATGTTGCCGTTTTCAACTTTATCCATCAAACGCTTGATGAGAATTTTCTCCGCGCGGAAGCTGTCGCGACGGTGAATCAAATGCACTTCAGATGCGATATTCGCCAGATATAGCGCTTCTTCAACAGCGGTGTTGCCGCCGCCGATCACCGCAACTTTTTGGTTACGGTAGAAGAAACCGTCGCAGGTCGCGCAGGCGGAAACGCCACGGCCTTTGAATGCTTCTTCTGAAGGCAGACCCAGGTAACGTGCTGAAGCGCCGGTGGCGATGATCAGTGCGTCACAGGTGTATTCACCGCTGTCGCCGGTCAGACGGAAAGGACGGTTTTGCAGATCAACTTTGCTGATGTGATCAAAAATGATTTCAGTGTCAAATTTGGACGCATGTTCGTGCATACGCTCCATCAGCAGCGGGCCAGTAAGATCGTGCGGATCGCCAGGCCAGTTTTCCACTTCTGTTGTTGTGGTCAACTGACCACCTTTTTCCATACCGGTAATCAGTACCGGTTGCAGGTTCGCGCGTGCAGCGTAGACCGCAGCGGTATATCCCGCAGGGCCAGAGCCCAGAATAAGAAGTTTACTGTGTTTGGTTGCGCCCATGAGATCCCCATAGTTGTTGGCAGGCAATGAGCAGGATTGTAGGGAATTTACAGACGTAAAAAAAGAGTATGGCGATTTTGTTAACAATATGTGTAATAGCGGAAACCGATGAATGGGGTGATCAGCCGTAATACTATAACGATTTCTACTTAAAATCGGTCAGTTATAAGGTGATAAAATGACGATTTTCCATCACTGCGAATGAATAACTGGCATGTTGTACTAAAAATCGATGTTTTGCTTTGACAATCCCCTGCTGTTTTGCGAAAACATTCAAGGAAGAAAAAAACTGTGTCATGTATGTGCTGCATAATCATGCATGTAGATACCATGTTTACCGTGTTAGCGAAATCTACGCATGGTGTGGACAGATGCCATTCGTGATGTCGATAGCCGCCGACAGGCAACGGTCTTCTCACCATAAACCCAGACATTGCGAACCGAAAATCCCTCTGGGTTGCGGTTTATTTTGATGGGTAGCGACTCTGAACAGTGATGTTGGTAGAGTCAGGCAGGAGTAGGGAAGGAATACAGAGAGACAATAATAATGGTAGATAGTAAGAAGCGCCCTGGCAAAGATCTCGACCGTATCGATCGTAACATTCTTAATGAGCTGCAAAAGGATGGGCGTATTTCTAACGTCGAGCTTTCTAAACGTGTGGGACTTTCACCAACGCCCTGCCTTGAGCGTGTGCGTCGGTTGGAAAGACAGGGTTTTATTCAGGGCTATACAGCGCTGTTAAACCCGCATTATCTGGATGCATCACTTCTGGTTTTTGTTGAGATTACTCTGAATCGTGGCGCCCCGGATGTGTTTGAACAATTCAACTCTGCAGTACAAAAACTTGAAGAAATTCAAGAGTGTCATTTGGTTTCCGGTGATTTCGACTATTTGCTGAAAACACGCGTACCGGATATGTCGGCATACCGTAAGCTGTTGGGGGAAACCCTGCTGCGTCTGCCTGGCGTGAATGACACACGTACTTATGTAGTCATGGAAGAAGTCAAACAGAGCAATCGTCTGGTAATTAAGACGCGCTAACACGGAACAGGTGCAAAATCGACGCAGTTTGATTACACTCCTGTTAATCCATACAGCAACAGTGCCGGGGTAACCCGGTGCTGTTGTCCGTTTTAGCATCGGGCAGGAAAAGCCTGAAACCTGGAGAGCCGTTTTTGAGCCAGGAATACACTGAAGACAAAGACGTCACATTGACGAAGTTAAGCAGCGGGCGCCGACTTCTGGAAGCGCTACTGATCCTTATTGCCCTTTTTGCCGTCTGGTTGATGGCTGCCTTACTCAGCTTTAACCCTTCGGATCCCAGTTGGTCACAAACCGCATGGCATGAACCTATCCATAATCTGGGGGGAATACCCGGAGCATGGTTGGCGGACACGCTGTTCTTTATTTTTGGCGTCATGGCCTACACCATTCCCGTCATCATTGTTGGCGGCTGTTGGTTTGCCTGGCGACACCAGGCCAGCGACGAATACGTCGATTATTTTGCCGTCTCGCTGCGCATTATTGGCGTTCTGGCGCTGATTCTCACTTCCTGCGGGCTGGCCGCAATTAACGCCGATGACATCTGGTATTTCGCCTCTGGCGGCGTGATCGGCAGTCTGCTCAGCACTACGCTACAACCTTTACTGCACAGCAGCGGCGGCACGCTGACGTTGTTGTGCATTTGGGCGGCGGGATTAACGCTGTTCACCGGTTGGTCATGGGTGAGCATTGCGGAAAAACTGGGCGGCTGGTTACTCAATATCCTGACGTTTGCCAGCAACCGTACCCGCCGCGACGATACCTGGGTCGATGACGAAGAATATGAAGATGAAGAAGAGTCTGTCGATGCCGCTGATGGCAAACCCCATGAATCGCGTCGGGCTCGTATTCTGCGCGGTGCGTTAGCGCGCCGTAAGCGTCTGGCAGAGAAATTTACCAACCCGCTTGGTCGTCACACCGATGCGGCGCTGTTCTCCGGCAAACGCATGGATGATGAAGACGAAATTGAATACAGCGCCCGTGGCGTGGTTGCCGATCCTAACGATGTGCTGTTTTCCGGCAATCGCGCGACGCTGCCTGAATATGACGAGCTTGATCCACTGCTTAACGGCCACTCGGTGACCGAGCCTGTGGCTGCAGCAGCTGCAGCTACAACGGCCGCTCAGGCCTGGAGCGCGCCGGTAGATCCGTTGCTGCAAACCTCGCCCGTGACCAACACTGTTATGGAGCAACCGGCCCCAGCCGTAGCCTGGCAATCCGCACCAGGCCCGCAAACCGGTGATGCCGCGATTGCACCAACGCCTGAAGGTTATCCGCAACCAGCCCAGTACGCGCAACCTCCGGTGCAGCAGCCGTATGAGCCATGGCAACAGCCGGTTGTGGAGGAGAGTCCGCAGCCGCAATATTACGCACCGCAGCCGGAACCTGTTTATGCGCAGCCAGTCGCACCGCAGCCGGAACCTGTTTATCAGCCAGAGCCTGTGCTGCAGCCTGTCTATCAACAGGATCCGACCTCTCAACAGAACGCCACATTCCAGCAGCCTGCTTATCAGCCGGAGCCTGCGCCGCAACCTGTTTATCAGCAGGAATCAATCCCTCAACAGAGCACTACGTTTCAGCAGCCAGTGGTTGAACAACCGCTTGTGGTGGAACCTGAGCCCGTGGTTGAAGAAGTTAAACCGACTCGTCCGCCGCTCTATTACTTTGAAGAAGTCGAAGAGAAACGTGCGCGTGAGCGTGAGCAACTGGCCGCATGGTATCAGCCGATTCCAGAACCTGCTCAGGAGCCTGAGCGTATTAAACCGTCTACGCCATCTATGCCGACGACTGCATCCATACCGCCCGTTGAGTCTGTTGCTGCTGTTGCACCGCTGGCTGCCGGTGTAAAAAGCGCCGCTTTAGGGGCGGGTGCAGCGGCAGCTGCACCTGTCTTTAGCCTTGCGGGCAGCGGTGCGCCGCGTCCGCAGGTGAAAGAGGGGATTGGCCCGCAGTTACCGCGCCCAAATCGTGTGCGCGTGCCTACTCGCCGGGAATTGGCGTCGTATGGCATCAAACTGCCGTCACAGCGTATGGCTGAAGAGAAAGCGCGCGAAGAGCAGCTTGATACAGATGCGTACAATGACGATGAAATGGATGCAATGCAGCAGGACGAGCTGGCACGCCAGTTCGCTCAGTCGCAGCAGCATCGTTATGGCGAAGAGTATCAGGACGATACCCACCAGACTGATGACGAAGATTCAGCCGCAGAAGCGGAACTGGCTCGCCAGTTTGCTTCTTCTCAGCAGCAGCGTTATTCCGGTGAACAGCCTGCCGGAGCGAATCCGTTCTCGCTCGATGACTTTGAATTTTCGCCAATGAAAACGCTGGTAGATGAGGGGCCGCATGAGCCACTGTTTACGCCTGGCGTGATGCCGGAGCCTGCGCCGCAGTACCAGGAACCTGTTGCACCGCAGCAGCATTATCAGCAACCGGCGCAGCCTGTTGCACCACAGCAGCATTATCAGCAACCGGCGCAGCCTGTTGCACCACAGCAGCATTATCAGCAGCCGGCGCAGCCTGTTGCACCGCAGCAGCATTATCAGCAGCCGGCGCAGCCTGTTGCACCGCAGCAGCATTATCAGCAGCCAGCGCAGCCTGTTACACCGCCGCCGCAGGATAGTCTGATCCATCCGCTGCTGATGCGTAATGGCGACAGCCGTCCGGCGCACCGTCCAAGCACGCCGCTGCCATCGTTAGATCTGCTTACACCGCCGCCGAGCGAGGTTGAGCCGATAGATACGTTCGCGCTGGAGCAAATGGCACGTCTGGTGGAAGCGCGTCTGGCGGATTTCCGCATTAAAGCCGATGTGGTGAACTACTCTCCAGGCCCGGTGATTACCCGCTTTGAGCTTAATCTGGCTCCTGGGGTTAAAGCGGCGCGTATTTCCAATCTGTCGCGAGATCTGGCGCGTTCATTGTCGACCGCAGCGGTACGTGTGGTCGAGGTTATTCCAGGCAAACCGTATGTCGGACTGGAGTTACCGAATAAAAAACGTCAAACCGTTTATCTGCGTGAAGTACTGGATAACGCTAAATTCCGTGATAACTCATCTCCGCTGACTGTGGTGCTGGGTAAAGATATTGCGGGCGAACCGGTGGTGGCCGATCTGGCAAAAATGCCGCACCTGCTGGTAGCAGGGACAACCGGATCCGGTAAGTCTGTTGGGGTAAACGCCATGATCCTCAGCATGCTGTATAAGGCGCAGCCGGAAGACGTTCGCTTTATCATGATTGACCCGAAAATGCTGGAACTGTCGGTTTATGAAGGCATTCCGCATCTGCTGACCGAAGTCGTGACCGATATGAAAGATGCTGCTAACGCCTTGCGCTGGAGCGTCAATGAAATGGAACGTCGCTACAAGCTGATGTCGGCGCTTGGCGTGCGTAACCTTGCCGGTTATAACGAGAAAATCGCTGAAGCCGCCCGCATGGGGCGTCCGATTCCGGACCCGTACTGGAAGCCGGGTGACAGTATGGATGTTCAGCATCCGGTGCTGGAAAAACTACCGTATATTGTTGTGCTGGTGGATGAATTCGCCGACCTGATGATGACGGTTGGCAAAAAGGTGGAAGAACTGATTGCTCGTCTGGCGCAAAAAGCGCGTGCGGCGGGGATCCACCTGGTGCTGGCAACCCAGCGACCGTCGGTTGACGTTATCACCGGACTGATTAAAGCGAACATTCCAACGCGTATCGCCTTTACCGTGTCCAGTAAAATTGACTCGCGTACCATCCTTGACCAGGGCGGAGCGGAATCGCTGTTAGGTATGGGTGACATGCTCTATTCCGCACCGAACTCGACGATCCCTGTGCGTGTTCACGGCGCCTTTGTTCGTGATGAAGAAGTTCACGCGGTGGTTCAGGACTGGAAGGCGCGCGGTCGTCCGCAATACGTCGACGGCATTACCTCTGACAGCGAAAGCGAAGGCGGCGGTGGCGGCTTTGATGGTGGCGAAGAGTTGGATCCGCTGTTCGATCAGGCGGTAAACTTTGTGACCCAGAAACGCAAAGCCTCAATCTCCGGCGTCCAGCGTCAGTTCCGCATCGGCTACAACCGAGCGGCGCGCATCATCGAGCAGATGGAAGCGCAGGGTATTGTCAGCGAACAAGGGCATAATGGTAATCGTGAAGTGCTGGCTCCGCCGCCCTTCGAATGATTGCAAAGTTAAGTAATTCAGTATTTTCTACTTTCCTCATGCTGATTTTTGGCCTGAAATGGATAGCAGAGGGATCTCCCCGTTGGGAGTGACGTATTTTGAGGAATAACGATGAAAAGAATCGCAATCACCTGTGCATTACTGTCGAGCTTTGTGGTGAGCAGTGTCTGGGCTGACGCTGCCAGCGACCTGAAAAGCCGTCTGGATAAAGTCAGTAGCTTCCATGCCAGCTTTACTCAGAAGGTCACGGACGGCAGCGGCGCAGCGGTGCAGGAAGGTCAGGGTGATTTATGGGTTAAACGTCCTAATCTGTTTAACTGGCATATGACCCAGCCTGATGAGAGCATCCTGGTTTCCGATGGGAAAACGCTGTGGTTCTTTAACCCGTTTGTTGAACAGGCGACCGCGACCTGGCTGAAAGACGCCACGGGCAATACGCCGTTCATGCTGATCGCGCGTAACCAGGCCAGTGACTGGCAGCAGTACAACATTAAGCAAAACGGCGATGATTTCGTGCTGACGCCAAAAACCAGCAGCGGTAACCTGAAGCAGTTTACGATCAATGTTGGGCGTGACGGGACGATCCATCAGTTTAGCGCCGTTGAGCAAGACGATCAGCGCAGCAGCTATCAGCTGAAATCTCAGCAGAATGGTGCGATTGAACCTTCCAAATTCACCTTTACCCCGCCGCAAGGTGTAACGGTTGACGATCAACGTAAGTAGAGGCGTGTGAGTGAGCAATCTGTCGCTCGACTTTTCTGATAATACCTTTCAGCCACTGGCCGCGCGTATGCGGCCAGAAAATCTAGTGCAGTATATCGGCCAGCAGCATCTGCTGGCTGCGGGTAAACCCTTGCCGCGCGCTATCGAGGCCGGGCACCTGCACTCCATGATTTTATGGGGGCCACCGGGGACGGGGAAAACCACCCTTGCCGAAGTCATTGCCCGTTACGCTAACGCCGATGTCGAACGCATTTCGGCAGTTACGTCTGGTGTAAAAGAGATTCGTGAAGCGATTGAGCGTGCGCGTCAGAACCGTAACGCTGGTCGGCGTACGATCCTGTTTGTCGACGAAGTTCACCGTTTTAATAAAAGCCAGCAGGATGCGTTTTTACCGCATATTGAAGACGGTACCATCACGTTTATTGGCGCCACCACTGAAAACCCCTCGTTTGAACTGAACTCGGCGCTGCTGTCACGCGCACGCGTTTACTTACTGAAATCGTTAACCACCGACGATATTGAACAGGTGCTGGACCAGGCGATGTCAGACAAAGCGCGGGGTTACGGCGGCCAGGATATCGTACTGCCGCCAGAGACGCGTCGGGCTATTGCCGAACTGGTTAATGGTGATGCGCGCCGGGCGCTGAATACGCTGGAAATGATGGCCGATATGGCCGAAGTTGATGATTCTGGCAAGCGCGTATTGAAACCAGAATTGCTCACTGAAATTGCCGGTGAGCGCAGCGCACGCTTCGATAATAAAGGCGATCGCTTTTACGATCTCATCTCTGCATTACATAAATCGGTTCGCGGCAGTGCACCGGATGCAGCGCTTTATTGGTATGCGCGCATCATTAGTGCAGGCGGTGACCCACTGTATGTTGCTCGTCGCTGTCTGGCAATTGCCTCTGAAGATGTGGGCAATGCCGATCCACGCGCCATGCAGGTGGCAATTTCCGCATGGGACTGCTTTACCCGCGTGGGACCAGCGGAAGGAGAACGTGCGATTGCTCAGGCGATTGTTTATCTGGCCTGCGCGCCGAAAAGTAATGCAGTTTACACCGCCTTCAAAGCTGCGCTGGCTGATGCACGTGAACGTCCGGATTACGACGTGCCGGTTCACCTGCGCAATGCGCCGACGAAGCTGATGAAGGAGATGGGCTACGGCCAGGAGTATCGTTACGCCCATGATGAACCAAATGCCTATGCCGCCGGAGAAGAGTACTTCCCGCAGGAAATGGCACAAACGCGCTATTATCACCCCACAAACAGAGGTCTTGAAGGCAAGATTGGCGAAAAGCTCGCCTGGCTCGCCGGACAGGATCAAAATAGCCCTATAAAACGCTACCGTTAGTGTTATCGTTGCGGTAATGTTGTCTCTGTATCCCTGTGACCGCAGGCTGTGGTCACTTTCTCCTATTTTAATTCGATAAGCACAGGATAAGCATGCTCGATCCCAATCTGCTGCGTAATGAGCCAGACGCAGTCGCAGAAAAACTGGCAAGCCGGGGCTTTAAGCTGGATGTAGATAAGCTGCGCGCTCTTGAAGAGCGTCGTAAAGTTCTGCAGGTACAAACTGAAAACCTGCAGGCAGAGCGTAACTCTCGATCGAAATCCATCGGCCAGGCAAAAGCGCGCGGGGAAGATATCGAGTCTTTACGTCTGGAAGTGAACAAACTGGGCGAAGAGCTGGATGCCGCGAAAGCTGAACTTGATACCTTACAGGCCGAGATCCGCGATATTGCGCTGACCATTCCTAACCTGCCAGCGGACGAAGTTCCGGTGGGTAAAGATGAAAATGACAACGTCGAAGTCAGCCGCTGGGGTACACCACGTGAGTTTGATTTCGAAGTGCGCGATCACGTTACTCTGGGTGAAATGCACACGGGTCTTGATTTCGCCGCGGCGGTTAAGCTGACCGGCTCTCGTTTCGTTGTTATGAAAGGCCAGATCGCACGCATGCACCGTGCGCTGTCTCAGTTTATGCTGGATCTGCATACCGAACAGCATGGTTACAGCGAAAACTACGTTCCGTATCTGGTTAACCATGACACGCTGTACGGAACAGGCCAACTGCCGAAATTTGCTGGCGATCTGTTCCACACCCGTCCGCTGGATGAAGAAGCTGACAGCAGCAACTATGCGCTGATCCCAACGGCAGAAGTGCCGCTGACCAACCTGGTACGTGACGAAATCATCGACGAAGATGCGCTGCCGATCAAAATGACTGCGCATACGCCGTGCTTCCGTTCTGAAGCAGGTTCTTACGGTCGTGATACCCGTGGTCTGATCCGTATGCACCAGTTCGATAAAGTTGAGATGGTGCAGATCGTTCGCCCGGAAGACTCTATGGACGCGCTGGAAGAGATGACCGGTCATGCTGAGAAGGTCCTGCAACTGTTGGGTCTGCCGTATCGCAAGATCATCCTGTGCACTGGCGACATGGGCTTCGGCGCATGCAAAACCTACGATCTGGAAGTGTGGATCCCGGCGCAGAACACCTATCGCGAAATCTCCTCTTGCTCCAACGTGTGGGATTTCCAGGCTCGTCGTATGCAGGCGCGTTGCCGCAGTAAATCCGACAAAAAGACCCGTTTAGTACATACGCTGAATGGTTCTGGTCTGGCGGTAGGACGTACGCTGGTTGCGGTAATGGAAAACTATCAGCAGGCTGATGGCCGTATTCAGGTTCCGGAAGTGTTGCGCCCGTACATGAATGGCCTGGAATTCATCGGCTAAGCTACCTTTCCCTGCTAAAAAAGCGCCTCCGGGCGCTTTTTTTATGCCTGTTTGACGCTGGACAATAACATCTACCTCCATAGGAGTAATACTGCCTTCAAATGAAAGTCAGTATTTATCTCTGTCTTTTCGCAAATTCAGTATCTACCAGTCTTTATATCGATAGTAACGTTATATAAAAATCTATACAACGGACATTTGCCTTTTGTTTATTGTGAGCAGCAGAGTGAGCCACTATGAAAACTAAGATCCCCGATGCCATGCTGGCAGCTGAGGTTAGTCGCCGAGGTTTGGTGAAAACGACGGCGATAGGCGGACTGGCGGTGGCCAGTAGCGCGTTTACCCTGCCATTTACCCGTATTGCAAATGCTGCAGAAGCCCTTAATCCAACACAGGCCAGTGAGAAAGTCATCTGGAGCGCGTGTACGGTGAACTGTGGTAGCCGCTGTCCTCTGCGTATGCACGTGGTAGATGGTGAAATAAAGTATGTTGAAACCGACAACACCGGTGATGACAACTACGACGGTTTGCATCAGGTACGCGCCTGTCTGCGAGGTCGCTCCATGCGTCGTCGCGTCTATAATCCCGATCGTCTGAAATACCCGATGAAACGCGTCGGCAAGCGTGGCGAAGGTAAATTTGAGCGTATCAGCTGGGATGAAGCCTACGATATCATTGCCAGCAATATGCAGCGTCTTATCAAAGACTACGGCAACGAGTCTATCTACCTGAACTACGGCACAGGTACGCTGGGCGGCACCCTGACACGCTCCTGGCCACCGGGCAAAACGCTGGTAGCACGTCTGATGAACTGCTGCGGTGGCTACCTGAACCACTACGGTGACTACTCTTCAGCGCAAATCGCTGCCGGGTTGAACTACACCTACGGCGGCTGGGCAGACGGTAACAGCCCGTCAGACATTGAAAACAGCAAGCTGGTGGTCCTGTTCGGGAATAACCCAGGTGAAACCCGTATGAGCGGGGGTGGGGTAACCTATTACCTTGAACAGGCGCGACAGAAATCCAATGCCCGCATGATCATTATCGATCCTCGCTACACGGATACTGGTGCGGGTCGTGAAGATGAGTGGATCCCCATCCGTCCTGGTACGGATGCCGCGCTGGTAAATGGGCTGGCGTATGTTCTGATCACCGAAAACATGGTTGATCAACCGTTCCTTGACAAATATTGCGTAGGTTACGACGAGAAAACCTTACCGGCAGATGCACCGAAAAACGGTCACTATAAGGCGTATATTCTTGGGCAGGGCAAAGACGGTATTGCCAAGACCCCGGAATGGGCAGCGCAAATTACCGGGATTCCTGCTGAACGAATCGTCAAACTGGCACGTGAAATCGGTAGCGCTAAACCGGCATACATCAGCCAGGGGTGGGGACCGCAGCGTCATGCTAATGGTGAAATAGCGACCCGCGCCATTTCTATGCTGGCTATTCTGACCGGTAACGTTGGGATTAACGGCGGCAACAGCGGGGCGCGTGAGGGCTCATACAGTTTGCCGTTTGAACGTATGCCTACGCTGGAAAACCCTGTAGAAACCAGTATCTCGATGTTTATGTGGACGGACGCCATTGAGCGAGGCCCGGAGATGACGGCGCTGCGTGACGGTGTTCGTGGTAAAGATAAACTCGATGTTCCGATTAAGATGATCTGGAACTATGCGGGTAACTGCCTGATTAACCAGCACTCCGACATCAACCGCACACACGAAATCCTACAGGATGATAAGAAGTGCGAGATGATCGTTGTCATCGACTGCCATATGACCTCCTCGGCGAAATACGCGGATATTTTGCTGCCGGACTGTACCGCTTCGGAGCAGATGGACTTCGCACTGGATGCCTCCTGCGGGAATATGTCGTATGTGATTTTCACCGATCAGGCGATCAAACCACGCTTCGAATGCAAGACTATCTACCAGATGACCAGCGAGCTTGCGAAACGCCTTGGCGTTGAGCAGCAGTTCACAGAAGGTCGCACTCAGGAAGAGTGGATGCGTCATCTGTACGAGCAGTCGCGCAAAGCGATTCCTGAACTGCCAACGTTTGAAGAATTCCGCAAGCAAGGGATCTTTAAACAGCGTGACCCACAGGGGCATCACGTGGCGTACAAGGCGTTCCGTGAGGATCCTGACGCCAATCCGCTGACTACTCCGTCAGGTAAGATCGAAATTTATTCGCAGCAACTTGCCGAGATCGCGGTGACCTGGGAACTGCCGGAAGGTGATGTGATTGATCCACTGCCGATTTATACCCCAGGATTTGAAAGCATAAACGATCCTCTGGTGGAGAAATTCCCTCTGCAATTGACCGGCTTCCACTACAAATCTCGCGTCCACTCTACCTATGGCAACGTTGATGTTCTGAAAGCATCCTGCCGTCAGGAAATGTGGATCAACCCGATGGATGCGCAGAGACGCGGCATTAACAACGGCGACAAGGTGCGCATCTTTAACGATCGTGGTGAAGTGCACATCGAGGCGAAAGTAACGCCGCGTATGATGCCTGGCGTGGTGGCACTAGGCGAAGGGGCGTGGTATGACCCGGACGCAAAACGCGTGGACCAGGGCGGTTGTATTAACGTCCTGACGACCCAGCGTCCGTCTCCTCTCGCGAAGGGGAACCCATCACACACGAACCTTGTTCAGGTTGAAAAGGTGTAAGGAGTAACCGATGACAACCCAGTATGGATTTTTTATTGATTCCAGCCGTTGCACCGGTTGCAAAACCTGCGAACTGGCCTGCAAAGACTTCAAAAATTTAACCCCGGAAGTCAGCTTCCGCCGCATTTATGAATACGCGGGCGGTGACTGGCAGGAGGATAACGGCGTCTGGCATCAGAATGTCTTTGCCTATTACCTCTCCATTGCGTGTAACCACTGCGAAGACCCAGCCTGTACCAAGGTGTGTCCGAGTGGCGCCATGCACAAACGTGAAGATGGCTTTGTCGTTGTCGATGAGGACGTGTGCATTGGCTGTCGGTATTGCCACATGGCCTGTCCTTACGGCGCGCCGCAGTACAATGCTGAAAAAGGGCATATGACTAAATGCGATGGCTGCCATGAGCGCGTCGCTGAAGGTAAGAAACCTATCTGCGTCGAGTCCTGTCCACTGCGTGCGCTGGATTTTGGCCCAATTGATGAACTGCGCAAAAAACACGGTGCTTTGGCTGCGGTTGCACCACTACCGGGCGCGCACTTTACCAAACCGAGTATTGTCATCAAACCTAACGCCAATAGCCGCCCGACCGGGGATACCACAGGTTATCTGGCCAATCCGAAGGAGGTGTAAGATGGGAAGTGGATGGCATGAATGGCCGCTGATGATCTTCACGGTCTTCGGACAGTGTGTGGTTGGTGGCTTTATCGTTCTGGCGCTGGCGTTGATGAAAGGTGACTTACGTCCAGAATCGCAGCAGCGCGTGATTGCCTGCATGTTTGGGCTGTGGGTATTAATGGGCATTGGCTTCATTGCTTCTATGCTCCACCTGGGCTCGCCGATGCGCGCCTTTAACTCGCTCAATCGCGTAGGGTCTTCGGCGTTGAGTAACGAAATTGCCAGCGGTTCAATCTTCTTTGCCGTTGGTGGTATCGGCTGGCTGCTGGCCACGTTGAAAAAAATGTCGCCCGCATTACGCAATCTGTGGTTAGTTGTCACCATGGTGCTGGGTGTGGTTTTTGTCTGGATGATGGTACGCGTTTATAACACCATTGATACTGTGCCGACCTGGTACAGCGTCTGGACTCCGCTGGGCTTCTTTCTGACGATGTTTATGGGAGGTCCGCTGCTGGGGTATCTGTTACTGAGAATTGCTGGCGTGGATGGTTGGGCGATGCGCCTGCTGCCGGCAATTTCAGTGCTTGCTCTGGTCGTAAGCGCCATCATGTCTGTCATGCAGGGGGCTGAACTGGCGACGATCCACAGTTCGATTCAGCAGGCGTCTGCGCTGGTTCCGGATTACGGCTCGCTGATGGCGTGGCGGATTGTGGCGCTGGCATTAGCGTTGTGCTGCTGGATTGTACCGCAAGTGAAGGGCTACCAGCCTGCTGTTCCGCTGCTTTCCGTGGCGTTTATTTTGCTGTTAGTCGGCGAGCTGATTGGTCGTGGCGTGTTCTACGGGCTGCATATGACAGTCGGTATGGCGGTGGCGAGTTAATCCAAACTATGCCGGATGGCGGTTTGCGTCTTATCAGGCCTACAGATCTGTAGGCCTTAAAGCTGCGCGTCATCAGGCAATATGTCAGGCCAGGGCTTTCGCCCTGGTTTTACTTCTGCTTAGTTAACGTGTCGTAGCTGGTCATCAGATTGCGGTAGTCCGGAATGTGATTCGAGAACAGCGTTGCCAGACCTTCGATATCGTTGCGCCAGTCGCGGTGCAGCTCGCACGCTACTCCGAACCATGTCATCAACTGAGCGCCTGCTTGAGACATCCGATCCCAAGCTGAATGACGGGTAATTTCATTAAATGTGCCTGAAGCATCGGTTACCACAAAGACGTCAAAGCCTTCTTCAATAGCTGAGAGCGCAGGGAAGGCGACGCAAACTTCCGTCACGACACCGGCGATAATCAGCTGCTTTTTGCCGGTCGCTTTCACTGCCTTCACGAAATCTTCGTTATCCCATGCGTTAATGTTTCCTGGGCGAGCAATATAGGGCGCATCGGGAAATTGCGCTTTCAGTTCCGGTACCAGCGGCCCGTTTGGTCCTGTCTCAAAACTGGTTGTCAGAATGGTTGGGAGGTTGAAGTATTTTGCTAAGTCACCCAGGGCTAGCACGTTGTTTTTAAATTTATCGGGATCGATATCCCGAACCAGAGAGAGCAGGCCTGCCTGATGGTCGACCAGCAGTACTGCCGCATTATCTTTATCAAGTCTTACGTAAGGTTTAGTCATGATATTTTTCCTGTTCAGCATCAGTGGGGGAAATTTGATGAGTTTAAGTCTACGAAAAGAACGATATCTGGAGTAGATGCCTAAATAAGAACTCACTGTTCTATTTTGAAGACAATGCAGCTCAGCATCCCGCATTGAGTTTAGTAAGAAATAAAAGTAAGGGTAATCCATGAAATTTTTCGACTGAACGTAACGCGAGATTTTTGTTTTAGATCAATAAAAACAAGCAGATGTGATTTTGTATTTTTTATCTATTCACATTAAGAATCAGTAATGCAAATCGATCGACCAGAAAGCGCCTCAGCCCTCTGATTACGCCGATTGACAATGTTTTTAGCAGTGGCATGATGCGCATGAAATTTGAACTTCCTCACGGTTTTTATTCATGTCCACCTATACCCGTCCCGTCATGCTATTGCTGTGCGGGCTACTTCTGTTGACCCTGGCGATCGCCGTGTTAAACACGCTCGTCCCGCTTTGGCTCGCCCATGAAAATCTGCCCACCTGGCAGGTAGGCGTGGTGAGCTCGTCCTACTTTACCGGTAATCTGGTAGGGACGTTGTTGACAGGGTATTTAATAAAACACCTTGGTTTTAACCGCAGCTATTACATCGCCTCGCTTATTTTTGCCGCGGGCTGTGTCGGGCTGGAGATTATGGTGGGATTCTGGAGTTGGATGACCTGGCGTTTTATCGCTGGTGTTGGCTGCGCCATGATTTGGGTGGTGGTGGAAAGCGCGCTGATGTGCAGCGGGACTTCGCGTAATCGCGGACGTTTGCTTGCCGCCTATATGATGATCTATTACGTGGGGACGTTTTTAGGCCAACTGCTGGTGAGTAAAGTATCCACGGAATTGATGAACGTCCTGCCGTGGGTGACGGGTACTATCCTGGCGGGTGTTTTGCCACTGCTGTTTACGCGCATTGCCAATCAGCAGGGTGATGAGCAGCAGCCTACGCCTATTGTTTCCATGCTGAAACTCCGCCAGGCGCGTCTGGGCGTGAATGGCTGTATTATTTCCGGGATTGTGCTGGGGTCTTTGTATGGCCTGATGCCGCTGTATCTCAATCATCAGGGGGTGAGTAACGCCAGCATTGGTTTCTGGATGGCGGTCCTGGTAAGTGCAGGTATTCTGGGGCAATGGCCGATTGGCCGTCTGGCGGACAAGCTGGGACGTCTGTTGGTTTTACGCGTCCAGGTCTTCGTGGTGATCGTCGGGAGTATCGCCATGCTGAATCAGGCGGCGATGGCGCCCGCGTTGTTTATGTTGGGTGCGGCAGGCTTTACCCTCTACCCGGTCGCGATGGCCTGGGCCTGTGAAAAGGTGGAGCATCATCAGCTGGTCGCCATGAATCAGGCATTGTTATTGAGCTATACCGTGGGCAGTCTGCTGGGTCCTTCATTTACAGCGATGCTGATGCAGAATTATTCAGATAGCTTGCTGTTTATCATGATCGCCAGCGTATCGTTTATTTATTTACTGATGCTGTTGCGTAAAACGGGCCATACACCCAATTCTATTGCGCACATTTGACCTGATTTAACAGAATATGAACAGGTTCCCATACATACTGTTTATGTATGCTTTATGGGAACCTGCATTATTTAATCACACACTTCTTTCCTGAAAATAAAGTGTGCAGAAGGTTATAGTTTTACATCCTGCCGTTTCCGCTCGCTCATTTTACCGCGCATAATCCCACGCCTCATTTATTTATAATCATAAAGCTTCCACGAAGGATTGCGTATGGCTGGTGTGCAGGAAAAACAATTGCGATGGTACAACATTGCATTGATGTCTTTTATTACCGTTTGGGGTTTTGGCAACGTCGTTAACAACTATGCCAATCAGGGATTAGTTGTTGTCTCCTCTTGGATCTTTATTTTCGCGCTCTATTTTATACCTTATGCGTTGATCGTCGGGCAGCTTGGCTCAACTTTTAAAGAGGGTAAAGGCGGCGTCAGTACCTGGATTAAACATACCATGGGGCCAGGGCTGGCTTATCTTGCTGCATGGACCTATTGGGTTGTGCATATTCCTTATCTGGCGCAAAAACCGCAGGCTATTCTGATTGCGCTGGGATGGGCGCTGAAGGGCGATGGTTCGTTGATTAAAGAGTACACCGTCGTGGCGTTGCAGGGGCTGACACTGGCGCTGTTTGTCTTTTTCATGTGGGTTGCGTCCCGTGGCATGAAGTCGCTGAAAATTGTTGGGTCAGTTGCAGGCATCGCGATGTTTGTGATGTCCATTTTGTATGTCGTGATGGCGGTAACTGCGCCTGCAATTACGGATGTGCAGATAGCGACAACCAATATCACCTGGGAATCGTTTATCCCGCACATTGATTTTACCTACATTACCACGATCTCCATGCTGGTCTTTGCCGTGGGCGGCGCGGAGAAAATTTCGCCATACGTTAATCAGACACGTAATCCGGGCAAAGAATTTCCGAAAGGGATGCTCGTTCTGGCTGTTATGGTGGCGGTATGTGCGATTCTCGGATCGCTGGCTATGGGAATGATGTTTGACTCCCGGCATATTCCAGATGATCTGATGACGAATGGTCAATATTACGCCTTCCAGAAACTGGGTGAGTATTATGGTATGGGTAATTCGCTGATGGTTATTTACGCGATTGCCAATACGCTGGGACAGATTGCGGCATTGGTATTTTCTATTGATGCACCGCTTAAAGTTCTGCTGGGTGATGCTGATCGTAAATATATTCCCGAGAGTCTGTGTAAAACCAATGCTTCCGGTACGCCGGTAAATGGTTATATTCTGACGCTGGTGCTGGTGGCGATTCTGATTATGTTGCCAACACTGGGAATTGGCGACATGAACAATCTGTATAAATGGCTATTGAATCTTAACTCTGTCGTGATGCCATTGCGTTATTTATGGGTGTTTGTGGCATTCATTGCCGTTATTCGTCTGGCGCAAAAATATAAATCAGAATATGTCTTTATTCGCAACCGATCGCTCGCGATGACCGTGGGGATCTGGTGCTTTGCCTTTACCGCATTTGCCTGTCTGACCGGGATTTTCCCGAAAATGGAAGCCTTCACCCCTGAGTGGACATTCCAGCTCACGCTGAATATTGTGACGCCATTTGTGCTGGTTGGACTGGGATTGATTTTCCCGTTACTGGCGAGAAGAGGGCGTTAAGGCAGAGTCAGGTGGGTAACGTATCTGTTACCCACCATAAAACTCAATACATCACTTTATGTCCATATTGCTCGAGAATACCCTTCACGCGCTCCATGGTCTCTTTCTTCGGCGGCTTAACGCCGTCGAGTTTGTACTCTTCGCCCATTGCCACCCATTTGTGTTTGCCCAGCTCGTGGTAAGGCAGCAGCTCGATTTTTTCAACGTTGCCCATATCGCGGGTAAATTCGCCAAGGCGGTGTGCGGAGTCGTCATCGTCAGACCAGCCAGGTACGACAACATAGCGGATCCACACTTTGATGTCTTTGTTGGACAGGTAACGCGCGAACTCGAGTGTACGATGGTTAGACACACCCACCAGATTCTGATGGATTTCATCGTTCATTTGTTTGAGATCGAGCATGACCAGGTCGGTGACTTCCAGCAACTCATCGATCACCGGATCGTAGCGGCGAACAAAACCGTTAGTATCCAGACAAGTATGAATACCTTCTTTTTTACAGGCCCGGAACCAGTCACGTACGAATTCAGCTTGCAAGATAGCTTCGCCGCCAGACGCTGTCACGCCGCCTCCGGAGGCGTTCATAAAGTGGCGGTAGGTCACCACCTCTTTCATTAATTCGTCAACGGTAACTTCTTTACCGCCGTGCGTATCCCACGTGTCGCGGTTATGGCAATACAGGCAGCGCATCAGGCAGCCCTGAAAGAAGGTAATAAAACGGATGCCCGGGCCATCAACAGTGCCACAGGATTCAAAGGAGTGAATGCGACCAATAACTGACATTGCGGTGTTTCTCCAGGTGTGGCCCATCCGGGGCCAGTGTTAGTGCACAGTTATTAACTGTGTCGAGTCTGTTTTGGCTGCTATCCATAAGTATAGATGGCTGACAAAGCAGGCTATTAAAAAGGCCCCACTTACGTGGAGCCTTTATTGTACGCTTTTTAAAGTACGATTTCAGTCAAAACCAATTACATGGTCTGAGTGAAGGTACGAGTGATAACGTCCTGCTGCTGTTCTTTAGTCAGGGAGTTAAAACGTACTGCGTAGCCAGAAACGCGGATGGTCAGCTGCGGATATTTTTCCGGATGTTCCATCGCATCCAGCAGCATTTCACGGTTCATGACGTTCACGTTCAGGTGCTGACCACCTTCGATGGAGGCTTCGTGGTGGAAGTAACCATCCATCAGACCCGCCAGGTTGGTCTTACGAACTTCGTCGTCTTTACCCAGAGCGTTCGGAACGATAGAGAAGGTGTAAGAGATACCATCTTTAGCGTAAGCAAACGGCAGTTTAGCAACGGAGGTCAGAGAGGCAACAGCACCTTTCTGGTCACGGCCGTGCATTGGGTTAGCACCCGGTCCGAACGGCGCGCCAGCACGACGACCATCTGGGGTGTTACCAGTTTTCTTACCATAAACCACGTTAGAGGTGATGGTCAGAACAGACTGAGTCGGGATAGCGTTACGATAAGTAGTCAGTTTCTGAATTTTCTTCATGAAACGTTCTACCAGGTCAACCGCCATGTCATCAACGCGAGAGTCGTTGTTACCAAACTGCGGGTATTCGCCTTCGATTTCGAAGTCGATAGCCAGACCGTCTTCGTCACGAATCGGTTTAACTTTCGCATATTTGATTGCAGACAGGGAGTCAGCAGCAACGGACAGACCAGCGATACCACACGCCATGGTGCGGATAACGTCACGGTCGTGCAGCGCCATCAGAGAGGCTTCGTAGCTGTACTTGTCGTGCATGTAGTGAATAACGTTCAGTGCAGTGACGTACTGTTTAGCCAGCCAATCCATGAAGTGATCCATGCGGTCCATAACTTCGTCGAAGTTCAGAACGTCGCCTTTGATCGGTTCAGATTTAGGACCAACCTGCATTTTCAGTTTTTCATCAACGCCACCGTTGATTGCGTACAGCATGGTTTTCGCCAGGTTTGCACGCGCACCGAAGAACTGCATTTGTTTACCAACAACCATCGGGCTTACGCAGCAAGCGATAGCGTAGTCGTCGTTGTTGAAGTCCGGACGCATCAGGTCATCGTTCTCGTACTGCAGAGAAGAGGTGTCGATGGACACTTTAGCGGCGAATTTCTTGAAGTTCAGAGGCAGTTTTTCAGACCACAGAACGGTGATGTTCGGCTCCGGAGAAGGACCCATGGTGTACAGGGTGTTCAGGAAGCGGAAGCTGTTTTTGGTAACCAGAGTACGGCCATCAACGCCCATACCACCGATTGATTCAGTTGCCCAAATTGGGTCACCGGAGAACAGTTCATCATATTCAGGAGTACGCAGGAAGCGAACCATACGCAGTTTCATGACCAGGTGGTCGATCATTTCCTGTGCGTCTTGCTCGGTGATTTTGCCTGCTTTCAGGTCACGTTCGATGTAAGCATCCAGGAAGGTGGATACGCGACCGAAGGACATTGCTGCACCGTTCTGAGATTTAACAGCGGCCAGGTAGCCGAAGTAAGTCCACTGGATAGCTTCCTGAGCATTGGTAGCCGGACCAGAGATATCGCAGCCATATTTAGCAGCCATTTCTTTGATCTGACCCAGAGCGCGGTGCTGTTCAGCAATTTCTTCACGCAGACGGATAGTTGCTTCCAGGTTTACGCCGTTTTCCAGATCGGACTGCAGAGAGACGAACTGAGCGTATTTGTCTTTCATCAGGTAGTCGATACCGTACAGCGCAACGCGACGGTAGTCACCGATGATACGGCCACGGCCATACGCATCTGGCAGACCAGTCAGAACACCGGATTTACGGCAGTTCAGAATGTCTTTGGTGTAAACATCGAATACGCCCTGGTTGTGGGTTTTGCGGTATTCGGTGAAGATTTTTTTCAGCATCGGGTCCAGTTCGCGATTGTACGCTTTGCAGGAACCTTCAACCATTTTGATGCCGCCAAACGGAATGATCGCACGTTTCAGCGGAGCTTCAGTCTGCAGACCAACAATCTTCTCGAGCGCTTTGTTGATGTAGCCTGCGTCGTGAGAAGTGATGGTAGAAGCAACGGAGGTGTCAAAGTCAACAGGCGCGTGAGTGCGGTTTTCCTGTTTAACGCCTTCCATCACGCTGTCCCACAGTGCAGTGGTCGCATCAGTTGCGCCAGCCAGGAAGGACTCGTCACCCTCATATGGAGTGTAGTTTTTCTGAATGAAGTCACGTACGTTTACTTCATTCTGCCAGTCACCTTTGGTAAAACCTTCCCAGGCTGTGGCTAACTTTTCATTAAGCTCGGACATGTAACACCTACCTTCTTAAGTGGATTTTTTATTTACTGCGTGTAATGGGCATCATCAGATTAATGATGATCGTTACCACGCAGATAAATGACCCAGTATGTCAACCCGACCAACAAACCGCCGCCGATAATGTTACCGATCGTAACCGGAATCAGGTTATCGGTGATGAAATTCATCACGGTCAGGTGAGAAAAATTCTCCGGAGAAGACCCAACTGCGGTCCAGAATTCCGGGGTGGCGAAATCGCGTATTACAATACCCATAGGGATCATAAACATGTTTGCGATACTGTGCTCAAAACCGCTGGCAACAAACATTGCGACCGGTAATACCATGATAAACGCTTTGTCCATTAGGCTGCGGCCCGAGTAGCTCATCCATACGGCCAGACACACCATCAGGTTAGCCAGGATGCCAAGACTTACCGCCTCAACAAAAGTATGGTGCACTTTGTGGTCGGCTGTTTGTAGGACGTTGAGCCCCCACGCGCCGTTGGCGGTCATGTATTCGCCGGAAAGCCACATCAATAGCACGAAGAGCAAGCAACCCACCAGGTTACCGACATAAACGTTAAGCCAGTTTTTAGCCAATTGGCCCCAGGTAATACGACCACTGGCTTTTGCTACGACAATCAATACGGTTGAGGTGAAGAGGTCTGCGCCGCAGACAACACAAAGAATCAGCCCCAGGGAAAAGCAGATACCACCTACTAATTTTGCCATGCCGAAAGGCATAGTTCCGGTACCGGTTGTGGCGGTGATATAGAAAACAAAGGCAATTGAAATGAATACACCGGCAGTAATTGCCAGATAGAACGTCTTAAGCGGATGTTTCGTTGCTTTATAGACGCCTGCTTCTTCGGCAACTTTGGCCATTGCAGCAGGTAGAATAAGATCAAAAGGGTTGTCAGCTTTCACACTAACTCTCTCTTTATTAAGTCGGCGACGAGATACTAACAAAGCATTATAGATGAGAATTTGATATAGATCATATCTCGCCTGGCTTATAGGCCCGCAAGACGCATGGTTTTTATGCGATTACGGAGTAACTTGTTGATTATCCATATAAAAATAAATTTTAAAAATTATAAAGTGAGTTGAATTTTTTCTTTTTGTCTCCTGTCAGACGGTTAATTAAAATGGAGTAATTGAGATAAAAAACCACATTAATATGCTAATTTTTTTAATATCAACTACTAATATTTAACCTTGTTTTTACATTTATTTTCCGATTTGACCAAAATAAAAAAACAGGGCGCTTAAAGCGCCCCGTAATATATCCCAGACAATACTTTTAGCCTACTTAGCGCAGGCTGACTGTCATTATTTTGACCAATGTGCCGCTTTCGCGCGCTGCAGTTTTTCATAGGCTTTCAGCAGAGACTGATGCGCCGGGAAAGCTTGCAGATCGTTATCAACGGTTTGCAACCCGTAGAATGGCGCTTCGCCACTCAATGCCGCACTTGCCGCTTCAACCGCCTCGGCACCGTACATGCGGACAAACGCATTCAGATATTGCAGCGGCTGACGGTCTTCTTCCTGAGACAGCAGCAACAATGTTTGCAGGCAGCGATAGTAGTTTGCACGTTCCGCGCTAAAGACGGAGGCGTTAAATTCCATCGTCCATTCTGTCCACACCAGCGCCTGCTCCAGATCGCCACCGGCCAGCGCCAGCATCACTTTAAGCTCGCCAATACGCAGGGTGTACCAACCGTTATCTGCACCGGTCGCCAGACCGAGTAGCTCGCGTACGCGGGTGAAGTCGTCAAACCCTTCTTCATCCAGTTGTTCGATCAGATTGAGATAGTCTTCTTTATCCCATTCGCTGCCCGGCAGAGAGAGAATGGTGTCACGCAGATGGGCGCCCATAGCGTTGTTAGCTAACCACAGATCTTCTGCCGGATAGATGTCAGACATTCCCGGAACAATAATGCGGCACGCGTAAACGCTCAGGTGTTCATAGTCAGCGATATACACTTCTTTATCTTCAGCATTGAAGATGGCCATCAGGGTGGCGAACTCTTCTTCCGTGGTGCCAGAGAAATTCCAGTCAACGAACGGATAATCGGCATCCTGCTTGAACAGATCCCATGAGATCAAACCGCTGGAATCAATGAAATGGGTTTCAAGGTTAGTGTGTTCAGCCACTTCTTCGTCGTCAAAGGTCGGTGGGGTGAAGACATCAAGATCTTTCAGACCACGACCCTGCAGCAGTTCAGTGACGGTACGTTCCAGCGCCACGCCGAAATCCGGGTGTGCGCCGAAGGAAGCGAAGCAGGTACCGTTGGTCGGGTTGAACAGGACAACGCAAATCACCGGATACTTGCCACCCAGCGAGCCATCGTAGGCGAAAATTGGGAAACCTTCAGCTTCCAGTGTGGCGATGGACTCCACCACTGCCGGATAGCGCGCCATGACTTCGGCCGGGATTTCCGGCAGGCTGATGCTTTCCGCAATAATGCGGTTCTTCACATGACGCTCAAAGACTTCAGACAGGCCCTGAACGCGCGCTTCGTTAGGCGTGTTACCCGCGGACATGCCGTTAGAAACATACAGGTTGCCGATAATATTCATCGGAATATAGACAATCTGGTTATCCGACTGACGGGTAAACGGCAGGCCGCAGACGCCACGTTCTTCATTACCAGACTGCAGATCGATAAGCATGCTGCCAGTCAGTTCGTTATCTGGATCGTAAAACGCTCGCAGACGTGCATCCAGTAAACCTTCTGGTACATCGTCTTCTTCTGTCAGCGGGAACCATTTTTCGTTCGGATAATGCACGAACGGGCCATTGGCGATAGTTTCGCCCAACCAGAAATCCGCAAAGAAATAGTTAGTCGACAGACGCTCAAAATATTCGCCCAGCGCGGAAGCCAACGCCGCTTTTTTCGTCGCGCCTTTACCGTTGGTGAAGCACAGCGCGCATTCTTTGTCGCGAATATGTACAGACCAGACGTTAGGGACGGGATTCAACCACGAGGCTTCTTCAATTTGAAAACCGAGGTCGAGCAATTTTTGCTGGAAGCGAGCGATGGAGTCTTCCAGAGCGGCATCTTTGCCGGGGATAAATGTTTGCGTCATGAAAATCACTTTTGTCGTACGGAAAGCGCGCAATGATACGGGTTTTCAATGAACGGCGCTATCGCCGCCGGAGCTCAGGCGTAAATAAAAGCATTGGCTATGCTTTCTTACAACCAACCACGTTTAGAGCATATTAATGAAAGCTTTCGATTTGCACCGTATGGCGCTTGATAAGGTGCCCATGGATTTTCTGGGGGAAGTTGCGTTACGCAGCCTCTACACCTTTATATTGGTTTTTCTGTTTTTAAAAATCACCGGACGTCGCGGCGTACGCCAGATGTCGCTTTTTGAAGTGCTGATCATCCTTACGCTGGGTTCTGCAGCGGGAGACGTGGCATTCTATGACGATGTCCCGATGCTGCCAGTGCTGGTGGTTTTTATTACTCTTGCTGTGCTGTATCGGTTGGTGATGTGGCTGATGGCGCATAGTGAAAAAATGGAGGACCTGCTGGAGGGCAAACCCGTCGTGATCATTGAAGACGGCGAGCTGGCATGGTCAAAGCTCAATAGTGCCAATATGACGGAATTTGAATTCTTTATGGAACTGCGTTTGAACGGCGTGGAGCAATTGGGACAGGTAAAACTGGCTATTCTGGAGACGAATGGACAAATCAGCGTCTACTTCTTTGCCGATGAAGACGTAAAGCCGGGGCTCAGTATTTTACCTAAGCACTGTACGCAACGATTTAAAGTAATGCCTGAAGCAGGAGACTATGCCTGTATACGTTGTAGCGAAGTGGTGCAAATGAACGCCGGAGATCATCAATTATGTCCACGCTGTGCAAATCCAGAATGGTCGAAGGCCAGTCGGGCAAAACGGGTTACCTGACAGCAAAAATCTCGGTTTTTACCCGTCAATCCGATAGATTCTGTTGTGTGACCAATGACACATTTTTACCCTGGTCAGTTTTACCCATTGCGGCGCGTGTCACTGAATGATAAAACCGATATCCACAGGAATAACTTATACCAATGTCTGTCACCGGATTATCGTCAATGACAGGATGTTGATTGGACAACAACACAACGTGGTGAGGGGAAATGGCTCAGGTCTTTAATTTTAGTTCAGGTCCGGCAATGCTACCGGCAGAAGTACTTAAACTGGCTCAACAGGATCTTCGCGACTGGAACGGTCTTGGCACGTCGGTGATGGAAATTAGCCACCGTGGCAAAGAATTCATCCAGGTCGCCGAGGAAGCGGAGCAGGATTTTCGTGATCTTCTTAGCATCCCCTCCAACTATAAAGTGTTGTTCTGCCATGGCGGTGGTCGTGGGCAGTTCGCGGGTATCCCGTTAAATATTCTGGGGGATAAAACCACCGCGGATTACGTCGATGCCGGTTATTGGGCCGCCAGTGCAATTAAAGAAGCGAAAAAATACTGCACACCAAACGTTATTGATGCCAAAGTCACCGTGGACGGCCTGCGTGCTGTTAAGCCGATGAGTGAATGGCAGCTTTCTGATAACGCGGCGTACCTGCACTATTGTCCGAACGAAACTATCGATGGCATTGCGATCGATGAAACGCCGAATTTTGCCAGCAACGTTGTGGTCACGGCGGATCTGTCCTCTACCATTCTTTCCGCACCGCTTGACGTTAGCCGTTATGGCGTAATTTATGCCGGTGCACAGAAAAACATCGGCCCGGCCGGCCTGACGATTGTCATCGTCCGTGAAGATTTGCTGGGTAAAGCTCATGTATCATGCCCGTCAATCCTCGACTATACCGTGCTGAATGACAACGATTCCATGTTCAATACGCCGCCAACCTTTGCCTGGTATCTGTCTGGCCTGGTCTTTAAATGGCTGAAAAAGCAGGGCGGTGTTAATGCAATGGATAAGATTAACCAGCAAAAAGCGGAACTGCTGTACGGCGTAATTGATAACAGCGATTTCTACCGTAACGATGTGGCGAAATCCAACCGTTCACGCATGAACGTACCGTTCCAGCTGGCTGATAGCGCACTGGATAAACTGTTCCTGGAAGAGTCTTTTGCTGCGGGCCTGCATGCGCTGAAAGGGCATCGTGTGGTCGGCGGTATGCGTGCGTCCATCTACAATGCAATGCCGCTTGAAGGTGTAAAAGCACTGACCGATTTCATGGTCGATTTTGAACGCCGTCGCGGCTAATCTGCTGTACTTTTCATCCCCACAGCCCGTCTGTGGGGTTTTTATGTCTGTTTTTGAGAGTCGAGTTTCATGGAATCCCTGACGTTACAACCCATTGCGCGGGTGGATGGCACAATCAATCTGCCTGGATCCAAAAGTGTTTCTAACCGCGCTTTGCTGCTGGCCGCATTAGCCAATGGCACCACTGTCCTGACCAACCTGCTGGACAGCGATGATGTTCGCCATATGCTTAATGCTCTGAATGTGTTAGGGATTAGCTATACCCTTTCTGCTGATCGTACCCGCTGCGAGATTATTGGCAATGGTGGTGCATTACATGCGCAAGGCTCAGTGGAACTGTTCCTTGGTAATGCCGGAACCGCCATGCGCCCGCTGGCCGCAGCGCTATGTCTGGGCAGCAATGACATCGTGCTGACGGGCGAACCGCGCATGAAAGAGCGCCCGATTGGCCATCTGGTTGATGCGCTGCGCCAGGGCGGAGCCAAAATTGACTATCTGGAGCAGGAAAACTATCCACCTTTACGTCTGCGCGGTGGCTTTACCGGAGGCCAGGTTGAGGTAGACGGTAGCGTTTCCAGCCAGTTCCTCACTGCGCTGCTGATGACTGCGCCGCTTGCGCCGCAGGATACGACGATTGCAATTAAAGGTGACCTGGTATCCAAGCCTTACATTGATATCACACTGAACCTGATGAAAACGTTTGGTGTTGAAATTGAAAATCAAAACTACCAGCACTTTGTCGTGAAGGGGCAGCAGCAGTACCAGTCACCGGGTGCATACCTGGTTGAAGGCGATGCTTCTTCCGCTTCCTATTTCCTCGCGGCGGGTGCCATTAAAGGCGGTACGGTAAAAGTTACCGGGATTGGCCGTAACAGCATGCAGGGTGATATTCGTTTTGCCGATGTACTGGAAAAAATGGGTGCTACCATTACATGGGGCGACGATTTTATTGCCTGTACTCGCGGCGAGTTGAACGCAGTGGATATGGATATGAACCATATTCCTGATGCGGCGATGACCATTGCAACGGCGGCGCTGTTTGCGAAAGGCACCACAACATTACGTAATATCTACAACTGGCGCGTCAAAGAGACCGATCGTCTGTTCGCGATGGCGACGGAGTTACGCAAAGTGGGCGCGGAAGTGGAAGAGGGGCATGACTTTATCCGCATCACCCCGCCTGCAACATTGCAATTTGCGGACATCGCGACCTATAACGATCACCGCATGGCGATGTGTTTCTCGCTGGTGGCGCTGTCTGACACGCCTGTGACCATTCTTGATCCAAAATGTACCGCCAAAACTTTCCCGGATTATTTCGAACAGCTGGCGCGTATTAGTACATCTGCCTGATCCTCACGAAACGTCGGTCCCCGGACTGGCGTTTCTGTGTCCGTAACCGCACTGTTTTTACGCTTACAACTAATGCTAACTTGTGGATGATTTAACTTATTTATTTGTTTTTATTATAAATATCATCGGAAGATTAGCATGAAAAATAAATCACTCTTTTTGGCGTTGGCGGTTTCCGCTACGTTGCTGGCAGGTTGTAAAAATGGCGTAAATGGCGACCTTGTTGCCAGTTCTGGTATGGCAGCTTATAAAGCTGCGACGCTTACCGACGCTGATGTCAAATCCCTCTCTAACAGCTCATGTAAGCAGATGGATAGTGAAAACCAGCTGGCGGGCGCAAAAAGCAAATACACTAAGCGTCTGAATAAAATTGCGAAAGCGTTGGGTAATAACATTGATGGAACGCCGGTCAACTATAAAGTTTATATGACCAGTGATATCAATGCCTGGGCAATGGCGAATGGATGTGTACGTGTTTATTCGGGCTTGATGGACCTGATGACCGACAATGAAATTGAAGGCGTGCTGGGTCATGAGTTGGGCCATGTTTCTTTAGGGCACTCACGTAAAGCAATGCAGACCGCGTATGCCACACTTGCTGCGCGCGATGCTATTTCTGCGACCAGCGGCGTCGCTTCTCAGCTTTCCCAGTCTCAGTTGGGCGATCTGGCGGAAGGTGTGATTAACTCAGCCTTCTCCCGTAGCCAGGAATCGGATGCGGATGACTTTTCCTATGATTTGCTGAAAAAACGCGGTATTGACCGTCAGGGGTTAGTGACTGCGTTTGATAAGTTTGCCACGATGGACGCAGGCCATGCAAAATCACTGATGGATTCTCATCCGGCATCTGACGATCGCGCTCAGCATATGCGTGAACGTATCGCAGCAGATAAAAAGTAAAACAGTGCCATCTTCCGGGCTGGTTTCTCGCCAGCCCGCTATAATTGCGCAATTCTTCCACATATCGTTACAGACTAATCGGGTTTTTACACTCTGTATTAACGATCATTAGCGTTGGCGCGTATAATGCGCGGCGTTCACGTTAATGTACGCCCGTTTAAGGAGAAAAAGATGACGGCAATTGCCCCGGTTATTACCATTGATGGCCCAAGCGGTGCAGGAAAAGGCACCTTGTGCAAGGCAATGGCGGAAGCATTGCAGTGGCATCTGTTAGATTCAGGCGCGATCTACCGCGTACTGGCGCTCGCAGCGTTACATCACCATGTTGATGTCACTTCTGAAGATGCTCTGGTACCGCTTGCCTCACACCTGGATGTGCGTTTTATCTCAACAGACGGCAACCTTGAAGTCATTCTTGAAGGTGAGGATGTCAGCGGTGAAATCCGTACCCAGGAAGTGGCGAATGCCGCCTCTCAGGTCGCGGCGTTTCCTCGCGTGCGTGAAGCGCTTTTACGTCGTCAACGCGCATTTCGCGAAACCCCAGGTCTGATTGCTGATGGACGTGATATGGGGACCGTGGTGTTCCCGGATGCGCCGGTGAAAATTTTTCTGGACGCCTCCTCGCAAGAACGTGCGCATAGACGTATGCTACAGTTGCAGGAGAAGGGCTTTAGTGTTAACTTTGAACGCCTTTTGGCCGAGATCGAAGAACGCGATTATCGCGATCGTAACCGTGCTGTAGCGCCGCTGGTTCCTGCTGCTGATGCTTTAGTTTTGGATTCAACCCGATTAAGCATTGAGCAAGTGATTGAAAAAGCGTTACAATACGCGCGCCAAAAACTGGCTCTCGCTTAAGTGCGACCGAATTTGCAGTACCCCCGTTGCAATGGATTGACAGCGGGTATGTTAAACAACCCCATCCGGCATGGAGCCAGGTGGACGTTAAATATGAAACCTGAAGATTAAACATGACTGAATCTTTTGCTCAACTGTTTGAAGAATCCTTAAAAGAAATCGAAACCCGTCCGGGTTCCATCGTTCGTGGTGTTGTTGTTGCTATCGACAAAGACGTAGTACTGGTTGACGCTGGTCTGAAATCTGAGTCCGCCATTCCGGCAGAGCAGTTCAAAAACGCCCAGGGCGAGCTGGAAATCCAGGTTGGTGACGAAGTTGACGTTGCTCTGGATGCAGTAGAAGACGGCTTCGGTGAAACCCTGCTGTCCCGTGAAAAAGCTAAACGTCACGAAGCTTGGATCACGCTGGAAAAAGCTTACGAAGAAGCTGCAACCGTTACTGGTGTTATCAATGGCAAAGTCAAGGGTGGCTTCACTGTTGAGCTGAATGGTATTCGCGCGTTCCTGCCGGGTTCCCTGGTAGACGTTCGTCCGGTCCGCGACACGCTGCACCTGGAAGGCAAAGAGCTTGAATTCAAAGTAATCAAGCTGGATCAGAAGCGTAACAACGTTGTTGTTTCCCGTCGTGCCGTTATCGAATCCGAAAACAGCGCAGAACGCGATCAGCTGCTGGAAAACCTGCAGGAAGGCATGGAAGTTAAAGGTATCGTTAAGAACCTCACTGACTACGGTGCATTCGTTGATCTGGGTGGCGTTGACGGCCTGCTGCACATCACCGACATGGCATGGAAACGCGTTAAGCATCCGAGCGAAATCGTAAACGTTGGCGACGAAATCACTGTTAAAGTGCTGAAGTTCGACCGCGAGCGTACTCGTGTATCTCTGGGCCTGAAACAGCTGGGCGAAGATCCATGGGTAGCTATCGCTAAGCGTTATCCAGAAGGTACCAAACTGACTGGTCGCGTGACCAACCTGACCGACTACGGCTGCTTCGTTGAAATCGAAGAAGGCGTTGAAGGCCTGGTTCACGTTTCCGAAATGGATTGGACCAACAAAAACATCCACCCGTCCAAAGTTGTTAACGTTGGCGACGTAGTGGAAGTTATGGTTCTGGATATCGACGAAGAACGTCGTCGTATCTCCCTGGGTCTGAAGCAGTGCAAAAACAACCCATGGCAGCAGTTCGCGGAAACCCACAACAAGGGCGACCGTGTTGAAGGTAAAATCAAGTCTATCACTGACTTCGGTATCTTCATCGGCCTGGACGGCGGCATCGACGGCCTGGTTCACCTGTCTGACATCTCCTGGAACGTTGCAGGCGAAGAAGCAGTTCGTGAATACAAAAAAGGCGACGAAATCGCAGCAGTTGTTCTGCAGGTTGACGCAGAGCGTGAGCGTATCTCTCTGGGCGTTAAACAGCTCGCAGAAGATCCGTTCAACAACTGGGTTGCACTGAACAAGAAAGGCGCAATCGTAAACGGTAAAGTCACTGCAGTTGACGCTAAAGGCGCAACCGTAGAACTGGCTGACGGCGTTGAAGGTTACCTGCGCGCTTCTGAAGCTTCACGTGACCGCGTTGAAGATGCAACTCTGGTTCTGAGCGTAGGCGACGACGTTGAAGCTAAATTCACCGGCGTTGATCGTAAGAACCGTGCAATCAGCCTGTCTGTTCGTGCTAAAGACGAAGCTGATGAGAAAGATGCAATCGCAACTGTTAACAAACAGGAAGATGCTAACTTCTCTAACAACGCAATGGCTGAAGCTTTCAAAGCAGCTAAAGGCGAGTAATATCGAGTGCTCTAAATCCTTTGTGCTGTTAACGGCACAAAGGATGACGAGTAGCTTGACAGATTACAGGATTCGTCCTGTAATCAATGACAAAGGGCGGCTACGGCCGCCCTTAATCAATGCAGCAGCTAATTATGCCTTTAAGGAACCGGAGGAATCATGACCAAGTCAGAATTGATTGAAAGACTTGCAACCCAGCAACCTCATATTCCCGCGAAAGCGGTTGAAGATGCAGTTAAAGAGATGCTGGAACATATGGCCTCGACTCTTGCGCAGGGCGAGCGTATTGAAATCCGCGGTTTCGGCAGCTTCTCTTTGCATTACCGCGCACCACGCACCGGACGTAATCCGAAGACCGGCGATAAAGTGGATCTGGAAGGGAAATACGTTCCGCACTTTAAACCAGGTAAAGAACTGCGCGACCGCGCCAATATTTACGGTTAAGTTTTTAGCGAGACTTAACGCCGAGAAAAGCACCCACATGGGTGCTTTTTTCATTTCTGTGCGCCTATCCTGGAATCCTCATCCCAGTTAATTTGTACGTTACAACCCCCACTAAATGTCTGCGGAACTCAGGTCGTATAACGATAAATTGATGCCAGACAATCGTCGAAGAGTACTGCACACTCCCTGTAACAGGGAGGTTATTGATGAAAATAACAACGGTGAGTACGTGTGCATTATTCGGCATTCTCCCACTCATGCTATTACCTACGCTGCCAGGCATGTTGTGTATCAGCATTGTATTTTGTCTGGCATGTCTGCTCTGTTTTCTCCCCCACAAATATATACGTTCCGCCGGACTAACCCTGCTGTTTTTTCTTTGGGGAATCCTGGCTGCGAAAGAGGCTCTGTGGGCCGGTAATACGCTGCCTGAGAAAAACCAGCAAGCCATTGTGCGGATAACCGGAACTGACAATATGACAACGCACTACGGCCAAATCACTCACCTTCAGGGGAGACGAATCTTTCCTGCACAAGGAATCGTCTTGTACGGACAGTATTTACCCGGTGATGTTTGTGCGGGTCAGACATGGGCGATGACGTTGAAAGTCCGCGCCGTACACGGTCAATTAAACGAAGGCGGATTTGATAGCCAGCGTTACGCATTGGCGCAGCATCAACCGTTGACGGGGCGATTCTTACAGGCTTCGGTTATCACACCACAATGCAGTTTGCGTTCGCGATTTCTCGACTCGTTGAAAACGGTACTCGCCGATTATCCCTGGCAGCAGGTCATACTGGGTCTGGGAATGGGTGAGCGCTTGTCCGTGTCACAAGAGGTGAAAACGATTATGCGTGATACCGGCACGGCTCATTTGATGGCAATCTCCGGGCTGCATATTGCGTTTGCTGCACTTCTGGCTGGCGGAATAATTCGCGCGGGACAATTTTTTATGCCCGCCAGATGGATTTGTTGGCAGGTTCCATTAGTGGGTGGGATTGTCTGCGCCACATTATATGCCTGGCTGACGGGGCTGCAACCCCCGGCATTACGAACGGTTGTTGCGCTGCTAGTCTGGGGGGCGCTAAGACTTAGCAGCAGGCAGTGGAGCGGATGGTCGGTATGGATCTGCTGTCTGGCAGCCATTCTGGTGGTGGATCCTGTTGCCGTTCTTTCGCAAAGTCTATGGTTGTCTGCATCCGCCGTTGCGGCACTGCTGTTCTGGTACCAATGGGTACCGCTCCCGGACTGGCCGCTGTCGCGTGCTGGTCGTCAATTTTTGGCGCTGGCTCATCTGCAATTGGGTATTACGCTTCTGCTTCTTCCCGTACAAATCGCAATGTTTCACGGTTTTAGTCTGACCTCGTTTCCGGCTAATTTGTTTGCCGTCCCTTTGGTCACGTTTGTTTCCGTACCCTTGATATTAGCAGGCATGATCGTGCATTTAGCCGGACTGGTGATGATTGAATCGAATCTGTGGTATTTAGCGGATCGCTCTCTGGCGCTACTATTTTGGGGGCTCAGGAGCCTGCCTGAAGGGTGGATCAATATTGATGCACGCTGGCAATGGCTCGCATTTTTACCCGGAATGATGATTATCGCATGGCGACTAAATATCTTGCTTACGCTACCGGTGGTCTGTTTCTCTGCGCTACTTTTGCTGAGTGGGCCGCTTTGGCGTGCACCGCGTACAGATGTGTGGCAAGTGCATATGCTGGATGTCGGGCAGGGGCTGGCGATGGTGATTGTGCGTAATGGAAAAGCGCTGCTTTACGATACCGGTCTGGCATGGCCTGAAGGCGATAGCGCGCAACAGCTGATTATTCCCTGGTTGCGTTGGCATAATCTGGAGCCGGAAGGGGTCATTTTAAGCCATGAACATATGGATCACCGGGGAGGGTTGCACTCCTTACAACAAGTCTGGCCATCACTATGGATAAGAAGTCCGCTAGGCTGGAAAGGACACCTCCCGTGTTTTCGCGGAGAACGTTGGCAATGGCAAGGGTTAACCTTCAGTGCGCACTGGCCTGTGCTTGGAAATACAGGGCAGGGAAATAACCACTCCTGCGTGGTTAAAGTTGATGATGGGTATCAGAGTGTTCTGCTGACCGGCGATATTGAGTCTCCCGCTGAACAAAAAATGCTAAGTCACTACTGGCAGCATCTGCAGTCTACGGTGATGCAGGTTCCGCATCATGGCAGCAATACCTCATCATCACTGGCACTCATTCAGCGAGTTGACGGACAGGCCGCACTAGCCTCTGCATCCCGTTACAACGCCTGGCGTCTGCCATCCTGGAAAGTGAAGCAACGTTATCGGAAACAAAATTATCAATGGCTGGATACACCACATCAGGGGCAGATTACGCTGGATTTTTACCAAAAAAACTGGCGAATACACAGCTTGCGGGATCAGATTTTACCTCGTTGGTATCATCAGTGGTTTGGCGTGTCGGAGGATAACGGGTAGAATATGCGGCTATTCTAACAAATGCTGGTTTTTTGAATGCATAACGATAAAGATCTCTCTACGTGGCAGACGTTTCGCCGACTATGGCCAACCATAGCGCCTTTTAAATCGGGTCTGATCGTGGCGGGTATAGCGTTAGTCCTTAACGCGGCCAGCGATACCTTCATGTTATCGCTCCTTAAACCATTACTGGATGATGGTTTTGGTAAAACGGATCGTTCGGTGCTGCTGTGGATGCCGCTGGTGGTCATTGGGCTGATGATAGTTCGTGGCTTAACCAGTTATGTCTCCAGCTACTGTATCTCATGGGTGTCAGGCAAAGTGGTCATGACCATGCGTCGCCGCCTGTTTGGTCATATGATGGGCATGCCAGTCTCCTTTTTTGATAAACAGTCTACAGGTACGCTGTTGTCACGTATTACCTATGATTCAGAGCAGGTCGCGTCATCGTCTTCCGGCGCGCTGATCACCGTGGTACGTGAAGGGGCCTCAATCATTGGCCTGTTTATCATGATGTTCTATTACAGCTGGCAGCTGTCACTGATCCTGATTGTACTGGCGCCAATTGTGTCAGTGGCGATCCGTGTGGTTTCCAAGCGCTTTCGTAGCATCAGTAAAAACATGCAAAACACTATGGGGCAGGTTACGACCAGTGCGGAGCAGATGCTGAAAGGCCACAAAGAAGTTCTGATTTTTGGTGGTCAGGAAGTCGAAACCAAGCGCTTTGATAAGGTCAGCAACAAGATGCGTTTGCAGGGTATGAAGATGGTTTCCGCTTCTTCTATCTCCGATCCTATCATCCAGTTGATTGCGTCTCTGGCTCTGGCCTTCGTGTTATATGCGGCCAGCTTCCCAAGCGTAATGGAAAACCTGACGGCAGGGACAATTACGGTTGTCTTCTCCTCAATGATCGCGCTGATGCGTCCGTTGAAATCGCTGACCAACGTCAACGCGCAGTTCCAGCGCGGTATGGCGGCATGCCAGACCTTATTTACGATTCTGGATAGCGAACAGGAGAAAGATGAAGGTAAACGTGTTATCGAGCGTGCTACCGGCGATCTCGAGTTCCGCAACGTGACTTTCACCTATCCGGGACGTGAAGTACCGGCTCTGCGTAACATCAACCTGAATATTCCCGCGGGTAAAACCGTTGCTCTGGTTGGCCGTTCGGGCTCAGGAAAATCCACCATCGCCAGCCTAATTACGCGCTTCTACGATATTGATGAAGGGCAGATTCTGATGGACGGACACGATCTGCGCGAATATACCCTGGCATCCCTGCGCGATCAGGTTGCGTTGGTTTCGCAGAATGTGCACCTGTTTAACGATACGGTTGCCAACAACATCGCCTACGCGCGTACCGATATGTACAGCCGTGAGCAGATCGAAAAAGCGGCACAGATGGCCTACGCCATGGATTTCATCAACAAGATGGATAATGGCCTGGATACGGTGATTGGTGAAAACGGCGTCCTGCTTTCCGGCGGACAACGTCAGCGTATCGCTATCGCCCGTGCCTTGTTGCGTGACAGCCCAATTCTGATCCTTGATGAAGCAACATCAGCTCTTGATACCGAATCTGAACGTGCGATTCAGTCTGCGCTGGATGAGCTACAGAAAAACCGTACTTCTCTGGTCATTGCTCACCGTCTTTCAACCATTGAACAAGCCGACGAAATCATCGTGGTGGAGGATGGTCTGATTGTCGAACGCGGAACCCATAGCGACCTGATTGAGCAGCGCGGGGTCTATGCGCAATTACACAAAATGCAATTCGGTCAATGATCGCACGTATCTGGTCTGGTGAATCGCCGCTGTGGCGATTGTTACTTCCACTCTCCTGGCTTTATGGCCTGGTGAGTGGCGGGATCCGCCTATGCTACAAGCTTGGGCTGAAACGCGCTTGGCGCGCGCCAGTACCGGTTGTGGTGGTCGGAAACCTTACAGCCGGCGGCAATGGCAAAACACCGGTGGTGATTTGGCTGGTTGAACAACTGCAGCAACGCGGGATTCGCGTGGGCGTGGTGTCGCGTGGTTACGGCGGGAAAGCGGCTGCTTATCCGTTGTTATTGACCGCAGAGACCACTACCGCAGAAGCGGGTGATGAACCTGTGCTGATCGCCCAACGTACCGGCGTGCCGGTAGCGGTATCCCCGGTAAGATCGGATGCGGTAAAAGCCATTTTGGCCCAACATGACGTGCAGATTATTGTGACCGACGATGGGCTACAGCACTATCGTCTGGCGCGAGATGTTGAAATCGTGGTTATTGACGGCGAACGTCGGTTTGGCAATGGCTGGTGGCTTCCCGCTGGTCCAATGCGGGAACGCGCAGGTCGTCTAAAATCGGTGGATGCGACTATTGTTAACGGTGGCGTTGCGCAACCAGGGGAAATCCCTATGCGACTTGAACCGGGGCTGGCCGTTAATTTACGTACAGGCGAACGCCGTGATGTAGCGCAATTGCCCAATATTGTCGCCATGGCGGGCATTGGTCACCCTCCGCGTTTTTTTGCCACGCTGAAAGCATGCGGTGCCAGCGTGCAAAAAAGCATTGCGCTGGCAGACCATCAGTCTCTGACCTACAGTGACGTCAGTGCGTTTGTAAACGCCGGGCAAACGCTGGTGATGACGGAAAAAGATGCGGTTAAGTGCCGGGCATTTGCCGATGAAAACTGGTGGTATTTACCTGTTGACGCACATTTGTCAGGCGATCGGCCTGACATGTTGCTGGATAGCTTAATCTCGCTGACTCGCTAACTGATTCACGCTGCGGCAGCGAATCATTTATGAGGCCATAGATGTCGTTGCCGCACCTTTCTCTGACGGATGCCCGTCATCTTCACCTTGCCGCTCAAGGTCTGCTGAAAAAAACACGCCGTCGGGCGACCCCGGCAGATATTCTCACGACTATTTCGCGCATGTCGTTACTGCAAATCGATACCATCAATATTGTGGCGCGAAGTCCTTACCTGGTGCTGTTTAGTCGTTTAGGAGATTATTCACCCCAATGGCTGGACGACTCGTTACAGCAGGGCGAACTGATGGAATACTGGGCGCACGAGGCCTGCTTTTTGCCGCGCAGCGATTTTATGCTGATACGTCACCGCATGCTGGCCCCGGAGAATATGGGCTGGAAGTATAAAGCGGCGTGGATGAAAGAACATGCTCATGAAATTGAGCAACTGCTCCAGCACATCCAGCATAACGGACCGGTACGATCTGCTGATTTTGAGCATCCACGCAAGGGGACCAGCGGCTGGTGGGAGTGGAAACCGCAGAAGCGTCATCTTGAAGGGCTGTTCACTGCCGGGAAAGTGATGGTGGTGGAACGGCGTAATTTCCAGCGCGTGTATGATTTAACCCATCGCGTCATGCCACACTGGGACGATGAACGCGACCCACTTTCGCAGGAAGATGCTGAAAGCGTTATGCTGGATAACAGCGCCCGCAGTCTGGGGATTTTCCGCGAACAATGGCTGGCAGACTACTACCGCCTGAAGCGCCCGGCGCTAAAAAACTGGTGCAACGAACGGGCGGAACAGCAACAGATTATTCCTGTCGACGTTGAAGGGCTGGGAACGCTGTGGCTGCATAGCCACCTTCAGCCGCTGCTCGAACAGGCGCTGGCGGGCAAATTAACGGCGACCCACAGCGCAGTGTTATCGCCTTTTGATCCGGTGGTTTGGGATCGTAAACGGGCAGAGCAGCTATTCGATTTTAGCTACCGGCTGGAGTGTTACACGCCAGCACCAAAACGTCAGTACGGTTATTTCGTCTTGCCGTTGCTGCATCGCGGGCAGTTGGTTGGACGAATGGATGCCAAAATGCACCGTAAAACGGGCGTGCTGGACGTGATTTCGCTGTGGTTACAGGATGGGGTTAAGCCTGGGGTGACTTTGCAAAAAGGATTGTTTCAGGCGATTGACGATTTTGCCCGCTGGCAACTGGCAACACGCGTGACGCTGGGACGTTATCCTGAAGGTTTATTTGCTGATGCACGCCATGGTTGGGAAATAGACCCAGCCCATTAAGCGATTATGTTAATATTTACGGATTCACAATCCGGTCCATCTGGAGGAACTATGGATCATCGTCTGCTTGAAATCATTGCCTGCCCGGTATGCAATGGCAAACTCTGGTTTAACCAGGAAAAACAGGAACTGATTTGTAAACTGGATAACCTTGCTTTCCCACTGCGTGATGGCATTCCTGTGTTACTGGAAACCGAAGCCCGCGTTCTGACTGCTGATGAGAGTAAATCATGAGTTTTGTGGTCATTATTCCTGCGCGTTATGCGTCCACTCGTCTGCCGGGCAAGCCGCTACTGGATATCAACGGCAAGCCTATGATCGTGCATGTCCTGGAGCGTGCGCGTGAATCTGGCGCTGAACGTATCATCGTGGCCACCGATCACGAGGATGTCGCTCGCGCGGTAGAAGCGGTGGGGGGGGAAGTGTGCATGACCCGCGCCGATCACCAGTCTGGTACGGAGCGCCTGGCGGAAGTCGTCGAGAAATGTGGTTTTAGCGATGATACCGTTATTGTGAACGTACAGGGTGATGAGCCGATGATTCCGGCGGTCATTATTCGCCAGGTAGCTGAGAATCTGGCGCAACGTCAGGTCGGCATGGCGACTCTTGCGGCTCCGATTCACAGTGCGGAAGAGGCATTTAATCCGAATGCGGTAAAAGTCGTTTTGGACGCTGAAGGATATGCGCTCTATTTTTCACGCGCGACCATCCCATGGGATCGCGATCGTTTCGCCAAAAGTCTGGAAACGGTGGGGGACACCTTCCTGCGCCATCTGGGCATTTACGGCTATCGCGCCGGTTTTATTCGCCGCTATGTTAACTGGCAGCCTAGCCCGCTTGAGCATATCGAAATGCTGGAGCAGCTGCGAGTGCTGTGGTACGGCGAAAAAATTCACGTTGCCGTCGCAAAAGAAGTCCCGGGTACCGGCGTAGACACTACCGAAGATCTCGAGCGCGTTCGCGCCGAAATGCCTTAGTTTTTCTCACGGCACTCCCCCATATTGATGCGTATTTTTGGGAGGAGTGTCGTATCGTTGCGCTTTCCCTCCACTTTTCTTTTCATCAATTGATCTCATCCGGGTGACATCTGTCTGCCCGACGCTCATTATGAAAGCAGTAGCATTTATGAGGGCAATCTGAAATGGAACAGTTGCGTGCCGAACTCAGCCACCTGCTGGGCGAAAAACTCAGTCGTATAGAATGCGTGAATGAAAAAGTGGATACGGCCCTGTGGTCACTGTACGACAGCCAGGGAAATCCGATGCCGCTGATGGCGAGAAGTTTCACCACGCCAGGTATGGCGCAGCAACTGGCATGGAAAACCTCCATGTTAGCGCGCAGCGGTACGGTGCGTATGCCCGTCATTTACGGGGTCTTAACCCACGAAGAGCATCCCGGCCCCGATGTGTTACTGCTTGAGCGTTTACGGGGTGTGCCGGTGGAAGCGCCAGCCCGAACGCCCGAACGCTGGGAACATTTAAAAGATCAGATCGTAGAAGGTCTGCTGTCATGGCATCGGCAGGATAGCCGTGGCTGCGTGGGCATGGTGGATAACACGCAAGAGAATATCTGGCCATCCTGGTATCGCCAGCGTGTTGAGGTGCTGTGGACCACGTTAAATCAGTTCAACAATACTGGCTTGACGATGCAGGATAAGCGCATCCTGTTTCGTACCCGTGAGTGTTTACCCGCGTTATTTGAAGGATTCAATGATAACTGCGTACTAATCCACGGTAATTTCAGTTTACGTAGCATGCTCAAAGACGCCCGTAGCGATCAGCTACTGGCCATGGTGGGACCGGGGTTGATGCTGTGGGCGCCCAGAGAGTATGAATTGTTCCGTTTAATGGATAACGCGCTGGCGGAAAGCCTGCTTTGGCAATACCTGCAACGCGCGCCCGTGGCGGAGTCCTTCATCTGGCGGCGCTGGCTGTATGTGTTATGGGATGAGGTGGCGCAACTGGTCAACACCGGACGTTTTAATCGCACCAACTTTGACCTGGCAACGAAATCACTGCTGCCGTGGCTCGCCTGACTATCCCGTTACGGCATTGCCGGATGGCGGCGTGAGCGCCTTATCCGGCCTACAATTCTGCGCTGAACGCCTGGGGCTGATAAGCCGCGTTAGCGTCGCCGTCAGGCAATATTTCTGTCAGTGCTCCGATCCCTTTAACCACTGCCAGATGCGACCCAATGTTTCGTAACCAACACGATCGCTATGCATCAACCAGACGGGAGAGGGGATCGCGCGCTCCCACGGATTTAGCGGTGAATCAATTGCTAACTGATTAGCCGGCGCGGGCAACGGGTGTAGTCCAGCTTGTTGGAAGAAAATCATTGCTCGTGGTAAGTGCGATGCGGAGGTCACCAGCAGGAACGGCGCGCTGCCGATGGCCTGCTTAACCGCTGCGGCTTCTTCTTCAGTATCTTTAGGTTTATCCAGCGTGATGATATCACCGGGTGGCACACCCAGTGACTGCGCTACGCGGGCTCCCGCTTCTGCAGTACTGACGTTATTGCTCTTTGCCGCAGCACCGGTAAAGATAAGCTTCGATCCCGGATTAGCACGCCAGAGGCGAATACCTTCATTCAGACGCGGAAGACTGTTGCTGATTAGGTTTGAACTTGGTGCCCACTGAGGATTCCAGGTATACCCTCCGCCCAGCACCACAATGTATTCCACTTTTTGTGTATCCTGCCAGGTTGGATAGCTGTCCTCAATCGGTTTCAGTAGGCTATCAGCGACGGGTTGCAAGCTAAGAAGTAACAGCGCCAGCCAACTCAGGCTAATGCACACTTTCCCTGTTTTTTGAAAGCGACTAAACCAGAGCAGCACCAGGCCTGTACCCATGATAATGAGCATTAGCGGAAGTGGCAGCATCATACCGCCAATCACTTTCTTCAGCGTAAAAAGCATCCTTTTTGGTTCCTTTTTTAACCATACAGCAGGGGATCTGCAGGGATATTACACCAGGAAGGTTCATTCTCGGCGTGGGTGTGACAAAATAGCGGTTTTACTTAGTCACCCTAAAGCCAGCGTGTGGAGAGCCCGATGCGGGATCGCAATTTTGATGACATTGCAGAGAAGTTTTCCCGTAACATTTACGGCACCACTAAAGGTCAGCTTCGCCAGACGATCCTCTGGCAGGATCTGGACAAACTTCTTGCCGAATACGCGGGCCAGACATTGCGTGTGCTTGATGCGGGTGGCGGAGAAGGGCAGACAGCCATTCTGATGGCGCAGCGGGGCCATCATGTTACCTTGTGCGATCTTTCTGCTGAGATGGTGGCGCGAGCGCAACGGGCGGCAGAAGAGCAAGGTGTGAGCGACAACATGCATTTTATACATTGTGCCGCTCAGGACATCCCACAGCATTTGGATTCTCAGGTTGATCTGATATTGTTTCATGCTGTGCTGGAATGGGTGGCCGATCCACAAGCCGTCTTAAAAACATTGTGGTCGATGTTACGCCCGGGCGGTGCTTTATCGCTGATGTTCTACAATGCAAATGGCCTGTTGATGCGTAATGTGTTGGTCGGTAATTTCGGCTATGTACAGCAGGGAATGTATAAAAAGAAACGGCGCACGTTGTCTCCCGATTTCCCGCGCGACCCTCAGCAGGTCTATGGCTGGCTGGAGGAGATTGGCTGGGAGATAACCGGTAAAACGGGCGTGAGGGTGTTTCATGATTATCTGCGTGATAAACAAAAACAGCATGACTGTTTTGATGCTTTAACAGAAATAGAAACGCGCTATTGCCGCCAGGAACCGTATATCAGCCTTGGGCGCTATATTCATGTCACCGCGATTAAACGTCCGGCCCGAGCCGCAGATGCAAGGATAACCTATGAGTGAATTTTCCCAGACAGTCCCCGAACTGGTTGCCTGGGCCAGAAAAAATGACTTCTCCATCTCTCTGCCGGTAGACAGACTTTCGTTCCTGCTGGCGGTCGCCACATTGAACGGTGAGCGACTTGACGGTGAGATGAGTGAAGGTGAACTGGTGGATGCGTTCCGCCATGTGAGTGATGCGTTTGAGCAAACCAGCGAAACCATCGGCGTCCGCGCCAACAACGCGATCAACGATATGGTGCGTCAACGTCTGCTGAACCGCTTTACCAGCGAGCAGGCTGAAGGCAACGCCATTTACCGTTTAACGCCGCTCGGGATTGGCATCACAGATTACTATATTCGTCAGCGCGAGTTCTCTACGCTGCGTCTTTCCATGCAACTGTCGATTGTTGCAGGCGAACTGAAGCGCGCGGCGGATGCGGCAGCGGAAGGTGGCGATGAGTTCCACTGGCACCGCAACGTCTATGCGCCATTGAAATACTCGGTGGCGGAGATTTTCGACAGTATCGATCTGACCCAGCGCATCATGGATGAACAGCAGCAGCAGGTAAAAGACGACATCGCACAGTTGCTAAACAAAGACTGGCGGGCGGCGATTTCCAGCTGTGAACTGTTGCTTTCTGAAACGTCTGGTACGCTGCGTGAACTGCAGGATACGCTGGAAGCGGCGGGGGATAAGCTGCAGGCTAACCTGTTACGCATCCAGGATGCCACAATGACGCATGATGATTTGCATTTTGTTGATCGGCTGGTGTTTGATTTACAAAGCAAGCTCGACCGCATTATTAGCTGGGGTCAGCAGTCCATTGACTTGTGGATCGGCTACGATCGTCATGTGCATAAATTTATCCGTACCGCGATCGATATGGATAAAAACCGCGTCTTCGCCCAGCGTCTGCGTCAGTCCGTGCAGACCTACTTTGACGACCCATGGGCGCTGACCTATGCCAACGCCGATCGTCTGCTGGATATGCGTGACGAGGAGATGGTGCTGCGTGACGAAGAGGTCACCGGTGAACTTCCGGAAGATCTGGAATATGAAGAATTTAACGAGATCCGTGAACAACTGGCGGCGATCATCGAAGAACAGCTGGCTATCTACAAATCCAGACAAACACCACTGGATCTCGGTTTGGTAGTGCGCGAGTATCTGGCGCAATACCCACGTGCGCGTCATTTCGACGTCGCGCGTATTGTTATCGATCAGGCGGTACGCCTTGGCGTAGCGCAAGCAGACTTCACCGGACTGCCAGCCAAATGGCAGCCGATTAATGATTACGGAGCCAAGGTACAGGCGCATGTCATTGACAAATATTGAACAAGTGATGCCGGTAAAGCTGGCGCAGGCGCTGGCGAATCCGTTATTTCCGGCGCTGGATAGCGCCTTACGTTCGGGCCGCCATATCGGTCTGGATGAACTGGATAATCATGCCTTCCTGATGGATTTTCAGGAATATTTTGAAGAGTTTTACAGCCGCTACAACGTGGAATTGATCCGTGCGCCGGAAGGGTTCTTTTACCTTCGTCCGCGTTCAACGACGCTCATTCCGCGTTCGGTCCTGTCTGAACTGGACATGATGGTGGGTAAAATTCTGTGCTATCTCTATCTCAGCCCGGAACGCCTGGCGAACGAAGGGATTTTTACCCAGCAAGAGCTGTATGACGAGCTGTTAACGCTGGCGGATGAAGCCAAACTGCTGAAGCTGGTAAACAACCGTTCAACCGGTTCTGACGTTGACCGCCAGAAGCTACAGGAAAAAGTGCGTTCTTCGCTCAACCGCTTGCGCCGCTTAGGCATGGTGTGGTTTCTGGGCCACGACAGCAGCAAATTCCGTATTACAGAATCTGTCTTCCGCTTTGGCGCGGATGTGCGTAGCGGTGACGATCCGCGTGAAGCACAGCGTCGCTTAATTCGTGATGGTGAAGCGATGGCGGTCGAGAACCGTCTGCAGCTCAACGATGAGCCCGAAGAGAATCAGCCGGACAGTGGAGAAGAAGAATAATGATTGAACGCGGTAAATTTCGCTCACTTACGCTGATTAACTGGAATGGTTTTTTTGCCCGTACGTTTGATCTCGATGAGCTGGTCACCACGCTGTCCGGTGGTAACGGTGCGGGTAAATCCACCACCATGGCGGCATTTGTTACGGCGCTCATTCCGGACTTAACTCTGCTGCATTTCCGTAACACCACCGAAGCTGGTGCAACCAGCGGTTCACGTGATAAAGGTCTGCACGGTAAGCTGAAAGCAGGGGTCTGTTACTCAATGCTCGACGTCCTCAACTCGCGTCATCAGCGCGTGGTCGTGGGTGTGCGTCTGCAACAGGTTGCGGGTCGTGATCGCAAAGTGGATATCAAACCGTTTGCCATTCAGGGGCTGCCGATGTCGGTACAGCCAACCCAACTGGTGACGGAAACGCTGAACGAACGCCAGGCGCGCGTACTGTCTCTACCTGAGCTGAAAGAGAAGCTTGATGAGATGGAAGGTGTGCAGTTTAAGCAGTTCAACTCAATAACCGATTATCATTCGCTGATGTTCGATCTGGGCATCATTGCTCGCCGTCTGCGCTCCGCGTCTGATCGTAGTAAATTCTACCGTTTGATTGAAGCCTCGCTGTACGGCGGGATCTCCAGCGCCATTACCCGTTCACTGCGTGACTACCTGCTGCCGGAAAACGGCGGCGTCCGTAAAGCGTTCCAGGATATGGAAGCCGCGCTGCGTGAAAACCGCATGACGCTTGAAGCGATTCGCGTAACCCAGTCTGACCGCGACCTGTTTAAGCATTTGATCAGCGAAGCGACCAACTATGTGGCTGCGGATTATATGCGCCATGCCAACGAACGTCGTATCCATCTGGATAAAGCACTGGAATATCGTCGTGAACTGTATACCTCACGTAAGCAACTGGCGGCAGAGCAGTACAAGCACGTGGATATGGCGCGTGAACTGGGCGAGCATAACGGCGCCGAAGGCGATCTGGAAGCCGATTATCAGGCCGCGAGCGATCACCTGAATCTGGTGCAAACCGCGCTGCGTCAGCAGGAAAAAATTGAACGCTACGAAGCGGATCTCGAAGAACTGCAGATCCGTCTTGAAGAACAAAATGAGGTGGTTGCGGAAGCCGTTGACCGCCAGGATGAAAACGAAGCCCGCGCGGAAGCCGCCGAACTGGAAGTGGATGAGCTGAAAAGCCAGCTTGCCGATTACCAGCAGGCGCTGGACGTCCAGCAGACGCGAGCCATCCAGTATACCCAGGCGATTCAGGCCCTAAATCGGGCGAAAGAGCTCTGCCACCTACCAGATCTGACAGCCGACAGCGCCGCAGAATGGCTGGAGACTTTCCAGGCCAAAGAGCAGGAAGCCACTGAAAAGCTGCTAACGCTTGAACAAAAAATGAGCGTGGCGCAAACCGCGCATAGCCAGTTCGAACAGGCTTATCAGCTGGTGGCGGCTATCAACGGCCCGCTGGCACGTAGTGAAGCCTGGAGCGTGGCGCGTGAACTGCTGCGCGAAGGCGTTGAACAGCGCCACCTGGCGGAACAGGTTCAGCCATTGCGTATGCGACTGAGCGAACTGGAGCAGCGTCTGCGCGAACAGCAGGATGCCGAGCGTCTGCTGGCCGAATTCTGCAAGCGTCAGGGTAAACAGTTTGATATCGATGAGCTGGAAGCGCTGCACCAGGAACTGGAAGCGCGCATCGCCGCCTTGTCGGACAGCGTCTCGTCTGCCAGCGAACAGCGTATGACGCTGCGTCAGGAACAGGAACAGCTACAATCCCGTATTCAGCATTTAATGAAGCGGGCACCTGTCTGGCTGGCTGCGCAAAATAGCCTGAATCAGCTTAGCGAGCAGTGTGGCGAAGAGTTTACCTCCAGCCAGGATGTGACCGAGTATCTGCAACAATTGCTGGAGCGCGAGCGTGAGGCCATTGTTGAGCGTGATGAAGTCGGTGCACGTAAAAATGCGGTTGATGAAGAGATTGAACGTTTAAGTCAGCCGGGCGGTGCGGAAGATCAGCGTCTGAACGCGCTGGCTGAACGCTTTGGCGGCGTGCTGCTGTCAGAAATTTATGATGACGTTAGCCTTGAAGATGCCCCGTACTTCTCTGCGCTGTACGGTCCTTCGCGCCATGCCATCGTGGTACCAGATCTATCACTAATTACCGAACAGCTTGAAGGGCTGACGGATTGCCCGGAAGATCTCTATTTCATCGAAGGGGATCCGCAGTCGTTTGATGATAGCGTCTTCAGCGTTGATGAACTGGAAAATGCGGTGGTGGTGAAAACCGCCGAGCGTCAATGGCGTTATTCCCGCTTCCCGAAGGTGCCTATTTTTGGTCGTGCAGCGCGTGAAAGCCGTATCGAAACCCTGCATGCCGAGCGTGAAGGGCTGTCTGAACGTTTCGCCACGCTCTCCTTTGATGTACAGAAAACCCAGCGTCTGCATCAGGCGTTCAGCCGCTTTATCGGCAGCCATCTGTCGGTGGCGTTTGAAGCCGATCCAGAAGCGGAAATTCGCCAACTGAATAGCCGTCGCGTTGAACTGGAACGTGCGCTGACCAATCATGAAAATGATAATCAGCAAAGCCGTATGCAGTTTGAACAGGCGAAAGAGGGCGTCTCCGCGCTGAACCGCCTGCTGCCGCGCTTGAATCTGTTGGCAGATGACACGCTGGCCGATCGCGTGGACGAAATTCGCGAGCGTCTGGATGAAGCTCAGGAAGCCGCGCGTTTTGTACAGCAACATGGCAATCAGTTGGCGAAACTGGAACCTATTGTTTCAGTTCTGCAAAATGACCCTGAGCAGTTTGAACAGCTGAAGGAAGACTATACGTATTCCCAGCAGATGCAGCGCGACGCACGTCAGCAGGCTTTTGCGCTGACTGAAGTCGTACAGCGTCGGGCGCACTTTAGTTATTCCGACTCAGCCGAAATGCTGAGCGGTAATAGCGATCTGAACGAAAAATTGCGTGAACGCCTGGAACAGGCGGAAGCCGAACGTACCCGCGCTCGTGAAGCGCTGCGCAGTCATGCTGCACAGTTAAGCCAGTACAACCAGGTCATGGCATCGCTAAAAAGCTCTTATGACACCAAAAAAGAGCTGCTTAACGATTTACAACGTGAACTGCAGGATATTGGTGTCCGTGCGGACAGCGGTGCCGAAGAGCGCGCGCGTATCCGTCGTGACGAACTGCATGCGCAGCTCAGCAACAACCGTGCACGCCGCAACCAACTTGAGAAAGCACTGACCTTCTGCGAAGCGGAGATGGAAAACCTGACCCGCAGACTGCGCAAGCTGGAACGTGATTATCATGAAATGCGCGAGCAGGTAGTCACCGCCAAAGCCGGCTGGTGTGCAGTCATGCGGATGGTGAAAGATAACGGTGTGGAACGTCGACTGCACCGTCGCGAGTTGGCCTATCTTTCTGGTGACGAACTGCGTTCGATGTCGGATAAGGCGCTCGGTGCGCTACGTCTGGCGGTTGCGGATAACGAACACCTGCGCGATGTGTTGCGTATGTCTGAAGATCCAAAACGCCCAGAGCGCAAAATCCAGTTCTTCGTCGCGGTTTACCAGCATCTGCGTGAACGTATTCGCCAGGATATTATCCGTACCGACGATCCGGTTGAAGCCATCGAACAGATGGAGATTGAGCTGAGCCGTCTGACGGAAGAGTTAACCTCTCGTGAACAGAAACTGGCGATCAGCTCACGCAGCGTGGCGAACATTATTCGTAAGACCATTCAGCGTGAACAGAACCGTATTCGCATGCTGAACCAGGGGCTGCAAAGTGTGTCGTTTGGCCAGGTTAACAGCGTTCGCCTGAACGTCAATGTGCGTGAAACGCATGCTACCTTGCTGGACGTACTTTCAGAGCAGCATGAGCAGCATCAGGATCTGTTTAACAGCAATCGTCTGACCTTCTCTGAAGCGCTGGCGAAGCTGTATCAACGTCTGAATCCGCAGATTGACATGGGACAGCGTACGCCGCAAACCATAGGTGAAGAGCTGTTGGACTACCGTAACTATCTGGAGATGGAAGTTGAGGTTAACCGTGGCTCTGACGGCTGGCTGCGTGCTGAATCTGGCGCGCTGTCAACGGGTGAAGCGATCGGGACCGGGATGTCTATTCTGGTGATGGTGGTGCAAAGCTGGGAAGATGAAGGTCGCAGATTGCGCGGGAAAGACATCTCTCCTTGCCGCCTGCTGTTCCTTGATGAAGCAGCACGACTCGATGCGCGTTCTATTGCGACTCTGTTTGAGCTGTGTGAGCGTTTGCAGATGCAGCTGATTATCGCTGCGCCGGAAAACATCAGCCCAGAGAAAGGCACCACCTACAAACTGGTGCGTAAAGTCTTCCAGAACACCGAGCACGTTCATGTGGTGGGGCTGCGCGGATTTGCGCCTCAGTTACCGGAACCACTGCCGGGGACTGAAGATGCCTCCTCGCAGGCAAGCTAAATAGAAAGGCGGTCATTTGACCGCCTTTCTTCTTTTCCGAAAAGTCTCAATTGCAGGTGCAATTTCTTTTAACTTCTTTACATTATACCAGGTAAAACATTGGCGAAGTTTATATACTGAAGATAAGCCTGACGGGTATGCAGGCTTACTCGTCATACTTCAGTTGTATTGGCGTCTACAGGCGTTGCACACCCGATTTATGGTGCCTGGCTATAGAGTATGATAAAGAAAACAGGGGGCAAGGGATGTTGCTTAATAAAATGTGTGGTCGTCGGCTGTCGGCAATCAGTTTGTGCCTGGCCGTAACATTCGCTCCACTGTTCAATGCGCAGGCCGATGAGCCTGAAATGATCCCTGGCGATAGCTCCGCGAGCGTCAGTGAACAGCCAACAGCATTATCGCAGCCGCAGGTACAATCTTCCGCGACGGCTATTATGGCGGGGATTCAACCGTTACCGCAGGGCGTGTCAGTTGATCAAGCCCGCGCCGAATTACAATCTCAACTTCCAGCGGGCTTCACGCCAGTGTATATGAGCCAACTGGAATTGCTGTATGCCGCACGTGAAATGAAGCCGATGTGGGAAAATCGTGATGCGGTAAAGGCCTTTCAACAACAGTTGGCCGAGGTCGCGATTGCTGGCTTTCAGCCGCAGTTTACTACCTGGGTTGCACTTCTGACTGATCCGGCAGTAACCGGTCAGGCGAGAGACATTGTGCTCTCGGATGCGATGATGGGGTATCTGCACTTTATCGCTAATATCCCTGTCAAAGGTAATCGCTGGCTTTACAGCGGTAAGCCCTATGCGCTAACAACGCCGCCGATTTCTGTCATCAACCAGTGGCAGGTCGCACTGGATAACGGTCAACTAACTTCGTTTGTTGCCAGCCTGGCACCGCAGCATCCGCAGTACGCCGCAATGCATGAATCGCTGCTCAAGCTGGTAGGTGATACACGTCCCTGGCCGCAGCTAACCGGTACCGCGACGCTACGTCCGGGGGAGTGGAGTAATGACATCCCTGCGCTGCGTGAAATTTTGCGTCGTACGGGAATGCTGGAGTCCACCGTCAGTACATCTGCTAAAGAAGGACGTAGCGCTTACGATCGTGAACTTGTCGATGCAGTAAAGCGTTTTCAGACGTGGCAAGGGCTTGGGGCTGATGGCGCGATTGGCCCTGCCACGCGTGACTGGCTGAACGTAACGCCTGCTCAGCGTGCGGGCGTGCTGGCGTTAAATATTCAGCGCTTGCGCCTGCTGCCGAGTGAGCTGTCTACCGGTATCATGGTGAACATTCCTGCCTATTCGCTGGTTTATTATCAGAATGGCAATCAGGTGCTGGCCTCGCGCGTTATTGTCGGGCGTCCAGATCGCAAAACGCCGATGATGAGTAGTGCGCTGAATAACGTGGTCGTTAACCCACCGTGGAACGTTCCACCGACGCTGGCCCGAAAAGATATTCTGCCTAAGTTATGGAATGATCCGGGATATCTTGAACGTCACGGCTATACCGTAATGCGCGGCTGGAACAGTAAAGAGACGATAGATCCGTGGCAGGTTGACTGGGCCACCATCACTGCGTCCAATCTGCCGTTCCGCTTTCAGCAGGCTCCGGGCGCACGTAACTCGCTCGGACGCTATAAATTCAATATGCCGAGTTCGGACGCTATTTATCTGCACGATACGCCGAACCACAATCTGTTCCAGAAAGATACGCGGGCGTTAAGTTCCGGCTGTGTGCGTGTGAATAAGGCATCTGAGCTGGCGAATATGCTGCTACAGGACGCGGGTTGGAATGATACCCGCATCTCGGATGCCCTGAAGCAAGGGGATACGCGGTACGTGAATATTCGCCAGAATATTCCGGTCAACCTCTACTATCTGACCGCATTTGTTGGCCCGGATGGTCGTACGCAGTATCGTACAGATATTTACAATTACGATCTGACAGCGCGATCCAGCGCACAAATTGTGTCAAAAGCCGAGCAATTAATCAGATAAATGAAGCAGTTCGAGGAAAATGATTGTCGTAAGTTATGCTGGAAACGGGGCAAAATGGCTGTGAGCCCCGTATTTCCTGGGGTTGGGAGCCTTGACGTGGACTACTTAGCCAGATAAGGTTTCCCGCGTGCGCTAGAGCATACATACGATAACATTGACCTTGTAGACCTTAATACCATGGACAAATTTGACGCTAATCGCCGCAAACTGCTGGCGCTTGGTGGTATTGCCCTCGGCGCTGCCATCCTGCCTACGCCTGCGTTTGCAACACTCTCTACCCCACGTCCGCGTATATTGACTCTGAATAACCTGCATACCGGTGAGTCAATAAAAGCAGAGTTTTTTGATGGCAGGGGCTATATTCAGGACGAATTAGCAAAACTTAACCACTTTTTCCGTGATTTTCGGGCCAATAAAGTGAAATCCATTGACCCCGGACTGTTTGATCAACTCTTCCGTCTGCAGGGCCTGCTGGGTACGCGTAAACCCGTACAGCTGATCTCCGGTTATCGTTCCGTCGATACCAATAATGAACTACGTGCGCGCAGTCGCGGTGTGGCCAAGAAAAGCTACCACACCAAAGGGCAGGCCATGGATTTCCATATTGAAGGCATCGCATTAAGTAATATTCGCAAAGCTGCGTTATCTATGCGCGCAGGTGGTGTAGGATACTACCCCAGCAGTAACTTTGTGCATATTGACACCGGCCCTGCACGGCACTGGTGATCCATAAGCTTAATGAAACAGGAGCTGTATGAACTATCGTATTATTCCGGTCACTGCATTCGCCCAGAACTGCTCGCTAATCTGGTGTGAGCAGACTCGTCTGGCCGCGTTGGTCGATCCCGGCGGCGATGCCGAGAAAATCAAACAGGAAGTGGATGCCAGCGGTCTGACGCTAATGCAGATCCTGCTTACTCACGGTCATCTTGATCATGTTGGGGCGGCAGCTGAACTGGCACAGCATTATGGTGTACCGGTTATTGGTCCGGAAAAAGAAGATGAGTTCTGGCTACAGGGGCTCCCTGCGCAGAGCCGCATGTTTGGCCTGGGCGATTGTGAGCCGCTGACGCCCGATCGCTGGCTGAACGAAGGTGATCGGGTCAGCGTTGGCAACGTGACGTTGCAGGTGTTGCATTGTCCGGGTCATACACCGGGACATGTGGTCTTCTTTGATGAGCAATCAAAGTTACTGATTTCGGGTGACGTGATTTTCAAAGGTGGCGTAGGGCGCAGCGATTTTCCGCGCGGAGATCACAGCCAACTGATCGATTCGATTAAACGTAAACTGTTGCCGCTGGGCGATGACGTGACGTTTATTCCGGGTCACGGCCCACTTTCTACGCTGGGTAACGAACGGCTTCATAACCCGTTCCTGCAGGACGAAATGCCTGTCTGGTAATACCGCAGATAAATAAAAAGGCCGCTATTGCGGCCTTTTTTGTACGCGATAGATTACAGTACTGCGACAATCGCTTCGCACAGCGGTGCCATGTTATCTGGCGTCATTCCAGCTACGTTTACACGTCCGGAAGCGACAGCGTAGACACCAAACTCTTCACGCAGACGCAGAACCTGCTCTTTTGTCAGGCCGCTGAATGAGAACATGCCGTTCTGTTTGATGATAAAGCTGAAGTCGCGGTTCGCACCTTTCTCCTGCAGCGTATTCACGAACAGTAAACGCATGCGTTGAATGCGTTGGCGCATATCGGTCAGTTCCTGTTCCCAGATGGCACGCAGCGCTTCATTGCTCAGAATCGTGGCAACTACGGATGCGCCGTGTGCTGGCGGGTTGGAATAGTTAGCGCGAATGGCTGATTTCATCTGACTAAACGCACGGTCGACGGTTTCAGCATCAGCAGCAACCAGCGTACAGGCACCCACGCGCTCATTGTACAGACCAAAGTTCTTGGAGTAGGAACTGGCAACGATCAGCTCTTTGTGCAGCGCGGCGAATGCGCGCAGACCTTCTGCATCTTCTTCCAGACCGCGGGCAAAGCCCTGGTATGCGAAGTCAAACAGCGGCAACCATCCTTTCTCGACAGAAAGCTGAGCCAGCGTTTGCCACTGCTCAAGCGTAGGATCGATACCGGTTGGGTTATGACAGCAGCCGTGGAACAGTACCACATCGCCAGCCTGAGCTTCGCTGAGGCTGGCCAGCAGCGCATCAAAGTCTAATGAGTGGTTCGCCGCATCGTAATAGTTGTATTCACGAACTTCCAGACCGGCAGAGTTAAAGACGCTCTTATGGTTCGGCCAGCTTGGGTTGCTCACCCATACGCGTTTAGCCGACGTATTTCTTGCGAGAAAATCAGCTGCCACGCGAAGTGCGCCAGTGCCACCAGGGGTCTGTGCTGTACGTGCGCGTTTATCGTTGATAAGCGAACTCGTTTTACCAAACAGTAATTCCTGAGTACAACGACCAAACTCTGGAATACCGTCAATGCCAAGATAGTTTTTGGTGGTTTCATTTTCCAGTATATATTGCTCGGCTTTTTTAACGCTGGTCAGCACCGGCGTTTTGCCTGTCTCATCTTTATATACACCGATCCCGAGGTTTATTTTTCCAGGGCGGTCATCGGCACGAAACAAATCAGCCAGACCCAAAATGGGGTCGGCAGGAGCGGCGGTAATGTTCTCAAACATGACGAGGTTCCATAGTGATTACAGAAGGGAAGTCCGCTATCAGGTTAACGGTAGATTTACAAAATGCCAACCGTTACTGACGAAAAGCTGAGGTGTTTTTTTAAGACGCAAGAATCCGCTGGCAGATATAAAAAAACAGGACCGAAGTCCTGTTTTTAAGGCATTTAACAAAGAGGTCTGCTATTAGAACTGGTAAACGATACCAACTGCAACGATGTCGTCAGAGTTCACGCCCAGTTTGTTGTCAGAATCGATTTGGTTAATCTTGTAGTCAACATAGGTGGACATGTTTTTGTTGAAGTAGTAGGTTGCGCCTACTTCGAAGTAATCGACCAGATCCACATCACCGATACCTTCTACGTCTTTCGCTTTAGACTTGTTGTAGGAGAGGGACGGACGCAGGCCGAAATCGAACTGGTACTGAGCAACGACGAATACGTCTTCAGTTTTGTTCGCAAAACCGCTGTTACCAGCACCTGAGATGCGGGTCGCGTTACGGGTTTCACCGTAGTTCGCTGCCAGGTAGATGTTGTTAGCATCGTATTTCACGCCGGTCGCCCACTGCTCAGCTTTTTTACCGCCATTGCCGTAGAAAGAGTTTTCCTGCGCGTTGGTGCGGTCAGCTGCGCCGTAAGCACCCACGATACCGAAACCATCCATTTCGTAGCTTACAGAACCGCCAACGCCGTCGCCGTTAGAGCGACCGGTATTGCCATCACGTTCGTTTTTACCCAGATACTGGATACCGAAGTTCAGACCGTCAACCAGACCGAAGAAGTTGGAGTTACGGTAGGTTGCAACACCACCAACACGACCAACGAAGAAGTTGTCGCTGTATGCGGTATCACCACCAAATTCTGGCAGCATATCGGTGTAACCCAGAGCATCGTAAACGATACCGTAGTTACGACCGTAGTCGAAAGAACCCAGATCGGCATATTTCAGACCAGCAAATGCCAGACGGGTTTTGTTGCCGTTCTGAGCGTCACTGCCGCCTTCAGAGTTGTTACCGGCAAAGTTGTATTCCCACTGACCGTAACCGGACAGCTCGGAGTTAATCTGAGTTTCCCCTTTGAAACCAAGACGAGCATAAGTCTGATCGCCATCGTCAGCAGCGCTGTCAGAAAAATAATGCAGACCAACGGTTTTACCGTAGATATCCAGCTTGTTACCATCTTTGTTGTAAACTTCTGCAGCGTTAGCTGCCCCGGCTACCAGCAGAGCAGGGATAACCACTGCCAGAATATTGCGCTTCATCATTATTTATTACCCTCATCGGTTTTTATATGACACCTGCCACTGCCGCCAATAAATTCCGTCAATGAAAATTTACGGAACTATTGATGAGAGTTTGGTGTCTTTATGTGTCTGACAGGCATCTTTCCATTCAAACTACCGTTTCGCTACCGTCAAAGTGCTACAAATATAAAGATTTGGTTTCAAAAAGAAAAAATGTGTAACAAAATGTTATTTTTGTGCAACTTTGTGAACAGCGTCAAACTTCGGATACCCCTGAGCTGAAAATTCTCGTTTTTATTTCTATTTATATGATTTTCTTATATTTAATTTTACTAAGGTTATTTTTTCTCCGTAATACCGGAAAGTTTGGATTTTACAGATAACGATTTTTGGACGTCTGGAGTGCCGTGCGAAAGACTAAAAAATGTACTATTTAATCAGAAAATGCTAATCCACAATAAAATTACTGGTTATTTTTTGTGCAAGTGTATTGCGATGAAATATTACGTAACAGGTGGAGGGGATTGAATGGTTGTGTTTAACGTGAGATGGGTATCCAGATAACATGAAAAGGGTATAAAAAAGGCCAGCAATGCTGGCCTTTGAAACAATAACGCACGTTTAGAAGGTGGCGTTACGCGGAGTACGCGGGAACGGAATAACATCACGGACGTTTTGCACGCCGGTGACGTAAGCGATCAGACGCTCGAAGCCCAATCCGAAGCCGGAATGCGGAACGGTACCGTAGCGACGCAGGTCGCGATACCACCAGTAATCCTCTTTGTTCAGACCCATTTCCAGCATACGGGCATCCAGCACGTCCAGACGCTCTTCACGCTGAGAACCACCGATGATTTCGCCGATTCCTGGAGCCAGAACGTCCATTGCAGCAACGGTTTTACCGTCTTCGTTAAGGCGCATATAAAACGCTTTGATATCTTTCGGGTAGTTTTTCACCACCACCGGCGCTTTAAAGTGCTCTTCAGCAAGATAACGTTCATGCTCGGAAGACAGATCCACACCCCAGTAAACCGGGTTTTCAAACTGTTTGCCGCATTTTTCCAGAATGCTTACCGCGTCGGTGTAATCCACCTGCGCGAAGTCAGCGTCAATGAAACGTTCCAGGCGTGAAATCGCGTCCTTGTCGACACGTTCAGCGAAGAATTTCATATCATCCGCACGCTCTGCCAGTACGGCTTTGAACGCGTATTTCAGCATCGCTTCAGCCAGGCCTGCAACATCGTTCAGGTCAGCGAACGCCACTTCTGGTTCCAGCATCCAGAACTCTGCCAGGTGACGACTGGTGTTAGAGTTTTCTGCACGGAACGTCGGGCCAAAGGTATAAATTTTGGACAGAGCGCAGGCGTAGGTTTCACCGTTCAACTGACCGGAAACGGTCAGGAACGCTTCCTTACCAAAGAAGTCTTTATCGAAATCGACTTTACCCTGATCGTTACGCGGCAGGTTTTCCAGATCCAGGGTAGAAACACGGAACATTTCACCGGCACCTTCCGTATCGGAAGCGGTGATCAGCGGAGTCGATACCCAAAAGAAACCCTGCTCGTGGAAGAAGCGATGCAGCGCTTGCGCCAGCGTATGACGTACGCGTGCTACCGCACCAATCATATTGGTGCGCGGACGCATATGCGCCACTTCACGCAGATACTCGATGCTGTGACGCTTAGCCGCCATTGGGTAGGTATCAGGATCTTCAACCCAGCCCGCGACTTCAACTTCAGTGGCCTGAATTTCAAAGCTCTGTCCTTGTCCAGGTGATGCAACGACTTTACCCGTTACGATAACTGAACAACCCGTCGTCAGGCGCAGTACGTCCTGATTGTAATTGGGCAGAGAATTATTGATGACGGCCTGTACAGGATCAAAGCAGGAACCGTCATAAACGGCGAGGAAGGAGATGCCAGCTTTTGAATCTCGGCGGGTACGCACCCATCCGCGCACGGTGACTTCGCTGTCAACGGCTACGCGGCCCTGGAGTACGTCGGCTACAGGCACAACGCTCATAATATTCTCTCTGTTAATAGTCGGATATATAAACACATGTCCACCCATAATGGGGGGGATACCTATGTTACCTGGCATCTGCAATCAGACAAGCAGAATTCGTAGCTGGAGTGAAAGATTTCGGAAATAAACGCGAATAAGGGAGCCAAAATGGCTCCCTGGAAGGATTAACTGGCTTTTTTAATATGCGGGAGATCGAAGGCTTTGCGCAGTGCACGAACAAATGCTTTATCGTGGCAGATGGTTTTACCCGGGCTGTCAGATAACTTCGCCACTGGTTTGCCGTTACATTCCACCAGCTTAATTACGATATTAAGCGGCTTAACCTGTGGAATGTCGCATGTTAGCCGTGTCCCAATACCAAAACTCAACTGTACGCGGGAAGAGAAGTGGCGGTAGAGTTCAATCGCTTTTTTCAGATCGAGGTTATCTGAAAAGACCAGCGTTTTGCTCAGCGGATCAATACCCAGTTTTTCATAATGGGCGATGGCTTTTTCACCCCATTCCACCGGATCGCCTGAGTCATGGCGTAATCCCTGGTAGCGGGTCGCAAACTCAACGCCAAAGTCGCGTAAAAATGCGTCCATGGTGATGCAATCGGTCAATGCAATGCCGAGTTGATCAGGATACTCATTTAACCAGGCGGCCAGGGCTACACGTTGGCTGGTGGCAAGTTCAGGACTGATTTGCTGATGAGCCTGGAACCACTCATGCGCCTGCGTACCCATTGGGGTTAATGACAGACGGCGGGCCAGATCGTAGTTACTGGTGCCGACAAACCAGGGCTCTTGCTGCAGGCGTTTAACGATAGCCTGCTGTACTTCGCGCGAAAAACGACGACGCGTACCGAAATCCATCAAATGGAAGCGGGACATATCGACATCTTTCGTTAAAGCAGAGAATTCTACTAGTTTGCTTTCCAGCTCATCGAGTGCCTGCGGGACGCCTGATTCAGGTGAGCGGTAACGGTGTACCAGTTCGCTAATCACCGCTAACAGCGGGACTTCCCACATGATCACTTCACGCCACGGACCGGTTAAGCGGATGTTTAGCTTACCGTTATCATTGGTGACGCAAACCTGTTCCGGGTTATAGCGGAAATCACGTAACCAGGTGAGGTAATCAGCTTTAAAGAAAGGCAGGCCGGAGAGCCACTGGTACTCATCCTCCTGCAGTCGCAGGTGCTGCATAGCATTCACCTGCTCACGAATAGAGTCGGCATAAATACCGAGCAGGTCATCGCCACGGCAACGAAATTCAGCCGCTACTTGTACGTCATAGTAGTGGTGAAAAACGGCTTGCTGCATATGCAACTTATAAGCGTCTGTATCCAGCAGCGAGTGCAGAACAGGAGAAGCGAATTGTGTCATAGGTGCGCAGTAGCATCCTCTCACGGGAGCGTTTAGTACAATAAACAACTAAGAAAACCGCTGGAGTATACCCTGTTTAGCGATTTATTGAACCCCGATCACACCATAAGCTCTCTTTCTGGTCGAGGGCAATTCGTGCCACGTGTTATAAAAATGTAGCAAAAAGGGTGTTTGTGCCTGAAAAGATGAACATTCTGCGTAGCGCGATTTACGCAACAGGAATAGACTGAAGCCGAGACTCTATTAAAGATGCTAAAGGTTTTTTTATGACACAACAGCCACAAGCCAAATACCGTCACGACTATCGTGCGCCGGATTACCAGATTACTGATATTGATTTGACCTTTGACCTGGATGCTGAAAAAACCGTGGTCACCGCAGTGAGCCAGGCTGTCCGTCATGGCGCGTCCGACGCGCCCCTGCGCCTGAATGGCGAAGATCTGACCCTGGTGTCGATCCACGTAAACGACGAACTGTGGACAGAGTATAAAGAAGAAGAGGGCGCTCTGGTCATCAATCAACTGCCGGAACGTTTTACGCTGCGTATCGTGAATGAAATTAGCCCAGCGGCGAATACCGCGCTGGAAGGGCTGTACAAGTCAGGCGATGCGCTGTGTACCCAGTGCGAAGCAGAAGGTTTCCGCCATATTACCTGGTATCTTGATCGCCCGGACGTGCTGGCGCGTTTTACTACCAAAATAATCGCCGATAAAACGCAATATCCGTTCCTGCTCTCCAACGGTAACCGCGTGGCGCAGGGTGAACTGGAAAATGGTCGCCACTGGGTTCAGTGGCAGGATCCATTCCCGAAACCGTGCTATTTATTTGCGCTGGTGGCCGGTGATTTTGACGTCCTGCGCGATACTTTTACTACCCGCTCAGGGCGTGAAGTGGCACTGGAACTGTACGTCGATCGCGGTAACCTGGACCGCGCGCCATGGGCGATGACCTCGCTGAAAAACTCCATGAAATGGGATGAAGAGCGCTTTGGCCTCGAGTATGACCTCGACATCTATATGATTGTCGCTGTGGATTTCTTCAACATGGGCGCGATGGAGAATAAAGGTCTGAACATCTTTAACTCCAAATACGTGCTGGCGCGTACCGATACCGCCACCGACAAAGATTACCTCGATATTGAGCGCGTCATCGGTCACGAATATTTCCATAACTGGACCGGCAACCGCGTGACCTGTCGCGACTGGTTCCAGTTGAGCCTGAAAGAGGGTTTAACTGTGTTCCGCGATCAGGAGTTCAGTTCCGATCTCGGCTCACGTGCGGTAAACCGCATCAGCAATGTGCGTACCATGCGCGGCCTGCAGTTTGCTGAGGACGCCAGCCCGATGGCGCATCCTATCCGCCCGGATATGGTCATCGAAATGAACAACTTCTATACCCTTACCGTGTACGAGAAGGGGGCGGAAGTGATTCGCATGATCCACACCCTGCTGGGTGAGGCTAACTTCCAGAAAGGGATGCAGCTGTACTTTGAGCGTCACGACGGTAGCGCTGCAACCTGTGATGATTTTGTGCAGGCGATGGAAGATGCGTCTAACGTTGATCTCTCCCATTTCCGCCGCTGGTACAGTCAGTCCGGTACGCCGATTCTGACCGTGCGTGATGACTATAACCCATCAACTGAACAGTACACGCTGACCATTAGCCAGCGCACGCCGGCCACGCCGGATCAGGCCGAAAAACAGCCGTTGCATATTCCTTTCGCTCTCGAGTTGTATGACAACGAAGGGAAAGTGATCCCGCTACAAAAAGGCGGGCACCCGGTGAATTCCGTACTCAACGTAACCCAGGCAGAGCAGACGTTTGTCTTTGATAACGTCTACTTCCAGCCGGTTCCGGCATTGCTGTGCGAATTCTCCGCGCCGGTAAAACTGGAATATAAATGGAGCGATCAGCAACTGACTTTCCTGATGCGTCACGCGCGTAATGATTTCTCTCGTTGGGACGCGGCGCAAAGCCTGCTGGCGACCTACATTAAGCTCAACGTTGCCCGCCATCAGCAGGGACAGCCGCTGTCGCTGCCGGTACACGTGGCCGATGCATTCCGCGCAGTTTTGCTGGATGAGAAAATCGATCCGGCGCTGGCGGCAGAGATCCTGACGCTGCCTTCAGTAAATGAAATTGCCGAACTGTTCGACATCATTGATCCGGTGGCGATAACCGAAGTACGCGAAGCGTTAACCCGCACGTTGGCGGCCGAGCTGGCGGATGAATTCCTCGCCATCTATAACGCTAATCATCTTGATGAGTACCGCGTTGAGCATGCCGATATTGGCAAGCGTACGCTGCGTAACGCCTGCCTGCGATTCCTGGCCTTTGGCGAAACCCATCTGGCTGACACGCTGGTAAGCAAGCAGTACCGTGAAGCGAACAATATGACCGATGCGCTGGCGGCGCTATCCGCGGCAGTCGCTGCGCAGCTTCCTTGTCGTGACGCGTTGATGCAGGAGTATGACAATAAGTGGCACCATGACGGTCTGGTGATGGATAAATGGTTTATCCTGCAATCCACCAGCCCGGCTAGAAACGTACTGGAAACGGTACGCGGCCTGTTGAAGCATCGCTCTTTTAGCATGAGTAACCCAAACCGCATCCGTTCTCTGATCGGTGCCTTCGCGGGCAGCAACCCGGCAGCATTCCATGCGGAAGATGGTAGCGGTTATCAGTTCTTGGTTGACATGCTGACTGAGCTCAACAGCCGTAACCCGCAGGTGGCGTCACGCCTGATTGAGCCGCTGATTCGCTTAAAACGTTATGATGCAAAACGTCAGGCGAAGATGCGTGCGGCGCTGGAACAGCTGAAAGGTCTGGAGAATCTGTCAGGCGATCTGTTCGAAAAGATCTCTAAAGCGTTAGCCTGATAATATTGCCGGATGGGTCCGGCCTACCATTCACGCGTAGGCCGGATAAGCGGTAGCGCCATCCGGCATTTTTAACCTTGCTTGCGTAGCTGAACTTCATTGTCGCCACGCTGCATCACCCGGTTCAACACCTCGGCTTCCAGTTCTGTCAAACGCACGGAACCAATCCGGCGAGGTCGTGCAATATCCACCGTTAAATCCAGCCCGATTTTTCCGTCCTCAATCAGCAAAACGCGATCGGCCATTGCTACCGCTTCGCTGACGTCATGGGTGACCAACAGTACGGTAAAGCCGTGCTCTTGCCATAAAGAGACGATCAGCTCCTGCATTTCAAGGCGGGTTAAGGCATCCAGTGCGCCGAGGGGTTCATCCAGCAGCAGCAGACCAGGGCGATGAATTAATGCCCGGGCCAGGGCCACGCGCTGTTTTTGTCCGCCAGAAAGCGCTGCGGGCCACTCCTGAGCACGATTCTCCAGTCCAACGGCGGCCAGCGCATCTCGGGCCGCATTGTGCCAGTGACCTTTCAGACCCAGACCGACGTTATCGATAACCGTCTTCCATGGCAGCAGACGCGCATCCTGAAACATCATACGCGTATCATCCTGAATTTCCGCCAGTGGGGTGGTTCCGGCAAGTAATGCGCCTGAGGTGGGCGACTCCAACCCTGCCAGCAGACGCAGCAACGTGCTTTTACCACCACCGCTGCGGCCAACCACGGCAACGAACTGCCCGGCCTGTATATGCAAATCTAACTGATTGAGCACCGTATTGGCGGCGTATTGTTTTGTCACGGCGCTCAGCAACAGCGGCGTACCCTGGTTCAAGCGAGCGGTATTCATACGGTAGCCTCCTTTATATGGTAAGCCGGGTGCCAGCGCAGCCAGACTCGCTCCAGCAATTGGGCGCTGACGTCGGCAAGTTTGCCGAGTAAGGCGTAGAGAATAATGGCCACCACGACCACATCGGTTTGCAGAAATTCGCGAGCGTTCATCGCCAGGTAGCCAATACCGGCATTGGCTGAAATGGTTTCTGCGACGATAAGCGTCAGCCACATCAGCCCGAGAGCGAAACGCACGCCGACCATAATTGAGGGCAGGGCGCCAGGGAGGATGACATGAACAAACAGTGAAAAGCCGGACAACCCATAGCTACGCGCCATTTCTACCAGCCCACGATCGATATTACGGATCCCATGCCAGGTGTTGATGTAAATCGGGAACAGCGTGCCCAACGCAACGAGAAAGATCTTGGCGGATTCATCAATGCCGAACCACAAAATCACCAGCGGGATCAGCGCCAGATGCGGTACGTTACGCAGCATCTGCACCGAGGTATCCAGCAAGCGTTCTCCCCAACGCGAAAGACCGCTGATCAGTCCCAGCGTCAGGCCAATCGATCCACCGATGGAGAATCCGATCAGCGCGCGCCAGGAACTGATGGCCAGATGCTGCCAAAGCTCGCCGCTGGCGGAAAGCGTCCAGAAGGCTTCGATAACACCCTCCGGAGAGGGTAGTATGCGGTTGGACAGCCAGCCCATTGATGATGCGAGCTGCCAGAGCGCCACCAGACCTACCGGTAAAAACCAGGGCGCGAGGCGCAATAACCATCTGTTTTTCGTCGTTGCCATTAGCCGCTCCTTAGCTTTGTGCGACTTTGCGCGGGATGAATTCGTTTGCAACTGCTTCTCCTTGCTGTTGCAGGCGCTGCGGTTGCGGAATTTCTGGTATCGCGACATCCAGATGCGGGAACAGCAGCTCACCAACCCTGTACGCTTCTTCCAGATGCGGATAGCCGGACAGCACAAAGCTGTCGATGCCCAGCGCGGCATACTCGTTAATACGTGCTGCGACCGTAGGACCGTCTCCAACCAGTGCGGTCCCTGCGCCACCGCGTACCAGTCCTACCCCTGCCCACAGGTTCGGGCTAATTTCCAGTTTGTCGCGTTTACCGTTGTGCAGTGCAGCCATTCGCTGCTGACCAACCGAATCCGTTTTTGAGAAGGCGGCCTGGGCTTTGGCGATGGTGTCGTCATCCAGATGGGCTATCAGACGATCCGCTGCCTGCCATGCCTCGTGCGTTGTCTCTCGTACGATCACATGCAGACGAATACCGAAGCGGATCTTGCGCCCGAGCGCCGCTGCTTTGGCCCGCACCTGTTCAATCTTCGCTTTCACCTGTTCGGGCGGCTCGCCCCAGGTCAGGTAGAGATCAACCTGTTCTGCAGCAAGATCTTGTGCGACATCAGACGAGCCGCCGAAATAAAGCGGTGGTTGGGGTTGTTGTACGGGAGGGAAAAACAGCTTCGCGCCGCGAACGTGAATATGTTTGCCGTTGAAATCCACCGTTTCACCTTGCAGCAAGCGCCGCCAGACCTGAGTAAATTCCGCAGAGGCTTCATAGCGCTCGGTGTGATCGAGGAACACGCCGTCGCCTGCCAGCTCCTGTGGATCGCTGCCGGTCACCAGGTTAAATAACGCCCGGCCATTTGAGAGTCTGTCGAGCGTTGCAGCCTGACGTGCGGCAACCGTTGGCGAGGTAACGCTTGGACGCAGCGCGACCAGAAACTTTAATCGCTGGGTGACCGGGATCATCGAGGCGGCGACCAGCCAGGCATCTTCGCAAGAGCGACCAGTTGGGATCAGAACGCCGGTAAACCCAAGACGATCGGCCGTTTGCGCGATTTGTTGCAGATAACCGTGATCGACAGGGCGCGAACCCTCTTCCGTTCCAAGATAATGACCGTCACCATGGGTGGGTAAAAACCAAAACATGTTCAGACTCATAATTTTTCTCCTGCCTGCTGAGTGGGTTGCCAGATACGCTGGTGAATATCGATTTTTTTCGGCACCAGACGGTTGTCATAAAACAGATCGGCGGTTTGTTGTTGCAGGGATGCAACAGAGGCGTTGACTGGCACAATGGTGGTTGGCGGACGGTGATCCAGATAAGACGCAATCACCGGTTCTGGCAGTCCCATGGTTTTGGCCAGCAGGGTGATACTGTGCTGGCGCTGGCTGAGGGTTAGCGCATCGGCCTGGCTAAAGGTATCCAGTACGCCAAGAACAAATGCGCCATTTTTCTCGGCATAGGGACGGGCGGCGAGATAAAACGAACCGGTTTGCTTGAGGTCTGAGCCGTCTTTTAGCACGCGTACATCACCTTGCAGTAACGCGGCGGAATAATAGGGGTCCCAGATAGCCCATGCATCAACGTTTCCTTGCTGAAAGGCTGCTCGCGCGTCGGCGGGAGTCAGATAGGTCGGTTGAATATCGGTAAATTTCAGTCCGGCCTGCTGCAGCGCCCGGAGCAGTAAATTGTGGGCGCTGGACCCTTTCTGGAAAGCGACTTTATGTCCTTTAAGCTGCGCGACGCTCTGGATCGGGCTATTTTTCGGCACCAGAATCACTTCGGCTTTTGGTTTGGGCGGCTCGACGCCCACGTAAACCAGATCGGCTCCGGCAGCCTGGGCGAAAATTGGCGGAATATCACCGGTGCTGCCGAGATCGATACTGCCGATGTTGAGCGCTTCCAGCATTTGCGGCCCAGCCGGGAATTCGACCCACGAGATTTTAGTCTGCGGATAGCGTTTCTCCAGTAGCTGATGGCTTTTGGCCAGTACCATACTGACGCTTCCTTTCTGGTAACCAATACGCAAGGCATCGGGGGCCGATTCTGCGGCATGCCCCAGAGTTGACAGCGACAAAAACCCACTCAGTGCCAGCCATGACGTGTGACGCTTGAGAAGATCAAGCATGGGCGGCACCTCGCAGGGTGTTCAGTTGAGGAAGTTGGACATCGCGACGATGCAACGCCAGCCAGAAGGTATCGAGCGCACTGTCCAGACGCTGCTGAAGGTTGGTCGTAAACTGAGGTTTATGTTGATAATCAATTACCTGAGAATCATCGGCAAACACACCGTGCAGGATCTCCTGGGCCTTTAATGCGCTCAGTACCGGTTTCAGCGCGTAATCGACGGCAAGCAAATGCGCCACGCTGCCGCCGGTAGCCAACGGCAAAACTACTTTTCCTTCCAGCGCTCGCTCGGGGAGCAGATCGAGCAGGGTTTTCAGGGCGCCAGAGTAAGCGGCTTTATAGACCGGCGTGGCGACAATCAGCCCGTCTGCATCCTGCAATTGTTCGCTAAATGTCTTCAGCGCCGGACTGTCAAAACGGGCATAGATTAGGTCTTCTGGGGCAAAGTTATGCAGGTTCCAGTGAAAGACTTCGACATCATGACCGTTTAGTTTTTCTCGAGCATATTCCAGTAACGCGCTGGAGCGAGAGGGGAAGCGTGGGCTTCCCGCCAGAGTAATGACGCGCATAATTTTAATCTCCCCTTATAACTAATTGTTTGCTTTTGCTTAACATTGATAACAATTTATGCAGTCTGGCAGAGAGATTTTGTTTATCGAAATGATTTATACGGCATAGAAAAGTTGAAAAGTGAATAAAACGGCAGAAGCAGGAAAACGATTGCTATTTATTGCCGCAGGTCAATTCCCTTTTTGCTCGCGATCGCACATAATACGCCCCCGGTTTGCACACCGGGAATCCAGGAGAGTTCATGTACTACCCCTTCGTTCGTAAAGCCCTTTTTCAGCTCGATCCAGAGCGCGCTCATGAATTGACATTCCAGCAATTACGTCGCATTACCGGCACACCGCTTGAAGCGCTTGTGCGCCAGAAAGTACCGGCAAAACCGGTTACCTGTATGGGGTTAACGTTTAAGAATCCGCTCGGGCTTGCTGCCGGACTGGATAAAGACGGGGAGTGCATTGATGCGCTCGGCGCGATGGGATTTGGTTCCATTGAGATTGGTACCGTGACGCCACGCCCTCAGCCGGGTAACGATAAACCGCGTCTGTTCCGTCTGGTCGATGCAGAAGGTTTGATCAACCGTATGGGGTTTAATAACCACGGGGTTGATAACCTGGTTGAGAACGTTAAAAAATCGCATTTTGACGGTATTCTGGGGATTAATATTGGTAAGAATAAAGATACCCCAGTAGAGAACGGCAAAGATGACTATCTGATTTGTATGGAAAAAGTCTATGCTTATGCGGGTTATATCGCGATTAATATCTCTTCACCGAATACGCCGGGATTACGTACGTTGCAATACGGCGAGGCGCTAGACGATCTCCTGACGGCAATTAAAAATAAGCAAAATGATCTGCAAGCGATCCACCATAAATATGTTCCAGTGGCGGTAAAGATCGCGCCGGATCTTTCTGTGGAAGAACTGATCCAGGTTGCTGACAGTTTAGTTCGTCATAATATTGATGGCGTAATTGCGACTAACACCACGCTCGATCGTTCTCTCGTTCAAGGAATGAAAAATTGCGATCAAATGGGTGGCCTGAGCGGTCGACCATTACAATTAAAAAGTACAGAAATTATTCGCCAGTTGTCTCAGGAATTAAAAGGCCAGCTGCCGATTATTGGTGTTGGTGGTATCGACTCGGTGATTGCTGCACGTGAGAAAATAGCTGCTGGTGCAACCCTCGTACAGATTTATTCGGGCTTTATTTTTAAAGGTCCGCCGTTGATAAAAGAAATCGTCAGCAATATCTGAATGCTACCTTAATCACAAACCAGGGCTTTATTTCTAGCCCTGGTTGTTTTATATTCCTTTACTGTTGCTTATTTGAACATTCTGAGCTTTTATTATTAGGGCAATAAACGAAGCGGCAAAAGGATACTGTCGTAACGGTGATGATTAAGGAAAGGAGAGAAACTGATGCGAATTAAACCCGACGATAACTGGCGCTGGTATTATGATGAAGAGCATGATCGTATGATGCTCGATTTAGCCAATGGCATGTTATTCCGTTCGCGTTTTGCTCGTAAAATGCTCACTCCTGATGCATTTTCTCCGTCAGGTTTTTGTGTTGATGACGCCGCGCTTTATTTTTCCTTTGAAGAAAAATGTCGCTACCTGGATTTAGCCAAAGAACAAAAATCGGAACTGGTGCTCAATGCGCTGGTGGCGATTCGTTATCTCAAACCGCAAATGCCGAAAAGCTGGCACTTTGTTGCGCACGGTATTAACTGGTCGCCGGTCGTGGGTGACGCTGCCTGTGTTGATTTAAGCGATACCGATGAACAGGTAAACCTGTTAGTGGTTGAGCCGGGTGAAAACGCCGCGCTTTGTCTGCTTGCGCAACCTGGTGTGGTTATCGCCGGGCGCACGATGCAGCTTGGCGATGCGATTAAAATAATGAATGACAGACTGAAACCGCAAGCAGTAGTTGACAGTTTCAGCCTTGAGCAGGCGGTTTAGCTCTCCAGCCTGATTGCCGTTTTGGGAATACAGCTGCAGCACAGAATCGTTCCGTCGTCCCCTATCGCTGATTTCTTCAACGGGCTAACTTCGCCATCTACCAGTCGAATTCGACAGCATCCGCAAATGCCTGCCCGGCATGAATAGGGAACCCGGATACCCTGGTTTTCCAGCTGCTCAAGCAATACCTGCTGATTATTTCCGCGAAAGGTCTGTCCCTGCCAGTCAATAAGCACCGTGGCATCAGGTTGTTGTTCGGGTGCAGTGTCGTCTGATTCCGCCGCGCCGTACGCTCTGGCGGGGCCGGTTGCCAAAATTTCTACCTCATCGCCGACGCGAATAACGCCACTGTTGCGTGCGATAAGATTCTGGCCGAAATCGACATCGCCGTTATCTACCGCAGTACGGAAGGTTTGCAGTGTTGCGAGCGGTTCGCCGGATGGATGTTTCTGGCCTTTTTCCGGGCTAACGGTAGTGAAAATACAGCGGCTACAGGGTTTTGCAACATCAAAAATGACGTCGCCAATACGAATCACTTTCCAGGTATCTTCTTCCCAGGCACCAGCTCCTGAAACCACCAGATTGGGGCGAAACTGTTCCATTTTGACGCTTGCCGGACAGCGCTGTTGCACATCGCGCAGGGATGCTTCGTTGGCCAGCAGATAGGGATAACCATCAGCGAAGGATAAAGGAACATCAACATGTCGTTTTACACGGCGCGTCAGCTGCGGACCGACCCAGCGTAACTGCACGTCACGGGAGAAAAAACTGCTAAGCCACTGGTTAATAGCCACTGGCGCAATGCGCGCGGTAAAATGATTCCCCCATACTTCAGTTGGCGCATCCTGGGTGGCGAAGTCGGCAAATCGTACGAGCGCACTGCTGCCGTCTGGAGCCGTAAGATGCAGCCCATCGTGGAATGGGGAAGGCGTAAAACGGACCATTTGTGGGAACTGGCGGGCGGTTATGAACGTTCCGTCAGGTTCAGTGATCATAAATATACGGTCAAAGGCGAGACCGCTGACGTCGGCCAGGGCATGCGTGAGCCCAATGCCGCGCATTGATTTAACCGGATGAATAAAAAGTCGGGTTAACGTGACCACTGTACAGCCCCTCGAATGAAAATAAGCCTTCAACTTTATGACAAACAGCCCATATTAGCTATAATGCGCAGCAATTTTCTCGGAGTAAAAGTGACATTATGAATTCTCTGTTTGCCAGTACGGCCCGCGGGCTGGAAGAGCTGTTAAAAACTGAACTGGAAAACCTCGGCGCGCTGGAGTGTCAGGTCGTTCAGGGTGGGGTCCATTTTAAGGGCGACACGCGGCTTGTTTACCAGAGCCTGATGTGGAGTCGCCTGGCCTCGCGCATTATCCTGCCGATGGGAGAGTGCAAGGTCTACAGCGATCTTGATCTGTACCTCGGCGTTCAGGCAATCGACTGGACAGAGATATTTAACCCTGGTGCTACGTTTGCCGTTCATTTTAGCGGCCTGAACGAAACCATTCGTAACAGCCAGTACGGCGCGCTAAAGGTCAAGGATGCGATTGTCGATGCATTTACCCGTAAAAATATGCCGCGTCCGAATGTGGATCGTGAATCTCCGGATCTGCGCATCAACGTCTGGTTGAATAAAGATACCGCCAGCATTGCGCTCGATCTGAGCGGTGATGGTTTGCACCAGCGTGGCTATCGCGATCGCGCGGGTCAGGCACCGATTAAAGAAACGCTGGCCGCCGCTATTGTTATGCGTTCTGGCTGGCAGCCGGGAACCCCGTTACTCGATCCGATGTGTGGTTCCGGCACACTGCTGATTGAAGCTGCGATGTGGGCAACCGATCGCGCGCCGGGCCTGCACCGCGGGTACTGGGGCTTCAGCGGTTGGGCGCAGCACGACGAAGCCGTCTGGCAAGAAGTTAAAGCCGAAGCGCAGGTGCGTGCGCGTAAGGGACTGGCTGACTATACCTCGCATTTTTATGGATCCGACAGCGATGCGCGCGTGATCGAAAAAGCGCGCAGTAACGCTCGCCGCGCCGGTATCGCCGATCTGATGACGTTTGAGGTTAAAGATGTCGCCAAACTGAGCAATCCGTTGCCGAAAGGACCGTATGGGACGGTTATCAGTAACCCGCCTTACGGCGAACGTCTGGATAGCGAACCGGCGCTGATTGCCCTGCACAGCCTGCTGGGCCGTACGATGAAAAACCAGTTTGGCGGCTGGAATTTGTCGCTGTTCAGCGCCTCTCCGGATCTGCTCAGCAGCTTGCAATTACGTGCCGACAAGCAGTTCAAGGCGAAAAACGGCCCGTTGGATTGTGTGCAGAAAAACTATCACGTTGCAGAGACCACCGCGGACAGCAAGCCTGCCACGGTCGCGGAAGATTATGCTAACCGCCTGCGCAAAAACATCAAGAAACTGGAAAAATGGGCGCGTCAGGAAGGCATTGAATGTTATCGCCTGTATGACGCTGATCTGCCGGAATACAACGTTGCTGTGGATCGTTACGGTGAGTGGGTCGTGGTTCAGGAATATGCCCCACCGAAGACAGTTGATGCGCAAAAAGCGCGCCAACGCCTGTTTGACATTATTGCCGCAACGCTGTCAGTACTGGAAATCGCGCCCAATAAACTGGTGCTGAAAACCCGTGAACGGCAGAAAGGCAAGAATCAGTATCAGAAGATGAATGAGAAGGGTGAATTCATTGAGGTAAGCGAGTACAACGCGCGCCTGTGGGTGAACCTGACTGACTACCTTGATACGGGTTTATTCCTCGATCACCGTATTGCGCGCCGTATGCTGGGGCAGATGAGTAAAGGTAAGGACTTCCTTAACCTGTTCTCCTACACCGGCAGCGCCAGCGTACATGCAGGATTGGGCGGTGCGCGTAGCACCACGACGGTTGATATGTCGCGTACCTATCTGGAATGGGCGGAACGCAACCTGCGTCTGAACGGCCTGAGCGGTCGCGCTCACCGTTTAATTCAGGCCGATTGCCTGGGCTGGTTGCGTGATGCCAATGAACAGTTTGATCTGATTTTCATCGATCCGCCGACGTTCTCTAACTCAAAACGTATGGAAGACTCGTTTGATGTGCAGCGCGATCATCTGGCGCTGATGAAAGATCTGAAACGTCTGCTGCGTAAAGACGGCACGATCATGTTCTCCAACAACAAACGTGGGTTCCGTATGGATCTCGACGGTTTGGCTGAACTGGGATTGAAAGCACAAGAAATCACCCAAAAAACGCTTTCCCAGGACTTTGCCCGTAACCGTCAGATCCACAATTGCTGGCTGATTACCGCAGCCTGAAAGGAAAATTAAATGTCATTAATCAGTATGCATGGTGCATGGCTGTCGTTCAGCGATGCGCCGCTTCTTGATAATGCTGAACTGCATATCGAAGATAACGAGCGGGTCTGTCTGGTTGGCCGTAATGGCGCGGGCAAATCGACGCTGATGAAGATCCTGAACCGTGAACAGGGTCTTGACGATGGGCGTATTATTTATGAGCAGGATCTGGTTGTGGCGCGTCTGCAGCAGGATCCGCCGCGCAACGTGCAGGGTAGCGTCTACGATTTTGTCGCCGAAGGGATTGCAGAACAGGCGGTTTACCTCAAGCGTTATCACGATATCTCGCATCTGGTGATCGCCGATCCGAGTGATAAAAACCTCCAGGAACTGGCGAAGGTTCAGGAACAGCTGGATCACCACAATCTGTGGCAGCTGGAAAACCGTATTAATGAAGTACTGGAACAGCTTGGCCTGGAAGCAGACATGGAGCTGGCATCGCTTTCCGGCGGCTGGCTACGTAAGGCGGCGCTGGGCCGCGCGTTAGTGAGCAACCCGCGCGTGCTGCTGTTGGATGAACCGACGAACCACCTGGATATTGAAACCATCGACTGGCTGGAAGGGTTCCTGAAAACTTTCAATGGGACAATTATTTTCATTTCCCATGACCGTTCATTTATCCGCAATATGGCGACGCGTATTGTCGATCTTGACCGCGGCAAGCTGGTGACCTATCCGGGGAGTTACGATCAGTATCTGCTGGATAAAGAAGAAGCGTTGCGCGTAGAAGAGTTACAAAACGCGGAATTTGATCGCAAGTTGGCGCAGGAAGAAGTCTGGATTCGTCAGGGTATCAAAGCGCGTCGTACGCGTAACGAAGGTCGCGTGCGCGCACTGAAAGCCATGCGTCGCGAGCGTGGCGAACGTCGCGAAGTGATGGGCACAGCGAAGATGCAAGTCGAAGAGGCTAGCCGTTCAGGCAAGATTGTTTTCGAAATGGAGAATGTGGATTACCAGGTTGACGGAAAGCAGCTGGTGAAAGATTTCTCCGCGCAGGTGCAGCGTAGCGACAAGATCGCGCTAATCGGACCTAACGGCTGCGGCAAAACAACGCTGCTGAAGTTGATGTTAGGTCAGCTTCAGGCTGACAGCGGACGCATTCACGTCGGTACCAAACTGGAAGTGGCCTATTTCGATCAGCACCGCGCCGAACTGGATCCCGATAAAACCGTGATGGACAACCTGGCTGAAGGTAAGCAAGAGGTGATGGTTAACGGTAAACCTCGCCATGTGTTGGGTTACCTGCAGGACTTCCTGTTCCATCCGAAACGTGCGATGACGCCAGTACGTGCGCTCTCTGGCGGGGAACGTAATCGCCTGTTATTGGCGCGTTTGTTCCTGAAACCCAGCAATCTGTTGATTCTCGATGAACCAACTAACGATCTTGACGTCGAAACGCTGGAACTGCTCGAAGAATTGATTGATAGCTACCAGGGCACCGTGCTGCTGGTGAGCCACGACCGTCAGTTTGTCGATAATACCGTGACCGAATGCTGGATCTTCGAAGGCGGCGGTAAAATTGGTCGTTATGTCGGCGGTTATCATGATGCGCGCAGTCAGCAATCGCAGTATGTGGCGTTTAAGCAGCCAGTTGCGAAAAAAACAGAGGAGCCAGCCGCTCCTAAAGCAGAAATTGTCAAACGCGGCACCAGCAAACTAAGCTATAAACTGCAGCGCGAACTGGAGCAGCTCCCCGCGTTGCTTGAAGAACTGGAAGCTAAGCTGGAAGCCTTACAGGCTCAGGTTGCTGACGCCGCGTTTTTCAGTCAGCCTCACGAGCAAACGCAACAGGTGTTAGCTAATTTGAACGAAGCGGAACAAGAACTTGAGCAAGCCTTTGAGCGCTGGGAGTATCTTGAGTCTTTGAAGAATGGCGCATAATTAAAGGAGCACCTATGTGCGAACATCACCATGCCGCGAAGCATATTTTGTGCTCGCAGTGTGACATGCTGGTGGCGTTACCTCGCCTTGAGCATGGTCAGAAAGCGGCATGTCCACGATGTGGCACTACGTTAACCGTTGAGTGGGACGCGCCCCGGCAGCGTCCCACTGCCTATGTTTTAGCCGCACTATTTATGCTGCTGCTGTCAAACCTCTTTCCCTTTGTGAATATGAACGTCGCAGGGGTGAGTAGTGAAGTGACGTTGCTGCAAATTCCCAGCGTACTCTTTTCTGAAGATTACGCCAGTCTCGGCACTTTCTTTATCTTATTCGTTCAGCTGGTTCCGGCCTTTTGCCTGCTGACGATCCTGCTACTGGTAAACCGGGTTCAGATGCCCGAGCGGCTTAAAGCATGGCTGGCGCGCATTTTGTTTCAGTTAAAAAGCTGGGGAATGGCAGAAATCTTCCTCGCCGGCGTGCTGGTGAGCTTTGTTAAGCTGATGGCCTACGGCGATATCGGCGTGGGCAGCAGCTTTATTCCGTGGTGCTTCTTTTGCGTTTTACAGTTGCGTGCATTTCAGTGCGTTGACCGTCGCTGGCTATGGGATGATATTGCGCCAATGCCTGTCATAAAGCAGGCCTTAAAACCTGGCGTGCCTGGTATTCGACAGGGACTGCGTTCCTGCTCTTGCTGCACTGCAATACTTCCCGCTGATGAACGGGTGTGCCCACGCTGTCAGACGAAAGGCTATGTGCGGCGTAAAAACAGTCTGCAATGGACGTTGGCATTACTGTTTACGTCGATCATGCTTTATCTTCCTGCCAATATTCTGCCGATTATGATTACCGATTTGCTCGGGTCAAAGCTGCCGTCAACCATACTTGAGGGGGTGGTTTTAATCTGGAGCGAAGGCTCGTATCCGGTGGCTGCGGTTATCTTTATCGCCAGTATTATGGTGCCGACGTTGAAAATGATCGCCATTGCCTGGCTATGCTGGGACGCCAAGGGGCACGGCAAGCGCGACAGTGAACGGATGCATTTAATTTATGAGGTCGTGGAATTTGTCGGTCGCTGGTCAATGATCGACGTCTTTGTGATTGCGGTACTCTCTGCGCTGGTGCGCATGGGAGGGTTAATGAACATTTATCCTGCAATGGGTGCTTTGATGTTTGCTTTAGTCGTCATTATGACAATGTTTTCTGCGATGACATTTGATCCGCGTCTGTCGTGGGATCGTGAACCAGAACCAGGCCATGAGGAGTCCTGACAGCATGGAATCTAAAAGTGGGGAAGCCAAAGTGCAAAAGGTAAAAAACTGGTCGCCCGTGTGGATATTTCCTATCGTCACTGCACTCATTGGCGCGTGGGTTCTGTTTTATCACTACAGTCATCAGGGGCCACAGGTCACGCTTATTACCACCAATGCCGAAGGTATTGAAGGGGGCAAGACGACGATTAAGAGCCGCAGTGTGGACGTCGGCATCGTTGAGAGCGCAACCCTGACGGATGATCTGACCCATGTGGAGATTAAAGCGCGCCTTAACTCCGGAATGGAAAAGCTGCTGCATAAAGATTCTGTCTTTTGGGTGGTGAAGCCGCAGGTTGGACGTGAAGGTATAAGTGGGCTCGGCACGCTATTGTCCGGGGCTTATATTGAACTGCAGCCTGGCAATAAAGGCAGTAAGCTGGAAAATTACCAACTGCTGGATTCACCGCCGCTGGCCCCGCCAGATGCAAAAGGGATCCGTGTGATTCTGGACAGCAAAAAAGCCGGTCAGTTGAGTCCGGGCGATCCGGTGCTTTTTCGCGGCTATCGTGTAGGTTCGGTTGAAACCAGTACATTTGATGCGCAAAAGCGTACGATCAGCTATCAGCTTTTCATTAATGCGCCTAACGATCGTCTGGTGACAAGTAATGTGCGTTTCTGGAAAGACAGCGGGATCGCCGTAGATCTTACCTCAGCAGGTATGCGCGTAGAAATGGGATCGCTCTCCACGCTGTTTGGCGGTGGTGTAAGTTTTGATGTGCCAGAAGGTTTAGAGCAGGGCGAGCCGGTCGCACAACAGTCAGCGTTTAATCTTTATGACGATCAAAAAAGTATTCAGGATTCACTGTATACCGATCATATCGATTATCTGATGTTCTTTAAAGATTCGATTCGTGGCCTGCAGCCTGGTGCGCCGCTGGAATTCCGTGGCATCCGCTTGGGTACGGTGAGTAAAGTACCTTTCTTCTCACCGAATATGCGCCAGGTGTTCAACAATGATTATCGCATTCCGGTGCTGGTACGCATCGAACCAGAACGTCTGAAGGCGCAGCTGGGCGAAGATACTGATGTTGGTGCTCATCTGGCGGAATTGCTTAAACGCGGATTACGGGCATCGCTCAAAACCGGGAACCTGGTGACCGGCGCGCTTTATGTCGATCTCGACTTCTATCCGAAAGAGCCGCCGATTACTGGTGTACGCGAATTTAATGGTTATCAAATTATTCCGACCGTGAGCGGTGGTCTGGCGCAGATCCAACAGCGTCTGATGGAAGCGTTGGATAAGATTAATAATCTGCCGCTGAACCCGATGATTGAGCAGGCAACCAATACGCTGTCGGAAAGCCAGCGCACGATGAAGCATCTGCAAACCACGCTGGATAACATGAACAAGATCACGTCCAGCCAGTCGATGCAGGATCTTCCGGCGGATATGCAGAACACGCTGCGTGAACTAAATCGTAGCATGCAGGGCTTCCAGCCTGGTTCTGCGGCCTACAACAAGATGGTGGCAGATATGCAGCGTCTTGATCAGGTGCTACGTGAACTGCAACCGGTACTGAAAACGCTGAACGATAAGAGTAATGCGCTGGTATTTGAAGCGAAGGACAAGAAAGATCCAGAGCCGAAGAGGGCGAAACAATGAAAAAGTGGCTAGTGGTGATGATGGCGGTCTGGTTGACGTCATGCAGCTCCAGCGGAGAGAATAAAAGCTATTACCAGCTCCCTATCGCACAAGGCGGTGTGCAGAGCTCCGCCAATCAGGGAAACCGTCTGCTGTGGGTTGAACAGATTGCGGTACCTGATTATCTGGCCGGTAATGGGGTGGTTTACCAGACCAGCGATGTGCAATATGTTATAGCCAATAATAATCTCTGGGCCAGCCCATTAGATCAGCAATTGCGCAATACGCTGGTTGCTAACCTCAGCATGCAGTTGCCTGGCTGGGTTGTTGCTTCGCAGCCGCTGGGAAGCACTCAGGACACGCTGAACGTCACCGTAACCGGCTTCCACGGTCGTTACGATGGTAAGGTTATCGTGAGTGGAGAATGGTTGCTGAATCATCAGGGACAACTGATCAAACGTCCATTCCACATCGAAGCTGTACAGACTAAAGACGGCTACGATGAGATGGTGAAGGTTCTTGCTAACGCCTGGAGTCAGGAAGCGACGGCTATTGCTCAAGAGCTGAAACGCATCCCATAAGCTTAAATAATTGTAAATTATGCCGCCCCTGGCTCACCGCCCGGGGCGGTTTTTTTTATTTTTTTAGCCGTGGAGATAGCTGTTCTGACTGACTATTTTTGTACAAATGATTTAGAGGCTAGCTCACAAATATGACACTGGCGTGAATTTTGCGCATTGACGAGCCTAATGTTTAGGGGTATTCGTTTAGTGTGATTGCACACTTAGTAATCACTGTTTTCTTTTCCACCAGACCAAAAAATGAGGGAAACGAGGCATGAAGAGACAAAAACGAGATCGCCTGGAACGGGCACATCAACGTGGATATCAGGCCGGCATTGCCGGACGCTCAAAAGAAATGTGTCCCTATCAGACGCTGAATCAGAGGTCATACTGGCTGGGAGGCTGGCGAGAAGCCATGGGGGATAGGGTTTTAATGGCCTGATTCTGTCTCTTTAGATAAAAGAAACCTCCGCAGAGCGGAGGTTTCGCCTTTTTGCACACCAGATAAAACGGAGAAACGTTAATGTCTGGCTGCTACGCAGTCCTGGATTAGAACGCGGAAGTGTCCTGGAACAGACCCACTTTCAGATCGTTTGCGGTGTAGATCAAACGACCATCAACCAGCACTTCACCATCAGCCAGGCCCATGATCAGGCGACGGTTAACGATACGTTTGAAGTGAATGCGGTAAGTGACTTTCTTCGCAGTCGGCAGAACCTGGCCGGTGAATTTAACTTCACCTACGCCCAGCGCACGGCCTTTACCTTCGCCGCCCAGCCAGCCGAGATAGAATCCAACCAGCTGCCACATGGCGTCGAGACCCAGGCAGCCCGGCATCACCGGATCGCCGATAAAGTGACAACCGAAGAACCACAGGTCTGGGTTGATATCCAGTTCAGCTTCAACATAACCTTTGTCAAAGTTGCCACCGGTTTCGGTCATCTTGATGACACGGTCCATCATCAGCATGCTTGGTGCTGGCAGTTGTGGCCCTTTTGCGCCAAACAGTTCACCGCGACCAGAGGCAAGAAGGTCTTCTTTCGTATAGGATTCGCGTTTATCTACCATGTTCTCTGTAAGCCTTATTTTATTGAAGCACGCAGGATAGCTAACACGTGTACGCTGAACAAGTCCGATCAGTTCGGAATAATCCAGTTCAGCCAACGTAGCGGCCATGGAAAACGGTGACGACCTTCCTGTTGCGTAGCCGTGGCAATACGCTCCTGAATGGTTTGCATCAGCGTTGTCTGGCCTTCGCCATCCCACACCAGATTTAACAACAGTGGCAGCGCATCAGTTACGTCGTCCACCGCCCAGATAGTGAATTTTTCTTCTTCTATGGCCTGTAGCAGCGCGGGATTCAGGCTGAGGTGTCTGACGTTAGCCGAAGGAATGATAACGCCCTGCGTGCCCGTCAGCTCACGTTGCTGGCAGATGGCGAAGAAACCTTCAATTTTCTCATTCAGACCACCGACAGGTTGCGCCCGACCAAACTGATCGACAGAACCGGTAATGGCGATACTTTGATTAACAGGCACGTCGGCGAGGGCGCTGATCAATGCGCACAGTTCTGCCATAGACGCGCTGTCACCGTCCACTTCGCTGTAAGATTGCTCAAAGGTCAGCGAGGCAGAGAAGGGGATTTGCTGCTCAAGCTGGAGTTCCGACATCAGGAACGCCTGCATAATCATCATACCCTTGGCATGAATATTTCCGCCGAGCTCGGCTTTGCGCTCAATGTCCGTAAACTCGCCGTCGCCAATATGCACGACGCAACTGATACGAGAAGGCTCGCCAAATGCGCGTGGGTGGCCTGGAAACTCAATCACCGACAAGGCGTTGATCTGGCCAATACGCTCGCCTTCTGTCTCGATAAGGATTTGCTCTTGCAGAATTTCATCCTGCATGCGTTCAGCCAGGAATCCCTCACGCCATTCGCGCTGAGCCAGCATCAGGCTGAACTGCTCAGCGTTGCAGGTTTCGCTCTCGCATAACGGGGCCACCTCTTTGAACTGTCTGGTGATCCACAGCGGGTTAAGCGGCAATGTATCCTGTTCACCGGTATAGCGAACGGCTTCACGGATCAAAACCTGCCAGGCATCAGGAGCGGGGTAAGGCAAATTATTGCGCATGGCAGTATGCGTGACCCACTGACACCACTGCGTCATGGTTTCGGCATCCACGATCTGCAGATTATCTTCAAACTCGCTGTAAATGGCCTGTTCAGCCAACTCTGGTTCCATGTCCTGGAAATCCGCCAGCGATTCACGCTCGCCCACCAAAATCACTTTCAGTTTAAGCGGCATAGGCGGAACAGAGACAGGCAGCGGGCGAGACTCATCAAAAGCCACCCAATCAAAACGCTCGTGGCTGACAATGGCTTTCAGACGCATCCACAACAGAGGTTGGGCCAACAGCGTGCGCAATGAGATAACCAGCACCCCCCCATTGGCCTGATGTACCAGACCTGGCTGCAGCGTAATTTCGCCATTGAACTGACGTAGACAACCAAACAGTTGTTCAGCTTCGGCCCAGTCAGCGCTGACCACCTGCGTCAACGTCGCAAAATTGTCTTCCGCTTTTTCAGCTGTACGATAACGAATAGTGTGACCGGAGATGTCGTAATGACCGCCAGTCAGGCTTCCTGCATCCGTGTGCAAGGGACGTGCAGCCTTTGCAATAAGGTTGAGATACTCAAGCTCCTCCGGTGCTTTCACCAACATGAACGAGGATGTTGTCCAGTGCTGAAGAAGCTGCTCTAGCGCGAATTGTAAACGTGGCTGAGTATCACTAAGTAAGGTGTCGGTGTCGTCAGTGACGTGCGGCTGTGCAAATACTTCCTGATAACTGTCGGTATCAGGAACCAGATCACGCCATGCAAGTTTCGTAATGGTCAAAGTTGATGTTTTTTAGTCTGTTGTAAAAAACGAGATTATACCGTAACCCTCACCACTAAACACCTGGAAAGCGCCGCGAAACGGTTGTGATGACGCGCGGCAGTTCACAGGCTGGATATTCTTTTCTTCAGATGCCGAAAAAGCTGATATTCTGATAAGAGTTACACGGTAACATTGAGATCGCAATGAAATATCAACAACTTGAAAATCTTGAAAGCGGATGGAAATGGAAGTACCTGGTGAAGAAGCATCGCGAGGGGGAGTTGATTACCCGCTATGTGGAAGCCAGCGCTGCCAAAGAAGCCGTTGATTTGTTGCTAACCCTCGAAAATGAACCGGTTCGGGTCAACGCCTGGATTGAAGAATACATGAACCCTGCACTGCTCAATCGTATGAAGCAAACGATCCGGGCGAGGCGTAAGCGGCACTTTAATGCAGAGCATCAACATACGCGTAAGAAATCGATCGATCTGGAGTTTATGGTCTGGCAGCGTCTGGCAGGTCTTGCGCAGAGGCGCGGAAAAACGCTTTCTGAAACTATAGTGCAGCTGATTGAAGACGCAGAGCATAAAGAGAAGTACGCGAACAAAATGTCGACATTGAAACAGGATTTACAGGCGTTGCTGGGAAAAGACTAGCGGTTGGCTGGTGTAACAAGAGGCTTGTTTTGAGTGGAAACAGATGAAAAAAACCCCGCATAGCGGGGTTTTTTATAAGACGATAACTTAAGCCTGAGGCTGAGTTACAACGTCTTTGATGCCTTTAACTTCGATCTCAACACGACGATCCGGAGCCAGGCAGTCGATCAGTGCAGCGCGAGCTTTCACGTTGTCACAGGTGTTGCCAGTAACTGGGTTGGATTCACCCATGCCACGTGCAGAGATTTTGTCAGAAGGAATACCTTTAGAGATCAGGTAATCAACAACGGACTGAGCACGTTTCTCGGACAGACCCTGGTTGTAAGCGTCAGAACCGATGCGGTCAGTGAAGCCCAGAACCACTACGGAACCGTCTTTCGGATCCAGGTTGCTCAGCTGGCTGTACATCTGGTCCAGAGCCTGCTGGCCTTCTGGTTTCAGAGTTGCTTTGTTGAAGTTGAACAGAACGTCAGACTTCAGAGTGAAGTGCTTGGTCTGTACTTCTGGAGCCGGAGCCGGAGCAACAACTACTGGAGCTGCTTCTTCCTGCTGGCCGAAACGGTAAGAAACACCAACGCTCAACAGGCCGTTATCCGGACGACCACCAACGGTGTTCGCGTCACCGATGTTGTTGGTCCACTGGTATTCCAGACGGGTAGCGATTTCAGGAGTAATTGCATACTCTACGCCACCAGCGAATACTGGGGATACACCAGTGTCGTGGTCTTTGAAGCCTTCGTTGTTTTTAGCGTCTGCACGCCAAACCATACCACCCAGACGGGTATAAACGTCCAGATCGTCAGTGATTGGGTAACCCAGTTTAGCGGTCAGCTGAACGCCCTGAGCTTTGAAAGCGCCGTTTTGATGAGTCTGGTCGGTGTAGCCTTTGTACGGCATACGGCCTAACCAGTCGTAACCCATTTCAAAACCAACGTACGGGTTAACCTGATAACCACCGAACGCACCGGCACCCAGTTGGCTTTCGTGGGTCGGACCGGCGTTGTTGATCTGGTTGTTGCCAATATCATGGTACTGAGACCAGCCCATTTTAGCACCAGCGTACCAGGTGTTATCTTTCGGAGCGGCCTGCGCCACGGTAGCGAAACCAGCCAGTGCCACTGCAATTGCGATAGCTGTCTTTTTCATTTTTTGCGCCTCGTTATCATCCAAAATTCGCCATGAATATCTCCGAAGAGAGATAACACGGTTAAATCCTTCACCCGGGGACCAGTTCAATAGTTGCTCTACCGATATCTGCGGCTTACGCCGAGCACCCCTGGCGATGTAAAGTCTACAACGTAGTTGAAAACTTACAAGTGTGAAGTCCGTCAGGCATATGAAAAAAAAAGGCTTGTATACATAATATTTAACATTTATTGATGACTAAATGCACTGAGGATTTCCTGAAAACCGCTTGAGACAGGCGTTCGGACGAAAAACGCGTTAAAGCTCAAAGGCAAATTGAAGCATGAAAAAAAATTCCAGGATAAATCCTAATTTTACTCAATGATACAAATTCGAGTGAATTTTTAGCCCGGAATGCTGTCTCCCCGCAAGTGACTGTGCGCAAACAGGACGCATGATAAAACCCATCGCATTTCCTTCATTAGCCGCTTTTACCAGCTCGGCATGTTCATCTTCCGTTAATTCTTCCGCCAGCCAGCCAATGACAACACTGTAATTACCTGTGCGCAGCGCACGGATCATCGATTCCAGCGTATTGCAGGGGGAGAGTTGGCTAATCTGCATTACTTTTGTCAATGGAAGTCCGGCTGACTGCACCCACTCCCGGCTTAATTTTTGCTGAGGCGTCAGCCACAGCTGCCAGCGTGATTGCTGCCCTAACTGTTGCAGCAGAGGAAGCAGCAGTAGTTGCGTCATCATGGGCTGGTCCTCGCGATAGACTACTTCACTGATAAGCCCAGCGGTTGCGTTCTCTGATGAAACGCGCGCAATGTTGCTTGATGCGGAAGAGAACGACGAAGAACGATTTGCATAGCCTGAAGTGTACATAATCAATCCAGCCCTGTGAGTTACTGTATGAATATACAGTAACCCTGCTATCAACAAAGATCAACCTTATTTTCGGAAACAGGTTCGCAATTTTTAGTCGTCGTCACGGGAAAAATAAAATTCATCTTGCCCCATACGCATAAGTTGCCTATTTTCGTCATTAACGGATCCGCTATTGAAAATCATTTTCTTACGTTATGATTTAAAAAGGATTTTTATGAAAGAGCTTTCTTATGCAAGGATCTATAAATCGCAGGAATATCTGGCTTCTCTGGGGACAATTCACTATCGCTCACTGTTTGGTGGCTACAGTCTGACGGTTGGCGATACGGTCTTTGCCATGGTCGCCAATGGTGAGTTGTATCTTCGCGCCTGTGAACAGAGCGCCCAGTATTGTGTACAAAATTCTCCTGTCTGGCTGACATTTATTAAGCGGGGACGTCCTCTTGTACTTAATTATTACCAGGTGAACGATGCCCTGTGGCAAAACCAGCAGCAACTGGTGTCGTTATCGCGATATTCGTTGGATGCAGCGGTTAAGGAAAAACAGAGTCGCTTTACCCAGCATCGTCTGCGGGAATTGCCAAATATGACGTTTCATCTGGAGACTCTGCTGAATGAAGTTGGAATTAAAGATGAGGGGACTATGCGGTCGTTGGGAGCACAAATGTGCTGGCTGAAACTTCGGCAAAATAACCCGGCTCTGACGGTAAAAGTACTCTATGCCCTTGAAGGCGCGGTAGGGGGGATACATGAAGCCGCGCTCCCGGCGACGCGTCGCCAGGAGCTGGTGGAGTGGGTAAGTTCTCTTACGCCGGAACCGGGGTATTAGAAGGTAGTACGGCAATTTGCTGCTGTAATCGCCGGATTTCCGGGAGCAGAGCGATCAATAACCCAACTTGCTGAACGACCAGAGGCTCTTTACTGTCCGGGCGTGGTTCCAGGTGCTGAATTCGCTGCTTCAGCCCTTCTAACGCCTGGTATACGCGTTGCTCGTCAGCGGGTTGATGGTGAAGGGCATCATCAACATAGCAAACAGCGTCATCCAGCAATGCCAGAACGTCTGGATTGGTCAACTGTTCGCGATGTGCGCCAAGCGCAGAAATATAGCTGGTAAACGTATGGTTGAGACACAGTAAACGGAACGCCGTTTCGCGGGTTTGGGCCGTCACATCCGGCTCGCTCGACATGTTTGACACCACGGAGGCGAGTTCAGCATCACGGTTATGCGCGTCACGGCGAGCGATACGGTAGGCCAGACGATTATCACGACCCTGATGATATTGTTCGAGAATTGCATCAAGGTAGCGGCAGTTAGCGTCAGTCGCCCGCTCAATTACCCGTGGTAGATTACGAAAACGCCAGTCTGGCCAGATGAAACTGACAGCCGCCCAGGCGATAGCACAGCCAATTAGCGTATCGATGACACGCGGCAGCGCAACCTCAAAGCCTTCGCCGAGCAGGTTAAAGCACAGTAATACCAGCAGCGTGATAAACATGGTGGCATGCGCATACTGGACGTTGCGAAAGGCAAAAAACAGTACACCAGTGATCACTAAAAGTATTAGCTGCCCTTCTAAAGAGGGCACAAACCACAGGATCGGTAAACCGATGGCAATCCCAACCAACGTGCCGATAATCCTGAGCGCCAGGCGATGTCGGGTGGCATTGTAGTTTGGTTGACAGACAAACAGGCTGGTCAGCAAGATCCAGTATCCGTGATTCATGCCGGTTACCTGGATAATGGCATAACCAACACAGAGCACTAACGACATGCGGACGGCATGGCGAAACAGTGCGGACTCTGGGGTGAAATTACGGCTCAGGCGTAACCAGATATCACTGAATCCATGGGGACTGTCATCAGCAAGCTGATTTTCAGACTCATTGCGCGAGAGTACCTGAGCCTGTTCAGACTCAATGGTGGCCAGTTGCGCATCGATAGCCCGCAGGTTCGATAGTAAGAATCCCAGCGTATTGAGCAGATCTGCAGGCTCACCGCTGGCACGCATGCGCTCAAGTGCGGCATCTATATGGGTGAAGACGCGCTCAAAGTGCGGATCGTGCTGGTAAGGCGTGCGCAATAAAATACAACGAGACAATTGTGAACAGGCTTGTCCTTGCATCGACATCAACCGCTGGAAGCGGAACATCACATCGCTATGACGGAAATGATCGCGTAGCGTTTGATACTGAATATGTGAGGAGCTTGCGCGTTCATGAATATCCTGCGCCACAAAATAGTAATGTAGCGTGCGACGTGTTCCCCGTTGTCCACGGTCACCGCGCAGGCGAGTCAGCAGCGACACTTTGGTCTGGTTTAGCGTTGCCATCAGTTGCCCATTAGCGAGGGCTAAATCATACAACGGCGCCTGGCTTTCATCTTCGATGTCGGGATCAAAAAGACGCGACTTCAGTTCCAGGTAGTGCGCTAATTGTTCGTAGCTGCGGGCCAGATTGTCCTGTAAGGGGCGGATGGGGAACAGAAGATGCCCGGTGAGCGTCAGCAGGTTATACCAGATAGCGCCCGCGAGCAGCAGGATTGGTTGTTGATACCACTGATCGTAAAGCGAGGTGCCCAGCATCGTGTAAATGGCGATGAGCAACGCGCCAAAAGCGATGGTTGCATAGCGCTGGCCTAATCCCCCCAGCAGAATAAAACCGCTGGTGGAAAGCGTTAACCCAATAGCAAACAGCCAGGGCCATGGGAAGAGCAGTTCAACGGAGGCTGAGGCAATAAAAAAGCACACCAGCGTGATGATTAAATTGCGCAGTCGGCCCGCGAGACGATCATCGAGATCGGTAAGTGCGGCAGCGACCATACCTAGCGTGAGAGGGATGGTCAGCTTGACGTCACCCAGCCACCAGGGCAGCGCCGTTGTACCGCATAGCGCGATAAAAATCCGCACGTAGTACAGCCAGGTGCTGTTCCAGGTATAGCGTTTGAGCAGAGGACTTAACATAAAGGCCATTGGTCCTGATTATTCAAAGCGACGACGTGCATTGGCTTCACGCGCTGCACGGGCAACTTCTACTGAAACTACCCGGCGACCCACCGGCCAGAGCGCAATGGCAGCGATTTTAAAGTTCGCAATGCCAACCGGAATACCAATAATCGTTATGCACTGAGCAATACCAGAGACAATGTGCATCAGACACAACCACCAGCCGAAGAAAATTAGCCAGAAAATATTGAGCACGGTGCCGCCGGTATTCAACAGGACGCTTTTACCGGCAGGATTCAGTTCATCGACATGTATCGCTTCGTTGCCATAGGGAAACAGCGAAAGTCGGGTTATCTCCCAGCATGAACGGGTCAAGGGTAAAGTAAAAATAAGCACGATACTGACCAGCGTTGCCAGTAACCAAGCCAGGGTGGTGGCGAACCCCCCAAGCACAAAATTTAAAATATTCAGAACAGTACGCATAAACCCTCGGTTAACTCTGGTTTTCTGTGAATTCGGCAATTGTAACGTTTTTTTGGGCTGGAGCACGTTTTCTCTGGCGGTTACACTGATAAGCAAACCTCTTCGTGTGGATCCGCTTGAGTCTTATGGAACTGAAAGCTACTTCTCTTGGAAAACGTCTGGCACAACACCCTTACGATCGGGCCGTTATTCTCAATGCCGGGATTAAAGTTTCCGGCGATCGTCACGAGTATCTTATTCCCTTCAATCAGTTACTGGCTATTCATTGCAAACGTGGTCTGGTGTGGGGCGAGCTGGAGTTTGTACTCCCGGATGAGAAGGTGGTTCGTCTTCACGGTACAGAGTGGGCGGAAACCCAGCGCTTCCATCATCATTTGAATGCACTCTGGCAGCAGTGGAGCCAGGAAATGAGTGACGTTGCTGCGGGGGTTTTACAGCAGCAGTTGGATGCGATAGCGGCGCGTACTAGTGAAAGTAAATGGCTGACGCGCGAACAAACGTCAGGGCTGCAGCAGCAGATTCGCCGTGCCTTTGCCGCGTTACCGCTCCCGGTTAATCGGCTGGAAGAATTTGAAAATTGCCGGGAGGCGTTACGTCAATGCCTGGCATGGTTGAAGGACATTGAAGCCTGCCGCTTACAGCACAATCAGGCGTACACCGAGGCAATGCTGGAAGAGTATGCTGAGTTTTTCCAGCATATTGAATCTTCGCCGTTGAATCCGGCTCAGGCGCGTGCGGTAGTGAACGGTGAGCAATCTTTATTGGTTCTTGCGGGGGCCGGAAGCGGCAAAACATCCGTATTGGTCGCCCGTGCGGGCTGGCTGCTTGCACGAGGAGAAGCCGCGCCAGAACAGATCCTGTTGCTGGCGTTTGGACGCAAAGCAGCCCAGGAGATGGATGACCGCATTCGTGAGCGTCTGCATACGGACGAGGTCCCTGCGCGGACGTTCCATTCACTGGCGTTGTACATTATTTCGCAAGGTAGCAAAAAAGTTCCAACAGTGAGCAAGCTGGAAAATGATGCCGCCGCTCGCAGTAAACTCTTTATAACGACCTGGCGTCAGCAGTGCAGTGAGAAAAAGGCTCAGGCTAAAGGCTGGCGACAATGGTTAGAAGAAGAAATGCAGTGGTCTGTACCCGAAGGTAACTTCTGGGATGACGAAAAATTACAGCGCCGTCTGGCCTCCCGGTTGGATCGCTGGGTTAGTTTGATGCGGATGCATGGTGGAGCACAGGCGGAGATGATTGCTAATGCTCCGGAGGAGATCCGCGATCTGTTCAGTAAACGCATAAAGCTAATGGCGCCGCTGCTCAAGGCCTGGAAGAGTGCCCTGAAGGATGAGAATGCCGTCGATTTCTCCGGGTTGATCCATCAGGCTATTGTCATTCTGGAGAAGGGGCGGTTTATCAGTCCGTGGAAACATATTCTGGTCGATGAATTTCAGGATATTTCCCCTCAGCGCGCCGCCCTGTTAGCCGCCTTGCGAAAGCAAAACTCGCAGACCACGCTGTTTGCCGTGGGAGATGACTGGCAGGCCATTTACCGGTTCAGCGGAGCACAGCTTTCTCTGACGACCGCATTCCAGCAAAATTTTGGTGAGGGCGATAGCTGTAATCTGGATACGACTTACCGTTTTAATAGCCGGATTGGCGAAGTCGCAAACCAGTTTATCCAGCAAAACCCACATCAGCTCACGAAACCGCTGAACAGTCTGACGACCGGTGATAAAAAAGCAGTCACGTTGCTCGATGAAAGTCAGTTAGATCTGTTGCTGGATAAGCTGTCGGGTTTTGTGAAAGCTGAAGAGAGAATTTTGGTGCTGGCGCGGTACCATCATCTGAAGCCAGCCAGCCTGGACAAAGCGGCCACCCGCTGGCCCAAGCTGCAGTTGGATTTTATGACTATTCATGCCAGCAAAGGGCAGCAGGCGGATTACGTCATTGTTATGGGGCTTCATGACGGGAATGACGGTTTTCCGGCTCCGGCTCGTGAGTCGATTATGGAAGAGGCGTTACTCCCGGCTGTTGAAGATTTTCCTGATGCTGAAGAGCGGCGGTTGCTGTATGTGGCGCTAACGCGTGCACGACATCGGGTATGGCTACTGTTTAGCAAAGACGCGCCATCATGTTTTGTTGGTGAGCTTAAGCAATTAGACGTTCCGGTGACCCGGAAACCCTGAAAAGCAGGCGGCAGTTGCCGCCTGCTTAGCGTTTATTTGAGGCGTTCTGCAAGATAACGGGCGTAATCCGGGATCAAGATATCCGTTGCGTCGTTGAAGTTTGGCGACTGGATAATAAAATCAGCCGTTGACACGTTGGTGGCGACCGGAATGTTCCAGACTGTGGCCAGGCGTAGCAGGGCTTTGACATCAGGATCGTGGGGAACGGCGTTGAGCGGATCCCAGAAGAAAATCAGCACATCAATTTTCCCTTCTGAAATTAGCGCACCCACCTGCTGGTCACCCCCCATTGGGCCGCTCAGCATGGCATTGACGTCCATTCCTGTCGCGCGTTGAATTAAATTTCCAGTTGTCCCTGTAGCATACAGAACGTGTTGTTCCAGTAATGGCTGGTGGCGTTCAACCCAGCTCATCAACATCTTTTTGCAGTGATCGTGTGCGACCAACGCAATATGTTTCTGCGCTGGTAATGTGCGAGTCGTTAATTCCATAGTACAGCTCCCAAGTTAACCTTGTTACAGAGTACTGGAAGCACTTGACGCTGCAAGAGAAAGACAAAAAAAATGCGTATACGAACATAAATGTCACGATGGGGGCTGTTTCTCAGCCCATTGTAAGAAGTTACTCCGCGTTTGTGCGTCAGCCTGTTGAAACCAATATTTTAAGCGCTGCTCAGTCAGCGTTTGTGACTGAGGCGGCACGCGGTCCAGTTCAGATACCCCGGAAAGCAGCGAACTGTCATCGGCCATCATCGTGGCAAATTGCGGTAAAGACGCATGCTTAGCCGCTTTGTTATAGCGCTCTGTTTCCATTTCATAATCTACGATTTTTGCGGTGGATGTGATTGACAGAATATCCAGCTTAACCGGTATAGGCATGGAATCCCCATCCAGCAGTTCTACGCGTGGGGCATCATCAAAATGCGTTGCATCTCGCTCGTTGCTCAGACGTGGCAGGTGAAAATTAACCTGACTGACGAGTTGGGTATCAAAGCTGATGACCAGCGGGGGCGAAATATACAGACGTTCTTCGTGGCTGGACAGGCGAATGGTTTTTTCTACGCGAAACACGAGCTGGTGCCGACCATTTTCCAGCTCAATACTTTCGGCACCACGCAGTAATGAGCTGGAGACTTTTTTTCCGTCCAGCACCAGAAGGTCAATATCATTAGACAGACGTAGAGAGGTAGCAAAAACGGTTACCGGCAAACACAGGGCAATTAAGGCTGTCACAATGCCGGCTTTCATAGGTTTCTCCTGTCCAGAAAAAATCTGTATAAGATGTATCTAAATTTTTCGATAATCATGTTTACTAACATATAGACATATTTTTGAGTTTAGCTCTCATGCGCCAGTATGGGATGAATGGTCGCAAAGTCCGGTTTGTCGTACACTTTGCTAAACAGCCTGGAGGAAAACGATGAAAGAGACCGATATTGCTGGCATTTTGACAACGACCCGCACGATTGCACTGGTGGGAGCAAGCGATAAACCCGATCGCCCAAGCTATCGGGTTATGAAATATTTACTCGATCAGGGCTATCACGTTATTCCTGTTTCACCGAAAGTTGCCGGAAAAACACTGCTGGGGCAGCAGGGCTATGCGACGCTGGCAGATGTACCAGAGAAAGTGGATATGGTAGATGTCTTCCGTAATTCCGAAGCGGCGTGGGGTGTTGCTCAGGAGGCAATTGCCATCGGCGCGAAGACCCTATGGATGCAGCTCGGCGTGATTAACGAGCAGGCAGCCGTACTGGCTCGTGATGCAGGGTTGACGGTGGTAATGGATCGTTGCCCGGCGATTGAGATCCCGCGGCTGGGACTGGCGAAGTAAGGTTGATCTGTAGCCGAACAAAACGCACAGACCCGATTAGCTAATCGGGTCTGTGTTTGCATCAATTGCGCAGGCGCGGGGCCTGAAGCTGTTTTCGAATTGTTCGCGCCAGTTCATCCATCGACGGTTGCTCCGGATGTTCTTCCTGTAGCTCACTACTCAGTTGTGCTTCGGCCAGATACGTATGTACTGGCAGACCATTATCGTCTTCCATCACCACGTGATACCAGGGAGCGGCGCGAAGTTCGTCGTTAACCGCCAACTCATCGGCTGACGGTTGATCAAGCGAATATTCCGGGTCGATATCCACGACCACTCCGAGGTAACCTAACAGGGAATGGCGGACCTGCTGGCCGATACCGAATTTGCTGGCAATCATAGTCACCTCCCGGGAAATAGATACCCTCTATGTAAGGGTAATATTCCACTTTTCAAGTTACATGATGCGACAGGCAAACCCTTTCAGATACAGCCCTTCCGGGTAGGTAGCGATCACCGGGTGATCGGCGGCCTGACGGAACTGCTCTATAAATTGTACATCACGACCAGCATCTATTGCGGCATCAGCGATGATTTTCTGAAATAAATCGGTGGTCATAAGCCCAGAGCAGGAGAAAGTCAGCAGTACGCCGCCCGGATTGAGTAACTGAATAGCCAGCATATTGATGTCCTTATAGCCGCGGCAGGCACCCATCAACTGGCTTTTGTTTTCGACAAATTTCGGCGGATCCATCACGATGACGTCGAATTTCTCACCACGATCGCGATAAGCTCGCAGAAGTTTGAACACATCATCACGCACGAACTCAGCTTTGCTCAGATCCAGCTTGTTCAGTTCCACGTTCTGGCGGGCAATATCGAGCGCTTCCTGAGAGGTGTCAACGCTGACGACCTGACGGCAGCCACCCATTAATGCTGAAACCGCAAATCCACCGGTATAAGAGAAACAGTTCAGCACACGCTGATTTTCCACATAACGACGCGTGGCCAGGCGGCTATCGCGTTGATCGAGGTAGTAGCCGGTTTTGTGACCATGCTGAATATCAACCAGTAGCTTCATGCCGTGCTCTTCAATTGGCAGCAGTGCTGGCGGAAGCTGGCCCGTTACTGGCCCTTGAGTCAGCTCCATACCTTCTTTTTTACGCACGGCCACATCGCTACGGTCATAAATGGCGCAGTCCGGGAAAACAATTTGCAGAGCGCTAATCAGGGCGGCGCGTTGGTATTCAGCTCCCGCACTGAGCAACTGCAACACCAGGAAGTTGCCGAAGCGGTCAATGGTGACACCCGGCAGACCATCGGATTCTCCGGCGATCAGACGGTAGCTGTCCAGACCGTCTTTTTTCGCCAGCCAGTCACGCCATGTCTGCGCCTGCTGCAGACGACGGGTAAAGAAATCAATATCGATGGACTCAGACTTGTCAAATGTCCAGACGCGTGCACGGATCTGCGACGCGGGTGAGTACGCGCCGCGTGCTAACCATTTACCCTGATGGTCAACAATATCGATGGTTTCACCGAGGTTGGCTTTACCTTCCATACGTGCGACAGCACCGGAAAATACCCACGGATGGCGGCGCAGTAATGATTTTTCGCGCCCTTTGGCTAACACTAAACGTACACTCATAATTTACTATTCTGTCAATTCAAAGAAATGGGCGCCATTGTCCTGAGTTTTACGCATATTTGCAACGCGCGCTGTGATGATAAGGAGAACCGCAATGTCGAAAGTCTGCATAATCGCCTGGGTCTATGGCCGGGTTCAGGGGGTAGGATTTCGCTACACCACCCAGCATGAAGCACAACGGCTGGGATTGACCGGATACGCGAAGAATATGGATGACGGCAGCGTAGAGGTTGTCGCCTGCGGTGAAAGTGACCGGGTGGAACAACTGATGAAGTGGTTGAAAGCCGGGGGGCCGCGAAGCGCCAGGGTTGACAGAGTTCTCAGCGAACCCCATCGTCCTGGCGACGAACTAAAGGGATTTAGTATCCGTTATTAAATACATTTCACCGGTTTCGGCAGGCCGGCAATTTTAGTCGCCTGCTTGGCCGGACCTTTTGGGAACAGGCGGTAGAGATAACGGCTGTTGCCTTTCTCTTCGCCAAACTTGTTGGCCATCGCTTTTACCAGCATGCGGATAGCGGGGGAGGTATTAAATTCCAGATAAAAATCGCGGACAAAACGCACCACTTCCCAGTGTTCTGCGGAGAGCGTAATGCCTTCGTTTTCGGCGATTTTCTCCGCCAGCGGCTCGCTCCACAGCGTGGTATCTTTCAGATAGCCTTCGCTATCGGTACTGATTTCTTTACCTTCAAAGATCAACATAATTCGTCACTACGTTAGTCAAACTGGCGGCAGTTTACCAAAAAAGAAAGCCCCGCATAAGCGGGGCTGGATAGTGCGAGTTGACAACTTAGTCGCGGCTGGCGAAGCCCAGAATGCTCAGCAGGCTGACGAAGATGTTGTACAGCGAAACATACAGGCTGACCGTTGCACGGATGTAGTTGGTTTCACCGCCACGGATGATATTGCTGGTTTCAAACAGGATAGCGCCTGAAGAAATCAGAATAAACACCGCGCTGATGGCCAGATGCAGAGCTGGCAGTTGCAGGAAGATATTCGCAACCATACCAATCAGCACCACCACGATACCTGCCATCAGCATACCGCCGAGGAAGGACATGTCTTTACGGGTGGTCAGCACATAGGCAGAACAGCTGAAGAAGACCAGAGCAGTGCCGCCCAGCGCCATACCGATAACATCACCCATGCCTGCAGACAGGTAGGTGTTCAGAATCGGTCCCAGAATGTAGCCCAGGAAGCCGGTGAATGCGAAAGCAGACAGAATTCCGACCGGCTTATCCGCAGTTTTATATGTCAGGAACATCAGACCATACATACCCACCAGCGTCAGGATTAGACCCGGGGATGGCAGCATCAGCACGGTGCTTGCCGTTGCGGTGATGGCAGAAAACGCCAGCGTCAGGCTGAGCAGAAAATAGGTATTGCGCAGCACTTTATGCGTGCTGAGTAGCGATGTACGGTCGCGCGAAGAACTAATAATACGATCCATGAGTCACTCTCTTATGACAGATGTAATTAATGATGGAGGATAATGAAATCAAGGGGAATGACACAGCGGTTTTACCCATCTTTACGCATTTTAACCCGCCAGACTTAAGCATATTATTTCAGCAAAAGTGTCTAAATTAGATGTTACCACTTATTGTTTGAAAATGTCAGATCGACATCTTATAGGTCACTGAAAAATATTGCGTTATTTACTGCATCCCTTTATGAGTGATTGCGGTGTCATCATAAAACAGAACAATAAGGTGCAGGGAATGACTCAACACAAATCGAAGGTATTTACGTTTACGCTGTTGGCCGCTTGTGTGATATCAATAAACGGCGCGGCATGGGCAGCTCATGTTCCCGCAGGAACAGCATTGGCTGAAAAGCAGGAACTGGTGAGAAATAACAGCAGTGAGCCGGCATCGCTGGATCCGCATAAAGTCGAAAGCAACGTTGAGTTTAATTTAATCAGCGATATGTTCGACGGTCTGGTTGCTGTCAAGCAGGATGGGTCTATCGAGCCCCGCCTTGCGGCATCCTGGGAGAATAAAGACAATACTATCTGGACCTTTCATTTACGTCCGGGCATTACCTGGTCTGATGGCTCTGCGATTACCGCACAGGATGTTGTCTGGAGTTGGCAGCGTCTGGTCTCGCCGCAAACGGCTTCACCTTATGCTTCGTATCTGGGCAATATGCATGTTGCGAACGCGGTTGATATTGCCCAAGGGAATAAAGATCCCGCTACACTAGGGGTCAAAGCCCTGGATGATACCACGCTGGAAATTACCCTGACGCAACCGACGGCGGCGTTTCTGGCGATGCTGGCGCATCCATCGCTGGTGCCGCTGGATAAAGTTCTGATTGGGCGTTTTGGCGACAAGTGGACCCGACCAGAACATTTTGTCAGCAGTGGGCCGTACAAACTATCGCAATGGGTGGTCAATGAGCGCATCGTTGCCGAGCGTAACCCACATTACTGGGACGATCGGCATACGGTTATTAATAAAGTTACTTATTTGCCCATCAGCTCAGAGTCGGCTGACGTAAACCGCTATAAGGCCGGTGAAATCGACATTGTTTATAGCGTACCGGTCAATCAGTTCGCCCAACTGAAAAAAACGATGGGCGATGAACTGCATGTCTCTCCCCAGCTTTCAACGTATTACTATCAGTTCAATACAACCCGCGCGCCGTTTAATGATCCGCGCGTGCGCCGGGCGCTGAATATGGCGTTGGATAAAGACATCATTGCGCAAAAGGTGATGGGGCAGGGGCAGCGAGCTGCGTGGGTTATCAGCCAGCCGGAAATAGGTGGGGTGAAACTGCATGCACCGGAGTATGCGTCATGGCCGCTCGAAAAACGTATTGCTGAAGCCAAAAAACTGCTTGCTGAAGCCGGTTTTGGTCCTGAGCATCCGCTTAGCTTGAATTTGCTCTACAACACCTTCGAAACGCACCAGCGTATTGCGATTGCCGCATCGTCGATGTGGAAGAAAAACCTTGGCGTCGAGGCGAAGCTGCAAAACCAGGAATGGAAAACCATGCTGGACACTATGCACACCGGTAATTTTGACGTCGTGCGCTATGCGTGGATAGCCGATTATGATGATGCTTCAAGTTTCCTCAATATTTTCCGTACCGGTGATAGCGAGAATACTACCAAGTACAGCAATCCCGCCTTTGATGAAGCGATGCGTAATGCGGCGAAAGCAAATTCACTGGAAGAACGAGGCAAATACTATCAGCAGGCTGAAGATCTTTTAGGTGATGATGTCCCTGCGATTCCGGTTTACCACTATGTCCGCACGCATCTGGTGAAGCCGTGGGTGGGGGGATTTGCGCCGGATAACCGGGGAAATTACTACACCAAAGATATGTACATCAAAAAACATTAAGCGTTGTAGCTGGTATTTGTGCTGATTAAATGGTCAATCTGTTGTTATTTCAGTCGATTAACAATATTTTGGCTGTTTTTCAGGCAAACGAACACATTGGTGCTTTACAGGCCCGTTCGGGATGTTTATAGTGCGCCTCATTGGAAGCGTGGCCGAGCGGTTGAAGGCACCGGTCTTGAAAACCGGCGACCCGAAAGGGTTCTAGAGTTCGAATCTCTACGCTTCCGCCAAACATAAACCCCAAGCTATCAAATAGCTTGGGGTTTTTTCGTTTTGCTCGGTTTATATTTTGTCTTCCTTTACTCGTCTTAGTCGCGCAAGAGCAACAGTGCTGCTGACCGGTTGAATGCTGGTGAACTGAGTAATCACCCCGCCTCGCAAAAGCTACATGAGCGAACGTCTCTTCATTCGTCGTAATATCCATAGCAGCCCCAGTATAATAGCCAGATAGCCCATAACGTAAATCCCTTGCTGTTTTCGTTCAGAGAGCGCCGGATCGGCTGCCCATGCCAGAAAGGCGGTAACATCCCTGGCGTATTGCTCCTCAGTTTCAGCTTTCTGCGACGCCGGACTCCATTGGATCTCTCCGCTATTCAGTGGTTTCGGCATGTTAATCACGCCGCCCGGAAAATAGCGGTTAGCCTTCAGTTCGGGATCGTCAGGCAGATAGCCGGTGAGTAGCGCGTAGACGTAATCAGCTCCCTGGTCCGTGTAGGGCAGAAAAGCATCTAACAGGAATTGCGGAAATCCACGATCGTATGAGCGGGCGCGGACGATATAGCTCAGGTCAACAGGTTCTGCGCCATTATTAAGGTATCGAGCTTCCCGCTCGTTTAAATATGGCGATATAAAGCTGTCATTTAGCGTCCCGTCCCGCTCACCCATCTGGCCGTCATCCTGAATCTCAGGAAACTGATAGCTGTTAGCGATACTTCTTGCTTCTTCTTCCGTGAGTTCCGGGCCGCCGGATCTGGTCAAGGTTCGAAAGGTAAGGTGCTTCATGCCGTGACAAGCGCGACACTTCTCTTCATAAACCTGCAGACCACGCCGAAGCTGCTCTTTATCATACTGGCCATTGATGCCGCTGAAACTCCATTCCTGTCGTTCAGGCGTGGCTTCTTGCGCATAGGTGGAGCCCAGTCCCAATAGAGAAAAACACAGAACACTGAATTTCAATAGTCGTTTCATTATCAGTCCTGTTTTTCCAGAAAACGACGGCAAGGTAATACGATTAAAAACCAGGCAAACCAAATCAGCGTCGAAAGCTGGGACGCGGCACGTATCCAACCTTCTTCGTTACGAAAACCGTCAAGAAGGTCGGGGCCAACCAGCGCTTTCGATCCTAACCAGCCTAAAAAGCAGGCATTGATGACCCACAGCCAGAATCCGCATTTGACCAGCTTGCTGTAATGGCGAAAACGAGCCCGGGAGGTATCAAGCCAGGGAAGAAAATAGAAAATCAGTATCGAACCGCACATCGCGGCTAGTCCCACGAATTCATTCGGGAAACAGCGCAAGATGGAGAAGAAGGGAAGGAAATACCATTCTGGCGCAACAATCGCCGGTGTAATCGTTGGGTCTGCGGGAATAAAGTTATCGGCGCTGCTCAGATAGTGCGGAGCAAAGAATAAAAACCAGGCGAAGAGCATCAAAAAAAGGGTGATTTTGATGGCATCGAGATCGGTAATTTTGTAATCGAACAACAGGCTCCTGGACTCTTTCTCGCTGAACTTCTTTTTCATCGCCTGGGCAAACGCTGACTGTACGGTTCGTATATGAAAAACCGTTGCCACGACAATCACAAAAGGAAGAATAAAGTGGATAACAAAAAAGCGGCCAAGCATCGGTGTTCCCGGCGTATGGCTACCGACTAAATATGCGTATAACGTATCACCCACTAGCGGAATGGCCTGGGCAAAGCGAGTAATGACCGTTGCCGCCCAGTAGCTTTTTTGCCCCCAAATAAGACTATAACCAAGAAATGCGGTTATCATCAGGAGGATATACAGCGTGACGCTAATCAACCACATTGTTGTCCAGGGCTTGCGGTACACGTTGTAGTACATACCGCGAAAAATATGCAGATAACAGGCAAAGAAAAAGAGCGATGCGCCAATAGCATGCATATTACGTATCAGTTCTCCGTGGCGAACCGCACGCATAATATGAATAATGGAGTCAAATGCCAGCCCGGCTGTCGGCACGTAAAACATCGCCAGTACGATACCTGTCAGGATCTGCACGCCGAGCATAACCAGCAGGATTGCGCCGATAGCGAACAGCCAGAGTCCGGCAATCGAACGAGGAAAAGGAATTCGCCAGCGAAGCGAATAGACGCGCTCACTCATCATGTCAGGCTTCCTTAGTGCCGATACGCACGATCTGACCATCAGAATGAAAGGCGTAATCCGGGATTGCCAGGTTGGCCGTTGCGGGGCCGCGCGTCACGCGCCCGGAGGTATCAAATTCCGAGCCGTGGCACGGACAAATCCAGCCCAGCCCTCCCGGCTGGGCGTTGGGGACACATCCGGCATGTGGACAGTACCCTTGAACCACCAGCCATTGGGGATGAACCGCAGAGACCCTCTCGCTGTCAGACTGTGGATCAATAAGCGTATGCCAGTTGGTATTTCTGGCGGCGACAATCTCTTCCTGCGTGCGGTGGTGAATAAGAATCAGCTTTCCCTGCCATATGCGCCTGATGGTTTGTCCAGCAGCAACACCCGCAAGAGAAACATCAATCGGTTCATTTTCCCCTAGCGTTTTCTCATCCGGGCTTAAGGCCGAAACCAGCGGCCACACGGCAGCCGCGACGCCCGCCGCGCCGACGAATTTCGTCAGTTTACACAGGCATTCCCGACGCTGTTCCTGGATTTCGCCATCTGCAAGTTTTTTATCTGCCACCTTGTATTTCTCCCAGAGTAATGCGGATTATTGTTTGTCGATACGCGCGTAAATTTCCTGAAAGCGCTTATCAGCAATACCCGGCGCTTTGAATGCCCGATAGCTGTCCGGTAACGTGGTATCGCCAACCTTAATCATCATCACCATGCCCTGAGCGTAATGCGGTGAACATTTGATGCCGTAAAATCCAGGATTGTCATAAGTCACCTCGATCTCTTCATCTATTTTTCCCATGAAACCGGGATAGTCAGCCGGAGACAATTCAGCAATTGAAGCCGCGTTGTGGCTCTTATGCTTACGGATAAACTTCACCGTATCACCGGGTTGGATCTCCAGATAATCCGGCTCGTAGACCATCGGCCCCGCAGACCCACGATTCTTCATCAACACTTCGTGAGTTTGCGCGAAGGCTGAAGAGGCGAGGGCGAGTAAACACAAAACTTTCAGACTCTGTTTGAGGTATTTCATCGATTCTTCCTTAAAATTCATCAGGTCTTTGATAACGAATAAAACAGTTTTCACTACCCGCTTCATGTTCGACAACGGCGTCGATACCAAACCAGGCATGGAGATTATCGCGGGTAAAAACGGTGCAAGGTTTACCCTGCATCGCCATTTGTCCGGAGGTCATTACGATGATGCGATCGCAGAACATTGCGGCATGATTAAGGTCGTGCAGAGCAGCAATCACCGTGAGCTTTTCACGTTTAACCAGACTCAGCAGGCCAATCTGATGTTGAATGTCGAGATGGTTGGTGGGTTCGTCCATCAGCAACAATTGCGGCTGCTGCGCCAGCGCCCGTGCAATATGCAGGCGCTGTTTTTCTCCCCCGGAAAAGGTATGCCAGCAGCGGTGCTGTAATTCACTGAGATCGACCTTCTCCAGCATCGTTTGTACGATATCGTCATCTTTGGCAGACCAGGGGGTGAGCAGGCTAAGCCAGGGGGTCCGTCCCAGAGAAACGGCTTGTAAAGCGGTAAGCCGCTCGCTGGTTTCAGCCTGTTGTTCGACCAGCGCCACATGTTGCGCAAGATGACGCCGCGAATAGTGCTGGAGCGCTTTTTGCCGCAGAGTGATGTGCCCGGAAGTCGGCTTCAGCAAACCGGCCAGCAGTGAAATCAGTGACGTTTTGCCCGAGCCGTTGGGACCGATGATACCGACAAACTCGCCGGGAGTTACGCGGAGAGAAATATCATCAACAATCGTCTTACCCTTTACCTTCCAACGCAGATTGCAGGCTTCAATAACGGCTTGCGCAGAGATAACAAGTGGCTGTACGAGGTTTACCGTCATTTGTTCTGGTTTCCTCTTATCAGAATGATTGAAAACGCAGGCGCGCCGACCAAAGCCGTGATTACCCCAATGGGCAGTACCTGGCCGGGTAGTAACGTGCGGGAAATAACATCGGCGACAATGAGGAAAATGGCGCCGGTAAGCGCACTAACCGGCAGCAGTCGATGATGCTGGTTGCCGACCAGCAAACGAGCGGCATGAGGGATCACCAGACCGACAAAGCCGATCGCACCAACAATGGAGACCATAATCGCAGTCATACCGGTGACAGCAGCAATTAGTACTGCGCGAGTACGTTTGACTGGAATGCCCAACGATGCCGCGGATTCAGCGCCAAAGGAGAACGCATCAAGGTGGCGGACATAACAGAAGCACAGCGCAATACCGACCAGAGCGGTAGGAATAGCTAAGACAACATCGGGCCAGCGTACACCGCTCAAATTGCCTAACAACCAGAACATAATTCCGCGTGCTTGCTCGGCGTTTGCTGAGCGGGTGATGATAAGCGACGTAATCGCATTGAACAGTTGCGAACTGGCGATCCCGGCAAGAATGATTTGGGTTGTAATCCCGCCACCTTGTTTACCGCCAGCGGCCATCGCCAATAGTGCAACGAACAGAAATGCCGTCAGCGCACCAATGAACGCCCCTAAAGACATACTGATGATGCCAGCCCCCAGTCCCGTGAGCGCAATCAGCACCGCACCGGTAGATGCTCCGGCAGAAATCCCCAGTAGATAAGGTTCGGCGAGCGCATTGCGTAGCAACGACTGTAACACTACGCCGGAAACAGCCAGGCAGGCGCCGCAGCTGGCTGAGACCAGTGCTCGGGTCAGGCGGTAGTTCCAGACGATCCCGGCATCCAGTGCATCGACAGGATAGTGGGTATCGAAAAGATGATTTGCCAATGTGCTGAGTACGTGCTGCCAGGGGATAAACGTTTCGCCGATGGAAATCCCCGCCAGCAGTACGCAACACATCAGCGCACTGACCCAAACGGCATGACCACCGACTCTCACCGCAAGCTGACCAACAGCGCGACGCATCCTGCGAGAATCACTCATGATTATCTGCGTTCCTGAGTAACGGAGATGCGCTATACCGTGCCGTGATATAGCGCAAAATGTAGATTAATGAGCAGCCTGCGGATGCGCTAAGCCATATTCAACCAGAGCGTCAGCCAGTTTTTCCACTCCATCAATAGTTCTGATCCCGGCATTCATTGTCTGTACGTCAATGGCCGGCAGATGGTTTTCTTTGACGGCAGGAATCAGTTTGGTGACAGGATCGGACTGGAGGTATTCCATCTTGATCTTCCAGTCATCTGCCGGGAAGCGTCGGCGGCTCATCTCACCGAGCACAATGACAGAAGGGTTAGCTTTAGCGATGGTTTCCCAGCCCACCGTTGGCCACTCTTCAGCAGAATCAATGACATTTTTCACACCCAACGTTTGGGCTATCCATGCTGCTGGGCCAAACTTCCCGGCAACGTAAGGATCGAGCTGTAAATCGGCGCTTGAGAACCAGAACACGGCGGAAACATTCTTATCCATGCCGGTAATTTTATTTTTTGCTGCTGATTCACGCGCTTTAAGGCTGGCAATCAGCGCTTCGCCTTTATCCTGAACATCAAAAATTTTTGCCAGATCGGCGACCTCCTGATACACCATAGCAATATCAAACATGCCCTTACGAACACCATCACCCCCATCTTCGTTATCCTTAGCACAGTCAGCTGGCGCGGTGTAAACGGGCACCTTCAGTTCACTAAACTGTTCGTATGAGGCAACTGTGCCAGCAGGGCCGATTTGCCATTCAAACTGGCTGGCGACCAGATCTGGTTTTTTAGCCACAATTCCTTCAAAGCTGGGAATATTTTGCGCAATGACGGCAACTTTTTCATTTGCTGCTTTGTAAGCATCCAGTACCGGGCCAAACCACAACGAAGTACCCACGACGCGATCGGCCAGCCCCAGTGAATAGAGAATCTCGGTACTGTTCTGACCCACGGTTGCCACGCGCGTTGGTGCCTGATTAAAGGTAATATCGCGTCCACAGTTTTTAATCGTCAGAGGATATTCGGTTTTTGCCGCGTTAGAAAAACCGGAAGTCAACAGTACAGTGGTTCCAACAATAGCCAGAAGCGTTTTTTTAGAAGAGAAAAATGTAGAATTAGCGTGCATTATCATCGTCCCGTTGATGCCAGAATCTTAAAGTCTGGTCATGGCTCATTTCATTCCATATATCGGGAGGAGACATGAAGATAGATGACATTAAATCGTGAATTTTAAGAATGAAGATATGCAACAAATGCAAATAAGCCTTACTTAGCCAAAATCTTATTCATAAATACACTACTGCTTACGTCAAATAATTCATCCCATGGACCATCCCGTCCACTTAATGGTATACATCGTTGACAGCAGGTCTCCTGACTCACGGTAATCAGAATATCAGCCTTCCCATAAAGACGAGCTTTACAGTGACCTGTGGCTTATTAACCACACAAGGATATTCTGCATCCGCCTACAGTTGCGGGGGCAGTTATGGAATTGAATTGAATAATTCTCACCATATTCCTATTCATATACAAAAATGTAATGAAATGCTGTCAAAAGCGACTCTAACGGCAATTGTTAACGAGGTCAACCGTATGAATAAATAGGGAAAACCTCACACCTCTGTTAAAATTGTTATATTTTACAGTTGGTTATGCTTAAATCCTTTATCTCGGAGGTCTACATGAAAATAACAATAAAAAGCTAAATGAGAATTGATTGATATTGATCAAACTATAAACACAGTTTTATTTTTTCAATTTAATCATATTGATCGTTATCAATAACGCAGTTAATTAGCGTTGGGTTAATTTAATAATGTGATCTCTGCATATGTACCAATTGCCATTCATCCTGCATATCCATAACGACGCTAAAATCTTTACGCAACCAAAAATGATACCCTCCAGGCAAGAAATGATGAGTATGAAGATATAAGGTTTTATATTTTTGCTGCTGGCAGAACATTTGAGCTAAAGCAAACAACCGGCTTCCGATTCCCTGTCTGCGGTAGCGCGCATCCACGTAGCAACGACAAATTTCTGCCGTTTCAGGCAAATTATAGTGCCCACGTAGCTCAGTGATACGATCATCATATTGACATACAGCAAGTGTAGCGATGAGCTCTTGTTTTTCACTCCATGCGCAAAGTAATAGATTTCTTTCTTGCAAAATATACTGCTGCTTGAGATCGAAGATATCTTCTTCAGCAGCAGGCATGACTCTCCCGGCATTGAAGAACAAATTAAGATGCTTAATAAGGAACGACTGAACAGCAGGTATATCGGCGTGAGTCATCTCACTAAACCTTAATCGGGTCATGGCAGGCATCCAAGCTTAGAGTGGAATACGATAATAACAATAAGACCACTTTCAAAACAATATTGACGCTGCTATGGCTACTCGCGCCAACGCGGTAGTCACCAGCGATTTGGGGGCTAATCTGTTCTTTTATTGTTCTGGGTCTTGCTTTTCCTAACTGTTGCCGAGGCATAGTTTTCCTCTGCATCCTAAGCCTGCAACTCTAACTCTCAGAAATGAGAGGCCGATCCTTTGAGCAGGACTTTTGTCCTCAATCCTCTGCAAACGTCTGGTTACAATCCCTGCATATCTCCAATACCCATAATTCAGGAATTGTTATGACTGCACATATTAATGCTAAAGCGGGTGATTTTGCGCCAACTGTGATTATGCCGGGCGATCCGCTGCGCGCAAAATTTATTGCCGAAAATTATCTCATGGATTACCGCGAAGTTACCAACGTGCGTAATATGCTGGGCTATACCGGTCTTTATTTTGGTCAACCTGTTTCGGTGATGGGACACGGTATGGGTATTCCGTCTATGACGCTATACGCCCATGAGCTGGTACATGATTTTAATGTGAAGAGAATTATTCGCGTCGGTAGTCTGGGGGCAACACAACCGCATGTCAAAATGCGCGACATTATTCTGGCTCTCGCTGCCGGTACTGACTCTGTCACAAATTTAAAACGTAGCGCGGGCTACACGATGGCGACGTCCGCTCACTTCCCATTACTACAACAGGCGTGGATGCTGGCGCAGAAGGCCGGAATCGACATTAAGGTCGGTAATGTTTTCAGTGGCGATCTTTATTACGATCCTGACGAAAACCTCATTCCTGCACTGGAAAAGTTTGGTGTACTGGGTGTGGATATGGAGGTGGCCGGCTTATACGCCTTAGCACACCAATTTAATATTGAAGCACTGGCTATTTTAACGGTGTCCGATCATTGCCTGACAGGCGAAGAAACCACGGCAGAGGAACGACAATTAACTTTTAAAAATATGATTGAGCTGGCGCTAAATACAGCCGTTACGGCTTAGCATTGGCTTTTAATTGAACCAATCAGGGATGTCATTATATGAAGAATAAAATAGCACTTACACTGATTAGTTTTCTGGCAAATTTTATTATGGCGGGGTTTGCCAGTCAGTTTGGAATGCTGATTGAACCGATTGCGGTACGTTACAGTGCTGATGTGAATACCGTTGCCTCGATATTTTCGCTGCTTAACGGTGGGGCATTAGCGGGGACCATCGCCGCCTTTTTCCTGATAGAAAAAATTGGCGTCAAGCGAATGACGTTTATTATCTATTCGATAGTGTTCCTCTGTTCGCTGGCAATGCACTTAAGCCCCGGCTTATGGCCAGTGATGGTTGCTATGACTTTGGTGGGCTTTTGCGGTGGGATTGGCCTGTGCGTGGCAGGAACGATTGTCGTTTCGGTATGGCAGGATCGCATTCAAAGTACAATGTTGGTGGTACAAGACGCCACCTTTAACGTCGCAGGCGTGGTTTTCCCGCTGATCACCACCTACGCCCTGACGCACAATATGTCATGGAGTTACAGCTATCTAAGTGTTGGCATGGTGGCCTTACTTACGTTAGGTGTGGTGGCGCTCACTCGTTTTACTGCCTGTGAAAACGCGTCTGCGGAGGAGCGGACAGACGCGGTGAAGTCTGAGTGGAACCCAGGGATTATTAGCGGAGGTATTGGTCTGTTCTTAGGTATGCTGGCGCTGTATACCTTCCTGACCTGGGCACCATTATTTGTGAAGAACAAATTTGGCATTCCTTTTGAAGAAGCCGGTAATATTATTACGCAATACTGGGGAGCGGCGTTGGTTGGGGCGCTAGTATCAACTGTCATTGTTTCTCGAGTGAGGATACATTATTTCCTGTTGAGTATTATTTTGCTCGCTTGCGTTATTACGACCATTATTGTAACGAAAGACAACATCTCGGGGCTTGATTATCTGGCTTATAGTTACGGATTCGTCTGTGCGGCGCTGTATAACTCCTTTATTGCCTACGGAGTTTCATTTGTGAAGCGCGCAAGTAGTCAGAATGTTTCATATATTTTAATTAGCGGTAGCGCCGGGGCTATGTTTAGTCCAGCGATCAGTGCGCTAATGGAAAAAACAATGGGCTTGCAGAAAATTATGTACGCAATACCAGTATTATATTTAATAATCTTTATCATGTTGATGGGTACATTAAAACTTAAACGTAACAAAGCACAGTAATAACACTTACCTCTCTAATTAGATAGTCAGTCGCCACACCATTTATTTGGTGGGGCGACACTCAACCTTGCTCAAAGGAATTGAAAATGATGAAGAATAAATCAATGATTAAAAAAACAGTTCTGGGCGCAATCGTTGCAATGAGCTGTACGCAAGCGCTTGCTGCTGATTATACCGATGGCAACGTCCGTAAAAATGATTTTAACTGGATGCAGATGAACTTAATGCAAAGTGTGGATGCGAAAGTGCCTTATGGTATTCGTAATGACACTTATCTGGAACTGGAATTTGGGGCGCGTTCCGGAATTATCGATCTGTATGGTTATGTCGATTTCTTTGATATTTTTGACCGCAAGCAGGATGACCGCCATGGTGGCGATAACTTTTTCGCCAAGATATCCCCACGGTTTTCCCTGGATGCTATTTTTAATAAAGATTTATCCGTTGGGCCATTTAACGAATTCTATATCGCAACGGTAAATAACATTGGCGACCGGGAATTATTTGAACATTATGTCGGTCTGGGCACAGATGTTAAGGTTCCGTGGTTTGGTCTGGTGGGAATGAACATCTATGCGCATTATGTGCGTGAAAACTACGGTGCGGATAACGAAGGCAAGTGGGATGGCTACATGTTCTCGACCAACTGGTCGACGCCGTTCTATACCTTTGCCAACGGCAGCTACCTGAACTATCAGGGTTACTTTGACTATCAGTTCGCCGCTAACAAGATTGCTAATCAACCGTTATACAGCAATAACGCGATTGAATGGTATAACGGTATCTACTGGCATTCAGAGCATTATGCGGTGGGTTATGGCCTGAAGTATTTCCGCAATATGGCATTGATGGAAAATCACGGCGGAGCAGGGCGCACCACCGGACTCGGTCACTACTTCAACCTTACCTATAAATTCTGATTGCGCTGAACTGACACACCAACCTTCTCTACGGAGATGGTGTGTCAGTCAATGATGTCATTGCCGAGGAATTTACGCAGTCCATCCAGATCCTTAATTTCCAGTCCTTGCTTCGTGCGCGTTACCAGTCCGGCATCCGTCAGGGCTTTAACCGCCCGCCGATAGACCCGATCGGTGGTGCCGAACCGTTCTGCTTCCTGGTATTTTTTATGGAAACCATCCATCGGCTGTTTGTTCTGATGCTGGCGATACAGATCATACGCCACGTTATGAACGATAGGGTAGAGCATCCGGTGCAGGAAGATTTCCAGCATATCCTGATAATCAATCGCCATCGCACTGGCAAAAAATATCGCCAGTCTCGGGTGCTGGTTTAGCGCTTCTTCCAGACGATCACAGCTGCACACCGCCACGGTCAACGGCTCTTCGGCCACGATATCAAGCTGGCAGCGATACCCGGTAAAAAACTCCATTTCACCAAATAGTTGCTCATCACATTCCATTGCGCCCAACTGAAAACGGCGACCATTTTCCGCGCTGTAACGCAGGGAAATTCTGCCTGATTGCACCATGATAAGTCGATCGACTACCTGTCCCTGGCGATAGAGATACTCATCTTCGTGGATCATCTGCGTTTCAGAGAGCAGTTCCTGGAATATCTTCTCAATTAAGGCATCATCTTGCTGCCAGATATTGTGAAAACGACCTTTTGTGAGGGGCTTAAGCTGCATGGCTCAACGTCTTATTGTTTGAGATAATTCTTATCCCTGACTGTATGCTATCTACTGCTTAATGTCATTAAGAGCGCGGGGCGGACAATAAAAGGGCCAGCACCATGCTGGCCCTGACGCACTAAGGATGGCTGATAAAACGGGACAATCGCTGGCGCAGCAGGCGATTTTCCTGACGTAACTGAGCGTTCTCTTCCAGCAACGTCAATGCAACGGCAATCCCTGGCCAGTCAAGTTCCAGCTCCTGACGCAGGCGCATCGCGCGACGCATTACGGTCAGCGCATGATCGTCAAACGTCTCGTCTTCATGGGGTTCTATCACCCCTAAGCCGACAACCTCATGCAGTTCTTCTTCTGACACACCGGTGTACAGACAAAATTCGGTAATGGTAAAAGTGACGGTAACGTTAGCCATTATGCTTTCCCCCACTCTTTGCGCGGATCAAAGGTCTTTTGTGCATCCGCCAGTTGTTGCCACAGGGCGGCACTGGTGTCGTCAGGTTTCGGTGGCATGACGATCTTGATCACCGCAAACAAATCGCCGGTATGTTTTTTACTTACCAGACCCTTGCCTTTAATGCGTAGCCGCTGACCGGCCTGGCTGCCTGCAGGAATGGTCAGCAGGATGCTCTCTTTCAGCGTCGGAACGGTTACTTTCGCACCCAGCGCAGCTTCCCACGGCGCCAGAGGAACGACAACTTCCAGATCCTGATTAACGATATCGAACAGCGGATGCGGCGCAATATGAATCACCAGCCACAAATCACCGTTCGGCCCACCGTTTTCGCCGGGCGTGCCCTGACCTTTCAGGCGGATACGCTGACCGTTACCGACGCCAGCTGGGATTTTCACGTTCAGTGTTTTAGGAATTTCTCGTTCTACCATGCCAAACGCATTGTAGACTGGCAGGTTGTAACTGATAGTGCGGCTGTGCTCAGTAAGCGTTTCTTCGAGGAAGACGGCAACTTCTATTTCGATGTCATGCCCGCGGCTGGCAGGGCGCTGGCGCGACTGGTGCGCACGCTGACCAAAAATAGAGGAGAAGATATCGTCGAAATCTTCGGCGCTGTAGCTTTGCCCCTCTCCTTGCTGGAATTGACGGCTGAACTGAGGGTCGTTGCGATGCTGCCACAGTTGGTCGTACTCGGCACGTCGCTGTTCATCACTCAGGACTTCCCAGGCTTCAGCAACCTCTTTAAACCGGGCCTCAGCGTCAGTCTCTTTGCTGACATCAGGATGGTATTTACGGGCGAGTCGACGATAGGCGGTCTTGATTGTCTTGAGATCGTCTGTCGGTTTCACGCCCATAATGGCGTAATAATCCTTTAATTCCATAGCGTTCTCTCGTGTAAATCAACACTTGAAGAAGGTGTACCCCGACAACAGGTAACACCGCTAAGTTTAGGGTAATCCTGATAACGGCGAATGCCAACCGGGAAGAAAGGATATTGGTCTAAATGATGTGATTGCGCACCACCAACAGCGCTTTTGACTGTTGTGTGGTGCGAAAAGTGAGATTAGCGAAACGTCAGGATTTGGTGATCAGATAGCGAACCGTATCCGCGTAGCTCTTCACAAAAGAGTTTAGGTCGTCAGATTTCAGTCCTTTTGGATTGATCATATATTTACCGTTGATAAAAATGGCGGGCACACCGGTTAAATCTACCGCTTTAGCCATTTCTTGTTGTTTCGCGGTCAGGGATTTCACGGCAAAACTGTTCCAGGCGGCATCATAATCACTGGCGCTGACGCCCGCGCTGATAAATACGTTACGAATATCATCCGCTGTTTTAACGGTTTGTTTTTTCTGAACGGCATCAAAAAGCAACGGTTTAACTTTATCTTGTACGTTTAAAAGCATGGCGACGGACCAGGCGTGCGTCATGTCTTGCCCCAGCGGACCTAAAAAGTCGACGTGGTATTCGGTGAGTTTGACATCAGCAGGCAGTACTTTTTTCACGTTATCCGTGATTTCAAAAACTTCATCGTACTGATAACAGGAAGGACAGTAAAATGAGAAAAACTTCAGCGCAGCTGGGGCGGAAGCGACGGGTTTTTCCAGGGTGATATACTCTTTACCGTCGGTAAATGATGCTGCCTGAGCGCTAACTGTAAAAAGTAACCCAATCAGGGGTAATAAATATTTTTTCATTTTCATATACTCTAAATAACATTTGATAAACAAATTATCTGCTAATGAATACGTTATTCATTGCGTCTGGATATAATAAGGAAATCCCCTGAAAATGCGCTGACCCTTACTTTCATTTACGCATCAGTACGTAGCGGGCATTATTTGTGTGCTGACATTGAAATATTCTCTGGCATTCTTCGTAAATAGTGAATGATAACTTCCGTGATATTTTTAGGGGTGTTTTTAGCAATGTTATAGTGTAATAAACAAAGACGAAAATATGATTAATTATCATTTCGCCTTAAAGCGTGAATGGCAAGGTATTGCGCTAAGTATTTGCAAATACCCCTGTAGATTGTCTTTTTCTTGTCGCGCGTGAATGAATAGGGTAAGTGTCAGAGATGAGCAACCCAAATGGATATCACTATGATCGACCACCTGGATCACCTGGTACTAACCACCAATCATGAAGAGGCTTGCGTTCGTTTTTATGTCGAGCTTTTAGGCATGAGGTTGGAAACTTTCGCACAAGGTCGGAAAGCCTTCGTCTTTGGCAATCAGAAAATCAATCTCCATATTCGGGGAAAAGAGTTTGAACCTAAAGCCTACGCGCCAACGCCGGGGGCGCTGGATTTGTGTTTTATCACCACGCGTACACTGGAAGAGGTGACAGAGACGTTTCAAACCCACGGAGTTGAGATTATTGAAGGGCCCGTTGCACGAACCGGCGCGACAGGACCGATTCGCTCGGTTTATGTCAGGGATCCCGATCTCAATCTGATTGAAATCGCGGTATATCCAGCAGATGGAAGGACATAACTTTACAGCGTAAAGGTTGCCAAAAACCGGCGAGTGGTTAAGATAACTCGCATCAATGAGTGAGGGTATAATGGCGAAACGTCAACGGATGGGATGGTTGTTCCTCTGTCTGGCATGTGTTGTGGTGATGGTTTGCACCGCACAACGCATGGCGGGCCTGCACGCGTTGCAGATGGATACCGCCGTTACAAGCGTTGTCGCCAGCGCACAAGTGCAGACCGATGAAACCTCACCCGTTACCCCTTGTGAACTGAGCGCGAAGTCATTACTGGCTGCGCCACCCGTACTGTTTGAAGGTGCTATTCTGGTGCTGTGCCTGCTGCTGTCGTTGCTGGCGCCAGTGCGGGTGTTTCGTCTACCTTTTTTCCCACCGCGAGCTATCTCGCCGCCTACTCTCCGGGTGCATCTCCGATTTTGCGTCTTCCGTGAATGACAGAACAGCCGTTGCTGACTGTTAGATAATTATTCACGGAGAAAAACTATGATGACTGTTTTCAGGCAGACACTGCTCTGTCTGTTATTGCTATGGCTGCCCGTATCCTGGGCGGCTGAACCCGGCTGGATGCGTTCACCCGATAACGATCACGCCAGCGTGCGGTTACGCGCTGATACGTCCGCTGGCGGTGAAACCCGTCTGTTGTTGGATGTCAAACTGGAGGACGGCTGGAAAACCTACTGGCGTTCTCCGGGCGAGGGGGGCGTTGCGCCTGCTATCGCCTGGAAAGAGGAAATGCCTGCGGTCGACTGGTTCTGGCCAACCCCTGCTCGTTTTGAGGTCGCCAATATCACTACCCAAGGGTATCACGATAAGGTGACGTTCCCGATGGTGGTGCGCGGTATAGCGCCCGCCACGCTCAGCGGCGTTTTGACGCTATCCACCTGTAGCAACGTTTGCCTGTTGACGGATTTTCCTTTTTCCGTGACGCCCACAGCTCAGGACCCGACTTTTGCACATGACTATGCTCAGGCGATGGGACAGATCCCACTAGCCAGCGGCCTGACCGATGCTCTGAGCGCCGGCGCACGGGCGGGAGAGTTAGTCGTCGAGGCTCACCGTGCGGGAGGCTGGACTGCACCAGGGCTGTATCTGGATGCTGTTGATGATGCGGATTTTGGCATGCCGCAAATCCATGTTGAGGGAGAGACATTACGCGCCACGGTACCTGTACATGACGGTTGGGGAGAAGGCGCGCCGGATCTGCGTGGTAAGTCAGTCACCCTGGTGCTGGCAGATAACGGTGTTGCCCAGGAAAGTCGTCTTGCGATTGGCGAAGCCCCGGTTGTTGAGAACGCCTCACTCCCACTGTGGCAAGTGGTGCTAATGGCGCTGCTGGGCGGTTTGATCCTCAATCTGATGCCCTGTGTGTTACCGGTTCTGGGCATGAAGCTGGGCTCGATTTTGCTGGTCGAGGAAAAAAGTCGTCGCCAGGTCCGTCGTCAGTTCCTCGCATCGGTAGCCGGAATACTTGTCTCATTTATGGCTCTGGCTCTATTGATGACGGTGCTGCGTTTAACCAATCAGGCGCTTGGCTGGGGGATCCAGTTTCAGAATCCATGGTTCATTGGCGTGATGGTACTGGTGATGCTGACGTTCAGCGCCAGCCTGTTCGGGTGGTTTGAATTCCGACTCCCTTCTGCGATGACTACCACGCTGGCGACTCACGGCGGCAACGGTCTGTCGGGACATTTCTGGCAAGGTGCATTTGCGACGCTGCTTGCTACGCCGTGCAGTGCCCCGTTCCTTGGAACGGCGGTGGCGGTGGCATTGACCGCTTCGCTGCCGACATTGTGGGGATTGTTTATCGCACTTGGGCTGGGAATGAGCTTACCGTGGCTGCTGGTGGCTCTGCGTCCCGGTCTGGCGCTGCGTTTGCCGCGGCCAGGACGCTGGATGAATATGTTGCGGCGTCTGCTCGGCGTGATGATGCTGGGTTCCGCTATCTGGCTTGCGACGTTGCTGCTCCCGCATTTCGGGTTCGTAGGGCAAAGCACCGGCAAAGAGAGCGTGAACTGGCAACCGCTAAGCGAGCAAGCTATTGAGGATGCGCTGGCGCAACATAAGCGCGTGTTCATTGACGTCACAGCAGACTGGTGCATCACCTGTAAGGTAAACAAGTTCAACGTCTTGCATAAAGATGACGTACAGGCCGCATTGCAACAGCCGGATGTGGTGGCGCTGCGCGGCGACTGGACACTCCCTTCTGAAGTCATTACCGAATTTCTAAAAAAACGCGGCCAGGTTGCTGTGCCGTATAACCAAATTTATGGCCCCGGTCTGCCGGAAGGCCAGGTGTTACCCACGTTGTTAACCCGCGATGCGGTACTGCAAACGTTGAACGATGCCAAAGGAGTTACCCCATGAAGATGATGATTGTTCTGCTGTTAACCCTGTTTTCTGCCGTCAGTATCGCGAAAGAACCTGCGCCGTTTACCCCGGAACAGGAAAAGCAAATTGAAGCATTAATTCAGGAAGCCCTGTTTAACGATCCCAACAGCCCGAGGATTGGCTCAAAGCAGGCAAAACTGACCCTGATAAACTTCACCGATTACAACTGCCCATACTGCAAGCAGTTGGATCCAATGCTGGAAAAAATTGTGCAGAAATATCCTGACGTGGCGGTAGTGATCAAACCGTTGCCGTTTAAAGGTGAAAGCTCGGAACTGGCGGCGCGGACCGTGCTGACGACATGGCATGAGCATCCGCAGCAGTTTCTGGCGCTACATGAGAAACTGATGCAGAAGAAGGGCTACCATACCGATGTCAGTATCAAACAGGCGCAGGAAAAAGCGGGGGCCAGTCCGGTGACGCTGGACGCCCAAAGTGCTGAAACGCTGAGCACTAACCTGCAACTGGCGCGACTGGTGGGTGTACAGGGAACCCCCGCAACGATCATTGGCGATGAACTTATTCCCGGTGCGGTGCCGTGGGAAACGCTTGAGGAAGTGGTAAAAGAAAAACTGGCGGCGGCCAATGCTCAGTAAACTGCGCCGCTGGTTGCGCGAAGGGCTGATCTTACTGGCACTGTTGGCGGGGGCGATGCTGCTGATGGATGCCTGGCGCGCGCCGCAGCTCCCTGCCTCTTTTGACAGCACGCCTTTACAAACGCTGGATGGTGAAACCGTCACGCTGGCGGCGCTCAGCAAAGACAAGCCAGTGTTGCTTTATTTCTGGGCGAGCTGGTGCGGCGTATGCCGCTTCACGACGCCGGAAGTCGACAGGCTGCGTTCTGAAGGTGAAAATGTGATGACCATTGCGTTACGCTCCGGAAATGAAGCTGAGGTATCTCGCTGGCTGTTGCGTAAAGGCGTGGAATTTCCGGTCATCAATGATGCGAACGGGGCTATTTCCCGCAGTTGGGCGATTAGCGTCACGCCCACGCTGGTGGTGATGTCAGAAGGTCGGGTGGTATCAACCACCAGCGGCTGGACCAGCTACTGGGGCATGAAACTTCGGTTGTGGTGGGCGAAAACGTTCTGATAAATGTGCCGGGGAAACCCGGCATTTTTTTATGGCGTCGCCTTCCTCTGGAAGGCATATTTCGTTGCCTGACGAAGCAAGCACAGTGATTAACGTCCAGAATCAGTCATCTTCTCTTTTCCAGGAAAGTGCAACATGACGAGTTCTTTAGCGTTTGGACCCGCTTTGGTGGTGATGATTGCCGCCACATTTGTCCTCGCCGGGATTGTGAAAGGCGTTACGGGTATGGGGTTGCCCACCGTGGCGATGGGGATCCTCGGATCGCTTATTTCACCGGTTGCCGCGGCGGCTATGCTGCTATTGCCTTCGCTGATCAGTAATCTGTTTCAGTTTGGCGGTGGTGGAAATACACGCCAATTACTCAAACGACTGTGGCCAATGCTGCTGACAGTGGTAGTGGCGACTCTGCTTGCCAGCGCCTGGATTACCGGGGGCGACACCACCCGAACTCAGTTTGCGCTCGGCGTGGCGCTGGTGGCCTACGCTATCTGGACGCTGGCGGGAAAGAAAATCACGGTGGCCCCGCAGCGTGAAAAACCGTACTCCCTCGTTATTGGATTTGTGACTGGCTTATTGACCGGCGGAACCGGGGTGTTTGTGATGCCCGCCGTACCCTGGATCCAGTCCCTGGGCTTTGAGAAAGATGAACTGGTACAGGCGCTCGGGATCTCTTTTACCTTTTCGACCCTGGCATTGGCGCTGGGTCTGTGGTGGCATAACGCGCTGCCCGTACAATCCCTAAGCTTGTCGGCTTTGGCCATTGTTCCTGCACTTATTGGCCAGTGGATAGGAACCCGTGTGCGAAGGGTTATTTCTCCGCTCGTGTTTAAACGCTGTTTTCTGTTGTGTCTGGTCGGGTTGGGTACAGAGATGATGCTGCGTGCTGTGTGACCGGTTCGGTGACTTTGCGCGACTTTCATGGCATCGTTAATTCAGAGATTCAGGGTCAATGAGGTCGTTATGGCATCCGTGATGTTACATGAAGAAGAGGGCGATCTGGAGTCGAAAATGGCACTCACTGCGGCAGTGATGGCCGATAAATCGCGCTCGCGTATGCTGTGCGCCCTGATGGATGGCCGCGCCTGGACTGCAACTGAGCTCAGCGCTGTGGCGGATGTGTCTGCGTCGACCGCCAGCGCGCATCTGGCGCGTCTGTGCGAACAACGTTTTGTTGTGGCGCTTGCGCAGGGCAGACATCGTTATTTTCGCCTTGCGAGTCCCGATATCGCTGAACTGCTGGAACGCCTGATGGGCGTTGCGTGGGCGACATCAATGCCCCGGAGAATCACAACGCCGCCAGGTTTGCGGCATGCCCGCACCTGCTACGACCATCTCGCCGGAGAGGTCGCGGTGAGGTTGTTTGATACGTTGGTTTCCCGTCAGTGGTTAACGCCGGATGGTGAAATGCTGACTCCTCTTGGCCAGGAAAAGCTGGCCCAGATGGGGATTGTCCTGGCGGCGGGTTCATCCCGGCGGAAGTTAACCTGCGGTTGTCTGGACTGGAGCGAGCGACGTTATCATCCTGGTGGTGTGCTTGGCGCAACGCTGCTGCGCTGGTTCAGTGAACAGCGATGGATAAAAACCGAACAGGACAGCCGCCACGTCATCTTCACACCTCTTGGCATTCGTAAACTCGAAACCGAGTTTGGTGTTAAAACGACACGCTAGATGGTCTGTTTTGCGAAAGCGTTCCCGGAAATATGTCATATTTCTGTCACACTCTGTTGTGATTGATAACAACAAGAGGTCGTAGGGATGAATAAATCGTTAATCGCCGCCGCTGTGGCAGGGGCTGTATTACTGTCCAACGCCGCGCAGGCGCAGACCGCGCCGGAAGGGTATCAGCTTCAACAAGTATTGATGATGAGTCGGCATAACTTACGTGCACCTTTAGCCAATAATGGCAGCGTTCTTGAACAGTCCACACCCAAACAATGGCCAGAATGGGATGTCCCCGGCGGACAACTCACTACTAAAGGCGGTGTGCTGGAAATCTATATGGGCCACTACATGCGAGAGTGGCTAGCAGAGCATGGGATGGTGAAATCGGGCGAATGTCCGGCACCGGATACGGTGTATACCTATGCTAACAGCCTGCAGCGCACTGTTGCTACGGCGCAGTTCTTTGTCACCGGTGCTTTCCCAGGTTGCGATGTTCCGGTCCATCATCAGGAAAAAATGGGCACCATGGATCCCACCTTTAATCCGGTGATCACCGATGATTCCGCCACCTTCAGCCAGCAGGCCGTTCAGGCCATGGAGAAAGAGCGAAGTAAAATGCAGCTCAACGATAGCTATCAGTTGCTTGAGCAAATGACCGACTACAAAGACTCTCCATCCTGTAAAGAAAAACAGCAGTGTTCCCTGACCGATGCCACAGATACGTTCAGCGCGAAATACCAGCAGGAGCCAGGCGTATCGGGGCCGCTGAAGGTGGGGAATTCGCTGGTCGATGCCTTCACGCTGCAGTATTACGAAGGCTTCCCGATGGACAAGGTTGCCTGGGGCGAGATTAAATCGGATCAGCAGTGGAAGGTTCTGTCGAAGCTGAAAAATGGCTATCAGGACAGCCTGTTCACCTCCCCGGAAGTGGCGCAGAACGTCGCCAAACCTCTGGTGAAATATATTGATAATGCGCTGGTTACGGAACGCGCGAAAGCACCGAAAATAACCGTGCTGGTGGGACATGACTCAAACATCGCTTCGCTGCTCACCGCGCTGGATTTCAAACCATACCAGCTTCACGATCAGAACGAGCGTACGCCGATTGGCGGGAAGATTGTCTTCCAGCGCTGGCATGACAGCAACGCAAATCGTGATCTGATGAAAATCGAGTATGTGTATCAGAGCTCGCAGCAGTTGCGTAATGCAGATGTTCTGACGCTGAAATCCCCGGCGCAGCGCGTAACGCTTGAGCTGAAAGGATGTCCGATAGATGCGGATGGTTTTTGCCCGATAGATAAGTTCGACAGCGTGCTGAATGAGGCGGCTAAATAAAAGAAAAACTCCCCCGTGTTCGCGGGGGAGTCTGAGCGCTAGACGTTTTTACGTTCGATAGTCTGTTCACCCCAAAAGAGCGAATCTTTGTCTGTTTTTTCAAAGGCTTTGATGAGTACCTCATCGCTACCTTCTTCCCAAATTTTTTCCGCCAGTTTCTCGTCATAATGTGCGACTTCAAAAATGGCTTCGGCTATTTCCGGCGATGTATTGCGCAGACTTGCCCATTCGCCGACGCGATGGGCTTTCGCTTCTTGAGTTGGCATTCGAATCCTCCTGTTGAAGATTAGCCGTTGAGTTTTACTGCCAGACCTGCGACATATTCACCCTGATAGCGGGCGATAGATAATTCTTCCTGACTTGGCTGGCGGGAGCCGTCGCCTCCGGCAATGGTGGTTGCACCGTAAGGGGTACCGCCGCGAACTTGAGAGACATCAAACAGCTCTTGCGCCGCGTAACCGATAGGCACAATCACCATCCCATGGTGGGCAAGCGTAGTCCAGGTTGAGGTAATGGTTTGTTCCTGACCGCCGCCGGTTCCCGTTGAGCTGAATACGCTGGCGAGTTTGCCGTACAGACCACCAGAGGCCCACAGCCCGCCAGTCTGGTCGAGGAAGGTGCGCATCTGACCGGACATATTGCCAAAGCGCGTGGGGGTACCAAAAATGATGGCGTCGTAATCAGCCAGTTCTTGCGGGGTTGCGACTGGTGCGTTTTGTGTTTTGCCGCCAGCCTTAAGGAAAATCTCAGGCTGCATGGTCTCTGGTACGCGCTTAATAATCACTTCCGCGCCATCTACCTTATTTGCGCCTTCTGCGACTGCATGGGCCATAGTTTCAATGTGTCCGTACATGGAATAATAAAGCACCAGAACTTTTGCCATTTTACACTACTCCTCGAGTTAACCGTGTCCGTAGCGACTCGCTACCTACCTTTAAAGATATGACGTACTGCCAGGAGTGCAAATTTCACAATCACTTCTTTGATTTATAACAATTTTTATAACAACCTGCTTTGTAGCAAAATGATACATATTTAACTGGGTTGAATTCGGTAGTCATAAGAAAGACTTATTGATTTCTTAGGGTGATTATTTCTTTGGCACTCCTGATCCTGTTGCAGGATATTACAGTTTGCATCTGCCCAGTCCACGCTTCACTATGCTTAATCCCACGCAGTTATTTTCAGGGCCTCGCCCTTCACGCTGCGTGAGGTATCACTCCTCAGTACCTATGCAATATGATGTCTAATCAATGACGGAGGTCAGTAATGGCAAACCATCGGGGCGGTTCCGGCAACTTTGCGGAAGACCGCGAAAGAGCATCAGAAGCAGGTCGAAAAGGTGGCCAGCACAGCGGGGGAAACTTTAAGAATGACCCGCAACGCGCTTCAGAGGCAGGCAAAAAAGGGGGCAAAAATAGCCACGGCAACAACAAATCGTAATTGTCGGGCTATCTGTCAGATATGTCGTGACGGATGAGCGTCAGAGACAGACTTTACGTAGCCACCGCCGCCGGATCCTTCCGGCGGTTTTTTTTGTCTGCAAGGTTGAACTGTAACAAAACGCAACGCAGACTAATGACATTCAGTTAATCGGGTGTCTCATGTCATTACTCTCTCGTTATTCCTTTTCTGTTAAACCTCAGGAAGCGATCCTCATTGTGATCACTATGTTCTGGGGTGGCACGTTTCTGGCGGTGCAATATGCCGTTACCCTGAGCGGGCCTTTTTTCTTTGTCGGTGTGCGTTTTGCCACTGCCGCGCTGGCGGTCGCGATTTTGTCGTTACACACACTGCATAAGCTGACATGGCTGGAAGTCAAAGCAGGGGTTGTAATCGGTATCGCCATTGCGCTGGGCTATAGCCTGCAAACCTGGGGGCTACAGTTTATTCCCAGCAGTAAATCGGCGTTTATTACCGCGATGTACGTTCCGTTGGTACCGCTTTTACAATGGCTGTGTCTGGGGCGCATGCCTGGACTGATGCCGTGCGTCGGTATTGTACTGGCCTTTATCGGATTGATTTTTCTTGCCGGACCGGGAGGCAATTTACTGGCTTTAGGCGAAGGTGAGTGGATCACGCTCGCCGGTGCGGTGGCGATTGCGGCAGAAATTATCCTGATTAGCGCGTGGGCGGGAAAAGTGGATGTACGGCGGGTAACGGTAGTGCAACTGGCAACTGCTTCGATAGTGGCGTTTATTGCGATGGGACCAGCCGGTGAGACCGTACCTCCAATGTCTACCGGATTGCTGGTGGTGGCTCTGGGGCTGGGGATTTTCAGCGCGATTATTCAGGTCACCATGAACTGGGCGCAGCGTAGCGTTTCGCCGACGCGCGCGACGGTTATTTATACCGGTGAGCCAGTGTGGGCGGGGATCTTTGGCCGTCTGGCGGGTGAACGCTTACCGCTACTTGCATTGCTTGGTGCGGCATTCATTATTGTTGGCGTGCTGGTCAGCGAGCTGAAGTTCAAAAAGAAAAAAGCGCAGCCGCAAGAGGCGCCTCCGGAATCGCTTTAATTTAACCATTCACCGCGTGATTTGATATGCTGACGCCCTCACAAGAAGGAGAGGGCGCATGGTCCAACGCGCAGAGAAAAAAACAGGTAAGCGTTCGCAGGCCGTCAGTGCAAAACGCCAGGCCATATTAACCGCGGCATTAAATATCTTCTCCCAATATGGGATCCACGGCACGCGCCTGGAGCAGGTGGCAGAGCAGGCGGGCGTGTCAAAAACCAATTTACTTTATTACTACCCGTCAAAAGAGGTGCTTTATATCGCCGTTTTACGGCAGATCCTCGACATCTGGCTGGCTCCATTGAAAGCTTTTCGCGAAGACTTTGCGCCGCTGGTGGCCATTAAAGAATACATTCGCCTTAAGCTGGAAGTGTCGCGCGATTACCCTCAGGCATCACGGCTGTTTTGTATGGAGATGCTGGCCGGAGCGCCTTTATTGATGGCAGAATTGGAGGGGGATCTCAAAACGCTAATTGATGAGAAATCCGCGCTGATTGCCGGTTGGATCAAAAGCGGAAAACTGGCTCCTGTCGATCCGCATCATCTGATTTTTATGATTTGGGCTTCAACTCAGCACTACGCCGACTTTGCCCCACAGGTAGAGGCGGTGACAGGCGCAACGCTGCGTGATGAAGCCTTTTTTAACCAAACGGTCGAGAGCGTACAGCGGATGATTATTGAAGGGATCCGCGTGCGTTAACTGGCCGGTGGTAACGGGCAGCTTAAATCGCCTTCTTCACACTGCAAGAGCGAGGCGAGAAACGCTTCGCGCTCGTTGGTCTTATCCGTCAGGCACTGGCTGGAAATCATCGCCTGAACGCTACCGCCTTCGGTGCCAGAACTGAGTAATGCACAGTCCGCATCGCGCAAAGTTATCCAGGATATTTGCGCTTTTTTCAGCAAATCGCGCTGGGTTGGAGCGGCGCGCTTCAGCGCATTCTGATAAGTTTCATTAAGTTTGGCGTCGGCCGCCTTATACTGCTCTGCCGCACAGGTGTTCATCTCCATCTGCGTGTTCGCGTTGGCGCAGTCATCCGCCAGCGCCTGGCCGCTCAGCAGCGCTGCACATGTCAGTACGATTCGTTTCATGCTTCCCTCTGGCTTCATAAAAAAAGGCCCCGTTACCGGAGCCTTAATTAACCACAACCTTAGCCGATTGTCATCAGGCTGGCGTTCCCGCCAGCTGCGGCGGTGTTGACGCTCAGGGAGCGTTCAATGTACAGCCTCTCCAGCAGAATATTGCTCTCGCCACGGGCAAAGCCCTGGAGCGACACAATCGCCCCTTCGCGGGCCGCCACTGCTTCACACAGTGCGCGAAGCTGATCGGAATCGCCGTGGAAAATAACGGCATCAAACGGCTGCGTGGCGATGTTGTCCGCTTTAGCAAATTGAATGCGCCCGGAGACCGCGGCTGGCAGGCGTTTTGCCAGGTCGCGATGGAACGTATCATCTGGCCACAGGATTAAGCTACCAACGGAAGTTACAGCGGCAACCTGGACCAGTGCGTCCTGTTCATCATCGGCGATACATAGAACGCGTTCACGCGGCAACAGCGTCCAGGTATTGCGCTCGCCGGTGGGTCCTGGCAGCAGGCGTTGCGTTCCGGCCTGCGCCAGTTCGCCAAACTGCTGGCAGAGCGTACGCAGTGCTGGACGGTCGGTTGCCCATTCGCTGAGCGCTTCCAGCGGTTGAACGAGTGCGGCTTTAAGCTGCGCATCGACCGGGTAGTCTGCATCCTGGCGGGCAAGGGTAATGCCTAACGCATTTTCCGGACGGTTTGCCAGCAGGCGGTACAGATACAGCGGCCCACCCGCTTTTGGCCCGGTTCCTGACAAGCCTTCGCCACCGAATGGCTGCACTCCGACGACGGCGCCGACCATATTGCGGTTAACATACAGGTTCCCCACATGTGCTGAGCCCGTGACCTGGGCAATGGTTTCGTCGATACGGGTGTGTACGCCCAGCGTCAGACCGTAGCCGGAGGCATTAATTTGCTCAATCAGGCTGCCCAGATTATTACGGGTGTAACGCACGACGTGCAGTACCGGACCAAACACCTCTTTTTGTAATTCATCGAAGCTTTCCAGCTCAATAAGCGTCGGGGCGATAAAGGTACCGGTTTGCCATTCCCGCGCATCGTCGCTATTTTCGCGCACGGCCTGGAACACCGGACGCCCTTTGGCGCGCATGGCCTGAATATGGCGCTCAATATTGGCTTTGGCTTCTTCATCGATGACCGGTCCAATATCGGTGGTCAGGCGGCCCGGGTTACCCATGCGGCATTCCGCCATCGCGCCGCGCAGCATTTTCAGCGTATGGTCGGCTACATCGTCCTGCAGACATAGGACGCGAAGAGCGGAGCAGCGCTGCCCGGCGCTGTCAAAGGCAGAAGCCAGGACGTCGACCACCACCTGTTCCGTCAGCGCGGAGGAGTCGACGATCATGGCGTTCATCCCGCCGGTTTCGGCGATAAGCGGGATTGGACGTCCCTGAGCATCCAGGCGGGTCGCGATATTGCGTTGCAACAGCGTGGCAACTTCCGTTGAGCCAGTAAACATGACGCCGCGTACGCGCTCATCGGAAGTGAGCTGCGCCCCGACCGTTTCGCCCTGACCAGGCAACAGTTGCACCACGCCTGGCGGTACACCTGCTTCGAGTAAAATGGCAATACCCTGGGCGGCAATCAGCGGGGTTTGTTCCGCGGGTTTTGCCAGCACGCTGTTGCCCGCCGCCAGCGCGGCGGCAATCTGCCCGGAGAAAATAGCCAGCGGGAAGTTCCAGGGGCTGATACAGACTACCGGCCCTAACGGACGATGGGTTTCATTATCGAAGTCATCGCGGACCTGACCGGCATAATAGTGCAGGAAGTCTACCGCTTCGCGCACTTCCGCAATGGCGTTGCTGAAGGTTTTACCTGCTTCGCGCACCAGAATGCCAATCAATTGCTGCATCTGGCCTTCCATCAGAACGGCGGCGCGATGCAAAATAGCGGCGCGCTCTTGCGGCGGTGTGGCGAACCAGATCGGCGCGTTATTTACAGCATTCTGCAATGCCTGTTCCACTTCGCTGTGAGTCGCTTCTCGCACGTAACCGACAATGTCTTTCGGTTCGGCCGGGTTGACGACTGGCGTCATTTCACCGTCAGCAACCGGATGTTCGAGTATTGGCTTAGCGTGCCATTTTTGCAGTGCGCTGTTGAGCAGGGCGGAGGACAGTGAGGCCAGACGATGTTCGTTAGCTAAATCCAGCCCGCCTGAGTTTTCGCGGCCTTTACCGTACAGGTCACGCGGCAGGGCAATCTTCGGATGTGGCAGACCAGCCTGGCCTTCCTGCTGCGCCAGTTTTTCAACGGCTTCGACCGGGCAGGCTACCAGTTCATCCAGCGGCAGGGTAGTGTCTGCAATGCGGTTGACGAATGAAGTGTTGGCGCCGTTTTCCAGCAGACGACGCACCAGATACGCAAGCAGCGTTTCATGCGTGCCTACCGGTGCATAAATGCGGCATGGACGGTTCAGTTTGCCATCGGCAACTTTACCGGTGACCTGCTCATATAGCGGTTCGCCCATACCGTGCAGGCACTGGAACTCGTACTGACCCGGATAGTAGTTTTGACCGGCTAACTGATAAATCGCCGCCAACGTATGGGCGTTGTGGGTGGCGAACTGCGGGTAGATCAGATTCGGTACCGCAAGCAGTTTTTTCGCACAGGCCAGATAGGAAACGTCGGTGTACACCTTACGGGTATAGACCGGATAACCTTCCAGACCGTCCATTTGCGCACGTTTGATTTCGCTATCCCAGTAGGCGCCCTTAACCAGGCGGATCATCAGGCGACGGCGGCTGCGCGTGGCGAGGTCAATCAGGTAGTCGATAACATACGGGCAGCGCTTCTGGTAGGCTTGAATAACAAAGCCGATACCGTTCCAGCCCGCCAGTTCAGGTTCAAAACACAGTTTTTCCAGCAGATCGAGGGAGATCTCCAGTCGGTCTGCCTCTTCAGCATCGATATTGATACCGATGTCGTACTGGCGGGCCAGCAGAGTAAGTGACTTCAGGCGCGGATAGAGTTCATCCATCACGCGGTCATACTGCGCGCGGCTATAACGCGGATGCAACGCCGACAGCTTGATAGAAATGCCCGGCCCTTCATAAATGCCGCGACCATTTGAGGCTTTACCAATGGCGTGGATTGCCTGTTGGTACGAAACCATATAAGCCTGGGCATCAGCGGCGGTTAGAGCCGCTTCACCCAGCATGTCATAAGAGTAGCGGAAACCTTTTTCTTCCAGTTTACGCGCGTTAGCCAGCGCTTCGGCGATAGTCTCTCCGGTGACGAACTGCTCGCCCATCAAGCGCATTGCCATGTCGACGCCTTTACGCACCAGTGGTTCACCGCTCTTGCCGATAATACGGTTGAGTGAGCGTGAAAGGCTGGCTTCATTATGCGTAGAAACCAGACGACCGGTAAACAACAGCCCCCAGGTCGCTGCGTTGACGAAAAGTGACGGACTGCGTCCAATGTGCGACTGCCAGTTGCCGTTGCTGATTTTGTCGCGGATTAACGCATCGCGGGTTGCCTTATCAGGAATACGCAGCAAGGCTTCCGCCAGACACATCAGCGCGACGCCTTCCTGTGAAGAAAGGGAGAATTCCTGCAATAAACCTTGTACCATCCCGGCGCGGCCACTGGCGGTCTTCTGGTTACGCAGTTTGTCGGCCAGGCTGTACGCCAGCTTGTGCGCTTGCTCAGCGATGGGTTGCGGCAGACGAGCCTGCTCCATCAGCATCGGCACTGCGTCGGTTTCGGCGCGGCGGTACGCGGCGGTGATTGCTGCGCGGGAAACTGACTGCGGCAGGATCTGTTCGGCAAATTCCAGGAAAGGCTGATGCGCTTCATTCTGCGGCGTGGTTGACTCCTCACCCTCATTCGCGGCACCCGCCAGCAGGGCCGGTAGTTCAGGAAGCGCGTCGTCGTTTTCCAGTCTTTCGAGATAATTAAAGATGGCTTGTTTGATCAGCCAATGTGGCGTGCGATCGATTCGTGATGCTGCTGTTTTAATACGCTCGCGAGTGGCGTCATCCAGCTTAACCCCCATCGTGGTGGTTCCCATGCCGTTTACTCCTGTTGTACTGAAATACGGGTCTGATAGTTACCGAGAAATATCCACTATGTTGCAACTTTGTGCAACCGTGTTAAATGTGACTTGGTTTGCAAGCTTGGAAATGAATGAAATGTTAATAAATGTGAGTCTTATGATGTGGGCTGTAAAAATTACAGAATCTTTTTCTCTGCGGTAGTTAACACTTTTAAAAGGTGCAACCGAAAAAAATGTGAGAGAGTGCAACCTACAGAAAAATGCTATCTACTCTGGATCAAATTTGATGTAAATGGTGTGTTAAATCGATTGTGAATAACCATCGCTTCCGGCAGGATACGGTCGCCCTGGTCAACATAGATATCTTTGCCACGTTCCGGCAGGGTAATAAAACGGCAAGCCACGGCATTGCTGATACATAATTTTGGAGAGTTTTGATGGCTATTAGCACACCGATGTTAGTGACATTCTGTGTCTATATTTTCGGCATGATATTGATAGGGTTTATTGCATGGCGTTCAACCAAAAACTTTGACGATTACATTCTGGGGGGACGCAGTCTGGGTCCGTTCGTGACCGCGTTATCCGCTGGGGCATCTGACATGAGCGGCTGGTTGCTGATGGGTCTGCCTGGCGCAATTTTCCTGTCGGGCATTTCAGAAAGCTGGATCGCCATCGGCCTTATTTTGGGTGCCTGGATCAACTGGAAGCTGGTGGCCGGACGTTTACGCGTACACACCGAATACAATAACAATGCGCTGACGTTACCGGATTACTTTACCGGTCGCTTTGAAGATAAAAGCCGAATTCTACGTATTATCTCCGCGCTGGTTATTCTGCTGTTTTTCACCATCTATTGTGCTTCAGGGATTGTGGCAGGGGCGCGTCTGTTTGAAAGCACCTTTGGCATGAGCTACGAAACAGCACTGTGGGCGGGCGCGGCCGCGACGATCATTTACACCTTTATCGGTGGTTTCCTGGCAGTAAGCTGGACCGATACCGTCCAGGCCAGCCTGATGATCTTCGCCCTGATCCTGACGCCGGTGATGGTTATTATTGGTGTGGGTGGGTTCGAGGATTCGCTGGAAGTGATTAAACAAAAGAGCATTGAGAACGTGGACATGTTCAAAGGGCTGAATTTTGTTGCCATCATTTCCCTGATGGGCTGGGGTCTGGGCTACTTTGGTCAGCCGCATATTCTGGCGCGCTTTATGGCTGCAGATTCCCACCATAGCATTGTTCATGCTCGCCGCATCAGTATGACCTGGATGATCCTTTGTCTGGCGGGTGCCGTGGCTGTGGGCTTCTTTGGTATTGCTTACTTTAACAACAACCCGCAGCTTGCCGGTGCCGTTAACCAGAACGCCGAGCGTGTGTTTATTGAACTGGCGCAAATCCTGTTTAACCCGTGGATTGCCGGTATTCTGCTGTCTGCGATCCTCGCTGCGGTTATGTCGACCCTGAGCTGCCAGCTGCTGGTGTGCTCCAGCGCAATCACCGAAGACTTGTACAAAGCATTCCTGCGTAAAAATGCCAGCCAGAAAGAGCTGGTATGGATTGGCCGCATCATGGTGCTGGTCGTGGCGCTGGTGTCCATCGCGCTGGCGGCGAACCCGGAGAACCGCGTGCTGGGTCTGGTAAGCTACGCCTGGGCGGGCTTCGGCGCGGCGTTTGGCCCTGTGGTTCTGTTCTCGGTAATGTGGTCGCGTATGACCCGCAACGGCGCGCTGGCAGGGATGATCATCGGTGCGGTGACGGTAATCGTCTGGAAGCAGTTCGCCTGGCTGGGTCTGTATGAAATTATCCCGGGCTTTGTTTTCGGCAGCATCGGTATTGTGGTCTTCAGCCTGTTGGGTAAAGCACCTTCAACTGCTATGCAGCAACGTTTTGCCGAGGCTGACGCGCATTATCACTCAGCTCCGCCATCGCGTTTACAGGCAGAATAATTTATCTCCTGTCCCTGAAGCCCGCCGTGCGCGGGCTTTTTATTGCGCCCCCGCAAACCTGCATAACCATTACCCGTCTAACTGTTTACATTAAGTCATCATTCTCAAAACATTCTGCTTGAGTTTTTCTTTGCTGTAATGATAATCACTATCACTGTAATTTACTTTTCTTTTCATCAATTGACCGAGAATAACGTTTAAGGGTTCTTCGCATGTTTGTTCCATTTCTAATTATGTTGCGCGAAGGGTTAGAGGCCGCGCTGATTGTCAGCCTGATTGCCAGCTACCTGAAACGGACTCAGCGTGGTCGATGGATTGGTGTGATGTGGATTGGTGTTCTGCTGGCGGCGGCATTATGCCTGGCGTTAGGGATTTTCATCAACGAAACCACCGGTGAATTTCCGCAAAAAGAACAGGAGCTGTTTGAAGGCATCGTGGCGGTCATTGCCGTGGTGATCCTCACCTGGATGGTGTTCTGGATGCGTAAAGTTTCCCGCAACGTCAAAGTCCAGCTTGAACAGGCTGTCGATAACGCGTTGCAACGCGGTAATCATCACGGCTGGGCGCTGGTGATGATGGTCTTTTTTGCTGTTGCGCGAGAAGGGCTGGAATCGGTGTTCTTCCTGCTGGCGGCATTCCAGCAGGATGTAGGCATCTGGCCGCCGTTAGGCGCGATGCTGGGACTGGCTACCGCAGTGGTACTGGGATACCTGATTTACCTCGGCGGCATTCGCCTCAACCTCGGGGCGTTCTTTAAATGGACCAGCCTGTTCATTTTGCTGGTAGCTGCCGGTCTTGCCGCTGGGGCGATCCGCGCTTTCCACGAAGCCGGGTTGTGGAATCATTTTCAGGATGTGGCGTTTGACCTGAGCAGTGTGCTGTCGACGCATTCGCTGTTTGGCACATTGATGGAAGGCATTTTCGGCTATCAGGAAGCGCCAAGCGTCAGTGAAGTCGCTGTCTGGTTTATCTACCTGATTCCGGCGTTGATTATGTTTGCACTACCGCCGCGTTCAGGCACTACGGCATCGCGTACCGCACCTTGATAAAAACGCGATGCAGAATACTTTTTAGTTACAACATACTTATTTATAGGGATAGGTTATGACGTTTAATTTTCGCCGTAGTGCGCTGCAGTTGGGTATTGCCGCGCTGTTTGCATCCGCTTTTTCTGCACAAGCCGCCGATATTCCGCAGGTGAAAGTCACGGTTAACGACAAACAGTGTGAACCGATGACGATCACGGTTAACGCCGGGAAAACGCAGTTCATCATCCAGAACCACAGCCAGAAAGCGCTGGAGTGGGAAATTCTTAAAGGCGTTATGGTGGTTGAAGAGCGCGAAAACATTGCACCAGGTTTTAGCCAGAAAATGACCGCTAACCTGCAGCCTGGCGAATATGATATGACCTGCGGTCTGTTGACTAACCCGAAAGGCAAACTGATCGTAAAAGGCAGCGCAACGGCGGATGCCGCACAGAGCGATGCTCTGCTGAGTCTGAGCGGCGCGATTACCGAGTACAAAGCCTACGTGACGGCTGAAACCGCGCAACTGGTGGCGGGCACTAAAGCCTTCACTGATGCAATTAAAGCCGGTGATGTGGAAAAAGCGAAATCGCTGTATGCGCCAACCCGTCAGCATTATGAGCGTATTGAACCGATTGCTGAACTGTTCTCCGATCTCGACGGCAGCATCGATGCGCGTGAAGATGATTATGAGCAAAAAGCCGCCGATCCTAAATTCACCGGCTTCCACCGCCTGGAGAAAGCGCTGTTTGGCGACAATACCACCAAAGGAATGGATAAATACGCCGACCAATTAAATAGCGATGTTCTTGACCTGCAAACGCGTATTAGCGAGCTGGCTTTCCCACCGTCTAAAGTTGTTGGCGGGGCTGCAGGACTGATTGAAGAAGTTGCTGCCAGCAAAATCAGTGGGGAAGAAGATCGCTACAGCCATACCGATCTGTGGGATTTCCAGGCGAACGTCGATGGCGCGCAGAAAATTGTCGATCTCCTGCGTCCTCAGTTACAAAAATCCAATGCTGAGCTGCTGGCAAAGGTGGATGCGAACTTCAAAAAGGTCGATACCATTCTGAGCAAGTACCGTACCAAAGACGGTTTTGAAACCTATGACAAACTGACTGATGCCGATCGTAATGCGCTGAAAGGGCCAATCACGACGCTGGCGGAAGACTTGTCGCAATTACGCGGTGTTCTGGGTCTGGATTAAGCACTATGCAGCAAGATAATGAAAACGGCGTGAGCGAACCGTCACGCCGACGTTTACTGAAAGGGATGGGCGCCCTGGGTGGGGCGCTGGCGCTGGCGGGTGGGTGTCCGGTTGCCCACGCGCAAAAACCAAAAAGCGCGCCGGGAACGCTGTCTCCGGATGCGCGTAGTGAAACGCAGCCGTTTTATGGTCAGCATCAGGCGGGGATCCTAACGCCGCAGCAGGCATCAATGATGCTGGTGGCATTCGATGTTCTCGCCAGCGATAAGGCCGATCTTGAGCGTTTATTCCGGTTGTTGACTAGCCGATTTGCGTTTCTGACCACCGGTGGACCGGCACCGGATACGCCCAATCCGCGTCTCCCTCCTATGGATTCAGGTATCCTCGGCGCTTACATTGCGCCAGACAACCTGACGATGACGTTGTCGGTTGGTTCATCGCTGTTCGATGAACGTTATGGCCTGAAACCGCAGATGCCGAAAAAGCTGCAAAAAATGACCCGCTTCCCGAATGATTCGCTGGATGCGGCGCTGTGCCATGGCGATTTGCTGCTGCAGATTTGTGCCAACACCCAGGACACTGTCATCCACGCGTTGCGCGATATCATTAAACATACGCCCGATCTCCTCAGCGTGCGCTGGAAACGTGAAGGGTTTATTTCTGACCACGCAGCGCGCAGCAAAGGCAAAGAGACCCCGGTCAACCTGCTTGGCTTTAAAGACGGCACCGCGAATCCGGACGCTACGGATGCGAAGTTGATGCAAGACGTGGTGTGGGTGACGGATGGGCAGGACGAACCTGCCTGGGCGCAAGGTGGCAGTTATCAGGCCGTCAGGCTCATTCAGTTCCGCGTTGAGTTCTGGGATCGTACGCCGCTGAAAGAGCAGCAAACGATTTTTGGTCGTGATAAACACACCGGCGCGCCGCTGGGCATGCAGCATGAGCATGATGTGCCTGACTATGCCAGTGATCCTGAAGGTGAGGTGATTGCGCTCGACAGTCATATCCGCCTGGCAAACCCGCGCACGAAAGAGACCGACTCGAGCCTGATGATGCGTCGTGGCTACAGTTATTCGCTCGGTGTGACTAATTCTGGTCAACTGGATATGGGGCTGTTGTTTGTTTGCTATCAACACGATCTGGAAAAAGGATTTTTGGCGGTGCAGAAACGTCTGAATGGTGAAGCGCTCGAAGAGTATGTCAAACCGATTGGTGGGGGATATTTCTTTGCTTTGCCGGGTGTTAAAACTGCAGACAATTATCTGGGACAGTCTCTGCTCGAAGCCTGATGATTATGCCCCGCAGTACAGCGGGGTTTTTCCTGATATCTTGATGAAGGAACAAATTATTTTTTATGATCGGTATGCGACTGAAATAATTCTGTCATCTCTCTGCAAGAGACTGTCTCTGGTGATAAGATAGAATTTAAGTTAACAATAAGTAAAAATATTGTTGCGTTAGCGAAAGGTTATGATGTAATTATAAGTAATAGCGGTAGTTCCCGGCGGTGATAGTCATTCACTATGGAGATCGCGAATGGAAAAGTCCTGCATTGGACATGTTTTTCACAATAGCAGCAGTACCCTACGCGGACATTTCTCTTCCGGTAGCCTCCTCGTCACCGCTAAATCTCTCTCTCATTCACTTCTTCTCCTTGTAACTGACGCCCTGTACGGTGCGCGTAGCCGTGTGTGGCGTCTTATCCGAAAGCAAGCAATGGCTTACAAGGAAGCCAACCCTCAGATGTTCGTGCGCATAATCGTGTCGCCAACGGCGCGTGTGATGTATACCTACAACTCAAGGTGCTATCCATGGGAAGACAAAAAGCAGTGATCAAAGCTCGTCGTGAAGCAAAACGTGTGCTGAGGCGGGATTCGCGTAGTCATAAGCAACGTGAAGATGAATCGGTCACCTCGCTTGTGCAGATGGGCGGCGTAGAAGCGATCGGTATGGCGCGTGATAGTCGCGATGCCACGCCAATCACGGCGCGAAATGAGGCTCAGGCGCACTACCTGAATGCTATCGAGAGTAAACAGCTGATCTTCGCCACCGGTGAAGCCGGGTGTGGTAAAACCTGGATCAGCGCGGCAAAAGCAGCAGAGGCCCTGATCCATAAAGATGTGGACAGGATCATTGTAACCCGCCCAGTTCTGCAAGCTGATGAAGACCTCGGCTTCTTACCTGGGGATGTTTCCGAGAAGTTCGCTCCCTATTTTCGCCCCGTGTATGACGTTCTGGTGAAACGGCTGGGAGCCTCCTTCATGCAATATTGCCTGCGACCTGAGATTGGTAAGGTGGAAATCGCACCGTTCGCCTATATGCGTGGACGTACATTTGAAAATGCAGTGGTCATTCTTGACGAGGCTCAGAACGTCACTGCTGCGCAAATGAAGATGTTTTTAACCCGCCTCGGGGAGAATGTGACGGTGATTGTGAATGGGGATGTGACCCAGTGCGATCTACCTGCGCACGTTCGCTCAGGGCTAAGCGATGCGCTGGCCCGTTTCGAAGAAGATGATATGGTTGGGATCGTTCGTTTCAATAAAGACGATTGCGTCCGCTCGGCGCTCTGTCAGCGGACGCTCAACGCTTACAACTGATAAGTACTCCGTCTTCAAGGCCCGGGAAACCGGGCTTTGTTATTTGTGTGTTGTTAAGTAAATTTTAGAAATTGAAATAGTATGCTCTGATGAAATAGAACATCGAAAACGAGTAGAAACCAGGATATCTGAAGTCGAGGGGGAACCTTGCCTGACTTGAGATATGTCAAAGGTTTGATTTATGAACTGTGGAATAGAGAACACCTTATTTTAGACTCATGCGTTTATCCAGTGATGAATGCGTCTCGCGGATCAGCGACCCGTTGAGCTCACAGCACTCAGCGGACGTTCGTGTAATGGTTCGCCAACGCGGAACGATAGCTACGCTTTTATCGAGATGTCGCATTCATCAGCCAGTTTCTGAGCTGAGTTACGACATTATGTTACATCTGATTTTGCAGAAGAATCATGATTTCCTCATTAATATGATCCAACAGGTCATACCGTCTCCGGTATTCCGCGCGTTTTTTACTGGCAAGCTCATTAAATGACTTACGCTCTACATAAATTGGCAACTTATACCAATTACCGTATGGACGACCAGCAACTGATTCCCAAAAATCACTGTACAGGGCAACAAAGTATTTACGTTTCTTGTACCGGTATCGCCATTGCCTGAAAACATGGCTCTGTTCACTAACTGCTAAAATATTAGTGATATCACAGCAACGCATCAATGAACAAAGAACCTCAAAAACGATCCGCTTAGGGAATAGTCCATAGCAGGCTTTAGTAGCGTCACGAATAATGTCTGGGCCAATATTTTTTGGTGCCCCCTGCAGACCGCCAATAAATGCACAATGTCCTTTTTTTGACGGGATAACCGAGAAGGACAATCGGGCCACCGGGGTATTGTTAAAACTCAGAGATAACATCAGTTCTCCTTCACGATCAAAACCGCCTGAAGAACAGTGAATATCAAAATCCTCACCATTTTTTCCGGTGAAATGGACCAATAGCACATCTCTGTCGGGTAATAATAACGCCTGGTGTTTCACTGGTAAACTCTGGACAAAACGGTAGTGACCAATAATGTTTTTCCTTCGATTCCATGCCAGCCCTCCTTTATGTAAATAGGGACGATGAATTTTGGCTGGTAACGTAGGTTGCATCTCCAGAATCTTATCAATTGATTTAAGGGAATGTAATTCTTGATAATACCGAATACTGGAGACAGGACTTATCATAGATCGTAAAAGATACATGAGTCGAAATTTTTTGTTCTTCCATTTGCTATGCAAAGGGCCACGTGCCAATAGAATTTGGTTAAAGAAACTTAGATATGATGTATTTTTCATAAGTATTCATTATTAATTCAGGGTGTTTAAATTTATTTACGTGCAAGGTGTAAATACTGGAATCTCTGACGCTGTTTTGTTAATGCGAAACATTTTGAAAATAAATTCATGTCTGACATGCCAGTTTTGTTGATAATCATTAGGCGCTCTCTCGTCCGCATATCCTGATGAAAACAAATTTTTTTCATTCTACAGAGAAGAACATATATATTTGTTAAACAAAGTATACTTTACAAACATACCGATGTTCATTGAGTAACCTGGTAGGTTGACTTGTCAACCACATAACGAAGTAAATCATGTGATTCAGCGAGCCATGGGTGTTTGGAAAACGCACGACTTTGAACGTCAGGACAAATTTTGGACGATGACAGCTATCACAATTGGCTGTATTCCCGCGCAATACGCCGGTTTTCGTGGATTATTGTCAAATTGAATAACTTAAATTGGGATATACACATTCCTGACTTTCTTTCCAGATATAATGCCCAGTATATTTTTGGTAACCTTTTGTACTGAAAAGGAGTTTGCATTGTATGGTTATGAAACAGACCCGCAAAACAATACCAAGGGGAACCTGATTCGCTGGCTGACGCACGAATAGGGTACTGCCGTTAAGAATATTTCCGGATACAGAGACTTTACCGATCGGCCGCAACATTCTCTGGTCACTCACGTTCTCAGAGAAATGCACTAGCTCGATGCCTGGTTGCAGTGCGGCAGTGTTCCGGGAGATTCACCGGTGATGAACAGTGCCAATCTGTATAAAGGTATCGGAAAAATTTTTTTGTCCGGCTTTAACCATGAACATGCAGTCAACTGTCCTGTGTACCTAAATGACGTGGTAATCTTGAATAAACAAACTCGAGTTGTTTACTCATTCATACCTGAGCGCGTGTTCCAGGGAAACGAATAAGCGTACTGAGTTTTATATTCTGCATGTACATCACCGTAAAGTGCCTGCAGGATGATTACTTTCAGACCGTGGAGGATTACGTCGGTAATGATAGTAAAGACTCTCAAATATACATAGCAACAATCCAAACCATACCGCTGAAAAACAAAATAGCTCGGAGTAATTAATAATTTCTCCAAATATAAGTATGGCAATGAGAAATTGCAAAGATGGTTCTATATACTGAGCAAGACCTGTCACAATAAGAGATGTACGATTTAGCGCTACTGCAAATAACACTAACGGAATTACTGTAACGGGAGCGGTTAATATATAAAGGAACAGAGAGATGTCAGATGATGTAGTTATACTCGAGCCAGTATAGATAAAGATGAAAAGAGCAACAGGTAGAGCCCAGAATGTTTCAAGCGTGATTGAGGTTATTGCATCGTAATGGATAAATTTTCGCGCCAGTCCGTACAATGCAAATGAAAACCCCATGATTAACGCTAGTGAAGGAAAACTGTTTGCAGAAATAACCTGATAGCCAAGACCACATACGCCGGATATTACTGCTATAAGTTGAAATAATGATGGTTTTTCTTTAAGAAAAATACAGCCAAGGCAAATGACAATAAGTGGGTTGATAAAATATCCCAGACTGGCGTCGAGTACCTTATGATTTGTTAATGCATAAATAAAAGCTGACCACGAAATTACCATTAGCAAGCCTGCTATCATGCAGGATATGAAGGAGGTTTTATCTTTCAGTAAATCGCGAAAAAACGTTCTCTTACGAAATAATAATCTTATTGGCAGTAATAGAGGTATAGACCAGAAAACTCTGTACATCAAAATTTCAGCGAGGGCTCCGCCAGATAGATATTGATAAAACAATGGGATCAGGCCCCATAATATAAATGCCAGAACAACAACTGCGGGTCCATTTCGCAGAAACTTTACCATTTATGTGTATCCTTGCTTGCCATACCGACATGTTCTTCTGAAGAGCATTGTCAACCCTTCACTCTGGCATGTACCTGCTCTTAAGAGAAACGTGTGCTGTTACAGTACTCAATCTCATTTACAGTCAGGGTGATATAAAAAACAAGGTGAAATTTATCATGATCGTATCTATAAAATGATGATAAAAATCAACGGGAAGACTTCCGATTTGTATTGCGGGCTGGATCATCTTTCAGACGTCTGACGGGGAGTATTTGCCTTTCCCTGATTTCCTCGTCAATATCAAATAAGCACTCGTCGCAGAATTCTGTATCGAGTGAGAGCCACTGTTCAAAGACGCTCCTTTTCTTATTACACCGTGCGCATCTCTTCATCACATCATCCTTTATGCTATTTCCCTGCCGAGCTTCCAGGACAAAAGGTGTTCGCTCCTAAATAAGACAGGAATTAAATTTATAAACAATCAGTTAAATTCGTTTTAGAGATTGTGGCACAGGGACAATCATGCGGGATAATTCATTTTGCAGATCAATTTTTACGTAATCGATCGACGAAATCGATCGATGCTTACACCCCTGTATTACACACCATTCGTGATGCTGCCGGACTCACAACACCTGGCCAGCATTCCTTGCTTAAGCGCATCATTACCGGGTGCAATGCCGCGCTGGAATAAATTAAAGCGATGCTCCACCAGCTTGCTGATATCTCAGCACAACCGGGAGTATTGGCGGGCAAACTGCGCAGGACTAGGCAATGGATGATGGCTTCCGCTGCTGGTTGCTTGAGAAAGAGTAAACCGCTATGAAGGTCATTACCTGCAATCTGGACCGGAGGATCTGGCGTGATTTGTTGAAGATATCCGGCATGATAAGTCTCATGCATGCCGCTACCAGCGATAAGTGGAGCAGAAACCTTGAGCGGGGCGATATCCCCGTCAGGCTGCGCAATATGCGAAAAAAAAGCCCGTACTTGCGTACGAGCTCTTCTTAAAATATGGCGGTGAGGCGGGGATTGACTCGCTTCGCTCGCCCTGCGGGCAGCCTGTTCGCTGTGCTCTCAGTCTGTCCAACTGGCTGCGCCAGTAGTCGAACCCCGGTCCGGGCTTCTCATACCCGCCATGCTGTGCAACATACGAAAAAAAAGCCCGTACTTGCGTACGAGCTCTTCTTAAGATATGGCGGTGAGGCGGGGATTGACTCGCTTCGCTCGCCCTGCGGGCAGCCTGTTCGCTGTGCTCTCAGTCTGTCCAACTGGCTGCGCCAGTAGTCGAACCCCGGTCCGGGCTTCTCATCCCCGCCAGGCTGTGCAATATGCGAAAAAAAAAGCCCGTACTTGCGTACGAGCTCTTTTTTAAATATGGCGGTGAGGCGGGGATTCGAACCCCGGATACGTTGCCGTATACACACTTTCCAGGCGTGCTCCTTCAGCCACTCGGACACCTCACCATATTGTTGTTCCTGTGCTACCGGAACGGGCGCTAATGTAGGGGAAACACCGCCCCGTCGTCAATCAACTTTTTGAAAAAAATGTGCATTTACACAAACTTCAAGCAACATGGAGCATAAATAAGCGGGAATTGTTTTTTTTGCCAGCATCCTAAAATTTGCTACTCTGATGTTCCCTCGGAAAATGATGATAATAAGTGCGAGAAAGTTCCGCACAACAATGTTCAGGAGACAATGTGGATATAATTTTCTATCACCCAACATTCGATACGACCTGGTGGATTAATGCGTTGGCAAAGGCAATACCTGGTGCAAACGTACGTGAGTGGAAAGCGGGTGATAATGCACATGCTGACTATGCGCTGGTCTGGCATCCGCCGGTTGAAATGCTCGCAGGACGAAAATTAAAAGCCGTATTTGCGCTGGGCGCGGGCGTCGATTCTATTCTCAGTAAACTCAATGCTCATCCGGAAATGTTGGATGCGTCGATCCCGCTTTTCCGTCTGGAAGATACGGGTATGGGCCTGCAAATGCAGGAATATGCGGTCAGTCAGGTGCTGCACTGGTTTCGTCGCTTTGATGATTATCAGGCATTGAAAAATCAGGCGAAATGGCAACCGTTGCCAGAATATACTCGTGAGGAGTTTACCGTCGGGATCATGGGAGCAGGGGTATTGGGCGCAAAAGTTGCCGAAAGCCTGCAAGCATGGGGATTCCCACTGCGCTGCTGGAGCCGTTCGCGTAAATCCTGGTCTGGCGTGGAAAGCTTCGCCGGTACTGAGGAACTGGGCGCGTTTTTGAGCCAAACTCGTGTGCTTATCAACCTCCTGCCTAATACGGCAGAAACCGTAGGTATTATTAACGCTGATTTACTTAGCCAATTGCTGGATGGCGCCTACGTGCTGAACCTGGCGCGTGGTGTTCATCTCAATGAAGACGATCTTCTGGCATCGCTGGACAGCGGCAAGGTGAAAGGTGCCATGCTGGATGTCTATAGCCGTGAACCGCTGCCGGAAACCAGTCCTCTGTGGAAACATCCGCGTGTGGCAATGACGCCGCATATTGCCGCGGTAACGCGCCCGGCGGAGGCGGTGGACTATATCTCCCGCACGATTTTGGATCTTGAGAGCGGGAAATCCGTAACGGGTCAGGTCGATCGCGTACGGGGATACTAATGCTAACCCGGCGGATGCCGGGTTTCAGCTAATAAATAGCGGCGATACCTGCTATCCTTGACGAAAAATGACTACAGGAGAGAGTTATGTATCCCGTTGACCTGCATATGCATACCGTCGCCAGCACCCACGCCTACAGCACCTTAAGTGATTACATCGCTGAAGCCCGTCGCAAAGGCATCAAGCTGTTTGCTATTACCGATCATGGACCGGACATGGCGGACGCGCCTCACCACTGGCACTTTATCAATATGCGTATTTGGCCACGTGTTGTAGATGGCGTAGGGATCCTGCGCGGCATTGAGGCGAATATTAAGAATATTGAAGGCGAAATTGACTGTTCAGGTCCGATGTTTACCTCTCTGGACCTCATTATTGCGGGCTTCCATGAGCCAGTTTTTGCACCTCACGATAAAGAAACCAATACCCAGGCAATGATAGCCACGATGGCCAGCGGTAATGTGCACATCATTAGCCATCCGGGAAATCCCAAGTATCCGGTTGATATTACTGCAATTGCCCAGGCGGCGGCAAAGTACCAGGTTGCACTGGAAATCAATAACTCTTCGTTTTTGCATTCGCGTAAGGGCAGTGAGGATAATTGTCGTGCGGTTGCTGCGGCTGTGCGCGATGCTGGCGGCTGGGTGGCATTAGGGTCGGATTCACATACTGCTTTCACGCTGGGAGAATTTGGCGAATGCCGTAAAATCCTGGATGATGTTAATTTCCCTGAAGACAGAATTTTAAACGTCACACCTAAACGCCTGTTGGCGTTTCTGGAATCGCGAGGCATGGAGCCAATCGCAGAATTTGCTGAACTGTAATTGTTACTAACTGGAATATATCAATGAACGAGTTTTCTATCCTGTGTCGTGTACTGGGCTCGCTGTTTTATCGCCAACCGCAGGACCCTTTACTGGTTCCCCTGTTTACCTTAATTAGTGAAGGTAAACTGTCTGCCAACTGGCCGCTGGAACAGGACGAACTGCTCACTCGTCTGCAGAAGAGCTGCGATATGCCCCAACTGGCTGCAGATTACAACGCGCTGTTTGTCGGTGAAGAGTGTGCTGTGCCGCCTTATCGTAGCGCCTGGGTAGAAGGGGCGAAAGAATCGGATGTTCGTGCATTTCTTTCTGCCCGCGGCATGCCGCTGGCAGATACGCCGGCAGATCACATTGGTACGCTGTTGCTGGCGGCTTCATGGCTTGAAGACCAGTCTGCGGAAGATGAAAGTGAGGCGCTTGAAACCTTGTTTGTAGACTACCTGCTGCCCTGGTGTGGTACGTTCCTTGGCAAAGTTGAGGCGCACGCAAACACGCCGTTCTGGCGTACCATGGCGCCGCTAACACGTGATGCTATTAGTGCAATGTGGGACGAGTTGCAGGAAGATACTGACGAATAAATGTGATTTAAATCACTTTAAGCTGCAACGCTAATTATATGCTTGCATAAATTGTGTGCACGATCTCATTCCTATGCCGTTTTTCTGCTAAGATACGCGGCATGAACATACTTCTCTCAATTGCAATCACAACGGGCATTCTCTCTGGGATCTGGGGATGGGTGGCCGTTTCTCTTGGCTTACTCAGTTGGGCTGGCTTTCTGGGTTGCACGGCCTATTTCGCCTGCCCGCAAGGTGGGCTAAAAGGACTGTGGATCTCGGCGTGTACGCTGCTAAGCGGTGTGGTGTGGGCGTTGGTGATTATTAACGGTAGCGCGCTTGCCCCGCATATGGACATTATTGGTTATGTCATGACGGGAATTGTCGCGTTTCTGATGTGTATCCAGGCAAAGCAATGGTTGCTTTCATTTGTACCGGGCACGTTTATTGGCGCATGTGCAACATTTGCAGGGCAGGGCGACTGGCGACTGGTTGTACCTTCACTGGTACTGGGCCTGGTATTCGGCTATGCGATGAAAAACAGTGGTCTGTGGCTGGCGTCTCGCCGTGAAAATCGAATATCGCCGACGCTGACCAGTAAATAAAAAAGCGTGAGGGTTTTCCTCACGCTTTTTATGCAGTAAAGATCCATCAGGATTCTGGCGGTACCGACATATGGCGGTATTTAACCAGAATGTCATTATCAACTTGTTTCTTATCCTGCAAATCCCACAATCCGCGATCGATGCCGTCATTAATTAAGAAGATAACGCCTGTTTCAATCGCTGACATCAGACAAAGCATAACCGGTTCGTTAGAGGTGTAGCCAATTTCACCTTCCAACAGACGCTGGTAGTCAATAAAGCGGAACACTCCAGCCTGTACTTCATAAGACAAAATGGTTTTACTGGTGTTCACTGACGACAGGATCTCACCGGTGCTGACGTTAACTACGCGCAGGTTTACCGCTATCTGGTCGAGCTGGTATTGCGTATCGGCGCCAATACCGAAATAACGCGCACCGACACCACCCGATTTAACGTTGCTTTCATAACCGATAATTGACCCTTCCACCATGACGTTTGCCGCGGTCAGGGACTGTAGCGGGATCCGGTTATTAATCGCAACCGTACCGTTTTCCTGAGCCGCACGAATGATTTTACGTTCGTTCAGCAAGTTCTGTAGCCCCTGACGTTCCAGAGGGACGAACCAACGAGAATCTTTCAATGCGGTGACAAGCATAGCCGTGGCGCTTTGCGGGACGGCGGTAGAGAAGTTACTTGCCGGGTAAGGTTTAAATTGGCCAGTCTCATCCTGAATGTTGTATACCGACACAAAGATCTTACCTGTAGGCATAGGCAGATGCGTCAAATCTTTATAGCTTTGGGCCCGGGGCATTAATGTCGGCTTAGCGGCTTCTTGAGGCGGAGCTGTTAAACATCCGCTGAGTAAAATTACTGCCACCATGATAAGTAAGCGCTGCATGATTTTTTCCTTTCGTGGCTATAATTTAGAAATCGGTCGACTGATTTTGTAAACCCGACACTTCAATAGTCGACGTTCTCCCCGTTTTCCTGTCCGTGACATTCAGTTGCAGTTGCCCATCCCGGTTGGCGATATCAACGATAAAATCGCTGGTTACCATCCTCCCCGGTTTACCGGTATTGATATTGGTGAGCAAGCCACCGAGTATTTGCGACTGTATTGCCTGGGTAAAGTTATCCAGTGCTGATGGGGTTTCAATCCCGTAATCGCCAGCACTCGGATCCTTATACGAGTTTTGCGCCTGAGCGCTGTTCAGTAAAAAAGAGCCGTTGTTTGGGTTGCCACCAAAGTTAGGGTTGCGGAACTGGAACGTCATATTTCCGGCCCAACTTAATGGTGAAATCAGCATGAGCAAAACCACTGCATGTTTGACACGCATGAAAGCCTCCGGACTAAATCATGTTTTAGAATTCATCGCGCGCTAAATCGCTCGTACTTAATAGCGTTTGATCTATTTGCCGACGATTTAATGCTTCCTCAGTTTCTGCCAATGCGAAGACCACAATTTTGTCGAAGTCTCTTTTCGTCGGGAATAAAAAAGTCTGGAAGATAACGTCCTGATTGACAGTTATGGTGATCCAACTTCCCCAACGTGCACTGGGCCTTTCATTAATGGTTAAGTTTCCTGTGTACTTACTTTCCCACTTGTCACTAAAGGCACGATAAAAATCATGGCCAATGGAAGAGACAGTGTGGTCAGTCAACAGTCCGGGAACCTCCACCTCTACAGCAGCGTGTAGATTCCCGGCAGCAAGGAACAAATTTGCTGCCACAATCCAGGACAAATAGCTTTTCATGGCTTTATCGCCTGAGGTTATCATTGGCCCACGAGACCGCCTGCGTACGATTTTTGACAGCTATCTTTTTGAAAAGATTATAAAGATGTGTTTTAACCGTATTTTCACTAATAAATAGTGAACGCGCGATTTCAATATTTGAGGCGCCAATACGCAGTTTATTAAGGATCTCTTTTTCACGGTGCGTAAGTAATGCCGACTCCGTGCTGTTATAGCGGTAGTTCCCGGAATGCGTGATCAGGTAGCTGGCGAGCTTTTGGGAAAAGTAGCATTCGCCACGCAACACACCTTGCAATCCGCTGACGACACGCTGCTCATCTTCCGTTGCGTAGAATACGCCATTTATATGCGGCCAGTTTTCAATATCCCGATAAGGATAATCATCTGGGGTATTCAACAATAACGTCTTTATATTGTTGTTTTTTCTGCTCAAATTATCTTGCCAGTAATGGATCAGTTTTTTGTCTGCCTCCATCATGTCCAGTAGAACAATGCAGCTGGAGGAAATATCATCCAGAGAACGTTGAATATTATGTAGTTTTCCGGTTAACGCCAGCGATTGTTTTAAATGCTGTAATAACGCAGTTGCCTGCAGGGATGGTTTAGTGATCAACAATAATGTATGACCATGAATACTATGGACTTCATTAAACATGATGAAACTCCACTTTTTTAGTCGCACACCTGACAGCTGTCTCTACTAAAATAGAGGCACCAGAAGTACTGACAGATGTTGCACTGCTGTGTAGAAATAAAATATCGACCCAACGGGGTGAAAATATTAAAACAAATGGACTTCAACTGATTTCAATCTAGCTATTACAAATCTTAAAGCAAGTGTTAAACATGTTACAGAATGTAAATTTATATATTAAAATGTGATTTTTGGGTTTTTTAGAAGTTTAGATTTGATAGTAAAGTTGTACATTTTGGAGATACTGCATAGATTTAAAAAATCATACAAATTATAATATGATATTGATTATTAAGAGTTAAATTTATGCTTAGATGGTTTTTGATTTCTAATGAATTCCGATCTTTTTGTCTCACTTTAAGTTGAACAATTTTAGATAGAAAAAAATGACGCTTGTCACGACTTGTACTGCTAACTATCGAAGTACCTCGCTACGAGGCCCAGAAAACGCGGAAAACGCGTTTTTTTTGTTACTGCATAGAAATTCATTCACCGGGTTAAAAAAGAAATGAAATCCAGAGCTGTAACGGTATTGTTCGCTGTTAATTAGTACTTTGGGGTGAATCTGAATATAAAAATACAACTGGCGGGTGAGTTATTTAAAATGTTTCCGCAGACATACTCTTCATCGTAACGTGGCGTTAACAAATGTAAGTCATGTTAACAACAATTTGAGTGGTAATTAATTTAACTTCATGTACGACCAGGTCCAGGGTGACAACATGAAAAACAAGTTGTTATTTATGATGTTTACAATGCTGGGTGTGCCTGGGATTGCAGCCGCGACTACAAGTTATGATTTAGCTAATTCAGAATATAACTTTGCGGTAAATGAATTAAGTAAGTCTTCATTTAATCAGGCAGCCATTATTGGTCAGGTTGGCACTGCGAACAGTGCAAATACCCGCCAGGGGGGCTCGAAGTTATTGTCAGTCATTTCGCAAGAAGGTTCTGGTAATCGAGCGAAAACAGACCAGACGGGATCATATAACTTTGCATATATTGATCAAACGGGTAGTTCCAATGATGCGAGTATTAAACAAGGTTCATACGGTAATACGGCGGTAATTATCCAGAAAGGCTCTGGTAATAAAGCCAATATTACCCAGTACGGTACACAAAAAACAGCAGTTGTGGTGCAGAGACAGTCGCAAATGGCCATTCGCGTGACTCAACGCTAATCCATTAACGACGTTTAAATCAATCCGATGGGGGTTTACCATGAAACTTTTAAAAGTGGCAGCATTCGCAGCAATCGTAGTTTCTGGCAGTGCTCTGGCTGGTGTTGTTCCGCAATGGGGCGGCAATCATCATGGTGGTGGCAGTAATTATGGCCCAGACTCTTCACTGAGTATCTACCAATATGGGTCAAACAACTCTGCAAATGCTCTGCAAAGTGATGCGCGTAAATCAGATGTCACCATCACACAACACGGGCGTGGCAACGGAGCTGTTGTTGGCCAGGGTGCTGATGACAGTACCATTAGCCTGAAACAGACCGGCTTCCAGAACAGTGCCACTATCGATCAGTGGAATGCAAAAAATGCTGATATTAGCGTGACCCAGTTCGGTGGCCGCAACGGTGCGTTGGTTAATCAGACAGCCTCTGACTCCAATGTGCTGATTCAGCAGGTTGGCTTTGGTAACAACGCTACAGCTAACCAACACTAATTCAGTTTTCTGACTGATAATAAACAGGGCGTGAGCCCTGTTTTTTTTTCGGGAGAATATGATGCATACGCTATTACTCATTGCCGCGCTGGCAAATCAAATAACATTCAATACAACTCAGCAAGGTGATATGTACACCATTATTCCTCAGGTGACGTTAACTCAACCGTGCGTATGTGAGGTACAAGTCCTTGCCATACGTAAAGGGTCCGGGGGACAAAGCCAATCGCAGCAGAAAACAAGCCTTTCGGTCCCCGCTAATCGGCCGATTGAATTAACTAAACTGAGTTTTAATATTTCACCTGAGGATTCGGTCAAAATTATCGTTACCGTTTCGGATGGGCAGTCTCTGCATCTGTCTCAGCAATGGCCAGACTCAAACAGTCACCCATGATTTTTTTGCTGTATTTGCATTAAGGGTGTGGCTGGGAATGCACTGCTGTTCTATGAATATAGAGACGTGTGAACGTTTTAATTTGATCGTTAATCACAGCGGCGAAGGATCATTTCGATCCCTCAAGGATGGCTAATCATTGAGGAACCCTTATGTGTACATTATTAAAGCGTTTTTTAAGTATCAGCTTGTGCAGTATTTCTCTTTTTACCCTCCCCGCAATGGCGCAACAAATCTCAACCGGCGGGGTTATTCATTTTCGCGGTGCAATAGTTGAATCACCTTGCGATGTTAACGCTCGGCAGCAGCAAATTGAATTGTCATGTATGCGCGACGGCACCACCCGTAATAGTCTCTACAATCAGCAACAGGTCGCGACTGCCCCTCAAAATGTGCAGCAAATTGCCACAGTCAAAATGCACTATCTCAATGAACAGAAAAACATGGCAATTCTTAACATTGAATATAAATGAATCATTCCGGCGTACATATGCACACGTTTGGTTAAAAAGTGAGATTTCCGGGAAAACCCTGCTGTACACTTAACAAATAGTGTTTGGTCAGGGGGAACTTATGCAATCACGTGTTCATGTGTTACATGGCGATATTACGACGATCGCTGTTGATGTGATTGTCAATGCGGCGAATCCATCGCTATTGGGCGGAGGTGGCGTCGATGGAGCGATTCATCGCGCTGCAGGGCCTGCGTTGCTGGCGGCCTGCAAACAGGTTATCCAGCAACAGGGCGAATGCCCAACCGGTCATGCGGTTATCACCCTGGCGGGAAACTTGCCCGCCAGGGCAGTAATCCACACTGTGGGGCCCGTATGGCAGGGTGGCGATCATCATGAAGCTGAACGCCTCGAAGAGGCTTACTTTAATAGCTTGCAACTGGCCTTAGCCAATGGCTATCAGTCCATTGCTTTTCCGGCGATTAGCACCGGGGCTTATGGTTATCCCCGCGCTGCAGCGGCAGAGATCGCGGTGAAAACGGTGTTGAAATTTATCATCCGACGTACGCTTCCCGATCAAATATACTTCGTGTGCTTTGATGAAGAAAACGCTCGGCTATACAAGAGATTACTTACCCAGCAAGGCGATGAACGCACGGACTGATATGACGCGACTTGAGCGTGCCATCACGCCACTTTGTGAAAACCACCCGGGAGAATGCGGCATTCTGACGTTGGATGACAGCCTGGATGCATTTGCTGCTCGCTATCGGTTGACGGAAATGGCGGAACGTACCCTGGATGTTCAGTATTACATCTGGGAAAGCGACATGTCCGGGCTATTGCTATTTTCCGTTTTGCTGGCCGCGGCGAAGCGGGGCGTCCGGGTGCGTTTGTTGCTGGATGATAACAACACGCCAGGTCTGGATGATACGCTGCGTTTGCTGGACAATCACCCTAATATAGAAATCCGTCTGTTTAATCCCTTTTCCTTTCGTATCCTGCGTGCACTGGGCTATTTAACCGATTTTGCCCGGTTGAATCGACGTATGCACAATAAAAGTTATACCGCTGACGGCGTCGTAACTCTCGTGGGCGGGCGAAATATCGGCGATGCCTATTTTGGTACAGGCGAACAACCGCTGTTTTCCGATCTGGATGTTATGGCTATCGGGCCGGTGGTCCAGGATGTTGCAGACGACTTTGAGCGTTACTGGCACTGCCGCTCGGTTTCAACATTGCAAAACGTACTTGAGGTGGCTGAGCCAGCTTCAACGCAAAAAATCGAACTTCCAGAATCCTGGTATAACGATGACATCACGCGTCGCTATCTACATAAGCTGGAAACCAGCCAGTTTATGACCCACCTCGATCAGAGGTCGCTACCGCTGATTTGGGCGAGAACGCGCTTGCTGAGTGATGATCCCGCAAAAGGAGAGGGGAAAGCGCCGCGCCACTCACTATTACCGCAGCGTTTGTTTGACGTGATGGGATCTCCCACCGAGCGTATTGATATTATTTCCGCCTACTTTGTACCAACTCGCGCCGGTGTGGCGCAGCTCCTGAGACTGGTGAGAAAAGGCGTTAAGATCGCGATTTTAACTAATTCTCTGGCGGCGAATGATGTCGCAGTCGTTCACGCAGGCTATGCACGCTGGCGAAAAAAGCTCTTGCGCTACGGTGTGGAGTTATACGAGCTCAAACCAACCCGCGATCGCGTTTCAGCAGTACATGACCGGGGATTAACCGGTAATTCAGGCTCCAGCCTGCATGCGAAAACCTTCAGTATTGACGGTCGTAAAGTGTTTATCGGCTCGCTTAATTTTGATCCCCGTTCAACGCTGCTCAATACGGAAATGGGGTTTGTGATTGAGAGTGAAGTACTGGCCGAGTTGATTCATAAACGTTTTATGCAAAGCCAGCGTGAAATGGCCTGGCAACTACGTCTTGATCGGTGGGGAAGAATCAATTGGGTCGACAGACTTTCTGGCAGTGAACAGGTACTGAAAAAAGAACCCGCCACAGGATTCTGGAAGCGGGTTCTGGTAAAGCTGGCGTCCGTGTTACCCATTGAGTGGTTGCTCTGAACCATTCAATGCAAGAAAACTAACCGGCCACGGCCTTGTTTTTATCCTGCCTGACGGCTGGTTTACCCGAAAAGAGAAACTTCAGCACCGGGATCCGTAAATGGATTTCGTACAGTATTACCGCAATCCCGACTACAAACAGTAGACCGCAGAGAAAACCCAGCAAATTCGACTTGATATGCGGTGTGATGTAAGCGCCAAAAAACAGCGTTAACGGATGATGCACCAGATAGATAAACAGAGATGCGTTGACAAAATAGGTTACGCGGGCTGACTGGAAATTCAGCAAACGGTGACCAAGTGAAAAGACGACGTTCACCATCCACAGGCCCATGACCATGGTAATGACATATTCAGTTTCATACATCCAGGCATCGCCGTTGCCGTAACGTTGATTGAACAGGTATGCGACAAATGCGCATGCGGCGCCTAGTGTGCAGCCGCGTGATGGCGTGGTAAACAGCGCTTTCAGATTAGGATTGATAAACGCCAGCGCACCGAGCATAAAGAAAGGCACATAAAACAACGTTTGCATAACGATAAAATTAAACATGCCATCGCTGAGAATCGAAGGGTAGAGGATGAAAATCGTCCTTCTGACGGCGGCATAACCGAAACCCAGCACTGCAAAAATCAGCGTTAACTTCGTCATTGACACCGCAGGCGCGCTGCCGACGTCGCTTTGCGTCAATCTGTGTTTCATCTGGGTAAACACCCACATGCTCAGGGTTGTTAACACCACGAGAACCAGTAAAAACCACAGATGGGAAATCAGCTCCCAGGCCAGCGCGTTGTATTTATCGTAGCCGCTGAGGGTATGCCAGCTGTCTGCTTTGCCTTTCACGTATTGCAGCATGATAAATTGCGGCAGCGTAAGCAGTGGAATCGCGGTCAGCATAGGGATCCCCACGCGTTCTACACGCACTTTCCACCAGCGCTTTATCGGATAGCGTAGAAATAGCATGTAGGAAAAATAACCCGAAATGACAAAGAAGACTTGCATGCGAAAAGCATGGATAAAGTCATTGAACAAGGTCAACCACCACGATGGTTCTGCGCTGTTCACGTGCCATGTGTGGGTGGAGTAGATCAATGAAATATGAAACGGGATCCCTAACAACATTAGCCAGGCACGGATGGAGTCAAGAAAATATTCGCGTGGTGGTGATACAGAGCTCATAGACAGTTATGTATTCTCAGACTTTTCGTCTTATCCCTAAGACGAATAATGGTTACATTCGAGGGCAACCCTACACGAAGTCTAACAACCTGTCTCCAGGATAAGCACGCAAAGTGAAAACAGGCAGACGAACCTGCTTAAACCATGAGCCAGCGCGCGAACAATACAGGGATTCAGTTGTCGGAATACCCGATTATCCATTAAAATGGATCGGATCAATATAAGCACACAAAGGGGGAAGTGCTTACTAATTATGAAACATAAACTACAAATGATGAAAATGCGTTGGTTGGGTGCAGCAGTCATGTTAACGCTGTACACATCATCAAGCTGGGCATTCAGCATTGATGATGTTGCAAAACAAGCTCAATCCTTAGCCGATAAAGGCTATGAGGCGCCAAAAAGTAACTTGCCCTCCGTTTTCCGCGACATGAAATATGCGGATTATCAGCAGATCCAGTTTAATCGCGATAAAGCCTACTGGAGCAATCTCAAGACCCCATTTAAGCTCGAGTTCTACCACCAGGGTATGTACTTCGACACGCCGGTCAAAATCAACGAAGTGACCGCTACTGCGGTGAAAAGAATCAAATACAGCCCGGATTACTTTAATTTCGGCGATGTTCAGCATGATAAAGACACGGTAAAAGATCTCGGTTTCGCCGGGTTCAAAGTGCTGTATCCGATCAACAGCAAAGATAAAAACGACGAAATCGTCAGCATGCTCGGTGCCAGCTATTTCCGTGTTCTGGGTGCAGGCCAGGTCTACGGCCTTTCTGCGCGCGGTCTCGCGATTGATACCGCTCTGCCTTCTGGTGAAGAATTTCCCCGCTTTCGTGAGTTTTGGATCGAGCGTCCGAAACCAACTGATAAACGTTTAACCATTTATGCCTTACTGGATTCTCCGCGTGCAACCGGAGCGTATCGCTTTGTCATCATTCCTGGTCGTGACACGGTAGTCGATGTTCAGTCCAAAGTTTATCTGCGCGACAAAGTAGGCAAACTTGGCGTGGCACCGTTAACCAGTATGTTCCTGTATGGACCGAACCAGCCTTCTCCGACGACTAACTATCGTCCAGAACTGCATGACTCTAACGGTTTGTCCATCCACGCTGGTAACGGCGAATGGATTTGGCGTCCGCTGAATAACCCGAAACATCTCGCGGTGAGCAGCTTTGCTATGGAAAATCCGCAAGGTTTCGGTCTGTTGCAGCGTGGCCGTCAGTTCTCGCGTTTTGAAGACATCGACGATCGTTACGATCTGCGACCGAGCGCCTGGATCACGCCAAAAGGCGATTGGGGCAAAGGTAAGATTGAGTTAGTTGAAATTCCAACTAACGATGAAACGAACGATAACATCGTTGCGTACTGGACCCCGGATCAGCTGCCTGAAGCCGGTAAAGAAATGAACTTTAAATATACCCTGACGTTCACGCGTGATGAAGACAAGCTTCATGCGCCTGATAACGCCTGGGTACAGCAGACACGTCGTTCTACCGGTGATGTTAAACAGTCCAATCTCATTCGTCAGCCTGACGGTACCATCGCGTTTGTGGTGGACTTTTCCGGCACCGATATGAAAAAGCTGCCGCAGGATACGCCGGTTACTGCACAAACCAGTATTGGTGACAACGGTGAAATCGTTGAAAACACCGTGCGCTACAACCCGGTCACTAAAGGTTGGCGTTTGGTATTGCGCGTGAAAGTGAAAGACGTGAAGAAAACCACTGAAATGCGTGCTGCCCTGGTCAATGCAGATCAGACGCTGAGTGAAACCTGGAGCTACCAGTTACCTGCCAATGAATAAGACAACTGAGTATATTGACGCAATGCCGCTTTCGGATATCGAAAAAGCGGCACTGCCGAAAACTGACATCCGCGCCGTTCATCAGGCGCTGGATGCTGAGCATCGTACGTACTCGCGCGAAGATGATTCACCGCAGGGTTCTGTAAAAGCTCGTCTTGAGCAAGCATGGCCGGATTCTCTGGCTAAAGAGCAGTTGGTTAAGGACGATGAGGGGCGCGATCAGTTACAGGCGATGCCAAAAGCAACGCGTACCTCTATGTTCCCCGATCCCTGGCGTACCAACCCGGTTGGGCGTTTTTGGGATCGTCTGCGTGGGCGTGAAGTGACACCGCGTTATCTTTCGCGTTTGACGAAAGAAGAACAAGAGAGCGAGCAAAAATGGCGTACTGTAGGCACCATCCGCCGCTATACGCTGTTGATCTTAACGCTGGCGCAAACGGTCGTTGCAACCTGGTATATGAAGACGATCCTTCCTTATCAGGGGTGGGCATTCATTAATCCTGCAGACATGATGGGGCAGGATTTGTGGGTCTCCTTTATGCAACTGCTGCCCTACATGCTCCAGACCGGCATTCTTATTTTGTTTGCCGTACTTTTCTGTTGGGTATCAGCGGGGTTCTGGACCGCGCTGATGGGCTTTCTACAATTGCTGATTGGACGGGATAAGTACAGTATCTCGGCCTCAACGGTCGGGGATGAACCGTTGAATCCTGAACACCGTACGGCGTTGATTATGCCTATCTGTAACGAGGACGTTGATCGCGTATTCGCGGGACTTCGCGCCACGTGGGAGTCGGTCAAAGCAACGGGCAACGCTGAGCATTTCGATGTTTACATTCTGAGCGACAGCTACAATCCTGATATCTGCGTGGCAGAACAAAAAGCGTGGATGGAGCTGATTGCCGAAGTGCAGGGCGAAGGACAGATTTTCTACCGTCGTCGTCGTCGTCGCGTGAAGCGTAAAAGCGGCAACATTGATGACTTCTGCCGTCGCTGGGGAAATCAGTACAGCTACATGGTTGTGCTGGATGCGGACTCAGTGATGAGCGGTGACTGTCTGAGCGGCCTGGTGCGCCTGATGGAAGCGAATCCGAATGCCGGGATTATCCAGTCTTCGCCGAAGGCTTCCGGTATGGATACGCTGTATGCGCGCTGTCAACAGTTTGCGACCCGTGTTTATGGGCCGCTGTTTACTGCCGGGCTTCACTTCTGGCAGTTAGGCGAATCACACTACTGGGGCCACAACGCAATTATCCGCGTGAAGCCGTTTATCGAGCACTGTGCGCTCGCGCCGTTACCGGGCGAAGGTTCGTTTGCGGGATCGATTCTCTCCCATGACTTCGTGGAAGCGGCGTTGATGCGTCGTGCTGGCTGGGGCGTGTGGATTGCTTACGATCTGCCGGGCTCTTATGAAGAGCTACCGCCGAACCTGCTGGATGAACTCAAGCGTGACCGTCGCTGGTGCCACGGCAACTTGATGAACTTCCGTCTGTTCCTGGTTAAGGGGATGCACCCGGTTCACCGTGCGGTGTTCCTGACTGGTGTGATGTCCTATCTGTCCGCGCCGCTGTGGTTTATGTTCCTCGCGCTCTCTACTGCATTGCAGGTGGTGCATGCGTTGACGGAACCGCAGTACTTCCTGCAACCGCGTCAGCTATTCCCGGTATGGCCGCAATGGCGACCTGAACTGGCGATCGCGCTGTTTGCTTCAACGATGGTGCTGTTGTTCCTGCCGAAGTTGCTGAGTATTTTGCTCATCTGGTGTAAAGGGACGAAAGAGTACGGCGGGTTTATCCGCGTTACGCTGTCGCTGCTGCTGGAGGTTCTGTTCTCCGTGCTGCTGGCACCGGTGCGCATGCTGTTCCATACCGTCTTCGTCGTGAGCGCTTTCCTCGGTTGGGAAGTGGTGTGGAATTCGCCGCAGCGCGATGACGATTCCACCCCATGGGGCGAAGCGTTTATGCGTCACGGTTCTCAGTTACTGTTGGGGCTGGTGTGGGCTGTGGGTATGGCCTGGCTGGATCTGCGTTTCCTGTTCTGGCTGGCACCGATTGTCTTCTCGCTGATCCTGTCGCCGTTTGTTTCCGTGATTTCCAGTCGTTCCACGGTGGGGTTACGTACCAAGCGCTGGAAGCTGTTCCTGATCCCGGAAGAGTATTCCCCGCCGCAGGTGCTGGTGGATACCGATACTTATCTGGTGATGAACCGTAAACGTACGCTGGACGATGGCTTTATGCATGCGGTGTTTAACCCGTCGTTTAACGCACTGGCCACGGCCATGGCGACTGCTCGCCACCGCGCCAGCAACGTGCTGGAGATTGCACGCGATCGCCATGTGGAGCAGGCGCTGAACGAAACGCCGGAGAAACTGAATCGCGATCGCCGCCTTGTATTGTTGAGCGATCCGGTGACCATGGCACGTTTACATTATCGCGTCTGGAATTCACCTGATAAGTATTCTTCGTGGGTGAACTACTATCAGGGATTGACTCTGAACCCGTTGGCGCTCAGGAAAAAATAAGCGTTCTGTAACGTGAAAATACCGGCCTGGTGCCGGTATTTTTTTATATTGAATAGAATGAGTCGTGAGGTAGCAGGTGCGAATATTGGCTGTAGGAATAATGATCTTCTTCCTGAGCGGATGCGGCAGCATTATTAGTCGTACCATCCCAGGGCAAGGACACGGAAATCAATACTATCCTGGCGTGCAATGGGATGTTCGGGACTCGGCATGGCGCTACGTCACTATCCTCGATCTGCCTTTTTCGCTAGTGTTTGATACGTTGCTGCTCCCGCTCGATATTCATCATGGACCTTACGAGTAACTATCGCTCATCCCATTCATCGGCTGCGGTTTGACCCTCTTCAGTATCAAGGGGAGGTTCCAGCTGGAATTCACCCTCATCCCATTCGTGAAGCGTATTTTCTTCCTGCCACTCCTGGCGGATTTCAATTTCATCATAGTCGCCATCAAAAACGCTCTGGGCCGCTTCTCCGCTCAGCATTGGTAGACATTCACCATCTACATCATCCTCGTCAGCAAAGAATTCTGCTTGCCACATAATGTCGCCATCCTGTAGCACGTATTTTTGGATGCTTAGCTGTTGAACGCTGGCATCGTCTGACTCAAGGTCAGGGTTATCAGCCAGAAACACTTCACGAGCCGCATCAATAGCCTCTTCCAACGTGGCATAAAAATTCATGTCATTCTTTGCCATATTTCTTCTCCTAAGGCGAACAATAATGGGGGATGATTCAATCTATAGACGGCGATCCGCAGAGCGTCAAACCCGTTAGCTGCGTGGCTAACACAATCAGATGATTACTGCCTGCAATGCCAACGAGAGCAGGTGAAAGTAACTTCGGTAGTTTATGAAAAAATTTACATTGGCAGATACTGAAGCCTACGTAATATCAGGAAAAAAATTCAAGAAAAAAGAGTAATGTATGTGGTTTGCAATGCAGTAATGAAAATCAAATAAATAAAAGCTGGCGTTATATTAGAAAATCTTCAGTTTTAAACACCATTTTTTATGTGTTTTAGAGGGAGGGATGCGAACGCTTATGAATTAACATTGCATAACCCAATAAAAGTAAAGGAGAAAATTAATGCCCAATACGGAAGTGTTACAGAGGTAATCAATGAAAGTGGCTAAACTTAGTGGTGTCTCTGGAAGTGACAATGCGTCTTTTGCGTATAGAGGTTGTGAATGGTGTGAGTGATACTAAAATAGTATACATAATAAAATATTATTAATGACAAAGGTTATAAATCTATAAGAAACCATTAAATAAGAAATGAATTAATGTTATTGAAATTGTGCGGGTATAATAGTTTGCAAAATCTTATGCTGTATTATATAAAATGCAAAATTAAGATTTACCTTAAGGTTGTTATGGATAACTATAATTCAAATAATGGAAGATTAATGGCTTTCTATATAATCTGTTTGGCTAGCTATATTCTTGGTGGTTTGTGTCTTACACAATTTAAATTAACGATGCAAAGTGTCCCGCAAACTGTATATCTGATTATAATTGTAGGGTTGTTCTTTTTATATGGGATAATTTTTCTGTTTATGCTATTTCAGTATCTTTGTAGAAAAGATCTCACCTGCCTCATGATATTAGGCATGGCGTTTCTTGGCAATAACATATTTTTCGTCGAGACTATCTACATCGTTCAGGACTTGATTAATGATTATGCATCAATCGAAAAAAGAACTAACGATATAGCTATATTCTATTACTTTCGGCAGATTAGTTTCATCGCTCTGCTATTTGTTTCATTGAAATGTTATAAAACATCATCGACAGTTATTGAAACCAAAGAAAGAGAACCTTGCTATATCGTTCTGTCATTTTTAATCATGCTAGCTATCGCGGTGATGGCGCACACTCTGGCCAGTTACAACCCTAATTTTACACTCGAGATAACAAGCCTGAAGCCTGATAATGTCACGGTGCACTGGCATATTGGGTACATTTATTCGCTTATTGTATCCTGGGGACTGGTCCTGTTGTATTTAATCATTAAAACCAAAACGCACAACATCTTGTGGAAAAGTATAGGGCTACTGTGTTGCTCTGCAATATTGACCAATGTACTACTTCTGAGCCTGGATGAATATAGCATGTATATTTGGTATGTTAGCCGGGGGATTGAGGTGATAAGTGCCCTGTGTATAATCTCAATACTGATGTACAACACCTTCATCATCTTAAAAAAAGAAAGGGATTCAGCTATTAAAGACGCAATGACTAAAATATATAATCGTAAAATATTCTATAAGTCATTAAAATCATCATTAGCAAAAGGTGCAGTGTGTGTAATGGTTCTGGATATTGATAAATTCAAACGGATTAAAGATACCTACGGTCATCAGGAAGGTGATAGAGTAATAATCAGCATTGTCGATATTATCAATAAATCAATCAGAGATACGGATATTTTCGCCAGAATAGGTGGCGAAGAATTTGCGATCCTTCTTAAGTGTAACGATCAAGATGAGGCAATTGTTGTTGCAGAGCGAATTAGGCGAAATGTCGAGAATGGTACGACAATACCAAATTCATATGAGTTAAAAGAAAAAATGACGATAAGTATCGGTGTATATTGCAGTAAAATTGATGATGAATCAGCGGATAAAGTTGTTTCATATGCTGATGCCGCTTTGTATGAAGCCAAAAATTCTGGAAGAAATAAGGTGTGTTACTATTATCATTAAGACTGAAATATATGTCATGTGAGATGATTTTTTATTCTGAACCTGCGAATATAAATATATAAATCATCCCGCGACCTCTGTACTCCGACGACGGCGCAGGCTATTCCACGAGTACAGGGCGTTGAACAGTACGACTCCTGCGGTCACACAGAATACAGCACGAAAACCGTAGTTGGCGGATATCGCTGCCCCCATTAGAGGCCCTGTTACGTTACCAATGTCGCGAAATGATTGGTTATAACTGAAAATACGTCCAGCTATTTGATTAGTCGAGTTATAGACCAGCAGCGTTTGTACCGCCGGGAGCAGAGCGCCGTCGGCCGCCCCCAATAAAAAGCGCAGAATACCAAGCTGCCAGGGCGTCTGGACAAATGACATTGGAATTAGCAGTAACACGGAAACGATCAGCGCGACGATCAGGATCTTCTCCGGACCAATCCGATCGCCTAATTTGCCAAGTTTAGGGGCGCTGATTAATGCCGCAACGCCGGGGACTGAGGCTATCATCCCACTGATAAACGCAATATTGCCGACGTTGCCAGCCAACTCTCGAACGTACAGTGTCAGTATTGGCGCGATAGAACCGGTGGCTACCTGAATGATCAAAGTGGTGACAAACAGGCTCAGCACCAGTTTGGGGTTCTTTAAAGAGGCCACGACTTCACGAATGTGCAGCATTTCCTTCTTGCTCACTGGCTGGAATCGCTCGCGGATAAAAAATAGCGTCAGGATGAAGCAGACCAACAGCACGCTGGCGGTGATGAAAAATACGGGGCGCAGTCCGTACTGATCCGCGAGGAGGCCGCCCGCTAGCGGCCCGAGCAGTGCGCCACTAACACCACCGGTGGAAAGCGTTCCCAGTGCCCAGCCGCTTTTATTGCGTGGAACCTGGGTGGCGATCAGTGCATTCGCATTGGGGATGAATCCACCAAGCAGCCCCAACAAGGCGCGCAGGATCAAGAACTGCCAGATATTTTGCGCCAGTCCCATCAGCAGCATCACAACAGCCATACCCAACGCAGACCGTAGCAGCATGATTTTTCGCCCCTTGCGATCGGCAAGGCCACCCCAGAAAGGAGAGGCGATGGCGGAAAAAAGAAAGGTGATGCTGAAGACCAGGCCTGACCACATATTCAGTGCGCTATGTCCCGTGACGCCGAGACTCTCGACGTAAAGGGGCAAAAAGGGCATGACCAGGCTAAATGCTGCGCCGGTTAAAAAACAACCTAACCAGGCAACGGTGAGGTTGCGTTTCCAGTTTATGGGAGCATCTGAGGGTGACATAGCGTTCCGCAGTGTGGCGCGCTGTTTGCGCTATCGATTGAATATAAGTAAGCAGGCTAATTATGCGCCTGGTTGATAGTTGCTGCAATGCGGATAGCAGTTAAACCTAAAGCAGGCAGGGAAGGTGTTGCAGCCCACAGGACTGCAACAGTGTTTTAGTACAGGGAAGGAGAACCTTCAGGGCGCGTCTTGAAGCGACGATGCAGCCACATATACTGCTCTGGTGCCATCATGATGCATTGCTCAACAATTTTGTTCATCCACGCGGCAGTGGTCTCTGCGTCGTCCAAAGGCGGTGAACACTCCGGAGGCAGCATAATCAATTGATACCCTTTACCGTCAGGTTTGCGGCGAGGAACAAACGGTACCAGGCAGGCATTGGACATGCGCGAAAGCATCCAGGTCCCAGAGGTTGTTGCGGCTTGTTCAACGGCAAAAAGTGGTACAAACACACTGGCACGAGGGCCGTAATCGTGATCCGGCGCGTACCAGACCACTTCGCCCTTTTTCAACGCTTTAATCATCCCTTTCAGGTCTTTACGATCGAGCATTGATTTATTCGAGCGCATACGGCCCCAGGTTTGTAGCCAGTCGAGAAGCGGGTTGTCGTTAGGGCGATACACACCAATACCCGGCTCCTGCAAACCAAACTGACGCGCACCCAGTTCCAGAGTCAGAAAGTGCAGACCCACTAACAGGATCCCGCGTTTTTGCGCCTGAACGTCACGGATATGTTCCATCCCGATCACTTCAGTCCAGCGTGAAATACGCTTATCGGACCAAAACCAGGCCATCCCGGTTTCCATTACGCCCATGCCCACGGATTCGAAGTTCTTGACGACCATCTGCTGGCGTTCCTGCTCACTCATCTGCGGGAAGCACAGTTCCAGATTTCGGGAAACAATTTTTGCCCGACGTTTCATCAAACGTAGCGCCAGTCGACCTAATGCACAGCCCAACTTAAAGAGGATGGGGTAGGGTAACTGCACGATTAACCAAAGGATGCCAATACCTAGCCAGGTTAACCAATAACGTGGATGCAGTAATGCAGCCGAAAACTTGGGTAAATTCGTCATGTCTATCCTGTCTTCAAACGACCAATTCCCTGTATTGTCGCATTTTTTCGCGCGTATCAAAAATTTGTGACGGGAGAACGGTGATTAATTCTGCAATTGTTGTTGCAACTTTATAGTGAAGTATGAAATGTAGCGTAAAATGTGTGGATGTAAATTGGCGATGTTTGCTTTATTATGCCGCCGATTTTCATTTATTCCCTATTTGCAGGATACGTACACCATGCCAGTGTTACACAACCGCATTTCGAACGACGCCCTCAAAGCCAAAATGCTGGCCGAGACCGAGCCGCGTACGACGATCTCATTCTATAAATATTTCACCATTGCCAATCCTCAGCACACGCGTGATGCACTGTACCAGATGTTCACCGCATTGAACGTCTTCGGGCGAGTATATCTTGCCCATGAAGGAATTAACGCGCAAATCAGCGTACCGCAAAGCAACGTCGAGGCATTTCGCCAGCAACTCTATGCGTTTGACCCTGCATTGAACGATTTACGTCTGAATATTGCGCTGGATGATGACGGTAAATCGTTCTGGGTACTGCGTATGAAAGTCCGTGAACGTATCGTGGCGGATGGTATTGACGATCCAGACTTTGACGCCAGCAACGTGGGGGATTATCTCAAGGCAGCAGAGGTGAATGCCATGCTTGACGATCCTGAAGCGGTATTCATTGATATGCGCAACCACTATGAATATGAGGTGGGTCACTTCGAGAATGCGCTGGAGATCCCGGCAGACACGTTCCGCGATCAGTTGCCGAAAGCTGTTGAAATGATGCAGGCGCATAAAGATAAAAAAATCGTGATGTACTGCACGGGTGGGATCCGCTGTGAGAAAGCTAGCGCCTGGATGAAACACAATGGATTTAGCAAAGTCTGGCACATTGAGGGCGGTATTATTGAGTATGCCCGCAAGGCGCGTGAGCAGGGACTTCCGGTGCGTTTTATCGGTAAAAACTTTGTCTTTGATGAGCGCATGGGCGAAAGAATCTCTGAAGATGTTATCGCACATTGCCATCAGTGCGGCACGGCGTGCGATAGCCATACTAATTGCAAAAATGATGGCTGCCATCTGTTGTTTATTCAGTGCCCGGCTTGTGCGCAGAAATATAATGGCTGCTGTAGCGAGCTGTGTAGCGAAGAGAGTGAGTTGCCGGAAGAGGAACAACGGCGTCGTCGCGCTGGGCGTGAAAATGGCAATAAAATCTTTAATAAATCACGTGGTCACCTGAATACCAAACTGGGTATTCCAGACCCTGCGCAATAACATGATTCCGGATGAGGGGCAGAACCTCATCCGGCCATTCATGCGTTACTTCTGTTGAACACCTTCCACTGAGATGATCAGATCGACTTCCTGCGACGCCGGACCGAGATCGGTGGTAATGTTGAAATCCTTCAGCTTAATCTTACCTTGCGCTTCAAAACCAGCGCGCGTACCGCCCCAAGGATCGCCGCCCTGGCCGATGAGCTTCGCGTCCAGCGTAACCGGTTTGGTAACGCCGTTCAGGGTTAAATTACCGGTGATATCCAGGTCATTACCTTCTTTCTTCACGCTGGTGGAGCTGAAGGTCGCCTGCGGGAATTTTGCTACGTTAAGGAAATCTGCGCTGCGCAGATGCTTGTCACGTTCGGCGTGATTAGTGTCAACGCTGTTGGTGCTGATGGTTACATTAACCTTATCGGCTGCGGGATTTTTCTCATCAAAGGTAAACGTACCGTCGAAATCTTTAAATGTGCCGTACAGCCAGCTGTACCCCAGATGCTGAATACGGAAATTAACAAAGGCATGCTGTCCTTCTTTGTCAATTTTGTAATCTGCCGCCACGGCCGACCCGGTGGTGAATAACAGAGAGGCGAGTGTAAGTCCCAGCAGGTTTTTTTTCATTTTAAGCTCCATAGTCAGATGACGATTTTCCCAACATGCGATTGAGGGTATCGTCGTTATCGATAAAGTGATGTTTCAGGGCCATCAGTCCGTGCAGTAGGGATAAAATCACCACGGTCCACGCAAGCCACAGGTGCAAGCTACCGGCGAGGTCGGCCTGAGCACCTGCGTTGGCAACGGTGGCTGGAATGTCGAACCAACCAAAGACGCTTATCGCTTTGCCATCTGCGGTGGAAATTAGATATCCGCTGATGACAATTGAAAAGAGCAGCAAATAAAGAGCGAGGTGACCCATTGCCGCTGCGATGCGGGTTAATCGGGAGTAGCTTGCCAACGCAGCAGGTGGAGGGGAGAACAACCGCCAGACAACGCGGATAACCAGTCCCATCATGAGAAGGATGCCGATGCTTTTATGCAGTTCAGGGGCCTGGTGATACCAGCCGTCATAGTAGCTAAGCGTGACCATCCATAAGCCCAAGGCGAACATGCCATATACAGCAATCGCAACCAGCCAATGTAATGTGGCTGACACTACGCCATAGCGCTGTGAACTATTTTTGAATTGCATAAGCACACCGATTGATATTTCAGAAGTGAATGAAAATGGCGTGTAAAAGACATTAATGCAACTAATAAATAACAATGGTGATGATATTTATTTTTTTGTTCAGTAAAGTTGACTGAATATTGAATTAATCATCAAGGGATTAGTGTGAGAGTAGGTGATAATGCTTGGTTTATGGGTGGTTATGATTTTTATTATTGTTCAGTTTATTGCAATAAAAATTAAGATAATTTCAATTTTTGTCAATTATTGTCAGCGCGCAGGAATCAGAAAAACATAATATATATTACATCCATAATGGCCAGCAGCGACCATAAAATAATGTAGAGCATAAAATGCTCGCGAATATTATTAACAAGATAGTGAAAGATACGGCGCATTGACGTTATTCCTGTCATTAAAAATGGCCTCACCATCGAGGCCATTCATTTATTATCACTTAAAACGGCTTAGCCTGAAGGGGGTCAGGTCAAAGTCAGACGGTTTGTCCTGAGCGAAGTTTGCCGCAATCTCTCCCAGAACAGAGGCAAACTTAAAGCCATGTCCGCTCAGCCCGGTAATGATTAGCGTGTTGTCGTGCGCTGGCAGAGTATCGATAATAAAGTCTTCATCCGGTGAATTATCGTAAGTGCAGGACGCGCCGTGCAGGCAGCAGCCAACGCCCGGCAGAATTGTGCGCAGGAATGGGAAGGCTTCAGAACCATCGCTGGCTACAGCGGCAAATGGCTTACGCTCATCAGCAGAGTGAATGACTTGTCCGCCGTTGTGCTTACCAATTTTCAGTTCGTCGTTTTCTGCCGGGAAACCGTAGTATTGATCACCATTTGGCAGCTCGCCGGTGAAGGCTGGGAAGTTATTCTTAACGCTGTAGCGCCCATCGGCCTGATACCAGGCGAACACTTTGCGCACCGGTTGTATCGGTAGTTCAGGGACTAAAGCCTGCACCCAGGTACCGGCGCTGATCACTGCTTTTTTCGCGTGGTAGTCACCGTCAGCCGTTTCTACCGTGATGCCATCATCACCGTGATGAATTGCGCTGACCGGGCATTTAAACAGTTGCGCACAGCCTGCTTCTTCCGCCAGACGGATCCAGGTTTTAATTGCTAACTCACTGCGTAAAAAACCGGACTCCGCTTCAAACAGACCGATATAGTTGTCAGGTACACGAATCTCCGGCCAGCGCGCCATGATGGCTGCCGCATCCAGTTGTTCAACGTTGAGTTGCCACTGTTTGGCGCTTTGCGCTGCGGTCGCTAAGAAGGTGGACTCTGCCGGACCGAGGTTGATAACACCGGAGCGAACAAAAATCGGTTCTTCATTATGGGTGGACAGTTCATCCCACAATGTTTGCGCACGTAGTACCAGCGGAACGTATTTTTCACCTTCGCCATAAGCATGACGAATTAATCGAGTGTCGCCGTGGTGGCTGCCCTGCTGATGAGGAGGCATATGTGCATCGATCATCAGAACCTTCAGACCGGCACGAGTGGCATAGTATCCAGCTGCGGCGCCTACTGAACCGCTGCCAATAATGATTAAGTCGTATTTCATCCGCTTCTCTCTGCAATCGCGATAGTAGCAGGTTAAATAACTGACCCGGAATATTCAACCTGGAAATAAGAAAGGCACCGTTAAGGTGCCTTTTGATGGTTGGATGTATCAGGTTTAATGTCGCTGATACTCATTTACCTGGTAATCGCCAGATTCAATTTTGGCGATTCCTGCTTCTAATATCGAAATAAATTGCCTGGCAACATCAGTGGTTAACCAGAGCGTTTGACCAACTTCAGTCCCATCCGGGTCAGGGCGATTCGGGGTCTGGTAGTGCAAACGCAGCATCAGCGCATCGTAACTATCAACAGTGCTGATGTCCCACCCTACAAGCGGATGAGTCTGAATGACTTCATTATTCTTTTCCATCATGCCCCCTAATTCGTGTTACTAGACAACGGTTTTCGAGGTTCAATGCGTTTTTTTCTGAAGCAACTTCAGTATATCAATAAATAAGGGTATTCATTGAAAATTTAAAGAGGGAAGGGCATAAATTTTTTGTTTTCAGCGTTATCTGACTAAGAAACCAACATGTTATTCATTTTTTTTTAGTATGTTGCACAATTATTTTGTTGTTTTGGTTAAAAGATAATCGGTGGGTTAATATTAAATTAAATACTCGTCAGAAGAAATGCGCGATTGATTACAGGATTGTGTGTATAAAAAAGCCGGGGCGACCCGGCAAACAAACATCACTGCATATCATTATTTATTCGTTGATGAACCAGTCATCCGCGCTTTCCCAGGTTTCCTGTAGGATCTCGCTGATGCGTTCTTTGTCCTCTTTAGTCGCGCCAATAACCGACAAATTGTTTGCGCCGGCATAACGGACGGTAACGTTACCTTCGTTATCTGGAAAATGGTGCTGAATACGGCGGGAGAGTTCACCTGCCAGTGCGTCAATCGCACCGGCAGGTAAAGGTGAAGTTTTGGCAATAGTGACTTCAATACGCATAGTAGCCCCCTGTGGAATATACTGTTTATTTATACAGTTATTCGCATCAGTTGGCTACACTTTTTTTAGCTTTTTACTGACCAGCGTACCGTTTCACCACCCAGGAAAGGCACCAGCGTATCGTCTTCCAGTGCAATGCTCTCAGGAACCAGGTGCTCCACGCGTTCCAGCTCAATAAAGGTCTCATTTACCGGCAAGCCATAGAACTGTGGGCCGTTGAGTGAGCAGAAGGCTTCGAAATGGTCGAGCGCATTCATCTCTTCAAACACGGTGGCATAGCTGCCCAGCGCGGTCGGTGCATTAAAACAGCCCGCACAGCCACAGCTTGACTCTTTGCGATGACGAGCGTGCGGCGCTGAGTCGGTACCGAGGAATGCGCGCTTAAACCCGCTGGCAACCAGTTCACGCAGCGCCTGTTGGTGGACGTTACGTTTGAGGATTGGCAGGCAATACAGGTGAGGGCGAATCCCACCAACCAGCATGTGGTTGCGGTTAAACATCAGGTGCTGTGGCGTAATGGTCGCAGCCAAAAGTTCGTTACCGTCGCGAACGTATTCGGCAGCATCTTTGGTGGTGATATGCTCGAACACCACTTTCAGCGAGGTCAAACGCTGACGCAGCGGCTCCATCACCGTTTCAATAAAGCGCGCTTCGCGATCGAAAATATCGATATCTGCATGCGTGACTTCGCCGTGCACCAGCAGTGGCATACCCAATTTTTCCATCCGCTCCAGCACCGGCATGATGGCGTCAATAGAGGTTACGCCATGCGTCGAGTTGGTGGTGGCATTGGCTGGATAGAGTTTTGCCGCGGTGAATACGCCTTCGTTGAATCCACGTTCCAGCTCGTTGGGATCCAGCGTATCCGTTAAGTAGCAGGTCATTAATGGCGTGAAGTCGTGTCCGGCAGGTACCGCGTCAAGAATGCGCTGGCGATAAGCGATAGCCGCGTCAACCGTGGTGACGGGCGGTACCAGGTTCGGCATGACAATGGCGCGGCCATAAACTTCACTGGTATAGGGCACGACAGTTTTTAACATGTCGCCATCGCGAAAGTGAAGATGCCAGTCGTCTGGGCGGCGGATCTTTAAAACCTGGGATGGTGCAGTCATCAATATGCTCCGGCTGAGGATGGTCTTTTTTGCCGGAAACAAAGGATAAGCGGAAACGTTTTCGTTTGCACGAAAAAAAAGGGCGCATCAGCACCCTCAGTTTTATTAGTCGGTGAACGGGATGATGATTTCACCCGGTTTCACCTCAATACCTTTCGCCAATTTTTTCGCCAGCGCTTCACCCTGGCTGCTGTCATCCTTCAGAATGTACGCTGGTTGCTGGTTGAAATAGTTACGCAGCGATTGATTTAAATACGGCATCAGCGTTTGCAGTACTGACTGCATTTTTTCTGGCGTGACGGTGGCGTCGACGACTTCCATCTCTTGCAGATAAATCGCGCCTTTTTCTTTATTGAAAACCGGTAAGGCTTTCAGCTTCAGCTTCATGGTCGCTTTCTGACTGCCAAACAGGGAGTTCATGTCCAGGTTGGCATCGCCGGTCAGGGTTACTTTGTTTGGCTCTTCACGACCAATCTGGCTGGCGAGATTATTCAGTACGATATGTGCTTCAGCAACGCCGGGCAAACCGATGTCTTTTGAAAAGTTATTATGCTTTGCCAGGGCTTGATTAATTTCTTGCTCGCTAACCGTGTATTGCGTGAGTTGATTACAACCAACCAACAGGCCGCTGACAATCAGTGCAGCGGCAAAAAAAAACTTTTTCATGGGGTTCCTCAACATGATGCATGTGGTGTAATCGTGACACAAAGCATCATCGAGTACCAGCGCCCCGGACGCCAGCAGAAAAAACTGAAAAGTGCCCGGACGCAGGTTCGGCTATTAGGCGTCTGGCTCCAGCATACCTCGCGTTGGGCGTTTGAGACTGAATTGCCAGCCCAGCGCCAGGAAGGTGATGAAGCCAATAATACCGAGCATCATCCAGGGCAGCTCAGGCTGTGCCAGGGCCTTGCCCATGTCAAACAGCCAGCCGCCGCCGACATAGCCAATTGCGCCACCGATGGCGAGTCCCAGTCGGCTGAAGCCCATATAGCTTCCTCTGGCCCGCGCATTCGCCAGCGAGGCGCTCAGGGTTTCACGCGCCGGTTCGGCGATGATCGAGCCAATATAGAACGTGCAGATCAGGGTGAACAACTGCTGCAAATTCCCGACCAGCCCAATGGGCATCATGCTCAGAGACATCACCAGCAGGCCCGCCATCAGACGATGTTCAAGGCGAAAGCGTTTTTCACTCCAGCGGGCAATCGGGTACAGCAGCGTTAAAGAGAGACATGCCTCAATGGCATACATCCATTTCACGGCGGCTGGTGAGCCAGCGATGTCGTTCACCATGATGGGCAGCATCAGCATCACCTGTACCGCCAGCATGTAATAGCCCGCCAGCGTCAGCACATAGGTGACAAAGCGCTTGTCATGCATCACGTGGCTCATCCCTTCGCGCACCGGAATTTTCACCGTCGACAGCTTCCATGCCGGGAGCAGCCAGGCGTTAAACGCCGCGCACAGAACGAACAAAATTGCGCCGGTGGCACATACCAGACGGAAATCGTATTGCAATAACCAACTGCCGAGTAACGCGCCGACCACGGCCCCGGCGCTATCCTGCATCATCAGAATAGAGAAAAAACGCCCGCGCTTTTCCGGGCGGATCAGCTTGACTACCAGCGCCGAACGGGGAGGGTCAAACAGCGTGCCACCCAGCCCGGAAAGAAAGCAGGAAAACCACAGCAGCCACGGTTCATGCGCAATGCCCATGGTGGCGAACCCGGCTGCGCGCATCAGCATGCCGGTGACGATCATCGGTTTGGCGCCGAAACGGTCAGCAATAGCACCACCGAAAATACCCAACCCCTGTTGGATAAATTGACGTAATCCAAGCGCGATACCGACCATCACGGCGGCCCAGCCCATTTGGTCGACGAAACGAATTGAGATCAGCGGGAAAACGACGAAGAAACCCAGCACGACCAGCATATTATCGATGAGAAGGAAGTATTTACCCAGGTTCCTTGCCTGCGAGACTTGCGACATTTCCCCTCCAGGGAAAAACTCGTCACTCTGGATAGAGTTTAAAAGATAAGCACCTCCTATTCTGCGGTGTCGTCATCGCTTTTCCCACCCTTCGCGGGACAATATTTTTTTATCAAAAGTCCGTCTTGATAGAGAGTTTTCATCAAAATGTGTGAATAATTCAAAAAATGGCATTTTGCTCTTTTCACAGGGAGTATTCGCACAGGTATAGTAATGCGAATAGCGTATAGAAGACGTTACGGGAAGGAGTAGGTATAGAATGTTTGGCTATCGCAGTAACGTGCCAAAAGTGCGCTTAACCACGGACCGCCTGGTCGTGCGTTTAGTGCATGAGCGTGATGCCTGGCGTCTGGCAGATTATTACGCAGAAAATCGTCATTTCTTAAAACCCTGGGAACCTATTCGCGATGAAAGCCACTGCTATCCGTCCGGCTGGCAGGCGCGTCTCAGCATGATCTCTGAGTTTCATAAACAGGGCACCGCTTATTATTTTGCGCTGCTCGATCCGGACGAAAAAGAGATTATCGGCGTTGCGAACTTCTCAAACGTGGTGCGGGGATCCTTCCATGCCTGTTATCTCGGCTACTCCATTGCGCAGAAATGGCAGGGGCAGGGGCTAATGTATGAAGCCTTAACTTCGGCCATCCGTTATATGCAGCGCACGCAGCATATTCACCGCATTATGGCTAACTACATGCCACATAATAAGCGCAGCGGTGACCTGTTGGCGCGACTGGGTTTTGAAAAAGAAGGGTATGCCAAAGACTACCTGCTGATTGACGGGCAGTGGCGCGATCACGTGCTGACGGCGTTGACCACATCAGAATGGACCCCCGGCCGCTAAGTTTCAGATGCAGCCATGATTAATGGAGAAGACGATGAAATACGAATTAACCGCCACCGAAGCACGAGTGATTGGCTGTTTATTAGAAAAACAAGTGACAACGCCGGAACAGTACCCACTCTCCGTTAATGGAGTCGTAACAGCCTGCAATCAAAAAACGAATCGTGAACCGGTGATGAACCTGTCGGAATCGGACGTGCAAGAGCAGTTGGATAACCTGGTTAAGCGACATTTTCTGCGCACGGTGAGCGGCTTTGGCAATCGCGTTACGAAATATGAGCAGCGTTTCTGCAACTCTGAATTTGGCAATCTGAAGCTTAGTGCCGCAGAGGTGGCTGTAATCACTACACTGCTGCTGAGGGGCGCTCAGACGCCTGGTGAATTGCGTAGTCGCGCATCCCGTATGTACGAATTCAGCGATATGGCCGAAGTGGAATCGATACTGGAAAATCTGGCAACCCGGGAAGATGGGCCTTATGTGATCCGCCTGGCGCGCGAGCCGGGCAAACGTGAAAGTCGCTATATGCACCTGTTTTGCGGTGAGGTTGATGAAGCCATTGCCGCGGCAGATCAACTCCCTGCAGCCTCCGGTGATCTGCAGGCTCGCGTGGAAATGCTGGAAACGGAGGTCGCAGAACTTAAGCAGCGACTTGATTCCTTGCTGGCGCACCTGGGAGACTAACGTGAATAAATTACGTATCGGCGTTGTCGGCCTTGGCGGTATTGCACAAAAGGCCTGGCTACCCGTGCTGGGCACCTCCGCGGACTGGACGCTGCAAGGCGCCTTTTCACCTTCGCGCGATAAAGCACAGCGTATCTGTGATACCTGGCGGATACCCTACGTGGATTCACTGGTGAATCTGGCGCAAACCAGCGACGCGGTTTTCGTCCATTCCAGCACCGCGACTCACTATGCGGTCGTCAGTGAATTGCTGAATGCCGGAGTTCACGTGTGTGTGGATAAGCCGCTGGCGGAAAACCTGCGTGAGGCTGAGCAACTGGTGGAGCTGGCCGCGCGGAAAAAACTCACGCTGATGGTCGGGTTTAACCGCCGGTTTGCACCGCTGTACCAGGATCTCAAAACCCAGTTGAGCACCGCAGCGTCTGTACGTATGGATAAGCACCGTACGGATAGCGTTGGGCCGCACGATCTGCGTTTCACTTTGCTGGACGACTATCTGCACGTAGTCGATACAGCATTGTGGCTGACGGGAGGGCAGGCGCAGTTAAATAACGGCACGCTGCTGACCAATGAATCTGGTGCGATGCTTTACGCCGAGCACCATTTTTCTACCGGTCAAATGCAGATAACGACCAGTATGCATCGCCGTGCCGGTAGCCAGCGCGAAAGCGTGCAGGCGGTGACGGACGGTGGCCTGATTGACGTAACTGATATGCGGGAATGGCGGGAAGAGCGTGGGCAAGGTGTTGTTCATAAGCCGATAGCGGGCTGGCAAACGACCTTAGAACAGCGTGGTTTTGCCGGATGTGCGCGTCATTTCATTGAGTGCGTGCAAAATCAGACGGTTCCCCAGACGGCAGGCGAGCAGGCGCTACTGGCCCAGCGTGTTGTTGAAAAGCTGTGGCGGGAGGCGATGGCTGAATAACCCCCTGTAACATCTGGCGGTAGTAATTCATTGTAATCCAGGTACTATATGCCCACTCAAAATAACACCTCTTTTCAACCATAGGCTGATTTGTCGGCCTGATAAGGCGCTACGGTGTCGCCATCAGGCACAGCAAAAGTGTCGGATGGCGGCGAAAATGCCTTATCCGACCTACGGGCTGGTTTGTCGGGGTTTTGCCTCAGAGTCTGGAATACAACATAGATGAATTTATTAAAGTCGCTGGCAGCCGTCAGCTCGATGACGATGTTTTCACGTGTGCTGGGTTTTGCGCGTGATGCGATTGTCGCCAGAATCTTTGGTGCAGGGATGGCGACAGATGCCTTTTTTGTGGCATTCAAACTTCCTAACCTGCTGCGCCGAATTTTTGCCGAAGGCGCATTTTCGCAGGCGTTTGTGCCGATTCTTGCTGAGTATAAAAGCAAGCAGGGGGAAGATGCTACCCGCGTGTTTGTTGCCTACGTTTCCGGACTGTTGACGCTGGCGCTGGCTGTGGTGACGGTAGCCGGGATGTTGGCTGCGCCATGGGTGATTTTAGTTACCGCGCCGGGGTTTGCCGACACAGCGGATAAATTTGCGCTGACTACTCAACTGCTGCGGATCACTTTTCCCTATATTCTACTGATTTCACTGGCCTCACTGGTTGGTGCGATCCTTAACACCTGGAACCGCTTTTCTATTCCTGCGTTTGCCCCGACTTTTCTGAATATCAGCATGATCGGTTTCGCGTTGTTTGCGGCCCCTTATTTTCATCCGCCAGTGCTGGCGCTGGCGTGGGCCGTTACCGTGGGTGGCGTGCTACAGCTGATTTATCAGCTTCCGCATCTGAAGAAAATTGGCATGCTGGTACTGCCGCGTGTGAACTTCCGCGATGCGGGGGCGATGCGTGTCGTCAAGCAGATGGGCCCGGCGATCCTTGGGGTATCAGTCAGCCAGATTTCACTGATTATCAATACGATATTCGCCTCGTTTTTGGCCTCTGGCTCAGTTTCGTGGATGTACTATGCCGACCGTCTGATGGAGTTTCCGTCCGGTGTGCTTGGCGTAGCGCTGGGGACTATCCTGCTGCCATCGCTGTCCAAAAGCTTTTCCAGCGGTAATCATGATGAGTATTGTCGCCTGATGGACTGGGGCCTGCGCTTGTGTTTCCTGTTGGCATTACCGAGTGCCGTAGCGTTGGGTATTCTGGCCAAACCACTGACGGTGTCTCTGTTCCAGTACGGTAAATTTACCGCCTTTGATGCCGCGATGACCCAGCGTGCGCTGGTGGCGTATTCGGTAGGTTTGATTGGTTTGATCGTGGTGAAAGTGTTGGCTCCGGGCTTTTACTCGCGCCAGGATATAAAAACGCCAGTGAAGATTGCCATTGTGACGCTGATTATGACCCAGGTGATGAACCTGGCGTTTATCGGGCCGTTAAAGCATGCCGGGCTGTCGCTGTCGATTGGTCTGGCGGCGTGTCTGAACGCTTCACTGCTGTACTGGCAGTTGCGTAAGCAGAAAATCTTCACCCCGCAACCGGGCTGGACCTGGTTCCTGGCGCGACTGGTGATTTCCGTGTTGGTGATGTCGGCGGTGCTGGTTGGGATGCTCTACATCATGCCAGATTGGTCGCAGGGAACGATGTTGTGGCGCCTGCTGCGTCTGATGGCGGTCGTGGTGGCAGGTATTGCTGCTTACTTCGTAGCACTCGCTGTGCTGGGCTTTAAAGTAAAAGAGTTTGTGCGCCGGACGGCATAAAGAATCAATGCCGGATGGCGGCATAACGCCGTATCCGGCCTACAAAAAGTGTAGGCCTGATAAGCAAAACGTTATCAGGCTTGCATCAGATAGAGAATTTTTTCCCGCCGCGGTGCGCAGCTGAAGTTTGACCGTTTGCGCCATATAACGCCGGTTCCTGGTGCGGTTTCAGCACTTGTATTGCTTGTTGATTACGCTCGATCTGCCCTTCCAGCAGCCAGCCATTGTGCTGGTTGAGGTCACGTAAGTGCTGTGTTTTCATGGTGATAGTCTGCCAGCGTTCAGCAATCTCATCATTGGCGCTGCGCGTGGCGTCATGCTCCAGGCGGCGCTGTTGCTCAAGATAATCAAGGGTTGCCAGCAGCGAGCTTTTTTCTTCTGTAATACGCTGTAGCTGGCTGCCATTGATATGCCCTGCGGAAAGCTGCTGCTGTTCAGCATCCATTACCGTTTTCAGGTCATTGAGGACAGTCGTCATCTGGTCAAGTATTTCTGACAAACGAGTCATACTTTATTTACTCTGTAGGTAGCTCTGCGCCTCGCGAATCAGCGAGTCGGCAATTTTTCCGGTATCCATTTTCAATTCACCGTTACGGATTGCGGTTTTCAGTGCTTCCACGCGTTCCATATTGATGTCATTGGTGCCGGGCTGCATCAGTTTGGCCTGGGCGTCGCTCAGCATGACGCTGGTGCTGGTGGTCGCGGTGGTTTTTTCCTTCTGCGCTTTTTGTACCGGCGCATCGCTGGTTTCACGCGGCTGAACGGTGCTTACTGGCTTCAATGGTGAGGTACGATCAATGCTCATTTTATTTTTCCTCATCGAGGGGTTACGCTATAGCGGCCCGCTGTAATCATTGGTTGTTTATCTATCGGCACACGCTAAAAAATCTTTAACCTATTATAGGTTAATAAGAATATTCCCATCAGAATCGACGACGCCGCTCACCACCTGGCCTGAAATCATCCGCACTCGCGCATTCTGTGCGACAGCGGCGTTGTTCAGCGCTTTACCTTCGGCGTTAACCCGAAAGCCATCTCCGTTGGCAATAACCAGCACGCGCTGACCGGCCTTGATCCGCCATGCCTGGCGCAACATCGAAAGCTGTATCGGTTGACCAGGGACCAGATCGCGCAGGCTCACAGCATCCTGCACCTGACTCATATCCAGCACCGCGCGCGGCGGTAGTTGGTCCAGTCGACCACGTTTCAGCGTTACGCTGGCTGGGGTCAGGGTGCTACCTCGCGCTACAGGCGCGGCGGCTACTACGTAGTTTCCCGTCGCCTGGACGTTCACCTGCAGATAACGTTTTTCGTTGGCACAGCGAGCCAGCACATTCACATTACCCCACAGTTTCGCGCTACCTGACACGCTTAATGCCGGTTGCTCACAGCTCGGCAATAAGTTTGGCGACGTTCGGATAGTGACCACCACCTCATCGCTAAATCCGGCCAGGCGCTGGGAAAACCATGCCGTTAGCTGCGAATTCAGGTCTTGCGCCAGCGTCATAGGGCTGAACAGCAGTGCTGCCACGACTATTCCACGTTTAAACGTTTGCATCAAAACCTCGCGCTTTTTCAGGTAGTGGCAGGATTTTACCTGTGTGACGCAGTCATCAACGCAACAAATAGCGACGCATTTTGCGTTTATTCCGGCGATAACGCGCGCGTAATGGGATTTAAGCTGTCGGCTGAATTTTGTCATTTGCGGAGGAGATATGCTCGATAAGCTCGACGCCGCCTTACGTTTTCAACAGGAAGCGCTGAATTTGCGCGCCCAACGCCAGGAAATATTGGCGGCCAACATTGCCAATGCCGACACGCCGGGGTACCAGGCGCGCGACCTGGATTTCGCCAGTGAATTAAAAAAAGTCATGGTGCGAGGACGGGAAGAAACCGGCGGCGTTTCGTTGACGCTGACCTCTGCACAACACATTCCGGCCCAGACCGTTTCTTCGCCGTCTACGGAGCTGCTCTACCGTATTCCTGACCAGCCATCTCTTGATGGCAACACGGTGGATATGGACCGGGAGCGCACGCAATTTGCAGACAACAGCCTCAAGTATCAAATGGGGCTGACCGCGCTGGGTGGGCAAATCAAAGGCATGATGAACGTGCTGCAAGGAGGGAACTAATTCGTGGCGCTGTTAAATATTTTTGATATCGCAGGTTCTGCGCTGACGGCTCAGTCTAAACGCCTGAACGTCGCGGCCAGTAACATGGCGAATGCGGATAGCGTCAGCGGGCCCGACGGTCAGCCGTATCGCGCGAAACAGGTTGTTTTTCAGGTAGATGCTGCGCCAGGTGCGGCAACTGGTGGCGTAAAAGTTGCTGACGTCATTGAAAGTCAGGCACCGGATAAGCTGGTTTATGAACCCGGTAATCCGCTGGCCGATGCGAATGGCTACGTAAAAATGCCGAATGTGGACGTCGTTGGTGAGATGGTCAACACCATGTCAGCCTCGCGTAGCTACCAGGCAAACGTCGAAGTGCTCAACACCGTGAAAAGCCTGATGCTCAAAACGTTGACGCTAGGCCAGTAAAGGAGGCGCACATGTCTATTGCTGTAAAAATGAATGACCCGAGCACGACGGGGGTTAATGCCGCCACGGGGAATAGCTCCCTGACGGGCAGCAATGCCGCTGATCTGCAGAGCAGCTTTCTTACGCTGCTGGTTGCACAACTGAAAAACCAGGATCCTACCAACCCGCTGCAAAACAACGAACTGACTACCCAGTTGGCGCAAATCAGTACCGTGAGCGGGATTGAGAAACTGAACACCACGTTAGGGTCGATCTCCGGGCAGATCGACAACAGTCAGTCGCTGCAGGCCAGTACGCTGATTGGCCACGGGGTCATGATCCCGGGTACTACCATCCTGACCGGTAAAGGGACGGAAGAGGGTGCCAAAACCACGACAACACCATTTGGCGTTGAGCTGCAGCAACCGGCAGATAAGGTTACCGCAACCATTACCGATAAAGACGGCAAAGTGGTACGCACCATTGACATTGGTGGATTGAAAGCGGGCGTTCATACCTTTACCTGGGACGGCACCATGACCGATGGCACGGATGCACCAAGCGGTTCTTACAACGTGTCAATTGCTGCCAGCAATGGCGGAACGCAACTGGTGGCACAGCCGCTTCAGTTTGCGCTGGTGCAGGGCGTTATTCGCAGTAACGGCGGTAATACGCTGGATCTTGGCACCTATGGAACCACCACCCTCGACGAAGTACGGCAGATAATTTAAGCCTTCACACTTATCAGGAGTAAGTCATGGCCTTTTCTCAAGCGGTCAGCGGTCTGAACGCTGCAGCGACCAACCTCGATGTCATTGGTAACAACATCGCCAACTCCGCCACCTACGGTTTTAAATCCGGTACGGCATCTTTTGCCGATATGTTTGCCGGTTCGAAAGTCGGTTTGGGCGTTAAAGTTGCGGGTATTACTCAGGACTTTACTGACGGTACTACCACCAACACCGGACGTGGTCTGGATGTTGCTATCAGCCAGAACGGTTTTTTCCGCATGGTAGACAGTAACGGTTCTGTTTTCTTCAGCCGTAACGGTCAGTTCAAACTCGATGAAAACCGCAATATCGTTAATATGCAGGGGCTGCAGTTGACGGGCTATCCGGCTACCGGTACACCACCGACAGTTCAGCAGGGTGCAAACCCGGGGCCGATTACGATCCCCAACACATTGATGGCGGCACAGGCAACCAGCAAGGCCTCAATGCAGATCAACCTCAACTCATCGGATAAAATCCCGACAACGACAAAGTTTGATCCGAAAGATGCTGACAGCTATAACAAAAAAGGCCCCGTCACCGTTTATGACAGTCTGGGAAATGCCCACGAAGTTAACGCCTATTTTGTAAAACAGCCTGATAACAAATGGGCTGTCTATACCGTTGATAGCAGTGATCCTAAGGCTGCTGTACCAACCGCACCGACGTCCACGCTGGAATTTGATACTAATGGAGCGCTAATCGGCGGCGGTACATTCAATATCACCACAGCTGCGCTCAATGGCGCACCGGCTGTCACCTTCGCAATGAGTTTCCAGAACTCCATGCAGCAGAACACCGGTGCCAACAACATTGTTGCCACTAAACAGGACGGCTACAAACCAGGCGATCTGGTGAGCTACCAGATTAACAATGACGGTACCGTAGTCGGCAACTACTCCAACGAACAGCAACAGGTTCTAGGACAGATCGTGCTGGCAAACTTTGCCAACAACGAAGGTCTGGCGTCTCAGGGCGACAACGTCTGGGCGGCCACTCAGGCCTCCGGTGTGGCGCTGCTGGGTACCGCGGGTACGGGTAACTTCGGCAAGCTGACCAACGGGGCGCTTGAAGCGTCAAACGTGGATTTGAGTAAAGAACTGGTGAATATGATTGTCGCCCAGCGTAACTATCAGTCGAACGCGCAGACCATCAAAACCCAGGATCAGATCCTCAACACGCTGGTCAACCTGCGCTAAGCGCCTGACGGGATGGCTTAATGGATCACGCAATTTATACCGCCATGGGCGCGGCCAGTCAGACGCTGAATCAACAGGCGGTGACGGCCAGCAACCTGGCAAACGCCTCCACGCCAGGGTTTCGTGCGCAGCTCAATGCACTGCGCGCGGTTCCTGTAGAAGGATTGTCTTTACCGACGCGTACGCTGGTCGTGGCCTCCACACCGGGGGCCGACATGACGCCGGGTCAGATGGACTATACCTCCCGCCCGCTGGATGTGGCGCTGCAACAGGATGGCTGGTTGGCTGTGCAGACCGCGGATGGTAGCGAAGGATATACCCGTAACGGCGCTATTCAGGTAAGCCCAACGGGTGAACTGACAATTCAGGGACACCCGGTAATTGGCGAAGCCGGACCGATAGCCGTACCGGAAGGTTCAGAAGTCACCATTGCGGCGGACGGGACAATTTCTGCACTTAACCCTGGCGATCCGGCGAATACCGTAGCGCCAGTGGGGCGGCTGAAGCTGGTGAAGGCAACAGGGATCGAAGTGCAACGTGGCGATGACGGTATGTTCCGTCTGACCCAGGCCGCACAGGCTACCCGTGGTGCGACGTTACAGGCCGACCCCAGTATCCGTGTGATGTCGGGCGTGCTGGAAGGCAGTAACGTTAAACCGGTTGCTGCGATGAGCGACATGATCGCCAACGCCCGCCGCTTTGAAATGCAGATGAAAATTATCAGTAGCGTGGATGATAACGCGGGCCGCGCCAACCAACTGCTGTCGATGAGTTAATACAGGACATTTTATGATCAGTTCATTATGGATCGCCAAAACCGGCCTGGATGCGCAGCAAACCAACATGGATGTGATTGCCAACAACCTGGCAAACGTCAGCACCAACGGATTTAAGCGTCAACGCGCCGTGTTTGAAGATCTGTTGTACCAGACGATTCGTCAGCCTGGCGCACAGTCTTCTGAACAAACCACGCTGCCGTCTGGTTTGCAGATTGGTACCGGTGTACGTCCGGTTGCAACCGAGCGTTTACACAGCCAGGGTAACCTGTCGCAGACCAACAACAGTAAAGATGTGGCGATTAAAGGCCAGGGCTTTTTCCAGGTCATGTTGCCCGATGGTACGTCCGCTTATACCCGCGACGGTTCTTTCCAGGTGGATCAGAACGGCCAGTTGGTGACGGCGGGTGGTTTTCAGGTTCAGCCTGCCATCACCATTCCGGCTAACTCGCTCAGTATCACCATTGGACGCGACGGTATTGTCAGCGTGACCCAGCAGGGACAGGCGGCGCCTGTTCAGGTCGGGCAGCTTAACCTGACAACATTTATGAACGATACCGGTCTGGAAAGCATTGGTGAGAATCTGTACACCGAAACGCAGTCATCCGGTGCGCCGAACGAGAGCACGCCGGGGTTGAACGGCGCGGGTCTGCTGTATCAGGGCTATGTTGAAACCTCTAACGTCAACGTGGCGGAAGAGCTGGTAAACATGATCCAGGTTCAGCGCGCTTACGAAATCAACAGTAAAGCGGTATCGACCACCGATCAGATGCTGCAAAAACTGACGCAACTCTAAAGTGGAGTCCGGTGGGGTGAAAACCTCACCGGCACACTGATTTTGAAGATGACCGCAATGCGAAAATACGCGCTTCACCCATACCCTATTTTAGCCCTGCTGGTGGTTTCACTAACAGGATGTGCCTGGATCCCGGCCACGCCCCTCGTGCAGGGTGCGACGACTGCCCAGCCCGTTCCAGGTCCAACGCCGGTGGCGAATGGCTCAATCTTCCAGTCGGCACAACCGATTAACTATGGTTATCAGCCACTCTTTGAAGACCGTCGTCCACGCAATATTGGCGATACGCTGACCATCGTATTGCAGGAAAACGTCAGCGCGAGCAAAAGCTCTTCGGCGAACGCCAGCCGCGACGGCAAGACAAACTTTGGCTTTGATACCGTACCGCGCTATCTGCAAGGTCTGTTCGGTAACGAACGTGCCGACGTAGAAGCCTCAGGCGGTAACTCCTTTAACGGTAAAGGCGGCGCGAACGCCAGAAATACCTTCAGCGGTACGCTGACCGTAACGGTCGATCAGGTACTGGTGAATGGCAACTTACATGTCGTGGGTGAAAAACAGATCGCCATAAATCAGGGCACTGAATTCATTCGCTTCTCCGGGGTCGTTAACCCGCGCACCATCAGTGGCAGCAACTCCGTACCGTCAACCCAGGTTGCGGACGCGCGTATTGAGTACGTCGGCAACGGCTACATCAATGAAGCGCAAAATATGGGCTGGTTGCAGCGTTTCTTCCTTAACTTGTCGCCGATGTAAGCGAGGTACCCCGTGTTTAAATTTTTTGTTGGAATGGCACTGGTGCTGGTAACCGCCTTCGCGCATGCCGACCGTATTCGTGACCTGACCAGCGTGCAGGGCGTGCGGGAAAACTCGCTGATTGGTTATGGGTTGGTTGTGGGTCTGGATGGTACAGGTGACCAGACCACCCAGACGCCGTTTACCACGCAAACGCTCAACAACATGCTGTCGCAGTTGGGGATCACCGTGCCCACCGGCACCAATATGCAGTTGAAAAACGTGGCAGCGGTAATGGTCACCGCCCAGTTCCCGGCCTTTGGTCGTCAGGGGCAAACTATTGACGTTGTAGTCTCTTCCATGGGGAACGCTAAAAGCCTGCGCGGCGGAACGCTGCTGATGACCCCGTTAAAAGGGGTCGATAGTCAGGTATATGCGTTGGCGCAGGGGAATATTCTGGTTGGCGGTGCCGGCGCTGCTGCGGGTGGCAGCAGCGTGCAGGTAAACCAGCTCAATGGCGGACGCATTACCAACGGCGCGACCATCGAACGTGAATTACCCAGCCAGTTCGGCGGCGGTAACACCATTAATCTGCAACTGAATAATGAAGATTTCACGATGGCGCAGCAGATTACCGACACCATTAACCGCTCGCGTGGCTTTGGCAGCGCAACGGCGTTGGATGCCCGCACTATTCAGGTGCGCGTGCCAAGCGGCAACAGCTCGCAGGTGCGTTTCCTTGCTGATATCCAGAATATGGAGGTGAACGTCACGCCGCAGGATGCGAAAGTGATTATCAACTCGCGCACCGGATCTGTCGTCATGAACCGCGAAGTAACGCTGGATAGCTGTGCCGTGGCACAAGGCAACTTGTCGATCACGGTGAACCGCCAGGCGAACGTCAGCCAGCCGGACACACCGTTTGGCGGTGGACAAACCGTAGTGACGCCACAAACTCAGATTGACCTGCGCCAAAGTGGTGGTTCGCTGCAAAGCGTGCGTTCCAGCGCCAACCTGAACAATGTTGTGCGTGCGCTGAATGCGCTGGGAGCAACGCCGATGGATTTGATGTCCATTCTGCAATCGATGCAGAGCGCGGGTTGCTTACGCGCCAAACTGGAAATCATCTAATGATTGGTGACAGCAAACTGCTGACCAGTGCCGCCTGGGATGCGCAATCTCTGAACGAACTGAAAGCGAAAGCGGGTCAGGACCCGGCGGCGAATATCCGCCCGGTCGCCCGTCAGGTTGAAGGGATGTTCGTGCAAATGATGTTGAAAAGCATGCGTGAAGCGTTACCGAAAGATGGCGTGTTTAGCAGCGATTCAACGCGCTTGTATACCAGCATGTATGACCAACAAATTGCGCAGCAGATGACCGCAGGCAAAGGTCTGGGGCTGGCTGAAATGATGGTCAAGCAGATGACTGAAGGGCAAGCGCAACCTGCGGATGACGCGCCGCAGGTGCCGATGAAGTTTTCACTGGAAACGGTGACCAGCTATCAAAATCAGGCACTGACGCAACTGGTCCGCAAAGCCATCCCCCGGGCGACAGAAAGTAATGATCAGCCGCTGTCAGGTGACAGCAAAGACTTCCTCGCCCAGCTGTCACTGCCGGCTAAGCTGGCCAGTCAGCAGAGCGGGGTCCCGCATCATCTGATTTTGGCGCAGGCGGCGCTGGAGTCCGGATGGGGGCAGCGACAAATTCGTCGCGAGAATGGCGAACCGAGTTTCAACATTTTTGGTGTGAAGGCTTCGGGAAGCTGGAAAGGTCCAACCACTGAAATCACCACCACTGAATATGAGAACGGTGAGGCGAAAAAGGTGAAAGCCAGATTCCGTGTCTATAGCTCTTACCTTGAGGCTTTGTCGGATTATGTCGGTCTGATATCCCGTAACCCGCGCTATGCGGCGGTGACCGCTGCCGCGACCGCCGAACAGGGGGCGCAGGCATTGCAAAATGCGGGTTACGCCACAGACCCTAACTATGCACGTAAATTAACCAGCATGATCCAGCAGTTGAAATCGATGAGCGAAAAGGTGAGTAAAACCTACAGCACGAATCTCGATAATCTCTTTTAAATAGCTCAAGTCTACCGACCTGCTGCCGATAATAACGAGTATTGAAGGATTACAAGGAACCTCCATGTCCAGCTTGATTAATAACGCGATGAGTGGACTCAGCGCAGCGCAGGCCGCGTTGAATGCTGCCAGTAATAACATCTCCAGCTATAACGTTGCCGGATATACCCGACAAACAACAATTATGGCGCAAGCGAACAGCACGCTGGGTGCGGGGGGCTGGGTAGGCAATGGCGTCTATGTTTCTGGTGTACAACGTGAATATGACTCCTTTATCACTAACCAGTTGAGAGCAGCGCAGAACCAGAGCAGCGGTCTGACGACGCGCTATGAGCAAATGTCAAAAATCGATAATTTGCTCTCCAGCAAAACCAGCTCTATTTCGACCTCAATGCAGGTTTTTTTTACCAGCCTGCAGACGCTGGTCAGTAACGCCGAAGATCCGGCGGCGCGCCAGGCTCTGATCGGCAAAGCGGAAGGTTTAGTCAACCAGTTCAGAACAACCGACCAATATCTGCGGGATCAGGACAAGCAGGTAAACACGGCGATTAAGGCCAGCGTTGACCAGATCAACAATTACTCGAAACAGATTGCCAACCTTAACGACCAGATTTCCCGTATGACGGGCGTCGGCGCGGGGGCATCGCCGAACGATTTACTCGACCAGCGCGACCAGTTGGTGAGTGAACTGAACCAAATTGTCGGCGTGGAAGTCAGCGTGCAGGACGGCGGGACTTACAACGTGACCATGGCGAATGGCTATTCGCTGGTGCAGGGCAGCAACGCTCGCCAACTGGCGGCAGTCCCTTCCAGCGACGATCCCTCTCGCACGACTGTCGCTTATGTTGACGGCGTGGCCGGAGAAGTTGCCATCCCGGAAAAGCTGATCACGACCGGTTCGCTGGGCGGGCTGTTGACGTTCCGTTCGCAGGAACTCGACCAAACGCGTAATACCCTTGGTCAGTTGGCTCTCGCTTTTGCTGATGCGTTTAACACGCAGCACAAAGAAGGTTTTGATGCCAACGGCGACCCGGGCAAAAACTTTTTCGATATTGGTGGCCCGGCAGTCCTTAGCAATACGACGAATAAAGGGACCGGTGCGCTTGATGTTAAAATAACGGATAGTTCGTCGGTGCAAGCCACAGACTATAAAATTACGTTTGATGGTACTGACTGGCAGGTAACCCGTCTGGCTGACAATACCAGCTTTAAGCCGACCGTCACTGGCGGAAAAATGTCGTTTGATGGGCTGGAAATCACTGTCAAAAATGGTGCGCTGGCAAATGACAGTTTTACGGTGAAACCCGTGGGTGACGCCATTATCAATATGAAAGTGGCGGTGACCGATGAGTCGAAAATCGCCATGGCAGAAGTATCCAAAAACGACCTTGATCCGAATGTTGATAAAGGCAAAAGCGATAACCGTAACGGTCAAAAGCTGCTGGATCTGCAAACCAAGTCTACCGTCGGTGATAAAACGTTTAATGATGCCTACGCTACGCTGGTGAGCGATGTCGGGAACAAAACGGCGACGCTGAAAACCAGCGCCACCACTCAGAACAACGTGGTAACGCAGCTTTATAAGCAGCAGCAGTCTATTTCCGGGGTTAACCTCGATGAAGAGTACGGAAATTTGCAGCGTTATCAACAATATTACCTGGCTAACGCGCAAGTTCTGCAAACTGCGAATGCGCTGTTTGATGCACTGATCAATATTCGCTAAGGGAGAGGGAGACTATGCGTATTAGCACCCAGATGATGTACCAGCAGAATATGCGCGGCATCACTAACTCTCAGGCGGAATGGATGAAGTTCGGCGAGCAGATGTCGACGGGTAAACGCGTGATCAATCCATCTGACGATCCGATTGCCGCCTCGCAGGCCGTAGTACTTTCGCAGGCTCAGGCGCAGAACAGCCAATACACGCTGGCGCGTTCATTCGCGACGCAAAAAGTATCGCTGGAAGAGAACGTGCTGAATCAGGTGACGACGGCGATCCAGACCGCGCAGGAAAAAATCGTTAGTGCGGGAAACGGTACGTTAAGTGATGATGACCGTGCATCGTTGGCCACCGACCTGCAGGGGATCCGCGATCAACTGATGAACCTGGCGAACAGCACCGACGGTAATGGGCGCTACATTTTTGGCGGATATAAAACAGAATCTGCACCGTTTGCCCAGGCTGATGGCGCTTACAGCGGCGGTACGACAAACGTCACCCAGCAGGTTGATGCCTCCCGGACCATGGTGATTGGTCATACCGGTGATAAAGTCTTCGCCAGTCTGACCAGCAACGCCGTACCGGAGCCAGGCGGCGGTACCCAGGAAAAGAATGTGTTCAAAATGTTGGATACTGCTATTGATGCGCTTAAGACACCGGTTGAGGGCAATGATGCGGCAAAAGCTACTGCCACTGCAGCCATCGATAAAACCAGCCGAGGTCTTAAAAACTCGCTGAATAATGTGCTGTCCGTGCGTGCAGAATTAGGCACGCAGCTTAGCGAATTGAGCTCGCTGGATTCACTGGGCGCCGATCGTGCATTGGGGCAAACTCAGCAGATGAGTAATCTGGTGGATGTCGACTGGAACGCCGCGATTTCGTCTTACGTGATGCAACAAGCCGCACTACAGGCATCGTATAAAACGTTTACTGATATGCAGGGAATGTCGCTGTTCCAGCTTAACCGGTAACGATCCATTTTGAACATATCATGAAACTGGGTATGTTTGTCTGCCCGCTCCTTTAACACCCCGGAGCGGGCATTTTTTTAGGCAACCGACGCCTTACTAAGCGACGGGTTCCCCGTCAGTCTTATGACCAACGCGATCGCACTGCTGAATGTTGCCAGCGTCACCACTCCTTCCCAGTTGGCAAGCGCATAGACCTGACTCCCGAGAACGGAACCCAGCGCCATACCGATAAACACCATCGTAAACAGCAGAGCGTTCAATCGTCCTCGTGCCTGAGGCTCCAGGCTATAGACCAGGTTTTGGTGGGCAACCAGGCTGGATTGCAATCCGAGATCAAAACCTACCGCCGAAAGGGCGATAAGCAGCCACTGCCCCTGAACGGGCAGGGCGGGTAACAAAAACATCAGTGCGAAAGATACCGTTACCAGCAAAGCACCCAATTGCGTCACTTTTGCTGCACCCACTTTATCAGCAAGATGGCCCGCCATCGGTGCAGCAAGCGCTCCGGCTGCTCCCGCGATACCAAAAGCACCCGCTATAGCGCTACCCAGGTGGTAATGCTCAGATAACATCACCGCCAGCGTAGACCAGAAGGCGCTAAAAGCAATGGACAGAAAGCCTTGTGCCAGTGCTGCGCGGCGCAAGGTGGAATATTGTTGCCAAAGTTGCACCATCGAGAGCATTAATGATGGATAGCTCAACGTGGAATGGACCGTAAAACGAGGCAGTGCTTTCCACATAATCGCGGTAATTACGGCAATGCTAACGGCAGCAAGTTGATACATCTCACGCCAGCCAAACGCCTCACCGACCAGTCCACTGACGGTACGTGAGAGTAAAATTCCCAGCAGAAGGCCTGTCATCACGGTGCCCACCGTTTTTCCCTGTTTGCCTTCGGGCGCCAGTATTGCCGCCGCAGGCACAATATCTTGTGCCATGGTTGCCGCCATGCCCATCAACAGGCTCACTATTAACAGTGAATGCAACTGCCCGGTAAAGCTGCATGCCAGAAGCAGCACAGCAAGAGAGATACTTTTCAGCAGGATTAATGTCCTGCGGTCATAACGATCGCCCAATGGCAATAAAAACAAAATACCCAGCGCGTATCCCGCCTGGGTCAGCGTCGGGACCAACCCCATGCCGGTAATACTTAAGTTCAGATCCTGACCCATTAAAGGCAGAAGGGGTTGAGCATAGTAGATAGCAGCGACACTGAATCCGGCACCTACTGCCAGAACGAAAGTGACCCAACGGGAAAGTGCGGTATATGTGTTCACAAATGATTCCTCAATCACAGGATGTGCGGCTATTTTTATCCTTCAGCGAGTGGCGTGGTAGCGAGTGCAGTGGTAAAACAGTTATACGTCAGACGTATGATGAAACTGAAAATGATAAAAAATGAGCGTATAGACAGGGTGGAGCTGATGCGTACGTTTGTACGTATTGTCGAAGCAGGATCGCTTTCGGCAGCGGCAAAACAGATGGGGACAACGCAAGCGACCGTAAGCCGACGGTTGCAATCCCTGGAAACCCTGCTGGGTGTGAAACTGATCATGCGTACCACGCATGCGATGAAATTGACCGACGACGGCGAAAGAGGCTACCAGCATGCCAAGAAGATTATTGATGCCTGGCTGGCGCTGGAAGATGGACTTAATGTCACAGAAGATGAACCGGTGGGGACGTTGCGAGTCCGTGCACCGCATGCGTTCGGGCAACAACAACTGCTTGAGCCGCTTTTGCAGTTTCTTTCGCGTTATCCCCAGGTAGCAGTAGAGTGGATGCTCAACGATAAAACCGTTGATTTTCTGAGCGATAATATTGACTGCGCTATCAGGGTTGGTGCCGAGGTGGATCCGGCCACGGTTGCCGTTTTACTGGCTGAAGTTCCCCGTAGTATGGTGGCGAGCCCTGGGCTGCTGGAACAATTCGGCGAGCTTTCTCATCCTGAGCAGTTATCAGCGCTGCCCTGGATTGCCGTGAATACGTTTTATCAACATAGCGTTTCGTTGTTGCACCAATTGCGTAATGAGCCAGTCACGTTGAATATTTCACCCAGATTAAGTACCGACAGTATTTATGTCGCAAGGAATGCCGCGCTGGCGGGGTTGGGAGTGACTATTGTTTCAAGTTGGATGGTGGCGGAGGATATTGCCAACGGACGTCTGGTTGCGTTGCTACCTGAGTGGCATGCGGCGCCGTTGCCTGTACATTTGGTTTATCCGTGGGCGCGTTACTATCCGATTCGCTTACGCAAGTTTCTGGCCTTAATGAAGGATGTTATGCCGCAGCTGACGGGGATGAAAGGCGTAGATCAGATAAAAAAAAGCCGACCCGAAGGCCGGCTTTGATATTGATTATGGCTTACTCGACAGGCTGAGGACGTGTTGCTGGCGCAGTCGCTTGATGCGTTGCACTGTGTCCACCTGCGGCACCTTTGCCTTCAAAGGCGAATGCCGGACGCTGCCAGTCGCTATGACGCGGCGCTTCTGGCACATATTCCGGTGCCGGGGCGCGGGTCATCGGTGCGGTCGCATGGCTGTGAAGGTGTTCAGCATCAACACTGGCTGCGACAACTTCAGGCTTAACGACAGTCGCTTCTACAATTGGCGCTGCAACAACTTCCTGCGGCGCAGCAATCTCTTCAGCAACTGGCGCTGTTTCCACAACTTCGGCAATCTCTTCAACCACTTCTGGCTGGGAAATAACAACCTCTGCAGGCTCTTCAACAACCGGCGCAGTCACAACGTCAGCCACAGGTTCGGCTTCAGCGGCGATTTCTTCTGCAACGGGCGCATCAGATGCAGCGATAATTTGCGGTTGTTCCTCGACCGGGGTCGCAATGACTTCCGGATGCGTGGTTTCAACCTGTGTGGTTTCAACAACGGGGGCCTGAGGCTCAGCTACGACAATCTCTGGCTGCACGGCTTCAACTGGCGCAGGGGCATCCACAATATGTTCCACGGCAGCTGCAGCAACCTGAGGCTCTACGGCGACAGGTGCGACTTGCTGCTGGACCATTTCTTGTTCGCGCTGTTCTTCAACCTGCTGATCCTGAGGACGTGCGACAGGGTAGCGGATCCAAACTTTACCGGACGCTAATTCAGGAGATGCACAGGCGACCGTTAACGGCATCGGTGACTGAACCGGATAACGCTCGTCACGGTAACGACGACGACGCTGTCCACTGACGCGCAGATGGCGAGGGGAGCGACGGGAACGACGCGGCATACCATTGGAGTCACGCGCGTCGCTGTTGTCTTCCTGCTCAGTCGCAACGACGGCTGGCAGATCAACTTTCGCCAGTTCGGTGCGTTGTGCTGGTGCAGGCTGTTCTGTTGGCTGAGCGGCAGCGGTTTCAGCGACTACTGCGGCAGTTGCTACTTCGGCTTCAACCGCCGGGCTGTCAGTGAAACGCACTTTCTGAGTCAACTGACGCTGTTTACGGCGAGTCTGAGGCTGACGTACGCGCTCTTCCTGCTCGGCATCCTGCACAGGTTGTTCAGCCTGGTTCAGCTCTTTAACTTCCTGCTGAGCCTGACGCTTGTCATCGTTACGACGGCGGTTGCGTTCGCGACGCGGAGCCTGCTGCTCATCGCCAGATTTCGCTTTGTCTGCAACGTCAGTAGTTTGCTGGCGGTTATCGCGAGCTTCCGCATTTTGCTGCTGTGACTGACGACGGTTACGGCGGTTATCTTCACGGTTTTCGCCGTTTTCTGAACGTTCGTTACGGTTGTCACGGTCACCGCGATTATCACGGTTATCACGACGATCGTTACGGTCGCGACGATTGTTCTGACGCGGTTTACGACGATCCTGCTGGCGTTCGGTTTTCTCTTCAGCTTTCGGCGCAGGTTGTTCAACCGGCTTCACTTCTTCGCTACCACCGAAGATGGACTTCAGTGCGCCAAAGAAACGGCTAATCAAACCGGGCTGTTCGGCAACGGCTGCGGTCGCTGCCGCAGCTTTAGGCGCGGCGGCTTTCGCGGCAGGTTCCTGCAGAGCAGGAGCTGGCGGAACGTCTGGCATGGCGAAGGTGGCCAGCGCCGGTTGCTCAGGCTGTTTACGCTCGACGTACTCTTCTTCCGTCGGCAATGCCATTGCCTCTTCATGCAGTTTCGGCAGTAGATAGCTCAGGGTCGGGGTTTCTTCCCCTTTACGTACGCGCAGCACAGAATAGTGCGGGGTTTCCATCTGATCGTTTGGCACGATCACACAGCGCACGCCATTCTGACGCGTCTCGATTGCATTTACCGCGGTACGCTTTTCGTTGAGCAGGTAGGAAGCGATCGGCACAGGAACAATAGCGTGTACTTCCTGCGTATTTTCTTTCAGTGCTTCTTCTTCGATCAGACGCAGAATAGACAGCGACAGTGATTCGTTATCACGTACGGTACCGGTGCCGGAGCAGCGCGGGCACACGTGATGGCTGGATTCACCCAGTGACGGGCTCAGACGCTGACGGGACATTTCCAGCAGACCGAAGCGAGAAATATGGCTGATCTGAATACGCGCTCTGTCCTGGCGTACGGCCTCGCGCAGACGGTTTTCAACCGCGCGCTGGTGACGAACCGGTGTCATATCAATGAAGTCGATTACAATCAGACCGCCGAGATCGCGCAGACGCAGCTGACGTGCAATTTCATCGGCTGCTTCAAGGTTGGTGTTGAACGCTGTTTCTTCGATGTCGCCGCCGCGGGTTGCGCGTGCGGAGTTGATATCGATAGCGGTCAGTGCTTCAGTGCTGTCGATAACGATTGAGCCGCCGGACGGCAGACGCACTTCGCGTTGGAACGCGGACTCAATCTGAGACTCGATCTGATAGTGGCTGAACAGCGGGATTTCGCCGGTGTACAGTTTGATTTTGCTGCTGAAATCCGGACGACCCAGCGCGGCGATGTGCTGACGCGCCATCTCCATGACTTTTGGGTTGTCGATGAGGATTTCGCCGATGTCCTGGCGCAGATAGTCGCGGAAGGCACGCACGATAACGTTGCTTTCCTGATGGATCAGGAACGGAGCAGGGCGGCTGTCAGCGGCTTTTTGAATCGCTTCCCAGTGCTTCAGGCGGAAGCTTAGATCCCACTGCAGCGCTTCGGCGGATTTGCCTACACCTGCGGTACGCACGATAAGCCCCATGCCATCAGGCAGTTCCAGGCTTGCCAGCGCTTCTTTTAATTCGGTACGGTCGTCGCCTTCAATGCGACGGGAGATGCCGCCCGCGCGCGGGTTGTTCGGCATCAGAACCAGATAACTACCCGCCAGGCTGATAAAGGTAGTCAGCGCAGCGCCTTTGTTGCCGCGTTCTTCTTTATCGATCTGAACGATGACTTCCTGACCTTCACGCAACACGTCTTTAATGTTGGGGCGACCATGGGAGTTGTAGTTAGCGGGAAAGTATTCGCGGGCAATTTCTTTTAACGGGAGGAAACCGTGACGTTCAGCGCCGTAATCAACAAAAGCAGCTTCCAGACTCGGTTCAATACGGGTAATTTTGCCTTTATAGATGTTGGCTTTTTTCTGTTCGTGTCCAGGACTTTCGATATCCAGATCGTACAGACGTTGCCCATCTACAAGGGCGACACGCAACTCTTCCTGCTGAGTCGCGTTAATTAACATTCTTTTCATCGTAACTTACTCATTATTCTTACATTGACGACTAAGCTGCGGGCAGAGTAATGCCTTTCCGGGTGTGAACCGATGGCCTCGTGTCTATTCGCGTCGCCAACCTCACGGTTATCGTCAGCTCAAAGAGGCGCAGAGTGTCGGTTGCCTGTATTTCATACGGAAACACAGCGCAATTATCAGGGGAACAGTCTGGGTGTTACTCTCCAGAGAAGCTTCCATTGTGCTTGTCGTCTTTCACGCTGTCGGTGCGTTGGCTTTATCTTCTCACCCTGGTCACTTACAGGAGTAAGAACCTGGGGGTATCCAGACTTGCCGCCTTCCTACAATGTGAAATCCATAGAGCACTTACCGGTAAGGACTGCAACCCGCAGCCCGCTAACTGCCTGAAAGATCAATACGTCTTACGCCATTGCTGCGTTGATGATCGGTCGGGCAAAATTGGGTCATTCCGGAAAAGTTCTTGTTTTAACAAGATTCAACACGGAAACAACCGCATTATTCCACTGCTAACCTTGTTATAGCAAGATGACTTTTGCCATTTATCACCCGGTTACTCACAGTTTTTTCACTTCCGCGTAGTGATTGCTTTAATAACCACCAAATCGGCTATGTCAAACTTAAGTAATAAGGTATAGCAGTTAATATAAGCATAGAAAAATGTGTGGCGCGAATCTTGATGGCTATTTAAAATCGGCCCCCATGAAAACAGAGACTCCAGCCGTAAAAACAGTTGCCATTACTGCCGACGAAGCAGGGCAACGCATCGACAACTTTTTGCGCACCCAGCTTAAGGGCGTGCCGAAAAGTATGATTTATCGCATTTTGCGTAAAGGCGAAGTGCGGGTGAATAAAAAACGCATTAAACCCGAGTACAAACTCGAAGATGGGGATATTGTGCGTATTCCACCTGTGCGTGTCGCTGAACGTGAAGAAGAGGCCATTTCGCCAAACCTGCAGAAGGTTGCGGCGCTGACCGATGTCATTTTATATGAAGATGACCACATTCTGGTGCTGAACAAACCTTCAGGTACGGCCGTGCATGGCGGAAGCGGGTTAAGCTTTGGCGTCATTGAAGGATTACGTGCGTTGCGTCCGGAAGCGCGTTTCCTTGAGCTGGTGCATCGCCTCGACCGGGATACCTCCGGTGTGCTGCTGGTTGCCAAAAAACGCTCAGCCTTGCGTTCATTGCATGAACAACTGCGTGAAAAAGGCATGCAGAAAGATTACCTCGCGCTGGTTCGAGGCCAATGGCAGTCGCATGTCAAAACCGTGCAGGCGCCGCTGTTAAAGAACATTCTGCAAAGCGGCGAGCGTATCGTGCGGGTGAATCAGGAAGGCAAACCGTCAGAAACACGTTTTAAAGTGGAAGAGCGCTATGCGTTTGCCACGCTTGTGCGCTGTAGCCCGGTGACCGGACGTACGCACCAGATCCGTGTGCATACCCAGTATGCCGGTCATCCAATTGCTTTTGACGATCGCTACGGTGACCGTGAGTTCGATAAGCAACTGGCGGATACGGGGTTGAACCGACTTTTCCTGCATGCCGCAGCGTTGAAGTTTACTCATCCAGGTACGGGGGAAGTGATGCGTATTGAAGCGCCAATGGATAAGCAGTTGAAGCGCTGCCTCGAGGTATTACGCAGCAAAGCCTGATGCGCGTTGCTTATCAGGCCTACAATCGTGTGATGGACCGTAGGCCTGATAAGACGCATCGCGTCGACATCATGCAGATTAATCAGGCGTTCAACGGGTTCATTTCTTCCCGCCGCAGCATTTGACACAACGCGATCAGCGGCAAACCTACCAAGGTATTTGGGTCACGACCCTCCAGGCGTTCAAAGAGTGCAATACCTAACCCTTCACTTTTGAAACTACCTGCACAATGGAGCGGACGCTCTTTGCGCAGATAATCATCAATTTCCGCCTCGCTTAAATGACGGAAATGGACGTCAAAAGGTTCTACTTCAGTTTGTAAATGTCCGGTCGCAGAATTATACAGCGCCAGTCCGGTGTAAAATGTCACAATATTGCCACGGGCTTTGAGTAATTGCTGGCGCGCATTTTCTTCTGTTAATGGTTTGCCGGTTATTTCACCATCAAGAACACAAATTTGATCGGAGCCAATAATCAGATGCGAGGGATAACGGTGGGCGAGTGATTGCGCTTTTTGCTGCGCCAGTCGCAACACCAGATGACGTGGCGCCTCGCCTGGTAATGGTGTTTCATCAACCTCTGGTGCTGCGCATTCGAACGGAATTGCCAGTTTTTCGAGTAAAGCGCGACGCCAGGGAGAGGTGGAAGCAAGAATAAGTTGAGGCATATTTTTTCCCTCGCATATAGCGTATTGATGAGAGCCATTTTAAACTATGGACTTCGACCTACAAGCTGGCTGTAGTGGCTTGTCTTGAGCGATTTTAAGTCGATGACCCGCAATGTGTGCGAATTATTGGCAAAAGGCAACCACAGGCTGCCTTTTTCTTTGACTATATGACGTTACAAAGTTAATATGCGCGCCCTATGCAAAAGGTAAAATTACCCCTGACTCTTGATCCGGTTCGTACGGCTCAAAAACGCCTCGATTATGAAGGTATCTATACTTCTGATCTGGTTGAGCGCGTCGCCGATTCTGTAGTCAGTGTGGACAGTGATGTGGAATGCTCCATGTCGTTCGCTATCGATAACCAGCGTCTCGCCGTTATAACCGGTGATGCGAAGGTATCGGTTACGCTCGAATGTCAGCGTTGCGGGAAACCGTTCCCACTTCATGTACACACAACATATTGTTTTAGTCCTGTCCGTTCTGACGAGCAGGCTGAAGCACTCCCGGAAGCGTATGAGCCGATTGAGGTTAACGAATTCGGTGAAATCGATCTGCTTGCAATGGTTGAAGATGAGATTATCCTCTCCTTGCCGGTAGTTCCGGTGCATGATTCTGAACACTGTGAAGTGTCCGAGGCGGACATGGTCTTTGGCGAATTGCCTGATGAAGCGCAAAAACCAAACCCATTTGCCGTATTAGCCAGCTTAAAGCGTAAGTAATTGAGGAGTAAGGTCCATGGCCGTACAACAGAATAAACCAACCCGTTCCAAACGTGGCATGCGTCGTTCTCATGACGCTCTGACCGCAGTCACCAGCCTGTCTGTAGACAAAACTTCTGGTGAACAACACCTGCGTCACCACATCACTGCCGACGGTTTCTACCGTGGCCGTAAGGTAATCGCTAAGTAATCACGCATGACTCAATGGCTTTCCCACCCCTGGTGAGAAAGACAAAGAGTGAACGCGTGATGAAGCTTAGTGAGGCTTTCCCCGGGTAACTGGGGAAACACCTAACCGGGCAGCGACGATACCTTGACACGTCTAACCCTGGCGTTAGATGTCATGGGGGGAGATTTTGGCCCTACCGTGACAGTGCCTGCAGCATTGCAGGCACTGAATTCTAATTCGCAACTCACACTTCTTTTAGTCGGGGATCCCGATACAATCACGCCATTACTTGCCAAAGCTGACTTCGAACAACGTTCGCGTCTGCAGATTATCCCTGCTCAGTCAGTTATTGCCAGTGATGCCCGGCCCTCGCAAGCTATTCGCGCCAGTCGTGGAAGCTCAATGCGTGTTGCCCTGGAGCTCGTGAAAGAAGGTCAGGCACAAGCTTGTGTCAGCGCCGGTAATACGGGCGCACTGATGGGACTTGCGAAGTTATTGCTCAAACCCCTTGAGGGAATTGAGCGTCCGGCGTTGGTGACGGTTTTACCGCATCAGCAAAAGGGCAAAACGGTGGTGCTGGATTTGGGCGCCAACGTAGATTGTGATAGCACGATGTTGGTGCAATTTGCCGTCATGGGTTCCGTGCTGGCAGAAGAGGTTGTTGGCATTGCCAATCCTCGCGTAGCGTTACTCAACATCGGCGAAGAAGAAACGAAAGGTCTCGACAGTATTCGAGATGCTTCAGCTGTGCTAAAAACAATCCCTTCCATTAATTATATCGGCTATCTTGAAGCCAATGAGTTACTGACTGGCAAAACCGATGTGTTGGTCTGTGACGGCTTTACAGGTAATGTCACATTAAAGACGATGGAAGGTGTTGTCAGAATGTTCCTTTCACTGCTGAAATCTCAGGGTGAGGGCAAAAAACGGTCGTGGTGGCTTCTGTTATTAAAACGTTGGTTACAAAAAAGCCTGACAAGGCGATTTAGTCACCTCAACCCCGACCAGTATAATGGCGCCTGTCTGTTAGGATTGCGCGGCACGGTGATTAAGAGTCATGGTGCGGCCAATCAGCGAGCATTTGAAGTCGCGATTGAACAGGCAGTGCAGGCGGTGCAGCGACAAGTTCCTCAGCGAATTGCCGCTCGCCTGGAATCTGTATACCCAGCTGGATTCGAACTGCTGGACGGTGGCGAAAGCGCAACCTCACGAGCACACAGATAACGGTGCGTTTGTGAATGTGGCCAACGTATCAGCGATTTGCTCGTGGCGGTATATAACCAAAAAGTGACTGAGCGTACATGTATACGAAGATTATTGGTACTGGCAGCTATCTGCCTGAACAAGTGCGTACTAACGCCGATTTGGAAAAAATGGTTGAGACATCTGATGAGTGGATCGTCACTCGTACAGGTATCCGTGAACGCCATATTGCAGCGCCAAATGAAACAGTTGCGACGATGGGCTTTGCCGCCGCAAACCGTGCGATTGAAATGGCGGGCATCGACAAAGAACAAATTGGTCTGATTGTGGTTGCTACCACATCATCCACTCACGCATTTCCAAGCGCGGCGTGCCAGATCCAAAGTATGCTGGGGATCAAAGGCTGTCCGGCGTTTGACGTTGCAGCAGCTTGCGCTGGTTTCACTTACGCCCTGAGCGTTGCCGACCAGTATGTTAAATCTGGCGCAGTTAAGCATGCTCTGGTCGTTGGCTCTGATGTTCTGGCGCGCACCTGTGATCCAACCGATCGCGGAACGATCATCATTTTCGGTGATGGGGCGGGCGCGGTTGTACTGAGCGCATCAGAAGAGCCAGGCATTCTCTCCACGCATCTGCACGCTGACGGTCGCTATGGCGAACTGTTGACGCTGCCTAACGCCGATCGCGTGAACCCAGAAAACCCGATCCATCTGACGATGGCGGGTAACGAAGTATTTAAAGTCGCGGTGACCGAGCTTGCGCACATCGTTGATGAAACGCTGGAAGCCAATAATCTCGACCGTTCTGCGCTGGACTGGCTGGTACCGCATCAGGCTAACCTGCGCATTATCAGCGCGACAGCTAAAAAGCTGGGTATGTCGATGGATAATGTTGTCGTGACGCTCGACAGACATGGTAATACCTCTGCTGCCTCCGTACCGTGCGCGCTGGACGAAGCTGTCCGCGACGGGCGTATTAAAGCTGGGCAGTTGATATTGCTTGAAGCCTTCGGGGGTGGATTCACCTGGGGCTCCGCGCTGGTTCGTTTCTAGTATAAGGATTTAAACATGACGCAATTTGCATTTGTGTTTCCGGGGCAGGGTTCCCAGACCGTTGGGATGTTGTCTGAAATGGCAGCAAGCTACCCGATTGTTGAAGAAACATTTGCTGAAGCATCAGCTGCGCTGGGCTATGATCTGTGGGCGTTGACTCAGCAGGGTCCGGCCGAAGAACTGAATAAAACCTGGCAGACGCAGCCAGCGCTGTTGACCGCATCTGTCGCGCTTTATCGCGTATGGCAGCAGCAGGGTGGTAAAACACCTGCGCTGATGGCGGGTCACAGCCTGGGCGAATATTCTGCGCTGGTCTGCGCAGGCGTGATCGCATTTGCTGATGCCGTACGTCTGGTAGAACTGCGCGGTAAGTTCATGCAGGAAGCTGTACCAGAAGGCACAGGCGGTATGTCTGCGATTATCGGTCTTGATGATGCGTCTATCGCTAAAGCATGTGAAGAGTCAGCAGAAGGTCAGGTCGTTTCTCCGGTCAACTTCAACTCGCCAGGTCAGGTGGTTATCGCGGGTCATAAAGAAGCGGTTGAACGTGCGGGCGCTGCCTGTAAAGCTGCGGGTGCGAAACGTGCTCTGCCACTGCCAGTTAGCGTGCCGTCTCACTGTGCGCTGATGAAGCCTGCTGCTGAGAAACTGGCCGTTGAGCTGCAGAAAATCACCTTTAACGCACCGATGGTTCCGGTCGTGAACAACGTCGATGTGAAGTGTGAAACCACGGCAGACGCTATTCGCGATGCGTTGGTTCGTCAGCTGTATAGCCCGGTTCAGTGGACTAAAACCGTTGAATTTATGGCGTCCCAGGGCGTAGAGCACCTGTATGAAGTCGGTCCGGGTAAAGTTCTGACCGGTTTGACGAAACGTATTGTTGACACCCTGACTGCTTCGGCACTGAATGAGCCGGCGGCACTGTCTGCGGCGCTAGAGCAATAAAAGAGGAAGACCATGAGTTTTGAAGGAAAAATCGCGCTGGTTACCGGTGCAAGCCGTGGCATTGGCCGCGCAATTGCTGAGACACTCGTTGCCCGTGGCGCGAAAGTTATCGGTACTGCTACCAGCGAAAGCGGCGCGCAGGCCATTAGTGATTATTTAGGTGCAAATGGTAAAGGTCTGATGTTGAATGTGACCGATCCTGCATCTATCGAATCTGTTCTGGAAAATATTCGCGCAGAATTTGGTGAAGTCGATATCCTGGTCAATAATGCCGGGATTACTCGTGATAACCTGTTAATGCGCATGAAAGATGACGAGTGGAACGATATCATCGAAACCAACCTGTCATCTGTTTTCCGTCTGTCAAAAGCGGTAATGCGAGCTATGATGAAAAAGCGTCATGGGCGTATTATCACTATCGGTTCTGTGGTTGGTACCATGGGAAATGCGGGTCAGGCTAACTACGCTGCGGCGAAAGCGGGTCTGATCGGCTTCAGTAAATCACTGGCGCGCGAAGTTGCGTCTCGTGGCATTACTGTAAACGTTGTTGCTCCGGGCTTTATTGAAACGGACATGACGCGTGCGCTGTCTGATGATCAGCGTGCGGGTATTCTGGCGCAGGTTCCTGCGGGTCGCCTTGGCGGCGCTCAGGAAATCGCCAGTGCGGTTGCATTTTTAGCTTCTGACGAAGCAAGTTACATCACAGGTGAGACTTTGCACGTCAACGGCGGGATGTACATGGTTTAACCACGATTGAAAAATATTTGCGTTATTAGGGGGAATGGCCTCAAAATAGCGCAAAATCGTGGTAAGACCTGCCGGGATTTAGTTGCAAATTTTTCAACATTTTATACACTACGAAAACCATCGCGAAAGCGAGTTTTGATAGGAAATTTAAGAGTATGAGCACTATCGAAGAACGCGTTAAGAAAATTATCGGCGAACAGCTGGGCGTTAAGCAGGAAGAAGTAACCAACAATGCTTCCTTCGTTGAAGACCTGGGCGCAGATTCTCTTGACACCGTTGAGCTGGTAATGGCTCTGGAAGAAGAGTTTGATACTGAGATTCCGGACGAAGAAGCTGAGAAAATCACTACCGTTCAGGCTGCCATTGATTACATCAACGGCCACCAGGCGTAAGTGAACATCTCCAGGCGGTCATTCGACCGCCTGAGTTTTATCTTTTTATCCCACTTGAATTATTTTCCCTCCCTGGAGGACAACCGTGTCTAAGCGTCGTGTAGTTGTGACCGGACTGGGCATGTTGTCTCCTGTCGGCAATACCGTAGAGTCTACCTGGAAAGCTCTCCTTGCCGGTCAGAGTGGCATCAGCCTGATCGACCATTTCGATACTAGCGCCTATGCAACGAAATTTGCTGGCTTAGTAAAGGATTTTAACTGTGAAGACATTATCTCGCGCAAAGAACAGCGCAAGATGGATGCTTTCATTCAATATGGAATTGTCGCTGGCGTTCAGGCCATGCAGGATTCTGGCCTCGAAATAACGGAAGAGAACGCCCACCGTATTGGCGCCGCTATCGGCTCTGGTATTGGCGGTCTCGGTCTTATCGAAGAAAACCATACCTCTCTGGTAAATGGTGGACCGCGTAAGATCAGCCCGTTCTTCGTTCCGTCGACGATTGTTAACATGGTGGCAGGTCACCTGACCATCATGTACGGCCTGCAAGGGCCAAGCATCTCCATCGCGACCGCCTGTACTTCAGGCGTGCATAACATCGGTCATGCTGCACGTATCATTGCATACGGCGATGCGGACGCGATGGTTGCGGGTGGTGCAGAAAAAGCCAGTACGCCGCTGGGCGTGGGTGGTTTTGGCGCGGCACGTGCGCTGTCTACGCGTAATGATAACCCGCAAGCGGCAAGCCGTCCGTGGGACAAAGAACGTGATGGCTTTGTGCTGGGCGACGGCGCAGGCATGGTTGTACTGGAAGAGTACGAACATGCGAAAGCGCGCGGTGCAAAAATCTATGCTGAAGTCGTTGGCTTCGGTATGAGCAGTGATGCTTACCACATGACGTCACCACCGGAAAACGGTGCAGGCGCTGCGCTGGCAATGGTCAACGCGCTGCGTGATGCGGCTATCGAAGCGGGTCAGATTGGCTATGTCAACGCGCATGGTACGTCTACGCCTGCAGGCGATAAAGCAGAAACCCAGGCAGTGAAATCTGTCTTTGGTGATGCGGCAAGCCGTGTAATGGTAAGCTCCACCAAATCTATGACCGGACACCTGTTGGGTGCGGCGGGCGCGGTAGAGTCTATTTTCTCTATCCTGGCGCTGCGCGATCAGGCTATTCCGCCAACCATCAACCTGGATAACCCGGATGAGGGTTGTGATCTGGACTTCGTACCTCACGAAGCGCGTCAGGTTAGTGGTCTGGAGTATGCACTGTGTAACTCCTTTGGCTTCGGTGGTACCAACGGCTCTTTGATCTTTAAAAAGATTTAAGCCCGTTAGGAGATGCGCTAGCATCGATAGCAAATTGAAAAGGTCCGCTTGTCGGGCCTTTTTTTATTCGGTTTTCCGCCCTTGTCCTGTGTTACTCATCCTGCCAAACTAGCGGACCAGAAATAAGGAGCCACCATGTTCTTAATTAATGGCTGCGAGCAGAATATGCTGGCAGCAAGCGATCGAGCGACCCAATTTGGTGATGGCTGTTTTACCACTGCCTGTATTATCGACGGCGAAATCCCTCTCTTTGCAGCGCATCTTGAGCGTTTACAAGACGCTTGCCAAAAACTGCTGATCTCTTTTGAAAATTGGTCCGAGCTGCAAAATGAAATGAAAATGCTGGCGAAAGGGCACGTACGCGGGGTGTTGAAAGTGATTATCAGCCGTGGCAGTGGAGGCCGGGGCTACAGTGGCAAAAGTTGTCACAGCGCCACACGCATCCTCTCCGTTTCAGCCTGGCCCGTTCATTACGATCGTTGGCGGCAAGATGGCATTATGCTGGCGCTAAGCCCAGTACGTCTGGGACGTAATCCACGGCTTGCCGGGCTTAAACATCTGAATCGACTGGAGCAGGTGTTGATTCGCTCTCATCTTGAACAGACGGACGCAGATGAAGCACTGGTTCTTGACAGCGAGGGATGGGTTACGGAATGCTGTGCGGCTAATTTGTTCTGGCGTAAAGGTGATGTGGTTTACACGCCCCGCCTGGATCAGGCCGGAGTAAACGGCATTATGCGACAATTCTGTATCCGGATGCTGGCACAATCGCCATTCAGTATTGTCGAAGTGTATGCCGGGTTGGAGGAGGTTATGCAGGCTGATGAAATCGTCGTCTGTAACGCGTTAATGCCCATTATTCCCGTGTGTGCCTGTGGCGACACATTGCTGTCTTCACGTTTGTTATTCGATTTTTTAGCCCCACTTTGTGAGCACCCGAATTAGTCATGAAAAAACTGTTACTTGTTGTCCTGTTATTGCTGGTTGTGCTGGGCATTGCCGCGGGAGTGGGAATGTGGAAAGTTCGCCATCTGGCGGACAGTAAATTATTGATTAAAGAAGAGACGATTTTTACGCTGAAAGCGGGGACGGGCCGCCTGGCCCTTGGCGAACAGCTGTATGCGGACAAGGTTATTAACCGTCCGCGCGTGTTCCAATGGCTGCTGCGTGTGGAACCCGAACTGTCGCATTTTAAGGCCGGAACCTACCGTTTTACACCCGACATGACGGTTCGGGATATGCTGCAACTGCTGGAAAGCGGAAAAGAGGCGCAGTTCCCGTTACGTCTGGTTGAAGGGATGCGCCTAAGCGATTACCTGAAACAGCTGCGCGATGCCCCGTATATCAAACATACGTTAAGCGACGATAGCTATGAGACCGTGGCCCAGGCGCTGAAGCTGGAAAACCCGCAATGGGTGGAAGGTTGGTTCTGGCCAGATACCTGGATGTATACCGCCAATACTACTGACGTAGCGTTGCTAAAACGCGCGCATCAGAAAATGGTTAAAGCGGTGGATACTGTCTGGGAAGGGCGCGCTGACGGCCTGCCTTATCAGGACAAAAACCAGCTGGTAACCATGGCTTCTATTATTGAAAAAGAGACTGCGGTTGCCAGCGAGCGTGACCAGGTTGCTTCGGTGTTTGTTAACCGTTTACGTATCGGTATGCGTTTACAAACCGATCCGACGGTGATTTACGGTATGGGGTCACGGTATAATGGCAAATTGTCGCGCGTGGATTTAGACAGCCCGACCGCTTATAACACCTATACCATTACAGGACTGCCACCTGGCCCGATTGCCATGCCGGGAGAGGCATCGTTGCAGGCCGCGGCACATCCGGCAAAAACGCCGTATCTTTATTTTGTGGCTGACGGTAAAGGTGGCCACACGTTTAACACCAATCTTGCCAGCCACAACCGGTCCGTGCAGGATTACCTGAAAGTGCTTAAGGAAAAAAATGGGCAGTAACTATATCGTCATCGAGGGCCTGGAAGGCGCCGGAAAAACCACCGCGCGTAACGTAGTGGTAGAGACACTTGAGCAACTCGGTATTCGTGACATGGTTTTCACCCGCGAACCTGGCGGCACGCAACTGGCTGAGAAACTAAGAAGCCTGGTGCTGGACATTAAGTCGGTGGGTGACGAGGTTATCACTGACAAAGCCGAAGTTCTGATGTTTTACGCTGCGCGCGTACAGCTGGTCGAAACCGTTATTAAACCTGCGCTGGCGAAAGGCGCGTGGGTAATTGGCGATCGTCACGATCTGTCTACTCAGGCGTATCAGGGCGGTGGACGTGGTATCGATCAAAACATGCTGGCAACCCTGCGCGATGCAGTGCTCGGCGATTTTCGCCCGGATCTCACTATCTATCTGGATGTGACGCCAGAAGTCGGGTTGAAGCGTGCCCGTGCACGCGGCGAGCTGGATCGTATTGAGCAGGAATCTTTCGATTTCTTTAATCGTACCCGCGCGCGCTATCTTGAGCTGGCTGCCAAAGACGCCAGCATTCGCACTATAGACGCTACGCAGCCGCTGGAGGCTGTGATGGCTGATATTCGCAATACCATCACCCAATGGGTGAAGGAGCAGGGCGCATGAAATGGTACCCATGGTTACGACCGGATTTTGAAAAACTGGTGGCCAGCTACCAGGCGGGTCGTGGTCACCATGCGTTACTGATTCAGGCGTTACCCGGAATGGGCGACGAGGCGCTTATTTACGCTCTCAGCCGCTATTTAATGTGCCAGCAGCCGGAAGGACATAAAAGCTGCGGACAGTGCCGTGGCTGTCAGCTGATGCAGGCGGGGACGCACCCTGACTACTATTCGCTGCTGCCAGAAAAAGGCAAAAGCACGCTGGGGGTTGATGCTGTACGCGAAGTCAGTGAAAAGCTGTACGAGCATTCGCGTCTCGGCGGTGCGAAGGTCGTGTGGATCCCTGATGCCGCCCAGTTAACAGATGCTGCCGCCAATGCCCTGTTGAAAACGCTGGAAGAACCCCCGGCACAGACCTGGTTTTTCCTCGCCAGCACAGAGCCAGCTCGTTTGCTGGCGACATTACGCAGCCGTTGTCGGTTACATCATCTTGCGCCACCTCCGGAGTCGTATGCTATCTCCTGGCTTGCTCGTGAAGTGACTGCGTCGTCAGAAGCGCTGCTTAGCGCGTTACGTCTAAGTGCCGGTTCGCCAGGCGCGGCACTCACGCTGTTACAGGCTGAAAGCTGGGCGCACCGTACAGATTTTTGTGCGGCACTGGTGAATACATTAAACGCCGGTGATTGGTATATCTTGCTCGCGGCGTTAAACCACGATCAGGCTGCCGCCCGTTTACACTGGCTGGCAACGTTGTTTACGGATGCGTTGAAACGTCCGTATGGGATTGCCCATTTAACCAATCCCGATGCCCTGGACCTGATATCTTCCATTGCAGAACGGTTATCCGTTGCCCAGATACAGGCGATACTCGGTGACGTTTGCCATTGCCGTCAGCAGTTGCTGAACGTGACGGGCGTAAACCGCGAGCTGGTATTAACCGATCTTATTCTTCGTATTGAGCATTACCTGCAACCAGGCACCGTACTGCCTGTTCCCCATCTTTGAGAGAGACATTATGTTTTTAGTCGACTCACACTGCCATCTTGATGGCCTGGATTATCAATCTCTGCATAAGGACGTGGACGACGTGCTGGCGAAAGCGGCCGCACGCGATGTGAAATTCTGTCTTGCCGTTGCAACCACCTTGCCAGGATACCGCAGTATGCGTGAACTGGTTGGTGAGCGTGACAATGTGGTTTTTTCCTGCGGCGTGCATCCGTTAAATCAGGATGAAACCTATGATGTTGAGGTGCTGCGTCGTTTTGCCGCCGAAGAGGGGGTTGTGGCGATGGGAGAAACCGGACTGGACTATTTTTACACGCCGGAAACAAAGGTGCGCCAGCAGGAATCCTTTATCCACCATATTCAGATCGGCCGTGAGTTACAGAAGCCGGTTATCGTGCATACCCGCGATGCGCGAGCCGATACGCTATCTATTCTGCGCGAAGAAAAAGTGACGGATTGTGGCGGCGTACTACACTGTTTTACAGAGGACAGAGAAACGGCGGGCAAATTACTGGACCTTGGATTCTATATCTCGTTTTCCGGCATCGTCACGTTCCGAAATGCAGAGCAGCTCCGTGATGCCGCCCGCTATGTCCCTCTGGACCGGTTATTGGTCGAGACGGATTCTCCTTACCTTGCGCCTGTACCGCATCGTGGAAAAGAGAACCAGCCCGCCATGACTCGTGACGTTGCAGAGTACATGGCCGTAGTGAAAGGTGTTGCCGTTGAAGAACTGGCGCAGGCAACCACTGATAACTTTGCCCGCCTGTTTCACATCGACGCTTCTCGCCTGCAATCTGTTCGTTAACTGACTTTTTTTAAAGCTCGTAATTAATCACTAATGCGAGTAAAGTTCACCGCCACAAAATGGGCGGTGAATAACCAGCTTGACACATTCAGAAACGCATTTTATCGGAATGTGCGGATTTTGCGGCCATTCACGACTGAACTGTGATAGCCGTCAAACAAAAATAAACTGAATTATTTTACTCTGTGTAATAAATAAAGGGTACTTAGATGCCCTGTACACGGCGAGGTTCTCCCCCCTCGCTAAGGCGTGAGAACGTAGAAAAGCACAAATACTCAGGAGCACTCCTAATTATGTTTAAGAATGCATTTGCTAACCTGCAAAAGGTCGGTAAATCGCTGATGCTGCCGGTATCCGTACTCCCAATTGCAGGTATCCTGCTGGGCGTCGGTTCCGCTAACTTCAGCTGGCTGCCAGCCGTTGTATCGCACGTAATGGCAGAAGCGGGCGGTTCTGTTTTTGCGAACATGCCGCTGATTTTTGCTATCGGTGTTGCGTTAGGCTTCACTAATAATGACGGTGTATCTGCACTGGCATCCGTTGTTGCTTACGGCATCATGGTTAAGACCATGGCTGTAGTTGCGCCGCTGGTTCTGCATTTACCTGCTGAAGAGATCGCAGCTAAACACCTTGCTGATACGGGTGTTCTCGGGGGGATTATCTCCGGTGCGATTGCAGCGTATATGTTCAACCGCTTCTACCGTATTAAATTGCCTGAGTATCTTGGCTTCTTTGCGGGTAAGCGCTTCGTTCCTATCATTTCTGGTCTGGCTGCTATCTTCACAGGTGTGGTTCTGTCCTTCATTTGGCCGCCAATCGGTACTGCTATTCAGACGTTCTCCCAGTGGGCTGCATACCAGAACCCGGTCGTGGCGTTCGGTATCTATGGCTTCATTGAACGCTGCCTGGTGCCGTTTGGTCTGCACCATATCTGGAACGTCCCATTCCAGATGCAGATCGGTGAATACACCAACGCTGCAGGTCAGGTGTTCCACGGCGACATCCCTCGCTATATGGCGGGTGACCCGACTGCGGGCAAACTGTCCGGTGGCTTCCTGTTCAAAATGTACGGTCTGCCAGCTGCTGCTATCGCTATCTGGCACTCTGCTAAACCAGAAAACCGCGCGAAAGTGGGCGGTATCATGATCTCCGCGGCGCTGACCTCGTTCCTGACCGGTATTACCGAGCCGATCGAGTTCTCCTTCATGTTCGTGGCGCCGATCCTGTACATCATCCACGCGATTCTGGCTGGTCTGGCATTCCCGATCTGTATCCTGCTGGGTATGCGTGACGGTACGTCGTTCTCCCACGGTCTGATCGACTTTATCGTTCTTTCCGGTAACAGCAGCAAGCTGTGGCTGTTCCCGATTGTTGGTATCGGTTATGCGATCGTTTACTACACCATCTTCCGTGTGCTGATTAAAGCGCTGGACCTGAAAACTCCGGGTCGTGAAGATGCTACTGAAGACAGCAAAGCAGGTGCGACCGGTGAAATGGCTCCGGCTCTGGTTGCTGCATTCGGCGGTAAAGAAAACATCACTAACCTTGATGCGTGTATCACCCGTCTGCGTGTCAGCGTGGCTGACGTTGCCAAAGTGGATCAGGCTGGCCTGAAGAAACTGGGTGCGGCGGGCGTTGTGGTAGCTGGTTCCGGTGTTCAGGCGATTTTCGGTACCAAGTCCGATAACCTGAAAACTGAAATGGATGAGTACATCCGTAACAGCTAAGCAGTAAGAAATTGGGGAGAACTAAGGCAGCCTACGGGCTGCCTTTTTTATTGCATTAATTAGCCTGAACGCGAATCGGCGCGGTGACGGCGAACAGCCACGGACGAGCCTCTGCATTCACGCGAGGGGATAACGTCTCTCTGACCTGCTGGTGGTAATCATCAATCCATTGCTTTTCAGCTTCACTCAACAGATGCAGTTCAACCAGATTCAAATCAATCGGCACCAGCGTCAGCGTTGAGAAACGACAGAAGCCAGGGCGGCTGTTGATTATTTCCACTTGGTTCTCAATACGGATCCCATATTGCCCGGCCAGATAGTAACCCGGTTCGATAGTGATGATATTGCCCGCGACCAGAGGCCAGGGGTTTACTTTCTTGGCAATGCGATGGGGTTGTTCATGGATAAGCAACTGGTGGCCTACGCCGTGTCCTGTTCCATGATCAAAATCCAGGCCTAAATCCCACAACGCCCGACGGCTAAAGGCATCCAGTTGATGGCCCTGAGTGCCGCTGGGAAACTGCAGTGAAATAAGCGACAAAAAGCCTTTCAGCACGGCGGTGTAATGCAGACGACGTTGCGGATCCTGTGGACCAAACGCGAAGGTACGCGTCGTATCCGTCGTACCATTGTGGTACTGGCCGCCGGAATCATTCAGATACATGGCCTGCGAGGTAATTGGCGTATTGGTTTTTTCACTGGAGTGGTAATGACACATCGCCGCATTGCTGGCAGAGGCCGATATCGTGCTGAAGCTTTGCTCAATAAATCCCGGCTGCTGCTGGCGAAATTCCAGTTGCTTCGCCTGGGCTTCCAGTTCAGTGACCGGATTGCCAGCCGCTTCGCGCAAAGGGACTTCATGGGCCAGCCAGGCAAGGAAATTAACCCAGGCTGCGCCATCTTGTTCATGGCATTCCCGATAGCCCGCCAGTTCAACGTCATTTTTGTGGGCTTTCATCAAGGTGATGGGATCAGGGGCCCATAAGACGTTGCCACCGTGTTCTTCAATGGCAAAACGCAACGCAACCGGGGCGTAGTCTTTATCGACCAGGAAGCGTTTCCCACTGGCCAGTTGCTGGCAACGTACCAGGAAACTCTCTTGCGGGGCCAGCGTGAGCGTGTTCAGCAGTGATACGGGGAGTTGCTGCGTTTTGTTGCTATCCACAAACCATTCCAGCTCACCGCTGCGATGGAGCAGGGCAAACGAAAACGGTACTGGCACCATAGCCAGATCTGAACCGCGTACATTCAACAGCCAGGCAATGTTATCCGGCAGGGTAATTGCCAGTACGTCAGCCTCATGTTGAGCGAGTTGTTCCACGACGCGGGCACGCTTTTGCGTGCTGTTTTCCCCGCTGATTTCAATGGGCATTTCACGAATGATGCCGCAGGGGGCTGCCGGTCGGTCAAGCCACACCTGGTCAAAAGGATCTTGCTCAAGAGGTACCAGCTCGCAATGAGTTGCCGACAAGGCTTCAAACTGGCTGTTGACCATCAGCAGCGGTTCAAAGCCGATACGTGTACCCGCTGCAACGTGAGACTGCAAATAGTCGGCCAGCGGTTCATCGTGTAAATGATGAATTTCAAAATCATCCAGCGAGACTTCATTGCGTACCTGGACCTGATAGCGTCCATCGACAAACATTAACGCGCGATCCCGAAGGACCAACGCGAGGCCGGCAGAACCGCTAAATCCGGTCAGCCAGGCCAGTTTATTGTCATGCGGCGTACAATCTTCGCTTTGATGAGCGTCGGCGCGCGGAACAATCATGCCATCCAGCCCCTGCGCTATCAGCAGGTTGCGCAGGGCGGAAAGAGGAGTTGAGTTGTGCATAGTTAACCTTCAGGTCTTAACGGAACGGCGGTTCGTTGAATGTACGTAATTTACGGGAGTGCAGTCGGTCGCCTTCAGCACGCAGACGATCGATAGCCCGGATACCTATTTGCAGATGCTCAGAAATAGCACCTTCATAAAAACGGTTGGCCTGACCAGGTAGTTTGATCTCACCGTGCAGCGGCTTGTCGGAAACGCACAGCAGCGTGCCGTACGGAACGCGGAAACGGTATCCCTGAGCGGCGATGGTGGCGCTTTCCATATCGATAGCCACCGCGCGACTGAGGTTGAAACGCAGCGCAGAAGCGGAATAGCGTAGCTCCCAGTTACGATCGTCGGTGGTGACGACAGTACCGGTACGCAAGCGCTGTTTAACTTCTTCACCGGGCATACCGCTGACTTCTTTGGTGGCGTCATACAGGGCGCGTTGTACTTCCGCAATGCTCGGAATCGGAATATCCGGCGGTAGTACGGCATCCAACACGTGGTCGTCACGCAGATAAGCATGGGCCAGAACATAGTCGCCAATCGCCTGACTTTCACGCAGACCACCGCAGTGACCAATCATCAGCCAGACGTCAGGACGCAGTACGGCCAGATGATCGCAAATGGTTTTGGCGTTAGACGGGCCAACGCCGATATTGACCAGCGTGATCCCCTGACCGTCAGCCGTGATTAAATGCCAGGCGGGCATCTGGTGTTTCTTCCAGGCGAGATCGGAGATGGCTTCTTCTGGCGCTTCGGTTTCGGCGGTGATCCAGATCCCGCCCGCACAAGAGAGCGCGATATATGGGCTGTCCGGGTCGAGGATCTGGCTGCAACCCCAACGCACAAACTCATCGACGTAGCGGGTGTAGTTGGTGAACAGTACAAAAGGTTGAAAATGTTCAACCGGCGTTCCCGTGTAATGACGTAGTCGCGCCAGCGAAAAATCCACGCGTCGGGCATCGAAGTGAGACAGCGGAGAAAATTCCGCCGGATGAAAAATCCCGTCTGCCGTTTCGTCACCAATCTGCGACAATTCAGTGGTGGGGAAATGGCGCGTTAATCCGGCGCTCATCGAGCGATCCAGCGTCAGTTCTGAACCGTCAATCACATAGGGATAGGGGATTTCATGCTGCGACGGCTCGACGGAGATATGCGCATCATAATCCTGATACAGCAGCGTGAGCTGTTCTTCAAGATACGGACGAAAAAGCGACGGACGGGTAATCGTAGTGGTGTAGCTGCCCGCATGGGTAAAACGACCATAGGCTCGGGTTTTCGGGGGATTGGTGGCGATGCCATCCCAGGTGACACACAGTGATGGGTAAACAAAAAGACCGTTATGGCGGGCGATTACATCAGGGAGCGTCCCTGTTTCAATATACTTACCAATGGCGCTACGCAGTGCTTTAACCGACTGCTCGTACAGCGCGTCCAGTTTATCCAGTGCCTGAGTTGGGGTCAGGCTGGAGCCCTTATTGTTCATGTCTGTCTCCTTGTTCCACAGATGTACTGCTCTCCCGATAGTATGTCACAGGAATGTGAAACAAAAGTCAGACGTTGAGGAAGATTGTGCGAAGACCGGACGGCCTCCGCACCCTGGCTTAACCGTGCTGCTTATCCCGCATCAGCAATGCTGTAGTCGCGGAAATAAGACAACCCGCCATCAGATAAATGGCTACACTGTGCCAGTCTCCGCCGGAGAATGTTACCAGTGCAGCAGCAATGAAGGGGGTAAAACCGCCGCCAACTACGCTTGCTACCTGATAACCAACGCCTGCGCCGCTGTAGCGATAGCTTGCGCCAAACAAACCGGTAAACATAGGCTGCTGTACGCAGACCACCATATCGTGTGCAATGTTGGCCAACATAATCGCGAAGAACACGATCCAGAAAATGGATTGCGCTTCTAACGCCATAAAGAACGGGAATGCGCTAAGCGTCCCGACCAGTGCGCCAGTAATGTAAACGCGCCGGCGACCAAAGCGGTCGGCGAGCCAGGCAAAGCAGGGGATGGTCAGACAGCTCAGTCCACCAACTAACAACCCGATATTCAGAAACAGTTCGCGAGGTAAGCCCAGATTCTGCGTGGAGTAATTAAGGGCAAACGCGGTGACGATATACATCGTCAGCAGTTCACACAGGCGCAGAGCGATAATTTTCAAAAACGCCCCTGGATGACGGATTAATGCCTCGACTACAGGTAGTCTCTTTTTCTCTGGTTGCGGTGCCTGCTGCTGCTGTTCGAATTCGGCCGATTCATCCATTCGGTTACGCATCCACAACGCGCCCAATACCAGCACGATGCTGAACAGGAATGGAATACGCCAGCCCCAACTCAGGAACTGCTCATCGGTGGTTTGCGAGCTAATCAGCGAGACCAGACCGGTAGAAAGTAACAGTCCGACGCCGTAACCAACCTGAACGCCGCTGCTGTAGAAGGCTTTTTTATTTTTCGGCGCGCTTTCGACCGAAAGCAACGCTGCGCCGCCCCATTCACCGCCAACGGCGAATCCCTGAATAGCACGCAGCGTCACCAGCAGAACGGGAGCCCACCAGCCAATGGTGTCAAAAGAGGGAATAATCCCGATCAGCGCAGTGGCAATACCCATCATCCAGACGGTGAGCATCAGCATACGTTTACGGCCCAGACGATCGCCGAAGTGGCCGAAGATCACCCCGCCTAACGGACGGAACAAAAATCCGACGCCAAAGGTAGCAAATGCGGCAAGTGTCCCCATCGCTGGGCTGACTTGCGGGAAGAACTCGCTGTTAAAGACCAGTGCGGCAGTAATGCCATAAAGCAAAAAATCATACCAGTCGACCACGGCACCCGCGAAGCTGCCAAGCGCAGCGCGTCGGGCGCGGTTAAGCGAAGAGGCGTCCTGTTGGGGACCCGTGGAGGTGAGGGTGGAATCCATAGTTATCCTGTCTGTACTGTTTTTTAGTTATTAGTATTTGAGTTGGGTTACACACATTGCAGTCGCAATATTAACGACCGTTATGAGATTACCGCGACAGACGGGAAGTGAAAACGATTATCTCCCTCATCTGATGGCAACATGAAAAATAAGATGAATGAAAAATCTGAATCAGGTGGAATCGTGGCCTGTCAGGAGTGTTCTGATTTCAGGCGGAGCATTAGGAGTACTGTATTTGGGGAAGCCATAAACCCACTTTCATAATGGTATACGGAGATTCAGTGAAACCACATCGCTCATAAGCACGAATCGCACGCCCGTTATCTCCGTGGACATATAAGCGAAGCTCCAGTACCTTTTGTACAAAGTGTGCGCGGTAGATGCGGTAGCCCAGCGCATTAAGCAACATCGCGTCTGCCGGTGTGGCGTCACGGATTTGTAATGTCATGAATGATTCCCGTCCTGGTAATAAATTGACGATTACTAAATTATATCAAAACTGTCAGTGATACAGTGGGATGCGAATATTTCAGAGGCTTGTCAGTATGAAGATTGTTTTTATCCCTGCGTTGATCGTAGTCCTGATTGATAAAGAACAGGACATAGGACGGGATTTGACCCGCGATGAGGTTGAGTCCATTCGCGATGGTGCTACAGCCATCCGCCTGCCGGCCGAAGCAGCCGAGGATATAATCAGAGAGCGTGGCTACCGCGATATTGATCCTGAGAATGTCTGGCGCGAGTGGCAGGCGTATAAAGCTGACTGAATGTCGATGGGAACACACTGCTTTAGTGGCACATGAAAATTGTGCACTTACACGGATGCGTTTACTCAACACCTGGTGTGGAGCTGAGGGGCAACTTTGAGCGAAGTGCAGACATTTTACTCATGGCGGTGGAGCGTTCCAGAATAATTAGGCATCACTCTCCAGTAACAAATTTAATTTGTATTAATCGATCCCGGGTAGGCAATACCTGTTGCAATTGATGATCGATGAATTCTTTTTTGAGTGCCTGCAACGATGAACATCATTGGTAATCACGGAAAGCAAGTTGTCTTAATACTTGCATATCTGTAACAGAAAGTTCATGTACTTGATGACTATACTGATCATCGCCTTTAAGGAAATATCTACGCCCCAAAATCCCGTTCTAACCGCGAGCAAAATATCCGCGTGGGACATCAGGGAACAACGGCTGAAATTTTCCCGCATTCCGCTGGCGCCAGCTTAGCCCTGGCCACCAGCTTGAAGGGAGCTTCCGCTATTGATTTCTGAAAAAAGCGGTCCTTGAAAGAGTCATTTGTGTCTGGCAGTCGACCATTTTCTTGACTTCAGCATCTGTTCCCTGCATTGAAACTTTGCCACACATAGCATCCTTAGTTTTGATCCACTGGCGCTGAGAAGGCAGCAACTCTTTTTTCTTCGCTGGCGTTAATGTGCTCCAAGCGGTATTCAAATCAGAGTCGGCATTCGCAAAAGCCATTCGGGACTGATCAAGGTTGTCAGCTTTTTGCTGCTGAGGCTGCTGGTAGGATTGTTGTTGAATGGTTTGCTGAGCTTGCTGCTCCGCCTCATACTTAGCTTGTTGCTGCGCCCTGAGTTGTGCCTGTTGTTCTGCTTCAATTTGACTCTGCTGGGCATCCTTAGCCTGCTGGATTTTCTGCTGCTCAACGATCGGGTTGATGATGGAAAGCGATGTCAGTGCAGCGGCACCCACTGATATTGGGTTATCAGAAGAAGCTTTTACAAAAACGTTTTTCTGATCGTCGGTTGCCTGTGCGGTGTAGGAGATGCGTTTTGAAAAGGCGTTTGCGTTGTTATCCAAAGACAGGCTTTCCATTTGCTTGTCGAGATTACGGTTAAAGTTCTTTCTGTAAGCATCAGAAAGTTGTGCGTACTCGTTCGCAGGTAGGGTCATCGTCACGGTCCCTTCACAAGTTTTCATTGTGCTGCCCGTGTCACTTGAAGTTGTGGAGATTTCAGAGATGGTCAGTTTAATCTTGTCCAAAGCGCTTCGTTTGGTCTGATTAGTGACGTCAGGGTATTTGTCGACCTGTTCAGAGAGACCTTCATAAGCAGATTTTTTTAATAAATCCATGAGAGCTGACTGGGTCATTTCAGAGGAACAACCGATCATGTCTTTTTTGTTATCACAGCCTGTAATGGCAACGGCGAGTAAGAGTGCTGAGTATTTTAATCTCATGAGTTCCCTTTAGAGTATGGATTGGCTTTTAAGAGGCGGTCTGTAATCAGTCCGGAGGGCTACAGCAAATAGCGCTGAACACTGAACGCATCACAAGCAAGAACCAAGGTGATATCGGCAAAGACTGTGGAATCTTTAATTCAACTGATGAGAATGGTATGCACAAGGTTCAGTATCGATTATCCCGACGCCGGAAACCTACAAGGCAGGTTTTGCTGCTGAACTTAAAAAAACCAGGTAAAGTCGGTGCTGGCGTACCATTTATGACCTTCACCTCCGCGGTGCACGAAAAAAAATCCGCAGAAATTCGTTCTTGGCTCATATGTCCTGCTCCCTTCAAATTAATGCAGACCAAACTTAGCAACGTCCGCTCCTGGTACACCGCGGGTGTTGGCATGAAGCAACCCGGCGCCCGTTAATATTAAGCGGAAAGATGAATTAACGCGTCTCCCCGTTTCTCCATCCTCTTCGCTTTTTCCTTTATCCTGCCTCTCTTGCTGTGCATACAGCGACGTGTTATCACTCGGTAAATGCAAAAATTACCGAAGTTACTAGAACTTGCATTAGCCACGGATAATCAGCGTACCGAAACCTGCATTTCACGGGTTGCTATGGTGTTGAGAGTAATCCCTGAACACCGCCTGTCTGCAGTTTATGAACCGATGATTAACATGGTTTTGACTGGTCCTAAACGCATGATGATTGATGACAGAACGCTGCAATATTATTCAGCTCAGAACAGTTGAAATGTTACCTGGGCAGAGTGAAGTCATCACAGCGCAAGTGATATGACAGGCGACCTGTTGAGACCATGGTAACATTACAGCTTGTGTCATTTACCTCACTACACACATCGGCCTACCAGATACTGGTTCGGGGTGTATTTCCGTATCCACGTTGAATACGGTTCTCAGCAATCCAGGGTTCATCACCGCTTCTGGTGTGCCTTGCGCCATAATATGTCCGTTCGCCATTACCACCAGATGATCGCAGTACCGGCTGGCCTGATTAAGGTCGTGCAGCACTGCGACCACCGTTTTCCCCTGAGCCCGGAGTTCGCCCATCAACCGCATCAGTTCCACCTGGTGATTGATATCGAGATAGGTGGTTGGCTCATCGAGTAGTATGACGGGTGTATTCTGGGCCAGGACCATCGCCAGAAAGGCGCGCTGGCGCTGACCGCCGGAAAGATCGGTTAACCGTCGGTCGGCAAGATGTTGGATCCGGGTCTGGTGCATAGCATCTTGGACCCGCGCATTGTCTTCAACGGAGAGGCGCCCCCAGAGTGACAACCACGGGTTGCGACCGTACGAAACAAGCTCCTGGACGGTGATCCCCTCTGGCGTTAAATGGTGCTGGGGCAGCAGCGCCAGCCTGCGGGCTAGCTGGCGTGATGAGAGCGTGTTGATGGCATTATCGCCGAGAAATACGCCACCGGATTGCGGCGCTAACAGCCGTGAAAAACAGTTTAGCAACGTCGATTTCCCGCAGCCGTTAGGGCCGAGCAGGGCGGTTGTCTTCCCCGCTGGTAGGGCGAGTGAAACGCCATCAAGGATCTTGTTTGTACCGTAACAGACCGTCAGATTTTCAGTTCGTAATGTCATTTATCGCATTCTCACAAGCAGCCAGACAAACCACGGTGCACCGATAATGGCGGTCAGTACGCCAGCCGGAAGCTCCAGCGGGGGATGAGTAATTCGCGCCAGCAGGTCGGCAACCACCAGCAGCAACGCACCTGTCATGGCCGATATGGGCAGCAGCCAGCGGTGACGCCCACCGGTAATACTGCGCACCATATGCGGCACCACAAGACCAATAAAACTAATTGGGCCGCAGACGGCCACGCCGGTAGATGTCATGGCGACGGCCAGTAGCAAAGCCAGGAGCCGGATACGCGGCACCGACACACCGAGCGTGGTGGCGCGGGCATCGCCCAGTGCCAGAAGGTCGAGATCGCGGCAAAAACCCAGGCTCAGCGGCAGAAACAACATTAGCAGCGGGACGGCAATCTTCACAAAGCTCCAGTCACGGCCCCATAAGCTGCCGGTCAGCCACAGCAGGGCGCCGTTCACATCCTGCGGGCGCGAAAGCATCAGCCAGTCCGTCAGGCTGGCCCAGCAGGCAGACAGCGCGATACCCGTGAGTGCCAGCTTCATCGGCTGGCTGGTGTTCGCCAGCATTCTCAGCAGTATCAGGCCCACCATGCCACCGGCAAAGGCCAGCAGCGGCAGAGCAATCACCGGCAGTGACGGTACGAGAAGCAGTGCGCCCACAGAGGCAAGGCTGGCGGCATGGTTTACGCCGAGAATATCCGGCGACGCCAGAGGGTTACGAACGATCCCTTGTACCAGAACGCCTGCCACCGCGAGGGCTGCTCCGACAAACAACGCCAGCAGCAGTCGCGGCAGGCGGTACGCCGTTAACACGTAATGATACTCACGCCCGGCCTGCCAGTTGGTCAGCAGGGCGCGCCAGGGAACGGCGATCCCCCCCATTTGCAGAGACAGCAGCGAAAATCCTGCCAGTGCGAGGGCGATAAAAATGACTAACACAATTTTCAACCACGCCTCCTGACCAGCCAGACAAAGCAGGGCGCACCAATCAGAGCAACCACAGCCCCCGCGGGTAATTCGCCAGGAAAAGCCAGCGCGCGGGCCAGAACATCCGCCACTAGCATCAGTGTGGCGCCCATCAGTATGCTCATCGGCAGGACCTTGCGCTGGTCAAATCCTACCCAGAAGCGAGCCAGATGCGGCATCAACAGACCGATAAACGCCACCGGGCCAGCCACGCTGACGCAGGTACCGACCAGAAGCAGCACCAGAATGTTGATGATCAAACGCAGCTTCGGCAGATTCACCCCCAGCGTGCGGGCGGTGCTGTCGCTGACGTTAAGCAGGTTCAGTTGATTGGCCAGCAGCAACACCACCGGTACAGCGACCGCCACCACCGGTAAAAGTTGCCAGAACTCCTGCCAGCGTGCGTGAGATACGCCCCCTGCGAGCCAGTAAAAAATGCCGTAGGCGTGATCTTCCGTCAGCAGCAGGGTGATGCGGGTCAGGGCCATGCAAAACGCCGAGAAAGCGATACCCGCGAGGATCAGTTTGTTTCGGTCCTGGGTGTGGCGAAATCCGCCGCCTGCGGTCATCACCAGCAGCCAGCTTACGCCGCCGCCACAGGCGGCGATAAAGGCGATGGAGTAACCCGCGACGGGCACGGGGCTGAGCGCGCTGGTCAGTGCCATAGCCAGCGCCGCGCCGCTGTTAATGCCGAGCAGTGAAGGGGAGGCCATTGAATTATGCGTCAGGGTTTGCAGCAGCGTTCCCGCGAGAGCCAGGCTTGCGCCGATCAGAATGGCGACCAGGCTTCGCGGCAGACGTAGGTTTTGCACCAGCGCTTGTGCAAGCGTCGGCACGTGGCCCGGCAGCAGGGCGCGAATAGCATCAACGCCAGAAACAGGAATGGCCGAGTAGCAAAACAGACTCAGCCAGAAAATTGCGATAAGCGCGGCAAGGGGCAGCCCCCATTGCAGTGCCGGATGTCTGAGAACTGTCATTTCACATCGGATAAAGGCTGGTGATGAAAGATTTTTACCGTGTCGCTGGCAATACGTTCGGCCGCAAAAATGCCGCGCATCCGCGCCCAGGCGTTACTGTCGACCGACGCCGTCTGCTGTTTTCGCGCAGCCGTTAACATCTGCCACAGCGGGTCTTGCTGCCAGCGTTTGACGATGCTCTCTTCGCGATAATGTGCGACCAGCAGCCATGCAGGATTGAGCGCCAGCAACTGCTCCAGGCCGATGGACGGCATAGACGCACCCGCCATCGCCGCAGGTACCTTCAGCCCCAGAGAGGTCAGGACGCCCCCGGTCCAGGTCTCCTGCGTGTGCAGGTTGAACTGCTGCTCCCGGGACGTACCAAACAACACCTGCGTGCCTTTTGGCAACTGGCTGGCCCACGCTGACATCTGTTGTTTGTGTTTCGCCAGGCGTGACTGCATCTGTGCCTTTTTGCCCACAATCTCGCCGATGATGGCCGCAGACTGAAGATTTTCAGCGTAGGTTTCATTGCGAGATTTCAGCAGCAGCACCGGTGCAATTTGCTGTAAGGCGCTGAAAATACCCGCATGACGGCTGCTGTCGGCAATGATCAGGTCCGGTTTCAGCGCGCTGATGGCTTCTAAACTCGGCTGCGCACGCGTGCCGACAGACTGCCAGGGTTTCAGATGGGCGCGAACTTCGGGAAGAATGCGCGTGGCATCGTTATCGTCGGCAATGCCGATCGGACTAACATCGACGGCAGCCAGCGCGTCCGCGAACGACAGCTCCAGTACCACTATCCGCTGTGGCGTTTTATCAAGCGTAAAGGTGCCATGTTCGTCCTGAACTGTGGCGGCAAAAGCGTGGCTGGTGACCAGCAGCAGAGCGGCGAAAAGTGTGCGGATAAATGTGAACATCGGTGCTCCTGAAAGCCGGGTGGCGCTGCGCTTACCCGGCCTACGAAATCGGTGTGAATTAGAACTTCAACGACCCCTGCATATACAGAGTGCGCGGCTGGCCTGCGTAGATGCCTTTGTTGTTGTCGTCGTAAGAGCGGGTGAAATACGCCTGGTCGAAGATATTCTTCACGCCGAACGCCAGGTTCAGGTCTGCCATCTGCGGACCAAAATCATAGGCTACGCGTGCGCCCCAGAGCATGAAGCCCGGGATGCGGCCGGTGCTGCCGTCGGCGCTCTCTTTCACGGTGTTGGCGTTATCCGCAAACTGGCTGGACTGGAAATCGCTGTTCAGGTTGAAGGTCCAGCTACCCGGTTTATAGTCCACGCCCAATGTGCCTTTGTGTTTCGGCGAGAACGGCACCTGGTTGCCGTAGGTGTCGCCTTTCTCGCGGATCTCGGCGTTCACATACGCATAGCTTGCGTAGACCGAAACGTTGTCGAGCGTTGGCGTCAGCGTGCCGAGGTCATAGCGGGCCTGGGTTTCCAGCCCGGTATGGCGCGTTTTACCCCGTGCGGTTACAGTGTCGTTGGTCTGGTTGGAGTCGTACTGATTATTAAAGTTAATCAGGAACAGCCCCATTTCCGCGGTCAGCGCGCCACCGTCGTATCGGGTTCCGAGCTCCCAGGTTCGCGCTTTTTCCGGTTCCACATTGCCGCTTTGCACAGCCTTGCCAATTTGGCTGTACTGTACGGTGCCGAATGAGCCTTCAGTGTTTGCATAAAGATTCCAGCTGTCAGTCAGGTGATAGAGCACGTTTAGCGCCGGAAGTGGGGCGTTGTAGCTCACTTCCTCATGCGTGCCTTTGATGGCGTTGTTCTGGTATGACTCGATATGTTCAAAGCGCATACCCGGTGTGATCGTCCAGTTGCCAATGTCGATTTTGTCATCCAGATACCAGGCGTGCGCTTCGGTGCCGGAACGGGTGTCGCGATCGTATGGGCTAGCGCTGGACGGGAGTTGTCCGCTGCTGGTGGCGGTGTAGTAACGCATTTCATGCGTCGACTCGCTCACATAGCGGTATCCCACGCCCACTTCGTGCGCGGAAGGACCCACCATAAAGCTCTGACTGTAGCGCGGTTCAATGCCGCGTACCCAGTAGTTACGCGGTGAAAGGGTGAGGCGTTTGCCCTGTTCCAGGTAGCCGCTACGCAGGGTTTCGGTGTAGAAGCCCTGAATATTGAATTTATGCTGGCTGTCCGGCTGAAACTGATAGCCGAGGCTTGCCAGCTTGCGGCGCCCCCAGAAGCGATCGTAAGGGCGCGTGGACTGCCAGCGGTCGGCGTTGTAATCCGCGCGCGACAGGCCGCCGGGCATGTCGGCTTCACCGTCGTAGTATTGCAGCAGGCTGTTGAAAGTATGCACGTCGTTCGGCGCATATTTGCTTTTCAGCATCAGATCGTCGATGCGCGTTGCGCTGTGCTCGCGCCAGTCGCTGCCGCGCGTGCCGGAGTAAAGCAGGGCGGTACCAAAACCGTTATCCGCCGTGCCGCCCACCATCAGGTTGTGCGTCTCTTTGGGATTATTTTGTGAGGACGTTGGGCTGAGCTGGCCTTCCATGCCGGCTTCGATCCCGAAGTCTTGCGGAATGGCGCGGGTGACAAAGTTCACCACGCCGCCCACGCTCTGCGGCCCGTAACGTACAGCACCGCCGCCGCGTACCACATCGATGGCGTCCATATTTCCGAGCGAAACGGGTGCCAGGGAAAGCTGCGGCTGGCCGTAAGGGGCAAACGGCACCGGAATACCGTCCATCAGTACCGTTGAACGGCTGGCCAGGCGTGGGTTCAGGCCGCGAATACCAAAGTTCATCGCCAGATCGTGGCTACCGGTACCGTTGTTTTCTGGGGCGGTAACGCCAGGAATGCGGTTCAGCACCTCGCGCATGGTCGTCGCGCCGGTTTTGGCGAAATCTTCACGGCGGATAACGTCACGCGCGCCAGCATGTTCGAAAACGTCGTTTTCGCGCGCATCCCCCAGCCAGTCGCCCACCACGGTCAGGGAATCTTCTTGCGGTGCGGGTGCGTGCTCCAGTGTCCAGCTGTTATTACCCAGCGGTTTCACCTGCAGGCCGCTACCGTTCAGCAGGTGTTGCAGGCCGGTTTCGACGTCGTAGTCACCGTGAAGACCGTTACTCTGTTTGCCGCGCGTCAGGCTGGCGTCAACCGACAGGGTAATTCCGCTGAGCGCGGCATACTGATTAAGGGCTTTGTCGAGCGAACCCGGTGCAATATCAACCTGCGCTGCGAAGGCGGATAACGACAGCCCGGCCAGCGGCAGCAGGCTCAAGCGAACGGCGTTAACCAAAGGTGTTGTTTTGCGAAAAACGCGTAAAGGCGTCATACCTTCTCCATCATCATTTTTGTTGTGTTCATCTATGAGTCGAATGAGAAGGGGAAAAAGGATAATCGAAATGAGAATTATTTTTCTTACAATGCTGAGATATTTACCCAGTATCGCGTAACCGACTGAATTTTCACTGGAAGAGTCTTGGCGATAATATCCAGGATTGCATCAGTATCTTTCAGCGGGAAAGAGCCACTCAGGCGTAACCCGGCCACAGCCGGATCGCAGCGCAGCACGCCGTTGCGATAACGGCTCAGCGTGGCAATCACTTCACCCAGAGGTTTATCGCTAAAGCTCAGAATGCCCTGCGTCCAGGCGGCGCTTTCATCATCCGCTGAGGTAATTGCACCAAATTCAGACGCGCTAAACTGCAGGCTCTCGCCAGCGCTGACGATGCGTTTTTCCTGCGGACGATTTGCCAGTAAGACTTCAACCGCGTGTTGTTGAACGGTAACGCGTGTGACGTTGTCCTGCTGGTAGACGGTAAATTCTGTGCCTAACGCGGTGAGCTGGCCCTGGCGGGTCACAACGTGGAAAGGTCTTTGCTGCGCGTCTTTTGCGGTAGTAATAGCAATTTCGCCGTACCAGAGATGGACAGCGCGTTGACGCGTATCAAAACGAACGTCCGCGGCGCTTTGTGTGTTGAGCGTCAGCAGCGAGCCATCGTCCAGCCGCTGATGGCTGACCGCGCCTTTGGCGGTGCGGTAGTCTGCGCGCAGACCTTCTCCGGCTTCAGATTGCCAGAGCTGCCAGCCGCCGCCCACGCCGAGCAGCAGCAGTAGCCCTTTCATGATATGACGACGGGTAAGATGCGTATCGTGCAGCGCCCGGCTGGCGACATCGCCCGGAACGCTGCTGAGCTGGCTGCGCAGGTTTTCAACCTGTTGCCAGGCCCACTGATGATCTTTGTCCTCTTCATACCATTGTTGCCAGCGTGCTTCCTGCTGTGGGCTGACACGCTCGCCGCTCAATACGGCATACCAGTGTGATGCCGAGCGCAAAGCCTGACGGCGAGAATCGGTGATAGAAGCGTTCACAGACCGTGCTCCAGACGAAACAGCAGACAATGTTCGATAGCCTTTGCCATATATTTTTTCACTGAACTGACCGAAACACCGAGCTTTAGCGCTATTTCGCTGTAGGTCAGACCATCCAGCTGTGAAAGGAGAAACGCTTCGCGTGTTTTTCCGCTCAGCCCGTCAAGCATGCTGTCGATGAGTTGCAGGGTTTCGAGCTGACTCTCGCGTTCCTCGGGCGAAGGCGCGAGATTTTCCGGCATAAGCGCCAGCATCTCCAGATAGGCTTTTTCCAGCGCGTTTCGGCGAAACAGGTCGACCATCACCCGTTTGGCGAGAGTGCACAGAAAGGAACGCGGATCGCGGATCGTCGAGAGCGACCCGCTGCCCATTACCCGTAGAAAAGTGTCCTGGGCAATGTCATCTGCATCAAAGGCGGACTGGAGTTTGCGCGTCAGCCAGCTTTTCAGCCAGCCGTGATGTGCGCCATAAAGCGACTCGAGCGTAAAGGAAGCAGTGGTAGTGGCGTGGTCAGACATGCGGAATGTATCAAAAGTTAATTATCACGCGATTATAGTAATATGAGAATGGTTATCATTACAATTGGAAATATAATTGTATTACGTTTGACGTATTAACGCATTGTTTTTTATAAAAATCTTATGATGTGGATATTGGACGGGAAAAGGAGTCTGCTTTTGGCATGTGCTGGTTGGAATGACATCTGACCATGTCTGTTGTGAGCGAGAATCGGACACCTCAGTTCTTGTCACCAGTGGCGGAAACCTTGCTCATGCTGCTGGTGTTAGCGTTTAACTGGATGATGCGGGCACTAAAACGACGGGCGTTATTCGCCGTGATCAGCCCAGAACTATTGATATGGAACCTCGGAACGGCAAGCGCCTGGAACAAATACCTGCGGTCATTATGAATGAAGTGTTGGCCAGACTGAGCAGGGGCTTTGATATGCGCAATGAGCAATAGCATAAAAGCAAAAAGCCTGCTTAGTTTCCTAAGCAGGCTTCTTAAATATGGCTCCTCTGACTGGACTCGAACCAGTGACATACGGATTAACAGTCCGCCGTTCTACCGACTGAACTACAGAGGAATCGTTTGAACGAGGCGCATATTAGCGAGGGTGGTGAGGCTTGTCAAAGGGCTAAATACATTTGTGTGTTCGTTTGCTGACAAAATCAGCAAAGCGGCGATCTTTCCGTCTTTTTATGCTTTTGCCCCATTCTGGTGCGTGTCTACCTCTTCCAGGGCAGCCCGAATGAGATATTTCGGTGTGCAGAATGATCTTCCTTCGCTTTTACTCCTGACTTTGTGCGGCTTTAACCATAAAACACCGTTTTAGACGAAAGTGGCAAGCATCTTGCAATCCTGAATTCAATGACTGCCAGCACGGGTTCTGGTATTCCGACAGGAGGCAAAATGAACTTTAGACGACTGAAATATTTCGTTAAAATCGTCGATATTGGTAGCCTGACCCAGGCAGCGGAAGTATTGCACATTGCGCAACCCGCGCTGAGCCAGCAGGTCGCAACGCTGGAAGGTGAGCTTGATCAGCAATTGCTGATTCGTACCAAGCGTGGCGTCACGCCGACGGAAGCAGGAAAAGTGTTATATACCCACGCCCGGACGATTTTACGTCAGTGTGAACAGGCGCAACTTGCGGTTAATAACGTGGGACATACCTTGACAGGCCAGGTCTCTATCGGCCTTGCGCCGGGGACAGCAGCGTCATCCATTACCATGCCGTTATTACAGACGCTACGTGCCGAACTGCCCGATGTGCAGGTCTATCTGCATGAAAACAGTGGGGCAGTGCTGAATGACAAGCTGCTCAGCGGGCAATTAGATATGGCAGTGCTCTATGAGCGTTCACCCGTGGCGGGCATCAGCAGTCAACCGTTGCTTAAAGAGGATCTGTATCTGGTCGGCACGCGTGAGTGTCCGGGGCAAAGCGTCGATTTAGCCGCGGTGGCGCAGATGAGTTTGTTCTTGCCACGGGATTACAGCGCGGTTCGCCTGCGCGTGGATGAAGCTTTTTCGCTACGTCGCTTAACGGCTAAAGTGATTGGCGAAATTGAATCTATCTCCACCCTGACGGCTGCCATTGCCAGTGGTATGGGCGTCACAGTGTTGCCCGAGTCGGCCGCCCGTTCATTATGCAATGCAGCGAACGGCTGGATGGCGCGCATCACAACCCCATCGATGAATCTGCCATTATCGTTGAACGTGTCAGCCAGAGGGAGCTTATCGCCCCAGGCGCAGGCAGTGAAGGAGATCCTGTTGTCGCTAGTTAGCCGTCCGGCGCTGGAAAATCGCGAACTGCAGCTGGTCAGCTAAACCTTATTCCCGCGAGGAATAAGATGCAGGTTTTTATTATTTGTTATGCCGGGCATCAGACTTTAACAATAGCGTAATGTCTGATGTGCCCGGAGTGAAACGTGAATTTCCAGCAACTCAAAATAATCCGCGAGGCGGCCCGTCAGGATTACAACCTGACGGAGGTCGCGAATATACTGTACACCTCGCAGTCGGGCGTCAGCCGACACATTCGTGAACTTGAAGATGAACTTGGCATCGAAATTTTTATCCGTCGTGGTAAACGCCTGTTGGGCATGACTGAACCGGGTAAAGCTTTGCTGATCATTGCCGAACGTATTCTGAATGAGGCCAGCAACGTTCGTCGATTGGCGGATCTGTTTACCAATGATACGTCTGGCATTTTGACGATTGCCACCACGCATACCCAGGCACGCTATAGCTTGCCTGCGGTTATAAAAGCCTTTCGTGAGCTGTTCCCTGAGGTGCGTCTGGAACTTATTCAGGGCACACCACAGGAGATTGATGTCCTGCTACAAAATGGCGGGGCAGATATCGGAATTGCCAGTGAGCGGCTGAGCAGCGATCCATTGTTGGTGGCTTTTCCCTGGTTTCGTTGGCACCACAGCCTGCTTGTTCCTCATGACCATCCATTAGTGAAGGCTTCTCCGCTAACGCTGGAGTCCATCGCTCACTGGCCGTTAATTACCTATCGTCAGGGGATTACAGGGCGTTCCCGCATCGATGAGGCGTTTGCTCGCAAGGGGCTGATACCTGATATTATTCTCAGCGCCCAGGACTCGGATGTGATTAAAACTTACGTGTCACTGGGATTGGGGATTGGGCTGGTGGCAGAGCAATCCAGCGGCGAGCAGGAAGAGGGGACGTTAACCCGTCTGGATACCCGGCATTTGTTTGATGCAAATACCGTTTGGCTAGGACTTAAACGCGGACAGCTGCAGCGCAACTACGTCTGGCGATTCATCGAGCTATGCAACGCTGGGTTATCCGTCGATGAAATTAAGCGTCAGGCGATGGAGCCAGATGAAGCGGTGATTGATTATCAGATTTAACAATAAAAGCCCGTGAGAAACGGGCTTCTCTCGTTGCCAGTATGGAAAAGCCTGGGTGTGAAGTGAAGCGCTCTACCTGGTTAATGGGATCGCAGAAAAGCAAAAAGCCTGCTTAGTTTCCTGAGCAGGCTTCTTAAATATGGCTCCTCTGACTGGACTCGAACCAGTGACATACGGATTAACAGTCCGCCGTTCTACCGACTGAACTACAGAGGAATCGTTTGAACGAGGCGAATATTAGCGATGCCGCTCAGCGTTGTCAAAGCCTGAATGGATAAATTCGATTGTTTGCTGAAATATTCCCCATTTCGCCGATTAATCAGACGCAACCGGTTGTTTTATGCACTTTTCACGTTCGGGGCGTGGGTATTTCCACAACCAGCGGCCTGTGACCATACGCCAGTAAAATAACGCGGCGCGCACGGCCCAGTCGAAGAACATACCTAACCAAACGCCGACAACTCCCCATCCTAATACGATACCCAGAGTGTAGCCCGCGACTACGCGGCAGCCCCACATGCCCAGCATCGATACCCACATAGCAAAACGTGCATCTCGCGCACCTTTAAAGCCCGCTGGTAACACCCAGGAGGCTGCCCATATCGGCATAAATGCTGCATTGAGCCAAATCAGGATGACTATGACCTCTTTTACATCCTGATCGTGGGTATAAAATGAGGCCATCACCCCGGCGAAAGGTGCGGTTAGCCAGGCAATTGCCGTTAGGCCAATCGTCGACAGCCAGAACACATGCCGTAGTTGGATTTCAGCCTGGGCAATCTGGCCATTTCCCAGACGCCTGCCGGTAATGATTGTCGACGCGGAACCTAAAGCATTCCCCGGTAAATTGATAAGCGCGGCGATAGAAAATGCAATAAAGTTCCCGGCGATAACGCTGGTTCCCATTCCTGAAACAAACATCTGCGTCAAAAGTTTACCGCCATTGAACAGCACTGACTCGATACTTGCCGGAATGCCGATCCCCATCACCTCCCATATAATGGCGAGATTGAGTGGCTTAAAATAGCTTTTGAAGGGAATTCGCAGCGCGGGGTTAAAACCAATCATCAGTACCCAGATGATGGCAATCGCCCCGATGTAGCGCGAAATGGTCAGTCCCAGGCCTGCTCCCACAAATCCCAGACCTTGCCAGGAAAAGATCCCGTAAATCAGGATGCTACTGATGATGATATTCAGGATGTTCATACCGCCGTTAATCAACAACGGTATTTTAGTATTTCCGGCTCCACGTAGTGCGCCACTGCCGATCAGCGCAATGGCTGCCGCCGGGTAGCTGAGCACCGTCAGCTCCAGATAGGTAAGTGCCAAAGCTTTAACGTCTGGCGTTGCTTCACCTGCAACAACGTCAATAATCTGTTGACCAAAATAGTGAATGACCGCTGCCAGCACGGTAGCAAAAATTGTCATGATCACCAGCGATTGTCTGGCTGCGGCTCTGGCCCGTCGACGATCTCGTTTCCCGAGGCTAAATGCTACAACTACGGTGGTACCCAGATCGATGGCGGCGAAAAATGCCATGATGACCATATTAAAACTGTCGGCGAGTCCGACACCGGCCATTGCTTCTTTTCCCAACCAACTTACCAGGAAGGTACTCAGAACACCCATCAATAGCACACAGGTGTTTTCCAGGAAAATGGGGACAGCCAGCGGAGTGATTTCGCGCCAAAAGAGAACCTTATAACTCTTGCGTTTGGCATACCAGGGCGTGCGGGAAGCGACCTGGCGTAAGGCAGCGGAGACGTTCAAAGTGGACCTTAACGAAGAAAGTTGAAACCTCATTTCAAATGATGAGGGAGAATCAAAAAAGCTGCAAAGTTTTTTCTATTTAAAATGTCTGTAAATGCAACAAACTGTCGAGAGAAGCATCAATTGATTCGCATTCGAAGAAATGAGGTTTGACAAAAATTTTTTCGCCGCTAAGATAAGCCTCCACAACGATTCCTCTGTAGTTCAGTCGGTAGAACGGCGGACTGTTAATCCGTATGTCACTGGTTCGAGTCCAGTCAGAGGAGCCATATTTAAGAAGCCTGCTCAGGAAACTAAGCAGGCTTTTTGCTTTTTGTTTCAAATCTGGTCGCGCGAAGCGACACCGGGTTCTTAAGCCGGGAAATCCCCATGCTGACGCGCAACCAACGTCAGAATGGAATACAGCGCCACCGCCTGCTGGTGCTGATTAAAGATCTCCACCGCCCATTCCACCACGCCAGTCGCTTTTTCTTCGGCATTGCGCTGAAGTTTCACCGTTTTGCGTTTGCAGGTTAAACGCACCTGGATAGTGTCGCCCGGCTTAACCGGCTCGATAAAGCGCAGATTTTCCATACCGTAGTTGGCGATAACCGGGCCGACGCCCGCGTCAACAAACAGACCCGCAGCGGCGGAAATCAGGAAATAACCGTGCACCACGCGCTCGCCGAAAATGGAGTCGGCGGCGGCAATCTTGTCCATATGGGCATAGAAGTGGTCGCCGCTGAGACAGGCGAAGTTGACGATATCCGCTTCGGTCAGCGTGCGGCGTGGAGTCAGCAGGCTATCGCCCGGTTGGATCTCTTCGAAATATTTGCGGAACGGGTGAACGCGATCTTCCGTGACCTGCGCGCCGCGCACCCACTGCTGGCTAACGGCGGCCAGCATGGTTGGACTGCCCTGAATGGCGGTACGCTGCATGTAGTGCTTCACCGCGCGCAGGCCGCCAAGCTCTTCGCCGCCTCCCGCACGTCCCGGGCCGCCGTGCACTAGCTGTGGCAGTGGAGAGCCGTGGCCGGTCGATTCCGCCGAGGATTCTTCGTTCAGCACGTGAATACGCCCGTGGGCGCGGGCTGCACCGAGGATAAACTCTCGCGCCAGTTCGCCGCTCGCCGTCACCAGCGTTCCTGCCAGACTGCCTTCACCAGCGCGTGCCAGCGTCAGGGCGTGTTCGCGGTTCTGATACGGCATCAGCGTGGCGACCGGACCAAAGGCTTCAATTGCATGTACCGCGGCAATTTCATCCGGCTGCGGACAAAACAGCAGCGTTGGCGGGAAGAAAGCTCCAGCGGTGCTCAGATCTGCTTTTCCGCCCAGCAGCACCTCACATCCGGCTTCAACCAGACGATTCACATTATCCTGCACGTCCTGACGCTGATCGTTATTCACCAGCGAGCCCATCTTCACGCCTTCCTGCGCCGGATCGCCCATTACTATCTTTTGCAGGCGGGCAATCAGCGCTTCACTGACGGCTTTCACCTGCGCCTGCGGCACGATAATGCGGCGAATGGCGGTACATTTCTGCCCGGCTTTGGTGGTCATTTCGCGCACCACTTCGCGAATAAACAGCGCAAACTCCGGCTGCTCCGGGGTGATATCGTCGCCCAGTACGCAGCAGTTCAGCGAATCCGCTTCCATGGTAAAGGGCACAGATTTCGCCACCAGATTCGGATGTACGCGCAATTGCTGCCCGGTATGCGCAGAGCCGGTAAAGGTCACTACGTCCTGGCTATCCAGATTATCCAGCAGATCGCCCGCGCCGCCGCAGATCAGGCTTATTGCGCCGTCCGGCACCAGCCCGCTGTCGACAATGGCTTTGACCATCGCCTGCGTCAGCTGCGCGGTGGCGGTCGCCGGTTTAACGATCGCGGGCATGCCGGCAAGCCAGGTCGGCGCCAGCTTTTCTAACATACCCCAGCAGGGGAAGTTAAAGGCGTTGATATGTACCGCGACGCCGGATTTTGACGTCAGCACATGGCGCGCGGCAAAGCCGCCCTGTTTGGACAACGGAATCAGCTCATCTTCCGGCCACAGCACATCATCCGGCAGCTCACGCCCGCCGAGGCTGGCATAAGTGAAAAGCGTGCCGATGCCGCCTTCGATATCGACCCAGCTGTCACCGCGTGTTGCTCCGGTTTGCGCGGATATTGCATAGAAATCGGCTTTCAGTTCCATTAAATGCTTCGCCACCGCTTTTAGCATCGCGCTGCGCTGAATAAAGCTCATTGCCTGTAACGCTTTGCCGCCGTGCTCGATGGCGAAGCGGCGCGCCTGCGCCATATCCAGTCCTTCGCTTGTCACTTCCCAAAGCGGTTCGCCGCTGATGGCGTGGTGGATAGTACGGGTGCGGCCCCGGCCGGTCTGCCAGGCGCCGGATAAATAGCTGGCTAACTGCTGCATCGTTAATCTCCAGATGTGTTCCGTAATTTCTCTTTAAATAGTTATTTTGTGAATCACAAAATGCAAGAGGGATTTTAATAATTTATTAACAATGCGATCGCGAACACCTTATCTAAATTGATTATGATTCTGTTTTTACTCAATAAACTAAAAGGCTTTGCGTAGCGTGTCACAAAAATCACAAACAAAATTTGTGGTTTTATTTAACCAAGATGTAACTTTCATAAAACAAAATGATTCACAAAAAATGATTTGTTGAATTTATCGGAATCATAAGGTGATGACGTGACAGAAGAACAACGCTTTGACCAGCGCATCGCGCAGGAAACGGCCATCGAGCCGCAGGACTGGATGCCGGACGCATACCGTAAGACGCTGATCCGCCAGATTGGCCAGCATGCGCACTCGGAAATCGTCGGCATGCTGCCAGAAGGCAACTGGATAACCCGCGCACCCACGCTGCGGCGTAAGGCCATTCTGCTGGCAAAAGTACAGGACGAGGCCGGACACGGCCTGTACCTCTACAGCGCGGCTGAAACACTGGGCTGCGCGCGTGAAGACATCTACCAGAAGATGCTCGACGGCCAGATGAAATACTCCTCCATCTTCAACTACCCAACCCTGAGCTGGGCGGATATCGGCGTGATCGGCTGGCTGGTCGATGGCGCGGCGATCGTCAACCAGGTGGCACTGTGTCGTACCTCCTACGGCCCGTATGCCAGGGCGATGGTCAAAATCTGCAAAGAAGAAAGCTTCCACCAGCGTCAGGGCTTTGAAGCCTGTATGGCGCTGGCGGCGGGCAGCGAAGAACAGCGGCAGATGCTCCAGGATGCGCTCAACCGTTTCTGGTGGCCCGCGCTGATGATGTTCGGGCCGAGCGACGACAACTCGCCGAACAGCGCCCGCAGTATGGCGTGGAAAATCAAACTGCATTCCAACGACGAACTGCGCCAGCGCTTTGTGGATAACACCGTTCCGCAGGTTGAAATCCTCGGCATGACCGTGCCGGATGCCGATCTGCAGCTTGATGAAGCGACGGGGAAATACCGATTCAGTGAGATCGACTGGCAGGAATTTAATGAGGTCATCAACGGTCGTGGTGTCTGCAATCACGAACGTTTGGGCGCCAAGCGTAAGGCCTGGGAAGAGGGTGCATGGGTGCGCGAAGCCGCGCTGGCTCATGCCGAAAAACAACGCGCTCGCGATGCCGCCTGAGGAGAAAAAAGATGAGCAAAACATACTGGCCGTTATACGAAGTGTTTGTCCGCAGCAAACAGGGTTTGTCGCACCGCCACGTGGGCAGCCTGCACGCCGCCGATGACCAAATGGCACTGGAAAACGCGCGTGATGCCTACACCCGCCGCAGCGAAGGCTGCTCCATCTGGGTGGTGAAGGCGAGTGAAATCGTTGCCTCGCAGCCGGAAGATCGCGGTGAATTCTTCGACCCGGCAGAAAGCAAAGTCTACCGCCACCCGACGTTCTACACCGTGCCGGACGGCATGGAACATATGTGAGGCAACGATGACGACTCTCAATCCCGTTGCAACCTATGCCCTGCGTCTGGGCGATAACGGCCTGATCCTGGCACAGCGTTTAGGCGCATGGTGCGGCCACGCACCGGAGCTGGAAATCGACCTGGCGCTGGCCAATATCGGTCTCGATCTGTTGGGACAGGCGCGCAATTTTCTCAGCTACGCCGCCGAACTGAACGGTAACGGCGACGAAGACACGCTGGCCTTCGGCCGCGATGAACGCCAGTTCAGCAATCTGCTGCTGGTTGAACAGCCGAACGGCAACTTTGCCGACACCATTGCCCGCCAGTTCTTTATCGACATCTGGCACGTGGCGCTGTTCAGCCGTCTGGTCTATAGCCGCGACGCGCAGCTCGCCGCCATTGCGGCCAAAGGGTTGAAAGAGGTGCGTTATCACCAGCGCTTCAGCCGCGGCTGGCTGGAACGTCTGGGCAACGGCACCGCGCTCTCGACGCAGCGTATGCAGCAGGCAGTCGATAACCTGTGGCGCTATACCGGTGAACTGTTCGTTGCCGATGCGCTGGAAATTGACCTGAGCGAGCAGGGGATCGCCGTCGATCCGCGCACGCTCCAGGCGGAATGGCAGGCAACGGTTCACACCGCGCTGCTCGATTCCGGCCTGCAAATTCCCCAGGAGGCGGCGTTCCGCAGCGGCGGTAAGCAGGGGCTGCACAGTGAACATCTCGGTCCGATGCTGGCAGAAATGCAGTATTTACAGCGTTCGTACCCTGGACAGCAGTGGTAACAGGAGGTGGCTATGCAACGTCTTGCCGATATCGCGCCCGCCGAAGTGTGCACCGTGTGGGGACTGTTAAGCGCGATCCCCGACCCGGAAGTGCCGGTGCTGACCATTACCGATTTGGGGATGGTACGCCGGGTTGAACGCCTCGGCGACGGCTGGGTGATTGGCTTTACGCCAACCTACTCGGGTTGCCCGGCCACCGAACATCTGCTGGGTGAAATTCGAACGGTGATGGCGGATCACGGCTATACGCCGGTGCACATCGTGCTGCAGCTCGACCCGCCGTGGACCACCGACTGGATGAGCCCTGATGCCCGCGAGCGTTTGCGCCAGTATGGTATCAGCCCGCCGCATGCCCATGCCTGCCACGCCGGCGAGATGCCAAAGGATGTGGTCTGCCCACGCTGCGGCAGCACCCACAGCTCACTGATTAGTGAATTCGGTTCCACGGCCTGTAAAGCGCTGTATCGCTGCGATAGCTGCCGTGAACCCTTTGATTACTTTAAATGTATTTGAGGCTGCGATGACAACATTTCATTCGCTTACCGTGGCAAACGTTGAGCCGGAAACCCGTGATTCGGTCACCATTACCTTTGCCATTCCCGACGCGCTGCGTAGCGTGTACGCCTTCTGTCCGGGCCAGCACCTGACGCTGAAAACCCGCCTGGGCGGGGAAGAGTTACGCCGCTGCTACTCCATTTGCCGCAGCCGTTCGCCGTCAGAAATCAGCGTGGCGGTCAAAGCCATCGACGGCGGCCGTTTCTCCCGCTATGCCCAGAGCGATATTCAGCAGGGTATGGAATTTGAGGTGATGGTGCCGCAGGGGCACTTTGGCTACCAGCCGCAGGCCGAGCGTGAAGCGGAATATCTGGCGATTGCCGCCGGTTCCGGCATTACGCCGATGATGGCGATTATTGAAGCGACGCTGGCGACCGAACCGGCCAGTCAGTTCACCCTGATTTACGGCAACCGCAGCAGCCACAGCATGATGTTCCGTCAGGCGCTGGCCGACCTGAAAGACCGCTACCCGCAGCGTTTGCAGGTGGTGCATCTGTTCAGCCAGGAGTCGATGGACAGCGACCTGCTGCAAGGGCGCATTGACGGCGACAAGCTGCATGCGCTGGGCAAAACGCTGCTTGATTTCAGCCGTTTTGATGATGCATTTATCTGCGGCCCGTCGGCGATGATGGACGAAGCCGAAGTGGCGCTGCGTGAACTGGGCGTGCCGGAAAAATCCATTCACCTCGAGCGCTTCAATACGCCGGGTACCAGCGTGAAACGCGCCACCGGCGTGCAGGCGGAAGGCCGCACGGTGACCATTCGCCAGGACGGCCGCGATCGCCTGATTTCGCTAAATGCCGAAGATGACAGCATTCTTGATGCGGCGCTGCGTCAGGGCGCAGACCTGCCGTTTGCCTGTAAAGGCGGCGTCTGTGCCACCTGTAAATGCAAAGTGGTGCAGGGCGAAGTGGCAATGGCCGCCAACTATAGCCTGGAAGCCGATGAAGTGGCGGCGGGCTATGTGTTGAGCTGCCAGGCGCTGCCCAAAAGCGCGGATGTGGTGGTCGACTTTGACGCGCGGGGGACGGCATGAGCGAACTGCTGATTACCCGTCATGACCGTGTGCTGCAACTGACGCTGAACCGTCCGCAGGCGCGTAATGCGTTAAACAACGCGCTGCTGACGCAGATAGCCGACGCGCTGGAAAGTGCGGCTGCAGACGCCTGCGTGAGCGTCTGCGTGATTAGCGGTAACCCGTGCTATTTCGCTGCCGGTGCCGATCTCAACGAAATGGCGGAAAAAGACTTGCCCGCCACCTTCGACGATATTCGTCCTCGTTTGTGGGCGCGCATCGATGCCTTCAACAAGCCGCTGATAGCGGTGGTGAACGGCTATGCGCTGGGGGCGGGCTGCGAGCTGGCGCTGCTGTGTGATCTGGTGATTGCCGGCGATAACGCCCGTTTTGGCCTGCCGGAGATTACTCTCGGCACCATGCCGGGGGCGGGTGGTACGCAGCGGCTTATCCGCAGCGTTGGTAAAGCGCTGGCGAGCCGGATGGTGCTGAGCGGCGAAAGCATTGACGCCGAACGCGCACAGCAGGCTGGGCTGGTGAGCGACATTCACCCGGCGAACCTCTCTGATGAATATGCCCTGAAGCTGGCTGCAAACATCGCTCGCCACTCGCCGCTGGCGCTGCGTGCGGCAAAGCAGTCGCTGCGTCTGGCGCACGAGGTGAGCCTTCAGGCCGGTCTTGTACAGGAACGCCAGCTGTTTACCGTGCTGAGCGGCACCGACGACCGCCGTGAAGGTATCGCCGCTTTTTTACAAAAACGTACCCCGGAATTTAAAGGACGTTAATCGTGGAAGCTTTCATTCTCAGCGAAGTGGAACAGGGCGTCATGACCATCACGCTGAACCGCCCGGACCGACTCAACAGCTTTAATGACGTGATGCACCAGCAGCTCGCCGACTGCCTGAAACAGGCCGAACGTGACGACACCATTCGCTGCCTGCTGATTACCGGTGCCGGTCGCGGTTTTTGCGCCGGACAGGATCTGAACGACCGTAACGTCGACCCAAGCGGTCCCGCGCCGGATCTGGGCATGTCGGTGGAACGCTTTTACAACCCGCTGGTGCGCCGTTTAGCCGCGCTGCCGAAGCCGGTTATCTGCGCCGTTAACGGCGTGGCCGCCGGGGCGGGTGCAACGTTAGCGCTGGGCTGCGATATCGTGCTGGCCGCGCGTTCGGCGAAGTTTGTGATGGCCTTCAGCAAGCTTGGCCTGGTGCCGGACTGCGGCGGTAGCTGGCTGCTGCCCCGTGTGACCACTCGCGCTCGCGCCGTAGGTTTACTGATGCTGGGCGATAACCTCAGCGCCGAACAGGCCGCGCAGTGGGGAATGATCTGGCAGGTGGTGGATGACGCTGAACTGAAAGACACCGCGTTAGCCATGGCCCGTCATTTTGCTACCCAGCCGACCTATGGGCTGGGGTTAATTAAGAAAGCTTTGCAGCTTTCCGAAACCAATACGCTGGATCAGCAGCTTGAGCTTGAGCGTGACTACCAGCGCATGGCCGGTCGCAGCGACGACTATCGCGAAGGCGTCAGCGCCTTCCTCGCCAAACGTCAGCCACAGTTCAGCGGGAAATAAGCCATGAGCCAGACTCTTCACACCGTCGCCGTGATTGGCGGTGGCACCATGGGCGCCGGGATTGTCGAAGTGGCAGCCAGCGCCGGGCACTCGGTGCTGCTGTATGACATTTCCGCCGAAGCGATTACTCGCGCCATCGACGGCATTGCTCAGCGTCTGAACGCCCGCGTTAGCCGCGGCAAAGTCAGCGCCGAGCAGGCACAGGCGCTGCTGGCGCGTATTACGTCGGCAACCGAATTAACGCAACTTGCCGACGCGCAGCTGGTGATTGAGGCCGCTTCGGAACGCCTGGAAATTAAACAGGCGCTGTTCAGCCAACTGGCGGAGATTTGTTCACCGTCGACGCTGCTGACCAGCAACACCTCGTCGATTTCCATTACCGCCATTGCGGCGGGCATCAAACATCCCGAACGCGTGGCGGGGCTGCACTTCTTTAACCCGGCACCGGTCATGAAACTGGTGGAAGTGGTGAGCGGCCTTGCCACCTCCACGGAAGTGGTCGAGCAGCTTTGCCAGTGCGTCAGCGCCTGGGGCAAACAGCCGGTGCGCTGCCGCTCCACGCCGGGCTTTATTGTCAACCGCGTGGCGCGCCCGTATTACGCCGAAGCCTGGCGGGCGCTGGAGGAACAGGTCGCCGCGCCGGAAGTGATTGACGCGGCGCTGCGCGACGGCGGCGGTTTCCCGATGGGGCCGCTGGCGCTGACCGATCTGATTGGTCAGGACGTCAACTTTGCCGTCACCTGTTCGGTATTTAACGCCTTCTGGCAGGATCGCCGCTTTCTGCCGTCTTTGCTGCAACAGGAGCTCGCTCTGGCGGGGCGTCTGGGCAAGAAGAGCGGACACGGTGTCTATTGCTGGCCTGTTGAAGTATCGCCTGATCTGGCTATTGCAGCGGTACAGCCTGAAAATGCAGCAAAAAACATTAAACGTGACGTTGTCACTGAGCTGGATGATGTGCTGCTGCTGGAAACTACCGGTGAAACCGCGTTGGCTTTAAGCGTGCAGCATCAGCGCCCGGTAGTGGTTTATGACCATGCGGCGGGTGACACGGTAGTACTGGCGAGCGCGCAAACCAACCCACAGTCGGCAACCGACAAAGCGGTGTACTACTTCCAGCAGCAGGGCAAAAAGGTTCTGCACATTGCTGATTATCCCGGCCTGCTGGTATGGCGCACGGTAGCGATGCTGGCGAACGAAGCGCTGGATGCGGTGCAAAAAGGCGTTGCTAACGCGGATGATATCGATACCGCCATGCGGCTGGGTGTCAACTACCCACGCGGCCCGATTGCCTGGGGTGAATCGCTTGGCTGGGGGCGCGTGCTGCGTCTGCTGGAAAATCTACAACAGCACTACGGCGAAGAACGCTACCGCCCTAGTGCGCGACTGCGCCAGATGGCGCTGCTGGAGATGCGTCATGAGTAACCAGGCCTGGCGCAACGCCCGCGCCATGTACGAGAAAGATACCTGCGCCCGCGCACTGGGCATCGAGATTAGCGAAATGGATGAAGGCTATGCGCAGATGACGATGACCGTGTCGCCGTCGCAGCTGAACGGCCATCAGACCTGCCACGGTGGGCAGCTGTTTTCGCTGGCGGATACCGCCTTTGCTTACGCCTGCAACAGCCAGGGGCTGGCGGCGGTGGCGTCGGCGGCGAGCATCGATTTCCTGCGCCCGGCCTTCACTGGCGATCTGCTGACCGCCACCGCGCGGGTGAAACAGCAGGGCAAGCTGACCGGCGTTTACGACATTGAGATTGTTAATCAACAGCAAAAAACCGTTGCCCTGTTTCGCGGAAAATCGCACCGCATCGGCGGCACGATTACAGGAGAAGTCTAATGCGTGACGCATTTATTTGTGACGGTATTCGTACCCCGATTGGTCGCTACGGCGGGGCGCTGGCAGGCGTGCGTGCCGACGATCTGGCGGCCATTCCATTGCGTGAATTACTCAACCGCAACCCACACCTGGATGCCAGCGTTATTGACGATGTGATCTTCGGTTGCGCCAACCAGGCGGGCGAGGATAACCGCAACGTGGCGCATATGGCGACCCTGCTGGCGGGTTATCCGTACGGCGTGTCCGGTACCACCATTAACCGCCTGTGCGGCTCTGGTCTGGACGCAATTGGCTTTGCCGCGCGGGCCATTAAAGCGGGTGATGCGGACCTGATGATTGCCGGTGGCGTGGAGTCCATGTCCCGCGCGCCGTTCGTCATGGGCAAGGCCACCGCGCCGTACCAGCGTCAGGCGGAAATGTTTGATACCACCATCGGCTGGCGTTTTGTGAACCCGCTCATGCAGCAACAATTTGGTACTGACAGCATGCCGGAAACGGCAGAGAATGTAGCCGAATTGTTAAATATAAGCCGAAGGGACCAGGACGCCTTTGCGTACCGCAGCCAACAGCGTACGGCGAAAGCGCAGCGCGACGGCATTCTGGCGCAGGAAATTGTGCCGGTGCAGATTATTGGTAAGAAAGGTGCGGTCAGCGCGGTGCGTGAAGATGAACATCCGCGTGCAGAAACCACTTTGGAGCAACTGGCCTCGCTGAAAACCCCGTTCCGCAAGGGCGGCGTGGTGACGGCGGGCAATGCTTCCGGTGTCAATGACGGTGCTGCGGCGCTGATTATCGCAAGCCAGCAGCAGGCCGCCGCGCAGGGCTTAACGCCACGTGCGCGCATCGTCGCCATGGCGACCGCGGGCGTTGAGCCGAAGTACATGGGGCTTGGGCCGGTTCCGGCGGTGCGTAAAGTGCTGGAGCGCGCCGGGCTGAATATTAACGATATGGATGTAATTGAGCTGAATGAAGCCTTTGCCGCCCAGGCGTTGGGAGTGATGAGACAGCTTGGACTGGCAGATGATGCAGAACACGTAAATCCCAATGGGGGGGCTATCGCTTTAGGTCACCCGCTGGGGATGAGCGGTGTGCGGTTAGCGCTGGCCGCGACGCTGGAGCTGGAACGACGCAATGGACGCTATGCGCTGTGTACGATGTGTATTGGCGTGGGTCAGGGCATTGCCATGATCCTTGAGCGAGTGTGAGCTAATTGACCTGCGAGTACCCTACAACATGACAACTACAACAAAATTAGATCCAATTGAAACCGCATCGCGTGACGAATTAGTCGCTCTGCAGACCGAGCGCCTGAAATGGACGTTAAAACACGCCTATGAAAACGTGCCGATGTACCGCCGCAAATTTGATGCGGCGGGGGTTCACCCGACTGATTTCCGTGAGCTGAGCGACCTGAGCAAATTCCCGTGCACCACCAAGCAGGACCTGCGCGACAACTATCCGTTTGATACCTTCGCGGTACCGATGGAGCAGGTAGTGCGTATCCATGCGTCATCCGGTACCACGGGTAAACCGACGGTGGTGGGATATACGCAAAATGATATCGATACCTGGGCTAACATCGTCGCCCGTTCGCTACGTGCCGCAGGCGGTACCGCGAAAGATAAAATCCACGTCGCTTATGGCTATGGCCTGTTCACCGGCGGCCTGGGCGCGCACTACGGTGCCGAGCGTTTAGGGGCGACGGTGATCCCGATGTCCGGCGGCCAGACCGAGAAACAGGCACAGCTGATCCGTGATTTTAAGCCCGACATGATCATGGTTACGCCATCCTACTGCCTGAACCTGATTGAAGAGCTGGAGCGCCAGATGGGCGGTGACGCGCGCGGCTGTTCGCTGCGTACCGGTGTCTTTGGCGCAGAGCCGTGGACAACGGGGATGCGCGCGGAGATCGAACGTCGCCTCGGTATTACGGCGCTCGATATTTATGGCCTGTCGGAAGTGATGGGACCGGGCGTGGCGATGGAGTGCATCGAAACGGGTGATGGTCCGACAATCTGGGAGGATCATTTCTTCCCGGAAGTGGTTAATCCGGATGACGGTACGCCACTGGCTGACGGTGAGCACGGCGAACTGCTGTTCACCACGCTGACGAAAGAAGCGCTGCCGGTCATTCGTTATCGTACCCGCGACCTGACGCGCCTGCTGCCGGGAACCGCGCGCACGATGCGTCGTATGGATCGCATTAGCGGGCGCAGCGACGACATGCTGATTATTCGCGGCGTCAACGTATTCCCGTCTCAGGTGGAAGAAGAGATCCTCAAGATTGATCATCTGGCCCCGCATTATCAGCTTGAAGTGGATCGCCGTGGCCATCTTGATTCACTTTCGGTACGCGTGGAACTCAAAGAGAGTAGCCTGGTGCTGAGCCATGAGCAGCGCTGCCAGATTTGCCACCACCTGCGTCATCGCATTAAGTCGATGGTCGGCATTTCCACCGACGTCAGCATCGTTAACTGCGGCAGTATTCCACGCTCCGAAGGCAAGGCCTGCCGCGTGTTTGACCTGCGTAAAGCTGCCGCCAACGGCTAAGTCTCGTAGGCCTGATAAGCGTAGCGCCATCAGGCACAATGGCGCAACGCTGCCGGATGGCGGCGTTGCCTTATCCGGCCTACAAACTCCTGGCGTATCGCTGATCTATTCCTGTGCTATGATTCAAAAAACACAAAAAAGACAACAGTATGAATCATATGGAAAAGCTCGATAGTTTTATTCAGCAGGCGGTAACCGCAATGCCGGTCAGCGGCACCTCGCTTATCGCCTCGCTTTACGGGGACTGTTTATCGCAACGCGGTGGAGAAGTCTGGTTGGGTAGTGTTGCCGCGCTGCTGGAAGGGCTTGGCTTCGGTGAGCGTTTTGTACGTACCGCACTGTTTCGCCTTAATAAAGAAGAATGGCTGGACGTGGTACGTATCGGCCGACGCAGTTTCTACCGCCTGAGCGATAAAGGGCTACGCTTGACGCGTCGCGCCGAGAGCAAAATCTACCGTGCCAGCGCCCCTGAGTGGGACGGTACCTGGCTGCTGCTGCTCTCCGAAGGGCTGGAAAAAAACATCCTGGCCGAAGTTAAAAAGCAGCTGTTATGGCAAGGTTTTGGCGTACTGGCGCCGAGTCTGCTGGCGTCACCATCGCAAAAGCTGGCGGACGTCCAGTCGCTGCTCCATGAAGCTGGGGTGGCGGAAAACGTCATCGTTTTTGAGGCGCATTCGCCGTTGGCGCTCTCCCGCGCCGCGCTGCGTGAGCGGGTAGAAGGGTGCTGGCACTTAACCGAACAAAATGCCATGTACGAGGCGTTTATCACTCTGTTCCGTCCGTTGTTACCGTTGCTGCGTGACGTCGGGCCGGACGAACTTACGCCAGAGCGCTGCTTCCAGATCCGCCTGTTGCTCATTCACCTTTATCGTCGGGTTGTGCTCAAAGATCCGCTGTTGCCGGAAGAATTGTTGCCTGCTCACTGGCTTGGGCAGACGGCGCGTCAGCTGTGTATTAATATTTATCAACGTGTTGCGCCCGGCGCCCAGGTTTTCGTCAGCGAAAAAGGCGAGAGCTCGGTGGGGGAACTACCCGCGCCAGGGCCGCTCTATTATCAACGCTTCGGCGGATTAGCCGAGGCGTAACAGGAGAAGCCATGCCGATTTACCAGATTGACGGGATGATCCCGGTAGTTCCTGCGGAAAGCTATGTTCACCCAACCGCAGTGCTGATTGGCGATGTCATTCTCGGCAAAGGTGTTTATGTTGGCCCCAATGCCAGCCTGCGCGGAGATTTTGGGCGTATCGTGGTTAAAGATGGGGCGAATATCCAGGATAACTGCGTGATGCACGGATTTCCCGGCCAGGATACGGTGGTGGAAGAGGACGGACATATCGGCCACGGAGCGATTCTGCACGGCTGTGTGATAGGGCGTAACGCGCTGGTCGGCATGAGCGCGGTGATTATCGATGGCGCGACCATTGGTGAGAACAGTATCGTTGGTGCTTCGGCGTTTGTGAAAGCGCGCGCCGAGATGCCTGCCAACCATCTGATTGTCGGCAGCCCGGCGAAAGCGATTCGCATGTTAACTGAGCAGGAGCTGGTGTGGAAAAAACAGGGCACTCGCGAATATCAGGTGCTGGTTGAGCGCTGCCAGAAGACGCTGGCAGAGGTGCAGCCGCTGACTGCGGTAGAACCCGACAGAAAGCGGCTGGAGTTTGATGAGAATTTGCAACCTAAGTCAGCGGGTTAGCAATTCTACGCAATACCTGGTGTCAGAACTGATAGCTTGCGGTGATGCTGACGTTGCGCGGCTCACCATAAACGATAGAACCGTCGATATTCGTGTCATAGGTTTTATCGAACAGGTTATTGAGGTTACCCTGCACTGAGAAGTTTTTTGTTACCTGGTAACGGGTGAACAAATCTACCAGGGCGTAGCTTCCCTGTTCCGCGCGGAATGTGCCATATGGCGTGACCGTATCGCTGTAAACACGATTCTGCCAATTGACTCCGCCGCCTACGGTCAGTTCCGGCATGGCTGGCAGGCGATAACGGGTGAACAGTTTTACCGTGGTCCGTGGCAGGTTAGGGTTTACAGCATTGCCTTCGTTGTCTTCAGCAACATAGCGTGTCGCGCCAAACGTCATCTGCCAGTTATCGGTGATCGCACCGTTAATTTCGAATTCGACCCCTTTGCTGACTGTACCATCCATCGCTTTAAAGGCCGTATCGCCATTGCTACCGGCGATTGGCACGCCGGTTGATTGCGCTACGTTATCCTGTTCAATGCGGAACACCGCGAGTGTGGTGGTTAAACGGCTGTTCATCCAGTCGGACTTCAGGCCAAGCTCATAGTTGTTGCCGGTAATCGGAGAGAGATATTTACCGGAACTGTCGCGCTTGTTCTGCGGCTGGAAGATTGAGGTATAGCTGGCGTAGGTAGACCAGTTATCGTCAATGTCATACACCAGGCCCGCGTACGGGGTGGTGTGGTTTTGCTCCATGCTGTAGGTCAGGGTGTCGATACGCCAATTGGTATAACGCGCGCCGACAATCAAATGCAGTGGGTCGGCCAGCGAAATACGCGTTGCGGCGTACAGCGATTTCATGTGCGTGGTATCGTCCTGAGCCAATGACTGCGGTTTCCAGTTAGTTTCCGGGAAGTTACCATCGTAGGTATAGAAGCTGCCGATTTCGTTGGGGAAAACGTTCGCCCACGAGCTTTCATAACGGTTATTCTGTTTACTGTAGCTGCCGCCCAGCATCAGATTATGCTGACGACCAAACAGATCGTAACCGCCGTCGGCAAATAGATCGACAGCATCCACTTTACGTTTACCGCTGTTCCAGCCGGTTCCTCCGACATAGTCATATCCCGGACCATAGTTGCCATATGGGCCAATCAGCGTGCCGTCGGCCTTATTAACATAGGCATCGAGGTACATCATTTTACTGTCGAACTTGACCTCGGAGTGGGTGGCGTTCATGGTCGCCTGCCAGGTATCGGCAAAACGTTGTTTGATGGTGACAAACACTTTGTTGAAGTCTTTATCGTTGTAAGCCCAGTCCGGCGCAGTGCTGCGCGAACGGTCATAGCTGTTTTTACTGCCATCGGTATTCCAGCGCGGTAATCCACCCCAGGTTGGGCTGTTGATATCAATGCGCTGGTATTCATAACCTGCAGACAGGCTGGTGGTGTCCCCCAAATCGGCATCGACAATCCCGGAGAAGAACATTTTTTCGCTATTGTAGCGATCAAGCCAGGAGTCGTTATTCTGGTAACCCGCCACGATGCGACCACGCACATTGCCGTCTGCCGTAAGCGGGCTTTGCAGATCGGTCACATAGCGTTGTTTGTTCCAACTGCCATATTCTGCAGAAACATTACCGGTGAACTCGCGGCTGGTGGCATGCTTACGGATCATGTTAATGGAGGCTGAAGGGTTACCCGTCCCGGTCATCAGTCCGTTTGCACCACGGACCACTTCGACACGCTCAAAAAGGGCGGTGTCGGAAAGGGCATCACCGAGATTCCAGCGGGATTCAAAATAGGTCGGGATCCCATCGACCATATAGTTATCAATCTGAAATCCGCGCGAGTAATAGCTGCTGCGATCGGAATCCGCCTGGCTTTTGCTTATCCCCAACGTGTTGTCCATCACATCGCCCAGCGTTTGCAACTGCTGATCTTCCATGCGCTGCTGGCTGACAATGCTGACCGATTGCGGAATATCGCGCTGTGTCATCTGCATTTTTGTGCCCGCGGTCGTCGATTTAACGCTGTAATCCTGTTCGTCGCTGGATGCGGCTGGAGCAGAACCCTCCACGATCACTGTCTCTTCAGCAGGGGCTGCGAGGCTGGTGGAAGGTAAAAGCGCTAGCGTGATGCAGGCTGCCAGCGCAGAAGGGGCAAGCCCCGGTTGGCGTTGAATATTCCCGTTGAGTGTTGTGAAAGACATCGAAAAGTCCTTGATAATTATTAATATTAAGTTCGAATCACCGGTAGTTGTGATGAGCCCTTTGGTTGTAAATTATTAAATGCGCATGTAAATACAAATGCGAAATATACGCATTAGCACTTAATGTGTAAACGGATGCTACGACATAAATGAAATATTGTTTCAGTACTATGCTTGAGCAATAGCGCTGGGAAATGGTTATAAGAGCAGCATTGACTGGGGTTTTCGCTTAAAAAATCGAGGGTTAAAGTTGAAAGAGCGTGAGTAACTCGCTCATACTCTATACTCGCAGAGTTACCCGGCGTAGCATGGCAAAACGCTTGGGCTGTTAATGAAAAAGGAAAACGTCGTGGCAGAAGAAACTATATTCAGCAAAATTATTCGTCGTGAAATTCCGTCGGATATCGTATACCAGGATGAACTGGTCACTGCGTTTCGTGATATTTCCCCTCAGGCACCTACGCATATTCTGATCATTCCTAACATCCTGATCCCAACCGTCAACGATGTGACGGCTGAACATGAACAGGCATTGGGCCGCATGATTACCGTTGCAGCGAAAATTGCTGAGCAGGAAGGCATTGCTGCAGATGGGTACCGCTTAATCATGAACACCAACCGCCACGGGGGTCAGGAGGTGTATCACATTCATATGCATCTGCTGGGTGGCCGTGCGCTTGGCCCAATGCTCGCGCATAAAGGTCTGTAGGCATGATCAGAGGATGCATTGCACTTTCACTGGGCTTGCTGCTACTGGCGGGTTGTCGAACACACCCAGAAATTCCGGTAAGTGATGAACAGTCGCTGGTGATGGAGTCAACGATTCTGGCGGCAGGTATAACAGCAGAACAGCCCACGTTAACCACGTCTGATATTCAGGCCTCGGCATCCTCGCGACTCTATAACGAAAGACAAGAACCCGTCATCGTTCATTATCGGTTTTACTGGTATGACGCCAGAGGGCTGGAAATGCATCCTCTGGAAGCGCCGCGCAGCGTGACTATCCCGGCTCATTCGTCGGTGACGCTGTACGGCAGCGCCAATTTTCTGGGGGCGCACAAGGTTAGACTTTATCTTTATTTGTAAGGGGTGAATCTTGATGATCAAAATGAATCGCTACGCACTGATTGCCGCGCTGGCGATGTTTCTCTCTGGCTGTGTGGTGCAACGAGAGCCCGCACCGGTAGAGGAAGTCAAGCCGGTGCCGGAACAGCCTGTGCAGCCGCAACAGCCGGTGCCGGTAGTGCCAACGGTGCCAACCATACCGCAGCAGCCGGGTCCGATTGAGCACGAGGACCAAACGGCGCAGCCGACGCCACGTCAACGTCATTATGACTGGAACGGGGCTATGCAGCCGATGGTCGGAAAAATGCTGCAGGCTGACGGCGTAAAAGCGGGCGGCGTTCTGCTGGTTGATAGCGTGAATAACCGCACCAACGGCTCGCTGAACGCGGGTGAAGCCACCGAAACCTTACGTAATGCTCTGGCGAATAACGGTAAGTTTACTCTGGTTTCCGCTCAGCAACTGGCAGTCGCCAAGCAGCAGTTAGGTCTGTCGCCGAACGATAGCCTCGGAACGCGCAGTAAAGCGATTGGTATCGCCCGTAACGTTGGCGCGCAGTATGTGCTTTATTCCAGTGCATCCGGCAACGTCAATTCGCCTGCGCTGCAAATGCAATTAATGCTGGTACAAACTGGCGAGATAATCTGGTCAGGTAAAGGTGCCGTTCAGCAACAATAACAGACTCACGCGCGGCGAAGTGTTGTCGCGCTATTTCCCGCAGTATCATCCCGTCGCAGCCAGCCAAACTGGCCTGAGCGGCGGGAGCTGCATCATTGAGCATCATTCTCACCGACTGGTACTGCGTTGTCATCACGACCCTGATGCGCCGGAATCGCATTTCTTACGCCAATATCATGCGTTAAAACACCTGCCAGAAAACCTTGCGCCACGTCCTCATTTTTATACGCGTGGGTGGATGGCCGTCGAGTTTTTTCACGGTAAGGTAGAATCCAGATTACCGGACGCCGACGAACTCGCAGGCTTACTGTATCATCTGCACCAGCAACCCCGATTGGGCTGGCGAATCAGCCTGCTGCCGCTACTTGAACAGTACTGGCAGTGTGGCGATCCGGCGCGTCGTACACCATGCTGGCTGCGCGCGCTGAAGCGGCTGAGGAAACGAGGTGAGCCTCGACCTTTGCGTCTGGGGCCGCTGCATATGGATGTTCACGGTGACAACATCGTACGCACAGCCTCAGGGCTGCGGCTGATTGACTGGGAATACGCCGGAGACGGTGATATTGCCCTGGAGCTGGCGGCGGTATGGGTCAGCGATGAATCCCAGCACCAACAGCTGGTTAGCACCTACGCTCAACGAGCGCACATTGAGCCAGACGTTTTGTGGCGACAAGTCAGACAATGGCAACCCTGGATAATGATGCTGAAGGCGGGGTGGTTTGAGTATCGCTGGCGGCAAACCGGTGATAGACAATTTATCAGGCTGGCCGATGAAACCTGGCGGCAGCTAACAATGAAAGGATAAGGAGAGCAGTGTGGGCCCAGTAATGTTGGATGTCGAAGGGTATGAGCTGGACGCAGAAGAGCGTGAGATTCTGGCGCATCCGCTGGTAGGTGGGTTGATCCTCTTTACCCGAAATTATCATGACCCGGAACAGCTGCGTGAATTAGTGCGACAAATCCGGACTGCGTCACGTAACCATCTGGTGGTGGCGGTAGATCAGGAAGGCGGACGTGTACAGCGTTTTCGAGAAGGCTTTACTCGCCTGCCTGCGGCTCAATCGTTTGCCGCGCTGCACGGTCTGGAAGAGGGCGGCAAACTGGCTCAGGACGCCGGATGGTTGATGGCCAGCGAAATGATCGCGATGGACATTGATATCAGCTTTGCACCGGTACTGGATGTGGGCCATATCAGCGCCGCAATCGGCGAGCGTTCTTACCACGCCGATCCGCTAAAAGCATTGGCGATGGCGACCCGCTTCATTGACGGTATGCATGCCGCAGGCATGAAAACGACCGGTAAACATTTCCCTGGTCATGGGGCCGTGACGGCGGATTCACACAAAGAAACCCCAACCGATCCTCGCTCAGAAGCCGAGATTCGTGCGAAAGATATGTCCGTGTTCCAGACGTTGATTACTGAGAACAAACTGGATGCCATTATGCCTGCGCATGTCATCTACAGTGATGTAGATCCGCGTCCGGCGAGTGGCTCACCTCACTGGCTGAAAACGGTGCTGCGCCAGGAGCTTGGCTTCGATGGTGTCATTTTCTCCGACGATTTGTCGATGGAAGGGGCGGCGATTATGGGAAGCTATGCCCAGCGTGGACAGGCATCGCTGGATGCAGGTTGCGATATGATCCTGGTCTGCAATAATCGTAAGGGAGCGGTCAGTGTGTTAGATAATCTGTCGCCGATCAATGCAGAACGTGTTACACGTTTGTATCATAAAGGTTCATTTTCACGTCAGGAACTGATGGATTCGGCACGCTGGAAGACGGTAAGCGCTCAGCTAAACCAGCTTCATGAGCGCTGGCAGGAAGAGAAAGCAGGTCATTAACGCAAGTTTGGCGAGGATGCGATGATTATCTATTTACACGGTTTTGACTCTAACAGCCCGGGCAACCATGAGAAGGTGTTGCAGCTGCAATTCATCGACCCGGATGTCAGGCTGATTAGCTACAGTACGCGGCATCCTAAACATGATATGCAGCATCTGCTGAAAGAAGTGGACAAAATGCTGCAGCTGAATGTGGATGACCGTCCGCTGATTTGTGGTGTAGGGCTCGGGGGATATTGGGCTGAACGGATTGGTTTTCTGTGTGATATTCGTCAGGTCGTGTTTAATCCTAACCTGTTCCCGTATGAGAACATGGAAGGCAAAATTGACCGGCCTGAGGAGTATGCAGACATCGCAACAAAATGCGTGACTAATTTCCGCGAAAAGAATCGCGATCGCTGTCTGGTTATCCTGTCGCGTCATGATGAAGCGCTCAATAGCCAGCGTTCGTCGGAAGAGCTGCATCACTTTTACGAGATAGTCTGGGACGAAGAGCAGACGCATAAGTTTAAGAATATCTCTCCGCATTTGCAGCGCATCAAAGCGTTCAAGACGTTAGGTTAATCCTTATTGAGTGCGTAAAAAACCAGCCATCGGGCTGGTTTTTTTGTTCTTAAAGTTCCGGTTGTCTATCTTTTCAGCATCAAAACTTGATACACATCAATTTTGGTATGACCAATGCACCGTTCGTGTTATTCTCACTCTCGAAGAACATTTTCATTACTGTAACTTGTTGTTAATTAAGAGCTATATTAATAACTTTTAATTAACAATTGGTTAATAAATTTGAGGGGGTCACGTTGACTACACCATTGAAAAGGATCGTGATTGTCGGCGGCGGTGCTGGCGGACTGGAAATGGCGACGCAGTTGGGTAAAAAACTCGGGCGTAAGAAAAAGGCCAAAATCACACTGGTAGACAGAAACCACAGTCACTTGTGGAAACCGTTACTGCATGAAGTGGCGACGGGTTCACTGGATGAAGGCGTGGATGCGCTGAGCTATCTGGCACATGCGCGTAACCATGGCTTCCAGTTTCAGTTAGGCTCGGTGGTGGATATCGATCGTGAAGCGAAGACCATTACTCTCGCTGAGCTGCGCGATGAGAAGGGGGATCTGCTGGTTCCTGAGCGTAAAGTGCCGTATGACACGCTGGTGATGGCGTTGGGCAGTACCTCCAACGATTTCAACACCCCTGGCGTGAAAGAAAACTGCATTTTCCTCGATAACCCGCATCAGGCGCGTCGTTTCCACCAGGAGATGCTGAATCTGTTCCTGAAGTATTCCGCGAATCTGGGCGCTAACGGAAAAGTGAATATCGCCATTGTGGGCGGTGGTGCGACGGGGGTTGAGCTCTCCGCTGAGCTGCACAATGCGGTAAAACAGCTGCACAGCTATGGTTACAAAGGGCTGACCAACGATGCGCTGAACGTTACGCTGGTGGAAGCTGGCGAGCGCATTCTGCCTGCGTTGCCGCCGCGTATTTCCGGTGCTGCGCATAATGAGTTAACCAAACTGGGCGTACGCTTACTGACCCAGACGATGGTTACCAGCGCTGACGAAGGCGGACTGCACACCAAAGATGGCGAATACATTAAAGCCGACCTGATGGTGTGGGCGGCGGGTATCAAAGCGCCAGACTTTATGAAAGACATTGGCGGTCTGGAAACGAACCGTATTAACCAACTGGTGGTTGAGCCAACTCTGCAGACCACGCGCGATCCTGACGTGTACGCGATTGGCGACTGCGCTTCCTGCGCTCGCCCGGAAGGGGGGGTTGTGCCTCCACGCGCTCAGGCAGCACACCAGATGGCGACCTGTGCGATGAACAATATTCTGGCACAGATGAACGGCAAGCCACTGAAAGCGTATCAGTACAAAGATCACGGCTCTCTGGTCTCGCTCTCTAACTTTTCTACCGTGGGTAGCCTGATGGGCAACCTGACTCGTGGTTCGATGATGGTGGAAGGGCGTATTGCGCGCTTTGTATACATCTCACTGTACCGCATGCACCAGATTGCTTTACACGGCTACTTCAAAACCGGCCTGATGATGCTGGTCGGCAGTATCAACCGGGTGATTCGCCCGCGTCTGAAACTGCATTAATATCGACTTGTGGCGCCGGATGATTTTACGCATCCGGCGCCTTCCTTCAGAGTTCTCCGAATCATCCTGCGTTCATGCCTCATCCTGCTATTTTCATCCGTAATCTGATTGGCATTCCTTACCTTCTGTTGCAAAGTTGTTGCTAATAGCAAAAAAGGAGGAAGTCCCGTGAATAAATCAATGTTGGCGGGTATAGGGATTGGCGTAGCTGCTGCGCTGGGTGTTGCAGCAGTGGCCAGTCTGAACGTTTTCGAGCGTGGCCCACAGTATGCGCAAGTTGTCTCTGCAACACCGATTAAAGAGTCGGTAAAAACACCGCGTCAGGAGTGCCGGAACGTAACTGTCACGCACCGTAAGCCGGTACAAGATGAAAACCGTATTGCGGGTTCCGTATTGGGTGCGGTTGCGGGTGGCGTTATTGGCCACCAGTTTGGCGGCGGACGTGGTAAAGATATTGCCACCGTGGCCGGGGCTTTAGGCGGCGGCTATGCAGGTAATCAGATTCAGGGTTCGATGCAGGAAAACGATACTTACACCACCACACAGCAGCGTTGTAAAACGGTGTATGACAAATCTGAAAAGATGCTGGGCTACGACGTGACGTACAAAATTGGCGATCAGCAGGGGAAAATCCGTATGGATAAGGACCCCGGCGCGCAAATTCCGTTGGATAACAACGGACAGTTGGTACTGAATAACAAAGCGTAAAATAGCATTATCCTGAACATTAGCCCCCCATTCGCTCAGGCTGGGGGGCTTTTTTTATCAGAAGGTTAAGGCGTAGTTCAGACCAAAGGTGCGGCCCCGGCCCTTGTATTCATACAGTGACGGACTGCCGTAGGTTGGGCTGTACAGCAGTGGCGCACGTTGTCCCCACAGCGTGGTGTACTCTTCATTCAGCAGGTTTTCCACGCTAAAGGTCAGCTTACCCAACGGGAGCTGATAGCTGCCGATAAAGTCCATGGTGTTATAGCCATCCAGCTTATTGCCGCTGGCGTCGGTCAGATCAAATGTTTGCTGGCTCTGTACGCGCAAGGTCCACGGTTCTGGTGCCCAGCCGACCCACGCGGTTGCTTTCGACGGTGAGGCCAGAGTCACATCCCATTTTTGCCAATTACCGTTCTGTTTCACTTCTGATTTAATGACATTGAAGTTGCCGCCCAGGCTCCAGTCCGTATCCGCAATGAAATAATCCACCGCGCCTTCAAGGCCATAAATGCGGCGATCGTCGGGTTGAACGTTAATGGTCATATCGCTGCGGTTGATAACGATCGATTTATCCGAAGTCGAGTAGTAAGCGGCCAGTTGCGTGCGCAGACTATCGCCGGTGTAGCGCCATCCCAGTTCGTACGAGTTAACTTTAATCCCTTCCAGACGTGAATCCGCCACGTTGACGCTGCGCTGGAGCTGGTAATGATCGCCAACCAGCGAATAGGTGCCGTTACCGTAATATTTCCCTGGATCCGGAAGCTCCACGCCCTGAGAGAAATTAAACCACGTTTGCTGACGGTCAGTCAGATGGGCGAGGATACCGGCGTTGAACAGGAAATTATCGTAATCGGTTTTGCCGCCCGGAATGGTATCGGCAGAGTTCGCAAGCCCGGTCGCGATTCCCTGCTGTTGAGCATAGCCAACGAAATCATCAACCCTGTTTTCGGTCCATTGATAGCGCACGCCGCCGCTGAGGGTAAAGATGTCGTTAATGTCATAGCTGTTTTGCAGGAAAGGCGCGAAATTGGTGATGCTGTAACCGGGGTAACGCCCGGTGGTATAAGCGGTGCGGTTATCCATGCCGCCGGAGGGCAGGGACCAGGCCAGATCGAAGAATTTCTGATTGGAATCGAAGGTCTCGTGATCGGCATCGATACCCCACGTCAACTCCCAGTTATCCATCAACTGGCTGTTGAGGGTAATTTTGGCGCCAAACTGGTCTGTGTCCTGCTGTGATGCGGAGAAACTGGTGACCTTACCTTTGCTGAGCGTCGGGAAAGGATAGAATTTCAGCGATTCGTCGCGGTAATAGATTTGGCTGACCAGGTTCTGGCCGAAAAAATCCGCATCTGAATATTGCAGGCTGATCAGATGACGTTCGGTGCCGGGAATACGATCGGAATTCAGTCCGCTGCTGGTATAAGCTTTACCGTTTCCGGTCACGGCGGACATGTTCTCGCCGAGATCCAGCCCGTAATCATCATCCCCCTGGCTCTTGTAATACTGTGTAACCAGTTGCAACTGACGGTTGTCGTCAAGTTCAATCGTCCCGGTGCCCATCACGTCCAGACGATCGGAGTGCTGTAGCCCGGTTTGGGTGTTATCCAGCAGCAGGGCATCGTGATTACCGTCATACCAGCCGCCAAATCGTTGATACGCGACGGACATACGCCCGGAAGCGCGATCTGTTCCTCCACTCACCGCCGCGGCAACGCGTTCATCATGATCGTTACTGTTGTTGAAGCCGCTTTTGCTCCCCAGTTCGAGTTCTACTTCACGCTCCGGCTGGCCTTTTTTGGTGACGATGTTGATTAATCCGCCGGTACTGCCACCGCCATAAAGTGAGGTTGCGCCTGAAATGACTTCAATGTGCGCAATGTTAAACGGGTCAATGGAGTCAAGTTGACGGCTGTCGGTTCGCGAGGAGTTCAGACGGACACCGTCAATGAGCACGACAATGGCGCGACCACGCATGTTCATGCCGTAGTTTGTACGCCCCTGGCTACTGACATCGATGCCTGGGATTAACTGAGCAAGAACATCCTTGAACTCTTTCCCCCCCTGAACCTGTTGTTCAATCTCGCTTCCTTCAATAACCCAGGTCGTTTGCGCCATTTCTGCCACGGTGCGTTGGCTACGGTTGGCGCTGACGATAAGGTTCTCTTCCTCAGCCGCAATGGCCGGGAGGGTTAAAGACAACAGGAGAGGATTGAGCACCCAGAGACGCTTATTCATTTGTATTCCTTTTAAAAAGAGTCGATCTGTTTTTGTTATGGCGGTAGAGAAACCGATGGTTACATTGTGAAACAGGTATTAAAACAAATGCGAATATTGCTGATAACAATTGTCGTTATCAATACCTTTTACAAAAAATGATCGGATAACACGATGAAAACAATGAGAAATGTAGGGACAATGGAACGGGAATCTAACCGGGGGCTTTATCAGCTCCCGGGGGTGTTAGTACAGCGGGGGAATTGCGGGAAAGGGTTAAGCTTTGACGAGTTCGGGCCACAGTCGCAGGGTGGTACGTGCGATCTGCATCAGTTTTTCAAACGTTGCACCTTCACGGGCGCTGATCGACATACCTTGTAAAATACAGTTCAGGTATTCAGCCAGTTTTTGCACGTCACAGTAGGCGGGGATTTCACCTCGTTGCTGACGTTGATGAAGAAACTGAGTAAGCGTCTGTTCCTGCATTGCATGGCGGGATTTCACCGTGTGCGCAATATCGCGGGAAGAGGCTGCCAGCGTCGCAGAAGTGTTAATCATGAAACATCCCGCCGGGGTGTCCTTGCTGGTAAAGCAGGTCGCTACGGCGGTGAAATAGTCTTCCAGTGCGGACTCAAGGCTTTTTTCTTCACAAAACAGCTGAGCTTCGTGTTTCGCCGCAAAGCGGGTGATGTAGCGGTCCAGCACGGCACGGAACAACCCTTCTTTATTGGTGAACTCCGCATACAGCGTGGGCGCTTTTGCGCCGGTAGCTTCTACGAGATCGGCGAGCGAGGTCGCTTCATATCCGTGCTGCCAGAAGAGTGTCATGGCCTTATCAAGCGCGGCTTCCCTGTCGAACACTTTTGGTCGGCCACGGCTTTTTTTTGCACAACCTGTCGTTTCAGTTGTCATGGCGCCGATGTACCTTTGTTGGGTTTATTGAATAACCATTATAAAAATATTCGACTGCACACTCCAGCGGATTCACGATAAAAATAAATTATATCTATTGTCATGAAAAATAAGACCTTTATATTTTATATAACGATCATTATAAAAAAGTATTGACGTGTGACCTGGATCACATCTATGATTTACCTATCGATCGTTAAGTTAATCTTTCCGACACCCATTCATCTGCTAAAGGTCACTATCATGAAAAACGTAAAAACCCTGTTTGTTGCTGCTGTTCTTAGCTCACTGTCATTTGCAAGCTTCGCCGCTGTTGAAGTTCAGTCCACACCTGCGGGTCAAGAGAAAGTCGGTACTATTTCTGCGAATGCGGGGACTAACTTAGGTTCACTGGAAGATCAACTGGCGCAGAAAGCCGATGAGATGGGTGCGAAGTCTTTCCGTATTACTTCCGTTACCGGCCCTAACACCCTTCATGGGACTGCTGTTATCTACAAATAAGATTTAACCCATCGCAATGCCACTGCGAGTTAAATAAAAAACCCCCGCGGAATAAAATCCAGCGGGGGTTTTTTATGTGCGGAGTTTACATCGGCTGTTGAGCAACGTCGTGATGACGGGTCACATCGACCGGCATGCCTGAGCGAATCTCCATCGCATGATCCATGACGGCGGCATCTGTTTGCGCCGCATTTTTAAATGTCTGCATGGACGCGTTCAGCACGATTGGCAACAGTTGCGGGTCGTCATTGATTTTTTCGGACAGCGGCTGATGTACTTCTACTAGCCGCACGCCGTTAGGCTCAACGGATGCTTTGATCGGCGTATTGATAATATTGACCTTAGTTCCGGGCGTTACCTGACGGAACAGGGTTTCGATATCACCGTCGCGCAGACGAATACAGCCGGAACTGACGCGCATGCCGATGCCAAAGTCAGCATTGGTGCCGTGCAGCAGATAGACGCCGCCGTATGCCGCTAAGCGAATTGCATGATGGCCCATCGGGTTATCCGGACCGGCAGGTACAACGGCAGGCAGGTCAATTCCGTTTGCTTTGTATCGCGCGCGGATATTTGCCGTCGGCGTCCAGGTGGGGTTGGCGCGTTTATCAGAAATGGTGGTTACCATCGTAGGCGTCAGCGTGTCACCACCTAACTGGCCAATACCAATAGGATAAACGGTCACCGAATTGGTCCCCGGCTGGTAATAATAAAGACGCAGTTCGGCGAGGTTGATAACAATACCTTCGCGCGGGGCGTCAGGTAGCAGAGTTTGTAATGGAATAGTCAGCACGCTGCCTGGACGTGGTACGTAAGGGTCAACGCCGGGGTTGGCCTGCAGCAGCGCTAAAAAGCCGACATTATATTTTTTCGCAATCGCCTCCAGGGAACCGCCATTGTCTTCAACAACGTGAACGGTATTCTGGCCCACCAGACGGCTTCCCGGCGGCGGTAGCGGCCAGGTGTTTGCCTGAGCCGGAAGTGCTAACGCGAAGGTCGCTGCCAGCGTAAAAAACGCGAGCCAGCGAGAGAGTCGTTTATTGTTTAACATCACCATAAATCCATTGTTTTTACGTGGTTTTTATTATGTAAAAGTAAACGAGAATTATGGCGGTTTGCTGTGTCTGGAAGTGCAGGGAAGTGCAAAGAGTTTGTAAATTCATCAGGCCGGGTGAGTGGTGTGCTCACCCGGCCTGTTCACTATGCTACGGCGTTTTCTTCAAGCTGACGCATAAACTGGCGGACCCAGTCGATCCGCGTTTTACGCTCGCCCAGATCTTGCATAAATTTCAGTCGGGTTGGGCCGTCCAGACGGAAGTGTTGCGGTTGTTTTTGCAGTAAACCAATCAGCCAGACCGGGTTGACGTGGTTTTTCTCGGCAAATTCGATGGTACCGCCTTTGTCATGACCTTCGAGCTTTCTGATCCCCAGTTTCTGCGCCTGCTGGCGTAAACGAGCGATATCTAGCAACGTACGGGCCGGGTCGGGCAGCAGGCCAAAACGATCTATCAGCTCGACCTTAATCTCTTCCAGTTCGTTTTCGCCTTTCGCGCTGGCAATGCGCTTGTAGAACGATAGTCGGGTGTTAACATCCGGTATATAGCCATCCGGCAGCAGAGACGGCATACGCAATTCAACTTCGGTTTGCTGGCTGGTGAGATCTTCCAGTGACGGTTCGCGTCCCTCTTTGAGCGCATCGACAGCATTTTCCAGCAGCTCCATATACAACGAGAAGCCGATGCTTTCCATGGAACCACTTTGATCTTCACCCAGCAGTTCCCCGGCGCCGCGAATTTCAAGGTCGTGGGTCGCCAGCGCAAATCCTGCACCCAAATCTTCCAGCGAAGCGATGGCTTCCAGACGCTTTTGCGCGTCGGTGGTCATTGCTTTTGGATGCGGCGTCAGCAGCCAGGCGTACGCCTGATGGTGTGAGCGTCCCACACGACCGCGTAGCTGGTGCAATTGCGCTAAACCAAAGTGATCGGCGCGTTCGATGATAATGGTGTTTGCGGTCGGAATGTCGATCCCGGTTTCGATAATGGTGGTACACACCAGCACGTTAAAACGCTGATGGTGGAAATCGTTCATCACGCGTTCCAGCTCGCGCTCGCGCATTTGCCCGTGGCCGATACCAATACGCGCTTCCGGCACCAGTTCTGCTAATCTGTCAGCGGTTTTCTGGATATTTTCGACGTCGTTAAACAGATAATAAACTTGTCCCCCGCGCAGAACTTCACGCAGGATCGCCTCGCGTACCACCAGGCTGTCGTATTCGCGCACGAAGGTTTTGACCGCCAGACGACGAGCGGGCGGCGTGGCGATGATCGACAGATCGCGCATACCGCTCATCGCCATATTGAGCGTACGCGGAATAGGCGTTGCCGTCAGGGTCAGAATATCGACATCCGCACGCATCGCCTTGATGCGTTCTTTGTGGCGAACGCCGAAACGGTGCTCTTCATCGACAATCAGCAGACCCAGATCTTTTAACTTCACATCCGCTTGCAGCAGTTTGTGCGTGCCGATGAGAATATCAATTTTCCCCTCGGCAACCTGTTCCAGAATCTGCGCTTGCTCTTTGGCGCTACGGAAACGGGACAACATCTCAATGCGTACCGGCCAGTTGGCAAAACGATCGCGGAAGTTGTCGAAGTGCTGCTGTGCGAGCAGGGTAGTCGGAACCAGCACGGCAACCTGTTTGTGGTTCTCTACGGCAAGGAAAGCGGCGCGCATCGCGACTTCGGTTTTACCAAAACCGACGTCGCCGCACACCAGGCGGTCCATGGCCAGAGGTTGGCACATATCGCTGAGTACAGCGTTGATCGCCTGCGCCTGGTCAGGCGTGGTTTCAAACGGGAAGCTGTCGCAAAACAGCTGATACTGTTCACGGTCATGCTTAAAGGCAAAGCCTTCTTTCGCTGCGCGCTGGGCATAAATATCCAGCAGCTCTGCCGCGACATCGCGCACCTTCTCAGCGGCTTTCTGTCGGGCGCGTGACCAGGCATCACCGCCCAGTTTATGCAGCGGTGCATTCTCTTCTGCACCGCCTGCATAGCGGCTGATCAGATGCAGTGACGACACCGGCACGTACAGTTTGGCATCGTTGGCATAGGTGAGCATCAGATATTCACCGGTGATACCGCCCGCTTCCAGCGTGGTCATCCCGGCATAGCGACCCACGCCGTGTTCCAGATGCACTACCGGCTGACCGGGATGCAGCTCTGCAAGGTTACGAATTAATGTATCCGGGTTGATGGTGCGACGCGAATCCTGGCGGCGACGCGCCACGCGTTCCCCAAGCAGATCGCTTTCACAAATCAGTGCCAGATTGCGTTTGCTATCGATGAAGCCGTGCTCAGCTGCGCCAATCATCAGATAACGACCGTTATCTACGGCTTCATCGAGTCGCAATATCCGCTTCGGTGCCACTTTGATACGAGCGAGCAACTCGCCAAGCGCTTCACGTCGGCCTTCACTTTCGACCGAGAAAATCACCGGGCCGGTAAAGCCCTCAAGGAATTTACGTAACGCATCTAACGGTGATTTTTGCTGTGCCTGCACGGCGATGTCCGGCAGCTTCTGGAACCCGAGGTTGGTATTCGCAGCTTTGTTCGCCAGACTCTCGGTTTTCAGTTGAACGCGCGGCCAGCGTTTAAGTTCAGAAAACAGCTCATCAACCCGCAGCCACAGCGATTCTGGCGGCAGAAGCGGGCGCATTGGATCAACACCGCGATTTTCAAAGCGTGACAGGGTATCGGCCTGGAAGCGTTCTGCGCTGGTCTCGATATCACCGGTATTGACCAATAACGTATTGGCAGGGAAGTAGCTGAACAGCGGCGGCAGCGGCTCGCTGAAAAACAGCGGTTGCCAGTATTCAATACCCGCAGGTAACGTGCCTTTGCTGACCTGCTGATAAATATGTTCGGCGTCGCGTTTAACCTCAAAGGTATCGCGCCACTGACTACGGAATAGCTCGATGGCCGTTTTGTCAGTCGGGAATTCGTGCGCGGGAAGCAAATTAATGGCATCGACTTCTTCCAGCGTGCGCTGGGTGTCGGTATCAAACAGACGCAGGCTGTCGATTTCGTCATCAAAGAAATCCAGACGATAAGGCAGCTCGCTGCCCATCGGGAACAGATCCAACAACGCGCCGCGCGTGGCGTATTCGCCGTGTTCCATGACCTGATCAACATGGCGATAGCCAGCGCTATCCAGCTGTTCGCGCAGGGCGTCGCGCGAAAGCCGCTGACCTTTTTTCATGACCAGCGCATGCCCGTGCAGATAGCTGTGCGGACAGACACGCTGCATCAGGGTATTTATCGGAACGATCAGTACGCCTCGCTGCATGGCAGGCAGTTGATACAGCGTAGAGAGACGCGAAGAGATAATCTCCTGATGGGGAGAAAAGCTGTCATAGGGCAGCGTTTCCCAGTCGGCCAGGTTCATCACCATCTGGTCGGTAAACTGACGAATTTCATCATGCAGGCGCAAAGCATTTTGCATGTCCGGCGCGATCAGCACCACTGGACCGGCGTGATGTTCGGCGATTTCGGCGACCAGCGTTGCGCAGGCGGCACCGGTAAGCTCACCCAACTGGCGCTGATCGCCAGCTTTCGCTGGGAGCGTGTAACGATGTTGTTCAGGCATTCGGTTGTCAGGTTCTCGTTTAGATATACATCTGATAAGCAATGTTCTTTATTATCCGTGATCGTTTCTCATAAGCAAATTGATTCGCCCCCTGATGGGGGCAAAAAGCGCGTTGGGGTTAGCGCGAAACGACCGATAAAGAAGGCGGGGAAAAGAGCAGGTCGGCCACTGTTTTTTGTGAAATTTTACGCACCAACAGGCCAAACAAGGTGCACAGCAGCAGGCAGGCGAATGGATACACCAGCAGCAGGGCCAGCTCTGCATATGCAGGCCAGGCGGCATGATTAATGTTGGGGATTAGCGTTAAGCTGAATAGCTCAACCAGAATTCGGTGGGTGGTGTAGATGGCGATGGTATTGGCACCAATCACGCTTAACGGGCCGGACTCACGCATACCAAAGCGCAGCTCAAATTGATAAAACAGCTTCATGATCAGCACAATGGAAAGAAGAGAAAGTAATAGTGAGACATTTGCCAGCCACGCGACGATGGCGGCGATTGCGCTAACCAGAACAATGAGCGCATGGCGGCGCAGGGGCACCTCCTTAATCCATACCATCAGCGTTGCGCCAAACCATGCACCGAGGCTGTACCAGGGCAGATTGCGAATCACGCTGTTCATTCCCCACCACGGCGTCGGGACAAAGTTGATCGTCACGCTCAGCGCCACAAATAACGCCAACAGCGGCACCGCCCAGCGGCTGAAAATTTTACACAGAACAAAATAGACAATCAGTGCGTACAGATACCACAAGCTGGTACTGGCGGTCAGCATCCCGTGGGTAAAACCTGCGATCGAACCAGCATAAGCGGCGTTGGCAGCATGGCTCAGATCGCGCTGTGGGGCCAGCCAGTTATTGAGCGCCACTAACGCCAGCCATTGCACCACACCCCAGAGTATCAGCACCCAGGCAATACTCCAGATCCGTTTATCCACGCAGGTGGTCCACGGGACGCTATCAATGTAGCGACGGATCAGATATCCCGAAATAAAGAAAAAGACCGGCATGCGAAACGGCGCCAGGTACAAATTGAGGTAAATCCAGCATTTGCTCAGCAGCTCTGAAAGCGGATGCTGAAAAGTAGTGAGGTGCGGGTAAAATGTGATTACCGAGTGGTAAATCACCACCAGACAAATACATAACCATTTGATTTGATTAATCCATAGTTCTTTTTTATTCATCGAGACGGCGTATCCATATTGTTGGTTATAGCCTGCCATCCTGCGCAACCCGCTGTGCGCTGTAATGCGTAACTGTCTGCATTTTGATTTTTTAAGATAAAGATCAGGGACCAGGATGGAAGGGAAGACGGACAACTTTAGCGAATTGATTTATTTATACTTTTAGGAATAGTGCTGACGAACACTTACGGTTCAGTCATTTACCCATTCCGCTTTCGCTTATATACTCGTGACTTTGCTAACAGCAACCAGACGGATTTCATGTACCAACCTGTCGCTCTATTCATCGGCCTGCGTTATATGCGTGGGCGTGCAGCAGATCGCTTCGGTCGCTTCGTTTCCTGGCTCTCCACCATTGGCATTACCCTCGGGGTAATGGCGCTGGTCACGGTGTTGTCGGTGATGAACGGTTTTGAGCGCGAGCTGCAAAACAATATTCTTGGCCTGATGCCTCAGGCCGTTCTCTCGTCTGAACAGGGTTCCCTCAACCCGCAACAACTGCCGGAAAAAGCGGTGGTGTTGAACGGCGTCAACCGCGTTGCACCCATAACTACGGGAGATGTGGTGCTGCAAAGCGCGCGTAGCGTGGCGGTCGGCGTGATGCTCGGTATCGATCCGGCGCAAAAAGATCCGTTAACGCCGTATCTGGTCAATGTGAAGCAAACAGATCTGCAACCGGGTAAGTATAATATCATCCTCGGCGAGCAGCTTGCCGGGCAGTTGGGCGTGAACCGTGGCGATCAAATTCGCGTGATGGTGCCTTCGGCCAGCCAGTTTACGCCGATGGGACGTTTGCCGAGCCAGCGTCTGTTTACGGTGATTGGCACCTTCGCCGCCAACAGCGAAGTAGACGGCTACCAGATGCTGACCAACATTCAGGATGCTTCCCGCCTGATGCGCTATCCGGTGGGCAATATTACCGGCTGGCGTCTGTGGCTGAACGAACCGTTAAAAGTTGATACGCTGAGCCAGCAAACGCTGCCGCAGGGCACCAAATGGCAGGACTGGCGCGAGCGCAAAGGGGAACTGTTCCAGGCCGTGCGCATGGAGAAGAACATGATGGGGCTACTGCTTAGCCTGATCGTGGCTGTGGCGGCTTTTAATATTATTACCTCGCTGGGTCTGATGGTAATGGAGAAGCAAGGAGAAGTGGCGATTCTACAAACGCAGGGGCTAACGCCGCGGCAGATAATGATGGTGTTTATGGTTCAGGGGGCCAGTGCCGGGATTATCGGCGCGCTGCTTGGCGCGGTGCTGGGCGCATTGCTCGCCAGCCAACTGAACAATTTGATGCCAATTATTGGTGTGCTGCTGGATGGTGCGGCGCTGCCGGTCGCTATCGAGCCGCTGCAGGTTATCGTCATTGCGCTGGTGGCGATGGCCATCGCGTTGCTGTCTACGCTTTATCCTTCCTGGCGCGCTGCCGCCACTCAACCCGCTGAGGCTTTACGTTATGAATAAGATCCTGTTGCAATGCGACAACCTGTGCAAACGCTATCAGGAAGGCACTGTGCAGACCGATGTCCTGCACGATGTCAGTTTTAGCGTCGGCGAAGGTGAGATGATGGCGATTGTCGGCAGCTCTGGCTCCGGCAAGAGTACGCTGCTGCATCTGTTAGGCGGGTTGGATACCCCGACTTCCGGCGACGTCATTTTTAGCGGTCAGCCAATGAGCAAGCTCTCGTCGGCGGCGAAAGCGGAACTGCGTAATCAGAAGCTGGGCTTTATTTACCAGTTCCACCATTTACTGCCGGACTTTACCGCGCTGGAAAACGTAGCGATGCCGCTGCTGATAGGCAAGAAAAAACCGGCTGAAATAACCGAGCGCGCACGGGATATGCTGAAAGCCGTAGGACTGGATCATCGTGCCAGTCATCGCCCGTCTGAACTGTCTGGCGGCGAACGCCAGCGTGTGGCCATCGCTCGTGCGCTGGTGAATAACCCGCGTCTGGTCCTGGCGGATGAGCCAACGGGTAACCTGGATGCGCGTAACGCGGACAGCATTTTCGAGCTTCTGGGCGAGCTGAACCGTTCTCAGGGCACGGCATTTCTGGTGGTGACGCACGATCTGCAACTGGCGAAGCGGATGAGCCGCCAGCTGGAGATGCGCGATGGTCGCCTGACGGCAGAACTGAGCCTGATGGGAGCTGAGTAATGGCTTCGCCTTTATCGTTATTGATTGGTCTGCGCTTTAGCCGTGGTCGGCGGCGCGGCGGTATGGTTTCGCTGATATCTGTGATTTCCACTGTTGGCATCGCGTTGGGTGTGGCGGTGTTGATCGTTGGTTTAAGTGCCATGAACGGATTTGAGCGTGAGCTGAACAACCGTATTCTGGCCGTAGTCCCACACGGAGAGATTGAAGCCGTAAATCAGCCATGGAATAACTGGCAGGAAGCGCTCGACAAAGTACAAAAAGTGCCGGGTATTGTCGCCGCGGCGCCTTATATCAACTTTACCGGACTGGTAGAGAGCGGGGCGAACTTACGCGCGGTGCAGGTGAAGGGCGTTGACCCGAAACAGGAACAGCGTTTAAGCGCACTGCCATCCTTCGTGCAAAACCATGCCTGGGATAATTTTAAAGCCGGTGAACAACAAATCATCATTGGTAAGGGTATTGCCGATGCGCTGAAGGTGAAGCAGGGCGACTGGGTGTCGATTATGATCCCTAACGCCAGCGCGGATCATAAATTACAGCAGCCTAAACGCGTGCGTTTGCACGTAACGGGAATTCTGCAGCTGAGCGGTCAGCTCGATCACAGCTTTGCCATGATCCCAATGGAAGATGCGCAGCAATATCTGGATATGGGAACCAGCGTTTCCGGGATTGCGCTGAAGGTTAACGACGTGTTTAACGCCAATAAGCTGGTGCGGGACGCGGGTGAAGTCACCAATAACTATGTTTATATTAAGAGCTGGATCGGTACTTACGGCTATATGTATCGCGATATCCAGATGATTCGCGCCATTATGTATCTGGCGATGGTGCTGGTGATTGGTGTGGCCTGCTTTAATATCGTTTCCACGTTAGTGATGGCGGTAAAAGACAAAAGCGGCGATATTGCGGTATTAAGAACCCTCGGGGCGAAAGATGGGTTGATCCGTGCCATTTTTGTCTGGTACGGCCTGCTGGCGGGTCTGTTTGGTAGCCTGATAGGCGTCGTCATCGGGGTGGTTGTCTCGTTGCAACTGACGCCGATCATCAACGGAATCGAGGCGCTTATCGGTCATCAGTTCCTGTCCGGCGATATCTATTTCATTGACTTCCTGCCGTCGGAATTACACTGGCTGGATGTGATTTACGTGCTGGTGACAGCACTCGTGCTGAGTCTTTTGGCAAGTTGGTATCCGGCGCGTCGCGCCAGCAATATTGATCCTGCGAGAGTACTTAGCGGCCAATAACAACAATAATACACGACAGCATTCATGCTGCATCAAGGCGTAGCCAACGCAGAGGCATCTTGAAGGATGACGTGTATCAAGGAGCGGTGATGTATTACGGATTTGACATCGGCGGGACCAAAATTGCGCTGGGCGTGTTTGATAAGCAACGTCGTCTGCAATGGGAAACTCGCGTCCCTACACCTCGCGACAGCTACGACGCTTTCCTTGATGCGGTCTGCAATCTGGTGATGGAAGCTGACCAGCGTTTTGGTATCAAAGGTTCGGTCGGTATCGGGATTCCTGGCATGCCGGAAACGGAAGACGGCACGTTGTACGCGGCCAACGTTCCTGCCGCCAGTGGCAAACCGCTCCGCGCAGATCTTAGCGCTCGCCTTGACCGCGATGTTCGTCTGGATAACGATGCGAACTGTTTTGCTCTCTCCGAAGCCTGGGATGACGAGTTTACCCAATATCCGCTGGTGATGGGGTTGATCCTCGGTACGGGCGTTGGCGGCGGCCTGGTGCTTAACGGGAAATCCATCACCGGACGCAGCTATATCACCGGCGAGTTTGGTCATATTCGTTTGCCGGTCGATGCGCTGACGCTGATGGGCTTTGATTTCCCGCTGCGCCGCTGCGGATGCGGCCAACTGGGATGCATCGAAAGCTATCTTTCCGGCGGTGGATTTGCGTGGTTGTATCAGCATTACTACCATCAACCGCTGGATGCCCGTGAAATTATCGCGTTGTGGGAGCAGGGCGATGAACATGCGCGTGCACACGTAGAACGCTATCTGGATTTGCTGGCGGTGTGTCTTGGGAATATCCTGACTATCGTCGATCCTGATTTGGTGGTGATTGGCGGAGGCTTATCGAATTTTACCGCTATTACGACGCAACTGACGGACCGACTGCCACGTCATCTGTTGCCGGTTGCCCGGGTACCGCGTATTGAGCAGGCACGGCACGGTGATGCCGGCGGGATGCGCGGGGCTGCTTTCCTACATCTTACCGATTAATACAAAGAGGTTGTTATGCTGTCGCGTCGGGGTCATCGGTTAAGCCGCTTTCGTAAAAATAAACGCCATTTGCGCGATCGCCTGCGTCAACGAATCTTTTTCAGAGACAGAGTGGTGCCTGAATTGATGGAAAAACCAAGAGTGCTGGTACTGACGGGAGCGGGAATCTCCGCTGAGTCAGGAATTCGAACCTTCCGCGCGGCGGATGGTCTCTGGGAAGAACATCGGGTTGAGGACGTTGCGACTCCGGAAGGATTTAGTCGAAACCCGGAACTGGTTCAGTCGTTTTATAACGCCCGTCGCCATCAATTGCAACAGCCAGAAATCCAGCCCAACGCGGCGCATATCGCACTGGCAAAACTCGAAGCCGAACTGGGCGACCGTTTTTTACTGGTGACGCAGAACATTGATAACCTGCATGAGCGTGCGGGCAGCCAGAACGTTATCCATATGCACGGCGAACTGCTCAAGGTTCGCTGCTCGCAAAGCGGGCAGATTCTGGAATGGAAGGACGATGTGACCCCGGAAGATAAATGTCACTGCTGTCAATTTCCGGCACCGCTGCGACCACACGTGGTGTGGTTTGGTGAAATGCCGCTGGGCATGGATGAAATTTACATGGCGCTGGCAATGGCGGATGTATTCATTGCGATTGGCACATCGGGACATGTTTATCCGGCTGCGGGTTTTGTGCATGAGGCGCGACTGCATGGGGCACATACGGTAGAACTAAATCTCGAACCGAGCCAGGTTGGCAGCGAGTTTGAAGAGAAGTATTACGGTCCGGCAAGCCAGGTGGTGCCAGAGTTTGTTGAGAAGTTATTGAAAGGTCTGTGAACACGGATGGCGTAGGCCCGATAAGCGCAGCGCCATCGGGCAGTGATGATGCGCCGGATGCGACGCTGGCGCGTCTTATCCGGCCTAAGAGGAGGGCAATTAGCGTCCTGCTTTCAGCTTCTGATAATACTCTTCATAGATAGCGCTGGCGGAACCGACGTCGTTCTGCCATTCCCCTTTGTTGATGGTTTCTGCGTCAGGGTACAGGGTTTTATCATTTGCGACTTCAGGGCTTAACAGCTTACGTGCTGCCAGGTTTGGCGTCGGATAACCAATAGTTTCCGCAACTTCTTTCGCCACGTCCGGGCGCAGCAGGAAGTTAATCAGCTTCAGCGCACCTTCTTTGTTTTTCGCGTTAGCCGGAATAGACAGGCTATCCATCCAGAAAATGCCACCTTCTTTAGGCCATACCACTTCCAGCGGTGTACCTGCCTGACGCGCAACATACGCGGAGCCATTCCATACCATCCCCAGATTGACTTCACCTTCCATATACGGGTTGGCCGGGTTGTCAGAGTTAAACGCCGCGACGTTAGGCATCAGCTTCTTCAGTTCGTTATAGGCGGCTTCAATCTCTTTCGGGTCGGTGGTATTGCCGGAGTATCCCAGCTTGCGCAGCGCCATCTGGAACACTTCACGCGCATCATCCGTTAACAGCAGACTGCCTTTGTACTCCGGTTTCCATAGATCGGCCCAACTGGTGACGGTTTTCGGATCGATAGCATCGCTGTTTACGCCAATGGCCGTCGCCCCCCAGATATACGGGATGGAGTAGTCATTGTTCGGGTCAAACGGCTTGTTGAGCATTTCCGGATCGAGGTTGTGGAAGTTGGTCAACGTCGACTTGTCGATCTTCTGGATCATGCCTTCTTTACGCATTTTATCGACGTAATAGGTGGACGGAACCACCAGATCATATGCGCCGTCTTTATAGGTTTTGAGCTTGGCGTACATGGTTTCGTTCGACTCGTAGGTCGAATAGATAACCTTAATGCCGGTCTCTTTGGTGAACTGTTCCAGCAGCCCTGGCGGGACATACTCGGTCCAGTTATAGAAATAGAGCGTGTTGTTGTCATTCGCGTGAGCGGCGCTCATGCCCAGTGCCAGAGCACCCGCCGCGAGCAGGTGGCGTGACCATTTTTTCATCATTTAACGTCCCCTGAATTAAGGGCCTCAGCGGCCCTTGGTTTTATCACGTGCAATAAGCTGGCTGGCGATCACCATAACCAGCGACAGAACCAACAAAATGGTCGCCAGCGCGTTCACCTCTGGTGATACGCCGACTTTGACCATTGAGTAGATTTTTAATGGCAGAATTTCATAACCCGGTCCGGTAACGAAGGACGAAACGACGACATCATCCATCGACAGCGTAAAGCTCAGCAACCAACCTGCTGCCACCGCAGGCATAGCCAGTGGCAGTATAATCTTGCGCAGAATAGTTACTTCGCTGGCACCCAAATCTTTAGCAGCCTCAAGCATGCGTACATCAAAACCTTTCAGGCGTGAGTAAACTGTCACCACCACAAAAGGCAGACAAAAAGTGATATGTGAGAACAACAACGACCAGAAACCCAGTTGAATGCCGATCAGCATAAACAGCACCAGCAGAGATATTGCCATCACAATATCTGGCGACATCATCACCACGAACAGCATACCACTGACGAACGGTTTACCGCGAAAACGGTAGCGGTACAGCGCAACCGCAGTGAGTGAGCCGATCAAGGTGGCAAACGTGGCGGATAGCACAGCCATCGTCAGCGAGTGCTGCGCCGCCTGCAACAGGCTGTCGTTATTCATTAGCAGGCCGTACCATTTGGTAGTAAAACCCTGCCAGTTGATGCCGAAGCGCGAGCTGTTAAAGGAGTTCACAATCAGAATGATGATTGGAATATACAGATACGCGTAGATAGCGGTCATAAAACCGCCGCGGAGCAGTCGACCGATCATTCGAGTTCCACCTTCTTGTTCAGCAAGCGCGAGGCACGCCAGTAGATCAGCAGCATCAGACCCATCACGATGGTCAGCGTAATGCTGGTGGCTGCACCAAACGGCCAGTCACGGATGTTCAGGAACTGAACTTTAATCACGTTGCCAATCAGCAGGTTTTTCGCACCGCCCATTAAGTCGGAAACGTAAAACAGCCCCATTGCGGGCAGCATGACCAGCAGGCATCCGGCGATAATCCCCGGCATCGTCAACGGAATAATGATGCGGGTGAAGGTCTGAAGTTTACTGGCACCTAAATCGCGTGCGGCTTCCAGCAACGGTTTATCGAGTTTTTCAATGCTGGAATAGAGCGGCATCACCATAAACGGTAGCAGGATGTATACCAGCCCGATAATCACCGCGCTGGGGGTAAACATGATGCGAATGGGTGTATCGATAACCCCGAGCCATAACAGAAACTCGTTGAGATAGCCTTTGGTACTGAGGAAAATTTTGAGTCCATAGATACGAATAAGTGAATTGGTCCAGAACGGAACAATCAGCAGGAACAGCAGCAGCGGGCGCACTTTTTCCGGCAGTTTCACCAAAAACCAGGCAAACGGGTAGCCGAGTACCAGACAGGCGAGCGTGGCAATCAGCGCCATATTGAGGGAGTGAACCAGCACCTCAAAATAGAGCGGATCGAGCAGGCGCGTATAGTTCTCCAGCGTAAAGACCATTTTGACGAAATTGGCGTCGTCGCGGGTCAAAAAGCTGGTACCGATGATCATCAGGTTGGGCAGAAAGACAAATAACACAAGCCAACCGACAATGGTGACGATCACCACACTCTGGAATTTACTTGTGTTCTTCATCAGCCAGTACTACCTCCCAGCTTTCTACCCAGTTAATCGCCATTTTCTGGTCGAGAGAGTGGTCAAAGTCAGGATCGTCTTCATTGAAGAATTCGCTGACCATCACCATCTTGCCATTTTCCAGTTCCACAACCGACTCCAGCGTCATGCCTTTGTAGTTGCGTTCGCGCACGTAGCCGATCAGGCCTTCGATATGATTATCATCGTTGATTTCATCTACGCGCAAATCTTCAGGACGTAACAGGACGTGCAGCTTTTGTCCGGGAACCACCGCGAAGTTGACATAAATATTGCACTCGCGGCCTTCAACGTTAGCACGAACACGCTGTTCATCCAGACGTTCAATCACTGTGGCGTTAAACATATTGATCTCGCCGATAAACCCGGCGACGAACAGATTCTTGGGCTCTTCGTAGATTTCGCGCGGTGTACCGTCCTGCTCAATCTTACCATCGCGCATCACCACGATGCGGTCAGACATTGTCAGCGCTTCTTCCTGATCGTGTGTGACAAAGACAAAAGTGATACCAAGCTTACGCTGCAGCGCTTTCAGTTCATTCTGCATCTGCTTACGCAGTTTGTAGTCCAGCGCAGAGAGGGATTCATCTAACAAGAGTAAGCGGGGTTTGTTGACCACAGCTCGGGCAATCGCTACGCGCTGCTGCTGGCCGCCGGAAAGTTGATGCGGTTTTCGCTGGGCGAACTCTTCCAGTTGTACCATGCGCAGGGCTTCGGTAACGCGGGGAGAAATGTCGGCTGCGGGCGTTTTTTGCATGCGTAAACCAAAGGCCACATTCTCAAATACGGTCATGTGGGGGAATAACGCATAGCTTTGGAAGACGGTATTCACGTAGCGGTTTTCCGCTGGAACGTGAGTAATGTCCTCGTTGTCCAACATAATATGACCGGAATCAACCGTTTCCAGACCGGCAATCAGGCGAAGAACGGTTGTTTTACCGCAGCCAGAGGGGCCAAGCAGCGTAAGAAACTCGCCATTATTGATGGTCAAATCCAGGCTGGAAATCACCTCTTTGCCATCGAAACTTTTGCGAATTCCCGCTAATTGCACCAGTGGAGAAAGCGAACGCGGTTGTTTATTCAATTTTTTACTCTGTCCCATGTAAACGCAACGGATGGCTGACCGATGCGGGGTTTGTGGTTAACCACCTTGATGACTCTTAATGAGGGCCGTTATTCTACGGCAAACCATTGTAATCGCCAATCCTTGTTGCGAATTACTGGCTTAGCCCTATAGTCAGAGGGGATGTCAGGGCGAAATATTCTCACTTGCGGGGATAAAAGTGACCTGACGCAATATTTGTCTTTTGTTGCTTATTGATAATGTTGTCACAAAAAGTGAGGGTGACTGCATGGATAAACTACTTGAGCGTTTTTTACACTACGTGTCGCTGGACACCCAATCAAAATCGGGCGTGCGGCAGGTACCCAGCACCGAAGGACAGTGGAAATTATTACAACTGCTCAAACAACAGCTCGAAGAGATGGGGCTGGTTAATATTTCACTGAGCGAAAAAGGCACGCTGATGGCAACGTTACCCGCTAACGTTGCTGGCAATATTCCTGCGATCGGCTTTATTTCCCATGTGGATACCTCACCGGATTTCAGTGGTAAAAATGTCAATCCGCAAATTGTTGAAAACTATCGCGGTGGCGATATTGCGTTAGGCATTGGTGATGAAGTTTTATCGCCAGTGATGTTCCCGGTGCTGCATCAACTTCTGGGTCAGACGCTGATCACCACAGACGGTAAAACGTTGCTGGGCGCGGATGATAAAGCAGGCGTGGCGGAAATCATGACCGCACTGGCTGTGCTTATCCAAAAAGATATTCCGCACGGTGATATCCGCGTGGCCTTTACACCGGACGAAGAGGTGGGTAAAGGGGCGAAGCATTTTGACGTTGCGACATTCGATGCGCAGTGGGCCTATACCGTTGACGGTGGTGGCGTAGGTGAGTTGGAGTTTGAAAACTTCAACGCCGCGTCGGTTAATATTAAAATTGTTGGCAACAATGTGCATCCCGGCACCGCAAAAGGTGTGATGGTAAATGCGCTGTCGCTGGCGGCGCGTATTCATGCAGAGGTTCCGGCAGATGAAAGCCCGGAAAAGACGGAAGGCTACGAAGGCTTTTATCATCTGGCGAGCATGAAAGGGACGGTCGATCGGGCGGATATGCACTACATTATTCGTGATTTTGACCGTAAGCAGTTTGAAGCGCGTAAACGCAAGATCATGGATATCGCCAAGAAGGTCGGTAAAGGGTTACACCCCGACTGCTATATCGAACTGGTGATTGAAGACAGTTACTACAATATGCGCGAAAAAGTGATTGAGCATCCGCACGTACTGGATATCGCCCAGCAGGCGATGCGCGATTGCGATATTGAGCCGGTGCTAAAACCGATCCGTGGCGGCACTGACGGCGCGCAGCTGTCGTTTATGGGATTACCGTGTCCGAATCTGTTCACCGGCGGCTATAACTATCATGGTAAACATGAGTTTGTAACCCTGGAAGGAATGGAAAAAGCGGTACAAGTGATTGTGCGTATTGCTGAACTGGCCGCGCAACAAAAATAAAGTATGTGTAGTTGCCGGATGGCGCTTCGCTTATCCGGCCTACATTATTACACTCCAGTAGGCCTGATAAGACGCGTAGTGTCGCATCAGGCACACTTCGCATTACCCTTCGAAGAACCAGTACCCGCTGTTGACCAGCGCGGCAAGCATGGCAAGGAAAGAAGGATCTTCCAGCGCATCCTCAAAGTTCTCAGCCGTCAACACAATATGACTGGCCAGCGCTTCCAGGGCAGGACGATGCGGTGAATCAATTTTCTCACCGTTAGCGTAGACGTCGTCGCCAATACGCAATACACGCAATCCGCCCAGACGCACTAACACATCACCTTGCTTCAGGGCATCGTAAATTTCGTCTGGCTGATATGGTGGCTCCGGCGGGGCAATATCCAGTTCATGACGAGACTGAGAAATAAACTCGCCAAACCACTGCTGGAAATGTTCTGGTTGATTAATCAGCCCGAGCATCATTTCGCGCAGCTTATCCATCTCCTGCGGCAGAACGTCGGCCGGATGATCGCGTGGCGGCAGGTCAGGATCGCTGTAATAGGTACTACCCAGTTCACGTTGTAAAACGTAATCGGCGAACCCGCTGATCAGCTCGCGAGTGTTTGGCGCACGGAAACCGACCGAATAGTTCATCGCGTTTTCCAGCGCATAACCTTCGTGCGGGAATCCCGGTGGAATGTACAGGATATCGCCGGGTTCCAGCTCTTCATCGATAATAGCTTCGAACGGGTCGACCTGAAGGAGATCCGGGTGAGGGCAGTGTTGTTTCAACTGCAGTTTTTCACCTACGCGCCAGCGACGACGACCTGTTCCCTGAATGATAAATACATCGTACTGATCCAGGTGCGGGCCAACGCCGCCGCCGGGGACAGAGAAAGAAATCATCAGGTCGTCGATGCGCCAGTCCGGTAATTCACGGAACGGGCGCATCAGCGCGGCAGTTGGCTCGTGCCAGTGGTTGACCGCCTGCACCAGCAAAGACCAGTTGTTCTCGCCAAGATGGTCGTAGCTTTCGAAGGGACCGTGGCTAACCTGCCATTTTCCGTCCTGGTGGCTGACGAGTCGGCTGTCGACTTCGCTTTCCATTGCCAGTCCAGCCAGTTCGTCAGGAGAGAGAGGATCAATAAAATTGTTAAACCCGCGTTTTAAGACCACCGGGCGTTTCTGCCAGTGGCGTTCAAGAAAATCGGGCCAGTTAAGTGTGAGTTGGTATTCCATAATGAGCATCCCGCAGGCTGGTATCTGCAACCGATTATAACGGATACTTAACCTCAAGCGTGAAGTCAGTACATATTTATTACATGCGACGATTACTCGTCTTTCTGGCCCGGCTGCTGGCGACCAAAAATAACTTCCATGCGCGCACCACCCAGCAGGCTATCACCGGCAATAATCTGCCCGTCATACTGTTCGGTGATTTCTCTCGCCACCGCCAGACCGACGCCTTGTCCTGGACGTAGCGTATCTACGCGCTGTCCGCGGTCAAACACCACTTCCCGTTTGCTTTGCGGAATACCAGGACCATCATCTTCAACCAGAATATGCAGCTGATCCTCAGACAGTTGCGCTGAAATCTCGACAAACTCCAGACAATATTTACAGGCGTTATCCAGTACGTTGCCCAACACCTCGACAAAATCATTCTGTTCGCCCACAAAGCTGATTTCAGGTGAGATATCGAGATTAATGTTGACGCCTTTACGCTGATACACCTTATTCAGTGCCGAGGTCAGTTTATCCAGCAACGGCGCGATCGGGTGCAGTTCGCGGCTGAGTAGGGCACTGCTGCCACGCATGCTCGCGCGATGCAGGTAATAGCCTATCTGTTGGGAAATACGGCTGATTTGTTCCAGCATGACAGGCTCTGCGTCGCTGACGCTCATCTTTTCATTACGCATTGAGCGCAGAGTACTCTGCAATACCGCCAGTGGTGTTTTCAGGCTATGGGTGAGGTCTGTTAACGTGGTGCGGTATTTGTCATAACGCTCACGTTCGCTTTTTAACAGCCGATTGAGATTACGAACCAGGCTGGTCAATTCGCGTGTGGTGGCGGGGTTTAGCATCTCACGATGATGTTCCTCAAGCTCACGGACTTCACGCGCCAGCGATTCAATCGGCCGCAGGCTCCACCACGCGGCCACCCATAACAGCGGAATGACCAGCAACAGATTGGCGACCAGCACATAAATAAACCAGCTCCAGACCATATACGAGCGCTTTAGCTCTATCGGAATGGTATCGACAACCACAATGGTCAGTTGCGGCATTCTGGCAGTAGCAGGATAGACGTTTACCGCCACGGAGTGGGTCATTTCGGCGTCGTCGTCATCTTCTCTGACTTCTTTTAACTGCTGCTGCGCGGAGTGATCTTCGCCCAGTAGGGTGCTGGTAGCGTCTACGTTGGCTTCAATCTCATGAAATCCGTTGGTTTTTAGCCAGTCCGGTTGAATACTTTGCGTCAACCAGGGAACATTGCGCTGTGCCCACAACAACTCACCGCTTTCGTTATAGATCAGCGACATTGTTGGGCTTTGCATATCGAGATTTTCAGGCAACTCGACGTTTATCTTGCCGTTTTCCCACTTTGCCAGGGTATAGAATAGATTACTTTCACCCCGCAGCAGGCGGAACGTGGTCTTATCAAAACTGACGCTGTAACCTACCAGGGCAACCATGCCGTAGGCCAGCGACAGCACCAACACCACGCCCGCAGTTGCCAGTAAAAAGCGTAACCGCAGCGATAACGGGAAAAAATGACGCAATAGTTTATTCATTAGCGCAGTTCAAAAAGATATCCCTGGCCACGCACGGTGGTGATGACGTCGTCCGGGTATTGCGCCTGAATTTTTTTACGCAGACGCCCCATCAAAACATCAATGGTGTGACTTTCGCGCAGCTCGGCATCCGGATAAAGCTGCAACATGAGCGAATCTTTACTGACCACTTTGCCATTATTACGGATGAGAGTTTCCATAATGGTATATTCAAACGCCGTGAGCTTGATAACCTCATCATTGACGGATAACTCGCGTCGGGAGAGGTCCACCTGAAAAGGCGGAAGGGAGATAATTTGCGATGCCAGACCGCTGTTTCGACGCATCAGTGCCTGCATGCGTGCAGCCACTTCTTCGATGTGAAACGGTTTGGTGACATAATCGTCAGCGCCTGCACTGAGAACTTCCACTTTGTCCTGCCAGCCTTCGCGCGCGGTTAATACCAGAATTGGCAGCGAAACCTCATTACTGCGCCAGCGGCGGATTAGCGACAAACCATCTTCATCGGGGAGTCCTAAATCAACGATCGCGATATCCGGCAGATGCTCATTCAGATAATAGTCCGCTTCCTTCGCATCTTCTGCATCATCCACCTGATGCCCTAAATCCTGTAACTGAACCTTGAGGTGGTGGCGTAATAAAGCATTATCCTCGACAACCAGTACGCGCATCATCGTTTCTCCCTAAAATAATGGTATGAATAGTTTAACGCTGATTATGTGGATTGAAAGCAGCGCTATGAAATTAAATAACTTTTCTCATGCTCCCCTGCCCGTGGGGGCGTCCTGGGGGCAGTGCTGTTGGCATCTGATTGTTCTGCATGTTGACCTGATCCTGGTTCATGTCGCCAATCCACTTGGAGTAAACCTCGTACACCATGCGCGCATCTTCATGTACCATCTGACTCGCTATGAATGACGGGTTCGCTCCGGCCATCAACGTCCAGCATGCGTAGGTATTCCGTGACCTATAAGGATTCCTTTCGCGGATATTTGCAAGTTAAGTGCCTCGCTTCCAGCCATAGGCAATCGAGTTCTTGGAGAAGTAACTGCCTTTTTTTGACGAATATGCTGTCGGTGAAAAAACGAAGCGAAGAGATTGCTGCTCAGTTTTTCCGATCTCCCGATAGTGAAATCGAATTTCTTGCTTCGGATTAGCGCCAGTGACTTCGTATTGTTCCTTCAGTGCATCCAGAGCAGGTTTAAGCAACGTTATCGTCCTTATTCCGGCATCTGTCTTAGGGGGTACAAATACTCGCTTATTCGTCAAACTTCTGGATACGTGGATTTCACCTTTTACCAAATCAATGTCTTCCCATGCCAGGGCGCATATCTCGCCCGGTCTCATCCCCGTATGAACGGCAACAATGATGATTAATGCCTGGCTACGGGGAAGGGCGGCTATCAGTGCCTGGTACTCATGAAGTAAAAGTGGGTCGGGATCATTTTTAGATAACTTGAGTCGCGACACTCCTTCATAAGGAGCATGCAATATAAACTGGCTTCGGTTTGCGAGCTTAAGCATTTCTGATAAAACTGCCATCTGTTTATTGACTGTTGAGGGCGCGCGGCCCTGCCTGGCCAGATTCGGCATTGCCGGGTTAATAATTGTCCCGGTCAATAACTCCTTTCGGTAATGCAAAATGTCGGCATGCTCAATATCTACCAGACGGGTATTTTCTCCGATTACACGCAGTAACGTATTTACGACCGAAGTAAGCGATAGCAGTGTTGCACCAGATATCTCTAAGGCTTTGGTGTCTGTAAAAAAATCACTCAGTTCTTTAAACGTGATGATTTTTTTGGTTGTGATGAACTTCTTAAGCGCTTTGGATTCCGGGAAACGTTCCGCATAGTCGAACTTACCGAGCTGTATTTCGCTTGTGATGAGCGCGCGAAGATTGCCTGAATACACCCTAAAACCATATGGGATGGGTATGGGGGGACTGAAATGCCCTTATGATCATTACCGAGTAAATCATCACGGAGAGTTCGCCAATTGAGGAAAGGTGACACGGATTTACAGATCAACAACCCCTGGCGTTATAACAACGCAGGGGTTGAATATTTTACTGAATACTTTCCAGGTCTTTTGCTATATCGCGATGGCGTCCCTGGTCGGCAATCTCACGCCCCTGGCGAGCCGGCGCTTTAAGAGCCTTTTCCAGATAGCGTTTCCCTTCGCCAGTCTTTTTCTCTTTCAGCAAAAAGTCACCATAAAAATAGTTTGGATCGATGCCATCAGGATTGATCGCCAGTGCTTTTTTCAGCATTTCTTCGGCTTTGTTTTTATCACCAAACCCAATCGGCCAGCCGGGAACCTGATAATATAGCGCCCCAAGGCTGGTCCAGGCTGAACCTTGTAAAGCATTGGGGTCGATGCTGATCGCTTTTTCCAGATCGCTACGGGCCTGTTTGACCAGACTCAATGCACCCAGCCCTCCTTTAGCCCCCGCCCAGCTACTGTCGATAATCGCCGACCAAATAAGCAATGCTGCGTCAGCATTATTTTTCGCCTGACTCGCACTATGGGCCCGTTGACTCAGTGTGGTAAAGCAGCTCTCTTTTTTTGCTTCAAGGGTCTGATACTGACAAACGGACCAGTCGTGCTGGAGGTTTTCCAGCGTGGTAGTCGCCATGGCAGAGGCGGGAAAAGCTGCTGTCAGGAGCAACGTTTTCATAATTTTCATTTGTCTTCACCTTTGAATGTGCCCTGGGTATAGGACTGGATCACCGCTATTTTTTTACCCAGCGCTTTGTCTACCATACCGGGAAACCAGGCATTGATTTTAACGAACAGACGTTCCATCGCGCCGAAGCGGTAGCGTTTCTGCTCTGTCTCAAGGAGATGTACCAGACGTACGGCGACAAATTGTGGGGAATCACTGCTGTTGCCCAGTTTGCGGTTAAGCGCGTAAACCTCGTCACTGTTGAGCGCCGTTTCGGTAGCACGCGGCGCGGCATACAGTACGCTGATACCATTCCCCTTTAATTCGCGCCCCAGCGCTTCCGACAAACGGTGCGTGGCCGCTTTGGTGGCGCTATACACACTCCAGGCAGGGTGGCCAATCTCACCAAATATCGAACCAATGTTTAGGATGATGCCCTGTGGATTAAACTTATCCAGCATGGCGCGGGTCAACAGAGTGGGGATTTCGATATTGGTTCTAATCTGTTCCCGAATATCGTCAAAAGACTGTTGTTCAAACAGTGCAAAACGGCTGGTTCCAGCATTGTTGATCAGGATATCCAGTTTGTTCTCATCTTTGAATCTGCTGGCCAGCGCGACGATTTCGTCATCAGTATAACTGCTCATTAGCACAATATGATGCCGTTCCGGATAGGGAAGCATCTCTTTCAGAAGCGTCATCGCCTGTGCATTTCGTCCAACCAGGCAGAGTCTGGCTCCTTTGTGCGCCAGCCTTTGCGCCAGCTCTTGTCCGATACCACCACTGGCGCCAGTCAGCAGAACGGTTTTATCATGCAGGTTCATACGTGGTCTGCCCCAGTTGGTTAAGCATCTCTGTGTACAGGTGATAGACGCGACGAGCGGCATAGATAATGGCTGCCTGATCGGCCTCGTCAGTCACGGTATCCATAAGTGAGGCGAAAAATTTAAGATGTCCTTGATCAAGTTCACCGTGTGAACGCAGGTAGGTTGTCGCCTGTTCTGGCAACCCCAGTGTCCGTTCCACCTGGGCTGCAATCGCGGTAGCAATAGATACGCTGGTTCCCTCCAGAACCTGTACCATGCCAAAAATACTCATAGGGTTGACCCGTTCAATGCGGTAGTAGAGCCAGGCCACCATCATTTCTATCGGTATCCCTGGGGTGCCATTGCGAACGCTTTCCGCATCACCGCCGCAAGCCTGAATATCGTTCAGGATCCATTCCTGATGCCCGTACTCTTCGTCAATATATTCAGCAATTGCGCCCCGAATGGCTTCATGTGAGGCTGGCAAACGGCTGCCAGCACTCATCAACAGGGGGACGGTATGGCTGACGTGATAGTAAGCCTGTGTCAGAAAAGCGATATACAGGTCGCGCGAGATGTCACCAGTCTGGCAGCGCGCGATGACAGGCGAGGAGAGTAAACTCCGGCGTTCGGCCTCAGTCTGTTGTTGTAATTTGTTATAAAAGCTCATGATGACTCCTCTTCACTACAGGTGAGAATGTGTTGCCAGAGGGATTGCCGGATGAGTTCCCGGCGTGGGCGGCCATTTGCAGTGAGCATGCCAGGCTCTGATATAGCTGAAGTGAATAACAGGCGATGGAACTGCGCATAATCAGGCAGGCGAGCTGAAAGGGCCAGCAGCTGCTCGCGGGCCTGCATCTGTTGCCCGTCGAAGACATCGACGAGTGCAACGTTATGCCTTAATCCTTCTCCAAAAATCACTATCCGGCGTACAGCTGGACAGGTCATGGCCTCTGCCTCAGGCCATTCAGGTGAAAAATTACGACCAAAAGCGTTTATCTGGACATTCTTCAGGCGCCCCTGAATACGAACAAACCCGTGTTCATCAACACTGCCAAGATCGCCGGTGGCAACTGTTGGGGAGGCTGGTGCGGATCCCAGATATCCCAAAGCGTTAGCCGGGCTGGTGACACACAATTGTTGCTGGTCATCAACATTGATCTGGATACCTGGCAATGGCCGACCGACGCTGTTCTCTTTTATAGCGTCGGGCAGATTGAGGGCAACGACAGAGCCACATTCTGAGAGACCGTATCCTTCATATACAGGTAAGCCACTCTTTATCGCCATTGTCAGCAATGAAGCCGGAACCTTGCCACCGCCTGCGGCGACAAACCGTAAAGATTGCGTACTGCCTGGTACCTGCTTGTGCAGATGCAGTAACACACGTAGCAACTCTGGTACCAGCACCAGACTTTGTGGACACCAGGTGGTCAGCGCCTGAAGAAACTGGGCTGGATTAAAGCGGCTGGAACCTTCAAACCCAATCCGGGAGGGTGGGAGAATCACCGTCTCAGCGCCAAGTAGCAGAGGGATGTAAACGCCGCACAGATTTTCCAGCAGAATACTGAGGGGCAGTGTCACCAGGTGTTTTTCCAGTTTCAGGGGGTGCAATGCGGCCGCTAACGTTTGAGCCATCCATACCATACCATCCAGACTCAGACAGACACCTTTTGGCTCTCCGGTTGTACCGGAGGTATACGTTATCTTTGCCGTTCCTGCCGGCAGAGTCACGGGGTCCTCTACTGCACGGATTTGCAGTCTCCCGAGTACAAAATCGTGTTCCTGCCAATCCGCCAGGATTTCTCCACCGATTTGTGCATCCACAGAGGCTGATGATCGTACCCAGGCTTTCTGTTGCCCGCTGAAAAAGGAGGGGACAGGGATGATCACCACTCCACTTATCAGGCATGCGAGATCGATGATGGCCCATTCAGGGCTGTTATCCATTTCAAGTGCCAGCCGTTTTACCTTGAGGGCAGATAATTGTTCGGCCACTGCTTTAACGGCATCATGGTATTGCTGCCAGCTCCACGAGCGAGAATCGCCCTGCAGGGCGATGGCATTTGGCTGAAGCGCAGCCTGTTTCTCAAGCGTGTTCAGAAGCATAAGATCCTCCGGAAGGGGTTATCCAGGGAGCAGAAGGCGGATCAGCAAACATTCCCAGCAGCAGGCTGGTCTGACTCAGTGTGGTTTGCCCACCATGTAACTCCCCCGCCATAATTTGCGGGTCATGTTCGTAATAGCTCCCCCATTCACGCGCAGCTTCGCCAAGCCTTGTCGAGTCAGCAGGCATCAATGTGACTGGTTGCAGATTCAGGCGGAAAAAGGTATTGCGTATTTTTTTAGTTCCGGTAAAGACAATCCACGAATAGCAGTATTGATTGAGAAGCAGGCATAGAGCCGCATACATTATTCGGGCGCTTGCCCCATCGCTCGCGGCAAAATTACCAATTTCAACAATCGAGTCGCGTGAAACGGGATGTGACAATCGTGCAGACAGCACGACTTCAACCGGGACATCAAGATAGTGTTCGAGGTATATCTTGCCCATTGAGGCCGGCTGGACGCCACAGGCTGCTTTTAATTCTCCGTTGGCATCGAACATTCCAAGTAACCATGGCATGCAGCGAGGAAGAGAAGCATGATAAAACTGAGAATAACTTTCACGAATAAACTCTGAAATATCATTTTGCTCACGTTCACCTGGAAGCCAGCGCAACGTATAAGGAGATAAGATTCGCATAGGAAGACCTCTTTTAGCGTCTTACCAGTATGGCGAGTCAACATTATGTCAACATTAAGTTGAGCATGAGTCAGGTAATTTAAATCCAATGTCGCGACAAAAATGTGTAGGACCCGAAAAACGGAATATCTGATGTGTAAATACATTACGTAAAAAAATTAATAATTTGCGCTCTTAAATCGTTGATCATTTCTGTTTATAGGAGTGCTGTATAAAAAAACAGTGTATACATCGGAGGTAATTATGAGAGTTGAATTAGCCATTGATCGCACTAAAGAACTACCAAAAGGCGCGATACCAATTCTCCAGGATTACAGCAGGCATTCACTGAGTGCCTGCTGTAATGTTAAACATTAAAATTTGTATTTATTTCTTATCGTTACAGTCAGGGATCATTCTCAAAAGAGTGTTATCTTTCTGGACGTAGTGATGAAATAACGCTGCACCTGCATGCGCTGCGATTAAAAAGTATCCGACGTTTGCCAGTGTTTCGTGAATATCTTTAATAAGTGATTTTTTTTCCCCGTCAGGAGTAACGAAAGGTGCAATGTTAAAACTTAAGAAACTCCAGTCCTTCCCACCGTAAGCCATAATTGCAATACCTAATAATGGCAGAGCCAAAAAAGAAATGTATAGCAGGATATGCATTATTTTAGCAGCCATCATCTGCCAGGTCGGTGGGGGCGGAATGATGTCTGGGTCATGATACTTATGTTTAATAATTAATCGTATTATCATTAAAAACCAGACAAATACCCCAGCATTGTAATGTGTTTCTTTCATGAGCAGGTAGGTGTTGCTGCCTTTAGGAAACCAGCCGCGTAGCTCCATAGCTGCATAGGTTATCGCTATTAACATCAGAGTCAGCCAGTGTAAGCGAATCTGAAGTTTTGAGAATTTCATCATTATTATTTCCTCAAAGGGTGTGTTGCATCAACCATAAAGCATGAAGCTTAACAAATCCTTATTTTCGGTGAGAGATTAAGAAATTGTTATTCCAATGACCCCACGTGAATGTTTTGATAATTATTATCACTTACGGGTCCTTTCCTGCAATCCGGGCTGTTTTTTGTTGCCTTCCTTTTTCCATTCGTACCAGCCATCAGCAAAGAAAATTGCGCGGCCATGCTGCCAGAGTGGTTTAAACATTCTGCGGGTGGCTACAGTTTCAGATCGTGCATAAATTAGTAGCAGCTTAGACCACCATAGATTGTTACTTTTTTGGGGCAAATTTTTGGGGGGGAAGGGATAATGTAGCGGGTGATAAAAAGCCGGAATCGCTTACGCTTATCCGGCTTCTGTTCAGCATCTGGGGAGTTGCTGATTACTTCAGTTCATCAACCATGGTGATGGCGCGGCCAATATAATTGGCAGGCGTCATTGCTTTCAGGCGAGTTTTCTCTTCTTCCGGCAGTGCCAGACCATCGATAAACTGCTTCATACCTTCGGCGTCAACGCGCTTGCCGCGGGTCAGTTCTTTCAACTTCTCATATGGCTTCTCAATACCGTAGCGACGCATCACGGTCTGAATCGGCTCTGCCAGAACTTCCCAGTTATGATCCAGTTCATCCAGCAGATGATCGCGGTTCACTTCCAGTTTGCTCACGCCCTTCAGCGTGGACTGATAGGCGATCAGCGCATAGCCGATACCCACACCCAGGTTACGCAGAACGGTAGAGTCTGTCAGATCACGCTGCCAGCGGGAAACCGGCAGTTTACTCGCCAGGTGCTGCAGAACCGCATTGGACAGACCCAGATTACCTTCGGAGTTTTCGAAGTCGATGGGGTTAACTTTATGCGGCATGGTGGAAGAACCGATTTCACCCGCGACAGTTTTCTGCTTGAAGTGACCCAACGCAATGTAACCCCAGACGTCGCGATCGAAATCGATCAGAATGGTGTTAAAGCGGGCGATGCAATCAAACAGCTCGGCAATGTAGTCGTGCGGCTCAATCTGCGTGGTGTAGGGGTTCCACTGGATACCCAGCGAGGTGACGAACTCTTCGCTAAACTGATGCCAGTCTACTTCCGGGTAAGCGGCAATGTGGGCGTTATAGTTACCCACGGCACCGTTGATTTTACCAAGAATTTCAACCTGGTTGAGCTGGCGATACTGACGCTCCATGCGGTACGCCACGTTTGCCATCTCTTTGCCCATTGTTGATGGGGTGGCAGGTTGGCCGTGAGTACGGGAGAGCAGAGGAATATCGCGATATTCAACTGAAAGCGCGGTGATGCCATCAATCAGTTGACGCCAGTACGGCAGAACCACTTCGTCGCGTGCGGTTTTCAGCATCAGCGCGTGAGACAGGTTGTTGATGTCTTCTGAGGTGCATGCGAAGTGGATAAATTCGGAAACGGCGTGTAGTTCCGGGATATCCGCTACTTTCTCTTTCAGGAAATACTCAACTGCCTTCACATCATGGTTGGTCGTACGTTCAATGGTTTTGATACGCGCAGCATCTTCTTCATTGAAGTTAGCGACGATCGCATCAAGGAAACCGATTGCGTCGGCAGCAAAAGCAGGAACTTCCTTGATCGCTGCGTGCGCGGCCAGTTTTTGCAGCCAGCGTACTTCAACCTGTACGCGGAATTTCAGCAAACCGTATTCGCTGAAAATCCCGCGCAGCGCGCTGACTTTATCGCCGTAGCGTCCATCGACAGGGGAAACGGCGGTCAGTGAGGATAATTCCATAGATCACAACTCCGGGGTTAAATGAGCAAGAATTTGTTTTGCCTGAGTCGTCAGGCGATTACGAGAAAACATGAGTTGCAGACGGCCTCCACCAACCTGATGCCAGAGCACGGCAGCACGGATGCCAGCCAGCAGCGAAGCGCGTACTTTAGCCTGAACCTGCGGGCTCTGAAGGATGGCCGGGGAACCCGTGACCTGAATACGCGGGCCGAGTGGGCTGATGACGTCAACATAAATGCCAGCCATCGCACTCATCAACGTTTCTGACTGCAAATCAAAATGGTCAAGCTGGCGCTGCAAGCCGCTGATACGGTCTCCCAGCGTGTCCATAGCGCCCTTGGCCGCTGACAGCTTACGCTCCAGCACCATCAGGCTTAGCGTGTAACGAGTGAGTTCAGCGTTCAGTCCCTGGCGACTGCTGGCGTTCAGTACGCCGAGCATTGTTTCCAGCCCCAAACGCAGGTTGGCCTCGCTGCCGCCAAACACGCCCAGCGTAGAGCTGGGATTCATGTCGATGACACTGTTCAGTGAAACGTGTAATGCATCGGCATCACAATGCCCCTGGTGCGCCAGTTCCTGCACCAGGCGTGCCGACTGGCAAATGCCTGCCAGGGCGAGGGTGATGTCATAATAATTCTTTGCCACGTTCACTGCTTCCTTGTATCAAATGTGTAAGTAATTATACCGGCAGAGGCAATCGTTGTTCGATAATGCCGCCGCCGAGGCACACTTCGCCATTGTAAAAGACAGCCGACTGACCCGGCGTAACCGCCGCGACTGGCTCGTCGAAAATGACTTCAATACGCTCAGCATCCAGTGCCTTAACGGTGCACGGAATGTCGGTCTGACGATAGCGGGTTTTCACCGTACAGCGCATGGTACCAGTGAACGGTTCGCGATCGACCCAATGCAGCTGTTGCGCCACCAGGCCAACAGACATCAGACGTGGATGTTCATGACCCTGAGCGACAACCAGAATGTTGTTCTCAACGTCTTTATCCACTACATACCATGGATCTTCTGTCCCTTCTTTCGTTCCGCCAATACCCAGACCTTTACGCTGACCCAGAGTGTGGTACATCAGCCCCTGATGCTGGCCAATCTCTTCACCATCAACGGTGATGATTTTGCCTGGCTGAGCCGGCAGGTAGCGACCAAGAAATTCGCGGAACTTACGTTCGCCAATGAAGCAGATGCCGGTGGAGTCTTTTTTCTTGGCCGTAATCAGCCCAAGGTCTTCGGCAATTTTACGCACCTGCGGTTTTTCCAGTTCACCGACCGGGAACAGGCTTTGCGCGATTTGCTCATGGCCGAGCGTATAGAGGAAATAACTTTGGTCTTTATTACCATCGAGCCCACGCAGCAGGCGACTTTTGCCGTCGACATCTGCGCGACGCACATAGTGACCGGTGGCGATGTAATCGGCACCTAAATCTTCGGCGGCAAACTCAAGGAAGGCTTTAAACTTAATTTCTTTATTGCACAGAATATCCGGGTTCGGCGTACGACCCGCTTTGTACTCTTCAAGGAACAGTTCAAAGACGTTGTCCCAGTATTCTGCGGCAAAGTTGACGGTATGCAGTTCAATGCCGAGTTTGTCACAAACAGCCTGTGCATCCGCAAGGTCGGCGGCCGCTGTGCAGTATTCCTCGCCATCGTCCTCTTCCCAGTTCTTCATGAACAGGCCTTCTACCTGATAGCCCTGTTGTTGTAACAGCCAGGCAGAAACGGAGGAATCGACACCGCCGGACATGCCGACGATCACTTTTTTTGGGCTTTCAGACATAGGAATACTCACAACATTGAACTTCAAGGCGGCATATTCTAGCACGCAGCCCTTTACTTGACACCCTCTGTAAATGGCCAGTTAAATTCACCGATCATGGACAGCGGGTAGCGCTGGCCGCTCTGGTAACAGCGAATACTCTCTGCAACCAACGGCGAACGCAGGTTTGGCGCAGAGAAAATCTCTTCTGCGCTGACCCAACGACAGCAATCAATATCGCTGTCATGGGGTTCAGTAGCGCACATATTGGCAAGCTCGATAGAGAAAAGAAAACGCAAGAAGGGCGTTCTGTCCGGTGCAATCCATTGATGCATACGAACAAAATGCTGTGGCTGTGCTTTAATGCCCGTTTCTTCCCATAGTTCGCGTGCTGCGGCTTGCACCAGCGTTTCGTCGGCTTCCAGGTGTCCTGCGGGTTGATTCCACAAGGCCTTGCCATTGATCGTTTCTTCAACGACTAAGAATTTATCTTCTGCATGCACAATGCAGGCGACCGTGACGTGCGGTTTGAACATGTTTCCCCCTTATTCCTCAGCAAAACCTTCGGCAACATCTGGCCAACTAATTTCACCGCTGGTCTTGTCGATACTGATATAAGCCACAGGAGGCGACGTTTGTGGGTCGGCCCCTCCGCGACACAATGCAGTTTGATGATCCTCGCGTACGATAATCTCAATGGCCTTTTTAGCATTCCAGCTTTCATAAAAAATGCATTGATAGTCCGGGCGAAGGCTGAGGGTCGCGACTCGTGTAGCTTCGTCTGTCGATAATGGATTGATATCATAGCGGTAGTTATCACCGCTGTTTAAAGGCTGGAGTTGTGACTTTTTCAACCAGCCGCGTACGATATGGCGATCGGCGGTGTAATAAACCGCTTCAATAAAGTCATCTTTTGACTGCTCTTGTGTGGAAATAATGTCGCCGGGAACCAAAAAAACGGACTGGCTGCGGCACTGTTCCGTTGGCATGGTATAAAACCAGGCGCGATCGTTGCCTGTAACCTGATAATGATTATCAGCAACGGGGGGCATTCTTTCGCGTTGCGGCATCTCTTTGTGCGCCCATTTCTTACAGGCCGGATTTACGGATAAGGGAGTCGTCAGAGGTACCAGGCCTTCAGCCGCGACCCAGCCTGTGGCGAACATGCCTTTGGCATCACGGTATCGAACATAGCGAAAAGTATGAACGGGAGCGTCTGCTGATTGGGCCGATCGCGCTTCTCTTAACACCTCTACCGTATTGCCGTTGACCAGGAAAGCAGGGAGCTGACATTCAACATCTGGTGCGGAGTTGAAGTGTAGTCGGGAGGTTGTTTTTACCTGAGCGGTTTCATAGAGATAATCAGCCGCGCCTGCTGCGATACCTGCTGCCGCCTCACAATTCTGCGCGGCATAACCCAATGGCGATACGGCACACAGAATGAGTGGCGCGATGAGTCGTTTGTCCATTTCTTTCATTCTTCCTTGTTAATGGCGCTGTAAAGGCCTGATGCTAGAGCTCCCGCCACTCGCCGTTGGCGAGATTATCCAGCGTGTAATCCCCCATAGCATAGCGAATGAGACGCAGCGTAGGATATCCAACATGTGCTGTCATACGGCGAACCTGGCGGTTGCGGCCTTCATATAAGGTGACTTTCAGCCAGGTGGTGGGGATATTTTTCCGCTCCCGAATCGGCGGATTTCTCGGCCACAGCCATACGGGTTCCTCTACTACCTCAATGCCTGCGGGTAGCGTGGGGCCATCATTGAGCGTTACTCCGGTACGCAGGGCGTCCAGCGCTTCTGCTGTCGGCTCGCCTTCAACCTGGACGTAATAAATTTTCCCGGTACGCTTACCGGGTTGCGTTAACCGCGCCTGCAGTGCGCCGTCATTGGTCAGCACCAAAAGCCCTTCGCTGTCCCGGTCGAGTCGGCCCGCCGCATAAATTCCCGGCAAGGGAATAAAATCTTTTAACGTGCTTCTGCCAGCCTCGTCAGTAAATTGTGGCAAAACATCGTAGGGTTTATTGAACAAAACCACGCGTTTTGGCTGGTTTTCTTTACGCTGCTTAGTGACTTGTCGTGAGCTGAATCGCTCAACCCGGTGATTTCTAAAAGAAGTTTTTTGCATGGTATTTTCAGATTATATCAATTGCCGCATTATAGCCTAAGAACGAGTGTCTTTCATGGCGACGAACATTAGGGTAGTATTGACATGCTCATTACAAAACATTAACAAAAAATTGCTCTAACGCATTCGTGCAGCAGGACGCAAACGCACATGCAGCGCGATGACAGACGAGCAGAACCAGAAGCGCTCGAAGGAGAGGTGAATGGAAAGCAAAGTAGTTGTTCCGGCGGAAGGTAAGAAGATCACCCTGCAAAACGGCAAACTCAACGTTCCTGAAAATCCGATTATCCCGTTCATTGAAGGCGACGGTATCGGCGTTGATGTAACCCCACCGATGATCAAAGTTGTCGATGCTGCTGTCGAGAAAGCCTATAAAGGCGAGCGTAAAATCTCCTGGATGGAAATCTACACCGGCGAGAAATCCACTCAGGTTTATGGCCAGGACGTCTGGCTGCCTGCTGAAACCTTAGATCTGATTCGTGAATATCGTGTTGCCATTAAAGGCCCTCTGACCACTCCTGTTGGCGGCGGTATTCGCTCTCTGAACGTAGCTCTGCGTCAGGAACTTGACCTGTATGTCTGCCTGCGTCCGGTGCGTTATTATCAGGGTACACCAAGCCCGGTTAAACACCCTGAACTGACCGATATGGTCATCTTCCGTGAAAACTCCGAAGATATCTACGCGGGTATCGAGTGGAAAGCTGACTCTGCCGATGCTGAGAAAGTGATTAAATTCCTGCGCGAAGAGATGGGTGTGAAGAAAATACGCTTCCCGGAACATTGCGGTATTGGTATCAAACCTTGTTCTGAAGAAGGGACTAAACGTCTGGTACGTGCAGCGATTGAATACGCCATCGCCAACGATCGTGATTCAGTTACCCTGGTACACAAAGGCAACATCATGAAGTTCACCGAAGGCGCGTTCAAAGATTGGGGTTACCAGTTAGCGCGTGAAGAATTTGGTGGCGAACTGATCGATGGCGGTCCATGGGTGAAAATCAAGAACCCGAAAACCGGTAAAGAGATCGTGGTTAAGGACGTCATTGCCGATGCGTTCCTACAACAGATCCTGCTGCGCCCGGCTGAGTATGACGTGATTGCCTGTATGAACCTGAACGGTGACTACATCTCCGATGCGCTGGCCGCACAGGTTGGTGGTATTGGTATCGCGCCGGGTGCAAACATTGGTGACGAATGCGCACTGTTCGAAGCAACTCACGGTACTGCACCGAAGTATGCAGGTCAGGATAAAGTGAACCCAGGTTCTATCATTCTGTCTGCAGAAATGATGCTGCGCCATATGGGTTGGGTTGAAGCGGCTGACCTGATTGTTAAAGGTATGGAAGGCGCGATCAACGCGAAAACCGTAACCTATGACTTCGAACGTCTGATGGACGGCGCTAAGCTGCTGAAATGTTCAGAGTTTGGTGACGCGATCATCGAAAATATGTAATCCACATTCTGGGTTGTATGAGAACGGGAGCCGGTTGGTTCCCGTTTTTTTGTGCCTGATAAATTCTTTCCCTGTCATTTTATCCGCCCAGTACCTAGGGGGATCAGGGCTTGTTGTGGTCTATTTATGTTTGGTTTAGCTAAAAAAAGGCAAAACGAGACTAAAGCCTCCGACATAAAGCGCTGACCAGGTCGCCGCAGAGATCAGACTGACTGCATACACTTTCACTGGATGAAGATGCAACATTCCAGCAACTAATGGCACAATGTAACGCAGCACGGCAATAAAGCGCGAAGTAAAAAGTATCGGTACAGAACTGTTTTGCAACCGGCGTCGAACCCGTACTACTGTATCGGCATGACGCGACATGATGCGTGCCAGCCAGGGTAGATGTCCCATCATCATTCCAAGGTGATAATTAACAATTGTCCCGCACCATGCGCCAATCATTACAGCAATTCCCGCTTCCCATGGCGCAATAGTCGCCTTGCCGACGGAAATTACAGCAACCAACATAACAGATGCTGGCGGTAATACAGCTGAAATGAGGAACGTAGATTTTGCGAATGCTATTCCAAAAAGCAGGCCCCACAGGCTGAAAGGATGAAGCGCGAAATGGCTCATCAACGCGTTTACCCACTCCATCAATGCTTCTCCAGTTAAGGTTCCTTGGCTATTTAACCGCGATACGGCTTAATCAGGCCTCAACACAGATGAATTACTGACTGCTGCACTTAATCTGAAACCAGCCACATATCAGCCTCTTCAAACATTTCCTGGACAGTACGGCTTATCTGTTCCTTCTCGTGCTTGCTGGCGTCAGTGTTGATCGCCGGCAATGTCATCATCGGTTTAACCCGGACATCAGCGTCGGGGAAAATTCGGTGAACCCTCTTGGTCAATTCGCCCAGAATGATATCTTTTGCACCGGGCAGACCATCAAAATTCCTTTTGTCATAAACGAGTTCCACGAACATTGCTTATCGCCTCTTTGCTGGATGGATATACAGTATTTATACTGTGTTTTTATCCGGTATTCAAGAGAGGGCATAAACATGGGCTTTCCTTCACCTGCGGCAGATTATGTTGAAACACGAATCTCCCTCGATCAGCAACTAATCAGCCAGCCCGCAGCGCCTTATTTCATGCGGGCATCGCGTTCACATTTCAGGGAAGGAATACTTCAGGGGGCGCTGTTTGTTGTGGATGCGTCACTTACTGCCTGCGATGGCTCATTGCTGATATGTGCAATTGTAAGTAGCCCGCATAATCGTGCCATTCACATTTAGAGATCATCCGGCATAATCAATCTGCCAAAGCGGACATTGGTAAGCTCATGCAGTATGGATTCACGAAGAACATACGTTATATTTTGTCCTGATTGACACGGGATGAAAGCTCCAGATGGCTCTCTTTTCGCTCGCTGTAACGATCTGCAAGATAACTGGTTTGTCCCTTAAGCAGCAGCGTGATTTTAAACAGCTCCTCGGCTACATCGACGATGCGGTCATACCATGAAGAAGGTTTCATTCGTCCGTTTTCGTCGAACTCTTGCCATGCCTTGGCTACAGAGGACTGGTTGGGGATCGTAAACATCCGCATCCAGCGACCAAGTATACGCATCTGGTTCACGGCATTGAAGGACTGTGAACCGCCGCAGACCTGCATTACCGCAAGTGTTTTGCCCTGCGAAGGACGAATCGCTCCTTCACTTAAGGGTATCCAGTCAATCTGCGCCTTCATGACTGCGCTCATAGCACCGTGCCGTTCCGGAGAACTCCACACCATCCCATCACACCATCTGACCAGACCGCGCAGCTCGGTGACTTTGGGATGCGTGTCCGGCGCATCATCCGGCAGGGGTAAACCGGAGGGGTTAAACAGTTTCACTTCCGCGCCCATCGCCGTCAGCAGGCGACCGGCTTCCTCCGCGGCAAAGCGGCTGTAGGAGCGCTCTCTCACTGAACCATACAGGATCAGAATCCGTGGTGGCTCCTGCACGTTCAGGCGTTCAGCGATGTGTTGATCAAAGCATGCAGTATTCAGGGCAGGAAATTGTTCCATTTTTCTCCTCCAGAGAGAGCAGATGATTTCAAAGTTAATACATATGATTTACCATATGTTTATTCTAAAGGGAACGGAGAGAAAAATGCTACAACCTGTTCAGCTTTTCAAAATTCTGTCAGATGAAACACGGCTCGCCATTGTTATGCTTCTGCGGGAGTCCGGAGAACTGTGCGTGTGCGATATCTGTGCAGCTACCGCCGAATCACAGCCCAAAATATCACGCCATATGGCCGTCCTGCGCGAGGCAAAGCTTGTTCTTGATCGTCGGGAAGGGAAATGGATCTACTATCGTCTGTCACCTCATATTCCGGCGTGGGCCGCGGAGACAATCACGACATCCTGGCTGTGCCTTCGGGAGGATGTGCGGGAATGGTTGGCAAAGTCGGCCTGTACCTCCTGCTGAGGCAGGAGAACATATTTACATAATCATATATAATGGAGTCTGAAATGTTTTTGGCAGGGAGTATATTTTTACTGACGCTGGTACTGGTTATCTGGCAACCCAGAGGCCTGAGTATTGGCTGGAGCGCGAGTATCGGAGCTGCGCTGGCGCTGGGAACCGGAGTCATTCATATCGCAGATATTCCCGTTGTCTGGAATATCGTCTGGAACGCGACAGCGGCATTTATTGCGGTCATTATCATCAGCCTGTTGCTCGATGAGTCCGGCTTCTTTGAATGGGCCGCACTGCACGTCTCCAGTTGGGGTAACGGACGTGGCCGCCTTTTGTTTACCTGGATAGTCTTGCTTGGTGCCGCTGTTGCTGCGTTGTTTGCCAATGACGGCGCTGCGCTGATCCTGACGCCGATTGTAATTGCGATGCTGCTCGCACTGGGATTCAGCCGGGGCACGACATTGGCGTTTGTCATGGCCGCAGGATTTATTGCAGATACGGCCAGCCTGCCGCTAATTGTTTCTAACCTGGTGAATATCGTCTCGGCGGACTTTTTCGGTCTGGGCTTTACGCAGTATGCCTCCGTTATGATCCCCGTAGATGTGGCAGCGATTGCGGCCACTCTGGTCATGCTGCATCTCTTCTTTCGCAGGGACATTCCGGCGACGTATGACGTTTCGCTGTTGAAGACGCCTGCCAGTGTGATAAAGGATCCGGCAACGTTCAGGGCGGGCTGGATTGTCCTGTTATTGCTGCTTGTCGGTTTCTTTGTTCTGGAGCCACTGGGGATCCCGGTCAGCGCGATAGCGGCTAGTGGCGCAGCAATACTGTTTATAGTGGCGAAAAGAGGTCATGCCATCAACACCGGAAAAGTCCTCCGCGGTGCACCATGGCAGATCGTTATTTTTTCGTTGGGTATGTACCTGGTGGTCTATGGCCTGCGCAATGCAGGGCTTACGGAGTATCTGTCTGACGTGCTGAACCTACTGGCAGAAAAGGGGTTATGGGCAGCAACGTTCGGCACCGGCTTCCTGACCGCGTTCCTGTCGTCGGTGATGAACAATATGCCGACGGTGCTGATTGGTGCACTGGCGATTGACGGGAGCACGGCGACTGGCATCGTCAAAGAGGCAATGATTTATGCCAACGTGATTGGCTGCGATTTAGGACCGAAAATCACCCCGATTGGCAGTCTGGCAACCCTGCTTTGGCTGCATGTGCTTGCCCAGAAAAATATAACGATTACCTGGGGATATTACTTCCGTACGGGTATTATCATGATTCTGCCCGTGCTGTTTGTCACTCTGGCCGCGCTGGCGTTGCGGCTCTCCATCACTTTGTAATGAGATACAGATATGAGCAACATTACCATCTATCACAACCCTGCCTGCGGCACTTCTCGCAACACGCTGGAGATGATCCGTAACAGCGGCAACGAACCAACGATAATTTATTATCTCGATACGCCACCGACCCGTGATGAGCTGATTCAACTTATTTCAGATATGGGAATTACGGTGCGTGCATTACTGCGTAAGAATGTTGAGCCTTATGAACACCTGGGTCTTGATGAAGAGAAATTTAGTGATGAGCAGTTGATTGATTTCATGCTTCAACATCCGATCCTGATTAATCGGCCGGTAGTCGTTACGCCGCTTGGCACTCGTCTTTGCCGCCCTTCAGAAATAGTGTTGGATATTCTACCGGAAGGTCAGAAAGGAGCGTTTACCAAAGAGGATGGCGAGAAGGTCATTGACGAAACGGGTAAGCAGATTAAGTAATCTGCCACTTCAAAATACCGGATGTCTGTTCACGCTATGCGGGCGTCCGGTTTTCGCTGTGAGTTCAACGGGTCGATGCAACGCTATCCTTAATCAAGGGGGACGTTGCCATGAAACGAAGAACTCGGATTTACTACACGCCAGAGCAGAAGGCGATTATCTGGGACAGATATAAGCAAGGTGATTCCCTGCATGATATCGCCAGAATGTTCGACAGATATCATTCTTCTATTATGCCCACTATCCACCAGACTGGTGGATACCGTCCTCCTGTGAGAAAGCGGCACCGATTAGCGCTTACGCTTGATGAAAGAGAGGAGATATCCAGAGGATTGGTAGCAAAACTCAGTATCAGGGACATCGCTGCCAAATTATCAAGAGCGCCCTCAACGATTAGCCGCGAGGTCAGGAGGCACGGAGGTGCCAGGCAATACCGTGCAGCAAAAGCCGATACTTCTGCGTGGGAAAATGCTCTGAGACCAAAACCTTGCAAGCTAATTGAAAGCCCCACATTGTGTAAAATCATTGCAGAGAAGATGCATCAGGACTGGTCGCCGGAGCAGATCGCCGGTTGGCTGAAACGCTGTTATCCGGATAATCAGGAAATGCATGTGTCACACGAAACGATTTATAAAACGCTTTTTATACAAACCCGGGGCGCATTAAAAAAAGAGCTGCAACAATGCCTCAGAAGCGGAAGAGCGGTTCGTAGATCCCGAACGTCATCACTTAAAGGGAAAGGATTAGGGAAAATCCCGAATGCGCTATCTATCAGCGAAAGGCCACCGGAAGCCGCAGACAGAGCCATACCTGGTCACTGGGAAGGTGATCTGATCCAGGGCTCGAAAAACTCCTATATCGTCACCCTTGTAGAACGCCATTCCCGCTTTGTTATGTTGGCCAAAATCAGGGACAATAAGACCATAACGGTTATATCTGCACTCATCAGACAAGCCCGGGAATTACCTGTTGAGCTTTATAAAACATTAACCTGGGATCGGGGCGCTGAAATGACCAGCCACACCCGGTTTACTGTAGCAACAGACATCCAGATTTACTTCTGTGATCCTCAATCTCCCTGGCAACGTGGCTCAAATGAAAATACGAACAGATTGCTCAGACAATATTTTCCAAAGGGAACTGACTTATCGGTTCACAGTCAGCAGAGACTAAACAGCGTTGCGAGACAGCTCAACGAAAGACCGAGAAAAACGCTAGACTATGAATCACCCGCAGAACGGTTCAATAAGTGTGTTGCGTCCATCAGTTGAACTCACAGCTCAAATCGGACCTCTGCGGCAGCAACAGCTTTACCATCGAGGCTTGCCATTAGTGGTAGTGTGTTGAATGCGCTGGCGTGAAAAACTTGGATTCTTGGCGAAAACTCTTCCCCAAAACTAAAACCAAAGTTTAGATAATCAATGAGTTTAAAATGGTAGCTACTGGCTGATTTGAAAGTAGAGAGGATGATAATTTCGACTTTATCAAATGGTTGCTATGATTTTAGCAATGAAATGTTGCGCCACATGGGGTGGACCGAAGCGACTGACTTAATTGTTAAAGGTATGGAAGGCGCGATCATCGAAAACATGTAATCCAGATTCTGGGTTGTATAAGAATGGGAGCCGATTGGTTCCCGTTTTTTTTACCTGCAAAGTGCTTCCCGGGCACTCAGACTATTAAACTCATTTTAATAGCACTAAAGATTAAATTTTTATCTTTGTCATTACAATTCTATTTATTGATAAAAGATATCCATATCTTTCAATATTTATTTAATTCTATCCGGGTATGAGAACTAACTATAATTGAGTGGTGTTGGTATATTATTGATTGTTAGATGCAAAACAGTCGTTTTAAAAACAAGAAAATATTGGGAGTATATTAAAGGTGGTGGCGTTTTAATGTTGTTTTACTCTAATTTTAAGTCCATTTTTATCAGCATGCTATGATAATTTATTATTCTGAATGCTAATAATGTCCAAAAAAGAACATTTTTCCCGATTGATTTTTTATTACCTTTCTGTTTTTATCTTGGTGACATGCTTGAGACATAAAATTCAAAGCATGACTCCTTATTATGTGTGTAACTTACTATTAGTTGATGATGAAAATGGTTATTAAAATGCTAAGTTTAAAAACGGGTTTAGTGGCTGTTACATTATGTTTTGCTATGACAGTTTATGCAGGAGAAAGCGTAGTCACCGGCGGTTATGTACATACCCGGACAGATGGACAGAACCTTAACGGTCTTAACGCTAAATATGGTTATACCCCAGATGAAAGTGATTTAGGCGTTATAACATCCTTAACTATTTCGGCAAATGACGATAATGATATAGATCGTGGTTATGGTTCTGCATTAGCCGGTGCAAGTTATAAAGTAAATGATGTGATAAAACCTTATGTAATGGTGGGTATTGGGAGAGGTGCGATCAAAGCTAATGGTGAAACTGATACTTCTACAGGTTTTGCCTATGGTGCTGGTATTCAGTTTACCCCCATTGCAGCTTTCACTGTTGATGCAGGCTATGAAGGTTCTAAGGTCTTTGGCGCACAAGCTAATAGTATTGTAGTCGGCGCCGGCTGGAAATTCTAAGGTTATTTATATGAATAAATTAATGATAATACTGGTTGCGTTTTCTACTGTTTCTTTGATGTCTGGTTGCGTATCAGAAGAACAACGCTTAGCAAAGTGCGAAGCGAAGGGAATTAGCCGTGATGTTTGTTATCACGAAGAAAAAGAATATTGGAATAATTACAGTGCTAACATGAGTCGACTGCAGGCTGCTAATACACAAGCAGATGCTTTTAAAGAGTCTATGAGTGATCGCAAGAAGCATAAGCATTATGATGACGATTAATATTTTAGACCACGTACTTACTGTCTTGAGTGCTTATGTTCTTAACATTATAATCATTTATTAATTATTCAAATGCTTATGCTCAGGAATCACTCTCAAAAGCGTATTTTTTTCTGTATATAGTGATGAAATAATGCAGCGCCAGCATGGACTGCAATCAGAAGTAACAGATATTGGCGAGTTGACTCCCCCCAAGGCCAGAGGTATTTATGATAACAATGGCCTTACTTTGGTTTCAGAAAAACGCTTCGCCTGCTGTATGCAATCATTCTTTTGATGAAAGTTTGTACGGGAATACGTGCAGGGCATTGGCTGCAATGGGGTAAACACCAAGGCCTTCTGTTCGAGCTTTAATTTCCTCGAATGAGAGTGAAGGGGAAGGTTCTCGTCCTCCCCACAGATTAATACCTTCAGGAACATCGTCCCGACTGTACTCCTCGGCGATCTCAATAGTTCCGCCGCTATTCAATTCGATCACGACGCTTTTTCCGTCAACAGGAATGAGATTCCCTTCATTGTCAGTGATAAAGATTTTCATTTGCTTACCTCTTATTAGTACATTCATATGATAGCAAAATTGGAAGGAGGGATGTCATTATCGTTATGATCTTTCCAGGGATTATTTTTATAAAAATCAATTTCTTATGTTGTAGCTTTGGAAGTGTGACTGGGCGCATGGCGACTTTTGATTCTATCTACCATGCTCTGTAGAGATAAATTAGAACACGTCAATGCTCATCGCAACGACTGATCAGTTTTCACCACGGGACATGAGAATGCGCAAAGTACTTTTACCGGTAACCGCTGCGGTGTGTCTTTTTTTGATAGGTGTTTTTATTCTTAATATGCAGCTGTGGTATTCCTCTTCGACAGAAACCCTTGGAGGAGCCAGATATGCCGCGAAAAATATGGATAACATACTGGATGAAGCTTTCCAGGCAACTCGAACCGCTATGCACATCGCCGAAAAAAAATGCGATCTGGAGGGTCAATACCAACTTGGAACTGAAGCTGCACTTCGCCCTCATTTGCGAACGCTGATCATTATCCGACAGGGGAAGCTTTGGTGTACGTCACTGCCAGGTAATCGGATCTTGCTTAAGCAAATTCCGGTGATTACTGATACAAATTTGCTGCTTACTCCCGCAAGAAATACGGAAAATGAGATACCCGTTCTGCTGTATCAAACTCGTTTTCAAACCAACCACATCATTGTCACTATTAGCGGGGTGCATATCCGTGGAGCATTGAATGTTCCGTTAAAGGGGGTGACATATTCACTACTCGTAGGTGACGAAGTGCTTGGTTTATTGGGTGATGTGAAAACCGTTACAGCAAGCTCACAGATGTCTGGTCAGGTGAATTCCGCAAAGTATCCGTTCAGCATTATTTATAATGAACCGCCATTGTTTAGTGCAAAAAGGCTGGTTACACAAGGTTCAGGGATTCTGGTTTTTATCCTGTTAATATCTTTCGCAGCCGCTTATGCCATTGATAAATATCTAAATAAGAACGATACCCCAGAAGAAACGTTGCGCAGAGCGATAGTAAAAGGAGAGATCGTGCCTTTTTATCAACCTATCGTAAATGGTCGTGAGGGGACGTTACGCGGTGTTGAAGTGCTGGCCCGATGGAAACATCCAACAGCCGGATATATCTCTCCTGCCTCTTTCATTCCCGTCGCCGAAAAATCAGGCCTGATAGTGCCACTAACTCAAAGTCTGATGAGGCAGGTTGCGGCGAATATGAACGCCATTGCCAGCAAACTGCCATCTGGATTCCATGTCGGTATTAACTTCAGCGCATCCCATATCACTACCCCTACATTTGTTGAAGAGTGTCTGAAATTCAAAGATAGCTTCAGCCGCCATGATCTCAACCTGGTGATTGAAGTTACTGAGCGTGAGCCATTACATATAGATGAAGAACTTGTGCAGAGGCTCAATATCCTGCATGAAAATGGCTTTGTGATTGCGCTTGATGATTTTGGTACGGGCTATTCTGGGCTTTCTTATTTGCATGACCTGCACATTGATTACATTAAAATCGATCAGAGCTTTGTGGGAAGGGTTAATGAGCTTCCCGATTCAACCCGAATTTTGGATTGTGTTCTCGATCTGGCGCGCAAGCTGTCTTTAAGCATCGTTGCAGAAGGAGTTGAAACGAAGGCCCAGCTCGATTATCTCAACAAAAACAACATTGTTTTCCTGCAAGGGTACTATTTCTATAAACCAGTAACCTTCACTGAGTTTGTCATGATTCTGCTGGCAAAGCCTAAAGTGAAGGTTTTTGTCGAATAAATACAGGATAACCTTATTGATGAAAAGGGGGCATGAAATCTGCTTCGGGAGTAAAAATCCGATGATTATCTTTATTGTGAGACAAATCTCAGATTATGTTATTTAAAATCTATACCCTTATCGATGTAGTGGTTATTTGTGTTTTCATATACAGCAACTGGATAATGGCATGGCAGATATAACATTCGCGATGGAGCGTGATTCAAGTCACAGTGCAGCGAAAAAAGAGTTGGATGTACGAAACAACACGAAGTACACAAACCGCAACCAGCTTGTGATTGCCGCAGCACTGTTTTTAGGTGGTATCGTCGGGGTTATTGTTTTGGCATTGTATCTAATGGTGCATGAAGGGGTGTTTTTGTATTAATCATTTAAATATTCTTATCGTTGGTGTATTGCTAGTAGGAGGTGGAACAAGCTACTTCTTCTGTATTGATGAACGGAATAACATCGTAGGGAATAGCTGTTTGTGGAGAAAGATTGTAGATCTTACCGTCATAGTGGCTACTTACATAAGAAAATGATCTTAATATAAAGCTAAGATCAGCGGGTAGAGTCGTGGGTTGAGCGTTAACTTCATTGTAAAACCGTTTACAGCTACCTTTCAAATCTAAACCTGAAAAAATTATTCTTCCAAATTTTAGACTAATGGCTATTTGTAACGCGCTAAATGCGACCGTAGCACTACCAAAATGACCATGTGTTACATCAGTTGAAAATGCAATTGTTTTCACTTTTCTGAATGCAGAGCATTTAATTCGAAGATTCTTGTTAGTCATTGTTTTTATTTTATAGCGAATCTTTCTACCGATACCACCTCTGGATTTGCAAATGTCCTTTAACAGAAAACATGTGTTGAGCAAGCTCTCTGCCTCTGTTGAATTAGCTCTTTTAATAACATCTTCACTAATAAAGGTATGCTGAGCATAGGCGGAATACTTATAAAATAAGTCTTTATTGTTTTCATAAAAAGAACCGTCACAAACAACATAAAGAAATACAGGGATATTGTTGTTAATTAAATAGCCTGCGCTACCATTTACGCAAATGCAGCTTTTACTACGCATTATCTCAAGGGGCGTATCTAATGATGAAGGTCCAGACAAGTAAATAATACAATCATCGGAAACTCTTTCACCCATTATTCCATTAAGTATTTCGTGTGTGATGAGCATGGCGGTTACCGTGGATGTTATTTTTGAAATAATAACATTGAGTATCCGTTCCAAATCAAAGAAGATGTTTCTTTTTGTTTTTTAAACTTGAAGAATTGATTATGTGAATGTATTTTTATTATTATTTTGATAAATGTTTATTTGAGAGTAAGGTCTGGTAACTCAGAAAAATATGATGATGTTGGCTTTTGTTTTTCGGTTTTTAAAATCCAGGCATTTGTTGTGTGAATAAATCTGATTCTGGTGTTCTTGCCTGGTAAGAATTTAACATGAAAATTAGTTACTTTTAGTTACAGGTGGCTGAGAGTGTTTTAATCATATCCTTATAAAGAGTGCGATTTTATAACATCATCCGCCTGTTATTTGATGTAACATAATTCCTGACGGGCTATCAATTCCAGTCCGTCAGGAAGGGAAAACAACATTAGAACTGATAGTTTAACGATACCCAGTAGTTACGGCCCGGGTTTACGTATCCGGTAGTGGATTGTGCAGTCTGATAATAATCACCTGCGTAGGTGCTATTACGGCCCACCTGGTAAAGTTTAACCTCGCTAAAGTCTTTATCCAGCACGTTATTAACTGCCGTATTAAGTGTCAGATCTTTGGTCAGTTTGTAAGACATTCCCATGTCCAGGACGGTCCAGGCTTTTAAATTAGCACCTTTATCGTCATAGACGGCTTTTTGTACTGCGCTGAGATTGTCGTAATTTTCCGTGAAGCGTGGGGCCTTACCGCGATAACGTGCGCTCAGCCAGGCGTTCATATCTTCCGTTGCCTGCCAGTTCAGACGGGCGTTAGCCATATGCTTTGGTGTATAGCTTAACGGCGCGCCTTTATTGTCACCATCTTTTTGCTTGCTCTGAGTGTAGGTGTAGTTGAGAGATAAGGTCAGCACATCCGACCATAGAGGGAAGGTGCTGGCAAATTCAACGCCATCGGTCCTCGCCTTGCCGCTGTTGGTATAACTGTTGGTATTATCATCGATAGAATACGAGACAATTTTATTTTTGTATTCAGTATAGAAGCCGGTAATGTTGGCGTTAAGCCCGGCGTTGTTCTCGTAATACAGCCCTGTTTCGTAGCTGATGCTTTCCTCTGGTTTGAGGTCCGGGTTCCCGACCGTATTCACCGTTCCTTGTGCGGTTACGCCGCTGATCCCGTTATGCAACTGGCTAAGTGATGGCGCTTTATAACCGGTCGTTACGCCGCCTTTGAGCGTCCATTCGTCGGAAACATCCCAGACCATATACGCACGTGGGCTGAGATGACCGCCAAAGACATCGTTATGCTCATAGCGTGTTCCTGCAGTTAAGGCCAGCGAATCGAGAATATGCCATTCATCTTCGGCATAGGCTGCCCACGTTTTTTGGTGGAACGTCTCGCCGGTATTGGCCAGCACCACACCATCTTTCATCCGTGCATCCCAATATTCCCCGCCGAGGGTTAACAGATGCGAATCACCTAGTGGTGTCAGCAGCACGGAGTCCAGAATGACGTTGGTGTTCTTCAGTTCACGCGCGTCACCGGCCCGACCTGCGTTCTCTGGCGTGAGTGCGGAGGAGACCAGTTGTCGGCCCTTGTTCTCGGTTTCATTCCAGCCGAGGGAGGATTTCCAGGTGCCGAACGTTAAGGCGGTATCGTGGCCGAGGGTCACTTTGTTACGCTCATAGCGCAGCGTTTTATCATAACCTCCCGTCAGGTTACCCAACTGACCGTCATCGTTGTCATAACGCTGTCTGGCGGAGTCGAGATCCAGCCACAGCGTATTGCTTTCATTGGCTTTCCAGTCGAATCGCGTGCCAATATTGTAGTTTTCCGACTCGGTTGGATAAGGTACGCGGGTGGAGGAGGTATCGCTCAGCGAAGTGACGCTGGAACCCTGACGCTGGGTTGTGCTCCCCCGAACCTGCATATCCAGTACGCCCGCGATTAACGGGCCGCTTGACCAAAAGTTGGCGACCGTACTGTTACCCCATTTATTACTCTCTTGCAGGTTAACGCCGGTATTGATGGAAGTGCTCCATTTATCGGTGCTTTTTTTGGTGATGATATTCACCACGCCACCGATTGCGTCGGAGCCATAAAGCGTCGACATCGGGCCGCGGATAACCTCAATATGATCGATTGCCGCCAGCGGGGGCATAAAGCTGGTATTCATGGCAGAGAAGCCGTTTGGCGTCACGTCGCTGCTGCCGTTTTGACGAATACCGTCAATCAGGATCAAGGTATAGCTGGCGGGCATGCCACGGATGCTGATCTCCAGACCGCCAGTTTTACCGGTGCTGCTTTCAACATCTACCCCTTCAACAGAACGCAGGGCTTCACCTAAGTCATTATATTTATTGGTTTGTAACTCTTGCTGCGAAATAACAGAGACGCTGGCGGCGGCATTGGTGATTTTCTTTTCGTAACCGGAAGCGGTTACCACCATGACATCTTCAGCAAATACCAGGGGGCTGGAAAATCCTAAACAGGACAGAACGACAGAGGCAACAGGTTTTAAACGCATAGTCAAACTTCCTTTGTTAAAAATCAAAGGCAGTAAGATAAGTGATCGTAATGATAATACAAATAATTATCATTACAAATTTACATAACTTGTCACTTCTGGTGTTTTTTTTGAATAAATATACATAAATTGTCATGAATTTTAGATAAGGAAATAGCAGGAAGGGTAAATAGTCCGCATGAGTAATTATTAGATAGGAATTAATATTCCTTTGAATAAATGGCGAGGGATTAATCTATATTTTGAGATTCACATCGTACTCATAACGGAGTATCAGAAAAAAGTATGATAATTTTAGAAAATCGTCATACTTTTCTGCGCCGCATCATTTTTTTCGTCATTTCTGTCCGCCATAATCCCTTCCCCAGGAGACTGCTTAACGACTCTAAATCGTTATGCAGCATAAAAATAACGTAAATCTGGATAACATAATGATCAAAGGCAAGCTGGCACTGCTTACGTGCGCATTGACTCTCGCATTAACCTCACCACTTCTCGCCGCGCAAAATGCGAGCGAAGGGCAGACGTTAAAACTGGCAATTGGACCGGAGCCAACGGAAGGTTTTAACCCGATGCTGGGCTGGAGTCATGGCAGCTATCTGCTTTTGCATGCACCATTATTAAAACAAAATGCAGATATGAGCTGGGGAAACCTGCTGACGGAAAAAGTAGAGACCAGCGCAGACGGCAAAACCTGGACGTTGACGTTAAAACCTGACCTTAAATTCTCTGATGGTTCGCCGCTAACCGCTGAAGATGTGGTGTTCACCTATAACAAAGCAGCAAAAAGCGGCGGCAAAATCGACATGGGAAACTTCACCCATGCCAGTCTGAAAGATAACCGCACGGTAGAAATTACGTTGCGTAGCCCGCAAAGTACCTTTGTGAACGTGCTGGGTTCATTAGGAATTGTTCCGCAAAAACGGTATGACGAAAAAACATTCGCTAAAAATCCGATTGGCGCGGGTCCGTATCGACTGGTGAGTTTTCAGCCGGGGCAGCAGTTGATCGTTGAGGCTAATCCCTGGTATGCCGGTAAGAAAAATGATTTCAGTAAGCTGGTGTTTGTCTTCCTTGATGAAGATAACGCTTATGCCGCAGCGCGCAGCGGCCAACTGGGACTCGTACGTATCGCGCCGTCGATGGCGGTCGCTCCTCAGCAGAAAAATTTGAAACTTTGGGTACGCGACAGCGTGGAAAACCGCGGCATTGTGTTCCCGATGGTTCCTGCAGGTAAAAAAGACGCCAATGGCTATCCGATTGGGAACGATATCACTGCCGATGTTGCCATCAGGCGCGCCATCAACTACGCCATCGACCGTAAGCAGCTTGCCGATCAGGTCATGGAAGGTCATGCGATTCCGGCGTATAGCGCGGTTCAGGGTCTGCCATGGCAGGGACAATCAGTTGCGTTCAAAGATGGCGATAGCGAAAAAGCGCGAACGATTCTTGAAGAAGCCGGCTGGAAGGTGGGTAAAGACGGCGTACGCGTGAAGGACGGTAAAGAGGCTCGCTTAACGTTGTGGTACGCCAGCGGTGACAGTACACGCCGGGATTTAGCCGAAGCCGTACGTGCGATGCTGGAGCCAGTGGGTATTCAGATTTCTCTGCAATCCGGGAGCTGGGAAACTGTTGAGCGGCATATGCATGCCAACCCGACGCTGTTTGGCTGGGGAAGTCTGGATCCGATGGAGCTTTTCCATCACTACAGTAATCAGGCTGCGGGCGTGGAATACTACAATCCAGGCTATTACAGCAATCCTGTCGTTGAGCAGCATCTTAAACAGGCAATTGACGCTCCGGACTGGCAAAAAGCGTTGCCGTTCTGGCAGCAAGTTGAGTGGGATGGCAAGCAAGGGGCTGGCGTGCAGGGCGATGCTGCCTGGGCATGGCTGCTGAATATTCAGCATACCTACCTGGCAAATCCGTGTATTGACTTAGGTAAAGGCGCACCGGAGATTCACGGTAGCTGGTCACTGCTCAATAATCTGGATGAATGGACCTGGACCTGCCGTTGATGAAGTCTGTTGTGGGCCATTTTCTACGGCTGATAGTGTTATTAGTGCTGGTTGCGGCTGGCACTTTTGTGCTGCTCAGCTTTTCTCCGGTCGATCCGATTCGGGCTTATATCGGCAACGATCTCCTGCATGTGCCGCCGGAGCAATATGCGCGTATCGCGGCTCGCTGGGGATTGGACCAACCGCTATGGGAGCGTTTTGGTCACTGGTTTGGCCGTGTATTACAGGGCGATCTCGGCTACTCAATGTTGTTTAACGCGCCGGTTGCCAGCGTGATCAAGGAGCGCTTTGCGACTTCGTTTGCGCTGCTTGGTGGCGCGTGGCTACTCTCTGGCATATTGGGAACGGCAATGGGGTTTGTCGCGGGTCGCTACCTGAATCGCTGGCCGGATAAAGCAATCTGTCGCCTCAGTTATCTGCTTTCTTCGCTGCCGACCTTCTGGATTGGCATGCTGTTGCTGGCATTATTTGCCGTGCGCTGGCCGGTATTTCCGGTCTGCTGCGCGTGGGAGCCGGGCAATAGCGGCGATATGGCGACGCTGACTGAGCGTCTGCGCCATCTGGTGCTTCCCGTTTGCGCGCTCAGTTTGCTGGGGCTGGGACAAATTACGCTTCATACACGGGAAAGCATCGCCAGCGTGATGAAAAGCGATTTTGTCCGTTTTGCGCGTTCTCAGGGAGATAAAGGCTGGTCACTGTTACGCCATCAGGTTCTGCGTCATGCAATTACGCCTGCGCTGTGTTTGCAGTTTGCCTCGCTGGGGGAGTTGTTGGGAGGCGCATTATTGGCCGAAAAAGTCTTTGCTTACCCGGGACTGGGGCAGGCCACTATTGATGCCGGATTACGTGGAGATCTGCCGTTACTGATGGGAATTGTATTGTTCAGTACCGTATTGGTGTTTATTGGTAACTCGCTGTCTACCTGGCTTGTCCGTATGTTGAACCGTGCTCTGGAACGACCTGATGCTCTATAACCCGACGCCGACGCTGATTCGTCTTTTGCTCTCTTTTAGCTGCCTGTTATTCATTGCAGTGTATGGTGCCGCAATGCTGGATAACCCGTTGAGCGTTAATCTGCTCGCCCGGCATTTACCGCCTGATGCGCTGTACTGGTTTGGCACCGACAACCTTGGTCGCGACCTGTGGATCCGTTGTTTTCAGGGTGCACTAACCAGTCTGCAAATTGGTATTGGTGCGGCGTTGTGTAGCGGTTTCATCGCGTTAGTGATGGCGGCGGTTTCGCGCATACATCCGCGTCTGGATGTGCTTATGCGCCTGATTACCGATGCCATGCTGTCGATGCCGCATCTGCTGTTGCTCATTTTGATCTGTTTTACGCTGGGCGGTGGGAAAAACGGCGTGATTATGGCGGTTGCGCTGACCCACTGGCCGCGTTTGGCGCTAATCCTGCGTGCTGAAGCGCAGCGCGTGGCCCACAGTGACTACTTGACGCTGACCTGGCGTCTGGGGCACGGCCATTTTTACTGCTGGCGACATCACTATCTACCCGCCTTATTACCTCAATGGCTAACGGGAACACTACTGATGTTTCCCCACGCGGTGTTGCACAGTGCGGCGTTAAGCTTCCTCGGTTTTGGGCTGGCACCGCATGAACCGTCACTGGGACTACTGCTGGCGGATGCGCTGAGATTTATCAGTCATGGCGATTGGTGGTTGGTGCTGTTTCCGGGACTGATGCTGTTCAGTCTGGTGATGTTATTCGATCAGCTCGCAAGGGCGGTACATCGTTTATGGTTACGAGGTGACGCATGTTGAGTTTAAGACAGGTCTCGCTGGAGGTGGCGCGTTATCGCTGGTACGGCGCGAGAAACTGGTCTTCGCTGTTGCAGGATATCTCTTTCGACGTGGCACCGGGTCAAATGGTGGCGTTAGTGGGAGGAAGCGGGGAGGGTAAGAGCCTGCTGCTGCAATGCCTGCTCGATCTCTTACCGGAGAATTTGCGCTTCCAGGGCACTATCACACTGGAGGGCAAAACGCTGAACAGCGATGATATTCGCAAATGTCGTGGCGATACCTTCAGCTATGTCCCGCAAGGCGTTCAGGCGCTTAACCCGCTGCTCTCGATTGAAAAGCATCTGCGCAGGGCATGCCAGCTTTCTGGCCAACAATGGAATGCCGGAAAAATTGAACGATTGCTCCAGCGTAGCCGACTGGAAAGTCGCGTATTAGATGCTTTTCCGCGCCAGCTTTCAGGCGGTATGGCGAAACGTGTCCTGGCCTGTCATGCGTCTCTGAGTCAGGCTCGCTATATTCTGGCGGATGAAATTACCGCCTGGCTTGATGCACCTCTGGCTAATCAACTCCTTGAACAGTTGCGTGAGCAATGTGAGCAAGGGGCTGGCGTTTTATGGGTAACGCATGACCTCACGCTGGCGGCCCGCCATGCGGATCGTATTGTCGCGCTGCATCAGGGAAGGGTGTCGGATAACGTCAGCCGGGAACAGCTGTTACGCGGAGAGATTAGCGAACATCTGCAACGACAATGGCGGGCGCTGCCTGAAAGAAATCAACTTTTTGGAGAGCGCGATGTTGTGCTGTCGTGATGTAACAATCCGTCAGGGAGAAAAGGTTCTGTGGCAAAATCTGACCTTCTCTCTACACCCTGGAGAACGTATTGGGATTTGTGCGCCAAGTGGGACGGGCAAAACGACGCTGGGACGCGTGCTGGCGGGCTGGCAGAAACCAACTTCGGGTGACATTCTGGTTGATGAACAACCGTTGCCGATGCACCAGTATTGCCCGGTGCAACTGGTGCCACAGCATCCGGAATTAACTTTTAACCCCCGACGCAGCACCGGTGATGCGGTTCATGATGCCTGGCGACCGGATGCTGAAATGCTTACCCGTCTTCACATCAACCCAGAGTGGTTAACTCGCCGCCCCGGACAACTTTCTGGCGGTGAACTGGCGCGAATTGCTTTACTTCGTACGCTGGACCCGCGGACACGTTTTCTTATTGCTGATGAAATTACCGCCCAGCTCGATCCTTCCATTCAACGGGATATCTGGGCGCTGCTGCTTGAAGAATGCCAGCGTCGGCCATTGGCTATGCTGATTATCAGCCATCAACAGGCCCTGCTTGAACAGCTTTGTTCCAGCAAACTCCTTGTAACGTGAAATGAGATAAGGCTTGTAGCTGATCTATTGATTAAATTGATATGTTATATTATAACACTCACTCGCAAATGATTTGAGGGTGAAATTTTGGCTATTTGTATTAAAAAACTGACAATTGCTCTGGGGATGCTTGTAGTCAGTGGTTCGGTTATGGCGCACGGTCATCATTCCCATGGTGCGCCGATGAGCGAAGCAGAACAAAAGGCGTCGGAAGGGGTTTTTGATGATAACCAGGTGCAAAATAGGGCGCTGACCGACTGGGATGGCATGTGGCAATCTGTCTATCCGTATCTGGTCAGCGGCGAGCTTGATCCGGTCTTCAAAAAGAAAGCGGAGAAAGACAAAAGCAAAACGGCAGAACAAATTAAAGATTACTACCGTGAAGGTTATGCAACCAACGTAGACACCATCGGCATCGAAAATGACGTAATGGAATTTCACACCGGTAATCAGGTTGCATCATGTAAATACGACTACGCCGGTTATAAAATTCTGCACTATAAGTCAGGCAAGAAAGGTGTACGTTATCTGTTTGAGTGTAAAGACGCTAACAGCAAAGCACCTAAATACGTGCAATTCAGCGATCATATTATCGCGCCGCGTAAATCGAGCCACTTCCATATTTTTATGGGAAATACCTCGCAGGCAGCCTTGCTTGAAGAGATGGAAAACTGGCCGACCTACTACCCTTACCAGTTGAAGGGAGAAGAGGTTGTGGATGAGATGCTGCACCATTAATCCGGGCTAACCTTATCTGTACACACCCGTCACCAGTGGCGGGTTTTTTAATTCATAACCTTCTCTTTCCATCACCCGATGCATTCGTTAGCATATTGTCTCGCAGCAAGTGCATGTGTTTTTTCAGGAAGAGGTTAACGTGTTCGCAGAGTATGGAGTTCTGAATTACTGGACGTATCTGGTGGGGGCTATTTTTATCGTGCTGGTACCGGGGCCAAATACGATATTTGTGTTGAAGAACAGCGTTGGTCGGGGAGTGAAGGGCGGTTATCTCGCCGCAAGCGGTGTGTTTATCGGCGATGCCGTGTTAATGTTTTTGGCCTATGCCGGAGTTGCCGCATTGATCAAAACAACGCCCGTTTTGTTCAACATCGTTCGCTATCTTGGCGCGTTTTATCTGCTGTACCTCGGTGCGAAGATCCTGTATGCAACACTGAAATCGAAAGCTGGCGATGCCGCGCCTGAAGAAGTCCCGTTTGGCGCTATTTTTAAACGTGCGTTAATTCTGAGCCTGACGAATCCTAAAGCTATTTTGTTTTATGTGTCGTTCTTCGTGCAGTTTATTGATGTCAATGCGCCGCACTCAGGGCTGTCATTCTTTATTTTGGCTATTACGCTTGAGATAGTGAGCTTTTTCTATCTGAGCTTTCTTATTTTCTCCGGCGCGTTCGTGACGCAGTATATCCGTACGAAGAAAAAGCTGGCCAAAGTGGGTAATTCCCTTATTGGTCTGATTTTTGTTGGTTTTGCCGCTCGTCTGGCCACGCTTCAGTCGTGACGCCATTGGCCCGTTGGTTACGGCGGGCCTTCAATATTACACCCTGCAATTCATTTATAATTGTATTGTTATAACCAATAAATGGTATTTTAAATGTATATTATGAGGCGTACCCTGTGTACAGCAGCGGTTCAGTAAGAACTCGCTGGTTGTCGACTGGAAAAGGGAAGAAAAATGCTTCAAATTCCACAGAACCATATCCATACACGCTCTACTCCATTCTGGAACAAAGAAACGGCACCTGCCGGAATTTTCGAACGCCACCTTGATAAAGGAACCCGTGCCGGGGTTTATCCTCGACTTTCGGTTATGCAGGGGGCGGTCAAATATCTCGGATACGCAGATGAACATAGCCCGGAGCCCGTAGAGGTGATGGTTATTGAAGCCGGTCAGTTTGGCGTTTTTCCACCGGAAAAATGGCATAACATCGAAGTGATGACCGACGACACTTACTTTAATATCGATTTTTTCGTTGCCCCGGAAGTTCTGATGGAGAGCGCGAATCAACGAAAAGTCGTGCGCACCGGCAAGGAGTAAATCATGGGCAAAGCAACCTATACCGTAACAGTGACCAATAACAGCAACGGCGTGTCAGTCGATTATGAAACTGAAGCGCCGATGACGCTGTTGATTCCGGATGTGGCCGCTGAAGTGGTTAAAGACCTGGTCAATACGGTACGTTCATACGATACCGAGAATGAGCACGACGTCTGCGGCTGGTAGATGTTAGCCTCTGCCTCTGATTGCATATTTTCGTTTTTGATTTATAAACCGCACTGCGTTTCTCTGGCGCAGAGCGGTTTTTTTATCCGTGTTAAACCTGGAAATATCCGGAAAAAGATTTCTTAAGAATACCTTAAGAAATCCGCATTGATTGCTAATGTTGGATCATTCACAGGGGTTATGATCGTGAAACAGTCACAATACAGAACCTCGCTTATGAAACTGAATACCCGACTAACATTACCCACTTTCATTCTTGGGCTGATCATCGTAGCGATCCCGTTCACTGCGAATTGGAATCTACCTTTGCTCAACGGTACTGTCGTCAGATGGATTGAGAATGGCCAGGCGTTATGGCTGCTGTTTGGAGCGCTTTTTACTCTCAGCTACATCCGGCCTTTATCACGTCCTGAAGGCGAGAAACAATTTTGGCTTTGGGCGGCTGTGTGGTGGTTGGTGTTGCTGGGTCGCAGTACCAGTTGGGGCCGTGATTATTTCCCCGAGCACCCTAAACTTCTGTTCAGAGTTATCTCAGTGGTATTGATTGCAATGATTATTCTGCCTGTCCTGATATCAAAACGCTTACGCCAGGATATTGCCCGTCGCTTACGCAATGAACCGCTGCCGCTATGGCTGTTAGCGATCACCACCTGTGCATTTTTGATCTCCGATACGGTAGAGCATCATCGTCTGCTGGCCCCTGTCTTTTTGCACAACGCGCAGTACGGCGATCTCATTGAAGAGCTGTATGAACTCCCGTTTATGGTAGGATTGTTCCTGATGAACCTCGGTTTTATGCAGCGGGATAAGCAGGAAGAATCTGCTGCTATTCGCTTTAGTGAACCACAGCTGGCGAAGTAACGAGAAAATACCTGAGTCTGGATGACCAGACTCAGGCGGTTAGCGAGGTGACTTACGCAATGGCCTCGCACAAGCGTGATTTCATGTCGCTATACGTCTGTGCGGCATACTTTTCAGCCCATCCCTGATCGCTAATGTGCTCAATACTTACGGCGCAATATTTGGTTTCCGGCGTTTTCGAAATAGGATCGAGGTTATCCTGGGTTAACTCGTTACACGCACCAATCCACCATTGATAGGTCATATACACCGTTCCGGTATTGATACGCTCGGATACATCCGCGCGGCTGATGACCTTACCACGACGCGAGCTGACCCATACCAGGTCACGATGACGAATACCCAGTTTTTCTGCATCATGAGTATTGATTTGCACATACCCAGGCTCATCTGCCAGGGCTTGCAGCGCTGCGCAGTTGCCGGTCATTGAACGACAGGAGTAGTGCCCAACTTCACGCACTGTACACAGGACCAGCGGATACTTTTCATCAGGAACTTCTGCGGGCGCTCGCCATTGTGCGGCAAACAGTTTGCCTTTGCCATTGGCGGTATCAAACTGGCTGTTCGCGTAAAGGTAAGGTGTGCCGGGGTGATCGAGCTCCGGACATGGCCACTGAATATGCCCCATTTCACCCATTTTCTCATAGGTTACGCCGTAGAACAGCGGGCACAGCTCGCGCATCTCATCCCAGATTTGCTGGTTACTTTGATACCGCATGGGATAGCCCATTTCACTGGCCAGCAGGCTGATGATCTCCCAGTCACGCTTGACATCTCCTGAGGGTTCAATCGCTTTTTCAAAACGCTGGAATCCACGATCGGCGCAGGTAAAGACGCCACCGTGTTCACCCCAGGAGGTGGCCGGCAGGAGGACGTCGGCCATTTCCGCTGTCTTGGTCATGAAGATATCCTGCACGACAATAAAATCGAGCGCGTTAAACCCTTCGCGGACCAGACCTAAATCGGCCTCGGTTTGCAACGGATCCTCCCCCATGATGTAGTAGGCTTTAATTTTGCCTTCAATAGCCAGATGCGGAACTTCGGTGATGCGCGTCCCAACCTTGTCATCCATCTGATTAACGTCAATGCCCCAGGCGTTGGCGAATTTCTCCCTGATGGTGAAATCGGTCACGTCCTGATACCCAGGGAACTGGTTAGGCAGTACCCCCATATCGCACGCGCCTTGCACGTTATTCTGCCCACGCACCGGCCCAACGCCGACGTTAGGACGTCCCAGATTGCCGGTCAGCAACGCCAGGCTCGACAAACCACGAACCACGTCAACGGCCTGGCCAAACTGGGTGACGCCCATTCCCCACATCACGGTTGCCGATGGCGCTGCGGCAAATGTACGCATCGCCTGACGAACCTGCTGTGCGGGAACACCCGTTAAATGTTCAACGGCTTCAGGCGCATAGTCCTTCACGGTTTCCCAGTATGTTTCCAGTCCTTCCGCATGCTTTTGTACATACTCGCGATCGTAGAGTTGCTCTTCGATGAGGACATGGCCAAAGGCGTTAACCAGTGCCATATTACACCCGTTTTTTAACTGCAAATGTTGGTCAGCGATACGAGCAGTTTCAATACGACGTGGGTCACAGACAATGATTTTTGCGCCATTCTGGCGAGCTTTAATTACCCTGCGAGCCACGATCGGGTGCGAGTCGGCGCAGTTATAGCCAAAGATCAGCAGACATTTTGAGTTTTCAATGTCGCTGATGGAATTGCTCATGGCGCCATTGCCTAATGTTTCCTGTAACCCGGCAACGGAAGGGCCGTGACAGACACGGGCGCAGCAATCGACATTATTGGTATGGAGAACGCCACGTGCGAATTTTTGCATCACGTAGTTGGTTTCATTCCCTGTTCCACGTGAAGACCCAGTGGTCATAATGGCGCGGGGGCCATAGGTATTTTTGATTTCAGATAAGCGTTTTGCGGTGTAACGAATGGCTTCATCCCAGCTAACGGGAGTGAATTTTCCACCTTTTTCATAACGGATCATCGGGCGAGTCAGACGGGGAGTCAGAAGGCGAGTGTCGTTAAGAAAATCCCAACCATAGTAGCCTTTCAGGCATAACTGATTTTGGTTCGTTACACCCTCTGCGGCCTCGGCGCGGATGATTTTGTTATTCTCAACAACAAGCTTGAGCTTGCACCCGGCCCCACAGTATGGGCATACACTGGTGATTTTTTTCATCAATAACAGACCTGTTAAATGCTGAAATAGCGCGAATTGTAAACGGAGCCGCGCGATACGCATCGCGGACTACGATTTGTCATAGTGACCGGTTGTTTAAGCATAAATCGTGCCAGAAGTGAAAACCCAGTAATTGCAGGGACTGAGGGCGAATGAGTAAAGCAGAATGACTGACGATTCGACATTAATGACGAGCTACGTCAGGGAAAATGTCGCATCGAATGGTTTAACCTTATGAAAGATCAGAAAAAGATGAAAATAGCAGGTGATACCGATCACAAATTTTAATTTTTCAGCGCTATGCTATGCTTTTATACAACGAGCGAATCGTTAACTTAAAAACATAAGTGAGGGATATTATGGGCATTATTTCATGGGTGATTTTCGGTCTTATCGCTGGGATTTTGGCAAAATGGATTATGCCGGGTAAAGATGGCGGCGGATTCTTTATGACCATCATCTTAGGGGTTGTCGGTGCGGTAGTGGGTGGCTGGATCAGTACCTTCTTTGGTTTTGGTAAAGTTGATGGTTTCAACTTTGGCAGTTTTGTCGTAGCGGTTATCGGTGCGATTGTGGTGTTGTTTATCTATAGAAAAGTCAAAAGTTAAGTAAACATGCAGACAATAGAGGCCACTGATAAGTGGCCTTTTTCTTTGGTTACCACCACCCCAGTTCCGTGCCCAGAACCACGATGATAGCCACGCCAATCATAATAAGCGTTGTTTTTTTCATCGTTATGCTCCAGGCGCAGCGTAACCGCCAATAAAAAACCAGGATAAGAAAACGACAGCGGAAATGAAAATAATGACAGGGAAAATAATACCGAGTCGCATACGATTATCTACCAGAGTTATTTAAAGACGAGTCAGCATAGCAGGGGTTAATGTACGACAAAAGCGGTTTTATCCTGACGCTTTTTATCCTTGTACATTGCGCTGTCTGCGAGATGAAGCGCACAGTTTACATCAGTCTCCAGCGGATCAATTTCCACCACGCCCAGACTGGCACCAGGATAAAACAGATGAATATCGCCCAGGTGGTAGTCGCCGCAAATTTGCTGCTGCAACTGATGTTTCACCTGCTGCAGACGAACACGTTGCTCCCTGTCATCTTCCGGTGACAGGCGAGCGACTAAAAATTCGTCACCGCCCAGTCGACCGAGAATGTCATTATCACTACATTTACGCAGCAGGCGGTGCCCAATCTGGATCAGGAACTGGTCGCCAACCTCGTGGCCAAAGCGGTCATTGATCAATTTGAAATCATCCAAATCGATATAGGCGACAACTATCTTCTGCCTGAGGTGGCGGGCGAGCGAAAAAAGGGTCTCTACATTTTCAAAAATTGCGCGCCGATTCGGTAATCCGGTCAGGGCATCGGTGTAGGAGTGAGCAATCAGCGCAGCGTTCGCTTCACGTAACTGAGCAACCAGCGACTCTTTTTGAATAGACTGGGCGATTAGTCCGGCAAACAGATGCAACACCTGTTCACCACGTTCGCTTAACGCATGCTGGCGGCGACTGGTGGCGCAGAGCGTACCGTAAAACGTTCCGTCCGGAAGATGAACGGGAGTACTCAGAAAAGTGGTGATGTCCAGTGCGCGAGCGGTGGTACATTCCGGCCATCGTACGGGCACGTTGTCGCTGTACAGACAGTTTTCCTCAATAGCGCGTTTGCACAGCGTCTCATCCCACGGTACGGACAGCCCTTCGGGGATCTGCATTTGGCAGCTATTACGCGCATACAGAATATGCTGCAGACGGGCATCCAGATCGACCTTGGTCAAGTATGTAGATTCCATCTCAGTCACTACTTCCAGCATTTCCAGAAGTTGGCGTACCAGACTCTCAACTGACTGCTCCGTGGCTAAGGATTGTGAGACTCTGGCAAGGATCATGTCCGACATGAGGTGTAAATACTCCTGAGTGATGACAGGGCTGATGTGGGCGCATGATAGAACATCCGCGAGCAAGATGAAACACGCGTTCCTGGCTGAAATGTAATCATAAAATTGAAATTAGAACGTAAAACATGGAGATAGAAGGGAAGTCGGGGTAACCTGCCGGAATAATACTTTTAAACAGGAGTAGAGATGAAACTTGCGTCTATTATTTTGCCCGGCTTGCTGGTGCTGGCGGGGTGTACCACGCAGCCTGATGCCCCTAAACCACCAAAAATCGGCATGGCGAATCCGGCATCGGTGTATTGCGAACAAAAGGGCGGTACGCTGGTTGCGGTGCAGACTCCGCAAGGCGTAAGGTCAGACTGCAAACTACCCGGTGGGGAAGTGATTGATGAATGGGCGCTCTGGCGTAGAGATCATCCGACAACGGGCAAGTGATACGCGGTCAGCATTGACGTAGCCACTCAGCGAGCACCAGCGCGTGGTTTTGCTGGGTATTTTTCGCCGCATACAGTAGCGTTAAGGTTTGCTGTCGGGCAATCTCTGCGAGGCGCTTTCCTTCTTGCTGCTGTTGAGCCAGTTCAGCGCGATATTGCTCAGAAAAATGCGAGAAATCAATCAACTCTGCGTGGAATGCCTTACGTAAATCAGATGACGGGGTAAGTGCTTTATTCCATTCGTTGAAAATAAGATCGCTCTTTTTCACCCCGCGAGGCCATAACCGGTCGACCAACACGCGGTAACCATCGCTTTTTTCTGCCGGGTCATACACACGTTTGCACTGAATATTCATCTCTTCATCCGCTCCATTAAGCTATCGCTATTACGGTTAAATAAGATCGTAAAACGTGACCATTATAGCATTCCGCCAGCCCTGACTCCCAATTTAAGGGATTGTGATACCAACAAAAAATCGGTAGGCTGAGGCTCCTTATAGTGTCCCTCATTGTCTGGACATAAGGAAAGTTTAATGGAAATTTCCCCGATTAAAGATACGCTTCGCATTGCGCTGGTGGGCGATTACAACCCCGATATTGTGGCGCATCAGGCTATTCCTCTTGCCATTGATGATGCCGCTGCCGTCCTGGAATTAGTGGCTGATTATGACTGGCTAACCACATCTGATATCAGCAGCAGTGAGGACCTGGTAGGTTATGATGCCATTTGGGTCGTTCCAGGCAGTCCTTATCGCCACCTGGAAGGGGCGCTGATCGCGATACGCTATGCGCGTGAAAACAGCATCCCATTCCTGGGTACCTGTGGCGGCTTTCAACATGCCATTCTGGAGTATGCCCGCAACGTGCTGGGCTGGATCGACGCCGCCCACGCGGAGACGGACACCACGGGTCGGATGGTGATAACACCGTTGACCTGCTCGCTGGTAGAAAAAACGGATGATATTGAGCTTCGGGCCAATACGCTGATTGCCAAAGCCTACGGACGGGATGTTATCTCGGAGGGATATCACTGCAACTACGGCGTATCGGAAGATTTTGCCGCTGAGCTGGAGCGCGGCGATCTCCGTGTGACCGGTTGGGATGAGGCTGGTGATATTCGTGCCATTGAGCTGGTGACACATCCATTTTATGTCGGCACGCTCTTTCAGCATGAACGCGGAGCGCTGGCGGGAAAACCCGTACCTCTGGTTCAGGCGATGCTGCGCGCCGCGCGCGGATAAATATTGGGCAGGTTGTCCGCGAACCTGCCCTCTGCATTATGCGCTCGCGATCTCCCGATTGCGCCCCGCGCACAAACCAAACACCGCCATCAGCATCGCTAACACGGCGACACCCGTTAATGGAATCAGCCAACTACCGTTGAGGTCGTGAATTTTCCCCATCAGCGGTGGCCCGCAGGCGGCCAGTAAATATCCGACAGACTGTGCCATGCCGGAGAGCGCTGCAGCCTGATGCGCTGAGCTTGCGCGCAGGCCAATAAAGGTTAAGCCGAGGATCATCGTCGCGCCTGAGCCAAAGCCAAACAGGATGGTCCATAGCAATGCCTGTTCGGGCATTATGGCGAATCCCGCCGCGCCGACAGCGCACATTAACGAAACCAGAGCGGCGATGGCGCGCTGATCCTTAAATCTGTTCAGGACGAGAGGGATCAATATTCCCGGCGCGGCAGTCGCCAGCTGCAGTAAACCATGCAACGAACCGGCCTGAGATTCACTGTAGCCATGGCTAATTAAAATGGCGGGTAGCCAGCCGATGATGACGTAATAGACAAGGGAGTTGATCCCCAGAAACAGCGTTACTTGCCAGGCGAGGCCAGAGCGCCAGATCGCGCGGGAATGCAAGGCGCGCGAGTTACTCAGGCTGGCATGAGCAGTCTGGCGGCATTGGGGCAACCAGATAATCAGCGCCAGCAGCGGGAAGGCCATCAGCACCATCAACGCACCGCGCCAGCCAAATCCATTTAGTGCCAATGGAACCACAATTGCCGAGCCCAGTGCCGCCGCCGCGCCCATGGTCAGCGAGTATGCGCCAGTGAGTTTCGCCACATGCTGGGAAAAATCACGCTTAATCAATCCGGGTAACAGCACATTTCCCAACGCGATTCCGCAACCAATGATGGCGGTACCGCTAAACAGGAACCCTGAGGAAGGCAGCGAACGAATCGCAATACCTACGCAAATCAACAGCATCGCGGCAAACAGGCTACGTTCGATGCCCCAGCGGCGCGCAACGGCGGCAGCCAGGGGTGATACCAGCGCGAAGGCCAGCAGCGGCAGGGTAGTCAGAAGTCCAGTCTGGGCGGTACTCAAACCGTAGTCGGCGCGAATGGCATCCAGCAACGGGGCTGCGCCGGTAAAGGTGACGCGCAGTGTGGTGGCAATCATCAGGATCCCCGCGATCAGCAACGCTGCATTTTTGCCACGGGAGGAAGGTGTAGTAATCATTTTTTTCTCATATCGTCAGGCGAGGCGATACTTTAGCGTTTTTACACTATGGATGAATCAAGCTAAAATGACAGATTATCGCTAAAATAGGACATTCTTATGTTGGGGCTGAGACTGGATGGATATGAGCCCGATTTGCACCACGATGCGGCGGTCGCATTTTGTATTCAGGCTCGGGAAGATGAACTTTTCAGTCCGCTGCATCAGCATCGTAAGGGACAGTTGATCCTGGCGCTGCATGGTGCGATCACCTGTGAAGTTGAAAATGCTATGTGGATGGTGCCTCCGCAATATGCTGTGTGGATCCCTGGCGAAATTCCACACAGCAACCACGTTACCGTGGGCGCGCAATTGTGTTTTCTGTTTATTGAGCCGCAGGCTGTCGTGATGCCTGAACGTTGCTGCACGCTGAAAATCGCCCCGTTATGTAGGGAACTCATTCTGGCGCTGGCGTCCAAATCGGATGCTCAGCGACTGGAGCCGGCAACCCAGCGGCTGACGCAAGTGTTGTTTGATGAACTCCCGCAGCAACCACAGGAGCAGATGCAGTTACCGGTTTCCGATCACCCGAAAATTCGCAGAATGGTCGCAACGATGGCGAAAGAGCCAGCACAATGGCAGACGTTGGGACAATGGGCCAGCGTATTTGCGATGAGTGAACGTAACCTTGCTCGTCTGGTCGTCAAAGAAACGGGGTTGAGTTTTCGCCGTTGGCGTCACCAGCTCCAGCTGATTCTGGCGCTGCAGGCGTTGATCGATGGCCGCAATGTACAACAGGTCGCGCAAATGCTCGGGTACGATTCGACCACGGCATTTATCACTATGTTCAAAAAAGGCCTGGGGCAGACGCCAGGCCGTTATCTGAACGGGCTGGCTACTGCTTCCCAACAATCAACGAGACCAGGCCTGCCGCAATAAGCGGCCCCACCGGCACACCGCGAAACAGCGCCACGCCCAGTACCGTGCCCACCAGTAATCCGGCAACAAGCTGGGGCTGACTGCCCATGAGCGTAACGCCGCGTCCGCCGAGCCATGAGACAAATACCCCGACGGCAATAGCGACCAGTGATTTCCAGTTTACAAAGGAGTGGATGAGCGTGGAGGGCGGTAGCGTTCCGCTGGCGATCGGTGCCATGACACCAATGGTCAGAATGATAATCCCGACGGTCAGACCCTGTTTTTCAATCCAGGGGAAGAAAGTATTCAGAGGGGTAACACGGACAATGATCAGCACCAGAATTGAAACAGCGACAGTGGTGTTGTGGCTGACAAAGCCCAGAGCTGCCAGTCCGAGGAGGATCAGCAGAGTGACATCAAACATCGTAGTTTCCTTGCCAAAAGAAAAAATAAGCCTGCTTACTGTACGCGTAAATGCGTGACGGAACAGGCTTTTTTTAATGATTATGATTTTTTTTGGGCTAAAGCACGATGCGACGTTTTTTACTGCTAACGCAGACCATTATTGTTCGCGGCGGAAAAGGATTAATTCAGGTTGCGCGATACGCAGGTAATCTGCGGTATCCATGATCACGGATTTTTCCAGCAACCCGGCATTAAACGCAATTTCATGAAAACGCTCAAACAGTAGCGGATCAGCGACCAGCTTGAGGTTAGGATGAAAACTGAACGGTGGGATAGCGCCAAATACGCAGCCTGTCAGTTCATCTACCTCCGCCGGGCTGGCAAGAGAGGCTCTCAACCCGCCAATATGGCTGGCTAACCGGCTCAGGTCGGCCTGCTGATCGGCAGAGAGGATCGCCAGGACATGCTGATTGACGCCGTTGCCTTTTACTTTGCAGACCAGCGCTTTTGCTCCCTGGCCCAGTGCGGTACCACGAATTTCAGAAACTGCCTCACATTTGCCGACGGCTTCATGGCTTACCACGCGGTACGTTGCGCCTTGCTCTGACAACAGCGAAATTAAACGCTGATGCGTTGCGTTACCTTTGTTCACTTCCGTCATGACTTACTCCTGGTACGACAATGAAAATCCTGCAGAAAAATAATCACGCACCGGCGTGTTTTTTCTGTTTGTTCAGATAGAGCTGTGCATCAGATGCTTTGTAAGCATCATCAATAGTGTCGTTCGGCTGCATATTGTAAACCCCGGCAGAGAAGCTGATGGATATATCATGCGCAATAATTTGTAAGTTATAGCGAATTCTCTCCAGCAGGCGGGGCGTTAAATCACTGGGGTGGTCGATGAGGATAATACAAAACTCATCGCCGCCGAGGCGGATGGCGTAGTCGCTTTTGCGAATAGAGCTTTGAATGGCTTTGGCCAGATGGGTGATAATCCGATCGCCTTCTTTATGCCCTAACGTGTCATTGATGACTTTCAGTTTATCGCAGTCGATGGCGATAAAGGTGACGAGCGTTCCCGTGTTCACCAACTGTTGCAAACGCTGCTCAAGCGCCGGCGTTAAAATTTTACGGTTGTAGAGCCCGGTCATCGCATCACTGACATTTTCCCGCGTGACGTTGTGATACAACCGAAAATGCGTTCTGACCATATTCAGCAGTAATATCGTTGCCAGTAAATAGAATGCGAATATCTTCCAGGACGAGACAATAAAATACATAACATCGAGTGAGAGTGTGATGCGTATACCACCGGGTATGTCCTTCTCATAGTCAACATAGCGGAACAGATCGGTTTCACTTTTATGAACGAGAATCTCTTTACTGGAGCTGGTATCCGAGACCGTTACGTTAAGATAGCGCCAGACGAGAGGGCGGTCGCTGGTATAGAAAATATTCTGTAAATTCTCTTTATTAATATCTACCATCACCACACCTTTTAACTTACCGGTGTAGTAGACCGGTGTTAAAAAGCTCATCACTTTTTTCTCGGTCAGGTTATCTTCATAAATACTGGAAATCACCGTGCGGCCGGTGAAAATACCATCAATATCATTCTGGTCGATTCCCAGCGTACCTTTTTGCAAAAACGACCAGTTGTGTATCGCAAATTTCCGCGAGTCGATCAAATCATAGAAATAGACGTAGTTATTTTTGAGATCGACGTAATATCGAAATTTATACTCTAACGTCCCTAATCCCTGACCGTAATCTTTCTGCTGACGATTAACATTGACCGCCCGGTCAAAAGAAGGCAGCAGAAAAATGTCATCAAGCTGTTCACTACATTTTGTTGAGGTGGTCTGCAACGTACCGTGCAATGGCAGATAGTTGTGCTTAGTAAGGTTGAGCCCATGAGCGCCGTTAACGCTGTCGAAAGCGGTGCAAAGTGCTTTTTGCTGTTCGAGAGAGGCTGGCTCATGGGGGGACGAAAATGTGCGCATCAGATGGGCTGCGATGCTCTGATTTGTGTACTTATCATAGAGGAACGATGAGTCGGCTTTCTCATTGATATAGCGCATGTACGCATTCATTGCTTTATCGCTGGCAATGAGCTCATAAACCAAAAAAGAAGACGTCAAAACAATTACGCTGACGGAGATAAAGAGCCTGAGCGCTTTATGATGCAATTTCATAATGATTTACAGCCCTGTAAGTCTGATAGTTCAGTCTATCACACGGCATACATCCGCTCTAACGCTACGGGCAAGGACATTTTGTAATAAAAATCATTCGCGCGCTTCACCTTTAACTCTTAATGTTGTATTTATAATGCAACTTATAAAAGGAGACAGGCCAATGAGCGCGACTGAAAAAGCGGGTCATACATTTTTAGCCAGCCTGGGCAAAACCCGTCTGCGTCCGGGCGGCGTTGAAGCAACAGAATGGTTGTTTAGCCAGTCACAGCTGACGCCCGGCAGCCAGGTGCTTGAAGTGGCGTGCAACATGGCCACGACGGCGATAGAGTTAGTTCAACGCTTTGGTTGTACGGTCTACGCTATCGATATGGATAAAACCGCGCTGTCTAATGCCAGAAATAATGTGGCAGCAAATGGGCTGGAAAATCACATCCATGTGATGGCTGCGAATGCCAGTACCCTGCCTTTTGCGGATAACAGTTTTGATGTTGTGATTAACGAAGCCATGCTGACAATGTATGCCGATAAAGCGAAGGCGAAGTTAATTGCCGAATATTATCGTGTGTTGAAGCCCGGTGGGCGCCTGCTCACCCACGATATTATGTTCACCGCCCAAAAACTGGGCGCGGGCGAACAGGGCCAGCTTGTCGATGTGGTGAAATCAAACGTTAGCCCAATGACCAGACAAGGCTGGCGTGATTTGTTTCTTAACTCCGGGTTCGAACAGGTCTTGCAGCAGAATGGCAACATGTCGCTGATGTCACCGCGCGGATTAATTCGTGATGAAGGGCTTACAGGGGCAGTTAAAATTGTGTTTAACGGCTTACGCACGAGCGAAAATCGTCGTCGGTTCCTGAAAATGTTTCGCTTCTTCCGTTCGCAACGTCATCAGCTAAACTACATTGCCTGCTGCTCTGTTAAGGGAAAATAAAAACAGGATGGGGCACTGTTTATAAAATCAGTCAGCACATCTACGCGCTGACTGATTTGTTTAGATTAATTGTTACTGGTCGTACTTTGCTTATGAAACAGTTCGCGAAATACCGGGTAAATATCATCCTGGTCGCGGATATGCTGCATCGCAAAGTTATCAAAGGTTGATTGCAGATGTTCGTATTCACGCCATAAGGTTTGGTGGGCGCGGCGAGTGATTTCGATATAGCTGTAATAGCGTACCACTGGCAGTAGCTTTTTCGCCAAAATCTCATGACACAGCGGTGAATCATCTGCCCAGTTATCACCGTCCGATGCCTGTGCAGCATAGATGTTCCACTGGGCAGGGTTGTAGCGATCTTTCACCACTTCATCCATTAACTTCAGCGCACTGGAGACAATGGTTCCCCCGGTTTCCTGAGAGTAGAAGAACTCATGTTCATCCACTTCTTTCGCCTGGGTATGGTGGCGAATATAAACCACCTCCACGTTCTTATAGGTCCGGCTTAAGAACAGATACAGCAGGATATAAAAACGTTTAGCCATATCTTTGGTCGACTGATCCATCGAACCAGAGACGTCCATCAGGCAGAACATCACCGCCTGGCTGGAAGGGTCGGGGCGTTTTTCATAATTTTTGTAGCGTAAATCAAAGGTGTCGATAAATGGCACGCGTTCGATTTTTGCCCGCAGTTCGGCAATCTCTTTGCGTAACCGTTCCTCTTCCAGCAACTGCGCTGGTTCGCTTTTCGCGATGGTTTCCAGATCCGCTTCGAGAGCATGCAGTTCGCGACGCTTACCCGCTGTCATCGCCGTACGGCGCGCCAGTGAGTTTTGCAGGGATCGCACCACGCTAATGTTGGCAGGCACACCGTTAGAGGTAAAACCTGCCCGGTGTGTTTTATACTCCGTTAACTGACGCTGCTGATTCTGCTTCAGGTTAGGAAGTGCTAAATCTTCGAACAACAGATCAAGATATTCATCTTTAGAGATCTGAAAGACGAACTCATCCTGACCCTCACCATCCTGGCTGGCCTGGCCTTGTCCACTTCCTGAGCCGCCACCGCCGCCCTGTGGGCGTTCAATGCGGTCATTCTGCACAAAATGGTCGTTACCCGGATGTACGCGATGGCGCAGGCCACCACGTCCCTGATGAAACATTGGTTCGCTAATATCATCAGTCGGAATAGAGACAGATTCGCCGCTATCCACATCAGTCACCGAACGCTTGTTAATGGCCTCGGAGATCGACTGTTTAATTTGCGATTTATAACGGCGTAAGAAGCGCTGGCGGTTTACCGTGCTCTTGTTTTTGCCGTTAAGACGCCGGTCAATAAACCAGGTCATAAGCCCCCCGTACTGCCAACTGTTCGCCATGTCTGTAAGTGCCGGATGGCGCTGTCGCTATCCGGCCTACGGAACATTGTTTTGCAAGCCCGGTAAGCGCATGCGCCACCGGGCACTTATGTTAAGACGATTTACGTACGCGCAAATACCATTCGCACAGTAAACGCACCTGTTTACGCGTGTAGCCTTTTTCCATCATACGGTCGACAAAATCGTCGTGTTTTTTCTGCTCGTCAGTCGAGGTTTTAGCATTGAACGAAATGACCGGCAGCAGCTCCTCGGTATTGGAGAACATTTTCTTCTCAATAACCGTGCGTAGTTTTTCGTAACTGGTCCAGTTTGGATTGCGACCGCTGTTATTCGCTCTGGCACGCAGAACAAAGTTGACGATCTCGTTACGGAAATCTTTCGGGTTACTGATACCCGCCGGCTTCTCAATTTTCTCCAGTTCTGAGTTCAGTGACTCGCGATCAAACAGCTGACCGGTATCTGGATCGCGATACTCCTGATCCTGAATCCAGAAATCCGCATAAGTGACATAACGGTCGAAAATGTTCTGTCCGTATTCGGAATAGGATTCGAGATAAGCTGTCTGGATCTCCTTGCCGATGAATTCAGCATATTTCGGGATCAGATAGCCTTTCAGGAACTCAAGATAACGCTCAGCTTGCTCCTGCGGGAACTGTTCACGCTCGATTTGCTGCTCCAGTACGTAGAACAGATGAACCGGGTTAGCTGCCACTTCGGCATGGTCAAAGTTAAAGACGCGAGAGAGGATCTTAAACGCGAAACGCGTGGACAGACCGTTCATTCCCTCATCAACCCCGGCGTAATCCCGATACTCCTGATAGGATTTCGCTTTTGGATCGGTATCTTTCAGGCTTTCGCCATCGTAAACGCGCATCTTCGAGTAAATGCTCGAGTTCTCAGGTTCTTTCAGGCGAGAAAGAATGGTAAAGCGAGAGAGCGTTTCCAACGTGCCCGGTGCGCAAGGCGCATGGGTCAGCTCACTGTGGTTAAGCAGTTTTTCGTAAATTTTGATCTCTTCAGAGATCCGCAGGCAATAAGGCACTTTGACGATGTAAACACGGTCAAGGAACGCCTCATTGTTTTTGTTATTACGGAACGTTACCCATTCAGACTCGTTCGAGTGGGCAAGAATAATCCCGTTAAACGGCAGGGCGGAGATACCTTCTGTCCCGTTGTAGTTTCCTTCCTGGGTGGCGGTCAGCAGAGGATGCAGCACTTTAATCGGTGCTTTAAACATCTCAACGAACTCCATAATCCCCTGGTTTGAGCGGCACAGTGCGCCCGAATAACCGTAGGCATCAGGATCGTTCTGGGCGTGGTGTTCGAGTTTACGAATATCCACTTTCCCGACCAGCGCAGAAATATCCTGGTTGTTTTCATCACCAGGCTCCGTTTTAGCGATTGCGATCTGCTCCAGAATAGACGGCCAGACTTTGACGACGCGGAATTTTGTAATGTCCCCGCCAAAATCATGCAGACGTTTAGCAGCCCACGGCGACATGATCGTACCGAGATAACGACGCGGGATCCCATACTCTTTTTCCAGGATCTGCGCGTCTTCCTGCGGATTAAACAGGCATAACGGATGATCGTTGACCGGGCTACGTTCGCCATTGGCGCTCAGGACATAAATCGGTACTCGTTGCATCAGCGACTTCAGCCGCTCAGCAAGAGATGATTTCCCCCCTCCCACAGGCCCCAGCAGATACAGAATCTGCTTCTTCTCTTCCAGACCTTGAGCCGCATGCTTCAAATAAGAAACAATCTGCTCAATGGCGTCTTCCATGCCGTAAAACTCTTCAAAAGCGGGATAGCGTGCAATTACCCGATTCGAAAAGAGTCGAGAAAGTCGAGGTTCATGGGCAGTGTCAACCATGACAGGCTCACCAATAGCCATTAATAGCCGCTCTGCCGCGTTGGCATAAGCACTGCGATCTTGCCGACAAGTGGTAAGAAACTCCTGCAGCGTGAACTCTTCGTCCTTGGCAGCTTCATAACGCTGGCGATAGTGATCGAATATATTCATGGTATGCCGTCCTTTCGTTTTTTAGCACATGTTAAGAGCCGTTCATATGAATAGTAGAGGCCCCTGAAGAGGTAAACTGAACGACGTCGCTGCTGAAGAAATAAGCAACTCTCATGCCATTTTAGTGGTCAGGAGATCAACGTATTCGGTGATACACCTTCTAAAATTAAGCGTAGATGGCATTTGCAAAACTTGCCTGTGTGCGCAAATGAATTTCAATGGCATATCAATAACTCATCAGCAAAAAAAGCACATCTTATGTAAAGAATTGGAGCGGGATTCATGCGGTGTTCACCGTGCTGCAAGCAAAATGTCATCACTCGCTGAGAAATTAGGGGGTTACATTCTGGGGTGAATACGTAAAATAGTTGGGCTGAAGCGTATTGGCGGTTACACTTTGACCGCTACACATTTGAATAAGGAATTATGGATTGTGACCAAACTCAAACTTCTGGCACTTGGCGTCCTTGCCGCAACCGCAGTTAGCACCGCACAGGCGGAAAGTCAGTGGACTGTTGGCGCGGGTGTTGGTGTGATTAATAGCCCGTACAAACAGTATGACCGCGATGTTTACCCTGTTCCGGTTGTCACCTATGAAGGCGATAATGTGTGGTTCCGCGGCTTGGGTGGCGGTTACTATTTGTGGAATGATACGGCAGATAAGCTTTCCATCATGGCGTACTATGATCCGACGCATTTCAAGCCGGGTGATAGCGATAGCCATGCTTTACGCCAACTCGACAAGCGTAAAAGCAGCTTGATGGCTGGTCTATCATATGTACATAACACCCAGTATGGTTTCCTGCGTACCGCACTGGCGGGTGATACCCTGGATAACAGCAACGGCTTTATCTGGGATCTGGCCTGGCTCTACCGTTACACCAATGGTGGTCTGACCCTGACGCCGGGTATCGGTGTGCAGTACAGCAGCGAAAACTACAACGACTACTATTATGGTGTGTCCAATCACGAGTCTCGCCGCAGTGGTCTGAATAGCTACAACGCTGACGATGGATGGGATCCGTACCTGGAGTTGACCGCGAGCTATAACTTCCTTGGCAACTGGAACGTGTACGGCACTGGCCGTTATGTGCGTTTGAGTGATGAAGTGAAAGACAGCCCGATGGTCGATAAGTCCTGGTCTGGCATCTTCTCGGTAGGTGTGACCTACAAGTTCTGATACTACTCGGTGTCAAACACTAGCCCGCATCTCTGCGGGCTTTTTTACGTCATTAAATTTAAGACAACCCCCAGATCATGATGGTGCAATTTGTGCACCCTAACAGGACACATGCACGTTGTTTTGCTTTACTGTGGTGCATTAACACAGGAGGGTGCGATGACAGCGAAACAGGTGACGTTTACAAACCAGGTATCGCTTCCTGCTATTGGGCAGGGAACATGGTACATGGGCGAGGATCCAAGCCGACGCCGGGATGAAGTGTCTGCGCTGCAGGCCGGACTGGATCTCGGCCTGCGATTGATTGATACCGCAGAAATGTACGCTGATGGTGCAGCGGAAGAGGTGGTGGGTGAAGCATTAACGGGACGGCGTGATAGCGCTTTTTTAGTCTCGAAAGTTTACCCATGGAATGCCGGTGGAGAGAAAGCCATTGCCGCCTGCGAAGCCAGCCTGCGTCGACTGAAAACTGATTATCTGGATCTCTATTTGCTGCACTGGATGGGCGATTTTTCATTTGCAGAGACCGTCGATGCCATGGAAACACTGATTGCGCAAGGGAAAATCCGCCGTTGGGGCGTCTCAAATCTCGATTATGATGATATGCAGGCGTTATGGCAGGTACCCGGTGGACGGGAGTGTGCGACTAACCAGGTGCTTTATCATTTAGCCTCGCGCGGTATTGAATATGATTTACTGCCGTGGTGCCAGCAGCAGCAGATGCCGGTTATGGCATACAGTCCGCTGGCCCAGGCGGGACGCCTGCGTGGCGATTTGCTTTCTAATTCCGTGGTGAATGACATTGCGCGCGTGCACAATGTTAGTGCTGCGCAGATTTTGCTGGCGTGGGTGATTCGTCAGTCGGGTGTAATAGCAATTCCGAAAGCCGCAAGCGTAGCGCATGTCGAACAAAATGCCGCCGCGCTGCAGATAACGCTCTCTGTAGATGAGCTGAAGCAGTTAGATAAGGCGTATCCGGCGCCAAAAGGTAAAACAGCGCTGGATATGGCCTGATTTGCCAAATGACGATGCTCACGCAGCTTATCAGGCCAACGGCTGCGTGTGGTTTGCATGCCGGATAAGGCGTTAGCCGCATCCGGCATGTTGCACTGATTTACCTGATGGCGCTGCGCTTATCAGGCCTACGACTGCGTGTGTTTGTAGGCCGGATAAGGCGTTAGCCGCATCCGGCATGTTGTGCAGAGTTGTCTTAGCGTTTAGCAACACGAATAGTCTGCGCGAGGCGAGATGGTTTTTCTTCGGTGGTTTTCTGCGGAGCGGTCGCGTAAGCCGTTTCTACACAAACAAACGTTTTGTAGCCATCATCCGGCATGTCACCCATACTGACGGACAGCGCCGGGCCAGGGTTCCAGCCCACGACATTCAGGTGGTGGTGGTGGACAACGTCGATATTGCGATTCAACGCATCATCATGAATCACGCTGCACGCTTCCGGATTCAGATAGACACGATCGGTGCGGTCCGGGAAGGTCTGGATACCATCAGCCAGCACATCTTCTTTAGCATCATTCACTTTATCGATCAGGCGATCGCCGAGACCACTAACTTTCACTGCCGCAATGTCACCAACGTTGAAATAGGTATGCAGTGCCGAGGTGGTTTCAAACTCACCGTGAGCTTCCAGCTCCATCTCACAGGTGGCTCCCACTTTGAAACGGGCCAGCAGGCAAAACTCGTGCGGCCAAAGCTGACGCGTTTCGGCATTGCTCTGCAGTTCAAACGTCAACACCACGCCATTGTCGTCTTCGTTGTGCGCTTTCAGCGTCCATGGCAAGTTACGGGCAAAACCATGCGAAGGCAGGCCCTGCTGAGCAGCCGGACCAAACCACGGCCAGCAAATTGGTACGCCGCCACGCAGCGCTACGCCGGTTTTAAACGGGGTATTGTTGCTTAACCACAGGACTTCCTCTTCGCCGTTTGGTTTCCAGGAAAGAAGATGTGCGCCCTGTAGCGCGAAAGACGCTTTAACCTGGGGGTGATCGACAACAAGAACCTCAAGCTCATCAAGCTGACGGCGGGAGAGGACAGGGGTAAGCTGTTCAATGACCGGGAGAGCGAAAATTTTGTTAATCATGATGCAATCCTTGGTATGTGAATATTTTGGTCATAAAAAAAGGCGACCGAAGTCGCCTTTTTGGATCAGATACTCATCTCAACTTATTTGGAGATGTGAGCAATCAGGTCCAGAACTTTGTTAGAGTAGCCGGTTTCGTTGTCGTACCAGGATACCAGTTTCACGAAGTTGTCGTTCAGTGCGATACCAGCTTTAGCATCGAACACGGAAGTGCAAACTTCACCGTTGAAATCGGTAGATACTACGTCGTCTTCGGTGTAACCCAGAACGCCTTTCATCGGGCCTTCGGAAGCAGCTTTGATTGCTTTCTTAATTTCTTCGTAAGAAGCAGCTTTTTCCAGACGAACGGTCAGGTCAACAACGGATACGTTCGGGGTAGGAACGCGGAACGCCATACCAGTCAGTTTGCCGTTCAGTTCTGGCAGTACTTTACCTACAGCTTTAGCAGCACCGGTAGAGGACGGGATGATGTTCTGGGATGCGCCGCGGCCGCCGCGCCAGTCTTTGTGAGACGGGCCATCAACGGTTTTCTGAGTAGCGGTGGTCGCGTGAACAGTAGTCATCAGACCTTCGATGATGCCGAAGTTGTCGTTGATAACTTTAGCCAGCGGAGCCAGGCAGTTAGTGGTGCAGGATGCGTTAGAAACGATGTCCTGACCTTCGTATTTGTCAAAGTTAGCGCCTTTAACAAACATCGGAGTGTTATCTTTGGACGGACCAGTCAGAACCACTTTTTTCGCGCCAGCAGTGATGTGCTTACGAGCGGTTTCATCTGTCAGGAACAGGCCAGTAGCTTCAGCTACTACGTCAACACCAACTTCGTCCCATTTCAGGTTAGCCGGATCACGTTCAGCGGTAACACGGATTTTTTTACCGTTTACGATCAGATGACCGTCTTTCACTTCAACGGTACCGTTGAAACGGCCGTGAGTGGAGTCATATTTCAGCATGTAAGCCATGTAGTCAGCGTCTAACAGGTCGTTGATTGCAACGATCTCGATGTCAGAGCGTTCTTGAGCAGCACGGAAAACAATGCGACCGATACGGCCAAAACCGTTGATACCTACTTTGATAGTCATATATTCCACCAGCTATTTGTTAGTGAATAAAAGGTTGCCTGTAAAATTACAAAAACCTTACGCAGCGTCAAGCGGAATCGTGTCAATCATTGCGACAAATCAATCTGCTGCCTAAGCTTTGCGCAACTGACTCGCCTCACTCTTCCTTTGGGCTTGAAACCACATGGGGTCGGCGGCCCGAATTTTAAAGGGCAATCAAGATAAAAACGTGATTTTGATCACGAATTGCAGGCTGCCATTTCGCAAGGATCAAGTTTAGAACAAAAGTTCGCACTCCGGTGTTAATGTTTTGTTAGAATCTGTCTCGCGATGTGAGTTTAGATAAAGCGAGATGTGAGCAAATGGCTAATCAACCTTCTCCAGAAGAACTGAAAAAAAATTTAACCGAAATGCAGTTCTACGTGACGCAGAATCACGGGACAGAACCGCCATTTACCGGGCGTTTGCTGCATAACAAGCGTGACGGCATCTACCACTGTCTGATCTGCGATAAACCGCTATTTCGTTCCGAGACAAAATATGACTCTGGCTGCGGCTGGCCCAGCTTTTACGAGCCTGTCAGCGATGAGGCTATCCATTACATAAAAGATACGTCACACGGCATGCAGCGCATAGAAATCCGCTGCGGAAACTGTGATGCGCACCTGGGACACGTCTTCCCGGATGGTCCGAAACCTACCGGTGAACGGTACTGCGTTAACTCAGCGTCTTTGAACTTCACCGATAGTGAAAACGGTGAGCAAACCAAGGGTTGAAGAAACGATTCAGCAAATTATTCTACGGAGAGTGGATTTAACATGAATCTTGATGAGATGATCAACAGTATGACGCCGGAAGTTTATCAGCGCTTATCGACTGCCGTTGAGCTCGGAAAATGGCCGGATGGGGTAGCGCTAACAGCAGAACAAAAAGAGAATAGCTTACAGTTGGTGATGTTATGGCAGGCGCGTAACAATATTGACGCGCAGCATATGACGGTTGATACCAACGGTGAGATGGTGATGAAGAGCAAGCAGCAGTTGAAGGTTGAGTTTGGTATTACGCCCGAACCGATTGCGACGTTTAAATCCTGATTAACCTGGCCCGGCAAACATCGGTGTCGGGCCCGCAGTTGCTGTTATTTCTTGTTCATCATCGCCTTCAGGTCGGCAAACGGATTGTATTTCGCCTCGCCGACGTCTCTCTGCGCATCTTCCCCTGCCACTACGGTAGAACCATACTGATCCACCTCAGTGTATTTCGAATGCTCATGATCGTGACAGTACAGGCATAACATCTCCCAGTTGCTACCGTCTTCCGGGTTATTGGAGTGATCGTGATCGATGTGATGTACTGTCAGCTCGCGCAAATTTGAATACACGAACTCACGGGAACAACGTCCACAAACCCAAGGGAAGAGCTTTAGCGCCTTTTCCCGATATCCGACTTCCAGACGGGCGTAATTTTTAGGGATAAAAGCCATAAAAGCGCATGCCTCCAGTAGAAAATGAAGAGCTGCGCCAAAGGTTGACGCAGCAGAATGGGCTAATCATAACCTATTGTGCCAGGCGTTGGGATCAGTGTTTGATGCCTAACGAATCGGCTAACTGCTTCGCCAACTGGTTTTGGTCATCTGCACCGTATTCCCAGAACATGGCGCCTCCCAATCCTTTACTTTTGATGTAGTCGGCTTTGATCGCCACCGAACGCGGATTTTCATAGGAGAGGGCAAAAAGTGCTTTTCCATCTGCAGACTGCACCGACAGCCACGGCACTTTCGCTTCATCATCCCAATGTTGGCTAAAGCGTTTTTGCGGATCGTTGATCAACTTCGCCACGATATCGTTGTACTTCACGTAGGTATCTTTGCTCAGGTCGACGCCCAGTGATTTGAACAACTCAATTTGCGCAGGCTCGAAATAGGGCTGGGTAACAGGATTTTTCTGCGCGTCAGGTTTGCTCCAGTCAATGCCTGGTTCAACGGCGCGTTTTGGTACGCGTCCATAAAAGCCAATGCCCAGATTCATTTGGCTCGGTTTCAGACCGGCAGCAAGATAGTTACTGACCACAAAATCGGCGCTGTACTTATCCGCCGCGGCGACCGTCGGCCATTGCGTCGAATCATACAGGTTCGAGTTAAAATACTGGGTGCCGTAAGCCATGTCATAGGTCATCAGGTTGATGTAGTCGAGCGATGGTGCAATGGCTTTTACATCTACCCAGCTTTTCGGACTTTCTGCATTTGCGCCCACGGCGATGGTCAGCAGCTTTTTATGCCCCAATGCGGCCCGCAGTTCTGTTAGCAGCGCGGTAAAGTTAGCGCGGTCAGCCGGTTGGCTTTCGACCAGTCCCCAGGCGCCGTTAACCGGATATTCCCAGTCGAGATCGATGCCATCCAGACCATATTTCGCAATTATCTCTTGCGCAGACTGAATAAACACTGCGCGCGTATCCTTCGTTGCCGCCGCACCAGAGAATCCACGCGCTCCCCAGCCGCCGACGGAAAGTAACACTTTCAGGTTTGGATTTTGTTTACGCAGCTGTGGGATTTTCAGCAAATCATCCTGCACTTTCTGTGAAAGCCAAATTTGATGCAGTTTGCTGGCGTCTTTTAAGGCGTCATTGGTCTCGTCTTTTTCGTTGTTGTAGACAAGGCCAAACGAATAGTTGAGATGGGTTATCTGGCGAACATCCAGTTTATTGATGTCGCCGCCAGGACCGGCAGTGACGTCGCCACCGCCATTAAAGTAGCCAACTGACATCAGTGAACTGGCGGAAACAACGCTGGCGCAGAGCAGGGGTAATGCTGCCAACAAAGGCAATAGTTTCATCGGTGTTCCTCTTTGACATTTAAACAAGTAAACACGCCACGGAAATGGCGTGGCGAAAAAAAAAGCATCCGCAGGTTAACAGTTTCATAACAGGAAAAATGCGAAGGGGTTCACGCCATTTTAGCGAAGCGGCTGCCAGGTTCACTTGGTTTTCAATTCATCTTTGCATTTATTTGTGATCTTGGTTGTGAAATGCAGATAATAATCTGTGTTTCAAAGATTTGATGTTGACCTCAAAAATTATATGGATAAGTATGATTGTCACTGATGCAAAACTGAACACAAAGGAAAATTCAATGAAAGCACTGGCAAGATTTGGCAAGGCCTTTGGCGGCTATAAGATGATTGATGTACCGGAACCGGTTTGTGGCTCGGATGACATCGTGATTGAAATCAAAGCGGCGGCTATCTGCGGCGCGGACATGAAACACTACAATGTTGATAGCGGTTCTGATCAATTTAACTCCATCCGCGGCCATGAGTTCGCCGGTAAAATTGTCCGCGTTGGCGACAAAGTTAAGGACTGGAAAGTCGGTCAGCGGGTGGTTTCTGACAATAGTGGACATGTCTGCGGTGTTTGCCCGGCCTGCGAACAGGGCGATTTTCTGTGTTGTACAGAAAAAGTGAACTTAGGTCTCGACAATAACACATGGGGCGGAGGGTTCTCTAAATATTGCCTGGTGCCGGGGGAAATCCTCAAAATTCACCGCCATGCGCTGTGGGAAATCCCACAAGGCGTTGATTATGAAGAAGCGGCGGTGCTGGATCCTATCTGTAACGCCTACAAATCTATTGCTCAGCAATCCAAATTCCTTCCCGGCCAGGACGTCGTGGTTTTCGGCACCGGCCCATTAGGGCTCTTTTCCGTGCAAATGGCGCGTATCATGGGGGCCGTAAATATCGTAATGGTCGGGCTGGAAGAGGACGTTGCCGTACGCTTCCCGATCGCCAAAGAGCTGGGGGCGACAGCTGTCGTTAACGGTTCGACCGAAGATGTGGTTGCACGCTGCCAGGAAATCTGCGGTAAAGACAATCTGGGGCTAGTCATTGAATGCTCTGGTGCCAATATCGCTCTGAAACAATCGATCGAAATGCTGCGCCCGAATGGTGAAGTCGTTCGCGTCGGCATGGGCTTTAAACCTCTCGATTTCTCCATCAACGACATCACCGCGTGGAACAAAAGCATCATTGGTCATATGGCCTACGATTCTACATCCTGGCGCAACGCCATACGCCTGCTGGCCAGCGGAGCGATCAAGGTCAAACCGATGATCACTCACCGTATCGGCCTGTCGCAATGGCGCGAAGGATTTGACGCCATGGTCAATAAAACCGCGATTAAAGTCATCATGACTTACGACTTTGATGAATAACATGTTTTTTAAAAGGACGTTATCGCATGGAACAAATAGCAAAACCGCACTGCGGCGCCAGACTGGACAGGCTACCTGACTGTCGCTGGCATACGTCAATGTTTGCGATAGTTGCCTTCGGATTACTGGTTTGCTGGAGTAATGCCGTCGGCGGATTAATTCTCGCGCAGTTAAAAGAACTTGGCTGGACTGATAATTCCACCACCGCCACGTTCTCTGCCATTACGACGGCTGGAATGTTTCTCGGCGCGCTCGGTGGGGGAATTATTGGCGATAAAATCGGGCGTAAAAACGCATTTATTCTATATGAAGCGATTCATATTATTTCTATGATCGTGGGTGCGTTTTCACCCAATATGACCTTTCTGATCGCCTGCCGTTTTGTAATGGGAGTTGGATTAGGCGCGCTGTTAGTGACCTTATTTGCCGGGTTTACCGAATATATGCCTGGCAGAAATCGTGGTACATGGTCGAGTCGGGTCTCGTTTATCGGCAACTGGTCTTATCCACTCTGTTCGCTGATTGCGATGGGGCTGACGCCACTTATCAGCGCGGAATGGAACTGGCGTGTACAGTTGTTGATTCCTGCGGTGCTGTCGCTCATAGCAACGGTTATTGCCTGGCGCAGTTTCCCTGAGTCGCCTCGCTGGCTGGAGTCTCGCGGGCGCTACCAGGAAGCCGAAAAGGTGATGCGGGCAATTGAGGAAGGTGTCATTCGACAGACCGGTAGGCCGCTGCCACCAGTCGTAATAGATGATGATGGCAAACAACCGTGTTCTGTTCCGTACTCCGCATTATTAACAGGGGTGTTACTGAAGCGGGTTATTTTGGGTTCCTTTGTTCTGATTGCCATGAACGTCGTCCAGTACACCTTAATTAATTGGCTACCGACAATATTTATGACGCAGGGCATTAATCTGAAAGACTCCATTGTCTTAAATACCATGAGTATGTTCGGCGCGCCGTTTGGGATTTTTATCGCCATGCTGGTAATGGATAAAATTCCGAGAAAGACCATGGGTGTAGGGTTATTAGTGTTAATTGCCGTGCTGGGATATATCTATTCACTGCAAACCAGCATGCTGCTGATTACGCTAATTGGTTTCTTCCTGATTACTTTTGTCTATATGTACGTTTGCTATGCCTCGGCAGTCTATGTTCCGGAAATATGGCCAACCGAAGCGAAACTCCGCGGTTCTGGTCTGGCGAATGCAGTAGGGCGTATCAGTGGTATCGCTGCGCCTTATGCGGTCGCGGTATTGCTTAACGGTTATGGAGTGACGGGTGTATTTGTACTGCTGGGGGCGGTCTCCATTATTGTCGCTGTCGCCATTGCTACCATCGGAATTGAAACCAAAGGCGTCTCTGTCGAAAGTCTCGGTATTGATGCAGTTACCAGCAAATAATATTGATGGGAAATAAAATGAAAAATTCAAAAGCGATATTAAAAACGCCGGGCACGATGAAAATTATTGCCGCCGATATCCCGGTGCCAAAAGAGCACGAAGTGCTGATTAAAGTGGAATACGTTGGAATTTGTGGGTCAGATGTTCATGGTTTTGAATCGGGTCCTTTTATTCCGCCGAAAGATCCCAATCAGGAAATTGGTCTGGGGCATGAATGCGCCGGTACGGTGGTGGCAGTAGGGAACCGTGTGACTAAATTTAAACCCGGCGACCGGGTGAATATCGAACCGGGCGTGCCGTGCGGTCACTGCCGCTACTGCCTGGAAGGGAAATACAACATCTGCCCTGATGTTGACTTTATGGCCACGCAGCCTAATTATCGCGGCGCGCTAACCCACTATCTGTGCCATCCGGAGAGCTTCACTTACAAGTTGCCCGATAATATGGACACCATGGAAGGCGCGCTGGTAGAGCCCGCGGCGGTAGGGATGCATGCCGCAATGCTGGCGGACGTTAAACCGGGCAAGAAAATCGTCATTCTGGGGGCGGGCTGTATTGGTTTAATGACCCTGCAAGCCTGTAAATGTTTGGGTGCTACCGACATTGCGGTGGTTGATGTCCTGGAAAAGCGTCTGACCATGGCCGAGCAACTTGGCGCGACGACCGTGATCAACGGGGCGAAAGAGGACACCGTTGTCCGCTGCCAGCAGTTCTCCGGAGATATGGGGGCCGATATTGTTTTTGAAACCGCAGGTTCAGCGATCACTGTTAAGCAGGCTCCATATCTGGTAATGCGCGGCGGGAAAATCATGATCGTGGGTACTGTACCTGGTGATTCAGCGATTAATTTCCTCAAAATTAACCGTGAAGTGTCTATTCAGACCGTTTTCCGTTATGCCAACCGCTACCCGGTCACGATTGAAGCCATCTCCTCAGGGCGTTTTGATGTGAAGTCGATGGTGACGCATATTTACGATTATGAAGATGTTCAGCGCGCGTTTGATGAATCCGTTAATAACAAATGTGAAATTATCAAAGGCGTTATTAAAGTAAATTATTAATCTATTGAAAAGGGAGAAATAACCATGCTGGCAGATATTAAATATTGGGAAAATGATGCTCAAAATAAACATTATGCGATTGCCCACTTTAACGTGTGGAATGCGGAAATGCTAATGGGAGTGATTGATGCGGCGGAAGAATCTAAATCGCCGGTAATTATCTCCTTCGGTACCGGCTTTGTGGGTAATACCTCGTTTGAAGATTTTTCGCATATGATGGTTTCTATGGCGAAAAAAGCCTCGGTGCCGGTTATTACCCACTGGGATCACGGACGCAGCATGGAGATAATCCATAACGCATGGGCCCACGGCATGAATTCACTGATGCGTGATGCTTCCGCTTTTGATTTCGAGGAGAATATTCGCCTGACCAAAGAGGCGGTCGATTTCTTCCACCCGCTGGGTATTCCCATCGAAGCAGAGCTGGGCCATGTGGGTAATGAAACGGTCTACGAAGAGGCGCTGGCGGGTTATCACTACACTGACCCAAGCCAGGCGGCTGAGTTTGTCGAGCGTACCGGCTGTGACTCGCTGGCGGTAGCGATTGGTAACCAGCACGGCGTCTACACCTCCGAACCGAAACTGAACTTTGACGTGGTTAAACGAGTGCGTCAGGCGGTATCCGTTCCGCTGGTGCTGCACGGCGCGTCCGGCATTAGCGACGCGGATATCAAAAAAGCCATTTCATTAGGCATTTCGAAAATCAATATTCACACCGAACTGTGCCAGGCCGCAATGGTGGCGGTGCAGGAGAACCAGGACCAGCCGTTCCTGCACGTTGAACGTGAAGTACGTAAAGCCGTAAAAGAGCGCGCGCTGGAGAAAATCAAATTGTTTGGTTCAGACGGTAAAGCGGAATGACAATATGGATTATATCGAGGTTATTTGTATAGGGGCGGCAATTGTTGATATTCCCTTGCAACCAGTGAGTAAAAATATCTTTGATGTTGAATCTTATCCATTAGAACGAATAGCTATGACCACGGGAGGTGACGCTATTAATGAGGCGACGATTATTTCTCGCCTCGGCCATCGCACGGCGTTAATAGGCCGGATAGGTGACGATGCTGCGGGGCATTTTATTGTCGATCACTGCCGTCGGGAGAATATTGATATTAAAAGCCTGAAGCAGGATGCTGATATTGATACTTCCATTAACGTGGGTTTAGTCACCGCTGATGGTGAACGCACCTTTGTGACTAACCGTAACGGCAGCTTATGGAAACTGAATATAAACGATGTTGATTTTGACCGTTTCTCTCAAGCAAAGCTGCTGTCGCTGGCGAGTATTTTTAATAGCCCGTTGTTGGATGGTGATGCACTGACGGCAATTTTCACTCAGGCGAAAGCGCATAAGCTCATTATCTGCGCGGATATGATTAAACCGCGACTGAATGAAACGCTGGACGATATCCGTGAAGCGCTGAGCTACGTGGATTATCTGTTTCCCAATTTTGAAGAGGCAAAACTGCTCACTGGGAAAGAGACGCTGGATGAGATTGCCGACAGTTTTCTGAACTGTGGCGTGAAAACCGTCGTGATTAAGACCGGCAAGAGAGGCTGTTTTATCAAGCGTATTGACATGAAAATGGAGGTCCCGGCGGTGTCAGGAATTACCGCCATCGACACCATCGGCGCGGGGGATAACTTTGCTTCAGGATTTATCTCCGCGCTGCTAGAAGGCAAACCGCTTCGCGACTGCGCGCTGTTTGCTAATGCAACGGCGGCAATATCGGTACTGAGCGTGGGTGCCACGACGGGTGTGAAGAACAGAAAGCTGGTTGAACAACTTCTTGACGAATACGAAGGGTAATAGCGGCAGATGAAAATGATTCCTTTAGGAAGTACGGATATTACGCTTTCCCGCATGGGATTAGGCACATGGGCTATTGGCGGTGGTCCGGCATGGAATGGCGATCTCGATCTGCAGATTTGTATCGATACCATTGTTGAGGCGCATCGCTGCGGTATCAATCTGATTGATACCGCGCCAGGCTACAACTTTGGCAACAGTGAAGTGATTGTCGGTCAGGCGCTGAAAAAGCTGCCGCGCAGCGAGGTAGTGGTTGAAACCAAATGCGGCATCGTCTGGGAGCGAACAGGCAGCCTGTTTAACAAAGTGGGCGATCGCCAGCTGTATAAAAACCTCACGCCTGAGTCTATTCGCGAAGAGGTTGATGCCAGCCTGCAAAGATTGGGTATCGACAGTATTGATATCTATATGACCCACTGGCAGTCGGTCGAACCCTGTTTTACGCCGATTGCGGAAACCGTAGACACGCTGAACGCACTGAAAAAAGAGGGGAAAATCCGTTCGATTGGTGCGGCAAACGTCAATGCCGGGCATATCAGGGAGTATCTCAAACACGGTGAGCTGGATATTATCCAGGCCAAGTACAGCATTCTTGACCGGGCGCTGGAAGCTGAACTGCTGCCGCTATGTCAGCAGAATGGCATCATTGTGCAGGTATATTCACCGCTTGAGCAGGGGTTGTTGACCGGTACTATCGCCCGAGATTATGTTCCTGGCGGCGCGCGGGCTAACAAGGTCTGGTTTCAGCGGGAAAATATGTTGCGGGTGATTGATATGCTTGGGCAGTGGCAGCCGCTTTGTGAAAAATACCGCTGCACAATCCCCGCACTAGCTCTGGCGTGGATTTTAAAGCAAAGCGATTTGATCACCTTACTGAGTGGCGCAACCGCACCTGAACAGGTTCGCGAGAATGTCGAGGCGTTAACCATTCCCCTGACAGATGATGATTCATTATTGATGAGGCGAATGGCGGAAGCGTTGGATATAAATTAATTCAGATAGGATTGACCTCTGTTTCTGTGTAAAAGAGTATTAAAATCTGTGATTCAGACATGTTCTTTTGAAAATAAATATAGCCTGTGAGATACTAGGGTCTTATTATTACTTTGCAGGAAACAGAGGTATCATCGTGGCGGCAAAAGACAGGATTCAGGCCATTAAGCAAATGGTGGCTAACGATAAGAAAGTGGTGGTATCTAATTTAAGTTCAATCTTTCAGGTGACTGAGGAAACGATTCGCCGCGATCTTGAAAAACTGGAAGATGAAGGTTTTTTGACCCGAACATATGGCGGTGCAGTGCTCAATACCACTGCGTTGTCCGACAATATTCATTTTTATAAGCGTGCAAAATCTTTCTTCGAAGAAAAGCAGATCATTGCACGTAATGCATTACCGTTTATTAAAAATAAGACCACAATGGCTGCCGACTCCAGCAGTACCGCGATGGAATTATTAAAGCTGTTGAAGGAAAGAAACGATCTGACGTTGCTTACCAATTCGGCTGAAGCATTTCATGAGCTGGCGCAGTCAGAAATTAACGTGGTCTCTACTGGCGGTGAGCTGAATAAGAATACGCTGTCGCTGCAGGGAAGAATCACCAAGGAGATTATCAGCCGCTATCATGTTGATATCATGGTGATGAGCTGCAAAGGTTTGGATATGCAGAGTGGGGCGCTTGATTCTAATGAAGCGGAAGCGGAAATCAAAAAAACCATGATCCGCCAGGCGACTGAGGTGGCATTGTTAGTTGATCACTCAAAGTTTGATCGTAAAGCTTTCGTTCAGCTAGTGGACTTTAGCCATATTAATTACCTAATAACCAATAAGGCACCGGGTGCAGAGTGGATTGCATTTTGCAAAGAGAATAATATTCAACTCGTTTATTAACTATAGCGAGGGTTGTGTCGATATTATTTTAGTTTGCACCTGGGAAATGCCATAAGAATCTAATGATGATGGATGGCGCGGCAAAATTGCTTCTGCCGCGATCGCCATACTTTCTATTTAGCTGAATTTGAGGCATCCAGATGGAACAATGTGACCCTATCGGCGCAAGATTAGATCGCTTACCTTTATCTCGATTTCATTTTCGTATTTTCGGCATTATTAGTTTTAGTTTGTTAATAACCGGTTTTCTCAGCTATTCCGGGAATGTGGTATTAGCAAAATTAGTCAACACTGGCTGGTCAAACAATTATCTAAATGCCGCGTTTACCTCAGCGCTGATGTTCGGCTACTTTATCGGTTCACTAGCCGGCGGCTTTATTGGTGATTATCTCGGTCGACGCAAAGCGTTCCGCATCAATTTGTTAATCGTCGGGGCCTCAGCCTGCGCTGCAACGTTTGTGCCCAACATGTACTGGCTTATCTTCTTCCGCTGTCTGATGGGGATTGGAATGGGGGCGCTAATTATGGTGGGCTATGCCTCATTTACAGAATTCATTCCACCCGCGGTACGTGGGAAATGGTCTGCCCGTCTGTCATTTGTCGGCAACTGGGCACCAATGCTATCTGCGGCAATTGGCGTCGTGATCATTGCACTTTTAAGCTGGCGGGTGATGTTTCTGCTCGGTGGCATGGCAATGCTGTTGGCCTGGTATCTGTCGGGAAAATACTATATTGAATCCCCACGTTGGCTGGCTGGTAAAGGGAAGAGAAGCGAAGCTGAAAAACATCTTATGCAGGTTGAATCGCAAATTGAGCTAGAAAAAAACATCACTTTACCATCCTGCCGGAACGAATGCCCGTCGGCGGATTTAAGCACGGCAAGTGGTTCATTTTGGCTATTGTTTAAGGGGCCAATGTTGCGCTGTACACTGGTGGCGATCACGGTGCTTATCGCAATGAATATTTCGCTCTACACCATTACGGTATGGATCCCGACTATATTTGTTAATTCGGGAATCGATGTAACGAAATCCATATTTATGACCGCGATAATTATGATTGGCGCGCCAGTTGGGATATTTATTGCCGCGTTAATTATCGATCGCTTTCCACGGCGATTGTTTGGCTCATTCTTGTTGATTATTATCGCATTGCTCGGGTATTTCTATTCACTTCAAACTGAAGAGTGGGCCATTCTGAGCTACGGGCTGGTGATGATTTTTTTTCTGTATATGTATGTCTGCTTTGCCTCTGCAGTTTATGTCCCAGAACTATGGCCCACGCACCTAAGATTGAGAGGATCAGGTTTTGTTAATGCGGTGGGAAGGATTGTCGCTGTGTTTACGCCCTATGGCGTCGCTATTTTGTTGACCCGCTATGGCTCCGTTACGGTCTTTATCGTGTTAGGAGTAATGTTGGTTCTATGCGCGCTGATTCTTTTTTGTTTTGGCATCGAAACACGCAAAGTATCGCTGGAAGAGATTTCAGCGCTGGCCTGAGATAACGCGCCGACAGGAGTGACCCTGTCGGCATCGCTTACGGTTGGGTTTCCAGCCAGTCGTCCAACGTATACAGCGTTGCACCCGCCGCCGCCATTTCTATAAAGGCGTTTGCACTGTCCTGGGGTTGAATATTAACCCCACGGCAGCCGTCGGTAATAACGCTGACGGTGTAGCCAAGATCGAGCGCATCCAGTACGGTGAATTTAACGCAATAGTCGGTTGCCAGACCCATGATGATGAGCTCGGCAATGCGGCGTTCGAGTAGCCATGCATTCAGCGCGGTAGCCTGACGACGACCGTTATCAAAAAACGCACTATAGCTGTCGACCAGCGGGTTCTCACCTTTAGTGAACGTTTGAGTTATCGCACGCTGGTTCAGCAGCGGATGCAGGGCTGCACCTGCGCTGTTTTGTACGCAATGATCGGGCCAGAATGTCTGCGCCAGTCCATCGAGTTGTCCCTGGCTGTAGGGCTCGACCTGATGCTGGCTGGCAAAACTGCCGTGATTAGCCGGGTGCCAGTCCAGACTGGCAACGACCATGTCGCCGCGTAAGGCACACCAGTCAATCAGACGGTTGGCAATATCGATTGTGCTGTCACCTTGTGGGACCGCGAGGGCACCACCGGCACAAAAGTCATTTTGTAAATCGACCAACAGTAAGGCTCGGGCCATGGGCATAGACTCCTTTAATCGTCAGGCGTGAGCTCACCACGCAGATTTTGCGTCATCGCTTCACGGATCGTCTGCGTATCCAGTCCCTGACTCAGCAAATAGTGCAGTTTGGTGAGAGTGGCTTCGACGGTCATATCCGCGCCGCCAATCACGCCAGCATGCGCTAGCGCATTGCCTGTCGCGTAGCCCCCCATGTTCACCTTGCCGGACATACACTGCGTAAGGTTCACCACCACAATGCCACGCGAACTCGCATCTTCAAGTTCTTTCAGGAACTCTTTATTCTGCGGCGCATTCCCCACGCCGTAGGAGCGCAAAATTAATGCTTTTACAGGTTGGCGCAGGAAGTTGCGTACTACATCAGCGGAGATCCCAGGATAAATGGTGACCACGCCAATCGGTTGCGGAGTGATAGGATGCACAATCAACTCACCTGTACCGTGAGGTGCGGGCGGAGTTCCCAGCCGACGAATGTGGATCCCGGCTTCCAGCAGTGGTGCAAGGTTGGGTGAGGCAAACGCGTCAAAACCATCAGCATGCGCTTTAGTGGTCCGGTTGCCGCGAAACAATCGATTGTTGAAAAACAGGGTAACTTCATTGATCGGGTAATTTGCTGCAACGTACAACGCATTCAGCAAATTGATTTGTCCGTCAGAACGTAGTTCTGCTAATGGGATTTGTGACCCTGTCACAATGACCGGCTTGCCCAGATTCTCCAGCATAAAAGAGAGTGCCGAAGCCGTAAACGCCATGGTGTCAGTGCCGTGCAGAATGACAAAACCATCGTAATCGTCGTAGTGCGCTTTAATGTCTTCCGCAATATGCTGCCAGTCTTCCGGCGTCATATCGGAGGAATCCATCAGCGGGGCGTATTCGTGGATGGTGAAGTCTGGCATCTCCGGACGGTGGAATTCAGGCATCAATGCCAGCTGGCGCTGCAGATGACCGGAAACGGGAATATAACCCTGTTCTGAGCGCTGCATACCAATGGTACCGCCGGTATAGGCAACGTAAATTGATTTTTTCTGCATGACTTTTCTTCTGTCTCAAAGAAAACCCCTCTTCATCCCGAAGAGGGGTCAATAGTTAGCGAACGTTGGCGCAGGTCAGGCAAAACGCATAGCGGTTTTGCGGATCGTTGAATGCGGCCAGCTTATCGCTTTCGGCTTTTACTGCACTGGCCGCAGAGGCCAGCGGTGGTGGGAGCATAGCCTGAATGGCGTCAGGCAGCATGGCACGAACGGAGCCTGACATGCTGTCCATCACCATATCAACGAATGTCGGTTCGTCCTGATAATACGCAATGTGCCATTGTTTCAGTTTGGCCAGCTCAGCCGCTTTCGCCACGGCGTCATCAAAATCACCCAGACTGTCTACCAGACCGTTGGCTTTTGCATCCTGTCCGGTCCAGACGTGGCCCTGCGCAATTTTGTCAATCTGCTCAGGTGTTGTTTTACGCGCATCTGCGACCAGCGTGATAAAGCGCTTATAGCCGTTCTCGATGCTAAGTTGCATCATTTGCTGCACTTCTGGTGGTAACGCTTTGGTGATGGAGATATCCGCCAGTGGGGATGTCGCCACGCCGTCGGTGTGTACGCCAATGGAATCCAGACTGTTTTCCACGGTGTTGATCACGCCAAAGATGCCGATTGAACCGGTCAGCGTGCTGGGGTTCGCCACAATGTAGCTTGCTGGGGTGGAGATCCAGTACCCACCGGATGCCGCCATGCCGCCCATGGACACCACAACCGGTTTACCCGCCGCTTTTGCCGCAGCCAGCTCAGCACGAATGACTTCGGAGGCACTGACGCTGCCGCCAGGGCTGTTCACGCGCAGAACAATTGCTTTTACTTTCGGATCAAGACGGGCTTCGCGGATCTGCGCGGCAGTCGTGTCACCGCCCACATTCCCAGGGGTTTCTTCACCGTCCATAATCGCGCCATTGGCGAAGATAACGCCAATGCTGTCTCCAGTATCCGCTGGCGTTTTCAGTGAGTAATCGTAATAGCTGACAGCGCGATAATTTTTATCCGCTTTGCTCCAGCCAAACTGTTTGGTCAGCATTTTTTCGACTTCAGCGCTGGAGGCCAGTGCATCCACCAGTTTGTTGTCGAGCGCATATTTCGCGGTATCACCCCCGACTTTTGTCAAACCGTCCAGCATGGCCTGTGCGCCAGGGAACACCTGCTGAGCAGGGATCTGGCGATTGGCAGCAACCGTGTCGAGATAGTTCTGCCACAGCTCGCCGATCCAGCGGCTGTCAGCTTCACGCGCGGCAGGAGACATATCATCACGGATAAACGGTTCTACGGCAGACTTATAAGTCCCGACACGGAACACGTGTGTGGAAACTTTCAGCTTGTCGAGCAGGGACTTGTAGTACAAACCGTTGGTGGCAAAGCCGTGCAGATCAACGGAACCCTGTGGAGAAAGATAAATTTTATTGGCGAAACTGGCGAGGTAGTACTGCCCCTGGCTGAAGTTATCGCCTACGGCAAAGACCGGTTTGCCGCTGTCGCGGAATTCTCGCAGCGCTTTACCGATATACTGCATGGAAGGCTGGTCGGCCCCGGCAAAATTTTTCAGATCCATCACAATGCCGGTGATGTTGCGATCATCTTTTGCCTGGCGAATAGTATTCACGATATCGAACAGGGAGTTTTCCTGCAGGCGATCGGAACTGGCACCAAACAGCTGACGACCAATAACGCTTAAGCGACTGGTGCTCGACGGCTTATCGACAATCACCCCCGAGATATCCAGCAGCAGTGCGCCTCGCTCAGCGTGTTCACTGGTATTGCTGCTGCTGACCTGCATCCAGATACCCACGCCCACCAGCACCAAGAAGATGAAGAACAGGTTAAGCACAAATTCACGGACGAAATTAAGTAATCGCCATGTCCATTTAAAAAATCCGGCAATAAATCGCCACAGGGTTCGCATGTATTCTCCCTACCGATTAACAACACGCCATCCCGAAATCCCGGAGAAAGGCGATAAGATGAGGCTATCGTAATGACCAGACAGGCACTTGTCAGCAGGAATCACCGCCTGTGCTGTAACAAAATCCGCTCACGTGTTAATTTTGTGAACAAATCTCATTGTTGGAGTTAAGCAAATGGATGCACTCGAATTACTTATCACCCGTCGTAGCGCTTCTCGTCTTGTCGAGCCGGCCCCGGCGGGAGAGCAACTGCAAAACATTCTGCGGGCGGGAATGCGCGCACCGGACCATAAAACGCTGCAACCGTGGCAATTCTATGTCATTGAGGGCGAAGGGCGTGAACGCTTTAGCACCGTACTTGAGAAAGGCGCGATTGCCGCAGGTAGCGATGAGAAAGCTCAGGAAAAAGCGCGCAACGCACCGTTTCGCGCACCGCTGATTATTACCGTGGTGGCGAAATGTGAAGAAAACGACAAGGTTCCTCTGTGGGAACAAGAAATGTCTGCCGGTTGTGCGGTGATGGCTATGCAGATGGCCGCAATTGCCCAGGGCTTTGGCGGTATCTGGCGAAGTGGTGCATTAACCGAAAGTGCGGTCGTTCGTGAAGCATTCGACTGTCGCCCGCAAGATAAAATCGTCGGTTTCCTCTATTTGGGCACACCGCAGCTAAAAGCATCCACGACGATCAACCTTGCCGATCCGAGCGCATTCGTCCGTTATTTCTGATATCAACGGCAAAACTGTCTGGATTCTGAGCAAAGACACTCGAATTCAGACAGTCACTCTTACCACATCATGGAATGAGCGCTACCATATCCGGATTGCAATGACAGGAGATGTCCATGAGCGAGCAAGCTATTCGTTTAACGCAATACAGCCACGGAGCCGGTTGCGGTTGTAAAATTTCCCCAAAAGTGCTGGAAACCATCCTGCACAGCGAGCAGGCGAAGTTTGTTGATCCGAACTTACTGGTGGGTAATGAAACTCGCGACGACGCGGCCGTATACGATTTGGGAAACGGCACCAGCGTTATCAGCACCACCGATTTCTTTATGCCGATTGTCGATAATCCGTTTGATTTTGGCCGCATCGCCGCGACTAACGCCATCAGCGATATATTCGCTATGGGCGGCAAACCGATTATGGCAATTGCTATTCTGGGCTGGCCGCTGGATAAGCTGGCGCCGGAAATCGCCCGCGAAGTCACCGAAGGCGGACGTTTTGCCTGCCGTCAGGCGGGTATTGCGCTGGCGGGCGGCCACTCTATCGATGCCCCAGAGCCTATCTTTGGCCTTGCGGTAACCGGCGTTGTGCCGACCGAACGCGTGAAGAAAAACAGCACCGCAGAGGCAGGGTGTAAGTTATTCCTGACCAAGCCTCTGGGGATTGGCGTTCTGACGACAGCAGAGAAAAAATCACTACTGAAGGAAGAACACAAAGGACTGGCGACAGAAGTGATGTGTCGGATGAACATTGCCGGTGCGGCATTCGCCGATATCGACGGCGTGAAAGCCATGACCGACGTTACCGGTTTTGGTCTGCTGGGGCATCTGAGCGAAATGTGTCAGGGCGCAGGCGTTCAGGCGCAAATTATCTACCAGGATATTCCTAAGCTGCCTGGCGTTGAAGAATACATCGCGCAGGGTGCAGTACCCGGCGGTACCCAACGTAACTTTGCCAGCTACGGACACCTGATGGGTGAAATGCCGCAATCGGTACGCGATCTGTTGTGCGATCCGCAAACTTCCGGTGGCCTACTGCTGGCGGTAACGCCGGAAGCTGAAGCCGAAGTGAAAGCGGCAGCGGCGCAGTTCGGTATCGATCTCACCGCCATTGGTGAGTTAGTGGAAGCTCGTGGCGGTCGCGCCATGGTTGAGATTCGTTAACTCGATGCGGTTGTTTATTGCCGAAAAACCAAGTCTGGCGCGTGCTATCGCCGATGTGTTGCCAAAGCCGCATCGCAAAGGCGATGGTTTTATCGAATGCGGAAATGGACAAGTGGTGACCTGGTGTATTGGTCACCTGCTTGAACAGGCGCAGCCGGATGCCTACGACAGTCGTTATGCTCGCTGGAGTCTGGTCGATCTGCCGATTGTCCCGGAAAAGTGGCAACTGCAACCGCGCCCCTCGGTGACCAAACAGCTCAACGTCATTAAGCGCTTTTTGCATGAGGCCAGCGAAGTTATTCACGCCGGTGACCCCGATCGTGAAGGGCAGTTGCTGGTGGATGAAGTGCTGGATTACCTGCAACTGGCGCCTGAAAAGCGCCAGAAGGTGCAGCGTTGCCTGATTAACGACCTCAACCCGCAGGCCGTTGAGCGGGCTATTGAGCGGCTGCGCGCCAACAGTGAGTTTATTCCGCTGTGCGTGTCGGCACTGGCGCGAGCGCGTGCGGACTGGTTGTACGGTATCAATATGACGCGCGCTTACACCATTCTCGGACGTAACGCGGGCTATCAGGGCGTACTTTCGGTCGGGCGCGTACAAACGCCGGTGCTCGGGCTGGTTGTGCGTCGTGATGAAGAGATTGAGAACTTCGTCGCCAAAGACTTCTTCGAAGTGAAAGCGCATATCGTAACGCCCGCCGATGAGCGGTTTACCGCTATCTGGCAGCCGAGCGAAGCGTGTGAGCCGTATCAGGATGAAGAAGGGCGCTTGCTGAATCGCACGCTGGCTGAACACGTGGTGAACCGAATTAACGGTCAACCGGCGATAGTCACCAGCTATAACGATAAACGGGAATCAGAATCCGCGCCGTTACCGTTCTCGCTGTCGGCGTTGCAGATTGAAGCGGCGAAGCGCTTCGGTTTAAGTGCGCAAAACGTTCTGGATATCTGCCAGAAGTTGTATGAAACCCATAAGTTGATTACCTATCCGCGTTCGGATAGCCGTTATCTGCCGGAAGAGCACTTTGCCGGACGTCATGCGGTACTGAACGCGATTAGCGTCCATGCACCGGATCTGCTCCCGCAACCGGCGGTCAATCCCGATACGCGAAATCGCTGTTGGGACGACAAAAAAGTGGATGCGCACCACGCCATCATTCCTACCGCGCGCAGTTCGTCCATCAATCTGAATGACAACGAAGCGAAAATTTACAACCTGATTGCCCGTCAGTATCTGATGCAATTTTGCGCAGATGCGGTATTCAGGAAGTGCGTTATTGAGCTGGATATTGCCAAAGGCAAGTTTGTCGCTAAAGCGCGTTTTCTGGCGGAAGCCGGATGGCGCACGCTGCTCGGCAATAAAGAGCGCGACGAAGATAATGACGGGACGCCGCTGCCGGTGGTGGCAAAAGATGATGAACTGCTGTGCGAAAAAGGCGAAGTGGTTGAACGTCAGACTCAACCACCACGTCACTTTACCGATGCCACGCTGCTGTCAGCGATGACCGGTATTGCGCGATTCGTGCAGGATAAAGATCTGAAAAAGATCCTGCGCGCAACGGATGGCTTAGGTACGGAAGCGACGCGCGCCGGAATTATCGAACTGCTGTTTAAGCGTGGATTCCTGGTGAAAAAAGGGCGGTATATCCATTCGACCGACGCGGGAAAAGCGCTGTTCCACTCGTTGCCAGAAATGGCGACGCGCCCGGACATGACCGCGCACTGGGAATCTATACTGACCCAAATCAGCGAAAAGCAATGTCGCTATCAGGATTTCATGCAGCCGCTGGTGGGGACGCTGTATCAGCTTATCGATCAGGCGCGCAGCACACCGGTACGACGCTTTCGTGGAATTGCTGCACCTGGCGGTAGTGGTGGCGATAAGAAAAAGAGTGCGCCGCGTAAACGTTCGGCGAAAAAAAGCCCGCCATCTGAAGAGGCGGGTCTGTAAGTTTGTAGGCCTGATAAGCATAGCGCATCAGGCTTAGCCGGATACGGCACCCGTGCCTTATCCGGCCTACGGGCCTGCAGAGACAATATTAAATCACACCCTGACCCAACATCGCGTCGGCAACCTTTACGAAGCCTGCGATGTTGGCGCCACGTACGTAGTTGGTCTGCTTGCTTTCGCCGCCGTATTCAACGCAGGCATGGTGAATATCCAGCATGATGTGGTGCAGGCGCGCATCCACTTTCTCCGCTTTCCAGCCCAGACGAGCGGCATTTTGCGCCATTTCCAGACCGGATGTCGCTACACCACCGGCGTTGGCGGCTTTACCCGGTGCGAACAGTACACCTGCCTCGAGGAACAGATCGGTGGCCTCGATAGTGGTCGGCATGTTTGCCCCTTCGGCGACAGCTTTCACGCCGTTGGCGATCAATACGCGTGCTGCATCGACATCCAGCTCGTTCTGCGTGGCACACGGCAGGGCGATATCGACCGGAACCGACCACGGCTGTTTGCCTTCCAGGTAGGTCAGGCCAAACTCACGGGCATAATCTGCTACGCGACCGTCGCGGCTGTCTTTGATTGCGCACAGCCGCGCCAGTTTTTCTTTGGTAAATCCACTTTCGTCAACTACGGTACCGCTGGAATCGGAGGCGGTAACCACCCGCGCGCCAAACTCCATGGCTTTCTCAATGGCGAATTGCGCCACGTTGCCGGAGCCAGAAACCGCTACGCGCATGCCTTCAAAGCCCAGACTATGGCGTTTGAGCATCGCTTCGGTGAAATACACCAGACCGTAGCCGGTGGCTTCCGGGCGGATCAGGCTACCGCCGAAAGAGAGACCTTTACCGGTAAAGACGCAGGCGCTGTTATTGGAGAGTTTTTTCATCATCCCGGCCATAAAGCCGACTTCACGGCCACCTACACCGATATCGCCCGCCGGAACGTCGGTATCGGGACCTAAATGGCGGAACAGTTCGGTCATCAGCGCCTGGCAGAAACGCATGATTTCGCCTTCGCTTTTCCCTTTTGGATCGAAATCGCTCCCGCCTTTACCCCCGCCCATTGGTAGCGTGGTGAGGGCATTTTTAAACGTCTGCTCGAAGCCAAGGAATTTCAGGATCGACAGGTTCACGGAAGGGTGGAAACGCATACCGCCTTTGTATGGGCCAATGGCAGAGCTAAACTGCACGCGCCATGCGCGGTTGACCTGCACCTGATTGCGGTCGTCCAGCCAGACTACGCGGAACTGGATCACGCGCTCCGGTTCAACCAGACGTTCCAGCAATGACATCTGTCGATAACGCGGGTTTTGCTCAAGGAAAGGCCACAGCGTGGTCATTACCTCACGAACGGCTTGCGCGAACTCGGTTTGATTCGGGTCGCGCTTTTGCACATGGTTAAGGAATGACTCCAGAGAACATGTCTGATCCATAGATATAAGAACCTCTTATGTATTGATATGGTTATATTTTTGATTTTTGTGTTAAGTGTTGTGCAGTTTTTGACTATACCATCAGCACTGTGACGCGACGCAAGAAAAAATTAACCCCGCTAAGTAAATTAATATTGCGTCGTGGGTCATAACCAAAAACGATGATCGAAGAGGCTAAAGTTTCTGCCGATTTATACCGTTATACTGAGCATAATTGTCAGTTAAAAAGGAAAGAATATGCGCCGTTTAATCGTGGCAGGCGTGTTGGCCCTGGTGTCCGGCGCGACGCTGGCAAATCAGCCTTATCGCCCGGATGTGCAGGTTAACGTACCGCCGGAAGTGTTCAGTTCCAGCGGTCAGCGGGCGCAGTCCTGTAGCCAGTGCTGTATTTATCAGGATCAAAACTATTCAGAAGGGGCAGTGATTAAAGCTGACGGCGTCTTGCTTCAGTGCCAACGCGATGAGAAAACGATCAGCACAAATCCGCTGGTCTGGCGTCGCGTAAAAGAATAAACGCTTCCAGTAGTGGGATATCGGCAGGCGCCAGCGGATAACGCAGCGCCTCTTCGGGTGAACACCAGACGATATCCTGATGTTCATACGCCTTCAGTTCCCCCTGATATGACGGTACATGCCAGGCATGTAAGTGGATCAGTCTGCCCGAAACCTCGCGCTGATGACTGGCAATGTAGCGCCCCACGACTGCTTCAATGCCCAACTCTTCACGCAGTTCACGGAACAGCGCGTCGGGCTGACTTTCGCCCGGTTCAACCTTACCGCCGGCAAACTCCCACATGCCTGACTGATCCGCATGTAGCGGACGCTGAGCCAGTAAAATTTTGCCATCACGTTCAATGATAGCGGCGACCACGTCGATGGTTTTCATTATATTCATCAAGATCTAACAGCAGAAAATGACATACTATCGTTATCTTTGTTTTATCTAAAGTATTCAGGAGCCACCGTTGAACGAACCTCAGTCGTGGGTAAAGCCGTTAACGCGTATCCCTTCCAGTCTAAAACCGCTCGTTGCTACGCAGAAAAAACATTATGGCGATGTGCTGCATCCCACGCGCTGGTGGGGGCGGATGCCGTTTCTGTTCTGGCTGGTGGCGCTGTTTGTCGGGTTTCTGGAGCGTAAAAAGGCGCGCTTAACGCCGGTGATGCGCGCGCTGTTGATGACCCGCGTTTCTCAGGTGTGCCACTGCGCTTTCTGCGTTGATGCCAACAGTTTACGGCTGGCTGAACGCTGTGGCGCGCTGGATAAAGTCTTACAGGTTGCCAACTGGCAAGAATCGGCGCTATTTAGCGCAGAAGAGCGAGTAGCGCTGGCCTATGCCGATGCGGTGACCGCAACGCCTCCACAGGTTGATGATGCGCTGAAAGCGCAGATGAAGCAGCATTTTACCGATGATGCCATTACGGAAATGACCGCGCTGATTGCGTTTCAAAATCTCTCTGCGCGTTTTAATGCTGCTCTCGATATTCCTTCCCAGGGGCTGTGCGACAGCTTTAAAGGACGCCCGCATGCTTGATCGTCATATTCATCCGCGATTAAAACCGCTTTTGCATCGCTGCGTAAGCATTATTGATAAACCGGCGATTACCCCGGACGGGCTTACGCTGGTCGGTTTTGCCATTGGCGTGTTGGCCTTGCCATTTTTGGCGTTAGGCTGGTATCTGGCAGCGCTGGCGGTCATTGTGCTCAATCGGCTTTTTGATGGGCTGGATGGGGCTCTGGCGCGGCGCAGAGGGCTAACCGACGCAGGCGGATTTCTTGATATCACGCTCGATTTTCTGTTTTACGCCTTAGTGCCATTCGGTTTTATGCTCGCCGATCCGGCGGCTAACTCGCTGGCTGGCGGCTGGCTGCTGTTCGCCTTTATGGGAACCGGCAGCAGCTTTCTGGCCTTTGCCGCGCTGGCGGCGAAACATCAAATTGATAACCCGGGCTACGCGCATAAATCGTTTTATTATCTGGGGGGACTGACCGAAGGTACTGAGACGATTTTGCTATTTGTGTTGGGTTGTCTGTTCCCGGAATATTTTGCCGTGATGGCGTGGGTCTTTGGCGCGCTGTGCTGGATGACGACATTTACCCGGATCTGGAGCGGATACCTGACACTGAAAGCGGTCCAGCGTCAGGAGTAAGATATTGCGTTGCCGGATGCGCTTCGCTTATCCGGCCTACAACGATGGTATATCCAGGCAGAGTAAAGCGTTCTCGCCGCATCCGGCAATAATGACAATCTTACTTACTGGCGTCCGGGCCCCGTTCACCGCTGGCAACCGGATTTTTTGGATTGCTGCTCCACTCATACCAGCCGCCGTCGTAGACGGAGACGTTTTTCCAGCCCATCGCGCGGGCATACATAAACGTTTCTGAAGCGCGCCAGCCGGTACCGCAATAGAAAGAGACCTGTTGATTCGGCAGGATATTCCATTGCTGCCACATGGCGGCGATGTCATCCGCGCTGCGCATGGTGCCATCCGGGTTATGAAAATCTTCCATATGCGTGGAGTCGCTGCCTGCGTGGCCCCAACGTGCACCTGCAATCTCACCTTTTGGCTTAATGTAGCTATAGCCGCTGGTGGTACCGACAAATTCTGGCCATGAACGAATGCTCACCAAAGACGCATCCTGGCGATGCAGCAGACCGCGAGCCTGTTCCATATCGAGCATCAACTGCGGCTGGGCAGGGATTTTCACGCCGAAATCAGGTTCTGGTTTCACCGTTCGCGGAGTGCCGCGTTCGACCGGTAAACCTGAGTCGGACCAGGTTTGCCAACCGCCGTCGAGCAGACGAACATCTTTCACGCCTGCATACAGCATAATTTGCGCCACGCGAGCGGCGGCATAGACATCGCGACCGTATAAAATCACCGTGGTGTCGTGGCGGATACCGTGTTTCGCCAGCATCGCTTTGAGCTGCGCGTCGGAAACTTTATTCCACAGCGGTTCGCTTTCAACTTCGTTGGTATCAATGTAGCCCGCACCAGGGATGTGGCTGAGCAGATACAACTTCGGTGCGCCCCAGGCGGCCTCAATCACTTTCCAGTCACCCGCCGGTTTAGCGGTTACGTTTTTACCCTGCTGCAGGTCGTGCAGCCACTGCGGGTACACCAGCTGTTCGAAGTGCGGCAGACGTTGCAGGCGGGCTGGGTCCGTAAGCGCATCGCTGAGGGTGGAGATATGGTTAAAGCCAACTTTTTGCAGGCGGGCTTTGACAGCCTGTATGTCGTTATCGCTACCATACAGCGCTACTGGCGCATCAGTTTTCAACTGATGTGACTGAACCCAGGCGCTGAGTTGTTCATCATTCATCTTGTCGAGCCAGGCGGCAGACAGGTTCAGTGCGGAAGGTTCGTGTCCTGAAGGACCATTAAGCGACTGCGGCCAGCCGTTGTAAAAAGCGCTCTGACGGGTATCGATCGCCGCGCCTTGCTTTTGCTGTAACTGGTCGAGGGTGAGCGTCTGTGCTGTTTCAACTGCCCAGGAAGAAGCGCAAGCGAGCCCTAAAGCCAGTGCCAGCGCGGTCATTTGAGAAACACGTTTCATCGAATAGCCCGACGTTGAAAAAAAGAGGACGACATTCTGTGCCGCCGGTTAAGTAAAAACCTTGCGTTAACGCAGCATATCGCCACATTCACGCCCAGTTTTCCATCTGAAGTACGCGGCCTGCTGGCGGAACGTCCTGCGCGTCATGGGTCACCTGTACCACCGGGATCCCCAACTTACGCACCTCGGTGAAGACCCATTGGCGAAAGGTGTCGCGTAGCGACGCATCCAGCCGACTAAAGGGTTCATCAAGTAACAGTGCCTGGGGCTGAGCCAGTAGCGCGCGGAGCAGGGCGACACGCGAGCGTTGTCCGCCGGAGAGCGACGCCGGATCGCGCGAATAAAAATCGGTCAGGTCAGCGCGCGCGAGAGCACTTTCCACCGCATGTCGTCTGGCGGAACCCTGCAGGCTGGCAGGTAGGGCCAGCAGTAAATTCTGCCCAACGCTGAAATGGTCAAACAACAACGCATCCTGGAACAGAATGCCAATCTGGCGCTGCGCCGTAGGCAGCGAGTCAACGCGTCGTTCGTTGAGCCACAGCTCGCCTGATGCCTGAAACTGAGGCGACAACGCCCCGACCATCCACGAAAACAACGAAGACTTTCCGCTGCCGGAAGAACCCATAATCGTGACAATGTCACTTTTATCAACCTCAAAGGTAACGTTCTTCAACAGCGCAGTCGCCCCTTGGTACAACGAAACGTTTTGCACAATGAGCATTAGCGGAGTCCTTGTCGAAAGCGGCCAATCCACGCGGCGAGAAAGGCTGCGAGCGCGAAAACGAGCAGTGGTAGAAGAAGCTGCCACAACGCTTGTGTTGCCAGAATCTCGCTGCTACCGCCGCTGCTTAATGCCACCGCTTCGGTGGTCAGCGTGGAATAGCGTCCGGCACCTAGCCACAGCGTCGGCATATACTGGGCGATACTGACCGAGAAGCCAACCGCGAAGGCAATCAATGCCGGACGCACCAGCTGCGGGCATTTCACCAGCCAGAATATCCGCCCCTGCGACCAGCCCAGCGTTTGTGCAATCAAAATTAATCGCGGGTCAATGCGCTGCCAGGCCGGTTTAAGCACAAATAGCATCCAGGGCATTACCCACAGCAGGTGGCCCCAGATAATGGTTGTCATCAGTCCATCCTGTTCGGCATATAACGCCAGCAGATATTGTCCGGTTACCAGTGGTAGCGCAGGCAAAATGAGCGGTAGCCAGACCCAGCGGTGCCCGGTTTGTGGACCCCATTCCAGCCAGACAAAAAGTATCAGTAGCGCTAACACGCTGGAAAGGAGCCCTAGCTGCAGGCTATTGCTGAGCGCCTCGTGGTTTAGTGAGGAATAGCTGGCGATAAGCGCCAGTACAAGCGCGCATACCACACCGCTGACGGGCAAGATCTGTACCAGCGGGCGTGCGATTGTTATAGGTGAAAAATGCAGGCGTTCACCATTTGCTGCCGGGATAGTACGTCGCCAGGCGCGCCACAACAGATAACTCACCAGCGCGATAATGAGGAGTAACAGCACCAGCAACAGGCTGGCGAGTGCGCCTTTCGCCTGCTGTTCGACATCGCCCTGACTGAGCCATTGCCAGCTCAATACGGCCAGTGTTGGCGGATTTCCGGGGCCGAGGACGATTGCCACATCCACAACGGAGAGTGACCAGGCAACAATCGCCAGCATAGCTTTGCCTAATGCCGGGCCGATAGCGGGCAGTACCAGCCAGTTCAGGCATTGCAGTCGGCTGTAACCCAGCGAATCCAGCACGATAACCTGCTGCGAAAGTTGTTTTTCACTCAGTAGAGCCGAGAGGATCCATAACAAAAAAGCGCTCTCTTTCACCGCCAGCGTCACGCCAAGCCCAATGCCGTAACGGTCTGGCTGTGGGCTGAGGAACGGAAGCCATTGCCAGATTTTACCGCCTTCGGCAAAAACCAACAGCACGCTGGTGGCGAAGGCAACATGCGGGATAGCCAGCAGCCACGGAAGACGGGTGCTTAGTCGCGCCCAGCCTGCACCGGGCCATAAAGCGAGGATCGCCAGCAGCGCGATGATCAGTGCACCGCCGGCAGCCAGTACTGTGGAAACAAGTGTCGCCAGTAACGCCTGCGGAAGTTGAGGGTCGGCAAAGAGAGCCAGCCAATGGGGTAGGCTAAGGGCTGGCGCTATCAGAGAGAAAGCCGCTGGCACCAACGGCAGATAAACTGCCGCCATGATGGCCCAGAGTAGCAAAATTAATGCGTACCGTAGCGGCGTAGCCATTCTTGTTCCAGAGCGTTTACCCAGGCAGCATGCGGTTCCGGCAGAACGGCAGGGAGTCCTTGTGGGATCCGCGCCAGCAGCGCATCACGCTGTTCGACAGGTAATTTTTGTGGATCAAGCACCGAAGGATCTCCCCAGACAGTTGAGTCGGCTTTACGCAGTTGTGCTTCGGGCGAAAGCAGGAAGTTTGCCACGACTTTTGCTGCGGCACTGGCGCGGGCATTCGCCGGAATGGCAACAAAGTGCACGTTGCCGAGCATGCCCTGTGAGAAACCAAAACTGTAGCTGCTTTTAGGCAATTCGCCGCTGGCTACTTTTTGCTGCGCGTGGGCTGGGTTAAAGGTCAATGACAAACGCAGGGTGCCGCTATTGAGCAGTACATCCATTCGTGCTGGCGTGGGCGGAAAATCTTTGCCTTCACGCCAAAGTACAGGGTGCAAGGTATCAAGATAATGCCACAATGGCGCGGTAACGTCGGCGAATGTCGCTGCATCTGGCGCAACTTTCAATGCTTGTGGTTTGGTGGTGAGCGAAATTAACAACTGCTCCAGAAACGCCGTGCCGGTAAAGTCTGGCGGGCGCGGATAGGTCACCGTGCCAGGGTGCGCCTGCGCAAATTCAAGCAGTGCCTGCGGAGATTGCGGCGGCTGTGCGGCGAGATCGCGCCGGGCAATAAAGGTGAGTTGGGCACCGCCCCACGGTGATTCAGCCCCCTCCGTTGGAACGGAGAAATCTTCGGTCACCGGTTTCTGGGTATCAACATAGCGCCAGTTAGGCAGCGTTTGCGCCCACTGAGTTTGCAGAAGCCCGGCTTCTTTCAGGGTGCGGAAGTTTTCGCCGTTAACCCACAATAAATCGACAGAACCCCCGGTTTTTCGCCCGGATGCTGCTTCTGTCTGGATACGTTTTACCGCGTCGGCGGCATCTGCGAGACGTACGATTTTCAGGTTAATTGCATAGTGCGTTTTCATCTCGCCGCTAACCCAATCGAGATACTGGTTAACTGCATTGTCGCCACCCCAGGCGTTGAACCACACCGTCTGACCGCGGGCATCATTTTTGATTTGTTGCCAGCCGTCGTCCTGGGCAAACGTCGCCAGCGGACAGAGCATTAAACTCAGGCACAATAAGCAGTAACGCATAGTATCTCCATGGCTAAAAATGGGGGAAGTCTCAGGTTTTTTTTCGCTGATGTTCAAGATAAAGGCTTCTCGCCACTGAAATTATTATGCTCAGAGCGAACAGGATGAACAGGCCGGTTACAAACCAAAATGTACCGCCGGTTAACAGGCTACCCGCCCATGAATAGACGATAGTGGCGGGTAACTGACCGATGCCGGTGGCGATGAAAAAATGGCGAAACCGAATCGAGGTCAGGCCTGCTGCGTAGCTTACCGGATCGAACGGTACAAAAGGTAACAGGCGACAGACCAGAATGGTGTGCTTGCCATAGCGCTCGAAAAAAGCGTCCATGTTGTTCAACACCGTTTTTCCGGTCAGTTTCTCCACCGCGCCACGGCCTAAAACGCGGGCAATAAAAAAGCACAGCGCCGCGCCTGCCATTGCGCTGCACCAGGACAATATGCCGCCCCAAAATGCACCAAACAGCGAGGCGTTGGCAAAGGTGATCACAAAAGCGGGAAGCGGGGCGACGATGGCCTGCAAGATCATCAGGAAGAATGAAACGACCGCCGCCTGAGTTCCGTAAGAACGAATAAAATTCTCAATTGCATGCTGATCGAGCGTGGCAAATGCCGCCAGGCTGGCGTGGAGAAAATCGCTCACGCCAGGTATCCACGCCCACGCTATCAGCGCGAGCAGCAGCAGGATTATCACTCCTGCGCGGTAGTAATGGATGCGTCGTTTTATCATTTATCTGCGCACTCGTGAGGAGCTGATGGATCGACATGCTTATAACGGGCCCAGGCTTTGGTTGCCTGTACGAGGGCGAATAACGCCAGCCCCGCCACGCTGAGCTTACCGATAAATGCCCAGCTAATTCCTTCGCTGGCCAGTTCGTGCGACATCAGCGTATAAATAAAAATGCCTGGTAAAGTGGTTGCCGCAGATATCACGGTAAATGACCAGAACGGAATGGCCGTCAGCCCATAGGCGTAATTTTGAATATTATAAGGGAACAGCGGCACGAGCCGGGTGAGGATCAGAAAGTCAACTCCGCTATGGGCAATACCTTTTTCGATAGTCTGAAACATTGTCGTATGCCCAACGTATTTCAGGAGCAGATCCCGTCCAAGCCAGCGAGCCAGCAAAAACGACAGCGCCGAGGCCACGGTTGCTGCCACTAACGAGATAAGCGTCCCTGCCACGGGGCCAAACAGCACACCGCCGACGATCACCAGGATGCTGCCGGGGATCAGACACAGCGCAGCAACAATAAACAGCAGGATATAAAGCGTATAGCCGAACATACCGCTTTGGCGGATGACGTCTTGCAAATGATGGAAATTGGTTATCAGGTCGGTCAGACCATAATGATGGAAAACTCCCGCCAGAACGCAGAAAAGGACCGCGACAATCAGCAGCCGGTATTCTGCTTTATGCGAACTTCTTTTTCATGGGGGTTCTCCTGTAAAACCGAGTGCAATGGAGCATTTTCATCAGCGAAAAGTGCGCGCGAAGATATAGTAAAATTCCGACTACAACAATGAATTACCGTTGCTTTATTGATTTTGCACCAAATAAACACACTCTCCAGGCCTGGCCCGGAGAGTGCAAAAACGCAAAAGATTAGACGCGGAATTTAGCCCATACCGGCGCATGGTCGGATGGTTTTTCCATACTGCGAATTTCATAGTCGATGCCGGTTTCTTCGCAGCGTTCCGCCAATGGGTTGCTCGCCAGCAACAGATCGATACGCAGGCCACGGTTATCGTCAAAGCCTTTTGAGCGGTAATCAAACCACGAGAACTGGTCATTCTTTTCAGGATTTGCGTGACGGTAGGTATCCACCAGACCCCAGCCCAGCAGGCGTTCCATCCACTCACGCTCCTCCGGCAGGAAGGAACATTTTCCGGTACGCAGCCAGCGTTTACGGTTCTCTTCGCCAATGCCGATATCGAGATCGGTTGGGCTAATATTCATATCGCCCATGATCAATACCGGATTGTCGCGCTTCAACTCTGCCTCAAGATAGTTTTGCAGGTTCTGGTAAAACGCGGCTTTGGCCGGGAATTTAGTTTCATGGTCGCGGCTTTCGCCCTGCGGGAAATAGCCGTTGATCACAGTGATGCTGCCCAGAGGGGACGGAATTTCTGCCATGATGATACGACGCTGCGCTTCTTCGTCATCGCCCGGGAAGCCACGACGTACCGCAATTGGCGTTTCTTTCGTTAACAATGCGACGCCGTAATGGCCTTTCTGGCCGTGATAAAAGACGTTGTAACCGAGCTTTGCTACCTCTTCGAGAGGGAACATATCGTCGTGGACTTTTGTCTCCTGTAAGCCAATAACATCCGGTTGATGTTTTTCGACAATGGCTGCCAGTTGATGGGGACGGGCACGCAGGCCGTTGATATTAAAAGAGACAAATTTCATAGTCACTGCCACTTTGCAAGATGAATAGTGCAAGGATGGTAGCAGAATTTCTGCAGACTGACTGCTTCTTGTCACCTGATTCCAACAATGATTGCTAATGGTGTTAACGATGGAGCAAAAACTGCACTGTTTTGGCGCGAAGCGCGCCGGAATGGAGCAATAATTTCCGAAAAATTTTGTATACGATCACAATTCCAGAATTATATTTGGCGACTGAATAAAACTGCGTTTTTTCCTCTGTTTAGTCACCTGATGCGCAAACATATTCACTTTATATGCACGTATAGTGAATATCGTCACGTTGTAACCTGTTGATATTCCGTCATCGACCTCCGTTTATGCACTTTTTTCGCTGGCTGGCACGAACCCTGCAATCTACATTTACACCGCAAACACTATATTTATTAACATATAAATAACCTTTTATTTACCGTTGAGGTCGCTATGTCTCTGTCAATTACGCGTGAAAATTTTGATGAATGGATGATGCCTGTATACGCTCCGGCCCCTTTTATTCCGGTGCGGGGTGAAGGTTCACGTCTGTGGGATCAGCAGGGTAAAGAGTATATCGATTTCGCGGGAGGCATTGCGGTTAACGCGCTGGGTCACGCCCATCCGGCATTGCGCGAGGCATTAAACGACCAGGCGAGCAAATTCTGGCATACCGGAAATGGCTACACCAACGAGCCGGTATTGCGTCTGGCGAAAAAGCTGATTGACGCCACCTTCGCCGAGCGCATTTTCTTCTGTAACTCCGGCGCAGAAGCCAACGAAGCGGCACTAAAACTGGCGCGTAAATATGCCCACGATCGTTTTGGCAGCCAGAAGAGCGGGATTGTGGCGTTTAAAAATGCCTTCCATGGCCGCACGCTGTTTACCGTCAGCGCCGGCGGTCAGCCCGCCTATTCACAGGATTTCGCGCCGTTGCCGCCGGATATCCGCCATGCCGTGTATAACGATCTCGATTCTGCCAGCCAACTGATTGATGACACGACCTGTGCGGTCATCGTCGAGCCTGTTCAGGGCGAAGGCGGTGTGGTGCCGGCAACAAACACGTTTTTGCAGGGGTTGCGTGAATTATGCGATCGCCATAATGCGCTGCTGATTTTTGATGAGGTTCAGACCGGGGTTGGCCGTACTGGCGAGCTGTATGCCTATATGCATTACGGCGTTACGCCGGACCTGCTGACGACAGCTAAAGCGCTGGGCGGTGGTTTCCCCATCGGCGCACTGCTGGCGACAGAGCATTGCGCCAGTGTGATGACGGTGGGTACGCACGGTACAACGTACGGCGGCAACCCGCTGGCGACGGCGGTGGCGGGTAAACTGCTGGAAATTGTTAACACGCCGGAAGTGCTCAACGGAGTAAAACAGCGCCACGACTGGTTTGTGGAGCGTATTAACGCCATTAACGAACGTTTTGGACTGTTTAGTGAAATTCGTGGACTCGGGCTGCTGATCGGCTGCGTGCTGAACGCGGAATTTGCCGGGAAAGCGAAACTCATCTCGCAAGAAGCGGCTGTTGCCGGGGTGATGGTACTGATTGCTGGCGCTAACGTGGTGCGTTTTGCGCCAGCGCTCAATGTCAGCGAAGAAGAAGTTGCCACCGGACTGGATCGCTTTGCGCTGGCCTGCGAACGCATTAAAGCAGGAGGTTCATCATGATGGTGATTCGTCCCATTGAACGTGCTGATATCACCGCGTTGATGCAGCTTGCCGGTAAGACCGGCGGCGGATTGACCTCGCTACCGGCGAATGAAGCGACGCTAATGGCGCGTATCGAACGTTCGCTACAAACCTGGCGCGGTGAGTTGCCCAAAAGTGAGCAGGGATATGTGTTTGTGCTGGAAGACAGCGCCAGCGGAACTGTGGCCGGGATTTGCGCCATTGAGGTGGCGGTAGGACTTAACGATCCCTGGTACAACTATCGGGTCGGCACACTGGTCCACGCCTCGAAAGAGCTGAATGTGTATAACGCGCTGCCGACGCTGTTTCTGAGTAACGATCACACGGGTAGCAGCGAGCTTTGTACGCTGTTTCTCGATCCGGACTGGCGAAAAGAAGGCAACGGCTATTTGTTGTCAAAATCACGCTTTATGTTTATGGCCGCGTTTCGTGACAAGTTTAATGAGAAGGTCGTGGCTGAGATGCGCGGCGTGATTGATGAACACGGTTACTCGCCGTTTTGGCAAAGCCTCGGCAAACGCTTTTTTTCAATGGAATTCAGCCGGGCGGATTTTCTCTGCGGAACAGGGCAAAAAGCGTTTATTGCTGAATTAATGCCCAAGCATCCTATTTACACCGATTTCCTGTCTGATGAAGCACAAAGCGTGATTGGTCAGGTTCATCCGCAAACGGCGCCCGCGCGGGCGGTGCTGGAGAAAGAGGGCTTTCGCTATCGCAACTATGTCGATATTTTCGACGGCGGGCCGACGCTGGAATGCGATATTGACCGGGTGCGGGCGATTCGTAAAAGCAGGCTGGTGGAAGTGGCGGAAGGTCAGCCAGCAACCGGCGATTATCCGGCCTGTCTGGTTGCCAATGAAAACTATCAAAACTTCCGCGTCATGCTGGTTCGCGCAGACCCGGATACCCAACGTCTGGTACTGACGGCGGCACAACTGGATGCCCTGAAATGCCACGCGGGCGACCATGTACGTTTTGTGCGTCTTTGTGCAGAGGAGAAAACAGCATGACACTATGGATAAACGGTGACTGGGTGACGGGACTGGGCGAGCGCCGGGTGAAAACCAACCCAGTAGGTGGTGATGTGCTGTGGCACGGCATTGATGCCGATGCCACGCAGGTGACGCAAGCGTGCCAGGCTGCGCGTGCAGCTTTTGCCGGTTGGGCTAAACAGCCCTTCAGTGAACGCCAGGCGATTGTTGAAAAGTTTGCTTCATTGCTGGAAAGCAATAAGTCCGAGCTAACCCAGATTATCGCCAAGGAAACCGGCAAACCACGCTGGGAAGCCGCGACTGAACTGACGGCGATGATCAATAAAATCGCCATCTCCGTCAAATCTTACCATGCCCGTACCGGAGAGCAGCACAGCGAACTACCGGATGGCGCGGCAACGTTGCGCCACCGCCCACACGGCGTGCTGGCGGTTTTTGGTCCGTATAACTTCCCTGGTCATTTACCCAATGGCCATATTATTCCGGCATTACTGGCAGGCAATACGTTGATTTTCAAACCCAGCGAGTTGACGCCGTGGACCGGTGAAGCAGTAACAAAGCTGTGGGAACAGGCGGGATTGCCGCCGGGCGTGCTGAACCTGGTGCAGGGCGGACGTGAAACAGGGCAGGCTCTGAGTGCGCTGGAAGACCTCGATGGTCTGCTGTTTACCGGCAGTGCTAATACCGGTTATCAGTTGCATCGGCAGTTATCCGGTCAACCGGAAAAAATCCTCGCCCTCGAGATGGGGGGTAATAACCCGCTGATTATTGAGAATCCGGAGGATACTGATGCCGCGGTACATCTGACCATTCAGTCCGCATTTGTCACCGCCGGACAGCGCTGTACCTGTGCCCGCCGCCTGTTAGTTAAAAAAGGCGCGCAGGGTGATGCGTTCCTGACGCGTCTGGTGGAGGTTAGTCAGCGTTTAATGCCCGGCAACTGGGATGCGGAACCGCAGCCGTTTATGGGCGGACTGATTTCCGAACAGGCCGCGCAGCATGTCTATGATGCCTGGCAGCGTCTGGCGTCGTTGGGGGGACGTACGCTGTTGGCGCCACGTCTGGTGAAAGCGGGAACGTCACTGCTGACCCCTGGAATCATTGAACTGACCGGGGCGGCGAACGTACCTGATGAAGAGGTTTTTGGGCCGCTGCTTGGCGTATGGCGTTATGACAGTTTTGATGAGGCGATTCGTGTGGCGAATAACACCCGCTTTGGACTGTCGTGTGGGTTAGTTTCGCCCGATCGCGGCCAGTTTGAACAGCTACTGCTGGAGGCACGAGCAGGGATCGTCAACTGGAATAAGCCGTTAACCGGCGCAGCGAGTACCGCACCGTTTGGCGGCGTTGGCGCTTCCGGGAACCATCGCGCCAGCGCGTGGTATGCCGCAGATTATTGCGCCTGGCCGATGGCAAGTCTGGAATCACCGGCCTTAACGCTGCCAACGGCGCTTAGCCCCGGGCTGGATTTTTCTCGCGAGGATAATCTATGAAAGCCCGTGAGGTAAATTTTGATGGCCTGGTGGGATTGACTCACCACTATGCTGGATTGTCATTTGGTAATGAGGCCTCAACCAAACATCGATTTCAGGTGTCGAACCCGCGTCTGGCGGCGAAGCAAGGTCTGCTAAAGATGAAAGCGTTGGCGGATGCGGGTTTTCCTCAGGCGGTGATCCCCCCCCACGAGCGGCCTTTTATTCCGGTTCTGCGTCAGTTGGGTTTTAGCGGCAGTGATGAACAGGTGCTGGAGAAAGTGGCGCGTCAGGCACCTCACTGGCTCTCCAGTGCCAGCTCCGCATCGCCTATGTGGGTAGCGAATGCGGCAACGGTTTGCCCTTCAGCAGATTCGCTGGACGGGAAAGTGCATCTGACGGTGGCGAATCTGAATAATAAGTTCCACCGTTCGCTGGAAGCGCCTACTACCGAAGCGTTGCTACGGGCGATTTTCCGTGATGAGAATAGTTTTGCTGTCCACGGTGCGTTACCCCAGGTTGCGCTTTTCGGTGATGAAGGGGCGGCAAACCATAACCGCCTCGGTGGAGATTACGGCGATCCCGGTGTACAGCTATTTGTTTACGGTCGTGAAGAAGGCAATGCATCCCAGCCGAAGCGCTATCCGGCAAGGCAATCCCGTGAGGCCAGTGAGGCGGTCGCACGACTGAATCAGGTTAACCCGCATCAGTGTATTTTTGCTCAGCAAAATCCGGATGTCATCGATCTTGGTGTGTTTCATAACGATGTGATTGCGGTGTCGAATCGCCAGGTGTTGTTTTGTCATCAGCAGGCGTTTGTCAGACAGCAGGCGTTATTAGAGCAGTTGCGTAGTCAGGTGGCAGGTTTTACCCCGCTGGAAGTCCCGACTGCGGAGGTTTCGGTGCAGGATGCGGTGACTACCTATCTGTTTAACAGTCAGTTGCTGAGTCGTGACGACGGTTCGATGATGCTGGTCCTGCCGCAGGAGTGCCGGGAGCATACTGGCGTGTGGCGGTATCTGAACCGTCTTCTCGAGGAAGACAATCCGATCGATGACCTGCGGGTATTCGATCTGCGTGAAAGTATGTCCAACGGCGGCGGTCCGGCATGCTTGCGCCTGAGAGTGGTGCTCACCTTGCAGGAACAGCAGGCGGTGAATCCGGCGGTTATCATGAACGATATGCTGTTTAACACGTTGAATAACTGGGTTGACCGTTACTATCGCGATCGTCTTACCGCTGCCGACCTTGCCGACCCACAGCTGTTGCGCGAGGGGCGTGAAGCGCTGGATACGCTGACGCAATTGCTTAACCTCGGCTCTGTGTATCCTTTCCAGTTGGAGGGGATGCGCCATGGATAACTTTCTGGCTATCACGCTCGCAGGTGCCACTCCGGAGGAAACGCAAGGAACCATTCATGGTTTTGACTGGCAGTGGATCGGTCACGGAATTCTGGAACTGACGCCGCTTGCACCCGTTGAACATTCTCTGGTGCTGTCTGCGGGGATCCATGGCAATGAAACCGCGCCGGTAGAGATACTCGACTCATTGTTGTCCCGGTTATTTAGCGGCGAGCTGGCACTAACATGGCGGCTACTGGTGATTCTGGGAAACCCGCAGGCGCTTGCTGCGGGAAAACGGTATTGTCATAGCGACCTGAATCGTATGTTTGGCGGCCGGTGGCAGATTTTTACCGCGAGTGAAGAAACGCGCCGAGCCCATGAGCTTGAGCTGTGTCTGGAAGATTTTTATTCGCGGGCGAAAGAGCCAGCACGCTGGCATCTGGATCTGCACACCGCGATTCGCGGTTCACTGCATCTGCGCTTTGGCGTGTTGCCACAACGCAACGTTGCCTGGGATGAGGGTTTTCTTGAATGGCTGGGAGATGCGGGACTGGAGGCGCTGGTCTTTCATCAGACGCCTGGCGGCACGTTCACCCATTTTAGCGGGGAACATTTTGGCGCACTGGCCTGTACGCTGGAACTGGGTAAAGCGCTGCCGTTTGGACAAAACGATCTGTCCCAGTTTGCGCAAACGGCAGACGCACTGGCGCAGTTGCTGCGAGGCGAGCGAGTATCGACGGGAGAAACATCTCCGCTGCGCTACCGCGTAGTGTCGCAAATCACGCGACGTAGCGACGATTTCATTCTTCATATGGATAACCAGACGCTCAACTTTACCCCTTTTAAAGAGGGAACCTTGCTGGCGCAGGACGGTGATGAACGTTTTATTGTCACCCATGATGTTGAATACGTTCTCTTTCCGAATCCCAACGTGGCCTGTGGTTTACGTGCCGGGCTGATGCTCCAAAAAATGTGATAAATATATATGCCTTGCAGGTTTATCCTTCAGGGCTTATTTTTGCGTGCTATTTTTATTTATTACGGATTATTCCTGGTGAATTGCTTTCTTAATAATCAGGTTTCAGTTATAGTTCTTCATAATCCTTTCAAAATCATCCTGTTGTAATTTTTTATTGCAACTCTGCGCAATTTATTCTTTTTTTCTTCATAATTGATGAAAATTTGTTTTTTATACTTTCACTGTTTTACCGTTGCTCTGATTAATTGACGCTTAAGCCGGTAAAGTTAATCTCGTCAACACGACATCACATTGCATAAGAGTCGCATGAGTGTCGTAAAAATAACTGAAAGAAAGGATAGAAATTATGCGTAAACTGACTGCTCTGTTTGTTGCCTCTACTCTGGCCCTGGGTGCTGCCAACCTGGCTCACGCCGCTGACACGACAACAGCTGCGCCAGCTGATGCCAAACCGATGATGCACCACAACGGTAAATTCGCCCCGCATCACGACATGATGTTCAAAGACCTGAACCTGACCGATGCTCAGAAACAGCAGATTCGCGAGATCATGAAAGGTCAACGCGACCAGATGAAACGTCCGCCGCTGGAAGAGCGTCGCGCGATGCACGACATTATTGCCAGCGACAGTTTCGATAAAGCGAAAGCCGAAGCGCAGATTGCGAAGATGGAAGAACAGCGCAAAGCCAACATGTTGGCGCATATGGAAACTCAGAACAAGATTTACAACATTCTGACCCCGGAACAGAAAAAGCAGTTTAATGCCAATTTTGAGAAGCGTCTGACAGAACGTGCAGCGCAGAAAGGTAAAATGCCACAAGCTGCCGAGTAATCGATCAGCGTCTACACTAAATCATTCATGCTGTGTTGCACTGATTGCCGCACAGCGTGAAACCAAACTCAAGACCGCCGCTCTTGTCCACAACACGTTTAACGATGTGGGCAGGATCGGCGGTTTTTTCTTTCCTGCCTATTGCACCGGACACACGACACGCTATTCTCCTGAAGCCCGTGAAAATTCTACCTGGATCAGCGCGTTATTCTTTTTTGCAAAACACCGGGTTCATCGCTAAGGCAAATCAACTCTGCTGCCGATAACAATAATCTGCAGGGTGAACATACCAATGATGATTTATGGCTGCCTGTTTACGGCGGGTTGCCGTGCTGCGTCTTTCTGGAGGGATGATGGAATACTTTGATATCCGCAAAATGCCGGTCAATCTGTGGCGAAATGGTGCGGGAGAAACCCGTGAGATTTGCTGTTTTCCGCCAGCAACACGAGATTTTCACTGGCGGGCGAGTATCGCCTCCATTGCAGCCAACGGAGAGTTTTCTCTCTTTCCCGGCGTAGAACGCGTGATTACTCTACTGGAAGGTGGAGAAGTGACCCTGGAAGAGTCAAACACCTTCACACATACTCTGAAACAGCATCAGCCTTTTACCTTTGCCGGTGACAAGGTGGTAAAAGCGAAGCTGACAGAAGGGCAGATGTCGATGGATTTCAATATCATGACCCGACGGGATGTCTGCCAGGCGAAAGTCAGAGTTGCCGACCGCACGTTTACGACTTTTGGTTCGCGCGGCGGCGTGGTATTTGTTATCAGCGGTGCCTGGCAACTGGGCGATAAGCTACTGACTGCCGATCAGGGTGCAAGCTGGCACGACGGTAAACACACCTTACGACTGCTGGAGCGCGAGGGAAAACTGCTGTTCAGCGAGATTAACTGGATGCCGGGCCATTCTCCGGACGCAGTTCAATAATGTCATATTGACCAGACAGAACAGGCCGGCAGAGAATTTTGTAGCCATCATGGTCAAAGCCGGCCGGCATACGCGCCAGGGTAGCCGCTTCATCCAGCGTTGAAACGGCTCCCAGCCACAGCCAGTTGTTGATGATATGGTACTGTGTCATTTCAGCGCGGGTTTCCTGCAGCGCAATGGCATTGCTCCATGGCCAGCAAATCACTCTCACTCTTTCCAGCGCCTCTAACAGACGCAAATGATGGGCTTCATGACTCTCTTTCCCGCAGCACGCTCCGGCGCATCGCTTAAGCGCGGAGCGAAAACAGGCGCGCCCGCGACTCAGGGGTTCCAGCCCCAACAGGCCGTAGCACAGTTGCTGTTCATCCGCGAGGCTTTGCAACGCTTGTAGCGCTGCGCGACGATTGGCAAACAGGCCAAACAGATTGGGGGCATGGGAGAAATCAATATCTCGTGCGTAGACAACCTGAACAGTTCGGTCGGTAAGCTGCAAGGCGCAAAGCTGACGATTGCGCCGCAGTCGTTTATTAAACAACGGCTGCTGTTCTTTGATCAATCGCGCTTCCAGCAGCAGGGCACCAATTTCTCCCGCGGTACAAATCCAGCTAATGCGTTTGGCCTGACGCAGCATTGCTGCTTCGTTTGCGGTACGCAGGTGTGCCATCACGCGGCTGCGAATATTGACGCTTTTACCAATATAGAGCGGCATAGTGTCGCTTTCACTGTGAAACAGATAGACGCCTGGCACGGCGGGAAGCGCACTCAAAAATGGACGCAGGTGCTCAGGATATTCATAGATTGCCGCTGCCTCAAATGCCAGGCGCGGGGCTGATTGACGCCGTACCACTTCTCACTCCGAATGCTGGTTATCCATCCAGTGTAACAGTTTGGAACCGATTAAAAAAGCGGCATCAGATCAGGAAAAGGGACCGGACAGCGGTGATCCCAGTGCTATCCGGCAATATGTGACTAAAAGAATTACGCTTTTTTCCAGAAGTCATCAAACACCGTAATCGGTGTGCGACGTTTGTGCTCGGTCTTCAGATACCAGCCTTCAATTTTTTTCGCGACGTCGGCAGCCAGCGTTTTTCCTTCCAGATAATCGTCGATGTTGTCATAGGTGACGCCTAATGCGGCTTCATCCGGCAGAGAAGGACGATCGTCTTCGAGGTCGGCGGTTGGTGCTTTCTTATATAAATGTTCCGGGCAACCCAGCGCGGCAAGCAACTGCTTACCCTGACGCTTGTTCAAACGGAAAATAGGGTTAATGTCAGTACCGCCATCGCCGTATTTGGTGAAAAATCCGGTGATAGCTTCTGCTGCATGATCGGTTCCCACGACAACGCCGCTGGTCATACCGGCGATACTGTACTGAGCCTTCATACGTTCACGGGCTTTTTCATTGCCACGGACAAAATCGCTCAGTTCAATACCCGCTTCACGCAGGGCCTGTTCACTGGCCAGTACCGCACCCTTAATATTGACGGTGAGTACGCGGTCCGGTTGGATAAAGGCGATGGCATCCTGACAGTCCTGTTCATCAGCCTGAACGCCATATGGCAGACGTACGGCAATAAACTGCAGCGCGTCATTCCCCGTTTCTTCGCGAAGCTCGGAAATAGCCATCTGGCATAGTTTTCCCGCGAGCGTTGAGTCCTGCCCGCCGCTAATCCCTAATACCAGTGATTTCAGAAAGGGGTAGTTCTGCAGATAAGATTTAAGGAAATCCACGCTGCGGCGAATTTCTTCTTCTGCATTGATGTGCGGTTTTGCGCCAAGCGCCTGGATTATCTCTTGCTGCAGAGTCATTTAACCCCCTATGGAAAATAAAATGATCAAAAAAATGATGTGTTAAAATTATCGCGTTGAGGCCCAAACGACAAGGGATGCGAGCATCATTTTGTTTTAATAGAATTTTCCGAAACTGCCTAAGTATCATCTGATTGCTTGAAAAATGCGTTGTTGTGCTCCAGGCTTATATAACACGCTGAAATACAAGAGGACGGAATATGAACAAGAACCTAACAGGAATTCTGAGTGCAGCGGCTGTTTTGACTATGCTGGCAGGGTGTACGGCTTACGATCGTACCAAAGACCAATTTGTTCAGCCCGTGGTGAAAGATGTGAAGAAAGGGATGAGCCGGGCGCAGGTGGCGCAGATTGCCGGTAAACCTTCTTCTGAAGTCAGCATGATTCATGCGCGAGGGACATGCCAGACCTACATCCTGGGTCAACGAGATGGTAAAGCTGAAACCTATTTTGTTGCTTTAGATGACACCGGACATGTGATTAACTCCGGTTACCAGACCTGCGCAGAGTACGACACCGACCCGCAGGCGGCGAAGAAGTAACAACTGCTTATTGCCTGAGCATTCAGACGAACCGGCCATCGTGCCGGTTTTTTTGTGCCGAACGATCTTATTTATTGCCGCGAATTATTTGCCCGAAATGTGAGGGGGGTCATAACGACAGGTCAAGGAGAGACAATTTAGTTGGTCAAGGAAATACCATCCACTGGTGCAATCCCGTATACTCATTTCAGCCACCTAAAAAAGTAATTTAGCTGACGCAAGTTACCCAGAGCATGGATGCAGGTTATGGCTTGCGGAGTGTCTGGTTGACAGATAATCGCATATGAGGATCGTTTTAATGGAAAAGAAACACATTTATCTGTTTTGTTCTGCGGGCATGTCGACTTCATTGTTGGTTTCGAAGATGCGTGCTCAGGCCGAAAAATACGAAGTGCCGGTTATTATTGAAGCGTTTCCTGAAACGCTGGCCGGAGAAAAAGGTCCAACGGCCGATGTCGTGTTATTAGGTCCACAAATTGCTTATATGTTGCCCGAAATTCAGCGTTTGTTACCCAACAAGCCTGTGGAAGTGATTGACTCGCTGCTGTATGGCAAAGTCGATGGTTTAGGCGTGCTTAAGGCTGCTGTTGCAGCAATTAAAAAAGCCGCAGCAAATTAATTATTTTATTTTAATTTTTCCCGTCAAAGAGTTATTTCATTAACATTCACCGCAATTTTTAATTGCGGTATTTAAGGGTATTTTTCTATGAGTAACGCTATTGCTTCACTTGAAAAGGTACTCCTTCCTTTTGCTGTAAAAATTGGAAAGCAGCCACACGTTAATGCAATCAAGAACGGTTTTATTCGTTTAATGCCGTTAACCCTCGCAGGGGCCATGTTTGTATTAATCAATAACGTTTTCCTAAGCTTTGGGGAGGGGTCGTTTTTTTATTCAATGGGCATTCGACTTGATGCTTCAACTATTGAAACGCTGAATAGCTTGAAAGGCATTGGTGGAAACGTCTATAACGGTACGCTGGGTATCATGTCATTGATGGCACCGTTCTTTATCGGCATGGCGCTGGCAGAAGAACGTAAAGTCGACTCACTGGCTGCCGGGCTGTTATCTGTCGCCGCGTTTATGACCGTAACGCCTTATAGCGTGGGTGAAGCCTATGCCGTTGGTGCGAACTGGCTCGGCGGTGCCAATATTATTTCCGGTATCATTATCGGCCTCGCGGTCGCGGAAATGTTCACTTTTGTGGTTCGTCGCAATTGGGTCATTAAATTACCTGATAGCGTACCGACATCTGTATCGCGCTCTTTCTCTGCGCTGATTCCTGGCTTCCTTATCCTCTCCATTATGGGGATCATCGCCTGGGCATTGAACACCTGGGGTACGAACTTCCACCAGATCATTATGGATTCCATTTCAACTCCGCTGGCGTCGTTGGGCAGCGTGGTGGGCTGGGCCTACGTGATTTTTGTTCCGCTGCTGTGGTTCTTTGGTATTCACGGTTCACTGGCGCTGACTGCGCTGGACAGCGGTATTATGACGCCATGGGCGCTGGAAAACATCTCTATCTACCAACAGTTTGGTTCCGTAGATGCCGCGCTGGAAGCCGGTAAGACGTTCCACGTCTGGGCGAAACCGATGCTCGACTCCTATATTTTCCTTGGAGGTAGCGGGGCAACGCTGGGTCTGATTATCGCTATCTTCCTGGCATCGCGTCGTCCTGACTATCGTCAGGTTGCTAAACTGGCACTGCCATCAGGTCTGTTCCAGATTAACGAACCTATCCTGTTCGGTCTGCCGATCATCATGAACCCGGTGATGTTTATCCCGTTCATCCTGGTTCAGCCGATTCTGGCGGCGATTACGCTGGCAGCTTATTACTCAGGCATTATTCCACCGATTACCAACATTGCACCGTGGACCATGCCAACCGGTTTGGGCGCGTTCTTTAACACCAACGGTAGTGTCGCTGCTCTGCTGGTCGCGCTGTTCAACCTCGGTATCGCAACGCTGGTTTACCTGCCATTCGTGGTGGTAGCCAACAAAGCGCAGAATGTTATTGACCAAGAAGAAAGCGAAGAAGATATCGCTAACGCATTGAAATTCTAAATTTAATCCGGCATGGCTTCACGGTCATGCCGGACTGAACCAGAGGAAAAAAGTATGTTGGATATCGAGAATATCGTCGACACGCAGTCCGAAGCAGAAGAACTTGAAGAAGTGGTGATGGGCCTCATCATCAACTCCGGTCAGGCGCGTAGCCTGGCGTACGGCGCACTTAAAATGGCCAAGCAAGGCGATTTCGAGTCGGCCAAGGCGATGATGGACCAGTCTCGTCTGGCGCTGAACGAAGCGCACCTCGTGCAAACGAAACTGATTGAAGGCGATCAGGGTGAAGGTAAAATGAAAGTTAGCCTGGTGCTGGTCCACGCGCAGGACCACCTGATGACATCAATGCTGGCGCGTGAGCTGGTGACTGAACTGATTGAACTTCACGAAAAGCTGAAATAGCGAGGAGTGCATAATGCAGCTACAGATTAACGCACCGGAAATCAAAACTGTTTATGAACAGCAACTGTTTAATGGCAAAAATTTCCATGTGTTCATCTATAACAAAACTGAGAGTATCAGCGGGCTGCATCAGCATGACTACTATGAATTTACCCTGGTTTTAACCGGGCGCTATTATCAGGAAATCAACGGTAAACGCGTACTGCTCGAACGTGGAGACTTTGTCTTTATCCCGTTGGGATCGCACCACCAAAGTTTTTATGATTTTGGTGCGACAAGGATCCTTAACGTCGGCATCAGTAAACGTTTTTTTGAACAGCACTATCACCCGCTACTGCCATTTTGTTTCGTTGCATCGCAGGTCTATCGGGCGAATAACTCGTTTCTTACCTATATTGAAACGGTTATTGCATCACTTAACTTTCGCGAGAGCGGACTAGATGAATTTGTAGAAGTGGTCACCTTCTATATTATTAATCGGTTACGTCATCATCGCGAAGAGCAGGTGTTGGATGATATTCCGCAGTGGCTTAAAACCACCGTTGAGACCATGCATGACAAACGGCAGTTTAGCGAGAATGCGCTGGAAAATATGGTACACCTGTCCGCGAAATCCCAGGAGTACCTGACCCGCGCAACCCAGCGTTATTACAGCAAAACGCCGATGCAGATTATTAATGAAATCCGCATTAACTTTGCTAAAAAACAGCTGGAAATGACGAACTATTCTGTAACGGATATTGCTTACGAGTCTGGCTACAGTAGTCCAAGCCTGTTTATTAAAACGTTTAAAAAGCTGACGTCGTTTACACCGAATAGCTACCGTAAGAAATTAACTGAATTTAATCAGTAGATATTATTTGCCAATAACCCATTTTTTATAGCTTGCCCAAAATAGCGTCGGGACAGCCACGCTATACCTGACATACGGGTTGAGCATAATACACGTCAGTGTTTTGACACTGAAGGGAGAAAGTATGAGCCAGAAATTAAAAGTCGTCACGATTGGTGGCGGGAGCAGCTACACCCCTGAATTACTTGAAGGCTTTATTAAGCGCTATCATGAATTACCGGTTTCTGAGTTGTGGCTGGTTGATGTCGACGGTGGAAAAGAGAAACTGGACATTATTTTTGACCTATGCCAGCGCATGATCGATAAAGCCGGCGTGCCGATGAAGTTGTTTAAAACGCTGGATCGCCGTGAAGCACTGAAAGATGCTGATTTCGTTACCACCCAGCTGCGTGTAGGGCAGCTGCAAGCCCGTGAAAAAGATGAACGCATTCCGCTGAGCCACGGGTATCTGGGGCAGGAAACCAACGGCGCTGGCGGGTTGTTCAAAGGCCTGCGTACCATTCCGGTTATCTTTGATATTGTTAAAGATGTGGAAGAACTGTGCCCGAATGCGTGGGTGATCAACTTCACTAACCCAGCCGGGATGGTGACTGAGGCGGTTTATCGCCATACGAATTTCAAGAAATTCATCGGCGTATGTAATATTCCGATCGGCATGAAAATGTTCATCAGCGACGTGCTGGCGCTGAAAGAGAGCGATGACTTATCTATCGACCTGTTTGGTCTGAACCATATGGTCTTCATTAAGGATGTTCTGGTCAACGGTGTGTCACGCTTTGATGAACTGCTTGACGGCGTTGCTTCGGGTCAGTTGAAAGCCTCTGGCGTGAAGAACATCTTCGACCTGCCGTTCAGCGAAGGATTGATTCGTTCGCTGAAGCTGCTGCCGTGCTCGTATCTGCTGTACTACTTCAAGCCAAAAGAGATGCTGGCGATCGAAATGGGCGAGTACTATAAGGGTGGCGCACGTGCTCAGGTAGTACAAAAAGTTGAAAAACAACTGTTTGAGCTCTACAAAAATCCTGAGCTAAACGTTAAACCGAAAGAGCTGGAGCAGCGCGGCGGGGCCTATTACTCCGATGCGGCCTGTGAAGTGATCAATGCCATCTACAATGACAAACAGACCGAGCACTATGTCAACATTCCTCACCATGGGCATGTTGATAATATTCCTGCCGACTGGGCGGTTGAGATGACCTGTACGCTGGGGCGCAACGGTGCTACGCCGCATCCGCGAATTACCCATTTTGATGAGAAAGTGCTCGGCCTTATCTATACCATTAAAGGTTTTGAAGTGGCGGCGAGCAACGCAGCGTTGAGCGGTGAGCTGAATGATGTGCTGCTGGCGCTGAACCTGAGTCCGCTGGTGCATTCTGACAGCGATGCCGAGATTCTGGCGCATGAGCTAATTCTGGCACATGAAAAATGGCTGCCAAACTTCGCCGGGTGCATTGAGAAACTCAAAAGCGAACAACACTAACTGAGGTCGGCTATGGAACGCGTACTGATTGTAAATGCGGATGATTTTGGCCTGAGTAAAGGACAAAACTACGGCATTGTTGAAGCTTGTCGCAATGGTGTTGTCACCTCGACAACGGCGCTGATTAACGGTGCTGCAATTGACCATGCGGTACAGCTGAGTCGCGACATACCTGAACTTGCCGTCGGAATGCACTTTGTTCTGACGCTGGGCAGGCCGTTGACGGCAATGCCGGCCCTTACTCGTGACGGGGTACTGGGGAAATGGATCTGGCAGATGGCTGAGGAAGACACTTTGCCGCTGGATGAAATTTCTCAGGAACTGGCCGCACAGTATCAGCGTTTTATTGACCTGTTCGGGCGGGAGCCGACGCATCTGGATAGCCATCACCATGTGCATATGTTCCCGCAAATTTTCCCTATCGTAGCAGGGTTTGCTGCCCAGAAGGGGATTGCGTTGCGTATCGATCGTCAGGCGGTATTCCAGGCGTCTGACTTACCGGAAACCTTACGGACTTCCCAGGGATTCAGCAGCGAGTTTTACGGTGAGGCGATTTCTGAAGCTCTGTTTTTGCAGATGCTTGATGCGTCAGCCGATCGCGGAGAATCCTCGCTGGAAGTAATGTGTCATCCGGCTTTTATCGATGACATTATTCGTCAAAGTGCCTACTGTTACCCCCGCTTAACTGAGCTCGACGTGCTGACGTCTTCGTCACTGAAATATGCTATTGCGGAGCGCGGTTATCGTCTTGGCAGTTTTCTAAACGTGTAATTCCTGAGTTTGCGGCGCTTGATGCGCCGCATTTTTTTAGGCCGGAATCGTGTCTATTTTTCCGGCGCGTGACCAGACGCGGTGCGCGGTCATCAGCGTCAGCAGGGTATCCATGAACTGTGTGTCTGCACTGTCCGCTTCCACCACGCCTTCTTCTCCTTCCTTTTTGATATTCAACGTTGCTTTAAACCGACGAGCATCGCCAGCCAGGGCGATAGGTTTTAAGTGTTTATACGCTTCGAGTAAGTAATATCGGGCATCTCCGTTCATTGCGATATCCGCAATATTCCCACATGGAACAATGACTGCATCGACCGTCAGGGATGGCGAACCCGCAAAGGTACCGGCGATTGTCAGAACGGAGCCATCGTCGGCAACCACATTCCCCATTCGGGAATAGAGCAGTTTGGCATGAACACCTTCGGCCTGTAGGGCTTGCATGATGGCGAGCAGATCGGCCGATTTCACCTGGTCATTAAGTAAAATGGCGACCACACGGCCCTTAATCTCACCTTGCGCACCTGCATATAAACTGAGTGACGGCGCATTTTTCAAACCGTTGACGTTGGCCGGCGGTATAATTTTGGTTTGTTCCTCAGTGAGTTCAAAACCGAGATTCCCGGCAACCGCCGTGGCGAGGGCAGTATCAATATGAGCTAACTGTTCGACCACTCTTTCTCTGATATAGGGGCGCGTAACTTTGCTAAGTTCGAAACTGAATCCGCCGATAATATGCTGCTGTTCAATTGGCGTCTGACTTAGCCAGAACAGACGAGGCTGCGCATAGTATTCGCCGAAAGAGGGGCTGCGTTCGCGGATTTTGTTTCCTTCAATCCGTTCCTGGTACGACTCAAATCCACCGCGTTTTGGCCCCGGAGGTGTTTCACGCGGCCAGTTATCATTGATGGAATTCGGTTCATAGTTGGCTGGGTTGGTATCGATGTCCATGCGATGCATGCCGTCACGCTGGAAATTATGATACGGACAGGTTGGGCGATTAATTGGGATTTCATGGAAGTTGGGCCCGCCCAGACGACTGATCTGGGTATCGGTATAGGAGAACAAGCGGCCCTGCAACAAGGGATCGTTAGTAAAATCGATGCCCGGGACGATGTGTCCGGGATGAAAAGCCACTTGCTCATTTTCGGCGAAAAAATTGTCCGGATTGCGGTTTAGCACCATTTTACCGACGAGTTGTACCGGGACCAGTTCTTCAGGTATCAATTTCGTTGGATCGAGCAGGTCAAAATCGAACTTGAATTCGTCCTCTTCAGGAATGAGCTGTAGCCCCAGTTCATATTCCGGATAATCGCCCGCTTCAATCGCCTCCCACAGATCGCGGCGATGAAAGTCGGGATCCCGACCGGTAAGTTTTTGCGCTTCATCCCATACCAGCGAAGCTTTGCCTGCCAGCGGTTTCCAGTGGAAACGGACAAAGGTGGCTTTCCCTTGCGCATTAATCAACCGAAATGTGTGAATACCAAAGCCTTCCATCGTGCGATAGCTGCGCGGAATACCCCGATCGGACATTGCCCATATGACGTTGTGCAACGTTTCAGGCTGTAATGAGACATAATCCCAGAAGGTGTCATGGGCGCTTTGGCCCTGCGGGATAGCCCAATGTGGCTCCGGTTTAACCGCATGGACGAAATCTGGGAATTTATGGGCATCCTGAATAAAGAAGATGGGAGTATTGTTTCCCACCAGGTCGAAAATGCCCTCTTCAGTGTAAAACTTGGTCGCAAATCCCCGTATATCTCTGACCGTATCCGCAGAGCCTGCGCCGCCCTGAACCGTAGAGAATCGGACAAAAACCGGGGTGATTTTATTTTCATCACTCAGAAAGTCCGCTTTCGTCGTCGCGCTGAGACTGGCATAGGGCTGAAAGTAACCGTGAGCGGCAGAACCTCGGGCATGTACGATCCTCTCCGGGATGCGTTCATGATCAAAATGGGTGATTTTTTCCCGCAGGATGAAGTCTTCCAGCAGAGTTGGCCCACGGTTTCCGGCGCGCAGAGAGTTTTGATCGTCCGCAATGCGCACGCCCTGATTGGTGGTCAGGGCAAAATCCTCGCTTCCTTTGCGAAAACTGTCCAGCGCGTTGAGTTTGTCACTTGTGACGTCAGGCGCTTTTAAGCTGCCGGATGTGGTGGGTTGCATGCCTGGTGGCGTGGGTTCAGGCGCTGGCTGATGTGAACCGTCTGCTGGCGCCAGTGAGTCAAGTCCTGGCTGGGATTCGCTGGCATCATGAACCGGCGCTGAGTGATGGAGTGGGTGCTTATCGTTCTGTGACATTAAACTCGTCTCCTGTTTTCATCGCTGAAAGGGTCGTTGTTGCTGTCAAAAACTTTAACTATAGACCACTCATTCAGCGGCGCAGGTACAGGCCGATGACGTAAAGCGCGATGAACCAGGCAAACAGCGCACGCAAGGCAGGACGTCAGGAGGCAAAATCGGCTAAGATAGCGGTTTTCTGATTTTTAGAATTTGTCTTTAGTGAAGCAACTGATTATGAAACCTCTTCGCCAACAAAATCGTCCGGTTATCAGCTATGTTCCTCGCGTGGAGCCCGCTCCACCAGAGCATGCGATTAAAATGGATGCGTTTCGTGACGTATGGATACTGCGCGGAAAATATGTCGCTTTTGTCTTAATGGGGGAGTCGTTTCAACGTTCGCCTGCATTTACTGTCCCGGAATCAGCGCAGCGCTGGGCTAATCAGGTTCGTCAGGAAAATGAACTGAGCGATTAATGGATATAAAAAAACCGCCGGAGCATGATACTCCGGCGTTTTTTTGTTTTTTAGCTGACAGACTTAGCGATGCGCCAGTTCGGCGTTATCGTCGCTGTCCAGAATAGTTTTATCGGTCTGCTTCAGCCATTGACTGGTCAGCGTACCGGCAGTCATGGAACCGCTTACGTTCAACGCAGTACGACCCATGTCGATCAGCGGTTCAACGGAGATCAACAGCGCAACCAGCGTGACCGGCAGACCCATAGCAGGCAGAACGATCAGCGCGGCAAACGTTGCACCGCCACCGACACCCGCAACCCCTGCGGAACTCACGGTCACGATACCAACCAGCGTGGCAATCCACATTGGGTCCAGCGGGTTGATTCCAACGGTCGGCGCGACCATTACTGCCAGCATTGCCGGGTACAGACCCGCACAACCATTCTGGCCAATCGTGGCGCCAAAAGAGGCGGCGAAAGAGGCGATGGATTCAGGCACGCCCAGACGACGGGTTTGCGCTTCAACGTTCAGCGGAATTGAGGCTGCGCTGGAACGGCTGGTGAAGGCGAAAGTCAGCACCGGCCATACCTTACGGAAGTATTTCAGCGGGCTAACGCCGTTAATACCCAAGAGGATCCCGTGAACCACGAACATAATGCCCAGACCGAGATAAGAGGCCACGACGAAGCTACCCAGCTTAATGATGTCCTGCAGGTTGGAACCGGCAACCACTTTGGTCATCAGCGCCAGAACACCGTACGGCGTCAACTGCATCACCAGACGAACCAGCTTCATCACCCAGCTTTGCAGGGTATCGATAGCCACCAGAACGCGCTCGCCTTTTGGTGCATCATCTTTCAGCAGTTTCAGTGCGGCTACACCCAGGAATGCTGCGAAGATAACTACGCTGATAATCGACGTCGGGTTGGCGCCAGTCAGATCGGCAAACGGGTTTTTCGGAATAAACGACAGCACCAGTTGCGGAACGCTGAGATCAGCCACTTTGCCAACATAGTTGGTTTCAATCGCGTTCAGACGGGCCGTCTCGGCACCACCTTGCACCAGACCTTCGGCGGTCAGGCCGAACAGGTTGGTCACCAGAACCCCAACCAGTGCGGCAATCAGCGTGGTAAACAGTAGCGTTCCGATGGTCAGGAAGCTGATTTTACCTAACTGAGAGGCATTGTGCAGACGCGCAACGGCGCTGAGAATAGATGCAAATACCAGCGGCATAACAATCATCTGCAGCAACTGTACATAACCGTTGCCGACAATGTTGAACCACTGTACGGAATCTTTAAGAACCTGGCTGTCGGAACCATAAATGGTATGCAGGGCAAGGCCGAACACGACACCCATGACCAGACCGACCAGTACTTTTTTGGCCAGACTCCACTGTTTGTGCCGGGCTTGCGCCAGCACGAACAGCAGCACTATGAACACGATAATGTTCGCGATTAAAGGAAAGTTCATCCCCGTTCTCCTGATCTTATTATGCGTATCACCGTTTAAAGGTGATTCTGTTGGCGCAAGATTAGCAGAACTGTGACATGCCTCTTATATTCAAATGGAATTGTTTATACCGAAAATGACTTTTTGGCTGATTTATTAGTCAATCTGATGCGTTATGAAACGATTGAACTGCATTTGTAGCGTATTAATCATCTGCGAAGACCAGCGTACAGCGCTGTTCTCTTGTACGGTCTGCGGCATCCAGATTGCCCATGCGAATAGTGCCATGCACAGAAACCGCTCCAGTTGGTTGCCTTTTTGCGGCACGAGAATGGGCAGACGAAAACGCCAGCGGCAGGGCCAAAGCAGGGGAACGCCCGCCGGGGTCAGCATATCGGCCAGAATATGGCTGAGATAACCGAGAACCATACCTTGTAAGGCATCAGCCGGTATTATCCAGGTGTCCGGGACTTTCAGGTAAAACGTGGTCAGCAGGGCAAAGACTGCAAGCAGGCTATGCGTAAACCCGCGATGACCAAATGCCCGGGCAATGGGTTTTGATATCCACTTCAGACGCTGCCCCAGCAGGGATTTGGGATGATCAATATCCGGCAGCAGGCACGTTAAAATGGCGGAAGGAACAATATGCCACCAGTCACCCTGTGCAAGAACGGGCGTTAGCTCGGCATTCTTGGCAAATACCGCACAGGCAATAGAAAAAAGAAGGTGGCCTTCCGCCGTCATGATAAAACCCAATAAACTGTCGATTCATACAGTATAGGGGTTTTATACAGTAGGCGGAAGAGGTGACGTTGTAACCCTTTGTCACAAGTGCGCCATTACCGCGCCAGCCAACCGCCATCCACGGCTAGCGTATAGCCATGAATATAGTCAGAAGCGGAACTTGCGAGGAATACGACCGGGCCTTTCAGATCATTTGGCGTGCCCCAGCGCCCTGCGGGAATACGATCGATAATCTCCTGGTTGCGCTCGCTGTCTGCGCGCAGCTGCTGGGTATTATTGGTCGCCATATAGCCGGGTGCGATAGCATTGACATTAATTCCTTTGGCCGCCCATTCATTGGCGAGCAGGCGAGTGATGCCGAGCACGCCGCTTTTTGATGCTGTATAGGAAGGGACGCGAATTCCGCCCTGAAAAGAGAGCATCGAGGCAATGTTAATAATTTTTCCGCCATTGCCCTGAGCCAGAAACTGGCGCGCCACGGCCTGTGACAGAAAGAAAACAGATTTGAGATTCAGATTCATCACGTCATCCCAATCCTTTTCACTGAAGTCCAGCGCATCCTGACGGCGTATGGTTCCCGCATTGTTGACCAGAATATCGATCCGGCCAAACGCCGACACCGATTGTGTCACGATGCTGGTGAGAGCATCTTGTTGGCTGAGGTCGGCCTGAATAGCCATAAAACGTCGACCGAGGGCGTTAATTTTCTCTGCGGTTTCATGTGGTATTTTACGATTCACGCCGACTACATCGCAGCCCGCTTCAGCCAGCGCCACTGCCATACCCTGCCCAAGGCCGGTGTCACATCCAGTGACGATGGCTACTTTACCTTCGAGACGAAAAGCTTCCTGAATCATGTTTACCTCAACTATTTATGTCATTAACGCTTGCTCTATAGGGCAAGGATAGGAGAGGTTAAACAGAAACACAATTAAAAATGAAACGATGTTTTAAAAATAAAAAAATCTGAGAGGGCGGGCAATACGATCATTGCCCGTTATAGGATTAGCCGCGCAGATGAACGGCAGTAAGTTCGGTGAGCGAGGTTAGTTTGACGTCGGCAAGAACGAAGCGGGGATCGTCCTGATTCTCATGCGCTGGTACGACGATGGAACGCATACGGGCGGCTTTCGAAGCAATCATGCCGTTTACCGAATCTTCCAGTGCTACGCAGTTTAACGGGTCAATGCCCAGTTTTGTGGCGCAATCGAGATAAACCTGCGGGTGCGGTTTGCTGTAGGGCAGTTTTTCTGCGGAAGCCAGCGCGTCGAAGCTGCTGCGCAGATCAAACATGGTCAGCACTTTTTCCAGCATATGCAGCGGCGAGGCGGATGCCAGTCCTACTTTGATTCCCTGAGATTTGCACAACGCCACGGCTTCACGCACACCCGGCATCAGTGGTTTTGTTTCTTCCACTAACGCAATGGCCCGGGTGATGATGCGCTCGGTGACCTCCTGACGTGAGGGACCGTTCCACGGTTGCTGCGCAAACCACAAATCGACCACCATATCGATGCGTAAGCCAAGAGTATCGGGAAGTTCATGGCGGCGGGAGATATCAACGCCTAAACTTGCTATCACATCCAGTTCAGCCTGATCCCAAAGCGGTTCAGAATCGACCAGTAACCCATCCATATCGAAAATTGCAGCAAGAATTTGACGCGGGGTTGACATTACAACCTCTCCTTTACGGTGATAAAAGGGATTAAGAGCCAGTAATAACAGGCTCTGAGCGTTCATTATGGCTAATTCAGCAGTATACCGCCTTTAAAGATCAGGCGAAAATGGTTATCAGCGGGTAAACTTAGGCCAAAATGACACGTCTTTATCAAGGGGAACTCATGACGTATCAACAAGCTGGACGCATTGCCGTCTTGAAAAGGCTGGCGGGATGGGTAATTTTCATTCCCGCGCTGATTTCAACACTGGTTTCTGTACTGAAGTTTATGTATGCGCACAGCGAAAAGCAGGAGGGAATTAACGCGGTCATGCTCGATTTTGCTCACGTGATGATCGATATGATGCGGGTTAATACACCTTTTCTTAACGTGTTCTGGTATAACTCGCCAACGCCCGATTTTCAAAGTGGACTGAATCTCGTTTTTTGGCTGATATTCATCCTGATTTTTATCGGTCTGGCGTTGCAGGATTCAGGCGCCAGAATGAGCCGCCAGGCACGTTTCTTACGCGAAGGCGTTGAGGATCAGCTGATTCTGGAACAGGCAAAAGGCAGTGAAGGATTATCCCGCGAGCAACTTGAGTCGCGAATTGTGGTACCGCACCATACGATCTTCTTACAAATTTTCCCGCTTTATATTTTGCCGGTGATCGTTATCGTGATCGGCTACTTCTTCTTCTCATTGCTGGGCTTTTTGTAAGTGCCGCTCTATCGGGCCTGCCATGTTGCGAAACGGCAGGCCTGATAAGCAACCCGGAACGTAGTTAAGCAGCGAGTAATCTATCCAGTGCTTTCTGCGCCACAACCAGATGCTGTCCTCCGAACAGAATTGCTCGATTCAGCAGCGTATAGAGCTGGTAGATTGGCTGCCTGTCAAGAAAGTCCAGCGGTAGTGGTGAGACAGACTGGTAACCGTCATAAATTTGCGGCGGCTGATCGATATGTAACGGCAGCATTGCCAGGTCGCACTCTCTGTCCCCCCAGTAGCAGGCAGGGTCAAAGATGTACGGACCGTTAGGACCGAGGGCGCAGTTCCCGGACCACAAATCACCGTGCAGGAGAGACGGCTGCGGCTGATGAGGAGAGAGACGTTGCTGGACATGTTCGACGATGGCATCAATATTGCCAAACGCAATGCCTTTTTCAGCGGCGAGTTCCAGTTGCCAGCCTATACGCTGCTCGGCGAAAAAGGTTGACCAGCGACGTTGCCAGGTATTGGGCTGCGGCGTGGTAGAGAGCGCGTTATCGAAGTCAAGACCAAACTGAGGCTGGTCGCTCCATTCGTGCAAATGCGCAAGCTGTTGACCGAGGATAAACGCGTTATGCGCATCAAGCGGACGGGGAGGGAGGAAATCCATCACCAGAAAGCTGTAATCTCTGTCTGCGCCTACTGCCCAGACTTTCGGTACCGATACAGTTTGACTGCGGGAAAGTAGCTCCAGCTGATCGGCTTCTGCCGTAAAGCCGGTTAACAGCTCTCTTTCATCGCATTTGACGAAAAAATCTCGCCCCGCATAGCGTAAATGCCATGCGGCGTGAATCTCTCCGCCGGGCAGTTCATTACGCAGTTCGATTTCGCCTTCACCTAATTGCTCGCTTAAAAGACGACTGATAGCCTGCCACATGATGTCTCTCCCCATGTTGTCTGCCAGATCATAAGGTTAGCGCAAGAGTGCGGTTAAAAAACACGAACTGACGCACACCACGGACGCGTCATCGCTGGAAAGGCACTTAATGTTTGTCGCTCTTCTTCACCCCGTACCGTTGTGGATACGTCTGACTGCACATGATTCACTTCTTTGTAATAACGTGATTTTTTATCATAGTCGCATAACACCCATGCTGACAGTTTTACGCGAGAATCCCCCTTTCTCTTCAAAAGAGGGACGGTGTCATTACTGAGTGAGATACGAATAAATTTTTTGCGTGTCGTCCAAAGAGCACAGGCGCGTACCCTGATTTAGCGTTGCAGCGCTACCTGCGGCGACGCCGTAACGGACAATATCCTCAAAAGGTGCATTCTCAGCCAGTTTAAGCGTCATGGCCCCGACCATACTGTCGCCCGCGCCTACGGTGCTTTGACTTTTCACCGGTGGCGGAACCACCTGAACGCAGGTATCTCGATCTACGCCCAGCGCCCCTTGCGGCCCAAGCGAGACCACAACGCGGTGCGCTTTTCCACTATGTACGATTTCCTGTGCGGCCTTGCGCACATCATCGGGCTGTGTCAGTTCTCGATTTACCAGCGCACTCAGTTCTTTGAGGTTAGGTTTGACCAGTTCGATATTGCCGATGGCTAACGCCGCCGTCAGTGCTTCACCTGAACTGTCGACAATACAGCGGATCCCCTGTTTTTGTGCGGTGGTAATCAGTCGGGTCAACTTCTCAAGCTGTACGCCGGGCGGCAAACTACCGCTGATGACCAGCAATGCACCAGATTCAATTTCCAGCACCTGATCCTGAAGTTGGTAGAACTCGTCATCGGTCAGCGCAGCGCCAGGCATGACAAAACGATACTGTTCGCCGCTGGACTCAACGTGGACATGAAGATTTTGTCGGGTCCAATCTTTGGCTTCGACAGTGGATACGGGAACATTTTCGTCGGCGAGCAATGCAACAAGATGCTCTCCGGTTGCACCCCCCGCGGGGAAAATCGCCGTTGCGGTTCCGCCAAGATGGGCAATTGCGCGAGCGACGTTGATGCCGCCACCGCCGGGTTCAAAAACTGGCGAGGTACAACGAAGCTTACCTTCCGGGTAAATTTGCGGGGTGATTGTTGCGCTATCGAGAGAGGGCGCAAGTGTTAACGTATAGATACGTACCATCTTTACCTCCTGTTAGGCTGTCCTCAGTCTGGCACTTAACCTCCCGAAAGTGAAGTAATTAACAACATGATTTTTCATATCTTTATTTAAAATTATCGTCATAAAGTTATATAAATAAAATAAAGGTTTAGGAACGCTCTTATTCAAAAAATGAAATAAGAATTTATTGCTATGTTATTCGAGTCTTTTTATAATTTGTTACCTTTCAAGGGTCTTTTGTCATTGATCCATATGAAAGTTTCCGAGACCGTAATGGTCTCTTTTTTTGTTGTACGGACTCTTAATAAATGAAGCTTTTGAAGACAGTGCCCGCAGCATTACTGCTGACGGGAGGCCTGCTTGCGTCAATGCATGCTGCCGCCGATGATTCCGTTTTTACTGTCATGGATGACCCTTCCAGCGCGAAAAAACCCTTTGAAGGTAACCTGAACGCGGGATATCTCGCCCAGTCAGGCAACACAAAAAGTTCTTCTTTAACCGCAGATACCACCATGACCTGGTACGGCCAAACGACCGCATGGTCTCTGTGGGGAAATGCCAGTAATACCTCCTCAAATGATGAGCGTTCATCGGAGAAATATGCCGTAGGTGGCCGTAGTCGTTACAACATGACCGACTATGACTATCTCTTTGGACAGGCCAGCTGGTTGACCGACCGCTACAACGGCTACCGCGAGCGTGACGTGCTGACTGCGGGTTATGGTCGTCAGTTCCTCAACGGGCCTGTGCACAGCTTCCGTTTCGAATTCGGTCCTGGCGTGCGCTATGACGAGCACACGGATGGCACCACCGAAACACAGCCGCTGGGCTATGCGTCCGGGGCCTATGCATGGCAGATGACGGACAATACCAAGTTTACTCAGGGTGTGTCGGTATTCGGCGCTGACGATACCACACTCAACTCTGAAACTGCCCTGAACGTTGCCATCAACGAACACTTTGGGTTAAAGGTGGCTTACAACGTGACCTGGAACTCTGAACCACCGGCAACAGCGCCGGAGCATACCGATCGCCGCACGACAGTTTCCCTCGGCTATCGGATGTAGTGACAAGCCGGGTCAAATAAATGGCCTGGCTTTTCTAAATTAAAGTTAAGTTTATTTAATATTTAATTTGCGTTTTATTTTTCTACCTGGCCATAACGCGTTATTTTCAGACGAATTCGATTAATCGATAAATAAACGAAATCGGAACAGCGGGTGAGCGTCATTTAGCCCCAGATCATCGCAGCCCAGCGCAGCATCAACATGGCCGCACAAATAACGAGCAGAATCACAACCATCTTCCAGTGTTTCTTCGCAAAGCGATTTGTGGGCATTGTTTTTTTCCTGCTCAGGTTAGATGACTTTGTGCAAGTGTAACAAAGATGGTTGGGTGTCAGTGAATTGATTTACATCATAGAGCGCGCGTTGATTGCTGCTTTGATCGACCCGTAATGCCGTGTACACTGTCAAACGGTGTTATCAAAAAGCGGGTGTAGGTCCAGTGTGGTCTTTAAGGCGACCAGTGACATATTTCGCAGAGTGAAGCGGGAATCAGCCCACACCTTTTTGATAATTTTAAATATTGAATCTTTGTATGTGATCTTACGTGTAAGTACCATCCAGAATTTCACCTCATTCCTGTCTGTTCCTACCTGTTTCACCAATTCCGCGCCACTCCTAACTTTCTTCAATTAACCCGTTTCAATTTAGTTCATCTTGTCCGCGTTCGTGTCGTAGAATCTGTGTACCAAATCGTGTACCAATTCCGATAAAGCTGAACAGGGACAAGCATGCCTCTCAACGATACCAAGCTCAGGCGTATAGCTGGCAAGCCATATGATGGACCAGAGGAGATAGCTGACGGAGGTGGACTTTCTGCCAGGATCAGCCCAAAGGGACTTATCACCTTTCAGTACCGCTATCGCTTCAACGGGAAACCGGCCAGACTAAAACTTGGCACCTACGGCAAGATGTCTATCAAAGAAGCGCGTGACGCGATGGAGGAATGCAAGGGCTGGCTGGAAGAGGGGCGCGATCCGGCAATGCAGCGGAAGAAAGCCAGGGACATCGTATCCAGCTCGCCGAGCATCAGCACCCTCGTTGATGAGTGGCTTGAAACACCATCAGTGAAAGAGATGGTTAAGTATGAATACTGGAAGCGGATGCTGAAGCTTCACGTTACTGACAATTACGGTCGACTGATAGCAGATGAGATGAGCCCCGTGGAGTGGGAACAGATATTCCTGCGCATAACGAAAGGTGGTTCTCCAGTTCAGGCAGGTAACGTTCTGGTGAAGATGAAGCAGGTGATCCGCTATGCGCTGCGCCGAAAACGTATAACTTCAAATTCGCTAATGTTACTCGAAATTAATGATGTCGGTAGCCGCCCGGATGATGGGGAGAGATTCCTGAATGATGATGAGATAGGCGTGTTCTGGAATGCCATCGATAAAACCAAGATGTCATGGCAAAACAAAATGCTGATCCGTCTTGTGGCGCTTACCGGTTGCCGCGGTGTTGAGTTGAGATTAGCAAGGAAGGGTGATTTTGATCTGAAGGCGAGGGAGTGGGTTATACCGAAAGAGAACTCTAAAACGCGTAAACGCTTTGTGCGTGGGATTTCTCAGCTGGCAGCCGACTATCTGCAGAAAGTTTTTGATGTGTACCCCGATCAGTCAATCGTGTTTCCACCGGCTAAACTGCAGGTGGACAGGCCTATGTCAGCCAGTACATTGATTTCCATCGCGGGGCAGGTGGAAGAGGTCATGGGTGGGGAGCACTGGTCTCTGCACGACCTGCGCAGAACGTGCAAAACAAAGATGGCTGAGCTTGGCGTTGCGCCTCACGTATCAGAGAAGATACTCGGGCATAAGCTAACGGGGATGCTGGCTGTTTATGACCAGTATGATTACATCCCCGAGCAGCAGGCAGCGGCAGAATTGTGGGCTGATAAGATTCAGGCGTGTGCAGCCAGTAACCCTTTATCTTTGCAGAACTGAATAACTTCTACATAGCGGAAGAGAGCGCCGCCTTTAGGTGGGTGGATTTCTTCCACTTCCTGCGGGAATGGTGTGCCAGATTCTTCCCACTGTTTGCGCTTACGATAAAACGTGGTTCTGGAGATACCACCAAGCATCTCCTGAACGCGCTCACGGTTAACCAGAACCGGCTGAATGCTGATTGTTGTTTGCATGCTTTTCTCCAGGCAAAAAGAAGCCCGGCGAACCGGGCAAATGGGGGATAACGTGGCAGTGCTTTCGCACCCAATAGCCAGCTCATAACTGGCTATAAGTTGCATCATAAGCTGTTGCGTATTCTCTCCAGATAATCAGGGTCAGGCTCAAGAACATCACATACTTCTGGCTCTTCGAGAGCATCCCGGAAAGCAGCGGCAACAATCTTCCCGCCCATAAACGACATGCCGGCGCCAACTGGCGGTTCTTTACCGTCCTCATACTCAAATACAAACGTCATCTTTCCCATAATCTCTCCTCATGCCGCCCGCATAGCGCGGAGGCGTTTTAAGTGTTCTGCTGTTTCGATTTCTTCAGCGATCCGCTCGGCCTGTGCTTTGGTCAGCGGCTCGAATTCATGCTGAAAGCGGCCCATGCTGGCGATGCAGGTGCGGCCGTTGCGGATGTAGTGGATTACTTCGTGGGTAACGCGGAGGATTTTGCAGGGTGCGCCGTGGGGATCGGCGTACCAGGTATTAGGCTGGATTATCCTGAACATTGGGAACCACCTTAAATTCGATTACCCAGACCCATGGGTTGGCTTTCCAACTTTCTTCGCCGTAGATTGATTCCCACAGGTACTTAAATGCGCCTGTTACCGTTGGTCTTCCGGTCATATTGTGGTCAGCAATGCAGTCGTAACAGTCCTGAGAGTCATAAAGTGCCTCCATATCGATGCCTTCCGACTCAGCATCCGTTTCACTGATGCCATTCAATCGCTCAACACGCACGTCGGTAATCTCCAGTGTGATACGGCTGGCCCAGCGCGGCATGTGAATGGATGGACGCCAGCCGCAATGCAGATTATCGTCAGCATCGTAAAACTCTGGCGCAGGATTACCATCAGCCCTGTAGACACAAAATTCTGGCTTCTCAAATTTAGAACTGTCTTCGAGATACGACTCCATGTGTTCGTAATCGAATAGCGGTCCCTGATAGGTCTCGCGCACCCAGATGCGATCGCCAACTTCTCCATAAGGACAGCCGAACACTTTTGAACGCATCTTTAGGCCGCGCGCATCTGACTGCGACCAAAAATACTTCCCGTTATCTCTACCATTTTTGGAGTCAATTACCCGGCGCAATCCCAGCTCTGAATGCTCAGGCTGAATCGCCATAATCCGCCGCGTCTGCGTTTTCCGTCCGTCGAGAATGGCGCGCACCATCTCGCCGTTAAAAATCATTCCGCGCTCTTTCACAGGATCCCCCTCTGCTTATTTCTCAATTCGATTTCTTCCTGGCAACTGGAGCATGTCTGGCAGCCGAGAACGGCAGCGCGCCGCGGCTCGGGAATCGGTTCGTCGCATTCCGCGCAATGCTCAGCTGATACGGCGTTGTGGTCGATGCGGTGAGCGGAGAGGGCAGCGTTACGCTGAAGCTCTTCAATCTCTGCTGCGGTATCGATGATGTCCATGGTCAATGCTCCCGGAACTGTCGGTTAATTCGGTTGAAGGTGAAAGCGAGCAATAAAAAAGGCCGACATAGCGACCTTGTGATTCGTTTGGTTAGCGTCATGATTCGACTCCGTACCGGCCTTGCATTCGACCGATGCTGCTAACGAATGCCACCAGGCTAATACCCAGCGGCGCGATTTTCTGGTGATGCTTCTTGATGATTGGCGGCACTACTGCATTCCATTTCGGCTTAGGCCTGCATTTCATAGCCTGCTGAATCTCTGCCACGCATTTACGTCCCTGTGCGCGTACTGCGTTGTCTTGCTCTGGCGTCATGCGGCCTCCCTGCGGGCGAGAAGTTTCACCCCGAAAGCCATCAACTCGTCCCGGTCCACAGTTGCGAAGTGGCAGTGTGTACGCGGGTACGGTCGCCAGATGATTAGCATCGACCCTTTATTATTTCCCGATACTGGCTTACCGGTGACCGGGTTGATAAATGCCAGCCGTCCGGCGGTGATGAAGCGAACCTCGCTGGCAGTCTGGATAGCCTCCTTAAACCAGCCAACTGAAGTGTCTGCCGGTACCAGCATGACCGTGCCGATCTGATTGATGCTCTCGGCGGCGGCCTTCTTCACAAACGGCGTGATGTCGCTGTAAGGCGGGTTCAGCCAGACGTAGCCGGGAATGATCAGGTAATCAGCCCATGGCGTTTCCAGCGTGTTCTGCTCGGCGGAGATGAATCTCCGGCACAGCGCGTTATGCGGCGCTGCGGCTGCATCAAGCTGGAAGCAGAACTCAGCATCAAGGGCTACAAAAAGGGGAATCGGTGTTTGCCATAGATTTCTTTGCTCGCCTGGCGTGTTGCTTCCGGTGTAATCGCTCATGCCGCCTCCTGCCTTTCCCGATATTCCTCAGCGAGCCGCTGCGCCTTTAATGGATTGCTGACCACTTCACCCAATGGCATTAGCCAGCCGTTACCAATGAATGGAAGACACAGTGTGCCAACCCTAATGTCGTCGTGAGCGTGAGTCATAGGATGGACTCCATTTCGTCGATGTAGAGACCATGAGCAATCAGGCGGCGACGGCGGGCGGCACGAGCTATGCACTCCTGCCGCCTACCTTCCTGCGATTGCTCGATGGCGCGCCGGGTGAAGAGGCGCGATTTGCCTTGAGGCGTGATGACCTTTGGCTTCGTTACCAGGTCGAAAGTGCGGTCACATATGCCGTTCTCGTTGAGCCATTTTTCCGACTCAACGATCTGCGCTATCTGCCCGGTACCGCGGGTGATGCCGTTGGCGACCCGGTTAAACTCGATGAGCGTTACGCCGAACTTCTCAGCGATTTCGCTGCCGGTTACCGGGCGTCCGCGTGTCTGAATCATCCAGATAACACGCTCACGGAGGCCGGAGAATTGCCCGGTGAGACCGGGCCTGCGGTAGAAGGGTGTGCGTTTCATGCTGCACGCTCTGTGATTTTCTGAATTTCAGATTCCAGTTCTGCAAGGAAGCTCTTAACCTCAGACTCGATTTCGCGCGCCAGCTCTTCATCGAAATGAATGCGCTTCTTGAAATAGGCGAGGTCAGGCGGCAGGCGATCATCGAAACTAACGAAATCACACCATTTCCGCCCGGTGCACATCATCTGCGCATGCATTTGCAGCATGTACTGGCGCTTTGGCTCGCCAGTTTTCAGCGTTTCAAGATGGGTCCAGGTGTTGGGGCATTTGATTTCGATAAGCCCGTCGTCGTTAACAAGTCCGTCCGGGCTGGCTGCGAATCCGGGTATGGTTGGGTGATCGATGAGGCCAACTTCAGTGATTTCCGCATCGAACTCATTCAGCGCGTACATTTCGCGCGCCACTGGCTCAAGTTCAGTGCCGCGCATCATCGCGGCATTCGAAAACCCTTCCTCCAGCTTCCCGGTCAGCCGTTGGCAAATGAGCTCGGCCATGTAGTTCTGGCGGCTGGTGGAGTAGCCCGACTTAGTCCGGGCCATGACATCAGCCAGGCGACTTGCTGTGATCTTGCCGCAGCGCGCAGCAAACCATTCAGGGGTGCGTTGCTCCATCATTCAGCCTCCGTCTCTGCGAGATTGACAGGTTCGGCGTTGTCTACAGCAAGACTCATGTCATACATGCGTCGCTTCTCAACTGCGCCGATCACCTGTTTCTCTTCGGCGCTCAGCGCCACCCAGAACTCCTGATACTTAACGGTTCCAAGGCGCGCGGCGGACTCACCTTTTGCGATCAGATCCGGGCGACGGCTATCTGATTCATGGCCCGCATGAACCTCTGCCGTTGTTCCTTCAATAACTCGCTCTGCCTCGTCCTGGTCGAAGATGCCAGCGAAACCAAAGGCCAGACGCGCGCACTGGATAAGCGTCTTGTGGCGAAGCATGCGGGTAGGGTGGGACTGCCATGGCTGAGTGTTGCGCTTGCACTCGCCCATGTACTCGGTGACGATGGTCGGGTGCTTGCGATCTTTGCGGTAAATCTTGCAGGTGCACGCGCCTTCCTCTTTGTCGTATGAGAACTCCATGCCGTCGAACTGAGGATGTTCGTTGATAATGCGAGCCCATCCATCAACGCCGACGACCGGAACAATTCCGCCTTTATCTGGGAATGCGTAAATCTCTTTGGTCCATGGGTTCAGGCCGTACTGGTTGGCGACGATCAGCAGGGCAGTGAATTGTTCATCAGTGACGTTGCCACCTTTGAACGCTGTGTTCTTCAGCGTATTCATCAAGTCTGTACCGGCATCCATGCCGAGGCGTGCGGCCAGTTTCCCGGCCATGGTGGAAAGTGCTGTGCTCATTGCTAAATCCCTCAAAGTTAAAACGGGCAGCCGGTACGATGTTCCCAGTCGTATTCCGCCTGGGCGTAAGCAACTGCCGAAATGAAATCGTTGTAGGCCTCGCCAGCTTTATCGCTGCGAAGTCCTTCGTATGGGCTGGATTCAATCGGGATAGTGAAGTGGAAGAGGCTGGGCGGCTCTTTTGGCATCATGTCGATGATTTGCTGAGCCCGGTCGTCGATCCACTTTTCTTTCTCGTCGGTGAGCTGCTGCTCAACCCAGCGCCGATCTTCTATTCGGTCATAAGTCAGGAATGCGTTCATGGTTGCCTCAATATTTAATGTGCGCGTCCTGCACTTTGCCGCCAGCGATCGCCAGCACTGCTTTCTGCGCGAATTCTTCGGGGATTCCCTGAGTAATCAGGTCTGCGTAGACACGACGGTTGACGGTGCGGCGGTGCTCTTTGTCTGCGGCGCGGCGCGCTTCTTCTTCAGCTTTGCGCTGCTCTTCGGCCAGGCGTTTCTCTTCTGCCTGTTTTGCCTTGAGGCGCTCAGCTTCCACTGCCGCAGCTTTTTCTCTTTCCGTTCGGGCTTCTGTTTCCTGCTTCTCGCGTTCCGCACGCTGTTCCGCTTCGATTCGCTGGCGTTCCGCCAGTTCAGCGCGGGCTTTCTCTTCGGCTTCACGGCGCGCTGCGGCTTCAATCTCTGCTTTGTGCTTCGCTTCGGCATCTCGCCGGGCCTGTTCTGCCGCTTCACGTTTAATGCGCTCTTCGTGATCACGTTGAGCCTGTTCCGCCTGGCGGCGCCGCTCTTCGCGGTCACGGTCAAACTTATCATTCATCAGCAGAGCCATTTCGTGGTCTGCTTCTATCTGCGCGGCACGCTGGCGGTCGAACTCTTCATTCATTTCCAGCGCTTCGGTGTGCAGTGCGTTCATTTCCTCTTCAGCCTTGATGCGTTCCTGCTCGGCTTCCCACTCCTCGCGAGGTTTAAGGATGGCGTCACGAATGGCATCGCACTCTCTGGTGAATACTCGCAGTTCTTCCTCCGCTGGCTTAACCGCCTCTTTCAGCCGCTTAAGGTATTCGCGACCCGGCTTCTCAATAGCTGTTTTGCTGGAGCCAACCATGCGCGCCAGGCTGCCAATGCGGTCACGGCCTTTTTTAGTGGTAACGTCTGGCACTTCTTTAGCCAGTTCACGGATTTGCTCAAGAAAACCGTTAAGTCCACCCGCGCTGTAAAGCGCTGGCGCCTGTTCCGCCTTGATTTCGATGACAGTTAAGTCCGTTACTTCGCTCATGGTTTCTCCTGAAATTTGGATGTGCAGATCCCGCCCGCTTTTAGCCAGGCCGATCGGTTGAATATGGTGGTTAGTGCTGGATAGGGTTGCCGTGACCGTCCAGAAGGACGTCAATCACGCAGTCATTGAGGCGGATGATTTCTGCATCGGTGTGCAGGTACACCCATTTGCGTTCCTGAATTACTGCTGAGACGCGATAGGTTCGGCCTTCATGCATTGCCATCATGCCGGGCGTGACGCACTGGCGAATGAGCGGGGTAGTGCCGTAGTGGTGCATCATACCTTCACCTCAACCTGTTCCAGGAGGCCAGCAATATGCATCTGCCAGCGATTAAGTGTGAGCTTTTCACGCGGGTTCGATAAAGACGTCAGCTGCCACTCGTTATCGTTGAGCTTTTTGGCGGAGTACTGCTTGCCGTTGTGGGTGACTTTCATGGTGCCTCCCGGACGCGGAGCATTGCGTCGGCAATGTAATACGCATCTTCGGCTAATTCTTTGTATTGTGGTGATTCCGGGCCGCCACCAAACGAAAGCCCGTCCCATCTGCGCACAATGGCTGCCATGGCCTTAGCCGCGAAGTAGTCACGAATCGTCATGTCATCTGTAGTGACTGAAATCTCTTCTGGATATGGCTTGTCATCAAACCGGTAAAGCAGGTCGTAATCACCAGCGTCGTCAAAGCTGGTGACTTCGTACGCCCAGCGGTGACCGGCCCATTCAAATGACTGACCCCTTTTGTCGCCACCAAACCGGCTTTTAAGGTAGGCGCCATATTCAGGGGAGTTAGCGTAAACTTTCATGGTGTATTTCATAATCATCTCCGCGCTTAAGGCCGCACCGCCGAACGTTAAACAAGACTTCTGCGCTAATGGGCGGTGGATGGCCGCCGGTTGTCATAAATGGGCAGACTCGAAAATCTGCCTATGTATGGCCGATAAAAAACCCGCCGGAGCGGGTCATGGCACCTTCTGTAGTGCTGATGTGCGTGGGTAGTAAAATTTCGGTTTCGCCGTCGACCCTTCCTTCGGATCAACTTTTACGGTGTAACGCGTTTGTTTTTTGTATTCCCACACTTCCGTAATCACTCCAGTCTTCGTCTTCCAGCTGCCCGCGGCCTGACTTGACCACGTAACAACATCTCCTTTCTTAAACTCCATCGCCTTACCCTCTGTCGTTACCCGCCGATGCGGGAGAAATGCTTTGGCGATTGGATGGCCGGCGCTGATCTCCGGCATTGCCTACGTTAGCGGCCTTCAGACAGTTCATCCGCTCGCTTCCACGTCGCGCATCAGCCTGCGCATTCATCCAATCCCAAAACATTCCAGTTATTGCCGGGGTATTTATCCGCGCCCGGCGCGCGCTTTCCCGCTATTCCCCAACAGCAAGAAATCGCTTACTCTTTAATCTCCCCAACAGTAGAAAGGATATATTCATGCAAACCATGCGGACCGTGTGCCCTGACTGCGGAAGTGAGATGTTCAACCAGCCCGATGATTTTGACTTTGAGACAAATTTCACCGGCGTCAGTTGTGCTGACTGTGGTCGAGAAATCACTAAGGACGATGTTGTCAATCAGGCCACGGACACGGTCAAAAAACAGATCGACGACATGCTCAGGAATTCCCTGAAAGGAACTGGCTGGAAGTTCAAGTAACTTTAAAAGCTCCCCGAACTGAGTGAGAACCTCACTGGCGTCTACGTTAAGCAGTAGTGGCGCCGTTTTTTTATCTGACATATTCACCTCTCTTTGTTTACCGTCAGCCCCTCGCAAAGAGCTGCTGGTAAAGCTTCCCCGATGTTCGGGAACTGAGCAGCAAACCATTCCGGTGCGGAGTCCTCTTCGTGTGCTATACCCGCCACGCGTTACACACCTGCCTCAATCCCATTGGGCGCCATTTCAATTTGCCAGGAGCGCTCCGGATGATTTGCTGCTTGACTGAATTCTTAATGAGCAGGCGACTTGCTGTCCGCCGCTGGCTAACTTCGCTCAGCTGTCGATGTTTCGTTTCGATGGATTGATAATGTACCAATAGTTCATTCATGTAAAGTACCAAAAGTACATTTTATATGAATGGAAAGTTCATATCCGATTATCTTTATGAACTTTAAGGAGAAATATTTTTTTGTTTTTTATTGATTGAGGCGAGAAGGGTTGGGGCTGGTTTGATTTATTAGAGGTTCGTCACATCGACAAGCCTTGTGCGACCATTGAAAGTTGCGAAAAGCCCGCCGTCTGGCTCAACAACTGAAAGTTCAGCGTATCGAAGGAAGTCTGTTTTGATAACGGACATCAACACTTCTCCGGTATCAATGTTTATGACCTCAAGCCGGTTCGCGTAAAAATCATCCTTATTTTTGCTGCCGGCAAACGATAGGGCGATGTAGCGGCCAAATTCAGATATGGCCGAACTGATGAGGTGAGTGGAAGTTTCTACCTTGAATAACTCTTTCCCGGTTTTATCCATGACTATGGTTGCAGCCATGTTGTTGTCTTTGCCGGTATGGACAGAAAATAAAAATCGCCCGTTAACAGCTATGCATTGAGGCTTGGGAGAGAGCTGTCCTCCGAGCTTAACCATAAACATGAATTTTTCATTCTTCAAAACCGCAAGCGTGTCATCTCTCAGGTTACTTTCGTCACGTTTAAAAACCCCTAGCTGCCACTGCCTATCCTGGCTTAATTTGCAGGTGATGAGGTGATCGCCAAGCTCGTACAAGGCGCTTCCATCACTCAGATCAGTAACCTTATTTGCTTCCATGCTTAACTTCCTCAACTATGAAATCTGTATGCCCTTGACTGGCTTACCAGCACTTTCGCGCATATGCGGAGAGAAGAAAAATCACCATCTTCGATGTACCAGGTTTCATATTTTTTATTGTCTGAAATCACAGCTAATTTTTTGTGCTGCTTTTGAAGGCGTTTGATGTAGAGATCATTGTCCAGAACGAAAATGTATATGCCGTCACCGTCAAAGCAGTCGATGCTGACGTCGACGAAGATCTGGTCTCGCGGCTCGAACGTGCCAGACATCGAATCGCCATTAACGGCAATCATTTTTATGTGATCAGCCGGGCGGCCTCCAAAGACGGCGCGAGCCTCTTCAGTTGAATACTCAATGGATCTGATGGTTTCAATGAATTCATCTCGCACGAGAACTCCCTGCCCAGCACTAGCCTGAATGTCAAAAACGTCTACACGGAAAGAATCATCCCTCATCGCCATATGCCCTTCAGATATGCCATCAGCAGCGCTATCGCCCAACAGGAAAGAGGAGGATGTGCCAAGTATAGCCGCCAATTCCTGCAGCTTCCCACGTCTTGGAATAGCCTCCCCATTGAACCACTTGCTTACCGCTTTAGGTGTCAGCTTCATGAGTTTTGCCAACTCAGTCTGACGACCATGTGCAGGTAAACCAGCTTTATCGCAGGCCAGCGCTAGCCGTTGGGAGAACTCTTTACGCGCTCTTTCTTCTTGAACCATGGGTTCAATCATAATATCACTTGCGTGAACTATCAGTTCCGACATAATATGTACTTACAGTTCAATTTGAGGGTTACCAAATGCAACCTAAAAACCTTGGCGACATCATCAAGCAAATCCGTGTACCGGTGGTGGCGAAGGCTTGCGGGCGCACTCCCCGCGCTATCTACAAATGGATTAACAGCGGTTGCCTGCCGCGTACCGATTACACCGGTGAAACAGGCTATGCATCCAAAATCGCAGCTGTATCTGGTGGACAGTTTACCGAGAGCCAGATTCTTGAAATCAGTAAACCAAAAGCCGCTTAACGGCGGCCCTAACCACGAAAGGGAAAGCAATGCATTCACTTGCGTATCAACACAATACCGGAATACACCCGGGAGCGATGATAAACCGCGCTCAACATAAGGCGGCGCCAGACCACGAAAAGATCCGCGATGCGGTCCGGGCATGGTCATCGGAGCTGGACAATCAGGACGTCGTTTCTGCGCTGATCATCAACGAATACCGAGAGCAGGGCGGGACCGCCATCAGCTTTCCGGAAGACATCAGCCGGGCGCGCCAGAAGCTGTTCCGCTTCCTGGATAACCGTTTCGACTCCGAACAGTACCGCGAGAACGTGCGCCAGCTGACACCCGCAATCATGGCGGTCCTGCCGGTTGAGTATCGCACTCGCCTGATCGGTTCCGATTGCAAAATGTCTCGCCTGGCTGAGGCCGAGAAAGAACTCGCAGAGGCTAAACAGGCAGTGCTGCTGGACGCTCCAGAGCATCAGAAGCTCAAAGAGGTAAGCGAGGGTATAGCCTCGCTGTTCCGCCTCATGCCGGAGCAGGTAGGGCCGTTGATGACGATGGTCACTTCGATGCTGGGGGTTATGTGAGAACTACAGAAATGGCGAAAGCCGGTCTGCGCGAACAGAACCGACTTTCAGGTGCAATTACGGCAGTAATTACGAGGTCATTATGACAAAGAGTAATCCAAAACACCAGGCACGGGAGTCATAGCTATGTCTAACGTCGCCTATGCAAACTTTGCGGCGCATTCTGCCGTCAGGAGCAACCGGATGGAGAACCAGAAAACCGGATTCATCCCGTTGTACCGGAGTGTTCTGAAGCAAACCTGGTCGAAGGACGTCTTCCTGCGCACGCTGTGGGAAAACCTGCTGCTGTCTGCCGCACGCCAGCCTTACACAGCAAACTTCAAGGGGCGCCAATGGCCGCTGCAAACCGGACAACTGGTCACCACCTCAGCCGATCTGGGGCTGAATTTATGCGACAGGGAAGGGAAGCCATGCAGTCGCCACGCAGTCGACAGGATGCTTGATGTTTTCGAGCGTGAAGGGATGATTTCTCGCTCCGGAGAGAAGAGAAAAGGCTCTGTGATAACCATCACAAATTACGCTGAATACGCTCAAAAAATGGACAATTTACCCGAGCGTTTCACCGCGCATATTTCCGCGCTTAATGCCGAGCATGGCAAAGCCGGTAATGGCGGGGCTTCGGAAGGTGATGCCGCGCATAACTGCGAGCATTTGACCGAGCGTTTCACCGAGAATCATGAACAACAATGTAATAACAACAATAAAAACATTAAAAGATCTTCGTCCGAGAATTCTGGCGAATCCTCAGACGCACGTCTGAAGAAATTTTTATCAGCTCATCCAGAAGCTGCGGTTTACACCCCATCCGGTGCGAAGTGGGGATCGGCTGAAGACCTCGAGATCGCTAAGTGGATTTCCTCCAGGGTGAAGCTGATTAACCCAACCTGCAAAGACCCGGACTTGACATCATGGTCTAACACCGTTCGCCTGATGCGCCAGATAGACAACCGGTCGCACCAGGACATCTGTGCGCTGTATGACTGGGCCAGCAAACACCACTTCTGGCAGACCAACATCCTGAGCCCGGAAAGCCTGCGTAAGCAGTGGGACAAGCTGACGATGCAGCGCAGCGCTGGTGGTGAGCAGCGCGCCGTCAAGCAGGAACTGGACTTCAACAACACTGACTGGGCCTATGAGGTGATTCGATGAAATCTCTTGCAGAGCAGTTACGTAACCACGACCGCGAGCAGATGAGCCGCATAGCCCATAACCTGCCAGAGCAGTACCAGGAGCGTGCGCCGGTCGAGCAGGTTGCTCAGGTATTCAACGGACTGTTTAACCAGCTGCGTGCCGCGTTCCCGGCCAGCATGGCGAACTTTCGCACCCAGGACGACTTGAACGAATTCCGCCGTCAGTGGCTGCTGGCGTTTCAGGAGAACGGGATCCACTCAATGTCTCAGGTCGATGCCGGTATGCGCATTGCACGCCGCCAGGAACGCCCATTCCTGCCGTCGCCGGGCCAGTTCGTCGCCTGGTGCAAGCAAAGTGGCAGTGCACTGGGCATCACCGTTGACCAGGTGATCGCCGAATACTGGGACTGGCGTAACCGCTCGTTTGAGTTCACCTCCAGCGAGCAATTCCCCTGGTCACAGCCGGTCATGTACCACATCTGCGTCGAACTTCGTCACCGTAGCACAGAGCGCCAGTTAACGCATGGTGAGCTGGCGCGAGAAGCCGGTGATCTGCTGGACATGTGGGAGAAGCGCGTCATAGAGGGAAAACCAATTCCTCCGGTTCGCCGCGCAATCGCAGCGCCTGCTGCAGATCGTGGCCCGACGCCTATCCAACTGCTGCAGGCCAAATACAACCGCAACAAGTCGAACGGGATGGTGTGAGATGAAAGGCAAACAGGCAATTCTGCGTTATCTCGAAACGCACCGGACCTTCACCGCGAAGGATGTGGCTGCCGAGTGTGGCATGACCATCAACTGCATCACGAAGAACGCACTCGAGCTGGAGAAGGTCAACAAGCTAGTGCGCATCAGCAAAGTATGGCGAACAGTTACCTATCGCCTGGCTACTCCGGAAGAACAGGCAGGAACAGCGCGGATTTGCACCAATGGAATATTCAACGAATGTCGAAAAAGCGCGGCGATGAAGAGAATTCTGGCGTTTTACGGGAGAGCATCAGCATGAAACAAATAGCACAAGAAAACATCATTGAGTTAGTGAAGTTAGGACATGAGCGCGCGTCTGAACTGAAAGCATCATGCGGTGCTGTCGACGTGCGCAGTTTGGCGCAACTGATTAGCGATCTGGCTACTCAACTTGAAGTGCAGTATGTGCGTGCCGAAGAGTCACAACGCGAATTCCGCTCTGCTGATATCACAATGCAGAATCTGGAGGCTAAGTGCGCTGCGCTGGCGGCGGAGAATTCGGGGCTGAAGAATCAGGATCCTAAAGCCTGGTATATCAGAATGACCAGCGAGGTAACCATAGACCAGGCTGAGGCGGATAAGTGGCGCGGTGTTCCACTGGTGCTGGCTAACACCGAAACCCCGGCGACCGACGCTTTCCTAGCTGAAGTGCGGGCGCAGGCACGAAACGAGTTAATCGACGAACTCGAATCACGATTTAACGAAATGACCGAAACGTTGCCACCTGAGTTGCGTAGTGGTGCTGCAGGTGCTGCGGCTTTTGTATCAACGCTCCGCAAAGGAGCCGCGCTATGAGCAAACTTTCGAATGAATTTATTCTCCTCGCTATCTGGCACGCAGTTCTGAAGCAACTTCCTGTTCGCGTCACTCACAACTATTTCGGTGATGGAAAAGTAGTGAGTCTATGCAAAAACGACTGGTTCTGGTTGCGCAGCAGTACGCAAATTTGCACGACAGCCCGCAAGAGCTCACTAGGGCTACCGCTAAGCGATAGTCAATCCATGAATCGAATTAAGCGCCTTGCTGAAGAGGGGCTGCTTGGGCGCGAGAAGATGACTGGAGGAGCGTTCTATTTCTGGCTTCCTGACACCATGAATAAACCAGCGTTCGAGCGGTGCCTTGAGCTGATGAGCGCTGAAGGCCTTACGGATAAAGCTACCAACACAGCCAATTATGATGAAATCGTGGAGCGAGTAAGGGCAACGCTCATGCATGAATTTGGCGATATTAATTTGAAGGAGGCAGCCCAATGACAGCACTCAACAAACAGGCATACCGCGCTGATGGCGGTGATATTGGAATTGGTCGTCTCAAAGAGATTGCTGATAACACATATAGTGATGAAGAAAAGCGCTGGCTGGCGCAACGGGTACTGACGCTGCTGGACGAGCTGGAAGCCGCAGAGAAGCGCATAGCAGAACTGGAGAGCAATGAAATTCGAGAAGACGGAAACCAGTTTCTTGTTGTTCGGCACCCTGGAAAAACTCCAGCCATCAAGCACTGCTCTGGTGACCTAGAAGAGTTTCTACGGCAGCTAATCGAACAAGACCCGCTAGTAACCATCGACATCATTACGCATCGCCACTACGGGGTTGGTGGTCAATGGGTTCAGGATGGAGATGAGTACCTGCATATGATGACCGCCGCTGGCATTGGCGTGAAGGGAGAGTGAGATGGCGGACGTAACAAAAATGGAGTGTGTTCACTCCACTAATCCTGAGTGGTTTTCACCAGGTGATATTTATGATTCCGAGAAACGCGGACCTGATATTTGTATTTGTGGTGACAACCTCGTGTCCGACCTTAACCCGGAAGACTGGTACGAGATGAGCCAGCGAGTAGATGGACTATGGTTTCTTACCGGATTTCAGCAATCAGTCTTGTTTAGAGCCGTGAGGAATAACCCATGACAACTAACCACCCGGCGCACGGTCCTGTGTCACTCGATCGCCTGCACCAGATAAGCGAAATACTCAGCAAAGCAGCAGCACAAAGCGACGGCGGTAATCTCGGCTACGCAATGGCTGATGCTGTGAAGGCTATCGACGAGTTGCTGTCGGTGCGGAAGACGGCGGCGCAGGAAGCGGTGTATCAGGTATTAGACGATGGAAGTTGGACTGATTACAGCAAACAGCAACTGGAGGTCCTGCTTGAATCGAAACCATCCACACTTTTCCGAGTTGCCTACCCATCTCCAAGTTTAACGCAGCCAGCGCCGGTAGTGCCGGAAACTCTTCCATGCCCCGTGCATCTTGAGCCGGGTCTTAAATTCGGTAAGGGCGTTCGCACTCAGTGCATGCTGGGCGCATTGCGCTGTCGCGCTGACTACTACGCAGAACTGGAAGCCATGACGCCGGAACAGCGAGCAGAGCATGATGCCAATATCGCAGCATTCAAAGCCATGTTGCCGAAGCCAGATATTGAAATGCTGTCCTCTGCACTGAGAAATGCACCTTTAGCGCCGTCAGATAGCCAGGGCAAGCCGAGAGCGCCGGTAGTGCCAGAAGAAATCAGCATGTCCTCATTGCTTCCAGTCATGAGTGACCGGTTGGAGGCAGTAGGTTATGTGAATGGCTGGAACGCATGCCGTGCCTCCATGCTTCAGGGTAATTACCGAGACTTGTCGCAACCAGTAGACCCGCAAGTAGCAGAGTACGAGGAAATGATGAATCAGGCTGGCAACTCTCCATCAAAATACAGTCTACGTGATGGTATTGAATATATCCGCAACTCAGGCATTCCTGTAGATGTCGATAAAATTCAATCTGAACGTGTAGCTGGAAACCATACCGAGCAACACCTCGACATGGTCGAACATTCAGGTGATGCCAACGAAAATGTCGATTGCAGGTTGCCATTCGACCAATGGCTATCACAACAAAATGAGCAGATAGATGTCGATTGTGGCTGTGTAACCACTGAGGCATTTTACCACTGGTTGCGCGTTGCGTATGAGGCTGGCAACTCTCCGGTAACTACGGATGGTTGGATTCCGGTAAGCGAGCGGATGCCTGAAGGCATGAAAACTGTAATCACATCCAATGGTTTCGATATTGGACAAGGTTGGTGGGATGGAGAATGCTGGAAGTCATTTGACTGTCATGATGTCGTTCCCGGAAAGGTAACCCACTGGATGCAACTGCCAAATCCTCCTAAGGAGTAATTCATGAAATTATTACCAGTTGTTGACTGGGAAGGAATCTACCAGGTTAATGAGCATGGAGATGTCATAAGCATGCCTAGGATAATTTTGAGGAGAGATGGATCTAAACAGCGTTTTAAAGGAAAACAATTAAAGCCGTTTCTAAACGATGCTGGCTATCTCGTTGTCAGGTTGAGTGATGCCTCAAATGGCCGAAGGGAAGTTGCAAGAGTGCATAGGTTAGTAGCAGAAGCGTTTATACCGAATCCAAATGCCAAGCCAGAGGTTAACCATATCGATGGGGATAAAGCCAACCCGTCCTTATGCAATCTTGAGTGGGTTACTCCTCATGAAAATAGGATGCACGCCTGGAATACAGGACTAAGAAACCGGTCACACCTGCCAGCATACAAAGGGGAGATGCAGGCCAATTCGAAATTAAATGATGCAAGCGTCACAGAAATAAGATCGCTTAGATGCTCTGGGGTTTCATACGGAGTTCTATCTAAACGATATGGAGTTTCGAAACGAACCATTATCAGGGTTGTTACTGGAGAATCATGGTCTCACTTACCACTGCCAGCAGCACCGCAGCAGGAGGTGAAGCCGTGAAACATTTACGCTATGACTGTATTGGCGCTGCTTATGCCGGTAAAAGTAGGCACCCGCAAGAAGTAATTCGCGAACTTGGCATCATGTATGAACTAGCCATTCCTCAAAGCATGGGAGATCAGTGGTGGTTTTTTAATTGTCAGTACACAAATCTACCTAAATACATCACCGAAATGGAATGCGATAACTGGCTGGCAAACCAATACAAACTCCCTGGTGTGTATGTAACTTCATCGCATCATATCCCCCGGCAGGAGGTTAAGTCGTGAGCAAGCACATCATCAAATATGACTATCGTGACGGAGTTAAACTCCCTAAGCACGAGATTGAAACATGGTGCGGTCATCGGCCTGGGTCATTCGAATGGCTTTTTCGGGATGCTCAGCATGCGCTATTGAGCATTGAACAGGGATCTCTGCATGTTCCTTGTAAGAATTGTCTGTCCGCAATCATCAAAACGGCGCAGGAGGTGAAGTGATTGATTATCTCTTATTTTTCTACTCCGGAGGCATATTAGGTTGTATGCCTTTTCACTGGCAACTTCGTCGCAGTGAGAGGGTCATGTATCGTGTTATTAACACTATTCTCTGTTCCGCTATATGGCCGATACTGAGCATTCCTAAGGTGAATATCGATGGCTAAATCCGCAGCAGAACGCAAATCCGCGTAGTGATGTATAATCCCCTCAGGCCATCGAGGGGATTCTTATGTCTGACTGGAACATCGCAGCAAAACCAAAAGAAGAGCAGGACAAGGTTAACGTTGACCTTGCCGCCAGTGGTGTCGCGTACAAAGAGCGCATGAATATGCCAGTTATCGCTGAACAGGTAGCCCGTGAGCAGCCAGAGCATCTGCGTGAATACTTCATGGAACGAGTGCGCTTCTACCGCGAGCAGAGCCTGACGCTGCCAAAAGCATCCGATCCGCGGTATCTGGATATGGCAGCTCAGAACGAGAAGAAATAATGGGGTGCTTAATTGTTGCCGGTATAAATTTTTATATGCTGGCAGAAGGTGAATCATACCCAACCCCTAATATCGGCAACAATTACTCCGTTTCATACGTGGTTTTCCCTTACGAAGGCAAATGGGTCGCTCAGAAGCTTCGTAAAGGCGGTCGTTGGATAGATATAACAGACAAGCGATTCGACACCGAGAACGAGGCTTTCAACTTCACATACGAATACGCATTCACGCACAAAGACCGACACAATTTTTAATCCGCGCAACAGAAAGCAACGTTTGATTTCCCATAATCAACAAGCCATAATTACTTCACCAGAGCCTGAACAACTCCGGTGACTTCTGCGCATTTAAGGGGACTTAAATGCGACCACAATCTGAACTATCCACTTTTTCACAGATGCAGAAATGCACCTGCGATTTTCTGCATTCTGCGTTACCTCACGGAGGTGGCGTATGAAGCAGCAATTTCACCTCATTAACGACGCAATCAAGCAGAACGCTATCAACTACATCCGACAGTTGCCGGTGGATTCGAAGCGCCCACTGATTCTCGATATCAAAGAGATGACTCGTACACTGGATCAGAACCGCAAGATGTGGCCGCTACTGAAAGACCTGTCTGACCAGGTAACCTGGTTCGGCAATAAGTACGACTCTGACGACTGGAAAGACCTGATAACCGCTATGGTCGCCAAGGCCAAAAAACAAGAGCAGAGAATGGCTCCAGGTCTGGACGGAGGCGTTGTGATGTTCGGTCAGCGCACAAGCAAAATGACCGTTCGGCAGATGGTTGAAGTCATCGAGGCTATCTACTGGTTCGGCACTCAGCAGGGTGTGAAGTTCAGCGAAAAATCCCGGCTTGAAATCGAATGGGCGAAACAGTGGGGTGAGCAGCATGGCTAACCTCATCAATCGCGTCATGAATGGTGGTATTTACAAAGTGCCAGCTCGCGGCAAGCGTAAGCCGGAACCAAACCCTTCAGAGATCCCAACACTTCTCGGTTACACCGCCGGGCTCGTCGATAAGAAATGGCTGCGTCTCGCGGCACGGAGGAAGCATGGCTAATTTGTGCAAAGCAGCACGTGGTCGCGAATGCCAGGTGCGTATTCCGGGAGTATGCAACGGAAACTCTGAAACGACTGTACTGGCGCATATTCGCTTGGCGGGTCTGTGTGGCACAGGAATCAAGCCGCCAGACCTGATCGCCACGGTGGCATGCAGCCGGTGTCACGACGAGATAGACAGGCGAACGCATCTGGTTGATGCGGAGTATGCGAAAGAGTGCGCTCTGGAAGGAATGGCACGAACTCAGGTTATGTGGCTGAAAGAGGGGCTAGTGAAGATATGAACGAATATCGAATTAGCCTGGCATGGCCTCCAAGCAATAACCGGTATTACAGGCACAACAGGGGGCGAACGCACATCAGCACCGAAGGTAAGGCGTACCGAGATCTGGTAGCGGAAGTCATCAAGGCAGAGATGCTCGACATTGGCGTGACTTGCCCACTGAAGGTTCGCATTGAATGCTACATGCCCGATCGCCGTCGTCGCGACCTGGACAACCTGCAAAAAGCAGCATTCGATGCGCTGACTAAAGCCGGTTTCTGGATGGATGACGTTCAGGTAGTGGATTACCGGGTGGTGAAAATGCCGATCGTTAAAGGTGGTCGCCTTGAGTTGACGATTACTGAACTGGAGGACAAATGATTTACGACCTAAAGCTTCCGCAATGGGCCTCACTGCTACGCTGTCCATTTTGTGGGGGTGATGCTGAACTGGTTGCCGATGGTGACGGTGTTTATGCTGGATGCACTGAAAAAAATTGCCTGATTAAACCGATCACTGACACCTATCAAACAAAGCGCGATGCAATACGTGCATGGAATCGGAGGCCATCATGACATTCGAATCCTACTTTGCTGATCACCTTCGACTGCGCTGGACACGGTTACGCATCTATCGTCGGCCGGGCTCATTTGCCACTGACTACCGGATATTACGCAATTACATCAGTCGCTATAAAACATCAGGAGCAGAAGCATGAAGACAACGCCGATATTCTCAATGGTGAACTTTGTTGATGACGCTCATTTTCGGCGCGTGTGGCGTCACCCAAAAAAGACCATCACCAAAAAACAGCAGGCATGGGTGCATTACATGCTGTCAGTCTGGGGGCGCGTTAATCGTGGTGATGATTCTCCAGCAGGTGCTATCAACGTTATCGGTCGCCTGATGATTCGCAGCCACTGGAGCGAGGATAAAGCCAACCAGATAGAAAGAGTTGTTATGCGGCTTTATGAAGAGGATGGCCTGCGTGGTGATGTTCTCTATCAGAAAGCCAGAGAGCTGGTTATCCCTCAATCATCGTTCAGCAATATCATCGCTCTCGCCAAAGAATCAGATGATGCCGCTTTCGTTGAACGCGTGATGATTAAAACGCTCCACCGGGAAAGCCCCGTTCGTGATGTCGCTATTAGACGATATTGTGATTGCAACAACACGCAAGACATCGCTCGACGAATTCAATACCACACTGGTGCTGATATTCAATATTGCCGTAAGCGCGTTGTGTGGTGCGAGAACGTACTCGATGCGGAAATGTTTTACGCAATGAAGCGCGAATTAGAGAAGGAGATTCCAGAAATTGCCGCGTAAGTAGAAATATTTTGTAAATATCTTGATTTCGGGAAATAGAAGTGTATATTTCCATGTATGCTCGGACGTCAACGGCGAAAGAGCGAGGTGGTGAGATAAGCTAGGCGGCTCTCACCACTGAACCGCCTAGTTGGTATCTTCGACGCATCGTCTGGTACTCCAACCATCGCAGGCTGAGAGGTTTGCAAGAGCGTACGACACCATCGCTCAGCAAGTAGGTGTCCGGGGTGACTAATCAATGCGCCTGATGATTCTCTGAGATGAGATGAAACACATCGTGTAGCGTAGCCCATCAAAGGTCACTTGGGTGGATGGGGTGAGCTGAGCAACTATTTAATGGCCCTGAGTTAATAGCTCGGGGCTTTTTTGTATCTGCACAACAGGTAAGATTACTGACTGGATAAACAAAGCTCCGCACCCTACCAGACGAGGAATGCGGCAGTGCTCTTTCCGTTGTGGTGAATGCGCAGGCTGTTGCGCGCAGGAAAGCTTCGAGAGAACAAGGTGCCTGTTATGAGCCGGAGTTCAGCACCGGCCGCCACACACCAAATACCTACCAGGACCATAAGAGCGAAAGCTCAACGCACCACCCTCATATTGCCAGCCATCGTGCTGGCTTTTTCTATTTCAGGCCCCGGGAATCATCATCGACATGCTTCGTTGTTAAATCCAGCCCGAGGGCCTGACCCTTTCATCACACACAGCACCCGCTAACTATGCGAGGTGAGGCTATGAAAATGAATGACAAGAACCCTGAATTCTGGGCTGCGGTTTTGACCGGACTCAAAAATGCGTGGCCCCAGATTCTGGGGGCGTCAATGGCCGGACTCATTGCCTATGGTCGTCTGATATATGACGGTGCAACACGAAAAAATAAATGGCTTGAGGGCGTCCTTTGTGGCGCCCTTTCTTTATGCATCACCAGCGCGCTTGATGTGGTTGGCCTTCCTGTATCGATATCACCGTTCGTCGGTGGTGTGATTGGATTCGTCGGCGTAGACAAGCTGCGCGAAATCGCTATCAGCGCACTTAAAAAACGGGCAGGAGTGAACGATGATCACCAGTGAAAAGGGTATTCGCCTGATTAAGCAGTTCGAAGGCTGTAGGCTCACTGCATATCCTGACCCCGGAACTGGTGGCTATCCGTGGACCATCGGATACGGCTGGACTCACCCTGTAGACGGTAAACCAGTAAAGCGCGGCATGACCATCGACCAGGCCACCGCAGATCGGTTACTGAAAACCGGGCTTGTTGGTTATGAGAATGACGTTCTGAAAGTAGCGAAGGTTAAATTAACGCAGGGTCAATTTGATGCTCTTGTCTCATTCGCTTACAACGTTGGTTCTCGCGCCCTTTCCACATCAACCCTGCTAAAAAAACTGAATGATGGCGATATCAAAGGTGCTGCCGATGAGTTTCTTCGCTGGAATAAAGCTGGCGGTAAAGTTTTGAATGGGTTGACCCGTCGTCGTGAGGCGGAGCGTGCTCTGTTCCTGTCGTGATTGGCGCATTGGTAAGGCGTTACTGGTTGCAGTTGCTTGTGGTGGCAGTAATTGGCGTACTGGCTTTCTTCGTGAACCACTACCGCGACAACGCCATCACCTACAAAGACCAGCGAGACAAAGCCGCCAAGAATCTCAGCACGGCTAACGCCACCATCAAAGATATGCAGGTACGCCAGCGAGATGTCGCTGCGCTGGATGCCAAATACACGAAGGAACTGGCAGATGCTAAAGCTGAAAATTATGCTCTGCAGCGCAGGCTTGATAATGGTGGTCGGGTGCTCGTCAAAGGAAAGTGTCCAGTGCCTACCTCAACCGAAGCCTCCAGCCCCTCCGGCATGGGCAATGATGCCACCATCGAACTCTCTCCAGTTGCTGGACGAAACGTTCTCGGTATCAGAGCAGGAATTATCAGTGACCAAACATCACTGAGAGCTCTACAGGAATACATCAACACACAGTGCCTGAAATGATGGACAACCCGCACTAAGAATAGAAGAGCAGTAAACGGCAATATCAGCCTCGCGAAATGCGGGGCTTTTTTATGCCCGCAGTAAACCGCGCATCGCAGCGCATGACAATCCCGAGTCTTTCAGAAAGCTGAGCCTGGGAACTGCCGTATATGGTGGCGACCATCTCGGGGCGGCTTTTCTGTGCGAACAGGCTCATCTTTCTAAAAGGTAAAGACGCTATGAATAATCCGTCAGTTATTCCGGCCTTCGATTTCCGCGAAATGGTCACGACACTCGACAACAAGATAATCACCACATCGCTAAAGGTGGCTAACTATTTTGGTAAACGACACAAAGACGTATTGCGAGCCATCAGAAACCTTAAATGCTCCGATGATTTTACCCAGCGCAATTTTGCGCCCATTGATTTCATTGATAAAAATGGCGATGTTCAGCCGATGTATAACATCACCCGAGATGGATGCATGATGCTCGTGATGGGATTCACTGGTAAAACCGCCGCCGCAGTTAAGGAGTGTTACATCAATGCCTTTAACTGGATGGCTGAGCAACTTAGCAGAAGAGTTGCCATGGGCGAAGAAATGCAGCACCGCTACGCCATCAAAGAAACACGCTCAAAGCTGAAAGGCACGATCGGCAGCCGGTTGATGAACGAGCGGAAGAAAGAGAAGCGCGTCCTGGCGCTTGAACATGACCACATCATGCAGGTGACCCAGCCAGAATTGCTGATTGGTTGATCGCGACATTACAGAGGCTCTTCACCGAGGGGCTTCGATAATGATTTGTGTAACCCCGCAAGGATGGTGATCACATCTTGCTGACGGGTAAGCCGTAAGTGGCTAAGCACTTCTGAGAAGCAGGGCAACAGCTGCGACAAGGTAAAGAGGTAATCATGCCAGACATCTACCAAATCACGCTAACCACCCAAACAGGCGAAACCTTCACGGGCAAGATGTCACGACGTCAGCCTGAGCTGGTTAACGGCTTTGTGCCGCTGGCGACGGAGACGGGGGAGTGGCTGTATTTTTCCCCTGATGATGTGAAGCGCGTGCAATTCACGCCTGTGATAGACATGGTTGAAGAGAAGGGCGAGTGATCGCCCTATGTTTACCCACGAGCCTCTCGACCTTCCTCGTCCTCAGGAACTCGGTATCGCCAGTATTTGTCCGGCTTAACCCAAACGACGCTTTCACCGCTATCAACTCTGAATTTTTTGATTACTTCTGTTGATAGAGCTTGGTTACCATCAGCATTTTCTTTCAGATGTTGCTCGTTATCTTCTTTTATCAAGTAATCAACAACGTCTTCTTGATAAAGGCATCCATCTCTTTGAAGAGAGCTCATCATCAGATTAGAGACATCTTCAATGGAGAGCTTTATCGCGTTTGGGTTTATGGCTTTGGGTTAGTTTTGGTGAGTGACTCTTCAGGGAATTTTGCATCTGCTTCTTTACGCCCGGCAAACCATTGGCAGCGATAAGTACCGTTGAACTTCATTGTTCCATCAATATATTCTTTGACATGCTCGGCAACTGCCATAGCAGGACTGCCAACTACTAGGTATACGGTATCACCAATATTAAACTTTGGTGTGCGGTTATTATTTGACATAAATAATCCTTTTTTATAAATGAGAATAGGTTATGGCACTCACCGACAAGCAAGAAATGTTCTGTCGCGAGTACCTCATCGATTTAAACGCCACGCAAGCGGCTATTCGGGCGGGGTACAGCGCAAAGACAGCTAACCGCACCGCGTCCGAAAACCTGTCAAAACCTGACATCCAAAACAGAATCGCCGAACTGAAAGCGAAGCGCAACGAAGATGTGGGTATTGATGCAGATTATGTTCTACGGCGCTTGGTTGAGATCGACCAGATGGACGTCCTGGATATCCTCAACGACGATGGCAGCCTTAGACCGATTAGCTCATGGCCTAAAGCGTGGCGAACATCGCTAACCGGCCTGGACATCAGCACCACGATTCAGAACTTCGACGAGGAGACGGCGGAAACCATCCTCAAAAAGGTTAAATGGCCGGATAAGGTCAAGAACCTGGAGCTGCTTGGCAAGCACATTAAAGTGCAGGCGTTTAAAGAGCAGGTCGAGCAGAATGTTACGGCGACCCACAGCATTATGCCCGTTCCGTCCTGCGATAACGTGGACGACTGGGAAAAAGCGGCCCAGAAACAGCAGGGCGAGGTATTAGGTGGATGAATTACAAAGCCGTCTGGAAACCTCTGCCTGGATCGCAATCGCTCTCCCTTAGTTGCCCGTGTAACGAAATCCTCTACGAGGGGACGCGAGGGCCGGGTAAAACTGCTGCGCAGCTGGCGCGCTTTCGTCGCCTGGTCGGTCTGGGCTATGGCTCGTTCTGGCGTGGCGTCATTTTCGATACCGAGTATAAAAACCTCACCGATATCATCACGCAGTCAAAGCGCATGTATCGCCTGTTTAACGACGGCGCCCGCTATCTGGCATCTGCCAGTGAATTGCGATGGGTGTGGCCGACTGGTGAAGAGTTACTTTTCCGCTTCGGAAAAGAAGAGAGCGACTACTGGGACTACCACGGGCAGGAGTTTCCTTTTATCGGCTTTAACGAGCTGACTAAACAGCAGTCTGCCGAGTTTTACGAAATGATGTTCTCCTGCCGACGCTCGTCGTTCCGGCCTGAGAACTATCCGCTGGCTGACGGTGGGCTGCTGAAGCCTATCCCGCTGGAAACATTCAGCACGACAAACCCTTTCGGGATTGGTCATACGTGGGTTAAGAAGCGCTTCATTGAGCCAGCGCCACGCGGCACCATCATTCGTGAAACGCAGAAGGTGTTTAACCCGCAAACAGAGCGCGAAGAGGATGTGACGCTGACCCGCGTGGCCATCCACGGATCGTTCAAAGAGAACCCTTACCTCGACCCGCAGTACATTGCGACCCTGATGGCTATTAAAGACCCTAACCGACGCAAAGCGTGGGTAGAGGGCTCCTGGGATGTGACCAGTGGCGGGCGATTCGACCACCTGTGGAATGAATCGCTGCACGTCATTAAGCCATTCCGCATACCGGATAGCTGGACAGTTGACCGCTCTCACGACTGGGGGGAGTCGAAGCCGTTCTCTAACCTCTGGTGGGCGCAGGCTGATGGCACCGCTGCTGAGCTGCCTGATGGTCGGCAGTTCTGCCCGCCGGCAGGGACGTTAATCCTGATCGGAGAATGGTACGGGTGCCCGCCTGACGAGCTGAACAAAGGCCTGAATATGTCATCCACCAACGTCGCGAAAGGCGTGGCGTGGATTGATAAGCGGCTGGTGGGCGAAGGCGTCGACGAACCGGAAGAGATTCAAATCGACGGTGTTACGCAGGGCCAGCTCAACATTGTTCCGGGAATTAGCTCGGAGGTTATTCCGGGCCCGGCTGATAGCGCCATTTTCAACACTGGCGACGATGAGTTATCGATCGGACAGAAAATGGAAAATCAGGGTGTCGAATGGCTTGAGGCCAATAAGAAGCCTGGCTCGCGAGTAAACGGGGCCTCGGTATTCGCTGACATGCTTGAGGCGGTAGTTGAAGGTAAGAAGCTGGAATCTGGCATCCCTGAGAAACCTGCATTTTACGTGTTTGAGCATTGCCGCGGATGGATTAGCCGCATACCCGTGCTGGTTCGCGACAGCAAAAACCCGGATGACGTAGATACCCAGCAGGAAGACCACGACTGGGATGCAACGCGTTACCGCGTGCTGCACTCACCTCGCCGTTCAGGGGCGATATTCTTCACATAAGGACAACTCAGTGAGTAACGATACAGAAATGCAAGTCCTCGCTGGGCTGATTGTGAATAGCCTCAACGAGGTATCGCGATCTCGACAGCTTTATGCGGCTGGATTCAATAAATCAGGCAACACCAAGCGACATCATCTGTGGTGTGAATTTGGCTATCCTGAGCGCCTAGACTTTGACCACTTCTACAACATGTATGAGCGCAACGGTGCCGCGTTCGGTGCTGTTCATAAGCTACTGGATGCTTGTTGGTCTGATAACCCTGTAATAGTGGATGGTGACGAGACGAAGAAGTCTAAAAAGTCGACGCCATGGGAAAAGAAAGTCACCAAGCTCATGAAGAAATACTGGGCGAAGGTGAAGGACGCGGATAGACGTAACCTTGTCGGTCACTACTCAGCTCTCATTCTTCAGTTTGCCGATAGTCGTGAATGGTCTGAGCCAGTTAATCGTGACGTAATGCGTAATTCACGCGAACGCGGCCTGGTGAAGATGATTCCTGCATGGGAATCGCAGGTTAAGCCTGGGGAATTAGAGCAGGATCAGAAGTCCCCTGATTACGCCATGCCGAAGTTTTATTATTTCCAAGAGCAACCTGTAGGTGACAACGGCAGTATCGTTGGCCCTATGCGCTCCATCAAAATTCATCCTGAGCGCATCATCATTTTTTGCGAGGGCTCAGAAGATGAATCTTCACTGGCTGGCATCCCGTTCTTGCGTGCAGGCTATAACGACCTGCTTGATATGGCTAAAACCTCCGGCGGCAGCGCTGAGGGGTTCCTTAAAAACGCCAGCAGGCAGCTCGGCATTAACATGTCGAAAGACACCAAGATTGACAAAATCATGGAGGATGCCAAGAAGGCTGGTTACTCGGGGCTGGCTGAGGCGCTTAACGCAGCCATCCAGAAGCTTAACTCTGGAACAGATTCGGCTCTGGTAACCCAAGACGGAGAGGCTAAGGTGCTTTCCGTTGCTGCTGCCGATCCGAGTCCAACGTGGACAGTGTCAGCTAACCAGTTTTCCTCTTCAGTTCAGATGCCATTCACCATCTTGTTTGGTCAGCAGACGGGAAGGCTTGCTTCAGATCAGGACAAAAATGACTTTGCCAAGCGCTGTAATGGTCGCCGCAACGGGTTCCAGACTGGCCGGGCAAGTGCAGTTATAGAACGGCTTTGGACTGTGGAGGTTATCGAACCACCTAAATCTGGCGAAATCACGTTAACCTGGTCTGATCTACTCGCTCCAAGCGAGAAAGAGAAGATTGCCAACATGAAGGAAATGGCTGCGGTGGCGAAGGATACCCAGCAAGCCTACGGCACACCTGCTGTTGATGAGAACGAGGTCAGGGAAGCGGGAGAACTTGAGCCGCGTGAAGATGTAAAGCCGCCTGACCCAAATAAAAAGGTAACGACCGATGATCCTCTTTCCGATGACACCGGAGCAAAAGACGAAAGTCGGGACACCGGTAGTTCCGCGCAGCAAGGTTGACCCGACCCGATCGGCAAAGCAGGTAACCGCCATGTTCCGGGATATCGAGGAGCGGTATCTCGACATCAAGCGTGCGCTGAAAGCCCTGTTCGACCAGCGCCTGACCGGGCGAGAGCGTGAGGTTAACAGCCATAACTGGCACTTCCTCTGCCACGATAACGGCGCGGATATGCGGCTCTACCAGGTCAACGCCGGGAAGTTCATCTACGACATGTCGGCGCAGGAACTGGCTGACCTACTGGAAGCGGTGCAGTCGATTCTGGATGATTACCTGCTGGATGGTGGCGAGCAAAACCTCTGGGCGATGGATTACGTCGTCGCAGAAGTGCAGCGCGGCACGCTGGAGGCATTCAACAACCTCTCCCAGCAGTCGCAGGTTTACGCCAGTCAGACGACGTTACAGCAACTTTTAAGCAGCCCCGGTCACCTTAACCAGATAGCGGCGGCCAGGCTGACAACGTTCAGCGACTGGAAGGTTATCAGCGACACAGCCCGCGGTGACCTGACCAATATCATCACCGATGCGGTAGCCCGTGGAGTTAACCCACGTGAAACGGCCAGCGTCATCAGCAAGCGCCTCGATGTGTCGATGTCGAAGGCCAAGGCCATCGCTCAGACTGAGCAGGTTGGCGCGCTGCGGCAGGCACAATGGAACGAAACGGACTGGGCAGCGGATCGTCTTGGACTGAATACCGGCCTGCTGTGGCTATCTGCGCTCAAACCGACGACGCGCAGTTGGCACGCCAGCCGTCACGGAAAGGTCTACACCACCGAGCAGGTGCGTGACTTCTACGCCGAGAACGGAAACCGGTACAACTGCTATTGCAGCCAGATTCCGGTGCTGCTCAACGACGATGGAAGTATCTTCAACGACGGGCTGGCGGATAAACTGAAGAAAGAGCGCAAGGCATGGAAAGCTGGTTAAAATCATTTTTTCAATAACGTTATACATGCAATGATTCAGGTGTTCTTTAATTGGAGAAAGGCATGCATAACATACAAGCTCTTGATAAGTGGTTGCTTGGTCTTTGGTACACCTCCGGCGGATTAAACGATCAGCAGTTCAACATTGCTGCTTATGAGTTAATACGCTCCAACCCGGGAAGAATTTTAGATAGTGGAGAGATAAGAGAGTACATTCTATCCAAATACGATGGTGTCGCCGAAGAGGGGGGCGATATTTGGAACCGAGCATGCGAGAGAGCTTTCTTGGTGACAAATCTATCTGAATTCATGAAGATAAATAACATCTGATAAAAGGTCGCTTCGGCGGCCTTTTTTATTGCCAGAAAATCCACCAATAAGGACCCAGCATGAAACGCAATCGCGTTAACGTGCTGACCGTCGTCAACTCCGCTTCAAACATCACCACTGAAACCATCGACGGCAAGCCACATATCGTGGTTCGCGGCATCACGCCTGTCGTGGACGATATCGTGATGAACCGGAAGTTGTACCCGGCAGCAGAAATCGAAAAGGCCTACAACACGCTTGAGCGTAACCCCATGCCGCTGGGCCACCCGAAGGTTGACGGCAAGCATGTGTCTGCTCGCGATGTCCGGGCGGTGAATGAATATCACGTCGGCGCATGGTTGCAGAACGTCAGCCACAAAGACGGGAAAGTGACGGGCGATATGTACGTTAACCGCCAGTACGCCGAGTCAAGCGAGAAGGGCAAGCGCCTGATTAACCGCCTTGATGAGATGATTGCCGGTACCAACTCAGAACCCATCCATATCTCCACAGGACTGTTGTATTCCGGCATTGCTGCTAATGGCGAGTCGAAGGGCAAGAAGTACAACGAGATCGCCACCAACATGATGTTTGACCATGTGGCGGTGCTGCTCGACGAACCCGGCGCCGGAACGCCTGCAGAAGGCGTCGGCATCTTCGTGAACGCAGAAGGTAATGAGCAGCAGATCGAAGTTGCTCGCCTTGCTGATGGTATCGACTGCACCCGTGAAGGTCTGCTCAACAAGACCAAATTCTTTTTCACCAATGCCTCCAACTTCTCTTTTGACGACATTTCACGCGCTATCAGCGACAAGCTGCGCGAGGGCGACACAGAAGATAAGTGGCTATGGCCAGAAACGGTGTGGCCAGACAGCTTCATCTACCGCGATGACACCAGATACCTAAAGCAGAAGTACCTCATCGATGATGACGGCAAAGCCGTGTTCGTCGGCGAACCTGTAGAAGTCGTGCGCAAACCCATTGAGTACGAGATTAAAACCAACGGAGAGAACGATCCGATGAAAGAACTGATTATCAATGCGCTGCAAGCCGCGGGTAAGCCGACTGAAGGCAAGTCCGATGCCGAACTGATGGACGCTTACAACCAGTTGGCGGCTGAGAAGGCGGCAGCCAAAAAAGAAGGCGAAGAAGACATCGACCCCGCAACCGGCAAGCCCAAGAAAAAAGAACAGGCCAGCAACAGCGAAGAAGCACCGGCATGGTTTAAACCCTTCGCTGACGATCTCGCCGCTGTTAAGTCTGGCATTGCTGCCAACTCTGACAAAGAGAAAGGCGAAAAGCGCGCTACCGTAAAAGCTAAATTCGGGCTGGATGACCTCGCAGTGAATTCCCTTGACGGCGCGGCTCTTGATGGCCTGTTTGCTCAGTGCCAGACCTCCATCGGCCTGAATGGTGCATTCCGCCAGGTCAACAACAACGATTCTTTCAGCGAAATGCCGGAGTAAAAAATGGCTAAAGACGGGAAACACGTAATTCACGCGGGCGGTATTTTCCCCAACCCGCAACTTAATCGTGAAGGTTCTGCGGCCGCAGCGTTTCTGCCGGGTACCGTTATTTTCTTCAGTGCAGCTAAGCCGACTCCGTCGGTTGACGGCACCGAAGATGCGATCCTCTACGTCGCTAACTACGACTATCTGCGCTGCAAAACAGTTGACGATGCCTATGCTATCGGCGACTGGGTGGTAAACATCCAGCCAACCCCGGGCGTATTCCTCAACGTTCGCGCTGCCGCCGGAACCTACACCAAAGGTCAGCCGGTTTCTGTGGCCAACGGCAAAATCAAAGCACTGGCAGCAGATGAAACCATCTTTGCCTATGTCGAAGAAGACAAGTCCCTGACCGCTGCAGCAGGCGATCTGGTTCGCGTCGTGTTCAAGTAAGGAGAGAGTGAATGTTTGTATTTTCCACCCGACGCGCGACCGAGACGGGCAACCTCGAAGCGAACCAGGCGCAGTTCAATGAGCTGCAACTGGCGCGTAACATGAGTGCTCAGGCCGTTGCTGATTTCGTATCCCGCACCCGCTGGCGTGGTGATGCGGCGAACACACCAGTGCTGGACGCGACGAACGCTGTCGACGATATCCGCCGCCTGTATCGCGCTTATGACCAGACTGTGCTGGCTGAATTCGAACCAACTACGGAATTCACCCTGCTTAACGACCTGATCCCGTTGTCCCGCTCTGTCCGTCTTGAAGAGTCCGTGTACGAGTACGCTCGCACCGGTGGCCGCGGCTGGGCGCATACCTCCATGTCCGGCCAGATTGGTGCGGCGCTGGATGCGCGCGCGTACACCTTCGACGGTACGATGGTTCCGATCCACGACTCTGGCTTCAAATTCCAGTGGCGTGACCCGATTTTTAACAAAGGTTCCGCTCTGGCATCTCTGGCTGACGCTCAGCGCGGCTCTGTTGATGATGTTCGTCGTCAGTACGTGGATTACGTCTTCAACGGTTTCCGCGATTCCGCCGGCAACTATATCGCCTTCGATGGCAAGACCTGGAAGGGCGTCAAAGCCGATGAGCGCGTACAGATTGTAGATCTCAGCGCTTCCGGCCTGAACATCGACTTCACCGGTGCCAGCGCAACGGCGGAGCAAATTCGCAACGCGGCTATCGCACTGCGCGACGTGATGAAGCTGACCAACCTGCAGTATGCGCAGCAGACCTGGTATGTTTCCGGTGAGATCACCTCAAACCTGGAGCGCTACTTCAGCGACAATTACCAGTCTGACACCATTCTGCAAGAGCTGCTGAAGCTCTCAGGCATCGCTGCCATCAAAGAAGATGCGCAACTTTCCGGTAACCAGATCCTGATTGTTCCACTGACGGCCGGTGTTATCGCTCCGATTGTCGGTCAGGCTGTCGGTACCGTTGCTGATCCTCGCCAGTTCTATAACAGCGATTACGTATGGCGCACCTGGGGCGCGATGGGCCTGATGGTTAAGACCGACATCAACAATCGCAAATCCGTTATCTACGCGCACAGCTAAGGGGTATTTATGGCACTGGTAAAAGTGGTTCGAGACAACCTGCTTTCCGGTGCCAATCTCCAGAAACTGGAGGTTGGTGCGCAGGTTTCGGTAAGCGGCGATGTCGCTAAGCGTTGGGTAGCCGCTGGTCTGGTTGAAATCATTAGTGATGACGATCAGGTGCTGGAAGTAGCCACGCCGGGCAATGACGCTGCAGAGCAGGCAGAGCAGGCAGAGCAGCAGGAAGAATCTGCCAGCAAATCGAAGAAGGCGAAATAACCATGGCTGACCCAATCACAGCGGCAGACGTGCAGGCGTTCCTCGGTGAATTGGGTTACTCCATCCCGGGCGCGCTGCTGGAGCCGATCCTCTGCGTGGTGAACAAGATTATCCCGTGCCTCGATGGCGCAGGGTATGACGACTGCACCGCGAAGCTGATCCTGATGTATGCCGCCGCGCTTATGGCTACGTCGTCCGGCGCGCGCCGCATCAAATCGCAGGGTGCGCCGTCCGGCGCGTCACGCTCATTCGATTACGATGCTGACAGCATTACCTGGTTGCGCGACTCGCTGGCCCGCCTAGATACCAGCGGCTGCACCGGTGAGCTGCCAATCAGCGCCGGTAACAGCGTCGGCCTGTTCATGGTGGTCGGAGGCTGCTGATGACGTACAAATCAGTTAAGCACGGGCTGCCGCGCTCATTCACCCGCGTATGGGTGATGACCGATACCGGGCGGGAGACTACCGGCTACGTGAAATCGGACGGCGAGTGGCATATCAACTGCCCGCGCATCCGGGCGACTGGCGCGAAGGTGCTGAGGTGGAAAGAATGAAGCGAGGCGGGTTACTGAAAAACAGCAGACTTTATCGTGTTGGCGAAGTCGTTATGGACTCGTGCATCGCACCGAACGCCATTAAGCGCAGTGAGCAACTTAAAGGCCAAGGCGGAAACGTAACGGTTGTGCTGCGCTGGAAGGAGTGAAATATGGCTACTGTAAAAAACATGGTTAGCGCGTTGAATGTGACGGTCATTTTTCGCGTTGCTGGAGAGGTTAAGACCTTCAGCGAGACAGTGGTTTCACCAATCGTCATTGAGCGATATTTGCAGCTGGAATGCGGTGATGTCATAGGTCTTTTCTTGCCGGTCGGTAAAGGCCAGCAGGTCAATGCGCTGAATATCGAGTGGTTTGAGATTGAGCGCATTCCAGTGCCAAAGGAGTAACGCGTGTCGAGTGTTGCAAACTGGTCTTACACCGCTACAGCGACCATCTGGCGCAAGCTGGAAGGCAATGACGAATACGGCGATCCGCTGGGCTATGCCGAGCCTGAGCAAATCCTCTGTGATTACGAGGGCGGGCTCAGCAAGAAGTTAGCCAGTCTGGGCGCTGAAATCGTCGTGAAGAATACCGTCTGGACGGAGTTCGCGCTGGCGGCCGCCGGTGATTACCTGCTGATTGGCGCGTCAATCGAACCCGACCCGGTTGTCGCCGGTGCCGACGAGGTGCGGCAGGTTATCCGTTACGCCGACACATTCGAGCGACTGGCGGATGATTACGCCATCTTGACTGGGGTGTAGCCATGGGCATCAAGGTGAAGGGCATCGGCCAGGCCAAGAAAAATCTCACCGATATTATCAACGATGTTAGAGGGCGGAGGGTAGTGCGTGGCATTCAGTCAGGTTTGATCCTGATAGGCTCTCGCGCCGCTTATTACACGCCTATTGACACATCAACTCTGATCAATAGTCAGTTTCGTGAAATTGATGCTGGCGGGGTGATCATAACAGGGCGCATCGGATATTCAGCCAACTATGCGGTTTATGTGCATGAGGCATCCGGGAAACTAAAAGGACAACCTCGCGCTCACTTTGGCACTACACGCGCTGGCAAGCAGTTTGGCGGCGGTACAGAGAAAGGCAATTACTGGGATCCTCATGGTGAGCCTCAATTCCTGAACAAAGGCGCGAATGATGAGCGCGATAACGTTGATGCGGTTATGCGCAAGGAGCTTTCGCTATGACACCCATGATGCACGAGCGTGTCCGCAACATGTTCGGCGACGCCGGGCTAACGACCGGCTTCACGGTGCAGCAGTTGATGTACGACGACCCGAAAGACCTTTCGAAGGCGATCATGGTGTTCAGGCCAAACGGCGGCTCGAATATCCGCACGGACCTCGGCTCTGAGTATCACGTCCTGGTTGATGTCATAGGCGCGAAGGACAAGCGCAAAGACGCGCTCAATGCCGTGCAGCGCATCGTCGATTACGTCCAGGCCAACCCCATGGCTGACGAGTGCGTCGGCTACATCCAGAACATGGGCGCAATTCCCGCGCCGGTGCTCACAGAAGAAGGGCGAATAGTCTTCCGACTCCAGTTCGCCTGCACTTACGGCGAATAGCCATCCCAACCAAATAACCCGCTCCGGCGGGTTTTCTTTTTTATACGTCAAAGAGGAGTTTCACATGGCTAATTGCCAGAACTCGAACGAGCGCCTGTTCGGCGGTGCGGTCGTGCTGGAAGTCGCTGATGGCTGCCCGGATGTCAAACCACTCGAATCTGAGTGGAAGGCGCTGGCTGCTGGTACGTCGAAGGGCTTCGACTTCAACCCGAACTCGGTTACCTCTGATGCGGATGACGGCGGCGGCTATGTCGAGACCATCATCACCAACAGTGATCTTACCTTCAGTTTTGAAGGTGAAGTGCGCAAGAAGGACAAGCTGGATCAGTACGGCGTCGGCAAATTCATTAAGTACTTTGCTGACGAGCTTGCTGCCAAGCGTCAAACGGGCATCTGGGTGCGAATGGAATATGGCCCGGTTGAATTCATCGGCTACATGAACATCACCGCGCTGAGCTCTGACGGCGGCACAAATGACATCGTCACGTTCTCTACCGAGTTCAAAGTCGGCGACGCAAGCACCATCGAAGTGAACGAAATTACTGCGGTTGCGGTGACTGGCGTGACGGTAACCCCGACAACCAGCACCGGCACGGCAGGCGGTACCAGCACCTTCACGGTGAATGTCGCACCAACTGGCGCAACAAACAAAGACTTCACTGTAGCGACTACCGACGCGACTAAAGCAACGGCTACCGCCTCCGGCAATACCGTTACCGTGACGCGTGTCGCCACTGGCAGCGCGCAAATCATCATCAACACCGAAGACGGCAACTTTGTGGCCGTGCATACGGTTACCGTTACGTAACGGACATTCCAAAGGGCGGCGTGCTGCCCTTGATAATGACCGTTTAGTGGAAGACTTATGACCGCTTTAATCGATATTGGTGAACTCTCAATCAGCGACAGCCGCGAAGGCGGGAAAGATTACCTGCTGCGACCTTCATTCGAGGCCATGACCAGGATCGGCACTCCGGAAGAGATTGTGCAGGCGTACGCCACCATACACGGCAATGACGTGGCTCAGCTTATTGAGGTGTGCGCTGGCACGCTTGGGCGCTTTCCAGCCTGGATTGCTCCATCATTCAACCGCGCTGCTGAGAAGCTGTTATCAACTTGCATGCTGGTGCTGCAGGCGTGCTGCGATGACGATCTGACGCCAATGATCGGCGAGTGGAAAGGGTGGCGGCACTGCGTCGTCTACCGCCCTGGCCAGATGCCGAAGAACGACATCATCGTGCTGGCGCAGCACCTCATGCAGCACGGAGTCTTGGGAAAAGCCAAGGTCCGGCAGTTACAGCGCCACGAAACGGGCGAGCGCACCACAGAGTTTAAAGCCTTCGACTATATCAGCGCGGCACGTAGTCACTTCGGCATGAACCGTGCTGAAGCATCTCAGTTAACGATGACCGAATTTCAGATGCTGCTGGCGGCGAAATACCCGGACCAGAAAGGCTTCACTCGCGAAGAGTACGACAGCATCGCCGACGAATACCTGGCTAAACAGGCCGCACGCAGGGCAAAGGTTAGTAGTTAATACAATGAAATTTACAAAATTACCTTTTATTTTGCACCGCCTTACTTGCAGGGTTATTGAGTAGGAGTTATAGTTCGCAACAATGATGTGGGCGGCTCGCACCCCATACAAGTGAGGTTTACCTCCGCGAGCCTAACCCACCACTCTCCCACTAATTCCCCGTATTCGGTTAATAAAAATGGAAAGACAGTACGCAGTACTTCTTGACGCAGGGTTCTTGCGCCGAAAATTAGGTTCTCAGGCAGCACCAATGACAGCTCAAAATGTCGAGGATTTAGTTAATAAAATTAAAGGACGAAATGAGTTATTAGGGATGCGGTTGTATCGTGTGTTTTATTACGATGCTGAACCTTTCACTGGTACTAAGACACATCCTATATCCAACGTTGTTACTAACTTTGGCGCCACACAAATGGCCATTGATTGTAATACATTGTTAGATGAGCTTAAGGTCAAGCCTTTTTTTGCTGTGCGCCTAGGGGAACTCAATTTTAGAGGGTGGAAGGTTTCAGATGCTGCTCTTCAGTCTGGGGCAGGGGGGACAGCAACAATTAATGCTCATAATGTTTCTCCCAATCTTCAGCAGAAAGGTGTTGATATGAGGATCGCATTAGATATCTCATCCATGACGTTAAAGAACCAGGCAGACGTTTTTTGTCTGGTCACAGGTGACTCAGATTTTGCACCCATTATCAAATTTGCGAGATCTGAAGGAAAGCAAGTATTCACATATACTCTCGGTCATAGAGTCAAACCATCTTTGCCTATTCATTCTGACCTCCATATTTCTGAAACGTACGCCAATTTGTAAATTTTAATCATTTCTTAAAACCCGCTCCGGCGGGTTTTTTTATGCCCGGAGAATGACATGGCAGGTGAGAAGAACGCCGGTAGCATCGTTTATGAAATCAGCGCCGACGTTGAGCCGCTGTTACAAGGCGGCAAACAGGCCATTGATGCTCTGGATAAACTGGATGCTGCAGCCCAGCAATCGGGTAAGGGAATGGATAACCTCGACCAGAGTACCTCACAAACCGGATCCGCGTTTACCGAACTGGCTGGTTATGCCAACTCCATGGATAACCAGTTGCGCAAGCTGAACACCAACGTGAGCGGTATTGCCCGGGCAATGGAAGAGGCCCGTAGCGGTACCGGAGGCGCGAGCAGTGAATTCAGTCGAGCAGAATCCATCATCGAGGCGCTGGGTAACCAGCTGGCTGTGCTTGACGAGGCTCAGGAGAATGGCGCGCGCAGTGCCGCAGTCCTCGCTGCACAGCTTCGCGCAGGGTCGAAAGCGACAGACGAAGAGAAGCAGAAGATCGGTGAGTTGACCGGCCGCCTGTATGACATGAAGACTGGCGTTGAGAATGGCGCAAAAGGTACTGGCAGCTGGAAGTCCAGCATGCAGCAGGCAGGCTATCAGGTTCAGGACTTCATTATCCAGGTACAGGGAGGACAATCTGCTCTGGTAGCGTTCGCGCAGCAGGGATCACAACTTGCTGGTGCGTTCGGCCCTGGCGGGGCAGTCGTTGGCGCCATAATCGCCCTTGGCTCGGTACTGGCTGGCGTGCTTATTACTTCGCTGAATGGCGGTAAAAACGCCATGGATGCGCTGAAAGACGCAGCTGAAGCGATGGATAAGGTGATCACCATTTCCTCGCAAGGCGTGGCCGCGCTTTCCGACAAGTATGCTGCCCTGGCGCGCGTAAATGCCGACGTGGCTACTTTGCTGCGCAATCAGGCGCTGCTCGAGTATAACCAGGCCATCTCAAAGATTCCTAAAGCCATTAGTGACGCGTCTGATGCTTTCATTACGTTAGGCGATCGAGCACTGGCGGCTGTTGGCGGTGCGTCTCCAAGCATCAAAAAGTTCAACGATGAACTTTCTGCGCTTGGTGTTACCACCACAGACTGGAGTCAGGCCATTCAGCAGGCCAACAGCCAGGGTCAATATGCCTCTGGTATTGTGAACTCGCTTTCTGCAACAGTGAGCACCCTTTCTTCTCGACTGGGAATCAGCAAGCAGTCAGCGTTTGATCTGGCAAGAGAACTATCAGACCTGAGCAATAACCCGTCGCCTGAAGCACTTCAGGAACTGGCGAAAAAACTCCAGGAAATGAAGTCATCATCCAAAGACGGGCAGTCAGCCATTGCTGAACTGGCAGGTAAGCTTGTCGATCTGGCAAGAGAGGCGGCCAACGCGAAAATCAACGTCGACAGCCTGAACAAGTCCACCGACAACCTTACGGCCGGGCAGAAGAACCTCATCAAGCAGTCTGAGCGCAACCTTGCGCTTTCGAAACTGCAAGGTGAGGCCCGCGCGCGGCTGCAGGCGCAATACGCTGCCGAAGATGCAGGTTTTGCGAAGGATGATCCGCATGCCAAGCAGATGGAAGATGATGCTGCCGCTACGTATAAAAACACGCAGGCGCAGAAGACGCTTAAGTCAGAGCAGAGCAAGGGAGCCTCTCAGGCAGAGAGAAACGCAAAGGTTCTGGAAGAGTATCGGCAAAAAGCAAACCTTTCAGCTGACTCAACTGCGGATCTTTCTCGGGAACAGGCGATTCTTGCCGCTCGACAGAAGCTTACCAATCCGACACCACAACAGATCGCTCAGGTAGAGCGTGATGCGGCGGCGGCTTGGGATAAAGCTGCGGCTCTAAAAGCACAGAATGCAGTTCCTACACTCAAGGAAAACGCTGATTACGCAGCGCAGAAGAAAGCTCTTGAGAGCCTGAAGGGCCAAAAGGACGCTAACGGTCAGCTAATTCTCTCTCAGGAGCAATACAACCAGGCATCTGAAAAGCTTGAGCAGGACCATCAGGTGGCGCTTGCAAAAATCAGGGCGCAGCAGGTTGTAACCCCGCAGCAGTCGGCTAAAGGTGAAGTAGATCCGGTTCAGAGGCTTGCTAACCAGCATGCTCAAGAATTGGCTTTAATCCAGCAGTTTGAAAGCCAGAAGGGTCAGTTAACCCAGAGAGGACTTGAACTGACGAATGCGGCCAACAGGAAGTACGATCAGGAGAGGATTGCAGCTCAATGGGAGATATTCAGAAATCAAAATGCAGGGACGGAAGCGCTGGCCGCTTCAATCGACGCGCTGGCAGGAAATGCTTCGAACGCATTAACGGGAATTATCACCGGTAGCATGACGGCCAGTGATGCAATGCGCTCTCTTGGTAGCACGGTTCTCAACAGCCTGGTTAATACCTTCGTGCAGATGGGGGTTGAGTGGGTCAAGTCGGCAATCATGGGATCTGCGGCCCAGACATCGGCCATAGGGACTGTAACGGCAGTTCAGACTGCAGCGACTGGTGTTCAGACGGCAACGAGTGTTGCAGCGGCTGGGACAGTGGCGGCGGCATGGACCCCGGCGGCAATCCTTTCCTCAATAGCCTCGATGGGTACGGCGGCGGCTATCGGTCTCGGCGCGGTAGCGGGCGTTATTGGTGCGAACCTGCTTGGCAAACGCAAGAATGGCGGCCCGGTTAGTGCTGGCGGGATGTATCAGGTCGGCGAAGGCGGCATGCCGGAGATTTACCAGGCCAGCACCGGTAAGCAGTACATGATACCGGGTGACAACGGCAGGGTGATCAGCAATAAGGATATGACCTCAGGGGGCGGTGTGAACGTCATAATCAACGTTCAGAATATGACGGGAGCCACATTCGATGCTCAGGCTACGAGTAGTGGAGATGGTACAATAACCGTGGATGCCATCATTGCTGATCTAAATAATGGTGGTCCAATTTCTCAGGGCATAACAAGTAATTTCAATGCCAAAAGAACACCACGTGGTCAAAATTGAGAGGGAACATGGATAGTATTTTGCCGGGCGAATCAAAAAGCATGCCACTTGAAAGCGGGAAGGTTGTCAAATACTCAGCTAACCGGGCTGTCAATTTTGAGTTTTTGCTGACAGATGGCACTTATATTACCGGTGTTATTCCTGCTGGTGAGACACTTGAGTTTAAGAGTAACGGCTCTATTCAAGAATTTAACATTAAAATTTTTGAAGCTCCGAGACGACCAACTGCCATAGATTAAACCCGCTTCGGCGGGTTTTTTAATGCCTGGAGTTTAGATGCCAATTATCGACTATCCCGACTGGCTGCCGCTGGCGCAGAAAGCCAGTAAAAACATGACGCTCGATACCGTGTTCCAGACCGATCAGCCAGCGGTAGGCCCGGCTATCTTTCAGAACCAGACCGATGATCTAAAAGTGACCTGGTCACTGACGTGGATCTTTACGTCGGCAGAGGAGCGCGCATTCCAGCAGTGGCTGCGCAGTCCTAACTACCTAAACCGTGGGCTAAATTGGTTCCGTATGATGGTGAATCTCGGCGGAAGTGGGTTACAGCTGCAAGAACTCCACTTCACGCAGATGCCTGTTCAGACAAACATCACAAACGGCGTTGTTACATGGACTGGGACGGTTATTGCTAACCACCTCTACAACTCCGATGACGAGTTCGACGACATTATTGTTGAGCTGCCGCCGCCGTGGGATTTGTGGCTGGATATCGTGGTTACTGGTTATCCGGACGGACGCGATCCGGAATCTTTGCCGAGGGTGCCGTAATGCCGAGCTTCAGAGAGTACAAGCAGCAGCGGCCGACCCGCGGGCTGTACGACACCATCACCTTCTATCATCCATCCTTTGGCTATGTCCGACTGGTCGACAAGCAGTTCTTCCCGAAGACGCTCGGCGGCCAGGCGTACACGCCAGCGCGCTTTGAAATTGAAGAGAGTCAACAGAGCGGCACGCCGGTGATCGACGCTACGGTTAAGTTAGGGAGACTGTCGTCTGATATCAAAGCGCTAATGAAGCAGTGGAAAGGTGCATCACGGTTAACAGCTATCACGGCCACACGGCAAATCTTCGACAGCGGTGATATGTCAGTTCCGATTAAGTCGTGGCAGTTATACGTCAAGACGGTAGATATTGACGCTGATGCCGCTTCTGTGACGCTTTCTGTCACTAACCCGCTGAATAATAATATTGGGAGATTATACGACCCCAGCGAATATACTGGGCTTCAATATTTATGAAGTGGTATAATTATTCGACTCGTTACTCCTCCTGCTCGTTTTAAATATATTAATCTATTCTTGTTGAGGTCTCTATATGAATTGGCATGAACTTTTCAGATATGATGATGGAAAGATATATTGGAATTTGAGAAAGAGTGGGATCAGATACGGAAAGTCACCAAACAAGACCACTACACAAGGATATCTCTCTGTAATCGTTGATGGAAAGCAATTGCTTGTTCATAGGATTATTTATGAGATGCACCATGGTGAAATACCTATCGGTCATGAAATTGATCATATTGATGGCGATAAAAAAAATAACAACATAGATAACCTTAGGGCGGTTAGCAGAACTGTTAACTCAAGGAATAAAAGAAAACTCACTGGTAACACATCAGGTGTTACTGGCGTGGATTTTTTGAAGAGAAGAAATGAGTGGCGCGCAAGATTGGCAAAAACTCATCTTGGTTGGTTTCCTGACTTCCCTTCAGCTTGCGAGGCGAGAATTATTGCTGAAGTGAGGAGCGGCGATGTAACTGGTAGGCACGGCACATGAAAACCTCTGATTTCATCAGCAAGGTGATCGGCCTGCCGTGGGCTAACCGGGCTTGCTCGTTCGATAGGGTGGATTGCTGGGGTTTGGTAGTGCTGTATTACCGTCACGTTATCGGCATTGAGCTGCACCAGACTCCGGACTACGAAGCCGGCGAGGACTTCTTCACCTGCTATCAGGGTGACGTCGTTTTCTGGCGCCAGGTCGATAAACCAGTTGAAGGCGGGATATTCGTCGGGTACCGCGGCGCGCAACCAGCGCACGTGGGGCTGGTGCTTAACCGGCAGGCACTGCACTCGCGGGGAGAGAACGGCAGCGTGCGCATGGACTCATTGCTGGTTATTCAGCGGGCATTCACTAAAGTGGAGTTTTTCGAATATGGCGCTGGTTGAAATATCGAATTTTCCAGGAACGCCTAAGCTGCGTTGCAGGGTGCCTAACGGCACCCTTTTTTATGACTGGCTGGCGGCCAATGATGCCACCTTTCACAGTGATCTGCTGATCGTCCGCAACGGCGTGAGGTTAAGTGATGATGATGAGCTGGCATTTGAACTGAGCGAACTGGACACCATCCAGATTTTCGACCAGCCAAAGGGCATCATTAGCGACATTCTCAGCCCGATCTTCAAAGTTGTTGGCGCTGTGTTTTCATTCCTTGCCCCGAAGCCAGCAATAGCTAATAACGGTGGAAACACTGTCGATTCTCCGAACAACAGTCTGACCGGGCAAACGAATACCGCAAGGGTATACAAAGCGAAGCCTGATATTTACGGGCAGGTCAGATCGTTTCCAGACTTGATTCAGGAATCGATGTTTGAATATGTACGCCAGAGTGAGAACGACGGCGGCCTGAAATACGTCACTGAGTGGATGTGTATCGGTATCGGTAAGTATGACTATGAGTCTGTTCGTTACTCAGAGTCGAGTCTCGGATCGATGGCCGGTGCTGAGTATCAGTTTTATCAGCCTGGTGAGGTAATACCGACTATTAACGAGGGCTATTCGTTCGACGATGTCGACGGGCAGGAGATGCCAGGGCCAAACGAAAGCGACAATTTCCCGGTAGAATCGGCTACTGCCAATAGCGTGGTTAGTGGTGATTATGCTGGCGGCCAGATAGCGATGAAAATCGTCAAGCAGGCTGAGTTCGACTACTTCATGGGGCTGGCACTTCCACACTCCGTCACCTTTACTATCAACGTCACTTATGACACGACATCAGGCAGTATTACTGAAGATGTGCTTTTCTCTGGAACGTTAATTTCTGCTGTGCAGAGTGATGATGGTTCTGTGATAAACCCTGTTAAGTGGTACACGTTCACCATGACAGATTTGCAGGGGCCACCTACCGTTCCATCTACAGCCACCATCAACACAACGAAATTTATTCTCAACGATAATGAGGCGCTTGTTGTGGGGCCTTTCTTCTCACCGGTTGAATCAACAGAGCTTTGGCTGCATACACAGTCATCACTGGGGGGCGGTAACTGGACTGACTGGACGGTGACAATCTGGAAAATCGACGACGATTACAATCAGATCCCCGGCACACAACAAACCTTTACCTATCACCAGGGAACGCCGCATAAGTCGACAAGCGAAGTGTTTTATCGCACGGATAAAATAATCCCGGCAGGAGGATTTGGTAAGTATGCCATCAACTTCCAGCGCACAAACAACTCAAATGATGCGTCCATTCTTAAGGTTGAGGAAATACACGCTGTCAACATCAGAAACAACGTAGTTCATCCGACCGATACGTTGGTTCGCGTCAAGGTGAGGGCGACAGAGAACGCACTGGGAAGCCGTGACAGAAAGTATAACGCTCTGGTGACTCGTCAGACCATCAGTTACAACCTGACGACACAGACCGTCGATTATACATTGCGTCCATCGCGTTCCTTTGCTGACGCGGTTGCACATACCTGGCTTGTAATGGGCGGGCAGCCAGAAAGCAGCATTGACCTCTACGGACTGTATTCGATTGCTGAAAGCCTGCCTGACGAACGGCTGGGTTACTTCGACTACACGTTTGACGACGAGAACGACTCGCTGGGCGACAGGGTGCAGGCGATCTGTAATGCAGCGTCTGTTATGGCGTACTGGGATGACGGTGTACTGACATTCACCCGCGATCAGAAAGTCGGTTACCCGGCAGCAGTGTTCAACCGGGCAAACATGAAAACGGACGAATACAAAATGACGTATGAGGCCACGCTGCCAGGCGGTTACGACGGTGTTCAGGTCTCCTACGTTCACCCGACTACGAACAACAAGACGTACATCAACTATCGTGTTCTGAACGGCGTTATCGTCGAGCAGGAAGCGGAGAACCCAAACAAGCTCGAGATAGTAGGATTCCGTAACGAGTACCAGGCTCGTGAGCGAGCGCTACGCGAAACAAAGCGCCTGATTTACTCACGTGTGAAGATGAACGCCAAGGTGTTCGAGGACGGAATTATCCAGGTTGGAAGCGTCATTCAGATGCCGGACATCTACGACAGCAACCAGCAACAGGGTTACATCACCGGTCGCACCGGGAATGACTTCGACACCAGTGAGCCGATCACATTTACTGGAGATATGTATGTGCTTGTCACCGACAACATGGGTAACCCGACACTGCGCCATCCGGCTACGGCCCGCAGCGATACAAAGTACGGATTCACCGCGGCTATCCCTAACATTCAGCTCAACATATGGAACGGAGACACTGTGCAGCTACCATCGCGCTATCTGATCGCGACAGTGGAAGAGCTGGACAGTCAGCTATGGACGGTCAATAGCATCAAACCGAACACAGATAACACGGTATCTCTGACCGTCTCAGAGTACAGCGACTCAGTCTACGAATAATACCTTATCCAAATACCACAACCCGGCCACCGAGCCGGGTTTTTTTATGGAAAAAATATGAGCACTACACCAACTAACATGCCGGTTCCGAGCGAAAAGCCGCAAGATCTGAAATTCAACGCCGGGAAAATTGATGAATTTGTTACGTCAATGGCCCAGCAGTACATCGATCGTTTTGGGAATGCACATTACACGATTGAAGGTCTTAAGCAGTTAACTCTTCAGCAGATCTACAATCTCGGCTGGAATCTGGCGGGAACATTTCAGGGCGGTGGGACAGTTACTGCTGCTGGTGATGTACTGCAGGATACGTCGACAAATGTCTGGTACAGATGGGACGACCTGACAACATTGCCAAAAACAGTTCCTGCTGGCTCTACGCCAGAATCATCAGGTGGGACAGGTGAAGGGAAATGGCAGCCAGTAGATATCAGTGATGTATTGAGAAAAGATTTAGCGGCAGGGACAGGCTCCCTTCTTGTAGGATACGATCTCAACCAGCCATCATCACAACTAACCACGGTAGACAGAAAGCTCAGAAACTCTATCGATTTGGCTGCTGATTTTGTTCCTGGCGGGGTAATTACAGGTCAACCAGATCTGACTACAAACCTTCAGGCTGCAATTGTGGCCGCGCACACTTTAGGAATTCCAGAGGTAACAGTCGTTGGTGATTTCTATATCTCAGATATGGTGTTGCTATATCCTGGTGTAACCATTGTTGGTGGAGGGTATGACAAAACATTTATCAGAGCCACTAACAGCTTTCCTGCCGGCGGAACAATGATCCGCGGCATACGTCCATCGGGATGGGTGCCGGGTGCTCACAATATGGGGATTCGTGATGTTTACCTGGTAGGGAGAAATGCAAAAGATATTAATGCTATTGATATCAATGATGCTTCTTACCCAAGATTTACGCGTGTGCGAATGGACTTATTCAATAATGCACTATCATTTAATAAATGGATTGACGATACTCGCGTAACAACTGGGGGGCTAACTACATATCCTAATGCACATGATACATCTGCAGGTGGGCAAAGCTATTTCGGAGTAGTAGAACAATGCTATGCTGGTAATTGCATTCGTTGTGTAGATTTTAATGGTATTGTTAATCGATGGACATTCATAAGTAATACATTGACAGCAAGCGATCTTGCTTACAATTTCAGTAATCCTCGCGGTGTATACGAAACTAATACTTTTATATCTTGTAATATTGAAGGTGTGAAAAGCGCATGGGAATGGTTTTTTTCTATTAACTCTCCATACAATAACACGTGGATTACAACATCAATTGATAACTCTAATAGCTTCCAATGCCTTGCAAAAGACCCAGGCAGACAAACATTTATAAACCTAAGCTTATTTCCATTCAATAATTCTCAGTTTGTATCTTTCTATGGAATAAACCCTGATGGAATTAGAAGCACCGTCATTGGATCTAACTGGAAGCCTAACGATGCTAATATGCAAACTCCTGAGAACTTATCTAGGGAGCCTATTCACGCTTTGAATGGAATTTTTAATAAAAAATTCGGAACGCTCCATGTAAACAAAACATTCGCAGTAGATGAGCAGATGACATATCCTGTTCCTATTGATGGAGTAACACAAGGGGTTGCTTTTGCTTGGTCATCAAGTAAGGCATATCCAACGCTAAACATATCTGTAGCATCAATAACAGCAGGTCAGGCGGTACTTTCTATTTGGAACGGTACTGCATCACCAGTTGTTGTAGACGCCGATTTCTATGTAACTCCATTGGGTAAGAGCTATTACTAGCAATTGTATTGGTAAGAACTTAATTTTTTAGCTTATAATATGTATATTAATATATGTTATGGTTATAAAAATGAGTTTAAACATAAGAAAAAGTAATAAGCTTGATTACATTCAAGCCATGAGGGGGTTCGCGGCTATGGCGGTTGTTATTTGCCATTTAAGGGATCTTTTTCATGGAACGCCATATTCCTCTTTTGTTGACAGGTGGATGCTACCAGGGGCATATGGCGTTGATTTATTTTTTATGATAAGTGGGTTTATAATAACATACACTGGCATGAACTATACAAGTCATGACAGTGTGAAATTTATAGTAAAAAGAATTTTAAGGATCTGGCCTCCTTATGCTATATGGACGTTAATATATGTTATTTATTTCTACGGACTGAATTTAGATTCATATATGTATGAAAAAATCATAAAAAGCCTGCTTTTCATACCTCTTAATTTTGACTCCGCTCTTTATTTTGGCTCGGCTGTTCTTCCTCCAGGGTGGACGTTAAATTATGAGATGTATTTTTATCTTGTTTTTTCTATATGCCTTGTCTTTGGAAGGTTTAGGTTTATCGTAATGGGGATGTGGTTTTTGATTACATTGCTTAGTGTGCCATATTTTCTTAACCTGTCAGGATATAAGCCAGCATTCATTGGCGGTGGATATCTTAATCTAATGATGCAGAGCTTAATATTTGAGTTTTTATTTGGAGTAATATGTGCTCTTATATATAAAAACGGAAATTATTTCTTGAAGTCTAAATTTCAAGTATATCCATGTCTAGTTTTATCATTAGCAATTCCTTTGCTCGCCTACATCCTTGGAGTTAAAACACAGGATCACGGACCAGCAAATTTTGGCATGTTCCTTATTCCTTCGTTCTTGCTTATAGTGCTTTGTGGAAAGTATATAGAGGAAAACTTTTCAATACCTAAAATACTTACTCACATAGGTGATGTATCATTTTCATTGTATCTGTGCCATATAGTTGTGATTAACGTAGTATATGTTATTGTTTCTCGCTTTATTGATGATTCCATCCATAAAGGAATTGCAACTGTAATAATTACTATTCCTTTAGCTACATTTATAGCATCACTTTCTTATAAGTATATTGAATGCAATCTTCATTCTTTTTTGGATAAGTTGTTTTTCCGTTTCAAAAACAAGAATGTTAGAGAAACCGCACAATAAATATCGTGCTTTTAATTTTAAAAATTTTTCACAAAGCCATGTCATAAGAAGCATGGCTTTTAGATTCCTCCCTACAGCACCTTCTCATCAAGCCAGTCCGCCCACCATTGCATCATTTCCCGGCGCTTATCCATGTACTGAGCGTGATTGTATATCCAACGAATGGATCCGCTGTTAGCGAGCGCTCGCATCTTATTCACTTAGTCGATCGCATCCATTGTTGCAAGACAATTTGAATCAATGTGAAACAGAGTGGTGCAATCACCACTTTTTTAGTGTTACCATCATTTTACCGGGTGAGGGACTGAGGATGTCAGTTTTTCATTTGTGTACCAGATTGTGTACCAATTTAGCGATTGTTGGTTAGATGGTTGCACAACTTATTGTAAACAAATAAATTTTCTCTTTGTATGTGATCTTACGTGTGGGTCACCACTGCAAATAAGGATATAACATGCCTGTTATTACTCTTCCTGATGGCAGCCAACGCCATTACGACCACGCTGTAAGCCCCATGGATGTTGCGCTGGACATCGGTCCAGGCCTGGCGAAAGCCACTATTGCTGGCCGTGTTGACGGTGAGCTGGTAGATGCTTCCGATCTGATTGAGCATGATGCGAAGCTCTCCATCATCACCGCGAAGGATGAAGAAGGTCTGGAGATCATTCGTCACTCCTGTGCGCACCTGTTAGGGCACGCGATCAAACAACTCTGGCCGCACACCAAAATGGCGATCGGACCGGTTGTTGATAACGGTTTTTACTACGATATCGATCTTGACCGTACGTTAACCCAGGAAGACGTCGACGCGCTTGAGAAGCGGATGCACGAGCTCGCTGAGAAAAACTACGATGTCATTAAGAAGAAAGTCAGCTGGTACGAAGCGCGTGAAACCTTCGTGAAGCGTGGCGAGACCTATAAAGTCTCCATTCTTGATGAAAACATTGCCCATGATGACAAGCCTGGCTTGTACCATCATGAAGAATATGTCGATATGTGCCGTGGCCCGCACGTGCCGAATATGCGTTTCTGCCATCACTTCAAATTGATGAAGACCGCAGGGGCATACTGGCGTGGCGACAGCAATAACAAGATGCTGCAGCGTATTTATGGTACTGCATGGGCAGATAAAAAAGCCCTGAATGCCTACCTGCAACGTCTGGAAGAAGCGGCCAAACGCGACCACCGTAAAATCGGCAAGCAGCTTGACCTGTATCACATGCAGGAAGAAGCGCCGGGTATGGTGTTCTGGCACAACGATGGCTGGACTATCTTCCGTGAACTGGAAGTCTTTGTTCGCTCAAAACTGAAAGAATACCAGTATCAGGAAGTGAAAGGTCCGTTCATGATGGACCGCGTGCTGTGGGAAAAAACAGGTCACTGGGACAACTACAAAGATGCGATGTTCACCACCTCTTCTGAGAACCGTGAATACTGCATTAAGCCAATGAACTGCCCTGGCCACGTACAGATCTTTAATCAGGGTCTGAAATCCTATCGCGATCTGCCGCTGCGTATGGCTGAGTTTGGTAGCTGCCACCGTAATGAACCGTCTGGTGCGCTGCATGGACTGATGCGTGTTCGTGGCTTCACTCAAGATGATGCGCATATCTTCTGTACTGAAGAGCAGATTCGTGATGAAGTTAACGCGTGCATTCGTATGGTCTACGATATGTACAGCACCTTTGGCTTCGAGAAAATCGTCGTCAAACTGTCCACTCGCCCCGAAAAACGTATCGGTAGCGATGAAATGTGGGACCGTGCTGAAGCTGACCTGGCCGTTGCGCTGGAAGAAAACAACATCCCGTTTGAGTTCCAACTGGGTGAGGGCGCGTTCTACGGTCCGAAAATTGAATTTACCCTGTATGACTGCCTCGATCGTGCATGGCAGTGCGGTACTGTACAGCTGGACTTCTCCCTGCCGTCCCGTTTAAGCGCCTCTTACGTTGGCGAAAACAACGAACGTCAGGTGCCGGTTATGATTCACCGTGCAATTCTTGGGTCGATGGAACGTTTCATCGGTATCCTGACCGAAGAGTTCGCTGGCTTCTTCCCGACCTGGCTTGCGCCGGTTCAGGTTGTGGTCATGAACATCACCGATTCTCAGTCTGAATACGTTAACGAATTAACGCAGAAACTACAAAATGCGGGTATTCGTGTAAAAGCAGACTTGAGAAATGAGAAGATTGGCTTTAAAATCCGCGAGCACACTTTACGTCGTGTCCCTTACATGTTGGTCTGTGGCGACAAAGAGGTAGAAGCAGGCAAAGTTGCCGTGCGCACCCGTCGTGGCAAAGACTTGGGCAGCCTGGACGTAAATGAAGTGATTGAGAAGCTGCAACAAGAGATTCGCAGCCGCAGTCTTCAACAACTGGAGGAATAAGGTATTAAAGGCGGAAAACGAGTTCAAACGGCACGTCCGAATCGTATCAATGGCGAGATTCGCGCCCTGGAAGTTCGCTTAACAGGTCTGGAAGGCGAAGCTTTGGGTATTGTGAGTCTGAGAGAAGCGATCGAAAAAGCTGAAGAAGCTGGAGTAGATTTAGTTGAAATCAGCCCTAACGCCGAACCGCCAGTTTGTCGTATTATGGACTACGGCAAGTTCCTTTATGAAAAGAGTAAGTCTTCTAAGGAACAGAAGAAAAAGCAAAAAGTTATCCAGGTTAAGGAAATTAAATTCCGTCCTGGCACCGACGATGGCGATTACCAGGTAAAACTCCGCAGCCTGGTACGCTTTCTGGAAGATGGCGATAAGGCTAAGATCACGCTGCGTTTTCGCGGTCGTGAGATGGCCCACCAACAGATCGGTATGGAAGTGCTCAACCGCGTCCGTGACGATCTGAGTGAACTGGCAGTAGTCGAATCCTTCCCTACGAAGATCGAAGGCCGCCAGATGATCATGGTGCTCGCTCCTAAGAAGAAACAGTAAGGCCTTCAAGTAGCAATGTCTGTGGAGCCTACGGGTTCCACAGCCGTTGTTCGCCTACGTTTCGTTTATTAACAATGCGAAGTGGAAGTTATTAAAATGCCAAAAATTAAGACCGTACGCGGTGCTGCTAAGCGTTTCAAAAAAACCGGTGGTGGTGGATTTAAGCGTAAGCACGCAAACCTGCGTCATATTCTGACCAAAAAATCTACTAAGCGTAAACGTCACCTGCGTCCAAAAGGCCTCGTGTCTAAAGGCGATCTGGGTCTGGTTATCGCGTGCCTGCCGTACGCATAAGCCGTTAACGTTTAATTCATTTTTTTACTAAGAATATAGATACAGGAGAGCACATATGGCTCGCGTAAAACGTGGTGTAGTTGCCCGTGCACGTCACAAGAAAATTTTGAAACAAGCTAAAGGCTACTACGGTGCGCGTTCTCGCGTATACCGCGTTGCCTTCCAGGCTGTTATCAAAGCTGGTCAGTACGCTTATCGTGACCGTCGTCAGAAAAAGCGTCAGTTCCGTCAACTGTGGATTGCGCGTATCAACGCAGCAGCACGTCAGAACGGTATTTCTTACAGCAAATTCATCAACGGCCTGAAAAAAGCCTCTGTTGAAATCGACCGTAAGATCCTGGCTGACATCGCAGTATTCGACAAAGTAGCGTTCACCGCTCTGGTCGAAAAAGCGAAAGCAGCTCTGGCATAAGCCGGTGAAAAGAGGGAGCCTGGCTCCCTCTCTTTTATTTGCAGTACAATCAATTAGTTGACAATTTATCCGTAAGCCTTTTCAATAAAGGTTGTCCGGTTTTTACCACACAAGGTAACGCAAGCATGAATGCTGCTATTTTCCGCTTCTTCTTTTACTTTAGCACCTGAAATCAGGAGGCTTGCGCGTGAAAGAAGAAACGGAAAACAGCGCCTAAAAGCCTCCCTGGTGGAGGCTTTTTTTATACGCGTCATCCTTCAAGTTGTCTCTGTATTGGCTGCATTCGCTCTTTTGCTGCGTTGATACAACTTGAATGATTTTGCGTATATATGAGCGACTAGTGAATATCGCAACATAACGAGGAAAACCATGTCACATCTCGCAGAGCTGGTTGCCAGTGCAACGGCCGCCATTAACCAGGCTTCAGATGTTGCCGCGTTAGACAATGTCCGCGTCGAATATTTGGGCAAGAAAGGGCACCTGACCCTTCAGATGACAACCCTGCGCGAACTGCCGCCAGAAGAGCGCCCGGCAGCAGGTGCGGTGATAAACGAAGCCAAAGAGCAGGTGCAGCAAGCGCTGAACGCGCGTAAGGCCGAATTAGAAAGTGCTGCCCTGAATGCTCGTCTGGCAGAAGAAACTATCGATATCTCCCTGCCAGGGCGTCGTATCGAAAACGGCGGTCTGCATCCTGTAACGCGTACAATTGACAGGATTGAAAGTTTCTTTGGTGAGCTGGGCTTTACCGTGGCGACTGGTCCGGAAATCGAAGATGACTATCATAACTTCGATGCGCTGAACATTCCTGGCCATCATCCGGCGCGCGCTGACCACGACACTTTCTGGTTTGACGCGACGCGTTTGCTGCGTACGCAGACTTCCGGCGTGCAGATCCGCACCATGAAGGAAAAACAGCCGCCGATCCGTATTATCGCCCCGGGCCGTGTATATCGTAACGATTACGATCAGACTCACACCCCGATGTTCCATCAGATGGAAGGGCTGATTGTTGATACCAACATCAACTTCACCAACCTGAAAGGCACGCTGCACGATTTCCTGCGTAACTTCTTTGAAGAAGACCTGCAGGTTCGTTTCCGTCCTTCCTACTTCCCGTTCACTGAACCTTCTGCGGAAGTAGACGTGATGGGCAAAAACGGTAAGTGGCTGGAAGTACTGGGTTGCGGGATGGTTCACCCGAACGTGCTGCGTAATGTTGGCATCGATCCGGAAATCTACTCGGGCTTTGCATTTGGTATGGGGATGGAGCGTCTGACCATGCTGCGTTACGGTGTTACCGATCTGCGTTCTTTCTTCGAAAACGATCTGCGTTTCCTCAAACAGTTTAAATAAAGGCAGGATAAAACAATGAAATTCAGTGAACTGTGGTTACGCGAATGGGTAAACCCGGCGATTGATAGCGATGCTCTGTCAAACCAAATCACAATGGCAGGTCTGGAAGTTGACGGTGTGGAACCTGTTTCCGGCGCGTTCAACGGCGTTGTGGTGGGTGAAGTGGTTGAATGTGGCCAGCACCCGAACGCTGACAAACTGCGTGTCACCAAAGTGAATGTAGGCGGCGACCGTCTGCTGGATATCGTCTGCGGTGCGCCAAACTGCCGTCAGGGGTTGAAAGTGGCTGTGGCAACCGTTGGTGCCGTTCTGCCGGGCGATTTCAAAATCAAAGCCGCGAAACTGCGCGGTGAGCCGTCTGAAGGTATGCTGTGCTCATTCTCTGAGCTGGGTATTTCCGACGATCATAACGGGATTATCGAACTGCCGGCCGATGCGCCAATTGGCACCGATATCCGTGAATACCTGAAGCTTGACGACAACACTATCGAAATCAGCGTCACGCCGAACCGCGCCGACTGCTTAGGCATTATCGGTGTCGCACGTGATGTTGCTGTGCTGAATAAAGCTCCGCTGGTTGAGCCGGAAATCGCGCCTGTAGCGGCAACCATTAGCGACGTCCTGCCGATTCAGGTTGAAGCCGTGGAAGCCTGTCCACGCTATCTGGGCCGCGTGGTTAAAGGCATCAATGTTAAAGCGCCGACCCCGCTGTGGATGAAAGAAAAACTGCGTCGTTGCGGTATTCGTTCAATCGATGCCGTGGTTGACGTGACTAACTATGTGCTGCTCGAACTGGGCCAGCCGATGCACGCATTCGACAAAGACCGCATTGAAGGCGGAATTGTTGTCCGTATGGCAAAAGAGGGTGAGACCCTGGTATTGCTGGATGGCAGCGAAGCGAAGCTGAATGCGGATACGCTGGTGATTGCGGACCATAACAAAGCGCTGGCGATGGGCGGCATCTTTGGTGGCGAACATTCCGGCGTGAATGATGAAACGCAAAACGTCCTGCTGGAATGTGCATTCTTCAGCCCGCTGTCTATTACCGGTCGCGCACGTCGTCACGGTCTGCACACCGATGCTTCTCACCGCTATGAGCGTGGTGTTGATCCGGCTCTGCAACATAAGGCCATGGAACGTGCAACGCGCCTGCTGATCGATATCTGCGGCGGCGAAGCGGGTCCAGTCATTGACGTGACGAACGAAGACACGCTGCCAAAACGCGCAACCATTACGCTTCGTCGTAGCAAACTGGATCGTCTGATCGGACACCATATTGCGGATGAGCAGGTGAGCGACATTCTGCGTCGTCTGGGTTGTGACGTGACGGAAGGGCAGGATGAGTGGAAAGCGGTCGCGCCGAGCTGGCGTTTCGATATGGAAATCGAAGAAGACCTGGTCGAAGAAGTCGCCCGCGTATACGGTTATGACAATATCCCGAACACGCCGATTCAGGCGGGTCTTATCATGGGTACGCATCGTGAAGCGGATTTGTCGCTGAAACGTGTAAAAACCATGCTGAATGACAAAGGCTACCAGGAAGTAATTACCTACAGCTTCGTCGACCCGAAAGTCCAGTCGCTGCTGCACCCGGGTGAAGAAGCGCTGCTGCTGCCAAGCCCAATTTCTATTGATATGTCGGCTATGCGTTTGTCCCTGTGGACCGGCTTGCTGTCTACGGTAGTGTATAACCAGAACCGTCAGCAGAACCGCGTACGTATTTTTGAAACGGGTTTACGTTTCGTACCGGATACACAGGCCAATCTCGGGATCCGTCAGGATCTGATGCTGGCGGGCGTGATCTGCGGTAACCGTCATGATGAACACTGGAATCTGGCAAAAGAGACCGTTGATTTCTATGATCTGAAAGGCGATCTGGAAGCGGTTCTCGACCTGACCGGCAAACTGGCAGACATTCAGTTCAAAGCTGAAGCGAATCCAGCACTGCATCCGGGTCAGTCTGCGGCGATTTATCTGAAAGGTGAACGTATTGGTTTCATTGGGGTTGTTCATCCTGAACTGGAACGTAAACTGGATCTGAACGGTCGCACTCTGGTGTTTGAACTGGAGTGGAATAAGCTCGCAGACCGCGTGGTGCCTCAGGCGCGTGAAGTTTCTCGCTTCCCGGCGAACCGTCGCGACATCGCGGTTGTTGTGGCCGAAAACGTTCCCGCTGCGGATATTTTATCCGAGTGTAAGAAAGTTGGCGTAAATCAGGTAGTTGGCGTAAACTTATTTGACGTGTACCGCGGTAAGGGTGTTGCGGAGGGTTATAAGAGCCTCGCTATCAGCCTGATCCTTCAGGATACCAGCCGTACACTTGAAGAAGAGGAGATTGCCGCTACCGTCGCCAAATGTGTAGAGGCATTAAAAGAGCGATTCCAGGCATCATTGAGGGATTGAACCTATGGCGCTTACAAAAGCTGAAATGTCAGAATATCTGTTTGATAAGCTTGGGCTTAGCAAGCGGGATGCCAAAGAACTGGTCGAGCTGTTTTTCGAAGAGATCCGTCGTGCTCTGGAAAATGGTGAGCAGGTAAAACTCTCTGGTTTTGGTAACTTCGATCTGCGTGATAAGAATCAACGTCCGGGCCGTAACCCGAAAACGGGCGAAGATATTCCCATTACAGCACGGCGCGTGGTGACCTTCAGACCCGGACAGAAGTTAAAAAGCCGGGTCGAAAACGCAACGCCCAAAGAAGAGTGATTTAACGATCCGTTAAGTCACTTGCTCTGCCATCAAAGCGGCAGCGCAAACCATGATATATAACTAAAAAGGCCGCTCTGCGGCCTTTTTCCTTTTCACTACCGAATCAGCACCGTAGAATCACCTTCATCTCTTTTCAGCAGAATGGAAAACATGCTGACTTTCGCCCATCAACAGCAGCGTCGAAATGTGCGCTGGATACTGTCACTGTCAGTACTTATGCTACTGGCAACGATTCTAAGCTTGTGCGCAGGAGAACAATGGATCGCTCCCGGCGACTGGTTCAGCGCCCGCGGCGATCTGTTCGTCTGGCAAATCCGACTTCCCCGTACCCTTGCCGTTTTGCTGGTAGGCGCTGCGTTGGCCTTATCAGGCGCAGTGATGCAAGCTCTCTTTGAAAATCCGCTCGCCGAGCCGGGATTATTAGGAGTGTCTAATGGCGCGGGAGTCGGGCTTATCGCGGCGGTGCTGCTGGGGCAGGGGCAACTTCCCGGCTGGGCATTGGGCCTTTGCGCCATTGCCGGGGCGCTGATTATCACGCTCATACTGCTACGTTTCGCCCGCCGTCATTTGTCTACCAGCCGTCTGCTGCTGGCAGGGGTGGCGCTGGGGATTATCTGTAGCGCGCTGATGACATGGGCCATCTACTTCTCCACATCATTTGACTTACGACAGCTGATGTACTGGATGATGGGGGGCTTCGGTGGCGTAGACTGGCATCAGGCCTGGCTCATGGTGGCGTTGATTCCGGTACTGGTGTGGATCTGCTGTCAGTCGCAGCCGATGAATATGCTGGCATTAGGAGAGACGTCTGCTCGTCAACTGGGGCTGCCCCTATGGTTCTGGCGCAACCTGCTGGTGGTCGCCACAGGCTGGATGGTCGGCGTGAGCGTGGCTCTGGCAGGGGCGATTGGTTTTATTGGGCTTGTGATCCCGCATATTTTGCGACTGTGCGGCCTCACCGATCATCGTGTTTTATTGCCAGGTTGTGCGTTGGCTGGTGCAATCGCATTACTGTTTGCTGATGTTGTCGCGCGTCTGGTGCTGGCCTCGGCTGAGTTACCTATCGGCGTGGTGACGGCCACCATGGGCGCACCGGTATTTATCTGGTTATTGTTAAAAGCCGCGCGCTAGAACGCGTTGGTTCGGTCTATGATTAAAAACTGAAAATCCACCTGTTGTTCTGGAGATGCTATGCAAAACACTATCCTCGATACAGAAGTGACGACCATCGACGGCGAGGTTACCTCACTGCAGCCGTATTCCGGAAATGTGCTGTTAATCGTCAACGTTGCTTCAAAATGTGGACTGACGCCGCAGTACGAGCAACTGGAGAATCTGCAGAAAACCTTGCACCAACAGGGCTTCAGCGTTCTTGGTTTCCCTTGCAATCAGTTTCTGGGACAGGAGCCGGGCAGCGAAGAGGAAATAAAAACGTACTGCAGTACCACCTGGGGCGTAACTTTCCCGATGTTCAGCAAAATTGACGTCAACGGCGAGGGACGCCATCCGCTGTATCAGAAGCTGATTGATGCCGCGCCAACGGCCGTTGCACCTGCGGATAGTGGGTTCTATGAGCGAATGGCGAGCAAAGGTCGTGCGCCGCTCTACCCGGACGATATTCTGTGGAATTTCGAGAAGTTTTTAGTGGGTCGCGATGGAAAAGTGCTGCAACGATTCTCACCGGATATGACGCCTGAGGATCCCATTCTGGTGCAAACCATCAAGCAGGCGCTGGCAAACTAATGTCTCGATTGATGCAGCTACAGGACGTCGCGGAATCGACCCGTCTTGGCCCGCTTTCTGGTGAGATAAAAGCAGGAGAGATCCTGCATTTAGTGGGACCAAACGGTGCCGGAAAAAGTACGCTGTTGGCGCGTATGGCGGGTCTGACGAACGGAGAGGGCAGCATCACTTTTGGTGATATGCCGTTGGAGGAATGGCCGGCTGCCAGGCTGGCGCAATATCGTGCCTATCTTGCGCAACAGCAAAATCCGCCGTTTGCGATGCCGGTCTGGCATTTTCTGACGCTGCATCAACCCGACAAAGCACGTACCGATCTGTTACAGGAGGTCGCCGATGCGCTCGGCTTGGGAGATAAACTGGGGCGCGGCGTGAACCAACTCTCCGGCGGTGAGTGGCAGCGTGTGCGCCTGGCTGCGGTTATCCTGCAGATTTGCCCACAAGCGAATCCATTAGGTCAGCTTTTACTCCTGGATGAGCCGATGAACAGTCTGGACGTCGCGCAACAAAACGCACTGGATCGATTGTTGAGTCAGCTGTGTTTGCAGGGCATAGCGATTGTGATGAGTAGTCACGACCTTAATCACACCTTACGCCATGCGCATAAAGCCTGGCTACTCAAACGCGGGAAACTGCTTGCCAGTGGCTCTCGAGATGCGGTACTGACGCCGGCCAATCTGTCTGCGGCCTATGGCGTCAACTTCCGACGTTTGGATATTGAAGGGCACAGAATGCTCATATCAACCACTTAAGTTAAATGGGTTCTTGAAAATCATATAATTTCCACGCTAAATTGGTATAAAAATAAAATTCAGAGGATTCGTACTGAATGCGCTTTTGGCTCCTTTTAATCACAGCATTGTTTTTGGCGGGCTGCAGCAGCCATCGTGCGCCTGCGCCAAATGCCCGCTTGTCGGATTCAATCGCCGTTATTGCCGGTCTTAATGATCAGCTACAAACCTGGCATGGCACACCCTATCGTTATGGTGGTATGAGTCGTAGCGGGGTGGATTGTTCTGGATTTGTTTTGATGACGATGCGCGATAAATTCGATCTGCAACTCCCACGCGATACGCGTACGCAATCAAAGATTGGTACCGAAATTGATAAAGACGATTTGCTGCCCGGCGATCTGGTTTTCTTTAAAACCGGGTCTGGGGAAAGCGGTTTGCATGTCGGTATTTACGATACCAATAATCAATTTATTCATGCTTCAACCAGCCGTGGAGTGATGCGCTCGTCTCTGGATAACGTTTACTGGCGTAAAAACTTTTGGCAGGCGCGACGTATTTAATCCTCACAACTCCGAGGCTGCCATCGAGTGGCAGCCTCGACATCACCGTTTGAAAGTTAACTTTTATTTCTGCTTTTGGTTAGACAATACCCATGAACATTAAGAGCGTATCTTGCTAAAAATATGATTTATTCCGAGATATTAAAAAGTGCAAAGCTGGATATTCGCTTATAATCAGGATAAGCTAAAAAAAAGGATTCGATTTACCGGCTAAAAAGGGAAAAATGAAAGGGCCTCTACTTGCATCAGCAGTAACGTATTTCTTCATCCTTTGCTACAGGATGCCGGATAACACCCATGCAGCGGGGCTGGCACGATGATTGTTTCACTGGATAATCTTTACCATTCTGAGTTCTCTTTTCTTCCTGCGAGAAGCGAAAAAGGCGATCTTGAATTCGTCGACATCATCACCAATTTCGCCAGTGCACATGGGGATGTGCGTATACCCACCGAGCTGGTCCTACCTCGGATGTCAGACGACGAACAATGTCGTTTATTTGTAGAAAAACTAGAATTAATCGAAACGTGCCAACATTTTTTTATTCAGCGAAAAGTATTTGCCTGGATTAATTTAACGCCAGCAATTGCTAATACTTTATTATCAGATACTGAACTTGCTTCACAAGTTGAACGATTTTCATTTCTGGAGCTGACTATTAATGAAAGCTATCCGGAGTTAAACAAAGGTAAAGATAATCCAACATTGGCCGCACTTGCTGCGCGATTTCCATTAGTCCTGACAAACTATGGTGCTGGCGGTATATCAACCCGGGCAATTTTTGACGGTCTGTTCAAACGCGTCGTTCTGGATAAAAACTTTGTTCAACAAAGGATTGCACATATTTCGTTTGAGCCGTTTATGCGGGCTATTCTGGCGCAACTATCTCCCAGCTGTGAGTCAATAATCATTAGCGGAATTGATACACAAGAGATGCTGGAGCGCGTTTTGCCTGTAGGATTCAGTGCCATGCAGGGAGGATTGTGGCCTGCAGTGCCTCCTGCGCAGATAATTTCGCTTGCTAAGATATAACCCTTTTATTTGCTGGTGTTTAACAGGCTATTAACAGTCTACACTAGAGGCAGGAGGCCCTATGACCCTGTCTTTTACCACTCGCTGGCGTGATGAACTACCAGCAACTTATACCGCGCTTTCACCCACCCCTTTGAAAAATGCGCGCCTTATCTGGCATAACGATGCGCTGGCGGAGCAATTAGCTATTCCTGCGGCGCTATTTGATATTTCAACTGGTGCGGGCGTTTGGGGAGGCGAATCGCTGCTTCCCGGGATGTCGCCTTTAGCCCAGGTTTATAGTGGACATCAGTTCGGCGTCTGGGCAGGTCAGCTTGGCGACGGACGTGGGATCCTGCTGGGCGAACAACAGCTCGCGGATGGTTCAACGTTTGACTGGCACCTGAAAGGCGCCGGACTCACGCCGTATTCCCGCATGGGTGATGGGCGCGCCGTGCTGCGCTCGACCATTCGCGAAAGCCTTGCTAGCGAAGCGATGCACTACCTGGGAATACCGACCACGCGGGCATTGTCGATTGTCACCAGCGACACGCCGGTGTATCGCGAAACGGTCGAAGCGGGAGCGATGCTTATCCGCGTGGCGCAAAGCCATATGCGGTTTGGCCATTTTGAGCATTTTTACTATCGCCGGGAGCCGGAAAAAGTGCGCCAGTTGGCTGACTTTGCGATTCGCCATTACTGGCCGCAATGGCAGGAAGACGCCGATAAATATCAGCTGTGGTTTAACGATGTTGTCACGCGTACTGCGACGTTAATCGCTGACTGGCAGGCGGTAGGGTTTGCGCATGGTGTTATGAATACGGACAACATGTCGATTCTGGGTCTGACGATGGATTACGGTCCATTCGGTTTTCTTGATGATTACGTGCCCGATTATATCTGTAACCACTCTGACAACCAGGGGCGATACAGTTTCGATAATCAGCCGGCCGCCGCGTTGTGGAACCTGCAACGTCTGGCGCAAACCCTGTCGCCGTTTATCCCGGTCGAGGCGCTCAATGATGCGCTGGACAGTTACCAGCTGGCGCTGTTAACTCGCTACGGTCAGCGGATGCGGCAAAAGCTCGGCTTCTTTAGCGAGCAGAAAGACGATAACGAACTGCTTAGCGAGCTGTTTAGTCTGATGTCGCGGGAAAGAAGCGACTATACGCGAACGTTTCGCATGCTCAGCCAAACGGAACAACACAGTGCGCAATCTCCGTTGCGCGATGAGTTTATCGACCGCGCAGCGTTTGACGACTGGTTCACGCGGTATCGCTCGCGCCTTCAGCAAGACAATATTGCCGATGCTGCCAGACAAACACAGATGAAGGCGGCTAACCCGGCGATGGTATTACGTAACTGGCTGGCGCAACGGGCGATTAGTCAGGCAGAGCAGGGGGATTACGCCGAGCTGCATCGGTTGCACCAGGCGTTGCGTACCCCGTTTGCCGATCGTGATGATGACTATGTCAGCCGTCCACCTGACTGGGGAAAACGGCTGGAAGTGAGTTGTTCAAGCTAAGGGGCCAGAAATACCTGCGGGGAGGCGTTGGCCGGATGCTGGCCAACGTGTACCTGAGCACCGTACCAGCGCTTCAAGTCATCGGCCTGTAACACAGTTTCCGGTGTTCCCTGCGATACCAGCCTGCCGTTGTGCAGCAGCACTATTCTGTCTGCCCACAGTGCGGCGAGGTTCAGATCGTGAAGCACAATGCACACATGCAGCTCTCCCGAAGAGGTAAGCGTTTTTAGCATGCGCAACAGATGCTGCTGGTGGTAAAGATCCAGCGCGGAGGTCGGTTCATCAAGGAATAACCAACCACGAGGCGCACCGTCGCACCAGAGTTGTGCCAGCGCACGGGCTAACTGTACTCGCTGTTGCTCGCCGCCGGAAAGCGCGGCGTATTGCCGACCCGCCAAAGGTGTGCATCCGGTCATTTCCATCACCTGAGCGATAAGCCGGGGCTCCTGCTGTTGGGTCCACGGCGCGCGGCCCATCGCGATGACGGCCTCTACCGGCCAGTCGAATCCCAACTGTGTTTGCTGGCGCATCACTGCCCGATGCCGCGACAGGGTCTGGGTAGACCATTCATGCAGCGGTTTGCCCGCCAGCACGCAACGCCCGGTTGCTGGTTTGAGAAAACCGGTCAGCAGGCGCAGCAGGGTGGATTTCCCCGCACCGTTTGGGCCGATGAGCGCAACCAGTTCACCTTTTGTAAGGGCGAGCGATACGTCGTCAATCACCGCTCTGCCAGCTACGTGATAGTGAAGCCCTTCAGCGATGAAATGTTCAGCCATGCGCTCCTCGCTGACGAAAAATAAGCCATAAAAACCACGGTGCGCCGAGAAGACTGGTCAACAGACCGACCGGCATCTCCGCAGGCGCAACCGCCGTACGAGCCAGGGTGTCGGCAATCAGCAATAAAAACGCGCCCGCCAGCACGGAACCCGGAATAACGGCCCGATGGTCTGAGCCGAGCCACATACGTATTAAATGTGGGATTACCAACCCGATAAAGCCAATCACCCCGCTTACCGCCACGGCTGAGGCAACCAGTAATGCGCTACAAAGCAGCAAAATACGCTGGATTGTACGTACATCAACGCCGAGATAATGCGCCTCTTCCTCACCCAGTTGCAGAAGATTCAGCGCCGGAGCAAGTCGCCAGATGATCAGCACTGTCGGGATTGTCAGTGAAGTGACAGCCAACAGCGTGGACCACTGTGCAGCCCCCAGACTTCCCATTCCCCATAGCGACAGCTGGCGCAGTTGCGCATCATTACTGACCCACGACAGTACGCCAACCGCCGCCCCGCAGAGCGCGTTGATGGCAATGCCGACCAGCAGCAGGCGGGAGAGCGAACCGTCGCGCTGTTGGCTGAGGATAAAAATCACTACTGTTGCCGCTAGCGCGCCGAAAAAAGCGGCCAGCATTGGAGCATACAACATCATCAGCGCGGGCAAAGAGACAGGCAGCACCACCCACAGGGCCACAGCGCAGGCGGCGCCGCTGCTTATTCCCAGTAATCCAGGGTCTGCAAGCGGATTGCGAAACAGCCCCTGCATCACGCAGCCAGAGAGCGCCAGAGAGCCGCCAATCACCAGTGCCAGCAGGACGCGGGGAAGGCGAATCGTGATCCAGATTTGACGCAGTGCCTCATCGCCATCACGCCAGAGCAGACTTACCGGCAGGCGCAACGCGCCAAAACCGGTAGCCAGAACCGTCATTGCAACCAGCATCAATGCCAACATCCACAACGAACAGGTGATCCGCCGGGACATCAGGGCAATTGCTCCGCTTTAGCACGAAGCTGCAAAATAGCCTGTGGCGTGCGAACGCTGAAGCCCAACAGCGCCATATCGTCAACCTGCAATACCTGTTTATTCCTTCCGGCAGGTGTTTGCGCAAGTCCCGGTAGCGCCCACAGGTTATCTTCGCCACCCATCGCCTTAACGCCGTCCTGCGAAATCACCACCAGATCGGGTTGGCTGGCAATGACGCCTTCTTGTGACAGCGGCTGATAGCGATTAACGCCCTGCATGGCGTTGCGTAGACCTGCGGCACGAATCGCCGCATCGGCTCCGGTTTGCTGGCCCGCCGCCATTGCGGTCATCCCGCCATGATTGAGAATAAACAGCACACGTTTATTAAGTTCAGACGACGGGAGCGTCGCCAGTTCCTGACGTAACGTTGCGCGCAGCGTTTCGCCGTCGGCCTCCCGATGAGTAGCCTCAGCGATAACCCGAACTTTTTCATCAATCGCGTTAAGATCGTTGCTTGCTGGGATCGTGACAACCCTGACGTTGCTCTGCTCAAGCTGTTTTAGCGCTAAAGAGGGCTGTGCCTGCGCGCTGGCAAGGACCAGCGTAGGGCGGGTAGCCAGGATCCCTTCGGCGTTGAGCTGGCGCAAATAACCAACATCAGGTAACGCGGTTGCCGCAACAGGCCACTGGCTTGTGCTGTCTCTCGCCACAAGGGAGGGTTGTGCTCCCAGTGCGTAGACAATCTCGGTGACATCGCCACCGAGCGCAACAACCCGTTCCTCGGGCGCAGCCAGCGCCGCGAAGGGCAGCAGCGCGATCAGGGCCAGCAGTTTTTTCATGCGGCCAGTCCTTTCGGCGTCAGTGCGTCAATCTGTGCGCGCCATTGCGTCTGCTCCGGCTCGCCTTCCGTACGTTGACCATACAGCTGGGCGATTTGCGTGCCGTCGGCAGCAAACAGCTCCAGACTGGTGACGTGACCATCGGCGGTCGGTTTACGCGTCACCCACGTTTCCGCCACGCTCTCTTCCAGTAGATGCAGGGTAAAGGTTGGGTTGAAGATGTTCAGCCAGCCTTTCATCGGCACCAGTTTTTCTATTACGCCGGTAAATATCTGTACACAGCCGCGATTACCCACAAAAACCATAATTTCGTTGCCATCCTGACGCGCGGTGTCGAGTAATTGCGCCAGTGCGTTATTAGAAACCTTACAGGCCAGATCGTCGCCAACCAGATTAAACGCCTGTTGACGGGTGAGATCGTGGCGTTTCAGCAGACCGAAGAACTGATGGACATCGGTCATCGCTCGCCACTCTTGATCAACGGTCTGTGCGTCGACAGTGACGGCGGTAGGCACAGAATTGTTGACGGGTTGCAGCACCAGCGGCGGGTTTTCTGCAAAGATGAAACGGGTCAGCAACGCCGCCCATTCCTCAACGAGGGTATTTTGTGTGGTATAGACCTTCAGCAGTGCGTCTCCCTGATGGTCAAAGAATTGAATGCTCTGACGCTCGCCGTGGGCGGTGGTCTCACTGATATGAAAAGCGCTTGCCCACTGATTGAGGAACAGGCGCAGGTCGAGGGCGCGTGGATTAAGAACCAGCCCGGCATGGCCGTTCAGGTGCTGATTGGTAAAAGCGCCAACCTGTTCATGCACCGCATATTCGTTGCGGCAAATGCATTTGGTTTCACCTACGGCTTCCAGTGCGCCGAGGATTTCGCGGACTTCGCCACGTAAGCGCCAGGCGTCATGGCCGACGCGCGCAAAGGTCAGTTCGGCTTCACTAATATTCATCAACCCTGCAATGTCGCGTGCGTATTTGCCGGGATTTTCTTTCTTCAGTTCCAGCCAGCGTGTGTAATGATTCATTGTCTCTTCCTTCCAGATTGCGGCCCCGGCGAACCGGGGAAAAGTGATTACCACTGATAACTCACGAAAATTTTGCCATTACGACCATCCTGCGGAATGCCTTGCGGCGACCAGTACTCTTTGTCGAAGGCGTTGCCCAGTACCAGCGTGGTGGTCATGCCTTTCAGTGCTTGTTGGCCCTGATAGCTCACGTAAAAATCGTTTACCGCATAGCCAGGTTGTTTAGCGTAGGTGCTGCTGATATGCGTTGAACGGTCAGCAAATGTCCCAATCCAGCCTACGGAGAAACCGCTGTGCGCAACCGGCACATTCAGTTTGCTGGTGACGGTGTCGGGGTTAATGCTGGAAATGTATTCACCTGTGTCAGTATCTTTGCCGCGTGTGCGGTTATAGGCCATGTCGAGGCTGAACAGGTCGGCGGTATATTTCGCCATCACGTCCCAACCCCAGATTTTGGCATTGGGAACGTTATAGGACATGGTTGTCGCAGCGGCGAAGTCGACGCTGGTGGAGATGTAATCTTTTGCTTTGGTGTCGAAATAGCTGGCTTTAAATTCGAGCGCATCGCTCGCCATCAGCAGATCGTCAAAGCGCAGGCCAAATCCGTATTCCTGCGTTTCGTTGGTTTCCGGGCGCAGGTTAGGGTTTGGCACCCAGTAGTTAGTGTAGAAACGACCAATCGAGAAGTGTTTCGCATCGTTATACATCTCGCCCATGGTTGGCGCACGGAAGGCCTGAGCGTATGAACCGAACAGCATCAGCCAGTCGGCTGGCGTAACGGTGAGTCCGGCGCGGGACGACCATTTGTCAGCATCAACATCTTCATAGCCGTCGCTGCTGCCGCGATAAGAGTCATAACGGGTACCGCCCAGCAGCGTAACCGGCAGGTCGCGCAGGGTGATTTCATCCTGTAGCCAACCGGAGCTGAAATCGATCTTTGCCTCCGGGAAACCGGTGGTTGAACCACCCGGTTGTTGTTCCTGGCGATAGTACTCACCGCCGTAGGTCAGCAGGTGAGATGCAAAAGAGTCGGTAAACAGGCGGCTGCGGTTGTCGATCTTCCCGCCTTTGGTGGTTTGCTTGCGAAATTCGCCAGTGTTATCTGCGTTCTGAGCATTAATGCGCGCTTCGGACCAGTAGATACGGGCATCCGCGTTCAGCCAGTCATTGTCCGCAGGAGCAAGCGAGTAGGTCAGTTGCGCATCACGCTGGATCGTTGAACGGTTGGTCATCGGGTTGCTGGCATCCGCCGCACTGGTCTGCGGGTTTTTAGGTTCCCGGGCGTCATTGTTGTAGTATCGCAGCGAGCCGGCCAACGTCTGGGCGCTGTCAATTTTCCAGCTACCTTTCGCCAGCATATTGTTGATTGCTTCATCGTTTGGCGCTGTAGCACCGTCGCTTTGGCGCAAATCACCGCGATCGCGACTCGACCATGCAAGCAGTCCGTCCAGCGTATCGGTGCGCCCAAATGCGCTGGCGCCCATACCGAGGCTGTGATCGCCGGTTGCCGCGGTACCGAACACGCGGTAACCGCTGTTTTGTCCGGCTTCCAGCAGATCTTTGGCATCCGCAGTGTCATAGGCGATCACGCCGCCCAGCGCGCCGCTACCGTACAGTAGTGCGGAAGGGCCACGCACGACTTCGATACGTTTGATAAGCGCCGGGTCGAGGAAGGTGCTGTTCAGGTGCCCGGTGTCAGTTCCCTGACGAACGCCGTCAACCAGTACCAGAACGCCACGTCGATCGTAGCCGCGCAGATTCACGTCCTGGCCGTTGGTACGACCCGTTCCATCGAGGGTTAGACCCGGAACCGTCCGCAACAGATCGGCTGCCGAACTGGCGGTCTGGTTTTCCGGGGCGGTGGCATCAATCACGCTGACCATCATCGGCGCTTCAAAGGCACTACGGGCATTGCCGGTGGCGGTGACGGTCATATCCTCGACCGCCGCATAGGCTACGATGGGCAGGTTACTGACAATCGCCAGCGCCAACAGCGATGGGCGCAGGGAAGCGGTGTGCAGGTAAGGCATAGCAACTCTCCATTAGGAAATCGAAAAGCGCTGGCTGCCTGGGTATGACCTGGGTGGCTGGCGAAATGTGTTGTTTATTTAGTCAGAATGAGTTTTCCGGCTTGCGTCTGGCGCAGCAGGTAGTGCTGACCATCATGCTCTATGATCACGCGTCCTTCGTTACCCAGCAGGGTTTTACTGTCAATTCGTCGCTCGTTTGGCGCGACGGAAGGCGGTGTTGTGTCTTTTGTAGGCGTAGCCGTTGTGTTATCCATACGTGACATAGTGTTTAAAAATAACAATCAATGTAACAATGATAATCATTATCATCAAACTGCAAATTTGCGGCAAGCGTTTTTGTGAAATAATTGTGACGAGAACGTTTTTTGCACAACAATCGGGGAAAAACAAAGGATTAGCACCGGGCAAAGTGATATTGCCCGGCGAACAGCATTAAAAACGGCTATCAACCGCAGAGGCGAGTTTTTCAACCAACAGTTCAGTATCTTCCCAGTTCAGGCACGGGTCGGTAATGGACTGACCGTAAACCAACGGCTGGCCGCTAACGATTTTTTGAGTACCTTCACGCAGGAAACTCTCCGCCATGATCCCGGCAATTGCCGTCGAACCGTTACGAATTTGCTGGCACACGTCGTCACAAACGTCCAACTGACGACGATGCTGCTTCTGGCAATTGCCGTGGCTAAAATCGACCACCAGATGCTCAGGCAGGGAAAATTCGTGCAGGGTATCGCAGGCGGCGGCAATATCTTCAGCATAATAATTCGGCTTTTTACCGCCACGCATGATGATATGCCCGTAAGGGTTACCGCTGGTCTGATAAATGGTCATCTGACCGGTTTTATCCGGCGAGAGGAACATGTGACTGGCGCGGGAGGCGCGAATCGCATCGACGGCGATGCGCGTGTTGCCATCCGTTCCGTTCTTAAAACCTACCGGGCAGGAGAGCGCGGAGGCCATTTCACGATGGATCTGACTTTCGGTGGTGCGCGCGCCAATAGCTCCCCAACTGATTAAATCGGCAATAAACTGGCCGGTCACCATGTCGAGGAATTCAGTCGCCGTGGGGACGCCCAGTTCGTTGACCTGCAACAGCAGTTTTCGCGCCAGTTCAATACCGTGGTTTACACGATAACTGCCGTTCAAATCCGGGTCGGAAATCAGGCCTTTCCAGCCCACGACGGTGCGTGGCTTTTCAAAATAGGTACGCATCACGATTTCCAGACGCGCCTGGTGCTTTGTGCGCAGCGCCTGTAATCGTGTCGCGTATTCCATCGCGGCATCAAGATCGTGAATCGAGCAGGGACCTACGATCACCAGTAAACGGGGATCTTCACCATTTAAAATTTTTTCTATCCGACGTCGGGAGTCCGTAACATGACGGGCGACGGAGGATGAAACAGGATGCCGTTGCGCAAGCTCTGCTGGAGTGACCAGGTTGTCAATACGCGCAGTACGGAGTTCATCGGTTCTGTTCATTACTTGTCTCAGAAATTTGTTGCTTCAACGGCAGGACTACCGGGAAGTGATGTACATCACAATATCACACTCATCCTGCCTGGTGGCGAGCATAATAACAAAAAAACGAACCAATGCACTAGCATTCTAGTACATGCGGCGATTCAGTCCCATGATATCGAGGATCTTGGTAGCAATCTCTTCTACCGAATAATTGGTACTGTTCAGCCAGGGGATCTGGTTTTTCCGGTACAGCGCTTCTACCTCTGCAACTTCCATTCGGCATTGGCGCAGCGAAGCGTACCGGCTGTTCTCACGGCGCTCTTCGCGGATGGCCGCCAGGCGCTCAGGGTCGATAGTCAGACCGAACAGCTTATGCTGCAACGGCTTCAGGGAGGCGGGCAGCACCAAATTATCCATATCATCGGCAATAAAGGGGTAGTTGGCGGCGCGGATACCAAACTGCATGGCCAGATACAAACTGGTCGGGGTTTTGCCGCAACGAGAAACACCAAGCAGGATCACCTGGGCCTGATCGAGGTTGCGCAACGAAATACCGTCGTCGTGGGCGAGGGTGTAGTCAATGGCGGCAATGCGCGCATCGTACTTGTTGAGGTTACCGGGATTCAGACCGTGCGTGCGATGGGCGATAGGTGTAGGGTCGAGCTTCATCTCGTGTTGTAGTGGGGCAACCAGCGCCTGCACTATATCCTGACAAAATCCCTCGCTTTGCAGAATGATTGAGCGAATTTCTGGCAGGACGATGGAGTAAAACACCAAAGGGCGCACGCCAGTTTGTTGGTAGATCGCGTCAATCTGGTCTTTAACCGCGCGCGCACGACTCTCATTTTCCACAAACGGCAGCGTAATGCTGCTGATCGTGACCGGGAATTGCGACATCACCGCGTGACCCAAGACCTCGGCGGTGATGGCCGTACCATCAGAAATATAAAATACGTGACGATCAACAGCATTATCCATTTTGCTCATCCTGGGCAGACATAATTCTCTGAAAGCATAAATTAAAATTCGCCAGAAGCGAATATTGCTGCATCTTTTTTATAAAATGAAACGGTATTTTTATAATTAATGAAAAGTACATTTCATTTTTCGGAACAAATGTTTATACCGGTAGTTTTTGTGGAGATCCCCTGTGGCTCGCGGGTTTGCGCAAATGCGGAAACAATCTGAAAAAATAAAAAATAAAGTTGCTTGAACGATTCACCGTTTTTTTCGCTGGAGTAAATATGCAAAGATAATTACGCAAAATTGAGTTTCCTAACCTCGTTCAAATATAAGGATTGTTCGATGTCCAACAATGGCTCGTCACCGCTGGTGCTTTGGTATAACCAACTCGGCATGAATGATGTAGACAGAGTTGGGGGCAAAAATGCCTCCCTGGGTGAAATGATTACTAACCTTTCAGGTATGGGTGTTTCCGTACCGAATGGTTTTGCAACGACCGCCGACGCGTTTAACCAGTTTCTGGACCAGAGCGGTGTAAACCAGCGCATTTATGAGCTGCTGGATAAAACGGATATTGACGATGTCACCGAGCTTGCAAAAGCCGGCGCGCAGATCCGCCAGTGGATTATCGACACTCCTTTCCAGCCGGAGCTGGAAAATGCCGTCCGCGATGCCTACGCGCAGCTGTCAGCGGACGATGCCCATGCCTCTTTTGCTGTGCGATCTTCCGCAACCGCAGAAGATATGCCAGATGCGTCATTTGCCGGTCAGCAGGAAACCTTCCTCAACGTCCAGGGATTTGATGCCGTGCTGGTTGCCATCAAACACGTATTTGCTTCGCTGTTTAACGACCGCGCGATCTCTTATCGTGTCCACCAGGGTTATGACCATCGTGGCGTAGCGCTCTCTGCGGGTGTGCAGCGGATGGTGCGTTCTGACCTCGCGTCTTCCGGCGTCATGTTCTCCATCGATACCGAATCCGGTTTCGATCAGGTGGTGTTTATCACCTCTGCATGGGGCCTTGGCGAGATGGTCGTGCAGGGGGCCGTTAACCCGGATGAATTCTACGTGCATAAACCGACGCTGGCGGCTAACCGTCCGGCTATCGTTCGTCGCACCATGGGTTCGAAAAAAATCCGCATGATCTACGCGCCGACCCAGGAACACGGTAAGCAGGTAACGATCGAAGATGTGCCGCAGGAACAACGCGACATTTTCTCCCTGACTAACGAAGAAGTGCAGGAACTGGCCAAGCAGGCGGTGCAGATCGAGAAGCACTACGGTCGTCCGATGGATATCGAATGGGCGAAAGACGGTCATACCGGCAAGCTGTTCATTGTGCAGGCGCGCCCGGAAACCGTGCGTTCTCGTGGCCAGGTGATGGAGCGTTATACGCTGCATGCGCAGGGTAAAATTATTGCTGAAGGTCGTGCTATCGGTCACCGCATTGGCGCGGGTTCGGTCAAAGTCATCCAGGACATCAGCGAAATGAACCGTATCGAACCAGGCGACGTACTGGTTACCGACATGACCGACCCGGACTGGGAACCGATCATGAAGAAAGCAGCGGCGATTGTCACCAACCGTGGCGGTCGTACCTGTCACGCGGCAATCATTGCCCGTGAGCTGGGGATCCCAGCCGTGGTGGGCTGTGGCGATGCGACCGAGCGCATGAAAGATGGTGAGAAGGTTACTGTCTCTTGTGCCGAAGGCGACACCGGTTATGTTTACGCTGACATGCTCGATTTTAGCGTGAAGAGTTCCAGCGTGGAGACCATGCCGGATCTGCCGTTGAAGGTGATGATGAACGTCGGTAACCCGGACCGCGCTTTCGACTTCGCCTGCCTGCCAAACGAAGGTGTTGGTCTGGCGCGTCTGGAATTTATCATCAACCGTATGATTGGCGTCCACCCGCGTGCACTGCTGGAGTTTGATGACCAGACGCCTGAGCTGCAAAATGAAATCCGCGCCATGATGAAAGGTTTCGATTCTCCGCGTGAATTCTACGTTGGTCGTCTGACGGAAGGGATCGCGACGCTGGGAGCGGCGTTTTATCCTAAACGCGTCATCGTGCGTATGTCTGACTTTAAGTCCAACGAATATGCCAACCTGGTCGGCGGTGAGCGTTATGAACCGCATGAAGAGAACCCGATGCTGGGCTTCCGTGGGGCGGGCCGTTATGTTGCCGATAGCTTCCGCGACTGCTTCGCGCTGGAATGCGATGCAGTAAAACGTGTCCGTAACGACATGGGCCTGACTAACGTTGAAGTGATGGTACCGTTTGTACGTACCGTTGCCCAGGCGAAAGCGGTGGTGGAAGAGCTGGCACGCCAGGGGCTGAAACGCGGTGAGAACGGACTGAAGATCATCATGATGTGTGAGATCCCGTCTAACGCCTTGCTGGCCGAGCAGTTCCTCGAGTACTTCGACGGCTTCTCCATCGGCTCAAACGACATGACGCAGTTGGCGCTGGGTCTGGATCGTGACTCTGGTGTGGTTTCTGAACTGTTTGATGAGCGTAACGACGCGGTGAAAGCGCTGCTGTCAATGGCGATTCGTGCAGCCAAGAAACAGGGCAAATACGTGGGTATTTGCGGTCAGGGCCCATCTGACCATGAAGACTTTGCGGCCTGGCTGATGGAAGAGGGGATCGACAGCCTGTCGCTGAACCCGGACACTGTCGTACAGACCTGGCTAAGTCTGGCTGAACTGAACAAGTAACATCATGCCTTATCCGGCCTATTCAACGTAGGCCGGATAAGATACGCTAGCGTCGCCATCCGGCACTTTATCCTGCAACACTCTCCACGCTCAAACGCTGAATAATATCCTGACGCAGTTGGTATTTTTGTACTTTACCGGACGCTGTGCGTGGTAATTTCTCCACGATCACAATGTGCTCAGGGTATTTGTACTTTGCCACCCGCTTGCGACTAAAAAAGGCTACCACTGACTCCAGTGACAGCGAATGATGCGGCGGTTTTAGCACCACATAAGCACATGACCTTTCACCTAAGCGTTCGTCCGGCATCGCGACAACGCAGGCATCGTGAATGCGGGGGTGCTGCAATAAAATATCCTCAACTTCGCGGCTGCTGATGTTTTCTCCACCGCGGACAATGATATCTTTTTTCCGTCCGGTGATTTTGATGTACCCCGCATCGTCCATTCGGCATAAGTCGCCGCTGTAATACCAGCCGTCTTGATCCAGCGCACGGGCGGTGAGTTCGGGTTCATCGAGATAGCCCATAAACACATTGGGACCGCGTGAGGCTTCTTCGCCTTCTACACCCGCAGGCAACGTATTGCGTGCTTCATCGACCACTTTAATTTCGACGCCTGCAGCAGCATATCCGTCGGTATCCATCATGCGAGAAAGCGAATCATCGAGATTGACCAGCGCATGCGGGGAACTCTCTGTCGAGCCATAAATGCTTAATAATTTTATGCCGAGCTGCTGGCAGTCACGGGCAATCTTCTGTGGAATGGTTGCGCCCCCACATAAGAAAAAGCGTAGCGATGAGAGATCGCTTGGCCGTTTATCCATGCTACACAACATGTCGTAGACGAAGGGCGTTGCGCCGAGCACACAGGTACAGCGTTGTTGTTCCAGCAGTTCAAGACAGGCGGCTGGGGTGAAAATATCTAACAATACGCTGCGTGCGCCGATTAAAAACGGTGCGGTAACGCCATGCAGAAAACCGGTAGCGTGTCCCAGTGGTGCTGGCATTAAAAACACATCCTGCCAGGTGAGATTAAGACGGGCACAGTAGGCGCGCTCGCTGGCAAGGATGTTGTTGTGGGTCAGCATTACGCCTTTTGGCATTCCCTCGGTACCGGAGGTAAACAACACCGCCGCCAGTTCATCGGCGTGAACATTAATCGTTTGGGTTAATGGCGGAGCTAAAAGCAGTTGGCTGAGCGCTAGCGAGGTCGTTGCCGGAGCCAGTTTATCCACGGCAACGATCTGTTGCAGATGTGGCAACTGGTTTTGTAAGGTCAGGATCAGATCGACCGGTCGGGTCTGTTTAAACAGCGTCGGTGCGAAAAAAATCTTCGCTTTGCACTTATTCAGCACCCATACCAGCTCTGCTTCACGCCACGCTGGCAGCAGCGGTACGGAAACGGCCCCGGTTTTCAGGCAGGCCAGGTAGATAATCGTAAACTCGCACCAGCCCGGTAGCTGGAAGGCAATGCGATCGCCAGGTTGAATACCGCAGGCTAAAAACCAGGTTGCCAGACTGCTGGCCGCGCTGTCGAGTGCGGCATAGGTGTATGAAGCGCCATGGTTATCAACCACCGCGATTTTATCTGGCATGGCTCTGGCAGTTTGGTTCCAGTAATCGCCAAGCGAAGCATCTCCCCATAAACCCTGTTGCCGCCAGACTTCGCGACGTTCGGCGTTAAACGTTAGTGTGATACTCATGAAGTTATTCCCTGGATGATTTCGGCATACATCTGACCGGATGGCCGGCGTGGCCGAACCGGTGTACTACAGGCAAAATCCGTTAGCCGTAGCGAAAATCAATGCCAAATGTTCCGACCGGATATTCCCATTGGTCGAGGATCGTGTCGCCGCACAGTACTCGACACGTTCCGCACTCCAGGCAACCAGCAGAATCAAAATGAATGTTTCCACTCTCGTCCTGCTTATACAGCCCGGCGGGGCAGGCTTTCAGCAGCTTGCGAAATTCATTAAGGTCTGGATGTTCGGCCAGGATGATGTGCGGGTGGCCTTCATCGACATTGAATTTATTGACGCCCAGTTTGACGTCAACGTTAACAGTATTGTCCTGACTCATAGTGCAGTTGCCCCCTTGATACCGTCTTTCAGTAAGTTCATCAGTCCGATTTGTTTGGCATGGGACATAATCATCTTGCGAACCGGTTGATTTGGACGTCCGTCAACGGTGAACATATCGCTCATGATGTCGGCCACCATACGCGGATACTGGGTGAACAGACGTGGGTTTTCCATCAACGCCGGGATCTTGCGAAAATGCTGTAAATCACGCATCACACAGCCTTGTTCAAGCGCGCGTTTGTAGGCCATCAGGCTGCTGGCAGAGAAATCCTGTCGTTCTTTTGCTGCAATGGCTGTTTGGGCAGCGGCTTCTGCGGAAGCGATGGCCAAATCCATACCTCGCACCGTGAAACCCAGGTTCAAACAGAAACCGGCGGCATCACCGACGATCATCACACCGTCATCGACCAGCTTTGGAACCATTGCCAGACCGCCTTCCGGCACCATATGCGCGGAATATTCCAGTAATTCACCACCGGCAATCAATGGTCGAATAGTTGGATGTTGCTTAAAGTCTTCCAGCATTTGTGGAATACTTTTTGTGGCATGGGCAATATCCCCCAGACCACACACCAGCCCCAGAGAGATGGAGTCCTGGTTGGTATACAAAAAACCTCCTCCCATCAATCCATCAGACGGTGAGCCTGCAAACAGCCAGGCCGCGCCCTCATTACCTGAAAGGTTGAAGCGATCTGCAATGACCGCTGGAGGTAAGCCGATCAGCTCTTTTACGCCAACGGCATAGTGATGTGCAGAAGAGGGAGGAACCATCCCCAGGGACCGCCCCAACATAGAGTTGACGCCATCGGCCAGGATGACAATATTGGCTTCCAGTATATCGTCACCGGCCTGGACTCCGGTGACCTTATTACCTTCGCGGATCAGAGCATCGACGCGCACACCGGGGATGAACTGCACGCCAGCTTGTTCCGCTTTTTCCATTAGCCATGGGTCGAGTCTGTTGCGCAAAACGGTATACGAATCCTGCGTTGGTGCGTCAGCTTTTTCACGATGGAAATCGAGAGTGACGGCGCTTTCTTCGGTCAGAAAGGAGATTTTTTCGCGGGTGACTTTACGCTCGAGCGGCGCCTCCTGCGCGAACCCTGGCATGATGCGCTCAAGGCTATGCGCGTAGAGTCTTCCGCCGGTCATATTTTTACTGCCTGCACTGTTTCCGCGCTCAATGACCAGCACGTCCAGTCCGGACTGAGCCATAACGTAGCCTGCAACCGTACCCGCCACGCCAGCACCGACCACAATGGCATCAAATTTTTCATCTGACATGCTTTATGCTCCCTTCCCGCTGTAAGGGCAGCGGGAGATGTGCGTTAAATGGGGGGATTAGCGGCTGAGATGTTCGATAAGGGCCGGAACAACTTTGTAGATGTCGCCTACCAGGCCGTAATCGGCATAATTGAAAATAGGGGCTTTCTTGTCTTTGTTGATAGCAACAATGACTTTCGCGCCGTTACCGCCAACCATATGCTGAATTTGTCCTGAAATGCCCAACGTCAGATAAAGGTCTGACTTCAGTAACACACCAGAAACGCCAATGTAGCGTTCGCGCTCCATCCAGTTTTCGCCTTCGGCGATCGGGCGTGAACAGCCCACTTCTGCCCCCAGTACCGATGCCAACTGGTGCACCATCTCCAGATCGTGTTGCGCAACCAGGCCGCGACCCACGCCAACTACACGTTTGGCTTTACTGAGGTCCACGCTGCTCACGGATTTAGCGCGACGTTCCTGGCACATAATTTCATGAAGCGGTGCGATGTAAGCTACTGGGACAACAGGGCAGTTGTACGAGGCGTTTTCCGCTACAGGTTCAAGCAGGCCAGGGGCAAGAGTGATAATTGCCAGCGCACTTTTGATCTTTTCTTTGCCGAATGCCAGCCCACCATACATTCGGTGCTCTGCGAACACTGTGCCATCCTCAAGAGTCACCGATATTGCGTCGTTCACCATCGCGGCATTGAGTTGGATGCTTAACCGTGCCCCAAGTGATTTCGCGCGCTTTGTGGCTGGCATCAACAGCATTCCGGCGTGTTCTTGCATCAGCGCCGCGATGGTTTCGGCGTAATTTTCTACACGCTGTAAACCGGAGGGGGCTTCGAGCACGATTATCTCATCGGCACCCAGAGGTTTAACCTGATTAGCCTGTTCGCTGCCTTGTACAATAAGATGGACATGCTCACCCCACTTACGCGCGCCGGTCATTAATTCTGCGTAGCGTTCTACGTTATCGCTGAACACCCATACGTTAGCTAATTTACTCATGACAATTTCTCTCCGTTGAGCTTAGTTCAGGGCTTTTTTCACGTGTTCAGCCAGTTCGGCAATGGCTTCAGCCGAGTCATTTTCCAGAATGATGTGCTTACGTTCTGTTTGTGGCGGTACGGTGAGGCTTACCAGTTCCGCTAACGGTGACGCAGGCGTCCAGCCAATATCGCTGGCTTGCCATGGTGTGACGGGCTTTTTACCCGCGCCGAGAATGGCTTTCATTGAGGGAATACGCGGCGTGTTGATATCCGAGGTTACGCAGAGTACGGCGGGGAGCGGCAGGTCAATCACTTCAACCTCGTCTTCCAGCACGCGCTCAACCACAATGCGGTCGCCGTTACGTTGGATGTTGCTGACGGCGTTAATCACCGGGAGTTGCAACAGTTCGCCAACCAGTAAGCCAACCTGTTGGGCATAGATATCCCCCGATCCTTCTCCGAACAGCATCAGGTCGAAATTCATATTTTTGGCCGCGCAGGCCAGCGCCTGAGCGGTGTCGCGGGGCAATGAATGCTCCAATTGCGGATCCTGCACCATGAACAAACTGTCCGGTCCACGTGACAGCACGTCTTTACGCACTTTGGAATTTTGCAGTAGCGATCCGCCCACGGTTAAAGCGACGATTTCATCACCCTCCGCACTCAGTTGCGCCGCGGCCTCAATCGCATTCAGATCAAACTGGCTGATTTTGGCATCGGCCCGGTCAAAGTTAATCGAATGCTGTGGGGTAACAACAATGTCCTGTTCTTCAGGCACCAACTTAAAGCAGGTTATTATTTTCATGGCATCTCCAGTCATCCACAGTAGGGAAAATTAACTGAAAATAGTTTGCGGCAGAGAGGGGACAGTTTTCGACGGGGCAATCTGTTTTCATTCCCAACAATCTTGCAAAAAAAAGTGCTGCGGGAATGCTTGTTTTATAAACGAGAGCTCGGCCTTGTGTACTGAAGAGAAAAAAGAGCAAACAAACCAGGGAAGGATAATTGCGAAATGCATCATGTTTTTTATCGTTTTTACGCTTAATTTGTTTCTGATATGTAAATTGTTAATGTTGAATTAATAACATTTATTCTTTTCGTTTTTTATCAAACGGAAATAAACGTGGAAAACAACGCAATGAGGCAGGAGGTATCATCTTGCAGTCGACGCAAATAATTTTGTTTCGCCAGCAAGGAATAACGTTGTATAACGTTATTATCGTTTTCACTTTTCGATATTCATTATTCACAAAATTACTGCCTTTAGGTGGAGGTTGTCATGTATCAACGCTGCTTTGATAATGCCATTGAGACCCTTTTTGAGCAGGGGAAAACGCCGAGATTTTCCCGATTCGTCATTAGCGATGATCCTAACTGGGAGTCCGGACATCATGTTCATGATAATGAAACTGAGCTTATCTATGTTAAAAAGGGGGTTGCAAGATTAATCATCGACTCTTCGCTATATGTTGCGCATGCCGGGGACATTGTGGTGATTGAGCAAGGGCGATTGCATGCGGTTGCATCTGATAGCAGCGCACCTGCTACCACTTACACCTGCGCACTCTACGGTTTCCGGTTTAACAGTTGGCAGGACAATCAGCTATTGCAGATGCACTCGTGTCCGGTCATTAGCGTCAGCCAGGGTAAAGAGGTTATTAAGAGTATTTTTAATGAGCTGGGGGTGATGCTCCCGCAGAGCAAGAACAACCTGACGTCTTCCGCTTATGACGCATTCGCGTATGCATTAACCGTGTTATATTACGAAAACTTTAAAAATGCTTACCGCTCTGAACAGGGATATATTAAAAAAGATGTCTTAATTAAAGATGTATTGGTCTATTTAAATAACAACTTCCGCGAAAAAATTACTCTCGAACAGTTATCTAAAAAATTCCGCGCCAGCGTGAGCTATATCTGCCATGAATTTACCCGCGAGTATCGTATATCACCCATCAATTATGTTATTCAACGGCGAATGACAGAAGCGAAATTTTCCCTGACCAATACGGAGGCCTCGTTGGCGGAAATTTCGTGGCGGGTAGGGTATGAAAACGTCGATCATTTTGCCAAACTTTTTCAGCGGCATGTGGGGTGTACGCCCAGCGATTATCGTAAGCAGTTTAAAAATAACCTTGCTGAGCAGGAATGCTTGATGCCTGAAGTTTGATTCTCCCGCACCGTCCCGGATAGCGTATCTGCGCTATCCGGTCAGTTATACCGCTTACTTATTCTGATAATCCTTTAGGATTTGGCGACCCGCGACGTAAATCATGATTTCATCGGTACCACCGCCAATGCGCTCACAGCGGACATCGCGCCAGAATCGGGATACGCGTGCTTCATCGGTGTAACCCAGTCCGCCCATGATCTGAATTGCGTCGTCAATCACTTCCATTGCCGTACGTGCACAATACAGTTTTGCCAGTGCCGCACTGGTTCGCAGCGACTGTTCCTGATCGGCCTGCCAGGCGACCTTCAGCACCATATTGCGCATGTTTTCAATTTTGATTGCCATCAGCGCCAGTTTTTCCTGGATCATCTGGTTATGACCGATCGGCTTACCAAATGCGATGCGCTGGTTAGCGTAGCGGGCGGCATCTTCGAAGGCGCATTCGGCAAAACCCGTGCTGCGCGCGGCGTTGATCAGGCGTTCCATTTCGAAGTTGTACATTATGTTGAGGAAGCCCATGCCTTCTTCGCCGACCATATCGCTTTCGTCCACTTCAACGTCATCAAGATAGACTTCGCAGGTGCTTAACATGTGCCAGCCGATTTTATGCAGCGGGTTAACCTTAATGCCCGGTTTCTTAGAATCCACCCACCACAACGTAAAGGCTTTCTTCGGATCTTTCGGCTCCGGGTCGCGAGCCAGTACCAGCATGTACGGATACTCTTTAGCGCCAGTGATAAACGTTTTTTGCCCGTTGAGATACACCTTGCCATTTTTGCGGGTGTAGCTGGTGGTGGCACTATTATTATCGGAGCCTGCTCCCGGCTCGGTTAATGCCAGCGCATACGCCGGATCGCCCGTTTCCATGGTGCTTTCTGCTGTTTTACGCAGCTGCTCGGCGGAGCCAAAACGTCGCATGCTGTGGATGCACTGACCGTTAGTGATCAAAAAAGCGGGCGCGCCACATTTTGACACTTCCATCAGCGCCAGCATCTGGGTGACGTAATCAGCCGGGATGCCGCCAAACTCTTCCGGAACGCCCAGCATCGAAATGCCGTTGTCCGCAAGGGCTCGCATAAATTCCTTCGGATAAGTCGCCGTCTGATCGCAGGTACGGAAATACTCCTCCGGGAAATTACTGGTAATCAGCTCACGAATGCTGGCAAGCAACAGTTCTTGTTCTTCAGTTAATGAAAAGTCCATCAGGGTACTCCTTTTAATTGGCTGCGTCGGGTAATACAAAGCCCATCGAGGCATCGATAAATAATCTTTCGTCCATCAATTTCAGGTCTGGGGAAATAATCGGTGTGAAATCCATTTTGTCCAGGATGTCTTCCTGTAAAGAGACTCCCGGTGCAATTTCGATTAAATGAAGACCATCTGCTTTTAACGTAAATACAGCGCGTTCAGTGATGTAACGCACATCAAGTCCACGTTCGAGGGCAATTTTTCCGCTGAAAGTCACTTCAGGTAATTCATTAACGAATTTTTTCACCCGACCTTCCTGCACGATATTTAACTTACCGTCCGCAACTTCCGTTTTCAGACTTCCGGCAGTTAACGTGCCGCAGAAAATAATTTTTTTGGAAGTGGCGCTAATATCGATAAAACCGCCGGTACCCATGATTTTGCCATTGAATTTGTGTACGCCGACGTTGCCGTGGCGATCCACTTCGGCAAAACTTAAATAGCACACATCCAGCCCGCCACCGTGATAGAAGTCAAACTGGGACGTCATATCCAGAATGGCGCGAGTGTTGACGTTGGCACCGAAAGCAATGCCTTGAGAGGTGATGCCGCCAATCGGACCCGTTTCGACTGTCAGAATAAAATCGTCAGCACAGCCTTCTTCGCGCGCGACGAGACCAATGCCATCGGCAATACCTACGCCAACGTTGCCGACCGCACCTTTGCGCATTTCAAACAGGGCGCGTCGGGCCACCAGTTTACGCTGATTGAGCGGCAGGGACGTTTGTTGGCTGTCATCGAGCACAAAATCGCCAGAGATAAAGCGGTTAACCGGCGCACCACCGTACAGTTGCGTTTGGTCGGGGTCGATGACCACAATATCGACCAGATAGCCGGGAATACGTACCGACTTCGGATGCAAAGTGGCTTTCTTCACCATTTTTTGCACCTGCATCATAACGATGCCGCCGTTATTGTGTACGGCCTGGGCAATCACCAGCGCATCAAGATACATAACTTCATCTTCAAAGGTGGCATAGCCTTCGCTGTCACAGGTGGTGGCGCGAATAAAGGCGATGTTTGGCGCAATGGCTTTGTAATACAGGTACTCTTTGTTATCAATTTCCACCAATTTGATCAGATCTTCGGTGGTCACTTCATTCAGCTTACCGCCCTGTTGGCGAGGGTCAACAAATGTACCGATGCCGATATCACTGAGGATCCCAGGCTGGTGGGCTGCCGATGCACGCAGGGTTTGGGTTAATACGCCCTGAGGATAGTTATAGGCGGCAATTTTATTTTGTTCCGCCAGGTCGGAGATTCGTGGTGATTGTCCCCAGTGTCCGCATAATGCCCATTTGACTAAGCCTTCCTGTGCCAGCGGGCTAATTCCCCGGTCGGCACGGTCACCCAGACCCGTAGGGCTAATCAACGCTAGATTCCGTGGTGACTGAGAATTTTTATATTTTTCAGCCAGCGCGTTAATTAATGTTGTTGCTTCGAGAATACCGCCACCTGCACCTAATACACAAAGAGTTGCTTCATCAGGAATATAATTAACTGCATCTGCTGCGGATAATACGGGTACCCGACCATCTATACGATTTGGTCTTGAAAATTTCATGTGAACTCCAGATTATATGCGTGCGACTACCTGTCGCTATATTCGACAATAATATTGTGAGTTATTTAATAATGTTTAATCATCGGCCAGATATCCGTGGTTAGACGAATATCTGGGGTAGGGCATTACTGATATTAATATGGATATATCTGTAATTAAGCCTGATGCAATATTGTCAATACAGTACGCAGGTCGGTGACCGAAATTTGTCCTGGGGCGGAGGCTTTTTTTACTGCCCCAAAGGTTGCCGCTGAACCGAAAACTTCACCAGACAGACGTGAAATCAACCCTGTTTTAGCCATCGACATGGTGATTATCGGGCGATCGGCATAGCGTTCTTGCATTTCCAGCGTGGCGCTAAGCAGCGTCAGAACATCCGCTTTATTTTGCGGCATCAAGGCAATTTTGGGGATGTCTGCGCCTAGTTCCTGCATTTTACGCAGGCGCTGGACAATCTCTTCTGCAGCTGGTGTCTTATGAAAATCGTGATTGGACATAATCACAAAGACATTTTTCGCGTGCGCATGCTCGACGGTCGCTTTGACCAGTTCGTCTCCGGTAAACAGTTCCAGATCGATCATATCCACCAGACCGCTGTCTACCGCCGCGCGGTTAAGTGCAATATAGTTTTCGACAGACAGTGCCTGTTCACCGCCTTCTTTGGCGCTGCGGAAGGTGAAAAGTAGCGGTTTGTCCGCTATCACATCGCGGATGGCGCGAGCCGCTTCCAGCACGGCATCTGTGGAAGAGACATCGCCGAAATGGTCAACGCGCCATTCCAGAATGTCGAAATCCGCTTCGCGATAGGCCAGCGCTTCGCTTTTTACCGTTGCGATGTCTATACCCATCAGCGACACAATGATCTTCGGCGCACCATCGCCAATAACGAGATTTCTTACGGTTACGGTTTTCATTGATTACCCTTTAACTATTCTACAAATGCTTGCCCGTCAGGCGGCAAAACCCATAACCTGTTTCACATACTCCAGCGGGAAATCTTTCCCGGTCCAGAGCTTGAACTGTTCAGCCCCTTGCCATAACAACATGCCGTAACCATCAATTGTTTTGCAACCAGCACTTTGTGCCTGCTGCAATAATTTGGTCATATGCGGGTTGTAGACGCATTCGGTTACCAGCAGTTCCGGACGTAGCAGGGAAGCGTCGGTCACGAGAGATTCATTTTCCAGCGGCTTCATGCCGACTTTTGTTCCGTTGGTTAAAATATCCGCGCTGGCAAGTGCGTCAGCAAAAGCCTGACGATCGGCGAGATCGATAACAGTGACCACGCAGTCGGTGTTTTCATTGACGCGTTTGGCAAACTCCTGCGCTTTGGCAAAAAACTCATCCTGGCGGTTAAAGAGTTTAATTTCTTTGATGCCTTCAATCGCTGCCTGTGCACCAATGGCTGTCGACGCACCGCCTGCGCCCAACAGTACCATGGTTTTACCTTTGATATCGAAACCACTTTCCTTAATTGCACGAATATGACCCGTGCCATCGGTATTGTAACCACGCAGGTAACCATCATCATTGACGATAGTATTAATTGCACCGACCAGTTTGGCGGCAGGTGTTAATTCATCAACATATTCACATGCTAGCTGCTTGTTGGGCATTGAGACCCCGGTACCACGCATCTTTAAGGCCTTCAGCCCGGCAATTGCATTAGCAAACGTTGAGTTATCGACTTCAAATGCCATATAAGTGAATGGCAATCCCGCTTTTTCTAATGCCTTATTTTGCATTTCAGGCGACAGACTGTGTCTGATAGGGTAGGCCATCAATCCAATTAGTTCATATTTAGCAGTTACGTCCATTTGATACTCCTTCTAAACAATTTATTGAAAATAACGTTCGCCCAACCGCACATCATTTTTGGGGATATCAAATACGCGGTAGTAACGAATAAAGACGATGATGGCGGTGATGAAAGCCAGCAGAGCAAATGCAAAGTCCAGCAAAATGATGTACTGCAGACCAATGTTAGAGAGGTATCCGGTGATTAATGGGATAATAAAGTTGGCTACGCCACCCATCATCATATAAATACTGGTGACTTTGGCTTTGCTCTTGGGAAAGAATTCAGACATCACCGAGACACCGAGCTGTAAAATACCGCCAGCGGCAGAGAATCCAATGAGAAATGAACCGACGTTACACACCAGCGGAGAGGGATATAAGTAGATGACGGCTGCGGTGATGGTTGCCAGCCCGGCGTTAAACACATTTGCCCAAATAGGCCGAACCCATTTTTTTAACAGAGCGGCAAAAATAAATACGCAGACTAATGATCCCATACTGTAGTAAGAGATTGTCTTCAGTGCGTCAGATTCTGCCATGCCGGCAAAGGCCATCGCATATTTGGGCATCCAGACTACGATGACGTAAAAAGTCGAAAAGGCAGCAACACCAAACATGACGGATGCCACACCTTCCAGCCAGACCAACGGTTTACTGTTCATCTGTGGCAGATCTTTCGCGATGCCAGCATCCACCATCTGGCCAGGGAAGCGACTTCTTAGCAGCATCAAGGTAATGACGACAAACAACGCACCCGGGATAATGACCGCATAACCGTACCAGATATGGTTGAGCAGCATGGTGCTGACGACGATGGGGTAGATCATCTGCCCAAACGAGACCATAGCTTTCACCAGGATAACGGCTGAGCCAGAGGCTTTAGGGAAGCATTCCATTAACGCCGGGTACCCGCCGGTATCCAGTGCCGAGTTTGCCACGCCAACGCAAACGGCCAGAATAAAGGCAATCATCAGATTAGGGCTGGCGGGAATACCGAAGAAGAACAGTATATAAAGAATAGCGCCTAACAGAATGATAGCCCGACGACCAAATTTATCTGAGAGCACGCCAAAGAATAAGATACTCACCAGTCGTCCCAGACCAATGCCTGAAATTAAATAGGCAATTCCTGCATTGTCGGTGGAAAACTTTTCTGCAAGAGAGGTCATATTTTGCGCCAGTGTAATGACGCTAATGCCGTGTAGGAAATAACTTAAATAAATACAGATTATCGCCAAAAGAAATGGCGTATTAAAGGTCTTGCTTTGAGACATTTTCACAACTCCTTGCGGATTTTAAAATTGTTCTGTGCTCGTCGATATTGTTTAAATTGCGGCGACCTTGTAATTAATATACTGGGCGGCAGCCACAGAACCTACATAGCATGGCGTTTAAGTTACCAGGTATATTGCATAACACACTGTGAAATCGAACTCTGCCGGCCGGTGTTTTGCTGATGTTTTAAAACTGAAGTCAATTATTTTGCAGAAGAGGGGAACAATATTGCATCCACGCTTATTTTACGGCTTGTATCATCTTTAGCTGATGTTTTGACGTGATGTGGCTGCGATAACCAATAAACAACGCCAGCAGGAATCCAACAGCGGCTATGCCAGTATCAAACCACATGATGTGAGCAATACTGGTTTCAGAGAGTTTTGCTGTTATCAATGGAATGGTGAAGGTCGCAATGCTGCCCGCGCTGTAGTAAATACCGGTCGCTTTGCCCTTCGCATGCGGAAAGCGTGCGGCCATCAGCGTTAAACCGATTTGCACAACGCCCCCTGCGGAAGAAAAACCGATGACAAACGCAAAGATAATGACAACGATAGGTGTCGGATGCAGACAAATCATCAGCAGTGCGGCAAATGAGATAAACGTATACAGCATCAGCATCGATGTCGCGCGTTCTGCTTTTCGCGCCAGCGGGGCGGTGATCAGCACGCACAGTAGAGAGCCGCAGGTATAAATGCTTAACAGTTTGATAGATAACGTATAGGGCATTCCGGCGACAAACTGTCCGTATTGCGCCAGCCACTGGCTTACCAGGTAAAATGTCGCCATTGCGATGTAGCCGTACAGGGTGTAACTGGCAAGGTCGAGCAGGGAGCAACGATGTTCAGGTTGTCCGGTTTCCCGTTCAGCCGGTTGAGCCCGGATGACGGTATGAGGCCCGGGATGTGGCGGAAACCGACAGCGAAATAAAAACACACCGTTGAGTATCATTACGGCTGCCGCCAGCAGGAAGGACCAGCCAAACCAGATTTCGGCCCATACCAGCAGACTGATAATCATTGGCAGCAGGAACTGACCGCTGGAGACGAAGGCTTTTATCAAAATATTGGCCGTGCTGGGTGAACGGGGGAATGCCTCCATCAGGCTGGGATAGGTTCCGGCATCGAGAAAACTGTTTGCCATTCCCGCTAAAAAACCAAAAGCATAGGCAAGAAAAATACTGTGAGTATTTATGATGCCAATAAAGAAAATCAGGTAGCAGGTCATACCAAGGATAATAAATGGTCTGCGACCATAGCGATCGGAAAGCATCCCTGCCACTAATAAAACGCTTAAGCGGCCGATACCGAGTGAGGAAATAACAATCGAGACGCCCGCGGTATTGGTTTGCCACTGTTGTTCCAGTGAAGACATATTGAGGCTCATCAGAATGACCCCCATGCCGTGCACCAGGTAATTTAGGTACAGCCCTATCGCAGTGGAGAAATAGGTGTTTTTCATAATGTGTTACTCAGCGAAGAGGCTAAATAGATATGGCGTTGCGATCTCTTAACACATACGCTCGAGATCGTGAGCATAGAGTTCAACAGCTGCCGACTGATAGATTTTCCAGTCGAGAAAACCATCGTGGTGATAAACCGCCTGAAAAGCGTTCAGATCGGGGAAAAAACGCATGGTGTTATTACCAATGCGGTTATTTATTTTGTCGATAATTGCATTAATTCTTAACTTCCTCTTGGCTTTCATTTCTGAACAAATGCGGACAATGTCGTCTGGAATTTCTCTTTCACCCTTTTCCCATTGTTGCCAGGCGACAACATTGTCATCGTGCGCGATATACCTGGCGCTTTCTTCCACCGTCATAGCAAAAATATGGCGGATCGCCTGTAGCTCTAATGCGTTCATTATTTGGTCGCTTCATAAAAGACGGTGGAATAGTAATAACATTGCTGTGGATATTTCGGCTTGAAGAGAGTCACAGTATTTTGTGCAATATTATTTGGTCCTTGACGCGGAAGATAATGTGTTGGTGCGTTAAGGTTGGTGGAGTGGCGCGCGAAGGACAAAAAAAAGCCCATCGTGGGAGATGGGCAAAGACTACACACAGCAATTCGTTGTTTCACTCAGGGGATTTCCATGCTTATAAATCAATGTGTTGATCTAAAGCCATGGGCTAATAGTAGGCATACTGATTTTTTACGTCGATCAGATTCATCTCAATAGTTTAAAAACTGTAAAGAATTTGCGACACAAATGAGTATTGAAAGAGGGACGAAGTTGGTTCTAATCCCGTAAGAGGGAGATTGATTAGTATTGTTAAACAATCAGGCGGCGTTGCCGCCTGATGTTGGATTACTTATTGCGTTCGATTTCAGCAATTTCTTCGAGGATTTCATCCGGATTGGTACCTGGCGCAGGGGCTTCGTTTACCCAGGCGGAGAACAGACGCCAGGAAACGGCCAGTACTACTGGACCGATAAACAGACCAATCATGCCGAAGGCAATCAATCCGCCGATGACTCCGGAGAGAATCAGGAGCAGTGGCAAATCGGCACCCATGCGAATCAGCATCGGTCGAATCACGTTATCCAGTGTTCCGACCACGCCGCTCCACACCAGCAGCACGGTGCCCCAGGTTGAATCCCCCGTCCAGTATAGCCAGATAATGGCCGGAATCAGTACCGGTAGCGGCCCCAGTTGCACCAGACATGACAGGATCATCAATACCGCCAGCAGTGTGGCATACGGCACACCGGTTACCGCCAGACCAATACCCCCGAGCACTGCCTGTACCAGAGCGGTGACCACAACGCCTAATGCGACGGCGCGAATGGCTTGTGCTGCCAGCAGAATGGCAGCATCTCCACGTTTTGAGGCAAGACGGCAGGCGAAGTGACGAATACCTAATGCGACTTGTTCACCGCGCCAGTACAACAGGGCACTGAACAGCAGCATCAGGCCACAGTGCATCATAAAGCGGCCGATATGCGCGGCCTGACCGACGAACCAGGTGGTGGTGGTGCCGATATAAGGACGAACCTTGGCCATAATCGCCGAACCGCCCATATCCAGTAAGCTGTGCCATGCGCCATACATTTTGGCACCCACCAGTGGAATGCTGTTCAACCATGCCAGATCCGGTAGTGTCATATCACCTGCGGTTACGGCATGGATCAGCGGCCCACTGCCATCGACGATGCTGTTAACCAGCAGCGCGATGGGGATGATGAACAACAGCACCAGCAACAGCGTCATCACCAGTACGGCAAGTGAACGGCGTCCCCAGAGCAATTTTTGTAAGCGTAGCAGGATAGGCCAGGTTGCAATGACAATCGTGCCTGCCCAGGCAAAACCGAGGATAAAGGGCTGAACAATCCAGAGACAGGCCACAATCAGGATGGCTAAAAACAGCACCGATAGCAGCACTTGTGCAATATCCCTGGGCTGACGGAAATTTACCATAAATACTTTTCACCTTTGTCTTTGCGCCAGAACGTTGACGCGACGTGAATACTTAAATGACACCCTGTAATGATGAGCAATTTCAGCGGTTTTGAACAGGCGGATTCTGCCTGTAAATCTGCTGAGCGTATTAGAAAAAAATGTGATACAACAAACAAAGCAACACGCAAACGATTAAATTCACAACACAGACCGCAGGAAAGGGTCACTATAATGATTCCACAAATTTCTCAGGCACCAGGTGTCGTTCAACTGGTGCTCAACTTTTTGCAGGCGCTGGAGCAGCAAGGATTTACGGGCGATACGGCAACGAGCTATGCCGATCGTCTGACAATGTCGACGGATAATAGTATTTATCAGCTGCTACCTGATGCTGTCGTTTTCCCTCGTTCAACCGCAGATGTGGCGCTAATCGCCCGTCTGGCGGCAGAACCGCTTTTCTCGTCGTTGATTTTTACCCCGCGCGGCGGCGGCACCGGGACCAACGGTCAGGCGCTGAACCAGGGCATTATTGTTGATATGTCCCGCTATATGAGCCGCATTATTGAAATCAACCCGCAAGAAGGTTGGGTGCGGGTAGAAGCTGGGGTGATAAAAGATCAGCTCAACCAGTTTCTGAAGCCTTACGGCTATTTCTTTGCCCCGGAATTATCCACCAGTAACCGGGCAACGCTCGGCGGGATGATCAACACCGATGCGTCCGGGCAAGGATCGTTGGTTTACGGTAAAACTTCCGATCATGTGTTGGGCATCCGTGCGGTGCTGATGGGCGGTGATATTCTTGATACTCAGCCAATGCCGATCGAGCTTGCCGAAATGCTGGGGAAAAGCAATACCACCATTGGCCGCATCTATAAGACCGTTTATGAACGTTGTCGCGATAACCGACAGCTGATCATGGATAAATTCCCGAAACTTAATCGCTTCCTGACCGGGTACGATCTACGGCACGTCTTTAACGATGAGATGACCGAATTTGATTTAACCCGCATTCTCACCGGCTCTGAAGGTACGCTCGCGTTTATCACCGAAGCCCGTCTGGATATCACCCCGCTACCAAAAGTTAGACAGCTGGTTAACGTCAAGTACGACTCTTTCGACTCGGCGTTGCGTAATGCCCCGGTGATGGTGGAAGCACGCGCATTGTCGGTAGAAACTGTTGACTCCAAAGTACTCAATCTGGCGCGGGAAGATATCGTCTGGCACTCGGTAAGTGAATTGATTACCGATGTACCTGATAAAGAGATGCTGGGTCTGAACATTGTAGAGTTTGCCGGTGACGACGAAGTATTGATTAATTCGCAGGTCAGCGCACTGTGTGAACGTCTGGATGGCTTAATCGCTCGTCAGGAAGCGGGTGTCATTGGCTGGCAGCTGTGTACCGAACTGGCGGGAGTCGAACGAATTTACGCCATGCGCAAAAAGGCAGTCGGTCTGCTGGGCAATGCAAAAGGTTCCGCGAAGCCAATTCCGTTTGCCGAGGATACCTGCGTTCCGCCGGAGCATCTGGCGGACTATATTGCCGAGTTCCGCGCGCTACTCGACAGCCACGCTCTGAGTTACGGCATGTTTGGTCATGTAGACGCAGGCGTGCTGCATGTCAGACCGGCGTTGGATATGTGTGACCCGCAGCAGGAAGTGCTGATGAAACGCATTTCTGATGATGTTGTGGCGCTGACGGCGAAATATGGCGGTTTGCTGTGGGGCGAGCATGGGAAAGGTTTTCGTGCAGAATATAGCCCGGCGTTCTTCGGCGAGGAGCTGTATCGCGAACTGCGCAAAGTGAAATCGGTGTTTGATCCGCAAAACCGGCTGAATCCTGGGAAAATCTGTCCACCGGAAGACGTAGATGCGCCGATGATGAAAGTGGACGCGGTGAAACGCGGAACGTATGACCGTCAGATCCCTCTGGCCGTACGCCAGGAGTGGCGCGGGGCAATGGAGTGTAACGGCAACGGGTTATGCTTTAACTTCGATGCGAAAAGCCCTATGTGTCCGTCGATGAAAATCAGCCTCAACCGTATTCATTCGCCAAAAGGGCGAGCCACGTTAGTGCGTGAATGGCTGCGTTTGTTAGCGGATCGCGGGATTGACCCAATACAGCTGGAAAAAGAGCTACCGGAAAAACGCGCCAGTTTACGTTCGCTGATTGCCCGTACCCGCAACAGCTGGCATGCGCGCAAGGGTGAATACGATTTCTCACACGAAGTAAAAGAGGCGATGTCAGGTTGCCTGGCGTGTAAAGCCTGTTCCACCCAGTGTCCAATTAAAATTGATGTACCGGAGTTCCGTTCGCGCTTCCTCCAGCTGTACCACACGCGTTATCTGCGCCCGTTGCGCGATCACATGGTGGCGACCGTTGAGAGCTATGCGCCGTTAATGGCACGAGCGCCCAAAACGTTTAACTTCTTCATCAACCAGCCGCTGGTGCGAAACCTGGCTAAAAAGCACATTGGAATGGTTGATTTACCTCTGTTGTCTGCACCGTCGCTGCAACGCCAACTGGTGGGGCATCGCTCCGCCAATATGACGTTGGAACAGCTCGAATTACTCAGCCTTGAGCAAAAAGCCCGTACGGTGCTGGTGGTGCAGGACCCTTTCACCAGCTATTACGATGCGCAGGTGGTTGCTGACTTTATACGTCTGGTAGAGAAGCTGGGCATGCAGCCGGTACTGCTGCCGTTTTCGCCAAACGGCAAGGCGCAGCACATTAAAGGCTTCTTAAACCGTTTTGCCAAAACGGCGAAAAAGACATCCGAGTTTCTTAACCGGGTAGCGAAGCTGAATATTCCGATGGTGGGTGTTGATCCGGCGCTGGTGCTTTGTTATCGCGATGAATACAAGATGGTGCTGGGTGAACAACGGGGGGATTTCCATGTGTTGCTAGCCAACGAATGGTTATCGAAAGCTGTGGAAGCACAGCAGCCAGTCGCTGTTGGCGGTGAACCGTGGTATTTCTTTGGCCACTGTACCGAAGTGACGGCCTTGCCGGGCGCACCTGCACAGTGGGCGGCTATTTTTGCTCGCTTTGGCGCAAAGCTGGAGAACGTCAGCGTGGGATGCTGTGGTATGGCTGGCACCTACGGCCACGAGGTAAAGAATCACCAAAACTCATTGGGGATCTATGAGTTATCATGGCACCAGGCAATGCAACGATTGCCACGTAACCGTTGTCTGGCTACCGGGTACTCCTGTCGCAGCCAGGTAAAACGCGTTGAAGGTACGGGCGTTCGCCACCCATTACAGGCACTGCTGGAGATTATAGGATGATCTGGAAACGTGAAGTCACACTCGAGGCGCTCAATGCCATGGGTGAAGGAAATATGGTTGGGTTGCTCGATATTCGTTTTGTGCACATTGGTGACGATACGCTGGAAGCTACAATGCCGGTGGACCATCGCACCAAACAACCCTTTGGGTTGCTGCACGGCGGCGCATCCGTGGTGCTGGCGGAAAGTATTGGTTCGGTAGCGGGATACCTGTGTACTCAGGGTGAGCAGAAAGTGGTGGGCCTGGAGATCAACGCCAACCATATCCGTTCTGCGCGGGAAGGGCACGTCAGGGGCGTATGTCGCGCGTTACATACCGGCTCTCGTCACCAGGTTTGGCAAATAGAGATCTTCGATGAGCAGGGACGATTGTGCTGTATGTCGCGTCTGACGACCGCAATTTTGTGATGCATATTGCTTTTGGTCATTATCTGCACAGGGAATGGTGTTATACTGTGCAGGTTTTGAACACAAGCGAGGATGATATGTCTACCCAATTAGACCCTGCCCAACTGGCAATAGAATTTTTACGTCGTGATAAAACCGATCTTTCACCGGCTCAGTACCTGAAAAGGCTAAAACAGCTTGAGCTGGAGTTTGCAGATCTGTTGGCGCTCTCTTCAACTGAACTGAAAGAAGAGATCTATTTTGCCTGGCGCATGGGCGTTCATTGATTCCGGTATGCTTATCGTAACGAAACCCCGACACATGTTCGGGGTTATTTTGGCCTTAAATCTTCATTACCACTTCATCTCACCGCTGTTAACCTTCGCACTTAGTTCCAGCGAGCTTGCGTCTGCCAGACCTGGCCATGCTGCCGTCATGGTTTTAATCACATAATCCGATCCTTTCTTCGCCCCTAACACCTGCTCAAACGACTGCAAATAGTCCTGGGTGAAGCGAATAGCTTTATCGCCGGTTGGGCGTTCGCCAATGTAATGACCCGGGACCACTTGAGTGGGCTGTAAGCTCTGCATTTCGCTCAGTACGTTACGCCATGCACTACGCTGTTCTTCAGACTGTGTATCCGCCGTCCAGACATGAATACCTGAAGCCACGCCTGTGCCGCCAATAATGGCCCGATTCGCCGGGATCCAGATATACGCTGCATAATCGTTGGAGTGACGCAGTTCCAGCGGTTCACCATCAACCGTGAACTGCGTTTGCGTCGTTGCCTGCGGAACGGTGAGCGATGTTGGCGCGCCGTCCTTCATTTGCGGGCCCCAGAATTGCAGTTTGGCCTCTTTGGTGGCGCGGATATGGTCTACCACCTGCGGTGTTGCCAGAACTTTTACCTGTGGGAAAGCGTTGACGATGGGTTGCAGACCGAAATAGAAATCCGGATCGCCGGAAGTGATCACGATAGCCTTCAGCGTTTTACCGCTGGCGCGAATCATCTGCACCAGCTGTTCGCCATCTTTGGTGCTGAACTGGGCGTCAAACAAAATCGCCTCTTTGGGGCCAGACACCAGCGTCGAAGAGACCGGGAAAATACCCTTCTCCTGTGGATTATAGACGTCCAGCTGTAGCGGTGCGGCGAAAGCTGAAGACGCAAACAGAGGTAACAGCAGGGCCAGAGATTTAACTTTCATACCAGGTAACCTTATGCAGGGAATTGACTTTTGATAGTTCCCGTATTTTAAGCATATTCGTATCTGTTAGAATTCCCTCATTAGGACATGCTGAGTTTCATAAAACGATCGGATGGGATGCAATGGACAGAGTGATGGCGGCAACGGTATTTAACCATATCTGTGATTTGGGCAGTCTGAGCGCCGCTGCACGTGCATTGGGGCTTTCCCGTCCGATGGTCAGTCGTTACCTCGACGAGATGGAAAAATGGGCAGGCGCAAGGCTTATCCATCGCTCATCGCGTCGCTTAACGATCACGCCTGCGGGTGAAGAGGCATTACTGAAAACGCGTTCTCTGGCGCAACTTTCGCTGGATATTGGTGCCGCCAGTGGCGCGCAAATTCCCTCGGGCACGCTACGTGTGGCCTGCGCCCATTTTACCGCCATGCATATTCTTGCTCCGGTTCTGCCGGCGTTTATGGAGCAATATCCGCAATTACGTATTGAGGTGGAGATCAATAATCAACCGGTAAGCCTTGTGGGGGAACGCATCGATGTGGCGATCCGCATAACGGATAATCCCGAGCCAGGAACCATCGCCCGTCGGTTGGGCGACTGTAAATCGGTACTTTGCGCGTCCGCAGATTATCTGCATCAACATGGCACGCCTGAGACAGTCGACGATCTCACTCGGCACAATTGCCTGTACTACAGCGGTTTTGCCGGACAATCCTGGCACTTTTTGGATGCCCAGGGGCAGTCTGTCTCCGTTGCAATCAAAGGGAATTTGAGTGCAGGGATCTCTTCGCTGCTCTGCGAGTCGGCGGTGGCAGGAATGGGGATCGCGTTGGTGCCAGAACTGGAAGCGCAGGAAGGGCTGGCGCAGGGAGCGTTAATTCGATTACTGCCAGAACTTCAACCTAAATGCTTACCAATTTATGGCTTATACCTTTCTCGGGAGCATCAGCCTGCGGGGCTACGTTTGCTGCTGGATGCGCTTAGTGGGGCGGCGCAATGCTAAAAAGGTAGCTAAACGTGCTCACAAAATAGTCAAACCGCAAGTTGTGTTAAAAAAAACTTAACGGTGTATGAGATTATTCTTATCGCCCCTTCAAGAGCTAAGCCATCGTGAGTGCCGGAGATAAGCGCCGGATGGGGCCGGAACCCTTAAGCCTGCCAGCAAGCAGACTTAAGGGTTTTTTGTCATTAGCATATTATTTGAATAGTTGTTTTCCCTGTTTTTATCCCTACCTATCCCTTAAATAGACATTATCTATACATCTTTTAATCTTTGACCTGCCTGAACGATTAGATTTCTATAATACATTATTAATCAATGCATTGAACAAATAATTCCATTCCTGTAAACCCTCGCTGCAGGGTCTATGCTTAGTAAAAGTAGTCAAAAAGGGCGGTTAACCCGAATGCCCCTGCTGTTGAGGGGTTGAAGTGATAATCATTATCACTAACATGTTGTTATAGCTTAAAAGCTAGTGACTCGAGGTAACCCTATGGAATTGCATTCAGGAACATTTAACCCGGACGATTTTGCCTGGCGTGGACTGACGTTAACACCTGCGGCTGCGGCGCATATCCGTGAACTGGTGGCAAAGCAACCCGACATGTTGGGCGTACGCCTGGGCGTGAAGCAAACGGGATGCGCGGGATTCGGCTACGTGCTGGATACCGTGCGCGAGGCCCAAAAAGACGATCTCCTGTTTGAAAGGGATGGCGCCAGACTGTATGTGCCTTTACAGGCGATGCCGTTCATCGACGGCACAGAAGTCGATTTCGTTCGCGAAGGATTAAATCAGTTATTTAAATTTCATAACCCGAAAGCCCAGAACGAATGCGGCTGTGGCGAAAGTTTTGGGGTATAGGCGGTACTATGTCTCGTAATACTGAAGCAACTGACGATGTCAACACCTGGGCTGGCGGGCACCTTAATTACAAAGAGGGCTTCTTCACCCAACTGCAAACCGATGAGCTGGCGAAAGGGATCAACGAAGAGGTCGTGCGCGCGATTTCGGCAAAACGTAATGAACCCGACTGGATGCTGGAATTCCGCCTGAATGCCTTTCGGGCATGGCTGACCATGGAAGAGCCGCACTGGCTAAAAGCGCACTACGACAAGCTGAATTATCAGGAGTACAGCTATTATTCCGCACCGTCCTGCGGTAACTGCGATGAAACCTGCGCATCTGAGCCGGGAGCCGTGCAGCAAACGGGGGCGAATGCGTTTTTAAGCAAAGAGGTTGAGGATGCCTTTGAACAGCTTGGCGTACCGGTCCGTGAAGGCAAAGAGGTGGCGGTTGATGCTATTTTTGACTCGGTATCGGTGGCGACCACCTATCGCGACAAACTGGCGGAACAGGGCATTATTTTCTGTTCGTTCGGTGAGGCGATTCACGATCATCCTGAGCTGGTAAAACAATATCTGGGCACCGTGGTTCCAGGTAATGACAACTTCTTTGCCGCGCTGAATGCAGCGGTGGCATCTGACGGCACGTTTATTTATGTACCGAAAGGTGTGCGTTGCCCCATGGAACTGTCGACCTATTTCCGTATCAATGCGGAAAAAACCGGGCAGTTTGAACGCACTATTCTGGTCGCGGATGAGGGCAGCTACGTCAGCTATATCGAAGGCTGTTCGGCTCCGGTGCGCGACAGCTACCAGCTGCATGCCGCGGTGGTAGAAGTCATCATCCACAAAGATGCCGAAGTGAAATACTCGACGGTGCAAAACTGGTTCCCCGGGGATGGCAACACCGGCGGCATTTTGAACTTCGTCACCAAGCGCGCTTTGTGCGAAGGTGAAAACAGCAAAATGTCGTGGACGCAGTCGGAAACCGGCTCGGCCATTACCTGGAAATACCCAAGCTGCATTTTGCGTGGCGACAACTCTATCGGCGAATTCTACTCCGTGGCCCTGACAAGTGGTCATCAGCAGGCCGATACAGGCACCAAGATGATCCACATCGGTAAAAACACCAAATCGACCATTATCTCGAAAGGGATCTCCGCCGGACACAGCCAGAACAGCTATCGCGGTTTAGTGAAAATCATGCCGACCGCCACCAACGCCCGCAACTATACCCAATGTGACTCGATGCTGATCGGGGCGGATTGCGGAGCGCACACATTCCCATATGTGGAGTGTCGTAACAACAGCGCCCAGCTCGAGCACGAAGCCACGACGTCGCGCATTGGCGAAGATCAGCTGTTTTACTGCCTGCAGCGCGGTATCAGCGAAGAGGATGCCATTTCGATGATCGTGAATGGTTTCTGTAAAGACGTGTTCTCTGAACTGCCGCTGGAATTTGCCGTGGAAGCGCAAAAACTTCTCGCTATAAGTCTTGAACACAGCGTCGGTTAAAATTTAAGGAAAGCACATGTTAAGCATCAAAGATTTACAGGTCAGTGTGGAAGATAAGGCGATCCTGCGTGGGCTGAGTCTTGAAATTCGCCCCGGAGAAGTGCACGCCATTATGGGGCCAAATGGTTCCGGGAAAAGTACGCTTTCCGCCACCCTGGCCGGACGTGATGACTATGAAGTCACCGGCGGGACGGTAGAATTCAACGGTAAGGATTTACTGGAACTGTCACCGGAAGACCGGGCCGGTGAAGGGATCTTCATGGCATTCCAGTATCCGGTGGAAATCCCCGGCGTCAGTAATCAGTTTTTCCTGCAAACGGCACTGAATGCGGTACGCACCTACCGTGGCGAAGAGTCGCTGGACAGGTTTGACTTCCAGGATCTGATGGAAGAAAAAATTGCGTTGCTGAAGATGCCGGAAGATTTGCTCACGCGTTCGGTCAACGTTGGTTTCTCCGGCGGTGAGAAAAAGCGTAATGACATTTTGCAAATGGCGGTGCTGGAGCCTCAGTTGTGCATTCTGGATGAGTCGGACTCCGGGCTGGATATCGATGCGCTGAAAATCGTCGCCGACGGCGTGAACTCGCTACGCGACGGGCAACGCTCATTCATTATCGTCACCCATTATCAACGCATCCTGGACTATATCAAACCCGATTATGTTCACGTTCTCTACCAGGGGCGAATAGTGAAGTCCGGTGATTTTACGCTGGTCAAACAACTTGAGGAGCAAGGTTATGGCTGGCTTAGCGAACAGCAGTAACGTGCTGCAACAGTGGCACCATCTGTTTGAAACGCAAGGTAAGACGCGCTCGCAACATGCCCAGCAGCATCTGCAGCAGATGCTGCGTCTGGGGCTGCCAACGCGTAAGCATGAGGACTGGAAATACACGCCGCTGGAGGGGTTAACCAATAGCCAGTTTGTCAGTCATGTCGCTGAGATAACGTCAGCCCAGTGTGAAGCGTTAGCGCCGGCAATTGATGCCATACGACTGGTATTTGTCGACGGGCAATTTTGCGAGGCACTTAGCGACAGCGCGGATGGCAGCTGTTTTGATATTACCATTGACGATGCGCGCCAGATGCTGCCAGCGGCTATCCAACCGGAAGTGTTTCTGCACCTGACCGAAAGCCTGTCGCGTAGCGTCACTCACATTCAGGTGAAGCGTAACCAGCGCCCAGCGAAACCGCTGCTGCTACTGCACATTACCCAGGGGCTGGCGGGCGATGAGGTGAACACGGCGCACTATCGCCACCATCTGGAGCTGGCGGAAGGCGCAGAAGCCACCGTTATTGAACACTATGTCAGCCTCAGCGAGCTTCGCCATTTCACTGGCGCACGTTTAACCATGAATGTCGCGGCGAATGCGCACTTGCGCCACATCAAACTGGCGTTTGAGAACCCACAGAGCCACCATTTCGCGCACAATGACATTCAATTGGGGGCGGATGCCACGGCCGCCAGCCACAGTTTTTTACTCGGTGATGCGGTGCTGCGTCATAACACCAGCACCCAGCTTAACGGCGAAAACACCACGCTTCGGCTCAACAGCCTGGCAATGCCGGTGAAAAATGAAGTCTGCGACACCCGCACCTGGCTTGAGCATAACAAAGGATATTGCAACAGCCGCCAGCTGCATAAAACGATCGTCAGCGATAAGGGGCGGGCGGTATTCAATGGCCTGATCAACGTCGCTCAGCACGCTATTAAAACTGATGGCCAGATGACCAACAATAATTTGCTGCTCGGTAAACTGGCGGAAGTGGATACCAAGCCGCAGCTTGAAATCTATGCCGACGACGTGAAATGCAGTCACGGGGCGACGGTAGGGCGGATCGACGACGAGCAGATGTTCTATTTGCGTTCGCGCGGGATCGGCCAGCAAGATGCCCAACAAATGATTCTCTATGCGTTTGCCGCTGAGCTAACGGAAGCCCTGGGCGAGGAAACGCTGAAACAACAGGTACTGGCACGGATCGCCCAACGCTTGCCGGGAGGCGTAGCATGACATTTCCCATTGAAAAAGTGCGGGCCGATTTTCCGGTTCTGACGCGTGAAGTGAATGGTTTACCGTTGGCGTATCTGGATAGCGCGGCCAGCGCGCAAAAGCCGAACCAGGTGATTGATGCCGAAGCCGAGTTCTACCGTCACGGCTATGCGGCGGTCCACCGCGGTATCCATACGCTGAGCGCTCAGGCTACGGAAAAAATGGAGAATGTGCGCAAGCTCGTTTCGCTGTTTATTAACGCCCGCTCCGCCGAAGAGCTGGTGTTTGTTCGCGGTACGACGGAGGGCATCAATCTGGTGGCGAACAGCTGGGGCAGCAGCAATGTGCGGGCGGGCGATAACATTATCATCAGCGAAATGGAGCACCATGCCAATATTGTGCCCTGGCAGATGCTGTGTGTCCGCGTAGGTGCAGAACTGCGCGTTATCCCGCTCAATGACGATGGTACGTTGCAGCTGGAAACGCTGCCGACGCTGTTTGACGATCGCACGAAGCTGTTGGCGATTACCCACGTATCTAACGTGCTGGGCACGGAAAACCCGTTGGGTGAGATGATCGCGCTGGCGCATCAATACGGCGCGAAAGTGCTGGTGGATGGCGCGCAGGCGGTGATGCATCATCAAGTGGATGTGCAGGCGCTGGATTGCGATTTTTATGTTTTCTCCGGGCATAAACTTTACGGTCCAACCGGTATTGGCGTTCTGTATGCCAGAGAGTCGCTGCTGCAGGAGATGCCGCCGTGGGAAGGCGGTGGTTCAATGATTGCGACGGTGAGTTTGAGTCAGGGAACGACGTGGGCCAAAGCGCCCTGGCGGTTTGAAGCCGGAACGCCAAACACCGGGGGCATTATCGGACTCGGCGCGGCTATTGAATATGTTTCAGCGCTGGGGCTGACTGAAATCAGCGAATATGAACAGTTCATGATGCGCTATGCGTTGGAACAGCTGGCGGATGTGCCAGATTTAACAATCTACGGACCGGATAACCGTCTGGGTGTGATTGCATTCAACCTCGGCAAGCATCACGCCTATGACGTCGGGAGTTTTCTCGATAACTATGGCATCGCCGTGCGGACGGGGCATCACTGCGCAATGCCGCTGATGGCCTTTTATAACGTTCCCGCGATGTGCCGGGCGTCGATTGCAATGTATAACACCCATGAAGAAGTGGAGCGCCTGGTAACGGGCCTCAAGCGTATTCACCATTTACTGGGCTAACAGGGAGGCGTTATGGCTGCGCTACCGGATAAAGAAAAGTTGTTGCGTAATTTTCTGCGTTGCGCTAATTGGGAAGAGAAATACCTGTACATTATTGAACTGGGTCAGCGTTTGCCGGAACTAAACGATTACTTACGCTGCCCGGAAAATAGCATTCAGGGATGCCAAAGCCAGGTATGGATTGTTATGCGTCAGAATGGCGAAGGGATTATTGAATTACAGGGCGACAGTGATGCGGCAATTGTGAAAGGGCTTATTGCCGTGGTATTCATTTTGTATGATCGCATGACGGCTCAGGATATTGTGAATTTTGATGTGCGCCCGTGGTTTGAAAAAATGGCGCTCGCACAGCATCTCACACCGTCTCGTTCACAAGGGCTGGAGGCGATGATTCGGGCTATTCGCGCCAAAGCCGCAACTCTTAGCTAAACTGATAAAACACGTCAACTTTCAGACCGACTTGAAAGCGTTCGTGTAAGGCAACGCAGTGACTCGTAGGCCGGATCGGGCGCTCGCCGCCGTCCGGCAAGAACGCCAGGGGGGTGAGTGAGTATGAAACGCGCGTCTGTTATTACGTTAATGCTAATCGGCGCCTACAGCGCTATTCAGGCCGCATGGGCGGTCGATTATCCTTTGCCCCAGGCGAACAGCCGCCTTGTTGGGCAAAACCAAACCTACACCGTGCAGGAAGGCGATAAAAACCTACAGGCGATAGCCCGTAAGTTTGATACCGCTGCAATGCTGATCCTTGAAGCCAACAATACTATTGCCCCCGTACCTAAACCCGGAACGCTGATCACTATTCCCTCACAATTACTGCTACCGGATGCACCACGCGAAGGCATTATTGTGAATCTGGCGGAACTGCGTCTGTATTACTTCCCGCCGGGAGAGAATATTGTTCAGGTATTCCCGATTGGTATCGGTTTGCAGGGGCTGGAAACGCCGGTAATGGAAACCCGGGTTGGGCAGAAAATCCCGAATCCAACCTGGACCCCTACACCAGGCATCCGTAAACGCTCTCTGGAGCGTGGCATCACATTACCGCCTGTTGTACCTGCCGGACCAAATAACCCGTTAGGACGCTTTGCACTGCGTCTGGCGCATGGAAACGGTGAATATCTGATCCATGGCACCAGCGCACCGGACAGCGTGGGCCTGCGAGTGAGTTCTGGGTGTATTCGCATGAACGCGCCGGATATCAAAGCGTTGTTTGCTCAGGTCCGCACAGGCACGCCGGTCAGGGTGATTAATGAGCCGATAAAATATTCGATAGAGCCAAACGGCATGAGGTATGTCGAAGTGCATCGACCGCTGTCGCCTGAAGAGGAACAAAACGTCCAGACCATGCCGTATGTGTTACCAGCCGGCTTTACCCAGTTTAAAGACAATAAAGCGGTGGATAACAGTCTGGTGGAAAGGGCGTTGTATCGTCGTGCAGGTTATCCGGTCACCGTCACTGCCGGGCAAGCATCGGTCGCGAGCAATGGGCCGGAAGTGAAGTCTGCGCAAAATGGTGTGCCGGGAGAAGATGCTGAGGTGCGCGCTACGCAATAACAGGGAAGGAGAATTCAGAGCAAAAAAAATGGCGCACAATGTGCGCCATTTTTATTACACAGATACTATTACTTGCGGTATTTAGTAGCTGCGTTGTCCAGACGCTGGTTAGCGCGAGCTGCGTCATCTTTAGCAGCCTGAACGTCGGAACGCATTGCGTTCACGTCGTTGCTCAGCTGGTCAACTTTAGCGTTCAGAGTCTGAACGTCAGAAGACAGCTGATCGATTTTAGCGTTGCTGGAGCAACCTGCCAGCAGAGTAGAACCCAGGATTACCGCGCCCAGTACCAGTTTAGTACGATTCATTATTAATACCCTCTAGATTGAGTTAATCTCCATGTAGCGTTACAAGTATTACACAAAGTTTTTTATGTTGAGAATATTTTTTTGATGGGAATGCACTTATTTTTGATCGTTCGCTCAAAGAAGCATCGAATTGTGCAAAAACGGCTAAAAAACCGAGTGAAAACAGAAAGCTTCCATCGGATTCATCTTAGATAATCACGGATTAGATAGTGAAATCCGATTTGATTTTTTATTAATTGTGGCTATCGATTAAATAAAAAAAGCGCCACCAGGGCGCTTTTTTAAGCAAATTAATTCGCGATGGAATTATTACAGCACGTGAACGGATGCAGTGTTGGTGGTGCCGCTCGGAACCAGTGCACCAGAAACCATAACCACAACGTCACCTTTCTGAGCCAGACCGCTTTCCAGAGCGACTTCTTTACCCAGGCGATAGAAATCATCGGTAGAGCTGATTTCTTTAACCACCTGTGCAACAACGCCTTTGCTCAGCACCAGCTGACGCGCGGTAGTTTCGTTGGTGGTCAGCGCCAGGATGGTAGCATCCGGGAAGTATTTACGTACTGCACGAGCAGATTTACCACCCTGGGTTGCGACGACGATCAGCGGCGCGTCCAGTTTTTCAGCAGTTTCAACCGCGCCACGGCACACGGCTTCGGTGATGCGCAGTTTGCGGCTGTCATTGTTGAAGTCCAGACGGCTGGTCATCACACGGTCAGTACGCTCACAGATGGTCGCCATGATGGTAACGGCTTCCAGCGGGTATTTACCTTTTGCTGACTCGCCAGACAGCATTACTGCGTCGGTACCGTCGAGGATGGCGTTCGCTACGTCACCGGCTTCTGCACGGGTCGGACGCGGGTTTTTGATCATGGAGTCCAGCATCTGGGTCGCAGTGATAACGACTTTACGTGCACGGATACATTTTTCGATGATCATCTTCTGCGCGAAGATAACTTCTTCAACCGGGATCTCAACGCCCATATCACCACGTGCAACCATGATGCCGTCAGACGCTTCGAGGATTTCGTCGAAGTTGTTCAGGCCTTCCTGGTTTTCGATTTTGGAGATGATCTGGATGTTTTCGCCGCCGTGCGCTTTCAGGTGCTCACGGATTTCAACGACGTCAGAACGTTTACGGATAAAGGACGCTGCAACGAAGTCAACGCCTTGCTCGCAACCGAAGATCAGGTCTTGTTTGTCTTTTTCAGCCAGTGCTGGCAGTGCGATGGAAACGCCCGGCAGGTTAACACCTTTGTTTTCGCCCAGGTCGCCGTTGTTCAGCACTTTACAGATAACTTTGTTACCTTCGATGGCGGTAACTTCCATGCCGATCAGACCATCGTCAACCAAAACGGTGTTGCCGACGGACAGATCTTTCGTGAAGCCTTCATAAGTAACAGCAACGATTTCGTTGTTGCCTACGACAGATTTGTCGGTGGTGAAGGTGAAGGTCTGGCCCGCTTTCAGGGAAACGTCGTTACCGCCTTCCAGTTTGATGGTACGGATTTCCGGACCTTTGGTGTCGAGCAGGATTGCTGCTTTCTTGCCGGTTTTGCTCATGACGTTGCGCAAATTCTTGATGCGCTGACCGTGTTCTGCGTAATCACCGTGAGAGAAGTTCAGACGCATGACGTTCATGCCCGCGTCCAGCATTTTGGTTAACATCTCTTCGGATTCGGTTTTCGGACCGATGGTGCAAACAATTTTCGTCTTTTTCATGACAGTCTTAGTCTTTAAGTTGAGAAGGATATGGAAATCTGGCTCCCGCCGCGCACGGACGGGAAGCTAAACCTGAGTTACGAAAGTTGTGATGCCTCGCTCTAAGGATAGGTGACATCGAAAGAGCGTGCAGAGGAATGTGTGCTTGTGTTTCAGCCCAACGGGATGGTGAGTTTTGTAGTCGTTGAGTTTTACAGGTCAATGTGCTGAAACCATTCAAGAGACAATTGGCGCGCATTATACGCTGAAAATTATCAAAAAGGAAAATGGAAACAGCGTTTCAAAACACTTCTGTGCAGTTTTACAAAGAATCAGCATTAAATTGTTTCGGGTTGGTTAACAAAACACCGCCCAACTTCAGACGGTGTTGCGCAACAAGAAAAAAATAACGTGTTGCAAACTCAGCATTCAGCCTTAGTCGAGCAGCTTTCGCCCCTCAAGATCGATATGGATGTCCTGCTTATGCGCTTTCCGATACCACAGAACCGCCAGACCGATTACAGACCAGATAACCCCGAGCGTCAGCGCGTGAATGTTCATATTCATACAGACATATCCAATGACGACCATCCCCAGCGCAGGAGAAATCACATGTGGGACAAAACGACGATGCTCTTTCATCTTTACGTTGTAGAGCACGAAGACACTCAAGTTCACCATAAAGAATGCGAAAAGCGCGCCGAAGTTGACAAGGGTGGATATGGATTCAATTTTCCCGGAAAACAAGTAACTAAGGAATAGTGTCACAGCCCCGGTGAACAGAATTGCATAGTCAGGTGTTTTTCTTTTACTGTGCACATGCGCCAGAAATGTGGGTAACATTTTATCTCGCCCCATAGAGAACAGGACGCGCGATACGGCGGTTTGCGCCGTAATGATATTCCCGACTGCGCAAACGAACGCTACGATGATAGAAAATGCAACTTTAAGCCAGATGCCGCCAACATCGCCTGCAATCGTGAAAAAGGCCTCGTTAGTTTCTGTACCTTCCGCAAAACTGTCGATTTTACCCGTAGCGAATGCGGCAAAGGTCACCACAATAATAAACAGCACGGTGGCCAGGATAAGGGCGAGAAGGGTTGCCTTACTGACTGCTTTCCCGCCGCCTTCGCTTTCTTCACTTAGGGTACTAATGGCATCAAATCCGAGGAAGTTGAGCGCCGCAACAGAGATCGCGGTAGCAATTAAGCCAGGCGTAAACCACTGAGAATCAAAAAAAGGTTTGAAAGAAAATGACACATGGCTGCTATCAAGCATCAGCAGTCGCAAAATCAGCACCACAAAAATGGCCAGAATACCGAGTTGAATAAAGACCAGCAGTTTGTCGAATTTAGCTGTTTGTTGTATTCCCAAATAATTTATGCCCGTTCCGATAGCCACATAAATTAACGGCCATACCCAAATCGGTATTTGCGGAAGTATTGCATGAACAGCAACACCGCCCAGGACGGCAACCAGCGTAGGGAATAACAGATAATCCAGCAACAAAATCCATCCGGTGAGAAAACCCACAGCGGGGTTGATGCACACGCCTGCATAGGTATAAGCCGACCCGGAGGATGAGATGTGCTTTGATAATGTTGAATAGCTGTGGGCGGTAAAAAACATCGCGATAGCGCCAATAATATACACGAGCGCGACCATGCCATGAGATAAATTATATACGACGCCATAGAGAGAAACCGGCGCGATCGGCACCATAAATACCAGCCCGTACAGCACCAAATCTGTGAGAGATAACTTTTTTATTTTACTCATAGTAAACACCTCAATTCGTGTTAATCAAGGCCTCGTAAAAACTCACGGACAGCAGTGAGGCAAGGCTCGGTATTTTCTTCATGTGGGTTATGGCTGCTGTCAGGAATCGTGACACCCCGACAGTGGGTTATATGGGTAATAAGCGGTTGAACGACCTGTGATGTCGCCTGATCATACTCACCATGAAGGACTAATCCTGGGCATCGAATCTTATGCAATGAACGGGTGATGTCCCACTGCGCCAGCAAGCCATTCACCGCAAGTTCATTGGCGCCCCATAGCACATGGTAGGCGGTGGGATCGGCGGCAAATTGCGCATCAGAACGCTGAATATGCAGCGGTTCTTGCGCCAGGGAGTAAACATGTTTTTTGTAGTAGGCAATAAGTTGTTCAGGCGGATGCTGATAGATTTTTGCCTGCATAATGGCATCGTCTGGCATTGCATCAGCGCCAGCCGTGAGTTCTTTCAACAATCGCAGTACTTCGCTTTGCCAAAGTGGGATGCTGGCGGGAGCGCTGGCATATATCACACCACTCAACCCTTCCGGTTGCGTGCAGGCGTGCTCTGCTGCCAGCATACCTCCCCAGGAATGTCCGAGTAATGAATATCGCTGACCAATATTCAGATGGCTGATTAATTGGCGAAGTTGCTGAAGATAACGTTCTATTGTCCAGAATGAGGCATCCGCCAGCGGAAAATGCGTCGAACGACCACAACCATATTGATCGTAAAATATCACCATGCGTCCATCATCAGACAGCTCATGATAATTTAATAGATAATCAAAACCGCCTGATGGACCGCCGTGTAAGATAATTAATGGCATTAATTGAGATGCCGGGTCGCCATAAATACGATAGCTGGTTAATATGCTATCGCAAAACATTTCACCATATTTGTAGTGACTTTGCATATTTTTTAACCGATACAGAGGGGAAAGGGCAGGTGATTCAATAATCACCTGCAGATTGGCGTTTATTTTTTAATTGCTTGCAGAACGTTACACCAGAATGATTTGTAATGTTCCCATTGCATAAATTGCGGACTTCCCCAGTGCGGTGCGCAATCACTGGCAAAACAGCCGACTTTACCTTTATTGTACTCACCGAGAACTAATAGTGGGTCGTCATTTATTTTGACCAACGTGATGCTGTTTACCTTGGAACGCAATTTGTTATAACCGAGCAAGGGGGGCCACTGTGTCAGGTCTTGCGTAATGACATGCTGTTCCTCCGTGTTGATTGGGCAGCATCCTTCCGGAATTTCAACGCGATCATCATGCTCCAGCATTTCGACAGGCAAAACTTCGGCCAGCAGGGTGTTTTTATAATTTGCTTTCGCTTCAATGCCGGTGAAGGAAAGGTATCCGCCAATCATTAACAGACCGCCGCCATTTGAGACATATTCTTTAATCAGCGCTAACGCATTCGGGATGATATTCATCTGATAAAAAGTTTTGTTTTGCAACAAAAAGGTATTGCTGCCTATATCGCTAATCACGATAGCATCGTATATATCAAGTTCCTCTACCGTCTGCGGGAAGCGGGTTTGTACAATATGCGCTGGCATGTAGTCGATAGTAATATTTTGCTGGCGCAGACAGGATAAGAGATAGTCAGCGCCTTCTTCGTATTTACTGGATGTGAAGCTGTCATATCCCTTAGAATGAATCATATGAATATGCCATGACTCACCGATAAATAAAATTTTCATACTGAGATCCTATTATTTGATATTAATAATATCATGCGATTGAGTGCGCATCCGGTGTAGTACCAGCTCATGCTGCGGCATGCTCGATGCGCCTTCTTGTTCAACTGCCAGTGAAGCAAAGGCAGAGGCATACTGAATGGCTGATACAAGGTCTGATTTACGGGCAAGTGAGGCGGCCAGTGCGCCATTAAATGCATCACCCGCGCCCGCAGCATCTTTGACGACGGCACTCCAGGCTGGGATAAACAAAGTACGGTGGCGTTCGCACAGTAATGATCCTTGTGCGCCGAGAGTGATGATGACCTTCTCAACGCCTGATTGCAGAATGATATTCCCTGCTTTTTGAGCATCATCAATATTTAATATTGTAATACCCGATAAAAATGATGCTTCTGTTTCGTTAGGTGTTAAAATATCTATTGAAGGTAATAAACGGCTAACATTTTTGGTATAAGGTGCCGGATTCAAAATAATTGTCTTGTTTGCTAATTTACCCAAGCGAACAAATTCTTCAATAGCATCGATATTAGTCTCCAGCTGCATTAGCAAAACGTTAGCTTCAGATATATGCCCCTGCTGTTCATTAATTTCGTGCCTGGTTAGCATCATATTGGCACCAGGATAGATAGCAATGATATTATCACCATCCTGCTCTGAAACATAAATTAATGCACTTCCGGTGGGGGCATCATCAGTCTGATAAGCACAATATGAATTTATACCAGATTGGATAATATGATTGAGGGCAAAAGAGCTAAACTGATCTTTACCTACTTTAAAAATAAAGTGGACGTCGGTGCCAGCATTATTTGCGGCCAATGCCTGATTAGCACCTTTACCTCCTGGATAAAAACCGAACTGGCTTGCGAGGATTGATTCACCGCTTTGCGGAAGCCAGGGGACGGTAGCCGATACATCAATATTAAATGAACCTAATATACAAACTTTTCCCGACATTTTCGTGCCTTCTCTATGTAATCGAAAATCTTTGTTTGCCGGAGTTGAAATTGTGCCGGAGATATCAATTTTATTTTCTGTTATCAACTTGCTTAATGCCTGGCGGTTAACAATACCACCACCGTAACAACGCAAAAGCATTCCTGTTTTCTGAAAATAACAAAGATCTGAACGTATAGTCTCCTGGCTAACATTAAAAAGAACGGCGAGTTTGCTCACGCTGACACTATGATCTTTGATGAGTAAGTTAAGAATAGATGTACGCCTTTCTTCTTTAAACATTAAAGCCTCCGTGTATTTTGCTGAATTGTATTTATAGTAATGTTGCCATGTGGTGAAATGAATCACAGATCATGCTGTAAACCGGAAGCAAAACCAAATTATTGAGAATAATAAAAAGTGGATTACACGTTCTTTATTTTTATATGTTTACAATTAACGCAAGATATCTTGTGAGCACAGTCATGTATTAGTTTTGCAATTTCCTATGTCTCATTTAAAAGATGCTGGCTTGCTCGATTCAGTTATAAATTGAGATGGGTTGAGATAAAAAAAACAGTGAACAAAAATGTCAGGAGTTTTTCCATCATCGTGGCTGGGATAGGAAGGGTATCTGTTCAGTGTTCGCGACATATATATCTAAATGTTATATCAAATACTTTTTAATTCATTTTAAAAGACAATTCCGCTGATTACACTCGTTTGGACATCCATACTGCTAAACAGCCAAAAGCGATAGCAGAAGAACAATAAGCAGCAGCGGATACCCAAACGACATGATTGTCCTGAAAAATATTTCGAAAGTGTTTACGCCAGGAAGGCTTGCCATCACCGCTGTCGATAACGTCAACCTGACGGTTGAACAGGGACAGATTTACGGCATTATTGGTTACAGCGGGGCAGGTAAAAGCACCTTAATTCGTTTGCTCAATGGGCTGGAAAAACCGACCTCCGGCAGCGTGATGATTAACGGCCACGATATCTCTGCCGCCCGTGGGGAATCGTTACGCCAGGCACGACTGAAAATCAGCATGGTGTTTCAACACTTCAATTTGCTGTGGTCACGGACCGTTAGCGAAAATATTGCTTTCTCTATGCAAATCGCTGGCGCGTCCAAAGCGTCAATCAAACAGCGGGTTGCTGAACTGATTACGCTGGTTGGGCTGAGCGGTCGTGAAAATGCGTATCCGTCCCAGCTCAGCGGCGGGCAAAAACAGCGTGTAGGAATTGCCCGCGCGCTGGCGAACAATCCGGATGTCCTGCTGTGTGACGAAGCCACCTCGGCGCTGGATCCGCAAACTACCGATCAGATCCTCGATTTACTCCTCGATATTAACCGTCGCTTCAAATTGACCATTGTGCTGATCACTCATGAAATGCATGTAGTACGCAAAATCTGCGATCGCGTGGCGGTAATGGAAAATGGCAAAGTTGTTGAGGAAGGCGACGTACTCAGCGTCTTTACCCATCCACAGCAGCCGATCACCCGACAGTTCGTTCGTCAGGTGAGTCAGTACACCGAGGAAGACGAGTTTAATCCGCAGTTGGCAAGTGAGCTTGGCGGCGTAGTTATCAAGCTTACGTTTACCGGGCAACGCACGCACCGGCCTGTGGTTGGCGAGTTGACCCTGCGCTATGGCCTGCCATTCAATATCTTGCACGGCAAAATGACGCAAACCGCACACGGTGTGTTTGGTCAACTTTGGGTGCACGTGGTGGCCTCTGAGGAACAATTGAACAATATTTTGGCCGACCTGCGCCAGAGCGACATTGAAGGCGAGGTGATTCAACATGGCTGAAGAACTGTTTCCCCATCTGAAGTGGGAGCAACTGTTAGCGGCAACCCAGGAAACGCTGTATATGACAGCTCTTTCGGGTGCTGCGACCTTTATTCTGGGCATCGCGCTTGGTCTGGCATTGTTCCTGACCGCGCGCGGCGGATTGTTCCCCAACCGAGCGGTATATAACGCTATTTCGCTGGTGGTGAATATCTTTCGTTCAATCCCATTCATCATTTTGATCGTGCTGCTGATCCCGTTTACCAAAGCGATGGTAGGCACCATTCTCGGCGCCAATGCCGCGTTGCCTGCGCTGATCGTCGGTGCTGCGCCGTTTTATGCACGTCTGGTCGAAATCGCTCTGCGTGAAGTGGATAAAGGCGTTATTGAAGCGACCCGTTCGATGGGCGCACGGCTGAGCACGCTTATTTTTCGGGTTTTACTGCCGGAATCCTCTCCTGCTCTGGTGTCCGGGATCACCGTGACGCTAATTGCGCTGGTTAGCTACAGCGCGATGGCAGGGGTAATTGGTGCCGGTGGTTTAGGGAATTTGGCCTATCTGGAAGGATTCCAGCGCAACCACAGCGACGTCACGCTGGTGGCGACGGTGACGATTTTGCTCATTGTCTTCATCATCCAGCTTTGCGGCGATGTGATCACCTCTCTGTTAGATAAACGCTAATAAAATACGGAAACCATTATCATGAAAAAATCACTGACGTTACTCGCCGCAGCAACCTTAAGCGCTCTGAGCTTTGCCTCCTGGGCAGACACTCTGACCGTTGGTGCATCTAACGTGCCGCACGCGGAGATCCTTGAACAGGCCAAACCGATTCTGGCGAAACAGGGGATCGATCTGGAGATTAAACCGTTCCAGGATTACATTCTGCCGAACACCGCGCTGGCTGGTCGTGAGATTGACGCTAACTACTTCCAGCATATTCCGTACCTGAACAGTGTGATTAAAGATCATGCGGGCGATAAAACGTATGACTTCGTCAGCGCCGGAGCAATTCACATTGAGCCAATTGGTATCTATTCGAAAAAAGTGAAATCGCTTAAAGATCTACCGGAAGGCGGCAAAGTCATCATGCGCGACGCGGTATCTGAGGAAGGCCGTATTCTGTCGATTTTCGAAAAAGAGGGTGTTATTAAGCTGAAGCCGGGCGTGGATAAAGTAACCGCGCGCATTAGCGATATCGTCGAAAACCCGAAAAAGCTGAAGTTCCTGCCAAACGTGGAAGCCGCGCTGTTACCGCAGATGTATAACAACGACGAAGGCGATGCGGTGGTGATTAACGCCAACTACGCCATCGACGCCGGGCTGGATCCGGTGAAAGATCCGATTGCCGTCGAAAGCGGTGAAAACAACCCGTATGCCAACATCATTACCGTGCATCGCGGCGACGAGAAGAAGAAGGATATCGTCGCGTTGGTCGATGTCCTGCACTCCAAAGAAATCCAGGACTGGATCCGTACCAAATATAAAGGCGCGGTGATCCCGGTAAACAACTAATCCGCTTTTTGCCGAGTGGCGTATGAACGGTAACGCATCGATGCCGTCAACGTCCGGTGTGTTAACCATTTCAGAAACCTATAGTCATACAGGATGGACCGGAACGTTGACGTCAATCGATCCGGTTAACCATATGGCTGGATTGTTGTTCAAACATATGGCACATTGAAATAAAAGTTAAAAAGGGACTCCACCGGAGTCCCTGTTTTTAAACAATAAACTCTATTAGCATAAAAGCCATCGCTAATACTAACTCAGCAAGCCATAGGGCTGCTTCTATTTTAAACCCGGTAGTCAAATGACCTGGAAGGTTTCTAATATAATTATAAGATTCAATACTCATATCATGATTGATTACTCTATTATATGGGAATATAAGGCTCCCCATAATAAAATCTATTTTTGCGAAATATGCCGCAGGAGTGCCAATCAAACTCGCCCCTCTTGCCAGTCGTGCTGTTTGAGGAAGCAAACCAAATTTATTCTCATATGCTTTTGCAATTATCTTGTAATTATAACCATTAATAACATAAGATATAAAGATTATTGCTAGCATTAAAAACATAAAACTTATTCCTATCAAACCTTGTAAATTAGCGTAATTTTCTATCAAATAACTTTTCATATATAAGGATTCCTGATTCTTCCATAAATGTCTCGGGCGAGTAGGTAAGCTTTTCTGGACTATTAATTATAATTTCTCCCACATACTCTCCTGCTTTTTCTCCATATTTTTCAGCACCTTTACCTGCTAAGATTCCAGCACCAGTGCCGATCGCTAAACATAATGCAGCACCAGCGCCTGCAAATTCTGCGCTAGCAAAACCCATTGCCCACATGCAAACAGCTCTGGAAGCTGTGCCAGCAGCACCACTGGCAAACATACTTGCAGTTTGTTTACCACCAAACTTACTATATTCAGAGATAGCGGCTTTTCTACATTCACTTTCACGGCCTTTTGCGCAAGCATCGTATACATTTGTAGTGTAACTAGCAAAATCGAGGCCGACACCAACATAACCTACGGTTTTCATTATTTTAAATAACCTTGCGGATTTTTCTATATAACTTGCATACCCTTCAATATCATTTATACCAGTTTGATCCCATTTATGTATAATTGATTTTGTTGATAGTCCTAGTGCCTGTTTTATATTATCATATTGTTTTAGATCTAATTGCTCTTTTGATAATCTATTCATAATAGCATCAAGCTCTTTAAACAACCGCTTTCGCTGACCAAAAAATTCCTCACCAGAAATACGACCAGCATTTTCGCTATAAGTTCTTTGGTATAGACCCTGAATTTGATTTAATTTTTTATTAATTTCTTCATAATAGTTTCCTCCCGCGTCCTTTATATAACCCAAAATGTCGCCACTTGTTCCTAGCGCATCACTGTATAAATTTGATGCGAATATATCTACCGGGGTTCTGTTTTCAAATAGAATTTTAGCCTCTTCATTTGTTAATGGTGCTAAAGCCAGATCAATTTTATCTCTGGCAACTTTAATATGATTTATTTTATCGGTATCAATTTTTTCAGGATCAGCAACAATCAATATTGAACCTGGTTTTTTTCTTCTTTCTGGATTTAGTTGGCGGTATAACTCTCTTACTCCCGATGGTGGATTGACTATTAACTCACACTCATATTTCTTAGGTGATGTTTGATCTGGCACGACACAAAAACCGGGTTCAACCGATTGTCTTGCTTCAGAGGGGCGCTGATGCCGTACAGGTGGTGTCTCCGGTTTTGAATTACTGGTATTATTTACTGATTGAAAACTGGACAAAAGATATTCATCATATCTGTATGTTAAATTAAAACGTGGTGTAAACCTGCAATGACATTTGCATGAACCTCTACTGTGTGCGGAGCCTGCAAGGAGACATATTATTTCTGTTTCATAACCTGATAAATCTTTCCCCATCCTTGTGTAAGTATCAAATAAATGCCTGGAAATCCTTGTTCGAAAACCTGTGCTAAAATTTGAAGTTAAGAATTTATTTTCCTTATCTCCAGTAATGATTCTTTTCCGTCCAGGTATTATACCTCCTGCAGAACCAATAAAATCATCGCGTTCATATATTTCATTGAAATTTCTAAGTGAATTATATGAACGTCTTTGTAAACCTGATTCTTCCTGCATTTTCCTCAGTCTCTCTGAGGCTGGTGTTATTTTTCGACCTTCATAATCGATGTCATCATCAAAGGCATTCTTGAAGGTATTTCTAATTAAATTTCTACCTACCTCTATATGTGAACCATTTGGTACGCCGCCTTCAATTTTGTATCGTTGACCATCAAGGCCGCATATGTATTCATCTCCTTCGCATGCTATGTTAATTCCTCTGATACGAGGGAGATCAGTATTTTCCAAAATATAACCACCGCAACTTGTTCTATCTCCAGGAGATAATAAAAAGCCTTGCTTATCTTCATCCCAGAAGTTCATAGATTAAGTCCCTATTTTAAATATCCAGACTAATTGGTGTATGATATCAAACTATTTCACATTTAATTAATGTGACTATGTTCTCAAATTACACAAAAAAAACCTAAATTCCGCATGTGAAATTTAGGTTTTAAATATTCAAGGGTTTATCTATTTATCGGATAAATGAATTATAAAATTCGGCTTTTATCAATAATTAACTCTATTTCACCAACTCTGCCATTTGATACTGAATCGCCTAATGAATCATTATCAGCAACCAAACCGTAAGCGAAGACAGCATGTGATTTGTTCCTTACTTTATTAGTTTGTGCCAGAAAACCTCTTTTGACCCAACTTTGCCGTCATTGAGTAACTTCTGTTGGAGTTATCTCTATAGCCAATGACTTTGAACGTCATAGGCCGGATAAATCGCGTTAGCGTTGTCATCCGGCGCTAAAGTTATATACGCTCAATTCTCGCTGGCAACCCCTGACGCACCGACGCACCCGACACCCAGTCAAGCCAGGTATTGGCAACCTGCCGGGTAGGATCCGCAAAGCCCAAATCATTGAGATTAATCCCTGACTTTATCTGTGCATCAAATGCCATTGGCTTGCCGTCGAGCGTATGCTGAGCTGCGCCCATCTCTTTATGCCCGTAACCGTGTTCAATGGCGATCACGCCCGGCATGACGCCATGCAGCAGACTTATCTGCGCTTGCGCCTGACCGCCAGGGGTGGTGATACGCACGATATCGCCGTGTGCTAAACCATACCGCTGACCATCCTGCGGATTGAGCGCCACCAGATTAACCGGTTTCAGATGATGAAGGCGCGGGATAACCGCCGTGGCGCTGGACATGGTATTGGATTTAAAGGAAATCAGTTTCAACGGCCACTCTTGTTCCGGGAACAACTCCTCGACCGCACGTCCATCAGACAGACGTGAAGGATACCAGGCCGGGCAGCCGCTGTAGCGCTCGCCGGTAATTGCATGGCGGTGCGCGGCAACGTTCGCATTCCAGATTTGGAGCGGTTTTTCCCAGGCATTGCCGACGCGGTTATCAACTCGTCCGCTGATGTCCGGCGCAAAGCGCCCGCCGCGGGAGTAGATAAACGCAACTCGGCTGATTTCATCGGGTTTCAACGTTTGGGTCATCACAGGCATGATCCGCTTTACTCCGGTTAGCGCTATGTCTTCCGGCTGTGCCTCTGCAACCGGGGCTTTGCCCATAAACGCAATATTGGCGGCGAGGCGCAGGTAGTAATCTTCCGCACGATTCAACGGATAGTGATTACCTTGCGGATCGGTAATCGCATTGTCGCCGAATCCAGGTAGCCCAATGCGCTTTGCCACTGCGATACAGAAAGATTCCATCGAGGCCGGTTGACCGTCAGCCGTGAGGCTGGTCGCAGGTCTGACGACAGGCCAACGCGCGGTGGTGGCTTTGCTGGCCACGCCTGCCCACGGAGCGCTAAATCCCCAGCTTTCGAAGTTGTGGGTATCCGGCACGATGTAATCTGCCAGCGCCGTGGTTTCGTTCATAAAGGCGTCAATGGCGATAAACAGCGGCAAACGCGCAGGATCTTTAAGCTTTTCTTCCGCCACGCCACGTAATCCCGCAATGCCGTAAAACGGGTTGGTCATGTTTGAGATCCAGGCTTTCAGCGGATAAGGGTAACCTTCAAGCGCCGAGACGAGGAGTTCGGTAAGCTGACCTGCGACAAACGGGTACCACGGGGCCTTAGCCGGGAAGGGGGATTGTCCGGCAGCTACCTTATTGCGGTACTCTTCGGAAGACTCATAAGCGGTTTTACTGCGCGCGATGCTTAACCCTTTCGGTTTTACCTTCCCGGCGAAGCTGTCCATGTTGTAGCGCGGACCGTCGGTGGCACCATTGAATTTGCCGCCACCAACAAACACACCACCTTCAAGACTGAGGTTGCCAATCAGCGCATTGAGCATCATTACCGACCAGGCGTTATAAAATCCATTGCCTGCCATCATTCCGCCGTGCGTAATTACTGCCGCTTTACGTCCGTGGCGGGTGAATGCGTCGGCCAGAGCGCCAATGTCTGCTTCTGACACCCCACACTGCTGGCTGTACTGCGTTAGCGACAGTTTCTCTGCGGACTCTCGCAGACACTGGAAGCTACTTTTTACCGTTACCGTCTGCCCGTCAGCCAGCGTCACCTCGCGGGTAACAAACAGCTGCGCACGCGGGCAACTGTTGGCGGCGACAATCTCACCGGCCTCGTTGACGACCACCGGCTCCTGGGCGGCGTTTGTGCTCAGATGGGCGAGGGTCAGGTGTTGTCCGGCAAGCGTTGGAATTTCATCGGTAATCACAAGATGAGTTGCGTTAGTCCAGCTTTTTTCTCCTGCCTGCTGCATGGCCTGTACGCCGGGAATGGCGAGATAATCAGCGTTATAGCGTTGTTTATCGATAATCCAGCTTATCATCCCCATCGCCAGCGCGGAGTCGCTTCCCGGTCGTACGGGCTGCCAGTGGCCGCGATCGTCAGCCAGCACAGTGGTTAATGGCAGGGCGGGCGCTACCACAACATAGCGGAAGTCGTCACGTAAACGGGCGCTGGCCAACTGGCGGGCCTGGCGCTTAAACGGGTTGCCGGATTGCGCCGGAGAGGTGCCCATAAACAGCGCGAATTCGACGTTATCCCAGTCGGGTTTCACGTGGGTATTTTTATCCAAATCGCCCATTAACGCGCCGGAACCTGCCCGATAGGCCAGACCGCAGTAAGCGCCATGAGCACCGAAATTTTTACTGCCGAAACTGTTCAGTGCGAAGCGACGTAAAAAGGTATCACGTCCTTCATCGCTGGTATTAGTGACCAGCAGTTGATTGGATTTTGGGCCAAAGCCGGGATGTTTCGCATCAAGCGGTGTAGCGGGATCGTGGATGGCTCTCAGACCATCAACGTGGCCTTCACCAAACAGATCTCCGCCTTCCACCACCTCTTTGATCAGCTGTTCGAAGCTGATGCGCTGCCATTTTCCCTCACCGCGCTTACCGACTCGCTTCATGGGCTCCAGAATACGTAACGGGCTGTACAGACCTTCGAGTAAAGTTGCACCACGGGCGCAGGCGGTGGAACGTGCGTCAAGACCTGACTCCCCGGCCAACTGTTCCATTGCCGTGGTAAAGGGGACGGAGGCGTCTATATGGTGCTCGTGCGACAACGGATGATAAGGGTTGCCCGCAATGCGCAGCACCTTGCCTTGCTCAGTGTCAACGCGAACCCGCACGCCACACTGCGTCCAGCAACCAAAACACTGTGTCATGGAGATCACCTGCTGCGGGTTTTGCTGCCAGTGCGGCCGGGCGTTGGCTTCAGGGATGAGCGCGTTTGCAAAGATGCGGTCACGGGTAATTTTGCCCGAGGTTCCGTCCAGCAAACCGTCTATCGCGCGCTTTGCCACATCCCGATAACTCAGGCCAAAAGTCACCATGCCACCTACGGCAAGGCCCACTTTAAGCCACTGACGACGGGTTAAATTAGCCATGTTGCATTCTCCTTGCGATCGCGTTCAGGGCTTCACGAACAATAATAATCAGTGCTATCCACAGGCCGAAGGTACCCACAATGGCCAGCCAGCCATCGGTGCCGCCGGGCAGGGTGTAGGGATTAAACTGCGCGTTAAATTTCGGTACGGTCTGCACCTGGATGAGTAACGTCCAGCGCATTAGCCAGCACAGCGCCATGGCGCTAAAGGCGAGTAATATGCGCAGCGGTAGCGACAAGGGGTAACGTACAACCAATCCGCAAAGAACAAGTGAAACAAGCCATAACGCAACCCAACCGATAGCGTAGTGTTGTGCTGAAGAAGCAACATCCAGCCATTGGCGGATAGCCGAACCGGAAAGCGTATTACCGCTCACCCAGATCAACACCACGATAGCCAGTGCGATCAACGTGACCATTTGCCCCCACGCTAGCTTACGCGGCAGTACGTCCTTGCTATTTGTCGTGGCAATAAGCAGGGCAAGAAACGTTTGCAGCGCGCTGAGGAACATCGCAATCGGAAAGGCGTAACTGAACCAGATGGGACGCGCCTGCACCACCGACACTTCACGGCCGGTGTAAACCAGCAATCCGATGGCGGACAGCGCGCTACCAAGTGCTAACCATTTTGTGACGTTGTAACTTTTTAGCGTTAGACGTTTAACGTGCTGCGCCAGAAACCACAGACCTAAAAAACCGGTAAACAGCGGTAAGAACAGTGCGCCCCACGGCATCCAGGACCAGGGCGTCGGATACGCATAGAAATGCCAGACGCGGGCGGTTTGGTGTAGATCAGCGATCAGCGCCAGCGGTGCGGTAATCGCGCAGGTCAGGGCGATTAACAGCGTCAGATTCTCCAGATCTGCCGTTTCTTTTTTGCGCCAGTGGAGAACGCAGGCGAACAGTGCGGCGCAGGCGGCAATGCCGATGAAAAAGAAATATTGTACGGCCCAGGGTAACCAACTTACGTCCTGGGGATGGGCCAGAACCTCGTCGATAATTAGTGAAAGGTTCATTTAAACCTCCTGCCAGAGAGCGGGTTGAGCACGTCCAATCAATGGGGTGACAAACGCCTCATCCAGTCCCAGATAGAACACGTGAGGAGAAGTACCGCTTTCCGGCTTCAGGACTTTGATGGTGTCATGGTGTTCATGCAGCATTTGTGAAATGCGGCTGTGTGGATCTTTAATATCGCCAATGATGCGCGCGCCGCCGACGCAGGATTCTACACAGGCCGGGAGCAACCCCGCTTCGAGGCGGTGAACACAGAAGGTACATTTATCGGCGGTTTGCGTTTCATGGTTGATGAATCGCGCATCATAAGGGCAGGCCTGCACGCAATAGGCGCAGCCAACGCAGCGTGTGTTGTCGACTACCACGATGCCGTCTTCGCGTTGGAAAGTGGCCTGTACCGGGCAAATGGGCACGCAAGGGGGATTATCACAATGGTTGCATAGTCGCGGCAGCAGGACGTTGGTGACGCTTTGCTGACCTTCAATCTGTACTTGATACTGGTTGACGAGGGTACGAAATTCGCCCTGTGGCGTCTGGTTTTCAATGGCGCAACTGACGGTACAGGCCTGGCAGCCAATACAGCGTCGCAGGTCAACCAGCATGGCGTAGCGATGCTGAAGTGAGCCTTCATGGCGTTCAGGCGAAAAGGGAAATTTCGCCTGAGCCAGCGGAACCAGTGATGCGCCAGCGGTCAGGACGCCCAGTTGCTGGAGAAACTGCCGTTTACTGCTGTCCATATTTTCTCCCGTCACGATGCAACAACGAAACATTGGTCACGCCGTTGATTTGCGTGTGATGAATAAAGAATCTCAATGATTTACAGTGTAAAAATCGTGACGGGGTATACTCTATTGTGGTTAACCACATACCCGGCTTGTTGTTGATCTAAAACAACATAATTGACAGGGACAATTGAGTGGGACGCAACGTAGTAAGATGTCTGACAGTGCTGGCGTCGCTGTGGATGCTAAGCGGCGCGGTCAGGGCGCAGACATGGAACATTGGCGTTTTGGCGATGCGCGGGGAGGTTTCTACACGTAATCACTGGCAGCCGCTGGAAACATTGTTGAATCAGCAAATCCCCGGCGAACAGTTTCATATTCAACCGCTGGATCTGCACCAGATGCAGGAGGCGGTGAATCGTGGAACGGTGCAGTTTGTTGTTACTAATCCGGCGCAGTTTGTTCAGCTAAACAGCCGTTCTGCGCTGCGCTGGCTGGCTTCGCTACGCTCCACCCGTGGTGGGAAAGCCACCAGTAACGTGATCGGCAGCGCGATCCTCGTCAGACGCGACAGCGGGATAACCTCCCCACACGATCTGATCGGCAAAACGGTTGGCGCCATTGATGCTCAGGCTTTTGGCGGCTATTTGCTGGGATATAAAGCGCTCAGTGATGCCGGTCTGCGCCCTGAACGCGATTTACGTCTGACGTTTACCGGATTTCCCGCCGATGCCTTACTCTATTTATTACGTGAAAAAGCCGTGCAGGCGGTGATCGTGCCGGTGTGTCTGCTGGAAAAAATGGATGAAGAAGGCCTCATTCGTAAAACCGATTTTATGACCGTGTTGAACCATCCGACCTCAATTCCCTGTCTGACCAGTACACCGCTCTATCCTGACTGGTCATTTGCCGCACTACCTGCAGTGAGTGACGAGCTGGCCGATCGCGTCACGCGGGTGTTGTTCAATGCACCGCAAAACGCGACATTTCGCTGGGGAGCGCCCGCCTCGACCCGCGAGGTGGAAGCGTTGTTGCGCGATGTCCGCCAGCATCCGCAGCAGCGTCAGCTGTGGCTGGATGTCAAAAGCTGGTTTATTCAACACCGACTGGCAATGGGGGGCGTGGCCATCGTGTTGCTGTTGCTGACGCTCAATTACATCTGGGTAATGCTGTTGGTTCGCCGACGCGGCAGGCAGCTAGAGCGGAACAACGTGTTGTTGCACAAACAGGAACAGGCGCTGGAGACTGCCCGACAAATGAGCGTGCTGGGGGAGATGACCTCCGGTTTTGCCCATGAGCTCAATCAGCCGTTGTCGGCTATCCGCCATTATGCCCAAGGCTGTCTGATTCGCCTGCGCGGTCAGGATGAGCAGCATCCGTTGCTGCCCGTGCTTGAGCACATCGACACCCAGGCACAAAGGGGGGCCGATACGCTGCGCAATCTCCGGCAGTGGGTCAGCCAGGCACAGGGCAATCCGGTACTTCCCGATGACTGGCAAGCCATCAACGTTCACGATGCTATCCATCACGTCTGGCAATTACTACGCATGCCCCAGCAATTCCCGGCGGTAACGCTGCACACACAGGTCAGCAAGGCGTTAACATTGACGCTGCCAAGCGTTCTTCTTGAGCAGGTGCTGGCCAATCTGGTACTCAATGCCGCCCAGGCAGGGGCTACCACAGTTTGGTTTAGCGCCCTGCATAAGGATGGTGGTGTGAGTATTCAGGTGCAGGATAATGCCGGAGGCATTGACGAGACGCAGTTGTATCAGGCGTTTCAGCCGTTTATGACCACTCGCAAAGAAGGCATGGGACTAGGACTGGTCATTTGTCAGCGACTGGTGCGCTACGCAAACGGAGATATTGAGATCAACAATCAGCAGGCCCCGGACGGAAAAGCGGGGGCGAGAGTGACATTATATTTTAAACCAAATCGGGAAGGAGGCCGTAGTGGCGATAATTCATCTGCTGGATGACGACATTGCCGTCACCCAGGCCTGTGCGTTTTTATTGGAAAGTCTGGGATATGAAGTGTCTTGCTGGGAGCAAGGTGAGAAATTCCTCGCTGAGGCAAATCTGCACCAGGTGGGTGTACTGCTGCTGGATATGCGTATGCCGGTACTGGATGGGCACGCTGTGCATGAAATCATGCGTCAGAAAGCAAGCACGCTGGCGGTGGTCTTTCTCACCGGGCATGGCGATGTGCCGATGGCGGTTGAGCAAATGAAACGTGGCGCGGTCGATTTTTTGCAAAAACCGGTGTCAGCCGTGCCGCTTCAGGCAGCATTAGAACATGCCTTGCAGGTCTCGGCAGCGGCGTTCTCGCGACAAGAGATCATCTGCTGCTATCAACAGCTTACGCCAAAAGAACGGGAACTGGCGCATCTGGTAGCAAAAGGATTAATGAATCGGGACATTGCTGATGCCATGAATATTGCCGTGCGTACGGTTGAAGTGCACCGGGCGCGGGTGATGGAAAAAATGCAGGCGGGAAGTCTTGCTGAGCTTGTAAATCGACTTCAGAGAGTTCAGTAGAATGATGACATTTCTTTGATTTTCATTGAATTTTGTCTAAATACTCAGAGTGATATATGCTGTTGGTTTGAGTTAATGACGAGCGGGCAAAAATGGGAAATCAGACGAAAGACGACGAGTTGTACCGTGAAATGTGCAGAGTAGTCGGTAAAGTAGTGCTGGAAATGCGCGATCTGGGACAAGAGCCTAAGCATATCGTCATTGCGGGAGTACTGAGAACCACCCTTGCGAACCAGCGTGTGAAGCGCAGTGAGTTAGAAAAACAGGCTATTGAGACCGTAATTAAAGCATTGGCCGGATAATCCGCAAAAAGAGGGCGGTAGTTTCTCTCGCCGTCCTCTTATTCTCATTACGTTAATCTATCAATAATTATAATTTAGCGTTGCAATTAATGTTATCAAACTCGCTATATATTTAATTGTATATCGGATGATATATAAAAATATATATGAGAGTGGAGTCACAAATATTTGCAATACATATGAAGTGCTATTTCAATTTATCTTAATGATAATAAATCTCACTCCGCATTAATTATATCCCTTCCGTTTTTTAATTGATGACGATCAAGACTATGCATGCTGAATAACCACATTATTTCTGTGCCTAACCCTAAAGGATTAGATTCATTCAGTTTAACCACCGTCATTTATGCGATCAGGTTAGGGCAAAAATTTACGTGTTGTTGGCAACATTAACCGCCCGATATGGCTTGACCTGCGCTGGTTTAAATTAGCCTGAAGGTGTTGCTACCACAGCATTTGCGAAGAGGATGCGAAATAAATGAACCAGGTTGATCGTCCATTTTTAGATTGTGGTTTAACGCGACTAGAATTTCTGCGGATATCAGGAAAAGGACTGGCGGGATTAACGATTGCTCCCGCGCTGTTATCCCTTTTTGGTTGTAAGCAGGAAGATGTCGATAGTGGGACTGTTGGGCTTATCAATACGCCTAAAGGGGTTTTGGTGACCCAGCGAGCTCGCTGTACGGGCTGTCACCGCTGCGAAATTTCCTGTACCAATTATAACGATGGCGCGGTGGGTACCTTCTTTTCCCGGATAAAAATCCATCGCAATTTCTTCTTTGGCGATGATGGTGTCGGGTCCGGTGGTGGGCTGTATGGCGATTTAAACTATACCGCTGATACCTGCCGGCAATGCAAAGATCCGCAGTGTATGAAGGTCTGCCCGATAGGTGCAATTACCTGGAAGCAGGAAGACGGTTGTATTGCGGTGGACCACAAACGCTGTATTGGCTGTAGCGCGTGTACCACAGCCTGCCCGTGGATGATGGCGACCGTAAATACCGAAACGAAAAAGTCCTCAAAATGTGTGTTATGCGGGGAATGCGCCAATGCTTGTCCGACTGGGGCATTAAAAATTATCGAGTGGAAAGATATTACTGTTTGATAGATAGCAGGCATACCTGATTCGCGCCATTAATTGCCAAAAATACCGCAGTTTTGGATAAAAAAGCTGCCTGAAGAATGGCGGGTATATCTATTAAACCTTCTTGCAAAGGAAAACATGATGGCTAATGGTTGGACAGGTACTATTTTACGGGTCAATCTCACCACGGGTAATATCACCCTTGAAGATTCCAGTAAATTTAAAAAATTTGTCGGTGGGATGGGCTTTGGTTATAAAATTATGTACGACGAAGTCCCGCCAGGCACCATGCCTTTTGATGAAGGGAATAAGTTGGTTTTTGCCACCGGACCATTAACGGGCTCTGGCGCTCCCTGTAGCTCCCGCGTCAATATCACCTCCTTATCGACATTTACCAAAGGCAATTTAGTCGTGGATGCTCATATGGGCGGTTTCTTTGCTGCACAAATGAAATTCGCCGGTTACGACGCCATTATTATTGAAGGCAAGTCCGAATCGCCGGTCTGGATCAACATTAAAGACGATAAGGTTAGCATCGAAAAAGCCGATTTCCTGTGGGGTAAGGGGACGCGCGCCACAACTGAAGAAATTTGTCGCATCACCAGCCCGGAAACCTGCGTCGCCGCGATTGGCCAGGCGGGGGAAAATCTGGTGCCGCTCTCCTGCATGATCAACAGTCGCAACCACAGCGGCGGAGCTGGTACTGGCGCAGTAATGGGCTCGAAAAACCTGAAGGCTATTGCGGTAGAAGGGACCAAAGGCGTCAATATTGCCGATCGCAAAGAGATGAAGCGGCTCAATGACTACATGATGACCGAGCTCATCGGCGCTAACAACAACCACGTTGTGCCAAGCACCCCGCAGGCCTGGGCAGAATACTCTTCGCCAAACTCGCGCTGGACGGCGCGTAAAGGGCTGTTCTGGGGCGCAGCAGAAGGCGGACCAATCGAAACCGGGGAAATTCCGCCGGGCAACCAAAATACGGTAGGTTTCCGTACCTATAAATCGGTGTTCGATCTGGGGCCAGCCGCAGAGAAATACACGGTCAAAATGAGCGGCTGTCATTCATGCCCTATTCGTTGTATGTCACAGCTCAATGTCCCGCGGGTGAAAGATTTTGGCGTGCCGAGTACCGGCGGCAACACTTGTGTGGCGAACTTTGTACACACCACCATTTTCCCCAATGGCCCGAAAGATTTTGACGATAAAGACGATGGGCGTGTGGTGGGAAACCTGATTGGTCTGAACCTGTTTGACGATTACGGTATCTGGTGTAACTACGGCCAGTTGCACCGTGATTTTACTTATTGCTATTCGAAAGGCGTCTTTAAGCGCGTACTGCCGGCTGAAGAGTATGCGGAAATCCGCTGGGATCAGTTGGAAGCGGGTGATCCTAATTTTATTAAAGACTTCTACTATCGGTTGGCGCATCGCGTGGGGGAACTCAGTCACCTTGCGGACGGCTCGTATGCCATTGCTGAACGCTGGGATTTGGGCGAAGAGTACTGGGGTTATGCCAAAAATAAACTGTGGTCGCCGTTCGGTTTTCCTGTTCACCATGCGAACGAGGCTTCAGCGCAGGTGGGGGCGATCACCAACTGTATGTTTAACCGTGACTGCATGGCGCACACCCATATCAACTTCATCGGCTCCGGTTTGCCGTTGAAATTGCAGCGCGAAGTGGCGGGCGAGCTGTTTGGTTCACAGGATGCCTACGATGAAACCAAAAACTACACCCCGATCAATGCTGCCAAGATCAAATATGCCAAATGGACGCTGCTGAAAGTCTGTCTGCATAACGCGGTTACGTTGTGTAACTGGGTTTGGCCGATGACGGTTTCACCACTCAAGAGCCGTAACTATCGCGGAGACTTGGATCTGGAGGCGAAGTTCTTCCAGGCAGTCACCGGTGATGAAACCACGCAGGCGAGTCTGGACCTGGCCGCTGAACGCATCTTTACCCTGCATCGCGCTTATACGGTCAAACTGATGCAAACCAAGGATATGCGCAATGAGCACGATCTCATCTGCTCCTGGGTATTCGATAAAGATCCGAAGATCCCGGTCTTCACTGAAGGAACCGATAAGATGGACAGGGAGGATATGCGTCAGTCATTGACGATGTTCTATCAGGAAATGGGCTGGGATCCAGAGCTGGGTTGCCCAACGCGTGAAACCCTGAACCGACTCGGACTTGAAGACGTGGCAGCTGATTTGGCGGCGCAAGATCTGTTGCCAGCGTAAGGAACGTGAGATGACTAACGTGAGCAACGTTCTGGCACCCGTAGAGGCGCTTCCTGACGAGGTTGATAGTCAAAAGAGACACTGGCTGCAGGCGTTTCACCCGTCGGTAGAGCTGGTGACTGCGCCGCAGGTTCAGGATCCTGCCAGCCCGGAGTCGATTGTGGCAGATTTTATCCGCCAGCATTCGGCATCGGGGCAATTGGTGGGGCGCAGCGTGTTTCTGCAGCCACCTTATTCCGTCCCTGAAACCGATCTATCCGTGCTGCTGGATGTGCTGTGTCAGGACGCAATTAACGCGGATATCACCCGTGTGCAGGGCGCGGAAGATGTCTATTTCTACTCAACGCAAACCATGACGGCAAACTACGCCGACATGTGCGTGCAGGTGGTGGAAAACGACATCTGCCGTGCGATTGCCGAGGCGGTACGCTTCGACGGCCGCACGTATCCTCGCCCCTATAAGGTCGCCATGTTGACGCAACCGCCGTATAGCTTTGAATCTCAGCAGATTACAGCGGCGCTAACGGCTATGGAAACGCATCCCGATTACGCAGATATACGTACTGTGGAATCGTCAAATGCGGAACCTTATCTGTTTAGCGAACGTTTTATGAGTTATGGCAAAGCGTACGGCCTGTGTGAATGGCTTGAGGTTGAGCAGTATCAGAACCCCTGAATTATTCAGGTTGATGTCATGGAACGTGTGGACGACCACTGTCACAGTTTAGAGGATAACCCGATGTCCTTCACCCGACGAAAATTTGTCATTGGCATGGGGACGGTGATTTTTTTCACCGGCCCAGGTCAAAATCTGTTAGCGAGTACCAGGAGCCCTAAAGCCGTTCGTTACGTCATGATTCACGACGAATCACTGTGTAACGGATGTAATATCTGCGCGCGGGCCTGCAGGAAAACCAACCATGTTCCTGCCCAGGGCAGCCGTTTGTCGATAGCGCATATTCCAGTCTCGGACAACGACAACGAAACGCTGTATCACTACTTCCGTCAATCCTGCCAGCATTGTGATGATGCGCCTTGTATTGAGGTGTGTCCGACCGGTGCCTCCTGGCGGGATGAGAACGGTATTGTGCGAGTAGATACGTCTTCCTGTATCGGCTGCAGTTACTGTATTGGTGCGTGTCCTTATCAGGTTCGTTATCTCAACCCGCATACCAAAGTGGCGGATAAATGCGACTTTTGCGCTGAATCACGCCTGGCGAAAGGTTTTCCACCGATCTGTGTTAACGCTTGCCCGGAACATGCGCTGATTTTTGGCCGTGAAGATAGCCCGGAAATTCAGACCTGGTTGCGAGAAAACAAGTATTACGAATATCAACTTGCAGGCGCCGGGAAACCCCATCTGTATCGTCGGTTCGGTCAACATTTGATTAAAAAGGAAAATGTATGAACGCGTCGCAAAATGCCGAACAGTTTCACGCCCAGCTTGCGCAGTATGTTCCCCTGTTTTCACCGGACTACTGGCCCGTGTGGTTAGTCGTTGCCGGGTTAATGCTGGTGGGAATGTGGCTGGTGCTGGCGCTTCACGCCATGCTGCGCTTTCGGGCGGTACATAAAACGTCGGCAGGGCACGGTGAGAAGGTCTATTTATATTCGAAGGCTGTTCGTTTGTGGCACTGGTCGAATGCGCTGCTGTTTTTGCTACTTCTGGTCAGTGGCCTGGTCAATCACTTCTCTGCCGTCAGCGCACCGGTAATGAAAAGCCTGCTTACCGTTCATGAGGTTTGCGGCTTTTTGCTACTTGCCTGCTGGGTTGGTTTTGTGCTGATCAACCTGATTGGCGGCAACGGACATCACTATATTATTCAACGTCAGGGCTGGATCGCTCGCGCGCAAAGACAAACACGTTTTTACCTGTTTGGCATTATGCAGGGCGAGTCACACCCATTCCCGGCATCACCGCGTTCTAAATTCAATCCGCTACAGCAGGCGGCCTACGTTGGCGTGATGTATGGGTTGCTGCCACTACTGCTGATTTCTGGGTTGTTATCGCTTTACCCGACGGTCGTCGGAGATCTGTTTCCTGGTGTGCGTTACTGGCTGCTTCAGGCGCACTTTGCGCTGGCAATTGTCAGTCTGTTTTTCATTTTTGGGCATCTTTATCTTTGCACTACGGGCCGCACGCCGGGCGAAACCTTCAAGTGTATGGTGGATGGCTACCACCGGCATTAAGCGATGATGATTACACGAAGTGACTTACGGGCCTGGCGTGTTGGGCCCGTCATGTATCGCTGGTTTCTACGCGCGTTTCCCGCAGGAGGAAGCTATGCCGATGTTCATCGCGCGCTCCAGCGGGAAGGGTATACCGATTGGGCAAATAGCCTGGTGGAATACGGCTGGTCGAAATGGAGGGAAGAGGCGAGTTTTGCTCAGCAGGATATTGACGCAATGGGGAATATTTCCTGTGAGCAAGCCGCGGAGGAAACCAGTCGTCCGTTGGCGAGTGCGGAAGATTATGCCCGATTTAGCAGTGCGGGTGACAACGTGAAAATTGCCAGCGCCGGGTATGCCGCACAGATCGCCAGTGCCGGTTACAGCGCACGGATTGGCAGTGTAGGCTATAACACGCATATCGGCAGTTCAGGCGATCGTGGGCGAATAGCGATTGCGGGAAATTCGGCGCGTATCAGCAGTGTGGGCGACGGAACGCGTATCGCCAGTACTGGCATGCGCGTACGCATCAGTTCGCTTGGCGACCGAAACCGGGTTGCCAGTAGCGGTGATTTAACCCAGGTAGCCTGTTTTGGCGCAGAGGCAAAAATCGCTAACTGCGCGGACAATATCCACATTATTGCCAGCGGAGAGAACGCTGTTGTTGCCAGTACCGGTACTGTAGATTCGATAACGCTCGGTCCCGGCGGATGTGCGGCGCTGGCTTATCACGATGGCGAGAGAATGCGCTTTGCGCTTGCCGTTGAAGGGGAAAAAAACATTCGGGCGGGCGTGAAATATCGGCTCAACGAAGACCATCAGTTTGTGGAATGTTGAGCCGAGAGGTTATTTTAGTGCGAAGCGGCGCTGGGTGATTTTCTCCAGGCTAAAGCACAGCAGGTAATAGACCAGTCCGGTAAAGATAAAAATGGCTGCCGGGTAGATTTGCACCCGGCTGTTAACCTGACCGGCAACCGTCGTGAGTTCCGGTACGTTAACGATAAATGCCAGTGACGTGTCCTTCAGTAGCCCAATGAAAATCCCCGTCAACGACGGCAGTACGTTACGCAGCACCTGCGGCAGCAAGATAAGCCACAGGGCCTGATCCCGGCGAAACCCCTGAACGACTGCCGCTTCATATTGCCCACCAGGCAGTGCGCTAATTCCAGCATACACCGAGTGCATCACCGAAGCGGTGGTGAACCATGCCAGCGCCAGCGTCACGGTAACGGCACCGGGCAGATCGCTTCCGGTCAGCATGGGTAGCAAATACCACATCCAGAAAATCACAAAGATGAGCGGAATGCCGCGAATAAATTCCGCCCAGATAAACAACCCGTTGCGAACCGCGCCAGGAAATCGCCAGGCGCAGCAGGCAAGAACGATCCCGCCAGGCAGCGCCAGCAAAGCCGCACCGATAGCCATCAGCAAAGTGAGCAGTACACCGCCGGGTTGCCCCTCAGCTACACGTCCCCACAGGAGATAGTCAAGATTGTCGGTAATGACCGAAATATTAGCGATCATGCAGTATGCTCCTGACGCTGAAGATGCGCATTCTTAGCTTTGACGATTTACCCGCCGCCGGCCGCGGGCCAAGACGCGTAAGCAACATACCCAGCACGATGCCGGTAAACAGATAGAGTGCGGTGCCAACGGCAAAGGCTTCCAGCGCGTGCGCGTTGTAGCTCTCAATTTGCCGTACCTGGTAGGTGAGCTCAGCAAATCCAATACCGCTGGCAAGCGAGGAAAGCTTCATCAGGTTGAGATATTGCCCAACAATGGGTTGCCAGGCGTTTGCCAGTCCCTGAGGCAGTAGAATGTGACGAAATATCGCCCAGGATGAAAACCCCTGCGCCACGGCAGCCTCGCGTTGTCCGGCAGAAACTGCCTGTAAACCTGAGGCGATCTCTTCGACCAAAAATGCTGAGGTAAATACGCCCAGTCCCCATGCTGAACAGATAAACTCCGGCGTTAACCACCAGACATCACCCGGCAGAATTGACCATGGATGATCAGCATTGATGAAGCTAATGACGTCACGGGGAAACCAGTTCCATGCGGCAAAATACCAGAACATCAGTTGCACCAGTAAAGGGGTATTGCGAAACACCGAGACCCACACCCCGACCATCGTTTTAGCGAGACGATTGCCCGTCAGTCGCAGGCTGAGCAGTGAGATGGCAATGAGCGTTGCGAGCACGATACCTGCCAGCGTCACCCAAAGCGTGGTAAGAAAACCAGAAATTATCCATTGCAGGGGTTGCCCGCTCAGCACTCCCTGCCAGTCCATTGCATGCATTATGATGATGACTCCTGGTGTAACGGGTCGAGCACTTTTTTCAGGAAACGCTGGGTTCTCGGGTGCTGTGGCTGGACGAAAAAATCCTCCGGCGGGGCCACTTCAAGAATATCGCCACCATCGATGAAAACCACACGATCGGCAATCTCGCGGGCGAAATGCATTTCGTGGGTCACGACGATCATGGTGATACCGCTGTGGGCGAGATTTTTCATCACCTGCAATACCTCGCCGATCATTTCAGGATCCAGCGCGGAGGTGGGCTCATCAAACAGAATAATTTGCGGTGATGAAGCCAGTGCGCGGGCGATGGCCACGCGCTGCTGCTGTCCACCGGACAACTGTGCGGCATAGGCATTGGCTTTTTCCGCCAGTCCCACCTTTTCCAGCAACTCAAGTGCCCGACGATCTGCTTCCGTCTTATTCCAGCCGTGAACATATTCCAGCGCCAGCGCGATGTTTTGCAGTGCAGTCAGATGCGAATAGAGATTGAATTGCTGAAATACGAAACCGATACGGCTGCGTAGCTGGCGTAATGCCGCCCCGCGCAACTGGCTAATCGGTTTACCATCAATGAAGATTTCGCCATCGCTGAGCGACTCCAACTGGTTGATAAGACGTATAAGAGTGGACTTTCCAGAACCGGAAGGTCCCAGAATGGTCACCACTTCACCGGGCTCAACTGCCAGGTTGACGCCGTTAAGTACAGTTTGAGCGCCATACTCTTTAACCACATTGCGTAGTTCGACGCTCGCCTGATGCAAATGGGTAAAATCCGCAGCCGAAGCTGCGGATCGATGAAAAAGGGCTGAGAGCATATTATTTGGCTTCTATTTTAAAGGCGCGGGCTTGTGGATTTTTGGTTTCAGGACCAAACCAGACATCATAAATTTTGGCCGCCTGCCCGGTAGATTCCAGCTTCAAAAGTTCATCGTTAACGGCTTTTAACAACGCTGGCTCACCTTTTTTCACCCCCACGCCAATCTCTTCTTTGCTCAACAGGTCCGGTAGAATTTTGAAATCTGCTTTATCCGGCGCACCGCCTAATAAACCGGCCAGAATCGTACTGTCCTGGGTGATGGCCTGAACATTGCCGTTGCGCAGTGCGGTTAACGCCAGCGGGATATCGTCATAGGCCAGTACGCGCGACTGCGGGAAGCGCTGATGCAGTGCCTGTTCACCAGTAGTGCCTTTTACCGCGCCGATGCGTGCTTTGCTGTATTGATCGAGCTTATCCGGAGATTTTGCTGGCACAAGGAACTGCTGGCCGGTAACAAAATAGGGGACGGAGAAATCTATTACCTGCGACCGCTCAGGCGTGATCGTGATATCCGCAACGATTAAATCGGCTTTACCAGATTGTAATAACGGAATTCGGTTTGCCGGATTGGTCGCCACCAGTTCCAGTTTTACACCAAGAGATTTGGCCAGCGCTTCGGCAAAATCGACGTCGTAGCCGACAATCTTATGCGTTTTGGCATCGATGGAGCCAAACGGCGGGTTCGCGTCAAATGTTGCGACTTTTACTACGCCTGCGGCTTTGATATCGGCCAGTTGGTCAGCCTGAGCCTGCGAGACGGTAAGTCCAGAGGCCAGCAGCACGCCGAATGCCAGCAGTGTTTTTTTAGCGCGGTAAGTTTTCGTAGCCATCATTGTATGAAATCCCTGTAGTTTTTGGTTTGTGCTTTTTACGCTCCCATAACTTACGGTTGGGACAAAATAAGAAAAAATTCTTATCTATATACAAAATGTTATTAGTGAAGGATGTGTTAATAGCGGGTAAAAATAATGCATGAGTGAAAGGTAAAATAGTGCATAAGCCTGATAATAATTTGCATTTTGTTTATGTTTGAGGGCACGCTTGAATAAGATTGAGTTGTGCTAATGTCCAGAAGGTTTACTGGAATACCCTCCAGACCTGTACCATATGTCACAACAGGTTTGGATTGGGGATAAGCATGCTGCGTGATAATTTTAACGATCTCTATTATCTCATTATCGTTGCGCGCGAGCGTAGTTTTACCCGGGCAGCGGCAAAACTTGGGGTTTCGCAATCCGCGCTAAGCCATGCGATTCGCGGGCTTGAAGAACGGCTGGATGTACGGCTTCTCACCCGCACCACGCGCAGCGTTGCGCCGACCGAAGCCGGAGAACGGCTTATCAACAGTATCAGCCCGCGTTTTGATGACATTGAAACAGAGCTGCTGGCATTAACCGATGTCCGTCAGCGGGTGGCTGGTAACATACGGCTGACGCTGGGCGAACATGCATTGCAATCTACCGTCTGGCCCGCGCTGGAGCCGTTTTTGCAGACATACCCTGATGTGAATGTGGAAATGACCATCGACAATAGTCTGACGGATATTGTGACTGGCCGCTATGACGCGGGTATTCGGCTTGGCGAGCAGGTAGAAAAAGACATGGTCGCCGTCAGAATTGGCCCGGACTGGCGCATGGTAGTGGTGGGGGCACCGACGTATTTTGCTCGCCATGGCAAACCGCAAACCCCTCACGACCTGCAAAACCACAGCTGTATTAACATGCGTATGCCGACGCTGGGCGGATTATACGCATGGGAGTTTGCTAAAGACGGACAAGATTTGCGCGTGCGGGTTGAAGGACAGCTTATTTTTAACAATCTACCCCCGCGAATTAGCGCAGCGATTGCCGGAAGGGGGCTGGCTTTTGTGCCGGAAGATACCGTCGAGCAGGCTGTTGCAGAGGGGACGTTGGAAAAAGTTTTGGAGGACTGGTGTGAACCTTTTCCTGGCTATTATTTGTACTATCCCAGCCGAAAACAGCATACCGCTGCCTTTGCGCAACTGATTGAGGCCTTACGGTATACGGGCTGAAGTGGGGGGGGAACAGGCAATAAAAAACCGGCATTGCGCCGGTTTGGAAATCAGATTTTGCAGGCGTCGCCGCAGTCATTATCAGCAATAATTTCCTGCGCTTTCTTGTCTGCATCTTTCAGACGTTCAGCGTTACGTTCTTGCGCTTCTTCCAGTCCATCAAAGACCAGATTATCGAGATCAATTTCCATCATTCACCTGCTCAGGTTCAGCGTTTAACATCGCGTTATTATATTGCAAAAATGTTGCTTAACAGCAGCGATTCTTGCTACTTAGCATCGTCCCTAAATCAGTTGCGTATATTTTTCCGGCAGCGTGGTCCACAAATGGCGGTTTGCCGCGCTAAGTATAATATCGCGCATGCATTCACGCGCCGTAACGCCCTGGCGTAGGCGTATTGCTTCCAGTAACAGGCGATGCTGCTCAACGGCGTGTTCTGTTTCCCGCACTGATGACTCCTGCGTCTGTTTAAACGACAGCATCATGGCTGCTGAAAGTGCGTTGCCAATCGACATCAAAAATGGGTTATGACAGGACTTGAGTAGTGCGGTGTGAAAGGCTAGATCGCCTTCCTCGAATAGCGCAATCTGATCCTGCTGCTGTCCGCGTAACATCAGGGTCCAGGCTTCTTCAATGGCAGCCAAATCGCGGGCTGTCGCGTTGGCGGCGGCCAGAAAGGCGGCGTTAGGCTCAAACATCAGGCGCGTGACCACCAGTTGCTCGGCGACATCAGGTGAAATACCCACTTCCTCCATCCAGCCCAGCACGTCCGTATCCAAAAAACTCCAGAGTTCGCGCGGATTGACCGTACTGCGCCGCTTAGCCTGAATGGACAGCAAACCTTTTGCTGACAGGACATGCAGCGCGTTTCGTACAGAGGTCCGAGATGCCGAATATTGCACGGCAAGCTCATTTTCGCCGGGGAGCATCTCCCCATCGCTCAAGGTTCCGCGGATGATTTTCATCGCCAGATCGCGGGTGATCGTTTCAGAGATGGTGGCCAGGGAGGTCGTCATAGTCAGCCTTGAAAATTTGAAAGTTCCTCATTGTACGCACAAAACAAAGCGTTACGAATACAAAACAACAATTCTTGTTCTTTCAGATTGCGAAATAAAACGTTTTGTTTCACTTCACGATCGCGCTCACAGATCGCTCAGGTAAAATTAACTACATTCTTGTCATACAAGATTTCATAATTGAGGTTACAAGATGAAAGGGGAGTGGATCGCAATCGACTGGGGAACGTCGAATTTCCGCGCATGGTTAATGGCAGGAGATGATGTGCTGGACAAACGCAATGCCAGCTACGGCCTTCTCCATGTCGAGCCGGGGCAGTTTGATGCGACGTTAAAAATGTTACTTGGTGAGTGGATTGCTGAGGGAACGCCAATGGTTGCAATGGCTGGGATGGTGGGTTCGCAGCAGGGCTGGTATCAAGTTGACTATTGTTCGGTACCCGCCAATGCCGATAGCCTGCTTGCGCACAGTAAAAGTTTCACGACTTCTTGGGGCAGCAAAGCATGGATTATTCCTGGATTGCGTAAATCCTCCCGTGGTGACATGCCTGATGTAATGCGCGGTGAAGAGGTTCAGCTACTGGGACTGTCTTTACTCGAAGGCATCGATAATTTCCAGGCGATTCTACCCGGCACACACAGTAAACACGCCCGGATGCAGCAGAGACAGATCGTTGATTTTTCGACTTATATGACCGGCGAGCTTTTTCAGGTGATGATTTCGCACTCGCTGCTTGGTCGTGGCCTTCCTGATGCGGCGGCTGATGACAGCGCATTTTTACTCGGGGTGGAAGCATCCCGACGCCACGCGGCGCTAAGCCAACTCCTTTTTTCTACCCGAACGTTGCGTCTATCGGGGGAATTATCTGCTGAATCAGTCAGTGACTATCTCTCCGGTTTGCTGATCGGATTGGAGTTTTCCACTGACAACATCAGTCCTGTCTGGCTGGTGGGTAGTGCGGCATTAACTCGTCGCTATCAGATGGCTGCCAACGCATTTGGTATTCAGACACGCTGCGTAGAGGGCGATCGCTGTTTTATCGCCGGAATGCAGTCTCTTCAACAACGTCTAACAGAGAAACGCTATGGATAGTTTTGACTTTGCCACGATGTGGCAGAAAACGCCGCTTCCGATGATCGCGATTTTACGCGGTCTGAGGCCAGGGGAAGCTGCGGAAATTGGTGATGTATTGCTGGAGGCAGGCTTTACCTGGCTGGAAGTACCGCTAAATTCACCGCGCGCGTTGGATTCTATCTCGCTGCTACGCGAACGCGTCGGCATGCGTGCTATCGTCGGAGCGGGTACGGTACTGACGACAGAGCAGGTTGATAGCGTCGTCGATGCGGGCGGGCAGGTAATTATCTCGCCAAATATGAATCCCTCAGTGATCCGCCGTAGCAGAGATCGAGGAGTTATCAGTTTACCGGGCGTCGCCACGCCGAGCGAAGCGTTTACTGCCCTGGAAGCTGGGGCCAGCGGTCTGAAATTTTATCCTGCGGAAATGATCTCCCCGGACATACTGCAGGCTATGTGCGTGGTATTGCCGCCTCACGTAGTTTGCATGCCGGTCGGTGGTGTTTCTGCCGAGGCACAACAATTACAAAGATGGTGCGAGGCGGGAGCGAAAGGTTTTGGTTGTGGCGGCGGCTTATACCGTGCGGGCACAGAGTGCGAACAGGTTCGGCATAACGCGTTGGCCTATGCTCAGGCATGGCAACAGGTTAATAGCAGAGCGCAGCGCCAATAACAACTTAAGAGGCTGAAAGATGAATACGCGTACCCTCGATATTGAAAATAAAAATGCGGTTTATCGTAAAGTGACCCGACGGCTGATCCCGTTTTTAATCCTGTGCTATTTTTTCGCATATCTCGATCGTGTAAACGTGGGCTTCGCCAAACTCCACATGCAGGATGCGCTTAATCTTAGCGATACAGTGTATGGAATTGGCGCAGGTATCTTTTTTATCGGTTACTTTATTTTTGAAGTACCAAGCAACTTGTTGATGCAGCGTTTTGGTCCCCGTTTCTGGATTGCGCGCATCATGGCCAGTTGGGCAGTGTTGTCGGCACTGACGATGTTCGTTACCACGCCAACACAGTTCTACGTTGTGCGTTTTTTACTTGGTGTAGCAGAGGCCGGTTTCTTCCCTGGTATTGTTTACTATTTAACCCTGTGGTTTCCCTCATGGCGTTCGGCGCGCACGCTCGGGCTGTTTATTCTGGTGACGCCGCTATCCACAATTATCGGTAGTCCGCTCTCAGGCCTGATCCTGAAAATGTTTGAAGGTGTAGGCCATCTGCATAACTGGCAGTGGTTATTCCTGGTAGAGGCAATCCCTTCATTCCTGTTGGCCTTCGTGGTGCTGCGTTATCTTGATAACGACGTGAAATCGGCGAAGTGGTTATCTGATGATGAAAAAGCGTTGATTGAGCAAGATCTGCAAAAAGATCAGCTTGATAAAGTCGCCGCTAACGCGGGAATGCCGCAGCATAGTTTGTCCGCCATGTTCCGTAATCGCTTCGTCTGGCTGCTGGCGCTGATTTTCTTCAGTTTCAACATTGGCTATTACGGTATTAATTTCTGGCTTCCGTCGATTATCAAAAGCTCTGGCGTACAGGATGATTTTGCTATCGGTCTGCTGGCAGCGGTGCCCTATATCTTCGGTGCGGTCTGTATGTTGTGGAATAGCCGTCACTCCGATCTGAAACAAGAACGCCGCTGGCACATTGCGATTCCGGCGATAGTCGGGGCCATTGGTCTGACGTTCAGCGCGCTAAATGAAGGCTCCACGTTCTGGATGATGGCATGGATTTGCGTAGCCATGTCCGGCACGTTATCGCTGATTCCCACCTATATAAGCCTGCCAGGTACATTGCTTTCCGGTACGGCAGCGGCGGCAGGTATCGCGTTAGTAAACTCTATTGGCAATCTGGCTGGCTTCTTTGGTCCAACCGTTCTTGGCTGGCTGAAAGACACTACCGGCAGCACCAGCAGCGGACTGTATATTCTGGCGGGATTTCTGGTGCTTTGCGCACCGCTTATTTTCCTCATTCCGGCACGATTGATTAACCCTCGCGATCGTCAAGCAACGAAACCGGCAGAAAACAACGTATTAACGAAAAGAGGTCATATATGAGCAGCTGTGGCAGCGGGTGTGCAGGTTGCGGTGGCGAACACTTCAATCCGATCCTCAGTGGTGATGACGGTGCTTTAAAGCGCGCCTTGTATAAATCGATGGGTCATACGGACGAGCAGTTGCGTCGTCCCGTAATTGCTGTAGTGAATAGCTATACCAATGCGACGGCAGGACACGCCAATTTGAATGAACTGACCGCACATGTGTTAAAAGGCATTGATGAAGCAGGTGGAGTGGGGATGGTGTTTGGCACCATTGCCCCTTGCGATGGCATTGCCGAAGGACACCTTGGTATGCGCTATATTCTGGCGGCACGCGAAATCATCGCCAGCTCGATCGAAGTAATGATGCGGGCCCACCGCTTCGATGGCATGGTGTTGCTGGGATCGTGCGACAAAATTGTCCCCGCTATGCTGATGGCTGCTGCGCGCCTTGATATTCCTGCTATTTTGGTAAACGGTGGGCCAATGTATCCCGCCGAATACAAAGGTAAACACTGGGACGGCAATATCGTCACCGAAGCAATTGGCTGGAAACGTCGCGGTGAAATTGATGAGGCCGAGTTCCGTCATATTGAAGATATTGCCGAACCGGGGCACGGCTCCTGCACGATGTACGGAACCGCCAATACGATGTGCTGTATTGCGGAAGTGCTGGGTATGAGCTTGCCTGGTAGTAGTATGCTGCCCGCAATTTCACGCGAACGCCGCGAGTGCGCCTTTGCGACAGGAATGACCGCGGTGGATCTGGTAAAGCGCGGTGTGAATGCGCGACAAATTATTACACGCGAATCAATCCGCAATGCGATGGCCTATCTGTTGGCGACAGGCGGCTCCACCAACGCCATTCTCCATCTGCAGGCTATTTATTATGAAGCCGAGCTGGGTCATCTGCCGCTGGCTGAATTTGATGAGCTGAGTCATCAGGTGCCACTGGTTGCTTCGCTCTATCCGGCATCTGAATACGATATGATCGATTTTTGGGAGGCAGGGGGTGTTGCGGCAGTTGAAAAAGAGATCGCTAATTTACTGGATCTCAATTGCCTGACGGTTAACGGACAGAAAAAAGGGGAATGGCTAATGAATGTTCCCTCTACTCGGCGCCCGGAAGTTATTCATACTCTGGCCATTCCTGTACGTAATGAGTCGGGGGTTGCTGTGCTACACGGCAACCTGTCACCGATGGGTTGTGTAGTGAAACCCGCTGCTGTTCCGGACCATTTAATGGTCTTTACCGGGCCTGCGGTGGTGTTCAACAGCGAAGATGAGGCCGTTGAGTCCATTCTCTCCGGTGATATTCAGTCGGGTAGTGTATTGGTTCTGCGCTATGAAGGACCAAAGGGCGGACCGGGTATGCCGGAGATGTACAAACCGATGAAATTCCTTGAAGGAATGAATCTCTCTGACTCCTGTGCGTTGATCACCGATGGGCGTTTTTCCGGTTCGAACCGCGGGTTGTTCGTGGGACATATTTCTCCAGAAGCCAGCGACGGCGGGGTACTGGCATTGGTGGAAACGGGTGACTCAATCAGTATTGATATTCCGCAGCGTACATTAACGTTGAATGTAGCGGATGCTGTGCTGGATGAGCGTCAAAAAAGCTGTCACCTGGTGCATAAAGAGGTACCTCGTGGATTCTTGCGACTTTATCGTCGTTGGGCGCTACCGGCGGCGCAAGGCGCGGTACTGGCGGACAGAGAGGATTTGTCATGACAACGGTTACAAAAATTCAGGGCGTTAATCCCATTGTAGCAATGCCGTTTACGCCACAGGGTGAAGTCGATTTTACGAGTTTTCGCCGTCTGCTGGCCCACCTTTCGGACGTGGGTGTTAACGGACTGACGCTGTTTGGTATTGCCAGTGAGTTTCCAAAGCTCGACGACAGCGAACGGTTGCAGTTGGCGGAAATTTTTATTGCTGAATTAGCGAATAAAAGAGTATTTCGTACGCTGTCGGTCACCGACCACAGCACCGATCTGGCTGTTCGCCGTGCGCGGCGGTATCAGAGTATGGGGGCCGACGCACTGATGCTGCTTCCGCCGTTCTTCCTTCAGCCGTCTCTTGCCAGCGTACAGGCGCATATCGCGGCAGTGCTGGAGGCCGTGACCATTCCTGTAATGGTGCAGTATGCGCCGGGAGAAACCGGATTTCCGGTCACCGCAGCTCAACTTGCTGAGATGGCTAAACGCTATCCACATGCAGTGTTTAAGATTGAATGCAATCCACCAGTGGATTACACCCGTGAGTTTCTGCAGCAGGCACCAGAGGCCCATGTGCTAAACGGTTATGCCGGTTTGTATATGCTTCAGATGCTTGAGGTAGGGGGCAAAGGTGTAATGCCTGGCTGCTCATTTAGCGAAATTTATGTGCGAATTTATCGTTACTGGCTGGCAGGGGAGCATCAACAGGCGGCGCAATTACATGAGGCACTATTACCGTACATTCAGCGCTGGATGCAGCACTGTGAGTATATTATCCAGGTTGAAAAGACAATATTACAACGACGCGGGATTATCGCTGATGATTATTGCCGAAAGCCGGGTTGGTCATTAACGAATGACGATGTAAACCACATCGATAACTTCATTTCACAGTTCAATTTATCGGCATGAGTAATACGAAATAGAGGTATGAGCAAAACGTTTTAACCATATGCTATGCACCGGATCTAAAATCTTGATCCGGTGCAACTGTACTATGCCTAAAAGCATCATTTCTGTGTCTTCACCACCTCTCACATCAAATCCAATTGTTAAATATATGTTTACGTTTTATCGCAAGCTCCAGATTTTGTAGCAATGTGATGCGCGATCATTTTTAACAAATCTGCGACAAAATCACTATACATATAACTTAATATCTTTTATACATTAATTGTTCAACCCTGCGACTATTCCACAAAAGAGAAAGCTATATGGAACAGATACCTGATAAGAAAAACGATAATTTTCAAAAAGATGGCAAAGAACAGTTCAATAGATCGATCGGTTTAATTTCAAACTTTGCGTTGGGTTTTACCTACCTGTCGCCGCTTACCGCCGTCTATTCGCTGTTTGCGCTGGCCGTAACGCTGGCGGGGCCGCCTGCAGTATGGTGGATTTTAATCGTCGCATGCGGGCAACTTTTGGTGGCGCTGGTGTTTGGTGAGGTCGCTTCCCAGTATCCGATAACCGGCGGACTTTACCCTTGGGCCAGAAGGTTGTGGGGCAAGAAATATGCGTGGATTGCCGCCTGGATCTACCTGTGGGCACTGGTGGTCACCATTACGTCGATCGCGGAATATACATCAACGTTTGTTGAATCACTCTTCCACTATGGTCAGACTCCAGCCACGATGTTGGTGACTTCCGTTCTGCTGCTGCTGTTGATGATGGCGGTTAATATGTCCGGGACTAAAAATCTGGCCCGGGTGGCGAAAATTGGTTTCTGGTGTGAAATTGTCAGCGTGATCGCGCTGGGGATTTATCTGCTGATTTTCCACCGTTCGCAGCCGTTCTCTGTAATTTTTGACTCGATGGGTGTGCTGGCTCATGACGGCAGCTATTCCACCGCATTTATGTCTGCTGCGCTGATGGGACTGTTTATGTTCTTTGGCTTTGAGGCCTGCGGTAACGTTGCGGAAGAGGTGCAGAATCCCAGTAAAAAGATCCCAGTGGCGATGATTTTAAGCATCGTATTCGGCGCGATTTCCGCCATTATTTCTGTTATGGGTTATCTGCTGGCTTCACCGAATCTGGTCAGCATCGTGAATGGTAAAACGTCCGATCCGATCCCGGCAATCCTTAATGAAGCTCTGGGCGAAACCGGCGCGACTGTCTTTATCGTCGTCGCGATTATCGCCATGTTGTCGTGCATTTTGTCTCTCCAGGCTGCGTTAAGCCGTCTTATCTTTTCTTTCTCCCGCGACAGAATGCTGCCGGGAAGTGAATGGATGGCCAAAATCTCTAAAAATGGTGTTCCGGATAATGCCATGGTCGTCAGTTGCCTGTTGCCAGTGATCATCTGTGTTTGGGTTTATTTCCAGCCAGATAACCTGTCACGTATCACCGCGTTTGCTGTTATCGGGATTTACATCTCGTTCCAGATGGTTGTGCTTGCCGCGTTGCGTCAGCGCCTGAAAGGCTGGAAACCGGCGGGGGAGTGGACCATTGGCGGTTGGGGGGTAATCGTGAATGTGCTGGCGTTAGCTTACGGATTGTGCGGGATCTGGTTACTGGCGCAACCGGCAGACAGCAGCGACTTCATTGACCGTTGGACGGTCCTGTTCGGCCTGGCGATTGTCGTTGGCTCGGGACTTATTTATATGTTCCTGACCCGTCCGTTTGGTCGTTCAGCGGCGCCGGAAAACGATGCCATTGCATACGCCAGTAAGCTCAATATGGGGCAGGATAACTAAAAACTAAGGGCCTTCGGGCCCTTAGTTTTGATAGTGATAAAGGATAAAGTAGTCGCTCTGATACACCACGGTACTATTTGCAGGTGACAGCAATTCACCCACGCGAAAACGTGGCCAACTGGAGAAAATGATCCTGTTTTCCAGATTGGTCAGAATCACATAATCAGGATGAGCGCAGGAGAGCAGTTCGGCTTCTATCTGACTGACCAGCAAATCGACCGCGGCAACACCGAGAAACTGGTCGTTGTAGTAGACCGGGACGGCTGACGTTAGGGTATAGGAAATATTGCAAATATAGTCGACGTAGGGACCGTGGATATAGGCTTTGCCAGCCGGAGGAGAATGCTTAAACCACTCAAAGGTTCTGAAATCCAGTCGTTGTTGCGTGGCCTGATCCAAATCCAGATGCGCCTGGCTCAAACCGTTATCTTTCTTATACCACCACTCCAGCAACCAGTACTCTTTTGTGTTTGCGGTGCTCTCAATATGGCTGGCGAATCCCGCCCCTGAACAGTAATGGTTGTCACTGAGCGTGCGCTTGATGTGCTGTTGAACGGTGGATCTTACTGATGGGTCGAGGACGACCTCGGCTGAGGCCTTTTGTACCCCTGAAATCGCCTCATGGATGCTCCTCGCTAGCGCAACGGTAGAATCTACGGTAGAAACAGTAATGTCATCAATTTTACGGATTAATGCGCTTAGGGATGTCGAAGAGCTCATTGTCTGTCCTGCCTTCACTGATTGTCAGTTCGAGTTATATTTCAGCTTTTTTTCAATAAGGTAGTAGGTAAACGTGTCGATGATCCGTGTGGCAAACTGTACTGACTCTGCCTCGTTGTGAGCAGCCAGTGCATCGGCCAGCGCTGAATAAAGCGCGATAATTTCCGCATGAATACTGTCTGTGCGATAAAGTATCGCCACAAGTGATGCCCATTCAGCCTGAACTTGCAGCTCCTGATTGGCCAGTCGCGCTGAATGCGAACTGGCAGCAATCGCCAGCAGACAACGCATATCGGCCTGGGTCATCAGCTCAGGTGAGTTTGCCTTTCTGAGTACCTCGACAAACTCGCGAAATTTGGCGATATCCGCACCGGTCATCCGTCGGGAAGCCAGCCTCGCGCTATGGCTAATAATGGCGCAATGCATTTCACCCAGATCAGACAGATAATCCGTACTGATCGCTTTGAACGGGTGCAGGGCGCTATTTTTGCCATCGATATTTTCGCAAACGAAGCTCCCGCCATTACGACCACGAACCGTATGGATAAGATTATTAGCCCGAAGCGTGTTTAGCGCTTCTCTGATAGTGATATGTGAGACACCCATCATTTTTGCCAAATCAGTTTCGTTGGGAAGCTGTTCTTTTGGCTCCAGCAACCCCGTGATAATGGCATTTGAAAGGCGCTGGACTATCTGGTCTGAACGACTGACCTGCCCGATAGGCGCAAATATGACCGCGTGAGTAATCATAATCTTTTCTGTACTCAATTCCCTGAAACAACGACCATTTTTAACACATGCCCGTCGGGCAAGGAAGGTAAGAATGGCCGAGTTATTTTACATGCCTGGGCGCAACGTCACTGCACAAGCGGATGTGTGTCCCGATAACCTCATGATGAGCTGAGCATAACGCGTCAGTTGGCAATGAAAAGCCTTACCATGCAAATGTGAAAATTAAGTTAAAAATGCGAGGCTTATCATAGTGTCAATGTTGCGCATTTGAAAAAATTTTACAATATATATATTACATAAGATTCTTTATGTATTAATTGGCAGGAGACAAACATGAAAACCCTGAAGCATTTTATTAATGGGCACTATGTAGCAGGCAGTAGCGAAGATAGCTTCGAACTGGTGAGTCCGGTTGATGGTGAAACATACGCAATTTCTCCCAACGCTAACGAGGCGGAGGTAGAGCAAGCCTACTCAGCAGCGGAGGCGGCGTTTAGCATCTGGAGAAAATCGACGCCAGCACAGCGGCAAAAGGCGTTATTGCTGCTAGCTGATGAGATTGAACGCAACGTTGAGCGACTGGTAACCGCGCAGAGTCAGGAAACCGGTCAGCTTCGCCATTTTATTGAGAAAGAGGAGATTGCGGCATCCTGCGATGCCATCCGTTTTTTTGCTGGCGCGGCGCGCTGTCTTGAAGGGAAGGCGGCCGGAGAATATTCCGCCGGGTTTACATCGACCATCCGTCGTGAACCGCTGGGTATCGTTGGGCAAGTTACGCCGTGGAACTACCCGTTCATGATGGCGGTGTGGAAGATTGCACCAGCGCTGGCGGCAGGCAACACGGTCGTGTTAAAGCCAAGCGACACCACACCAGTCAGTACGCTGCTGTTAGCTGAACTGGCAGCACCATTGTTCCCGAGAGGGGCGTTTAACGTCGTGTTGGGCAAAGCCAGCACCGGTTCGCTGGTGGTTTCAAACCCGAAGGCTTCACTGGTTTCGATTACCGGTTCGGTCCGCGCGGGTTTGCAGGTTGCGGCTTCGGCGGCGGCAAACCTGACCAGAGCACACCTGGAATTGGGTGGAAAAGCGCCTGCAGTCGTGTTCGCCGATGCGGATATGGATAAGGCGATTGCGACAATCACTACGGCAGGCTTTTTCAATGCCGGGCAGGATTGCACAGCGGCTACGCGGATCCTGGTAGAGCAATCCATCTATGCTGAGTTTCTGGAAAAACTGATCCAGAAAACAAAAAGTATCAAATTTGGGCCGCCAGAAGATCAGCATGCGCTGTACGGCGCATTGAATAGCCGGAATCAACTGGAGCAGGTGAAAGGTTTTATTGAGCGTTTACCGGCACATGCAAAAATTGAAACCGGTGGGCTCGCCGGGCCAGGTCCGGGCTTCTATTTTGAGCCGACGATTGTCTCCGGATTGCATCAAAATGATGAAGCTATTCAGCATGAAGTATTTGGTCCGGTAATGACCATTCAGTCGTTTTCTACTGACGAAGAGGCACTACACAAAGCGAATGATGTGGAGTATGGTCTTGCCGCCAGCGTCTGGACCCGTAACCATGGTCGCGCGCAGCGCTTCAGCATTGACCTCGATTTTGGCACGGTGTGGATTAACAATCACATTCCTCTGTGTGCCGAAATGCCGCACGGCGGGTTCAAAAAATCGGGTTATGGCAAAGATCTCTCATCCTATTCACTCGAAGAATATACTCGGGTGAAACATATCATGTGTGACATTTCTGAATAGAGAGGATTACGATGAAAACAGTAAAAATTGCGGTGCTTTCATTAGTGATGCTCTCGGGCTATAGCCTTGCAGAAAGTACATCACTGAATACCGTAAAAGAATATATGGCGGCGTGGAATGCGCATGATGCTTCGCGAGCCGCTCAATATCTTGCGGATGATGCGGTTTATTATGATGCCGCCGCGGGTGAACCGGTAAACGGGAGAGAAAAAGCGGAAAAAGAGGTTATCGGCGCTTTTATTAAGGCGGTGCCAGATCTGAACTGGAAAATGGTTGGCAAACCCGTCTACGACGAAGACACCGTGGCCTTTCGTTGGGAATTTTCAGGCAAAAATAGTGGTGAATGGGCAGGGAGTCCGCCGACAAATAATCCGATCAAATTTGAAGGCGTAAGCTATATTCATGTTAAAGCAGGAAAAATCACCTGGCAGGGTGATTATTATGATTCTAAAAAACTGGATGAAGAGTTAAAGCCAGTGAAGTAGTCGGTTGTACCCCTTTATAAATAAGAAGGGGGTATTTCTCTTATTTGTGTCGTATTAAAGGCAGTGTGTAGCAATAAGGAAAAAAGTTAATGGCAATTACCAGACGTGATTTTCTCAACGGCGTCGCGGTGACTATTGCGGCGGGACTTACCCCGCTGGAGTGGGTCAGGGCGACAGGAAAGGGAAACGCATTTATAGATGGAAATTATTATCCTCCTGCGCTGACAGGGCTGCGGGGTAATCATCCTGGATCATTTGAAATGGCGCATGCGCTAGGCCGCGAGCAGAAGCATTTTGATTTAAACGCTCTGCCCGTTGAGGAAGAGTACGATCTGGTGATTGTTGGGGGCGGGATTAGCGGGTTAGCTGCCGGTTGTTTTTGGCGTCAAGTTGCCGGGCAAAATAGCCGGATCCTGATCCTCGATAACCATGACGATTTTGGCGGACACGCCAAACGTAATGAATTTACCAGCTCGGGCAAGAAATTACTCGGTTATGGCGGCAGCGAAGCATTCCAGTCACCCGCGCATAATTTCAGCCCTGAAGTACAAAAACTGATGGAAACCGTGGGCGTCAGCGTCACGCGGTTAAAAGAGAGTTTTGACGTAAACTTCTACCCCGACTGGCAGCTCAGTCGCGGGGTTTTTTTCGACAAGAAGAATTTTGGCGTAACAAAAATCGTCAGCGGCGATCCGGGCCGCGCGGTATCTGATGATATTCCGCCGGACAGGCTCAATGGCCGTAAAATTGAAGACTTTATCAATGATTTTCCGCTAGGTGAGAACGACAGAAAAGCGCTGATCGACCTGCATGTACGCCCTGGCGATTACCTTCCGGGGATGACGGTCGATGAGAAAATGGAATGGCTGGATACCCACAGCTACAGTGAATTTTTAGCAACAAAAGTGGGTTTGAGCAAAATGGCGCTGCTCTATTTTCAGCAGCGTTCCAATGACTTCTTTGCCATCGGCATTGAAGGCATCTCCTGCAGCGATGCCAGGGCGTGCGCCTTACCCGGCATGGAAGGGATGGGGTTACCTCCGTTGGACGGAGAGTCGCTGGCCGACCTCGAAGAGCCGTATGTTTACCATTTCCCGGACGGTAACGCCGGTCTGGCCCGACTGTTAGTCAGGTATATGCTGCCGGATGCGCTACCGGGTAACACTATGGAAGACTCTGTTCTCGCCAGATTACATTATGAAAAGCTGGATCTACCAGAAAACACCACGCGCCTGCGCCTGAACAGCACAGTGATTAATGCGGCCAACGTGCAGGATGGCGTTGTGGTGACCTATCTGCGTGACGGTAAAATGCACCGTGTGCGCGGTAAGAACACCATCATGGCAGGTTATAACATGATGATCCCGTATCTGGTGCCTGAGATGCCGGAACAGCAGCAGGCCGATCTCAAACTGAACGTCAAGGCTCCGCTGGTGTACACCAACGTGATGGTCAAAAACTGGCAGGCGTTCAAACAGCTTGGCGTACATGAATTTTATTCTCCAGCTGCACCTTACAGCCGGGTTAAGCTCGACTATCCGGTCAGTATTGGTGGGTATCAACATCCGGCCTCCCCGGACGATCCGATGGTCATTCACATGGTCTATGTGCCGACCTATCCGGGCAGTAACCTATCGGCCAGAGAGCAGTTCCGCCTGGGACGAGCCTATTTGCTGGGGACCACTTTTGCGGCGCATGAGGAGATGATTCGCTCCCAGTTGCAGGAGATGTTTGGCTCAACAGGCTTTGATAATCAACGCGATATCTCCGCCATTACCGTTAACCGCTGGGCGCATGGCTATGCGTACTACGCCAATTCACTGTTCGATGATATGGATAAAATGCCAGAAATTATCGAGCGGGCGCGTCAGCCAGTCGGTCGCATTGCCATCGCTAACTCCGATTCTGACTGGAGTGCTTATGCCCACACAGCAATCGATCAGGCATGGCGTGCGGTTAATGAACTCAAGGATATGGGGTGATCTATGCGTAACGAAACCATTCTCGCCGCCTGTTTATTTACCGCTTCGGTAAGCGCTGCTGAATCTAACGGTGAATACATCGCGCGAATTTCAGACTGCGTCGCCTGTCATACCTCTGAAGGTGGTGCAGCGATGGCGGGGGGCAAAAAGTTTCCTACTCCGGTGGGGGATATTTATTCGACCAACATTACCCCGGACAAGGCACAGGGTATTGGTAATTACTCATACGAGGATTTTGAAAAGGCGGTACGCCAGGGAATTGCCAAAGACGGTCATCCGCTCTATCCGGCCATGCCTTATCCCTCTTATGCAAAACTTTCTGACGAGGATGTTCAGGCGCTGTATCGCTATTTTATGCATGATGTCACACCGTCTGCGCAACCCAATAAAGAGAATGCCATTCCGTGGCTACTCTCCGCCCGCTGGCCACTGCATATCTGGAACTGGCTGTTTACCGACGCGCCAGCGACGACAGTAGATAGCGCGAAACCAGATGACAACGCAGCCCTGGTAAAACGGGGCGCTTATCTGGTGGAAGGTCCCGGGCACTGCGGTTCTTGCCATACACCGAGAGGTATGGCGATGAATGAAAAAGCCTATACCCATGCAGATGCCGAGTACCTGAGCGGAGCGATGATTGACGGCTGGTATGCACCTTCGCTGCGGGGCAGCGGAATGTCTGAGCAGGCGTTAAAATCGCTGTTGCTGACCGGTAAGAGCAAGCATGCTGCGGTTTCAGGTTCGATGGCTGAAGTCGTCACGCAGAGTACACAGTATCTGACCGACGAAGATGCCACGGCGATCGCCCAATATCTGCTGAGTCTGAAAAGCGCGAAGCCTGAAACGGTGCGTGCTGCTGCGACTACAGCATCCTGGTCGAATTCACCTGAGGCGGGCAAAGTGACCTATAACCGTTACTGTTCGACTTGTCACGGTCTGGAAGGGAAAGGTACGGATGATAACGCACCTTCTTTGGTCAACAATCCGCTGGTCATGGTTGATGACCCGACGCCGCTGTTCAGAGTGATTGCCCACGGCGCAGAAACACCGACAACGCGCGGCAGCATCTCCTTCAAGATGCCCGCCTACGGAGGCATGTTAAGTGACAACGAAATGCGCGACGTGATTAATTACGTGCGTAAGACCTGGGGTGAAGGGAATGGCGAAGTAAGCCATGAAGATCTGGCTGGGATTAAAAAAGCATCACATTAAACAGTATGCCGGATAAGGTGCTTGCATCGCAATCCGGCAGTGCTTACACGGTGTTTACCCTGATAATATCCGCGAGTCGGGTAAACGCCGCCGTCATTTCATGCTCTTCAATACTTGCAAACCCCAGCAACAGGCCGCTGCGTTTCTCTTCATTCACGTAGTAGCGTGACAGCGGGCGCACCAACAACCCTTGCGCATTCGCCTGTTGGGCAATGACCGCGTCATCGCTCCCTGCGGGTAACTGTAAGATCATATGCAGCCCGGCGTTGCTGCTGAAGGAACCAAGATAATGTTCACCAAGCTGGCGGTTGATAAGCTCTACCAGCATCTGGCGACGACGACTGTATAGTTGGCGCATTTTCCGAATGTGCGCTGCGTAATAACCCTCGCGAATAAACTCCGCCAGCGCGGCCTGAATCAACAGATGTCCACCACGATAGAGGTCGTTATGAACCTTTTTCAGCGGAGCGGCTAACGATTTAGGTAGCACGACATACCCGAGTCGCAGTGCGGGATAGAGTGTTTTACTGAATGTCCCGATGTAGATGACCGGTGTCTCTTCTTCCAGCCCCTGCAAAGAGGGGATCGGCTGGCCGGAAAAGCGGAACTCACTGTCGTAATCATCTTCCACTATCCAACTTCGCGTTTCACGTGCGCGAAAGATAAGTTGCCGGCGGCGACTGAGGCTCATCACCGAACCGAGAGGGTATTGATGTGACGGTGTCACAAAAATAAGTTTTGGCGGTGTTTCGCCTGCATCCGGCGGGACCATACCTTGTTCATCAACAGGAATAGCCGAAAAATTTACCGCATTGATACGCAGAATATTTTTGATTCCCCAGTAGCCCGGCTCCTCAATCCAGGCGTGATCGCCCGGGTTGCATAACGTTCGGGTCACCAGATCCAGCGCCTGGTGAATACCTTCGGTAATCAGAATTTGCTCCGGCGAACACCGCACGCCGCGAGCGGTGCGCAGATAGTCTGCCAGCGCTTCTTTCAGCTCATTCACACCGCCTGCGGCATCGTAAGTGAGAAACTCCGGGCGCAATCGTCTTGCCAGCCTGTCCTGAATTTTTTTGAGCACCCGGTGCGGAAAATGCTCTACATCAGGTACGCCTGGAATAAACGCGCCCCACTGACGGGGACTGGCGCTGGCATTACCTAACAGCTCAAGGCAGCGGGCAGATAAGCGGGTGTGATCCTCCAGAGCGGCAGCAACAGGTTCTTTATTGGGACGCAGGTTGAGATTGTCCAGCACGCTGTCAGTGACAAATGTGCCGCTACTGGTACGCGCAGAAATATAACCTTCGGCCTGCAACTGCTCGTAAACCCGCAGGACGGTATTGCGCGATAGCGCCAGCTCTCCTGCCAGGTCACGCGACGGAGGCATTCGGGTAGCCGGTTTCAGGCTACCTTCGAGGATGCAACTACAAATGGCGGCATACAGGCGGCGATGTAGTTTTTCGTCAGTCTGCTGACTAAATGCATGCTTGATCACATCTCCGGCAAGTGAACGCATTTGGATCCTTAAAATAAAACGATTTGGCTCTCGATTAAAGTACCAGACGGCGTCTAAATTTAAAGGGTAATTCAACCGAAATGTATTAATGGACAAGGTGTAGAGAATGAACAATAAAAACCTGCAACAACGTCGTCTGGATGCCACCCCGCGTGGCGTGGGTGTGATGTGTGATTTTTATGCCCAGTCGGCAGAAAACAGCACGATTACCGATATCGAAGGCAATCAGTACATTGATTTTGCCGCCGGGATTGCCGTGCTGAACACCGGACACCGCCATCCTCGCCTGGTGCAGGCAGTCGAAGCGCAACTTCAGGCTTTTACCCATACGGCTTATCAGATTGTCCCGTACGAAAGCTATGTGTCTTTGGCTGAGAAAATCAACGCCGTCGCGCCAATCGATGGCAAGCGTAAAACCACATTCTTCACCACCGGGGCTGAAGCGGTAGAAAACGCGGTGAAAATTGCACGCGCACATACCGGGCGTCCTGGCGTTATCGCATTTGGCGGTGGTTTTCATGGTCGTACTTACATGACGATGGCGTTAACCGGCAAGGTGGCACCCTATAAAAAAGGTTTCGGTCCGTTCCCTGGCTCTGTTTACCATGCTCCATATCCTTCTGAATTGCATGGTATTTCCACGGAGGATTCCCTAAAAGCGATTGAGCGTCTGTTTAAAGCCGATATCGATCCAACCCAGGTTGCGGCGATTATCTTCGAACCCGTCCAGGGCGAAGGGGGCTTCGTGGTGGCACCGCCGGAATTTGTGGCTGCCATCCGCCGTATTTGCGACGAGCATGGCATCGTGATGATCGCCGATGAAGTACAAAGCGGGTTTGCCCGTACGGGCCAGCTGTTTGCGATGGATCATTACGCCGATAAAGCGGACCTGATGACCATGGCGAAAAGCCTCGCGGGCGGTATGCCGCTGTCTGGCGTCGTGGGCAAAGCCGAAATCATGGATGCACCTGCGCCGGGTGGTCTGGGTGGAACTTACGCCGGGAACCCGCTGTCGATCGCGGCGGCCCATGCAGTACTGGACATTATTCATGATGAACAGCTGTGCCAGCGTGCGGCGGCCCTCGGCGAACAGCTGCGCGCCGCTCTGACAGATGCGCAAGCAGGGTGTCCTGAACTGGCCGAAGTGCGTGGTTTAGGTTCTATGATTGCTGCTGAATTCTGTGATCCAGTGACAGGGGAACCCAACGCTTCCGCCGCACAACGCGTGCAGAAGAAAGCCCTTGAGCAAGGACTGCTGCTGCTGACCTGCGGTCAGTATGGCAACGTTATTCGTTTCCTTTACCCGCTGACGATTCCGCAGGATCAGTTCGCCAAAGCGCTTCAGATCATCAAAGCGGCGACGAAATAGTCCCGTATACCGCAGAAAAGACATAAAGCCGACGGTTGTCATCACCGTCGGCTTTATTATTGCCGGCATAAATTGATCTTCCTCGTGTGTAGTGCGGTATTTATCGCGAATGGGTTGCCAGTTATTGCGTTATATAATTTAATGCATATCGTTTTTACTCCTCTATTCAGATGGTATCCCATGTTAACTTTCCGCTCTTTTGTGCTGGTATGCGCCAGCATGTTGTTTGCGTTTTCTGCTCAGGCCGACCGTACGATCACCGATCAGCTTGGTCGTCAGGTCACGATCCCTGACCATGTGGACAAAGTCGTCGTGCTGCAACACCAGACGTTGAATATTCTGGTCCAGCTCAATGCCCAGCAGGACATTGTTGGCGTTATGTCGAGCTGGAAAAAACAGCTCGGGCCTGAATTTGCGCGCTTTATGCCGACGATTACTACATTGCCGACGCCGGGTGATCTCACCAGCGTGAACATCGAAAGCCTGCTGGCAATTCATCCACAGGTGGTGTTTGTCGCCAACTATGCGCCCGCGGAGATGATCCAGCAGATTCAGAACGCCGGTATTCCGGTCGTGGCTATCTCATTGCGCAAAGATGCCGGCGGGCAACAGAATAAAATGAACCCGACTATGGCCGATGAAGAGCAGGTCTACAACGAAGGGTTGAAGCAGGGTATTCGCCTGATTGCGGATGTCGTGGGGCGTAAACCGCAGGCTGAAACGTTAATCGACTACGTTTTTGCGGCACGAGCAAAATTCAATGCGCCGGTCGCAAACATCCCGGATGCGCAAAAAGTCCGTATTTATATGGCTAACCCCGACCTGATGACTTACGGCTCCGGGAAGTACACAGGACTGATGATGCAGCACGCGGGGGGATTAAACGTGGCGGCTGCCAGTGTGAAAGGGGCCCGTCAGGTTGCGCTGGAGCAGGTATTAGCGTGGAACCCGCAGGTGATTTTTGTCCAGGATCGCTATCCGCAGGTGGTAACTCAGATCCAAAACGATCCGAACTGGCAGGGGATTGATGCGGTGAAAAATCATCGTGTCTGGTTGATGCCTGAATACGCCAAAGCCTGGGGCTATCCGATGCCGGAGGCGTTGGCGATCGGTGAACTGTGGATGGCCAAAAAACTGTATCCGGATGCCTATAAAGATGTGGACGTTGATGCGCAGGCGCAAGATTACTATCAGCGTTTTTATCGTGTGAACTGGCAGTCTGATGCAGCTAAGTAACCGTTTTTTGCCCCAGCAACCGCTCTTAATCGTTATGGTCCTGTTGCTGGGCGTCAGTTCGCTATGCCTCGGACAATATCCGCTGTCGTTAAGCGAGGTGTTTTACCACCTGACGCACTATAGCGACGTTGGGGGAATAGCCAGCCAGGTGATCTGGACGGTCAGATTACCGCGTATTCTGATGGCACTGCTGGCGGGGGGCGCGCTGGGGTTATGCGGGGCGACGTTGCAAGGAGTATTTCATAATCCGCTGGTCGACCCGCATATTATCGGTGTGACGTCGGGGGCGGCCTTTGGAGGAACGCTGGCCATCCTGCTCGGTCTTTCACCCTTGCTGATGATGGGGTCAACGTTTTTCTTCGGTCTGACGGCATTGATCCTGGTGTATGTCATTGCTGCGTTACAGGGGCTGGAGAATACGCTGGTGTTGATCCTGTCAGGTATCATTTTGAGCGGCTTTTTTGCCGCGCTGGTGAGCCTGATCCAATATCAGGCTGATACCGAAGAGACGTTACCTAATATTGTGTTCTGGCTGCTGGGCAGCTTCGCGACGGCCAACTGGAATAAAGTACTGCTATTGGCGGTTCCGGTCGGTATCGCCGCGACGGTTTTGTTCCAGCTACGCTGGCGGATAAACCTGTTATCGCTCAATGACAAAGATGCCAGAGCACTGGGTGTGGCGGTAGTTCCTCTGCGACGCAGCGTTTTGGTGTGCTGCGCATTTTTGGTCGCCGCTCAGGTGGCGGTCAGCGGCAGTATTGCCTGGGTTGGGTTGGTTATTCCGCATCTGGCGCGTTTGCTGGTGGGCGTTGATCATCGTCGTCTACTGCCGTGTGCCTTCTGGTTGGGGGGCGGTTTTATGATTGTCGTGGATGATATTGCCCGCACCCTGATGCACGCGGAGATACCGCTGGGGATCATCACCGCATTGTTCGGTGCGCCGTTGTTTGCTTTCTTGCTCATTCGTACCAACTGTCGGGAGAATTCATGATACCTGCCGCACTGCGCGTAAATCAGCTTTCTTATGGGTATCGCGCGCCGCTATTTGAGCCGCTAACGTTCTGTTGCCAGAAAGGTGATATCTGGGCCGTGCTTGGACGTAACGGTCTGGGTAAAAGTACGCTGCTTGATACGCTAACCGGCACGCTGCCTGCTTTAGGCGGGAGTATTGAAAATAACGGTGGGATAGGAATTGTGGCACAGCATAGCCATCTACCGTTTCCTTATACGGTCAGCGACGTGGTATTGATGGGGCGGGCACAGCACGTGAAGCTTTTTGCGCAACCCAGCCAGCAGGATCAACAAAGAGCAATGCAGGCATTAGAGCAGTTGAGTATTGCGCATCTTGCCTCCAGCTCATTTGGCTCACTTTCTGGCGGGCAGCAACAGTTAGTGATGATTGCCCGGGCTCTGGTGACTGAGTGTCAAACGTTGTTACTTGATGAACCGTGTTCCGCGCTGGATCTCGCCAATCAGCAGGTGGTGCTCCAGCTCATCAGCGATTTGGCCCATCAACAGGGATGCAGCATTCTCTTTTCGACCCACGATCCGCTTCATGCGTTACAGGTTGCTTCCCATACTTTGCTGCTACTCCCTGAAGGTAAATGGCGGGCAGGGCCAACGGACAGCATTGTGACCGAAGAGAATCTGTTTCTGGCCTATGGCTTACCGCTGCGAAAACTTAGCGTGGAGAATCACCCTACGCCATTTATCGCACCGTTGTTTTCTATTCGTCGTTAAGCGGTAAGAATCCTGCGGCGGTAAGGAACGCCTGACCGCTGCGGGAAAGTATGAATTCAACCAGCGCCATGACTTCTTTGGAGGCTTCAAGCACCGCCAGTTGGTATTCGCAGCGAATATTGTGCTCGTCCGGAATAGCCACGTAATGTACGTCGGTCATCGCGTGCAGCGCGTGTGCGTAATGCGCGTAACCGATAAACAGATCGGCCAGCCCCTGGCGCAGGATCCAGGCGCTCGCCAGTTCTCCTTGCGGGATTTTTATCGTATCACGGCCACCAACCAGTGGGATAGCGCGCGCCCGAAGTTGCCGCCCGAGTCCTGGTTCCAGTACATCCATATTGTCGAAAAATGCCCAGGTATAGTCTCCGGAAGGGTCGCAGCCGGGCGTTGATGTACCTGGTCGCAGCGTTGGGTCGCGGAGTAAATCCAGCCAGGTTCCGATTCGGTTGCTGACAAGGCTCAGTTTGTTCCAGCAAAAGGTGTGCGTTGAGACGGCTTTATTACGTACCAGCAGGTTTTGCGGATGTTCCCGGTTGGCGGAGGCAAAGAGCGCACACGGTTCACCCGTTTCAATACGCTCGCGCAGTAAACCGGCCGGACCATATTCAATCTTGACGTCTATTCCACTCATGCGCGTTAACTGGCTTATCAGCGGGGTAAATGCTGGGCGTAAACTGCCCGCGGCGAACAGGAGGATGGAAGAGGGCATGGTATCCGGGCTCTGACGAAAGACATTATACGAAGAATATGAATGATACGCGTTGAGCATGGAATTTAGAATGATTTAACGCATTGCTATTGTAGCAACGTAGGAAATGATAAAACCGAAGATAAAACGATAGTTTTGAAGGGAAATAGCACCAAATCGAAGAGATGATTTGGTGCGTCCGAGTGGACTCGAACCACCGACCCCCACCATGTCAAGGTGGTGCTCTAACCAACTGAGCTACGGACGCAAGATGGTGCGTTCAATTGGACTCGAACCAACGACCCCCACCATGTCAAGGTGGTGCTCTAACCAACTGAGCTATGAACGCAACGTTGTAGGTGACAACGGGGACGAATATTAGCGGCACAGACCGAATGAGGCAAGAGGGAAATGGCATTTTTCTTCCTGATCTCACGCGATTGCAGAGTAATTAAGCAAGTTGATTATATTTTGTTGATTTTGCAGCGTGTTTTTTATTCATGCAGCAGGCAGGGGCATAATGGGAACGGTTTGAATGACATGAGCACTCAGTCTTTTAGCGTTGCAAGGATCGTGGCTTCTATTTTCTCTTGAGTCGTGTAGGGGGCAAAACGCTTAAGCGGCTTACCGTCGCGCCCGATCAGGAATTTAGTGAAGTTCCACTTGATCCACCCAGCACGCCGGGTAATTCATCTTTCAGGAAACGAAACACTGGATGCGTCCCAGCGCCGTTGACGTCCACTTTCTCAAACATCGGGAAGCTCACACCGTAGTCGATGTGACAGGTTTGTGCGATTTCATCGGCTCCACCAGGTTCCTGTTTACCGAACTGGTTGCAGGGGAAACCCAGCACCACCAGACCCTGTGCGGCGTACTTCTTATCGAGCACTTCGAGGCCTGCTATTGTGGCGTGAATCCACAATGACTGGCGGTATTAACCACCAGCACCAGTTTGCCAGCGTAATCGGCCATCGAGATGGGTTGGCCATTGAGACTGGTGGCAGTAAGTTGATGAAAGGTGGTCATACCGGAATCCTCAATTAAGTTCACATTACTCATATTGCCTGCGGGTTATAGGCTTCGCTTAGTGACTTTTTATTATGGTAGCAACCGTAAGATTAATAAAATGACTAAGTTGAGAGGAATTGCTCCGCCATCAAACTCACATTTAATCTGCCGTGGCAGAGTTAAAAAATCCACGCCAGGCGTGGATTTTAAGAGGGCGTGGGAAGCAGGAGTTAGCGCTCGTTTTTTGCCATTAACAGCGCCAGGTCGACGAGCCGATTGGAGAATCCCCATTCGTTATCGTACCAGGCGAGAATTTTGACCATATTGCCACCAATTACCAACGTTGACAGGCCGTCGATAATGGATGAACGCGGGTCACCCTGGTAGTCGCTTGAAACGAGCGGTTCATCGCTATAGCCCAGGATCCCTTTCAGCGGCCCCGTCGCGGCGGCGTTACGAAATGCATTATTGACTTCTTCTTCCGTTACATCCCGCTCAAGCGTGACGGTCAGGTCGACAATTGACACTACCGGAACTGGTACGCGCAGCGAATAACCGGTTAAGCGACCATCCAGCTCAGGGATGACTTTGCCAAGCGCCTTTGCAGCACCGCTTGAGTAGGGCACTATCGACAATGCAGCGGCGCGGGCGCCACGAAGATCTTTTTCCGGTTGGTCGTGCAGCGCCTGGCTGTTGGTGTAGGCATGGGTGGTGTTCATCAGACCATGCTTAATACCGAAATGTTGGTGCAAAACCTGCGCGGCAGGTGCCAGACCGTTGGTGGTGCAGCTACCGTTGCTGACGACAAAGTGTTTATCCGCCGAGTAGAGATGATCGTTAACGCCCATCACGATGGTTAAATCATCGTTTTTACCTGGAGCAGAGATAATTACGCGCTTTGCGCCACCGCTGTGGATATGTACTGCCGCCTTGTCTCGTTCAGTGAAGAAGCCGGTTGCTTCAATGACAATATCGACTTCACGTTGACGCCAGGGGATTTTGGCTGGGTCGCGTTCGCTAAAAACAGTAATGGAATTACCGTTAACGACCAGTTGCCCCTCACTGGCGGCGACGTCGGCATCGAGTTTACCCAGCAGCGAATCGTATTTCAGCAGGTGCGCCAATGTTTTACTGTCAGTCAGATCGTTGATTGCCACAATCTGAATATCCGAGTTACCCAGTGCAGCACGCAGTACGTTACGTCCGATACGGCCAAAACCGTTAATACCGACCTTTACCATGATCAACTCCTTATCTGTTGTCTCTGGCATAAATTTAGGCCGATCACTGCTTGGCGTAAACGACAAAAAAGGATCACTTTAGGCCATTTTACGACAATGAAAACGCTGGCGATATTCGCCCGGGGTCAGGTGAAGCTGTTTTTCGAATAGTCGTCGCAGGTTGATGCTGCTGCCGAATCCCGTTTGTTCGGCAATACGCTCCAGCGTCTCGTTGGTCAGCTCCAGACGCTGCCGGGCTGCGGCCAGACGAGCTTCAGCTACATAGCGCGCCGGTGAAGCTCCTGTTTCCCGGGTAAACACGCGGGTGAAATTACGTGGACTCATGGCGACTTTTTCCGCCAGTTTATCCACGCTGAGGTCGGCGGTGAGGTTCTCAAGCAGCCAGACCAGCAGATCGTTAATCGGGCCCAGAGTACTGGTATGCTGAAGGTTGTAGCGGCTAAACTGCAGCTGGCCCCCAGGACGGCGCAGGTACATGACGAAGTCTTGAGCGACGTCGCGTGCCAGACTGAAACCATAATCCTCTTCAACCAGCGCTAGCGTTAGATCAAAGCCGGAGCTCACGCCACCCGATGTCCAGATGTGTTCGTCCTGAATATAAAGCGGACCGCTTTCGACGCGCACCTGAGGGAATTCTGCCTGCATGGTTTCAAGTAGTTTCCAGTGGGTGGTGGCTCGTCTGCCGTCCAGCAGCCCGGTTTGTGCCAGCAGCATCGCACCGCCGCAAATGGATGCAATGCGGCGGGCATGGGGAGCGGCAAGGCGCAGCCAGTCAACCACAGCAATTCCTTCCTGCGGATTTTGACCTCTGCCGGTGATAATGATGGTATCGAGAGGTTCGCGAGGATCTATCTCATGCAGGCGATGATCTGCCAGTAGGTTCAGGCCGGACTGACCATGGATCACCTGATGTGGTTGCGTTGTGGCTAACTGAACCTGATAACAGGTTTCCGTAGCGCTTTTGGGATGCAGGCGGTTGGCCTGCATCATGATGTCGGCAATACCGGCGGATTCAAACAGCATGCCGCCATCGGGAACAATGATGAGTATCTTCTTCATGTCCTGAAAAGTAGTCTTTTTACAAAATAAGTCAACAGACATGTGTTGCGGGATACTATTCTTGTCCCAATATTACAAATAAATCAGGCTGATTGTGGCCTCGCCCTGTAACTCAGTCTCATCCTGTAAGCTCAGGCCATCGGAGGCAATAGCGGCAGAGATCCTGAGGGGGATTGTCAACTGACGAATTGCCACGGGATTATTTTTCGCATCCACCGGAGTCAGTCTCATGATGCCTGAAATCAGTGTTAGTGCTGTCCCGGCTGATTGCCACATGCTCCGTTCTTGTTCCCCCGTCTGATACCCCCATGACGCGATATCGCCTTCCACGGCGCTCTCCCCGGCTAATGCGGTTATCAGGTAGCCACCAATCGGTTTTTGACCTGAGGTAACACCCAGTCCAAAGAGGGTGTCAGATGAATGCCGACCAGATGTCTTATCATCGTGAGAGTCAATTATCAGGTTACGGACCCGGGTTTCCGCTTTTTCATCATTGACCATCCATGCCACCTGTCGCAGGCTCTCGCACTGTATATGCAAGCCGATAACACGTGGCGTCAACAGATAGGGAGATGAAGAACGGATCGATGAGAGACTCAGCGTACCGTAATCCACAGTGCCGCCATTATCCAGCGATACCCGGCATGCCGCCGGGATCATTTCAGCTGAAAAGCTCACATCCACCGTATTTTCCGCATACGCCTTCGTAATCAACAGGCAAAATATCCCCCCGGCACAACAAAGCCACCGATGTATCCGGCTTTTAATAAGCGAAATCAGGCGCATCTTTCCTGTAACACTTGACTGGTGGTATATAACACGCTGAAAAATTTCCTTGAACCAAAATGAAATCATCGAGTTATTCTCTCTCTGGTACGGTCATACGTAATGACAATGTTGACGCCTGCTGATCTGAAACCTGAAAGCTGCGGGCCTGTACACGGGGAATAACCGTAAGCAGGAAAGTGGCCGACATCCCGTTCACGGGCTGATGATGCTGCTGGAGCTCAACTGTGTCTCCGTTGAGAACAGCAATAGGGGTCTGCGACCGTGATTCAGACGATTTATTAAGCTCGTGGTGAATAACGAACTGGCTGCTCTTATTATCGACAAACGCTTCACTGAACATCACCGTTGCCCGTCCCTCCTCACCGAAACTGAAGTCGAGTCCTCGACGGTCATTGTCATCAAACCGGATGTGTATGGGTTGAGGAACATCACACCGCACCTGTACCTGTACCAGGCGGGCGGGCAACTGCTGCCATTGTACCTGCCCGGTGGGCTCAGTATCCTGAAACCGGACTTTGCCGTATTCGTGGCGCAACTGGCTGGCAATAATATTGCACTGCGCTTGAACGACCGGACTGACAATAAAATAGATGCCGCAACATAATGATATTAAACGAATCATTCGCATACTCCCGTTAACTCTTCATATAAACCATCCTGAGGTGGTGTTGGGGGCAGGGAATACTGTAGCTGGCACATGGGGCTACCGTTGTCATCCCCCACAAAGAACGACTCACCGGGCTGCAGGTTGCTAAAGAAAACCAGGCCTTTTTCCAGAGAATTCGTCACGTACTGCCCATCGCTGTCTACGATCCCTTTTCCTTTAGACAGAAGCTTTCCGTTAGTACGTCTGACTGTCATGAGTACCCTGCGGGTGTCTGATACCCTGAATTGTGTGAATGCGACGGCTCCTCGCGAAACGGTAAGCTCCGCGGCACCATTGGTTAAGTCGACATGTCTGGGCAACGTTTTAACATCAATATTGAGACGAGAGGGCTGCCACGGTGTTAAGCCGGGAACCAGCGCTTTGCCGCGATAATCAGTCCAGACAGGGCCCTGCGGGGTAGATACTTTGATCCCGGAAAGCGGAGAATTTAATGAAAGCGCGCCGTATGATTCCTGAATCGCATAAGGTGAAAAAAGTATCCCTTCCTGATTAACGGAAATCCCACCGCTTAGCGAACCGCCATACCCCCAATAATTGGCGGTCTGGCTGGCATACCCACTCATCTGGGCATAATGCAAATTCTGCCCAAAACTGCCGCTGATGGTATTTTGGGCATTTTGCCAGTCCCGTCCTGCCGATAGCGAATATGACATATCGTCCCATTGTCCGCTGGTCTGAACATCGTTATAAGTCCGGGAGCCCTGTCGACGAAGGGACAGATTTACGCGATCGTGTCCCAGAGGCAGCCCAAGTCGGATATAAAAAACATCATCGTCACGTTGCGTACTCGTCCGGGAGCCAGAAACACGTTGCCATGTGGCCGAAAGGTTAATCTGACCATGTCCAGCCCAGCGCCAGTTTTTTGACCATGAGGCATACCATGATTTCGGTGTGGCGGCATGGTCACGCGCGGAGGAGGTCGAGTAACTCAGCGAAAACAGACCTAAATGTTCATGAGCCCAGTTACCTCCCACATTGTAGTAACTGTTCGCTGTGGAAGTCGTATGATTTACAGCGTCGCTGAGCTCACGAAATCCCGCAGATGTTGTGGTCCAGGCCGCCTGAATACTGGCGGAAGGGTTAAGCTGGTAGCGGAGACTGAGGCTTTCCTTGCTGCCCGCATGATGCGTGTACTGTTCCTGTGCCATCGTGGTTTGCAGCGACAGTGACCATGCCGGTATCGGAATAAAACTCAGGGATGCCGCCGCGGATTGATACTGTGCTGAGGCCAGAGCGCTACCGCTTAGCGTTGCCTGTCGGGAAATCCGCATTCCCTGACTTCCGGTAATGAGCCAGGGGGCCGATTCATCGCTGGCAACTGTCTCGCGCACTTTACCGAGTGCCACAGAACCATAAAGGGGAGCGTCGGCCGGAGTTTGTAAGGCCGTGACAGGTACTGAAAACGTTGTTAACTGACCATCCTGTTCCGTCACTTTCACATCCAGCGGAAACTGCGTGCTGAGCATGGAAATGTTATCTAATGAAAACGGTCCTTCAGGAACCTGTGTTGCCTCGATTAACTGTCCGTTTTGATAAACCTCAACACGAGCCTGCGCGGAACGCGCTATTCCCTGAACAGAAACGCCGCTACGAGCAGGACGCAGTGCACTATCAGGAAACAGTTGAAGCCCCGTTAATCCAGGAATGGCGAGTAGCGTCTGACGAGCGTATATCTCTCCTGCCTGAAAGGTCTGTTGTAGCGACTGAAACGTCTTCTGGACATAAGTATATAGTCGCTGAGAACGACGTGTTCCGTCACTGTACGATACCGTATGACGACTGCGAAGCAGCCAGTCATTCAGATTCAGTCCTGATTCAAATAGTCCCAGTTGATAAGTTTCGTGCTTTCCGGACTGAACTGTGGTTGACGACTGCAGATTATAATTAAGCAGCCCCGATGTGCCTCCCTGAATAATATCCTTCCGTAATAAGATGCTTTCTGGCGTCAGCGCAGATGTCGGAACTGTAATACTAATCTGATTTTTATACGGGTCTGCCGTTAACTGTGCTGCGGGATAAAGCGTCTGATAATCCAGACATCCTTGATTAAACTCATACGCAAGTCCGAGATTTCGGGATGTTTCAGGGGTTATACAGGGTTCGCCCTGCGCATTAAATCGCGTCATAAGCTGACGTTTATTGCGCCCGTTAATCACCCAACTAACAGGATATTCGCCTGGTGAAAAACGTGCGGCGTGAGAAAAATAATGACTCAGACCAGCATCCAGTCCACGGTTTTTTAATCTTCCGTCATCAAATAGTAAAGGTTCGGCGGATAACATCATACTGTAACTACCAAGTAGACCGAGAAATAAATAATATGCATACCTGTGAACAGGCAATGTTCTGATTAAATTAAAGGGCATTTATTAACCTTATAGCTATCCTTGCAGGAGCTCGGATATAAATCGTTCTGATGCGAAATAGGTTTTTATAATAAATATTCAGCGTTGAAACCTGACATCCGGTCTGGCGCTAAAGTTTCTTTCAATTTAGCGAAGCAATAAACTCCGACATCTGAACACCGTAACGGCTGACTGGAACAAAACGTACTTCGTTATCAGCCGTAAGCGAGGATGCTGATGATAAGGTTATATGCTGGCCCGGCAGTAAATACGTTCTCCCGAGGTCAAATTGTGTCTTCGACGGTAGTGTGACAAACTGCTGGGCCAGGCGGACGACATAGGGGCCTGGATTAGTAACTTTCAGCTGATTGCCTTCTTTATGCCATGTAAGTAACGTCCAGGGATCTTTTCGTTCCGGTAATCCTTCTGGATGAATAAGTACGGGTAAATTCTGACGTATGGTAATACCAATTTTGTTACTACCGGGAATTTTTGGGGGGATACCTTCGAAAATGACACGTTTAAGATGCTCAGTAATTAGCGGCTTTTCCGTTTTAAGAATAAATCGAACTTGCTGAGTCTTACCTCCTTCAACCCGGACTACCGGCTGAGTCGGCAGGAGTTTAATCGTGTCATCCTCACCGTCAACATTAATGACCTGTGTGTAAAGCAGGGAAGGGATATTGTCTGTATTGGTGACATTCATGCTGCCTCCGCTTTCCTTTTCCTGGATCAGTAAAAGGGAACTGTCAGGCTGCATTCCGGTGGCCATACTAACCTGTGGGACGCATATCAGGAAAAGTGAAAGAATGAAAAGAACTTTCCAGAAGAAAAATGGCTGACGCATTGTAGTTATTCCAGTATATTTACCGGGCCATTAGAACATGGCCCGGTAATAAACAGAGTCGATAAAATTGATTTTATCGTATTAATTTACGGGAGATTATCAGAGATAAACCAGAGAAATCGTTGCCTCACCGTCGAGATTCGTTTCATCCGTAATCTTAAGGTCTTCCCCTTTGCGAAGAACTCCTTTAATAGATAATGGAATTTTCAATTCAGAGAAAGCTGCCGGGGTTAATGTATCAGGATTTCCTAAGGTGTGTAATCTGGCCGCAACATCCACGCCGTTTACGGTGCTGCCAGAAGTCGTGCGTGACCAGTCGTCGCTGTTACCTTTACTTCCGATAAACACCAGATTGTCAGCGCTACCCGAATAAGTCATATCAGGGAACCAGTTAATAACAGTATATGCCCCCAGTCTTGCTTCACCGTCGTTCGTAAGCCCCAGACCAAATTGATTGCTGCTTGCGGGTATATCGCTGCCATCAACGGTGGCATTTTTAATCACACCATTATAAAGAGAATCTCTACGTTCATCATGAAGGGTATACGCAACAAGTCGTTCGGAATTGCATTTAATACCCATATTAATACGTTTTTCCGGCAGTTGATTGTCTTCAGTTGCAGACAGGTTCGTCATTAACATTGTTCCGTAGTCAACAATACCGGCGTTATCCAGATTGACGGCGCATGCGCCCGGCACTAATTTTCCTGTGACTTTAAGCGTGGCCGTGTCTCCACCTGCCGCAAGGACTGAGCCGGAAATAAAAGTAAGTGATAAAGCAACCAGTAGTTTATTTAATTTCATTTAAGTAATATTCCTAATTATGGATTTAAAAATACAACGCCTGTGCAGCGCCATGTTCACTTTATTCAAGTAAACATGGCGATGCGGAGCATGACTTTCTTCACGTAGCAGGTTTTAGATATTCACACCTGGTAAAAATTAGAGAAATACAAAAGCAATATGTTGTATTTAGTTTCTCTTGAAGAATATTGTCCAGTAAATGCTGTTTTTAAAAAATCAAGCTCGTTAATTAATGGTCTTAGTCATTGAATTGTTTTGGATAATGTTTCTGGCCTTGCTAAATACCTGTGAATCCTCATAGAAAACTTCACTGACAAGATGACTCAGTCTTATGTTAAAAACGTTCAGAATTCGCAGAATAAACTCTAACGTAAAAGCGCACTGCCCCCGTTCAAACCGTGATACATGCTGCTGACATATATTTAACTCAACAGCTAACTCTTCTGCGCTCATATTCATTTTTTGTCGGTTGCTACGAACGAATCGACCGATTCTGGCGTTAACGTTAGATATATTGTATTTCAAGTGCATTAGCGACTCCGTTTACTATTTGTTTATGTTGATTTATTTGTTGACATATATTTCGACCATAAAAGTATTGCAAACATCCTTTACTCTTAAAACAAGTTAATATCGATCGGTCAGTAAATCATCAATAGAATAAAGCTATCAAAACAGGTTAAACGATTGTTTCAATAAATTAAATGAATTTGAGGTTTGATTGTATCTTCATGAAATATAAAGATAATATATGATAACGATCTACTTATCTCACAGTCATGAATACACTAATAGTTTCACGCGCAATCATAATTGCTATTATTTAGTTACTCCGTGAAATATATAGTTACACGTTACACCAATAAGGAGTAAATTACAGATGTGTTCTATAAATATCAGAGGGTATCTGGTGCTGAAAATTAGAAATAAAGCCTGTAATGACCATTGTCAGGTCTCAACAATAATATTGATGATTAAAGGGGACTCATAATTTATAGTTCAGAGTAAAAATTGCGGTGATATCTGCCCGTTGCCTGAATTCACTCACACCCACAGCACGATATACTATCCGAAAAGCTTTACGAATGTTTTGTAATGACGCCTTGCGGTTCCATGTCCATATCGCGTGATGCGTAAGGATATCCATTGTTGGCTCCAGTGTACCGCGCCTGAGTGGACACAGGACGGGCTGCTTTTCCGCTTCTTTCCGGATCGTGCCGTTGATTTCATCCCCCACAGATCCCCCGCAGTTGGTCGGAGTCCGTGGCCTTTCCGACACAGTATTGCCGGCGACAAAAGCGATGAATGGCTACAACCCACCTGCAATGAGATGAAATGTGTCCTCAAAACAGACGCACTGATGAACGCATTACGAACTTAGCGCGGTATCAGACCTTGGGGCAGTTCAACTTAGCCATCTACACTTGCTTTGTACTAAGATGCTTATCTAATAGATGCTTTAAGAAATCGTCTCAGGATCATGATGGATTTATCACTATGACTAGAACAGAAAGGCTTCTCGAATTACTACAGATATTAAGGGCACAAAGATATCCGATCACTGCATCCACACTCTCAGAAAGATTAGGGATAAGTGTGCGTTCCCTTTACAGAGATATAAAAACGCTACAGCATCAAGGGGTATGCATTGAAGGTGGTGCTGGAATTGGTTATATCGTTAAATCTGATTTTCATTTGCCACCCTTAAACCTGTCTCATGAAGAAGTCAATGCTATTACGCTTGGATTGAATTGGGTCTCTCATAATACGGACCATGATTTCAAAATTATCGCTAAGAATGCACTTGCCAAAATACATACCGTCATTTCCGGTGAGTTGAAAAATCTTATTGAAAGTCAATCCTATCTGATTGGTCCTTCAGAAAAAAATGAGATGTTTTTTGAAGATATTCGCAATGCTATTAAAAAGCGAAAGAGAATCAAAATAAAGTATTGTGATAAGAAAGACTCTTACTCTTCTCGAGTCATATGGCCCATTGGGTTGGTATACATGGAGTCATGTTGGCTTTTGGTTGCATGGTGTGAGATGAGAAATGATTTTCGCCACTTTAGGACTGACAAAATTAAGGGAATTGAGCAACTGGATTCCTTTTATAGTGAAAGCAGGGCGGTTTTATTGAAAAAATGGAGAGTAAAAGAAGGGATTAGCGAGGAGAAAGAGTACTGACAAAAACTGTCACAGCTCATTTGTATACTAACCCAGATGAAAGGTTCAATTCTACATCTTTGGGGGGAGTATGAATTTCCAAAATAAAATTGCTGTGATAACAGGAAGCACTACAGGAATAGGTGAGGCCGTCGCAAAGCAATTACACATACATGGTGCTAAGGTCATTATTGTCGCCCGTTCGTCAGAGCAGGCTAAACAAAAAGCGAAACAATTATCTTCACAGGGTCAACAAGCGATGGGGATCGGATGTGATGTATCACAGCCCGAACAAGTACGACAAATGATCGATGAGGTTATCGAACGCTTCGGCAGACTTGATTATGCTGTAAATAATGCAGGCTTAACAGGTGATCATGGTAAAAACATAACAGAGCAAACAGTTGAGAACTGGGATAAGGTTATTGCCACCTCATTGAGCGGAGTTTTTTACTGCCTAAAATATGAAATACCTCAGATGATGAAGTTTGGTGGCTCAATAGTGAATTTATCTGCTGTAAATGGCCTGGTTGGCATTCCTGGATTAGCGCCTTACACCGTGGCTAAGCATGGTATAATTGGTTTAACCCAAACCGCAGCGCTAGAATTTGCATGTCAAGGAATTCGAGTAAATGCAGTCGCTCCTGGTTATGTCCAGACCCCGCGAATGAGTGCACTTCCTGAAAATATCGTACATAGCTTCGCCAATAGCCACCCTATGAAAAGGATGGCAAAAATGCAAGAAATAGCAGACTTCATCTTGTTTTTGCTATCAGACAAATCCGCATTCTGTACCGGAGGAGTTTATCCAATTGATGGTGGATATTTAGCCGAGTAAATTTCTCTAACGTTTTAAACTATAAGCATTACCTAACCAAAGCGGTAGGTTCAATAGGAGCGTTATAATATATTTAATGCTCCTATTATAGGGGTAATGATAACAGCATCTCCAGTTTGAACTAATATGAGAATAAATGATCGACTTTCCATTGGTTTAACTCACATTGAAAAACGGGCATCTTTGTCTGTAGATACAGATGAAATGCTTCCTTTTGCCACTCGTTGAGTAGCATAGTCTCTTCGGCGACAATCCATGCCTTTTCTCAGAGGGGCCATCGCCTGAAATGAGGTTTTGATTTCGAAATAAAACATTAGTGCATTTTTCTGATAAAACGTGGGGAAGATTCTGAAAGCTCCCGGCGAAGGTAACTCGTTGGGAGCTGTCTTTATTTATTGGGCCGACTGTAATAGGTCGAGTTCAGAACACCGGCAAACCCAGCCCTTGCTTCACTTCTCTTAATGTCTGCTGCGTGATCTCGTGCGCCTGTTCGCTGCCTTTTTTGAGCATTGCCATCAGCATGCCTTTATCCTGAATGTAGGTGGCCCGCAGCTCGCGCATTGGGGCGATGAGTTCCTGCAAGCACACCTCCAGCTCGTTTTTGCATGTCCGGTCACCCAGTCCACCCCGTTGGTAATGCGCTTTCATTTCCGCCACTTTTGCTTTATCCGGATGAAAAGCGTCGAGGTAAGTGAATACCATATTGCCGTCGATTTGCCCCGCGTCGGATACTTTCAGATGATTGGGGTCGGTGTACATTGCACTGACCGCGTGATGAATGGTTTCTTCGCTGGCTGACAGGAGCAATGTGTTACCAAGCGATTTTGACATTTTGGCATTCCCGTCAATCCCTGGTAGGCGGCTGGTTTCACTCAGCAGCGCTTTGCAGTGCGATAAGACGGGGGCCGGTAACAGGCTATTCATCTTGTGCACGATTTCATTAGTCTGTTCAATCATTGGCAACTGATCGTCGCCGACGGGAACCACTTCGGCTTTGAAGGCCGTAATATCTGCCGCCTGACTGATGGGATAAACCAGAAAACCAACCGGTAACAAGCGGGCAAACCCTTTCTGCGCAATTTCGTTTTTAACCGTAGGATTACGCTCTACGCGAGCCACGGTGACGATATTCATATAAAGCGCGGTCAGTTCCGCAAGGGCAGGCAGGGCCGATTGCAAACAAATAGTGGTCAGTGAAGGATCTATTCCTGCGGCAAGATAGTCGGCAAGTACCTCGGGAATATTGTTGCGGATCTTTTGCGGTGTGCTGCCGTTATCGGTTAGCCCTTGCAGGTCAGCCACCAATATAAACTGCTGATAATCATGTTGCAGCGCGGCGCGCTGGCGCAATGACCCCACATAATGGCCAAGATGCAGCGGGCCGGTGGGACGATCGCCAGTGAGGATGATGGTTTTATTGTTCATGTAAGACTCCTTAGTCATAAAACCGAAAGGGGTCTCTAAATGCAAATAACCGCCTTTCGGCGGTTATCTAAAAATGGTAAAAACACATTTTGACCGCCTTTAAGAAGGCAGCCACCACAGGTTGTAATTAAAAGCGGTGATATCGTGTTTTGTGTTCATTGAATTAACATATCACCGCCTGGCGTTGAGGTAAAGCCATGTTCAACTGGCCTCCAGCATGCCAAAGCTCACGATGCGCGAACGTCCCAGCTCTTTAGCGCGATACAGTGCCACGTCTGCAGCACGCAGCAGGTTGTCGCTCTGGGCGTGCTGCGGATAGCTGGCTACGCCAATAGAAACATCGACGTGACCAATTTCAGAGACGCCAAAGCGCAGCGACAGTTCGCGTACGCCGTTATAAATATCCGTCGCAAGGCGGTTGGCGGCCTGTTCATCCGTATTGGCCAGCAGCACCAGAAACTCCTCACCGCCATAGCGGAAGGCCATGCCGCTGTCGTGAACCACGCGCTGAATGGTGGCGGCGATACTTTTTATCACGCTGTCTCCCGCCTCGTGACCAAAGCGATCGTTAATATTTTTAAAATGGTCAATATCGATCATCAGGCAACTGATCGGCTCCTTGTTGCGTACGGCCTGGCTCATCTGAGTGCGTAAGGTATCTTCCAGATGATGACGGTTGCGTAGACCAGTTAGCGGATCGTAGAGCGCTTTCTCCAGCAGGGCGTCACGCAGACGCTGGTTGGCTAATGCGAGGCCGAGTGCTTCTGCCATTAGCTCCAGATACGCACGAGAGGGGGCGGAATCATCGCTAAGGTTCTGGAATGAGAGCAGACCGATGGCTTCTCCCTGGGCAATCAGTGGAACGCACAGGGTATGCTGCTGGCATGAATCCGGCAGATGGTAGCAGGCGATATCGGGTTCACCTTGTACCGGAGGGTGGCTCTGGCCGCGGCGCACAGCCCAGCATTCGTCCGGGTGGAACGCATCCGCTTTACCCTGCGGTGAGAGCCATTGTGCAACGCAGCGCATTTGCCAGGGTTCCCGGTCCAGTATGTAAAGCCGCCCGGCAATACCTGGGGCAATATTCGGTGCAAACAGTTCCGCCACATTGATGACATCGGCAAAATTCTCGCAACCCTGCAGGCGCTGCGTCATACGTGCCAGCAGATCGCGGATTGCCCAGTCGGCATCTCGCTCCTTCTCCAGTCTCTGACGAGCCAGACCGTTCTCGCGGAAGATCCGGATCGCCTGTGCCATGTCGCCTATTTCGTCTATCTGGTTAAAGCTGGGCGTCTCAACGGCATAATCCTGCGATGCGAGACGGTTTACGACATCGCTCAAACGCACGACGGGGCGCAGGACACGACGCTTTAAAATGAAACCGAGAACGAATAAAAACAGCAGCGCCGTCAGACCGACCATCACTTCGGAAGCCGTCCGCAGCATGCGGGATGACTGGGTTGCATCTTCAATCGTGTTGCGTACGCGGCTATCGAGTAACTGGCGGAAATGATCTATACGGTCCTGGGCTCGCTCCAGTTCCTGTTCATAGGCTTTCCCGTACAGCAGGGTGATGGCCTGCGACTCTTCTCCACGCGCGACGCTGGTAAGCGCCTCGGCCTGCTCATCCTGCAGAGCATCCACAATCTGCAGCCCTTCGTGCAATAGCGCCAGCTCTTCATCCGTTGCACCAAGGTCTTTGAGCTTCGACAGACGATGCTCAACGGCTTTCATCGACGCTTCTTTCTGACGGTAGGCGTTGAGCACCTCAGGATCTTTTGCAATAACATAGTCGCGCGCCAGGTCGGACAGAGACCAGGCGTCAAGCTCCACTTCTTCGGTCAACTGATCGAATTGATAACGCTGCTCTACCACCTGGCGTTCGGTGTTATCGGCGCTGGATGCCATCAGCATGACAATACCGGAGGCGATGGTCAGACATACCGTCGCGCTATAGGCCCAGTTGGTGATTGTGGCAATTCGCACTGATTAGTTCCTTCTGCGACGATTAATGAATACGCATGATTGAAATTATAGAAAACGTATGATTTTGCGTGAAAATAAAAAAGGCGGTACGAAGACCGCCTTTTGTTATCGTCCGGCCATCACAGATCTGGAGGATTTTTTCCTTCTTCCATAAAGGCTTCGTCAATTCCTTCCACGTTACCTTCATGGTCACGCCCGGAAAACAGGTTCCAGCAGGTAATGAATAGCGCGGCAATCAGTGGGCCAATCACAAAGCCGTTAATACCGTAGATCTCCATTCCACCGAGGGTGCTTATCAGGATCAGGTAATCAGGCATTTTGGTGTCTTTACCTACCAGCAGCGGGCGCAGGATATTGTCCACCAGCCCAACGATAATCACAAAGAAGCCAACGATAAACAGCGCTTGCCATAGCTGATGGGTGGCGAACAGAAATATTGCTGCTGGTACCCAGACGATCGCTGAACCGACGGCGGGCACGAGGGAGAGAAACGCCATCAACGCGCCCCACAGAACGCTACCGTCGATATCTACAATCGCAAACGCGATGCCGCCAAGAATACCCTGAACCAAAGCGACGACCGCCGTGCCCTTGACCGTTGCCCGCGTCACGCCGACGAATTTTGCAAACAGGTGCTGTTTGGCAAAATCAGAAAGCGGTAATGAGTCCAGAATCTGGCGCACCAGGTACGGTCCGTCCTTCAGTAAGAAGAACAGTAGATACAGCATGATGCCAAAGCTAATAGCAAAGCCGAATGTTCCTTTACCAATCAGGAACGCGCTGCCGGCGAGGTACTGTCCACCCTGCAGCACGACATCGGACAGTTTTTTCTGGATCTGCGCGACATCATCCAGATTGTGTTCTGCCAGAAAACCTCTGGCCCAGTCAGGAAGATACGAAAGAACAGAAGCGACGACCTCCGGGAACTGCGTGTCATTCTGTTGCAGTTTGGTGTACACCACGTTCAGTTCAATGGCCAGCGATGACAGGATTACCATCAGCGGGATAAAGACAATCAGACAGATAATGACGATGGTAATCAACGATGCCAGTCCGTTGCGTTCGCCAAGCGCGCTGCGCAGTCTGTTTTTTATCGGGTTAAAGATAGTCGTTAATATCGCGGCCCACAAAATGGCGGAAAAGTAGGGGGACAGCACATCGAAGAACGCCCAGGTCACGAGGGCAAGTATGAAAATGAAGAAACCTTTAGTCAGTCCGTTAAATCGCATTAGTGAACCCTGTAATGAAAAGCAGTCCAGACTATAGAACCGTTCAGGGGATTTACCAACTTTAGCTGAAGATTGCCGCTTATTTTGGCTAAAACGGTGACTTACTGAAGATAAAAACCAATGAATATCCACAGTATTAATGTGATATTCGAATGACAGCAACCATTAGATTTTTAGTGCATCAAAGATGACGGTTTCTATTTTTTCTGGAGTGGTGAAGGGGGCAAAACGCTTAAGCGGTTTTCCGTCGCGTCCGACCAGGAATTTAGTGAAGTTCCACTTGATCCTCCCACCCAGTATGCCGGGTAATTCATCTTTCAGGTAACGAAATACCGGGTGTGTAGCGGCACCGTTAACCTCCACTTTCTCAAACATTGGAAAACTCACGCCGTAGTTGACGTAGCAGGTCTGCGCGATTTCGTCCGCCCCACCGGGTTCCTGCTTACCAAACTGGTTGCAGGGGAAACCAAGCACCACCAGGCCCTGTGTGTCGTATTTCTTATACAGTGCTTCAAGGCCCGCATATTGTGGCGTAAAGCCACAATGGCTGGCGGTATTAACCACCAGTACCAGTTTGCCTGCATAGTCGGCCATTGAAATAAGCTGACCATTCAGGCTGGTGGCGGTAAGTTGATGAAAAGTGCTCATTTTTTAAACCTCAGGTTAGGGTGAGTTTAGCGTCGACATTGCCACTCAGCGCGTTACGGGCAGTTGAAGCCTGATAGAAAATCTTCATGGCATCGTTTTTCTGTTGTTTATTGGCACAACTTGACCATTTCTGATTTCCTCATTGACACAAGGTTGAGGTTTACCAAACAGATATCCTTGGGCGAAATCGCAGCCCAGCGCCTGAAGGCTTTTTAGTTGCTCCTGCGTTTCAACACCTTCAGCAACAGCCTTCATATTGAGGGATTTCGCCATGCCCGTGATCAGTTTGATGATATTAAGCGCATCTTCATGTGTGGATATTGAATGCACAAAAGACTTGTCTATTTTAATTTTATCGAAGGCAAGCTTGCTCAGGCGCGAAAGAGAAGAATATCCGGTACCAAAATCATCGATGGAGATTTTTACGCCCAGGGCTCTGAGCTTATTAAGCGTATTCATCGGCGTCGTACTCTCAGTGAAGAGAGAGGACTCTGTTACTTCCAGTTCAAGACGATCGGCTGGGAGTCCAGTTTCTTTCAGAATAGACAGTACGATACCGACAAAGGCTTTGCTGCTTAGCTGGACAGGAGAGACATTTACTGAAATTTTAGCAGGAACCGCCCAACAAGCAGCTTCCCTGCAGGCAATTTCAAGCACTGCTTTCCCCATCTCATTAATCATTCCGGTTTTTTCAGCAACAGGAATAAAGTTATCCGGCGACAGGATGCCCTTTAGAGGATGGAGCCAACGAATTAGGGCTTCATAGCTATAAATTTCTTGGCTGAAGGAGTCAACAATGGGCTGATAATAAACCACGAATTCTTTGTTCACTATTGCCAAAGCCATATCATGCTCAAGCGTTCTGCTTTCTTGTAGCTTTTCTAACATTCGTTGTCGGAAGACTTTTATCTTACCTGAGCCTTCACCTTTGGCTTCATAAAGGGCCAGATCAGCAAATTTATAAAGATAGTCGGAACGACGTTCAGTGTCTGAGATAACAATGCCAACACAGGTGGTTATGTTGATAATCGTGTTATAAATAGTGTAGGGCTGGCTGATAAATTCACATATTTTCTGGGCCCGCGAAACGGCGTGGCTTTCTGTCAGGCCACTTGAGAGAAACGCAAATTCATCTCCACCCAGGCGATACAGCGTATCCGAAGTAAGACTCATTGAAACCAGTCGGTCTGATATCTGGCGTAGCAACATATCACCGGCATCATGACCATACGTATCATTTACCTCTTTGAATCGATCTAAATCAAACAACATCACAGTCACAGAATCGTGATTTTTTTCTGCTATCTCAATTGTTTTATTTAAATCGCTCCAGAATAGTTGACGATTATTCATCTCGGTAAGAGAGTCATGGTAGACGTCATATTCCAGTTTAGCATTCTGGATTTGCAGCTTTTCTTTAGATTTCTGCAGTTCTTCGGCAAGACTCTTGACCTGCAGGTGCGCCCGCAGAATATTTCTGTTTTGATAGAAAATGAGCACTCCCAGAATCGCACTCAGTATTATCAGCAGCACCGAGGTTGCTGAGTAAATATAGTACAGCGTTTGAATTTTTTGGTTGGCGTTATTGATCGAGTTAACATCTTTGTTTAACGCACCAGATGAAAGACGACCCAGTGGCGCATCCAGAGTATGCATTTTTTTCAGATAAGCCTGGAGTGCTGAACGGTTCATTTTCTCTAGATTAACATCCAGAAAACTAAGGGTGTTTTCAAGTTTTACCGCCAGCTCACGGTGGGCTATATTGCTTTCTATGTAGCGCCCCAGGTCACCTTCTTTTATTAAATCACTCTGGCTGAGCATAATGTCGAGGCGCATGCGTACATCATCGAGATTCATCGTATCATCGATAGTGTAAAGACCCAGCAATGACTCGAATCGGTAATATTGTGATACCAGCTGAGCAGCAGACCAGGAATCGGTGTAATGAGTCAGTTTCTGTAACTCTTGTTGCCGTTCATGCACGAGGAAAGAGATATATCCGGTAGATATAAAAAGAAAAAAGATGATGCCAGCCAGTATTCTGTTCATGATGTTCCTCTGAACGCTTACTCAATATCCATACTACTGACCTGCCATGCAGACCTTGAATAATAAATCTGATTATTCAGTTCCGGCATGCTGTCATAGGGGTACACAATGAATAAAGGACCTTTATCACGGATGCGCATATATTTTCCGTTGATTTTTAACGCAAGGATGGCATTGTATTTTTTGAAATCACTGAGAGGGATTACGGTGGTGTAGTCATTGAGCGCAGTGACCTTTACAACCGAGCCGCTCGCGCCGACGTAATCCATGAGCTTTTGTAGTGGAATACCCGTAAAAGTAGTGCGTCCATTATACCAGGGGGAGGTGGTCTGGAAACTGACCATGCCCAGCTTCTCAAGGCTGGCGGTATCAAAAACGGCTTTCCCGTCTGCATTTGTATTTTCAATATTACCGGACAGCGTTAAAAGAACTGTACCGGAAGGCTGGGGAAGTTCACCTGCCCAGAGCTGGGTGGTGAGCACAAAGCTTACTAACATTACGATTAACCGCATTCTTACCTCACCAATCAGCCGGATGTAAAAGAATTATAATTTAGATATCACTCTATTTATATATATTGCATAGGTATTATTGATGCAATAAATTCAGCTTTATTTTTATTCCTCTAAATCAATGGGTTAGATTTTGTCTGTTTTATTATGATGTTTAATCAATGCTGATGGTGTTATTTGAGGAAAACGTAATCTCACTATGTATGTACAAAAATAAATCATTTATTGACTCAGTGCCAATAAATGCCTACGAAAATAAAGGTTTATTTTTCCCAGCGGCGGGGCGTTGTTTACTGGTTGGTGGCTATATCGGATACGAAGCGGGCCAAAGTATAGCGGGAGCGCTTCGTGTCGGTAATCAAAATCAGACTTTTTATGCTGCGGCTGGTGCAGTTCAACTGAACCCGTTTATTCACCCGCCTGAACTGACTGGCGGGCATACAGGTAGGCGGTGGCCCTTGATACGCCCAGATGCTGTGCCACCGTATCCATAGATTTGCGTACGTTCAGCAAACCGTCCTGGCGTAATTGTTGAATCAGCAGCTTACGGTCTTGAGGTTTAAGGGCTCGGGCCGTCGTAGCGCGTTTAGCGGCAAAGTCATCAATACGCTGGCGGATGACTTCGTTACTGCCGGGATCGATATGTTCCTTAATGGGGGAGTTTTCGGTTTCAGTAAAACGCGCAAGAGCACTCTGCATGCCACGAAACAGCGTCATATCTACATTCAGACAGAGAGCTGCTACGTATCTGCCTTCTTCATCCTTGATGCCAATTGAGGTACTTTTCACCGGGCGACCATCGGCAAACTGATTACTGTAGTTCGCAATGATGCTGGGAAAGTCAGGCGATGCGATTCTCGCCAGGCCAAGCTCGGTTGCTGGCTGGCCGGGTTGACGTCCGGACAGATTATTATGGATGGATAAAATGGCATGTTCAGGATTTTTGAGGTCATGAACCACCACTTCGCAAAACGGAGAGAAGGTCTCACTCAATCCCCTGGCGATAGTATCAATTTGGCTGAGAAGCGAGTTATTGTCGGTTTTTGGCATGCCAGTCTCCTGCGGTGATGCCTGTTGCCATGATTGCGAGCAGTTTACAGTGACCTGGGATCGTTTTTCCAGACGGCAATGTACAGACAGTAACATTAGGGTATCTGCATGACAGATACCCTGTTTATCATCTGGCCAGAAATTCACTGTAGCGGCTGATATCCACGTTTCCGCCGCTGATGATAATGCCGACTTTCTTGCCGCGAAGTTCAGCTTTGCGCGCTCTGGCCGCAGCAAAACCCAGACACCCGGTCGGCTCAACGACGATTTTCATGCGTTCAGCGATAAATTTCATTGAGGTGATTAACTCAGCGTCTGAAACCGTCAGAATATCGTTCACGTTTTGCTGGATAATCTGAAACGTATAGTTCCCGAGATGTTGGGTCTGAGCACCGTCAGCAATGGTTTTGGGCGTATCGATATGAACAATTTTTCCGCTACGAAACGACTGTTGACCATCGTTACCCGCTTCAGGTTCGACACCATAGACGATGCAGTCAGGAGACAGATGTCTGGCCGCCAGAGCGGATCCTGAGAGCAGGCCGCCACCGCCCAGACAAACGAAAAGGGCGTCTAACTGACCCACTTCTTCAATCAGCTCTTTTGTGGCGGTGCCCTGGCCTGCAATCACGTGCGGATGGTCGTAAGGGGGGATCAGCGTTAACCCCTGTTTCTCTGCCAGGTCCCGACCAATTTTTTCACGATCTTCAGTATAGCGATCGTAAGTTACCACCTTTCCGCCATAGCCTTTTGTTGCTGCAACTTTAGCTACCGGAGCATCATGCGGCATGATAATTGTTGCTGGAATCCCCAATAATTTTGCCGACAGTGCAATGGCCTGCGCATGGTTACCGGAAGAAAACGTCACGACACCCGCAGCACGTTGTTGTGGTGTGAACTGGCGTAGCGCATTCATAGCGCCGCGAAATTTGAAGGCGCCCATTCTCTGGAAATTTTCGCACTTAAAGAAGACTTCCGCGCCAAATTCTTCATTAACCGTTCGGGATGTCATCACCGGCGTTTTGTTAGCATAATCTGCGATGCGCGCTGCCGCAGCGGCAACATCGTTATAATCAGGCAGTGTCATTTCAGTCATTGTTGTTCACCTGTATGTTGTTAAATGTCACGCTTGCGGGGCCAACGCCATAGCTTCAACTTCCAGCGCAAAACCATAATGAAGTTCCGCAACACCGGCTACAGCACGGGATGGACGGAAATCACCGATCCACTCCCCATAGATTTTGTTAAACGTCGGCCACTGATTCATATCCGTCACATAGACGCGAACTGACACCAGATGCTGGCGGGAAACTCCAGCACCCGCCAGACAAGCATCAATATTCTGTAGCACCAGCCGGGTTTGATCTTCAAAAGAGGCATCCGCTTTTTTCTCGCCGTCGAAAGTGACCGGCAATTGCCCAGAAATGAATACGAAACCGCCAGCCGTTGTACTGTGCGAGTAATGACCTGCTGGCGGGAAGCTTCCAGCAGATGAGTTCAGTGTAATGTCCGCGGACATAATAAACCTCCTGTAGCTAATGATTCACTTTGTATAAAATAATACAATTTGTATTATTTTATACGCCTATATGCCACTTTCGGCTAGAGATAATTTTCGCGGGTGATGATTTTGTGAACTATTGCAAATGTGGCTAACGTAAATCGCTAACCTGGGTAGGAACGAAGAGGGGAAGGCAGGAGAGTGAAGAAACGCCCCGGGCGGGGCGTCTAAGGCAAAATACTAGCCGATGTGACCGTGGTTAATTTTAGTTAACGGTTCATTGATATCGAAGATTTTGAACGTCACGTCTTCCACACCCAGATGCTTCAGACGGGCGGTATGCTTTTTGATATAGGCCTGAGCGGTGTCTTCGTCCCGGAACAGGTAGATGCCACCCGCTTCGTGATTTGCTTCGTTCTCGGTCCAGATTTTCCAGATGAACCCTGGCTCCTGGTTGATTGATTCGGCCAGTTCAACGAGCTGACTCGACATCTCAGCCCCAAACGGACCATGAAAATCAAAGTGTATCTGCACGAGTTTGTTCGACATAAATCCTCCATGGATTGGTTATTTCGGGTAAGGCTGCTAGCGCAGCAGCACTTTACCGGTCAGATAAGTTATTGCCTGTCCACTGATATAAACACGCGTTCCTGCTAACTGACAGCGTAAATCCCCGCCGCGCTCAGAGACCTGGCGCGCCAGCATCTGTGTTTTATTCAGTTTTGCAGCCCAGTAAGGGATCAGCATGCTATGTGCCGAGCCTGTGACCGGGTCTTCCGCGACGGCTTCACCCGGGCAGAAGAAACGGCTGACAAAATCGTATTCCCCGTCACCCGGCGCGGTGATGCACACCATTTTCCCCAGCGGAAGCATGGCGTGGATGTTTGGGCGAACAGCCTCAACCTGCTGTTGATTTTCCAACACCACCATGTAATCGCGTGCCACGCGCATCTCTTTGTATTCGGTGATGCCTAATGTTTCCAGCAGTAAAGCGGGCGGCACGGCAGATTCGCTTTGCCAGGCAGGAAAATCGAGCGTCAGCCATTCACCGCTGCGCGTGACCGTCAGCGGTCCCACAAAGCGGGTAGCAAAATGGATTTTTGTATCCGGGTAATCCAGATGTTCAAAGATGACATGCGCGGCGGCAAGCGTGGCATGCCCACACAGATTGATTTCACCCTGAGTGGTAAACCAACGCAGCTCAAAACCATTCTCATTGGCGACAAAAAAAGCGGTTTCTGACTGATTATGCTGCTGCGCCATCTTTAATAATGTTTCATCGGGTAACCAGTCCGTGAGCGGACAGACTGCTGCGGCATTACCGCCAAACGTCGTGGTGGTAAAGGCATCCACCATGTAAAAATCGATTTGTTGCACAGAATAACCCTCTCATCGCACTCAGGATAAATCACACTCTACCATGCCAGCCATTGGGTCAACGCTCCGATTCGCCACTGCGGTGAAAATTCGTTATCATCCGTCCCCACACCTCATTCTGGCCGCCTGATGTCTACGATCCTCGATACCTTTATTGCCCCGCCTTGTCATGACGAGATAGAGACCCTCTATCGGGACGAGCATCTGGTGCTAATCAATAAACCCAGCGGGTTGCTTAGCTTGTCGGGCAAAAATCCGCAGAATCTCGATTCGGTACATCACCGGCTGGTACAGATTTACCCTGGCTGCACGCTGGTACATCGGCTTGATTTCGGCACTTCTGGACTGATGGTGGTCGCCCGTAACAAGGCTATCAACGCTGCGCTTTGCCAGCAGTTCAGCCAGCGTACGGTCACTAAGGTGTACAGCGCGCTGTTATGCGGCCATCTGGAAAACGACGAAGGAGTTATCGATGCAGCGATTGCCAAAGACCCGGCGCTGTTTCCATTAATGTCAATTTGTGCTCTCAACGGCAAACCCGCACGCTCGCGCTATCAGGTTGTCGAGCGCTTTTATCATCGTCAGGAAAAGGGGGCGTTGCTCCCCTTGACGCGGGTACAACTGATGCCTGAAAGCGGGCGGACCCACCAACTGCGGATCCACTGTCAGCTGTTGGGACATCCGATTTTAGGCTGTGATTTGTATGGCGGGCGTCTGCTGCCTGGCACTGAAAGGGTGCCGCGACTGATGCTGCATGCCAGTGAACTGCATTTCAGGCATCCCATTAGTGAAGCGTGGATGAACGCCCAAAACGCCAGCCCGTTCTGAGGATGTAAAAAAAGCCGCCAGACGGCGGCTATCTGGGCATTATCGTGCAGCTCGTTGCAATATAACCGCTGACGGCTGGCGTTGCAGAAAGCGCATCCGCAGCATCATCAGCACCGCCGCAGAGGTCAGGCCGATAATAAAGCCCATCCAGAATCCTGCTGGCCCCATGCGGTCAACCACCAGATCGGTCAGCGCCAGAATATAACCGCTCGGCAGACCCAGCACCCAGTAGGCGGTAAAGGTTATAAAGAAAATGGAACGCGTATCTTTATAACCACGCAGGATCCCGCTGCCAATAACCTGGATAGAGTCCGATATTTGATACACCGCGGCCAGTAACATGAGCTGCGCGGCCAGGGTGACGACTTCCGGATTATTGTTGTAGAGCAGGGCAATATGCTCGCGGAATGTCACGGTGAAAAGCGCCGTTACGACCGCCATGCAGACACCGACACCCAGACCCGTTCTGGCTGCAGTTTGTGCATCCAGCGTGGAGCCCTGGCCCAGACGATAACCGACACGAATGGTGACGGCAGCAGCCAGAGACATCGGCAGGACGAACATTAACGAACTGAAGTTCAGTGCGATCTGGTGTCCGGCCACGTCGACAATCCCCAGCGGGGAAACCAGCAGAGCGACCACCGCAAATAGCGTTACCTCGAAAAATAACGCCAGCGCGATAGGTAAACCCAGTTGCACCAGACGCTTCATTACTGCGGTGTCAGGTTTCTGGAAACCACGCTCATTACGGATATCGCGCATCGAGCGCGCACGTTTGATGTAAGAGAGCATGGCGATAAACATCACCCAGTAAACAGCCGCCGTAGCCACGCCGCAGCCTACGCCACCCAGTTCCGGCATGCCTAAATGTCCATAAATGAAAACGTAGTTCACCGGAATGTTCACCAGCAGGCCGAGAAAGCCCATCACCATCGCTGGTTTAGTTTTGGCTAATCCTTCGCACTGGTTACGGGCTACCTGGAAGAACAAATACCCCGGTGCGCCCCACAGTAAGGCACGCAGGTAGCCAACGGCTTTATCCGCCAGCGCCGGGTCAATGTTATGCATGGAGCGAATAATGTACCCAGCGTTCCATAGCACAACCATAATCAGCACGGAGACGCTGCCCGCCAGCCAGAATCCCTGACGTATTTGATGGGCGATACGGTCGCGGCGTCCGGAACCATTGAGTTGCGCAATGACCGGCGTCAAAGCCAGCAGTAGTCCATGACCAAACAGAATGGCAGGTAACCAGATAGAGGTACCAATGGCGACTGCCGCCATATCAGTAGCGCTGTATCCGCCCGCCATGACGGTATCAACGAATCCCATTGCGGTTTGAGCGATTTGCGCAAGAATCACCGGTATTGCCAGAGCTAATAACTGACGCGCTTCACTTACATACTTTTGCACGTGTACACCACTATATTGTTGTTATTTGAGAGACTAAAAAAGCCGCCTTATATGGCAGCAAGGAGAAAAAGCAGGGGAAATTTCAGTCTATTGTAGCGAGGAATACGTAATTCTCCAGTGAAAAAACAGGCGCTGGTGGCGCATTGCTGGCAACCTGAATTTCCACCTGCTATTGTGCTGTGCAGAGATGTCTTAATTGAGTTCAGGAGTAGGAAGTATGTTTACGGGTATTGTGCAGGGCACCGCAAAATTGGTGTCCATTGATGAAAAACCAAATTTTCGTACGCATGTTGTGGAGTTGCCTGAATATATGCTGGATGCGCTGGAGACCGGCGCATCGGTTGCCCACAATGGGTGCTGCCTGACGGTCACCGAAATTAACGGTAACCAGATAAGCTTTGACCTGATGAAAGAAACGCTGCGTATCACCAATCTGGGCGAACTGAAGGTCGGTGATTTGGTTAACGTTGAGCGTGCGGCAAAATTCAGTGATGAGATTGGCGGACATTTAATGTCGGGCCATATTATGACCACTGCCGAAGTGTCGAAAATTCTGACCTCGGAGAATAACCGCCAGGTGTGGTTTAAAGTCCAGGACCCGCAGCTGATGAAATATATCCTGTACAAAGGATTTATTGGTATTGACGGTATCAGTCTGACGGTCGGTGAAGTGACGCCGACGCGTTTCTGTGTGCACTTGATCCCGGAAACGCTGGAGCGTACGACGCTTGGCAAGAAAAAGCTGGGCGCAAGGGTTAATATCGAAATCGATCCCCAAACGCAGGCGGTGGTTGATACTGTTGAGCGTGTACTGGCGGCGCGTGAAAGCGCCATCAGCAACATAACGGGCGAAGCGGGAGCCTAAGCCTGAGAGTTAAGCCCTCGTTGATACGGGGGCGATAACGATTAACGGGGAACGCGCAGGCCGTGTTCAACGCCGCGAGAAAATACCACCTGCCATAACTGAATATCGCGAGCTCGAAACGCTCCGGCACAAGCGTTCAGATAATAGCTGAACATCCGTTTGAAACGTTCGGTATAGTTATCGGCGATTTCAGGCCAGGAGTTAATGAAACGTTCGTGCCAGGCCATCAGCGTCGTGTCGTAATCCGCGCCAAAATTATGCCAGTCTTCCATTACAAAATGTGGCTCGCTGGCGTTGGCAATCTGGCGAACTGATGGTAAACAGCCGTTCGGGAAGATATATTTATTGATCCACGGATCAACATTATTGTCGGTCTTTTTGGAGCCGATGCTATGCAGTAAAAAGAGACCATCCGGTTTTAAATTGCGATCGACCACGTCAAAATAGGTGGCGTAGTTTTTCGGCCCTACATGCTCAAACATGCCGACGGAAACAATACGATCGAATTTGTCATTCAGGTCACGATAATCCTGCAGCAAAATTGTGACATCAAGCCCCGCACACCGTGACTGCGCCATTTTCTGCTGTTCTGCCGAAATGGTTACACCCACCACGCTGACGCCATATTCTGATGCCATAAACTGGGATAAGCCGCCCCAGCCGCAGCCTATATCGAGCACCCGCATCCCTGGCTTCAACTGCAGCTTTTCAGCAATCATTTTTAGCTTCGCCTGCTGGGCAGACTCCAGGGTGTCGGCATCTTTCCAGTAGGCGCAGGAATACTGCATATAGGGGTCCAACATGCGAGTAAAGAGATCGTTGCCTAAATCGTAATGTTCTTTGCCGACAACCCATGCACGTTTTTTGGTCTGCAAATTGAACAAGCGAGCAGCGGCAATTCGTAACGTATCTTTGAAGTGGCGGGGGAGTTGGTTTTCAAGACCGGCGCGTAGGACTTTACTAAAAAACATGTCCAGCCGGTCGCATTCCCACCAGCCATCCATATAACTTTCACCCAACCCTAACGATCCTTCCTGCAATACTCGTTTGAAAAAATCGGGGTTCTTTACGCGAATATCCGCCGGTGCCGGGCCATTAATGGTAATGCCTGCACGGCTCAATAATTCATTGGTGATGCGGTACCAGTCATCATCCGGTACTCTGACGTCTTCTATACACGATGAACTCATAGCTTCTCCATCACTGGTCGGTGATCAGAACCTTAAAACAGCGTAGACGCTTTTTTGGGCTTTGTGAGAAATCTCACGGAATTAATCCGTGAATCTATAATCCGACGTAGAACAGAGGAAGGGAGGAACCCTTGCCGAAAAGACCATCCGTGGGAATACGGGAACATTCTTGTTCCCGCTAACACATAAAAATTATCGTTTTTTTAACATCCGGAAATCAGTATAGGCCTGAACTTTTGACGATTCAACCGATAATTCTTAGCGGGCTAATTAATTGCCCGCGACAATTATTAGTGAGACTCTCCATGGGCAATTTGCGCGCGGTCATCTGTTTGCGGGGCGTCAGTTTTCTGCGATTGCATTTTGTAACCTACAGCAGCCAGCAATACCGTGGTCAGCATAACGCTGGTAGTGGTGAGCAGCGGGGTAGCAATCAACCAGGAAACGACAAGGCTTGCCAGGAAGCATAAACCCAGTTGTAGCGTATTCTGCAATGCGGCAGCGCGTCCAGTGGCCTGTGGGAAAGGGCGTAATGCCTGGGCGACAACGATAGGGTAGATTGCGCCGTTCGCAATCGCCATAACGCAGAATGGGATCAGGATTTCAGCCAATGCGACATGATGAATAAAGCCGGTCGCCCAGGTGCCTACAACGCTGAAGGCATACAGAATGAGTAACCAGGGCAGCAGCTGACGACCCTGCCATTTTTGCAGCGCAGCACGACAGCCGTAACCACCGATTAAAAAGGCGATAGTTTGCGGAACATAGCTCAGACCAATTACCGCTGGGCTATAACCCATTTCGCTAAGGATGAACGGGGAACCCGTCAGCCATGCAAAAAAGCTCGCGGAACAGGCGGCATAAATCAGCACGTTTCCACGGTAAGTTTTCGAGCGCAGCAAGGTGGTGAAAGTCAGTTTATCCTGGCTGTCATCGCGTGCTTTAGCTGTAGGCTTTAAACGCAGCGCCGGAAGCATCAGAATCAGAGTAATGGCGAACAGGGTGGCAAAAATGGCCTGCCAGGAAAAATGTACCAGGATCCAACTACCTAATAACGGGGCGAGGGCAGGTGATAACCCGACCAGCGGCATAATGGTGGCAAAGATGCGGTTTACTTTTTGTGAAGGATAATAGTCGGTAACCAGCGCTTGCCAGATAACCGATGCTGCACAGACGCCAACGGCCTGAACAAATCGCAGTACCAGCAGGCCTGTGGCGTTTTCAACCCACAGCATGCCCAGACTGCCCAGTGCGAAGATAGATAAACCCAGCAGCAAAATAGGCTTGCGACCATAGTGGTCAGAGAGCGGTCCCCACAGCAGTTGTGCGACGGCAAAACCGGCTAAGAACAAGCTCAGGCTAGCGCTGACGGCAGATGCAGGCGTTTGCAGATCGGACTGAATTGCGGCGAAGGCGGGCAGATACATATCTGTTGCCAGAAAGCCGAGCACGCTAAGGCCCGCCAGCCAGACTAAAAACCCTTTCCCAGGTTGCATCATCATTTCTCTTTTTTTAGCAGTAGAACAATGCCGCTGAGTGTAGTGAGTGTAATTCTCGCTGTGAAACGCTAATATTTGCTTACTGATTTCAAAATTTTTGCAGGCAGAATATGTGGTCGGAATATTCACTTGAAGTGGTTGATGCGGTTGCGCGTAACGGTAGCTTTAGTTCGGCCGCGCAGGAGTTACACCGTGTACCTTCGGCGGTAAGCTACACTGTGCGCCAACTGGAAGAGTGGCTGGCGGTACCACTTTTTGAGCGACGCCATCGGGATGTGGAATTAACGCCTGCCGGGGCATGGTTTTTAAAAGAAGGTCGCTCTGTTATCAAAAAAATGCAGATCACGCGCCAGCAATGCCAGCAAATTGCCAACGGCTGGCGCGGGCAGCTGGCGATCGCAGTCGATAACATTGTCCGCCCGGATCGTACCCGACAGATGATCGTGGATTTTTACCGTCACTTTGATGATGTGGAGTTGTTAGTTTTTCAGGAAGTGTTTAACGGCGTATGGGACGCGCTGTCCGATGGACGCGTGGAGCTGGCCATCGGTGCCACACAGGCGATTCCGGTAGGGGGGCGCTATACCTTCCGCGATATGGGAATGCTGAGCTGGAGCTGCGTGGTAGCCAGCCATCATCCACTGGCGTCAATGCCCGGACCGCTAAGTGATGATACGTTGCGCAACTGGCCGTCACTGGTACGCGAAGATACCTCCCGTACGCTGCCAAAGCGTATTACCTGGCTGCTGGATAACCAAAAACGCGTCGTCGTGCCCGACTGGGAATCATCCGCTACCTGCTTATCAGCAGGGCTGTGTGTTGGCATGGTACCGACGCATTTTGCCAAGCCGTGGATCGATAGCGGCAAGTGGGTTGCGCTGCAACTGGAGAACCCCTTTCCTGATGCCGCATGCTGTCTGACATGGCAGCAGAACGATACGTCACCGGCATTGAGTTGGCTGCTGGACTATTTAGGGGATAGTGAAACGTTGAACAAGGAATGGCTGCGGGAGCCAGATGAGACTCCCGCACAACAGGCTTAACGGCGGTAATCGCGGAACGGACCGTCGGCAACGGAGCGACGCTCAACCAGACGTGGATGCACCTCGATAGACTGTGACTCCTCACGTTTATTCACGATACGGTCTAACAGCATGTTGAAGGCCGTTTCACCTAGTGAATCCTTCGGCTGGTGAATGGTCGTTAAGGCCGGCGTGAAGAAGCGGGCGTTGCGCACGTTGTCGTAGCCGATGAGTGAGACATCCTGTGGTACGCGCAGACCCATTTCGTCAGCGGCGCACAGCGCACCCATCGCCATAATATCGCCACCGCAGAAGACAGCGGTCGGACGATGCGACTGCGACAGAATTTGCTGCATGGCGCGATAGCCGGACTCAGGCTCGAAATCGCCCTGGACAATCCAGTTATCAGGCACTTTAATCAGCGCTTCTTCCATCGCTTTCATAAAGCCCGCCAGACGCCCGGCCCCGGTGTTACGTTCCATTGGACCTGGGATCACGCCAATTTCACGATGACCGCGTTCTACCAGATACCGACCCGCCATATAACCGCCTTCGAAGGCGTTATCAATGACCGTATCGGTAAAGTCGGCTTTAGCTTCGCCCCAGTCCATGACGACCATCGGAATATGGCGATACTCTTCGAGCATCGAAAGCAGTGACTCCGGATACTCAGAACACATCACCAGCAGACCATCAACGCGCTTTTGCGCCATCATCGACAGATAGGCCTGCTGCTTTTCGAGACTGTTCCATGCGTTACCCAGAATCAGCGTATAGCCTTTCTGGAAACAGTTTTTCTCCACGGCTTCGATAATTTCTGCGAAATAGGCCGCTTCGCTGCTGGTCGCCAGCAAGCCAATAGACTTGGTGTGATTCACCTTCAGGCTGCGGGCAACTGCGCTCGGAGAATAGTGCAGTTCTTTGATCGCTGCCCAGACAGCATTACGCGTTTCTTCCGCGACAAAGCGCGTCTTGTTAATTACGTGTGATACGGTTGTAGTGGAAACGTTTGCTCGCTTCGCTACATCTTTAATTGTTGCCATTACATCTCACTCCAGACCATATCCTAAGCTCCTGAGAATACTCCAGGTAAACGTTTGCCTTTACACACCCTTAGCGCAACGTAAGGGTTGCGGCACGCCGGGAAAACGACACGGAACGTCAGGAAGGGGTCAATGGCCGGTACGCTAATCAAGTAAGCGTGGAATTTTGTCTGATCTTAACGAAAAGGGGAAGAGTTAAAAGCAGTTATCAATATAAATCGTGAGAGATTTTTGCTTTCAAGTGTGTAAAAATGCGCAATATCACTTTTTGTGTGGGAATAAAAAGGAGAAAACTTGATGAGCACCGATCTGAAATTTTCGTTAGTGACTACCATTATTGTTCTGGGTTTGATCGTCGCGGGTGGCCTGACCGCAGCGCTGCATTGATTTCCCCGAGGGAGTTAGCTCTCCCTCACTCTTTCCGCTCGTCTATCTCTTCTATTGTTTGCGAATAAGCAAAAGTCTTTTGCAATTTTGTTAACTTTATTAATTTTGCGATCAATGTCATGCTTTTGACTCTTATTTTATGTCGCGCCACGGCTCGACGTTACGGAGTCGCAATATGAAACTCAATTATCCTTTACTGGCGCTGGCGATCGGAGCGTTTGGCATTGGCACCACCGAATTTTCGCCAATGGGATTATTGCCCGTCATAGCCAAAGGTGTGGATGTCTCGATTCCGGCGGCCGGCATGCTGATCAGCGCCTATGCGGTAGGTGTGATGATAGGTGCACCGCTGATGACATTGCTGCTGTCTCATCGCGCGCGACGTAATGCTTTGATATTCCTGATGGCGATTTTCACGCTGGGTAATGTGCTTTCGGCTATCTCGCCGGATTACACCACGCTAATGCTATCGCGTATTTTGACCAGTCTTAACCATGGGGCCTTTTTTGGTCTCGGTTCAGTGGTTGCTGCCAGTGTTGTACCCAAACATAAGCAGGCCAGCGCCGTAGCAACGATGTTTATGGGGTTAACCATCGCCAATATTGGTGGCGTTCCGGCGGCGACATGGCTTGGTGAAACCATCGGTTGGCGCATGTCATTTATGGCCACTGCGGGTCTGGGCGTCATTGCTATGGTCAGCCTGTTCTTCTCCTTACCCAAGGGTGGAGCCGGAGAGCGCCCGGATGTTCGCAGCGAACTGGGGGTACTTATGCGCCCACAGGTGTTGTCGGCATTACTGACTACCGTACTGGGTGCTGGGGCGATGTTCACGCTTTATACCTACATCTCGCCAGTTCTGCATACTATCACTCATGCCACTCCGGCATTTGTTACCGGGATGCTGGTGTTGATAGGCATTGGTTTCTCGATCGGTAACTACTTTGGTGGCAAGTTTGCTGACCGTTCAGTCAACGGTACGTTGAAAGGCTTTTTACTGCTGCTGATGGTTATTATGCTGGCCATTCCTTTCCTTGCGCGTAATGAGCTGGGTGCGTCGATCAGTATGGTGGTCTGGGGCGCGGCGACGTTCGCGGTCGTTCCACCGTTGCAGATGCGTGTGATGCGCGTTGCCAGTGAAGCGCCAGGATTATCATCGTCAGTCAATATTGGCGCGTTTAATCTGGGGAACGCTCTGGGTGCAGCGGCCGGTGGGGCGGTGATATCAGGCGGCCTGGGCTACAGTTTTGTGCCAGTGATGGGGGCGATTGTGGCGGGTCTTGCGCTGCTGCTGGTGTTTATTTCCGCAAGAAGACAGCCAGAAGAGGCTTTCACGACCGCGAATTAATGCAAAAACGCAGAAGGAAGCCCTTCTGCGTTATCTTTTTTATGCTGCGAAGTTCTTCGCAACAAATTCCCAGTTCACCAGCGCCCAGAAATGTTCCAGGTAGCCAGGACGGGCATTGCGATAGTCGATGTAGTAGGCGTGTTCCCATACGTCAACGGTCATCAGCGGCGTCGCGTCGGTGGTCAGCGGAGTACCTGCGTTGGAGGTGGAGACGATAGCCAGTTTGCCATCAGTTCCTTTAACCAGCCAGGTCCAGCCAGAACCGAAGTTTTTGATAGCGGCATCGGTAAACTGCGCTTTGAAATCTGCAAAGCTGCCAAAGGAGGCGGCAATAGCATCGGCCAGTTTACCGGTTGGTTCGCCACCTGCGTTCGGTGCCAGGCAGTTCCAGTAGAACGTGTGGTTCCATACTTGTGCTGCGTTATTGAATACACCGCCTTCAGAGCTACGAACGATCTCTTCCAGTGATTTGCCTTCAAACGCCGTGCCTTTAATCAGATTGTTCAGATTGGTCACGTAGGTTTGATGGTGTTTGCCATAGTGATATTCCAGCGTTTCGGCAGAAATGTGCGGTGCCAGAGCATCTTTGGCATACGGTAATGCAGGTAATTCAAACGACATTGCTTCTCTCCTTATTATTTATATTGAGTACACACAATAGCCTCATTGTGAGTAAGGATAGGGTAGCAAATTGAAAGGTTATGCAAAAGAAGAACTTACCCTACAGCATGTTCTGTAGGGTAAGTTTTTAGCGAATTGTTTTTGGCGTCATTACCCGACGAGCGCCCACATAGTGGCGCTGCCAGTAATCTTCGCTCAGAGAGGTGATTTGAATTTCCTGCCCGCTACGCGGTGACTGAATAAACTTACCGTTTCCGACGTAGACGCCGACGTGATCGGCTGTTCCACGACCTTGGGTACGAAAGAAGACAAGATCGCCATTTTTCAGTTCGCCACGTTCAATCGGTGCGGCATCACGCAGATGATACATTTCGTTCGCGGTACGCGGAATGCGAAACTTCACCAGATCTTTATAGGCGTAATAAACCAGACCGCTGCAGTCAAACCCGGTTCTTGGCGAGGAGCCGCCCCAACGATAAGGTTTACCGATTTGGTTCATCAAGGTGGACATAGCGGTTTTAGTCGCTTTCTGAACTTTCACTTTATGGGCGTCAGCAAGCGTAGTTGGTGCAGTGGTTTTCACCTTCACACAGCGTGGTTTATGGCCTTTGCGCGGTGTGCATTTTTCAGTCCAGGTAACGGCTGCGGTTTGTGCTACGGCAGTTTTACCACGACGATTTGCAGTTTTAGTCGACTTTGCCGGAGTGGCAGTGCGTTTTTTAGAAGAGGAAGCGGTTTTGGTGCTGGTTTTACTGGTGGTTTTTGTCGCCGTTTTCTTGCTGGTCTTTGTTGTTTTTTGGCTGGTTGTTGCGCTTTTCTTTTTATCTACCGTTTTGATGGTGTGAGAATTGGTAGGTGTCGTCCTGGCCTGCTTGGAAGCATGAGCCATAGGCGTAAAGGGCAGTGTAGTAAAAAGTAAAGCACAGAGCGTGATCGAGATTCGGTTTATCCGCGCCACTGAGCAGTCCTCTGGTAAGGCAGGTCTATCGTGCCTGCGTGTGATTTTCAAAACTTGACGATTCTAATCTATAGAAAGAGGGAAAGTTAATAGCTTTTTTTGTTTAAAACTATGTTTCGTAACCGACCGCAAAAAAAAACATCAATTAACGTTGGAGTTGGTGAACAGATAATCAAATCCACATGTTTGAAGGGGATAAATGAGATTATGAATGCAACTTTTAGCGTCAGGGGATAAAATAATAACGCGTAATGAAAATGTTATTTTCCGTTGCCTGTCTGACCCGTTACAATGTCAGACTACTGCCGTAAAAGAAGTTTAAGGAAGCAAGATAATGAGCACCACTATCGAAAAAATCCAGCGCCAGATCGCTGAAAACCCGATTCTCCTGTACATGAAAGGTTCTCCTAAACTGCCAAGCTGCGGTTTCTCCGCTCAGGCTGTGCAGGCGCTGTCAGCCTGTGGTGAACGCTTTGCTTACGTTGATATTCTGCAGAACCCGGATATTCGCGCCGAACTGCCGAAATATGCAAACTGGCCAACTTTCCCACAACTGTGGGTTGATGGTGAGCTGGTTGGCGGTTGTGACATTTTGATCGAAATGTACCAGCGCGGTGAGTTGCAGCAGCTGATTAAAGAAACAGCTGCGAAATACAAAACCGAAGAGCCGGACGCTGAGTAATATCAGCAGAAGTAAAAAAGCGACCTGAAATGGTCGCTTTTTTTATGTCGCCGTTACGCTTCTTCAGGCACGGGAAGAGGCCAACCACCGAGACGTTTCCATCGGTTAACGATTTCGCAAAACAGCACGGCCGTACGTTCGGTGTCATACAGTGCCGAGTGTGCCTGATTCCCGTCAAACTCCATTCCCGCCGCCAGGCACGCTTTTGACAACACCGTTTGCCCCAATGACAGACCGCTTAATGCCGCCGTATCAAAGGTAACAAACGGATGAAACGGATTCCGTTTCAGCGAGGCGCGTTCTGCCGCTGCCATCATGAAACTGTGGTCGAACGTAGCGTTATGCGCCACCATGATTGCCCGATTGCAGCCGCTGTCTTTAATGCCTTTACGCACCATTTTGAAGATGGCATGCAGAGCGTCATATTCGCTGACCGCGCCGCGTAGCGGATTGTTCGGATCAATACCGTTAAAGGCGAGGGCCTCCGGCTGCAGATTCGCGCCTTCAAACGGCTCTACGTGGAAATGTAACGTCGTGTCCGGCATCAGCCAGCCTTGTTCATCCATTTTCAGTGTGATGGCTGCAATCTCAAGCAGCGCATCGGTTTTGGCATTGAACCCTGCGGTTTCGACATCAATGACGACAGGATAAAAACCACGAAAACGGTCACACAGACCGGAAAGTTGAGCGTTATCGGACATCTGGGTCTCTTAATACGGGAAAATTGCAGCGCGTATTATGGCAAAATGATGAGTATAAAACTACGGGCACAGACGATCTGCGCCCGAGGGGAGGTTTAGTCGCCCAGGCCGCGCCCGGCGTCTTTCTCTTCGATCAGCTCAATTTTATAGCCGTCCGGATCTTCAACGAACGCAATCACTGTGGTGCCGCCTTTTACCGGACCCGCTTCACGCGTTACGTTACCGCCATTCTGGCGAATACGTTCACAGGCTTCAGCCGCGTTGTCTACGCTCAGGGCGATATGGCCATAGGCAGTACCCAGCTCATACTTGTCGACACCCCAGTTATAGGTCAGTTCGATTACGGCTTCACTGGTTTCAGGACCGTAGCCGACAAAAGCCAGAGAGTACTTGTATTCAGGGTTTTCGCTGGTACGCAGCAGCTTCATGCCCAGCACGTTGGTATAAAACTCGATGGAACGCTGCAGGTCACCCACGCGCAGCATGGTATGGAGTAAACGCATCTTTTTCCCCTTCGAAAATGGCTAATACATTCAAAATGTTGTTTTAGTATAGCGGCGTTGTTACGCCGCTATCAATGGCAGAACGGAGATTGTGACGTTAGAGGGTAGGATAGTCGGTGTAACCTTCCGCGCCGCCGCCGTAGAAGCTCTCAGCACGTTGTGGATTCAGCTCCGCTTTGCGTTGCAGACGCGCCACCAGATCCGGGTTAGCAATATAGGCACGACCAAAAGCAACGGCGTCGATCAGACCTTTCTCGATCAGCGCTTCTGCCTTTTCAGGGGTGTAGGCACCAGCACCAATGATAGGACCGTGGAAGCGCGCGCGAACTTTTTCGCGGAACGCATCGGAATACGGCTCGCCACCGGCCCAGTCCGGCTCAGACATGTGCAGGTAAGCGATTCCACGCTTGCCCAATTGTTCAATCAGATACAGCGCATCGGCTTCTTCGTTCGGACCGTTGTCAACGTTCTGGAATGAGCCAATCGGGGAGACGCGAATACCAATACGATCGGCACCCCATTCTTTAATACCGGCATCAACCACTTCCAGCACAAGACGCGCACGATTTTCGACGCTACCGCCGTACTGATCGGTACGCTGATTAGAGGTTGGCGACAGGAACTGGTGCAGCAGGTAGCCGTGGGCAGAGTGCAGTTCAACCATGTCGAAACCCGCTTCGCGCGCGTTGGCTATCGCCTGACGGAAGTCATTAACGATGCCCGGAATCTCTTCGGTTTCCAGCGCACGTGGCATTGAGGTATCGGCACGCGTTGCCAGGCCGTTTTCATCGCGCAGCGAGGTGCGGGTTCCAGCACTAATCGCGGAAGGTGCAACTGGAGCTTGACCATTTGGCTGCAGACTGGCGTGAGAGATGCGTCCGGTGTGCCACAACTGGACAGCAATATGACCTTGCTCAGCGTGTACGGCAGCGGTGATTTTCTTCCATGCGGCAATTTGCGCTTCGCTGTGTAAGCCGGGTGCTCCGGCATAACCTTTCGCCTGTGCGGAAATCTGCGTCGCTTCGCTGATAATAAGACCCGCGCTGGCGCGTTGACGGTAATACTCGGCCATCAGCGGAGTAGGGATGTCGCCAGGCTCAATACTGCGCAGACGCGTCAGTGGCGCCATGAATACGCGGTTTGCTGCCGTAATGGCACCCACTTTCAGTGGGGAAAACAGTTTTTCAGATGACATGTGGTACTCCTGAATAGACCGGTCGTCTAGTAATAAGGGAAATAAAAACGCCTGTTAAACGGCAGGCGTTGTGATGATGTTTTTAACGTGCGCCAGCGCATTTTCCAGCGGAGTGGCGCTACGAGAAATCTTGGCCTGCAGGTTGGCGCCAAGCCACAGCGCATACAGTACCTGCGCCTGCTGTAACGGCTCGCCAACAAAAGACAGGCAATGGTTGGCCTGACCTTTCTCCAGCGCCTGCGCTAACAGCACAATAATGTGCCGCGCGCCTTTATCCATCGCTGTGCGCATATCTTCTGACAGATCGCACACTTCGGCAGACAGTTTTACAGTTAAACAGCCGCTAATAATGCCGTGCTGGCTAAACTGGTTCAGGGTTTCCTGATAGTAGGCCAGAATGCGGTCGCGGTAGTTTCCCGCTCCCGTATCAAAGTGCGTAGCCAGTCGCCGATGATAGGCCGCATAGTGGCGTTCCAGCATCGCGACACCGAACGCTTCTTTAGAGCGAAAGTAATGATAAAACGAACCTTTGGGTACTTCAGCGGTTTTCAGTAGTTCGCTTAAACCCATGCCGGTGAAGCCGCGCTGCATACACAGCAGTTCGCCAGTCGCCAGCAGATGTTCGCGTGTATCGTGTTCAGTGATTTTGTTCATGAAAAGGAGTGTAATAGACCAGTCGGTCTAATGCAATAGCGCTTGCGAGAAATTCAGTTAACGTCTTCAATAAGTATATCAATCTTACTAAAGGAGGGGATGTGGCCGAACAGCTGGAGTTTTTCCCCGTCCAGAGCCCATGCCGTGGAATATGTCAGTCTGATGAACGCGGATTTTGCCGTGGCTGTTTTCGCAGTCGGGATGAGCGTTTTAACTGGCAAAAGATGAGCGATGCCCAAAAGCAGGAAGTGATACGGCTTTGTCGTCAGCGCCTGATGCGTAAATTACGTGCGAACAAAGCCAACCCTTCGGAAGAACCGCAACAACCTTCACTCTTTTAAAAGCGTAATTGCGTATACTCGAGGCACATTCACTTAAAAGGAAGCTGCTATGGTTCAGCGTATTACTATTGCGCCGCAAGGCCCGGAATTTTCTCGCTTTGTGATGGGGTACTGGCGCCTGATGGACTGGAATATGTCCGTGCGCCAGCTAGTCAGCTTTATTGAAGAGCATCTGGATCTGGGCGTGACCACCGTCGATCACGCCGATATCTACGGTGGATACCAGTGTGAAGCGGCGTTTGGTGAGGCTATGAAACTGGCTCCGCATTTGCGTGAAAAAATGCAGATTGTGACCAAATGCGGGATCGCGACGACGGCGCGCGCGGAAAATGCGCTGGGCCATTACATTACCGACAGCGCGCATATTATTGCCAGTGCGGAAGAATCGCTGAAGCTGCTGGCGACCGATCATATTGATCTGTTGCTGATCCACCGCCCCGATCCGCTTATGGATGCTGACGACGTCGCCGACGCTTTCAAAAAATTGCACCACAGTGGCAAAGTGCGTCACTTTGGTGTCTCTAATTTCACCCCGGCACAGTTCTCATTGTTGCAATCGCGTCTGCCGTTTACGCTGGCGACCAACCAGGTTGAAATCTCTCCGGTACATCAGCCGCTCCTGCTGGATGGCACTTTAGATCAACTGCAGCAGTTGCGTATTCGTCCAATGGCCTGGTCCTGCCTCGGCGGCGGTCGCTTGTTTAATGACGATGCGTTCCAGCCATTACGAAATGAACTTGCCGCGATCGCAGAAGAGCTAAACGCGCAGTCTATTGAACAGGTGGTGTACGCCTGGATTTTACGTTTGCCGTCTCAGCCGCTGCCGATTATAGGCTCAGGAAAAATAGAGCGCGTACGCGCCGCCATTGAGTCTGAGACGCTGAACATGTCTCGCCAGCAATGGTTCCGCATTCGTAAAGCGGCACTGGGTTACGACGTACCTTAATCGCGTTTTTGGTGCATCTCCGTTCAAAATTGTGTCACTGGTTTACACTTAACAATCAGACACCTTTTGGACGGAGGTCTTATGAAGCGTTTGAGTTTGGCCATCATCACTCTACTCGCCTGTGCAGGTGCGCAGGCTGCCATTGAAGAAAAAGTGACGATGAATCTGGTCACGTCGCAAGGCGTTGGCCAGGCGATTGGTACGGTCACTATTGCTGAAACTGCAAAGGGGCTGGAGTTTTCGCCCGATCTGAAAGCGTTGCCGCCGGGAGAACATGGCTTCCATGTGCATATGAACGGCAGCTGCCAACCGGCGATTAAAGAAGGGAAAGCCTCAGCCGCGGAATCGGCTGGAGGCCATTATGATCCGCACCAAACCGGCAAACACGAAGGCCCGGAAGGCGCAGGTCATATGGGTGACCTGCCGCTGCTGGTGGTGAATAACGACGGAAACGCCACAACACCGGTCATTGCGCCGCGCCTCAAAACGCTCGATGAGGTTAAAGGCAAAGCGCTGATGATCCATGTGGGCGGCGATAATATGTCCGATCAACCGAAACCGCTTGGCGGTGGCGGAGCGCGCTACGCCTGTGGTGTTATCAAATAATCAACTACTGAGAGTGCCCGGCGGTGGCGCCTGTTCGAGTTGTGAAAGCGAGCAGTGTAGCCGCCAGACCAATGCCGATAACTCCTGTGCAGCAGGTTGATGATGGTGGGCAAGCGTATCGCAGATGCGTTGTAGCTCACTCAGCGTGGCATTCAGTGGTCGTTGCTGGACGCCACGTTCGCTCATTACATCGCGCAGCAGAGAGATACACACGTCCCTGACGCGAGCCAGCGGATCCGAACGCGCCTCCCAGGTGCGCAGTTGCCACACCACGTGCGAGCAGTTCAGCAATACGACCCCCCAACGTAATAACCAGCGTCGAGCCAGCGCATCCTGACTGCTGCTGAGCTGGCTGACGTGATGATAGGTCAGCGATTCAAATTCGTTTTCACTGAGTGATGGGTGTCGGCTGAGCTGATCGACAAAATCCCGGCGCAGGGCGCGAATATGGCGGCGACTTTTCCGTGCATCCGAACCGGGCCGCAGAATGGCGAAGGCCAGCCATGACAGCGCCACACCAGTGATTTTCGCCATATTGTCATTCAGGAAATCAGCAAAATCATATACCGGCGGATTGGTCACCGCGATAAACGAACCCATAAATACAATCAGTTGCCCCCAAAGACCTGCCAGCGCTGGCATTTGCAGCTTTAACAGTTGCATGGTGGCGAGTAGCGGGAAGAGAAAGAGAATGAATTGCCAGAGGTCGGAAATTTGCACCATCAGGCCAAACTTAACCACAAAGCTAAACAGCGACAGCAAAACCAGCGTGCGCATCAGCAAAGAAAGCGACTTGAACGGCGTGGCAACGGCGGAATACAGCACACTGCTGATGGCGGCGAGCGTGAGGGCGCCAGAGCCTGATTCCCATTGTGCGCCAATGCTCCATGCGCCGATAAGCATCAAAGTACAGAACGTACGTAACCCGCTCCAGATAGCTTCCGCATTATCGGTATGACGGGCAAGCCCCGGCGTGCGGACGATATTAATACGCTCGGCGGTAACGCCATTTTCCAGTAAATGCAGATAATGACTGCTGCGCAGGTAGAGCCGACAAAAATAACGCAGTCGTTGCCAGAAGGCGACGTGTCGATAGTCGCGTGCATCGACGGGTCGCAGTGGGGCAATAATACGTGCAACGGTGTAGCTATTAGCATTGGATTTTATCAGTTCGCTGAGCAACTGCTCGATAATTTCCCGGGTATTGGAAGGGGGATTAGGCCAGTTCAACAGCATCCTGCGCAGACTGGAAATCACGCTGGTCATCCTTAACTGTTGATGCAACAGCGAATTGAGCAAAGCATTTTGTCGGCGAAAACGGTAGTGGCTCCAGAACGCCTGAATACGCAGCAGGTTCATGGTAAGAATCTGACCGATAACACCTTCATGGGCTGTGCGAATGGCGTCCGTGGTTTCTGGTTGCCAGAGTAGGCTGGCATGTTCCAGTAAACGTGAATGCATGTTTTTCAATGCAGTCAGTAACGTGATGCCATCGGAGGTGCTGGGCAGGATCATCATCATCACACCGCCACACAAGATACCGACGATGACTTCACACACGCGTGCCTGCGCGATATCCCATAACTGCGTAATTTCCACGGTATTGACCATGGGAAACGCAATGATCGCCGCCGTATAACCCGCCAGTTGAAAGGCGTAGGCAACGTTATTGGTGAAATGCGCACAGGCCCAGGTACAAAAACCGATCCACACCGACATGCTCAGCAAGAACAACCACGGCTCATTAAGGGTATGACCGGCAATAATCAATGCGGCGGTGGCACCCAGTAAGCTACCCGCCACGCGACCCAGACTTTTGCTGATAACCCCTCCAACGGTGGGAAAACTGACTACCGCCGCTGAGGTCATCGCCCAATAGGGTTCGTCCAGATTCAGATAATAAGCAAAAGTTAACGCCAGACACATCGCAATGGTGTTACGCAGCGCATAACGCCACTGTGCCGCCGTGGCTTTAAACCACGGCAAATTGCCAGGTGTCAGGCGAGGTAGTTTCATTTACGCTGGCCGATGGATACGCTGCAGGTTGTACCTGATACCAGCGTGACATCCCGCGGCAGGGCGTCGAATTCGATGCGTACCGGGATACGCTGCGCCAGACGCACCCACGGCACGTTGGGCTTGATATCTGGAATCAGGCCGGAATCACTTTCCACACTTTGATCGTAGATAGCACGACCAATACTGGAAACGTGACCCTGTAACTTTATATCACCGCTGTAGAGCGTGATGAGGGCTGGTGCACCTTCGCGAATGTGGCGCAACTTAGTTTCTTCAAAATACCCCATTACATAAAAAGAGTGACTGTCGACGAGAGCAAACAGAGGTTTCCCGGTTGAAGCGTAGTCTCCGGGACGGGTTGAAAGATTGGTGACCCAGCCCGCTACGGGGGCTTTGACCACCGTTTGCGTCAATTGCCACTGTGCCTGACGCAGACTGGCCTCTGCTGCTTCAACACTCGCCTGCATGGCTTTCACGTTGAGATTTGCGGTATCCAGATCCTCGGCTGAGATGTAATTTTGCGATAAATGACGGCGGCGGTTGGCTTCGTTATTGGCTTTCGCCAGGTCAGACTGCGCTTTTGCAAGTTGCGCTTGCGCATTCAGTTCAGCAATGTGAAATGGTGTCTTGTCGATAATAAAAAGGACATCGCCTTTATTCACAAACTGGTTATCTTTTATATAGAGTTCGCTAATGCTACCTGACACCTGTGGCGTAATGCTGACCTGCTCAGCTCGCACTTTGCCATCACGTGTCCAGGGCGATTGCATATAGTAATTCCACATCCACCATCCGGCGAAAACTGCGATTGCAGCGACTATAATAGTGGAGAAGTATTTAACGGTTTTAAGCGACATAATCACCACGCTATCAGCATAACAAAGGCCAGACATACGCAAAGCGTAAAGAGTGACAGATCCATTAACAAGGGATGCCAGATTTCGCCAGAGTAAATCCAGTCGCGCAGTAGGCGATGAACAACCAACCAGAGAATAAAGCCTGCTACAATCGCCTTGAAAACAGGAGGGAAGTAGACAGATGCGCCGATCATTAAATCTTGTAGGGGCAATCCTGTTGCATTAAACATAAACTTCACGGGCAAAATCCTTGGCGGAAGAGAGCATTGCTGTAGGTTTAGCAAAAAAGAGACAATGAGTCTCCGTAACGCATGATGTCTGAAAAAATGTCAGCCGGTAAGCAAATTTGGCAATACATTTGTTTTGGGAATACAAATGCTGCACACTATTCTAAAATCAGCACAATAACTTAGCAAGCTAATTATAAGGAGATGAAATTGGAATCGCCATTAGGTTCTGATCTGGCACGGTTGGTGCGCATTTGGCGTGCTCTGATTGACCATCGCCTGAAACCTCTGGAGTTGACGCAGACGCATTGGGTTACGCTGCACAACATTCATCAGTTGCCGCCGGATCAATCGCAGATTCAGTTGGCTAAAGCGATTGGCATCGAGCAGCCTTCGTTGGTACGTACGCTTGACCAGTTAGAGGAAAAGGGACTCATTTCACGACAGACTTGCGCCAGCGATCGTCGGGCAAAGAGAATTAAACTGACAGAAAAAGCAGAGCCGTTGATCGCTGATATGGAAGCGGTTATCAACAAGACGCGTGGAGAAATTTTGGAAGGGATTTCAGCTGAGGAAATTGATCTGCTGATTAAACTGGTCGCCAGGCTGGAACACAATATTATTGAGCTGCAGTCACAGGGCTGAAGCAAAAAATGACGTGTGGCCAGGGTCTGACCACACGTGAATTTGATTAGCGTGGAGACACGGTAACCTGGCTGCCGTTGTTAGCCATAACAACGCGCTGGCCGGCTGAAAACTTGGTCGCACCCTGTTTCTGAACCACCATGATGGTATTACCATCATCCTTACGGATTTCCAGTTCCACACCCTGGGTTTTATTCATCGCACCTTGTACGCCTTGACCCGCTACGCCACCGGCAACTGCGCCTGCAGCCGTCGCTAATGAACGACCCGTACCGCCGCCGACGGTGTTACCGAGGAACCCGCCGAGTACCGCACCACCAATAGCACCAATCACGTTTGCGTCATCGCCACCCTGGATTTGCACCGGACGAACATGAACAATCGTACCGTAGGTAACGTTCTGAACTTGTTTCGCTTCGGATGCGGTATACACGTCACCTGAAAGGCTATCATTGTTAACGCAACCCGCTAAAGATACGCCCATTAATGAAACAATCAGCACACGTTTAATCATTTACAAATCTCCTTTGTCACCACGAAACGCTAATAAAGCACCCTTCATGGTTAAATTATATGGCATTTGTGAGCCTAAGATCACATGTTCTACTGGAACAATATGAAAATCTTAACCGAAATCGGATCAACCGAGTATAAACGAATCATTCATGTAATTGATGTAATTAAACGATCATTGTAATGATTAGCCACCAAAAATCATTAAGGAAGCATGGCATTAGTCGACACTTTATGGTTGAGTGTCAAGGCTAATTTGCTTAAAAGGATGACCTATGAAATCGGGCCGTTTTATCGGTGTAATGTCTGGAACCAGCCTTGATGGCGTCGATGTTGTGCTGGCGACAATAGATGAAACGATGGTTGCGCAGCAGGCGAGTCTGACCTGGCCCATCCCCATTCATGTTAAACAAGCGATTCTGGATATCTGCCAGGGGCAGCAGCTTACACTTTCTCAGTTTGGTCAGTTGGACGCACAGCTCGGTTATTTATTTGCTGAGGCAGTGAATGCGTTATTGGCGCAAGAAAAATTGAAACCGCAGGATATCGTTGCGATTGGTTGCCATGGGCAAACCGTGTGGCATGAACCGAACGGTGCTGCGCCACACACGCTGCAAATTGGCGATAACAACCAGATTGTTGCGCGTACAGGGATAACCGTAGTCGGCGATTTTCGTCGACGTGATATTGCCCTTGGCGGGCAGGGTGCACCGCTCGTTCCCGCGTTTCATCAGGCACTGCTGGCACATCCAACGGAACGGCGGATGGTGTTAAACATCGGCGGGATTGCCAATCTCTCTCTGCTTATTCCGCAACAACCCGTTCGCGGATACGACACCGGGCCGGGCAATATGCTGATGGATGCCTGGATCTGGCGGCAATGCGGTCAACCTTACGACAAAGATGCGCAGTGGGCCATTTCGGGAATGGTTATCCTGCCGTTACTGCAAAATATGCTTAACGACCCTTATTTCTCCGCGCCTGCGCCGAAAAGCACTGGTCGTGAGTATTTTAATTATGGCTGGATAGAACGTCATCTGGTGCAGTTCCCGGGGATTAGTCCGCGGGATGTGCAGGCGACGCTTGCCGAACTGACCGCGGTGACCATTTCAGAGCAGGTCTTGCTAAGCGGCGGTTGTGAACGGCTCATGGTCTGCGGTGGAGGAAGCCGTAATCCGCTGCTGATGATGCGTCTGGCGGCACTATTGCCGGGAACAGAGGTCACCTCAACTGATGAAGCCGGGATCAGCGGCGATGATATGGAAGCGTTAGCCTTTGCCTGGCTGGCGTGGCGGACACTGGCTGGATTACCTGGAAATCTGCCTTCTGTGACTGGCGCATCAGAGCCGAGCGTTTTAGGGGCGATTTATCCTGCTAACCCACGAACTCAGAGTTAACTGAAATTATTCAGCACCGTATGCCGGTAAACTAGGGATATTAGGGAGGGTGCCATTACCCTCCGGGACCAGGAAAGTCTTCAGGATATGGCTATGAAAAAACTATTGTTAGTGTGTCTGCCGGTACTGCTTAGCGGGTGTAGCGTGTACAACCAATTTGTTGAGCGTATGCAAACGGATACGCTCGAATACCGCTGCGACGAAAAACCACTTACCGTCAAGCTGAACAACACCCGCCAGACGGCAAGCTTTGTTTATGATAATCAGCTATTGAACCTCAAACAGGGCATGTCGGCATCAGGTGCGCGCTATACCGATGGGATCTACGTTTTCTGGTCTAAAGGCGACGAGGCAACGGTCTATAAACGAGACAGAATTGTGCTAAATAACTGTCAGTTACAGAACCCGAAGCGTTGAGATTTTCACCTGGGCGGCGCACAATAGCGTCACCCACTGACAATCCGTAGCCCAACATCATGTCTGATAACGACGAATTGCAGCAAATCGCGCATCTGCGCCGTGAATACACGAAAGGCGGTCTTCGCCGCCGCGATCTTCCCGCCGAACCCCTTGCGCTGTTTGAGCGCTGGCTGGGGCAAGCCTGTGACGCCAAACTGGCCGATCCCACCGCGATGGTCGTTGCGACCGTCGATGAAAATGGCCAGCCGTATCAGCGTATCGTGTTACTCAAACATTATGATGACAAAGGGCTGGTGTTCTATACCAACCTTGGCAGCCGAAAGGCGCATCAGATCGAGAAAAATCCACGCATCAGCCTTTTATTTCCCTGGCATACGCTGGAACGGCAGGTGATGGTGATCGGCAAGGCTGAGCGTCTCTCCACGTTAGAAGTAGTGAAATACTTCCACAGTCGCCCACGTGACAGCCAGATTGGCGCCTGGGTCTCTAAGCAATCCAGCCGGATCTCAGCTCGTGGTATTCTTGAAAGTAAATTTCTCGAACTGAAGCAGAAGTTTCAGCAAGGAGAAGTTCCGCTGCCCAGTTTCTGGGGCGGCTTTCGCGTGAGTATTGAGCAAATGGAGTTCTGGCAAGGTGGTGAAAACCGCTTACACGATCGTTTTTTATACCAACGCGAAGATAACGCGTGGAAAATTGATCGCCTGGCCCCCTAAAGATGCAAATTTCTTGTTTTAAGCGCTGGTGCTGATCAATCCGGCGCTTTATTCTATGTTTCTTTCGCATCAGGCGAAAAGTCGTGTACCGGCAAAGGTGCAGTCGTTTTATACATGGAGATTTTGATGGCAAGCAGTAACTTGATTAAACAATTGCAAGAGCGGGGGCTGGTGGCCCAGGTGACGGACGAGGAAGCGTTAGCAGAGCGACTGGCGCAAGGCCCGATCGCGCTCTATTGCGGCTTCGATCCTACCGCTGACAGCTTGCATTTGGGGCATCTGGTTCCATTGTTATGCCTGAAACGCTTCCAGCAGGCAGGCCATAAGCCTGTCGCACTGGTAGGTGGCGCAACCGGTCTGATTGGTGACCCGAGCTTTAAAGCCGCCGAGCGTAAACTGAATACCGAAGACACTGTGCAGGAGTGGGTGGATAAAATCCGCAAACAGGTTGCACCGTTCCTCGATTTCGACTGTGGCGACAACTCGGCGATTGCTGCGAACAACTACGACTGGTTTGGCGGTATGAACGTACTGACTTTCCTGCGTGATATCGGCAAACACTTCTCCGTTAACCAGATGATCAACAAAGAAGCGGTTAAGCAGCGTCTGAACCGTGACGATCAGGGGATCTCCTTTACCGAGTTTTCTTACAACCTGCTGCAGGGTTATGACTTTGCCTGCCTGAATAAGCTGCACGGCGTGGCACTGCAGATTGGTGGTTCTGACCAGTGGGGTAACATTACTTCGGGTATCGATTTGACCCGTCGTCTGCACCAGAATCAGGTGTTTGGTCTGACCGTACCACTTATTACTAAAGCTGATGGCACCAAATTCGGTAAGACGGAAGGCGGCGCAGTGTGGCTGGATCCGAAGAAAACCAGTCCGTACAAATTCTACCAGTTCTGGATCAACACCGCCGATGCGGACGTTTATCGCTTCCTGAAATTCTTCACTTTCATGGATATTGAAGAGATCAATGCGCTGGAAGAAGAAGATAAAAACAGCGGTAAAGCGCCGCGTGCCCAGTATGTTCTGGCCGAACAGGTTACGCGTCTGGTTCACGGTGAAGAAGGTCTGGTCGCGGCAAAACGCATTACCGAAAGCTTGTTCAATGGCAATCTCAGCGATTTGAGTGAAGCAGATTTCGAACAGCTGGCGCAGGATGGCGTGCCGATGATCGAGATGGATAAAGGTGCCGATTTGATGCAGGCGCTGGTAGACTCCGAGCTGCAACCTTCTCGCGGTCAGGCCCGTAAGACCATTGCGTCTAACGCGGTGACCATCAACGGTGAGAAGCAGTCCGATCCGGAATATTTCTTCCAGGAGAGTGATATCCTGTTCGGGCGCTATACCTTACTGCGCCGTGGCAAGAAGAACTATTGTCTGATTTGCTGGAAGTAAGATTGCGTTAGCAGGGGCGTGGGAAACTACGCCCCTTTATTTTTTCAGGGTTGTGATAAGTAAAATGAAGAATATCCTCGCCATCCAGTCCCACGTTGTTTTTGGCCATGCGGGCAACAGTGCAGCAGAATTTCCGATGCGTCGTCTTGGCGCAAACGTCTGGCCGTTGAATACCGTCCAGTTTTCAAACCACACGCAGTATGGCAAATGGACCGGTTGCGTTATGCCGCCGAGCCACCTGACTGAAATTGTCCAGGGCATTGCTGATATTGATAAACTCCAGACCTGTGACGCAGTACTGAGCGGCTATCTTGGCTCAGCTGAACAGGGCGAGCATATTCTGGGTATTGTACGTAAAGTAAAAGCGGCCAACCCGCAGGCAAAGTACTTTTGCGATCCGGTGATGGGACACCCTGAAAAGGGATGTATCGTAGCTCCGGGTGTGGCGGAATTTCATGTTCGTCATGCGCTTCCAGCTAGTGACATTATTGCCCCGAATTTGGTTGAGCTCGAAATTCTGTGTGAGCATGCGGTGAACAATGTTGATGAGGCTGTTGCGGCGGCGCGTGAACTGATCGCTCAGGGACCTGAAATTGTACTGGTGAAGCATCTGGCACGCGCAGGTATTAGCACCGACCGTTTCGAGATGCTGTTGGTCACCGCTGAACAGGCGTGGCATATCAGTCGCCCGCTGGTCGATTTTGGCGCACGTCAACCGGTTGGTGTGGGTGATGTTACCAGTGGCTTGTTGCTGGTGAAACTGTTGCAGGGCGCGTCTTTACAGCAGGCGCTTGAGCATGTGACTGCGGCAGTGTACGAAGTGATGATCGCCACTAAAGAGATGCACGAGTATGAGCTGCAGGTGGTGGCCGCGCAGGATCGCATCGCCAAGCCTGAACACTACTTCAGCGCAACGCAGCTGTAATAAATGCCCGATGGCGTTCACGCTTATCGGGCATATTTTTAGCTGTAGGCCGGGCAAGCGCAAGCACCACCCGGCAACAACAATTAATTTAACCCTTCTGCTTTAAGCGCCGCGGCAACCGCCGGGCGTTCAGCCATACGCGCCATATACGCGTCGATATGGCTTAATCCTGCCATATTCAGCTTAACCGCATAGGCCCAACGCAGTACGGTAAACAGGTAGGCATCGGCGATGCTGAAGCGCGGGCCGCAGATCCATTGGTTATCTTTTAGCGAGTCGTTCACATACTGCATTTTTTTCTCCAGCAGCGCGCGAACGGTTGGCTTGAAGTCTTCCGGCGTATCGGGACGGAACAGTGGCGTAAAGCCTTTATGCAGTTCTGTCGCAATGTAGTTAAGCCATTCGATGGTTTTGTAACGGGAGAGGCTGCTGGTAGGGGCAAGGAGCTGACGGTCTGGCACGCTGTCCGCCAGATATTGCATGATGGCGACACCTTCGGTAAGTAGCGTACCGTCATCCAGCAGCAGTGCGGGAACTTGCCCTTTTGGGTTTACCGCGAAAAAATCATCGCCATTTTCCAGACGTTTCTTCATCAGATCAACACCATCCAGCGTGAAATCTTTACCGCTCTCACGAAGTGTGATGTGGGAAGCGAGAGAACAAGCGCCCGGTTTGTAGAACAGTTTCATCGGTAACTCCTTTTGGCTGAGGTATATCGTATGGTAGTGCTACCTCATGCAAAAAAAAAGCCGCTAACAACAGTTAGCGGCCTGAAAATGAGTTTCCCTGAGAATTACGCTGTCGCGGCCTTAGAGGCTTTCTCATCGGCTTCGTCATCCTGAGTCATACGGTTCAGTTTCGGAGCCGTCAGCAGCATCAGAACAGCGATAACAGCCGTCGCAACACCAATCTGCAGGAACACACGACCGTAGACTTCAAGGGACATCAGCGGGTCAGTCACATTCTCTGGTACAGCCATCATGTTAGCGACGTAGCCACCGATGATGTTTGCACCGGCAGTGGTCAGGAACCAGCTACCCATGATGAAGCCCATCAGGCGTTGCGGAACCAACTGTGCCACCATTGCCAGACCCAGACCGGAGATCATCAGCTCACCGATACTTTGCAGGCCATAGCAGATAATCAGCCAGTTAACGGAAACGATGCCCGCATCGGTAGCGAATTTCGCGCCCAACGGCAGGATCAGGAATGCACCAGAACACAGCACCATACCAATCGCAAACTTGGTCGGCATCGGCAGGGTATCGCCCATCTTGTTATAGATAGCGGCGAGGATTGGGCTACCAATGATGATCCAGAACGGGTTCAGTGCCTGGTACTGTTCAGGTTCGAAAGCAATGCCAAGAATAGAGTGCTCAACGTTACGAATCGCAAAGAAGTTCAGCGAGGTCGGCATCTGGCTGTACAGCACGAAGAAGATAATCGCTTCCAGCATCAGAATGAAGGCGACGATCATTTTACGACGCGCAGCACCTTTCATGGTGAAGGCTTCTTTACCGAAGATAAACACGATACCGATAGCAATTACACCCAGAACCATACGTGCGATCTGCTGGTTGTGCAGCAGCCAGGTCGCAATCGCGATCAGAACCACAACGCCAACGATAGTCAGCAGCAGGTTACGGAAGTTGATTGGTTCAAAGTCAGGTTTAGAACCGTATTGTTTAACCCAGCGCTGACAGAATGCGAAGTTAACAACGGTAATCAGCATACCCACGACGCTCAGCGCGAACGCAGTGCTCCAGCCGTAACGCGCAGCTAACCATGGCGTTGCCAGCATAGAGAAGAATGAACCGATGTTGACGGACATGTAGTACATGGTAAATGCACCATCAAGACGCGGGTCATCTTTGGCATAGCAGGTAGAGAGCAGGGAGGATGGGTTTGCTTTAAACAGGCCGTTACCGACCGCGATAGCCGCCATGCCCATATAAACGATACCCGCATCGTGACCGGACCATGCTACCAGCGCATAACCAATGGCCAGGACAACGGCACCCAGCATAATGACGCGTTTTGTACCCAGAACTTTATCACCTAACCAGCCGCCAATCGCAACCAGGCCATATACCAGGGCGCTAAAGGACGAGAAAAGGGTGATGGAATCCGCTTCTGACATGCCCAGTTGTTTAACCAGGTAGACGGCCATGATCCCTTGCAGGCCGTAATAACCAAAACGTTCCCACAGCTCAATAGAGAAAATGAGATAGAACGCTTTTGGTTGTTTGAAGGCGTTTAAACTTACGCTTTCTGTTGGTTTATTGTTTGCAGTAGACACTTTTACCTCTTTTTTTACATCCCATATCAACGGGGGTGTTCAGGTACGTGATGAGTCAAGTTCATCCGTCCGATTGTTATAGTGGGAGGGGAAACGGCAAGTAATGTTCACTATCTTGACCATTCAGACAAGTGGTTTGTAATAATCTGTTACATATATCATGACTGGTGAAATCGTCGGGGCTGCGAAATGTTATCTAGCGTTAAATTTCTTCATTTGTAAAATGGCAGATTTTTACACTGTTTAATCACCGCTAAAACCGGAATGTGGCGATATGTTCTGCTATTTAAGGTTGAATCCAGTGATATAGGCCATTATCTGAAAAATAGGCAGTGTAATGTTTTGTTTATAAACTGTGCAGTTAGGTCATCTAATTGTCACCTTAACTAAAAAATAAAAACTTATTAACATTGTGTTAGCTGGATGATCTGGATCACGTATAGATAGAAATTTCTTTTGCTAAAAAAACGATTAACCTGCTCAGGTGTTAATTAACAAGAATATTGCATTAGATTTGAGCAATTGAATGGCATCATTGTCGGGAAAAGAAACATTGGGGAGTGCATAACTAAACGTTATGTATGTATGGGGCAAAGAGGATGCCCCGGCAGCATTAGATATCGACTTTCTCTTTGAATTCGCAGAGATCTTCGATGATACAGGAACCACAACGTGGCTTTCTGGCTATACAGGTGTAGCGGCCATGAAGAATTAACCAGTGGTGGCAATCGACTTTAAATTCACTGGGTACGACTTTCAGTAGCTTTTCTTCTACCTGCTCGACGTTTTTACCTGGGGCGAATTGTGTCCGGTTACATACCCGGAAAATGTGGGTATCTACGGCAATAGTGGGCCAGCCAAAGGCGGTATTTAACACCACATTAGCCGTCTTGCGCCCAACGCCGGGGAGAGCTTCTAACGCAGCACGGTCTTCAGGCACTTCACCATTATGTTGTTCCAGCAGAATGCGGCAGGTTTTAATTACGTTTTCCGCTTTGCTGTTAAACAAACCGATTGTCTTGATGTAGGACTTAACACCTTCAACTCCGAGCTCCAGCATCGCAGCAGGCGTATTGGCGACGGGGTATAGTTTAGCCGTCGCTTTATTGACGCTGACATCGGTGGCCTGAGCGGATAGCAAGACCGAAATCAGCAGTTCAAACGGCGATGTAAAATTAAGCTCGGTTGTCGGATGCGGGTTGTTATCCCGCAGGCGAGTCAGTATTTCCAGACGTTTTGCTTTGTTCATGAGACATTCCCTGTTTCACCAGTTGGACTGTCCGCGACAGCCGCTTCGGCACGACGTTTCTTCATTCTCTCATCAATCAGGTACTTAACTGCCAGCATCAAGCCCAGACCAATAAACGCGCCTGGTGGCAGCATGGCCAGCAGAAACGGCGTATCAGTATGGAAGATCTCAACGCGCAATACTTTGGCCCAGCTACCCAACAAACCGTCTGCGCCATCAAACAGTGTACCGTTACCAATTATTTCGCGCAGCGAGCCCAGAACAAACATGGCGCCGGTCGCCCCCATACCGATGGAAAAACCATCGAGTGCGGATAATGCAGGGCCTTTTTTGGCGGCGAAGGCCTCTGCGCGGCCAACAACAATACAGTTGGTCACAATCAGTGGGATAAAGATGCCCAGAGACTGATACAGGCCAAAGGCATAGGCATTGATCAGCATCTGCACCGCACTCACCACGGAGGCGATGATCATGACATAAATTGGAATACGGATTTCAGGCGGAGTCCAGCGACGAAGGGCCGAAATCGTCAGGTTGGTCAGCGTCAGAACGAGCGTCGTCGCGAGCCCCAGCCCCAGCGCGTTAGTGGCGGTAGAGGTAACGGCCAACAGCGGACACATCCCGAGTAACTGCACAAGCGCGGAGTTATTTTTCCATAACCCCTGGACAATAACGTCTTTAATTTCGCTCATGGTTTATTCTCCACAGGCGCTAAGTTGAGGAAGCTGCGCGGGTAGCGTCTGCGCATACAAACCGGCGCGTTTTACTGCGTTCACTACCGCCCGCGGCGTAATGGTTGCGCCAGTAAACTGGTCAAAGTCGCCGCCGTCTTTTTTCACAGCCCAGTGGGCATCGTTACCCGTAGCGATCGTTTTGCCGCTAAAGTGGGTGATCCAGTCGGACAGTCGCAGTTCGATTTTATCGCCCAGTCCCGGGGTTTCATGATGCTCAGTTACCCGCGTACCCAACATGGTACCCGTAAAATCGACACCGACCAGCAGTTGAATCGCCCCGGAATACCCATCGGGCGCCGTAGCTTCAAGAATTGCTGCAACGGGACGGTCATCCTGGCGGGCAATATACACGCGGTGAGTACCTTTGCCCAATGCCTGCGCATTGACCAGATAACAGCTCTCAGACAAGTTATTATTGTAGCGATCGCCAGGTAGCACCTGATCGAACAGTGCTTTTTGCTGCAGCGCGGCCTGTTCATCAATGGTGGACTTGGTTAATTGATTGATTGCCGCGGTTAATCCCGTTGAACCAGCAGCAAACAGCGCCAGCGTAATACCGTGTTTACGAATCGTTTTCAGCATTGGGAGTCCTTAGCGATGTCCGTACACGCGAGGGCGGGTGTAATAATCAATCAGGGGAACCGTGATATTTGCCAGTAATACGGCAAAAGCCACACCGTCAGGATAACCGCCAAAACTGCGAATCAACCATACTAACAACCCCGCAAGTGCGCCAAAAATCAGGCGGCCGCGGTTAGTTGTCGAGGCCGTAACGGGGTCGGTAAGAATAAAGAATGCACCCAGCATGGTTGCGCCGGAAAGCAGGTGTAACTGAGGAGACGCGAGTGACTCAGGTGAGAACAACCATCCCAGAGTGGCGCAAACGGCGAGCGACAGCAGGAAGCTAACCGGGATATGCCAGCGAATCGCCCCCTGCCATAACAGAACGATACCACCCGCCAGCCAGGCAAGATTAACCCACTGCCAGCCCGCGCCTGCCAGCACACCGCTGTAAATCGGGTATTGCATCACCTGTTCAACGGTATGCCCGGCATGCAGTGATGTCTTAAAGGTATCGAGAGGCGTTGCCTGGCTGATACCATCAATGCCCATACGCAGTGTATTCATATCCCCACCGCTGACGGTATGACCGCTAAAGATAACGTTCAGCGCGTCAAAGAACCCAGGCACTGTAGCCGCAATTTCGTGCGGCGGCAGCCAACTGGTCATCTGTACTGGAAATGAGATTAGCAGCACGACGTAACCAATCATGGCAGGATTAAACGGGTTCTGACCGAGACCGCCATACAGTTGTTTCGCAATGATAACCGCGAATACCGTGCCCAATACCACCATCCACCAGGGGGCGAGCGGGGGAATACTCACGGCCAGCAGCAACCCGGTGAGTAACGCAGAGTTGTCTTTTAAAATCGGCACAATGGGTTGTTTACGCAGTTTAAGCACGCCCGCTTCGGCTGCGATAGCGCTGATGGCGGCCAGAATTATCTGGAACAACGTACCCCAGCCGAAGAACCACAGCTGTGCGGCGATTCCCGGCAATGCCGCAAGTAACACCAACATCATGATACGTGATGTCTGGCGCTGGTTATGGGTATAAGGGGAGCTTGCTATTCTGAATACCATTTATTCCTCGTTAACAACCTGCTGCTGTGCGGCTTTCTTTGCCTGAGCGCGTGCGATAGCGGCCGCGACGGCGGCTTTGCGTGGATCAACCGGCTCGGCTGTTTCCGGTACCGCCTGCTGTTCGAGCTTGCGGGCCTTGGCGCGGGCGATGGCCGCTTCCACGGCGGCTTTACGCGGATCAACCGATTCGGCTGTTTCCGGTACCTCCTGCTGCTCGAGCTTGCGGGCCTTGGCGCGGGCGATGGCCGCTTCCACGGCGGCTTTACGCGGATCAACCGATTCGGCTGTTTCCGGTACCACCTGCTGCTCGAGCTTGCGGGCCTTAGCGCGGGCGATGGCCGCTTCCACGGCGGCTTTGCGTGGATCAACCGGTTCGGATGTTTCCGGTACCGCCTGCTGCTCGAGCTTGCGGGCTTTGGCGCGAGCAATTGCCGCTTCGACGGCAGCTTTACGCGGATCTGTACCCGTGCTGCTGCCTTCACTTTGCGGCGAATTTTCCTTACGGGAAGCACGAGCTTGCGCCTTACGCGCCTCGCGTGCGGCAATCACTGCGCTATTGTCAGGTTTTTCACCTGCCTGAATTACTACCGGCTGCAGCGCCTGAGCCTGTTTTTCTTTTACGCGAGCCAGCGCGGCGGCAATAGCATCATGGTCTTTGGCCGCCGGTTGAGCAGCGGCGCTCTTATGGCGTTCAAGACGCGCTGCTTTTTCACGTTCAAGGCGCGCCTGTCGGGCTTCAAACCGTGCTTTCGCTTCAGCGGCTCGTTTTTCTTCCTGGCTAATGGCGTAAATCTCGGCTTTTTCCTGGCGGAAATACTGCACCAGCGGAATATTGCTTGGGCATACCCAGGCGCAGGCACCGCATTCAATGCAGTCGGCGATATTGTGGGCCGTTGCTTTGTCGTGCTGTTGCCCTTTACTGAACCAATAAAGCTGTTGTGGCAGGAGATCCGCCGGACAGGCATCGGCGCATGCGCTACAGCGAATGCAGCCTTTCTCTTCCGGCGTTTCACCCATTTCACTGGCAGAGGGGGCCAGAAGACAGTTGGTAATCTTCACCACCGGGACATCCAGCCATGGCAGCGTAAACCCCATCAACGGTCCGCCCATAATCACCATTTGGTCGGCGGAAGGGCAGAAGCCCGCGTCGTTGAGCAGATGACGAACCGGCGTGCCCAAACGCGCCCAGACGTTGCCCGGACGGCTGACGGCTTCACCGGTAAGCGTCACGACACGTTCGGTGATTGGCTCACCGTCAATTACTGCACGTTTAATTGCATAGGCGGTTCCGACGTTTTGCATCAATACGCCGATATCTGAGGAGCGTCCACCGTGGGGAACCTGCTTGCCAGTCAGGATTTGTGTTAACTGTTTAGCCCCGCCGGAAGGGTACTTGGTGGGGATCACGCGCAAACTGATGTCGTGTGAATCAGCCAGCACCGCGCGCAGCATAGATATTGCCTGCGGCTTGTTATCTTCTATGCCGAGGAGGATCTCGCGTGGCTGAAGAATGTGCGCCAGGATGCGGATTCCTTCGACGACCTGCGCCGCACAGTCCTGCATCAGGCGGTCATCTGCTGTAATGTACGGCTCGCATTCAGCGGCGTTAATGATCAGCGTTTCAATTTTATCTCCGCCGCCCTGCAGTTTAACGCCGGTGGGAAAACCTGCGCCACCCAGCCCGGCGACGCCGAACTGATGAATACGCGCAATCAGCTCTTCCCGGCTGTGGGAGCGGTAATCGGTCCAGCCGTCTCGCTCAATCCAGCGGTCTTCGCCATCGGCGTCTATGATAACGCTCAACTCAGCCAGTGCCGAAGGATGTGCGGTGGAGTGCGGGGCAATGGCAACCACGGTACCTGATGTTGGCGCATGGACTGGAAGCATTTTGCCACGCCCGCGGGTTAATGCCTGACCACGCAGCACGGTGTCACCCACGTTTACGCACAGTTCACCCTCCGCACCAATATGTTGTTTCAGCGGAATAACGAAACGCGGTGCCAGCGGAACCTGTCGCAACGGTGTTCCGTTTGACTGGGTTTTCATTTCTGGTGGATGAATGCCACCATCAAAGTCCCAGATTTTATTTTTTCTGAATGCAGAGAATAACTTAAACATGTTGTTCCACGGGAATGATGCGCACAGGGATGGTGTTTAAATCCCATTTCCAGCTATCGGGGGTCTCGGCTACCGGGCGTAATTCAATGCATTGCGTCGGGCACGGGTCAACACACAGGTTGCACCCAGTGCAGAGATCGCTCATTACCGTGTGCATGGCGCGGGTCGCGCCCACGATCGCATCGACCGGGCAGGCCTGAATACACTTAGTGCACCCGATACAGTTATTTTCATCAATGACCGCCAGCATACGCACCGGCGTAACGTCTTGTTCATCACCATCAATAGGCTGCGGATCGACGTTCAGCAGGGCGGCAATTTTTAACATCACTGCTTCGCCACCGGGGGCGCAACGGTTAATTTTTTCACCCTGAGAGCCGATCGCTTCAGCGTAAGGATGACAGCCCGGATAGCCGCACTGCCCACACTGGCTTTGCGGGAGAATTTCATCAATTTTCTCCACGACCGGATCATCTTCAACGGCAAAACGTCGTGAGGCGTACCCCAAAATAGCGCCGAACGCCAGACCCAGTACACTCACTGCGGCAACGGCAATCCAGATAGCATTCATTACAACTTCACCAAACCACTAAAGCCCATAAAGGCCAATGACATTAAACCAGCGGTAATCAGCGCAATCGCATTCCCGCGAAACGGCGCCGGGACGTCCGCCACGGCGAGGCGTTCGCGGATCGCGGCGAACAGTACCATCACCAGCGAGAAGCCGACGGCGGCGGAAAAACCGTATAGCGCCGACTGTAAAAAGTTATGGCCGAGGTTGATGTTCAGCAGCGCCACACCTAACACTGCGCAGTTAGTCGTGATCAGCGGTAGGAAGATCCCCAGCAGGCGGTACAGCGCAGGGCTGGTTTTGCGCACAACCATTTCGGTAAACTGCACGACGACGGCGATAACCAGAATAAAAGCCAGCGTGCGCAGATAGATGAGATTGAGCGGGATTAGGATCCAGGTATCAATCAGCCATGCGCAGATGGATGCCAGTGTCATGACAAACGTCGTGGCAAGGCCCATACCCATTGCGGTTTCCAGTTTTTTGGAAACGCCCATAAACGGGCAGAGGCCCAGAAACTTGACCAGTACAAAGTTATTGACCAGTACAGTTCCGACAAACAGCAGCAGGTAATCAGTCATTTTTCGGCCTGAAATAAAAAAGCCGCCTATTATCTGACAATCTACAACAGGCGACAACAGGTTAACTGTAGGGTTATTACGGGTTCACAAACGTCGATTTAACGCGCTGCGATCGCTTGAAGTAGGGCACCAACAGTGCTGCGGCCAGTAATGGGAACAGCAGTTGGCGCACGGCAAAAGCGTCTGGGACAGGTGAAAACGCAAACGCTTTAATCGCCAGCAACACGGAGATCAGCAGCCACAGAATGTAATGCTTGGGCACACAGGCTCTGCGTTTGAAAAACGCAATTGTCAGCCACAGTGTGTAATACCACATGGCGATCGCGGTAACAAAGGAGACGCCCCATAACAGCAAATTTGCTGTACTTTGCTCACCCAGCGTTTTGAAGGTTTGCGGTGTTGCCAGCGCAGTGACATAAAGTAATAACGCCAGCGAAGCGCTCAACAACGCGACTAACAGCCAGGCCAGTGGCCCAAGTAGCCAGCCTCCGATACGTTGTGCCGGTGTGGTAGTCATCTCTTCTCCAGTTTTACGCGCGCAATCAATCATGCCATTCATTTTGGGGCGATTATTATAAAGCTTTTAACGTTGAGCGCTACTTTCTTCTCTATTGCACGTAATGCCAGACTGATTTAGGTACCTGACCAACATCAAACAGACGGCCTCCGGATATAAGCTCCGCACGGCGATGGTCTGCGGCACGGTACATATTGATCATGTCGCTATCGTCGGTGAGCGTGTAGTTTAAATGGTCGAAAAGTTTTTCCAGACTTTCGAGTGAACTGATTTTGCGGAATTTTAATAAGTAATCCTGAACAGTCATAAATGCAGATCCATATTAATAAAATAATACCAACGGAGTAGAAAATATAAAAATAAACAACGTGCACAGGTAAAAGCGCATTTACGTGCAAATGTAAAAGAGTGTTCATACCTGTGAAAAAGCAGGCGCTATGCGCGTCTTCGGCAAGGGTAACGCGCATAGCGATCGCTGGCAATATGCAGCGGAACGGGATGCGGCATAATTCGCTTTTTTTGACAGAAAGCGATCTTTTACCGGCAAACCCTGCAACTACCAATGTTAATTGCCGGGCAATAAAAGGTTGCGGATGCTTATTTCTTCTGCACTGCCGCAACGGGCTCTGGTGGCTGGTAATTGTCAATATGATTGGCAACACCCAGCAGGATCACGGAGACGGCGAGAACAATCCAACCTGTTAATTCAATAAGACGATTCATTACTGATGACATTTGCTTTGATTTATCCATAAACACAGGCTGCAAATGTTACTAATCTCTCATTAATACAGCAAGATGGTTGGGAACGATTTCTCCCTCTTTTTCGCTGCAAGTTAAGCATAAGTGGCATATGTTTGACTTAAGTTAAAAACAACCTTTGTAGCGCGAAGGTTATTAAACTATTGAGACGTTGCAAGGTATGGTGTGAAATAGGTCAGTCCTGAATTGAGAGGCAATAACATGAGTGACAACATCCGCGTTGGGCTAATTGGCTATGGTTATGCCAGTAAAACCTTCCATGCCCCCCTGATTGTGGGCACACCGGGCCTGGAACTGGCTGCAGTTTCCAGTAGTGATGAAGCAAAAGTGAAGGCAGACTGGCCTACGGTGGCGGTTGTTGCTGAGCCTAAGCATCTTTTTAACGATCCAAATATCGACCTGATTGTGATCCCCACGCCTAATGACACACACTTTCCATTAGCGAAAGCTGCGCTGGAAGCGGGCAAACATGTGGTTGTTGATAAGCCTTTTACTGTGACACTGTCACAAGCTCGTGAGCTGGATACGCTGGCGCGCAGCCTCGGGCGCGTGCTGTCTGTGTTCCATAACCGTCGCTGGGACAGTGATTTTCTGACGCTGAAAGCTCTGCTGGCGGATGGTGTTTTGGGAGAGGTGGCGTATTTCGAATCCCATTTCGATCGTTTCCGCCCGCAGGTTCGTGACCGTTGGCGTGAACAGGGCGGTCCGGGAAGCGGTATCTGGTACGATTTAGCACCGCATCTTTTGGATCAGGCGATTAATCTGTTTGGTTTGCCCGTCAGCCTGACGGTAGACCTGGCCCAGTTGCGTCCAGGCGCGCAGGCGACGGATTACTTCCATGCCATCCTGACGTATCCGCAGCGTCGTGTGATCCTGCATGGCACCATGCTCGCTGCCGCAGAATCGGCCCGTTATATTGTGCACGGATCGCGTGGCAGCTATGTGAAGTATGGTCTTGACCCGCAGGAAGAGCGTCTGAAAAATGGCGAGCGACTACCACAGGAAGACTGGGGTTATGATATGCGCGATGGCGTTTTGACGCGAGTAGAAGGCGAAGAGCAGGTTGAAGAAACCTGGCTTACTGTACCAGGCAACTATCCGGCGTACTATGCTGGCATTCGTGATGCGCTAAACGGTAACGGTGAAAACCCGGTACCGGCGAGACAGGCTATCCAAATTATGGAGCTGATTGAGCTGGGTATCGAATCTGCGAAACATCGTTCGACGCTGTGCCTTGCTTGATTGGACTAATGCCGGATGGAGATGCTCAGGCATTTTATCCGGCCTACAATGAAAACCAACGTAGGCCGGATAAGCGTTAGCGCCATTCAGCACTTTACCCGTTACGCTGCGGCGACTTTCTCGCGCAAGGCTTGTTTTTCTTCGTTACTCAGGAATGCCATTTCCAGACCGTTGATTTGCGCCTGGCGGATCTGTTCGCACGTTAGGCCTGCAGCTGGTGCGGCAATGGTGTACTCGTGAATAATATCCACACCCTGAACAGCCGGGTCGTCCGTATTCAAACTAGCAATAACGCCATGCTCAAGGAACGTTTTCAGCGGATGGTTCGCTAGTGAGGCAACGGTGCTGGTCTGAATGTTTGATGTCAGGCAGGATTCGATGCCGATACGATGCTCGGCGAGGTAATCCATCAACGCACGATCTTCAACGGCTTTAACGCCGTGACCAATACGCTCAGCGCCCAGCTCTTTAATGGCCTGCCAGATGCTTTCTGGTCCCGCGGCTTCGCCCGCATGCACGGTAATATGCCAGCCGGCGTCGCGTGCCTGGTTGAAATGGGACAGGAACAGACTGCCAGGGAATCCCAGTTCGTCACCGGCTAGATCCAGTGCCGTAATATGATCCCGGTGGGCTAACAGCGCATCCAGTTCCTGCAGACAGGCGACTTCGCCGAAAGTACGGCTCATAATGCCAATTAAGCGTGCTTCGACGCCAAAGGTCTTGCAGCCCTCGCGCACGCCTGCGATGACGGCTTCAACCACACCTGCCACCGGGAGTTGATGCGCCATCGCCATATAGCCAGGTGAAAAACGTAATTCTACATAGTGCAGACCGTTACGTGCTGCATCCTCAATATTTTCAAATGCTACGCGGCGACAGGCATCCAGCGAGGCCAGTACCTTCACGCCCCAGTCGAGCTTGGATAAAAAACTCACTAAATCTGGCTCAGTGGATGTCACTTGCACATGAGGGATCAGCGTTTCCAACGTTTGTGCCGGGAGCGTTAAATTGAACTGACGACCCAGATCCAGAATCGTTTGGGCACGGATGTTACCATCAAGGTGGCGATGGACGTCGGTCAATGGGAGGGAAGTATCAATCATGGTCGCACTCGTGTATTTAGGTAAAGTGCGTCGTATTATAAGAAAAAATCGGGATAAAAATCTATGTTGCGCAATGAATAATTTCATTGCGCAAACTTTATTAGCGTACAGAACGTATGCCGTTAATCAACCCCTGAACGCCTTTTTCAAGTTTGGATCGTGGACATCCGGCATTCAGGCGCACAAAACCGCGTCCTTCTTCGCCGTATGTGTATCCGGGCATGATGGCGACTTTCTGCTGGTGGATGAGCGCTTCCTGCAATGCGTGGTCATCAATGTTGAGCGGACGCAGGTCAATCCATGCCAGATAGGTGGATTGCGGAACCCGCCAGTTCAGTTCGGGGAATGCGGCATTAAGCTCGCGGGCGACGTAATGCAGATTGCTGGTAAGGTAATCCCGCAGCGCATCAAGCCAGCTTGCGCCCTGATGATAGGCGGCAATATGTGCGCTCAGCGCGAGTACTGCTGGTGAGGAAAGGCCATCGCGACCTTTTAATGCGCTGAGATAATCGTTACGGCTTTGAGCGTCTTCAATAATTCCGTAAGCCCCGGTCAGTGCCGGAATATTAAAACTTTTTGATCCGGAAGTGAGCAGCGCCCAGCTGTCACGCGCGACGTTACTCCAGGGGATATGTGGGTGATCCCCCCATGCCATATCCATATGGATCTCATCGGAAATAACTTTTACACCATGGCGCTGACACAGTTCTGCCATGGTTTCCAGCTCATCACGCGTCCACACTTTGCCCGTCGGATTTTGTGGGCTACAGAGCAGAAGAATTTTGCTCTCTGGACGAGACAGGGCATTCTCGAGCGAGGCCATGTCGCAGTACCAACCGTCAGTGCGTTTTTCCAGTTCGACAGCGCGCACCACGCGTTGATTACCTTCAATTGCTTTGAAAAACGCGTCGTACGCCGGCGTATGAATCACCACCGCATCACCCGCAGAAGACCACTGGCGGATCAGCTCCGATACCATATAGATGACCGAGGGGCCATAAACCAGCGACTGAGGATCGATTTGGGTATTATGACGCGATAGAAACCAGTGACTAATTGCCGCAAGAAATTCATCATTTTTCCAGCGACTGTAACCCAACACGCCATGTGACAGGCGCTGAGTCAGCGCCTCCAGAATACAGGGTGCGGTGGCAAAATCCATATCGGAGATGGTGAATGGCAGCAGGTCGGCTGAACCAAAACGGTCGGCAACGTAATCCCACTGAGTACACCAGGTACCATGCCTGTCCACAACCTTTGAAAAATCAAACATATCATTGTCCTTAAGCTTGTACGGTGTTCATCAGAACTGCGATCTCGTCTTTCACTGACTGGACCTGTGGGCCAATAACGACCTGAAGATTATGCTGATTGAGTTGCACTACGCCAATGGCGCGATTGTCCTTCAGTGCCTGTACATTCACAAGAGACATATCCTTCACTGACAAACGCAGACGGGTAATGCAGTTATCCAGGCTGACGATGTTTTCCGCACCGCCAAGCGCCGCCAGAATGGCAGGGACGTTGTAACCGGATTTACCCGGCGCTCCAGCCATTACTTTTTCGATATTGCTGGCAATTTCGACGTCCCGACCTGGTGTCTTCAAATTGAAGCGTGTGATGGCGAAACGGAAGATGACGTAGTACACCGCGAACCAGATCGCCGCCACAACAGGGACCAGATACCACTTGGTAGAGAGTCCATGCAGGATGCCGAACACCACGAAGTCAATCAGGTTACCGTCGGTGTTACCGATGGTGACGCCAAGCACTGCCATCACTGTGAAGCCAAGACCGGTCAGCAGGGCGTGGATCACATACAGAACTGGGGCAACGAACAGGAATAAGAACTCAAGGGGCTCGGTGGTACCGCCGATCACACAGGCAATAAGACCGGAAATTAATAACCCTTTAATTTTATGACGATTTTCAGGGCGAGCACAGTGGTACATAGCGAGCGCTGCCCCCGGTAAACCACCAAGGAACGCAGGCATTTTGCCCTGCGACAGGAAGCGGGTTGCGCTTTCAGAGAAACCTTGTGTTGTCGGGCAGCTCAGTTGGGCCTGGAAAATAGTCAGTGCGCCGCTCACGCTGTGACCGCAGACTTCTTGCGTGCCGCCAGCCTCGGTGAAGCGAATGAGCGCCACCAGAATATGATGCAGACCAAACGGCAGCAGCAGACGTTCACCGGTACCAAACAGCATTGGGCCAAATTCTCCCGCGCTGTTGATGATGTGGCCGAGCCCGGTAATGCCCATAGCGAAAACCGGCCAGATCAGGGGAATTACCAGCCCGACCAGCCCCATCACCACCGAGGAGATGATAGGCACAAAGCGGGTGCCGCCGAAGAAAGCCAGCGCATCCGGCAGACGAATGTTGTGGAAACGTTCATGCAGCATCCAGACGATGATCCCGGCAATAACAGCACCGAGGATCCCAGTGTCGATCGACTGGATCCCCAGGATATTCTGCACGTTGTTGGCTTTCAGGATCGCGGCATCCGTGGTTGGTAAGATACCTTTCGCGGTTAACCAGAAGTTGACGGCAAGGTTCATGACCGCATAACCAACAAAACCGGCAAATGCCGCTACGCCTTTGTTCTCGCGAGCAAGGCCGAGAGGTATGGCAATACAGAACATCACCGGTAAGAAACTAAACGCAAATGAGCCTACTTTGCTCATCCAGGTAAAGATGGCCTGCAGTACCGGATTACCCAATGCCGGGATCAGTGTTAAGACATCATGGCTGCTTAACGAGCTGCCGATCCCCAACATGATCCCGCAAAATGAGAGTAGCGCTACGGGGAGCATAAAGGTTTTGCCCAACTGCTGGAAAAATTCCCATAACGTTATTTTTGGTGTAGTTCTCGTCGTCATCAAACGACTCCTCGTAAAAGCTAGCTGACTAATGATGGCGAGAAGATAAAACGTTTTACCTAATTTTAGTGCGGTATAAATCACATTATCGAACGATAATAGGGCGTATAAATAGAAGTGATTGATAAAACGTTTTATCCGTCACGTTATCAGGGAGTTTTCCGTTTTTATGGCTATAGCCAAAAAAATAACCATCCATGATGTTGCGCTGGCCGCGGGCGTTTCGGTCAGTACTGTCTCATTGGTGCTTAGTGGAAAAGGTCGTATTTCATCCGCGACAGGCGAACGCGTGAATGCCGCTATTGAGCAACTCGGGTTTGTGCGTAATCGCCAGGCATCGGCGCTGCGTGGCGGGCAGAGCGGGGTAATTGGTTTGATTGTGCGCGATCTTTCTACGCCGTTTTACGCCGAGTTGACAGCGGGTCTGACGGAAGCATTAGAAACGCAGGGGCGCATGGTCTTTTTATTACATGGTGGCAAAGATGGCGAACAGCTCGCGCAGCGTTTCGCTATGTTGCTAAATCAAGGGGTTGATGGTGTGGTGATCGCCGGGGCTGCCGGCAGTAGCGACGACCTACAACAACTGGCCGCCGATAAGGGGATACCGGTGGTGTTTGCTTCTCGGGCAAGCTACCTGGATGATGTCGACACCGTCAGACCTGACAACATGCAGGCTTCGCAATTGCTGGTTGAACATCTTATCCGCCACGGGCATCAGCGAATAGCGTGGTTGGGGGGGCAGAGTTCCTCATTGACTCGCGCAGAGCGTGTCGGCGGCTATTGTACGACGTTGCTAAAGTATGGTTTACCGTTTCATAGCGACTGGGTGCTGGAGTGTTCATCCAGCCAGAAGCAGGCCGCAGAGGAGGTAACCGCGCTGTTACGTCGTAACCCAACGATCAGCGCAGTGGTGTGCTACAACGAAACCATTGCCGTTGGCGCCTGGTTTGGCCTGATGAGAGCGGGGCGTCAGAGTGGTGAAATTGGCGTAGATCGCTATTTCGAACAGCAGATCTCCTTAGCGGGATTTGCCGATGTAGCGGAAAATGCACTGGACGATATCCCCATTATTTGGGCCTGCACGCCTGCGCGTGAAATGGGATATACCCTTGCTGAGCGCATGCTGCAGCGCATTGGGCACGATGATGGTCATTCGCGTAACCTGACGCTTTCCGCCCGTCTGGTGGTGGCCAAATAAAAAAGGCCCGAAAAACACATGGTTATCGGGCCTGTTGTCACGCGTATTTACTGTTGCGGGATAGCCGGGGCATCCGGTTCGCCGAGAGAAGGCACACCGAACATGCCAACAAACTCATCCAGCGGCATTTTTTGTCCGTTTAACGAAACCTGTCCGTTTGCGTATTGCAGGCTGGAGCCGATGACGTTGTCCTGCATCGTTGTAATACGGAACATCTGACCCATTGCTGCCAGGCCATTCACCTGTTGCTTCGCAAGATCGGCCGCTTGCTCCTGCTGATAGCCTTCAATTTTGGCGATCTGCGTCATGAACTCAGTCGCCATATCGACCGGAATCGTCAGCTTGGCATCCAGTGATTTGACCGAACGATCCACTTCCTGAGCCAGCGTTTGTGGTTCCTCAGTATTTGCTGTCGGATCTTTTAGCAGCAGTGACAGATTAAATGCGGTTTCACCTTTCGCATTTTTCCAGCTCAGCGGGGCAATGGTGATAACCGGCTCGCCTTTCATCAGTATCGGCAGCGCATTGAAGAAAGCTTCGGTGACTTTTTGCTGATAAAGCTCAGGATTTTGTACCACATCGATCTGCGCCATCAGCGCCTTGGTTTGGGCGCTATACTGCTGACTGAACTGATGCAGGGCTTCACCGTCAATCTGGGCAACTTTCAGCGTCAGCTTACCGCTACCCATATCCTGGCCCTGTAATTTAAGGCTGTTCAGCGTGTAATCCAGCTGACTGTTGACAGTTTTACCGTCGTTAACCAGATCTGATTTGCCATCGATACCCATGCCTTCCAGAACCGCCAACTCTTTACCCTCGACTGAGATCGACAGTTTTTCGAGTGACAATTTCTGGTCGCCGATGCGCTCACCAAAGCTGGCAATACTGCTGGAACCCTCAGTCTTCAGATTATTGAAAGTCATTTGTACTTTCTGGTCATACTCGTTGACCGCATTGACCACGCCGCTTTGCGCATTGCCTGTCAGCGAGACAGCGTTACCTTCTTTATCTGCTGTAAACTGGAATTCCCCGCCGCTGAAGGCTACTTTTTCGTCGCCTTTCTCGTAGTTCAGTGGTTTAAGGGAAAGATCGGAACGGGTATCGCCGCTGTAGCTGATACGGGAGTTAATGACAAATGGCGACTCACCCTTGGCAATATCAAACAGCGGTTTGGTAACGTCGTTATTCACCAGCGTCGTTTTCACGGAGGCCATAGCCGGAACCAGATTCAGTGACTTCAGTTGGGCCAGTGGGAAGGGACCGTGATCCACCGTTTCATCCAGGACAATACTTTGCCCCGGTTTCAGCCAGGAATCTGCCTGCCCGGCTATTGGTTTCACCACCAATTGCAGTTGGCTATTGAACACCCCGCGCTGGTAGTTTTGATAACTCAGTTCAATACCCGCCTCAGGGGAGAAACGTTTTAACTGATCGTTTGCCTGCGTCACCATCTCGGCGAGATGCGTTTCGAGTTTCTTTCCTGTGTACCAGGCGCCGCCCGTCCAGACGATACCCAGCGCAACCACCACACCCGCAGCTACCAGCGATTTTTTCATTTTGATATCCATAAAATAAAACCAGGCGTTTGAAGACGCCTGGAGGAGTGACATGTCTTTAACTTACTACAGCTTAGCAAGAGTTGTTAAAAATATCAGTATCTTGCTAAAGCTTGTTATAAACCCGGGCTAAACGACCTTCGCCACTGATGTTAACCGGAGATTCATTCGCGCCAATAAAGGCCGATTCACCCGGTCGCAGAACCAGACGTTGCTCGCCTTTGCTCAGTACAGCTTCACCTTCTATGCAGAACAAAATGGCCGCACTTTGCTGGCTGATATCTGCGCCACTGGTAGTAAGCTCATGCAGGGAGAACGCAAAATCGTCAACCGGGATCGGGAAGTCCAGTTCGCCATCAGACTTAACCGGCGTGGTCAGTAACTGGTTTGCTGGCTTGGCGACAAACTGTACGTTGGCGACCAGTTCCGGGATATCAATATATTTTGGCGTCAGTCCGGCACGCAGCACGTTGTCCGAGTTAGCCATCACCTCAAGCGCCACACCTTGCAGGTAAGCGTGCGGGGTTTCGGCAAATAAGAACATAGCTTCGCCGGGATTGAGTTTCACCACATTGAGCAGCAGCGGGGAGAAGAGCCCACTGTCGTTCGGGTAGACGTCGGCGATCAGACGGATGGTTTGCCAGGGTTCACCCTGCTGGCTGTTCAGCGCTGATTTCAGGATCGCCAACGCTTGGGATTTCTCCTCATCCTGCATATTCAGCAAGCTGGCGAAAAGATAGCTCAGACGTTCTGCACTCGGCTCTTCCAGGAAATGCGCAATAGCCGGATGTGCGGCGGAGACGGGGTGTAACAATGCAACAATGTCAGAGAACTCGCGGAATGCGTTCATCGCCAGGAAAGGCGTCAAAGCAAAAACCAGTTCCGGTTTGTGGTTAGGATCTTTGTAGTTGCGCTCAGCCGCATCCATCGGGATCCCTGCGGCGTTTTCTTTGGCAAATCCAATTTCAGAGTTGTGCTTGTTAGGATGAACCTGAATCGAAAGCGGTTGTGCAGCGCAGAGCACTTTAAACAGGAAGGGCAGCTCACCAAAACGCTGCGCAACGGCATCGCCCAGCAGTGCGGATTTATCGTGCTCGATAACGTCGCGCAGAGCAACCGTCTGGCCGTCAGCGCCCAGAACCTGCGAACTGCTTTTCGGATGCGCACCCATCCACAGCTCAGCCATCGGTTGCTGAGAGGGGTTGGCAATGCCATAGAGTTCCGTTAACGCCGTTTTACTTCCCCAGGCGTAGTTTTGCACTGAGTTGATGAGTTTTTGCATTATCAAGCCCTGTTTCAATGTGGAATTTTCTACGGCTATTAAACCAAGAAACCCTGAGGGAAGTAACCTGCACATGTAAAAAGTCGTACTTGTCTCAGTTTTTGTTAAAAAAATGTGTAGGATATGGAGACTCGCTTTTAATACCCTGAGTGATTCCGGTTGCAGACAGCCCTTCCTTCTACAACCGGATCTGCGGCAGGGAAGCAGGGCAACGGAACATCTGCCCAGAGAATAACCAGACCGAGCAGTAAGTGAGAGCACAATGTCAAACAAACCCTTTCATTATCAGCATCCTTTCCCCCTCAAAAAGGATGATACCGAATACTATCTGCTGACCAGCGACTATGTCTCTGTTGCCGAATTTGAAGGGCAGGAGATTGTTAAAGTCGCGCCACAAGCTTTAACCCTGCTGGCTCGTCAGGCCTTTCATGATGCGTCGTTTATGCTGCGTCCCGCACATCAACAGCAGGTAGCCGATATTCTGCGCGACCCGGAGGCCAGCGAAAACGACAAGTATGTGGCCCTGCAATTTCTGCGTAACTCTGACATCGCGGCAAAAGGCATTTTGCCGACCTGTCAGGACACCGGAACCGCGATTATCGTGGGTAAAAAAGGTCAGCGTGTCTGGACCGGTGGTGGCGATGAGGAGGCGCTGGCTCGAGGCGTCTATAACACCTACATCGAAGACAACCTGCGCTATTCACAAAACGCAGCGCTGGATATGTATAAAGAGGTGAACACCGGCACCAACCTGCCAGCACAGATTGATTTGTATACCGTCGACGGCGATGAATACAAATTCCTGTGTATTGCCAAAGGTGGCGGTTCGGCGAACAAAACCTATCTGTACCAGGAAACCAAAGCGCTGCTCACGCCGGGCAAATTAAAAAATTACCTGGTTGAAAAGATGCGTACGCTGGGTACTGCGGCTTGTCCGCCGTATCACATTGCGTTTGTGATCGGCGGAACGTCAGCGGAAGCTACGCTGAAAACGGTGAAACTGGCTTCGGCTAAATACTACGATGAGCTGCCGACCGAAGGTAACGAGCATGGGCAGGCATTCCGTGATGTGGAGCTGGAAAAAGAGCTGCTGATTGAAGCGCAGAATTTGGGGCTGGGCGCGCAGTTTGGCGGGAAGTACTTCGCGCATGATATCCGCGTAATCCGCCTGCCGCGTCACGGCGCGTCGTGTCCGGTTGGTATGGGCGTCTCTTGCTCAGCCGATCGAAATATCAAAGCCAAGATCAACCGTGAAGGTATCTGGATCGAAAAACTGGAACATAATCCAGGTAAGTACATTCCAGAAGAGTTGCGTCAGGCGGGAGAGGGCGAAGCGGTGCGCGTTGATCTCAATCGTCCGATGAAAGAGATCCTGGCCCAGCTGTCGCAGTATCCGGTCTCTACGCGTTTGTCACTCAACGGTACAATTATTGTTGGCCGTGATATTGCGCATGCGAAACTGAAAGAACGTCTGGATAACGGTGAAAGTTTGCCGCAGTATGTTAAAGATCACCCGATCTATTACGCCGGTCCGGCAAAAACGCCGGAAGGCTACGCCTCTGGTTCGCTTGGCCCAACCACGGCCGGGCGTATGGACTCGTATGTTGACCAGCTTCAGGCCGCTGGTGGGAGCATGATTATGCTGGCGAAAGGCAACCGTAGCCAGCAGGTGACCGATGCTTGCCATAAACATGGCGGCTTCTATTTAGGCAGTATTGGCGGCCCTGCCGCGGTGCTGGCCCAGGGCAGTATCAAGAGTCTGGAGTGCGTGGAATACCCGGAACTCGGGATGGAAGCCATCTGGAAAATTGAAGTGGAAGATTTCCCGGCGTTTATCCTGGTGGATGACAAAGGCAATGATTTCTTCCAGCAAATTCAGACGTCGCAGTGCGCACGCTGCGTTAAGTAACGTCAACCGCCCTTCGGGGCGGTTTTTTTTTACCGCACGAACCACCAAACGACAGTTTTATCCTCGTTAATACTCATAAGACCAACGCAAGTGGGCAATGTCGAAACATAACCTAATCAACTGTTAATGTAAGGAGCAGGTAATGGTAACGGTACGCCGCGAGAATGATTCAATGGGGGCGATTGATGTTCCTGCCGATAAGCTTTGGGGCGCGCAAACCCAACGTTCACTGGAGCATTTTCGTATCTCTACGGAGAAAATGCCGGTCTCGTTGATCCATGCGCTGGCGCTGACTAAACGCGCCGCGGCAAAGGTTAACCAGGATCTTGGGCTGCTGGCGGAGGATAAAGCCAGGGCTATTATGCAGGCTGCAGATGAGGTGTTGGCAGATAAACACCGCGATGAGTTCCCGCTAGCCATCTGGCAAACTGGGTCCGGCACGCAAAGCAATATGAACATGAACGAGGTGTTGGCAAACCGGGCCAGCGAGTTGCTGGGCGGCGTGCGGGGGATGGAGCGAAAAGTACATCCCAACGATGATGTCAATAAAAGCCAAAGCTCGAACGATGTCTTCCCGACTGCAATGCACGTTGCCGCACTGCTGGCGCTGCGTAAATCACTGATCCCTCAATTAAATGTATTGACCAAAACGCTCAGTGATAAGTCCCACGCTTTCGCCGATATCGTTAAAATTGGTCGTACACATCTGCAAGATGCAACTCCACTTACGCTTGGCCAGGAGATTTCCGGCTGGGTAGCAATGCTAGAACATAACCTCAGACACATTGAAAACAGCTTACCGCACGTGGCAGAGCTGGCGTTGGGGGGAACCGCGGTAGGTACCGGACTGAACACTCATCCCGAATACGCCCGCCGGGTTGCTGATGAACTGCGGGTCATTACCTGTGCGCCGTTCGTTACCGCTCCGAATAAATTTGAAGCACTCGCCACCTGCGATGCCCTGGTTCATGCCCACGGAGCGCTAAAAGGACTGGCAGCGTCGCTGATGAAAATCGCCAACGATGTACGCTGGCTGGCATCCGGTCCACGGTGTGGTATTGGGGAAATTTCAATTCCGGAAAACGAACCGGGCAGCTCAATCATGCCAGGCAAGGTCAATCCAACCCAGTGTGAAGCGCTGACTATGCTTTGCTGCCAGGTGATGGGCAACGATGTCGCCATCAACATGGGCGGGGCGTCAGGTAACTTTGAGCTCAACGTCTATCGACCGATGGTCATCCACAACTTCCTGCAGTCGGTACGCCTGCTGGCGGACGGTATGGAAAGCTTCAATGAACATTGCGCGACGGGGATTGAGCCTAATCGTGAGCGAATCGATCAACTGCTCAACGAGTCGCTAATGCTGGTGACCGCGCTCAATACCCATATCGGTTACGATAAAGCGGCTGAAATTGCCAAAAAAGCCCATAAAGAAGGGTTGACCTTAAAAGCCTCTGCTCTGGCGCTGGGATATCTAACCGAAGCGGAGTTCGACAACTGGGTACGCCCGGAGCTGATGGTTGGCAGCATGCGGCCAGGCAGTTAATCCGCAACGTACAGGTGCAGCCGGGGAATAATCAATCTCAACGGCTGCGCCTGAGGTTTAAAACGATGCTGAACGTTTTCGGCATCGTAATTCAGTAACTCACCGATATCCGGTACGGTCATACCGTTGTCGTTATTAAGCAAAGCAATCAGCGGCGTCGGGCAGGCATATTGCACCTGTTTTTGCTCTCCTTTGTACCAGACGCGGGCAATAGGCTGCACTTTTACCGGTCTTTTGATCTTCAGGCGGGCCTGCTGTGGTAAGGCAGCGATATCCTGATATTCGCGTTCAAGCTTCGCCTGCCATTCTTCACGTGTCCAGGGATGTACGCTGCGCGGTGACGTCAGGCTTTTTTCCAGTTGCTGCAGTACTTCATCGCGTTTCAGGTTTTTAATGATGTGCTTATTAGCCCAGCCAAATCGTAGGGTGGCCGGATCGCGGACTACGGTTAGCGTGCGATAGGCATTCAGAGTAATCAGCCCTGGCAGATGACGATGCACCCATTCGAAACGTGCTGCCGGCGCCAGCCCTGATTCCACTGTAACAATGCGCTCGAAGGTGGTTTTCAACTGGTTTATACGCTGGATTTGTTCTTCCAGAGTACATTGCGCCGCGTTATCAACCTGATAGCACAATACACCCGGTAGGCGGACGGCTGCTTTGCTGCTGCGGTTTTCGGACTGCTGCTGAATAAACAGGTGACGGTAATGGAGCAGTGCCAGCGCTTCAGCCTCTTTGCCTAAATGCTGCTTAACATTAATGCTCTGCAGAGGGGCATGCTCTGCCTCTTTAACCACTTCCGGTAACGAGAATACGCGCGCAATCAGCAGCGTCTGCTGCAACAGGTTTTCGTTCAAAAGTGCCAGTTCTTGTTCCATCTGGCGAAAGGTGCCGTTCAGGCGGTCAACAAGATCGTAACGGGCCATAGGTTTACCATTTTAGTTACAACATACTTTTTTATAGCACAACCTCCGCCGCCTGACCACCGAGCAGAAAAGGTCAGGCAGCTGAGATTTCGGGAATGTTATGCCAGACGGGCCAACGGAAAGTAAACCGGGCGCCGCCAAGTTCACTTTCATCACAGACGACCGTCCCCCCCATAGCCAAAGCAATTGAGTGGACGATGGCTAACCCAAGCCCACAACCCCCGGTTGCCCGGTCACGGCTGGGGTCAAGGCGTACAAACGGTTCAAAAACCTGTTCACGAGCGTCTGGTGCAATACCGGGACCGTCGTCTTCCACTACCAGCGTGGCTTGATTGCCGTTCAGCAGCAGACTGGCTTGCACTGTAGACTGGCAATAGCGCAGGGCATTGTTCAGCAAATTATCCAGGACCCGCTCCATCAGGCGCATATCCAACGCGCCGTAGTCGCCAGTTTCGAGATGACGTAAGTGCACCGCACGGCCAGGATTCACGCTTTGCACATCCTCCAGATGGGTTGTCAACCAAACAGGCAGGTCAGGTACGCTGAGCTTCAGTTCATTTTGCGGGCGATCCAGGCGGGCGTAGGTCAGTAACTCTTCGATCAACGCTTCCAGTTGGCCGATATCACGATTAAGCGCCTGAGATTCCTGCCCGGTGAGGTTATCACTCATTTCCAGCCGGTAACGTAAACGTACCAGCGGAGTACGAAGCTCATGGGCAATACCATCGATGAGCTGTTTTTTACTGGCGATCAGCGCATTGATATTGTCGGCCATTTGGTTAAACGCTACGCCCAGGCGCTCAAAGCTGGAACCGTTGTCAAAATGAAGGCGTTCACTCAGATGTCCTTCACCAAAACGTTGTGCGGCGGATTCGAGTCTTAGCATTTCTTGCCAGTGTGGACGCATCCAGATCAGTACCGGGAAGGCCAGTGAAATAGCAATAAACGCCATCAGCGCGATATCCAGCAGGCGCATTTGATGAAGAAAATAGAGGTAAGGAACCGGGCCGACGGCCAGCACATAATGGCTGCGAGGAATGCGTTGAATAAAGGTGTATTGATCGTCAAGTGCCACAATATCGCCTTCGCGCAAACGCTGCATGGTTGGGGCATCTAGTGTGTACTTATTCAGCGGTTCAACACGCAGGTCAAATGAGAGGTTTAAGTCCATCTCCTTCAGCGTCTTACCCCAATCGCGTGGCGGGATTTCGCGTAGTTCACTGCGCATCAGGTACAACGAGCTTTTCATCAAATCGTCGAGCGACTGTCTGCCTGCGCGTTCTGCGGTGAATTTGTATACCAGGCCGACCAACAGGGTCATCACCAAAAAGCAGACAAACAGCAGGAGGTAAAACTGCACAAACAGTTTCTTCATAAAAATCACCGAACGCTCAATAAGTTAGCGAGTTCTCGTGTCCCTCAGGGGAAAAGGGGCACAGCAATATCCGCCGATGCGTGGGAGCAGAAAGGTTATCTGACCACCATCTGGCGTGTTTATCCAGGCAGAGTACACTGTATAACTCTTTTCTGCATTCTTATGGCCCCTACGGGGGCGAAATGACCTTTCGCTTTGTACGCGGTAAGTTAATCAAAATCGGGATGGTGTTGTTCTGGCGTATGTTACGACCGCACCTAAAAGGTTACTTCGTTTCTCAACATAGATTGTGTTGTTATATTCGTAGTTACCTTCGGGATAGCAAATTCTGATATTAGTCCCGAGATCCGGATCGTCAACATCAGCCCCCGAACAGCTTTTAGAACTTCCTGTAGAGTAGGTGTATGGAGCGGTATAGGACGAGGGGACACCTGGAATGAACCAGGTTATCGCCATAATTGTGATCACTGAAAACAGCACCATGGCAATGCTGATGCTACCAAATAATTTCAGATAAGTTTGGAAGGGACTTTTTTTCATTATCCCATTACCTACCAGAAATAGGGTGATTAAAAATGACACTGCCAGAGAAATAAGCATGAGGTATTTTGATGTGAGCGGATAGAGAAAAGTTGCTCTGTATATCGTTACCTTCCACCAGTAAAAAAGAAAAATTGCGCCGAGAGATAATACGGTGACAAAAAACAAATATGGATATGAGTATTTTCTCATCCCTGCGACTCCAGAACAATTTCTCCATTTGGATTTAATAAATTACCATTTGTTCTGAATAATGAAAATGATTCTCTTGTTTGAATTGTTAGGTACGCCGCAGACCAGAGAATTTCCGCTATTTCTGGGGATATAGGCATAAAAATAAAAGGGGTATTCTCACCCATGGCAGGGATGACTGACCTTGCGTATAATGGGTGACGAAATTTCCTGAAAAGTGCTGTGACTGAAAATATGAACCTCAATCGCTGTTGTTATTCGCTACTCATTTTTTCAGCGATCGGCTGCATTTTCACCGCTCACCCTCTTGTCATATGGTTTCTACTCGCCAACATACTGACGTTGCTGTTATACGGCGTGGACAAAATGGCGGCACGCAAGGACTGGCGTAGAGTGCCGGAATCCACATTGCTGGTGTTTGGCGTTGTGGGCGGATGGGGTGGCGCGATAGCGGGTCAACAAATCTTTCGCCATAAAACACAAAAGCAGCCTTTCAAAACCTACTTCATTATCAGTGTGATAGTGAGTATTTCTGTGATGGGCGTGGTTTATCAGTTCTATCCATTTTTACCTTCCTGAGTCTGGTTGGTGAATAAACTGCCGGTTTATCTGAGGCAGGAAATATACTTTTCACCTGAACGCCGCACAATTTCATCGGCATTTTGCGTAATATCTTTTCCTGCAAATGCGCCGTAAAGTTGCTTAAATTTCACTGTACTCAGTCTCTGGGTAATGTTGCTGACCGTTGCAGCTGGCAACGGTAGCATATTAGGGTAGCTCCACATAAAGGAGACGGCATGCGCACCTGGCGTAACCTGGACGATGTCGCCGGAAAGCACCACGCCTTCGTCACGCGCCCAGTGCAGGACGCAGCCTCCAGCAAAGTGTCCGCCGAGACGTATCACCGTGACGTCACGGGTTAACTCAATGGTGTCGCCATCCCAGAATCTAATCCACGGGCTGTCGCGCATTACCCACCTTCTGTCGCTGGCATGAAGGTAAATAGGCGCGTTAAATTCTGCAGCCCAGTCCTGCATGGTGGTGTAGTAATGAGGATGCGATATCGCGATAGCCTTAAGCCCGCCAAGGGACGTTATTAGCGTTTTTGTGGCATCGTCGAGCGAGGCAATGCAGTCCCATAAAATATTGCCTTCAGAGGTACGCAGAATAAACGCGCGCTGATCAATTGCAAAATCAGGAACGGTGCGGATGCTGAGGAGAGTACTGTCGTGTTGCTTCCACTTATTTGTATGCGATGCACACAGGGCGGTAAAATCGACCCATTCCTGTCCGCTCGCAGGGACATACTGGCGTTCATCCTGGCAGATATCGCACTGTTCCGGATGGGCACCAGTTACCTCATAGGATGTTCCACAGGTTTTGCATAACGTGATCATCGTGTCCTCCTTATTTACCGAACACAGTCAGCATGGCACACAGATACACAAGGATGTGCCTGTTAGTGCTCTACCCGTTAAGTCAGTGATGACGGATGTGGGAGGTTGTAGCTCAACCAAAAGAAAACAGGAATAATGCCGACACGGATCCTTTTGGTTACCATCTTCCAGAGAAAAATGAGGATATTGTTTGGAAAGTCGCCTGTTCAACACCTGGCTCAACCGTTGGGGACTCACTCCAGATGGTGAACCGGTTGAAACGCACACATCACAGCTTTTGCCTGTAGTGGTCATCAGGGATGGTCAGAAAGCCATACTTAAAATCACCGACGATGACAGTGAACGGATCGGCTGTGAACTCATGGTCTGGTGGAACGGAAATGGCGCAGCGAAAGTACTTGCTCATGCAGCAGGGGTGATTCTGCTGGAACGTGCGACAGGGACAGGGTCTTTAGCGGACATGTCCTGGACTGGTAACGATGCACAGGCTTGTCGCATTATTTGCCATGCTGCCAGTAGACTCCATTTCTCCCGGAATGCATCTACGCCAGCGTTAACACCTCTGCACCATTGGTTTAGCGATCTGGCTCCTGCTGCGAAAAAGCATGGCGGTATCCTGACGCGTTGTGCAGCGGTGGCAAATGTACTGCTATCTTCACCCCAAGATGAAGTCGTATTACACGGCGACCTACACCACGGCAATATTCTTGATTTCGGAACGAGAGGATGGCTTGCTATCGATCCCAAAGGGCTGCTAGGCGAGCGTGGCTTTGATTACGCCAATATTTTTACTAACCCTGATCTTGCCGAACCCACCAGACCTGTTGCCATTGAGCCGGAAACATTCACACAACGAGTCAACATTGTGTCTGAAATCGCATGAATTGAACGGCAACGTTTGCTGATGTGGATTGTTGCCTGGTGTGGGTTGTCGTCCGTCTGGTTTCTGCAAGAGGGGGACAGCGCAACGGTACCTCTGCGTATCGCGGAGCTAGCGATGGCGGAACTTGCTTCAGGTGATAATCAACTTTGATCTACGACACTGGGTTAGTAATTCTTAAGAGTTATCATTAGCCTGATCAACGTTATATTAATTAATCAGTGAGTGGTGGTGTGTTGTTTAGCTCAAATTTAATTGGCGGGAAACAATGAACGCATTGTTTTCATTATTTAAAAAACGCCCGAATATTCTTTTGTTGATGGTTTTACTCATCGGGGCAAACATCGTGGCGTGGCTGTGGGCTTTCACCGCGTTTAGCAACAACACGTCATTGCTTGCACTGAGTCTGATTGCGTGGTGCTACGGTTTACGCCATGCTGTCGATGCCGATCATATCGCCGCGATAGACAGCGCTACACGTAAACTCATGCAGCAGAAAAAACGCGCCCTGACGACGGGAGCCTGGTTTTCTTTGGGGCACTCCACCATTGTGGTACTGGCAAGCATTGGCATTGCACTGACCACCAGCGTGTTTAAGCAACATATGGCATGGTTTCAGAATGTCGGCGGTCTGATAGGAACTACGGTTTCTGCCGTGTTTTTGCTGATTCTGGCTACCATTAATCTCATTATTTTCTGCCAGGTCTGGAAGGCATTCCGCCATCTTAAACGCACCGGTACTTACGATGGCACCACGGAAGATATTACAGTTTCAGGTCCTTTGAACTGGCTTTTCCGCTCAGCGTTTCGGTTGGTAGGCAAAGACTGGCATATGTATTTTGTCGGTTTTCTTTTTGGTCTGGGTTTTGATACCGCCACTGAAATTTCTTTGCTGGGAATTTCTGCTTCAAGCGCGTCCAGTGGCATGTCGGTTTGGTCAATTCTCGTGTTCCCGGCGCTGTTTACCTGCGGTATGGCGTTAATTGATTGTCTCGACAGTATTCTGATGGTTGAGGCCTACGGATGGGCGTTCAATAAGCCGCAACGCAAGCTCTATTACAATATGACCATTACCGGGACTTCCGTGATTGTAGCGCTATTTATTGGCGGACTGGAGGCACTGGGGCTTCTCTCTGACGCGTTTTCGCTCCAGGGTGGTTTGTGGGATACCGTCAGCAATTTAAGTGACCATATGGGGAATGTCGGTTTTGCGATTATTGGCGTCTTTATCGGCTGCTGGATTATCTCTGCCGTAAATTACCGTTGGAAAAAATACGACGGGCTGACGTTTAGTTGACACAAAAGAAAGCCTTCCAGCAACAGGAAGGCTTTGAGCTTTTTAGGACTGACTAATTCGCGTTCACGGGTTGTGGTTTTTCAGCACTCTTTTTCAGGAGCCTGTTAGCCAGCACGCCAGACATCATCGAACCGTTCACGTTTAATGCCGTTCTGGCCATATCGACGACAGGCTCGATAGCAATGAAAATCCCCACCAGCGCGACCGGGAAGTTCAGTGTTGAAAGGACGATCAGCGCAGCAAATGTTCCGCCACCGCCTACACCCGCCACCCCAATAGAACCCAGCGCAATCGCAGGTAGCATGGCGAGCAAAAAATGTACTGATAGCGGATCAATCCCAATTGTTGGAGCAATCATCGCCACCATAATAGCTGGATAGATCCCGGCACAGCCATTTTGACCCATGCTGGAGCCGAATGAAGCCGCAATGTTGGCAATGGTGTTTTGCACGCCAAATTTTTCTTGTGCGGAAATAGCCAGTGGAATAGATGCTGCACTGCTGCGTGAAACAAATGCAAAGGTTAAAACTGGCCAGACAGTTTTAAAATAGTGAACGGGATTATTACCGCTCAGAACCAGTATCAGTGCGTGGACGATAAACATCATCAGAATCGCAAGGTAACAGGCAGCAATAAAGCCTAACAGACTGGCAAATTGTTCAAATCGATACGCGGAAAATACGCCTGCCATTAATGCCATCACACCATAAGGGGTGAGAGCAATAACGATACGCACCATTTTCATCACCCAAATCTGGATAGCGTTAATGCCAGCACTTAATTTTTCACCTTCTTGCGGGGCGTCCTGTTTGACCTTTAATAATGCCACGCCGGCAAGTAGGGTGAAGATAACAATGCCAATGACGGAAACGCTTCTGGCCCCTGTTAGATCGAGGAAGATATTCGTGGGGATCAGAGATGTAACCAGTTTAGGCAGTGAAATGGCGGCTGTTTTATTTACATCGTCTGCCGTCAGCGTGGACTGCATATGAACAAACGCACTGGCGTCCAGGCCTAATACATGCGCAGTCAACAGCCCAATAAAACCGGCAACCATTACCAGACAGAGCATGCATCCGACGATGGTTAACGACATTTTCCCAATGCCAGCGCTGTTTTCGAGCTTATTAATGGCTGAGAGAATAGAGATGAAAATCAGCGGTACCGCAACCAGCTTCAGTAAATTCACATAGCCGTTGCCGATAACATTGTACCACTCGATAACTGTTTTTCTTTCGTCAGCAGCAATGAGATGCAGGGATAAACCGATAACGGCACCCGTAAAAATAGCGATGAAGACGCTTTTTGAAAGAGAGTGACTTTTTTGGTTGATTCTGAAAATTGCCCATGAACAAACCAAAAAGAACGCGATATACGCGAGCGAAACGAACATATTGTAGCCTCTTGCCTCATTCAGCACCTGAAATGCCGGAAAGAGTTTTGTTAGTGCGAAAAAAAATGATGAACCATAAGGGTTCAGGACCGCGACGGATTATAGGGAGGGGGGAGGGTAACAGCCACACAAAAAGTGTGGAACGGCGTCGGATGGTGTTTGTATGCCTGTTCTGTAGACGATTTTAAGTGACAGTGTAACGTATTGTGAATAATCCAGCCGATCAATGAGATCGGCCCGATGGCATTACTTCTGTGGCTCGTCGTCCCAGGCGTGAGGTGCAAAGAGATAACCTTTGTTGCGCACTGTTTTGATTCGATAAGGTTCAGTCGCATTATCGAGCAGTTTTTTGCGTAACCGGGAAATCGCGACATCTACGCTGCGATCCATGCCGTCATAGCTTACGCCACGTAGGTTCTTAAGCAACGCATCGCGGTCCATAATCTGCCCGGCATGGGTTGCCAACTCCCACAGTAATTCAAAATCAGCGGTGGAAAGAGAAACTTGCTCGCCGCCGAGCAGCACGGAGCGGTTGGTTGGGTCGATAGTGAGTGTGCCGAAGCGCAGCGTTGTGTGCGGTGTGATGGTCGCCGATTGAATGCCTTTAGACTGGGTTGAGTGCTCATTCTGACGCAGGTGCAGACGCAGGCGAGCCAGCAGCACCGCTGGCGGCGTGGTTTTCAGAATATAGTCACAGGCGCCCATTTCCAGTGCCAGGATATGGTTCATGTCGCTATCCAGCGAGGTGAGCAGGACAATCGGGCCTTGCCAGCGTCCGCGTAAATCTCGGCAGATAGTCATCCCGTCTTTGCCCGGCAGCATGATATCTAATAACACCAGATCGGGTTGAACGTGCAGGATTTTCTCCTCGGCCAAATCACCACGAGGTTCAAGGATAACCTCAATATCATGCCGGGCCAAATAGGCTGCAATCAGTGAGCCAACTTCGGGATCATCTTCAACAAATACGATGGTGTTCATATCATTAATTTTGAATATAAAACGTCAACATACACCGCCCTGATTTTTCCTTCCATTAATCTTTTCTAAACAAGAACGCTTCCGTTATGCTAGGGGCTGATGTTATTGATGTGTTAAGGCAGAGTGATGGGACTCGTTATAAAAGCGGCGCTCGGTGCGCTGGTGGTGGTGTTGATTGGCTTGCTGGCGAAAACAAAGAATTACTATATTGCCGGATTAATTCCGTTATTCCCGACGTTTGCGTTGATTGCCCACTATATCGTGGCCAGTGAACGCGGGATCGAGGCGTTACGTACAACCATCATATTCAGCATGTGGTCGATTATTCCCTATTTTGTCTACCTCGTTTCACTGTGGTATTTCACCGGATTTATGCGCTTACCCGTTGCGCTCGGCGGATCAGTGGTGTGCTGGGGCCTGAGCGCGTGGTTGCTGATCTTTTGTTGGATCAAACTGCACTAACGCAGATGACGCCCACCATCAAGGGCAAAACTACGTCCGGTGACAAAACAGCTGGTTAACAGATAGTCAATTAAATCAATGACCTCTTTTTCACCTGGCGCGGTTTTCATCAGTGATTTGTTCAGTGCCTGCTGGCGATACTCTGCATCATCACCCTCGTTAAACAGGATAAGTGAAGGGGCAATCGCGTTCACTTTCACTTCCGGTGCCAGTTTGCGCGCGAACGAGCGGGTCATATTATCCAGCGCCGCTTTGCTGGCAGCATAAGCAATGTGCTTGTCGCTGCCGCGCTCCACAACATAATCAGTAAAATGGATTATATCGCTGGCCGCGTGTCCATGACCGCGTAGTAATCTTTCCAGTGCGTGGTTGAGCAGGTAGGGCGTATTGACATGAATCTGCATCATGGCTGACAGCACATCGGTCAGCGGTGTACCAGGCTTTTCTGCAAGCCAGGCACTGGCATTATGCACAATGGCGCGCAAGCCATCCGTCTGAGCTTTGACCTCATCAGCAAAGGCCAGCACACCTTCATCCGTGGAAAAGTCAGCAGGAATACAAATTGCGCCCGCTTCTCGCAGGCCGTCAATGGCAGGATAGTGCGTACGGTAGCTGACGATAACTGGCTGTTTTTGGTTCAGAAAGTGCCATGCGACGGCGAGGCCGATACGACGACCACCTCCGGTGATAAGAATTGGCAAAGGGTTTTTTTTACCCATCGTAATCTCCATATGTCGCGAACGATGGGTATAACGTTACCCCATCAGCATCCAGGTAGCCGGCACAGCAGCAACAAGCAGCAGGCCGATCAGCGCCATCTCCTGGCGTTTTAATACGTTTTCATGCGCGTGCGTTTTACGGGCATAAAGAAAAACCAGCAGTCCTGGCGCATACAGCACTACGGACAGCAGCAGGTGCATCGGACCTGACGCATACAATAACCATATGCCATAAATACTCGCCCCGATACCGACAGCCTTATGAATCGGACGGGTTGCAATTTTTAACAGAAATGCGCCGACCAGCAAATAGGGCACCAGAATCATCTCTGAGGCGATAGTCAATAACGTATTGTAGTCGGAACCAGTAAGCCAGATCAGCACCAGGCAGAGCTGTACGCAGATGTTGGTCAGCCATAGCGACGCCGATGGCGCGCCTTGCGCGTTCTGTCGCGCAAAAATGCGCGGAAAAGCTTTGTGCGTGGAGGCGAGGAACGGCACTTCCGCCGCCATAATCGTCCAGCTTAGATAGGCGCCGCACACGGAAACAATCAGACCTGCGGCAATAATAATTTCGCCCCATGGTCCCATCATTTTAACCATCAGACCGGCCATTGACGGGTTACGGATCTCCGCCAATTCGGGACGTGCGACAACGCCCAGAGACAACAGGGTGACCAGCAGGTAAACGCCCAGCGCGGCAAGTACTGCCAGCAGCGTGGCGCGTCCGACATCGCGTTTGTTTCTGGCACGGGCAGAAACTACCACCGCGCCTTCCACACCGATGAATACCCACAAGGTGATGAGCATGGTGTTTTTGACCTGCTCCCAGACGGGAACGCCCAATGCTACGCCGGTAAAATCGAGAGTAAAGGTGTCGAGCTTAAACAGCATGAATGCCAGCACGATAAACAGACCCAGCGGCAGTAATTTCGCCAGCGTCGCGACCAGGTTAATACTGGCTGCCGTTTGCACACCGCGCAGCACAAGGAAGTGTACGATCCACAGCAGCATCGATGCGCCCACAATCGACTGCCAGGTATTACCGTCGCCAAACAGACGTAACTCAGGCGTGTCGGTAAAGAAGCTGAGTGCAGAGAAGACAATGACCAGATACGAAACGTTAGCGATAACGGCACACAGCCAGTATCCCCACGCGGAGCAGAAGCCAATCAGCTCGCCAAAACCTTCACGCGCATAGGTAAAAATACCGCCATCCAGTTCAGGACGGATACGCGTCAGGATCAGCATGGCAAAGGCGAGCAAAAGAATACCCGCACCGGTAATCGCCCAACCAATCAGTAATGCAGCCGGGCTGGCTACTGCCGCCATGTTTTGTGGCAGGCTGAAAACGCCAGCGCCGAGCATTGAGCTTAAAACCAGCGCGGTCAGTGCGCTCAGACCCAATTTCTTTTCCATTTGTATCCAGTTACAAAAACGAGAGTGAGAGAATAATTATTTTGGCAAACCGCATAAAAATGGTGAAAGCCACTAAGGCGCGGGATTTTACGGAGAGAAGAGAATGCATGCAATGGGGATAGAGAGATTTGTGACTAATAGTGTGAAAAGTCGTCTTAATACTGCTGTTTTTGTTTTGTCTGGGAGCAGAACTGCGCGAAATTATCAGGTCTACAAGGACTGTAGACCTGATAATACATTGGGTATTACTTATACAGATCGGCGCTGATCGTCACGTTGTTACCACGTTCTGACCACTGGCGGGTGATGTGATAATACTTCGCGCCTTTTTTCGCTGCGCGTTTTGCTACCTGATAAGAAACTTCCGTCATGTTGCCGTAGTTACCGGTGAACTTGATGCTGTCGAACGGTACCATCATGGCGGCGGTCGCTTTGTTTAGTTCTTCAACTTTGGTTCCATCCGGTAGCGTGACAGTGTAACGTCCGCCTTTGGTGGATTGCGTTTCGAAGAAGCGACCGACTTCAGCACTCGGAGAAGCGGTAGTCGCAACGCCTGGAATCTCAACTTTCTTCGCGGCTTCGCCACCTGCTGCTAATGCGGCGCGTCCGGCATCAGAATCTGCTGGGATCGCATCAGGGCTTTGCACTACGCGTTTTTTCGCATCAGCTTTGTAGATGAATGCGGTAATACGCTGGTTGCCGCCCTGGTTGGCATCGACCTGGCGCACGATATAGAAGGAATATGCACCTTTCTCTCTCGCAGCTTTGGTGATTGCATCGTTTACTTCAGGCTGGCTACGGTAGAAACCCTGTACCGTAACGGTATCGTAAGGTTCAATCAGAACGGCCTGATCTTTAGGCAATTCCATAACGCCGTTAATGATACGGTTTTTTGACGCTTCCGCTTTTTCAGCGTCAGCTTTATAGACGTCGGCAACAACGCGCCAGTTACCGCCGCTGCCAAAATCTGAAGTATCAACAACATAAAAGGAGGCTGCACCGTCTTTATCTGCACGGCGTGATACGGCAGCAACTGCATCACCGATAGCATTAAAACGACCGGTGACCACAATGCGGTCATAGGGTTTCAGGGCAGCCGCTTGCTCCGGCGTCAATTCTGTCGCTGCATTGACAGAAAAAGCAGTCGCAGAAATAAGTGCGGACGCCAGGAGAGTGTTCTTAAGCTTCATAAAAATAATCCTTCGCCTTGCGCAAACCAGGTACTGGTATTGTTATTGACTAGAAACGTCGCTGATTATTGCATTTAAATTGCGTCAGTGTCTGCGTCATTTTTCACTCATCGTGCCACCTGGCTTAACAACATCGATAACATTTTGTGATATGCCGAAAAATTCGGCGTTTGGTGACCAAAACTGATAAAGCAGTTGAATTTCATAAGTTAATTTAATGTTAATTAATTGTTTTTGGCAGGTACGTAATCATGTTTTGCCGCTTCGCTTAAGCGAATTATCAGCCTTTGTGGGCTATTTTTAGGGCATTTTATCTGTCTGAGGTTCGATTCATCTCTATTTTGCGAATTTCATAATAAATACTGTTTTTTGGCGCTAGATCACAGGCGTCATTTTCAGTAGGTTATACAGAGTTTGTTACTGTTTTATTTTATTGAGGTAACACTGACCTCTCTCGAGAGTGCGCGCATGCCTCGTGCGAACATTGATAAACCATCATCATAATTACAGATGGAAGGGAACATTATGCGAATTGGCATACCAAGAGAACGGTTAACCAATGAAACCCGCGTTGCAGCCACGCCGAAGACGGTTGAGCAGCTGCTTAAGTTAGGTTTCAGCGTCGCGGTTGAAAGCGGTGCAGGTCAACTGGCGAGTTTTGACGATAAGGCGTTTGTACAAGCAGGCGCAGAAATTGTTGATGGAAATGCAGTCTGGCAGTCAGAGATCATCCTGAAGGTCAATGCGCCGGAGGAGGCGGAAATTCCGTTACTCAATCCGGGCACGACGCTGGTGAGCTTTCTTTGGCCCGCGCAAAACCCTGAACTGTTGCAAAAGCTTGCAGAGCGAAACGTGACAGTTATGGCGATGGACTCCGTGCCGCGTATTTCGCGCGCACAGTCGCTGGATGCTTTGAGCTCAATGGCGAACATCGCCGGGTATCGCGCTATTGTTGAAGCTGCACATGAATTCGGTCGCTTCTTCACCGGCCAGATCACCGCCGCAGGCAAGGTTCCACCTGCCAAGGTCATGGTGATTGGTGCGGGTGTGGCAGGTCTTGCGGCGATCGGTGCGGCAAACAGCCTGGGCGCTATCGTGCGTGCTTTTGATACCCGTCCGGAAGTGAAGGAACAAGTGCAGAGTATGGGCGCCGAGTTCCTTGAACTGGACTTTAAAGAAGAAGCGGGCAGCGGTGATGGCTATGCCAAAGTGATGTCCGAGGCGTTCATCAAAGCCGAAATGGAACTCTTCGCTGCACAGGCGAAAGACGTCGACATTATTGTTACCACTGCGCTGATCCCGGGCAAACCGGCCCCGAAACTGATCACCCGTGAAATGGTCGATTCGATGAAAGCGGGCAGCGTAATTGTCGATCTTGCCGCGCAAAACGGCGGTAACTGCGAATATACCGTGCCTAATCAGGTGACAACCACCGAGAACGGGGTGAAGGTTATCGGCTATACCGACCTGCCTGGCCGTTTGCCAACGCAATCTTCCCAGCTTTACGGCACCAACCTCGTCAACCTGCTCAAACTGTTGTGCAAAGAGAAAGACGGCAATATCACCGTCGATTTTGACGACGTGGTTGTTCGCGGTGTCACGGTGGTTCGCGAGGGTGAAATCACCTGGCCTGCGCCACCTATCCAGGTTTCTGCTCAGCCGCAGGCTGCGCAAAAAGCCGCACCTGCACCGAAAGAAGAGAAAAAACCTGTCTCTCCGTGGCGCAAATATGCACTGATGGCGCTGGTGGTGATTTTGTTTGGCTGGCTCGCCGACGTTGCGCCGAAAGAGTTCCTTGGTCACTTTACGGTGTTCGCGCTTTCCTGCGTGGTGGGTTACTACGTGGTCTGGAATGTGTCACATGCGTTGCATACTCCGCTGATGTCTGTGACTAACGCTATCTCAGGGATTATCGTGGTTGGGGCGTTATTGCAAATTGGCCAGGGTGGCTGGGTGAGTTTCCTGAGCTTTATCGCGGTGCTTATTGCCAGCATTAATATTTTCGGTGGCTTCACCGTGACTCAGCGCATGCTGAAAATGTTCCGGAAAAACTAAGGGGTAACATATGTCTGGAGGATTAGTTACAGCTGCATACATTGTTGCCGCTATCCTGTTTATTTTTAGTCTGGCGGGGCTTTCGAAACACGAAACCTCTCAGCAGGGTAACAACTACGGTATCGCCGGGATGGCGATTGCGCTGATTGCCACGATTTTTGGCCCGGATACCGGCAACGTTGCGTGGATCCTGGTGGCGATGATCATCGGCGGCGCGATTGGTATTCGTCTGGCGAAGAAAGTTGAGATGACCGAGATGCCGGAGCTGGTGGCAATTCTGCACAGCTTCGTTGGTCTGGCAGCGGTACTGGTGGGCTTCAACAGCTACCTGTATCACGACACGGGCCTGGAGCCGATTCTGGTGAACATTCACCTGACGGAAGTGTTCCTCGGTATCTTCATCGGTGCGGTAACCTTTACTGGTTCTGTGGTGGCCTTTGGCAAACTGCGCGGCAAGATCTCCTCTAAACCGCTGATGCTGCCGAATCGTCACAAAATGAATCTGGCGGCGCTGGTTGTTTCTTTCCTGCTGCTGGTGGTATTTGTCCGTACCGAAAGCGTGGGCCTGCAGGTTCTGGCGCTGCTGGTGATGACCATAATTGCACTGGCTTTTGGCTGGCATCTGGTGGCCTCCATCGGTGGTGCGGATATGCCGGTGGTCGTTTCAATGCTCAACTCCTATTCAGGATGGGCTGCGGCGGCGGCGGGCTTTATGCTGAGCAATGATCTGCTGATCGTTACCGGTGCGCTGGTCGGTTCTTCTGGTGCGATCCTGTCTTACATTATGTGTAAGGCGATGAACCGTTCATTTTTCAGCGTTATTGCAGGTGGCTTTGGTTCTGACGGTTCTTCTACTGGATCAGATGAAGAAGTCGGTGAGCACCGTGAGATTACTGCGGAAGACACAGCAGAAATGCTGAAGAACTCGCACTCCGTGATCATCACCCCGGGCTATGGCATGGCAGTGGCTCAGGCACAGTATCCGGTCGCGGAAATCACTGAGAAACTGCGCGCGCGTGGCATCAAAGTGCGCTTCGGTATTCACCCGGTAGCAGGGCGTTTGCCCGGTCATATGAACGTACTGCTGGCGGAAGCCAAAGTCCCTTATGACATCGTGCTGGAAATGGACGAGATCAATGATGATTTCGCTGATACCGATACCGTGCTGGTGATTGGTGCCAACGATACGGTAAACCCGGCGGCACAGGATGACCCGAACAGCCCGATCGCCGGTATGCCGGTGCTCGAAGTATGGAAAGCGCAGAACGTCATCGTGTTCAAACGTTCGATGAACACGGGCTATGCTGGTGTGCAGAACCCGCTGTTCTTTAAAGAAAACACTCATATGCTGTTTGGCGATGCCAAAGCCAGCGTGGATGCGATTCTGAAAGCGTTGTAATCGTCAGTGAAAACTAAGACGGCCTCTGCGGAGGCCGTTTTGCATTTTACTCTTTGTTGAGATCGCTCAGTAACCCCGCAATGCTTTGACCGCCATTGGTTTGCTCTAGCGCGATTTTCACAATGATGGTTAGCGGAACAGAAAGCAGCATCCCAACAGGGCCGAGCAGCCAGCCCCAGAAGATTAACGACAAAAAAACCACCAGCGTAGATAGTCCAAGTCCACGCCCCATGATCCGCGGCTCGAGGATATTCCCGAATACCAGGTTGATGACCAGATAGCCTGCCAGAACCACCAGCGCATCGTAAAGGCCGCTAAATACCAGCACCTGAGCAATAGGGGGAATGGCCGCCAATACCGAACCGATATTAGGGATGTAGTTCAGGGCGAAGGCCAGTAATCCCCAGACAAAGGCAAAGCGCACATCCAATGCAGCAAGCATGCCCCAGGCGACCAATCCGGTCACAATGCTGATTGCCGTTTTAAGCACCAGATAGTGAGAGACGCTGTCGATGGCGCGTTGAATCGCCGCCATACCTTCAATGGGGCGACTCATCATTTGTTTTAGTTTGTTGGGCAGTTGCGGTACTTCCAGCAGCATAAAAACTACCGTCAGTAGCAGTAAAAAGATCGATGACATAGCATTCGAAAGCTGCGCCAGCAAATTGGTCACCAGCGTCATTGCCGCGTTTGGATCGATATATTTGACGAGCTCATCCACGGAAACGCCGATCCCTGCGCGTTGTAACCATGGTTCAAGATTTTTTAGTGGAATAACCAGTGAAGAGCGATATTGCGGTAGCGTACGCGCAAGCTCATTTAAGGATGTGCCTAAATACGCTAACAGCAGTACCATTAGCATTACAATAATAACGATGAGCAATGACACCGCAAATACGCGCGGTATGCGAAGCTTGACCATCCGCTGCACCACGGGGTTCAGCACAACGGCTATAAATAACGCCAGAATAAAGGGGACGATGATATCTGCGGCAAAGCGAATGCCGCTCAGGATGATAACCAGCATGCCCAGCATAATGACTATTTTTAGACCGTTAAGCGTGATGATCGGTTTCGCCATGTGTATTCCTGCGTTTTTGATTTTTGAATCTGAATAATAGTGTGATTTGCGTCGAGCCGTTATAACAAAAATCAAACGGGGCAGGTAAAGAAGTGAAAAAACTTTGAGTTCGTATTGAAGCTATGATACAAATCATCTGTGTTTAACTACCGAGGACAATTATCATCCGCGATGATGAGAAGCAACACTGCGGATAATTGTAATATTATGGACAATATGTTCAGGATGTTTTTGCGTTTACCTTCACTTCTTCGTACCTCTTCCACTTTCTTGCTTGCGGGTGAGCAACACTGGCGCAACGCGCTTTAGTCCCTTCTTCTGCCTGAGCTGGCGCTGTGCGCTGAGCTAACTAATTTTATTTTTTGGTTTACTGCATGCAGTAGGCCCAAAGGACTATATTCTCAAGCAGGAGAAGCATCATGTTTTACTGGATATTATTAGGTCTGGCCATCGCGGCTGAAATTACTGGTACGCTTTCAATGAAATGGGCAAGCGTCGGCCATGGTAATTCGGGCTTTATTTTAATGCTGGTAATGATCGCCTTATCGTATATTTTTCTCAGTTTTGCCGTTAAAAAAATTGCCCTTGGTGTGGCCTATGCCCTGTGGGAAGGGATCGGTATTTTATTTATTACGCTGTTTAGCGTTCTGTTATTTGACGAAACCTTGTCCACATTGAAGGTGGCAGGACTGGCTTCACTGGTGGTCGGCATTGTGCTGATTAAATCCGGCACCCGAAAGCCTGTTAAACCAGGCAAAGAGGTGACCCATGCAACAGTTTGAATGGGTTCACGGTGCCTGGCTGGGTATGGCTATCGTGCTGGAAATCGTCGCTAACGTCTTTTTGAAATTTTCCGATGGTTTTCGCCGCAAGATTTATGGCGTGCTGTCGTTAGCTGCCGTATTAGCGGCCTTTAGCGCGCTGTCGCAAGCGGTAAAAGGTATTGATCTTTCGGTGGCTTATGCCCTGTGGGGCGGATTCGGTATTGCCGCGACGTTAGCGGCAGGTTGGGTGCTGTTTGGTCAGCGCCTGAATAATAAGGGCTGGATCGGCGTGATACTGCTGCTGGCCGGAATGATAATGATAAAACTTGCCTGATATCCATGCTGCCCGTTAATGCGGGCAGCATGTGTTATTCCTGCGCCAACGCTTCCAGCTTCTCGCGAAAACCGGTCACGGATATGGCGCGATTATCTGCCCGCCAGCGATCTTTTGCTGCTGGAGCGGAGCTTTGCACACCAATCAACTGCCAGCCAGAATCTGTCTGCAACATCAATGGCGAACCGCTGTCGCCCGGGAGCGTGTCGCACTGGTGTGACAAGACGGTATTCTGCGCCCAGCCGGTCACCACACAATCCTGATGTGTGTACAGGTCGTCCAGATGATCTTCCGGATAGCCCGACTGCGTGACTTTACGATCTGCAGTTTTTAGCGCCGCGGTTAACGCGTCTTTGTCACCATCAAACAGTGGCAGCGGTGTGATGCCAGACGGCGGATTACGCAGCACCACCAGACCAAAATCCCACGGGGCTGCGGCAGGCGGCACTATCCAGCCATCACCATCGGCTTTTAAACGTTTGGCAAGTGAGGGCGCAACCCGGCCTTCAATGTCGTGGATTTCATAGCGCCAGAGACCCTTTTTAGACACGAAGCGCAATGCGACGGCTTTGTCCGGCTTACCTTTCGGGGGGGTGAGTAAACAGTGTCCGGCTGTAAGGGCCAAATGTGGCGAAATGAGCGTGGCGGTACACAGGTTACCGCTGGCGGTTTCCAGTTGCCCGATAGCGTCCCACGGCGATTGTGTAGGGTCAGTCACCTTTACGCGATCGTCATGACCAAAAAACAGCGTTTTTATATTTTCTGCTTCAGTGCTGTCCGTTGCAGGCTTGTCCGCATGTGCAACGACAGGAAGTAAACAAAGTGAACCCAGTAATACAGCAATGGTTTTATGCATATCACGCTCTGGTGGGGAATTATGATTATTAACAGCAAACCCTCAGTTAATACTATAGACGGGACGACTTGAAAGTGGGAGTAAAATCAGATAACTACATTCAGGCAAGATAAAAACGCATGGCGATGATGGCGCAAATTATCAACGTAATAAGAATTAACTCAAAGCGGTAATGTGACACCATTTTACCCTCCGAAAGGCGGCGCTACATCAGGTCGATCTAGCGCCGTATGCTATGGCGTGGGGGACGCCATAGTGACTACAAATGCGTTATGCTGCAGGTTGAGCTGCGGGTTTAGCAGTGTCGTGTTTTACTGCTTTTTTGGTGTGTTTTTTAGCGGCCTGAGCTTTCTGCTCTGGCGCTTTTTGTTCTGCAGCTGGTTTGGTTGCAGCTTTTTTGGTGTGTTTTTTAGCAGCCTGAGCTTTCTGCTCTGGTGCTTTCTGTTCTACAGCCGGTTTTGTGGTGGATTTTTTAGCGTGTTTCTTGGCAGCCTGTGCTTTCTGCGGCGCTGCTTTGTGCTGTTTTTTATGATGCGTGGTTTTTGCCGGCGCAGCTTTAGTGGTTGCTGCAGCAGCCGGAGCGGTTGTAGCAGTTGTTTCAGCAGCAAATGCAGCAGAAGACAGACCCATAGCAGCGGCAACAACCAGAGCTAATACTTTTTTCATTCTCATACCCTCGATTTGGTTTTTCATTCAACCCCACTGCGGGGCCGTTGAAATAACTATATCGCTGTAATCACAGGGCTTCCGTGAGTCATTGGTATCGACGTGTAACGATATGTACAATGACTCACGGTATGAGATTACAAATAGCGGGCTTCCAGGTGGGCGCGGAAATAACGGCTGCTAAGCGGCTCTCCGGTGGCCTGGGTAATAAGCTGTTCAGTGGTGAAACGGCTGCCATGCTGCCAGATGTTCTGACGTAACCAGTCAAACAGGGGACCAAACTCACCTTGCGCAATAGACTGATTCAAATCAGGTAATGCGTGGTTAGCGGCACTGAACAACTGCGCCGCATACATAGCGCCCAAGGTATAGGAAGGGAAGTAGCCAAAGCCGCCGTCGGTCCAGTGAATATCCTGCATACAACCGTTACGATAGTTTCCGATCGTTGACAGCCCCAGCCAGGCCTGCATTTTCTCATTCCACAATGCCGGGATATCATCCACTTCAATATCGCCATTAATGAGCGCACGTTCGATTTCATAACGCAGGATCACGTGAGCGGGATAACTCACCTCGTCGGCATCAACACGGATAAACCCGGGTTTGACCTGCTGGTTCCAGGCGATGAAATTGCTTTCTTCAAATGCAGCCTGATCGCCAAAGTAGCGCGTTACAGCAGGAATTAACCGTGTCAGAAAGGCTTTACTGCGTCCCAGTTGCATCTCAAAGAACAGACTCTGGGACTCATGAATGGCAGTTGAGCGTGCCAGAGCGATAGGTTGCCCTGACCAGTTACGCGGAAGATTTTGCTCATAGCGGGCGTGACCGGTTTCATGGATCACGCCAAACAGCGCACTGAGTAATTCGTTTTCATCATAGCGGGTGGTAATGCGAACATCTTCTGGTACGCCGCCACAGAAGGGATGTGCACTGATATCCAGCCGACCAGCGGTAAAGTCAAAACCTAGCTGTGCCATTGTTTCAAGACCCAACTCTCGCTGTACAGCTGTTGGGAAAGGGCCTACCGGGGCGATGAGCGACTGTTGAGACTGCTTTGCCACTACCTTGTTTAGCAAGTCGGGTAGCCAGCTTTTAACGTCCGCGAAAAGGTTGTCCAACTGCGCGCTGGTCATCCCCGGTTCAAAGATGTCCAGTAACGCGTCATACGGCGAACAACCTTTAGCTTCTGCGCGCAGTCGGGCTTCTTCGCGGCTATACTTCACAACCTCTTTCAGGTTTTCGGAAAATCCTTCCCAGTCATTTGCCGGTCGCTGGCTACGCCAGGCATGCTCGCAGCGGCTTCCCGCAAGTGATTTTGCTTCTACCAACGATTCCGGCAACAAGGATGCCTGGTGATGCAGTCGCGACATTTCGCGCAGGTTCGCCTGTTCTACATCGTTGAGGTCTTCGTGTTGTGCTGCGGAGATCCACATTGCCACTTTCGGATCGGTTAACAGTTGGTGTTCAAGCACGCTCAGCTCGGCCAGCGCTTCGCCGCGGGCTTTGCTTCCTCCTGACGGCATCATGGTAAACATGTCCCAACTGGCGATTGCCGAGAGGTGGGAGAAGCGAGAGAGCCGCTGGAACGTGCGGGTGAGCTGATGGTAATTATCATTGTTACTCATTTTTTGTTCTCGTTCTGTTTAGGTGTGGTTAAGAAGTTTACCGTGATTCACTCACTTTTCATAAACACACCTTTATACCTGGTTTTTCGTAAAAGCTTTTTATAGCGAAAAGCCAACAGAACCACAAAACAGATGGCGTAGATAATAGGGAGCGGTGACAACACTTTTACCGACCACAGGTAATGCAGCGGTAGCAATATGGCGGTCAGGTAGACGTAGTTGTGCAATGTTTGCCAGCGTTTACCCATTTTACGCTGCGCGGCTTGCGTGGAGGTCAACGTCAACAGGAATAAGATAATCCAACCGGTCATGCCCAGGGTTAGCCATGGGCGTGAAACCAGTTCACGACCCAACAATCCCAGATTTTGTATACCCAGTTCCAGCAGAGCATAGCTGGCCATATGCAGTGTGGCCCATGCAAAGCACCATAAACCTAACAACAGCCGGGTACGAAACAACAAAGGCTGCTTTGCATAGCGTGCAAGCGGGGATACCAGCAAAGTAGCAAGCAAAAACTTTAGCGCGGTAATACCCGTAAAGTGTTGGATATCTTTTCCCGGGTCGGCACCCAACCCGCCATGCTGCGCGGCCCAAAAGAGCCATAGCAGGGGTAAAAAACCAGCGAGATGCAGCAGCACTTTCAGGCCGGTTATCTGTTTTGCGGTCAATCTCACTAAAAATACTCCCGAAGATCCATACCCCGATATAACGATGCCACCTCATCGGCATAACCATTAAAAGGTAACGTGGGCTGTCGCTGCACATCAAGAATGCCACCCGAACCGATAAACCGTTCAGTAGCCTGAGACCAACGAGGGTGATCGACCTGCGGATTTACGTTGGCGTAAAAACCGTATTCATTCGGTGCTGACATATTCCAGGTCGTCGGCGGCTGCTCACGCGTCAGCGTAATACTGACTATCGATTTAATGCCCTTGAAGCCGTACTTCCAGGGTACGGTCAGGCGTATCGGCGCCCCATTTTGCGGCGGCAATGCTTTGCCATATACGCCTACGGTCAGCAGTGTTAGCGGATGCATGGCTTCATCCAAACGCAGACCTTCAACATAGGGATATTTTAACCCACCGCCAATGAAGCGATCTTTCTGGCCGGGCATTTCATCAGGGGCGTAGCGAGTTTCAAAGGCGACGTATTTGGCGTGACTGGTTGGCTCAACCAGCGCCAATAATTTATGCAAAGGAAATCCGACCCACGGCACAACCATCGACCATGCTTCAACGCAACGCATCCGGTAAATACGCTCTTCTAACGGAAAGCGAGTGGTCAGCGCATCATGATCCAAGGTTAAAGGTTTGTTGACCTCACCGTTGATCGTCAATGTCCAGGGATCGGTTTTCAGACTACCGGCATTGGCGGCGGGATCTGCTTTATCCAGACCAAATTCATAGAAATTGTTGTAGCCCGTCACCTTCTCTTCTGGCGTCAGAGGCAGGCTGTTTTGCCAGCGCCCGGGCTTTGTAAATTCGAGCGCTTTGCCTGCGGGTGCTGGTGGACGATCGTTGCCTTTAAACCAATCCAACAAATTAGCCTGTGTAGGGGAAGACAGCGTGGCCGCCGCCGCGCCTATCCCAAGTGCTTTGAGGATTTGTCGTCGTTGCATAAAAAAAACTGATTCGGCTGTAACATCAGCTTCCCGAAGTGGACGTTTTTTCTGCATAACTTTTCCTTTTTATTTTCATGTTAAGGAAAACAAAGCGACGTTTCCCTGTTGATGCCTGGTGTGTCTATAACGACATACTGCGCGTATGCGTATCCCTGGATCCTCACGAAAAGTTAAAAATTTTGTGATAACTTCCGCCCCTTGCCTGAGGTAAGCTTTCAGCACGACGAGAGGGGGATGACACTGATGGCAGGCGCGAAAAAGATATTTTTGGTGGAAGATGACAGCGATATTGCCTCACTTTTGCAACTTAGCCTGAAGGATGAGGGTTACGAGATAGTTCATGAAGCGGACGGCACGCGAGCGCTTGAACAACTGGAGAAACACGTTTGGGATGCCGTTATCCTCGATTTGATGCTGCCGGGTGTCGACGGGCTGGAGATTTGTCGTCGCATTCGCCAAATGAGTTTTTATTTGCCCGTCATTATTATCAGCGCCCGCACCAGCGAAACGCACCGTGTATTGGGGCTGGAAATGGGGGCCGATGATTATCTGGCCAAGCCTTTCTCGGTGCTGGAGTTGATGGCTCGGGTGAAGGCGTTGTTTCGCCGTCAGGAAGCGATGAGTCAGAACCTGCGAATGGAGGCGGGGATTATCACCGTTCATGGCGTAGAGATTGACCCTTTAGCCCGGGAAGTTCGGCTGCATGGTAAATCCCTCGATTTGACACCGCGAGAATTCGATCTGCTCTATTTTTTCGCCCGTCATCCAGGCGAGGTCTTTTCGCGCCAGGCGCTGTTAGATCAGGTGTGGGGCTACCAGCATGAAGGGTATGAGCATACGGTGAACAGTCATATTAATCGTCTGCGGACCAAAATTGAAAAGGATGCTGCGGAGCCGGAAATTATTCTCACGGTTTGGGGACGAGGCTATAAGCTTGCTGCGGTTAATGCGGAGCATCAGCCATGATTTATCGCCTGTCGCTGAGCCAGCGTCTGACTCTGGTCTTTACCGCCATTATGCTGATTTGTGCGGTTGCCGTCAGTGCTGTCCAGGTTCGTAGTAGCAAACAATATGGCGACGCGATGGTGCAAAGGCTCTCGCTGGAGCTGGCGAGCAAGATTGTCAAAAGTGAGTCGCTTATTGATGCCAGCGGGCAGGTTAATCGGCAGACCTTAAAAGGATTGTTTAATCACCTGATGACGCTCAACCCCAGCGTGGAGCTGTATCTGGTTTCACCATCAGGTGAAATACTCGCTGATGCCGCACCGCCGGGGCATGTCCAGCGGCAGAAAATTAGCGTGCAGCCGATTCAGGATTTCCTTAACTCAGATGCGTTGCCCGTATATGGCAACGATCCGCGCAGCAGCCAGCAAAAGGTATTCAGCGCCGCGCCGGTTTTATATAACGGTGAGCTGCATGGCTATTTGTACATTATTCTGCAGGGCGAAGATCTGAATATGTTGGCGAATACCGCCTGGCAAAAAACGCTCTGGAATACCGTGGCCTGGACGTTAATACTGGTTTTATTAGCCGGCGGAATTGCAGGTTTTCTGGTGTGGCGATGGGTGACGAATCCAGTGAAAAGGTTGACTGGGCAGGTGGTCAAACTGGAACAGGACAGCATTAGCGTCATCAAACAGCTGGCGCAAAAAAATCCCGATCCGGCCCCGGCAAATGAAATTGCGTTGTTGAACAATGCGTTTATCGAGTTAGCGCAGAAAATTGCGCAGCAGTGGGATCTATTAGCGGACAGCGATCGTCAGCGCAGAGAGTTTATAGCCAATATTTCGCACGATTTACGCACGCCGCTGACTTCATTGCTGGGGTATCTGGAAATGCTGTCGCTGAAAGCCGATACGATGACGCCGGAGGAAAACCGGCATTATCTTAGTATCGCGCTGCGCCAGGGACATAAAGTTCGTCATCTGTCACAACAGCTGTTTGAGCTGGCAAGACTGGAGCATGGCGGTATAAAACCGCAGCGTGAACGTTTTGCTATTGGTGAATTGATCCAGGATGTGGCACAGAAATTTGATCTCCCTGTTGCCACGCGTCATTTGCAGTTGCACCTTGATGTAATGGGGCCGTTACCGCTGGTGAATGCCGATTTATCAATGATAGAAAGAGTTGTGACGAATCTGCTGGATAACGCTATCCGTCATACGCCTGACGGAGGCGAAGTGCGGCTAAAAGTCTGGCGTGATGCAGACCGTTTATTAGCCGAAGTTCAGGACAGCGGGCCAGGGGTAGAAGAAGCTGTGCGAAAAGTATTGTTTCAGCGCCCGACCGCGTTAGTTCCCCGTGAGCAGAGGGCTGAGCGCGGCGGCCTGGGCTTACTAATCGTGCGTAGAATGCTCGAGCTGCATGGAGGGGATATCAGCCTGGTTAGCTCAACGGCAGGGGCCTGCTTCCGTTTTTCGTTGCCGCTGGCGGATTCTCCCCTGAGTAGTTGACGGTGAAGTTCCGGAGTAAAGAGGGTTTTGGCATTGTACCAATGGGCATTGCGTAAAAGTTGGTAGGTTGTCAGTGATAATGAGAATTTTTATCATATATCAGTAATTCATCAACTTATCTTCGATGAGCGCAAGGAGATTGTATGTCACAGGATGCCGACAACCTGTATATCGCCAGGACCAAAGCAGTGGCTGGCTGCTTTTCAATGTTTTTACTGATGTTTGGCCTCACGTTTACCCCGTTGTTTTTCCCCGCGAGTCAGGGCCTGCTTGCCAAAGGGCTACTTTTCCCGCTGTTGTTTGCATTGGAATTTGTTGTGCTGGTTCCGCTGTATTACTTCTTCTTCAGAAAAAGAGAGGGGCTGGGCAAAGGCATTTTCAACGCCAGGTGGTTTACCATTTTGTTCGCGGCGCTGCTGTTTATTCAGCTTATCCTGCCATTGATTTTGGGTCTCAGACAAACCGAAGCGTGGGTGACCAGCCAAATATCCTTAAGTAGTTACGCATTGTGGTTATCTACGTTGACTCTGATATTTATTGCGCCAGTTTATGAAGAAATTGTTTTCAGAGGCTGTTTATTCAACGCGTTCCAGTACTGGTTCAATAATAAAACCTGGCTGTCGTCAGTGGTGGTATCGGTCATTTTTGCCATCATGCATACGCAGTATGTGGATCTACGTACGTTGCTGATGTTGTTTCTTGTGTCGCAGGTTTTGATCATCGCCAGACTGAAAAGCAACGGCCTGTTGATGCCGATCATGCTGCATATAGTGATGAACGGGACGGTTATTGCTCTGCAAATGGGAGCCCAGACGTTACTGCCTGATTCATAAAGGCGATGCCCGGAATCCGGGCATCGGGGATTATACGTGCAGACGATGGTGCAAACGTGCGCCGACCAGCAACGCCAGCACCAGCATCAGGGCGATAAATCCGCCCACGCCGTTCCAGCCGTAGCTGTGCCAGAATACGCCGCCGAGCGTACCGGCAATACTGGATCCCAGATAATAGCTGAACAGATACAGGGAAGAAGCCTGGCCTTTAGCGCGTTTTGCCCGTGGTCCAATCCAGCTGCTTGCAACGGAGTGCGCGGCAAAAAAACCGGCTGAAAAGAGCAGCATCCCGACGAAGATCAGCCATAGCGATGTGAGCAGGGTCATCAACAGTCCAACCAGCATCACGCCAGTTGAAAAGAGCATTACCGGGCCACGGCCATAACGAGTGGTCATAGAACCTGCTTTTGGCGAACTCCAGGTCCCGGTCAGATACGCCACAGATAACAGACCGACAACCGCCTGGCTGAGCTCCCACGGAGAGAGCATCAGGCGGTAGCCGATGTAATTAAACAGCGTGACAAACGATCCCATCAGTAAAAAACCTTCCGCAAACAGCAGCGGCAAGCCTCTGTCGCGCCAGTGCAAGCGGAAGTTGATAAACAACGTTTTCGGGCGCAGTGACGTTGGTCTGAAATGACGAGATTCCGGCAGGATTTTCCAGAACATCAGCGCAGAGGCAAGGGCAAAACAGCCGATCGCCGCCAGCGCGATACGCCAGTTAAAAAAGTCGGTAAACACGCCACTGATCAAGCGACCACTCATACCGCCAATCGAGTTACCGCTGATATACAAGCCCATTGAAAAGGCGACGAAACTGGGATGAATCTCTTCACTCAGATAGGTCATCCCTACCGCCGCGACCCCGCTCAGTGAAAGACCTATCAGCGCACGCATGATTAAAATACCGTGCCAGCTGGTCATCATTGTTGAAAGGAGCGTACAACAAGAGGCGAGCAGCAGCGCGGTAACCATCACCGGCTTGCGGCCAATAGCATCTGAAAGTGGGCCGGTAAACAGTAACCCTATCGCCAGCATCGCCGTTGAAATGGAGAGTGAAATACTACTGCTGGCAGGAGAGACACCAAACTCGTGCGAAAGCACAGGCAGTATGGGTTGTACGCAATAGAGGAGGGCAAAAGTCGCCAGTCCGGCGGAAAACAGCGCCAGCGTGACGCGCATAAATGGGGATGTTCCGCGTTTTATAAAACCATCCGGCGGGGTAACTATCTGTTCATCAACATCGCTTGTTGGCGCGGTATCGACAGTTGTTGTACGGCTCACTTGAAATCCTTGCTCATCCAATTACGTCTACAGGACCAGCCTTAAGAGTATGAAAATCACAATATTCTGTCTAATATATTAATAATCTCAAATAATACTTTAAAAATATGAATATCGAACTGCGTCATTTACGTTACTTTGTGGCCGTTGCCGAAGAGTTGCATTTTGGTCGGGCGGCAGCGCGATTAAACATTTCGCAACCGCCGCTAAGCCAGCAGATCCAGATCCTTGAACAGCAGGTTGGCGCCCGGTTACTTGCCCGAACTAACCGTAGCGTGGCGCTGACCTCTGCTGGAAAGCAGTTTCTGGCAGACAGTCGGCAGATCCTCGGGCTGGTTAATGAAGCCGCCGCCAGGGCTGAGCGTTTGCATTTGGGAGAAGCAGGGGAATTGCGTATCGGTTTTACGTCGTCGGCGCCGTTTATCAAAGCCGTTTCAGATACGTTATCTCTGTTTCGCCAAAGCTACCCGGCAGTGCATATGCAAACCCGCGAAATGAACACACGTGAGCAAATTGCCCCGCTCAATGAAGGGACGCTGGATTTGGGACTTCTGCGCAATACGCAGCTTCCGGAAACGCTGGAGCGTGAAATCATTCTTCATGAACCACTGATGGCGATGATCCCACGCGCGCATCCGTTGGCGCAAAAACCCGTGGTCACGTTGGCCGAGCTGGCGAATGAGCCATTTGTCTTTTTTGACCCCCATGTGGGGACAGGGTTGTATGACGATATTCTTGGCCTGATGCGTCGCTATGGACTAAAACCGACGATTGCGCAGGAGGTTGGCGAAGCGATGACTATCATCGGGCTGGTGGCTGCAGGATTAGGGGTTTCTATACTTCCTGCTTCTTTTAAACGGGTGCAGCTATATGAAATGTGTTGGATCCCGATAGCGGAAGAAGATGCTGTCTCGGAAATGTGGTTAGTGTGGCCAAAGCATCATGAGCAAAGTCACGCCGCGCAACGCTTTCGTGAGCAGCTGCTGGCGGCCGTTCAGGCGATTAATTTAGTTTAAAAATGAGTGAAAATGTGCAGTAAATCACAAGGCTAAGTAAAAAGTTGACGGGAACCATTGAAGTGCTTCACCATAGCCCGCAGATTATTTCGGAGCGCGAAAATAAAGGGAGTAAGTGGTGGTTGCTGATAGTCAGCCTGGGCATATCGATCAAATTAAGCAGACCAATGCTGGCGCGGTTTATCGCCTGATTGATCAGCTGGGTCCGGTATCGCGTATTGATCTCTCTCGCCTGGCGCAATTGGCGCCTGCCAGTATTACTAAAATTGTCCGCGAAATGCTCGAAGCGCACCTGGTGCAAGAGCTGGAAATCAAGGAAGCGGGCAGCCGTGGGCGTCCGGCAGTTGGGCTGGTTGTTGAAACGGAAGCCTGGCACTATTTATCCATCCGTATCAGTCGCGGCGAGATCTTTCTGGCACTGCGCGATCTGAGCAGCAAACTGGTGGTAGAAGATTGTCTTGAAATGGAGCTGGTCAGTGAAACACCGCTTCTGGAACGTGTTATTACCCAGGTCGACCAGTTTTTCATCCGCCATCAACAAAAGCTGGAACGCTTAACCTCCATCGCCATCACCTTACCCGGCATTATTGATACTGAAAACGGTATCGTGCATCGCATGCCATTTTACGAAGATGTCAAAGAGATGCCGCTGGGCCAGGCGCTTGAGAACCATACTGGCGTACCGGTCTATATTCAGCATGATATTAGCGCCTGGACCATGGCTGAGGCGCTTTTCGGCGCATCGCGTGGTGCGCGCGACGTCATTCAGGTGGTGATCGATCATAACGTGGGTGCCGGGGTAATCACTGACGGTCATTTACTGCATGCAGGCAGCAGTAGCCTGGTGGAAATTGGCCATACGCAGGTGGATCCGTACGGTAAACGCTGCTACTGCGGTAACCATGGTTGTCTGGAAACGATCGCCAGCGTCGACAGCGTGCTCGAACTGGCGCAGGTGCGCTTGAAGCAGTCAATGAGTTCTTCTTTACACGGACAACCGCTGACGGTAGACGCACTGTGTCTGGCGGCAATGCAGGGTGATTTATTGGCGAAAGATATCATTAGCGGCGTCGGGACCCACGTCGGCAGAATTCTTGCCATCATGGTGAATTTGTTCAACCCGCAAAAGATATTGATTGGGTCTCCGCTCAGTAAAGCGGCAGATATCTTGTTCCCCACCATCGCTGACAGCATTCGTCAGCAGGCACTTCCGGCTTACAGTCAGCATATAGTCGTTGAAAGTACGCAGTTTACCAATCAGGGGACGATGGCGGGGGCGGCGCTCGTTAAGGACGCGATGTATAACGGTTCTTTGTTGATTCGTCTATTACAGGGTTAACATTTTTTAACTGTCGTACGAAAAATTGCGCTATCTCAAGCTGATCCTGGTCGTCATACCTTAGACTTTCTCCACTGTTTTATTTTCCTGACTTATATTTTCAAAGCATAACGGTGGAGTTAGTGATGCTGAAGCGTTTCTTTATTACAGGTACAGACACTTCTGTTGGGAAGACCGTGGTTTCCCGCGCATTACTACAAGCGTTAGCGTCAGGGGGTAAAAGCGTTGCGGGTTACAAACCTGTAGCCAAAGGCAGCAAAGAGACGCCCGAAGGTCTGCGCAACAAAGATGCGCTGGTGCTGCAAAGCGTGTCCACTATCAAACTGCCTTACGAAGCGGTCAACCCGATTGCGCTCAGCGAAGACGAAAGTAGCGTAGCGCATAGTGGTCCGGTCAATTACACCCTGTTATCCAACGGTCTCGCAAGCCTCAGCGAAAAAGTCGATCACGTTGTCGTGGAAGGCACCGGAGGCTGGCGGAGCTTGATGAACGATCTGCGTCCGTTATCGGAATGGGTGGTGCAGGAACAACTGCCGGTGCTGATGGTGGTGGGTATCCAGGAAGGCTGTATTAATCATGCTATCCTCACCGCACAGGCGATTGCCAGCGACGGACTGCCGCTGATTGGCTGGGTCGCGAACCGAATCAACCCGGGGCTGGCGCATTATGCGGAAATCATTGATGTGCTGGGTAAAAAATTACCTGCCCCGCTTATCGGTGAACTGCCTTATCTGCCTCGTGCAGAGCAGCGTGAGCTGTCGCAGTACATCCGTCTGTCAATGCTCGGCAGCGTGCTGTCGGTAGATAGAGTCGTGGCGTAACGTACGCGACAGCACCGACGCCAGGACACAGGCAATCAGTAATCCGGGGAGCAGGCGATACTCCCCGGTCATTTCACAAACCATCAAGGTCGACATTATTGGTGCATGCGTGGTAGCTGCCAGCAGCGTGGCCATCCCCGTTAAGCCCAGCAAAATAGCAATTTCATCTGAGCCCGGAAGCCATAATCCCCATACCTGACCCAGCAGCATGCCCACCGACAAGCCGACAAACAGCGTTGGCGTAAACACGCCACCTGGCGCACCGGATCCACTGCTGGCAAGCACCGCCAGTAATTTGCAGATAAAAATCCCGCTAACTACGGCCAGCAGCGGTGGCGAAAGTAAATATGACTGCACCACGCTGTAGCCATTACCCCAGACCGCAGGCGTGAGCAATGAAAGCAGGCCAACGATCAACCCACCAAGCGCCAGTTGCCACGGCGGCGAGAGTTTTAAGCGCAAAAAACCATTATGACTGGCGGTCATCAGCCACATGAAGAGCGGTCCGCAGAAGCCAGCAGCCAAACCGGTGCTGACAATCATAACGTATTCCAGAGTATGCAATTCCCGAGACAGGTGAACGGTATACAGCAGCGCATTGCTGTCGCTAAGCAGATTGGTGGTGAGTAATGCGACTACGGCGGACACCACTACCGGTCCCAGTGATGCGAGGATCAGCGTGCCAAACAACACTTCGGCAATAAATAAACTGCCCGCCAGCGGGGCATGATAGGCTCCGGCCATACCCGCTGCGGCGCCGCAGGCAATCCATAACTTCCATTCTGTACGTGGGGTAAAGCGTTGAGCAAAGCAGGAAGCCGCCAGCGCCGCCAGTAAAATCATGGCACCTTCGCGTCCGATAGCGCTCCCGCTGGCGACAACCAGTAACGAGGCCAGCGATTTCACCAGGCTGGCACTGACGTCAAATTGTCCGTCGGTTTGTAGAGCTTCCATATAATCAGTGGGAGCCTGTGGGCGTAAACGGTTAAATTTTTGCCAGCCCCACAGTAGTAATCCAGCCGCCAGACCGCCGAGTGCAGGTGTAAGCATACGCCTTAAAGGCGAAAGGTTTGTCGCAGCGTTGACCAGACTCCCCGTGTTATTGCTCAGAAACAACCATTCGAGAAGCAGCATGGCATGACGAAATCCTGCGACGGCCAGCGCAGCAAGGACGCCAATCAACGCGGCGATCAGCAGACGGCGGAACATGGCGCGCAGGTCAGGATAAGCATGTAAATGATGCATGTGTGGCCAGAGAGGAAGTTTCAGACGTTTTATTTTGCGGCTATTTGACAACAGAAGCAAAAGCTCAGCGTGCGCAACAGGATGCACCACAGGCAGTATGCATCCTGCCTGTGACGAAATTAACGAAACAAAGGCTTATCGGCTACCGGGATCAATAACTGTGATTGCCACTGTGCCAGCGTCAGACGCGCCAGCTCACCCAGCGTCTGGTAGAAAGGGTGATCGGCTTTTTCGATAAACACATTAAGGAAGCGCGATGACCATGGGAACAGATGCCAGGCCAGCAGCTGTTCGCACTCGGTGTGGCGTTCGTTCTCAGCAAGCCAGGCCGTCAGCAACAGTAGTGAACCAAAGTGATCTTCCGGCTCATTTTGCTGCATAGCAAACTGGATACCGTTGTCACGCATCCACTGACGCAGAGCCAGCGTGGAGTCGCCAAACAACACGTTTTCACGATCCAGCCAGACGGATCCCCAGGGCGGAGAAGGGAGCGCATAAGGGCCAACAAACAGACGTTGCCAGGCCTGCGGGAGAGACTCATCGGCCTCAGCCTGAAACTGTGCAACTAACGGCGAAATCGTTGTCTTTTCAAGCGGCCACTGCGCCTGCCAACCATCGTTGCTTAACGCACTGACCAGTGCCGAAGCTTCGGCACTGTCTGGGGCATAGTAAAACAGCGCGCCGAGCACACGCGCTGCGGTGGAAAAGTTGTCACGTTGTGAAAAATGGGTCATGCAAACAATCCTGAACAGTGCGGGTTGCCCCGCACCCGAAAATTAACCTGCGACAGCCATTCCGACTGTCATATGTAAACCGTAAAACAAGCCGCGGCCAATGATTTCACCGGCGAGGACGGACACTAAGCCCAGCGCCAGTCCGCCGACGGACGGTTCTTTGCGACGGACAAGCGGGCATATCCAGCAGCCCAGCCCCGCAACCAGCAGGAGGATGCGCCAGACCTGCAGGCTTGCGTAGTCGGGCACCAGCGCGCCAGCGTTTTGTACCGAACTGTGGATTTCGCCGAGCGACAGTCCCTGCAGCACAACAACAGCCACGGTCACCAGCAGGGCCAGCACGCTGATACCGGCGAATCTGGCAGGGCTGCAGGAAACACCCGCAGCCCGCAGCAGCAGGGCGGCAAACAGCGGCCCGCTCAGCAGCATCGTCATGAAAAACGCCAGTGTAGTATAGCCATTATACCAGGTTGGGACGGTGTCTATCTGGTAGACGTTGGTCATCGCATAGACAAATACCAGGCCCAGCAACATGCTCAACAGCAGCCAGATTTTACCTAACGTTGCGGGCATTTTACCGAGAAACGCCACCAGCCACCACAGGCCACCGACGGCGAAAAACAGCGAACCGCTGGCAATTTCGTTACTCAGCGCCGATGCGCCAATTCGGTTCAGCGAGTTAAATGCGCGCAGCGGCGAACCTAAATGCATGACCGAGGCGAGAAAGGCGATGCCCATCACCAGCCACAGAAAAAACATACTGCGAACGATACGTTGTTTTACCCGCTCGTCTTTAGCGGTCAGCCAGCCGTAACCACTTACGATCAGCGCCCCGGCCACGCACTGGCCGAGCACCGTAAACAGGACCAGTGGCCATTCATGCCATCCATTGCCCATTTTACACCTCCTTTGGATTAGCCAGAAAACCCGTGGTATCCCCGGTCGGGCGGCAATTGGCGTTTGGTTTGATCACAATACTCGGTCTGGTGAAGTGCGCACTCGGCAGCGGGGCGACGGCTGCCAGATCACCATATTTTTCGCGCAGCTCATCAATGGGACCGAAGTCCAGCGCACGCAGCGGACAGGACTCGACGCAGACAGGCTTTTTGCCGTCTGCCACGCGTTCATGACAGCCATCGCACTTGGTCATATGCCCTTTGGCGGCATTGTACTGCGGTGCGCCGTACGGACAGGCCATGTGGCAGTAACGACAGCCAATACACACATCTTCATCAACGACCACAAAACCATCATCACGTTTATGCATAGCCCCGCTGGGGCAAACCTTGGTACAGGCCGGATCTTCACAGTGGTTACAGGCAATGGAGAGGTAGTAGGCGAAAACGTTCTGTCGCCAGACGCCGTTGTCTTCCTGCCAGTCACCTCCGGCGTATTCGTAAATCCGGCGGAAACTGACGTCGGGCGTGAGATCCTTGTAGTCTTTGCAGGCCAGTTCGCAGGTTTTGCATCCGGTGCAACGACTGGAATCAATAAAAAATCCATACTGAGTTGTCATGGGTTAGTCCTTAAACCTTCTCGATTTCGACCAGATTAGTGTGCTGTGGGTTGCCTTTTGCCAGCGGTGAAGGGCGCTGTGTTGTCAGCGTATTGACGCAGGCGCCATGATCAATTTTGTCGCCGGTCATATCGGCATCGTGCCATGCACCCTGGCCCATTGCGCTGACGCCAGGCAGGATCCGCGGCGTCACTTTGGCCGCAATACGTACTTCACCGCGGTCGTTAAAGACCCGCACCATATCGCCATTTGCAATACCACGCTTTTGGGCATCGACAGGGTTGATCCACACTTCCTGACGGCAGGACGCCTGCAGAACATCGATATTGCCGTAGCTGGAGTGCGTACGGGATTTGTAATGGAAGCCAAACAACTGCAGCGGAAATGCGCTGCGTTTCGGATCATCCCACCCTTCAAACGTAGAGGCGTAGACGGGAAGCGGGCTAATTACTTCGTCCTTTTGCAACTCCCAGGTGTTGGCTATTTTCGCCAGTCGACTGGAATAAATTTCAATCTTTCCGGACGGTGTTTTGAGCGGATTGGCCTGCGGATCGTCGCGGAATTTTTTATAAGCGACAAAATGCCCGTTAGGGTCTTTACGTTTATAGATCCCCATTTTTTTCAGCTCGTCATAGGAAGGCAGCGCGGGGTCTTTGGCCAGCATTTTTGCATACAAATACTGGAGCCACTGTTCCTGAGTACGGCCCTCCGTAAAGCGTTGATAGATATCATTGCCAAGGCGTTTGGCGACTTCGCTCATTATCCAGTAGATCGGTTTACGCTCGAACTTCGGTGACGTCGCGGGTTGAATAAAAATGAGGTATCCCATGTTGCCCGCATAGTCGTTAGGAATAATGTCTTCCTGTTCGACGGTCATTAGGTCCGGCAGCAGAATATCGGCATATTTGGCCGAGGATGTCATGAAGTTTTCGATGACCACTATCATTTCGCATTTCGTATCATCCTGAAGGATCTCATGCGTTTTATTGATATCTGAGTGCTGATTAGTAATGGTGTTGCCCGCGTAGTTCCAGATAAATTTAATCGGTACATCGAGCTTATCTTTCCCGCGCACGCCATCGCGGGTTGCGGTCATTTCCGGGCCACGAGCGATGGCGTCGGTCCAGCTAAAGCAGGATATCTGGGTCTTGATGGGATTCTCCGGCAGCGGCATGCGTTCAATCGTGATGGTGTAGGTTGATTCTCGTGCACCGCTATTGCCGCCGTTGATGCCAACGTTGCCGGTCAGGATAGGCAACATCGCGATCGCGCGTGAGGTCAGTTCGCCGTTAGCCTGACGTTGCGGACCCCAACCCTGACAAATATATGCCGGTTTTGTGCTGCCGATTTCCCGAGCCAGTTTGATAATGCGATCGGCGGGGATCCCGGTGACATGCGAGGCCCATTGGGGCGTTTTAGCGATACCGTCATCGCCGTTGCCAAGTATATAGGCCTTGTAATGTCCGTTAGCGGGGGCGTCGGCGGGTAGGGTTTTCTCGTCATAACCAATGCAATATGTGTCGAGGAACGCCTGATCGACAAGATTTTCGTTAATCATAACCCAGGCAAGTCCCGCCACGAGTGCGGCATCGGTTCCTGGGCGGATAGGGATCCACTCATCTTCACGACCCGCAGCGGTATCGGTATAGCGCGGATCAATGACGATCATCCGGGCATTAGATCGCTCCCGGGCCTGCTCAAGGAAGTACGTTATTCCGCCGCCGCTCATGCGCGTTTCGGCTGGATTATTGCCAAACATTACTACCAGTTTCGTGTTTTCGATGTCGGATGTGCTGTTGCCGTCATTTGAGCCGTAGGTATAAGGCATTGCTGCCGCGATTTGTGCGGTGCTGTAAGTGCCGTAATGGCTCAGGAAACCGCCATAGCAGTTCATCAGGCGAGCGACCAGCGAGGCATAAGGAGAGGAGCGCGTAATGTTGCCGCCTACAATGCCTGAGGTGTAATTAATATAAACAGCTTCATTACCGTATTTCTCTACGGTATTTTTTAAACTGTCACTGATGGTATCCAGCGCTTCCTGCCAGGTTATACGTTCGAATTTTCCCTCACCACGTTTGCCTACGCGCTTCATCGGATAATTCAGGCGATCCGGATGATTGATCCGTCGGCGGATTGAACGCCCTCGCAGACAGGCACGAACCTGGTGCTGACCATAAAGATCGTCTCCGGTCGTATCGGACTCCACCCATACGACTTCGTCATCTTTGACGTGGAGTTGCAGGGCACAACGGCTGCCGCAGTTTACGGAACACGCGCCCCAAACCACTTTCTCTTCAGCCGGTTGTATCGCCTGTTGTACCGCAGCGGCGGCGGTGCGCATTCCAAAAGGTAATGACAGCCCACCTGCGGCAAGCGCCAGCGAACCGATAGCCGAGGATTTCACTAACGTCCTGCGGCTGATGCCTCCATATTGCTCAGTATCAGACATAACTCACTCCATTATAGTTATCGCTATATATTAATCTCTACAGCGAAATTAATAGCATGCTAATAATGGAGTGAGTTTACCCATTTATGAGTATGTCATCTTAATGCATATCAAACTGGAGTAACCCTCCGCGCACGGAGGGTGAGATTTATTGCGGTTCGGCGACGTGTCCGTCTTGTGCAGATGTGCTATTGGCGGGGGCGTTGCCGCTGTTGGTTCGGGTATAGAGAATTTTGTGCGTATCATTTGCACAATGTCCGACTACCAGTGAGTCAGGTTGATCGGCCTGATCGTTGGGGACAATATTCAGCGTGAAGCTGGATTCAGCAACACCATTATTGATGATGCGCTGTTCGATATCGCTTTTTACGCGTTCGCATGACGCGGGTGCCGCCAGAACCTGCGGGGAAGCGACTACCAACATGATCGCGGCAATTCCTGGTATGTATTTCATCATCAGCTCCTTTATGATCGACTTAAACTAAGATTAGCATTTCTGGTGTAAATAACTGTATTTGCTAATATGATTGAGAATTATCTTCTTATCCCGGTGAAAAATGTGAAGAAACAGACCCTGTTAGGTTTCCTGTGCGTCGTGCTGGTTGGCTGTGATAACGCCAAAGGGCTGGTTTCCTTTACGCCGGAAATGGCCAGTTTTTCCAATGAATTTGATTTCGACCCGCTGCGTGGGCCGGTGAAAGATTTCAGCCAGACGCTGCTCAATGATAAAGGTGAGGTCACTAAGCGTGTCGTTGGTACGCTGTCACAGGAAGGGTGTTTCGATACGCTTGAACTGCACGATATTGAAAACAATACCGGTATGGCGCTGGTCCTGGATGCAAACTACTACCGGGATGCCGAAACGCTGGAAAAACGGATCCGTTTACAGGGCAAATGCCAACTGGCGGAACTGCCTGCGGCAGGAGTGGTGTGGGATACCGACGATAACGGTTTTGTCGTTTCTGCCACGGGGAAAGAGATGAAGGTGCAATATAGATATGATGCGGAAGGCTACCCGCTGGGTAAAACAACCGTTAATAAGGACAATACCTTACAGGTTGATGCCAAACCGTCGGTCGACCCGTTGAAGAAGCTGGATTACACCGCGGTGAGCCTGCTCAACAATCATCCGGTAGGCAACGTCAAACAAACGTGCAAATACGATGAATACGCAAATCCGGTCAACTGCCAGCTCGTTATCGTTGACGAGAGCGTGAAGCCGGCAGTTGAACACCATTACTCAATTGAAAACACCATCGCGTACTATTAGTCAGACTTTATTGAGCGGTAGGTTGCAGCAGGTTAGGACCTGACGTTTTATGTTCTGCCAGATACTGCTGCTGGAAGATACACATACGTATAGTGTTGCGGTATTGGCCGTTGATAAAGAATTCATGAATCAGCTCGCCTTCGACCATAAAGCCAAGTTTACGGTAGATGTGGATAGCTTTTTCGTTCTCTTTATCAACGATCAGATACAGCTTATATAAATTGAGTACGGTGAAGCCGTAATCCATCGCCAGCTTAGCAGCCCGGGAAGCCAGACCTTTGCCCTGATAATCAGGGGAAATAATGATCTGGAATTCCGCCCGTCGGTGCACATGGTTAATTTCAACCAGTTCCACGAGTCCGGCTTTTTCACCGTCGCATTCCACCACAAAGCGACGTTCGCTTTGGTCGTGAATGTGTTTGTCATACAGGTCTGACAGCTCAACAAACGCTTCGTAAGGTTCTTCAAACCAGTAACGCATTACGCTGGCGTTATTATCAAGCTGATGAACGAATCGTAAATCTTCACGCTCCAGCGGGCGCAACTTAACACTGAGGGCGCTAGTCATATCGTATCCTTTCAATATCCTTCAAAGTGCAATAATTATGGGGCAACGGTGCGGCCAGTACGGCGGTCAAGGCAGCGCAGTGTGTTAGGTTCCCAGTACGCATTAATATTAGCGCTCTGTTCGCATTTATCACGGCTATCAAAGGCTGTATCGGCTTTGTCCCACTCTTTCTCTGCACGTTTGTTGACTTTCTGGCGAAGCTGACGCGTATCGTTCCATTGTTCCTTTTCCATTGCTGCTTGTTGACGACTTTGCGCACTGTCCCCGGATTCAATGACCAGTTTACTGGTTTCAGCAAATGCGGAAGAGGTGTACACAGCCGCAGCCAGCGTCAGCATAGCCGTCAGGCACAGGCGTTTGGTCAGTGTAATTTTCATGGCGAATTCCTTTTATGGGAAAGGGTAAAAACGATAAAACAGGGTTAAATTCTACACTATTCCGGTTTGCGGGCATACCCACCCGGTGGATATGGATACGCTAACGAGATTCTGTCGTATCATAGTTAAACCGAAGGTAACTGAATAACATCAATGCTTAAGACCACATTTCTTTTTTTCGTCACCGCGTTATGCGAAATCATTGGCTGCTTTTTACCCTGGCTTTGGCTTAAGCGCGGGGCTACAGCCTGGTTGCTGATACCCGCCGGGATGTCACTGGCTTTATTCGTCTGGTTGCTGACACTGCATCCGGCAGCCAGTGGGCGTGTATACGCAGCCTATGGCGGTGTTTACGTGGTGACCGCGCTGCTATGGCTACGCATTGTCGATGGTGTAAAACTCAGTTTGTATGACTGGTCTGGCGCGCTGGTGGCGTTGTGCGGCATGTTGATCATTGTGGCAGGATGGGGGCGCGCATAGCGCCTTTTTTGTGATCAAGCAGAGTTTTTTTGATCTTTATACTTGTATGGTAGTAGCTCAGTTGGGTAAATTTCATGCATCACAAGAACAGATGTAGGGAATAAGAAATGAAGATTGTTGGGGCTGATGTTTTTGTTACCTGTCCTGGGCGTAATTTTGTGACGTTGAAAATTACGACAGAAGATGGGATCAGCGGGCTGGGAGATGCCACGTTAAATGGACGCGAGCTGTCCGTGGCGTCGTATCTGAAAGATCACGTGTGTCCGCAGCTTATTGGTCGCGATGCGCATCGTATTGAGGATATCTGGCAGTTTTTCTACAAAGGCGCGTACTGGCGTCGTGGGCCGGTCACCATGTCGGCAATTTCCGCAGTGGATATGGCATTGTGGGACATCAAAGCGAAAGCAGCCAATATGCCGTTGTACCAGTTACTCGGCGGTGCTTCTCGTGAAGGAGTTATGGTTTATTGCCACACCACTGGCCATACCGTTGATGACGTACTGGAAGATTATGCGCGTCATAAAGAAATGGGTTTTAAAGCGATTCGCGTGCAGTGTGGCGTACCGGGCATGAAAACCACTTACGGTATGTCTAAAGGCAAAGGACTGGCCTATGAACCTGCCACTAAAGGGCAATGGCCGGAAGAACAGTTATGGTCAACGGAGAAATATCTCGATTTCACACCAAAACTGTTTGAAGCCGTGCGCGATAAATTCGGTTTCAACGAACATCTTCTGCATGACATGCATCACCGTCTGACGCCAATTGAAGCGGCCCGTTTTGGCAAAAGCATTGAGCAATATCGTCTGTTCTGGATGGAAGACCCAACCCCTGCTGAAAACCAGGAGTGCTTCCGCCTGATCCGCCAGCATACCGTCACGCCGATTGCGGTAGGGGAAGTGTTCAATAGCATCTGGGACTGCAAACAGCTGATCGAAGAACAATTGATCGACTATATCCGCACCACCATCACCCATGCGGGTGGTATCACCGGTATGCGCCGGATTGCTGATTTCGCGTCGCTGTATCAGGTACGTACCGGTTCACATGGACCTTCCGATCTATCGCCTGTGTGCATGGCCGCCGCGCTGCATTTTGATCTGTGGGTGCCGAACTTCGGCGTACAGGAATATATGGGCTATTCCGAGCAGATGCTGGAAGTGTTCCCACATAACTGGACCTTTGATAACGGCTATATGCACCCAGGAGACAAACCCGGCCTTGGGATCGAGTTTGACGAAAAACTGGCGGCGAAATATCCGTATGACCCTGCATATCTGCCTGTTGCTCGCCTGGAAGATGGCACGCTGTGGAACTGGTAAGGAGTGATTTGCTATGAAAAGTATCGTGATTGAAAAACCGAATACGCTGATTATCGCTGAACGACCGGTGCCAGAACCCTCAGCAGGTGAGGTCAGGGTAAAAGTGAAACTGGCGGGAATTTGTGGTTCAGACAGCCATATTTACCGCGGTCATAATCCATTTGCACAATACCCGCGTGTGATTGGCCACGAGTTTTATGGTGTGATCGAGGCGGTAGGTGACGGCGTTGACCATTCGCGAATAGGCGAGCGGGTGTCCGTTGATCCGGTCATCAGCTGTGGACATTGTTATCCCTGTTCCATTGGTAAACCTAACGTTTGTACATCGCTAGTGGTGCTGGGCGTGCATCGCGATGGCGGTTTCAGCGAGTACGCTGTCGTGCCGGCGAAAAACGCCTGGACGATCCCCGATACTGTGCCGGATGAGCATGCCGTTATGGTCGAACCATTTACCATCGCCGCAAATGTAACCGGGCAAATTAATCCGACAGAAAACGATATTGCGCTGATTTATGGCGCAGGGCCTATGGGACTGACCACTGTACAGGCGCTTAAGCGTGTCTATAAGGTTAAAACCGTAGTGATTGCTGACAGAATCGATGAACGCCTGGCCATGGCGAAGCAGTGTGGTGCAGACTGGGCCATCAATAATAGTCAGCACTCGTTGCAAGAGTTTCTGGTAGAAAACGGGCTAAAACCGACCATCATCGTGGATGCAGCTTGCCATCCATCCATTTTACAGGAGGCTATCACGCTGGCATCGCCAGCCGCGCGAATTGTTCTGATGGGCTTCTCCAGCGATCCTTGTCAGATTATTCAACAAGGTATTACCGGTAAAGAACTGTCCATTTATTCCTCAAGATTAAATGCGAACAAATTCCCGGTTGTGATTGACTGGTTGGTCAATGGACTCATCGATCCTAATCAACTTATTACTCACACTTTTGACTATCACCACGTTACAGACGCAATTGAATTGTTTGAGAAAGATCAGCAGCACTGCTGCAAAGTCTTACTCACATTCACTGAATAATATAAAAACTGCGAGTAAGTGGTACGCATCTTACCTCTTAGAGATAGCCAATATGAATCAAGAAAAACACGAAAGGTCCACGAAAGATCTGGTCAGAGCTGCCGTATCCGGATGGTTGGGTACTGCGCTCGAATTTATGGATTTTCAGTTATATTCTCTGGGTGCTGCACTGGTATTCCATGAAATATTTTTCCCGGAACAGTCTGCCGCCATGGCGCTTATTTTAGCGATGGGTACATACGGTGCAGGATATATTGCTCGTATCGTTGGCGCATTTATATTTGGCAAAATGGGTGACAGCATTGGGCGTAAAAAAGTGCTGTTTATTACCATCACCATGATGGGAATTTGTACGACCTTAATTGGCGTGCTACCAACATATGCACAAATTGGTATCTTTGCGCCTGTTCTGCTGGTGACGCTGCGTATCGTGCAAGGGCTTGGTGCAGGGGCTGAAATCTCCGGCGCAGGCACGATGCTTGCTGAGTACGCGCCAAAAGGTAAACGTGGCATTATTTCTTCACTTGTTGCCATGGGAACCAACTGTGGAACCCTTAGCGCAACGGCAATCTGGGCAGTGATGTTCTTTGCTCTCGACCGTGAGGAGTTATTAGCCTGGGGTTGGCGTATTCCGTTCCTGGCGAGTGTCGTGGTGATGATCTTTGCCATCTGGTTACGTATGAATCTCAAAGAAAGCCCGGTATTTGAGAAAGTGAATGATGAAGAAAACGCTCCGGCATTAAATAATTCGTCAGAAAACACGCTGGCGGCGATGTTTACCAGTAAATCTTTCTGGCTGGCAACCGGCTTACGTTTTGGACAGGCGGGTAACTCAGGGTTAATCCAAACCTTCCTTGCCGGTTATTTAGTGCAAACCCTGTTATTTGATAAATCTATCCCCACTGATGCCTTAATGATCAGTTCGGTACTGGGCTTTATTACAATACCATTGCTTGGTTGGTTGTCTGATAAATTTGGTCGTCGTTTGCCTTATATTATCCTGAATATCTCGGCAATTATTTTGGCTTACCCGATGTTGTCAATTGTAGTGGATAAAACGTATAGCCCGGGTGTCATTATGACGGCACTGATTGTTATTCATAACTTTGCCGTATTGGGATTATTTGCTCTCGAAAATATTACTATGGCGGAAATGTTCGGTGCCCGTAACCGGTTTACGCGAATGGCGATTTCAAAAGAGGCGGGCGGGTTAGTTGCCGTTGGTTTTGGTCCGGTTCTGGCGGGTATTTTCTGCAACATGACCAATTCCTGGTGGCCAATTCTGGTGATGGTCATCGCCTACTCACTGATCGGTCTGATTTCCGCGTTGCTGATGCCAGAAGTGAAAGATCGCGACCTGAGCGTGCTTGAGGATGCTGCCGAGGTGAATAAAGCCGAGAAGGTTCGTTGCTCGGTGACTCAGACAAACTGATACCAGACACTAGCATGGACGGATGTCTCATAGGCTGTCCATGCTATTACACAGCTTTATATGATGTCATACCAATCATAAAAAGCTTAATGCAAATCAAAACATACAACCATACAGGCGTTACTCTGGAACAGTCCTGATTTCATTTATAAGTAGGCCATACCATGCAAAACAAGCTCTTAGCGGCAAAGGCTGCACTTCCTGACTACGATCGTACAAAACTGGTTCCGCGTATTGTTCATCTGGGGTTTGGCGCGTTTCACCGCGCACATCAGGGGGTTTACGCTGACATTTTGGCTGCAGATCACGGCAGTGACTGGGGCTACTGCGAAGTGAATCTGATTGGCGGCGAGCAGCAGATTTTCGATCTGAAACAGCAAGATAATCTGTATACCGTTGCAGAGATGTCTGCTGATGCCTGGACTGCGAGAGTCGTGGGCGTGGTGAAAAATGCATTGCATGCGCAGGTTGATGGTCTGGAAAGCGTACTGGCAGCGATGTGTGAACCACAGGTCGCGATCGTTTCCCTGACCATAACGGAGAAAGGATACTGCCATTCTCCGGCGACCGGTCAACTGATGTTAGACAATCCAATGATTGCCGCCGATCTGCAAAACCCGAAACAGCCAAAAACTGCGCCAGGCGTAGTGGTTGAGGCTTTGGCACGCCGCAAAGCGGCAGGTTTAGCCGCCTTTACTGTGATGTCCTGCGACAACATGCCTGAAAACGGTCATGTAATGCGTAATGTTGTCACCGCGTATGCCAGAGCAGTGGATGAAGAACTGGCTGCGTGGATCGAACAACATGTGACGTTCCCGTCGACTATGGTTGACCGAATTGTCCCGGCAGTTACCCCAGAGACACTGGACAAAATTGAACACATCACTGGCGTACGCGACCCGGCAGGTGTGGCATGTGAGCCGTTCCGTCAGTGGGTTATCGAAGATAACTTTGTCGCCGGTCGCCCTGAATGGGAGAAGGCAGGTGCGGAGCTGGTGGCAGATGTCATTCCGTTTGAAGAGATGAAACTGCGTATGCTCAACGGCAGCCACTCTTTCCTGGCTTATCTTGGTTATCTGGCCGGTTATCAACACATTAATGATTGTATGGATGATGAAAACTATCGTCTTGCTGCTCGTGCGTTGATGTTGCAGGAACAAGCACCCACGCTGAAAGTAAAAGGTGTTGATCTACAACGTTATGCCGATCTGTTAATTGAGCGTTACAGCAACCCGGCACTGCGTCATCGTACCTGGCAGATCGCTATGGACGGAAGCCAAAAATTGCCGCAGCGTATGCTTGATTCCGTTCGTTGGCACATTGTAAACGGCAGTCACTTTGATTTACTGGCGCTGGGCGTGGCGGGCTGGATGCGCTACGTCGGCGGTGTGGATGAGCAGGGCCAGGCGATTGAAATTAGCGATCCGCTGTTGCCCGTGATCCAGAATGCGGTGCGTAGCAGTAACGAGGGCGAAGAGCGCGTTCGGGCGCTGCTGGCGATCGATGCTATCTTTGGTCGTGAACTGCCGCAGGTTGAATTGTTCAAAAACCAGGTTACACAAGCATATCTTGCTTTACTGGCTGAAGGGGCGAAGGCGACGGTTGCGAAGTATGCAGCAAAACTGAAGTAACGAAGATTATGTTTTATGTCGCCATCTGGCTTTCAACGGGCCAGATGGCGCTGTGTTTTCTGGCATTCACACCAATTAGTTCATGCCTAAACGAATCAGCTCGAGGGGGGCATATTTGCCTTCACACCCTTCGATTTCCACTGTTTTTCCGCGGCGAATCTGCTCAGCGGTCAGGCCATCGGTATCTATCGCTGTAATGCGGCCTGTGAGCCCGGTGTCGCTGATCATGACGCGGCTGCCAGTGGTGATTGCGTTACGGTTACGATCGTATGTTTTCATGGTGTTTTCTCCTTTCCAACTTACCGTCAAAGCCCGTGGGCTTTTAGTCCCACGTAACGGGCGCAATATAAATACGCTTCTCGTTAAGGATTTTTTTTGTTTTCGATCAAAATCACAGCTTTTTTTATGCAGTTATGCAGGAGAGGGTAAAACGCAGGAGAAACTCACCCCGGTGTGAGGCGAGCGTAGTATTAATCTTCGCTGAACCAGTCGCTATTTTCCTGACGAATAAGCTGAACGGACTCACCAATTTCCTGGAGATGGAGCATCATTGCGCGCTCGACCGCATCGCCATCATGTTTCTCAAGGGCGGCAAAGATATCGTGATGCTGGCGTAACAGCATTTCAGGCGGGGAAATATGATCCAGGCTCATATAACGAACGCGGTCAATTGTAGCCTTTATATTCTCAACGGTATCCCAGGCGAGTTGGCACTCGGCGATTAAAGCCAGTTTCTGATGAAACTCATCATCAAGCTGGAAGAAATCATTGATCTGTTTTCGGTCAATTGCTATGCGCTGCTGATGCAAATTTTGTTCAAGCTGATAGCACTGTTGGTCGTTGATCAGCGATGCGGCGCGGCGTACCACGGCACATTCAATCGCCTGGCGGACAAAACAACCATTTTGCACCTGCGACAGCGAAATCTTGTTCACATAGCTGCCACGCTGTGGGCGGATCTGAATCAGACCGTTTTCTGCCAGTTTGATGAATGCTTCTCGTACCGGCTGGCGTGACACATTAAAGCGTACGGAAACCTCTTTCTCAGACAGCGGTGTACCGGGTGCTATCAGACAATGCACGATATCACGGCGAAGAATACGGTAAATCTGTTGATTTACTGGCTGTGTAGGGTTGAGCTGCGTTTCTACGGTCATTCATTCTTACTTTTTAGAGAGTTAACCCGGATATTTTATCACTTCTTTCAGGCTATCTATACCCGGCGCAAGGCCGGGCAGATAAATTAGCTCCGATGAATACTCAGCCCGGCAAAAGACTGTGTGACAGGCATCATTTCAAGGGTGTTGATATTGACATGAGCCGGTAAAGAAGCCACCCACCATACCGCTTCTGTGACATCTTGCGGGGTCAGCGCCGTGGTATTTTCGTAGGCTTTTTCAGCTTTGGCATCATCACCTTTGAAACGGACATTAGAGAATTCCGTACCGCCAACCAGACCCGGTTCGATGTCGGTAACGCGAATGGCAGTGCCGTGTAAATCAGTACGTAAATTCAGGCTAAACTGGCGAACAAATGCTTTGGTCGCACCGTAGACGTTACCGCCAGCGTATGGCCAACTGCCCGCTGTAGAACCGATATTGATAATATGACCGCGGTTGCGTTCAACCATGCCTGGCAGAACGGCACGGGTCATATAAACCAGCCCTTTGTTGTTGGTGTCGATCATATTTTCCCAGTCTTCAACGCTGGCCTTATGGGCAGGCTCAAGGCCCAGCGCCAGACCTGCGTTGTTGACCAGAACATCAATATTGCGCCATTCAGCAGGGAGGGCGTCCAGCATCTCTTCAATTGATGCACGATTACGTACGTCCAGTTGCGCGGTATAGAGGCGGTCACCCAATTCCTCTTTCAGTTCCTGCAGGCGCTCCTGGCGGCGTCCGGTGGCAATAACTTTATGCCCATTCTCAATAAAACGACGCGTAATGCACTCACCAAAACCTGCGGTTGCTCCGGTTACTAAAACGATCATCTCACTGTTCCTCAACGCTTTTTATGTAGTACTACCATAGCACGTCATTTCCGTTCAGAGCTATTCCTGCGTAACGCGATTGCGGTTGATTCCTGGGAAGTCTACTCTGGTAAACAAATCGTTTTCAGGAGTGAAAGATGTCGTTAACGAATCCTTTTTTACGTCACAGCACGTTGCCGTACCAGGCCCCGCAGTTTGATCAGATAGAGGTGCAGCACTATCGCCCGGCGTTCGATGAAGGCGTGCGGCAAAAACGTGCAGAGATCGAGGCGATTGTGCAAAACCCGCAAGCCCCTGATTTTGCCAATACGTTGCTGGCGCTTGAACAAAGCAGCGCTTTGCTGACACGCGTAACCAGCGTTTTCTTCGCGATGACGGCGGCGCACACCAACGATGAACTACAGCACCTTGACGAAGAGTTTTCCGCAGAACTGGCGAGCCTTGCCAATGATATCTATCTCAATGAAGCACTCTTCTCGCGCGTTGACGCTGTCTGGCAACGGAGAGGTTCTCTGAGGCTGGAAAGTGAATCATTACGCTTGCTGGAGGTCATCCACCAGCGTTTTGTACTGGCCGGCGCATGTCTGAATGAGACTGATAAAGCGAACCTTAAAGCGCTCAATACAGAGTCCGCCACGCTGACCAGCCAGTTTAACCAACGGCTGCTGGCAGCGAACAAGTCCGGTGCTCTGGTGGTGGATGATGCACGTTATCTGGAGGGACTCAGCGCTGAGGAAATTGCCGTTGCCGCTGAAGCTGCAAGGGAGAAAGGGCTCGACGCGCGTTGGGTTATCCCGCTATTGAACACGACTCAGCAACCGGCGCTTGCGGCGTTACGCGATCGCCATACCCGTGAAAGTCTGTTCACCCGCGCATGGAAGAGAGCAGAAAACAATGACGCTAACGATACTCGGGCTATTATTCAGCGACTGGTCGAGATCCGGATGCAGCAGGCGAAACTACTCGGTTTTGCCAATTACGCTGCATGGAAAATTGCCGACCAGATGGCAAAAACACCGGAAGCTGCACTGACTTTCATGCGGGCGATTGTTCCTGCCGCGCGAGCTCGGGCGCTAGATGAACAGGCCGAAATCCAGAATGTTATCAATCACGAACAGGGGCAATTTAACGTCGAGGCCTGGGACTGGGCATTTTATGCTGAGCAGGTTCGTCGTGAGAAATATGCTCTGGATGAGGCGCAGCTCAAACCTTACTTTGCCCTTGATACGGTGCTGAACGAGGGCGTTTTCTGGACGGCCAATCAACTCTTTGGCATAAAATTTATAGAACGGTTCGACATTCCTGTTTATCACCCGGATGTTAGGGTATGGGAAATATTTGATCACGATGGTGTAGGTCTGGCGTTATTTTACGGCGATTTCTTTGCCCGGGAATCGAAAAGCGGTGGTGCCTGGATGGGCAATTTTGTTGAGCAATCGCAACTCAATGAAACCCGACCGGTTATTTACAACGTGTGTAATTATCAAAAACCGGCAAAAGGTCAGCCTGCATTGTTATTGTGGGATGATGTTATTACGTTATTTCATGAGTTTGGGCACACGTTGCACGGTCTGTTCGCCACTCAGCGTTACGCCACGCTTTCAGGGACCAACACTCCGCGTGATTTTGTTGAATTTCCTTCGCAGATTAACGAACACTGGGCGAGTCATCCGCAGGTCTTCGCTCGTTTTGCTCGTCATGTTGTTACCGGGGAGCAAATGCCGCAGGCGTTGCGAGATAAAATGCAGCAGGCCAGCCTGTTTAACAAAGGTTACGACATGACCGAACTGCTCAGTGCTGCATTGCTGGATATGCGCTGGCACGGTCTGGAAAATAGCGCGTTATCTCTTTCGGTCGATCAATTTGAACAGCAGGCGCTGGCAGCAGAAGGTTTGGATCTCAAGGCCGTGCCACCACGTTATCGCAGCAGTTATTTTGCCCATATCTTCGGCGGCGGTTATGCCGCGGGTTATTACGCCTATCTGTGGACGCAAATGCTGGCCGATGACGGCTATCAGTGGTTTGTAGAGCAGGGCGGATTAACCCGTGAAAACGGGCAGAAATTCCGCGAAGCGATTTTGTCCCGCGGAAATAGCACTGATTTAGCTGAACTCTATCGCCAGTGGAGCGGACGCGATCCACGAATGGAGTCGATGCTGGAACATCGTGGTTTGAGCGCGTAAGGTTTGTTCAGAGGGGGAAAGTCCTCAATTCAGCTTAGTTAAACAGAATGATGCCGATAAATTCATCATTGTGATGAAAAGGGAATTACGCAGCAGGCCGGATAGCGAAGCGCCATCCGGCCTGCTGCTTACTGTCGCTTCGGGCATCAACAATCGGATGTGATGCCCGTTTATTTGAATTATCTAAGAAAAGAACCCTGCAATTTAACGTCCTTACCGGAAAAAGTTACTTTTACTCTGTGCGACAATCATTGTTCCAAAACATTGAACTTCATAGAGGTCTTAAACATGCCTGAACGTACAGAACTTGTTGATAAAATCGTCCTTAACAGTCTGCAAACCTACTTTGAGAATTGGCCACTGGCGACAGCAGAGGATATTGTAATTTTTATCCTGACCGTAACAACTCTGACGGTAGCATCACTGACACTGGACATTCATAGCTATAAAAAGCTTAAGGCATACACATCAGCTTTCTTATCGGTTTTTATCTATCCGCGAAAATAAAAGGCTCAATGAACCGCGACTAATTTGAGCCAGGTATGAACTGAGTCGGCGATACTCGCTATGCCGCGACCAGTGGCATAGCGCAATGCTATTGTTAATCGCGGCTTATTAATTACTATTAAAAAATTTACATAAATTTTCTTTTTTATCGTTAAGATAATTCCATCAGAAACGCTCGAACAGGGAGAGAGAACGTGATGATGAGAAATACGAAGGAAATAGATGCAATTTTGATTGAGTTGAACAAGTCCATTGATGCCCACTACAAATGGTTAGTGACAATGTTCCGCTGCGTGGTGTCTTCAGATGTTACACAGCCGGATATTGTGGGTGAAAACTCGCATTGTATTTGTCGATTTGGACAGTGGCTTAATAATCAATCGCGGTACAATGAGGATGATTGTAGTTACGTAAGCAAGATAAATGCCACCCACGAAAAGATGCATTTATTAGGCAAGGAGTTGCTATTGGCTATAGTGGAGAAACGTAGTCATTCATGGCATTTCGACAGTTTCCAGGACGCGCTGCTGGCATTTACCTCATCTGTAATGGACTACAAAATATATTTATTGAATATCCGCAGTAATATCGATGTATTAACAGGTTTACCTGGCAGAAGAATGCTCGATGAGTCTTTTGAGCGGCAGTTGCTCGATGCCGAACCGCTTAATCTCTATATATTGTTGTTAGATATCGATCGTTTTAAATACGTTAACGATACCTACGGCCATTTGGTTGGTGACGTTGTATTGCGGGCTCTGGCATCAAATTTATTGTCATGGACGCGATATGATGAGGTGGCGTACCGCTACGGTGGAGAAGAGTTCATTATCATCATCAGAACAAAAACGGACGAGCAGGCATGCCAGGCGGGTTTGAGACTTTGTCGTTTGATTGGTCAGAAAAAAATTCCCTACTCTGATGGAGAGATCGCTATCACGGTAACGGCTGGCATAACCCGGGTTCAACAGGGTGAAACGCTGGATACCGCGCTTGGTCGGGCTGACAGGGCGATGTATCAGGGGAAGCAGACCGGCAGAAATCGCTGTATGTTTATGGATGAAAATGAGCAGATCGCGTTGGTGGACACCAATGACGGGACCTCGTATCCCCTCAGTGCGTGAGTTTTCGAAAACGCTTTGAGGTAGTTGCGTTTCGTTTAACTTTCATTGGGGTTGTTGATGATAGGTTAGCTGACTATCCGTTATCTTCGCAGGGAATTGCCAGATAGCGTATAAAAGCAAAACACAAATCTATCCATGCAAGCATTTACCGCTGGTTTATCCGGCGGTTTTTTTTATCTGTAAATCAGGAAAAAGGTACCACGAGCGCGATTTGGGCAAAAAAATGGCCCCTTGTGCAGCTACGCAACAAGGGGCCGGGTCGGTGCAGGACTATCTCCGTTCATCAATCATCCCATCTGTGGCTAAAATACGCGGCCAGGAAACCGGAAAATAAAATAATTCCCAGAACAGCCATAAAAATATTCATATTACCCAGCATAGTAAATGCTCCTTTATCTGTGAGTTTCCTCTCTTACCTTAAGTTCACCTCGCTTATGACTATAGTAGCAATTCAATCTTAAACAAAGGCTGAACTGTGTGATTATTTCGGCTGAAAAGTAAATTTTTGACATGAGCACGTCGAATAAAATAAATAATAGTGACGAGACACATTTATCTGCGCACAAATAATCCTGTTTTTAAACCCTGAGACGCTGCTATGACAGTGTGCTGCTGACACAGATTGTTGCACGTTTATAATGCAGAGTTGTCTCATGGTGGTTCAATTTTTCCTTTGATTAACCCGTTTGGTGGGAAAATGTAATACTGATTTTTGTGCTCGAGATGCTAATTTATTGATTTTATATGATGTTTTAATATCTGGCATCGTTTTTGCCTTATCACTTCTGAACACCTTTAATTTGCACCGTTTTGTCTGCCCGGCTGCACCGGAGCTTTCAGCAAGTTTAATTTCAGGAGTGAAACTATGCAGCGTCGTACATTTTTAAAAGCTTTTGCACTTTCTGCCTCTGTTGTAGCAATGGGCGTGAGTTTTAGCGTTCAGGCAGCCGACACCATCAAAGTTGGCATCATGCATTCTTTATCCGGCACGATGGCCATATCCGAAACGCCGCTAAAAGATGTGGCGTTGATGACCATCGATGAAATTAATGCTCAGGGCGGTGTGTTGGGTAAAAAGCTGGAACCGGTGGTGGTTGACCCGGCCTCGAACTGGCCCTTATTTGCTGAAAAAGCAAGGCAGTTGCTGAGTCAGGATAAGGTAGCGGCAGTTTTTGGCTGCTGGACATCGGTTTCGCGTAAATCGGTTCTACCAGTATTTGAAGAATTGAACGGTCTGCTGTTTTACCCAGTGCAATATGAAGGTGAGGAGATGTCACCTAACGTCTTCTATACCGGCGCAGCCCCCAACCAGCAGGCGATCCCTGCGGTTGAGTATCTGATGAGTGAGGACGGCGGCAGCGCGAAACGCTTCTTCCTGCTGGGCACGGATTATGTTTATCCGCGCACGACCAACAAAATTTTACGCGCCTTTTTGCACTCAAAAGGAGTTGCCGATAAAGACATCGAAGAGGTGTACACCCCATTCGGACACAGCGATTACCAGACCATTGTCGCCAGTATTAAAAAATTCGCCGCAGGGGGAAAAACGGCGGTGGTATCAACCATCAACGGCGATTCTAACGTTCCATTCTATAAAGAGTTGGCCAACCAGGGCCTGAAAGCCACCGATGTTCCTGTGGTGGCATTCTCCGTGGGTGAGGAGGAGTTACGCGGTATTGATACCAAACCGCTGGTGGGCAACCTTGCAGCCTGGAACTACTTTGAGTCCGTCGATAACGCTGCCAACAAGAAGTTTGTCGCGGATTACCGGGCGTATGCCAAAGCGCACAAATTACCAAATGCTGAATCGGTGGTGACAAACGACCCCATGGAAGCTACGTATGTTGGCCTCCATATGTGGGCGAAGGCGGTAGAAAAAGCCGGAACGACCGATGTGGATAAAGTTCGCGCTGCAATGGCGGGGCAATCCTTCGCTGCGCCATCAGGCTTTACCCTGACCATGGATGCGACCAACCATCACCTGCATAAACCCGTCATGATTGGCGAGATTGAGGGCAATGGCCAGTTTAACGTGGTATGGCAAACCGATGAGCCGGTCCGCGCCCAGCCATGGAGTCCGTACATCGCTGGTAATGATAAAAAATCTGAACAGCCTGTGAAAACCGCCAGCAACTGATCGTGTGCCCTCCTGCGGGAGGGTACCGCTTTGGAGAACGCTCATGAAAGCTATGCGCTTTATTCGTGGTGTGTTGTTGCTGACGTGGTTTTTGCCGTGGATAGCACAGGCATCAGATGCCGATACCTTTACAGCCGCAAATCGAACTCAGCAGGCCGCCTTGCTTGAACAATGGGCGGTGAATCCCGATGTTCAGCGCATCCCGCTGCTCAGCGCGTTGCGAGATGAGAATCTGCTGACTGATAACGCGAAAAATACCTTCATCATGAACGGCTCGCACGCACTACCGTTAGGAACAGCGACAACCCCAAACGGCGAGCTAAAAAAAATTCGCCTGACTAACCGCCTGCGTAATCTGGTGGCAGGAGCGCTGGCTGTCCATCAGCTTTTAAGTGACAGTGTCACGTTAAGGTTAGAGGCAGCTCGTACATTACAGCGTGAGGCACAGCCGGATATGCTGCCGTTTTTACAGCAACGACTGGCTCAGGAGTCAAATGGTGATGTGAAATCCGCGCTGGCTATTGCACTGGCAAATCTGCAGCTGAACAGTTCCTCGCCGGAGGTCAGACGTCAGGCAATCGAACTATTAGGGTCGTCAAATGATCCTGAAACTCAGGCGCGCCTGCAACCATTCACCCGGGCTGAACATGAACCCGATACCCGCGTGCGTGCTGCCGCTGGCGAAAGCCTGAATTCCATCGCGCATCGCATGAAGGTTGGGGACCTTCTTGGACAGGCCTTTATGGGGTTGTCACTGGGCTCAATTTTGCTGCTGGCGGCATTGGGTCTGGCTATAACCTATGGATTACTCGGCGTCATTAATATGGCGCATGGCGAGATGTTAATGCTCGGGGCTTACTGTACCTGGATGGTACAACAGCTGATGAGCCAGTTTTTCCCGCAATGGCTAGCCTGGTATCCGGTTATTGCGCTGCCGGTTGCCTTTTTACTTACCGCGGCGGTGGGAATGCTGCTTGAGCGCGGGGTGATCCGCCATTTATACGGGCGTCCTCTCGAAACGCTGCTGGCGACCTGGGGGATCAGCCTGATGCTCATCCAGTTGGTGCGTATGTCCTTCGGCGCGCAAAACCTGGAAGTCGCCAATCCGGCATGGCTTTCAGGGGGGATTCAGGTTTATGCCAATCTGATTTTACCGTGGAACCGAATTGTGGTGCTTGGCTTTGCCATTCTGGTGCTGTTTTTCACCTGGCTGTTGTTGAATAAAACGCGTCTGGGGCTGCGCGTACGTGCCGTGACGCAAAATCGCAATATGGCGGCCTGCTGCGGCGTACCTACCGGACGCGTCGATATGCTGGCCTTTGGCCTTGGTTCAGGCATTGCCGGGCTGGGGGGCGTAGCGCTCTCGCAGTTGGGCAACGTAGGACCGGAATTGGGGCAAAGCTACATTATCGATTCGTTTCTGGTTGTGGTGCTGGGCGGCGTGGGACAACTCGCCGGGAGCGTGGCCGCGGCGTTTGGACTGGGGATCTTCAATAAAATTCTGGAGCCTCAGGTGGGGGCGGTTCTAGGCAAAATCATGATTCTGGTGCTGATTATTCTGTTTATTCAGAAACGTCCGCAGGGGTTGTTCGCGCTAAAAGGGAGGGTTATTGACTGATGACGATGCCAATGACATTAACGCTGGCGCGTAAAGCGCCACGCGCGACGCGCATCCTGGGGCTGGGGTTATTGCTGGCGTTGATTACTCTGCCGTTTCTTGCGCTGTTACCTGCGGACCATCCGCTGGCTATATCGGTGTGGACGCTAACGCTGGCCGGGAAAATTCTCTGTTATGCCATTGTCGCGGTCGCGCTGGATCTGGTGTGGGGCTATGCCGGCATGCTCTCGCTGGGACACGGTATTTTCTTTGCGCTGGGAGGGTATGCGATGGGAATGTACCTGATGCGCCAGGCCTCTGGCGAAGGATTACCGGCCTTCATGTCATTCCTGTCGTGGAGCGAGTTGCCGTGGTTTTGGTGGGGGACGCAACATTTTATCTGGGCGCTCCTGCTGGTCGTTCTGGTTCCTGGCCTGCTGGCGCTGGTATTCGGTTGGTTTGCCTTTCGGTCAAAAATCAAAGGGGTCTATTTCTCTATCATGACCCAGGCCCTGACGTTCGCAGGAATGCTGCTGTTTTTTCGCAACGAAACGGGTTTTGGGGGAAATAACGGTTTTACCGGCTTTACCACCATTCTGGGATTCCCGGTAACCGCCACCTCAACCCGTATCGCGCTGTTTCTGGCGACGGTCATGCTGCTGGTGCTGGCATTATGGCTGGGACTGGCGCTGGCCCGCAGTAAGTTCGGTCGTATTTTGACTGCCGTGCGCGATGCAGAGAACCGTCTGATGTTCTGTGGTTACGATCCGAAAGGTTTCAAGTTACTGGTGTGGACGCTTTCCGCTGTACTGTGCGGCCTGGCAGGAGCGCTGTATGTTCCGCAGGTGGGGATCATTAACCCCAGCGAAATGTCGCCGACCAACTCGATTGAAGCGGCGATTTGGGTTGCTCTCGGCGGACGTGGAACCCTGATCGGCCCGGTATTCGGCGCCGTGTTGGTGAGCGGTGCGAAAAGCCTGTTTACGGTGATTATGCCGGAATACTGGCAGCTGTTTCTTGGCCTGATCTTTATTGGCGTTACGCTGTTTTTACCCCGAGGGGTAATTGGTCTGTTTCGCAAGGGAGACAAATAATGCAACCAGATGAAGGGCTATTTACTCGCCAGATGCCGGGGGATCGGTTTCGCAACCAGACTGATCCGGTGCTACAGCTGGAAAAAATTAACGTTAACTTCGATGGATTTCAGGCGCTAACCGATCTCACGCTCAATATTGGCGTTGGGGAACTGCGTTGCATCATCGGGCCCAACGGCGCCGGAAAAACGACGTTAATGGATGTCATTACCGGTAAAACCAGGCCGCAAAGTGGTCGTGCGATATACGATCAGTCGACCGACTTAACGACGCTGGATCCCATTGCCATTGCGCGTCAGGGGATTGGACGGAAATTTCAAAAGCCCACGGTATTTGAAGCATTAACGGTGGAAGAGAACCTGGAGCTGGCGCTGAAAAATGATAAATCTGTCTGGGGTTCTCTACGGGCACGACTCTCAGGCGAACAACGGGATCGTATTGATGAAGTACTGGCGCTGTTGCGGCTGGGTAATGAGCGGACCCGCCGCGCCGGTCTGCTTTCGCATGGGCAAAAACAGTTTCTCGAAATTGGCATGCTGCTGGTACAGGAGCCGCATTTACTGCTACTGGATGAACCCGCGGCGGGGATGACGGATGCGGAAACGGAATACACGGCGGAGCTGTTTCGCCAGCTTGCCGGTAAGCACTCTCTGATGGTTGTTGAGCACGATATGGGATTTGTCGAAACCATTGCCGATCGCGTCACAGTATTACATCAAGGACGTGTCCTGGCTCAGGGGAGTCTGCGTGAAGTGCAGGCCAACGAGCAGGTTATTGAAGTTTATCTCGGGCGTTAAGGAGTGCAGATGCTGCAGGTGAAAGAACTCAATCAATATTATGGTGGCAGCCATATTCTACGCGGGGTGAACTTTGAAGCGCGTATCGGTGAGGTGACATGTCTGCTGGGGCGTAACGGCGTGGGGAAAACAACGCTACTTAAGTGTCTGATGGGGCTTATTCCGGCCCGCAGCGGAAGTGTGCTCTGGCAGGAGAAAAATGTCACTCAATGGAAGCCGCATCAGCGGGTCAGGGCCGGTGTGGCATATGTCCCGCAGGGGCGTGATATTTTTCCGCGTTTGACGGTAGAAGAGAATCTGCTGCTCGGCCTTTCCCGTTTTTCAGCACCGGAGGCCCGACATGTGCCGGATGATATTTACGCGCTCTTTCCGGTTTTACAGGAAATGAAGCATCGGCGGGGCGGAGATTTGTCCGGCGGGCAGCAGCAGCAACTGGCGATTGGGCGAGCACTGGCAAGTCGCCCGCAATTGTTGATCCTTGATGAGCCTACCGAGGGGATCCAGCCGTCGGTGATTAAAGAGATTGGTCAGGTGATTTCCCAACTGGCGCATCGCGGCGATATGGCCATTTTGCTGGTGGAGCAGTTCTATGATTTTGCCGAGCAGCTCGCCGACAAATACCTGTTGATGTCGCGGGGCAGCATTATTCAAAGCGGCGACGGTAAAAATATGGAGTCCGAGGGCGTTCGGGGACTGGTTGCTATCTGAGGTATGCGACAGAGCGACTGTGGCTCTGTCGCGAACATAATAACTAGCAGACCGCCGTCTGGCCCCAGGGTTTGGCGCGCATGCCTTTTATCATTAGCGCCCAGGCAAGAACGATCGCCACTATCAGCGCCACAAACAGCGACCAGGGTGGCAATGTGGTTAAAATGACGCCGCTGACTAATGGGTTAACCGCTGCGCCAAGCCAGCCTAACGACTGGGCAGAAAAATAGCTGGCTTTCATGCCTGCTGGGGCGATGTTGTCGATAAGCATGTATTCACCCGGTGCGTAAATGACTTCGCCGATAGTGAAAAAGGCAGCAGAAATTCCCCATAACAACAGACTGTTGCCGGAGAAAGCGAAACCGACCAGGCCAACGACAAAGAAGACTGTACCCATTGTCATTAACGGGCGGATATTCGTGGCGGTGAGCCTGCGACCAAGTGCGTATTGCAGTGATACTACGATGGCGGCGTTAACGGGCAGGACGACTGCCACCACTTTCTCGGCAAAATCGCCGTTTGCAACCACCATAACGTATTGCGAAATACAGGATGCAAAGGCACCGCCAACGAATGATGCCAAAAATGCTGACAGCGTAAACCAGAATAATGCTCTGTCGCGCAGCAGTACTGAAGGGGACCAAACAGCGGCATTTAAACCTTCTGCGGTTGCCGGTGAACGTTTTACCCACGTCTGGATAAACACCAGAGGTAGCGCAGAACAGGCGGCAGCCAGCCAGAACGGCAGGTTAATGCTTTGTATAACCAGCAGCGTGCCCAGCGGCGGACCAACGGTCCAGCCGATGTTCAGCACGGTATAGTTAAGTGAGAAAATTTTCGTTTTGTTGGTCGCAGACAAGTTATCGGCAAACCAGGCTTTCAGCACCGTGGCGAAGACGGAGTAGGCGCAGTTGATCAGGGCAAAGAGCAAAACCACTATCACGACGTTATGCACCAGCGGAATAGCAATAAAGCCGGAGGCAAAGCCGCAGATAGCCAGCAACATATAGCGTTTTTTATCGAACTTGTCGGCCAGAATACCAAAGCCAAGGCTGAAGACGACGCCTATGGTCAGTGCAACCGTCATCGCATAACCGATCAGGTCGACGCTCAGTTGATACTGTCGACTGAGGTAAATCGTCATAAATGGCAGCGTGGCGCCACGACCAATGGTTAATAACAAAGATGACGCAAGTAACGCGAGAGTGGACCTTCTCAGAGAGATATTCATTTTCCTGCCCGACAATGCATGTTGTTATGTTTTTTTTAGATATCAGAAACAAATAGCATGCTAAAAGTGTGATGTACACCCAATAAGTTGTCCGAAAATGCCCTGTGTGGCCTACCTGAATTAATGATCTGTTACGGTACAACGATTTCCGTTACTTTAACTTGTTTACAAAAATTTAATATTTGCAGGGGCGGTGGTATGTCGCGTAAAGACGGGTTATTGGCGTTACTGGTCGTTGTGGTTTGGGGACTGAACTTTGTTGTCATTAAAGTGGGTTTGCACAATATGCCGCCGTTGATGTTGGCAGGGTTACGCTTTTTGTTGGTGGCGTTCCCGGCGATTTTTTTTGTTGCCCGCCCGAAAATTCCGCTTTCGCTTTTACTCGGCTACGGCCTGACAATTAGTTTTGGACAGTTCGCGTTTCTCTTCAGCGCCATCAAATTTGGTATGCCTGCCGGGTTAGCTTCTCTGGTATTACAGGCTCAGGCGTTTTTCACCATCATTCTGGGGGCATTCGCCTTTGGCGAACGTCTGCAGGGTAAACAGCTGGTAGGAATTGCGCTGGCGGTATTTGGTGTGCTGGTACTGATTGAAGCCAGTCTGAACGGTCAGCATGTTGGCATGCTCGGTTTTATGCTGACGCTGGCGGCGGCGCTAAGCTGGGCCTGTGGCAATATCTTTAACAAAAAAATCATGCAGCATACATCGCGTCCGGCCGTTATGTCGTTGGTGGTATGGAGCGCGCTAATCCCCATTGTTCCGTTCTTCCTGGCCTCATTACTTCTCGATGGTCCAGCGCAAATTACCCAAAGTCTGGTGGCGATAGATATGACAACCATTTTGTCACTGGTGTATCTGGCGTTCGTGGCGACCATTGTGGGTTATGGCATCTGGGGTTCGTTACTCGGACGCTATGAGACCTGGCGGGTAGCGCCGCTATCGCTGTTGGTGCCGGTTGTCGGTCTGGCGAGTGCGGCCGTACTGCTGGACGAAACGCTTAGCGGATTACAGCTACTTGGTGCGCTACTGATCATGGCTGGGCTGTATATCAATGTGTTTGGTTTTCGGTTGCGTAAAGTTGCGTCGGTGAAGGGCTAAAAAAAGCCCCGCAGTAGCGGGGCAATATAATTACAGGTTGCGCAGATTGTAATAAGGCACACCTAATTCGTCGGACTTGTCGCTGCCTGCACCCATATGATTAAAATCGAACGGGGACTGATCGTGCGCAGGGGGCATAATCATCGCGTCGCGACTGTTCTGTGTGGCAGGTTGCGCGGTCTGTTCCGCCATGCTCTGACCCGAAACAACAAAAAGCAGGGCCAGCATTGCATAAGACAGAAGTTTCATGATTTCCTCGGTTACGTCGTTAACTGGCGATTAGCAATTACATTGATTGAGTGGAAGCAAATAGCGCGATTCGCCATGCATATTCGTCATACGGTATTTGTGCGGCGGAACATCAAAATAGTTTTTGAATGTCCGGGTCAGCGTCTGCTGAGACTCAAAACCGTAACGCTCTGCCAGATAAAGAATGGGCTCGTTACTCTCTTTTAATTTTTGCGCTATTTCAGTCATTTTACGGCTGCGAATGTATTGACCCAGTGAATGACCGGTTTCTTTTTTAAACATCCGTTGCAGGTGCCATTTGGAGTAACCTGAACGCTCAGACACCTTTTCCAGCGAGAGCGGCGATTCAAGGTTATTTTCGATCCAGTCCAAAATGCTATGAATAGTGATTGTGTCAGTATTGCGTCTGGACATCGTCATACCTCTTTCTGTTTACGGCAGGATTCTCTTAAGCAAGTGCTCAAGTGTGGCTACTTCATCCGCCGTTAAGTTTTTTGTTAGTTCCTGGTGCAGGTCTTGCCCTACTAATTGATGACACTGCTCGCAAATTGCTGCGCCATGCTCGGTGAGTTTCACCAGCACGCCACGCTTATCATGTGGATTCGGAAGCCTTTCTATCCAGCCTTTACAGGCCAGTCTGTCCAGCATCCGCGTCAGGGCGCCAAGGTCGACAGACAGCACTTTTTTCAATTCGACAGGGGTGATGCACACCGCGCAACGGATGGAGCAGAGCACCTTGAACTGCGATGCCGTGATATCCAGCGGTGACAGATAGTCGTTTAGCAAACGATCTTTTTTCTGATTAACCATATAGATCAAACGACCCAGTGGGATGATTTCGTTAAACAGATCACTGGTGTTTTTCACAATGGTTGCCCTGGCAAGTAGTTAGTCACGGCTGATATTATTGCTTAGGCAAATATAAGTCAAACGAATGAATCCGCAAATGCCACGTTTTGCTAAATCATCAGACTAAATACCTGGCGAGTGGAATTTTAACGGTTTGATAATTATGGTTTATACGTGCGGATGAAAAATGAATCCTTACATCACGAAAATGGCTTATCTCGCGGATTACACCGTATACTTGCCGCTGACGATTAACGCACAGGAAAGATGACATTATGATGGACTTGTTTAAAGCAATAGGACTGGGGCTGGTAGTCCTGTTACCGTTGGCAAACCCGTTAACCACCGTGGCGTTGTTCCTTGGCCTAGCCGGCAATATGAACAGCGCAGAGCGTAACCGTCAGTCACTCATGGCATCTGTCTATGTATTTGCCATTATGATGGTGGCGTACTACGCCGGGCAGGTGGTAATGAATACGTTCGGGATTTCGATTCCCGGGTTACGTATTGCGGGTGGGTTAATCGTTGCGTTTATCGGCTTCCGGATGCTGTTTCCGCAGCAGAAGGCGCATGATTCTCCGGAAGCGAGAAGCAAGTCTGAAGAGCTGGAAGACGAACCGACGGCCAATATCGCCTTTGTACCGCTGGCTATGCCAAGCACTGCCGGTCCGGGGACAATTGCGATGATCATCAGCTCCGCGTCAACCGTGCGTCATGGCTCCGAATTTCCGGACTGGGTGATTATGATCGCGCCGCCGATTATTTTTGCGGTTGTCGGGATTATCCTGTGGGGCTGTTTGCGCAGTTCCGGGGGGATCATGCGGTTGGTCGGTAAAGGTGGTATCGAAGCGATTTCTCGTTTGATGGGCTTCCTGCTGGTGTGTATGGGCGTGCAGTTTATTATTAACGGCGTGCTGGAAATTATCAAAACCTACGCTTAAAACACTATGCCCGGTAATATTTACCGGGCATATTTTTTATGAATGCTGAGGCTGCTCTTCCAGTGATACCGGCCATTTACGAAAGATAATCACCGACCATATCAACGCGGCAACGGCAGGCACTGCGCCGACGTAACCAATCGTAGACATCGACCAGTGCAAACTCACCTGATTGCCTACCAGTGCGCCAGCGCCAATACCGATATTAAAGATTCCGGAGAACAGCGCCATTGCGACGTCAGTCGCATCCGGAGCAAGTGCCAGCACTTTCACCTGCATACCCAGGCCTATCAGCATGATGGCGACGCCCCAGAAAATACTCAGGATGGCAAGGTGCATTTCGCTGTCAGCGGCGGGAAGTAACAGTACCAGGCATATCGTCAACAGGGCAATGGCACTGCTAATCAGTACGGACGCATGCAGATTACCCAGCTTACCGAAAATGACGCTACCGACAATTCCCGCACCACCCAGAACCAGCAATAAGACAGTAGCAAAATTTGCGCTCAGGCCCGCGACGGTCTGCACGAACGGCTCGATATAGCTGTAGGCCGTATAATGCGCGGTGACCACAACCACCGTCAGTAGATACAGACTGATCAATGCCGGGCGATGGAATAACACGGGCAGGCTTTTTAAAGAGCCGGAGTGCTCACTGGGTAGTTTGGGCAGGAGCTTAATCAGGCAAAGCAGGGTAACTAACGCCCCCATACCGATGGCGAAGAAGGTCGTGCGCCAGCCAAAATACTGACCGACGATACGCCCGATGGGCAGCCCCAATACCATCGCCAGCGCAGTGCCAGTGGCAATCAGGCTGAGAGCCTGTGCACGTTTCCCGGCAGGAGCCAGGCGAATTGCCAGCGATGCGGTGATCGACCAGAAAATAGCGTGCGCAAAGGCAATACCAATACGGCTAATTACCAACACGGTAAAATTCCATGCCAGGAAAGAGAGCACATGGCTGGCGATAAACACAACAAACAGACAGATCAGAAGTTTTCGGCGCTCTACCTGACTAGTAAGTAACATGAAGGGGAGCGACATCAGGGCAACAACCCAGGCGTAGATCGTCAGCATGATCCCGACCTGAGCGGTCTGCATATTAAAGCTTTGTGCGATGTCGGAAAGCAAACCGACAGGGACAAACTCTGTGGTATTGAAAATAAAACCGGCAATGGCAAGCGTAACTACCCGTAGCCACGCGACCTTGCGGGAAACAGTGTCTGTTGTCATATCAAATAAGAGGATTAGCTGCGAAAAGGTAAGGCCACGATCTTAAAACGTTTGCTGGCGAAAATACAATCATTTTGTGATGCGGATCTCATTTCATTGGTAGGGCGCTATAATTTACTGCCGAACATTCCTCATATTTTTAAGTATTTCAATAATAATGAAATTCCGGGCGTATGACTTCACCCGGATATACAGTTATTCATGTTCTTTGAGGATCGCCAGTTACTCCGGGCTTTGTGATAACTGAGGGTTCAACACCTCAATAAACGCTTCTAACTGCCGCGTCATTGCACCTCTGCGCCAGACCAGCCATGTATTCAGCCAGCGCCAGTTCTCGCTTAGCGGCCAGGCGTTGACCTGATGATGCCCTGGCATGCTCTCCAGCATCGAACGCGGGATCAGTGCGATACCCGCTCCGGCAATGACGCAGGCCAACATACCGTGATATGACTCCATTTCGTGAATGGTGCCGGGCATGGCGCGATCGGCATGAAACCAGCTTTCAAAATGGCGGCGATAGGAACAGTTGGCGCGAAAGGCGTAAATACTGCAACCGTTGACGTCGCTGGCCCGCTGAATGGGGGGATGACCGTTAGGAGTGACAATCATCATCTCTTCACGGTAGACCGGCATTCCTTCAAGGCCTGGATGGGTAATTGGGCCATCGACAAAGGCAGCGTTCAATGTACCGTCGAGCACGCCGTCCAGCATTGTGCCAGAAGGACCTGTCGCTAACGCGAACTGAATTTTGGGGTAACGCTGGTTATATTCAGCCAGCGTGGCGGGGATGCGTACTGCTGCCGTACTTTCAAGCGAGCCGAGAGAGAAGAGTCCTTGCGGCTCATCCCCGGCGACGACCATCCTGGCTTCCTCAACCAGCGCGAGGATCCGCTGGCTGTAGCGCAAAAAGTTGTGCCCGGATGGGGAAAGCCGCAGACGCTGGTTTTCACGAATAAACAGATCAACGCCCAGGTCGGCTTCAAGCTGACGTATACGGGTGGTGAGATTAGATGGCACGCGATGAACCTTCGCAGCGGCCTGCGTAATACTGCCAGTCTCCGCGACGGCATTAAACATTTCCAGCTGCGTCAGATCCATTATTTTCTCTATTCGTGAATGGTATGGTTAATATTATTCATTTTTCAGAAAGAGTAAATATGCTCATGATATAACCATACCCTGCGATAAAGAGAGGCACTTAATGACTATCACAGCAGCAACACATGCGATTTCCATTGACCCTACCAGCGGTGAAAGACTGACGGCGACGCCGTGGGCCAGCGTGGAAGAGATTGATCATGCGCTGAACCTTACAGCGAATGGCTATAGCGAATGGAAACACACTTCTGTTGAGCACCGTGCGCAAATGCTGCGCCATATTGGGCAAGCTCTGCGCCATCGTGCGGAAGAGATGGCGCAGTGTATCTCACGTGAAATGGGTAAACCCATTAAGCAGGCGCGTGCTGAAGTCGCCAAGTCAGCTGCGTTGTGTGACTGGTACGCCGAGCATGGACCGGCGATGCTCAGTCCGGAACCCACGCTGGTGGAGAATAACCAGGCGGTGATTGAGTATCGTCCGGTAGGAACTATTTTGGCGATCATGCCGTGGAACTTCCCACTCTGGCAGGTAATGCGAGGTGCCGTCCCGATTCTGTTGGCCGGAAATGGTTACCTGTTAAAGCATGCGCCTAACGTAACCGGCTGTGCTGCAATTATTGCGCAGGTTTTCGCTGATGCGGGTGTACCGGCAGGGGTTTACTGTTGGGTGAATGCCGATAACGCAGGGGTCAGTCAGATGATCAATGACCCGCGTATCACGGCGGTAACGGTAACGGGTAGTGTTCGTGCTGGTGCGGCGATTGGCGCCCAGGCGGGGGCCGCGTTGAAAAAATGCGTTCTTGAACTGGGGGGCTCCGATCCGTTTATTGTTCTTAATGATGCAGACCTCGATCTGGCCGTTAAGGCGGCGGTCGCCGGGCGTTATCAGAATACCGGGCAGGTTTGTGCGGCAGCCAAACGATTTATTATCGAAGAAGGGATAGCGGCAGAATTTACTTCACGCTTTGTGGCCGCTGCGAGCGCGCTCAAAATGGGCGATCCGCTGAACGAAGAAAACGATCTGGGGCCGATGGCGCGATTTGATCTGCGTGATGAGCTGCACCAGCAGGTTGAAGCCACCCTTGCCGAAGGGGCGCGGTTACTTCTCGGCGGGGAAAAAATTGCGGGTCATGGTAATTACTATGCCGTGACGGTACTGGGCGATGTTACTCCAGAGATGACGGCGTTCCGCCAGGAGCTGTTTGGTCCGGTTGCGGCAATTACTGTGGCGAAGAATGCGGAACATGCCTTAGCGCTGGCGAATGACAGTGATTTCGGCTTATCTGCCACGGTGTTTACTGCGGATGAAGTGCTGGCGCAGAAGATGGCGTCGCGCCTGGAGTGTGGTGGCGTATTCATCAATGGTTACAGTGCCAGCGATGCCCGCGTTGCCTTTGGCGGTGTGAAGAAAAGTGGTTTTGGCCGAGAGCTTTCGCACTTTGGTCTGCATGAGTTTTGTAACGTGCAGACTGTCTGGAAAAACCGCCTTTGATGGTGTAGGTGTCTCCGCTGGAGGCACCTGTCTTATTTCTGCAATTTTTCTGTCATTTACTCTCCGTACACTCGCGTCTAACGCTTTGATACAGAAGAGTAATATGAACATAACGCAAATTTTCCGTCGTCTTATTCCCCGTCAGTTTGGTCTGTTAACCGGCATTTTTTGCATTATTGCGCTGTTCTCTGTTTTGCAGGTCGCGTCCTCCTTAATGCTTTCGGCCTCAGTCAGCGGCGCACAGCATAATGAAGGACGTAATCAACTCGCGCTTATACAGCAGGCGAAGGTTGATGAAGCGCGGGTGGCGTTATTATCTGCCAGCGATTTACTTAACCGTGCGGGAGTTTATTTTATGCAGGATGCCGCCACCGGTTCGGACGGGAGTTGGCGTCCGTTAATGGAAGAGGCATACCGGGCGCTGGCGCAGTCAAAAAGTGCATGGGATGCCTGGCGGGATATGAAACCGCAGCCGGATCCGGATCTAACGGAGAGCTATCAGCGTTTTTATAGCGGTATTCAGGAGCAGGCGGATGGGCTGATGCAGTCCGGTTCCATTGATGCGTTTTTTGCCGTACCCGTGCAGGCCTTTCAGACGGACTTTAACGCTAATTACGCGCGCTTTCAGCAGCACAGTGGGCGACATGCGGAAGCTGGGCGTCAGCAGCTGTTGACCAGTCTTGAGCGTTTACAGAATCTATTTTTGTTTATTCCTCTCGTGCTGGTGGTTATCGCCTTTCTGGTCTGGCGCAGTATGTCCCGTTGGGTGATTATGCCACTGCGACGGCTGATCGATCATATCGATATTTTAGCAGCGGGGGACCTGTCTCGCCCGGCCCCGCAGGTAAGTCAGTTTAACCGGGAAGTGACGCAATTAAGTTCGCGTATTGCTGCAATGCAGCAAGGTCTCTGCGCGCTGGTGCAGCAGGTGAACGATGCCACCACTGCAATGGTAGAAAATATCAACGAACTTGCGCAGAACAATAAACAGCTATATCAGCAGTCGGCGAAACAAAGTGAAGAGTTAAGCAGCGTGACATCGCATATTTCGTTGCTGGAAATGCATGTTGAGGATAACAGTGGCTTTGCTGAACTGGCGAATCAACGCGCTGTGCAGGCGCGAGATGTTGCGGCAGGCGGGGACCGAATGATGGCGACGGTAAATACGTCAATGCAGGCGATTGTGACACGTTCGTCTGAAATGCGAGGTATTACAACGCTTATCAATAATATTGCATTTCAGACAAATATCCTGGCTCTTAACGCGGCAATCGAGGCAGCACATGCCGGGGAGCAAGGGCGCGGGTTTGCCGTGGTTGCGAAAGAAGTTGGGCTGCTGGCGCGAAAAAGCGGTCAGTCTACGCAAAACATTCAGACACTGATTAAACACTCGTTACAGGGCATTGAAGAGGGCTTTCACGCGGTTAACGGGCTGGATAAGAATTTGCAGCAGGTTATCGAACTGGTTGAGAATCTTGGCGCGTTGCTGAACGACATTTCGACAGCAACCTTAAATCAAGGGAACAATATTCACCAGTTGACTCGAAAGCTGCATGTCCTGAACGGCGAAGCCCGGCAAACCAGCGATCTGGTGAATGCTGCATCTGACTCTTCCTTGCAGCTACACCATGAATCCCGCCAGCTTATGCAGGCCGTGGCCAGATTCCGCCTTCCGGCCTGACGCTGCGTATTCAGCTCTGTTATACTCGCAGGCCTTTCATACCTGCGAGCAAGGAGCATGTTGTGGCCAGGGCCATGGACAATTCAATTTTAGAGACCATTGTGCAGCAGGTTCGTCCGCTGATTGGTCAGGGTAAAGTCGCTGATTATATTCCGGCATTAGCCTCTGTCGACGGTTCAAAACTGGGTATTGCTATCTGTACCGTTGATGGACAGCACTATCAGGCGGGAGATGCGCAGGAACGTTTTTCTATTCAGTCGATTTCAAAGGTGCTCAGCCTGGTCGTGGCAATGCGTCACTATCAGGAAGAGGAGATTTGGCAGCGTGTCGGCAAAGATCCTTCTGGCCATCCTTTTAACTCCCTGGTGCAGCTGGAAATGGAGCAGGGTATCCCTCGCAATCCCTTTATTAACGCCGGGGCGCTGGTGGTTTGCGATATGTTGCAAGGGCGTCTAAGCGCACCGCGTCAACGGATGCTGGAAGTGGTACGGGCGTTAAGCGGTGTTTCGGATATCGCTTATGATGCGACGGTCGCGCGATCAGAGTTTGAACACTCGGCGCGTAATGCCGCAATTGCCTGGCTGATGAAATCCTTCGGCAATTTTCACCATGACGTGACCACCGTTTTGCAAAATTACTTTCACTACTGCGCGCTAAAAATGAGCTGTGTGGAGTTGGCGCGAACCTTTGTCTTTTTGGCAAATCAAGGCCATGCCTATCATCTTGCGGAACCCGTGGTGACGCCGATGCAGGCCAGGCAGATCAATGCGCTAATGGCGACCAGCGGCATGTATCAGAACGCAGGGGAGTTTGCCTGGCGGGTCGGGCTTCCGGCGAAATCTGGTGTGGGTGGCGGCATCGTGGCGATCGTGCCTCACGAGATGGCGATTGCTGTCTGGAGTCCGGAACTGGACCCGGCGGGAAATTCACTGGCCGGTATCGCCGTGCTGGAGCAATTAACACAACAGCTGGGGCGTTCGGTTTACTGATGAATACGCTCGATCCTCTTTTTGCCCGGCTGGCGAAATCAACGTTTCGCTCGCGGTTTCGTCTTGGTCAGAAAGAAAGGCAGTATTGTCTGGATAAAGGGGCGCCGGTTATCGAACAACATGCTGCGGATTTTATTGCTAAACGACTGGCACCTGCGTTTCCCGCCAATGATGGTAAACAGACTCCCATGCGTGGTCACCCGGTATTTATCGCTCAACATGCTACGGCAACGTGCTGTCGAGGGTGTCTGGCGAAATGGCATGATATACCTCAGGGCGTAGCGCTAAACGATGAACAAAAACATTACGTTGTCACGGTTATTTATCACTGGTTAGTGCTTCAGATGAACAAGCCATAGATAACATTATCCTATGATATGACCCCTTGTGTTGTGTAATTGTTAAAAGCAGTATGAAGGGGTCAATCTAAGGAGAAACCATGGCTTCCGGTAAACCCTGCTTTGTGATGAGCGCGGCACAGATTCTGTCGCGAATCGACGAGCTCAGCGATGTTCTTGAACGGTGCGTCAATGACGGCGCCTCCATCAGTTTTATGCTGCCCTTTAATCGCGAAAAATCAGAGCCTTTCTGGATGAACGTCGCGCAAAGTGTTTCTCGCGGAGAACGGATCGTTCTTGGTACGCAGAACGCGCAGGGGGCGCTTGTCGGTACCGTCCAACTCATTATCGATCAACCTGAAAATCAACCTCATCGTGCTGATGTTGCCAAACTGCTGGTTCACCCCTCAGCGCGACGCGGTGGCCTGGCTCGTGAATTGATGAACGAACTGGAAAGTTGCGCGCGTCAACAAGGTAAAACGCTGCTGGTGCTTGATACGGCGACGGGCAGTGGCGCGGAGTTGTTCTACCACAATTGCGGGTGGAAAAAGGTAGGGGTGATACCTGACTATGCCCAAATGCCCGATGGGACGCTGACCGGGACCACACTTTTCTATAAAACGCTCTAATTTGTCGCCGGGGATTGATCAAAACAGGGTTTCAATGTATTAAAGTTTGCTAACCTATTGGACCAATTCAATCAGGTTGTATGACTAATCATAAAGGGAACCCATTGTGCAAACACTAAATCGTCGCGATTTCCCCGGTGCTCAGTATCCTGAACGCATTATTCAGTTTGGTGAAGGAAACTTCCTGCGCGCCTTTGTAGACTGGCAGGTTGATCTGCTGAACGAACATACCGATCTGAACGCTGGTGTGGTCATTGTTCGTCCTATCGAAAGTACCTTCCCGCCATCGCTGAGTACGCAGGATGGCCTCTATACTACTATCATTCGTGGTTTGAATGAGAAGGGCGAGGCTGTCAGCGATGCTCGTCTAATTCGTTCAGTTAACCGTGAAATCAGCGTCTATAGCGAATACGATGAGTTCCTGAAGCTGGCACATAATCCTGATATGCGTTTTGTGTTCTCTAACACCACGGAAGCAGGTATCAGTTACCACGCGGGCGATAAGTTTGACGACGCGCCAGCGGTAAGTTATCCGGCTAAACTGACGCGTCTGCTGTTCGAACGCTTCAGCTATTTTAACGGCGCATTGGATAAAGGCTGGATTATCATCCCTTGCGAACTGATTGATTATAACGGTGATGCGCTGCGTGAACTGGTTCTGCGCTACGCTCAGGAATGGACGCTGCCGGAAGCGTTTATTCAGTGGCTGGATCAGGCCAATGCATTTTGCTCTACGCTGGTGGACCGTATTGTTACCGGCTATCCGCGTGATGAGGTAGCTAAGCTCGAAGCTGAACTGGGCTATCATGATGCTTTCCTCGACACGGCAGAACATTTCTATCTGTTTGTCATTCAGGGGCCGAAGTCATTAGCCGCAGAACTACGTCTGGATAAGTATCCGCTGAATGTCCTGATTGTGGATGACATCAAACCGTACAAAGAGCGCAAAGTGGCGATTCTCAACGGTGCTCACACTGCGCTGGTTCCTGTTGCCTGGCAGGCAGGGTTGGACACCGTAGGCGAGGCGATGAATGACGCAGAAATTTGCGCCTTCGTTGAAAAAGCTATTTATGAAGAGATCATTCCGGTACTGGATTTACCTCGTGATGAGCTGGCGTCTTTTGCCAGCGCGGTAACCGGTCGATTCTGCAACCCCTATATAAAACATCAGCTGTTGTCGATTGCCCTGAATGGCATGACCAAATTCCGCACCCGTATATTGCCGCAACTGCTGGCAGGGCAACAGGCCAGCGGTAAACTGCCTGCGCGTTTGACGTTTGCACTTGCGGCGTTGATTGCGTTCTACCGCGGGGAGCGTAACGGTGAGTCTTATCCGGTCCAGGATGATGCGCACTGGATTGAACGTTTCCAACAACTGTGGAGCCAACATCGCGATCGCCAGATAAGTACTGAGGCGTTGGTGCGTACTGTACTGGCGGTCAAAGAACATTGGGAGCAAGACCTGACCCAGGTTTCTGGGCTGGTGGAGCAAGTTTCTGCCGATCTGGATGCCATCCTGGCAAAAGGCATGCGTGAAGCCGTGAAACCACTGTGCTAAAAAATGCTTAATATTCATTTATAAGCTTTTTATTTTAGCAGGCCGCAAAGGTGTTTAATTCAGGGAGAGGTTACTCTCCCTGAGCCATTTTGTTTTGTAATACAAATTATGTTTTTTTCCGTAGTTCACCCGTGCAAACTATACTTTTTTTAATTATAAAACTATAGAATTACACCACACACCGTAATAGCATCGTGATGAAAGTAGTCCCCATGGGTATTATCACCACCATTATCTCTAACGACATATAAAACTAAGTGAATTTTATCTGTTTCCGCATATAACATTTTTGATTCAACCTGTAAAAAAAGTTATAAATAAAGCTATATAAAAACCATGAAAAAATGAAGGCTTTTAGTGGGTGGGGATTACAAAAATTTCATTAAAAGATACCAATTGAAATTTTTGATGAGATATTTGTCGCGTAAGTTATTATCAGTAAGGAAATCTTAGGAAATAATTATGTTTTAAGTTTTTTTCGTTGATTAAATAGTTGTTGATTTAATTTTGAGCCTGTTGATAATCGATTCAGCTTCTCAGAGAGACTCTGCTCTTTTGAAATGCACAACAACTCGTTATATTTTTATCAGGAACAACATAATGAAAAAAATCGCCGCTATCGTTGCATTCAGCAGCGTATTTGCTGTCTCTGCTGTTCAGGCAGCCGGAAATGGCACTATTAATTTTACCGGTGCGGTAAATAACCAGACCTGTAGTGCTACGATTAATGGCGCAACAGGTAATACTGCGGCGGCTGTGACGCTGCCAACTGTTCAGGCAAATATTTTAGGTACCGCAGGTAATGTCGCGGGTCAGACATCTTTTAAAATGGATGTCACTGGGTGTGCGTCGACTAACCCAGCAGGCGCTGGCACTGTTAAGGCCTTTTTTGAAAGAGGAGCAAATGTAGACAGTAATGGTCGTCTTGTTAATACCAATACAACAGGTGCGTCCAATGTTGTGCTGGAGCTTGTCGACGGTTCCGGGAATACGCCAATTAAGGCAGGCGACATTGCGCAGAACACGGGTAACTACGTGCCTATTAGTGGTGGTAATGCAACTCTGCCATATGCCGTACGCTATTATGCAACGGGGGCAGCTACTGCTGGTGCGGTTGCGTCTAGCGTAACGTATTCGCTGATCTATAACTGATATCAGAATATTACTTAAGAAAATTTGGTAAAAGTATTTCTCCGAATAGTATAGATAAACATTTTCAAAGTGTTCTATAAACTCCAGTAATTTTCTTACTTCGTAACAAGCCGGAGTGGAAGGTTTTATGTCGAACCTTCCTCTCCGGATTTTATAAAAATAAAGAGCATATCGTTAAATATTCTGTTTTAAAGGCAATAATACTATGAAACTGCACCGATTCTTTTCTGCTACAGCGCTTTTACTGGCTACGGGAATACCAGCGACGTATGCCAGTATTCAAATCAATACCACCCGAGTCATTTATCATGCTGCGGAAAAAGATATCAGCGTGCAAATTACGAATCCAGGAAAATATCCGGTATTGCTGCAAAGCTGGACCGATGACGGTAATCCAGAAATTAAACCGGACGCAATGCGCACTCCTTTTGTGCTGACTCCTCCATTGACGCGGGTGAATGCCGACGCAGGACAAACGTTACGCCTGTCATATACCGGGACTGCTTTGCCCGCCGACAGAGAGAGCGTTTATTGGTTAAACGTGCTGGAAATCCCGCCTGTAGGTGAGAAAGGGACAAATCAGGTGCAGGTGGCCTTTCGATCAAGGATCAAGCTGTTTTATCGCCCTGTCACACTTGACGACAAAGGCGCTCGTAAGGCAATCGCGCAGCTGCGCTGGCAGGCGCAGGGTAATCATATCATCCTGAGTAATCCGACGGCGTACTACGTTTCTGCCGTGGCTGTAACCGCGACGCACGCAGGCAAAAAAACAACGATCCCCGCCGATATGCTGGCACCGCACGGCAGTCTCGATCTGACGCTTCCCTCTGGTGTAGTGGCGGATGGCCTTACCGTGGAAGCGATTAACGATTACGGCTCATCGGTTACAGAACCTGTAAACCGGTTGTAATACCAGGGGATACTCATGCGTAAAACTTATCTTGCTGAAATGCTGTCGGCAGGGCAGCCCGTTGCCTGGATATATGCGTCATTACTGATCATACCTGTTATGGCAACGGCAGCGCCAGACGATGATGTTGAGTTCAACACCACATTTCTTGACAGCACGTATACAGCGGGTATCGACTTGCAGCAGTTCAGGCAAGGAAACAGCTTGCCGGCGGGAGAGTATTTAGCGGATATCTGGCTAAATGATGAGTTGGTGGCAACGCAGAAAATGACATTCAATAAAACGTCTCAAGGAACGGTTGCTGCCTGTATGACTCCTGAGTTGCTGGCTCACCTGAATATTATGCCGTCCGCATTGCACGACATGGATAAGCTGACCCGCGGCAACTGCGTGCCCGTAGAGCAGGTGATTCCATCAGCAAAACTCACATGGAATAACAGCGAGCAAAAGCTGGTTATTGCCGTACCCCAGCAGGATCTCGCGAAAACGGCGCGCGGTACCGTGCCGCCATCGCTCTGGCAGGATGGCAGTCTGGCGGCATTTATAGGTTACAACGCCAGTGCCTATCAATCATCATCTGGCGGTGAAACGTTTAACTCTCAGTATTTGAGTCTGAACAGCGGACTTAACGTTGGAGGCTGGTATCTGCGACATAACGGGAGTCTGACCAATCAGACCGGAAGCGGCAATCGTTATCAAAGCATTAATACTTACCTCCAGCATGATGTCAGCTCTGTTCGCGGTCGTTTCCTGGTGGGTGAAGCTAATACCTCAGGACGTCTTTTTGATTCGTTGTCATATACCGGCGTCTCGCTATTCAGCGATGATCAAATGTTGCCTGAATCACAGCGCGGTTATGCACCTGAAATCCGCGGGATCGCCCGCAGCCATGCGCGCGTCACCGTACGGCAGAGCGGGAATGTGATTTATGAAACTACCGTTCCGGCAGGGGCTTTTGTTATTAACGATCTTTATCCTACCGGTTATGGTGGCGACCTCAGCGTGACCGTACGCGAAGCGGATGGTAGTGAAAGCACATTCCTTGTGCCTTACGCCTCGGTAGCAGATTTGTTGCGTCCTGGCGCATCGCGTTATGAAGCGGTGGCAGGGAAATACCGTCAGTCGAATGGGCGTGACGGTCAACCTTTTTATCAGGCGACCTGGCAGCAGGGTATTACTAACTTCTTGACGTTGTATGGTGGAACCCAATTTAGCGATGGCTATCAGGCGTATCAGGCCGGCAGCGCGGTATCGACCCCGCTGGGTGCCGTGGCGCTGGATGTGACCCAGGCTATGACCTCCACGAGCAGAGACAAACTGAGCGGGCAAAGTTATCGCATTACCTACAACAAACTCATTTCTGACACGCAGAGCAATATTGCGCTGGCCGCATATCGTTTCTCCACGCGTGATTATCTGGATTTTGCTCAGGCCATGGAGTACCAGAACTTGCAGAAAGGGGATGCGATTTATGCCGGGTTACTGTACCGGACCAAAAACCGATACAGCCTGACGTTAAGTCAGGGGTTGGCGGAAGGTTGGGGGACATTCTCTGCCACCGGGCTTTCGCAGAATTACTGGAATCGCAATGGGAACGACATGCAATACCAGTTTGGTTACTCAAACCGCTGGAAACGATTGAGTTATACCCTGACCGCTACGCGTAACCGTGCCCCAGAGGGAAACATGGAAACCAGTTGGCTGGTTTCCTTCAGTTTGCCGTTGGGTGAGGAGCGCCCTGTCACGTTTAGTAGTTCGGTTTCCCATGATAACGGTGGCTTGGCTGAGCAAGTTGCGCTGGCCGGAACTGGCGGAGATAAGCAGCAGATGAGCTGGGGCGTTTCGGGAACCCACAGTGAACAAAGTGGCAGTACCGGTAGCGTGAGCGGTCAGTACCTTTCACCATGGACATCCGTCAATGCGTCTGTAGGTGTAGGTCGGGATAACCATACCTTGTCTGGTGGGCTGTCAGGTTCGATGGTGGCGCATCCACACGGAGTAACCTTTACGCCTTATACCAGTGGCACCTGGGTGGTAGTGAATGCCCCAGGTGCTGCAGGTGCGGAAGTGCTGAGTTATCCGGGATTAAAATTGGACCGCTGGGGCAATGCCGTCATGCCTGCCTCAATGCCATATCAGCGAAATTCGGTCAGCCTCGATCCGAAAAATCTGTCTCACCAGGTTGAACTCGAAAATACCACTCAAAATGTGGTGCCGCGCTCAGGTGCTGTAGTGGTGGCGGAATTTGCCACGCATCAAGGCTATGCCCTACTGCTGACGCCAGCGCAACCAGAAGTAAGTTTATCCTTCGGCGCGACGGTAACGGATAGTCAGGGAAATACCGTCGGCATGGTAGGGCAAGGTGGAATGGTCTACGCCCGGGTAAATACAAAAACAGGCCAGCTGTTTGCCACCCATGATCTAACAGGCAAAGCCAGTACCTGCATTATGCCTTTCAGCGTGACGGATGAAGCGAAAGCGATGCAGCAGATAACCTATTCGTGCGGACGCTAAGGCAACAGCCGCTTTGATTTACGATCTTGGAGAATACATGTTCAGTTTGATTCGTTCCAAAATACATCTGCGGATAGTTCAGTTGCTCGTTGCGACGAGCGGGCTGTTATTTGCTGGCCATAGTCTTGCCGTCTGTTCGACTGGAAATCAGCAGTATACCGTTCAGGTTCCTCTCCAGGCTGCAACGTTTAGTGCCGGAGAGGATTTTCCAGTAGGGAGTAATATCCGCGTACAGCAGGTTCGTGGCTATACGGCTGTTCCTGTGACTTGTACTAATTCTGGCGCCTATTCGCGCATGAGTCTTTCAGGAGGCACGCTATACCCCGGTCAAAGCAACATCTATCAGACGGGGATTAATGGATTAGGGGTGCGTTTTCGTAACCCTTACGAGAATAAATATTATCCGTTTAATACTACCTGGATGGGTACTTACAGTCCTGATGGCTGGTTAGTGTTCACTATTGAGCTGGTCAAAATGGGGCCAATTACTGCCGGAACAGTGAATAGCGCACTTTTTCCGCAAGTGAGGATTGATGCTATAGATGCCGACAATAATCCAACTCGAGTGGCATGGCATACGATTACCGGCGGTTTTACGCTGCAAACGCCAACGTGTACGACGCCCAACTTTAATTGGGATCTGGGAACGACTAACACCACGCTCTTACGAAATCAGGGCGACGCCAGTGTGTGGGTGGATACGCCAGTGACTTTGACCGGGTGTTCTACATTCCTGGGTAATAACAGTAATGGAAGCTATACCCAGTACAATATTCAAGCCGGCTTTAATTCAGGGAGTGTGTCTCAGTCTGGCAGTATTGCGCCCAACAAACTTACCATGACGCTGACGCCGAACACCTCCGCTATTGATTCCGTAAATGGAATTGTCGCTCTGGATAATACGGCCACCGCATCAGGATTTGGCGTACAGGTCGCCTCGAAACAATCAGGAACGTACGTTGCGCAGAATCTCGCGGGCAGTATGGTTGTCACGCCGACGGTTGGAGACAGCAGTGGTTCAGTCCGTTTTCCGTTGGGGGCGCGTATCATCCGAACCAGCGATTCGGTGCAGGGCGGGTCGATCAAAACTAGCCTGACTTACACTATTAATTACCAGTAATCGCAGCATGATAAACAGCTATAAGCAACGTTATGTTTGTGAGCCGGTTTATACCATGGCGGGGCGTCTGGTTGCCATGGAAGTGCTGACATCGTTTACGACACCTGAAGGGAATGCGGTCTCATACAACGATGTGACCGATATTCTTACGCCAGAGTATAAATGGCTAAATTTTGTGCGCCAACTGTACGGTGTTAGCTGCTGGCAAAATTGGTTGGTTCGCCACCACATCGTTATCTCACTGAATGTGGATGCTGATACGGCTGTTTGGCTTCTTCGTGACAAGGCCGTACTTTCTATGATCGCTAAAATGCCGTTTATTCGTCTTGAGGTACATGAGCATTTCCCCACCTCAGACAAAGAAAAACGGGGATTACTGCATCATTTACGACCCCATGCCTCAATGTGGCTGGATGATGTTGGCTCCGGAAGCCATAACAATTTTGGTTTGCTGATCAGGGGATATTTTAGTGGGGCGAAGATTGATAAGTCTTTTTTCTGGCAACACCATGTCAGCGATAAGGCATGGCTGGGAAAGGTTATCCGCGATCTGACTCGTTTTGCAGGAAATGTCATTGTGGAGGGAGTAGAACACACCGGCCACACAATGGCTCTGATGACGACCCCGCATTGCTGGCTTCAGGGGCATCTGTTTCAGCGTACCGATATTGATCGCATTCCAGAAGTTCCATTATGGATTAACTCCGTCTTAACCACGCCATCAGGCTAATTTTCACAGGATAAAAAGGTGTATCTCGTCATTACTCAGGATCGTTTTTTATTTTATTCAATTTCCTGTATTTTGGGTCCGGATATGACAGAGCATATCCGTTGTGTAGAAGATATTTGTCTGCAACGTCATCGGCATGCTCATGTGATATTAGATACTTTTAAAAATAATGTCATTTATACGCCACTGGCCGAGCGGATTGCGCTGATTGAACCTGAACGCATGTATATTATGTCACCTTTTGGGATTAAAAAATGCTTTACTGGAATGAAGGTGAGGTTTATCCCACGAGCAATTCAGGTACAAGATTTAAGAGAATTGGTTGTTCATGGTAGGTTCTATGAATGGCAACCTAAAATATATTTAACCAGAAGACAACATCATATCATAACAATGACATTATTGCATAAGAGTCAGCGTGTGATTACGGATGACTTGAATATTTCCATAAAAACGCTCTTTAGCCACAAGTATAATATTATGTTATTGCTCAACCTTAAAAAATTTAGTGGGTTATTGAGCCATCCGTTTTCTCTATACCTGCGTTATGAACAGCATGACATGCACGGTATGGCAGAGTAGTTTTGCATTGATAACTAACGTGCTTTCCAAAAATCAGCGGGTGTGCTCGACGTGATTTTTCGAAAGGCTTTATTAAATCCGGATAATGACTCATAGCCTACGCGTGATGTTACTTCTTCAACTTTGTAGCCTCTGCGCAATAAGTTGATGGCGATGTTAATACGCAGTCGGGTTACCAGCTCATTAGGAGTATAACCGCATATATCATCTATCTTTCTGATAAAGGTTGAGCGACTCATATTTACTTTACCGGCCATCATATCAATTGACCAGTCGAGTGTAGGGTTATGCATAATCTGCAATAAAAGATCAGAGAAGGGGGCGTGTTGTGAAATATCCAACAGTTTTATATCGACAAGATGTTCATCAACAATTTGCTCAACAATGTAAACCAATAAAAGATCGGTGAGTCGTGCGAGAGCCAGTTCGCACCCTGACTGTGAGACTGAACACTCCAGCTGTAAAATAGCAACCAGTTGGCTTATTTTCTGGCTGGATGTATCATCTTTTTTGATTATCATGAATTCCGGCAGTAGAGCAAAAAGAATTTCACCCTGTATGGTTTTTGGGTGCAAAAAACCGCACAGAAGGGCGGTATCGCCATCTTTAGGTTCACTGATGGAATACATCGACTTTTTTGGAATATTCTCGGCATTCGCCTCGGGAGAAGAGACCAAATAAAATGGCATATTAAAGAAAAAGAATACAATATCACCTTCGGACAGGTTTACGACAGTGTTACGATCGGTGAAGCGAAGCCAGCATTGCCCTTCAAGCACCAAATGAAAACTGGGCATACCGGTTGGGTATGTTGAGGCTTTCCAGTCGTCGCAGTACCTACCGAGATGAAAAACGGAGGTAGCAACATGCGTCTGATTCGCGAGCCATTCTTTAATGTACATAATTTATTCTCTGATTTTTATGTAATTTATATCCCAATGAATGACTGTAATGACCACTAAGAAACTGAAGATACAATACCCGTCCGGTCATTCAATATAAAGTTAGCATACGTTATCTGTTTCTAATGTGAGGTATTTTCCGAATGGTAATGATAAATCTAATTTAGTTACAACATACAATAAGCACTTTCAAAAAACACCGTTCCGTAACTACGGAGTTGACTAAGTTTTTAGCAGGGAAGAAGCTGGTGTGGTCAGAAGCTTGCAACATTGATCACAATCAAGTTTAATGCGTTGGCTCCCAACCATTTCTAAGATAACCATGATCGTTAGACCTCAACAACACTGGATACGCCTGATATTTGTCTGGCATGGCTCCGTATTATCAAAAATCTTTACCCGGCTGCTTCTTAATTTCCTTCTTTCTATTGTGGTTATTATCATCCTGCCATGGTATACGATGCTGGGTATCAAATTTACCCTGGCACCGTTCAGCATTCTCGGCGTGGCGATAGCTATTTTTCTGGGGTTTCGCAATAACGCCTGCTATTCACGTTACGTTGAGGCCCGACACCTGTGGGGGCAGTTGATGATAACTTCCCGCTCATTACTGCGAGAGGTTAAAACCACCTTACCGGACGACGCTGATCTGAGGTATTTTGTTCATCTGCAAATCGCATTTGCCCACTGTTTACGCATGACTTTACGCCGACAGCCTCAGGCAGAGCCGTTAGCGAAGTACCTGAGCGAGAAAGATATGCAGACGGTATTTGCCTCACAATCACCGGCAAACCGCATCTTGTTGCTGATGGGCGAGTGGTTGGCCGTACGCAGACGTAATGGTCAACTGTCTGACATATTATTTCACAGTTTAAACAATAGGTTAAATGATATGTCTGCAGTACTGGCCGGTTGTGAGCGGATTGCTAATACCCCGGTGCCGTTTGCTTATACCTTGATCCTTCATCGTACTGTGTACCTGTTTTGTATCATGTTGCCATTTGCATTGGTGGTCGATCTGCACTACATGACACCGTTTATTTCAGTGCTTATTTCCTATACTTTTATTTCGCTCGACACGCTTGCAGAAGAGCTTGAAGATCCGTTTGGCACTGAGAACAACGATCTGCCGCTGGATGCGATTTGCAATGCAATCGAAATCGATTTGCTGCAAATGAATGATGAAACAAATGTGCCAGCAAAGCATATGCCGGATAAGCACTATCAACTCACTTAGCGACGTTCGTTTTGCCACCACGCGGGCTGCATATCGGAAAACGAATGAAACTCCGGTGCAAGGTCTTCATCGTTAGGATCGTCAAAAGCACCGGCTAAAAGCGCAATGACCGGGGCGTCATCGATGGCGCCCACGGAACTGCCGCACTGAGGGCAAAAGGCCCGACTGGTCGTTTCTGATGAGCGCCAGGTTTTCGGTTTTCCGGCTTTTCCCGTCCATTCTACATTTTCTGCATCAAACTCAATCCAGACGACGGTAGGGGCGCCCGTATGTTTCCGGCATATATCGCAGGAGCAGGTATGGGAATTATTAGGACTGCTGGCTGTGAAACGGATCGAGCCACACAGACACCCACCAATGTAGACTTTAGACATAACAACTCCCCGTCAGAAACATATTGCAAGACACTAGCAGAAGCCAGACATAGCCACTAGATCCTTATGATAAAAAGGCGAGGGTACGCATGGCTGATAGTTTATTCCTGTGATCTGCCAGATGATAAACGCTTAACTATTGCGTCTGGCAACAATAAATAATCGCGGAAATGCCAGTAAAATTTTGCCGTTCTCCTGCAACGGATATTGTTCCTGGAGCAGTTCATGGTAGCGCGCCAGGTAATGACGTTGCTCGCTTTCGCTCAAATCCTGCAACCAGGGGCGCAGGCCCGTCGAGCTTACCCAGTCGATAATTGCCTGATGCGAATCCATAATGTGATAATACGTTGTACGCCAGATATCTACATCACAACCCGCTTCGGTCAAAATATCATAGTAGGCGTGAACGCCAGGAAGCGGAGCACGGCCACGGTCTGGGTAATCTTGTTCATAAGCCACTTCGCGCATCAATACATGCGTTGGCTCCAGCCAGTTATCTGGCATTTGCACGGCCAGAACGCCATTGTGACTCAGTTGTGAGACCAGGTGCGGGAATAACTCATAGTGATCGGGTACCCACTGTAACGATGCATTGGCATAAAGCAGATCCACGGGGTGCTCTGCCTGAAACGTACTGATATCCGCTTCAATAAAATGGCATTTTGGTAATGTGTTGCGCGCTTCATTCAGCATCGCGGGTGAGGTATCAACCCCAGTTATTTGAGCTGAAGGCCAGCGCTGATGCAGTAATGCTGTACTGTTTCCCGGGCCACAGCCAAGATCGACAACTGAACGAACACTTTCTAACGCCACTCTGCTAAGTAATTCCGCTGCGGGTCTTGAACGTTCAGTTTTATATTGCAAATAAAGCGAAGGGTTCCAGTCGGCCATGTATGAATCTCCAGTATAAGAAGAAAAGGCGGAAAGGGGGTTCATTAGTCCTTGCCGATAAGCAGCTTCTTTTAGAAGATTATATGAAAATGAATGATAAGGGCAGATTTATGCTGGAAACATCGAGACTGATTCTCCGTCAGTGGAAAGCGAAAGACAGAGCGCCATTCGCCGCGTTAAATACCGATTCCGATGTGATGCGTTTTTTTCCGGCTCCATTGCTACGGACGGAAAGCGACAATCTTGCCGCAAGATTCCAGGAAGGCATTACAGAGCGCGGCTGGGGATTTTGGGCCGTTGAACTACAAGAAACACACCAGTTTGTGGGCTGCGTAGGTTTACATCCACAACCTGATAAGTTTCATTTTTCACCCTGTACTGAAATAGGCTGGCGTCTTGCGAAATCATTCTGGCATCAGGGGTTAGCATTGGAAGCTGCCGAAGCCTGCCTGACTTTTGCTTTCGAGGAACTGGCGTTAACTGAGGTGGTTTCTTTTACTTCGGTGCTGAACAAACCGTCTGAGAACCTGATGATACGCCTTGGCATGAGTAAAGCAGAAGAGTTTGTGCATCCCGCGTTGCCGCCAGATCATCGATTAGCACAACATGTTCTGTATCGTCTGATACGCAGCAGCGCCGTTTAACACTATGTTTCAGCTGCACAAGGACGACCAAAAAAAACTCAGGTTCTTTCTTACTCCATCTTAGTGCGCATAATGTATATTATGTTAAATTGAATTTGAACTGTATTAGGCTTCTAACCCCATGGACCTGTTCAGTCTTCGCCCCTTCTGATTTCTCTGTCGAATAACCAATCATGAAGGTCTGAGCAACAAAGTTCGCTCCTGCAGTTGAAATGCTTTGAGCACAAGCACTCTGGATGCAAACGCTATACAGAGTGCAATCTCAACGGTTTAACGCTGACAAAACACCGACGGCGAACGGCTGGTATAGAACTGCCATGTACTGCTATTGAGTCGCAATATGCTGAAATAAAATGGTTCTTTGGGTTTAAGGAAAAAATCTGGCAACGTTCTCGCTAACAATGGATGAATGTTAGTGCCACCGGAACTTGAAGCGACATTTCCGGATTCCATAAAGTAATCATCATCCTTGCGGGTAAAGGTAAACCAGACATTTTGATTTACCGCCAGCTTTTCACCGTTATTATCAGTGAGTTTTCCGCGTAAAATAGCCACCCCATTGCTGCCATTAAAAACGTATCTAACTGAAATATCACCACGAATATCTGGATACTCCATTACTAATTCTCCGGAGCAATCAAAATGTGACCGCTGCCAGTTTTGTAACGTCATCGTGACTGCAATTGTTAACGCTACTGCTAAGATGATGCCAACACACCATTTTATATTACGTCCCCACATGTCTGGACTCCGCGAAATAATAATGGGTCACACAATCATTATCCTGCCAGCGGCTAAATTGCTTTCGACAAGTTAATGCGGAGATCCGCGGGAAATTAGGATACAGCGTGAGATAAACCCAGGGATAACTTTGACAATCCAGCGTATTTGTTTTGATAAACTGCTGGTGCTGATCAAATTTAAGCACATCCTGATTGACGTACCAGTGGCATCCCTCCCCTACGCCTAAAGACACATAGCGACTGAGTTTGGGATCAAACTGTGCCTCCCAGGTCACTATTGCGGCTATAACGCAGCACACAACACCCGCCAGAATCCAGCACAGTGAGCGCATACGCAGTGATTTTGTCACTGTATTTACCGGCGTTACCGATGGCGTGACAGAGAGATCGCTAAGCGGTTCTTCAATCTTCTGTTCCAGCACTTCCAGTTGTGGCTCCAGGCGGATCCCGACTTTCGGTACGGTTACGATAAGTTCTTCATTCAGGCTAAGTTCTTTAAACGCGCGACGCAGCAAGGAAATATTCTGATAGAACGTATTATTGGTGACCTGCGCACCGTTAATATACCAGACATGCTCAAAGAAATAATCACGTTCAACAACCTGCCCCTGTTGTTGAATTAATAATAGTAAACAACGGGTTGCCGGATTGCTTAATGTTATACGTTTGGTCTCATCTGATTTCGCGTAGAGTACGTTCCGCTCTGGCCAGAATACAACGGTACTGTTAAGCAAAAACACGTGTGCCATTATGTTCCCTGAATATGGATTTTTGTCAATTTAGCTAGAGCGAGCACTGCCAGCGTTAATTTACGACAGTTGAAAATCCCCAACGATTTCCTTCATCGTTAATCACAGTAAAGTTTATCTTATTATTCAGCATTTCAGGAGGTGCTGACTTAAAAATTACCTGCCGGGAACGCGGTGAAACCACTATTCCAGTTATGGAATAGTCTCCTGAATCTACATTAGCCAGAGATATGTTCCAGGAACTCTGATTAACAGCGTAAATCCCCCCACTTTCATGGTGAAAACTTAGAAGATTGATGCTTTTTTCAGTCAACACGCCTATGTTTTTCGGTCTCCATAGGACTTTTAGCTGATTTCTTAACGTTAAGCGCACTTTTTCACCAGTTGGGCTATTTTTCAACTCCGCTGGAACCTGGTACACGTTGAGCCAGAATAACGACTCATAATCGTTGGCAAGCCCCGCCCCAGTCGTCATCACCTTTATCTCGCGTTGTTCACCGGGGAGAATTTTTAGCACCGGGGGAAGCACGATAAAAGGCGAGCTGGCCTGAGATGGCCCTTTCTCTGGCGTGCCGTCATCTACCCAACTTTGAACCACCACGGGATAATTACCGTCGTTGACTAACATCACCGAGCGTTGAGTCTCTCCGTGGTTGAAGATGACACGAGTAGTACTGATGTTAACCGCTGCCTGCACGCCAAATGCCAACATCCAGAGGCTACTGAATACGCAATAAAACTTGTACATGTGACTGGTAGCCCCCCGCCGTTAACGTATCTGCACCAAAACTTGCCAGACGAGCTTCGAAGCTTTCGCTGTAGTAATTGATGCCATCCTGGCTGCCATTTTGCTGCGTATTGCTGCCAATGACTGGTATCCAGCCGCCTTCGCTACCGCTGCCGACAGTTGATACCGCCATAAAATTCACCGGATTACCCGCACGGTAAACACGCACGCCAACGCCGCGAGCCCGCCCGGGAGCGCCATATTGCGTATCTAATAGCCAGGTTACGGTTTTACCAGTAATCAAATTAAAACCCCAGGCGCTGTTGACGCTGCTTTCCGGTGCAAGCAGCCCCATTGCGACATTGCTCTTCCCGGTCGCCACACCGGAAACCACCGTTGATTCGCAGGCAAATCCTATCTGGAAGGGCGCTGATGAATACTCCCCCTGCTTGAGCTGGGCCACGGAAATTGGCGGCAGATGCACAACGGGCGTAAAATCGGTAACCTGACACATTGCTGCACGTTTGACGAAGATCCCGTTATTGTACAGGCTAATCACTGACGGCCAGTCATTCGCCCAGCCAGCCCAGTTTCCTCCACGGTGTGGCTGACCTATCTTGATACCCCACGAAGTCGTACCGGGCCCACGAAAAACCACGTAAGCATTTGGATTCACATAACTATTGTAAGTAGCAGACTGCGCCTGGTTGGCGTAGTAGCGTGTATCCAGCGTTTTAATCAACTCGGCACTTATCGTCGAGAAGTTCTTGGCCTTAATCAGGAAGTTGCCATTGGTGTCAAGATCCAGGTTTTCCAGTGGGCGTTGCTGCCAGCTGTCGGTAAAGACGCTGCCTGTCGCATCGTGCGTCAAGCGTAATGCGACGTTTTTCATGATGGTCAGATACGCGCCAGGTACATCCGTTGCTTCATACCAGCCAGCCACGGTGTCATCGCCGTTAGTTGACCAGGCTTCATAGAGTTGCCCGGCTGTGTCCGGTGTACAACGGAAAAATACCTGCTCAGGATCGTAACCGCCGCCTTTATGGGCATAAGTGGTAAAAGGGATCCCGCCGCTGGAGGTCAGGATCGTCCCTGCCGGCTGAAAACTGCTATTACTGGTGATATCGACAGACTTACTCAATCCCGGCAATAGCCCGTTCCAGGCATCGTTGCCGCCGCCGGAGCGCCAGTCATTGGCAATGCCGTCCGTACTTGCACTAAGCCTGTGCGAGCCTTGTGCGCCACTACTTCCTGATTTATATGGATAAATAATGTATTCACAGGCGGCCTGTATCTGACAAGAAAACAGCGCCAGCACCAGAAAAAATAGTCTCATGAACGCCCTTTTGTTACGCAAGCTACCGTTAATGCAATTAACGGTTCTGAACGTTGTTGTTGGTTAAGTTTCCACGGCAACGAACAATCACTGCTTTCCAGCATCAATAGTCCCTCTTCGTCTTCAACGCGGGCATATACCTGGTTCGCCTGGGCAACCATCCCGACTACACGACCTCGACCGTCGGTCACTGCCGCTCCCATCGGTAACGTCACGTCACTCTTCACAGTGATGAGTAACGGATAGCCAGAGAGCGTTGCAAAACGCAGTTTTACTGCGGCCCCCGCCATTGGCGCAATGCGCCGTTGACTCTCCTGAAGCTCTGCGTTGGTGTTCATTCCGCTACCGTCGAGAGTCACGTTGTTAAAGCGATAAGGTGTCAATGAGGGGACCAGCGCATAACCCCCGCTGTTGACGGTTGCACCCTGTCCGCCCCCGACTCTGGCTCCCGCAGCGCCTGGCGCTTCCACCAGGGCAAATGTGTCGCCAACCCACGGGCCGGCAACAATGCCATGGCGATGTACAACAAGCGCCCCGCGTACCCCTGCAGACCATTGCTGATAGTTTTGTGACTGTGAAACGCTGCCGTTTAGCGTGCCGAAAGCCGTATTTTTTTGCAGTGAACCACCCCAGTCGGTCACGCTGTTTGACTCACCTTGCCCCTGTTGCCAGCCAGTGGACAGCGCGTAATTAAGGGTTTCATCCTGATCAAGCGCACCAGACAATGCCAACTGCGCATTGCGCCCAGCCTGTTGAGCCTGACTCGCCGACAGCGCCAGCGTATGCTCACGTTCACCTATACCCAAAGGCATTGAGAGGGTAAGCGTTGCCATGTTTTCTTTTTGCACTTGTGAACGGTCGCCGTTACGCCACCAGGTGTCCTGTCGGCTGAATGACATACCTAACGTCATTCGTCCAAAGGTGGTGTTATACCCAGCCTGCAACTGAGTGCTGCTGCCACGGTCACTGTAGTAATCCATCATTGATCCCGACAGCCATAGGTTTCCGTAGCTGCTCAACGTTTGGTTCACCGTAACGGTAAACTGGTTTTTTTGACGCAGCGTATCCGAGCGCCATTGCGCATTGCTTCCGCTGACGCTTCGCTCACCCAGAACGTCACCGTAGTCACGATACCCTTCTGTGGAATAGCGATAACCCGCCAGCGCGACGTGAGTTCCTATCGGAGTGAACGTTTTGCTCCAGTTGGTTTGCAGCCGCCAGCCACTCATGGTTTGAGAAGCAATCCGGGCCCGCGAACCGGTAACATCGACACCAAAAGCGCCCATCGACGTTGCCAGAACGCCTCCCATCAGGAGTGCCTGATAGTCGTCGCCGATCCGCAAAGCGCCATTAGCGGTCAGGAGATTCGTCATCCCCCGCTCAAGCGTGAAATCGGTAAACAGACCATCGGCCGCGCTGTAATCCCGGGTCTTACCTGCCACCAGACCGTAGCGCCAGACGCCGGGACGCAGTGATAAAGGTACGCTGGCATATGGCACGGTATAGCTACTCTTTTTGTTATCGGCGCCGGTGATTTCAACTTGTAAGTCACCGTCCCAGGCTGTATTCGGCAAATCATCAAGTACAAAAGGGCCTTGTGGTACGCTGGTTTCGTAAAGCGTTCGACCATTCTGCTTGACCACAACGCTTGAAGGTGTAGATGCCGTACCACGAATTTCTGGGGCGTAGCCGCGTCGCGACTGTGGCCACATTCGTTGATCGGTTTCCAGTTTGACACCTGTAAACGCCATACTGCCAAGCAGATTTCCCGAGGTGTAGCTTTCGCCTACCGTCAGTAAACTTTCCAGAGATGCGACAGGGTGTTGAAGCCAGGTTTGCAGCGCATCCCAGCGTTGGCTTTCTCGATCGCCATCGCGCCGCCAGTTGGCAGACGACTGTTGGCGAAATTGCCAACTCCCCATGTTGAAGCCGCTGCTCAGTCCCAGCCAACCATAATCACTTTGCTGACCGTTATTTTTATTGTGATAGGCGTGCAGATTGTAGTTACTGAACAACACGCTCTCGCCGCTTTGCCACTGCGACGGCGGTACATAATCCATGGGGGTACGTTTTAATGCCGCCTGAGGAACGCTGAGATTCAGACGCAATAAGCTCTGGTCAAAATCCCAGCGTCCACCGCTGATCCGAGCTTCAGGGGCGAAGCAATCCTGCGCTTGTTCCGACGCTGCTGTTACGCCCTGTTCATCCCAGAATTTCGCCGGAAGACAGGGTTCGGTACGCCCTGCTGTATTCTGGCGAAACAACACATCATCCCTCCCTACATACCGTCCATTGAGCCAGATATCCACGCTATAACGTCCCGCGACCACCGCATCCGGATCGTTGAGCATTGCCAGGCTTTTTTCGTAACCACTCCCAAGCAACAATGTTTCGTCAAAGGTGTAATTGCTGGCAAAAACAGGCATAGCTGCTGGCAAAAAAAACCACCACCAGCGTGGATTAGTTTCGGACATTGTCCTGTTTCTCCAATGCCACGCGCCCGTTTAATGAGGCTCCCTGATCGTTAATCCAGCGCATTTGCGCGTCGTTCAATTGCGAAATTTTTGCAGGCCACGACATTGTCGCCCACGGTGCGATTGTTTCGCTCTGAATGCGCTGTTTTTTTCCCGCACCGCTGACGTCAAGTGACGAGAGCGCAAGATAGAAACCACTGTTATTGCGTAAATGCAGCTTGCCATTCTGCAGCCAGATCCGGCTGGTGTTCGCCATCTCCAGCGGCGAACCCACCAGCCCTTTGGGTCTTACCAATACTTTTACGCGACTACGTACCAGCACCAGAAGCTGGTTATCGTTTTGCGCATCCTTATTTATGGGCGGGATCTGAATGAAGTTAAACCACCATAGCGATTCCCTGTCCTGTGCAACGGGTTTGCCGATGTAACGCAGCCGCACAGTTTGCCCCGCGTGGGCCGCCATCCGAAAGACCGGTGGAGTGGTGACAAAAGGAGCGGCCGCAGTTTGTGGTACGGATTGTGCATCGCCATCATCAAGCCAAACCTGAACGACACCAGGGACGTCGCCGCGATTAGTTAATTGCACACTGACTTCCCGGCTGTCTGCCGGATAGATTATCCGGTTGCCGGTCATCACTATGCTTGCCTGCACGCAGAAGCACATCATCATTCCAACTAAACCAATAGCCAATCCTTTCATCACGCAGATCTCGCTTACAAATAGGAAATGGCGTATTGCACAGTGCCGACAACTGTCCCGGCGGTTGCTCCACCGTTCGGGCTAAAATACTGCACGGCAAAGTCGTGCTCACCGGAGGTATTTCCGGCCGCAACGGTGATTCCTGCAACTGGAGTTCCAGTACGCAAATCAATCGGTGTAGTGCCCGCGCTATCGGTCAGCAGTTGTAATTCAACATTTTGCGCTGTACCCGTATTAGCCAGGTTTCCACGCTCGGTCATATTATTTGCAACGAAGACGGTTTTAATATCCAACGCATTAGAATCAACAGTACAACCAGTAACGCCGAGGGTGAATGTTGTCAGGCCTGCTGAAGATGCTGCTGCTGCGAGATCGCTTTTCGCAACCGACGGCAGTAATACTACCGGCCGTGCATTTACACCGTTAACCGTGACCTCGCAAGTTTGTTCGGTCACTTCGCCTTTAAAGGTGATGGTATTTGCTGAATCAGCATACGCGATCTGCGCAAACAATAACGCAAGGCCACCAGCTGCAAATATATAACTGGCATGAGGGATATTGGTTTTCATATTGTCTATCCTTAATTAATAGATACACTGGTATCGTAATAAAATAATGCAATAACCCTTCTCCGCTTAGCGTGGAGTATTTATTCAGGGATGCAGCGACATCAGTAATGTCTTATGGCACCGTAGGAGTAACCCTACGATGATTGTTAGTTTAAGAATAATCCCAAAAATTAAAACCTTTGTTTTCTCAAATCATATTAGGTCGGTCTTAAATAAGATCTAAATCTCGATGCTTTCTATGTAAATCATTGTTTATATTAAATTTTATCTACAGGCGTAATTTCCCTAAGAAAAATTTTCTTAACCCGAATTAAACACGATAAAGACCATATTCATCACAGGTTAATGCAGCCATAGCCAACCTTTTGACCGTTTAGTCTTAAAGTTAACCTTCGTTATTACCCGTGTTCGTACTGGTGTTAACATAACTTGCCCGGGTTAATTCAACCTGGCAAAGTAGCACATAATTTTAAGATGAGAGGAATGTTTAACCGAGATAACGTTATATTTTCCTCATAAATTGAAGCTTCAATGCAGTCTACCCAGCGTTGTCTTCGGTGTAAAAATAAATTGCCACCCCCCTAATGTAAAGAAATGAAAATACAATCTTATTCATAGAAAAGTATGAGTGAAGTCGGCAAAGGAAAAACCATAGTTATGATCATCACAGAAATGTAATGTGAGAAAAAAACAACACATCTAACCCTTACTACGCTCAAACTTGCGACGCAGCAGACCTTGAATATGCCTGATAATTCAAGAGAGCAAGTGTGTCTCTTGCACACAAATAGCAAACTTTTAAACCTGCGAACACATTATTTCGCGATATGAATATCCACGAAGATGACGCTAAATACGTCATTGATAATCTGAGCATTTTATTAAATGGAGTTGTACAAGCAATAACAATCAAGCACTAAATACGACTCATTCTCACATGTTTTTTATAAACATGAGAACGAATGATGATAGCTAATACAAGTAAAGATAGGGGTAATGACTTATGGCCTCACAATATGACTTTACTGTCACCCTGCACGATCTTGCTTTTATTCTTAAGCAGATCAAAATATCCGAAGCGGCAACTAACCCAGACGGGAGCGTTAATGCTGAAATGCTTCGGGAATTAGTCTCCAGCCCACTCTTGCCCTATGGACTTCGCACGGTAGATGGCTCATGGAATAACCTTTTACCAGGTCAGGAATTATACGGCTCTGCCGATCAGACAATGCCGAGATTAACCGCATTAAACTGGCAGGATGCGGATCAAATGACCAGTTATATCCAAATTGGTGGCACTGTTATTGATGCCGACCCACGAATAATTAGCAATTTAATTTCAGACCAGACGGCCTCAAACCCGGCCGCGCTGGAGGCTTTTAACGCATTAAAAGATGCGCCCGGCGGCGGGACTGTTACTGGGGATGGCAGCTTATCCATTCCCAATCAGTCTCCCGATATCGGTCTCTCCCCTGCTTTTAACGGCTGGATGACCTTCTTTGGCCAGTTTTTCGACCATGGTCTGGATCTGATTCCGAAAGGAGGCAACGGTATCGTTTTCATTCCGCTCCAGCCCGATGACCCTTTATATGTTGAAGGGTCGTCGACAAACTTTATGCTATTAACCCGGGCAACGGTGGATGAAAATCGAGAGACAGTAAACCTGACGACCCCCTTCATCGACCAAAACCAAACCTACACCTCCCATCCTTCACATCAAATTTTCATCCGCGAATACGTCATTATTGATGGGAAACCTGAGCCTACCGGGAATTTATTGGGTGGTGCGAACGGCGGACTGGCGACCTGGGCCGACGTTAAAAACCAGGCTGAAACCCTGCTTGGCATTAAACTTACCGATCAGGACGTGTTTAATGTTCCCCTGCTGGCAACGGATCGCTACGGTAATTTGATTTTAAGTGAAAACGGAAAGGTACAGATTGTTACCACCGGGGGGCTGGTTGAAGCCAACGGAGGCCTGTTACCCGCGGAGACGTTCCGCACCGGTCATGCGTTTCTGGATGACATCGCTCATACTGCCGCGCCAAAAGCTGGTCTGCTGGCAGATGATGACAACGCCATCGGCGGAGAAGGACCGCAACCGGCAGGAACCTATGATAACGAACTGCTCGATCGCCACTTTATCACCGGTGACGGGCGCGGGAACGAAAATATAGGTTTAACTGCGGTGCACGCCGTTTTTCACAGCGAGCATAACCGCCTGGTTGAGCAGTATAAAACCACTCTGCTGGAAACCGGCGATATCGACCTCATTAACCAGTGGTTGATGCCCAACCACCAAATCACGGAATTACCTGCCGATACCAATACTCTGGTATGGAACGGTGAGTACTTATTCCAGGCAGGCCGCTTCTCCACGGAAATGCAATATCAGCACCTCGTATTCGAGGAGTTTGCCCGTACCGTACAACCTGCCGTCGATCCGTTTGTCTTCTCCAACACGGCGGATATTAACCCGCTGATCTTTGCAGAGTTTGCGCATGTTGTTTACCGTTTTGGGCATTCAATGCTGACAGAAACCGTGGCGCGTACCGACATTGATATGCAAAGCGGTGATATTGACCTGATTTCAGCATTCCTGAATCCGGTAGCATTTAATCAAATCAACGGGGCCACCGTCACGGACGATCAGGCTATCGGCGCAATAGTGCGTGGTATGACGCGTCAGGTGGGTAACGAAATTGATGAATTTATTACCGATGCTCTGCGTAATAATCTCATCGGCCTGCCCCTCGATTTAGGCGCGCTTAATATAGCCCGTGGCCGTGACACCGCAATGCCGACGCTGAACCAGGCCCGCGAGCAGTTTTTTGCTTTAAGCGGCGATAGCCAACTAAAGCCTTATACCAGTTGGGCTGACTTCACTACCTACCTGAAAAATCCCGCTTCAATCATTAACTTTATGGCCGCCTATGGCCAGCACGAACTGATCCTTAACGCTACCAGCCTTGAAGGTAAGCGCGCAGCGGTTAACTTCCTGTTATTTGGTGATGCAAACAATTCCCCGCCTGCGGATGCGATGGATTTCTTTAACAGTACCGGAGCGTGGGCGACCAAAGAGACCGGTCTGAATATGGTCGATTTCTGGATTGGCGGGCTGGCTGAGCGCAAAAATGAATTTGGCGGCATGCTCGGCTCAACCTTCAACTTCGTCTTTGAAACACAAATGGAAATGCTTCAGGACGGTGATCGTTTCTACTATCTGAGCCGCGTTCAGGGGCTGAACTTACTCAATGAACTGGAGGCCAACTCGTTTTCCGCGCTGGTAATGCGTAACAGCGATCTTGGTGATGAGGGTTCCTCCCACCTGCCCGCTAATCTGTTCCAGACACCGGACCATATTTTTGAAGTGAACCGCGTGCTGCAAACGGAAATCGACCCGAAATGGGGTAATCCGCTGAAAGATCTGCTCTCGCCGTTGTTGGTGCGTCGCGACCCAGGGGCGGATGTTGACGGCGATAGTTTTGCCGATGGTGGGTATCTGAAATATACCGGCGATGGGCATGTGGTGCTTGGTGGGACGGCAGGCAACGATACGTTAATCGGCGGTAAAGGGATCGACAGCCTGTGGGGCGATGGCGGTGATGACCGACTGGACGGCGGTGACGAAGCAGATGTGGTCCATGGCGGTGACGGTGATGACATTATTACCGATACCGGAACGCCTGTTGGTGATGCGGACTTCCTGCATGGCGATGCCGGACATGACGTTATCTTTTCCGGTAACGGAAACGATTTGGTCTTTGGTGGCAGCGGCAGCGACTTCGTGGTGGTCGGCGAAGATGCGCAGGAGGTCTTCTCGGGTCAGGATAACGACTTTGCGCTTGGTGGCTCGGGTGGTGATTTCCTGATGGGCAACGAAGGCGATGACTGGCTGGAAGGCGGCGACGGGTTTGACACGCTGGCGGGTGACAACTCTGAGCTGTTCTTCAACAGTACCATTATCGGTCACGATGTCCTCAACGGTCAGGGTAACGACACCGACTACGATGGCGAAGCCGGTGACGACATCATGGTTCAGGGCGCGGGGATCCAGCGCAATAATGGCATGGCCGGTTTCGACTGGGCTATCCATAAAGGCGACCCAAATGGCGCTAACTCTGACCTTGGGATCCCTATTTTCGTCAACCAGCAGGAGTTTATTCTACGCGACCGTTTTGATCTTGTTGAAGGGCTGTCGGGCTGGAAACACGACGATATCCTGACCGGAACAGAACAGCCGATAGGTACTGCGCCTGTTCAGGGCGTTCCCCTCTCTAACAACCTGACCCAGGAAGGTGCGGACCGGATCAACGGTCTACAGGCTATTCTCGGCGTAGAGCGTTCTACAAATCCGGACGCGGTGCTACTGAACCCTGATGATGGTAGCGATATTTTACTCGGTGGTGGTGGTAGCGACCGCATCATGGGTAAAGCTGGTAACGATATCATTGATGGTGATGCGTGGCTCAACGTTCGTATTGCCGTTACGGGTATGCCGGGACTCACCAGCGCCGAAGGTATGGCCGAACTGAAATCGTACATGCTGGCCGGCACGCTGAAACCGAATCAACTGTCGATTGTACGCGAAATTCTGCATGAAGGTAACGGCACGGAAACTGACGTCGCGGTGTACCGTGATGTCAGCAGCAACTATGTCTTTACCCGTATGGCGGACGGTAGCCTGCGCGTCGATCACGCTACGCCGGATGCCGCGCTGAACCTGAATGATGGCATCGATCGTCTGTTGAACATCGAAAAACTGGAGTTTGGCGATGGGAAGCAGCTGTGGGTGACGGGGCAACAAGCGACGGGCGATCTGACCATCAGCAATCCTAATCCTTCGGTGGGTGACCTGCTGCGCGTCAACGTGGCGAACTTGCTGGATGGTAACGGGCTGGCGGCGGATGTGGCCATCACTATGACCTGGCAGGCATTCGTCAACGGCCAATGGCGAGATCAGGCAACAGGCGTTGAGTTCAGAGTGCCTGGCGCTATTCAGGGCGCACCGTTGCGTGTGGTCGCCAGTTTTAACGACCGCATGGGTGACGCTGAAACCCTGGTGTCGGCACAAACTCAGGCAATCCTCCCGCGCAATCAGGCCACGACCGGTGTGCCAGTAATTAACGACCTCACCCCAACTGAAAGCCTGACGCTGACAGCGGTGGTTTCAGGCATTTCTGACGCTGATGGTCTGAGCGGCGGTAATTTCACTTATCAATGGAGAATGAGTTCGCCAACCGGATTCGTCAACATTAACGGTGCGACATCCGCTACCTATACGCCGGGCCAGGCTATGGTCGGCAGAACGTTGCAGGTGGTCGTTACCGTCGTCGACGATGAAGGCAACCCCCCTGTTGTCCTGACGTCGACCACCACCCAGCCTGTAGGCGATCTGATTGTTGGTACCAACGGGGTTAACACCCTCGTCGGTACTGCCTGGAGCGATATCCTGCGCGGTGAAGGCGGTAATGACACCTTACTTGGCGGTGCAGGTGACGATCTGCTCATCGGCGGTGCTGGAAACGACAGCCTCTCTGGTCAGGCGGGACAAGATATTCTGCAAGGTGATGCCGGTAACGACACGCTTGATGGCGGGCTTGGTGCCGACAGTATGACCGGCGGCGCGGGCGATGATACCTACATCGTTGATGATTTCGGTGATGTGGTTATCGAAGGTGTGAATAGCGGTACGGACGTTGTCCGAACCAGCCTCAGCAGCTACGACCTCACCGATAACGTGGAAGAACTGGTATTTACCGGCAGCGGCAGTTTTATCGGTACCGGTAATGCCATTGCAAATACCATCACGGGCGGTTCTGGTAACGACTATCTGTTTGGTATGGGCGGTAACGACCAGTTGTTTGGTGGTATCGGGAATGACTTCCTCGATGGCGGAGATGGCGCTGATAACCTGCAAGGTGGTGTTGGCAACGATGTCATGATTGGCGGTGCGGGCGCGGATACCCTCTCCGGCGGTAGTGGGGACGATATTCTCAATGGTCAGGAAGGTAACGACATTCTGGACGGTGGTACCGGGAGCGACATCTTCGCCTTTGGGGCCAACTTTGGGCAGGACCGAATTACCGGTTTTGACAGTAACCCCAACGGCGGGCAGGACTTCCTTGATCTCGTCTTGTTAGGTATCAACGCGGGTAATTTTGCCAGCAGCGTGTCTATCACCGGAAACAATGGCAACACCATTGTGACTATCGGTACAGACACCATCACATTGGTGGGCGTCAATTCGACCACCGTGAATATTGGTGACTTTTATCTGGAAATGCCCACTACCCTTGCCAGCAACAATGGCAATAGTTCATTGATCGTATAAGGAGAAGACTATGTCGCGCCAGCATACGCCAACAGAACTGAATGATGCATTAAAGGGAACGAAACCCACTTTTCTGATGTTGCTGTTTTTTAGTTGTGTGATTAATATGCTTATGCTGGCGCCGGCAATTTATATGCTACAGGTTTACGATCGTGTGCTGGTCAGTAAAAATACCACCACGCTGTTAATGTTAACCTTATTGATTGTCGGCTTGTACATCGTTATTGCCATGATTGAATCTGCCCGCGCGCAGGTTATGGTCAGGCTTGGCAACAGGCTGGATATAAAGCTAAGTCAGCTGGTCTTTAACGCAGCCTTTAAAAGAAAGATGGTTACCGGTGATAACAACCCGGCGCAATCTTTAGCCGAACTGGATCAGATCCGTCAGTTTCTTTCCGGGAATAGTCTGTTCGCCTTACTGGATATTCCCTGGACGCCGATATATCTGTTCATCGCCTTTTTGGTCCATCCCCTGCTGGGATATCTTTCTCTCGGCGGAATAACGTTATTATTTATTCTGACGCTGGTATCTGAAATCTCTACCAAGCGCCCGATTCAGCAAGCGCACGCCTTAACCATTAACAATGCCAGTAAACTGAATAAACAGCTGCAAAACGCCGATGCCATTGAAGCGATGGGGATGCTTTCGACCCTGAAGTCCAACTGGCAGGAGCAACATAACAAAGTGCTGGCGCTACAAACACAGATTGCCGACAAAACGACCGGGTTAAGCAGTCTCAGCCGCTTTGTGCGGGTATTGCTGCAGTCGATTGCGCTGGGCGCCGGGGCTTTACTGGTGATCGGCGGCCATATTACCCCGGGCTTGATGATTGCCGCCTCGATCATTCTTGGCCGCGTCCTCAACCCGGTAGAACAAGTCATTGGCAGCTGGAAACAGTTCGTGCAGTTTCGTAGCGCGTGGCATCAGCTCTCAACCTTGCTGAAGGAGTATCCGGCGCCGAAAGAGGTACTGACCCTGCCGCGTCCGAATGGCAACATCAGCGTCGAAAGCGTCTTCGCTGCAGCCCCCGGCCAGCCTTCTCCGCTACTGCGTAATATCTCATTCCAGCTGGAGCAAGGTGAAGTGCTGGGAATTATCGGCCCTTCAGCCTCAGGAAAAACCTCGCTGGCAAAGGTTCTGGTTGGTGTCTGGAAACCGTTATCAGGGAAAGTCAGATTAGATGGCGCAGATATATGCCAGTGGGATAAAGCGCTGCTGGGCCCGTCTATTGGCTATCTGCCGCAGGATGTGGAACTGTTTGACGGTACCATCGCACAAAACATTGCCCGCTTCGCGCAGAATGACAGTGAGCTTATCGTCGCCGCCGCATTACTGGCAGGCGTTCATGAGATGATCCTGCGCTTGCCGCAAGGTTATGACACTCTGCTGGGCGCAGGTGGATACCAGCTCTCCGGTGGGCAGCGACAGCGCATCGGGCTGGCGCGCGCCGTGTATAACAATCCTGCGTTTATCGTGCTTGATGAACCGAATGCCAATCTTGACGACGCGGGCGAATTTGCACTCGTTAAAGCCATCAATGCTCTGCGTACCCAGGGACAAACCACAGTCATTATCTCACACCGCCCGACGCTGCTCGGCGTGGTCAATAAGGTTTTGCTGCTTAACGATGGCGTTATACAGGAGTTTGGTACCCGCGATCAGGTTTTTGCCCATTTGCGTCAGGCCAACGTACTGAAACCGGTGGCTACGCCTTCTCCATCCACGACTGAACAGCAACGTGAGGCTTGATGATGAAAAAGAACCCCCACAACACGGCCTCTGCTGGCGTAGATACCAATATCTGGTCGCCGATTATCCGGGGCGTGATCGTCATTGTGCTTGGTGTCGGTAGTTTTATCCTCTGGGCAGTGCAAGCTCCGTTAGATGCGGGCGTGGTCGCCGATGGTACGGTTACCGTATCGAGTAACCGCAAAACCATTCAGCATCTGAGCGGCGGTCGGGTAACCGATATCTTTATCAAAGAAGGCGACTTCGTGAAGAAAAATCAGGTCCTCGTCCGGTTGGATAAAATGCAGCTTGAAATGCGTTTCAGCGCGTTGAATGCCCAGTATATTTCTGCAAAAAGTATCGAAGATCGTCTGTTAGCAGAACGCGATGACCTGGATGTGATCCGCTTTAATACTACGCTGACGCAGCAATTCTCTGGCAATAAACGGCTATCAGAAGTCAGAAATCTGCAGGCTAAACTTTTCGATACTCGTCGCAAAACGATTCAGGATGAACTGTCGATGATTCAGGAGACGCTCGATGGTCTGGTTGGACAGACGGATAATCTCAATAAAATAAAAGGCTATCGCGACCACCAGTTTTCTCTGATTAACCGGGAGTTAGGGGCTATTCGGGCGCTGAGCGAAAAAAACTATTACCCCAAAGCACAATTACTGGTGCTGGAGCGCGAGGCAGCAGAAATATCTGGCAGCGTTTCAGAAGATATTCTTAACATTGCCAAACTGAAATCGCAGCAGAACGAATTAAAAATTAAAGCCTATCAGGTGCGTCATCAATATTTACGTGAAGTTGAGTCTGAACTGACGGAAAACCAAAAAGAAGTGGCAATACTGGAGGATGAATTGGTATCAACGCGTCATGAGCTGGATAACACCGAGATCCGCTCACCGATTAACGGTATTGTGCTGGATGTTAAAGTCAGTACCGTGGGCGGCGTCATTCAGCCTGGAGAACATTTGATGGATATCGTCGCCGCCGGACAACCGATGCAAATTGATGCCAAAATACCCGTACATGCCATTGATAAACTGGTCCCCGGTTTAACTGTTGATGTGCTGTTCCCTGCCCTTAACCATGCGCTGTTACCTTCGGTTCCGGCCCAGGTTCTGACTATCTCTGCGGACCGTTTAATTGATGAAGCCACTCAGCAGCCTTACTACCTTGCGGAAGTACAGGTTTCAGCAGAGGGCGCGCGTTTGCTGGGCGATTACAAAATTAAAGCGGGAATGCCCGCCAGCGTGACGATCAAGACCGGTGAACGAACCCTGATGAGCTACCTGTTTAAACCGTTGATTGCCCGTCTGGAACTGGCTTTTAAAGAGTATTGATCCATCCATTGCCGGTATGACGTACGGCTTGTCGCGCCATACCGCTTTCTGCCGTTGCTGGCAGCTTTGCTTTCTTGTAACCTTCTTCCCGTCTCACTACTGACAAAATCTGGAACCACTGAACTGGACTTCATATGAATGCTCATAATTCTAAAGACCCTTTACATGGCGTGACGCTAGAAATGCAGGTCAATGCCCTGGTTGAACGTTATGGTTGGGCTGAGCTGGCGCAACGCATTAATATCAACTGCTTTAAAAATGAACCGAGCGTTAAATCCAGTTTGAAGTTTCTGCGCCGTACGCCGTGGGCACGGGCAGAAGTAGAAGCACTGTACCTGGACTCTCTACATGACCAGGCCTCAAATAACACTCCCGAACCGGCCTTCGATCCCTGGGCTAACAGCCGCAATAAGAAGAAATAAGAGCAAAATCAGATGGCAGCATCCGGTTTCTTTTCAGGAAATTATCAGAAAAAACTGGCGAAGATTCTCGCCCGTTCTCGAGCCAGACTACCGCTGACCAACATGAAATGGTTTGCTGTACTTGTGGGCAGTATGTTGTTACTTGGCAGCTGTTCTTCACAACCGCCCAGCCCCAAAACCACTCCGCAACCTCCGGTGAGCAAACCTCAGCAGAGCAAGGAGCCAGTGCGTGGGATCTGGCTGGCGACGGTTTCACGTCTTGACTGGCCGCCGATCTCATCTGTAAACATCAGTTCACCTGCTGTACGCATCAGCCTGCAGCAAAAAGCGCTGACGGATAAGCTGGACAACCTGAAACGACTTGGTATTAACACCGTTTTTTTCCAGGTGAAACCTGATGCCACCGCGTTGTGGCAGTCTAAAATCTTGCCATGGTCAGATACCCTGACCGGTAGGATTGGTCAGGATCCGGGTTACGATCCGCTGCAGTTTATGCTCGATGAAGCGCATAAGCGCGGCATGAAAGTTCATGCCTGGCTTAACCCCTATCGCGTGTCTGTAAACACCAAACCTTCGACGGTCACTGAATTAAACAGCACGCTGTCACAAACACCGTCCAGCGTATACGTCCTGCATCGGGACTGGATCCGCACCGCGGGCGAGCGTTTTGTGTTAGACCCCGGTATTCCCGAAGTGCGTGACTGGATAACCAGCATCGTGGCGGAAGTGGTTGAGAATTACCCTGTTGACGGTGTGCAGTTTGATGATTACTTCTATACCGAGTCTCCCGGCTCTGCGCTCAATGACAGCCAGACGTTCAGAAGATACGGCCAGGGATTCGCTTCCAAAGCTGACTGGCGCCGAGATAACACGCAACGGCTGATTGCCCAGGTATCACGGACTATCAAGAAACTCAAGCCTGAGGTTGAATTCGGTGTCAGCCCTGCGGGCGTATGGCGCAACCGTTCGCACGATCCAGCGGGCTCCGACACGCGCGGTGCGGCAGCGTATGATGAGTCTTATGCCGACACCCGCCGTTGGGTGCAACAAGGCTTGCTGGATTACATCGCACCGCAACTCTACTGGCCTTTTGCCCGCGACGCAGCGCGCTACGATGTACTGGCAAAATGGTGGGCAGATGTAGTGAAATCAACCAACACTCGCCTCTACATTGGTGTAGCGCTGTATAAAGTCGGTGAACCATCGAGAAAAGAGCCAGACTGGACGGTCAAAGGCGGTGTGCCGGAACTGAAAAAGCAGCTCGATTTAAACGAGACCGAACCGTACATTAACGGCACGATCCTGTTTCGCGAAGATTACCTTAATCAACCGCAAACGCAGGAAGCTGTGACCTATATTCGCAATCGTTGGGGACGTTAATGGTTGTTCTGAGCGGGAAGCCTGAGCCAGACGCTCACGTAGCGGGTAAATTTCCCCACAAAAATTCCGGCGAACATGCCGCCAGTAATGATAGCCAGGGCGCTCATTGCGGGTTGACGTAAAACGTCGGGGGAAATGGCGTTAAGTACGCCAAGTACGTACTTAACGCCGAATGCCATCAGCATAAATGGCAATGCGGAATAATCTGCCGGACGGTGAATACTCCGTGGTGCGCTACTGCGGCTCAAACGACCGGGGTTAATTAATATGTAGCCAATGATTGCGCCGCTGAGGATACCTATCGCCCACTGAATATACGTAATGAGGGTCGGGTCGCGATAAGTGATTAAATCGTAGATATCCCAGACTAAAAAAATAGCGGGGATCAGCGCCAGCTTTTCCAGCGTGACAGTGGCAGGTGTTCTGGCTTTAATCCCTCGATACAGTAGAAAGGCAAACAGCAGATACACCCAAACTGGCGTGTTTTTCAGCATATTCACGACAAATTCAGCCATAACGTTGCCTCGCTCAGATTTAATTCTTCGCTAAGTGTAGCGGCTGTCTCTGGATCACAGGGACATTAACCTGCGGACATTTTCATTAATCTGTTTCTGTATCGTATTCAGCGTAGTTTGTGTTATCTGATCGGCGTATTTGTCTTTGGCTGTAACGCCTAGCGCTGTTGCATGGTGGCAGATCTTGTCGATTATAGCGTTCACATGCTCAGCTGATAGCTCAGCTTCCTGTATGCCAAGCTGCTGCAGGTGCTTTCTTTCGATATCCAGCGCTTCTCCCAGCACGTCCATTTGGTGATACCCGCCGGGTCCTTCGCACCAGGTCACGTCGTAAGCCGGAGCCAAAGTCCAGTTTCCTGCGGCTGACATTAAATAGGCAAAGTTTTTGGGATGGTCATCACGGTTGTTAAATGCCACGTTGAAAACCACGCGTTCGAACGCTTTCGCTTTTTCTCTGACATCATTGGTACAAATCTGTGTGGCGCGCAGAAAATCCCGGTAATCTAAAGCACCGGGTATCTGGTAATTTGCACCGGTAAATGCCGCCAGGCTCTGCATAGGAATACGGACCGACTGGTCACGGTCGAAACGGCGGGTAGCAAATGCCGCCTGCCCGTCAGGCAGATTAAAATACGCGGTATCAGGCGTAGTGATCCCACATTGCCGCAAACATTCAGCATATACCGCTTCGATGGCACATACCTCAGCATGCTCATGCCTGGCAGGAAATTTAATCAACCAGCTTTCGCTCCCCGGGAGAGGCGCAGTGGTGAACTTTGACGTGACACTGTCACGATAAAGTAACGCTTTTGGCCTGGCCCCTTGCGGTGAACCGCCCATCTGGAGCAGTTTTTGCAAGAATTCCCCGCCTTCGCCGCTCAGGACTTCCTGAACCTCAGATGCCAGTTGTTCGAGAGGAACATCCTCTTTTGAAAGTGTCTCGGCATCTGACTGAACGGGCCGGAACGTCATGGCGCCCATTGCGTTATTGCCGACCCAGGTTAATCTCTCCAGAGGTCCTATGCGCGCTGCGTTGAGTCCACGGCGTTTAAATAAACGATCCATCAACAGCATACCCCAACCATCAGGTAGCGAATCGTACACGGGTCCTGGTAATCCCAACTGATGAGCCGGGAAATCCCTGCGTAAACGAGGACCGTTCAGCGGTAACCTTAACCGGGACAGCTCCAGCCCCTTACGTATAGCGTCTTCACTGTATTCAAAGGCGATCAACGGGCGTCCGGTCAGGGCTGAGGAAGACACCAGTTTTCCCCACAACCATTTTTCACCCCAGCCTTCATAAAAGACATCGACTTGCTCAGGCATCAGTATTTTTCCTTTTCACCCGCTGGCGCGCCGCGCTCTTCTCGTAACGCAAAATATCATCCAGACTGTCGATCCTGGGTTTGAATAAGCCCTCCAGCGCGTCACCATAGCCTAACACCATCGCGACTTTGACCAGATTCTCAAATCCTACATTTTTACCGGCCTCCAGATTCGAAACGGTATTCACACCGACACCTGAACGCGCGGCAACATCTGCCTGCGTCATTTGCTGCGCGAGCCGTTCCTTACGCAATCTGTCGCAAAGTAGTTTGACGATATCGGCTGCTGTATTGAGCATTAAATCCATAATATTGGCTCTTATTGGAATAAAAACGACTTTACACCCAATATTATAGAGTTAAGCGGAGAATGATTCAAAGTTTTGTAAGACACAATAAAGAGGAGTTAAATCAATAAATCGTGCTTAAGCACCATTATACTGGAATTATCCGGGCACAAGATCTGTACCCGGATAGGATGTGGTTAACAGGCAACGGAAGGCTCAGGTAATCTGAAAGAAGAGACCAGCAATGCCAGCTGTTCCGCCTCCTCTTTCAGCGCCTGCGTCCGTGCTGCGGCATCATCAATTAACGAGGCATTCTGCTGAACGGTGCTGTCCATTTCGGTAACTGCGAGCGTAACTTCGGAAACACCTTTACGCTGTTCTTCACCCGCAACGCGTATTTCCCCCATCAACTGGCGTACCTGACGCACATTGCTGACCAGTTCTCCCAGACGTTCGCCGGCAGTGTGAATTTGCTGACTTCCGCTACCAACATGAGAAACGGATTCATCAATCAACGCTTTAATTTCCTGGGCGGCGGTGGCACTGCGCTGAGCCAGCGTGCGCACTTCGGAGGCCACGACGGCAAACCCTCTGCCAGCATCACCCGCTCTGGCGGCTTCAACCGCGGCATTCAGGGCGAGAATATTGGTCTGGAACGCAATGCTGTCGATGACTGCGACAATTTCCACCATTCTGCCGGATGAGGCGCTGACATTATCCATCGTAGAGATAACGCCTTGCATCACATCACCGCAACGGTTGGCCGTTTGCGCTGTGTTATCGGATAGCTCATCCGCCAACTGTGTATTACTGGCGTTTTGATGAACGGTCGCATTTAACTGCTCCATAGCCGCTGAACTCTCTTCCAGCGCAGCGGCCTGCTGCGTTACGCGAGATGAAAGCTCCATATTACTGTCAGCCAGGCTAACGGCGTTATTCGCCACCACTGTGCTACTGCTTCTGACGGTGATCAGGATGGCCGAGATTTTATCGACGAACAGGTTAAACGCCTCGGCGATAGCCGAAATCTCATCTTTGCCGCGAACATCCAGACGACGGGTAAGATCACCTTCTCCCTGCGCGATGTCATCAAGAGCCTGACGAGTATCATCGAGACGTGAGATTAGTCGACGAACCACCAGCCATGATCCCACCAGCAACAGCGTCATGATAGGGATCAATACCTCCAGAACGTCCTGCATCATCACTTTGGCAAGACCGACAATACGTGATTCTGGTGTCACAAGCCCTACGACCCAGCCGGTATCTGGCATCGGGAACAGCATGACCTGTGACGCTGTATTCAGGACGAGATCATTTTCCAGCGTTATGGTCTTCACCCCATCTGTCGGGCGCAAAGATTTCAGACCATTTTGCACCGGGATAAGCCACTGCGCGCTTTGCGCCAGATCGTTAATGGTTTTATGTTTGGCCAGGTCGGCCTGCGGGAAATAGAGAATTTGTCCCTGCTTGTCTACCACAAACGCGTAACCGCCAGTACTGTTGCCCTGCTGCTGCATGAAAGTTGCGACGTTATCCAGACGGATATCGGTGGTAGCGACACCGGCAAACTTGCCCGCCTGCTGATAAGGCACGCTGCATGTCACCATGTTGACGCCTGAACTGGCATCCTGGTAAACATCAGACCATAGGCAGTTGTTTTGTGATTGCCCTTTGGCGTGCTGATACCAGCTTTCATTGTGGTATCCGCTTGATCCTTCGACGTTATAATCGTTGGAATAGACAAGCTTCCCTTCGGCATTACGCGCCCAGAAAAAGCTTCTTTTCTCCACACCTGCGGTGAAGGCGTCTGGTTCTGGCCAGATGCCGCCGCCGGTAATAATCGAGTCTTTACCTTCACCAATCAGATGCGGAACGACGCTTTGATACAGAGATTCATCGTTAGGCAACACTTCAGCCAGTCGCGACAGGCTGACAGTCTCACCTTCAATTCGGGACAATACGGTACTCAACTGACGGGTTAAACCTTGCCCTGTTTCTTCGATCAGGGCGGTGTTGATTTCAACGACGCGCGGCTGACCACGCCAGAGCATAATCACCACGATAACAATAGTCGTTACTGCAAGCAGCAGAATGCCGCCGATGGTTAAACGCGTTGAAATACGAGTAGGATACCAGGCCATACAAACTCCTTCTGCAAAAGGCTAACTTTTATCCAGTATCGGCACAGGCGTTTATATCTTTATAAAGATTTCTTAAGTATTGCAAAAGAAAAAAGTGACAATGTCACAAATAACAAAACCCAGCACTTTGGCTGGGTTTTAATAACGGATTAATTTTATTTAGATAATTCTTTTTTGATTTCGTCTTTTATTTTACTTAATTCGCTCTGCGGATGTTTCTTACAAAGTTCAACGGTCAGAGGAACTGCAGTCGTAACGGTTTCGTTATAGTCTACGTAATCGCCACCTTTGAAGTCTTCGTCTTCATTGAGCACCCAGAAGGCCACCGGAGCCATAGTTTGTGGGTTCAAATCAATAAACTCCTGACAGTTCATGCCTTTCGGAGTCACTTCAGTTTTAGCGTTATCTGTTGCTGCATTGACGCTGACACTGGTTAACAGCGCTGCGACCAGAATACCTGCTGTAGAAAGGGAGAATTTATTCATTGTAGTACTCCATGTATAATATAAATAATATCTACACTTGCGCTTAACACCGTTAATGTAGCTCGTGAAAAATAATACCCTTATAGTCATAAGAATAAAGATTGGTGTTATTGATATGGCTGAAATTTATATTTTCAATTACTGATTCTTATGTCTTAGGGATAAATGTTGCCCACAATGTGATCGTTCCGACGAAATCAGCAGATTCATACCCCGCTTCCTCTGCCGTTGCACCAAAACTGAACTACGCTGCACAAATGTTGATCATTAGTTAACGAATTTGAGCTGAATTTTAACAAAAACAGCCAGCATGCTGCTGTTACTGACATGGCACGCGTCGTGCATTGTTAATTCGCTAACAGAGATACGGAATCTGACAGACAACTAACAGCGAGAAGGTAATGACAGCCAAACCAGAGTTATTTACCCGCATAGAGCAAACCTTTAGCCAGCTGACGCCCAGCGAAAAGCGCGTGGCTGGGTGGCTGTTAGCCCATGCTGTGCAGATCCCATTTGAAACCGCGGATGGCATCGCGAAAGCAACCGGAACCAGCGGCATTACCGTCGGACGTTATCTGCGTAAACTGGGCTTTCGTAACCTGGAGGATGCAAAAGCCAGTCTGCGTGAGCTGCCTGTAGTTCCGTATCAGCCCTGGGGAATGAATGAACGACTGGATTCCTGGCACCAGCAACAAAGCCTGCCAGATCGGGCACACCAGTCGCTGTTACTGGAAATCGACGCCATTACCCACGTCTACCAACTTGCTCAGGGTGAGACGTTTCTACGCATTGCACAGCAGTTGGCGCATGCGGAAGCCGTGTACATCCTCGGGATCCAGTCCACACGCGGGATCGCTAACGCCTTTTTTAGTCACCTGGAATATCTGCGACCTAAAGTCAGCTACTCCGAAGGCCTTTCCGGCAGTTGGGTAGAGTCGCTGAACTCGGGATTCAGCCAGCCTTACGTGGTTATTACCGATATGCGCGCCTACTCCGCTATTTCGCGACAATATTGCCGTGTCGCCACTGAACGCTGCATTCCGCTGGCGCTAATTACCGATGTGTGGTGCCCATGGGCCAGGGATTATTCCATTGATTTGCTTCAGGTAAAAACCGACACCGGACATTTCTGGGACTCACTGGCACCGGTGAGCTGTCTGTTCAACTTATTACTTTCTGCGGTGGTGGCGCAACTGGGTGACGCCCTCGCAGGACGCCTGCAAACTAATCGCCAGTTACAACAACAATTTGGTCAATTCGAACAATAAACAGGAAACGTGCTATGTCAGAACTCCCAGAACTGGTCGATCTGTCGGTGATATTTCCGTCGCTGCATATCGATCTTAAATACGCTACTGCCGACAACATTACCGGCGCACCTATCTACAGGGAAGCGCGTTGCCTGTTGCACACCGAGGCGGTAACCGCGCTGGCAAAAAGCATCAGCATTGCGCAACTGGCGGGCTTGTCGCTGGTGGTGTACGACGCGTATCGCCCCCAGCAGGCGCAGGCGATACTGTGGAATGCCTGTCCCGACCCGCAATATGTTGTCGATGTTGCCATTGGTTCCAATCACAGTCGGGGTACGGCAATTGACGTCACGTTGATGGACGATCGCGGCCATCTCCTTGATATGGGGGCCGGTTTTGATGAAATGCACGACCGTTCCCATGCCTGGCATCCGTCTGTTCCTCCGGCAGCGCAGCGTAACCGCCTGCTGCTCAATGCCATTATGTTTGGTGGTGGTTTTGTCGGTATTAACAGCGAATGGTGGCATTTTGAATTACCTGATGCCGCCCGTTACCCGCTGCTTGACGATCAAATGGATTGTTACACTGTCACGTCTATAACAACACAACATCCCCTTTAATTCTGGAGCCTGGTTATGAAGACTACACCTGCGTTAAACGCTTTTTTCCGCCCCGCTCTGATAGCCGTTGCGTTAGCGGTAGCCCTGCCCGCCGCGCAGGCTGCTGTTCCCAAAGATATGTTAGTGATTGGTAAAGCCGCCGATCCGCAGACGCTCGATCCCGCTGTGACCATAGATAACAATGACTGGACGGTCACCTATCCCTCTTACCAGCGGTTGGTTCAGTACAAAACAGATGGTGGTAAAGGTTCCACGGAAGTTGAAGGCGATTTAGCCAGCGGCTGGAAAGCCTCGGACGACCAGAAAGAGTGGACGTTTACCCTGAAAAACGATGCCAAATTCGCCGACGGAACACCGGTGACGGCTGATGCGGTAAAGCAATCCTTCGAACGTTTGCTCAAGATTGGTCAGGGACCTGCGGAGGCTTTCCCGAAAGATCTGAAGGTTGAGGCCATTGATAACACCACGGTGAAGTTTACCCTCAGCCAGCCGTTTGCTCCGTTTCTGTATACGCTGGCAAATGACGGTGCCTCAATCATTAACCCGGCCATCTTAAAAGAGCATGCCGCAGACGACGCCCGCGGATTCCTGGCGCAGAACACGGCAGGATCTGGTCCCTTCATGCTGAAGAGTTGGCAAAAGGGACAACAACTGGTGCTGGTGCCTAACCCGCATTATGCCGGTACAAAACCGACGTTTAAGCGCGTCTCAGTCAAAATCATTGGTGAAAGCGCCTCCCGTCGCCTGCAACTGTCCCGTGGCGATATCGACATTGCCGATGCGCTTCCTGTTGACCAGCTTGCTGCTTTAAAACAGGAAGGCAAAGTGAACGTGGCGGATTATCCCTCATTGCGCGTGACTTATCTGTATCTCAACAACAGTAAGGCCCCGCTCAATCAGGTGGATTTACGCCGCGCTATCTCGTGGGCCACCGATTATAAAGGCATGGTCAACGGGATCCTGAGCGGCAATGGAAAGCAAATGCGTGGCCCAATCCCCGAAGGCATGTGGGGTTTTGACGATAAGGCCATGCAGTACAGCTTCGATGAAGCCAAAGCCAAAGCAGCGTGGGACAAAGTTGCCACCAAACCTGAAAGCCTGAGCTTCCTGTACTCAGATAATGATCCAAACTGGGAACCTATCGCGCTTGCTACCCAGGCAAGCCTTGGCAAACTGGGCATTAAGGTGAAGCTGGAAAAACTGGCGAACGCCACCATGCGTGACCGCGTGGGCAAAGGCGATTATGACATTGCCATTGGCAACTGGAGTCCGGATTTTGCCGACCCGTACATGTTTATGAACTACTGGTTTGAGTCAGATAAGAAAGGCTTGCCGGGTAACCGTTCGTTCTATGAAAACAGTGAGGTCGATAAGCTGCTACGTAGCGCGCTGGCTACGACCGATCAGGTGGCCAGAACCAATGACTACCAGCAGGCGCAAACCATCGTGATTGATGAAGCGGCCTACGTCTATTTATTCCAGAAAAACTATCAGTTGGCGATGAACAAAGACGTCAAAGGATTTGTATTCAACCCCATGCTGGAACAGGTCTTCAATATCTCCACCATGAGTAAATAAGCCACGTTTACGCGGAGCCGCTCTGGCTCCGCAAGGGGAAGCTAATGACGTTCTGGAGTATTTTGCGCCAGCGATGCTGGGGACTTATTCTGGTGGTTATCGGTGTTTGCGTAATCACCTTTATTATTTCACATCTGATACCTGGCGACCCCGCACGGCTGTTGGCGGGCGACCGCGCCAGCGATGAAATTGTCGAAAATATTCGCCAACAGCTGGGGCTGAATCAACCGCTGTATGTCCAGTTTTTTCGCTATGTCAGCGACATTTTTCACGGCGATTTAGGCACCTCCATTCGCACCGGGCGTCCGGTACTGGATGAACTGCGCATTTTCTTCCCCGCTACCCTTGAGCTGGCTTTCTGCTCTTTGTTGCTGGCGCTGGTGATAGGTATCCCGCTGGGTATTTTATCTGCGGTCTGGCGTAACCGCTGGCTTGATCACCTTGTTCGGCTAATGGCAATTACCGGTATCTCCACGCCAGCATTCTGGCTGGGGCTGGGGGTTATCGTGCTGTTTTACGGTCATCTGCAAATTTTACCCGGCGGTGGACGTTTAGACGACTGGCTGGATCCACCTGCTCACGTCACCGGGTTCTACCTGATTGATGCACTGCTGGAAGGCAACGGCGAAGTCTTTTTCAATGCGCTTCAGCACCTGATTTTGCCGTCGCTGACACTGGCTTTTGTACATCTTGGGATCGTTGCCCGCCAGATTCGTTCCGCCATGCTGGAGCAACTGAGTGAAGATTACATTCGTACCGCCCGCGCCAGCGGGTTACCGGGCTGGTACATCGTGCTGTGCTATGCATTGCCTAACGCTCTCATCCCATCAATCACCGTCCTCGGCCTGGCGCTGGGCGATCTGCTCTACGGTGCGGTATTGACCGAAACGGTCTTTGCCTGGCCAGGCATGGGCGCTTGGGTGGTGACCTCAATTCAGGCACTCGACTTCCCGGCGGTAATGGGATTTGCCGTGGTGGTCTCGTTCGCCTATGTGCTGGTCAACCTGGTGGTGGATTTGCTCTATTTGTGGATAGATCCTCGAATTGGACGTGGAGGTGCTGAATGATGCTCACACAAGAAACGCCGACCGCCCCTCAGACAGCACGCCGCCGCACGGACTGGGCCAAACTGTTCTGGATGATGAAAAGTAGCCCGCTGACGCTGGTTGGCGGGGTCATCATCGTATTGATACTGCTGCTGATGGTGCTGTCGCCGTGGATAACGCCACACGATCCTAATGCCATCAATTTGAGTGCGCGCCTGCTGCCCCCGTCAGCCGCTCACTGGTTTGGTACCGATGAAGTTGGCCGCGATCTGTTCAGCCGCGTTCTGGTAGGAAGTCAGCAGTCGGTCGTTGCGGGTCTGGTGGTGGTGGGTATCGCCGGGGGATTGGGATCACTGCTGGGCTGCTTGTCGGGTGTCATGGGCGGGCGCGCCGACGCGATAATTATGCGGATGATGGACATTATGCTGTCCATTCCTTCGCTGGTGCTGACGATGGCGTTGGCCGCCGCGCTGGGCCCCAGCCTGTTTAACGCCATGCTGGCGATTGCCATCGTCCGTATCCCTTTCTATGTGCGCCTCGCCCGCGGTCAGACGTTAGTGGTGCGCCAGTTTAGCTATGTACAGGCTGCCCGGACCTACGGCGCTTCACGCTGGCATCTGATTAGCTGGCACATTTTACGCAATTCTCTGCCGCCACTCATTGTGCAGGCATCGCTGGATATCGGCAGTGCGATCCTGATGGCTGCCACGCTCGGGTTTATCGGTCTGGGTGCGCAGCAACCCAGCGCTGAGTGGGGCGCGATGGTCGCAATTGGCCGCAATTATGTGCTTGATCAGTGGTGGTATTGCGCTTTTCCCGGCGCGGCCATTCTGATTACCGCCGTGGGCTTCAATCTCTTTGGCGATGGTATTCGCGATCTGCTGGATCCGAAAGCCGGAGGAAAACAGTCATGACACAACCCGTACTGGAAATCGAAGACTTACATTTGAGTTTCCCCGGCTATAAAGCTGAGGTGCATGCACTGAACCATGTATCGTTACATATCAACCGCGGAGAAATCGTTGGTGTGGTGGGTGAATCCGGTTCCGGTAAGTCCGTGACCGCCATGCTCACCATGCGTCTGCTTCCGGAGGGAAGCTATCGTATTCACCAGGGACGCGTTTCACTGCTGGGTGAAGATGTGCTCAACGCCAGTGAGAAACAAATGCGCCAATGGCGCGGCGCACGCGTCGCGATGATCTTTCAGGAGCCCATGACGGCACTGAATCCGACCCGGCGTATCGGCCAGCAAATGGTGGAGGTAATCCGCCATCACCAGGCGTTAAGCCGCACGGATGCCCGTCATAAAGCCGTCGCTCTACTCGAAGAGATGCAAATCCCGGACGCGCCGGAGGTCATGAAACGATTTCCGTTTGAGCTTTCCGGCGGGATGCGCCAACGCGTGATGATTGCGCTGGCCTTTTCGTGCGAGCCAGAGCTTATTATTGCCGATGAACCGACCACCGCGCTGGACGTCACGGTGCAACTGCAGGTGCTGCGTTTGCTGAAGTTAAAAGCACGGGCCAGCGGAACAGCCGTGTTATTTATCAGTCATGATATGGCGGTGGTTTCACAGTTATGCGACCGGTTGTACGTCATGTATGCCGGGAGCGTGATTGAGAGTGGCCCGACGCAAACCGTTATTCAACGTCCGACGCATCCCTATTCCATCGGCTTGCTGAAATGCGCGCCGGAACACGGCGAACCACGCGCATTGTTACCTGCGATCCCCGGCACCGTACCGAACCTAACCTGCTTACCTGCCGGATGCGCATTTCGTGAGCGCTGCTTTGCCGCTGGTCCTCGTTGTGAAGAAACGCCTGCGTTAAGTAGTCAGGGAGGCGTAGATCAACAATCTGCCTGCTGGTATCCACAACTGGAGACAACACATGTCTGATTTTTTTCTGGCGCTGCAGGATGTTCATGTCAACTTTCCTGCGCGTAAAAACTGGCTTGGCAAGGTTACGGAACGGGTGCATGCGCTCAACGGTCTGGATTTACAGATTCGCCAGGGTGAAACGCTGGGGATTGTTGGCGAATCCGGTTGTGGAAAAAGTACGCTGGCGCAACTGCTGATGGGCATGCTGAAACCCAGCCAGGGAAGCTATTCTCGCCGTGGTGATAAACAGCATAACGGTATGCAAATGGTCTTTCAGGACCCTCTTTCATCGCTGGATCCTCGCTTACCGGTGTGGCGCACGATCACTGAGCCGGTATGGATCCAAAAACGAAGTCCGGAACGTGAGCGCCGCATGCTTGCTGAAGATTTAGCCCAACAGGTAGGCATCCGCCCGGAATATCTCGACCGTCTGCCGCATGCGTTTTCCGGTGGACAACGCCAGCGTATTGCCATCGCCCGGGCGCTATCGTCAGAGCCGGATGTTATCGTCCTCGATGAGCCCACTTCAGCACTGGATATCTCTGTGCAGGCGCAAATTCTCAATCTTCTGGTGTCACTTCAGGCGCGCAGAAATCTGACCTACGTATTGATATCGCATAACGTGTCGGTGGTCCGCCATATGAGCGACCGTGTGGCGGTGATGTACCTCGGGCAAATTGTTGAGCTGGGCGATGCTCAACACGTTCTCACTCACCCCGCCCATCCGTACACACGGTTATTGCTGGACTCTGTCCCTAAAACGGGCGCGCCACTGACGGAAGATTTGGTGTTACGTAAAACCGAGCTACCGGGAAACCGAACGTTGCCCCAGGGATGCTTTTTCCGTGACAGATGTCCATTGGCAACCCACGGTTGTGAGAAAAAACAGGCATTACTGAAAAGTGATACCGGATGTGACGTTCGCTGCTGGCGGGCGGTTACATGACCTGAGCCGTTGAGAAAGTCAGGTGCGATACGCCTTTTTCAGTGAATCCACCAGCACCTCGGAAGCAGTAGATAATTTATGATGTGCTGAACGCAAAACCCCGATCCGACGCTGGATCACCGGCGTATCCAGATCGATACAGGTTGCGCCTAACTCTGCCATTTGCGTGCGGCATAGTGCAGGTACGGCGCTACCGCCCAGACCGTTAGCCACCAGACGGCCAACGGTTACTAATTGATGGCTCTCCAGCGCTACTTCCAGCGTATGTCCGCTTTGCACCAGTTGTTCTTCCAGCATCAGCCGCACGGCTGACGGACGTTGCAAGGTGATGAAATCCAGCGTCAGCAGTTCGCGCCATGCAATACGATCCCTGTCTGCCAGCCGACAGGTTGGCGGCACAATCGCGATAAAACGATCCACGCCGAGCGGCGTGAAATGCAGATGTCCCGAATAGTCCGGCTCGAAGGCTATGCCCATCTCGACCCGCCCTTCACTGACCATTTCAATCACGTGTTCATTGATCACATCATGAACCGTTACGTTGATACCAGAATAAGAATCACGAAACGTTTTCAGTACCGATGGCAGGACGTTAGCGGCAAATGAGGGCATGGCGGCGATCGAGATTTTACCACGCTGCAGCGTAAAGCGTTGGCGCATGGCTTCTTCCGTATTCTCCCAGTCCGCCAGCAACTGTCGCCCCATATTCAGCAGCGTTTCTCCCTCCTGCGTCAGAGTCACTTTGCGGGTGGTTCTCAACAGCAACGCCCCGCCCAGCGAATCTTCCAGTCCTTTAATCGCCAGGCTTAATGCGGGTTGCGACATGTTCAGTCTTTCACTGGCATGAGCAAAATTCAGAGTGTGAGCTACCGCTAAAAACGCGCGTAACTGTTTGATGCTCATTCCCATTTCGCATTCCTTTAACTTATTGAATACCTTTAATTAACATTAAATTGATAAAAAAACCCAATGAGTGAGTCACAAATTTAAAATTAACAAATCATTTTTCACCCCCAATGATGTCGGCAAGGACAACTGGGGAGGCAAGTGTATGGCTGGACTGGATAAACGTGTTGCCACTTATCAAGAGGCGCTGGAAGGACTGACCGACAACATGACGCTGCTGGCGGGCGGTTTTGGTTTATGTGGGATCCCTGAAAACCTGATTACCGAAGTACGCCGTCGAGAAGTACAGGGACTTACCGTTGTATCAAACAACTGTGGCGTGGATGGCTTTGGCCTTGGCGTACTGCTGGAAACGCGCCAGGTGCGCAAAGTGGTCGCGTCCTATGTAGGGGAAAACGCCCTGTTTGAGAAGCAGGTGCTTAGCGGCGAACTGGAAGCCATCCTGACGCCACAGGGTACGCTGGCAGAGCAGTTGCGCGCGGGCGGCGCGGGGATCCCGGCATTTTTTACCGCGACTGGATATGGAACCCCCGTAGCGGAAGGGAAAGAGGTTCGCGAGTTTGCCGGACGCCCTTACATCCTTGAACAGGCGATAACCGGTGATTTTGCATTGGTTAAAGGCTGGAAAGCCGACTGGTACGGCAACGTCATCTATCGCCACACCGCACAGAACTTTAATCCGCTGATGGCTGCCGCCGGGCGCATTACCGTCGTGGAAGTCGAAGAGATTGTCCCTCCCGGAGAACTGGACCCTGCAGCGATTCACACTCCCGGAATTTTCGTTAACCGCATTATTCAGGGGCAGTTTGAAAAACGTATTGAACAACGCACCCTGCGCCAGAAAGGAGCCTGACCATGTTAACGCGTGAACAAATGGCGATGCGCGTCGCCCGCGAGCTGCGCGACGGTTATTACGTCAACCTTGGAATCGGCATTCCCACTCTGGTGGCAAATTATATCCCTGATGGCATGGACGTGATGCTGCAATCAGAGAACGGTTTGCTGGGTATGGGGCCGTTTCCCACAGAAGACGAAATTGATGCCGACATGATTAACGCCGGGAAACAGACCGTGACGGCGCGCAAAGGCGCGGCGATTTTCGACTCTGCGCAATCCTTCGCCATGATCCGCGGCGGCCACGTTGATCTGACGGTGCTCGGTGCGTTTGAAGTAGATGTTAACGGCAATATCGCCTCATGGATGATCCCCGGGAAAATGGTGAAAGGCATGGGCGGCGCGATGGACCTGGTTGCCGGAGCCGACAACATCATCGTGGTAATGACCCATGCTTCCAAAAGCGGTGAGTCCAAACTGCTTCCTGCCTGCACCCTGCCGTTGACCGGCGTGGCCTGCATCAAACGCGTGCTGACCGACCTGGCTCTGCTGGAAATTGCCGACGGGGCGTTCATTCTGCGTGAACGCGCCCCGGGTATCAGTGTGGATGAAATCGTCGCCAGAACCGCCGGCAAGCTGATCGTGCCCGAAACTGTCCCCGAAATGCAATTTAACTGAGGAGCTGACCATGCAGGATGTTGTAATTGTCGCGGCAACGCGCACCCCGATTGGCAGTTTTCATGGTGCGCTGGCACCACTTTCCGCCGTGGAGTTAGGTACAGCGGTTGTCCGTTCGCTGCTGGAAAAAACGGCTGTGGCGCCTGAACAAATTGATGAAGTGATTTTAGGTCAGGTGCTCACGACAGGCTGCGGCCAGAATCCGGCCAGACAAACGGCGTTACGCGCAGGACTGCCGTCAACCACACCGGCGTTAACTATTAATCTGGTGTGCGGTTCTGGCCTGAAGGCGGTGCATCAGGCGGTACAGGCAATTCGCTGTGGCGATGCGCAAATCGTGATTGCCGGAGGTCAGGAGAGCATGAGCAATGCGCCCTATTTTCTCGACGGCGCGCGGGCCGGCCTGCGGCTGGGTCATGCCAGTATGAAAGACAGCGTGGTGCATGACGGCCTGTGGGATGCGTTCAACGACTATCACATGGGTATTACTGCCGAAAATCTGGCGGATAAGTTCGTAATCAGTCGTGAGCAGCAGGACTTCTTTGCCCTGCGCTCCCAGCAAAAAGCCGCTGCCGCCATTGAAGCGGGTCGTTTTAGCGCGGAAATCACGCCGGTTAGCGTTCCACAAGGCAAAAAGCCGCCACGTGTGGTGGACCGTGACGAACAGCCTCGCCCGGATACTCAGGCCGACAAGCTGGCGCAACTTAAACCAGCATTTCGGCCAGGAAACGGCACGGTGACCGCCGGAAATGCATCATCCATCAATGATGGTGCCGCCGCGGTGATGTTGATGAGCGCCGGCAAAGCCGCAGAACTCAATTTGCCAGTGCTTGCCCGGGTAACAGGCTACGCGGTTTCTGGTGTCGATCCCGCCATTATGGGCCTTGGGCCGGTAGAAGCGTCACTCCAGTGCCTGAAGCGAGCGGGCTGGACGTTGAATGATGTCGATCTCATTGAGGCCAACGAAGCCTTTGCCGCACAAGCGCTGGCGGTTGGCGAATCCCTGAACTGGGACAGCGACCGGGTGAACGTAAATGGCGGCGCGATTGCGCTGGGCCATCCCATCGGTGCATCTGGTTGCCGAATCCTGGTGACACTGTTGCACGAAATGGCCCGCAGTAACGCGACCAAAGGGCTGGCTACGCTGTGCGTAGGCGGCGGTCAGGGCGTAGCGCTGGCGGTAGAGCGTTTGCAGGAGGTCTCTCATGCAAAGTAAGCCTGTCTGCGTTCTGGGGGCGGGGTTAATGGGGGTCGGTATTGCCACCCACTTCGCCCGTTATGGTCACGATATCTGGCTGTATGACACCGATAGCAGCCGAATTGCAGAAATTAGCGCCGTTGCCAGCGGTATTCTGGATGAGCTGATTACCGCCGAACAGTTTGCCGCAGACGAAAAAGAACAGGTTGTGAGTCGTCTGCACGGTACGACTTCGCTACCGGAGATTGCTGCGTGCGGGTTACTGATTGAAGCGATCCCGGAGCGGCTCGAGCTCAAGCACGCGTTGTATGCGCAACTGGAAGATCTGATCGCGCCTGAGGCCGTCATTGCCAGTAATACCAGCGGCCTGCCGCCGGATGCGCTGGCAGAAAAGCTCGTCCATCCTGAGCGGCTGCTCATCGCCCATTTCTGGCACCCGCCACATTTTATTCCGCTGGTCGAAATTGTCCCCGGCACCGCCACCAAAGCGGAATACCTGCGTGAGCTGCAACAGTTGCTGCTCTCGATGCAACTGGAAGCCGTCGTGCTCGATCGCGCCGCACCAGGGTTTGTCGGCAATCGACTGCAGTTTGCTTTGCTGCGTGAAGCGCTTCATATCGTTAAAAGCGGCATCGCCAGCGCAGAGGTGGTGGATCAGGTCATGCGCGCCTCGCTCGGACGTCGCTATGCGATGGTTGGCCCGCTGGAAGCGGCAGATATGACCGGACTCTCTACGGTGCAGGATATTTGTCGGCATCTGCTCCCGGAACTGGCAACCGGCAGCGAGATGATGTCGTTGGTCGCTGACAAGGTAGCCAACGGTGATACCGGTTTACGCAGCGGTCAGGGATTTTATCGCTGGGATGATTCGCGCAAGGAGTACATCCAGCAACGCAGAGAGCATCAACTGCGTTTTGCCCTGAAACCATAACGTCTCTTTCTGTACCCCAATATAATAATAAGGAGTCATGATGAGTGTATTAATCGCCCTGGCAGCGCTGGGCCTGCTGATGCTTGCAGCCTATCGCGGATACAGCGTCATTCTGTTTGCCCCCATCGCGGCATTAGGTGCTGTATTACTCACTGAACCCAGCGCCGTCGGCCCTGCTTTCACCGGCCTGTTTATGGAAAAAATGGTCGGTTTTGTGAAGCTTTACTTCCCGGTGTTCTTGCTGGGTGCAGTGTTTGGCAAGTTAATCGAGTTATCTGGATTTTCACGTTCCATTGTTGCCGCCGCTATCAACATCCTCGGTCGTCGTCACGCCATCCCGGTGATCGTGCTGGTGTGTGCGCTGTTAACCTACGGCGGGGTTTCGCTGTTCGTCGTGGCGTTTGCGGTGTATCCATTTGCGGCGGAGCTGTTCCGCCAGAGTAATATTCCTAAGCGCCTGATCCCGGCCACCGTTGCGCTGGGCGCATTCTCTTTCACGATGGACGCTCTGCCTGGCACGCCGCAGATCCAGAACATTATTCCGACCAGCTTCTTTGGGACTAACGCCTGGGCTGCGCCGTGGCTGGGGCTGATAGGCTCGCTGTTTATTATTTTCGTCGGTCTGGTTTATCTCGAACGTCAGCGTCGTAAAGCGCAGGCAAAGAATGAAGGCTATGGCACTGAACTGTTAAACGAGCCGGAAACGCCGGATAACATTAATCTGCCGAACCCGATCATCGCGATCTCTCCGCTGATCCTGGTTGGGGTATTTAACCTGCTGTTTACCCGCTGGATCCCACAGTGGTACGGCGCCACGCATCAACTTGAACTTCCGGGGCTTGCCAAACCGATTACCACCGAAGTCGGTAAAATCACCGCTATCTGGGCAGTGGAAGCGGCGCTGATTTCTGGGATCCTGCTGGTGGTGCTCTTCGGCTACCGCAACATTAAAGGTCGCCTGGCGGAAGGCAGCAGAACGGCGGTTGGCGGCGCGATCCTCGCGGCGATGAACACCGCGTCAGAGTACGGTTTTGGCGCAGTGATCGCCGCCCTGCCGGGCTTCCTCGTGCTGTCAAAAGCGCTGGCGGCTATTCCTGACCCGCTGCTCAATGAGGCTATCAGCATTACCACGCTTGCCGGGATCACCGGTTCGGCGTCTGGCGGGATGAGTATTGCCCTTGCCGCCATGTCTGACACTTTCATCGCTGCCGCACATGCCGCCAATATCCCACTTGAAGTCTTCCACCGCGTGGCATCTATGGCCAGCGGCGGTATGGACACCCTACCGCATAACGGCGCGGTCATTACCTTATTGGCTATCACCGGCCTTAGTCATCGTCAGGCGTATGGCGGAATTTTCGCTATTACCATCATTAAAAGTCTGGCCGTACTGTTTGTCATCGGCGTCTTCTACACCACCGGAATTGTTTAAGGAGAATCATCATGAACTTAACGGGAAAAACCGCCCTGGTTACCGGCTCGACCAGTGGTATCGGATTAGGTATCGCACAGGTGCTGGCGCAAGCTGGCGCCACCCTGATCCTCAACGGGTTTGGTGATGTTGATGCTGCCAAAGACGCTGTTGCGCAGTATGGCAAAACGCCAGGCTATCATGGCGCGGATCTGAGCGATGAAGCGCAAATTGCCGACATGATGCGCTATGCAGAGAGCGAATTCGGCGGTGTGGATATTCTTATCAATAACGCCGGGATCCAGCATGTTTCACCGATAGAAACCTTCCCGGTTGATAAATGGAACGCGATTATCGCGATTAACCTCTCCTCCGTTTTTCACACCACGCGTCTGGCGCTTCCCGGTATGCGCGCGCGAAACTGGGGGCGCATCATTAATATCGCTTCTGTTCACGGCCTGGTGGCTTCAAAAGAGAAATCTGCCTACGTAGCAGCGAAGCACGGTGTGGTGGGATTAACCAAGACCATCGCGCTGGAAACCGCGCAGACGGAAATCACCTGCAATGCGCTGTGTCCCGGCTGGGTGCTAACGCCGCTGGTCCAGCAGCAGATCGATAAGCGTATTGCCGAAGGCGCAGAGCCTGAGGCAGCCCGTGACGCCTTGCTGGCTGAAAAGCAGCCGTCGCGCGAATTCGTTACCCCAGAGCAGTTAGGGAATCTCGCGTTATTCTTATGTTCAGACGGTGCGGCGCAAGTGCGTGGCGTAGCGTGGAATATGGATGGCGGTTGGGTAGCGCAATAACATCATCAGGTGCCGGATAAGAACTGGTCACATCCGGCACGACTTTATTAAGACTTCAGTTTGTAATCCAGCGTTATTTCCGCTTTCAGAACCTGAGATACCGGGCATCCGGCTTTTGCTTTCTGGATGATGCCGTCAAACGTGGCGGCGTCTATCCCCGGCACGCTCACCTGGCTATGCAACGCGACTTTAGTGATCGCAAACCCGGCATCTACCTTATCCAGAGAAACATCGGCAGTGGTATCAATGGCATCTGGGGTAAACCCTGCTTCACCCAGCATCAGTGAAAGCGCCATCGAGAAGCAGGCTGCATGGGCCGCGCCAATCAACTCTTCAGGATTGGTACCTTTCTCACCTTCAAATCGTGTATTAAACCCATACGGTTGCTGATTCAACACGCCACTTTCGGTCGACACAGTGCCTTTGCCGCGCTTAATGTCGCCTTCCCAGTGTGCCTGACCTTTCTTATGGATAGTCATTACCGCTCTCCTGTGTTGTCGTCGGAGTTACTAGTATAGGACGCCCGGGGAAAAGTATGTTACATACGGGATAGTTCTCATTTGCCGCTTAAGCATTGACCTTTCAGATAAAATGACCGACCATCCAGAAAGCCGTTATGTTGAACATCGGCTTTATATCAGGTTGTATTTCGTCCGTTCTCATACGGGCTCGCCCTTGAAACCAGTAACAGGATTAAGGAGTTAGAATGAAATCGAACCGTCAGGCCCGTCATATTCTCGGACTGGACCACAAAATCTCAAATCAACGTAAAATCGTGACCGAAGGTGACAAAACCAACGTGGTCAACAATCCTACTGGAAGAAAGCGCCGCGCTGACGGCAAGTAGCCTTTCGCACGTCTGACTGAGTAACGAGATAAACACCATTGCAACCGCAGTGGTGTTTTTGCTTATAAAACCCCTTAACCCATTCACAATGCTTTATACTTCGCCCGTTTCCCTGGCGGACAGGCCACATACGATCATAAAGAGCGCCAGGGACGGTTATTCAAAAAAGAGTGAGTGACATGGAAAACGAAACTAAAAAACTGCGTTCCCTTTACATCCCTTACGCTGGCCCGGTACTGCTGGAATTCCCTTTACTGAATAAAGGGAGCGCCTTCAGTGTGGAAGAACGCCGTAACTTCAACCTGCTGGGGTTACTGCCGGAAGTCGTCGAAACGATTGAAGAACAGGCTGAACGCGCCTGGATCCAATATCAGGGCTTCAAAACCGAAATCGACAAACATATTTACCTGCGCAACATCCAGGACACCAACGAAACCCTGTTTTACCGACTGGTGCATAATCACCTGGATGAGATGATGCCAGTTATCTATACCCCAACGGTCGGCGCAGCCTGTGAGCGTTTCTCTGAGATTTATCGTCGTGCGCGCGGCGTGTTTATCTCTTATCAGAACCGCCACAATATGGACGATATCCTGCAAAACGTGCCTAACCACAATATCAAAGTCATCGTCGTAACCGACGGTGAACGTATTCTGGGCCTTGGTGACCAGGGGATCGGCGGGATGGGTATTCCGATCGGTAAGCTGTCGCTGTATACCGCGTGTGGTGGGATTAGTCCGGCCTACACCCTGCCGGTCGTTCTGGACGTCGGTACCAACAATCAGCAACTGCTGAACGATCCGCTGTATATGGGCTGGCGTAACCCGCGTATCACTGATGATGAATACTACGAATTTGTCGATGAATTTATCCAGGCTGTGAAGCATCGTTGGCCGGACGTACTGCTGCAGTTTGAAGATTTCGCCCAGAAAAACGCTATGCCACTGCTGACCCGTTATCGCGATGAAATTTGCTCATTTAACGACGATATTCAGGGCACCGCGGCGGTTACCGTCGGTACGCTGATTGCGGCTAGCCGCGCGGCCGGTAGCCAACTGAGCGAACAAAACATCGTCTTCCTCGGTGCGGGTTCCGCCGGATGCGGGATCGCCGAGCAGATCATTGCGCAAATCCAGCGAGAAGGTTTAAGCGAAGAAGCGGCGCGTCAACGCGTATTCATGGTCGATCGCTTCGGCCTGTTAACCGACAAAATGCCGAACCTGCTCTCCTTCCAGACCAAACTGGTGCAAAAACGCGAAAATCTGCAGCACTGGGATACACAAGAAGATGTCCTGTCGTTGCTCGATGTGGTCCGCAACGTTAAACCTGACATCCTGATCGGGGTTTCCGGACAGGTTGGTCTGTTTACCGAAGAGATCATCCGCGAAATGCACAAGCATTGTCCGCGTCCGATCGTCATGCCGCTGTCTAACCCGACTTCTCGTGTAGAAGCCACGCCGCAGGATATCATCGCCTGGACCGAAGGTAACGCGCTGGTTGCGACCGGTAGCCCGTTTGCACCGGTAGTGTGGAAAGAGAAAACTTACCCGATCGCCCAGTGTAACAACGCCTATATCTTCCCGGGTATTGGCCTTGGCGTGATTGCTTCTGGCGCGTCGCGCATCACTGATGAAATGCTGATGTCGGCCAGTGAAACGCTGGCACAGTATTCACCGCTGGTGCTCAACGGTGAAGGACTGGTGCTACCGGAACTGAAAGATATTCAGACGGTTTCTCGTGCCATTGCCTTTGCTGTCGGTAAAATGGCCCAGCAGCAAGGTGTGGCGGTGAAAACCTCCGCCGAAGCGCTGCAACAGGCTATTGACGATAATTTCTGGCAGGCGGAATATCGCGACTACCGTCGTACTTCTATCTGACGGTTTGCCCGGCGGCACATTGCTGCCGGGCGTGCAAAGTTTGCGCGAAAGTGTAATTTGCGATTACACTTTCGCTACCGATCAACACTCTGAAAAACAAAAGGAGGATACTTATGCTGTACTGTGAACGTTTTATCGTTTCACATGCTTTTGGCGATCGCCAGTGCTCAAGCGTTATCGGTATCGTGCTGCGATAACTTTGCTTGAGCGAAGCTAACTTCTAAATCCCCTTCTCTCGGGCTTACCGGGTTATCGTCAGCGATGTTTGACGAGGCGTTTTCACGCCTGTAACTCTAGAGTAAGCAACAATGAGCACATTACTAACCGCACAATCCTTACACGTTGATACGGCATTCGGCACGCTATTCGACGATCTTTCCTTTACCCTGAAAAAAGGCGACCGCATCGGGCTTATCGGTTACAACGGCTGCGGAAAAAGCACGTTGTTAAAACTGCTCGATGGCACGATTTCACCCACCAGTGGAGCAATCGCGCAAGCGAATCACTGCCATCTCGCGCGTGTAGAACAACATCTACCTGACGATATACTGCCTCTTACGCTGCAGGAAGCCGTTCTCGCTCAACTTCCTGAGCATGAGCGTGCGGCTCAACAATGGCGGGTTGAAGCGCTGCTTGCCGAAATGGGTTTCACGCCAGAGAATTTATCTCTGACAGCGCAAACGTTGAGCGGTGGCCAGCACACACGCTTGCTATTAGCGCGGGCGCTGATGCGTAATCCTGACCTGCTGCTGCTGGATGAACCGGGTAACCATCTGGATTTGCCAACATTACTGTGGCTGGAGCAGTTCTTACAGAACTGGTCTGGCAGTTTTGTGGTGGTTTCCCACGACACGCAGCTGCTGGACGCGGTGACTCACGGAACCTGGATCTTGCGCGATCGCACCCTGCATGCCTTCGATCTACCCTGTAGCGCGGCGCGTCAGGCGCTGGCAGAAAGAGATGTCAGCGATGCTCTGCGCCACAAGGCTGAGCAAAAAGAGATAGACCGGGTGACTGCCAGCGCCAAACGGCTGGCAACCTGGGGGCGGGTCTACGACAACGAAGATCTCTCCCGCAAGGCCAAGCAGATGGAAAAACAGGTACAGCGCCTGAAAGAGGTGCAAACAGAAGTGACGTCAGGAAGTCAGTGGACACTAACATTGCAGGGTGATGCCCTGCGTGCAGATCGTTTGCTGGAGATGACCAATCTGTCTGTAGTCCCTGCTCCCGGTGCAGATACACTGTTTTCCATTGCCGGTATCCGGTTAAAAAGCGGCGATCGCGTGGCGATTGTCGGGCGTAACGGTTGCGGGAAATCATCGCTATTAAGGCTTATCTGGCAACAGTTTCAGTCACAGCTGGCATCGCCTTCACTGGTGTTACACCCGCGCGTTACCCTGGGTTATTACGACCAGACGCTGCATCAGCTTGCCGATAACGATTCATTGTTTGACGCGCTGGAAGCGTTTGCCCCGCAGCCAGAGATTCGCAAGATGGCGTTGATTAGCGCGGGATTTCCGTGGGTTCGTCATGCGCAGCGAGTCAGCACGTTAAGCGGCGGTGAGCGCTCCCGGTTACTGTTTGTTGGGTTGACGCTTGCGCGCTACAGTCTGCTGATGCTCGATGAACCGACCAACCATCTGGATATGGAAGGCAAAGAGGCGCTGGCAGAAACGCTACAAAGCTATAACGGCGGCGTGTTGCTGGTCAGTCACGACCGGCAGCTTATCAGCCAAAGCTGCAACCGGTTCTGGTTAATCGACAATGGCGAACTCAGTGAATGGCACGATCTGGAGGCGGTCAATGCGCGTATTCGGGAAACGTCCGCGGAGATAACCGTTCCCAAAACGGTGGTCGAAGCGAAAGTTGAAATAAGCTGTGACAGCTATGGATTGCTGGAACAACTCCTCGATCTGGAACAGCGTCTGGCCGACGATCTCGCCCGCAAGCCGAAACATCAAAAACCGCTGTTACAGGCGCAATGGCGTAAAGAGATTGAGCGTCTGAACTCACAACTGAAGTAATCTTTATTGCCGGATGGCGCAAGCTTATCCGGCCTACACCAGCAAAATGCGCGTGTAGGCCTGCCATCCGGCATACCATTTATTGCTGCGGTTTTTTCTCTTTCCAGGCATCCCAGGCCTGTTTGATCTCTTGCTTTGCCGTAGCGGCGTCGTTGAAACCGTTTAATTCGACCTTCTTGCGCCCTTCCGGCAAATCTTTGTACACGCGGAAGAAAGATTCCAGACGTTGAACTTCAATCTTGGGCAGATCGCTCAATTCTTTGATGTTGTCATAAGTGGGGTCAATTTTACTGGCCGGCACGGCGACAATTTTGTCGTCCTTTTCACCGCCGTCGATCATCTTCAGGACGCCTATTGCGCGCAGCTTAATCAACGTCCCCGGGGCCAGCGGCGCACGAGTATAAAAGATAACATCCAGCGGGTCGCCGTCACCGGCTAAAGACTGGGTTAGTGAACCGTAGTTGGCGGGATAGGCAACCGGCATTGACTGGAAGCGATCGGCAACGATAAACCCGGTTTTGGCGTCGGTTTCATATTTAATCATTCCACCTGCCGGGATTTCGGTTACGGCATAAAACTCTTCCGGGTTATTCTCCGGCTGAGGAAATTCGAGGATGTTCTGCGCCTGAGCTGAAGCACAAAGAAACACGCTGATTGCGAGTAGTTTTTTCACCAGATGCATTGTCTTTTAACTCTTCTATTATTGGAAAGACAACACCTTACGTTCAGCATATGACAGAAACATGACGTTTTTTTGGCAAAAAAATGGCGCTACCGATGTAGCGCCATTGCGTAGAGGGAACATCAGGGATTAGTTAACCCCTTCCTCGCTCTCTTTTTTCGCTTCTTGTCTTTCAACTTCGCGATACCAACGTGGGTGATGTTTCTTCGCCCAGCGACGGCTCACCTTCCCTTCAACCATGCCTTTAATCGAACCTTTCACCCAGAATGCCATATACATATGGATGAGGATGGCGTGCATCAGGATAATCCCCGCCGCCGCATGGATCAGCAGGCTATAGCGCACGACCTGCATTGGGAAGAACTGTGCAAAGTATGGACGCCAGATAATAATACCGGTAATCAGCAGCACGAAAATCATGCTCATGATCGACCAGAACATCATTTTCTGCCCGGCGTTGTACTTGCCCACATCCGCCACTTTGTGTTCATTGCCTTTCAGCACTTCCACAATGTTTTTCAGCCACGGAATATCTTTTTTATCCGGGATGTTGTGGTGCACAAAGCGCACAAACATGAACATTAGCGCGACGAAGATCAGTATGCCGAAGAACGGGTGCAAAATGCGTCCCATCTGCGGCGTACCGAAGGTTTGCGTCAGCCATTGCAGAGTCGGGAAGAAGAACGAAATCCCAGACAGCGCCACCAGGAAGAAGCAGATCACCACCGTCCAGTGACAGGCGCGGTCGATAAACTTCGTGCGCACAATCATTTTCGACTTACTCATGATGATCCTCCTCGTCGTCGTCCACTTCCTTATTCGGACCGATACCAATGTAGTGGTAAATCAGCCCGGCGAAGGTGGCGATAAATCCGGCAGCGGCCAGCGGTTTCAGCGCCCCTTTCCACAGATTGATAGAGGTATCGATCTGCGGATCTTTCGGCAGGCCGTGATACAGCTCCGGCTGGTTGGCATGATGCAGAACGTACATAACGTGCGTACCACCCACACCTTCCGGGTTGTAGAGACCGGCGTGTTCGAAACCGCGTGCTTTCAGTTTTGCCACACGCTGTTCGCCCATTTCCAGCATTTCCTGCTTGGTGCCGAAATGTATTGCCCCGGTCGGACAGGTCTTCACGCAGGCAGGTTCCTGCCCGACGCTGACCCGGTCGACACACAGCGTACATTTATACACGCGGTTATCCTCTTTATTGAGGCGCGGAATATTAAATGGACACCCGGCAATACAGTAGCCGCAGCCAATACAGTGTTCTGACTGGAAATCGACAATCCCGTTGGCGTACTGGATGATTGCCCCGGCAGACGGGCATGCCTTCAGGCAGCCCGGATCTTCACAGTGCATACAGCCGTCTTTACGAATCAGCCATTCCAGCTTGCCGTTCTGTTCGGTTTCGGTAAACCGCATCACCGTCCAGGACTTGGCGCTGAGATCGGCGGGGTTGTCATACACCCCGACGCAGTGGCCAACTTCATCGCGGATATCGTTCCACTCTGAGCATGCCACCTGACAGGCCTTACAGCCTATACAGGTGGAAACGTCGATCAGCTTCGCGACCTCGGCTTTGTAATCACGGGCCTGAGGCGGCGGCGTGATGGAGTTTGTTGCGGACCGTTTGATGATGTCCTGCGTTTCCATAGACATATGTTCGCCTCCCTTACGCCTTCTCGATGTTAACTAAAAACGCTTTGTATTCCGGCGTTTGCGAGTTTGCATCACCGACATTCGGCGTCAGGGTGTTGGCGATAAAGCCTTTACGCGCGACTCCTTCAAAGCCCCAGTGGATTGGGATCCCAACCGTTTCAACCTGCTGACCGTTGACGTTCAGGGTACGCAGACGACGGGTCACCACGGCAACTGCGCGAATAAATCCACGTTTACTGCTAACTTTCACGTGATCGCCGTTGTTGATCCCTTTCGCTGCCGCCAGCGTTTCGCTGATTTCCACAAACTGCTCTGGCTGGGCAATCGCATTCAGCAATGCGTGCTTGGTCCAGGTATGGAAATGTTCGGTCAGACGATAGGTCGTCCCGACGTACGGGAAGTCCTGTTTCGTGCCCATACGGAGTTTATCCGCCTCGTACAGACGCGCTGCCGGGTTGGAGATCACATTCGGGTGCAGCGGGTTAGTACCCAGCGGCGTTTCCATCGGCTCGTAGTGTTCCGGGAACGGACCTTCCGCCATCTTATCGATAGCAAACAGACGCCCCAGCCCTTCCGGCTGCATGATAAATGGATTGGTGCCACTGCCCGGTGCCGCGGTATTGAAGTCCGGGATATCGTTACCCGTCCACTTCGTACCGTTCCACTGGATAAGCATGCGTTTTGGATCCCACGGTTTACCCTGTGGATCCGCCGAAGCGCGGTTATACAGCACGCGACGGTTCAGCGGCCATGCCCAGGCCCAGCCCAGCGTATTACCCAGACCTGACGGATCGGCGTTATCGCGATTGGCCATCTGGTTGCCCTGCTCGGTCCAGCTACCGGTATAAATCCAGCAGGATGATGACGTAGAACCATCATCGCGCAGCAACGCAAAGCTGTTGAGCAACTGACCTTTCTTCGCAACCAGTACACCGTTGGCATCATAGAGATCTTCCAGCGCATAGCCGTTGTTCTCTTTCGCCACTTCCTCTGAGTGCGGTTCGTCCGGCTGCTTATAGTTCCAGCTCATTTTCAGAACGGGTTCTACAGCTTTACCGCCTTCAGTGCGATACATGTCTCGCAGACGGTGGTAAATACCGGCCAGAATTTCGCCGTCGTTGCGGGCTTCGCCCGGTGCGTCCTGACCTTTCCAGTGCCACTGCAGCCAACGGCCGGAGTTGGCGATGGAGCCGTCCTCTTCCGCAAAGCAGGTAGAAGGCAAACGGAAGACTTCGGTCTGAATCGACGCAGGATCAACGTCGTTTGACTCGCCGTGGTTCTGCCAGAACGTTGAGGTTTCGGTCACCAGCGGATCGATAACCACCAGATACTTCAGTTTGCTGAGGCTCTGCACCACTTTGTTTTTGTCCGGGAAGGACGCAACAGGGTTAAAGCCCTGACAGATGTAGCCGGTGACTTTACCGCTATCCATCATGTTGAAGTATTTGATGACGTCGTAGGACTGATCCCACTTCGGCAGCCACTCAAAGCCCCAGTCGTTTTCTTTCTGTGCAGCATTGCCGTAGAAAGATTTCATCAAGCTGACGAAGAACTTCGGATAGTTGCCCCAGTAGTTAACCTGATCGGCCAATGTCGCTTTTGGCGTGTTCGCGGCCAGATAGGTTTGCAGATCTGTCTGTTTCTCTGACGGCAGCGTCAGGTAGCCCGGCAGGCTGGTAGAGAGCAGACCTAAATCGGTTAACCCCTGAATGTTGGAGTGACCGCGTAAGGCGTTGACACCGCCACCTGCCATCCCCATGTTGCCGAGCAGCAACTGGATCATCGCCATGGTGCGGATGTTCTGTGCCCCGACGGTATGCTGAGTCCAACCCAACGCATACAGGAACGTGGTGGTGCGATCGGCTGCGCTGGTGGAAGCCAGCACTTCGCAGACTTTCAGGAAGTCTTCTTTCGGCGTACCACAAATGTTTTCCACCACATCCGGCGTGTAGCGGGAAACGTGCTGTTTTAGCAGGTTCCAGACACAGCGAGGATGGCTTAACGTTTCATCGCGTTTCGCGTAGCCGTTTTCATCGAACTGGTAGTTCCAGGACGATTTATCATATTGGCGTTTGTTTGCGTCATAACCGCTGAACAGACCGTCTTCGAAAGCAAAGTCATCCCGCACCAGCAGGCTGGCGTTGGTGTAATGCTTAACGTATTCAGCGTTGATTTTGTTGTTTTCAATCAGGTACAGCAAGACGCCGGACAGGAACGTAATGTCCGTGCCGGAACGAATTGGCGCATAGATATCCGCCACCGAAGCTGTACGTGTAAAACGAGGGTCAACAACAATCAGCGTGGCATCATTGTTGTTTTTTGCTTCCATCGCCCAGCGGAATCCCACCGGATGTGCTTCAGCGGCGTTACCGCCCATCACCATCACGACGTTAGCGTTTTTAATATCAACCCAGTGGTTGGTCATCGCACCGCGACCAAATGTTGGAGCAAGACTTGCTACCGTTGGTCCGTGTCAGACGCGCGCCTGGTTGTCTACTGCCAGCATGCCGAGTGAGCGCACAAATTTTTGCGTCAGCATACCGGTTTCATTACTTGCCGCAGATGCACACAGCATCCCGGTTGAAAGCCAGCGGTTTACCGTTACGCCCTGCTCATTCTTCTCAATAAAGTTGGCGTCACGGTCAGTTTTCATCAGCTTCGCGATACGGGTGAATGCTTCATCCCAGCTGATACGCTGCCATTTGTCGGAACCAGGGGCGCGATATTCCGGGTAACGCAGACGGTTTTCACTGTGCACGTAATCCAGTAATCCAGCGCCCTTAGGACATAATGCCCCGCGGCTCACCGGATGATCCGGATCCCCTTCAATATGGTAAATCGACTCTTTGGCGTTTTTTGCTCCATCTCCCAGGCTATACATTAATAGCCCGCAACCTACGGAACAGTATGTGCAGGTGTTTCGGATCTCTTTGGCGCGTAACAGCTTATAGTTTCGCGCCTGAGCCAGTGCCATTTTGGGTGCAAAACCCAAAGCGGCCACTGTAGTTCCCGCCATACCGCCCGCGCAGATTTTAAAAAATTGTCTGCGGCTGACGTCCATTGCTTTCCTCTTTTTTGCAGGGGTTCGTACAGGAAATCTCTCAAATTGCGCCAGCGCGGCAGTCTGAAAGATGCCATGTACAACTTCGCGACGAAACTATCAGCTATATCCATATTTTTTTTGCGTCAAATCAATAACGAAACGGTTCCGCTACTAAATAGTGCACTTTGTTTAACTCTTGTACCCATAAGGGAGTATGGGAAAGGCAATTAATTAGCGCGCTACGGTATAAAAGTGCTATAAATTTCAGCTTAAATTTTTGCCAGTACCATGGACAGACAATCAGAATGACAAAACAAAAGGCAACGTTAATTGGGCTCATTGCCATCGTGCTCTGGAGCACGATGGTCGGACTCATGCGTGGGGTAAGTGAAGGACTGGGTCCTGCGGGCGGCGCAGCAATGATTTTTTCCTTAAGTGGTCTGTTGCTGATATTTACCGTCGGCTTTCCGAATATCAGAAAAATTCCTGTGCGTTATTTAATCGCTGGTAGCGTGCTTTTTGTTACCTATGAAATATGTTTAGCGCTGGCTCTCGGTTATGCGGCTACTCGTCACCAGGCTATTGAAGTCGGTATGGTCAATTATCTCTGGCCGAGTTTGACGATATTGTTTGCTATTTTATTTAATGGTCAAAAAACAACCTGGCTGGTAATCCCTGGATTAATTATCGCATTGACCGGGGTTTGTTGGGTCTTGGGTGGTGAAAACGGTCTTAACCTTGATGAAATTATCAGCAATGTTGCCAGCAGTCCGCTGAGCTATTTTCTCGCCTTTCTCGGCGCTTTTATCTGGGCAACGTATTGCACGGTGACCAATAAATATGCAAAAGGCTTTAACGGCATCACCGTGTTCGTTTTACTAACAGCCGCAAGTTTGTGGATTTACTATTTTATGACTCCGCAACCAGAAATGATTTTCAGCACTTCGGTGATTATTAAAATGTTCTCAGCGGCATTAACGTTAGGATTTGCCTATGCGGCGTGGAATATTGGCATTTTGCATGGCAACGTGACCATCATGGCCGTAGGATCCTATTTTACCCCTGTGCTCTCTTCTGCACTGGCTGCTGTGTTACTCAGTGCACCGCTTTCGCTATCTTTCTGGCAGGGCGCACTGATGGTCTGCGCGGGTTCGCTACTTTGTTGGCTGGCAACGCGCCGCGCCTGAAAAAAAGCCGGGTTTTATCACAAACAAATAAAACCCGGCTATACTTTAGACAAATTGATGAATAATAATTGTTCATTCCACTTGCGATTTATGTTTGCATTTGTTTAATTAAATGTTAAATATATGGTAATTAGTTAACGCACGAAAATATTATGCGGTTATCTATATCCCTTCATATGCATATATTACACATGCGAAACTAACGCTATTTAAATCATAGTGCTGACAATAGTCCCCTACGTAAATATACCCATTCAGATTTGTCACATATAAAGATTAATACAATCAATCATATTATGTAGATCTGGATCACACAACTTCAAATATTTCGCAATATTATGAAACTTATTATTGAACTTATACCACTGCGTCATTTAAAAATAGTTTGCCATTGACGAACCCCTTCGTTTAGCAATGGTTTAGGAAACACACCAAGAAAAAATTATAAGGATTATTTAGAATGAAACTTAAATTAGTTGCAGTGGCAGTGACTAGCCTGTTGGCGGCAGGTGCGGTAAACGCAGCTGAGGTATATAACAAAGACGCAAACAAACTGGATATCTACGGTAAAGTTCACGCTCAGCACTACTTCTCTGACGACACCAGCAGCGATGGCGACAAAACCTATGCGCGTCTGGGCTTCAAAGGCGAAACTCAGATCAATGACCAGTTGGTTGGTTTCGGTCAGTGGGAATATGAATTCAAAGGCAACCGTTCTGAATCCCAGGGCTCTGAAGCAGACAAAACTCGTCTGGCATTCGCTGGTCTGAAATTCGCTGAATACGGTTCTTTCGACTACGGTCGTAACTACGGCGTGGCCTACGACATCGGCGCATGGACCGACGTTCTGCCAGAGTTCGGTGGCGATACCTGGACCCAGACTGACGTATTCATGACTGGCCGTACTACTGGCGTTGCAACCTACCGTAACACCGACTTCTTCGGTCTGGTTGAAGGTCTGAACTTTGCTGCTCAGTACCAGGGCAAAAATGACCGTGACAACCTGAAAGAAGCTAACGGTGACGGCTTCGGTCTGTCTACCACTTATGAGTATGAAGGCTTTGGCGTAGGTGCTACCTATGCGAAATCTGACCGTACCGACAAACAGTCTGTCGGTAACGGCGGTTTCATGGCTTCCGGTAAAAACGCTGAAGTATGGGCCGCTGGTCTGAAATATGATGCGAACAACATCTACCTGGCAACCACCTACTCTGAAACCCGCAACATGACCACCTATGGTGGCTCCGGTGTTACTGGTATTGCAGATAAAGCACAGAACTTTGAAGTAGTTGCTCAGTACCAGTTCGACTTCGGTCTGCGTCCGTCCGTTGCTTACCTGAAATCCAAAGGTAAAGACATCAACGGTTACGGCGACCAGGATCTGGTTGAATACGTAGACCTGGGTGCTACTTACTACTTCAACAAAAACATGTCCACCTTCGTTGATTACAAAATCAACCTGCTGGATGACAATAACTTCACCAATGCAGCGAAAGTGTCAACTGACAACATCGTGGCTGTTGGTCTGAACTATCAGTTCTAATTTTGTTGTAGTCAGAATACAAAGCCAGTCCTTCAAGGGCTGGCTTTTTCTCTTGATGTAGACTCGGTCATAAGGAGTATGCCGTGCAGACATTCACTGGTCGTTGTCTTTGCGGACAGAGTCATTTTACCGTCGACGTCGAAATGCTGGATGTCTATGCCTGCCATTGTACGCTGTGTCAGAAATGGTCTGGCGGCATCGCCATGTATCTGGAAGCCAGCGCTCACCCGCTGATGTCACCAGAATCGGTAGAACCTTCGCACTTTCCTTCCTCAAATCGTGGTGAACGGTTCTTCTGTTCCGGCTGCGGATGCCCACTGTGGTTTACGTTGACGGACAGCGATCGCTACTTTATTCCGTGGACACTTCTGGAGCTTAATGAGGTAGATCGCCGCCGCCTGATATTAGCAGCAGAAATCTATACGGAAACACAGCCTGCGTTCTGGAGATTGACGGGGCAATACGCTCGACTGAGTGGGAAAGAAGTCGAAGAGATGGATTACCCCTGTCATTTAGCTCACTAGTTATTAACGTTGTACCTTTGCCAGACTGAACCACATTCCTATCGCTAATACGATAAGCATGCTGCCGGCGCTGCTTAAGGCCACGCTATGTGACCAGGTGAACGCTTCTCTGGCAGCCGTCAGCAATGCCTCACTCAGTGACGACGGGAGCGAGTGCGCCAGTTGTACCGCCTCCCCCATTGACGATGAGGCACGTTCCATTTCCTGCGGATTAAGTCCGGCTGGCGGCAGAATCGATGCAGAAAAGCTACGGCTCAACAGCAAACCAAAGATAGCGATCCCAAGTCCGGCTCCCAGTTCATAAGCCATTGTCTCGATGGCACCCGCGGCCGCGGCTTTTTCCGCAGGTGCTGCTGCCATGATAGCCGCTGTTGAAGCCAGAAGCGCACTGGCGGCGCTGAAGCCGAGCAAAGCCATCAAAATCCAGGCTTGTACCTGTTGGCTACTGAAATCCGTCATCGCAAGGCCGTAAAAGCTAACAGCGCTCAGCGCCATGCCCGCCGTTGCCACACAACGTAATCCCAGACGTGAAACCAACATACCGGCAATCGGTCCGCTGAAACCACTTGCCAGCATCACCGGCAGCATGAACAACCCTGCCTGATACGGTGTTAAGCCGTGGACAAACTGTAGCTCCTGAGCCATCAGTAACTCGAAACCCACCAGCGTTATCATCGCGGTCATCGCCATCACGACACCACTTAAAATGATGCGATGCGTGAACAACCGCATATCAATCATCGGGCGGGCTGCCGCAAGCTGGATGCGGACAAACTGCCACAACAGCAAAGCGCCGGTTAACAGCGTCAGAGCGATAGCAACGGTCGCCGTATGCCCTTTCAGCGCGGTTTTGGCGCTGTATACCAGCAGCAGAATGGCGACAATCAGCATTATCGCATGACCAAAATTTAACGATTGATCGCGACGTCCAGCCTGGCGCGGCACTAAGCGTGCGGTTAAGGCCATTACCACCAGGACAATCGGTACATTAATTAAGAATACTGATCCCCAGTAGAAGTGCTCCAGTAGCATCCCGCCAACCAGTGGGCCAAACGCCGCACCGCCGGAACCAACCGCGGCCCAGACGCCGAGCGCCATATTACGATGCCGTTGCTCAGCGAACGTGGCGCGAATCCCCGCAAGCGTTGCCGGCACAATCATCGCCGCGCCAATCGCCAACACGGCCCGGGTGACAATCAGCCAGCTGGCGCTATGAGCAAAAGCGGCCGCCAGTGATGCCAGACCAAACAAGCCTCCACCTAACAGCAGCAGGCGTTTAAAGCCGATGCGATCGCCCAGCGCGCCCATTGGCAATACCATACCGGCCATTACCAGGGAATAAATATCAATGATCCACAGCAGCTCGTTGCCACTGGCGCCCAGCGTCATACTCAGCGTGGGCGCGGCAACGTGCAGCACCGTTGCATCAATCGCAACAGGGATGTAGACCAGCACAATAATCACTAACGTTAACCACTGACGAAACATAAAACTCCCTTCAAAACTGAAACTGGACACACGTCCAGGTTCGGCGATCCTACGGAAATTTGAACGTATGTCCAACTTTTTGTTAGACTGCGTGCTAAACGGATATGGGAGGAACGATGAGCTATCTAAATCGGGATGAACGTCGGGAAGTGATTCTGCAGGCGGCAATGCGCGTCGCGCTTGAGGAAGGATTTACCGCCATGACGGTGCGGCGTATTGCCACGGAAGCTCAGGTGTCAACCGGCCAGGTGCATCATCACTTTACGTCTGCCGGCGAGTTAAAATCCCTCGCTTTTGTGCAACTGATCCGTACTCTTCTGGATGCCGAACTGGTCAGCGCAAACGCCAGCTTCCGTGAACGGCTGCATGCCATGCTGGGCAGCGAAGATGGCGGGTTCGAACCCTATATAAAACTATGGCGTGAAGCGCAGGTTCTGGCGGATAAAGATCCGGAAATCAAAAGCGCTTACCTGCTGACCATGCGGATGTGGCACGAAGAAACCGCCGCTATCATCTCTCAGGGACAGAAAGCCGGTGAGTTTTCTTCACGCCCGGATGCTGCCGATGTGGCCTGGCGTTTAATTGCGTTGGTATGCGGTCTGGATGGCATCTATGTATTAGGCATTGAGGAAATGGCCGATCCTGCATTCGAACGCCACCTGGATCGTATGATTACGTTAGAGTTAGTTAATTGATGTTATAGATGAATTAATAATACATCTTTTATATTTACAATTGGTAACACTTAAGCAACGTGTAATTCCCTCATCACGCCGCGTTATTGCGCTTTTTTATCTATTCTTTCAGTCAATATTCCCAAAACTTTTCAATAGTTTCTAAAAGAACTCGCGCGGCGCTGTATGCGTTTATTTCTTTTTCATGAACGGCATGTGCATGGAGAATAATATGTCAGCATCAAATGAGAAAAATAATCGTTATCTTTTAACTGACTGGAAACCCGAAAATCCTGCCTTTTGGGAAAACAAAGGTAAGCACATTGCCCGAAGAAACCTCTGGATATCAGTGAGTTGCTTGCTGCTTGCGTTTTGCGTCTGGATGTTGTTCAGCGCTGTTGCTGTCAATCTGAATAAAATTGGTTTTAATTTTACCACCGATCAACTGTTTTTATTAACGGCATTACCTTCTCTTTCTGGTGCAATATTGCGTGTTCCCTACTCCTTTATGGTACCTATATTTGGGGGGCGCCGTTGGACCATTTTTAGCACCGTCATTCTGGTTATTCCCTGCGTCTGGCTCGGTTTTGCCGTGCAAAATACCGCTACTCCGTTTGGCGTATTTATTATCATTGCGCTGATGTGTGGGTTTGCTGGCGCTAACTTTGCCTCCAGCATGGGCAATATCAGTTTTTTCTTCCCCAAAGCGAAGCAAGGCAGCGCACTAGGCATTAACGGTGGCCTCGGCAACCTCGGTGTCAGCGTGATGCAGTTGATCGCGCCGCTGGTGATCTTTCTCCCCATTTTTACCTTCCTGGGCGTGCAGGGCGTACCACAAGCTGACGGATCGTTACTGTCACTGGCCAATGCCGCATGGATTTGGGTGCCGCTACTGCTGATAGCGACCGTGGCAGCGGGCATAGGAATGAACGACATTGCCAGTTCGAAGGCCTCAATTGCCTCCCAGCTACCGGTCCTCAAGCGTTTTCATTTGTGGTTATTAAGTCTGCTGTATCTCGCCACCTTCGGTTCATTTATCGGTTTTTCAGCAGGCTTTGCCATGCTGGCGAAAACACAGTTCCCTGACGTGAATATTCTGCAACTGGCGTTCTTCGGGCCCTTTATCGGTGCGCTGGCGCGATCGGCGGGCGGTGTTATCTCTGACAAGTTTGGTGGTGTGCGGGTCACCTTAATTAACTTCATCTTTATGGCACTGTTCAGCGCCCTGCTGTTTCTCACTTTGCCCGGCTCGGGCGAAGGAAGCTTTATCGCGTTTTACCTGGTGTTTATGGGCTTGTTCCTGACCGCGGGTCTGGGCAGCGGTTCGACCTTCCAGATGATTGCGGTGATCTTTCGCAAAATCACCATTTACCGGGTGAAGCTGCACGGTGGTACTGAAGAACAGGCCCAGCGTGAGGCGGTAACCGATACCGCCGCCGCCCTGGGATTTATCTCCGCAATTGGTGCTGTCGGGGGCTTCTTTATCCCGAAAGCGTTTGGTTCATCGCTGGCGCTGACCGGATCTCCGGTAGGTGCCATGAAAATATTCCTTGTGTTCTACATCGTCTGCGTGCTGGTGACCTGGCTGGTTTACGGCCGTAAATCACAAAAAAAATAGTCATCTTTTGGCCTGTGTAGGCAACGTTATTCGAAGCAGGAGTTATGTCATGAGTAAACTGTTAGACCGCTTTCGCTACTTTAAACAAAAGGGCGATACGTTTGCCGAGGGGCATGGGCAAGTAATGCACACCAACCGGGACTGGGAAGACAGCTATCGTCAGCGCTGGCAGTTCGATAAAATTGTGCGTTCTACCCACGGCGTTAACTGTACCGGCTCATGCAGCTGGAAAATCTACGTCAAAAACGGGCTGGTAACCTGGGAAACTCAGCAAACCGACTACCCGCGTACCCGCCCTGACCTGCCAAATCATGAGCCCCGTGGCTGCCCACGCGGCGCAAGTTACTCGTGGTATCTCTACAGCGCTAACCGCCTGAAATATCCACTGGTGCGTAAACGCTTAATCGAATTGTGGCGCGACGCCCTGTCCCGCCAGCCCGATCCGGTGCTGGCCTGGGAATCCATTATGAACGACCCGCAAAAATGCCAGAGCTACAAGCAGGTACGTGGGCGCGGTGGGTTTATCCGTTCCAACTGGAAAGAACTTAATCAACTGATTGCTGCTGCCAACGTCTGGACGGTGAAAACCTACGGCCCGGATCGTGTGGCCGGATTCTCGCCCATCCCCGCAATGTCGATGGTCTCCTATGCCGCAGGTACGCGTTATCTCTCGCTACTGGGCGGAACCTGTCTGAGCTTCTATGACTGGTACTGCGACTTACCGCCAGCGTCACCGATGACCTGGGGCGAGCAGACCGACGTTCCTGAATCCGCCGACTGGTATAACTCCAGCTATATCATCGCCTGGGGCTCTAACGTGCCGCAGACCCGTACCCCGGACGCACACTTTTTTACTGAAGTACGCTACAAAGGCACCAAGACGATTGCCATTACGCCAGACTACTCGGAAGTCGCCAAACTGTGCGACCAGTGGCTGGCACCGAAACAAGGGACAGACAGCGCGCTGGCAATGGCGATGGGCCACGTCATCCTGAAAGAGTTCCATCTCGACAATCCCAGCGATTATTTCCTCAATTACTGTCGTCGCTATACCGATATGCCGATGCTGGTGCTGCTGGATGCCCGCGAAGATGGCAGCTACGTGCCTGGACGCATGATGCGCGCCTCAGACCTTGTTGATGGTCTCGGCGAAAGCAACAATCCAGAGTGGAAAACGGTGGCTTTCAACCGCGAAGGCGAACTGGTTGTCCCGAACGGATCTATCGGTTTTCGCTGGGGCGAGAAAGGCAAATGGAACCTGGAACCCCTGGCGGCTGGTGCTGAAACAGAGCTTTCCCTCTCGCTGCTTGGTCAGCATGATGGCGTGACCGGCGTAGCATTCCCCTATTTTGGCGGCAACGAAAACCCACATTTTCGCAGTGTAAAACAAGAACCGGTGCTGGTCCGTCAACTACCGGTAAAATATCTTACCCTCGCTGACGGTAGCCGTTGCCCGGTGGTGAGCGTCTATGATCTAGTGCTGGCGAATTACGGCCTCGACCGTGGTCTGGATGATGTTCATAGCGCACAAGATTACAGCGAAGTAAAAGCCTACACCCCGGCCTGGGGTGAGCAAATTACCGGCGTGCCACGCCGTCATATCGAACAAATCGCCCGTGAGTTTGCCGATACCGCGCACAAAACGCATGGCCGTTCGATGATCATCCTCGGAGCTGGCGTTAACCACTGGTATCACATGGACATGAACTACCGCGGGATGATTAACATCCTGGTGTTCTGTGGTTGCGTGGGACAAAGCGGCGGCGGCTGGGCGCACTATGTGGGTCAGGAGAAACTGCGTCCGCAAACCGGTTGGTTGCCGCTGGCCTTTGCGCTGGACTGGAACCGCCCACCGCGTCAGATGAACAGCACCTCGTTTTTCTACAACCACTCCAGTCAGTGGCGTTATGAAAAACTCACCGCGCAAGAACTCCTCTCTCCGCTGGCCGATGCGTCGAAGTTTAGCGGACATTTGATTGACTTTAACGTACGTGCTGAACGAATGGGCTGGCTGCCCTCTGCGCCGCAGCTTAACCTTAACCCATTGACCGTCAAAGCGAAGGCAGAACAAGCTGGGTTATCTCCTGCGCAATACACTGCCCAAGCGCTGAAGTCGGGTGATATTCGTTTTGCCTGCGAGCAGCCAGATAGCGGCAAAAACCACCCACGCAACCTCTTCGTCTGGCGCTCTAACCTGCTCGGTTCCTCAGGTAAAGGGCATGAATACATGCTCAAGTATTTACTGGGTACCGAAAGCGGGATCCAGGGGGAAGCGCTCGGTTCAAGTGAGGGTATTAAACCTGAAGAGGTTGAATGGCAGTCCGCGGCGATAGAGGGCAAGCTCGATCTGCTGGTCACGCTCGATTTCCGTATGTCCAGCACCTGTTTGTTCTCCGATATCGTTTTGCCAACCGCTACCTGGTATGAAAAAGACGATATGAACACCTCGGATATGCATCCGTTTATTCACCCGTTGTCCGCGGCGGTCGACCCGGCATGGGAATCGAAGAGTGACTGGGAAATTTATAAAGGCATCGCCAAAGTGTTCTCCGAGGTATGTGTCGGACACCTTGGACAAGAAACGGATGTGGTGTTGCAACCACTGCAACACGACTCTCCGGCAGAGCTGGCGCAGCCGTTTGACATTCTGGACTGGCGCAAAGGCGAATGCGATCTCCTCCCGGGGAAAACGGCACCGAATATCGCCGTTGTGGAACGTGACTACCCCGCCACCTACGAACGTTTTACTTCACTCGGTCCGCTCATGGACAAGCTTGGTAACGGTGGGAAAGGCATTGCGTGGAATACCCAGGCGGAAGTCGATTTCCTCGGCAAGCTGAACTACACCAAACGCGAAGGCCCGGCAAAAGGCCGACCGCTGATTGACACCGCGCTGGATGCCTCTGAGGTGATCCTCGCCCTGGCGCCAGAAACAAACGGTCAGGTAGCGGTGAAAGCCTGGGAAGCGCTGGGGGCGATGACCGGACGCGACCATACGCATCTGGCGTTGAATAAAGAAGACGAGAAGATCCGTTTTCGCGATATCCAGGCACAGCCACGCAAAATCATCTCCAGCCCTACCTGGTCCGGCCTTGAAAGCGAACATGTCTCCTATAACGCAGGCTATACCAACGTCCACGAGTTGATCCCATGGCGTACCCTGTCCGGTCGCCAACAGCTGTACCAGGATCACGCGTGGATGCGAGCGTTCGGTGAAAGCCTGGTGGCGTATCGTCCGCCTATCGATACTCGCAGCGTCAGTGAAATGCGCGAAGTTCCGCCTAACGGCTTCCCGGAAAAAGCCCTCAACTTCCTGACGCCGCACCAGAAATGGGGGATCCACTCTACCTACAGTGAAAACCTGCTGATGCTGACGCTTTCGCGCGGCGGCCCAATTGTCTGGATCAGCGAGACCGATGCCAAAGAGCTGGGCATTGAGGATAACGACTGGATTGAAGCCTTCAACGCCAACGGTGCGCTCACCGCGCGTGCAGTGGTGAGTCAACGCGTGCCGCCGGGAATGACCATGATGTATCACGCTCAGGAGCGAATCATGAATATCCCTGGCTCGGAAGTCACCGGGATGCGTGGCGGGATCCATAACTCGGTCACCCGCGTCTGCCCGAAACCCACGCATATGATTGGCGGCTATGCGCAACTGGCATACAGCTTCAATTATTACGGGACGGTCGGCTCTAACCGCGATGAGTTCATCATGATTAGAAAAATGAAAAACATTAACTGGCTGGATGATGAAGGTCGCGATCAGGTACAGGAGGCGAAAAAATGAAAATACGCTCACAGGTAGGCATGGTTCTTAATCTGGATAAGTGCATCGGCTGCCACACCTGCTCCGTCACCTGTAAAAACGTCTGGACCGGGCGTGAAGGGATGGAATATGCGTGGTTTAACAACGTCGAGACTAAACCGGGGATTGGTTATCCGAAAAACTGGGAAGATCAGGAAGAGTGGCAAGGCGGCTGGGTTCGCGATGTCAACGGCAAGATAAGACCGCGTCTGGGCGGTAAGATGGGCGTGATCACCAAAATTTTCGCCAACCCGGTGATCCCGCAAATCGATGATTACTATGAACCGTTTACCTACGATTATCAGCATCTGCATAGCGCGCCGGAGAGCAAGAATCAGCCCACCGCGCGTCCGCGTTCGCTGATAGATGGTAAACGGATGGACAAGATTATCTGGGGTCCAAACTGGGAAGAACTGCTTGGCGGCGAATTTTCAAAACGTGCCCGCGACCGTAACTTCGAGAAGATGCAAAAGGAGATGTACGGTCAGTTCGAAAACACCTTTATGATGTATTTACCGCGCCTGTGCGAGCACTGTCTGAATCCAAGCTGTGTCGCCACCTGCCCGAGCGGTGCTATCTATAAGCGTGAAGAAGACGGCATTGTGCTGATCGACCAGGACAAATGTCGCGGTTGGCGCTTGTGCATCAGCGGCTGTCCGTACAAAAAAATCTACTTTAACTGGAAGAGCGGTAAGTCAGAGAAGTGCATTTTCTGCTACCCGCGTATTGAGTCCGGCCAGCCGACGGTGTGTTCAGAAACCTGCGTTGGGCGTATCCGTTATCTCGGGGTATTGCTGTACGACGCCGACCGTATCGAGGAAGCAGCGAGCACCGAGCATGAAACCGATCTCTACGAGCGTCAGTGCGATGTGTTCCTCAACCCGAACGATCCGGCGGTGATTGAAGAGGCGCTAAAACAAGGTATTCCACACAACGTCATCGAAGCAGCCCAGCGCTCGCCGGTTTACAAAATGGCGATGGACTGGAAGCTGGCGCTACCGCTGCACCCGGAGTATCGCACCCTGCCGATGGTCTGGTATGTGCCGCCATTGTCACCGATTCAGTCGGTCGCCGACGCGGGCGGACTGCCGCACAATGGCAACATTTTGCCTGCGGTTGAGTCGCTGCGAATTCCGGTTCAGTACCTCGCCAATATGCTCAGTGCGGGTGATACCGGTCCGGTGCTGAGGGCGCTCAAACGGATGATGGCCATGCGCCACTATATGCGTGCGCAAACCGTAGAAGGCGTCACGGACACCCGCGCGATTGAGGAAGTGGGTCTGAGCGTTGAGCAGGTCGAGGAGATGTATCGTTATCTGGCCATCGCCAACTATGAAGACCGCTTTGTGATCCCGACCAGTCACCGCGAAATGGCGCGTGATGCCTTCCCGGAGAAAAACGGCTGCGGATTTACCTTCGGCGACGGTTGTCATGGTTCCGACACCAAATTCAACCTGTTCAACAGCAGCCGTATTGATGCCATCGACATCACCGAAGTGCGCGATAAAGCGGAGGGTGAATAATGCAAATCCTGAAGGTTATCGGCCTGCTGATGGAGTACCCCGACGAGCTGCTATGGGAGTGTAAAGACGACGCGCTGGCGCTTGTGGCCAGCGATGCCCCCATGCTTAGTGATTTTAGCCAGGAGCTGCTCAATGCGCCGTTACTGGATAAACAAGCCGAATGGTGCGAAATCTTTGACCGGGGTCGGGCCACCTCTCTGCTGCTGTTTGAGCATGTGCACGCCGAGTCCCGTGACCGGGGCCAGGCGATGGTTGATTTGTTGGCGCAGTATGAAAAGGTCGGGCTGCAGTTAAACTGTCGCGAACTGCCGGATCACCTGCCTTTATATCTTGAGTACTTAAGCGTGTTACCGGAAGCGGAAGCCAAAGAAGGACTGCAGAACGTCGCACCGATTCTGGCGTTGCTTGGCGGGCGCTTAAAACAGCGCGATACGCCGTGGTATCAACTGTTTGATGCCCTGTTGCAGCTTGCCGGAAGCCCTCTTTCGAGTGACAGTGTCACTAAGCAGGTTGGCACGGAAACGCGCGACGATACCCGACAGGCGCTGGATGCAGTCTGGGAAGAGGAACAGGTGAAGTTTATCGAAGATAATGCCACCGCCTGTGACAGTTCACCGTTACAAAACTATCAACGACGCTTTAGCCAGGACGTGGCACCTCAGTATGTCGACGTCAGCGCGGGAGGCCCGAAATGATACAGTACCTGAACGTCTTTTTTTACGATATCTATCCGTACCTGTGCGGTACGGTGTTTATCCTCGGCAGTTGGCTCCGCTACGACTACGGGCAATACACCTGGCGCGCGTCTTCCAGCCAGATGCTGGACAAACGCGGCATGGTGTTGTGGTCAAACCTGTTCCACATCGGTATTCTGGGGATCTTTTTCGGGCACCTGTTTGGCATGTTAACGCCGCACTGGATGTATGCCTGGTTCCTGCCGATTGCGGTAAAGCAGCAGATGGCGATGATTGCCGGCGGACTTTGTGGCGTGCTCACACTGGTGGGTGGCGCTGGCCTGCTGGTGCGCCGGTTGACTAACCCGCGCATTCGCGCAACCTCCTCGACCGCCGATATTCTGATCCTCTGCGTTCTGCTGATTCAATGTATTCTCGGTTTAACCACTATCCCGTTCTCTGCACAGCACCCTGACGGCAGTGAAATGCTAAAACTGGTCGGTTGGGCGCAGTCGGTGGTGACCTTCCAGGGCGGTGCGTCTGCGCATCTGGATGGCGTGGCGTGGATTTTCCGTGTGCATCTGGTTCTGGGGATGACCATTTTTCTGCTGTTCCCGTTCACCCGACTGGTCCACGTGTGGAGTGCGCCGTTTGAGTACTTTACCCGCCGTTATCAGATAGTGCGTTCGCGTCGCTAATTTCCTCTGCTGCCCGGTAGCGCTAGCGCTTACCGGGCCTGGATCGCTATCCCGCTTTTTGTACGTTATGATGCTTCTCCATCCCAGGGAGAACGCTAATGAAACCACAGGTTTATCACGTCGATGCCTTTACTTCAGTACCCTTTCGCGGCAATTCAGCGGGAGTGGTGTTGCATGCTGACGGATTGAGCGAAGCACAGATGCAACTTATTGCTCGCGAGCTGCGTCATTCGGAAACCGCATTCCTGCTGACCAGTGACGACAGCGATGTTCGCATTCGTTATTTCACGCCGACGGTCGAAGTTCCTATCTGTGGACACGCTACCGTCGCCGCACATTATGTGCGCGCCAAGGTGCTGGGTCTGGGCAACAGCACCGTCTGGCAAACCTCGCTCGCCGGTCGTCATCGGGTCGATATTGAAGCGAGTGACAATGACTATCGCATTAGCCTTGAACAAGGCGTACCTGGATTCGAAGCTCCGCTGGAAGGTGCTGTACGTGCCGCGATAATCGATGCACTGCACCTGAGCGAAGACGATATGCTGCCCGGATTACCCATTCAGGTAGCCACCACCGGACACTCTAAAGTAATGATTGCGCTGAAGCCTGAGGTGGACCTCGACGCCCTTTCCCCGGATTTGCCTGCCCTGACCGCTATCAGCCAGCAAATTGGCTGTAACGGTTTCTTCCCTTTTCAAATTCGCAAGGGCGAAAACGCCACCGATGGCCGCATGTTCTCGCCTGCTATTGGTATTGTGGAAGATCCGGTTACCGGCAATGCCAACGGTCCAATGGGCGCGTGGCTGGTTCAACATGGGTTGATGCCGCATGACGGGAAAACGCTACGTGTTCAGGGACATCAGGGCCGCGCGCTCGGGCGTGACGGTATTGTTGATGTGACGGTGGCTATCCGTGAAAACCTGCCGGAAAAAGTGACCATTACCGGTTCGGCAGTGATCCTGTTTCACGCCGAATGGGCGATAGATTTTTAATTGTTCCCGTAGGCCGGATAAGGCGATAACGCCGCATCCGGCATGACTTCCGATACCCCTATTTACCCGCCTCCGGATGCGTATCAAACGCCGCCATGACCGTCGCCAGCTCATCTTCGGTAAACCCATGCTTCACCTCATCCACGCCCAGTCCAAACTGTTCCTGCAGCAAGGCATACAGGCTGGCGACATCGGGTAGATTAATCTGCTCTACCGCACGACCATCCTGATAACGGGTGAAATGAAAATTGGTCAACGTCAGCTTACCGCCGTCCGGAAGATGACGACACATCAGCAAATGATGACGAAAATGCGATTGTGGCCAGTGCGCGGACCAGAAATTGCCCATCAGGTAATCGCTCTGGTGCTGCACGACCAGGTCAAAACGGTACATTGATTGCCAGTGATCGTGATGGCGGAACTGCAGGATCCAATCGTCCCCCTCCTGAACCAGACGATATTCGCCGTGTGGCGTTTGCTGCTCAATATCGGCCTGCAGACGAATCGGCGCCGTCAGCGTTTGTCCGCCGAAGCCAACGTCGGCGATCCACTGCTCTCCCTGTAATTCAACCAGCAACAGACGATGCGTGCGCGGCGGCAGACTTGACGGATTTGCCAGTACCACACGACCAAGAAGGCTGCGTACGTTAAAACCGATTTCGCGTAACGCGCGCTCAAACACTCCATTCTGTTCAAAGCAATAACCGCCACGACGCGCCGTCACCAGCTTCTCTTCCAGCGACAAATCGTCAAGCTGCATCTCTCTTGGCAGTAATACATCCAGGTTTTCAAACGGAATCGCGCCGTTGTGCAGTAAATGCAGCGCTTTTAAAGTTTCAATGTCGACGCTGGCCGAATCTGACCAGCCAATACGGGCAAAATAAGCGGTTAAAAAAGGCGTCATAGGGAGTTCCTGTTCGATTAATGCAGTACTTATAACGCATTTTTAATTTTACGCCGTCGATTTTGTGCGTTGTTCCTCCAGACGAGGCGACAAAATCGCTAATACCGTTAATATCTATATCTATTATGGTGTGTTATCTCTCAGCCCAGGAGCATCCATGAGCCATTTCCGTTCAATCGAATTAAAACATGCCAGTCGGCTGCTTAACCACGGCCCTACGATACTGATCACCAGCCGGGATGAGCATACCGAGCGGCGCAATGTGATGGCGGCGGCATGGTCAATGCCGGTGGAATTTGAACCGCCGCGGATTGCAATTGTTGTTGATAAGACCGCCTGGTCGCGTGAACTGATTGAGCGTAGCGGCAAGTTCGGTATTGTTATTCCGGGCGTGGCTGCTACCAACTGGACTTACGCGGTGGGCAGCGTTTCCGGTCGCGTGGAAGATAAATTTAACTGCTACGGTATTCCGGTGGTAAAAGGTCCGGTGCTGGGATTACCGTTAATAGAAGCGAAATGCCTGGCCTGGATGGAGTGTCGTCTGCTGCCTGCAACGGCAGCACAGGAAAAATATGACACCCTGTTTGGGGAAGTGGTCTCGGCTGCCGCTGATGAGCGAGCTTTCGTGGAAGGACGCTGGCAGTTTGATGATGATAAACTCAATACCCTGCATCATCTTGGTGCCGGAACGTTTGTCACCAGCGGGAAACGCATAACTGCGGCTGAATAATACGGGCGCAATAATCGCCCGTTCTCTTTCACATGCTGTAGCCGGGTTTTTTAATCAGCCTCGTCATCTGTGGCGCAATTTCCGCATCCCACACGCTCTGCCACGCCTCGGGCTCAATTTCATTCAGCGCCACGCTCACTGAACTCTCTTTGCTTTGTAAATGACGAATAATGACTTCGGTAATATCCGTCGCCAGTGCGGCCTTCTCTTCTTCGTTCAAATCGCGAGGAAAACATTTGATATCAACGTGCGGCATGACAGGTTCCTTATTGTTTTGGGATGCAGGTAACTTATGCGGACTCTCTTCAACCAGGTGAAATCCGACATCAATAATATCGTCTTCACGTGGAATTTGTTCGATACTATCGAGGCGACGCGTTGTCCAATGGCCCGTCGGTCGACGCTAACTGTGGTGATGTGCGTCAGCCGCAATACCATGACGACGATAACCTTTTTTCAGCAAATAGTCTGCCACCGCCTGCATCACTTTTTCCACGGTTTTCGGGCGCACCAGCTGCGGGCTATTTAGCGCCCTGCTCACCCTCATGGGTGACAATTCCCAGTCTTTTGATTACGCCATTCTGTACGTCGGTTCGATGGGGCTGATTGGCCTGATTTCTTATCTGTTTATCGTGAGTCCATTGGATCGTATTACGCTGACCCCTTCTGTCGCGTAATTTAACCTTATGGCGATAGTTTGCCCGCTGTTCCGGGATTTGCACTCCTGCGGAACAGCGTTTTTTTATTCAAATAATCTTATTGCTTTTCAGTACAGTACGTAGCCTCGGATGCTGACAAACTGCATCAGCGATAGCGCTAATATTCGGCGTGTTGTCCTGAAACCAGTCATGCCCTGGTCCCCAGGTGCGCATAACGGCAATATATACGTCCAGTAGTGTTAGCTGATCCCCGAATGCATACGGCTCGGCGTTTAGCTGATCGTTCAGCCACATATAGAGGGATTTACGGTACTCAATGCAGTTCTTTTTCAACTGCGCCGGGGCGTCCGGTACCCAGCGTTCTGGATAGTCGGCATAGGTAAACGTGGGATAGACATTTGCTACCAGCCATATCAACAGACGCTGAAACTGCTGGCGTTCGGCGTGTCCAACGGGTGGTGAAAGTTCAGGGCGACGATCGAGGATCATCAGCGCGATCGCCGCCGTTTCCGTCATCACACTGCCATTTTCCAGTACCAGCGTGGGCACCTGGCACAGCGGATTCAATTTTTTAAGTAGCTCCCGCTGAGGGCCGTCACTGTCAAAACCGTCGACATTAATAAAATGATAAGGGATCTCCGCCAGTGTGAGCATCACTTCACTGATGGCCGATCCCCAGCCCGGTACCCCATAGACTTTAATCATGCTGCAATCCCCAAAGTTAAAACCCTAAGTGTAGAGCAGCATTCGGCAACCTATGCAGACGTGATTATTACTTTCATAATAACAATGGTCGAATACCGGGGGAGAATAAGCAATGCGTTCCAGTATGTTTGAATATATGAACATTTTTGTACAGGTTGTTGAGCAAGGTGGATTTGCCAGAGCAGCAGACGTGTTACACCTGCACCGCCCTGCAGTGACCAAAGCTATCCAACATCTTGAAGACGATCTGGGAGCAAAGTTGCTTAACCGCACGACCCGTAAAGTGAGTCTGACAGAAGAAGGTGACGGTTTTTACCAACGCACAAAAATCCTGCTCAGTGACGTTGATGACATCATGGCTTCTTTCTCATCCACTCGCCCTCCGCGCGGAAAACTTAGAGTGAATGCCCCCCTGTCGCTGGCTCACTCGATATTAGTCCCGGCCCTGAACGATTTCCAGTCGCGCTACCCGGATATTGAGATTGTCCTCACCTCCACCGACCGCAGAATCGATCTGCTTGCCGAAGGTATCGACTGCATGATTCGCATTGGCGAGTTACAAGACTCTTCTCTGATTTCACGGCGGCTTGGTGAGGTAAAAATGGTGACATGCGCGTCCCCGAATTATTTGCAAAAACACGGCGTACCGCAGACGCCAGAGGATTTATCCCGACATCAGGCAATTAACTTTTTCAGTGAACGTCATCGTGAAGCACTGGAATGGTCTTTCGTCCGTGAGGGTGAAACCGTGTCGTTTATCCCTACAGGTCACATCAGCGTTGATAACTCCGACATCCTTTTGACAGGCTGTTTATCCGGACTCGGTATCATCCGCGGTGTGCACGCGGTACTGGCCCCCTGGATCCAGTCGGGTCAGCTCGTTGAGGTGCTGGCTGATTATGCCGGGGAATCAAAACCGGTTTCTGTGCTTTACCCCGACAGACGTCATCTTGCCCCCCGCGTTCGGGTGTTTATTGACTGGCTGTGTGCGCTTTTTACCGAGCAAAAATCGCGTCTACAGGGATTATTATAATCTGAGTAATAGTGAAGTTCCGCAACGGCGGTTTTTCACCCTCATCTGAGCCGTTAAATTGTGCAGACCCAATACAGAACAATTTACAGAGGTCTGCTATGTCTAAGGTCGTAGTTTTTAATCAAATTGGTGACGCTGACGTCCTGACAATCCAGGATATGCCAGTTTCGGCTCCGCGTGCGGATGAAGTTCAGATACGCGTACGCGCAATCGGCATTAACCGTGCGGAAATTATGTATCGTACCGGCCAGTATATTTACCAACCCAAATTCCCGGCACGTCTGGGCTATGAGGCTTCTGGCGTTGTTGAATCCGTGGGAGACAACGTGCGTGAGTTTGCGCCCGGCGATAGCGTCAGCGTCATCCCGGCTTTCAGCTTCCATGAGTATGGTATGTACGGTGAAGTCGTCAATGCTCCAGCCCATGCTGTCGTCAAACATCCTGAGAATCTTAGCTTCGAGGAAGCCGCGGCGAGCTGGATGATGTATGTGACCGCTTTCGGTGCGCTGGTTGAATATGCGGATATTAAGCCTGGTGATAACGTGCTGATCAATGCTGCTTCCAGCAGCGTCGGACTGGCGGCAATTCAGATTGCTAACATGCGGGGAGCAAAACCGATTGCGATGACGCGCACCAGTGAGAAACGTGCCCAGCTTCTGCAACTTGGCGCGGCAGAGGTTATCGCCAGCCAGGAGCAGGATCTGGTGGCGGAGATTAACCGGATTACTGACGGCAAAGGTACCCGCGTGGTCTTCGATCCGGTCGGTGGCCCTGGCGTGGCAAAAATTGCCCAGGTGATGCCTGCCGGCGGACTCTTTTTCCAGTATGGCTCTCTTGATGCGCGTGATTTGTCGATTCCGGTAATTGAGATACTCGGTCGTCATCTGACCTTCCGCGGCTATGAGATCTTCGAAATCACCACGAACCCGGAAAAACTTTCCCGGGCGAAACGGTTTATCTTTGAAGGACTGCAATCCGGTAAGCTCAAACCGCTGATTGATAAAACCTTTGCCTTTGATGATATCGTTGAAGCACATCAATACATGGAAGCCAACGGTCAGGTGGGCAAAATCGTCGTCACCCTGTAATCCTTGTGCGGCACAGTCTTGTGCCGCAAATTACCCTCAAAGCACTTTCGACAAAAACTGCTGGGTGCGCGTGTGGCGTGGATGATTCAACACCTGCTCGCTGCTGCCCTGCTCGACGATTTTGCCATCAACCATAAACACCACCTGATCCGCCACTTCCCTAGCGAAGCCAATCTCGTGCGTCACCACCACCAGCGTGGTTCCCGACTTCGCCAGCGCTTTGATGACATCCAGGACTTCTCCCACCAGCTCAGGATCCAGTGCAGATGTAGGCTCATCAAACAGCATGACGCGCGGATTTAGCGCCAGTGCACGGGCAATAGCGATACGCTGCTGCTGACCGCCAGATAAGTGACGCGACCAGGCATCGGCTTTATTGCGCAACCCTACCGCATCAAGCAGCGTTAATGCCCGCTCGGTGGCGGCTTTACGCGATGCCAGTCCGTGCGCAATGGGTGCTTCAATAAGGTTCTCCAGCACCGTTAAGTGCGGGAACAGATTAAAGTTCTGGAACACATAGCCGACGTTAACCCGCTGACGCAAAATTTCCGCCTCTTTCAGCTCATACAGCTTGTCTCCCTGCCGACGATAGCCAATGTAATCGCCATCGATTTGAATAAAACCCTCATCGACGCGTTCCAGATGGTTGATGGTACGCAGGAGTGTGGATTTCCCTGAACCGGACGGCCCGAGAATGACCGTAACCGTTCCGGGAGGGATCTCCAGCGACACATTATCCAATGCTTTGTGGCGACCAAAGTATTTGCTGACGCCGGTAATAGAAATATGACCTTCAGGCGAGTGGGACATGGACGGCCTCCTGCTGTGGACGTTGACGACTGCGTTTTTCTGCACGGCTCACCCGGACGGTGTTGATCGCTGAACGTCGTTCGCTGCGTGCCAGCGCACGTTCGACCAGATGCTGAATAAGCGACAGGATGCTGGTGATCACCAGATACCACACCGCACCCACCATCAGCAGCGGGATCACTTCCTGCGTGCGGTTGTAGATCATCTGGATGGTGTAGAACAGCTCCGGCATTGCCAGCACGTATACCATCGCCGTCCCTTTCGCCAGGCTGATGATTTCATTGAAGCCAGCAGGCAAAATGGTGCGCAGCGCCTGCGGCAGAATAATCCGCAGCGTACGTCGCCCTGCCGGTAAGCCCAGTGCTGCCGCTGCCTCGTACTGACCGTGATCGACCCCTAAAAATCCACCCCGAATAATCTCAGCGGTATAGGCGCTTTGTACCAGCGTCAGGCCAACCACCGCAGTGGAAAACTGACCGAGTACATTGATGGTCTCAAAACGTCCCCACTGAATGGGAGTGAACGGAATACCAATCGTCAGCGTGTCGTACAGATAGGAGAAGTTGTACAGAACGATTAGCACCACAATCAGCGGTAACGAACGAAACAGCCAGATGTACCCCCAGGCCAGACAGTTCAACAGCCAGGAAGATGAAAGCCGCGCCAGCGCCAGCAGACCGCCGATGAGAATACTCAACAGCGTCCCGATAAGTGTCAGTAACAGCGTTTGTCCAAGACCAGACAAAATCACCGGCTCGAAGAACCAGCGGGCAAACACGCTCCATTCCCAGCGCGGATTAAACGCCACAGACTGGAGAATCACCGCCAGGGCAAACAAAGCAATGACCGCGCCAACGGTGCGCATGGGGTAACGCGCCGGTACGACTTTAATGCTATCTGTCGTTTTCATCTTCTCTCCTCAGGCGATTCTGGCCTGACCGGCAATAGTCAGCAGTTTGGTAAAGCGCAGCCGTCCATCAAACGGTGGCTGGCTGTACTCTTCGGGATTGCGCGTCGTGTCAAATTGCGGATCGTAGCCCTGGCTTAAATAAAGTCTGACGGCTTCCGGCTGGCGAAATCCTGTGGTCAGATATATCCGGCTGTAGCCCGCGAGTAGCGCCCGACGTTCCAGTTCCTGCACTACACGCGCCGCAAGTCCCTGCTGACGCAGGCTGCTTTTTGTCCAGATACGCTTAATCTCGGCAGTGTCCTTGTCGTAAGGTTTGTAAGCCCCGGTGGCGATAATTTCGCCGCCACGCTCCAGGATCACAAAAAGTCCCTGCGGTGCCAGATACCATTCGGTCAGTTCCACTTCAGCGTCACGAGAAAAATAATCGCCATAGCGGGCAGCATACTCACCGAACAGACCGTTCAAAATGGGCTGTAGCTCGCTGGCTTCAGGTGAGACCACGCGAAATTGATCGCTCACGATGACCTCCTTAGTCGCCTAAACCGGCCGGGTTGATTTCAGATTGCGGAATGCGTTCCACCCCTTCTCCCCAGCGATTCAGCACCTTGTCATAATCGCCGTTGCCAATCACGCCGTTGAGGGCGGTTTGTACCGGCAGAACCAGACCGCTGTCCTTTTTCAGCGTCACAGCGATGTGTGCCGCTTTTGGCCAACCGCCATCAACACTACCCACCAATTGCGTTTTACCGTTGAGTGCAGCTTTCCATGCGCCGATTACATTAGGACCGAAGTAGGCATCGGCGCGGCCTGACTGTAGGGCCAGGGTTTGCGCGGCATCATCTTTGGTATACACCGGCGTAAACGGCTGTAACCCTTTCTTCACGTTCTCATCGTTCCAGGCCAGCAGGATGGCTTCCTGGTTCGTCCCTGAACCGACGATAATGCGCAGTCCAGCGATATCTTCCGCCTGCTCGATTTTCTTCAGCTTGCTACCGGTTTTGACATAAAAGCCAAGAGAGTCCTTCCGATACGTCGCGAAATCGAATTTTTCTTTGCGTGCTTTGGTGACGGTAATATTGCTGATCGCGGCATCGTATTTGCCGGAAGTGACGCCCAGCGGCCAGTCTTCCCATGACGTAGGTACGACGTTGAGTTCCAGCCCCAAACTGTCAGCCACCAGACGCGCGATGTCCGCCTCGCTGCCGATCAGCGTCTTATTGTCATCGGCAAAGACGGTCAGCGGCGGTTGACTGAGCCCGGCAATCGCCACGGTGAATTTGCCCGGTACGGCCAGGTGCAGATTTGCAGGCAATTGCGCAATCGCCTGCGGATTCTTTGCCGTATTGATCGGCGTTTTATTGGCTTCCAGACTTACGCCCGTGCCGTTAATCGTCACATCATTTGCCCAGACAGTCGCGCTGAAAGCCAGCGACAGCGCGAGGAATACTGATTTTTTCTGCATAGCGTTTTTCTCTTATTGTGCGAATTGATTTGCAGGTGTCGTTAATCCCAGGCTTGCGCGCAGGGTCGTACCAGGATATTCATGGCGGAACAGGCCCCGCGCCTGAAGCACAGGGACAACCTGTTCGACAAAACGCGGGAAGGTATCCGGCGTTCCGCCCTGGATAATAAAACCATCTGCGGCTTTCTCGTCGAACCACTGCTGCAGGCCGTCGGCGACCTGTTCCGGCGTGCCGCTGAAACGCGGACGTGGGCTGGCCGCTTCCAGAGCAACCTGACGGAGTGTTAAGCCACGCTCGCGCGCGTTGCGTTTGATCTCATCAGTCGTACTGCGAAAGCTGTTTTGTCCGAGAGAGCCAAGATCCGGGAACGGTGCGTCCAGCGGATATTGGGCAAAATCATGATGTTCAAAGTAGCGGCCAAGATAGTTCAGCGCGTCGGTAACGGAGACCAGCGCAGCGGTAGTCTGATACTGCTGCTCAACGTCCTCTTCGCTGTCGCCAACAATAACGCTGACGCCCTGGAATATATGCAGTTGATCGGGATGTCGTCCGGCATTTTCCAGCTGACTTTTTACATCCTGATAGAACGCCTTAGCCTCTGCCAGCGACTCCTGATGGGTAAAAATGGCATCAGCATGCTGCGCCGCTAATTTCTTGCCATCTGCTGAAGCTCCCGCCTGAAATATAATCGGACGACCTTGTGGCGTACGCCCAATATTTAACGGCCCGGCGACCTGAAAATAATCTCCATGATGGTTTAGCGTGTGCAGTTTATGCGGATTAAAAAATTCCCCGCTTGTTTTATTACGGGTAAAAGCATCGTCTTCCCAGGAATCCCACAGTCCTTTCACTACCTGTAAATATTCATCGGCAATACGATAACGCTGGGCATGCTCCGGATGCTGAGCGCGAGAATAGTTTTTTGCCGATCCTTCCAGAGGCGACGTAACCACGTTCCAGCCCGCACGCCCGTTGCTGAGATGGTCCAGGCTGGCGAACTGTCGTGCGGTCGTAAACGGCTCGCTGTATGATGTGGACACTGTGCCAACCAGTCCCAGATTCTGGGTGATGCTGGCCAAAGCGGATAATACTGTTAGCGGCTCAAAACGATTTAAAAAGTGCGGGATTGATTTTTCATTAATATACAGACCATCGGCGACAAAAATAAAATCCAGCTTCCCTTTTTCCGCAATAAGTGCCGTCTCTTTGACAAACTCAAAATTAATACTGGCATCGGCCTGAGCCGCCGGGTGGCGCCATGCGGACATATTTCCCGATGCGCCATGCAGAATAGTTCCGAGCCGTAGTTGCCGATTTTCAGCCATAATAACCCCTACCCAACAGGTAAACTTAAAGGTGTGCGAATGCCGTTTTTGCTAACTGCGCAAAGTAATGTGCGGCAGGTTCAATTAAACGTTCGTCTGGATTAAATCCCGGGTGATGTAATCCGTATTCACTGGCGCTGCCAATACTGACAAATGCGCCTGGCGTATTTTGCAGGTAGACGGCAAAATCCTCCCCGCCCATATGCAGGTCAGCATGGTGAGTTGTGTAGCCTGACTGTTTCGCCACCGTGGTGGCGATATCGGCCCAACGCGCATCGTTCACCAACGCGGTCGGCCCCGCATGCCAGATAAGGTCTATTTGTGCGCCAAAGGCATGGGCAAATCCGGCAGCGATGTCATTAACCCGTGCTTTAACCTGCTGCTGTACCTGAGTCCGGTGCGTTCTGAGCGTCCCTTCCAGCTCAACGGACTCTGGCAGTACGTTCCATGTATTTCCTCCCTGAATACGGGTCACGCTGAGTACCACCGAATCCAGCGTGTTAACGTCGCGACTGGCAACGCTTTGCAACACGGTTACCAACTGGCTGGCAAGCAGGATGGCATCTTTGCCTTCATGCGGACGCGCCGCATGTGCGCCCTTGCCATTTATGCGCAGCACGAAGCGATCGACATTGGCATAGAACGCACCGCCGCGTGTTGCAAATTCGCCCACCGGCAAACCGGGCTCATTGTGCATACCAAAAATAGCCGCTACGTTTTGCAGCGCACCGGCGCGGATCAACGTTTTTGCACCGCCGAAACTCTCTTCAGCTGGTTGAAACAAAATACGTACTCGCCCCGGTAAGGTTGTTTCCTGTTGTTTAAGCAGCAGTGCTGCACCAAGCATCACGCTGGTATGGACGTCATGCCCGCAGGCATGCATCACGCCCGGTGTGAGGGAACGAAACGGAACGTCGGCACTTTCTTCTATCGGTAGCGCATCGATATCCGCTCGTAGCGCGATGACATCTTCTCCCTTGCCGATTTCCGCGACCAGACCGGTTTTCAGCTCGAACGGCAGAATGTCGACATCCGCAGCGTGCAACCAGGCCTGAATGCGCCCGGTGGTTGCTTCCTCCTGCAGGGAAAGCTCCGGGTGCTGATGTAATTCACGACGCCAGTTGATAAGCGTTGAGCTGAGGGTCATCAGAGCACCTCCACGGCATTATGGACTTGTGCCAACAAACGCAGCGATGTCAGACGTGCGTGGCCCTCCGCCACTGGCGTGTCGATAATAAACTCATCAATACCAAATTGCGTATGCAGAGCATTCAGCTTTACCATCACCTCTTGAGCGGTGCCGTGTAACAACGCCAGTTCACGACGCGCGATTTTGCGTGGCGAACTACCCGCCTGTACGGCGAATGCCAGGGCTTGCTCTTCGCTGGCGACTGTAACGCGTTGACCATTTTCCAGCTCAACGCCCCAGATTTGCACGTTTTCCGCCAGTTGCGCAGCGGTATCGTGACTGTCAGCCACAATCACCTGAACGGCGACTATCGTCGGGCGGTCGCTGTGGGTCTGCCAGAAGGACAAAACCTCACGTAATAACGTTTTGTCACCGTTGAGGTGCGCAGCGAAGATAAAATTCCAGTCGGATTGCGCTGCTAACTGTGCGCTTTGCACACTGGCTCCGAGTACAAATCCTTCTGGCGGTATTGGTGGGATTGGCGTCGGGAATACCGTTTCCCCGCTTTCCGTTCCGTTCAGCGCCAGCCAGCCGTTAAGCTGAGAAAGCTGATCGGCAAAACTGCCTTTTTCTTCCTGATGCAGTCCATGCTGTAACGCCTGAGTCGACAACGGTAACCCGCCAGGGGCCTTCCCTACGCCGAGATCGACACGTCCAGGAGCCAGTGATGCCAGAAGATTGAAGTTTTCCGCCACTTTGTACGGGCTGTAATGTTGCAGCATCACGCCGCCGGAACCAACGCGGATACGCTGGGTTTGCCCGAGGATCCAGGCGATCACCAGCTCCGGCGATGGACTGGCCAGCTGTGGCGTATTATGGTGTTCCGCGATCCAGAAACGATGGTACCCCCACTCTTCCGCCAGTTGCGCCAGGCGCAACGTCCGGGAAAGCGCAGTCGCGGCAGTTTCACCTTCCCCGATGGGGCTTTTATCCAGAATACTCAGGCGATATGACATGTTACGAGCCTATGTTTGTTAACATGTCTTTATTATTAATTTATCAAATAGCCATACTGAAACATTTAATTCACATTTACTCAGCTAAAAAGTAGATAACAAACCCTGCAGCAGCCAGGGTTAAAATTTGGATCGCCCTGTACCGCTAAACTGAAAAACACCCGCAATTAATAGCCTACAAAATATAATAGGGTCGTTGATATCACGGTAATAACATCAAAATCTTTTCATGCTAGTTTTCTTTTTTCGAAATGGTTTTTTAGCGCAATTTACGTTAAGTCAGTTTAAACGACTTGTAACGTTATGCGCTTGTATTAATTGTTTCACTTTTATGACGCGGGATGAATGATTTACATGGAAATTTTTATTTTAAATACTTCCACAAAAATGATGATTAGTAGAGAATGCAACGTTTCTTATTAAAACGGTTTAAAACAGATTTCTAATATCCCCCGATTTCATTGCGGGGATTTTTGTATGGATTATACATAGCATCATGGGACCTCTATGAAAAGTAACATGCCCGTTACACAAATTGAGCACGCACTTAACGATAAAACGACGCTGCTTTCTACGACGGATAAAGAAAGTCATATTACCTACGCCAACTCCGCATTTATTGATGCCAGCGGATTTAACGAACAGCAATTAATGGGCGAACCGCATAATATTATTCGCCATCCTGATATGCCTCCCGCGGCGTTCGCCGATATGTGGTACACGCTACAGCAGGGAGACAGCTGGACGGGGATGGTTAAAAACCGTCGGCAGAATGGCGACCATTACTGGGTTCGCGCCAACGTTACACCGGTCTGGCACAATGAAAAGCTCACTGGCTACATTTCAGTGCGTACCGTTCCTTCGCGCGATGAAATAACTCAAAGCGAAAGTTTATATCAAAAAATTAATAGCCAGCAGTTTAAAGGGTTTCGACTTTTTAAAGGCATTATCATTCGCCGCGGCATATTGTCATGGGCATCAATGTTTAAATGGATGAGCATTAGCCAGCGCGTCAATTATTCTTTAGGGGTAATCGCCCTGCTCGCCGTGCTATTTCTTTTTGCTCCTGTTAATCCATTTATTCAGGCGGGAGGGTTGCTGTTCTTATTTCTGATGCTTGCTATTTACCTTAAGTATCAAATTTGTCAGCCAGTTAATACGCTACTGACGCAAATGAAGAAAGTGGTATCCGGGAGAAAACCTGATAACTGTCATTTAAATCGGGTGGATGAGATCGGAATGCTGATGCGTCTGGTTAATCAGTCCGGGCTTAATCTGAATTCACTGGTCGATGATGTCAGTACGCAAATATCCGGTATTCGCGCTATCAGTCAGCGAGTATCAAAAGAAGGTACGGCGCTGCATAAGCGTTCCGAAGAAACCTCCGCCGACCTGCAACAAACCGCTGCCGCCATTGAAGAAATTGGTAGCGCGGTACAGCAAACTGCTGAGACTGCGGCACATACTATGACCATGGCCGATAAAACCAGCGCCAATGCGGCAGAAGGCGGCGATATCATGAAACAAACTATCGCCATGATGCAGGCGATATCGCGTGACAACGGGCAAATCGTCGACATCATCGGCGTCATTGATAGTATCGCCTTTCAGACCAATATTCTGGCGCTCAATGCCGCGGTCGAGGCCGCGCGAGCCGGAGAGTCAGGACGCGGTTTCGCCGTTGTGGCGGCAGAGGTCCGTAATCTGGCACAGCACTCAGCGTCTGCAGCAAAAGAGATCAAACAGTTGATTGAGAAGAACGTCGCCAACGTGAATAGCGGCGTCAAAATGGTAGAACAAACGGAGACGCATCTTACCGGGATGATTGGCGATGTCCTGCAGATGTCGATGATGATCAAAGATATTAGTCTGGCGACACGTGAGCAAACCCTGGCGCTGGATCTGATTAACGATTCGATTTCACGCGTAGGCACCATGACACACAATAATGCCGAGATGGTAGAGCGTGTCACCGATGCTACCGCCGATCTGACTCAACGTTCATCGCGCTTACAGCAGGCCGTTCAGGTCTTTGGCGTATCAGCATAACCTTACGGCGCTTATCGGGTGAATGTCTCGATAAGCGCACTCCTCTCCAGGTATTTACGCCCTTCTCTTTTATTGGCTGAATCGAGGCCACACCGCGCCAGTGTAGGCTGTACAAAAATGCTGAATTCTTGTTATCGAGGCTTTGCGGAACCGAACAATTGAATGTAGGATGCTCGGCCGGCAGTTTTCCCCCGTAACACAATGAAGGGTAAGGCTGTTTTCGCCGCAGCAGGTGCGGCAAAAAGGATTTGTATTTTTGTCAGGTCAACAGGAAAAGTAATGAACACAAACAACACGCAAGCCGCGGAACAACATGCGGCGAAACGACGCTGGTTGAATGCCCACGAAGAGGGGTATCACAAAGCGATGGGAAATCGACAGGTACAGATGATCGCCATTGGCGGCGCAATTGGTACCGGGTTGTTTTTAGGGGCTGGCGCGCGCTTGCAGATGGCTGGTCCTGCTTTGGCGCTGGTTTATCTGGTGTGCGGTATTTTTTCGTTCTTTATACTGCGCGCGCTTGGCGAACTGGTTTTACATCGCCCTTCCAGCGGCAGCTTTGTCTCCTATGCCCGTGAATTTTTAGGTGAGAAAGCCGCCTATGTGGCTGGCTGGATGTACTTTATCAACTGGGCGATGACCGGCATTGTCGATATCACCGCGGTGGCGTTGTATATGCATTACTGGGGCGCATTTGGTGATGTACCGCAGTGGGTATTCGCCCTCGGCGCGCTGGCCATTGTCGGCACCATGAACATGATCGGCGTGAAGTGGTTCGCGGAGATGGAGTTTTGGTTTGCACTGGTCAAAGTGTTGGCGATTGTGATTTTCCTGGTGGTGGGTACCGTCTTTTTAGGCACTGGAAAACCATTGGATGGTAACGCCACGGGTTTTCACCTGATCACCGACAACGGTGGATTCTTCCCACATGGCCTGCTGCCAGCGCTGGTACTGGTTCAGGGGGTGGTTTTCGCGTTTGCCTCCATTGAACTGGTGGGCACCGCTGCTGGAGAATGCAAAGATCCACAAACCATGGTGCCGAAAGCGATCAATAGCGTTATCTGGCGTATTGGTCTGTTCTATGTGGGTTCTGTCGTGCTGCTGGTTCTGTTACTGCCGTGGAATGCCTATCAGGCAGGGCAAAGCCCGTTTGTTACCTTCTTCTCCAAACTGGGCGTGCCGTACATCGGCAGTATCATGAATATTGTGGTGCTCACCGCGGCACTTTCCAGCCTTAACTCTGGGCTGTACTGCACCGGACGTATTTTACGTTCCATGTCGATGGGCGGATCGGCGCCGAAATTCATGGCTAAAATGAGCCGCCAACAGGTACCCTGGGCTGGGATCCTCGCCACGCTGGTCGTCTATGTCGTCGGGGTATTTCTGAACTATCTGGTGCCGTCGCAGGTGTTTGAGATCGTGTTGAACTTCGCGTCGTTGGGCATTATTGCGTCGTGGGGCTTTATCATGGTCTGTCAGATGCGTCTGCGCCGGGCCATAAAAGAAGGTAAAACGGCAGACGTTAGCTTTAAACTGCCGGGCGCTCCGTTTACCTCGTGGCTAACCCTGGTGTTCCTGCTGAGCGTGCTGGTGTTGATGGCGTTTGACTATCCAAACGGCACCTACACTATCGCGTCATTACCGTTGATTGCCATCCTGCTGGTTGCAGGCTGGTTCGGCGTGCGTAAGCGCGTCGCGGAAATCCACCGCACCGCGCCGTAATGGCTGAAGGCCTGACAGGTTAACCCTTCAGGCCTTCTTTTTTAGTTCGCTTCAATCAACTGCGCTACATCGTTGCTGTTAATTTCCCGCGCGTTTCCATCCTGATCGGTATAGCTGGTCATTCCCGTATCTTTATCCAGTTTTGGCTTACCCTGGGTGGTAATGGTTTGTCCGCTTTTGGTCGTCATGACGTAATCGGTGGTGCATCCTGCCAGGGTAAACAGCATTACGCCTGCACAAAGACAGATAAATGGCTTTTTCATGGTATTCCCGTGTTATTCAGTTAGCCGTTGAGGGCGTAGTGTAAGTCCCTGAAGTGGGTCGGGCTACTGGCGGGGTGTAACGAGGCGTATCGTGGGGTTTAGAGAAATGACAGGAGGGGTTTCCCCCTCCTGATTTTTTACAGCGCAATACGAATAACATCGTCCGGCTGGGTAGCTTCCTGCTCGCGGGTAGATTTCTGTTTCACGCTGACGTACAGGATTTTACCATCGGCAGAGAGCGCCAGGCTATTCGGGAATGTTGGGGTCTCGAATGTTTTGACGACTTTATATCTTTTCGCGTCGATCACACTCACTTTACCGGCCTGGCGATGAGTCACGTAGGCTTCATTACGCGTCGGGTTGAACAGCACGGCAAGGGATTCCGGCGCGGCGACTTTTGCCAGTACGTTGTCGTTACGGGTGTCGATTACCAGCACTTCCGCCGCTTTAGAGTCGGTGACAAATGCACGGTTGCCCGCTGTGTCCAGGCTCAGGTTGATAAAGAAATGCTCTTTCCCATCATCCAGCAGTTTTTTGCGGCTGAGAATTTTGTTAGTGGTGGTATCGATGGTAATGAATTCACCGTCCGCATTGGCGGTGTACAGGCGCTTAGCCTTGCTGTCGACCGCCAGAGCGGTGCTCATTTTGCCGGTATTTTGAATGGTGTCCTTCAGTTTAATGGCATCACCGTCCACCACCCAAATCACGCTCTCTTTACCAATACCGCTAATGTATACCGTGTTAGTGGCGTCATCTGCGGCCAGCTCACGCGGCTGCAGCGGGCGAACATCTTCAGAACGCTTACGCGCATCCAGCACCAGACGTCCTTTCACCGCGCCCGTTTTAGCATCCATCGCCGTTACCGCGCTATTTACCGTGTTGCCGAACCACAGCGTTTGCGTGGCGTTATTGATGGTGGCACCAAACGGTTTGAGATCGTTATGAATCACCTGAGTCACTTCGAGGGTGACCGGGTCAAGGCGGTAAACCACCCCGCCGGTATCCAGTTTGCGGCTCTGTGAGGTCGCCAGCCACAGCGCGTTCTCTTGTTGGCTGTACGCCATTTCATAAGCGCCTTTACCGACGGCTTTGCGCAGCAGTTCTTCTGCAGCCTGCGTAGTAAAAGATGATGCAACGAGCAGTGAACCTAACAGTAAAGAACCACGCAGACGCGGTGAAAACAGATGACGTAAAGACATGACGACTCCCTTTGATAAATTCGTTTGTTACTGCTTCACATAGCTTCAATGAGCAAAATCATGGTTTTGCCTTTTTAAGAATGAGAATAGTAATCATTATTTATCTCAATGTGGAGTATTTATTTGCTTTCGGGTTGTAACCTTCTCATTTTCTCCATGAATAATCGCTTTTCATTCAGATAACGTCATTGGCATTTTACCAGACCTACATTTCTTACGAAGCAGGCCTGGTTACAGACATTCACCGTCTTCCACTCTTACGCATCAATCCTCAGCAAGACGAATAACTACCTTGCCGAAGTTTTTGCCGGTCAGCAGACCGATAAAGGTTTGTGGCGCATTTTCCAGGCCGTCGGTCACCTGCTCGCGGTAGTGGATTTTGTCCTCTTTAAGCCAGCGCCCCATCTCCCGCTGAAACTCCTGAATGCGGTGACCATAATCCTGACCAATGATAAAACCCTGCATCCGGATACGCTTTTTCAGCAGGGTTGCCATTAACAGCGGTAATCTGTCAGGTCCGGTCGGAAGCGACGTTGCGTTATAACCACTGACCAGGCCACAAAGCGGAATCCGCGCAGAAGTATTGAGCAATGGCAGAACGGCATCAAATACTTTTCCGCCGACGTTTTCATAATAAATATCAATTCCTTGTGGGCAGGCTTTTGCCAGTTGTTGCGCAAAATCTTGTGCGTGGTGATCGAGGCAAACATCAAAGCCCAGCACCTTTGTGGCATGTCGGCATTTCTCTGCCCCACCAGCCACACCTATTACCCGACAGCCTTTAAGCTTACCGATCTGTCCAACCGTTGCGCCAACCGGCCCGGTTGCGGCGGCTACCACCAGCGTTTCTCCCGCTTTCGGCTGACCGATATCCAGCAGGCCCATATAAGCGGTAAACCCCGGCATACCCATAACACCCAGCGCCCAGGAGGGATGTTCGGGATGAGCGCCAAGCTTCACCAGTCCGTTACCGTCGGAGATGTCATAGTCCTGCCAACCGCTGTAGCTCAATACCCATTCGCCTGGCTGGTAGTCCGGATGGCGGGATGACACCACGCGACTTACGGTACCACCCACCATAACACCACCAATCTCTACTGGTGGTGAGTAAGATGGCTCATCGCTCATGCGGCCACGCATGTAGGGATCGAGGGAAAGATAAACAGTGCGCAGCAAAACCTGGCCTTCGCCCGGGGATGCCACCTCATCTTCTTCAAGACGGAAGTTCTCTGGGACTGGCGCGCCATGTGGACGGGAAGCCAGTACCCAGCGACGGTTACGATTAGTCTGTTGACCCATGATGTGCTCCTCTGCTTTTGGCATGAATCCATCAATAGTAGCAGTCTGCGCCTGCTATTTAGCTGACGACATGGTTTAACCGCACAACCAGGTAAACGCAGGGTTTCGCGGTTTCATTGATAAACCGACAGTCATTCGGCGGGCCAAGTTCCAGGCAATCACCTGCCTGCATTTCATGGCGTATGTCCCCTTCCACAAAAACTAATTCCCCCTGCTGTAACCAGATAAGTTGTCTGGCCTGCACATAGGAAGAAGCTGGCATCGGGATATCACTTCCAGCGGGTAATTCAATCTGCACCAGATCGATAGGTAGATCGCTGCGCGGTGAAACATGGCGGCGCAGATAGTGGCTTTGCGGGTCGTGCCAGACGGGCTGGTCAGCGAAGCGCAGCAGCTTGCCCTCCTGCATTTCAGCCCGCGCAATCAGGGTAGACATGCTGATGCCAAACGCACCGGAAAGTCTACCCAGCAGCGTCGCCGTTGGACTACTCTCGCCGCGTTCTATTTTATGGATCATGGCCCGTGACACGCCCGCTCTCTCGGCAAGTTCCGTGAGCGACCAACCGCGAGATTCCCGCTCAATGCGAATTCTTGCACTGATCCGTTGATTTATGCTGTCTTCAATAGTATTCATATTGTAATACTATAGTGAACAAGCCCTGAGGTTCAACATGTCAATTCGATTTGCCAGCAAAGAAGACTGCGCCGCCATTGCAGAAATCTACAACCATGCGGTACTGCATACGGCGGCTATCTGGAATGATCAAACGGTCGATGCCGAAAACCGTATTTCCTGGTATGAATCCCGACAATTGATGGGGTATCCGGTACTGGTGAGTGAAGAGAATGGCGTGGTTACGGGATACGCCTCCTTTGGCGACTGGCGTAACTTTGATGGCTTCCGTCATACCGTTGAACATTCGGTGTATGTCCATCCAGAACATCAGGGAAAAGGACTCGGACGAGCACTACTCAGCAGACTGATAGACGAAGCCCGCGAATGCGGCAAGCATGTCATGGTGGCAGGTATTGAGTCTCAGAATCAGGCATCACTGCATCTGCACAGCTTGCTGGGCTTTAAAACCACCGCGCAAATGCCACAGGTTGGAACCAAATTTGGGCGGTGGCTGGATCTGACTTTCATGCAGTTGCAGTTAGACGATCGCCGCGAACCGGATGCCCTTAGATGAACCAGACGCTGACCCTCTCCTTTCTGATTGCCGCTGGTATTGGTCTGGTGGTGCAAAATACCTTGATGGTACGCATCACGCAGACGTCCTCGACGATCCTTATCGCCATGTTACTTAACTCGCTGGTTGGGATCGTGCTGTTTGTCAGCATATTGTGGTTTAAGCAAGGTTTAGCAGGGTTTGGTGAATTGGTTTCCAGCATACGCTGGTGGACACTCATCCCAGGCTTGTTGGGATCGTTCTTTGTTTTCGCCAGCATTAGTGGATATCAAAATGTAGGCGCTGCCACGACGATTGCGGTGCTGGTTGCCAGCCAGCTTATCGGAGGACTGATACTGGATATTCTGCGCAGTCACGGCGTGCCGCTACGGGCGCTAGTGGGCCCAATCTGTGGCGCGGTAATGTTGGTGTTCGGGGCATGGCTGGTGGCGAGACGTTCGTTTTAATTGCGCTTATCCGACCTACAGAACGCGCCTGTAGGCCGGATAAGATCCGGCGAGGAAATATCAAAGAATAGTGCCGCCTTTGGTCAACTGTTCGCGACGGGCTTCCATATCTTCTTTATGCTGACGGCCATGATGGGCGATAGCCGTACGCAAACGCTGTTGCTGGGTATAGCGGTCTTCCCGGCTCAACGCGACATCATCGCTGAGCTCAATCAGCAATTCATTCATATGCGTAATGACGCTCTCCTCAATGGCGGCATCAACACGTGCGCTGACCTCATCCAGATGCGACATAACCTCTCCTTAACTCATTAATTTAATTTTGCTTTTGAAAAATCACTGCCCATCAGGCTAACGCTGTATCCGCTGACGTTGCTACGCGTAGCGTAGAACGTTTTACCGTTTGCCAGGGCTATCCAAGGAGCCTGCTGGTAGAAAATCTCTTGTGACTGCTGGTAAAGCGCGGCGCGCTCTTCCGGTTTGCTCACCAGTTTCGCCTTTTCAACCAGCGAATTATACTCTTTATCGCACCAGCGCGCGGCGTTAGATCCGGTTTTTATGCTGTCGCAGCCCAGCAGCACATCCGCGAAGTTATCCGGATCGCCGTTGTCTGACATCCAGCCAAACAACGCGGTGTCATGCTCACCTTTACGCATTCCGGAGAGATATTCACCCCACTCATACGATACAATTTTCGCCTTCACGCCCACCTTTGCCCAGTCGCTCTGGATCATCTCGGCAATCCGTCGGGAGTTCGGGTTGTATGGGCGCTGGACCGGCATTGACCACAACGTCGCTTCAAAGCCATTTTCCAGCCCTGCCTGCTTCAGAAGGTCTTTCGCTTTTTGCGGGTCGTAAGCGTAATCCTGCAGATCTTTATTGAACCCCAGCATATTCGGCGGAATCGGTGATTTTGCCACCGTACCAGACCCTAAAAAGACAGCGTTAATAATGGCCTTTTTGTCCGTTGCGTAGTTCAAAGCCTGACGCACCAGTACGTTATCAAACGGTTTTTTCTCGGTATTAAACGCCAGATATCCAACGTTCAGCGCGTCAACCGAATGCAGCGTCAAATCTTTATTCTTTTTAATCTCGTCAAACTGTACGGGCGCAGGTGCTGGGATTATCTGGCATTCATTGGTTTGCAGTTTTGCCAGCCGCGTCTGGACGTTTGGCGTGATTGAGAAGATCAGGTGTTTCGTTGGAACGGCGCCATCCCAGTAGTTAGGGTTGGCAAGATAGCGGATTTGCGAGTCCTGCTTGTACTGCTGCAGCACGTAAGGCCCGGTGCCAATAGGCCAGTTGTCGACGTTTTCCGGTGTACCTTTTTTCAGCATCGCGTCGGCATATTCCGCAGAGAGAATCGAGGCAAAATCCATTCCCCAGTCGGCAAGAAACGCAGCGTTAGGTTCATTCAGGACAAACTGAACGTGATAATCATCGAGCTTCTTAACTTCTTTAATCAGTTTATCCAGACCGACATCGTTAAAGTATTCATAGCTTCCCTGAGAAACCTTGTGATACGGATGATCGGCATCCTTCTGCCGTAATACCGAGAAAATCACGTCGTCAGCGTTGAAGTCGCGGGTCGGTTTAAAGAATTTATTACTGTTGAATTTCACGCCTTGACGCAGGGTAAAGGTGTAAGTCTTACCGTCGGGAGAAATCGTCCAGTCCGTTGCCAGAGATGGTACCGGGGTATTCTTTACCGGATCAAAGTTGATGAGTCGGTTGTAGAGCACTTGTGAACTGGCCACAAATGAGGGACCGGAACTGGCAATTTGCGGGTTAAATGACTCCGGCGATGCTTCAGAACAATAGATGATGGTGTCAGTATTGGCCGCGAACGCAACGCCTGACGGTATGACGGTGCTGATAGCCAGCGCGAGTAACGTTTTCCTTGCAATCATGGTTATAAGCCTTCTTATTTTATTATTAACCGAGATATCAGAGCATAGCTGACAAAAACTGACCAATAACAAATCACTATCAGGTTATTCTAATCCGGTGTATTTCGCTGAATAATTCATCACCCTAAGCGAATTAATTTCCCTTAAGTCTTTTTCAAAACGTCAAGATTTTTCCCGGCACTCTATGCCATGAAAATTAGCCCCTTTTTGCCTCTCTTTCTCCGTTTGCTCGTTTTTATAAAACGTAAAGTAGATACGTGAAGAAGTCTAAGGGGTAACAACGTGGCAAAAACTCTCTTGCGCAGCGGCAATTTGGATGACTATCAGGCCGTGGGCGGCGGTGGCCAGGCCGTTTTTGATTCAGCATTGCAAATTCGTGAAACGCTTCGTCTGCGTAAACAGCAGGCGATGGTGGATTGTTTGGCGATCCCACAAATTAACGACAACGGCGATCGGGTTGACTGGTATTCCCCGATAGAAGGGAAAGCCGTGGCGTGGAAAGCCGCTGATGAAGAAGCACGTTTTCGTGCACTGCGCTATCTGGGAAGCACGCTGGAAAATGCGGCGGCTCTGAGCCGTAAAAGCCTGCAGTCGGGAAAAACCTCCCTACAGCTGTTTGGCTCTCTGCTCGAAAAAGCCATCCAGTTTCCCGGTGAAAACCACGTGTTTCTGGTTGATGGCAAACCCGTTATTACGTTCTGGGGCTTCGTCAATCTGAATGAAAATCCCCGCGACGATGTGCTCGATTGCCTGCGACTTGCCGATATTCCTCCTGTCGTTACCGTAGCAGAGCCGGAACAGGAAGAAGAAATCCCCCCGGAAATCACCTTCGCCGAGGCTGATGCGCCTTTATTGACGCCAGTCGTCGAGCTGGCTAAACCGGCTGAACCTGAGCCACAGCCACCGGTTATAGTTAACGAACCGGAGGTTACACCGCCGCTGGCACAAGAGAAACCTGCGCGCCGCCTGCCGCTGTGGAGCCTGCCCGTTGCCGCAGTCATCATTGCCGCCATCGTTGGGCCGCTGCTGTGGAAGCAACAGACCACCCAGCCCGTACCCGCAGCCGCCGCTGTTGAAGTCGCAAAGATTGATATGGCACCGCTGCCAGCACTGGCATCTGCTCTGCCTTTGCATCGTGCTGAAGTGACTCCAGTTGCGAAGAAAGAGAAACCTGTAGAAGGACCGGTGGTGATCGCCGCGATTCCAAAAGATGCGCTGGTGATGGATGCCAATCAGATGAAGGCAGGAACGACGCGTTTCCTCAATGGTAACTGGCGCGTCCTGGTCGATGTTAAAGATCCGGTGAGCGGCAAAGCGCCGTCGCTGCGCTATCAGATCCAGGCCAATAAAGGCACTGCTCGTGTGGTTCATGGTGACAATATTGTTTGTCGTGCCGAGATTTTCTCCGGTTTGCACCAGTCGGGTGAATTAATGATTAAGAGTCGCGGCAATGCCCGTTGTACAGACGGGTCACGTTATCCGATGCCTGAAATTACCTGCAAAGCGGGAACCAACGACGTCGCCGCCTGTACCGCGCGTTATGACGATCACGCGGAAATCCCTCTGACAATCAAAAAGATAGGTGCCTGATTCTATGTTGGTGAATCTGTGTGATTACAAGCAGAGCGTGACGCTCATCGCCAATAGCGGTGTTCAATTTCTGGATTTTGGCCTGACGCCGCAGGAATCTGCGCACCATGGCCGCTTTGTGCGCAAAACGGCAAACGGTCCCCTGCTACGGCTGGATTTCGATCTGGCAACGGGTCGCTATACCTTGCCTGGCAGCACTGGCGGTCAGCCCGAAGTGGTGAAGCCGGAAAGTACCCAGACGCTGCATTATTCGCTGGATGTCCTCGACGGTGTCTGGCTGCCGCTGCCGTTTCTGCGCTTTAACCCACCGCGCACGTTTGTTGAAGGCCCGGATAACTGGGCGCGCGTGCAGGTACGAAAACTGGCGCAACCCGACAGCGCGGGCAACACCCACCGCGTTACCGTGGCGCTGGATAGCCAGCTCACTGAAAATGCCCCTGCAGCGTTAACGCCTAATGAAAACGACCTGCTCAACGGGACACGATTCGCGCTGGCCTGGCATGACAATGAAATTGCTGATTTCCTTGACCAGACCTGGATTGACGGCTGGTTGCGCGAATCTTTTATGCACCATGTCACCCAACATGAGAATCGCTCAGAACAAGAGATCCAGCTGGCGCTGCGTAACTTTGAATACCAGGCGCACTGGCTGAATGTGCTGACTCTGTTAGGCGAGCAGCTTTCTGTCCCGGAAGTGAAACTGGTTACGCATACCCTTAGCACACCCGCTATTCCCGTCGATCTTATTTTAGATATCGGTAATACCCATACCTGTGGCGTCCTGATTGAAGATCACGGGGATGCCAATGACGGGCTGCGTCAGACCGCTGAATTGCAGGTCCGTTCGTTAAGCGAGCCGCAGTTCCTCAACGATCCGCTGTTCACCAGCCGGCTGGAGTTTTCCGAAGCGCGCTTTGGTAAGCAGCATTTTTCCGTTGAGAGCGGACGTGATGACGCCTTTATCTGGCCGTCGATTGTGCGTGTGGGTGATGAAGCCCGTAAGCTGGCGATGCAGCGTATGGGCACCGAGGGCAATAGTGGGATCTCCAGCCCGCGCCGTTATCTGTGGGATGAAACGCCGGTGTTACATGACTGGCGCTTTAGCCAGATGAATGGCAAAACCCAGCGCGAGCCGCTGGCTACCGCCTTCCCGCTGATGAACCTGATGAACGATGACGGGCAACCGCTGTTCAGCCTGCCGCAGGACGATCGTCTGCCGGTATTCTCACCGCAATACAGCCGCAGCACGCTGATGACGCATATGTTATGCGAAATACTGGCCCAAGCGCTGGGGCAAATTAACAGCGTAGCGACGCGGTTGCGCCTCGGATTCCCGGCATCTCCTCGTCAGTTACGGACGCTGATCCTGACCCTACCGTCGGCGATGCCCAAACAGGAGCGCGAGATTTTCCGCCTGCGCATGTTTGAAGCTATTGCCCTGGTCTGGAAAGCAATGGGCTGGCACCCGCAGGATGAAGACTTCACTACCCGTAAACAGCAGGAAAAGAGTGTGGTTCCCGTACCTGGAATTCAGATGGAATGGGATGAAGCCAGCTGCGGGCAACTGGTGTGGCTGTATAACGAGGCTATCTCTCACTACGATGGCCACACCGAATCATTCTTTAACGCCCTTGCCCGCCCGGACCGTTTGCCGGAACCCGGTGAGACTAAAGGTCGGGCGCTGCGCGTGGCATCGATCGACATTGGCGGCGGGACAACGGATATGGCCGTCGTCCATTATCAGCTTGATGACGGCGTCGGCGCGAACGTTAAAATTACCCCGCATTTGCTGTTCCGTGAGGGTTTTAAGGTGGCAGGCGATGACATGCTTCTGGACGTGATTCAGCGTTGCGTGTTGCCTGCGCTGCAAACCCGCTTACAACAAGCTGGCGTGACCGATGCCGCTGCATTGCTGGCCACGCTGTTTGGCGATTCCGGTCGTATCGATACCCAGGCGATTTTGCGTCAACAAACGGCATTGCAGCTCTTTATGCCACTCGGTCATGCGGTACTCAGTGCCTGGGAACAAAGCGATATTAACGATCCGGTCGCTGGTCTGCATGCCACATTCGGAGAACTCCTGAGCCAACGACCAACGCGCAACGTGATGAACTACATCCAGCAGGCTATCGACCATGCGTTGCCAGCAGGTTCGCCAGCATTTGATGTTCTGAGCGTGCCGTTGCAGGTACAGTTCAGGCAGTTACAAGAAGCTCTGTTAGCGGGGCAATTTACCCTGACTTCCCCGCTGCACGCGGTTTGTGAGGCTATTTCACATTATCGCTGCGATATTTTATTAGTGACCGGCAGGCCCGCCTGTTTACCGGGCGTACAGGCGTTGATCCGCCATCTGCAACCTGTTCCGGTTAACCGTATGATCTGGATGGATAACTACCGCGTGCATGAGTGGTATCCGTTCAGCCAACAAGGGCGGATTGGTAATCCCAAATCCACCGCGGCAGTCGGCGCCATGCTGTGCAGCCTGGCGCTGGATTTGCGTTTGCCGCGTTTTAACTTTAAAGCTGCCGATATCGGCGCTTACTCGACCGTACGTTATCTTGGCGTACTGGATAACACGGTCAATACCCTGCGCGATGAGAACATCTGGTATCACGATATTGATCTGGATAAACCCGGTGCGAAGCTGGATGCCCGGTTGCACTTCCCGTTACGTGGCAACGTGACGTTAGGATTTCGGCAACTGGCAAACAGCCGCTGGCCTGCCACGCCGCTGTATACGCTCAGCATAAATTCCGCCGAACTGGCAAAAAACATCGCCGGAGATGGCGTGTTGAATGTACGGCTGCAGCTACGCGGCGGCAGCAAAGAAAGTGGCCCAGAATTCTTCGTCCTGAGCGATGCCTGGTTACAGGATGGCACCCCCGTTGCCGCCAATGCCTTAACGTTAAAACTGAATACGCTGGCAGACCGTCGCCATAGCGGAAGCCATTACTGGATCGATAGCGGGAGCGTGTACCTGAAATGAGTAAGATGTTTAATACCGCGCAGGCCGCCATCGAGTGGGTGGTAGATACCCGTCAACGTGCGGCTCGTCTTGATGATGAAGCGGATGCCCTGCTGGCACAGCTTACGCTAGCCGCAGTGAGTGAATCTGCGCTGGAGACAACCTTTTCATCGCAAGGATGTATAGGGTTATACGGACATTCACAATCGGCAAAAGCACATCTGCTTGCGGCATTGTGCAGCAATGCCACTGGCAAAGTGAATATTGTTACCCCGGATCGCAGCTTTGATTATTTCTCGCATATTAATCCTGGCCATGCGCCAACCAATATGGCGATCCGCTTTACGCGCGATGAAAATCCGCATGATAGCGAATGGCCGTTGCGTCTGCGGTTACTCAGTGAAGCGGAACTGGTACAGCTATTTATCGCCCAGTTCAGCGCGCTCCCGGATAACCGGCAGGTCGAGAAATCGATTATTGAGGCGCGCCTGGAAAAATGGCAAACGCTGCGTCAGCGTCACCCTGTGCCGGGCATTACCGCACATGATGTTGCGGCAATCGGTCGTTTCTGGCGCTCCTGCGTACCGGCAAACCAGCAGCAAATTGACGATGCGCTATGGCACCAGTTTGCCACGTTGCTGCCCGCACTGGATCTGACTACCCGGGCAAACGCTTGGGCACTACTGTGGGGAGAACAACCAGAGCTGACGCAGCAGTGGCTGACGCTGGCGCACACGTTGCAACAAACCGGACACGCGCAAGAATTAGCGGCCCCGCTGAGTCTGCTGGTTGATCATTTTGGTTTACCTGCCGAAAGTTTCCTGACCCAGGTGGCATTGACCGGCAATAATGAGGCGCAAAGCGATGTGGTGGTTCATCCGATTGAAAATCATCAGTTGCTCAATGCAGTTAGCCTTTCTTTGTCGTCACTGGCGCTGCTCACGCGCGAACTGGTCCTGACGGTTGAAGACGCAGTGCTGGAGAATGTCGATCTGCTCGATATTCCCCTCGCCCCGGATACTCATCCGCATCCACTGTGGCAGGCAAAATTAGGCTGGATGCTGGAACATTATCGCCAGCACCTGCAACCGGATGTGCTCTTAATCTGCAACGCTGTCTCTACCCGCGCCCAGACGCCCGCCATCACCCGCAAGCTATTGCGCTGGGTTAACGATACTCAACCCGTCCACGACGCCGCATTGCCAGGCGTGGTCTGGGCCATTACCCCGCAGGATGCGCGTTTTAGTACCCAGCAAAATCTTGACGAATCCGTGCAGCAATTAATGGGTAAACCCGGACTGCACTGGGGCACGCTGCAGGCGCTGGATAAACACAGCTTACAACGCCTCGTCGAATGGTTGACTCAGGCAACCTCACCACAGCAGCGCCAGGCCAGGCTGACCTCCCTGCGTGAACAGCACCAGCAGCGCGTACGCGAAACCCTAATAGGCTGGATTAATCCCGTTGAGACCGAATCGGCAAGCAATGAGTCAGTGATCCGCCAGCTACAGGCTCAGGCGGCAAAGCATGGCGAACTGCTGGATGGTTTGCTCCCGCCGATGCGCATTTTTGAGTCGCTGCTGCGTATTCAGCAACCGCGCGAGGAGCAGGTAAGTGGTTTATTTAATGAAGAGATTGACCTGTTTGCCGAGGTGCGTGACACAATGCACTCACCGGAAAGCCAGGAGACCGGATATCAGGCACACAAAATGTGGATTAACCACGTGCGCCAGTGGTGTCGCGATGAAAATAATGCCCGCCGTTTACGACTCGATCCCCGTACGTTAAGGCAGGTTGCTGACATCCTCGTCACCACCAGCTATCGCCTGGAGATGCCGCAACGCTTACAGCGCATTATGCAGCGCGAAAACGTCTGTGCCGCGCAGCTATACGCCGATATCGGTGATTTTATTACTTGGCTTGGATTTGCCGACGTTGCAGAGGAGCAGCGCCCTGCCAGCAGGATCCAGAAAGGATCGGCTATTTTTAGCGCGCCGAAGCAACAGCCGATGTTACGCCTGACGAAGCTGGATGAACAACCTTCGCACGGCGCAAGCCGCTACGTATACGACTGGCTGGTCGCTTTGTATACCCGTGCGAATGAGAACGTGGGGTATCAGCATCCACAGGATGTCAGCGAAGTCGACAAAAAGCGATTGGATGCCCTGCTTTCCGCCTGAAGCTGCGTTTACGCCGTCATCAGAAGAGAGAGAACATTAACGCGACGGGAAAACTCATCGGCCAGGTCGCACCGACTAATACCGCGCTGAGAAAGCGAATTCGCTTTTTATCGCGGGAAAGAAACCAGGTGATGATTGCCGTGATAACGGCAATCACCGCATAAAAAACCAACATTTTTTGGTACAGAGACATGTAAGGCATCCGGGCCGAAAGGTGAAATCGCGCGCAATATGCTCTTTTTCATGACCCACATCAAGTTTTATTAATTAATTTAAGAAAAGTGGCTGTAAAACAACCCATTTTCATTATGTTCAGAATTCGTACTATTGCGGATAGTTATAACCCGTACTATACCCATATGGGTTAAAACGAAAGGTGGCACAAATGAATGTTTCCAGTAAAACGGTGGTGCTGATAAATATATTTGCTGCTGTAGGACTTTTCAGTCTGATTTCCGCAAGGTTCGGCTGGTTTGCTTGATGTGGTTCTTGTTTGATTAATTGCAGCGTCCGTTGGCAGAGAGGGACTTCTCTCTGCCATTAGTAAACTATTTTCCCATTCTCGCACTGCCGGGTAAATTATCCTTAGTATGTAATACCCCTAATCCTTCTGCGGCATTATATTGCCCGAATAACGGCCTGGTGTTGTGCCGGTATGCTGATGGAAGAAAGCAATAAAAGCACTGTCGCTGACAAACTCCAGATATTGCGCGACCTGGCTGATATGGCATCCGTCAGCCAACATCTCCATGGCTTTTAACAGCCTAAATTGCTGCCGCCAGTCCTGATAATTCATCCCGGTATCCCTGATAAATATTCGACCTATTGTCCTTTCGCATGCCCCAACCTGTCGGGACAATTGATTCAGTCGTGGTGGCAGTTCGCCCATGCGTAATCCTTCAAGCCACACGTTAAGCCGCGGATCTGAGGGATACTGCAATGTCCAGTTTTCACTGTGGGCGGCACGCATTTCCTCACAAAATACGGTGATGAGACTGGTCTGCTGCGCGGCAGGCATCTCCCATGACCAGAAAGACATACGTTCTATCACCTCAAAAAAGAGAGGGTTAACGTCGACTATCTGCAGCGGTAAATCAGATAACGGCAACGTGGTTGAGAAGTACAAAGAACGATAAGCCATCACGCCGCGCATTATGGCGCGATGTACCGTACCGGCTGGGATCCAGACCGCACGACGTGGCGGTAGCAGACACAACGCCTGTTCCAGCTCAATCGTAATGCTTCCCGCTGCCGAATAAAGTAGCTGATGACGAAGATGGCTGTGCCGTCCTGAATCGTGTACGCCCATCTCGGAAGCAATCCCGATTACCGGTTTATCAAAGCTGTCCGCATCAAAAGCATCATCTGGGGCAATTTTCATCTTCTGTCCGATATCTGACATTTATAGTCCTGATAATGGTAATGCGACATTTTCCTTTCAGCAATAATGCCCACCTGTTTTCTGTTTCTCTGGATATTGCTATGAACACATTTCATCGATCGCCGCTGTGGCTTCTCACACTCCTGATTATGTTTCCACAACTGGTGGAAACCATTTACAGCCCGGCATTGCCAGGTATTGCGACGTCTTATCACGTCAGCAGTGAGCGCGCGGCTCAAACACTCTCCGTTTATTTTGTTGCCTTCGCCGTCGGCGTGGCGATGTGGGGATGGCTGAGCGACTGCATCGGGCGACGCCGGGCAATGATGGCTGGACTCCTGTGCTACGCCACGGGTTCCCTCATGGCCGTTGTTGCCACTGATTTCAGCGTTCTGCTGCTGGCACGGATGGTCTCGGCCATTGGAGCTGCTGCCGGATCTGTAGTGGTACAGACCATGCTAAGGGACAGCTATGAATCAACTGCGCTATCCCGCGTCTTTTCTGTGATGGGTGCCGCGTTGGCATTGAGTCCGGTTTTCGGTCTGCTAAGCGGAGGATGGTTGGTCAGTTTGTATGGTCATACCGGGGTATTTATTGCCCTTGTGCTGCTGGCGCTGCTACTGCTGATGCTGACCGTGACCATGCTGCCAGAAACCCGGCCCGAACATACGCTCAGACCAAGGCTTGCTGCGCTACTCTCCCGCATGGCGCGTGACTATGAGCTGTGGAAAAACGCCATACTGGTTGCTCTACTGAACACCATGCTGTTTAGCTATTACAGCCTGGCGCCGTTTCTTTTTGGGCAATTGGGATGGAGCTCCAGAGCCTTTGGCTTGACGGGGTTGCTACTTGCGTTTGCTTCTCTGTCGGGTAGCCTGCTGAACCAAAGACTGTTAACGACAGGTCTGACGCCGGAACAACTGGTACGTTATGCCTGTGCGCTGGCAGCGTTGTCAGGTCTCGTAGCGTGGTGCTTACAGCACTCTGCGTGGATCCTGATTCCGGTGTTCGGCGTGGTGATTGCCTATGGTATCGCCATTCCCAATGTGCTGAGTCAGGCGCTGCGTCATTATCGTGAACAGGCCGGAGCCGCGGGGGCATTGTTTGGATTAAGCTATTACCTGTTGCTGGGAATGATGCTGGGATTTGCAGGCATGGTGCAACAACTGGGGCTAGTTCTGAGCGTCTGTGCCCTACTCGCCTGGCTTTGCAGCCTGGGCCGCAGATAAACCCGATGGCGCTCCTGAAAGCACAAAGCCCCGGCAATATGCTGGGGCTTTATTTTATCAATTAGCCTGACCTCGCGGATATTTCCAACTTACCGCCGTCCGATGGCGACGAGGCCAGTGGCGCGAATAGTATAGACACACGTTTGCCGATATTTAGCTATCCGTGCCCCATTTACCGCTCGCGCTTAAAAGATTACTCATGCTTGATCATGACATGGCGAACAATCGTGTAATCTTCCAACCCATAAACCGACATATCCTTGCCATACCCAGACTGTTTTTGCCCACCGTGCGGCATCTCGCTAACCAGCGTGAAATGGGTATTGACCCAAGTGCAACCATATTGCAGGCGAGCGCTAAAGCGATGCGCACGCCCAACATCCCGGGTCCAGACGGAAGATGCCAGTCCGTATTTCGAATCATTTGCCCACGCCAGCACCTGGTCTTCATCATCAAATACGGTCACGCTGACCACCGGGCCGAAAACTTCCCGCTGCACGATGGCATCTTCTTGCTTCGCCCCGGCCAGCAGCGTTGGGGCAAAGTAGTAGCCTGCGCCATCCACTTTCTTGCCGCCGGTGATAACTTTGATATGCCCCAGGGCTTTGGCCTCATCGACAGCTTTAGTCACGCGATCAAGATGTGCCTGCGAACTTACCGGTCCCAGTTCCGTCGATTCGTCGTTCGGCGCACCAATTTTCAGGCTGGCAACCGCGGCGCCGAGTTTCTCAACCAACGCGTCATAAATGCCTTTTTGGGCATAGATTCGACAAGCGGCGGTACAGTCTTGCCCGGCATTGTAATAACCAAAGGTCCGCACGCCGCTCACTACCGCATCCAGATCGGCATCATCAAAAATGATCACCGGAGCTTTGCCGCCCAGTTCCATATGTGTGCGCTTAATTGACGGCGCGGTGTGCTGAATAATGTGTTCACCGGTTGCAATGGAGCCAGTCAGAGAAACCATGCGGACTTTTTCATGGCCGGTCAGCGGATCGCCCACCGTTTTACCGCGACCAAACAGGACGTTGATAACGCCAGCCGGGTAAATATCTTTGGCAAATTCGGCCAATTTAAGCGCCGTCAGCGGGGTAATTTCTGATGGTTTAATCACCACACAGTTTCCCGCAGCCAACGCTGGACCCAGCTTCCACGCCGCCATCATCAGCGGATAGTTCCACGGTGCAATAGAGGCCACCACGCCGAGCGGATCACGGCGAATCATTGACGTATGCCCTTCCAGATACTCTCCGGCCGCTTGTCCTTGCAGAGTTCGAGCAGCCCCGGCAAAGAAGCGGAAAACGTCGACAATAGCTGGAATTTCATCGTTGAGGACACAGTGCAGTGGCTTACCGCAGTTAAGTGATTCCAGCTCAGCGAAGGTTTGCGCGTTATCGGCAATAGCGTCCGCCAGTTTCAGCAGCAGTTCAGAGCGCACTTTCGGCGTGGTTTGCCCCCAGGTGGCAAACGCGGTGTCTGCCGCACGTACCGCGGCATCAACCTGCATGGCTGACGCCTCAGCAATCTCCAGAATGAGTTCACCAGTGGCAGGGTTATAGACTGGCTGCTTTTCACCTTCACCGTTGACCAGCTCGCCATTAATCAGTAATTGATGTTGCATAGCAATTTCCCATATCGTCGTTTATTTACCGTTTCCGGCGAGAGTGTCGCCTTCACGCGTTAGCCACCAGGCCCCTAAAATTGGCAGTGTTGTCACCAGCATTACCAGCAATGCCACAACGTTGGTGACCGGCACATCCCGTGGACGGCCCAATTGATTAAGCAGCCACAGAGGAAGTGTTCTTTCATGTCCGGCGGTGAACGTTGTCACGATGATTTCATCAAACGACAAGGCAAACGCCAGCATCCCGCCCGCCAGTAGTGCCGATGCCAGATTGGGCAGCACGACGTAACGAAAGGTTTGCCAGCCGTTGGCGCCAAGATCCATAGACGCTTCAACCAGACTCCATGAGGTACGGCGAAAACGCGCCACAACGTTGTTAAACACCACCACCACGCAAAACGTCGCATGGCCCACTACGATCGTGAGAAAACCCGGTTCCAGGTTGATGGTTTTAAACGCCGTCAACAGCGCAAGGCCGGTAATAATGCCCGGCAGCGCGATCGGCAACAGTAGCAACAGCGATATTGCACTTTTGCCAAAAAAGTCCCTACGCCACAGCGCGGCCGCGGCCAGCGTCCCCAGAACAAGGGCAATAGCGGTCGACAACGCAGCGATCTTAAGTGACAACGTCACAGACTCCAGGATATCGCTACGCTGCGCCGCAACGCTAAACCACTTCAGCGTTAATCCCTGCGGTGGAAAACTAAAAGCAGCCTCCTCAGTATTAAAAGCATAGGTGGCGATGATGAGGATGGGAAAGTGCAGGAAAATAACCCCGCCCCATGCCGCCAGTTTGAGTAACCAGGGCGCGCGTTCAGAGTGCATCGAAAGCTCCCAGACGCTTCACGAACGCCAGATACAGTGCGATTAACACAATCGGCACCAGAGTAAATGCCGCCGCCATCGGCATATTGCCGATCGCCCCTTGTTGCGAATACACCATGTTGCCGATGAAATAGCCTGGTGGTCCCACCAACTGTGGCACGATAAAGTCGCCCAACGTCAGAGAGAAGGTAAAGATAGATCCCGCAGCGATACCGGGTATTGCCAGCGGAAGGACCACATAGCGGAAGGTTTGACGCGGACGCGCGCCCAAATCAGCGGAGGCCTGTAACAGTGACGGCGGAAGTCTCTCCAGCGCGGCCTGTACCGGCAGGATCATAAACGGCAGCCAGATGTAGACGAACACAAGAAAGCGCCCTAAACCTGAAGTCGACAACGTATTGCCGCCTACCGCAGGCAGCGTCAGGAACGAAAGCAGTAACGGCTCCAGCCCAAGATGGGTTAAAAACCACTGCGCCACACCGTCTTTAGCTAACAGCAGCGTCCACGCATAGGCTTTAACGATGTAGCTGGCCCACATTGGCAACATTACGGCAATGTAAAAAAAGGCTTTCATTTTGCCGCTGGTATAGCGCGCCATATACCACGCCATCGGAAACGCCAGAATCGCGCTGGCAATGGTGACCGCCACCGCCATCGTCAGGGTACGCAAAATGATGTCGTAGTTAGCAGGATTAAACAGCGCCTGCAAATTCGCCAGCGTCAGGTCCGGCGTGACCGACATAGTGAAATCGTCGAAGGTATAAAAACCTTGCCACAACAGCGTCAGTAATGAGCCGAAGTAGACAATGCCAAACCACATCAGTGGTCCAAGGAGCAGCAAAAACAGCCCCATCCCCGGATTACGCCAGAAGTAACCTGAGATCCGGTTCAGGCTTGTCGACTGTGGAGGCGAATGTAAGACGTTCATAGCCATTCACCTCTCCTCAACCAGCGGTACCATCACGTCGCGGGACCACGATGCCATCACCTGCTGACCCGGCGACAACGTTGACGGTAGCATTTCTCCCGTCAGGTTCGCCTGGCTAACCAGCAGTTTTTCCCCTCCGGCAAGTTTCAGCTCAAACCGCGTCGCCGCCCCCTGATACTGCACCGCCTGAATAACACCCCGGGCCTGGACTTCTCCTCCGGCATCATTCAAGCGAATGTGTTCGGGACGTAGGGAGAACATCCCCTGTAGCCCACAAACGTTCGCCGACATCGTCGCATCAAAGACATTTGACGTTCCGACGAAACTTGCCACAAACGGCGTCCGCGGACGCATGTACAGTTCACGCGGAGAATCCACCTGTTCGATGCGACCGTTATTAAACACCGCCACCCGATCGGACATCGACAGGGCTTCACCCTGATCGTGGGTGACAAAGATGAAGGTGATGCCAAGGGATTGCTGTAATTTTTTCAGCTCCAGTTGCATCTGCTCACGCAGTTTGAGATCCAATGCCCCGAGCGGTTCATCCAACAGCAGGACGCGCGGTTCATTGACCAGCGCCCGGGCAATAGCCACACGCTGACGTTGCCCACCGGAAAGCTGCGACGGTTTACGTTCATAAACAAAACCGAGTGCGACCTTATCCAGTGCTTCACGTGCTTTCGCGTGGCGTTGTTTTTTATCAATGCCTTTAACCATCAGCCCATAGGCGACGTTGTCGAGGATCGACATGTGCGGGAATAACGCGTAATCCTGAAATACCGTATTGACGTCCCGTTCCCAGGGCGGTAATTCGCTGGCCTGTTTACCAAAAATAGTGATCGCGCCGCCTGACAGTTGCTCAAACCCGGCAATCAGGCGCAGACAGGTGGTCTTGCCGGAGCCGGATGGCCCCAGCATAGAGAAAAACTCACCGTCGTTAATCGCAATACTCACCCCATCCACTGCACGAACATCCCCATACAAACGCGAGACGTTATGAAACTCCACTGCGTACGTCATAAAACCCCCAGCGGAATTAACGACCACCCATAATGGCGATGTAATCCTGCGTCCAGCGACTGTAAGGAACGAATTTTCCACCTTCGGCAATTGGCGTTTTCCAGAAGGCAATTTTGTCAAAATAGCTATAGCCGTTGGTTTCACAGCCTTTTTCACCCAGTAACGGGCTGGCTTTACAACCTTCAGGCACCACTGGCAGAGAACCAAACCAGGCGGCTACGTCGCCCTGTACTTTCGGGGTTAATGACCAGTTCATCCATTTGTAAGCGCAAACCGGGTGTTTCGCTTCACTGTGCAGCATGGTGGTATCAGCCCATCCGGTAACCCCCTCTTTTGGGAAGACCGTGGCAATTGGCTGACCTTCGCCTTTCAAGGCGTTAGCCTGATAAGGCCAGGCGCTTGACGCCACTACGCCTTCGTTTTTGAAATCGCTCATTTGCACGGTGGTATCGTGCCAATAGCGATGGATCAACGCGTGCTGATCGCTCAGGACTTTGATCACCGCCTGATACTGTTTTTCAGTGAGCTGATAGGGGTCGGTAATACCCAACTGCGGCTGGGTGGCTTTAACGAATAATGCGGCGTCGGCAATATAGATCGGGCCATCGTAAGCCTGAACGCGACCTTTATTGCTTTTCCCGTCAGGCAGATTTTGTTCAACGAATACCACGTTCCAGCTGTCCGGCGGCGTTGGGAAGGTTTTGGTGTTATACATCAGCAGGTTTGGTCCCCACTGGTATGGCGTACCGTAAACTTTACCGCCAACGTTAAACCACTCCCCTTTTACTACTCGCGGATCAAGGGTTTTCCAGTTAGGGATCAGCGCAGTATTAATCGGCTGAACGCGTTTTCCCATTATCAGGCGCAGTGAGGCATCACCAGAAGCGGTTACCAGGTCGTAACCGCCTTTAGCCATCAGGCTGACCATCTCATCAGAGGTGGCCGCCGTTTTTACATTGACCGCACAGCCGGTATCTTTCTCAAACTGCGAGACCCAGTCATATTGTTTATCGGTTTGCCCACGTTCGATATAACCCGGCCAGGCAATAATATCCAGGCGGCCTTCCGGTTTATCTAATGATGTGGGGGGTTCGGCTGCCTGCGCAGTCATCAGCGTCATGCTGAAGGCACACAGGCTACTGAGGGCAAGTTGCTTGCTCATAACGTCTTACTCCTGTCGAAAAAATATTGAGCGGCAGCCTTGCCGTAAATATATGTCCTTTTCTAAAAATAGTCGGGGTGTTGTAAGCGTTCCTGCTGGTGCAAGGAAATTTAATCAGGTTGTGAGCTAACGCTCATTACGCTACAGACTCTGACCTTGGGGGTAATCTTCTGGAGTATAGACAAGGAGTTAGACGCAGAGGTGGCAATAGTATTAACTATTGATATTTTGTATGGCCGCACCTGATATAAATAATACCGTGGTTCAGCATTCACTATTTCGAAAATAAGAATGCGCTATTCATTTATATTGAATAGCGCGTTATGGTTTATTTCATCATTTCACGAATTAATTTGCCAAGCTGTTTTACGGCCAGCTCTTCGCGCTCTCCCCAGTGCCATGCAGTATTAAAACGAAAAAAACGTGTCCAGCTTCCCGAGGTCGAGAACATTTTCCCCGGCGCAATGCTGATGTGGTGTGCCAGCGCATGGGTACTGAGCACACCAGCATCAAGCGGTTCCGGCAGCTCCAGCCACAGAAAATAACCGCTGTCGTTGTGGTGAATTTTGACTTCCGCCGGAAGATGACGCAGCAGCGTTTGCCAGGCCTGTTGTTTACGTTCCGCCAACTGCCGACGCAAGCGTCGCAAATGCGCGTCATAGCGCCGGGTTGAAAGATAATCAACAAGTGCAAGCTGCATGGGCGAACTGGTAGATAAAGTACTCATTAGCTGGAGTCGCTGAATACGCCGGGCATGTTTCCCTGCTGCCACCCAGCCAATACGAAATCCTGGCACCAGACACTTCGAGAAAGACGAACAATGCAGAACGCTGTCGGCGCGATCCCAGGCTTTGGCAGGTAGCGGTTTTTCGCGGCCAAAGTACAGCTCGCTGTAAACATCATCTTCAATCAGCATTACGTGGTATTTTTCCAACAAGGCAACCAGACGCGCCTTTTTCTCTGCGCTGAGCGTAAAACCCAGCGGATTTTGGCTGTTGGTCATTAACCAGCAGGCTTTTACCGGGTACTCCTGCAACGCCTGCTCCAACGCGGCAAGATCGATCCCCTCGTTAACGTCGGTGGCTACCGACAGCGCCTTCAGACGTAATCGCTCCAGGGCCTGCAACGCTCCGTAAAAACAGGGGTTTTCGACAATCACCCAGTCACCCGGTTCAGTGACAGCTTGCAGGCTCAGGTTGAGGGCTTCCAGCGCGCCGGTGGTGATGACGATTTCGTCCGGCGAAATGGTCATCCCCTGTTGAGCATAGCGACGGGCAATGGCATGACGCAGCTCAGCATTCCCCGGCGGCAGGTTTTCAATCACACTCATGGCGGTGGCGGTTTTACTCACCTGCGCCAACGAGCGGTTCAACTGTTGAAGTGGAAACAAACGCGGGTCGGGGAATGCTGAGGCAAAGGGCATCACTGACGCATCCCGGCTGGCCTGCAACATATCAAAAATATAGGTATTGATATCCACCGCTTCGTCGCGCATGACCTGTACCTGCGGCGCTGCCAGTTCACGTTCGGGGCGCGCGGCGACATAATAACCAGACTGCGGCCGGGCGATAATCCGCCCCTGGCTTTCCAGCAACTGGTATGCGTGTCCGACGGTCATAAAACTCATTCCGCTGCTGACCACTTGCTCACGCAAGGAAGGCAAGCGATCGCCTGGCTGCCATACGCCAGACGCAATTTGATCGCGAATTTGCTCTGCCAGTCGCTGGTACTTTTTCATTTTTGATCCTGATTACCGGTGTCGGTGACAATCACTGTGTATATCAGTTTACATAATCAGGGTGTTTTTTATAACTGTTATAGTTAACAGTTTTACAACATCGTTAACGCCAGCTCTTTGCCTGGTGATTTTTGATTCAAGGAAGGCATTCAGCAGAAGAACCTTTATACACACAAAGTAAACATTTATGATTACCTTTTAATTACCTTGCTATTAATATTGCAGAAGTACTAACGTGGGGAGGACGCTATTTAATTACAGGAATCCAGCTTCCAGATTTCATATCAGCGTGTACAACCTATAACAGCACTGCAACTGTTATGGTTAAAAAGAACTGTTCTGTTTCTGCCCCGCATTGCTTCTCAGGCTTAGAATTGCGCCAAATCAATTTTGCCTGCGGAGTTAAGCATGTTCGGTCTTGACGCGTTTCACCTGGCGAGGATCCAGTTCGCGTTTACGGTATCCTTTCACATCATCTTTCCGGCCATTACCATCGGCCTCGCCAGTTATCTGGCAGTACTTGAGGGGTTATGGCTAAAGACGAAAAATCCCACCTGGCGTTCGCTATACCATTTCTGGTCGAAAATATTCGCCGTAAACTTTGGTATGGGTGTAGTTTCCGGGCTGGTGATGGCTTATCAGTTCGGTACCAACTGGAGTGGTTTTTCCGAGTTCGCCGGTAGCATCACCGGACCGCTGCTGACCTATGAGGTGTTAACCGCCTTCTTCCTTGAAGCTGGTTTTCTCGGGGTAATGCTGTTTGGCTGGAACCGGGTTGGCCCAGGGCTTCACTTCTTTGCCACCTGCATGGTCGCACTGGGTACCATTATTTCAACCTTCTGGATCCTCGCCTCTAACAGCTGGATGCAGACACCGCAAGGCTATGAAATAGTTAACGGCCAGGTCGTTCCCGTTGACTGGTTCGCCGTTATTTTCAATCCTTCATTCCCTTATCGTTTACTGCATATGTCCGTTGCCGCTTTCCTCAGCAGCGCGTTGTTTGTTGCAGCGTCAGGTGCATGGCATTTATTGCGCGGGAATAACACCCCGGCTATTCGCGCAATGTTCTCAATGGCGCTATGGATGACGTTAATCGTCGCCCCGCTGCAGGCTTTGATTGGCGATATGCACGGTTTGAATACGCTGAAGCATCAGCCGGCAAAAATTGCTGCGATTGAAGGGCACTGGGAAAATCCGCCCGGCGAACCAACCCCGCTACTACTCTTTGGCTGGCCGGATATGGAGCAGGAACGCACCCGCTATGGGCTGGAAATTCCTGCCCTGGGTAGTCTGATCCTGACCCATAGCCTGGACAAACAGGTCCCGGCACTAAAAGAGTTTCCTAAAGAAGACAGGCCTAACTCAACGATGGTGTTCTGGTCGTTTCGCATAATGGCCGGGCTAGGCATGCTGATGATCCTGCTGGGCGCTTTTGCCCTGTGGCTGCGCTATAAGCAGCGTTTATACACCTCGCGCCCTTTCCTGCGCTTTGCCTTGTGGATGGGCCCCTCAGGTCTGATTGCCATCCTTGCCGGTTGGGTGACCACTGAAGTTGGCCGTCAACCGTGGGTGGTTTACGGTCTGCAACGTACGGCGGATGCGGTTTCCGCACATGGTGATTTACATATGAGCATCAGCCTGCTGTCCTTCTTTGTGGTGTACAGCTCAGTGTTTGGTGTGGGTTACAGCTACATGATACGCCTGATCCGCAAGGGGCCACATGAAGATGACCCAACAATTCCGCCAACCGGCACGCCTGCCCGGCCGCTTTCGGCTGCCGTCCTTGATTCTCAACCGGAGGCTCATCGCTAATGGGTATCGATTTATCAGTTATCTGGTTTGTGATTATCGTGTTCGCCACGCTGATGTATATCGTGATGGACGGTTTTGATCTCGGGATTGGCATTTTATTCCCCGCGATTCAGGACGCTGATGACCGCGATGTGATGGTTAACAGCGTCGCTCCCGTATGGGATGGGAATGAAACCTGGCTGGTGTTGGGCGGGGCCGGGTTATTTGGCGCGTTCCCGCTGGCCTATGCGGTGATTGTCGATGCGCTGACGATCCCGTTGACCCTGATGCTAATCGGCCTGATTTTTCGCGGCGTCGCGTTTGAGTTTCGCTTCAAGGCCACGCCGGCGCATCGACCATTCTGGGATAAAGCCTTTCTCAGCGGTTCAATCCTGGCGACATTCACCCAGGGCGTGGTGGTGGGTGCCGTACTCAACGGATTTTCCGTTACCGGACGCAGCTACAGCGGCGGTCCTTTCGACTGGTTGACCCCGTTCACGTTGTTCTGCGGCGTTGGCCTGGTTGTAGCCTATGCCCTGCTGGGTGCGACATGGCTGGTGATGAAAAGTGAAAATCCGTTGCAGGATAAAATGCGTCGCGTGGCCAAAAAACTGCTGCTGGCAATGTTGATTGTGATTGCCATTATCAGCCTGTGGACACCACTGGCGCATAGCGCGATTGCCGAGCGTTGGTTTAGTCTGCCCAACCTATGGTTCCTGATGCCGGTTCCGCTGCTGGTTGCGCTTATCAGCATCTGGCTGTGGCGTTCGCTGGGGCAACATAACTGCCATACGCTGCCTTTTGTATTGACACTGGGGCTGATTTTCCTCGGGTTTAGCGGGCTGGGGATCAGTATCTGGCCACACATCATTCCGCCGTCCATTACGCTCTGGCAAGCGGCGGCTCCGGCGCAAAGTCAGGGCTTTATGTTGGTTGGCGCACTGCTGATTATCCCGATAATCCTGGTGTACACCTTCTGGAGCTACTACGTTTTCCGCGGCAAAGTTCAACATGGTGAGGGGTATCATTGATGCAACAAACAATCTGGAAACGCCTGATGTGGCTGGTGATCCTCTGGGGCGGCAGCGTGCTGGCCCTCGCCGCTGTTGGCATGTTCTTTCGTCTCCTGATGACGGCCGCCGGATTTAAGTCCTGAATCTCTCCCTGATAACACCCGGGCAGCGCTGCACTGCCCGGGTGTTACAAATCCCAACATCGACTAAACAAAAATGTAAAAAACATCAAAATGACAAAACAGAGATTGTCATTATCCCGATTAAAATATTGAATAGTCACCAGGCGAAATTATCGCCAATTCCGCAGCTAACGTACCAGAGGGTGCATGATGTTTAAGAAAGGGTTAACAGTGTTATTGCTGGCCAGCGCGCTTTTTTCCGGTCAACTTTTCGCTACTAATCAGGGACATGAATATCTTCAGGTGCAGGATGCCGATCATTTACTACGACACACGGCCGACAGCGATGAGCTGCGAGTGACGGCGGAAGAATCCGCCGCCGATCTTCGTGAACACCATCACTGGCAAAAATCACGCAAACCCGATACGCATCTGAGCTAACGATTAACCTTTACGCTTCGGCAGTGTCTTCATTAGTTCTTCCGGACTGACCGAAGCCACAACGCTACCCGGCAACGGCATCTTCAGAATGTGATGTTTCATCTTGCCGATCACGTGCATTTCGCACGGTCGGCAATCAAATTTCAGCGTCAGGACTTCATCGCCGTTAACCAGTTGCATTGGTGTCGCTTTCCAGCTCTTGATATTCCCTTTCGCCTGTTTCGGACACAGGTTAAAGGCGAAGCGCAGGCAATGTTTGGTGATCATCACCGGTACTTCGCCCTTTTCTTCATGCGCTTCATAGGCTGCATCAATCAACTGAACGCCATAACGGTGATAAAACTCACGCGCTTTTTGGTTGTAGACGTTAGCCAGGAAACTCAAGTGCGTTTGCGGATAAACCGGCGCTGGCTGGGATACTGGTTTGCGGCTACCGCGCTTATAGCTTTGCAGGCGCGCTGTATCCAGCATATCAACGGCTTCACGTCGTAACTGATTTAGTTGACCGTTTGGCACGAACAGCGCGCCCGGCAGATTCACCTGAATATTGCGGGCGTAGTACATCGTCTGCCCAAGTTTTGCCAGTCCGTCCTGTAGGTTACTCAACGCTTTTTCCGCATTGTTCGCTTCCTCAAACTGGCCATCCAGCGTATGGGTGATGCTCACGCCCTCTTCACTGGTGAGCGTCAGAATCAACTGCTCCTGCCAGCCGCCGAGCTCAATATCAATCGCAACACGGCGTTCACTGGAGGTTTTGGTTAACGCTTGCTGCCAGTTATGATCGAGGTTGCGATTCAGCGGATGATTCGGACGCACTTTGTGCAGATCGGCAGGCATTTCATTCGGCCATACCCGATAACGATTGTTCCCCGTTTTTTCCACGGTGTTGGCGCGGAATCCAACAACCTCACGTTTGATTAACACGTTCAGGCCATCCCCGTTAGCCAGCGGTTCTGTCACCTCAACATCGAGATGATCTTTCGCCACCTTCAGGACTTCGCCGACCGGCAAACCGATAAACTTTGGTGAGTCGAATGCGCCGATATCCCCTTTACGGGCATTCACAAAATAATCGGTGCTGCCGCGATGGAAGGTTTTCTCCGTGGATGGGGTAAAGAAATGTTCGGTACGTCCCGCTGATGAACGGGCCAGGTCGCCGCGCTCTTCAATGATGGCATCGAGCATCTGGCGATAATGCGCGGTAATATTCTTGACATAACTCATGTCCTTATAGCGCCCTTCAATTTTGAAGGAACGCACACCTGCGTCAATCAATGCGCCGAGGTTGGCGGTCTGATCGTTGTCTTTCATCGACAGCAGGTGTTTTTCATAGGACACCACGCGTCCCTGATCGTCTTTCAGGGTATACGGCAGACGGCAAGCCTGGGAACAGTCGCCACGGTTAGCACTGCGTCCGGTTTGCGCATGTGAAATATAACACTGACCTGAATAGGCAACGCACAGCGCGCCGTGAATGAAAAACTCAATGGTCGCATCGGTAGCCTGATGGATGGCGTTAATTTGCTCAAGGCTCAGTTCGCGCGCAAGGACAATCTGGGTGAATCCGACATCAGCAAGAAATTTCGCCTTCTCAACGCTACGAATATCACATTGGGTGCTGGCATGCAGTTCAATCGGGGGAATATCCAGTTCCAGGATCCCCATATCCTGTACGATCAGAGCATCAACACCGGTCTGATACAAATCGGTAATTAACCGCTGCGCGGGTTCCAGTTCATCATCGTGCAAGATAGTATTTAGCGTCACAAAGATTTTAGCCCCATAGCGATGGGCGAAAGGCACCAGTTCGGCGATATCTTTCAGGCTATTACTGGCGTTATGACGCGCGCCAAAACCCGGTCCACCAATGTAAACGGCGTCTGCGCCGTGCAAAATGGCTTCGCGCGCAATGGCGGTATCCCGAGCCGGGCTTAACAATTCAAGGTGATGAGGCTGCTGGCGCATACAGTTGTTACCATCCACAAGCGGTAAAAATGGCGGCTATTGTAGTCACAAGCGCAGCTTTTCGGAATAGTTTTCCCGATTAACTGCGCGGGTAATGGATCAGCGAATGAAAGTGCACCGTTTGTTCGCTGCTGTTACGGTAACTGTGTGCCATATCTCCGGCGAAACGGACACCCTCACCAGATTTAAGGGGGCGCCACTGCCCCTCAATACACATATCCAGCAGACCATTAATCACCACCACGTGCTCTATTACGCCGGTCTCATGCGGAGTAGATTCACTGAGCGCGCCGGGCGCCAATAGTATCGAAAAATGATCGAAGCACAGTTGAGGATCCCACGGGAACAACGGCGTGACGACCATTGCCTGCTGCTGGGGATCGAATGTTAGCGTGCCGTCTGACTCTGGTGGTGAAATAAACGTTGAAAACGGGACGTTCAGCCCAGTGGCAATTTTCCACAATGTCGCCACCGTTGGACTGGATTCATTACGTTCAATCTGCCCCAGCATCGCTTTTGAGACGCCAGTTTCCTCCGCCAGACGCGAAAGGCTCCATTCCCGCTGGTGACGTAATGTCCTGAGCGTTGTGGCCAGATAGTGGGTTAAGTTGTCCATTTTCTCCTTCGTCGCTCTCCATACTCGGGGCTACAGTTTAGCACTTGTACGCTATAACGCACAGTGCTACAGTGATTGACCGTTATAACGCACACGGAGTGAATATGCGTGCATTCTCCATCCCCCTGCCCACTGTATTATCGGGTTTTGTGGCGGTCCTGGTTGGCTATGCCAGTTCGGCGGCCATTATCTGGCAAGCGGCACTCGCCGCAGGTGCGACTACCGGGCAAATTGCAGGCTGGATGACCGCTCTGGGGTTAGCAATGGGGGTCAGTACGCTGGTGCTGACATTGTGGTATCGCGCTCCTGTACTTACCGCATGGTCAACGCCCGGTGCCGCGTTGCTGGTGACGGGCCTGCACGGGGTATCTATTCAGGATGCCATCGGCGTTTTTATCGTGGCTAACGCGCTGATTGTGCTGTGCGGCGTAACCGGACTATTTGCCCGCCTGATGAAAATCATTCCCCACTCGCTGGCATCAGCCATGTTGGCTGGGATCTTACTGCGTTTTGGTTTGCAGGCATTTAATAGCCTGAACAGTGAGCTTATTTTGTGCGGTAGTATGCTGGTGGCATGGCTGGTGCTAAAAGTTATTGCCCCAAGATATGCCGTTATCGCTGCGATGTTAGTGGGTATTGCCATCGCCTTGATGAAAGGTGACATTGTCACTAATGATGTTAATCTGTCACCGGTTATCCCAGCGTTTATTACCCCGCACTTTTCATTAGCCCACAGTATCAGCATTGCACTACCGTTATTTCTGGTCACTATGGCTTCGCAAAATGCCCCCGGTATTGCGACCATGAAAGCATCAGGATATTCGTTACCCGTTTCCCCTCTGATTGTTTTTACGGGTCTACTGGCGCTGCTATTTTCACCTTTTGGCGTCTATTCCATCTGCATCGCCGCCATAACCGCCGCAATTTGCCAAAGTCCTGAAGCGCATCCGGATGCAAATCGACGCTGGCTCGCCGCAGCGGCAGCTGGCGTCTTCTATCTTCTGGCTGGGGTGTTTGGCGGTTCGGTTACAGGACTGATGGCAGCCCTGCCCGTAAGCTGGATCCAGATGCTTGCTGGTCTTGCATTACTCGGCACGATTAGCGGTAGTTTATATCAAGCCTTACATAATGAAGCTGAACGCGATGCGGCCATCGTGACTTTTCTGGTTACGGCCAGTGGTCTGACGGTATTTGGCATTGGGTCTGCATTCTGGGGGCTGGTTGTCGGCGGTATTTGCTACGCAGTGTTGACGTTATTTCGCCGCGCGTAGCTGCGTTGGTGTTTTACCTGTCACTTGTTTAAACCGGTTACTGAAATGACTCGCCGAACTAAATCCGCAGGCCATTGCAATATCCGACAGGCTGCGTGATGAATAACAGACCAGTTGCTGCGCTAGCGCCATACGGCGTTGCATGACGTACTGATGCGGCGCCATATTCATCGACTGGCGAAACATTCTGGCAAAATGGAATTCGCTTAGCGCTGCTTCACCAGCCAGATCGCTCAACGTTATGGGATACGCCAGATGTGCTTCAATATAGGCCAGCACGTTACGCAAGGTGGCAGGTGCAAGCCCTCCGGTGACAACGGGAAGCCGCCATTGAACGTTGCTGTAATGCTGGATCAGATGCGTTAACAGTAGTGAAGATGCCGCGCTAAGCGTGAGGTGATTAGCGGGTTGCAGCCAGTCGTTACCAAGCAAAAACTGACGGTAAACCGCCGTGATCCCCGGGTCACTGCCAAAAGTATGCTCGTCCAGCGTGAAGCTATAGGGGCTTTTGTCCCAGACTTTTTCACCCACTTCGCGCAGGTGAGCGTCGGTACAATAGAGATGAACAAAGGAAAGATCGTCGCGAATATCCCAACTGGACTCACTCTCTTTTGGCATCAGGCAAAAACGATCCGGTCCGCCGCCATTCTTCCAGCCTCCCGCCGTTTTGTGATAACTCTCGTAGCCATCCGCGATGTATAAACTGAGCGTGTGGTGATCGCAATACTGGGTAATGGTGTCGCGCTTGTTTGACCAGGCAGCCAGTTGGATCCCCGAATGTAACGCAACCGACTCGTGCAGCACGGCATTGTGTTTGCGTAAGTTTTCAAAGGCACCATAGGGCTGAGACATACCATCACATTCAAAATAAGTTAGCAGGCTTTCAGTCTATATCAGCTACATATCGTTAACAGCTTCCTTTTCACCTTTACACTAAAAAAAGCGCAAGATTTTGCAAGTCCACCGCAAGCCGATGAAAGCCCCCTGCTACCCGACGTGGCACAGTGTGCGCCTGAAGACCAAAAAGAGAGAGTTGTATGAACGGACTGTTGTACTGCCTGGTGGTGGTGATTTGGGGAACGACATGGATTGCGATTTACCTGCAACAAGGCCCGGTTGCGGCGCCAGTTTCCATCTTCTGGCGCTTTGCCATCGCCAGCACCGTGATGATAGCCATCCTGCTGATCAGCGGGAAATTGCGTAAGCTTTCCGGACGCGACCATCTGTTTTGTCTGTTACAAGGTGGATGCGTTTTTTGCTTTAACTTCTGGTGTTTTTACACTGCCGCTGCGTGGATCAATACCGGTCTTGAATCCGTCATTTTCTCGATGGCGGTCCTGTTCAATGCGGTTAATAGCTACCTGTTTTTTGGTCAAAAACCACCAGGACGCTTTTATGTTGCCGCCGGGCTGGGGCTGACAGGTATCGTCACCTTGTGACGGCAGGATTTGGTCAACAGCGGGTTGAATCACTCGCTGCTGCTGGGGATTGGTTTAAGCGCCCTCGGCACTTTTGGTTTCTCACTGGGCAATATGATAAGTCTGCGTCATCAGAAAAAAGGTCTCGAGGTGATGACCACCAACAGTTGGGCGATGCTGTACGGCACCGTGTTGATTGCTACCATTGCGCTGGTGCGCGGCGACAGCTTCACGCCACATTGGACCTTCAGTTATCTCAGTGCGCTGTTGTATCTGGCTATTTTTGGTTCGGTAATCGCCTTCGGCGCCTATTTCACGCTGGTCGGACGCATTGGTCCCAGTAAAGCGGCATACAGTACACTGCTTTTTCCACTGGTGGCGCTAACGCTGTCTACGTTGTATGAAGGGTATGTCTGGCAGGTTAATGCGATTGTGGGATTAGTATTGATTTTGCTGGGGAATCTGGTGATGTTTGCCCGACCAGAAACGCTGATGGGTAAACTCGTATATCGTCGCCGGGCGGCATAAAAAAACGCACCATCCAGGGATGGTGCGTTCTTCGTTATTATTGTTTTTTATTTACGTCAAACATGGAAGCATCAGTCGCCATGTCATCAACAACTTTCTTCAACGTTTCGAACGCCATCGGCGTACTTTCGTTGTTCAGGTCTTTGCCTTCACCCTGACGTACAACTTTAATGACAGGTTTATTGGTTGCCGCATCAATCAACTCACCTTCGAAAAAGAGGTGCGTGTCCATGGTACGGTGCCCCGTCGCCATTTGCGTACCCGCAACGAGCAGTGCAACCGGGACCACTTCATAGAACTGCAGCCCTTCTTTGCTGGTAGCAACACCGGTGATTGCCCCGCGGAAAATCAGACTGCGCGAGCCTGGCGTCGTAACCAGCGGTTTACGTTTTGCCAGGGCAGTTTTCATTTGGGTATTGGTATAGCTCAACAGCTTATCAAGAACCTGCTGACCGACCTGGGTGGTTGGTTTAGGAACCGGATAATACGTGATCGGGTTATAAACGATGTTATCGTATTTAGACTCATTAAAGTTGGGATCAACCCAACGCAGCACCGGCTGTCCGGTTGCAGATTTTGTTTCCTTCAGGCCGGAGTAATCTTTTAAAAAACCTGAATATTTATCAGGCTGCGTTATTTTTGAAGCACAGCCTGATAACGCCAGTAAACCCGTAAGCACTGCAACTTTAAATAAAGTTTGAGCACGCATGGAACGATCCCTTAGTATTTGCAGATATGCATCTGAAATAATAGCAAAAGGAAATCATTTTGGATGAACTAAAAATGGTAAGGCCCGCACAATTTTATCTTAACGTTTTCTTAATATTCAGCACGAAAAAAATGCTGAACGTAGAAAGAGTTATCACAAATGGGCAGGTCAGACCGTTTTACGCGCCAGCATTGTTGCAAAGCGTAGTTTAATTCGGTTGCCGTGCTCATCCGTACGATGAAGCTCACCTACGTCTTCGTTATATTTCAGCAGATCCCAACCTGTGTAGTAACGGCGTAACTCCCCTGTTTTAAACGCAAACGGGAACCCAACGGTACACGGAAAATCATCGGTATCCATTGCCGCGACGATCAGGTTATACCCACCTGGGTTGGTGCAGCGCTGCATATTTTCAATCAGGCCCGGGATGGTTTTCGCGTCCAGGAACATCATCACCACGGTAGAAAGAATAAAATCGTATTCACCGTCAAAGTTTAGCGCATTGAGATCCGCCACCTCAGCGTGCAGATTAGTCAGCCCTTCCGCGTTTTTAATGCGTTCCAGATTGGCGATGCTCATCGGATTCTTGTCCCATGCGGTAACGTCATAACCGTTGGCCGCCAGGTACAGACTGTTACGGCCATTCCCGCAGCCCAGATCTAACGTTTTGCCTGGGGCAACAATTTTTGCCGCGTCGACAACATCGGAATGCGTGCGGGTCAAATCATATTTCTCAGTAAAGTAGTTTTCGTCACAACGGATCATTATTTATCCTCAGATTTCAGTAATGCAGCACGTTCGGTGCGAATAAGCAGTTTTCCCTGCATCAGCAATGCAAACGTACGTATCAGTAATAGCGCAATGATAAAATTGGTAAAAATAAACAGCGGGATCGCCAGCGTATGAAAAAAACCTGACTCGCTGCCGTGCCCTAAATGCAGCCCCGTAGTCGCCAGTGCCGACACGCCGAACGAGAAGCTCCAGAAAGACGCATTAAACGGCTGTGACAAATACCACGGCATCAGGCGTAGCATAAACAGAAGTTGCAGCAGACCATAGCCGAACAGCATTTTAGCTAACGTATCTCCCTCGCCACCGTTCACACTAAGCCACGCGCTACAGGCGACCAGCGCGGGTGCCAACTGTATACCAAGTGAAGTCCGTAAAACCGTCGGCAGCTCGCCGCAGCTTCGTAAACGCTGCAGAATAACCGGCTCGAGGCTGAGCCAGGAAAATACCCCTGCGCCCAAAAACACCAACCCGGCATCGTTGAAGCCAAGCGCACCACAGGCCATGGCGCTGATAAAGTTATTGGCTACGGTTGGCAGATACAGGCCCGGTGTGGTGGCCTCTTCCGGGTGCTCGCCACGCCATAATCCAGCCGTTTGCCAGGCTGCGTACGCCAGCTGTATCACCACGCCGATGCTGAACAACACAATCGCCAGCGGTCGATACCACGGGACAAAACCAATCGCGACCAGCATCGTTGTAGCCGGAAACAGACTGACAAAACTGCTCATCACCGGATGACGAATTTCCGCCAGTACGCTATGAGGAAAACGCAGTAAACGACTAATAAAGGCCAGCGTCAACAATCCCCAGATGACCATCGCAAGGATCACTAAACCGTCGCCAATCCAGTGGCTTACAGGCCATACCTGGCTGGCATATCGCCACGCGAACCCCATCCCGATGATGCCCAGTACCATGCCAAAATAACCGGCCGGAAGATTGAGGACTCGCTCACTTTGCTTGCTCTTACTCATTTTGTTTATTTTTTAAAGTATATTTGAAATGCATTTTATGGAATTTCCACGAATTTAGCCAGTACGGAAAACTTTGCTACGTTTAACTAAGGTGCGCAACATGGAAATGAGCTATGACCAAATATCGTCTGGGCGATGAACCTCGCGCCTTTAGTTACCAGGATAATGGCAATAAAAAGAGCGTATTACTACGCCAGATAATTGCGCTCATTGATTTTAATGATGTCAAAGCCGGTACGCTCGGTGGCTGGATTGATGATGAAAGCGTGCTATCGCAAAGTGGCGATTGCTGGATTTACGATGAGAATGCGCTCGCGTTTTCCGGCGCGACGATATCCGGAAATGCCCGTATTACACAGGCAAGCGTGGTCAGAGATGGCGCGCAGATTGGTGATGCCGCCTGGATTGACCGAGCAGAAATCAGCCATAACGCGCAAATACGTGACAACGTCACCATTCGGGATTCTGTTGTTCGCGGTGAGTGCCTTCTCTGCGGTGATGCGCGCGTTGTGTGTGACTCTGAAATTATCGCCGCCAAAGGACTTACTCGTGAAAACGACCAGCTCCTACAAATTTACGATCGAGCGATAGTCAGCAATTCACGCGTGGTGCATCAGGTGCAGATCTATGGTGATGCAATTATCAACTATGCCTTTATAGAACATCGGGCTGAAGTTTTTGATTTTGCACGGGTAGAAGGTAACGAAGAGAATAATGTCTGGATCTGCGATTGCGCTAAAGTCTATGGACATGCGCGTGTCATCGCCGGAACTGATGAAGACGCCATTCCTACCCTGCGCTATAGCTCGCAGGTGGCGGAATACGCGGAGGTTGAAGGTAACTGTGTGCTGAAGCACCATGTGCTGGTCGGGGGGCATGCAAAATTACGCGGTGGCCCAATTCTGCTGGATGGGCACATCCTGATTGAAGGCCACGCCTGTATTCTCGGTGAAGTGCTGATCGAGCATCATATTGAGATAACCGGTCAGGCCCAAGTTGAAGCCTTTGATGGCGATGCGATCCATCTGCGCGGGCCAAAAGTGATCAACGGCGAACAACGTATTACGCGCACCCCTATCGCCGGTTTATTCTGAGGAGTCATCAATGATGCGGGCATAGAGATTCACATCATAGTAATCGCCATTGAGGAACTCCGCTTGTCGTAAGCATCCTTCCAGTTGGAAGCCATTGCGCAACGCCACCTGGTTGCTCTTGACGTTATCTACACGACATTTAATCACGAAGCGGCGAATCTCCTGGCGCTGCGCATAATGCTGAATCAATGCCTGTAACGCCTGAGACAGAATACCTTTGCCCTGGTGATCTTCGTCCAGCCAATAACCTATATAAGCGGCTCTGTTCAGCGGTTCTATCTGGTTAAACGAGATAACGCCAGCCACCTCCCCTTGTTCGAAAATAAGGAACATTTTGGCGTAGCCGCGCTGATGCAACATCATATTGCCCTGCACATTCTTGCGGGTGTCCTCCACAGAAGTCACAAACTGCGGCCAGTTCAGCGACTGCTGGAGCCAGACTTTATTTTTAAGCACCAACTGATGCAGAGGGGTGACGTGTTGTTCTTCGACGGCACGCAGTTCCAGCGCGTCACTAACGATAATTATTTCTGACATGTTTATCTCCTTTGCAATCATAAACGGGGCATTTCTGACTGGCAGTAGCCGATATTACTCTGTTTAGAGTCGGGGAGGTCTTATTTTTATGCTGTAACAGCAATCACTTAGAAAGAATCTCTGGCGTGGAACCCGTTACTCTGGTGATCCGGGTATCCCCTCATGGATAGACCGTAATGATGACAATAACACTTTCACTTTATTGCTAAGGAGCAAGCATGGCAGCACCTTTGGGTCGTTTAGCACTTATTCCGCTTTTACTGATTACCGCCTGTCACCAACCCGTTTCCTCCACTCAAGCAGGCCCCGTTCCCTTTGCAGTCAATCAGCATCAGGTCGTGGATAATACCACGCTGGAAATTTCCCGTAGCGCACTGGAATATAACATTCATAAAGTTCAGCAACTGCTGGCAGATAAAACCCGGATGTGCGCCATTCTTAAAGGAGACGCGTATGGCCACGATCTCTCACTGGTAACACCGGTGATGATGCAAAACGGCGTGCAATGTATTGGCATCGCCAGCAATGAGGAGATTAGAACCGTTCGCCAGTCAGGCTATACATCACAGCTCATGCGCGTTCGCAACGCGACGGAAAAAGAGATGCGCCAGGCAGCGGACTTCGATACCGAAGAGCTGATCGGTAATCTGGATATGGCTAAGCGTCTGAGTGCCATTGCTCAGGAGAAAGGTAAAATCATTCGTATTCATCTGGCACTGAACTCTGGCGGTATGTCGCGTAACGGTCTGGAAGTCAGTACCGCTGCAGGTCTGGAAGAAGCCCGCGCCATTTCCGCATTACCCGGCCTGAAAATTGTTGGCATCATGTCGCATTTCCCGGAAGAAGATGCTGCGGTGGTTAGACGCGATCTGGCCCGTTTCAACACGCAATCGGCCCAGGTACTGAAAATTACCGGGCTTAAGCGCGAAGATGTCACCCTGCATGTCGCGAATACGTTCGCCACCCTGACCGTTCCAGAATCCTGGCTCGACATGGTTCGTGTTGGCGGTATTTTTTATGGCGATACCATCGCCAGCACCGAATACAAACGCGTCATGACATTTAAATCCGCCATCGCGTCGGTAAACCATTACCCCAAAGGAAACACCGTCGGATATGACAGAACCTATACCCTTAAACGTGATTCCGTTCTGGCCAATATCCCGACAGGTTATGCCGATGGTTATCGCCGTGTATTCAGTAACGCGGGACACGTGCTGATTCGCGGCCAGCGGGTTCCAGTACTGGGTAAAACATCCATGAATACCGTGATCGTCGATGTAACCGATTTACCGCAGGTTGCATCTGGCGATGAAGTGGTGCTGTTCGGTAAACAGGGAAATGCGCAGGTTAGCGCAGAAGAAGTCGAAGAAATTAGCGGCGCGCTGTTCACTGAAATGTCGATCCTCTGGGGGGCGACGAACAAACGCGTGATGGTCGATTAACACCTAAAACAGGAAGGGCTTCCTTTTCTCGCTGGAAGCCCTTTTACACAGCAAGCGCCATTCTACTTAGCTCTCACTGACACTCTCTCTTTGCAAAATTTTGAGCAAATCTTCCTTCAGGTGGAGTTTCTGTTTCTTAAGACGAACAATGTCCAAGCTATACCCCCGACCATCCGAACCTTCCAGTCTGGAGATCTCATGATCAAGGCTGTTGTGTTTTTCGAATAAGGACAGAAAGCGAGGGTTCTCGGATTTCAGTCGGGAAATAAGGTCTCTGTATTCTGGAAACATACTTTCTCCCTGTTAGTGGACAAGAACGTGTATAAGAAATACACACTCACAGAGTACCCATTTGCCATACAGAAAAATGCGAACAGGATCGAGTAAATAGTGTACAGAGTTGTTATGAGGATGAATGCAGATACGGCTCCCCATCAGGAGAGCCGTAAAGAGAGTGATTAACGCATCTCGCGGTCGTCAACGTACTGACGTTTATCCGGCGCTGGTGGGAAGTACTGATACAGCCAGGTTTCGCTGATGGCGTCACCCTGACAACGCAGGAACATACGCATATCTACCGGATCGGTTGAGTCAGAGGTCGGATACCAGTCAAACTGTATGCGATAACCGTCGATTGGCTCCACGTAGAGGATCTCAATCTGTTTCGCTTCACCGCTTGAGAGCGTAATCACCGGTTCAATGCCTTTCGGCGCAGCAGCTTTTAGATCGCCACCAACAAAATCAACGGCAAAACGGCGCGCCCATTTTTCCGGGTAGTGCTCGCCCGGTGCCCATCCTTCCGGAAAACCGCCCATGCCTGTCCGGGTCGCCATCACACGAGCCAGCGGTGAACGCACCGGTGGCTGAGCGCTCCAGTACAGGCGATATTTGAATTCCAGCTCATCGCCGGCTTTGATCTTCTTCTCAGGCTGCCAGAAGCAGACAACGTTATCCAGCGTTTCGCCGGTCGTCGGGATCTCCATCAGGCCGATGGTCCCCTTGCCCCACTGGTTGCGCGGTTCGACCCACAGGCTTGGACGCTTGTTATACCAGCCCATGATGTCCTGGTAATGGGAGAAGTCACGGTCGAGTTGCAGCAAGCCAAACCCTTTCGGGTTGTTATCGGTATAGGCGTTGAACTGCAGCTTTTGCGGGTTATTCAGCGGGCGGCAGATCCACTCGCCATTGCCCCGCCACATCGCCAGACGATCGGAGTCATGAATTTGCGGGTGAATAGTGTCGCACATTCGACGCTCATTGTTGCCGCAGCTGAACATGCTGGTCATCGGCGCAATGCCGAGCTGCTTGATGTCTTTGCGCGCATAGATGTGGTTTTGTACATCCATAATCACCTGCGTTTTCTCGCAGTGGATCACGAACTTGAATGCACCGGTTACGCTTGGGCTGTCGAGAAGTGCATACACGGTAAAGGAGGTTGCGCCCGGTTTAACCGTCTCGAACCAGAAAGAGGTGAAATCAGGAAATTCTTCTTTGCTGTCGGTGTAGGTATCTACCGCCAGACCGCGGGCCGATAAACCGTACTGATAGGTGTCATCCACGGCGCGGAAATAGCTGGCACCCAGGAAAGAAACGACATCGCGGCGGGCCAGTTCTGGCGCTTTAAAAACACGGAACCCGGCGAATCCGAGGTCAGTCTGCCCTTCCAGCTGTTTGGTATCCACGCCCGCATCGTTATATTTAAACAGTTCCGGACGGAAGTGAATTTCACGCGCCATATGCGTACTGCCATCAACCGAGAACATGCGTACACGGCGACGAAAACCCATTCCCACGTGGAAGAACTGCGCATCAAGCTGACGATTTTCAACGTTGTTCCACAGAGACTGCTCTGCGTCATATTGAATGCTGTTATAGGCCTGCGGCGTCAGTTTCGCCAGCGTGTCCGGTAACGCGCGCGGTGCGCCGCCCCAGGGTTTCTGTGCTAAGTCATGGGCCATCGATTGCAGAACGGAAAAATCAAAACGTACGGTTTTTCCGTCTGCAATGTCAGACTCTGCCGCAAAGGCGGCGCGGGAAAAGAGTGATGCAATACCACTGGTTCCGCACACGGCGGCCATTGCCATTGAACCTTTAATAAATCGTCTGCGATTCATGCCTGAAAGTGAGTCCTTCTGGTCGTGTAAATGGTCCCGCGCCGGTCAAAATCAGCGGCAAGAGAGTGCACATTTCTGACCGCTCACTCTAGACAAAATTCATTAATAATCCAATTGTTGGTCGCCGATTATCTGTACAAAATCGAAAATATTTTATGTCGATGGGAACAGACCGAATCCCATGTAAATTCCATTAAAGTAAACCACACCGACGTTTACTTCGCTCTTGCGCTTCCTGATACAGCGCAAACTCATCATAAACCGCGCAACCCAGCGCCTGTTCAAACGCGTCGCGGCTGGAATTCCCGTGGCTGCGAGCCTGCGTTTCATTCCCCAGATTGGACTGGAAAATCCCTGCGGCGCTCACCGGTAAAAAATCTTCGTAGGTGATGGGTTGCGCAACCAGCCACCCTCGCTCAATGAGCGGTTGCGGGTCGTCATCCGGACGGATTGCCTGGCGATGCGCTTCGCCTGATGGCGTCAGCCGATAACGAAACCAGGCGAGTCCCTGCTGGCGCAGCAGAAACTCACTGTCCGGGAACGCCTTGAACACCTCCTGAAGATGTAACTGGTGCGTCAGATTGTCTTTCCCCGTTCCCGCTTTATTCAGCAATTCGTCGTATAACGCTCTGCCTTTCGGCGTCAGGGCCACACCGCGCTGTTCGATTTCACCGAAACGTGCCGTGTGAGTGCCGCGCATTTCACCGGCAAACAACACCGGTTCTTCCAGCGCTTTGAAACTCGTCTGACGTAACAAAATGGGCACCTCGCGGCGTGGCGGCCCTTCAATCAGTATTTTCGGTTCAATGCCGCATTCCGGCATCATCGACTGCACCCGGTCGATATCCAGCGTACGCGGCGTCAGGTGGTTGATATGGCAACCGGGGAAACACACTACATCAGCAATCAGCCGGTGTTCGTTATGCAATGCGTGATAGGTCTCTTCATCGACCGTGGCGTGCTGATGCCAGCGGAATGTTTCCAGCGCTTCATGCACAAACTCTTGCGCCTGTTCAGATGTAAAACTGCCCTGCGCATCAAATTCATCCAGCAGCTCGTGACAACGGCGAGTGAAAATATCGCGTTTCGCGAGGATCTCAGCGGCTTTTTGCCGCAGCGCGGCGTTTTCGATTAGTTCGAGCCGTAATAACGAGGTGAATACCCGAAACGGGTTGCGCGATAGCGAGGCATCGTCGATGGGACGAAAGGCTGTGGAATGTACGGGGACGCCTGCCTGGGAGAGATCGTAATAACTCACCGGATACATGCCCATAACGGCAAACATTCGGCGCAGCGTAGAAAGCTCCTGCGCGGTACCCACTCGAATAGCGCCATGGCGCTCAACGTTTAGCCGGGCCAGTTCATCCGCATTCGCCAGTTTTTCATGCAGCGTCGGATTATTTTCCAGTACCGCCAGATTCACATCAGCGACAAGTTCCAGCAACGTGCCGTATTGCGGGACTTCCTGCTGGTACATTGCTGACATTGCCTGCGAAAATTGTTCCCGAATCTCATCTGCCGTGATGGTGTTCGCCATAATGTCATGCCTCCAGTGAATATTACCTGGAGTGTAGAAAACACCGCTGACTCCGGTGGGAAGAATTTACAAAGTGTGACCCCGCGTAAACTTCCCACCCATATAAACGATGAACAGTACCTACTGACGGGGTTTCAAATGACTTTCCAGCCAGGGGAGCATCTGTTTTTTACGGCTAAGCATACCTTCTACCTTGCAGGGTTGCGGGATGTCTGAAAGTTCTGCTCCAGCAAACCACAGGCTGGTGTCACCCAGATTGATGTCGGTGAGCATCAGCACGACCAACGCAGCATTCTTTTCCTCTGCATAGCGCGCCATTTCCTGACGGAGATCGTCCAGCACCGCATCCACCTGTTGCAGCGCATACAGTTCAAGCTGCGCTACACAGACTGAATGTCCATGGATGGTGAAGGTTTTAATGTCTTTCTGCAAAAGTTCGCGGGCGCTCATCCCTTCCACGCTTGTTTTGGCTGACAGCAGGTCGCGACTGAAAGCGTCAAGATCCACTCCGGTTTTTTGGGCCAGCGCATCAACCGCCAGGCGATCGTCAGTGCTGGTCGTTGGTGAACGAAGCGTGACAGTGTCACTCAATGCGGCGCCGAGCAGTAAAATAGCCTCAGCGGAAGATAACTGGTTGCGTTCATCTTCCGTCATCAGTTGCCACAGCAGGGTTGCGCTACTGCCGACGGGCTTCACCCACACTTCCGGTGGCAGACTGGTGACTAACCCACCAAGTCGGTGATGATCGATAATTCCCACCACGTTACTTTCTGTCAACGATTCCGGCCCCTGGGCAGGCTCGGTGAAATCGACCAACCAGACATCACGATCGGTCAGTTCAAACGTCAACCGTTCAGGCATCGTCAGCCCCGCATGCTCAAAGATAAACTGCGTTTCGCGGTTAGGCTCGCCCAAACGCCATGCCGTCGCCTGCTGGCCACGTAAACTAAGCCAACGAGCCGTCATTGCGGCGGTGCAGATGGCATCGCTATCGGGATTAAGGTGCCCTATTACATGTATCATTCATCAGTGCCTTGTGAAGAGAAATCGTTCAAAAGTAAACAATAACCAAAGTATAACGACTGAACATACTCCCTTCCATGATCCCACCACCCAGCAACGCTGTACAAAACATAAGCAAAATAAATCAGTTGTAAGTAAAACATGATAAATGTTAATAATATTTTGCTATCAGGTTATCAAAAACAAACAACTTTACTTGTCACCGATACGGCTCTGTTTTTAACATCGCTTATGGAAAAAAATGTTCTGTTCAATCAGCGCATTCGCTTGCGCCATCTTCATACTTTTGTCGCCGTTGCACAGCAGGGAACGTTGGGGCGCGCGGCTGAGACCCTTAACCTGAGTCAACCGGCTCTCTCCAAAACGCTAAATGAACTGGAGCAACTGACCGGGACCCGGCTCTTTGAGCGTGGCCGCCTTGGCGCGCAGTTAACGCTGCCAGGAGAGCAGTTTCTTACCCACGCGGTAAGAGTGCTGGATGCGCTCAACACTGCCGGACAAGCGTTAAATCAGCGCGAAGAATCGCAGACTGATGTCGTACGGATTGGGGCCTTACCCACCGCGGCACTGGGCATTCTTCCTGCGGTAATTGGTCCTTTCCACAAGCAGCAAATGGAGACCACGCTACAAGTCGCCACCATGAGCAATCCGATGATTCTGGCAGGTTTAAAATCCGGGGAAATCGACCTTGGCATTGGTCGCATGGCCGATCCGGAATTGATGGTCGGTCTGAATTATGAATTGTTGTTTCTGGAATCACTTAAACTGGTCGTGCGCCCTAACCACCCGTTGTTGCAGGAAACCATCACGTTAAGTCGGGTAATGGAGTGGCCGGTGGTGGTTTCGCCAAAAGGAACCGCGCCTCGCCAGCACGCAGAAGCATTGTTGCAAAGTCAGGGCTGTAAAATGCCGCCTGGCTGCATTGAAACACTGTCAGCATCGCTCTCCCGCCAACTGACGGTTGATTACGACTATGTATGGTTTGTCCCTTCAGGTGCGGTTAGAGAGGATTTACGCCAGGCGACGCTGGTATCGTTGCCGATACCTACCCACGGGGCGGGTGAACCCATCGGGATTCTTACTCGTGTCGATGTGCAACTCTCTCAGGCCGCGCAGATCCTTATCGCCGCAATACGCAAAACCGTACCATTTTGATGCCAAAAATAAAGGGACCAGATGGTCCCTTTATTGATGATTAAAACGTTTCCCAATTATCGCCGCTGGCCGTTGCCGCCTGCGGATGTGAATGACCCGGCGTAGTAGTTACCGGAACGCGTTTAATTGCGCTTGTCCCGGTTAAACGGAATGTGCCGACGGCTTCCGTTAAGCGTGCGGCCTGCTCTTCAAGAGAGGCCGCAGCAGCCGATGCTTCTTCAACCAATGAGGCGTTTTGCTGTGTGACCTTATCCATCTCTGAAATCGCCTGGCTTACCTGGACGATGCCCCGGCTTTGTTCATCAGAGGCCGCCGCAATTTCCAACATAATGTCGGTCACGCGTTTTACCGCATCGACAATATCCGTCATCGTATTGCCCGCAGCGACCACTTCTCCGGAACCCTGGTCAATCAGTCGGACAGATTCGCTGATCAATCCTTCAATCTCTTTTGCCGCCTGAGCGCTGCGGCTTGCCAGCGTACGGACCTCACTAGCCACCACTGCAAACCCACGCCCCTGCTCTCCTGCCCGCGCCGCCTCAACCGCCGCGTTCAGCGCCAGGATATTGGTCTGGAAGGCAATGCTGTTAATAACGGCGGTAATTTCAGAGATTTTCTTCGAGCTGGTTGAGATATTGCCCATGGTTTTAACCACGCCAGAAACCATCTGACCGCCCCGGCTGGCCTTGCCGGACGCATCTTCCGCCAGCGTACTCGCATGATGCGCGTTGTCGGCGTTTTGCTTCACCGTAGCCGTCAGCTCTTCCATGCTGGCCGCCGTTTGTTCAATCGCCGCGGCCTGTTGTTCGGTACGTGAAGACAGATCGGTATTACCCGCCGAAATCTCACTGGTACCGCGGTAGATTTCTTCCGCGCCCTGACGTACCGTGCCCACTGTTTTCGCCAGCGACCGTTGCATTGTCTGCAGATGACGGCTCAGGCGCCCAATTTCGCTGCGCCCGGTTGGTTCCTCTGGCATTGTCAGGTCCCCTTCTGAAATTTGCTCAATGCGCTGGGCCGCACGTAACAGAGGATGAATAACGGTACGGCGCAGAACAATAAACGTCATCACGGTCAGTGCCAGCGCAAGAACGAACGCCCCCAGCATAAAGGCCATGCCAAGCTGTGTACGTTGGTGCGCCTGTTCGCTTAACTGATTCGCCCTGGCGGTACGAATATCGATCGCCTTTAACAATACCTTGTTGTAAGCAGAGTCCAGCGGTCTGGCCTGTTCATTTTCATGGTTGATGATTGCTTCGAACATGCCGTTTTTAGCGTACTTGAGCATAGGCTGTAAGCCATCGATATAGGCTTTGAAATTGGCGCTCAGTTCAGCGTCTAACGCCTCTCCGGCAGTAGTTTTCACCGCACGAGCCATATAAGTATTGAAACCGTCCTGCGATTGCTTAATACGTTTTTCTGCCTCGGCAATATTGGCCTTCATGTCATCCATTTCAGCAATACGGCTCGCCGCACCAGCATGGATCATGTTGATGCGCGCGGTGCGTAAGTGGTTAGAGCTGTTAGATAACCCCATCCGGACCTGAATCTCATCGGTTACATCGCGCTGATCGCGATCGGCCTGCATAAGAAAATAACCTGCCAGCCCGGAACTTAAGGCGAATAGCAGAAGGATGCCACCGAGAATGGAGGAAAACAGCGGAACCAGCCGAATTTGATGCAGAAAGCCCAGTTTATGCAGGGCTTGCATCGATGTAGTGTTGTCCATGACCGTCGACTCTCTTGTAGGGTTTATGCGTGAAAACACGCCCGTTAGATAGTCATCGGCAATCCGGGAAGTTTACTTACCGTGAAAAGCGCCGGATTCGTCACACTTTCACAACATAATTCTAAAAAATTCAGGAAAGTGCCAGCGGTGAAATCCGCTGGCCAATGAATCAGTTATCACCAAAATGGATAACGGTACGGATGGATTTACCCTGATGCATTAAATCGAACGCTTCGTTAATCTGCTCCAGAGGCAGGCGATGCGTAATAAACGGATCTAACTGAATTTTTCCGCTCATTGCTTCTTCGACCATACCCGGCAACTGAGTGCGCCCTTTTACGCCGCCAAACGCGGAACCGCGCCACACGCGACCGGTTACTAACTGGAACGGACGTGTTTTGATCTCCTGACCGGCACCCGCCACCCCAATGATGATGCTTTCGCCCCACCCTTTATGGCAACACTCCAGCGCCGCACGCATCACGTTAACGTTGCCGATACACTCAAAGCTAAAGTCCACGCCACCGTCGGTGAGCTCAACAATCACGTCCTGCACCGGCTTATCGTAATCGTTCGGGTTGATGAAATCGGTCGCGCCCATTTCACCAGCCAATTTGAATTTCTCCGGATTGGTATCAACAGCCAGAATACGCCCGGCTTTTGCCTGCACCGCGCCCTGAATCACCGCCAGGCCAATACCGCCCAGACCAAATACGGCTACGGTATCGCCTTCCTTCACTTTCGCGGTGTTATGGACCGCTCCGATACCGGTGGTCACGCCACATCCCAGCAGACACACTTTATCCAGCGGAGCCTGCGGGTTAACCTTCGCCAGCGAGATCTCTGCGCAAACGGTATATTCGCTGAAGGTACTGGTGCCCATATAGTGATAAATCGGCTCGCCGTTATACGAGAAGCGCGTTGTGCCATCAGGCATCAGACCTTTGCCCTGTGTCGCCCGCACGGCCTGACACAAGTTAGTTTTACCCGATTTACAGAACTTGCACTCGCCGCACTCTGCGGTGTACAGCGGGATCACATGATCGCCCGGTTTCAGGCTGGTGACGCCTTCCCCCACTTCAACCACAATGCCGCCGCCTTCATGGCCCAGTACCGCCGGGAACACGCCTTCCGGATCGTCGCCTGAGAGGGTAAAAGCATCAGTATGGCACACGCCGGTGTGGGTAATTTTAACCAGCACTTCACCTTTCTTTGGTGGTGCGACGTCGATTTCAACAATTTTTAACGGTTGGCCGGGGCCAAATGCAACTGCTGCACGTGATTTCATTTGTCTCTTCCCATTATTGCAAGGTGATGGTGTTATTTTAGATAAGCACGCAGAAGATGGCCGATCTCAGCCATGCGGACAGCTCGCTGGTCTGGTGTTGTCTCCCCACTGACCAGTTCATCTTTCAGGTGGATCTCAACCATTTCGCCCATCAGACCATTGGATGCGCCGCGTACGGCGGCAATTTGTTGCAGGATCGACAGGCATGGTTCGCCAGATTCCAGTGCGCGCTCAAGCGCATCAACCTGACCGCGAATACGGCGTACACGAGTGAGAATGCGTTTTTTATCTTCGGGTGAATGCGGCATACGCCCTCCATATACTATAGGGGGGTATACTATCAGAATTTTTATGTAATTGTAAAAAACTAACATCTATTTAATGAGGGGGTGACGACCAGGCCTCGTCAGATGAGCCCTGGTCGCCAGGTCACTGAATGGCTTTCTGAACTAATTTTTCCAGATTTTTTAAGGGTTGAATTGCCGCAGTATCTGGTCCATAAGTCTGTAATATCTCAACCGGATGATATCCAACGACTACACGTCCATCCGACTCTTCCCGAATCAATACTCTAAAGGGAAGATCGAGCGCCATATCAGGATATGCCTGCATTAATGGTGTGCCACCTTTAGGATTGCCAAAAATAATGACTGTTGTGGGTAACATGGTTAGTCCAGCATTTTTAGCCTCTTTCGCATGATCAAATTCGCCAAAAAAAACAAGATTATGACTCTCAATGGCAGCAATGAGATGCTCTCTGGTCTGCTGGTAATTATAAGTACTATACGTTTTGATCATAGTATTCCCGGTGTTGGCAGCATGACTGGTTACCGTCATAAGCAGATACAGTGCAGCTGTAATAAATATATTTTTTATAGACCGAAGCATCACAACATCCTTAATTTAACGATAGTCTGGAAAGCTATCTAAGACCAGCGGATACTTTGCCGGTATAATCTCTCTCGTGCTGATTCTGTGCAAGGATACACTTGGCAGAATGCACCATCGCAATAAGACCCGCAGCCATCATTATCGTGTCTTTTAAGACCAGTCGCCCGGCGCCAGAAAGATAGGGAAACCCGGTGTGAGAATCCTGGCCACTTACCCATGTTTCTGGTGTAAATATCAGGAATGTCAGAGTGACAAAAGGAGTTAAGAAGGCAAGTGTTGCCCCCCAAAAGCCGATTTTTGGTGACACATAATGAGCAAGGATTAATAATGAAAAAATGACTTCAACAATACCAAGTCCGGTAGAGTACCCATAAGTATTATTCGCATGATGCCATGCGCGGTTAGCCTCTATTAATTCGCCCTCATGGTTCATAAACTGAGTATAATTACTCGGATCGTTATAAAAGAAAGACATAAATGGGCTATTAGCTACAAAAGGAACGATGCTATCTGCTTCATAGGGAATGAACTTCAACAATCCTATCCACATAAATACAATGGCAATAGAAATGCGACAAAGATTTATTCCCACGTTTTCTTTCGTTGAAACATATTGGTATAGTTTATCCATCATATCCAGAGGTCCTGTGTTGTAGAAATCACGACCTTTATAACCTTGTTATTTATATGCCTATATGTTCAGGAATCTATAATTTTTGTTTGATCGTCTGGATAGGTCAAAATATAGACTATGGATAAGTTCGGTTGAGTGGAATGAACTCTTTGTTTTTCAGTTTGGCTATCAAACTACTTGCAGCAACTGATTGTATAACGTGGTGAAAGCATGTCTCTCTTCATCGCCCACGGTTGCTGTATCCCTTGTCCGGCAAAGCAGAGCGTTCCTTTACCCTTTTCCCAGATACCTCCATCAGTTTATCGCTGTTACGCCGCGGCGTTAGGTTGTCGTCAAAAAGATTCAGTTCACCGTACGTATCGGCAACCAACCTGACATGATCAATTTTTACCAATCCATACCCCAGGCTTACAGCATTAATATGCTCCCACGTCAATAACCACTAAAAGTTAATGGTTTATAAAACAATTTAACCTTACAATAACCATACTTTTTCATGTCTTAAGTTTAAGCTGGAGAAAAAAATGGAGCTCAGCCGGAGGCAGTTCTTTCGAATCTGCGCGGGCGGTATGGCAGGAACAACTGTTGCATCTCTCGGATTCTTATCATCTTTTTCCGTTCACGCGGAAACCCGTCAATACAAACTCTTAAAAGCAAAAGAGACACGTAATAACTGTACGTACTGCTCAGTAGGCTGCGGCATGCTGATGTACAGCCTTGGCGATACAGCCAAAAACGTCAAAGAAAGTATCTACCATATTGAGGGCGATCCGGATCATCCGGTGAGCCGTGGATCGTTGTGCCCTAAAGGCGCTGGCGTGCTGGATTATATTCATAGTGAAACCCGTCTGCAGTATCCCGAATATCGCGCACCGGGTTCGGATAAATGGCAGCGTATTAGCTGGGATGATGCGATTAATCGTATTGCCCGACTTATGAAAGATGACCGCGATGCCAACTTTATTGAGAAAAATGCCCAGGGTGTTACCGTCAACCGATGGTCCACCACGGGCATGCTATGCTCCTCAGCGGCAAGTAATGAAACCGGGATCCTCGACGGTAAATTTGCTCGCGGACTAGGTATGGTCGCTATCGACTGTCAAGCACGGTTATGTCATGGCCCCACCGTTGCTGCTCTTGCACCAACGTTTGGACGTGGTGCGATGACCAACAACTGGGTCGATATTAAAAATGCCAACGTAGTGCTTATTATGGGCGGTAATGCCGCTGAGGCACATCCGGTAGGCTTTAAATGGGTAGTCGAAGCGCAAACTAAAAACGACGCCACCGTGGTGGTAGTCGACCCGCGTTTTAACCGTAGTGCCGCCGTCGCCGATCTGTATGCGCCAATACGCGCGGGTTCCGACACCGCATTCCTGCTCGGTGTAATCCGTTATCTGCTGGAAAACAACCAGGTGCAGCACGACTATGTGCGCCATTACACCAACGCCAGCCTGATTATCCGTGATGACTATCAGTTCGACGACGGCTTGTTCAGTGGCTATGACGATAAAAAGCGCCAGTACGATAAATCGAGCTGGTTCTATCAGCTTGACGAACAGGGTAATGCCCTGCGTGATGAAACATTGTCTCATCCACGCTGCGTGTGGAATTTGCTGAAAGCCCACGTCGACCGCTATACGCCAGAAATGGTTAACCGGTTGTGTGGGACCTCAGTGGCAGATTTCAATCGTATCTGCGAAATTCTCGCCAGCACCAGCGTGCCTGACCGCACCGCTACTATTCTGTATGCGTTGGGTTGGACACACCACTCCGCCGGGGCACAGATTATCCGCGCCGCCGCTATGCTCCAGTTGCTACTGGGCAATATAGGCATGGCGGGCGGTGGCGTTAACGCCTTACGTGGCCACTCCAATATTCAGGGCTATACCGATCTTGGCTTGTTGTCGACGAACCTGCCGGGCTATATGCCGCTGCCGTCGGAAAAACAGCCAGACTACCAGACCTATATTTCGCAAATCACGCCGCCTGCGCTAGGCGTGAATGAGGTCAATTACTGGCAAAATACGCCGAAGTTCTTTGTTAGCATGATGAAAAGTTTCTGGGGCGACAATGCAACAGTGGAAAATAACTGGGGCTACGACTGGCTACCTAAATGGGATCGCCTGTATGACGTAATGACCCAGGCTGAATTGATGCTCGAAGGGAAGATTAATGGTTACATCGTTCAGGGCTTCAATCCGCTGGCGGCGTTTCCAGATAAAAACAAATCAACTCGCGCGCTTTCAAAACTGAAATATATGGTGGTTATCGATCCGCTGGTCACTGAGTCGTCCAATTTTTGGCAAAATCATGGCGAGATGAACGATGTAAACCCGGCAGATATTCAGACCGAAGTTTTCCGTCTGCCCTCTTCCTGCTTTGCTGAAGAAAATGGTTCAATCGCTAACTCAGGGCGTTGGTTGCAGTGGCACTGGGCTGCGGCAGAACCACCAGGTGAAGCCTTACATGACGGGAAGATCCTTGGTCGCCTGTTTATGCGGCTGCGCGAGTTGTATCAACAGGAAGGTGGAGCGAATCCGCAACCCTTGTTGAATATTGCCTGGAATTATAAAGATCCCTACGACCCACACCCAGAAGAGATTGCGCGTGAAGCAAATGGCCAGGCGCTTGAAGACCTTTATGATGACAAAGGCCAGCTTATAGCCAAAAAAGGCCAGCAGCTCAGCAGCTTTGCACAGTTGCGCGATGACGGCTCGACCAGCAGTTTCTGCTGGGTCTACTGCGGAAGCTGGACAGAACAAGGCAACCAGATGGCCAATCGCGACAACAGCGATCCGTATGGTCTGGGCTGCACACCGGGCTGGGCGTGGTCATGGCCTGCCAACCGCCGTATTCTCTACAATCGCGCTTCGGCCGATCCATCAGGAAAACCGTGGGATCCCAAACGAACCCTGCTGCATTGGAATGGCAAAAAATGGGCCGGTATGGACGTAGCCGACTACGGCCAGGCCGCACCGGGCAGCAACGTTGGTCCGTTTATCATGAATCCGGAAGGCGTAGCGCGTCTGTTCTCCATCGACAAAATGAACGACGGGCCATTCCCGGAACATTACGAACCCATTGAGTCGCCTATTGGTACCAACCCGCTGCACCCGGATGTTGTATCCAGCCCGGTTGCGCGTATCTACCATGACGATATCGCCAATATGGGTAAAGCGGATGCCTTCCCGTACGTCGCCACAACTTACTCCATTACCGAACTGTTCCGCCACTGGACCAAACATGCACTGCTCAACGCCATTGCTCAACCCGATCAATTCATCGAAATCGGTGAGGCGCTGGCGAGCAAAAAAGGCATTGCGGCAGGTGATACGGTGAAAGTGATGTCGAAACGCGGCTTTATCAAAGCGAAGGCGGTGGTCACCAAACGTCTGCAAACGCTGACGATCGATGGTAAGCAAGTCGATACTATCGGTATCCCTTGTCACTGGGGCTTTGAAGGCGCCACACGCAAAGGGTTCCTCGCCAATACGTTAACGCCATCGGTGGGTGACGCGAACTCGCAAACACCGGAGTATAAAGCGTTTCTGGTCAACATCGAGCGAGCGTAAGGAAGGGAACTCATGGCTATGCAATCACAAGATATTATTAAACGCTCGGCGACGAACAGCATCACGCCGCCGCCCCAGGCGCGGGATTACCGTGCAGAAGTGGCAAAATTAATTGATGTCACTACCTGTATTGGCTGTAAAGGCTGTCAGGTCGCCTGCTCAGAGTGGAACGATATTCGCGATGAAGTGGGCTACTGCAACGGCGTCTACGACAACCCGACCGATCTCAGCGCTAAGTCCTGGACGGTGATGCGCTTTAGCGAAACCACCCAGAACGACAAGCTGGAATGGCTGATCCGCAAAGACGGCTGCATGCACTGCGCCGATCCCGGCTGTTTGAAAGCCTGTCCATCCGCTGGAGCAATCATTCAGTATGCCAACGGGATTGTCGACTTTCAGTCCGAGCACTGTATTGGCTGTGGCTACTGCATTGCTGGCTGCCCGTTCAATATTCCGCGACTTAATCCCGAAGATAACCGGGTCTACAAATGTACGCTGTGTGTTGACCGGGTCAGCGTGGGCCAGGAACCGGCCTGCGTGAAAACTTGTCCGACCGGCGCTATCCAGTTTGGCACCAAAAAAGAGATGCTCAATGTAGCGGAAACTCGCGTGGCGCAGTTGAAAAAACGCGGCTATGCCAATGCGGGCATCTACAACCCACAAGGGGTCGGCGGCACCCACGTGATGTATGTACTTCATCACGCGGATCAACCATCGCTGTACCACAATCTGCCGGATGAGCCAAAAATCGCCGCACCAGTGAACCTCTGGAAGGGGATTTTAAAACCACTCTCCGCCGCCGGATTTATCGCCACCTTTGCCGGGCTGATTTACCACTACGTGGGAGTCGGCCCAAACAAAGAGACGGATGATGATGAAGAGGAGAACGGTCATGAGTAAAAGCAAAATGATTCTGCGCACCAAATTCATCGACCGTGCTTGTCACTGGACGGTGGTAATAAGCTTCTTCCTGGTGTCGCTTTCCGGTATTGCGCTGTTCTTCCCGACGTTGCAATGGCTCACCGAAACTTTCGGTACACCGCAAATGGGGCGAATTCTACATCCGTTTTTCGGGGTGATGATTTTCATCGTGCTGATGTTTATGTTCGTCCGTTTTGTACACCACAACATTCCCGATAAACAGGACCTTCCCTGGATTAAAGGGATCGTTGAGGTACTTAAAGGCAATGAGCATAAAGTCGCTGATGTGGGGAAATACAACGCAGGGCAGAAAATGATGTTCTGGAGCATCATGAGTCTAATTCTGGTATTACTGATTACCGGCGTTATTATCTGGAGGCCCTACTTTGCCCATTATTTCTCAATTAACATTGTTCGTTGGAGTTTGTTAATCCACGCGACAGCAGCCATTGTGCTGATCCACGCCATTCTGATCCATATGTACATGGCGTTTTGGGTAAAAGGTTCAATTAAAGGTATGATCGAAGGGAAAGTGAGTCGACGCTGGGCGAAGAAACACCATCCTCGCTGGTATCGTGAGGTTGAACTTAATGAAGAAAAAGCACCGGAATTAGAGTCTAAATAAAAGCAATAAGGCCGCTGTTATTCAGCGGTCTTATTCTCTCAATGGCCCAGTGATATACTGCGGCGCTGCAAGACCTGATTATCAGGCGAATAAAAGGCCCTCCATTCAATAATGAACAAACCCTATCCAACCCGCAGCAAATCACTGTATCTCGTGGTATAACGCGGTGAGAGCATATCTCGCTTCATCGCCCACGGTTGTTGTATACCTTGTCCGGCAAAATAGAGCGTTCCTTTACCCTTTTCAGCATTGAGCGTATCCAGAACGGCCATCAGCTTATCGCTGTTATGCCGTGGAGCGTTGTCATCAAAAAGATTCAACTGTGCAACACCTGAGCTAAAAAAATCGCCCAGCATGACCCCTGCTTTTTGATAACGTAGCCCCTCTCGCCATATTGCGTCCAGGCTACATGTGGCCGCCCTTATAATTTCCCGACTATCCTGGGTTGGTGTCAGCAGTTTTATCGATGCGCTGTTACCGTAATACGGTTCATTCAGGGAAAATGGGCTGGTTTTGATAAACGTAGAGATAAACCGGCAGAACTGGTGCTCTCTGCGCAGCTTTTCCGCAGCACGTGAAGCATAGGTACAAATTGCCTCTCGCATCGCGTTGTAATCCGTGAGTTTTTCACCAAACGATCTTGAGCAGATAATTTCCTGCTTAACTGGCGCAAACTCCTCCAGCTCCAGGCAAGGTTCACCGCGCAATTCCCGCACAGTGCGCTCAAGCACAACGTTGAAATGTTTGCGGATAAAGCGAATATCGGTATCTGCCAGGTCGCAGACCGTTTTAATGCCCATAGCGTCAAGTTTTTTACTGATACGGCGTCCAACACCCCAGACTTCATCAACCGGAAGCGCAGTCATCAGCTTACGCTGGCGCTCAATATTCGAGAGATCCACCACCCCGCCAGTCTGTTCCTGCCACTTTTTGGCAGCATGGTTAGCCAGCTTGGCCAGGGTTTTGGTCTGGGCGATACCGACCCCAACCTTGAGGCGTGTTTTTTGTAAAATGGTTGCTCTGATTTCCCGACCAAAATCCGTCAGCTCCCGGCAGTTTCGCACGCCCGTTAAATCGCAAAAGGCTTCATCAATACTGTACATCTCCACGCGCGGCGACAGCTCCTCCAGAATCGACATCACCCTGCTGCTCATATCCGCATACAATTCGTAGTTCGAACTAAAACAGAACACGCCATAGCGCCTGAACAGATCTTTCTGTTTGAAATATGGTGCGCCCATATTAACGCCAAGCGCTTTTGCCTCCGCACTACTGGCAATGACACAGCCATCGTTATTTGAAAGAACGACAACGGGTTTGCCCTTAAGATCGGGCCGGAATGCCGACTCACAGCTGGCATAAAATGAATTAACATCCACCAGCGCAAACATAATCAGCCCGCAGATTTAATGATGAATGTCACCACGCCAAATATATCCAGCGTGTCCTCGCTGCCGATCATGATCGGCGCGTAGGCGCTGTTCTCTGGCTTCAACATCACCACCGGATGCAATTGCAGGCGCTTAACGGTGAATTCGCCTTCAATAGCAGCAACCACAATGTCTCCGTGGGCCGCTTTTCTGGCACTGTCGACTACCAGCAAGTCGCCAGCACCGATCCCTGCCCCCATCATGGAGTCGCCAGACGATTTAACAAAATAGGTTGCGCTGGGATGCTGCACCAACAGATCGTTGAGATCGATACGTTTCTCAACGTAATCCTGCGCAGGAGAGGGAAAACCGCAGGGCACGAGATCGCTAAATAGCGGGAAGTGTTTGATTTCGCGGTGTTCAACTGGCTGGAAAAACAACATAATAATCTGCCTCTCATATAACTGTGTTTATATACAGTAGTTTTAATGAAGACAGTGATCAAGTGACAAGTGTGGCGAATTGAGCGTTGTTTAACCATCTTGTCGATAAGCTTTTATGATGTCTGGAAAAATAATCGGCTAAAAAAATGCCCCACATTTGCGGGGCATTACCTCAGGAGCGTTTTCGCGGCATCATGCGCAACAACGTATTGTCCTTCCAGAAATAGTGATGCATCAGGGCAGCACCAGCATGCAGAGCAATAACAAAATAACCCAGATTTGCCAGCGTCACGTGCCAGGACTTCAGCATATCCACTAAATCAAAGTTCGCCTCTGGCGCATGCGGCATAACGATGCCGAATGCAATCCACGGGTTACCCCGGTTGTACATCATCACCAGCCCAATAATCGGCAGGACAATAAACAACAGATAGATAACCAGATGCCCCAGATGCGCCATTCCGGTCATCATCGGCTTCGGTTTTGGCACAATCGGCGGAGCCGGGTATTTCAGCCTGACCAGCAGACGCGCCACCATCAGCGTTAAAATAGTGATACCGCAGGAGACGTGCACCATGTTGAACAAGGGGCGATAGCTGCGCGGGAAAAATCCGCGAAACTCCATGGCGCTGTACGCCACAATAACCAACAAAAAGACCAGCCAGTGAATACCGATTTGCAGGCCAGAATACTTATTCCCCATAACACTTCCTGAATAAAAACAATAATGCGTCAACATAACGGGCTTTTGTTAAAAATTCATTAACTTTTGTTCACCCATTTTCAGTCGCTTACGCTTAACCGCAAGAACCGCTATTGCCGAGGATGCCTGTCTGGACTAAGCCTGGTAGGGAAAATATGTCGTACCGCCTCATCCTGACAGGAGAAAACCATGAGTAAAATTGGCATTAACGGTTTTGGTCGTATCGGTCGTCTGGTATTGCGTCGACTACTGGAAGTCAAAAGTAACGTGGAGGTTGTGGCCATTAATGACCTCACCTCGCCCAAAATTCTCGCCTATCTGTTAAAGCACGATTCAAACTACGGCCCGTTTCCCTGGAGCATCGACTTTACCGAAGACGCGCTGATTGTCGACGGTAAAAAAATCGCGGTTTACGCAGAAAAAGAGGCCAAAAATATTCCGTGGAAAACGACTGGCGCTGAGATAATCATCGAATGCACCGGTTTTTATACCTCGACAGAAAAAGCCAACGCGCACCTGGATGCAGGGGCCAAAAAAGTGCTGATATCCGCCCCGGCTGGCGATATGAAAACCATCGTCTTTAACGTCAACGACGATACAATGGATGCGAACGATCGGATTATCTCGGTCGCATCGTGCACCACTAACTGCCTCGCACCGATGGCGAAAGCCCTGCACGACAGCTTCGGTATTCAGCTTGGCACCATGACCACCATCCACGCCTACACGGGAACGCAGTCGCTGGTTGATGGACCTCGCGGGAAAGATCTGCGCGCCTCACGGGCAGCAGCGGAGAATATCATTCCCCATACCACCGGAGCCGCCAAAGCCATTGGTCTGGTCATTCCGGCATTGAGCGGAAAATTAAAAGGCCACGCCCAGCGTGTTCCGGTGAAAACAGGATCCGTCACGGAACTGGTATCGGTATTGGGGAAAAAAGTCACTGCTGAAGAGGTCAACAACGCGCTGAAAAAAGCCACGCAAGACAATGAGTCATTTGGTTATACCGATGAGGAAATCGTCTCGTCAGATGTCATTGGCTCGCATTTCGGTTCGGTATTTGATGCGACACAAACCGAAATTACCGAAGTGGGCGATCTGCAACTGGTAAAAACAGTCGCCTGGTACGATAACGAATACGGTTTTGTCACCCAACTTATTCGTACGCTGGATAAATTTATCAAGCTCTAATGTTCTGGCGGAGGCTCGCCTCCGCCCTCTTTCATTTTCCGCGAATTCAATACGTTGTGAGTCTCTCCCCGTTTTCGATTCACTGACTGTGCTATAGCTAACCTTTGCCACTGAGGGAGCATAGTAATGGAAGCACTGAGTCGTGAAACGTTAGAAAACATGATGGAGCAAGCCGTTGCTAAGGCCACCACCGTCTCATTCTGGCCGCAGGGTGAAGCCCCCGGAGCAAAAAACAGCGATGCGGTGTTTACGCCTGAACCCCGACATACAGGAACATCTCAGTATGATCGTGCGGTCACCGGTATTCGCGCCCCGGAAATTACCGTTTATGCCCCCGCAAAACCTAACGGCATAGGAATCCTTGTCACGCCAGGCGGCTCTTATCGTCGCGTGGTGATGGATAAAGAAGGCAGCGTACTGGCACCGTTCTTTAACGCTCGCGGTTATACCCTGTTTGTGATGACCTACCGCATGCCGGGTGATGGCCATGAGGAAGGCGCAAACGCGCCGCTGGCCGATGCCCAGCGCGCCATGCGCTACATTCGCGCCAACGCCCATGAATGGAAAATTAACCCTGATCGTATCGGTGTGTTGGGCTTCTCTTCCGGTGGTCACGTGGCCGCCAGTCTGGGAACCCGGTTTGCCGAAACGGTTTATATGCCGATAGATAACGTAGACGAGCAACCTGCGCGCCCTGCGTTTATGGCACTGGTGTACCCGGTTGTCACTCTGCGCGAAGACATCGGTCACTCGGGATCTCGTCTTGAGCTGGTTGGCGCTAAGCCCGAAAAGGAAGATCTGCGCCACTATTCTCTGGAAGAACGCGTGGATAGCACAACGCCGCCGACATTCCTGCTACACGCCATTGACGATCCGGCGGTGAAGGTAGAAAACAGCCTGGTCTTCTTTAATGCGCTACGTGAGCAGGGCGTTCCGGTCGAAATGCATCTGTTTGAACGGGGTAAGCACGGATTTGGTATTCGCGATGCGCAAGGGTTACCGCTGGCCATCTGGCCGGAAATGATGATGAACTGGGTAGCCACTAAAGTGTGAGGATGGCGCCGGGTGGCGTACAGACTCACCCGGCGAAAAACTTAGGACTGCAGATACACCACTTGCGTTTGCAGGTATTCGTTCAGGCCATGTTTACCATCAGCCCCGCCAATCCCGGACTTACGCCAGCCAGCGTGGAAGCCCTGCATCGCCTCGAAGTTTTCACGATTAATATAGGTTTCGCCAAACTTCAGCCCCTTAATCGCCTTCATTGCCGTATTCAGATTCTGCGTATAGATCGATGAGGTCAGACCGTAGTCGCTGTCATTGGCCATTGTCAACGCCTGTTCCAGCGTATCAAACGCTACCACTGGCAGCACCGGACCAAACGTCTCCTCGTGCATAATCGCCATCTCCTGGCGCACGTCTAACAGTAACGTCGGCGGGTAGTAATAACCTTTGCCGACAACAGCCTTACCGCCCAGCACCACTCTGGCCCCTTCCTGCACCGCTCGTGCGACTTTCTGCTCCACACGATCCAGCGCAGCGGCGTTAATCAGCGGCCCCATCGCAATGTCATTGCGTTCGGCCGGATTGCCAAACTGCACGGCTTTCATCGCCTCACCCAAACGATTAACGAACTGGTCATAGATACCTTTCTGAACGTATACGCGCTCAGCACAGTTGCATACCTGTCCGGTATTGATCACCCGCGAGTCAACAATGGCCTTCACCGCCAGCTCAAGGTCAGCATCGTCCATCACGATAGCCGGAGCTTTACCACCCAACTCCAGACAAACTTTAGTGATGTTTTTGGCCGCTGCGGCCATAATTTTTTCGCCCGCGCCGACGCTGCCGGTCATACTCACCATCGCCACCTTCGGGTTTCCGGCCAGCTCCTGACCGACCGTTTCACCGCGTCCCAGCACCAGATTAAAGACCCCGCGCGGTAAACCAATGTCATCAACAATTTTGGCAAAGGCGATGGCGTTATTCGGTGTGAATTCACTCGGCTTAATGACAATGGTATTCCCCGTCAGCAAGGCGGGAGCCAGTTTGCGGGCAATCAGGAAAAACGGGAAGTTCCACGGCAGAATACCCGTCGTCACGCCCAGTGCACGCTTAAACAGCAGGATATTCTCACCCGGGCGATCGCTTTGCAGGATCTCGCCTTCATAGCGACGCGCCCACTCCGCCATGTAATCGATATAGTCGGCAGTAAACGCGACTTCAACGTCAGCCAGTTGTCGAATTTTTCCACCTTCCGCCACAATCAACGCGCTGATTTCATCGGCTCGCTGGCGGATACCCACAGAAATTTTGCGTAACCAGTTTGCCCGTTCAATGGCAGGCAACGCTTCCCATTGCGGCTGAGCGCGATCCGCGGCATCGATCGCTTTACGCGCGTCTTCGGCACGCCCATCGGGAATACGCGAGATAATCTCTTCCGTGGCCGGATTGACGACATCAATCCAGGCGTCATCGTGCCAGGTCACAAACTGCCCATCGATATACATAGGATGTTGTACGGGTACTGACATGCGGCTCTCCTGTGATTGATTTGTTTTTAACAAGTAAAACTATTGTTAATTAATATCAATCATGCATGGCGCATTATCGCTGGAGTGGCGGTTCTGTGAACTGCTTCATAAAAGCGCCTGGCAAAGTGATGATGAAGAGAAAAAACGGGTGGGCTTTCTGCCCGTTTGCCGTAAAACGCCGACAAACGGGCAGAAGGGATTACAGCGAACGGCTCTCAAGTAAGTCGGTCAGCGCGGTATCATTTTTTAGCTGCTGCCAGGCTTGCTCAACGTCCTGAGGAATATCAACATGGGCGATAAAATCGCGGCCGCAAGGCCCGTAGCCGGTTGCATCATCACGCAGGCGCGGAAGCTCACCGGTAATGAGAGACAGGTAACGATCCACCGACCACAGACCTTCGGCGGTCGGGGCAAAATCCACGCCGTCGCCCTGCTCAATCAACTCGGGGACAAAACCGGGGAAACTGATCCAGCGTGGGGCCTGAGGGTCGTCACGCGTGACGCGTTCAAATGTCGCCATGGTGCGGCGCTGCATGGTAGGGTCTTGCACCACAATGACGGTCCCCATGGTTTGGGTCGCCTGACGCAGTAACGCACAGCTAAACCGGGCGTTCTCCCCACAGTTGGTGGACTGATCCTCTACCCAAATCTTCTCACCAGGAATGTGCCAGAACTGGTGCGCGATATCGGCAAGGATCGCCGCTTCCGCGCGACCAGTGGTACGAATCGTGTGGTAGCGTGGATGCTCTGCGATGGCGGCATACAGAAAGGTCGTTGAGTGACCGATACCGCCGCTAATCAGCAAGGGAACCTGTTGCTCTTTCGCTATCCGACAGGCTGCATCGATGGTCGGGATCACTGCGTTCCCGGCCAGAATCACGCAATCTGTCTGCACCGTAATATTTTCAGCGAAATCATTTTGCGCCAGCCATTGCCCCACGGTGTTAATCGCCGCAAGGGTGCTAGCGGAAAGTGGCGGAAACTGTCTCATGTTCATGACTCCTGGAGTTTGTTCTTTACCAGATACAGATGCCGGATGGCGGCTACGCCTTATCCGGCCTACGGTCCAGCACTGCGTTAACCCGTAATCTGATCCATTGCCTGCAGGATACGCTTATCCGAAATCGGATACGGCGTGCCAAGCTGCTGGGCAAAGTAGCTGACGCGTAGCTCTTCTATCATCCAGCGGATCTCTTTGACATCGTCATCTTCGCGGCGCGCGGGCGGCAGTTTATTGAACCACTGCTGCCAGGCCTGCTGCACGCTGTCCACTTTCAGCATCTGCGCGCGATCGCGGTGTGGATCGATGGCCAGTTTCTCCAACCGTTTTTCAATCGCCTGCAAATAACGCAGCGTATCGCCCAGACGTTTGAAACCGTTGCCGGTGACGAATCCACGGTAGACCAGCCCGCCCATTTGCGCTTTGATATCCGAAAGCCCCAGCGCCATGGTCATATCTACGCGACCTTTCAGACGTTTGTTGATATTAAACACTGCGGTCAGGATCTGTTCGACCTGCTTCGCAATCTCCACCACCGTATCGTTCAGTTCAGCCCGCACTTTTTCATGCAACGCCGCAAAGCCTTCTTCGGTCCACACCGGACCGCCGTTGGCGTCAATTAGCTGATCCACACCGCAGGAGATACAGTCGTCAATCAAATCCAGAACTTTACCGTACGGGTTAAAGTACAGCCCCAGCTTGGCTTTATTGGGCAGCTTCTCGTGCAAATATTTGATTGGCGATGGAATATTCAGCAGCAACAGGCGGCGTAAACCGCACCACATCGCCTGCTGTTGTTCCAGCGGATTATCAAACAGTTTGATGGCAACGCTGTCACGCTCATCGACCAGCGCCGGCCACGCTTTCACCTTATAGTTACCGCGTTTTTGTTCGTAACTTTCCGGAAGCCGGCCGAAGCTCCAGATGTGCAATCCACTCTGTTCGATACCGTCATCGGCCACCGCAGACAATGTTTCCTGAACTTTGCCCTTCAGCGCATCTTTCAAATCCTGTAGCGAACGCCCTTCCTGCAGCTTCTTGTTCTTATCATCCACCACCCGGAAGGTGATTTTTAGGTGATCAGGCACCTGATCCCAGTGCCAGTCTTCACGGTCAACGGTGACGCCGGTCATGCGGCGCAGTTCACGCTCCAGCGAGTCCAGCAGCGGCATTTCCAGCGGCGTCACTCGGCCTAAAAACGCTTCCGCATAGTTCGGTGCGGGTACAAAGTTGCGTCGTACCGGTTTTGGTAACGATTTAATCAGGGCGATCACCAGTTCGCGGCGCAGCCCTGGAATTTGCCATTCAAAACCGCTCTCGTCGATCTGGTTGAGCAGCGGGAGTGGAATATGTACGGTCACACCGTCCGCATCGGCTCCGGGTTCGAACTGGTAGCTCAGGCGCAGCTTAAGGTTACCCTGATGCCAGAAGTTCGGATAATCCAGCTTACTGATTTTCTCCGCGCCCTCTTTGATGAGCATGCTCTTTTCAAAGTTGAGCAGATCCGGTGTTTCACGGCTGACCTTTTTCCACCAGCTATCAAAGTGACGAGCAGAAACCACCTCATGGCTGATACGTTGGTCGTAGAACTCAAACATCGTTTCGTCATCGACGAGAATGTCGCGGCGGCGTGATTTGTGCTCTAACTCTTCCACCTCCGCTCGTAGTTTCAGGTTATCGCGGAAAAACGCATGGCGCGTTTGCCAGTCACCTTCCACCAGCGCATGACGAATGAACAGTTCACGCGATAACGCAGGATCGATCTGACTGTAATTCACCTTACGGGCCGCAACAATCGGTAAGCCGTAGACAGTGACTTTTTCTGTCGCCATCACAGCACCCTGCGCGCGTTCCCAGTGCGGCTCACTGTATGAACGTTTGATCAGATGCTGGGCTACCGGCTCCACCCATTCAGGATCGATACGCGCGGCAATGCGTCCCCACAAGCGGCTGGTTTCCACCAACTCCGCTACCATCGTCCACTTCGGCGGTTTTTTGAATAAACCTGACCCCGGGAAGATCGAGAAGCGAGCGTTACGCGCCCCGGTAAACTCCTGTTTATCGGTATCTTTCATCCCGATATGAGACAGTAAACCGGTCAGCAACGCGACGTGGATCTCCCGATATTCAGCAGGTTCGCTGTTAACCGGAATACCCAACTCTTTCACCACCTGGCGCAGTTGTGTGTAGATATCCTGCCACTCTCGCACGCGCAGATAGTTCAGAAAGTCGACTTTGCACTGGCGACGAAACTGGTTTGACGACAACGCTTTTTGCTGCTCGCCGAGATAGTTCCACAGGTTCACAAACGCGAGGAAATCAGACTCTTTGTCGTGGAAACGGCGGTGCTTCTCGTCGGAAGCCTGCTGCTTGTCCATTGGACGCTCGCGCGGATCCTGAATGGACAGCGCCGAGGTAATGATCATCGCCTCACGTACGCAGCCATGTTTTTGCGCTTCCAGCACCATGCGCGCCAGACGCGGATCCACCGGCAGTTGCGACAGCTGACGGCCCAACGGCGTTAACTTGTAAGCTGTTGCCTGTTCGTCGGTGGTTATCGCCCCCAGCTCTTCGAGCAGGCGTACACCGTCCTGAATATTGCGCTTATCCGGCGCTTCAACAAACGGGAACGCCGCGATATCGCCCAGCCCCAACGCGGTCATCTGCAAAATAACGGATGCCAGGTTGGTACGCAGGATCTCCGGGTCGGTAAACTCCGGACGCGACAGGAAATCGTCTTCGGAATACAGACGAATACAGATCCCTTCCGAAACACGACCGCAGCGGCCTTTACGCTGGTTGGCAGAAGCCTGCGACACCGGTTCAATCGGCAAGCGCTGAACTTTGGTGCGGTAACTGTAGCGACTGATACGCGCGGTGCCTGGATCAATGACGTATTTGATTCCCGGAACGGTCAGCGACGTTTCTGCCACGTTGGTCGCCAGCACGATACGGCGACCACTGTGCGACTGGAATACACGGTTCTGCTCACTGTTTGAAAGACGCGCATACAGCGGCAACACTTCGGTATGGCGTAAATCCAGCTTATTCAGGGCATCGGCGGTATCACGGATTTCACGTTCGCCGCTCATGAAGATCAGAATGTCGCCCTGACTTTCACGGCCTAGCTCATCTACGGCATCAAAAATCGCCTGCAGTTGGTCACGCTCGGTGTCATCTGCATCTTCAACAATCGGGCGATAGCGCACTTCCACCGGATACGTTCGGCCGGAGACTTCGATAATCGGCGCGTTATTGAAATGCTTTGAAAAACGTTCAGGATCGATGGTCGCCGAAGTGATGATAATTTTTAGATCCGGGCGACGCGGCAGAAGTTCTTTCAGATAGCCGAGCAGAAAGTCGATATTCAGACTGCGTTCATGCGCTTCATCGATGATGATGGTGTCGTACTGCATCAGCAGTCGATCCTGCTGGATTTCCGCCAGCAGGATACCGTCCGTCATCAGCTTGACCATGGTGTTATCACTGACATGATCGCTGAAACGAACTTTATAACCAATACAGCCGCCCGGCTCGGTCTGCAGCTCTTCCGCAATACGGTTCGCCACGGTGCGCGCCGCCAGACGACGCGGTTGGGTATGGCCGATCAGCCCTTTTACCCCGCGCCCCAGTTCCATACAGATTTTGGGTAACTGGGTGGTTTTCCCCGAGCCGGTCTCGCCAGCAACAATCACCACCTGATGATCGCGAATTGCGTCCAGAATATCCTGTTTTTTCTGGCTGACGGGCAGGTTTTCCGGATAGCTGATTTCCGGACGCGCCGCTTCACGCAGCACAACTTTACCGGCTGCCTGCTCAATCTCTTTCGCCATCTCCTGGTAAATGGCCTGTTGTGCATCAGGATTTTTAACCTTCTTCACACCGTGCAGGCGGCGGGCAAAACGCTGTCTGTCACGCAGCATCAATGAATCCAGCTGTTGCTGCAACATGTTGAAGGTTAATTTTTGTTGTTCTGTCATAGCGTTAAAAGGCAGTGCTCTGCCGGGTTAAATCTCTTTTAGATGATGGGTATAGAGTACCACATCGGCGCTTTTCATGTGTTGTTCAATAATTTCGAACATAGGATTCGATATATTGCGCTATCACTGCGACAGGATTGTGAATAAAGTGTCAACAAGCAACGGGGCTCACCCCCTTCAAACACATAAAAGGAAACACCCATGAGCAAGGTATTAGTTCTTAAATCCAGTATTCTGGCAGGGTACTCTCAGTCTGGTCAGTTGTCTGATTATTTTGTTGAACAGTGGCGTGAAAAGCACTCTGCTGATGAAATCACTGTCCGTGACCTGGCAGCAAATCCTGTACCGGTACTGGATGGCGAACTGGTGGGTGCGATGCGCCCGAGCGATGCACCGCTGACGCCGCGTCAGCAGGAAGCGCTGGCGCTGTCCGATGAGCTGATTGCTGAGCTGAAAGCGCATGATGTGATTGTTATCGCCGCGCCGATGTACAACTTCAACATCCCAACTCAGTTGAAAAACTACTTTGACTTGATTGCCCGCGCTGGTGTGACTTTCCGTTATACCGAGAAAGGCCCGGAAGGTCTGGTGACGGGTAAACGCGCTGTGGTGCTGACCAGCCGTGGTGGTATCCATAAAGATACACCAACCGACCTGATCACGCCGTACCTGAACGTATTCCTGGGCTTTATCGGCATCACCGACGTGAATGTCGTCTTTGCTGAAGGTATTGCTTACGGCCCGGAAGTGGCGTCTAAAGCACAATCCGACGCGAAAGCCGCTATCGACAGCGTAGTCGCTGCCTGATAATTTCCCCTCTCACCGTCCGGTGAGAGGGTTTCTCCGGCACTTACTTCTTTACCTGTACCCGTATCTGTTTGCCGTGAATGCGATTAATATCACGCCAGATGGTTGCATAATCCCTGCATTTCGCCAGATTCTCTTCCCAGCAATGAAGCAAAAATTGTTCAGGCTCCGCGACATCCCGGCTTAACAGTTTGAATACCCAACGATTCCAGACATACCACTTGAGAAGCCACATGATTTCACCCCACAACGCGACCGGTGTTGGACTATATCAGCATCCATTTTATGCCGTGTGGCAACTATTGCGATGTCGATGAGTAATTTAGATGGATACTACACAAGCAGTACCAGCCAGACAGCCCACAGAACAATAACCAAACGAAGCGTGTACCGACACTGTTGCAATGCGCCTGACTGCCGGTCGGCCAGCGTTAACGTTTTCAGTCGCTCACGACGCCAGATAAAGCACAGCGCATCGCCTGCCTGCACATTGTTATGTGCAGTGATCAGCGAAAAATAGCGCTCGTCGAGCCATAATCGCCAACAGCCAAACCAGACAATGGCGCACAGCAGCGCGATAATGGCACGCAGGATACCTGGCGGTGCGGCAAAGAGCACCCACACCATCGGAGCGAGGGAAAAAAGCAGGATGAAGCGCCAGCTTGCCAGCGTGTGCCGCAGCAAACCATGCCGAAGCATCTCATCTTCTGTTACGTTGTCACTTTCCGTTGCCATTGTTGCAGCATCTCCAGATGTTTATCAGTCAGCACCACCTGCGGTCGACACGCACGGATCTGTGCCACGGCCTGCTCTACCGTGGTTGCATGGCCATGGCGTAACAGCCACGCCGCAATCACCATCGCACTACGCGATAGTCCTAAAGCACAATGCACCAGCACCGTACCCTGCGTCTCACGCAGGGTCTCCAGACTGCTCACCGCCTGCTGAAGTTCAGCTTCATTCGGGATCACTAAATCCAGCATTGGTACGCAGTGATACGTTCGTGAGGCCGTCGCCCGTCCACGAGGAAACTCAAAGGTCACGTCCAGTACCGCATGTTGTGCTGGCTCCTGGCGCGGAAAACTACCGAGATACACTCCGGGTACCACCGAACTTACCGCAGGCAAACGGCGGGTAAACCAACGCATCGACAGCCACATTCCTGCTCGCCATGGCAATGACAGCCAGTAAACAGCAGGAGGGAGTCGGCCCTGCGAATCTTTCGCCGTCGTTGCCGCACCGAATCCAGCGTAGCCGCACCCGGCGATCAATAACGCCAGCGCAGGCCATAACAACCATGGCGTCAGCAACACTGCGGCAATGAAACATACTACCGCCCCCATCAGGTATCGCCGCAGCAACCTCACGCGCGCTGCATCCGGTTTACACCAGCGCCAGCGGCGTCGTTCCGGTACCATCCAGTCAATCAACATTCCTGCCGCCAGTCCGGTAATAATATCGATAAAATGATGTTGCCAGGTGGTAAGAACGGATATAGCGATCAGCAAAAACCAGCTATCACAGAGTCTGCGCCAACCGCCTGACAGATAGCGACTGAAATGCCGCCACAACAGCCAGCAGAGAATAATATGCAGTGATGGCGACTGGTTATATGGCAGATCGAACTGCTCCAGTTGTGCAAACAGCCAACCCGCCGCCCCCGTCACTTCGGGACGCGTAAAGCTAAACTGCAACGGAAACAGTAAAAAACCACCGCAAGCAATCACCGATGCCAGTACCAGCCGGAGCACCAGTCGACGCTGCTCGAAACGCGTGGTGCAAATAAACAGGGATAATCCGTAAAACAGATCCAGACTCCAGTAAGGAAGAATGGTCCATGGAATAAAAGGAATGGCCGACTCCCAGTTAAAAACGATACTTCCAACGTTCTGATATTGCGCGTCTTGCCAGGCGGTAAACTGATTTACCTTGCCATACGTAAGGAAAAAAAAGGGCGCCAGCAGCAGTAACCAACCGACTGCCTGCACCATGACTTTACGCTGCTCAGGAAGCACGACGCACCGCCATGGAAACGGTGAAAATCCCCCACTCATCAATCAGTTGCGTACGCTTTTCAAAACCCGCGTCACGAACCAGCGCATCCATTTCCCCCTGCGTACGCACACGCATCACCCACGCTTTACCGTCTTTATGGCTGGTCAGCGACCAGGCGATCGTTTTTAGCTGTGGATGCCAGGGCTGCCCGGTATAGATCAACACGCCCCCCGGCGCTATCGCCTCAGCCAGCCCGGCCAAAGAGTTTTTGACCAGCGTGTTTTCAGGAAACAACTCGTATAAACCGGAGACAATCCCTAATGTGGGACGAGGTTCCAGCGCTGCCAATTGTTCGCGGTTGAAGGCATCACCTTGTTCAAAGTGCGCAATGTCAGTCATGCCTCTGCTGGCGATCATTTCGCGACCTTTATTCACGTTCAGCTCACTGTAATCGCGCAATAAAATTGAACTTACCGCAGGTTCTCTTTCCAGCGCATCGAGTACATAGCGTCCATGTCCGGCAGCAATATCCACCACATGCACTGGCGCGCCCTGCTCCGCCAACTGTGCGACTGCCTGGCTAGTCAGCCTCTGCAAATGAACCTTACGCTGGCGGATCCCCTGCCAGCCGACATTGTTCAGGTAGTTTTTGTCAATTAAACGCCCCAACGCACTGCTGCCCTGAGGCTGGTTGCGATAGACATAATCCAGCGTACTACCGGAATCAAAACCGGTGTCAAATCCCAGACGTACGCCCATAGATTGCGTCCCCAGAAGCTTCATGCCATAGCGCAAACCGCGGTACGCTAGATCTTCAAGAGAATACGGCTCAGGTCCGCCATTGAGCATCCGCCAGGTATCCGCTCCCGGGCTCCAGCGGTCTTCGTTACTGTAATCAAAACGCTGTGCCGGCGTAGCATAGAGCGTCGTAATAAAATCGCGCATTTTATCGAACGCCAGGTGCCGATCTTTTTCGCCCAGCGTGTCGTGGTAAAAACCCGGCAGCACGTGCAATTCTTTAAGTGGGTTTCTCAGACGTTGATAAAAATCAATCTGCGGCTGGCGATGCACAACGAAATCATCCGCGGACACCAGCAACTGTACAGGTAACGTAATGGCAGCGGCATCGCTGACAATTCGCTCTGCCGTTTTGTAGAGATCCAACAGGATGTTTACCGCAATGGCCCGGGTGATCTGAGTATCAAGGTTAAAGCTGGCCACGCGATCAACATCGTGCGTCAGGTATTTGCCTTTAACATAAGAATTAACGAAGAACAGGCCACGCAGCCGGTGCAGTAACGTTAACCCCTGGCGGGCAAACGGCACATACAATTTCACTTTGAAAGCCGGTGACGCCAGCACCAGTCCACGAATATCAGGCGCATAGTCATGTGCCCAGGTTGCAGCCAGTACCGCGCCTACGCTTTGGGCTACGACGACCACATCTTCCATTGCGGCCTGGCTGTCTGCTGCGGCGAAACGTACGAATTCTTCAACATCCTGCACCGAGCGCGCCAGCGAGGGGCTATAACCACGCTGGCCCGGCGAGTGTCCGTGACCACGTGCATCCCAGGCATAGAATACGGTGTCCGGCATCGCCAGTTCGTCCACAATATGCTGCAGCCGCCCGGAATGTTCGTGTCCACGATGGAACAGAACAATCACTTTGGGTGTCATGCCCGGCGCAGGCGCAGGCCAGTGACGATAAAACAGCACGGCGTTATCGCTGGTCAAAAAATGTCGCTCGTCTGGCACTCGTGTATTATTCATGTGGCTGCATTCCTGTGGTTTGTTGCTGTAGCAGCAACAACTGCTGCCTGAGTTCGTCCATGAAGCGGTGTTTATCATCATGAAAACGCAATGATCTGCCAATATTGACGTCAATAAACAACGGCAGCGGTATACGATTCCCTTTCGCCATTACGTGTTCCGTCCCACGTAGCCAGACGGGAATAATCGGCACGTCCGACACTCGCTGGCTCAGATGCCATAACCCAGATTTAAGTGGTGACAGTTTTCCCGGCTCGCCGCGCGTGCCTTCCGGGAAGAGGATCAGGATCTTGCCGTCGCGTAATGCCTGTTCACACTGCGCCAGTGGATTGGTTTCTCCGCCCTTACGCGAAATGGGAATAATGTTGAGTATATTCAGCGCAAACCAGGCCATCACCTTATTACGCAGGAAATAATCAGCAGCAGCCACAGGATGAATAGACGCCTGGCGGCGCAGCGGAAAGAGCGAAAGGAGTGCAAACACGTCCATATGGCTGTTGTGATTGGCGACAATAATCGCCGGGCCACGAGTGGGTAGACGCTCCCGATGCCTGATACGCAACCCAAGCCACAGCCATATCACTGGCCAGACAATGCAAAGCGTAAACAGCGTTCGCAGAATTGAGCTCATCATAAGTTAGTAGCAAAAGTAGCGGATGAAATGGAAAAAAACAGGAGCGGTGAAGATCAGAGAATCCAGTCGATCAAGAATGCCACCATGGCCTGGCAGCAGTGTTCCGCTATCCTTCACGCCGATATCACGTTTTATTGCCGACATCACCACATCGCCACAAAAACCGCTGAGGCCGATAATAAAACCTGCCAGCAGCGACAACGGTAAGTTTAATGGCGTCATGACTGGCCCAAGCACCGCCGCCATCAGCGTAGTCGTTGCCACGCCGCCGACCAGTCCCGCCAGCGTCTTGTTAGGGCTGACCTTAGGCATAACCTTGATACGCCCAATCGATTTGCCCCACAGGTACTGCGCAATATCGTTGAATTCCGTTAACCCCACCAGGAAGAGCACCAGTAATGCGCCAGTTTGTTTGCCATCATCAGGTAGCACCAGCAAAAATGCGACATGGCTGAACGCAAATACGGTGGTCATCAGGCTCCAGTGATGCTGCGAGACAAAACGTAAGAAGCCCTGCGTATCACCCGCAATCACCATACGAACCGGTAAGAATAAGAATGCATAGACCGGGATAAAGACGACAAACATGCCGTACCAGTTGATGCCAATCAGCCAGTAGTTAATCGGAATAGCAATGAACATCCACAGCAGCGGCATGCGATCGGTTTGACGCGACGGTGCCAGCGTCAAAAACTCCTTTAGCGCCATAAAACTCACTAACGCAAAAAAGGTTAACGCTAGCCAGTGTGGACTTAAAATAGCCAAAGAAAACAAGACGATGATTACCCACCAAGTGCGAATACGTAACGTCAGTTCCCGCCAGTCTTTGCCTGGTCGTCGCCACACCAGTAATCCATTCACCACCGTTGCAATCAACAGCAGCGCAAAAATGACCGCGAGTGACTTCTCTAACAGCATCATTTCACGACCTCGTTACGCAATGCACTTTTACAGCGATTAATTACCGTCCATAGCAGTAAGAGCGTAGCAATACCCCAAAGCACATTGTTCCACTGCACAACCTGTGGCCACAGCGCCAGTGCCAAACCCCACGCGCCAAATACCAACGCTCTGTCGCTTTTACCCAGCGGTCCGGCATAGCTGCGGACGCCATTAATCGTTTGTGCCAGGACGCCGCAAAACTCCGTCATCACCGCACAGAACAGCATCATCATAACCAGTAATACGTTACTGTCGGGGAGCAGCATAAACGGCAGGTAAAGCGCAATGTCGGAAAGAATGTCTCCGCTTTCATTGAGAATGGCCCCAAGTCGCGATTGTTGGTTGCATTCCCGCGCCAGCATGCCGTCCAGCGCATTGAGCGCCATCCGTATAAACAACACGATGGGCAGAAGAACAAAACACTCAGGTTGGGGGAAAATAACCAGCACGGCACCGGTCACAAAAGAAAGCGCCATCGCGGTAAGGGTAACGTGATTCGCCGTGACGCCTTTTTTATGTAACCAGAACATGACAGGTCGCAAAAGCGCCTGAAAGGCGGGCTTTATCTGATAAAGCGTCATCATCACTCCTTGATAATTTGTTGATTTAAATATAGTGGATTAATTAACCGTTGCCGCCTATTACTTTTTATGGGAGTAACTGAATAAATTGAGTTAATAAAAATACGCTATTGTTTTTTCAACCACTTACCATTTATACCCTGAACGTATTCACCCGGTTTAGCGCGAGCAACCAGCTTTTGCCCGGCCATTTTTGCTACTTCATCTGGCGGAATATTATTGCTCTCTGCCAGTTGCTGATAGCTGGCGTTGCGCGCTTTATTAATCTCACTCACCAGTGCCTGCGTTTCGGCATCGGTTTGCAATGCAACCAGATAGCCATTGAGCGTTTCTCCTACTCGACCCTGAGTTCTGGCTTCATTCAGGGTCAATGCCCACGCATTGCTACTGAGTAAACTCAGAACGACCAGCGCCACTGCAAACTGTTTTCTCATCATGACCTCAGAACAAATCGCTGCGCGATTTCAATAAGCTTTCGACGTCTTTATCAACTTTGATATGGATCTCATGCTCGATTTTGACGTTCATATTAATAGTGATGGGCTCTTTTGGCGCAGCCACTTCGATTCTGGGAGTGCACCCTACCAGCAGAGATGAAGCCAGCAGACCCAGCATGGCAGCTATCGTTTTCATTGTTGTTCCTCACATTCCTTGCCTTCCGGGCAATGGGTTTCCGGCAGCGCTGCATTTTGTTCAAGCCATGCCTGTAAATTGTCGCCAAAACGCAAGCTGCGCCATAGCGTAAAGACGTTTTCCTCGTGGGTATAATTCAAATTAACTGTACCTACTTTGCCATCCACCCGACTATTGCCAGTCACGGTTGACTGCATGGTTAAGACACCGAGGTTATCCAGATTTATTTTCGTCCACGAATGGCTTATTTCCATATAACGCAGCCAGTTAATGGCCGCCCCCGCCGCCATGTTATCTTTGACGACCGCATCAGCGGTATCCTTATCAATACGCAACGTCATCGGCCCTGGATTAGTCAACCAGCCGTCTTTAATGATCCATTTTTCATTATCCAGCCATAATGGCAACGCGCCACTGACCGGGCCAGACATGGCGAACTGTTTGGGGTTAACCGCACTGATAAGCTCGCTGGAAGAGATATTCTGCACTCGCAATAAGGCCGGATCGTGCTGCGGCATCCGCAGTTGCTGCATGATGATTTTACCCCCCAGCAGATCAGCACTGACATCGCTCAACAATAACGGGTTGTTTTCACTCCAGGGGTACGCCCCCTGCAGATCGGCGGCGATATTTTTCACTGTCACCTGATTCACCACTTCCGCAATACGCAATGAAATAGGTCCACGCGTACCCAGTTGCCATGCACCTTCACTAAACCGGAAAGGCAATACAAAATCGACACCGTTGATTTGGTTATCGGGCATCCAGGCGCTACCGCCTTTTAACACTCCATGACCGCCCGCTTCAAAGCCCTGCTCCGGGGCTGCCGAAAACGCGACCTGCGCATACAGCTCACCTTCTCGTAGCTTCATTTTCCAGTCAGGTGGGATCAGCGGTTGGAATACGGTGAGCGATTGTTTTGGCCACCAGGCCTGTCCGCGCAGGCGGATACCGTCCCAACGACCATTCAACTGTACGGGCCCAATCGCCCCAGCGTGAAGCTGGCCTTTGAACTGGAAGATTGTCGGATCGCTACCATCGACGCTGAACTTCAGCGTCGATGGTGGTAACACGCTTCCCCCGGTGAAGGTGGTGTTCCCTGCGTCCAGCGACAGCGCGCCGCTAAATGTCGGTTTGGTTGCATCCCGCACCCAGACTATCGGTTCGTCCATCACCAGACGTGGGTTTTCCACCTTCATCGTGCCGTATTGCAGATGATCAAATCCGGTGGAAAGATCAAATAGCTTCAGGGTGTTGTCATGCCATTCCCCCTTACCCGCTACGTCCCAACGGGCATGCATCGGCGTAAAGCTGCCTTCACCCCAATATCGCCACTGCCAACGACCAGCATCAGGAAGAAAATCATTTGCCAGGCCATCCAGATGCAGTTCAAAGCCCCCCATCTGGTTTTCATGCGCACGTAAAATAGCCTGCAGACGCCCATCCACACCGCGTTGCGTGACTTTTACCCCTGCCAGCGGCCAGCGAATCTCGTCAATATCCAGCGAATCAATCACCCGCCCACGTGAGCGCAGCAGCGCCCCTGGCTCGAAAGCCAATTGCGGATCGTTCAGACTTCCGGTGAGTCTCGCGGGTAATTTCGCGTAGAAGATCAGATCGCCCTGTTTCGCTTCACCGGTCAACTGTAGCGGCATCTCGCTACTATCCATGCCAAGCTTACCCGGCCCCAGCGTTAATACGGCATTTCCTTTACCGGCGTCGCCATGCGTCAGAACGTTCAGACGCCCACTCACCACCGCGTTTTCCAGTCCTGCCTGCCAGTTTTCAACTTTCATGCCCAGCCGGCCACTTAACGGGAATCCCTGATAAGGCCAGTTCCAGCGTCCGTCGCTGATGGTCAGTTGCTGGCGTGTTATTTCCCACGGAAGGTCAAGCAGCGGATCGGCATTATCCCGCGCCATGACGATCAGTTGTCCGCTGTTTTGTTGCCACTCCAGTTCGGCGTCCACAAGCGTAGGTTCTTGCGGCAAACTTAACGTCGCAACCGCATGACCGCTTACCGGCAGTCCATCGGGCACCAGTGGCATAGTAAATTCACCGACCAGTCTTACCGGCGGCTGGCCTTCAAATGCCGCAACATCCAGCTCAGTTACTGTGAGGTTTTGCCCGTGCAAACGCCCCTGGAATTTAACTTTGTCCCCCTGGTAACGCAGCTGTTGAGTAGAGGGTGTAAGCGAGAGTGACAGTTTTCCCTGCCATTCCTGCCATGGAGAGAGAATAAGTTTGTCGATGTTAATCCAGGTATTAGGCAGCATTGACTGCCATTCAGCCAGCGTTTTGGGCGCTACTGGCGACGGCTCTGTCTGTGGCAATTTGGCCAGGCAAGCTGAGTCCAGCTCGATGGTCCCGACATTCAGCAACCAGCGGCTGGGGTGAGACAGATCCGCCTGAGTAATACGCGCTAGCGGACAATCTTCAACCAGATAGCGGAGTTCAGGTATATGTAACCCATGCCGTGTCAGCCGCGGGCTCTCGTCCAGCGCGATGCGTGTTCCAACGGGTAACCAGATACCCACCAACGTAGGCACCCACAGGCCAAGCGTCATCACTAGCGTCAGCGGCACGAGAATCAATAATAAGAGGAGTGCCAGAACGGCTTTATATTTACCCTTCATGGGTAGTTAATATCCTGATTTAGCAAAAATTTAAGCCGGTTTAGGCCTGTATTGTGGCATGTTTAACTGGATATGCCCACATTAAGGATAGATAACCGTTTTATAGGCACGCTGTTACACGTGCCGTCGGGGATATTAAGATTCAGACTCAATGGGGCCTCAGTTGTCCATCGCTATGTTTAGGTCCTATACGACCAGCTTCTATCAGAATTTCTTCAATGAGTTCTTCGAGGCACTCCCTACCATGATGATCGCAGACCAGATGTACCTGCCGGGAAATCTCATCAGGTTTCATACCATCGCATAATGCCGCCTTCAGCATTAAGGTGGCCCATCGTTTTGCTTCAGAGTGAGTTAGCATGACTCCTCCCGATATTTGCTACCTGTATAAGCGTAGCTGTCAGGATGTGATTCGGCTGGCTTTTTAACCACGTTGTCTTTACCGGCATGAGCTGGATGAAAATTCTCCAGTTGTTGAAAACGCGTAATCTGCCCACACTAACCAGATATACGTTGGAATTATTCATTACGTCTATGACTATCAATAACTTTTTATATTTTGTAAAATAATTTGAATTGGATTAATGTGACGTCAAAATCACTGGAGAAAGTCTTATGAAACTCGCCATCTATAGTACAAAACAGTACGACAAGAAGTATCTGCAGCAGGTTAACGAGGCTTTTGGTTTTGAACTTGAATTCTTTGACTTTCTGTTGACGGAAAAAACAGCCAAAACCGCCCATGGCTGCGAAGCCGTGTGCATTTTCGTCAACGACGATGGTAGCCGCCCTGTTCTGGAAGAGCTGAAAAAGCATGGCGTGAAATATATCGCGCTACGTTGCGCCGGGTTCAACAACGTCGATCTCGACGCTGCAAAAGAGCTGGGTATGCAGGTCGTACGTGTGCCAGCCTATTCACCGGAAGCCGTCGCTGAGCATGCGATTGGCATGATGATGACGCTGAATCGCCGCATTCACCGCGCTTATCAGCGTACCCGTGATGCCAACTTCTCTCTTGAAGGGCTGACCGGCTTTACCATGTATGGCAAAACGGCTGGGGTGATCGGTACCGGTAAAATCGGTATTGCGGCCCTGCGGATCCTGAAAGGTTTTGGTATGCGCCTGCTGGCGTTTGATCCCTACCCAAGCGCTGCTGCGCTGGAGTTAGGCGTTGAATATGTCGATCTTAAAACGCTATTTGCCGAGTCCGATGTCATCTCTCTGCACTGCCCGTTAACACCGGAGAATTATCATCTGCTCAATCATGAAGCCTTTGAGCAAATGAAAAACGGCGTGATGGTTATTAACACCAGTCGTGGTGCATTGATCGACTCGCAAGCCGCTATTGATGCGCTGAAAAACCAGAAAATTGGTTCTCTGGGTATGGACGTGTATGAAAACGAACGCGATCTGTTCTTTGAAGATAAATCCAATGACGTGATTCAGGATGATGTGTTCCGTCGCCTGTCGGCCTGTCATAACGTGCTGTTTACCGGGCATCAGGCGTTCCTGACCGCCGAAGCGTTAACCAGCATTTCTGAGACTACGCTACAGAATCTGGCACAAATCTCCAAAGGCGAAACCTGTCCAAACGCCCTCTTCTGATTTCCGTGCTCCCCTGGATTCAGGGGAGCATTTTCAGACAATCACCGATGATAAAACACTCAGTATCATTATTATATTGAATGTATTCCCGTCACAAACCCAGAGAAATAGAATGAAGAAAGTTGTCACGTTGATTGCGCTCAGCATGCTGATGGCTGGCTGTGTGAGCAATGGAAAAGTGTCCGTCAATCGCGAACAGTTGCAGCATCACCGCTTCGTTTTGCAGAGCGTCAATGGCAAGCCGGTAACCGTCGCCAATAACCCACCTGAATTAAGTTTCGGTGAAAATATGACGGTGTCGGGAAAAATGTGTAATCAGTTCCATGGTCAGGGCAAGCTGTCCGACGGTGAATTAAAAGTGAAAGACATGGCAATGACGCGCATGATGTGCGCCGATCCACAGCTTAACGCGCTCGACGGCATCGTCAGCGAGATGTTTAAGCAAGGCGCACAAGTTGATCTGACTGCTGACCTGTTAACACTGGCTACGGCAGAACAAACGTTGACGTTTAAACTGGCAGATTTAATGTAGTAAAAGCAGTGGCTCAATAATTCCCACAGCTTCCGGCGGCAAGCGACTGCTCACTACAGCGTTTGCCGTTAGGTAATGCACACATGCCGATGGCAGAACCATCCAGTTGGCGTGCCACGGAGAGCGAACCTCCAATCATGGCGCAATTTGCCTCTCCAGAACTGGACATTGCGGCCTTCATCCCCGGTGCGACATGAGCGGCTGTTGCCTGCTGAACAGGTTCACTGCTGCACGCCGATAATAATAACGCGGCACACCCTACCCAAAACGCTGCGCGCATCTTACTCCCCTCTGAATATTAACCAAACGACACAGCCATAAATAATAGGCAGCGGAAACACTGCCGTCGAGAGGCAAAATGCGCATTTATGCGTGCTGTTTACATTTTCTGGCAATTTTTTGGCTACTCCTTTGATCAAACCATTCATTCTGATTATTCCCAGGACACAAAAGCGAAAATCTGTCTTTAGCGCTTTTGCTAAAATAGAAAGATAACTACAGGATTCGCCGCAGTTACGCGAGTCCCTCTTTTTGCGCAATGTAAGGGTGTCAGTATGATCACAATTGACGGTAATGGTGCGGTTGCTTCAGTCGCATTTCGTACCAGCGAAGTTATCGCCATCTACCCGATTACGCCCAGTTCGACGATGGCGGAACAGGCAGATGCCTGGGCCGGAAACGGGCTTAAAAACGTCTGGGGAGATACCCCTCGCGTCGTAGAAATGCAGTCAGAAGGCGGCGCAATCGCGACCGTTCACGGTGCATTGCAGACCGGTGCGCTCTCTACGTCGTTTACCTCATCGCAGGGTCTGTTGCTGATGATCCCAACGCTGTACAAACTGGCCGGTCAGTTGACGCCATTTGTGCTGCACGTTGCCGCGCGTACCATTGCTACTCATGCGCTGTCTATCTTCGGTGACCATTCCGACGTAATGGCAGTGCGCCAGACAGGGTGCGCGATGCTGTGTGCCAGCAGCGTGCAGGAAGCACAGGACTTTGCGCTCATTTCACAAATGGCCACTCTGAAAAGTCGGGTTCCGTTTATTCATTTCTTTGATGGTTTCCGCACATCGCATGAAATCAATAAAATTGTGCCGCTGGCCGATGACACGATCCTCAGCCTGATGCCGCAAGCTGAAATTGATGCGCATCGTGCCCGCGCGCTGAACCCTGAACATCCCGTTATTCGCGGGACATCTGCGAACCCGGATACCTACTTCCAGTCGCGTGAAGCGACAAACCCCTGGTACAACGCGGTTTACGAAAACGTCGAACAGGCGATGAACGACTTCGCCGCGGCGACGGGCCGCCAGTATCAACCCTTTGAGTATTACGGTCATCCACAGGCGGAACGTGTCATTATCTTGATGGGTTCTGCAATTGGTACCTGCGAAGAAGTCGTCGAAGAGTTACTTGCTCGTGGAGAGAAAGTTGGCGTCCTGAAAGTTCGGCTGTTCCGCCCATTCTCTGCCAAACATTTACTGCGCGCCCTGCCGGAAACCGTACGCAGCATCGCCGTTCTGGATCGCACTAAAGAGCCGGGTGCCCAGGCAGAACCGCTGTATCTGGATGTAATGACCGCGCTGGCGGAAGCCTTTAACTGCGGCGAGCGGGAAACCCTACCACGCGTAATTGGCGGGCGTTATGGCCTTTCTTCCAAAGAGTTTGGCCCGGACTGCGTCATGGCGGTCTTTACTGAGCTGAGTAGCGCGAAGCCGAAACCTCGCTTTACGGTTGGTATCTATGATGATGTCACCAACCTGTCACTACCGCTACCGGAAAGCACCCTGCCCGGTACCGCGAAGCTCGAAGCGCTGTTCTACGGTCTGGGCAGTGACGGCAGCGTGTCGGCCACCAAAAATAATATCAAGATTATCGGTAACTCGACGCCGTGGTATGCGCAGGGTTATTTCGTGTATGACTCGAAAAAAGCAGGCGGTCTGACGGTTTCTCACCTGCGCGTCAGCGAGCAGCCTATTCGATCAGCGTATCTGGTTTCACAAGCCGATTTTGTTGGCTGTCACCAACTGCAATTTATCGATAAGTATCAGATGGCCGAGCGCCTGAAACCAGGCGGGATCTTCCTGCTTAATACTCCTTACAACGTGGATGAAGTCTGGGCGCGTTTGCCGCAGGAAGTTCAGGCAGTACTGAATCAGAAGAAGGCCCGTTTCTACGTGATTAATGCGGCCAAAATCGCTCGCGAATGCGGTCTGGCAGCGCGTATTAACACCGTTATGCAAATGGCATTCTTCCATTTGACGCAAATCTTACCCGGCGACAGCGCGTTGGTTGAATTGCAGGGTGCGATTGCGAAAAGCTATAGCAGTAAAGGTCAGGATCTGGTTGAACGTAACTGGCAGGCGCTGGCTCTGGCGCGTGAATCCGTCGCCGAAGTGGCACTCCAGCCAGTTGACCCGCACAGCGCTAACCGCCCACCGGTGGTTTCTGATGCCGCGCCGGATTTCGTGAAAACCGTTACCGCGGCAATGCTCGCCGGTCTGGGTGATGCTCTTCCCGTATCCGCGCTGCCGCCAGACGGCACCTGGCCAATGGGCACCACGCGTTGGGAAAAACGCAATATCGCCGAAGAGATCCCCATCTGGAAGGAAGAGCTGTGTACCCAGTGTAACCACTGCGTTGCCGCTTGCCCGCACTCGGCAATCCGCGCCAAAGTGGTTTCACCAGAAGCGATGGAAAACGCCCCTGCCAGCCTGCATTCTCTGGATGTGAAATCACGCGATATGCGCGGTCAGAAATATGTCCTGCAGGTTGCGCCTGAGGATTGCACCGGTTGTAATCTGTGCGTCGAAGTGTGCCCGGCGAAAGACAGGCAGAATCCGGAGATCAAGGCCATCAATATGATGTCGCGCCTTGAGCATGTTGAAGAAGAAAAAGTTAACTACGACTTCTTCCTCAATCTGCCGGAAATAGACCGCACTAAACTGGAACGCATTGATATTCGTACCTCACAGTTGATAACGCCGCTGTTTGAATATTCCGGCGCCTGCTCGGGCTGTGGTGAAACGCCGTATATCAAGCTGCTTACGCAACTGTACGGCGACCGCATGCTGATCGCCAATGCGACCGGCTGTTCATCGATTTATGGCGGTAACCTGCCCTCAACGCCGTATACCACCGACGCTAACGGTCGTGGGCCCGCGTGGGCAAACTCACTGTTTGAGGATAACGCCGAGTTCGGTCTGGGCTTCCGTCTGACGGTAGATCAGCACCGTGTGCGCGTTATGCGTTTATTGGAACAGTTTGCCGATAACATTCCGGCTGAACTGAATGACGCCCTGCACGCTGAAGCGACGCCAGAAGTACGCCGTGAACAAGTTGCCGCGCTGCGCCAGCACCTGAAAGATGTCGAAGGCGCACAGCAGCTGTTAACCGATGCCGACGCGTTGGTCGAGAAATCCATCTGGCTGATTGGCGGCGACGGCTGGGCTTACGATATTGGTTTTGGCGGTCTGGATCACGTCCTGAGTCTGACCGAGAACGTCAATATTCTGGTGCTGGATACTCAATGTTACTCCAACACGGGTGGACAAGCGTCGAAAGCCACACCGCTCGGGGCTGTCACCAAATTTGGCGAACACGGCAAGCGCAAGGCGCGTAAAGATCTTGGCGTCAGTATGATGATGTACGGGCACGTGTATGTTGCACAGATCTCTCTGGGCGCACAGTTGAACCAGACGGTGAAAGCGATTCAGGAAGCAGAAGCCTATCCGGGTCCGTCGCTGATTATCGCCTATAGCCCATGTGAGGAGCACGGTTACGATCTCGCGCTAAGCCACGATCAGATGCGCCAGCTGACGGCGACCGGATTCTGGCCGCTGTACCGCTTTGATCCGCGTCGTGCAGATGAAGGTAAATTGCCGCTGGCGCTGGACTCTCGCCCACCGTCAGACGCGCTGGCCGAAACATTGCTTAACGAGCAGCGCTTCCGCCGCCTGAATGCCCAACAGCCAGAAGTTGCTGAGCAGCTGTGGAAAGACGCCGCCGCCGATCTGCAAAAACGCTACGACTTCCTGGCCCAACTGGCAGGTAAAGCAGAAAAGAGCGGTGCCGAGTAATACATTTATCTCAATATTTGCCTGGAACCAAAAAAAAAGCCCGAACAGTTGTTCGGGCTTGTCAATTTATTCGCTGGCTAATTAATAATTACCATCAATATACCAACGAAAAATAAAACGTGACAATAAAGGCATATAACACGCGCAGAATAGCCCAACAAAATTCAATTGTATAATTTTTATTTTATATATTTTCACGCAACACATTCATCGCAATTATCATCATTTCCGTAGAATTATTTATTTAAGGTTTTACTTAAGGCGTAACAATTCATATTTATCTCTTTACGGAACTTCTCCTTTAGCATGCTTTTACTCCCTACATGGGTAGTCACAGGTTAATAAAAAAACTAAAGGATTATTTCAATGAACAGAAAAGTACTGGCTCTCGTAATTCCTGCCCTGCTGGCTGCAGGCGCTGCTCACGCGGCTGAAGTTTATGATAAAGACGGCAACAAATTAGATCTCTACGGTAAAGTAGACGGCCTGCGTTATTTCTCTGATGATGCAAACAAAGATGGCGATCAGACTTATGTTCGTGGCGGCTTCAAAGGTGAAACTCAGATCAACGATATGCTCACCGGTTACGGTCAGTGGGAATATCAGGTCAATGCCAACACCACTGAAGGCAACCGCAACAATAATTTCACTCGTCTGGCCTTTGCCGGTCTGAAATTCGGCGACTACGGCTCATTCGACTACGGCCGTAACTACGGCGTACTGTACGACGTAGAAGGCTGGACCGATATGCTGCCTGAGTTCGGCGGTGACTCCTACACCTATGCTGATAACTTTATGACCGGCCGTGCTAACGGCGTAGCAACTTACCGTAACACCGATTTCTTCGGTCTGGTAAACGGTCTGAACTTTGCACTGCAGTATCAGGGCGCAAACGAACAAGCGGGTGATGAGCAGGAAGGTACCGGTAACGGTAACGGCGGCGACCGTAACGTTCAGAACTCTAACGGCGACGGCTTCGGTATCTCCTCTACCTACGATCTGGGTATGGGCGTGAGCTTCGGTGCGGCATACTCTACTTCTGACCGTACTAACGAGCAGGTTAACGCAGGTAAAGCTGGCGGCAACGTTGCTGGCGGTGATACCGCTGACGCATGGACTACCGGCCTGAAATACGATGCCAACAACATCTATCTGGCAACCATGTACTCCGAAACCCGTAACATGACTCCGTACGGCGACAGCGGCGTAGCCAACAAAACCCAGAACTTCGAAGTCACTGCACAGTACCAGTTCGACTTCGGTCTGCGTCCGGCTGTGTCTTTCCTGATGTCTAAAGGTAAAGACCTGAACGCTACCGACGGTGACAAAGACCTGGTTAAATATGCTGATATCGGCGCTACCTACTACTTCAACAAAAACATGTCCACCTATGTTGATTACAAAATCAACCTGCTGGACGAAGACGACAGCTTCTACACTCGTAACAACATCTCTACTGATGACGTAGTTGCATTAGGTCTGGTTTACCAGTTCTAATCCGTCAGCCCGCTGGCAACAGCGGGCTCTCTTTATGTTCTAACAATTCTGTTTTATCCAGATCAAAACATTATATCTGTTGCGTTAAAACATCTCTCTGATAGATGATATCTTGCATTAAGACCTGTAGTAGAGGATACCTGCAATGAATCATCATCCTGTAAAATCATCCCGTATTGCATCCGTCGGCTATGACGAATCCTCTCACACGCTGGAAATTCGCTTTCACCAATTGGCTACCCTGCAATATCAGCCTGTCCCTGCCCGTATTTTTCGTGATTTCCTGAGCGTGGTCTCGAAAGGTCGATTTTACGACGGCGTAATAAAAGGCAAGTTTCCTGAAATCAAAATAAAGTGATGCCAAAATGTGATCTTTGTCATTGTACATAAAGTGCCATTACGCGGTAAGCTTTAGGTGGATACTTAAACAGGAGGTTTTATGAACAGAACGATTCTTGTACCCATCGATATTTCAGACTCAGAATTAACTCAACGCGTTATTGCCCATGTTGAAGCAGAGGCCAAAATTGACGATGCGCAGGTCCATTTTCTGACCGTAATTCCGTCACTGCCCTATTACGCTTCTCTGGGACTGGCCTACTCGGCAGAGTTACCGGCCATGGACGATCTGAAAGCCGAAGCAAAATCTCAACTGGAAGAGATTATCAAGAAGTTCAATATCCCAACGGACAGAGTGCACATTCATGTCGCAGAAGGTGCGCCGAAAGATAAGATTCTGGAGATCGCCAAAAAATTACCGGCTGATATGGTCATTATTGCCTCACACCGACCTGACATCACCACCTACCTGCTGGGCTCTAACGCCGCAGCAGTAGTGCGTCATGCGGAGTGTTCGGTACTGGTAGTCCGCTAAGCTTTCAGGCCCGCACATCGCTGCGGGCTTTTTGTTTCTACCACTTATACCCCACGATTCCTGTCCTAAATGTGCTGACATTTTTCCCGCTTATCCGTACCATACACGCCACAGTTTTTATATCAGACTTCTTTTGCCGGACTATCCGGCGTGATGCATACTCTTCTGATGCCACACTATGAATTGAGCCTCTATTAAATGTCGCAAAATCAAGATATTAGCAAGAAAGAACAATACAACCTGAACAAATTGCAAAAACGTCTGCGTCGTAACGTGGGCGAAGCCATTGCCGACTTCAATATGATCGAAGACGGCGATCGCATTATGGTGTGTCTTTCCGGCGGGAAAGACAGCTATACCATGCTGGAGATCCTGCGTAATTTGCAGCAAAGCGCCCCGATCAGTTTTTCCTTGGTTGCGGTTAACCTCGATCAAAAACAACCTGGCTTCCCAGAGCACATTCTGCCGGAGTATCTGGAACAGCTGGGCGTTGAGTACAAGATTGTCGAAGAAAACACTTACGGGATCGTCAAAGACAAAATCCCTGAAGGCAAAACGACCTGCTCGCTCTGCTCTCGCCTGCGTCGCGGCATTCTGTACCGTACGGCAACCGAGTTAGGTGCCACCAAGATTGCGCTCGGCCACCATCGCGACGACATCCTGCAAACGCTGTTTTTAAACATGTTCTACGGCGGAAAAATGAAAGGTATGCCGCCGAAGCTGATGAGTGATGACGGTAAGCACATCGTGATCCGCCCGCTGGCTTACTGCCGTGAGAAAGATATCGAGCGCTTCTCCGAAGCGAAAGGTTTCCCGATTATTCCGTGCAATCTGTGCGGCTCACAGCCTAACCTGCAGCGTCAGGTCATTGCTGACATGCTGCGTGACTGGGACAAACGCTATCCAGGTCGGATTGAAACCATGTTCAGTGCGATGCAGAACGTTGTGCCTTCACATCTGAGCGATATCAATCTGTTCGATTTTAAAGGCATTAAGCACGGTTCAGAGGTTGTAGACGGCGGTGATTTAGCGTTCGATCGTGAAGAGATCCCGCTGCAGCCTGCGGGCTGGCAGCCAGAAGAAGATGATGCTCAACTGGATGAGTTACGCCTGAACGTGGTGGAAGTGAAGTAAGTCGATTATGTAAACGTCTTATCAGGCCTACAACGAGCATATACCCGTTGTAGGCCTGGTAAGCGGAGCACCATCAGGCACTCCAATGGGTATTTATTTCAATAAACGAACTCGGCAAGTCTTGCCTTTAATCTTACCGTTTTGCAATTGTTTCCACGCCTTGTGCGCTATGTTCTGGCGAACGGCGACATAGACGTGTGCCGGATGAACGGCAATTTTGCCGATATCGGCGCCATCCAGGCCAATATCACCGGTCAGAGCCCCCAGAACATCACCAGGACGCATTTTAGCCTTTTTGCCACCATCAATGCATAACGTCGCCATCTCTGCTTCCAGCGGCAGGATGGACACGTTAGCTGGCGCTGGCAGCCAGTTCAGCTTCAATTGCAGCATTTCAGAAAGAATATTGGCACGCTGCGCTTCTTCCGGCGCACAGAAACTAATCGCCAGACCGCTGTTACCGGCTCGCGCGGTACGTCCGATACGATGGACATGAACCTCCGGATCCCACGCCAGTTCGAAGTTAACTACCAGTTCGAGTGATTTAATATCCAGGCCACGTGCGGCCACATCGGTGGCAACCAGAACGCGTGCGCTGCCGTTGGCAAAACGCACCAGCGTCTGGTCGCGATCGCGCTGTTCAAGATCGCCATGCAGTGAAAGTGCGCTTTGCCCCGCCGCATTCAATGCGTCACACACGGCCTGACAGTCTTTTTTGGTGTTGCAAAAAACGACGCATGAAGCAGGCTGATGCTGGCTGAGCAATTTTTGCAGCAGCGGAATTTTTCCGTGGCTGGAGGTTTCGAAAAACTGCTGTTCAATCGCCGGTAACGTATCGACCGTATCAATTTCAATGGTTAATGGATTTTGTTGCACCCGGCCACTGATAGCGGCAATGGCTTCCGGCCAGGTCGCAGAAAACAGCAAGGTCTGGCGAGAAGCTGGTGCAAAGCGAATGACATCATCAATTGCATCGCTAAAGCCCATATCCAGCATGCGGTCGGCTTCATCCATAACCAGCGTATTCAGGGCTTCCAGAGAAACGGTGCCTTTTTGCAGGTGGTCGAGTAAACGCCCCGGCGTGGCGACAATAATATGAGGTGCATGCTGCAGAGAGTCACGCTGTGCACCAAAGGGCTGCCCACCGCACAGCGTTAAGATCTTGGTGTTTGGCAGAAAGCGCGCTAAACGACGCAGTTCACCCGCCACCTGGTCGGCAAGCTCTCGGGTTGGGCACAGCACCAGTGACTGCGTCTGAAACAGCGCAGCATCAATGTGCTGTAATAACCCGAGACCAAAGGCCGCCGTTTTGCCACTGCCGGTTTTAGCCTGCACGCGAACATCTTTCCCCGCCAGGATTGCCGGTAATGCGGCAGCCTGAACAGGCGTCATTTCAAGATAACCCAGCTCGTTAAGGTTCTCGAGTTGGGCAGCAGGTAAAACATTCAGGGTTGAAAAAGCAGTCACAATTTAATCTCGCGGTAAAAACTCACATTCAGCAGGCGCGTATCCTCGCAGATCTGCGCCTACGATGCGACAATTTAATAGGTTCTTCATCCGGCGGCGGATCCGGCATTGGCTGCGGACGAGGAATGGGATCGGGAATGGGAACCGGGTCAGTCGGGAGCGAATCCGTGTGCGCAGTTGCAATCAGACAGGTCATATACTCCTCCAGTCATTCAGGTTGACTCTTTTAGGGTAGACGCTGATTTCCTGCAGGCAAAAAAAAGCCGACTAATCTAAGCCGGCGTCGTACGAATCAATTGTGCTATGCAGTAATTCAAAAAAGGAAGTAAGACAATATGGAGCGCAACGCCCATCGCTTGACGTTGCATTCACCTGCGAGAGAGATATTGCCCCGAATAGGTAGATGGTTTATTGACCTCGCTCAAAATTCAGGACGTTTTCATGCGCAAAAGTCACTAAAAAACGTTGTTGTTACAACCATTTACTACGATGCAACCATAAAGTAACACCACCAATCAGGACCACTAACAGAATACAAAAAAGTGAGAAACCGAACTGCCAACCACCGCCGGGGATACCGCCGAGGTTAACGCCGAAAAGCCCGGTTAAGAATGTGCTGGGAAGAAAAACCATTGCCATCAATGACATTGTATACGTTCGACGAGCCAGAGACTCCTGCATCACCTGCGCAATTTCATCCGCCATGATACCGGTCCTGGCAATACAGGCATCGATTTCATCCAGCCCTCTCCCCAGCCTGTCAGCGATATCCTGCATCCGTCGCCGATGGTCGTCAGTCATCCAGGACAACCGTTCGCTCGCCAGGCGGGCATAGACATCACGCTGTGGCGCCATATAACGGCGCATCACAATTAACTGCTTACGCAGTAATGCCAGGAAGCCACGCGGCGGGATCTGCTGATCGAGCAGGTTATCTTCCAGATCGATAATTTTGTCGTGCAACTGTTCGATAAATTCGCTGGCATGATCGGTCAGCGCATCACAAACATCCACCAGCCAACCGCCACAATCAGCTGGCCCTGTACCTTCCTGGAGATCGCTGACCACGTCATCCAGTGCCAGCACTTTGCGCTGACGCGTTGAGACAATCAGACGCTCATCCATATATAAACGCATCGCTACCAGTTGGTCAGGCCGCTCGTCGGTGCTGCCGTTGATACAGCGCAGCGTAATTAACGTACCTTCTCCTACCCTGCTGACACGCGGGCGCGTGCTTTCACCCGCCAGCGCATCACGCACGTTATTGGGGAGTAAGGGCGTTGTCGCCAGCCATTGCGCACTTTCAGGATGAGTATAATTAAGATGCAGCCAGCAGGGATGCTGAGTGTCGATAACATCGTTATCTTCCAGTGGTTTCACCCCACCACGCCCATCCAACAGCCAGGCAAACACGGCATCCGGCACATTAACATCCGTTCCCTTAATGGCTTCCACAGCGCCTCCACAAACATTCAGCTTTTTTCGTTAGTCTAGCCGTCAGAATATGTTAAGCAATATCTCATTGTCCCATTGTGCTGAAATGACTCATAAAAGTATCTGATAACAAAAAGCGCCGACAAAGGTGGCGCTTGTTGTGAGGTACCCTGTTAAGCCCGCTGGCGTCTCTCAGATTCAAAAGCGTGACTTAAACGAAACTTGTGCGTTCGTGACTGGAGGTCAGTCACTTGATTTTTCAGAATATCCGAAGAGTCAGACAGTTCATCCACCATAATGGCGTTACTCTGGGTAACGTTTTCCAGTTCCGCGAGCGCATGAGTAATACTGATGATCCCTTTCTCCTGCTCCTGCGTAGTGGTTAATATCTCGCCCATCAGTTGGTTTAATTGCCCGGCGCCACCAACAATATCCTGCATATTTTTTTCAGCTTCACGCACAATAGCCGCGCCTTGCTGAACGTTTTCATGAGTTTGGGCAATCAGATGTTTAATATTCTTAGCGGCATCTGCGCTACGGTGCGCGAGCATTCGTACCTCTCCGGCCACCACGGAAAAACCTTTACCATGTTCTCCCGCTCTCGCCGCTTCTACGGCGGCATTCAATGCCAGAATATTTGTCTGGAATGCAATACCATCTATCAGGGTAATAATTTCTGTCATCTGCTGGGCGCACTCGGTGATCGACTGCATATTGGTTGCGACCTGCACCATTAAATCACCGCCCTGCCGGGCAGATAGTGTTGCAATATTGGCCTTAGCACTCGCCATTTGCGTATTCTCTGCATTGTTACGCGTGCTGACCGCTATTTCATCCATGTTGGCAGCCGTTTGCATTAATGCTCCGGATTGCTGCTCTGTTTTTACCGATAACTCAGCGCTGCGTTCCGCGAGCTGTTCAGAGAGCGCCATCGCCGTTTGCGAAGATGTTCTGATCTCATTAACGAGTGTTGAAATATTACTTGATAAACTATTAATGCCCGGTATTAATCTTCCCGCACAGTTATTGCCAAACTCTGGAATACTAATCGCCAGATTCCCGGAGGTTACCTCCTCAATGCTTCTTTTAACCGTATTAATTGGCACGACTAAATATTTCGTCATGTACCACCACAAACATAATATAGAAGTAAAACTGACCAAATTAGTTCCAATGATAATTACCGGGGGAGCGGAAAATATTATTTCAAAAACATTGAGAGCGACCGCCGTAATGAGCAGAAATAAAATAATAAAGGTTCTGACGCTAATATCATTTAACATTTTAGTCCTGTGCGCTAAGAAATAACGTGGATATTATTTTTTATAGCATCTGCAATGCAGATTTCCATAACGCGGAGACGAAAGACGAACTTTCAATGAGAGTCTGCAATCCTTTCACTTAAGACAGACAATAACACTATTTATTTACATTAACCAGGTGCTTTATCCTGCAAAGGATAATGCTGGCGCTTGTCGTTAGATTATTGTGATGACAAGCACGTCGTGTGCATAAAATGCACAGAATTATAAATCTTATGAATATTTGTATAAGTAAAGGTCTATCATTTTCGATGTTTGCCCCTTCCCTCTAATAGTCATTGTAAAAACACAAGAACATCCCAGGTTTTATCAGGTTAACTGGACAAAACCTGCTAAATTTATCATCACGTCTTTTTTTTGATAGGTAGTAAGATGTTGCACGTGTCGTGGGACCCTGTATTGATTGGGATTTCCTTTATTGTCGCGTTTATTGCCTCCTTTATTGCCCTCGACAGTGCGGGCAAAGTGGCAATTTCCAGCAGACGTGAATCTACCTTCTGGCGACTCTCTGGCGGCGCTACGCTGGGTATGGGGATCTGGTCGATGCATTTTATCGGTATGCTGGCCATGAAAATGAGTATGCCAATAAATTACCATTTATCCCTCACCGCGTTTTCGTTCTTTATTGCGCTCATTTCTGCGACAGTCGCCATCAATATCGCCATTTCTGGTAATACGCTATCAACAAAACGCCTGCTCATTGCTACCAGCATATTAAGTGCCGGTGTTGTTACAATGCACTACGTTGGTATGTATGCCGTTATCGAACATGTGGCTATAACCTGGGATCGCTCGCTGATCCTGCTCTCCGTGATTATTGCCGTCGCTGCGTCTGGCGTGGGTTTGTGGCTGGCCTTTCACTTACGCCAAAATAGCCGTCGAGCGCTAATAAATCGGCTTATTGCTGCCTTTATTATGGCGCTGGCAATAGCCTCTATGCATTACACCGGTATGGGAGCAGCTACGTTCACCCATTTTGGACACACTGCGCACGATGGTCTCAGCACGCTGGAACTTTCTATCTGGGTCTGCGCCGTCACGCTTGTTATTTTGGGGATCATGCTGGTGGTTTCGATGGTGGATTCGCAACTCCGTACCTCCCGACTGGCTGACAATCTGCATCAGTTGAACTGCCAGCTTGAGCATCAGGTTCACTTCGACGCGCTGACCGGTCTCGCTAATCGTACGCAAATAGACACCTGCTTACTGGCCTGCCTGCGGCATTCTAAACTGCATCAGCAGCATTTCGCGTTGGTATTTATCGACCTCGATCGTTTTAAAGTCGTTAACGATACCTGGGGACATCACATTGGCGATCAGCTACTGATAGCCAGTACACAGCGAATCTTCACTTGCCTTGATGACTCAATGACGCTGGCAAGACTGGGGGGCGATGAATTTATCCTGCTGATTCCAGACTGCAACCAGCAGGATATCTCCGCCCTGCTGACGCGGATTGCCGATGTGATCGGTGAACCCTTTACCTTGTTCGGACATACCATTCGGGTTTCGTTAAGTGCGGGGAGCAGTATTTACCCTGAGCATGGCTCAACGCTGCATGAGCTAAAAGTGAAGGCCGATATGGCGATGTATCATGTCAAACAGGCGGGCAGAAACGGCTGGGCTATTTATCATCCGGAAATGGAAGCTATCGCGGATACACCGCCGACATTTTTACAAGAATTGTCGCAAGCGCTTGAACGCAACCAGTTTGAGCTATGGTATCAGCCTAAATATACCGCTGGAGATCATTCCCTGACCGGTTTTGAAGCATTATTACGCTGGCATCATCCGGAACGCGGCATGCTGCTGCCAGCCGAATTTCTTTCTGCGTTGGAAGATACGGGCCTGATTATTCCCGTTGGGAAATGGGTTATCCAGCAGGCATGCCTGCAGTTGCATCAATGGAAATTACAGGGAAATGCAGAATGGACGCTCGCCGTTAACCTCTCACCCGCCCAGTTTGAACAGCATGATATTATTGATGTTGTTTGTAACGCCCTGGCGCAGTATCAACTGTCACCTGCTTGCCTCACGCTGGAACTCACTGAAAGCACCGCCCTTAAAAATTTGAAACGCAGTGTGGAAGTCCTGAATGCTTTTTCTGCTTTGGGGATCACCGTATCTATTGATGATTTCGGTACAGGTTATTCAAATATATTGATGCTGAAGTCTCTTCCGGCGCGCGAATTAAAAATTGACAGGATATTTGTCAAAGATATCAGCGAGAACAGCAAAAACACAAAAATTGTGTCTACCATTATTGACATAGCTCACTCCATGAATATGCGTGTGGTGGCAGAAGGAATAGAAACCCAGGAACAGGAAATACTCCTTACTCAGATGGGGTGTAGCATGCTGCAAGGTTTCTTGTTTGCAAAACCGCTGCCAGCACATAAGATTCATGAACTGATACAACAAGAAAACAGTATCAAGCAAAAGCCAGTTGTACACCCCTTGTCTCACCGACAATCAATAACATTGTGAGACGTAATATCTAAAAATATTCGCCATTTAACAGGCAACACAGCAGATAAAGATAACGGGATTATCGATGAGCACAACCGAGCTGCATTCACTGGATTTATTAACCTTTCCGGTGTGGATTGTTTTGCCACATACCGAAGAGCTGGTGTTCGCTAATAACGTTGCACGGGAGCTAATGCAGGGTCTCTGTTTTTCCCCGCTCCGCAAGGGAACATTTTCAACGCATGCTCAAAATGACTTAACCATGTATCTCAGCGACTTGCGAAATCATCACCATGTAGTGGAAATTCTCACGGTTTACCGCGACGGTGAAGAGATTGCGATGGCAAGTCGCCTTTCCATTAAACCCCTGCCTGGCATGGGTGAAGTCATCCTTTTCGAAGGCATTGAGACGCCTGCTGCACAGGGTCTGAAAGCGAGCCGTTCAGCAACCTATCAGCGGAAAAAACAGGGATTTTATGCGCGCTTCTTCCAGACTAATTCCGCGCCAATGTTACTTATTGATCCGTCCCGCGATGGGTTGATCGTGGATGCAAACCTCAGTGCGCTCAATTTTTATGGATACACTCATGATGTGATGTGTCAGAAACATACATGGGAAATCAATATGCTGGGCCGCCATATACTTCCGGTGATGCATGAAATCGCCCATCTGCCCGGCGGCCATAAACCTTTGCATTTTGTCCATAAACTGGCTGATGGGACTTCCCGTCATGTGCAAACCTACGCCGGACCGATCGAAATTTACGGTAATAAACTGATGTTGTGCATTATTCATGACATTACCGAACAAAAGCGGCTGGAACAGGAGCTGGAGCGTGCGGCCCTGCGAGATGTTTTAACGGGATTACTTAACCGCCGACATTTTTATCAGGTAACCGAGCCGGAACAGACGCATGCGATATCATTGACGCAGGACTACAGCCTGTTGTTGATCGATACGGATCGCTTTAAAAGCATTAACGATCTGTTTGGCCATTTAAAAGGCGACGAAGTGCTCTGTGCTCTGGCACGCACCCTGGAATCCTGTGCGCGAAAAGACGATCTTATTTTTCGCTGGGGTGGTGAAGAATTTGTGCTGCTCCTGCCGCGAACGTCGCTGGATGTCGCTCTCAACCTAGCAGAAGTGATCCGTGCGACAGTGGCAAAGGTGACTCTCCCTGGCCTTCCCCGTTTTACCGTCAGCATTGGTGTAGCACGGCACGAAACAAATGAAAGTATCGATGAGTTATTCAAACGTGTTGACGACGCGTTGTACAAAGCCAAGAACGAAGGCAGGAACAGAGTGCTGGCCGCCTGATGTTTACGTCGTTCAGCGACTACGTTTAGCGTGACGCTCCCAGTTATCCTGTTTTGCCTGCGCGGTTTTACGCAATGCCACATAGCATGCCCCGCTGCCGCCGTGATGCGGCAGTGCGGCGCAGTATGCTTGCACGTCGTCAAATTCCGTCAACCAGCGCGCTACGTAGCTGCGAATAATATTGGCATGAGAATTATCGTCACGTCCCTTGCCGTGTATCACCAGCACGTTACGCAACCCTTCTTGCTGCGCCTGCAGAATAAAGCTAAAGAGCATCTGACGACATGTTTCAACAGGTTGGCGAATAAGATTAAGACTCGCCTGCTGCGGGTATTTTCCGTTTCGCAGCTTGTCAGTCACACCGTTCTGTAAACCTTCGCGACGAAACTCGAGCGGCACACTTAACGGGACAATATCGAGAAATCCCGTCGAGAGAAAATTATCCAGTTGAAGCGTATCGATACGCGCCGGAATGCGAAGATTACGCATGGGCTGCCAGTGTACATCGGTATGGCTTTTCAGCGGTTGAACATCCCCCATAGCGTCAAGAAACAACGATGCATCATCAAGGTTCATGTTTCATCCTCCAGCGTATTGCGACGGGCATTATCATAACCGCGCACTATTATACCGACAACTATACCGGTAACGCTTTACGGTTATTTCCAATAATTAACCGGATCCGTCGCGCTGAACCGATCTACTCACGACAAGTTGATATCCATTTTTAGAGGTATAGCTGCGACGGTCACTGGCGTGATAATGTGTAGCCTCGCCTGAATGCTGTAATGAGAGAAACGGATGCTTAACTTACTGGAAGACACCATCGACACGCCGCTGGGCCCGCTGTGGGTTATTTGTGATGAGCAATTTCGCCTGCGTGCAGTGGAATGGGATCAGCACAGCGATCGCATGGAACAATTGCTTGATATTCATTACCGCACAGAAGGTTATCAGCGCATTACCGCCAAAAACCCAGGTGGATTAAGCGACAAACTCGCTGAGTATTTTGCCGGAAACCTCAGCATCATTGACACGCTTGAAACGGCAACCGCAGGGACGCCTTTCCAGCGTGAAGTCTGGCAAGCGTTACGCACTATCCCCTGCGGGCAGGTCATGCATTATGGTCAACTGGCCGAAAAGTTGGGTCGCCCCGGTGCTGCAAGAGCCGTCGGCGCAGCTAATGGCTCCAATCCAGTAAGCATTGTGGTCCCCTGTCATCGCGTCATTGGACGTAACGGCACCATGACCGGATATGCCGGTGGCGTACAACGAAAAGAGTGGTTATTGCGCCACGAAGGTTATTTGCTACTCTAGACTCTAGGCAATTAATGCCTTATCCATCACACTTCCGCATAATGCGACCCCAAATTAATTGTGGCTAATCAAGCAGATACAAATATTCACTCCAGTTATGCCTGAATTATTCTCTCTTGGGAGTAGCTCAGGCTTACGTGCTCACCAAAAAGATGTTAAAATTGACAAATATCAATTACGGCTTGAGCAGACCTATGATCCCGGAAAAGCGAATTATACGGCGCATTCAGTCTGGCGGTTGTGCTATCCATTGCCAGGATTGCAGCATCAGCCAGCTTTGCATCCCGTTCACACTTAACGAGCATGAGCTTGACCAGCTCGATAACATCATCGAGCGCAAAAAGCCTATCCAAAAGGGGCAGACGCTCTTTAAAGCAGGTGATGAGCTTAAATCACTCTATGCTATCCGCTCCGGAACGATTAAAAGCTATACCATTACCGAACAAGGCGATGAGCAGATTACTGGCTTCCATCTGGCGGGCGATCTGGTCGGTTTTGACGCGATTGGCAGCGGACATCACCCGAGCTTTGCTCAGGCGCTGGAAACCTCGATGGTATGCGAAATTCCTTTCGAAACCCTTGATGACCTGTCCGGCAAAATGCCAAATCTGCGTCAGCAGATGATGCGTCTGATGAGTGGCGAAATCAAAGGCGACCAGGATATGATCCTGTTGTTGTCGAAGAAAAACGCTGAAGAGCGCCTGGCGGCTTTTATCTACAATTTGTCTCGTCGCTTTGCCCAGCGTGGATTCTCGCCTCGTGAATTCCGCCTGACCATGACCCGTGGCGACATCGGTAACTACCTCGGTCTGACGGTTGAAACCATCAGCCGCCTGCTGGGTCGTTTCCAGAAAAGCGGTATGCTGGCGGTGAAAGGCAAATACATCACTATTGAGAATAGCGACGCGCTGGCAGTTCTTGCTGGCCATACGCGTAACGTTGCGTAATCTTTCCGCAAGCATCTCTGTTATCCTTCTGTCAAATCGCTAAATTATCCCGATTTATTGATCTGGCAGGAGGTTATTCCCTGTTTCAAACCACATTATTGGGTTACTCTTTTAGTTACAAACTGCGATGACAGTTGTAAGGAGACCCTGTATGGCTATGTATAAAAATATGCTGGTCGTCATCGACCCGAACCAGGACGATCAACCAGCATTACGGCGAGCTGTTTATTTGCATCAACGGATTGGTGGCAAAATTAAAGCCTTTTTGCCGATCTATGACTTTTCCTATGAGATGACTACCCTGCTGTCGCCCGATGAGCGTACGGCAATGCGTCAGGGGGTTATCAGCCAGCGAACTGCATGGATACGTGAACAAGCGAAATACTATATCGAAGCAGGGATCCCTCTGGAGATTAAAGTGGTCTGGCATAACCGACCCTTTGAAGCCATTATCCAGGAAGTCATCAGCGCCAAGCATGACCTGGTCCTCAAGATGGCGCACCAACACGACCGCCTCGAAGCCGTAATATTTACGCCAACCGACTGGCATTTATTGCGTAAATGTCCAAGTCCGGTATGGATGGTGAAAGACCAGCCATGGCCTGAAGGGGGTAAAGCACTGGTTGCAGTAAACCTCGCCAGTGAAGAGGCTTATCACAACGCGCTCAATGAAAAACTGGTCAAAGAGACGCTACAGCTTGCAGAACAGGTTAACCATACCGAAGTGCATCTGGTAGGCGCCTACCCTGTTACGCCAATCAACATCGCGATTGAACTGCCTGAATTTGATCCCAGCGTTTATAACGACGCAATCCGTGGACAGCATCTGCTGGCCATGAAGGCGCTACGCCAGAAATTCAGTATTGATGAGAAAGTGACGCACGTTGAAAAAGGCTTACCTGAAGAGGTCATTCCTGATTTAGCCGAGCACCTACAGGCAGGTATTGTGGTATTGGGGACCGTCGGACGTACCGGTATTTCTGCCGCGTTCCTTGGTAATACCGCGGAACAGGTTATCGATCATCTACGCTGTGACCTGCTGGTCATCAAGCCAGATGAATATCAGACGCCAGTTGAACTGGACGACGAAGAAGACGATTAACCACATAATAAAATGCCGGATGGCGATATCATCCGGCATTTTAAACGCCTAGTGTTGCTCCTCGCCGCCGAGGAAATAGATACCAAGCGGGATAGCCAACAGAATCGTAAACACCATGCTGTAGACACAAATCATTGCAGATTGAATGGCATACATTGAAGCGGTCCAGTCGGATAGCGGAATGTCATACTGTTCAATAACGCCGCCGATCGTCGCGCGCGTCACGACCGACGCTGCGATAATAAACACTCCAAGCAGGCACAACAAAAATTTCCGTCCCTTCGCTGTTTTCAGCTTAGCCATGATCATAGTACTGTCCTTTTGCAGATGAAAACCTTGTTACTTTGCGCTAACAATACCATGACATCAACTGACTGTCTGCTACATAAACCGCATACAGGGTTGACGTCAGCATTATTTCGCTGAAAATAACGCTGATTGCATTATTTATCTCTCCTTTTGATTAATGATCTGACCGCCCTAACTGAGTAAAATATCCGGGGATTAAGATGTCAGATGATATTTAGATAACATGGAGTTGCCAGGAAGAATCATGATCGCTGAACTGTTTATGAATAATGCGTTTAATTTGACGGTAATTCTCAGCTGCTGTGCCGCGCTGGTCCTGATGAGTGTCTGGTATCATCGTGGAGAGCGTCGCTGCAAAGGATTCATATTTCATGCCGCACAATTTTTTGTCTATGCCATTATCATTGGGACGTTTGGCAGCATTGCTAATAACGTTATCGAAAGTTACAGCCTGAAATTTATCTCCCCCAACGTGGTCGACTTTATCTGCACCTCGTTGATTGCATTGATCCTGACCATCAAACTTTTTCTGGTGATTAATCAGTTTGAAAAGACGCAGATTAATAAAGGCAGAGATATCACCAGCGCGAGGATCCTGTCGCGTATCATCAAGATTACCATCGTGGTTGCCATCATTTTACTGTATGGCGAACACTTCGGTATGAGCTTATCCGGCCTGTTAACCTTTGGCGGCATTGGCGGTATCGCTGTGGGTATGGCGGGGAAAGATATTCTGAGCAACTTCTTCTCAGGCATTATGCTCTATTTCGACAGACCGTTTAGCATCGGCGACTGGATCCGCTCCCCGGACCGCAATATTGAAGGCACAGTGGCCGAAATTGGCTGGCGAATGACTAAAATAAACACCTTCGACCATCGTCCGTTGTATGTGCCAAACTCGATTTTCTCCTCCATCAGCGTAGAAAATCCAGGGCGCATGACCAACCGGCGTATTAAAACGGTGATCGGGTTACGATATGAGGATGCCGATAAAGTCGGTGCTGTTGTCGAGTCGGTCAGAGAAATGCTGCAAAACCATCCAGGAATAGACCAGAAACAAACTCTGTTGGTCTATTTTAATGAATTTGCCGATTCATCGTTGAATATCATGGTGTATTGCTTCACGAAAACCACCGTCTGGAAGGAATGGCTCGCGGTACAGCAAGACGTTTATTTAAAGATTATCACGATAGTCCAGGCAAATGGCGCCGACTTTGCGTTCCCCAGCCAGACGCTGTATATGGATAATCCTGAAGCATCGCCGTCGACACACTAACAAAAAAAGACGCGGAAATCCGCGTCTTTTTTGTACTTATTTCAATGAGGCAATATCAATTACAAAGCGGTATTTCACATCGCTTTTCAACATCCGCTGCCAGGCATGATTAATATCCTGAATATTGATCACTTCAACATCGGCGGTAATACCATGCTGACCGCAAAAATCGAGCATCTCTTGCGTTTCGGCAATACCGCCGATAACTGAACCCGCCACAGACCTACGTCCAAGGATCAGGGGAACCGTATTCAGAAACGGATCCAACGCACCGAGATAACCAACCAGCACCAGCGTACCGCTTAGTGCCAGGGTTGGGATATACGGGTTCAGGTCATGAACGTAGGGCACAGTATCGATAATCAGATCAAACTGATTCGCTGTCGCTTTCATCTGCTCACTGTCAGTGGAAAGCACAACATGACTGGCACCCAAACGTCTGGCATCAGCTTCTTTGCCCGGTGAACGCGTAAACAGCGTAACTTCCGCGCCCAGTGCATTTGCAAGTTTGATTGCCATATGCCCAAGCCCACCCAGACCAACAACCGCGACTTTACTGCCCTCGCCTACCTGCCAATGGCGCAGAGGCGACCATGTCGTGATCCCGGCGCAGAGCAGCGGTGCCGCACCGCGTAAATCGATCCCTTCAGGGACCTTCACCACAAACTTTTCAGTAACGACAATTTTGTCAGAATAGCCGCCGAAAGTGGGCAGACCGTCATGACGGTCGATATCGTTATACGTTAGCGTGTTGCCTTCTTCGCAATATTGTTCCAGCCCTTGTTCACAGGCGCTACAGTGTTGACATGAATCAACCATGCAGCCTACCCCTGCGAGATCGCCCACGTTGAATTTCGTTACCGATTTACCAACATGCACCACGCGGCCAATGATTTCATGCCCTGGTACCATCGGATATTTAGCACCGCCCCAATCGTTGTAGGCGTTGTGGATATCCGAGTGGCAAACACCGCTGTATAAAATATCGATAACCACATCATCTTCACGCGGGTCACGACGAACAAAACTATGGGGGACTAAATCTTCTTTCACTGCCAGAGCAGCATAACCCTTCACGTTCATGACCATTGAGATCTCCTCAGGGATTAGGTGTTACCAGAACCAGCATAGTTCAGGGCAGCAGGTTGTACTCAGCGTCGCTAACCGGTTCCAGCCATTCGTTCGACGCGCCAGGGGCCGGGATTTCCACGGCGATATGGGCAAACCAACTATCACGCGCAGCGCCGTGCCAATGTTTCATTCCCGCGGGAATATGCACGACATCACCGGTTTCCAGCTCGCGCGCCGGTTGATTCCATTCCTGATACCAGCCTCTACCACCGGTCACCAGCAATATTTGTCCGCCCTCATGATGAACATGCCAGAAGTTACGACCACTCGGTTCAAATGCGACATTGCCAATTACCACACCTTCCATGGAGAGCATGGTCAGATAGCTATCACCAGTGAAATACTTCGCATAAGCTTCATTTTTCTCGCCTCGCGGAAAGACGCTGTTACCATCAAATTGTTCGTTCATAGTGACTCCAGTATGAATAATGTCTGCGGTGTTCGTGCAAGACATTCATCAAAAACCGTACGGGCATAGCAGGACAGGCCGTTCAGACTGCGAGGGAAACCGCAGTATGCTTAGAGCTGTGCTTCATTGAGCGTGAGTCCCGCATCCAGTTGGTATTGCATATTCGACTCTCCAGAGCGGTGGCAACATTGCACCACCGGGGGCTGAAAACAGTAAAATTATAGAGACTCGACGTGTCGGTGATTAGAGAGGAAAAGAAAGACAAACTTATGAGCTGGGCTCATCAATAATAAGCAGCAGGTACTCTTTATTTGCAGGTTACTGATTGATGACTTACGCCACAATCTCGATTAAATTGCCGTCAGGATCTTTTATCACCGCTTCGTAATAACCATCGCCCGTAGTGCGCGGACCTGAGACTAATATCCCCTGTTTCTGCGCTTGCATTGCAACGGCATCAACATTTTCATTGCCGCCAACAGAAATGGCGAGGTGTACCCACCCGCAACGATTATTGTCAGGTTGCTGCCCGACAAGACCCGGTTTGGTCATTAACTCAATTGCAATATCCTCGCCAATTTTGACAAAATAAGATTCAAACCCAGGGTTGGTTTTACTGCAGTATTTCTCGTTGATCTTACCGTCAAAAAATGAGACCCAGAAGCGAGCTTGCTGCTCGAGATTCTGTGTCCATAACGCCATATGCGCAATTTTCATAGCTTACCTCTTTCCGTTGTATCCAGAATAGTACGGTCCCTGTAAGGGATGTTGACATCGTTAATCATAATGCACGATCATGCACTTTATTGCTCGATGTTTATTTTACCTGGAGTATCTATGCTTGATTACGCCGCATTCCCGGAACAGCGCCAGGCGCTTATCTATCAGATCCTGCAAGAAAACGGCAGAGTCATTTGTTCTGAACTCGCGAACCGATTAGGTGTTTCTGAACATACAATTCGTCGTGACTTGCATGAATTGAGCAAAGATGGCGTGTGCAAGAAGGTCTATGGTGGCGCGGTAATTGCACTCCCTGAATCCGAAGACATTGCCGTGCGCAAGGGTATTAATGTGGCCAAAAAGAGCAACATCGCGCAGCGATGTGCCAGACTGGTCAAATCCGGAAGCTGTATTTTTATCGACACGGGTAGCACCAATCTGGCGATGGCAGAAGCTCTGCCCGCCGAACTGGCGTTAACCGTGGTGACAAATTCACCGGAGATTGCCGCCGTTTTGCTAAAAAAACCGCTGTTTGAGGTCATTATGCTGGGCGGCGCGGTACAGAGATCTTCTGGCGGGTGTGTGGGAGCTTCCGCCATCGCACAAGTGCAGGACATTTTATTCGATCAGGGATTTATTGGCGGCTGTGCGATGTCGCCTGAATCCGGCTTAACGGGGTTTGATTACGCGGATTGTGAGTTCAAAAAAGCGGTGATCAAACAATGTAATGAAACTATCGTCGCGCTAACCGCTGAAAAAATCCCAGCCGTCGCCCGATATGTCGTTACCGAAAGCAGCAATATTGATGTGATTGTTGTAGAGGACAACATCAGCAAAGAGTACGCCACAGCATTCCAGGCGCACGACATTCGGATTTATACCGTCTAACCGTGTCAGGCTCTCTGAAAACTTACTGTGCTAAACGTCGCTCCTGGCGTCAGCGCGGTGATAGCTGACAGACAATCCAGACGGATTTTTTGCTGATTTTCAGATTGCCCCACTACCAGAAATTCTTCTTTTTCCACGGTGGTAGACGTCGTCAGCGCTTTAGAATCAAAACATGTGCCATCCGTTAGTTCAATGCGCAACCAATAGTGGTACATGCAGGCGATTTCCAGATAATCATGAAGATCGCAATCTATCGGGTGATACTCTTCGGTCGTTTTCATCGCGTTACCTTCCCCAACGTCTTGTATATTCGGGAAATCGCCAACGCAACTTCCCGAACTATCCAGCTATTTCAACGCTTCAATGGGAGCGCCAAAATTAATATGCAGCACATTGCCGTCAATCACCAGCGCCGGAACAGATTTCACGCCAGCCACTTCAGCCTCGGCAACCCGATCAGGATGCTCTCCCAGATGAACCACATCGATTTCAACATCCGCAGACAAGTGCTGCAGAAGAGCTTGTTCTGCGGAAACACAAACCGGGCAACCTGCATGATAGAAACGAGCTTTAGTCATGATACATCTCCTATAAATTATAGTATCGATTCGATACTATAATTTATAGTACGTTGCTTTTATTCTTTGTCAATATAGTTTTTAATCGATACTATATGCCGAGGAGGATTTGTTATGCCCGACATGTCACTTTTCGACGTACTTGACCGGCTTTCCAGCCTGACACGGATGTGGTTTCGCCAGCATCCTTTACTGGTGGATCTCCAGCCAGTACAACTTAGTGCGTTAATGTATCTGGCCCGTTGTAACCGTTATTCCAATACGCCGCTTGGCGTGACAGACTACCTTGGTCTCACCAAAGGTACCGTGTCGCAATCGCTGAAGCTGTTGGAAAACAAAGGGTTGATTGTTCGCAAGCCGGATGACCGTGATAAACGTAGCGTCCATCTCCACTTAAGTGAGTCTGCCAATACCTTACTGGAAGCCCTGCTGCCCCCCACGTTTTTAGTGGAGGGTGAATCGGCAATGGGTGAACGGGCGAGCGTACTCAGAGAGCTGCTGTTAGAACTGTTACGCGGGATCCAGAGGAGCAACAATGTGCCTGGCTTTGGTCTTTGCCATAGCTGTCGGTTCCACCAAAAAATTGATGGTCAGGGATTTTGTAATCTGACGAAAGAGGGATTAAGTGAAGAAGATTCGTTGCTGATTTGCCGTGAGCATCAACCGCCGGAAACGTAATGCGGTTAACAAAGGTTAACGAGAGGTGCTGGCGCTGAAATCCGCGCCAGCTCTGGTTTTAGATGAGGTTAACGAAGGTTATCAGGAGAGTGTATCCAACTAGTGCTTAACGATATACATTGTGCGGCTATAGGCCACATCTTCAGGGTTAGTAATCGGATACCCTTTCAGCCACGGTTTAATTAAACGCCCATTAGTGTACTGATAGATCGGCGCAATAGGCGCCTGTTCCATCAGAATTTTCTCCGCAGCGTTATAATCAGCATTCCGCGCTTTTTCTGTATTCTCCAGAGTAGCCTGGGTCAACACTTTATCGTATGCCGGATTATTAAAGCGGGAGATATTGCCCGTATGGGTCGATGTTAATAGCGACAAGAACGTAGAAGGTTCATTGTAGTCACCCACCCAGGAGGCACGGATCACATCAAAGTTGCCGGTATTACGACTATCAATATAGGTTTTCCACTCCTGGTTTTGCAGTTTCACGTCAACACCAAGGTTTTTCTTCCACATAGAAGCCACTGCGATAGCAATCTTCTGATGATTTTCTGAGGTGTTGTACAGCAGCGTCAGTTTAAGCGGTTTCTGTGGACCATAGCCCGCCGCACGCAGCAGCGTTTTCGCCTGCGCATTCAATTCTTCCTGACTCATTTGCTCAAACGGTGAAGGTTCAGGCACAAATCCTGCCGTTACATCCGGCGTAAAATGCCATGCAGGCTTCTCACCGGTACCCAGCACCTTCTCCGCCATCAGGCGACGATCGATAGTCATGCTGAGCGCCAGACGCACGCGTGAATCGGCAGTCGGTCCCTTCTGGGTATTAAAGGCATAATAATAAGTACCAAGCTGCGGCGGGGTGTAAACCTGACCCGGGATATCCTTCAACAGTTTCTGGTACATATTTTTCGGGAAGGATTCCGTGATATCAATATCACCAGCAAGATAGCGCTTGGTCGCTGCCGATTCCTGGTTAATTGGCAGGAAGGTAACTTTTTGCAGCACTGTTTTGGCGTTGTCCCAATAATGCGTGTTCGGGACAACTTCCAGTTTTTCGTTCACGACGCGATTTTTTAGCACATAGGCGCCGTTACCAATCAGGTTACCCGGTTTGGTCCACTCTTTGCCGCTCTCAACGTTGGCTTTTTGTACCGGATAAAATGCAAAACTCGCCGTCAGATTGGCAAACCAGGGCAGCGGTTTATCCAGTTGAACTTTCAATGTCCGCGCATCGACAGCACTAACGCCAAGTTTATCAGGCGTGGCTTTGCCATCGATAATAGCCTGAGCATTATTAATACCCGCCAGCGCAGCAAACCAGGCAAACGGCGACAGCGTTTTTGGATCAACCAGACGCTGCCAGCTGTAGACAAAATCCTGCGCCGTTACGGGCGTACCATCCGCCCATTGCGCATTGTCGCGCAGCGTAAACGTCCAGATGCGGTTATCGTTACTCTTCCACTGGGTAGCGACGCCAGGTACGATCTCACCCTTCTCATTCTGGTTGACCAGCCCTTCAAATAAATCACGAATTACCTGAATCTCAGGGAGCCCGACGGCCTTTGCCGGATCAAGCGACGCCGGTTCGTCTTTTATATGACGCACCAGTTCTTGTTTCTCTGCCAGTACCGTTCCGCTGGGAACATCAGCAGCCCAGGATAAAGAAATGCTGCTAACCAACAACGCACAACAGGTTACTGAAACAGAATGCTGCATAAGATACCCTCGATTCCGGCTACTAAGTGAATGTGTAATTATTTGTATCGCCAGCAGGAAATGCAATTAACTTCCGACAAGAAAGTGATATTACACCTGAAAAGATAAGTGTGTGAAAACGATTTGATTATCCATACATTTTGCACAACACTGCGAGTAACAATCCAAGCATTCAGAGATGACTATGACCGTTACCCGTCCCCGTGCCGAGCGCGGCGCATTCCCACCTGGAACCGAACATTACGGACGTTCATTGTTAGGCGCACCGCTAATCTGGTTTCCTGCACTGGCAGCCGATCGTGAAAGCGGCCTGATACTGGCGGGAACGCACGGCGACGAAAACTCCTCGGTCGTTACCCTTTCCTGCGCATTGCGTACGCTTAACCCTTCCCTGCGTCGCCATCATGTGGTGCTAGCCGTAAACCCTGACGGTTGCCAGCTTGGGCTGCGCGCAAATGCGAACGGCGTCGATCTTAACCGTAACTTTCCCGCCGCAAACTGGAAAGCAGGCGAAACGGTGTATCGCTGGAACAGTAGCGCAGAAGAGCGTGATGTGGTGTTGTTGACCGGCGATCATCCGGGCTCGGAACCAGAAACCCAGGCATTATGTCAGCTTATTCACCGAATTCATCCCGCCTGGGTAGTCTCTTTTCACGATCCACTGGCCTGTATTGAAGATCCCAGAAGCAGCGAGCTGGGCGCGTGGCTGGCACAATCGTTTGAATTGCCTCTGGTCACCAGTGTAGGTTATGAAACGCCCGGCTCTTTTGGTAGCTGGTGCGCAGACCTAAACTTACACTGTATAACCGCCGAATTTCCGCCCATTTCATCGGATGGAGCGAGCGAAAAATACCTGCTGGCTATGTCCAATCTCCTGCGCTGGCACCCTAGAGATGGAGCTGCCCGGTCGTAAAATGCAGGGCTGGCACCGCATCGGTGGCAAGCCACGTTGGACCATCAAGATCGGCAAAGCTAACCAGTGGCGTAAGGGGTAATGCCGCGCCGATCGCCCGGGAGGTACACAGCATACAGCCCAGCATCAGCGCAAATCCCTGCTCGCGTGCTTCGGTTGCCAGCGCGAGCGCTTCCGTCAGGCCGCCTGTTTTGTCCAGTTTGATATTGACCATTTCATAGCGTCCGTGCAGCGCTTTCAGACTGCTACGGGTGTGGCAGCTTTCATCTGCGCAGATGGGCAGCGGATGTACAAAATTCTCCAGCGCGGCATCATCCTGCGCCGGCAGTGGCTGCTCCAGCATCGCAACCCCTAAATCAGCCAGCAACTGACAGCGTGCCGCAAGGCCTTCTGCCCGCCAGGATTCGTTGGCGTCGACAATAATCGTGGCGTCAGGAACAGCCGCACGAATGGCAACCATTCGCTCACTAATCAAGCGAGCATCCAGTTTAACTTTCAGCAATTTCGCGCCATTTTCCCACAGCGCAGCCGCGCTCGCAGCCATTTGTTCCGGCGAGGCAATCACTACGGTTTGCGCCGTAGTCACCACTTCCGCCAGTTCACTTCCCACTAATTCCGCCAGCGACTGCTGCTGTTGACGCGCGCTTAGATCCCACAACGCGCAATCCACGGCATTACGCGCTGCACCCGCTGGCAGCTGCTTTTGCAGCTCTTCACGCGTCATTCCGTTTTCCAGTTGTGGCGCAATGCTCATAATTTGCGCCAGCACTGAGGCATCGCTTTCACCGTAGCGCGGGTACGGTGTGCACTCGCCTATACCTGTGACGCCGTTTTCTTCCACCTCGACAACCACCACATGCGCTTCGGTCCGGCTCCCACGGGCAATGACAAAGGGAGTGTGCAGCGGCCAGGCTTCCTCATATACCTTAACTGTTCTCATTTGTTTTCCTTAATGCAGTCCCTGAAGCGGATATCCGCAAATAGCGTTTGCCGTGTTAACTGCTGATGGCATAAACTAGCCTCGACGTTAACTATATGTAAACAGGAAGATAACCATGTCACAAACCGTTCATTTCCAGGGCAACCCGGTTGCAGTTGCCGGCTCTATTCCTCAGGCTGGAAGCAAAGCTCAGGCTTTTACCCTTGTGGCTAAAGACCTGTCTGACGTTACGCTGGGCCAGTTCGCAGGCAAGCGCAAAGTGCTGAATATTTTCCCAAGCATCGATACCGGCGTTTGCGCGGCATCGGTACGTAAGTTTAACCAACTGGCGACAGAAATCGACAATACCGTCGTACTGTGCATCTCAGCCGACCTGCCATTCGCCCACTCTCGTTTTTGCGGCGCGGAAGGTCTGAGCAACGTTATCACGCTGTCCACCCTGCGCAACGCAGAATTCCTGAAAAACTACGGTGTTGAAATCGCTGAAGGCCCGCTGAAAGGCCTGGCCGCACGTGCCGTGGTCGTTATTGATGAAAATGATAACGTTGTTTTCAGCCAGCTGGTCAATGAAATCACCAACGAACCAGACTACACCGCTGCGCTGGACGTACTGAAAGCGTAAGCTGCGTCTGCATACAAAAATGCCTCCACATGGAGGCATTTTCATTTACGGCATTACTCTTCGCTTTTTTTCTGCTGGCTCAGTCCATACTCACGCAATTTGTTAGCTATCGCAGTATGCGAAACACCTAGGCGCTTGGCCAGCTTGCGCGTGCTGGGATAATTCATATACAGCTGCGTCAACACGGAGCGTTCAAAGCGGCTGGTGATTTCATCCAGCGACCCTTCCATCACCTCTTCTCCGACAGCAACCGTTGCCGCATCGTAATCCGGCAGCAAAATATCCTGTGGTCGCAGCTCATAGCCTTCTAGCTGGGTCAGAGCCCGGTAGATCGCATTTTTAAGCTGACGCACGTTGCCCGGCCAACCATAACGAGTTAGTACCGTGCTGAGATCTGCGGACAGTTTCGGACGCGGCACGCCCTGCTCGTCGGCAAAACGCGCCACAAACAGTTCGGTAAGCGGCATAATATCTTGTGGGCAATCGCGCAGCGGCGGCAGGTTTAGCGTTAGTACATTCAGACGATAATAGAGGTCTTCACGGAAAAGTCCTTTCTGCACCAGTTCCACAAGGTTCTTTTGCGTTGCGCAAATCACGCGAACATCAACATGAACTTCGTGATCTTCTCCCACACGACGGAACGTGCCGTCATTGAGAAAACGCAGCAATTTGGTCTGCATACGCGGCGACATTTCGCCAATTTCATCTAACAGAACCGAACCGCCATTCGCCTGCTCAAAGAAGCCTTTTTTACCTTCCGGCGCATGGCCAAACAGCTCGCTTTCAACCGCATCTTCAGGAATTGACGCGCAGTTCAGCGCCAGATACGGTTTTGACGCACGCGGACTTGCCAGGTGGCAGGCATGAGCAAAGAGATCTTTGCCGGTGCCGGTATTACCGGTAATCAGCAGCGGCGCGCTCAGCGTCGCCAGCTTACGCGCCTGTTCCACCACGTGTTTCATTTTAGCGCTGACGGCAATAATCTGGCTAAACGCGCTGAGATCCTGCGTAGTCATATTTTGCAGCTGGCGTCCCATTCGGATAGTGGAGCGCAACATCACCACCGCACCGGTCAGCATCTGCTCCTGATTTTCGCCCTGCAAATGGACAGGCGTAATTTCCATCAGGAAATTCTGTCCGTTAATCACGACATGTTCGCTATGGGAATCCTGCGGATTGCTTTCCAGCCAGCGCTGGAAGTTAAACCCATTGATTAACTGGGCAGCGGTATGATTGCGCATCCGTTCCTGACTGTGGGCGAAAAGCTGACAGCTCGCAGGATTCGCCATCTCGATTTTGCTTTTCATATCCAGAGAAAGGACCGGTTCTGGTAGCGCCTCAAGCAGCGCGCTCAGCGCAAGATGTTCACGCTCTGAAGGCATCCAGGGTACAGTACGCACATCCGTAACGCCTGATATACGGCGGATTTCAGCCATCAGACTGCTGAAGTTGGTGAACTCCAGCTCAGCAAAATTAAGGTAAATTCGCCCGATGGGGTCAATCTCGATACCGCGTAAATCAATGCTTCTCAGCACCAGTAAATCGAGCAGTTCGCGGGTCAGACCAAGACGGTCTTCACAAAAGACTTCCAAACGCATAGGAACCTTCACCTGGACAAGGGATTATGTGTTAAATGATAAGCCAGTATTTGGTTTGCAGGAAGAACTCTGTCAACAAATATTGACAGCGAGCTGGAAAATTGGGCGCCGGGGCGTAAAGTTAAACGATCGGCGCCTGTTTTATAGTTAACTTTCGCGCGGAGATTTATTCTTTTGTAAGGTCTCTTTCACCTGACCAATCAGTTGGCGGCGGAAATCGCCCAGCCGTGGCTTATCATCATCGATCCACGGCAATGGTCGGCAAAGTTCCATAGCTTTAATGCCCAGACGCGCCGTTAATAACCCCGCGCCAATGCCCTGAGCTGCACGCGTTGATAAGCGGGCGGCTAAATCCTGCGACATCCAGTCCATTCCTACTTCCCGCACCAGTTCACTGGCCCCGGCAAAAGCGATATTCAACAGCACCAGACGGAACAAACGCAGGCGGCTGTAATAACCCAGCTCAATGCCATACAGCGAAGCAATACGATTAATCAGCCGCAGATTGCGCCAGGCGATAAACGCCATATCCACCAGCGCCAGCGGACTGACGGCAATCATCAGTGTGGATTCTGCCGCTGAACGGCTAATCTCACGCCGGGCTTGCGCATCCAGCACCGGCTGCACCAGATGGGCGTACAGACTAACCACTTCACGATCGTTCTGCGTTTCATGAATTGAGGCATACCAGCGCTGCAATGCCGGATGAGACTGATCGATGCCCGCCTGCTGCGCCAGCTTTTCACAAAATGCACGGCCTTTTCCGGTTCCATGGCTGTGGAGCAGATCTCGCGCTTCATCGCGCTCGTGCGCGCGCTGACGCAATCGCCATAGCCGACGCCATTCGGTCGCCACCGATCCAACCCCTGCACCGATAATCAATGCGCCTGCGGCACATCCTCCCAGCGCGACCCAATCCTGAGTCTGCCAGGCATTCATGGTCCACTGCACACCCTGAGCGACAACGCTCACGCCAAACAGCGCCACGCCACCCATCACCATCTTACGCCACAGACTACGTTTAGGGCGAAGGGCCGCATCAATAACGGCTTCTGCCTGACCTTCGTCTTCCAGTGGTTCATCCACTGTCGCCGGAGAAAAAGTCTGCGCCTCCGTTTCGTTAAACATCTGCTGCGCTTTAAACGCCGCATTTTGTTCCACGTCCAGCGGACCTGAGAAATCGATACGCGGTTTTAACGGCTCGCTCATCGCAATTTATCTCCTATTAAAAACTCCAGCGCGGCATCAAGACGGATATGCGGTAAGGGCTTATCGACATCCATCACCTGCGGGCGAAACGCCTCAAACTGAAAGCCCTGGTTGTCCCAAAATGCCTGTCCAGGTAAACGCGCGGGCACTTCCCCCGGATAAACGGTTAGCGGTTCGCCATCGCTCAGACGATTACCACGCAGCGCGGGGATCTTTTCACCTTTCACATCGATAAGGCCGCTGGTGGTTGCCTGCACCGATGCCAGGCCCAGACAATCCATGCTGATACCTTCGAACGCAGCGTTTTGCCAGGCATCCTGGATCAACTGCTGTAAAAGCGACACCATATTGGCGTGCTGATCGACCGTGACATGGTCAGCTTTGGTGGCGGCAAACAGCAGTTTGTCGATCACCGGAGAAAACAGCCGACGAAACAGCGTGCGCTGTCCATAATGGAAACTTTGCATCAGTTGGGTCAGCGCCAGACGCATGTCGTTAAACGCCTGTGGCCCGCTGTTGAGCGGTTGCAGGCAATCGACCAGCACAATCTGACGATCAAAGCGCAGGAAGTGATTCTTATAAAATCCCTTCACGACTTTTTCACAGTAGTAATTAAACCTGTCGCGCAGCATGCCCGCATTGGTGTGTTTATCTGCCTGCGCCAGCTTCGATTCTCCCCAGGCATCAACGTCCGGCCACGGGAAGAATTGCAACGCAGGCGCGCCCGCCATATCTCCTGGCAGAACAAAACGGCCCGGCTGAATAAAGTGCAGTCCCTGCTGCTTGCATTGATGCAGATACTCCGTCCAGGCAGCAGCAATTTCCGCCAGACGGTTTTCGTCAGCAGGTGCCAGTGGATCCAGCCCGTGGCTTAACTGCCGCCATTTTGCCGACCATTCGCCACGCTGACCCTGTAATAATCCGGTCATTTGCCGCGACCAGCTCAAATAATCCTGGGCCAGCATCGGTAAATCGAGCAGCCACTCCCCCGGATAATCGACGATTTCCAGGTACAGCGTGGAGGTGTCTTTAAAGTGGCGCAGTAATGAGTCATTAGACTTGTAACGCAGTGCCAGACGAATTTCACTCACACCGCGCGTTGGTGTCGGCCAGGTCGGCGGAGAGCCATACAGCTGCGCCAGTCCTTCATCATAGGTAAAGCGCGGAATACCAAAATCGCGTTGTGGAACCCGTTTCACGCCAAGCAGACGCTCTTCGCGCACGCAACTGAGCAACGGCAAACGCGCACCGGCATGAATATTGAGTAACTGATTAACCATTGCGGTGATAAACGCCGTCTTACCACTCCGGCTAAGTCCGGTGACAGCCAGGCGCAAATGCCGGTCTACGCCACGATTAACCAGCGAATTGAATTCATTTTTAAGTCGCTTCATCGCCATCCCGTTTTGCTGAAGGAACCGAAGAAATTATAACAAACAGGAAGTAAAGATAGGGGTCAATTCTTACTTATCAACTACCTGAGCTGTATCAGGCGGCATTATTCTTACCGCCTGTAGCAGAATGAATGTGGGCGGTTTATTTATTCTCTACTTTAGGAAGCGCTATCTGATTGATGCCACCTTCGTTGGTCACCTGCGTGTAGCCCATTTCAGTCAGCATATCTTTCGCCTGCCCTGATTGACGCCCGGAGTTGCAATAGAGCTTCACGGTATCGTTCTTATCTGGAACTTCAGTTACGATACGCGCCTTGATCTCTTTTAACGGGATGTTGACAGCCCCCTGAATATGCTGCTGTTGGTACTGTTCAGGAACGCGAACATCAATCCAGTGCTCGGCAGCATAAACCGGCATGCCAATAACCAGTGCCAACGCTAATACGCTTTTCTTCAACATAATATCTTCCTGACTGATAGTTGGATTTAACCCTTACACTATACGCCAGTTCTTAAGAAAATATTGCGACCGCATTATCACCGTCCGCACCCGTGGACGATTGTTCCTCAGCACGCACATAGTGCGGTTAGCCTTTTGATTTTCCAACTCGCATTCCGAGATTGTTGTCATTCGCCACTTAACTCCATAATATGTCCGCCATTGACTCTCGGACGGAGCTTGGGATCTATGTCTCCTACCATTTATGATATTGCACGAGCCGCTGGTGTATCAAAATCCACGGTATCGCGCGTGCTTAATAAGCAAACCAACATCTCGCCGGAGGCGCTTGAAAAGGTGCTGCGCGCAATTGATGAGTTACAGTATCAGCCTAATAAACTAGCTCGCGCGCTTACCTCTTCCGGATTTGATGCAATAATGGTGATATCTACCCGTTCTGCAAAAACAACTGCCGGTAATCCGTTTTTCTCTGAAGTATTGCATGCAATTACTGCCAAGGCTGAAGAAGTCGGTTTTGATGTCATATTGCAGACGTCGCGAAGCACCGAAGATGATTTACAAAAATGTGAGAGCAAAATTAAGCAGAAGTTGATCAAAGGGATCATTATGCTGAGCTCTCCTGCCGATGAATCATTTTTTGCTCGGTTGGATAAATACAACGTCCCGGTTGTGGTTATCGGGAAGGTTGAAGGTGACTACACTAATGTCTATTCTGTAGACACCGATAATTATCGCGACAGTATTACGCTGACAAATGCACTGATTGAGAGCGGCCACCGTAATATAGCCTGTTTGCATGCACCGCTTGACGTTCATGTTTCTATCGATCGCGTTAACGGTTATAAAGCCAGCCTTCAGGCACATAACATTAAAATGCGTGATGAGTGGGTTATTGACGGGGGGTATACTCATGAAACCGCCCTACTTGCTTCTCGAAAATTACTGAGTCAGCAGTCGTTACCCGATGCCGTATTTGCGACAGACAGCTTAAAGTTAATGAGTTTATATCGCGTAGCGGCCGAGAAAAACATTTCCATCCCAAAACAACTTGCCGTCGTAGGCTATAGTAATGAGCTACTTTCTTTTATGCTCACACCAGTTCCTGGTGGAATTGATGTACCTACTCAGCAATTGGGTGAACAAAGTTGTAATTTATTATTTAATCTGATTGCAGGTGAAAAAGGATTACAGAATATCACGGTGAGCACGCAAATATCGTTGGCGGACTCACTGGTGTAAAAACAGGGGCATAATAATGCCCCTGTTCATTTTTAGAATGCGTAGTTCACGCCTATGCCAGCATAATGGAACCTGTCGCTTTCACCTTCGTCATGATCTTCCCATTCATAAGCATACTCCAGAGACATTGATAAACCGTTCTGGAAATCATACGCATACAATAAACCGAGGCGATTGAAATCATGGCCTTCGCGTTCAGGATCATCCTGCCAGTCCCAGTTTGACCAGCGATCAAGCCCGATACGGGTATACGGCGTCAGGGTTGTATTGCCGAAGGACAGAGGCAGATAAGCCCGAATTTCCTGGGTTGAGAACTCACCATTATTACGCGAATCTGCCAGATTAAAGCCACGTTCAAGGTAATAGTTGACCGTTAACCCTACTGTTTCGTTAAACGTATAATTCAACCCGCTCTCACTTTCGACGCGGCTATCAGAGTAGCCAGTGGTGCTCAAATCATTAACGAATTGATACATCGCAAACCAGCCGCTAAAGCGCAGATCATCGGTAAGTTTAACATCCCAATCTGGCTGCACTTTCCAGCGCTGCATATTAGCTGTGTCTTTTCCGGGTTCATTGACATAGTGATAACCGTAATTACGGAAGCCACCGGTCAGGCCGAAATTAACATTTTCGCTTTCAAGGAATTGATAGCGGACTTCCAGTTCAGGGCGGTCAAACCACGTACCGCGCTTACCCTCGCTGTAATCAACCGGTCCTTCCTGGTAATAGGCCAGTGATATTTTCCACGGTCCATTGGACGCATTAAAATAGACGGACGGCTCAGCCAGTCCATCCATATCTTCGCCCTGACCTTCAACGTTTTCTATTTCGTACATAGCTCCGATATTAAAGTGCCAGTCATTCTTTTCAGCAGCCTGCGCGCAGGCCATTCCTGCGCTCATAATCAGCGCAGTCGCGGACAGTAGGGTTTTCATTATTATTCCTTGTTAAAATACTCGCAAAAATGCCCCAAGGCTTGGGGGGGATATCCCCCCGAAATTTTATTGAATAGCCACTTCAGTTTCAGCATCAAAGAAATGGCATTTCGCCATATCAAAATGAATAGTGATATTTTCTCCTGCGTGATAATCATTCACTGCACCGGCACGGACCACCAACTCATGCCCCCCAACAATGGTATAAAGCATAAATTCAGCGCCTGTGAGTTCTGCAACGCTAATTTTTGCCGATACACTATTTTCATTATTAAGCTGCGGATGGATATCCTCAGGGCGAATACCCAGCGTGATCGCCTGATGTTCATAACCCTGCGTTTTTAATTGTGCTAATTTATTCTCTGGAATCGTTAATTTTAGGGTTTCAGTAACAAACTTATCACCGTCAATCGCGCCACGAATAAAGTTCATGGCCGGTGAGCCAATAAATCCTGCGACAAACATATTTGCTGGGTGGTTATAAACTGTTTTCGGCGCACCGACCTGCTGAACAATACCATCCTTCATAATCACAATACGCGTCGCCATCGTCATGGCTTCTGTTTGATCGTGGGTAACATATATCATGGTGGTATTGAGTTTCTGATGCAGCTTGCTTATTTCTGCCCGCATCTGTACGCGAAGTTTGGCATCGAGATTCGATAAGGGTTCATCCATCAGGAAGACCCCTGCCTCACGAACAATCGCACGCCCAAGTGCCACACGTTGACGCTGACCACCGGATAACGCACCCGGTTTACGTTGCAGATAATCGCGCAGGCCAAGGATTTGCGCCGCCCAGTTGACACGTTCCTCAATCACTGCAGGGGCAATTTTCTGCATTTTCAGGCCAAACGCCATGTTGTCATAGACTGTCATGTGCGGGTACAACGCATAGTTCTGAAAGACCATCGCAATGTTGCGCGATTTCGCCGGCACATCGTTCATCCGTTTACCGTCAATCAGCAGATCGCCACCGCTGATCTCCTCCAGACCGGCGATCATGCGCAACGTCGTTGACTTCCCACAGCCTGAAGGGCCAACAAAAACAATAAACTCTTTATCTTCAATTTCCAGATTGAAGTCTTTAACGACGTGTACCTGGTTGTCGTAAATTTTTTGAATGTGTTGCAACGAAAGCTGTGCCATGTTGAATCCTTTACTTGTCGTGTTGCCAGAGAGCCGATAAGCACGGCCACGTCAGAAATTCGGTTGAAGGAAGTTGCAAGCTTGCTCCGTTCAGCCCCGTACCAATGCCAACAGAGAGCATGCCGCAGGCGTTGATCGCATCAATACCCGCCTGAGCATCTTCTATGCCAATGCACTGTTGTGGGTCAGCGCCAAGGCCCGCACAGGCTGCCAGAAAAATCTCCGGATCCGGTTTCGAGCGAGAAATTAACGCGGCATCCGCACAGAAATCAAAATAAGATTTAAGATCAAGCGCTTGTAAAATCGCAGGGGCATTGAGCGACACAGAGGCCAGCCCCACCGGAATCCGTTCTTCCCGCAACGTCATCAGCAGCTCACGTATTCCCGGCAATACCGAGTTCACCGTCAACTGGCGCAAAGAATGGACATATAGTCTGTTTTTTCTCTCGGCCAATTGTGCGCAAACCTCAGGTGTAAACTCCCCCGCTTTCCCGCCATATTGCAAAATACGCTGTAGCGATTCGCCGCGACTAATCCCTTTCAGGCTGTCATTAAATGCCTCGTCAATCGCAATCCCTATTTCACCGGCTACCTGCAGCCAGGCGAGAAAATGCAGATGTGCAGTGTCGGTAATCACGCCATCTAAATCAAAAATGATGGCCTGTGGTTTGAGGATCATTCATCACCCCTTTCTGTGGTAGCGGTCCCATAAGTGGGCGAAATAATGGCGTCATTGCAGATAACTATCTCCCCCTGAAAAGAGATCTTTTCCCCTTTTACCCAAAGAGTAATCTGCTCGGCGCTGTTAATGCGGATTTCAGTTGCATTGATGGTTACCTGCAAATCGATACCCTGCCAGCGCAGTGGGAAAGACAGTGTTTGCCAATGTTCCGGTAATGCAGGGGCAAGATGTAACTCCCCATGGCGAACATTCACTCCGGCAAATCCCTGGATAGCGCCCAACCAGATTGCGCCCGTTGCCGCCGCATGAATACCATCATCGCAGCTGTGCGGGTCATCCCCGAGATCGATTAGCGAACCTTCGCGCCAAAACCGATACCCCTGAGCCGAATCACCACAACGCGCAGCCACAATCCCGTGAATCGCCTTACTCAAAGAGGAGTCGTGAATCGTACGTGGCTCGTAATAACGCAGGTTAGCCAGACAGGTTTGCGGGCTAAATTGCTCCGGCAACATGTAGGTCAGCATCACGACATCAGCCTGTTTGAGAATTTGCATCTCATTGACTTCTGCACGGGAGTAATCGAGCAAAATGGTCTGCTTGCCCGCTTTGGCTTTGTACTGCGACAGATCGATAACCGGTTTGTTCAGGAAGGTATCATCCTGAGGAAGCACGCCATCGGGCTGCACTTCCGGTCGCCAGAGATACTGTAAAAAATGCTCTGCGCGATGAATAAACGTGTCATCGCCACAGCCCAACCGACGGGCAAAACCCAGCGCCTGCTCTACGTTGTACCTAGCCATGTAGTTGGTGAACGCATTGTTGTTCACATGCTCAGTGTATTCATCCGGGCCAATCACATCGTGGATCTCTAAACGATCGTTGACCATGACAGCCCTGCTAATCCAGAACTTCGCCGTTTCCAGCAGCAGCGTCATGCCCTCACGGGTCATGAAGTTTAGATCCCCTGTGGCATGCCAGTAATTGATTACCGCCCAGGCAACATCCGCCACAAGGTGATGTTCAGCCTGTGCGGAGGCCACTTTTTGCCGCAGCCCGGTACGGATGTTGATCGCCGCGAATTCAGGCGTTTCCTCATCACCGCTGCGAGCGCTTTCCCACGGGAACAACGCGCCCTGCCAACCGTTACGGCGGGCTTTCTCACGCGCGCCCGGCAAATTATGCCAGCGGTAACGCAATAGACCTCTCGCGGTTTTCGGTTCGGTAAACAAGTGAAACGGTAACAAAAAGACCTCAGTATCCCAGAAGATGTGGCCTTTATACCCTTCACCCGTCAGACCTTTGGCCGCAATACTGCTTCGCTCATCATGGTCTGGGGTCATCACACGCAGATGATAGAGCGCATAGTCCAGCGCACGCTGATCGCTAATATCAGAGCTGGTAACCTGAACGCGACGAGTTTGCCACCAGGCATGCCAGTTGGCGCTCGACTCAGCCAACAGAGCGTCATATCCCTGTTGCGCGCATGCTTCAATGTTACGTAGCGACTGGCGTCCCCAGGTCTCAAGCGACAGGTTGCGTTCGCTCGTCCAGTCAACCCAACTCATTTTCGTCAGCGTGACGCGCTGCCCGGCTTGCGCCTGCACGGTGTTGTGTTGTAACAACCGACGTTCTTTCGCCGTGAAGCAGCGCTGCGCTGCGCCGTCGACGTCACAATATGAGGTGATCGCGATATCGTTGCGATTGTCCTGGGTTGTGTAAATGCCCTGCAGAAGATGCTGACCAAATACTCTAATCTGTGTTTCATCCAGATGCTGACGACCATGATTGGTGATCGTGGCATCAATACCGGTTGAGATACCAATGCTGGCATCGGCATCCAGTGGCGTTACGACCACTTCCATAGCAACCAGCGGCAGCTTCTGTGCCGAGACAAACCGCCGACTCTCAATAGCGAAACGCGCCCCGCCAGGTGCATGCCAGATAAGCGCACGGCGCAATTCCCCGCTGGCAAAATCCAGTTCGCGATGCCAGCTTTCAATCACGCCGCTGGTTAGCGAGAAAATCTCGCCATTAAGCGTGATCTCCACTCCGACTACATCGGGTAGATTAACCAGTTCATTAATTTCGCCTTTACCCGCACGGTGATACAACCCAGCCAGATACATGCCACGAGTCTGTAAGGTGTAAGCTTCCTCGTGGCTGGCGCGAATTCCCATATACCCGTTACCGGTCGTCATGAGTGACGCATATTTATTCAGGCTGTGTGGGCAAAAAGCCGGTTCAGTTAGCATTACTGGCTTCGTCATAAGTCTACGTAGGTCCCTGTTTCAGCCGATTGGTACAGTGCGGCAACCAGTTGTTGAATAACGACGCCCTGCTCTGCGTCAGCAATAGTGACAGGCTCGCCCTGGACATGGTTAACGAAGGCTTCCATGCTGCGATAATGACGGTTGTCATCAGCCATCTCGCGCGCAAGCAGCACGTCAAGCGTACCATCACGGTCGGTGTAAACCTGGGCCGGGAATAACGTCGCCCCCGCCAAATCGCCGCAGAAATTAACGTTCATAATCGATTGTTCAGGAATATTCAGCGCGAAAGAGGTTTCCAGGCGCAGGATACCGCCGTTATGAAATTCAATCGTGCCGAACAAAGAATCCTCCACGGTATATGTAGTGGGATCCCATTTCCCAAACTGACCGCTGTTTTTAATCGTGCCAATGCGTTGATAGCTGTGCGCGTTAACACGCTTTACCGCCGGGAACCCCAGCACATACATGGCGGCATCAAGCATATGAATACCGAGATCAATCAGCGGCCCGCCGCCCTGCAGTTCTTTGTTGGTAAACACTCCCCAGCCGGGCACGCCGCAGCGGCGCAAAGCGCGGACATTGGTGACATAGATTTCACCCAGAATACCGGCCATCACCTGCTCACGAAGCAGTTGCGTATCCAGCGCAAAACGATGATGAAAATCATAAGCCAGTACTTTTCCCACCCGACGCGCCGTTTTACACATTTCCAACGCCTCGTCTGGCGTCATTGCCGGAGGTTTCTCGCACATCACATGGCATCCAGCGTTCAATGCCAACATGGTGTGTTCATAATGAAAGCGATTGGGCGAGCAGATGCTGACGATATCTGGCTTAGCTTCGCGTAACATCGTTTGCGGATCGTCCCAAACCTGCGGATTACCGTATTTTTCTGCAAACAACCGCGCCTGTGACAGGCGGCTGTCGCAGACAGCCACCAGTTCCAGATCGTTGCGGGTGCAGTAGTACGAAGCATGAACTTTATCCGCCACCTGCCCGGCACCAATAATGGCGACACGTAACGGAGCGCTTGTCAGTGCACTTTTCACGGAAATCCTCTTAGCAAGTACGCAGCCAGGCCAGTGACTGACGATACGCTTCCGGCAGATTCTCTGCTCGTACGCGCCCTTCGTACACAACGTAGCCCTGATAATTATCTTCACGTAACTGGTCAAACAGTGCAGCGAAATCCAGCGTACCGCTTCCCGGCTGATAACGATGGTTATCCGCAATATGGACGTGACCCAGCAGATCGCGATTGTCGTGCAGCGCCTGTGCCATATCGTCTTCTTCGATATTCATATGGTAAAAATCACCAATGATTTGCACATGCTTTAGATTATTTTCCACGATATAGCGACGGGCATCCGCCAGGGTGTTGATCATATGATCCTGATAGCGGTTGAGCGGTTCCAGATACACCACCGTACCCGTACGCTGGGCAACTTTATCAAGATAAATCAATGAATCACTGATAGCTTTACGATCGCCTTCCTGGCTACGCGGAGAGGTCATCGGCGGTAGGCGGAAGGTAAACATGCCCCATGCAGCAGGTACAATAATGCCTTGTCCGCCAACTTCGGCCAGCGCTTCGAGAATGCGGGTAATCTGCCGCAACCCGTTTAAACGACGCTCTTCGATAAAATCACCGATCCAACCGTCATATCCTCCACAGGCAGTGGTAACAGGCAAACCTGTTTCTTTGATCGCCGCTTTTACTTCATCAAGGTTATTGACCAGCAACTTACCGTCAATTTCAAAACCGTCGAATCCCATCTCTTTGATGTAACGGAATTTCTCGAGAATATTTTCCGGGAAAAAAGCCTGATTCTGTGTTCCAATTTTCATCTTCTGCATTCCTTAATTAAAACGTCACACCCATTTTGATGCTCTTTTCCGGATGGCGATCGACATACTGCATATAGCTTTCCGGGCTGCTGGCGAAAGTCACTACCGGGTCGATCAGTTCTTCACAGTTCAGGTAACCGTTCATCAACAGTTCCCAGCAGGCCTCCTCAATACGCTTGCGGCTCCAGCGCGGATAATCTGGATTCGGTTCACTGCAGGCGCGAGAGAAGACAATTTTGGCGTTGTTGAAGTGCGCTTCACGCCCCAGGTTGAAACCTTCAGCAAAAGGTTTCGCGAAAGCGACATAGGAAATGGTTCCACCATAGGCCAGACCGCGTAACGCCGACTGCAGCGCATCTGCATAGCCACTGGTTTCGATGATCACATCCGCACCCTGTTTGCCGGTAAGCTTTTTAATTTCCATGCCCACGTCGGTGCCAATCGGATTCAGACAAAAATCAGCGCCATGGCGACGCGCGATATCGCAGCGATGGGCAATCGGATCCACACCAATAACCACTGACGCACCCGCTTTCTTAGCAAGTTGTACGGCGATCTGGCCAATTGCCCCTAACCCGACGATGACAACAAAGTCGCCGACGCGCACATTGGCATCGCGCACACCGCTCATGGCGAACTGTGCCGGGTCATAGCACACGGCATTTTTCCACGAACTGCCTTCAGGCATTTTGCGCAGTTTGTAGTTGTTCACCGCATTAAAAATAACCGTTTCAGCCAGAGGACCGTAGCCGCAAACTGAATCGCCAACGGCGTATTCGGTCACATCGCTGCCACACTCAATAACATCGCCCACCACCATATTGCCAAGCTGGAATTTACCGAATTCGATCCCGCGCGGTGCCCCTTCCGGACGCGGCATAAACATTTGCCATTCACCGTTAAAATCTTCGTCAATAAACGGGCTGGCAGCGCGAAAATCGACCACTTCCGTGCCATGTTTCGGCGCGCCAAATTTAACGCGAACTTTAACTTCATTGGCGGATACCGCTCTGTCTTCATATTCCACCAGCGCTGCAACGCGCGGTTCTGTGGCAACTAACTTCTTCATTTACAACTCCTTAATTAAACTGGCCGCTTAGCCTTTCACGCCGCCAGCGGTCAAACCACTTTTAATAAAACGTTCGGAAAGCGCATACATAATGACCACCGGCAATGCAGTGACTAACGATGCAGCCATCATGCGTCCCCAGATATAGTCAGGTGTACTGAACAGCGCGTTCAGACCGACCGGTAAGGTAAAATTGCTGGCGCTGGAAAGGAAAATCGAAGCAAACAGATAGTCATTCCACGCCACCATAAAGCAGTACACAAAGACCGAAACCAGACCAGACATTGCCAACGGCACGGTAATACGAAAGATGATCTGCAGACGGTTCAACCCATCCATCATCGCAGCTTCTTCGATCTCATCCGGAATGGTGTCGAAATAGCTTTTCAACATGAACACTGCGGTCGGCAGCGTCTGGGTGACCATAGTGATAATCAACGCCATTTCGGTGTCGTAGATGCCGAGTGCCGTAATGATCTTGAATAACGGCACCACCAGCAGGATCCCCGAAAACATGTACACCGTGTAAAAACTGGCATTGATGGTCATTCGTCCCTTAAAACGCAGGCGGGAAAGCGCATACGCCCCGAGCACGCCCAGAAATACCGCCACCACCGAAGAAGTCACCGATACCACCAGGCTATTACGGAAGTAGTCAACAAAGGGGAAAATCATCGGGTTGAAGATGTCGATGTAATGTTCCAGCGTCCATTGCTGCGGTAACAGCGTCGGATGCAGCGAAATCGCCTCTTTTGCGCTTTTAAATGAGGTCATCAGCATCACAAAAAATGGAAATAACGTGATGCCCAGGAAGACAATTAATCCACAGTAAAAGCCAATGCGGCCAAGCGTGCGCTTATTTGTTGCCATTGAGGTTCACCCGTTTTCTGGTCAGCAGGATAACAGCGAAAATGATGACGAAGAGGACAACAGAAATCGCGGCCGCTTTACCTAAGTCATTAAATGCAAACGCTGTTTTATAGAGATAGACCCCGAGAATATCGACTTTAGTGGTCAGCAGATAAACATCGGCGAACATATAAAACATCCAGATCGTACGCAGCGTGACTACGGTCGCCAGCACCGGCATGATCGCTGGCAGCGTGACGATGCGAAACCGTTGCCAGGCGTTCGCGCCATCCATTTCTGCCGCCTCATACAACGATTTATCAATAGTCTGTAAAATCGCCAGAAACGAGATAAAGGCATACGGGAAGTAGCGCCAGATGGCGAACAACACGACCAGCGCGAAGCTGCTACCGGGATTGTCGAACCACAGCGGAGCCTGATCGTAGAGATGCAACAGATCCACGCCGAGGTAGTTCACAATGCCGTAGCCGTTGTTGAACATGTATTTCCAGGCAAACACCAGCGAAATTGATGGCGTTACGTAAGAGAGGATGACCAGTGAGCGCGCAGTTTTCCGCAGACGAAACTCACGGTTAAAAAACATCGCCACTCCCAGCCCCAGCACCGTGCTCCCTGCCACAACCAGCGCGGTATACCAGACCGTCATCCACAGCGAATGCCAGAATCCGGGATCGGATAAGATACGGATATAGTTGCTCAGCCCGACAAACGTAGACTCAATTTGCGGATTAAGCGGCAAACGCATAAAGCTGATTTCGATGTTAGATATCATTGGCCACGCCACTAAACCGCCCAATAACAGCAAGCTGGGCGCCAGCAGCAGCATGGCAAATGGCATATCAGATCGACCTGAAAAGAACTTATTCATCACGGCTTTCCATTTCCCCATTAGCGCTGTTCAACGAGGTCATCCAGTTTTGTCTGGCTTGCCTTGATGGTCGATGAAAGGTCAGCTTTTCCTACCGTGACGTTGTGCACCATGGTACTCACGATGCCGGAGCCGGTTACGTCGCCCATGCGGGTAAAGTTCTTATCTCCGACGGCGCCAAAGACCTGAATATTTGGCAGTTCGGCAATCAGTTGATCGGGTAATTCACCCAGCGCTTTGATAACAGCGTTATCTTTCCACGTCGAAGTATTCACCACCGCTTTGTTGACCGGCAGCGCCGCCCCTGGCGACATCATGACCCAGTCCGCAATGTTGTCTGCCTGCTCCATAAAGGTGACAAATTTCTCTGCTGCTTCTGTTTCTTCGGTTTTTTGACCTGCGGTAATGGTCAGCGACGTCAGCATGCCGTAAACAGCGGAATTTTTTTCCGTCGGCACCATAAAGCCAACATTTTTAGGATCGCCCTCTTTGATCACCGCCGGGAGGATATAGGTGGAATAAATCGCCATTGGCGCCGTGCCGTTCATGAAAGCATCTTTGACTTCCATGATGTCGTTCGAGCCAGGCATAGTGTTCATGGCAAGTTGGCGGTAATACTGCAACGCCTGCGCCATTTCAGGTGTGTCGAGCGTAATCTTTCCCTGCGCATCAAAAACGTTGGCCTGGTTAGAGAGCGCAAACTGGGAGAATGACTGTTCGGTCAAAACGCTTTCTGCCGTCGGCAGCGCAATGCCGTATTTCTTACTGCCAGGATTGTTGAGCTTCTGCGCCACGTTTAGCAATTGCTGCCAGTCTTTTGGCTCTTCCAGTCCGGCTTTTGCCAGCACATCTTTGCGGTACCAGATCCCGCCAATCCAGGCGCTGACCGGAACCCCGGTCCATGCACTACCGTCTTCAGTGCGTACAATACGCAGGACACCATCATAAAAAGTACCCTCACCTACACCGTTGATGACCTGCGCTACCGCTTTACGGTCGATGAGGGATTCTTTATCCATAACTTTCGCGTAGTCATGGCTGGTTTCAATGACTTCAGGTAGTGAACCGCTGCGCGCCAGGGTGATGACCTTGGTGTTGTAAGCATCTTCTTCCACAGGAACCTGTTTGACGCTGATGCCCGGGTTTTCTTTTTCAAAACGCTCAATCAGTTTTGCAATGACCGCCTGCCGCTCCTGCTCAACAGAAGAGTGCATAAATTCAATCGCGACAGAGGACTTTTTATCATCCTTACACCCGGAAACCAGGGCGCAGGAAACCAGTGCTGAAATCAGCACAATTTTAGCTTTAAGCATGAAATGTTCCTTTTTATTACTTAACCCACATGACCTGCCAGGCGTACAACGTTAATTCCTTACCGGAAATAGTTTTACCGCCAATCAAATCAACTCCATTTTCTATATCAATACGAATGGTTTGAGTATGACCGCTGACATTAAATAACCCGGTAATTTCCTCACCTGTTTCCGCAGTACGTTTAATTTGCATTACGGCTGGTGTAATACTGTTAATTTGAAAATCACTATCAGGATGAAATGCTTTATTATTACGACGTATTACAATTAGCCGGGATAACTCATGATAAATAGCGTGACGCAAACTGGTTTCATCTGCCAGCTCCGCTTCTATTTGTCTCACCTGATATTTTTTGCGGTTGATCGCGCGGTTATAACCGAACGTCTCAACACCTTTATAATCATTGCGTGATCCAAGTATGCTTTGAATGTAAACCGCCGGCACGCCTGGAAAACTCAGCAAAATGGCATGTGCGAGAATAAAGCGAGAAAACCGTTCGGCATCGCTACAATTACCAGGGGTTAGCGCATCCATATATGTCACGTTAATTTCATACGGGCTGCGACTGCCATCAGGGTTATTTTTCCAGTTAACCAGCGCACCTTCCTGTTGTAGTTCTGTCACCAGCCGCATGATCTCGTCTTCAGGCAACAAACCGCGTAATGGGTTGAGACCAATGCCATCATGTGATGCGAGAAAATTAAACCAGGTTGTCTCACCAGACGGCAGCTCCAGTGATTGCGCCCACTGACACAATATCGACGTGTCCTGGCGTTGTACCGCATGCAGCACCAGCGGCGGCAGCGAGAACTGGTACACCATATGCGCTTCATCATGGCCATTACCGTAGTAGGACACGTTATCCTTATGCGGGACGTTGGTTTCGGTAATAATCGCCGTACCAGGCGCCGCGCAGTCAGCAATAGCGCGGAATAGTTTGATAAGCTGATGCGTTTTTTCCAGATGAATACAGCTCGTTCCAGGCTCTTTCCACATAAAGCCAACCGCATCCAGGCGAACATAATCTGCGCCCTGCTCAAGATAGCTCAGCAGCACATCGACCATCGCCAGTAACACCACCGGGTTGGCATAGTTGAGATCGATCTGGTCATCGCTGAACGTCGTCCATAAATGGCGCACGGTGTTATCTTTTAGCGTAAATGGTGTCAGTAACGGTAATGCGCGAGGACGTGTGACGTTGCTCAGGTCCGTATCAGGATCCATTGCAATAAAGAAATTTTCATAACCGTCAAGTTGTTGCAAATAATTATTAAACCACTCGCTTTTAGCTGACATATGGTTACAAACAAAATCAAACATCAGTCGACTGGACTCACCTAATTCCTTAATATCATTCCAGTCACCGGTTTCTTCGGCAACCTGATGGTAATTAATCACGGAAAAACCATCATCTGATGACCACGGATAAAATGGCAGAAGATGCACATGAGAAAATGTCGACTTAAGCCATTCATTATAAAACTGATTAAACGTCGGCAACGGTTTTTTACCAACCCCGTGGAATTGATCGGCGTAGGTAATAAGCACCACATCGCCCTCGTCCCAATGCGCTTTACGGATTTTTTTAATTAATCCCTGTGATTTCTCTAAACGTGCAAACAGCGCTTCATAGTGGCATGAAGTAAATGTATGACCATAAACTTCTGTCAGGCATTTTTGGATTTTTTGGTTCACCTTCGATTCTCGTGGTAGCGGTCCCATGAACCAAGAGACTACTCTGCGGGAAATAAGCTGTCAATTAGCAGAGGTGGTCTGGAGGGGGGTAAAAAAAGAATTTTGGCAGCCAAAAAATCGTATTTGTGAGCTGCCGCAAATTAACTGAGGGAATGTTGATTAATTGTTGCTTGCTTTTACTGATTCAAATATCAGGTTCGATTACCGGAATATCGTTTCGACAATTTTGCCGCGGCCCGACTCAACACCGGTTCCAGAACCAACGCCAGCAGCATTTTTAGCGGGCGTCGGGCGACGGATTTCACCGCCCACCCTGCTACCCCCGCCGGGCCGTAGCGAAGCGCCGTTAAAAGCACCAGCTTACCTGCTATTTTAAAGCCCGGCTTAACCCTTTGCCCGGCACGTTGCCAGCGATTGTTCATTTCTAACCTCACAATTGGCGGAAACGACTACGTAAGGAAAAAGTATCGGACGTCACATAGCGTTCCATTTCACGCAAACGCTTTTCACTAGCCGCCAGCTCGCGATCGACGGCATCCAACAGCTCACCGCTTGATGGCTGCTGCTCGCCGGAAACCACATTATCCGGCATCGGATCCAACACAAATGTCAGCACGATATAGGCGACGAAGGTGAAAAAGGCCAGACCAAAAAAGACTGACAGCACCACCAGGATCCGTACCAGCTTCACAGGCACATCGAGATAATGCGCAATACCCGCACAAACCCCCTTCACCATGCCCTGCTGCGGAATACGCCACAGTTTTTTGTTCAGATTAACGCCTCCCATTAGCGGTCCCTCCAGTTTGGATGTTCAGCATCAAGGATGTCTTCCAGCGCCTGAATGCGCTCACGCATCCGCTGTGCGTCGTCGTTGAGTTCGACCAGACGTTGCTGTTCACTTTGCGACAGTTCACCACGACTGGAACGGTTGCTGTAATGCAGCCAGAGCCAAATCGGTAAAACAAACAGCACAAAGATAGTTAACGGGATAGCCAGAAATAGCGCGCTCATGAGTACTCCTTACAGGTGATGAGCGGCGGCGCGATCGGGCACCGCCAGATGTTATTATTGCTTGTCTTGCTGCATTTTGGCTTTAAGTTGCGCCAGCTGCTCGCTGATTTCATCATCTGCTTTCAGGTCAGCAAATTGCTGATCCAGGGACTTCTGTTTACCGAAATTATGGCTTTCAGCCTCAGCTTCCATCTGATCGATACGACGTTCGAAAGATTCAAAGCGCGCCATCGCTTCATCAAGTTTACCGCTGTCCAGTTGACGACGAACATCACGTGAAGAACTCGCTGCCTGATGACGTAACATCAGCGCCTGCTGACGAGCACGGGTTTCACTGAGTTTATTTTCCAGCTCACCAATCTCTTTTTTCATACGCGCCAGCGTATCGTCAACCAGCGTGACTTCATGCTCCAGAGAGGCAATCAGGTCAGTCAATTTCTGTTTTTCGATTAACGCAGAACGCGCCAAATCTTCTTTCTCTTTGCGCAGCGCCAGCTCAGCTTTTTCTTGCCACTCTGCCTGTTGCGCGCTGGCCTGTTCGATACGACGAGATAATTGTTTCTTTTCTGCCAGAGCGCGTGCGGAGTTTGAACGCACCTCAACCAGCGTATCTTCCATTTCCTGGATCATTAACCGCACCAGCTTCTGCGGATCTTCAGCCTTTTCCAGCAACGCATTAATGTTGGCGTTCACGATGTCGGCAAAACGAGAAAAAATACCCATAATGTAATCCTCACTTACTGTTCTGATATCGGGCTATGCCCTGCTGATTTCGTAATGCACTTGGCGTGCCAACTTTTTATCTAATTGATTTTAATAATTATATCTAATTTTACCTGGCGAGAGAATTAGGGTAAATTGGTGAATAACACTAACAAATGGTGAATTTCATCATGGCAGGATACAAAGATAATCTTCTGGGTGAAGCAAACAGCTTTATTGAAGTGCTGGAGCAGGTTTCTCATCTGGCGCCGCTGGATAAGCCTGTCCTGGTTATCGGTGAGCGAGGTACTGGGAAAGAGCTTATTGCCAACCGCCTGCACTATCTCTCCACCCGTTGGCAAGGCCCGTTTATTTCACTTAACTGCGCAGCGCTCAACGAGAACTTGCTTGATTCCGAACTGTTTGGTCACGAAGCAGGTGCCTTTACCGGCGCTCAAAAACGCCATCCTGGACGTTTCGAACGCGCCGACGGCGGTACGCTGTTTCTCGATGAACTGGCAACCGCCCCGATGTTGGTGCAGGAAAAATTGCTGCGCGTTATTGAATATGGAGAGCTGGAACGTGTTGGCGGCAGCCAGCCGTTGCAGGTTAACGTACGACTTGTTTGTGCAACCAATGCCGACTTACCTCGCATGGTCAACGAAGGTACTTTTCGCGCGGACCTGCTGGATCGTCTGGCCTTTGACGTAGTGCAACTCCCACCGTTGCGCGAACGCCAAAGCGACATAATGTTAATGGCCGAGCATTTTGCTATTCAGATGTGCCGCGAGATCGGGTTACCACTGTTTCCAGGGTTTAGTGCCGAAGCCAGAGAAACGCTCCTCCACTACCGTTGGCCGGGCAATATTCGTGAACTGAAAAACGTCGTGGAGCGATCCGTTTATCGACATGGGACCAGTGATTACCCGCTGGATGAGATAATCATTGACCCCTTCCGCCGCCATGTTGTGGAATCTCAGGTGCAGGAAGCAAAACCAGCATCTGTAGCATTACCGCTGGATCTGCGTGAATTCCAACAACAACAAGAGAAAGACTTTCTACAAACCAGCTTACTGCTGGCTAAATTTAACCAGAAAAAAGCCGCTGAATTACTGGGTCTCACTTATCATCAGCTACGAGCCTTGCTGAAGAAACACCAGATCTAGCACGCATTTGCAAGTGTCATACTGGCGGGTTTGACGCATAACCTCATCTAAGCTACGCCAATTTTTCGAAAGTCGTGTTGGAAAAGTGTGAGCTGCGGGAGAACCGCTGGATGGGGACTCAGGTACTGGGTGCGACATTCAGTGGCTCAGATCTCTCCGGCGGCAAGTTTTCTACTTTCGACTGGCAAGCAGCAAACTTCGCACATTGCGATCTGACCAATTCGGAGTTAGGTGACTTAGATATTCGGGGTGTTGATTTACAAGGCGTTAAGTTAGACAACTACCAGGCATCGTTGCTCATGGAACTGCTCGGTATCGCTGTGATTGGTTAGCCCAGCGTTTACACCGGGAGATGCGTTTGACGATTTACTTTTAACCAGTACGACTCCTGGCAAGCATTGTGAAACGTTTTCTCCAGTGGACGAATATCCTGACCTGCCGCATCAACGACATGCCATCTAATGCTGCATTCTGGACAGGCATTTGATGAATATTTAACCAATTCATTTTCGCGAGAACAACGAATAACCACTCCCGAATCATGAAGCCATGTCTTATTTATAATCTCAACTTCAGCCATGTCATCCCGTTTACTGACATCCTCAATACAAATAACATTTTTGCCTATTTTTATAGCATTGACATAATCCGCTAAGTTGCTCATTTATTAAATATTCCCGTTGATTCGTACACTAACGCATTGTAATCGCTTACGCATTTTGTCACAGCGAGGAAACCGTAACAAATTACGCCAACTGTCCACATCCTGCACCGCGTTTATAACAAGTCAGATGGGGCATGAAAATGCTAAGATAGTTAACAGAGTAGATTCAAAGTGGATAGCAGGTATGAATTTTGACCATGACGCGGTGTTGAACTCGCGCTTATCGAACCTGTTGCTCCCAAAAACAAACGGTAATGGCAAATGTCATTAAGTATTAGTAAGATAGCCTCTTTATATAATCCATTAAAATTATGCGCCTGGTTTTATCATCTCTGATCGTGATGGCTGGATTTCTGAGTGGTCAGGCTGCTGCTGCGCCTGAGCAAGCTTCGCACGCTGATATCCGTGACAGTGGGTTTGTCTATTGCGTCAGCGGGCAGGTCAATACGTTCAACCCGCAAAAAACGAGCAGTGGTCTCATCGTCGACACGTTAGCGGCCCAATTGTATGACCGACTGCTTGATGTAGATCCCTACACCTATCGACTGGTGCCTGAGCTGGCTGAAAGCTGGGAGGTGCTGGATAACGGCGCAACCTACCGCTTCCATCTGCGTCGTGACGTACAGTTTCAAAAGACCGCCTGGTTCACTCCCACCCGCAGACTGAATGCAGACGATGTGGTGTTTACCTTCGAGCGCATCTTTGATCGCCACCATCCATGGCACAATGTGAACGGCAGCAATTTCCCCTACTTCGACAGCCTGCAGTTCGCCGATAACGTCCAAAGTGTGCGCAAACTGGACAACAACACCGTTGAATTCCGCTTAACTCAACCTGATGCCTCCTTTATGTGGCATCTTGCCACACACTATGCCTCCGTAATGTCGGCGGAATATGCGGCTAACCTGGCAAAACAGGATCGTCAGGAACTGCTCGACAGACAACCTGTCGGCACAGGACCGTACCAACTTTCGGAGAATCGTGCCGGCCAATATATTCGGTTGCAGCGGCATGAAAAATTCTGGCGCGGCACTCCTCTGATGCCGCAGGTGGTAGTGGACCTCGGTTCTGGCGGAACCGGACGGTTATCAAAGTTACTGACCGGCGAATGTGACGTTTTAGCCTGGCCTGCCGCCAGCCAGCTCAGCATATTGCGTGATGACCCTCGCCTGCGTCTGACGCTGCGCCCGGGGATGAACATAGCCTACCTGGCGTTCAACACCAATAAACCGCCGTTGAATAACCCTGCCGTGCGGCATGCGCTGGCGCTAGCGATCAACAACCAACGGTTAATGCAGTCTATCTACTACGGGACGGCAGAAACCGCGGCATCTATTTTGCCTCGCGCCTCGTGGGCTTATGATAACGAAGCTAAAATTACAGAGTACAACCCGGCAAAATCGCGCGAGCAGCTAAAAGCGCTGGGGCTGGAGAATCTGACGTTACAACTTTGGGTTCCTACCAGCTCTCAGGCCTGGAACCCCAGTCCGCTGAAAACCGCAGAGCTGATTCAGGCAGATATGGCTCAGGTGGGTGTGAAAGTGAAGATCATCCCGGTAGAAGGCCGTTTTCAGGAGGCAAGATTAATGGATATGAACCATGATCTGACGTTATCCGGCTGGGCGACGGACAGTAACGATCCTGACAGTTTTTTCCGGCCGTTGCTCAGCTGTGCCGCCATCAATTCGCAGACCAACTTTGCCCACTGGTGTAATCCGCAGTTTGACAGCATTCTGCGCAAAGCCCTCTCTTCGCAGCAGCTTTCATCGCGAATAGATGCCTATGACGAAGCGCAAAATATTCTAGCGCAAGAGTTACCGATCCTGCCGCTGGCCTCTTCACTGCGTCTACAGGCTTACCGCTACGACATCAAAGGGCTGGTGCTCAGTCCGTTCGGCAATTCCTCTTTTGCCGGGGTGTCCCGGGAAAAGAAAGATGAGGTGAAAAAACCATGATTATCTTCACCCTACGTCGATTTTTGTTGCTGCTGGTCACCCTGTTCTTTCTGACCTTTATTGGATTCAGCCTGAGCTACTTCACACCTCATGCGCCGTTACAGGGCGCATCGTTGTGGAACGCCTGGGTATTCTGGTTCAATGGTCTCATTCACTGGGATTTCGGCGTATCCAGTATCAACGGTCAGTTGATCTCAGAACAGCTGAAAGAGGTGTTCCCGGCCACAATGGAACTGTGCATTCTTGCCTTTGGTTTTGCACTAATGGTCGGGATCCCCGTTGGGATGCTGGCAGGCATCACGCGCAACAAATGGCAGGATCGTTGCATCAGCGCATTGGCTCTGATGGGGTTTTCTATCCCCGTTTTTTGGCTGGCTCTGCTGCTGACATTGCTCTTCTCACTGACCCTCGGCTGGTTACCCGTTTCCGGGCGTTTTGATCTTCTCTACGAGGTGAAACCCGTTACCGGTTTTGCCATTATTGATGCGTGGATCTCCGACTCACCCTGGCGCGATGAAATGCTGGTCAGCGCTATCCGTCATATGGTGCTCCCGGTGTTGACGCTTTCCGTCGCCCCTACTACCGAAGTTATTCGCCTGATGCGTATCAGCACCATCGAGGTCTTTGATCAAAACTACGTCAAAGCGGCAGCCACACGCGGTTTGTCACGCTTAACGATTCTGCGCCGTCACGTTCTGCACAACGCCCTCCCGCCGGTGATCCCGCGTCTGGGCTTACAGTTTTCCACCATGCTGACGCTGGCGATGATCACCGAGATGGTCTTTAGCTGGCCTGGTCTTGGTCGTTGGTTGATTAACGCGATTCGCCAGCAGGATTACGCGGCGATTTCAGCGGGCGTTATGGTGATTGGCTCACTGGTTATCATCGTCAACGTTATCTCTGATATTTTGGGTGCTATGGCTAACCCTCTGAAACATAAGGAATGGTATGCCTTACGATAGCGTCTATAGCGAAAAACGCCCGCCAGGTACGTTGCGCACCGCATGGCGCAATTTCTATGGTGATGCAACTGCGATGATCGGCCTGTATGGCTGCGCGGGATTGGCTGTTTTGTGTATTTTTGGTGGTTGGTTTGCCCCTTACGGCATCGATCAGCAATTTCTCGGCTATCAGCTTTTACCACCGTCATGGTCACGCTATGGCGAAGTCTCTTTCTTCCTCGGAACTGACGATCTGGGACGAGACGTTTTAAGTCGTCTGCTCAGCGGCGCGGCCCCGACCGTTGGAGGCGCGTTTGTCGTCACTCTTGCCGCCACACTGTGTGGCCTTGTATTGGGCGTAGTTGCCGGTGCGACGCACGGCTTGCGCTCCGCTGTGCTGAACCACATTCTGGACACCCTGCTGTCAATCCCTTCTCTGCTGCTGGCGATTATTGTGGTGGCCTTTGCCGGACCGCATCTGACACACGCCATGTTTGCCGTCTGGCTGGCTTTGCTACCGCGCATGGTGCGCTCCGTTTACAGCATGGTGCATGACGAGCTGGAGAAAGAATACGTCATTGCCGCTCGCCTGGATGGTGCAACCACACTGAATATTCTGTGGTTTGCCGTTCTGCCCAATATTACCGCCGGTCTGATTACTGAAATCACCCGCGCACTGTCGATGGCGATTCTGGATATCGCCGCGCTGGGTTTTCTCGACCTTGGCGCACAGCTGCCATCCCCGGAATGGGGGGCCATGCTCGGCGACGCGCTGGAGCTGATTTATGTCGCACCGTGGACGGTCATGCTGCCAGGCGCAGCAATTATGATAAGCGTGCTGCTGGTTAACCTACTGGGTGACGGCGTGCGCCGCGCAATTATTGCGGGGGTGGAATAATGCCATTACTGGATATCCGCAACCTGACGATAGAATTCAGAACCGGTGACGACTGGGTTAAGGCAGTTGATCGCGTCAGCATGACCCTCAACGAGGGTGAAATCCGCGGGCTGGTCGGCGAGTCTGGTTCCGGCAAAAGTCTGATCGCTAAGGCCATTTGCGGCGTCGCTAAAGATAACTGGCGCGTAACCGCAGACCGTATGCGTTTTGATGATATCGATCTGCTACGTCTTTCCGCGCGTGAACGACGCAAACTGGTCGGTCATAACGTCTCTATGATCTTTCAGGAGCCACAGTCATGTCTCGATCCGTCTGAGCGGATCGGACGGCAACTAATGCAAAATATTCCTGCCTGGACTTACAAGGGCCGCTGGTGGCAGCGCATCGGCTGGCGCAAACGCCGTGCGATTGAACTCTTACACCGCGTCGGGATAAAAGACCATAAAGATGCCATGCGCAGCTTCCCATATGAGCTAACCGACGGCGAATGCCAGAAGGTCATGATCGCTATCGCATTGGCGAATCAGCCGCGCTTGCTGATTGCCGATGAACCGACGAACGCGATGGAGCCAACCACCCAGGCGCAAATTTTCCGTCTGCTAACCCGTCTGAATCAAAACAGCAATACCACCATTTTGTTGATAAGCCATGACCTGCAAATGCTCAGCCAGTGGGCTGACAAAATCAACGTTATGTACTGCGGACAAACGGTGGAAACCGCGCCAAGTAAAGATTTGGTGACCATTCCGCATCATCCTTATACTCAAGCGTTGATTCGCGCTATTCCTGATTTTGGTAGCGCAATGCCGCACAAAAGCCGCCTGAATACCATGCCAGGAGCAATTCCATTGCTGGAACAATTACCCATCGGCTGTCGTCTGGGGCCACGCTGCCCTTATGCACAACGCGAATGTATTGAAACCCCAAGACTGACCGGAGCAAAGAATCATCTCTACGCCTGTCATTTCCCGCTGAACATGGAGAGAGAGTGAGATGGTAGAAACCCTGCTCGAAGTTCGTAATCTGAGCAAAACCTTTCGCTACCGGACAGGTTTATTTCGCCGCCAGACCGTGGAGGCCGTCAAGCCCCTGAGTTTCACCCTGCGCGAACGTCAGACGCTCGCCGTCATTGGTGAAAACGGTTCAGGGAAATCTACGCTGGCAAAAATGTTGGCGGGTATGATTGAACCTACCAGCGGTGAGCTGCTGATTGACGATCATCCGTTAAAATATGGTGATTATTCATTTCGTAGTCAGCGGATCCGTATGATTTTCCAGGATCCGTCAACATCGCTTAATCCTCGGCAACGTATCTCACAGATCCTCGATTTTCCACTACGTCTGAATACCGACCTCGAGCCTGAGCAGCGTCGTAAACAGATCGTGGAGACCATGCGCATGGTCGGACTGCTGCCGGATCACGTAAGCTATTACCCGCATATGTTAGCGCCGGGGCAAAAACAGCGTCTGGGCCTTGCCCGTGCGCTCATTTTACGACCCAAAGTCATTATCGCCGACGAAGCCCTGGCTTCTCTGGACATGTCGATGCGTTCGCAGCTCATCAATCTGATGCTGGAATTACAGGAAAAACAGGGGATTTCATATATCTATGTGACTCAGCATATTGGCATGATGAAGCACATCAGCGACCAGGTATTAGTCATGCATCAGGGCGAAGTTGTTGAGCGCGGCAGTACAGCGGACGTTCTGGCCTCCCCGTTGCATGAACTTACCCGTCGCCTGATTGCAGGTCATTTCGGCGAAGCGCTTACCGCCGACGCCTGGCGGAAAGATCGCTAACAAACGACTGCCCCCTCAACCGGGGGGCATTCTGCCATCAGTGACACAACGTAGGTAAGAGCAGCGTATCAACTTCGGTAAACGTGACTGACGGGTAAAGGGCACCCTGCATTGCCCAGACACCTGCAGCACTGGCCTCGTCGACAAGTTGTGCTGTTTCGACTCCCTTCACTACAACACGGTCGCAATATTCCCTGATATTTTTGATCAGCACCGGGAACATCGGTTTTTCTACCTGTTCCAGGAAGAAACCGCGATCCAGTTTAACAACGTCAAAATGACCGCAAACCAGCGGGCTGGCCCCTACGCTGCCGGAGCCAAGATCGCCTAACCACAATGCGTTTGGGCCGTCGCGAAGTGAATTAATCAACAGACTATTCAGGCACACGGTATTCGTCAGAAAACGTTCTGAAAGTTCCAGCGCAATAAATGGTAGTGCCTGTAAGGCCGACTTGATGGCTGGATCACCAATCGCCAACAGCGCCATTTCGTCAATGAGTTTCAGGGTACAAATAAGGCTGTTGCGCTCAAACCAGTCACGCTTTTCGGCAATTAATCGAATTTGCTCGAGCATGAAATTACGCTTTTGTTCGCTATCCCACGCTGAAATGATGAAATCTGGATGCAACGGTTGAACCGTATCTGAAGTAAACCGGGCGTTGATCTCTACGCCCAGTAATTTATCTGTTGTGTCTCTCATCGTTTCCGCGATGAAATGATAGTGCATAAGACCACTCCAATTGATCATAACATCATGATAATGCACTTCTAATCACAATCAATCAATAATATCGATCAATGTGTCGATATTGATCGATAAAAACAATATATCATAACAAGCTGAATATTGTCATATTTTTTGTTTTAAGAAAGTTCCTACCTTGCTATGTTTATTAACATCAGCTAGCAATGAAATAATACCATTTCAATGCCTTTGAAACCTTGCATTTTCTCTGATTCACCGACGTTAAATGCCTGAACGAAGCATAACCGGAGGGGAATGATATACTCCCACATGCAATGAAGTGACTGGTCACGTGAGGTTGATAACCATTCCTCAGGGAAAAGGCGTGGGATATAATTTCAGACCAATTTCGAGTGAGCTTAACGCGTCAATCATAATTCATTGATTGGTAAAAGATAAGTGTTAACAAAAAGGATTAAAGCCATGGGTTTTTTATCAGGTAAGCGTATTCTGGTGACAGGCCTTGCCAGTAAATTGTCTATCGCATGGGGAATCGCTCAGGCGATGCATCGCGAAGGTGCTGAACTGGCGTTCACCTACCAGAACGACAAGCTGAAAGGTCGTGTGGAAGAATTTGCAGCGCAATTAGGCTCCAACATTGTTTTGCAGTGTGATGTGGCTGAAGATGCCAGCATTGACGCCATGTTTGCTGGACTGAGCAAAACCTGGCCGAAATTCGACGGTTTCGTACACTCAATCGGCTTCGCACCTGCTGATCAGCTGGATGGCGATTATGTGAACGCAGTTACCCGCGAAGGATTTAAAATTGCGCATGACATTAGCGCTTACAGCTTTGTTGCGATGGCAAAAGCATGTCGTTCCATGCTAAACCCTGGCTCTGCGCTACTGACGTTGTCCTATCTGGGCGCAGAGCGTGCAATCCCTAACTATAACGTCATGGGCCTGGCGAAAGCCTCCCTGGAAGCGAACGTCCGTTATATGGCTAATGCGATGGGACCTGAAGGCGTGCGTGTGAATGCCATTTCCGCAGGTCCAATCCGTACACTCGCCGCCTCTGGCATTAAAGATTTCCGTAAAATGCTGGCGCACTGTGAAGCGGTTACACCGATTCGCCGCACCGTTACCATTGAAGATGTGGGTAACTCCGCAGCATTTCTGTGCTCCGATCTCTCTGCCGGTATCTCTGGTGAAGTCGTACACGTTGACGGTGGCTTCAGCATCGCCGCAATGAACGAGCTGGAACTTAAATAATCCTAAGACCTCGATGGGCGGTCTTGCACCGCCCATGACACTCCCCTCAGCCACCACATATGCCTTTCTGATATTTATTATCACGTAACAATCTTTCATCCCCTCATTTGCTTACGTCAGGATATTGCAGCGCAAACGATCCGGCGTAGTAGTATGACGACGAGTCCGGGTCGCCACTTTTAGACCAAGGAACGCCCATGGAACAACGCCGAATTGAAGGCAAAAGCCACTGGTATCATGAGACGCAATCCAGCACGTATCCGCAAGATGTTCTGCCGCTGGTCCCGGAAGCCGCTCATGTCGACGACAGTTTTTTACTGGATCTGGCATTACCTGATGACGCTCTTTCGCCCTTTCAATCCTGGTTAACCCCTGCCCGTAGACTTGCCCAGACGCTCTTCCCGGCTCATGTAAACCTGAATCAGATGCATACGTTCAGTGCCTATGAACGTATGAGTACAGCCCTGACCGTCGCTCAAGTGTATGGTGTGCAGCGATTGTGTAATCACTATGCCGCGCGTTTAACACCGCTTCCCGGTCCGGACTCCTCGCGGGAAAGTAACTATCGACTGGCGCAAATCACCCAATATGCTCGCCAACTTGCCAGCTCTCCTGCCGTGATAGGCGAACGCGACCGTCAGCATCTGGAAGCGGTCGGACTGACCACCAGCGATAATATTCTGATGAATCAAATCATCGGCTTCATCGGTTTTCAGGCCCGAACCGTGGCCCTGTTTCAGGCCTGGTCTGGTCATCCGGTACGCCGAATACCGGGGCTGGATATTCAGCAATTTGCTCACGCTTCGTTATTTAACGCCACAAAGACAACCTGGCATGCTGCACCATTCCCGATCGAAAAATATCCCCCCCATGCTGAGAATTCTGCCAGAGGATATCCCGATGAACTGCAAGCGTTGGTGCCATTATTGATACATTCACCGGTCATTTTAGATTTACTCACGACGCTGATTTCCTCTGTCCGGCGCAGCACTGTATCAGTACAGGAATTTTCACTGGCAGCGCTGGTGACGTCACGAATTAACGGCAGCGTGGCCTGCTTTAACGAGCAGGCGCATACAGCAAATGAATTAGTCGACGTTATCGCCCTGCTTCGCCTGGATGAACGTGAATTACAACGTTGGGAACAACGACATCCGGTTGAGCGCGTCACCCTACAGGCGGTACAATGGCTGACCCGGGCGCCCGACCGCTTTAGCACCGCACTGTTAACGTCTTTGTTCGATCAGGGAATCTCTTCAGAGCAGGCCATCAACCTGCTAGCCTGGAGTGGATTGTGCGGATGGTTGAATCGCTTGAAAATCGCGCTGGGCGACACTGATTAACCGATCCACTTACTGAAAGAGCGCTTGCTGCCACTGGCAGAATCGCGTAAAACTGTCAGCCGCTCTTTTAGCCACGAAAATAGACAATTATGCTTCAGGACAACCCGCTGCTAGCGCAGCTTAAACAGCAACTACATTCCCAGACGCCACGTGCTGAAGGGGTGGTAAAAGCCACGGAAAAAGGCTTTGGCTTCCTGGAAGTCGATGCACAAAAAAGCTATTTCATTCCACCGCCGCAGATGAAAAAAGTGATGCATGGCGACCGCATTGTTGCGGTTATCCATACAGAAAAAGATCGTGAGTCTGCAGAGCCGGAAGAACTGATCGAACCCTTCCTGACGCGCTTCGTGGGTAAAGTTCAGGGCAAAAATGATCGTCTGTCCATCGTGCCGGATCATCCGTTACTGAAAGATGCTATTCCTTGTCGTGCCACCCGTGGCGTTGAACATGAATTTAAAGAAGGCGACTGGGCAGTTGCAGAAATGCGCCGTCACCCGCTGAAAGGCGATCGCACCTTCTACGCCGAGTTAACCCAATTTATCACTTTTGCTGATGACCACTTTGTCCCGTGGTGGGTCACACTGGCACGCCATAATCTGGAAAAAGAAGCACCGGACGGCGTAGCAACCGAAATGCTGGACGAAGGCCTGGTTCGTGAAGATTTAACTGCCCTTAATTTCGTCACCATCGACAGCGCCAGCACCGAAGATATGGACGATGCGCTGTATGCTGAAGAACAAGCTGACGGCACGCTACAATTAACCGTCGCCATTGCCGACCCAACAGCCTGGATTGCAGAAGGCAGTAAGCTGGATAAAACGGCAAAAATTCGCGCGTTCACCAATTATTTACCGGGGTTCAATATCCCGATGTTGCCGCGTGAGCTGTCTGACGATCTTTGCTCTCTGCGCGCGAACGAAGTGCGCCCGGTTTTAGCTTGTCGTATGAGCATTACCGCCGATGGCGCGATTGAAGACAACATCACCTTTTTCGCTGCGACAATTGAGTCAAAAGCGAAGCTGGCCTATGACAATGTTTCCGACTGGCTGGAAGGTACAGGCGAGTGGCAACCAGAAAACGACGCGATTGCGGAACAGATCCGTCTGCTGCATCGTATTTGTCTGAGCCGAGGAGAGTGGCGCCATAACCACGCGCTGGTCTTTAAAGATCGCCCGGATTACCGTTTCGTTCTCGGTGAAAAAGGTGAAGTACTGGACATCGTCGCTGAACCACGTCGCATCGCAAACCGTATCGTGGAAGAATCCATGATTGCGGCAAATATTTGCGCCGCCCGTGTGCTTCGCGACAAGCTGGGCTTCGGTATTTATAACGTCCATATGGGATTCGACCCGGCCAACGCCGACGCTCTGGCCGCGCTGCTGAAAACCCACGGTATGCACGTCGATGCCGAAGAAGTCCTGACTCTGGAAGGTTTCTGCAAACTGCGCCGCGAACTGGATGCTCAGCCATCAGGCTTCCTCGACAGCCGAATTCGCCGCTTCCAGTCTTACGCTGAAATAAGTATTGAGCCAGGTCCACACTTTGGGCTGGGTCTGGAGGCATATGCCACCTGGACTTCCCCAATCCGTAAGTATGGCGATATGATCAACCACCGTCTGCTTAAGGCTGTCATCAAAGGCGAAACCATCGCCCGACCTCAGGATGATACCACCGTGCAAATGGCAGAACGTCGTCGCCTGAACCGGATGGCTGAGCGTGACGTGGGTGACTGGCTTTACGCCCGTTTCCTGAGTGATAAAGCCGGTACAGACACCCGCTTTGCGGCCGAGATCATTGACGTCAGCCGCGGTGGCATGCGCGTGCGCTTGGTTGATAATGGCGCTGTTGCATTTATTCCAGCACCGTTCCTGCACGCCGTTCGTGATGAACTGGTATGCAGCCAGGAAAGCGGCACCGTGCAAATTAAAGGTGAAGTGGTTTACAAAGTCACAGATGTGATTGACGTAACTATCGCTGAAGTACGGATGGAAACCCGCAGCGTTATCGCGCGTCCAGCCGCGTAACACGCATAAATCAAGCGACCTTTCTCATTTTTGAAAGGTCGTTTTCTTTTTACCTCCCAAATTTCAACCGCGCACTACACTTCTTTCATCCAGTCAAAAAATTTATTTACTATTTTTCAGCTCCGTTGGCTTTGCTTTTTACGGATTCTGGATTACACATAAATATATAAAAAAAACAATACGTTCAGCCATAATCACCCTGAATGAATCATGGCTACCCATACTTTTGAGGCTCTATGCGCTTTAAACGGGATAGTACACATCATGAAAGACGTCCGGGAGCTGATTACGTTGTATAGCTATGTTGGCACCAATAACCCTTACTGGCGTTTGTCAGAGGATTGCAACATCCTGCATTTCTCTGTCGAAGAAACGTCAGAGGCCGATCAGACCATCGAATTATCCCCGGAACAAGCCGAACGCATTCGCGAGATGACGGTAATTACGTCAAGTTTATTAATGACGTTACCGATTGAAGATGACAACATTCCCGTGCATCTGGTCGGCCGAAAAATCAATAAGCGTGAATGGGCCGGTAGCGCATCCGCCTGGGATGACACCCCTTCCGTCGCCCGTGACCTGGCTCATGGCCTCTCTTTTGCCGAACAGGTGGTTTCTGAAGCCAATTCAGTCATTGTCATTCTTGATCGCATGGGCAACATTCAGCGGTTTAATCGACTGTGCGAAGAGTATACCGGACTCAAAGAACGTGAAGTCATTGGCCAAAGTGTATTCACATTATTTATGAGTCGACGTGAAGCTGCCGCGTCACGACGCAATATCGAGGTCTTTTTTCGCGAAGGTAACTCATATGAAGTTGAACGCTGGGTGAAGACCTGCAAAGGACAGCGTCTGTTTTTATTTCGTAATAAATTTGTGCATAACGGTAGCGGCAAGAACGAAATATTTCTGATCTGTTCCGGGACCGATATCACTGAAGAACGCCGCGCCCAGGAGCGTTTGCGGGTGTTGGCGAATACTGACTCGATCACTGGATTACCCAATCGCAACGCTATTCATAATCTGATCAGCAATGCGATTGAGAACGCGGGCGATACGCAGGTCGGGATTGTGTACCTCGATCTGGATAACTTCAAAAAGGTAAACGATGCCTACGGGCATATGTTTGGCGATCAGCTATTGCAAAGCGTATCGCTGGCAATACTCAGTTGCCTTAGCGAAAACCAGTTACTGGCACGGTTTGGCGGCGATGAGTTTATTGTCCTTGCCACCGAAACATCCCAGGGTTCACTGGAAGCCACCGCGTCGCGTATTCTGACACGCCTGCGTCAACCTTTTCGCATCGGCCTGATTGAAATCTATACCGGATGCTCTATTGGTATTTCCCTCGCCCCACAACATGGTCAGGACTGCGAGAGCGTCATTCGTAACGCCGATACGGCCATGTACACCGCAAAAGAAGGTGGCCGTGGACAGTTTTGTGTTTTCTCTCCGGAAATGAATCAGCGGGTATTTGAATATCTGTGGCTGGATACTAATCTGCGCAAAGCGCTGGAAAACGATCAACTGGTTATCCATTATCAGCCAAAGATAACCTGGCGAGGCGAAGTGCGCAGCCTGGAGGCGCTGGTTCGCTGGCAGTCTCCGGAACGAGGCCTCATTCCACCACTGGAATTTATCTCCTACGCCGAAGAATCAGGGCTTATCGTTCCTCTGGGTCGCTGGGTTATTCTGGACGTTGTGCGTCAGATAGCAAAATGGCGCGCAAAGGGAATCAATCTGCGCGTGGCGGTAAACGTTTCTGCCCGGCAGCTCGCCGATCAGACGCTATTTACCGATCTCAAGCAGGTGCTTCATGAACTCGACTTTGAATATTGCCCCATCGATGTCGAGTTAACGGAAAGCAGTTTAATTGAAAATGAGCAGTTGGCACTGTCCGTCATTCAGCAGTTTAGCCAGATGGGGGCGCAAATCCATTTGGATGATTTTGGTACCGGTTATTCGTCACTGTCTCAACTGGCTCGGTTCCCGCTTGATGCAATTAAACTGGATCAAACCTTTGTCAGGGATGTACACAAACAACCTGTTTCGCAGTCGCTGGTACGTGCCATTGTTGCGGTCGCACAGGCACTCAACCTGCAGGTCATCGCCGAAGGTGTTGAAAGCGCGAAAGAGGATGCGTTTTTAACCAAAAATGGCGTCAACGAGCGTCAGGGTTTTTTGTTTGCCAAACCAATGCCAGCCGCCGCGTTTGAGCGTTGGTATCGACGGCACCTCAATAAAAAAACACGCTAATGCAGTGGGATCAAACGTTGAAAATAGCCATAAATGGACATTACGTAACGATCCTATCTTCATGTAATCACAGAATATATAATATTCTTCTATCGTTGATAGTTAATACTATTTTTCCCTTCTCTTTTGCCATGAAATTCTGCATCATGAAATTCAAACTCTATTGCCATTAGGATGATAACCATGTCTGATATCGACGCTCAGCGTCTGGCCGAACGCATTGATACCGTGCTGGATATCCTCGTTGCAGGTGATTACCACTCAGCTATCCATAATCTCGAAATTCTGAAGGCTGAGCTGCTAAACATGACCAAAGAAGATGCCGAATCCTTGCCCAAAAAGCACAAGGCTCCCTGGGAGATCTGACGACATTAACCCTTTAATGTCGCTGCTATAAGCAAACTGCACGTGAGGCAGTTTCCGTTTAATTTCCGATACGATATCGCAATAAAATTAATATTATGAATTCCCGACAACAATCTATTTTGCAGATGGTGACTGATAAAGGTCAGATGAGCGTTGCCGAACTGGCAAAAATCACCGGTGTCTCAGAAGTGACGATTCGACAGGATCTGAACGCACTGGAAAAACAGAGTTATTTACGCCGTGCGCACGGTTTTGCTGTTTCATTGAACAGCGATGATGTGGAAACGCGCATGATGACTAATTTTACGCTGAAGCGTGAGCTGGCTGAATTCGCCGCATCGCTGGTAAGCCCAGGTGAGTCCGTATTCATTGAAAACGGCAGCAGCAATGCGCTCTTAGCCAGAACGCTCGCGGAGCAAAAAGATGTCACCATCATTACCGTCAGCAGCTATATAGCCCATCTGCTGAAAGAAACCCCCTGCGAAGTGATTCTCCTTGGCGGCATCTATCAGAAAAAAAGCGAAAGTATGGTTGGGCCCTTAACTCGCCAGTTTATCCAGCAGGTACACTTCAGCAAGGCCTTTATCGGCATTGATGGCTGGCAGGCTGACACCGGCTTCACCGGACGCGACATGATGCGTTCTGATGTGGTTAACGCGGTGCTGGAAAAAGGTGCAGAAGTTATTGTGCTGACTGACAGCTCAAAATTCGAAGCCATTCACCCGTACACGCTGGGTCCATTAGAGCGATTCAGCCGCGTAGTCACGGACTCCAGACTTAGCGCCAGCGTACAAATGCAGCTTGAGCACTCCGGATTAACCGTCAATATCATTGATGCCCACGCGTAACATCTTCAGCAGATGATTTGTCAGTTGGCAAATCATCTCCTCTCTGAGAGTTATCTGACAGTCCAATTAAGACTTTTTACCTGTCGTTAACAGGATTAAGTCGTAAAATTAATGTTAGCGATATAACAGGAACGAACCTCCAACTTCAGGATAGTGTTTGTAATGCCTTCGCTAAACGGTTTCACGGAAATATCTTCGTTAGCCTAAATTTAGCGCTATTCTTAAAGAACACTGGATTCCGTGAATCAATAATTCAGGAGAAAGTATTATGTTAGTAACGAGCAAAAAAATGACCGCTGCCATTCTGGCGATTACTCTGGCAATGTCGCTGAGCGCCTGCTCTAACTGGTCCAAACGCGATCGTAACACTGCAATCGGTGCTGGTGCAGGTGCAATAGGTGGTGCAGTCCTGACTGACGGCAGCACGCTGGGTACGCTGGGTGGTGCTGCAGTAGGTGGTATCATTGGCCACCAGGTGGGTAAATAATCTACGGTTGAACGGCTCGATATAATAATACGTTTACTTTTTCAGGTCTGTATTATTAAAAAGCCACGGAAATATTCCGTGGCTTTTTTTATTAACCGCCAGCCAGTTTAACTTTCATTCCTTTGGCTTCCAGCAGCGATTTAATCAGGTCGCGTTTATCACCCTGTATCTCAATCACGCCATCCTTCACTGCCCCGCCACAACCACATTTTTTCTTCAGTTCCGCAGCTAATTTGGTCAGTTCGGCATCGTCTTGATCAATACCGGTAATCAAACACACGCCCTTACCTTTGCGGCCACTGGTCTGGCGCTGGATACGAACAATGCCATCGCCTTGTGGGCGCACAGGAGCAGCTTTTGGTTCATCAATGCGCCCGGAGTCGGTTGAGTAGACCAGGCGAGAGTTTGAGTCGTTCATTTACGCACCTCGTTTCAGTGAGGCATTAATCATCTTCAGCGTCTGAGCCGGATCTGCCGACTGCGTGACCGGACGACCAATAACCATATAATCCACACCAGCTGACTGTGCTTGTTCCGGCGTCATAATGCGACGCTGGTCGCCCGCCTCGCTGCCTTCAGGACGAATACCCGGCGTAACCAATTTAAATGCCTGGCCAAACGCCTGCTTGAATCGCACCGCTTCCTGCGCGGAGCATACAACGCCATCCAAACCACAATGTTGGGTTAAGCGCGCCAGCCTTTCAGCATGCTCTGCAGGTGACAACGTCACGCCGAGATCGGCGAGGTCGCTGGCTTCCATACTGGTCAGAACCGTTACCGCAATCAGCAGCGGTGCGTCCTTGCCAAAAGGTAATAAGGCTTCACGTGCGGCGGTCATCATACGCGCCCCACCAGAAGCATGAACGTTAACCATCCACACGCCAAGCTCAGCCGCTGCCGCAACGGCATGCGCGGTAGTGTTGGGAATATCATGAAATTTCAAATCAAGAAAAACGTCAAAACCACGCTGTTGTAAATCGCGAACCAACTGAGGTCCAAAAAGCGTGAACATCTCTTTGCCCACTTTCAAACGGCAATCACGAGGATCAATTCTGTCGACAAAAGCTAATGCTTTATCACGATTGGAATAATCGAGAGCGACAACGACAGGAGAATCAGTAACAGCACGAGAAGAAGATGAAGCAGTAAACGTCATGACCAGACCTTCTTGAGGATGGGCGCCGACAGTAGCGCGAAATGGGTAAACGGCGTGCATTCTACCTGCGGTAATAGAAAATTAACAGGCGCGATTCCATTTCTGCCAGGCGAATTTGGCAACGGTGGCTGAGGATGGCTTTGTTATCCATCATTAGTATGTTGTAACTAAAGTAAGATTTTTTTAAAAATTACAACCCATCAAGTCCGCGAATAGGCTTAATGGTTGACCATGAGCGACAAGATGGACAGTGCCAGTACAGTGTATATGCGGTAAATCCGCACTTCTGGCAACGATAGCGCGGCTTGCTGCGCACCTGCTCCCCGACCATATCGCGCAGAACCATCAGGCTCTCTTTCGCGCGCCCTTCTTCTGCTTCGTTAAGATGGTAATCCATTAATTTGTGGAAAACGCGCATCGTAGGATGGCGTTGTAGTTGGCGGGTAATATAAACCTGAGCGGTATCAGTCCCCTCACGCGCTTCAAGAATATCGGCCAGCATCAGCTCGGCGGCGGCGCCAGTATTCTCTTCAACGGCCCGACGTAAAAACTCTGCCCACTCATCGGTTTTCCCCAGATGCTGGTAGCAGCTTTGCAGCATTTCCAGCGTTTCGCTGACCAGTTCTTTATCCTGAGAAATCACGCGTTGCAGACTTTCAACGGCTTTCGCGTACTCGCCTTTCACCATGTACACACGGCCCATCATGATGGAAACCCGGGCACTGTTTTTGTCTGCCGCAGCCCCTTTTTTCAACAGCGCCATGGCGCGATCCATATCGTCGCTGCCCATCTGCTGTAAGGCCAGTTCGCAGTAGAAGTGGGCTATCTCAATACGCTGTTTATCTTTGCCTAGCTTCACCAGACGTTCTGCGACATCAATGGCTTTCTGCCAATCGCTGGTCGCCTGATAAATTTGCAGCAGTTGCTGTAATGCACCGACGCGAAAATCTGTTTCATCGGTAAGCTGATTGAACATGTCTTCCGCGCGGTCGTACAGACCTGCGGCCATGTAATCGCGCCCCAGCTGTTGTACGGCCAACAAACGCTGCTCGTAGGTCAGCGAAGCACTTTCCATTAACGTTTGATGGATGCGGATTGCGCGATCGACTTCACCGCGCGAGCGAAACAGGTTTCCGAGAGTGAGATGAGCCTCAACGGTGCCCGTATCCTCTTTTAGCATATCGAGGAACAGATCCACCGCTTTGTCTTGTTGGTTGCTCAGGAGGAAGTTAACCCCGGCGACATAGTCACGGGAAAGACGGTTAGCTTCATCCTGCTTGGTTTGTTGCGCACTTCTGCGACCCATATACCACCCATAGGCAGCGGCTACAGGTAAAAGCAGAAACAACAACTCCAACATAAATAATTATTCCTTCACAACCGACGAATCGGCAGAAACCGCAACGTCGGTCGCAGGCGTAAGCTGGTTTTCCAGTCGTTTGATTTTACGTTCGGCGCGCGCAAGAGACACTCGAACCTTCAGCCAGAAAAGGCCGCAAATTAACCAACCAATCGCAAAACCTGCGGCAAACAATACAGCAAGCAGCGTAGAGATACGATACTCACCCTGAGCCAGCAGGTAATTAAACGTAACCTGTTGATCGTTTTGCGCACCTAATGTCACCGAAATAACAAAAATCGCCAACACCAGTAAGAAAATGAGTAAATATTTCACATTACTTCCCGTTATGTGGTTTAAGCGAATAAATCGTGTACAACTTACCGCGTTGAGCCCTTTAAATTACCATTTTCACAACGAGTGCGAAATGGAAAAGCGCTTTCCGCTTTCTGATTTAAGGGCAAAATTTGAAAAATCAATCATAGCTAGCTTTCTTGCTCGCGTTGCGCGATTTCTTTTGCCTCCTGCACAGGCGGCGTAAGTGGCCCGCATACTCGCTGCGCGAGCCAGGTCGCCAGCGTTACCAGCAGCCATGAAATCAGCGTTGCAACGACCAAATCACGCGGCCAGTGCATGCCCAACAGCAAGCGGCTACCCATAACACCTGTCGCCCAGATAAGCAAAAACACAATCGTCAGCGTACGTCGGCGTGGCCATAACAGCCCTACTGCCAGTAAAGCCCAACTGGCAGCAAACATTGTATGTCCTGACGGAAAGGCAAAACCCGTTTCTTTTTGCCAGTGCTTACGTAGAAACGTCGGAATATCCTGTTGTTCGGCCAATTGCTCTTTAACTAAGTTGCCACGATCTTTACGTTTTAAAGTGTAGAACTCATCAACCGGGATATGGTGCGTTTTTTCCAGCCATACGACAAAGGGCCGAGGTTCCTGCACCCTGTCTTTAACCCAGGACTTCACACCCTGACCGACTAAAATTGCCACGGCCAGGATCGCAAACAGCATTACCGCAGCTTTCAGACGAAAACGCAGACACCACAGAAACCATGCGCAGAGCACAACGTGAGTGATAATCCCCCACGGCTGCGTCACCGTTTCCGTTACCCAGTACAGAGATTTTAGCCACCAAACGTTGTGTCCCGGCTGCCAGCTCCAGCCCGATACCCATACAGCAACCGGCATAATAAGTAGCAGCCCGGCCCCGACCGCAGTGCGCTTTGCAATTGACAGCATTGCCTCTCCTTTCGTCTATAAGTCTCACAATCATAACTGAAAAAAGTGCATGCCGGGAAAATTGACATTTTTGTGCCATTCCAAAGGCGAATCCGTTGTCGCGATTAGGTGAACATCGTTGCCTTATGGCAAAATAGTGCAATACAGAACAAGAAGCCAACAGGCGACGGCACGACAGTGCCAGCATAATCTGGAGAATTACATGCAGCTTAAACGTGTGGCAGAAGCCAAACTGCCAACCCCCTGGGGTGATTTCCTGATGGTGGGATTTGAAGAACTGGCAACCGGACACGATCACGTCGCACTGGTTTTTGGCGATATCACAGGTCAAACGCCTGTTCTGGCGCGTGTCCACTCCGAATGTCTGACTGGCGATGCATTGTTTAGCCTGCGTTGCGATTGCGGCTTCCAGCTCGAAGCGGCTCTCACCCACATTGCTGAAGAAGGGCGCGGTATCCTGCTTTATCATCGTCAGGAAGGACGCAATATCGGCCTGCTCAATAAAATCCGCGCCTACGCGTTGCAGGACCAGGGTTATGATACCGTTGAGGCTAACCATCAGTTGGGCTTTGCAGCAGATGAGCGTGATTTCACGCTGTGTGCGGATATGTTCAAGCTGCTGGGCGTGGACGAGGTTCGTTTGCTGACCAATAACCCGAAAAAAGTGGAAATTCTGACCGAAGCGGGAATCAATATTGTTGAACGCGTGCCGCTGATTGTGGGTCGTAACCCGAACAATGAACATTACCTGGACACCAAAGCCGCCAAGATGGGGCATTTGCTGGGCAAGTAATGGTTGTTACCGCCGATAAAAAAGCCTGCTCTCGCAGGCTTTATACATTTTAATTCAACATATTACGAATCACGTAGTGCAGAATACCATCGTTCTGGTAGTAAGTTAGCTCCGTCGCGGTATCGATACGGCAGCGGCATAAAATCACCTCTTTACGTCCATCTGAGCGAACCATATTCACCGGCACTGTTGCGCCCGGCTTGATGTTTTGCAGGTCCGTAATATCGATCGCTTCCTCACCGGTTAGTCCCAGCGTTTTGCGCGTGACGCCCTGTGGAAATTCCAGCGGCAAAATCCCCATACCAATCAGGTTAGAACGGTGAATTCGCTCAAAGGACTCAGCGATAACCACGCGAATCCCCAGCAAGCGTGGGCCTTTTGCCGCCCAGTCGCGACTGGAGCCAGAGCCATACTCTTTCCCGGCAATAACCGCCAGGGGGATATTCTCCTGTTGATATTGCATAGCCGCATCATAGATAGCCACTACCTCGGTTCCCGGCAAATGACGCGTCATCCCACCTTCCACTCCGGGTACCATCTCATTACGAATACGAATATTGGCAAAGGTACCGCGCATCATCACTTCATGATTCCCGCGGCGTGAACCATAGGAGTTAAAATCTTTACGCTCAACGCCGTGGCTTTGCAGATAACGACCTGCCGGGCTATCCGGCTTAATACTGCCGGCAGGAGAAATATGGTCGGTGGTGACGGAATCTCCAAGCATTGCGAGGATACGCGCACCATGAATGTCCTGGACCGGATCCGGCGTAGCCTGCATACCATCGAAGAACGGCGACAAGCGGATATAAGTTGAGTCAGACTGCCAACCATAGGTATCAGCCCGATCAACCTGGATAGCTTTCCATTCTGGCGTACCTTCAAAGACTTCAGCGTATTCTTTATGGAACATGGCGGTAGAAACCTGCTCCACGGCACGGGCAATTTCCTGAGCCGTCGGCCAGATATCTTTCAGATAAACGGGATCGCCCTTTCTGTCATGGCCTAACGGATCTTTCGTCAGATTGATATTCATATTCCCTGCTAGCGCATAGGCCACCACCAGCGGCGGAGACGCCAACCAGTTGGTCTTCACGAGCGGATGGATACGCCCCTCAAAGTTTCGGTTGCCGGAAAGCACGGCGCCAACGGTGAGATCGCCTTTTTTGATGGCTGTCTCGATAGGATCGGGTAACGGACCCGAGTTACCAATACAGGTGGTACAGCCATAACCTACAAGGTTAAATCCCAGCTCATCAAGGTACGGCGTGAACCCAGCCTGCGCCAGATAATCAGACACCACCTTCGATCCTGGCGCCAGCGAGGCTTTCACCCACGGCTGACGTTTCAGACCAAGTGTCACTGCTTTTTTCGCCAACAGTCCCGCCGCCATCAATACGCTTGGGTTGGAGGTGTTGGTACAGGAAGTGATAGCTGCTATCACCACCGCACCGTCCGGCAGCTTATACTGCTGGCCGCTCATGGTGTAGTCCACGGGCTGACGGTCTTTCAGCGAGCTATTTACTTCGAGTTCATTGCTCGCCGAAAACGCTTTCGGAACATCAGCCAGTGCCACCCGATCCTGCGGGCGCTTCGGTCCGGCAAGGCTAGCTTCCACACTGCCCATATCCAGCTCCAGTGAACTGGTAAATACGGGTTCATCCCCTGGATTACGCCACATTCCCTGCGCTTTGGCATAGGCGCTGACCAACTCAACCTGCTCCTCACTGCGTCCACTCAGACGCATATATTCAAGAGTGATGCCATCGATCGGGAAGAAACCGCAGGTTGCGCCGTATTCCGGTGACATGTTCGCAATGGTTGCCCGATCGGCCAGCGGTAAGGTGTCGAGGCCATCACCATAGAATTCAACAAATTTACCGACCACGCCGTGCTTACGCAGCATCTGGGTAACGGTTAAAACCAGGTCGGTAGCGGTGATACCTTCCCGCAGTTTGCCCACTAGTTTAAAGCCTACGACATCCGGGATAAGCATAGAGACCGGTTGACCCAGCATTGCTGCTTCAGCCTCAATGCCTCCAACGCCCCATCCCAGCACACCGAGACCATTAATCATTGTCGTATGGGAATCGGTACCGACCAGCGTATCGGGATAAGCCACCCACTCACCGTCCTGTAACTCGCTCCAGACGGCTTTGCCAAGGTATTCAAGGTTTACCTGGTGGCAAATCCCCGTTCCCGGCGGTACAACGCTGAAGCGACTAAATGCCTGCTGTCCCCATTTCAGGAACACATAACGTTCATGGTTACGTTCCATTTCCAGGCGAACGTTTTCTTCGAAAGCATCATCATCACCAAAACGGTCCACCGTTACCGAGTGGTCAATGACAAGGTCCACTGGCGAAAGCGGATTCACTTTTGCCGTATCTCCCCCCAGACGTTTCACCGCTTCGCGCATGGCGGCAAGATCGACCACCGCCGGAACGCCGGTAAAATCCTGCATCAGAACACGAGCGGGTCGATAGGCAATTTCACGATCGGCGTGGGCGGTCTTCAGCCAATGTGCGAGAGCATGAATATCATCTTCGGTAACGGAATTACCATCCTGCCAACGAAGCAGGTTTTCCAGCAACACTTTTAGCGATTTGGGTAGTCGGGTGATATCACCCAATGATTTAGCAGCCAGGGGTAAACTGTAGTAGCGGTAGGTTTTATCTTTAACCTGCAATGTGTCCTTACTGGCTTCTCGTAGGGTCGACGACATAGCTCCTCCTTAAATGACAGGGTTGGATCCCCTGACTTTCCTCAGGGTTAGTATTAAAGATAACACAAACAAAATGTAACGCTTTGATAACAACTCAAAATGATAAAAGTAGCGGGCGATATAAAAGCGCGAACTTAGGTCGATGGTAAGGAGGAAGGTCTAACCGTGTAGTTAATAGGATGAATATTCAGCAGGCAATAGAGCAATGGATAATACGTTGATTAGGTTGTTGATGACGATTACATGGATAAATGATTCGATATTCAAGGGCACAAGGTAATCGTTATTATTATAAAATACGTACGAATTATTGTTTCTGTTCATCATCATCAGTTAACAGATCAATAAACGCCCGTTGTTCAGGAGAAAGGTTCCAGGATTCGGGTACCTTCTGCCCCTTCTCTGCGACGGTTTTGCTCTCTTGTTCATGGTCATGAGGCGATAGCCTTTCGGTAGAGTGCTGCTCTGGTGCGGACATACTTACCCCCACACATTCCAGGCCACGAGTGCGACAATAATCCAGAATATCGCAGAACCAAGAAATACGGCGAACCAGGCTTTACGTTTCATCACCGGATCCCTGCGTGCTGGCTGGTTTCCTGAAGGCATCGCTAACCTCATACTATCGAAATCACTTATCATTTAGGCACCAAACAATCGGTACAATTAATCATCAGATAGGAGGAATCCTAATAAAAAAGGCGAAAAAAAGCCAGTTAATTTTCAGACTCGTCCTGATAAATAAATCGATTGTTTGATCGGTTATAAATATTTGAAAGGAATTTTTGGCAAGCTGACTAATTTGAAACTACTTTAGAGAATTTTTTCCACAAGCTATATATGGTTAATTTATCCACGGTAAATTATCAATTAATTCAGTGTTTCCCGTCGGTATCGCTTTATGCTTATGGATACCGACGAGGTTACAGTCGTTATTATTTCTCAGGCAATTTAATATCTTTAAACATGGCTTCAATATCATCGTTGGAACGCAGCGCCACCGCCGTGTCCACCACATCACGCGTCAGATGCGGCGCGAAACGTTGAATGAAATCATACATGTAACTACGTAAGAAGGTGCTGCGACGAAAACCAATTTTGGTGGTGCTATGGCTGAAGATATCGTGAGCATCCACGCGTACCAGGTCAGGATCGGAAACAGGATCAACCGCCATACTGGCAATCACACCCACGCCAAGGCCCAGACGGACATAGGTTTTAATGACATCAGCATCGGTCGCGGTAAAGACAATACGTGGCTCCAGACCCGCGCGGTTAAACGCGGTGTCCAGCTCCGAGCGTCCGGTAAAACCAAACGTGTAGGTCACCAGCGGATACTGTGCCAGTTCCTCAATAGAAACCGAAGATTTCCCCGCCAACGGATGATCCGGCGTGACGACGATCGAGCGGTTCCAGTGGTAGCAAGGTAACATCACCAGGTCGTCATACAGGTGCAAGGCTTCCGTCGCGATAGCAAAATCTGCATTTCCTTTCGAAACGGCTTCGGCGATTTGTGTCGGCGATCCCTGGTGCATATGCAATGAGACGCGAGGATAGCGCTCAATAAAACCTTTAATCACGTTCGGTAAAGCGTAACGCGCCTGAGTGTGCGTAGTGGCGATATATAACGAGCCTTTGTCCGGCCAGGTATGTTCGCCAGCAACGGACTTAATGGCATCCACCTTCGACAGAACTTCTCGCGCAATACGAATAACTTCCTGCCCCGCTGGCGTAACTTGCGTCAGGTGCTTACCGCTACGGGCAAAAATCTGGATGCCAAGTTCATCTTCCAGCATACGAACTTGCTTACTGATACCGGGCTGCGAGGTATAAAGCCCTTCCGCTGTTGAGGAGACATTAAGGTTGTGGTTCACCACCTCAACAATGTAGCGAAGCTGCTGTAATTTCATGTTATGCCATCCCGATTCGCGCCATCAAATCATCGTTTCAGTGCAGGCTCGCGGGCGCTGCTAATACGATTTAATAATAAAAACTCTGTTAACTATAACCACTATATCATTTATATGTACGCTGTATAGGTATGACAAAAAATAATATGCGAGAAACAAAAAGGGCCGCTTACGCGACCCTTTGAGGAGAAATTCAGCCGAAACGCTGTTATTTCTTCCCTTCTACCCATTTGCCGTCAACAAAGAACGCGGACCAGCCAGTCGCCTTACCGTCTTTCTCAGCGGCAACGTATTGCTGCTTGGTTTTACGGCTGAAACGAACCATGGACTTGTTACCATCCGGATCAGTTTGCGGCGCATCTGCCAGATAACGCAGTTTTTCCGGCAGGCGATCGCGGAAGCGGTACAACTCTTCCACCAACGGCGCACGAGTCTCACGTGATTTCGGGAACGTATTGGCCGCCAGGAAGATACCTGCAGCACCATCACGTAACACGAAATACGCGTCAGATTTTTCACACGGCAGTTCCGGCAACGGAACTGGGTCTTCTTTCGGCGGAGCGACTTCACCGTTACGCAGGATCTTACGGGTGTTTTTGCACTCGTCGTTAGTACACGCCATGTACTTGCCGAAACGTCCCATTTTCAGGTGCATTTCAGAACCACATTTTTCGCACTCGACGATAGGACCGTCATAACCCTTGATACGGAACTCGCCCTCTTCGATCTCGTAGCCGTCGCAGGTTGGGTTATTACCACACACATGCAATTTACGCTTAGGATCGATAAGATAACTGTCCATTGCCGTACCGCACTTCTGGCAGCGGCGTTTGGCGCGCAATGCGTTCGTTTCCGCGTCGTCGCCTTCCAACACGTTCAATACTTCGTTTTCCGGCACCAGGTTAATGGTGGTTTTGCAACGCTCTTTCGGGGAAAGTGCATAGCCGGAGCAACCAAGGAAAACGCCGGTACTGGCGGTACGAATACCCATCTTGCGTCCGCAGGTCGGGCAATCAATGCTGGTCAGCACCATCTGGTTCGGACGCATACCGCCTTCTTCAGGATCTTTCTCGGCTTTATCCAGTTGCTGAGTAAAATCAGTGAAGAAGTTGTCGAGTACGCCCTTCCATTCGGCTTCTTTATTCGCCACCTGGTCGAGGCTATCTTCCATCTGCGCGGTAAAATCGTAGTTCATCAGTTCGCGGAAGTTTTCTTCCAGACGATCGGTGACGATTTCACCCATTTTTTCAGCGTAAAAGCGACGGTTTTCAACGCGAACATAACCACGATCCTGAATCGTAGAAATGATCGACGCATAGGTAGATGGACGACCAATGCCACGCTTTTCAAGCTCTTTAACCAGCGAAGCTTCACTGAAGCGCGCAGGCGGTTTAGTAAAGTGCTGTGCTGGCGTCAGTTCGATAAGCGTCAGCGTATCGCCTTTGTTCACCGCCGGTAAGATGCGATCTTCATCGCCTTTACGCAACGCTGGCATCACTTTCGTCCAGCCATCGAAGCGCAGAATACGACCGCGCGCCTTCAGGCGGAAATCACCCGCACCCACGGTGAGCGTTGTGGAATCATATTTAGCTGGGGTCATCTGACAGGCAACAAACTGGCGCCAGATCAGCTGATACAGTTTTTGCGCATCAGCTTCCATATCTTTCAGCGATTCCGCCTGTACGGCGACATCGGAAGGACGGATAGCTTCGTGCGCTTCCTGCGAGTTCTCTTTGCTGGCGTACTGATTCGCGTTTTCCGGCAAATATTTTTTACCAAAATTATCGCTGATGTAATCGCGAACCATGGTCACTGCATCCTGGCTCAGGTTGGTTGAGTCAGTACGCATGTAAGTGATGTAACCCGCTTCATACAAGCGCTGCGCCATCATCATGGTTTTCTTCACACCGAAGCCGAGACGCGTGCTCGCAGCCTGCTGTAGCGTGGAGGTAATGAACGGTGCGCCCGGCTTGCTGCTGGTCGGTTTATCTTCACGTTCCAATACGCTATAGCGCGCTTTTTCCAACAGGCTAACAGCGGCAAGCGTTTGTTCCCGATTTACGGGACGGAACGGCTTATCATTTTGATGCGTCACCTCAAGCGGCAACGCGTCGCCGCCCGGCGTGGTCGTGTTAGCATCAATTTCCCAGAACTCTTCTGGAACAAATGCTTTGATTTCGCGTTCACGCTCAACCACCAGACGCACAGCCACAGACTGTACGCGACCGGCAGACAGACCGCGTGCAATTTTTTTCCACAGCAGTGGCGACACCATATAGCCCACAACACGGTCCATAAAGCGGCGCGCCTGTTGCGCATTAACACGATCGATGTTCAACTCGCCCGGTTTTTCAAACGCCTGGCGAATAGCATTTTTGGTAATTTCATTAAACACCACGCGGCTGTAGCGGGTGTCGTCGCCACCGATGACTTCCCGCAGGTGCCATGCAATGGCTTCCCCTTCGCGGTCAAGGTCAGTTGCGAGATAGATGTGGTCGGCTTTTTCAGCCAGTTGCTTCAGTTCAGAAACAACTTTCTCTTTACCAGGCAGCACTTCATAGCGCGCATCCCAGTTGTGCCACGGGTCAACACCCATACGGTTGACGAGAGCGCCACGTTCATCCTTTTTGGGCTTTTTAGCCGTTTTGGTGGAGGTTGAGTCGGCGCTCTTTTTAGTTGCTGAGCCACTGGTCGGCAAATCACGGATATGACCGACGCTGGATTTCACCACGTAGTCATTACCCAGATACTTGTTGATCGTTTTGGCTTTTGCCGGGGACTCAACGATGACAAGAGCTTTACCCATATTCACCTTTACCTAATTTGATTCTTCCAGAATGCGTCGCACGTTGATTCACCTTCCACTGGCGACGAGACATCGATATGGTCTCTGCGTCGGCGGATATCAACCCTTTAAACTGATTCGCGCTTGTAATGTAACTCTCATGTAACTGAGTTAACAGGCTTTTTTTCTCACAAACGCTCTAGCACGACGAAGTATTGGTCGAATGTCAAGCAAATCTGTTGCCAGATTGACGAAAGCGTCACACTGTACCTGATAAAATGCGTTACGCAACTTTATTAGCATGCAAAAACAAATCTCGCCAGTTGTAACACTGTCGTAAAACCTTCATTTATGTCAGGGAATATTTGCCCATAAGGCGGGCTCAGCGTAGACTAATGTCCTTGTTTAAGGAGTAAATCATGCATAAAGACACTCAACCCATCGATCGCGAAACACTGCTGATTGAAGCCAACAAAATCATTCGTGAGCATGAGGACACGCTGGCGGGGATTGTCGCCACCGGCGTTACGCAGCGAAACGGCGTGCTGGTTTTCAGCGGAGATTACTTTTTAGACGAGCAAGGGCTACCAACGCCCAAAAGTACGGCGGTGTTTAATATGTTTAAACACCTGGCGCACGTACTTTCCGAAAAGTATCACTTGATCGATTAACACGAGTAATAATTTGCCGGATGGCGGCATCGCCTTATCCAGCCTATATTGATGCATATTTGTAGGCCGGATAGGAGATATATGAGCATCGCTATCCGGCAATGACAATTTTACATCAGTGGCTTCTGCCCCCGCTGCCACCAGCGCATCAGCAAACGATCGGCGCTCTCCGCCGCACTACCGGTAAAACGATCCATCAGCTTTTTACGCTGCAGATAGCGAACGTTCAATACTTCACGACCTTCCATCAGCCCGAGGATCACCTCATCGCTGGTATTGATCTCATCCACCAGCCCATTTGCCAGCGCCTGTTGACCAAACCAGTGTTCACCGGTGGCAACCTGCTCAATGTCCAGAGTCGGACGCATGCGCTGCACAAAATCTTTAAACAGATGATGCGTTTCGTTCAGATCTTCGCGGAATTTCTGCCGCCCTTCTTCCGTGTTTTCACCGAGTAAGGTCAACGTACGCTTATACTGTCCGGCGGTGTGCAGTTCGATATCAATATCTTTCCCTTTCAGGAAGCGGTTAAAGTTCGGGATCTGCGCCACCACGCCAATTGAGCCGACGATAGCAAACGGCGCCGAGACAATTTTATCCGCCACGCAGGCCATCATATATCCGCCGCTCGCAGCGACTTTATCTACCGTAACGGTCAGCGGGATCTGCTTATCGCGCAGACGTTGTAACTGGGACGCAGCCAGGCCATAACCATGTACCACACCACCCGGACTTTCCAGACGAACCACCACTTGATCCTGAGGTTTAACAACCGCCAGCACAGCCGTCACCTCTTCGCGTAATGCGCTGACCTCATGGGCATCCATACTGCCTTTAAAATCAAGCACCCATACACGAGGTTTATCTGATGACGTACTGTCACCCAGTTTCGCTTTTGCCTTAGCCGCTTTCGCCTCCAGCTTTTGTTTCTTTTTCTGCGCCTTATGCCAGAATTTTTGCTGATGCCCATCCAATAAGGCTAGCGACAGGTCTTCCTTCATCTCTTTATATTGATCGCTGAGGTTAATAACCCGCAATTCCCCACGCTGACGTTTGCGTTGTGTCGCGTTTACGATCAGCATCACCACCACTGCAATAGCCACCACGACAGTGACAATTTTTGCCAAAAACAACCCATATTCAGACAACAATTCCACGAGACCCACCTTGGTTAAACAACGCGACTTCCGCTCAGTGTACAACAGGCGTGTCACCTCGTCTTGCTTCATACATCCAGTGCTGAATCAGTAAAAAGCATGACAAAGCGTTCATTTTGCGGTGTTATTGCCTTTGGCTGATTGAAAAAGTACAGGGTTTAAGGCATAAAGCCCAAAAGTTATCGCGAACGAGATATCCAGGACGTCGCCGAGGAGTAGCCGTGCATTACCAACCTAAACAAGACCTTCTACAGGGCCGCATTATTCTTATCACCGGTGCCAGCGATGGTATCGGACGCGAAGCCGCGCAGACCTATGCACGCTATGGCGCGACCGTTATCCTGCTTGGGCGTAAAGAAGAAAAACTGCGTCAGGTTGCCCGCACTATCGCCGATGAAAACGGAACACAACCACAGTGGTTTACACTGGATCTACTGACCTGTACCTCTGAAGAATGCCACCAGCTTGCGCAGCGCATTGCTGCACATTTCCCTCGTCTGGATGGCGTACTGCATAACGCCGGATTACTCGGCGATATTTGTCCAATGAGTGAACAAAACCCGCAGGTCTGGCAGGATGTGATGCAGGTAAATGTAAATGCCACTTTTATGCTGACTCAGGCATTGCTGCCGTTGTTACTCAAATCCGATGCCGGATCGCTGGTCTTTACCTCTTCCAGTGTCGGTCGCCAGGGACGCGCCAATTGGGGAGCATATGCCACCTCAAAATTTGCGACCGAAGGGATGATGCAGGTTCTGGCTGATGAGTATCAAAACCGTCATCTGCGCGTAAACTGTATCAATCCTGGTGGGACGCGAACTGGCATGCGAGCCAGCGCATTCCCAACGGAAGATCCGCAAAAATTGAAAACTCCCGCCGATATTATGCCGCTCTACCTGTGGCTGATGGGCGATGACAGCCGCCGTAAAACCGGTATGACTTTTGATGCCCAGCCGGGCCGTAAACCAGGAATTGCCCAATGAGTGAAGAACGCTATCAGCAACGTCAACAGCGCGTAAAAGATCGGGTTGACGCACGCGTTGCCGCAGCGAAAGATGAGCGCGGAATTATCATCGTGTTCACCGGAAATGGTAAGGGTAAAACCACCGCCGCATTCGGTACCGCCACGCGTGCTGTGGGCCATGGTAAAAAAGTCGGCGTCGTACAATTTATTAAAGGTACGTGGCCAAACGGAGAACGTAACTTACTTGAACCCCACGGCGTAGAGTTTCAGGTTATGGCGACAGGATTTACCTGGGAAACGCAGAACCGCGAGTCTGACACCGCAGCCTGTATGGCCGTGTGGGAACACGGCAAGCGGATGCTGGCCGACGATGAACTGGATATGGTGATACTGGATGAGCTGACCTACATGGTGGCATACGACTATCTGCCGCTTGAAGAGGTCATCAATGCCCTGAACGCGCGCCCAGCCCATCAAACGGTCATTATTACCGGCCGTGGATGTCATCGCGATATTCTGGAGTTAGCTGACACGGTTAGCGAGCTGCGCCCGGTCAAGCATGCGTTTGAAGCGGGCGTGAAAGCCCAAGCAGGGATCGATTATTGAGTGTAGGCCGGATAAGGCGTTTGCGCCGCATCCGGCTCCACGCTAACGCCTGATGGCGCTTAGCTTATCAGGCCTGGTCATGATTAACCGTTGTTGCTGCGACCACCCGGACGACGGCTGCCGCCGACCTGAGAGTGGCGCTTCACCGCACGACGGATCTGATTCGCCTTCATGCGACGACGATCTTTCTCGACGGCCACTTTAGAGGTCGTTTCCGGCTTCAGGTCCACCAGTTCACGCAGATAGTTGGTCTGAGCAAGATCAAGCTCTGTCCAGCCACCACGCGGCAGGCCTTTCGGCAGAGGGATATCACCATAACGGACACGAATCAGACGGCTTACCTGTACACCTACAGCTTCCCACAGGCGGCGGACTTCACGGTTACGTCCTTCGGTCAGCGTGACGTTATACCACTGGTTGATCCCTTCACCACCGCTGAACTTGATCGTTTTAAATGCCGCCGGACCATCTTCCAGCTGCACGCCACGACTCAGATCGCGCAGTTTTGCATCATCAACCTGACCAAACACACGTACCGCATATTCACGCTCAACTTCGCGGCTTGGGTGCATCAGACGGTTAGCCAGTTCACCATCGGTGGTAAACAGCAGTAAACCGCATGTATTCACGTCCAGACGCCCTACGGCAATCCAGCGCGCATCACGCAGTTTTGGTAAACGATCAAACACGGTCGGACGACCTTCCGGGTCGTTACGGGTACACAGTTCGCCTTCTGGCTTGTAATAGGCCAGAACACGGCAGATTTGCTCCGCAGACTCTTTAACCGAAATCAGATGACCGTCGATACGGATTTTCAGACCCGGAGTGACTTCAACGCGATCGCCGAGCGTGGCAATTTTGCCATCAACGCTCACGCGACCCGCGGCAATAATAGATTCGATTTCACGGCGAGAACCGTGGCCAGCGCGCGCCAGCACTTTTTGTAACTTTTCGCTCATAGAGCTTCCTTTAGGTGTCGCCTTCACAGGCGTCGAACAGGAGAATCAACGGCGCCAGTCAGCGCCATTTTAAGGCCGCGTAGTATAGCGGTTCACGCCCTTATAAGAAAGGTTTAACGTCACCGACGCCTTCACGCAACACCACCGGAGAATCGTCGGTTAAATCAATGACCGTGGTCGGCTGTTGGCCGAGATATCCGCCGTGGATAATTAAATCCACCTGTTTCTCCAGGCGGTCTTTAATTTCTTCCGGATCTGACTCGGTAAATTCGCTACCCGGCAGCATCAGTGACGTGGAGAGCATCGGCTCGCCCAGCGCTTCAAGCAGCGCCAGTGCTATCGGGTTTGAGGGTACACGCAGGCCGATGGTCTTACGTTTTTCTTGCAACAAGCGGCGCGGAACCTCTTTCGTCCCCTTCAGGATGAAGGTGTAGTTGCCCGGCGTGTTGTTTTTGATTAAACGGAAGGCCACGTTGTCGACAAACGAATAGGTCGACAGTTCAGACAGGTCACGGCACATCAGCGTAAAGTTGTGCCCGTCCGGCAGGTGACGGATTCGGCAAATGCGCTCCATTGCGCCTTTATCTTCAATTTTGCAGCCCAACGCATAGCCGGAGTCGGTTGGATAGACGATCACCCCACCTTTACGCACGATTTCAACGGCCTGATTGATCAGGCGCTGCTGCGGGTTTTCGGGATGAATATAAAAAAACTGGCTCATACTTTCCTCTCTGTGATCTCGGGCTGCTCCCAAAGTTGCCAGACGCCTTCTACGCCTGCGGGCAACCAAAGTTTACGACCCAACTCAATCCATGGGCAGGGTAGATGAAAATCAGACCCTTGCGATGCCCACAATTGATGCTGACGCGCAAGCGTCGCCAGATGGGTGCGTTCATTGGGAGACTGCTGACACTGCGCTACTTCCATCGCGTCACCGCGATGTTCAGCAAAATGTGCAACCAGTCTTTTCAGCCACTTAGCGCTAAGATCGTACCGCCCAGGATGAGCCAGAACAGCCTTACCGCCAGAATGATGAATGACATCAATAGCTTGTTCTATTGTACACCACTGTGGCGGAACGTAACCGGTTTTCCCACGGGCAAGATATTTTTTAAAGACATCCGCCATGGTTGTGGCTTTGCCACATTCCACCAGGAAACGCGCAAAATGGCCTCGCGTAACCGCCCCGCCATCAGCCAGGCGCAACGCCCCTTCCCACGCGCCGGGGATATGCGCTTTGTCGAGTCGTTCGGCAATCAGGCGCGCACGCTGCTGACGACGTTCCGTTTGTTGCGCCAGAAAATCGCACATCATGGGATGGGCGATATCAATGTTCAGACCCACTATATGGATCTCATGGTTTTCCCAGACAGTTGATATCTCGACACCAGGGATCAAATTTAACGCTAAACCCGAACGTGAAATTTCTTCTCTTGCCGCCGCAATCCCCGCCGTAGTGTCATGATCGGTGATCGCCAGTGTACCGACTCGCATCTCTACCGCACGCTGTACTAAGGCTTCTGGGGTTAATCGCCCATCGGAGGCTGTAGTATGACTATGCAGGTCATAAATCACTGCGTAATTCGTGTCGCTCAAGGCGGCTCCCGTTTCAATAAATGTCGTAACACGCCCATCATAGCGGTTTCGGCAAATATACTGAAATCAGGTGTTGACTTTATCCCATCGAACTAGTTAACTAGTACGCAAGTTCACATGAAGAAGGTATCTGCAATGAAAGCAACATTTTTTCTGCACGGTTGGTGGCGCACTTCCTGATTTCGGGCAGTGTCTTACGTCTGCAATTTGCAACCAGATACCCGGCCCGCCTAATGAGCGGGCTTTTTTTTGAACAAAATTAATGAGAATAACGATGCAAACACAAAAACCGATACTCGAACTGCTTGCCTGCGATGCCGCCTACCGTGAGAATCCGACGTCGCTGTTTCATCAGGTGTGTGGCGCACGTCCGGCAACGCTGCTGCTGGAATCTGCAGATATCGACAGCAAAGACGATCTGAAGAGCTTGCTGCTAGTCGACAGCGCATTGCGCATTACCGCTCTCGGTGACACCGTCACTATTCAGGCGTTATCCGCAAACGGCGCATCGCTGCTGCCCTTGCTGGATGCTGCCCTGCCCGCTGGCGTTGAGAATGAAAAACAGACGAATGGTCGTCATCTGCGATTCCCTGCCGTCAGCCCGCTGTTGGATGAAGACGCCCGTTTATGTTCTCTTTCCGTATTTGATGCTTTTCGCTTACTGCAGGGGCTGGTGAATGTTCCTGTGCAAGAACGTGAAGCGATGTTCTTCGGCGGTCTGTTTTCCTACGACCTGGTTGCCGGTTTTGAAGATTTACCTCAGCTTGAAGCGGGCAACCGTTGTCCTGACTACTGCTTCTATCTGGCAGAAACGCTGATGGTTATCGACCACCAGAAAAAAAGCACCCGAATTCAGGCCAGTGTTTTTACCCCCAATGATGCGGAAAAACAGCGACTTAACGCCCGTCTGGCGCAGCTGAGCCAGCAGCTTACCGAGCCTGCGCCGCCGTTGCCGGTCACTGAAGTCCCGCAGATGCGCTGCGAGTGCAATCAGAGCGATGAAGAGTTCGGCGCCGTAGTACGTGGCATGCAAAAAGCGATTCGCGCGGGCGAAATTTTCCAGGTAGTTCCGTCCCGACGTTTCTCGCTGCCCTGCCCGTCACCGCTGGCAGCCTACTATGTGCTGAAGAAAAGTAACCCCAGCCCATACATGTTTTTCATGCAGGACAACGACTTCACGCTGTTTGGCGCCTCCCCGGAAAGCTCGCTGAAATACGATGCCACCAGCCGCCAGATTGAGATCTACCCGATTGCCGGCACTCGCCCGCGTGGTCGTCGTGCGGACGGTTCGCTTGACCGCGACCTTGACAGCCGTATCGAGTTGGAGATGCGTACCGACCATAAAGAGCTTTCTGAGCACCTGATGCTGGTTGACCTTGCGCGTAACGACCTGGCGCGCATCTGTACGCCTGGCAGCCGCTATGTTGCTGACCTCACCAAAGTCGATCGTTACTCCTTCGTAATGCACCTGGTTTCGCGTGTGGTAGGCGAGCTGCGTAGCGATCTGGATGTGCTGCACGCTTACCGCGCCTGTATGAATATGGGCACGTTAAGCGGAGCGCCAAAAGTTCGCGCTATGCAGCTTATCGCCGAGGCAGAAGGTCGTCGCCGTGGCAGCTACGGCGGCGCGGTAGGTTACTTCACGGCTCATGGCGATCTGGATACCTGTATTGTCATTCGTTCCGCCCTCGTGGAAGACGGTATTGCCACCGTACAAGCCGGTGCCGGGATTGTTCTGGATTCTGTACCGCAGTCTGAAGCCGATGAAACCCGTAATAAAGCGCGCGCGGTTCTGCGTGCTATCGCCACCGCGCACCACGCACAGGAGACCTTCTAATGGCTGACATTCTGCTGCTCGATAATATCGACTCTTTTACCTATAACCTGGCGGATCAGCTGCGTACTAATGGTCACAACGTGGTGATTTACCGCAACCATATTCCGGCCCAGACGTTGATTGACCGCTTAGCAACGATGAAAAATCCTGTGCTGATGCTCTCTCCAGGCCCAGGTGCGCCAAGCGAAGCAGGTTGCATGCCGGAGCTGTTAACCCGTCTGCGCGGCAAGCTGCCAATCATCGGCATTTGTCTGGGACATCAGGCCATTGTTGAGGCCTATGGTGGATATGTGGGCCAGGCTGGAGAAATCCTGCACGGCAAAGCGTCCAGCATTGAACACGACGGTCAGGCAATGTTTGCTGGTCTGGCTAATCCGCTGCCGGTGGCACGCTATCATTCGCTGGTTGGCAGCAACGTTCCGGCAGGATTAACCATTAACGCCCACTTTAACGGCATGGTGATGGCGGTGCGTCACGATACCGATCGCGTCTGCGGCTTCCAGTTCCATCCGGAGTCCATTCTGACCACCCAGGGCGCGCGTCTGTTGGAACAAACGCTGGCCTGGGCGCAACAGAAGCTTGAACAAACCAATACGCTGCAACCAATTCTGGAGAAACTGTACCAGGCGCAGACGCTGTCTCAGCAGGAAAGCCACCAGCTGTTCTCCGCCGTGGTCCGCGGTGAACTGAAGCCGGAACAACTGGCTGCGGCGCTGGTGAGCATGAAAATCCGTGGCGAACACCCGAATGAAATTGCCGGTGCGGCAACCGCGCTACTAGAAAACGCCGCTCCGTTCCCGCGTCCTGATTATCTGTTTGCCGATATTGTCGGTACCGGCGGCGACGGCAGCAACAGCATCAATATTTCTACCGCGAGCGCCTTTGTTGCAGCGGCTTGCGGACTGAAAGTTGCCAAACACGGCAACCGCAGCGTCTCCAGCAAGTCAGGTTCTTCGGATCTGTTAGCGGCATTTGGCATCAATCTGGATATGAACGCCGACAAATCACGTCAGGCGCTTGACGATCTCGGCGTGTGTTTTCTGTTTGCGCCGAAATACCACACCGGTTTTCGCCATGCCATGCCGGTACGCCAGCAGTTGAAAACCCGCACGCTGTTTAACGTGCTCGGCCCGTTGATTAACCCGGCACATCCGCCGCTGGCGCTGATCGGCGTTTACAGCCCGGAGCTGGTGCTGCCGATTGCCGAAACGCTGCGCGTGCTCGGATATCAGCGGGCAGCCGTAGTGCACAGTGGTGGCATGGACGAAGTTTCGCTGCATGCACCGACCATTGTGGCAGAGCTGCACGATGGGGAAATCAAGAGTTATCAACTGACGGCAGAAGACTTTGGCCTGACGCCTTACCACCAGGAACAGCTGGCTGGCGGCACGCCGGAAGAAAACCGTGACATTCTTAGTCGCTTGTTACAAGGTAAAGGTGAAGCCGCTCATGAAGCCGCTGTTGCCGCGAATGTCGCCATGTTAATGCGCTTGCACGGTGAAGAAGATTTAAAAGCCAATGCGCAAACCGTGATTAATGTACTGCGCAGCGGTGCGGCCTATGACCGTGTCACTGCACTGGCAGCAAGAGGGTAAATGATGCAAACCGTTTTAGCGAAAATTGTCGCAGACAAGGCGATTTGGGTAGAAGCCCGCAAACAGCAACAACCGCTGGCCAGCTTTCAAAATGATGTTCAACCCAGCTCTCGTGATTTCTACGATGCGCTGCAAGGTGCGCGCACCGCCTTTATTCTGGAATGTAAAAAAGCATCTCCGTCAAAAGGCGTGATCCGTGATGACTTCGATCCGGCACAGATTGCGGGCGTTTATAAACATTATGCTTCCGCGATTTCCGTACTGACCGATGAGAAATATTTCCAGGGCAGTTTTGATTTCCTGCCTATCGTCAGCCGCATCGCGCCGCAACCTGTTCTGTGTAAGGACTTTATTATCGATCCTTACCAGATTTACCTGGCGCGTTTCTACCAGGCGGACGCCTGTTTGTTGATGCTGTCGGTCCTCGATGATGAACAATATCGTCAACTCGCCGCCGTCGCCCACAGCCTGAAAATGGGCGTACTGACCGAAGTCAGCAACGAAGAAGAGCTGGAGCGCGCTATCGCACTGGGCGCCAAAGTCGTTGGTATCAACAACCGCGATTTACGCGACTTGTCGATTGATTTGAATCGCACCCGCCAGCTTGCGCCGCGACTGGGCCACGGTGTGACCGTCATCAGCGAGTCCGGGATCAATACCTATGGTCAGGTGCGCGAGCTCAGCCACTTCGCCAACGGTTTTCTGATTGGTTCCGCGCTGATGTCGCATGATGATCTGCACGCTGCCGTGCGTCGCGTACTGCTCGGCGAGAATAAAGTCTGCGGTTTAACCCGGGCTCAGGATGCCAACGCGGCGTATAAATCCGGCGCGATTTATGGCGGACTGATTTTTGTACCCACATCGCCACGCGCGGTTAGCGTTGAGCAAGCGCGAGAGGTCATGACCGGCGCGCCGCTGCAATATGTCGGGGTGTTTCGCAACACAGATATTATCGACGTACGTGAAACAGCGGCTGCTCTGGGACTCACTGCCGTGCAACTGCATGGTAGCGAAGATCAAGCCTACGTAGACGCGCTACGCAATGCGCTACCCGCACAGGTACAAATCTGGAAGGCGCTCAGCGTCAGCGATAAGTTGCCAGCCCGGGATTATCAGCATGTCGATAAATACGTATTCGACAACGGTCAGGGCGGCAGCGGGCAACGCTTCGACTGGTCACTTTTAGGCGGACAATCGCTGGATAACGTATTACTGGCTGGCGGACTGGGCGCAGATAACTGCGTTGACGCGGCAAAAACCGGCTGTGCCGGTCTCGATTTCAATTCTGGCGTAGAGTCACAGCCGGGCATCAAAGATGCACGTCTTCTGGCTTCGGTCTTTCAGACGCTGCGCGCATATTAAGGAAAAGGACATGACAACATTACTCAATCCGTATTTTGGTGAATTTGGCGGTATGTATGTGCCACAGATTCTGATGCCTGCCCTGCGCCAGCTGGAAGAAGCTTTTGTCAGCGCGCAAAAAGATCCTGAATTTCAGGCGCAGTTTACAGACCTGCTGAAAAACTATGCGGGTCGCCCAACCGCACTGACCAAGTGCCAGAACATTACTCAAGGCACCAACACGACGCTGTATCTCAAGCGTGAAGATTTACTGCACGGCGGCGCGCACAAAACCAACCAGGTGCTGGGCCAGGCGTTGCTGGCGAAGCGCATGGGTAAAACGGAAATTATCGCCGAAACAGGCGCGGGGCAGCACGGTGTTGCATCTGCTCTCGCCAGCGCACTGCTGGGGTTGAAATGCCGTATTTACATGGGCGCGAAAGATGTTGAACGTCAGTCGCCGAACGTTTTCCGTATGCGTTTGATGGGTGCAGAAGTTATCCCCGTTCACAGCGGTTCCGCAACGCTGAAAGATGCCTGTAACGAAGCGCTGCGCGACTGGTCTGGCAGTTACGATACTGCGCACTATATGCTCGGTACAGCGGCAGGTCCGCACCCCTTCCCGACTATTGTGCGTGAGTTCCAGCGGATGATCGGTGAAGAAACCAAGGCGCAGATTCTGGAAAAAGAAGGTCGTCTGCCGGACGCCGTTATCGCCTGCGTGGGTGGCGGTTCTAACGCAATCGGTATGTTCGCCGATTTTATTAATGAAACCAGCGTCGGTCTGATTGGCGTAGAGCCAGGCGGTCACGGGATTGAGTCTGGAGAACACGGCGCGCCGTTGAAACATGGGCGTGTTGGGATTTATTTCGGCATGAAGTCCCCGATGATGCAGACCGAAGAAGGACAGATTGAAGAGTCTTACTCTGTTTCCGCCGGGCTCGACTTTCCGTCGGTCGGGCCACAGCATGCGTACCTGAACAGCATTGGTCGCGCCGATTATGTTTCAATAACCGATGATGAAGCACTGGAAGCCTTCAAAACGCTGTGTCTGCACGAGGGGATTATTCCGGCACTGGAGTCCTCCCATGCCCTGGCGCACGCGTTGAAAATGATGCGTGAAAATCCGGAAAAAGAGCAGCTACTGGTGGTTAATCTCTCCGGTCGCGGCGACAAAGACATTTTCACCGTACACGATATTCTGAAAGCGCGAGGGGAAATCTGATGGAACGTTACGAAAACCTGTTTGCACAGCTGAAGGACCGCAAAGAAGGTGCTTTTGTCCCCTTCGTAACCCTGGGCGATCCGTCTGTTGAGCAGTCACTGAAAATCATTGATACGCTGATTGAAGCTGGTGCCGACGCGCTTGAACTCGGCATTCCGTTCTCCGATCCGCTGGCCGATGGCCCAACCATTCAGGAAGCCACCCTGCGTGCGTTTGCCGCCGGCGTCACACCATCGCAATGCTTTGAGATGCTGGCGCTGATTCGCCAGAAACATCCGACGATTCCCATTGGGTTGCTGATGTATGCCAACCTGGTCTTCAGCAAGAGCATTGACGAGTTTTACGCCCAGTGCGAAAAAGTGGGTGTGGATTCTGTGTTGGTAGCCGATGTCCCTGTTGAGGAGTCTGCGCCATTCAGAACTGCTGCACTGCGTCACAACATCGCACCGATTTTCATCTGCCCGCCGAACGCTGATGAAGAACTGCTACGCCAGATTGCCTCTTACGGTCGCGGCTACACTTATCTGCTTTCACGTGCAGGTGTGACCGGTGCCGAAAATCGTGCGGCATTACCGCTGCATCATTTGGTTGAAAAGCTGAAACAATATGATGCACCGCCTTCTTTACAGGGCTTCGGTATCTCTGCGCCTGAACAGGTAGCCGGAGCTATTGAAGCCGGTGCTGCCGGTGCAATTTCCGGCTCGGCAATTGTGAAAATCATTGAGAAAAATGTTGCGGCACCGGAACAGATGCTGGCTGAGCTGAAAGCGTTTGTCAGCACGATGAAAGCCGCCACCCACCAGTAAGTTAAATCAACCGCCAGAGACGTCTGGCGGTTTCACCCTTCTTCCGTGTGCTTCATTCTATACATAGCGCTATCCGCATTCTGAATGGCCACATCCAGTTCACCGTTCACCTCTGCAATTCCCCACGATACTGACAATGGCACGGTATGCCCATCCACCACAAACACATGACTGGTCACCTGCCCGCTAATACGTTGCGCGATTGCTATGGCGTCAGTTGCCTGCGATCGAAACAGCAGGATCATAAATTCATCCCCGCCGGTACGAATCACAATATCGTGGCTGGTGCGGGTGTTTGACAGCATCCTGTTGGCGATAATTTGCAACGCGCGATCGCCTGCCGCGTGGCCCCAGGTATCATTGACGGCCTTAAATTTATTGCAGTCCAGTAGCACCACCGAACAGTGTGATAAATCCCGACGCTTGATAATGTCGAGTATTCGGCGGTTAAAACAGCCGGTCAGAGTATCGATATAAACCTTGAGGTCGCTTTCGTTTAGCCATGACTTTAACGAGAAGCTAATGATGATGAAAAAGAACGGCGCCAGCAGGATAACAATCCCGGCATGTGTATCGCGCGCCATAAAACGGCCTAATGAAAGCGAATAGTGCAGCGCATATTTCTCCGAAAAATTGCGCACCAAATAGCTGGATTGCCCCGCACATTTGCCGGATAAGCAGAGGCTCTCTTTGTTGGTCAGATTCACTAACTCCACGTTCAATCCGGGAAGGATTTGATTATCAAACGCCTCGGCTAACGCTTCCTGCAGCTCAGGCTTCGAATGATCATAGACCAGATAGGCAACGATTTGGTCTGATATCTCCTTACCCGACAGATCGTAGATATAGCTCACTACGCTGTAGGCTTTTTCACCGGTAATTTTATCGGTATAGAAGTTTGTTGAACTGAGAGCTTTGTTTTTGACGTTTTTTTGCAACAACCGGGTATAGAAATCGGTGGGTGGATAGAAAAAATGCGTTATATCCATCGCCATTTCAGAGTCAGAAAAACTGAAATTGCGCGAGTCGGAAGCCATAAACCAATAAAAATAATCTGAATTGCTGGCGATAATGTAACGGTGTGCATCGAAGCTGCCTGGATTTAGCTCATTAACCATTCCGCGAATGAACTCCGCCGCAGTATACATACACAGCGCATTATGGCTGGGTTGCTGAGCAATAATTGTCCCCGTTGCAGAATGAACCCGCTTTGGGTCGGCGTTAATTCCCCATTCATCTTTGTTTCGCGGAACAAACTGCGCCATAACACCACACTGTTCGCCGGTTTTGATGTGGTAATAACGCTCGCCAATCGCATCGGCAATCAGTTCATTATCGTTAAAAATGTCCAACATGTGAGCTTGCAGGCGGCTAACGCCTTCACTGGCGGCCGCCATACGCTGTTCATAAATGATAAACAGAAACAACGAGGTAAAAATCAACGTAATGAGCCCGGATACCAGCAGAGCCTGCCTGTTTCTGAGCTTATCCTGCACAATCTTCACGAGTCCACCCTGATAGTTAACAGTATTGCCAAATCGGTTACCCGTTTATGTTGTTGCATAACAGCGTTGTACGTTGATAGAGAATGTTTGCCACTCCGAAGCAGGTAAGTTGATGTAGCCCGCAGCAGCGCGCGTAGGTTACAGATTTATACAATAAAAGCACATATTTGTTAACATAAGCGCAAACTAATCATCACCTTCGATAGGATACCCTGCCCGCCGGATGGCCTCGCGGCAGTCGTTTACACCTGCGGCATAGCCCGCCTCAATCTCACAAACCGGACTTGCGCTGCAATAAGGTAGTGTAACCGGAGTCGCAATAAGTTTCTCCAGCGCCTCAATTTTATCCATGCAAAGCAATAATTCACGTGCAACACTCACGGCAAACGCTGCCGTTTGATCCTCGTAGAACGGTTCCAGAAGTGTGATTTTTTGCTGTAGCAGATGGCGGGTCAACATCATCAGCAATCCCCTCAAAGTTGGTTTGCTTAAAGAGTAGCACTACATCAAAGGGGAGAAAGGCAGGATGTTTTCCCCAGAATTTTTTAAATGAAGAACGAGGGGAATTTTTCCTGGCTGCTAACCGCGGGCAGGTATGCCCGGAATCTATACAGTTCAGTCGTTTTGGTTGTGCAACCATTAATGAAGTTGACTTCAAAAAGTCCCTTGCGAGACACTGAAGGAAAGCATGCCAAATATGGGTGAACTTGTTGAGACATCTGTTGATTAAATTAGTTATGTTAAGCGTTGGATTTTTAAGCGCTGGGGACATACTGGCAAATACTCCGGAACAGGTAATCACCGCTTTCCAGAGGGATTATAAATATTGGAATGACCAGTCATTTCAGAGAAATCAGAACTACGGAAAGCAAGAAGTTATGCTCCTGGCCCAGAAGGGTTGGAATGAGCTTTTGAATAAATATACAAAACCTGGTTTTCAGGGCGAGCCTATAGCTTTTGGTTCTGAGTCTAGTCATGATCCTGAGCAAGAGAACATCATATCGGTTCAGATTACTGAAAAAGTAGCGACCGTGACGACCAGATTATCGAGGCAGTATTATTCACCTATTTATGAATATCAATTATCCAAAGAGAATGATACCTGGTACCTATCTCAGATATTTTTAGTTGATGATGATGGAAAATATCCGAGTTTGTAATAAATAGTGCACTCATTACAACCTTATGAGTTAAAAAAATCTGCCATAATGACAGATTTCTTTAATCTATCATTAGAGATTTGCAACGTTATGATATACTTTTTGAACATCATCGTCATCTTCAAGAGCATCAACAAGCCCTGCAAAGACTTCTAAATCTTCTGGTGAAAGTTCAATTTCTGATTGAGCAATCATCTCTAATTCTGTAGTTGAGAACTCAGTAATTCCTGCTGCTTTTAGAGCTGCAATGCCTTTATGAAGATCTGTAGATTCAGTATAAATAACGATGTTTCCTTCTTCCTCGGTTACATCACGAACATCTACTTCAGCATTAAGCAGAATTTCAAAAATATGGTCAGGGTCTGTCCCTTCAAATACAATTACTCCGGTATTGTCAAACATATAGCTGACAGAACCCGCCGCTCCGATATTCCCGCCTTTTTTATTAAAAATTGAGCGGACATTAGCAATCGTACGGTTAACGTTTGAAGTCAATGTTTCAGCGATAATCAGTGAGCCACTGGGACCAAAGCCTTCATAACGCCCTTGCACGAACGTTTCATCGCTGCCGCCTTTGGCTTTATCAATGGCTTTATCAATAACGTGTTTTGGAACCTGCGCTTGTTTCGCACGTTCAATAACGAATTTTAAAGATGTATTTAATTCTGGGTCTGGTTCGCCTTGTTTAGCAGCAGCATAAATTTCTACACCGAATTTTGCATATACATTAGACGTTGCACCGTCTTTAGCTGTTTTTTTAGCAACAATATTTGCCCACTTACGTCCCACTGGAATGATCTCCTCGAAAATTCATTTACATTATTGAATGGTAAATAATCTGCCATCACATTATATCATGATGTATAAACATTAGTCCATGAAAAATAAAATATCCAAATTTTACGATATGTTACTTTAATTTTATCAATAGGTAACATTTTGGATAAGTTATCCCCTGATTATCTGCAGGTTCTTTTTTGTACGTAATAAATGAGCCGCAGCAATAATGCATAAGAGAATAGAAACAAAAGCGATATTCCAGATAAACACACAGGCTATTATAGTTACCGCGGTACTGCTTAAAGAGAGCGCTACAAGTCATCTTGCACAGCGCCTTATTTGATAGTGTGTTCGTTTAGTACCGGGGCAAGATACTTAGCCTATATTTACTCCACCACTACAACAAAGGGAAATGCTAAATGGGTGGAACGGTACAACCAGCATCTCTGACTGATGCGTTCAGAAGCACACGTGACTCAGTTGACTACAGCTGGTCAAAACAACAATACGCGTGGAACAGAATGGAAAAAACTGGTCATTTGATGACCAGTTTTGCAGAGGAGTTTTGCAGAAGAACTTAAAAACGATAACCCGCAGAGAACATAAACACCCACGGATCGAGGCGTACACTGTCGCGCTGCTGGACGCCACCCATTTTATAGCTTGCGGTGGTGTCGATATCCATGTACCAGACCGACATGTTAATCAGCCAGTCGCGGTTAATCAGATAGTCCATACCGACTTGCCCTGCTGCACCCCAGGAATCTTTCAGACTCAGGTCCGATAATCCTGTTTCTTTACCGTTATCGTTAAAGCCTTCATCGAAGAAGGTCGTGTAGTTCACACCAACACCTACGTACGGACGCAGTTTACTGCTGGAGTCACCGAAGTACCACTGTGCCATTAACGTCGGCGGCAAATGATGTACGGTGGCAATATCACCCGTTGCTGCAGTACCAATTTTATGGCGGAACGGTGTCGCCGCCAGTAATTCAACACCGATATTGTCGGTTGCCATGTAGGTAAATGTCAGACCCAACTGCGTGTTATTGCTGACATCAAAGCCACCTAAGCTGCCCAGCGTACCACCTGCACCTTCCGTCGGTCTGACGGTGGCAGAACCTGCACGAATAAAGAACTCTCCAGCTTCATGCGCAAATGCGTTACCAGAGAGAAGAGTTGTTAAAGCCAATGCTGCAACTGTTAATTTTTTCATGTCCGCTCCATCGTTATGGTTATAAAAGCGGAATGAATATACCTACTTTGGAGTAATAAATGATCTAACATGGATCACATTGACTTTGATAATTTAACATTTATTGATCCAGATTAAGTTAGAACTTGCATTCAAAATCCTGGTTAAATTAATTCAGATCAATTTTGATATATTTTCAATGTGCAAGTACCTCCAGCTCATTGCTGATGGGTGATGGTTATCTGCACGCGATGCGCAGATAACAAACAGCGTTCATGCACGACGCTGAAGTCATAGCCAAAAATTACCGCAGCTTTACAAAGATATGCTTTTCCATACATCGCGCGATGCTGCCACTGTAGAGTTATCCAGGGTACAATTGCCCGCAAATGAACACCTGCAAAACTCAAGGAGAGTGCATGTCTATCACGGCGAAATCCGTTTACCGTGACACGGGAAACTTTTTCCGTAATCAATTCATTACCATCTTGCTGGTATCGTTGTTGTGCGCGTTTATCACAGTGGTGTTAGGGCATGCCTTTTCCCCCACTGACGCACAAATTGCGCAACTCAGTGAAGGCGATCAGTTAACCAGCAGCGTGGGGTTGTTCGATCTGGTGCAAAACATGACCCCGGAGCAACAGCAAATTTTGCTACGCGCTTCCGCGGCGTCTACGTTTTCTGGTCTGATTGGTAATGCCATCCTTGCCGGTGGGGTCATCCTGATGATTCAGCTGATTTCAGCAGGTCATCGGGTCAGCGCATTACGTGCCATCGGCGCCAGTGCGCCAGTGTTGCCAAAGCTGTTTATTCTGATTTTTTTGACTACTCTGCTGGTGCAAATCGGTATTATGCTGGTTGTTGTTCCCGGTATTCTGCTGGCCATCCTGCTGGCACTCGCACCTGTGATGTTGGTACAGGACAAAATGGGTGTCTTTGCCGCGATGCGCAACAGTATGCGTCTGGCGTGGTCGAATATGCGACTGGTTGCGCCGGCAGTAATCGGTTGGTTGTTGGCAAAAACGCTGCTGTTGCTTTTTGCGCCAAGTTTTGCAGTACTTACGCCGAATGTAGGCGCGGTATTGGCGAATACGCTGAGCAATATGATCTCCGCGGTGTTGCTGATCTATTTGTTCCGCCTGTACATGCTGATTCGCCAATAAACCCTGAACGCATTCCGGGCTTGTACCCGGTGCTTTTGATGACGGAATCGAAGAATGAAGCAGTTTCTTGATTTTTTACCGCTGGTTGTCTTTTTTGCTTTTTATAAGCTTTACGACATCTATGCGGCGACCTCGGCGCTGATTGTCGCAACGGCTGTAGTGTTGATTTACAGCTGGGTTCGCTATCGCAAGGTCGAGAAGATGGCGTTAATCACCTTTGTCCTGGTGGCCGTATTTGGTGGCCTGACTATTTTTTTCCACAACGATGAATTCATTAAGTGGAAAGTAACGGTGATTTACGGGCTGTTTGCTGGAGCATTGCTGGTAAGCCAGTGGGTGATGAAAAAACCGCTGATCCAGCGCATGTTAGGTAAAGAACTGACCCTGCCGCAACCAGTGTGGTCGAAACTAAATTTAGCCTGGGCAGTCTTTTTCATCCTGTGTGGTCTGGCGAATATCTATATTGCATTTTGGCTACCGCAGAACATTTGGGTCAACTTCAAAGTGTTCGGCCTGACCGCCCTGACTTTATTCTTTACGCTGCTGAGTGGGGTCTATATTTACCGTCATCTGCCGCAAGAAGATAAATCGTAATACATGCTCGCCAGATCTGCGGATCTGGCGAATTTTTATCCCCTCGCGTTCCATAGAGCTGACAACCTGACTTACATCTGCTCTGCATGCCGCATCCCCTCTGTTCTCGACGCACAAATTCTAGTAGCATCGCGCCTGTAATCTTTCTCTATAGTCGGTTCTACAATGACAACAACGAATAACACTCCCCAGGGTGAACTGGTTTTACGCACTCTGGCCATGCCTGCCGATACCAACGCGAACGGTGATATTTTTGGCGGCTGGCTGATGTCACAAATGGATATAGGTGGCGCGATTCAGGCCAAAGAGATCGCACATGGTCGTGTGGTAACTGTGCGGGTTGAAGGAATGAGCTTTTTGCGCCCGGTCGCCGTAGGTGATGTAGTGTGTTGCTATGCTCGCTGTGTGAAACGCGGGACAACCTCAATCAGCATCAATATTGAAGTTTGGGTGAAGAAAGTCGCTTCTGAACCTATTGGCCAGCGTTATAAGGCCACCGAAGCTCTGTTTATCTACGTTGCCGTTGATAAAGACGGGAAACCGCGTCCAATCCCCACGTTGGCCTGATAGCACACGCCAGTAATGCTATCCGGCAATGATCAAGAGTGATCATTGCCGGACGGCCTGATGCTTACTCGATCTGCGTTGTGCCGTTTAATTTGAAAACAATATTCACCACGAGTCCGGATCCGGGTTTACCTGCTTCATAACGCCATCTACGCATCGCGTTTTTCACTTCACGCTCAAACATATTGGCAGGCTGCGCAGACAGGATCTCCACATTTTCAACCCGACCATCCGGTGTTACATTAAATTTGACCTTTACCCGCCCTTCAATGCGCAGCGCCTGTGCTCGCGCCGGATACTGAGGCTGATTACGGCTTAAAGCACGTGGACCCGATGGCGCACTGACCACCGGTTTGCTGGTAGTTGCTGGCGCGGTATTGGTCATTGTGCGCGTAGGTGCCGTATTTTCCAGCGGGGAGGCCGGGCGCGGTTCTGCTGGTTTAACATCGCGTTTCGGCTGCTCTTCCACCTTTTTCACCGGTTTTGGCTTCGGTTTAGGCTTGGGCTTCGGTTTTTCAATCACCACCGGCGCCTCTTTTGGTGGCTCTGGAATCGGCTCTGGTTCCGGTTCAGGCTCGACAACGGGTTCCGGCGGCGGCTGAACGGCCTGAGGTGGTTCGAGATCGGCAGGCGCGACCATCGTGACAGAGATCGGCTGCGCTGGCGCAGGCAGTTCAATAACCTGATGTACCGAGGTATACAGCAAACCAGCCACCACGGCACCATGAATGCCGACAGACAGTAACGTTGGCCAGGGAAAGCGACGAGGTAAATCAAGGGTCATTGAAGTCATAATCGTTTCAGTAAAAAAACCAGGCCCCGATTTTAAATGCAAATAGCAATCATATTCAATAAGCCCGTGGCGGTAACTGACATTTAGAACGCGATTTTATGATAAAAAACCACTTTCAGAGTATGGCCTTAACATATCAGTTATCTTTCCGTTGCAGTTGTTAGGCCTTTCCAATAACGTTATTAACGACTTTTACCGTTCAAGGAGTTCTACCCGTGCTGTATGTTATTTACGCCCAAGATATCGCAGACTCTCTCGAAAAACGTCTTTCCGTGCGCCCTGCTCATCTGGCTCGCCTGCAACTCCTTCATGACGAAGGTCGTTTGCTCACGGCGGGCCCCATGCCAGCGGTCGATAGTAACGATCCCGGTGCGGCGGGTTTTACCGGCTCGACGGTGATTGCCGAATTTGAATCTTTGGAGGCGGCACAGGCGTGGGCGGAAGCCGATCCGTATGTTGCAGCGGGCGTTTACGCGCAGGTTTCAGTAAAACCGTACAAAAAAGTATTTTAAAAACAAAACAAAAACAGACATTGGGCACCGCCAGCGGTGCCCTTTTAGGATCAGATGCTGTGGATCGCAAACAGCAACGAGTTGCGTTGATGGTTGAGAATGCACTTTCTGATAGTGTGGATACGCATATTACGACGCGATTGTCCTTCAAGCCAACGTGCTTTACGGCGGCTAGCCTGACGCAGCATCCGCCAGCGTCCCACTTCCGTTCTACTACGCTTCATGTTTACTACTCTTTCAGTCACTGAGTGGCCATTATAACGCCACACCGAATGCAGACCAGCGGTTTTCCCGTGTTTTTATTTGCCAGATTAATCCTGATGCGTAAACTCTTAACAATACGCTTTCAAAAGGATTTTTAAATTTATGACAACCTTCTACACCGTGGTGAGTTGGCTGGTCATTCTGGGTTACTGGGTACTCATTGCTGGCGTAACATTACGCATTCTAATGAAACGACGCGCAGTGCCCTCCGCAATGGCCTGGCTTTTGATCATCTATATTCTGCCATTGGTAGGGATCATTGCTTATCTGTCCTTCGGTGAGCTCCACCTGGGTAAACGCCGCGCCGAACGCGCCCGGGCAATGTGGCCGTCAACGGCCAAGTGGCTGAACGATCTTAAAGCCTGTAAGCATATTTTTGCGCAGGAAAACAGCAGCGTCGCCTCCTCCTTATTTAAACTGTGCGAGCGTCGTCAAGGAATCGCCGGCGTTAAGGGAAATCAGCTGCAGCTGCTCACCAGTTCAGATGACGTGATGCAGGCGCTGATCCGTGATATTCAACTGGCGCGCCACAACATAGAGATGGTGTTCTACATCTGGCAGCCGGGTGGTATGGCCGACCAGGTAGCCGAGTCGTTAATGGCTGCCGCGAGGCGTGGCATTCACTGTCGCCTGATGCTGGACTCCGCCGGCAGCGTGGCGTTCTTCCGCAGCCCTTGGGCGGCGATGATGCGTAACGCAGGTATCGAGGTTGTAGAAGCGCTGAAGGTGAACCTGATGCGTGTATTTTTACGCCGTATGGACCTGCGTCAGCACCGCAAAATGATCATGATCGACAACTACATTGCGTATACCGGCAGCATGAACATGGTCGATCCGCGCTTCTTCAAACAAGATGCAGGCGTTGGGCAATGGGTTGATTTAATGGCAAGAATGGAAGGCCCGGTAGCCACCGCTATGGGCATCGTCTATTCTTGCGACTGGGAAATTGAGACCGGAAAGCGCATTTTGCCCCCGCCACCGGACGTCAATATCATGCCGTTTGAGCAGGCCAGCGGGCACACCATTCACACAATTGCCTCGGGTCCTGGTTTCCCAGAAGACTTGATTCATCAGGCGCTGTTAACCGCAGCTTATTCAGCGCGCGAATATTTAATTATGACCACGCCTTACTTTGTTCCCAGCGACGATTTGCTGCATGCAATTTGTACGGCAGCACAGCGTGGGGTCGACGTCAGTATCATTCTTCCGCGTAAGAATGATTCCCTGCTGGTTGGCTGGGCAAGCCGGGCCTTTTTCACTGAGTTGCTGGCAGCTGGCGTTAAAATTTATCAGTTCGAAGGCGGCCTGCTGCATACCAAGAGCGTACTGGTCGATGGCGAGCTGAGCCTGGTCGGTACCGTTAACCTGGATATGCGCAGTCTGTGGCTCAATTTTGAAATCACGCTGGTCATTGACGATGCTGGATTCGGCGGCGATCTCGCCGCCGTGCAGGATGATTATATTTCGCGTTCCCGCCTGCTTGATGCCCGTTTGTGGGTAAAACGACCACTCTGGCAGCGGATAGCAGAGCGACTGTTTTACTTCTTTAGTCCGTTGCTGTAAAACGTGCCCATCAGACAGTAAACAGGTAGTCATTATGGATATGGATTTGAACAATCGCCTGACCGAAGACGAAACGCTTGAGCAGGCTTACGACATTTTTCTCGAACTGGCTGCGGATAACCTCGATCCGGCAGATATCATTCTGTTCAATTTGCAGTTTGAAGAACGCGGCGGTGCCGAGTTATTCGATCCGGCAGAAGACTGGCAGGAGCATGTTGATTTTGACCTGAACCCTGATTTCTTTGCCGAAGTGGTGATTGGTCTGGCAGATACAGAAGACGGCGAGATTAACGATATTTTTGCGCGCGTTTTATTATGTCGCGAAAAAGATCATAAGCTCTGCCATATTCTCTGGCGCGAATAATCAAACAAAAAAGCTGCTCTCGCAGCTTTTTTCATTTTTAGCCCGGTAGTTTGCTTCCGCAACGGTTACAAAACTGCGCGCTATGTTCGTGCTGCGCCTGCTGACACTGGGGACATTTTCGTTGGTGCCCGCGATGCTGGAACGCACTGCTCATGTGCGTGGTAATCAATCCCGTCGGTATGGCAATCACCGAGTAACCAATCAGGATAAGCACGGACGCCACCATGCGCCCCAACGGGGTGTGCGGTGTGATATCGCCATAGCCGACGGTGGTTACAGTAACAATCGCCCAATACACCGACGCATTCAGCGTAGTAAATCCATATTTTGGCCCTTCAATCAGATACATCATCGCACCAAAAACCACCATCAGAATGGCGATAAAGGAATAGAACAACATCAGCTGATGTCGGGCACTTTTTAACGCATTCCAGAACACCCGTAGAGAAGGCATAAAGCGCAACAGCTTGAGAATACGCAGGACGCGCAGGACACGCATCGCCCGCCAGGCGAAAACATAACTCAGACTGATTTCCGGCCATAGCCACATCACATACAGCGGCAGAATGGTGGCAAGGTCAACTATCCCCCAGAAACTAAACACATATTTGGCGGGATTGGCCCAACAGCATAAGCGCAGAAGATATTCGAGAGTAAAGACCAGAGTAATAAAGATCTCCAGCCAGACAAAAACGCGCCATTCCTCAAAGGTTAAATGGTATTGCGTCCCTACTCCGGACTCAATGAAGATAACAATAACGCTGAGCAAGGCGAATAGCGCGCACATACCTTCAAAGCGACGCCCTGAACGGGTGTTTAAATCGAATAATTTGCGAAAGAGCGCGCGGCGGACAGAAGAGACTAAACCTGGCACAGATACCTCACCAAAAAAAGGGCTGACTTTTGTCAGCCCTCGGAATTATAGCGGGTCTACTTTCAGGCAGGAAACTGCGTGTCGGAAACTTCCTTCGAGAACCGGGCGCGTTTTTGCGCATTCCGGCCCTGCAATCGGGCAGCGCGTACGGAACACGCAACCGGAAGGAGGGTTAATCGGGGACGGTAACTCGCCTTCCAGCAACTGGATAACCTTGTTCCTTTCCTGATCCGGATCGGGGATCGGCACCGCAGACATCAGCGCTTTGGTATAAGGATGCAGCGGGTTATGGTACACCTCGTCATAGGTCCCTAATTCCACCGCATGTCCAAGATACATAACCAGCACACGGTCGGAGATATGTTTAACCACCGCGAGGTCGTGGGCAATGAAGATTAACGATAATCCCATTTCTCGCTGAAGTTGTTGCAGCAGGTTAACCACCTGGGCCTGGATTGACACGTCCAACGCCGAAACGGGTTCATCGCAGATAATCAACTTCGGTTCGAGGATCAGCGCGCGGGCAATACCAATACGCTGACACTGGCCACCTGAAAACTCATGTGGGTAGCGGTTAATCAGGTTGGGCAATAATCCTACCTTCATCATCATCGCTTTCACACGATCGCGGACTTCCTGACCAGGAAGATTCGGATGATAAGTACGCAGCGGTTCGGCAATGATTTCACCAATGGTCATGCGCGGGTTTAACGATGCCAGCGGATCCTGGAAAATCATCTGGATATCGCTGCGTACTTCCCGCCACTCATCGGGTTTCATACCCAGTAAATCTTTACCCAGCCAGGCAACCTTTCCATCGGTGGCCTTCACCAGGCCGATAATCGCACGGGCAAAGGTCGATTTCCCGCAGCCTGATTCACCGACCACGCCCAGGGTTTCGCCCTCATACAGTCGCAGGGTTACGCCATCAACTGCCTTAAGGGTTTTAGATGGTTGCCAGAACCACTGTTTGCCATCTTTAATATCGAAATGGACTTTAAGGTCAGCAATCTCAAGGAGCACTTTACGTTGTTCGGTTACCGCATTCATACCAGTTCCTCCACCGGCTTAAAGCAGGCGCGCAAACGGCCTGGACTAAATTCCTCCAGTGGCGGAGCACTGCTACAGATTTCCATCGCATGCGGGCAACGCGGCTGGAACGGACAGCCTTTTGGCAGACGCAGCAGGTTCGGTGGGTTGCCCGGGATCGTGAGCATCTCTTCCCCTTCTGCATCCAGACGAGGTACGGCATTCAGCAAACCAATCGAATACGGATGAACGGGCTTATAAAAGACATCCCGCGCACTGCCGTATTCCATCGTACGACCGGCGTACATCACCAGAACTTTATCGCAAATACCGGCAACAACCCCCAGATCGTGGGTGATCATGATAATCGCGGTGTTGAATTCGCTTTTCAGTTCATTCAGCAGCGTCATGATTTGCGCCTGTACCGTCACATCGAGCGCAGTGGTCGGTTCATCGGCTATCAGTAATTTGGGCCTGCACAGCAACGCCATTGCGATCATAACGCGCTGACGCATACCACCGGAGAATTCATGCGGATACATTTTCATGCGCTTACGCGCTTCCGGCATTTTCACCGCATCCAGCATTCTGACCGACTCTTCAAAAGCTTCCGCTTTGCTCATGCCTTTATGCAGCATCAGAACTTCCATCAACTGCTCCCCGACCCGCATGTACGGATTGAGAGACGTCATCGGGTCCTGGAAAATCATCGAGATTTGCTCGGCGCGCAGTTTGTTCAGTTCACGTTCCGGTAAGTTCAGAATTTCACGTCCGTTGAACGTAGCGGAGCCCCCGATACGACCATTAGCCGCCAGCAGGCCCATCAGGGCAAAGGCCGTTTGCGATTTACCTGAGCCGGATTCTCCGACAATACCCAGCGTTTCTCCAGCTCGCAGAGAAAAGTTTAAATCGTTGACCGCAGTTACATCGCCGTCGGGGGTAGCGAACGTCACACGCAAATCTTTTACGTTCAGCAGTGCGTTAGCCTGTTGTTGCGCGAGCGGCGCGGTTGAGGTTTCAATTACGCTCATGGCTGCACTCCTTAACGGTCTTTCGGGTCGAGGGCATCACGCAAGCCATCGCCAATAAAGTTAAAACAGAACAAAGTGACCACCAGGAAACCTGCCGGAAAAAGCAGCAGCCATGGTGAGACTTCCATTGAGTTGGCACCATCACTGAGCAGAGCGCCCCAGCTACTTAACGGCTCCTGCGTACCTAATCCCAAAAAGCTCAGGAAGGATTCAAACAGGATCATGCTCGGCACCAGCAATGAAGCGTATACCACCACCACACCCAGCACGTTCGGCACAATATGGCGGATAACGATACGCACGGTAGACACTCCACCCACTTGCGCCGCTTCAATAAACTCTTTGCGCTTGAGGCTCAGCGTTTGTCCACGCACGATACGCGCCATATCCAGCCAGGAGACCATCCCGATAGCGACAAAAATCAGCAGGATATTTTGCCCAAAGAAGGTGACCAGCAGGATCACGAAGAACATGAACGGGAAGGAGTTGAGAATTTCCAGCAGACGCATCATCACCGAGTCGATTTTTCCGCCGAGGTAGCCCGACAGAGAACCGTACAGCGTACCGACAACCACCGCGACCAACGCCGCCGCAATGCCGACCATTAGCGAGATGCGCCCGCCAATCGCCACGCGTACCAACAGGTCACGTCCCGACGAGTCAGTACCGAAATAGTGGCCTGATTCCGTATCCGGCGCGCTGGACATCATGCCCCAGTCAGTATCGAAGTAGGTAAACTGCGACAGCATCGGCGCGAGCGTCACGAACAGCGCAATAATTACCAGCACCACCAGGCTTGCTACCGCAGCTCGGTTATGCATAAAGCGTCGACGCGCGTCCTGCCACAGGCTGCGGCCTTCGACCTCCAGCTTTTCACTGAAATTCTCCAGCGCTTCGCTGTTTTTCTTACTTAACATCATAGCGAGCTCCAGTATCAGTAACGAATTTTCGGGTCGATAACGGCATAAAGCACATCGACAATCGCGTTAAACACGATGGTCAGAGTACCCACCAGTATGGTCAGACTCAGAACCAGCGAATAGTCGCGGTTTAACGCGCCATTGACGAACAACTGACCAATGCCAGGTAAACCATAGATGGTTTCAATAACCATCGAACCAGTGATAATGCCGACAAATGCCGGTCCCATATAGGACAGCACTGGCAACAGCGCAGGTTTTAACGCATGGCGGAAAATAATCCGCCGCATCGGCAGCCCTTTGGCGCGCGCGGTACGAATAAAGTTAGAGTGCAGCACTTCAATCATCGAACCGCGAGTAATACGAGCGATACTGGCGATGTAGGCCAGTGACAAGGCCACCATTGGCAGGATCATAAATTTCAACGCCCCACCGTTCCAGCCACCGCCGGGCAGCCATTTCAAAGTTATGGCAAATATCATGACCAATAAGGGAGCGACCACGAAACTGGGGATAACTACCCCAGTCATTGCCACCCCCATCACCGTGTAATCCCAACGTGTATTTTGCTTCAGCGCGGCTATCACCCCGGCGCTAACGCCGACGAGTACCGCCAGAATAAAGGCTGCCGCACCCAGCTTCGCAGAAACCGGAAAACTCGAAGCAACGAGGTCGTTAACCGTGTAGTCTTTATATTTAAAGGATGGTCCAAAATCGCCATGCGCCAGCTGTTTCAGATAGCTGAAATACTGCGTCGAGATAGGATCGTTAAGATGATATTTCGCTTCAATATTCGCCAGCACCTCTGGCGGTAACGCGCGTTCCCCGGTGAATGGGCTTCCGGGCGCAAGGCGCATCATAAAGAATGAAATCGTAATAAGAATAAACAGCGTCGGAATCGCTTCCAGACAGCGACGTAATATGAATTTTAACATTGCCCGTACCTTCTGGCGTGTGCCTTTATACCTCTTTAACCCCGACGTTCAGGTAAAGCGGTATTAATAGTTCGAAGAAAAAAGACACTGTGGGGCAAAAATGATTGCCCCACGTCTTGCCATTAATGCTTGATAATATACAAGTCTTTAACGTGGATATTATCCATCGGGTCTTTACCGGAATATCCGCCAACCCATGGTTTCACCAGGCGGGCATTGACATAGTAATAAACCGGTACAATCGCAGAATCTTTATCCAGCTGCTGTTCCGCTTTCGAATACAGTTCGCTGCGCTGCGCTTCATCAGTCACTTTCAGCGTATCCGCAATCAGCTTATCAAATGCCGGGCTCTTATAGTGGACGGTATTATTGGAGCTGTCGGACAGCACCATATTCAGGAAGGACGTCGGTTCGTTATAGTCCGCACACCAGCCCGCACGTGAAACATCATAGTTGCCCTGATGGCGCGTATCGAGGAACGTTTTCCATTCCTGGTTTTCCAGCTTCACATTAGCACCCAGATTTTTCTTCCAGATAGATGCCGCGGCAATAGCCAGCTTCTTATGCAGATCTGAAGTGTTATACAGCAGGTCAAAGGTCAGCGGTTTCTCAGCGGTATATCCGGCCTCAGCCAGCAGTTTCTTCGCTTCTTCATTACGCTTTTCCTGAGACCACTTGAACCACTCTGGCTCAACCAGTTTCGCGCCATCGGTGTATGGAGGAGTAAAGCTATACGCCGGCAGGTCACCCTGGTTTTTCACTTTATTGACGATAATGTCACGATCCAACGCCAGCTTCAGGGCGGTACGAACACGAACATCGTTGAACGGTGCTTTCTGGTTATTGATTTCGTAATAATAGGTGCACAGATACGGGTCAACGTGGACTTCGTTCGGGATCTCTTTTTTCAGTTTCTGGAATAACTCAATCGGCATGTTGTTATAGGTCATGTCGATTTCACCGCTGCGATAGCGGTTAACGTCAGTCACTTCAGAAGAAATAGGCAGGTAGGTTACCTGGTTAATAACCGTTTTGGCGTTGTCCCAATAGTTGGTATTACGCTCAAGCACAATGCGCTCGTTCACAACCCAGTCTTTCAGTTTATACGCACCGTTAGTAATGATGTTAGCGGGCTGGGTCCACTTCTCGCCGAATTTTTCAACAGCAGCTCTAGGAACCGGTGAAACGGAAGAGTGCACAAGCAGTTTGTAGAAATAAGGAACAGGTTCGCTGAGGGTGACTTCAAAAGTATGATCGTCGAGAGCTTTTACACCGAGATCGGTGATCGGTTTTTTACCGGCGATAATATCATCAATATTGACGATATGACCGTACTGCAAATAACTGGCGTACGGTGATGCAGTATTTGGATTAGCCAAACGTTGCCAGCTATACACGAAATCTTGCGCGGTAACAGGCGTGCCGTCAGACCACTTAGCATCTTTACGCAGATGGAATGTCCAGACTTTAAAATCTTTATTTTCCCATTTTTCAGCTACGCCAGGCGATGGTTTGCCATCGACATCACTGATTAATAAACCTTCAAACAGGTCACGGTTAATGTTGGATTCAGGAACACCTTCGATTTTGTGGGGATCGAGTGACTGCACTTCCGAACCGTTATTACGCACCAGAGTCTGCTTTTCAGCAAGCTGCACACCCGCTGGCACTACTGCCGCCGTGGCAACATTTCCAGCGACTAGCGCAGTTAAGATCCCCGCAGCTACTAAACTTTTTTTAGTGATGTTAGTCATTGTGTTGTACTCCCTCATTATTATGGCTGGTTTTTTAACCAGACTGTTAATCCTGTCAGGATCACTGTACGGCACCGGAGATTTTCTGCCGTCAGGTCGTTTTTTGTTTTACTGCTTGCTATCACCGACTTTATTTATTCTGGCGGTTCGTATGACTGCCTTACGTCGATTATCTACGTGCCTCCCCTGCCGGAAACACGCTATTACCCTGTTGAGAGAAACTAACTGCAAATGATTCTCATCAACGTGAATTCTTCTGCATAATACCTGGCCGGAAAGTATCAAATGCGTTTCTTAACCGCCAATACATTTTACAAATTTGTTAACCAATTCTCTTTTATTGGAAATAAATCCCACAAAGAAAGTCTTACGAATGAAGGTTTTCTATAATAAACCCATGAAAAACAATAAATTATATCAAGCCAGGTGTTAACTACCCTGTCAGGTGTCAACACCACGTCAAAATGCACATAAATTTAACAATTGGTTATTAATTAGCACATTCAACTGAAAAAAACGCTGAAATAACTAATAACATTTCGATAATCCTTCAGCAAGCCCCAGAGTATGATGTTAATTAAATAACAGCGATATCAGGCTCTCTCTGGCAGATGGATGAGTGTTACATTCATAAAATCAATGAATAAACAAATGAATAACCATCAGCATTTTTTATTATCACTATGCTGATTTTCAACTTTAGTGAGAAGTTTTACTGATAATGAAAGGAAACGGAGCCGGGACCGACTCCGTTTGTACAGAAGAGAGATATCAGGCCAGCAAACCAGGGAAAATGGATTTGATACCTGTAACAATGAATTCGATACCCAAGGCCATTAACAGTAGCCCCATAATACGGGTAATGACGTTGATGCCAGTTTGTCCCAACAGTCGTACCAGCCATGGCGCCATGCGAAACAGCCCCCAGCAGCACAGGGCAAACAGCGCAATCGCGACAAAAAAGCCAAACAGGTTAATCGCACTGTGATATCGCGTACCCCAAACAATAGTTGAGCTTATCGCCCCCGGGCCCGCCATCAACGGCAATGCCAACGGTACAACGCCGATACTCTCACGAATTGCAGTTTCTGATTTTTCCTGTTTGTTTTGTTTATCTTCCCCTAGTTTTCCGCTAATCATTGACATCGCGATAGTCACAACCAGAATGCCGCCGGCAATCCTGAACGAATCTATTGAGATACCGAAAAGTTGCAGAATACCATCACCAAGAAACAGCGAAGTCCACAGAATGATAGCGACCGACAGGTTTGCCGTAAGGTTGGTTTTATTTCGCGCTGCAGCAGTTTGATAACTGGTCATACTGATAAAGACAGGGATGATCCCTACCGGGTTGACCAACGCAAATAACCCAATGAAAAATTTAAAATAGACAGGAAAATCAAATAGCGTTTGGATCACGGTTAGCTCCGAAGCGTTAGCCGGATAAAATGAGTCATAAAAATTGATAAAATCCGCGCTGAAGATACGCCTTTTGTCAGCATACTTCACCTTCTATCTTCGTATATCTACGTAAATACGCTACCAATACTCAGTGTTATTAATATGTATTAATTATGCTAACGTTATTAGCATTCATTACGTCAATTTATTAACACTTGACGAGAAACGCTAAAAGGGCCTGCTGAAAGGTGTCAGCTTTGCGAATTTTTGATCCAGATCACGCAATTACTACTCAGAAGTGAGTAATCTTGCTTACGCCACCTGGAGGTAACGCGTTAGAGTTAACTGGCACTAGCGTATAAGCTCTTTTAGTAAATCAAAGTAAAGTGGACGTTAATTAACCGTTTGATTTTCAAACCGTTACACAAATTTTCGTCGGTCTGTCTATACTCTCGTATCGAGCAGATGATTTACTAAAAAAGTTTAACATTATCAGGAGAGCATCATGGCTGTTACTAATGTCGCTGAACTTAACGCACTTGTAGAGCGCGTAAAAAAAGCCCAGCGTGAATATGCCAGTTTCACTCAAGAACAGGTTGACAAAATCTTCCGTGCCGCCGCTCTGGCTGCCGCAGACGCTCGAATCCCTCTCGCGAAAATGGCCGTTGCCGAATCCGGCATGGGTATTGTCGAAGATAAAGTGATCAAAAACCACTTTGCTTCTGAATACATTTACAACGCTTACAAAGATGAAAAAACCTGTGGTGTACTGTCTGAAGACGACACTTTCGGTACCATTACTATTGCGGAACCAATTGGTATCATCTGTGGTATCGTTCCAACCACTAACCCAACTTCTACTGCGATCTTCAAATCACTGATCAGCCTGAAGACCCGTAACGCCATCATCTTCTCTCCGCATCCGCGTGCAAAAGATGCAACTAACAAAGCAGCAGACATCGTTCTGCAAGCAGCAATCGCTGCTGGCGCACCGAAAGATCTGATCGGCTGGATCGATCAACCTTCCGTTGAACTGTCTAATGCGCTGATGCACCACCCGGACATCAACCTGATCCTTGCGACCGGTGGTCCAGGCATGGTTAAAGCGGCATACAGCTCCGGTAAACCGGCTATCGGCGTAGGCGCAGGTAACACCCCTGTTGTTATCGACGAAACCGCTGATATCAAACGTGCTGTTGCATCTGTTCTGATGTCTAAAACCTTCGATAACGGCGTAATCTGTGCTTCTGAGCAGTCTGTCGTCGTGGTTGACTCTGTATATGATGCAGTACGTGAGCGTTTTGCGACTCACGGCGGCTACATGCTGCAGGGCAAAGAGTTGAAAGCAGTCCAGGACGTTATCCTGAAAAATGGCGCGCTGAACGCAGCTATCGTTGGTCAGCCGGCATACAAGATTGCTGAACTGGCAGGCTTCTCCGTACCAGAAACCACTAAGATTCTGATCGGTGAAGTGACGGTTGTCGATGAAAGCGAACCGTTTGCGCATGAAAAACTGTCTCCGACACTGGCAATGTACCGTGCGAAGGACTTCGAAGACGCAGTCATTAAAGCTGAAAAACTGGTTGCGATGGGCGGTATCGGTCATACCTCTTGCCTGTACACTGACCAGGACAACCAGCCAGAACGTGTTGCTTACTTCGGCCAGATGATGAAAACCGCACGTATCCTGATCAACACCCCAGCTTCTCAGGGTGGTATCGGTGACCTGTACAACTTCAAACTCGCACCTTCCCTGACTCTGGGTTGTGGTTCCTGGGGTGGTAACTCCATCTCTGAAAACGTTGGTCCTAAACACCTGATCAACAAGAAAACCGTTGCTAAGCGAGCTGAAAACATGTTGTGGCACAAACTTCCGAAATCTATCTACTTCCGTCGTGGCTCTCTGCCAATCGCACTGGATGAAGTGATTACCGATGGTCACAAACGTGCGCTGATCGTGACCGACCGCTTCCTGTTCAACAACGGTTATGCAGACCAGATCACCTCCGTTCTGAAAGCTGCTGGCGTTGAAACCGAAGTGTTCTTTGAAGTTGAAGCTGACCCGACTCTGACCGTCGTTCGCAAAGGTGCTGAGCTGGCTAACTCCTTCAAACCAGACGTAATCATCGCGTTGGGCGGCGGTTCCCCGATGGACGCCGCGAAAATCATGTGGGTTATGTACGAGCACCCGGAAACTCACTTCGAAGAACTGGCGCTGCGCTTTATGGACATCCGTAAACGTATCTACAAGTTCCCGAAAATGGGTGTGAAAGCGAAGATGGTCGCCGTCACCACCACTTCCGGTACCGGTTCTGAAGTGACTCCGTTTGCGGTTGTTACTGACGATGCAACTGGGCAGAAATACCCGCTGGCAGACTATGCGCTGACTCCGGATATGGCGATTGTTGACGCCAACCTGGTGATGGATATGCCGAAGTCCCTGTGTGCGTTCGGTGGTCTCGATGCCGTAACTCACGCTCTGGAAGCTTACGTTTCCGTACTGGCTTCTGAGTTCTCCGACGGTCAGGCTCTGCAAGCGCTGAAACTGCTGAAAGAAAACCTGCCGGCGTCCTACCATGAAGGTTCTAAGAACCCGGTAGCACGTGAGCGTGTACACAGTGCAGCAACCATCGCCGGTATCGCGTTTGCTAACGCCTTCCTGGGTGTATGTCACTCAATGGCGCACAAACTGGGTTCTCAGTTCCACATTCCTCACGGTCTGGCGAACGCCCTGCTGATCAGCAACGTTATTCGCTATAACGCGAACGACAACCCGACTAAACAGACTGCATTCAGCCAGTACGACCGTCCGCAGGCACGCCGTCGCTACGCTGAAATCGCAGACCATCTGGGTCTGAGCGCACCGGGCGACCGTACTGCCGCGAAAATCCAGAAACTGCTGGGCTGGCTGGAAGAAATCAAAGCTGAGCTGGGTATTCCTAAGTCTATCCGTGAAGCTGGCGTTCAGGAAGCTGACTTCCTGGCACACGTGGACAAACTGTCTGAAGATGCGTTTGATGACCAGTGTACTGGTGCAAACCCACGTTACCCGCTGATTGCTGAACTGAAACAGATCCTGCTGGATACATACTACGGTCGTGAGTACAGCGAAGGCCAGACCACCGCTAAGACTGAAGCAGTAGCTGCACCGAAAGCAGAAAAGAAAGCGAAGAAATCCGCTTAATTTTCTCAGATAAGTTTTAGTTTCACCATAAACGGTCCCAGTTGGGACCGTTTTTTTTCGTCTTTTGTTATGAAAATTGAGTGATCCCCAATTTAACCATGTGAATAGAATGGCACGGTAAGAGATGTATTCAGGAAGATGTGAGAATAGCCGTCAGAAGAGAGTCTGACAGGGTAGAGAACATTGACGAATGTCCCGGCCTACCCTGTATTTATAAGCGCTCAGAAGCCTGCAGGGTTAATCGTGGCTGTGTCGTTCTTGTATCGCCGTCAGAGAGCCCTCAGACTGCGCCTGTTTGTAGTGTTTACGGCATACCGACACATAGCGTTCATTCCCACCAATAACCACCTGCTCGCCCTCGTTATAGGGCCTTCCAGACTGATCAAGACGTAAAACCATGCTGGCCTTACGCCCACAGAAACAAATGGTTTTTAATTCAACGAGCTTATCAGACCACGCAAGCAGGTATTCGCTGCCGCCAAATAATTCACCACGGAAATCTGTGCGTAAGCCATAGCACAACACGGGAATATCCAGCCGATCGACAACTTCAGATAATTCATAAACCTGTTGTCGAGTCAGAAACTGTGACTCATCAACCAGTACACAGTGAATTCTTTGCTGCTCATTTTCAGCACGAATCTCTTCGTACAATGATGAATTTTGGTTAAACAATTTTGCAGGCGACGACAGACCTATACGTGAACTTACTTTTCCAGCACCAAAACGGTCATCAATTTCCGCTGTATATACAACAGCACGCATCCCACGTTCCTGATAATTGTACGAAGATTGCAGCAATGCAGTCGACTTACCGGCATTCATTGCAGAATAGTAAAAATATAGCTGTGCCATTGACCGAAGGCCCTCACATGGGGAAATAAATATGCGCGGGATTGTATCATATTTCACGAAAGTGTCGGTGTAGCGTTGCGCCCAAAGGCGTATAAATGCGCGGGCAAGCCCGCTCAGTGCCGCCTGAATTTCAGTAGCAGGTTGTGAGAGAGCATACAACCATCGACCATACAGCCCAAGCTCGGACGCGTATATACACTCTCTTTCACAAATAGTGCTCATGAAATTTATCAATGTCACTTATCATCATACGGCAATAAAGAAACCCTTCCCATATTGTTATTGAATCTACCCACTCTCACCATGTATTAGCGAATTCACGTAAGCAAAACTAATACAAAAGGTTGAAATCACTGCAAAGAGATACTATTTGTACACCATAAAATGTGACCTGAATCTTGAATTTCTACTCTCAACCGCTGAGAAGCCCCCTCGCCAATAAGCCTTTTTTATGCCCAACATCATGGGGAATTTAAGACAGGAGAATTAATTCTGTTACTAAATAAAGCGCAATTTTGAATTCCTTACATTCCTGGCTATTGCACAACTGAATTTATCGCTCTATTATTAGCTCAACAAACCACCCCAATATAAGTTTGAGATTACTACAATGAGCGAAGCACTTAAAATTCTGAACAACATCCGTACTCTTCGTGCGCAGGCAAGAGAATGCACTCTGGAAACGCTTGAGGAAATGCTGGAAAAATTAGAAGTTGTAGTTAGCGAGCGTCGCGAAGAAGAAAGCGCTGCTGCCGCTGAAGTTGAAGAACGCACTCGTAAACTGCAACAATATCGTGAAATGCTGATCGCTGACGGCATTGATCCGAACGAACTGCTGAATAGCATGGCTGCTGTTAAATCTGGCACCAAAGCTAAACGCGCTGCACGTCCGGCTAAATATAGCTATGTTGACGAAAACGGTGAAACTAAAACCTGGACTGGTCAGGGTCGTACACCGGCAGTGATCAAAAAAGCAATGGAAGAGCAAGGTAAACAACTGGACGATTTCCTGATCAAGGAATAATTCAGAAATACTTTGCTTAAAATCCCGCCATTGGCGGGATTTTTTTTACTGGTACTTCGCTCAGCCCTACCCGCATTAGGTATAAAAAAACGGCGCTGTTAATACAGCGCCGTTCTGACCAGATAATACCAGAAGGTCACTTCTTAATACCCATCTCGTCTTCCAGCCAGGCTTTAAACTCAGCGCCGAGAGTATTATGGCGGATACCATATTCGACGAACGCCTGCATATAGCCCAGTTTATTACCACAGTCATGGCTTTTGCCCTTCATGTGATAAGCTTCAACCGTCTCTTTTTCAATCAGCATATCGATTGCATCTGTCAGCTGAATTTCATCACCCGCTCCCGGAGGGGTTTTAGCCAGCAGAGGCCAGATATCGGCACTAAGAACGTAACGACCCACAACGGCCAGATTAGAAGGCGCTACATCAGCTTTTGGTTTTTCAACCACGCCAACCATCGGGACGCTTTCGCCCGGGGATAATTCAACGCCTTTACAATCAACAACACCATAAGCCGTAACATCTTCTACCGGTTCAACCATAATCTGGCTGCTACCTGTTTCATCAAAACGATGAATCATTTCGGCAAGGTTGTCGCGGGATAAATCAGATTCGTATTCGTCAAGAATTACGTCCGGCAGGATTACAGCAACCGGTTCATCGCCAACCACAGGGTGCGCGCACAATACTGCGTGGCCCAGACCTTTTGCCAGACCCTGACGCACCTGCATAATAGTCACATGCGGCGGGCAAATAGATTGCACTTCTTCCAGCAGCTGACGTTTTACACGTTTTTCCAGCATCGCTTCAAGTTCAAAGCTGGTATCGAAGTGGTTTTCAATAGAATTTTTAGACGAGTGAGTTACAAGTACAATTTCAGTGATGCCCGCAGCAATACATTCGTTTACGACGTACTGAATTAATGGCTTATCAACCAACGGTAGCATCTCTTTCGGGATTGCTTTCGTAGCCGGTAACATCCTGGTTCCTAATCCCGCAACTGGGATAACGGCTTTTTTGACTTTTGAATTAAGGGCAGCCATTTAAAACTCTCCTGGACTGTTCATGTATTGAACGTGTTCATCATTCTGTATCGCATCCGAGTATATCAGTACAGCGACAAACTTCTGGTCTGAAAAGGACGCGCGTCGGTATAATTAAGATAAATACGAATAAATCTGGCGCTGATAGTAGCACTCACAACACGGGGAGGGTGAACCAATTTCATTTGCACGCCTCTCAATTGTTCATTCCGCAGACAACATCAAGCGCAGGCGCCCTCCCGCCCCCCATATTTGGCATTGCCATGACTCACAATGTTGGCTCAACTGATTAAGATACGTATTACCTAAGGTACCCAGCGGAACGCCATTGCTGATTTGCACTTGGTGGGAACCTGTATTTAATGTCGCATTCAGCCCTGCAGATACCAGAATCAGATTTTTTAATCCGCTGTGGTAATACCCCACCAGCAAGGGAAATTGCCCTGGTAAATTGGCTTGCCGCAACAAATGATTTACCTGTTTCAATAACGTACCTAACTCCGGCAACCGCTGATTTTGTTGTGTCAGTTGCTCCTGCAGTAAACCATTAAATAGCGCCCGCAATAATAATGCAGCCAAAACACCATTATCCCCTGCCCGCGTCACATCAAGGCAATAGAATGCAAGGTCATGATCCGACAGCGGCGCAATATCCAGCACCAGCCCCGGTTGGTCGGCTACTACCAATTGTCGATAGTTAATGCGACAGTGGGAAATCACTTGCGACACTGGAGGCTGTAATTCTTTTAGCAGCTTCGCGGCGGCGGCAGGATCGTCCACCATCGCATCCCAGTCGCGAAACAGCCGCTCTTCTTCTTCTACGCGTGAATTAAACATGTTGGGATAAAGACATGCAAAGACGGTTTCTCTCAAGCGATTAAGGTCTTTCACCGGCTTCAATAGGACATCATCCACCCCGAGTCGTAGCGCTTTGGCTATGTCGGACATGTTTTCCGTCGCAGAAATCACCAGTATCGGGGTCTGATCGCCACGATTGCGTAGATACTCAACCAGTTTGAGGCCGTTCATTCTTGGCATAGCCAGATCGCAAATCATCAGATCTGGCGTGAAGTGTCCAAGTAGTTCAAGTGCTTCAAGCCCGTCGCCAGCCACCGCCGTTGTCGCTCCCAAAGAGGAAAACCATGAGTCCATGAGTGAGCGAAATACCGGCTCATCCTCAACGATAAGAATCTGTTTTCCGACCAATGGCTGCGTCATATTCTCCCCCCTGACTGGCTTTAATAAATAGTGGCATGCTATTGCCACTCACGCCTGTCAGAATTAGCTTAAGTGTTGATAAAAAATGCGTTAGACGTTGGTTTTCACCAGGGGTAGAAGTTCATCCATTTTCTTCTCGACCGCCAACTGCCCGGCAGCAATTGCTGCACTGGCGCGGTGAAAATCCAGCGTGGATATTTGTGGACAAAACGGCTGAATCAGTATGTCTGGAGGGTCACCGGCCATGCGGTTACGTTTCAGACGATTTTCCAGAACCTGAATAGACGTCGTCATGATCTCCATCGCCGTCGGTGCCGTGACTGCACGCCTGGCCGTAATGTTGCTCAATCGCTCTTTCAGGCGGGCATGCCATGAAAGCTCGTCAGCATCATTACCCGATTCGGCATCGCTATTGACGTTGAAGGAGAGTAAATCTTGTTGCATGAGATGAGCATCGTGTTGCAGGTCGACCGCGATAACAATATCGGCCCCCAACGCACGAGTCAGGGATACAGGGACGGGATTCACCACCGCGCCATCGACCAGCCAGTAACCATTATGCGCCACGGGAGACATCAGACCAGGAATGCTACAGGAGGCTCGGACAGCCAGATGCAAATCACCTTCGGTAAACCACAGCTCCCGCCCCGTACTCAGATTAGTAGCAACTGTTGCGAAACGGCGTGTGCATTGCTCAATTGCTTCTACCGGCATAACATTACGGTACTGATTGAATACCCGTTCACCGCGCAGTAAACCTCCCCTGCGCCACGAGAGATCCATCAGCCGTAAAACATCCCAATAGCTGAAAGAACATACCCACTTTTCAAGAGCAGGCAACTTATTGCAGGCGTAGGCAGCACCAACCAGCGAACCGATGGAGCACCCTGCCACGATATCAACATCGATGCCCATATGCTTAAGGGCTTTAATAACCCCAATATGCGACCAACCTCGCGCCGCGCCGGAACCTAGCGCCAGCCCAATTTTTATTTTTCTCATTATACGTACAAACTTCCCCTGGCTTGCAGACGTAGCAACATCGCTACCGCTCAGTTAACATAGTGCCACTCTGGCGTTTTTACGCCGTTTTTATATTCCAGGGAGTACTTTGTGTCTCAGCTTTGTCCCTGTGGTAGCGCTGTCGAGTATAGCCTATGTTGCTACCGTTATGTGTCCGGCGCGCAAGTAGCACCTACGCCGTCACACCTCATGCGTTCTCGTTACTGTGCTTTTGTGATGAAAGACGCAGATTATCTTATCAGGACCTGGCATCCAGATTGTCATGCGACCTCGTTTCGCGACGACATTATCGCAGGATTTAATCATACTGAATGGCTTGGGCTGACCGTTTTTGAACAAGAGACGGCAGACACAGAAGATATCGGCTATGTCAGTTTCGTCGCACGGTTTTCTGAACAAGGTAAAACAGGTGCAATTATCGAGCGCTCTCGTTTTTTAAAAGAAAACGGTCAGTGGTACTATATAGACGGTACACGCCCTCAAATTGGACGAAACGATACCTGCCCTTGTGGCTCCGGTAAAAAATTTAAAAAGTGCTGCGGCTAATCAACGCCCGACAGTATCAATTTTGCAAACATTCTCAACAGGATCACCGCTGCAAATGCATTCATTACAAAGAAAAGTGCTGCGTACTATTTGCCCGGACCAAAAAGGTCTGATCGCGCGCATTACGAATATCTGTTACAAGCATGAACTGAACATCGTGCAGAACAATGAGTTTGTGGACCACCGCACCGGACGCTTTTTTATGCGCACCGAACTGGAGGGCATTTTTAACGACGTCACGCTGCTTGCCGATCTGGACAGCGCCTTACCTGAAGGCTCAATTCGTGAATTAACCCCAGCAGGCCGCCGCCGCATCGTCATTTTGGTCACTAAGGAAGCGCATTGCCTGGGCGATCTGTTAATGAAGGCCAATTATGGCGGGCTGGATGTTGAAATCGCCGCGGTGATCGGCAATCACGAGACGTTGCGTCCTCTGGTTGAACGGTTTGATATTCCGTTTGAGCTGGTCAGCCATGAAGGTTTAACACGTGACGAACATGATCAGAAAATGGCTGACGCTATCGACGCCCACCAGCCGGACTATGTCGTGTTGGCTAAATACATGCGCGTTCTGACCCCAACATTTGTTTCACGCTTCCCAAATAAAATTATCAATATTCACCATTCATTCCTGCCAGCATTCATTGGTGCTCGCCCGTACCATCAAGCTTATGAGCGCGGCGTGAAAATCATCGGCGCGACGGCCCACTACGTAAATGATAACCTTGATGAAGGCCCAATCATTATGCAGGACGTGATCCATGTTGATCACACCTACACTGCCGAAGATATGATGCGCGCGGGTCGCGACGTTGAAAAAAATGTTTTAAGCCGTGCGCTGTATCAGGTTCTGGCTCAGCGCGTCTTTGTTTACGGTAACCGAACGATTATTCTGTAATCGATTGATAAGTTAATTGGTTACCTTTACATCTTTGCGTGTAAAAATCAGGCAACCAGTTCTTTTTTATCAACGGAATGCTTTACAGGGGCGCATCATTTGATATGATGCGCCCCGCTTCCAACAGAAGCAGGCCAGTAATTAGCATTACCCCGTGGTGGGGTTCCCGAGCGGCCAAAGGGAGCAGACTGTAAATCTGCCGTCATCGACTTCGAAGGTTCGAATCCTTCCCCCACCACCATTTTTTACTACAGCGATGTAGTTATCCCGGTGAGCAATACAGAAGTTTGCACTTGTCGGGGAAGGGTGAGAACCTTCGATTAAGGTTCGACTCGAGCGAAAGCGAGAGAACGTTGCCAACGGCAACGGCCCGAAGGGTGAGGAGCGAAGCGACGAATAATCCTTCCCCCACCACCATTCATTCTTTTAGACTCACAAAATTAGTATACCCCTGGTGGGGTTCCCGAGCGGCCAAAGGGAGCAGACTGTAAATCTGCCGTCATCGACTTCGAAGGTTCGAATCCTTCCCCCACCACCATCACTTCATAAAGCACCAACACAAAATCAATCTGCATTGCCCTTTATTTGCCTGATGCGCTGTGCTTATCAGACCTACAAACTCGACACATGCCCACAAATTGCCTGATGCACTACGCAGGCCTACGGCGCTCGCTTAAACCTGCGTAGGCTGGATAAGGCGCTTGCGCCGCCATCCGGCAAACAGGCATAAAAAAACCCCGCCGAAGCAGGGTTTATCTTTCACAGAAATACGATTAGTGACGTGCACGAACAATCTGGTATTTGCGTGTCAGATATTCGACCGGGACGCTCCAGATGTGTACCAGACGCGAGAATGGGAACAACAGGAACAGCGTCATACCCAGCACAAGGTGCACACGGAAAATAAATGCGACGCCATCCAGATACTGAGACGCTCCGCCATGGAAGGTCACCACTGTCTGCGCCCAGTTCACCAGCTTCATCATCTCGCTGCCGTCCATATGCTGGGCGGAGAACGGAATGGTCAGCAGACCCAGCGCACACTGGATAACCAACAGAGAGAGGATCAGAATATCCGCTCCGGTGGTGGTGGCCCGCACTCGTGGGCTGAACAAACGACGTTTCAGCAGCAGTACACCGCCAATCAGACACATTACGCCGCTGGCGCCACCTGCGAACATCGCCATCTTTTGTTTCACTTCAAGCGGCAGCCACGCTTCATACATCCAGTGCGGCGTTAACATACCCAAGAAGTGCCCGGCAAAAATCCCCAGGATCCCGATGTGAAACAGGTTTGACGCCAGGTTCATCCCTTTGCGATCCAACATCTGACTGGAGGCCGCACGCCACGTATACTGCCCGTAGTCATAACGCAGCCAACTGCCGATCAGAAAGACAGAACCCGCGATGTACGGATAGATGTCAAAGAAGAACGTATTCAGGAAGTGCATTAGTGCTGTCCTCCGGTGGTGATATTCAGATACTGCGGCGCAACGGCCCCGGCAAAACGACGCTGGTGAGCGGAGATTTCCGACTCGCCACACCCCTGATCGGCGAAGAATTTTACCTGCTCTTCTTCCCAGACCGCATCCAGCGCTTGTGGGGTATCATCACGGGCTTCATCCGCAATTTTTTCAGCCACTTTATCGCTGTCGATAACGGTATTCGCCAGTTTTAACAGCAAATCGAACAGTACTGCATAACGGCTTCCACGCTGCTGCAAACGAGCGCTGAGCAAAGCCAGAATCGGCGCGATATCCTGCAAGCCACCTAGCGCTTCGCTTTTCGGCAGTTGCGCAAGATATTCCAGATACAACGGCAGATGATCGGGAAGTTCGCGGCTGTCGAGCTGCAAACCGTGCTGTTCATACTGTGCCATCAGGTCAACCATCGCCTGACCGCGATCGCGGGATTCACCGTGTACATGTTCAAACAGCAGCAGCGAGGTGGCACGGCCACGATCAAACAGTTCGCTGTAACTTGCCTGCACATCCAGCACGTCTTGCGCGATTAGATCGCGCAGGAAAACGCCCAGAGTCTGGGCATCCTCTTTATCCAGGTTCTCAGATGACGCGAGTGCATCGAAAAGCTCCTGCTGATGCTGCCACAGGGCAGCATCCGGGTACTCGAGCAAACGCGAAACAATGACGAGTTCAATCATTGGTGCGGCTCCGTTTTGCTGGTCACATCGACAGCGTCGATGCGGCGGCTGTTGAACAGATTGAATTTAGTATCAGAACCGTGGCAACCGTCACCGAAGGTAAAGCCACAACCGCTTTTCTCCGGGAACGCGTCACGCGCCAGTTCACGATGGCTGCTCGGTACCACGAAACGATCTTCGTAGTTCGCGATCGCCAGATAACGATACATTTCCTGTGCCTGCGCTTCGCTCAAGCCCACCTCTTCCAGCGCACGGGTATCGACTTTACCGTCAACGGTTTCCGTACGTTTGTAGTGACGCATTGCCAGCATACGTTTCAGCGCCAACAGCACCGGCTGAGTATCGCCTGCGGTCAGCAGGTTCGCCAGGTACTGAACCGGGATACGCAGACTGTCAACGTCCGGCAGAATACCGTTGCTGCCCAGCTCGCCCGCATCGGCGGCAGACTGAATCGGTGACAATGGCGGCACGTACCAAACCATCGGCAATGTGCGGTATTCCGGATGCAGCGGCAGCGCCAACTTCCAGTCCATCGCCATTTTATAAACCGGAGACTGCTGTGCGGCATCGATAACGCTCAGCGGAATACCATCTTTCAGCGCCTGTTCAATAACAGCCGGATCGTTCGGATCGAGGAACACGTCCAGTTGACGCTGGTACAGATCTTTCTCATGCTCGGTGCTTGCCGCGCTTTCAATCGCATCCGCGTCATACAGCAGTACGCCGAGGTAACGGATACGACCGACGCAGGTTTCGGAGCACACGGTCGGCTGACCGGCTTCGATACGTGGATAGCAGAAAATGCACTTCTCTGACTTACCGCTCTTCCAGTTGAAGTAGATTTTTTTATACGGGCAACCGGTGATGCACATACGCCAGCCGCGGCATTTGTCCTGATCGATCAGCACGATGCCATCTTCTTCACGCTTGTAAATGGCACCGCTCGGGCAAGTCGCCACGCACGCCGGATTAAGGCAGTGCTCGCACAGACGCGGCAAATACATCATGAAGGTGTTTTCGAACTGACCGTACATCGCCTTCTGCATGTTCTCGAAATTTTTGTCTTTCGCCAGCTTCTCGAACTCACCGCCGAGGTCATCTTCCCAGTTCGGACCTTTGGTGATTTTATCCATACGCTGACCGGTGATCAGCGAGCGCGGACGGGCAATCGGCTGCGCTTTGCTGTCTGCCGGGGTGTTGTGCAGAGTCTGGTAATCGAAGTCAAACGGTTCGTAGTAGTCATCAATACCTGGCAAATGCGGGTTAGCAAAAATTTTACCCAGCAGCAGCGCTTTGTTACCCATGCGCGGCACCAGCTTACCGTTGATTTTACGGATCCAACCGCCCTTCCATTTTTCCTGGTTTTCCCAATCAGTTGGGAAGCCAGTACCCGGTTTGGTTTCAACGTTGTTAAACCAGGCATACTCCGCACCTTCACGGCTGGTCCAGACGTTTTTACAGGTTACTGAACAGGTGTGGCAACCGATGCACTTATCGAGATTCAGCACCATGCCGACTTGTGAACGAATTTTCATTTTACGCTCTCCTGTACCTGGTCATTGCCTTCGCCATCCAACCAGTCAATGTTCTTCATCTTACGAACCACCACGAACTCATCACGGTTCGAACCTACGGTGCCGTAGTAGTTAAAGCCGTAGGCCAGGTGGGCATAACCACCAATCATGTGCGTCGGTTTCGGTGTGATACGGGTCACCGAGTTATGGATCCCGCCGCGCTGCTCGGTAATCTCCGACCCCGGAATATTCACAATACGTTCCTGGGCGTGGTACATCATGGTCATCCCGGCCGGGACACGTTGACTCACAACCGCACGAGCGGTGAGTGCCCCGTTACTGTTAAAGACTTCGATCCAGTCGTTATCCTCGATACCCAGATCTTTCGCATCCGCTTCGCTCATCCACACGATCGGACCGCCGCGACCTAACGTCAGCATCAGCAGGTTATCGCTGTAGGTGGAGTGGATACCCCACTTCTGGTGTGGCGTCAGGAAGTTGAGCGCTTTTTCTGGGTTACCATTTGATTTCTCGCCCATCACCTCTTTCACCGAACGAGTATCAATTGGTGGGCGGTAAACCAGCAGGCTTTCACCGAAGTCTCGCATCCACTGATGATCCTGATACAGCTGCTGGCGACCAGTCAGCGTACGCCATGGGATCAGCTCGTGAACGTTGGTGTAACCGGCGTTGTAAGAAACATGTTCATCTTCCAGTCCTGACCAGGTCGGGCTGGAGATAATTTTGCGCGGCTGCGCCTGAATATCGCGGAAGCGGATTTTCTCGTCTTCTTTATTCAGCGCCAGATGCGTATGGTCACGGCCGGTAAATTCACTCAGCGCAGCCCAGGCTTTCACCGCCACCTGACCGTTGGTTTCCGGTGCCAGGGTGAGGATCATCTCAGCGGCATCAATCGCCGTATTCAGCATCGGCTGGCCTTTTGCCGGGCCTTCAGCCTTGGTGTAATTGAGCTTGCGCAGCAGATCCATTTCGCTCTGGGTATTCCAGGCAATCCCTTTCCCGCCGTTACCGACTTTATCCATCAGTGGGCCGATGGACGTGAAGCGTTCGTAGGTTGCCGGATAATCACGCTCAACTGTCATGATGTGCGGCGCGGTAACGCCTGGAATCAGATCGCATTCGCCTTTCTTCCAGTCTTTAACATCCAACGGCTGCGCCAGTTCGGCGGCCGAGTCGTGCTGAATAGGCAGCGTCACTACGTCGGTTTCTTTGCCAAGGTGACCCACGCAAACTTCAGAGAATTTCTTGGCGATAGCCTTGTAGATTTCCCAGTCGCTCTTCGATTCCCAGGCTGGGTCAACGGCGGCAGACAACGGGTGAATAAACGGATGCATATCCGAAGTATTCATATCGTCTTTTTCATACCAGGTGGCGGTCGGCAGCACGATGTCGGAGTACAGACAGGTGCTCGACAGACGGAAGTCCAGGGTGACGACCAGATCCAGCTTGCCGTCCAGTCCGTTATCCTGCCATTCCACTTCTTCTGGCTTCACGCCCCCCTGTTTACCCAGATCCAGCCCCTGAATACCATGTTCAGTACCCAGCAGATACTTCAGCATGTACTCGTGGCCTTTACCGGAAGAGCCGAGCAGGTTAGAACGCCAGATAAACAGGTTACGCGGATGGTTTTTACCGTTCTCTGGTTGTTCAGCCGCAAAGCGAATAGAACCTTCCTTCAGAGATTTAACGGTGTAATCCACCGGTGTCATCCCGACTTTTTCCGCCTCACGCGCAATGTACAGCGGGTTAGTACCCAATTGCGGCGCAGATGGCAACCAGCCCATACGTTCAGCGCGAACATTAAAGTCAATCAAATGGCCACTATAGCGGGATTTGTCTGCCATCGGGGACAGCAGTTCCTGTGCCGTAACCGTCTCATAGCGCCATTGGCTGGAGTGGTTATAGAAGTAGGACGTACTGTTCATATGACGCGCCGGACGCTGCCAGTCAAGGCCAAACGCCAGCGGCTGCCAACCGGTCTGCGGACGCAGTTTTTCCTGACCCACATAGTGGGCCCAACCGCCGCCGCTCTGGCCGACGCAACCACAGAACACCAGCATGTTGATAAGCCCACGATAGTTCATATCGAGGTGATACCAGTGGTTCAGACCCGCGCCGACAATAATCATTGAGCGGCCGTGCGTTTTATCTGCGTTATCGGCAAATTCACGGGCAATACGCACGATCTGAGCGCGCGATACGCCAGTGATTTTCTCTGCCCATGCCGGAGTATACGCTTTGATATCGTCGTAGCTGGAGGCGCAGTTTTCATCGTTCAGACCGCGTTCCAGACCGTAGTTGGCCATGGTCAGATCGTAAACGGTGGTCACCAGCGCGGTGCTGCCATCTGCCAGTTGCAGGCGTTTTACCGGCAGTTTGTGCAGCAGAACATTTTCCAGTTCAACTTTGCTAAAGTGCTCGGTGCCTTCGCCGCCAAAATACGGGAAGCCGACTTCAGCGATGTCGTCCTGGCTGCCCAACAGGCTGAGCTGCAGTTCGGTTTCGTTACCGGACGTGCCGTCGCGCTGCTCAAGGTTCCATTTACCTTTTTCACCCCAGCGGAAACCAATTGAACCGTTTGGCGCAACCATTTCGCCGTCGGTATTGATGGCAACAGTTTTCCACTCTGGATTATTTTCCTGACCCAGGGAGTCAACCAGATCGGCGGCACGCAGCATACGACCCGCCGCATAATACCCGTCACGCTCTTCGAGCATCACCAGCATCGGGAAGTCGGTGTAACGACGCACGTAGTCGGTGAAGTATTGGCTCGGGTTATCAAGGTGGAACTCGCGCAGCATGACGTGACCCATTGCCAGCGCCATTGCGGCATCGGTGCCCTGCTTCGGAGCCAGCCACAGATCGCAGAGTTTAGCGATTTCAGCGTAATCCGGGGTGATGGCGACCGTTTTAGTCCCTTTGTAGCGAACTTCCGTGAAGAAGTGCGCATCTGGGGTACGGGTCTGCGGAACGTTTGAACCCCAGGCGATAATGTAACTGGAGTTATACCAGTCGGCAGATTCCGGAACGTCAGTCTGCTCACCCCAGGTCTGCGGAGACGCAGGCGGCAAGTCACAGTACCAATCGTAGAAGCTCAGGCAGGTGCCGCCAATCAGCGACAGATATCGTGCACCGGAGGCGTAGGAAACCATCGACATCGCAGGGATCGGCGAGAAGCCCGCCACGCGGTCAGGACCGTAGGTTTTAACGGTGTAAACGTTAGAAGCGGCAATCAGCTCATTCACTTCCTGCCAGGAAGAACGCACGAAACCACCACGACCACGCGCTTGTTTGAAGCTTTTTGCTTTATCGGCGTCTTCGATGATGGAGGCCCATGCGTCTACCGGATCGCTGTGCAGTCTTTTCGCTTCACGCCACATTTTCATCAGGCGTTTGCGCATCAGCGGGTATTTCAGACGGTTAGCGCTGTAGAGATACCAGGAATAGCTTGCACCACGAGGGCAACCACGAGGCTCGTGGTTTGGCAGGTCCGGACGGGTACGCGGATAATCGGTTTGCTGGGTTTCCCAGGTCACCAGACCATTTTTCACATAGATTTTCCAGCTGCATGAGCCAGTGCAGTTTACCCCGTGGGTTGAACGCACGATTTTGTCATGCTGCCAACGCTGGCGGTATCCGTCCTCCCAGTCCCTGTTGGTATTGAGAAGCTGGCCATGCCCATCGGCAAAGGTTTCGCCCTTCTGCTTGAAGTAGCGAAACCGGTCCAGGAATTTACTCATCGGTTTTCTCCTGTAGGAGCCTGACGGCTCTCTGATAAATCGACATTGCTTGATTGAGAGCGAAGGTAACGCTCTGAAAGGGCGTGAGAATTGATAACGATCAAGGCAGGCAGGGATGAAAAATGAGGGTTGGTTTTTACATACCCCCAAAGTGGGATATTGATATTTAACGTAATGAATTGAATTTAAAGGATTTTTAATAATTCAATTATCATGCAAATGTTAAATTCTTTATAAGTGGGTATTAAGGGGTATCCCCCCTGCTTAGCATGTTGCGTACGCCGTTCTCACAGGCTGTTGTCATGCCACAATACAAAAGTATGTTGTAACTAATTACAGACAAAAAAAAGCGCGGTCTAACACCGCGCAATGGATAATCAACTTACACTTCATCCTTCAAACTGCTTCGCGTTGGCTGCGCTCGTTCTCCCCAGTCACTTACTTCTGTTAGCTCCTGGGGATTTCTCACTTGTCGCCTTGATGCAGTTAGAATGATTTTGTGTATACCACTTTTTTACTTTTTAGAATGACGTCCGTATACCGCCCAGGTGATAACCACACAAGCGACATAGAAGATCAGAAATACTTTCATCGCACCGACCGGAGAACCGGTTAATGCCAGGGACGTGCCAAATGCTTTCGGGATAAAGAAGCCGCCGATCGCACCAATAGCAGAGATAAAACCCAACGCTGCCGCCGTATCGGTTGCCGCCTCGCGCATCGCTTTCTCCTCTGAACCACCTTCAGCTTTTACTCTGTCCATCGTCAGTTTGCGAAAGATTACAGAGATCATCTGGAAGGTTGAACCACTCCCCAGACCAGCCGTCAGGAACAATGCCAGGAATACCGCAAAGAAGGCGATAAAGTTGCCGCCGACACCGTTTGATGGCAGCGTCAGGAACAGTAAGGCACTGAAAATAGCCATCAGAATGAAGTTCACCAGCGTGACGCGGGTCCCGCCCAGACGGTCAGAGATTGCGCCGCCCGCAGAACGCGCCAGCGCACCAATGAACGGGCCAAAGAAGGCGTAATGCAGGATCTGCACCTCAGGGAACTGCGTTTTTGACAGCATCGCGAAACCGGCAGAGAAACCGATAAAGGAACCGAAGGTCGCCAGATACAGCAGGCTCATAATCCACAAATGCCCGCGTTTCAGCACCGGCAATTGCTCTTTCAGCGAGGCTTTGGAGGTTGCTAGTTCGTTCATACCGAACCATGCTGCCAGCGTGAAAATAGCGAGGAACGGCACCCAAATCCATGCAGCGTTTGCCAGATACAGCTGCGTGCCATCCGGTTGTTCAACCCCGTGGCTACCAAATGCGGCAAAGATTGACAATGAAACCACCAGCGGCGCGACCAACTGCATCACGCTGACGCCCATGTTGCCCAGGCCACCGTTCAGACCCAGCGCGCCGCCCTGTTTCTGTTTTGGAAAGAAGAAGCTGATGTTTGCCATACTGGACGCAAAGTTCGCACCAGCGAAGCCGCACAGCAGGGAGATAATAATAAAGGTACTAAACGGCGTGGAGGTATCCTGCACCGCAAAACCTAACCATACGCAAGGAATGATCAGGATGCCGGTGCTAAATGCCGTCCAGCGACGTCCACCAAACAGGGGGACCATAAAGGAGTACGGAACACGCAGCAGCGCGCCGGACACCGAAGGTAATGCCGTCAGCATGAACAGCTGTTCAGTGGTGAAATCAAATCCGACTTTCGGTAAGTTCACCGCCACGGCGCTAAATAACATCCACACGCAAAACGCCAGCAGCAAACAAGGGACGGAAATCCACAGGTTACGGCTGGCGATTCGTTGACCACGCTGCTGCCAGAAGGCGGGATCTTCCGGTCGCCATTCGGTAATTACAGCTCCAGATGCCCTTTCCGGGGCAGATGAGTGACTCATAGACACCTCTGATACTTGTTTCGATGCCTGCAACATTAGGGTTTACAGCTGGAGGTAAGTTGATATAAATCAAAGGAAAAGGTGTCATTATTCATGCCTAAAATTTATTATTACCCTTAATGAGTACATAACTTCGGTAAAAAAGATGTGGTTTTTCACGCTTCTGTCGCCCCCTACTCCCCCTCGCCCAGGATCTCTCCCTCCACTGGCAATTAAGAGGTAGCCCGTTTGAGGTATGGGTATACTCCAGTGTATCGCCGAGAATAACGCCACTGCCTGCAGCAGAATCGTCATTCAATAAGGTTTTCTGTTCGACGAAAACCCGAAGGAACAAGTCACCATGTTTAAACGTTGTCTCTCCCCGCTTACGCTGGTCAACCAGGTGGCGCTGATTGTTTTATTGTCCACAGCCATCGGCGTGGCGGGTATGGCTGTCTCCGGCTGGCTGGTTCAGGGCGTTCAGGGTAGCGCCCATGCAATCAACAAAGCGGGATCGCTGCGCATGCAGAGTTATCGCCTGCTGGCAGCCGTACCGCTGGACGCTAGCGATCAACCGCTGCTGGATGAAATGGAGCAAACGGCGTTTAGCCCGGAGTTAACGCGTGCCGCAAAGCGAGACGGACAACAGGCGCAGTTAAAAGCATTACAGGATTACTGGCACACTGAACTTGCGCCGGGACTTGCGCATGCGCAAACGCCTGATGCGGTAGCGCAGGATGTGACGCGCTTTGTGGGCGGACTGGATAAATTGGTTACCGCCTTTGACCATACCACCGAATTACGCATTGAACGCGTCGTCCTGCTGCATCGCCTGATGGCCGTATTTATGGCATTGCTGCTGGTTTTCACCATTATCTGGCTGCGCGTGCGCCTGTTAGAACCGTGGAAACAGCTGCTGTCGATGGCGCGAGCCGTCAGCCAGCGTGATTTTACCCAACGCGCGCATATCAGCGGTCGTAATGAGATGGCGGCTTTGGGCTCGGCGCTAAATAATATGTCGGAAGAACTGGCCGAAAGTTACGCTGTGCTGGAACAGCGAGTACAGGAGAAAACGGCGGGGCTGGAGCACAAAAATCAGATTCTTTCTTTTCTGTGGCAAGCTAACCGCCGCCTGCATTCTCAGGTGCCGTTGTGCGAACGCCTCTCTCCGGTACTGAATGGTTTGCAAAATTTGACCTTGCTGCATGATATTGAGCTCCGGGTTTACGACCTGGAAGATGAAGACAATCATCAGGAATTTACCTGTCAGTCAAATGCCAGCTGTGATGAGAAAGGTTGCCATCTGTGTCCTCGCGGAACGCTGCCCGCGATTGACGGCGGGATTACATTGAAATGGCGGCTGACCGATGCGCATACCCAGTATGGTATTCTGCTCGCCACCTTGCCGAACGGACGCCATCTCAGCCACGATCAGCAGCAGCTGGTTGATACTCTGGTTGAGCAACTGACCGCAACGCTTGCGCTCGACAGGCATCAGGAGCGTCAACAGCAGTTGATTGTGATGGAAGAGCGTGCCACCATTGCGCGCGAACTTCATGATTCCATTGCACAATCGCTCTCTTGTATGAAGATGCAGGTTAGCTGTTTACAGATGCAGGGCGATGCGCTTTCAGATAACTGTCGCGAGTTGCTCAGCCAGATTCGTAACGAGCTAAATGCTTCATGGGCACAACTACGAGAACTGTTAACCACCTTCCGTTTACAGCTCACGGAACCTGGATTACGACCGGCGCTGGAAGCCAGCTGTCAGGAGTACAGCGCCCGTTTTGGATTTACGGTTAAGCTGGATTACCAGCTACCGCCACGCCTGGTCCCTTCGCATCAGGCGATTCACCTACTACAAATTGCGCGCGAAGCCCTGAGCAACGCACTTAAACACTCTCAGGCCAATGAAGTGGTCGTGACGGTGGTGCAAAATGGCAAGCAGGTCAAACTGACAGTGCAAGATAACGGCTGCGGCGTACCGGAAAACGCCGAACGCAGTAACCACTACGGCATGATAATAATGCGCGACCGCGCGCAGAGCTTGCGCGGCGATTGCCGCGTACGCCGTCGCGAGACGGGCGGTACTGAAGTTGCTGTCACTTTTATTCCCGAAACAAACTTCACAGAAGTCCAAGGAGATACCCATGAGTAATCTGGAACCGGCAACTATCCTGTTGATCGACGATCATCCGATGCTGAGAACCGGTGTAAAACAGCTTGTCAGCATGGCGCCCGATATTACCGTTGTCGGCGAAGCCAGCAATGGTGAGCAGGGTATCGAGCTGGCTGAATCCCTTGATCCCGATCTGATCCTGCTTGATCTCAACATGCCCGGCATGAACGGTCTGGAAACCCTCGATAAGCTGCGTGAAAAATCACTGTCGGGCCGCATCGTTGTGTTTAGCGTATCCAATCATGAAGAAGATGTGGTTACCGCACTGAAGCGTGGTGCCGACGGTTACCTGCTGAAAGATATGGAGCCGGAAGATTTACTGAAAGCATTGCAGCAGGCTGCGGCTGGTGAAATGGTGCTGAGCGAAGCCTTAACCCCGGTTCTGGCCGCCAGCCTGCGCGCCAATCGCGCAACGTCCGACCGTGATGTTACTCAACTGACGCCGCGCGAACGCGATATTCTTAAACTCATCGCCCAGGGTCTGCCTAATAAGATGATCGCCCGCCGCCTCGACATCACCGAAAGCACAGTAAAAGTTCACGTGAAGCATATGCTGAAGAAAATGAAGCTCAAATCACGCGTTGAAGCCGCGGTATGGGTGCACCAGGAACGCATTTTCTGATAACGCGCTCATGCGTCATTGTTAACGAGGATCATTTTCCGAAACGGTAATAAACGGTTCGGTCAGTGATAGCGTGATCTCATTGGAAGAGACACGCTGGCCCTGCTCATCTTCTACCACCACAGACAACCGCCAGCGGTTTGTCGCACCTTCTCTGTTGTCCCACTTCGGCATAATAATCGTCCAACCCTGAGCGCTTCGGCTATTGCTGCCCGCCGTTAAGCTCAACGCCTGAGTATCACCTTGCCATGCCAGACGACGGATCCCATGCAAACTACGCACCTGCACCTTCAACGCCACCGTCTCACCAGGCTTGAGATCCCAGGGTGGCGTGGCCAAAAATACCGACAGTGTTTTACGCTGGCGATACTCCAGCGTCGGCAGATTGTTACGTTGTGGATCGTCATAACGACTGCCGCGCAGCGATCGGCTGTTTGCCACCTCGCTTACCATCAGCTGTTTTTTTAGCGGCACACCAAAACGATAATTTAGCGTTAATCCGAGGTTATTCTGACTGACGCCATTTTCACCCTGCTTATGCTGTGCTGTCACGGTGATCAGCGGCACCGGCGTATAGCTCAATCCCAGATTCACCGCCACAGGATTGTGGTACCCGGTTCCGGAATGAAACAGATCCACCTGGTCACCAAAATACTGCTCCACGCTGACGCTGGTATTAAGATGTTGATAGAACGGCATGCGCATTTGCGCGGTCAGGTCGTATCCCCGGGCCATCCGTTGTTCTTGAGTTGCAAAACGATCCTGCCAGGAGGACAACGGTTGATAGTAATTAGCAGATAAACGGAGGTATTCACCCCACGCCTCTGCCCCCACGCCTCCCCGAGGCAGATTCTCATCCAGCAGGTTGTCATAAAAGGTGTTGTAACCCAGTAACCAACCGTCACGAACCCAGCGCTGCCCAATCCCCGCATTACTGACCAGGCCTCCGTCCTGTTGCGTCAGCCCCAACTGGCTCCATGTGAGATAACGTTGATTGTCCTGCCACGGGATAAACCAACTTCCCCGACTCCCGGTAAAGCTGCCTTCGTTATCCACCTGCAACCCGACGCTGGCGTTTCCCCAGGGAGAGAGCCAGGATTCCAGTTGCTGATTCACCTGTTCGCTGACCCTGTCGCGCACCTGGCCAAACGCAAACTGCTTCGCCTGTTCACCGGTATCAAGCCCGTTATCGGTCATGCTGGCTTCACCAAACGCTTTGACCATTTCGGCAAAGTGCTTTTCGCCTGCCCGCGACTCCGGCGCCATACCAAGATCGGGCAAGCCATCACTATTGTTATCGAAAGGGTTTTCCGCCTGGTGAATAAATGACGATTGCGCGCTGGCAGTACCGCCTGCCAACGGCAAGAGTGCAAATACAGCGAGAGATAAATAAATATTACGGCTCAAATCGTTAGTGGTTTCTTATATCTATTAGCCACAGCGGCATACTTATCTTAAACCATAACGTCTTCAGTATTGATTTTCAGCCCTTCCTTCCTTTTTCGGCATTATCCTGGCATCTAGAAATAGGTGTAACATACGTGTCAGTTTTTAACGCTCACATGCAGCAAAAGGAGTAAAAATGCAAAAGATAGTGATCGTCGCGAACGGTGCAGCCTATGGAAGCGAATCGTTATTTAACAGCCTACGTCTGGCTATCGCCTTGCGCGAGCAGGAAGGGGATCTCGATCTGCGTTTGTTTTTAATGTCGGACGCGGTAACCGCGGGATTGCGTGGTCAAAAACCCGCGGAAGGATACAATATTCAGCAAATGCTGGAGATTCTGACGGCGCAAAATGTGCCGGTCAAACTGTGCAAAACCTGCACCGATGGCCGTGGAATCACCACGCTGCCGTTAATTGACGGAGTAGCCGTCGGCACGCTGGTTGAACTGGCTCAATGGACGCTGGCTGCAGATAAAGTGCTGACCTTCTGATACACCGCTTTCAGGCAAGCACACTGAAAGTGTCGATAATTTCCGGATTTAATCGTAGATGGGCGCGGTTTCGTTGAACGTTAGCACGCCCTTTCAATCCTTTTGAGGGATTTTGTCACTTTTGTTTAATCGTTATGCCATTTTTTGATCAAAATCAGCATCCCGTTGCTCCCCCTTTGGTGTTATGCAATGAGTGAAATGTGAACAACATCACGCAGCACTTTCGACAGAAAGTACGTTGTTTTCAAGAACGGGGTGAAAAATGGCATTAGTGAAGGCAAGTTTAAAGTTATTTGGTGGCGATACGGTGGTTGTGCGCTGTTCCGAGCGCTGTCACATCCATCTGATGAGCGAGAAAAATCACGTCAAAGACACGCAGTCCGACATCTTAAGCGTGCAGGATCGTGATAACGCATGGTTGACCGTGCCCTACACCGGCATCTGGAATGTGCTGATCGACAGCCACAGCCAGTCGCTAGAGCATTCAATAAGTTATATTGCAGCCTAAGCGTTAATTGCCCGAAAAGCGCCTGGCTTTCGGGCATTCAGTTCCCGGCTGGATTCAGGCAAACCCTGGCCGCATAACGCCTTCCGGCAGATTCTCTCCCAACAATCGTTTGACCGTGATCACCAGATCGTTAAGACAGTCATCCTGCATCCCCAACTTGACCAGCTCTTGTTCCAGCGAGAACAAATACTGGGCGTTGGTGCCTAAAGGTCCGCTCGCCGCAGCGATAAGCGGCGCAATCACCTGCGCGCGCGTGTCTGACTCAAACAGCGGGTGGCGAGGATCCATAATAAAGACCAGCGCGTTCACCGTCCGACCATCATCCAGCGCCAACTGGCACCAGGTGGGCAGATAGCATCCGGTGATCATTTCACGCTTCCACAGTAAAGAAAGCTCTTGTTCGAGCGATGCGTTAGGTAAGCGGTAGGCTACACCGGTAGTGCGTCCGCCCTCTTTCAAGGCCAACATGCGTCCTGGCTGACCCGCCGTTCCTCGCCCCGCCGTCAGGCGCAGGCAAAAAGCACGGTGCCAGCCAACTAACGTCCCGGTACAGGACTCATCAAACTCTAAGGCCGGATTCCACATCAACGATCCATAACCGAAGATCCACACCGGTCCATCATCGGGTCGGCAAGCAAGCGTGGCCGCCAGTGAGGCTGCCCGTTGTTCCGCTGACCAGAGTAGTGATTCTTCAATAGCACCAAATGCCGTCTTACAGTCGGCATTCAATAAAAAATCACGCGTTAACACCTTACACCTCCGCCACTGCTGCTTCCCTGCGACAACTTTTTTGACGCCTTCCGGGCTTTTTTACTGCTCATTTTGAAACCAATAGCTGGACAATAGGCAATTCGCCGCTAGCTTGCAAGGCAACAAAGCGTCAACGGCACTTTATATCCTCTCGCGTTGCTAAGCTCTGCACTATCATTTGTATCAGTAGTATCAGTAGTATCAGCAATTTTTGTTGGCGTTAAAATCTAATGCTTTGTTATTTAAATACTCTATAAACAAGATATGCAATTTTATCCGCTTGGATGCAAAAATTGGTCCATGCCGTAAAATTACGTAAAACTAGATCGGAAATACCGAAAGATCTGTTATTTTTTACATTCTTTAATACTTTTATAATTATAAATACCTGCAGAGATGGAGAATTAGTTCAATGACACAAGTACATGAGGCGGTAAAAACCCGCCACAAGGAGACCTCTCTCGTCTTCCCGATTTTGGCGCTGGTAGTCCTGTTCTTCTGGGGGAGCAGTCAGTCACTACCAGTGGTCATCGGTATTAATGCGCTGGCCCTTATTGGTATATTAAGCAGCGCATTCAGCGTTGTCCGTCATGCGGATGTATTAGCACATCGACTTGGCGAACCCTACGGGTCACTGATCCTCAGCCTGTCCGTCGTTATTCTCGAAGTCAGCTTAATCTCCGCATTAATGGCGACCGGTGATGCTGCACCTACGCTCATGCGCGACACGTTGTACTCAATCATTATGATCGTCACCGGCGGTCTGGTCGGTTTTTCATTACTGTTGGGTGGCCGTAAATTTGCTACTCAGTATATGAATCTGTTTGGTATTAAACAGTATTTAATTGCCCTGTTCCCACTGGCCATTATTGTACTGGTGTTCCCAATGGCTTTACCGGGAGCGAATTTCACTACCGCCCAGGCGCTGCTGGTAGCATTAATTTCTGCAGCGATGTACGGCGTATTTTTACTGATTCAAACCAAAACGCACCAAAGCCTGTTCATTTACGAGCATGAAGATGAAGGCGACGATGACGACCCGCATCACGGCAAGCCATCAGCACACAGCAATATGTGGCACGCCGCCTGGCTTATCATTCATCTGATCGCCGTTATTGCCGTAACCAAGATGAACGCCAGCCCACTGGAGACCTTGCTGACTGAACTGAATGCCCCAGTGGCCTTTACCGGTTTCCTGGTTGCGTTACTCATCCTCTCTCCTGAAGGGCTGGGCGCGCTGAAAGCGGTTCTGAGCAATCAGGTACAGCGGGCGATGAATTTGTTCTTCGGTTCAGTATTAGCCACTATTTCACTAACCGTACCAGTGGTGACGCTGATCGCATGGGCAACCGGGAATGATTTGGTGTTTGCGCTGGGCGCGCCAGAGATGATTGTGATGGTTTCTTCACTGGTACTGTGCCATATCTCTTTTTCCACCGGACGCACCAATGTGCTTAACGGTGCGGCACATCTGGCGCTGTTTATCGCCTATCTGATGACGATATTTGCCTGATGAAAAAAGCCGGACACCGACATAACTTGTCGGGTCCGGCTTCTTATTTCCTTTCGTATACCTGATAAGCGCAAGCTCTATCAGGCACACAAAATGAATTAGTTCTCAGTATCCAGCTCGTCGAAGCTTTTCACCAGGTCATCAATCGCTTTAATCTGCGTCAGGAACTGTTCCAGTTTTGCCAGCGGCAGCGCGGATGGGCCATCGCATTTCGCATTGGCTGGATCCGGATGCGCTTCAATAAACAGACCCGCCAGACCTACCGCCATACCGGCGCGAGCCAGTTCGGTAACCTGCGCACGACGACCGCCGCTTGCTGCGCCAAACGGATCACGGCATTGCAGCGCATGGGTAACGTCAAAAATCACCGGTGAGTTGCCGGAGACTTTCTTCATCACGCTGAAGCCCAGCATGTCTACAACCAGGTTGTCATAACCAAAGTTCGCGCCACGGTCGCACAGAATAACCTTATCGTTACCACCTTCATGGAATTTATCCACGATATTGCCCATCTGGCCAGGGCTTACGAACTGCGGTTTCTTCACGTTGATAACGGCACCGGTTTTCGCCATCGCTTCCACCAGATCGGTCTGACGCGCGAGGAATGCCGGCAGCTGAATCACATCCACCACGTCAGCAACAGGCTGCGCCTGGCTGGCTTCGTGAACGTCGGTGATCACTTTTACGCCAAAAGTCTGCTTCAGTTCCTGGAAGATTTTCATCCCTTCTTCAAGGCCCGGTCCACGGTAAGAGTGGATGGAAGAACGGTTGGCTTTATCAAAGGAGGCTTTGAACACGTAAGGGATACCCAGCTTTTGAGTAACGGTTACGTAGTGCTCACAAATGCGCATCGCCAGATCGCGGGATTCCAGCACGTTCATTCCGCCAAACAGCACGAACGGCAGGTCATTTGCCACGTTGATGTCGCCAATGCTAACCACTTTTTGTTTCATAGGATCGCCTTAAACGGTAGGTAAAGTGTCATTAATCAATGCAATACAATTTGCTTGTGCGAAATAGTATTAATCTGCGCACGAATCATTTCGCTGATCGGGTCTTCCGGACACTGCTCAACGAAATAACTTAAATCGGTCAGCGCAACATGTTCACACTCAAGCTGCGCGTAGATTAATCCACGATCGCGTATTTCATACGGATCTTCAGGATTAAACTGTAATAGTGCTTCGCTGGCACGCAGCGCCAGCTCCATTTGCCGCTCTTCCATCAGCGATGATTTCAGCGTGTCGAGCAGCTTGCGGATTACTTCTGCATTATCCGCCTCATCCAGGTCTTCGTTAAACAGTTCCGCGACCGGGCTGATATTCCCCTTCAGCCACACTTCCAGCGTGTGCTCATTTAACGTTTCGCCATTGAACGGATTGATTAGCCACATTTCGCCATCGAGCGATTCAATACGCAGGATGAGTTGTGTCGGGAAAATCACCGGCACCAGCGGTAGCTCCAGTCGGTTGGCAATCCACAACAAGATAGCGCCCAGAGATACGGCGCTGCCCTGACGATTTTTCAGTACCTGGTCAAGCCATAATGCATCAGAAAGACGATAGACGCCGTGGGTATCCGTAAACCCCCATTCGCCGTAAAAAAGTGCCAGCAGTTTTTCCAGTTGCTCATCCTGAGACAGGAGCTGGCTAATTTCTTCTTGCGCCAGACTAACCAGACGTTCCAGTTCGTCATACACAGTTTGTGTTGGAAAATCCAGACGGATAGACTCCGACGCCAGGATCATCCCATCACACAATGGCGCTTTATTAAATTCGAAATCAGCTAACGACCTCATGCTTACCCCAGTAACGGTATTTTTGTGGTGGCGAGTTTAATGATGATGTACAGCACCACCAGTGCCAGCGGAAATGCGACTAATCGCGCCTGCTGACTGCGCGCCCGACGATAATCGAGCGCAATAAAACCCAAAACGATGTAAATGATAACCCCAAACAGCTTTTCAGTCAGCCATGTCCCGTGCTCAGTGAATGGCAGGATGTGCGCTTTAACCATTAACGCTATGCCGCTGAGTAATAAAACGGTATCGACAACCGGCGGCACGATGCGCGTCCAGCGCGCGCAGGCAAGGCGCGAGTCGGTGTAACGCCACCAAAAACGCAGCGTTAACAGACCAACAGAAAGCGCAATGCTGATGAGATGGACGTTGAGTAACACGCTGAAGGTACTCATGATGGGATGCGTCCAAGCGTAATTCGCTCGTTGCCGCCATAGTCGCGGCAGGTTTCAACCGCCTGGTAACCGGCATGAGTATAGGCGTCGCGGACTGCCTGTCCCTGCTGCCAGCCGTGCTCCAGCAACAGATATCCGCCGGGCGTTAACATTTGTCGAGACTGGTCAATGATATGCACGATATCCGCCATACCCTGCTCGCCCGCCACCAGTGCCGATAGCGGCTCAAAACGTACATCGCCAAGCGCCAGGTGCGGGTCCTGTTCGTCAATATACGGCGGATTGCTGACAATCATGTCAAACTGCTGCCCCTGCAAAGCACTGAACCAGTCGCTTTGCAGCACGCAAACATTGTCGATGGCCAGATGCTGTTTGTTGCGAGTTGCCAGCGCCACGGCATCGGGCATGCGGTCAACCGCGGTCACCGCACAATCCGGACGCTCAGTTGCCAGCGCCAGCGCGATGGCGCCCGTACCGGTTCCCAAATCGAGAATACGACACGCAGAGGCAGGCAGACGAGCCAGCGCCTGCTCAACAAGACACTCAGTATCCGGGCGTGGAATAAGCGTAGCCGGAGAGACAAACAGCGGCAGCGACCAGAACTCGCGCACGCCGGTCAGATGTGCCACCGGCTCACCCCGCTGACGGCGTTCCAGTAATGTATCGAGCCGTTGACGCTGCGCCTCGGTTAACACCGTTTCGCCGAACGCCAGAATAAAGGTGCGCCCCTTACCGGTGACAAACTCGAGTAAAATCTCGGCGTCACGTCGCGGGCTTTCGCTTTCCTGTAATTGGCTTATCGCTTCACGCAGCCAGTGCTGATAATCCATTAATCCTGCTCGGACAACGCCGCCAGTTGGTCGGCCTGGTATTCCTGGACAATCGGCTCAATCAGCATATCCAGTTTGCCTTCCATCGCTTCATCCAGACGGTAGAGTGTCAGGTTAATGCGGTGATCGGTCACACGACCCTGCGGGAAGTTATAGGTGCGGTTACGATCGCTGCGATCGCCGCTGCCCAACAGGTTACGACGTTCAGAGGCTTCTGCCTGTTGACGTCTTGCCACTTCGGCGGCACGAATTCGCGCCCCCAGCACCGACATCGCTTTGGCTTTGTTTTTATGCTGTGAACGTTCGTCCTGGCATTCCACCACGATACCGGTCGGTAAGTGGGTAATACGGATTGCGGAGTCGGTGGTGTTAACGTGCTGACCGCCCGCGCCTGATGAACGGAAGGTATCAATACGCAGATCGGCCGGGTTGATGTCCGGCAGTTCGGCATCCGGCAGTTCCGGCATGACAGCGACCGTACAGGCAGAAGTATGAATACGCCCCTGCGATTCCGTCGCAGGTACGCGCTGCACGCGATGGCCGCCGGACTCAAACTTCAGTCGCCCGTAAACGCCTTCGCCGCTAATCTTGGCAATGACTTCTTTAAACCCGCCATGTTCGCCTTCGCTGGCGCTCATGATCTCTACCCGCCAGCGACGCGATTCAGCGTAACGGCTGTACATGCGGAACAGATCGCCGGCAAACAGCGCCGCTTCATCACCACCGGTTCCCGCACGCACTTCGAGGAAGGCGTTACGTTCGTCATCGGGGTCTTTAGGTAACAGCAGGACCTGCAGATGCTGTTCCAGCTGCTCGCATTTCTCTTTTGCTTCGCGCAGTTCATCCTGCGCCATTTCACGCATTTCAGGATCGTCGAGCATCATCTGAGCCGTCTCGATATCTTCCTGAACCTGTTGCCAGTCCGTAAAACAGCGAGAGACATCGCTTAATTGCGCATATTCGCGCGACAGCGCACGAAAGCGATCCTGGTCTGCGATAGTACCCGCATCACCGAGCAGCGCCTGAACTTCTTCATGGCGTTCATGCAGGGCTTCCAGTTTGGCAACGATAGAAGGCTTCATAGGCGTAAATGCACCCTGTAAAAAATAAGATTGGTGTGCTGCTACTCCAGCCCGAGGCTGTCGCGCAGAATATTCAGGCGTTCACTATCCCCATCACGGGCGGCCTGTTGAAGTGATTTGGTTGGTGCATGGATCAGGCGGTTGGTCAGTTTCCAGGCCAAATCCTGCATAATGGCTTGCGCATCACCGCCCTGTTGAAGAGCGGCCAACGCTTTAGCGGTCAGTTCATCACGGATCTGTTCTGACTGACTGCGATACTCGCGGATAGTGTCGCTTGCGCCCTGGGCGCGTAGCCAGGCCATAAACTCGCTGGCTTCCTGCTCCACAATCGTTTCGGCTTCCACCGCCGCCGCTTTGCGCTGGGCAAGGTTATGCGAAATGATGCTTTGCAGGTCATCAACGCTGTACAGATAGGCGTTAGACAATTTACCCACTTCCGGCTCGACATCGCGCGGTACGGCGATATCCACCAGCAACATAGGCTGATTGCGGCGGTTTTTAAGCGCGCGTTCCACCATTCCTTTACCGATAATCGGCAGCGGACTGGCAGTAGAACTGATAATGATATCGGCATCCTGCAAACGTGCGTCGATATCACTCAGTGAAATCACCTCGGCGCCGACTTCATCCGCCAGTACCTGCGCACGCTCGCGCGTACGGTTGGCGATGATCATCTTCTTCACTTTATGCTCGCGCAAGTGTCGCGCTACCAGTTCGATGGTTTCGCCCGCACCGACTAACAGCACGGTTACCGTTGAGAGCGATTCAAATATCTGCCGCGCCAGAGTACAGGCGGCAAACGCCACCGACACGGCGCTGGCACCGATGTCAGTTTCTGTACGTACACGTTTAGCAACAGAGAATGATTTCTGGAACATGCGCTCCAGCGCACTGGCGTTCTGGTGGCCTTTTTGCGAATCCGCAAATGCTTTTTTCACCTGCCCCAAAATTTGCGGTTCACCGAGCACCAGTGAATCCAGACCACTGGCAACGCGCATCAAATGACTGACGGCGTCGTTGTCCTGGTGCCAGTACAGGCTATTACGCAGGTCTTCTTCATTGAGGTTATGGTATTCGCACAGCCAGCGAATCAGCGCTTCTCGCAGGTTATCCTGCTCTTCCACGCTGAGGTAAATCTCTGTGCGGTTACACGTCGACAGCACTACCCCGCCCTGCACCATTGGCAGCGCTTGCAGGCTGTCCAGCGCCTGATCGAGCGTATCCGGCGAAAACGTTACGCGTTCTCGCAGCGATACAGGTGCCGTTTTATGGTTAATACCAAGCGCTAAAAGGGTCATGTGTGCGGGAATAGTACCAGCGTTGATAAGGTTAGACTGGGTGCATCATACAGGATGCGTGCGGTCAATAAAAGAGACTGACCCCTTTTGGAGTAATAGCTTAGTGCACAAATTTAAGCGATTTAAGATAACTTGAACGTAGACGATGTCTGATGGCGGCGCTAGCATTAAGAGTTATAACTGCAACGTATCTCAAGGATTTGTCATCATTATGACCCTGCCTGATTTTCGCCTGATTCGCCTGCTGCCCCTTGCGGCCCTGGTTCTTAGTGCCTGTACCCTCAACGCGCCGAAAGGTCCCGGCAAAAGCCCCGATTCCCCGCAGTGGCGCCAGCACCAGCAGGAAGTACGCGCCCTGAACCAATATCAGACGCGCGGTGCGTTTGCCTATATTTCCGATCAACAGAAAGTGTATGCCCGCTTTTTCTGGCAGCAAACCGGTCAGGATCGCTATCGTCTCCTGCTAACAAACCCACTGGGCAGCACTGAACTGGAACTCAATGCGCAGCCGGGCAACGTCGAACTGGTCGATAACAAAGGCAAGCACTACACTGCCGACGACGCTGAAGAGATGATCGGCAAACTGACTGGCATGCCTATCCCATTGAATAGCCTGCGCCAGTGGATCCTTGGTCTGCCGGGAGATGCCACCGATTACAAACTCGATGATCAATACCGTCTAAGTGAAGTGAATTACAGCAAAGACGGTAAAAACTGGAAAGTGGTCTATAGCGGCTACGACAGCAAAACCCAGCCAGCGATGCCGGCAAACATGGAGCTGTCGGACGGCGATCAGCGTATTAAGCTGAAAATGGACAACTGGATTGTGAAATGATGACTCATTGGCCCTCTCCGGCAAAACTGAATCTGTTTTTATACATCACCGGGCAACGTGCGGACGGTTACCACTCGCTGCAAACGCTATTTCAGTTTCTTGATTATGGCGACACGATAGATATTGCGCTGCGTGGCGACGGCGAAATTCGCCTGTTAACCCCGGTGGAAGGCGTTGCGCACGAAGACAACCTGATCGTCCGTGCGGCACGTTTGCTGATGAAGGTAGCATCTGAAAGCAATCGCCTTCCCAAAGGGAGCGGTGCGGACATCAGTATCGACAAACGCCTGCCGATGGGCGGCGGCCTCGGCGGTGGTTCATCAAATGCGGCAACCGTTCTGGTGGCGCTTAACCATCTCTGGCAGTGTGGACTTTCGATTGATGAACTGGCGGCACTCGGTTTAACCCTAGGGGCGGATGTTCCCGTGTTCGTGCGCGGCCATGCGGCCTTTGCCGAAGGTGTTGGAGAAATTCTGACGCCGGTCGAGCCTGAAGAAAAGTGGTATCTGGTTGCTCACCCGGGAGTCAGCATTCCGACACCGGTGATTTTTAACGATCCCGACCTCCCGCGCAACACGCCAAAAAGGTCAATAAAAACGTTACTAAAATGTGAATTCGGCAATGATTGCGAGGTTATCGCAAGAAAACGTTTTCGCGAGGTTGATGCGGCGCTTTCCTGGCTGTTAGAATACGCGCCGTCGCGCCTGACTGGTACAGGGGCTTGTGTCTTTGCTGAATTTGACACTGAGTCTCGTGCTCGCCAGGTGCTTGAGCAAGCCCCGGAATGGCTCAAAGGCTTTGTGGCGAAAGGCGTCAACCTCTCCCCATTGCACAGAGCGTTACTCTAAATCCTTCTGGTTTCAGGAAGATGGCGAAATGACGAACCGCCAGGAGCATACAAAAGTATGTGACTGATGTGAGGAATTAATGCCAGCGAACATGAAACACGAAGGATAACGAGTAAGCCGGGCAAGCTGAGTTGCGGTGACAACGTCACCCTGTTCCAGACGTTGCATCGCGCTCTTTAATACACCGCATGGAGAGGATACTGCCTGGCCCGCACAGTTTTCGGCAGATTCTTTCCACCAATGGACGCATGCCTGAGGTTCTTCTCGTGCCTGATATGAAGCTTTTTGCTGGTAACGCCACCCCGGAACTAGCACAACGTATTGCCAACCGCCTGTACACTTCACTCGGCGACGCCGCTGTAGGTCGCTTTAGCGACGGCGAAGTCAGCGTACAAATTAATGAAAATGTACGCGGTGGTGATATTTTCATCATCCAGTCCACTTGTGCCCCTACTAACGACAACCTGATGGAATTGGTCGTTATGGTTGATGCGCTGCGCCGTGCTTCCGCAGGCCGTATCACCGCCGTTATTCCTTACTTCGGCTATGCACGTCAGGATCGTCGCGTACGTTCCGCTCGTGTACCGATTACCGCTAAAGTCGTCGCTGATTTCCTGTCCAGCGTTGGCGTTGACCGCGTCCTCACCGTTGACCTGCATGCTGAACAGATCCAGGGCTTCTTCGATGTACCGGTTGATAACGTATTCGGTAGCCCGATCCTGTTAGAAGACATGCTGCAGCTGAACCTGGACAACCCGATTGTGGTTTCTCCGGATATCGGTGGCGTCGTGCGTGCCCGCGCTATCGCTAAACTGCTGAACGATACCGATATGGCTATCATCGACAAACGTCGCCCGCGTGCGAACGTTTCTCAGGTGATGCACATTATTGGTGACGTTGCAGGTCGTGACTGCGTACTGGTTGATGACATGATCGATACCGGCGGTACGCTGTGCAAAGCAGCAGAAGCACTGAAAGAACGTGGTGCAAAACGCGTATTTGCTTACGCTACTCACCCGATCTTCTCAGGTAATGCGGCAAACAACCTGCGCAACTCAGTGATTGATGAAGTCGTTGTCTGTGACACCATTCCACTGACTGACGAAATCAAAGCACTGCCAAACGTGCGTACATTGACCCTGTCGGGTATGCTGGCCGAAGCGATTCGTCGTATCAGCAACGAAGAATCCATCTCTGCTATGTTCGAGCATTAATCGAGCCCGGCTCAAAAACCCGCTGCGGCGGGTTTTTTTATCTGTAATATTTATTTGTATGACTTTTGCCTCCTTCACCTGTCATTCAGTTGACAGATGATGCGCCCATGGATGAAACATTATTGTGAACAGATTATTTTCCTCACATGTGATGCCTTTCCGCGCCCTCATCGACGCTTGTTGGAAAGAAAAATATACTGCTTCCCGCTTCACCCGCGACCTGATCGCCGGGATAACGGTTGGGATCATTGCCATTCCACTGGCGATGGCGCTGGCAATAGGCAGTGGCGTTGCACCGCAGTACGGTCTGTATACCTCAGCCGTTGCTGGGATTGTTATCGCCCTTACCGGGGGCTCGCGCTTTAGCGTATCTGGCCCAACCGCCGCCTTCGTGGTGATTCTGTATCCGGTGTCGCAACAGTTTGGGCTGGCAGGCCTGCTGGTTGCCACGCTCATGTCCGGGATATTCCTGATCCTTTTCGGCCTCGCCCGCTTTGGTCGTTTGATCGAATATATTCCGGTGTCCGTGACGTTAGGTTTTACCTCAGGTATCGGTATCACCATCGGTACCATGCAGATTAAAGATTTTCTCGGCCTGCAAATGACCCACGTGCCAGAGCACTATTTGCAGAAGGTGGGCGCGCTATTTATGGCTTTGCCAACCATCAACGTGGGTGATGCCGCGATTGGCGTGGTGACACTGGGGATCCTGATTTTCTGGCCGCGTCTGGGTATCCGATTACCGGGCCACCTTCCCGCACTCCTGGCAGGCTGTGCGGTAATGGGTATCGTGAACCTCACCGGCGGCCATGTCGCCACCATCGGATCTCAGTTCCACTATATTCTGGCTGACGGCTCGCAGGGCAATGGTATCCCACAGTTGCTGCCGCAATTGGTATTACCGTGGAATATGCCAGAGTCAAACTTTACTCTGAGCTGGAGCTCGTTACAGGCGCTGTTACCGGCAGCCTTCTCGATGGCAATGCTCGGGGCGATCGAATCTCTGCTGTGCGCCGTCGTACTCGATGGGATGACCGGCACCAAACACAAAGCTAACAGTGAGCTGATTGGTCAGGGACTGGGCAACATCGTCGCACCGTTCTTTGGCGGTATCACCGCCACGGCGGCAATTGCCCGTTCTGCGGCAAACGTCCGCGCGGGTGCAACATCGCCAATCTCAGCGGTTATCCATGCGATTCTGGTGATCCTAGCCCTGTTGGTGCTTGCACCGCTGCTTTCCTGGTTACCGCTTTCCGCCATGGCCGCCCTGCTGCTAATGGTGGCATGGAACATGAGTGAAGCGCATAAAGTGGTGGATTTGCTGCGTCATGCGCCGAAAGACGACATCATCGTCATGCTGATGTGTATGTCGCTGACGGTGCTGTTCGATATGGTTATAGCCATCAGCGTCGGTATCGTTCTTGCATCTCTACTGTTTATGCGTCGTATTGCGCGCATGACGCGTCTGGCGCCGGTCAACGTAGACGTACCGGACGATGTGCTGGTGTTGCGCGTCATTGGCCCGCTATTCTTTGCCGCGGCGGAAGGATTATTTACCGATCTCGAGTCGCGTATTGAAGGTAAACGCATCGTAGTCTTGAAGTGGGACGCGGTCCCGGTACTGGATGCCGGTGGTCTGGACGCTTTCCAGCGTTTTGTGAAAAAACTGCCTGAAGGCTGCGAGCTGCGGGTATCTAACCTGGAATTTCAGCCGCTGCGCACCATGGCGCGCGCGGGTATTCAGCCGATTCCCGGTCGTCTGGCATTCTTCCCGAATAAAGACGCCGCTTTAGCGGATATTAAATAGCAAAAAGGCTCCCGTTCACGGGAGCCTTTTTATTGCCGGATGCGGTTCGCTTATCCGGCCCACAAAACCCAAACATTGCACCGAACCCGTAGGCCCGGTAAACGCAGTGCCACCGGGCAATTACGCGTTTAAAATGCTCAATGCCGTTGCCTTAACGCTGGCCAGCAGGACTTTCACATCCTCCAGGCACACCGTCGGGTTCAGCAGCGTCAGCTTCAGGCAGGTGATGCCATCCGCTTCGGTCACGCCGACGTTGGCGCTACCGGAAGCCAGCAGCACGTCGCCAATACGCTGGTTCAGCAGCGCAACGAACGCCATATCATCGCTTTCAGGACGGAAGCGGAACAGCACGCTTGCCAGCTGTGGTTCCATCACCAGTTCAAGATGCGACTGGGTTTTGACAAACTCAGCAACATCACGCGCCAGCGTTACGCCATTATCAATGATTTCGGCATACTGCTTTTTGCCCAGCGCTTCGAGGCCCATCCACAACTTCAGCGCATCGAAACGACGCGTGGTCTGCAGCGACTTCGATACCAGGTTTGGTACGCCAGCCTCTTCATCGAAATCAGAGTTCAGGTACGCCGCCTGGTAACGCATCAGCTCGTAGTGGCGCGCATCTTTTAACAGGAACGCACCGCAGCTGATGGTCTGGAAGAACTGCTTGTGGAAATCCAGCGTCACGGAATCTGCCAGCTCAAGGCCGTTGAGGAAGTGACGATACTGCTCAGAAAGCAGTAACGCCCCGCCCCATGCCGCATCCACGTGCATCCAGATCTGATGTTCTGTCGCCAGCGCCGCAATATCCGCTAACGGATCGATGGCACCAGCATCTGTCGTGCCAGCCGTCGCGACAATGGCCATCACCTGCTCGCCATTGGCTTTCGCCTGGGCCAGCTTGTCTTTCAGGTCAGCCAGATCCATGCGTGAAAACGCATCGGTCTTCACCTGGGTGACGGAGCGGTAGCCCAGCCCCATTAGCGCCATGTTCTTCTGCACGGAGAAGTGCGCGCTTTCAGAGCAGAACACTTTAATTTTGCTCAGATCACCGGTCAGACCATCTTGCTGAATGGAATGTCCCTGGCGAGCAAAGAAGGCGTCGCGCGCCAGCATCAGGCCCATCAGGTTACTCTGGGTGCCGCCGCTGGTGAATACGCCCGCATCGCCTGCCACATAACCCACCTGCTCACGAAGCCATTCGATCAGTTTGATCTCAATGATCGTGGCCGACGGGCTTTGGTCCCAGGAGTCCATACTCTGGTTAGTGGCGTTGATCAGCACTTCCGCCGCCTGGCTAATCACCAGACTTGGGCAGTGCAGGTGCGCCACGCACTGAGCATGGTGAACCAACAGGCTGTCTTTGAGAAAGTATTCAACCGCACGCTCAATAGCGGCCTGGTTGCCCAGGCCCTGAGACGTAAAATTCAGGTTGATACGTTCACGCAGTTGCTCAACGGTTTTGCCCTGATACATCTCAGGCTGCTTCAACCATTCAACGACCGCTTGCGTACTCTGCTCGATAGCGTCCTGATAGGCGGCGATGCTTTGCGCCGAGCCGGACAGAATCGGGTTTACGTCTGACATTCGATCCAACTCCGTTTAAACCGGCTTCACGCCAGCGCCCAGCAGGGCGTTTTCGAATTTATCGAGGAAAATTTCCAGCTCAGCGTTGGTGATCAGCAGAGACGGCAGCAGACGCAGCACGCAGCCGTTGCGGCCACCACGCTCCAGAATCAGCCCGTTTTCGAAGCATTTCTTCTGCAGCAACGCGGACAGCTCGCCATCAGCCGGGTAGCAACCCATGTGATCCTGCGCTTCGTTCGGCTTCACGATTTCCAGGCCGATCATCAGGCCCAGACCACGCACTTGGCCGATAACCGGGTAGCGTTTCTGCAGGTCAGCCAGTTTGCCTTTCAGCCACTCGCCCTGGGCGGCAACTTTATCGGCAATCTTGTCGTCTTTGAGGATCTTCAGCGTTGTCAGACCGGTCGCCATCGCCAGTTGGTTGCCGCGGAAAGTGCCAGTGTGGTGGCCCGGAGCCCACGCATCGAATTGCTTTTTAATGCCCAGTACCGCCAGTGGCAGACCGCCGCCAACCGCTTTGGACATCACGATGATATCAGGTTCAATACCGGCGTGTTCGAAGGCGAACAGTTTACCGGTGCGTGCAAAGCCAGCCTGAACTTCATCGATGATCAGCAGAATGCCGTGTTCCTGAGTCACTTTACGAATGCGTTGCAGCCATTCGACCGGAGCCGGATTCACGCCACCTTCGCCCTGCACCGCTTCGAGGATTACGGCAGCCGGTTTACGCACGCCGCTTTCAACGTCGTTGATCAGGTTTTCGAAGTAGTAGGTTAATGCTTTGACGCCAGCGTCGCCGCCGATACCCAGCGGGCAACGGTACTGATGTGGATACGGCATAAACTGCACTTCCGCCATCATATTGCTGACCGCTTCTTTCGGCGACAGGTTGCCGGTCACGGACAGCGCGCCGTGGGTCATCCCGTGGTAGCCGCCGGAGAAACTAATGATGCTGGAACGGCCGGTCACTTTCTTCGCCAGCTTCAGCGCCGCTTCAACAGCATCTGCACCGGACGGACCGGTGAACTGCAGGCAATATTCTTTGCCCTGGCCCGGTAATAAAGAAAGTAAATATGATGAGAATTCATCTTTTAACGGCGTGGTAAGGTCAAGCGTATGTAACGGTAAGCCGCTTGTGATGACACTTTGAATGCTCTGCAGCACTTCAGGATGGTTATGACCAAGCGCCAGGGTTCCGGCACCTGCCAGGCAATCAAGATATTGATTATTTTCTACATCAGTAATCCAGACGCCCTGCGCTTTAGCGATCGCTAATGGCAGTTTACGTGGATAGCTGCGGACATTAGATTCAAACTCAGCCTGTCTTGCTAAAAAGGTATCATTGCTCTGTGGTAATGAATTAGCACTTAAAGTATCAATACGGACTTTATCCGTCATCATATCACTCCTACAACCAGGTGTAGATTAACGCCTGATTGAATAAATGGTTATAAGGATTACCTGTAAAAAAGCGCGGCTAATATATGTTGTTTTAGCTTGGGACTCAATCATTTATTTTTAGACGTCTCAAATAAGCATTTTTTCCTTAAATTTCAGCGCATAACCTTCTTCAATCATTACTAAACCCTAAACAAATATAGCTATTAAATTAACAATACTGTAGCCAATTGCAGCGCTTACGATGTTATAAAAACCATGAGATTTTCATGTTTTTATTATTTTTTTACACGTTTTTACCATTAATAATGTAGGCGCTTTCTTGTTACGACATGATTTTTCACTTATTTGCCTATAAATCGAATAAACAAGTCGATCCCTTAATATAAATCACTTAGTATGGCGCGCTTATTTGCAGGCTTTGTAAATAAAATTAATGCGCAGCACCCGGTAACGCGTACAGGCGACACTCGTTATCGACAACAGGTATACCCTGGGTTGTCAGCAGAAATGTTCGCGGGCGGACATTTCGTAAGGCGAACTTTGTTCCCTTATGCCGAGAATGAAAATTTTCTAGCCATACTTTTATGGCGCCCTGATATGAGATTGTTATGACTCGCATTTATCCACCATCCGTCGTTGCCAAATTTGGCGGCACCAGCGTCGCTGATTTTGATGCGATGAACCGAAGCGCCAGCATTGTCCTTGCTGATCAAGATGTCCGTTTAGTCGTTTTGTCTGCTTCAGCAGGCGTGACAAACTTACTGGTCGAGCTTTCTGAAGGTCTGGAAACGCATCAACAATTAGATAAGCTTGAGACTTTACGCGCCATCCAATACAACATTATTTCCCGCCTGAAGCAGCCTTCCGTTATCAGCACGGAAATCGATAATCTTCTCAACAACATACAGCGTCTTGCACAAACGGCGATGGTTTCACCGTCTGATGCGTTAAGCGATGAATTAGTCAGCCATGGCGAGCTGATGTCGTCACTACTGTTTACTGAAGTTTTACGTGAACGGCAGGCCGAGGCCGGGTGGTTTGACGCCCGCAGCGTGATGCGTACTAACGCGAACTTCGGCTGCGCCGAACCCGAGCTTGGCACACTGCACCACCAGGTGGAGACTCACCTGCGCCCTCGTCTTGAGCAAGCGATTATGGTGACTCAGGGATTTATCGGGCGAGATGCCGCAGGACACACCACAACGCTTGGACGCGGCGGTAGTGATTACACGGCTACGCTTCTCGGTGAGGCACTTCACGCCACACGCGTTGACATCTGGACCGACGTCGCAGGGATCTACACCACCGACCCACGCATTGCGCCGCGGGCCAAACGAATCGACCATATCTCATTTTCCGAGGCCAGCGATATGGCCGCCTACGGTGCGAAGGTCCTCCACCCGGCTACGCTACTTCCGGCAATGCGTAAAAGCATTCCGGTCTTTGTTGGCTCAAGTAAGGATACTGCCGCCGGAGGTACGTTGGTGCACAACACCACCGATAATCCACCTCGCTATCGTGCGATCGCCGTGCGTCGTAAACAGACGCTGTTGCGGTTACACAGTCTGGAGAAGCAACCTTCCTGCTCTTTCCTGGCGCAGTCCTTCGCCATTTTAGCTCGCCACGCCGTCACGGTGGATTTGGTTACAACCTCAGAGAATAGTATTGCGCTGGTGCTGGACGCCACTCATGCAACCTCAGGTGAAGACCATGTGCTGACCACCGCATTGTTTACCGCATTATCCTCCCACTGTCGTGTAGAAGTGGAAACCGGGCTGGCGTTGGTCACTTTGGTGGGGAATCAACTCACACAGGCTGCGGGAGTTTGCAAAGACATTTTTGCCTGGCTTGAAGAGCATACGGTACGAATGATTTGCCATGGAGCATCGAACGACAACCTGTGCATCCTGTTACCGGCTGACGATGCAGACAGCGCGGTTAGAGCATTACATTACCGGTTATTCGAATAATTCTTCTCTTATTCTGTCGCATCCAGTTTAAGCAATGATCATGAACAAGCAGAGCCCTGGTTTTATAACCAAGGCTCTTCATTCTGACCCCCGCCCTTTCAACAGAGGGAGGATTTAGTTATGACGGTGATTGGTGTCACCACGACGACAGCGTTTGTCATAATGACGTACCCACCAGTAACGGTCACTGATTTGTTCGTGTCCACCCACTCTGGCACCTGCTAACCAGAGAATACCGCCAACAAAAATACTGAGCACCGCACCATGTGCGAAAAACTGCGGCAGATTAAATTGCGGCAACTGGTTTAAAATTGAATAACCCACACCCACAACCATTACCACCAACCCTAAAGCCATGAGCACGTTACCGAGTAGCGAAGCGTTTTTGCGTTTCATGTGTCACCTCCGGAACTTTGGGTTGTTACAGGGAATACCCCTAATCCTTATGTGTAAAGTATAGACAACACTGCCGTTCGCAAGTGCGGGAGCGATCACAATTACAAACACTCATGCAACAAAACTTTACAAATAAGCCACTGAACATACTCATTTTCTAATAGTCCACTTGTGCAATTATTCAGCTTTTGGCGATAAGCACGCAGTTTTTTGTCAAGCGCACCGTCAGACAGTAAACTACACGTCGTTTATCGAAACACTCAGGACAAAACACGTGGCGATTAAATTGATTGTCGGCCTGGCGAACCCCGGCGCAGAGTATGCGGCAACGCGACACAACGCAGGCGCATGGTATGTCGATCTACTGGCAGAGAGATTACGCGCCCCCCTGCGCGATGAGCCGAAATTCTTCGGTTACACCTCCCGAGTAACGCTTGAAGGTGAAGACGTCCGTCTGCTGGTACCGACCACATTTATGAATCTTAGCGGCAAGGCCGTCGGTGCGATGGCCAGTTTTTATCGTATCAACCCCGATGAAATTTTGGTCGCGCACGATGAATTAGACCTGCCTCCTGGCGTGGCCAAATTTAAGCTTGGCGGCGGTCATGGCGGACATAATGGCCTGAAAGACATCATTAGCAAATTAGGTAATAACCCCAACTTTCATCGTTTACGCGTTGGAATTGGCCATCCGGGCGATAAAAACAAAGTTGTCGGATTTGTTTTAGGCAAACCGCCTGTTTCAGAACAGAAGTTAATTGATGAAGCGATTGACGAAGCGGCACGTTGTACCGAGATTTTGTTCAAAGATGGCCTGACCAAAGCTACGAGCCGGTTACACACCTTTAAAGCGCAATAAGCAGTGATGTGCGGCATTTTTCTCGCGTGCTGTGTATAATAGGCAAAGTTATTTACATTTCTACAATCTGTTTTCCATAACAGGTTGAATATCAAAAGATTAAGGTGATTTAAACATGGGATTCAAATGCGGTATCGTCGGTTTGCCAAACGTAGGCAAATCCACCCTGTTCAACGCGCTCACAAAAGCGGGTATTGAAGCGGCAAACTTCCCGTTCTGTACTATCGAGCCGAACACGGGTGTTGTCCCGATGCCCGATCCGCGTCTGGATCAGCTGGCCGAAATCGTCAAACCACAGCGTATCCTACCTACAACGATGGAATTCGTCGACATTGCCGGTCTGGTAAAAGGCGCGTCCAAAGGCGAAGGTCTGGGTAACCAATTCCTGACCAACATCCGTGAAACCGAAGCGATCGGCCACGTTGTACGCTGCTTTGAAAACGACAACATCATCCACGTTAATAACAAAGTGGATCCGGCTGACGACATCGAGGTTATCAATACCGAGCTGGCGTTGTCCGACCTCGACACCTGTGAGCGCGCTATCCATCGTGTGCAGAAGAAGGCAAAAGGCGGCGACAAAGACGCTAAAGCAGAACTGGCTGCGCTGGAAAAATGCCTGCCACAGCTGGAAAACGCCGGCATGCTGCGCGCGCTGAAAACGCTGACTGACGAAGACAAAGCGGCCATCAAATACCTGAGCTTCCTGACCCTGAAGCCAACCATGTATATCGCTAACGTCAACGAAGACGGTTTTGAGAACAACCCGTACCTCGACAAAGTGCGCGAAATCGCGGCTGCCGAAGGTTCTGTTGTGGTTGCCGTTTGTGCTGCCGTTGAAGCTGATATTGCAGAACTCGATGATGCTGACCGTGAAGAATTCATGGCTGAAATGGGTCTGGAAGAGCCGGGCCTGAACCGCGTTATCCGTGCTGGTTACGAATTGCTGAACCTGCAGACCTACTTCACCGCTGGCGTGAAAGAAGTCCGTGCATGGACCATTCCTGTCGGTGCCACGGCTCCGCAGGCAGCCGGTAAAATTCATACCGACTTCGAGAAAGGCTTTATCCGCGCACAAACCATCGCGTTTGAAGATTTCATCACTTATAAAGGTGAGCAAGGTGCGAAAGAAGCTGGGAAAATGCGTGCCGAAGGTAAGGACTATATCGTCAAAGATGGCGATATCATGAACTTCCTGTTCAACGTCTAAGCCGTTTCTATTGTCTCATGCGATCTCAGTGAATCGCATGAAAAATGGAAAACCCCATAAAATCCACGCAATTGCGTGGATTTTTTATTTCATAGCATCTCAGTGGTTCCCGCTGTTGTGCATCTGAAAGTTGGCACCAAACACGATGACCAAAAAAGCTGAGCTATTTTGGCAAAGCAGCAGTTGCCACGTGAACGTACTCATATTGAGGCGCGCGGAAGCCAGGGGCTGTCTACCCGCACGGTATCGCGGTGATCGAGCCCCTGGATAAGATGCAGTGCACTGAGACGGCCAATTTCATAATGCGGCAGCTGTACTGTGGATAGCGGCGGCAAAAACAGCTCGCCGGTGCCTACCATGTTGTCATAGCCCAGTACGGCAACATCCTGCGGAATGCGCAGCCCTCGCCCCAGCAAGACCTGGTAGATAACAAAAGCCACGCGGTCGTTACCGCATACCACCGCATCAAACATCGGACGCGTGCCACTCAGGTAATGCCCGGCAATCTCCGCCGCATCAATATGGTGACTCTCGCCCGCCGGAAGATAGTGGTGGAACATGGCATCAGGGTCGACGCCAGCTTCACGACAGGCGCGCTCCATTCCCGCCCGGCGGCGATCGGTGGCCACAATCCCTTTTGGCAGGTGGATGCACAGCAGCCGACGGTAGCCTGCGGCCAACAGCGCTTTCACGCCAAGGTATTGCCCTTGCTCATCATCAGGAATATAGGTGGGAAAAGGGCCACTGATGCTTTCGCAGTTCGCCAGCACGCAGCGATACTTATGCAGCTTTTCCGGCACCGGAACCTGACGTAGCCCCATCGCGGTGTAGATAATGCCGTCAGGGCGATGCGCCAACAGCAGATCAACCATTTTCTCTGGCTGGTCATTGCTGAACATATTCACCACAAAGCTATTCCAACCGTGCGCTCGCGCGGTCTCTTCGATAGAGAGCGTTATCTCCACGGAAAATGGCGTGGTCATGGTGTCCAGCGCTAACACTCCAATAGTGTTAGCCGTGGTTTTAGCGCCACGAATTTTTTTCGCGGAGAGATCGGAGACATACCCCAGCGCATCTACCGCTTCCATCACCTTTTTATAGGTTTCTGGCCGCAGTCGTTCGGGTTCGTTAATCGCTCGCGATACGGTCATTAACGAGACGTTAGCCCGCTGCGCCACATCCTTTAAAGATGCCATACCCTCTCCTTCGCCGGTGTTCACTTTGCCGGGTTCTGAAAATGCGATCTTGATAACACTCGCAAAATGTTAACGTTAACTTTTGTGATTAACATCGATATTACCATCAATTCTGCGAGAAAAACGAGAATGTTAACGTTATCTTTTACTTAATTCACTGATAGGGACAAGCAAATGACAGCATTACTCGCCGCGGCCAACGAGGCCCTAAACCAGCAAAAAGATCGTATCAATCCGCGCTGGTATCCGCGCTATCACCTCGCCCCTCCGGCGGGCTGGATGAATGACCCTAACGGCCTGTCCTGGTTTGATGGTTACTACCATGCGTTCTATCAGCACTATCCGTGGCAGCCGGTCTGGGGACCAATGCACTGGGGCCATGCGCGCAGCCGCGATATGGTGAACTGGGAGCACTTACCCATCGCACTGGCACCAGAAGGGCCGGAAGATAAAGACGGCTGTTTTTCCGGTTCAGCGGTGGTTGACGGCAATAAGCTGGCCCTGATCTACACCGGGCACAAATTCGACGGTGAAGCGAAAGAGGAAAATCTGTATCAGGTGCAGTGTCTGGCCACCAGCACCGACGGGATTCACTTTGAACGCCAGGGCATGGTTCTGGATACCCCGCTGGGCGTTCACCATTTTCGCGATCCGAAAGTCTGGCAAGAGGGAAAGAGCTGGTACATGGTGGTGGGCGCCCGGGTCGATGACGTCGGTGAAGTACAGCTCTATCGCTCGCAGGATCTGCAGCACTGGCAGTTTGCCAGCACGCTCGCCCAGGCCAATGACGGCATGGGCTACATGTGGGAGTGCCCGGACCTCTTCCCGCTGGACAATAAACTCGTCTTCATGTTCTCGCCGCAGGGCATCGCCGCGGACGGATACGATTACCGTAACCTGTTCCAGAGCGGCTATATGGTCGGCGAATGGCAGGATAACCATCAGTTCCACGTTACCCAACCCTTCCAGGAGATGGACCACGGGCATGATTTTTACGCCCCTCAGTCATTTATCACTCCGGACGGTCGCCGCGTGGTGATCGGTTGGCTATCCATGTGGGAGTCGCCGATGCCAGAACAGGCCGACGGCTGGGCGGGCATGCTTACTCTTCCCCGGGAAGTGACGCTCGATGCAGATCTGCGGCTGCGCATGAACCCGGTCAAAGAGCTGGAGACATTACGCGGTCAGCTTCATGTCTGGCCGGTCAGTGACCTGAACAATCGCACCCTGATGGTAGAAGAACAGGCGCATGCTCTCGAAGTCGAACTGAGCCTCGATATCGCCCGCAGCCATGCTGAACAGTATGGCATCGCGCTGGGTGACGGGCTACGCGTCTTTGTCGATACCCAGGCACAGCGTCTGGTGCTGGAACGCCGCTATCCGCAACACGGCCTGTCGGGCTGCCGTAGCGTACCGCTGCCCGCCAATGATGTGCTGGACCTACGTCTATTTATCGATAGTTCGTCGGTAGAAGTCTTTGTTAATCACGGCGAGTACACCCTCAGCAGCCGTATTTATCCTGAACCGGACGATCGCCAACTGACCTTATTTAGCCAGAATGGACACGCCATTTTTAATAACGGGCATGCCTGGCCGCTCGCCGCCAATTAACCACCCGTCTCACTGCTTTGGGGAAAAATAATGACAATCTGGACGCTCGGAGATGCCGTGGTGGATTTGCTACCGCGCGACAATATGCAGTTTGAAGCCTGTGCGGGAGGCGCGCCCTTCAATGTGGCCATCGGCGTCGCCCGCCTCGGCCATGACAGCGGCTTTATCGGCCGTGTGGGCAATGACACTTTTGGCCGCTTTCTGCATCAGACGCTGGTAACAGCGCAGGTGGATACAGGAAGTCTGGAGTTTGATGCACAACAGCACACCAGTACCGTACTGGTTTCACTGGCTCCCAACGGTGAGCGGCAGTTTGAGTTTTTAGTTAATCCGTCTGCCGATCAATTTCTCAGCCCGGCGAGTCTGCCCGACTTTGGTGCCGATATTCTGCACTTCTGCTCGCTGGCGCTGGTTGCCCCTGAGTGCCGCGCCACCCTCACCCAGGCAATGGCCGCATTGCGACAGGCCAGCGGTACGCTGAGCTTTGACATCAATCTGCGTCCGCAGATGTGGAGCAACGAGACGCAGATGTTTGACCTTGTCAGCGAGTTTGCCCGGCAGAGCGACATTCTGAAGATGTCGGAAGAAGAGCTGCTGTGGCTAACACAAACTAACTGTCTTAGTAGCGCCTGCGAACGCCTGGCTGATTTTCCCGCACGCCTGAAAATCATCACCCGCGGCGCCGATGGCGCAATCGCTTTCTGGCAAAACCATAGGCTGACTTTAAGCGGCTATCACGTCGACAGCATCGATACCACCGGCGCCGGTGATGCCTTTATGGCCGGGCTGCTGGCGGCACTCGCCGGAGAAGGCTGGCCCACATCGACGTCAACGCTACTTCCGCTTATCGAGCAGGCCAGCGCTTGTGGTGCTCTGGCGACCACCCGGCGTGGCGCGCTAAGCGCGTTTCCCGACAGCCAACACCTGAGCAGCTTTATTCAGTCGCAACCGTCGCTACGGAGAACGATTACCTCGTAATAAAGCGCACTCGTTACGTCGTATCAGAAAGACCTTACAATGACCTGATCTGGATTGGAAAAATCATGAAGATAAATATGCCGTTCAGTAATGATAAATATCGATACTCATCCGGGTATCTGCTCTTTTTCTTTGCCGCCTGGTCGTTGTGGTGGTCTTTTTATGCAATATGGCTAAAAAATAAACTTGGCCTGTCCGGAACGGAGCTGGGAATGCTGTATGCCGTAAACCAGTTTTTCAGCATGCTGTTTATGCTGGGCTACGGTTTTCTGCAGGATAAGCTCGGTACCCGCAAACCCCTTATCTGGATGATGGGGACTGTCATCACGCTCAGCGGTCCGTTCCTGATTTATGTTTATGAACCGCTGCTGGTCTCCAACTTCAAGCTTGGCATGGTGCTAGGCGCCATTTTCTTTGGCCTTGGCTATCTCGCCGGTTGCGGTCTGGTGGAAAGCTTCGTCGAGAAAGTGAGCCGTAAATTCAACTTTGAATTCGGCACTGCTCGTTTCTGGGGATCGCTTGGCTACGCCGCAGGGACTTTTGTTGGCGGTATCTTCTTCAGCATCAACCCACACATTAACTTCTGGTGCGTGTCGGTCATGGGGGTGTTATTCCTGGTGATTAACGTGGTGTTCAAAACCGACGCACCGGCCCCGGCATCCACGGATACACGTTCGCCCGAGCCAGACGCGCTGACCCGAAAGGATTTTCTCACCATCTTTAAAGATTCGCAGTTCTGGTTTTTCGTTATCTTTGTCGTCGGCACCTGGTCGTTCTATAGCATCTACGATCAGCAGATGTTCCCGGTGTTTTACGCCAGCTTATTTGACGATCCCGAACTGGCACCACGCGTATACGGCTACCTCAACTCGGTACAAGTCTTTATGGAGGCCGTCGGTATGGCGCTGGTTCCGTTCCTGATTAACCGCATCGGGCCTAAATCCGCATTGCTGCTGGGTGGAACAATCATGACCTGTCGAATCCTGGGTTCAGCACTGTTCACCGATATATATATTATCTCCTTGATTAAAATGCTCCATGCGCTGGAGGTCCCACTGTTTGTTATTTCAGTGTTTAAATTCAGCGTAGCGAATTTTGATAAGCGCCTGTCGTCAACGATATATCTTATTGGCTTCAATATCGCCAGTTCCATTGGCATCATCGTGCTGTCACTGCCTGTCGGTAAGTTGTTTGATAAAGTGGGCTATCAGGAAATCTTCCTGATTATGGCGAGCATCGTGGTAATAACACTAATATTTGGCTACTTCTCGCTGAGTAAAAAGCATCATCAGCAGAAGGGTATCAATGAACTGGTGATTGAGTAGCGAAGTTTTATTAATATCGCGACAGGGCCATTAGTCCTGTCGTACCACCTCAACAGTAAGTTCGAACTGTCGATTTACTCAGGCATGTTCCAGCCAGTTGCGGAATATTTGCGCTCGCAGTATTCCCTGAAAATCAATCAGCCCAGAACAACCAAGCTTCTTGATCAGATTCTGCCGGGCCTGGTAAATCGTTTTTAAGTGTAGATTTAACAATGCGGATATCTCAAAAATAGTTCGACCTTCTCCTAACTGCGTTAAAATATATTTATCTCTCGCGGTTAATGAGATATTTGAATCAGATTGATTCTCGTGATTACCACCAGCACGAGTAATATCAATAATAAATTGTTTGATTGAGGCAACTCCGATATCTACTGGTAGTCTGTAAAGCGAAACATCATTAAGATACTGATACAAATGACCATCAATCAGTGTGAGTTCAACTGATGGACGCAACACACTTATTGAACCGTTCTGCGGGTGATTCATAGTCTAGCGTTTTTCTCGGTCTTTCGTTGAGCTGTCTCGCAACGCTGTTTAGTCTCTGCTGACTGTGAACCGATAAGTCAGTTCCCTTTGGAAAATATTGTCTGAGCAATCTGTTCGTATTTTCATTTGAGCCACGTTGCCAGGGAGATTGAGGATCACAGAAGTAAATCTGGATGTCTGTTGCTACAGTAAACCGGGTGTGGCTGGTCATTTCAGCGCCCCGATCCCAGGTTAATGTTTTATAAAGCTCAACAGGTAATTCCCGGGCTTGTCTGATGAGTGCAGATATAACCGTTATGGTCTTATTGTCCCTGATTTTGGCCAACATAACAAAGCGGGAATGGCGTTCTACAAGGGTGACGATATAGGAGTTTTTCGAGCCCTGGATCAGATCACCTTCCCAGTGACCAGGTATGGCTCTGTCTGCGGCTTCCGGTGGCCTTTCGCTGATAGATAGCGCATTCGGGATTTTCCCTAATCCTTTCCCTTTAAGTGATGACGTTCGGGATCTACGAACCGCTCTTCCGCTTCTGAGGCATTGTTGCAGCTCTTTTTTTAATGCGCCCCGGGTTTGTATAAAAAGCGTTTTATAAATCGTTTCGTGTGACACATGCATTTCCTGATTATCCGGATAACAGCGTTTCAGCCAACCGGCGATCTGCTCCGGCGACCAGTCCTGATGCATCTTCTCTGCAATGATTTTACACAATGTGGGGCTTTCAATTAGCTTGCAAGGTTTTGGTCTCAGAGCATTTTCCCACGCAGAAGTATCGGCTTTTGCTGCACGGTATTGCCTGGCACCTCCGTGCCTCCTGACCTCGCGGCTAATCGTTGAGGGCGCTCTTGATAATTTGGCAGCGATGTCCCTGATACTGAGTTTTGCTACCAATCCTCTGGATATCTCCTCTCTTTCATCAAGCGTAAGCGCTAATCGGTGCCGCTTTCTCACAGGAGGACGGTATCCACCAGTCTGGTGGATAGTGGGCATAATAGAAGAATGATATCTGTCGAACATTCTGGCGATATCATGCAGGGAATCACCTTGCTTATATCTGTCCCAGATAATCGCCTTCTGCTCTGGCGTGTAGTAAATCCGAGTTCTTCGTTTCATGGCAACGTCCCCCTTGATTAAGGATAGCGTTGCATCGACCCGTTGAACTCACAAGCAATACCAGACGATGCGTTTTCAGATTGTAATTTTGCTTTTTTACCGCCTCAAAGTGATTCGCGGTAAAGAATACAAGTCGCGCCTTGTCATCTTCAAAAACGATATCTGCAAGAATATTCTTTAACCCTTGCCTGATAAAAATATCATCAATCCATAACTCTGCGTTTAGAGTATGTTCCTGAACGATGTTCATCATTATGGCCTCAATGAAAAATCATAATTGATTTAGAGGGGTGCTATGTATAGTCTTAATCCAAAAAATGCTTAGCATAAGGGCTTTCAGCATATAACAAGGGTACTGTACATATTTTGTTAATATGAAGACTTATTAAACATCGTCAGCTGTGTAGCGCAATACTATTTCCAGGGTTTTTCTGATAACATCTGCCTGGACAACGTCAACCGTTGACTCCAGAGAACCAATCAGGCTTAAAATGATGTTTTTATTATTAACATTATCACCTGCAAGAATTACATTTGTTACCGCCTGCCCCAATACCACAGACTCATCTGCTAATAGCTCACCTGCATTATGGAAGTAACTTGATAAAGCTTTATCCGTCATTACGTTGTGGACATTAATTTCATGGAGCATGGTAACCTCGCTTGTATAGTCTGGAAGATTATCTTTAATGTAATTTAGGGTTTTTGCTGGCACTGAATGCACTCTCATCTCTGGTTTTATCCGGTTTTCTGCTTATTTTCTCCGGATTAATGTTTGTAAAATCATTGATAACGCTGTCAATTAATTGCTTGCGTGTGCCATCCATTTCACTGGCCTGCATAAGTCGCAATTGCTTAATCACTGCAGCTAACGAAACGTCTCTATGCATTCGCAGAATTTCCAGCACAGCCAAACCTGTAATTTCATGTTTCAAGCGTTCACTATCAGTTTTCTTCATAACGCCTTCACTACTAACCCCTATCATATAAGGGGTTTATTTTATTCAAAGAGCAGGCCAATTAACGCATTGTAATGTTTTTGTTCTTTCTCCCCTGATGCTTTTTCAAGACGACACAGAAGCTTAGTGCAAAGTGATTTGCGGTTCAGATTACGTCCATCGTTGAGTATCTCAGTGACGATTTCTCCCAATGTTTCCTGTTGAGTTGGCAGATGCGCCTTTGCAAAGTAACGAGAAATCGCGCTTGCAGTATCAGTGCGAACGTTATGCTGCTGCATGTCATGCTCCTGTATCAAAATGCTGGTGAATATTAAGTTTTATAACAGTAGCAAAGTTGTACCAAAAATGTGTACAACAAGATTAATTTGTTTTTACCAAAATGTGCTAAATAATATAAATCAATTACTTACGGCTGTCTCAATTGATATAAACATTAGGATCACTGTACAAACCACGCCGTAACATGGCTAAATTTCATCTTAATCAGACCGTTCAATTGTGAAGTTAAAGTTAGAATAATGTATTAAAATCAGGACATAACCTGGGTTGTCTGATACTGTCATATACCTTCCTCTCCCTTATTCCCGGACTGTCCATGCTCACGACCATTATTTACCGCAGCCATCTACGTGATGACGCCCCCCTCAAAGCGCTTGAGGATATGGTGACAGCCGCAAATATCAAAAACAGGCGATCTGATGTTACCGGAATCTTACTCTTTAACGGTCACCACTTTTTCCAACTGCTTGAAGGCCCTGAGGAGCAGGTAAAAGAGATTTATTGTTGTATTTGTAACGATCCACGGCACCACAATATCGTTGAGCTGATGTGTGATTACGCTCCTGCGAGAAGATTCGGAAAAGTGGGAATGGAGTTATTTGATCTACAAAAACATGAACGCAATGACGTTCTGCAAGCTGTGCTGAATAAGGGAACATCAAAATTTCAGCTCACCTATGATGACAGGGCGTTACAGTTTTTCCGCACATTTGTCCTTGCGACGGAAAAATCGAGCTATTTTGAAATACCAGCGCCAGATTGCTGGAGTTTTATTGCCGACAACTCTTGTACTCTCCTGGATGAAAACACACTCCCATCCGATATCGATTTCAGCTTTGCTTTTCAACCAATTATCGATCCTATGTCGCAACGCGTCATTGCCCTGGAAGCACTTATTCGTGGTAGAGACGGTGAAACGCCCGCAACTTATTTTGACAACTTAAATCCTGAGGAACTGTATACCGCGGATCTGCAGAGCAAAAAGACTGCTTTTGCAATGGCAAGCGCACTGGGACTTAACGACAAAATGCTGTCAGTCAATCTGCTCCCCATGACCCTGGTAAACAAACCCAATGCAGTCAGCTTTCTTATAAACGAAATCGCTGCGCACGGGCTAGTGCCTGAACAAATCATTGTAGAGTTTACCGAAAGTGAAGTTATTTCTCGCTTTGATACGTTCGCGCAGGCCGTGAAGTCACTCAAGGCTGCGGGGATCTGTGTGGCGATAGACCATTTTGGGGCAGGTTTTGCCGGGCTTCAGCTTCTGTCTCGTTTTCAACCCGACCGAATTAAGATAAGCCGCGAGCTGATCACGGATGTGCATAAAAGTGGACCGCGGCAGGCTATCATTCAGGCAATTATCAAATGCTGCGCGTCACTGGAAATTATGATTTCCGCAGTCGGCGTTGAAAAACCCGAAGAGTGGATGTGGCTTGAATCCGCGGGCATTGAAATCTTCCAGGGTAACCTTTTTGCACAAGCCTGCCTGAATGGTATTCCATCTGTTGCATGGCCAGAGAAAAATGATTTCTCAGCGTCACAATAACTAACGCATTGTTATAAATCAACAATCACCACAACCGCCCTCATGCCGAACATAAAAAAACAGCATTTACTCCTTGCATGATAGTAAAGTAAATCTTAATTTTGCTAGAATCTTATATATGTTTTGTACAATTTGATGAATGTTGTACACAGTAGCAGGAACCGCATATCGGTGACGGAGAATCAGGAGTGTCCGGGGGAACTATGGCTTATTACAGCATTGGGGATGTCGCAGAACGTTGCGGGATAAATCCTGTCACCCTTCGGGCATGGCAACGACGTTACGGTTTACTCAAACCTCAACGCAGTGAAGGTGGCCACCGACTCTTTGATGAAGAAGATATTCAGCGTATTGAAGAAATAAAACGTTGGATTAGCAATGGCATACCTGTTGGTAAAGTTAAGGCATTGCTGGAAACCAGTACCCGTCAAGCTGACGACGACTGGAATCAATTACAAGAAGAGATGATGAGCATTCTTCGCATGGCGCATCCACCGAAGCTGCGAGCCAAAATTACCGCACTCGGTCGCGTTCACCCCGTAGATGCGCTGATTGATCACGTTTATCTTCCCGTACGTCAACGGCTGATACTTGACCATAATACATCCCGCATAATGAACAGCATGCTTGATGGCGCATTGATTGAATATGTTGCAACACTGCTGTCTGAAACGCGGCGCAAGTCAGGAAAGGATGCTCTCCTGATGGCCTGGGATGTTGAAGACAGAACCCGTCTGTGGCTCGAAGCCTGGCGTTTATCGCAATCTGGTTGGCATATTGCCGTTCTGGCTGAACCCATTGAATCGCCAAGACCTGAACTTTTCCCTGGGCAAACGCTTTTTGTCTGGACCGGTATCGCGCCAACCCGCAGACAAAATGAACTGCTACAACACTGGAATGAGCAAGGTTATAAGGTCATTTTCCACAGCCCGTAGCCAATACGTAATACGTGTAAGATAAATCATACGACTCTCATTTTTTGGGTGGTTATTTTGAGTACCATCCAAGGAATATGTTGCCCCCTATTCTCCTGACTTAACACCCGCCATAGCATAAAAACAAAACAACATACTCACCCGTTGGTATTATTTTTTTGTCGACGACATCACCTTTTTCCTAAGTAAAATTCATTAGATCAACTGGCGTACACCTAATACTTATTCTAGGGTTAAATTATGTCTTCTTGTGCCACATTATTGTTTTTCTAAAGTAATAAATGTGGTTATTTGAAAAAGGTAAAGGATATGGCTCTAGTCTTAGACAAACGCTTAATTCTTTGTTGCTGCGCCTTTTCCATTATCTCTGTGGCAAATGCAGCAACCGTTAACGGAACATTTCAGGTGCTGATGACGATTCAAAAGGCCTGTACCGTGACTGCGGGTTCGGCTTCAAATATCACACTTGGTCCGGTGAATACCACGGCGACAAATACCAGTGCAAGCAACACTATTTCAATTAATTGCTCAAAAACCACGCCCTATTTTATCGGGCTGGCGCCGTCGGCCGCTAATGGAGGGACGACGACGGGCTCGGGCGCCATGTCCTCTGTGGCTAACGCTGCTACCAATACCGATAAAGTGCCCTATCAGCTAAATCGCACGTCAGCAACAGGTCCGGTATGGGGAAATACCGCCACCGACACCGCACCTGGGAATGGCGTAGCAGCGACAGGGACCGGCCTGGTGCAAACTTTTACTGTTTATGCCACCGCACCGAGCGCCAACTTCACTCCTGACGACTATGCCGACACGGTAACGGTTAACGTTAACTACTAACTTCAGGAAGCTATATGAGAGTAAAACTGCCTGTTAAGCAGTGTGCCTGCGCATGCCTGCTAGGGATGGTTGCGAGCGCCAACCTTGCCACTGCCAGTGGGCTGCAAATAGCCCCGGTCACGTTAACGTTGCAAGCGACGCAAAATGCCGATGGTATCTGGTTGAGTAACGCGGGTGAAAATGTGCTCAATGCCCAGGTTCGGGTTTTTCGCTGGAGTCAAAGTGCTTATGACAACAAACTTTCCCCCTCTCAGGGGCTGGTGATAAGCCCGCCGATGTTGGCATTAGCCCCTGGAGAACGTCAGTTGATTCGAGTTATTCGCACAAGCCCTCCCTCGGCACATGCCGAAGACGCTTATCGTTTGTCGATAGATGAGTTACCGCCTGCAAAAGTTGAAAAAAATAAGCTTCAGTTTGTGCTGCATTATTCCGTTCCCGTTTTCATTCAGCCAACATCAGCGGCACAAACTCAGGCAAAACTGCAATGGAAATTACAACAACTGGATGGCAAAAAATTTATTGAAGTCAGTAATCAGGGAAATGGGCATGCACAGTTATCTGCTGCAACATTTATAAGCCCTGACGGTACTAAAAAAGTCATTACACCCGGACTATTAGGCTACGTTTTACCAGGCTCAACAATGCGCTGGATAGTCTCCCCGTCGGCCAGTAATAATCATTATGGCGGGAAAATTGAAGTCACAATCAATGGCCAAAAAACAGTACAAGATCTGTAACAGATTCTGGCTTCTGGTGAAATATTGCTTTCTCAATGGAGTATTAATATCGGGAATGGTTTGCGCACAAACGCTGAATAATAACCAGAGTGAGAATGGTGTTATTAATAGCACCTCACAAATTACGGGAGTCGATTTGTATCTCGATGTCACCTTAAATGGGAATCCCGTTGGGCTGGTACATTTTGGCTACGATAATGGAAAGCTTTATGCGGGAGCTAATACCCTGAGTAAAATGGGCTTTCGCTTTGCTCCAGACGCCACTAACGCCGTCTGCCTGAACGATATCCCCCAGTTAACCATTGACTACAACGTTCAGTTGCAAACGCTCTCGCTTACTGCGCCACTTAGTTCACTCGATCTTGCCACCACGCAGCTTAACTCGCCTACCGAAACCGCGCCAACGGCGTCAACATCACGCGGAGCGCTGCTCAATTATGATATCTATACCCAGCAGGGGGATGAGAGCGTAATAAATACCTTCAGTGAACTTCGCGCCTTCAATGCTGCCGGCGTGCTCAGCACCACCCAGTTGACGCAGTACTCCACCGAGGGATACGCCGATAACAGCTTTGAGCGCCTTGATACCAGCTGGCGTACCTCATTTCCTGATACGATGTTGGCGTTAACCGTTGGCGATACCCTGACAAGCTCACTCATCTGGTCCCGACCAACGCGTATCGGTGGCATTCAGATAGGCACCGATTTTGGTTTACAGCCCTATATGCCAACCACCCCGCTCCCTGCATATCTGGGATCCGCGACGTTGCCATCAAACGTTGAGCTGTACGTGGACGGTGTCAGGTACTACAACGGAGAAGTCCCCGCAGGTAGTTTTCAGATCAACACCATGCCTAACATCAGCGGCGCGGGAACGGGTCAGGTGATGATGACAGATGCGTTGGGCAGAACGAGCGTACAAAATTTTTCGTTCTACAACGATCAACAACTCCTGCGGGAAGGATTAACCGCCTGGTCGGCAGAATTGGGCACGGTACGCGAAAATTATGGTTATTCCTCTTTTGACTATGCCAGCGCACCGGTATTGAGCGCTACGTGGCGTCGCGGGTTTAGCAATACGTTGACCGCCGGGGCTCACGCAGAAACCAGCGATGGACTAATTAACGCAGGCTTCAGTAACGACTGGATCCCGGGAACCCGCAGCGGCACATTTTCGACATCACTTGCCGCAAGTAGCGATTCAGGGCAGAACGGATTTCTGTATAGCTTTGGTTATCGTTGGTCCGGCGGACGGTTTAATTTCAGTACCAGTACCACGGCAACTTCTGGCGATTACCGCGATGTCGCCACCCATTATGGTGAGCCGCCCCCAACGCTTAACAGCAACACGGTCATTGGCTATTCGCTGGAATCTGCCGGAAATGTCAGCCTGAGTTACCTGCAGTTTCGTTATCCACACGAAAATGCGGTGCGCTACGCTAACGCCAGCTGGTTCAAATCCGTTACAGACAACATCTCACTGAATGCCGGATTCAACCAGAACATTGACGATAACCGCGCTCGCAGTCTCTATCTGATGGTAACGATTACCACTGATAACAATCTGAGCGCCAGCAGCACGCTACAACGCACCAACGATGAAACCGGCTATCAGCTCAACGCAAGCAAGACGCCGCCTGCCGACGGCGGTTGGGGCTGGAATCTGGCCGCCAGTCAGCAGGCTTCCCGACAAAGTGGCCAGGGAGAAGTAGGATATCTGGGGCGTTATGGTAAAGCGTACGCGGGATTCAGCCGTTTACCAGATAACCATTACGGCTACGCAGGCGCAACCGGATCGCTGGTGACCATGGGAGGCGGCTTGTTTGCAGCAAGGGAAATCAACAATGGTTTTGCCGTCGTCTCAACTGACGGCGTGCCTGATGTTCCAGTCAAATTGCAAAATAACCTGATTGGCCGCAGCGATGACCAGGGACTACTGCTGGTCACGCCGCTCAACAGTTATCAAAAAAACCTGATCAGTATTGACCCGATGGATCTCCCCACCAATATGCGGATCGCACGCGTTGAGACGAATGCCACGCCTGCAGATCGTTCCGGTACTTTGGTTAGTTTTGGCATCACCACCGTACGTGCTGCGCAGGTTATCCTCGTCGACAATCAGGGTAAGCCAATTCCTGAAGGTAGCATGGCTTACGCCATCAACGGAAAAGGACAGTCGTCTGTCGTTGGTTTTGATGGGATGACTTGGTTCGACACCCTGGAACAGCACAACACGCTGCGCGTTGAGACGGACACCGGTAGTTGTCGCGTGCAATTTGACTATCCCGTGTCAGCAAAGGGGATTGTGCAAATAGGCCCGCTGGTTTGTCGCCCACACTAACAGGAGTGCGCTCATGAGGTTAAGACATCTGCTACTCATTGCTGCCGTACTTTTTTGTCCGGCAATTAGCCATGCGGTAACCTGTTCGGTGAGCAATGTGCAACCCATAAATTTAGGTTCGGTCAATCCACTGTCTGCGACAGGCGCAACGTCATCAATGACGTTCAGTTACACCTGCACCAAAGAGCTTGGTGACGCGCTGGCAGGGATCAATCTCTGTTTTAATATTGGCGCCTCGGCCGTCAGTGGCCAGGTGACACCGCGAAATATGTCATTAAGCGGAACGCCTGCCAGAACACTGGCATACCAGCTTTACCAGGATAGCGGGCGCACCAAAGTCTGGGGCAGCCAGTATCAGTCGGGAACCACTTTTCCCATGGTACAGCTTAACCTGCTGAATCTGACGCCAGTGACGGGTTCACTCACGGTATCGGCGCAGATCGTCACACCACAAACCGCAGCCGTCCCCGGAAATTATCAGGATAGCTATACGACTGCAACAGCCCTTGTCACTCTCAATCCCGGATTGCTTTTCCCGCCAACAACCTGTGGCGATACCGTTGCCGCCAGGCTGCCTTTCACCGTATCGGCGACCGTAAGCAAACAGTGCAATATCACCTCTGCAACCGATATTAGCTTTGCGCCAGCCAGGGCGACCGGGCGTAACCTTACGGCGTCAAATACCGTGGGTGTAGCCTGTTCCAATAACACGCCTTACACCATCGGACTTCAGCCCTCTAACGGCAATACGGCAGGCAGCGGCGTGATGGCGGGCACGGGGTCAAATACGGATAAAGTCCCCTACCAGCTTAGTTCGACGCCAGGTCCTTCCGGTACGGTTTGGGGCAATACATCACTCAATACCGTCGCGGGCAACGGTACGGGAACAACAACTACCTACCCGGTTTACGCCACCGTCCCCAGCGCGAACTACACGCCAGACAACTATGCCGATACCGTTACCATCGCCGTAACCTACTGACCTCATCTTAACCGCAATAAAGCAAATACATTTTGTTATCAAATTATTTACTTTTAGAGGTGCGTCATAAATCTAACAAATTACGATTTTTATATATTCTGCATATTAAATTACGCACCATGCAAAATAACCCAAATACAAGCAAAAAAAAGAATAACTATTCAATCGCAAGTTAAAGCCCATACTAATCATGGCGATAATTCGTGCTGGTCGGGCAGGCCCTTCTATGAAAAAAATGTTAAATTTAGGTTTATATGGTGAGATTCACTGTATACCACGGCCAAATTAAGAACATATTACTTTTATAACTAAGGTTTATCATGGATAAGTTATCTTACGCTTCAGATAGCAGCACATCTGCCTGGAATACCTACCTGCAACAAATCGAGCGTGTGGCCCCTTACCTGGGCGAACTTTCCCATTGGGTGGATACCCTGCGCCACCCAAAACGCGCGCTGATTGTCGATATCCCGGTGCAGATGGATGACGGCACTATCCGTCATTTTGAAGGGTATCGCGTGCAACATAACCTCTCCCGCGGGCCGGGCAAAGGCGGTGTGCGTTATCATCCTGATGTTGATCTTAATGAAGTGATGGCCCTGTCCGCATGGATGACCATCAAATGCGCAGCGTTGAACCTGCCGTACGGCGGTGCCAAAGGTGGAGTGCGCGTCGATCCGTTCTCGCTGTCTGAAGGCGAACTGGAGCGTTTAACTCGTCGTTATACCAGCGAAATCGGCATTATCATTGGGCCGCAGAAAGACATTCCTGCGCCGGATGTAGGTACTAACGGAAAAGTCATGGCCTGGATGATGGATACCTACTCCATGAACCACGGCACCACCGTGACCAGCGTGGTCACCGGTAAACCTATTCACCTTGGCGGTTCATTAGGTCGTGATAAAGCCACCGGTCGCGGCGTTTTCGTCAGCGGTCTGGAAGTCGCGCGCCGTGCCAACATCGAAGTTGAAGGTGCTCGCGTTGCAGTGCAAGGTTTTGGTAACGTCGGCAGCGAAGCCGCCCGACTGTTCGCGGCAGCTGGTGCACGCGTGGTCGCGATTCAGGATCACACCGCTACGCTGTTTAACCCCACAGGTATCGACATGACCGCGTTGTCTGCCTGGCAGTTAGAGCACAAACAGATTGCCGGTTTCCCGGGCGCTGAAACCATCGCCAGCGAGGCCTTCTGGAGCCTGGATATGGATATTCTTATTCCGGCCGCGCTTGAGGGTCAGATCACCCGTCACCGTGCGGAAACCTTGACCTGTAAACTGGTACTTGAAGGCGCTAACGGCCCAACCTATCCGGATGCCGATGATGTGCTGGCAAGCCGTGGTATCGTGGTTGTGCCTGACGTGGTCTGTAACGCCGGCGGCGTAACCGTCAGCTACTTCGAATGGGTTCAGGATATGGCAAGCTTCTTCTGGAGTGAAGAAGAGATCAACAATCGCATGGACAAAATCATGACTGATGCGATGGTGCATGTTTGGGAAAAAGCAGCTGAGAAATCCTGCTCCCTGCGTACCGCAGCCTACATCGTTGCCTGCGAACGCATTCTGCTGGCACGAAAAGATCGCGGAATTTATCCGGGTTAACGCCGAAATCGACCATGCCTACAAACCACCTGTTCTGCAGGTGGTTTGTTTTCCATAAAAACTCGTTCAAAAACTTTCCGCACAAATACCGCCCGACCTCTCACTTTCGCTGTTTTATGCACCATGACGTTCCAATACGGAACATTATTATGCTGCTATGTTTCGTATTGAAACGCTGTTCACAGCAATTTTCTTTTGCAAACCCGTGTGCAAAATTACCTTATCGGCAGCGAGCGGTCGCCGTGACGTTGTACAAACCGATACCCTACATCAGATGCCTGCCCGAATTTGGCAGCCATCCAGGACTGTCTGCGGAGCATAAATAATGAAAAAATTGATCAACCGTGTTGAAGACGTACTGAATGAACAACTCGCCGGACTGGCGAAAGCGTATCCTTCCCTGGCACTGCATCAGGACCCAGTGTATGTCACCCGCGCAGATGCACCGGTGATGGGCAAAGTGGCGCTGCTTTCCGGCGGCGGCAGCGGGCACGAGCCTATGCATTGCGGCTACATTGGTCAGGGCATGCTCTCCGGCGCCTGCCCGGGTGAGATTTTTACCTCCCCCACGCCGGATAAAATGTTCGAATGCGCCATGCAAATTGATGGCGGGGAAGGCGTGCTGCTGATAATCAAAAATTACACCGGCGACATTCTTAATTTCGAAACCGCTACCGAGCTGCTGCACGAAAGCGGCGTCAAGGTCACCACCATGGTGGTGGATGACGATGTGGCGGTGAAAGACAGTTTGTATACCGCCGGACGCCGTGGTGTGGCTAATACCGTATTGATCGAAAAACTGGTCGGCGCGGCCGCCGAACGCGGTGACTCGCTGGAAGCCTGTGCTGCGCTGGGTCGTAAGCTGAATAACCAGGGCCACTCCATTGGCATAGCCATTGGCGCCTGTACCGTTCCGGCAGCCGGACAACCGTCGTTCACGTTACAGGATAACGAGATGGAGTTTGGCGTAGGTATCCACGGGGAACCGGGCATTGACCGCCGCACCTTCACCTCTCTCGATCAGACCGTTGATGAAATGTTCGATACCCTGCTGGAAAACGGTAACTACAGCCGTACGCTCCGCCACTGGGACAACGTCCAGGGCGCGTGGCATGAAGGTAAAGAAAGCAAGCGTGCGTTACAAAGTGGCGATCGGGTTATTGCGCTGGTCAATAATCTCGGTGCGACGCCGTTGTCTGAACTCTTCGGCGTGTATAACCGCCTCGAAAGCCGTTGCCAGGATGCAGGCATCGTCATTGAGCGCAACCTGATCGGTTCTTACTGTACCTCTCTGGATATGACCGGCTTCTCCATCACCCTGTTACAGGTGGATGACGAAACGCTGAACTTATGGGATGCACCGGTTCACACCCCTGCTCTCAACTGGGGTAAATAAGGAGATTCATGATGTCCCTCAACAGAACACAGATTGTTAATTGGCTCTATCGCTGCGGTGAGATATTCACCACTGAAAGTGATTTTCTCACCGGACTTGACCGGGAGATCGGCGATGCCGACCACGGTCTGAACATGCATCGTGGTTTCAGCAAAGTCGTTGAAAAGCTGCCTTCCATCGCGGACAAAGACATCGGCTTTATTTTGAAAAACACCGGTATGGTGCTGCTCTCAAGCGTCGGCGGGGCCAGTGGACCGCTGTTTGGCACGTTTTTTATCCGCGCCGCCCAAGTAACTCAGGCTCATCAAAGCCTGACGCTTGAAGAGCTGTATCAAATGATTCGTGATGGCGCAGAAGGTGTGATTAGCCGCGGTAAGGCTGAACCTGGCGATAAAACCATGTGCGATGTCTGGCTGCCGGTAGTGGAGTCTTTACGCCAGTCATGCGAACAGAAGCTGAGCGTCCAGGCGGCTCTGGAAGCGGCAAGCCAACAAGCGGAAGTCGCAGCGCAAAGCACCATCACCATGCAGGCTCGCAAAGGCCGCGCCAGCTATCTAGGTGAGCGCAGCATTGGGCATCAGGATCCCGGCGCAACGTCGGTCATGTTTATGATGCAAATGCTGGCTCAGGCGTCCAGAGAGTAAGGATAAAGCGATGGTAAACCTGGTTATTGTTTCTCACAGCGCCCAACTGGGCGAAGGTGTCGGCGTGCTGGCCCGGCAGATGTTAATGGGTGATGGTTGCAAAATCGCCATTGCCGCAGGCATTGACGATCCTGAGAATCCGATTGGCACCGATCCGATTAAGGTGATGGAAGCCATCGAGTCCGTGGCCGATACGGACCACGTGCTGGTGATGATGGATATCGGTAGTGCATTACTGAGTGCGGAAACCGCGCTGGAACTGCTCGACCCTAACATTGCCGCCAAAGTGCGTTTGTGCGCAGCACCACTGGTTGAAGGCACACTGGCCGCGACGGTTAGCGCCGCCGCAGGTGCTGATATCGATCGGGTCATCCGTGATGCCATGAACGCCCTCGACGCCAAATGTGAACAACTGGGTTTACCTTCGCCATCCGCAGCGAAACCCGCATCCGCAGAACTGTCTCCCGACGCTGATGCCCGTTCTGTTGCCATTGTGGTGAAAAACCCTAACGGCATCCACGTCCGCCCGGCTTCGCGGCTGGTTTCTGCGTTGTCTGGTTTTAACGCCGACATGTGGCTGGAGAAAAACGGCAAGTGTGTGGTCCCTGATAGCCTGAATCAAATAGCCCTGCTGCAGGTACGCTGTAATGACACGCTACGCCTGATTGCTAAGGGCGAACAGGCAGAGGATGCGCTGGCCGCATTTAAACAGTTGGCGGCAGAGAATTTTGGTGAATCGCTCGAGCCCGCGCATACTGATAACAAGGCAACTCTGGCTCCCTCAAAAGTCACGGGGACGGCATTTTGTCACACGCCGTTCTCGCCAAAGGTAAACCCGCAGTCCGCCGCATCACTGCAGGCTGAGCAGCAGCGATTACAGACCGCCATCCAAAGTACGCTGAACGATCTGAGCAAACTCACCGCTCTTGCTGAAGAACGATATTCCGCAGATATCGCCGCCATCTTCTCCGGTCACCACACGCTGTTGGACGATCCTGAACTGTTTGAAATGGCCTGCGATGTAATGCGTGAAAAACAATGCAGCGCCGCCTGGGCCTGGCATCAGGTGCTGAGCGATCTCAGCCAGCAGTATTTACAGCTCGATGACCCTTATCTGCAGGCGCGATACATTGATATTGAAGATTTGCTGTCTCGTTCACTGCAACATTTGACGGGAGAGAGCGCACAAATTCCCGCGTTCTTGCGCCCCACTATCCTGGTCGCTGATGTCATTTATCCGTCTACGGTACTGCAACTCGATCCGAAGACCATCAAAGGTATCTGCCTGCGGGACGGCAGCGAAGCCTCTCATCCGGCGATTATCGCTCGTGAAATGGGTCTGTGCTGGATGTGTCAGCAAGGCGCTGCTCTCGATAGCATAAAGATGGGCGATACTCTGACCATTGACTGTGTCACACAGCGGATAACCCGCGCAAACTGATACCGAAGCACACCCTTTTCGACAAAGGGTGTGCTTCTTCCCTATTCGCGTCGGGAAATGTCTGTTTGTTCGCAAAATGGGGTGTCGATCACGCGCAACGGTCGATCCTGAACTAAGGTTTTCTCATGGTAAATGCCGCTACTTCGGCACACCGCTAAGGAGATTAACCGATGATAACGCCTGCAACTCGCCATCCAGGCCTGCTTTCTGTTGCAATAAAACTGACTCTCGCCAGTACCTTTTTTGCCCTTTCCTCTTTTGCCGTCAATGCAGAAGACGCGCCAGCCGCTACACCGCAGCCGCCAGATATCCTGCTTGGACCTCTGTTTAACGATGTACAAACGGCTAAACTGTTTCCAGACCAGAAAACCTTTGCTGACGCAGTTCCTAACAGCGATCCTCTCATGATCCTTGCCGATTACCGGATGCAGAAAAATCAGTCCGGATTCGACTTACGCCATTTTGTGGAGGTGAATTTCACCTTACCGAAAGAAGGCGAGAAATACGTTCCCCCGGCCGGGCAATCATTACGCGAACATATTGACGGACTGTGGCCGGTCCTCACCCGCTCGACAACTGACGCTGAAAAATGGGACTCGCTGCTGCCACTTCCAGAGCCGTATGTGGTGCCTGGCGGGCGTTTTCGCGAAATATATTATTGGGACAGCTATTTCACCATGCTGGGGCTTGCCGAAAGCAATCACTGGGATAAGGTCTCGGACATGGTGGCAAACTTCGCTTACGAGATTGATTCCTGGGGACACATTCCTAACGGCAACCGCACCTACTACCTGAGCCGTTCGCAACCGCCGTTCTTTGCCTTTATGGTTGAACTGCTGGCGCAGCATGACGGGAATGACGTGCTGAAAAAATACCTCCCGCAGATGCTCAAAGAGTACAGTTACTGGATGGAAGGCGTCGAAACACTCCAGCCCGGTCAGCAAAATAAGCGCGTGGTTAAACTGGATGACGGTACCATTTTGAACCGCTACTGGGATGACCGCGATACGCCGAGGCCAGAGTCCTGGGTAGAGGATATCGCCACCGCTAAAAGCAACCCAAATCGCCCTGCCACAGAAATCTACCGCGACCTGCGTTCAGCGGCTGCGTCCGGCTGGGATTTTAGCTCCCGCTGGATGGACAATCCTAATCAGCTGGGTACTCTGCGCACCACCAGCATCGTTCCAGTCGATCTCAATGCGTTGATGTACAAAATGGAAAAAATGATCGCCCTCGCCAGCAAGGCTGCCGGTGATGATGCCAAAGCGGCGCAGTACGATGGCTTCGCTAATGCCCGACAAAAAGGGATCGAAAAGTATCTGTGGAACGACAAAGAAGGCTGGTATGCCGACTACGATCTGAAAAGCCATAAAGTACGCAATCAGCTCACGGCCGCCGCCCTGTTCCCGCTGTATGTCAATGCGGCGGCAAAAGATCGCGCCAGTAAAGTCGCCACAGCTACCCAGGCACATCTGCTGCAACCGGGCGGCCTTGCTACCACGTCGGTGAAAAGCGGCCAGCAGTGGGATGCCCCCAACGGCTGGGCCCCGCTCCAGTGGGTCGCAGCATCCGGGTTACAGAATTACGGTCAGGATAACGTTTCGATGGATGTGACCTGGCGATTCCTTACCAATGTGCAGCACACCTACGATCGAGAGAAAAAGCTGGTTGAAAAATATGACGTGAGCACCACCGGCACCGGCGGTGGTGGCGGGGAATATCCATTGCAGGATGGTTTTGGCTGGACCAACGGCGTCACGCTAAAAATGCTTGACCTGATCTGCGCCAAAGAGAAGCCCTGTGACAGCGTACCCGCATCGCGGCCAACACCGACAAGTACACCACCAGCCGAGCCTAAAAAACAGACTCAACCGACGCCATAACGTCATTACCTGAGCCGTTTTACTCCCCGAATCCGCGCTTCGTCGCGGATTTTTCTGTCATATTTTTCGCTATTTAAGCTGCCTCTATCCCCTCTAGCCCTTATGGGGTATCCGGTGTTTTCATCCGTGAGAATTTGATTCTGAACATGTTTTTATTCGCTGTATATGTAAATATATAGCGAATTTGTAACCTTCAGGATACTGATAATGGCACTGACAAGACGGATGTTTGCCCAACTCGTGGCATCTGCACTGCTGCTACGCCATCTTCCCGCATTGGCGCAAACGCCGCTAACCGTTGCCGTTGGAGGCTCGCCAGGGCCGAATATAACCCAACGCGTGGTCAGCGCGGGGGCGCCCGCTGACATGCTGCTGCTGGCCGTCGCGCCGGAAAAACTGGTAGGGCTTTCCTCCTTTGATTTATCTCGCCAGACCGCCATCCCGTTCCACGATGATATTCGGGCATTGCCGAAACTGGGCAGGCTGGCAGGACGCGCCAGTACCCTATCACTTGAAGCGTTACTGGCGCTTAAACCCGACCTGGTTGTTGACTGCGGCAATGCCGATGAAACCTGGCTTTCTCAGGCCAGACAAGTGAGCGCACAAACTCACATTCCCTGGCTGCTGATTAACGGCGAACTGCGCCATACCCCAGAACAGTTGCGCGCAGCCGGTGAAGCATTGGGCATCGTCTCGCGTACTGCAATGCAGGCCGCGCTGGCCCGTCGATTTATCGATAATGCAATAGCTTTCTCGCATACAGCTGCAGCGAATCTGCGTTTTTATGCCGCGCGCGGTGCCAGAGGACTGGAGACAGGTTTACAAGGTTCTTTGCATACCGAAGCGGCAGAACTGCTGGGGCTACAGAATGTGGCGCACATCCCCGGAAGACAGGGGCTCACACAGGTTTCAATGGAAAATCTGCTCAGTTGGCAGCCCGATATTATTTTGGTGCAGGATACGATGACAGCGCAGCACCTACGAGAAGATCCGATCTGGCAAGGGGTCAAAGCGGTTGCTGACCGGCGCATTCTGTTTCTCAGCGGTCTGCCGTTTGGCTGGTTGGATGCACCTCCTGGCATCAACCGCTTACTGGGGTTACGCCGCCTGCACGCCTGGCTTGAACCGCAGGTTAACAAGAGCTTTAAAGCCGATATGCAGCGCTACAGCGAACTGTTCTGGCATACCACGCTAAGCGATGCACAGTATCAACGTCTGGTGGCAGTCTGATGAAAACATCTACCCTCGGTTTTCTGATGATTGCTGCGGTGGTGCTTTGCGCGAGCGTCGCTGCGGTATCGGGCGCGTACCGCCTGGATGCGCAACAGGTTGTGAATCTTATTACAGGTACTGATGACGTCCCGATGCAGGACAAAATCGTCTTCTGGCAAATCCGCCTGCCGCGCATTCTGGCTGCATTGCTGCTCGGCGCGGCGCTGGCAGGCGCAGGAACCACCTATCAGGGCATGTTCCGCAACCCGCTAGTCTCACCGGATATCCTCGGCGTGGCGGCGGGTGCCGGTTTAGGTGCCTGTACGGCAATCCTGTTTGGATTACCGATCCTGTTTATTCAACTGTATGCGTTCACGGGTGGTTTATTCGTGGTCGCCGGTGTCTGGTTGATTACCCGGCGAGTCAAGCGCCACGACCCGGTGTTAACGCTGGTGCTGGTCGGGATTGCGCTGGGCACGGTATGCGGCGCGGGAATTTCACTCATCAAAACGCTGGCCGACCCGTATACCCAACTTCCCTCCATCACTTTCTGGCTGCTCGGCGGTTTATCAACGATTACGCTGCACGATCTGTGGTTCTCGGCACCGCTGATCTTGGCAGGACTGGTCCCGCTATTGCTGCTGCGCTGGCGCATGAACCTGCTCACCCTTTCGGATGATGAAGCACGATCGCTTGGCATCAACGTCGCCCGACTACGTCTGGGACTGATCGTCTGCGCAACGTTAATCACCGCCTGCACCGTCGCCATCGCGGGCATCATCGGCTGGATTGGGCTGGTTGTGCCACATATCGGCCGACTCCTCAGTGGCAATAACCACCAGCAACTACTGCCGGTTTCCATGGGAGTCGGCGCCATTTTGCTGCTACTCACCGATACCCTCGCCCGTACGCTGAGCAGCACGGAAATTCCGCTGGGGATCCTGACTGCATTTATTGGCGCACCGTTCTTTTTGCTGCTTTTGCTGCGAGGAAATCGACCATGACGCTATTAATCGTGCGCCAGGCGTCGCTGGGATACCACAGTCAACAGCCCGTGCTACGCGATGTCTCCTTTCAGGTTCCGCCCGGCTCCGTCTGTTGTCTGCTTGGTGCCAACGGTAGCGGAAAAACCACCCTGATGCGCACCATTCTCGGCGTTCTTTCGCCGCTTCACGGTGACATTCTTCTTGATGGCATCGCCATAAATCATCTCAACGATCGGCAACGCGCCGCCGCTATCGCCTGGGTTCCTCAGGCGCATGACGGCGCATTTGCCTTCACTGCGCTGGACATGGTGATGATGGGGCTGGCCCCGCAACTGGCGGCATTTGCGGTTCCCGGGGCTAAAGAACACGAAATTGCTCATCAACAACTGGCGATGCTGGGGATCTCTCACCTGGCGCCCCGGCGCTGGAACACTCTGAGCGGCGGAGAGCGCCAACTGGTATTGATTGCCCGCGCTCTGGCGCAACGTCCGCGCCTTTTGTTGCTGGATGAACCCGCTTCCAGCCTGGATTTTGGGCATCAGATCCGTCTGCTCGACACGCTGGTGACGCTGAAAAATTCGGGTATGGCCCTGCTGATGTCTACGCATCATCCGTTGCACGCCCGGGCAATCGCCGACAGCGTGGTACGCGTTGAACCGAACGGTGAGGTTTCGCAGGGGCTTCCTGAACACCAGCTCGCCACCGATCGCCTGGCTGCGCTGTATCACGTTACACCGTCACAAATCACCCATCACCTCTTTGGCTCACACAATTAAGGAATAAGAATGCTCATTGACGACATTGATTTTGCCGATCTTTACCGTAAACAGTTACAACTGGCGAACAGAACCGAGAAAAAGCCGGAGCACTGGGATAAACGTGCGGAAAAAATGGCGGAGAATTGCGCCTCATTAACCGACAGCTATTTGCTACAGCTGTTGGGGAAAATCGACCTGCAAGGAGCGGAGTCGCTGTTTGATATGGGCTGCGGTCCCGGTACGGTCTCGCTGGCGCTGGCTAAAAAGATACCAATAATTTACGGCGTAGATTACAGCCAGGGAATGCTGAGCGTTGCTGCCCGCCGCGCTGTGCAAATGAACGCCCGTCACGTACAGTGGGTGCAGCGGGCCTGGGAAGAACACTGGGATGATTTACCCCAGTGCGATATCGCCGTCGCCTCGCGCTCTACGCTGGTTGCCGATATGCGCCAGGCGATGACCAAACTGAATAATCAGGCCCGGCTGCGGGTTTACACCACCCATCTCGTCAGTTCATCTTTCGTTTCCCCCACCATTCAACGTGCGCTGGGCCGCGAGGTGATTGAACTTCCCAACTATATCTATGCGCTTAATGTCCTGTATCAGATGGGGATCCACGCGCACGTTGATTTTATCCGCGGCCCCAACTGTCAGCAGGACAACTGTACCTGGACGCGCTTTCTGGAAAACGTGCGCTGGAGTATGGGCGAACTAAGCGCCGACGAGGTCGAACGTCTGGAAACCTGGTATCAGCAGCAGGATCCACGCGCGATTGCCCCCGCCAGCCGTGACTGGGCGCTTATCTGGTGGGACAGTGTGCCGCGGGAGGCGCTGCGATGATCTACTTTTCGCAGGCGCAAACCGACGCGCTGCTGCTGGAAGATATTCAGGGCGGCGATCTGACTACCCGCGCGTTGGGAATTGGCGCACAGCCCGGCGTTATGGAGTTTTACCATCGCCATGGCGGGTGCGTTAGTGGCACCGCCGTTGCCAGACAAATGCTGACGTCATTGGGCATAACCGTCAGCGATATTATGGCCGATGGCGAACGAGCGAGCGCGGGACAGAGAATAATTTGTGCGCACGGAAATGCGGCGGCGCTACACCAGGGCTGGAAAGCGGTACAAAACGTTCTGGAGTGGAGCTGCGGAGTTTCGGGCTATCTTGAGAGCATGTTGAGCCAACTGCGCCAACGCTATCCTGATGGGCAGATTGCCTGCACCCGCAAAGCCATTCCCGGCACGCGTTCGTTGGCGACTCAGGCAATACTCGCTGCCGGGGGCATTATTCATCGCGGAGGATGCGCCGAAACGGTGCTGCTGTTCGCTAATCACCGCCGTTTTCTTACCAACCCAAACGACTGGACAAACGCGGTTGCGCGCTTACGCAGCCATGCGCCAGAAAAAAAGATCGTCGTCGAAGCGGATACGCCAGATGAAGCATTAGCCGCGCTACGCGCCGCGCCCGATGTTCTGCAACTCGACAAATTCACCCCTGAGCAGGCGACAGACATTGCCCGTCAGGCACCTTCACTGGCCCCTCATTGCACGCTGGCGCTGACTGGCGGCATTACCCTCGCCTCGCTGGCGAGTTATCTCGACTGTGGCATCAGGCTGTTTATCACTTCCGCACCTTATTACGCTCCACCTGCGGATATCAAAGTTAGCCTGAGCCCGGACGCACGTGGCATATAACATTAAAAAATGGACTAACAATAATGAATTTCAACAAAAGTTGTCTTTACACAGCCCTGTCGTTTGCTTTCGCGAACAGTGCTTTTGCTGGGCAAGAAAGCGAAACCATGACCGTCTGGTCAAGCCCGGCCTCTGCGGCAACCACTACGGTTCTCGGCCAGGAAACGATCCAACAGTTGGATAAACAAAACGTGGCGCAGGCGCTAAGCGTCGTCCCCGGCGTGGTGCTGCAAAAGTCGGGCAACCGCAATGAGCAGCAGGTGAAAGTGCGCGGTTTTGACAGCCGTCAGGTTCCCGTCTTTTTTGACGGTGTGCCGGTGTACATCCCCTATGACGGCAACCTCGATTTAGGCCGTTTTCTGACATCCGATATCGCTTCAGTTGAAGTATCCAAAGGCTACTCATCTCTGCTACAAGGGCCTAACCAGATGGGCGGTGCCATTAATATCACCACCAAAAAGCCCACCAAACCTATTGAAGGCAGCATCGGTTATCGCCAGGGCTGGAGTCGTAGCAAAGACAACGCTCACGATATGCACGCTTCATTTGGCGCCAGTAACGATCTGGGTTACATCCAGCTCAGCGGCAGCCAGTTGAAGCAGGATTTCCTTGGCTTACCGCACGGCGTGGACAATCCGGTTGCGGGTAGTCACGGCAAGATTGCCAACTCGTCCGCCGATGATAAACGCGGCATCGTGAAGCTGGGCTTTACCCCTCGCGGCGATGATGAATATGTCCTGACCTATATTAATCAGGACGGTGAAAAAGATAACCCACCATATGCCGGAACCAGCAGTCAGAAATCACGCTACTGGCAATGGCCACAGTACGATAAAGAGAGCTATTACTATCAGGGCACCACCCATCTGGGCGATCGTTTCACTCTGAAAAGCCGTCTGTATCGCGATACCTTTGAAAATACGTTGATGATGTACAACTCGCTTGCCGATCTGAAAAACAAAAAAGGCAACTACAGTCATTATTCAGACTATAGCGATGGAGCTGGCCTGCAGCTCGCTGCGGATATGCGTGAAAACGACCTGCTCTCTTTCGCCGTAAACTGGAAGGATGATGTTCACCGCGAGAAAGGCGCACCGAATGCGGCTTACGACCGTTACGAAGACCGTACCTGGTCTGTTGCCAGTGAATATCAGTGGGCGGCGGCGGATAATGTCGATGTAGTGGCGGGAATAAGCTATGACTGGCGTGACAGTCTGGAAGGCATGAAGCACGAAAAAAATGGTAGCGTTACCCACTATGATGACAACAATCAGTCGGCCTTCAACTGGCAGATGATGACCAAATATCACTTCGAAAATGCAGACACATTAGCGCTGTCCTATTCTGACAGAACGCGTTTCCCTACGTTGAAAGAACGCTACACGACCTCAAAACCGGCCTATAACCAGGTGGCGCTGGTCAATCCGCAGCTTAAACCTGAACGCGCCCGCAGCGTGGATCTGACCTGGAATGGGTCACTTAGTCAGAACTGGGGATTCGAAGCCAGCGTGTATTACAACCGCATCAGCGACGCCATCCTTTCACACAATATTGATGCCGACACCATTCAGAATCAGAACAGCGGCCGGGTGGATTACACCGGTCTGGATGCAGGCGTTAAAGGTAAAGTCTTTGATATACTGGATGTCGGTCTGAGCTACGGCCTTATTCATGCAGACGTCAAACGCAGCGACATCGGCAAGATTACCGACCTGCCAACGCAAACCCTGACTGCCTGGATGACGCTGAAGCCATGGGATCCGCTCAGTATTACGCTGTCAGAAGAGGCCCGTTCGTCGAGCTATAGCAATAGCGACGGCTCACAGAAAGCCGCTGGTTTCGCCATTACCCATTTACGCGCTGACTACGCCATCGGTCACGGATTCAGCGTTAACGCGTCGGTCAATAACCTGTTCGATACGCAGTACGTTTATAGTGAAGGATTTATTGAAGAAGGCCGTAATTACTGGGCGGGGATTGAGTATCAGTTCTGACTTAGCAATACAGAGAAACGGCCCCCGCGGGGGCCGTTCGATTAATCTCGCCGCACCAGTCGGAAGACACCCAGCACAACAATCGCGCCGACCACGGCCACCAGGAAGCTGTGGAGATTAAACCCGCTGACATCGCCGCCGATACCAAACATCGTTGCCAGCCATCCACCGACCACAGCACCGACAACACCGAGAATACAGGTCAGGATAAATCCACCGCCATCGCGCCCCGGCATAATCAGTTTGGCGATAACCCCCGCAATCAGACCAAAAATAATCCAGGCAATAATTCCCATTTTCAGGCCCTCTTTCCAGTGAACGCACGCGCAAGACATTCTTGCGCCAGCCTTTAAAGTATAGGCAAACCATCGCTATATGCTGTTTTCACGCAGACTTAATTCATTGGCGTTGGTAAAAAATTTCATCCATTTGTATTAAGTTCCGTTGATTGATGCCGATAATCCAACGACAAACCAGGCATCCGGGAGTCATTAGGTGTGAGTAACTACAATGAGCAGTTCCTGAAGCAAAATCCGTTAGCGGTGTTAGGTGTACTTCGGGACTTAAAATCGCAGCAGGTTCCACTGCGTATCTCCTGGTCGGGCGGCCAGTTCATCAGCAAAGTTCTGGCCGTCAGCCCGGACGAGCTGGTCATGGATTTTGGTAGCCAGGAATATGAAAACCAGGCCGTACAGCGGGCCAGTCAGATCTCGATTATCGCCGAAACGCAGGGAGCCAAAGTAGAATTCACCCTGCCACAGTTAAAAAAAGGTGAGTATCAGCAACTGCCAGCGTTTATTTCATCCTTGCCGCCTTCCCTGTGGTTTGTTCAGCGTCGGGAATATTTCCGCATCGGCGCTCCGCTGCATCCTCCCTATCGCTGCACGGCAAAAATGCCGGACAACAGCACGCTGTGCTTTCGCTTATTCGATTTGTCGCTTGGCGGTATGGGCGGGCTGTTAGAAACGGCAAAACCAGAAGGACTGGTAGAAGGTATACGCTTCGCGCAGGTTGAACTGAACATGGAACAATGGGGAGTGTATCACGTTGACGCCCAGCTTATTTCCATTAGCGAACGCAAAGTTATCGACAGTAAAAACGAAACCATTACCACTCCCCGCCTGAGCTTTCGTTTTCTCAACGTCGGCCCGGCGGTGGAGCGGAACTTACAGCGGATTATTTTTTCCCTTGAGCGCGAGGCCCGGGAAAAGTCGAACAAAGTGCGCGATTAACATCACCTGAATTACATTACATCCAGCGCTTGCTGAAGCTTCCAGATATAGCGCGGAGCTTGCGGCGCCGGATGATTGTCCGCAACATGTTCAATAAATTCATCCGGGCTGAGATCGTTGATCTTATTGATGGCTTTCTTCCTGTCGGAAGAGAACGTTCGCAGCAATGCTCCCGCTCCGTTAGCGTACGATACTACCAGCGCATACTGCATCACCTGTGGATCCTCAATCCCTGCCAGCGGCCCGGTCTCCAGAATGCTCAGGTATGCGGCCCCCATGGAGATATTGCGTTCGGGGTTTTTCAACTCGCTGGTCGACGGCTCTCCGCTCCATCCCATGCGACGATAAACATCGCGGCCTGAAGTCGAGGCTTTTAACTGCATCAGACCAATCGCATTAGACTTACTGACCGCATTCGGATTACCGCCTGATTCAATGGCAATAATAGCGGTAATCAATTGTGGACTGACACCCCAGGCCGCACCGGCTTTTTCACTGATCGGCATCCATTGCATTGCGCGTTTAACCGGAACTTCAGCATTCCACGGCGGGTTTTTGTAATCATGTTTTGAACTACAGCCCGCAAGTAATACAACCAAAAAAGCAAACCATCTCAATTTCACGTCATCTATCCTTATAGCCGGAACCTGTCGCTGAGGTGACAACGACATACCTACGCGGCATGATATACATTTGGTTTTAGTTGTAGCAAGGAAATGCCATGTCCCGGTTTCACTTAATTGCCCCGTCGGGCTACTGTATCAATCAGCAGGCTGCGTTACGTGGGCTTGCACGTCTTACTGAGGCCGGTCATCAGGTCGATAATTCAGCGGTCATTGCGCGCCGCTGCCAGCGTTTTGCGGGTACAGAGGCAGAAAGGCTTGCTGATGTGAACTCGCTCGTTAATCTGAAAACCCCCAATACCATTGTGATGGCGGTACGTGGCGGCTATGGCGCGAGCCGTTTACTGGAAGATATTGACTGGCAAGGGCTGGCAGCCCGCCAGCAACAAGATCCGCTGCTGCTGTGCGGGCACAGCGATTTTACGGCGATCCAGTGTGGTCTACTGGCTCAAGGGAATGTGATTAGCTTCAGCGGCCCGATGCTGGCGGCCAACTTCGGTGCCGAGGAGATGAACACATTCACCGAGCACCATTTCTGGCAAGCATTGCGTAATGCCCAATTTACCCTCGAATGGCAGGGTGACGGTCCGCAGTGCGCGACTGAAGGTACACTGTGGGGCGGAAATCTGGCGATGATCATTTCGCTGATGGGTACACCGTGGATGCCGGCCATCAAAAACGGCATTTTGGTGCTGGAAGACATTAACGAGCATCCATTCCGTGTCGAGCGCATGCTGCTGCAACTGTACCACGCGGGAATACTGGCCCAGCAAAACGCCATTATCCTCGGCAGTTTTAGCGGCAGCGCGCCGAATGATTACGACGCTGGTTACAATCTTGATTCAGTTTGTGATTTTCTGCGCACCAGGCTGTCCGTTCCGTTGATCGGCGGCCTCGATTTTGGCCATGAACAACGCACGGTCACCCTGCCGTTGGGAGCCAGAGCGGTGCTGAAAAACGATAAAAACAGCACTCAGCTCACCTTAAGTGGGCATCCGGTACTAAAATCGTAAAAAAAGCAGCTAATGGGGCTAAGTAAAACGCTGTTTCTGTCGTTATTATGGTAGGGTTTATTAATACGAAACAGCGTAATTCAGGAGTAACCGAACGTTGGATGCCGCAGCAATTATTAGCCTTTTTATTTTGGGTTCCGTTCTCGTCACCTGCAGTATCTTACTCAGTTCATTCTCATCACGTCTCGGTATCCCAATTCTGGTGATATTTCTCGCTATCGGTATGTTAGCGGGTGTGGATGGTATTGGCGGCATACCTTTCGATAACTATCCTTTCGCCTACATGGTGAGTAACCTGGCACTGGCGGTTATCCTACTCGACGGTGGCATGCGCACTCAGGCCAGCTCTTTTCGCGTTGCGTTAGGCCCGGCGCTATCGTTGGCGACGGTCGGTGTGCTGATTACTTCCGGACTCACTGGCATGATGGCCGCGTGGCTGTTTCATCTGGATCTTATCGAAGGGCTGCTGATTGGCGCGATTGTTGGTTCAACTGACGCCGCGGCGGTCTTTTCCCTGCTTGGCGGTAAGGGGCTTAACGAACGCGTTGGCTCTACGCTGGAAATTGAATCCGGTAGTAATGACCCGATGGCCGTGTTTTTGACCATCACACTCATCGCCATGATCCAAAATCACGAGACCGGTTTAAGCTGGATGTTCGCGGTGCACATTATCCAGCAGTTTGGCTTAGGAATCGTTATCGGTCTTGGCGGTGGATATATGCTCCAGCAGATGATTAACCGCATTTCTCTGCCTGCCGGACTGTATCCACTCTTGGCGTTAAGCGGTGGGATCCTGATTTTTGCCCTGACCACTGCGCTGGAAGGCAGCGGTATTCTGGCGGTTTATCTGTGTGGTTTCCTGCTGGGGAATCGCCCCATCCGCAACCGATTTGGTATCCTGCAAAACTTCGACGGTCTGGCCTGGCTGGCACAAATCGCCATGTTCCTGGTGCTTGGACTGCTGGTTACGCCGTCCGACCTGCTGCCTATCGCAATCCCTGCGCTGATTTTGTCTGCGTGGATGATATTCATTGCCCGCCCGCTTTCGGTCTTCGCCGGACTGCTGCCGTTTCGTGGCTTTAATCTGCGCGAGCGTATTTTCATCAGTTGGGTGGGTTTGCGCGGCGCGGTGCCGATCATCCTCGCCGTCTTCCCAATGATGGCGGGCCTGGAGAACGCGCGCCTGTTCTTTAACGTCGCCTTCTTCGTGGTACTGATCTCGTTGCTGTTTCAGGGAACGTCACTTTCATGGGCCGCGAAAAAAGCCAAGGTGGTGGTCCCTCCTGTCGGCTGGCCCGTTTCGCGCATTGGTCTCGATATTCACCCAGATAACCCGTGGGAGCAGTTTGTTTATCAGCTCAGCGCAGATAAGTGGTGTGTGGGTGCCGCGCTGCGCGACCTGCATATGCCGGAAGAAACGCGAATAGCCGCCCTGTTTCGTGACAACGTGCTGTTTCACCCCTCCGGCAGCACGCGTCTGCGCGAAGGCGACGTATTGTGTGTTATTGGTCGCGAGCGCGATCTCCCCGCTCTCGGCAAGCTATTCAGCCAGTCACCACCAGTGTCGTTAGACCAGCGCTTCTTCGGTGATTTTATTCTGGAAGCCAGCGCGAAATATGCCGATGTGGCGCTGATTTATGGCCTGGATGATGGCACAGAGTATCGTGATAAGCAGCAAACGCTGGGTGAAATTGTCCAGCATCTGCTTGGTGCCGCGCCGGTCGTCGGTGACCAGGTGGAATTCGCTGGCATGATCTGGACGGTGGCCGAGAAGGAAGATAATGCAGTGCTGAAGGTCGGTGTTCGCGTTGCTGAAGACGAGGATGAGTAAAGAGGATGTTGTTTGCCGGGTGGCGGCAGCGCCCTACCCGGCAAACAAAAGTTACACCGTCACAACCGGTACGCGCAGCGCCAAAGAACACATCAACTCGTAGCCCACCGTTCCTGCTGAGGTAGCTACATCGTCAATTTTAATCTCTTTGCCCCACAGCTCTACCGGTGTCCCGATCCCTGCCTGCGGGCACGGTGTCAGATCTACCGCCAGCATATCCATTGAGACTGTCCCCACCGTCCCGGTACGTACACCGTCCACCAGCACAGGCGTTCCGCTTGGCGCATGGCGCGGATAACCGTCTGCATAGCCGGTCGCCACTATTCCAATGCGCTGCTCGCCGCTGGCGGTGTAACGGCCACCGTAACCCACCCGATCGCCAGCTTTCAGCGTTTGTATGCCGATTATCTCGCTGCTCAGAGTCATCACTGGCTTCAGGCCGGTGTTGGCGATGTCCCGCCATTGTCCCGAAGGCGACGCGCCATACAAAATAATGCCCGGACGAACCCAGTCATAATGCGCTTCAGGGTGCCACAGCGTGGCGGCCGAATTCGACAGTGACCGTCTGCACTCCAGTCCTTCTGTTGCCAGCGCAATACGCGCCATTGCTTCCTGGATACCTTCCGGGTGCTCTGCATCTGCAAAATGCGACATCAGCGTCATTTCGCCGACGTTGGGCATCGCCCGCAGCTGTTGCCAGACCGTTGGAACTCTTTCCGGTAAAAACCCAAGCCGGTTCATACCGCTGTTCACCTTCAGGTAAACATCGAGCGGTGCTTTGAGGCGGGCATTCTGCAATGCTTTTAGCTGCCAGTTACTGTGTACACAGGTGGTCAGTCGATAATTGTCATATACCGTCAGGTCTTCAGCGTGGAAAAAACCCTCCAGCATAAGTATCGGGCCTTTCCATCCGCGCTCGCGCAGGGTTATCGCCTCTTCAAGATTGAGCATGGCAAAACCATCGGTTGTGCCCAGCGCATTCCAGACGCGTTCAATGCCGTGTCCATATGCATTGGCTTTCACCACCGACCAGACGCGAGCGTCCGGCGCTGCCTGGCGGGTAATGGTCAGATTTTGTTTCAACGCCTGCAGGTCAATGCTGGCCAGTATCGGGCGGGTCATCTCACGTCCTTATCAGTTATGTGCGCCATGTAAATGTCGTGGACGAGAGGGGGTAAACCCCGGACTGTAACGCGCCACGCTCAGATCGTCATAAGGTATGGCTGGCGTACGGCCAGAAAGGATATCGCTCAGCAACTGACCGGAACCGCAGGCCATGGTCCAGCCCAGCGTGCCGTGGCCGGTATTGAGCAGCAGATTCTTAAAGCGGGTGCGCCCCACCACCGGCGTACCGTCCGGCGTCATCGGACGCAGTCCGGTCCAGAAGGTTGCCTGCTCCACATGACCACCGCGCGGGAAGAGATCGCGTACGACCATTTCCAGCGTTTCACGACGAGGTTGTAGCAGCTCTGTATTAAAACCGACAATCTCCGCCATGCCGCCAACCCGAATACGATTGTCAAAGCGGGTAATAGCGATTTTGTAAGTTTCATCAAGGATAGTAGAAACCGGCGCACCGTCGTCTTGCGCTACCGGAATAGTCAACGAATAGCCTTTGAGCGGATAGACCGGGATATCAACGATCCCTTTCAGCATCGCCGTGGAATACGAACCAAACGCCATCACATAGGCATCGGCTTTGATAATCTCTTCGCCGCACTGGACGCCATAAATCTGCTCACCATCGCTCAGCAGCTTATCGACCGGGGTGTTAAAGCGAAACTTAACGCCCGCCTGCTCCGCCATCTGCGCCAGACGCTGGGTAAACAACTGGCAGTCGCCGGTTTCATCATTCGGTAAACGCAGACCGCCGGTCAGTTTGTGCGCTACTTCTGCCAGTGCCGGTTCGACTTCCGCCAGACGATTTGCTTCCAGGAGCTGATATGGCACGCCAGCGTCTTCGAGCACGGCGATGTCGCGAGTGGCGTTCTCATACTGTTGAGCGGTACGGAACAGTTGCAGGGTTCCGCCCTGACGTCCTTCATACTCAATACCGGTAGAGGCGCGCAGCGCTTTCAGACAATCACGGCTGTATTCCGCCAGTCGCACCATGCGTCCTTTATTTTCCATGTAGTGGCTGGTGTCGCAGTTGCGCAGCATCTGCCACATCCATTTCAACTGGAACTGGGTTCCGTCAAGACGAACGGCCAGCGGAGCGTGGCGCTGAAACATCCATTTGATTGCTTTAAGCGGTACGCCTGGTGCCGCCCATGGTGCCGCATAACCTGGAGATATTTGCCCCGCGTTCGCCGCACTGGTTTCCAGTGCCGGACCGGGCTCACGATCAATGACGGTGACATCGTGTCCAGCCTGACTTAAGTACCAGGCGCTGGTCACGCCAACGACACCACTTCCCAGTATGACAACTCGCATAGCCACTCCGTTAACAGTAAAAGAACAATCATCTAATTACATCTTGATAACTCAGTTGAAAATATTATTCAACATATGGCTTTTTTATGGTGACTTATCTCACATATAGCGGTGATGGCGGGGAACTCTCTGCTTTGGCATCTCCTGCTGTGCGTTATTTTTATCCAGCATAAAATTTTGCGACCATGCCGTTTTTCAACGCCTCGCTAACGAGAAATCGCAAAGAAAAAATTTCTGCCGCAGCACGTTTTTTAACACCATGATCTATGCTTGAAATGAGGTACTCCAGACAGAGAGTGCCGCCAACAATGAGGGTGCGCGAATGGCTACGATTGATTCCATGAACAAGGACAGCACACGGTTAAGCGATGGACCCGACTGGACGTTTGATCTGCTGGATGTCTATCTGGCAGAGATAGACCGCGTGGCGAAACTCTACAGACTGGATACCTACCCGCACCAAATCGAGGTGATCACCTCCGAACAGATGATGGACGCTTACTCCAGCGTCGGGATGCCGATCAACTATCCTCACTGGTCGTTTGGTAAAAAGTTTATTGAAACCGAGCGCTTGTATAAACATGGTCAGCAGGGACTGGCCTATGAGATTGTTATCAACTCCAATCCGTGTATCGCGTATCTGATGGAGGAGAACACCATCACCATGCAGGCGCTGGTGATGGCGCATGCCTGCTACGGACACAACTCCTTCTTCAAAAACAACTACCTGTTTCGTAGCTGGACGGATGCCAGTTCCATCGTCGATTACCTAATCTTCGCACGAAACTATATAACCCAGTGTGAAGAACGCTACGGGGTGGATGAAGTCGAAAAGCTCCTCGACTCCTGCCATGCGCTGATGAACTACGGCGTTGACCGTTACAAACGCCCGCAAAAAATCTCACTACAGGAAGAGAAAGCCCGGCAGAAAAGTCGTGAAGAGTATCTGCAAAGTCAGGTCAATATGTTGTGGCGCACGCTGCCGAAGAAAGAGGAAGAGAAAAGCGTGGCGGAAGCCCGGCGTTATCCCTCTGAGCCACAGGAAAACCTGCTGTACTTCATGGAGAAGAACGCCCCGCTGCTGGAGTCCTGGCAACGCGAAGTGCTGCGCATTGTACGCAAGGTCAGTCAGTATTTTTATCCGCAGAAACAGACGCAGGTGATGAACGAGGGCTGGGCCACTTTCTGGCATTACACCATCCTGAACCACCTTTATGATGAAGGTAAAGTCACCGAACGGTTTATGCTGGAGTTTCTGCATAGCCATACCAATGTGGTATTTCAGCCACCCTACAACAGCCCGTGGTATAGCGGGATAAACCCTTATGCCCTGGGGTTTGCCATGTTCCAGGATATCAAACGTATTTGTCAGTCGCCGACCGAGGAGGACAAATACTGGTTCCCGGATATAGCGGGTTCCGACTGGCTGGAAACCCTGCATTTCGCGATGCGCGATTTCAAAGATGAGAGTTTTATCAGCCAGTTCCTGTCACCGAAGGTAATGCGCGATTTCCGCCTGTTCACCGTGCTGGATGACGATCGTCACAACTATCTGGAGATTTCTGCGATTCATAACGAGGAAGGATATCGTGAGATCCGCAACAGGTTGTCGTCGCAATACAACCTGAGCAACCTGGAGCCGAATATTCAAATCTGGAATGTCGATTTGCGTGGCGACCGTTCGCTCACCTTGCGCTATATTCCGCATAACCGCGCACCGTTGGATAAAGGACGCAAAGAAGTGCTCAAGCATGTACACCGGCTTTGGGGTTTTGATGTGATGCTGGAGCAGCAGAATGAAGATGGCAGCGTGGAGCTGTTGGAGCGTTGTCCGCCAAGGATGAACGGTCTGTAAATCTTATTGCCGGAGGCGGTGTAAACACCTTATCCGGCCTACGAAGTGCATGCTTTGTAGGCCGGATAAGACGCTTTGGCGTCGCCATCCGGCTTTGAGCGATTAACGGCCCTGAATCGCCAAATCGCCCGGCAGATTCTTCTGCATACGATGCCAAATCTCGCCACTGTCGTGACCGTAGCGGCGCACCGTTTCATACACCTGCTCATGAGCACCCTGCTCGCAGAGTTCTGACAGCTTGTGGTAGAAGCTCAGCGCCAGCGCGCGCGCTTCCGGGTTGGCAAAATAATGGCGGCCAATGCGGGTATATAATCCTTTCATACCGTTGAGGATCAAACCGTAAATCGGATTGCCGGAGGCAAATGCCAGACCGCGGAAAATGTTATAGTCCAGATCGGCAAATGCGTCAGCGTGGTCAGCCACCTGATTTGCCGTCGCCAGAACCTCCTGTGCTTTATCAGGATGCTGGCGAAACGCAGTACGAACAAAGATCGTCGAAATATTGGTACGCACAGACAGCAGATTATCAATCAGCTGCGGAACACTCTCGTGATCGAGGCGCGCCAGCGTTTCAAGAATATTCAGCCCGGAAGTTTCCCAGAAGTTATTTACCTTCGTCGGTTTGCCGTGTTGAATGGTCAACCAGCCATCTCGCGCCAGACGCTGCAATACTTCGCGTAGCGTGGTACGTGTCACCCCAATAAGTTCGGAGAGTTCACGTTCAGCGGGCAAAATAGTGCCAGGTGGGAAGCGGTTATTCCAGATACTTTCAATGATGTACTCTTCCGCGAACCCAGCCGGGCTTTGCGCCTTAATGACCATAGTAAAAATTCCATTACACAGCAAAACATAGTTACACACATCATACCAGATGGGTATCTTAGCTGATAGCTGACGCAATGAAGAAAAAGTGGATCAAGGCTTCATTTTCCAAATAACGCTACAGTACAGCCAACCTTGCCAGTCTTGTGAATAGCTTGCCTGTACTCCCTCCTCCCGCTAAGCTTTGCGGTCAAACATAAAAATATGATTTCATTTTTAAAGGTAGGGAAATCACCATGGAGCTATCATGGGGCCGCGCGATGTGGCGCAATTTTTTAGGTCAATCACCAGACTGGTACAAACTTGCACTGCTTGTCTTCTTAGTCGTTAACCCGATTATTTTTTTCATCAACCCCTTTATCGCCGGCTGGTTGCTGGTGGCCGAGTTCATTTTCACGCTGGCGATGGCGTTAAAATGCTACCCACTGCTGCCTGGCGGGCTGTTGGCTATCGAAGCTGTCATTATTGGTATGACCAGCGCAACGCATGTTCGTGAAGAGGTTGCCGCAAACCTTGAGGTGTTATTGCTGCTGATGTTTATGGTGGCAGGCATCTACTTTATGAAGCAGCTGCTACTGTTTATTTTCACGCGTCTGCTACTCACTATTCGCTCCAAAACACTGCTGTCGCTGGCATTTTGTGTTGCGGCCGCTTTCCTCTCGGCGTTCCTTGATGCGCTGACCGTCGTGGCCGTGGTAATCAGCGTTGCGGTCGGTTTTTATGGCATCTACCATCGCGTTGCCTCTTCCCGCGCGGAAGACAACAACATGCTCGATGACAGCCATATCGATCAGCACAATAAGGTCGTTCTTGAGCAGTTCCGTGGTTTTCTGCGTAGCCTGATGATGCACGCGGGTGTCGGTACGGCGTTAGGCGGCGTGATGACCATGGTGGGCGAGCCACAAAACCTGATTATCGCCAAAGCGGCTGGCTGGCATTTTGGCGACTTCTTCCTACGCATGTCGCCGGTTACCGTCCCGGTACTGATTTGCGGCCTGTTAACCTGTGTACTGGTCGAGAAATTGCGCTGGTTTGGCTATGGCGAAACGCTGCCGGAGACCGTCCGTGATGTCCTGCAACAGTTTGACGATCAGAGCCGCCAGCAACGTACCCGCCAGGACAAAATCAAACTGATTGTCCAGGCTATTATTGGCGTCTGGCTGGTAGTTGCGTTGGCCCTGCATCTGGCAGAAGTCGGATTGATCGGTTTGTCGGTCATCATTCTGGCAACCTCCTTGACGGGAGTCACCGACGAACATGCGATAGGTAAAGCCTTTACCGAGTCGCTGCCCTTCACCGCCCTGCTGACCGTGTTCTTCTCTGTTGTTGCGGTGATTATCGATCAACAGCTCTTTTCGCCGATCATTCAGTTTGTATTGCAATCCTCCGAACATGCCCAACTGACGCTGTTCTACCTCTTCAATGGCCTGCTGTCTTCTATTTCTGATAACGTATTTGTCGGCACCATTTACATTAACGAGGCCAAAGCCGCGCTGGAACAGGGGACCATCAGCCTCAATCAGTATGAGCTGTTAGCGGTGGCGATCAATACCGGGACCAACCTGCCTTCGGTGGCAACTCCGAACGGACAGGCTGCATTCCTGTTCCTGCTGACCTCTGCACTGGCGCCGTTAATTCGCCTCTCGTATGGTCGCATGGTGTGGATGGCTCTGCCTTATACTCTCGTCCTGACGCTCGTCGGTCTGCTTTGCGTCGAGTTCACGCTTGTCCCGGTGACCGAGTGGATGACCCAAACGGGCTGGTTAGCTACACTTTCATAACAATTAACCGGGCAAATCACTGCCCGGTTTGACTTTTTGCATGATAATTATCCGATTACGCAAATTTTCAATTCCCGCTAGTGGCGCATAAAGTGAATTGGTTTAAACTGCGGTCTCTACGCATGTTGCAGGGAAATGATTATGTTGCGATTTTTAAACCAGTGCTCCCGAGGTCGTGGGGCATGGTTATTGTTGGCGTTAACCGCCTTTGCGCTGGAGCTCGTTGCGCTGTGGTTCCAGCACGTCATGCTGCTAAAACCTTGCGTGTTGTGTATTTACGAACGTAGCGCATTATTTGGCGTGATGGGTGCAGGGCTGGTGGGTGCTATTGCACCAAAAACACCGCTGCGCTATGTGGCGATGATAATCTGGATTTACAGTGCCTGGCGCGGACTTCAGTTAGCATATGAACACACCATGATTCAGCTGCACCCGTCCCCGTTTATGACCTGTGATTTTGCCGCACGCTTCCCAAGCTGGCTGCCACTGGACAAATGGCTGCCGCAGGTGTTTTTAGCGTCCGGTGACTGTGCTGAGCGCCAGTGGTCTTTTTTAACCCTGGAAATGCCGCAGTGGCTGTTGGGGATCTTCGCCGCCTACCTGGTAGTCGCCGTGCTGGTGGTGATAGCACAGCCGTTCAAACCGAAAAAACGTGACCTCTTCGGTCGCTAACAGAGACGCTCCTTCGGGAGCGTTTTTTTTGGCTTAAATTCATTGCCTGCTGGCATCTATAAGATGTATATTAAATACATCTTATAGATGCCACACCAAGGAGATGTCTTATGTCCCATTTACGCATCCCGGCAAACTGGAAAGTTAAACGCTCTACTCCCTTCTTTACCAAAGACAATGTCCCCGCAGCACTTCTTTCTCACCATAACACTGCAGCAGGCGTTTTTGGCCAGCTTTGTGTGATGGAAGGTACGGTAACGTATTACGGTTTTGCCAATGAAGACGCAAAAGAGCCTGAAGTAAAAGTGGTAATTAATGCCGGTCAGTTCGCGACCAGCCCGCCGCAGTACTGGCATCGCGTTGAATTAAGCGACGACGCCCAATTCAACATCAATTTCTGGGTTGAAGATGACAACCATGGAGATGAGATGTATCAGGCGAAAAAGTCTTAAGCCCTTACGCCTGCTAATCGATGGGCGGCTTAGTCCGCCCATGAAGGTTTGTTCAAAATATGGTCCTGCCAGTCACGCACTTCCGATTCTTTCACCGCAATATGACGTACTGAAATACGCTCGCCGTGCATTGCCGCTTTGGACCCCGTCAGCAGTGGATGCCACTCCGGCAGCCCTTTACCTTCCGCTAACAGACGATAAGCACAGGTCATCGGCAGCCATTCAAAGGTAGGCAGATTATCGCGCGTCAGTTTGATACAGTCAGGCTCGTACTCGAATCGGCGTTCGTAATTACGGCATTGACAGGTTTTGATATTGAGCTGCTTACACGCGACGTTGGTAAAATAAATTTCGTCGGTGTCTTCATCCATCAGCTTATGCAGGCAGCATTGACCACACCCGTCACATAATGACTCCCACTCGGCATCGGTCATTTCATCCAGGGTTTTACTTTGCCAGAAAGGTATGTCGCTCATCAGGGTATCCGCTATTGCAATAAAGCTGCACCTTATAACCAGTCTGGCACGCTGATGCAAGTTTTGCCGCCCGAAAAGGCGGCAAGAAGAGATTACAGCACGCGTGTCGTCAGCGTTTGACCATGAAAACTGATGGCCAGCTCATCACCGCTGTTTAGCGGCCCAACACCTGCTGGCGTCCCCGTCAACACAACATCGCCCGCTTTGAGGGTAAAGAAACGACTCATATAGGCAATCAAAGGAACGATTTGATGGATCATATCCGCCGTGGAGCCGTGCTGGCGTGTTTCACCGTTGACCGTTAACCCCAGCATCGTATCCTGCGGATCGCCGTTAAACTCGGCCACCGGAATAAAACCCGACAGCGGACAAGAGTTATCAAAACCCTTCGCTTTTTCCCACGGCTGCCCCGCTTTCTTCATTTTGCCCTGAATATCACGCAAGGTCAGATCCAACGCGACGCCATAGCCCGCGATGGCTTTGCGCACATGTTCTTCCGTCGCCTGACGTAGGGTCGCGCCAATCAGTACCGCCAGCTCAACTTCATGATGAACTGAACCCATATCAGATGGGATCACCAGCGGCTGGCGCAAATCGCACAGCGCAGTTTCCGGTTTGATAAACAACACCGGCTCTTCCGGAGGGGTTCCGCCCATCTCTTTAATATGGTTGGCATAGTTACTCCCTACGCAAACCACCTTACTCACCGGATAATCCAGCAGAGCACCATGCCAGTTATGATGTTGATACATTATTTTCCCCTAACGTAGTTATCGATTTCAGGTACTGCATCGATGGGGCGTGCTTCTGCCGGATGCAGTTTAACGTTTAGCGTCTGGTGTATTTTGTTTCGCCGCAGCCAGATGCTGTTTAAGTAAATCTTCTGGCGGTGGTGGTATTTGTAAATAATAGCCCTGCTCGGTGAGTGCCTGTTTTACTTTTTCCAGATCGGCATTAACGAGCTTTTTACGGCCATCAAGCGGCAACATCATTGCCAGCGTCGGCTGACCAAATCCTTTCATCAGTTCTTCAGGAACTCGCGAGAAATCGTCTTTTTTTTCGACATATAAATAGGTCTGGTCACGTTTACTGCTTCGGTAGATCACACAAAACATATCTTTTACTCTGAATTCACGGAATGGTGGCTTGCCTCAATATAATACTGACTATAACATGCCTTATAGTCTTCGGAATATCACCCCGCGCTGGGGATGATAAATAGCAAATTGAGTAAGGCCAGGATGTCAAACACGCCAATCGAGCTTAAAGGCAGTAGCTTCACCTTATCAGTGGTTCACTTACATGAAGCAGAACCCGAGGTTATTCGTCAGGCGTTGGAAGACAAAATCGCGCAGGCACCTGCTTTTTTAAAACATGCTCCCGTCGTGGTTAACGTGAGTGGTCTTGAAAGCCCGGTAAACTGGTCAGCGTTGCAGAAAGTTGTCGCGTCTACTGGATTGCGAATTATCGGCGTTAGCGGATGCAAAGACGCCAGACTCAAGGCTGAAATCGACGAAATGGGTCTTCCTTTACTGACTGAAGGTAAAGAAAAAGCTATTCGTCCTGCGCCCGTTGAGGCCCCGGCTCACGTCGCTCCGCCGCAAAACGTTACTCCCATCACAAAAACACGATTAATAAATGTGCCGGTTCGTTCCGGTCAGCGCATTTATGCACCACAATGTGATCTGATTGTTACAAGCCACGTCAGTGCAGGCGCAGAGCTTATCGCTGATGGCAATATTCATGTTTATGGAATGATGAGAGGCCGTGCGTTGGCAGGCGCTAGCGGTGATCGGGAAGCGCAAATTTTTTGTACCCATCTGACGGCAGAACTGGTGTCTATCGCAGGTGTTTATTGGCTGAGTGATAAAATCCCAGCAGAATTTTATGGCAAAGCGGCACGTCTGCAATTAGCAGAGAACGCTTTGACAGTTCAACCGTTGAATTGATCCCTTTTTAACAAGGAATTTCTATGGCACGCATTATTGTTGTTACTTCGGGTAAAGGGGGCGTTGGCAAAACCACCTCCAGCGCGGCCATCGCTACAGGTTTGGCCCAGAAGGGAAAGAAAACTGTCGTTATTGATTTTGATATCGGCCTGCGTAACCTTGATCTGATTATGGGTTGTGAACGCCGCGTCGTTTATGACTTCGTCAACGTTATTCAGGGCGATGCGTCGTTAAATCAGGCGTTAATCAAAGATAAGCGTACCGAAAATCTCTTTATTCTTCCGGCCTCACAGACTCGCGATAAAGACGCGCTGACGCGTGAAGGGGTCGCGAAAGTTCTGGACGATCTGAAAACGATGGAATTCGACTTCATTGTCTGCGACTCTCCGGCGGGTATTGAAACCGGTGCGCTGATGGCCCTGTATTTTGCCGATGAAGCGATAATCACCACTAACCCGGAAGTTTCCTCTGTACGTGACTCTGACCGTATTCTGGGTATTCTGGCGTCGAAATCTCGTCGTGCGGAAAACGGTGAAGATCCGATTAAAGAGCATTTGTTGCTGACGCGCTACAACCCTGGCCGCGTAAATAAAGGTGACATGCTGAGCATGGAAGACGTACTGGAAATTCTGCGAATCAAGCTGGTTGGCGTGATTCCTGAAGATCAGTCAGTCCTGCGCGCGTCTAACCAGGGTGAGCCGGTTATTCTCGACATCAATGCTGATGCCGGTAAAGCCTATGCTGATACCGTAGACCGTCTGTTGGGAGAAGAACGTCCTTTCCGCTTCATTGAAGAAGAGAAGAAAGGTTTCCTCAAACGCCTGTTCGGAGGATAAGTTATGGCATTACTGGATTTTTTTCTCTCGCGGAAAAAGAGCACAGCGAACATCGCTAAAGAGCGACTGCAGATTATTGTTGCGGAACGCCGTCGTAGTGACGCCGAGCCACATTATTTACCGCAGTTGAGGAAAGATATTCTCGAGGTTATCTGCAAGTATGTACAAATTGATCCTGAAATGGTGACCGTACAGCTTGAGCAAAAAGACGGCGATATTTCTATCCTCGAACTTAACGTGACATTGCCTGAAGCCGAAGAATCTAAATAACGGCTTTACTCAGAGAGTCATCGTTACAAAAAAGGCAGATTATTCTGCCTTTTTTATTTTCTGTTTCTTGCCAACCTGTTGCACTTTTATTCCAAAGTGAACTTTGGATAGTTTTCGGTAAAATAGCGGCGCAAATACTCGACCGTAATACGGATTTTTGCCGACGTCGCCAGCCGGGAAACATACACCGCCCAAATATTTGCTGGTTGATAATACTCGGGCAATATGTGTATCAAGTTTCCGCTGGCAATGTTGTCGCAAACGTCCCACCATGACCGCAGGGCTATTCCCTGCCCATCAAGGCACCACTGATGTACCACTTCGCCATGATTAGACGACAGAGGCCCCGTAACTTTAATCGAATGCGCGCCCTCTTTATTGCGCATTTGCCAGATACCAAACGGATGGTCGCGCTCTTTGATGACCAGACAAGGAAGAGCGGCAAGATCGTTGAGTTGCTTCGGCGTCCCATGCTGCGTCAAAAATTCCGGCGAGGCGCACAAAATACGGTAGTTAGTCGCCAGCTTGCGGGCAATCAGGTTCGGCGCGATATCCTCCCCGATACGAATATCAAGATCGATGCCCTCATTCACCATATCCACCAGACGATCTTCAACATCGAACCTCAGTTCTAACTGCGGGTACTCTTTTGCCAGCGCAGACAGCGCCGGCGCCACCACCCGGCGGCCAAAACCAAAGCTACTAATAATACGTAGCATCCCCTGCGGGATCTGCCTGGCATCTGATAGCTCGTCCATCATCTGATCGACATCCTGCAGGATCCGCTGCGCCCATTCGTAGATCCGCTCCCCCTCTTCCGTGATGGTTACGCGACGCGTTGTTCGATGCAGCAGCACTACATTCAGCGTTTGCTCCAGCAGGGCAACGCGCTTACTGATAAAAGCCGGTGAGACGCCCAGCTCTTCGGCAACGGCGGCAAATCCAGCACGACGGGCAACCAGCATAAAGACGCGTAAATCATTTAGCAGCGGCAGATTATTCATGATCTGTGTTTTATGTTTCACCAGTTAGGGGGATTAACTATTAATCAGTCAATTATAGGATAAGGGGAAAGTCAATTTTGCTGGCGCACAAGTGAGAGCTGCTATGAAGAAAACCTGGCGTATCGCCGCTATCCCCGGAGATGGCATTGGTAAAGAAGTCCTGCCTGAGGGCATTCATGTGTTGCAGGCAGCCGCCGAGCGTTGGGGGTTGTCGCTCAGCTTTGAGCAAATGGAATGGGCCAGCTGCGAATACTACGCCCATCACGGCAAGATGATGCCCGATGACTGGCATGAGCAGTTGCAATCCTTCGATGCTATCTATTTTGGCGCGGTTGGCTGGCCGGACACCGTGCCTGACCACATCTCATTATGGGGTTCGCTGCTTAAGTTTCGCCGCGAATTCGACCAGTACGTCAACCTGCGACCGGTGCGCCTGTTTCCGGGAGTTCCTTGCCCACTGGTTGGTAAGCAGCCTGGCGACATTGATTTCTACGTCGTACGCGAAAACACCGAGGGAGAATACTCTGCCCTCGGCGGACGCGTGAGCGAAGGTACTGAACATGAGATGGTGATCCAGGAGTCGGTCTTCACCCGCCGTGGCGTCGACCGAATTTTGCGTTATGCCTTTGAACTGGCACAAAGTCGACCACGCAAAACGTTGACTTCGGCGACCAAATCCAATGGGCTGGCCATCAGCATGCCCTACTGGGATGAACGCGTCGAAGCGATGGCGTCACACTATCCTGAGATCCGCTGGGATAAACAGCATATTGATATTCTGTGCGCCCGCTTTGTCATGCAGCCTGAGCGATTTGACGTCGTGGTTGCTTCCAACCTGTTTGGTGACATCCTCTCCGATCTCGGTCCAGCCTGTACCGGAACGATTGGCATTGCGCCTTCTGCCAACTTAAATCCGGAACGCACCTTCCCGTCCCTGTTCGAGCCGGTACACGGTTCGGCCCCGGATATCTACGGTCAGAATATCGCCAACCCTATAGCGACTATCTGGGCTGGAGCCATGATGCTCGACTTCCTTGGCAACGGTGATGCCAACTATAAAGCCGCCCACGACGGTATTCTGGCGGCAATTGAGCAGGTCATTGCCAGCGGCCCGAAAACGCCAGATATGAAAGGCTGCGCCACCACCCAACAGGTAGGTGAAGCCATTCGTCAGGCACTGTGTCGCTAACTCAAATCCGATTAAAAACGGGAGCGCCAGCTCCCGTTTTTTTAGGTTTTCTACTGTGGGTATTCCTGCAGCAGCGCGTTGAGTCGTTCTGCCATCAACTCGCCACGCCAACCGGAAATCAGTTCCGGCAGGGACTGCTGCGGCTTTAATTTCCAGTGCCAGTTGAGCAACTGGTTAATCTGACGGCGTGAAGCAAGCAGCTCGACGCTAAGATTATGTTCCGCACTCACTTCAGCAACCAGCGTCTTAATGGCTTTGAACGCCTTGCGATAGCCTGGCATATCCATCAAATTCAGCAGCGGCTGCGGCAGCGACTCTTCCGGTAAGGCCTGTGCCTTTTCTACCAAGGAGATCAGCGTCTTGCCGTGGAAGCGAATTTCGCTCCCGGAAAGTCCCAGACTATCCAGCTCGCCCAGACTGCCCGGCATATAACGAGCGACCGACCATAGGTGTTCTTCACGCACCACAAAGTTCACCGCCAGATCGCGCTCACGTGCTTTACGCAGTCGCCAGTCGGCAAGCAGTTGCAGGCAGGCCAACTGACGGGTACGCAGTTGCCAGGCGTTGGTGATGTCGCGCCATGCGTCTTCAGGCGCCAGAACCTCCTGGCGACGCTGCTGCATTAAGCGACATTCGTCCAGTGCGGCTGGCAGCCAGCCGCTGGCTTCAGTTTCGACCATCAGTTTTGTGGTGATCGGTAATAGATACCAGACATCAGCCGCCGCGTACTCACACTGACGCTCGGTCAGCGGTCTGGCCAGCCAGTCGGTACGCGACTCGCTTTTGTCGAGCGCCACGCCCGTAAACTCTTCCACCATCGCGGCAAAGCCCCACGACAGCGGACGACCGCAAAAAGCAGCCAGAATTTGTGTATCAATCAACGGCTGCGGCAGTTCGCCAAAAGTGTTGAGAAACACTTCCAGATCTTCGCTACCTGCATGTAGGAATTTGGTGATGGCAGTATCACGCAGAATATCGCGCAGCGGCGACCAGTCGGTGATCCCCTGCGGATCAATCAGAGCAACGTGTTTGCCATCAAACAGCTGGATCAGCCCCAACTGCGGATAATAGGTACGCGTGCGAACAAATTCTGTATCCAGGGCTATCGCCGGAAATTCACGGACGGCTTCGCACAGCGTGGCCAACGCGTCGTCCGTGGTGATCATTTGATAATTCAAATCGTGCTCTCTTAGGTTTGCGCCAAAAAAAACGCCGGATTACCCGGCGTTTTCTGCTGGCTGACTTAACGCTCAGCCTTTATTGTCCACTTTGGCGCGCGCTTCGTCACGTAATTCTCGTCGCAAAATTTTACCGACGTTAGATTTCGGCAACTCATCGCGAAACTCCACCAGCTTCGGTACTTTATAGCCCGTCAGGTGACGACGACAGAAAGTGACCAGCGCTTCATCGGTTAACGAGGCGTCTTTCTTCACCACGAAAATTTTTACCGCTTCACCGCTGCTGCCGGACGGAACACCAACCGCAGCCACTTCCTGCACGCCAGGATGTTGCATAACCACGTCTTCAATTTCGTTCGGATAGACGTTAAAGCCGGACACGAGGATCATGTCCTTCTTACGATCGACAATACGCAGGAAGCCTTCATCATCCATCACTGCAATATCGCCGGTGTGCAGCCAGCCGTCTTTGACGATTTCGTCAGTGGCGTCTGGTCGCTGCCAGTAACCCAGCATCACCTGCGGGCCTTTCACGCAGAGCTCCCCCGGTTCTCCCGGCGGCACTTCGTTGTCGTCGTCGTCCACCAGCTTGACCTCGGTGGAAGGCACCGGTAACCCGATACTGCCGCTGTGGTAGTCGATATCGTGAGGGTTGACGCTTACCAACGGCGCGCACTCCGTCAGGCCGTAGCCTTCCAGCAGATACTGACCTGTCAGCTTCACCCAACGTTCAGCTACCGCCTGTTGAACCGGCATTCCGCCGCCTGCCGAGAGGTGGAGTGAAGAGAAATCCAGTTGCTGGAACTCTTTGTTATTCAGCAGCGCGTTAAACAGCGTATTGACGCCGGTCATCGCGGTAAATGGATACTTCGCCAGCTCTTTTACCAGCCCCGGAATATCACGCGGGTTAGTAATCAGCAGGTTTTGACCACCTAGCTCAATAAACAGCAGGCAGTTCATCGTTAGCGCAAAAATGTGATACAGCGGTAGGGCCGTTACCACCAGCTCTTTACCCGGATGCAGCAACGGGCCATAGGTGGCGTTAACCTGCTCCAGGTTAGCCAGCATGTTGCGGTGTGTAAGCATCGCGCCTTTCGCCACGCCGGTTGTCCCGCCAGTATATTGCAGGAACGCCAAATCTTCCGACACGACTTCGGGCTTCACATACTGCATGCGATAACCGTTTTGCAGCGCACTGCGAAACGAGATGGCATCCGGCAGGTGATATTTCGGCACCAGACGCTTGATATACTTGACGACGAAGTTAACCAGCGTCCCTTTGGCGGTGGACAGCTGATCGCCCATACGCGTCAGGATCACGTGTTGCACAGACGTTTTGTCGACTACTTTTTCCAGCGTGTGGGCAAAGTTAGATACGATGACAATCGCCGACGCGCCGCTATCGTTGAGCTGATGTTCCAGCTCGCGAGGCGTGTACAGCGGGTTTACGTTCACGACGATCATGCCGGCACGTAAAATCCCAAACAGTGCGACCGGATATTGCAGCAGATTCGGCATCATCAGCGCGACGCGATCGCCCTTTTTCAGCCCGAGCCCCTGTTGCAAATAAGCGGCAAACGCACGACTACGCTCTTCAAGCTTGCGGAAGGTCATCACCTCCCCCATGTTTACGAACGCGGGCTGATCGGCATACCGTCTTACTGAGTGTTCAAAGAGTTCCACCAGGGATTGATAACGGTCAGGATTGATCTCCGCAGGAACACCAGCGGGATAACGGTTAAGCCAAACCTTTTTCAATACATCACCTCTAAAATGCGTATTCGTCGTCATCACAACCCCAGACAATAAACAAACTGTTAACATAATATTAACTCAGCGTACCAGTTTGTTTATTACACAACGACAAGGTTGCGAAGCACGTCACTATTTATTTTTCTTATATCCACGTTAATGCAGAAACAGCGGACGGGCCGCTGTTTCTTTTACCAATAAAACAAAGAGTTACTCTGTTACTATGGTCTGAACCTGTGCCGGGCCGGGATTGTACCAGCCCCATCCGCCATAGCCACCGTAAGGCCAGCCACGCGCACCGTAGAACCAGGGGTCGATAGGCTGAGGCGGCATGACAATCTGCTGAGTAATATGCCAGCGTTTATAACCGGTTACCTGCATCAGCATGAATTTATACGGCGTATTACCTATTTTTCCGTCCACCGTACCGCTAATCGGGCCGACGACGGTGACCAGTTGCCCGCGAAAGTCCACCGGGTCGAGGAAGCCATTTACATCAGCATAAATCCGCCCGCGAGAGGCTTCACCCAGCACTGGACGCGCACCACTATCGAGCGGAACGGTGGCAATTTCCAGACGGGATTTTCCCTGCTGGTTCTGAATATCCACCACTTTGCCACCAAAACGCGCTTCCTGTCCGACATACAGCTGCGGCGCATTCATCACCCGCACCAGATCCTGCTGCGGCATCGGGCTCGAACCTTTAATCGCATCCGGGATGGTGACGCAGCCGCTAAGCATTAACGCCAAGGCCCCCGCCAACACACCTTTCAATAACTGCTTTTGCACCGCCATATTGCGACTCCCTTTTCTTAGCTTCTGCCCCGGCCTGTTCACAATGCTGTGCACCAACGTCTATGAAAATAAACCGGGGATGTACTACTAAGATTCATTCTTTACCGGGAAGTTTCTTCCACGCCACGGTGTTACGTAAATAAACCGGTTCCGCGTGTTCGACCGCTACGGTCTTACCCGCAGCCAGCATTTGCGCGGCGACAGGCAGCATATCTTCAGCCGCAGGAAGCAGCACGTCACCATCGCTGAGCGTCAGACCGCTGTCTTTACCAAGCTCAGGCCAGGCTGGCCAGCCCGTCCCAACAGTTACCCACTCGCCAGAAAGCTGCAGTAAACGCTCATGTACCTGCTCGGGGGTTAACACCGCTTCGGTTTCTTCACCGTGCCAGTTGCCGTTGTCATCACGCTGGTATTCGGCCCAGTAGACTTCGCCCATTCGCGCATCAATCGCCGCCAGTACACGAGTCGCGCCCGACTTACGCCAGGCGCCCTGCGCCATGGTCGCCAGGGTGGAGACGCCGATCATCGGTAAGTTTGCGCCTAACGCCAGCCCCTGAGCAATGCCAATACCGATACGTACGCCGGTGAAACTGCCGGGACCCCGACCAAACGCCAGGGCGTCGATATCGGTTAACGTGAGATCGCCAGCGGCCAGGATTTCCTGAACCATCGGTAAAATTCGTTGGGTGTGTTCTCGTGGGCAAAGCTCAAAGTGAGCCTTGATAGTACCGTCATTCCACAGGGCAACAGAGCACGCCTCTGTGGCGGTATCGATAGCCAGAATTCGCATGGGTGTTTGTGATCAGATCAATAAATTTGGCGCGCATCTTACCACACTCCGTAACAAATTACTCAGTCGTTGGTATGGCAAGAAAGCGAACCGCGCGAGCTATGTCACGCGTCCGCGGCGCAGGAGGAAGACTCGCCAGGAAGGTGGCGCCGTATGGCCGCATAACCAGACGATTGTCGCAAATCACCAGCACGCCGCGATCGTCAGCATCACGTATCAGACGCCCTACCCCCTGCTTCAGGGTGATTACCGCATCCGGCAACTGGACGTCTTCAAACGGATCGCCGCCGCGCAGTCGACAATCCTCCATTCGGGCTTTTAACAGCGGGTCGTCCGGAGAGGTAAACGGAAGTTTGTCGATTATCACCAGCGACAGCGTATCACCGCGCACGTCCACGCCTTCCCAGAAGCTGCTGGTGGCAACCAGTAGCGCATTACCTGCGCTGACAAACTGCTGTAACAGTTGCCCTTTACTGGTTTCGCCCTGCAACAGAACGGGAAGCGTCATGGTGGCGCGGAATTGTTCCGCCAGATCGCGCATCATCGCGTGCGAAGTGCACAGCATAAAGCAGCGACCGTTGTTCGCTTCAATAATAGGTCGCAGCATGGATGCTAACTGGCGCGCAGCCCCCGGCTGGTTGGTTTGCGGGAGATTACGCGGCACGCACAGCAGCGCCTGGCGCGTGTAATCAAATGGACTCGGCAATAACATCGACTCGGCATCTTCAATCCCCAACCTCGCGGTGAAATGATGAAGGTCATCGTTTACCGACAGCGTCGCAGAAGTAAAAATCCAGCAGCCCGGTTTTTGTTCCATCACTTCTTTGAATTTATCCGCCACAGTGAGCGGCGTCAGCGCGAGAGTGAAATGGCGGGAGGTGCATTCATACCAGTAGCTGAAGCCTGGCTGGTTGATCTCTTTCAGACGCTTCAGGCGCGCACGGTAAAGTGTGGCGCGTTCAAACGCGGCATCCAGCAATGCCGAACGCCCAAGAGACAGCTTCGCCACGTCATAACATAGCTCCAGCGTGTCATCGAGCAGCAAAAACGCGCGCTGTACGCGCTGGTCGGCCAGCAGTTCCCGCAGGTTTCCGCGATAGCCCGGCTCACCAAGTTGCAAGCGGAAGTCCTGAGCGCTTTGTGCAAGGCGATCGGCGCACTTTTGCAACTGCTGAGTGTCTTTCAGCTCGGTGCGATAGGCAATGGTGATGTCTTTCGCCAGGTCTAACAGCTGGCGACTGGAGAGCGATTGACCAAAGTACTGGCTGGCGATATCCGGTAGCTGATGCGCTTCATCGAAGATCATTACATCAGCTTCCGGGATCAATTCGCCAAACCCGCTTTCTTTTACCACCATATCAGCGAGAAACAGATGGTGGTTAACCACGACAACATCTGCATCCATCGCTTTTTTACGCGCTTTCACGACAAAACACTCTTTATATAGCGGGCAGTCGCTGCCCAGACAGTTGTCATTAGTGCTGGTGACCAACGGCCAGGCCTGAGAGTCCTCCGCCACGCTGACGCAGGTGCTGATGTCCCCATCAAGGGTTTGATTTGACCAGGAGCGCAGCAGGATGACGTCGCTTAACGTTTGTACCGGCAAGTCACCACCCGCCAGCGCCTGCTGTTCGAGACGTTCAAGGCACAGATAGTTTGAACGCCCTTTCAGCAGCGCCAGTTTACCGGTGAACTTTAGTGCCTTAGCGACGGTCGGGAGATCGCGGCTGTATAGCTGATCCTGCAACGCCTTCGAGCCCGTGGAGACAATGACCTTCTTTCCGGCACGCAGCGCTGGGGCAAGATAAGCATAGGTTTTACCCGTCCCGGTTCCGGCTTCTACCACCAACGGTTGTGATTTTTCGATGGCATGACTGACGGCGGTGGCCATCTGCCGCTGTGGTTCTCGCGGTTTAAAACCCGGTATTGCTTTAGCCAACTGACCGTCTGCTGCAAAATCGTCCGTCACACTGCCCCCTGTTCATTTGAACAGGGATTATGTCAGGCCAGCAGCTCTTTCGCCAGTTGAAGAGGTGACGTGGGCACAACATTATGGCAGTCTTGGCGCAACCCAAAGCCATTTGAAAACACGTAAATGAGGAATGATTTATGACGATTGTGCGCATTGATGCCGAAGCGCGTTGGTCCGACGTGGTTATCCACAACAACACGCTGTATTACACTGGCGTGCCGGAAAATCTGGATGCAGACGCTTTTGAGCAAACGGCAAATACGCTGGCGCAAATTGATGCGGTGCTGGAAAAACAAGGCAGCAACAAGTCACGTATTCTTGATGCCACCCTGTTTTTGGCAGACAAAAACGATTTTGCCGCCATGAACAAAGCCTGGGACGCGTGGGTTGTTGCGGGTCACGCGCCGGTACGTTGTAGCGTTCAGGCCGGGTTGATGAACCCGAAATACAAAGTTGAGATTAAGATTATCGCTGCAGTTTAAGCGGCGTTATTCGTCCTCATCTTCAAAACGCGCCACGATCCGCTCGCCGGTATGACTGGCGCGTAACTCTTCAGCAACAAGAGCAATGGCTTGTCCGCTGCTCATCCCCTGCGACATCAGCTCCTGAATACGCTCTACCGCTTTTTGCTGCTGCTCATGACTGAGTGAAGGTAAACCTGCAAACATTGTTAACTCCTGCTAAATTGTCTGCGCTAATTATTTCATGCTACCGGGCAGTTAGCCAGTAGAGTAGCAACGAGTCAGGACTGATGAAGACGTTATCTCCCGCAGTAATCACATTACCCTGGCGTCAGGACGCCGCTGAACGCTATTTTTCGACATTAAGCCATCTGCCCTGGGCGATGCTGCTGCATTCGGGTCAAGCCGACCATCCGCATAACCGCTTTGATATTCTGGTGGCGGATCCCGTCACCACGCTTGTTACGCGAGCTACAGAGACCGTAGTGCAGGACGGGCACGCAACCTCGCGCTCGCTTGATGATCCCATGACGGTATTACATTCCGCACTAATCGCACACAAGATTCACCCCGAATATCACCCCGACCTGCCGTTTCAGGGCGGTGCGTTAGGTCTGTTTGGCTACGATCTTGGCCGACGCTTCGAATCTCTGCCCACTATTGCAGAGCGCGATATTACGCTACCGGATATGGCCGTTGGCATTTACGACTGGGCACTGATTGTCGATCACCAGTTGCAGACCGTATCGCTGCTCAGCCATACCGATGTCGAGGCTCGCCTGAAATGGCTCGACGCGCAACAACCGCCAACGCGTGAGCCGTTTACATTAACTTCGGCGTGGCAGTCTAATATGAGCCGTGCTCAGTACGGCGAAAAATTCCGCCAGGTGCAGGATTATCTGCACAGCGGAGACTGTTACCAGGTCAATCTTGCCCAGCGTTTTCAGGCGCATTACCAGGGCGATGAGTGGCAGGCATTTGTCACTCTCAATCACGCCAACCGCGCCCCGTTTAGTGCATTTATTCGTCTTGAGGAAGGTGCAATCCTCAGCCTTTCGCCGGAACGATTTATTCTGCTGGAAAACCAGCACATACAGACGCGTCCGATTAAAGGCACGCTACCGAGGCTTGAAGATACCGATGCCGATCGTGAGCAGGCCCGGCGACTGGCGAATTCGCCGAAGGATCGTGCGGAAAACCTGATGATCGTCGATTTGATGCGTAATGATATTGGCCGCGTTGCCGTACCGGGTTCGGTACAGGTTCCGGAGCTGTTTATCGTCGAACCGTTCCCTGCCGTTCATCATTTGGTCAGCACCATTACCGCACGTCTGCCAGAGTCATTATACGCGACCGATCTGCTACGCGCCGCCTTCCCCGGCGGCTCTATTACCGGCGCGCCGAAAGTGCGGGCGATGGAAATTATCGACGAACTGGAGCCGCAAAGACGCAACGCCTGGTGCGGCAGCATTGGTTATCTGAGCTTTTGCGGCAATATGGATACCAGCATTACCATTCGCACGCTGACAGCCACAAACGGACAAATTTATTGCTCCGCAGGCGGTGGTATTGTTGCAGACAGTCAGGAAGACGCTGAATATCAGGAAACATTTGATAAAGTGAATCGCATTTTGCACCAACTGGAGAATTGACACGTGGAATACAGCAGCCTGACGCTTGATGATTTTTTATCGCGCTTTCAACTCCTGCGCCCGCAGGTCAATCATGCCGCGTTAAACCAGCGCCAGGCCGCCGTACTGATCCCCGTCGTGCGTCGCCCACAGCCGGGGTTGCTGTTAACCCAGCGTTCCGTTCACCTGCGCAAGCACGCCGGACAGGTCGCATTCCCCGGTGGGGCAGTGGATAGCAGTGATGCCTCGTTAATTGCCGCCGCCCTTCGCGAAGCGCAGGAGGAGGTGGCGATCCCACCTTCATGCGTAGAAGTGATTGGCGTTCTGCCGCCTGTCGACAGCGTGACCGGTTTCCAGGTCACCCCTGTGGTAGGCATTATCCCGCCTAATCTGCCGTATCGCGCCAGTGAAGATGAAGTTTCCGCAGTGTTCGAAATGCCGCTGGCCCAGGCCCTGCATTTAGGTCGTTACCACCCGTTGGATATTTACCGTCGTGGCGATTCACATCGCGTATGGCTTTCCTGGTATGAGCAATATTTCGTCTGGGGAATGACTGCCGGAATAATTCGTGAGCTGGCGCTGCAAATTGGCGTCAAGCCCTGACTATACTTATCTTTACGCACACAATAGACAACTTGAAACTCAGGTCACAACATTAGTAAAACCGCGGTTATCTATTAGTTTAATTCATGTGAATAGTTAAGCCGATCGCCGCGTTCCCTCTTACACTATGCGCAGTTATAACATCGTTACTGGAAAGCCCAGTCGCCCTGTAGGAGTATTATCGTGATTAGTCTATTCGACATGTTTAAGGTGGGGATTGGTCCCTCATCTTCCCATACCGTAGGGCCTATGAAGGCGGGTAAACAGTTCGTCGATGACCTGGTCGAAAAAGGATTACTGGACAGCGTTACTCGTGTCGCCGTCGACGTGTATGGTTCACTGTCGCTCACGGGTAAAGGTCACCACACCGATATCGCCATTATTATGGGTCTGGCGGGCAATGAGCCTGCTACCGTGGATATTGATAGCATCCCAGGATTTATCCGCGACGTAGAAACGCGTGGACGCCTGCTGCTTGCGCAGGGTCAGCACGAAGTGGATTTCCCGCAGAATGACGGGATGCGTTTTCACAACGGCAACCTGCCGCTGCATGAAAACGGAATGCAGATCCATGCGTACAATGGCGAAACCGTCATTTATAGCAAAACCTACTACTCAATCGGCGGTGGATTCATCGTTGATGAAGAACATTTTGGTCAGGATGCCTCGGGCGAGGTCAGCGTGCCTTATCCGTTCAAATCCGCTACTGAAATGCTGGAATATTGCAACAGCACCGGCCTGTCTCTCTCTGGCATGGCAATGCAGAACGAACTTGCGCTGCACAGTAAGAAAGAGATTGAAGAGTACTTTGGCCACGTCTGGCAAACCATGCAGGCATGTATCGATCGTGGCATGAACACCGAAGGTGTGCTGCCGGGTCCGCTGCGCGTTCCTCGCCGTGCTTCAGCCCTGCGTCGTATGCTGGTTTCCAGCGATAAGCTGTCCAACGATCCAATGAACGTGATCGACTGGGTGAACATGTTTGCGTTGGCCGTTAACGAAGAAAACGCCGCGGGCGGTCGCGTAGTGACAGCGCCAACCAACGGTGCCTGCGGTATCGTGCCTGCGGTACTGGCCTATTACGATCATTTCATTGAGTCCGTTAGCCCGGATATCTATACCCGCTATTTCCTGGCGGCCGGTGCGATTGGCGCGTTGTACAAAATGAACGCCTCTATCTCTGGTGCAGAAGTAGGTTGTCAGGGTGAAGTGGGCGTAGCCTGCTCCATGGCTGCCGCGGGTCTGGCTGAACTGTTAGGCGCAAGCCCGGAACAGGTGTGTGTTGCTGCTGAAATCGGCATGGAACATAACCTCGGTTTAACCTGCGATCCGGTTGCCGGTCAGGTACAGGTACCGTGCATTGAGCGTAACGCAATTGCCTCAGTGAAGGCGATCAACGCTGCGCGTATGGCAATGCGCCGTACCAGCGCGCCGCGCGTCTCGCTGGATAAGGTCATTGAGACTATGTACGAAACGGGTAAAGACATGAACGCCAAATACCGCGAAACGTCACGCGGTGGCCTGGCGATCAAAGTTCAATGTGACTAATACTTAATTTTCGCCCATCTGCAACGGATGGGCGAATTTGCCCCCTCACCCTCGTCTACTGTAATTTTCCCCACTACACTTGCTCTGTTGCTGTTGGCTTCTGTGACCAACGGCTTATCGGGCGGCCCGCATGCAAACAGCACAACGGATCATTAAAAATTATCGCCGGAATCGCTTAATCGTCTGCACAGTATGTGCACTACTGACGCTCATCCTCACATTAACTGTCCGATTTATTTCGGAGCGTAATTTAAATCACCGAAATATCGTCACCTTTGCCAACCATGCAGTAGAAGAACTGGATGACGTGCTTTTACCCTTGCAGACTGGACGGGACGTATTGCTGCCGTTGATTGGCCTCCCCTGCTCAGTGGCGCGTTTACCCTTAAGCAAACATGCCGCAAGGTTGCAAACGGTGCGTTCTATTAGTCTGATTCAAAGCGGGATCCTCTATTGCTCCAGCATTTTTGGTTATCGTAATGTTCCCATTAGTCAACTGCAGCCCGAATTACCCAGCAGGGAACCGCAACTGCTGCTGTCTACCGACCATTCGTTGATTAAAGGCAGTCCGATTCTGACTCAGTGGTATCCGTCTTCTGCCGATGGTGAAGATGGCGTACTGGAAATCGTCAATATTGACTTATTGTCGTCTATGTTGCTTGAACCCCAGCCGCCGCAGATCACCGATGCCAGCTTAACCGTTGGTAATCGGCATCTACTGTATGATCAAGGTGTTGTCGATACTCTGCCTAAGCTAAATGATGAAAAACGCTACCAGCTTTCATCTCAACATTTTCCGTTTACCATTAGCGTCACCGGCCCTGGTCCCAGTGAGTTGGCGGTAAAACACCTGCCAACACAGCTGCCGCTGGCGGTGATCCTAAGTTTATTAGTGGGTTATCTGGCATGGCTGGCTACCGCCAGCAGAATGAGTTTCTCATGGGAGATTAATCTGGCCCTTGCTGCTCGGGAATTCGAACTATTTTGCCAGCCGCTGCTTAATGCGCAAACCCAGCAATGCATGGGCGTGGAAATCCTTTTACGCTGGAATAACCCGCGCCAGGGTTGGATCTCTCCGGAAGTGTTTATTCCCATCGCTGAGGAGCACAACCTGATTGTACCGCTTACCCGCCATGTCATCGCAGAAACCATTCAGCAACGACACGTTTTCCCGATGAGCAGCCAGTTTCATATTGGGATTAATGTCGCCGCCAGCCATTTTCGTAATGGTACGTTGCTAAAAGATCTTAATCAGTACTGGTTCAGCCAGCACCCAATCCAGCAATTGGTTATCGAACTGACCGAACGCGATGCGTTACTGGATGTGGATTATCGGGTCGTACGCGAATTAAATCGGCTTGGCGTAAAACTGGCGATTGATGATTTCGGTACCGGCAATAGCTCGCTCTCCTGGCTGGAAAAGCTCCGCCCGGATGTGCTGAAGATCGATAAATCATTTACTTCGGCAATAGGAACAGACGCCGTGAACTCAACCGTCACAGACATCATTATCGCTTTGGGGAAAAAATTGAATATAGAACTGGTGGCGGAAGGCGTTGAAACACAGGCGCAAGCTCAGCATTTGCGCCGACACGGCGTACATTTATTGCAAGGTTTTCTGTATGCCAAGCCAATGCCGCTGCGCGATTTTCCAAAATGGCTGGCGGGCAGCACGCCGCCGCCCACCCGGCATAACGGGAGACACAGTATGCCCGTCATGCCGTTTCGCTAAACCCGGTTACTCGTCTTCGTCGTGAGCGGGTTGTTCTTTAACAATGCGAACTAAATCCACACGATAGTCATTCGCTTCGACAATCGTAATGCTCAGCGGTGCGACCTCGATAACATCACCTACACGAGGAATATGGCCGTTAGCCGCAATGACTAAACCTGCCACCGTAGCGATGTCTTCGTCTTCATTCACTAACGTATCCACGTCCAGCGCCTGTTGCAACGCATGCAGATCGGTACCGCCTTTGACCAACCAACCGCCTGCATCAGCTATAATTTCAGGCGTTTCATCGGCATCAGGGAATTCACCGGCGATGGCTTCTAATACATCCAGCGGCGTGACCAGACCCTGTACTACGCCAAACTCGTTTGTGACGATAACGAAGCTACCGCGGGCACGACGCAGAACGCCTAACAGATTGATCGGGTCCAGCGTTTCCGGAACAACAATAGCCGGAGAAGCAGAGGCAATCGCCGCCACATCCACACCGTCTTCCAGCGCCACCAGCAGCTCTTTAGCACGCACGATACCGATGATTTCATCCAGTTCACCACGACATACCGGGAACAGGCTATGAGGTGACGAAAGCAACTGCTCGCGAATTTCCTCCACGCTCAGGTCTGCATCAACCCAGCTAATCTCCCCACGAGGCGTCATAATGCCGCGTAATGAACGCGACGCCAAAGAGAGGACGCCGTTGATCATATAGCGTTCTTCTTCTACAAATGCGCCTTCCGGGACGGGAACCGGTACCGGATTGTCGGATTCCATCTGTGCGCTGGCCTGACGTTTACCGCCCATCAGACGGAGAATCGCATCGGCAGTACGCGCACGCAATGGCAGCGTCGACTGGTGGCGAATAAAGTTACGACGGGCAATCTGGTTAAACAGCTCAATGATGATTGAGAAACCAATCGCCGCATACAGATAGCCTTTCGGAATGTGGAAGCCAAACCCTTCGGCAACCAGACTCAGACCAATCATCAACAGGAAGCTCAGACACAGCACCACCACCGTCGGGTGTTGGTTCACAAATCGGGTCAACGGCTTAGAGGCCAACAGCATCACGGCCATGGCAATCACTACTGCCGCCATCATCACTGGCAGATGGTTGACCATACCGACCGCCGTAATCACAGCATCCAGCGAGAACACTGCATCGAGGATGACAATCTGCGTTACGACAACCCAAAAGCTCGCATACCCTTTCGTCTGCCCGGTATCATGTTCACGGTTTTCCAGCCGCTCATGCAGCTCTGTCGTAGCCTTGAACAAGAGGAAGATACCCCCCAGCAGCATAATCAGATCGCGCCCCGAGAACGCATAGTCCATTACCGTGAACAGCGGCTTTGTCAGCGTCACCATCCACGAAATCACGGACAACAGGCCCAGACGCATAATCAGTGCCAGCGACAAACCGATTAAACGCGCTTTATCTCGCTGTTTCGGCGGCAGCTTATCAGCCAGGATCGCAATGAAGACCAGGTTATCAATACCCAGAACAATTTCAAGAACGACAAGCGTGAGCAAACCCACCCAAATCTGCGGGTCCATTAATAATTCCATGACAAGCTCCTGCTTAAGGAATGACCAAACTGCGCGCTGAGGATCTCAGGCGTTAAAGCGATATGCAGAGAAAATTTGTGGCAAAAAGTGCCAATCTGACAGGCTTGATACGGCCTGAAGGTGAAATGACGTCGGTGACGATCCATATGGTGGGCTACTGCCCTATACTCCTGAGTAATTAAACAGATGCTAAACATAACAGAGAGAAGCGGTTTTTAGCAAAGATTTACCTTCCTTTGCAATAAGTTGTTTCGGAGATATTTTACCCTTCGAAATTTCTTTTAATCGGAAGTTAAATTACGGATCTTCATCACATAAAATATTTTTTTCGATATCTAAAATAATTCACGAAAATCATAGGTTTTTCTTTGTAACCCTTATCTGAATCGATTCGATTGCGGACGACGATTCAAATACATCTTCACGTTGATGTGTTAACGATAATAAAGGAGGTAGCAAGTGACCATTGCTATTGTAATAGGCACACATGGTTGGGCTGCAGAGCAGTTACTTAAGACGGCAGAAATGCTGTTAGGCGAGCAGGAAAACGTCGGCTGGATCGATTTCGTTCCAGGCGAAAATGCCGAAACGCTGATCGAAAAGTACAACGCTCAGTTGGCAAAACTCGATACCAGTAAAGGCGTGCTGTTTCTCGTTGACACATGGGGAGGCAGCCCGTTTAACGCTGCAAGCCGCATTGTCGTCGATAAAGAGCATTACGAAGTTATCGCCGGTGTGAACATTCCCATGCTGGTTGAAACCTTCATGGCGCGTGATGACAACCCGAGCTTTGATGAATTAGTGGCACTGGCCGTTGAAACCGGTAGCGAAGGCGTGAAAGCGCTGAAAGCCAAACCGGTTGAGAAAGCCGCTCCTGCCCCAGTAGCAGCACCCAAAGCAGCAGCTCCCGCCAAACCGATGGGGCCGAACGATTATATGCAGATCGGCCTGGCGCGTATTGATGACCGTTTAATCCATGGTCAGGTGGCAACTCGCTGGACCAAAGAAACCAACGTAACACGCATTATCGTCGTCAGTGATGAAGTTGCCGCCGATACCGTGCGTAAAACGCTGCTGACTCAGGTAGCACCTCCGGGTGTGACGGCGCATGTGGTTGATGTCGCGAAAATGATCCGCGTCTACAACAACCCTAAATATGCAGGTGAGCGTGTGATGCTGTTGTTCACCAACCCAACCGACGTAGAACGTATCGTTGAAGGTGGTGTGAAAATTACCTCCGTAAACATTGGCGGTATGGCTTTCCGTCAGGGTAAAACGCAGGTAAACAACGCAATTTCTGTCGATGACAAAGACATCGAAGCCTTCAAGAAACTCAACGAACGCGGTATTGAGCTTGAGGCACGTAAGGTTTCTACCGATCAGAAACTGAAAATGATGGATTTGATTGCCAAGGTGAAATAATTCCCTGGCATTTACTTAGTTTTCACACTTAAGTCTGTATAGCAATAGGAGAAGTACAATGGAGATTACCACTCTTCAGATTGTGCTGGTGTTCATCGTCGCATGTATCGCGGGTATGGAGTCGGTACTCGATGAATTTCAGTTCCACCGTCCGTTGGTGGCCTGTACGCTGATTGGTGCCGTTCTCGGGGACATGAAAACCGGTATTATCATCGGTGGTACCCTGGAAATGATCGCCCTGGGCTGGATGAACATCGGTGCTGCGGTTGCACCAGATGCGGCACTGGCCTCAATTATCTCTACCGTTCTGGTTATCGCAGGTCACCAAAGCATTGGTGCCGGTATCGCGCTGGCTATCCCACTGGCAGCCGCAGGCCAGGTACTGACCATTATCGTTCGTACTATCACCGTAGCATTCCAGCACGCAGCGGATAAGGCGGCCGAAAACGGTAACCTGACGGCACTCTCCTGGCTGCATGTATCCTCTCTGTTCCTGCAGGCTATGCGTATCGCTATCCCAGCGGTAATCGTAGCGATTTCTGTTGGTACCAGTGAAGTTCAGAGCATGCTTAACGCCATTCCGGAAGTCGTGACCGGCGGTCTGAACATCGCAGGCGGTATGATCGTGGTGGTTGGTTATGCGATGGTCATCAACATGATGCGCGCAGGCTACCTGATGCCATTCTTCTACCTCGGCTTCGTCACCGCGGCATTTACTAACTTCAACCTGGTTGCTCTGGGTGTGATTGGCGCAGTAATGGCGATCCTCTACATTCAGCTGAGCCCGAAATATAACCGCGTAGCCGGTGCACCTGCTGCGGCGGCTGGCAATAACGATCTCGATAACGAACTGGACTAGCAGGTGAGCGAAATGGTTGATATGACTAAAACTACCACCGAGAAAAAACTCACTCCGAGTGACATTCGTGGCGTGTTCATTCGTTCTAACCTGTTTCAGGGTTCATGGAACTTCGAACGTATGCAGGCGCTGGGTTTCTGTTTCTCCATGGTGCCGGCTATCCGCCGCTTGTACCCGGAAAACAACGACGCGCGTAAGCAAGCGATTAAGCGTCACCTGGAATTCTTTAACACCCATCCGTACGTAGCGGCTCCAGTACTGGGCGTTACGCTGGCGATGGAAGAACAGCGTGCAAACGGCGCAGAGATTGACGATGGTGCCATCAACGGTATCAAAGTTGGTCTGATGGGTCCGCTGGCAGGCGTCGGCGACCCGATCTTCTGGGGTACCGTTCGCCCAGTATTCGCCGCGCTCGGCGCAGGTATCGCGATGAGCGGCAGCCTGCTGGGGCCATTGCTGTTCTTCGTTCTGTTTAACCTGGTTCGTCTGGCAACCCGTTATTACGGTGTGGCATATGGCTACCGTAAAGGTGTCGATATCGTTAAAGATATGGGCGGCGGCTTCCTGCAGAAACTGACTGAGGGGGCGTCAATCCTCGGTCTGTTTGTCATGGGGGCATTGGTTAACAAGTGGACGCACGTAAACATTCCACTGGTGGTTTCTACTATCACCGGTCAGGATGGTCAGACTCGTGTTACCACTGTGCAGACTATCCTTGACCAGCTGATGCCGGGTCTGGTTCCTCTGCTGCTGACATTCGCCTGTATGTGGCTGCTGCGTAAGAAAGTGAACCCGCTGTGGATCATCGTTGGCTTCTTCGTCATCGGTATCGCGGGCTACGCTGTCGGACTGCTCGGCCTGTAAAACTGTTGTACATCACCGGGGGCTTGCCCCCGGTTTTTCTATTTAGAGGGTTGAGGATTCATGACTATCACGGACCTGGTGCTGGTTCTATTTATCTTTTCGCTGCTGGCGTATGCCATTTACGATCAGTTCATCATGCCCCGCCGTAATGGCCCTACTCTGCTTACTGTCGCCCTGCTTCCCCGCAGCAGAGTCGACAGCGTTATCTTCCTTGGCCTGGTAGCTATTCTTATCTACAACAACATCACCAGCCACGGCGCGCAATTTACCACATGGTTATTATGTGCACTGGTATTGATGGGTTTGTATCTGTTCTGGATCCGTACGCCAAAAATCATCTTCAAGCAGAAAGGCTTTTTCTTCGCCAACGTCTGGATTGAATATAACCGCATTAAAGAGATGAATTTATCTGAAGACGGTGTATTGGTGATGCAATTAGAACATCGAAGATTGTTGATTCGTGTACGAAATATAGACGATCTTGAGAGAATATATAAACTATTAATTTCAAATCAATAGCTTACAAATATAGCCTGAACTATGTTTTTATATATCCGTGTAAAAACAAACATAGCCAAGGCTATATTTCACTGTCCTCAATGTTATTTATTTTAACGTTTTATTTATAAATAAATCTAAATGAAAATCGTTTTCAACTAGAAGTCAAATATTATTTCTGCGTTTCTTGTTTTATATTCTCAAAATATGTTAAGGTTGCGCCCGTCGTTGGGGAGTAGCCGATTTCCAGACTCCGGAAATGTACGTGTCAACATACTCGTTGAAAAACGTGGCGCGTACGGACTGAACTTACAGGTTCAGTCAGGCGAGACCATAGGCACATCAACTGCAATGCATATTTGAATGGCGCTGTATTTACAATGATTCCAGCCTGTATGCATGGTTACTGGGGGCAGTGATGTGTTTTATGGATACCCCGGTCAGGACGCTGTTATGAATCTCACCGCTACCGTTCTTCTCGCTTTCGGCATGTCGATGGATGCTTTCGCCGCATCAATTGGCAAAGGCGCCACCCTGCATAAACCCAAATTTTCTGAAGCATTGCGCACCGGACTGATATTCGGCGCAGTTGAAACGCTTACGCCACTGATTGGCTGGGGCATGGGGATGCTGGCCAGCAAATTCGTGTTGGAGTGGAACCATTGGATCGCCTTCATTCTGCTGATCTTTTTAGGCGGGCGAATGATAATCGAAGGTTTTCGCGACAACGGCGATGAAGAGGAAGAACCGCAGCGCCGCCACGGTTTCTGGCTGCTGGTTACCACCGCCATTGCCACCAGTCTCGACGCAATGGCCGTCGGGGTGGGTCTGGCTTTCCTGCAGGTCAACATTATTGCCACAGCGCTGGCCATCGGCTGCGCCACATTGATTATGTCCACGCTCGGCATGATGATTGGTCGTTTCATTGGCCCAATGCTGGGCAAACGAGCTGAAATTTTGGGTGGGGTGGTGCTGATTGGTATCGGTGCCCAGATCCTCTGGGCACACTTCCACGGTTAATTCAGACGCTGCCAGACATGAATACTAAAGTCGGTCTGGCAGTCAAACGTCGTTTTCCCCGCTAACGTTTCCCACACTTCCGGCTTTGCCCGCCAGGCGAACGGCGTCATTTGCAGTAACGCAACGGCCTCGCTGCCCTGAAGCTGCATCTGATATCCCAGCGCAATGCTCTGTTGCAGAACAAAACCGTCCAGTTGCTCAGTATGGGGCGCATGTAAACGCACCTCATCATAAATCAGCCCTTTCAGTTCCATTAAATGGCGCGGTCCCGGCGTGGCGGTGATCACCCATCCACCCGGTTTAACCACGCGAGCCAGTTCTTGCGCTTTACAGGGCGCATAGATCCGGATGATGGCATCCATTGATTCGTCTGCGAACGGCAGACGATGGCTGGAGGCAACGCAAAAGATCACCTGCGGATAGCGTCTGGCTGCGGCTTTAATTGCCACTTTGGAGACGTCAAGACCAAAGGTTGTACAGCCCGCCAGCGCGTCGGCAAACGCATGGGTGTAATACCCTTCCCCACAGCCAATATCCAGGATCGCTGCATCTTCTGAATTCGACTTTTCTTTAAGCACATTCACAATCGCATCACGCAACGGTTGATAGTGCCCAGCATCAAGAAATGCCCGTCTGGCTTGCATCATTTCAGCGCTATCACCCGGATCGCGCGACCGCTTATGCTGAACCGGCAGTAAGTTGACATACCCTTCTTTCGCCACGTCAAACTGGTGCCGCCCGGGGCAGACAAAACTGTTATTCGCTTGAGTAAGAGGCTGGTGGCAAAGAGGACAGGAAAACGACATGACAACTCCGGCAGGTGACTTAAGGGCGCAAGTGTAACGCGAATTGCGCCCTGGGAAAATAACTTACAGCGATGGCGAGGATACGTTGCTGCCGTGCATCACCAGCAGATGATCGGAGTCGGCAGGCATGCCATCTGGTTTAACGTTCTCCAGACGCAGGACATCACCCATTATCTGGCTGAAGACAGGCGCAGAGACAGCCCCACCATAATAAGCACCGTTTTGCGGATTATTGATGACGACCACCAGTGCAAATTTCGGGTCGCTCGCTGGCGCAACGCCTGCCGTGTAGGCCACGTATTTATCGACATACTTACCGTCATCACCAATTTTCTTTGCCGTTCCTGTTTTAACCGCCACGCGATAATCTCTGACCGCGGCTTTAGTTCCCCCACCACCAGGTAACGCGACGCTTTCCATCATATGTTCAACCTGGTGAACCAGCGCCTCCGGCATCACTCTGGTACCGATTACCGGCGGGTCAATACGGGTAATCGAAAGGGGTCGATAGATACCAAAACTACCAATGGTTGCATATACGTGCGCCAACTGCAGCGGCGTTACCATTAATCCATAGCCGAATGCAAAGGTCGCGCGATCCAAGTCGCTCCAGTAGCGGCGTTGAGGCATTAAACCGCTACTTTCACCGGTTAATCCCAGTCCGGTTGGATCGCCAAAACCAAAGCTCTTATAGGTATCCAGCAACTTTTGAACAGGCATAGCCAGTGAAAGGTGCGACACGCCGGTATCGCTCGATTTCTGCAAAATTCCGGTCAACGACAGCTCCGGGTAAAATCCGACGTCGCGAATGCGATGTCCATCAAGGTAAAAAGGATGGGTATCAATCACGCTATCCGGTTGTACTATCCCCTGCTGGAGTGCAGTCATGATCACCAGCGGTTTAACGGTTGAACCGGGTTCAAACGTATCGCTTATTGCACGGTTACGAAAATCATCCAGTACCGCGCCGTCACGGTTATTGGGGTTGAAGTCAGGAAAGCTCGCCATAGAGAGTATTTCACCGGTAGCAATGTTGACCAGCACTGCGGCTCCTGATTCCGCTTTATTCCACGTAACGGCATTGTCCAACGCATCTTCAGTGACCGTCTGCAGGCGCTCATCGATGCTGAGCTGTAATTGGTGTGCAGGAACAGGCGTAACTTCGGTGATATTTTCGATTACATGGCCAAATTTGTCTTTACGTACCAGACGGGAGCCAGGTTTACCCATCAACTGGTTATTAAAGCTTTTTTCCAGCCCTTCAATGCCTTGTCCATCAATGTTGGTAAAACCTATGAGATTCGCCGCTACGTGGCCTGCAGGATAGAACCGGCGGGATTCCTCACGCAGGTTAATGCCCGGGAGATTAAGATCATCGACCCACTCAGCCTGCTGAGGGGAAATTTGTCGTGCCAGGTAAATAAAACGTCCGCCAGGATTACTGTTAACGCGTTCCGCCAGCGTACTCAGTGACAGATGCAGAGCCCTTGCCAGAGCCTGCCACCGTTCGTTATAACCCACGCCTCCCTTGCTGATGATGGTCTTAGGATCGGCCCATACCGCGTTAACCGGAACACTTACCGCCAGCGGTCGCCCTTCTCTGTCGGTAATCATCCCGCGCGGCGAGGCAATAGTTACCTCACGTAATGAACGCATGTCTTCCTGTTTCACCAGACTCGTCGGCGTGACAATTTGCAGCCATGCAACCCGACCCAGCAGCAATCCCAGACTCAATAATATTGCCACACAAAGCAGGGCAAAACGTACGGGAGTAAAATTGCGCGCGTCGCCGTCGTTTTTCTTTTTCACCTGATCTCCAGCAAGATAGTTTTTCAGGTGTCTGATTTAACGAGAAATGTCGTAAGAAAGCGGGGAAAACTATGCTACGAACATCACGCCTTTGCAACAAAGCGCTAATGGGAGGGCATTTAGAAATATTTAGACGTATTTTGAATTAAAAAGCCCCGCATAGGCGAGGCTTTATATCTGAGATGGTTGCGCATATGCGCTTCAAATCAGTGGTGTCGATCAGATAGCTGTTACGTTAACAGCAGCCGGACCTTTCTGGCCGTCCTGAATTTCGAACTCAACGTTCTGGCCTTCAGCCAGAGTTTTGAAGCCGTTACCCTGGATAGCGGAGAAGTGTACGAACACGTCTTTGCTGCCATCAGCCGGAGTAATGAAACCAAAACCTTTAGACTCGTTGAACCACTTAACTTGACCTTTAATCTTTGCCATTTGCAAAATTCCTTAGAGTATTTTCTTCGCCCGCAGGCATAACATAGATAAAACTGAGACATTACTGCTTGAGGCACTAATATAAGGTTCGGCAGAGAAGCGGTATTCAACGTCAACGTGTTTACTCAGGACTTCTTTACTGAAAATGCCACACATAAACAGAACTGTACCTCGTTTAACCCAAAACGTGTTATCACATACAACGTTAATAATGGCAAGCCATTTTTAAACGTGTCTCGATCGGTCGCACAAATCCTGTCGTTCATCAAACAGCAACTGCACAGTTATGCGCCACACCGAGTAGTGTTATATTCCCGCCGCTCGCCCCATCCCCCGCCAGGCTTGCACCATAGCCAGGACATTTCTACCATAGCTCAATAGCTTCGGTTGTTCCAGATTAGCTGTTACAGGGTGTGCTGAATATCATTTTTTATGCTTAGTAATGCATAAAATGTCACAAGCGTAAAAATGAGATCTGCCTTCTGCTTTTGCACCAAAATAATGAAAGAATGATGACAATGCACAAAAAAAGTAAGAGAAACGTTTCGCTGTTAATAAAACGATCACTATCACAAAAATGACATAATCATATTTTTATCGTATGGGAAATTATATTTATATCAGACCGGGGATAAGATATTAATTGGCTGGAGCATCTGAAAATACTGAGTTAACACGAGAATCAGAGTGCTAATTACACGACATGTGCAGAAGAAAATAATCTGGCATGTTGGCGACAGGATGAAACATCTGAGAACGTAAGCAACAGATCCTCACCCTGTCATACCGTTTTTACCGCTCAGCTACCAGGCGGATGATGTCATCATCTTCGTCTTTCGCTGTGACCACAGCAGGCTCTGCCGCTTTTTCAGGTTCGTTAGCTTCGCAAAGGCGACGGAGCAATGCGTTCTGTCTTTTTTGCTGATCTAACAATGCTTCAAGCAGCTCAATCTGCTCATTAGTACGCGAACTTGCCCTATTGACGAAAAACCACAGTACAAGCCCGACAACCAGAATCACCACCGATACAGCCAAAGACGCCAAATTCAACGCGCCAGAATTCAAAACTTCGTTCATTTCACCACCTCAATGTAGACAGCGTAGTTTACCACTGCCGCACAAGAAGGTAATCAACTGTGGCAAAAATGCGCTTACCAGGGAATAAATTTATTAATGGCACAAATACCGCTGAAAAATTGTACATCCTGATCGCACATGATGTTGAACACTTGCGCCCACATCAGTATGCATACCAGCACGACAACTATCAGCACTACCCAGCGAATTTTTTTCACTCCAGCTCCACTCTTCGAATCAACATCTTATGCCTATAAATTATCATGCGTTACCTAAACCCAGCGTTAACTGTATCGGCATTCAATCTTTTTAGGAATGATTCACTTGTTTCATCCCATGTACAGGCTAATCTAATAATAACGAGAAAAGATAAGAGGTTGTAATGCGTCTGATAATCCGCGCTATTGTGTTGTTAGCTCTGGTTTGGATCGGTTTATTACTGAGCGGCTACGGAATTTTGATTGGAAGTAAGGAGAATGCAGCGGGCCTGGGCTTGCAATGCCAATATCTGACCGCACGCGGAACCAGCACCGCGCAATACGTCCACACAGACAGCGGTATCATTGGCCTGTCGGATTGCCCCTTGTTAAGAAAAAGCACGGTCATTATTGATAACGGTTAGTATAGCAGCAATACATCCGCTACGTTATTTGCACCAACTAACATTATGACTGTTCATAAAAAACCCCAGATACATAAATACCTGGGGTTTTTACGTTGACGCTATTACATAAGATTAGAACGGATAGTCGTTATAACCCATTTGTTCTGAAATTTTACGCGCAGCCGTATGCAGCATCGCCACATACTCGTGCAAACGTTCTTCTGAGAAACGCAGTGTCGGGAATGAAATACTCAAGCCTGCAATCACTACACCGAAACGGTCAAACACAGGTACACCGATGCAGCGCAGACCTTCTTCCTGTTCTTCGTTATCTTCACCGTAGCCCTGCTCGCGTACTTTATCCAGCAATACCAGCAGCTCATCAGTATTGGTAATAGTACGGTCGGTGCTACGCTTATACTCAATACCATCCAGAATCTGCTTCACTTCATCGCGGTCACGCCATGCCAGCAGAACTTTACCGATAGCCGTGCTGTACAGCGGATTACGGCGACCTACGCGAGAATACATGCGCAGATTGTACATAGAGTCGATTTTATGGATGTAGACGATGCTGTCTTCATCCAGTGCACCAAGGTGCACTGTCTCTTTGGTCAGGCGCGAAAGTTCGCGCATCTGAATATCAGCGCTACGGATAAGATCGACGTTTTGTAACGCGCGAGCACCCAGCTCGAATAGTTTCAGGGTCAGTGAGTATTTCTCCGACTCCCCTTCTTGTGCCACATAACCCAGCGTTTTCATGGTCTGCAAAAAGCGATAAACGGTGCTTTTTGACATCATGACGCGTTGCGACAACTCGGTAATACCAATTTCGCGCTCTTCACCCAGCGCCTGCAGAATGCCAAAAACCTTCAGCACGGAAGATACAGAATCGGGTTGTTTATCCAGATCTGCGATTGCCATTTATCACCCCTTTCGAGTGTTTTATAAAAATCAGAACCGGTTTTTATTATAATTTCACGTATCAGCCCTCGCAATCGCTCTTTGCTTACTTAGTTACAAATCTGCGACCTAACGCCTGAATATCAATGCTAAAATTATTATTCTCATCATAAATTCCAACAGTATTGACTTCCTATGGAAAAAACTCAGACCGATGGTCTGCCATTGCCCCAGCGATATGGCGCAATTTTAACCATTGTTATTGGCATCTCTATGGCAGTACTCGACGGCGCAATAGCAAACGTTGCCCTCCCCACTATCGCCACCGATCTTCAGGCCTCACCCGCCAGCTCAATCTGGATTGTGAACGCCTACCAAATTGCGATCGTTGTTTCGCTGTTATCGCTCTCTTTTTTAGGTGATATGTTTGGCTACCGACGCATTTATAAGTGTGGTCTGGTCGTGTTTCTGTTGGCATCGCTGTTTTGTGCCTTGTCAGACTCGCTGCATATGCTGACGTTAGCGCGCGTGGCTCAGGGGTTTGGCGGCGCGGCGCTGATGAGCGTTAATACGGCATTGATCCGACTCATTTATCCTCAGCGCCAGCTTGGCCGCGGGATGGGTATTAACTCCTTTATCGTGGCTGTATCCTCGGCAGCGGGTCCGACTATTGCGGCGGCAATTCTTTCTATTGCCTCGTGGAAATGGCTATTTCTGATTAACGTTCCATTGGGGATCATCGCCCTGCTGCTGGCTATGCGTTTTTTGCCACCCAATTCATCACGTAGCAATAAACCGCGCTTTGATCTGCCCAGCGCAATAATGAACGCCTTAACATTCGGTTTGTTGATCACGGCACTCAGCGGATTTGCACAGGGACAGTCACTAAAACTGATTGGTGCTGAACTTGTGGGGCTTCTCGTGGTAGGTTTTTTCTTTATCCGCCGCCAGCTCGCATTGCCAGTACCGTTATTACCGGTTGATCTACTACGCATTCCGCTGTTTTCACTCTCTATTTGCACCTCAATCTGTTCATTCAGCGCACAAATGCTGGCGATGGTTTCCCTGCCCTTTTTTATGCAAACGGTTCTCGGACGCAGCGAAGTTGAAACGGGCCTGCTGCTGACGCCGTGGCCTCTGGCAACCATGGTGATGGCCCCACTGGCGGGATATTTGATTGAACGTGTTCATGCAGGTCTGCTTGGCGCGCTGGGCATGGCAGTAATGGCGTGTGGGCTGTTTTCGCTGGTGTTACTGCCCACATCACCTTCCGATTTTAATATCATCTGGCCAATGATTTTGTGTGGTGCGGGTTTTGGCTTGTTCCAGTCACCGAATAATCACACCACCATCACCTCCGCGCCGCGAGATCGTAGCGGAGGCGCGAGCGGTATGCTCGGAACGGCGCGCTTACTGGGTCAAAGTACCGGGGCCGCACTGGTTGCGCTGATGTTAAATCAGTTTGGTGACAGTGGAACGCACATCTCGCTGATAACAGCGGGCATTCTGGCTTCGCTGGCCGCAATCGTAAGTGGCTTACGTATTACACAACCGCGGGTTCAGTCATAAAAAAAGCGCGTCTGTCGACGCGCTTTTTGTTGTTGTCTGCTGCAGATTATTTCAGGTACTCACCGCTGCGCAGCGCTTCAATACGTTTGTCCAACGGGGGGTGAGTCATAAACAGCTCACTCAACGATTTGGATTTACCATTGATGCAGAACGCCATCATACTGGTCGCTTCCTGCGGCTCATAGCTGGTTTTCAGGCGCTGCAGCGCGGCGATCATTTTTTCACGACCCACCAGTTTTGCAGAACCGGCATCCGCATGGAATTCACGATGACGTGAGAACCACATGGTAATGATGCTCGCCAGAATACCAAACACCAGTTCCAGCACAGTCGCCACCGCAAAGTAGATCAACGGGTTACCGTTGCTACCCTCACCCTCATCACGGTTCCCGCCCATAAAGCCAGCGGCAATTTGCGCCAGAATACGTGAGATAAAGATAACGAAGGTGTTTACTACCCCCTGAATGAGCGTCATGGTCACCATATCGCCATTGGCAATGTGGCTGATCTCATGCGCGATAACCGCTTCGGCTTCATCCGGGCTCATGTTTTGCAACAGACCAGTACTTACGGCCACCAGCGAGGCATCCCGGCGGGCACCAGTCGCAAACGCGTTAATATCTGGCGCGTGGTAGATTGCAACCTGTGGCATAGCGATCCCGGCCTGGCGGGCCTGATTCGCAACTGTATTCATCAGCCAGCGTTCTCTTTCATTGCGAGGCTGTTCGATCACTTCCCCGCCAACGGACTTTAACGCCATCCATTTGGACATCAGCAGCGAAATGAAGGAACCACCAAAACCAAACAGCAGTGCCATGATCAACAAGCCTTGAACGCTGCTTGACTGGATCCCTGTCAGGCTCAATACCAGCCCGAAAACGACCATCACAGCCAGGTTCGTCAGCAGGAAGAGCGCGATTCGCATCATAATTTTCTTTTAACCTCAATTTAACAAAACGCACTATGCGATTACCCATATCGTATGGGTCTTATGACTATTTTCAAGCATCCATAGGTGCTAAGTCACCAGAAAGACACAACTTTACATTTTATCGTATCAGGCTGACGTCTTCATGCACTTGTTAAAAAAACAGGCACAATTTCTTGTGCCTGTTCGAGGTTATTGACTGGTTGCGGGCTGTTCCGTTGGCTTCTCTTTCTCAAGATGCGCAAGGTCGAGCGCGATTTTTACCGTTTCATCCAGGTACGGATCCGGCTCCTGGTAATCCTTCGGCAGATCATCCAGTTTCTTCAATGGCGGCTTGCCTTCACGTTTAAACCGATCGTTGATACGCGCCAGACGCATTGCGTCATCTTCGTTATTCTCTTTTTCACGCTGAGCGTAATTCAGAGAAGCGATGTTGCGCTTATCCTTCATCGCATTGAAACGCGCAATGTCCTTCATGATGTATTGGAACTCAGGATCGTTCGCAATACGTGCATTGTGCTCTTTCAGCAATTCAGGTCCGAACGGCGTCAGATTATCTGACTTAGTGTAGGTCGCAGCATCAATGCTGTCCCACGGCAGTGCGTTATCTTCAAACTTCTCGCCGGTTTCAGTTTCTTCATTACCTGTCGGCATGATGATATCCGGCGTAACGCCCTTACGCTGCGTGCTGCCACCGTTTACGCGGTAGAATTTCTGGATCGTGTACTGAACAGAGCCCAGCGCAGGCCATTCCGGTCGTAGCATCTGATCGTAAATACGGTTCAGGGAGCGATACTGCTGGACGGTGCCTTTCCCAAAGGTCGGTTCACCAACGATCAACGCTCGGCCATAATCCTGCATTGCCGCCGCGAAAATCTCTGATGCTGAGGCACTGAAGCGATCGACCAATACCACCAGCGGGCCTTTGTAGTACACAACGCCGTCGGTATCGCTGTCTTCACGCACTTTACCGTTATTATCACGAACCTGAACCACCGGGCCGGAAGGAATGAACAGACCGGAAAGCGAAACCGCTTCAGTCAGTGCACCACCACCGTTGGTACGCAGATCGATGATAATACTGCTGACATTTTGTTTTTCCAGTTTCTGCAGTTGGACTTTGACATCATCAGTCAGACCTACATAGAAGCCAGGAATATCCAGTACGCCAACTTTTTCTTTACCAACGGTTTTCACGGACATTTTCACGGCGCGGTCTTCGAGACGAATACGTTCACGCGTTAGCGTCACGGTGCGCGTCTTGGTACCTTTACCGGCAGGCAGAATTTCAAGGCGTACCTTGCTGCCTTTAGGTCCTTTGATCAGTGCCACGACGTCATCCAGACGCCAGCCAATCACATCGACCATGCCCTTGCCCGTCTGCCCGACGCCGACAATACGATCGCCAACGCTGATCGACTTGCTCTTGGCTGCCGGGCCACCTGCCACCATGGAGTTAATGACGGTGTAGTCATCATCCATTTGCAGAACCGCGCCAATACCTTCCAAAGACAAGCTCATTTCCGTATTGAACTGCTCGGTATTGCGCGGAGAGAGATAGTTAGTATGCGGGTCGATTTCACGGGCGAACGCTGTCATCGCCAGTGAGAACACATCTTCGCTGTTGGTCTGCGCCAGACGGCGAATCGCAAATTTATAGCGGCGCGTCAGCGTTTCGCGAATTTCCGCATCGGTTTTACCCGTCAGCTTCAGGCTGAGTTCGTCAAATTTAACCTTACCGTCCCACAGCGCATTAAGCTCTGCTTCGCTCTTCGGCCACGGCGCTTTGCTTCGGTCGAGGTTAAACGTGTCGTTACCGGTAAAATCCATTGGACGTGCCAGTACGCTTAATGCGTACTGATAACGTTCAAATCGGCGTTTTTGCGCCAGATTATAGAGATCGTAAAAGACATCCAGCTTGCCGGTGCGTAGTTCATCGCCGAGGACCGTTTTCTTTTTTGCATACTGTTCGATATCGCTCGCCAACAGCACATTGTGGCTGTAGTCGAGCAAATTCAAATAGCGGTCAAAAATTTTTGCCGAAAACGCCTGATCCAGATCGAACTGGCGATAGTGTGATCGCGTAAAACGCGACGTCACACGTTCGCTTACCGTCGCATGCTGGGTTTCTTCCTTTAAAACGGGGATTTGATCGGCACGCGTGATGTCTTCCACAGCAAGTGCCTGGCCTGCTAATGCAAGCAGACCAGCTAACGCAGTAAGCCTAAAAAAAGTGTTCATGCCAGGCCTGGCCTCCGTTTCAGAACACCAGGTGTTCTGCGCGTACAATCAAAGACATACCCGAATTCAGCTGTACACGGACGCCATCTTTGGTGATTTCTAATACGGTGGCATCCATCGCATTATTTCCTGCTTTCACCTTCAGAGACTGCCCTACCGTCAGTACTGAAATATCAGATACCGGGGTATGCTGTTCTTCGCGAGGAGCACGCGGTGCTTTTGCTGCTGGTTTTTCAGCGCGAGGTTTACGCTCTGCACCTTCTTTACGACGCGGTGCAGGACGCGGCTTACGCTCGCGACGCGGTGCGCCTTCTTTTTCACCGGCAGCAGCAGCCGCTTCGCGTTTTTTCGCCTGTTGCTCTGCGCGTTGCGCCTGAACACGGGCTTTAGCTTCTTCCAGCTGTTTGCGCGCATGTTCAACATGTTGTTCATCCAGCTCACCACAAGGGTTGCCGTCGAGATCAACACGCGTTGCGCCCAATTTAACGCCGTACAGATAGCGCCAGCTTGAAGTATAGAGACGTAAGGCAGAACGGAGCTGAGTCTTGCTGAGGTTCATTTCGCCCTCAACACGCTCTACCAGATCCTGAAAAATGCCAATTTTCAGTGGGCGCGCTTCGCCTTCCGCACTAAAACACTGCGGGAAGCGTTCGGCCAGAAACGCGATGACTTCTTTACTGCTATTCAACTTAGGTTGATTTTCCATGAAATTTCCTGATTACAACGGACGTAGCCAACAAGCGCAGGCATGAACAGGCGACATTATAATGACGTCATCAGTAATTGCTACGTTATCCGTTGATTATCCTGCGACGTGCGCAAAGAATTTTTTGTAATCCGTCGTTGCAAGCACGGTTTCAAGCTGTGCCACCAGTGTACGCAGACCTTGTTCATCTTCCTCAGTAAAGCGGCCAAACGCCGTGCTATCGATATCCAGCACGCCGATTATCTGATTTTCGACGGTGATAGGCAGGACGATTTCAGCGTTGCTGGCGGCATCACAAGCAATGTGCCCATCAAAAGCATGTACGTCCTCAATACGCTGAACCTGGTTCTGCGCCACTGCTGTACCGCACACACCACGCCCTACCGGGATCCGCACGCAGGCAATTTTGCCCTGGAAGGGACCAAGCACCAGCGTATCGTCCTCAAGCAGGTAAAAACCGGCCCAGTTCACTTCTGCAAGACGCTCGTACAACAATGCGCTGGTATTCGCCAGCGTTGCCAGAAAACTGGTTTCACCTGCCATCAATGCCTGAAAATCACGGTTCAGATCCGTGTATAGCTCTATTTTGTTCATTATGTAATCACTTAGTTGTCTTACTTAAAACTGCAGCCTACTAAAATAAACATTAAATGCGTTAATGCTCAAGATCATTCCCGTCATGAGTTAAGATAACATTACTTCAACAATTTGATTCGCGATACATGGCCTTAACGACACCACGCATCACGCCAACTAAAAAAATAGTCATCAGGTCCATCGGTGAGGCACTACCTCGTGCACATTATCATCGCTGCCCTGAATGTGACCTGATATTTAGCTTGCCTAAAATGCGTTCGCACCAAAGTGCCTTTTGCCCACGCTGCCAGGCAAAAATTCGCGACGGACGCGACTGGTCATTAACGCGACTGGCGGCAATGGCTTTCACCATGTTGCTGCTGATGCCCTTTGCCTGGGGAGAGCCACTCCTGCACATCTATTTATTAGGCGTGCGCATTGATGCCAATGTTATGCAAGGCATCTGGCAAATGACCCGACAAGGTGACCCCCTCACTGCTTCTTTCGTGCTTTTTTGCGTCGCTGGCGCGCCGCTAATTCTCGTGACCTCAATTGCTTATCTGTGGTTTGGCAATATTCTTGGGATGAACCTGCGCCCGGTGCTGCTGATGCTGGAAAGGCTCAAAGAGTGGGTGATGCTCGATATCTATCTTGTGGGCATTGGCGTCGCGTCAATCAAAGTTCAGGACTATGCTTTTTTGCAACCCGGTGTGGGACTGTTTGCTTTTATTGCGCTGGTGATCCTCAGTATTTTGACGCTGTCGCACCTCAACGTAGAGCAGCTTTGGGACCGATTTTACCCGCAAAGACCAGCCCGTCGCCCTGATGAAAAGCTCCGCGTCTGCCTCGGTTGTCACTTTACAGGTTATCCGGACGCTCGGGGTCGCTGCCCTCGTTGCCATATCCCGCTGCGCTGGCGCAGGAATCAAAGTATCCAAAAGTGTTGGGCGGCGCTACTGGCCTCGATTGTCCTGCTTTTGCCTGCTAATCTGCTGCCCATCTCGGTAATTTATGTCAACGGTGGTAGGCAGGAAGACACTATCCTGTCAGGCATAATGTCTTTGGCAAACAGCAACGTCGGCGTGGCGGCGATCGTTTTTATCGCCAGTATTCTGGTGCCATTCACCAAAGTGATTGTGATGTTTACGTTGCTCATCAGCATCCATTTTAACTGCGAGCAAGGATTGCGTACCCGCATAAAACTGCTGCGTATGGTGACCTGGATTGGCCGCTGGTCGATGCTGGATCTCTTTGTTATCGCTTTAACCATGTCGCTGATTAATCGCGATCAGATACTTGCTTTTACTATGGGACCGGCTGCGTTTTATTTCGGCGCGGCGGTAATATTGACTATTCTTGCTGTGGAATGGCTGGACAGCCGCTTACTTTGGGATGCACATGAGTCAGGAAACGCCCGCTTCGCAGACTGAAGCGCAGATTAAAACAAAACGCCGTATCTCTCCGTTCTGGCTGCTGCCGTTCATTGCGCTGATGATCGCAGGATGGCTTATCTGGGGAAGCTATGAAGATCGCGGCAATACCGTAACCATTGACTTCATGTCCGCGGACGGCATTGTACCAGGACGCACGCCCGTTCGTTATCAGGGCGTTGAAGTGGGCACGGTGCAGGATATCAACCTCAGCAAAGATCTGCGTAAAATTGAAGTCCGCGTCAGCATCAAATCGAGCATGAAAGATGCACTGCGCAAAGATACCCAGTTCTGGCTGGTCACGCCGAAAGCGTCGCTGGCCGGAGTTTCGGGTCTGGATGCGTTGGTTGGTGGTAACTATATCGGCATGATGCCCGGAACCGGCGAGGAAGAAGATCATTTCGTTGCCCTCGACACGCAGCCCAAATACCGTCTGGATAATGGCGATTTGATGCTGCATCTGCGGGCGCCTGACCTCGGTTCGCTCAATAGCGGTTCGCTGGTTTATTTCCGTAAGATTCCGGTGGGCCGGGTGTATGACTACACTATCAACCCCAACAATCAGGGCGTAACTATCGACGTGCTGATTGAACGTCGGTTTACCAATCTGGTGAAAAAAGGCAGCCGCTTCTGGAACGTCTCCGGTGTGAATGCGGATGTCAGCCTCAGCGGCGCGAAGATCAAACTGGAGAGTCTGGCCGCGCTGGTCAATGGCGCCATTGCTTTTGATTCGCCTGAAGACTCAAAACCCGCCGCAGCCGACGACACGTTTGGTTTATATCAGGATCTCGCGCACAGCCAGCGCGGGGTGATCGTCAAGCTTGACTTACCCAGCGGGGACGGACTCAAAGCTGGCTCAACATCGCTGATGTATCAAGGATTACAAGTCGGCCAACTCACCAAACTGGATTTAAATCCAGGCGGTAAAGTGACTGGAGAAATGACTGTCGACCCCAGCGTCGTAACGCTGCTGCGCGACAACACGCGGATTGAATTACACAGCCCTAAATTATCGTTAAACGATGCCAATCTCAGCTCACTGCTGACGGGTAAAACGTTTGAACTGGTCCCCGGCGAAGGCGAGCCGCGTAGCCAGTTTGTGGTTATCCCCGCAGAGAAGTCGTTGTTACACGATCCAGGGGTCATGACATTTACGCTCACCGCACCGGAAAGTTACGGTATTGATGCTGGCCAGCCGCTGAATCTCCACGGCGTACAGGTCGGTCAGGTGATTGAGCGCACGCTTTCCAGCAAAGGCGTTTCATTTACCGTTGCCATCGAACCGCAGCATCGTGACCTGGTGCAAGGTGACAGTAAGTTCGTGGTCAACAGTCGCGTGGACGTCAAAGTCGGACTTGATGGCGTGGAGTTCCTTGGCGCCAGCGCCAGCGAGTGGCTCAGCGGCGGCATTCGTATTTTGCCCGGTACGAAGGGGGAAATGAAAAAAAGCTACCCGCTGTATGCCAACCTGGAAAAAGCGATTGAAAACAGCCTGAGCGATCTGCCAACCACCACGGTCAGCCTGAGCGCCGAAACGCTGCCTGATGTGCAAGCCGGCTCGGTGGTTCTATACCGCAAATTCGAGGTCGGTGAAGTGATCAGCGTTCGTCCTCGCGCCGATGCATTTGATATCGATCTGCATATTAAACCGGAATATCGCAACCTGTTGACCAGCAACAGCGTGTTCTGGGCCGAAGGCGGAGCAAAAGTTCAGCTTAACGGCAGCGGATTAACCGTACAGGCATCTCCCCTTTCACGCGCGCTTAAAGGGGCAATTAGCTTCGATAATTTAAGCGGTGCCAGCGCCAGCCAACGCAAAGGCGACAAGCGCATTCTGTATGCTTCGGAAACCGCCGCGCGTGCGGTAGGCGGCCAGATAACGCTGCATGCGTTCGATGCAGGTAAACTCGCTGCTGGCATGCCGATTCGCTACCTGGGAATCGATATCGGCCAGATTCAGACGCTTGAGCTGATCACCGCACGGAACGAAGTGCAGGCAAAAGCGGTTCTGTACCCGGAATACGTGCAGACCTTCGCGCGAAGCGGTACCCGTTTCTCCGTGATCACCCCGCAAATTTCGGCAGCTGGCGTGGAGCATCTGGATACAATCCTGCAGCCGTACATCAACGTTGAACCCGGACGCGGTAATCCGCGACGTGATTTTGAGTTGCAGGAAGCCACCATTACCGACTCTCGCTACCTCGATGGTCTGAGTATTGTGGTGGAAGCACCGGAAGCAGGTTCGCTGAATATCGGAACCCCGGTTTTGTTCAGAGGTATTGAAGTGGGGACCGTCACCGGGCTGACGCTGGGCTCGCTTTCCGATCGTGTGATGGTTGCCATGCGCATTAGCCAGCGCTATCAGCATCTGGTGCGCAACAACTCCGTGTTCTGGCTGGCATCCGGCTACAATCTTGACTTCGGCCTGACCGGCGGTGTCGTGAAGACCGGTACCTTCAATCAGTTCATCCGCGGCGGCATCGCCTTCGCGACTCCACCAGGCACACCGCTGGCTCCTAAAGCGCAGGCAGGTAAACACTTCCTGTTGCTCGAAAGCGAACCGAAAGAGTGGCGTGAATGGGGAACTGCCCTGCCACGATAATCTCTCCCCTTGCTCCGGCGTACTCGCGCCGGAGCACTTATGCTACACTGCGCACCTGTTTTTTTGCCGGTGGTACCAAGTGGCTTATTTTCCCGACGCCTTTCTGACTAAAATGCGTGAAGCAATGCCTTCCACGCTCTCATTCGATGATTTTCTCGCTGCCTGTCAGCGCCCGTTGCGCCGCAGCATTCGCGTCAACACGCTGAAAATCTCCGTTGCCGATTTCCTCACACTGACAGCACCTTACAACTGGTCTCTCACTCCGGTTCCCTGGTGTGCTGAAGGTTTCTGGATCGAACGCGATGAAGATGAGTTAGTGCCGCTCGGTAGCACAGCAGAACATTTAAGCGGCCTGTTTTATATTCAGGAAGCCAGCTCAATGCTGCCAGTCGCTGCGCTGTTTGCCGAAGGCAATACCCCGGAACGCGTAATGGATGTCGCGGCAGCCCCTGGCTCCAAAACCACGCAAATTGCCGCAAAAATGAATAATCGAGGCGCCATTCTGGCGAATGAATTTTCTGCCAGTCGCGTCAAAGTCCTGCATGCCAATATCAGCCGTTGCGGGATAGCCAACGTCGCCCTGACCCATTTTGACGGACGAGTATTTGGCGCTGCGTTGCCGGAATCATTTGATGCCATATTGCTGGACGCCCCGTGTTCCGGGGAAGGCGTAGTGCGTAAAGACCCCGATGCGCTAAAAAACTGGTCGCCAGAAAGTAATCTGGAAATTGCCGCAACTCAGCGCGAACTGCTCGACAGCGCCTTTCACGCTCTGCGCCCCGGCGGCACGTTGGTTTACTCGACCTGTACGCTTAATCGTGACGAAAATGAAAATATCATGCGGTGGTTGATTGAAACCTACCCGGACGCCGTCGAGTTTTTACCACTCGGCGATTTATTTCCACAGGCCGAACGCGCCCTGACGCCGGAAGGATTCCTGCATGTGTTTCCGCAAATTTACGATTGCGAAGGTTTCTTCGTTGCGCGTTTGCGCAAAACAGCCGCCATCCCTCCACTACCTGCGCCGACATATAAAGTCGGTAACTTCCCGTTTAGCCCGCTGAAAGGACGCGAGTCCGCGCTTATCGCGCAAGCCGCGAGCGCTTGTGGACTGCAGTGGGAAGATAATTTACGCCTGTGGCAGCGCGATAAAGAGATTTGGCTGTTCCCAACAGAAATTGAGTCACTGATCGGCAAAGTCCGCTTTTCCCGACTCGGCGTCAAATTAGCCGAAACGCACAATAAAGGCTACCGCTGGCAGCATGAAGCCGTCATCGCGCTCGCCAACCCAAATCACAGCCATGCGTTTGAACTGACGCTTGCCGAAGCTGAAGAGTGGTACCGCGGCCGGGATGTCTACCCACAAGCCACACCGACGAGTGACGACGTACTGGTTACATTCCAGCATCAGCCTATCGGTCTGGCAAAACGTATTGGATCGCGACTGAAGAATAGCTACCCACGCGATCTTGTCCGGGATGGCAAACTCTTTACGGGATAACGCACGTTTTTACTGGCGCTTTTGCTAACGTTGACTACGCTGAAAAATGGACGACCTAACTGGTCGTACCACAATTAGCAAATTAACGGAGAGCACGATGATGAAAACCAGTGTGCGCATTGGCGCTTTTGAAATCGACGACGCCGAGTTACATGGCGAATCGCCGGGGGACCGAACGTTAACCATTCCGTGTAAATCCGACCCGGATTTATGTATGCAACTGGATGCCTGGGATGCCGATACCAGCGTCCCGGCCCTGTTGAACGGAGAACATTCAGTACTATTTCGCGAACACTACGATCGTAAGTCAGATGCCTGGATCATGCGCCTTGCCTGATTCAAAAAGAACCCGTCGCCAGACGGGTTATTTCCTGGTTAATTTCCCTCATCTATCAACATCTTCTACACTACAGCTATGGCTTTACCATTTGAGGATGGAATGTTCACGCTGGTTCTTTTTGTGTGCTACCTGGATGGCGGTTGTGAAGATATCGTGGTTGATGTCTACAAAACTGAGCAGCAGTGCCTGATATCGATGGACGATCAACGTATTCGTAACGGAGGGTGTTTACCCGCGGATGACTACATTGATAGTTTCTGGCACCCGGCCCAGGAATACAGCGATTTTTGATTATTGCAGTTGTACCAGCGTTAACTCGCCGCCAAATACAGCACCGGTATCAATATAATGCAGATTCTCGCGATCCAGCCGATGGAGCAACGGCGTGTGGCCAAACCAAAAGTGATCCGCGCCGCGAATCCCACAACCGTTGTTCATTAGCCTCGAACGATCCCACAGCACACGCTGTAAATCGATCTTTTTTAGCCACAGATAATCATCATCCGGGTAATCGGCATGAGCAATAACGTGTATGCCGTTTTGACAATGCAGCTCCAGAATCCAGGGTAATTGCCAACACTCTTCAAGAGCGAATTTCGCTGCCGGTTGCTCCGCCTGCGCATACCACGAGCCACCATTCATAAACCACATGAATTGATCTCCCGTCACCAGCGCGTCCAGCGCCATCTGCTCATGATTCCCCCTGACCGCGACTATCCAGCGTTTACGCAATAATTTCAGGCAACGCAAACTGTCTGGTCCACGGTCAATAACATCCCCCACTGAAACCAGCAGATCCTGCCAAGGATCAAAACGGTACTGGCGCAGTTTAGCCATCAGTATCGAGAAGCAGCCGTGGATATCCCCAACCACCCAGACGTGACGCCACTGCGTACCGTCGATTCGTTGATAGATATTGTCAGGTCGTCCCATGTCGCCTCCAGAGTACAAGGGTACCTGATTATAATTTTAGCAATGATGGTAAAAAAGCCTGGACGATCGTGGGCAGGAGTATGGTATGGTTTATGGAGAATGCAGCATGCGATAAGCCGTGTTTTGCCCTGGATGGCATCGCATTCGCCACATAAAAAGAGACCGAATACGATTCCTGTATTCGGTCCAGGGAAATGGCTCTTGGGAGAGAGCCGTGCGCTAAAAGTTGGCATTAATGCAGGCTAAGTTACCCTGCCATTTAAGAATAGATGACAGCGCCAGGTTTTCCAGTCCGCGACTAAAGTGGCCGGAAAAAAAGGACGTTTGTTACGCATCTAAACGCAAAAACCGCAAGTTCTCGTGCGAGATCCTTGCGGTTTTTTATTGGAAATCAGAGCGCTACATCTGACAATTAGCAGAGCTTTTCTGCACGCTCCACAAACGGTGCCAGGCTCATTTTTTCGCCCGGTTTCGCCGGGTCATCAATCTGGATAATCTCGATCGGCTTTGCCGTGGTTTTTCCGCTCTCCACCTGCTGTCTGGCAACATCATTCAACGGGTATTGCACCAGCGTACTGGGATTGATGACATACAGCGCGTTACCCGGGCGGCAGGTCAGCATCACCTCTTCCCGATTAAACGCCCACTTATCTTTGCCAACCTCAAAACGGCTGACGGTAATGACCTGCGGCGCAGCCAGCGCGGCTCCGGAGCTTGCCAGGAGTAATAAAGAGATAATGATTTTTTTCATGCGTTTCGCCAGTCCATCAATCAGAAAGGTTCAAGGGTTGCGAACAGGCTGACAATTGCCAGCACAACGGCTCCTATACCCCATTCCAGCTTGGTCATCCAAATAAAATAGAGAGTCATGCCGCGGTTATCCTGCCGCATGCGTGGTACCAGAACATACCGATTCACCAGCGCAATCGCCACCATTAGCATGACCAGAGCACCTTTTAACAAAAGTAGTCGCCCGTAAGCCATGTGCCAGGGAACAGAAAAACCGACAATAAACAGCGCATTCATAATACCGGTAAGTAAAACACCGATAACAAAAAGATGCCCATAGCGTGAGAAGCGCATCATGGTACAAATGGCAGGTTCCCGCCAGCGACCTTGCGCCATTCGCATACAGTAAAGTACGGGTAGCAGGCCACCGAACCAGGCGGCGGCGCATATCAGATGCAAGGCATGGTTAACCTGCTGGATTGCCCCAGTAATACCACTATGCAGCGTCGCATGCCCGACGCCAGCCAGCAAAATAAACTGCGCAATCGTCAGCATTAACAGCCGTCGCGGCATGCTACGCGGTACGATAATAACCACCACCAGAGTGACCAGCGCGAGGATAATCTGCCATAACCAGACGCCGCCAAACTGCGTTTGCAACACCGCGCCCCATACATCTGTAGAGATAACATCCCGCCAGCCTGAGCCCATTAACCCACCCTGGATCGCCAGCATCAGCGTCGCGCTGATAAAGCTCCACGTTGCGGCATGCCGTTGCAGACGCAAAAAACGACGCATCATTAAACGACGAACCGAAACGGGAGCAAGCCATGCGCCGTAAAGCGCACAGCCAAACACCAGCATCAACGTGGTAAAATGGATAAACCGTAATGCAACCCAGGTAAATGCCAGCATCGGTTATTTCACGCTAAAGGTATATTGCCCCTTCGTCTTGTGACCATCCACGGAAACAACGTGCCAGTCGACCGTATATTTTCCAGCTTCAAGTGTTTGATCAAGCGGAACAATCAGCTGTGTTTTGTCCTGCTCACTGCGTGACGCCTTACCCGTTTTGATCTGTTCTTTGTTTGGACCTGTCAGCGTTGCGCCGCTGAATCCCGGCTCTACGCCTTCAGAAAAATTCAGCGTCAACGCCTGAGGAGATGCCGCAACCTCGGCATTAGCCGCCGGGCTTTGTTTTGTGAGGTGGGCATGCGCCAGGGCGGCGGGCGTTGCCAGCACGCTGGCGAGTACGATGAGAGCGCTGCGAAGCATAGATGCAGATGAAGCCATTTCAACTATTCCTTTTTGTTATGTCTAATCTATAGAGAATAACCTTCTACAATGATCGAGTCGAGAATCATCATTTCGGTCTTGCCATTAATGCACACTCTTAGTAACTTTGCGCGCCGAAAGACAGAGAAAAGGAGAAGCCCATGAACATCAATCTGGCCAAACTTGAGCAAGCGGAAATGGATAAGGTCAATGTTGACCTGGCCGCTGCGGGTGTAGCGTTTAAGGAGCGATACAACATGCCGGTTGTTGCCGAAGTTGTTGAGCGTGAACAGCCCGAACATTTACGCGACTGGTTTCGCGAAAGACTCATCGCGCACCGACTGGCATCCGTTTCCCTTTCACGTTTACCTTACGAGCCTAAAGTTAAATAAAACTTATACTACGTTACGATTCCTTACATGATGGCTGCTACAGTATAAGTATATTCTTAATCTATACTTTCAGGATGATTGTAGACACTATGAAAAGGAAATCATTATGTCACACTGGAAAATCGCAGCAGCGCAGTACGAACCTCTTCACACCTCAGTTACCGAGCATGTCGCACATCACCTGCAATTCATTCAGGCAGCCGCCCAATGCCAATGTGAATTGCTGGTCTTTCCTTCCCTCTCCTTGTTAGGTTGTGTTGATGAACATGACGCGCTTCCTGCCCCACCCGATGAAGCGCTGTTAGAACCTCTCGCCCATGCCGCCGTGACTTATCGTATGACAATCATTGCGGGACTACCGGTGGAACATAACAACCGGTTCGTAAAAGGCATCGCGCTCTTTTCTCCCTGGATGACCTCGCCCTTAACGTTTCATCAAAGTCACGGAGCCTGTATCGCCAGACAGCAAAATGCCATTAGCGTAGTGGATAGCCAACCGGAAGGAATCGATATCGACCCGGCTTACTCCCTGTTCACGAGCAGTCAGTCCATTAGCGAACCCGAATTGCTCTCCTCCACATCTCGTCTACAGAGTTTCTCGCATAAGTTTGCCATAGCTGTATTAATGGCCAATGCGCGTGGCAGCAGCGCGTTATGGGATGAGCGAGGCCGATTGATTGTTCGCGCAGACAGCGGTTCTTTGCTGTTAACCGGTCAACGCACGCCACGGGGTTGGCAAGGTGATATCATTCCATTACGCTAGTCGTTTTGGGTCAGGAGCATGGCATGTTGCGCATAATAGATACAGAAACCTGTGGTCTACAGGGAGGCATTGTTGAAATTGCTTCTGTCGATGTGGTTGACGGAAAAATAGTCAACCCAATGAGCCACCTGGTACGCCCTGACCGCCCCATCAGCCCACAGGCGATGGCTATCCATCGCATTACTGAAGCAATGGTGGCCGATAAGCCGTGGATTGAAGACATCATCCCGCAGTATTACGGCAGCGAGTGGTACGTGGCGCACAATGCCAGCTTTGACCGCCGCGTATTACCCGATATGCCCGGGGAGTGGATTTGCACCATGAAGCTCTCCCGTCGTTTGTGGCCGGGGATCAAATACAGCAACATGGCGCTGTATAAATCGCGCAAGCTGAGCGTACAGACGCCAGCGGGTCTCCACCATCACCGAGCCCTGTACGACTGCTACATCACTGCTGCACTTCTGATCGACATCATGCAGACGTCAGGCTGGACAGCCGATCAAATGGTCGATATTACCGGCCGTCCCGCGTTACTCACTACTTTCACTTTTGGTAAGTACCGCGGAAAACCGGTATCAGAAGTGGCTGAACGCGATCCGGGCTATCTGCGCTGGTTATTTAATAACCTTGATAATATGAGCCCGGAACTGCGATTAACGCTAAAACACTATTTGGATCACGCCTGAGCAGGCAGTGTTCCCTGCGCCAGTCCAATCAAAAAAGCGTACTCAAGAGCCACACCTTCGTAAGATTTAAAACGCCCGGATTTACCGCCGTGTCCGGAAGCCATATCCGTGCAAAGTAGCAGCAAATGATCGTCCGTTTTCAGCTCACGCAGTTTTGCCACCCATTTTGCTGGTTCCCAGTATTGCACCTGGGAATCGTGTAATCCCGTCGTGACCAGCAGATGCGGATACGCCTGCGCGGTTACATTGTCATACGGACTGTAGCTTTTAATATAGGTGTAATACTCTTCGTCCTGCGGATTACCCCACTCTTCAAACTCACCGGTCGTCAGGGGAATTGATTCATCCAGCATTGTGGTCAGCACATCGACAAACGGCACCTGAGCAATAACACCATGGAAGCGTTCCGGGCGCTCATTAATGGCGACGCCCATTAACATGCCCCCGGCGCTTCCTCCCATGCCATAACATAACTCAGGCGCGCCATAGCCCATTTTTAGCAGCGCATCACAGACGTCGAGGTAATCATTAAAGGTATTTTTCTTGCGCAGAAACTTACCGTCCTCGTACCACTGTTGTCCTAATTCACCACCGCCACGCACATGGGCAATGGCGTAAACAAAGCCGCGATCCAGTAAGCTTAAACGGCTGCTGCTGAAATCGGCATCCATGCTGGCGCCATATGACCCATAGCCATAAACCAGTAACGGATTTTTTCCTTTCAGGAAATACTTTTGATGATAAACCAGCGAAACCGGAACCTCAGTGCCATCACGTGCCGTTATCCATACGTGTTCGCTACGGTAATTCGCCGCATCAAATCCGGGGACCTCCGTCTGTTTAAGCACACGACGTTCACCGGTGTCCATATCCAGTTCAAACAATGTGTCCGGGGTGGTCATGGAGGAATAGCCATAGCGCAGGCGCGATGTCTCCGGCTCTGGATTATAGGCAAGCCAGGTCACATATGCCGGATCGTCAAAGGCGATCCCGACCACTTCGCGCGTTTTACGATTAATCTGTCGCAGGCTGGTTAAGCCTTGCTGACGCTCTTCTACCACCAGCCAGTCGGTGAATAGCGTAAAGCCCTCCAGCATCACGTTGTCACGCGGAGGGATCAGCGTCTCCCAGGCTTGCTCATCACGAACACGGGTACGGTACAGGCCGAAATTTTTCCCCTGACGGTTGGATCGCAGATAAAAATTGTGCTGATAGTGATCGAGACTATATTCGTGGTCTTTGCGTCGCGCTAAAAAGACCAACGGTTCGGCATCTGCCAGTTCTGCATCAAGCAACAAAACTTCACTGGTGGTCGCACTGGCAATGTGGATAACCACATAATGCAATGATGTGGTTTTATGCAGACTGACATAAAACATGTCATCGGCTTCTTCATACACCAGCTCATCCAGTGACGATGGCGAGCCGACTGTATGTCGCCAGACCTGATACGGCAATAACGTCGTTTCATGCTTGCGCACGTAATAGAAAGTCTGAGAATCATTCGCCCATACCAAATCCGCTTCGACGTTTTCCAGCACTTCCGGATACCAGTTGCCGCTTTGCAGGTTGCGAAAACGCACGCCATATTGCCGGCGAGAGAGATAATCTTCGGCCAGTGCCATGATGGTGTTATCCGGTGATATCGCCAGTCCTCCCAGCGTATAAAACTCGCTGTGTGCCGCGCGCTGGTTCCCATCCAACAAAGTGTCCCAATCATCCCACTCTTCACTGAAGGCAGACTGACGCTGATAAATGGCATATTCGCACCCCGGTTCATAAATATGCCGGTAGCGATAACCATTCTTCACATAGGGGGCAGAAGCATCCTGAGGCGGGATACGGTCGATAATCTCTTTCAGGACGCGATCCTGCAAAGCCTGCTGCGAGGCCATAATCTGACGGCCATACGCATTTTCTTGTTGCAGATAATCCAGCACTTCTGGCTGCGAGCGAGTGTCATCTCGCAACCAGTAATAATTATCAACACGAGTATCGCCATGCTGCGTCATGGCGTGGGGAATACGAGAAGCTTTTGGTAGCATGTCATTGTTCTTTTGCTTAAACATCCTATAAGGGTGGCAAAAGACAGCAATGATGCAAGCGAAACATGCGCCTTAGTGGTAAGTAATTAACCCGGTAACGCCTGTTTTTGTTCCTTGAGATCCTGTTCAATGCCTTCACGAACATCCTGCGGGATCTTCAACGCATCGCCCAGCGCATTGAGATAACTACGTTCCATAAAGTGGTCGATATCAATCGCCGCACAACTGAGGAAGTAAATTTCTAGCGCTTCTTCTTCGTTACGGATCCCATGCGCCAGTCGTTGAGGGTCTAACGGTTGTTCGATGGCGCTTTCAATCAGAATGCGGCCCTGCTCTTCCACGCCCGCTTCACGGAGCTGCTGCTCAATAGCGCTACGTTCTTTGGCATCAATATGGCCATCGCTTTTCGCCGCAAAAACCAGCGCCAGAATCAGGCGTTCGGTTCGCTGATCCAGCGGTGAGCTTTCTGCACCAAACTGCGGCTCATCCTGATGCGCTGCGCGAACTTTATCCTTGTACTTGTTCCATAACACAGTCCCGGCAACCGCGCCGCCGCCTACCAGAAGCGCGCTGGTGCCGTATTTACTCAGTAATTTACGAGAAGATTTGTTGGCAACCAGTAATCCTGCCAGACCGCCTAACGCGCCTGGAACCAGAAGTTTACTCAGCCCTTGCTCGCCAGAAGATGACGCGGAGGAACCTTTTTGCCCAAGAAGAGATTGTAGTTGATTTAGCCAGTTAGCCATTTTGCCCCTCAAGTACAGACGAATAATCATCAAAGCGTACCCGAGGGGATGTCAGGAAGTGTTCAGGTCATCAAAAGATGTGCAAATACCTCCGTTACTGCGGCTGATACTCCGCTGTTCCGGCTTTGCAGTCGACTTTTACCTGATAGTGAATATCCGCACTTTTACCGCGAACCGTCAGGGGAACTGACCATTTCCCGTCTTTGCCCGTAATATCGGGCGTGTTTACCCAGGCGACAGGATCGGCTTGCCCGACGCGCTTTTGATCGTCAGCCCAGCGCGCAATGCGATTTTGTTGATAATCACGTTTCACGCTCGCCGCAATACCGTTAGCGTCCAGTCCCTCACACTTGGGGAACTGGACGTTTTTGCTTTCCATATTTGCCGCAAATACAGATACGCTGGCAGACAGCAGCAGCAGGCTCAATAACGTTCTTTTTTTATACATTCTTTTCTCCTTAATCTCCCCTTCGTCATTCAGATTGCCTGTAGCAACGAGAAATAACGTCAGGGATTGCACAATGATTCAGGGAAAAGCATGGTACAAAACGTCAGGAGCGCAAGTCGTTTCAGGCAGCCTGAGTATCATCCCCAGCGTGCGCATCGTTTTCGACAGCCTGCGGCGAAGGCAGCTTGCCATTTTTCAGAATGGCGCTCAGCACATCTTTTTGCTCAGCCAGCCACAGGGAAAGCGCTTCGCGCTGCTCGTCTTCAAGCGCTACCGGCGATTGCTCCAGCCATGTGTCGAGCAGATCTGCTGTATCCAGCATTTTGTCATACGCATCGGCTTCCTTTTTGCTGGTAAACGACATTTTTTCCTCACCTTCCCGAATGACTACGTATTTAACTTCAACCGCCATTTTGCAGCCTCTTAAATTACCTGTATTTATGTACAGTATATTCTTTTTAAGCCCTGAAATCAACCTGGTAATAAAGACAGACGCAAACGTTTTCGTATATACTGCGCCCAGATAAAACAGGGGATTAATTTATGACGTTATTAGGCACAGCGCTGCGTCCAGCAGCAACGCGAGTGATGTTATTAGGTTCGGGAGAACTGGGTAAAGAAGTGGCAATTGAATGTCAACGCCTGGGTGTGGAAGTCATTGCCGTGGATCGTTACCCCGACGCGCCAGCCATGCACGTTGCCCATCGCTCATACGTTATCAACATGCTGGATGGCGAAGCATTACGCCAGCTCGTCGAGCGTGAAAAACCACATTATATCGTGCCGGAAATTGAGGCGATCGCCACGGATATGCTGGTAAAACTGGAGCAGGAAGGCCAGCGTGTTGTGCCATGTGCAAGAGCAACGCAACTGACCATGAACCGGGAAGGAATCCGTCGCCTCGCCGCCGAAGAATTGTCTCTACCGACCTCTTCTTACCGCTTTGCTGACAGTGAAGTCCGCTTTCGCGAAGCCGTCGCTGAAATCGGCTATCCCTGCATCGTGAAACCGGTAATGAGTTCGTCCGGTAAAGGACAAAGCTTTATCCGTTCAGCCGATCAGCTCGCTGCAGCCTGGGACTATGCTCAACAGGGCGGTCGGGCTGGTGCCGGACGCGTTATCGTCGAAGGCGTAGTGAATTTTGATTTTGAAATCACCCTGCTAACCGTTAGCGCCGTTGATGGCGTGCATTTCTGCGCGCCGGTTGGACATCGACAGGAAGATGGCGATTATCGCGAGTCCTGGCAGCCGCAGCAGATGAGTGAACTGGCGCTGGCGCGCGCGCAGGAGATTGCCCGCAAGGTGGTGCTGGCGCTGGGTGGTCACGGACTGTTTGGCGTGGAGCTGTTTGTCTGCGGTGATGAGGTGATTTTCAGCGAAGTCTCCCCTCGCCCTCACGACACGGGTATGGTGACCTTAATTTCGCAGGATCTGTCTGAGTTTGCCCTGCACGTACGTGCATTTCTCGGTCTGCCCGTTGGCGAAATCCGCCAGTATGGGCCTTCTGCTTCCGCTGTTATTCTGCCGCAACTTACCAGTCAGAATATCACGTTTGATAACGTGCAGGCCGCTGTAGGTGCGGGTATGCAAGTTAGGTTCTTCGGCAAACCGGACATCGACGGGAGCCGTCGTCTGGGCGTTGTGCTGGCCACAGCACAGAGCATTGAAGATGCGGTGATACGCGCGAAAGACGCGGCCGCACAGGTGAAAGTTACTGGATAAAAAAACGGGCCGAATGGCCCGTTACAGATTCCCATGCCCGGTAGTGATTACCGGGCATTTTGCGCAATTATTGCTTCGCGCCTTCAACAGCCTCACGAGCCAGTTTGGTAATGCGATCGTAATCACCTGCTTCCAGCGCATCTGCCGGAACCAGCCAGGAACCACCGATGCACAGCACGCTTTTCAGTGCCAGGTAGTCGCGGTAATTCGCTGGAGAGATCCCACCGGTTGGGCAGAAACGGACCTGTGAGAACGGACCCGCAATCGCCTGCAGCGCTTTAGTACCGCCATTTGCTTCAGCAGGGAAGAATTTGAACTCTTTCAAACCGTAGTCCATACCCAGCATCAGTTCAGACACGGTGCTGATACCAGGGATCAACGGAATAGTGCCTTCAGTTGCGGCTTTCAGCAACGGCTCGGTCAGACCCGGACTGATAGCAAACTGTGCACCGGCTTCGGTAACTTCAGCCAGCTGTTGTGGATTCAGTACAGTACCTGCACCAACGATAGCGTCCGGAACTTCTTTTGCGATCGCGCGAATGGCATCCATCGCACATGCGGTACGTAGGGTCACTTCCAGAACGCGCACGCCGCCTGCAACCAGCGCTTTTGCCATCGGCACGGCGTGTTCCAGTTTATTAACCACGATAACCGGTACAACCGGGCCAGTGGTCAGGATTGCTTCTGCACTTGTCTTCCAGTTTTTCATCAGAGTTTTCTCTCGCCTGATTACAAAATAAGTCTTAAAAAGTGATACAGGTTGCGCCCTGTTCCGCACCGGACAGCTTTTCACGCAACGCGCTGAACATTTCACGGCCTGTGCCCACGCGCGATGCGCTGAGGTCAGGAATATGAGGCTGACGAGAAGCAAGTTCCTCTTCATCAACCAGCAGCGTCAATTCACCTGTCTGTCCATTCACACGAATGATGTCGCCATCGCGTACTTTTGCCAGCAGCCCGCCATCATAGGCTTCTGGGGTTACATGGATTGCTGAAGGCACTTTACCTGAAGCACCTGAAAGTCGTCCATCGGTAACTAACGCAATTTTGAAACAACGGTCCAATAATACACCAAGTGGCGGCATGAGTTTATGTAATTCTGGCATTCCGTTTGCTTTTGGTCCCTGATGGCGCACAACTACTACGCAATCACGGTCGAGCAGTCCCGCATCGAAGGCAGGCAATACATCATGCTGACTTTCGAAAACAACCGCGGGCGCTTCAATCACCTGATTTTCTACCGGTACCGCCGACGTTTTCATCACTGCGCGGCCGAGGTTTCCACTCAGCACTTTGGTGCCGCCGTGGTGGGAGAAAGGCTGGTCAAAGGTGGCTATCACGTTGCTGTCCAGCGACTTCGCCGCACCTTCACGCCAGTCCAGCTCACCCTCGTTGAGCCAAGGCTCCATGGTGTAGCGCGATAAACCAAACCCGGCAACGGTGTTCACATCTTCATGCAGCAGACCCGCGTTAAGCAGTTCGCGCATTAACACCGGCACGCCACCCGCCGCCTGGAAGTGGTTAATGTCTGCCGGACCATTCGGGTACAGACGCGCCATCAGCGGCACAATATCGGACAGATCGGAGAAGTCGTCCCAGTTAATCAGAATACCGGCTGCGCGCGCCATCGCGACCAGGTGCATTGTATGGTTAGTGGAGCCCCCGGTCGCCAGCAGCGCGACAATACCGTTGACCACTACTTTTTCATCGATCATTTTACCGATCGGCATCCATTCATTGCCGTTGCCGGTCAGACGCGTTACCTGACGAGCCGCAGCGGCGGTCAACGCTTCGCGCAGCGGCGCATCCGGGTGCACGAATGAGGAGCCTGGCAGTTGCATCCCCATAAACTCCACCACCATCTGGTTGGTGTTTGCCGTGCCATAGAACGTACAGGTACCCGGTGCGTGATAAGACGCAGCTTCGGATTCAAGCAGCGCCATACGATTGACTTTACCTTCAGCATACAACTGACGGATACGCACTTTTTCTTTGTTCGCCAGACCACTCGCCATCGGGCCGGAGGGAATAAAGATCGAAGGCAGATGACCAAATGACAGTGCCGCCATCACCAGACCCGGGACAATTTTGTCGCACACGCCAAGGAATAACGCGCCGTCGAACATATTATGTGAGAGGCCCACAGCAGCCGACATAGCAATCACTTCGCGACTCAACAGCGAAAGCTCCATCCCATCCTGTCCCTGGGTCACACCGTCGCACATCGCAGGAACACCGCCAGCAACCTGGCCTACCGCATTGGCTTCATGCAGCGCTTTACGAATGATGTCCGGGTAATGCTCGTACGGCTGATGTGCGGAAAGCATGTCGTTATAGGAGGTAATGATCGCGATATTGTTACGCAGCATGCTTTTCAGCGAAGCCTTGTCATCCGGCTGGCAGGCAGCAAAACCATGCGCCAGGTTACCGCACGCCAGTTGTGAACGATGAACGGTAGTCGATTTCGCTTGTTCAATACGGGCAAGGTAGGCGGAACGTGTGTCGCGAGAACGTTCGACGATACGTTGTGTTACGCGTAACAAATTCGGATTCATAGAGGCTCCTAAAATTTATCTGTCAGAGCGTTGGAAAAACAATGTGTTTCAGTTGGCTTAAAAACAGCTGAATCGCTTGTTAGCCGTAGCTCAGGGGCAAAATCGTTTCAGGCAGTGTAATAAAAAAAGCCCCGCGGGTGAATCCACGCGAGGCTTAAAAGTGCAAAAATTATTCTACAATCTGTGTTAGATCATGTTACCGGTAAAATAACACCTATGGGCTAGATGATATTTTACTCGAATTCGTTCCAGGAACGACCATCACGGGTAATCATGGCCACAGAGGCAACCGGTCCCCAAGTCCCGGCCTGATAAGGCTTCGGCGCGTCGTTGTCCATTGCCCAGGCTTCGGTAATAGAGTCGACCCACTTCCATGCTTCTTCAACTTCATCTCGACGCACAAACAGCGCCTGAATGCCGCGCATCGTTTCAAGCAGCAGACGCTCATAAGCGTCGGCCAGATGTGTTTGGTTGAAGGTTTCGGAGTAGCTCAGATCAAGTTTGGTAATTTGCAGGTTATGCTTGTGATCCAGACCCGGCACTTTGTTCAGTACCTGGATATCGACACCTTCATCAGGCTGCAAACGGATGGTCAGCTTGTTCTGTGGCAGGTCCTGCCAGGATTCTCTGAACAGGTTCAGCTCAGGCGTTTTGAAGTAAACCACGACTTCAGAGCACTTGGTCGGTAAACGTTTACCGGTACGCAGGTAGAATGGAACACCCGCCCAGCGCCAGTTATCGATATCCACACGGATTGCCACAAACGTTTCCGTGTTGCTGCTCTTGTTGGCACCTTCTTCTTCCAGGTATCCCGGAACTTTTTTGCCCTGGGCAAAACCGGCGGTGTACTGACCGCGAACCGTTTTTTCTCGCACGTTCGAACGATCGATGCGACGCAGTGATTTCAGTACCTTCACTTTTTCATCACGGATGCTGTCAGCGCTCAGATCGGACGGTGGAGACATCGCGATCATGCATAGGATTTGCAGCAGGTGGTTCTGGATCATGTCGCGCATCTGACCGGCCTGGTCAAAGTAGCCCCAGCGCCCTTCAATGCCCACTTCTTCCGCCACGGTAATTTCTACGTGATCGATAGTGCGGTTATCCCAGTTGTTCACAAACAGGGAGTTGGCAAAACGCAGTGCCAACAGGTTCAGTACCGTCTCTTTGCCGAGATAGTGGTCGATGCGGTAAACCTGGCACTCTTCGAAATACTCGCCTACCTGATCATTGATTTCGCGCGATGTTGCCAGTGACGTTCCTAACGGTTTTTCCATCACCACGCGGGCAGGCTTAGCATTCAGCTTTGCTTCACCCAAGCCTTTGCAGATTGCGCCAAAAGTGCTTGGTGGCATCGCGAAATAGTTAATAGTGGTACGTGATTTCTGATCCAGCATTTCACCCAGACGGCTAAATGCGGCGGTATCATTGACGTCCAGATTACAAAACTCCAGACGACCGCTGAGGGTCTCCCATAAACCTTCATCGATTTTTTCTTTCATGAAGGTTTCGAGCGCTTCGCGCACAACCTTGGTATAAGCTGCTTTGTCCCAGTCGGCACGCCCAACCCCAATGATACGGGTTTCCGGGTTAATCTGGCCGGCCTTTTCCAGTTGATACAGGGAAGGCAGCAATTTCCGTCGCGCCAGGTCGCCCTTCGCACCGAAAATGACCAGGTCACATGCCTGGGCTGTTTGCGTTACCGCCATGTCATTCTCCTCAATTAAGTGCCTGGTGCTTTTGCCAGACACTGGTTGTAATTTTATTACAGTGCACTGTACTGCTTTTACGTGAATCCGGAAACCGTAAACGCTTATCCAGCCGTGCTGTTACCGCGAACAGCCGCTTTATTGGCGTATAACCCATCAAAATGGATAAAAAAGTCGTATTTTCCGTACCCATGACGAAGTATGAAAATCCGACTCCGATCATGTAATGAAAAAAAACAACAACTATTCTGTCCATTTTGCTCCGTTGCTGCATTAGCAGGGGTAATATCTATACACTAAATTGTGTATCGGTTTCCCCGTATCGCTGAAATCGTTTTTGCCCATGACCCATGAGTCTACCTACATCATGAATATGCTGGAAAAAATCCAGTTAAAACTGGAACATTTGAGCAAGTCAGAGCGTAAAGTCGCCGACATTATTCTTGCCTCTCCCGAGCGGGCAATCCATTCAAGCATCGCTGCACTTGCTGTAGAAGCGAATGTCAGCGAGCCAACGGTGAACCGTTTCTGTCGCAGCATGGACACCCGCGGCTTTCCTGATTTTAAACTGCATCTGGCGCAAAGTCTGGCAAATGGCACCCCTTATGTTAATCGCAATGTGGATGAGGATGACAGCGTAGAATCTTACACGGGGAAAATCTTCGAGTCAGCGATGGCAAGCCTCGACCACGTTCGCCAGTCGCTGGATAACGCGGCGGTAAACCGGGCGGTAGATTTATTAACCCAGGCGAAGAAAATTGCCTTCTTTGGTTTAGGTTCTTCCGCCGCGGTAGCGCATGACGCGATGAATAAATTTTTCCGCTTTAACGTGCCGGTAATTTATTCCGACGATATTGTTCTGCAACGCATGAGTTGTATGAATTGTAGCGACGACGACGTCATTGTGCTTATTTCTCATACCGGAAGAACCAAAAGTCTGGTTGAACTGGCGCAATTAGCGCGGGAAAACGATGCCATGGTTATCGCCCTCACCTCTCCCGGTACGCCACTGGCACGGGAAGCCACGCTGGCAATTACCCTCGATGTACCGGAAGATACTGACATTTATATGCCCATGGTCTCTCGACTTGCTCAACTGACCGTGATAGATGTGCTGGCTACAGGATTTACTTTGCGCCGAGGGGCAAAATTTAGAGATAACTTGAAGCGTGTCAAGGAAGCGCTCAAGGAATCGCGTTTTGATAAAGAATTACTCATCAAGAGTGATGACCGCTAAAAGCAATAACAATGTTCTACCCTTTTATCATCCGGGTTGTTCATTTACCGTTAATGTTTGAGAACGGCCGGATCAATGTTCACGCAACACCAAGTTGTTTCAGTCAACGGAGTATTACATGTCCAGAAGGCTTCGCAGAACCAAAATCGTTACCACGTTAGGCCCGGCAACTGACCGCGATAACAACCTTGAGAAGATTATCGCCGCGGGTGCGAACGTCGTACGTATGAACTTTTCCCACGGCTCTCCAGAAGATCACAAACTGCGGGCGGATAAAGTCCGTGAAATTGCCGCAAAACTGGGACGTCATGTAGCTATTTTGGGTGACCTGCAGGGACCTAAAATCCGCGTATCCACCTTTAAAGAAGGTAAAGTATTTCTTAACGTTGGCGACAAGTTCCTGTTAGACGCCAACCTCGGCAAAGGCGAAGGCGACAAAGAAAAAGTCGGTATTGATTATAAAGGGCTGCCTGCTGACGTCGTGCCTGGCGATATCCTGCTGCTCGACGATGGTCGCGTACAGCTTAAGGTGCTGGAAGTTCAGGGCATGAAAGTCTTCACCGAAGTCACCGTCGGTGGCCCGCTATCCAATAACAAAGGCATCAACAAACTGGGCGGCGGTCTCTCTGCTGAAGCCCTGACCGAAAAAGACAAAGCCGACATCATTACCGCAGCACAAATCAGCGTTGACTATCTGGCTGTCTCCTTCCCGCGCTGCGGCGAAGATCTGAATTATGCCCGCCGTCTGGCGCGCGATGCCGGTTGCGATGCGAAAATTGTCGCCAAAGTAGAACGTGCAGAAGCCGTCTGCGACCAGAATGCGATGGATGACATCATCCTGGCTTCTGACGTAGTGATGGTAGCCCGTGGCGACCTGGGTGTTGAAATCGGTGACCCTGAGCTGGTAGGTATTCAGAAAGCGTTGATTCGTCGCGCGCGCCAGCTGAACCGTGCGGTCATCACCGCTACGCAGATGATGGAGTCGATGATTACCAACCCAATGCCGACTCGTGCGGAAGTGATGGATGTGGCTAACGCCGTCCTCGACGGCACCGATGCCGTGATGCTCTCTGCAGAAACAGCTGCAGGTCAGTACCCGGCGGAAACCGTCGCGGCAATGGCGCGCGTCTGTCTCGGCGCTGAAAAGATCCCGAGCATCAACGTCTCTAAACACCGCCTTGACGTGCAGTTTGATAACGTTGAAGAAGCGATTGCGATGTCAGCGATGTACGCTGCTAACCACCTGAAAGGGGTCACCGCTATCATCGCAATGACGGAGTCCGGTCGCACTGCGCTGATGACTTCTCGTATCAGTTCCGGCCTGCCGATTTTCGCGATGTCTCGTCATGAGCGTACGCTGAATCTGACCTCCCTGTACCGCGGTGTCACCCCGGTTCACTTCGACAGCGAAACTGACGGCGTCGTTGCCGCCAATGAAGCGGTGAACCTGCTGCGCGATAAAGGCTACCTGGTTTCTGGTGACCTGGTGATCGTGACCCAGGGCGATGTGATGAGCACCATTGGCTCAACCAACACCACGCGTATTCTGACCGTAGAATAAGTCGCTTAAATGTAAAAAAGCCTCTCGTTTGAGAGGCTTTTTTTTATTTCTTCGGATAGAGATCTTTGCGCTTATAGGGCTCAATCTCGCCGGGTTTACGCGTCTTAAGCAGTTTCAGAATCCAGGTGTATTGTTCGACATGAGGCGTGACAAAAATCTCCACCTCTTCGTTCATCCGTCTGGCAATGGTGTGGTCATCCGCCGTCAGGATGTCATCCATCGGTGGACGAACATGGATCGTCAGGCGGTGCGTTCTCCCATCGTATACGGGGAACAGCGGTACCACGCGCGCGTGGCAGACTTTCATCAGACGTCCAATCGCCGGTAACGTTGCTTTATAGGTAGCAAAAAAATCAACAAACTCGCTGTGTTCAGGTCCATGGTCCTGATCCGGCAGATAGTATCCCCAATATCCCTGACGGACAGACTGAATAAACGGTTTGATGCCATCATTACGCGCATGCAAACGACCACCAAAGCGACGGCGTACCGTGTTCCAGACGTAATCGAATACCGGGTTCCCCTGATTGTGGAACATCGCAGCCATTTTCTGTCCCTGGGACGCCATCAGCATCGCCGGGATATCTACCCCCCAGCCATGTGGAACGAGAAAAATAACTTTTTCATCGTTGCGCCGCATCTCTTCGATGATTTCCAGGCCCTGCCAGTCAACCCGACTCTGAATTTTCTCCGGGCCACGTATTGCTAATTCAGCCATCATGACCATCGCCTGAGGCGCAGTTGCATACATATCATCAACAATGGCTTCACGCTCAGCTTCGCTACGTTCAGGAAAGCAGAGGGATAAATTGATCAATGCTCTGCGACGGGAGCTTTTTCCCAGTCTTCCGGCAAGCCGTCCGAGTTTTGCCAGAATAGGATCACGAAATGCTGCCGGCGTTAACGCAATACCAGCTATCGCCGCCACCCCCAGCCAGGCGCCCCAGTAGCGCGGATGGCGAAATGATTTGTGAAACTCAGGGATATACTCAATATTCTTTTTTTTCGTTTCCATGCTCTTCCAGTGTCTGGTGCCGCGAAAAGTAAATCTGCTGATAGTGTAGCGGCGCACCGTGCGCCGTACAAAATAAAAAAGCCGGCACGCATAGCGTACCGGCTTTGTCAGTGTACTAATTAATCAAAACGTAGCTGAGGCATAACCTCTTTCACCTGCGCCAGGTAATCGGTGCGATCCGAGCCGGTCAGACCCTCTGTACGCGGCAGTTTCGCCGTCAAAGGGTTCACGGCCTGCTGGTTAACCCATACTTCATAGTGCAGATGCGGCCCCGTTGAACGCCCGGTGTTACCTGACAGCGCGATACGATCGCCACGTTTAACTTTTTGACCTGGTTTCACCAACAGCTTACGCAGGTGCATATAACGCGTGGTGTAGGTGCGACCATGACGAACCGCAACATAGTATCCGGCAGCGCCGCTACGCTTCGCTACAACCACTTCACCATCGCCCACCGACAGTACCGGCGTCCCCTGCGGCATCGCAAAGTCGACACCTTTGTGCGGCGCTACGCGTCCAGTCACCGGATTCAGGCGACGCGGGTTAAAGTTCGAGGAAATACGGAACTGTTTCGCCGTCGGGAAACGCATGAAGCCTTTCGCCAGCCCGGTACCATTACGGTCATAGAACTTACCGTCTGCTGCACGGATAGCATAATAGTCTTTGCCTTCAGAACGTAAACGCACGCCCAGCAGTTGGCTTTGCTCGCGCTTGCCGTCCAGCATTTCGCGAGACATCAGCACCGAGAACTCATCACCTTTTTTCAGTTTGCGGAAATCCATCTGCCACTGCATGGCCTTAATCACTGCGCTGATTTCAGAGCTGGTCAGACCGGCATCTTTGGCGCTGGCGACGAAGCTTCCGCCCACCGTGCCTTTGATACGACTGTTAACCCAATCGCCCTGTTGCATTTCGCTGCTCATTTTGAAACCCGTCGCAGTGCGATCGTAAGTACGGGTTTCACGGCGGGATACTTCCCAGGTCAGACGCTGCAGGTCACCTTCCGCGCTTAAGGTCCAGGAAAGCTGCTGACCAATTTTCAGATTACGCAGCTCTTTATCGGAAGCAGCGAGTTGACTGATATCGCCCATATCGATGCCGTACTGATTCAGAATACTGCTCAGCGTATCGCCAGTGGAGACGACATACTCATGCACACCAGCTTCACCAGACGTTTTGTCATCCAGTTCATCCTGCGGAATGGCTTCGTCTTCCTGTGCAGCCTGATCAATAGGTTCGCTTGCCTCAGGCAACAGTGAACGAATCTCGCTTTTTTCCAGCTCGATAGTTTTAACGATGGGTGCAGAATCGGGATGGTAAACATAAGGCCGCCAGACGGCAACGGCCAATGTCAGTACGGTAAGCGACCCCAGCATAACGCGATGGGGTCGCGGCAGATTATTAAATGCCAGAGCGACAGAGCGGGCTATCTGTTGCACGTATTCACTTCCTCATTAATCTCCTTTCAGGCAGCTCGCATACTGGTTGGCTAATTGGTTCAAAAACGCTGAATAGCTTGTTTTACCCAGTTTGATATTCGTACCGAGCGGATCCAACGTTCCCATTCGAACGGATGTCCCTCTCGCGACGGCTTCAACGACCGCTGGCCTGAACTGTGGCTCAGCAAAAACGCAGGTTGCTTTTTGCTCAACCAACTGTGTTCTTATTTCATGTAAACGCTGCGCACCAGGTTGAATCTCAGGGTTCACGGTAAAGTGACCAAGCGGTGTTAGTCCGTAGTGTTTTTCGTAGTAGCCATAGGCGTCATGAAAAACGAAATAACCTTTTCCCTTGAGCGGTGCGAGCTCGTTACCTACCTGCTTATCGGTTGCGGCTAATTGTGCCTCAAAATCCTTCAGGTTGGCGTCAAGTTTGGCTCGACTTTGCGGCATAAGTTCCACTAATTTTTCATGGATTGCAACCGCTGAGGCCCGCGCTATCTCTGGAGAAAGCCAAAGATGCATGTTGTAATCGCCGTGATGGTGATGCTCGTCACTTTTTTCACTGCCAGCATCATTGTGTCCATGATCGTCATCGTCGTCGTCAGCACCTTTTATGAGTAACGGTTTCACGTCATTGAGCTGCGCAATCGTTACCTGTTTCGCGTTAGGAATATTCTTGACTGACTTTTCCATAAACGCTTCCATCTCAGGTCCAATCCAAACGACTAAGTCCGCGCCCTGTAAGCGTTTTACGTCTGATGGACGCAGTGAATAGTCATGTTCGGAAGCCCCGTCTGGCAGCAAAACCTCAGTGTCTGTTACCCCGTCCGCAATGGCCGAAGCAATAAATCCCAGCGGCTTGAGCGAGGCCACCACAGCAGCATTTGCTGCCTGTGTTGCACTACCCCAAAGAGCAGCGGATAATGTTGCGAAAAGAAGCGTATTTTTATGTAACATAATGCGACCAATCATCGTAATGAATGTAAGAAATGTGATATTATAACATTCTATAACTTCTGCAAGACTAAAATTGATATGACGACTTTGGTTTCACTGGAAAATGTCTCGGTCTCTTATGGTCAACGCCGCGTCCTGTCTGACGTATCGCTTGAACTTCGACCCGGTAAAATTTTAACGCTTCTCGGCCCGAATGGTGCCGGGAAGTCTACGCTGGTGCGCGTTGTATTAGGACTGGTAGCGGCTGATGAGGGAGTTATCAAGCGTAATGGCCAATTGCGGATTGGCTATGTACCGCAAAAACTGTACCTCGATACTACGCTTCCGCTGACGGTAAGTCGGTTTATGCGCTTACGTCCCGGCACCAAAAAAGAGGATATCCTTCCGGCACTGAAGCGCGTTCAGGCCGGACATCTGATGAATGCGCCGATGCAAAAGCTCTCTGGCGGGGAAACGCAACGCGTCCTGTTAGCCCGTGCTTTATTGAATAAACCTCAGCTACTGGTGCTCGATGAGCCGACCCAGGGCGTGGATGTCAATGGGCAGGTCGCACTGTACGACCTTATCGACCAGTTGCGACGTGAACTGGATTGCGCCGTACTGATGGTTTCCCATGACCTGCATCTGGTGATGGCCAAAACCGATGAAGTACTGTGCCTGAACCATCATATTTGCTGTTCCGGTGCGCCGGAAGTGGTTTCCATGCACCCGGAATTCATCTCAATGTTCGGACAACGCGGCGCCGAACAACTCGGAATTTACCGTCATAATCACAATCACCGCCACGATTTACAGGGTCGTATCGTCTTACGCCGGGGAAATGGTCACTCATGATTGAATTGTTATTACCCGGTTGGTTAGCCGGGATCATGCTGGCCTGTGCTGCTGGCCCACTCGGCTCGTTTGTGGTCTGGCGTCGAATGTCTTATTTCGGTGATACGCTGGCCCACGCTTCGCTGCTGGGAGTCGCCTTTGGCCTGCTGCTGGATGTAAACCCTTTCTATGCGGTTATCGCCGTCACTTTGTTGCTGGCTGGCGGTCTGGTATGGCTTGAAAAGCGCCCTCACCTCGCGATCGATACCTTACTGGGCATTATGGCGCATAGTGCATTGTCGCTGGGGCTGGTTGTCGTCAGTCTGATGTCCAACATCCGTGTGGATCTGATGGCTTACCTGTTTGGTGATTTGCTCGCCGTGACGCCTGAAGATCTTATCTCCATCGCCATCGGCGTGGTTATTGTTCTGGCGATTCTGTTCTGGCAGTGGCGTAACCTGCTGTCGATGACCATCAGTCCGGATCTGGCATTTGTCGATGGCGTGAAGCTGCAACGCGTGAAGCTACTGCTGATGCTGGTTACGGCGTTAACGATTGGCGTGGCGATGAAGTTTGTCGGGGCGTTGATTATCACCTCGCTGCTTATTATCCCTGCGGCGACCGCCCGTCGCTTTGCCCGTACGCCGGAACAGATGGCAGGAGTTGCCGTTGGTGTGGGAATGATAGCGGTTACAGGCGGGCTGACCTTCTCGGCCTTCTATGACACCCCGGCAGGTCCCTCCGTGGTGCTGTGTGCCGCACTGCTGTTTATTTTCAGCATGATGAAAAAACAAGCGAGCTAAGCATGCGTTGCCCGGTGGCGCTGCGCTTACCGGGCCTACAAAATCGCCCAGGCCTGGTGAGCGTAGCGACATCATGCATTAAGGCATTTGTGGAGGCGTAATGCCAAAATGGTTCCAGGCGCGCACGGTTGCCATACGTCCACGCGGCGTACGCTGCAGAAAACCTTGCTGAATCAGATATGGCTCAAGCACGTCCTCAATGGTTTCACGCTCTTCCCCGATCGCCGCTGCCAGGTTATCCAGTCCGACCGGTCCGCCAAAGAATTTGTCGATAACCGCCAGCAGCAACTTACGGTCCATATAATCAAATCCTTCCGCATCCACATTGAGCATATCCAGCGCCTGAGCGGCGATATCTGCTGAAATCGTGCCGTCATGCTTCACTTCGGCGAAATCACGTACCCGGCGTAATAAGCGGTTGGCAATACGCGGCGTACCGCGGGCGCGGCGTGCCACTTCCAGCGCGCCTTCATCGCTCATTTCCAGGCCCATAAAACGCGCACTGCGTCCTACAATGTGCTGCAGGTCAGCCACCTGATAGAATTCCAGGCGCTGTACAATACCAAAACGATCACGTAACGGAGACGTTAACGACCCGGCGCGCGTCGTCGCCCCGATTAGCGTAAACGGCGGCAGATCGATCTTGATCGAACGTGCAGCCGGCCCTTCACCAATCATGATATCCAGCTGATAATCTTCCATCGCCGGATACAGCACCTCTTCCACCACCGGTGAAAGACGATGGATTTCATCGATAAACAGCACATCGTGGGGTTCAAGGTTGGTAAGCATTGCCGCCAGGTCACCCGCTTTTTCCAGTACCGGACCGGACGTGGTGCGCAGATTAACGCCCATTTCATTGGCGACAATATTGGCAAGCGTGGTTTTACCAAGACCTGGAGGACCGAAAATCAGCAGGTGATCGAGAGCGTCACCACGCAACTTCGCCGCCTGGATAAAAATCTCCATTTGCGAACGGACCTGAGGCTGGCCAATATACTCTTCCAGAAATTTAGGGCGGATCGCACGATCCACCAGGTCTTCAGGGGTCGTGCTGACAGCCGAAATCAGGCGATCTGCTTCAATCATCCTTTACCTCACAATGCCGCGCGAAGCGCTTCACGAATCAGGGTTTCACTGCTGGCATCAGGGCGGGCAATTTTGCTCACCATGCGGCTGGCTTCTTGTGGTTTATAGCCCAACGCCACCAGCGCAGCAACCGCTTCCTGCTCGGTGTCGTCCGATGTCGGACTGGCCGGAGAGGTCAGAACCAGATCCGCCGCCGGGGTAAAGAGGTCACCATGCAGACCTTTAAAGCGGTCTTTCATTTCAACAATCAAACGCTCTGCGGTTTTCTTACCAATGCCCGGTAATTTCACTAACGCGCCAAGCTCTTCGCGCTCAACGGCATTAACAAACTGCTGCGCAGACATTCCGGAGAGGATCGCCAGCGCCAGCTTCGGCCCCACGCCATTGGTTTTGATTAACTCTTTAAACAGCGTGCGCTCTTGCTTGTTGTTAAAGCCATACAGCAGTTGAGCGTCTTCACGCACCACAAAATGGGTGAAGATAATCGCTTCCTGCCCGGCTTCCGGCAACTCGTAGAAACAGGTCATCGGCATATGCACTTCATAGCCTACCCCACCCGTTTCCAGAAGGACCAGCGGGGGTTGTTTTTCAATAATGATGCCTCTGAGTCTGCCTATCACGTGACGCTCCTGCGTTAAGGGCTAAAAGGTAATGCGCTATCATAAAAAAAGGCTGGATAGATATCCAGCCTCATTTGTCACTAACGTAATCGCCCTCGCGCCAAATTCAGCCTCGACTCGCTCATTTGCATGGCATTCTGACTGACATGGCAGTGGGTAATAGCAATCGCCAGCGCATCCGCGGCATCCGCTTGCGGATTCGCCGGGAGTTTTAGCAGCGTGCGCACCATATGCTGGACCTGGCTTTTTTCCGCACTACCGATCCCCACCACGGTCTGTTTTACCTGCCGGGCCGCGTATTCAAAGACCGGTAGATCCTGATTGGTCGCCGCAACGATTGCCACGCCACGTGCCTGTCCAAGCTTTAGCGCCGAGTCAGCGTTCTTCGCCATAAAGACCTGCTCAATGGCAAAATAGTCCGGCTGGAACTGGGTGATGATTTCCGTCACGCCCGCGTAAATTAACTTCAGGCGTGACGGGAGATCGTCGACTTTGGTGCGGATACAACCGCTGCCGAGGTAGGTCAGCTGTCTGCCGACCTGGCGAATAACGCCATAACCGGTGATGCGCGACCCCGGGTCAATGCCGAGAATGATAGACATCACGCACCTCCTGTCAGGTTGCGGTACAGCCACCTCATTCTAAGGTAGCTGCAACCTCATCAGAGATCTCGCCGTTATGGTAAACTTCCTGCACGTCGTCGCAGTCTTCCAGCATATCGATCAGACGCAACAACTTCGGCGCTGTTTCTGCATCCATATCTGCTTTGGTGGATGGAATCATAGACACTTCAGCCGCGTCCGCTTTCAGACCTGCCGCTTCCAGCGCGTCACGCACTTTACCCATCTCTTCCCACGCGGTGTAAACGTCAATTGCGCCGTCGTCGAAGGTCACCACGTCTTCAGCACCTGCTTCCAGCGCCGCTTCCATGATGGCGTCTTCGTCGCCTTGTTCAAAGGAGATCACGCCTTTTTTGCTGAACAGGTAAGCCACGGAACCGTCGGTACCAAGGTTGCCGCCCGTTTTCGTGAACGCGTGACGCACTTCCGCAACAGTACGGTTACGGTTGTCAGACAGACATTCAATCATAACGGCTGTACCGCCAGGACCATAACCTTCATAGATGATGGTTTCCATGTTGGAATCTTCATCACCACCCACACCGCGCGCGATTGCACGGTTCAGGGTGTCACGGGTCATGTTGTTAGCCAGCGCTTTATCAACCGCTGCACGCAGACGCGGGTTAGCGTCCGGATCGCCGCCGCCGAGTTTTGCCGCCGTCACCAGCTCACGAATTATTTTGGTGAAAATTTTACCGCGTTTAGCATCCTGCGCTGCTTTACGGTGTCTGGTGTTGGCCCATTTACTATGACCTGCCATAAATAATATCTCCAAAAAGCGCGCCTTTTCAGGCGACGTTAATTACAAACTCTTCAATCGCCTGCCGGTTACTCCACGACTTGGTTAATTGGGCGGCTTCAACCGCATTAACCCAACGATAGGTCAGATGTTCGGTGAACACGATCTCTCGTTCTGAGGGAAGTGCCAGGCAAAACCAGGATTCAGTATTTCGTTCAATTCCCGGTGCATAGCGATGACGTAAATGGCTAAAAATCTCAAACTCCACCGTGCGCTGACAGTCAATTAAGGTCAGTTGCTCAGATGCAACATCAATGGCGACCTCTTCCTTTACTTCGCGCATAGCGGCTTGCGACGCGGTTTCACCCTCTTCAAGGCTGCCGGTGACCGACTGCCAGAAATCAGGATCGTCGCGTCGCTGTAACATCAGCACTCTCCCGGTGTCCTTTGCATAAATCACGACTAACACCGAGACAGGCTGTTTGTATCTCATATCAGTTATTCTCGGCCTTCTTAACAACCTGAATGCTCAGTTCCGCCAGCGCAGCTTCGTTGGCAAAGCTCGGCGCTTCAGTCATCAGACACGCTGCAGCAGTGGTTTTCGGGAAAGCAATAACGTCACGAATGTTGTCAGTACCGGTCAGCAGCATAGTCAGACGGTCCAGACCAAACGCCAGGCCCGCATGCGGTGGTGTACCATATTTTAGCGCATCCAGCAGGAAGCCGAATTTCTCACGCTGCTCTTGCTCGTTAATGCCCAGAATACCGAATACGGTCTGCTGCATGTCGCCGTTGTGAATACGCACGGAACCGCCGCCCACTTCGTAGCCGTTGATTACCATATCGTATGCGTTAGCAACCGCGTCTTCCGGCGCAGCTTTCAGCCCAGCAGCCGTCATATCTTTCGGCGCGGTGAACGGGTGGTGCATTGCGGTCAGTCCGCCTTCACCATCGTCTTCAAACATTGGGAAGTCGATAACCCACAGCGGAGCCCATTTGGCTTCGTCGGTAATATTCAGGTCTTTACCCAGTTTCAGACGCAGCGCGCCCATCGCGTCGGCAACCACTTTCTTGTTGTCGGCACCGAAGAAAATCATGTCGCCGTCTTGCGCATCGGTACGCGCCAGAATCGCTTCCACGATTTCTGCGTTCAGGAACTTAGCAACCGGGCTGGTGATACCTTCCAGACCTTTCGCACGCTCGGTGACTTTGATGTAAGCCAGACCTTTCGCGCCGTAAATCTTAATAAAGTTACCGTAATCGTCAATTTGCTTACGGCTCAGTGCGGCACCGCCCGGTACACGCAGAGCAGCTACGCGGCCTTTCGCATCGTTTGCCGGACCAGAGAACACTGCGAACTCAACGTCTTTCACCAGATCGGCAACGTCAACCAGCTCCATCGGGTTACGCAGGTCTGGTTTATCGGAACCGTAACGACGCTCAGCTTCGGCAAAGGTCATGATCGGGAAATCACCCAGATCCACCCCTTTAACTTCCAGCCACAGATTACGCACCAGCGCTTCCATCACTTCACGCACCTGCGGTGCGGTCATGAAGGAAGTCTCAACGTCGATCTGGGTAAATTCAGGCTGACGGTCAGCACGTAAGTCTTCATCACGGAAGCATTTAACGATCTGATAGTAGCGGTCAAAGCCAGACATCATCAGCAGCTGTTTAAACAACTGAGGTGATTGCGGCAGCGCGTAGAATTTACCTTTATGTACGCGAGAAGGTACCAGGTAATCGCGCGCGCCTTCCGGCGTCGCTTTGGTCAGCATCGGTGTTTCGATGTCGAGGAAGCCGTGGTCGTCCATAAAACGACGCACCAGACTGGTAATTTTGGCACGCGTTTTCAGGCGCTGCGCCATTTCAGGGCGACGCAGATCTAAATAGCGATACTTCAGTCGCGCTTCTTCGGTGTTGACGTGGTTAGAGTCCAACGGCAGCGAGTCTGAACGGTTGATGATGGTCAGATCGGAGGCCAGCACTTCAATTTCGCCCGTCGCCATCTCGGCGTTGACGTTTTTCGCGTCACGCGCACGCACGGTGCCCGTAACCTGGATGCAGAACTCATTACGCAGTTCGGAGGCCAGCTTTAACGCGTCCGCACGGTCCGGATCGAAAAATACCTGCACGATACCTTCGCGGTCGCGCATATCGATAAAGATCAGGCTACCAAGATCACGACGACGGTTGACCCAACCACACAGAGTCACCTGCTGCCCCTCGTGGGACAGACGTAGCTGTCCGCAATATTCTGTACGCATGAGATATCCCTTAACTTTGCCGCAGGCGGATTGTCACCTGTCTCGCAGATGACGAAGTCGCAGCTTTAGCTGAATGTCACAACTGAATGAAAAAAGGCGGCTATTATACTGGAAATTCTGCCGCACGATAAGAGCCTATCCCAGTAGGCTATCTTATTTGCCATTTTACCCTTGGGCAGTGCTCACAATCCTCACGTACTTCATGTACGCTGCGGTTGTTCCGCGCTGTCCGCGGACAAACTGGCGGCAACAATTACGCCTACTGGGATAGACTCTACGTCCGGTACTGACTGTACGCCTGTTTCCTGGACGGGCATTGCGTAATCTCACAAAAAATAACAAAAATTGTCGCCCCTTTCACACTGATTCGCGCTTAAGGTGTAACGGAATTCTATTTTTTACTGGAGTGACCATGCTGGAACTGAACGCAAAAACAACTGCCCTTGTCGTGATTGACTTACAGGAAGGGATCCTGCCTTTCGCTGGTGGACCTCATACGGCACACGCTGTGGTTGCCCGCGCCGCGCAGTTGGCGGAAAAATTCCGTACCCACGGTTCCCCGGTGGTAATGGTGCGCGTCGGGTGGTCTGACGATTACGCCGAAGCGCTAAAACAACCAGTAGATGCTCAGACTCCAGCAAAAGCGTTGCCCGAAAACTGGTGGGATTACCCGGCTGCTCTGGGTAAATGCACCAGCGACCTCGAAGTAACCAAACGCCAGTGGGGCGCATTCTACGGCACCGATCTGGAATTACAGCTGCGTCGCCGGGGTATCGATACCATCGTCCTGTGCGGCATCTCTACGAACATTGGCGTTGAGTCGACGGCGCGAAATGCGTGGGAGCTGGGTTTCAGTCTTATCATTGCAGAGGATGCCTGTAGCGCCGCCAGTGCTGAGCAACACCAGGGTAGCATGACTCACATTTTCCCCCGCATTGCGCGCGTTCGCAGCGTGGAGGAGATTTTGCAAGCGCTATGATCTATATCGGTTTACCCCAGTGGTCGCATCCAAAATGGGTGCGTTTGGGGATCACAAGCCTTGAAGAGTATGCCCGCCACTTTAACTGCGTGGAGGGCAATACCACGCTGTATGCGCTGCCTAAAGCCGATATTGTTGCCCGCTGGCAAGCACAGACCACCGATACGTTTCGATTTTGTTTTAAGTTTCCGGCGACCATTTCGCATAAGGCCGCGCTGCGTAATTGTGATGACCTGGTGCAGGAATTTTTTACGCGCATGTCGCCGCTGGGATCGCGCATTGGACAATACTGGCTGCAATTACCCGCGACTTTTAGCCCACGCGACTTGCCTGCCCTGTGGCAGTTTCTCGATGCGCTCCCCAAATGCTTTACCTACGGTGTGGAAATTCGCCATCCAGACTTCTTTGCCAAAGGCGAAGCCGAACAGCTATTTAATCGCGGGTTACACGAGCGTGGAGTAAACCGGGTGATTCTGGACAGCCGCCCGGTACATGCCGCAATCCCACATACCGAAGCGATACGTGACGCCCAGCGCAAGAAACCGAAGGTTCCGGTGCATGCGGTGGTGACGGCAAACCATCCGATGGTACGCTTTATCGGTAGCGATGATATGGCACAAAACAGCGCGCTTTTTGCCGTCTGGCTGACCAAGCTGTCACTATGGCAACACACCACGACGCCGTATCTGTTTTTGCATACGCCGGACATCGCGCAGGCCCCGGAGCTTGTTGATACACTATGGTCAGATTTACGCAGTGCTCTGCCAGAGATCGGATCAGCACCGTCTATTCCACAGCAATCTTCTCTTTTCTGAAAATGCCACCTATCATAGTCAAGGCCATCAGCCATTTTAAAAGGGAGTTTGTATGGTAAGCGCGCTTTATGCCGTATTGGGTGCGTTATTGTTAATAAAGTTCTCCTTTGACGTTGTTCGCCTGCGCATGCAATATCGCGTTGCCTATGGCGATGGAGGTTTTAGCGAACTGCAAAGCGCTATCCGCATTCACGGTAACGCGGTGGAATATATTCCCGTCGCGTTAGTGCTGCTGTTATTTATGGAAATGAACGGCGCAGAGACGTGGATGGTGCATCTTTGCGGGCTGATGTTGATTGCCGGACGACTGATGCATTATTACGGATTCCACCATCGGCTTTTCCGCTGGCGCCGTTCAGGCATGAGCGCAACCTGGTGTTCGCTGTTGCTAATGGTGCTGGCGAATCTTTGGTATATGCCCTGGGAGTTGGTTTTCTCCCTGCATTAGCGCACAATACGCCACTTTATTTTTCCCGGATTTTTACGTTATGTCTCACCGCGACACGCTTTTTTCTGCGCCTATCGCCAGTCTGGGTGACTGGACCTTTGATGAACGGGTAGCTGAAGTCTTCCCGGATATGATCCAGCGTTCCGTTCCTGGCTATTCCAATATTATTTCTATGATTGGCATGTTGGCCGAACGTTTCGTACAACCCAACACGCAGGTCTACGATCTGGGCTGTTCTCTGGGCGCGGCGACGCTCTCGGTGCGTCGCAATATTCATCACGAGAATTGCAAAATTATTGCTGTCGATAACTCCCCGGCGATGGTTGAGCGCTGCCGTCGTCACATCGACGCTTATAAAGCACCGACTCCGGTTGAGGTTGTCGAAGGCGATATTCGCAACATTACTATCGAAAATGCCTCGATGGTGGTGCTGAATTTTACCCTGCAATTCCTTGAGCCACCCGAGCGCCAGGCGTTGTTGGATAAGATTTATCAGGGGCTGAATCCCGGTGGCGCGTTGGTGCTATCTGAAAAATTCAGCTTCGAAGACGCGAACGTAGGCGAGTTGCTGTTCAACATGCACCACGACTTCAAACGAGCCAATGGCTATAGCGAACTGGAAATCAGCCAGAAGCGCAGCATGCTGGAGAACGTGATGCTCACCGACTCGGTCGAAACGCATAAAGCGCGACTGCATCAGGCCGGCTTTGAGCACAGTGAGTTGTGGTTCCAGTGCTTCAACTTTGGCTCTCTGGTGGCGTTGAAAGCTGAGGTTAGCGCATGATCGATTTTGGTAACTTTTATCAGTTGATTGCCAAAAATCATCTGTCCCATTGGCTGGAAACACTTCCGGCGCAAATCGCTGCCTGGCAGCGCGATCAGCACGGTCTTTTTAAACAATGGTCAAACGCCGTCGAGTTTCTGCCCGAGCTAACGCCGCATCGTCTGGACTTACTGCACAGCGTTACCGCAGAAAGCAAAGAGCCGCTCAGCGAAGGTCAGCTTAAACGCATAGACACCCTGATGCGTAACCTGATGCCATGGCGTAAAGGACCGTACTCGCTGTACGGCGTCAACATCGATACCGAATGGCGTTCCGACTGGAAGTGGGATCGCGTCCTGCCGCACTTGTCTGATCTCACCGGACGTACCATTCTTGATGTCGGCTGCGGCAGTGGCTATCACATGTGGCGCATGATTGGCGCGGGCGCACATCTGGCGGTCGGTATCGACCCGACCCAACTGTTCCTGTGCCAGTTTGAGGCGGTGCGTAAACTGCTGGGCAATGACCAGCGCGCGCATCTGCTGCCGCTGGGTATTGAACAGCTTCCGGCGCTCAACGCCTTTGATACCGTATTCTCCATGGGCGTGCTTTATCACCGCCGCTCGCCGCTGGAACACCTGTGGCAGTTAAAGGATCAGTTGGTTAAAGATGGCGAACTGGTACTGGAAACGCTGGTTGTCGAAGGCGATGAAAATACCGTGCTGGTGCCGGGCGATCGCTACGCCCAGATGCGTAACGTTTACTTTATCCCGTCTGCACTGGCGCTAAAAAACTGGCTGGAAAAATGCGGGTTTGTTGATGTGCGCATTGCCGACGTATGTGTGACCACTACCGAAGAACAGCGCCGCACCGAATGGATGATTACCGAATCGCTGGCCGACTTCCTTGACCCGAACGACCACAGCAAGACGGTGGAAGGCTACCCCGCCCCACTGCGTGCGGTATTGATTGCGCGTAAACCGTAGTCATTTTTGCCAAATGACTATTACGTATAGCACCATTTCTCCAAAATAGTTCGGTTTGCAACAAGGCGGCGACGCAGCAAATCCCTGGGAGCGTAGATAACTACGTGACCGGGGTGAGCGAGGAAAGCCAACACAGTTGCAGACCGAAATATGCAGGAGAAGGATAAAAAAAGGCCCCTGTTGAAATGGCAGGGGCCTGGTACGAGCAAGCATCATATTGGGCGACATGATGCAACGGTAAAATCAGTTGGCCTGATGGTGTGCAATGATTGCTTTCATTTCAGCAACCGCCGCCCCGTCTACCGCATAGCGAGAATACTCATCCGCCTGCGCATCCGAAGACATCGACAACCCCGAATTGCGATAACGCATTGGTGAAGCCAGCCATACTCCGGCAGAACTGTGGACTTCCTGCACCCCAGCATCAAGGAACAGGGACAAATTCGAGGCGCGAACCCCCGCTCCGGCCATAATGATTGGAGCACCAGGCTGCGCAATAAGTTCCATTATTTTTGTTAAACCTTGCGCCGCATCGGATTTTTGCCCGGAGGTGAGTACTCTGGCGATGCCCAAATCAGCTAATTTTTTAAGCGTATTGAGTGGGTTAGCACACATATCAAAGGCACGATGAAAAGTGACTTGCAGTGAACCGGCGGCGATCATTATTTTCTCCATGCGCGGCATATCGACATCGCCATCCGCATCTAAAATGCCGGTCACCAGCCCTGAGAACCCCAGTTCTCTGACCATCGCTATATCATCCAGCATTGCAGCGAACTCACCTTCGGTGTAACAAAAGTCGCCTCCACGTGGACGAATAATGGGATTGACGGGAATCGAAATGTGCTGGCGAACAGAACGCAAGACGCCCAGTGAAGGCGTTAAGCCCCCTTCTTTGGGTGCCGAGCAAAGCTCAATACGATCCGCGCCGTTTTGCTGCGCCGTGCGCGCGCACTCCATGCTGTAACAGCAGATTTCCAGTATAGTCATGCTCACTCCTGACGCTCGCTTGCCACAATGGTTTCAATCGACCAAGGGTGGAATTTTATCGTCACGCTACCATCGCTAACCGCCAGCGTCGGATTCGGTAAACGTTCACGTTCTCCTTTTGGCGAGCTGGTTTTCACAAATATACCAGGTTGACTCAGACCGTGATCGGAAAGCAGCGCCAGCGCTCGCGCATTCAGCGTTTGTGCCTCACCCGGCAGAACAATTTCAATATGTTCCCAGCCTTCATGTGGGTAACGTTTTTCGCCCGGCCACGGCAGTTCGACGATGGAAAATTGCCAATGTTGCACACAAACCGGCTCATACAGTTTAAAAAGACAAATAGGTCTGCCGTTAATGATGTTTTCTGACAACAATTCACCGCACTGTTCAAACCCGCGACGCCAGCGTTCTGCAGTGGTATTTTGATGGCAACGCAAGGAAATGTGATCGGCTTCCAGGCCTGTGATATCCAGCCCAAGACGGATAGAAAGTTCCGTTAATGCCTGCGTGAAATGCGGTAAATCTGCAGAAATATCCTGTAGTTCTGCAACGGTTTGCCAGTTCGCCATATTAAAAGCTCATATCCATGTTCAAAGTCGCTAATTTACTCTGTTGCGCTTCGCCATCCAACCGCTGTTTTCTCCGAACACATCATGGATAAATTTATGCCATTGCATGGTTTATATTTCAGGCTACTGGCGGTACACACAATGCTGACGGCAACGGGCATTTGCAGTATACTCCCGCCCTTAATTCTTAAACTGGTGCGGTGAATTTTAGGCCGCTTCATAAATGTAAGGTATTCCGGTGAATATTCAGGCTCTTCTCTCAGAAAAAGTCAGTCAGGCCATGATTGCTGCAGGCGCGCCTGCAGATTGCGAACCACAGGTTCGTCAGTCAGCAAAAGTACAGTTCGGCGACTATCAAGCTAACGGCATGATGGCTGTCGCTAAAAAACTGGGTATGGCGCCGCGACAACTGGCTGAGCAGGTGCTGACTCATCTGGATCTCAACGGGATTGCCAGCAAAGTTGAAATTGCAGGCCCGGGCTTTATCAACATTTTTCTCGACCCAGCATTTCTGGCGCAGCACGTTCAGCAGGCGCTGGCTTCCGATCGTCTGGGCGTCACCCAACCGACTAAACAAACCGTCGTGGTTGACTACTCCGCGCCTAACGTAGCGAAAGAGATGCACGTTGGTCACCTGCGTTCCACCATCATCGGTGACGCGGCGGTGCGTACGCTGGAATTCCTCGGTCACAAGGTTATCCGCGCCAACCACGTCGGTGACTGGGGTACTCAGTTCGGTATGCTCATCGCATGGCTTGAAAAACAGCAGCAGGAAAATGCCGGAGAGATGGCGCTGGCTGACCTGGAAGGTTTCTACCGTGACGCAAAAAAACATTACGACGAAGATGAAGCCTTCGCTGAACGCGCCCGTAGTTATGTCGTGAAGCTGCAAGGCGGCGACGAATACTTCCGTGAGATGTGGCGTAAACTGGTCGACATTACCATGTCGCAGAACCAGTTAACCTACGATCGCCTCAACGTTACCCTGACCCGTGACGACGTCATGGGCGAGAGCCTGTACAACCCGATGCTGCCTGGCATCGTGGCCGATCTCAAAGCCAAAGGCCTGGCTGTTGAAAGCGAAGGCGCTACCGTCGTATTCCTTGATGAGTATAAAAACAAGGAAGGCGAACCGATGGGCGTTATCATTCAGAAGAAAGATGGCGGCTATCTCTACACGACAACCGACATCGCCTGTGCCAAGTATCGTTACGAAACCCTGCATGCCGATCGCGTACTGTATTACATCGACTCTCGTCAGCATCAGCACTTAATGCAGGCCTGGACCATCGTACGTAAAGCTGGTTATGTGCCGGATTCGGTGCCGCTGGAACACCACATGTTCGGTATGATGCTGGGCAAAGACGGTAAACCGTTCAAAACCCGCGCTGGCGGCACGGTTAAACTGGCCGATCTGCTGGATGAAGCGCTGGAGCGCGCACGTCGTCTGGTCGCAGAGAAGAACCCGAATATGCCTGCCGATGAGCTGGAAAAGCTGGCAAATGCAGTCGGTATCGGCGCGGTGAAATACGCGGATCTGTCCAAAAACCGTACCACCGACTACATCTTCGACTGGGACAACATGCTGGCGTTCGAAGGTAACACCGCGCCATATATGCAGTACGCTTATACCCGCGTACTGTCCGTATTCCGTAAAGCGGATATCGACGAAAGCGCGCTGGCAAATGCGCAGGTGATTATCAACGAAGATCGCGAGGCTCAGCTGGCTGCGCGTCTGCTGCAGTTTGAAGAAACGCTGACCGTCGTTGCGCGTGAAGGTACACCGCACGTGATGTGTGCTTACCTGTACGACGTTGCCGGTCTGTTCTCTGGCTTCTACGAGCACTGCCCTATCCTCAGCGCTGAAAACGAAGAGATTCGTAACAGCCGGCTGAAACTGGCACAGCTGACGGCGAAAACCCTGAAGCTGGGTCTGGATACACTGGGTATCGAAACCGTAGAACGTATGTAATTACCTCAAGTAATGTGGAAGCCCGCGCTATGTCGCGGGCTTTTTTATTTTCCCTGACCCGTTCTCATGGCAGCGCAATCAGGCCTACGAGAAGCGGCGACGTTCACTGTAATTTGTAACAGCCCACAAGGAATGACACATTTCCCTAGAGATATGGAACATTTTTTGCCTGTCATCCCGTTTAAGCCTCCGTATCATTAGGCGGCGAATTAATCGGGTACGGGTCAATGACATTCAGAGATTTTGAGGCGGAAGAAAAACTCTTTCAGCGGCGTGTGTTGGTGGCCTTTGGCCTGGTGGTCATCTGTTTTGGCATCCTGATTTACAATCTGTATAACTTACAAATCTGTCAGCACCAGTATTACACCACCCGGTCGAATGCAAACGACATCAAAATGCTACCCGTCGCCCCCACACGTGGCATGATTTACGATCGCAACGGCATCCCGCTGGTGCGCAACGTCACCTGGTACGATATTTCCGTTACGCCTTATAAAATCAGCGATATGAATGCGTTGATCCAGCAGCTCACGCCCATCGTTGACCTCACTCCTGATGATATTGATCAGTTTCGCCATGAGCTAAAAGCCAGCAGCCGCTATCGTCCGGTCGTGCTAAAAAATGCGCTTACCGATGTGGAAATCGCCCGTTTCTCGGTAAACCAGTTTCATTTTAGCGGCGTAAACATTAATAGCTACGAAGACCGCCAGTATCCCTATGGCGCGGCGCTGGCACATGTGCTTGGCTATGTTTCAAAAATCAATGACAACGACCTGAAAGCACTGGATCAAAAGGGTCAGGCAGAGAACTACGCCGCCGATCACAATATCGGTAAGCAAGGTATTGAGCGCTATTACGAAAATGAACTGCATGGAAAGACCGGATATCAGGAGGTGGAAGTAGATAACCACGGACGCATCGTACGCCTGCTCAAAGATGTGCCGCCCGTTGCCGGAAAAAATATCCATTTGACGCTGGATTTACATTTACAGCAATATATTGAGAGCTTGTTGGCTGGCCAGCGTGCCGCCGTTTTGGTTGAAGATCCACACGACGGTTCTGTACTGGCGATGGTCTCAAACCCTAGCTATGACCCGAATCCGTTTGTCAAAGGCATTAGCTATCAGGACTATAACAAGCTACTCCAGGATAAAGACCTGCCATTAATCAACCGCGTCACACAGGGATTGTACCCCCCCGCTTCAACGGTCAAACCGTATATGGCGATGTCAGCATTACTAAACGGTGTGATCACGCCGCAGACCAGTTTCTTCGGTGCTCCTACCTGGACGCTACCCGGCACCGAGCGACATTACCGTGACTGGAAAAAAACGGGCCACGGTATGTTGGATGTCACCAAAGCGATAGAAGAGTCTGCCGATACGTTCTTCTATCAGGTGGCGTATATGATGGGGATCGACCGGATTAACAGCATGCTCAGCCAGTTTGGTTACGGTAAACCGACCGGCATCGATCTTGATGAGGAGTATAACGGCCTGCTCCCGAGCCGTGAATGGAAGCAAAAAGTGCATAAAAAAGCCTGGTATCAGGGGGATACTATCTCAGTTGGCATCGGCCAGGGCTACTGGATTGCCACTCCTATCCAGATGGTCAAAGCCATGGTCGCACTGATTAACAACGGCAAGGTTATCGTCCCTCACCTGCTACTCGATGAAGAAAATGGCAAAACCTTCACGCCGTATCAGGCTCCAGAAGCACCGTCACAAATCGCCTCAGCCTCGTCACCCTACTGGGGACTGGTGCGTCAGGCGATGTTCGGCATGGCGAATGAACCAAATGGTACAGGTTATAAGTTCTTTCACACCGCACCTTACGGCATTGCGGCGAAAAGCGGCACCTCGCAGGTCTTTAGTCTGAAAGAAAATCAGACCTACAATGCGAAGATGATCCCTGTCCGCTTGCGCGACCACGTGTTCTATACCGCATTTGCGCCCTATAAGAACCCGAAGGTCGCGGTGGCGTTAATTCTGGAAAACGGCGGCAGCGATGGTGTCACCGCCGCGCCGGTTATGCGTCAAATCATGGATCATCTCTTTGCCCCGCAGGACAACACGGTACACACAGTGACGACTCAACCATCGGGTCCGATAGCGGTAGCGCCATCGAATACCGATATCAAAAATACTTACGCAAGTATTCGGTAAGACACAGCATCGCCATCGCTTGTCCGTAAGGCATAGAAGTCCGAGGGATGTTGCGGTAGAAATCGAGATTGTGTCCCATCCCGGTACCAAACGAGGTGTGCAGCAGTTCACCTTCCGGTGAAATATGCTGCACAATGCCACGAATGGCTTTTTCGGCCACCAGCGTATACTCTTGCCCAACATAGCGTTTACGTACAGCTTTGAGGATCCCATAAGCAAATCCGGCAGTTGCCGATGCTTCCAGATACGACTGCGGGTCGTCCAGCAAGGTATGCCACAACCCACTTTCATCCTGGCATTTCGCCAGCGCCGCGATTTGTGCGTTCAGGACCTGAACCAGATAGCGGTGAACGGCATTGTTTTCTGGTAAATCAAGTAATTCGAGGAAGTCCGGGATCACGATAGTTAACCAACTGTTGCCACGCGCCCAGCGGGCATTGGCAAAGTTATGATTTCCTTCATAGCTCCAGCCGTGGAACCACAGCCCCGTGTCTTTATCCATCAGGTTTTGCACGTGCAGCAGGAACTGATACGTTGCCTCTTCGATGTAGTCAGGGCGATTGAGTAATTTGCCAATCTTCGCCAGCGGTAAAACCGTCATCATCAGCGTGTCATCCCACATCTGCTGGTGGTTTTCTTCCGCCAGCGTGATGTGTTGCATACCGCCGAACTCGGTACGCGGCATCTCATGCATTGCCCACTCAGCCCAGCTGTCGAGCCACGGTAGATACGCCGGATTACGCGTCTCTTCATAGCGATACGCCAACGTTAAAAATGGCGCCATGGTGTTAACGTTTTTGGTGGTTGCACCTTCAGCAAAGCGATCGGCAAACCAGCTATCGATGATATCGCGCATCGTTTCATCACCGGTTTGCAGATAGTACTGATACATCCCGTACAAGCCGACGCCGTGCGTCCACTCCCATCCAGCCCAGCCTTTGGTATCAATTACGCGTCCATCGTCCAGACGCAGCAAGAACTCACCAGTTTCGTCATGAATATTGACCAGGTTATGCGTCACCTTTTTGATCAGCGCTTTTAATTCATCCCTGGCAATAAAATGTTCTGGCTGGCGCAACAACGGGCTATGTTTAACCGGGTAAACAATCATTTACTTAACCTCTGTCAATGTCGGATTCAATGCTGTGACCTGCCCCTGTTGCGGCGCAGCAGCTGTATTTGGGAGGCCCCGCAATCCTCGCTTTGACAATGGGCATCCTTATAGGGGCACAGTAAAAGCAAACAGGAAGTGAAACCTTTCTATTTCTGCCAGAAGGATTCGTGAAATGGCAACAATACAAAGAGTCCGGCAACGTACGTCACTTATTTTATAAAACCGCGTTTCTATTTAATTGAATGAGAGGCTGGAGTGTTGAAACAACCAGCAGTTTCAACTGCTGGTCTGAATGACGGAGGGTGTTAACGGTAGTTCACAATCACCTGATTGCTCTGAATGCGTAACGCGGGGATCAGGCGACCACCGCCGGGGACTTCCCAGACAAAATGCATCGGTTCAATGGCCGGAACATTATTGAACCCGTTGGTGGTCCCACTTTGCCCGTCCAGCTCGACACAGCGGGACTGAGAACATAAACGCACCCGCAGACCTGCGGGCGTGGGGCCATTCAGCTCATAGCGCCAGGCTACCAGCGTCATCAAGCCTGAGACCGGCTGGCCAGGAACCAAAGGCGCAGACGAGGCTGACTGGCCACGGTGATTTAAGGTGATCCCCATACCGCTTGCCTGCCAGGCCCCTTCTCCGGCGGCCTGCGCCACCAGAGGAAAAAACAACAACCACAGTAACTTGCGCATTATTTACCTCCAATGGTCGCTGTCATGCGGATATGGCGGTTATCGGAAAGCTCCATGTTCGATAACACCACCAACTGCGGGATGCTGCGACGTAAAAACCGCGCCAGCAGCGGACGCAACGCGTGATTAACCAGCAAGACCGGCGGCGCGCCCAACATTTCCTGCCGGGACAGCGCTTCCTGTGTTTGGGCCAGCAGGCGGTCTGCAAGCCCAGGCTCCAGGCCACCCCCCCCCTGCAGCGCTTGCAGCAGCAAACGCTCGAGCGGAGTATCAAGACCGATAACCTGAACCTCTTCATTACCCGGGAACCACTGCTGAGTGATGGCGCGTCCCAACGCAACACGGACGACCGCGGTAAGCTCATGCGGATCGTTTTGCAGCGGCGCATGTTCCGCCAACGTTTCAAGAATGGTGCGCATATCACGAATCGGTACTTTCTCGTCCAGTAAGTTCTGCAGCACTTTATGCAGCGTGGTGAGCGTCACAACGCCCGGCACCAGATCTTCCGTCAGCTTTGGCATTTCCTGCGACACTCGATCCAGTAACTGCTGCGCTTCCTGACGGCCAAACAGCTCAGCGGCGAACTGGCCAATCAGGTGATTTAGATGCGTAGCAACAACAGTACTGGCTTCAACCACCGTAAAGCCCTGAATCTGCGCCTGTTCCTTCAATGCGCTTTCAATCCAGATAGCGTCCAGTCCGAAAGCCGGATCGACCGTTTTCTCGCCCGGCAGCGACCCGGCAGCAGTACCCGGGTTAATGGCCAGCCAGCGTCCCGGATAGGCGTCACCGCTGCCAATTTCTACCCCTTTCATCAAAATTCGATAGCGGGCCGGCTGTAGATCCATATTGTCACGGATGTGTACCACCGGCGGCAGGAAGCCCATATCCTGAGCAAATTTCTTACGAATACTGCGAATTCGCCCCAGTAACTCGCCATCCTGCTGAAAGTCCACCATTGGGATCAGGCGATAACCTACCTCCATTCCCAGCGAATCTTCCAACTGCACGTCGTTCCACGTAGCTTCCACCACGGAGTTGTTTTCCGGCATTTTCACCGGCTGCGGTTCATCTGGCGCTTTTTGCTCACGACCGCGCATCCACCAGGCCAGGCCCAGCAATGCGGCAGTAAACATCAGAAACACCAGGTTCGGCATGCCCGGAACCAGGCCCAAAAGTCCAAGTACCGCCGCACTGAGCAACATGACACTAGGATTGCTGAACAGTTGGGTCACCATCTGTTCGCCTACGTCCTGGTCGGTACTCACGCGGGTCACGATAACGCCCGCCGCGGTAGAGATAACCAGCGCAGGAATTTGTGCCACCAGCCCGTCACCTATGGTCAGCAGGGTATAACTTTCCGCAGCGCTGCCCATGCTCATACCATGCTGCAACACCCCAACTAACAGACCGCCGACTACGTTGATCACCATGATCAAAATACCGGCAATGGCGTCTCCACGGACGAATTTACTCGCACCGTCCATTGAGCCGTAAAAATCCGCTTCCTGGGTCACTTCCGAGCGTCGTTTTTTAGCTTCATCTTCGCCAATCAGACCGGCATTCAAATCCGCATCAATCGCCATCTGCTTGCCGGGCATACCATCCAGCACGAAGCGCGCGCCAACCTCGGCGATACGCCCTGCACCTTTGGTGATTACCATAAAGTTAATGATGACGAGAATCACGAAGACCACGATGCCGATCGCAAAGTTACCGCCCACCAGGAAGTGACCAAAAGCTTCAACCACCTTCCCCGCCGCCGCCGCGCCGGTGTGTCCTTCCATCAAAATGATACGGGTCGACGCGACGTTCAGCGCCAGGCGTAATAATGTGGTAAACAGCAAAATCGTCGGGAATGCGGCAAATTCCAGCGTACGCTGGGTGAACATCGCCACCAGCAGCACCATGATCGACAGCGCAATGTTAAATGTGAACAGCAAATCGAGGACGAAAGCCGGCAGCGGCAGCACCATCATCGACAGGATCAGCAGGATGAGGATCGGTCCAGCAAGGATTTGCCATTGCGTGGATTTCAGGTTGCTGGGCAGGCGCAGCATCGCGACCAGATTAGCCATCAGTATTCTTCTCGTTCATGAAATCCAGTGCTTCAGGCACCGGAAGGTTTTCAGGTTGTGGTGGACGTTTGCCGCCAGCCAGACGCCAGCGTTTTAGCTGCCATACCCATGCCAGCACTTCGGCAACGGCGGCATATAATTGACCCGGTATTTGCTGACCAATTTCAGCATGGCGATAGAGCGCACGCGCCAGTGGCGGCGCTTCTAACGTAGGGACACGGTGCTCTGCGCCAATTTCACGAATGCGCAGCGCAACCAGCCCGGCCCCCTTAGCGACAACTTTCGGCGCACTCATTTTGTTCTCGTCATACTTCAACGCCACTGAGTAGTGCGTAGGGTTAGTGACAATAACGTCTGCTTTTGGTACATCCGCCATCATGCGACGCTGAGCGGCCGCGCGCTGCATTTGGCGAATTTTGCCCTTAACGTGCGGATCACCTTCGCTTTGCTTAAATTCGTCACGGATATCCTGGCGCGACATGCGCAGCTTTTTCAGATGGCTGTAGATCTGGAAAAAAACGTCGAATCCCACCATCGGAATGACGCCAAGCACCACCAACAACGCGCACATGCCGACTAAATCCAGGGCGTTGCCCATTGCCGTAATCGGAGATTCCGCCATCAGCCGCATCATCTCTGGCCACTTGTGCCAGAGATAAAACCCGGCCACGCTGCCCACTAACGTCGACTTCAGTATCGCTTTGAGCAGTTCTGCGCCGGTTTGCGCGGAAAACATGCGCTTAATGCCCGGCAACGGATTCAGCTTAGAGAATTTGGGTTGCAGGGATTTACCGCTGAAAATCAAGCCGCCAAGCATCACCGGGGAGATTAATGCCACCAGAACGACGCCGGTAATCAACGGCAACAGCGCAATCATCGCGTCTTTAATCAGCAGGATGATTTGGCTGAGGATCAGGTTTGGATCGTTGACCATACTGTGGTCAAAACGTAATCCGGCCGACAGCATACCGGCCAGCCGGCGGGCAAGCGACTCCCCGCCAATCCATATAATGCACACGCCCACCAGCAAAATAAGTAGTGAGGTTAGCTCTTTGGATCGGGGGATCTGCCCTTCTTCCCGCGCTTTTTCAAGTCGGTGGGGTGTGGGGGCTTCTGTTTTGTCGTCGTCGCTTTCTTCTGCCACGCATCAGACCCTGGATAGAGATATAGGCGAGAATGATGCCAGAACAGCTATCCAGCAATGGGAAGAGTAAGCGGTAAAAAAGACGGGATTTATGGCTTTAAGCAGAATTGCGCGTAAGCCGGATGAGAGGCCCACGCCTCACATCCGGCAAATACTCATCAGAACCCGAGGCTATCCAGCAGGTCGTCAACCTGATCCTGGCTTGCCACTACGCCAGCTTTCGAGGCGTCAACCTGCGGGCCGTTCAGCAAGCTTTCGTTTTCACGTTTAGGACGAGCGCCCTGTTCCGGTATGTTTTCCAACAGAACCATCAACAGCTGACGTTCAATTTCCTGGATAACATCCATCATGCGCTTGATGACCTGTCCGGTGAGATCCTGGAAATCCTGCGCCATCATGATGTCCAGCAACTGGGCATTGGTAAAGCTGGTATGTCCGGGCACATCACCAAGGAACTGACGGGTATCGGTGACCAGTTCACGAGCGTCTGACAGTTCGATCGGATTTTCGAACCATTCATCCCAGCGTTTGGTCAGGTCTTTGGCCCCTTTTTCCATCGCGTCCTGGTGCGGCTGCGAAGCTTCGACGCTGTTCAGCGCGCGCTCTGCCGCCTGAGCGGTCATCTGTACAACGTAATCGAGACGATCGCGGGCATCGGGAATTGCTTCTGCCGCTTCGGCAATGGCCTGATCCAGCCCCAGTTCACGCAGGCTGTCGCGCAGCATTCGGGTCAAACTGCCGATGCGCGCGATGATGTCCCCTGCAGAGTGTTCGTCAGCAGGTTTAATTTGTGGTTGCATCATCATCACACCCTCACATGCCCAGTTTCTCAAAGATTTTATTCAGTTTTTCTTCCAGCGTCGCCGCCGTGAACGGTTTCACGACGTAGCCACTGGCGCCTGCCTGTGCCGCCGCAATGATGTTCTCTTTTTTCGCTTCTGCCGTGACCATCAGCACCGGCAGAGAAGCCATCCCACCATCTGCACGGATAGTTTTCAGCAGTTCCAGTCCATCCATGTTCGGCATGTTCCAGTCAGAAATAACAAAACCGAATCCCCCTGCCTGCAGCTTGTTCAGCGCATCCACGCCATCTTCAGCCTCTTCAACATTGTTGAATCCCAGCTCTTTAAGCAGGTTACGCACGATGCGACGCATGGTGGAAAAGTCATCCACAACCAAAAACTTAAGCTCTTTATCCGCCATAAAAATAAACTCCTGATTCAAATACGTATTGCCTGTCCGGCACTAATTTTCACCAGCATTTGCTGGCTCACCTGGCTAAGATCGACCACTTCGCTTACGCCACCCATATTGATGGCCTCGCGCGGCATGCCGAACACCACACAACTTGCTTCGTTTTGCGCAATGGTCCAGGCACCCGCCTGGTTCATCGCTAGCATTCCGGCTGCGCCATCGTTGCCCATACCGGTCAGGATCACCCCAACGGCATTACGCCCCGCATGTTTCGCCACCGAATGAAACAGCACATCCACTGAGGGCCGGTGCCGGTTAACCGGCGGACCGTCATGAATTTTGATTTGATAGTTCGCGCCGCTGCGCGCCAGCTCCATATGCTTGTCGCCAGGCGCGATATACGCATGCCCAGGGAGAACGCGCTCTCCGTCCTCTGCCTCTTTCACGGTAATCTGACACAGTTTGTTCAGACGTTCGGCGAACGATCGGGTAAATCCTGGCGGCATATGCTGGGTAATAAGAATACCGGGACTTGAAAGCGGCAATGGCTGGAGTACATGGCGAATTGCCTCTGTTCCTCCGGTTGAGGCGCCGATGACCAGCAGTTTTTCTGAACTGAGTAATGGCCCCGTTTTCAAGGTCGTCGGTGCCGCCAAGGGTTTGTGGGCGGCCAGTTTTGCCCGCGATGCGGTGCGGATTTTCTCCGCAATCATCTCGCTATACGCCAGCATGCCTTCGCGGATCCCCAACTGAGGCTTGGTGACAAAGTCAATCGCCCCCAGTTCCAGGGCCCGCAGCGTGACCTCAGAACCTTTACCGGTCAGTGAAGAAACCATAACCACCGGCATTGGACGCAGGCGCATCAACTTCTCAAGGAAATCGAGGCCGTCCATGCGCGGCATTTCCACATCCAGCGTCAGGACGTCGGGATTGTATTTTTTGATTAAATCCCGGGCGACCAACGGATCCGGCGCCGTCGCCACCATTTCCATATCACTGTGGCTGTTAATAATTTCGGTCATGATTTGACGCATCAATGCAGAATCATCTACCGACAACACCCTGATTTTACTCATGCTTTATCCTTACCTGGCGCATGCGCATACACGGTCTGTCCACGCAGGCTAAACTCGCGCACAAGGTTGCTAAAGTTTTCTGAATGACCTGCAAACAGCAGTCCGTCAGGTTTAAGAAGTGGAACAAAACGGTGCAAAATGTCCTGCTGCGTCGTTTTATCGAAATAGATCATCACGTTACGGCAAAATATGGCATCAAAAGGGCCAGGCACGTTGTACTGCTTATCCAGTAAATTGACGCTGGAAAATTCAACATGACCTGCCAGTTCCTGCCGAACTCGTACCAGCCCTTCATGCGGCCCGGTGCCGCGCATGAAATAACGCTGCAACTGCTGGGGTGACAGCGTCTTTAGCTCATCGAGGCGGTAAATGCCGTTTCTGGCCTTTTCCAGCACTTCGGTATCAATGTCGCTGGCAAAAACGCGCCAGCGGCCCGGTGCCATACCTAAGGTATCGGCAAGCGTAATCGCAATGCTGTAGGGCTCTTCTCCGGTTGATGCCGCCGCGCTCCAGACGCGGTATTCACCGCTGCGCCGACGAGCATGATCTGACAGCACCGGAAAATGATGCCCTTCGCGAAAAAATGCGGTCAGGTTGGTTGTCAGGGAGTTAATAAAAGCCTGCCACTCAGCACTGTTCTGGTTAGCTTCCAGCATGCTGAGATAGCGACCAAAGTCATCCAGCCCCAGGGTACGCAAACGGCGGACCAGGCGGTTATAAACCATATCCCGCTTGTGGTCGGCCAGTACGATCCCCGCACGCTGGTAGATTAATTGACATATCCGACGAAAATGCGCGTCAGACAGCGCGAGGCGCTGTGTCATCTGTAACAATAATGACGTTTGCCCGGTGGGCAGAGATGATGTCATAGCGCCTTCTCAATCACATTCAGGATACAACGGGCACAACCTGCGGCTGCGCCAACTCTTGTTTTGCTACGGTTTGCTCTTCAAGCTTGAAAAATGCGACACAGGCGGAAAGATTATCGGCCTGTGTGGCGAGTTGTCCGGTGGCGGATGCAGCTTCTTCCACCAGCCCGGCGTTTTGCTGCGTCACTGAGTCCATCTGGCTGACGGCCTGCGCCACCTGCTCAATGCCTCTGCGCTGTTCATCGGATGCCGAGGCAATCTCGCCCATTATGTCGTTAACCCGGGTCACCGAACTGACAATTTCCGTCATCGTGCGCGACGCCATATCCACCAGTTGCGAGCCCTGATGCACCCGGGTGACTGACTCCTCAATGAGCCCCTTAATTTCTTTCGCCGCCTGCGCGCTACGGCTTGCCAGATTACGCACTTCACCAGCGACGACGGCAAAACCACGCCCTTGCTCCCCTGCCCTGGCGGCCTCGACCGCGGCATTCAACGCCAGGATATTGGTCTGGAAGGCAATGCTGTCAATCACGCCGATGATGTCGCCGATTTTCTGCGAGCTGGCAGAAATCTCATGCATGGTGCTGGCAACCCGGGACGTCTGCTCGCCACCTTTATGCGCTGTGTCTGCCGCACTTTTGGCGATCCCTGACGCCTGGCGCGCGTTATCAGCGTTCTGGCCGACAGTGGCGGTAAGTTGTTCCATGCTGGCTGCCGTTTGTGCCAGCGCGGCCGCCTGCTGTTCGGTTCGCGAAGATAAATCGTTATTGCCCATCGCGATTTCTGAAATACCGCTATGCATGGCTGAGCTGCCCTGACGAACGTCATTTACTGTTTCGCGTAATGCCTTTTGCATCTTCTGCAGGCTGGCAAAAATGGCCGAGATCTCATTGCGCCCATAAACCGCTACTGGCCGTGCCAGATTCCCCGCGGCAATACTGTCGAAATGGCTGCCAATAATCGCCAGCGGCTGAACAATCATCTTGCGTGACCAGAACAGCGCACCGCTGGTGAGCAGTGCTGCCAGGACCACCATGGTGGCGAAAATCACCCCCGACATATGGTAATTGCGCTGACTCTGCTCTCCTGCCGTTTGCAACACGCGGTCGATGTTGCTCTGCCACGCATTCACATTCGCATCAAAAGCATCTTGAGCCGCCTGCACCGGCGCGGTCAGAAAATCTGACAGCTGATTGTTTTCAAGCCAGGTGGCCTGATGCGCGAGATCGCTGTGCCACTGGTTGAAACTTTTCTCCGTCGCGCTAAACAGCGCCTTGCCTTGTTCCGTCGAATCCGACGTCGCCATAAAGCGTTTAAACATCAATTCAGACTGCGCCAGGCTGTCGCGCGCAAGAGTCATCAGGGTTTTGATGTCCTCTGGCGGATAGCTCAGGGCGGTCAGCGTCCCTGCCTTATTAAGGGCCGTACTGGCCTGTAATAACACAGCGCGGGTTTGGGCCAGCGCAGCGCGTTGCTGATTACTCCGTTCGACCTGATTCAGGTTCTGAAAACCGTCCCGAAATGCCCAGAAGGACAAGCCATTACTGCCAATCTGCAAAACACCGCAGAGGATTAAAATCAAAAACAGCGTGGTCGAAATTCGAATACGATTAAACATCAACGCTCCCATCAGGCGGCACTGGCCGCGGTTTAACTGTCAGTCAAAATGTTTCCCAATTCGTATCTTGTTCAATGCTCTGGCGCGGATAGGAGGCGCTCGGCGCTGCAGGTAATCGTGTATCGCGTGGTTTTGTCGAGGCCGGACGTGACGCAAGGCGGAAAGTCGATACCGACTGCGTCAGGCGACTGGCCTGTTCTTCAAGAGCGGCCGCTGCGGCAGCCGATTCCTGTACCAAAGAGGCGTTCTGCTGCGTAACGCGATCCATTTCAGAGACCGCGAGCGCAACCTGATCAATCCCCCGGCTTTGCTCGTCGGAGGCCGAGGCAATCTCACCCATGATATCGGTCACCCGCGTCACGGCATTGACGATGTCGTTCATCGTTTCCCCAGCGCTTTCTACCAGTACAGAACCGGTATCAACCCGGGAAACGGAATCTTCAATCAATGCTTTAATCTCTTTCGCCGCCTGCGCACTGCGGCTTGCCAGATTACGCACTTCGCCCGCCACCACGGCAAAGCCGCGGCCTTGCTCACCGGCGCGTGCAGCTTCAACCGCCGCGTTCAGTGCGAGAATGTTGGTCTGAAAGGCAATGCCATCGATGACGCTAATAATGTCGGCAATTTTCTTCGAGCTATCGGCAATTTCGTGCATGGTGTTCACCACGCTATCAACCACTTTGCCGCCATGCTGCGCGGTGTCCGAGGCGCTTTTCGCCAGTTGCGAGGCCTGACGCGCGTTGTCCGCGTTTTGCTTCACGGTTGCGGTCAGCTGTTCCATGCTGGCTGCGGTTTCTTCCAGCGCTGACGCCTGCTGTTCCGTACGAGATGAGAGATCCGTGTTTCCGCTGGCAATTTCGCTGGTACCAGAATAAATCGCATCAGAGCCTTCACGCACCAGAGTGACGGTTTCCGTCAGCGAGCGCTGCATATGATCAACCGTACTGGCCAGCTCGCCGATTTCGTTACGACCACTAACGGCGAGAGTTGCGGTCAGGTTACCGCTGGCGATTTCCCGAATATGGGCAATAACACGGGACAGAGGATTAAGCAGGGTATGACGGATGCCGTACCAGACCACCACCAGAATCAGCACCAGCACTACGGCCAGCACGCCAAGCTGCCATTGGGCGAAATGGTAATCCCGCGCGCTTTGATCAAATGCCTGAACGTAAAGCTTTTCGCTAACGCTGGCGTACTTGCCCAGCGCCTCGCCGAGCGCGTTTTGCATTCCCTGCGTAGGCTGCGCAAAGTAGGCGTCCATATTGCCGCTTTCCAGAAACTGAACCAGTTCTGCCAAGGCCGCATGGTACTGCTGATATTTTTCCTCAATGTTGCCGCTGGCTTCTGCCATTTCCGGCAACGGTGTGATGTTTTTAAATTTTGCGTAATGCGTTTCAGCCTGCGCCAGCGATGCTTTCGCATTCTTCAGCAGATCGTTTTTGGCGCTGCTTTGCTGGTTAGACGCATCCATCATCATGCGCGCAGAAGAACGGCTTAAATTGATTCGTGTTTGCAGCATCAGATCCCATGTTGAGGTGAGTTCACTTTGCTGCTGTCGAAGATCGTTAGAAATAACAAAACTTTGCTGATTCTGCTGCAATGAAGAAAACAACAGACCACCGGAAACAAGCTGTAGCAGTGCGAAAACCCCCAGCACCATCATCAGCATTGTGACAACGCGGATACGGTTAAACATAAGGCACCTTCCTGAAAACGAGTTATCAACGTTATCGGCAGTGGCTGAGATAACTTTACGTTTGCAAAAAGGAAATCCTGAAGGGATGTGAAGCCTGGCGAGGGGAAGGTAAAACGGGTGTGCAGCAACCACAGATTATTCACATAAAAACACCATAATTATCATGCAAATAACATTCATACTCATCAGTGAGCACGGCCAGATTGGCTGAAATACACTTTTTTGTGTGATTTGGATCACACATACGCATCGTAAATACCACAACAAAATGGATAAAAAATTAAAAAAAGTTGTATCCGTTTACGCTTTAATCCAATTTATATGATGAATACTTCGTTACCACTTAATAAGTATAAAAAATGAGTAACCGATCAATAAATGTTAAATCCTTACTGAGGGCTTTTTAGTGGCAAATGCAAACAAACTCACGTTGTTTATCGTGATCTTCATGCTGGCGGGGATCCTGTCGGGTGCGGTGATCCACTCTTATGCCTCCCCCGGCGTTGTGACCGCCTGGGCCGATAATATTACGCTTCTCACCGACATCTTTTTACGTCTGATTAAGATGGTGATTGCGCCTTTAGTATTCAGCACCCTGACCGTTGGTATTATGCGCCTGGGGGAAACGTCCACCATCGGTCGCGTGGGCGGCAAAGCGATGATCTGGTTTATCAGCTCTTCTGTATTGTCTATTCTGGTCGGTCTGTTTGTGGTTTCCCTTGAGCAACCCGGGAGCGGGTTAAACCTTACGATCCCGCTGGAAGCCACCGACACCGGTCTGGCCGTAGGCGGCATGAGCCTGAAAGGTTTTCTGACACATACCATTCCAACCAGCATAGCCGAGGCAATGGCTAACAATGAGATCCTGCAAATCGTGGTGTTCTCAATGTTCTTCGGTATTGGTGGAGCATCGCTCGGAGAGAAATTTAACGCTCCGCTGGTTGCCGCGCTGGATGTGGTTTCCCACATTATGCTGAAAGTGACCGGCTACGTGATGTACGTCGCGCCGCTGGCAATTTTTGCCGCCATCTCTTCCGTAATCTCTACCCAGGGTCTGGGGATCCTGCTTAACTATGCATCGTTTATCGGCGGCTACTATGTGGCGATTTTGCTGACCTGCCTGGTTCTGTTGGCGGTGGGTTATGTCATGCTGAAAAAAGAGGTATTTCGCCTGGTGAGCATGCTGAAAGACCCGGTTCTGGTCGCATTCACCACCAGCAGCTCTGAGGCCGCTTATCCGAAAACGCTGGAGCAATTAACTAAATTTGGCTGCTCACCCAACATCGTGTCATTCGTGCTGCCTATCGGTTATTCGTTCAACCTAGTCGGTTCCATGGTCTATTGTTCATTTGCCTCCATGTTTATCGCGCAGGCCTATAATATTCACCTCTCTTTCGCAGAAATCACCGTCCTGATGCTGACGCTGATGCTGGCGTCCAAAGGAATTGCAGGTGTGCCACGTTCAGCACTGGTGGTGCTGGCGGCAACCATCCCGAGCTTCAATATTCCGGTTGCCGGAATTCTGCTACTGATGGGAATTGATCACTTCCTGGATATGGGACGTTCAGCAATCAACGTATTAGGTAATGGGATTGCAACGGCGATGCTGGCGCAGGATGAAGGTTTACTGGAAGAAGAACCTGAGCTGGTTGAGCGGGAAGCGTAAGAAGGAAATCTGCCGGATACGCTACGCTAATCCGGCCTACAACAGCAATCATTGTAGGCCGGATGAGTTATGGCGATTATGCGACGTGGGAAGCGGCAATATCCAGCAGCGCCATTTCTTCGCTGTTCAGCAGCTTCTCAATGTTGACCAGGATCAGCATCCGGTCACCCAGCGCACCCAATCCCGTCAAATATTCCGTCGACAGCGTGACCGCAAACTCCGGTGCCGGACGGATTTGATCCGTTGTCAGCGACAGCACATCCGAAACGCCATCCACCACAATCCCAACCACCCGCTGACCCAGGTTCAGCACAATCACCACGGTGTTTTCGTTGTAATCCACATCACTCTGGCTAAATTTCACGCGCAGGTCGACGATAGGCACAATCACACCACGCAGGTTCGTGACGCCTTTGATAAATGCAGGCGTGTTAGCGATGCGCGTCACCTGATCATAACCACGGATTTCCTGCACTTTCAGGATATCGATACCGTACTCTTCATCCCCCAGCGTAAACACGAGGAATTCCTGACCTGACGGTTCGCCGGCCAGTTTAGTTACATTACTCATACCGGTCATATTATTCCCTTCTCACTCAATCAGGCGGCTGTGATCGCCACACGTTGTTCGCGGTTTAATCCCTGCAATGCAGAGACATCGACAATCAGCGCGACGCTGCCGTCGCCGAGGATCGTTGCTGCAGAAATACCTGGCACTTTGCGGTAGTTGCTTTCCAGGTTTTTGACCACTACCTGGTGTTGGCCAATTAACTGATCGACCAGCAGCGCATAGCGACGCCCTGCACTTTGTAAAATAACCACAATGCCCTGAGTCGCTTCAGTTTTAGCGCCTTCAACCTCAAAGACCTTCCACAACTCAACCAGCGGTAAATATTCGCCACGCACTTCCAGAACGCGTTCGCCTCCGGCCAACGGATGGAGATCTTCTTCGCGCGGTTGCAGCGATTCCATAACGGCATTTAGTGGCAGAATGAAGACCTCATCCGCCACACGCACGGACATCCCATCGAGGATCGCCAGCGTCAGCGGCAGCAGAATGCGAATAGTGGTCCCCTGTCCCTGTTTGGACTGGATCTCAACATGGCCGCCCATCTCCTGGATATTTCGCTTCACCACATCCATACCCACGCCGCGTCCGGAGACATCCGTCACCTGTTCGGCGGTCGAAAAGCCTGGAGCGAAGATCAACATACCCACTTCGTCATCGCTCATGTTTTCGTGGATCGGCATACCCTGGGAGATAGCTTTGGCCAGAATACGTTCGCGGTTCAGGCCAGCGCCATCGTCAGTCACTTCAATACAAATATTCCCACCCTGGTGCTCCGCGGAAAGCGTCAGATTGCCGATTGGGCTTTTGCCGGATTCAAGGCGTTTTTCCGGCAGTTCGATACCATGGTCGAGGCTGTTACGCACCAGGTGCGTCAACGGATCGATGATGCGTTCAATCAGGCTCTTATCGAGTTCGGTTGAGCTACCTACCTGCGTCAGCTCGACCTGTTTACCCAGCTTACCGGCCAGATCGCGCACCAAACGAGGGAAACGACTGAACACATACTCCATTGGCATCATACGAATCGACATCACCGACTCTTGCAAATCGCGGGCGTTACGTTGTAACTGACCCATGCTGGTGATGAGATCGCCATGATTGACGGGATCCAGTTCGTTAGATCGCTGGGCCAGCATCGACTGGGTGATGACCAACTCACCGACCAGGTTAATAAGCTGATCGACCTTCTCAACCGCTACGCGGATGCTGGTCGACTCGCTGGCGCGGGCTGGTTTTTCACGCTCCGCGCGCCCATGTGGCGCTTCACTGGCGGCGGCTTTCACCGCTGGCGCAACGGCAACCGGCTGCGGCTTCGCGACAACGGCTACCTCTTCAGTTTCAACGGTCGCGGGCGCTGCGCTGACGGTTTCGAATTCAATTTGGTCAGCTTCAATGACAAAGCAGAGTACTGCAATGATGTCATCTTCTGCGAGGTTGCCATCAAGCGTAGCTGACAGCGTGTCGCTTCCTTTTACCACATCGGTTAAGGTCGCCAGGTTCCCCAGTTCCTCTTCCAGCAAATCCACTTCGCTGGCTTTCAGACGCGAGAGAGTAATGCGTTTTTTGCTCTCTTCACTGGCGAGTTCAGGCTTTGCAACCGCCTCTTCCTGCATCGCGGTGCTATCAACAACGCTCAGTTTTGCTGAGTTGACAACTGACGGTGCGGTTTCACCTTTCGCTTCGAGCGCTAACTGCCGTAACGCCTGGCAAATGTACTCAAAACTGTCGGCATCAGGCTCCACTGAGCTTTTATAGGCGTCGAGCTGTTCCTGCATAATATCTTTCGTTTCCAAAAACAGGTTGATAATGTCGGCATTGAGCTGCATCTCGCCACGCCGCGCTTCATCCAGCAGGTTTTCCATCAGATGGGTCGTTTCCTGCAAAATGGTAAAGCCGAAGGTGCCCGCCCCGCCTTTAATCGAGTGCGCTGCACGAAAAATGGCATTCAGCTGTTCGGAGTCCGGGGCTTCAGGAACCAAATCAAGAAGGTGTTGCTCCATATCAGCCAACAGTTCGTCAGCTTCATCAAAAAATGTCTGATAAAAATCGCTAATATCCATGCTCACGCTATCACCTCGGATTGGCTGGTGGCGATGTGGGAACGCTTACCGGCGGGAGTTCCGCTGGCCGTTGTAAGACACTTACCGGCTCATTCTGGCTTTCAGCGTTTTCATGCAAAATGGCCTCTTCTGCCTGCTTATTGAGAACCAGCAGGCTAATACGGCGGTTGATAGCGTCTTCAGGACCGCGATCGCTCAGACGCATCGTGGCGGCCATACCTACCACACGTAATACTTTTCCATCATCCAGACCGCCGCTAACCAGCTCGCGACGCGATGCATTTGCGCGATCGGCAGACAATTCCCAGTTGCTGTACCCTTTCTCACCATTCGCGTAAGGGTAATCATCCGTGTGACCGGAAAGGCTGATCCGGTTAGGGATCCCGTTGAGCACTGGTGCAATCGCGCGCAGGATATCGCGCATGTACGGCTCAACTTCAGCACTACCGGTCTTAAACATTGGGCGATTCTGACTGTCGATAATCTGTATCCGCAGCCCTTCCTGAACTAAATCAATCTTTAAATGCGGACGCAGCGCTCGCAGTTTGGGATCGGATTCAATCAGTTGATCGAGATCGCCACGAAGTTTGCTCAAGCGGCTCTGTTCCATACGTTTTCTCAGGTCATCAATATTCGGCTGCTTGTTCACCTCACCCTGCTGCTGGGTGTAATCATCCCCGCCGCCTGGAATCGGGCTTTGGCTATTCGAAATACGATTTCCCCCGGTCACCGCGGTGGCCAGCGGTGTACGGAAATATTCGGCAATCTGGATCAATTCTTTAGGGCTGGAAATAGAAATGAGCCACATCACCAGAAAGAAGGCCATCATCGCGGTCATAAAATCGGCGTAGGCGATTTTCCACGAGCCATGCGCCCCACCACCGTGATTCTTATGTTTGCGTCGCTTTACAACGATAATGGGATGGGCCTGATTTTTCATGCGTCCTCGGTCGTCTGTTGCGCAGTTGGATTTCTCACCGCACGAACATGTTCTTCCAGTTCGATAAACGAAGGACGTTCGCTGGAGTACAGAGTCTTACGACCGAATTCAACGGCAATCGGCGGCGCGTAGCCATTCAGATTGGAGAGCAGCGTTATCTTCACGCACTGCATCATTTTGGTTGTTTCAGCGCTTTTCTGGCGCAGAACGCTGGCAAGCGGAGAAATAAATCCATAGGCCAGCAAAATACCGAGGAATGTTCCCACCATCGCATGCGCAATCAACGCCCCCAGCTCTGCTGCCGGGCGATCGGCAGAAGCCAGTGCATGCACAACACCCATAACGGCCGCGACGATCCCGAATGCCGGCAGTGAGTCGCCGACCATCGCCAGACTATTCGCCGGAACTTCGGCCTCACTCTCATGAGTCTCAATTTCTTCGTCCATCAGCGCTTCAATTTCAAACGTATTCATATTGCCGCTGATAATCAGGCGTAGATAATCGACAATAAAATCAAGCATTACGGCATCGGCAAGAATGCGCGGATAGCTAGCGAAGATTTCACTTTCTTTTGGGTTTTCGATGTCGCGCTCAAGCGAGAACATGCCCTGTTGACGTGACTTGGCCATCAGGCGATACAGGAGCGCCAGCAGATCCATATACATCGCTTTGGTGTATTTCGAACGACGGAAAAGCAACGGGATCGCTTTCATCGTCCCTTTGATGGCTTTCCCATTATTGCCGACGATGAATGCCCCAATACCCGCGCCACCGATAATCACCAGCTCAGCCGGTTGATAGAGTGCCCCAAGGTGTCCGCCGGTCATCATGTAACCGCCGAAAACTGTACCAATAACAACCAGGTAACCTAATAAGATAAGCACGACATCATCCTTTCGCAATTGACTATGACAGGATGCGCAGTCGGGCAATTAACGTAAGGTCAGGACAAAAAAAAGCAGCGGTAATCGCTTACCGCTGCTGGAGTGTTCATCCACACCGTATCAGTTAAACAGCCTGTTCGATCTGTTCATCCAGCAGTTGTGGAATAATATCGGCAGCATTCTGGGAAAGTTTACGTCTTTTTACGGCCCTTGATGGCGGCTGGCATAAACTACAGGCAAAGCTGCCTGCGGGTTGGTGTGCATGGGTGATAAAATTCCCACCGCAACAATTGCATTGGGACAACTCCAGCAATCCGCTGTCGACAAATCGCACCAGCGTCCACGCGCGAGTTAACGCCAGCAATGGCCCTTCTTCAGGCTGCGGACACTGCTCAAGATATAACCGATACGCCTTAATTACGGCATCCACGCCGCTACAGAGACCCGTTTTGAGCAGGAATTGCCATGCATTGCAAAACATCGACGCATGAATATTTTGTTCCCACGTCATAAACCAGTCGGTGGAAAACGGGAGCATCCCTTTTGGCGGAGGACTACCGCGTAATTCTTTGTACAGCTTGATTAATCGACCACGGCTTAATTGCGTTTCGCTTTCCAGCATTTGCAAACGGGCGCCCAATGTGATTAATTCCATTGCCAACTGGATATCACGCGCTTCCTGAACAATGCTTTTTTCGCTCATCATCAAGCCCTTTTCTTACGTGCTGCATCATCGATGTCGCTTAACAGGCGTGTGGAAAGCATAATACCAGTATGGATTTGCTGAAGATCGTCAACGCGGGAGTCTTGCGTCAGGCGAGTAACAGTCTGGTGATCGTCGAAACGGAAATGACATACCAGTTGGTTTGTTTCGGCCAGTTTGACCATTTGAGGAAGTGTTAATGTTGCCAACGTGTCCGCCATTTCCTCGCTGATACCAAGGCGAAACATCGCAGATGCTTTGTCCTGAACGATCAAACGCTGTGCAAGCAATAAATATGACAAATTGATGTCATAAATGTGTTTCAGCAACTCGGATGTATGCATTATTTGCATCCATAATAACCAACATTGTTTTCATGCGGTAAAACCGCACCCCGTGATGTCGCCGGGAAGGCCCGGTAAAAAAAAGCAAAAGGTCAAATACATAGCAACGTAACGACACTTACGCGTCGTCTAAACATTCCCTTTTAAGAAGGCAGCGTCCCTTACAAGCTCACATCAATTCTTACAAATGTCTAAGATTTTTCCTAATTCGACGCAACTCTACCCGCCGTCAGTTACACATACAACGGAGCTATGCTGCGAATTTAAAGAATATGTGATCAAGATCACATAAACCAGCCAAACACTTAACATAAATCCATCAGCGTGGCTTTTACTTTGTTTATTTCTTAACCTTCCATTATCCATTTCGATTCCTGATGTACGAATATTCTTGCAATAAAAGCGAATAGTATTATGTTCACGACCGTTAATATCACGCCATGAAATAGCGAGCTGGATCACATATTTAACTCAAAAAACTTTTTTAATTAAATACTTTATAAACAATGACTTAAATATTTAGAGCGATTAATTAATACCGCGATGTGACGACCTTGCAAATGTTAATGTATGTTTATTTTTTATTAACACATTGTTTTCATTAGCCGTGGGTTTTACTTAAGTTACCTGAACATATCTGCAACCAATATGAATCGATTATTCTATTTATAAGAATAATTAATGAATAATCATGATGACATTCACACTATGAAGGAAGGAAACGTTGCAGTATGGAGTAAGCTGAGTAAAGCTGAAAAGCCCTCTCATAATTCTTGAAAAAAAGGAGCGAGTTATGAGCTATTCGCACATTCTTGTTGCTGTTGCCGCCACCCCTGAAAGTCAGCAGTTGTTAGACAAGGCGGTTTCTATCGCTCGCCCTGTCAACGCCCGAATTAGCCTGATTACACTGGTCTCAGACCCCGAACTGTATAACCAGTTTGCTGCCCCCATGCTGGAAGACCTGCGTGAAGTCATGCAGGAAGAAACTCAGGATTTTATCGACAAACTTAGCAAAGAAGCAGAATACCCCATTGAGCATACCTTTATTACCTATGGGGCTCTGAATGAACATATCCTGGATGTATGCCGCAAATACGCTATTGATCTGGTCATTTACGGCAACCATAACCACAGTTTTTTTTCACGCGCTTCCTGTTCCGCGAAAAGCGTGATTCATACCAGCCAGGTGGACGTTCTTCTGGTTCCGCTAGCCGGAGATTAATACACAGCGCCAGGACTTCATGCGAGTTTAGAACAGGATGAAATATTGTCTGGCAGTTGGCATTGACTCCGACGCGGCGTGACTGCTTTAAGATCACTAATGAACGTCGCCTGCCAGTTGTCGATATCGTTTTTAACGATAGTCTCAAGCATTTCAGCGTGGCGCGAGATGCGTTCGGTAAGTGGCATCGTCAGCGCCTGGTTTAATGCGCCTGCCACTTCATCCCGGTCATAAGGATTAACAATAAGCGCAGAGGTTAGCTCATTCGCCGCCCCGGCAAATTGCGATAAAACCAGCACGCCAGGGTTAGCAGGATCCTGTGCGGCCACAAACTCTTTCGCCACCAGGTTCATACCATCGCGCAACGGGGTCACCAATCCTACGTCAGAGTAGCGGAAGATCTTCATCAGCAATTTACGATCAAAATACTGGTTCAGATAGTAAAGCGGCGTCCAGCCCAGTTGCCCATATTTGCCGTTGATTCGCCCTGCTTCTGTTTCCAGTTGGTGGCGAATATCCTGATAGGCCTGCACCTCTTCACGCGAGGTCGGCGCTATCTGCGTATAGCGAATTTTACCGTGGTGCTGCGGATAATGTTCCAGTAAGGCCTCGTAAGCCTGAAAGCGCTCCGGCAAGCCTTTGGAGTAATCCAGACGCTCCACGGAGAAAATATTCTGCACATTTTTAAGCTCCGCTTTTAGCTGCGCCAGTTTTGGCGGCAGCGGTCCGGACGCCTGTCGTGCTATCTCATCAGGTTCGATACCGATGGGATAGACCTGAGTGCGAAACGCTTTTCCCCATGCCAGATGCTGCTTATCTTTATGCGTGGACACCCGAGTCTGGGCTGCGAGACAGTCCAGAAAAGCCTGGCGATCGTTTTCAGTCTGGAAACCAAGCAAATCAAAATCACACATTTGCTCAAGTAGCGCCAGATGTGGAGGGAGCGCATTAAAAATTTCCGGCGTCGGAAAAGGAATATGCAGGAAAAAACCGATGCGGTTATTCACACCGCGCTTACGTAACTCGCAGGCAAACGGCAACAGATGGTAATCATGAATCCAGATGATGTCGTCATCGCCAAGCAGCGGCAGAAGTTTATCTACCAGTAAGGCATTAACCCGTTGGTAGCCTTCCCAGGCAGAGCGCTGAAACTGAACTAAATCCAGTCGATAGTGAAATGCGGGCCATAAAACCGCATTTGAAAACTGGCAGTAATACTCTTCGTAATCTTGCTCACTCAAATTAAACGAGGCCCAGGTGATATTGCCACGCGTGACTTTTTTTAACGGTTTATCCTCATTACCTGTATCACCACTCCAGCCAAACCACAGACCACCAGCAGCTTTTAACGCGCCCAGTACACCGACCGCGAGCCCACCCGCGCTCCCTTTGTCATCTGGTGAGGCGATACGATTAGATACTACGACTAAACGACTCATAGCCACCTCTTCTGTTATTCGTTGCTTTCGATTCTTGCTGCGAAGAGTTAATTTGCTCCAGCCAGCGCCAGACATCCCTGACGCCATCCAGACGCCATGTCGCCTGCGTCGGACCGCTCCCCACCTTCACGGAAATACCGCCAGCGCGGTTAACCACAGCAAATCCTGTTTCATCTGTCAGATCATCACCGAAAAACACAGGGATCCGGCCAGCAAAAGGCGCTTCCTGCATAAATGCAGCTATCGCGTCGCCTTTATTGCTGCCCTTAGGCTTTATTTCCACGACACATTTTCCGTGCTGCAGAGCAAGCTGCGGCCATCTGCGCGTGATGCGTTCAGCCAGGGTAATCAGCGCAGCTTCGTGTTCGGGTGCCTGACGATAGTGCAACGCGAAAGCCATACCTTTGGTTTCCAGCGTTGTCCCCGGTAACGTCACTAACGCTGCGTGTAATAAAGCCCCAGCTTCACGCTCGATACCTTCAGGCAGGTGTACTATGTGCGTTTGACCATTGATGTCACGGCGTTCTGCCCCATGCACTCCGGCAAGTGGAAAACGAAACGGAGTTGTGAGTGCGTCAAGCTCAACCATTGAGCGCCCTGAAATCAATGCCAGCGCATCCGCATTATGCGTCGCTAACTGATGTAAACATTGCAGGATTGCCTTAGGGACAACGACCTGGTCGGGAAAGGGTTTAATCTCAGCAAGTGTCCCATCGAGATCAAAAAAGTAAGCACAGTTTACAGATTGTTCAGGGGGTAAGATCAGTGATGCTGTCACCCGGTTATCCTCCTCATCATGGTCAGAACGCCACGCGGATCGCGGCGTATAGATGATGTATGACGGATATAAGTATAGACAGTGTGACCATGCTCGCCATTTGGAAAAACAATCGCCAGCCGGGTAGCGGCTGGCGACGGGCAGAAGCTAGACTAAAAAGTTAGGGTTTAAATCATCAAACGGTACGCTTCGCTTTTTGCTTGTAACGGTCGAAGATCACCGCCGCCAGCAGGATGAGGCCACGTACCACATACTGCGCGAACGGAGAGATATTCAGCAGGTTCATCGCATTCTCAACCGTACCCAGGATCAACACCCCGGCCACCACATATGAGATTTTTCCGATGCCACCTTTAAGCGAAACGCCCCCTAACACGCAGGCTGAAATCACGATCAACTCATAACCGATTGAGGTCATTGGCTGGCCGCTGGTCATACGCGATGCGAGGATAATCCCGGCAATGGCGGATACCAGACCGGAAAGAATAAAGATAATAATCTTGGTACGAACAACCGGAACCCCTGCCAGGCGCGCCGCCTCTTCATTGCCCCCAATGGCCAGCGTATTACGACCAAACGTGGTTTTGTTCAGCAGTAAACCAAAGACAATGAAACAAACGACAGTGATCCAGATAGGCGCAGGCAGACCAAACCAGTTAGCATAACCGAGTGTAAAGAAACGCTCGTCTTCAATCCCGACTGCCTTACCGTCGGAGATAATATAAGCCAGACCACGTACAATCTGCATCGTCGCAAGAGTAGTGATCAGGGCGTTAATTTTTAACCGCGCAATCACGAACCCATTCACCAGGCCACACAGAATACCGAGCAGAAGTCCGGCAGCCACGCCAATCCACAAACTTTCAGTCATGTTAATGACTACGGCAGTGGTAACACCAGCACAAGCAATCACAGATGCGACAGACAGGTCGAAATCACCGGATGCCAGACAAAACAGCATCCCACACGCGACCATACCCGACATTGATACTGCCAGTCCCAGTCCCTTCATATTGATGAAGGTGGCAAAGTTTGGCACAAACAGGGAACAAACGAGGAACAGCACGGCGAACACCACCAGCATACCGTATTGATCCCAAATGCGGCCCAGATTTAGCGCCGACTTCGCTGCGCCAGAACCCGATGTAGAAACGGAAGACATCATACTCTCCTTATTCAGGCTACAGCCTGGCTGACTTTAGGCATAGCAAGGCTCAACGCCTGGCGCTCATCCGCCTGTTCATGAAGTAACTCACCGGCAATTTCGCCTTCTCTCATCACCACAATACGATCGGCGACACCGAGCACTTCTGGCAGGTCACTGGAAGCAAACAATACGGCCACACCGCGCGCTGCGAGGGCATAAATCACGTTGTAAATTTCATGCTTGGCGCCTACATCAATGCCGCGTGTAGGCTCATCCAACAAAATCACCTTCATCTCTTCCGATAACCAACGACCGAGGATAGCCTTCTGTTGATTACCACCGGAGAGATTCATGATCAGTTGCTCTGCACCCGGTGTTTTGATGTTGAGTGAACGAATATGGTGATCGGCATTGGTCTCTTCCCAGCCGTTGTTGATCACGCATCCCCCCAGAACATGCTTACGTCGTGCACTAATGTTGATGTTGTTGCGCACTGAATGGACCGGAATGATCCCTTCGGCTTTGCGATCCTCCGGGCACAGCATCATCCCTGCTTCAATGGCATGGCTTGGTTTACGGATATCGATAGGCTGTTCATCAATAAATACCTGGCCCGCCGTGATACGCGTACCACCGAATAGTCCTTTCATTAATTCGCTACGTCCGGCCCCCACCAGGCCAAACAGCCCGACAATTTCACCGCTTCGCACGGATAAACTGATTGGCGTACGCACGCCCGGGGCTTTTACTTCATGCAACCGCAGACGCTCTGTGCCATACGGTCTGGATTTCCAGCCATAGATATCCCCGAGGTCGCGCCCGACCATCGCCTGCACCAGCGCGTCGTGATCGACCTGCTGCATATCCGTGAACGTTTTGACGTAATGACCATCTTTAAACACAGTGATGGCATCGCTGAGAGCAAAAATCTCCTCCATACGGTGCGACACGTACAGAATGATGCGTCCTTCGTTGCGCAGCTCACGGATGACACGAAATAGATTCTCAATCTCGCGAGCCGACAGGGAGCTGGTCGGTTCATCAAACGCAATAATTTTGGCGTTTCGCGCCAGCGCTTTTGCAATCTCCACCATCTGCCACTGACCAATGGAGAGGTATTTCAATGGGGTATCGGGATCGATATCCATTCCCAGATGCTTCAGCTGGATTCCTGCTTCATAGTTCAGCAGCGAGCGGTTCACAATCCCGCCTTTGTGCGGTAACTGCCCTAAATAAATATTCTCGGCAACGGTCATTTCCGGGACGAGATGCAGTTCCTGATAAATAATGGCGACGCCGGCGCTGAGCGCGGCAGTGGTATCCGCGAAGGAAACTTCTTGTCCGCGGATCGTCAATGATCCCGTCGTTGGCGCATAGTTACCGCTGAGAATTTTTAAGAGTGTTGATTTCCCGGCGCCATTTTCGCCCATCAGCGCATGCACCTGTCCGGCATAGCAGTCGAAACTGATATCCGTCAGCGCCTTAACGCCGGGGAACGTTTTGCCAATGCCGCGAAATGAGAGATACGGGGTAGACTGTTGCATAACGTCTCCGTGAGTCAGATCTTTATGCCGGAGGGGGGTTTTGCCTCATCCGGCCTTCTGAGGACGCAATTCGTAGGCCGGATAAGACGCGTTGACGTCGCATCCGGCATTTGTGTTACTTACCGCCTAAGCCTTTCTTCGCCAGCTCTTCTTTGAAGTTATCGCGGGTAATCAGCACCACATCCGTCACTTCAGTGAATGCCGGTGGCTCTGCACCTTTCGTTACCCAGTTGTAGAGCATTTCACTGGACTTGTAGCCGTGAACGTCCGGGCTTGGCAGCAGTGAACCGTAGAACCCGGTCGCTTCGCCTTTAGACAGTTCGCTTACTGCGTCAACACCGTTGATACCAATACCAATTACGTTTGGTGCTTTGAAGCCCTGCCCTTCGGTCGCACGTACGCCGCCCAGCACGGTATTGTCGTTCATACCGACAATCAGCCAGTGTTTGACTTCAGGATGCTGAACCAGCATAGAGTTAGCGGCATCGAATGCGCCGGGGATATCATTTGATTTAGTCGGGACCTGATAGATCTGTTTTTCCGGGAAGCCAGCGGCTTTAAGCGCTTCCATTGAACCAGAAGTACGACGACGTGCGGTATCCAGTTCGTTGGCGGTAATGGCCATTACGGCGGTGGATTTCACATCCCAACCGCGTTTTTGCATCTCCTTGTACAGCTCCTGGCCCTGGCGCTCACCAATTTTGGTTGCCGCCATCATCACCAGCGGTACGGTATCCATCGGTTTACCTTTGGCGTTGGCAAACTGGTCATCGACGGCAATGACTTTCATATCGTAGCCACGCGCCTTAGCCATAATGGCTGGCCCCAGTTTTGGGTCTGGCGTACAAATAACAAACCCTTTTGCTCCACTTGCAGCCAGGCTGTCGATGGCGTTAAGGGTTTTCTCACCATCCGGGACGGCAATTTTAATCACCTCAAAACCAAGGTCTTTACCGGCTTTATCGGCAAATTTCCATTCAGTCTGGAACCACGGTTCTTCCGGCTGTTTGACCAGGAAACCGAGCTTCATGGATTCAGCGATAGCGGATTGTGACATAATGGCCGCCAGACCGATGGCAGCAAGCGCTTTAGTGAATTTGTGCATGGTTAACTCCAGCTTTAACGTTCTTTTATGTAGGGTAAAATCAGACGATTTTTTGTAATTCGGACGTAAAACAAGGCATTACCTTTTATTGATAAGATCAATGCCAGTGCTGAGAGTATTTGTAGCGGGAAATTGATTCTCCATAAGAGAGCGGCATCACACCACAGAATTACAGTAATTGCGTACATAAATTCAGCGGGAAATGACATAAAAAAACGCGGTTTTGTCGACGGGAAAAAAGAGGAATAGCAGATTAGTCCATAACATCAGCCAACGAATCCTTGTTCCCGAATACCGGAGCATTCGGGAAAATGATTACCATCGGTAATAAATGTGGTCAGCGTGATCGCGAACCGGAATATCATCTCCCAATAGACGCGCCGCAAGCGTCAATGCAAAATCGAAAATATGCCCTAACCCTTTACCGCAAATCAGGTTGCCATCTTCCACAATCGGCGCATCGATATATTCCCCATCCGTTACGTTTTGCCACAGATCCCCTGAACACACGTAGCGACGCCCCTTCAGCAGGCCGTTGCCACCCAGCACGCGCGCAGCCGCGGAACACACCGGGCAAATGAGTTTTCCTGCCTCGTCATGGCGAGCGATAAACTGGATGACAGCCTTACTGGCGGCAAGATTAACGCTGCCCTGCGGCCCGCCCGGTAACACAACGGCATCGTAAAGATCCGTCTGACGCGCAGCCAGCGTGCTGTCCGTCACCATCGGCACGTCATGATAGCTCACCACCGCACGGGACTCGGCGCAGGCCAGTGTTTCAACTTCGATCTGCAGGCGGCGCAGAATATCAATGGTAACAATGGCTTCCGCCTCTTCAAAACCAGGTGCCAGTAGCACGGCAACCTTTTTCATACACACTCCTCGATTTTTCCAAATACACCAAACAATAAATGCCGAATCATTCAGGCGCTTAACTTTATTAATTTCAACAAAACTGATCTGGCGCAAATAATTAGCCGCAGATTTCGTTCACCGACACGTCGCGATGATGAAATTTCTTCATCCCAAGGCCGGATAATCATCCGGTGACAGACAATACCTGATTGTGAAATTCCATTTCATGATATGAAACATCATTTCAATATTAATTCTTCATTTTAATCCCATAAATATCAATCTGTTATATTCACATCACTTATATACACAAGCAGAAAAATAACTAATATTGCTATGACAATATGTAAAAAATCATAAATACGCAGATTTAAGGATTTTCTTAAGTCGGAACAGGAGTTATGCTGAATCTCGATCGGGAGCGAATATAATTCGTGATCACTAAAGGACCGGCGGAACGGATTTATTCTGCTAACAGTTTTAATTGTACGTAGAGGTGATGTGTAGCGGCAGCCCGTTGCACTGACGTAAGTAACGTACATCCCCCTTTCTGGAAATAAGGATATTGATATGGCTGCAGTTGGAATTGTTCATAAACTCAACACACAAATGAACCTCGAGTTCTACGCATCGAATCTTTACCTGTATCTCAGTGAATGGTGTTACGAACACAGCCTGACTGGCACCGCAACCTTTCTACGCACTCAGGCACAATGTAACGTGACTCAAATGATGCGTATGTTCAATTTTATGAAAAGTGCCGGAGCTAACCCCATCGTCAAGGCAATTGATGTTCCGGGTGATGAACTAACTTCTCTTGAAGAACTGTTTCAGAAAACGCTGGATGAATACCAACAGCGTTACAGCAAGCTATCACGCTTGACCAATGAAGCAGAAGCCTTGAATGATGCAACAACCATTGATTTTCTTCACGATCTGGAAAAAGAGCAGCAGCAGGATGGCGTGCTGTTACAGACGATTCTTGATGAAGTCCGCAGCGCTAAACGTGCGGGACTGTGCATGGCGCAAACCGATAAGCATCTGCTGAACGTCGTGAACTATCAACATCACTAATCTTCAATTTTCATCATGTTAATGCCGGATAACGATGCGACGCACCTTATCCGGCTGGTGCTTAATTTTCTCTACGCTCACGCCTCTCATTCTGCGAGGCGCAAAAAAACCTTTCTAAAACCTGAAACAACGGTTTATTTTAGTGAGATTCATTCTGCGGCGTGAATTTCAACTCGATCAAGGCAACTGCTTTTTGTATTGCGCGCATAGTAACCGGATCGGCGCCCGCAGGATGGCTGGAGAAATCGATGCTTTTCAGTTGGCTGGACATTTTCTCCCGCACTTCTACTGGGGCAATAACATCAAGAACATCCAGAATCTGCTTGATAACCAGCTGACAGGCAACAACGTCCGAGAGCAGTTCCTGATCGGCATTCAGTGTTTGGGACATAGTGAGCTCCTTATAGAAAGGTCGTCATAGTACCTATTCAACGAACGAAACGATAGCCGCGCATGCATTACGAATGCGCTGGAAAATAAAAATAGATCCAGTCAGTTTCTTTTGAGATGGCAAGCACAACATGAGTGAACATTTAGCGGTTGAGAACAAACGCGGTCTATCCCCGGCTGCATTACTTGTTGCCGGGGCTTTCTTTATGGAGTTTATTGACGGCACGGTGATTGCCACCGCACTGCCCGACATGGCGAAGAGTTTTGCCGTGCAAGCGGTAGACCTGAACATAGGTATCAGCGCCTATCTGATCACCCTCGCGGTGCTGATTCCCGCCAGCGGCTGGATTGCGGATCGCTTCGGCGCCCGAAAGGTGTTTACCCTGGCGCTGGCGATATTTACTCTCGCCTCGGTTTTATGCGGTTTTTCCGAAAGCCTTGAGAGCTTTGTCGCCATGCGAATCTTACAGGGTGTAGGTGGCGCGCTAATGGTTCCGGTTGGCCGACTTGCGGTATTGCGTACCACGCCTAAACATCAGTTGATCACCGCTATTGCGACCCTGACCTGGCCCGCGTTAGTCGCCCCCATCATTGGCCCTCCCCTTGGCGGATTCATTACCAGCTATGCCAACTGGCGTTGGATCTTCTTCATCAATGTACCGCTCGGGATACTGGCGATTGCGCTGGCGCTACGTTTTATCCCGGATATTCATGACGACGAGCGCCGCCCATTTGATATAACGGGATTTATCGCAACCTCTGTAGCGATGGTAAGCCTGGTGTATGCCATGGAGTTACTGGGAACCCAACAGCCTCAGGGCTGGCTGACCACCGGACTTTTGGCGCTAGGAACAGTGACATTTCTGTTTGCCCTGCATCATTTTCGTCGCGCCGCATGGCCAATGATTCGCCTTGATGCCATGAACGTCCCTACTTTTCGCGTCACCATGTATGGCGGATCGCTGTTTCGTGCCTCTATCAGCGCCGTGCCGTTTCTGCTGCCGTTAATGTTTCAGGTAGGTTTTGGCATGAACGCTTTTCACGCGGGTTCGCTGGTGCTGGCGGTATTTGTGGGCAATCTGACGATTAAACCGGCCACCACACCGTTGATTCGTTGGCTGGGCTTTAAGAAACTGCTGTTGATTAACGGTGCACTTAACGTTCTGGCGCTGCTGGCCTGTGCATTAATTACGCCGCAGACCCCCGTGTGGGTTATTTTGCTGGTGTTGTATCTGGGCGGTTTGTTCCGCTCAATTCAGTTTACCGGCGTCAGCACGCTTGCCTTCGCGGACGTCCCCGCGGCACAAATGAGCTACGCTAATACGCTGTTCAGTACAGCGACACAATTAGCGGTAGGATTGGGCATTTCTTTAGCCGCTATTGGGATCCGCATTGGCGATGTGATCAGTGAAAGGCTGGCATTGGGTAATATTCCAGGGATCAGTTTCCGGCTGGCCTTTGTCGCTATTGCCATTATTTGTCTGGTAGGTATGGTGGATACGCTGCGGCTCACCCGTGATGCAGGAAGTACAGTATCGAACAAGAACAGGTAGCCCGGAGGGTGAACGCTGCCGGGCCAACAGGATTTAGCCAATTACCTCGCGTACAAACGCTTCGATTGCTTTGTCCTGGCAGTTTTCAAAGAAGCACTGCTGGAAGCGCGGGCCTGATACAGCGGTTTTCACCAGTTCAGGATCGATAGCGCGCAGCGTGTCCAGATAATTTTCTTTTACCACAGCCGCTTTCACCTGATTCAGAATACCGGCGTTACGTACCTGCGGCTCTTTACGCTCCGGTGGGTAGCCTTCCCCGTTACGCCCGGTGAACGCTTTTTCAAACATATAGCGCACATTCAGCTCAGCACCCCAGCCAAAACCTTTGGCGAATGCCAGAGAAAGTGCGTTGCCGTTGTTGATCTGAGAGAACAAGAACGCATCTGCAGGATCGAGGCAATAACCACACACCACACCCGGATGGATATTCAGTGACATCATTGCCCCCTGGCCCGTGCCGCAACCGGTGACCACGAAATCAACCGCTTTGGAATTAAGCAGGATGCTGGCCATAATTCCTAAATGGATATAGGTCAGATGATGATCATTTTCATCGCTCATCCCAACGTTATAGACCGGAAAACCTTTTTCATCCGCAACGGCTTTAAGCTCGTTATGGATGATGGCGTTTTTGCTTGCCTGGCTGTTTTCCATCATCAATGCAATTTTCATTCTGTACTCTCCTGAATGCACTGCGGTAGCCCGCTGAAAGTCATAACATTCAGCCACATTACTATTTTGCAATCACACTTTCAAATTTAATGAAATTTAGTTTTAAAAAACAAAGTTGCGCTCACATTCTTGTCTGAACAGTTCAGAATTGCCTCAAACGAATGACCTCGTTGTGATTAATCACAGATGATCTTCGGGCTATTCAAGCCATTGATGAGGGCCTCTGTATGCCATGATAGTGTATCTTCGAACTTTCAGAGCGATCTCATGAAGACCTTTATCCTTGCGCTTTTGCCGCTCGTGCTGACAGGATGCACAATTACAAAACAGGCACAGGTCAGCGAAGCCAGCGCCATCACTGGTGTGGTTCGCCTGACTTATAATCAGGCCATGTTACAAACAGCACGTACCGATGACTACGTTACCCAAGGGACAGCCACCAAAGAGTGTCAGCGCCTGGGCTATGCCAGCGCTGAAGCGTTTGGTCAGCCGGTGTCAACCTGCAGCGTATATGCAGGCTCTCTGTGCTTAAATACCAAAATTACACTCGCCTGGCAGTGTCATGGTGTCGCAGTATCGCAATCCCCCTCATTCAATTATTAATATTTCCGACCAGCACATTTTTGCTGGTCTTTTAGCACTTTATTATTTATATCCCCCGCTTAATATCGTTAATGCGTTTTATTCCCATTCGCATTTTTAATAAATAAATTTATTATTTTACCTTTTGCAAATAATTAAATAACAAATTATAGTGACGCCACGTCAATATATAATAATGTTTGTGGAGCAGAACCATGCTGAAAACAGAAATGATCGACCAACTGAATGAGCAAATGAATCTTGAATTATATTCATCTCTGCTCTACCAACAGATGAGCGCGTGGTGCAGCTATCACAGCTTCGAAGGTGCCGCCGCGTTTTTGCGCCGTCACGCTCAGGAAGAGATGACGCACATGCAGCGTCTGTTCGATTACCTGACCGATACCGGCAGCTTGCCGCGTATTAATACCGTTTCTTCCCCTTTTGCTGAATATGCGTCTCTGGATGAACTGTTCCGTGTCACTTACGAACACGAGCAGCTGATCACCCAGAAAATTAATGAGCTGGCACACGCGGCAATGACCCACCAGGATTATCCAACCTTTAATTTCCTGCAATGGTATGTTGCCGAGCAGCATGAAGAAGAGAAATTATTTAAATCTGTTATTGATAAGCTGTCGCTGGCAGGGAAAAGCGGCGAAGGTCTTTATTTCATCGATAAAGAACTGGCTACGCTTGATACGCAGAATTAATATTTTGGGGTAATGAAGGCAACCCGCCATCATTACCCATTAAAATCAGTGACGGCAGATCTTGCTTTCGTGCGTAGAGAAGCCGTCTTCTTTTGCAATAAACTTTCCCTTCGCCGCTAAAAACGCCACCAGCTCGCCTGCCGTCATATCTGACGCGGAACAAGTGTGAAAACGCGCCTGCTCGCCGAAACGTGCCGTAATCGCCGCTTCAAGGCTGGCATTTGAATACTGCTCGCCAGATTCAATCATCATGTTGAGCACTTCGTGACCGTGAATAGATTCCATACTACCTCCTCAATAAAGACCGTAGCCTAATGTGAACCGCACGGCGCTGCTTTGCGCTAACGCAGGTTTATCCGCAGATAAATGTCATTTGTTATACATCTTAATGGTCAAAAACATCGTAAACATTAATGTACAACCATTGTAACGGCGATTTGACGAACATAGCGTTTTGCCTTAACCTGCGCCGCAGATATAACCGTTGATTATCTCTGGGACAGAGGAAAGCGTGAAAAACAGAACCCTGGGTAGTATTTTTATCGTGGCGGGAACCACGATTGGTGCCGGTATGTTGGCAATGCCGTTGGCTGCGGCAGGCGTGGGGTTTAGCGTCACGTTGGTATTGTTAGTCAGTCTTTGGGCGTTGATGTGCTACACCGCGCTGCTGCTGCTTGAAGTATATCAACATGTCCCGGCAGACACCGGGCTGGGTACACTGGCAAAACGTTATCTTGGTCGTTACGGACAATGGATAACGGGCTTTAGCATGATGTTTTTAATGTATGCCCTGACGGCGGCGTACATCAGTGGTGCAGGTGAACTGCTGGCCTCCAGCATCAGCGACTGGACCGGAGCAAATATATCTCCGACAACAGGCGTACTGCTGTTCACCTTTGTTGCCGGTGGCGTGGTTTGTGTTGGGACCTCGCTGGTTGATCTGTTCAACCGTCTGCTATTCAGCGCCAAGATAATCTTCCTGGTAGCGATGCTGGCTCTGTTAATGCCGCATATCCATAAAGTGAACCTGCTTACGCTGCCGCTGCAACAGGGGCTGGCGCTCTCCGCAATCCCGGTCATCTTCACCTCGTTCGGTTTTCACGGCAGTGTTCCCAGTATCGTCAGCTATATGAACGGTAACATCCGTAAACTGCGTTGGGTGTTTATTACGGGTAGCGCTATTCCACTGGTCGCCTATATCTTCTGGCAACTGGCGACGCTTGGCAGCATTAACTCGACAACGTTCATGGGGCTTTTAGCCAACCACGCAGGCTTAAACGGCTTATTGCAGGCATTGCGTGAAGTCGTGGCTTCGCCGCACGTCGAACTGGCGGTACATCTGTTTGCCGACCTCGCGCTGGCAACCTCTTTCCTCGGCGTTGCATTGGGATTATTTGACTACCTGGCTGACCTCTTCCAGCGCCGCAATACCGTAGCGGGAAGAATGCAAACCGGCGTGGTGACCTTCCTGCCGCCGCTGGCATTCGCGCTGTTCTATCCGCGTGGTTTTGTCATGGCATTAGGGTATGCGGGCGTTGCCCTGGCGGTGCTGGCGCTGCTCATTCCCTCGATGCTGGCCTGGCAGAGCAGAAAACATAATCCGCAGGCCAACTACCGCGTAGCCGGCGGTGCTCCGGCGCTGGCACTGGTATTTTTGTGCGGCATTGTGGTGATAGCAGTACAGTTTTCTATTGCAGCAGGATTACTACCAGAAGTAGGTTAAAACAAAGGGGCTTTCGCCCCTTTCTGTTAATGCAAACAGCACTGCTTATATTTCTTGCCGCTGCCACAGGGGCAAGGGTCATTGCGCCCTACTTTGGCATCCACTTTCACCGGTACTTTGACCGGCGTTTCCTGAGGATGCGCCATCCAGTAAGCATGCAGATCCAGCGCAGCCAGGCGGATGGCATCGACGCTCTCTTCAAACGCCTCAGGTGTCAATTTCTCAACCACCGCAAAGTTCTCTTCCGTACCGTGCAGCGCAATAGCCTCAAGTGCTGGTTTTAACGTGTCCGGTAACGCGGACCAGTCTGACAGTGCAACGCCGCGCATATAACCAAAGCACCACTCTTCAACGATGGTCAGTTCATGATCGTCAATTTCACGCAAACCAAACAACGGCTCAAACTGCTCAGGATATTCATCCAGACGATCGGCCGTATCCGCCATATGTTGAAACGCCAGGTTCATGAAACGCGTCATTTCTTTTTCGGAGGACCAGCGAGGGACATACTGCGCGCCCCCCCAAATAGCGACCAGCCACTGCTCTGGTTCAATTTCATACGGTGAACTCAGCACCGCCGTCAGCAAACCATCCAGTTCTGACACATCCAGAATAGCCTTGTCTGTATTGTACTTAGTCAGTACATCATCCAGCCATTCCAGTTCGCTCTCGTTTAATGGTCCCGTTTTCATAACGCTTTTCCTTAGTCAAAAAATCTTGCCTGTGATCATCCTACATGGCTGGAGGGATAACAGATACAAATGGGCATATGCGGCATACAGTTGCCGCCTGTTCAGGTTAACAGGAAACGAGGGGAATTCCGGAAGTTAACACACAAAAGAGAACACGAAGCCGCCGGGCATCATACCGGGAAAACACAATAAAACCACCCGCAGGTGATTTACTGTTGTTCAATGCGGTTGAGCGTTGCGGTATAGCCCGTTTTCGCTACCGCGTTAAGTAAAGTATCGGTTGGGAAACCTTCTGGCACAATCGCTTCTGCTTGTCGGGTTTTTAGGGAGGACTTTGCTTTAATCACGCCGTCGGTTTCACGTAGCGCCTGATTGACCGAAATAACGCATAGCGAGCAGGTCATATTTTGTATATCCAGCACCACTTTTTGATTGGTCGCCTGAGCCAACAGCGGCAGCAACAAGCATGCAACTAATGTGAAGATTTTCATTCAAATACCTCATAAAACCAGGCAACGAGCGTTGGATAAAAGAGCACCGGCAAAATCAACGCCAGCGCGCACCAGTAGAGAACGCGCGCTTGCTTCAGAGTTAGCCACCCGGAGCACCACAGCCGCCTGGAGAAATAGAGCCGCCAGAAAACATGCAGTAATAAGCCCAATGACACCAGCATCAAGGGAATTCGCAAAAACTCAAACTGGGTGAAAACAGCAAAGCTCGCCGCCGAAATACCAAACAGCAGGTAGAGCAGCGGTCCAACGCAGCATAAGCCAGCGGTGACGGCAGCTACCGCGGCCGTCAACAGGGTGAGTCCCGCCCCTTTAGCGTTGTTCTGTGGCAACATAGCTGTAGGAGAACGCTTTAGGATCGTAGAAATTGATCGGATCGCCATCGACTTCAGCGTAAGGATAGCCAAAGTTGTTCATGGCTCCCTGCTCCGTTGCCGGATACAGCTCGAAATCACGCCCGTAGTTGAATCCAACCCAGTTCATTTCCCAGTTGCCAAACAGGTAAGTGTTTACCGCCTGGACATCAGCGTCCTGATGCGATTTTTTCTCTGCAAGACGCATTTTGGTCACATCAGCAGGATCGCAAGGTAACCAACCGTAACCGGCCAGATAGAACTCGGCACGACAATGTTGCCCACCGCTCACATCAGCAACGCCTGCGCTGTCTGCTTTGCCAAAAGCACTTTTCGAGTAACGTTCGAGCTTATTGGCTTTGCCCAGACGGATACCAAACAGTTCGCGCGCCGGAATGCCGCTGGCCCGCGCCAGAGCCACAAAAACGGAGCTCATGTCGGTGCATTTTCCTTTGAGCTTACCGCTTTTTAAGATCTCCGCTACATCCCCCGTGCCGCAGCCGATAACGTCGTTATCGCGCTCCATATGGCTACTCACCCACTCGTAAATCAGGCGTGCTTTTTTCAGCGGATCCTGCTCATTACCGGTGATTTTACGTGCGGTTTCCAGAACCAGCCCATCAACTGGGGTATGTGCTGTTGGCAAAAGGTACGGTTTTACATCCTGCGGATAAATAACCTGCTCCGGCGCTTGCCAGGTTTTCAACGCGTCTTGCTTCAGCGGTTCCCAGTCGGCGGTTTCAATGTCGATATCAACGTTAATCAACAGTTCACCCTGCGAGTCAGGCCAGGTGGCAAACAGCGTTTTCGCGCCATAAGTATTATTAGTGGTGACATACGCTTGCTTATAGTTTCCGCTAAAGGCAAGCGCCGTCATTTGTTGAAACGCGGTATCTACAGGAAGCGGGATCCACAGTTTCACTACACCGCTCGAGCCCTTAGGAGGGTTAAGTTTATAGGTCTGGGATAACACAAAGCGCCGACGCGCGACTGGTGCAACGGATGGCTCAGCGGCGTGAACCGTCTGACTAATAACCGCAGGACCGACTAAACCGGCGGCCGAAAGGAGAACGCTATTTTTGAGAAATTGTCGACGTTGCATTGCTGTCTGTCCATGTTGTAAGAGTTGAGCTACGGCTAAGAAGGTAAAAACCGTATACGATCATCACAGCAGACAGACGCTGACATAAAAAGGTGAGCCGATGGAGGTTATTCATCAATAACAGACCTGTTAACTGTGAATGAAATAAGATACTACAAGGTCGCTATTAAGCCATTTACAGGCAAAAAAGTACAGCAGTGAGCGGATATCAATCTGCCAGCCCCCTTCTTATGAAACAAACTCAGCGTAAATCCTGTCTATATTTAACTGCAGCCATAGCGGAAACAACCCTACCCCTAAATCCCGTTTCTTATCTTTGGAGGACATAAAAATGGCAATGAGAATACTGTCTATCGATGGTGGCGGGATCAGAGGCATCCTTCCGGGTATGCTACTTGTGGCACTGGAGAAGAAATTGCAGGATATATCACAAAATCCTGCCGCCAGAATTGCGGATTACTTCGATCTCGTTGCCGGTACCAGTACCGGGGCCATTCTGTGTTCTGCTTACGTTTGCCCTGATGCGAAAGGAAAGCCCAAGTTCTCCGCTCAGGAAGCCGTCAATTTCTATCTTCAGGATGGGGATGAAATTTTTGATGTCGGCGTCTGGAAAACAATCAGTTCACTGGGTGGTGCTAGCGATGAAAAATATTCTGCAAAGGAGCTGGAGAGGGTATTAAAAACAGCATTTGGTGAAACAAAAATCAGTGAATTATTAAGACCAACCTGCTTTGTTTCTTATGACGTGAGCAGTCGTCTTCCTGTTATTTTCAAACAACACTCCGCCCTCGCCAAGAATCGGGACTTCCTGGTCAGGGATGCTTTACGGGGTACCTCAGCAGCTCCCACCTATTTCGAGGCAGCGCGTATTTATTCATTACCCCCGGTACCCGAAAAATTTGTCCTGGTTGATGGCGGTGTGGTGGCAAACGACCCGGCACTCTGCGCCTATTCCGAAGCGATTAAATTCAGTAATGTCGCTGGCATTAAGGATATGATTATTGTCTCACTGGGCACTGGCAAGAAATTGCAGGGGTATTCTTATTCCGAAGTTAAGGACTGGGGCCCCTTTGGCTGGGCAAAACCGGCTATTGATATCGCGCTAGAGGGGGGGCCACAGATGACCGCGTATTATCTGCAACAAATTGCCTCAACGGTAAAAACTCTAAATACTACAGAATTCAGCCTGAACTATACGGCGCCGATCCAACGCTGGATAACGCATCGCGTGAAAACTTAGAACTTCTGCGCAAGGCAGGCCTACAAAATGCCGCCGTGTATGATAAGAAATTGACTGAGATCGCTAAGTTATTAATCAGTAGTGGAGGCAATTTTAAATATCAGGACGCTAATTAATCCTCAACGCTGACTGAACTCAAAATATATGTACATTCGTTGCCAGCTTACGGGCTAACCCTCTGGCCCCTTCGCGCATGACCGTATCGTGATTCCAGCGAAAAACGGGTGCCGCCAGCGGGGCCAGGTAATTCATCCAACGAATTGTGGTGCGAACATTCCAGTCATATCTGACGATGGTCTCAGCGCCACTGGCAGAAAAATACCACACACCTCGCCCTTCTACCGCCCCACTGGCTTGTCCCTCAAGCAGCGAGCAAGGCAGAATATTTAACACGTTGATGTCAAAGGTTAAGCGATAGGGAAGCGCTCCTTTCCAGGTATAACGATGCAGCGCCCCAATGCCCTGTACATCACCTTTTTTAATTTCAACAATGCGTTCCAGACTTTCCCACCATTCAGGCCACTGATCGGGATGAGAAAAAACATCCCATACCTCCTGAATAGAAGCCTCAACCCGCCAGACGGTGGAAAACTGATAGTCAGCCATAATACAGCCTCCTTCAGGGTGAGAAGAAATTGGCAGGAAAACGGATATTAATGACAAAAGCATCCAGAAGCACAGTTTCTAATCGCTGCCCATCTGGCGCATAGCTGATCACTTTGGCAGGGAGTCCGTGATAATTATCCAGCCAGACATCATAGCGGTGAACACCATCAACCACCATTGTTCCAGGCCCAACCACAGATACGTGCGTCGTCGCCCGTCCTGCAAGGTTTTCCTTACCAACAGTGGTCATTGTCCCTTCGCGTTGCAGATGACGAATATTGCCCAACAACACGCCGATATCAGAGCGATCCACCCGATGACCACGCTCATCCTGGATCAATGAATTAGTAGGCGACAGGCGCAAAATAGGCAAAGAACCCACACCAAATGGCCATAACGTCACTTTACCGCTGACAGGATTAAAGATAAGCACCGCTCCTGAATGCGGTTGGGTAAAATCCATCCGCACATACCCAGGCTTTTGAAAGCTATAGCGAATAATTTTGCTTTCATCGGATGGCGACGAAGAGCGCATCATGACCTGATAAGACGTCAGGTTTTTAAATGACTGTTGAGAAAATGCGATGGGATCCATAGACCTGGCATTCTGCGAAAAGATATTCCCTTTTTCCACCGAATATGCTGCGCAACTAAAGGTGAGCAATGCTGCGAACATGACTATCGGGGAAGATGAAATGTTCATAGCTGCCCCCTGAACCAGTGCGATTGGCAAACAGGAGTTATCACCTGCCAACTGTTTTTATTATAGTTCTTAACTGCGCGGCACTACTCTTCCGGCCCTCAGACTCAGTATGGACAGCAGGTTTAAATTATTGGTTTTCTTTTCAGTTGAGATGACAACATAAAGCTATACTTTAATAGCTATACTTTTAATAGGTATTAATCATGAAACTGCCATCGGTATTTTCATGCGCCGTTCTCATATTACTGCTGCTGTCGTCATCTTCTGCCACATCCAGCACGTTACAAAACCAGGCCGTCAGAGAGCAAGAGTTAAGCGCGGCACTTCAAGCCGGTAATGGCGTGATCATCATTGGCGGGACGGATGATTTCGTTTTCACGTTCAGGGCACGAAACCGAATCCACAGACATCTGGCGATACAGGATGACTTTGGCGATCCCATCCTGATGAATGGTTTCCAGGACCACAACTATAATCCCGCCCGCGATGGTTTTATCAACAACCCTGCCCGAGGGGGCTTTTTGTTTAACGCGCCGATTCGGCGATAGATTGATGTGCAATAGTGAGTTCTATGCTTGTAAAAAACAGGCACAAAAAAACCACCCGTAGGTGGTTTCACGACACTGCTTATTGCTTTGATTATTCTGTTCTTTCCCATGGTACCCGGAGTGGGACTTGAACCCACACAGCGCGAACGCCGAGGGATTTTAAATCATGCGTGTTATCTATAGTAATCAACAAGTTAAAGGATTATTTCACCATTAATTCATTTTTTTATTATCTGAACATTCAAAAGGTTACCGCTAACCACCGGACCCCAATGGTGAAGCTTTTACAGTTGTGAAGATCCGCTGTGCGAGACTACCTGAGCCCTATTCAACATAATCTGATGAAGTGATCCTACTAACCCAATCAAACATGATTTGCATATGGTTGCCTTCAGGTACTTTAATTCCAACATGGCAAGCATTAACACCAGTGGTATCACCTACAATAATTCTGCCATCAAGCATATAAACCCTGATGCCAACCCCTTGCTTGAAACACTTATTGCATATCGAAAAGAAATCCTGCTTTGTTGGCTTATGTGGCTGGGTATTGAATGTTCCGTTCATCACTAACGCAGTACAAATATCAGAGTTATCATTTAGCTCTTCAAGAGAGGCAAGAGACTCAAGTTTTACTTCAATTCTGTTGCTTCCTTTGGGAACATCTGACGCCAGAATTAAGTTCTCATTCTGATTGAATTTTGAGATGTAACCAATGATCGACTGCCCATTGCAGCTAACCATCTTAACCGGACAATCATGAAAACGCAGAAACTGTATCCGACGAGCGAACATTGAATAGTCACGTGGCCACTTTTCAGCCACTCGCCCATAAGAAATATCATTCATTATCAGAACATCCATTCAATCCTGAAAGCATTATTCTAAACGAAAAAAAACCCCGTGGAAGCGGGGTTTGCGCAGTAAGCGTAAATTAACGCAGCAGAGACAGGACGTTCTGCGTGGTCTGGTTAGCCTGTGCCAGTACAGAAGTACCTGCCTGTTGCAGAATGTTTGCACGAGACATGTTGGACACTTCGGTCGCGTAGTCAGCATCTTCGATACGGCTACGGGCTTCAGACAGGTTGTTTACGGTGTTACCCAGGTTGGTAATGGTAGAGTTGAAACGGTTCTGTACCGCACCCAGGTCGGAACGCAGGTCAGCAACTTTCGCCAGAGCCGCGTCGATTTTAGCCAGCGGGCTTTCGGTAGTAGCAGTCGCAATTTCATTCACTTTAGGTTCAGTTTTGAAATTGTGATTTTTTACTTTCTCTGCAAGATAGTCCTTACCACCTACAGTAGCAATTTCGGTTTTACCATTGACACCGCCGAGTTGAACTGCAGCAGTCTGAGACTTACCATCCTTATCAGTATATGCTACTTCTTTAATGGATATTTTGTTAGATTCGTCAACTGATGCAGCATAATATTTTCCGCTAGCAGTTTTCAGCGCATAACCGCCATCAATTGCTTTATCATTTTTATCAGTAAAGGACACCTTAACCAAAGTTGCGGAAGTTGCTTCTGCATTGGAAACCCCGCCTTTTTCGAGAGCAGCTTTTGCCGCAGTAAGGTCAGGCGTTACTTTTTCTTGCAGTTTGGTAACGACTTTAGCGCCAGCAGGAGCTGTGTCCTTAGTAGTATCTGTCAAGGTTACTTTGCCATCGCTAGCAACAGTAACTTCATATGTACCACTCTTTGTTGCGTCGCCAGTAGCTGTTACTTCTCCATAGTATTTATTTGTAGCAGCATCAAATTTAACATCTCCCAAGGCTGCTGCCGTTACTGATCCACCCAACTTACCTGTTGCATCAGCATTAAAACCAGTGGTAACAAATGCAGTAGCGGAGTCTTTGTATCCCAAGTTAAGATCTGCTGCAACGTCAGTAGCATCATATTTTTTCTGCACGTTCAGTGAATCCAGCCCCAGGGTTTTGGAGTTGATTTCTTGCAGGTTGATATCGATGGTTTCGCCATCGTTGGCACCAACCTGGATGGTCAGGGTGTTGTCTTTGGCCAGCACTTTCACGCCGTTGAACTGGGTCTGACCAGATACGCGATCGATTTCGTTCAGACGCTGAGTGATTTCAGCCTGGATGGAATCGAGGTCAGACTGGGAGTTGGTACCGGTAGAAGACTGAACCGCCAGCTCACGAACACGCTGCAGGTTGTTGTTGATTTCAGACAGAGAACCTTCAGTGGTCTGCGCGATGGAGATACCATCGTTGGCGTTACGGGACGCCTGAGTCAGACCTTTGATGTTAGAGGTGAAGCGGTTAGCAATCGCCTGACCTGCAGCATCGTCTTTCGCGCTGTTGATACGCAGACCGGAAGACAGACGCTCAATAGCGGAGCTCAGAGAAGACTGAGATTTGTTCAGGTTGTTCTGGGTCAACAGCGACAGGCTGTTTGTATTGATAACTTGTGCCATAAAATATTCCTTTTTGGTTATTACGCCAGGCTTGCCTGTGTCATTCAAGTTATCGTCATCAATCAATTAAACTTTACTATTTTTTTTAATCTCAACAACCAACTGTTTCCAAAAGAACTTAAACAAAACCTACTCTTAAATCAGGTGGATTACATCTTTTTTTTGCTCCTTTTGCGAGGGCATCGTTCTTAAAAAATGCAAAATACATACGACACAGAAACTGTCACTCTCCGTAATCACTCGAAATTAATTTCCTTGCTAAGAATCATTTTTAATCAGCACTAAATTAATCATTGTTAATGCCGATACTCAACTCGCACATAATAAATTTGAACACAAAATTAGCATGTCATTGCCCGCCCGTGCGGGCTTTTTTGTTTTTGCCATCACATGACGGGACAGTCATCAAACTCCCCCAGCCTTGCATCATTAATGATGTAGGTGATCACCCCGAATATAGCGGGTGCAGAACTGTAACCGTCATCATCTGCTGGCAGCGATTCCATTCTCCCGTTATCCAGATTAACCAGGTGGGGCTGAGGATGAGTCCGATATCGCTTGATCCTGAATTCTCCGTCTATCGCGCATATCAGCAGCGAGCCATCGCAGGCAGTAAGGGACGCATCTACCACAAGCAGCGCCCCCTGCAGTATCCCTTCTCTGAAATGTGAACGAGATGCCCGCATGAAATAAGTCGCTGCGGGCTGGCTGATTAGCTGCTGGTCGAGGGAGATCCTTGTTTCAACGTAATCTGCCGCAGGTGAAGGAAAGCCCATGTTTACGCCCTCTCTTGAATACCGGATAAAAACACAGTATAAATACTGTATATCCATCCAGTAAAGAGGCAATAGGCAATGTTCGTGGAACTCGTTTATGACAAAAGGAATTTTGATGGTCTGCCAGGTGCAAAAGATATCATTCTGGGCGAATTGACCAGGAGGGTTCACCGGATCTTCCCCGATGCTGATGTTCGGGTTAAACCGATGATGACACTGCCGGCGATCAACACTGACGCCAGCAAGCATGAGAAGGAACAGATAAGCCGTACTGTTCAGGAAATGTTTGAAGAGGCTGATATGTGGCTGGTTTCAGATTAAACGCCTTGAACCGTCATATTGCTTAAGTACAATCCGCAGCGACTGGCAATCATTCAATACTCACACTATCGAACGTTAGCCAGTCGGTCGCAGCCATGCTCTTGCATACGGCGTGGCTGCGGCACCTGTCAATTTGTCCTACTGAGCCTCCTGCTGATTTTGCAGGCGTTCAAGTTCAGCTTTTATCATAGCCTCCTGTGACTCTTTCGCCTCTCTTAGTCTCTGTTGCCAGATGCTGTCTTCCGGCATTTCCACACGTACGGAAACATAAGAATCCGCCGGGATGTCGACTGGCTCACCGTCAGCTACTGTCTCAGTAAATACACCGTTAATATCAGTGTTCCCTATTCTGTTCTGAGCAAACGGTGGGGCTGAGGGATAAACCCGGTGATATGTCCTGACCAAGATTGAACCATCAGCATTGACTTTGTAATCCAGCCAGATGCGGGGCTGCTTGTTTCTGTCGACTGGGATTTCGAAACCACCATCGATACCCCCCCATGCTGCATCAGAACTCAGACCGATACATCCGTTTATGAGATACTCGCCCTTCGCAGTCCTGATGACAGAGACTCCTTCCGATTCCTCATTGGTAGTAAATTTTCCGCTTCCAAAAATATTGACGATCGGTGATGCCTGCTTGATAAAACCGTTGCTGTCTACGGTTGTATTTGCCTCAGTTCTTAATTTATAAAATCGGGAGAAATACCATGCACCACCAGCCAGTGCTGCCCCACGGAAACCGATATTAATACCCTTACAGGCAATCTGAAAAGATGTATCAGCCCCTGACTGATCATGCCATCCCCGGTTATTAATCAGCCCGACTGCATCCGTGGCACCAAACCCAGATTGTGGGAGACTCGAACCTTTTGTCAGTCCTCCTGATATCCCCTTTGGATAATTCTCCATCGAATCATATGCAGAGATTAAACGAAAATCAGTCACAGCCTGCATGGCTATAAGCTTTTCCCCTGACTGGTAATTTTTTAATGAATCATCGGCATCTCTTGTCGCTGCCGATTTCAGTTCCAGCGCCTGCCGTCCACCTGCAGCATCTTTCGCCCCCGTCCCACCCTGGGTAAGTGACAACGGGGTAGTGAGCCCGGTAAGGCTGGTAATGTCAGAGTTATCACCTTTCTTTGCCAGGCCACTCAGTGTGGACGCAATACCGCCCCATGCTGGTCCGGTGAATGAACTGCCATCCGGCAATTTTACCGTGACATCTCCGCTGCTGCTGAATACCTGCTGCCAGTTCTGTTTGTCGTAATTCAGACCGAGAAGCGCCTGGGTATTCTGAACGACCATTGCGGCAGTAACCATATTCAGCGCCACACGAGGAACGGCATCCCAGGCCAGGTTATTTGCTGTCGGACCAGTAAAGGCACTGACCAGTGTCAGCGAATCATTGCTCTCAATGGATTTTACCGGAAGGGTGTAGGCTATGCCGCCCACCACAGAAACGACAAAGTCGCCAGGCTGAAGCGTCGTACTAAAAGAGGTCTGATAGCCAAGAACTGTTGCTGAGTTATGAGTTAACTGAATAACACCTGCAGACATGGTGGTTCCTTAATACATGTTCGGAAGAATAAGAATGGGCATGGCGATATTTCTGTTACGGGTCATATCCCATGCACCAGAATTGCGGTCCGCAAATACTTTGTTGTAGGCTGACCGGACGCTACCGCCAGACATGACCACGCCTTTGGTTCTGATATTTCCCCATCCACCTATCATTCGTACCTGAACGCCGGTATAGACTATCTGGCAGAATCCACCGCCAATATCCTGAAATGCGTCAGTAATCTGAATTTGGCGGTCATAGACAAACGGGCGTTTCAGCGTGGAGAACGTGACCTGGCCTGCGGCGTTGGTCATTGTGATACCGTCGCCACCGACTGGTGCTGTCTGATTGAATATCACCAGGTCTATCGTCGCCGTTCCGGCCACATCGTCCCGCCCGGTGTAGGAAATATCGCGAACGATGATATTGCCGCCATCAAACCCCACCGACACATTCGGGTTATCCCATTTACCGAAAGGAATACCGCCCACCGGAAGCGGCGCGCTGCCGTTAACCGTAATGCGCCCGGAATAAGCGCAGGTCATCAGCGCGGCCTGATTGGATATGGCGGTGAAGTCAGTCGAGTTTGAAACAAACAGCCCTTCGTTATAAGTTACCGCGGGCAGCAGCTCCATGACGTAGCCTGACCAATCCGGAGTAAGGGCTTTACCACCGATTGTCTCAGCACCAATGATGACCCCGGCGTCCCCGTTTCTGGTGACTCCTGTCATAATGGCCACATCAAATTCAGCGAAGGAATAGATGTAAATGGGATTGGTGGGCACCACGATAGCCAGTGAGCCGGGAACAAGTGGCGTATTGACCGGGTACTGCATTGACTGGGATGACCAGCCCGAGAACGTTGTGCAAAAACTGGGGGCACGCAACCCCGCAGTAATTGCCATCACCGGACGGCCGTCGTTGTAATTAATAAAAATCCCCTCCGACATTATTACCCCCTGAATGTGCCGATCTGAACATTCCCACCATTTGTCAGATTAACGAGAAGTCCATAACCATCGATTACGACTTTGTTATTTATCCCGTTAAAAGAGAAATTCCCGCTGTCGGCATAGAGTTTCCCATGCAATTCAGCGTTTCCATTTTTATCAATGCGCCAGCCAGCTGAGCCAGCAACGAAGTTATTCGACTGGATATAATTACCAATTTTTGCATTGGTAATACTGCCATCTTGAATTAGTGCATCACGGATAAATACCTGTCCGTTATAGACAAAGAACGCAGCAGTGTAGTTGCCCGGATCACTTCCGGAATAAATACCAAACTGATCAGCAGCAAAAACCACTGTGGATTTATAGCTGTTCCCCGATGGCTCAATCGACATACCGAACCCGGTGCTGTATTTCACTCCATTCCTGACAATGCCGAGATTAGTGACATAAGAAGCTTTTGCCGTTCCATCAATATTTACTTCAGCGGTCAGTTTCTGGTTAACCGCAGCAGTCAAAGTGCCTTCTGGTCCGATTGACGCCTGAACATAACTGGACAGGTCAGCGAGCCCCTGCTCGGCTGTCGCAACGGTTGTTTTAACCACTAGGATTTCAGCGCGAACTTCGCCGTACTGCATCCACTGATGTTCTACTGTGCCATGGTTCGCCAGTGCATTTTCCATAACGCCTTGCAGGTTAGTATCAACGCCATTTTTAACATTCTGGAACGCATCTGACTTCTGTATCCCGTCATCAATGAGATCGAACAAACCGCCTGTGTCCATAGAACACAATGCCGGAACCTCGATAAATCCGGAGGCGCCAAAGGCATTTATCGTCCTGATGTACCAGTAATAGGTATGGCCGATCTTTAACTGATTACTTGTCCAGGTCGTTCCCATCCCCTCGCGGCTGGAATTCCCTTCCACCGTGGCTGTTGAGGTGTTGGGTAGCTTTGTTTCGCCAGACGTCCAGAAATCGAACTGTGTGGAAACACTGGTAATTACAGCCAGACGCGGGATCAACGTGACGGCAAAGAAACCCTGTTCAATATCAACATGGGAAGGTGCTGGCGGGGCTTCGATACTGAATTCCAGATATCCTTCTGGCGACTCGGCTCCCATCTGGTTTACGGCAATAACGTGGGCTGTGTAGGTGTTTTTCGGTAACCCGGTAAGACGCGTAAACGTCCCCGGAACCTGGACGGACATGACCATTTGACCATTGCGGCGAATGATCACTTTGTTGTAAACCACCTGCCCGATATTCTGCCAGGACAAAATGCCCTGTACGACCTGACCGATTTCCTCCACGGTATATTTCAGGTTCTGCGGCTGCGCCACTCCGCCTGATGGCAACTGAGTGAACGGCGGTCGCTCAATCGGTTTACCAATGGCATCGCCCCAGACATCTGCCGTTTCCTGCTTCAGCGTCAGTTGCACACCGTTCTGCACGCCAAATTTCCAGTCCGTTACCCGCATCTCAACGTTAACAATACCGATAGACGGGAAATTCACCTTCACATACATTCCCGGACGGTAACGATATCCGCTCAGGTTCAACGTAACGTTCATGGTTCTGGCGATGCGGGTGCGCTTTAACTTCACGTCAGCCAGCCGCTGGGCCTGAAATTCAGAGGTCACAAATCGCAGCTTCATATCCTGCGATATTTCCACGCCGTCTTCCGTCACCCATTCACTGACAGACACTGATGGGAAATCCGCTTCGGTATAGCCCTGCTGCGGATCAACAAATGTCCCCTTGATAGTGTTAACACGTTCCGCCTGAGAGACTTCCGGCATGATTTCGATATCACCGGCCAGCTGGCTCTCAGTGATCACCTCTGTCGCAGGACCATAATAAGCCCCGACCAGAAGGCCATGTTTGCCCGCGGTATACGTTACATCCCCGGCGCATGCTGCCAGCATCCCTTCAAGAATACTGACCTTGTTTTCACTGAGATCGAACTCACCGTTGATGGTATAGCGCTTCTCAACGGTATTACCGCCAGTAATCACATCTTCATCACAGATATTCGCCGCGTCCTTAAACTGGTCCCAGAGAATATCGGTGTCGGGCACTTTCAGGTAATTGCGGTAATAGTCCAGGATAACCAGCGCCGCATTATTGCTGTAACCCGTTAAACCTGTGCGCGGGTCATAAATAGCCCGCCCCTGCTTTTCGACCTTGATGTTAGGGATACCTGCCGGGAATTTTTCAGCGTTGAACTTCAGGGATACGCGCAGCCAGGAGATCCCTTTCCCGATCATGTCTTCTTTCCATGACGGGCAGTTTTCCAGCATGTACGGGTCCGCCGTCTGGCGATTGGTGTGCAGCTCGAAAAAGGCATGCTCAGGATAGCTACTGATCGGCTCATCACCCAGCCAGACAGTCTGTACGCCGGATAACGGATGCCCCGCCAGGGCAATGGCCAGATGCAGCATTTCGCCATCATCCTGTTCGCCAGCCTGCTCTTCGGAAAAGAACAAAGTGCCCGCCGACGTTGAGCGACCGTAAACAACGGTTTTGGCACTGGCCGCAGCGCGCAGAACCTGTTTACGTTCAGACGTATCACGGTAGGAATTCAGCGACGGGGTCTTGGTCAGCGCCTGAGTGGCAATCTGTGCGGCGACGGTGATAACCATCGCAATGGCATACATTTCATTTGCCGCTGCCACACCTGCGGCAATGGTGGCAACAATAGGAACAGCAGCAGGCATTAACGCACCCTCCATACACTCAACGGTTTAACCCGCAGACTGACAAGACCATTTTCGCCAGGCACCCACACAACGCCGGAATACACCACCCCGGCACATCGCGCACCGGCATTTTCAACCACGGCAATATCCCCTCGCTGCGCCAGCTTCACCGGCACCTCATCGAGATAACGGGCCAGCACCTTTTCAAGCGAACCGCCACCGCGCAATATCGCCTTTTTAGCCCCATGCTCGCTGTCGTAGGTTCCGCGCCAGCCTGCCGCAAAATCCTCGCCGCACATGGCCTGAGCGCAGTCCGCCGCGAACAGGCAGCAGTCATGACTGCCCCATAAAAAAGGCCGCTTTTCAGCGGCCCTTATTACGGTGATTAATCTGTTATGCCAGTCCGGATGCTTCATGCTTCCTCACTTATAGGTAAATCCTGGTGCATCTTTTTTACTGCCCCAGTAAATCGAACGTTCAGACATCTGCGCCACATACCGGAATATGCGGTCGCCGGGATAAGCAGCCTGCTGCGATTCATCGGTATAGCGATCGGGGAAAGGACGTTGCCAGTCTTCAAAAATATTACTGATGGTGTACTGCAGGGCGTTCGTCCCGCCAGCGGTCGCCCCCGTACTGGATACCCGCCCTTTAAACAGGAGATCGGCAACCTGGACAACACCGTTATCATCCATGGCCACCAGATAGATTTCGGCATTTCTGCCAACGCATCGCTCATTCAGCGTGGTGGCAAAGAGGGTCATATCCAGACCTGAGAGGGTCATTTTGACCTGCGTGGGGCTGGTCGTGCTGGTTTCACTGGCATCATCAACAGACCCCATGCGCCCCATGCCATAATAGACATATCCACCAAGAACCAGCGTCCCGGTGCCGGAATGCACATAGACGGTACCGGATTCAAACTGAATATTGGCGGCGATCGCGACCGTCACCCTGTCGCGGGATAACCAGTCCACCATCGAATCAGAAAAAGGGGAATAAAGCATTAAAATGCCTCCTCAAGCTCCAGCGTGTAACTGGTAAAAACACCCGGCACGCGGTTACCTGCACCCTGCTGGTTATCCTTCAGTTTGAAAATGCCGTAAGGTTTCGCGACCTCGATGACGGCATTAGCAGGTGGCGAGCTACGCAACATAGGCGCAAATATAATCATTGCGGTACCGTTCGCCGCGCTCGTCACGTCGGCTGTAACCATCTTCAGTTCATCGTTAACAGTGAAATAATCGCCCTGTCTGAGCACCACTGTTCCCGGCGTCCAGCCCTTACTCTGAAGCTGAAACCCTGTCTGATTAGCGCCATCAACAACAGGCACGCCAGCTGGCGCTCTGCCACTTCGCCCCCAGTCACGGACTTTTACCCTGCCATACTCACCATCAAGCGAAGCCACCAGAGCATCAATACGTCTGGATTTTTCATCCGTCAGGTTATTAAAGGTCAGGGAACATACCCAGCGGGTGCCGGGGAAGCGAGCTGTCTGCGATGAGCCATTGAAGGGAGAGCGAAAGGTTTTGGTATTACTTTCTGGTCGCCAGGTCAGCGACGCGGGACAGACATCTTCCGGCCATTCGAGTGCAGCCATAGATTCTCCTGCATTACTCTGCGCACGGCGGCGCTACTGATCATTTGTCAGGATGTTACTGATTTACATACCTGGTTATGGTTGTTACTCAGCCCGTCAGTGGTGGGACACTGGCGCACTCATAAAAGGAGGGATGGCTGATTACCTCTGGATAAGGGAGTTATATGGACGAAATAAGTGCAAAAGTTCAATTTAATTCAAAAAAAGAAAGCCTGAATGAAGTCGCTGATGAATTAAATGATATTAAAATGATCCTTCTTAGCGTAGCTTTGAAATTAGACAATGAGGGTCGCCAGCAAATCATTAAGGAGTTATCACAGATTGATTCCCCATCGATTCAGCAATGGGTTGGCAATCTCAAAGGACTGCATCAGTCTTAATCCCTAATTTTAAGGTATAAAAACCATTCGCGGCCTGATTTGTGGCCGCTTCAATAATCTTCGCAACAACATTTTGAGCATGTTCTTTTGCCCGCTGATTGTACCCTTCCAGAGTAAGTTCTGGCGTTAAGTCTTCGCTGTACTGGATAGTAGCTACGGTTGCTTTGCCAATTTTCACCGACACGTTACTACCAATGCGCTGCGTAGATGACATCGTCAAATTTTCTCCTAAAGAAATTCTTACTCCATTTTCTTTCGGAAACCCTACTTTAAATTCAAGTGACTCAACTTGCCGTTCTAACGTCATAGCTGTCTCCCGCCTTTCGACTTAATGAATATTAATAATGCTTACACGCCAAGTAAGCGCCTCGCCTGACCTCTATTAGAGAAGTCCTGAAGCAAATCCTGACGCGCCTGTTTCGCACCGTCATTTGCTCCCTGTCGTGCGGCTTCCTGCATAGCCTGCTTAAGTGCCGCATCACCGTTACCGGATATGTTGAAGTGCTGATGAATAATCGTATCACCGCCGCCTGATGTAGCCCCCTGAGTACCAACCATGCGAACACCCAGCGAACCATCAGCTGATCGTGTCAGCGGCATAATGGCTTCCGGCCCCGCCTCCCCCATAAGCCCAGCGCCTTTTGCAAAAGCAAAATATGTCGGTGTGCTAACAATGCTGTTGCTGTAAGCGCTCAGACTTTCAGAAGCATACGCTCCACCTTTCGCATTTAGCTTTATGCCTGAAGCGGCAGAGTTATAAGCGCCGGAAGGAGTGCTACCAGATGCAGCCCCAGCGCCCGCACCAAACATACCGCCGATTGAACTGAAAAAACCGCTGTTACTGGCTGAGCGCAAAGAATCCACCAGCATCGCATTGAGGATAATTTTCTGCATAGACTGAAGCACCGAACTGGCCCAATCTTCCCAGTCAACCTTATTACCGGCCAGTGCATCAGAAATGTTACCCACCAGCCCGGACATTGCGTTATTCACCAGGTCAGCAGACTGTGATGCGTAATCAGAAGCAGTGTCAGCCCAGTTTGCAAAACCTTCACGCATACCCGTTGTCCAGTCACTGCGCTGGGCATCAGAGGCTGAGTAGTAAGATTCCTGATCTCGTAACCGCTCATCGAGATAACGTTTATTAAGTTCCAGTTCCTGACGGTATAGGTCTTCAGAAATATCACCTGACTGGTACTGCCGCTGCAGATCAACGTTCTTCTGCTGAAATTCCTCCCGGATGCGTAGCATTTCCTGCATACGTTCACGTATTCGGCTTCCCTGTCCATACCCGGTAAGTTCTGCCTGGTTAGATGCTCGCGCGCTGGCGTTTGAGTCAGCGAGGTTGGCTTCATACGCCGCTAATTTTTCGCGGATTTTCTGCTGATCAATCAACGCTGCATTCTGCAATAAGGTTTGTTTTTGCGCTTCGGTGAGAGAAGTAAGCTCCCCCTGGCTAACCTGATATTTAAGTTTTGCCAGTTCGGTATTCTGACCAGCCAGAGCGATTTGCTCTTTCTGCTGCTTAATGAGTTTGTCGTAAGTATCCGCTGTTTTTTCTGCATCCGACTTACCACGACTCTGCCGATTGCTATCCCGAATAGCCTGAAGCTTTCGTTCTCCTTCAACAGATAGATTTATATATTTTTCATATTGACCAGCAGGAAGATTAAGGTCAGACGCTTCAAATTCTGCCTGTCTTTTGGTTTTTTCAATCCCCTTTAAACCAGCTAATTCATTTTGCCGCTGCACTTTGTCCATAGCGGCCTGCTGTTTTTGGTCAAGGGTGGGCAAAACAGGACCTGCATAAGTAGGCGTTGGCATCGTCACTAGTCCAGTGACTTTGTTCAGCCGTGTATACATTTCCGTTAATGAGCCAACAGCACCAGCCATTTCAACGGTTTTATCTATTGCCTCACTCGTAATGTCGTTTATTAAGTCTTGAGTTTTATGACGCTTATTTAGCATCTGCTCAAGACGCCCCTCTTCAATAGCTAGTTCTGATGCAAATGTTGCAGCTTTTTCAGTAGCATCATTATATAGCCACGTCCCCTCTGAGGCAGACTGCGCCGCTTGTTTGGCGTTATAGAGTTGGTTTGATAACTCTGCAATTTTTAGTTTTAGCTGCTCGATAGAATAATCTTGAGCATCAAGTGAAATATTAGCTTGCCCAAGGTTTGCCGATATCTGGGTTTGAGACATCGATTTTAAATTTTCTCTGACCTGTTCGATTGTGTCCGCATATTGGATAGCTGATTCACGAGCTTGTTCTTGCCGCTGGTACATTGTGTACCAAGCACCCGCACCAAGCATCAAAATACCTGGAATTCCTCCGACTAACGAAAGCAGCCCGGATGCTCCGTTTTTAAACAGATTCATCGCTGAGGTTGCTTTATTAAGAGCATCCTGAGATGCAGAAACAGCACGGTTTGATTGAACCAACGTCGCATTAGCTGCAATCATCGCGCGACGCTTTATAATAGCATTCTGTGTTGCCGTAGCCTCAGCGTTAGTATTTCTGGCAAGATCCAACTCAGACTTAGCAAGCTGATAAGTACGTTCTGCGGCTATAGCATCAGCAGCGGCTTTACGCTGTGATTGAGTTGCGGACTCGGCACGAGCGGCCGCAAGGGCAATTTCATTTTTACGGGCATCAATCAATTGCGCTGTTTGGTTCCCTATGTCACCAAACATTCCCCCAAGATATCTGGCACCGCCAATAGCAGCCAGTACCCCAGCTGCAGTAGCTACAGTGTCAATATTACTTGAGATCGTATCGAGCACACTAACAAGGGCGCTAGTTGCCCCAGTGGCTTCATTAGCACCGCCAACCCATGCCATGAACGCATTCTCAACCTTTGTAGTCGCAGCTGAAACAGTCTGAGGCATCGCTTCATACTCACCCCTGAGTGTGCCTAATTGACTTACAAGCGCAGGAACTACCTTGTCAGCGGTTAATTGTCCGGCATCAGCCATTGCTTTAAGATCTTTTCTAGCAACCCCCATTCCCGCCGCCAGAGCACGGATTACGCGATCACCGTTTTCATTAACAGAGTTGAATTCTTCACCGCGTAAAACCCCTTGAGCCAGCGCTTGGCTGAATTGAGTAATAACAGAACTAGCTTCAGATGTACTGGCACCTGATAACTTCAACCCAGTTGATATAGATTCTGTTATTTTTAATACTTCTTCTGAACTATATCCAAATTCACGCATTGATGCAGCGGAACGGGCAAATAAACTGGCATTATCTGAAAAAGCAGTTCCTGTACGCTGACTAATTTCCATCAGTGCTCGCTGGGATTCGCTAAAATCATCAGATGACTGTGATGCCTGTTTCAGTCGCGCATTCACTGAGTTCCACTCATCAGCAAGTGAAATTAGATGACCTGTAGCAAAAGCCCCTGCAAACGCGCCAGCCATACCCAATGCAGATGCTTTGGCGGTGTTAATCTGATTGGTTACTTCGGCAAGCGCTCTTTGTGTCTCGCGTGAAGCTGCTGCAGCCTGGCGACCTCCAGTTTGCATTACGCGATAATAATCATTACCCATTCGAGAAGCGCGAGAAATTTCTGTCTGAAAGGACTGAGAATTCGCAGAAATTTTAATTATCAGTTCACGGAGAGTTGCCATAATCCACCTAATAAAAAACCCCGCCGAAGCGAGGCTCACATATAATCATTTTTCTCGGTGGGCTATTTGTATCAATAAATCAATTTGAGCATCTTGCTTTTTATTTATTTCTTTAAGGGCTTCTACCTGTTCATTTGCCCTAACACTAACACGTAATAAATAAAAAACTATAATTAAATTGATTAGCCAACCAAAAACACCGAATACAACAAAAAGTGGCTCCATGATTCCTCCAATGATTTCCAGAGGTAATCGTATATCTGTAATTGAGTTGTGTGAAGAATTATTGCGTTGCGGCAATCAATGCTTTTTCAAGCCCTGCGAATGGATCGGCCTCTTCTTCATCATGATCACGCTGCCATCGCAGCAACATATCACTCATAGTGGCCTTGCCGCCCTGTGCATTAAACACAGCGGTAGCAATTTGCGCCGCCTGAATGTCACCACGAATGTCACCTATTGGACTATGTTTATCAAACTCAGCCCACAGCCTAAGTTCACTGGCTGACATCACTACCTGAAGCTCTGAAAGAGTGCGCCCCATACGAAGCGCCAGCGACATCAAAAACCGCATTCCGGGCTGAGCTACTTTCCCTCAGCCTCCTTTTGATCAGTTGTCAGGTTGAGTGCCTGACGAAGAAGACGCGCGTGGACTGGACCATAAACCGATTCAACCTCGGCAAAATCTTCCTTACTGAACACCGGTTCGCCATGCTCATCAAACAACACATCGATAAAAAGCGTAACATCAGCGCGTAGATTACGGTGTGCCCGTTCAGAGATAGATAACTCGCCTTCCGTCTCTCTCGGTTTAATTACATCCTGCCAGTGAAGCCATGCTTCTGCTGATGGTTCACGAAGAACAACTTTCACGCCATCCCATTCCGGCACGATTACATCAATATGACGAAATGCTGACGCCCTGGACAGCGCCAGTTCTTTAAGACTCTTAGCCATTTTTTATCCCTGATTAAAGAAGATGATTTACGCTACCGTTACGACGCAGGTTGCTGAGGTAACTTTTCCAGCAGGTGTGGAGGCGTCGGTAACTTCACAAACGTAATCACCGGCATCACCTGCAGCAGCGTTTGCCTTGTTGAACGTTGCTGTCGTCTGTCCACTAACCGCGCTGCCGCTTTTCTTCCAGACGTAGGAATAAGGTGCTGTTCCTCCAGCCGCTACAACCGTCAGTGACAATGCCGCACCAGAGGAAACGGATTTGGTGTCAGGCAGATCGGTGGTAAGCCGCAGCGCGTTATCAATTTTCGTCGGCTTACCTTTCAGGCGTAGCGAGAACGTTGCGGCCACCACGCTGTTTGTTCCTGAAGACCAGGTATGCTGACGGACTTCAGACAGGAACTGGAAGCCAATACCAGACGGGAAGACAATCCGGAAACCATACGTGGTGTCGTTATCGTAAGCTTCACGCAACGCATCCTGTGCCGGGTTAACGTAGAAATTACCGGACATGGAGATTTCTGACTGAGCGCCCAGGCCGTTGATGTTTTCCTGCTCGGTGGAACACAGCGTGGTGACATCAATGTCCTGCTTCTGACCGCCAGTAAACTGGACTTCTTTGATAGTACAGTGCAAATCCAGCCAGGTTGCGGCGCCAATCGTATCCAGTGTCGCTGGCGCAGAGGTGATTTGAATTTTAGTACCCTGCGATTTTTCATACAGTGAGGACATATTTGTCTCCTGAAAATAGAAAACCCGCCGTAGCGGGTCTGTGAGTTAATGGATTTGTCAGACAGTGACCTGAAATTCCAGCGTCGCCCGGTAATACCGGTTCTCTGGTTCATAACCAGGGGTTTTGCTTATATTGGTGGGATTGAGTGGCTTAACCACCTGAAGCGCCATCTCACAAAGATTCCGCGCCTCTTTGAGAGTCAGTGAGTAAACATCCACCTGAACCGATATTCCTGATTCGGCCTGTCCGCAAAGAACATCGGAGGTCACATCAGAAATAAGTGAAAAAATTACCCATGGTGGCGATATCGAGGGCTGACCATCACTACCCAGCGGCGCAACGTAAGGATAAACCTGTCCACTGGCCAGAGGCTTCAGCAAAAGATAAAGGTCATCTTCCGTCATTTACTCAGCACCTCATCAATCGCCTGGTTCATGCGTTTCATAGCGACTCGCGTGGCCAGTTCTTCGCGCGTATCAAACGCAGGACGAACAAAAGGATGTGGGGGCATATTCACTGTGCCCATTTCGACAAATCGCCAGTAAAACGCGTTGCGTCGATCGGAGGCTTTCATTGAATTATCGCTGTTACCCGTTCGCATGTTTCGACCACGAATATGAACACCGGATGAAATATCACCGCGTTTACGCGATCGCTGCGTCAGCACCACAACGTTTTTCTTCAGCTTTCCGGTTCGTTCAGGCGCTCTTACTATCACCTCGTCTTTCAGAACCTCAGCACCAGCTCGAGTGGCATCACGCAGAACTTTGTTGTTTTCGGCGCGGCTCAGTAATTCAAGATCGCGGGAAATCGCTTCAAGGCCAGAAAAATCCAGACTGATATCAATCATTTTTCCGCTCCATTTTTACAGAGTATTTCCAGCCTGGTGGCTTTACTGTCGGGAATGGGAGGACCGATGATATTCAGTACCGCGCCTTTAAATGGGCCTGTCAGCACTTTTAATCTTGACGCAGCAGTCACATCACGCCGGAAACGGACCCACACCCGGATCGTTGCCTGCGCCGTTTCCGCACCCGATTGCAACTGCTCCCGGCCACTGATGCCCAGCACCTCCGCCCATATAGTCTTTCCCTCCTGCCACTCTTCAACCGGCTGGCCTGTCGTATCGCGAAAAGAAACAAAGTTCAGGATAGTGACACGATGGCGTAATCGACCTGCCTGCATGCTCCCTCCTTATGTTCCCGGGTGCTTCCGGTACGGCCCCAGGAGAGCCTGAACACCAAACGGCAACGTGCTTGTAATATTGCCAATATTTACCGGTTCTCTGTTCTCGTACCAGTGGCTGACAAGAAGCATTAACGCCAGTTTGATATCGTCGCTGATGATGATGCCATCAGGGTCGTTATCCGGGATGCTCGTATCGTAGAGAGACCTGTTTACAAGTTTCTCTGCATGGGACTTTGCTGCACTGAGATATATCGCCAGTGTCTGATCTTCAGAAACATCATCGCTGTCTATCCGGCATTGCTGCCGCAGTTCGGCAATAGATGGTTTCATTTTGCTTTCCCACGTTTTGTTGCCGCTGGCTCTGGCTCTGGCTCTGGCTCTGGCTCTGGCTCTGCAGTGATATGAACATCGCCACCACCAAATTTAATAATGCCAAGTTCGGCAGCAATTTCCTCAGCGCGGGCTGGTAACTCACCGTCCGGATACACCCCAGCGGGAATGGATTCAACAATACAACCATCTGGGGACCATTTAAGTTCACGCAATAATTCAGGCATAAATCACCTCGGGAAATTGGGGCCGAAGCCCCAGAGAATTAGGCGCCAGTGCCGATCTGCAGCAGTTTAATGGCCTGAGAATCCACCAGCATTCCCCCGGTGCGTTTGGTGGTATAGAAACCAACGAATGGTTTTTTGGTGTAGGGGTCACGAAGAATACGGGTGCCAATGCGGTCAACAATGGTGTAACCACGCTTGAAATTGCCAAATGCAATTGCTTTAGCGTCAGCAGCGATATCCGGCATCTGTTCGTTCTCTGCCACACCATAACCAACCAGAGATGAAGGCTGACCCAGTTCCAGACCTGGACGCCACAGGTAGTTGCCTTCTGAATCTTTCAGGATTCGGATAGCAAACAGGCTGTTGTTGTTCATCATGAACTTCGCGCCATTGCGATGCACTTTACGCAGCGTGTAGACCAGTTTGATGATCGCATCAGCCGTTACACCCGTCGCAGCGCCAGAGAGAATGTGCTGGAGAGTACCAAATGCACGAGTCTTGTCCGGATCAAGCGTGGAGGCGTATGCCAGAAAACCTTTCGGCTTCTTCGTCCCGTTCCCGCTGGTAAAGGCGATTTCTTCCTGCTCTGCAAATTCAATTGCCAGTTCGCTGTTGATCCAGTCTTCGACGTTGAAGAAAGCATCGTCCAGCATGGTTTGAGTGGCCTGCGGGTTACCGTAAATTTCCCCCATGAACGGCTCAATCTGACCGAGCTTAGACGCATCGGTTTCCGGGCGGGCATCCGTTTCACCAACCCATCCCGAAGCCGTACCGCCGAGATTAACCAGTTTTTTATAGTTAGCGCCGCCGACTGTAATGGTTGTCGCTTCCTGGCGCATCACCACTTCATCTTTCAGAAGATTAAGGATCGTGCGATCCAGCTCTTCCGGCACAGCATAGCCACCATCTTCATCCACACCAACCTGCAGAGCTTTGCGTTCAAGTTCGCGGAGCCCATCATCTTTACCTTTACGCATAAAACCAATGAAGGCGGTTTTATGTTCGCTTGCGGCTTTGCTCTGAGAACCACCGGCTGGACGTTTAACCTGCTTCAGTTCCTCTTCCAGCGCAGATTTAAGTTCATCCAGTTCAGACAACTTGCCGTTTAAGGTTTCAACCTCTCCCGCCAGCTTGCCCTTTTCCTGTTCAACTGCTTCCAGGCGCTTATCGTTCTTTTCTTTGAACGCATCAAACTTCGCCTGCAGTTCCTGCGCGACCTGCTCTACGTCTTTAACGTCAACTGACATAATTAACTCCTGATTAAAATTTGATGTTTTTCAGTGCATCCAGTGCGGTACTCACTTCATCAACATCACGCTGTGAAAGTGAGCAATACCCCCCGGCCATGAATGCTTTAGCCTGGGTGCGTGAGAGCCCAACATCGCGCAGGACTCGTTCAATACTTTTTTGAGAAGGGATTTCTCCGCGTGAAAATGCGCTTTTGACATCACTTACACGCGCTTCATCGTTCGACGGAAACGTTACGAGACTGACTTCCCACAGGTCGATCTCCTTAAGAAGGAACACACCCTTAACACGGTCGTACTCCCAGTCTTTCAGCATGTAACCAATAGAAAGGCCGGTTAAAGAACCGGCCTTCATGTGGGCGTGAGCGCGTTTCGAAAGGGGATCATCATCAATGAGTAACCGGCCTTTAACATAAAGGCCTACCTCATCCTCTTTCATCTCAGTGTAAATACCGATGGGCTCATCCATACGGTGCTGCCAGAGTAATGCAGGGAGAGCATTCTTTTCTTTCCATGCCTGAAGGGAGGTCGAAAAAGCGCCCGGCACGACAACATCATCGTAGCTGTCCTTTACGCCAAAAACAGAGCCATAACCTTCAAACTCCCCGCTGTCGCTGACAGACTTTAGCTGTAGCGGAATATCCAGCCGCTGTTTAGTCATCGGCATTATGTTGTTCCTCGGTTGTTTTGTTCTTGCTGCTGTCTGACGGCTTCGTCGTCATGTTCATTGGCGTAAGGTAAATATCTCCGCCTGCGCGTGGGTTAAGTTCTTCAAGTTCCCGGCAGTCATTTGGTGAGTAGATTCCCCAGTTAATGCCTGTTGAATACGCCTCAAATCGCGACTTCATATCCCCGCGAAGCAATGCGCCGGCATTGAATTTTGCGTAGTACACGCCCTGCTTTGATTCCTTCACCAGCCCGATGTTGATTCGCTGCTCAATGCGGGTCATATACGGAACGAGTGAATAATTGATAAACCCCATGCCGAGGTTTTCAATATTGTTAAACGTCGAGCGGTCAGTGTTCTGCACCATGTGCATTGGCACCCGGAACAGGCGGCATATTTCCTCCAGCTGGAATTTCCTGGTCTCAAGGAACTGACTGTCTTCCGCATTGAGCGCCATCGACTTCCAGTCCAGTCCCATTTCGAGAATCATTGGTCGGTGCGCGTTGCTCAGCCCGAGATGTCGATCCTCAAAATCTTTTTTCAGCCTTGCATAAGCAGCGTCAGTGAGCGTTTGTTCAGTGCGGAGTACACCGGAGGTAACCGCGCCATTTGAGAACAACCGCGCCCCATGTTCCTCAGTTGCCATTCCCAGAGATATTGCTTCTCTTGCATAGGCTATAGGGTTCAGTCCCACCAGCCCGTCAAAGGTAAGCGTTCTGACATGCCAGATATCATCCTGCCCAAGCACATCTGTTGAGCCATCGGGGAATGTTACCTGGTAAACCGGCTGCCACTGGCTGTTAAGCTTTGGTTCAACACACCCAGGGTCAATGGGTAGAAGCTCCACCACCTCGCCAAGCGCTTTAACTTTGTAGGCGTAAAAATTACCGCGAAGACAAAGACAGACAATGACCAGCTCCCAGAACTCCTGAGGGGTCATGTAATCATTTGGCTTCATCGTCAGTAATTTATGCAGCCTTTCGGAAGTCGCTTTTTGTTTGCTGTTTCCGGTTACCTTGTACAGGTTACAGGGCAGCATGCCCATAGACTCAGCAAGAACCCGTATACAACCGAATACCGCTGTTAACCGCATGGCTTTCTGGCTGCTTACCCTTTTCCCTGTATAGGTGTCGTAAGTCATTCCCACTGCTTCAGCGAGTTCTGCCGGAGTAGTGACAGGGGTATCACTTTTTTTGAACATCCCGGGGAAAAACATCAGTCAGTCCCTCCTCGCAATGTTTTCCCGGCCAGCGAAAGCGTGCGGGAAACCAGCCATGACCAGATAAGGCAAAGCACACCGGCGCTGATTAAGCCTCCTGGCGGATAAATCATCCATACACCAAACGAAAGCAAAATAGCGCCCATCACCCCGATCAGCGGGGCGAGAATCATCAGGATCATAACTGCCTCTTTATAATGAACGGACGCCGTAACTTTCCAGATGGTCAGAGAGGCTGTCCTGTTGTTCGCCGCCGTTTACAAGCAAGCGACTCATCGCAATAAACATTCCGACAGGGCCGTCTATTTTGTTTTCAGGTGTGGATTTGTTGGGGAAAATATTCTCGTTTTTGTCAGGCTTGACGGTGACGTTTGACATCATCCAGGTCATCACCGGATTGCCATCATGATGGAAACGCCCGGCGTAAATCTTCGCCTCGACTTCCTTCATTGCTTCTGACAGATTTTTCACCGTCTGAGGGACTTCAACAATCGGCACCCCTTCAGCAGCTATCGCTAGCGCAAACTGGGTTGCGCTCCACGGGTCATATGCAAACTCGTTCAGCGAGTCGCCGCGCGCCCATTCGATCGTTTCTTCTTTAATTACGGCATGGTCAACAACATCACCATCAGTAAATTCAAGGAAACCGGCCTGATTCCATTTCCTGTATAGATCTGCCTGCTGCCTGGAACAAGCCTCCAGACGCCCTTCAGGAATCCAGAATCGGGAACGGACATAAACATCACCATTTGGAGCAAGCCAGACTTTAACTGCGGCTGAAATATCAATTTTGTTGGAGAGATCAACGCCCAGCCACATTGACCAGTTGGCCGAAGTGGCATCTTCCCAGGCATCACGGCATTTTTCCCATCGGGCCATGTCCATCCATGCTTTTTCACCCTGCACCCAGATGTTGAGATGCTTGGTAAAAAAGCCCACCCGCGCCGCAACCTGCTCTTTCGCCTTTTTAGCCAGGCGGCGCATATCGTCCCATCGCTTACAAACTCCCAGTCCGGGGTTTGCTTTCGGCCAGTTTGCCTCGTCGAAAGGATCATCACCCTCATCCAGGGTATAAATCAGGGCAAAATAGCTGTCATCCTTAATCGAAAGTGGGTCCGGGTTATCGAAGTTTTTCAGAACCTTGATCGCGTAATCCCGCTGCTCATAACAAATACCTTCTTTATTAAAACCAGCAGTAGTGATAGCGAAAATAAGGGACTGCAGGCGTGCACCAGTTGCTGTTTCCAGAACCTCCCAAACATCACGGGTTTTATGCGCATGGAGCTCATCCACAATCCCGCAGTGAATATTCAGACCATCGAGGTTGTTCGCATCACTGGCGACAGGTTCAAATTTTGAACCTGTCCGTTCCTGGTGAATGTTCAATTTGTTGCTGCCGAACAACCGGCCCAGCGTCTTCGGGGCCAGCTTGATCATGCGCTTCGCATCATCAAACACGATGCGGGCCTGATCCCTGGTTGTTGCTGCGGAATAAACCTCAGAACCACCCTCACCGTCTGCGCCAGTCATATAAAGCCCGATACCAGACGAAAGCGTTGATTTAGCATTTTTACGCGCCACTTCGTCATAGGCGGTACGAAAACGACGCACAAACATGGGGTCGCCATCGTCGTCAAGAATGCTTTCAAACGTAATTTCATCTATCAGCGGGACGACAAAACCAAAAAGGTTAATCAGGATGAAGGTGTGCCAGTCCATCAACTCGATCGGTTTGCCGGTCAAATGCCCCTTCACATGGGGGACGAAGTTATAGAAATCGAGAACGTGCTGGGCGCGGCTTTCATCAAAATAAACACCGCGCTCCGGGCCGTGCTCTAAATCATGAAAGAACCGCTGGCACGCAAGACGCACCAGTTCGCCAGCAACGATATCGCCAGATACCACGCGCTCGGCGTAGCGGAATCCATCTGCAACGGTTGCCATTCATCATTTGCGCTTTTTAAGAAATTCTTCCAGTGGGTCGGCTTCTGCCGGTCCTTTTGCACCAACCTTTGATCGGCTGGCAGGTGTCATGCCGAATTCACTCAGCATCGCTCTGATTCGTTTCCACGCATCAGCCTTCATGACCGCTGCGGGGTGCGGTTTTATCATTCTGATTTCCCGCTCCCCTCCTTCGTCTGAATCTTCTTTGCTGTAAACGGCATAGGTGTAACCTTCCCGATCAAGCGTGTCGCAGTGATGCCGGTATTCAACATAGGCTTCTATCAACAACTCCAGCGCTTTAGCATCCAGCGTGGTCAATACGCCGACTGCATCAAGTTCATCACCGATCCGCTTGAACCAGTACTTACCCTGCTTATCGAAATGTTTCGGTATTGGGGGGACCCCTGACGGGGGTTTTGGCTCGTTCTTATTGATCGGGCGTTTGGATGGGTTCCCCTTCACTAAAGCCAGATGTGTCGGGGTTTTCGGTGGTCCTGGCATAATCGAAAACTCCTATTAATCATCGGATGGGGGACCCCAAAAAAAAGTTTTCTAACCTGCGGCGGTGTAAAAAAAGGTTAGGCGGCGGTCCTTTGGGCTCTCGGCTACAGGGATTTGACCTCCCCCTCCCTTCAATGCCTGTTTATGATAATCACTATCACTTGAATCGTTCGCGCCCTGTTTTCGAGCGGTGGCAGGGCCAGCACAGGCTTTCGAGGTTCGAATCGTCATCGGTACCCCCATGTGCTTTAGACTTGATGTGGTCAACAGTTGTGGCCGCGACAGCACTACCAGTGCGCAGGCAGTTCTGACACAGGTGATTGTCACGCTTCATGATTCTGGCACGCTTGACATCCCACTTACTGCCATATCCACGTTCATGACGACTCTTACCCTGCTGGTGCTGTTGCCATCCCTCATTGCGGTGTTGCTCACAGTAACCAGAGCGATCCGTAGTCGTACCTGGGCAACCTCTCTTGCGACAGGCGCGGGGGATTAGTGCTGGCATAGTTAATCCTTACAAAAACCCATGATGGTACGTGTAATAAGCACATAGAAAAGCCCGCATTACGCGGCTGATTCGATATGATGGCTCAGCATCATTTTTTATTACTACTTCTTAATACATCACATACTGTAATGAAAAATAAATACAGTAGATTTGGCATCTCGAACAATTTCTATTACTTAATGAATATTCCCTCCTTTTTGCCTTTACTAACGTAAGCTAATTTGTCATCACCACTCATAAGTACACTTTGTAATTGCGGTAGAATTTTTATACATCCACCTAACACCGAGAAAATGCTTCCCAAGCCTCCTAAAATGTCATATGGATGTGGGCCATTAATGGCGACCCATGCACCAGAACATGCACCAAATGCTTGTGTCAGGTTAAACTCAAATGACGTTGAAATACTAAACTTTATCGGACTTCTCCACACTTCCTGATTTAATCGCTCAATATCTATTATTGCCTGTTTAAGGCTAGAAAGTGTTTTTGCTCTCTGAAGGTTAAAATCACCTGAGCGTTTAACCTCAAAATATAGCTCATCTAAATACTCATGGAGAGCGATTAATTCTGGTTTCCTTCTATCTTTAAACTCAAGTATCTCATGCAGATGAACATCTATATTAGGAACAGGTAATAAATTGGCTAGTTCAAAACGCATAACTTCAGAAGTTCTAGATAGCTCTGGTACAATGTTGATCTGCTCATTTAAAAAATGCATTCGCCAATCAATAGTGGCATCCGTATGGTGAAGGACGTCTATTGTCTTAGCATGTGTTTCCGCATAGACATCAGCAATTTGACCGCCATAGTAATTCCCATGGCACTGAAAATCAGGTCTACTCAACAACCCGCAGCGTACCAACTCATCTTCATTGTTGAATCCAATGCGAATTAAATTATTCGTCGGGCAAACAAGTTTATCCCAATAAAGGCAAAGATAATTTATTTCTAATGAACTTATCCCCTTACCAAGATAAAACCCTTCATCACCCTCAGTTTTTAGCACTTCACAAGCACTAAATACAACCCCTCTTTCCATGCCAAGATCCTCTCAAATTAAGATGAGGATAATTTAGCACTGATACGGCTAAAAAGTGAATGGCTAACATACCACAAAAAAATCATCCTCTTTTGAAGTAATACGCGTTCCGCCTTTTATCAATATTCATCGTTTATTCCCGACGTTATTAGACTCTCTCACCGAGCCATAAATACGCTCACATGTCATTCCGGCTCGGTAGCGTTCATCAGCGATTCCAGCATAACGTTTAGCTTCTGCTGCAATATCTCCGAGCATGTTGGCGAGCATTCCTGCGGTGGTGTCGGTTGTCTGGCTTCTGACGGCAGCGGCAAGATCTGCGGTGTGCTTTGCGGCGTCCAGGCGGACGGCAAGTTTTGTTGCTTCGGTACGCAACTGGCTAACAGTGGCAGACAAGCCAGCAGCAGTGGCAGCAGACTTAGCGGCTTGTGCTTGTGCATCTTTAACAGCCTCATCACGAGCAATAATTCGCCCTTGTTCAATCATGCGGGCGGCGGTCTGCGCGTTCGCTGTTTGCGATGATTCCGCGCTATCACGTTCCGCCCATTTTTTTTCCCAACCGCAGTTACTCCACTCGTTTCCGGCGATAAATGTGACGACCACCAGCACCGTAATGGCAATGAACTGATAGCGCAGGCTCACTGGTCTATCTCCCAGCACGTCAGCGCGCTTTCCTGGTCTCGTCGTTCTACCTGGCCATAGCAGCCATTTTTCTGGCCTTTGGTCAGACGACAGTCGCGGCCACCGTCTTTAATCCACCAGCGAATAGCTTCACAGGCTCCTTTACGATCGCCAGCATTGATGCGCTTATAGAACGTGGACGGGAAGCATTTTCCGGGGCCGATGTTATACGGACAAAAAGATGCGATCCCAGCTTTCTGTGGTTCGGTCAGTGGCACCTTGATGTTTCGCTCAACCCATGCCAGCGCATTGTCGCGTTCTATGGCGTTCACCTTGGAACATTTCTCAGCAGACAGCTTCATGCCCTGAACTACTGGCTTTCCATCAACCATCGTGGCGCCACGACAAATGGTCCATATACCAGAGCCGTCCTTGTACGCTGTTGTGCTGTTACCCTCTTTCTCATCCAGAAACTGATCGAGAATCACGGGCGCGGAAGCCCCCGCAAGAATCAAACCAACGACCGCTGCGCTCAGTTTATTCCTCAGCTTTTGTGGCATAGCCATTGCGACGATCCTCCCGTTCTTTCCAGCGGAAATACCAGTTCACTGCACAGGTAATAACGGTGCATGCAATACCGACAATAATTGCCCAGTCGCTCAGGCTTAACCCTGCAATTCTGTCGGCCAACATCCATGACACCTCTTTTGCTGTTTTAGCTGTTTCGGCATATGCCTTCGCTGATACACCGCAGCCGGCAAGCGTGGTTCCTGATCCATATGAAAGTCTGCTGTAAATGGTGCTCATTCTGGTCATAGCCTCACCTCCGATTTTTCGGATGGCGCTGTGTGTGATGAAAAGGTCAGGCTTCACGGGCTGGATTTATCAACAAAGCACGTAGCAGATGATTCCCCTGAGCCTGAAATGAAAAAGCCCCGCTAAGTTGCGAGGCCTTGTGTTTCATTGAATTGTCTTTTTTGACCTATATCTCATACTTCCTTGTCATTTAACGGTAAATGTTTAGCGCCAGCGTTTTCTGGCCATGACTTCACACAGGAGTAGAAATGTTTACAGCTAAAGACGATGCCTACATCTTAAAAAGTGATGGCAGCAGATGCGGCCCGTATAAGGCCAAGTTTGCAGGTGATACAGTTATCGTAAACGACCAAATGGCCGACATCGATGACGGAGATACTGTTATTCGAGTCCTTCCAAACGGTAAGGAAGAACATAAAGAAGTTTATAAAGCTAATTTTTACGACACAAGCATTGGCGGATTTGGGCCACACTTCCAACTCAAGGTTGGCCCCAAAAAGGTACAACCAGCTGTTTCTTCTCAGCAAATCAACATTCACGGAGGGAATGTACAGATTGGAGATCATAATCGTCAGGAGATTACCAATAGCATTGAGACCCTGAATAACTTGATAAATAGCTCTCAGGGCACACCGCAGCAGAAAGAAGAAGCAAAAAGCCTGCTCCGCAAATTAGCCGAGCATCCGCTGGTTACTGCTATAGCTGGTGGTGCTATAGGGTTGCTTTAGATATGAAAAAACCCGCTCCTAGGCGGGTTTCTGATGTTTGTTGCTCAGTTCGGTTTAACGTCCCGAGCCTATCACAATTTAAGCACTTTCCGCGCAAGTATTCAAGTAAAATCTGTCGCTATTTGTGCCGAATGCGTCACACATTGGTGCGTAAAGCATCGATTCTGCGAAACTTAGCCAAACATCAATCCGGCTCTCACATGTACGCAAGCACCATTCAGGATGTTTCTCGTTCAGATCTCGGGCCATAGCCTTTTTGCTGAGACGTTTGATATACCGATCCTCTATCAAGTCATATAAACGCTTATTGCCAGAACGGATTAAAATCTCACTGAGGACTGAGTTGACTACCATTGCCTCCTCATCAGTGCAGAAGGCCAGACCGCTTTTATTCTTCCCTTCCAGAATCTCTTTGAAGAACGCTTCCAGTTCGGGTTTGCTGATACCCGCTTTCTTCATCCGGCGTAGTGCTTCGTTAATTGCCGTTTTGGTGATTTTTCCGGATGCAAGAAGCTGGTTAAACATGTTCCCACCGCTACCACCGCCGATATAAGACCAGCGGCCCCACATACGCAACTTACCCTGTATCCAGATGCTTTCCAGAGTGCGAAGACGAACCATTTCACCAGATTTACCAACTTCAGAAGGATTAATCATTTAGCGTTCTCCACTTACGCCAGTACGCCGATTGCCAGCGCACGATCTATAATCCGAAACACCAGGACCAGTTGGTCACCGTATTTCGATTCAAATGCCACAGGATCAGCATGCAACTCGTCGTGATGCTCTCTGCACAGAGGAATCACAAACAGGTCGTGTGCCTTTGTACCCATTCCACCCTGCCCGTGGCCAATCAGGTGGTGGGGGTCGTCAGCTTGCTTGTTACAGCAGACGCACGGCTGGGCCTTAACCCATCTCGTGTATTTCTCATTCACCCAGCGGCGACGCTTGGGTTTAAGCATGAAGGATTCCGGCGTCTCCGGGTCTACCTTCATCGCCACTATCTTTTTCGCTTTCTCCTGTACCAGTTGTTGAGCGGGTAATGTCGGAACAATATCGCTTTCACGTGTTACCGACTGGTTAGTCTCTTCCTTCAGACGAAGGGCTTTGTGGGCTACGGCTTCAGGTATCTCATCAACCAGGTCGTTCCTTACCATCCACCAGCAAAACTCCGGCAGCGTAAGAACGTGGTCTTCACTGAAGCCTAATTGACCGTTTACGACCTTCAGAAGCCAGGATACCAGGTTTTCACGGGCAATACCCGCCAGACCTTCAGTGAACTGCTCACGAATTTTTAAGTCACAGCCCCAGCACGTGCGGATTGAGCCAGGCGAATGCCGGGTTATGGTGTAGTTGCGGTCGTGCCACTCGCTGTGTGGGTACTGACATTCCAGTTTTCTTTCGAGCCAGGCATCCAGTGAATTCAGTCCACCAGCACGATGTATGACCTTCAGATTTTCGAAGACATCACGCATCAACGGATCGTTCTGAAGCTCCTGAGCAGTCTCCGGCAGCATGCCAGACGGTAAATCAGCCATAGACTCTGCCTGTGGCTCGATAAGAACACGCCCACGTCTGAACAGATGCATCAGTTCACTGCCTGGGCGAAATATCACTACCCCGGTCATCGGTGCCACTTCAGGTGTCAGTAATGCCCTCACGCTACCTGCCCCTTAGCAATATGCTCTGCCCACAGGCCGCCAATCCAGCGAACACCCTTGGCGGTGAAGCGGGACTGATTAAACGCGTAATTTGTCTGGTTTGTCGTTCCTGTCTTCACCTCGAAGCGCCCAGCCTCGATATGCTTGCTCTTTGGCGTGAGAACACGGTTAAGCCGGTACATGATGCCGTTCTCAATCAGGAACATCGCAAACTCCGGCTCTTTGGCGTTAAGCAGCTTGGCGACCTGTCGGAAAGTCATTGACCCAGTAGCCGTAACATAACGATCAACGAACTCGGCCTTCGGTGCTGCTACTGCCAGTTCTTCACTCAGCCGCTGTTTCTGTTCTGCCAGATCAGCAGCAAGGCGCAGGGCCTCAGGGAGGGAGCGGGGGACAATCATTCCACCGTTGCTCTCCAGTTCCTGCCACCGGTCAACAAGTCGGGCGGTAAACTCCGGCGATAACTGGGCAACGATCACATAGCTGTCTCGTTTGTTCACTTCATAGTGATGGTAGGTCTGCCCGTTCTGGGGATGGGTGTACTGCAATGCAGCATACCCACCAATCACACCGGAATTCATGAGACGCTCTATCGTTACGCAGACATTGCTGTGCCGGGAATCAACCAGTTTCGCAATCTCACGGCTGGACATGGTGATCTGCTGCCCTACCGTTGCTGCATGATGGGTCGGACACGTTACTGTTATGCTCATCTGTTGCATGCTCTGTCTCCACTTATCAGGCGGCTGCACCCGCCACGGTTTCAAATCGGCTGATCGTTATCTCTACCCTTCCAGGCTTTACTACAGGCCCCCATTCGATTGCCATCCGTTTAACCTGACTGTCGTCTTCCCAGACTCTGGCATTCGTCAGTGCGTCGAACAGCGCTTTGTTGTAGTTGTCCAGATCCCGCCGTCTGTTATCTGGCGGGAAAAGAACTATGTTTACCTCAACGTTGACGTTAACGGGTTTCGGTATACCGCCGTACTGCTGCACAACAGAGGCATAAACGTTCTTCTTGAACTTCCTCCCCATCTCGCTTATCAGATGCTTACCCTTTAACGCACCACGGTCAGGGGACCGGTAATAGGTGTTAACTGTTGGCGGGAATGGCAACGTTAATTTCATTACTGAACACCTCTCGCTTCCAGCCATGACAAGGCGCGTTCTCTTGAATCACTATCACCGTTAATGAGGGACTTGATGATCGATATCGCGTCTGCCTCATCGTTTGCTGAAATAACGGTAATCCCCCTGGAAACCCCTGGCGCTACTGAGATAAATCCCTTCTTCGCTATGGCCTTAACATGCTCCGCTGCTGCGTTCGGTGATGAGCAACCAATCAGCCCTGCCAGTTCACATATCGTTGTAGGGAATCCGAACCGGCGCTGATAGTTCACGATCGAACCAAGTACTTCACTTTGTCTCACGGTAAGTTTGTTCACTTCAGCGCTCCTTAATCCGCTTGTTCAGAATTCCGACTTCGAGATACAAATGAGATGGCGTAAAGCCAAGCTGTTTAACCATCCCCATGGCACCGTTAAAAATTGGCCTGGCTATTTCGTCGCAATTCATGCCAGGGTTAGCCTTGCGTTTAGCAGTTATTTCCTCGTTGCATCTTCTGGCGATGTTACGAAGCGCGTTACGTGCTTCAACGTCCTGCATAAGCAACCTCCAGTAGCGAACCAGGTTTACCAACGTAACCAGGAGCCATGATTACATCAGGGTTTTCTGCCTGATTTCCCCAGTGATGCCAGCCGGGAACAGCGCAGCGGCTGAACAACTCAATACGTGACACATCGCCGTATAATTGCTCCAGACGGTAACGCGCTTCTGCTGGCTTCTGGCTGTGCTCGCCGAGTGGGCTGTAGATAACCTGTTTTACGCTCGCGTCCTGACGCTCAAGACCTTTCCCTCTTGTGGCAATTAGCAGATCCTCGGTATTGGCGCGGGTATGGTTGCCACCGTTCATTCGAGTCTGAGCGTTTAACAGGTCGAGGAAGTCGTAAAAGTCCTCTACTCCACCAGCCTGAAGCGCTTTGTTGATGTGCTGCTCAGCCAGTGAGTTGAACTTCACCCAGGTGAATCCCTTCATGGTCCGAACTTTAAAACCCCATGCCTCAGCAAGTTCGATCGCCTCACGGGTATGTGTACCGGTGAACCACATGGCAAGAACGGAATCTTCCGCAGCCAACTCCCAGACAGGCAGGCGTTTTATGTCGATGAGTTTCATCGTGCCGTAATGGTTTTCCGCTGCTCCATTGCTGATGGTGTTCCCGTATTCCCACGGTGGATCGGCGTAAATCAGTGAATAGTTCATTAACGGCCTCCCGAAAATCGACCAGCCAGATAGCATCCGTCTTCGGCAATAACTGCTGGTTTAGCCAGGCCAAGACAGCGCTGACGTTCTGCCAGTATTGCTGCTCGCTCTGATTCAATGGCTGATGCGCTGAACGCCTCCATGTAAATTGTCGCGGCACGGTGAAAAAGACCTTTCGACTCCAGACCTTTTGCCGTTTCCATCAAGGCGCTGACTTCAGGACTTGGTTCAAACACTTCGAAGTGGCAATCTGCTGGCGGTTCCGCGTAGTAACGGAATTGGCGACCGTCGCGTTTACGCGTGGCCAACCCAGAACCATACAGGCGGCAAACGGCGAGTTGGAGCCTGTCCTGACTGAACTGGGTCAGACCTTCGATGATGTCTCTGGTCGTGGAGCCGGGGTTCATGGCAATAAACATCTGTACCGTTTTCAGAATGCTCATCGTTACCCCCTGAACCCTGGTGGAATAGCGCTGTAATCAGTGTTCTTGAAGCTGGGTTTGAAGATGCCATCTTCACGGGCCCATTCCCCATTCACTCGTTCAGGTCGGCCAGCTTTGTCCCAGTTATTTGCAGACTTGAGATATCCCGGGAACTTGGACGGCTGGAAAAGCGTCTGTGGTCTCAGGTAATCAGACATCTTCAGGTCATCACCCCACTTCGCGTTGCAGTAATCCACCACCAGCGACAACTCTTCAACGGTGAACCCTTCGCCGATTCGTGCTCGGATGTTTTGCATTGACGTGGTTGAAACCTGGTAGCGTGAGTTCGTGACCTGGTTCAGGTGAGATAACACCGATTTGGCCTGGTCAGTGATCAACACTTCACGGTCTGGTTGCGCCGCAACCGGACAAGAAGGTTTATTAGTCTGTATGTCTAAGTCTGGTTTAACGTCTGTATAGAGATAGGATTCCGCACTTTCGCGATTTCCATGATTCCCGTTATTCGCGGTTTTGTTTTCGCGGCTTCGCGGAATGGTTCCCGCACTTTCACGCTTTCCATTCCGTACTTTCACGGTCTCAGATTTCTCAGGAAAAATTAGAGAAATAAGCAGGTCACCATCCATTCGATAATGCTTAGTTGGGGTGCCATTTACTTTCTTAGAGCACGTTTCAAATACGCCAGGAAGGTATTTAGTAATAATCTTTTTGACCAGTCGCTCTGTTTGATCCTCAGTTAGCTCACCCGCTTCTTGGCCAAGCTCCTTATGGGTTTTATAGAACCATCCATCTTCTGAACCAAACGCTGACCAGAAAACAAGGTTGTTAAGAACGGCTGCGAGCGCATGGGCCTGCTGGTCATCCTTGAAAAACAGCAAGTATGGCCTTGGAAGAACAATAACGTTCTTCTGACCAGACATAGACTGGACGATGTCAAATATTCTGCTCATGGTCGTCCTTTAACTCTGTAAATTTGCGCTGGAATTGCTCAAGAGGGCTGAAGCACTCATGCTCGTACCCTTCTCGAAGGTATATAACGCGTCCAGTCTGGGGCTCCCATCTGATGACTTTGACTGGGACTCCTCGGTGGTCTTTGAATCGCCGGTTAACTTCAGCCATTCTTCACGCCCCTTCTCGTTCATCTGAACAAACGTCTCTACCATCAACCCGGCAGGTTGGTAGTTGTCCCCATCCTCCTGGTTATTTATGATCTCCACATAGCCGAACGGGGAGTTCTTCCCCACCAGAGGAAGACATCTGAATTGCTTAGCTGGTCTGAATCGGTTTAAACTGTTCATGCGTTAGTTTCTCCACTGAATACGACACGCCACGACGCCAGGAGCTGCACACTCGCTGGCGTCACTTCTTTTGACGGCGGCTGAATAAGGCCACAATCGCGCGGATTTCTTCTTCACGCGCTGCCAGATGACGGCGGTGATGTTCCAGAATCTCTTCTGCTTCATGCTTTTCAATCACTCCATCCTCAAGCGCCTTCTGGATAATCTGATCAACCTGCCCTCTTGCAGCTGCTGTGCGCATTGCACGGCTAAACAAGTCAACACGGTCCAGATCTTCCAGGTTTGGTACGTCCACCAGCAGCGCACCGCGACGTTTAGCAAAGTAGTCGGCAACGAATGACGTGTTGGAAATGTCTTCCATCGCTTCCAACTCAGTTACTTCAAAGAAACGACAACCGTTTTTCTCGTAAAGGTTGTTGTTGAACTGGGTTTCTGACATGCCCAACGCACCAGCCATAGCCTGACGGCCTCCGGGGTACGCCTTACACATCGCTTTCACTACTTCTTTCAGGGTTTGCTCTACCATCTTGTTTTTCCTTTGGTAGTTATGTTTAAGCTGCTGTGTCTGTAGACTTTTGGTAAAGGCTGGCATCGTATTTAAGCTTGCCTTTAGTGATACGTTCGATAACAAAAGCTTGCTTCTGAGGGATCACATCACCCCATCTGCACACTGCAGGATGGGAAATTCCCAAAACACTCGCGGTTTTTGATACCCCTCCGAAGTGTTCTATGACGTCAGTTTTAAGCATGGTTCCTCCTGGTTAACTCACGCCTTAAAGGTAACAAAAGGTACATTAAATAGCAAACAACAGTTACAAGGAATCAATGTAACATTGGTTACATGAAAACAGAGATGAAAGACCGAATAAGATCCCGGCGAGTCCAGCTCGATATAACTCAGCAGACCCTGGCTAAACGCCTTGGGGTGAGTAGAGTGTCCGTTACCAAATGGGAGAACGGTACAACTAAGCCTGACGGAGAAAACCTTCACCAACTAGCGATGGCTTTACAGACCACTCCTGAATGGATTCTTTACGGCAAGGGTGATGAGACTCAAGATGACACCAAAGTTATCCCATACCTGAAGCCACCTACCGCCGTTCCTATTATCTCTGCTGTTCAGGCCGGGGTATGGACTGATACCTATGCATGCTCAAGGCTTACTGATGTGATTTCATGGACTCAAACCACAGCAAACGTTTCTGGTGAAGTTTTCGGATTGGTGGTTCGTGGTGAGTCAATGACTAACCCACATGGACTTCCATCAATTCCGGAGGGCTCAATCGTTATTGTTGAGCCACATTACGGACAACTTGATGACCTGTATGGGAAAATTGTCGTAGCAATACTTGATGGTTCAGCAGAAGCGACTGTGAAGAAACTTGTTTGGGATAGCCCTTACTCATATCTCATGCCGCTTAATCCCGCCTTTAAGCCGATCCCCATTGATGGCAATTGCCGCATTGTAGGCAAAGTTGTTCAGATAACGCAGAACATCTAAGTAACTCATTTCTAATGCCAGATATCATTCTGGCATTTTTTTCGCCTTCAAGGTAACAAAAAGTACATTAACTTACTTGACCGTAATGATAACTAAAGGTACATTTAAAACACACCAGACGAACCCATAGTTACATTCATCTGGTGATGCCTCGGCATCCTGTAATGGCTGTCACTTCCCACACTTTGTGGCAGCCATCTTTTCGAGGACAAAGCTGGCTAGCTGAACAATGGATTTATGAGGTATGACGGTGGCGAAACGGGAATACGTAGCAGACAAGTTCAACAGCAGAGGGATCCACTACTGTATGACCCGTGAAGGTGAAGTTTTTCAGGTATGGAAGCTCTGCGAAAACTACTGTCGACACGTTAAAGGTGGAATAGCAAAGAGTTGGCGGTTGGTTGCCGGGAAGTTGAACGAAGCAGATGCGTTCACCATCTATAACCGCCGCACTAAATAGAGAACATAGCGAAAGACGATCAAACCCAGACGATACCTGAGTGGCTTTAAAAACAGATGGGAACCGGTGTAATCCAGGTACACAACGAAAAGAGCGCTGGCATGCAAAAAATATCTCGCAGCCGTAGCAGTACCAAAAGCCAGGATGGAACGGCAGAAACGCGGTAGTGCTCTTTTCGTTGTGTTGTAGCTCAAAAGGGTAGAGCGCCTCCTGAAGGAGGAGTTGAGCACTAACCAAGGATCATAACCCAGGTTATCTCATGCGGCTGGCCAGACGTTATCCGGGTTCGAGTCCCGGCAGCACAATTCACAACATGAAAGCGCACTCCTTTACTTACCAGTTATGGGTGACGGGTGTGAAACAGGTGGAGTGCGCTTCCAGTTGTGGCATTAGCTCAGCAGGATAGAGCAACGGCCTTCTAAGCCGTGGGTCGCAGGTTCGAATCCTGCATGCTGCACCAGAATCACGTAGCCAGCGTGGTACCAGGAAGTAAGAAAGCTGTGTGGAGTCTTGGCGGTACTAGTACCAACCTTTGAAGTCCCTGGTACCGCCCTTTTACTCAACTGAAAGCGCGTTCTGTCCCTTGTCATTAAGTGCCAGTTCGTTAAATCCAAAACTAGCGGAACGCGCTTTCAATTGAGTGGAGAAACTAACCGGCGATTGCAGTCGCCCGTTTCACTAAGTGCCTCTTCATGGGGCATTTACTGAAACGAAACCAAAATTTTTATTCGCCTTTTGGCGAGGGATTCGTGCAACCAAAATTCAGCGCCGTGCAGGGCGCATATAACACGGAGAAACTAACCATGACGACCACACAGAACGTCACTGAGTTACAACCACGCATGACAAGAGAGCAGTTGATCGATGCAGCCCGTAAAGCGGCCCCTCTCCTTCCTGTTGCTTACCGCGGGATCATGACCGAACTGGCTAACCGCCTTGATATCGTCAGCGTTGCACTGTGCGAGTCAATGGAACAACGTAAGTCGCTGGCTATTGAGAACACCGTATTACGCGATGACGTTGTCTGCTGGGCAAAAGAATGCGATCGCATTGTTGAAAGACACACAAAAACACGTAGCAACATGCACCTTCTGGAGGCTCAGCGCGAACTGCGTGAGCTAACTCCGGTAACTAATGTTGTGATGAATGAAGGGGCTAAGTGATGGCAGCTAACTCATTCAAACAGATGTCACGTGACGGGACCATCAAGCGCACCGATACCGGGATGTTTATCAGCCTTGAACATATCCACGTGCGTGAAGGTTTCAACAAACGTGAAGACGACGAACGCACCCGCCAGGCAGATGACGACCTGTTTAACTATCTGATGAACGGCGGCACCGTTCCTCCGCTGGAGGTTATCGCACGTGATGAAGGTGGTGTGTGGGTTGTTGAAGGCCACCGCCGCCGTCGTTGCTACGCACGTTGTGCTGAAGCTGGTAAGCCAGTAGACCGCATTCATATCATGCCGTTTAACGGTAACGATGTTCAGCGTCTGGCTCGCATCATGACCAGTAATAACCAACTCCCCCTTTCCGATATTGAACAGGCTGCTGTTATTCAGGAGCTTCATAACGCTTTCAACCAGACCACCAGCGAGATTGCAAAGCTGGTCAACAAGTCTTTACCGACTGTAGAAAAACTCCTGCTTCTCAGCACTGCTAACCAAGACGTTCAGAATGAAGTTAAATCAGGGGCCGTGTCCGTAGATGTGGCTGTTGACCGCGTAAAAGAGTTCGGCGAAAAGGCCGGTGAGGTTCTCCAGAAGGATAAAGCTTCTGCTGCTGCCAAAGGCAAGAAAAAAGTCACCCGCAGCGTTATAGCGCCCGAAATTAGCATTAAGAAAGCGCGTCGCCTTGTAGAGCTGATCAGCCTGGTGGGTATAAGCGACACAGGTGTTATCGCTCTCGAAGGATTGGTACATGCAGAAGTCGTTGAAATTATCGACGAGCACAAAGCTATCGCCGCTCAGCGTCATGGAGAAACATCATGATTACCGAAAAAAATAATGTTTTTTATTGCGACTGCGGTTTTTCATGGCGGCGCGGTATGAGCGGTTCACATAATTGTGAGGATAGATTGCGGGCAAAACTCACAGACCTTGCGGTACAACTCGCTAACGCCAAGAGCAAGTGCAGGGAGTTGGCGGCGGGTCACTGGCCTCGCTTGCAGGAGCAAGATATCAACGCCTTAATGCGTTTCAATGAAACATGTGAAGACGGCGAAGGATATGACATTGGCGCTGAAGCGATGGCGCGTCTTGTTGAAATAGGTCTGGCAGGCAAAGGTCCTCATGGAATCCGCAATATCACTCCATTCGGTCAGTGGGTAATTAACGCTCTGGAAGGCGAGGTGGATTTGGAGCCGTTGAAAACCGAAGAAGACAACATCGCAGAATCAGCTTTGCGAATGGCTCAACTTAGAACTGGAGCAGCCCAATGACAGCACTCAACAAACAGGCGTTAAGGTCGCGCGAAGAATTTGAGGAATATTACAACGAAACGCATGCGGTTAAGGTCACCAGTCAATTCAAGCGCTTTGGGTATTACGTTTCACCAACCATGCAAAAGGCTTGGGAGCTGTGGCAAAAGGCTCAATCATCTATGCAGGATGAGCTGAAATCCGTAGAGAACAACCTCATTGATAGCGAATGTCATGTTGCTGAACTGGAGGAAGCGCTACGTGATAAACAGGCGTTACTTGAAGCCGCAGAGAAGCGCATTGCAGAACTGGAGGCGCGTAGCATCGGTGAGCATGATTTGTTTTTGCGTGCAAAGGCGCTGATGTATCAGTCAGGAGGAGCACCAGTTGAAAAATCACTAAATCCGGTTGATGCGTGGTTATTTGATGCAGAGCAGGCAACTACAAAAGCGCCAGTTTTACCGCCATTGAATGACGACCTTGTAAGCATTTTAGGGCGTCCAAATTTCATGTGCAGCCAGTTTGCTGAATTTCTGCGTATGGATGGCATGGAAATCAGGCGTAAATCTGAGCATGAGCAAGCAGCCGTGATTCACTGGTTTATGAATCTTTATCTGCAACATGGTGCCGGGTGGTGCAATGTGGCGCGTGCAGAACTTGAACGCATTAACCGCGCCGCTGGCATTGGCGTGAAGGGGGAGTGAGTCAGTGGAAAAATGTAATCGCTGTATTGTCGGCCTGATTGGATCGCAGCCAGTTCTTTCCGGTGACTGGGCTAATGCGGTCGCAAATTTTGAAATCGTAATTGCTGACTGGAACGAGAAAACCAAACGCTTTGCCGTTCCGCATCCTGGATTCGCCCGTAAGTTCAATTACTGCCCGCATTGCGGAAACAAGGTAGAGGACTAACCCATGACAACTAACAACCACCCGGCGAACGGTCCTGTATCACTCGATCGCCTGCACCAGATACGCGAAATACTCAGCAAAGCAGCAGCACAAAGCGACGGCGGAAATCTCGGCTATGCAATGACTGATGCTGTGAAGGTGATTGATGGGGCGATAGCTGCGTTTGGTGCTGAGCCAGCTCCGCTTCAGCTTCCAGTACAGCACTGGGAGGAATTGTGTCGTCAGAATCCCGACATGAGCATTGGTGATGCCATCATTAGAGCTGCTTGGTGGAACCACTGCGTCGCCATGCTTCAGGCTGGCAACTCTCCGGTAACTCCGGATGGTTGGGTGCTGCTCCCGAAGAAACTAACCGCACCGCCAGCAACAGTAGTGCAGCCAGTCATGTTTATTGATGGCGATATTTCTGCATCTGACGCTGAGAAACTTGCGGCAGTTATTAGGGAATGGGACGACGCACCAGCGCCGGAACGCGACCAAGTACGCCGTGAACATGCAGCATGGTCAGATGAAACATTCGGTGATGTCGGTCCCGTTGGTCCGCTAAAGCACCTTTCCAAAGAAGCGATCGAGGCTGCTGCGGAACCAGGCGACCTGAGCGAATGGGCTGACATGCAATTCCTGTTATGGGATGCGCAACGCCGTGCCGGTATCAGTGATGATCAGATTACCCAGGCGATGTTAGAAAAGCTGGCGGTTAACAAACAGCGCGAATGGCCGGAGCCGAAAGACGGTGAGCCATGTTTACACATCAAAGAGAAATCAGAACTGATGCTTCCGGAAATTGAATGCGATATCTGCGGGCATTTATCTACTGACCCAGAGGGTTGGCACTACTGCTGCGAGGATAATAGTAATGATTGATAAATACCGTTTGGAGGATATGCGGCGCGAAAGCGGTGAAAAGGGAGAGCTTGCCCGGTGGGTTATTCAACTCCAAGCTGACCTTGATAGAGAAATAAGAAAGAGCGCTAGCGAAAGGGCTATGCTATCGCGCCTAGCAGTGATAATGCACGGCTCTGAAACAGATTTAAACCTTCTAACGGTAACGGCTCAATCGCTGATGGATCGTTGCAAGGCTGGCAGCGCTTCAGTAACTACAGAATGAAGTAACCGGGTGCAGCCGGTTTAAGTGGAGAACTATGTATGAGCGGACAAATCCAACGTTTTCTTACTCCAGATGACCTCTATCAATTAACTGGTTATCGTCGCCCTTCCCTACAGTGTAAAGCTCTGAGGGATAGTGGAGTATTTTTTATCCCACGTAAGGACGGCAGACCAGGAACAACATGGGATCATGTATCAAACCCGGTTGGCCTTAAGTTGATAGTGAGCAATCCAGAGGAAGAAGAACCAAACTTTAAGGATATGTAATGTCTAGAGCTCGCAAAAACCCCGATGATAACTGGATGCCTCCCCGCGTTCGTCGGGGAAAATCTGCTTATGAGTTTCGCACAACAGATGGTCGTACCGTCAGGTTGTGCAATCCTGACCTAACAAAATCGCAGGTATGGGCAGCTTACGAAAACTTCATAAACGATTTAAAGGTTGGTACGAACTTCAATGCTCTTTGCGAAGAGTTCTTTAATTCCGGTGATTTCCACGAGTTAGCAACTGAAACACGTAAAGACTACAGAAAATACAGTTCAAAGGTGAATGTTGTTTTCGGAAAAATGAAGCCGGATAACATCAAGCCAGAGCACATCAGAAAATATATGGATAAACGAGGTGTTAAGAGCAGAGTTCAGGCAAACCGCGAGAAAGCATTTATGTCCAGGGTTTTCCGGTGGGCATACGAGCGAGGAAAGGTGAAGATGAATCCTTGTCAGGGCGTTAAGCAATTTAAAGAACAGGCGCGAACCCGTTATATTAGCGATAGGGAATATGATGCACTTTATAGTGTTGCTTCTGTTCCCGTAAAAGTTGCAATGGAGTTGGCATATCTATGTTGCGCCCGCCAGGGAGATATTCTTGACCTCAAAAAGAGTCAAATATTGAGCGAAGGAATTTTAATTCAGCAGAGTAAAACCGCAGTTAGCCAGATCAAGGCTTGGACAAAACGTCTGGAGGATGCCGTTAATCTTGCTGACAGCATTCCTCTCAACAGCGGGATGGTAAGTATTTTTGTCATCCACCAGCCATCAGGTCTTCGATACACCCGCGATGCTTTTAATGCGCAATGGATGAAGACTAAAAAACTTGCTGCAGAAAAATATCCAGACCTCGATTTCCAGTTCACTTTCCATGATCTAAAAGCCAAAGGAATTTCGGATCTTGAAGGTACGCTGAGTGAGAAACAAGAAATTTCAGGTCATAAAAACGCCTCACAAACAGCGAGATATAATCGAAGAATTTCAGTTGTTCCGGTCGTTGGGGGGCAGTAATGCCCTCTTTTTATGGCGAACCTGAATGGCGAAACAATGGTGAACATAGAGCACAAAAACAAAAAAACCACCCGTAGGTGGTTTCACGACACTGCTTATTGCTTTGATTATTCTATTCTTTCCCATGGTACCCGGAGTGGGACTTGAACCCACACAGCGCGAACGCCGAGGGATTTTAAATCCCTTGTGTCTACCGATTCCACCATCCGGGCTCGGGAAGAAATTGGAGGCGCGTTCCGGAGTCGAACCGGACTAGACGGATTTGCAATCCGCTACATAACCGCTTTGCTAACGCGCCGAAATCTTCTGGCTTTTCAGCCGACATCCGCTATTGCCGATGCCTCTAATTTGGAGCGGGAAACGAGACTCGAACTCGCGACCCCGACCTTGGCAAGGTCGTGCTCTACCAACTGAGCTATTCCCGCATCACCAAGTAACTTTGTTAATCACTTGATTTTGTTATCGTCTGGCAATCAGTGCTGCCGTTCGATGCGTTGCATTCTACTTACCTGACGCAATGAGTCAACGATATTTTTCACCACTAACGATCGTTTGCTGAAATTTGCGTCGAAACGATCACTGATCAAGCAAATCTCCACGTGCAGCGCTCAAATACTGGAACATTGACCACAAAGTCAGTATCGCGGCGACGAAGAAAAGTGCGATCCCAGCATACTCAACCCAGATATTTGGACGCCACAGCAGCCAGGCCAGTGCAGCCATTTGTGAAGTGGTTTTCACTTTACCAATCCAGGATACGGCTACGCTGCTGCGTTTACCCAGTTCGGCCATCCATTCACGTAGTGCAGAGATGATGATTTCACGCGCAATCATTGTTGCGGCAGGGAGCGTCACCCACCAGCTGTGGTAATGCTCTGTCACCAGTACCATCGCAATAGCTACCAGCACTTTATCAGCGACCGGATCGAGGAAGGCGCCAAAACGCGTGCTTTGGTTCCAGCGGCGAGCCAGAAAACCGTCAAACCAGTCTGTGACCGCCGCGATACAGAAGATCAGCGCACAAACAAAGGGAGCCCAGGTGAATGGCAGGTAAAAAGCCAATACAAAGAATGGGATCAGGATGACGCGAAACAGCGTGAGCAACGTAGGGATATTAAATTGCATATGACGGATAACTATCTGTTGTCAGTGAAATTACCCCTATGTTGCTACAGAGGGCCTAATGTTTCAACGAGTAGAAGATCTTTTCTGCCAGAGCTTGCGAAATACCCGGCACTTTTGCAATTTCTTCGATACTTGCATTACGAAGACCTTGCAAACCTCCCATATATTTCAACAACATCTGGCGACGCTTTGGTCCGACACCTTCGATGGTCTCAAGCGTGCTGGTGCTTTTCACTTTCGCCCGCTTTTTACGATGCCCGCTAATCGCATGATCGTGAGATTCATCGCGGATATGCTGGATAACGTGCAATGCAGGCGAATCCGGCGGCAGACTAAAGCCCTCACCTTCCGGCTCAAAGAACAGTGTTTCCAGACCTGCTTTACGATCGACCCCTTTTGCCACCCCCAGCAAGAGTGGGTGCTGTTTGTCCCAGGGAACGTCCAGTTCAGCAAAAACGGCTTTCGCCTGCCCTAACTGACCTTTACCGCCGTCGATCAATATGACGTCCGGAATCTTACTTTCTTCAATCGCCTTACCATAACGCCGACGTAAGACCTGATTCATCGCCGCATAATCATCACCCGGCGTAATGCCGGTAATATTGTAACGCCGATATTCTGCACGCAGCGGGCCATTGGCATCAAAAACCACGCAGGAGGCTACCGTCTGCTCCCCCATCGTATGGCTAATGTCGAAGCACTCCATACGCTTCACCGCAGGTAACTTCAATACGGAGGCCAGCGCCGTTAGACGTTGCGTAATCGTCGACTGCTGAGAAAGTTTCGTGGTGAGCGCCACTGCCGCGTTGGTCCGCGCCAGCTTCAGATAACGCGCGCGATCCCCTCGCGGTTTCGTCTGCACGTTAATCTTCCGTCCGGCCAGTTCAGACAGAGAGTCTGCCAGCAGGGTTTTATCGCTAAGATTGAAATCGAGCAGGATCTCCCCGGGTAAGGTACGCATCTGGCTCCCCTGCAGATAAAACTGCCCGACAAAGGTTTCGACGACCTCGCCGAGTTCCGTACCACCGGGTACTTTAGGGAAATAGCTGCGGCTGCCCAGCACTTTACCCTGGCGAATAAACAGAACGTGCACACAGGCCATGCCAGCGTCAAACGCCACGCCAATGACGTCCAGATCGTCTCCAGTATTAGAGACAAACTGTTTTTCGGTCACGCGGCGTACGGCCTGGATTTGGTCACGAATTCGCGCAGCCTCTTCAAATTCGAGATTTTGGCTGGCCTTTTCCATGCGGGTAATCAGCTGTGTTAACACCTGATCGTCTTTTCCGGACAGGAACAGACGAACATACTCGACCTGCTGAGCATACTCTTCCTCGCTCACCAGACCCGCGACACACGGGCCGAGACAGCGGCCAATCTGATATTGCAGACAAGGTCGAGAACGGTTGCGATAAACGCTGTTTTCGCACTGGCGGATAGGGAATATTTTCTGCAACAGCGCCAGCGTTTCACGCACCGCATAACCGTTAGGGAACGGTCCAAAGTACTCGCCTTTGGCATGCTTTGCCCCACGATGCATCGCCAGACGCGGGTGGGTATCGCCGCTAAGGAATATAAAGGGGTAGGATTTATCATCACGCAGCAATACGTTATAACGCGGCTGATATAGCTTGATGTAGTTGTGCTCAAGCAATAACGCTTCGGTTTCAGTATGCGTTACCGTGACATCAATCTGCTGGATTTGCGCGACCAGCGCTTCGGTCTTGCGTGACGCAAGATTACTACGGAAGTAGCTGGAAAGCCTTTTTTTCAGGTCTTTCGCTTTCCCGACATAGATAACCGTTCCGGCGGTATCATACATACGATAGACGCCGGGCTGGCTGGTCACGGTTTTCAGGAACGCTTTGGCATCAAACTGATCTGTCACTGGCTTGCTAATGTCTCCGCATTACACAGGCCATGGCGAATTGCCAGGTGAGTCAGCTCTACATCGCCATGAATGTTTAATTTACTGAACATTCGATAGCGATAGCTGTTCACCGTTTTAGGACTAAGATTCAGTTGCTCTGAGATCTCATTAACCTTCTGACCTTTGGTGATCATCAGCATAATCTGCAACTCGCGTTCAGACAAACTGGCAAACGGGGTTTCCGTTTTCTCAGGCTCAATCTGGCTGAGCGCCATTTGCTGAGCGATATCGGAGGCAATGTACCGTTGCCCGGAAAAAACCGAACGAATCGCACTCACTACTTCCTGGGGGGCGGCGCCTTTGCTGAGATACCCTGCGGCCCCTGCCTGCATAACTTTTGCAGGTAATGGGTTTTCGGTGTGTACCGTCAGCATGATCACTTTAATGTCTGCCGTGGAACGCGCAATTTTGCGGGTTGCTTCCAGACCGCCAATACCGGGCATATTCATATCCATCAGCACAACGTCAACGGAATTTGAGCGGCACCATTTTACCGCATCTTCACCGCAGCACGCTTCGCCGACAACTTTTATGCCTTTTATATCTTCCAGAATGCGTCGTATCCCTGCGCGCACCAGTTCGTGGTCATCAACAAGAAAAACGTTGATCAAAGGAATATCTCCAGAATAGGGATAACGCTACCGATAGTTAATCGGTCCTATGTTAACGGGTTTTATCTCAACTTTGAAATGTAAAAAACGCCCGACTTTCGATTTTGCTCTCGTTTTTGGAAATTAGATTGTACGACGAGTGGAAACTTTCAGTACTGGTAACCTTTTGCCACGGTTATATCTGTGTAGCTGTTTCATAATGGTGACAAAAAGATCATATTCCTTCGCTGAATGCAAACCAGGCAGTCAAAGTTGTAACAATAATTAACGAGGAAAATACTCGAAATAAACAACATGTGGAGAAAATATATGCACTGCAACATGTTGTTTATTTTAATGTCCACAACATTGGTCCGCGCAAAAAACAACCACAGATATTTTTAGCCTCGCTTATGGTATACTCCGCCGCCTTAAGATTTGACATCGCACTTTTTCATTGAAACATAACGAGGAAAATAAATGAGTACGCCTGACTTTTCCACTGCTGAGAATAACCAGGAACTGGCCAATGAAGTCACCTGCCTGAAAGCCATGTTAACGCTGATGCTGCAGGCAATGGGTCAAGCCGATGCAGGCCGCGTGATTCTTAAAATGGAAAAACAGCTCGCGCTGATTGAAGATCAATCACAGGCTGCGGTATTTTCCAACACGGTTAAGCAAATTAAACAAGCTTACCGCCAGTAATAAGAAACCGGCTGATAGCAATGCTCTCAGCCGGTTTTGCGTCTGACACTCAGAACGATAATTTACTCAGATAAGCCCGGTTGCCGCGGCATAACAGGCTATCTGCGTTTTGTTTGGCGCATTGAATTTCTTTTGCATATTCTTCTGGTGGAAGTTCACGGTATTTTCAGAAATCGACAGAATGATGGCTATCTCTGAAGAGGTCTTCCCTTCTGCCGTCCATTTCAATATTTCCTTTTCCCGCTTGCTAAAACGCATCTCTGGCGCCATAACCATGTCATCTTCCAGCCGCGTCAGTACAGACAGACTTTCCCGTACCAGAAGCTGCATCCTGAGCTCCACTTCATCGCTCGCAAGGCGACTGTTACGGATACTTGCACGCGATACAGATAAAAAACCCAACGCCCGGTTAGGCAACATTAAGCATTGCGTCATCCCTTTGCGTAAACCGTGATTGCGCGCGGCGTCCCACAAAGGTTGCGCATCGCGAAAAAGAGTATCGTTCCAGGGTAAATGCCCCTGGCTGAAGTTTTCAGGTTTCAGCACCGGATCAATAGCAAAATAATTTTCGGACTGATAATGCGCCACCCATGCTTTGGGATAGGTCGTATGAAGTGACGTTTTAGGTCGGGTAAAAGGTACCGGATGACGAACACAGAGCGCGTAGAAATCAAACTCTAAGTGCTGCGTCTGTTGTTGTAATTCCGTATAGACATCCTCTGCCGTCGCCATTTCCTGAAAGCGTAACAGCATGCTCCGTCGCCAGGTGAAGAAATCAAGATCCTGCATACTAAGTGGTAATGCCCCTGAGATTGATAATCATCCAAACATATGAAACAAGCTAACACATAAATGTATTTTATATATGCAAATTATCGGACAAATGAACAATTACTTGAGTATTACTCAACAGCGGAAGTAAGTAACAGAATCAAATGTTAATAATAAAGCAATAATTATAAATAGTTATGCGAAGAGCACTCGCCAGAAACAATCCCGGCGAGTGCCATATACACTATTTATTGCATCAAAAACTTTTCAAGAAACTGACGGGTACGTGGCTGCTGCGGGTGCGTGAATAAGGACTTTGCTGGTCCCTGCTCGACTATCCGTCCTTGATCCATAAATATCGCTCTATCGGCGACATCGCGAGCAAAGCTCATTTCATGCGTCACAATTACCATGGTGCGTTTTTCCTGCGCCAGTTGGCGGATGGTATTAAGTACCTCGCCAACCAGTTCAGGATCAAGCGCGGAGGTCGGTTCATCAAAAAGAATAACCTCAGGTCGCATCGCCAGCGCCCGGGCAATCGCTACGCGCTGCTGCTGTCCACCCGATAAACGCCGCGGATAGCTGGTTTCTTTGCCCGCCAGTCCGACTTTCGCCAGCAGTTCACGCGCACGAGCTGTCGCTTCAGCTTTTGGCTCACCTTTGACTATCACCGGCCCTTCAATAATGTTTTCCAGCACTGTCCGATGGGGAAACAAATTAAAGTTCTGGAACACAAAACCGACGTGTTGGCGTAACTGACGAATCAGCCCTTTCTGCTGGGTCAACGAACGCGCGGTATCAATGGTAATCTCACCCACTTTAATGGTGCCCGCCTCCGGTTGCTCCAGCAAATTAATGCTACGCAGCAGCGTGGTTTTGCCCGATCCGCTCGGCCCGATAATCGCCACCACTTCACCAGGTTTGACGTCAAGATCGATCCCATGCAGCACCGTTTGCCCATGAAATTTTTTGACCAGGTTTCTGACTTCGATAGCACTCATTTCGGCTCTCTCTCCTGGCGGTTCAGTTGTTCTTCAAAATAGTTTTGCAGCGCAGAAAGCACCGTCGCCATCACCCAGTAAATCAACGAGGCCGCCAGATACATCGTAAAGACTTCCAACGTACGCGAGGTAATCAGCTGCGCCTGACGGAACAGTTCCGGTACCTGAATAGTGGCGGCCAAAGAGGTATCTTTCACCAGACTGATAAAGCTGTTGCTCAGCGGCGGCAACGCAACGCGCGCAGCCTGCGGCAGGATTGCCCGGCGCATGGTCTGCCAGCGCGTCATACCAATACTGGCACCCGCCTCCCACTGTCCTTTGTCGATGGAAGAGATTGCCGCACGCAGGGTTTCCGCAGCGTAGGCGGCTGTATTAAGCGACAAGCCAATCATCGCCGCCGGGATGGGATCAAGCTCAATTCCAAACTGCGGCAGACCGTAATAAATCATAAACAGCTGGGCAATCAGCGGCGTTCCGCGAAAGATAGAGATATAAAAACGCGCCAGCCAGCGCACAGGCAACAGCGGCGACAGACGCATCAACGCCAGGATAAACCCCAGCACGAGGCCAAAAAACATCCCGCCGATACTCAGTTGCAGCGTAAAAACCGCGCCTTTGAGCAGATACGGCAGGGAATCAATTACCAGTTGGATACTTTCATGCATTAGCGTTTTTCGACCTGGTTGTTACACGTGAGGATGGTAGGCAAACAGTGCAGGCGCCCCACCGGTATGAATAAAGAGGATTGGCCCTTCATCTTTGAAGCGCTTCTGGCTGATGCCGTCAATCAAACCCGCCATCGCCTTACCGGTATACACCGGATCCAACAAAATGCCTTCGAGGCGCGCCAGCAGTTTTACCGCCTCCATGCCCTCTTCGTTTGGCGTACCGTAGCCCGGCGCATAATAATCATCCCATAACAGGATATCCGCTGAGGCCGTCAGTTCCAGTTCACGGGCAATATCCTGCTGCAACGTGACAACTTTGGTTTTTTGATCGGCGACGCTGCGCGAAACGGTCACGCCGATAAGCTCGACGTCTGGCATCAGTTGTTCCAGGCCCACGGCCAGTCCGGCATGCGTTCCCGCACTGCCCGATGCGACCACCACGGAAGAGAGCGAAACGGCCCCTTCACACTGCTGGGTAATTTCCAGCGCGCTTTCCACATAACCCATCGCCCCCAGAGCATTAGAGCCCCCAACCGGGATCACATACGGGCGGAACCCTTGCGCTTCAATGCGCGTCGCCAGCTCCTGCAACTGCGCATTCGGATCGGTCAGCGCATCGCACATTTCGATCTGCGTATTAAACAGATCCAACAGCAGACGGTTGCCATTGGTGAGATAGTTTTCCGCCGTGGTGCCAATCGGATTTTCCAACAGCGCCACGCAGTGCAGTCCAAGCTTAGCCGCTACCGCCGCAGTCTGGCGAACGTGGTTAGACTGAATCGCGCCTGCAGTTATCAGCGTATCAGCGCCTTCACGCAGTGCGTCTGCGGCCAGGAATTCCAGCTTACGCAGCTTATTGCCGCCCATGGCCATCGGCGTGACGTCATCGCGTTTGATGAAAATATCGCGCCCGAGGTAGTCGGAGAAACGTGGAAGATATTCGAGCGGCGTTGGCGCGCCAATAAATTCCAGACGTGGAAAGCGCGTTAAGTTATGCAGCGGCATACAGCCTCCGGTATTCGTTGTTGTGATGTTCTTTTTATTATGCACGTTCAGGCGCAATCAAATAAAAAAAGGCGCTGTTAAAGGCGCCTTTTTTTCAGCGGATGACGATTATTTCGTCACATCCGCTCCAAACCATTTTTCAGACAGGGCTTTCAGCGTACCGTCTTTCTGCATTTCAGCAATGGCCGCATCAACCGCTTTCAGCAGATCTTCATTGCCTTTGCGCAGCGCCACGCCGGACTCCTGACGGGAGAACGCTTCACCGGTCACAGCCAGCGTATCCTTGGTTTTCTTGACCAGATCCAGCGCCGCCAGACGGTCAACCAGAATGGCGTCGATACGGCCTACACGCAGATCCTGGTATTTAGTCGGGTCGTCATCATAGGTACGAATATCCACGCCCTGCACGTTCTGGCGCAGCCACTCTTCATAGTTGGTGCCCAGACCCACGCCGACTTTTTTACCTTTCAGATCGGCAGCGGTCTTAATAACGCCTTCATTGCCTTTTTTCACCAGCGCCTGAATACCAGAAACCGTATACGGGGTAGAGAAATCGTATTTTTTCTTACGTTCGTCAGAGATGGTCACCTGGTTGATGACCACATCAATGCGCTTGGAATCAAGAGAGGCCAGCATACCATCCCACTTGGTCGGCTTCAGGTTAGCTTTCACCCCAAGGTGCTTGGCCAGTTCCTCAGCGAATTCCACTTCGAAACCGGTGAGCTTGCCATCATCACCCTGAAAACTAAACGGGGGATAGGTCCCTTCCAGGCCCACCAGCAGCGTGCCGCGCTCTTTAACTTTATTTAACAGACCTTCATCTGCATAAGTCTTTACGCTCATTCCGGCGACAAGTGCAACAGCCATTACACCCATCAGAGCCTGACGTCCCAGAAGTGCTAATTTCATAGTTACCCCGAATATTGTCATTAGTGACTATCATTTATGACTACAGTGTAAAACGTTTGCTGTGATCCACAAACACGACTCTGTTACACCTTATTCGTTTTTAATATATATCAGAACTGGCTGTCCAGGAGGATTTCTGCATATGTCCCATGTGGGTATGGGCTTTAAACTGCTCATACTTACGCAAGGCGATGCGGTAATTGTTGGTGCTGGTTTCCGGCAGCCACGGGGCAAGGTTTTCGTCGAGGAACCCTTCCTGCAGCAGATCGTGAGAGATATTTTGTTCGGTCAGGTGATTCCCGAGGCGACGCAGACGGACAACGTATTCACGTACCGTGCCGTGACTCATTTCGGTCTGCTCAAATAAAAACTGTTTAAAACCGATAATATCGAAAAAGTCGCTCTGCTCTTTGCAATGCAAATCACCGCAAAAACGGCACAGTGCCACCCACTCTTTTTTCTCCTGCTCCCACTCGGCTTCATCCAACAAAGTGTCCAGGCGGGCGATGGCGATTTTATTCACAATTTGCCCGCGACGAACCAGCGTGATCCTGTCGAGCAACTTAAAGCAATGGGCGCAATGCGTCTGGCTGTGTTTGAAATCTTTGAGGTAGCGGCTTAGAGGCCGTCTTTTTGATTGCTGCACCGTCATGAGAACTCCTGGTAGTCAATTCGTAATGCGGCATTGTTCAGGGGTAATGATGTACCCCTATAGCTTACCCAGCTTGGTGCGTAGACGTTTGATGGCCTGACTGTGCAACTGGCTGACCCGTGATTCCCCGACTTCCAGTACCGCGCCGATCTCTTTCAGATTCAGCTCTTCCTGGTAGTACAGCGTTAACACCAGCTTTTCGCGCTCAGGCAACGCCTCGATCGCGTCCATCACGCGCTGGCGGAGGTTACCCTCAAGAAGCTGTTGTAACGGGTTTTCCTGCTGATGTTCTTCCGTCACCAGCTCAATACTATCGCCATGCTCTTCCCGCCACTCGTCGTAGGAGAAGAGTTGGCTGTTATTGGTATCGAGCAACATCTGACGATACTCTTGCACAGGAATAGCCAGACGCGCCGCCACTTCGGTTTCCGTCGCGTTGCGCCCTAATTCCTGCTCCAGTTGTCCCATCGCCTGTGCCACTTCGCGAGCATTGCGCCGAACGCTACGCGGCACCCAATCCCGGCTACGTAGTTCGTCCAGCATTGCTCCACGAATACGCTGCACTGCGTAAGTGGTAAATGCCGTTCCTTGCAAAGCGTCATATCGGTCAACGGCATTCAATAACCCGATGCCGCCCGCTTGTAGCAGGTCATCCAGTTCTACGCTCGCCGGCAAACGCACCTGAAGGCGCAATGCTTCGTGACGCACCAACGGTACATAACGCTGCCACAGCGAGTGTTTATCCATTACACCTTCAGCGGTATACAGTGAATTCACGATAAACAGCCCTGCGTTAAATGAGTTATCGGCATGATTATCCGTTTCTGCAGGGGTTTTAATCGGGTGAATAGTGGGTGAAATGGGGGGTTATTTAGGGGTTACGGGTAAAGCTAAATGTAAAAAACCCCGCCGGAGCGGGGTTTGCGCAGTAAGCGTAAATTAACGCAGCAGAGACAGAACGTTCTGCGTGGTCTGGTTAGCCTGTGCCAGTACAGAAGTACCTGCCTGTTGCAGAATGTTTGCACGAGACATGTTGGACACTTCGGTCGCGTAGTCAGCATCTTCGATACGGCTACGGGCTTCAGACAGGTTGTTTACGGTGTTACCCAGGTTGGTGATGGTAGAGTTGAAACGGTTCTGTACCGCACCCAGGTCGGAACGCAGGTCAGCAACTTTCGCCAGTGCCGCGTCGATTTTAGCCAGCGGGCTATCGGTTTTGGTGGTAGCCACTTCGTTCAGAGCTGCACCTGATTTGAAGTCGTGACCTTTAACGCTGGAGGCCAGGTACTGTTTACCAGCAACAGTTGCCACTTCAGTTTTGCCGTTCACACCACCAAACTGCACCGCTGCCTTCTGAGAAACACCAGCAGCATCCGTATAATCAACTGTTTTAGCGGTGATAGTACCGGTTTTAGCATCGTAATCAGCAGCGTAGTATTTGCCGTTGTTTTCCAGTGCATAACCGCCATCAATTGCTTTGCCGTTTTTGTCTTCAAAAGACATTTTAACCAGCGTGGTGTTACCCGCGGTAGCACCTGCAACGCCAGCACCAACTAAAGCTGTTGCTGCTGCAGTAGTGTCTGGTTTAGTGGCAGCGACGTCCACAACCTGGTTCTTAGTCACTGTTTTAGTATCAGCCAGGGTTACTGTATTTTCTTTAGCGCCAATAGTAACGGCAGTACCAGCAACAGTAGCTTTATACATCCCGTTACCAGCAGATGAACCGGTTACGTTAACGTAATAACTGCCATCTTTTTCATTAAACTGGACAGTTGCTGTACCCGTTGCACCGGTACCACCAGTAGCCGTGTCAATATCGGCACCAGTAATCGCAGCAAAGGTATCTGTACCATCTTTATAGGTTGCAGCAGTACCAACAGCAGTTGCTTTAGTGGTGTAAGCATCCTGCACGCTCAGGCTATCCAGACCCAGCGTTTTGGAGTTGATTTCTTTCAGGTTGATATCGATGGTTTCGCCATCGTTGGCACCGACCTGGATGGTCAGGGTGTTGTCTTTCGCCAGCACTTTCACGCCGTTGAACTGGGTCTGACCGGATACGCGGTCGATTTCGTTCAGACGCTGAGTGATTTCAGCCTGGATGGAGTCGAGGTCAGACTGGGAGTTAGTACCAGTAGAAGACTGAACCGCCAGCTCACGAACACGCTGCAGGTTATTGTTGATTTCAGACAGAGAACCTTCAGTGGTCTGCGCGATGGAGATACCATCGTTGGCGTTACGGGACGCCTGAGTCAGACCTTTGATGTTAGAGGTGAAGCGGTTAGCAATCGCCTGACCAGCAGCATCATCTTTCGCGCTGTTGATACGCAGACCAGAGGACAGACGCTCGATAGCGGAGCTCAGAGAAGACTGAGATTTGTTCAGGTTATTCTGGGTCAACAGCGACAGGCTGTTTGTATTGATGACTTGTGCCATGATCTTTTCCTTATCAATTACAACTTGATGTTATTGGGCTGTTGCCCACGGTTTCTCACCGTAACCCTTGTATCGGCACCTTAATTTCGAACTTTAGAAAATTTTTACTTTCCGTCGTTTTTTTTCTTAGCCGCTGAAATACCCTCTATATGCACCACTATTCCGCGCATTATTTTTGCAAAACTATTATTAAACTTTGCGCGCAGATTGCCGATAAAGCGGTTAACTACTGTTTGCAATCACAAGGAATTAGGCATGCCTTCATTTACATCACTGGGCGTTGGTTCGAACTTACCGCTGGATACATTGCTGACAAACTTAACCACTGCTGAGAAAAAGCGTTTAACGCCGATTACCCAGCAGCAGAGCGCTAACACCTCGCGTCTGACCGCGTATGGCACGCTGAAAAGTGCATTAGAAAAATTTCAGACGGCGAACACCGCACTAAACAGTGCCGATCTGTTTAAAAGCACCACAGCCACCAGCAGCACAGAAGATTTAAAAGTCAGTACCACCGCAGGCGCTGCTCCAGGGAAATACACCGTCAGCGTCACTCAACTGGCGCAAGCACAGTCATTATCGACTACGGCAAAAATTACCTCGACTAAAGAACAGTTAGGCGATACCAGCGTCGATGAACGTACGATTACGATTTCGCAGCCAGGCCGTAAAGAACCACTGGAAATCAAATTAGGCAAAGGTGAAACCTCTCTGGAGGATATTCGTGATGCCATTAACGACGCGGACAGCGGTATTTCCGCCAGCCTGGTGAAGGTTAAAGAAGGCGACTACCAATTGGTGTTAACCGCAGAAAGCGGCACTGAAAGCGAAATGACCATCTCAGTATCAAATGATTCGAAACTGAGCGATTTACTGTCCTATGACAGCAAAGCGGGCAGTGGGAAAATGAAGCAACTGGTCGGGGCGCAAAATGCGCAATTGACCGTCAACGGCATTGATATTGAACGTCAAAGCAATACCGTAACTGACGCACCGCAGGGCATCACGCTCCAACTAACCAAAGAAGTAAAAGATGCGTCGATCACTGTAACAAAAAGTGATGAAAAGGCCACAACGGCAATTAAGGCCTGGGTAGAAGCCTATAACTCGCTGGTGGATACCTTTGGCACGCTGACTAAATATAAAGAAGTAGAACCGGGTGAAGCGGCCAGCGCAGACAACGGCGCGTTACTGGGTGATAGCGTTCTCCGTACCATTCAAAACGGCATTCGCGCGCCATTTGCTAACAGCGGCAGCGAATCCCCGTTTAAAACCATGTCTGAGATCGGCATTACGCAGGACGGTGGTACCGGCAAGCTAAAAATCGATGAAGAAAAGCTGGCTAAAGCTCTGAAAGATAATACCGCTGCCACTCGCGAACTGTTGGTTGGCGACGGCAAAGAGACCGGTATTACCACTAAGATTGCCACCGAAGTAAAAAGCTATCTGGCCGATGACGGCATTATCGATAATGCGCAAGACAATATTAACGCCAACCTGAAACTGCTGACTAAGCAGTATCTGACCGTAAGCAACAGTATTGATGAAGTCGTGGCACGTTATAAAGCCCAGTTTACCCAACTGGATTCCATGATGAGTAAGCTGAACAGCACCAGTACGTATTTGGGTCAACAATTTGCTGCGATGAGTAATTCCTGATAACACGAGGTAAGCATGTACACCGCGAGCGGTACCAAAGCCTATGCACAGATCAGTGTGGAAAGCGCCGTAATGAGCGCCAACCCACATCAGTTGATCGAAATGTTGTTTGATGGCGCGAACAGCGCCCTGGTGCGCGCTCGCCTGTTTATGCAGCAGGGTGATATCGTCGCCAAAGGTGAAGCGTTAAGTAAAGCCATCAATATTATTGATAATGGCCTGAAAGCCGGCCTGGACCACGAAAAAGGGGGAGAACTCGCCACCAATCTCTCTTCATTGTATGACTATATGGTTCGCCGTTTACTGCACGCTAATCTGAATAATGATTGTCAAGCCATTGAAGAAGTCGAAGGGTTACTCGGCAACATTGCGGATGCCTGGAAACAGATCTCACCGAACGCGTCGTCCCAGGAGTCTCGTTAATGACCTCAGCCGTGGAGTTTATCAACCGTTGGCAGCGCATCGCGCTACTCAGTCACTCGTTGCTGGAACTGGCGCAGCGCGGTGAATGGGACCTTTTACTGGAACAGGAAGTTACCTATCTGCAAAGTATTGAAGTGGTCATGGAAGAGCAAACTCCACCGGGCATTACGCGAAGTATTCAGGACTTAGTCGCCGGGTACATTAAACAGACGCTGGATAACGAGCAACTGCTCAAAACATTATTGCAGCAACGCCTCGATGAACTCAGCAATCTTATCGGTCAGTCGACGCGCCAAAAGACGTTGAATAACGCCTATGGCCGTCTTTCCGGCATGCTGTTAGTCCCCGACGCCCCCACTGCCCCACAATAATTTCCCGTCTCGTCTGAATTATCTTCCATACTCCAGAGGTCGGCCAAACGACTTCTGGAGCACGGAAGATGAAAAATCCCACGTTATTGCAGTACTTCCACTGGTATTACCCTGATGGCGGTCAACTCTGGCCCGAACTTGCCGAACGCGCAGGCGGACTCAATGATATCGGCATCAATATGGTATGGCTGCCTCCCGCCTATAAAGGCGCGTCCGGCGGCTATTCCGTTGGCTACGACTCCTACGATCTGTTTGATCTGGGCGAATTCGACCAAAAGGGAACCGTCGCCACCAAATACGGCGATAAAAACCAGCTGCTGGCGGCGATTGACGCGCTGAAACACAATGATATTGCCGTACTGCTGGACGTGGTGGTTAACCACAAAATGGGCGCGGATGAGAAAGAAAAGATCCGCGTCCAACGGGTTAACGCCGAGGATCGCACGCAAATAGACGATGAGATTATCGAATGCGAAGGCTGGACGCGCTACACCTTCCCTGCCCGCGCAGGCCAGTACTCGCAATTCATTTGGGATTTCAAATGCTTCAGCGGCATTGACCATATAGAGAATCCCACCGAAGACGGCATTTTCAAAATCGTTAACGATTACACCGGCGAAGGCTGGAACGATCAGGTTGATGATGAGTTGGGTAATTTTGATTATCTGATGGGAGAAAATATCGATTTTCGTAATCACGCCGTCACCGAGGAAATCAAATACTGGGCGCGCTGGGTGATGGATCAAACCCATTGCGACGGCTTTCGCCTGGATGCCGTCAAGCACATTCCGGCCTGGTTTTATAAAGAGTGGATTGAGCACGTGCAGGAAGTCGCGCCAAAACCGCTGTTTATCGTCGCGGAATACTGGTCCCACGAAGTCGATAAGCTACAAACCTACATCAACCAGGTAGAGGGGAAAACCATGCTGTTCGACGCCCCCCTACAGATGAAGTTTCACGAAGCGTCCCGTCAGGGCCGCGATTATGACATGAGCCAGATTTTCACCGATACCCTGGTAGAAGCAGATCCGTTTCATGCCGTCACGCTGGTGGCCAATCACGACACCCAACCTTTACAGGCACTCGAAGCCCCCGTCGAGCCGTGGTTTAAGCCGCTGGCCTATGCGCTGATCTTGCTGCGTGAAAATGGCGTACCGTCGGTGTTTTACCCTGACCTCTACGGAGCGCATTACGAAGACACCGGCGGCGATGGCGAAACCTATCCTATCGACATGCCGATCATTGAACAGCTTGATGAACTGATCCTCGCGCGCCAGCGCTTCGCACACGGGGTACAGACACTCTTTTTCGATCATCCTAACTGTATCGCTTTTAGCCGCAGCGGAACGGACGACGATCCCGGCTGTGTGGTTGTTCTGTCTAACGGCGATGACGGGGAAAAGACCATCAATCTCGGCGCGAATTACGGCAATAAAACCTGGCGTGACTATCTGGGAAATCGCGAGGAAAGCGTGGTCACCGATGAAAACGGCGAAGCAACGTTTTATTGTAACGGCGGGAGCGTCAGCGTGTGGGTCATTGAAGAAGTGATATAAAATTCAACCCCGGTGGCCATGGGCTACCGGGGCGTACGGTTTATGGCAGCGGTGTGGCCAGCGGCGTTTTCTTTAACGCGTCAGCGCACTCCTGCGTTGGGCGATCGACCCGTTGCAGCGTCATACCGTCATATTCCAGCGTATTGCCTTCGCGTTCGATCTCATACAGCTCGCGTTTCACCGTCACGTTGGTGAGATCGCCAGAGAGCATCGTCAGTTTCCCCGGCAGCGCGATCACCCGCTGCCACTGGCGACAATCCAGCGTATCGCCCTCTTTCGTTATCACCAGGCTGGCAATCGCTTCCGGGCTTACCAGACTGCGTTGCGGACCTTTTGACTGCCAGTATCCTTCCAGACCGGCTGGCGCTGGCGTTTTCACCACGTCGTTATAATTTTCTACTTCGGCGCATCCGGTAAGCGCCAGAAATACACCAACGATTGCTAATTTTTTCATCATTCATCCTGCATGCGAAGAAAATGGGATTGTGGCATTAAAGGCCTGATGTCGCCAGCCTTTCGGCAGCGTTGAGAAAGATTGATCCAGACGGTATTACCTCTTATTACTCATAGTCAAAAATTATGAACGGTGTAGTATCCACACTTCTTGTTACATACCTTCTGAGTTCAGAGGCGCAACGCATGTCATGGCAACACTTCAAACAGGCCTGGTTAATTAAATTTTGGGCCCCCGCCCCTGCGGTCATCGCAGCGGGTATTCTCTCCACTTATTATTTCGGCATTACGGGAACCTTCTGGGCCGTTACCGGTGAATTCACCCGTTGGGGTGGGCAAATCCTGCAATTATTTGGCGTTCACGCCGAAGAGTGGGGTTACTACAAGCTGATCCAGCTCGAAGGCTCGCCCCTGACCCGCATTGACGGCATGATGATCCTCGGTATGTTCGGCGGCTGTTTTGCTGCCGCACTGTGGGCTAACAACGTCAAGTTACGCATGCCGCGCAGTCGGGTGCGCATTATGCAGGCGATAGTCGGCGGGATGATCGCCGGATTCGGCGCCCGGCTCGCGATGGGCTGCAACCTGGCCGCATTCTTCACCGGCATTCCACAGTTCTCGCTACATGCCTGGTTTTTCGCGCTGGCAACGGCAATCGGCTCATGGTTTGGCGCACGCTTTACCCTGCTACCGATGTTTCGTATTCCGGTCAAAATGCAGAAAGTCTCCGCCGCTTCGCCGTTGACGCAAAAGCCGGATCAGGCCCGTCGCCGTTTCCGCCTTGGCATGCTGGTGTTTATCGGCATGATCGGCTGGGCGCTGCTCACCGCGATGGATAAACCCAAGCTCGGTCTGGCGATGCTGTTTGGCGTTGGGTTCGGTCTGCTGATTGAACGGGCGCAAATCTGCTTCACCTCCGCCTTCCGCGACCTGTGGATTTCCGGTCGCACCCATATGGCAAAAGCGATCATCTTCGGGATGGCGGTCAGCGCCATCGGTATCTTTAGCTACGTGCAACTGGGCGTCGAGCCTAAAATCATGTGGGCGGGTCCAAATGCGGTGATCGGCGGCTTGCTGTTCGGCTTTGGCATCGTTTTAGCGGGCGGATGTGAAACCGGCTGGATGTACCGCGCCGTTGAAGGCCAGGTGCATTACTGGTGGGTTGGTCTGGGCAACGTTATTGGCTCGACCATTCTGGCCTACTACTGGGATGATTTTGCTCCCGCGCTTGCCACCAACTGGGACAAAGTGAATCTGCTCAACACCTTCGGTCCGCTCGGCGGTCTGCTGGTGACCTATCTGCTGTTGTTTGCCGCGCTGATGCTCATTATCGGCTGGGAAAAACGCTTCTTCCGTCGCGCAGGACTGACGCCTGCCAAGGAGTCTGTATGAAAAATATCGTGCCTGATTATCGCCTCGATATGGTCGGCGAACCGTGTCCATACCCGGCTGTCGCCACGCTGGAAGCGATGCCGCAATTGAAGAAAGGTGAAATTCTGGAAGTGGTGAGCGATTGCCCGCAGTCAATCAACAATATTCCACTGGATGCGCGTAATCACGGCTATACGGTGCTGGATATTCAGCAGGATGGCCCAACGATCCGCTATTTGATTCAGAAGTAATGCGATTCTCCCGTTGCCTGGCGCGGCGGGAGAATGTTCAGTGACTAAACATGCCTCGACATCAGGTGCATGACTTTGCGCTCCCGCCTTTGTTTCCTCTACTTAACATCACAGGTCGATCGTTCCATTCTCAGATGGTAAACTGTCGGACTCTAAGAATTCGCTGATTTTTATAATGTTTAAACTATTCGCAAAGTACACATCAATAGGGGTCATCAACACGATGATTCACTGGTTTGTCTTTGCTATATGCATATACGGGCTGCACACCGGACAAGCTCTCGGTAATTTTTCTGGTTTCCTCGTGGCGGTATCGTTCAGCTTCTTTGCAAACGCAAGATTCACTTTCAAGTCATCGACTACAACCATGCGCTACATGCTCTATGTTGGCTTCATGGGCACACTCAGCGCTGCTGTAGGATTGTGTGCTGATAAGTCAGGTATGGCACCTATCATCACTTTAATCTTATTCTCAGCCATCAGTTTGGTATGCGGTTTCATTTATTCTAAGTTCATTGTCTTTAGGGATGCGAAATGAAAATATCTTTGGTCGTTCCGGTCTTTAACGAAGAGGACGCGATACCAATTTTCTATAAAAATGTTCGCGAATTTGAAGAACTCAAAAAGCATGATGTAGAAATCGTATTCATCAATGACGGAAGCAAAGACGCAACAGAATCAATGATCAACGCGCTTGCGATATCTGATAAGCTCGTGGTTCCTGTTTCATTTACCCGTAATTTTGGAAAAGAGCCAGCCATATGCGCGGGGCTTGACTATGCCACTGGTGAAGCCGTCATTCCGATTGATGTTGACCTACAAGATCCCATTGACGTTATTCCGGCCATGATAGAGAAATGGCAGTCAGGTGCAGATATTGTACTGGCAAAGCGTTCTGACCGCTCTACAGATGGGAAACTAAAGCGTAAAACCGCTGAATGGTTTTATAAATTACACAATAAAATCAGTGACCCCAAAATAGAAGAGAACGTTGGCGACTTTAGACTCCTGTCCCGCCATGTAGTAGAGAACATAAAACTCATGCCAGAACGTAACCTATTTATGAAAGGCATTCTGAGCTGGGTTGGTGGTCGTACTGATGTCGTCGAATACACACGAGCCGGGCGTATTGCGGGCAACTCAAAATTTAACGGTTGGAAATTGTGGAATCTCGCACTAGAGGGCATTACCAGTTTTTCGACGTTTCCACTCCGGATTTGGACTTACATTGGTTTTTTTGTCGCTGCTTTATCCTTCTTGTACGGAGCGTGGATGATTGCCGATAAAATATTTTGGGGAAACCCGGTGGCGGGATATCCATCTATTATTGTTTCTATTCTCTTCCTTGGTGGTGTTCAGCTAATTGGAATAGGTGTGTTAGGGGAGTACATAGGCAGAATATACATCGAAAGCAAGCAACGTCCACGCTATATAGTTAAAAAACAAGATGGAAATAAAAATGTTCTCTAAACTCGACAAGAAATTACTCTTAATTTACTCAGGACTGGCTCTATTATTCATCTATCCTTTAATACAAGCTGGAATATACTATAGGGACGACTTAGATAGATCCATAAGTGGGTATTATGGTTGGCGTGGCTTAGGCCGGCCTTTTGCAGATATTTTAGCAAGATTTTTTTCTGCAAGTGGTCATTACAATCTTGACTTATTTCCGTACACGATGCTCGCGTCCTGTGTATTTTTAGGTGCATCTTCACTTGCGCTCAGTAAACATTTGATCAGAAAAGATGTTGCAAATGCAAAAATGGTTGCCGCACTTTTAATATTCAATCCATTCATTCTGCAAAATATCTCTTATCGATACGATAGTCTGGGAATGTCTATCGCTTTTTTCCTTGCAGTAATTGCGTATACATATTCAAATAAAAATTTGGCACTAGAGATTGCGACAAAACTAATATCAGGAATATTAGCTTTAACATTGTATCAGCCATGTGCAAACATTTTTATTGGTTTACTTGCTATTGACGTAATAATTATAGCGTTAAAACAACACGTAAAAGTCAAAGAATTCGTAATCTTTTTATTCAAAAAAACAATTCTATTTTTATCATTTTACATTATCTATATGCTTTTCTTTTCTCCAAAAAACAACTCTCGCGCAGAGCTAATACCTTTGGATAAAGGAGGATTGGATTACCTCATAGGAACATTAGCTTCTTTAAAAGCGTTAGTCCTTTCTTATCTTTATCATCCGGTTTACATCTATTTCGCAATCCCGATATTAATAGGCTGTGTTTTTATGTTCATTTCCTATCGCGCACGCATAGGAAATATCGTGTATTTTATTCTATATGGGGCCATTTCCTTTTTAATATTTATTGTGTCTCTTATGGGGCCAACCATATTGCTTCAGGATGCACCTGTACTTCCACGTACTTTAGTCTCCTTTTCAGTTATAATGGTTATGATTGCTATACCAATCATGCACTTCTCTCCTCGCCTAAAATATATGGCACTGATTCCTGTCATTGCTTCATTTGCCTTTAGCGCTCAATTGGGCAACACAATGAAAGCACAACAAGAATATGAAGATTTTGTTTTCAACATGATTGCGCAGGATATTGCAAATCATAAGAACATCGTTTCGATTGGGACTGTAGGCCAGTTAAATGCAAATGAAAGAGCAAAACTGATAATAGAAAACAAACCGCTTGTAGGTCATTTCGTTTTTCCAGCCACTGAGTTTTTAGCATCCTTCCAATTAATTAACAAAGGATTATTACAAACACAGCATGGTTATAGTGATGTGCAAGAAAACAAAAATAAACTGGCTAATATGATAAGCAAAGGAATCAAACCGGTATCCTCTAACCAGTATTACTCATTATTTATTTCAGATAACACCGCCATAGTCTTTTTGGGGAAATACAATAATTAGCTATTACGAGCCCTCATACTGAAATTTGAGGGCTTTTTATTCGGCAAGATGGGATTCATGACGACGGCTCAGCATCAGGCATACCTTACGGTACATACAGGAAACTTCACTGAGATAAAATGCCGGGAGTTTGACCGATGTGATGTGCATCCATGCACTTTTATATTAAACCGCAGATTTAGGTTAGTGAACCTACACCTGCATCGACATCACTTCCTGATACGCCGACACCAGTTTGTTACGTACCTGAATACCCATCTGCATTGATACCGACGCTTTTTGCATATCGGTCATCACATCATTCAGCGCAATACCCGGTTCACCGAGGGTAAATTTCTCAGCCTGCGTACGGGACGCGGTTTGCACATCGCTGATCCTGTCTAACGCCGCATGCAATTGTCCGGCAAAACTCACGGTCGGTTGTGGCTGCATATCCTGCATTTTTGCTGACATCGCCGTGGCCTGTAACTGGCTGATGACCCCTTCAATCCCCTGTATTGCCGACATTCTGATCCCCTGGATGATTTTTTACATAGCTGAGATTACCAGTTAGTCAATAAGATAAAGGCGTTAAATAACGATAAAAAACCACGGTTTTTAACGCATAGAAAAATTCGAAACCGCAAATAATGAGACCGTCAATTTTTCGAGTTTGCTGACCCGGGAGTGAGTCTTGTTCCACTTTGCAAAAAACGCCGTCCACGATAAGCCACGAGGTGCGAGATGAGTGCGACAGCATCGACTGCAACCCAGCTTAAACCTCTCGAGTGGTTAAACCGCCTGCGCGCGAATCCCAGAATTCCTCTGATTGTGGCGGGAGCCGCTGCCGTCGCTATCATCGTGGCGATGGTCCTGTGGGCCAAAACACCTGACTACCGCACACTGTTCAGCAATCTATCCGATCAGGATGGTGGCGCGATTGTCACCCAACTGACGCAGATGAACGTTCCCTATCGTTTTACTGAGGGAAGCGGTGCTATAGAAGTTCCTGCCGATAAAGTTCACGAATTGCGATTGCGTCTGGCACAACAAGGTCTGCCGAAGGGCGGCGCCGTTGGCTTTGAGCTGCTGGATCAGGAAAAGTTTGGTATTAGCCAGTTTAGCGAGCAGGTCAACTACCAGCGTGCGCTGGAAGGTGAATTAGCCCGTACCATTGAAACGCTGGGACCGGTAAAACGCGCCCGCGTGCATCTGGCAATGCCAAAACCGTCGCTGTTTGTGCGTGAGCAAAAAGCACCTTCAGCCTCCGTGACCGTTAACCTTGAACCTGGCCGCGCACTGGATGAAGGTCAAATCAGTGCGGTCACGCATCTGGTTTCCAGCGCTGTTGCAGGCTTGCCGCCGGGCAACGTTACGCTGGTCGACCAGGCGGGTCATCTGTTAACTCAGTCAAACACCAGCAGCCGCGATCTTAACGATGCGCAGTTGAAATACGCGAGCGATGTCGAAGGGCGCGTTCAACGTCGTATCGAATCGATCCTGTCGCCGATTGTCGGCAACGGTAACGTACATGCGCAGGTCACCGCGCAACTGGATTTTGCTAATAAAGAGCAAACCGAAGAACAGTACCGTCCAAACGGTGATGATTCCCAGGCCGTGCTGCGTTCACGCCAGTTAAACGTCAGCGAGCAGATCGGGAGCGGAGCGCCAGGCGGCGTACCGGGCGCATTGTCTAATCAACCAGCACCGGCTAATACCGCGCCAATCGCCACCCCTCCGGCTAATCAGCAAAATGCGCAAACCGCGCAAACGGCAAATAACAACAATAATTCTGGTCCACGCAGTACGCAGCGTAATGAAACCAGCAACTATGAAGTCGACCGTACCATTCGCCACACCAAAATGAACGTCGGCGATGTGCAGCGTCTCTCGGTTGCAGTGGTGGTCAACTATAAAACGTTGCCGGACGGTAAACCGCTGCCGTTAACCGCAGATCAGATGAAACAGATTGAGGACCTGACCCGCGAAGCGATGGGCTTCTCCGACAAACGTGGCGATACCCTGAACGTGGTGAACTCTCCGTTCACGGCGACCGACGATTCCATAGGTGAGCTGCCGTTCTGGAAACAGCAGGTCTTTATTGAACAGTTGATGACCGCTGGCCGTTGGTTGCTGGTGCTGCTTGTTGCCTGGATCCTGTGGCGTAAGGCTGTTCGCCCGCAGTTGGTTCGCCGCAGCGAAGAAGCAAAAGCGGTACAAGAACAAACGCGTATCCGTCAGGAAACCGAAGAAGCGGTAGAAGTTCGCCTCAGCAAAGACGAACAAACCCAGCAGCGTCGTACGAATCAACGTCTGGGTGCAGAAGTGATGAGCCAGCGTATTCGTGAAATGTCAGATAACGATCCGCGCGTCGTGGCGCTGGTCATTCGCCAGTGGATGAGTAACGATCATGAGTAATGCCCTTACCGGTACCGATAAAAGCGTCATCCTGCTGATGACCATTGGCGAAGATCGCGCGGCTGAGGTATTTAAACACCTTTCCACGCGCGAAGTTCAGGCGCTCAGTACAGCGATGGCGAACGTACGCCAGATCTCCAACAAACAGTTGACGGAAGTGCTGGCCGAGTTTGAGCAAGAAGCAGAACAATTTGCCGCGCTGAATATCAACGCCAACGAATATCTGCGCTCCGTGCTGGTGAAAGCGCTGGGCGAGGAACGCGCCTCCAGCCTGCTGGAAGATATTCTGGAAACCCGCGATACCACCAGCGGCATTGAAACGCTCAACTTTATGGAGCCACAAAGCGCCGCCGACCTTATCCGCGACGAGCATCCACAGATTATCGCCACCATTCTGGTGCACCTCAAACGGGGCCAGGCCGCCGATATTCTGGCGCTGTTCGACGAGCGTTTACGTCACGACGTGATGCTGCGTATCGCCACCTTCGGCGGCGTGCAGCCTGCCGCGCTGGCAGAACTGACCGAGGTACTGAACGGTCTGCTCGATGGTCAGAACCTCAAGCGCAGCAAAATGGGCGGCGTGAGAACGGCAGCAGAAATTATCAACCTGATGAAAACTCAGCAGGAAGAAGCGGTTATTACCGCCGTACGCGAATTCGACGGCGAGCTGGCACAGAAAATTATCGACGAGATGTTCCTGTTCGAAAACCTGGTGGACGTCGACGATCGCAGTATCCAGCGCCTGTTGCAGGAAGTGGATTCCGAATCACTGCTGATTGCCCTGAAAGGTGCCGAACAGCCGCTACGCGAGAAGTTCCTGCGCAACATGTCGCAACGTGCTGCCGATATTCTGCGCGACGACCTTGCCAACCGCGGCCCGGTGCGTTTGTCGCAGGTGGAAAACGAACAGAAAGCCATTCTGCTTATTGTGCGTCGTCTGGCGGAAACCGGCGAGATGGTGATAGGCAGCGGCGAGGATACCTATGTCTAACGAACTGCCGTGGAAAGTCTGGACTCCGGACGACCTCGCCCCACCGATGGCGGAGTTCGTACTGGCCGACCACAGCGAAACGCCGCTGTCAGAAGAAGCTGAAGAGCCACAGCTTTCCGCAGAGCAACAGCTTGAACAGCAGCTCGCACAGCTGCAAATGCAGGCCCATGAGCAAGGGTATAACGCGGGGCTGGCGGAAGGTCGACAAAAAGGTCACGAACAAGGCTATCAGGAAGGTCTGAGCCAGGGGCTGGAGCAAGGCCAGAACCAGGCGCGAGCACAGCATGCGCCGATCCATGCCCGCATGCAGCAGCTGGTGAGTGAGTTTCAGAATACGCTGGACGCGCTGGATAGCGTCATTGCCTCGCGACTGATGCAAATGGCGCTGGAAGCTGCGCGTCAGGTGATTGGTCAGACGCCAATCGTGGATAACGCGGCGCTGATTAAGCAAATCCAACAGTTATTGCAACAGGAACCGCTGTTTAGCGGTAAACCGCAGCTGCGCGTACATCCGGACGATCTCCAGCGTGTGGAGGAGATGCTCGGCGCCACTCTCAGCCTGCACGGCTGGCGGCTACGCGGCGATCCCACGCTGCATCACGGCGGTTGTAAAGTCTCAGCTGATGAAGGCGATCTGGATGCCAGCGTCGCCACGCGCTGGCAAGAACTCTGCCGTCTGGCAGCGCCGGGAGTCGTGTAATGACCACTCGCCTGACTCGCTGGCTCAATACGCTGGACAACTTCGAAGAGAAAATGTCACTGCTGCCTGCGGTGCGTCGTTATGGTCGCCTGACCCGCGCAACCGGGCTGGTGCTGGAAGCCACGGGGTTACAGCTGCCGCTCGGTGCCACCTGCGTCATTGAACGTCAGGACGGCAACGAAACCCAGGAGGTCGAAAGCGAAGTCGTGGGCTTTAACGGTCAACGTCTGTTTCTGATGCCGCTCGAAGAAGTCGAAGGCGTTCTGCCCGGCGCGCGCGTATACGCGAAGAACATTGCCGGAGAAGGCCTGCAAAGCGGGAAGCAATTACCGCTTGGCCCTGCTCTGCTGGGTCGTGTGCTGGACGGTAGCGGCAAACCGCTCGACGGCCTGCCCGCCCCGGATACCACCGAAACCGGCGCGCTGATTACACCGCCGTTTAACCCCCTGCAACGCACCGCAATTGAACACGTCCTGGATACTGGCGTACGCCCCATCAACGCGTTGTTAACCGTTGGACGCGGCCAGCGTATGGGGCTTTTCGCCGGTTCCGGCGTCGGTAAAAGCGTCCTGCTCGGCATGATGGCGCGCTATACCCAGGCCGATGTTATCGTCGTGGGTCTGATTGGCGAGCGTGGTCGCGAAGTTAAAGATTTTATTGAAAATATTCTCGGCGCTGACGGTCGCGCACGCTCGGTAGTGATTGCCGCTCCGGCGGACGTCTCGCCGCTGTTACGTATGCAAGGTGCGGCCTACGCCACGCGCATCGCCGAAGATTTTCGCGATCGCGGACAGCATGTATTGCTGATTATGGACTCCCTCACCCGCTACGCGATGGCACAACGTGAGATAGCCCTGGCGATCGGCGAGCCACCGGCAACCAAAGGTTATCCACCCTCAGTATTCGCTAAGTTACCGGCGCTGGTCGAACGGGCCGGTAACGGTATCCATGGAGGCGGTTCAGTTACCGCGTTTTATACGGTACTGACCGAGGGTGACGACCAACAGGACCCGATTGCCGATTCCGCGCGCGCGATTCTGGACGGTCACATTGTGCTGTCTCGTCATCTGGCCGAGGCGGGTCACTATCCGGCCATCGATATTGAAGCCTCGATCAGTCGCGCCATGACCGCGCTCATTAGTGAAAAACACTATGCGCGGGTGCGTAACTTTAAACAGTTGCTGTCCAGCTTCCAGCGTAACCGCGATCTGGTCAGCGTGGGAGCATATGCCAAAGGCAGCGATCCGATGCTGGATAAAGCCATAGCCTTATGGCCGCAGCTGGAAGCATTCTTACAGCAAGGTATTTTTGAACGGGCTGACTGGGAAGATTCTCTACAAGCTTTGGAACTGATTTTCCCTGGTGTGTGATTAAGCAGGAGAGCATAGGTCATGGCACAACATGGTGCATTAGCAACATTGAAAGACCTGGCTGAAAAAGAGGTAGATGACGCTGCTGTCTTATTGGGAGAGATGCGTCGTGGCTGTCAGCAGGCGGAAGAACAGTTAAAAATGCTGATCGATTATCAGCATGAGTATCGCAACAATCTGAATACCGATATGGGCCAAGGTATTACCAGCAATCGCTGGATCAATTACCAACAATTTATTCAGACGCTGGAAAAAGCGATTGAGCAACATCGCCAACAGCTCAATCAATGGACACAGAAAGTAGACCAGGCATTGAACAGTTGGCGCGACAAAAAACAACGATTACAGGCGTGGCAGACGTTGCAGGACAGACAAACCTCGGCGGCGTTACTGGCCGAAAACCGTCTGGATCAGAAAAAAATGGATGAATTTGCTCAGCGCGCAGCTATGAGGAAACCCGAATGATTACTTTACCCCAACTGATTACCACCGACACCGATGTAGCCGCAGGTCTTCAGTCAGGCAAAGCGGTAGATTCACCCGAGGATTTTTTAGCGCTACTGGCTGGCGCATTAGGTGCGGGCGACGAGCAGGGTAAAGACGCCCCGCTGTCGCTTGCCGATTTACAAGCGGCTGGCAGCAAGCTGCAAAAAGGGTTACTGCAAAAAAATGGCGATGTCGCACAGTCAGTCAAATTAACCGATCTGCTGGCGCAACAGGAGCTGCAAACCGAGACTTCTCTTGCCGACATGACTGACGCTCAGCAACTGTTGTCCGCTCTCACGCCTTCACTGAAAGCGAATGCCCTGACGACACTGGGCAAAGTCGCGCAGCAGGACGAAAAAAACACTACGCTGAGTGATGACGATCTCGCCAACCTGAGCGCGCTGTTCGCCATGCTGCCAGGACAACCACTGGCTACGCCTGCCGTCGACAGCGCACCAGCCCCTGTTGATGCGGCGCTTTCCGCATTGTCACGAGGCGCGGTACACGGCGCGGCGACTGATAATGCAGACGAATTACTGCCGGGCGATGCCAAAAAAGGCAAAGCGGATGTCACGATTGCTGGCGGTGGTGCTAATCAGGCAAACAATCCAACATTAACCCCGCTGACGGCAGCAGTGAACGCCAGAGCTGAAATCGACAGCACCCCGTCACCGACCAGCATTGGCATGACTGCGGCCCCGCTAAGTGGTCCACAAACACACGCACAACCGTTACCGACGGCCGCGCCGGTGTTAAGCGCTCCGTTAGGTAGCCATGAATGGCAGCAATCGCTGAGCCAGCACGTCACCTTGTTCACGCGCCAGGGCCAGCAAAGCGCAGAGCTGCGTCTGCATCCGCAGGACCTGGGTCAGGTACATATTTCGCTCAAGCTGGACGATAACCTCGCACAGTTACAAATGGTTTCACCGCACAGTCACGTGCGCGCCGCACTGGAAGCCGCATTACCGATGCTGCGTACACAGTTGGCTGAAAGCGGGATCCAACTGGGGCAAAGCAACATCAGCAGTGAAAGCTTCGCTGGCCATCAGCAGTCTTCCGGACAGCAACAGCAGTCTGGTCGCGCTCAAGGACAAGACATTTTTGCCGCTGAAGATGACGCAATACTGGCAACCCCAGCCTCGCTGCAAGCCGCTGCCCGCGGCGATGGCGCAGTAGACATCTTCGCCTAACGCCAGAGGTAGCATGATTATCCGCGTCTTTTCCACGCTTTGTCGTGAACAGGACACGGGATAATCAGCCCATAAGCTGTACCGAAACAGGAAGCCCGTATCTGATGACTGACTCCGCGATTAACAAAAAAAGTAAACGCGCTATTTGGATCCCTCTGCTGGTATTAATTACCCTCGCCGCCTGCGCAACTGCAGGTTATAGCTACTGGCGCATGCAGCAGCAGCCTTCCGCCAGCGTCAAAGCGGAACCGGCTCCACCGCCAGCCCCGGTGTTCTTTGCGCTGGATACCTTTACCGTCAATCTGGGTGATGCAGACCGTGTGCTGTATATCGGTATCACACTGCGCATGAAAGATGAGGCGACACGTTCACGTCTTAACGAATATCTGCCGGAAGTGCGCAGCCGCTTGCTGCTGCTATTTTCTCGTCAGAATGCGGCCACACTCGCCACCGAGGAAGGTAAGCAACAGCTGATTACCGCCATCAAAGAGACGCTGGCGACTCCGCTTGTTGTTGGACAACCGAAACAGGTTGTCACCGACGTTCTTTATACAGCTTTTATTCTGCGGTAAAGACATGGGCGACAGTATTCTTTCTCAGGCAGAAATCGACGCATTGCTGAACGGCGATAGCGAAACCAAAGACGAACCCATTTCAGGTATCGCAAAAGAAAGCGATATTCGTCCTTATGATCCCAACACTCAGCGTCGCGTGGTACGTGAGCGTTTACAGGCGTTGGAGATCATTAACGAACGCTTCGCGCGCCAGTTCCGTATGGGGTTATTTAACCTGTTGCGCCGTAGTCCGGATATTACCGTGGGGGCGATCCGTATCCAGCCTTACCACGAATTTGCGCGCAACTTGCCGGTTCCGACCAACCTGAACTTAATCCACCTGAAGCCGCTGCGCGGTACGGGTCTGGTGGTGTTCTCACCAAGTCTGGTATTTATCGCCGTAGACAACCTGTTCGGTGGTGACGGTCGTTTCCCGACGAAAGTGGAAGGCCGCGAATTTACGCACACGGAACAGCGCGTTATCAACCGCATGCTGAAGCTGGCGCTGGAAAGCTACAGCGACGCGTGGAAGGCCATCAATCCGCTGGAAGTGGAATACGTCCGTTCCGAGATGCAGGTGAAATTTACCAATATCACCACCTCCCCGAACGACATTGTGGTGAACACCCCGTTCCACGTTGAAATTGGCAACCTGACCGGTGAATTTAACATCTGTCTGCCATTCAGCATGATTGAGCCGTTGCGTGAGCTGCTGGTGAATCCGCCGCTGGAAAACTCGCGTAATGAAGATCAGAACTGGCGCAATAATCTGGTGCGTCAGGTTCAGCATTCTGAGCTGGAGCTGGTGGCAAACTTTGCCGACATTCCGCTGCGGCTATCCCAGATTTTAAAACTGAAACCCGGCGATGTACTGCCGATTGAAAAACCCGACCGCATTATTGCTCATGTGGACGGCGTGCCTGTGCTGACCAGCCAGTATGGCACCGTAAACGGTCAGTATGCGTTACGCGTAGAACATCTGATAAACCCGATTTTGAATTCGCTGAATGAGGAACAGCCCAAATGAGTGATATGAATAATCCGTCCGATGAGAACACTGGCGCATTGGACGATCTGTGGGCTGACGCGTTAAACGAGCAAAAAACCACGCCCACCAAAAGTGCGGCCGATGCGGTATTCCAGCAGTTAGGTGGCGGCGACGTCAGCGGTGCTTTGCAGGACATCGACCTGATCATGGACATTCCGGTCAAACTGACCGTCGAACTGGGCCGTACCCGCATGACCATCAAAGAGCTGCTGCGCCTGACGCAGGGGTCAGTTGTCGCACTGGATGGTCTGGCAGGCGAACCGCTGGATATCCTGATCAACGGTTATCTGATTGCCCAGGGCGAAGTCGTCGTGGTCGCGGATAAATACGGTGTGCGTATCACTGACATTATCACCCCGTCTGAACGTATGCGCCGTCTGAGCCGTTAATCATGAATACCCAGGCTACCGTTTCTCAACCCGCCGCCGTTTCCGGTTCACCGCTGGTGCAGGTAAGCGGTGCGCTGCTCGGGATCATCGTCTTGATCCTGGCGGTGGCCTGGGTCATTAAACGTCTGGGGTTTGCCCCCAAAAGTGCCGGTACTCGCGGGCTGAAAGTCGCAGCCAGCACCTCATTGGGTCCACGTGAGCGCGTGGTGATTGTCGAGGTCGAAGATGCCCGTCTGGTACTGGGTGTCACAGCCTCGCAGATTAACGTCCTGCACACCCTGCCCCCGGCACCTGCCGATGCAGAAGAAAAAACGGCCTCCCCTGCGGATTTCCAGGCCATGATGAAGAGTTTGCTTAAGCGTCCTGGGAGATCCTGATGCGCCGTTTGTTATCCCTCACGCTGGCAGGCTTGTGGCTTTTCAGTCCCGTTGCCCTCGCCCAACTCCCGGGTCTGGTTAGTCAGCCATTGCCGGGCGGCGGACAAAGCTGGTCTTTGCCCGTGCAGACACTGGTGTTCATCACCTCGCTGACGTTCCTGCCTGCAATTTTGCTGATGATGACCAGCTTCACCCGCATCATCATTGTTTTCGGTCTCCTGCGAAATGCGCTGGGTACCCCCTCTGCACCACCTAACCAGGTGCTACTGGGCCTGGCGCTCTTTTTGACCTTTTTCATCATGTCGCCGGTGATCGATAAAATCTACGTCGACGCATATCAACCGTTCAGCGAAGAGAAGATCTCCATGCAGGAAGCTATGGAGAAAGGCGCCCAGCCGCTGCGTGAGTTTATGTTGCGCCAGACCCGTGAAGCCGATCTGGCCCTCTTCGCGCGCTTAGCAAACAGCGGTCCATTACAGGGACCAGAAGCCGTGCCGATGCGAATTTTGCTACCCGCTTATGTCACCAGTGAGTTGAAAACAGCATTCCAGATAGGTTTTACCATTTTTATTCCGTTTCTGATTATCGACCTGGTGATCGCCAGCGTACTGATGGCGCTCGGGATGATGATGGTACCGCCAGCCACAATCGCGTTGCCGTTTAAGCTGATGCTGTTTGTGTTGGTAGACGGTTGGCAGCTACTTGTCGGCTCGCTGGCACAAAGCTTTTACAGTTAGAGGCGCGAAATGACTCCTGAATCGGTCATGATGATGGGCACAGAGGCGATGAAAGTCGCCCTGGCCCTTGCTGCGCCTTTGCTGTTGGTCGCTCTCGTCACAGGTCTTATCATCAGTATTCTGCAGGCGGCGACCCAGATTAACGAAATGACGCTGTCCTTCATTCCCAAAATTGTCGCGGTGTTTATTGCCATCATTGTTGCTGGCCCGTGGATGCTTAACCTGCTGCTCGACTACGTGCGTACGCTGTTCAGCAATATCCCCTATATCATCGGGTAGACAACGTTATGTTGCAGGTGACCAGCGTTGAGTGGCTCCACTGGCTGAATTTATACTTCTGGCCTTTGCTGCGCATACTGGCGCTCATCTCAACGGCCCCCATCCTCAGTGAACGAGCCATCCCCAAACGGGTAAAGCTGGGGCTGGGGTTGATGATAACCGTCGTTATCGCCCCGTCAATTCCCGCCGTTGACGTCCCCATCTTTTCGATCGGCGCACTATGGCAGGCAATGCAACAAATCCTGATCGGTATCGCTTTAGGCTTCACCATGCAGTTTGCGTTTGCCGCAGTACGTACCGCCGGGGAATTAATTGGTCTGCAAATGGGCCTTTCCTTCGCGACATTCTTCGATCCCGGTAGCCGTCTGAATATGCCGGTTCTGGCACGACTGATCGACATGCTCGCCATGCTGCTGTTCCTGACCTTTAATGGCCATTTATGGCTGATTTCGCTGCTGGTAGATACTTTTCATACTCTGCCCATCGGTGGCAATCCGGTGAACAGCAATGCGTTTCTCGCGCTGGCACGGGCGGGTAGCCTGATTTTCCTCAACGGGCTAATGCTGGCCCTGCCGGTAATGACGCTGCTACTCACGCTGAACCTCGCACTTGGTTTGTTAAATCGCATGGCGCCACAGCTGTCGGTTTTCGTCATCGGCTTTCCTCTCACTCTGACCGTAGGTATTTCACTGATGGCGGCGCTAATGCCATTAATTGCGCCATTCTGCGAACGATTATTCAGTGAAATTTTTAATTTACTGGCCGATATCGTCAGCGAAATGCCTGGAAAATAATAACCCTTAATTTTTATCCTGTTTTACTAAGGATTGTCCTAATTTTAAAAAGTAACAACATCCACCAGGATATCTCTGTCGCGGCTTATTTGTTTTTGCCTCACTCACATAACGCAACATTCACTTTACTTTAAGATGTTTCCTGGCAAATTATACGCAACTTTACGGGATAGTAAATTCGCCTGAAAAACAGCGAAAGCGTCATCTTGGGTCGTTATTATTCCGTTTAGTTGTGATGAAATAATCAGGTAAGGGGAATTATCGTTACGCATTGAGTGAGGGTATGCCATGTCAACGATTATTATGGATTTATGCAGTTACACCCGACTAGGGTTAACCGGGTATCTGGTAAGTCGGGGAGTGAAAAAAAGGGAAATCAACAACATTTCCAACGTTGATGAACTCAGTCTCGCCTGTGTCTCTCAACAACCCGCTGTGGTGTTTATTAATGAGGACTGCTTTATCCACGATCCTGCTAATAGCCAGCAAATAAAGCAAATCATTAATCAGCATCCCAGCACATTATTTATTGTGTTTATGGCAATTGCCAACGTGCATTTTGATGAATATCTACTCGTCAGAAAAAATTTATTGATTAGTTCTAAATCGATTAAGCCTGACTCACTGGATAAACTACTTGGCGATATTCTGAAAAAAGAAGTAGATATTGCTATTGATGTGAATCTGCCGACATTATCATTAAGTCGAACCGAATCCAGCATGTTGCGTATGTGGATGGAGGGTCAGGGAACAATACAGATATCAGATCAAATGAATATCAAAGCCAAGACGGTGTCATCCCATAAGGGGAATATAAAACGAAAGATTAAGACGCATAATAAGCAAGTTATCTATCACGTTGTGAGACTTACGGACAACGTCACCAATGGTATCTTTGTGAATATGCGCTAAGACGTTCTGACTGGTGGCGACTCCACCAGTCAGAATCAAATAGCGGAACTCATCTCACTCCACTTTTTCCACAAAGATACCATCCTGATGACCTGATTCATTAAAGAACCAGATACCGAGCGGGTAGTCTTCCAGCGAAACCAGGTACATGGTGCCTTCACTAAACTCTTCGATTGCCAGTACCACGCCCGGTCGACGAGGACCGCCGTCCGTTTTGACTGTGACCCGATCATTCACCTTCATAGTTTTCCTCCTGTGGCTTTGTGCCAGTGTAGAACAAATTCCTTTTTCTGGCAGCGCTCTGCACGCGCGATTGCGGGTTTTATCGACGGTCTATACTTAAGTTGTGCGTATCTGATGTTTGGGTACGCTCCCCCGGTATCCTTAACGGTTGAGAGGTATGAGGATGAAAACCGCGAAAGAGTACAGCGATACGGCCAAACGTGAAGTCAGCGTCGATGTCGACGCGCTGCTAAAGGCAATCAACGAAATCTGCGAGAGTGAAATTCATCGCAGCCAGGATGACCCGGAGCGCGTTAGCGTCGACGGCCGAGATTACCATACATGGCATGAACTGGCTGACGCGTTCGAGCTTGATATCCATGACTTTAGCGTATCGGAGATCAATCGCTGACTGAGGGCGAAAAAAATCCCGGCCCTTATAGGGTCGGGATCAAGCTTGCTTATGCAAGAAGCACTTGTAAATTCGTTACACCAGAAAATCTGATGTGAACCAAACCTTATCTGCAATTTTTTTGCCTGACAAGTAAATAATTCTCACCAAAATGATAAATATAACTAATGGGTGAGAGATCACCAGGTTACGGTCGAGTCAAATGTTCAGGCATCCTGACAGAGCTGTCTTCGCTCGCCCGGCACCACCAGTTCATCTTCACGGAATGCTTCCCGTTTAACGCCAAAGCCGTCGTACCAGCGACACTCCACCATTCCGCTGGCATACCCGGTAACGATCATACGTGGGCCACCCTCTTTGGAGGTGACTTCCTCACTGACAGAAAAGACCATACCTGCCTCCTGTATCAAGAGAAACCTTTACACCTTAGATGACAAAGAGGCGTTTTGCATAATCAGTCCTGTAACAATTAGTGCGAAACTCCGCGCAGTCTGGCGACAGCTTTCACCAGCAGAACGACAATCCCACCGATGATAAAGCCGAGCACCAGGTTAAGCAGGGTCGGAAGCATTAGCGAAATCAATGTACTTTGCTGTTGAGCAAAATGTTCAATCGCATGATGCAGCGGTGATATTCCGTGTACCACAATACCGCCCCCCACCAAAAACATCGCCAATGTACCGACCACAGAAAGTGTTTTCATCAGCCAGGGGGCAACCACCAGCAATCCTTTCCCCAGCGACTGGGCAAGTTGGCTACGTTTTTCTGCCAGCCAGTACCCGATGTCGTCAAGCTTAACGATAATCCCGACCAGGCCATACACGCCCACGGTCACCACTAACGCGATACCCGATAACACCAACACCTGATTCAGCAAAGGTGCATCCGCTACAATACCCAGCGTAATCGCAACAATCTCGGCAGACAAAATGAAGTCAGTACGTATTGCCCCTTTGATTTTATCTTTCTCAAAGGTGAGTGGATCCTGTGCGGCCAGAGCAGCCAGACGCTGCTGACGCTCTTCCGGGCTTTCTTTGTGCTTACGCGCCTCCAGGGTATGCAGAACCTTTTCTACCCCTTCAAAACAGAGAAACGCCCCACCTACCATTAATAATGGGGTGATCGCCCAGGGAATAAATGCGCTTATCAATAGCGCCAACGGTACAAGGATAACTTTGTTTACAAACGACCCCTTCGCCACGCTCCAGACCACCGGGAGTTCACGGTTCGCCCGCACGCCCGATACCTGCTGCGCATTAAGCGACAAGTCATCTCCCAGCACGCCCGCAGTTTTTTTCGCGGCCAATTTTCCCATCACTGATATATCATCCAGCAGCGTGGCGATATCATCGAGTAAGGTTAGTAAGCTACTTCCTGCCAAAATTTTGACCCTCAATATTATTTTTTTGCAGTCATAAGTATGAAGTAAAACACGCCATGCTGAAACTGACCTTTCTGGTCAACAAGTTTTTAACATCGACACGTAATTATAAATCTCGCCAGTAAGATAGTTTTGACGTTTACTATGTTGCACCTTTTTATTTCTACCGTGAGGGATTATGCGTTTCAGGCAATTGTTACCGCTTTTCAGTGCGCTATTCGCGCTGTACATCATTTGGGGTTCCACGTACTTCGTTATTCGCATTGGTGTTGAAAGCTGGCCGCCGTTAATGATGGCAGCCGTACGTTTTCTCTCTGCGGGAATTTTATTAACAAGTTTTTTACTTATTCGCGGGCATAAGCTCCCCCCCTTACGCTTAATCCTGAACGCCGCGTTAATTGGTATCCTGCTGTTGGCTGTGGGTAATGGACTGGTCACCGTCGCAGAACATCAAAATGTCCCTTCCGGTATTGCCGCCGTGGTGGTCGCCACCGTCCCGTTATTTACGCTGTGTTTTAGCCACTTTTTTGGCATCAAAACGCGCAAACTGGAATGGTTGGGGATAGCGATTGGGCTCGCAGGGATCATCATGCTGAACAGCGGAGGCAATTTAAGTGGCAATCCGTGGGGCGCTATTTTAATCCTGATCGGTTCGATAAGCTGGGCGTTTGGCTCGGTGTACGGTTCACGCATTACGCTACCCGTTGGCATGATGGCCGGAGCCATTGAAATGTTAGCAGCCGGTATTGTGCTGATGTGCGCATCGTTACTCTCCGGGGAAAAACTGACCACCATGCCAACATTTTCAGGCTTTATGGCGGTGGCTTACCTGGCCCTGTTTGGCTCCATTATTGCCATTAATGCGTATATGTTCTTGATCCGCAATGTCAGCCCGGCGCTAGCCACCAGCTACGCCTACGTCAATCCGGTTGTTGCGGTGCTGTTAGGTACCGGTCTGGGGGGAGAAAGACTAGCCCCTATCGAATGGCTGGCGCTCGGCGTGATCGTGTTTGCTGTGGTGCTGGTAACGTTGGGGAAATACCTGTTCCCTGTTAAAGCGGATGCCGTCGCGAGTTCGTCGGAAAAAACATTACAGTAAATGAATACCGAGAGTGTCGATCTGCGCGGTGTCGCCACCGCCGCAGATCCACTCGATGACACGTTCAGATAACGCTTCATCATCCAGCTTTTCGCGACCACGCAGGGCGCACTCCCAGACAATCAGTACGCGCCAGCCAAGAGCCTGCAATTTTTCACAATCCCGCGCATCGCGTTGGACATTTTTGCCTATTTTTTCCAGCCAGAATTCCGTTCGTGTCGCGGGGACTTTAAACAAATAGCAATCGTGGTGGTGCCAGAAACAACCGTGAGTAAAAATCACACAATGATAATCATCCACCACAAAATCGGGGCGACCGGGTAACGTCGCATCCTGCACGCGAAACGTTACCCCCTGCTCTGTCAGCACGCTGGCAAGGCGTTTTTCAATTGCGGTATCGCGGGTGGCTATCGCCCGCATATTTTTACTGCGTGTTGCTTTATCGTGAACGTCTGCCATGCAGGTTCTCTTTCTCGCGAATAGCAACTGCCTGCCTGATTTTTGGCTCCAGCAGCCTGGCCACCGCCGCAAATGCCGGAACGATCACCGAATTACCAAACTGGCGATAAGCCTGAGTATCTGACACGGGGATCCTGAACTGATAGCCTTGCGGAGATTCAAACCCCATCAGGCGCGCGCACTCTCTGGGCGTAAGTCTGCGTGGGCGGTGTCGCTGATTCTGCGGATCGTCAAAATCTTTTTCACCCAGCGCCATATCCCAGCCACGGTCAATCAGAATCTCCGCCCCATCCTTATAATAACGCGCAGATAATGTGCGCGTTACGCTATCAGGGTTACCGGGATACACCATGCCATAGCCAAATCCATTTCCCCGCGCCTGATGCTTTTTCGCATAGCGGTAGAGGTATTTCCACAGCACCGGCGTCAGCACATATTTCGCATCGACGTTCGGCTCAAGTAGCTCCGCCAGCGTAGTACGCCGCTGCGGATAACGCGTGACAATATCCCGCAGCGTGAAGTCTGATTTCAAATTCAGATCGCGTCGGAAGCCGACAAGCACGATACGTTCGCGATGTTGAGGCAAAAAATGTTGCCCATCGATAATTTTCGGATCATCCGGACCGTTATCTGCCGCATCTGCCACGTCATAACCCAGCTCGTCCAGCGTCTGCATAATGATGCGAAACGTTTTGCCCTGATCGTGACTCTTCAGGTTTTTGACGTTTTCGAGCACAAATATTGCTGGTCGACGAGCGTCGATAATGCGCACCACGTCAAAAAAGAGTGTGCCTTGTGTATCGCAGGCAAAACCGTGGGCCCGCCCTAACGCATTTTTCTTTGACACCCCGGCCAGGGAGAAGGGCTGACAAGGAAATCCCGCCAGCAGTACATCATGTTCTGGAATGTGCTGGCGAATATGTTCTGCCGCCTGCTGGTCGCTCACCCCATCCTGATGGCTCAGCGTGACATCACGAATATCTTCATTAAAGCGGTGCTGGAGCGGATCGCAGTAGTTGTTCGCTTTGTAGGTGCGCACCGCATGCTTGTTCCACTCGCTGGTAAACACGCACTGCCCACCAATTGCCTCAAAGCCGCGACGAATCCCGCCAATGCCGGCAAACAGATCGATAAATCGAAAGGCATAATGCGGATGATGCGCAGGTGGCGTCGGCAGCAAGGAATTCAGATAAGTAAACTCATTGTCGCTGAGGCGATGCCATGTTTCGTTCGCCACCACTCGCTTAAAGATGGCCGGACTCCAGCGGTTCTCGCCAACACCGTTCAGATAAGCAACCAGGGTTTTCACGTCATATATTTCAAGCAACTTAGCCAAAATCACCTGCGCGGCGGCCTTGTTATCATCTGTCATCGGGTTCATGGAGCCTGCTACTGAAAAATTATCCTGCATACATTTAACCGGCCGAAATGGATAACCGACAGATTAACATAAAATAGTGTGGTTGACGTTGCGGCTGTACTGGCGACTAACGTGCTTTAAAGGGTTGAATCGCGTCAAGATCCAGCATTTCATACTCTCCTTTTAACTCCGCACTCAGCTTCGCCATATACGTCAGTAAGAAGTCAGCATTATGCTGCGCTAAATGTCGTCCTTGTTCAGTTTGCATCGTCGACGGCAACGTCAATAACTTGGTCTGGAAGTGATCGAGCGCGTACTGTTTGTCGTCAAGGCCACGCTGGCGGGCAAACGGATCTTCCGCATCAAATAGCGCCACGCCTAACGCACCAGACACAGCAAATACGCGCGCTAGACCGATAGCCCCCAACGCCTCAAGCCGGTCCGCATCCTGCACGATTTTCGCTTCAAGGGTTTCTGGTGCAATTTTGGCGCTAAAACTGTGCGCCTCGATGGCATGGCACACGGCAGGTATTCTTTGTTGTGGAAAATCCGGAAAATCGCGCATCAAAATGGGACGCGTTTCCAGAGCTGCCAGTACCGACGAACGATGACGCTCAGGATGGTTCTTTGGCAGGCTGACGAGATCATGGAAGTAGCACGCGGTCAACACCACTAGCCAGTCTACAGTAGCATCTGTACTCAGCTTTTGCGCCGTCATCCACACACGACGAAAGTGAAAGATGTCATGCGCAGCATCTTGTCCGGAATGGTTATCAGCTAACCAAGCTTCAAATTGCGACTGCCAGTCGTGCAGTTTCATGCTATCTCCCTTTGTAGAAAGAAAATCACCTTAGCAACAATTTTCATTGCAAACCACTGCCTGCCCCATTACATAATTAACTTTTATTATCGCACCAAAAACAAAATCCACATGAATTTATAGAAACCATAATATCAATATCAACAACTATATTATATGAATAACAAAAACAAATACTCCGCACAAATAAAATTCAAGTTTCAAATAAATAACTAGATATACATAAAATATTGATTAAAAATGATTTATGTGACAAATAACAATTTATCCAACATATATTTTTAGTTATAAAAACACATCAATGAAACATTTAGAAATATTTTAAATACATTTGTTACATGTTATATTTTAAATTAAATGAACTTCATAGATAGTATCCAAATGTAGTTGCTTGGATAGTACTACATATTCATTTTAATTATCATGCAAAGGGAATACATAATGAAAAGAAAAGTATTGGCACTGCTTCTCCCTGCTTTATTAGCTGCAGGCGCAGCAAATGCGGCTGAAATCTATAATAAAAACGGCAATAAACTGGATCTGTATGGAAAAGTCGATGGTCTGCGTTATTTCTCTGATGATGCAGGCAGCGACGGCGACATGACCTATGCGCGTCTGGGCTTTAAGGGCGAAACGCAGATCAACGATATGCTGACTGGCTATGGTCAGTGGGAATATAACATTCAGGCCAACGGTACCGAAGGTGACAAAGGCGATTCATGGACTCGTCTGGCCTTTGCCGGTTTAGGTTTTGGTCAAAACGGTACTTTCGACTACGGTCGTAACTACGGCGTCGTGTACGACGTTGAGGCCTGGACCGATATGCTGCCAGAATTCGGTGGTGATACCTACACTCAGACCGACGTTTACATGCTGGGCCGTACCAACGGCGTTGCTACCTATCGTAATAAAGGCTTCTTTGGTCAGGTTGATGGCCTGAACTTTGCCCTGCAGTATCAGGGTAATAATGAAAATGGTGACAGTCGGTGGAGTGGTCAGGAAGGTTCCGGTAACAGTGAAGGCCGCAAACTGGCGAAAGAAAACGGCGACGGTTTCGGTATGTCTACTTCCTATGACTTCGACTTCGGTTTAAGCCTCGGTGCGGCATACTCCGCATCTGACCGTACCGACTCTCAAGTTGCTCGCGGTTACCAGGACGGTATGAACAAGCGCAATAACTACGCTGGCGGCGAAACAGCTGAAGCCTGGACTGTTGGCGCGAAGTATGACGCTAACAACGTTTACCTGGCAGCCATGTATGCAGAAACCCGCAATATGACCTATTACGGCGGCGGCAACGGCGAGAATAATGGTGGCATTGCTAACCAAACCCAGAACTTTGAAGTTGTGGCTCAGTATCAGTTCGATTTCGGTCTGCGTCCATCCATCGCTTACCTGCAGTCTAAAGGCAAGGATTTAGGTGGTCAGGAAGTGAGCCATGGTAACTGGCGTTACGTCGACAAAGATCTGGTCAAATATGTTGAAGTGGGTATGACTTACTACTTCAACAAAAACATGTCCACCTACGTTGATTATAAAATCAACCTGCTGGACGAAGACGACAGCTTCTATGAAAGCAATGGTATCGCAACTGACGACATCGTTGCCGTTGGTTTAGTCTACCAGTTCTAATTACGACAAAAATACGCAAGCCCGCTTCATACCAAGCGGGCTTTTTCACCGCACAGGGATAAGCTCTGCTAACAGCGCCAGATATCCGACATTCTTTTAGAATTAATGCGGGGAAGATTTTGAAAAAATATTGATAACCAGAACCCCAGCGCAAATCAGGAACATGCCTGCGATCGCCGGGAAATCCAGCTTTTGCCCACTTACCAACCAGCCCAAAAGGCTGATTAATACGATTCCAGCACCAGACCAAATTGCGTACGCAATACCCGTTGGAATCGTCGACAGCGTCTGAGCGAGAAGATAAAAAGCAGTGCAGTAGCACACAATGGTTGCGACAGATGGCCATAGACGTGTAAACCCGTCAGAGAACTTCATCAGGGTTGTACCTATTACTTCAGCTACAATGGCCCCGGCAAGGAAAATGTATGAATTCAAAATCTGGCCCCATGTGACAATCTAAGATAATTATCGTATCACAAAGGGTTAAGTGAGTTTATCCAAAACAAGTCGTGGGCATAACCCCAACAAATATTGCAATCTTGTCACCGTCTTGTGCGCCCGCTCATCGCTCAAAGATAACTGTCAGATTTATTCTCGAGGCTTGTTGCTAATTTCTCTAACGGCCTGGTTTCTGGGGCTATCTTCTTCTAGCATAAAAGCCAAAATAACGTTAGCTACCCTGCCCCTGGTTTAACTTTGAGCCGCAGGAAAAAAACTTGATAGAAACGAGAAAGGACAAACAACTATTCTCAGATCACAAAACTGAACGCCAGGTTGCGGTTTATGACAGAAAAGTGAAAATTTCCCCCACACTGGATCTTCCAGTATTGGGCAAATCAGAACATGATGATGGCGAGCTTTATACTAAACGAATATACCGACACTATACCAAGTGTGACATGAGTCGTTGAAAGGAATTGAGCTAAGTGTTTGAATAGTGGCGGAGAGAGGGGGATTTGAACCCCCGGTAGAGTTGCCCCTACTCCGGTTTTCGAGACCGGTCCATTCAGCCGCTCTGGCATCTCTCCGTTTTGGCGGTTGCCATGATGCCAGGTAATTTGGCATTTTAACAGACCCCGTTCCGTCAATTTCGTTCAAGTGACGAGTTTGCGAGCAAAACGATGATTAAGTGGCCCTGGAAAGAGCAAGAAACAACCCGGAGTGACGACTGGCCGTGGGACGACGCCCAGGCTATTCCTCTTCTGGTGAATCTCACCGAGCAAGAACAAGCCAGACTTATCGCCCTGGCCGAGCGCTTTTTACAGCAAAAAAGATTGGTAGCGCTTCAGGGGTTTGAACTTGACCCACTGAAAAGTGCGCGCATTGCGCTGCTTTTCTGTTTGCCTGTCCTGGAATTAGGGATCGAGTGGCTCGACGGGTTTCATGAAGTTCTCATCTACCCTGCCCCGTTTGTCGTTGACGATGAATGGGAAGACGATATTGGGCTGGTGCATAATCAACGGGTTGTACAGTCCGGGCAGAGCTGGCAGCAAGGTCCGATAATCCTTAACTGGCTCGACATTCAGGATTCTTTTGATGCCTCCGGCTTTAATCTGATCATCCATGAAGTGGCACATAAGCTTGATATGCGTAATGGCGACCGCGCCAGCGGTATTCCGGCGATCCCTCTGCGAGATATTGCCGGTTGGGAGCACGACCTGTATGCCGCAATGAATAACATTCAGGATGAAATTGATCTGGTCGGTGAAACCGCGTGCAGTATAGATGCTTACGCAGCAACCGACCCGGCCGAATGCTTTGCCGTTCTTTCGGAGTATTTCTTCAGTGCTCCTGAATTATTTGCGCCACGTTTTCCGGCCTTATGGCAGCGTTTTATTCAGTTTTACCGCCAGAACCCCATGGAGCGGTTACGCGATACCCGCTAAGATGGTCATTATCGCTCACCAAATGTGCATTAACGCTGAATTTGAAGATTAATTAAGCAATTGAAATGACGCGCTAATTTTACTGTTGACACCTCATGGTGAGGTCAGTAATATGCGCCTCGTTCACACGATTCCTCTGTAGTTCAGTCGGTAGAACGGCGGACTGTTAATCCGTATGTCACTGGTTCGAGTCCAGTCAGAGGAGCCAAATTTAAGAAGCCTGCTTAGGAAACTAAGCAGGCTTTTTGCTTTTTCGGTCGCTATAAAATCCCCTCTGATAAGCACCCTGCCTGCTCCGCACCCCGTTACATGCCGCATCACAACGTTGATTAAAGTTATGTAAATGTAAATCGTTTAAACTTTGCAATTATTGTAAGTGCTAGTGATTATCATTTATTGTACGCGAGCCAAAGGAACGAGCCCTCGCTCGGTTCACTGTACGTTCCAATTACTCTGGGATATAAACGATGAATTCTCTGCCTCGCGCCGGACTGCGCCGTATCACTCTTGCCTCTTCCCTGGTCTTCTCAGTTAGCCTACCGGCTTTCGCTCAGGAAACGTTAACGCTCTATACAACCCGTGAACCGGGTCTGATCCAGCCTTTGCTTGATAGCTGGACCAAAACCAGCGGCATCAAAGTCAGTACGGTCTATATCAAGGACGGTATGCTTGAGCGCGTTAAAGCTGAAGGTAAAAATTCACCTGCCGACCTGCTGATGACCGTCGATGCCGGTAATCTCATTGATTTAGTGGAAGCGGGTGTAACTCAGCCAGTAGAGTCAGAAGCACTGAAAACCGCTATTCCGGCTAATCTGCGCGGTGCAGATAATCAGTGGTTTGCGCTATCGATGCGTGCCCGCGTGCTGTATGCCGAGAAGTCACTGCCAATCGATAACTGGCATTACGAACAACTCGCCAGCCCTGAGTACAAAGGTAAAGTCTGTATTCGTTCCGGACAGCACCCGTATAACACGGCGCTGATCGCCGCAATGATTGCTCATCACGGCGAAGCAAAGACCGAAGAATGGCTGCGCGGTGTGAAAGCTAACCTGGCGCGTAAAGCTACTGGTGGCGATCGCGATGTTGCTCGCGATATCCTCGGCGGCATTTGCGATATTGGTCTCGCCAACTCCTATTACGTCGGCCATATGAAAAATGCCAAAGAAGGCAGCGATGCGCGTCAATGGGGCGATGCGATTAAAGTCGTTAAACCTACCTTTGAAAATGGCGGTACACACGTCAACATCAGTGGTGCAGCTGTAGCCCGCTATGCGCCAAATAAAGCCGATGCCGTTAAGCTGATGGAATATCTGGTTTCAGCACCTGCCCAGCAGCAGTATGCGAAAGCGAACTTCGAATACCCGGTACTGAAAGGCGTGACGCTTGACCCGGTTATCAACGCAACTATTGGCGAAATCGACGTCGATAAAACACCATTAACCGAAATCGTTAAATATCGTAAACAAGCTAGTCTGCTGGTAGATAAAGTTGGATTCGATCAATAAACCTCTGCAGTTTCCGACGTTACGCGGCCTGGTTTCCGGGCCGCAGTCATTATTAACGCCGCTACATCTTGGCGCACTGTGCGTAGCGCTTGGCGTTCTGACACCGATCATAGCGCTGATTTGGCAGGCTACCCAGGCCGATTTATCTCACTGGGGTAATCTCCTGACGTATGTACTACCTGCCGCACTAAAAAATACCGTGCTGTTATTAGCCGGTGTCGCGGTGATGGTCGGCGTGATTGGCGTAGGCAGCGCATGGGCGGTAACGGCATGGGATTTCCCTGGACGTAAAATACTTAGCTGGGCGTTACTGTTGCCGCTGGCGATGCCGACCTACATTGTGGCCTTTGCGTGGCTCGATCTGCTGCATCCGATTGGCCCCCTGCAAACCTTTATCCGTTTTTTACTGGGTTTTGACAGCCCAAGACAGTTCCGTCTGCCAGATTTACGCTCACTTTCCGGCGCAATCATCCTACTCGGATTGGTGCTTTACCCATACGTGTATCTGACAACCCGCGCCATGTTTATTAGCCAACCGGCCCATTTACTGGAAGCCGCACGCACACTGGGATGCAGCGCGACCGGAACCTTCTTTCGTGTTGCATTGCCCATGGCCCGTCCGGCACTGGCCGTTGGGATCAGCCTGGCACTACTGGAAACGCTCAACGATATCGGCGCATCGGAGTTTCTCGGGGTACAGACGTTAACCGTTACCGTGTACACCACATGGATCTCGCGTTCTGATTTATCTGCCGCGGCACAAATTGCCTGCATGATGCTGATGTTTATATTCCTTATTCTGACGCTGGAATTTTATGGTCGCAGAAAACAAGGATTCAGCAGTCGCAGCCTGCGGGAAATTCAACCTACGCGCGTGCAGGGCTGGCGTGGCTGGCTGCTCGGTGGCGTTATTTCACTGCCTGTCCTGCTGGGTTTTCTGGCTCCGGTTCTGTTTTTAATGTGGGAAAGCGCCAAACGCATAGGTGATGAGAATCCGCTTTCCTCTTCGTTACTGTCAGCATTACAAAATACGCTATCGCTGGCGGCGGGAACCACGCTGGTGGTGGTTTGCGTCAGTATGTTAGTGGCCTGGAGCGCGCGTCATAGCGCCGCCGACAATGCCATGCCAGGATTTCGTCGCGGCGTGATGCGTCTGGCTTCTTTAGGCTATGCGGTTCCCGGCACGATTCTGGCAATTGGTTTTTTGACACCCGCCATGGCGGTCGACCGCTGGCTGGCCGATTTACTGGATGTTCGTGGTCTGCCGCTGATGTCCGCCGGGATCCTGCTGGTAATTTGTTGTGCCATGCGATTCCAGGCGATTGCCATTGGCGCACTGGATTCTGGTCTGGGCCGTATCCCCCCCTCGCTGGAACAGGCGTCTCGTCTGTTGGGTGAGAATGGCGCGGGGACGTTTGCACGGGTCCATTTTCCCCTGCTGCGCCCAGCGTTAGTCAGCAGTGCCCTGCTGGTTTTTGCCGATGCCATGAAAGAACTGCCAACAACGTTGCTTTTGCGCCCGGTCAATTTCGAAACGCTGGCAACATTGTTGTATGCGGAAGCCGCCCGTGGAACCTATGAAGAAGGTGCTATCGCCGCGCTAATGATTGTTTTAGCTGGCACGCTACCGGTTATTTTGTTGGTGCGTCACCAAATGACTCGCCGTGGTTAAGAGAGCAACAATGTCAGAAATTGCATTACGACTCCAGGATGTACACGTTACTTATGGCAACAGCCAGCAATCGGTACTGAGCGGATTTTCAATGTCGGTACATAAAGGTGAAATCGCCTGTCTGCTGGGCGCTTCAGGCTGCGGGAAAACCACGGTGCTACGCGCAGTTGCCGGATTTGAACGCCTGCAAAACGGAGAGATCTATGTGTCACAGCGCCGTGTTGCCGGTCCCGGCATTCATCTGCCACCGGAAAAACGTCATGTCGGCATGGTCTTCCAGGAATATGCGTTATTCCCCCATCTGACCGCGCAGCAAAATGTGGCCTTTGGATTGCGTCGCATGCCGCGTGAGGAACAACAGGCCAGAGTGACTGAGCTGCTGAAAATGGTGGAGTTACACAGCCATGCCAACCGCTATCCGCATGAGCTTTCAGGCGGGCAACAACAGCGTATCGCCCTTGCGCGCGCGTTGGCGCCACATCCGGAAATCCTGTTGCTCGATGAACCCTTCTCCAGCCTTGATAAGCGCACGCGTGAACGTCTTGGCAACGAGGTACGGGATATTTTGCGCGCCGCAGGGCAAACGGCGCTGTTGGTTACCCACAGTGAACACGAAGCTCAACTAATGGCAGACCATATTGGCGTGGTAAAAATGGGGCAGTATCAAATAAAAAAAGCGACCCATCCGACCTGAAGGTCACCAGAGTCGCCCTGAAAATTAATAATGTTTCTGTACCAGGCTGATGTTCACCGGCATACCGGAACGTCTTTCCAGTGCCTGGTTCCCACGGCTCACATCCACGTCATTCCCGCTGATAAAGGTACGCAGAGCGGGAGTGACTGGCAAAGGTACCTTTCTGTCAGACTCGTATTCCGAACGATTTCGCGACAGCGGCTCATGCACTTCCACCCAACGACTACCGTCCGGCTCTTCGCTGTATTTCACCGGTCGGTCAATTAATTGTACACGGGTCCCTACAGGCACCGTATCAAACAGGTACTTGATGTCGTCATTCCGCAAACGGATACACCCCTGGCTTACCCGCAGACCAATACCGAAATTGGCATTTGTCCCGTGAATGGCATAAAGCCTGCCGATATAAATTGCATACAGGCCCATCGGATTTTCTGGCCCGGCAGGAACAAATGCTGGCAAGCTTTCCCCGCGAGCGGCGTATTCGCGTCGGGTATTTGGCGTCGGTGTCCAGCTTGGTGCTTCCTGCTTACGCTCTACCGCCGTCACCCAGTTGCGCGGCGTTTCTCTACCCGCCTGACCAATGCCAATGGGTAAAACCTCAACCGTATTGCTGCCAGCAGGATAATAGTAAAGCCGCATCTCGGCGACGTTGATGACAATCCCCTCGCGTACGGTATCCGGTAATATCAGTTGCTGCGGCACAACCAGCGTTGAACCCGATTTAGGCAGAAAAACATCGACGCCCGGATTGGCTTCAAGCATATTGCTCAACCCCTGCCCGTACTGAGCGGCAAATGCCTCCAGCGGCTTGGTATTACCTGGTGGAACCGTAATAGTCAAAGGGCTACCCACCAGGCGACTGCCCTCTGGCGGCAGTGGATAACTCACCGCCTGCGCGCCCTGACTCGCAAGCAGCATAATGAGTGAACAAAGCAGTTTTACACGACGCATCTTTTTCCTTTCCTTCGTCGCAGCAGATATCCGTTAATTATAGCTTTTATTATCTGTTTTAGTGGGTTACGACATATTTGCGCATAAAAAAACCTCGCCAACAGGCGAGGTTCAGGTTGAGCGGTAACTACGCTTCCTTACCATCCGGAAGCACGATGTTACTGGCGGCTAACTGCCCCATATTGTTGTACATCGCACAAGCAGCCTCAACAATTGGCATCGCCAACGCGGCCCCACTGCCTTCGCCCAAACGCATCCCCATATTCAGATACGGATCCAATTCAAGATGCGCCAGCGCGGTACGGGCGCCCTTCTCAGCGGAGAAATGTGACGGGATTAGGTAGGGTTTAATTTGTGGTGCAATCTGGCAGGCCGCCAGCGCAGCAGAATAAGAAAGAAAACCATCCAGCACGACCGGCAGGCCGCAGGAGGCCGCCCCCAACATTACCCCTGCCATGCCGACAAGATCGAACCCACCAACTTTAGCCAGCACATCGACACCGTCATGGCGATCCGGCTGATTGACGGCAATTGCCCGACGCACAACGTCTACCTTATTCCCCACCCGAGAAAGAGGAAGGTTAGCGCCAATACCCACGACTTCCTCAGCATCACTGCCGGTAAGCACGCTAACAATGGCCGCCGCAGGTGTAGTATTTGCCATACCAAGCTCACCGACACCAAACAGCGTCACACCGTCTTTGGCCAGTTCATGAGTATAGCGAATAACTTCCAGCAACAACTCCTCGGCCTGCGAACGGCTCATTGCCGGGCCTTCGGCTATATTGCCGCAGCCGCGTGCCACACGCATATTCACCACGCCGGGAATAGGTTCAGCATCAATCCCCACATCTATCACATGGACCTTCGCCCCCGCCTGAGCGGCGAGGACGCAGACGCCGGTCGTTCCACGCGTCATATTGACAGCCTGTATAGCCGTGACAACTTTAGGTGAAACGGCAACCCCTTCATCCCACACGCCGTGATCGGCGCACATCACCAGCATCGCTTTGCCATTCACATGCGGCACACCCTTCAGGCCAGGCATCCCGGCCAATTGTACGGCGAGAGATTCGAGTCGCCCCAAGCTTCCCGGCGGCTTAAGCAAGCCGTCGATATGCTGCTGCGCGCGCAGCATCGCGGCACTGTCAGGTAATGGGATCGCGCGGAGTAAAGAGGTTAAAGTCTGCATAAGGGTTCCAGTATGTGGGCTGACTCAGAGCAGAGCCAGCAAGAAAATCAACTCGCCAAGTTCAATGGCAGCGCCCAGCGTATCGCCGGTTTGCCCACCCAACGTGCGTTTTAATAACTGCCCAAGAATAAAAATCGCCACCATTGTGACAACCAGCGCTGCCACGCCGCGCATGCCGGGAAGCAGCACGGCGGCAAGGATCGCCGCCAATCCCAACGTAACGCAGGTTTGACGCCCGGTGACTTTACCAATAAAAACGTTGCCCAGCCCTTCTTCGCGGGCATAGCGATGCCGATACATCAGCAACACCGCCGTTCCTCGCCCGGCGACACATGCCGCCGCCAGCGCAGCCAGCATCGGCGTGCCACGCAAAGCCAGTTCGCTCACCACCAGCACCTTCGCCAGTAAAACGAAAATTAACGCCAGTCCACCGTGGGTTCCCAGACGACTGTCGCGCATGATTTCCAGCATCCGCTCGCGTCGACGCGCCGAAAAAATGCCGTCACAGGTATCCGCCAGACCATCCAGATGAAATCCCCCGGTCAATAACGCCAGCGTCAGCACCGCAAAAAGGCCGGCCAACGGTATACCGCACCAGGTCTGGAGCGCCATGAAGACCAGCCCCGTCAACCCTCCCAACACGACGCCAATCAGGGGGAACATCACAATACCGCGGGAATAGTGCTCGAAATCCAGTCCTTGCGACCAGCGAGCAGGAACGGGCAAGCGACTGATAAAAGAGAGCATTGCCCAGAACAACTTACTCATTTAATTTTGACTCCAATTCCTGATACCACCAGCCAGACCTCATCAGCCGCCGCCGCCAGTCGCTGGTTCACGCGTCCTGCAATATCACGAAAATGCCGCGCCAGACGGTTCTCCGGCACAATCCCCATTCCCACTTCGTTAGTGACCAACACGATCTTTGCCGGGCAGCGCTGACAGGCTGCAATCAGCGAACGGATTTCACCTTCGATAGACTGCTCCATCGCCGCGTAATCCCAGTTGTCAGGATCGCTGTCACCGCCCAGAGCAAACAGCAGGTTGGTCACCATCGTAGTGATGCATTCAAGCAGAATGGCTTCCTGAGGATCGTTCGCGGCCGTGATCAGTTCATCAAGATGTTGCCAACGTTCGGCTGTACGCCAGTGCGCAGGACGTCCATCGCGATGATGCTGAATTCGCGCAGCCATCTCCTCATCAAAAATCTGCGAAGTCGCAATATACAAAACGTTTGGGGAATCAGCGATCAGCGCTTCCGCATGCCGACTCTTACCGCTTCGCGCGCCGCCAGTAACCAGAATCATCATACTGGCTCCCGGTGTTGCTGCATGATGGTATAAATTTTCTCAATATCGATGTGTTGCCGCATCGCATCCGCCAGCAGATCAAACTGCTGCGATTTATATTGCGCGTAATGGAAGGTGGAATCCAGCGGAGCTAACCCTTTACGTTCTCGCAGGCCATTGACCAACGCACGGGTGAAATCATCGCTGTCGAAAAGACCGTGAAGATAGGTGCCGAACGCCAGACCATCCGCAGTGACCGCGCCGTCAACAACGTTGCAGCCGTCTTTGTGCAACGTCATCACCGACTGACATTCATCGGTTAATGCTGTTTCGCCCATATGAATTTCATAACCGCGAACGGATAACCCCGCCGTGCCCGCCAGCCAGTCAGGCAGCGATGAGGACATTTGCCCCTCAACCAGGGTCGTGGTTTTGTGCTGGGCAAAATGGGTTACGGTATTGAGCAAGCCCAGCCCCGGCAGCGTACCGAGTCCTGACTCCACTTCATCAATGATGGTATCGCCGAGCATTTGATAACCGCCGCAAATCCCCACCACCGGTACGTTATTACGATGCAATTGCACGACGCCATGCGCCATGCCGCTTTCACGCAGCCACACCAGATCGCCAAGGGTATTTTTGCTGCCGGGCAAAATCACCAGATCGGCCCCCGCCAGCTCTTCAGGCTGGCGAACATAGCGCACACGCACATCCGGCTGCGCAGCAAGCGCATTGAAATCCGTAAAGTTAGAAATGTGCGGTATTTGCACAACAGCGATGTCGATGTCGCGTTTATCAGTGCGCAAATACTTGCCCTTTTGCAGCGCAACGCCATCTTCATCTTCCAGATCAACATCCAACCATGGCATCACGCCCAGCACCGGAACACCGGTCAGCGCTTCAATTTGCTCGATACCGGAGTGCAGCAGCGTCACATCGCCGCGAAACTTATTGATGATCACCCCTTTTACGCGTGCGCGTTCGTGATCGTGCAACAGCGCCAGCGTGCCGTAAATGGAGGCGAATACCCCACCACGATCGATATCCGCCACTAAAACGACAGGGCACTGCGCCATTTCTGCCATGCCCATATTGACGATATCGCGATCGCGCAGGTTAATCTCTGCCGGGCTCCCCGCACCTTCCAGCACCAGCACATCGAACTCCTGCGCCAGGCTGTTATAAACTGACAGGATCTGTTCCCGCAGACGTGGTTTGTACTCGTGGTAACTCACCGCGTCCATATCAGTCGCTACTTTGCCCATCAGCACTACCTGCGCTTTGCGATCGCTGGTCGGTTTAAGCAGAACCGGGTTCATACGCACATCTGGCGTAATACCTGCGGCTTCAGCCTGAAAAATTTGCGCGCGGCCCATTTCTTTTCCCTCTGGCGTAATGCCAGAGTTCAGCGCCATGTTCTGCGATTTGAACGGTGCGGTATGCAGTCCATCCTGATAAAAAATACGACACAGCCCGGCGACCAATACGCTTTTACCCACATCAGATGCCGTTCCCTGCAACATTATTGCCTGCGTCATGACGCCTCCTTCAGTGCGTTCTCTCGCATACAGCTAAAAAATTCAGCCTCTGTTTTACACAGCGGGAAGCCCAACTCGGTATGCAGCTTCACCAGCCAGGGCTGAGTTAATCCCGCTTGTTCAATAAGATCCGTACGGGCGAAAACGTCACCTGGCGTGCCGTGCGTGAGTACTTCGCCCCGGCGTAAAACGTACACCGCATCGCTGACTTCATAGATAAGATCGATATCATGGCTTGAAATTACGACATGGTTTCCTTGCGCTACGATGCGTTTGATAATCTCAATCATCTGCGTGCGGCCTGACGGGTCGAGGCCCGCAGTAGGTTCATCCAGCAGCAGATACTGCGCCTGCAACACCAACGCCCCGGCTATCGCTACGCGTTTTTTTTGCCCATGGCTTAAACACTGAATGGGCTGATGGCGAAAATGCTGGGCGTCGACCAGCGTAAGCGCATCTTCCACGCGTCGGGCGATTTCAGCCTCATCCACCCCGAGATTGCGCAGGCTAAAGGCGATATCGCTGTCGATATCGGTATAAAAAATTTGCTGATCGGGGTCCTGAAATACCGTTGCCACCTGTTGACGCAGCGCCAGCAGGCCGCGTTTGCTGTAATCCAGCGGTTTGCCCTGCCACATCACCGCGCCTTGCTGTGGGCGCAATAAGCCACTCAGGTTCATAAACAGCGTGGATTTCCCGCAACCATTAGCGCCTACCAACCCGGTGACGGCATGCGTAGAAAAATCCAGCGTTAGCCCTTTGAGGATCGGGTCATCCTGATAGCGAAACCAAAGCGCTGAGGTGGCAAGCATACTTTTCCTTACAGGTGAAAATCACCCTGATAAAGTTTGATATCCAGTGTGGTGGTCATTTGCTGGTAGCGGATCAACACGCGGGTGAACAACAATCCCACCAGCATTGCCAGAGAGCGGTAGCCCAACGGCAAGCTACGATAACCAAAACGCAGCGTTTGTGCGCGGTGAATAGCCAGCGCCTCGTCTAACAGAATAAAAATAAACCGCCAGGTCAGCAGGATCTGCTCAGTTAGCAGGCGAGGAACGTGCGCGCGTTTGAGTAGGATAATTAATTGCGGAAACGGCAGATTCAGTACCAGCCAGAAGGTTGCCGCCAGCGCTGCAAGGCTGCGCCAGAATGTTTCATTCGCTGTCACCAGACCTGGTGCGCTGATCCCCAACCAGTAACTTCCCACAGGTATGCTGGCCAACAGCGTCTGTGGATCGCGGCTGATGCTAAACAGGATGGTCACTACGCCAACCGCCAGAAAACCAAACGGTAATGCCATCCAACGGCACCAGCGCCAGAAGGAAATACGCAGCAGCCAGCAGCTCAGCGCGGCAATCAATAACAGCTCAAAACCCTGCCCCAACGGGGGCAGAGTAAACGCCAGAATCATCATCACCAGCCAGAGCAGAAATTTCCGCACTGGCGAGACATGAACCCAACGGCTTTGATAGCTAAGCCTGTCAAGCCCGGTCATCACGGCGTTGCCTGCCCTTGGTATAACCCAGAATATAGAAAATCACGGCTGCGCCCAGCGATCCCTGAAGTGTAAACAGCAGACTTTCAATTTCACCGCTTGCCGGTTCATACAGCGGCTGGAACCAGGGTTCATAATGCGGGGCAATAGCCTGAATCTGACTCTCCGCCTCACCGTCTGAACCGCCGTACTCTCCACCGTGGTTGATAAAGAACGGCAGGATCACCAGCGCCACTACCATGCCCAATATAATCAGCGTCTTTTTCATCGTTAATGTCCTTGTGCGGTTATTAACTGGCGTTTGGTTAGCTGATCGTAAATCAGCACGGTGAGTAACCCTTCCGCAATCGCGATTGGGATCTGCGTCAGACAGAAAATCCCCATGAACTTAATGATTGAACCGGTAGCGCCAGCAGAGGGATCCGGGAACGCCACGCCCAGCTGTACCGACGTCACGAAATAGGTGACGAGATCCGCCAGCATCGCGCACAAGAAGACGCAAACATCACGACGCAGCCCTGCACGGCAGGCCATTTTCCACACCATGTAACCCACTACCGGGCCAATTACCGCCATCGACATGCCGTTCGCGCCGAGCGTCGTTAAACCACCGTGTGCCAGCAGCAGTGCCTGGAACAGCAGAACGATCGCCCCGAGGATGGCCACTACGCCAGGTCCAAACAGGATAACCGCCAGGCCTACGCCGGTAGGGTGTGAACAACTTCCGGTAACGGAAGGAATTTTCAGCGCCGACAGCACAAAAATAAAGGCGCCGCACAGTGCCAGTAAAACTTTCTGGTGGTTATCTTCCTGCACGATTTGGCGCAAGCGCACCAGCCCGTACCACAGGCAGGGTAAAAACAACAGCCACCAGGCCAGCGCCCACATCGGTGGCAAGAAACCTTCCATAATGTGCATGGCGAACGCTTGCTCAGGAACAATCATCAGTAATAGCGCCGCAGCCAACCCGCTGAAAGACAGCTGTTTTAGCTGTTGTTCAAGCTTCATTGTGCATACTCCCACTGTTTGTTGACCAAAATGGTCGAGAAATAAGGCAGCGGCTGATCGTCGCTCACCTCATCGAGATGACGCCAGCACTGTTCACCTGGCAGCGTGGCTTCAGACATCATTAATGCGCAGCCCAACAAACCTTCTTGTTGCAGCAGCGCTTTGATACGCGCAAAACGACCGTACACTTTCATCAACACCAGACTGTCATGCTGCTTTAACGCCTGCTGAATTTCAGCTTCCGGCGCGGTACAGGAGACCACTGCCAGCGATTGTTGCTCCATAGCGAGCGGGGTTTTCGAACGCGCGGCAATCGCAGCGAAAGAAGTCACGCCCGGGACGATTTCTAACCAGTCAGGCGAACCAATGCGCTGCAGTAAAAAGACCCAAGTGCTGAACAGCATGGCGTCGCCGAGCGTAATAAAGCCTACTTTTTTTCCAGCTTCTACTTCCTGAACCAGCGCGGTTGCAACCTCATCCCAGACGGCCTCTTTTTCCGCGCTGTCGGCACTCATGGGAAAATGGCAGCAGCGAACCTCGGTCTGCTCGCCGATATACTCCCGTACAATCGACAGCGCCAGGCTATCGCCGCCTTTACGCCCGGCAGGCGCATAGAGAATATCCAGCATGCCCAACGTACGCGCAGCGCGTACGGTGATCAGATCGGAAGCGCCAGGTCCGGTGCTTAATGCGTACAGTTTCCCGCTCATGCTGCTTCCTCCAGCGCCACATTAAGCGCCTGCTGTAAATGTGCCACGAACATGGCGCGAACCGCCGGATTCTCACCCAGTCCACTGAGCCATGGCGTAGCCTTTATCCCGGCCGCATTGAACAATGTTTTCCACGAATCATCTTCGTCAGAGGCCATATCATTGATGGCATGGTCACCAGCAACTAACATCAGCGGCATCAGATGCACCGCCGTCACCCCTTCCTGAGATAAACTTTCAATCAGCACATCTACTTCCGGATAGCTTTCCACCGCCCCAACCCGCGCCGGAAAGCGCTGCGCCGTCATCATATGGTCGAGACAGGCATAGGCGGCAAAGGCATGATGGCTGGCGCCGTGTCCCATAAACACCACTTTTTCATTTTCTCTAAGCGTCGGCATTTGCTGTTGCAGCGCCAGCATCAGCTGGGCGTAATCTTCATGGCTGCTCAGTAGCGGTACACCCAACGTCAGGCGTGAAAACAGCGGACGCATACTTTGCACTTCGCGGACAATTTTTTCGTATTCGTCGCCATTGATAATGTGCAGCGACTGAATAGCCACATCCTGATACCCCTGCTCCGCCAGTTTTTGCAGCGCCTGCAGCGGTGTGTCGATTTCAATGCCGTCACGCTGCTTGAGCTTGCGGATAATCATCCCGGAGGTAAACGCCCGGAACAGGTCGCGATCAGGGCAACTGGCTGCGAGATCGCGCTCACAGGCCACAATATTTTTTTCACAGGTGTCGTGATAGCTGGTGCCAAAGCTGACCACCAGAAGCGCCTTTTTCATCTCTAACTCCTTAAGCCGCGGCCAGCCAGCGCGTTAAACGCGCCGCAAAGGCGGCCTGACTTTCCAGTAACTCGTCTCCCGTCACCAACGGTGCCGGACGTGTAATCACGATGCAGGGGATACCGGCATCCAGACAGGGTTGAACTTTTTCCTGATAACCACCTTCAGCGCCTGAAGCCTTAGTGATCACCACATCAGCCTGACACTGGCGATAAAACGCGGCGTTGAACTCGGCGCTAAACGGCCCACACAGTGCGAAGATTTCACCGACGCCAAATCCCAGATCCGCGCATTGCTGAATGACCTCAGGAACAGGCAGAACACGCGCCAGCAGCGTTTTTTCAGGCAACCCTTCGCGCCAGGTGGCCAGATCTTTACTACCGGTCGTCAGCAGCACGCGATCGCCGAAGCGTCGCGCCACCTCACAGGCTTGCGGAATACTTTGTACGGTATAAAGCTGCGGGTGAGTTAATCCGCTCAACTGCTCAGGGCGCTGGTAGCGGCTCAGCAGTACGCCCGCCGCTTCGCAGGCATTCATAATGTTGCGACTCACCACCTCGGCGTACGGATGCGAGGCATCGATCACCCAGCGCGTCTGATTTTCCTGCAGCCAGGCAATCATTTGCTCGCGTTCCAGACGCCCGCAGCGCACCTGGCCTTTGATGTCTCCCGCCAGCTGCTTTCCCGTCGGGGTCGCAACGGACAGGGTGTAGGCCACGTTTGCTGCATCCAGTTGCTGGCACAGCATGCGCGCGTCGCTGGTGCCGCCCATGACCAGCACATCACCATAATTCACAGCACATAACCTCGTGGCGTGATCATCAGGCCGTCCTGAACATAGGTTGTTTTATTGCCCACGATCACAAGACTGGTCATATCAACCGGCTCAAAGTCCATTTCACCCAGCGTAGTCAGCCATTTTTCCTGCTTTTTACGTCCGGCTGACTTCACAATACCAACCGGCGTTTGTGCGCTCTTGCTGGCAGATAACAGCTCAAATGCGCGCGCCAGATGTCCTTCGCGACCCCGACTGCGTGGGTTGTAGAAACAGATAACAAAATCGGCCTCACCGGCGGCAACGATGCGTTTTTCGATAACCGGCCACGGCGTTAACAGATCGCTTAAGCTGATGTGGCAGAAATCGTGCATCAACGGCGCACCCAGCAAAGAGGCGGCGGCAATGCTGGCGGTCATCCCTGGGATTAGCCTGACCTCAACGTCCAGCTTTTGCTTGCTGACCAGTTCGAGCACCAGCCCGGCCATACCGTAAATCCCCGCGTCACCGCTGCTGATCAGCGCCACGTTGTGCCCCGCCTGCGCCAGTTCGATCGCCGCCTGACAGCGTTCAATCTCTTTGCACATCCCGGTTTTGATCACCTGCTTGTCGCCAGTGAACGCTTTTACCAGATGGGTGTAGGTTTTATAGCCCACGATGATTTCCGCTGCCTGCAGTGCTTCAACGGCTTCCATGGTCATCATTGCCTGCGAGCCAGGGCCAATTCCAATTACGCTTAACATCAGTGTGAAACTCCCAAAGTGATAGTGACGCCCTGTTCTCGCAGGGTCTCGCCTAACAGTTGTCCGTGGCTCAACAGCCAGGCTGCAGGACCAGAAACGCTTCCTGTACCCACCGTTTTGCGAACAAACGATGAGGCCGGAAAACGGTGCTCATGCTCACGCAGCGCGTCAGCAGTAAAGGTTTCGAAAGGAACGCGGCAGCATGAAGCCAGTTGGATAAGTCCCTGTTCATCTTTTTTCAGCGTGATGCTGCCAATCGCTTTTAGCGCCAGCGGATCGAGCTGTTGGGCTTCGAGTTGGCGGGCAAGCAGCGCAGCCAGCAGCGGGAACGGCGTATCACGGCGACAACCAATTCCGGCCACAACCCGCTGCGGCACCAGCTTCCAGTGCGGAACAGGCAGCTCAGGTAAATTGGTGCGTAAGGTGATGCACACCAAAGCATCCAGTTCAGGGAGTTGGTTGAGATCGGTGACCGTAATAAATCCGCGCCGGTCGCAATGGCTGACATCCTGCGTCAGTTCGTCATCCCACCACAGCCCAACCCGCTTATTGCTGACCAACATCTGATTGACGATCTTCACCGCCGAACGGAAATCACTCATTCGGGCATTCAGTTGAAATGCCAGCGTATCCAGTGCCGCCATATCGTTCACATCCGTCGCGGTGGTGATAACCGGGTCGGCACCCAACATGCCCGCCAGATAACGAGCCAACGCATTAGCACCGCCCGCATGACCGGAGAGCAGGCTGATGACATGCTGGGCACGTTCATCAATGACCACCACCGCCGGATCGCAAAACTTGTCGTTGACCAGCGGGGCCAGTACGCGCACCGCAATGCCGGTCGCCCCGATAAAAATCAGCGCCGAATAATTCGTAAACGCTTCGCGAGCGGTATTCGCAAAGCCGTTTTCGAAGGGAATAAACCCCTCCTCCAGCAGCTTTTCACTGGTAAAACAGGTAACCGGCAGCATAGCTGCCAGACGTTTCGCCAGCACAACGCCGCCAGGAGTCAGGCAAAAAAGCGCAATTGACTCAGGCTTTACGGTATTCATGGCTAAAGTCCGCCGCATAGAGTTTGGAGTAGTGATACTCCGAGCCCAGGAAATTACCGACCAGAATAAGGGCCGTTTTACGGATGCCAGCATCGCGAACCTTGTCGCCAATATCCGCCAGGGTCCCGCGCACGGTCTGGCTTTCCGGCCAGGTCGCTTTATAGATCACCGCTACGGGCGTGGTCGCCGGATAGCCGCCTTCAATCAGACGCTCAGCCACCCGATGAATACGCTGGACGGAAAGATATATCGCCATTGATGTCTGGTGGCTGGCAAAAGACTCCAGCTGTTCACGCTCTGGTACCGGGGTGCGGCCTTCCAGGCGCGTAATGATCAGGCTCTGTGACACTTCGGGCACGGTATACTCAACACCCAGCTCCGCCGCCGCGCCGAGGAACGCGCTGACGCCGGGCACCACCTGCCAGTCAATCCCGCGTTTGGTCAGCTCCTCGCCCTGCTCGCGCACGGAACCATACAACGAGACATCGCCGGTTTGCAGACGCACAACGGTCTTACCCGCTTTCACTCCGGCTTCCATCAGATCAAGGATCTGCTCCAGATGCAGTTCGGCACTGTCGTGACATTCAGCACCAGCAGGGCAATACTCCAGCAGTTCGGTGTTAATCAGCGATCCGGCGTAGATAACAACCTGCGCCTGTTGCAGCAACCGGTAACCTTTGAGGGTAATCAGCTCGCGATCGCCAGGACCTGCGCCAACAAACCACACGCTACGGGGATCAAAAATCTCAGACATGGTTTCCTTCCTTCTGACAGGCGATAACAAATACGGGGTTATTCGGTTTAAAATAGTGACCACTGCCAAGCGCGGTAAGCGAGGAAACCTGTAGCTGCAGGCAATCCACTCCCTGTACGCCAAGATGGTCCAGATGTGTTAGCGCGGTGTTGAGGTTTTCCTGGAGGATAAATGTCATCACCAAACGCCCTGCGGGATGCAATTGACGCATCGACCAGTCAATCAGGTCGGTCAGATGACCACCGCTGCCGCCCATAAAAATGGCATCGGCTTTTTCCGCGATGGTCATGGGAGCAACGCCGGGAAAAATATCGATATTTGCGCAGGCAAAATGCTGGCGGTTTTCATCCAACAACCTGAGCGCCGCCGGGTTACGTTCGATGGCCGTTACACGTAATCCGGGATATTGCAACGCCGCCTCTATCGACACGCTGCCGGTTCCGGCGCCTATATCAATCAGGTGACTGGCGCGGTGTAATTCAAGTTTTGAGAGGGCAAGTGCGCGTACCGCTTCTTTGGTCATCGGCACTTTCTCTCCACGCAGAAACAGCTCATCTTTCATCGAGGATCACCACTGCATTCATGTCATAGTCGGCGTTAACTTCACGCACAGGCAGGAAATGGATCTTTTCGTTTTCCATTGCCAGGTTTTCGCCAATCACCATCCAGCGATGCCCCTTGCCTCGGGCAATGAGCTGCTGCGCGATTTCACGCGGGCCACACAGCGCATCAGTCACCATCGCTACCTTGTTATGTCGCGCCAGCTCATCAAAACAGACGCTGCGGCCATGGCTACTGGTCAGCCACATATCGTTCATATCAATACCGGACTGCGCACACAGGTACTGCACCGCACTAATGCCGGGAATAATCCGCACATTCTCAATACCAAAATGCGCCACCATGCGCGTCCCGATGCCGTAAAACAGCGGATCGCCAGATGCCAGTACCACAACATGCTTCTCCTGGTGCGCGCTAATCCAGCTCAGGAGTTCCGGGATATTGGCGCCAAGAGCAAACTGTTCACCGGCAAAATCCGGGAATTGCTGCAAATGCCGCTTTCCACCGACCAGAACATCCGCCGCCGCGACCGCTTCACGTGCCGCAGGCGTCATCAAATGCAAACCGGCGGGGCCCATCCCTACAACGGTTAACATTGCATCTCCTCAGCAATTTCTGCGACCGGACGATTACTGCCAAGAACCTGATTATCAAAGGAAAACATGATGGCATCGCAGGTCGGTGGATTTTTGGTAAAGCGCAATGTTTGCAGAACACGCATACAAATGCGCTGAGCCAGATGGTCATAAATGTGCTGGAAACCGTATGCGTCGATATGTTCCATCGCCGCTTCGGTGGTATCGCACTCGCTGACCAGCGTCAGCAGCTCCAGCGGTGCGCCAAGTAATGCGAGGTGGGCCACCAGCGTTTCCATGCGGGCATCGGCAATATGGCTATGGGTATGGAAGATCCCCGCCGCGATTTTGACGAGCTTACCGGGATGTCCCACCAGCACAATTTGCCGGAATCCAAGACGTACGGCTTCTTCAATCATGTAGCCGACAAAGTTGCTCATGGTGACCACAACCTGGGTGTCGATACCCATCTGCTCGCGCACAAAACGCTCGCCGTGGTTTCCCGGCACCAGTACGACACGCTCCAGCCCAGCCGCCCGCTTAATTTCCAGCTCCAGCGACAGAGAACGTTTCCAGCTCTCTTCCGACATCGGCGTGACAATACCCGTGGTGCCGATAATCGAAATGCCGCCCAGAATGCCAAGGCGGGAGTTGTAGGTTTTTTGCGCCCGTTCTTCACCTTCTGGCGCGAAGATTTCAATCTGCGCCCCACGATTTGGGCCAATCGCTTCGCGGACGGCAGATTCAATGGTCTGGCGAGGTGTACGGTTAATCGCCGAACTACCGACCGGTAGGCCAATCCCTTTGCGGGTTACCGTACCAACCCCTTCACCGCCCTGTAAGGCAATCACGCCACTATCGTCTAACGTCACGCGCGCAAAAATCAGCATCCCATGTGTGGCGTCCACATCATCACCACCGTCTTTGCGGATGGCGGCTATCGCCTGCTGCCCTTCGATATGTGGCGACTCAACGTTCAGGCACAACGTCACCCCGGAAGGCGTGACGATGGAAACCTGATGGATGAGGTGTTGGCGCAATACCATCAACGCTGCCACTTTTGCCGCCGCCGTGGCGCACGATCCCGTGGTATATCCTTTACGCAGCGCTTTACCGTTGTGCCACACCGGCGTATCGAAGGCCTCGCTCATCGCGCCCCCTGCATGTGATAAAGCATGGCGTTGACGATAGCGGCAGCGACATTACTCCCCCCTTTACGGCCTAACGCGGCAATGGCGGGCAACTTGCTTTGGGTCAATGCATCTTTCGACTCTTCTGCACCAACGAACCCGACCGGTACGCCAACCACACCGCTGACAGCGACATCATGCTCAAGCAGGCGAAACAGCGCTGTTGGCGCGTTGCCAAAGACAAACAGCTTTTCCCCCTCTTCCTTCACCGCAATGTCGACAGCAGCCATGGACCGGGTAATCCCCTGCTCTTTTGCCGTACGCACAACTCTCGGGTCACTGATGTAACAGCGGCATTCACCGCCGAATTTTGCCAGCAGCGTTTTATTGATCCCGGAAAGCGCCATCGTGGTGTCGGTATAAATCACGCTCGAACGGCTAAGCGCCGCACAAAACTGCTCCAGCACATCACTGGAAAACCACAGAATGTCCAGCCAGTCGAAATCTGCCGTCGTGTGAATGACCCGCTTGATAATGGCTTCATGTAACGGACTGGCAAACTGATAGTCCGGACGGGTTTCACGGATGATCTCGCCAATAATGTCGAAACTTTTGGCTTCAATCGCCTGGGGTTGCTGGATATATTGCATTATGTTGTCCTCAGGCTACACCGGCCCACAGCCACCGCAGCGCAATAAACAGCGCCAGTGCCAGCGTCGATGCCACCCACATCAGTCGAATCGTATGGGAAATGTCGTCTACCGAAATGTCGCGTTGCGCATCACCGATCCACGGTTTCTCAACGCGCTCGCCAAAGTAGTCATTAGGACCACCCAGACGAATGCCTAATGCCCCGGCTACGGATGCCTCTGACCACGCACAGTTTGGGCTGCTGTGGTTGTAGCGATCGCGCCAGCCAATCTGTAAAGCTCGCGAGCCGTCTTTACGGCATAAAAATGCCGCCACGCCCAGCAGCAGCCAGCTCAGTCTTGCAGGAATAAAGTTCGCGACATCGTCCAGACGCGCGCTGACCATACCGATAGCGCGGTATTTTTCATGTTTGTAGCCCACCATGGAGTCAAGGGTGTTTACCGCTTTGTAGGCCATCGCAAGGGGCGCACCGCCGAGAAGGAGAAAAAACAGCGGCGCGATAATGCCGTCTACGGTGTTTTCAGCCACGGTTTCCACCACCGCACGATTGATCTGTTGCGGTTGCAGTTGCGAGGTATCACGCCCCACTATCCACGACAGTTTTTCCCGACTCGCAGCAAGGTCACCGGCCCGTAGAGGACGTTCGACATCCTGTGCGGCATTCGCCAGGCATCGCCCGGCCAGCACGGTAAAGATCATCCATACCTCTACCACCCAACCCAACCAGGGATGAACAGATTTTGCCAGTACCAGCACGCCCCAGGACGCAGCCCAGGTCAAACCAACCACCACAATCCACATCACCGCGCCACCAATGCGCAGCGCACGGTCGCTATGACAATAACGCCGAATAATTCGTTGCACGGCAGAAATCAGATTGCCAATCCAGCGCACCGGATGCGGCCAGTTCTGCGGATCGCCGATGATAAAATCAAGCAGCCAGGCAACACACCACGCAAGGATCGTCATAGCGCGCTCCTCGCGGCTGTCAGCCAGTGGTTAAGCATCTGCGGACGTTGAGCAAAATGAACGTGTAGATAGCTGGCGAAGGTGTTTCCGACCTGCCAGCCGCCAGACCAGGCTTGCAGCGTTTTACCATCGCGCACTTTGCGACAGTTCATCACCGCTGGTGTTTCAGGGGTAAAATCGGAATAGTGGAATTCATGCCCGCGCAGCACTTCGCCTTCTGCTGCTAACAATGTTTGTTGTGCGGCCTGCGCTTCGCAGTAGCCAAATCGGGTCAGACGTTTTCCCATTTTGCTGTGGCCGGGAATGATATCCGCCATCAGCCAGGTATCGCCGCTACTGTCCTCAAGCGAACTGCCGAGATACATCAGCCCCCCACACTCTGCGTAAATCGCGACGCCACGTTGATGTGCCGCTCGCAGTTGCTTCAGCATCGAGACATTGCGAGCCAGCGCCGCAGCGTGTAGCTCAGGATATCCACCGCCTAACCAGATCATCTGACAGTCGGGTAAGCAGATGTCGTGCAACGGGCTAAAACGAACAATATTAAGTCCCGTACGTTCCAGCAGCGTAATGTTGTCCGGGTAGTAGAAGTTGAAGGCTTCGTCATCGGCAATTGCAAGCGTTAGCCCTGCTCCAGCATCTGGGGCAGGCAGCGCGGGCCATTCGCCAGCAGGAAGATTGGTTGACTGGCTTAATGTCAGCAGTGCGTCAATATCAAGGGTTTGCTCCAACGTGGCAGCAAACTCCTGCCACGGTTGCTGATTGATAACCGACTCACGTGCGGTGACTAAACCCAAATGTCGTTCGGGAAGGGCAACCCCATCCATACGGGGTACGTAACCTAAGACGGGTACATCGCAGTAACGTTCGATTGCGACTTTCAGTAACTGGTAATGCGTTTCGCTGTTAACCCGATTAACAATAACGCCGGCGATGTTCAGGGTGGGATCAAAATGCTGAAAACCCATTACTGTTGCGGCGATTGAGGTGGAAACGGCTTTGCCATCAACCAGTAAGATGACCGGACAGCCTAACTGTTTAGCCATCGCGGCGGTGCTGCAGTAGTTTGGGTCGGTACCATAGCCGTCATACAACCCCATCACACCTTCAATAACGGCGATATCCGCATGTCGCATCTGCTCGTTGAATAGAGCGTTCAGCGTGGGGACGGGAAGCATAAAGCTATCAAGATTGCGGGAAGCAGTACCGCATACCGCTGTATGCCAGCCGGTATCAAGGTAATCAGGACCCACTTTGCAAGGCTGGACGCGCAAACCGCGTTTTTTCAACAAGCTCAACAAGCCCAGCGTCACCGTGGTTTTACCACAGCCGCTTCCGGTACCTGCAAGAACAAATGCGTGAAAATTGGCCGCCATACCCTGATCCTGTTCAGGGTGGTAGGGGTGTAGAGATACCCAGTCTCTCGACTGTATGCATCTGAACCACCCACTTCCCACCGAAGTTGTTGGTAGTCACTGACAGGCAGGTCTTCTGGCTTAGCGTCATCCTCACCCGTCCTTCCCAATCTTGCGATCAGTGGTCCATACGGGGTCGTCAGCATCACAGCAGCGGGGGCTGCGGGGGATTCTCACCCCCTTCCCTACCACAAATGTGGCAAACCTGTCAGTTCAAGAGCCTGGTTAATTAAGCTCTCTGTTATGAGGTAAATTCACGACCTCATGACAATAATTCAGTTTAATATCTTTCCGAATTCATTCAGCCAATTTCCTGGCCTTTTCCCACATATTCATACGTTCACTTTTTGAATGAAAGTATCAGCTAAGAATAAAGAAAGTCATTCACACAGACACTGTATCTCATCACAAAAATAAAAACTGGTGCAGTTTATCCCTCTAATACCATTATTTTGTTGCGCTATGACAATTTATTGGCAGCTGTCATTATTTTTCATTTTATAATGACGGGCATAGCACCACATATCAAAAATCGGCAATAGCAAAATATTGCTATTTAAGCGGACTCTCCGCGTGAAATGACATTAATTTGCTGGCGAAATGCCTGCGGCGTAACCTGATACGTTTGACGGAACACTTTGCAAAAATAGCTGGTTTGCGAAAAGCCTAAATTACGCGCAATGCTGGCTATGCTCCAGTCACTGTGGCAAAGCAGCTCTTTGGCACTTGCCATTCTCTGTTGGTTTACCCATGCGTTAAAACCGATACCCTGATATTTTTTGAACAATTTACTGAAATAGTACGGGCTAAGGAAAACATGAGAGGCAACATCTTCCAGACGCAGCTCGTCTGATAAATGCGCATCAATATAGCGCAGGGCTTTTTTCATTTTACTGTCATGCGGATTGGTACTGCGGTTAGCGCGTACCGGCTCTGACTGCTGCGGGTTATCTTTGATAACAACAAAATTGAGTTGTTTCTTAAGGCAATTTTCGACGATGAGCTTGAGTAAATCCGCTGAGGCAATGACTCGAGAATAGTCCATCTCAGGTACATTACGGAACTCGTTGACCAGCTCAGGATCGGCTTGCCAGCGGTCATCGACGTTCAGAATATCAACGAGGCCTACATCGTTACTTAAGCGTACTTGTCCACAAAGCACAAACCCTACCAGGTGTCCCGCGATGACCAGCGGAATTGAGAAATCGGTAAGCCCGGCATGGCATCGATAAATGCAAGGTTGATCGGACTTAGAGGCTTCCAACCCGCCACAGCGGTCGCTCATACGACAACGCGTACTATGCTGAGGATGCTGGCGCATCAACTGGCAAAAAGGAGTGAAATTAAAAAGCTCAGAAATTTCATCACCGTGAATATTGACAACCACAACAGCCAGACTGGTGGCCTGTGCAAAATCCTGTGCGATTTTATTAATGAGTTCTGAGTTCAGGGCACTCGCAGAAATCATGATAAAACCTCTCAGTTAATTTATTGTTATAAATAAAACATATTATTCACACATTCATTTTCATCTCGCGATCCAGCGCTCTGATGAAAGTCAGCATTGAACATAACAAAAGTCTCCCATTCTTGGGAGACTTTTTAAGCCGTTCAGGAAACCGGATCACGAAAACAGTTTTTACCTTTCAATAATAAACATCTTTCATGAAGCTAGCTCTCGTTTTCCTCCAACTTACACGAATTACACGGTAAATTTTTGCCAATAAAATAACGATAAATTGCTGCGCCCGCACAGGCGCCGATGATGGGAGCCACAATCGGCACGATGAAATAAGGGATATCGCGCCCACCGGTCATCGCAACATCACCCCACCCGGCCATCCAGGCAAACAATTTAGGACCAAAATCACGTGCCGGGTTCATCGCAAAACCGGTAAGTGGACCGGTTGATGCGCCGATAACAGCAACCAGAATACCAATCAACAGTGGTGCCAGAGGGCCTTTGGGAACACCGTTACCGTCGTCCGTTAGCGCCATAATCATCCCCATCAGAATGGAGGTAATCACCACTTCGACCAGTGCGGCCTGCCAGACACTCAGTGCGGCGGCAGGATACGTGCTAAAAATACTGGCAAGTTGCAGGCTTTCCAGACTGCCGCGTACCATTTGGTGGGCTGATTCATACTCAATAAATAAACTGCCGTACAACAAATAGGCCAGCATAGCGCCACCAAAGGCACCTGCTATCTGAGCGACAGAATAAGGCAGTACTTTACGGCCAGGAAAACAGGCAAACAACCAAAGTGCGATGGTAATAGCGGGATTGAGATGGGCCCCAGAAATCCCGGCTGTCAGGTAAACTGCAAGCGAGATCCCCAAGCCCCATATGATACAGATCTCCCACAATCCCAAACTGGCACCCGCGACCTTCAGGGCGCTCAGGCACCCAATACCAAAAAACAAAAATAGCCCGGTACCCAAAAACTCAGCAATACATTGCGCTCTTAGTGAATCGTTCATTGTGACACCTTCTAAGCAGAGTTCGTGTCTTTACCAGCGGACTCCTTGCTGGCAGGAAGGTTACTTCAAGACTTACTATAAAAATCTGTATCGGCAAATTGTTGGCAATCTGCAAGCGACATACCCTTAAAAATCGTGTTGTGATAGCAAATTTTTGCTATCACCTTTATTAAAACAGGCGACAAAACGTGGATTCACCCAATTAAAAGTACATTTTCAAAATAATAAAATATTGCGAACAGCAGAATTCCATTTTCAAACGATCATCACAATTTCATTTTTCTCGCATAGCAAATGATATTTAAACTGTCACTCAGAAAAGTGTAAATATGGAATTAACATAACCAAATAGTCATATCGATTAAGATTAAAATAACCAATAAAAACATAGTATTACAATAACTCACAGCAATTTTATCTCACCGTTACCCCACTATTTTTTCACTCTTACTTTCAACTCAGCCATTCTTTTTCCTCGCTTCTTTTTATAGTCATGAAAATCGGGACAACCCAGGCGAGGTCTTTATGCAACAAGAAGCGTTAGGAATGGTAGAAACCAAAGGCTTAACTGCAGCCATAGAGGCCGCAGATGCAATGGTGAAGTCAGCCAATGTAATGCTGGTCGGCTACGAAAAAATTGGTTCGGGGCTGGTAACAGTTATTGTCCGCGGCGATGTCGGCGCAGTCAAAGCAGCAACAGATGCCGGTGCCGCCGCAGCCCGTAATGTGGGAGAAGTGAAAGCCGTACACGTTATCCCACGCCCGCATACCGATGTAGAAAAAATCTTACCGAAGGGAATTAGCTAATGAGCAGCAATGAACTGGTTGAACAGATCATGGCGCAGGTGATTGCTCGTGTGGCAACGCCAGAACAGCAGGCTATCCCAGAAAATAATCACCCAACACGAGAAACGGCTATGGCAGAGAAAAGCTGCAGTTTAACGGAGTTTGTCGGTACCGCGATTGGCGACACCGTCGGTCTGGTAATCGCCAACGTAGACAGTGCCCTCTTGGACGCAATGAAACTTGAAAAACGCTATCGCTCCATTGGCATCCTTGGCGCCCGTACTGGTGCGGGTCCACACATCATGGCCGCTGATGAAGCGGTGAAAGCCACCAATACTGAAGTCGTCAGTATTGAGTTACCACGTGATACCAAAGGCGGCGCAGGTCATGGCTCGCTGATTATTCTTGGCGGCAACGATGTTTCCGACGTGAAACGCGGCATTGAAGTCGCACTGAAAGAACTGGATCGCACCTTTGGCGACGTTTATGCCAACGAGGCCGGTCACATCGAGATGCAATACACCGCACGCGCCAGCTACGCGCTGGAAAAAGCCTTTGGCGCACCGATTGGTCGTGCCTGTGGCGTCATCGTCGGCGCACCAGCATCCGTTGGTGTCCTGATGGCTGATACTGCCCTGAAATCCGCCAACGTGGAAGTTGTGGCTTACAGCTCCCCTGCTCATGGCACCAGCTTCAGTAACGAAGCCATTCTGGTTATTTCGGGTGACTCTGGCGCTGTTCGTCAGGCTGTTATCTCCGCCCGTGAAATCGGTAAAACCGTACTCGGGACCCTCGGCTCAGAGCCGAAAAACGATCGTCCGTCCTACATCTGATATCAGTGAGGCTGATTCATGAGATCGAAAAGATTTGAAGCACTGGCGAAGCGCCCTGTGAATCAGGATGGCTTCGTTAAGGAGTGGATCGAAGAAGGCTTCATTGCGATGGAAAGCCCGAACGACCCCAAACCGTCGATTAAAATCGTCAACGGTACAGTCACTGAACTGGACGGTAAATCCGCTAGTGAATTTGACTTAATCGACCATTTTATTGCCCGCTATGGCATTAACCTGGCGCGCGCTGAAGAAGTCATGGCGATGGATTCGGTCAAACTGGCCAATATGCTTTGCGATCCTAACGTGAAGCGCAAAGACATTGTGCCGCTGACCACCGCAATGACGCCGGCAAAAATTGTCGAAGTCGTGTCCCATATGAACGTCGTTGAGATGATGATGGCCATGCAGAAAATGCGTGCTCGTCGTACACCATCTCAACAAGCGCACGTCACTAATGTCAAAGATAACCCCGTGCAAATTGCCGCTGATGCCGCTGAAGGCGCATGGCGTGGATTTGACGAACAGGAAACGACCGTTGCCGTTGCGCGTTATGCGCCATTTAACGCCATTGCGCTGTTAGTCGGCTCACAGGTTGGACGCCCGGGCGTGTTAACTCAGTGTTCTCTGGAAGAAGCAACCGAACTCAAACTCGGGATGCTAGGCCACACTTGCTACGCTGAAACTATCTCCGTCTATGGTACTGAACCCGTCTTTACCGACGGCGATGACACGCCATGGTCTAAAGGCTTCCTCGCCTCGTCCTACGCATCCCGTGGTCTGAAAATGCGCTTTACCTCCGGCTCTGGTTCAGAAGTTCAGATGGGTTACGCCGAAGGCAAATCGATGCTTTATCTGGAAGCCCGCTGTATTTACATCACCAAAGCTGCTGGCGTACAGGGTCTGCAAAACGGTTCCGTAAGCTGCATCGGAGTCCCTTCCGCCGTGCCGTCAGGAATTCGTGCAGTGCTGGCTGAAAACCTGATCTGCTCCTCTCTGGATCTGGAATGCGCCTCCAGCAACGACCAAACCTTTACCCACTCGGATATGCGTCGTACTGCGCGTCTGCTGATGCAGTTCCTGCCGGGTACTGACTTCATTTCTTCTGGTTATTCCGCAGTGCCGAACTACGACAACATGTTTGCGGGTTCGAACGAGGATGCTGAAGATTTTGACGACTACAACGTTCTCCAGCGTGACCTGAAAGTAGACGGTGGTCTGCGCCCGGTTCGTGAAGAAGACGTTATCGCCATTCGTAACAAAGCGGCGCGTGCGCTGCAGGCCGTCTTTGCCGGGATGGGATTACCGCCAATCACTGATGAAGAAGTGGAAGCGGCGACCTACGCCCACGGTTCGAAAGATATGCCGGAACGTAACATCGTTGAAGATATCAAGTTTGCACAAGAGATCATCAACAAAAACCGTAACGGTCTGGAAGTGGTGAAAGCCCTTGCTCAGGGCGGATTTACCGATGTCGCTCAGGACATGCTCAACATCCAGAAAGCCAAGTTAACCGGGGATTACCTGCATACCTCCGCCATTATCGTTGGCGACGGACAGGTGCTATCCGCTGTCAATGATGTTAACGACTATGCCGGTCCGGCAACAGGTTATCGCCTGCAAGGCGAACGCTGGGAAGAGATCAAAAACATCCCTGGCGCACTTGATCCCAACGAGCTTGGCTAAGGGGTGAAAAATGGAAATTAATGAAAAACTGCTGCGCCAGATAATTGAAGATGTGTTGTCTGAAATGCAGACCAGCGACAAACCCGTCTCTTTCCGCGCATCTACAGCGGCAAGCGCACCTCAGGCTGCTGCGGCACAGGGCGACAGCTTTCTGACCGAGATTGGTGAAGCCAAACAAGGCCAGCAACAGGACGAAGTGATTATTGCCGTAGGGCCGGCGTTTGGCTTGTCACAAACCGTCAATATTGTTGGGATCCCGCATAAGAATATCTTGCGCGAAGTGATTGCCGGTATTGAAGAAGAAGGCATTAAAGCGCGCGTTATCCGCTGCTTTAAATCCTCCGATGTGGCGTTTGTTGCCGTTGAGGGTAACCGTCTGAGCGGTTCCGGGATCTCTATCGGTATCCAGTCAAAAGGCACGACGGTTATCCACCAGCAGGGGTTACCGCCGCTTTCAAACCTGGAGCTGTTCCCTCAGGCACCGCTTCTGACGCTGGAAACCTATCGTCAGATCGGTAAAAACGCCGCGCGTTATGCCAAGCGTGAATCTCCGCAACCGGTCCCTACGCTGAATGACCAGATGGCTCGTCCTAAGTACCAGGCGAAATCAGCCATTCTGCACATTAAAGAGACCAAATACGTTGTGACAGGCAAAAACCCGCAGGAACTGCGCGTGGCGCTTTGATAAAGGATACCTCCATGAATACCGACGCAATTGAATCGATGGTTCGGGATGTGTTGAGCCGGATGAACAGCCTGCAAGGCGAGTCCGCGACTCCGCCCGCGGCGAGTTCATCAGCACATACCGCGAAAGTCACGGATTACCCTCTCGCGAATAAACATCCTGAGTGGGTAAAAACTGCGACCAACAAAACGCTGGACGACTTCACGCTTGAAAATGTTCTGAGCAACAAAGTGACCGCGCAGGACATGCGCATCACTCCTGAAACACTGCGCCTCCAGGCGGAAATCGCCAAAGATGCCGGACGTGACAGGCTGGCGATGAACTTTGAGCGCGCTGCTGAGCTAACCGCTGTTCCTGACGATCGCATTCTTGAGATCTACAACGCGCTGCGCCCGTACCGCTCAACAAAAGATGAGCTGATGGCTATCGCCGACGATCTCGAAAATCGTTATCAGGCAAAAATCTGTGCAGCTTTCGTTCGTGAAGCGGCAGCGCTGTACGTTGAGCGTAAAAAACTCAAAGGCGACGACTAACTCAGGGACAGGATCATGCGATATATAGCTGGCATTGACATAGGCAACTCATCAACGGAAGTCGCTCTGGCTACTCTGGATGAGTCTGGCGTGCTGAGCATCACCGGCAGCGCGCTGGCAGAAACCACCGGAATTAAGGGCACATTACGTAATGTGTTTGGCATTCAGGAGGCCCTTACGCTGGCGGCAAAAAACGCCGGTATCAATGTCAGCGATATTTCGCTCATCCGTATTAACGAAGCCACCCCGGTCATTGGCGACGTGGCGATGGAAACAATAACCGAAACCATCATCACTGAATCCACCATGATCGGCCATAACCCTAAAACACCGGGCGGCGTCGGGTTAGGCGTGGGCGTCACTATTACGCCGGAAGACCTTCTCAGTCGCCCGGCGGATACGCCCTATATTCTGGTGGTGTCATCGGCATTTGATTTCGCCGATGTTGCTACGATGATTAATGCCTCCGTCCGCGCCGGATACCAGTTAACTGGTGTTATTTTGCAGCAGGACGATGGTGTGTTGGTCAGTAATCGTCTGACTCATCCCCTGCCCATCGTCGATGAAGTTCTTCATATTGACCGTATCCCGTTGGGGATGCTGGCTGCCATTGAGGTCGCAGTACCAGGAAAGGTCATTGAAACGCTTTCTAACCCCTACGGTATTGCAACTGTCTTTGGCCTCAATGCCGATGAGACTAAAAACATTGTTCCGATGGCACGGGCGCTGATCGGCAACCGTTCAGCCGTGGTGGTGAAAACGCCGTCAGGTGATGTGAAAGCGCGAGCGATTCCTGCCGGAAATCTGGAGCTACAGTCTCAGGGTCGTACAGTACGGGTCGACGTTGCAGCGGGCGCCGAAGCGATTATGAAAGCGGTTGGTGAATGCCCAAAACTGGATAACGTTACCGGAGAAGCTGGCACCAATATTGGCGGCATGCTGGAGCATGTGCGCCAGACGATGGCTGAATTAACCAATAAACCCAGTCATGAAATTTTTATTCAGGATCTGCTGGCGGTCGATACCTCGGTTCCTGTCAGCGTGACGGGTGGACTTGCCGGTGAGTTCTCGCTGGAACAGGCTGTCGGCATAGCCTCCATGGTGAAATCAGACCGCCTGCAAATGGCGACGATTGCCCAGGAGATCACGCAAAAGCTCAACATTGACGTCCAGGTTGGCGGGGCCGAAGCCGAAGCTGCCATTCTGGGGGCCTTAACTACTCCGGGCACCACGCGACCACTGGCTATTCTGGACCTCGGCGCGGGTTCAACCGACGCTTCTATCATCAATCCTAAGGGCGAAATTATTGCCACGCACCTGGCGGGTGCAGGCGATATGGTCACGATGATCATTGCCCGTGAACTGGGTCTGGATGACCGTTATCTCGCGGAAGAGATTAAAAAGTATCCGTTGGCGAAAGTTGAGAGCTTGTTCCATCTTCGCCACGAAGACGGCAGCGTTCAGTTCTTCCCTACGCCTCTCCCGCCAACGGTTTTTGCGCGCGTGTGCGTAGTGAAGCCCGATGAACTGGTGCCACTGCCGGGTGAACTGGCGCTGGAGAAAGTACGGGCCATTCGTCGAAGTGCTAAGGAACGCGTTTTCGTTACTAACGCACTCAGAGCGCTACGTCAGGTGAGTCCGACCGGGAACATTCGGGATATTCCCTTTGTGGTACTGGTTGGCGGCTCATCCCTGGATTTTGAAGTTCCGCAGCTGGTCACCGATGCTCTGGCGCATTATCGACTGGTTGCCGGGCGCGGCAATATTCGTGGTACCGAAGGTCCGCGCAATGCGGTTGCGACAGGGCTGATTCTCTCCTGGCATAAGGCATTCGCTCATGGAAAGTAATCTCACCACGCCAGCCATCGTTATCTTCACCAGTGCTGACTGCGCTGACGTCTGGAATGACGTACTGCTGGGTATTGAAGAAGAAGGGATCCCCTTTGTGATTCAGGAGAATGACTCAACTGACGTTATCCACAACGCATGGTTGGCCGCCTGCCAATCACCATTGCTGGTTGGTATTGGCTGTAGCCGTGAAAAACTGGTCGTGCACTACAAAAACTTACCCTCATCAGCACCGCTTTTTACGCTGACGTATCAACAAAATAGCCACGATCGCCGCAGCATTGGTAACAACGCTGCGCGGCTGGTTAAAGGCATTCCGTTCCGGGAATGCCACTCATAACCCACAGGAGAAAAGCAGTATGAATAACGCACTGGGACTGGTTGAAACAAAAGGGCTTGTCGGCGCTATTGAAGCCGCTGATGCCATGGTGAAATCCGCAAACGTGCAGTTGGTTGGTTACGAAAAAATCGGCTCTGGCCTCATCACCGTTATGGTTCGCGGTGATGTCGGCGCGGTGAAAGCAGCCGTAGATGCTGGAAGCGCAGCCGCAAGCGCCGTTGGCGAGGTGAAATCCTGCCACGTTATCCCGCGTCCGCACAGCGACGTTGAAGCCATTTTACCTAAATCCGCATAAGTCGTTGCAACCAAGGAGCACAGCGTGAAGCAATCACTGGGATTACTTGAAGTTAGTGGTCTGGCATTAGCCATCAGTTGCGCGGACGTCATGGCGAAAGCCGCCTCCATCACGCTGGTGGGCCTCGAAAAAACCAACGGTTCAGGCTGGACGGTGATCAAGATAATCGGGGATGTGGCCTCCGTCCAGGCGGCCATTTCCACCGGTGTCAGTTTCGCTGACCAGCGAGATGGACTGGTGGCTCACAAAGTCATTTCCAGACCCGGGGACGGGATCCTGTCGCATAGCGTTGTCCTGGAGCCTGAACCAACGCCCGACCCCATACCAGCCATACCGCATGAAGAGATATTTGTAGACCATGCGGCACCCGAAGCACCGCAAGATGCAGAATTGATTAGCTGCAATTTGTGTCTTGATCCTGCCTGCCCTCGCCAAAAAGGTGAGCCGCGCACACTTTGTCTTCATTCCGGCAAACGAGGTGAAGCGTGATGGATAAACAGCAACTGGAAACCACTGTCGCTAAGGTTCTGGATGAAATGCGCGAGCGCCCGATTCCGCTGGGGATCTCTAATCGGCATATTCATCTGTGCGCTGAAGATTACGGTCGCTTGTTTCCCAATCACCCAATTAGTGAGAAAAAAGAGCTGCTGCAGCCAGGGCAATATGCAGCAGAGCAGACTGTCACGCTGGTGGGGCCAAAAGGTCAGTTAAAAAATGTGCGTTTACTCGGTCCGCTGCGCAATACCAGCCAGGTCGAAATTTCCCGTACCGACGCCCGCACGTTGGGAATTGCTGCTCCGCTGCGGATGTCGGGCAATATTCAGGGCACACCCGGTGTTCGTCTTGTCAGCCCATTTGCTGAACTGGACTTAGCATCCGGGGTGATCGTTGCCCAACGGCATATCCATATGTCGCCGCTCGATGCTCTGATTCTGCGAGTTTCCCATGGTGATAAAGTCTCGGTCGCCATTAATGGCGATGAACGTCGACTGATTTTCGATAACGTCGCCGTACGCGTTTCGCCGGATATGCGCCTCGAAATGCATATCGATACAGACGAAGCCAATGCTGCAGGCGCTGATAATCCCCAGGCATTTGCCACACTGGTGACCTCACGATGAACAACGAACTGCTGCAACGCATTATCGAGGAGGTTGTTTCCCGATTAAAAAAACGCGCGGAAAGCACGCTCACTCTTAGCGTCGCGCAGTTACGGGAAATCGATTCACGGACAGTATGCTGCCAGTACTCGTCGCTCCATCTCCAGCAAGTGGACCTGCCATTTCTGGAGCAAATTGCCGAAGGCTGCCCAGTCAACATGTCGGTGGTAACGATTCACGACGCGCTGGCATGCGGAGTCCGCGTGAAGATTTCACTACAACACCGATTTTTACCCGCAATCCCCGTGAAAAAACTCGCGCGTCTGCCACTGGAGTTCAGTGACGAACTGGGGCGAATCATCTTTTTGCATCCTGAGAAGCTTCTCAGCTATGCCGACGTCGCCCAATTGAGGGATGGCGTACTGGTGTTACGCCGTCGATGTGTCGTGACGGCTCTGGCTCAGGAAGCTGTCAGTCTGCGAAATGTCCAACTAATTAAGCAGGAGTGAGCTATGCATCTGGCACGGGTTACAGGCGTTGTGGTTTCCACGCAAAAATCCCCATCACTGGTGGGAAAAAAACTGTTGCTGGTACGTCGGGTAAGTGCTGACGGAGAGCTTCCTGCGTCCCCAGTGAGTGGAGATGAAGTCGCTGTTGATTCTGTCGGCGCGGGGACCGGCGAACTGGTATTACTCAGCAGCGGGTCCAGCGCCAGACACGTATTTTCCGGCCCTAATGAGGCCATTGATCTGGCTATCGTCGGCATTGTCGACACGCTTTCTCGTTAGGAGGAACTATGGCGATTTATACCCGCACAGGTGATGCCGGAACAACAGCCCTATTTACCGGACAGCGCGTGAGCAAAACGCATCCGCGCGTGGAAGCCTACGGTACGCTGGACGAACTGAATGCGGCGCTTAGCCTGTGCGTTTGCGCGGCGAAAAACCCTCAGCACCGGCAGTTACTTGAAAATATCCAGCTGCAGCTTTTTTGGTTCAGCGCCGAACTGGCAAGCGAAAGCGAAGAACCAACGCCAGAGCAGCGCTACATCAGCTCAGAAGAAATTGCGGCATTGGAAGCTGCCATCGATATCGCAATGGGAAGAGTACCGCCCCTGCGCAGCTTTATTTTACCAGGCCGCAGCGAAGCCGCCAGCCGACTGCACTTTGCCCGAACTCTGGCACGTCGCGCAGAGAGACGACTGGTCGAGCTGTCCACCGAGATCTCCGTCAGACACGTGCTGATGCGTTATATCAACCGCCTGTCCGACTGCTTATATGCGCTTGCACGAGCAGAAGATCATGACGCCCATCAAAACGAAATCATTCAGAAAGTGGCTGAGCGCTATCTCGCTGCCGTTCAACCACCAGCCACAAAGGAGCCGACTATGTCTCTGTCTTTTCAGGAGCTCCACCAACTCACTCGCGCTGCGGTGACGAGAGCAGAAGAACTTCAGGTTCCGGTCGTCATTAGTATTGTTGATGCGAACGGGACCCAAACGGTGGCCTGGCGCATGCCTGACGCATTACTGGTGAGTAGCGAACTGGCACCGAAAAAAGCATGGACTGCCGTGGCGATGAAAACCGCCACGCATGAGCTGACATCAGCAGTGCAACCAGGCGCCGCGCTTTACGGTCTGGAAAGCCATATGCAGGGAAAAGTCGTCACCTTCGGTGGCGGGTACGCATTATGGCGTGAGGGTTTACTCCTCGGGGGTCTTGGCATCAGCGGAGGAAGCGTTGAACAGGATATGGACATTGCAGAAACGGCCATTGCGGCGATTAACGTGAGAACACATCAATGAATACTTCAGAACTTGAAACCCTTATTCGTAACATTTTGAGTGAGCAACTCGCCCCGGCAAAAGCAGAAGTTAAGGGTAACGGTATTTTTCCGTCCGTTGGCGAAGCGATCGATGCCGCTCATCAGGCTTTTCTGCGTTACCAGCAATGTCCATTGAAAACCCGCAGCGCCATCATAAACGCCCTACGCGAAGAACTGACGCCTCATCTTGCTTCACTGGCCGCTGAGAGCGCTGCCGAAACGGGTATGGGCAACAAAGAGGATAAGTTCCTTAAAAATAAAGCCGCGCTGGACAACACTCCGGGTATCGAAGATCTCACCACCACGGCGCTAACCGGCGATGGCGGCATGGTGTTATTCGAGTATTCACCGTTTGGCGTAATTGGTTCTGTCGCCCCCAGTACTAATCCGACAGAGACCATTATTAACAACAGCATCAGCATGCTGGCGGCAGGGAATAGCGTTTACTTCAGTCCGCATCCGGGTGCTAAAAAGATTTCACTCAAGCTGATTGCCATGATTGAAGATATTGCTTTCCGTTGCTGCGGAATTCGTAATCTTGTCGTCACGGTCACAGAACCCACTTTTGAGGCTACCCAGCAGATGATGGCGCACCCTAAAATCGCAGTTCTGGCGATTACCGGTGGCCCAGGCATTGTTGCTATGGGCATGAAAAGCGGGAAAAAAGTCATCGGCGCAGGCGCAGGAAATCCCCCCTGCATTGTTGATGAAACGGCCGACCTGGTTAAGGCGGCGGAAGATATCATCAATGGCGCATCCTTTGATTACAACCTCCCCTGCATTGCTGAGAAGAGCCTGATTGTTGTTGATGCCGTTGCCGAACGACTGGTTCAACAGATGCAGTCTTTTGGTGCGATGCTTCTCAATAGAGAAGAGGTAGACAAACTGCGAGCCGTCTGCCTACCAGAAGGCATAGCCAATAAAAAACTGGTAGGTAAAAGCCCGGCAACCTTACTGGAAGCAGCAGGAATACCAGTTCCGGCAAAAGCACCTCGATTACTGATAGGCATCGTCCAGGCGGACGACCCGTGGGTTACCAGCGAGCAACTGATGCCAATGCTCCCCGTCGTAACGGTGAGCGATTTTGATAGTGCATTAACGTTGGCCCTGAAGGTTGAAGAGGGATTGCATCACACGGCCATTATGCATTCGCAAAATGTGTCACGTTTGAACCTTGCCGCGCGCACGCTTCAGACCTCCATCTTTGTGAAAAATGGCCCCTCTTACGCCGGGATCGGCGTTGGTGGTGAAGGCTTTACAACCTTCACTATTGCGACGCCAACCGGTGAAGGAACAACATCTGCGCGCACTTTCGCACGCTCTCGTCGTTGCGTGCTGACAAACGGTTTTTCTATTCGTTAATGGGGCCGTTATGAATAGCTTTTCACTGCAAACTCGATTGTACAGCGGCCAGGGAAGTCTGGATGTGCTCAAGCGCTTCACGAATAAGCATATCTGGATTATTTGCGATGGTTTTCTCGCGCGTTCTCCCCTGATTGAAAAGCTGCGCAACGCTCTGCCAGCGGATAACCGCATCAGCATTTTCAGCGATATCACCCCCGATCCCACCATCAGCACTGTAGTTCAAGGGATTGCACAAATGCAGTCCCTGCGGCCGGACATCGTGATGGGTTTTGGTGGCGGCTCAGCACTGGACGCCGCAAAAGCCATCGTCTGGTTCAGCCGCCAGTTCGGTATTGAAATTGAAACCTGTGTCGCAATTCCCACTACCAGCGGTACGGGCTCCGAGGTAACCAGCGCCTGCGTGATTAGCGATCCGGATAAAGGCATTAAATATCCATTGTTTAATAATGCGCTTTATCCAGACATGGCCATCCTTGATCCAACGCTGGTCGTCAGCGTACCGCCAGCCATAACCGCGAATACCGGCATGGACGTGTTAACGCATGCGTTGGAGGCATACGTGTCCACGAAGGCCAGCGACTTCACCGATGCACTAGCTGAAAAAGCGGCTCAAATCGTCTTCCAGTATCTGCCTGTCGCCGTCAGCAAAGGCGAATGCCTGGCAACCAGAGGGAAAATGCACAATGCGTCAACGCTCGCGGGAATGGCATTTAGTCAGGCTGGACTGGGGATCAATCATGCGATTGCCCATCAGTTGGGCGGTCAGTTTCATCTGCCACACGGACTTGCCAATGCGCTGCTGCTGACCCATGTCATTCATTTTAATGCTCGCGATCCGCGGGCTGCGAAGCGCTATGCCCGTTTCGCTAAAGCCTGCCATTTATGCCCGGATAACGCGAACGATACAGCGGCATTGAATGCGCTCATTCATCATATCGAGCTACTCAAAAAACAGTGTGCGTTGCCTTCTTTAGTTGACGCGCTTAAAGACGGAAAGCAAGCCTGGTCGCAACGTATCCCGGTGATGGTTCAGGCCGCGCTGGCTGATGTCACGCTGCAAACCAATCCTCGTGTTGCCGACGCCAGTGCCATGCAGGAACTGCTTGAGGAATTATTATGAAGACAGCCATGACGGCAGAGTCCACGCTCTATGATGCGCAGACAATTCGCGAACGCGTTCGCGCAGCGGGTGTTGTCGGAGCCGGAGGCGCAGGCTTTCCTGCTCACGTAAAATTACAAGCGCAGGTCGATACTTTTCTGGTCAATGCGGCTGAATGTGAGCCAATGCTGAAAGTTGACCAGCAGTTGATGGCCGTCCAGGCTGAGCGACTTATCCACGGCGTTCAATATGCCATGACGGCTACCGGAGCCAGTTCCGGAATTATTGCGCTCAAAGAGAAATACCAAGAAGCTATCAATGCATTAACGCCCCTTCTGCCTGCCGGGATCCGCTTACATATTTTGCCCGATGTCTACCCGGCAGGTGACGAGGTTCTGACCATCTGGATGGCAACAGGCCGGAGAGTTCCGCCTGCCGCGCTGCCGGTCAGCGTCGGCGTAGTGGTCAATAACGTCCAGACCGTGCTCAACATCGCGAGAGCAGTTGAGCAGCAGTACCCCGTTACGCGTCGTACCTTGACCGTTAACGGCGCAGTCGCCAGTCCCATCACACTCACAGTCCCTGTCGGCATGTCTTTACGTGACGTTCTGGCGCTGGCCGGGGGTGCAACCGTTGACGATCCCGGCTTTATTAACGGTGGTCCGATGATGGGCGGCCTGATTACTTCACTGGATACCCCAGTCAGCAAGACCACCGGGGGCCTGCTGGTTTTGCCTAAGTCTCATGCGTTGATTCAGCGGCGGATGCAGGATGAACGCACTGTGCTTTCTGTTGCAAAAACCGTTTGCGAGCAGTGCCGTTTGTGTACGGATTTGTGCCCAAGGCATTTGATCGGTCATGAATTATCCCCGCATCTGCTGGTTCGTGCGGTTAATTATCAGCAGGCGGCCACGCCGCAGCTACTGCTCACGGCCCTGACCTGCTCAGAATGCAATGTGTGTGAAAGCGTTGCCTGTCCGGTTGGGATTTCGCCGATGCGAATCAACCGCATGCTTAAACGCGAGCTGCGGGCGCTCAACCATCGTTATGAAGGGCCGCTAAATCCTGAGGATGAAATGGCGAAGTACCGGCTGATCCCGGTTAAGCGCCTTATTACCAAACTGGGCCTTAGCGACTGGTATCACGATGCGCCACTGGCTGAGACTGACTACTCCACAGATAAAACGACGCTGTTGTTACGCCAGCATATAGGTGCCAGCGCCATCCCATGTGTAGAACAAGGCGAACGCGTTATTCGCGGTCAATGCGTTGCCGATGTGCCGTCCGGTGCATTAGGCGCGCCTGTTCACGCCAGTATTGACGGTATTGTCAGCGAAATCACTGAGCAATCCATCACGGTAATAAGAGGTTAAACATGTCTCAGGCTATAGGGATTTTAGAACTCACCAGCATTGCCAAAGGAATGGAAGCTGGCGATGCCATGTTAAAAAGCGCGAATGTGAATTTACTGGTCAGCAAGACCATCTGCCCGGGAAAATTTCTACTCATGCTCGGTGGTGACGTAGGTGCCGTACAACAGGCGATTGCCACTGGAACATCTCTTGCTGGCGATATGCTCGTTGATAGTCTGGTACTCCCCAACATTCATGCCAGCGTACTCCCCGCAATCAGCGGACTAAACAGCGTAGATAAGCGCCAGGCAGTTGGTATTGTCGAAACATGGAGCGTTGCTGCCTGCATCTGCGCCGCCGACAGGGCGGTTAAAGCCTCCAACGTCACGCTAGTCCGCGTCCATATGGCATTTGGTATTGGCGGCAAGTGCTACATGGTCGTTGCCGGCGATGTATCCGATGTGAATAACGCGGTAACGGTTGCCAGTGAAAGTGCGGGTGAAAAAGGCCTGCTGGTTTACCGCTCGGTCATTCCTCGCCCGCATGAAAGCATGTGGCGACAGATGGTGGAGGGATAATGGAAAGGCAACCCACCACGGATCGAATGATTCAGGAATATGTACCTGGCAAACAGGTCACATTAGCGCATCTTATCGCTAATCCGGGTAAGGATTTGTTCAAGAAACTGGGATTACCTGATTCGGTTTCTGCGATCGGTATTCTGACCATTACCCCTAGCGAAGCCTCAATCATCGCCTGTGATATCGCCACGAAATCAGGGGCGGTAGAGATTGGTTTTCTCGACCGGTTTACCGGCGCGGTGGTACTGACGGGCGATGTTTCAGCCGTTGAGTACGCGCTGAAACAGGTAACCCGAACGCTGGGCGAAATGATGCGTTTTACCGCGTGTCCCATCACCCGGACGTAATCTCATGAAACGTATCATGCTAATTGGTCCCAGCCAGTGCGGTAAAACGTCGCTCACGCAGTGCATGCGCGGAGAGGTGCTCCACTATCAGAAGACCCAGGCCATAGTCTGGTCTCCTACGACAATAGACACACCGGGTGAATATCTTGAGAACCGCTGCCTGTACAGTGCGCTGCTGGCCAGCGCCTGTGAAGCGGACATTATTGCGCTGGTACTCAATGCTGACGCGCCGTGGTCACCATTTTCTCCCGGTTTTACCGGACCAATGAACCGACCCGTTATTGGCCTCATTACCAAAGCCGATTTAGCCAACCCGCAGCGTATTTCTCTTGTGGAGGGCTGGTTAGTTCAGGCTGGCGCGCAAAAAGTATTTGTCACCAGCGCGCTGGAGAATACCGGGGTCGATGAGATGTTCATTTTTCTGAATGCAAAGGAACCTTCATGTCTCACAAAATAATGGCCATTAATGCAGGTAGTTCCTCGCTTAAGTTTCAACTACTGGCGATGCCGCAGGGTGAAATGATCTGCCAGGGGTTGATAGAACGTATCGGTTTGTCTGATGCACAGGTCACCCTAAAAACACCAGCGCAGAAATGGCAGGAGACTTTGCCTGTAGCAGATCACCGTGAAGCCGTAACGTTGCTTCTGGAAAAACTGCTCAACCACCACATTATCAGCAGTCTGGAAGAGATCGACGGCGTGGGCCACCGCGTCGCACACGGCGGGGAATCCTTTAAAGACTCCGCCCTGGTAACTGATGAAACGCTGGCAGAAATCGAGCGCCTCGCGGAACTGGCTCCTCTGCATAACCCAGTAAATGCGTTGGGGATCGCGGTATTCCGCCAGCTATTGCCCAAAACGCCAGCCGTTGCAGTGTTCGACACCGCGTTTCATCAAACGCTTGATGAGCCTTCTTTCATCTATCCCCTGCCCTGGCGTTACTATGTCGAGTTGGGTATTCGTCGTTACGGTTTTCATGGTACCAGCCACAAATACGTTAGCTCACAGCTTGCTGAAAAACTGGGTGTGCCACTCAGCGCCCTGCGCGTTGTTTGTTGTCATCTGGGCAACGGCAGCAGCATCTGCGCGATCAAAGGCGGACAATCGGTGAATACGTCAATGGGCTTTACACCACAGTCTGGCGTGATGATGGGCACGCGAAGTGGCGATATTGATCCATCCATTTTGCCCTGGATAGCCCTGCGAGAAGGCAAAACACCCCAGCAGCTCAACCAATTGCTCAACAATGAGTCCGGATTGCTCGGTGTTTCTGGCATCTCACCTGACTACCGCGACGTTGAACATGCCGCAGATACGGGCAATCACCAGGCTGCGCTGGCGTTGACGCTTTTTGCTGAGCGCATTCGTGCCACCATTGGTAGCTATATTATGCAGATGGGCGGTCTGGATGCCCTGGTGTTTACCGGTGGTATTGGCGAAAACTCCGCACGGGCGCGCGCTGCGATTTGCCGTAACCTGAATTTCCTGGGTCTGGCCGTTGATGAGGAAAAAAATCAGCGTAATGCCACCTTCATTCAAACGGAAAATGCGATGGTCAAAGTAGCAGTGATTAATACCAATGAAGAGCTAATGATTGCGCAAGACGTTATGCGTTTAGCGATATCTGAAACTGTGACATTGGGCATTCCTGCATAATACTGCCGCACCGCAAATTGCGGCAAATCATGGTAATAGCGCGATCGCCATGACACTATGCGCCGAGGATTGCTGATCACATAGGTGAAGACGTGGCTGTTGCGCAATGTCCCGCATCGTGCGGAGAACTTATCCAGGGCTGGATTCTGGGCAGTGAGAAATTGGTCTCCTGCCCGGTTGAATGGTATAGCACCGTTGAGGTCACTTCAGGTTCACCGCTGACAGATGAACGTCCACTTTCGCGGGCAATGGTTGAGAGGTTATTGCTGCACTGGCAATACCCGGCACACATGAGTCAGGATATCCGAATAGATGTCCAGTCAACCATTCCTGTCGCTAAAGGGATGGCCAGCAGCACAGCGGATATCGCCGCCACGGCAATCGCCACGGCACAGTATCTGGGGCATCAGCTAGACGAATCCACTCTGGCGCAGCTTTGCGTTTCGCTGGAACCTACCGACAGCACCGTTTTCCGCCAGCTTACGCTGTTCGATCATAACGACGCCTCCACGCAAATTGCCTGTGAATCCCAGCCACAACTCGATCTGCTGGTTCTCGAAAGCCCGGAAACCTTGCTTACTGCTGATTATCACCGTACTCCACGTCAGTCAGGGCTACTGGCGGGCGCCCCAGCTCTGAAACGCGCATGGGAAAAGGTACAGGAAGCCTGTATCAGTCAAAACCCTTATCGGATGGGCGAAGCCGCCACGCTGAGCGCGATCGCCAGCCAGTTGCTGTTACCTAAACCAGATTTTGATTCACTATTAGCACTGGTAGAAGAATGTGATTTATACGGCGTCAACGTCGCGCACAGCGGCAGCGTCGTCGGTCTGATGCTCGACAGAAGGCGTCATGATGTGGACTACATTAAATGGATGCTGACGCAGAAAAAATTGACAGTGCACTGGCCGGAACAACATTTGTTGCGGATGGTAACTGGCGGGGTCGAACTGCAATAAGGGCCGCCGCTAAGCAGCGACCCAAACGAGCATAAAATCGTTACTCAGCTTTCGCATCGGCGTTTTTCACTTCGCCCATCGCTTTCAGCTTTTTAGAGATGTCGCGGCGCTCTTTAGAGATCTCAGCGTTTTTGATGATGTAATCATCAACACGATCTTCATAATCGCTTTTCATGCTGGCGATAATGCCCTGAATCGCTTCCACGCTCATTCCAGGCTTGATGTAGTCGCTCAGGTTGTCCAACAGCAGAACGCGTTTCTGGTTGTCACGGATCTTTTTCTCAACGTCCTGAATTTCACGTTGCAGTTTGTTTTTACGACGGAACAGACGAACAAATTCCAGCACGTCCTGGAAAGAAGGCTTGGTAGTTTCCATTTTTACACCCCTGATAATGTGAGATTCGGATTCGTTAAAACAACGGCTAAAGTGGGTCAACATTACTTTCATGCCCGCCATACTTCAAGTTGCATCTGCATCGACAATGCATGGTTGAAACCTGAATTATCGAGGGTAAAGCCATTGCAGTTACCAATGGTTTTAGCCTTTTTCAGTATCATACCTCTAATCTTTGCTGAATCGAAGCAGCAGTAGAACCTATCGCCTCATCTGCTCTTTATTTGCGCAGCGCGCGACAGATTAAATGTGAGAGCAACTCCAGCTGTCGCGCCATTTCCATGTTCAACCAAACGTAGCCGTGAATGGGCGTTTCTGCGACATTATCGCCTTTATGCTCAGCAATGAGCTGACGCAACTCCGCCACGGTGTCATTGAGCTTTTCCGTATTGGCAAGCACCGGCTGCGGATTTCCTTCGTACAAGGCGTGGGTTATGGTCAGTAGCGCCTGCTGCGTCCTGAGCTGAGTTTCACGCAAAGTTTGTGCATTCAGCATGACAAAATGGCTGGTGCGGCTGGCCCAAAGCGCATTAATTTGCAGCTCAAGCATGCAGACCAGATTGCGGTTAACCGTTTGAATAGCCTCAAAAATGGATTTTTGAATACGGGTTTCTTTACTGGCGGGAACGATGAGTCCGCGCATTTTGACAACGTCGCTTAAGAGCTGCTGTAAATGCTTCTCAAGCCGCGGTTGCTCAAGCAAATTAGGGGATAGCGCGGCCTGATACACCCGATTGTATCCCGTCACACAATGTGCCAATTGGATACGCCAGTGTATAAATGCCCGCTGCGGCCAGATGCCAGTAAACAGCATCGCCAGTAACGAACCCAAAATAACGTCGCCACCGCGCCATAACGCGGTATTCATATCTCCGGCAGGCGCCCCCACGACCACGGCAAGCGTAATGCCAATCAGCAGCGCCTGATACGGCCTTTTACCCAACGCCAACCAGCCACAGAGGAACATCGCCACCGCGCACCAGATCAGCATTAGCGGAAGCGAAAAGAGTTCCAGACGCAGGGCAATCAATCCAAGCACCGAGCCCAGGATCGTTCCGCCTATACGCTCAAACGCTCTGGGAACAACGTTACCCCAAAAAGAAATTGGCCCCATAATCACCACCAGCGTGATCAGAGGCCATGTACCTTCGGGAATGTTTAACAGGCGTACCAACAGAAAAGTAAGAAGAAACGCCAGCGCAATGCGAATGCCATGCACCACACGATAATGACGATACAAACGAATTTCAAAAGGACTCAGCGACTTATCTGCACGCACTCATGCACTCCGTCAGGGAATAGCAAAGAAGCGAATTGTACCTGTTTTTACGGTGAAAACATCATCCTGATGACCAGGACATTCATCCTGATTTACACCAAAAACAGTTACTTCAACTGTACCGGCACGTACATTTCAATGTCCCAGTAACCGTCCTCCATGCCGTTGTTCAGATAAACTTCAAAACAGGGTTTAGCGGCTATCGCATACGTCGAATCCTGCATCAGGCGCTCAAAAAACTGATACCACGGCGTCGCGAAGTCATGATTTTCAACGCGCGCAACGGCTATAGCATAGTCGCCACCTGCCAGCTCGGTCTGGATCACCCCTTCACTGTTTTCCGGGATCTCAAAACCTTCAGGCACAGACACCACGGTATCACAACGCAGTTTTTCCGCCGGAACAACGTCAGGATTGTCGTAATAAACGGCTATCCATTCCAGCGGTACGATCTGCTTACCGTCGACCCACATCATTAACTGTTCGAAACCTTGCTTTACCGTTTGTTCCCACGGTCCAACCATATGGAAACCGGCAATTATGCGTTTCTCGACCTGCTTTATCTCGTACTCCATATAACCTCCGTTATTACACTGTATTTATATACAGTGTAATTTTTAGGTATGGCGGCCACAAGGAATCAGTGATTATTATGTGAGCAGATTCGCACTCTTGCCAGTCAGGCACATCAGGAAAAACTACGCCTTATGGCGGAAGTAATCGCTCAGACGCGAGAAGACGCCACCTTCGTTGACAGACTCCAGCGTAACCAGAGGCCAGTGCGCCACCAGTTTATCCCGATCGTAGAGTTCAATTTCCCCCACACGTTGATGGGCAGCGATGGGGGCGACCAGTTCTTTCTTATCAAGAACATATTTTGCCTTGATATTCGCGACTTCGGCTTTAGGCAGGGCCATCCAGAAATCCTGCTCTGTGCCAAGGCTAATTTTTTCTTTATCGCCATACCAGATCCGTTCAATACCGACCTGCTTACCGCTACGTAAAACCTGCACGGTATCGAAGTTCTTTTGTCCCCATTGCAGCAATTTTCTCGCCTGGTCTTCACGTCCTTTCGCACTCTCCGCCCCCATCACAACCGCAATCAGGCGGCGCTGCCCATCAACAGCAGAAGCAATCAGGTTGAATCCAGCGCCGGAGGTATGCCCAGTCTTCAGACCGTCGACGTTCATGGTTTTATCCCACAACAAACCGTTACGGTTTTGCTGCGTGATTCCGTTCCAGGTAAGGCTTTTTTCACTGTACATATGGTAGAAATCCGGCTCTCCATGGATGATAGCTCGCGACAGCACGGCCAGATCGTAAGCTGAGCTATGCTGACCTGGCGCATCCAGACCATGTACCGTTTCAAAATGCGTGTCACGCAGGTTCAGCTTTTGCACATAGTTATTCATCATCGCGACAAACTGTGGCTGCCCTCCGGCGATGTAATCCGCCAGCGCCACACAGGCATCATTACCGGAATCAACAATTAACCCGCGACTCAGGTCGCGCACAGAAACGCGATCCCCTTCTTTCAGGAACATTAAGGATGAACCGACGAATACCGGATTATCTTTCGCCCAGGCGTCGCGCCCAACGGTGACAATATCTGTCGGACTAATACGCTTGCTGTCGATTGCGCGATCGACAACATAACCAGTCATCAGCTTGGTCAGGCTGGCAGGGTTGCGCTGCTGGTGTTCATTTCCGGCTGTCAGGATTTGGCCCGTGGTGTAATCCATTAATACCCACGCTCCGGCATTAATCGCAGGTGGCTGTGGGGAAAAGCTTACGACCTCGGTCGCGTACGCGGGCGAAAAACTCATCGCAAAGAGTGAAGCGGCAATAAACAAACGGCGTTTCAACAGCATGTCCTCAGGAAATGGAAAAATAGCCGTTCTTTTTACGGAAGTTCTGGCGAACAAACATGGATAAATTGCAAGAAAATGTGACATAAGGCACATTTTCTTGCTGTAAGGAAAGGTTTTCAGATATCAACCGCGGCGGGCATTAGCCTTTGCGCGGTGCTGTCTCTGCGTGATGGCTGCGATGACGATGATAGCCATCTATCATGCTGCGGAAAATTTGCCCCGGTGTGTCACCCAGCGTGCACAGGTAAATATGTGCACAGATGAACAGTAAGCCGACAATCGCCAACACCATATGCAGCACCAGCATCACAGGCCCTGCCCCTATTACCTGCGGGTAGAGACATAACAACCCGGTAATGATCAACAGCGGAACCAGCGCATACATGATGGCCAGATAAGCCAACTGTTGTAGCGGGTTAAATTTACTCTCTGCCGTTGCTGCAAACGGGTGCGGCTCACCTTTCATGATGCCATACAGATAAAAGCGCGTTTGCAACAAGCAGCGTGATATCAACCCGTTAAACTTCACCCGATAATGACAACCGTTGCCGCTGGTTGCGTTGATTAGCACAAAACCAACCCAGAAGGCCAACAGGGCGAAACCGCACCAGGTATGTACCTGCACCATCAATGCCACCGGTCCGACAGAGAAGTGCCCAAACAGGCCACTCAGCAGAAGCAGGATAAAAAGCAGCGCATTACCCCAGTGCCAGCGGCGAACTGCCAGCGAATAGAGGTAATCCCGATGTTCTTCTCCAGTAGCTGTTTTGGGTGACAACATCCGACGTAACAGCGCGTGTATAACCAGGCCCGCAATCATCAGCACAATAACAACGCCTGCATAAATGAGCCACAGCGGCCAGTAGTCCGGCGCATAGTTAAGCTCTGCTCCCCAGATAGAATTCATGCTTTACCCTCCTGATGGATCTCTTTACGCCGATAAACACTCACCGGGCCGCTACGCGTATCCTGCTGGCGATAAACCTCTTTTTGATTTATCCAGTGCTGAATTTCCGGGTCGTCACGACGACCAAATTTCAGCGCATCCGTCGGGCAAACGGAAACGCAGGCGGGCGATTGTCCAGTCTCCAGTCGGGTATCTGCACAGAAGTTACATTTGTCGGCAATTCCCGTTTGCGGATTGAGATAACGAACGTAGAACGGACAAGCGGCAACGCAATAGTCACAGCCAATACAGCGAGACTTATCCACTTGCACAATGCCATTTTCGTCGCGAAATGACGCACCGGTCGGACAAACGCTGACACACGGCGCATCTTCACAATGCTGACAGGAAACGCGAACAAACTGGAAGTGGGATAGCACCTCGGGTTCATGTTCGGGTGAACGGATCTGCACCTGTAGACGGCTAAATCCCTCTGGCACGTCATTCAAAACTTTGCAGGCAACCGTACATGCCTGACAGCCGATACAGCGTTTCTCGTCATGCAGCATGACATAAGGGTTTGTTGCTTGATTCATGATGTTCTCCTTTCTCATGCCCGACGAAGCGTAACGCCAGCGGTGTGCACCACTGTACCGGAAACCGGACTGGTGACATGCGGAAGCAAATTACCGCAATGGATACCGTGCGTTGTCGCCGCGGTTTTGGCTCCCGCCTTGGCGCCAAACCCCATATAAACAAACAGCGTATCGGGCCGAATTCCGGCGGTGACCAGCGCTTTGCCTTTTTCCTTGCCGGTCGCATTTTCCAGCCAGATGTCATCGCCGCTTTTGATGCCTTTTTCACGGGCCGTTTGCGGGTGGATCCACACCGCGTTGTCCCACATCAACTCGCTAAGCAGTGGCACGTATTGCGTCGCACCGTTGGTATGAACCGCCACTTTTCCCTGGATAAAATAGAGCTCACTATCGCCTTTGAGCGCAAAATTGCGCGCGCGCGGAATACCGTAGCCAGGCAGGAGCGTCTCCAGCTCTTCAGAATAAAGCTCTATTTTTCCTGAAGGAGATTTAAAGCGCAGTTGCTCGCCATAGGTACCGTCGCTGTCAACCGCCACCGCACCCGGATAGCGTTCCACAAACTGACGCACCGCTTCAGGTTCACGCAGCAGTAACGGAACACCCCACTCCCGATACCCTTTCTCACGCAGTTCAGCAGACAGCGCATGATCGCCATTAAGCTGGTATAACTGACGCGTTTGCATATCCTGCCATGGGTAGAATTGCCCAAGGCCTAACTGCACGGCCAACTCTTTCCAGATTTGCCAGCTTGGACGCGCATCACCAATAGGTTCTACTACCTGCTGGCGCAGGGCATAGGCTGGGTTCAGACCCGACATGTCTGAAACTTCTTCATCGCGCTCAAGGTAAGTACATTCAGGCAAAAGGTAGTCGGCATACGCCGTGCTTTCGCTTAGATAAACATCACAACTGACCACAAGGTCGAGCTGTTCAACGGTTTTGACCAGATCCGGTCGGCAGGTAACGGTTTGGAAAGGGTTGTGTCGGGACATAATCCATCCCTTCACCGGATAAGGCGTCTGGTTTAACACAGCATCAATGATGCTTTGCACCACACCACCGCCCGCCGCGATGTACTTAAACTGCGGGGCTACCAGATCGATACGCTGCGCCGTTGGCTTGGGTAATTTGACATCGGGTTTTGCCAGCACCGGAGCGACCTTCTCTCCGGCCAGCTTATTATAAGTTGCCGCCGCTTTTTTCTGGTATAAACCGCCTTCACGCTCAATATTGCCAAGCAGCACGTTGAGGGTAAAAATCATGCGCCGCATATCAATTTCTTCTTGCGAGAACGTCGCACGATGGCCCGGGCTGACGATAGCATGAGGCGCGCAGGCGGCCATTTCTCGGGTGACCCGAACAATGACATCAGCAGGCACATCAGCTTGCTTTTGCGCCCATTCCGGCGTGGTCTCTTGTACTGCTTCTGCCAGTTGGTCAAACCCTGTGGTGTAGCGCGCAACGAAGTCCGCGTCATACAATTTTTCATTGATCATGACGTGACACATGGCCATCAACACCGGCAAGTCGCCGCCCGGTTTGAGCGCATGCCATTCATCCGCCTTGCTGGAGAAGACGGACAGACGAGGGTCGAAGCTGACCATTTTTGCGCCCTTTTCCTGCGCCATCATCAGTTCATGCGTTTCGGCAACCTCAATTCCTTCATAAAGGTTGTGACCAAAAGAGACCATATAACGGGTATTGGCGATATCCATGGCCAAATCGCCGCCCATCATCACTTTGGCGGCAATCGATTTTCCGGCCGGGCATGTCGACGCGTGCGTAAAGGTGTTTGGCGATCCGAAAGCCGTCGCCAGTTGAAATAAATGCCCTGAAAGCGAACCGGATTTAGAAGAAAAGACGACGCCCTGAGGACCATGCTGCGTTTTAATTGCCGTCATTTTTTCGGCAATTTCTTTATACGCTTGTTCCCAGCTAATAACCTGCCATTCTCCGCTCCCGCGAGGTCCTGTGCGTTTCATGGGTTTAACAATGCGATGAGGGTCGTTGACCAGGCTAACGCCGCTGCCGCCACGAGCGCAGACACGCGTGCCTTGTTGAGGAGCATTAGGGTTCCCTTGAATAAAAACCGTTTTGTTATTAATTACCTGCGCCTGTATCGGGCAACGATAAGAACACATTTCACACAAACTTGGCGTCAGGGATGTTTTCCCTTTGATACTCTCAGGAGAATTTCGTGCCAGTGCGCCTGGCGGAAAACTGCCTATCGCACAGGCTGAACAGCCTATACCCACTCCTCGCAAAAAATTACGCCGACTAATGCTCATATAACCTCCTGTTATTAGATATATCCAATGATTATATGGCGTTTAGAATATTTATTTTTTACATCAATCACATTTCATTACAATGCATGACAGCGAATTGACACAAATAAAAACTCTTTGTTTATAAAAGACTTTTAAAGTTTCCAGAACCCAATAAAAGAAGAAGAAAATAACAATAATGGTTATCAATTAGATTGTTTACAAATCCGCAACTCCAAGATATTTTATTTCCGTAATTTATTTTAACAGTGCGGAATTTATTTATTAATTCTATAAAAGTCCTGTTTATCTCAACTTTATTGCGTACACAATCCAGCTTCGATAATACCATAGCTGATTATCTCACTATTTTTTGGTATTCTTGGACGAGCGCTAAATTGATCCCGGACATAACTGAACAATGAATGACGGCAAGCAGCAACCTGGTTTTCTCTTCCACGATTACGAGACCTTTGGCACCCATCCGGCGCTGGACAGACCCGCGCAATTTGCGGCTATCCGCACAGATAATGATTTCAACATCATCGGTGAACCAGAAGTCTTTTATTGCAAACCCGCGGACGATTATCTGCCGCAGCCTGAGGCGGTGTTGATTACGGGTATCACACCGCAGGAAGCACGTGAAAAGGGAGAGAATGAAGCCGCTTTTGCTGCGCGCATCCACGCCCTGTTCACCGTGCCGAAAACCTGTATCCTGGGCTATAACAACGTGCGCTTCGATGATGAGGTGACGCGCAACATCCTGTATCGCAATTTCTACGATCCCTATGCCTGGAGTTGGCAGAACGATAATTCGCGTTGGGATCTGCTGGATGTGATGCGCGCCTGCTATGCCCTGCGCCCTGAAGGCATTAACTGGCCGGAAAACGACGACGGCTTACCCAGCTTCCGCCTGGAGCATTTGACTAAAGCCAACGGTATTGAGCATGCCAATGCTCACGATGCGATGGCGGACGTATACGCCACGATCGCAATGGCGCAATTAGTGAAGTCGCGCCAGCCGCGTCTGTTTGATTATCTCTACAGCCATCGTAATAAGCACAAGCTGGCCGCGCTGGTTGATGTCCCGCAAATGAAACCTCTGGTCCATGTCTCTGGTATGTTCGGCGCATGGCGCGGTAACACCAGTTGGGTGGCGCCATTGGCGTGGCATCCGGAGAATCGTAACGCGGTTATTATGGTCGACTTAGCTGGTGATATTTCGCCGCTGCTCGAACTCGACAGCGACGCCCTGCGCGAGCGGCTCTACACGTCTAAAGCGGATCTGGGTGATAACCCGGCCGTACCGGTTAAATTGGTGCACATCAACAAATGCCCGGTACTGGCACAGGCGAATACCCTGCGTCCGGAAGACGCCGACCGTCTTGGCATTAACCGCCAGCATTGTCTGGATAATCTCAAAGTTCTGCGCGAAAACCCGCAGATACGCGACAAAGTAGTCGCGATCTTTGCCGATGCGGAACCCTTTACTCCATCAGATAACGTGGATGCCCAACTGTACAACGGCTTTTTCAGCGATGCTGACCGTGCGGCGATGAAAATCGTTCTGGAAACCGAACCACGCAATTTACCGGCGCTGGATATCTCCTTTGTCGATAAGCGCATTGAAAAATTGTTGTTTAATTACCGTGCACGTAACTTCCCGGGAACGCTGGACGAAGCTGAACAGCAGCGCTGGCTGGACCATCGTCGCCAGGTATTCACACCGGAGTTTTTGCAAAATTACGCCAATGAATTGCAGCTATTGAGCCAGCAATATGCGGATAACAAAGAAAAGTTGATGCTGCTGAAATCACTCTGGCAGTATGCCGAAGAGATTGTATAAATCCCACGTATAAAAAAACGGAGAACATGTCTCCGTTTTTTTTCAGCTAAATGCAGTTATTACGCGATATCTTCGTCGTACTGTGGGACCGGGTTGCGGAAGCTTTTGGTCACGCAAGCAAGGTAGATCAGACCGATACCCGCCCAGATCAGGCCCAGAACCATTGAGCTTTCTTCCAGGTTCACCCACAGCGCGCCAACGGTCAGCGCACCGCACATTGGCAGGAACAGGTACTGGAAGTGATCTTTCAGCGTCTTGTTACGCTTCTCACGGATCCAGAACTGGGAGATTACCGACAGGTTAACGAAGGTAAATGCCACCAGCGCACCAAAGTTAATCAGCGCCGTCGCCATCACCAGGTCGAAGTTGATTGCCAACAGAGCAATCGCCCCAACCAGAATGATGTTCATGGACGGAGTACGCCATTTCGGGTGTACATAACCGAAGAAGCTTTTCGGGAATACGCCGTCACGACCCATCACGTACATCAGACGCGCAACGCCTGCATGCGCCGCCATACCGGACGCCAGTACGGTAATGGTAGAGAAAATCAGCGCGCCGACCTGGAAGAACTTACCGGCAACATACAGCATGATTTCCGGCTGCGAAGCATCTGGATCCTTAAAGCGCGAAATATCCGGGAAGTACAACTGCAGCAGATAGGTGGAGACGATAAAGATCAGGCCACCAATCAGCGCAGTCAGGAAAATCGCACGCGGGATCACGCGCTCAGCGTCTTTGGTTTCTTCTGACAGGTTGCTGATACCGTCAAAACCGGTGAACGAGAAGCACAGGATGGTCGCACCGGTGATCATCGGGATCACGTGCGCATCACCGGACCAGAATGGACGACTGCTCGCCAGCGTACCGGCACCTTCCCCTTCGAACACGCCATAAACGACCATGCCGAGGATCACCGCAATCAGCACCACCTGCAACAACACGATCACGGTGTTGAAATTCGCAACGGATTTAAGGCTGCGCAGGTTGAAGGCTGTCATAAAGGCCACCAGCGCCACCACGAACATCCAGGATGGAATCGAGGGCACCAGCGCTTCAAAATAAATTTTCGCTAACAGAATGTTGATCATCGGGGCGAACAGGTAGTCCAGCAGTGATGACCAACCCACCATAAAGCCAACTGTCGGGCTAATGGATTTCTGGGCGTAAGTGTAGGCAGAGCCTGCAGACGGATAGCGGCGTACCAGTTTACCGTAGCTCAGTGCGGTAAAAAGGATGGCGATCAGTGCAAAGGCGTAAGCTGTCGGGACGTGACCATCGGTCATTCCTGATACGATACCGAATGTATCGAACAGCGTCATCGGCTGCATATAGGCAAGGCCCATCATGACAACCGGAACCAGCGTAAGCGTTTTACGTAATTCCACGCGAGAGGTGTTTGGAGTAGCGTTATGCGACATGGTTATCCCCCATTACGGCGAAAACCGTCGCGTAAGCAAAAAATTGCCCCATTTTTTGTTAATCCTCAGCGACAACAACTGTCGATTTTTAAGTAAGTATCTATCCGGTACGAAGCCCGGCCTCTTTTATGAATGATTGGTTTGATGCAAAAAAATAACCGACGCGTATTAAAACGTCGGTTAATGTCATTTTTTGCAAGCGGCGTATTTTGCACTAAATTGGGGAGAAATAACAAGAGATTGAAGTGGCCACAAAAGAATATTTTTTCTTAACTGATTGATTTGTCAGCAGCCGTTTTAACATACACCCCCGCAATAGCACTATTTGCTAAAATTTCATCTCGCCACCAGGCACTGGCCAACCCGGCGGTCTGTTCATTCCAGCCTATCCACACGGGTTCAAGGACAATTTGCGCAACCACTTTTTTCTCAATCAGTGCGCCGCTCTCCAGAAATCGCTGCGCCAGATAGCGCGGAATATAGCCACATCCCAGGCCGCTGATTTGTAGTTCCAGCTTGGTTTTGAAGTCAAAAACGGTAATGGCTTCCTGATCGTCAAGCACCTGAGAACCTGAGACATTGGCATGCTGCGCATTGTCGCCCACTACAATGGCGCGAAAACGGCGAATAGTGCGACGATTTAACGGTTCCTGTTCCTGCGCCAGCGGGTGATGCGGCGCAACCACAAACACCTGTTCCAGAACCCCCAGCCGTGCAAAGCCAAATTCGCTCGCTGCAGGGGGTTCATGCATGGCACCGACAATAATATCCGCCCGGCCCTGAATTAGGGCATCCCATGAGCCGCCCAGCACGCCATTGATAAATTTCAGACGCGTCACGCTGTGGTGTTGATAGAAAGACTCGATGAGTGGGGCCAGCAATGAAAAGGGAAAGGTATCATCTACGCCAATAACCAGTTCATTCTCCCAGCCTTCGTGTAGTTTAATGGCCTGCTTTTCGAGTTCACGGACGGTATGCAGCACCTCCCGCCCCTTTTCCAGCAGCATCTGTCCGGTGCGGGTGAACTTAGCCCGGTGCCCGCTGCGATCGAGTATCTGAATATTAAGATCGCTTTCCAGCTTATGGACGGTGTAGCTAAGCGCAGACGGCGTCTTAAATAATTTTGCCGACGCCGCCGCGAAACTGCCCTCTTTTTCTAAGGCATCGAGGATGATAAGAACGTCCAGCAGTGGTTTCATACTCGCCCCCTGGCGGTATACAGCGGCACTCTGCTGGCTTGTCACTCCATCGGCATCACCAGCGGATCAGGATACTGGTACTCAAACCCAAGCTCATTACAAATACGGTTGCCATCAATGACTTTACCTTTACCGTTATCCGTACCGTCGCGAAATTCCGGCGGCTCCATCCCCAACTGGCGGGCCATCTGCGGATAGAACACGTTACGCGCCGGATGCATAGGCGCACATATATTATAGATGTGTCCCCCTTTAGGCGCTTGCAGCAGTAACGTGATGGCAGAAACCACATCGTCCAGATGCACCAGATTGACGCCATGATGTCCGTCTGGCGCCGTCTTGCCGGCAAAGAAGCGACCAGGATGTCTTCCCGGACCAACTAACCCGGCCAGACGCAAAATATCCACCGACGTGCCAGGTAAATTGTGCAACCAGTCTTCAAGTTCTTTCAGAACACGGCCACTTGCCGTGACCGGATTACGCGGCGTCCCCTCTTTCACTGTTCCTTGAACGTCACCATAGACTGATGTCGAACTGGTAAAAATAATTCGCGGGATCCGATACGCCAGCGCGCTGTCGACCAGTTCCTGCATTGCCTGCAGGTAAAATGCTTCCCCAGGACCGCTACGGCGTGCAGGCAGCGTAATAACCAACGCATCGGCGTCCATCAGTGCGTCTAGATCGTCAGCCTCACAGACCAGTTCAGGTTCCAGGCGCAGCGAGTAACTCTCGATACCGCTCATGCGGGCCGCTTCCACCCCATCCAATGTGGTTTTGCTGCCGGTAACCTGCCAGCCTCTCGCCGCCAGCGACATGGCTAACGGCATGCCTAACCAACCTAATCCGACAATTGCGACCTTTTTCATGCCTTCTCTCCTGACTTTTGGCCTATAACGCAAGGCTACGCCAGCCCACGGTGGCTGACAATTCATAGTATCAATATGAAATGAATTAATGATCAAAAAAAGCCCTTGCTTTCCGTAGCTAAAGTGGTTTAGGTTAAAAGACATCAAATGAATAAACATTCATCGAGAAAATTTATGACACGCGCTCAATTCAAACACCATCATCACCATCATCCTGACTAGTCTTTCAGGCGATGTGTGCTGGGAGACATTTAAATCTTCCAGCGGTGCATGAGCGTATGAGAAAGCCCCCGGAAGATTTCTTCCGGGGGCTTTTTTTTGTGCGTGACCCAAACTGATTCAGACAGGATAACGAGGAATAAAGAATGTTAGACAACACCCGTTTACGCATAGCTATGCAGAAATCTGGCCGTTTAAGCGATGATTCACGCGAATTGCTGGCCCGTTGCGGCATTAAAATTAATCTTCACACCCAGCGCCTGATTGCAATGGCAGAGAATATGCCTATCGATATTCTGCGCGTACGTGATGACGATATCCCGGGTCTGGTGATGGATGGCGTTGTTGACCTCGGCATCATCGGGGAAAACGTTCTCGAAGAGGAACTGCTCAACCGCCGCGCACAGGGTGAAGACCCTCGCTATTTTACCCTGCGCCGTCTTGACTTCGGCGGCTGCCGTCTCTCGCTGGCTACCCCGGTTGATGAAGCCTGGGATGGCCCGGCAGCGCTGAACGGTAAGCGTATCGCTACCTCTTACCCACACCTGCTCAAACGCTATCTCGATCAGAAAGGGGTGTCGTTTAAATCCTGTCTGTTGAATGGCTCTGTAGAAGTCGCACCTCGTGCAGGCCTGGCAGATGCGATTTGCGATCTGGTGTCCACCGGCGCAACGCTTGAAGCCAACGGTCTGCGTGAAGTGGAAGTCATTTACCGCTCTAAAGCCTGCCTGATTCAGCGCGACGGCGAAATGGCCGAAGCCAAGCAACAACTGATCGACAAACTGCTGACCCGTATCCAGGGGGTGATTCAGGCACGCGAATCCAAATACATTATGATGCACGCGCCGAGCGAGCGTCTGGACGAAGTTATCGCCCTGCTGCCTGGCGCTGAGCGCCCGACCATTCTGCCGCTGGCCGGCGACCAGCAGCGTGTTGCCATGCACATGGTCAGCAGCGAAACCCTGTTCTGGGAAACAATGGAAAAACTGAAAGCGCTCGGTGCCAGCTCAATTCTGGTGCTGCCAATTGAGAAGATGATGGAGTGATAGCCATGAGCTTCAATACCCTGATTGACTGGAATAGCTGTAGCCCCGAGCAGCAACGCGAACTGCTGATGCGCCCGGCTATTTCCGCCTCGAAAAGCATCAGCCGTACGGTGGCCGAGATCCTTGAGAACGTCAAAAATAACGGCGACCGGGCGCTCCGTGAATACAGCGCGAAGTTTGATAAAACCGAGGTCGGCGCGCTGCGCGTCACCGAGGAAGAAATCCAGCAAGCCAGTAGTCGCCTGAGCGACGAACTGAAACAAGCTATGCAGGCGGCGGTGCGTAATATTGATACTTTCCACACCGCGCAGATCCTGCCGCCGGTGGATATCGAAACTCAGCCGGGTGTGCGCTGCCAGCAGGTTACCCGCCCTATCGCTTCCGTGGGCCTGTATATTCCTGGAGGTTCGGCGCCGCTGTTCTCTACCGTATTAATGCTGGCGACCCCGGCGCGCATCGCCGGCTGCAAAAAAGTGGTGTTGTGCTCACCGCCGCCGATTGCCGATGAAATTCTCTACGCCGCGCAGCTGTGTGGTGTAAAAGAGGTGTTTAATGTGGGCGGCGCGCAGGCTATTGCCGCGCTGGCGTTGGGCACCGAATCCATTCCTAAGGTCGATAAAATCTTCGGGCCGGGCAATGCGTATGTGACCGAAGCCAAACGTCAGGTCAGCCAGCGTCTTGACGGCGCGGCCATCGACATGCCTGCTGGTCCGTCCGAAGTGCTGGTTATCGCCGACAGCGGCGCAACGCCAGATTTTGTCGCCTCCGACCTGCTCTCTCAGGCCGAGCACGGCCCGGACTCGCAGGTGATCCTGCTGACGCCGGACGCTAAGCTTGCCGAAGGCGTGGCCGAAGCCGTTGAACGCCAGCTCGCTGAGCTTTCCCGCGCTGAGACCGCCCGCCAGGCGCTCAGTGCCAGTCGGCTGATTATCGCCAAAGATCTGGCGCAGTGCGTGGCCATTTCTAACGCCTACGGTCCGGAACACCTGATTATTCAGACCCGCAACGCACGTGAACTGGTTGATGAGATCACCAGCGCCGGTTCGGTGTTCCTCGGCGACTGGTCGCCGGAATCCGCAGGCGACTACGCTTCCGGTACCAACCACGTGCTGCCAACCTACGGTTATACCGCAACCTGTTCCAGTCTGGGGCTCGCTGATTTCCAGAAACGCATGACCGTACAGGAATTAACACCACAAGGTTTCTCTGCGCTGGCCGCCACCATTGAAACCCTGGCCGCGGCTGAGCTACTGACCGCCCACAAAAATGCCGTTACCCTGCGCGTTAACGCCCTGAAGGAGCAAGCATGAGCACTGACAACTTTCTCAGCGTCACTGATTTAGCCCGTAAGAATGTTCGCGAATTAACGCCCTATCAGTCTGCCCGTCGTCTCGGCGGTAACGGCGATGTCTGGCTCAACGCGAATGAATATCCCACCGCCGTGGAGTTCCATCTCAGTCAACAAACGCTGAACCGCTACCCGGAGTGTCAGCCGAAAGCGGTGATTGAGAATTACGCGCAGTATGCTGGCGTCAAACCGGAGCAGGTGCTGGTCAGCCGCGGCGCAGATGAAGGGATCGAGCTGCTGGTGCGCGCGTTTTGCGAACCCGGTAAAGATGCCATTCTCTACTGCCCGCCGACTTACGGCATGTACAGCGTCAGCGCCGAAACGATTGGCGTCGAATGCCGCACCGTTCCGCCCCTTGAAAACTGGCAGCTGGATTTGCAAGGCATCGCGGACAAGATTGATGGCGTGAAGGTGGTCTACGTTTGCAGCCCTAATAACCCAACCGGCCAGTTGATTAACCCGCAGGAGCTGCGTTCACTGCTCGAAATGACGCAGGGTAAAGCTATTGTGGTCGCTGATGAGGCCTATATTGAGTTTTGCCCGCAAGCCACGCTGGCAGGCTGGCTGTCTGAGTATCCGCATCTGGTGATATTACGCACGTTGTCAAAAGCGTTTGCTCTCGCCGGTTTACGCTGCGGGTTTACGCTGGCGAATGAAGAGGTTATCAATCTGCTGTTAAAGGTGATTGCCCCTTACCCACTCTCTACGCCGGTGGCAGATATCGCCGCCCAAGCCCTGACGCCGCAAGGGATTTCCGCCATGCGTAAACGCGTAGAGCAGATCCTGGAAGAGCGTCAGTATCTGGTAGATAACCTGAAAACGATTCGCTGTGTAGAACAGGTTTTCGACTCTGAAACCAACTATGTTCTGGCGCGCTTCACCGCATCAAGTAGCGTATTTAAATCTTTGTGGGATCAGGGCATTATCTTACGAGATCAGAATAAACAACCTTCGTTAAGCGGCTGCCTGCGAATTACTGTCGGAACCCGTGAAGAGAGCCAGCGCGTCATTGACGCCTTACGTGCGGAGCAAGTATGAGCCAGAAGTATCTTTTTATTGACCGTGATGGAACCCTGATTTCCGAACCGCCGAGTGACTTTCAGGTCGATCGCTTTGACAAACTCGCCTTCGAGCCGGAAGTTGTTCCCGTTTTGCTGAAACTGCAAAAAGCAGGTTTTAAGCTGGTTATGATCACTAACCAGGATGGACTCGGAACGCAGAGTTTCCCACAGGCTGATTTTGACGGTCCGCATAACCTGATGATGCAAATTTTCACCTCTCAGGGTGTGACATTTGATGAGGTACTGATTTGCCCGCACCTGCCAGCGGACGAGTGCGATTGCCGTAAGCCAAAAGTGAAGCTGGTTGAACAGTATCTGGTTGAACAGGCCATGGATATGGCGAACAGCTACGTCATTGGCGACCGGGCGACCGATATTCAGCTCGCTGAAAACATGGGCATTAGCGGATTGCGTTACCATCGCGACACCCTGAACTGGGTGATGATCGGCGAGCAGCTGACCAAACGTGACCGCTACGCGCACGTTGAGCGTAATACCAAAGAAACGCAGATTGACGTCAAAGTCTGGCTGGACCGCGAAGGTCAAAGCAAAATCAACACAGGCGTTGGCTTCTTTGACCACATGCTGGACCAAATCGCCACCCATGGCGGTTTTCGCATGGAGATAGCCGTCAAGGGCGATCTATATATAGACGATCACCACACCGTTGAAGATACCGGTCTGGCGCTGGGTGAAGCTTTAAAGCTGGCATTAGGCGATAAACGCGGCATCAATCGTTTTGGTTTTGTGCTGCCGATGGACGAGTGCCTGGCGCGTTGCGCACTGGATATCTCCGGCCGCCCGCACCTGGAATACCGCGCGGAGTTTACCTACCAGCGTGTTGGCGATCTGAGCACAGAGATGATCGAACACTTCTTCCGCTCACTCTCTTACACCATGGGCGTCACCCTGCACCTGAAAACCAAAGGCAAAAATGACCACCACAGAGTGGAAAGTCTTTTTAAAGCCTTTGGTCGTACGTTGCGTCAGGCGATTCGCGTCGAAGGCGACACGCTGCCCTCTTCAAAAGGAGTGCTGTAATGGACGTGGTGATTCTGGACACCGGCTGCGCCAACCTGCACTCGGTAAAATCCGCCGTCGCACGCCATGGATACGATCCTGTTGTCAGCCGCGACCCGGACGTAGTGCTGCGAGCCGATAAGCTGTTTCTGCCAGGCGTCGGTACCGCCCAGGCGGCGATGGACCAGTTGCACGAACGTGAACTGATTGAGCTGATCAAAGCCTGTACGCAACCAGTGCTGGGGATCTGCTTAGGCATGCAACTGCTTGGTCGTCGCAGTGAAGAGAGTAACGGCGTATCCCTGCTGGGCATTATTGAGCAGGATGTCCCGAAGATGACCGATTTCGGTCTGCCGCTGCCGCACATGGGCTGGAATCGCGTCTATCCACAAGCGGGAAATCGTCTGTTCCAGGGCATTGAAGATGGCGCATATTTCTACTTTGTACACAGCTACGCTATGCCGGTAAACCCGTGGACCATCGCCCAGTGCAATTACGGCGAACCGTTTACCGCGGCAGTACAAAAAGACAATTTCTTTGGCGTACAGTTTCACCCGGAACGTTCGGGCGCGGCTGGGGCGCAGTTGCTGAAAAACTTTCTGGAGATGTAATGATTATTCCGGCATTAGATTTAATCGACGGCACGGTAGTGCGTCTTCATCAGGGCGATTACGCAACGCAACGTGATTACGGCAACGATCCGCTCCCCCGTTTGCAGGATTACGCCGCCCAGGGTGCCGAAGTACTGCACCTGGTTGATTTAACCGGCGCGAAAGACCCGGCGCTGCGCCAGCTCCCGCTGATTAAAACGCTGGTCGCTGGCGTCAACGTTCCAGTGCAGGTTGGCGGCGGCGTGCGTACCGAAGCGGATATTGAAGCGCTGCTTAACGCTGGTGTTGCACGTGTAGTGGTGGGTTCGACGGCGGTAAAATCTCCCGAAGTCGTCAAGAACTGGTTTGCCCGTTTTGGTGCCGACGCGCTGGTGCTGGCACTGGACGTTCGTATTGACGAGCGCGGGAACAAACAGGTGGCGGTTAGCGGCTGGCAGGAAGATTCCGGGGTTTCACTGGAAGAACTGGTTGAGACCTATTTACCCGTCGGCCTGAAACACGTGCTGTGCACCGATATTTCCCGCGACGGTACGCTGGCAGGTTCAAACGTCGCGCTTTATGAAGAAGTGTGCGCCAAATATCCGCAAGTGGCGTTTCAGTCATCTGGTGGTATTGGTGGAATCGAGGACGTAGCGGCCCTGCGCGGGACCGGTGTTCGTGGTGTTATCGTCGGACGAGCCTTGCTGGAAGGTAAGTTCACCGTTGAGGAGGCCATTCAATGCTGGCAAAACGCATAATTCCTTGTCTGGACGTCCGCGATGGGCAGGTAGTAAAAGGCGTTCAGTTCCGCAATCACGAGATTATTGGCGACATTGTCCCACTGGCAAAACGCTATGCCGATGAAGGCGCAGATGAACTGGTGTTCTACGATATCACCGCTTCCAGCGATGGCCGCGTAGTGGATAAAAGTTGGGTATCACGCGTGGCGGAAGTGATCGATATTCCGTTCTGTGTTGCCGGTGGCATTAAATCCATCGACGATGCGGCACGTATCCTCTCTTTCGGGGCGGACAAAATCTCCATCAACTCCCCGGCGCTGGCCGAACCGGAACTTATCACCCGTCTGGCGGATCGCTTTGGCGTGCAGTGCATCGTGGTGGGCATTGATACGTGGTATGACGTCGAAACCGGCAAATATCACGTTAATCAGTATACCGGGGATGAAAGCCGTACCCGCGTCACGCAATGGGAAACACTGGACTGGGTGCAGGAAGTCCAAAAACGCGGCGCGGGCGAAATCGTCCTGAACATGATGAATCAGGACGGCGTACGTAACGGTTATGACCTGGAACAGTTGAAAAAAGTACGTGACGTTTGTCACGTCCCGCTGATTGCCTCCGGCGGCGCGGGCACCATGGAACACTTTCTCGAAGCCTTCCGGGATGCCGACGTTGACGGCGCGCTTGCCGCCTCCGTCTTCCACAAGCAAATCATCAATATTGGCGAATTAAAAGCGTACCTGGCAACACAGGGCGTGGAGATCAGGATATGTTAACGAAGCAACAATGCCGCGAGCTGGACTGGGAAAAAACCGACGGGCTGATGCCAGTCGTCGTGCAGCATGCGGTTTCCGGTGAGGTGCTGATGCTGGGTTATATGAACCCGGAAGCGCTGGATAAAACGCTCGAAAGCGGCAAAGTGACCTTTTTCTCGCGGACCAAGCAGCGCCTGTGGACCAAAGGAGAGACCTCAGGTCACTTCCTGAATGTGGTGAGCATTGCGCCTGACTGCGACAACGACACTCTGCTAGTGCTGGTTAACCCGATTGGCCCGACCTGCCATAAAGGGACTTCAAGCTGCTTTGGCGACGCCAGCCACCAGTGGCTGTTCCTGTATCAGCTTGAGCAACTGCTGGCCGAACGTAAAACCGCTGACCCAGCCAGTTCCTACACCGCGAAACTGTATGCCAGCGGCACCAAACGCATCGCACAGAAAGTGGGTGAAGAAGGCGTAGAAACCGCGCTGGCTGCGACGGTGAACGACCACTTTGAGCTGACAAACGAAGCCTCTGATCTGATGTATCACCTGCTGGTGCTGCTGCAGGATCAGGACCTTGACCTGACGACGGTGATTGAGAATTTACGTAAGCGTCATCAGTAAGTTGCAGAGCAGATATGAAAAAACCGGGCACTGCCCGGTTTTTTGTTGTCAGGTTCAGGTTTACTCTGCTTTTGCGTTGTAACCACGCAGAGCATTTCGCCCCAGCACCACGCCAGCCCCAATCATCCCGCCGAGCAGAACCGCCAGCACCAGGGTAATCGCTTTTTTCGGACTGTCACGACGAACCGGTAACGTTGGTTTCATCACGTAGCGGTAGGCGTGTAACTCAGCCCCATCAAGCTTAAGGCTTTTAATATCCAACAGTTTTTGTTTTGTCTGGAAATAATTGTCAGATAATATCAACGGACGCGTAGATTCGTGCTCAATCATGGACTTCAGGGCATCGCTACCCAACAGGAACATGCTGTCCTGCGTAACATCCTGAGTTTGCTGAATCTGCGGCTTGGTCACACCCGCCTGCACTGCATACCGCAGCGCTTCCTGGATTTGCTTGATTCGCAGATCTTTTTGCTCCTGAGCGACCACTTCCTGAGTTTTCAGAGAGTCTTGCAACGTAGTTGTTTGCAATTTGATGTTATCAACCAGGTCAAGTTCCAGCTCTTTGGCAACCTTTTCATCTGTTTGTTGAATGTATTTGGCGAGTTGACGCTGAGCGTCTTCTGGTGAGCCACCCACATAAGAAACCGCCAACGGTAATGGTTGCCCTTTTACAGACTGCTCAATCGATAGTTTTTCAGGCTTTTCCTGATTATCCAGCGTTTCCGCCAATGCAGAAAATGACGTACTAAAACGGCCAATCACGTTTGCCTGTAACTCAGTAACCTTAGGGGCGCTGACACCATACAACACGTTGAGGGCGTTGTTATATGTGGCTATCTGACCAACATCCGGTTGAGTGATAATTGCTGTAGAGGTCCATTTCTCCTTAGCAACTGCCAGATAGCCCACAGCAAGCACTATGGCAATAACAATCGCAATAACGATTGTTACTTTCCCGCGCCACAACTGTACTAGTAAATCAATCAGATCAATCTGTTCCGGATCATGACTGCTCCCGGACATGTTGTTATCACTTACAGACATAGAAACCCTAGATAAGGAAAGAATTAAACTGGGATTAGTTTAGCTATAAATTGAGGCAATGCCATAGGATTAATGATAAAAAAATCAAATTGTTTGAGGGATTTTGATTGGTATTTCAATCACTACTGAAAATCAATACGATTAAACAAAAGTGTAAATACTCAAAGAACACTTTCATGAGCAAAAAAACAGCAACAATCAGATTTCATGCCCGCCAATCGTTGCACTTTACAATTCATTTTAATGAATTCATGTCGTGAATACTTACCGTCTAACCAGTAAAGATGGTAAGCGTAAAAAATATAACAATTAGCTTTTTTACCATCTAACGGTATCATTCCACTTTTTAGTAGCGCCTGTTGGTGCTTGGCTATTATTTAGCCAAAAAGAGGAATAAACATGAAATACCTGGTTACGGGTGCCGCTGGTTTCATCGGCTTCCACGTTAGCAAACGCCTCCTTGAGGCTGGCCATCAAGTAGTCGGTATTGATAATCTGAACGATTACTACGACGTCAGCCTTAAGCAGGCTCGTCTGGCGTTACTGGTACATCCCGGTTTCCATTTTCATAAGATTGATTTAGCCGACCGGGAAGGCATGGCTTCGCTCTTCGCATCAGAGCATTTTGAACGCGTAATTCATCTCGCCGCCCAGGCTGGCGTACGTTATTCACTCGAAAACCCGCATGCCTATGCAGACTCAAATCTCACAGGCTTTCTGAACATACTGGAAGGGTGTCGCCATAATAAAATTCAGCATTTACTCTATGCCTCATCCAGTTCAGTTTACGGCCTGAATCGCAAAATGCCTTTCTCTACGGATGATTCCGTCGATCATCCCGTGTCGCTGTATGCAGCAACCAAAAAAGCCAACGAGCTGATGGCTCATACTTATTCCCACCTGTACGGATTGCCCACCACCGGGTTGCGTTTTTTCACCGTGTACGGCCCATGGGGTCGACCGGATATGGCGCTGTTCAAGTTCACCAAAGCGATGCTGGAAGGGAAAAGTATTGACGTCTATAACTACGGCAAAATGAAGCGTGACTTTACCTATATCGATGATATCGCAGAAGCGATCATTCGCCTGCAGGATGTCATTCCACACGCAGACACACAATGGACCGTTGAAACAGGCACGCCAGCAGCCAGCATTGCGCCCTATCGCGTCTACAATATCGGCAATAGTTCACCGGTTGAGCTAATGGACTATATCCAGGCTTTGGAAGATGCTCTGGGTATTGAAGCGAAGAAAAACATGCTACCACTACAGCCAGGTGATGTACTGGAAACCAGCGCAGACACTAAAGCACTGTATGAGGTAATTGGTTTTAAACCTGAAACCACGGTAAAAGATGGGGTGAAGAACTTTGTTGACTGGTATCGTAATTTCTACAAAGTTTAATTACTGACCTGATTAAAATAAAAAGGCCTTTTATAAGGCCTTTTTTATGGAGACGAGATTAATCACTACCAAACAAATCGCGGGTATAAACTTTATCGGCAACATCAGCTAATTCTGACGTCATGCGGTTAGAAATAATAATATCCGCTTCATTTTTGAACGCATTAAGATCACGCACAACTCGGGAATGGAAAAATTCATCCTCTTCCATGACCGGTTCATAGATAATAACGGGTACGCCCTTGGCTTTAATGCGCTTCATGATGCCCTGAATCGATGATGCCCGGAAATTATCGGAACCACTTTTCATGATCAAACGGTACACGCCGACCACCTTAGGCTTACGCGCAAGAATAGAATCTGCAATGAAGTCCTTACGCGTACGGTTAGCATCAACGATCGCGCCAATAATGTTATTCGGTACAGACGCGTAGTTAGCCAGCAACTGCTTAGTATCTTTCGGCAGACAGTAGCCGCCATAGCCGAATGACGGATTGTTGTAGTGATTACCGATACGCGGATCCAGGCACACACCTTCAATAATCTGCCGTGAGTTCAAGCCAAGACTTTCTGCATAGCTATCCAGCTCGTTAAAGTAGGCCACACGTAACGCCAGATAGGTGTTAGCGAACAACTTGATGGCTTCGGCTTCAGTCGAGTCGGTAAACAGCGTCGGAATGTCCTTTTTAACCGCTCCTTCCTGCAGCAGCGCCGCAAAACGCTCGGCTCGTTCGGAACGTTCACCAATAACGATACGGGACGGATGCAGGTTGTCGTATAGCGCACGACCTTCACGCAGGAATTCTGGCGAGAAGAATATATTGTCGATACCTAACTGTTCTTTAATCGAGTTCGTAAAGCCAACCGGAATCGTTGATTTAATTACCATCACCGCATTTGGGTTGATTTCGACCACATCGCGGATCACTGACTCGACGCTTGAGGTGTTAAAGTAGTTAGTTTTCGGATCGTAATCAGTCGGTGTCGCAATGATAACGTAGTCCGCGTCACGGTAAGCATCGTACTTATCGGTCGTTGCACGGAAATTCAGCTGTTTTGTCGCCAGATATTCTTCGATCTCCTTATCAACGATCGGCGATTTTTTCTGATTCAGCATCTCGACCTTCGTCGGAACGATATCAAGAGCGACCACTTCGTGGTGCTGGGCAATCAGAATACCGTTCGACAAACCTACATAACCTGTTCCTGAGATAGTTATCTTCATTCGCTGTGTAACTTCTTCCGGTTGAACATTTTAGGGTGAACACGCTGCCAACAACGTGGCGCATCGGCTCTGCATCGCGCCAGTATATCGTGATTTGCTACAACACCGGATATCGGACCTGACTGAATCCCATTTTTTGGCAATAAAAAAGCCCGGAGGAGCGCTCCGGGCCTGGATTCACAGTTTGACTAAATCAGATTAATCCAGCCATTCGGTGTGGAACACACCTTCTTTATCAGTACGTTTATACGTGTGCGCACCGAAGTAGTCACGCTGGGCCTGGATCAGGTTAGCCGGCAGTACCGCAGAGCGGTAGCTGTCGTAGTAGGCTACCGCTGCAGAGAAGGTCGGTACCGGAATACCGTTCTGCACAGCATAAGCCACTACATCACGCAGCGCTTGCTGATATTCGTCAGCGATATTTTTGAAATACGGGGCCAGCAGCAGGTTCGCGATGCCTTTGTTTTCAGCATAGGCGTCGGTGATTTTCTGCAGGAACTGCGCACGAATGATGCAGCCCGCGCGGAAGATCTTCGCGATTTCGCCGTAGTTCAGATCCCAGTTGTATTCGTCAGATGCGGCACGCAGTTGAGAGAAGCCCTGAGCATAAGAGACGATTTTGCCCAAATACAGCGCGCGACGGACCTTCTCAACAAACTCTGCTTTATCACCAGCCAGTTTAGCCTGCGGGCCAGACAGCACTTTAGATGCCGCAACGCGCTGGTCTTTCAGAGAAGAGATGTAGCGAGCGAATACGGATTCGGTGATCAGCGACAGCGGTTCGCCCAGATCCAGAGAGCTCTGGCTGGTCCATTTACCGGTGCCTTTGTTCGCCGCTTCGTCCAGGATCACATCAACAAGGTATTTACCCTCTTCGTCTTTCTTGGTGAAGATATCTTTGGTGATGTCGATCAGATAACTGCTCAACTCGCCTTCATTCCACTCGGTGAAAGTAGTTGCCAGCTCTTCGTTAGACAGGTTCAGACCGCCTTTCAGCAGAGAATAGGCTTCCGCAATCAGCTGCATATCGCCGTATTCAATCCCGTTGTGCACCATCTTCACATAGTGACCTGCGCCATCGGCACCGATATAGGTCACGCACGGTTCGCCATCTTCAGCAACAGCGGCGATTTTAGTCAGAATCGGCGCAACCAGTTCGTACGCTTCTTTCTGCCCGCCAGGCATAATAGACGGACCTTTCAAGGCCCCCTCCTCGCCGCCGGACACGCCGGTACCGATGAAGTTGAAGCCTTCAGCTGACAGTTCACGATTACGACGAATGGTGTCCTGGAAGAAAGTATTACCACCATCAATGATGATATCGCCTTTGTCCAGATAAGGCTTCAGGGAATCAATGGCAGCATCGGTGCCAGCACCCGCTTTCACCATTAACAGGATACGACGTGGGGTTTCAAGAGACTCGACGAACTCTTTCACCGCGTAATAAGGAACCAGTTTCTTACCCGGGTTCTCGGCAACAACTTCTTCAGTTTTCTCGCGGGAGCGGTTGAAGATAGAGACGGTATAACCACGGCTTTCGATGTTGAGCGCCAGGTTGCGCCCCATCACTGCCATACCGACGACGCCGATCTGTTGCTTGGACATTACATACTCCTGTCAGGTGTGGTCACCGCGCGACGTATGCGCGGCTTGAATGTGTTCTAGATGTTAACTCAGGTTAATGTCACTGAATAGAGATAGGTTCTCTTATGGTTCTTTTTGACTTAAAAATAATTATTGTTTGGCAGGTTGAATATCGCATATTTTCTACGACAAAAACTCAATTCCTGAACGGCAATCTAATTTTGAGCTTATAAGCTAATTTTCTAAATACGTTACTAAATCTGTATTTGACTATTTTCCCGTCAAAAACAATATATTCATCTTTTACTGATAGGGTATGAATTCCATTATTGTAAGGCGACAATGGAAGAATCTCCATATGCTCTTTTTCTTTATAATCACTTGGGTTAATATACAGTATTTTACTTACAACAAGACTACCGCCATATGTTTTAGAACAGTTTTGAGATACTCTGTATAGCTTATCATCAAAGCAAAGCATACCCCCTCCATTTCGCCCAACCCTACTGTTTTTTACAATAGGGGACATTTTATGCTCGACAAAATCATTTAGAAGTGAATCAGAGTAGAACAATCTTTGTTTGAAAGGCTCGTTTATAGTCGAAGTAAATAAATAATAGACGCCATTTACATTATGAATAAAGGAGTCAACATACATATCATCACACAATATCTTTCTAACAAATTCAAAACATTTTAATTCACTATTAAATTTATACAGATAAATGCCATTACGGTCTCCTTCTTCCGGGATACAATATAAACCGTCTTCGGCCTCAAATATATATGGAAAAGACTTATGGCCTAAGTTCTTATTTATCTCATCAAAAAAAGGATACTCATTCCCATTTAGATCTATACACTTTAGCTTCGCATTACCTGATATGTAGTTAAAATCTTCGTACGCAACATAATATACTTCAGAAATTTTAAATATGAATGGATCTGCTTCATAATCGCTTTTAACATTAATATCAAGCCATTTAACTTTCTGTTTTGATAGTTCTCCATCTAAAACAAGCGACAAGTCGCAAGATGCGATACCTATACGCCAAATATCTTGTCCGAATAACTTATAGAAAATTTTATTTAACAAACTCATAATCAATTATCACAAGCAGCAAATGAAATGTAACGACCGTCAGCACAAGGAGATTCAGAACTGAAATCTGTCATAAAGTAATTTATATTGGAGCCAATTCGTCTGTCATAAAAATACTGCTTATAATTATCATCCTCTTCTAGTCCACTGAAAGAAAAAATTCTTGGACAAATTTTTGAATTGAAAACTTTACCTTCAGAGCCAGGATTTACGATATAATGGATAACCCTATCGATAATACCTTTAAATTTTACAGAAACGATCACACCAACAAGTTTAAATTTATCGTAAATAAATTCAACATTATACTTTTTAACCGGATGATTTATATAGCGCCATGTTAAAAAATCCATGTCACTAGCAACTATTAAATTGCTACTGCTACAAAGTATATTAATTATATCTTGTTTTTCAGACGTTCTGACTTGTGCAACGTCTATAATGACTTTTCTTTTATTGCATAGCGATGGTTTAGATAAAAAAGAATTTATAATAGGCTGAAAATTCATTTTCGTCCTTTTCCATCCCGGTAGCGCATTACTATTTGGATGACCAATAAGACAAGCACTTTGCTCTTTCAAATACTCAATGCTTCGACGGATCAATTTCACAAAAAGGTTTTTATCACGATGGTGTGGATGAGTCAAAACATCAGTAGCATAGTAAGCATATTTTTCATTGCCATCCTGAATTAGCCTCACAGGAATCAAGAACATATTTGCAACAAGCTCATTGTCAATTTTGATATTTACGCTAATACCTTCTCCATGCGGATTGTTATGCAAGAGCCATGGCAAATACATCTCATTAAAAATCTTATTATCTGCAGCATAGTAACATTTATAAAAAACTTTAAGTTCAGTAATTAGTTTTAAGTCAACTTTTTCTAAAGCAATTATCATACCCCTCCTCCAATACATGAATTAAAAAATAAATAATGATAGAAACAGCCAAGCGATTATATTATTTACTCACATATATTTAAAAAATCAGCTTATGCCTTTAGTATTAATGTAGATAGACTCCCATTGCACCACTATATTATCAATGGAAAAATTCCGCTGTACTCTATCCCTATTCAGCGTACCAATGTGCAACAATTCTTCATTATTTAAATTTAAAATTGATTTTATTTTATGCATTAGTAAGTCAGATCGGGATGGCGGAACTAAGAAATTAGCATCACCAACTACCTCTTCCACCCCACCAACGTTTGTAGCAATAACAATCCTTTCACATGCCATTGCTTCAGCGAGTACAATTCCAAAACCTTCCCATACAGAACTCAAAACAAACAAATCGCATGCTGATAACCACTCTTCAATATTATTTTGTTTACCTAACCAAAAAATATTACTGTCAACTTTCAGGTTTATCGCTAATTCCTTCAAGCTAGAATTTAGTTCGCCATCACCTATTATTGCAAGATAAGTGGAACTTTTGCATTCAAGCGATGCAAAAGCATTGATTAAATTCGGGTAGTCTTTTGCCTCTGTCAGTCTCCCAACTGTCATAATCAAGCGAGCATCATCAGGAATATTCAGTAATTCCCTCATTACTCTACGGTTTTTACTACTATAACAAAACTTATGAGTATCCACTCCATTATAGATCGGTATCATTCGTCCAAGCTTAGAAGCTTTCTTAGCAATAAATTCATTGACTGCTTTTTCACTAACATTAGTAGATATCTCAGCCAATGAATCAGTAAGTCTGTATGCCAACATCCTTAAGGAGCCACCTTCATTATTGCTATGAGCGGTAGATATCAACTTTTTAAATGGTAACGTCAGACGAATTAATCGAGCAAAGATATTCGCATGAAACATGTGACTATGCACAACATCAGGGTTGAATTCCTTTATTATTTTACGAACACCCCAGTATGTTTTTATAATTGAAACTATTCCCTTGGTCATATTCATTTCAATGACGTTTACTTCTGAGGGAGTTTTCATTAACTTATCCCCAGTCAAGGAGATAATTAAAACTTCATGTTGATTATTTACTAGTTTTTCTGAAAGATCACTAACGATTTTTTCAGCGCCGCCAATACCCAGTCCAGTGATAATCTGAATAATTTTCATTTCAGCATCCCATAATATTTGCACTGAATATATCGCACGAGCATTTTTCCTTTTTTCAGCAAATCACTTTCACGATAAAATTGGTTTCGGTAATACTCAGAAAAGCCTCTATAATTATTTTTAAGGTGTTTTTTAAAATTCATGGTAAGACCATCATCAAGATAACCATAAAGATAGATAACCTTATTGATATAAAATCTCACACAGGCAAAATCTGTGATTTGCGTCCAAATTAAGCCTTCCGGTACAAATTTTTCACCAGCATGCAATGGAAATGGGATCTTCAGCATTAAATCTCTTTTGAAACAAAATGCCATTTCACCTTTTAGCAAATTTGAAGCATCAGTCGCATTAAGATACAAGGCATGATCAAGAGAATGATTATCGAATGCTATCCCTGATAAAGTTCCATTAAATTCGCTTTTTCGGAAGCCAACGCCAGAATACTCAATTCCTTCAGCCTCAGCTTCTTTAATACCTTTAAGTACCCATTCAATTGCATCATTAGTTAAGCAATCATCACTATCAACAATTAAAATATAATCACATCTTGAAAGTCTGCATCCATGATTAATAGCACTGGGTTTTCCTTGATTGACCTGAAAAGCAGTTACTATATCGAAATCGGAGTTTTTCTTGTATTCTTCAATTTTATCTGAAGTCGCATCACTACTCCCATCATCAATAATTATCCACTCAAAATTCTTATTGGTTTGCTGTTGTAGTGAATAATACAAATTATCAAGTGTGTTTGCTCTGTTGTATGCGGGTGTTAATACCGTAACCATTAATGATACCTATAAAAATTTCAAATTATTATCTATCTAAACCATATAGGTACTATAGATAAACCCACCGTCGAAATGAGTTAAGAAGACATTCAATCTAACAGCACAGTAGATAAATAATGCAACGAACAAAAGCACTTTATTTGCTATCTTTTCTTGTCTTGATATATAACTGACGGTCATTAGTATATAAAAGAATTTAATATATTCGCTTAACCTTGCCATAACAGGCAGCAAGTATGAAACAAGTAAAATACCAACTCCAAGAACCATTATTACCTGATAGATTTTCTTTTCTTTTTCATGTATTAACGTTCTTTGATTTGTTGAAAGGAAATATATAAAACAAGCAAACAAAAAATCGATTAGTAAAGAACCGCTAATAAAAGGTGGCTCACTCAAATATGCTTCAATATTACCATTATGAAGAATGGTTTGATTCAGATAAACGACAATTATCTTTATCCACCATAATGAAACTACACTAACTAGTAGAATTTTAATATAATGCCTTGAGTTTGTTTTATATAAAATAACACCAGCGATTGCTATTACAACTGTAACCTCGTGAAACATAGTGGCAAAAGTTAAAAATATAAGAGCCAGCAGATTTTTCCTTCTAAAGAAAAAATCTGCTGCAATCAATAGCAAACCTGCAGCTATCGACTGTCTAATCAAAACCATATCGAGCCAGATAAAACTAACTGCATAAAACATCATCAAGCATAAAGTTGGTTTATTCGAGTTTTTATAAAAATACCAACCTTGCATGAGTACTGCAGACATACCAGAAACAGCAATTAAAAGATTAAAGTCATCACAGAACAATTTAACAACATAGTTTAATCCAAAATAGCCAAGTCCATAAGAGTATATAGCATCAGGTATCGATTCAAAATACAACTTATACACATCGTAATCAGTTCCGCCAACGCTTCTAATACCAACAAAGATGACCATAGCGACTAGTGGAATTAAAAATATAAAGAAGTTTTTTCTACTACAGAATAGTTCCAGAAGTGAAAAAAAAACGACCAGTATAAATATAGCATTAACAATCATTTAATCAACCATTATTCCTTTTTTATGACCTTTACTTGATCTTCTCATCAAAACAAGATAATAAATAGAAGTCAATAAAACCATAACTAAATAGTTTAAATTATAAATGAGATAGACACTTTTCTGGCCCATAAGACCAAGCCAAATATAATACGAGGTACATGATAAAATCATCATAAAAGTCCATTTGAAGAGTATAAATCCGTTTTCTCTAAACCTATACATGATTTGCATCAGTACTAAATCAATGCCATAGAAAGTAATAGCTGGTAGTAACATCAACGCCATCTGTCCTGACATTTGAAACTTCATACCAAAGATCAGCAATATTAGTTTACTCAAGATTAATAAACAGCCTAATTGAATTACTGTTGAAACAGCAACAACTGTCCATATACACTTTTTCACATTAAGCTGTAATGTCATACGATCGACTGTCGCAAATAAATATCTCGGAGCTACAGACTGGACAATTATGCTTAAAAGTAAAAAAGCCTGCTCCAAAAACTGCACAGATACGCCATATATTGCAAGATAATCATAAGTTAAATAATGTTCGATAAAAAAACGATCAACCCTAAGATAAATCATCATAGTTACCAAAGGCACCCATAGCTTAATGCCTCTGAAGAATACTATTTTTAACACTGTTGCATTGAGGGTTATTTTTAGCTTTGAAATAAAAAAAAGGCCACCTAAAAATACAGCGAGGGCCAATGTTTCGGCACTTCGAGAGAAATATATATAGTAATTATTCGCTGTGTGAAATGCGAGCATCACACAGAACACACGGATAGCCAAAGCTACACAACGACAAATTACTGCTCTTTTTATTTTTATAATCGATTGTAAATAATTGGTAACGACACCAAATGGTTCATTTAACAGGAGAACAAATGACAAACAATATAATATTCGTTTTATTTCTTCGTCTGTAACGAAAAACACAGCATATGTCCATATAAAGATGAAAGCCAATAAGGCTCCTATCATCCTTATGAGAAAAGCAGCACTAATAAGCTCATTGACTATCTTTTTATGACGGCTCAATGCTGGAATTAGAACTTCACTACCAGCTACAAGAGCTACGGATGATACAACCACAACCCAATTTACTGAGTAAACCCATTTACCATAATCTGTAACACCAAGACTTCGGCTTATCATTGCCTCACTAAGAAAAACAAGAATAACGAAGTACATTTTCTCAATAATAAGCCATATGATATTTTTAAAAATATCTGAAGAAAAGAAAATACGCTTAAGCATAAACTAGCAACCTATTATTTGGATATAATAATCATTCTAATAATAGTATTGTTTTCATAAAAGCAGCTAAAGGATGTGGTTCTAAATAAAACCACAACAGAATTAAACTGTCAAAAGCACTCAACAATATATTACATGAAAATCATTAATACAGTAGACAGTAGATTGAATATATTAATTTAATATCAGCTTCTTATAATCATCAGCATATGAGTCAAAGACAAACTTCCCTTTTACCTCTCGTGACTTAAGTAAATAATCATCATAATTATCAAATATACTAATGATACTACGTTCAACATCTTGTTCGGTATTGTTAACAAGGAGACCATTGCCTTCTATTAACTCAGTACATCCACCAACGTTACTTAAGACAAGTGGGATTCCTGCAGTATGCGCTTCTAAACCTGACATCGGTAATCCTTCACTATCAGATACCAAAACAAACAAGTCATAATTAGAATAATTATTAAATCCTTTAACTTCTCCCACAAAATTGATATTAGAAATATCTTTGTTAGTTTCTTTTAGGGTCTTTAGGTATTCACCCCCACCTACTATATCCAACTTCATATCTGGATGCTTCGCTACTACATTAATAAGCAAATCAGGTCTTTTGGGGTAAGTAAGACGCCCCACAAAGATAATTCTCTTCTGACAATCATTACCTTCTTTTTCTTTCATCTGCACTACTGAATTTGTTAATGTCTTGATCTTACATTTGTTAATACCAATAATTCTTATAGCTTTATCTTCATCGCTTCTGGATACACACCAAATAACATCCGTTATGTATGATAGATACTTTTCTATTTTTATAAAGACAGATTTCAGCATCCCTCCATTGTATATACATGACCATCCATGTGATACATAGATACATTTAAACTTGGAAATTAACCTTGCCATTCTGGAGTAAATACCAGCATTTGCTGAACTGGCGATCATAACGTCAATATTTTCCTTTCTTATAAATTTAAGTAAGGAAATATATCCAGAGAAACTGAAATGTTTTTTAAGCTGAGGTAAAATCAAGACCTTCTCAAAGTTATTTTGTTCAGTTAACCAACCATCCTCTGAGGTTATCAAATAAACAGAACCTTCATTTTTTACTAATTTCATCATCTCATTTGTCCAAGTCTGAGCTCCACCGATTTCAGACTTGGTAACAATAAAAGCTATTTTTTTCATGTGTTATTTTAAATATCAAGGTTAGTTGATTATATAGTATCTGTATGTGGCTGAAATCTATTGCAGACTTTAATTATTTAACTTATTGCACGCTACCGCCCCTGGCTCACAAGCTACCAGAGTACTTCACACATTGCTCTTCGATGTTCGGCCCTCACACAGAACCTTTTAATAATTTTCTTACCAAATACAGCGCTACAGAGAAAGAATACTACATTCCGAAGAATATTTCCTAAGCTTACTCTTTTAAGTAAATTGTACAAAACAAAAACGGCAGCGCCTCCCCATATGCAACCAGACTAATATTCAGGGTGTTCACTACCGTTTGTTTAACAATTTATTATCAAGCAGATATTTGATGATCTATTCGCTTAACAATTTCTCAATACTCTTACGAAACTTCGGACCTTCTTTCAGGTTACGCAGCCCATACTTAACGAATGCCTGCATGTAGCCCATCTTTTTACCGCAGTCGTAGCTGTCACCCGTCATCAGCATGGCATCAACAGACTGTTTTTTAGCCAACTCTGCAATGGCATCAGTCAGCTGAATACGTCCCCAGGCACCTGGAACAGTTTTTTCCAGCTCTGCCCAGATATCAGCAGAAAGCACATAGCGTCCTACGGCCATCAGATCGGAATCCAGCGTTTGCGGCTGATCCGGTTTTTCGATGAACTCAACGATACGGCTGACTTTACCTTCGTTGTCCAAAGCCTCTTTGGTTTGAATAACAGAGTATTCAGACAGATCGCCCTCCATACGCTTAGCCAGCACCTGGCTGCGCCCGGTTTCATTAAAACGAGCAACCATAGCAGCGAGGTTGTAGCGCAACGGATCCGCACTTGCGGTATCCAGAATAACGTCAGGTAATACCACGACAAACGGGTTATCACCAATGATAGGGCGAGCACAAAGAATAGAGTGACCCAGACCCAGTAACTGAGCCTGACGGACGTTCATGATAGTCACGCCCGGAGGACAGATAGACTGCACCTCAGCTAATAACTGGCGCTTAACACGTTGCTCAAGCAACGATTCGAGTTCGTAAGAGGTGTCGAAGTGGTTCTCAACCGCGTTCTTAGACGCATGAGTTACCAGAACGATTTCTTTGATACCTGCAGCTACAATTTCGTCGACAATGTATTGAATCATCGGCTTGTCAACGATCGGCAGCATCTCTTTAGGGATTGCCTTCGTGGCTGGCAACATGTGCATCCCCAGGCCCGCTACCGGGATAACTGCTTTCAAATTAGTCATTCTCTCTCCTACCTCCAAACGGCTGATAAAGTATAGACTTTAGCCGTACGTTAGCCAGTATTGCTGGCTCCATCCTCAACACGATATAACCAGGTTGAGGTAAACCGAATGCAAACTCTACACTTCACCAGCGCCGAGGTGAACTCGGATTCCTCGGAAACAAACTCATCTCGTCAGTTTTATAGCATTCCCGAAAAATCGAAGTTAACTAAGCCCCAGACACTCTACAAACAACAATCACTCAGAGACAAACGTAATGTCATCTTTCTTATCGTGCAAAAATTCGTATTTTAAAGTGCGATCCAGTCCCTGAGATAATGTGTAAGGAGCAACAAAACCGGATGAGTGGACTTTCGTTGCATCAAACTGTGTGGTGGCACAGAACTTCTTCACGCGCACAGAGCTGACGGCATATTTTTTGCCGGTCACTTTACCCAAAATATCAAAGCAATAGCCACCTAACATGCCTAAAGCGTAAGGTAAGTGTGCTGAGGGGATTTTTTTACTTAAGCTCTGTTCAACTTCGGTAACCAGTTGATTCATATTGAGATCAGGTTTATCAACGTAATTATAAACCTCATAACCAGCAGTCACATTCTTCAGTTTATACTTGATAAACTCAACAATATTACCCACATAAGCCATTGATTTATAATTCGTACCCGCCCCAACCATCATAAACTTACCGCCAGCAATCTGTTTCAGCAGATTATAAACGTTACCGCGGTTGCGTTCGCCAAAGATAACCGTCGGGCGGATGATGGTCAGCGAACGTTCATCTGGAGCTTTAGCATGCCATTCACGCAGAACCTCTTCCGCTTGCCACTTGCTTTTACCATAGTGGTTGAAGGGATCGTGAGGATGATTTTCATTAGGGTTGGTTTTGTTCAGGCCATAGACCGCAACAGAACTGGTGAAAATGATGTTCTTAACATCATTTTTCTCCATAGCGGCCAATACATTGCGCGTCCCCTGAACATTCACATCATAGTAGAGTGAAGTAGGACTGACATCATCACGATGTTCTGCCGCCAGCAAAACGACCGTATCATAGCCTGAAAGCGCCTGATCCAGAACTTGTTGGTCGCGAACATCGCCGATTTGCGTGATTTGCGGATAGAAATGACTCTGCTGTTTATCCAGATTCTTGATATCAAAATCCGCAACAGCCGTCTCCAGGAGTCTGGTCCCCACGAATCCGGAGGCACCGATGAGCAAAACTTTATCGTTCATAAATCACTTTGTCTGTTCGTAACACAAGAAACATATGATAAAGATGAGCGTCTTCCCTGAGTAGTCAATGCTGCCCAGCCCCAGCTTTAACAGTAATCGGGTGATTATAATCTTTTAGCCAATGATATCCAGTAAGAATATAGTGGGGTTACCTCCCCTGCCCCGGTAGTCGAAAATTCACCGCTTCTACATTCACTACCTGATGGTTTATACGGTCGATGTCAACTGAACTTTGCCCGACTTCGTTTACTGCATGTACGTTGGCCAGTGAGAGTAATGTGTCCTGCCTGGCCATAAACTTACCGCGTACGTCCTGGCGCAGATCGAAGTGCATCTTAAGTGCGGGACCCGTAGCTGATTGCTGCATCACCCTGACGTTACGTAAAAAAAGGTGCTGCGGTTGGTTGTGCAACTCAAGCGTGGCATGCTTCATCTCCACGTTGGTGATGGCCACGAATGACGTTGCATTACCAGAGGAGATCTGAATTCCGCGTAATTTGTATTCACGTTTGGTGTTATCGAGATGGATATTATTTAGCTTAAAGTTTTGTGGAATGGATAAATATCGACCTTTGATAACGCCATAACCAATGAGCATACCTGCGCTGTTCTCCATATTGATATTATCGATCACGAAGTTATCACATCCATAAATAGCAACCGTCGCATTATCAATGCCTGCTTTCTTACTGAAATCCGGGGTGATATTTCGCGCGGTAATATTACGAATGATAAAGTGTTTGCCGTTCTCAACATGAACTAACTGCCGACAGTCGGTACCGGTGATGTTCGCCACCACGAAGTTTTTTACCGCCAGTTCATCGGGATAGCTATTGTCATAGGTACTGCCCGCCAGCCCGATACCGATGCCCCAGTTCACATTGCCATTGGTACAGTTAATACGTTCAATGACGTGGTCAGAAATGAGGATGTTGCTGTCGTTGATAGCCACATTCCACTCAATGGCATCTCCCTGGAGATCGCTAAATCGGCAGTTTGTAATCTTTACGCCATCCATTCGGTTATGAAAACCCTGACGCAAAATCCCATAGTTTGCGCGTGTGACAGTAATATCATCGATAATCAGATTACGCATCAACCTTGAAGTTTTACCGCCGATATAAATTTGCGTCACCGGACCGAAGCCGCTCATGGCAATCCTTTTTATTACACAGTCCGAACCACGCACATCCAGGGTAACGTTCTTCAGGCTCCCGCCCTGCTCGCCCACCACTTTGCATCCATCCTGCAGAATAAAGCGCCCACGGCCATTGCCACTTATTCGCCCTTGTATGAAGAGCGTTTTGCCTGTCGGAATAACAATAGCAGTATTGAGATCCTTACATTCCAGGCCTTTTGGTACGACGACCATTTGCCCTTCTTTGAACGCCTGCCTGAAAGAGGCCACCCAATCCTGTGGGTTGTAATCCTGAATGTTGACGCTGCCCGACGATTCAAGCGCGCGAACAACGGGAGAATGCAGCATGACAAGCGCAGAGCCCGCCGTCAGAAAAGTACGGCGTGAGAGTTTGTTCTCTGACATACAACCTCGATTTACATCGTTTGCAGCAGACTGGCTAACTGTTTATTGATAGCTAACTGATTAAATTCATTTTCAATTTTTTCACGCGCACACTGAACAATCGACTGTACCTGCTCACTGTCGAGCAGGCTAAATGCCGCTAAACGCTCTGCCAGTGCCTGCGCGTCGTTTTCCGGTGCCAGCCAGCCTGATTTACCCGACTCGACCAGCTCCGGGATCCCGCTGTGAACGGTGGAAATCACCGGAATACCCACCGCCATTGCCTCCATCAGTGCCACCGGGATCCCTTCCATATCGCCGTCTCTTCCGGTGATCGAAGGCAGCAAAAATACATCCGCCTGTTCAAGCATCTCCTTTACCTGATGACTGGGCTTAAAGCCGGGCATCTCAATAACGTCATCGAGTTGATATTGCTCGATCAGCGTACGTAAACGACGCTCCCAAGGGCCGATACCCAGAATTCGATAACGAAATGAAACGCCCTGCTCTTTTAACTGACGACAAGCTTCGATGGCGAGGTGCAGTCCTTTTTTCTCGGTTAACCGGGCAACAGAGATAATCTCCAGCGGTGTAGTTGGCGATTTCAACTGGCGTGGCGTAAAGCGTGTCATATCGATTCCCATACGCGAGACGGCAATTTTTTGCGGCGGGCATCCCATGTTTTTTAAACGTCCGGCCCAGAGATTGCTGATGGGCAACATTAAATCACCGCGTTGAAACAGCTGCTGATACTCAGGGGTATAGCGGGCCAAAACGCCCCGGTGCGAAACATCAACCCCATGAAATACCGTGGCGATTTTTCCGCGGATCATCCCAAGCTCACGCAGCTTGGCGGCCGTTACGCCTGCGGGCCCAAAATGAGCAATAAAGACATCCGCCTCAAACGCTCGCGGATTCCCGCCGCAAATAGCTGCCAAAATCAGATTGCGCGCCTCCTCACCATAGCGTGCAACATTAAGCGCTTTCCAGGTCGCTGCGCGGGTAATACCGTGCAGAGCCGCCGCTGCCCTATATTTCAGTTTCGCCAGTTTGCTTTCCGGTTCATTCAGCAACCAGCGAGTTTTTTCACCCAGACGGTAGGTATTAAAGGAGGCATGAGTATTTTCAAGATCGCCCTTCTGCAAAGCGACAATCTCCACGTCGTAGCCCATATCGATAAATGCGGTTATCTGATTGAGTACAAATGTCTCGGAGGAGAGCGGAAATTTAAGCAGAAAAAAACCAATCTTCATTTTTCCCCCTCAATACGCGTTAAAACCGACTGCACCATGCGTACCCCACGTTCGCGTTCGCGCATAACCGCGTCGCCGAGACGTATGCGCAGCTCAGGTAACTGTCCGAGAGTATCGGCAACCTTCCCTTCGAGACTGCCATCGAGAAGATGACGAATATCAACAGCCATCTCCGGTAACCCCAGTTGTTGCATGATTCCGGCCGATTTGTGCTCGTAGTTAATGGCGATGGCAGGCGTCATAAAATTCATCGAGATGATGGCAGAATGCAAGCGAGTCCCCACCGTCAGATCGCATGCGCCCAGAATCTTCCCCATCTCCAGATCGTTAAGTTCATCCATCACCACGTGATATCGGGCCGGATCGTTAACATACTGGCGCAGGTTTAACGCCACCATGCGGTCATCTTTGTTGTAACTATCAATACCGGTGCAAGTTGACAGCGCTATCACCTGGTAACCTTCGTCGAGGATGCGGTTCACCACCCCGGAAAAGGCTTGCTCATAGGCCTGCTGCGTTGTCCCCAGACGCTTATCAAAAGGAGCCAGCTCACGCAATGTAATGGCAACGGTCTTCTGTTTAGCCGCCATGTCTAACCAGTGCTGTACCGCATAACCTGGCTCAAAATCCTCATGATGGTTGTCAACCAGCCAGGCCGTATCCACGCCAGTTTCGACTTTATCCGTGGTAATTGCGCTGCGCTTCATCAGATCCAGACTGACGGATTCACGTAAAATCAACGCATTACAGTGACCAAACACGTAGTTCGCCAGTTGATTAAACTGCCCATCCTGGAATGGCCCCACGCTGTGACCAATCATGTACAGCGGTTTTTTCGCCATAAACGAACACAGGGCATGTTCAAACTGCGGCACGCCATACAGATCGACAAAGAACGATCCGCCGACCTGGATGATGGCGTCATAGCGCGACAGCAGACGGACAAAATCGGTAAAGCCCTTGGCGATAGCGATATTGCGCAGATTACCGGAATCGGTAACACGCGAGAGCAGTACCTGATGCTGATAGCGACGACGCAGCACTTTCTTCACGCGCCCCATAACACCCGCTGCGTTGTTATGTTGCTTCATCTGCAAATACAGCGGGTCGCCCATCACCGGGCGGTTTAACAACCACGAAGAGCTCACCGGGTAACGGCTCATCACATCCACTTCGGTCTCGGGACGCAACGCGTTAATGGCATCCAGCAAACCGCGCAGGATCGCGCTATCCCCTCGGTTCCCGCAGGTATGGTTGCCTAAAATTAGTAATTTCATTATGACCTCTTAAAACGTTGTTCTTATCCCGCACGGAGCAAGGTTTTCATTTTTTCACTGCGACAGAGTTGGCGTTTTATTTCCACCACCAGCGGATGGCGCGACAGCACAATCATTAGCGCAAACACCAGTGCTCCTGCCGCTATCTGGATCCCCAGCAGCGCGCTTAATGGCACCTGGTTACGCAGGGTTAAGCCCAACGTATAGCTCACCACAAGGGTTGGTAAGGAGAGATACAACGGCAGCCACAGGCTGAGCATGTACTGACGGTAGCTGGAGCCAAGAACAGGTTTGATCATCACGAAGTAGCTGAGGATCGTGTTAATCACCTGGACCAACAGAAAGCCCAGCGTCACGCCAATCGCCCCCGCCAGATGACCGCCAATGAAAATGGCAGGAATAAACAAAAAGGTTTTGAACACATTGAATTTGAAGCTGATATCGACCCGGGCTTTCGCCATCAAAAGCGATCCTATTGGATTCCCCACGGATCGCAGCAAACCCACAATGCACAATAGTTGCAGGACCGGAATAATGCCGTTCCACTTATCGCCGAATACCAGCGGCACCACGTTATTCGACACCACCATCAGTCCCAGTAGCGCCGGGAAGTTGATAATCCCAACCACTGACAGCAACTTGTAAAAATTCACTCGTAGTTTTTCGCTGTCGTCCTGGATTTTGGCAAACGCCGGAAACAGCACGCGGGTGATAATCGGGTTCAGTTTGATCGGCGGGACAACCGCCACGTTCCAGGCGAGATTGAATCCGCCCGCCACGCCAGCTCCCAACGTGCGAGCTAAAACCAGCGTGGAAAGGTTGGTATTGATGTAATTGATGATGCTGTCTGCCGTCAGCCATGCGCCAAAACGCAGGTTCGACGAAACGGATGCCAGCGAAAAATGCAGCCCGGGTCGGTAAATCCGGCGGCCAAAATAGCCGAACAGCAGCGTACGTAGCGTACTATTCACCAGATACCCAAGAATGGCCGTCAGCGCGAGCGGCCAGAAATGGGCGCTGACCACGGTAAAGGTAAATCCAGCCAGCACCGAACTGGTTTCAATCATGCCAATTTTGTTGAAGGCCAGCTCTTTTTGCATCAGCGCGCGAAACTGCTGCCCGTGCGGTATCACCACAAACGCCAGTGATAAGGTTTTGATGAGCGGTGCCAGTTCTGGGTTATTGAGCACATGGGCAATCGTCTCGCTCAGCAGAAACATCGCCACGCATACCACGATACCCAGCCCAACGTTTAGCCAGTACAGCGTCGTCAGCTCCAGATAACCAATCTCTTTGCGTTGAATAATTGAGTTGGCGATACCGAAATCCGACAGCGTATCGGCCAGCGCTATGATCACCAGCGACACGGTTAACAACCCGAACTGGTGGTTATCAATAATTCGCGCCAGGACGGTCATCTGAATAAGTCCGAGCCCAATAATGATCACCGTGGCAATCGCCGACCACTTTGCGCCATTAAGCGTTTTTTCTCGTAAGCTCATGTTAATACGCCGCTTTGTTAACAAAGCCTTTGAATATCGTCAGAAAAACAATTTTGATATCGAACCACACGCTCCACTCGCGAATGTATTCGAGGTCAAACTCCACACGTTTCTCCATTTTTTCCAGCGTATCGGTTTCACCGCGCCAGCCGTTGATTTGCGCCCAGCCGGTAATACCCGGTTTCACCTTATGGCGTAACATGTATCCCTCAATCAGTTGGCGGTACTGTTCGTTATGCGCCACCGCATGCGGACGTGGTCCGACGATAGACATCCCCCCGGTGAGCACGTTAATAAACTGCGGCAGCTCATCGAGCGACGTCCGGCGCAGGAAATTTCCCACAGGGGTAACGCGCGGATCGTTTTGCGTCGCCTGCGTCACCACCGCATCGTTTTCCATCACTTTCATTGAGCGAAACTTCCAGACTTTGATCGGCTTCCCATCCATGCCATAGCGAGTCTGGCGGAAAATCACCGGTCCTTTGGAGGTCAGTTTTACCAGTAGTGCTATGCCACACAGCACCGGGGAAATAAGTAGCAGGATCAGTGAAGCCAGCACGATATCTTCCGCGCGTTTTAACAGACGATTAATCCCCGAGAGTGGCGTGTCATACAGCGGCACCACCGGAATGCCGTTCATCTCTTCAATCCGGGAATGCAGAATGTTGAAGGTAAAGACATCAGGAATAAGGATCACTGAACAGGTGGTATCGGCCAGCTCGCGCACTAATTTTTTGACGCTGGCACCATCGCTCATCGACATGGCGATATAAACGTTATGAATGCGTGAGGCTTTGGCGTCATCCACCAGTTGTTGCAGATTACCGGCCCAGTCGCGGGAGTTTTTTCCAGGGATAGGGTCGTGATAGACCCCCGCTACTTCAAACCCCAGCCACGGTTCATGGCGAAAACTGTCCAGCAGCATTTGTCCAGCTGGCAGGTCCCCTGCCACCGCCACCCGACGAGTGTTGTACCCGCGATTACGCAGCCATCCCGCACCGTAGCGAATAAACGAACGACTCAACACCAGGCCAACACTGGACAGCAGATACCACGCCAGCCAGACGGCGAGACGGTTATCAAAATCGTTATTAAAGGCGATCAGACCTGCGCAAAAAATCAGGCTCAGCGTCCAGTTTTGCAGCAACAGCACCAGCTCAGTGGTCATTTTGACACCACGCCAGGAGCGATAAAAATCCGTTATGCCACCGAGCATCTGAAAAACGACCAGCGTGATCAGCGCCACCAGCAGGTGCATGTACAGGAAAGGCAAACCGCTTAATTCGCAGATTACCCACAACCCGCCAAACATGATGGTGATATCTGAAAAGCGTTGCACCATCGAAATTAACGACGCATTGGTTTTGGCGCGCTCGCGCTTCTTTAGATGTGTCATCGTGGTTCCTGTTAGTCACCCTTTGCCCAGAATCGGGCAAAGGAAGCACCAGCATTACTGATTCAGTAACGCCAGAAGAGTGCGCGTTCGCGCTTCCATCAACGGAATATCTCCGCGCGATTCCACGTTCAGGCGCACCACCGGTTCGGTATTGGAAGAGCGTAAATTGAAGCGCCAGTCGACAAACGACATGCTGATACCGTCCGTTCTGTCAACCGTCAGCGCCTCACGGGAAAAATGCTGCTCCACGCGCGCAATCGCTGCCGCCGGCTCTGCCTGCGTGCTGTTTATTTCACCACTCGCCGGGTAGGCCACCATCCGGTCGCGGACCAGTTCGCCCAGCGACTGTCCTTTCAGAGACAACAATTCCGCCACCAGCAGCCACGGGATCATTCCGCTGTCACAGTAGGCAAAGTCACGGAAATAGTGATGCGCACTCATCTCACCGCCGTAGACGGCATCTTCGTCGCGCATCCGCTCTTTGATAAACGCGTGTCCGGTTTTTGACATCACCGGTTTACCGCCTGCCGCCGTCACCACGTCCACGGTGTTCCAGGACAGACGCGGGTCGTGGATAATCTTCGCCCCCGGATTCTTCTCCAGAAACGCCTCCGCCAGCAGGCCGACAATGTAGTAGCCCTCAATGAACTGACCTTTTTCATCGAACAGGAAGCAGCGGTCAAAATCACCGTCGAAGGCAATTCCCATATCGGCGCCGTGTTCAATCACCGCGTTGCGCGTGTCAGCCCGACATTCCGGCAGCAGAGGATTGGGAATACCGTTGGGGAAGTTGCCATCCGGCGTGTTGTGGATTTTGATGAACTCGACCGGCACGCCCAATGTTTTAAAACGGGCTTCAATGGCGTCCACTACAGGGCCTGCCGCGCCGTTACCGGAATTGAGCACCAGCTTCATCGGTTTCAGATTGGCGGGATTGATGTAACCCAGCAGGTGGTCAATGTAGGCATCACGGATAGTAATACGCTGGTAGCGGCCACGTTTTGTCTCATCAACCGCCGGGAAGTCGTTGGCTTCCGCCAGGCGCTGTACGTCGCGCAGACCGGTATCACCGCTGATGGGCCGTGCCCCTTCCCGCACCAGCTTCATGCCGTTGTAATCCATCGGATTATGGCTGGCGGTCACTTCAATACCGCCGTCAATACCCAGGTGGAAGGTGGCAAAATAAATCTCTTCGGTACCCGACATGCCAATATCCAGCACATCCACCCCCGCATCCTGTAGTCCTTTCGCCAGCGCCAGCTTTAGCGTCTTGCTGGTCAGGCGCACATCACCGCCGAGGACAATCGTTTTTGGCTTCAGGAACTCGCCGTAAGCGCGGCCAATACGCCACGCGATATCTTCATTCAATTCTTCGCCCAGCCTGCCGCGAATATCGTAGGCTTTGAAACAGGTTAATTTCGTCATGATTTACCCTTCTTCAGGCAACAGGAGGCCCTGACTCTTAATGAGCCTTTTAATGAGTGTTAAATGCATTTCCCGGCGCGCTTCGCTTACCGGGCCTACGGTGTTGTAGGCCGGATAAGCGCGGCGCATCCTGCATCAGGCACGCCCGTATCTGTCCGCAAACCGCACCACATCATCCTCATCGAGGTAAGATCCGGAGCGCACTTCAATCAGATCGAGCGGGATTTTCCCGGGATTCTCCAGACAATGGGTCGCCCCAAGCGGAATATAGACAGACTCGTTTTCAGCGAGCAGTTTGATGTCATCATTGATCGTCACTTTCGCGGTACCGGCCACCACCACCCAGTGTTCAGCCCGGTGATGATGCATCTGCACGGACAATCCTTCACCGGGTTTAACGGTAATTCGCTTCACCTGGTAACGGTCTCCGGCATCAATGGAGTCGTACTTGCCCCACGGACGGTAAACTTCGCGGTGAATATGGTGTTCATGTCGTCCGTCAGCTTTAATTTGCTCCACCACTTTTTTGACGTCCTGCACCGCGTTGCGATCGGCTATCAGCACCGCATCTTTGGTCTGCACCACCACCAGATCCTTCACCCCGACGGTCGTCACCAGGCCAGATTCGGCATACACGTAGCTGTTCTCCGTTTTGTGGCTAATGACGTCGCCATGATGCACATTGCCTTCGGCGGTATGGGCGCTGATTTCCCACAGCGATGACCAGGAGCCAACGTCGCTCCAGCCTGCGTTCATGGGCATTACCACCGCATCCGCCGTACGTTCCATTACCGCATAGTCCACAGACTCTTCCGGACAGGCGAGAAACGCCTGTTCATCAACGCGGATAAAATCGAGATCGGGGTCGACCGTACTCATGGCATTCACACAAGCCTCAAGAATGTCGGGGCGGTACTTTTCCAGTTCTTCCAGGTAACGTCCGGCGCGGAACAAGAACATGCCGCTGTTCCAGTAGTAATCGCCGTTCGCCACATAAGCCTGCGCGGTTTCCAGATTGGGTTTTTCAACAAACTGCGCCACTTCGAACGCCACGGCGTCGGTATTCGTTGGCGAAACCACGCCACGGCGGATATAGCCATAGCCCGTTTCCGGCTGGTCCGGCACGATACCAAACGTCACCAGCTTACCCGCACTGGCATAGGGCATTGCATTGCGAACCGCCTCGCGAAAAGCCTCTTCGTCGGCAATCATGTGATCGGCCGCCAATACCAGCAGCAGCGGATCTTCCTCCGGGCTTTGACGTTTTGCCGCCAGCGCGGCCAACGCTATCGCCGGTGCCGTGTTACGACCGGCGGGTTCGAGAATAATGTTCTCAGTCAGCTTGTGCAGTTGTCGTAGCTGTTCCGCGACGATGAAACGGTGCTGTTCATTACAGATAACCACCGGGCTTTCACACTCCACACCGTTCAGACGACAGATCGTTGTCTGCAGCATGGTGAGATCGCCTTTCAGGCACAGGAACTGCTTTGGATACAATACGCGGGACAGAGGCCATAAACGGCTACCCGAGCCACCGGCCATCACTACCGGAAAGAGTTTGCTTTGACTCATCATTAACCCCGAATATCAGCAATAAATTGGCTAAGCACGTTATCTTTATCCAGCGTGCGTTCGGCATAGTCACGTGCCACCGTATTGACTTTTGGCATCCTCAACGCTTGTTGGATACCGCAAACCAGCGCGTTTACCGATTCCGGCTCCACGCATACTGCGATGCCTGGAACAATGTTACAGAGCTGCCCCAGCTCGGTTTCCGGCTCGGCGGTAATCACCGCGTTACCACCAACGGCGAGGATATTGGTCAGTTTGGAAGGCAGTACAGCATCCGCCGCACCGCGCTTTTGTACCACCAGATGACAGTCCGCCATTTTGAGCAGTGCAGGCAGCGCGTCATAAGATTGCAGCGGAAAGAACATCACATTGTTCAGGCCGCGTTCGCTGGTCATGTTCTCCAGCCGCGCTTTACCCCCGCCCTGCCCGACAATCACAAACAGCCAGGGCCGCTCGCTCAACAGGGCCGCTGCGTCGATCACACTCTCCAGTCCTTGCTTTTCACCAATATTGCCAGAGTAGAGAATGATTTTTTTTCCATCAGGCAAGCCCAGCTGCTGGCGCAACGCCAGAGCATCGGCGGCGTCCACATCGCGAAAACGCGCTACTTCTGACCAGTTCGGAAAGAAAATAACCTTCTGTGCATCAACGCCCTTTTCCTGTGCTTTATTCATCATTGAGCGAGAAATGGTCGAAATATGATCCATATTCAACAGCCCACTGCGCTCAAAAGCGCTGGCCAGTTTTGCCACCATACCGCGCTTGCCTTTGCCCGCCATGCCAAGTCCCAACATGGCATCAACTTCGTAATCCTGAATATGCAGCAGCGTGCGCGCCCCGGACAGCTTCGCCAGCAGGCGCATTCCCGGCGTACAAAACAGCGTCGGTACTACCCCAATGATGCGATCCGGCTTCCAGCGGCGCTGCGCCAGCAGCGGGAAGAAACTGCTCAGGGCGAAACTGCCTAAATGCAGTAGACGCTTGAGCGTGGAGGGCTGCTCAGGCACATACAGCGGGCAACGCCAGACGATGGCATCGCCCTCTTCACGACGGTAGCGCCAGGATGAATAGCGACCGTTGACTTTCCACTGCGGATAATAAGGCGGCGCAGTGATCACCCGTACGTCATGCCCCTGTTGCGCCATCCACGCCACCATTTCACCGGTGTATTTACCGATACCGGTCAACTCCGGCGAATAGTTGATGCCATACACAAGGATCTTCATAACCCGGGTGCTCCGGCCTGACTCTTCTCACAGAAGTAAGCCCGGCTGTTGTCGTGCACGTGGTCACTGACCAGAATCTCTTCAATTGCCAACCAGCGGTACGCGTCATGTTGAACGTCAGGCAGTTGCAGGTCGTTTTCCGACACCCGCAGACGAAATCCCAGCACGATGTAATGCGTTGAGAAATCTTCCCCGGAAAAGTTGTCGTCATAGAAGTGCTGCCAGACACCGTAAAACTGCGCAGCGGACAGCGGTAAACGTAACCCCAGCTCAGCTTCAGTAAGCCGCTCAAAGGCCGCGTGCAACGGTTCATCTTTTTGCACCCGACCGCCGGGCACAAACCAGTACCCCTGCGCAGGACGATTGAGGCGCTTGCCAAGCAGAAATTCACCGTGGGCGTTTTCCACGATCAAATCGATGGAAATCAGCGGAGTTGAACGTACAACGGTGGCAAAATCCTCATGACGTAAAAACATGCTTACCCCCGGTAACGCTGCTGGTTTTCAAGGAACCACTGATATGTACTGGCAAGCCCCGCTTGCAGAGATATCTCGTGATACCAGCCCAACTGATGCAGACGCGTAACGTCAAGCAATTTGCGCGGCGTGCCGTCCGGTTTGCTGGCGTCAAACACCACGCGCCCCTTGTAACCCACGACCTCCGCAATAGTCTGCGCCAGTTCACGGATGGTGCAGTCCACGCCGGTACCCACGTTGATATGCGACAGCATCGGCTGGGTATATTCCTGCAACACTTCCTGAGCCAACTCCATCACGTGGATACTGGCCGCCGCCATATCGTCGACATGCAGAAATTCACGCATTGGCGTCCCGCTGCCCCATACCACCACATCCGGCGCATTTTGCCCGCGAGCTTCATGAAAGCGGCGCAGCAGCGCCGGGATCACATGCGAATTACTCGGATGAAAGTTGTCATGCGGCCCATACAGATTGGTCGGCATCACCGAGCGATAATCACGGCCATACTGTCGGTTATACGATTCACACAACTTGATACCGGCAATTTTGGCAATCGCATACGGCTCATTGGTCGGTTCAAGTGTCCCCTGCAACAGTTCACTCTCGGCGATTGGCTGGGTAGCTTGCTTGGGATAAATACAGGATGACCCGAGAAACAACAGTTTATTCACGTTATGCAGATGTGCAGCATGAATAATGTTGCTCTCAATCATCATATTTTCATAAATAAAATCAGCAGGATAAGTATTGTTTGCCACAATCCCTCCTACTTTTGCCGCCGCCAGATAAACCTGGTCAATACGTTCAGCGGCAAAAAACGCCTGCACCGCACTGGCGTCCAGCAGGTTAAGCTCATCTCGGGTACGCAGCGCCAGCTCCACATTATTTCGCTGCGACAATTGTCTGACGATGGCGGCCCCCACCATCCCGCGATGGCCCGCCACAAAAATACGTTGTGTCTTCATCCTCAGTACTCCAGCGCGATGGCGACCTCGTAACCGTGCGACTTAAGAAGGGAATGTTTCTTCGCCGCAGCAAGATCGTTAGCAACCATTTCCGAGATCATCTGGCGCAGCGTGATTTCCGGTTTCCAGCCCAGTTTTTCATGTGCTTTGGCCGGATCGCCCAGCAGCGTTTCCACCTCAGCCGGACGGAAGTAGCGCGGGTCAACGGCAATCATGACATCGCCTGGCTTCACGCCCGGCGCATCATGTCCGGTCACGGAAACCACGATGCCTTTTTCATTCACGCCCTCACCTTCAAAGCGCAATTTAATCCCCAGTTGAGCTGCCGCCATTTCTACAAACTGGCGCACGGAATACTGCACGCCGGTGGCAATCACAAAATCTTCCGGCTTATCCTGCTGCAGCATCATCCACTGCATCCTGACGTAATCTTTGGCATGCCCCCAGTCGCGCAGTGAATCCATGTTGCCCAGGTACAGGCAAGACTCCAGCCCCTGAGCGATGTTGGCGATCGCCCGGGTAATTTTGCGAGTGACAAAGGTTTCGCCGCGGCGCGGAGACTCGTGGTTAAACAGAATGCCGTTACAGGCATACATCCCGTAAGACTCACGGTAGTTGACGGTTATCCAGTAGGCATACAGCTTAGCAACGGCATACGGTGAACGCGGATAGAACGGCGTGCTCTCTTTCTGCGGGATTTCCTGAACCAGACCGTACAGCTCAGAGGTGGACGCCTGATAAAAACGGGTCTTTTTTTCCAGACCAAGGAAGCGGATCGCCTCCAGCAAGCGCAAGGTGCCGATCGCATCAACATCTGCGGTGTATTCCGGTGAATCAAACGACACCGCAACGTGGCTCATGGCACCCAGGTTATAGACTTCATCCGGTTGGACTTCCTGTAAAATACGGGTCAGATTGGAGGAGTCCGTCAAATCGCCATAGTGCAGATGAAATTTGGGATTGCCTGAATGCGGATCCTGGTAGATGTGGTCCACACGTTCGGTGTTGAATGATGAAGCGCGACGCTTAATACCGTGTACTTCGTACCCTTTTTCCAGCAGGAGTTCTGCCAGGTAAGAACCATCCTGCCCGGTTACGCCAGTAATGAGAGCGACTTTTGACATGTTATAACCTCTTCAGTGATCCCCTCAGGGAGTAACTTTCTCGACGCGTTCGCGCGTGACTACTGCGGGATTTCCCCGACAAATGACATTTGCTGGCAGCGATTTAAATACGCTGCTTCGTGCCCCGACGACGGTGCCATCGCCAATCGTCACGCCAGGCGCGACAAAGACATCTGTCGCCAGCCAGCATTTATCGCCAACCACTATCGGTGTGGCGTTAATATCAAAATGTTGGCTGGCATAATCATGACTCCCGGTGCATAAATAACTTTTTTGCGAAATAACTGCGTGGGCCCCAATCGTAATATCACCTAACGTATATAAAACCGCGTCATCACCCACCCAGGCATAATCTCCCAGAGTTAGTTTCCACGGATAAGTAATTTTTACTGAAGGCCGAATGACTACGTTTTTTCCTATTTTTGCGCCAAACATCCGTAATAAAAATGCACGCCAGCGATACATGACCTGTGGAGACCAGCGAAATAATGTTGCTTGCACCGCCCACCATAATTGCACTTTAATAGCGCCGCCGCCGCGAAAACCTCCAGGCACTTTAAATCCGCTTAAGTCTTGCATACTGTGCCCTTACGTTTTTCCATATAAGGTTTTTGTTTTATCGGTTGTGCGCAGACGTAAACATTCTGACAAACCGGTCCAAAAACCTGGCATGTGTAATATCTGGCGCTGTACTTTTTTGGCATCCCGGCACAATTCCAGATTATTCGTCGTTGACACTCCGCCCATAGAAAATTCCGACACCAGCCCGCGCAGCTTTTTAAAAGCGTAACCGGACTTGTATAATTTGGCTGCCAACGCGTAATCTGACGATATTTTATATTGCAAATCATAATGCCAGACATTCAGTCCTGAGAGCGGAAAAAATATTGCCTGATGGCTGGCGGGCAGGCTGTGATAAATATACCAACCCGGTTTTGCCCGACGCTTAATTTTGTTGCCATTGCCGAAATCCAGCAACGCATCGCCAATGACCATAGTTTGGTCACTCTGCATTTTTAGCTGGCGGATAAAACAAGCCGCATTCTCATGCAGAATATCCCCGGAGTTGAGGAACAGTGCAAACCGCCCGCGCGCCATGGCGATGCCTTTGTTCATCGCATCATAGATACCGTTATCCGGCTCGCTGACAAACCGTAACCGGTGTTCTCCACTGAGTCCTTCAAGAAACGCCGACGTACCATCCGAGGAGCCGCCATCAACAACAATCCACTCAAAACTGATATCACCCGCTTGCGCCAGATGTGCCAGCGACGCGTGAGTTTTGACGATCCCTTCCAGATTGCGAAAGGCGACGGTAATGATACTGAGCAGCATGTGAGTTACCTCGCGATATTCAGCGCCTTGCGCAAAATAAACGGACACACAATTAAAAATGCGTATTCCGGACTAAATACTGAACCTGTAAAAAACAGTGACAATGGTGTAAAAAGATAAAGCTGCACCCGATAATTCTGATTATCGCCAAACGCATTGATCATCATTTTCATGACCTTCCCCATGTACCATAGGGCTAATATCACCGCGAACCATGAAAAATAAATAATCAGCAGATACAAGCCATTGTCTATTGTTTTACCGACATCTGCACCGTTAAAAATTCCGAATGACGCGACGTATTCATAAAGTGAGCCAAATCTCACTACGCCATCAACGTTCAGTAATGAATAACCGACCATCACTAATGGTCCTACGATACGATAATACGATGACGAACCTTCAGTTCCTAAATCACCAAGCCGCGTTGCGATGTACGGAAAAGCAAATATCACACCAACTAAAAACACGCTCAATGAGATTATCGCCAGAGGTAGCTTCTTTTTTATCGCATCCTTATTTAGGTACTGAAACGCCCATTCCAGGAGGTAAAACAAAATAAACGTCATTACTCCTGAAAACGATCCCGATAATATTATCCCTACCAGAATCATAGCATCGGACTTAGGTGTTTTGATACCAAACTGTTTGATACTGAGCCAAATTGAGATTAATGCCAGAGCGAAGAATGCCGGTTCGAAATAGAGCGCCGTGGTTCGTTTCCCACCAAACTTAATAAAGTTCAGAACATAGCTGTTACTGTAAATAAGATATTTCGAAATAACTTCCATTAAACTGCTGCCGCCGCTGAGAATTATCTGCGCCATTTCAGCTGCAGCTAACCCCACCACCAGTCCCACAACCAGCCAGAAAAAGCGCAAGATTTTAATGTAGTTATGCGATGAAATGGTTTTGAAGCGAATACTCCATACCATGCCAATAATCACCACGGTATAGATAAACAACATGGCGGACGTCACGTACTTGCTGGCATCCAGTGACTGACCGAACAGATAGTTAAATGCCGTCAGTCCGCCCCCTACGCCCAGCGCGATCATTAATTTTTTGATATTGATGCGCTCGATAAACAGCAACAGCAGAACGGGTAAAAAGGTGACAATAGTTATCGGGAAGCTCTCGCCAAGCTGGGCGAGTTTGACGTTTACCAGCAGATAAAGCAGCGGTAGCACCAGATAGCTACAGATTCTGATAGAACGAGACATATTCCTCCAGCATCTGTTGTCCACTGTATGCCAACCGGCTGCGCTGGCTAAATGCGGCAAGCGACGTGTCAAAAACCGCCTGCGCAATGTCTGATTTTTTCAGCTGCACCAGTTGCAACACTTCAGCTTCGCTGAACGTTTTTCCGCCTGATTTAGCCAGCACTTCCTGCGCGGCATCGCTGTGCGTGGCTATTACCGGTACGCCGATGGACAGCGCTTCGCACAGAATCAGCGGGTAGTTATCGACACGGGAGCTGAACACCAGTCCATCCATCTGATTAAGCGCACTCATCAACGTGCGCTTATCGCTCTCAAAACCGTGATTGATGACGTTATCTCCCGCAAATGGCGAAAATTTGCCGAAGGTATGCAACTCAATTTTGTCTCCGAGCGCGGTAATCGCTCGCACCAGTTGCTGACTGGTTTTGCCGTCATAGCGTAGGTCATGAGCCACCACGGCAATTTTCGGCCGACCGCTCTCCTCAGGCATCGCGGGTAGTTCGGCAAGAATGGTTTCAGTTGCCACATCAATGCCATTATTGATAATGCGGCAGCGTCCCGCGCCATACAGGCTGTTGAATGCGTCGGCCACATGCTGACTGGGCGAGATAAACTGGCAACCCAGCGCCAGCATCGCACGAAACATCTGCCGCTTACCGGGTAACTGCTGATGTGCTTTATCGATTTTTACCGGCGGATAGTTGCTAAGCGTTGGGCATTGCAGACAGCCAGTTTTCCAGCCTTCGCAGCCATCGGTAAAGGCACAGCGCCCGGTCACACTCCAGTGATCGTGCAGCGTCCAGACGAAGGTGATATCCGGTTTATGCGCTTTCACTTTTTGGCAAAAGGAGACTACCTCTTCCAGGTTCAACCAGTAGCTGTGCAACACATGAAAATGCAGTACCAGCGGGCCGTTAGTGCGGGTAACCGTACGATATAGCTTGTCGAGATTGCCGAACATGTCGCGGTTCGCGAAACGAAACAGCGCAATGTTCGCCGCCGACGTCAGGCGCGGCGTATATTTGATAACCTGCGGGTATTTCGCATGGCTGGCGCTTTTTTTACCGCCTTTGCCATAGCCATAGACAAAACGCGACGACAGCCCTTTTTCCAGCGACCTCAGATGCAAATCTAACGCCACGCCTGCCGCCCCACCTTCTGCGAGTCGCACATTAAATTGTAATATCTTCATTTTATTACCTTCACCCGTGCCTTCTCGCCTACGACCAGCGCATTGTCCGGAACGCTATCCACCACGACGCTCCCGGCACCAATCGTCACGTTATCGCCAATAGCAACGTCGCCAAGCAGAGTGACATTGGCCCCCAGCTCAACGCTGTTACCGATTACCGGGCAGGACAAATCGTTGGTGCCAAGATTGCCGATGGTGACGCCGTGACGTAGGGTAAAATCATCCCCCACAACCACGTGTTTATTGATAACCACCCCATAGCCATGATGGATGGTGAAACGACGACCGATTGATGCAGCAGCCTGAATCTCATAGCCAAACAGGCATTCGGTGATAAGGCGGTACATCACCAGTACCGGGGCGGCCCACAGGTTGTTTAAGATGTTTTTTTTACGCCAGACGGAGCAAAAATGGGCAATCCGATAGGCCACCACCATGCAGCAGGGGCGCAGACTCCAGCCGTTCACGCGTAAATCTTCCAGCATAATTAGCGTCCTCGCAGTCCGTCGGCCAGACGCTTACTGTTGCGAACAGAAAGCAGCGTCAGCAGCGTGCGCCAGTTCATCCGTTTGTTGCGGATCTGATAGAGGGTAAACAGCTGATACTTCTTGCTGGCCCGGTCAAATTTGCCTTTGTGCTTGCGGTAAAACTGAAAGTAGCCGGAGAATTTATTCGGCGATGAGGTAATGCGCATCTCACCGTGATTTACATGCAGGATCTGCGTCGCCTCTTTGACCTTCCACGGTTTGCCATACGCCACCACCATGCGCAGGAAGATGTCGTAATCCTGCGCCGCTTTTAGCGTGGTATCGAACAGACATGCTTTAAACCGCCATGCCCAGGTAAATACCTGGTTACCAATGATGTTGCGCTTATAAAACCTGCGGCGTGAATAAACGGACTTAGGATAGAGCGGCAGACTGGTCGGCTGCGAATACACTTCGCCCTCACAGACATAGTCATTGGCATACAGAAACGCCCGCGTGACCAAATGATGGCGATAGTTGAGAAATACACTCAGTCGGTTCGGCGTCCATTCATCATCATCATCAATCCCCGTAACGTATTGTCCGTTGGCCTGCATAATGGCCTGATTACGCACCGCGCAGGCCCCGGAGTTGGTGGAATTATGCGTATACGACACGCGCGGATCGTTGAGTTCCTCAACAAACTGCTGCAACTGCTCATATGAGGAAGAGCAATCATCCACAATGATCATCTCCCAGTGAGGATAGTCCTGGCGCAACACTGATTTAATCGCCCGAATGGCCAGCTGCTGGCGGTTCCAGGTTGGCATGTAAATTGAAATTAGCGGGTTTTCTGTGGTCATTTTCGTTTCCAAAAAAAGTTGCCTGATGGCACTACGCTTATCAGGCCTACATTCGATATGCGTTGCTGTTAGTTATTTCGAATCCGACGTGTATTCGTATTCGTAGTAGCCGTAATCCTGATACCCGCTCGCGCGGCGGAAGATCGAGTTGAGGATCACCCCTTTCACCTGAATGCCATTTTGCTCGAAGCGGCCCAGGCTGGTTTCCACCTCTTTCAGCGTGTTGACCGCATAACGCGCAACCATCAGCGTGGTTCCGACGTGGCGCCCTACGATAGCCGCATCGGTCACCGCCAGAATTGGTGGGGTGTCAATCAACACCAGGTCATAGTGCGAACTGGCCCAGGCAATCAGTTCGCCGAAGCGCTCGCTCATCAACAGTTCGGAAGGATTGGGAGGAATTTGACCGCGAGGGATCAGATCAAAATGCGGAATCGATGTCGGTTTAGCGCTGGATGAAATATCCCCTTTGCCAATGAGGATCTCAGACAGGCCGTTAACATTATTGGTCCCCAGCAGTTCGTGGGTATAGCCTTTGCGCATGTCGCAGTCGATCAATAGCACGCGTTTGTTAGTCTGGCTAATAACTGCCGCCAGGTTAGCGCAGACAAATGTTTTCCCAATCGACGGACTGACGCCGGTCAGCATCAATACGTTGTTACGCGCCTGCATCATGGCAAAGTGCAGGCTGGTACGCAGGCTACGGACCGCTTCTATGGCGAGATCCGTTGGATTCCCAACGGCCAGCAGTTGGCTTTGCTTGTAGCGTTTCACACCTTTAATGGTCTGAACGTTATCACGCGCTTTTTGCCATTCAGACAGCGGAATACTGGCATACACGCTGATACCATGCTCTTCCAGCGCCTGGGGGCTTTCAATACCGCGATTAAACAGAGAACGCAGCAGTACGCCCACCACGGAAAGCATTAAACCGAGAATGATACTGCCGAGAATAATCAGCGCCGTTTTCGGCTTCAGCACGCCAGGCTGAGCAATCGCGGGATCGACAATGCGCACATCACCGACCGTACTGGCCTCGGTAATCTTCAGTTCCTGTTGCTTGTTCAGCAACTGCATATAGACCTGCTGACCGGACTCCACATCACGCGTCAGGCGAACAATTTCCTGCTGTGTTTTCGGCATCGCCGTTACACGCCCGTTCAGCTTACTTTTCTCATCTTCCAGCGCCTGGCGTTTTTCCAGCAGCGTGCGGTACGCCGGGTGCGCTTTGGTGAACAGCTTGGAAATCTCCGCTTCTTTAAAGGTCAGTTCATTCAACTGCGCGTCGATATTCACCATCGAATCCAGCACCGCTTTGGCTTCCAGCGGCAAATCCACGGAGTCTTTATCCTGACGGAAGGCGTTCAGCTTGTTTTCAGCAACATCCAGGTGGTTACGCACTTCGGGCAACTGTCTGGCCAGAAACGCCAGACTTTTGGCGGCCTCTTCGGATTTACGTTCCACGTTTTGTTGCAGATAGTTACGGGTAATACTGTCGAGGATCTGGCGGATTTGCTCGCGGTCTTCACCGGTAAAAGTCAGGCTCAATACACCGGTATCTTTGCCTGTTTCCGTCACCATCAGGTTATTTTGCAGGGTGTTTATCATGCCCAGCGTGGAGAATTTACGGACGGTAAATTGGCTCTCCGGGCTGGCATGAATCGCCTCAACCAGCATCGTCACGCCATCGTGTTCCAACACCTTGCCGACTTGCCCCCGAACGCTAAAACCCCCGTCACTCACCAGTTGATAACTTTTGTCATTCAGCACATTGAGCGTGAAGGTCTGTTCATTCATTGCCTTTGGCAGCGTGAAGGTAGTCACATTAACCGTTTCGTTCTGACGGCCCATCAGCCGGTCCCAGCCCGCGCCAAAAATAGGGAACGTATCTTTGGTAACGCCGATATCGAGGTTGAGATCGTCTACCGTTTTCCCTAATACCAGTCGTGACTGAATGAGCTGAATTTCCGCTTCCGAGGCCGGGGGTTTGTTCGACAACGCCGAGCCAATATCCTGCACCAATGAATTTCCAGTATTTTGCTCAATTTGCACCAGCGCGTCCGCACTATAGATGGGGGTGGCGAACAGTGTGTAGACCGCGGCACACAATGCAAAAGCCGCGGTAATGCCAAGTACCCACCAGCGGGCTTCCACCACCGTTGCGACCAGACGACCAATATCGATTTCATCATTGCCCGTTACCGGCGCAGCAGACTGTTTTACTTTTTCTGTCATCGTTTTCCCTGCTCTGCGTTCAGTGCCTGAGCCCATTGGCGGGCAGACCGTTCAAGTAATGTGTACACCGCGTCAAACGCATCACGGCTTTTACGATATGGATCGGGAATTTCGCGCTCGCTGTCCCAGTGACCAAAAAGCATCACTTTGCCGCGCATCTCCGGCACCATTTCACACAGGGCAGAGATATGGCGCTTTTCCATGGCCAGGATCAGGTCATACTCCCGGCACATTCGTCCCGAGATCTGCCGGGCACAATGATTATCCAGTGACAGGTTGTGCGCCTGCGCAACGCTAATGGCGCACGGATCCGCGCCTTTCCCCACCAGCGCCCCAAGACCGGCAGAAGAGACCGTCAACGCCGGGTGAAATTGCCTTAACAAGCGCTCTGCCGTCGGGGAACGGCAAATGTTCCCCACACAGACAACTAAGATTTTGTTAAACATGACGATTACCAGTTGTGAAGGTCGCTGGCCGTGTCCGTCATATAGCGAACACCGCTAATAGTCGGCAGCAACTGATTGATCAAACGGTTCCAGCGAGCAACCGGCGCAGTAGTGACGTACACCACATCGTATGGCTGGAGTCGGAATGATGTTGCCATCACCAGCGACGTCGCATCGGACATATCAAGCTGATAGATATTGGCGATCTTGCCGTTGTTCCCGCCCTCGCCTTTCAATGGTCGAATAACGAAAATACCGCTGGCATTGGAGGTGGTCAGGTCAATACCTTCGGCATTGCCAAGCGCTTCGGTAAGCGTCATGCCACTGAAGTCCATTTTGAGGGTGCTCTGTTTTTTCACTTCCCCCATTACAAAGACTTTCAGATCGTCATTACGCGGGACAAACAGAATGTCGCCAGGATAGAGCAGTCGGTTCTGGCTCAGGTCGCCATTTTGCATCAGTGCTTGCAGTGAAATGCGTTGCTCCTGCCCTTTATGAGTCAGCACAACGTTGCGCCAGTCTGCCGCTTCGGTGAGACCGCCAGCGGCGTTAATGGCATCGAGAACGGTAAGTGGCACGTTGGTGATGGCCTGCTGACCGGATTTGTTCACCTGTCCGGAGACATAGACCTTCTGCGAGCGGAAAGCGGCGATATTAACGTCCACCTGCGGGTCAGCAATGTACTTCGCTAAGCGCCCGGTAATATCACTACGAATCTCTGCCAACGTTTTCCCTACCACGCTGACTTTGCCGATGTAGGGGTAAAACATCGTGCCATCAGGTTGCACCCAGTTGCCGGTATCGCTTGAGCTACGGTACTGCCCGGCTGGTGTGGTGAGTTCAGGATGGTCCCAGACGGTCACATTCAGGACATCCCCCGGACCGACCCGGTACTGATACCCGGCAATCTCCTGGTCCAGCGACATATTAGGTTGTGCAACATTTGGTCGAGGACGTAATTGTTCTACCAGTCGTGGGGTGAGTGGATAAACATTCACCATGCGATCGATATCAAAATCAGCGTCCTGCTGTTTAATCACATCTTTGCCCATCGTAGACATATTGCTGCCCGGAAGCACGGTACAACCGTTTATCAAGATTACCGATACCAATACTGGTATCAATTTAAGTTTGGATTTCATCATTGATTATTTATCACTTTGGCAGAGTAATTATCACATGCAATCTAAATAGCGACTTCGCCTGTACGTATTTACCTTGCCGTTAATTGAAATGGAATTTAACTGGCATCAGTCCTAAAAAAAATGAATTCATCTGCGGTCTCTTGACAGAATAATTTAGGCTTGTTTCAGGCGACCAGACACGCTACCGCCCCTGGCTTCACTAGCTACCAATGCACTGATTAATTTAAATTTTTATCTTCTCCTTTATTTTCATCACATTTACAGCGGCAACGCATCGGGAATACGTGCCACTGGTTAATGAGGAAATATTTATCTTTTGATTATTACCGCAAGAATTGTTGCAGCTAAGCGAATATCAGGCAAGATAACAAACCACCGATACCAAGCTTTTAAGATTAATATTAAGCGTTGGATTTGTATATTTTTAGGATTTTATTGATGTTGACAATATTGATATAAAAACATTTTACCTGCGATATTTCCTAAATACATCTAGATTAATGAAATAATTTCCTGTAGTTACATTAAGGCTATTATCCTGCATCTGTTCTAATATAATCGACAGAGAAATCCCCTCTCGCCATTGCATTTTTCGCCAGTTTTACCCATGATCGAATTGTGACAATTGTCATACAACTATGGGTATAGCATTTACTATGGAATGGATTGCCGATCCGTCAATCTGGGCCGGACTGGTCACGTTAATCGTGATCGAACTTGTTCTTGGCATTGATAATCTTGTTTTTATTGCCATCCTCGCGGAGAAACTACCTCCTGCCCAGCGGGATAAGGCGCGTATTACCGGGCTACTGCTGGCGATGGTTATGCGCCTGCTGCTGCTGGCATCAATATCCTGGCTGGTAACACTGACCACGCCGCTGTTCAGCATTCGCGATCTCAGCTTCAGCGCCCGCGATCTGATCATGCTGTTCGGCGGTTTCTTCCTGCTGTTTAAAGCCACTATGGAGCTCAACGAACGGCTGGAAGGAAAAGACAGCGACAATCCCACCCAGCGTAAAGGCGCTAAGTTCTGGGGTGTGGTCGCGCAGATCGTGGTGCTGGACGCCATATTCTCTCTCGATTCCGTCATTACCGCTGTTGGCATGGTCGATCACCTGGCCGTGATGATGGCTGCGGTGATTATTGCCATCAGCCTGATGGTGCTGGCGAGCAAGTCGCTGACACGCTTTGTCAACAGCCATCCAACTATCGTTATTCTGTGCCTGAGCTTCCTGCTGATGATTGGTTTCAGTCTGGTGGCCGAAGGATTTGGTTTCCATATCCCGAAAGGTTACCTGTACGCGGCCATCGGCTTCTCGGTGATGATCGAAGCATTGAACCAGTTGGCTATCTTTAACCGTCGTCGCTTCCTGTCAGCCAACCATACTCTGCGCCAGCGCACCGCCGAGGCGGTAATGCGGCTGCTGAGCGGGCAAAAAGAAGATGCCGAACTGGATGCCGAAACCGCGGCAATGCTGGCAGACCATCATGAAGGTCAGATTTTCGCGCCTCAGGAGCGGAGGATGATTGAACGTGTGCTGAACCTTAATCAGCGTACCGTCAGCAGTATCATGACCTCGCGTCACGATATTGAACACATCGACCTCAATGCTCCCGAAGCAGAAATCCGCGCCTTACTGGAAAAAAACCAGCATACGCGTCTGGTGGTCACTGGCGAAGACGGGCAGGAAGAACTGCTTGGCGTGGTGCATGTCATCGATTTGCTGCAACAGTCTCTGCGCGGCGAGCCGCTCGACCTGCGCGTCCTGATTCGCCAGCCGCTGGTGTTCCCGGAAACTCTGCCGCTACTTCCGGCGCTTGAGCAGTTCCGAAACGCCCGGACGCACTTCGCGTTTGTAGCCGATGAATTTGGTTCCGTCGAAGGGATTGTGACGCTGAGTGATGTGATGGAAACCATCGCCGGCAATCTGCCAAACGAGGTAGAGGAAATCGACGCCCGCCATGATATTCAGAAAAACGCCGATGGTTCATGGACCGCTAACGGGCATATGCCGCTGGAAGACCTGGTGCAGTACGTCCCTATCCCATTAGATGAAAAACGTGAGTATCACACCATTGCCGGGCTTTTAATGGAATATTTGCAGCGCATCCCAAAAACCGGGGAGGAAGTCCAGGTTGGCGACTATCGGCTAAAAACCCTGCAGGTGGAAAATCATCGCGTGCAAAAAGTCCAGCTGATACCGCTACACAGTGAAGAAGAGATGGATTACGAGGTGTAAGTCACGAGCCGGATGGGGCATTAGCCACCATCCGGCAATATGAATCAGAGCTTATCCAGCAACTTTTTAACATCTTTGCCGTTGCGGGAATCTTTATTGCGATCGGCCCAGTCATTCAGGCGACGTTTTGCTTCATCCTGCAGATGTTTACGCAAAAGCTGATCAACTTGCAGACTGTAGTTCAGTGATTGCCATTGACCATAGACTCTGAGAGGAACCGGGGTGGCCTTCAGGAAATTAATCAACTTACTTTCGCCATCCCAACCGCCCAGAACGCGAATGTTAAACAGCGTGTCGCAATTCTGCTTCACCAGATCTAACGTTCCTTTGCCGGTCAGTGCCAACATAGCGGACTCCCCTACCATGTTATCCAGCGTCACCTCACCGTTATCCAGCGTCATATCGGTTACAAAACGATCCAGACGGGTCACGTTCTCCATATTTTGCTGGGCTTTAGCATCTCCACCGCTACGCTCGACGGCCTGCTGTATCATCTGCTGGAAGTTCATCCCTTCCATTCGCGTATCGTTCATTTCGACATGGGCCTGCCCTTGCCAGCTGTGACGAAACGCCTGGGCGTCAATATCCGAGCCGGAAAAATCTCCCGTCAACGACAGCTTGCCGGTGAGTGCGATGGGGTAATCAAAGGCCTTCAGAATAGTGCCAATTTCAACACCTTCCAGGCGCGGATGAAAGACCGCTCGCGGTTCTCCCTTTCTGGCATCCAGCGTGCCGGGCAATGAGATCAGCCCGCCATCACTTTTTCCCTGCAACTGTGCAATGTTCAGTAAGCCGAACCGGTTGTCTATTTTTGCCGAGACATTCTCAAACGCCATTTTCCGCCACAGCACCTTGTCAGCCTGCAAAGCGATGTCTGCCGAAAAACCCTTGAGTCCCTGATACGAAACAGCATCAACCTGGGAAGCAATAACGGGGCGCGCCAGCGTTGACTGACTCTGACCTTGCTGAACTTCACCTTTTGCTGTCACCGCTGCGTCATGTTGTACGAGCAGGTTATCCAGATTGAGCTGACCAAATTTTAGGTCAACGGCCCATTCCGGTTTTTCCAACAAGGCCACATGCGCTTGCCCGGAGAAAGAAGAGTCATTAGCGGTCAAATTTATCTGGCTAAATGAAAGCTGTTTTTTCTCTTCCAGCCATTGCGCCTGAAGATGTCCCTGACCGTTGATCCCCTGCGGCGGCAGATCGGCCCCCTGCAGTTGCCAGCTTAACTGTTCAATATTCGCAGATAAGTTGTGCGGATAATCGGAGGCATCGACCGTACCGTTAAAGGATAACGCGAGATCGCGCTGATCGCGGTTCACACGCCCGGAGAAATCAAACGTGCCGCGGTGCTGGCTATCTTGTTCCATCTCCAGACGAATATCGCGAACGGTAACCTGTTCATCGTCTTCATGTTGGAACACCAGAACACTGTCGGCAACACGCAGACGGGCGATATCAAACGACCATCCTTTGTCTTCCGCCAGATCGGGCAACATATTGTCTTTTGGGGCAACGGGTGCATCTTTGCCGCGTACCGCCTCAGTTTGCGGGGTCAATTGAATCACTGCGCCTTTGAGCATCACCTGCTTCACGCTGAGCTGGTGGCTCAACAGCGGCCACAATGCAACGTCGAGACGCATATTATCAGCACGAACCAGGGGTTCGCTGGCGCCTTCAGCCGTTAACATCACTCGCCCTGAGAGGATACTCAGTTGCGGCCATACGTGCCAACGCAGGGGGCCATCCAACTGCAGCTGATACCCGCTACGTACGGCAACCTGCTTGACCATATACGCGCGGAAATCATTCGGATTCACCAACAGTACTAACGCAGAAAAACCGGCCACCAGCACGACCAGAAGAATCATCAGCGTCGTCAGAAATCGTCTCATGCTATCCCCAATAGACTGATAAACACTCAGTCTTTATCGATCCGGCTGGCAACGGCGCCCTGCTGGTCGCGATATTTCGCATCCTGACGACGGTTGTAGGGTCGCGCTGCCGGACCGGAAAGCGGCTCGAAACTTAACGCGCCAATCGGCATCCCCGGACGCAGAGCCAGCGGTAATTTTCCGGAGTTGTAAAACTCCAGTACGATACAGCCAGACCAGCCCGGATCGATACGGTGAGCGGTGACGTGTACCATCAGTCCCAGACGAGCCAGCGAAGAACGGCCATCTAACCAACCGACGAGATCGGAAGGCAGTGTCACGGATTCGAATGTTACCGCCAGTGCAAGTTCCCCCGGATGCAGGAAAAAGGCTTCGCCGTCCTTAAGGACGATTTCATCACTCATCACGCGATCCAGCGCGGCGCTGACTTCATCTTTCGGTCCGCTTAAATCGATATACGCCGCCGTATGACCGCGGAACGTACGGAATTTATTGCCAAGGCGCACATCTACCGTGGCGCCATTGATTCGCTCGACAGGAGGGCGTGGATTGATCGACAGGCGACCTTCATCCAACCAGGCTTCAATATCTCGGTCACATAAACGCATGGCACTTTCTCCTTTCGTGCTTCAAACCCTTAATGCCAGGTGCGTTAAGGGTGAACCAGGTTATCACTGAACGGTACACAATTCGCTGAACTTATTCAAAGAACTGACTGATTTTAGCCTTCAGAATATCGATGGCGATGCGGTTTTTACCCCCGCGCGGCACAATGATGTCGGCGTATTGTTTTGAAGGCTCAATAAATTGCAGGAACATTGGGCGGACGGTTTTCTGGTATTGCGCCATCACCGAATCCATTGAACGACCACGTTCGTTCACGTCCCGCTTGATACGGCGCATCAGGCAAATATCCAACGGCGTATCAACAAAAATAGAGAAGTTCATCTCGTCACGCAAACGCGCATCCGTCAGCAGCAAAATGCCTTCCAGGATGATGACTTTCTTGGGTTCGATATGAATAGTGTCTTGCGTACGCGTGTGCTCAACATAGCTATATACCGGCAGCTCAATGGCAGAGCCGCGTTTCAGCGTTTGCAGATGTTGAAACAGCAGGCTATGGTCCATCGCGTTCGGATGGTCGTAGTTGGTTTTTACACGTTCTTCCATCGACAGATGGCTTTGATCTTTGTAATAGCTGTCTTCGGGAATAACGCCAATATGTTCGTCACCGACTTGTTCACGCAATTCGCGATAAAGAGTACTGGCAATAAGGCTCTTGCCGGAAGCCGATGCGCCGGCAATGCCGATAATGACGCACTGATGGGACTGATCAGTCATAAATTTAGCGACCTGATTAACCTGGATGTAAGGAAGGGCGGCGCCGAAACGCCAAACGCGGCAATTATAGGGATTTCAGCGGCGCGATGCCACCCCAGGCTGCACCAATGCTGTCCCTGTCGCAAATTAAAATGGTCAGATTTAGAACAGCCGCTATATTTATTCACCTGCCTTAGGAATTAATAGCTTGGGAGTGTTAATTTATGAGCAGCTGGCGTATAAATTGTAAATTGTTTGTACTAGCATAATCCCAGATTAAATGTGATGCGTCCGGCATCTCTGCTGGGCGACAACGGCTATTTGGGTAGAGTGGTAATGAGTAAACAATCCCAACATGTTTTAGTTACCTTACCCCATCCTCTACTGCGCCTGGCCAGTTTAGGTCTGGTGGCTTTCATCTTTACGTTGTTTTCGCTGGAACTGTCACGTTACGGCGCACAGCTTGCACCGCTGTGGTTTCCAACCTCTATCATGATGGTGGCTTTTTACCGTCACGCTGGAAAGATGTGGCCTGGGATCGCGCTGGCTTGCTCATTCGGTAGCATCGGCGCCTCTTTACTCTTCTTCCCCGGACAGTCGCTTAATTTCGCCTATACGGTCATTAACATTATTGAGGCTGTTGTTGGCGCAATGTTATTGCGTAAACTGCTGCCCTGGTACAATCCCTTACAAAATCTTAACGACTGGGCGCGTCTGGCATTTGGCAGCGCGGTTGTTCCGCCACTGCTGGGCGGCGTATTGATGTGGATGTTGCTGCCGAAGGAAACTACGTTAAATACCTTTCTCATTTGGGTACTGTCAGAATCCATTGGCGCACTGGCGTTGGTGCCGTTAGGTTTGCTGTTTAAACCACATTACCTGCTGCGCCATCGCGACCCGCGATTATTGCTTGAGACCCTGATTACGCTTCTGGTGACCTTAACGTTCAGTTGGCTATCCATGATGTACATTCCATGGCCATTTACCTGCGTTATTGTCCTGCTGATGTGGAGCGCTGTCCGTCTGCCGCGTATGGAGGCGTTTTTAATATTCCTCAGCACCGTGATGATGGTTTCGCTGATGCTGGCCGCCGACCCTTCACTGCTTTACACCCCGAAACAGAACATGATGACGGACATCCCCTGGTTGCCGTTTTTGATGATCCTGTTGCCCGCCAACATGATGACCATGGTGATGTACGCGTTTCGAGCCGAACGCAAGAACATTTCAGAAAGCGAGTCACGCTTTCGCAACGCCATGGAATATTCCGCGATTGGCATGGCACTGGTTGGCACCGAGGGGCAATGGCTACAGGCCAATAAAGCCTTGTGCCAGTTTCTGGGCTATAGCCAGGAGGAGCTACGTTCGCTGACCTTCCAGCAGTTAACCTGGCCGGAAGATCTGAACAACGACCTTGAACAACTCAACATGCTGGCACGCGGAGAGATTAATAGCTATTCCATGGAAAAACGCTATTACACCCGCGCGGGCGACGTCGTCTGGGCGTTGCTGGCCGTTTCGCTGGTGCGTCATAGCGACAACACTCCACTCTACTTTATCGCGCAGGTTGAGGACATTAACGACCTGAAGCATACCGAGTGGATTAACAAACGGTTGATGGAACGCATTACCCTCGCCAATGAAGCCGGGGGTATTGGGATTTGGGAATGGGAACTGCAGCCTGACGTGATCAGTTGGGATAAACGGATGTTCGATCTGTATGAAGTTCCTGCGCATATAAAGCCCAGCTGGCAAGTCTGGTATGAGTGCGTTGTACCCGAAGATCGCGAGTACGCCGAAAATGTGATTCGTGATTCGCTGGCCGCGCGGGTTCCGTTTAAGCTTGAGTTTCGTATCGCAGTAAAAGATGGCATACGCCATATCCGCTCGTTGGCCAACCGGGTGCTGAATAAAGACGGTGAAGTTGAACGCTTACTTGGTATCAATATGGATATGACCGAAGTGAAGCAGCTTAACGAAGCGCTGTATCAGGAAAAAGAGCGCCTGCACATTACGCTGGACTCAATCGGCGAAGCGGTAATTTGTATTGATGTCTATATGAACGTGACCTTTATGAATCCGGTCGCTGAGAAAATGAGCGGCTGGCAGCAGGACAGTGCCATCGGCATTCCGCTATTGACGGTACTACATATTACTTTTGGCGAGAACGGTCCGCTGATGGAAAATATCTACAGTGCTGACATGTCGCGTACGGCAATCGAGCAGGAAGTGGTCCTGCATTGTCGTAACGGCAACAGTTATGACATTCAGTACAGCATCACGCCCCTCAGCACCCTTGACGGCGGCAGCATTGGTTCGGTGTTGGTTATTCAGGACGTCACAGAGTCACGGAAGATGCTCCGCCAGCTTAGCTACAGTGCCTCACATGATGACCTGACGCAGTTGGCAAACCGGGTCAGCTTCGAAAACCATCTAAAACAATTGCTGCATTCAGTACACGACACGCGCCAGTGCCATGTACTGGTTTTTATCGATTTGGATCGTTTTAAAGCGGTGAACGACAGCGCGGGCCATGCCGCCGGCGATGCCCTGCTGCGTGAACTCTCTGCGCTTATGCTCAGCATGTTGCGATCCAGCGATATGCTGGCGCGCCTTGGCGGCGACGAGTTTGGTCTGTTGCTGCCGGATTGTAATATCGAAAGCGCCCGCTTTATCTCAGGACGCATCATCAGTGCTATTAACAATTACCAATTTATGTGGGAAGGCCGTTTGCACCGTATTGGCGCCAGTGCGGGAATTACGCTGATTGATGAGAAAAACCATGTCGCGACTGACGTTATGTCTCAGGCCGATATCGCCTGCTACGCGGCGAAAAACAGCGGCCGTGGGCGAGTCTGTGTCTATGAGCCTCAGCAAAGCCAGGCCCATGCCGCGCGTAGCCAACTGTCATTGGATGAACAAAGACACACTATTACACACAACCCTATGCTGATGATCGCCAGAGGTGTTGCTTCTCCGCGTATACCGGAGACTTTTAGCTTCTGGATTATCTCGCTTCGCTTAGGCACCGCTGAGGGTGAAGTCATTGAAGATCAAGCCTTCCATGCCGGGTTGGTCGATCCCACGTTGAGTCAAGCGCTCGATCGTCGGGTGTTCGGCGAGTTCTTCCAGAGTGCTGCCCCGGCTGTCGCCAACAAGGGCTTCAGTATTGCCCTGCCCCTTTCCGCCGCCGGCCTGCTCAACACAGAGCTGGTAGATGAGCTGCTGGAGCACTTGCAACGCAGCCCGCTACCGCCACGATTGCTGCATCTGACCGTTCCATCAAGCGTCATCAAAACAAACCCAACGCAGGCGGTATCCGCCCTGCATCGACTGCGGCAGTACGGTTGTCGAATTGTGTTAAGTCAGGTTGGTCGCGACTTAGAGCTTTTTGACAACCTGAAATATCACATTGTCGATTACCTGTTACTCGACAGCGAGCTAAGTGCCAGCGCTCCCGGCAACTTGATCGACGAAATGTGGGTGTCCATTATCCAGGGTCATGCTCAGCGCCTGGACATAAAAACCATCGCCGGTCCGGTGCAACTGCCGCTCATCATGGATACGCTTTCTGGCATCGGTATTGATATGATTTATGGCGATATTATTGCCGACGCCCAACCGCTGGATCTGCTACTGAATACCAGCAATTTCGCCATCAACTGACGGTTGCCAACCATCCGTATACCAGATATGCAACAGCGCATAGGAGCGCCAGGGTTTCCAGCGCTCTGCATACCGCCGGATCTGGGCTGGTGTCATGCCGGGAAAACGCTGCTTAATCAGATAATCATCCGGCAGAAAAACGTCCTTCGCCTGCCAGCCGCGCAGCGCAAAGTAGTTGGCGGTCCAGCGCCCTATCCCGGGAAATGTTTGTAGCTGCTTAACGCCTTGTTCGATATCGGCAGGGGCTGTTGTCGCGAGCGTTCCTTCAAGGGTTGCATGAGCAAGGTGAATCAACGCTTCAGCGCGTTTGAGCGGCATTCCTAACGTTTTCAGGTGCAGCGGATCGGCGTTGGCAAGCTCTTCTGGAGAGGGAAAACACACATACTCGGGCGCATCCTCCAGCGTATTGCCATAAGCGTGCGCTACTTTCGCTGTCAGTTTTGCGGCCATCGCCACGCTGACTAACTGTCCTAAAATCGCCCGTACCCCTTGCTCAAAAGCATCGACACATCCCGGCAGGCGCAATCCCGGACGCGCCGCGCCGAGGTTACCCTGCGCGCGGACAATTTGCTGCGGGCAACAGGAAAGATCGAACAAGCGCGTTATTTTTGCCAGGCACTCAGAGGCTACAGGCTGTAACCCTGAGCTCAACGTCACGTGTAGCACGTTGGCGTGCAGATCCGGGACAACGCTCACCAGACCACGATGCTCCCCTACGGACAGACTTCGGACATAACTCAGTTCTTCTACGGTTTCGACACCTTCAACCGCACGGGCGGCAAGAAATCCCAGCATCCAGGGCCAGTCATAAGGCGGTTGCCAGCTCAGCGTGAACATTCGGTTTTCCTTTTAAAGCAAACTTACAGCATAAACGGTATTCAATCAGTACGCCTTGCTTTCATATTCCAGTTGTCGGGGCGTCAACTATTCGTTAAAGTCACGCCCCTTCTTCACTGGCATGGGGATTTTTACGGTGTTTATTGGTTTTGACTACGGTACGGCAAACTGTTCAGTGGCCGTTATGCGTGATGGGCAGCCCCACCTGCTCAAAATGGAAAATAACAGCACGCTGCTACCCTCAATGCTGTGCGCACCAACGCGCGAAGCGGTTAGCGAGTGGCTGTATCGCCATCACGACGTTCCAACCACGGACGATGAAACACAGGCGCTGCTTCGCCGTGCGATGCGCTACAATCGCGAAGAGGACATCGACGTTAACGCCAACAGCGTGCAGTTCGGTCTGACATCGCTGGGTCAGTATATTGAAGACCCGGAAGAGGTGTACTTCGTTAAATCGCCAAAATCATTTTTGGGTGCCAGCGGTCTGAAGCCGCAGCAAGTTGCGCTGTTTGAAGATCTGGTCTGTGCAATGATGCTGCACATTCGCAACCAGGCGCAAAGCCAATTGCCGGAAGCTATCACTCAGGCCGTAATTGGTCGCCCCATCAACTTCCAGGGATTAGGTGGCGATGACGCCAACATCCAGGCGCAGGGGATTCTTGAACGTGCGGCCAAACGTGCCGGTTTTCAGGATGTCGTCTTCCAGTACGAGCCGGTAGCAGCGGGGCTGGATTACGAAGCCACACTGCAGGATGAGAAACGCGTGCTGGTGGTAGATATTGGCGGGGGTACGACCGACTGTTCACTGCTGCTGATGGGGCCGCAATGGCATCAGCGCGCCGATCGCGAAAACAGCCTGCTGGGACACAGTGGCTGCCGTGTAGGCGGGAACGATCTGGATATCGCGCTGGCGTTTAAACACCTGATGCCGCTGCTAGGTATGGGCGGTGAGACTGAAAAAGGGATCGCCTTACCTATTCTCCCCTGGTGGAACGCGGTCGCGATCAACGATGTTCCCGCGCAAAGTGATTTCTACAGCAGCGCCAACGGTCGTTTACTGAACGATCTTGTCCGCGACGCGAAAGAAGCCGATAAAGTAGCCTTGCTGCTTAAAGTCTGGCGCGAGCGTCTGAGCTATCGCCTGGTGCGCAGCGCAGAAGAGAGCAAGATCGCGCTTTCCGACCAGACCATTGTAACGGCGGCGATACCGTTTATCAGCGACACGCTGGCAACCGATATTAGTCAACATGGATTGGAGGCCGCGCTCAATCAGCCCCTGGCGCGCATTCTGGAGCAGGTCCAACTGGCGCTGGACAACGCGCAGGAAAAACCGGACGTGATTTATCTGACCGGCGGCAGCGCGCGTTCACCGCTGATTAAAAAAGCCCTCGCCCAGCAGCTTCCTGGGATCCCTATCGCGGGTGGCGATGACTTCGGTTCTGTCACCGCCGGTCTGGCCCGCTGGGCTGACGTTGTTTTCCGCTAAGCCGCTCGCAAGCTGAAAGGTGTGCGTATTGACATCACCGTTGCTGTGGCTTATTTTCAGGAGTGAGGGTTAGGGAAGGTTTCCCCTCCCCCTGGTGTCTTAGTAAGCCGGTAAGCTAATGACTAAGAGTATCACCAGTATGATGACGTACTTCATCATAACCCTTTCCTTATTTTGGCCCCTTCCTCGGGAGGGGCTTTCCCGTTCCAGCGTCCCGCTGAAATCTCTGGCTTACCTCCTTTTGCCTTGACCGCACTCTAACGCACAATGACGCATTCGCTATTTTCGCCGCAAATTGTTGCGTAACGCCTCGCAAAGCCGCGTCAGCATTCAGACGAATCCCGACAGTGTTTCATAATTCCTCCATTTTTCTCCCTTGTTCGCTGGCTAAACTAGTATCATTCCGCGAATCGTTTCAGGATGAGAAACTCATAACAATGAAAGGCAGTAATAAATCCCGCTGGGTGATAGCAATCGTGATCGTCGTGGCCGCCGTCGCCGCCATCTGGTTCTGGCAAAGCCACAGCGCTTCCCAGGAAACCGCACCGGGCGCTACCAAACCAGCGCAGCACACGCCTGGGTCGGCACGCCGTGGAATGCGCTCCGGACCGTTGGCTCCCGTGCAGGCTGCCACCGCCACCGAGGAAGCCGTTCCACGTTACCTGACAGGGCTGGGTACCATTACTGCCGCCAATACCGCCACGGTACGTAGCCGGGTGGACGGTCAGCTCATTGCCTTACACTTTGAGGAAGGACAACAGGTAAAAGCCGGCGACCTGCTGGCAGAGATAGATCCCAGCCAGTTCAAAGTCGCTCTGGCTCAGGCGCAGGGACAACTGGCAAAAGATAAAGCCACGCTGGCGAATGCCCGTCGCGATCTTGCCCGCTATCAACAGTTGGTTAAAACCAATCTGGTCTCCCGCCAGGAGCTGGATGCCCAGCAGGCGCTGGTCAATGAGACGTTAGGCACAATCAAAGCGGATGAAGCCAGTGTCGCCAGCGCTCAGTTGCAGCTCGACTGGAGTCGGATAACCGCACCTGTCGATGGTCGTGTCGGCCTGAAGCAGGTCGATGTCGGTAACCAAATTTCCAGCGGCGATACCACCGGGATCGTCGTCATTACGCAAACTCATCCCATCGACCTGATATTTACTTTGCCTGAAAACGACATTGCTACCGTGTTGCAGGCACAAAAATCGGGGAGCCAGGTGAAGGTCGAAGCCTGGGACCGAACCAATTCACAAAAACTGAGTGAAGGCGTCCTGCTCAGTCTCGACAATCAGATTGATGCCACTACAGGAACCATCAAAGTTAAAGCCCGTTTTAACAATCAGGATGATGCGTTATTCCCTAACCAGTTCGTCAACGCCCGCATGCTGGTCGACACACAGCAAAATGCCGTTGTGATCCCAACAGCAGCCCTGCAGATGGGCAACGAAGGGCACTTTGTCTGGGTACTGAATAGCGACAACAAAGTGAGTAAGCATCTGGTTAAACCGGGTATTCAGGACAGCCAAAAAGTGGTGATCGCCGCTGGGTTGTCCGCAGGCGATCGGGTCGTGACTGACGGTATTGACCGTCTGACGGAAGGCGCAAAAGTCGAAGTCGTTGAGGCGCACGACGCCTCTGTTTCCGATGAGAAAACAGCGCCACGCGGATACGGCAAAAAAGGAGCCAACTCCTGATGCAGGTGTTACCTCCGGACAACACAGGCGGACCATCGCGCCTGTTCATTCTGCGCCCCGTCGCCACTACGCTGCTGATGGTCGCGATTTTGCTTGCCGGTATTATCGGTTATCGCTTTCTGCCAATCGCCGCCTTACCTGAAGTGGATTACCCCACGATTCAGGTCGTGACGCTCTACCCTGGCGCCAGCCCGGACGTTATGACCTCGGCGGTAACCGCGCCGCTTGAACGTCAGTTTGGCCAGATGTCTGGCTTAAAACAGATGTCATCACAAAGCTCCGGTGGCGCATCGGTCGTTACGTTACAGTTTCAACTGACGCTCCCGCTGGATGTTGCCGAGCAAGAAGTTCAGGCCGCGATTAACGCCGCCACCAATTTATTACCTAGCGATCTACCTAACCCTCCGGTCTACAGCAAGGTAAACCCGGCAGATCCGCCGATCATGACGCTGGCGGTCACTTCCAGCGCCATGCCGATGACGCAGGTGGAAGATATGGTCGAAACCCGCGTCGCGCAGAAAATCTCTCAGGTATCCGGCGTGGGTCTGGTAACACTTTCCGGTGGGCAACGTCCGGCGGTCCGCGTGAAACTTAACGCTCAGGCCATTGCCGCACTCGGTCTGACCAGCGAAACCATCCGTACGGCCATTACCAGTGCCAACGTCAATTCAGCAAAAGGGAGTCTTGATGGCCCAACGCGCGCCATTACCCTTTCAGCTAACGACCAGATGCAGTCCGCAGATGAATATCGTCAGCTCATTATTGCCTATAAAAACGGTGCACCGGTTCGCCTGGGCGATGTCGCTACCGTCGAACAAGGAGCAGAAAACAGCTGGCTGGGTGCATGGGCAAATAAGCAACAAGCTATAGTGATGAATGTGCAGCGCCAGCCTGGGGCGAACATCATCGCCACGGCAGACAGTATCCGCCAGATGCTGCCACAGCTCACCGAAAGCCTGCCCAAATCGGTTAAGGTCAGCGTACTTTCCGATCGCACCACCAATATTCGTGCCTCTGTTGCAGACACCCAGTTCGAGTTGATGCTGGCGATAGCGCTGGTGGTGATGATTATCTACCTGTTTCTGCGCAATGTTCCGGCGACGATTATTCCTGCAGTCGCCGTACCGTTGTCGTTAATCGGCACCTTCGCGGTGATGGTATTTCTTGATTTCTCCATCAACAACCTGACCTTAATGGCGCTAACCATCGCGACAGGCTTTGTTGTGGATGACGCTATCGTGGTTATCGAGAATATTTCACGCTATATCGAAAAAGGCGAAAAACCGCTGACTGCTGCCCTGAAGGGCGCGGGCGAGATTGGTTTTACCATCATCTCTCTGACGTTTTCATTGATTGCGGTATTGATCCCACTGCTATTCATGGGCGATATCGTCGGGCGTTTGTTCCGTGAATTCGCCGTTACGCTGGCGGTGGCGATTCTGATTTCCGCCGTTGTCTCGCTCACTCTTACGCCGATGATGTGCGCGCGTATGCTGAATCAGGCCTCATTGCGTAAGCAGAATCGCTTCTCCCGCGCCTCAGAGCGAGTGTTTGATCGCGTCATAGCCGGGTACGGTCATTGGCTGGCAAAAGTACTTAACCACCCGTGGCTGACGCTGAGCGTAGCGCTCGGCACGTTGGCATTGAGCGTCATGCTATGGGTTTTTATCCCCAAAGGTTTCTTCCCAATCCAGGACAACGGCATTATCCAGGGTACGCTACAGGCACCGCAGTCCAGCTCATTCGCCAGCATGGCCGAGCGCCAGCGTCAGGTTTCAGATGTCATCCTTAAAGATCCGGCGGTAGAGAGCCTGACCGCTTTTGTCGGCGTGGATGGTACTAATCCGGCATTGAACAGCGCGCGTTTGCAAATCAACCTTAAACCACTGGATGAACGTGACGATCGGGTGCAGAAAGTGATTGCGCGCTTACAGGACGCGGTTGACAGGGTTCCCGGAGTTGACCTTTATCTTCAGCCTACTCAGGATCTGACGATTGATACTCAGGTGAGCCGGACGCAATATCAATTCACGCTGCAAGCGACATCCCTTGATGCCCTCAGCACCTGGGTTCCACAGCTGATAGCAAAACTAAATCAGCTACCGCAGCTGTCCGACGTCAGCAGCGACTGGCAGGACAAAGGGCTGGTAGCGTATGTGAACGTCAATCGCGACAGTGCAAGCCGTTTGGGCATCAGCATGTCAGATGTCGACAACGCCCTGTACAACGCCTTCGGCCAGCGTTTGATTTCGACTATTTACACCCAGGCAAATCAATATCGCGTGGTGTTAGAACATAACACCAACAATACGCCGGGGCTTGCGGCACTGGATACAATACGTCTGACCAGTAGCGACGGTGGCATAGTACCGCTCAGCGCGATCGCCAGTATTGAACAGCGTTTTGCCCCGCTGTCGATTAACCACCTCGATCAGTTCCCGGTCACCACCATCTCGTTCAACGTGCCAGACGAACATTCGCTGGGTGATGCGGTACAGGCGATTCTGGACGCCGAAAAAACGCTTAACCTGCCCGCAAATATTACGACCCAGTTCCAGGGTAGCACGCTCGCCTTCCAGGCCGCGCTGGGAAATACCATCTGGTTGATTGTGGCTGCGGTTGTCGCGATGTATATCGTCCTCGGCGTGCTGTATGAGAGCTTTATTCACCCAATTACTATTCTCTCCACGCTGCCGACGGCGGGCGTCGGGGCACTGCTGGCGTTAATGATTGCCGGCAGCGAACTGGACGTCATCGCGATTATTGGCATTATTTTGCTCATCGGTATCGTCAAGAAAAACGCCATCATGATGATCGACTTTGCCCTTGCCGCGGAGCGCGAACAAGGCATGGCGCCGCGCGATGCTATTTTCCAGGCCTGTCTGCTGCGTTTCCGCCCAATTCTGATGACTACGCTGGCGGCACTGCTCGGCGCGTTGCCGCTGATGTTAAGTACCGGTGTGGGCGCAGAGTTACGCCGTCCGTTAGGCATTGGCATGGTCGGTGGACTGCTTGTGAGTCAGGTATTAACCCTGTTTACCACCCCGGTAATTTATCTGCTGTTTGACCGTCTGTCGCTGTATGTGAAAAGCCGCTTCCCGCGTCAGGAAGAGGAAGCGTAAATGAAATTTTTCGCGCTTTTCATTCATCGGCCGGTGGCGACCATTCTCATTTCGGTGGCTATCACCCTGTGCGGTATTCTGGGCTTTCGTCTGCTGCCGGTCGCTCCGCTGCCGCAGGTGGATTTTCCGGTGATTATGGTCAGCGCATCATTACCCGGTGCCTCCCCTGAAACGATGGCGTCTTCGGTCGCAACTCCGCTGGAGCGCTCGCTGGGCCGCATCGCGGGCGTAAACGAAATGACTTCGAGTAGTTCGCTTGGCAGTACGCGTATTATTCTCGAATTCAAATTCGACCGTGACATCAATGGCGCGGCGCGGGACGTTCAGGCCGCGATTAACGCCGCGCAAAGCCTGCTGCCCAGCGGGATGCCGAGCCGACCAACGTATCGCAAAGCTAACCCTTCCGATGCGCCAATCATGATCCTGACGCTGACGTCGGACACTTACTCGCAGGGTGAACTGTACGATTTCGCATCAACACAACTGGCGCAGACCATCGCGCAAATCGACGGTGTGGGCGACGTGGACGTTGGAGGCAGTTCTCTGCCTGCCGTGCGGGTAGGACTCAACCCGCAGGCGCTGTTTAACCAGGGCGTGTCGCTGGACGACGTGCGTAGCGCGATCGACAATGCCAACGTGCGTAAGCCGCAGGGCGCTATCGAGAATGATACCCATCGCTGGCAGGTACAAACTAACGATGAGCTGAAAACCGCCGCCGAATATCAACCTATTATCATCCACTATAACAACGGCGCAGCGGTGCGACTGGGTGATGTTGCGTCTATAACCGACTCTGTACAGGACGTTCGTAACGCGGGGATGACCAACGCCAAACCGGCCATTCTGCTGATGATCCGCAAGCTACCGGAAGCCAATATTATTCAGACGGTAGATAGCATTCGCGCCAAATTACCGGAGTTACAAACGCTGGTCCCGGCCGCCATCGATCTGCAAATCGCCCAGGACCGTTCACCGACCATTCGCGCTTCACTAGAGGAAGTCGAACAGACGCTGATTATCTCCGTGGCGCTGGTTATCCTGGTGGTCTTTGTTTTCCTGCGATCCGGGCGTGCGACTCTGATCCCCGCGGTAGCGGTTCCGGTCTCGCTGATCGGTACCTTTGCCGCCATGTATCTGTGCGGATTCAGCCTGAACAACCTGTCGTTGATGGCGTTAACCATTGCCACGGGATTTGTCGTAGATGACGCCATCGTGGTGCTGGAAAATATTGCCCGCCACCTGGAAGCGGGAATGAAGCCACTCCAGGCGGCGTTACAGGGTACGCGCGAAGTGGGATTCACCGTGCTTTCCATGAGCCTGTCGCTGGTGGCGGTATTCCTGCCGCTGCTGTTAATGGGCGGATTGCCTGGACGCCTGCTGCGCGAATTTGCCGTCACGCTGTCGGTTGCCATCGGTATCTCGCTGCTGGTGTCGCTGACATTAACGCCAATGATGTGCGGCTGGATGCTTAAATCCAGCGCCCCGCGTGAACAGTCGCGTAAACGGGGATTTGGTCGCATGCTGGTAGCGCTGCAGCAAAGCTACGGCACTTCACTTAAATGGGTACTGCGCCACACGCGACTGGTGGGCGTGGTATTACTCGGCACCATTGCGCTGAATATCTGGCTTTATATTTCCATCCCCAAAACCTTCTTCCCGGAGCAGGATACGGGCGTATTGATGGGAGGGATCCAGGCTGACCAGAGCATCTCTTTCCAGGCGATGCGCGGTAAACTGCAGGATTTTATGAAGATCATCCGCGACGATCCCGCGGTGAACAATGTCACCGGCTTTACCGGTGGGTCACGGGTTAACAGCGGGATGATGTTTATTACCCTCAAGCCACGCGATGAGCGCCGTGAAACCGCTCAGCAGGTGATCGACCGCCTACGCGTTGCGCTTTCAAAAGAACCAGGTGCGAATCTGTTTCTGATGGCGGTGCAGGACATCCGCGTTGGCGGACGGCAGGCCAACGCCAGCTATCAATACACATTACTGTCCGACGATCTGGCGGCGCTGCGTGAGTGGGAACCGAAGATCCGTAAGGCGCTTGCCGCCCTGCCCCAACTGGCGGACGTCAACTCCGATCAGCAGGACAATGGCGCGGAGATGAATCTGATTTACGATCGCGACACCATGTCTCGTCTTGGGATCGACGTGGCGGCCGCCAACAGCCTGCTGAATAACGCCTTTGGTCAGCGACAAATTTCAACCATCTATCAGCCGATGAACCAGTACAAAGTGGTGATGGAGGTCGATCGACGTTACACCCAGGACATCAGCGCGCTGGACAAAATGTTCGTCATCAACAATGAAGGTAAGGCGATCCCGTTATCGTACTTTGCCAAATGGCAGCCAGCGAATGCGCCACTGTCGGTAAACCATCAGGGATTATCTGCCGCCTCAACCGTGTCGTTTAACCTGCCGACAGGTTCTTCACTGTCAGAAGCGACAGAGGCCATCAACAGAACCATGACCCAGCTAGGCGTCCCCTCCACGGTTCGTGGCAGCTTTGCCGGTACCGCCCAGGTATTTCAGGACACGATGAACTCGCAGGTGATCCTGATTATCGCCGCCATCGCCACCGTCTATATCGTGCTGGGTATGCTGTATGAAAGCTATGTACATCCGCTGACCATTCTCTCCACGCTACCTTCGGCAGGGGTCGGGGCTTTGCTGGCGCTGGAGCTGTTCAATGCCCCATTCAGCCTAATCGCCCTGATAGGGATCATGCTATTAATTGGAATTGTGAAGAAAAACGCCATCATGATGGTCGATTTTGCGCTGGAAGCGCAGAGAAACGGTAAGCTGCAGCCGGAAGAAGCTATTTTCCAGGCCTGCCTGTTGCGCTTTCGCCCAATAATGATGACCACGCTGGCGGCGTTGTTTGGCGCACTGCCGTTGGTGTTATCCGCAGGGGATGGCTCTGAGCTGCGCCAGCCGTTGGGGATAACCATTGTCGGTGGACTGGTCGTGAGCCAGCTCCTGACGCTGTACACCACGCCTGTGGTCTATCTCTTTTTCGACCGTCTGCGTCTGCGTTTTTCGCGTAAAAACAGCAAACCGGTAGCAGAGTTATGACAGAACTTCCCGACAGCACCCGCTGGCAACTTTGGATTGTGGCATTTGGTTTTTTTATGCAGTCGCTGGATACCACCATCGTTAATACCGCGCTTCCCTCGATGGCGGCAAGCCTCGGGGAAAGCCCGTTACACATGCATATGGTCATTGTGTCATATGTTTTAACCGTTGCCGTGATGCTGCCCGCCAGCGGATGGCTGGCGGACAAAGTTGGCGTGCGTAATATCTTCTTCACCGCCATCATCCTGTTTACGCTTGGTTCGCTGTTTTGCGCCGGGTCCAGCACGCTCAACGAGCTGGTGATGGCGCGCGTCTTACAAGGCGTTGGCGGTGCGATGATGGTGCCAGTCGGTAGGCTGACGGTGATGAAAATCGTCCCGCGTGAGCAATATATGGCGGCGATGACGTTTGTCACTTTACCCGGTCAAATCGGCCCGCTGCTGGGCCCAGCGTTAGGCGGAATTCTGGTTGAATACGCCTCCTGGCACTGGATCTTTTTGATTAACATTCCGGTAGGCATTGTCGGCGCGATAGCGACGTTAATGCTGATGCCCAACTACACCATGCAAACCCGACGCTTCGACCTCTCCGGATTCGCGATGCTGGCGGTCGGTATGGCGGTTCTGACGCTGGCGCTCGATGGCAGCAAAGGAACAGGCCTCTCCAGTATCACGCTGGCGGCGTTGGTTATCTGCGGGGTGCTGGCTATTGCGCTGTATCTGAAACACGCCCATCGAAATCCCCGCGCGCTGTTTAGCCTGAATCTGTTTCGCACATCGACCTTCTCGCTAGGTCTGTTCGGCAGTTTTGCCGGCCGCATCGGCAGCGGTATGCTGCCGATGCGGCCGGTGTTTTTACAGATTGGCCTCGGTTTTTCACCGTTTCATGCCGGACTGATGATGATCCCGATGGTGCTGGGCAGTATGGGCATGAAGCGCATTGTGGTGCAGGTCGTTAACCGCTTTGGTTACCGTCGCGTACTGATTACCACCACGCTTGGCCTGTCGCTGGTCAGTCTGTTGCTAATGACCACGGCACTGCTGGGCTGGTATTACGCCCTGCCCTTCGTGCTGTTTTTACAGGGAATGGTCAACTCAACGCGCTTTTCATCCATGAATACCCTGACGTTAAAAGATCTGCCTGACGATCTCGCCAGCAGCGGCAACAGCTTGCTGTCGATGATCATGCAGCTGTCGATGAGTATCGGGGTGACCATCGCGGGTCTGCTGTTAGGCATGTTTGGCCAGCAGCATATCGCCATCGACAGCGGTAGTACGCATAGCGTCTTTATGTATACCTGGTTGTGCATTGCATTCATTATTGCGCTGCCCGCCATTATTTTTGCCCGCGTGCCGAACGACACGCAAACCAATGCGGTGATTTCACGACGCAAAAGGAGCACCTGATGAAGTTCTGGCGGCCCGGTATCACCGGCAAACTGTTTCTGGCGATTTTCGCCACCTGCATTGTGTTGCTGATCAGCATGCACTGGGCCGTACGCATAAGCTTCGAACGCGGTTTTATCGACTATATTAAGCACGGTAACGAACAGCGGCTGCAAATGCTCAGCGACGCGTTAAGCGAGCAGTACGCGCAGCACGGCAACTGGCGATTCTTACGCAATAACGATCGTTTTGTTTTCCAGATCCTGCGCTCTTTTGAACACGACAACGACGATGATAAACCGGGTCCAGGCATGCCGCCACACGGCTGGCGTACACAGTTTTGGGTTGTCGATCAAAATGCCCACGTACTGGTCGGCCCGCGGGCTCCTGTCCCCCGCGACGGTATGCGCCATCCCATCCGCGTCAACGGTAGCGAAGTGGGTGCTGTGATTGCCTCTCCGGTGGAGCGTTTAACGCGTAATACCGATATCAATTTCGACATGCAGCAAAGACGTTCCAGCTGGCTTATCGTCGCGCTCTCCACGATCCTGGCAGCACTGGCAACGTTTACGCTGGCGCGCAGCCTGCTGGCCCCGGTTAAACGGTTGGTAGAAGGCACGCACAAACTGGCGGCGGGCGATTTCACCACTCGCGTTACGCCAACCAGTACGGATGAGCTAGGCAAGCTGGCGCAGGACTTCAACCAGCTCGCCAGTACGTTGGAAAAAAACCAGCAGATGCGTCGTGACTTTATGGCCGACATTTCTCACGAACTGCGCACGCCGTTGGCGGTGTTGCGCGGTGAACTGGAGGCCATTCAGGATGGTGTCCGCCAGTTCACGCCCGACTCCGTTGCCTCTTTGCAGGCTGAAGTGGGTACGCTCACCAAACTGGTTGACGACCTTCATCAGCTCTCCATGTCAGATGAAGGTGCGCTGGCCTATCAGAAATCATCGCTGGATCTTATCCCGCTGCTTGAGGTGGCAAGCGGCGCATTTCGTGAACGCTTTGCCAGTCGTGGACTAACGCTTCAACTCTCGCTCCCGGACAGCATGACGGTATTTGGCGACAGGGATCGTCTGATGCAGTTGTTCAACAATCTGCTGGAAAACAGTCTGCGTTATACCGACAGCGGTGGCGGGCTGCACATCAGCGCCGAACAACGCGAACGTATGGTGTTATTAACCTTCGCAGATTCCGCTCCCGGCGTAAGTGACGAGCAGTTACAGAAGCTGTTTGAACGATTTTATCGCACCGAAGGCTCGCGTAACCGCGCCAGCGGAGGTTCCGGACTGGGGCTGGCGATTTGCGTCAATATCGTACAAGCGCATAATGGTCTGATCCGCGCCGCCCATTCGCCTTTTGGTGGGGTTAGCATTACAGTAGAGTTACCGCTGGAACGCGATTTACAGAGAGATGTATGACTGAGTTACCCATTGATGAAAACACGCCGCGTATTCTGATCGTGGAAGACGAACCCAAGCTGGGGCAACTGCTCATCGACTACCTGCGGGCAGCGAGCTACGCTCCTACGCTCATCAGCCACGGCGACCTGGTTCTGCCTTACGTGCGCCAAACACCGCCCGATCTGATCTTGTTGGATCTGATGCTGCCCGGTACCGATGGTCTGACCCTGTGTCGGGAAATCCGCCGCTTCTCAGAAGTCCCCATCATGATGGTAACCGCTAAAATCGAAGAGATTGATCGCCTGCTGGGGCTGGAGATCGGTGCAGATGATTATATTTGTAAACCGTACAGCCCGCGCGAAGTCGTCGCGCGTGTTAAAACGATCCTGCGCCGATGCAAACCGCAGCGCGAACTACAACAAATGGATGCAGAAAGCCCGCTTATCGTCGATGAAGGCCGTTTTCAGGCCTCCTGGCGTGGGAAGATGCTCGATTTAACGCCCGCCGAATTCCGCTTACTTAAAACGTTGTCACATGAGCCGGGAAAAGTATTCTCCCGAGAACAATTACTTAACCATCTCTATGACGATTATCGCGTCGTTACCGACCGCACCATCGACAGCCACATTAAGAACCTGCGACGCAAGCTGGAGTCGCTGGATGCTGAGCAGTCGTTTATCCGCGCGGTCTATGGCGTGGGGTATCGCTGGGAAGCCGACGCCTGCCGAATTGCTTAAACACTCCTGCCCTTCAGGGCCCGCTGCTCCATGGGGCCCTGGTGACTAGCAACTCTCCAAATATCGCTCATACTCTTTCTGACAACACTGTCGTCAATAACTGTTTGATCTAAAACTTTTAATCAAGGAGTTCATATGGCTGGTTGGTTTGAATTAAGTAAAAGTAGCGATGATCAGTACCGCTTTGTTCTTAAAGCTGGGAACGGGGAAATAATCCTTACCAGCGAGCTTTACACTACCAAAGGCGCTGCGGAAAAAGGGATCGCATCTGTCCAGGCTAACAGCCCTCTGGATGAGCGTTATGAGAAAAAAACAGCGGCTAATGGAAAATTACATTTCAACCTGAAAGCTGCAAACCACCAGATTATTGGTAGCAGTCAACTGTATGCGAATGAACAGTCACGCGAGACCGGTATTACTTCGGTTAAGACCAATGGTGTCAGTCAGACGATAAAAGATAAGACCTGATAAGTACTCGCTCAGCCGGGTAACGTAACGCTGTCGCCCGGCGTTTTTCTTTACCTGCCTTCCCTGCAGCGCTACAATGCCCGCCCTTAATATGGGGGCACTCCCCTAACCGCCTCATTGAATGAGGCGAGTCTGACCTGTCATCAGAACGAGAAAATTATGTTTAAACCGGAACTCCTTTCCCCGGCGGGAACGCTGAAAAACATGCGTTACGCTTTCGCCTATGGCGCAGACGCTGTGTATGCGGGCCAACCGCGTTACTCACTGCGCGTACGCAACAACGAATTCAACCACGAAAACCTGCAGCTCGGTATTAATGAAGCCCATGCACTGGGTAAAAAATTCTATGTGGTGGTTAACATTGCCCCACATAATGCCAAGCTGAAGACTTTCATTCGTGATCTGAAACCGGTGGTGGAAATGGGGCCGGATGCACTGATCATGTCAGACCCTGGTCTGATTATGCTGGTGCGCGAAAACTTCCCTGACATGGACATTCACCTTTCGGTACAGGCTAACGCCGTAAACTGGGCGACGGTGAAATTCTGGAAGCAGATGGGGCTGACCCGCGTGATCCTCTCCCGTGAGCTGTCGCTGGAAGAGATTGAAGAGATCCGCACCCAGGTGCCGGATATGGAGCTTGAGATCTTCGTTCACGGCGCGCTGTGCATGGCTTACTCCGGCCGTTGCCTGCTCTCTGGCTACATCAACAAGCGTGACCCAAACCAGGGTACCTGTACCAATGCCTGCCGCTGGGAATACAACGTGCAGGAAGGGAAAGAAGATGTAGTGGGCAATATCGTGCATAAGTACGAGCCTATCCCGGTACAAAACGTCGAACCCACGCTGGGTATTGGCGCACCAACAGACAAAGTCTTTATGATTGAGGAAGCCCAGCGCCCGGGTGAGTACATGACCGCATTCGAAGACGAACACGGCACTTACATCATGAACTCGAAGGATTTGCGTGCCATTGCCCACGTTGAGCGCCTGACGCAGATGGGCGTGCATTCCCTGAAGATCGAAGGCCGCACCAAGTCGTACTATTACTGTGCACGTACCGCGCAGGTCTATCGTAAAGCCATTGATGATGCCGCAGCCGGTAAACCGTTCGACCCGCAACTGCTGGAAACGCTGGAAGGCCTGGCGCATCGTGGTTACACCGAAGGGTTCCTGCGCCGCCATACACATGACGACTATCAAAACTACGAATACGGCTTCTCTGTTTCCGAGCGTCAGCAGTTTGTCGGCGAATTCACCGGCGAACGTAAAGGTGAACTGGCGGCCGTGCTGGTAAAAAACAAATTCACCGTCGGCGACAGCCTGGAGCTGATGACCCCACAAGGCAATATCAACTTTACTCTCGAGCAGATGGAAAACGCGAAAGGCGAAGCCATGCCAGTTGCGCCGGGCGATGGTTACACCGTGTGGATGCCTGTACCAGAGGATATCGATCTGAATTATGCATTGTTGATGCGTAATTTTGCCAGTGAGTCCACACGTAACCCGCATGCTAAGTAGTTAATTACGGTTATTTTTCAGCGTTCGGAAGATTCTTAGAAATCGATCACATACCGTTTCGTTCATTAAGGGTATTATCCACTCCGCTGAAAAACATAACCCATAAATGCTAGCTGTACCAGGAACCACCTCCTTAGCCTGCGTAATCTCCCTTACGCAGGCTTATTTTTTGCCTGCCGTTTAAACTCTCCGAATCTCCCCAATTCAAATCTTTACTTTCAGGCGAAAAAAAACCGGGCATTACGCCCGGCTCAATTAGGTGATTAAAGATTAATGTGCTGCTTCTGGCTTGTGCTTTTGTGCACTCTGGAAACCATAGGTCAGCTCATTTTTCTCTTTATCCAGCGCAACGGTCACCTGACCGCCATCCACCAGCGAACCGAACAGCAGTTCGTTAGCCAATGGTTTTTTCAGGTTATCCTGGACAACACGCGTCATTGGACGTGCGCCCATTGCGCGGTCATAGCCTTTCTCTGCCAGCCAGTCACGTGCTTCCTGACTCACTTCAAGAGAGACACCTTTCTGATCCAGCTGAACCTGAAGCTCGACGATAAACTTATCAACAACCTGATGAATCACCTCGGTAGAGAGATGATCGAACCAGATAATGTTGTCGAGACGGTTACGGAATTCCGGCGTAAACACTTTTTTGATTTCGCCCATCGCATCAGTACTGTTGTCCTGATGAATCAACCCAATCGATTTACGCTCAGTTTCACGTACACCAGCGTTGGTGGTCATGACCAGCACCACGTTGCGGAAATCCGCTTTACGCCCGTTATTGTCGGTCAGCGTGCCGTTATCCATCACCTGCAGCAACAGGTTAAAGACATCCGGGTGCGCTTTTTCGATTTCATCCAGCAGCAGTACCGCATGCGGATGCTTAATAACAGCATCAGTCAGCAAACCGCCCTGGTCAAAACCGACATATCCTGGAGGCGCACCAATCAGACGGCTGACCGTGTGGCGTTCCATATACTCGGACATATCAAAACGCAGCAGTTCAATGCCGAGGGCTTTGGAGAGCTGCACCGTGACTTCGGTCTTACCGACACCAGTTGGTCCGGCAAACAGGAACGAACCGACCGGCTTATGCTCATGTCCCAGACCGGCACGGCTCATTTTGATCGCTTCAGTCAGCGCCTCAATGGCTTTATCCTGTCCGAATACCAGCATTTTCAGACGGTTGCCCAAGTTTTTCAGCGTGTCGCGATCGCTCTGCGATACGCTCTTCTCCGGGATCCGCGCAATGCGGGCCACTACGGACTCAATATCCGCCACGTTGACGGTTTTCTTGCGCTTGCTGACCGGCATCAGACGCGCACGTGCGCCCGCTTCATCAATCACGTCAATCGCTTTATCCGGCAGATGACGATCGTTAATGTATTTCACCGCCAGTTCGACCGCTGCACGCACCGCTTTGGCGGTATAGCGGACGTCATGGTGCGCTTCGTATTTCGGCTTCAGACCATTGATTATCTGCACGGTCTCTTCTACCGATGGCTCAGTGACATCGATTTTCTGGAAACGGCGCGCTAACGCACGATCTTTTTCAAAGATATTGCTGAATTCCTGATAGGTTGTGGAGCCAATCACACGGATCTTACCACTGGAGAGCAGCGGCTTGATCAGGTTAGCCGCATCCACTTGGCCGCCCGATGCCGCACCCGCACCGATAATGGTGTGGATCTCATCGATAAACAGAATGCTGTTAGTATCCTGTTCCAGCTGTTTCAGCAGCGCCTTAAAGCGTTTCTCAAAATCACCGCGATATTTGGTGCCAGCCAACAGCGAGCCGATATCCAGGGAGTAAAGGGTGCAATCAGCCATGATTTCAGGCACATCACCCTGGACGATACGCCAGGCGAGGCCTTCGGCAATGGCGGTTTTACCGACACCAGACTCTCCCACCAGCAGCGGGTTGTTTTTTCTGCGACGGCACAGTACCTGAATGGCGCGCTCCAGCTCTTTGTCCCGGCCAATGAGCGGATCAATTCCGCCCACTCGGGCAAGCTGGTTAAGGTTAGTCGTGAAGTTCTCCATACGGTCCTCCCCGCCAGCTTGCTCTTCGTTATTTGGCTGATTCCCAGAGTCAGAAGACTGGCTGGGTTCATCTTTACGCGTGCCATGAGAGATAAAATTCACCACATCAAGACGACTTACTTCATGCTTACGCAGCAGATAAGCCGCCTGAGATTCCTGCTCGCTGAAGATAGCAACCAGCACATTTGCGCCGGTAACTTCATTGCGTCCGGAGGACTGAACATGAAAGACCGCACGTTGCAGTACACGTTGAAAACTCAACGTCGGCTGCGTGTCGCGCTCTTCCTCACTGGCAGGCAATACAGGTGTGGTCTGTTCAATGAAGGCTTCGAGTTCCTGACGGAGCGCCACCAGATCCACAGAACACGCTTCCAGCGCTTCGCGGGCCGACGGGTTACTGAGCAACGCCAGTAACAAGTGCTCGACGGTCATAAACTCATGTCGGTGCTCGCGCGCTCTGGCGAAAGCCATGTTTAAACTGAGTTCCAGTTCTTGATTGAGCATAGGCACCTCCCCCAATGTTTATGCCTGCATTCAGGCTTTTTCCAGCGTACACAGCAACGGATGCTCGTTCTCCCTCGCATATTTGTTCACCATCGCTACTTTGGTTTCAGCCACTTCGGCAGTAAACACGCCGCAAATCGCTTTGCCTTGATAGTGAACTGCAAGCATCAGTTGCGTTGCACGTTCTACATCATAAGAAAAGAATTTTTGTAACACGTCAATAACAAACTCCATCGGAGTGTAATCATCATTGACTAATATCACTTTATACATAGATGGCGGTTTTAGCGCGTCGCGCAATTTGTCTTCCGCCAGCAGATCGAAATCCAGCCAGTCGTTCGTCTTACCCATTGTCAGTCGTCATCTTCAGTTACGGTTTCCGGCAGAAAATCTTGCCGCTGACAAGCAGCCTATGCGCACAATCAATCTACCTCAAGTATTAGATAACTATCATCTATTAGTGCCATCCGCGACATCTGTCACATAACCGACAATAGCGTTAACTGCTTCAAATTTTGATGCATTTTTACCCTATTCTGTCTGCCTGGCGCTTGACGCCCCGCCTGATTTCTCTAAATTGTAGTTTCGAGAGTTGGCGAGGTTTTGAACAGCCCCCACTCCGCCACCGGTTCATTCCATCTTACTTATATAAGATTTACGAAGGATGTCGAAGTATGGAAACGGGTACTGTTAAGTGGTTCAACAACGCCAAAGGGTTTGGTTTCATTTGCCCCGAAGGCGGCGGCGAAGATATTTTCGCCCATTATTCCACCATTCAGATGGATGGTTACAGAACGCTAAAAGCCGGACAGTCTGTCCAGTTTGATGTCCACCAGGGGCCAAAAGGCAATCATGCCAGTGTCATCGTGCCTGTCATTGAAGCAGAAGCTGTCGCATAGCTCTTCTGTCTCATTGTGTACATCCCGCAGTCAAAATGCCAGCCTTTGCGGCTGGCATTTTTATCTCTGTGGCATTATTCCCGCGCCAGAGCATCTACTGGATCCAGACGTGCCGCATTCCGCGCCGGTAGCCAGCCAAACAACACCCCGGTTGCAGTCGAACACAGGAACGCCGTCAACAGCGCGACGGGTGAGAATCCAATTTCCCAGCCCGGCAGGAATAGCTGAAGTGTAAAGGCGATCAGCATCGACAGGCTAATGCCCAACGCGCCACCAACCAGACACACTAACACCGCTTCAATTAAGAACTGTTGCAGCACATCACTGGCACGCGCGCCAACCGCCATACGAATGCCAATCTCACGCGTTCGTTCGGTTACCGAAACCAGCATAATATTCATCACGCCAATCCCACCAACCACCAGCGAAATCACCGCCACCAGCGTCAGGAAGAGTTGTAATGTACGTGTGGTCTTTTCAGCGGTTTTCAAGACACCGTCCATATTCCAGGTGAAGAAATCCTTCTTACCGTGGCGCAACGTCAACAGTCGGGTCAGTTGCTGTTCGGCCTGGGCACTGTCAAAACCATCCTTTACTCGCACGGTGATCGAGTTCAGCCACGACTGCCCCATAATTCGTCCGGACATGGTGCTGTAGGGCAGCCAGACCCGCAGGATCTTGCTACTGCCGAACATCGACTGTTTCTCTTCTGCAACGCCAATTACCGTGGCCGGCATATTTCCCACCAGCACGACTTCGCCGACAACTTTCGCTTTATTGGGGAACAACTGGCGCCGGGTATTACTGTCGAGCACCACCACCTGAGCGCGCCCCGCCAGTTGCTCGGCGTTAAAGGTGGTCCCTTCGCTAAATGTCATGCCATAGACGTTGAAATAGTCGCCGCTCACACCGTTAGCACTGGCAGCAACGTCGATATTGCCATAGCGTAACCGCAGGTTCTTCGATACTGCAGGTGTTACCGAACTGACCCAGGGCTGCTTCTGTAGCGCCGTCAAATCGTCATACTTCAATGCCTGTTGATATTGCGGATCGTCGTCGCCGAAATCTTTGCCAGGATAGATATCAATGGTGTTAGTACCAATAGCGCGAATATCTGCCAGTACCAGTTGTTTAGCCGCATCGCCTACCACCACGATCGACACCACAGAAGCAATACCGATGATGATCCCAAGCATGGTGAGTAGCGTTCGCATCTTATTCGCAGCCATTGCCAGCCAGGCCATGGTAAGCGCTTCACGAAAACCGCTGACAAACTGGCTCCAGCCGGATGCCGTTTTCACCGTTGGCTCCGCGATATCGCGTCCACCAGAGGGTTTCTGTGGCGGCGGATTGCGCACAATCTCGCCGTCACGAATTTCAATGACCCGCTCGGCCTGTGCGGCAACCTGCGGGTCGTGCGTGACGATAATTACCGTGTGTCCGCGATCGCGCAGCTGATGCAAAATCGCCATCACCTCTTCGCCGGAATGGCTATCCAGTGCACCGGTGGGTTCGTCGGCAAGAATAACCTGTCCCCCGTTCATCAGTGCACGTGCGATACTGACCCGCTGCTGCTGACCACCGGAAAGCTGAGAGGGTTGATAATCAACCCTGTCGCCCAGACCCAACCGCTGGAGTAATTCCTGCGCACGCGCCAGGCGCTGCTTACGCTCGGTGCCAGCGTAAACCGCAGGCACCTCGACATTTTGCGCCGCGGTTAAATGTGACAGCAAATGATAGCGCTGGAAGATAAAGCCGAAATGCTCACGGCGCAGTTGTGCCAGCGCATCGCTATCCAGCGTGGAAACATCCCGCCCGGCAACCCGGTACGTACCGCTGGTAGGTTTGTCCAGACAGCCGAGAATGTTCATCAGCGTCGATTTACCCGAACCCGACGCCCCGACAATCGCCACCATTTCCCCGGCCTGAATGCTCAAGGATACGTCCTTCAACACCTCAACCAGGCCTTCACCTGAGGGATAGCTGCGGCGGATATGGCTCAGTTCAAGCAATGCTGTCATTTTGCAGCTCCAGCGTTGCCCTCGCCGGTAATGACTTCATCACCCTCTTCCAGCCCTTTCACGATCTCCACATCGGTGTCATTCCGCGCGCCGATAACCACTTCACGTTCGCGGGTTTCGCCGTTACGCAGTAACCTGACGTTATAGCGGTTGTTACCAATAGGATCGCCCAGTGCCGACAGCGGGATCGTCAGAACATTTTTGACATCAGTGAGCTGGATATGGACCTGCGCGGTCATATCCAGACGCAGGATCCCTTTCGGATTGGGAACTTCGAAGCGGGCATAGTAGAAAATCGCATCATTCACTTTCTCTGGCGTCGGAAGAACATCTTTCAGCGTGCCTTCGTAGCGTGTCTGCGGATCGCCTAGTACGGTAAACCAGGCTTTTTGCCCAGGTTGCAGGTGAATTACATCAGCCTCAGAAACCTGCGCTTTTACCAGCATGGTGCTCATATCCGCCAGCGTCAGAATATTAGGTGCCTGCTGAGCGGCAATAACGGTTTGCCCTTGCAGGGTAGTAATTTGCGTTACTTCACCTGCCATTGGCGCGACAATGCGGGTGTAATCAAGGTTGGTTTTTGCCGTATCGAGAGAAGCCTGATTACGTTTAATTTGCGCGTCAATTGTGCCAATTTGCGCCTGTTTGACCGCCATTTCGGTGGCCGCCGTGTCGAGATCCTGCTGTGAAACGGCCTGGGTTTTTGCCAGCTGTTGCTGACGGGAAAGCGTCACCCGCGCCAGTTTCCACTCAGCTTCTGCCTGTAAACGCTGGGCGCGCAATTCCATTAGCGTCGCTTCAACCTCTTTGATTTGGTTTTGCGCCTGTTCAGGATCGATTACGCCGAGCAACTGATCTTTTTTGACTTTATCGCCAATCGCGACCGACAGCGTTTTTAACTGCCCGCTGACCTGCGCCCCGACGTCAACTTTACGCAGCGCATCCAGTTTACCGGTAGCCAGCACGCTTTGCTGCAGATCGCCCGGACGAACAATTAATGTTTGATACTGAGGTAAAGGCGCATTAAGCGTTCGCCAAAGTGCAATTACCGCCACAATAAGGATGATGGCGAACAGAAAATAGCGTTTTTTGATTTTTCCCTTGAGCTTCATAAATGTCCCAATTCCCCCAATACGTCCACCAGAGTGGAGTGCTAAACATCAACGTTAAATAAATCGCCGTTGAAAAGCGCAAGAATAACAGAGTTATTGATGAATGGTTAAGATCCGCTGTGCTGAAATTAGTACCAGGGTATCAATCGGATTTATATTATGAGTCAACTAACTGAAAGCACTTTTCTTTCCACCAAACCCGTCACCAGCTTTGGTCTTTTTTACAGCCTGAGCAGCGGTCATTTACGTCCCGCACATTGCTGGGATAAGCGTAGCTTTCGTCGTAAGTTTATCTGGCGCTCACTCTTGATACCTCGCCTCACCCAGGAATGGATGACAGAACTGGCCCAATGGCCGGATCTTGAAAACCTGCTATCCCACCAACCCCGACTGCCGGTGCGTTTGCATCGTCCTTACCTTGCCGCAAACTTCACCCGTAAAATGCGTTTAGACGCGGTGCGTTTTCATTATAATGTTATCCGCCATGCATTTTTACCCGCAGAATTTAACGCCTTATTAAGCAATGACGGCTTACAGCTGGCGCAAATTGAAGGCAAAGATGGCGATATATTTACCGTAACCATGATGATGTTCCCGGTGCTGGATAAAGAGGGAGAGAGCACTATTCAGGTGCAAAATGGCGACGGCGACGTGCTGACTAAAATGACGTTTACGTTCTGCGAATATAATGGCAAAAGTACATTATTTATTGGCGGTGTGCAGGGCAATGCGCAACTTCCTCACGAAGCAATCCAAAAAGCGACTAAGTCCTGTCACGGGATATTCCCAAAACGTATTGTAATGGAAGCCATTTGCCGGTTAGCAGAACGATTGAATATCGATAATGTTATGGCAGTCAGCAATGAACAGCATATCTTTCGCAGCCAACGCTACCACGATAAAAATAAGGTAATTCATTCCGACTACAACGCATTTTGGGAATCGGTTGGCGGCGAGTGCGACAGACACGGGTACTATCATATTCCACGCACGCTGGCGCGAAAAAGCGAGGCGGATATTGCCAGCAAAAAACGCGCAGAATACCGCCGCCGCTATCAGCTACTGGACAGCATCCATTCGCAGCTGTCGTCGATGTTTCACCACTAATCCGCTCTGCCGCGTGCCAGCCACAGCACGCGGGAAAACATTTTTCGCAGCAGCGTTGGCACTGCGTCAACGCCGCGCCGCCCGGCTTCCATCGCTACCTCAATGGCTAAATCCGGTTTTGACGAACGATGTATCGCCTTGGAGATAATTTTTCGCATGTTCATGGGCACGTTCTCCGGGATTTGCGCCACCCGGTGAAAGACATCAGCAAACCCTTGGCGATACATAAAGTGTTCCATATCCAGCGCGGGGAGCATGGTTAAATGATCGCGTTCTTCCTCTCTGTCGTTATTCAACAAACCGCGCACCGTGGCCGCATACTTTTTCCCGGCTTCATCACCATCGACCAGCACATGCCACTCGATACCCATCCGGCGGGCGAATTTAACCAGCGGCTTAAGACCGGACTGGGCGAATTCAATTACCTTAATCCCTTCTGCATCAAAGTGATGTCCGCACTGACGGGCCAGTTCGTTAATAACCCAGGTTTCCGTTTCGCCTTCTACCAGCAACCAGCAGCGGGCAAACAACGATGACGCACGATTAAAACGAATATGAAATGCGATTCGCCGACCATCTTCTGCACTGATCCCACCCGGCCCCAGCCGCCATGCGGCGACGCGGGATGATTCACGAACCAGACGAACAACATGTTCCACGGGCGTAAGGGATAACAGCTCACCGGAGTTGGTTGTCGCCACTCGCTGCAGAGGCAGTAAATTCAACAAGTGCCAGGCCACCGAAAGCATGATGGGATGTAAACGCGTTTCCGGATCTTCCACCAGCAATAAAGGTCGGGCGTCTTTATCCAGCCTCAGCGTGCCTTTGGCCTGCAACAGGGTCGAAAACAGGCCCAACAGAATAACCCGGTGCGTACGTCCGCCGGGTTTATCAATCATGCGGTTAATAATGTCCAGATAGCGCCAGCTCCGTTGTTCGTTATTGGAGCGACGGCGCATCAGACGGTAACGGGACTGGCCAGCCCCCTGCTCGGAAAAATAGTGCTCCAACAACTGCACCATGGCCGATAACCCCTGGCGGATCTGTCCGTCGGTCAGGTTTTGCGGTCGGGTAGCCAGCTCACGCGCCAGAAAATCCAGTTGGCGGGCAGTGACTTCGACGTCCGCCGAATCCGGCACGGTACCGTTGCGGATCCGGCGCATAAATCGCGCGTCGCGCAGACGCAGTACCGGCATCAGGCGCACAAGATGCCGCGCCTGATCGTTAATGTCATCGAGAGGTAATGGATGGCCGTCGCCGTCAAGAAAACTGCGCAAGGTCAGAACGCTACCGTCATCCGCACACTCGCCTTCCAGACGATAAAAAATGCGGTGATAGCCATCCTGGCACGGCGTCCAGCTGGCTTCCAGAGGGCGATAGCGACGTACCCGGTAACGACCCGGCTGGGATTCACGAAACGTCAGGATAATGTGCAGGTGGTGTTCCCGGCCCTGTATATCGCCCGGCGGGAACCAGAAATCCTCGCGGACAAAATGATACAAGTCTGGCTCCGGCGACAGCAGCAGGGTTAAGGCATCCAGCAGACTGGATTTACCCCACGCGTTTTCCCCAATCAGCACGTTGCTCTGCTCCAGCATCAACGACAGACGGTTAATACCACGAAATCCAACAATCTCAACGCGTTCGAGAATCATATAGCCTCCGGAAATGCTAACTTTTTCCTTCAAGTTATCAGGAGTATAACGGCAAGCGGGTGCTCAGGACACCCGATATCAATCTGGCGTGAATCGCAAAAGCAAAAAAAATAAGAATATTCTTCTTATGTTTTCTCCTGAATATAATTTCAGAACTTAATCATCGTCCTTTCGCTAATTGGACTATGCTTCATTCACCCAAGATTCAAAAAGGAATCGCAACATATTGCCTTAAATCAAATTTTTTCATCAATTTAACTGGCGAAGGGATGATATTTTTTTCTAAAATACCCGCTCTTTCATCATCGTCCCTTTTAGCGATGAATTACCGGGCAAGGAATACGAACCCGGAACTTTTAATTGAGGTGGTTATGTTCAGGAAATTAGCAGCTGAATTCTTCGGTACGTTTTGGCTCGTTTTTGGTGGGTGCGGTAGTGCAGTGCTGGCGGCCGCATTCCCGGAATTGGGAATTGGATTTGCCGGTGTCGCGCTAGCATTCGGCCTGACCGTATTAACCATGGCATTCGCCGTGGGTCATATTTCAGGTGGGCATTTTAACCCGGCGGTAACCTTCGGTTTATGGGCTGGCGGTCGTTTCCCAGCAAAAGATGTTATTGGTTACGTTATTGCTCAGGTTGTAGGCGGTATTGTTGCAGCAGCGGCACTGTATCTTATTGCCAGCGGTAAAGCGGGTTTTGATGCAACGGCCAGTGGTTTTGCATCAAACGGCTTTGGTGAACATTCACCAGGCGGTTATTCCATGCTTTCTGCCGTCGTCATTGAAATTATTCTGACCGCAGGCTTCTTATTAGTGATCCACGGCGCGACCGATAAACATGCTCCGGCAGGTTTTGCACCTATCGCAATTGGTCTGGCGTTAACTTTGATCCACTTGATCAGTATTCCAGTCACCAACACCTCCGTAAACCCGGCACGTAGTACCGCAGTAGCCATTTTCCAGGGCGGCTGGGCATTGCAACAATTGTGGTTCTTCTGGGTTATGCCGATTATCGGTGGAGTACTCGGCGGCCTTATTTACCGCACTCTGCTGGAAAAACGCGATTAATCGCTAACAAAAAAGGCCTGGCGCAAGTCAGGTCTTTTTTATCCTCTCTATATTTCCTTTTATTTGCAACTTTACTCCCCTCTTTGCTTTGAGTAGTGTGTGCTAGCGCATTTCGTCTTACTTCTCAGCAAGGATCTGGTTTTCATGTTTTCAGGGCTGTTAATCATTCTGGTTCCCCTTATTGTGGGCTACCTTATTCCGCTCCGGCACAGGACTGCATTACAACTTATCAATCGCCTGTTGAGCTGGATCGTCTACCTTATTCTCTTTTTTATGGGTATTAGCCTGGCGTTTCTGGATAATCTCGCCAGCAACCTGTTAGCTATTCTTCATTATTCTGCGGTCAGCGTGACGGTCATTATACTGTGTAATATTGCGGCGCTGTTCTGGCTGGAGCGTTCGCTGCCCTGGAGACACAACCACAAGCAAGAAAAACTCCCCTCGCGAATTGCAATGGCGCTTGAGTCGCTCCAGCTTTGCGGCGTCGTCGTCATCGGTTTCCTGCTCGGCCTCACTGGGCTTCCCATTCTGCAGCATGCCACCGAAGCCAGCGAATATACGTTAATCTTTTTACTGTTCCTGGTGGGGATCCAACTGCGCAACAGCGGTATGACCTTAAAGCAAATTGTACTGAACCGTCGGGGGATGATCGTAGCCGTCGTCGTCGTCGCCAGTTCGATGCTGGCGGGGGTTATCAATGCATTGATCCTCGGTCTGCCGCTGAAAACCGCGCTGGCGATGGCATCAGGTTTTGGCTGGTATTCCCTGTCCGGTATTCTGTTGACCGAATCGTTCGGACCCGTAATTGGTAGTTCCGCCTTCTTTAACGACCTGGCCCGTGAACTGATCGCCATTATGTTGATTCCAGGAATGGTGGGCCGCAGCCGCTCTACCGCGCTGGGATTATGCGGCGCGACATCAATGGATTTCACCCTGCCCGTTTTACAACGCAGCGGCGGCCTGGAAATGGTCCCGGCAGCCATCGTCCACGGCTTTATTTTGAGTCTGTTAGTGCCTCTGCTGATGGCGTTTTTCTCCGCCTGACGCTCGGGCAAATACCTCTCTGGCGGTAGTCAGCTACCGCCAAAATTGCGCTAAATCAATCTCCCTGCAAGTAGTAGCAGAAATCCCTTTTATCCCTACGCGCACAGGCATAATCTTAAACATGTATATTAAATATAACTTTAAAAGGTGTGACCATGTTTTGTGTGCAATGTGAACAAACCATCCGTACTCCGGCAGGAAACGGCTGCTCTTACGCGCAGGGTATGTGCGGTAAAACGGCTGAAACCTCCGATTTGCAGGATCTGCTGATTGCTTCCCTACAAGGTCTGTCTGCATGGGCTGTTAAAGCACGTGAATACGGCATCATCGACCATGAGGTTGATAACTTTGCGCCGCGTGCGTTCTTCTCCACGCTGACTAACGTAAACTTCGATTCCCCGCGTATTGTTGGCTATGCCCGTGAAGCTATCGCCATGCGCGACGCCCTGAAAGCACAATGCCTGAACATCGACGCGAACGCAGCTGTCACCAACCCGATGGCCGATCTGCAACTGGTCAGCGACGATCTGGGCGACCTGCAACGTCAGGCCGCTGAATTCACCCCGAATAAAGACAAAGCGACCATCGGCGATAATATCCTCGGCCTGCGTCTGCTGTGTCTGTACGGCCTGAAAGGTGCGGCAGCTTACATGGAGCACGCCCACGTTCTTGGTCAGTACGACAACGATATCTATGCTCAGTACCACAAAATCATGGCGTGGCTGGGTACCTGGCCTTCCGATATGAACGCTCTGCTGGAGTGTTCAATGGAAATCGGCCAGATGAACTTCAAAGTGATGAGCATTCTGGACGCCGGTGAAACCACTAAATACGGTCACCCGACCCCGACTCAGGTCAACGTAAAAGCAACCGAAGGTAAGTGCATCCTGATCTCCGGTCACGACCTGAAAGATCTCTACAACCTGCTTGAGCAGACTGAAGGCACCGGTGTTAACGTTTATACCCACGGCGAAATGCTGCCAGCACACGGCTATCCGGAACTGCGTAAGTTCAAACACCTAATCGGTAACTACGGCAGCGGCTGGCAGAACCAGCAGGTTGAATTCGCCCGCTTCCCTGGCCCAATCGTGATGACCTCTAACTGCATCATCGACCCAACCGTTGGCGCCTACGACGACCGTATCTGGACCCGTAGCATCGTCGGCTGGCCGGGCGTGAGCCACCTTGAAGGTGACGATTTCGGTCCGGTTATCGCACAGGCGCAGCAGATGGCTGGCTTCCCGTACAGTGAAATTCCGCACCTGATCACCGTAGGTTTCGGTCGTCAGACCCTGCTGGGCGCTGCTGATACCCTGATCGACCTGGTGAGCCGTGAAAAACTGCGTCACATCTTCCTGGTTGGCGGTTGTGACGGCGCACGTGGTGAACGTAACTACTTCACCGACTTCGCCACCAGCGTGCCGGATGACTGCCTGATCTTGACCCTTGCTTGCGGTAAATACCGTTTCAACAAACTGGAATTCGGCGATATCGAAGGTCTGCCGCGTCTGGTCGATGCCGGTCAGTGTAACGATGCTTACTCTGCCATTATCCTGGCGGTAACCCTGGCTGAGAAACTGGGCTGTGGCGTGAACGATCTGCCGCTGTCTCTGGTGCTCTCCTGGTTCGAACAGAAAGCGATTGTTATTCTGCTGACCCTGCTGTCTCTGGGCGTGAAAAACATCGTAACTGGCCCGACTGCGCCTGGTTTCTTCACACCGGATCTGCTGGCAGTTCTCAACGAGAAATTTGGTCTGCGTTCCGTGACCACCGTTGAAGAAGACATGAAGCAACTGCTGAGCGCGTAAGGAGTAAAGAATGACAATGCCAACTCATCAGTGCCCATGGCGGATGCAGGTTCACCACATCCATCAGGAAACGCCGGATGTATGGACAATTTCGTTGCTGTGCCACGATTATTATCCTTACCGCGCCGGGCAGTATGCACTGGTCAGCGTACGTAATTCAGCGGATACGCTGCGTGCTTACACCATTTCCTCAACGCCGGGCGTTAGCGAGTACATTACGTTGACCATCCGCCGGATTGACGATGGTGCAGGTTCACAGTGGCTAACCCGCGACGTGAAGCGCGGCGACTATATCTGGCTGTCCGATACCATGGGTGAGTTCACCTGTGAAGATAAAGCGGAAGACAAGTTCCTGATGCTGGCCGCAGGCTGTGGTGTTACGCCAATCATGTCAATGCGTCGCTGGTTGGCAAAGTACCGCCCGCAAGCGGATGTACAGGTAATCTTTAACGTTCGCTCGCCGCAAGATGTCATTTTTGCCGACGAGTGGCGTGAATATCCGGTGACATTAGTTGCTGAAAACAATGCCACCGAAGGTTTTGTTTCCGGCCGACTGACTACCGAACTGCTGAAAAGCGTACCGGATCTGACCTCGCGTACCGTGATGACCTGTGGCCCGGCACCGTATATGGATCTGGTCGAGAAAGAAGTCAAAGCACTGGGTGTGACGCGCTTCTTTAAAGAGCAGTTCTTCACACCTGTTGCCGAAGCCGCCACCAGTGGTCTGAAGTTTACTAAGCTACAGCCGGCGAAAGAGTTCTATGCGCCGGTGGGCAGTACGCTGCTGGAAGCGCTGGAAAGCAACAAGGTTCCGGTTGTCGCCGCATGCCGTGCAGGCGTTTGCGGCTGCTGCAAAACCAAAGTGGTTGACGGTAACTACACGGTCAGCAGCACCATGACGCTGACCGACGCAGAAATCGCTGAAGGTTATGTGCTGGCCTGTTCCTGCCATCCGCAGGGTGATTTAGTGCTGGCGTAATTGGCCGGTATCTGATGTGCAAAAGGCTGCCTGGCTGTACCGGGTGGCCTTTTTTTATGCTCTCAGGCGCTGCAAAATTCTGATATTTTCACTCTCCCCGGCAAAATACCTCCTTCCCCCCGTAAATTATCGACCACACTTACACTTCGCAGATTAAGCATAATCCCCGACTACCACGTCGAACTTTCTACAAGGATCCCCATGAAAAAAGTGGCCATTGTCGGCGTCGGTCCCACCGGCATTTATACGTTTCATGCCCTGGTTGAGCGCGGTGAACCGCTGGAAATAGAGCTTTATGAGCAAGCTGAACAGGCGGGCGTTGGCATGCCTTATAACAGCGACAACAACGCAGACTTCATGCTGGCAAATATAGCCAGCATAGAGATCCCACCGATTTATATCAGTTATCTGACGTGGCTACAGAATCAAAATGATGACTATCTGGCGCAGTTTCGGATTGAACGTAATTCTTTGCATGAACGGCAATTTTTGCCCCGCGTGATCCTCGGTGACTATTATCGCGATCGTTTATTCGCTATCGTCGAGAAAGCGCGAGGCTCAGGCTTGGCGATTAGCATAAACGAATCAAGCGAAGTCACCGACCTGCGCGCAAACCCGAATGGGGTCTCTCTGTGGATCAATCATGCTTCACAGCCTATCGAGGTGGACTTCGCCGCTATCGCCACCGGTCATCTGTGGCCTGAAACGGATGTACAGACACGGAAGTTTTTCCCCAGCCCGTGGACCGGTCTGATGGACGTCCAGATTAGCGCTTGCCGGGTAGGAATTCTCGGCACTTCGCTCAGCGCGATTGACGCAGCGATGGCCGTGGCCTGCCAACACGGTGCCTTCACCACCGGGGCTGATAACGCACTCCAGTTTATCTGTAAATCCGACAGCCAAAGCCTGAAGCTGACCCTAATGTCGCGCAGCGGTGTGCTGCCTGAAGCGGATTTTTACTGCCCTCTGCCCTATGAATCGTTGAATATCGCAACGCCTGAAGCAATTGAAGACGTCATTGTCCATGGGCAAAAAGGATTACTGGACCGCATTTTCCGGATTATTGTACAACAACTGCAAGATGCAGCTCCGCAATGGAGCCAAGAGATAGCACTTGAGACACTCAACGCCGACACATTCCCCGAGGCCTACTTTGCCGACAGGCTTGAGCACGATCCTTTTGAATGGGCGAAGCGCAACCTGATTGAAGTTGAACGCAACAAACAGGAACAGCGTACCGTCGCATGGCGCTATACCCTGCTGCGGCTACACGAGGTAATCGAAGAGATCGTCCCACATCTTGATCCGCCTGATGAAAAGCGATTTAAGCAAGGACTGGCGCGCGTGTTTATCGATAATTATGCGGCAATCCCGTCTGAATCAGTCCGCCGACTGCTGGCTCTGCACGACGCAGGGATGATTGAGATCCTCACACTTGGTGCGGATTATGAGCGTACGAATGAGCAGGAAATGACGGTAATTTACCACCACGGTCGACGCAGCAAATTCGATGTGTTTATTGACGCCCGAGGGCAACGGGCATTGCAGAGCAAAGATATCCCTTTCCCAACGCTACGCGATCAACTGCTGGCCTGTGGCCATGAGATCCCGGATATCGGCGAAGATTACACGCTGCAAGCGCCGGAAAACGCCCGCAATCGCATCGCTTTTGGCGGGCTGCCGTGGTTGATGCACGATCGTCCGTTTATTCAGGGACTGGTTGTCAGTGCTGAAATAGGCGCCGCGATGGCAAGGGCATTGACGCAGCGAGCGCTGAGACGTCGGCACAAACTATGGAACAGTGATGACATATAGATTAGCGACAGATTGAACGACGAGGCGGGCAAACCGTTAGCGCACCCCCGCCTCGGTATTGACTCTCAAATGGTAACTATCGCCAGGCTGAATTTCCTGCAACGGAGTAACGCCCCGCCCCCAAAAACGCCACGGCCAGCGCACCGATGAAGAAATACACCAGACTTTCAATCGCCCATGCACCGGTTTTATCCAGTGTCCAGGTTTCGCCCATCCCGACCATCAGCCATGCCACAACCATCGTAAACGCCAGCCCCAACGCAGCCGGACGCGTCAGGATGCCTAGAATAATCAGACACGGCGCTACAACCTCTCCCAGCAGAACGCCGTACGCAATAAAGCCCGGGAAACCTTTCGCTATCAACATACCGCTGATGCCATCAATACCAGCAAACAGTTTATGCAGCCCATGAAACAGCATCAGCCCACCGACGGCAAGGCGTAACAAAAACTTGCCAAAATCTTCGTGAGTCAGTACTCGGTTAACTGAATTTAATAGTTTTATAACCATTTGAATTTATTCCTTGTTTCACCATGTCCAATAACAAACTACGCTTAATACAGGTTAAATGAAACCTGCCGGAAATAAGGGGGAAATGAGAAGCATAACGATTATCTTCATCTAAACTTGTAACCGGTATCACATTAGAGGAGAAGGAAAACCATGAAACAAACGGTTGCCGCTTTTATTGCTAAAACACTCGAACAGGCTGGCGTAAAACGCATTTGGGGTGTAACGGGTGACTCGCTAAATGGTCTGAGTGATAGTCTGAATCGTATGGGAACAATTGACTGGATGCCAACCCGTCATGAAGAGGTTGCTGCCTTCGCCGCGGGCGCTGAAGCGCAGTTGACGGGCGAACTGGCCGTCTGCGCAGGTTCGTGTGGGCCAGGCAACCTGCACCTAATTAACGGCCTGTTTGATTGCCACCGCAACCACGTTCCGGTGCTGGCAATCGCCGCGCATATTCCATCCAGTGAAATAGGCAGCGGTTATTTTCAGGAGACCCACCCGCAAGAGTTGTTCCGTGAATGTAGCCACTATTGCGAGCTGGTCTCCAGCCCTGAGCAGATCCCCCAGGTGCTGGCTATAGCTATGCGTAAAGCGGTGCTCAACCGTGGCGTCTCCGTGGTGGTATTACCCGGCGACGTGGCGCTGAAGCCCGCCCCTGAAAGCGCCACCACGCACTGGTATCATGCGCCGCTCCCGGTAGTCACCCCGGAAGAGGAAGAGCTGAGAAAACTGGCGCAACTGCTGCGCTACTCCAGCAACATCGCCCTGATGTGCGGCAGCGGCTGCGCCGGTGCGCATAAAGAGCTGGTTGAGTTTGCGGCTAAAATCAAAGCCCCGATCGTGCACGCTCTGCGCGGGAAAGAGCATGTTGAGTACGATAACCCCTATGACGTGGGTATGACCGGGCTGATTGGCTTTTCATCCGGCTTCCATACCATGATGAATGCCGACACGCTGATCCTGCTCGGCACCCAGTTCCCCTATCGCCCGTTCTACCCCACCGACGCCAAAATTATTCAGATTGATATCAATCCGGCGAGTATTGGCGCGCACAGTAAAGTTGATATGGCGCTGGTAGGCGATATTAAATCCACGTTACGTGCCCTACTACCTCTGGTGGAAGAGAAAACCGAGCGGCAGTTCCTGGACAAAGCACTGGAGCACTACCGCGAGGCGCGCAAAGGGCTGGATGATTTAGCCAAACCCAGCGATAAAGCCATTCACCCGCAATATCTGGCGCAACAGATCAGCCACTTTGCCGCTGACGATGCCATCTTTACCTGCGACGTTGGCACGCCAACGGTGTGGGCAGCACGCTATCTGAAAATGAACGGCAAACGTCGCCTGCTCGGATCGTTTAACCACGGGTCGATGGCTAATGCCATGCCGCAGGCACTCGGCGCACAAGCGACCGAACCAGGACGTCAGGTTGTGGCAATGTGCGGTGACGGCGGCTTTAGCATGCTGATGGGCGATTTTCTGTCGGTGGTACAAATGAAGTTACCGGTGAAGATTATTGTCTTCAACAACAGCGTGCTGGGATTTGTGGCGATGGAGATGAAAGCTGGTGGTTATCTGACTGACGGCACCGAACTGCACGACACGAATTTCGCGCGGATTGCCGAGGCCTGTGGCATCACGGGCATTCGCGTGGAGAAATCTTCAGAGGTTGATGAGGCGCTGCAAAGGGCGATGTCAATTGACGGTCCGGTGCTGGTCGATGTGGTGGTGGCGAAAGAAGAGCTGGCGATCCCGCCGCAGATCAAGCTCGAACAAGCCAAAGGTTTTAGCCTGTATATGCTGCGCGCAATCATCAGCGGACGCGGTGATGAAGTGATCGAACTGGCGAAAACTAACTGGCTCAGGTAAAACATCCTTATTAAACCACACACAAAATCATTCATGATGCATCAAGGCGGCAAGCCCGAAAATCCCCAGGAGCATAGGAATACTATGTGACTGGGGTTTGAGGGTGCGGCCAACGCCGAGGCAGCTTGAAGGATGAAGTGTAATAAGGAGATACCATGATTGATTTACGCAGTGATACCGTCACCCGACCCAGTCGCGCCATGCTCGAAGAGATGATGGCCGCCCCGGTCGGGGACGACGTCTACGGTGATGATCCTACCGTTAATGCCCTCCAGCAATACGCGGCCGAGCTTTCTGGCAAAGAAGCCGCCATTTTCTTACCTACCGGCACTCAGGCGAACCTGGTTGCACTGCTCAGCCATTGTCAGCGCGGCGAAGAGTATATCGCCGGTCAGGGCGCGCATAACTATCTCTACGAAGCGGGTGGCGCAGCGGTGCTCGGCAGCATTCAACCGCAACCCATCGATGCCGCGCCGGATGGCTCCCTGCCGCTGGACAAAGTGGCAGCAAAAATCAAAGCAGACGATATCCATTTTGCCCGCACCCGTCTGCTCAGTCTGGAAAACACGCATAACGGAAAAGTGCTGCCGCGCGAGTATCTGAAAGAGGCCTGGGAATTCACCCGGGAGCGCAATCTTGCCCTGCACGTCGACGGCGCGCGTATTTTTAACGCCGTCGTCGCCTATGGCTGTGAGCTTAAAGATGTCACGCAATACTGCGACTCGTTCACCATTTGTCTTTCCAAAGGTCTGGGAACGCCGGTAGGCTCGCTGCTGGTCGGCAGCCACGAGTACATCAAGCGTGCCATTCGCTGGCGCAAAATGACCGGCGGCGGCATGCGCCAGGCGGGTATTTTGGCGGCGGCCGGGCTGTATGCACTGAAAAATAACGTGGCGCGTTTGCAGGAAGACCATGACAACGCCGCCTGGATGGCGGAGCAACTGCGCGAAGCAGGGGCGGACGTCATGCGCCACGACACCAACATGCTGTTTGTGCGCGTTGGCGAAGAGCACGCGGCCGCGCTGGGTGAATATATGAAAGCGCAGGGTGTGCTGATTAACGCCTCCCCGATTGTGCGCCTGGTGATGCATCTTGACGTATCACGTGAACAACTTGCTGAAGTCGTCGCCCACTGGCGCACTTTTTTAACCCAATAAGGAGATGGGCGTGCCGCAACGGATTTTGGTTCTTGGCGCCAGTGGCTACATTGGTCAGCATTTGGTACAGGCGCTCAGTCAGCAAGGGCATCAGGTGTTGGCTGCGGCACGTCGCATTGAACGACTGGAAAAGCAGCAACTGGCCAACGTCAGTTGCCATAAGGTCGATTTGAATTGGCCAGATAACCTCACCCCGCTACTGGTGGGTGTTGATACGGTTTATTACCTGGTCCATGGCATGGGTGAAGGCGGTGATTTTATCGCCCACGAACGTCAGGTGGCGATGAACGTCCGCGATGCACTGCGTAATACAGCGGTCAAACAGCTTATTTTCCTGAGCTCATTACAGGCTCCCCGGCATGAACAATCCGATCATCTGCGTGCGCGACAGATAACCGCAGATACTCTGCGTGAATCAGGCGTGCCAATGACGGAATTGCGCGCGGGCATTATCGTGGGGGCAGGTTCCGCTGCCTTTGAAGTGATGCGCGACATGGTCTACAACCTGCCGGTACTCACCCCTCCGCGCTGGGTGCGCTCACGTACCACACCCATCGCGCTGGAGAATTTGATGTACTACCTGGTGGCGTTGTTGGATCATCCCACGCAACATCACCGCGTACTCGAAGCAGCCGGCCCGCAGGTGTTGAGCTATCAGGAACAGTTCGAGCATTTTATGGCGGTCAGCGGTAAACATCGCCTGCTCATCCCCATCCCCTTCCCTACCCGCTGGATTTCGGTCTGGTTTTTAAACGTCATTACGTCAGTGCCGCCAACCACGGCCAAGGCGCTGATCCAGGGCTTAAAACACGACCTGCTGGCCGATGACACCGAACTACGTGCGCTGATCCCGCAAAAGCTGATTGCCTTTGATGACGCGGTGCGCAGTACGTTGAAGGAAGAAGAAAAGCTGGTCAACTCCAGCGACTGGGGTTACGACGCGCAGGCGTTTGCCCGCTGGCGTCCAGAATATGGCTATTTCGCCAAACAAGCTGGCTTTAGCGTTGAAACCGCCGCCAGCAAAAAAGCACTGTGGCAGGTAGTGAATCGACTCGGCGGCAAAGAAGGCTATTTCTTTGGCAATATTCTATGGAAGACGCGCGCGGCCTTGGACCTGCTGGTCGGCCATAAGCTGGCAAAAGGTCGTCCCGAACACCCACTATTGCAAGTTGGCGACACCGTTGATAGCTGGAAAGTCATCATCGTTGAGCCGGAGAAACAGCTGACGCTGCTGTTTGGGATGAAAGCGCCGGGATTGGGTCGCCTGAGCTTCACACTGGAAGATAAAGGCGATCATCGACGCATTGATGTACGCGCCTGGTGGCATCCGCACGGTATGCCTGGCCTCTTCTACTGGCTGTTGATGATCCCCGCGCACCTGTTCATTTTCAGGGGGATGGCGAAGCGTATAGCCAAACTTGCAGAACAAATCACAGACTAATGATAAAAAGAGCCTGTATTCTTTCATGTTTCCCATTGCATACAGGCGTATTTCACGGAAGAATGCGCACGACGTTTTTTAAACACAGTGGATTGATATGAAGGTACTGGTTACCGGAGCCACCAGCGGCTTGGGCCGAAACGCGGTTGAGTTTTTATGCAGCAAAGGCGTCAGCGTCAGAGCCACCGGTCGCAACGAAGCGATGGGCAAGCTGCTGGAGAAAATGGGCGCAGAATTTGTGCATGCGGATTTGACCGAGCTGGTTTCTTCGCAAGCAAAAGTGATGCTTGCCGGCATCGACACGCTGTGGCACTGCTCCAGTTTTACCTCACCGTGGGGAACTCAGGAAGCCTTCGATCTGGCCAACGTTCGCGCAACTCGCCGTCTGGGCGAGTGGGCCGTGGCCTGGGGCGTTCGCAACTTCATTCATATCTCCTCGCCGTCGCTCTATTTTGATTATCACCACCATCGCGATATCAAAGAGGACTTTCGTCCGCACCGCTTCGCCAATGAATTTGCCCGCAGCAAAGCAGCTGGCGAAGACGTGATCGCGTTGCTGGCGCAGGCCAACCCGCAGACGCGTTTTACGGTATTGCGTCCGCAAAGCCTGTTCGGACCACACGATAAGGTCTTTATCCCGCGCCTGGCCCATATGATGTACCACTATGGCAGCATCCTGTTGCCGCACGGCGGAAGTGCGCTGGTAGATATGACCTACTACGAAAATGCAGTGCACGCGATGTGGCTGGCAAGTCAGCAAGCCTGCGATAAGCTGCCGTCAGGTCGCGCGTACAACATTACCAACGGCGAGCATCGCACTCTGCGCAGCATTGTGCAGAAACTCATCGACGAGCTGAATATTGATTGTCGGATCCGCTCCGTTCCCTACCCGATGCTGGACATGATTGCCCGCAGCATGGAGCGCTTAGGCAATAAATCGGCAAAAGAGCCAAAGCTGACGCATTACGGCGTCTCGAAGCTAAATTTTGATTTTACGCTGGATACTACCCGCGCTCAGGAAGAGTTGGGTTATCAGCCCATTGTGACGCTGGATGCAGGGATTGAACGTACCGCGGCCTGGCTGCGCGACCACGGTAAGCTGCCGCGTTAACCATTGCCGGATGGCGGCGGAAGCGCCTTATCCGGCCTACAAAATCCAGCCTAAATTAGCCGTAGGCCTGATAAGCGAAGCACCATCGGGCATTGGTGTTCTGCGTTAACCCTGCCCGTATTTTTCCAGTAACGCTTCGGCAATCGCCTGAGTTTCCGCATCCGCCACGCCGTTCCACAGCGTCGGGCGGAAGTGCATCTGGAAGGCCATAATCACCCGCTGCTGTTCGCGCGGCGTCATATCAGATTTTATCTCATAGCCGTAACGCGACAGCAGATCGAGTAAAGATTCGGTTGCTACCGGCGTATGAGGTGCTCGCCCGGCAAGATAAAACGCTACGCGCTGAGTGTCCGGCCACGCGCCAATTCCCTGTTCGGCCAGCACTTTCCATGGGAAAAGCGGTCCAGGATCGTCCTTACGTTGCGGCGCGATGTCCGCATGGGCTACCACGTTCTGCGGTTTTATGTCGTAGCGGGCGATAATATCTTTCGCCAATGGGATCAGCGCCTGAATCTGCGCGGGCTCAAACGGCGCAAAATATTTTATCCCTGCCGATTTTTGCCAGCCGCGGTTTTCCAGCTCAATGCCAATTGAGGTATCGTTAATACGCGTAGCGCCACGCCAGAAGCTAATCCCCGCATGCCAGGCCAGATCTTTTTCCGGCACCAGTTGCCAGATACGCGGTTTGCCGTGGTAGAGCGGCGGCACAGCCGGGATCAAATAGTGCGAGCTGACGTTTTTATCGGTCAGCGTAGCCAGAGAAGAGTCAAAATCATCGGCCGTGTAATGGATAACCAGCACTTTAATGCGTGGATAAGCAGCCTGTGCCTGACGGCGGGTATCTAACTGATACCCGTCTTTGTCGACAATCCCTTTTTCGCCAGCACATCCCACCAGCAACAGCGTAAATGCCAGCAGACACAACAGACGCTTCATCGGCGAGTTTTCACCGCGGTACCGCTGACGCTCACCATCAGCATACTGCCGTCTTTGCCCACGGTTTCGTAATCAATATCAATACCGACCACCGCATCAGCACCCAGCGCTTTGGCCTGTTCGCCCAGCTCCTGGAAAGCAATTTCACGCGCTTTACGCAGCTCTTTTTCATACGCGCCGGAGCGACCGCCGACAATATCGCGAATGCCGGCGAAAAAATCGCGGAAAATATTCGCGCCTAAAATGGCTTCGCCAGTCACAACACCGCAGTATTCCACGATGCTCTGCCCTTCCAGCGTAGGGGTAGTCGAAAACTGCATGGTTAATCTCCTTTTTGCGCTAAGAGCACGATCTCAAAAGCATTATCGAACCGATCCACTATCATTGAAAGGATATATTCTATCAACGTAGAACACTAATAGTAGAAAGCTAATAAGGAAATCATTATGCGCTACTCGAAACTCTCTCTGCTGGTTCCATGTGCACTCCTTCTCAGCGCCTGTACGACCGTGACGCCGGTCTATAAAGATAACGGCACGCGTAGCGGTTCATGCGTAGAAGGCGGGCCAGACAGCGTGGCTCAACAATTCTATGATTACCGTATTCAGCATCGAAACAATGATCTTACCCCACTTCGTCCATACCTTAGCGACAACCTGGCTAAACTGCTGAACGATGCCAGCCGCGATAACGCACACCGCGACCTGTTTAACAGCGATCCGTTCTCCAGCCGCGCCACACTTCCGGACAGTGCCAGCGTCGCCAGCGCATCGACTATTCCGAATAGTGATGCACGCAACATTCCGCTACGCGTAGAGCTGAAACAGGGTGACCAGAGTTGGCGTGATGAAGTGCTGATGATCCGCGAAGGCCAGTGCTGGGTCGTTGATGATGTACGCTATCTGGGCGGCAGCGTACACGCGCCAGCCGGGACGTTGCGCCAGTCTGTCGAAAACCGTTAATCGCGCCATTTACTCGCCCAAATCATAACCCCCATTAATTGTCTGGCATTCTGCATAGAATGCCGACAATTATTCTTGCCCACTGGTGGCCCCGCTATTTTGTGCTATGTTTAGAGAAGAATGCGGTTTGCATTTAACTTTTAACGCATAAATATTGCATAACTATTCTGTCAAAGGTAGTATCTGCGGCTTCAATAGCTATCAGACTGCCAGTATCGAGTGTCAATGAGTATTCAATTAAACGGCATTAACTGCTTCTACGGCGCACATCAGGCGCTGTTCGATATCACGCTGGATTGCCCTCAGGGTGAAACACTGGTGTTACTTGGCCCAAGTGGAGCCGGGAAAAGCTCGCTACTGCGCGTACTCAACCTGCTTGAGATGCCGCGCTCGGGCACGCTCTCTATTGCGGGTAACCGTTTCGACTTCACGAAAACCCCGTCAGATAAAGCCATTCGGGATCTGCGTCAAAACGTGGGCATGGTCTTCCAGCAATATAATCTTTGGCCGCATCTCACGGTGGTGCAGAACCTGATTGAAGCGCCCTGCCGCGTACTAGGTCTGACAAAAGAGCAAGCGATGGCGCGTGCCGAGAAACTGCTGGAACGACTGCGTCTGAAGCCGTACAGCGATCGCTATCCACTGCATCTGTCCGGCGGCCAGCAGCAGCGTGTGGCCATTGCCCGCGCGTTGATGATGGAACCACAGGTGCTGCTGTTTGATGAGCCTACCGCAGCGCTTGACCCGGAAATCACCGCCCAAATCGTCAGCATCATTCGTGAGCTGGCGGAAACCAATATTACTCAGGTGATCGTCACCCACGAAGTGGAAGTTGCTCGTAAAACGGCCAGTCGCGTGGTGTACATGGAAAACGGTCATATCGTCGAGTTTGGGGATGCGAGCTGCTTTGCCAACCCGCAAACCGAAGCGTTTAAAAACTATCTTTCTCACTAAGATTCGGGACAATACAATGAAAAAAGTTCTGATTGCCGCGCTAATCGCAGGTTTTAGCCTTTCCGCTACCGCAGCCCAAACCATTCGTTTCGCCACCGAAGCGTCTTATCCTCCATTTGAATCGATCGATGCTAACAACAAGATCGTAGGGTTTGACGTTGATCTGGCGAATGCGCTGTGTAAAGAGATTGACGCTACCTGTACCTTCACCAATCAGGCCTTCGACAGCCTGATCCCGAGCCTGAAATTCCGTCGTTTTGACGCGGTGATGGCCGGTATGGACATCACGCCTGAGCGTGAAAAACAGGTTCTGTTCACCACCCCTTACTACGACAACTCTGCGCTGTTTGTTGGCCAACAGGGTAAATACACCAGCATTGATCAGCTGAAAGGCAAAAAAGTCGGCGTTCAAAACGGAACGACGCACCAGAAATTCATCATGGATAAACATCCGGAAGTGACTACCGTGCCGTATGACAGCTATCAGAATGCCAAACTCGATCTGCAAAACGGTCGTATTGACGGCGTCTTTGGTGATACCGCAGTAGTGACAGAGTGGCTGAAAGACAATCCAAAACTGGCCGCGGTTGGCGACAAAGTCACGGATAAAGATTACTTCGGTACCGGTCTGGGCATCGCTGTGCGCCAGGGCAATACCGAGCTGCAGCAGAAATTTAACGCTGCGCTGGAAAAAGTGAAGAAAGATGGGACTTACGAGACCATCTACAACAAATGGTTCCAGAAGTAATATTTGATGAATGAATTTTTTCCTTTAGCAAGCGCCGCCGGGATGACCGTCGGCCTTGCCGTTTGTGCGCTGATCATTGGCCTTGCGCTCGCCATGTTTTTTGCCGTCTGGGAGTCAGTAAAATGGCGCCCGGTGGCATGGGCGGGCTCGGCCCTGGTCACCATCCTGCGCGGTCTGCCAGAAATTCTGGTGGTTCTGTTTATCTATTTCGGCTCCTCACAACTGCTGCTGACGCTGGCCGATGGCTTTACGATCAATCTCGGGTTTGTACAAATCCCGGTTCAGATGCAGATCGAAAACTTCGACGTCAGCCCGTTCCTGTGCGGTGTCATTGCACTGTCATTGCTGTATGCCGCTTACGCGTCGCAAACGCTGCGTGGCGCGCTGAAGGCCGTGCCACTCGGGCAATGGGAGTCAGGTCAGGCGTTAGGTTTGTCTAAAGCCGCGATCTTCTTTCGTCTGGTGATGCCGCAGATGTGGCGTCATGCCTTACCGGGACTGGGTAACCAGTGGCTGGTATTGCTGAAAGATACCGCGCTGGTCAGCCTTATCAGCGTGAACGATCTGATGCTGCAAACCAAGAGCATCGCTACCCGTACCCAGGAGCCGTTTACCTGGTACATTGTGGCGGCCGCTATTTACCTGGTGATTACGCTGGTGAGTCAGTACATTCTCAAACGCATTGACCTGCGCGCGACACGTTTTGAGCGGAGACCAGGCTGATGCTTGAGTATTTACCTGAATTGTTGAAAGGGCTGCATACCAGCCTGACGCTGACTGTCGCCTCCATCGTAGTTGCTCTGGTGCTGGCGCTGATCTTCACCGTCATCCTGACGCTGAAAACGCCGGTACTGGTGTGGCTGGTTCGCGCTTATATCACGCTGTTTACCGGTACACCGCTGCTGGTGCAAATCTTCCTGATCTACTACGGACCAGGACAGTTTCCGGCATTGCAAGAATATCCGGTACTGTGGCATCTGCTCTCTGAACCCTGGTTATGCGCCTTAATTGCGCTGTCGTTAAACAGTGCGGCCTACACTACGCAACTGTTCTACGGCGCTATCCGTGCAATCCCGGAAGGCCAGTGGCAGTCCTGCGGTGCATTGGGGATGAGCAAAAAGGATACGCTGGCGATTCTGTTGCCGTACGCCTTTAAACGCGCCCTCTCCTCATATTCCAACGAAGTGGTGCTGGTATTTAAAAGTACCTCACTGGCTTACACCATCACCCTGATGGAAGTCATGGGTTATAGCCAGCTGCTGTACGGTCGTACTTATGACGTTATGGTATTCGGTGCTGCGGGTGTGATTTACCTGATCGTCAACGGCTTGCTGACACTGATGATGCGCTTAATCGAACGTAAAGCGCTGGCGTTTGAACACCGGAATTAAGCATATGCCTGATGGCGCTACGCTTATCAGGCCTACGGTTCATGCACCTTTTGTAGGCCGGATAAGGTGCTAGCACCACCATCCGGCAAATATGCATAAATTAAAATAATAAAGACGGACAACAACCTAAATTGTCCGTCTTTTTTTATGTCATTAAAAATATTTAATCATTTTTATTGCATATAAATTCATTAAATGGCATTGTTAATCCACGCCGCAGACACGGTAAATAATCATAAGATTGACAGACGGGAGTTCCACCATGAAAAAGTTAGTACTGGTCGCATTACTTGCTACTTTCGCCGCTGGCGCCTCAGCTGCTGATAAAATTAGTTTCGGTGTATCAGCCACGTATCCGCCATTTGAATCACTGGACGCTAGCAATAAAATTGTCGGTTTTGACATCGACCTGGCAACGGCGCTGTGCAAACAAATGCAGGCAGAATGTACTTTCACCAATCACGCTTTCGATAGCCTGATCCCCGCGCTGAAATTCAAGAAATATGATGCGGTTATTTCCGGAATGGATATCACACCTGAGCGTAGCAAGCAGGTTGCATTTACTCAGCCTTACTATGCCAACTCCGCGCTGGTGATTGCGAAAAAAGACACCTATAAAACCTTTGCCGACCTGAAAGGTAAGCGCATCGGTATGGAAAACGGCACCACCCATCAGAAATACCTGCAGGATAAACATCCTGAGGTGAAAACCGTGGCCTACGATAGCTATCAGAATGCGATTATCGACCTGAAAAATGGCCGTATTGATGGCGTATTTGGCGATACTGCTGTGGTTAACGAGTGGCTGAAAACCAACCCGCAGTTAGGCGTAGCCACTGACAAAGTAACCGACCCGCAATACTTCGGTACTGGCCTTGGCATCGCGGTTCGCCCGGATAACAAAGCCCTGCTGGAAAAACTGAACAGCGCGCTGGCAGCAATCAAAGCTGACGGCACGTACAAGAAAATCAGCGATCAGTGGTTCCCGCAGTAACGTCTGCCCAATCTGAAAAGCCGCGCTCTGCGGCTTTTTTTATCTCTTCGCCTGCGCTTTCAGTCAGTTCTTACGCCATAAACACTTTCCTGGCATACACTTGTTAAAACGAAAAAAAGTGAGGCAAACGGATGATAGCGTTCCCTGCCAGTTTACTGATCCTCAATGGAAAAAGTGCTGATAATCTCCCCCTGCGTGATGCCATTGCGAAGCTTCGCGATGAAGGCGTGGAAATCCATGTTCGCGTGACCTGGGAAAAAGGCGATGCCCAACGCTACGTTGATGAAGCTCGTCAGCTAGGCGTTGAAACGGTGATTGCCGGCGGCGGCGACGGCACCATCAACGAAGTTTCGACGGCGCTGATCCAGTCGCAGGGCGACAATATTCCGGCGCTGGGTATTTTACCGTTGGGAACGGCAAATGATTTTGCCACCAGCGTGGGGATACCCGACGACCTTGATAAGGCGTTAAAGCTGGCTATCGCCGCAAATGCGACAGCGATCGATATGGTGCAGGTCAATGATAAAACCTGTTTTATCAACATGGCGACCGGCGGCTTCGGCACACGTATCACTACCGAAACGCCGGAAAAACTCAAAGCTGCGTTGGGTGGCGTATCATACTTTATCCACGGATTAATGCGCATGGATACGCTCAAACCCGACGTCTGCGATATTCGTGGGGAAGATTTTCACTGGCAAGGTAAGGCGCTGGTGATTGGTATCGGTAATGGTCGTCAGGCTGGTGGCGGGCAACAGCTTTGCCCAACGGCGCTGATCAACGATGGTCTGTTGCAACTGCGCATTTTTACCGGCGAAGAACTGTTGCCAGGGCTGCTTTCGGCGTTAACGCAATCCGAAAACAACCCTAACATCATCGAGGGCGCATCATCGTGGTTTGATATCCGCGCCCCACACGAAATTACCTTTAATCTTGATGGCGAACCGCTCAGCGGACAGGAGTTTCATATTGAAATCCTGCCTGAGGCGTTACGTTGCAGACTGCCGCCGGGTTGTCCACTGTTGCGCTAACACAACGACACCCCGGCTGTAATCAGGCGATGGTAACTTTGCTGTCCAGATAAACATCCTGCACGGCGTTAATCAGCTTAACGCCGTCGGCCATGGTTTTCTTGAATGCTTTGCGTCCAAGAATCAGCCCCATGCCGCCTGCTCGTTTGTTAATCACCGCCGTACGTACCGCATCACTGAGATCGGTTTCGCCGCCAGCCGCGCCGCCGGAGTTAATTAACCCGGCGCGCCCCATATAACAGTTCGCCAGTTGATAACGTACCAGGTCAATTGGATTCTCGCTGGTCAACTTGGTGTAGACGCGATCGTCGGTGTAGCCAAAATTAACCGCTTTATACCCACCGTTATTTTCCGCCATTTTCTGCTTAACGATATCCGCCCCGATAGTGGCCGCCAGATGGTTAGCCTGCCCGGTTAAATCGGCGGAAACATGGTAATCCACACCATCTTTTTTAAACGCGGAGTTACGCAAGTACGCCCACAACACGGTAACCATACCCAGCTCATGGGCGCGCTCAAACGCTGCAGAAATCTCTTCAATCTGGCGGCGAGATTCCTCAGAACCGAAATAGATTGTTGCCCCTACCGCAACCGCGCCCATATTGAACGCCTGCTCTACGCTGGCATACAGCGTCTGGTCGAACGTATTCGGATAGCTCAGCGTTTCGTTGTGGTTAATTTTAACGAGGAACGGGATACGGTGCGCGTAGCGGCGGGAGACAGAAGCCAGCACGCCATAGGTCGATGCCACGCAGTTGCACCCTGCTTCGATAGCCAGCTCCACAATATTCTTCGGATCAAAGTACAGCGGGTTAGCCGCAAACGATGCGCCAGCGGAGTGCTCTACCCCCTGGTCCACCGGTAGAATCGACAGATACCCTGTCCCGGCCAGTCGCCCCGTGTTATACAGCGTCTGCATGTTACGCAGCACGGCAGGCGGCCGATTGTTATCCACCATCACACGGTCGACGTAATCATGTCCAGGCAGGTAAAGTTGATCAGAAGGAATGGTCATACAACGATGCTGTAAAAGGTTGTCGGCGTCTTTGCCAAGCAACTGCGCAATATCAGTCATAGCTATGCTCCCGTAATTTCCGATTTGAAACCGGAATGTGGATTGTCCTGACCCGCCTTTTTGCGGGCAGCATTAAGCCTGGTACCGACTGCGCTTTTTTTCCATCTTTAGCGCACTTTTCAGCAACTTCTGCTGGCTCGATTCAGGAAGAAATAATGTTAAGGCGGTCAAATTTAGACCGCAAAGGTATTTTAAAGGTATTACCTAATGGTACTATCAATGCGTACCTTACCTGTCATGAAGGATTTAAAGATGAAAACTACAGTTAAGCTGTCGTTCATGATGTTTGTAGAGTGGTTTATCTGGGGCGCCTGGTTTGTACCGCTGTGGCTGTGGCTGAGTAAAAGCGGCTTTAGCGCCGGGGAGATCGGCTGGTCCTACGCTTGTACCGCGATCGCCGCGATCCTGTCGCCCATTCTGGTCGGTTCAATCACTGACCGCTTTTTCTCCGCGCAAAAAGTGCTGGCGGTGTTGATGTTCGTCGGCGCTATTCTGATGTACTTCGCCGCCCAGCAAACAACCTTCAGCGGATTCTTCCCGCTGTTACTGGCCTATTCGTTGACCTATATGCCGACGATTGCGCTGACTAACAGTATTGCTTTTGCCAACGTACCGGACGTTGAGCGTGATTTCCCGCGCATACGAGTGATGGGAACCATCGGCTGGATTGCCTCTGGTTTGGCCTGTGGTTTCTTACCGCAAATGCTTGGCTATAGCGACATTTCACCCACCAATATTCCCCTGCTGATCACTGCCGGAAGCTCTGCACTGTTGGGCGTCTTTGCGTTCTTCTTACCGGATACGCCACCAAAAAGTACCGGCAAAATGGATTTCAAAGTCATGCTGGGTCTGGATGCGCTGATCCTGCTGCGCGATAAAAATTTCCTCGTCTTTTTCTTTTGTTCTTTCCTGTTTGCGATGCCACTGGCGTTCTATTACATCTTCGCCAACGGCTACCTGACAGAAGTCGGAATGAAAAACGCCACCGGTTGGATGACGCTGGGCCAGTTCTCTGAAATCTTCTTTATGCTGGCACTACCGTTTTTCACCAAACGATTTGGCATTAAAAAGGTATTATTGCTTGGTCTTATTACTGCGGCGATCCGCTACGGATTTTTCGTTTACGGTGGTGCGGAAGAATATTTCACTTACGCCCTGCTGTTTCTCGGCATTCTGCTGCACGGTGTCAGTTACGACTTCTATTACGTCACGGCCTACATCTATGTCGATAAAAAAGCGCCGGTTCACATGCGCACCGCAGCGCAAGGGCTTATCACCCTCTGCTGTCAGGGATTCGGCAGCCTGCTCGGTTACCGTCTGGGCGGCGTGATGATGGAAAAAATGTTTGCTTACCAGGAACCGGTTAATGGTCTCACCTTTAACTGGGCTGGCATGTGGGGATTTGGCGCGGTCATGATTGCCGTCATTGCCGTGATGTTTATGATTTTCTTTCGCGAATCTGACAAAGAAATCACCGCCATTAAGGTGGACGATCGCGATGTAGCGTTGAAACAAGGGGAAGTAAAATGAAAGCAGAACGTATTCTCGGTGCTCTTTATGGGCAGGCGTTAGGGGATGCGATGGGCATGCCGTCGGAACTGTGGCCAAGAACCCGGGTTAAAGCCCATTTCGGTTGGATCGACAGTTTTTTGCCTGGTCCGGCGGAAAATAATGCTGCCTGCTACTTTAACCAGGCAGAGTTTACTGATGACACGTCTATGGCGCTGTGTCTGGCAGATGCCCTGCTTGAGTGCGACGGAGAGATTGTACCCGACGTTATTGGTCGCAATATTCTGGCCTGGGCAGAGCGTTTTGATGCCTTTAATAAAAACGTGCTCGGCCCGACCTCAAAAATTGCGCTCAAAGCCATTCGCGACGGCAAACCTGTCGCCGAACTGGAGAATAATGGCGTGACCAACGGTGCGGCAATGCGCGTTTCGCCACTGGGATGCCTGCTACCCGCCCGCAATCTTGATGCCTTTATCGATGATGTGGCACTGGCCTCCAGCCCGACGCATAAATCGGATCTGGCTATCGCGGGAGCCGTTGTCGTCGCGTGGGCGGTATCTCGCGCCATCGACGGAGGAACATGGTCGGAGATTGTCGACGCACTACCTGCCATTGCCCTGCACGCGCAGCAAAAACGAATCACCACCTTTAGCGCATCGCTTTGTGCACGCCTTGAACTGGCGCTGAAAATCGTCCGTAACGCCGACGGCATTGAGTCCGCCAGCGAGCAGTTGTATCAGGTTGTGGGGGCAGGAACCAGCACCATTGAGTCTGTGCCTTGCGCCATCGCGATGGTCGAACTGGCGCAGACCGATCCCAACCGCTGCGCCATTCTGTGCGCGAACCTCGGCGGCGATACCGATACCATCGGAGCGATGGCAACCGCCATTTGTGGCGCGCTGCACGGCGTCGACGCGATTGACCCGGCATTGAAGCAGGAGTTGGATGCGGTTAATGAGCTGGACTTTACCCGCTACGCCAACGGGTTAATACGACTGCGTGAGCAGCGGGAGGCGCTATGAGCACCATGCGCCTGCAACAACTTCTCTCGCAGTTACGTACACAGCGGCCAGTAACGGTGGTGGGTGCAGCGGTGATTGATGTCATTGCCGATGCGTATGCCCTCCCCTGGCGAGGCTGTGATATCGAACTCAAACAGCAAGGCGTGAACGTTGGCGGCTGCGCACTCAATATTGCCGTAGCGCTCAAGCGTTTAGGTATCGACGCCAGTAATGCGTTACCGCTGGGTCAGGGGGTGTGGGCCGACATTATCCGCAATCGGATGGCAAAAGAGGGGCTGCACAGCCTGATCGACAACGCCGAAGGCGATAACGGCTGGTGTCTGGCGCTGGTGGAACCGGATGGCGAACGTACCTTTATGTCCTTTAGCGGCGTTGAGAATCAGTGGAATGCCGCCTGGCTGGCACAGCTGGATATCCCGCGTCATAGCCTGGTGTATCTCTCGGGTTATCAGCTAGCGTCCCCGTGCGGTGAATTGCTGGTGCAGTGGCTGGAAGGACTGGAAGAGGTGACACCGTTTATCGATTTTGGCCCGCGCATCGGCGACATTCCCGAGCCCTTACTGGTACGAATTATGGCCTGCCGTCCGCTGGTGTCACTTAATCGTCAGGAGGCGGAAATTGCTGCCGAGCGATTTGCATTGAGTCAGGATGTGGAAGGTTTTGGCGCAGAATGGGTGCAGCGTTTCACCGCACCGGTGGTAGTGCGTCAGGATAAAGACGGCGCATGGTATTTCAGCGCACAGACATCCGGCTGCGTACCGGCATTTGCAACGGCGGTCATTGATACTATCGGCGCAGGAGACAGCCATGCCGGCGGCATGCTGGCCGGACTAGCGTCTGGCTGGACGCTGGACGACTCAGTGCTGTTAGGTAACGCGGTGGCGTCCTGGGTAGTTGGGCATCGTGGCGGCGATTGCGCCCCATCACGCGAGGCGCTACTCCTCGCACACAAAAACGTATAGATCGCTACGACAGTAACTGATGCTGTATTCAATAGGCCGTTGCTGCTGGTCAAGCGCTACCTGCTTGATCACCAGTACCGGCACTTTACTATCCATTTGAATGTGCGCCTGGAACTCTGCATCCGGCATTCTGGCGCTAACGCGTGAGCGCGTACGCTGTGGGAAAATATGCTGGCTACGAAAATAGTCATACAGAGAAACACCAATGGCATCCACATCATGAATTAGATGTGCGGGTACCCAAGACTCTTCAATAGATACTGCGTCTTCGTCAACGTAACGAATGCGTTTGAGCAGAAAGACATCACTTCCTCTGACAACAGCCAACTGCTGTGCCACCTCTTCCGGGCAAGGTACAATTCTTTTGTTAACCCACAACGTATCCGGTTTTTTACCGCGCAACACCACCTGCTGAGAAAAACCGCGCGCTTCTTTGAGCGAATACTCGAAGATATTGTTGATTTGCGTTCCGTAACCGCGGGCACGTGTTACTACACCCTCTTCTTCCAGGGCCTGCATCGCCTTGCGTACCGTAATCCGAGAAACACCGGTCAACTGGCTGAGGTCGCGCTCGCCGGGCAGGATATTGCCGTGCTCCAGGATCCCACTGCGCACAGCATTCTTCACCGTCTGCGCAAATTTCATATACAGCGGCGTGTTATCCGCCGCTGAAATACGTTCATTCAGTTGTGCGATAAGCTGGGTATGCGCTTGTTCCATTTATCTTTTCCCTGGCCGCCGTTTCTGCAGCCAGTATACCCATTACCACCACGCGTGAAAATGATGCACCGGACCAATTCCCTCGCCAACTTCCAGCGTGTCTGCCTGTGCCAGCGCCGCTGAAAGCCACAGTTTGGCTTCCTGTACGGTATCGGCCCAGTTGTTATGGCGCGGACGCAGGGCTGCCAACGCCGCCGATAGCGTACAACCGGTGCCATGGGTATTTTTGGTCATCACCCTCGGCGCGGTAAAACGCTGCTCGCCTTCGCGAGTAAAGAGCCAGTCGGGGCTTTGCGCGTCATCCAGATGACCGCCCTTCATCAACACCGCCTCGCAACCCAGCGCCCGTAGCGCTCTTCCCTGCTCTAACATCTCCTGCTCAGTCTGCGCATGCGATGCCCCGAGCAGTGCAGCAGCTTCGGGTAAATTAGGGGTGATAATCGAAACCTGTGGCAGCAAACGGGTACGCAGCGTTTCTACCGCCGAGGGTGACAGCAACGGATCGCCGCTTTTTGCCAACATCACCGTGTCCAGCACCACATTTTGTACCCGATGGCGACGCAAACGTTCGGCGACCGCCTCAACAATATCCGTCTCCGCCAACATACCAATTTTTGTGGTGTCGATACGCACATCACTCAACACAGAGTCCAGCTGCGCAGCGACAAAGTCAGGTTCAATACGATACACCGACTGCACCCCGCGCGTATTTTGCGCCACCAACGCCGTAATAACGGAACAGCCGTATGCGCCCAGCGCCGAGAAGGTTTTTAAATCGGCCTGAATACCCGCGCCACCGCTTGGATCGGTTCCGGCGATCGTTAATGCGTTAATCCGTTTCATGCTTACTCCTGGGCGTTCAGGTTATAGAGGGCGTCGAGAAATGCCGGGACAAAGCTGCCCGGTCCGTTTGATTGCTCGGTGGCGATTTGCCCGGCCTGTTTCATCCAGCTACAAGCGGAGGCGACGTTATCAAGTCGGTCACCACGCAAGGCACAACTGGCTGCAACAACCGCTGATAGCGCGCATCCGGTGCCCACCACGCAAGTCATTAACGGGTCGCCGCCGTCCACGCCAACGGTACGCTGACCATCGGTGACGTAATCCACTTCGCCGGTAACCACGACAATGGTCCCAATCTGACGAGCCAGCGCCTGCGCTGCCGGAAACGCAGCGACAGCTGTATCGGTTGTATCCACGCCGCGTCCCCCACCGTTCATGCCGGCGAGAGCAAGTATTTCCGAAGCGTTGCCACGAATAACAGCAGGCTGTAGCGACAGTAAATCCAGACAAAAGCGGCGGCGAAACTCAAGCGCGCCTACGGCAACGGGATCGAGCGTCCACGGGGTTTTAGCATGATAAGCCCGCTCAACGGCGGCGCGCATCGCCGTGGCCCGCTCCTGAGTTAAGGTGCCGACATTAACCAGCAATGCACTGGCAATAGCGGCGAATTGGCTGGCTTCTTCAGGTTCGATCACCATCGCTGGCGATGCGCCCAGTGCCAGTAATGTATTGGCAGTAAAGCTTTGCACGACCTCATTGGTCATACAGTGTGTGAGCGGGGATAGGGTTCTAAATTGGTGCAAAGTGTGAGCCGCGAGCGCGCGGCTGTGCAGGTCAGGCTGCATGGTTCAGCTCCTGCCCGCGCGAAGAAGGGACACGGGCAGTGTCAGACTTCCCTACGCTGGCATTATCCAGATCAGGTGGTACGGGTATTTCTCAGCCTTCACCAGGAAGGGCACCCCGAGTCGTTGAAACACAAACGTAATATGCTGGTTTCAGTAACAGGATACTGCCTGTGCTTAGCGATGTAAATTGGCGTACTACCCGCCCCCAAAGTGAAACTACTGGTCAAGATTGCTGCAATTCTGTAGTTTCATTTACACTTTTTACGAAATGACTGGAGTGATCACAAAATAGTGCTTGTCAGACATCCGGTATGCCAGGAATGATACATGACTGATTTTGATGACCCGAAGAGGTAGAGAGGATGGGTATGAAGAATAAAATGTTGCTGGGTGCACTTCTGCTTGCAAGCAGCGTCGTCTGGGCCGCGCCAACCGCAACAGCTGCCCCCACCGGTATCGATAAATATGAACTGAGCAGCTTTATTGCTGACTTCACCCATTTCAAACCCGGTGACAAGGTCCCACCACTGTATCTCACCGAAGAATACACCATTAAACAGTGGAATCTACGCAATCTGCCCGCGCCGACGGCAGGCACCCACTGGACCTACATGGGCGGCGCGTATGTGCTGGTCAATGATGCCGATGCTAAGATCATTAAAGCTTACGATGGCGAGATTTTTTATCACCGGTAATCGAATAAAAACACGTACTTTCAGCAAGAAAGTACGTGAGATAACCACCAATCAATTAGTCGTAAGATACCGCAAAGGTCACTTTACTTTGTACGTCACCAGGCTGTAGTGATTCTCCTGTTACGCGAACATATTTCGCAGTGATGGGAAAAGTGTAACTACTTTTGATTTCAGTCAGTTTAGCTATTTTGTTCATCAGCGTATCCCCCAATTTCAACGGCGATGTCGCACTGCCGTTAAAAATCTGGAAACCCACTCCCTTTGCGCCATTCATTACGGTATTTTTCAGTATCGTTCCACTACTATCCCAGTCGCCGCGTACCACTTTAAAACTCACTGGATTGGTAGTGACGTTATTGATGCTTTCGCATTTCAGTTCCAGTTCTGTGGAACCAGATTTAGTATTGTTTGCGCTTAACATTTCTTTTAACGTCGTATTCGGCATCTTAATTTCGTATGTCGACTGAGAGAAACGACAGGTTGTTGGTTTGTGCTTGACGGTAAATGTAATATTTTGTGCGTAAGTGTTTTTACCACTCAGTTTACCTGTCAACCAACACCATAGCCACGCCCCAAGACTCTTCCGACATGAATTATCAGCTAAAATATTGATTGCCGGACGCCCCAAATTTATCGTATTACCACTAGATATCGTTAAATCAGCACTGCCAGGTGTTATATATGAAACTTCAAGAATAAATGGTTTTGAGTTAAACGCCTCTTGTGTTGTATATGATTTTGAGGCAATTACCCCTCCCCCATTACCCGTCGCAACAGGAAATTCAGTATTTTCGAGCATGTTAAATTTTAGAAAAATAGATTTATTCGCACCGGGCTCCTTCAATTCTATGACATAGTTTTGAAATGGCGTCGTATAATCCATAAAATCTGTATTTTCATTACATGAAAAAGTATCGTTTAGGTTTGTGTTTATTAAAAGACGAACAGGAGAACCCACCTTTACTGTCGTCATGTCCAGCTCTATCGTTTGTTGTGCTGATGTATTCGAACCTAAGGTACATTTAGCCTGCCCCAAGAAAGGAAGCAACCATAAAATTAAAACCCAATATTTTTTCATAAACGAATCCCTTATCGGCAAATATAGACTTTATTCTCATCAATCATCTTATCGAAGGTAATCGTGCAGAATTGTCCCTGCTTTTTATTAACCACGACGCGTACCGATGCGGGAATGTCGTTGGTGCGAATAAATAACCGACTGCCCTGGCCGATCAGACCGACGTTATTACCTGCGCTATCTTCAACCTCATAGCCGAATGATAACGGAGAGCCGTCTGGTCGTTGGGCGAGGAAATACCATAGTTTACGCCGATCGGTTTCAAACTCCGTCATCACGACCGCGCCGCGATAAGGGACATTAGCTTTACGATTACCCAGCAGCGCCACATCGCTTTTACTGTCGGACAAATCCAGCATCAGCATATTTTCACGATACGGCGTCAGGCTGTCATACACAGCGTAACCTTTGCTGTCCGTTGTTAAGTAACGGTGTCCCTGCACCGCCGCCCCCTGTAAACCCGGCGCTTTAACAATGGCGAAAGTATCGGAAAGCCGGGACGTCAGCGCCACGCCGTCAGACCACACCACAACACCGCCCTGAATATTACCGCTGGCCTGTTGATACTTATTCGACTGGCTGTAGCTGCCGCCTATGGTCGCTATTTGCGCGCGCCAAGCCATATTACCGCCCGCAGTTGTTTCATTCCCCTGCCGCTGATGGCTGAGGTTGGCGCCGTAGCTAAACTGATCGCGATTACCCGCCACCCCGCTTAAGCTGGTGTTATTCGACTGATAACCGTCATCATCGAATGTCGTTGAGTTAGAGACAAACAGATCGCGGCGAGGGGTAGATATCCCGTCCCCCCACGAGAATGGGATGGAGATATACAGGTTAAAACGCTTATCCTCGTGATTATCCTCATCGTACGTTTGGCTAACGGCAAAGGTATAGCTGATACGTTGCCAGGAGTTCGAATAACTTATTTGATAATCTTTACCCGTTCCGCTGCGTTGCCAGTAATCACGCCACAAACCGCTTACGGCCAGAAATCCCAAGTCGCCAGGCAATGCCTGATTGATGTTCAGGGAAAAACTGTTCTTACGGCCAAAGTCATTCTGATAATAATCAGCAATGTCATAAACATCATTTTCATCGCGGTTGTAGCTATTTTTGTTATTCGCCCAAACGTGATCGTTAAAGGTACGATAATCCCGCGAAGAGTAGCGAAAGGCCGCCAGCGCAAACTGAGTTCCGGTCTGTGCGACATATTTATTCCATGCTACCTGATAACTCTGTCCGTCAAAAACGCCGTTATCCTGCTCACTGTGCGATCGTGTGGCGTCTACCGAAACCGCACCAATTGGCGTATTCCATCCTGTGCCAAGCGCAAATGAATAATAGTTATCCGATAACATTGAGCCGCCATAAACTGTAAGCAGATTGTTCAAGCCATAAAAATAACTACCCTGCATAAAATCAGACTGATTACTCGCACCTGCAATATCGCTACGTCCGGCAGCTAAATCATATTTCGCCACACCCGTCTGCAACATATTCGGTACCGATGAATAAGGTACCAGGTAATGTCTTATCGAACCATCTGCCTCTTTAACACTCACATCCAGATCTGCACCACCGCCGGCAAGCTGCAAATCATCAATAGCAAATGGGCCTGGAGAGACCTCTTTTTGATAAATCACAAAACCGTTTTGTTCGATGGTTACCAGCGCGTTGCTCTGGGCAATACCACGTACTACAGGGGTAAAATTCTGTTTTGAGTTCGGTAACATTTGCATATCACGCCAGATACGCACCCCGCGAAAGCGTACCGCGTCAAAAATATCTGCCCCGGTATACATGTCCCCGGCGCGCAATGTACCGAGAATTGACGAAATACCACGTTCCACATATAACGTATTACTTTTCCACTCACCGCTACCTTCGTTGCCTTTGGTATAGTTGGCATTCGAATGCAACTGCCAGCCAAGCAAATTCAATCCGCTGTTCAGATTAACATAGCTACTTTTATCATTACCGCCGTGTTTATAATCACTGTAATACTGGCTGACATAATAAGCCGTATAAAACGCATTTATTCCACGATCCCAAGTTTCTGGAGGCATATAACCCGGTTCATATTCGTTCACAAATGCCTGAGGTACGCTCAGATTTAATGCAAACTGCCCAATATCATACCCTATGCTGCCGCCCTGGACTGCTGAACGTAGCGAAACACAATCCACGCTTTTATCCGCTTTAATACCGTCGGTACGAATGCCTATCTGCTGTAATTGTGCCCATGATAAACATGTTTCATCGGGATCGGTTTTAATATTAATATCATACTGACCACGCCACTGATTATTCAGATAAACGTCCATCTCGTACATGCCTGGCATGGGCTTATCACCATCAATTAGATAGCGTGATATTTTTTCACCATTTAAACCACCAATCATAAAGTGGGTGTCAAACGTTTCTTCTTCAGCCCATACAGATGATGAAGTCGCCAGCACCGACAAAATGGCCAGTGTAATCGAATTAATCTTTGACATAGCCAGTCCTTGAGCTATTTTTCAGTTTTGATTTTTTCACTCAAATAATTGCCGTGATCATCAATAAGCGTAACATTGTAATGACTCACAATAGCAGCAGTGCTCAGCATTTTTTCTGACCACGGTGCCAACAGCATAGTTTCTTTATTAAGTTTCGCTTTACCGCTAAGCTCAGGGATAGTTATCCAGTTAGCCGAATTATTCTTGATTGTAATACCGCTACCACTATTCCTGATGTTCAGTTGGGTAAAGCTACTTTTATCAACGCCGGCAATTCCCTGTGGGCGATAAATAAATTTAATACGGTTTTGCATCGCAAATTTAATGATGTTCTTACCTTCGGAATCCGCAGAGTTCGGTGGGATATCCAGCACGTTAAGGAAGAATAAACTTTCGCGATCTTTCGGCAACGTATTTGGCAACAGCTTAATTTTCAGCTGTTGGCCAGAACCACCGCTCACCTTTGCCACCGGCGGTGTCATCACAAACGGTACCTGAATTTTCTCCGGCGGCAGGTCGGTGTCACCATCATCAATCCACGACTGGACGAGTGCACTGCGATTGCCTTCATTCATTAACTGCACGGTAATCTCTTTTTTCTGCGCCGGATAAATGATACGCGTACCGTAAATATAAATCCCACCCCACGCAGGCAATACTGTGCCAGCCAAAAATAATGCTAATATCTTTTTCATTATAATTATCCTTACTACAGAAATAATCGGCGGCCGCAGCCGCCGACAAACAGGATAGTAATCTTAATCAGTAACTACGGTCATCGTAAGCGAAGAGGCAACATCACCACTCTCAACAATACCAGTTCCAACTTTCGCATAACGCGCACTAAAGTCCAGAACATATTTATTGTCGGCTGTTTTGGTTAACTGAATACCAGACTCAGGATTAACCTGTTCATTACCATAATAGACTGCAAAACCAGCACCGTTATTCGAGGCAGTATTTCGTGTAATGTATTTATTCGTGCTATCGAATTGAGAACTGGAAAAAGTAATTTTCGGTGCTTCAGTCCCCGTACACTCTACTGTCAGTGGTACAGTAGTTTTATTTGTGTAACCATCATAAACACCACCAGCACTCAAAGCATTTAATCTGTCAGCACCAATTTGGTTCATACCAATAGTCGCGGTGGAATCACCAGTAAATTTACAGGTAGTTCCAACCACCTTACCCGTAATAATTAATTCACCCTGATCGGTATCAGCAGCAAAAGCCCCAGCGCTCATAAATACAACAGACAGAACAGCAGCAGAAATAATTGAACGTTTCATAATATCTTCCCTAATGAATTAATTTCGATTTGTTAAGAGCAGTTATCTCTTGAAAAGAAATTCTCACAGCTGAAACGTTGCCGCAATGTAAACACGTTGTTTTATTGATTTAAAACAAGTTACAAATCGCAATATACATGCAACAAATAAATCAGGATTTGTATTATTTTCAGAATTAATAAATCTATGCAATTAACTGCTAGGAAGGATTTATTCTATGCATAAAAAACCACATATCATTCATTAAAATGATATGTGGTTAATAAAGGCGTTCTTTTTAATCGTAGCGATTGAGTACGATCTGTCGCGTGGTATCGCCAGGGACTGTAACCACTTCCGTCACCACCCCGCGCGCAGGTGAAGAAGCAACATCGTTAACAGTTGAAAAATGAAGTGTCTTGCCACACCGCTGTTGCACGTCATTATTCACAACATCGGTACTACAGGTTGGTTTGGTTACTCGTCCACTGATTGTTAAGGTCGCGGTATCGGAAGCAAACGCAGATGCACTTATTCCATAAGTCAGAATGATAGTTCCCATCAGCGAGCTAATTTTCATTTTTATCGTCACCTCTGTGGTTAACATCAAATAACATGCAGATGGCCTGTCAGCGTAATACGGGCAAAACGCGCTGTTCAATCCAATTGAAATTGTAGATTAATGAGATAGATTTGATCAATTACAATGATGCATTGAGATGATTTATTCGGAAAAAGGTATGAATTATAAACGCAGAATGAACAATATCGTAATATTTTTAAATTTAATATATTCACCGCATCAATAATACATTAATGCGGTGAATATCTGTAACGCTATAAATTACACCGCGCGGAAAGCAATCTCGCCCGGAATAACTTCTCCCTGCCAATACAGCTGTGCCGCCACACGCCCTGCAAGGTCGCGGTAAATGGCGGTAAATTCGCTGTCTGGACGGCTGATAACCGTCGGCGTACCGCGATCGAGGTCTTCACGCAGAGAAATATGCAACGGCATTTGTCCCAGCAGTTGGGTGTGGTACTGCTCGGCCAGTTTCTGCGCGCCACCGGTGCCAAAGATTGGCTCATGATGGCCACAATTGCTGCAAATATGCATACTCATATTCTCAACAATACCCAATACCGGCACTTCGACTTTTTCGAACATCACAATGCCTTTTTTCGCATCGATCAGCGCGATGTCCTGCGGCGTAGTGACAACAACCGCGCCCGTTACCGGAATGTTCTGCGCCAGCGTCAACTGGATGTCACCAGTGCCCGGCGGCATATCCAGTACCAGATAATCAAGATCCGGCCATAAGGTTTCCTGCAACATCTGCAACAGCGCTTTACTGGCCATCGGGCCGCGCCACACCATCGCGTTATCGTCAGTGACCAGATAACCAATGGAGTTCGTTGCCAGACCATGAGACATGATCGGCGCCATGTGGGTACCATCTGGCGAGGTTGGACGCTGGTTTTCCGCGCCAAGCATTGTCGGGATAGACGGACCATAAATATCGGCGTCCAGAATCCCCACCTTCGCCCCTTCTGCAGCCAGTGCCAGCGCCAGGTTCACGGCGGTAGAGGATTTACCCACGCCACCTTTACCTGAACTGACGGCGATGATGTTTTTCACACCATTAATACCTGGCTGATTTTTCACGCGTTTCAGCGTCGCGATGTTATGCGACAGTTTCCAGTCGATCGCTTTCGCGCCGGTAATACGCAGCAGATCGGCGCTACATTGCTCTTTTAAGTCCTCAAACGCGCTATGCCAGACGAACGGCATGACCAGCTCAACGTGCAACGTGTCATCCATCCAGGCGACGTGGTGCAACGCTTTAAGCGTCGTCAGATTATGCTTCAGGGTTGAATGCTGAAAATTCGCCAGCGTCCCGGCAACCATGGCGCGCAGGGTCTCTGGTGATTTGGCCTGGGATTGTGCGTTCATCCCGACTCCTTTTTGTTGTTCTGAATATACAATAGTCACCAGGTAGTTTACTCCAACCGCAACAATTATTCATTTACGGATAAATGCCCTTATCGCTTGGCGCAGTAATTACCATTTTGGTACTATCAAAGCCCTTTTCACTACAAAAGAAGTAATTGCCCACTATGACTCAAGTCGCGAAGAAAATTCTGGTAACGTGCGCGCTGCCGTACGCCAACGGCTCAATCCACCTCGGCCATATGCTGGAGCACATCCAGGCTGATGTCTGGGTCCGTTACCAGCGAATGCGCGGCCACCAGGTTAACTTCATCTGCGCGGACGACGCACACGGTACGCCAATCATGCTGAAAGCACAGCAGCTTGGGATCACGCCAGAGCAGATGATCGGTGAAATGAGTCAGGAGCATCAGACTGATTTTGCAGGTTTTGACATCAGCTATGACAACTACCACTCGACGCACAGCGAAGAGAACCGTGAGCTGTCTGAGCTGATTTACACGCGCCTGAAGGAAAACGGTTTTATTAAGAACCGTACAATCTCCCAGCTTTACGATCCGGAAAAAGGCATGTTCCTGCCGGATCGTTTTGTTAAAGGCACCTGCCCGAAATGTAAGTCTCCGGATCAGTACGGCGATAACTGTGAAGTCTGCGGCGCAACCTACAGCCCGACCGAACTTATCGAGCCGAAATCCGTTGTGTCTGGCGCGACGCCGGTGATGCGTGACTCCGAACACTTCTTCTTTGATCTGCCGTCATTCAGCGAAATGCTGCAGGCGTGGACGCGCAGCGGCGCGTTACAGGAGCAGGTCGCCAACAAAATGCAGGAATGGTTCGAATCCGGCCTGCAACAGTGGGATATTTCCCGCGATTCCCCGTACTTCGGTTTTGAAATCCCGAATGCGCCTGGCAAATACTTCTACGTCTGGCTGGACGCGCCAATTGGCTATATGGGTTCATTCAAAAACCTGTGCGATAAGCGCGGTGACACCACCAGCTTTGATGAATACTGGAAGAAAGATTCCGACGCCGAGCTGTATCACTTCATCGGTAAGGATATCGTTTACTTCCACAGCCTGTTCTGGCCTGCCATGCTGGAAGGCAGTAACTTCCGTAAGCCGACCAACCTGTTCGTCCACGGTTATGTGACGGTGAACGGCGCGAAGATGTCTAAATCTCGTGGAACCTTCATTAAGGCAAGCACCTGGCTGAAGCACTTCGATGCCGACAGTCTGCGCTATTACTACACGGCGAAACTATCTTCACGTATTGATGACATCGACCTGAACCTGGAGGACTTTGTCCAGCGCGTTAATGCCGATATCGTCAACAAAGTAGTCAACCTGGCATCCCGTAATGCAGGCTTTATTGCTAAGCGTTTTGACGGCATTCTGGCGACTGAGCTGGCCGACCCGGCGCTGTATAAAACCTTCACCGACGCCGCAGCAGTGATCGGCGAAGCATGGGAAAGCCGTGAATTTGGTAAAGCTATTCGTGAAATCATGGCGCTGGCCGACGTGGCAAACCGCTACGTTGACGAACAAGCACCGTGGGTTGTGGCTAAACAGGAAGGCCGCGATGCCGACCTGCAGGCAATTTGCTCCATGGGCATTAACCTGTTCCGTGTGCTGATGACCTACCTGAAGCCGGTTCTGCCAACGCTTGCTGAACGTGTAGAAGCGTTCCTTAACTGCGAACTGAGCTGGGATGCCATTGAGCAGCCACTGCTCGGTCACAAGGTCAACACCTTTAAAGCGCTGTACAATCGCATCGACATGAAACAAGTTGAAGCGCTGGTGGAAGCGTCGAAAGAAGAAGTGAAAGCCGCTGCCGCACCAGTAACCGGTCCGCTGGCGGATGACCCGATTCAGGAAACCATCACCTTTGACGATTTCGCCAAAGTTGACCTGCGCGTAGCGTTGATTGAAAACGCCGAATTCGTGGAAGGTTCCGACAAACTGCTGCGTCTGACGCTGGATCTCGGTGGTGAGAAACGAAACGTCTTCTCTGGTATTCGTTCTGCGTATCCGGATCCACAAACCCTGATTGGCCGCCAGACCATTATGGTTGCTAACCTGGCTCCTCGTAAGATGCGCTTCGGCATTTCTGAAGGGATGGTAATGGCCGCAGGTCCTGGCGGGAAAGATATCTTCCTGTTAAGCCCGGATGAAGGTGCAAAACCAGGCCAACAGGTGAAGTAAGTCAAGTATCTCAAGCGCTGCAACCGCAGCGCTTTTTTTTTGCTACGTGAGTGCTTCCTCTAATCTTAACCCTTAATCCATTTTCGGACTGCTCAGTTGTTAATATTAGATTTATTCTATACTGCACTGGGATCAAGGTAGTCCGGGCTTACCAGATTCGTGGAGGTTATTGTTTAACATCCGATATTCATGAAATGGAGTTTTACATGAAAGCGTTACATAAATTTTTCACTCTCGCCGTGGTATCGGTTGTGTTTTTTTCCCTGGCAGGATGCGGTGATAAAGTAGAGACAAAAACATTTAATGCCAACCTCAACGGTTCGGATATCACTGTCTCTTACACCTATAAAGGTGATAAGGTCCTGAAGCAAATCTCTGAAAGTAAAATCAGCTATGCGTCAGTCGGTGCCAGCAATAAAGAAGAAGCAGCAAAAGTATTCGACGCATTAAGCGCCAAATATCAAAACATTACTGGTATAGAAGAAAAACTCACCTATTCAGATACCTACGCGCAAGAAAATGTCACTATCGATATGGAAAAAGTTGATATAAAAGCGTTGCAGGCCATTTCAGGGATGAAACTATCTGAAAACGCCGATAAAAACATCAGCATGAAGCAAATGCAAACGGTAATGGAATCGGCGGGTTTTAAAGAAGTGAAGTAAAGCATCGGCGACCCGATTTTGATTGTGGTCGCCAGCGCTGCTTTACGCTTTCTTTTTATGCTCTCGCGACGTTAAACCACGCAGAAAATAACGCAGGAACTGATCGCCGCATTCGCGATAATTCTTATGGTCCGGCGCGCGCATCATGGCGGTAATTTCCGGCATCGACACACGGAATTTCTGCTCGGTCATAATTGCCAGAATATCATCGGTTTTCAGTGAAAAAGCGATACGCAGTTTTTTCAGCACCGTATTATTGTTAACACGACGCTCAAGCGCCAGTTCCGGTGCAGAATCATCTTTACCACGCAGATGATAAATCAGACCGTTTAAAAAACCGGAGAGAATGATATCCGGGCAGCGAACAAACCCGTCTTCATCTTCTTTTGTCGTCCAGGTATCGAAATTTGCGGAGATGGATTCCATGTCAGCAAGCGCAAGAATACGCACCATGTCGTTATTGTTCGCTTTCAGGGTGTAGCGCAGGCTACGAAGAATATCGTTACTTAGCATAGAGCCTTCAACTGTCGGTGATGCAATGGCGCGCAGTGTATCAGTTTTACAGTCCAATCGCCTCTTTTAGACTTTTAAGATAACGACGACTCACCGGAACGGTCAGCCCGTTACGCAAAATCAGTTCCGCCTGGCCGTTGTCTTCCAGACGGATCTCCTGCAATTGCGCCATATTTACCAGATATTGTCTATGACAACGCAGCAGAGGAGTACGGCTCTCCAGCGTCCTGAGCGTCAGCTCAGTGAAGCCTTCTTTACCATCACTGCTGGTCACATATACGCCACTCATACGGCTGCTGATAAACGCCACATCATCCATTTGCAACAAATAAATTCGGCTGTGACCGCTGCACGGAATAAACTTCAGCGCCTGCTGATTTTCTGGCAGGAGTGATACATCCTGCTTCGTGCGCTCCTGACGCAAACGGATCAGCGTTTTTTCCAGCCGAGCTTCTTCGATCGGCTTGAGCAGATAATCAAACGCATGTTCTTCAAAGGCTTTCACAGCATACTCATCAAAGGCGGTCAGAAAAACAATGTACGGACGATGCTCGGGATCAAGCATGCCAACCATTTCCAGGCCGCTGATTCGCGGCATCTGAATATCAAGGAACAGAACATCCGGACGCAATTTATGTACCGCGCCAATGGCTTCCACCGCATTCGAACATTCGCCGACAATCTCGATGTCGCTTTGCTCCTGCAACAGGATCCGCAGATTCTCCCGGGCTAACGGTTCGTCATCGACAATTAGCACTTTGATCATGCCAGTTCCTCCAGGGGAAGTCGTAAAGTGATTCGGGTAAAGCGGTCAGGTTCACACGCTACGCTAATGCCAAAATCATCGCCAAACCGCTCGCGCAGTCGTTTATCGACCAGATTCATACCCAGTCCACTGGCTTCTGATGTTGGCTGATACAGCCCGGCATTGTCTTCGATATCCAGCATCAGATATTGCCCTTCTCGACGGGCGGTAATCGACACTTCACCGGTATCCAGCAACTGAGAAGTACCGTGTTTGATGGCATTCTCCACGATGGGTTGCAGAGTAAAGGCGGGTAATTGCTGATGCGAAAGTTCTTCTGGCACCGTCAAGGTCACCTGAAGACGCGATTGGAACCGTGCCTTTTCAATTTGCAGATAAGCATTAACGTGTTCAATTTCATCGGCCAGCGTCACAATTTCCGACGGGCGTTTTAAATTTTTACGAAAGAACGTCGACAGATACTGCACCAGTTGGCTGGCCTGCTCGCTATCACGTCGGATCACAGCTTTGATGGTGTTGAGCGCATTAAACAGAAAATGGGGATTGACCTGGGCGTGCAGGAGTTTTATTTCCGACTGCGTGAGCATCGCTTTTTGCCGCTCATACTGCCCGGCCAGAATCTGCGCCGAAAGCAGTTGGGCGATCCCTTCCCCCAGCGTGCGGTTGATTGAGCTAAAGAGACGGTTTTTGGCTTCATACAGTTTGATGGTCCCCATCACCCGCTGGTTTTCACCCCGCAAGGGGATCACCAGCGTCGAACCTAATTTGCATTGCGGATGCAAAGAGCAGCGATAAGGGACTTCATTGCCGTCAGCATAAACCACCTCTCCGGTTTCAATCGCCCGCTGGGTGTACGAGGAAGAGATAGGTTTGCCCGGCAGATGATGGTCGTCACCAATACCGGTAAATGCCAGCAGTTTCTCACGATCGGTAATCGCCACCGCACCGATATCCAGCTCTTCATACAGCACCTGAGCAACCTTCATGCTGTTAACCTCGTTGAACCCCTGGCGCAAAATCCCTTCCGTTGAAGCGGCAACTTTGAGCGCGGTGGCGGAAAAAGCGGAGGTATATTTTTCAAACATCGCCCGTTTATCGAGCAAAATACGCATAAATAAGGCGGCGCCGACGGTATTGGTCACCATCATAGGCGCGGCAATATTGCTGACCAGTCGGTAGGCATCATCAAACGGCCGGGCGATCAATAAGATGATCAACATCTGCACTAGTTCAGCAACAAAGGTAATGGCGCCCGCCGTCAGCGGGCTGAATACTTTATCGGTACGACCACGACGGGTGAGCACGCTGTGCACCAGTCCGCCGAGCAACCCTTCCACAATGGTCGAGATCATGCAGCTAAGCGCCGTCATTCCGCCCATTGAATAACGATGTAAACCACCGGTCAGACCGACTAAGCCGCCAACCACAGGGCCGCCAAGCAGCCCGCCCATTACTGCACCAATAGCGCGAGTATTCGCAATGGAGTCATCAATGTGCAGCCCGAAATAGGTGCCCAAAATGCAGAAAATGGAAAAGGTAACGTAGCAAAGCAGTTTGTGCGGCAGCCGGATAGTCACCTGCATCAGCGGAATAAACAAACGCGTTTTGCTCATGAGCCACGCGATAACGAGAAACACGCACATCTGCTGAAGCAGCAGCAACACCAGATTAAACTCGTACATACCCGCCAACCACACATCTCTTAAAAGCGCGTAACATACATGGGCTGCGCGTAACTTTCTTTGAAGTGTTGCAAAAAAAAAGGAATTTGTGAGAACGATCACTCGAAAGCGCGATCATGACTACAAACCCACCCATTTATTGATCAAAAAACAGGCAAAACTACCTGGTTCGCAAAAGAGAGTCTAAAGTAAAACTGGGACCTCGCAAGCATAAGTGAGACGACGATGGCGCTTTACACAATAGGTGAAGTGGCTTTGCTTTGTGATATCAACCCTGTCACTTTACGCGCGTGGCAGAGGCGTTACGGATTACTGAAACCGCAACGGACAGACGGCGGACATCGCCTGTTTAACGACGCGGATATCGATCGGATCCGTGAGATAAAACGCTGGATCAACAACGGTGTCCAGGTCAGCAAGGTTAAAATGTTGCTCAGCAATGAGAGTATTGATGTGCATAACGGTTGGCGTGAACAACAAGAGACGCTGTTGAACTATTTGCAAAGTAATAATCTGCATAGCCTCAGACTGTGGATAAAAGAGCGTGGTCAGGATTATCCCGCACAAACGCTCAACACCCATTTATTCATTCCGTTACGCCGACGTCTGCAATGTCAGCAGCCGATCCTCCAGGCGTTACTGGGGATCCTCGACGGCGTACTGATCAACTACATCGCGATTTGTCTTGCCTCAGCACGCAAGAAACAGGGCAAAGATGCTCTGGTGGTTGGCTGGAACATTCAGGATACGACCCGCTTATGGCTGGAAGGTTGGGTCGCCAGCCAGCAGGGGTGGCGCATTGACGTCCTTGCTCATTCGCTGAACCAACTGCGACCGGAGCTGTTTGAAGGTCGTACCTTGCTTGTCTGGTGCGGCGAGAACCAAACGCCCGCTCAGCAACAACAGCTGAATGAATGGCGCGCGTTGGGTCACGATATTTATCCACTCGGTATTTAATATTCTATTAACAAACGTGTACAATCCTTGGATTCACATAAGGAGTGCATAATGAGCGCAGCTAAAATCGGTGTCATTACCCTCTTCCTGCTGATGGCCATCGGCGGTATCGGTGGTGTCATGCTGGCAGGTTATACCTTTATTTTACGTGCCGGGTAAGATGTCTCGCTAATTTCTCAAAACCGCGGTCAACAATTACCGCTGCCAGCGCTACCAACAGCGCCCCCTGAATCACATAGGCGGTATTGAACCCACTCAGCCCGATAATAATCGGCGTACCCAGCGTGTTCGCTCCAACGGTTGAGGCGATGGTTGCGGTGCCTATATTAATAATCACCGACGTGCGAATCCCGGCCAGAATAACCGGGGCCGCCAGCGGTAACTCTACTTTACGCAGCCGCTGCCCCTGACTCATGCCCATTCCACTGGCGATATCCATCACGCTGGAAGAAATACCGCCAAGTCCCGCCAGGGTTGCCTGCAAGATCGGTAATACCCCATACAGGATCAGCGCAATAATTGCCGGTTCAGGACCAAATCCCATCACCGGTACAGCGATCGCCAACACCGCAACTGGCGGAAATGTCTGCCCCACGGCGGCAATCGTTTCCACTATCGGCCTGAATTCCGCGCCCCAGGGTCGGGTTACCGCAATTCCCGCCCCAACGCCAATCAATACGGCGATAAGGCTTGAGATCCCCACCAGTGTAAAATGGGCCAGCGCCAACGCTGTAAAACTTTCCTGCTGATACACGGGACGTGGCAGCTCAGGAAATAGCGAACTAAACAGGGTCTGACTGTGAGGCAATCCAACCAACAGGATCAGAAACAACGCAACAAGCCACAGCAGTGGATCAGCAAGACGTTTCACGGGTCGGCATCTCCGAAAGCAAATCGCGAAAATGGAGCGTTCCGCAGGGTAACCCCTGCAGCGTCACGACCGGTAAAACGTCGCAACCGCGCGCCACGAACACCGATAACGCATCACGAAGCGTCATCTCATCCACCAGCGGCTCGCCGTCTGAGTGTTCTCCGCGACGGATAAAATCGCCTACCGTACGCAGCGACAACAGCCGTACGCCCAGTTCACTGCGGCCAAAAAAGGTTTGTACGAAATCATTCGCTGGCGCAGTGAGCATCGACAGCGGCGTGCCTTGCTGCACGACCTTTCCTGCATCCATCAGCACCAAATGTTCCGCCAGTCTTAGCGCCTCGTCGATATCATGCGTCACTAACACAATGGTACGCCCCAACAAACGGTGAATACGCGTCATCTCCTGCTGCAGCGCACTGCGGGTGACCGGGTCCAGCGCGCCAAAAGGCTCATCCATCAATAGCACCTGCGGATCCGCCGCCAACGCACGCGCAACCCCGACCCGCTGCTGCTGTCCGCCGGAAAGCTGATGCGGATAACGGTGGCGCAAACTTTCCTCAAGACCCAGCAGCGCCATCAGTTCATCTGTTCGGTCATCAATACGTGAGCGCGACCACTTTTGCAGTTGCGGTACGGTGGCGATGTTCTGCGCGACGGTCCAGTGGGGAAACAAGCCAATAGACTGAATCGCGTACCCCATGCGCCGTCGTAGCTCCAGCACCGGCAGGCTACGAATTTCTTCTCCGGCAAAGCGGATCTGCCCGCTGTCGTGTTCAACCAGCCGATTGATCATCTTTAGCGTGGTGGACTTCCCCGAACCTGACGTGCCGATTAACACCGAAAAGCTGCCCTCCCCTAAATGCAGGTTAAGGTCATCAACGGCTTTTTGCTGACCATAGGTTTTACTGACGTGGCGAAATTCAATCATTATTCGATACCTTTAGCAGCGCGAGACCTAAATCAAACAGCGCATCAATCAACACTGCCAGCACAACGACTGGGATCACGCCCAACAGCACTAAATCGACGGCGCTACTGAGCAATCCCTGAAAGACCAGCGCGCCAAATCCCCCTGCTCCAATCAGCGCAGCAATCACCGCCATTCCCACGGTTTGCACCATCACTACCCGTAAACTGCGTAAGAAGACCGGCAATGCCAGCGGGAACTGCACCGAGACAAATCGCTGGAAAGTGTTCATTCCCATCGCTCGAGCGCTTTCCAGTACATCCCGCGGTACCTGATTCAACCCAGCCACAACGCCACGTACCAGCGGTAACAACGCATACAGCACCAACGCAATAAGCGCAGGCGTCATACCGGTTCCCGCGACACCGAACTTGCCCAATAAAGGAAAGTGCTTCACCAACCCGGCAAGCGGCGCAATTAACAGGCCAAACAGCGCGACGGAGGGAATGGTCTGGATGATATTCAGTAGTGCAAATACCGGCCCCTGACGGGCGACAGAGAAAGCACACCAGATGCCCAGTGGCACACCAATAAGCAGCGCGGGCATCACGGTAGCGAACAGAATCGTCAAATGTTGCGCCAGCGCGTCGTTGAAGACATCCTGGCGGTTGGCATATTCTTTAAGCAGGGATAGATCGTTAAACGTGCCGGAGAACAAAAGCACCAGCGGCACAATGAATATTTGAGCATGCAGCGCCCAACGCCACAGTGCCTGAGCGGTGATGCGACGAATAGCGTCACTGGCGGCCAGCAGTATCAGCCCCACGCCCAACCAGAATCCACTGCCCAGACTGGTTCTGGCCAGCGGACTCCCTGTCTTCGCCAGATACGTTGCCGTTGTACCTGCGGTTACCAGCGCGGCGATCACCAATAGTTGGCAAACGATAAGCGCCAATATATTACCGGACCTTCCCGGTACAACGCTCAGAAGACACAGCAGCAAACAGGCCACCGCCAATCCCCATGCCGTGTCGGAGCTGATATCCCAGAGTTGACGACCTTCGCCGGACACCAGACGATTAGGGGCATAGCTAATGAAAGGCAGCGCTGCCGCCGCGAAAGTAAGAAGCACCAGCAACAACAGCACCCGATTGACTGAAATATTCGACAAAACACCCACCCGCTGCAAACGCCGTTACTTCACCCATCCTTTTTGCTTCAGGTAATCTGCTGCGACTTTTTTCGCATCCTGCCCCTCCACGGCAATACTGGCATTCAGCTGCTGCAACGTTTTTTCATCCAGACTGGCAAAAACCGGCTGTAGCCACTCTCCCATTTGCGGATAGTCTTTCAGCACCGATTCACGCACGACGGGTGCTGGCGCATAAATGGGCTGGACACCTTTTGGGTCGCTTAAAGTTTGCAGACCGAGCGCCGCAACCGGGCCATCGGTGCCATAAGCCATCGCCGCATTGACTCCAGAAGTCTGCTGCGCCGCCGCTTTAATCGTCACCGCGGTATCCCCCCCAGCCAGCGACAACAGCTGATTTTGATTCAGTTTGAAATCATAGGCTTTTTCAAACGCTGGCAGCGCGTCAGCCCGTTCGATGAATTCCGCAGAGGCGGCAAGTTTGAACGTTCCTCCGTCCTTCAGGTAACGGCCTAAATCAGCAAGGGACTCAAGTTTGTTCTTTTGCGCGACATCCTGGCGTACTGCAATAGTCCAGGTGTTGTTGGCGGGTGCAGGGGTTAGCCATACCAGCTTATTTTGCTCCGCATCCAGCTTTTTCACTTTGTCGAATCCAGCCTGCGCATTTTTCCACGCGGGATCATTTTCATCTTTAAAAAAGAATGCGCCATTACCGGTATATTCCGGATAAATATCCAGCTCACCGGAGGTGATTGCCCCACGCACCACTGGGGTGGTACCAAGCTGTATTTTATTGACGGTTTTCACGCCATGGCTTTCGAGCACCTGCAAAATAATGTTGCCGAGCAGCGCCCCTTCGGTATCTATTTTTGAACCGACCGTGACGGGTGACGCGGCCTGTAAGGGTAGGCTTATCGCAGCTAACAGCGCCAGCGAACCCACCGATACTTTTGAGATTATCATGCTGTACTCCTCATCCTTTTGCGGCCCTTTTCAGAGACTTGAGGAAAAAGCATAGTCGAAAAATCAGGGCTTAACCTGGCAATTGGGGAGTAAGAGAGGGATTCGTTAGCAATAACGTGATGAGAAATAAGAAGCAGACGCGGCGCGTACGTCTAAAGATAAAGGCCGGAAACCCGGCCTTTACTCGCTAATCAATTACAGCAGTTCAAATTCGCCCTGCTTCACTCTGGCGGAATCCACGCCGATGAAAACGTTAAACTTGCCCGGTTCTGCATCGTATTGCATACGCTGATTCCAGAACTTCAGCGCCTCAATGTCAATCGGGAAGCTGACGGTCTGGGTTTCACCCGGCTTAAGATTCACTTTCTCAAAACCTTTCAGCTGTTTTACCGGACGACTCATGGAAGCGGTCACGTCCTGCAAATACATCTGAATCACCGTCGCACCTTCGCGCTTGCCGGTGTTGGTCACCTGCACGCTGGCCGTCACGGTCCCGTCACGCTTCATCGTTGGAGAAGAGAGCTTCACATCAGAAACCGTGAACGTGGTGTAGCTCAGGCCATAACCAAAGGGATACAACGGACCATTCGCTTCATCAAAGTAGCGCGACGTGTACTTGTTCGGCTTATCTGCGTTATACGGACGACCGGTATTGAGATGGCTGTAATAGACCGGAATCTGTCCGACAGAGCGCGGGAAAGACATCGGCAGCTTGCCTGACGGGTTGTAATCACCAAACAGCACATCGGCGATGGCGTTACCGCCTTCCGTCCCGGCAAACCAGGTTTCGAGGATCGCATCGGCCTGTTGATCTTCTTTAACCAACGCCAGCGGACGTCCGTTCATCAGTACCAGAACCAGAGGTTTACCGGTGGCTTTCAGCGCGGCAATCAGGTCACGCTGACTCTGTGGAATAGTGATATCGGTGCGGCTGGAAGCTTCATGCGCCATACCTTGCGCTTCGCCGACTACCGCAACCACCACGTCAGACTGCTTCGCTGCGTTCACGGCTTCATCGATCATCGCCTGAGGCGAGCGCGGGTCAACCTTCACCGCCTCTTCATACAGATTGAGGAAATCGACAATGCCTTTGTCGTTGGTGATATTCGCCCCTTTGGCGTACAGCACTTTGCCCTGATCGCCGACGGCGTTTTTAATCCCCGTCAGTACCGTTACCGACTGTTCGGCAACACCGGCGGCGGACCAACTGCCCATCACATCACGCTTGCTGTCAGCCAGCGGACCGACGACTGCCACGGTGGCGGATTTTTTCAGCGGCAACGTTTCCAGACGGTTTTTCAGCAGCACCAGGCTTTCTCGCGCTACTTCACGCGCCTCTTTACGGTGCAAACGGCTTTCCGCGTTGGTGTCCTGTGGGTCAGATTCTTTGGCCCCCAGATGACTGTACGGGTCGTTAAACAGCCCCATATCATATTTCACGTTCAGCACGTGGCGCGCGGCGTCATCCAGCTCCGCCATCGTCACTTTGCCGGATTTAATCAAGCCCGGAAGATATTTGCTGTAATACTCATCGCTCATACTCATATTAATGCCGGACTTGATCGCCACACGCACCGCATCTTCAGGATCGGAGGCAGTACCGTGCTTAATCAGTTCCTTAATCGCGCCGTGATCGGAAACGGTAATACCCTTAAAGCCCCATTCATCACGCAGCACGTCTTTGAGCAGCCATGCATCTGAGGTTGCAGGCGTACCGTTTAGCGAATTAAGTCCTACCATTACCGCACCGCTACCAGCGTCCAGCCCGGCTTTATACGGCGGCATATAGTCGTTGAACAGACGCTGTGGGCTCATATCGACGGTGTTATATTCCTTGCCACCTTCAACCGCGCCATAAGCGGCGAAGTGCTTGACGCTGGTCATCACCGAATAGCGATCCGCCGGGCTTTTACCCTGCATCGCTTCAACCATGGTTTTACCCATCGTAGCCGTTAAATACGTGTCTTCACCAAAACCTTCTGAAGCACGGCCCCAACGCGGATCGCGAGAGACATCGACCATTGGCGCCCAGGTCATATTCAGACCATCATCGGCGGCTTCATACGCGGAAATACGGCCAACGGTTCTGACCGCATCGAGATTAAAAGAGGACGCCAGGCCGAGACTTATCGGGAACACGGTACGTTGGCCGTGCAATACGTCGTAGGCAAAAAAGAGAGGAATTTTCAGGCGGCTGAGTTCCATCACCTGATCCTGCATTTTGCGGATATCCTGGCGCGTGACGGTGTTAAAAATTGCCCCAACCTGCCCGTCTTTGATCATCTCGCGGATGGCTTCTTTCGGGTTATCAGGCCCGACGCTTATCAAGCGTAGTTGCCCAATTTTCTCATCCACGGTCATCTGTTTAAGTAAATCGGTAACGAATGCATCCCGCGCTTCTGGCGTCAGAGGATGGTTACCAAACAGCGTGTCCGCCTGCGCTGGTTGCAACGCCAGACTCACCGCGACACCTACAGAACATAGCCATTTCATGTTGATTCTCTCTTTATTTTTTCCCGACGAGGCAGCGAAAATATAACAAAAACCGCAGTTTGCCGTAAGACTAAACGGGAGCGATAAAGAAAGCTAAGGTTATTCTCCTAATTTTCAAAACCAGCGCAAATCATTAGAAGACGAACCAGAGACAATATGAATGAGAAAGCGTATTGTCATACAAAGCGCTATGCTTGTTCCTGATATTGAGTCCCACCACAAGGAGTGGAGAATGTCTTCCATTACAACAGATAATAAAGCTTTCCTGAATGAACTGACCCGTCTGGTTGGTCATTCTCACCTGCTCACTGAACCTGCTAAAACAGCCCGCTATCGCAAGGGATTCCGCTCCGGCCAGGGCGAAGCGCTCGCCGTCGTGTTCCCCGGCTCGCTTTTAGAGCTGTGGCGCGTTCTCAATGCTTGCGTCGCCGCAGATAAAATTATCCTGATGCAGGCCGCCAATACCGGCCTGACCGAAGGCTCTACGCCGAGCGGAAATGATTACGACCGCGAAATTGTCATTATCAGCACCCTGCGCCTGGATAAACTGCACGTCATCGGCAAAGGCGAACAAGTGCTGGCTTATCCCGGTACAACGTTGTATTCGCTGGAAAAGGCGCTCAAACCGTTTGGCCGTGAGCCACATTCTGTGATCGGGTCATCCTGTATTGGCGCTTCGGTAATTGGCGGCATTTGCAACAACTCCGGCGGCTCGCTGGTACAGCGCGGCCCGGCATATACCGAGATGTCGCTGTTTGCGCGTATTGACGAACAAGGTAAATTGCAGCTGGTCAACCATCTGGGTATCGAGCTGGGCCAGACCCCGGAACAGATCCTGAGCAAACTTGATGACGAGCGGATTAAAGATGACGATGTCCGCCACGACGGGCGACACGCGCACGATCACGACTATGTCACCCGCGTCAGAGATATTGAGGCGGACACGCCCGCCCGCTATAACGCCGATCCGGATCGCTTGTTTGAATCATCCGGTTGTGCAGGTAAGCTCGCGGTTTTCGCCGTGCGTCTGGACACCTTCGAAGCCGAAAAAAATCAGCAGGTCTTTTACATCGGTACCAATCAGCCTGAAGTGCTGACGGAAATCCGCCGTCATATTCTGGCAAAATTTGAGCACCTGCCGGTCGCCGGTGAATATATGCACCGCGATATTTACGACATCGCCGAGCAATATGGCAAAGATACGTTTCTAATGATCGACAAGCTCGGCACCGACAAAATGCCGTTCTTTTTCACCCTGAAAGGTCGCACCGATGCGATGCTGGAAAAAGTGAAAATTTTCCGTCCGCATTTCACCGACCGGGCAATGCAGAAATTTGGTCATTTGTTCCCCAGCCACTTACCGGCACGCATGAAAAGCTGGCGCGATAAGTACGAGCATCACCTGCTGTTAAAAATGGCCGGTGGCGGCGTGGCTGAAGCGCAAAACTGGCTCAGCGAATATTTCAAAACCGCTGAAGGCGACTTCTTTGCCTGTACCCCAGAAGAAGGCAGCAAGGCGTTTTTGCATCGCTTTGCGGCGGCTGGCGCGGCAATTCGTTATCAGGCCGTACATGCCGATGAAGTAGAAGATATTCTGGCGCTGGATATCGCACTGCGTCGTAACGACACCGAATGGTATGAGCATCTGCCGCCAGAAATCGACAGTCAACTGGTGCATAAGCTCTATTACGGTCACTTTATGTGCTATGTATTCCATCAGGATTACATCGTGAAAAAAGGCGTGGATGCACATGCGCTGAAAGAGCAGATGCTGGAGCTTCTGCACGAACGCGGAGCACAGTATCCGGCAGAGCATAACGTCGGACATCTGTATAAAGCACCGGAAACATTAACCCGTTTTTACCGCGAGAATGACCCCACCAACAGTATGAATCCGGGTATTGGTAAAACGAGTAAGCAAAAGTTCTGGAAAGAATCGTAGGCCCGATAAGCGTAAGCGCCATCGGGCACGTTGCCGGGGGCGCTTCGCTTGGCCAGCCTACGGTTTAATCGTTTTGCGCGGTTTGCTCACCCGTAGCTGAACCTGCCGCCGCCATCTGCGCCGCTTTTTGCTTTTTGTAGCTCAGCGCTGCCGCCGGAACCGGCATCACCTTGCCGGTTTCAATCCAGGTGCGTAAACGGCTGGCATCGGCAAAGTGGGTATATTTACCGAACGCATCCATCACCACCAGCGCCACCGGTTTGTTATTGATCACGGTGCGCATCACCAGACAGTGGCCTGCCGCATTGGTAAATCCGGTTTTGGTTAACTGAATATTCCAGTTATCGCGGTATACCAGATGGTTGGTGTTACGGAATGGCAGCGTATAAGCCGGGTTGGCAAAGGTCGCCATATCTTCACGCGTAGTGCTTAACTGGCCAATCAGCGGATACTGCTTGCTGGCGATCAGCAGCTTGGTTAAATCACGAGCTGTCGAGACGTTATGAATCGATAAGCCGGTTGGTTCCACAAAGCGTGTCTGAGTCATGCCGAGCGCTTTCGCTTTGGCATTCATGGCTTTAATAAACGCGTTATAACCGCCAGGGTAATGGTGCGCCAGACTGGCTGCCGCACGGTTTTCTGACGACATCAGCGCCAGCAGTAGCATGTCTTTACGGCTAATTTCACTGTTCAGTCGCACACGAGAGTAGATGCCTTTCATTTCCGGTGTCTGACTGATATCAACTTTCAGTTTCTCATCCAACGGCAGTCGTGCATCAAGCACCACCATCGCGGTCATTAATTTGGTAATCGACGCAATCGGACGCACAAGGTCCGGGTGGTTCGAATAGATAACTTTGTTGGTATTCAGATCAACAATCATCGCGCTACCGGACGCTATCTCAGGTTGAGAAGCCGCTGCGGTAGTTGCCGTTTTCGCCACGGCTTGGGGTGCAAAAGGAACGGCCAGCACCAGGGCAAGGCTTAATAATGAAACTCGGAATTTCAGCATGATGAGATTTCTGATAATGGTTCACGCACGTCACAACGCACACCGCCAGAGACTAAGTATTATCTCAAGCTAGCTCAGGCATCATAGCGATCCGGCAGGTTTGCCGCCACAGGAGAATCGTCTCGAAATGCTGCGTTGCTGACTTTTACGTCAACAACGCAGCGCAGACAGGTTTATCCGTCAGAATAATCGGTAGCCGTAACCCCACAGGATTACCGTAATAGCCAGTAGAACTTCCAGCACCAACACACCGATCGCCAGCGTCGAACTGGAAAAACTTAACCCTTCCTCGCGTGTGATATTCAGGAACGTCGGTATGCCGAGATAAAGTAAATAGCCGGTGTAAAACAACGCGATGGTCCCCACCAATGCGCACAGCCAGACCAGCGGATAAAGTGCGACCAGTCCGCTTAAAAACAGCGGCGTCGCGACATATCCTGCAAAAACCATACAATGCGCCAGCGACGGGCGCTGCGGGTAATTACGCGCCATCCACCAGATAACCCGCCCCATAACGGCGACGCCCGCCAGCATCACCCCGTAAAACAGAATTGCCATCGCAAATCCGGTCAACAGAGATAGCTTCAGGATATTGCCATCGCCAAAATTCCAGCCGATTTGTGTAGTACCGATAAACGCGCAAACCACCGGGATTGCCGCCATCAGCAGTACATGGTGGGTATAGTGATGCGAAACGCTTTCGTTTTCGCTGTTGATCACGTGCATTTCACGATCGGGATGGGAAAACAGCCCCCAGACATGGTTCATACCGCCCCCTTGTTGTCAGCTCCGGACCTCAACACTTCAAGTATAATTCAGCTTTTGATTATTTTATGTACACAGAAAAAATACCGAAGCGCCGGGTAAAAAGTTTGTTCAGGCGTAGGCATGATAAGCGAAGCGCCATCAGGCATTGGAGAGCTGAGCGACCTTAAGCGCTACTACGCGGCTTTTCCGGCATCAAATAATCATAGGGTGTATGCTATTAGCAGTGGAGGTCATACAATCGTATGGATATAAATCATTATGTTGCGCAATACGGCTATGCTGCGTTAATCATCGGCAGTCTGGCGGAAGGCGAAACCATTACCCTGTTAGGCGGCGTTGCGGCGCATCAGGGCGTCCTGAAATTTCCCCTGGTGGTACTCTCGGTCGCGCTGGGCGGGATGATTGGCGATCAGTTGCTTTATTTACTCGGACGTCGTTTTGGCGGCAAAATTTTGCAGCGTTTCTCGCGCCACCAGGCGAAAATTGATTACGCACAGAAGATGATCCAGCGACGTCCTTACCTGTTTGTGGTCGGTACGCGCTTTATGTACGGCTTTCGCGTTATTGGTCCCTTACTGATTGGCGCCAGTCACCTGCCGCCGAAGATCTTTTTACCGCTAAATATTCTTGGTGCGCTTGTCTGGGCATCGTTATTTACGACTCTGGGCTACATCGGTGGTGAAGTGATAGCGCCGTGGCTGCACAGCCTTGACCAGCATATCAAGCATGGCATCTGGCTGGTGCTGGTTATCGGGATTGTCGCGGGCGTCCGCTGGTGGATGAAACGGCGAAGCACGCGTAAAGCGCAATGAAGATGGCCCGACAGCAGAACACCGTCGGGCCGATTAATCAGGACGCGTGATAACCGCCGCCCAGCGCACTGGTCAACTGAATTGAGGCATCCAGCCATTGGCCCTGCAAAAGCAGACCGTTGCACTGCTCACGTAATGCCGGGATCTTTGCCTCGCTGACCCTGGAGCCCGCAATAATACCCGCATTAAAGCGCGCCTGAGCCAGCCCCACTACGCGCTGAGCGTCATGTTCAATCTGCTGCTGATGCTGATTTTTCTGCGCTAATGTTTCTACCTGCGATGCGGCACGTGCCACGTCATTCACCGCATCCACCACCGCTTTGTTGTAATTCGCCACCGTCAGGTTGCTTTGCGCTTTCGTAATATCGAGATTTGCGTTCAGCCTGCCGCTGTCAAAGATAGGCAGAGTCAGCCCGGCGGTTACGCCCATTTGCTGCGCGGAATGGCGGAACAGGTCACTCAGATGTAACGCATCCTGTTGTAAAAATGCCATCAGATTCACATCGGGATAAAATGCCGCTTTCGCCGCATCAATGCTGCTCAGCGATGACTCAATGTACCAGTGCGCCGCCTGTAAATCCGGGCGGCGGGCCAGTAGCGAGTAACCCAATTGTGACGGGAGCTGGCTTTCGACCGCGGGCAGTGGGGTCGAATGGAGCTTCAGGGCAGTGGACTGGGCATTGGTCAGCGCGCTCAGCCGTGCTTCAATCACCTTCATTTTGCCGCTGACATCATTCAACTGCTGCTCTGTTTTGCTGGAGTCAATATCAGTTTCAACGCCTTCCACTGAAGAAGTTAGACCGTTTTGATACAGCTGACGATCGACGGTTATCACATTTTGCTGCTCGCTTTCGATTTGCGTCAGTACGGTTTTCAGCGCCGCCTGCGTCTGCCATTCCCAGTAAAGGCGGGAGACACCGCTCGCCAGCAGCTGCCGGGTTTGCTCGCGCTCAGCCTCACGTGCCTTAACGGCCCCAATACGCGCCGTCACTTCAGCCCGATTTTTACCCCACAGATCCAGATTCCAGCCAGCGGTTAAACCAAAGGTTCCATTGGTGTACCACGGTCCTGTTGTTCCGGCGGCCGGATCGGTAATGGCAAACGGTCCCATCAGCCCCTCAGCTGACATTCTCTGACGCTCAACGTCTGCGGAGAAGTCGATCTCCGGGCCATCCTGTGCTTCCACAGCCTTAGCCTGCGCCTCCGCCAGTTGAATGCGCTGTTCCGCTACCTGCATATCAGGAGAATTTCGCAACGTGCTGTCAATCAACGCATTAAGTTGTGGGTCGTGATATGCCCTCCACCACTGGCTGTCCGGCCAGCCATTTTTTAACGCGGCAGGCAATGTGGTATCGACATTCGCAGCAGGGGTCTGCTGTGACAGAGACTGGCGGTCATCATGCATAGGCGCACAGCCTGCCATCAGAACAAAAAGCAGCAACAATGCCGTGGTGATAAACACAGAATTACGATTCATGGAGATATACAGGTAAGAAAAGATGTGCAGAGATTACGACTTGTCGCTTTTGCTTTTTTAGTTACGCGTGGCAATACATCTTTGGCAATAAAAATATAAAATCAGAAAAATATACACCTCGCGAATAATATAGGTTAAATAGTTTTAATAATTAATGGATGGAGATTTTATGTCACAGAATATCTATGACGATCCTGAGTTCTTTGCCGGATATGCCACGCTGGATCGTTCAGTAAAGGGGCTCGACGGCGCGCCAGAATGGCCGACAATACAAGCGATGCTCCCCTCTCTTCAAGGCAAAAACATTCTTGATTTGGGCTGTGGATATGGCTGGTTTTGCCGCTACGCACGCGATAATCAGGCTGCCAGTGTAATGGGACTGGATATTTCACAAAAAATGTTAACTCAGGCGCACAGTATGACGCAGGGTAATGGCATCGTTTATCAGCGTGAAGATCTCGAAACGCTTACCTTGTCCCGAAATTCCTTTGATCTGGTTTATAGCTCGCTTGCCCTGCACTATTTGCACGATATAGAACGATTATTCGTAACCATTTACCAGTCATTAACACCGGGAGGTATGTTGGTTTTCTCTGCTGAGCATCCAATTTATACCGCACCGCTTAACCAGGGCTGGATCAAAGATAAAACCGGGCAACTCTCCTGGCCGATTAATCATTATCAGCAGGAAGGTGAGCGCATCAGTAACTGGTTTGCTGAGGGCGTCAAAAAACAGCATCGTAAGCTGGCGACCTGGATTAATGCGCTGATTGGGGCCGGATTCGACATCGTTTGTGTCGATGAATGGGGACCTTCCGCGCAACAGATTGCTGAAAACCCAGCGTTAGATGAAGAAAAAGAGCGGCCGATGGTGTTTCTGCTCAGCGCACGTAAACCTGCATAACAGCGCCTCCAGGCAGAATGATTAATACTTTCCTATACTCAATCTGAACTTACCAAAAAAAGGAAAGTTAATGAAAATTCTGCTGTGGGTTATTCTGATTATTTTTCTGATTGGACTGTTGGTGGTAACAGGCATGTTTAAGATGATTTTTTGATATTGCTGCCTATCAGCCAGCCCGGATAAGGCATTAACATTTAATCCGGTCTGGCGCATCAGCTGTGTTCAAAGGGTAATAGCCTGAATCGCACGCGCGATATCCGGCGAATTGTTTAACGCACGAATTTCCTGAAACAGCGCGGTTGCCTCTGAATATTCTTTTCGCAGATACCCTAACCACTGCTTAATCCGCGCTACATGATACAGCCCGGTGTCCCCCTGCTTTTCAAGACGGGTATATTTTTGCAACAGCGTCACGACATCAGGCCACGGCATACGCGGCTCGTTGTATTTCACCACGCGGCTCAGGTTTGGAATATTTAATGCGCCACGTCCTATCATCACCGCATCACAGCCGGTGATAGCCATGCAATCCTGAGCACTTTGCCAGTCCCAGATTTCGCCATTCGCGATAACCGGAATAGTCAGTCGCTGGCGGATCTCGCCAATCGCCTGCCAGTTAATATGTTCTGCCTTATAGCCCTGTTCCTTGGTTCGACCATGCACCGCCAGTTCGCTGGCGCCAGCCTGCTGCACGGCATCGGCAATTTCAAACTGCCGATCGCTGTTATCCCAGCCCAGACGCACTTTCACCGTCACCGGGAGATGAGCCGGGACCGCCTCGCGCATAGCTTTTGCGCCCCGGTAGATAAGCTCAGGATCTTTCAGTAACGTTGCGCCACCGCCGCTGCCGTTCACCAGTTTTGACGGACAACCACAGTTCAGATCGACACCGAACGATCCCAGTTCTACCGCACGCGCCGCGTTTTCCGCCAGCCACTGCGGGTACTGCCCCAACAGTTGGATGCGAACCTGCGTACCGGATGACGTACGGCTGTTGTTATGCAGTTCCGGGCAGAGCCGATGAAATACTTTTGCCGGCAGGAGCTGATCCACCACGCGCACAAACTCGGTGATGCACAGATCGTAATCATTCACTTCAGTCAGCAGCTCGCGCACCAGTGAGTCGAGCACGCCTTCCATCGGCGCCAGTAAAACACGCATATCGTCACCCGCAAAAAAAGAGGCGCTATGGTAGCGCCTCCGTTCGGGAGATTAAAGAGGCTCAGCGTGGCAGCAGGCAGTTATCTTCTTTCCAGCCGTATAACCATTCCATACCGCGATAAAATTCCGCCTGCGATTTGTCTTTCCACAACAGATTACGCACCTGACGCTCGACACCTGCGGCATGGTAGACGCGTCCCATTTCTCGCGTTGACCAGACGATGCGTGCGGTACGCGGAATACGCACCGACTCATACAGCGCAAAGGCATCAGCCGCATCGCCGTCACACTGCTGTAACGCTTTACCTAGCGTGACAGCATCTTCCAGCGCCATACAGGCTCCTTGCGCCATATATTGCGCCACCGGGTGCGCGGCATCTCCCACCAGCGTGATGCGGTCGGTTCCCCATTTCTCTACCGGCTCACGATCGGCGGTTGACCAGCGCCGCCATGACGTCGGTTTATCCAGCATCTGACGGGGGCGTGGATGAATACCCGCAAAATAGGAGAGCACTTCCTCTTTGCTACCATCCTTCACCCCCCACTCCTCCTGCTGACGACTGTGGAAGGTCACCACCAGGTTGTACTGTTTGCCGCCGCGCAGTGGATAGTGCACCAGATGACAATGCGGTCCGGCCCACAATACCGGCGCGTTAATGCGCAAATCTTCCGGCATATCATCGCAATCAATCACGGCGCGATAGACCACGTGCCCGGTAACCCGTGGAGCATCGCCAATCAGAGACTGACGAACAACCGATTTTACACCGTCACAGCCCACCAGAATATCCGCCGTCCAGTTGTTGCCGTGCTCGTCAAATACCGTCACGTCATTCTCTGTCTGGCGAATATCAACCACATTAGTTGAAGTGCGATACTCAACGTTAGGATGCACCAGCGCCGCTTCCCAAACGCTGGCGTGAATATCAACTCGATGGATAACCGCATAAGGACCGCCAAAGTGATCGCGGAACGCCTGCCCGGTTTCAATCCGTACTACCTCTTTCGCATTTACCGCATCCATCATCGTGATGTGGTCGGTAAAAACGGCGCGTTGACGGGCAACTTCCCCCACACCAAGGCTGTCCAGAGCAGAGAATGCATTCGGCCCGAGCTGAATACCTGCGCCAATTTCACCAATCTCGTGCGCTTTCTCCAGCAACATCACTTTAATGCCCTGACGGGCTAGCGATAGCGCGGTCGCCGCGCCGCCAATCCCGCCACCCACGATAATTGCGCGTGTCACTTTAGCCATTGTCGTTCTCCTTATCAGGCTGGAATTTTGTCTTGTTGATTCTCGGGCGCGGCGGCGATAAACGCCGGAAGCTGGGTACAGGCATCATATACCGCCTTACAGCGTGGATATCCGCTCAGATCGCAACCCATCCGCAACGCGTTTGCCCACTGCGGGATCAGACAGCAATCCGCCAGCGTCGGTGCGTCCCCCACGCAAAACGTCCCCGAGTGACTCTGGCGCAACATCTGTTCCACCGCGCTTAACCCTTGCTGGATCCAGTGGGCATACCAGCGTTTTTTATCTTCTTCACTGACCTTTAGCTCTTCGCTCAGGTAGCGCAGCACCCGTAGATTGTTTACAGGGTGAATATCGCAGGCGATGGCATAAACGATTTCCAGCACCTTACTACGCGCCGGGAAATCGGCGGGCAGCAGCGGCGACTGCGGAAAGTGGCCATCCAGCCAGTCGGTTATCGCCAGAGACTGCCCGAGTGATTCTCCGTCATCGGTCACCAGCGTCGGCACCAGTCCCACCGCATTCATTCGCCGGTAGGCCAGTTCGTTCTGCTGACCAATGCGAATATTGACGCCCACCGTCTGGTAATCGAGCCCCTTCAGCGCCAGCGCAATGCGTACACGATATGACGCGGAGCTATTAAAGAAACTGTACAGCTTCATTATGCACCTCAGACAATCTTCACGGCGATGGGGGTTAAACCGTCTACGTTTCCGGTAATCACATCCCCTTTCACTACCGCCCCTACGCCTTCGGGTGTACCGGTGTAGATCAGATCGCCTGGCTGCAGTTCGAAAAAGCCTGACAGATAGCTGATGGTTTCATTCACAGACCAGATGAGGTGGCGAATATCGCTACGCTGGTGATCGTCGCCGTTGACCTGCAACCAGATTGGCGCATGGTTAACATCCACACTTTCGCTGGCTTTATGCAACGGCGCGATGGGCGCGGAGAGATCAAACGCTTTGCCGATTTCCCACGGACGCCCCATCTGACGCATCTCCATCTGCCGGTCACGGCGGGTCATATCCAGACCGGTGGCATAGCCCCAGATATATTCATGCGCTTTTTCCAGCGGAATATCGCTGCCCTTTTTACCAATCGCCACCACCAGCTCTATCTCATAGTGATAGTTATCGGTCTGCGATGGGTACGGCAGTTCAAGGATCTGACCAGCTGCCACCGGGACTACTGCATCAGCAGGTTTACAGAAGAAGAATGGGGGTTCGCGATCCGGATCAAAGCCCATTTCACGCGCATGAGCGGCATAGTTACGGCCCACACAGTAAACGCGGCGCACGGGAAATTGTTCATCGCAGCCAACCACCGGAACGGTAACAGGCGCTTGTGGTTCGAATACATATTGCGTCATTTTCTCTCTCCCAAATTAATAGCGTGCTTCACGGAACAGCCCCAGCGCTTCCTGAACCGGTCTGTCCGAAAAACTGAATAAGACGGTATCTTCGTGGGTCTGGAACGACACGCCGTGCCAGGTCGGCACCACAAAAATATCTTTTGGCGAAAAGTTGAAGGTCTCGTTACCGATGGTGACCTGCCCACTTCCTTCCACCACATGATAGATAGTGCTGTCAGTGGTACGCGCCATTCGTGAGGAAAAGCCCTGCGGCAACAGTTGCAGGAAGGTTCCCATCGAAGGCATGGGATAACCGCCGGTTACCGGGTTGACGTAACGCATCTTGTAACCGTCCCACTCATCGGCGTCGCCCATACGGGTCAGGTCATGTAGCGCTTCACGGCTGCGATCGTAGCGATAGTTAAAAATCGGCGATGAGTTACCCTTCTGATGACGCAGCGGCAACATATTGGCCGCGTAGCGCGGTAAGTAATCCCCTTCCTGGCGCGTGACCGGCTGCTGATCTTCCGGGTAGTCTTCCGCAAAGCCGCAGCCCAGCAGATTCACCAGCGGCAGATCCAGACCGTCCAGCCACACCACCGGTTCACTGCCCGGGTTGCCGTGATCGTGCCAGCGCCACTGCGGCGTCAGAATAAAATCGCCTTCATGCATCTGGGTGCGCTCGCCATCCACGGCGGTAAATGCCCCTTTCCCTTCGACAATAAAGCGCAGCGCAGACTGGTTGTGGCGGTGACTCGGCGCAACCTCGCCCGGCATAATTAACTGCAATCCTGCGTACAGCGTTGGGGTGATTGAAGACTGTCCGCGCAACATTGGGTTTTCCAGCACCAGCACGCGGCGAATCGCCTCTTTCGCGCCAATCAGATCGCCACTTTCTAACAGCAGAGGGCGGATCTCCTGATAGTTCCAGTACGCAGGCGCGCAATGTGCGTTCGGGGTTGGCGGCACCAGGCGGTGCAGCGACTCCCACAGAGGGGTCAGATTCTGCCCGGAAATATGCTGGTAAAACTGCTGACGGCTGTTCTTAACATCCTGATTCAGTTCAGACATAGGGATTCTCCTTATTCATTCACAACACCTGCGCGAGGCAGAGTATTTGAGGCAGAGGCCGACTGGCGGATAACAACCGTCAGCAGCGTAAGCATCACCGCGCTGATGGCCGCCGGGACGGCAATAATGAAAAACAGGTTATCGAATGAGAAATTCATCGCCATCATCACGCCGCCAGAAAGCGAGCCGACAATCGCGCCGCAGCGCCCCACCGCATTAGACCAGCTGACGCCCGTCGCCCGGCTTTGTGTCGGATATAGCGTGGCGGTTAACGCATTTAGACCAACCTGAGAACCGCTGATACCAATGCCGGTGCCAAAAATAGCCAGAGCCATCAACCACAGACCGTTCTCGCTCAGGCCAATCATGACGATGCACACTGCGCCCAGTGCATAACTCACGGCCAGCACGCGGAAAGGATTGTATTTATCCATCAGCATGCCCAGCGCCAGCGCCCCCAGCGTTCCTCCAATCTGGAAGGCGGCAGTTACCCATGAGGCATGCTGCAGATCAATTCCACGATGGTTTAACAGCGTTGGCATCCAACTGGAGAGCAGATAAATAATCAGCAAGCTCATAAAGAACACTACCCATAGCATCAGGGTAATGGGCAGCTGTCGCCCGACGAACAGCTGGCGAATGCTTCCTTTAGCAATCGCTGTGTCCTCGTTGAGATAAAAATGGGTAGTGTCATAACGTTCCCGGGTGATGGCGCTAACGGTTCTGGCAATCACGTTTTGCGGCAGTTGGCGACGAACCTGCCAGCGCGGGGATTCCGGTAGCGCAAACAGCAGAGCCACAAACAGCATGAGTGGTAGAACGCCTCCCAGCACCAGAATGCCGTGCCAGCCAATAACCGGCACCAGTTGCGCGCTCACAATCCCACCCATCGCCGACCCCAGGGTAAATCCACAAAACATCATGGTCACCAGCGCGCCACGCCGCCGCGCTGGCAGGTACTCTGACGTCATGGTGATGGTATTTGGCATCGCGCCGCCCAAACCTAACCCGGTAAGAAAGCGCAAAATAACCAGCGTTTGTAGATCGGGAGAAAAAGCCGAAATCAGGCTCAGGGCGCCGAACAGCGCCACGCAGAGTTCAATCACCCGTTTACGGCCAAAACGGTCAGACAATGGGCCGCAGAGCAATGCGCCAGCGGTTAGCCCCAACAGGCCTGCGCCAAACAACGGCGCCAGATCGCCGGCAGTCAGCTGCCAGTGAGTACGAATGTCGGGAGCGATAAAGCCAATAGCTGCGGTATCAAATCCGTCGAGCATGACGACCAGAAAACAGCAAATGATAACGCGCCACTGGGTCTTACCGACGGGAGCGGAATCGATCAGTGCTTGTAGATCACGTTGATGAGTCATAGTGAATGCCTCAGTGCAGGTAGAGTAGATGTCTGTTTTGTTTTAGGTATGTTGCGACTTTGTATGTTTGGAGATGAAATGTACAATGGCTTTTCATGCAGAGGCATAACCTGGAGGTTATAGCAAATGGCAAATTGGGCGCAGAAACTTAAGTTGCAACACCTGCAAACGCTTATCGCGCTGGGCGAACAGGGAAATCTGACTCACGTCGCACGGATGATGAATATCACCCAGCCAGCGTTGTCAAAATGGTTATCACAGCTCGAAGATGAGATTGGCATCACCCTCTTTGAACGTCACAGCAAAGGCTTGCGTCCTTCCGAAGGCGGCAAGCTGTTACTGCAGCATGCCCAACGCCTGCTCAATGATATGGAACGTTCGCAATATGAAATCGCCCGTTTTAAGCAAGGCGGCCTGGTGGGAAGTCTGAAGATTGGCTGCTCACCCGTAGCGACCGACTGCGTTTCACTGGCAATACTGGGTTTGCTCAAAGAGTTGCCAACCCTGAACCTTAATATCGAAGAGAAAGTGATGACCCCGCTGCTGCACGATCTGCTCGCGGGTTCGGTGGATGTCGTCGTCGGTCGCGTCGGTGGCCGGGCGCTTCAGTTGCCGCTCAATTACCAGGTGCTCTATACCGAGCCGGTCTGTTTCGTCGCCCGTCCCGATCATCCCTTGGCAAAATATCCCTTGCTCACCTGGCACGATCTGGCGAACTGGCGCTGGATTGTCTGGCCAACAGGAACCCCTATCCGGATAAGCATTGATAACGCGCTGGTTGATAACGGCGTCATGTTGCCGGAAAACATCATTGAATCGGCGTCGATCAACGTCAGTACCAACCTGCTGCAAAGTAGCGATATGATCTCTATTCTTTCTTTGCGTCTGGCACAACGGTATGCCGCCCAGGGGCAGTTGGCTATTCTGAATCTGCCGAAGATTGAACAAAAAGGCAGCGTCGGCGTATTCTGGCGCAACAACGAAACACCTACTACCGCCCTGAATCGTTTTTTGTATTATCTGGCACAGGCTTAGCGCGGAGAGTTAGGGCCATCGCCCGATGTTCCAGATATCTATTTCCTCTATGCTTAGAATTCATGATGTGATCGGTAGCACGTTTTTAAGTTTAATTGTATGATGAATCAGTCTCGTCAAGGGTTTCAACTATGAGCAAAGCACTGAACGTTATCTGGCAATATTTGCGCGCATTCGTCCTGATTTATGCCTGCCTCTACGCAGGTATTTTTCTTGCGTCGCTACTTCCTATCACCATTCCGGGCAGCATTATCGGCATGCTGATTCTGTTTGTCTTACTGGCTTTGCAGGTGTTACCGGCAAAATGGGTTAACCCTGGCTGCTACGTGCTGATTCGTTATATGGCCCTGCTGTTTGTCCCGATTGGCGTGGGGATCATGCAGTACTTTGACCTGCTCCGCGCACAATTTGGTCCGGTAGTGGTGTCCTGTACCATCAGTACGCTGGTCGTTTTCCTGGTGGTGAGCTGGAGCTCGCACATTGTGCACGGTGAACGCAAAATCGTTGGGCAAAAAGGGTCTAAAGAATGATGTCGTATATCTGGTGGTCTTTACCTCTTACGCTGGCGGTATTTTTTGGCGCACGTAAGCTGGCTGCACGATTTAAAATGCCGCTATTGAACCCGCTGCTGGTTGCCATGGTGGTGATTATTCCCATTCTGCTGCTGACCGGCATTCCCTACGATCACTATTTCAAAGGCAGCGAAGTACTGAACGATTTACTGCAACCTGCCGTGGTCGCGCTGGCCTATCCGTTATACGAACAGCTGCACCAAATTCGCGCCCGCTGGAAATCAATCATTGCTATCTGTTTTGCCGGGAGCGTTGTGGCGATGGTAACAGGTACAACAATCGCTTTGTTGATGGGCGCATCACCGCAAATTGCCGCGTCTATCATGCCAAAATCGGTCACCACGCCTATCGCTATGGCCGTGGGAGGCAGTATTGGCGGCATTCCGGCTATCAGCGCCGTATGCGTTATTTTTGTCGGTATCCTCGGGGCAGTATTTGGTCATACGTTGCTTAATGCGATGCGTATTCGCACCAAGGCCGCTCGGGGGCTGGCAATGGGCACCGCGTCGCACGCCCTGGGTACCGCACGCTGTGCAGAACTGGACTACCAGGAAGGCGCGTTTAGCTCTCTTGCGCTGGTTATTTGTGGCATTATCACCTCGTTGGTTGCCCCATTCCTGTTCCCGATTATTCTGGCGGTGGTGGGTTAACCTTCATTTTTTAGCTATTTATTTGCGATGCGTTGCACATTTTTCATTTAAGTTTCATAAGTTGCATACACAATGGGATTTGGATCACATATAAAGCCATAACGGGCCCGTAAACTACGATTCCATTACATTGTTATGAGGCATCGCCATGCATCCACGTTTTCAAACTGCTTTTGCCCAACTCGCGGATAACTTGCAATCAGCCCTGGCCCCTGTTCTGGCGGATGCGCATTTCCCCGCCATGCTGACTGCTGAGCAGGTCTCTTTGCTGAAACGCGAATCGGGACTGGACGAAGACGCGCTGGCATTCGCTCTGCTGCCGCTGGCTGCGGCCTGCGCGCGTACTCCACTGTCCAATTTCAACGTTGGGGCTATTTCTCGCGGCATCAGCGGCAACTGGTACTTCGGTGGGAACATGGAGTTCCTGGGCGCGACCATGCAGCAAACTGTTCATGCCGAGCAAAGCGCTATCAGCCACGCCTGGCTGCGCGGTGAAAAAGGGCTCGCCGCCATCACCGTCAACTACACGCCGTGCGGCCACTGTCGCCAGTTTATGAACGAACTAAACAGCGGACTGGATTTACGTATTCATCTGCCGGGACGTGCGCCACACGTGCTGCGCGATTATCTGCCAGATGCCTTCGGCCCGAAAGATCTGGAGATTAAAACGCTGCTGATGGACGATCAGGATCACGGCTTCGCACTGCAGGGCGATGCGTTGACCCAGGCAGCAATCACCGCTGCCAACAGATGTCATATGCCGTACAGCAAATCCCCAAGCGGCGTGGCGCTGGAGTGTAAAGATGGTCGTATTTTTAGCGGCAGCTATGCTGAAAATGCTGCTTTTAACCCAACCCTGCCACCACTGCAAGGCGCGTTGAACCTGTTGAATCTGAACGGTTATGATTATCCAGATATCCAACGCGCCGTGCTGGCTGAAAAAGCCGATGCGCCGTTAATTCAGTGGGATGCGACGTCTGCCACGCTGAAAGCACTGGGCTGCGACAATATAGAGCGCGTGCTACTCGACTAAGTCGTGTTGCCCGATGGCGTAACGTCATCGGGCAACAGTGACTAAAATCCCCTCAATCAGATTGCTGTTTCTTGCGCTACGTCTTCGGGTAAAGTAGCCTGATTGAAATTCCATCCAAATAACGAGTTTTCTGCATGTTAAAGCGCGTGTTTTACAGCCTGTTAGTCCTGCTAGGCTTGCTGCTTTTGACTGTGCTTGGACTCGATCGGTGGATGAGCTGGAAGACTGCTCCCTACATTTACGACGAACTGCAGGATTTACCCTACCGCCAGGTAGGTGTGGTTCTGGGCACGGCGAAGTATTACCGCACCGGCGTCATCAATCAGTATTACCGCTACCGCATTCAGGGCGCATTGAACGCCTATAACAGCGGGAAGGTAAACTATCTGCTGTTAAGCGGCGACAACGCGCAGCAAAGCTACAACGAACCCATGACGATGCGTAAAGATCTGATTGCCGCAGGCGTCGATCCCGCTGACATCGTGCTTGATTACGCCGGGTTCCGAACGCTCGACTCCATCGTGCGCACCCGTAAGGTGTTCGATACCAACGATTTCATCATTATTACCCAGCGATTCCACTGTGAGCGTGCCTTGTTTATTGCGCTCCATATGGGTATCCAGGCCCAGTGCTACGCCGTACCTTCGCCAAAAGATATGCTCACCGTGCGGGTACGTGAATTTGGTGCCCGTTTTGGTGCACTTGCCGATCTCTACATTTTTAAACGTGAACCCCGCTTTTTAGGCCCACTGGTCCCTATCCCTACCATGCATCAGGTACCGGACGATGCACAGGGATATCCGGCAGTCACGCCTGAACAACTGCTCGAATTACAAAAGAAACAAGGAAAATAAGCATGGATGTACAAACCCTTTTCGTCGTGTTGGCCTTTCTGCTCATTCCCGTGTTTTGTTTTCGTGAAGCCTGGAAAGGCTGGCGCTCGGGAGCCGTAGATAAAATTAAAAAGAATGCGCGCGAACCGGTTTTCGCTTATCGCAATCAAGAGCCGCTGCAATTTTGGTCTTACGTACTGGTTTATGCTGGATGCGGGTGCTTATCCTTCGGTATGGTTATTTACTTAGTTTTTTATCGATAACGCATTTGCCTTTATATTAGCGGTTGAGAATAGCTAATATTTTGATAATAGTTACCATTTCAAGATAAGGGATTAATGCTGCCCGTCAGCATTTCCCTCAAACTATCTTCTATTTGTGAATCCTTTCACAGAATACTCTTCCTGCAGTGCTTAGCCTTAAGAATAGCCTTTCACTTTTTATATTTTGTTATTAACGGTTTGCCTTAATTTACTCAAGCATTAAGGAAGAAAATATGCCACAACAAAATTATCTGGATGAGCTCACGCCTGCTTTTACCCCATTATTAGCAATAAAAGAGGCTTCCCGCTGTTTATTATGTCACGATGCCCCCTGTAGTCAGGATTGCCCGGCGCAAACCGACCCGGGGAAATTTATTCGCTCCATTTATTTCCGTAATTTTAAAGGCGCAGCCGAAACTATCCGCGAAAATAATGCGCTCGGTGCGGTGTGCGCTCGAGTTTGCCCAACCGAAAAATTATGCCAGCGCGGGTGTACGCGTTCAGGAATTGATAAACCTATCGATATTGCGCGTCTGCAGCGCTTTATTACCGATTTTGAACAGCAGACCGCGATGAAAATCTATCGACCGGCAACAAAAACGCTGGGCAAGGTCGCCATTATCGGTGCAGGTCCGGCAGGATTACAGGCCAGCGTAACGCTGAGCAATCTTGGTTATGACGTAACCATCTTCGAAAAACAGGCTCAGCCAGGCGGCTGGTTGCGCTATGGCATCCCAGAGTTTCGTTTGCCACATTCAGTTTTGGATAATGAAATTGCCCGTATCGTTGAAATGGGCGTGACCATCAAGTGCAATTGTGAAGTCGGCAATGCCCTTTCCGTTGAGCAACTCAAAGCAGAATATCGCGCCGTACTGGTTACCCCAGGTATGTCTTACGGCTCAACATTGCCTCTTTTTGAGAAAGCGAATCACGTTGAAATTGCCGTCGATTTTCTGCAACGCGCCCGGCAATCAAGCGGCGATATTACCGTCGCCAAAAGTGCATTGATCATCGGCGGTGGCGACGTGGCGATGGATGTCGCCAGTACGTTGAAACTGCTGGGCTGCCCGTCAGTCACCTGTGTCGCGCGTGAAGAACTGGCTGATTTTCCGGCCAGCGATAAAGAATTCAGCAGCACCCAGGCATTAGGCGTGTCGATTATTGACGGTTTCACGCCCGTGGCGGTAAGCGGAAATCAAGTTACCTTTAAGCACGTACGCCTGCCAGGCGAACTCATGCTAGAAGCCGAGCACATTATTCTTGCCGTCGGTCAACACGCTCAGCTTGATAATTTCGCCACGTTAAAGCCACAGCGCAATCTAATCAATACGCAAAACTACCAAACTGCTGATCCGGTTCTGTTTGCTGCAGGCGATATTGTTGAAGGCGATAAAACGGTCGTTTACGCCGTGAAAACCGGAAAAGAAGCCGCTCAGGCCATTCATCACTATTTAGAGGGAGCTTGCTCATGTTAACGAAATATCTTTCTATTACCTTTTGCGGCGTCAAATTTCCCAACCCGTTCTGCCTCTCTTCCTCCCCGGTGGGCAACTGTTATGAAATGTGCGCCAAAGCCTATGATAGCGGTTGGGGCGGCATTGTTTTTAAAACGATCGGGTTCTTTATTGCGAATGAAGTCTCCCCACGCTTTGACCATCTAACCAAAGAAGATACCGGCTTTATTGGCTTCAAAAACATGGAGCAAATTGCCGAGCATCCGCTGGAGGAGAATCTGGCTGCTATTCGGCGACTGAAACAAGACTACCCGGATAAGGTCCTGATTGCGTCGATCATGGGGGAAAATGAGCAGCAATGGCAGGAACTGGCCCGCCTGGTTGAAGAAGCGGGTGCAGATATGATCGAGTGTAACTTCTCCTGCCCGCAAATGACCTCGCATGCTATGGGCAGCGATGTAGGACAAAGCCCTGAGTTGGTTGAAAAATACTGTCGGGCGGTTAAACGCGGTTCGCCCCTGCCAATGCTGGCTAAAATGACACCAAATATTGGTGATATGTGTGAGGTGGCGCTGGCGGCAAAACGCGGAGGAGCCGACGGCATCGCGACCATCAATACGGTTAAATCCATCACTAATATCGACCTGAACAGGAAAATCGGGATGCCGGTCGTCAACGGTAAATCCAGTATTTCCGGCTACTCCGGCAAGGCAGTTAAACCTATTGCTTTGAGATTTATCCAACAACTACGCATGCACCCTGAACTGCGGGATTTTCCGATTAGCGGCATTGGAGGAATTGAGACCTGGGAAGATGCCGCCGAGTTTTTACTGTTAGGCGCTGCCACGCTGCAGGTGACCACCGGGATCATGCAGTATGGATATCGGATTGTGGAGGACATGATCAGCGGGCTGTCACATTACCTCGCCGATCAAGGGTTTGACTCACTGGAGGAGATGGTGGGTCTGGCCAATGCCAATATCATCCCCGCCGAGGAGCTTGACCGTAGCTACATTGTCTATCCGAACATCCATCTTGATAAATGCATCGGCTGTGGTCGTTGCTACATCTCCTGCTATGACGGCGGGCATCAGGCGATGGAATGGAATGAGGAAACCCGTACACCGCACTGCAATACAGAAAAATGTGTGGGATGTTTATTGTGCGGTCACGTTTGCCCGGTAGCCTGTATTGATCTGGGCGAGGTGAAATTTAAACCCGGAGAGGAAGAACATGCGTTAACGTTGTAACGCAGATAAAAAAGCCCGGTGCAGGTTGCGCTGCACCGGGCTTTTTACGTTGTACGATTACTTCTTACGCGCGTACTTCAGTGAGTCCAGCGCGACCGCGAAGATGATAATGCCGCCCTTGATAATATACTGCCAGTAAGGGTTTACGCCGATGTAGGTCAGACCGTAGTTGATGACGGTGAAGATAATCACACCGGTCACCACGCCAAACACGGTACCTACCCCGCCGCTGAACGACACGCCACCAACCACGCACGCCGCAATCGCATCCAGCTCATACATAAAGCCGAGGTTGTTGGTCGCCGAGCCGATACGCCCGGCTTCCAGCAAACCACCGAAGGCATAGAACACGCCAGACAACGCATAGATAATCAACAGGTTCAGCGCAACGTTTACCCCAGACACTTTCGCTGCTTCCGGGTTTCCGCCGATGGCGAAAATGTTTTTACCGAAGCGGGTCTTGTTCCACAGCACCCACACAAAGGCCACGGCAATCAGCGCGTAGAAGGTGATGTAGGAGAGTCGGAAACTGCCCAGTGCAATAAAGCCCTGTGCAAAGGTTGAAAATCCGCTGTCAAAGCCAGAGATTGGCGATGCGCCGACGAAGTCGTAGTACAGGGAGTTGATCCCGTAAACGATAATCATCGTACCCAGGGTGGTGATAAACGGCGTCACGTTCAGGTAAGCAATGATAATACCGTTCACCAGACCGATAATGGCACCAATCACGCAGACAATCAGCACCACTACAATGATCGGCATCGTCGCCATTTCCGGGAACACCTTGTTGGCATTCTCCATCGACTGCAACAAAGTCGCTGCCACCACTGCCGCCAGGCCAACCTGACGCCCCGCCGACAGGTCGGTCCCTTGGGTAACAATCAGTCCAGCCACACCCAATGCGATAATAATACGCACCGAGGATTGCGTGAGAATATTACTCAGGTTCAGTAAGCTTAAGAAAGTGGGATCCTGGAAAATAATAATCGCCAGCAAAACCAAAAGAACAACGTAAATTCCGCCTTCTTTCAGGTAAGTAAGAAAACTTTTCTTATTTAACGCACTCATGAGGAGCCCCTAATCTTAAAGGTGCAAAGACGCAAGACGGAGGATTTCGTTTTGCGTTGTTGTTTTAGTGTCAACAATTCCGGCAACGAGACCATTGCTCATCACCAGAATACGATCGGTAATACCCAGCAGCTCCGGCATTTCAGAGGAAATAATAATAATCCCCTTATCCTTTTTCGCGAGTTCGGCAATTAACTGGTAAATTTCAAATTTCGCGCCAACATCGATTCCACGCGTCGGTTCATCCAGCATCAGAATTTCTGGCTGCGTTAATAACCAACGACCAATAACCACCTTTTGCTGATTACCGCCAGAAAGTGAACCAATTTGCGTACGATGGCCCGGTGTTTTCACCCTCATGGAGTCAATTACCCACTGGGTGTCACTCTTCATGCGGGAATTATCCAACAGACCGACTTTGTTTTTGTAATTTTGGATATTAGAAATTAACGAGTTAAAACCAATGTCCAGATACGCATAAATACCGGTTGAGCGGCGCTCTTCCGTGACCAGCGCAAAACCATGGTTGATGGCTTCATTTGCACTGTGGTTATTAATCTTTTTGCCGTGTAGCATAATCGTACCCGATGATTTCTCACGAATACCAAAAAGCGTTTCAACAATATCCGTGCGTTTTGCACCCACCAGACCGGCAATCCCGAGAATTTCCCCTTTGTGTAAATCAAACGAGATATCACGAATCGACGGCTGACGCAGCGAGGTCAGGTTACGCACTTGCAGAATGACTTCACCAGGTTTGTTTTCCTTATCCGGAAAACGTTGGTTCAGTGAACGCCCTACCATCATGGCGATGATCTTATCCATATCCAGCCCTTCCAGCGGCTGGGTCGCAATCCATTGGCCGTCGCGTAGTACGGTAATTTCATCACACAGCTGGAAGATTTCTTCCATTTTGTGGGAAATATAAACAATACCGCATCCACGCTCTTTCAGCTTACGGATGATAGTGAACAGATGATTAACTTCTTTCTCGGTTAACGATGACGTTGGTTCATCCATGATGACGATTTTGGCGTCATAGGAGAACGCCTTCGCAATTTCAATCATCTGCATTTGTGAAACGGATAATGTGCCGACGCGCGCACGCGGATCGATATCAATATCCAGTTCATCAAATATCGCTTTGGTATCGCGGTACATTTTTTCCTGATCGACAAACATGCCTTTGGTGGGATAGCGTCCCAGCCACATGTTGTCCATCACAGAGCGTTGTAATACCAGGTTTAATTCCTGGTGTACCATCGAAATACCATTCTCAAGCGCTTCCTTAGCAGAATGAAAATCGATTTCTTTACCCTGAAATAAAATACTGCCGGAATCTTTTTGATAGATGCCGAAAAGACATTTCAATAATGTTGATTTCCCCGCGCCATTCTCCCCCATTAAGGCGTGAATAGAATGCGGGCGGACTTTTAAATTGACATTATCAAGCGCCTTAACGCCGGGGAAGGACTTGTTGATGCCGGTCATTTCCAACAAGTATTCGCCTGACGACTGAGTATGTGTGCTGACCATAATTATACCTTGTTGGCCTTGCAGAGTGCGTTATTAAGGGCGCAATGAAATTGCGCCCACAGACGGAGTATTTACTTATTGGTGAACTCGGCCAGATTATCTTTATCGACACCTACGTACGGAACGCGAACAATCTTGTTCTCAATTTTCCAGTTAGTGCCATCTGCCGCACCTTTGCCATCAGCCAGGTTTTTCGCCAGATCAAAGGTGGCTTTCGCCTGGTTATTAGCATCGTTCAGCACGGTACCGGCCATAGCGCCAGATTTCACCAGCGCCAGTGCTTCAGGCAGGGCATCCACGCCAAATACCGGTACGCTGGTTTTATTGTGTGCCTTCAGCGCTTCAACTGCGCCCATTGCCATCGCATCGTTGTTGGCGATAACGACTTCGATTTTGTTCGCGTTCGGACCGGACATCCACGCATCCATCTTATCTTTCGCCTGAGCGGTATCCCACATTGCAGTATCTAACTGCAGTTGCTCAGTTTTAATGCCTTTGTCGTTCAGCTCTTTAATCACGTAAGTAGTACGTGCTTCAGCATCCGGGTGTCCCGGTTCGCCTTTCAGCAGAACAAACTGAATTTTGCCGTCTTTGTTCAGGTCCCAGTTCGGGTTAGCTGCCCAGTGTTTGGCAATCAAATCACCCTGAATAATACCGGACTCTTTAGAGTCAGTACCGACGTAATACGCTTTGTCATAGCTGTCCAGCGCCTTGCGAGAAGGTTCTTTGTTGAAGAACACGATCGGTACGTTCTGTCCGCGTGCTTTTTCAATGACCGTGCCTGCAGCTGCCGGGTCAACCAGGTTAATCGCCAGTGCTTTAACGCCTTTTGCCAGCAGCACGTCGATCTGATCGTTTTGTTTGGACTGGTCGTTCTGCGAGTCGTTCATCAGCAGTTGTACATCTGGCGCCGCTTTGGCATCTTTTTCAATAGCCTTACGTACCACTGACATAAAGTTATCGTCATACTTATAGATAGTCACACCAATACGGGTATCAGCAGCGTGCGCAGCCGCGCCGAATAACATGCTTGCCATTACAGCAGACAGGGTCAACACCTTCTTATTCATGGTATCTCCGGTTTTATTATGCAGGGTAGTACTTGAGATAAATGCTCGGCAGGCAGAACGTTACTGAAGTGTTACTGAACGCCGAAGCTCACTTTTAAAAATATTTCTTCCGTGTCTGGCAACGCTCCCAAAACAGGCTTTAATTATCGTTTAAGGCAGCTATACCTCGATGAAAGTGATTATTCACCGTTACATAGTAGTTACAGCGCAACAAACAGTGTCATCATAGCTATCGCATTGTTAATATACTGTGAATTTACTCACATATTGAAAGCGGTTACATCGCGCTGCGTTATAAGTTAGTGATCGGTGCCGCATTCTGCCGCAGCGCCACTGAATGGCGACGTACCAGCGTCGGCATAAAGCAATGCGTCGCCTGCGGATCCAACGTGCCAGCCGCGCCCTGTAGTGCAAGTTCCGTCGCCATTTTTGCCATAGAGGCAATGGGATAGCGCACGGTGGTTAGCTGCGGATCGGTGTAACGCGCGATGGGAATATCATCGAAGCCAATGATTGAAAGGTGTAATGGAATAGCGATACCGTTATCTTTTAGCGCGGTCAGTGCGCCAGCTGCCATATTGTCGTTATAAGCGAAGACCGCCGTCAGTTGTAAATTGCGCCCCAGCAATTCCACCATCGCAGACTCTCCGCCCTGCATATCGGGGGAACCGGTGCCGACCCAGCTTTCTGCCGCAACAATCCCCTGCTCTTTCAGAGCAGTTAACCACCCTTCTTTGCGCATGGTGTCATCTTCAATGCGATGGCTTGATGCCAGATAACCGATGCGTTGATGACCATTATTCAGCAACATACGGGTCGCCATTTTAGCGCCGCTGATGTTATCCAGGCAGACGCAACGGTGGGCGTAGCCCGGTACCAGGCGATTGATCAGCACCATGCCGGGGATTTGATCCATAAACTCGGCCAGTTCCCGATCGCTCAGTGCTTTAGAGTGTACAATCAATGCGTTACAGCGTTGGCGAATCAACACCTCAATGGCATGACGTTCTTTTTCCGCCTCATGGTAGCTGTTGCCAATCAGGACATACTTCTGATGCTGCTGGGCAACCATATCCACGGCTTTTACCAGCGCGCCAAAAAACGCATCTGATACATCCATGACGACAACACCAATCGTGTCGCTTACCTGCGTCGCCAGCGCTTGTGCGTTGGCATTAGGTCGATAGCCAAGCTGAGTGACTGCTTTCATTACCGCTTCACGCGTATCGGGACTCACTAGCGCACTGTTGTTCAGTACGCGGGAAACGGTCGCTACAGAAACGCCAGACTGCCGTGCCACATCACGAATGGTTACCATATTCACTGCCCTGTTTTAGATTGCGGCTGCCCGCAGACACCCCAGGCTGGGTATTTTGTCAGCACAATGAAACGGACTGCGTGAGTGATGTCACAGGAATGAAAGCGCTTACATCCATTTTGTTAATGAATGTGATCCAGATCGTTATCTGGATGTTCGCGGTAATGATGTCCCTGCAGCACGCAGGGTTAATTGACGCCACAGCCATTCCACCGGGCCCTGGCGGTAATAACGTAGCCATATCACGGAGAAAAGTAAGTTAATGACCCAGACCGGGATGACGAAATACAGCAGCTCCAGCCGGTCGAATTTCATAAATAAGCCGAATTGATAGAACAGCGTGGTACAGATTAAGGTTTGTAACAGATAGTTGGTTAATGCCATGCGTCCCACACAGGCGACGGCAATGACCCATTTTAAACGGCTAAGCTGCGGCCAGAAACCGTACATCAGCGCGGCGTAACCAATGGTCTGCATCGGCGCTCCCAGCTCTCGCGGGGCTTGTAACAGGAAAGCACACCAGCGGTAGGCCCAGTCCAGATTCCACTGAGCGATGATAGCAGGCAGGTTTATCGCCATCCCAATAATGACCAGCAGCACGCCGGTACGTCGATAGTGCTGCAAACTGTACTGCCCTTTTAGCCAACCGCTGCGCATTAATGCCGCGCCGAGCAGCATCATCCCCGCCAGTTGCCAGCCATACTGAGCACCCAACGCCAGCAAGCTATTGGACATCATATCCACGCGATTGCTGATTGCTTCCATTCCGCCGTTCACTTTCCAGTATTTTTCATACAGCAACGCTGAAGCATCCGGCGTCCAGGCGCGGCTGGTTTCGCTCCCGGAGATCACACCCAACAGCAACAGTACGCCAACGCCCACCAGATACAGCAGCACACCAGTGTTAAATAAGCTTTTTACCGACGGCGCATCCCGGATCAGCCGCCAGCAAATCAGGCCGATCAAGCCATATGCCAGCAGGATATCGCCATCCCAGAAGAGTAAACCGTGAATAAAACCCAATAACACCAGCAGCGTAAGCCGTGACTGGATCCAGCGTTTACCGCGTGGGAGCAGCATTTGCAGACCGGCACCGAACAGCAGCGCAAACAGCGTGAGGAATTTTACCTGCGCAAAGAGATCGAGCAGCGCCCAGGTCCAGGCGTCGGATAAGGTGATGTCGCCATACCACGCAGGATTGAGATATGCCGCCTTTGGCAAGCCAAAGGCGCTAATATTGAGAAGCAGGATACCAAGAATGGCGACGCCACGAATAAAATCCAGCGTGACATTACGCTCCATGGTTCCTGCCCTAATCAGTTGTGATGACGTACTGCGCGCAGGAATTCCTGACGCGTGTTCTGGCTGGACTTAAACAATCCACCAAGAGAAGTGGTGGTGGTCGCACTGGTCGCATCACGAATGCCGCGCGCTTTCACACAGTAATGCACCGCATCAATCGACACCGCCACATTATTCGTCCCGAGCAGCGTTTGCAGCGCGGTGAGAATTTGCTGGGTCAGGCGTTCCTGTACCTGTGGGCGCTGGGCGAAGAACTGCACAATGCGGTTAATCTTCGACAGACCAATAACCGAATCTTTCGGAATATACGCCACCGTCGCTTTGCCATCGATAGTGACAAAGTGGTGTTCGCAGGTGCTGGTCAGCGTAATATCGCGGACCGTGACCATCTCGTCCACCTTCATTTTATTTTCAATGACGGTGATTTTCGGGAAGTTGGCGTAATCGAGGCCGGAGAAAATCTCATCGACATACATTTTCGCAATGCGATGAGGAGTTTCCATCAGACTGTCATCGCTCAAATCGAGATTGAGCAATTGCATAATCTCGGTCATATGGCCAGAGATAAGACGTTTGCGTGTTTCGTTATCCAGCTCTTGCACGGGCGGGCGCAGCGGGGTTTCGAGACCACGCGCAACCAGCGCTTCATGAACCAGAGCCGCTTCTTTACTGAGTGATGACATTTCTTCTTCTCCTGCAGGTGGGGCGCCTCTGCCCTGCATGGGGCAAAGTTTTTAGGCTGTATCACAGCCAGAACATTGTGCGTGAGGCGGCGCACATAATCCAGTATTCACCGCGATAATTATTGAAATTGGCACAGCCTTTTAACTGTAGCAACTTCACTTTCTGTTCAGCCCGGTGACGTTGAGTGTTAATGTAAAGTTATATAGATGATGAAGTATGTTTGCTCAATGCGGAAGTGAAAGTTACTCACAGTGCAATGAATAATCTGTATTATGGTGAGTTCGCAAACACATACAGGTTCAACACAACAAGGAGCCACGCATGGAAATGCTTGAAGAGCACCGCTGTTTTGAAGGCTGGCAGCAACGCTGGCGTCACGACTCCGCCACGTTAAATTGCGCCATGACCTTCAGTATTTTTCTTCCGCCCCCCCGCGATAACGCCCCACCTCCGGTGCTGTACTGGCTGTCGGGCCTGACCTGCAATGATGAAAACTTCACCACCAAAGCCGGCGCACAGCGCATCGCGGCTGAGCTCGGCATTGTTCTGGTGATGCCAGACACCAGCCCGCGCGGCGAGCAGGTTGCCAACGATGATGGCTACGATTTAGGCCAGGGCGCGGGATTTTACCTCAATGCCACTCAGCAGCCATGGGCAACGCATTTTCGCATGTATGACTATCTGCGTGATGAGCTTCCGGCACTGATTCATTCGCAGTTTAATGTCAGCGATCGCTGCGCCATCAGCGGACACTCCATGGGCGGTCACGGCGCATTGATTATGGCGCTGAAAAATCCCGGGAGATACACCAGCGTTTCAGCCTTTGCGCCGATCGTAAACCCTTGTCGCGTTCCGTGGGGCGAGAAGGCTTTTAGCGCTTATCTGGGTGAAGATAAAAGACAATGGGCTGAGTGGGATAGCTGCGCGTTAATGCTGGCCAGTAAGCCCACAGACGCGATTCCGACGCTAATTGATCAAGGAGACAGCGATCAGTTTCTTGCCGATCAGTTGCAGCCCGCAGTGCTGGCCGAAATAGCCCGTCAGACCGCATGGCCAATGACGCTACGCATCCAGCCAGGTTACGACCACAGCTATTACTTTATTGCGTCATTTATTGAGGATCACCTGCGCTTTCATGCCCAGTATTTGCTGAAGTGATCACCAGTAAAGCGTATTTTCTATTGCCGCGCTGTAGCTCATCTCTTCTGACTGCGGCGCGGACGCTTTACGATTTAGATCGGCCGCCTGTTGGCGTACCTGTAATCGCCCCACGCTCTCACCGCCTTCATGACCTTCGTTAAAATTACGCACTTCAGACTCGAATAAGATTGCATCCAGGTGATGCAACTTATTCAGTGCACGCAACAGGGAGATAAGCGTGTCCAGATTGAGGCCGCCGCCTTTCTCAATGCGTTTAATGGTCGCAATGCCGACCTGTGCACAGTCAGCAAGTTGCTGCTGCGTTAGCGCCAGAGAAATCCGCGTTTCTCTGATGCGAGCGCATAATGACAAGATGATTTCATCATTATTCATGGTGTTATATTTCATGCCGCCCTCCCCGATTTTTGGGCTGAATTTTCCCAAGGCAGCCGTGATACGTCTCACGGTACTTCGCGCTCATGTCTTTACCCGTTTCATACATGGCGGCAATCACCTCATCGAGCGAAACGCATGGCTCGCTGACACGGCTCATCGCCATCGTTGCGGCGTTAATCGCTTTTACGGACGAAATCGCGTTTCGTTCGACGCAGGGAATTTGTACCTGCCCGCCAACCGGATCGCAGGTCAGTCCGAGATGGTGCTCCATGGTGATTTCTGCGGCATTCAGCACCTGAGCAACTGACGCCCCCATCATTTCCGCTAATCCGGCTGCGGCCATCGAACTGGCCACGCCGATCTCTCCCTGACACCCAACCTCAGAACCTAAAATAGACGCGTTTTGTTTGAACAGTAGCGCGATGGCGCCAGCGGTGAGGAAAAAGCGGATAACCGATGCGCTATCCAACTTACAGACAAACTTATCGTACCAACTGAGGACCGCAGGGATGATACCGCTCGCACCATTGGTCGGCGCGGTCACCACTCGCCCTCCAGCGGCGTTTTCCTCGCTGACGGCAATCGCAAACGCATTCACCCAGTTGAGGTTGGTGAGAAAGTCGTTAGCAGAGGGTTTCATTGCCAGTAATTTATAGAGCGAGCAGGCCCTGCGCGGCACCTGATACGAGCCTGGCAGTAGGCCTTCAGTATGCAGACCACGATGGACGGCCTGCTGCATTATCGCCCAAACGTACGCGAAATAGTCATGCAACGCCGCCTGGGAATGCACCTGTAATTCATTTTTCATCATTAATGCCGCAACGGATAGTCCATTACGCTGACACAGTTCCTGCAGCTGCGCGGCATTTTGAAACGCAAAAGGAAATGCGTTTTTTTGCGCGGCTCTCTCGGGCGCCGGCTCGCCGGGTTTGCGAACCTGGCCGGCGCCGGTTGAAAACCATGTTTCTTCATACAACGTAAAATAATCATCCCTGGCACGAAACGTCATCGCATAGGGATGGCCAGAATGCGGTTGTTGATTCGGCTTAATCGCGACCGTCACGGTAACTGAAGGAGAAAGCGTCAGGGTGCCGTCCTGTTCAGCACGTTTAATGAGATCCATCTGCTGGCGTAAATCAACATCATCCGGCTGATTGCCCAACAGCCCCAGATAAAGAGCGATATCAACGTTATGACACTTGCGGCTTAATGAGAGCGCGCCGTATAGCTCAACCTCGATTTCTCGCGTTAGCGGTAAGATCTCCTGTAGCTTTAATTGTGAAATGAAGTTAAACGCGGCACGCATTGGCCCTACTGTTCTTGAACTGGAAGGCCCAATGACGACTTTAAAAATATCAATACAACTTTCCATTTTAGACCCATCCCTGTTAGTCAAAATAGAATATACCGCCAGTAGCAACAGACCGTGACGTGTATATCAAAAATGATACCTTTCAGACTTTGTTTATTTATTGGTATAAAAAACAATACTATTTTATCTTTTTTTTAACATTCACATCTGTGATAAAGCAGGATTCAATTGTCACCCTCTACTATTACAATAACCTTAATTTACAGGAGTGACATAATGGCAATTATTTATTTTATTAGTGCAAAAGATCCTGAAAAACTTCAGGCATGGCTGCACAATACATTTCTAAATACCGAGACCAAACAATATCCGTGCGCACTGGAACAATTATCTATAGCCGCATTCAATAAACCGTATTTAAAATTATCAATACCCGATGAAATATTCACCGATGACATATACAAGAAACTAAGGGCTACATCGTTCACTCAGCAATTTGATTTTTTCCTAAAACCGCAAATCATCCCGACGAACGGGATCATCGCCTTTGACATGGACTCGACGTTTATCGAGGAAGAAGGTGTGGATGAGATCGCCCGCGCGCTAGGCATCACCGATCGGATAACAGAACTGACGCAGCAAGCGATGGAAGGAAAACTGGATTTCAATAACAGTTTCACCCGGCGCATCGGAATGTTAAAAGGGACACACATCCATGTCATTAATGCCGTATGCGATCGGATGACGGCCTCTCCCGGCATCACCACCATTTTGCCATTCCTCAAGCAGAAAGGATTTAAAACAGCGATCATTTCCGGCGGACTGGATATTTTCACCCACCGCTTACAACAGAAATATCAGCTGGACTATATATTTTCAAATACCGTTGAAGTCAGTAATGGCATGCTGACAGATAATATTTCCGCGCCAATCATGAATGCAGAAAATAAGCAAAAAACATTGGCCATGATTGCCGACTCTCTGCAGATGCCTCAGCATAATATTATCGCCTGCGGTGATGGCGCCAACGATATTCCCATGCTCACGTATGCTGGCACTGGTATTGCCTGGCGAGCAAAACCCGCGGTCAGAAATTTAATTACAAATCAGATTAATTTTCACGGATTCGAGTCGCTTTTGTTCTTTATCGAAAATGAATTATAACCCCACAAGCACTGTCTGAAGGGAAGATCATATGAGCTTGAAATCATTTATATTCAGCCAGGCTGATAAGCCGATTGTAAAAGAAAAAAAAGAGATTGACCATACTTACAAAAAATTCAGGATAGAGATTATTACCTCGGTTTTTATCTCTTACGCGGTCTTTTATTTAACACGTAAAAACTTCTCAGCCGCCATGCCGGCCATGCTGTCAGATACCACTCTGACCGCAGAAGATTTTGCCATCATGTCTTCACTGTTTTACATCCTGTATGGCTCAATGAAGTTTGTTGGCGGCATGCTGGTTGATAAAATCAATCCAAAAGCCATGACCGGCCCGGTGCTCATTGGCGTGGGGATCGTTAATATTCTGTTTGGTTTTTCCGACAGCGTTGCCGCGTTTTATGTGTTGTACAGCCTCAATGCTATCCTCCAGGGCACCAGTTTTCCACCAATGGCAAAGATCATGGCATCCTGGTTTTCCAAGAATGAACGCGGACGTTGGTGGGCGGTCGTTGAAGCGGCGCATAATATTGGCGGTAGTCTCGCCCCACTGCTGACAAGTTTCGCGATTGTCTGGAGCGGTAGCTGGAAAATGGGTTTTTATGTACCGGGCGCAATCTCCTTGCTGATGGGGATCGTAGCGCTCTTTACGATTAAAGACCGTCCCGGGACCTTAGGTTTGCCTAACGTTGGCGAATGGCGTAAGGATCCAACAGAGCTTGCCCAAGTGAAAGCCAGTCCGGTAAATCTCTCCTTTTGGCAGATTTTCGTCAAATATATCCTGATTAACCCATTAGTGTGGATTATTATCATTGGCGATATGTCCGTTTATATTGCCCGCACCATCCTCAATGACTGGCCGCAAATTTACTATTCTCAGGTACATGGCTGGAGCCTGATTAAAGCCAACTCCATTATCTCGTGGTTTGAAGCCGGTGGACTTGCCGGAGGGTTACTGGCGGGTTACTTATCTGACTTTATGTTTAAAAGTAACCGCTGGATGACAGGCTTAATATTCGCATTAATGCTGTGCGTATGTATTACCTTAATCCCACTGGTTCAGGATACCTCATATACCATTACGGCCATTCTCTTCACCATTATGGGTTTCGCCCTGTACGGGCCGCATATGCTTTTTGCCGTAGGTTGTCTGGACGTCACTCACAAAGATGCGGCGGGATCGATAACTGGCTTCCGCGGATTGTTTAGCTATGTCGGCGCGGCGTTAGCGGGCGTACCGGTGATATTAGTGAAGAACAACTGGGAGTGGTCTGGAGTCTATCTCTATGCCGTGATCGCAATCCTGTTAACCACCTTGTCACTGGCCTTACTCGCCAAATTCCATCGACTATAAGCCAGCCATAACAGGACAGTGGCGCCATCGCCGCTGTCTTTCGGTTGGGTTCTTTCAGCGTCAAAAAGGTGTCCATCTTCTTCATCCCTCCATCATTCCTTCACTTTTTCTCCTTTTTTCTTCCTTCACTATCTTATTGATTAAAAAAGTATTTCACCCCAAATCAAATCAAACACAAATGATTTCTATTATCATTTGTGTTTACAAATATTCATACTTTTGTACAATCCTCCCGCTTCTTTACTGAAAAGAGTCCTTAAAAGACAAATATATACAATTGTCATGGCCTTTCACATGACGCGCAGTTTGATTCATTTAAATGGAATGATACAAATGACTATACCTCACGTTAAGGCTGTAGCTGCCGCAGTATGCGTCGCCAGTCTCCCATCACTCGGCTATGCCGCTGAACAAGATACCGTGGTAGTTACCGCTACCGGCTTTGAGCAGAAAATTCAGGATGCCCCGGCTTCGATATCTGTTATTACCAAGCAGCAGATTGAGGACAAAGCCTATCGCGATGTCACCGATGCGCTAAAAGATGTCCCTGGCGTCGTCGTCACCGGCGGGGGGAGCAGCAGCGATATCAGTATTCGCGGTATGGCTTCGCAATACACGCTCTTCCTGGTCAACGGTAAACGCATCAGCACTCGCGGCACACGTCCTAATAGCGACAACTCAGGTATTGAACAAGGTTGGCTGCCGCCGCTTGAATCCATCGAGCGTATCGAAGTCATCCGTGGCCCGATGTCATCCCTGTACGGCTCCGACGCGATGGGCGGTGTCATTAACGTCATCACCAAGAAAGTGTCGAATACCAAAGCCTGGACCGGTTCTCTGCACGGCGATGCCACTTTCCAGGAAGACAGAGACTCTGGCGATATTTACCAGACCAACGCCTATGCGTCTGGGCCACTGATTGACGGATTACTTGGCGCGAAGGTGACCGGGTTATTCTCCCATCGGGCGGAAGATAAAATCCTCAATGGCTACAATGAACAGCGTATGCGTAACGGGGGCTTAACCCTGAACTTTACGCCAGACGATAAAAACGATATCGATTTCGATTACGCACGTGAATTGCAGGATCGCGACAGTACCCCAGGCAAATCTATGGCTGAGGAAAACTGTCGTAACGGAAGCTGTAAGCCGAACAGCAAAAGCGAAAGCAAGTATGTGCACACCACATATTCACTAACCCACAGCGGTTATTACGACGACTTCAACTCCACCAGCTATGTCCAGCAGGAAGAGAGCGAAAACCCGGGTCGCCAGATGAAGTCCTACAACACGATTTTCAATAACCAGAATCAGGTATTCCTTGGAGCGCATACCCTGACGCTAGGCGGGCAATACCGTTATGAAAAACTGCGCGATAACGGCAACCAGCTGCAAGCGGCTGATGGGCTGAACAAACTGACCCGCTGGAGCTGGGCGTTGTTTGCTGAAGATGAATGGGCCGTTACCGATACCTTTACGCTGACCGGCGGTCTGCGTATGGATAAGGATGAAAACTACGGTGACAACTGGACGCCACGCGGCTATGGCGTATGGCATCTGAGCGATCAATGGACCTTAAAAGGCGGCGTTTCAGCGGGCTACCGTGCGCCAGACCTGCGCCAGTCATCAGCAAACTGGGGACAGGTCACCGGCGGCGGTCGTCTGAACGGAATCATTGTCGGCAACCCGGACCTGAAGCCGGAGAAAAGCCTCAGCGAAGAAATCGGCTTACTGTGGGATAACGGCGATAACCTCAACGCGGGCGTCACCCTGTTCAATACCGACTTCAAGAACAAAATCACTGAAGTGCGCCGTTGTAACAGCAGTTCCGATCCGGCCTGCACCATCGGCAATACCCATTATGACTTCGTCAGCGATCGCGTTAACGTCGATAAAGCCAATATGCGTGGCGTAGAATCCACCTTCGGCTGGAAAATAACCTCTGACGTCAACTGGACGGCGAACTACACTTACACGGAATCTGAACAGAAAAGCGGTCAGTTCTCCGGCCAGCCATTGAACAAAATGCCGAAGCATATGTTTAACACGACGCTGGACTGGCAGGCCACGCAGGATCTCGGTTTCTGGAGCCGCCTGAATCTGCGTGGAAAAACGTCTGAATACCTGAGCCGTACTTCCATGGCGCAGGGTACGCCGTCCTATACGCAGGTCGATGTGGGTTTACGTTACTATGCCACCAAGGATTTGTTGATGACCGCTGGCGTGTATAACGTGCTGGATAAGCAAATCGATTACGATACCTACGACACCGTTCTCGATGGTCGTCGTTACACGGTTGGCATGACTTACAGCTTCTAAGTTTGACGCAATAAAAAACCCCGGCACTCATCATGCCGGGGTTTTTGTTATGCTTTTTATACTGTTATTTCTTCACGCGACCCGGGAATTTCATTTCGCTGTAGCGGACAAAATGGGTTCCTTTGGTCAGCTTATAGCCAAACCAGATAATCAGGAACAGCGGGATACCAATATAGGTAGCCATCACGCCGCCCCAGTCAATGCTGTCTTTCAGGAACGCTTCGTAGTTCTGGCCGAGAGTGATAATCAGGCACAGCACAAAGGCGAAGATCGGACCCAGCGGAAAGAAGCCAGAACGGTACGGCAGATCCTTCACATCGTGGCCCTGCAGCACATAACCGCGACGGAAGCGATAGTGGCTAATGGCGATCCCCAGCCAGGCGATAAAGCCCGTCATCCCGGAAGTATTCAGCAGCCACAGGTATACGGTCTGATTGCCAAACATCGAGGTCAGGAAACACAGCCCCGCCACCACGGTGGTCGCATACAGCGCGTTACGCGGTACGCCGCCACGAGACAGTTTACCGAAAATACGTGGCGCTTTACCGTCACATGCCAGGGTGTAAAGCATACGCGTGGAAGCGTACATCCCGGAGTTACCTGCAGACAGCACCGCCGTCAGGATAACTGCGTTCATTACCGCTGCCGCGGACAGCAGACCCGCATGCTGGAATACCAGCGTGAACGGGCTAACGCTGATGTCTTTCACATCGTTGCGCAGCAGGCTTGGATCGGTGTACGGAATAATCAGGCTGATAATCAAAATCGCGAACACATAGAACAGCAGGATTCGCCAGAATACCTGACGTACCGCACGTGGAATGTTCTTTTCAGGATCTTCAGATTCACCTGCCGCGATACCGATAAGCTCCGTCCCCTGGAAGGAGAAGCCGACGATCATCGCCACGCCAATCATCGCAGCAAAACCACCGGCAAACGGTGCATCACCGGTCGTCCAGTTGCTCCAGCCCACCGGCTGAGCGCCTTTGAAGATACCGAAAATCATCATTACGCCAACTACGATGAAGATAATGACGGTGGTAACTTTGATCAGTGAGAACCAATATTCCGCTTCACCAAATCCGCGAACGGAAATGTAGTTCAGCAGGAAGATCACGCCGAGGAACAGCGCACTCCAGATCCAACCCGGCGTGTCCGGGAACCACCAGCTCATCACCAGCTGTGCGGCCACCAGGTCAACGGCAATCGTTACCGCCCAGTTGTACCAGTAGTTCCAGCCCAGCGCGAAGCCAAAGCCTTCTTCTACGTAGTTCTGACCGTAGGTGGAAAACGAGCCAGAAACCGGCATATAGGCCGCCAGTTCACCGAGGCTGGTCATCAGGAAATACACCATCAGACCGATCAGAATATAAGAGAACAACGCGCCGCCAGGACCCGCTGCAGAAATAGTTGCACCAGATGCAACGAAAAGACCTGTACCGATGGAGCCTCCAATGGCAATCATCGTCAGGTGACGCGCCTTCAGTTCACGACGTAGCGTGGGCGCTTCTGTGGTTTTAGTTTCGGAAACCATGTGAAAATGCTATCCATCCAAAAAATGAGGCGCGATTGTAGCAGACGAAACGGCATTCTTCCGGCACAAATGCGCTGTTATAAGAGACCTTCATGACTGGCCGCGGATTATAAGTAAAGCAGAAAATAGAGGGTGCAAGGCGGTTAAAACGTAACCGCCATTATGCAAAAAGGAGTCATTACGACAGTGAACGTCCTATTCCCCCTGCTCTACCTGGTCGCTGTAGCGCAAAAAGCGCGTAATGGCATTGGAGATATGTTTTTGTCGATGATGAACACGCCACAGCGTGCGGACCAAACGCGGAAGCGGCACAGGAACTTCGCTCAGCGTTCCCGCCTGTAACTGCTCGGCAATGACCCGCCGTGACAAACAGCTGATCCCGAGGCCATGGCGCACCGCATGCTTAATGGCCTCGGAGTTACCCAACTCCATTGCCATCTGAAATCTCGGCAAATGAGACAACAGCAGGTAATCCACCAGTTCACGCGTACCCGATCCTCGTTCACGCAGTATCCACGGCGAAGCAGCCAGTTGTTCCAGCGTAACGGGTCCCTTTGTAAGCGGTGACGACGGTGCGGCGAACACCACCAGCTCGTCTTCCAGCCACGGTTCAGAGATAATTTCCGTACTGTGACACGGCCCTTCAATCAGCCCGATGTCTACCCGGAAATCCAGCACCGCATTGATCACGTCCTGGCTGTTGCCCACGCTAAGCTCCAGCGGCAAATCAGGGAAATCATGCCGATAGCGGGCGATCATGGCAGGGAGAATATAGTTGCCAATGGTGCTACTGGCATAAACCCGGATAGCGCCATTATCTTCGCGGAAAAGCTGTTCGATTTCGGTCGTTTGCTCGAGTAGCGCCAGCGCCCGTGGGTAGAGCAAGCGCCCGTGTTCGTTGACCACCAGTCGTTTACCAACACGGTCAAACAGTTGCACGCCGAGTTGCCCTTCCAGATCGGTAAGTGCCGCACTCACCGCCGACTGCGACAATGCCAGCATGACAGACGCCTGGGTCGTTGAGCCGCTTTTTAATACCTCAGCAAACACTTCAAGTTGTCGCAGGGTGATATGCATAGTCGTTTTCCACCGGATAACCGTTACTTATACCCTAAATAATTCGAGTTGCAGCCAGCGCACATGCAACCTGAAGTATGACGGGTATACCACTTATATAGATTAATTATAAATATATAATCAATTTTATTTTTAAACCACTTCGCCGTACTCTTTTACCCAGATAAAGGAGAAGGATATGACAGAACTCACCTTGCAGACTCATCGTCGTACAGCGTGGCATTTTATTCCGGGGCTCGCCCTGAGTGCAGTTATCACTGGGGTCGCCTTATGGGGTGGATCCATTCCCGCCGTTGCAGGTGCCGGGTTCAGCGCCCTCACCTTAGCAATCTTGCTGGGGATGGTTCTCGGCAACACCGTCTATCCGCACATCTGGAAAAGCTGTGACGGCGGTGTGCTGTTTGCTAAACAACATTTATTACGTCTGGGGATCATCCTCTACGGCTTCCGCCTCACCTTCGCGCAAATTGCTGACGTCGGCGTCAGCGGTATCGTGATTGATGTGTTAACGCTAAGCAGTACCTTTATGATTGCCTGTTTCCTGGGGCAAAAAGTGTTTGGTCTGGACCGCCACACCAGTTGGCTGATTGGCGCGGGGAGCAGCATTTGTGGTGCCGCCGCCGTGTTGGCAACCGAGCCGGTAGTGAAGGCGGAAGCCAGTAAGGTAACCGTCGCTGTCGCCACCGTAGTGATCTTCGGTACCATCGCTATCTTCCTGTATCCGGCAATGTATCCACTGCTGGCACACTGGTTTAGCCCGGAAACCTACGGCATTTACATTGGTTCCACCATGCATGAAGTGGCACAGGTAGTGGCTGCCGGGCACGCCATTAACCCGGATGCGGAAAATGCCGCAGTTATTGCCAAAATGCTGCGCGTCATGATGCTGGCACCGTTTCTTATCCTGTTGGCCGCCCGCGTTAAACAGCTGTCTCCGGCCTCCGGTGGTGAGAAGAGCAAAATCACCATTCCGTGGTTTGCCATCCTGTTCATTGTGGTCGCGATTTTTAACTCGTTCCACTTTCTGCCGCAGTCGATAGTGAACATGCTGGTAACACTGGATACCATTTTGCTGGCAATGGCGATGGCCGCACTGGGGCTGACCACTCACGTTAGCGCCCTGAAAAAAGCCGGTGCTAAACCGTTACTGATGGCCCTGCTGCTGTTTGTCTGGCTGATTGTAGGCGGTGGCGCGATTAACCTCGCTATCCACGCGCTGATGGCATAAACGAGCACGACTCACCTCCATTAACCCGCTATACTTCCTCCTTTTGCATTTGAGTATGGCGGGTTTAATTTATGAAATACATCGGAGCGCACGTAAGCGCCGCTGGCGGTCTGGCTAACGCCGCTATTCGAGCCGCAGAAATCGAAGCGACCGCATTCGCCCTGTTCACCAAGAATCAGCGTCAGTGGCGTGCCGCGCCGCTGACCACCGAAATCATTGATGATTTCAAATCTGCCTGCGAGAAGTATCACTATACTTCCGCGCAAATCCTGCCTCACGACAGCTACCTGATTAACCTCGGTCACCCGGTCAGCGATGCGCTGGAAAAATCGCGTGACGCGTTTCTTGACGAAATGCAACGCTGCGAACAGCTTGGCTTATCCCTGCTTAACTTTCACCCGGGTAGCCATTTGATGCAGATTCCGGAAGATGAATGTCTGGCGCGCATTGCGGAATCGATCAATATCGCCCTCGCCCAGACCCAGGGCGTTACGGCGGTCATTGAAAATACCGCCGGACAGGGCAGCAACCTTGGCTTTAAGTTTGAGCACCTGGCCGCCATTATCGACGGCGTAGAAGATAAATCCCGTGTCGGCGTCTGTATTGATACCTGCCACGCCTTCGCGGCCGGTTACGATTTGCGATCCGTTGAGGAATGCGAAAAGACCTTTGCGGAATTTGAACGAATTGTCGGCTTCAAGTATCTGCGCGGTATGCACCTGAACGACGCCAAGAGCACGTTTGGCAGCCGCGTTGACCGTCACCACAGCTTAGGTGAAGGCAATATTGGCCACGATGCCTTCCGTTGGATCATGCAGGACAATCGTTTTGACGGCATTCCGCTGGTGTTGGAAACCATTAATCCAGATATCTGGGCAGAAGAGATTGCCTGGCTGAAAGCCCAGCAAACTGAAAAAGCGGTGGCCTAATCATGAACGACAGGGAAAAGCAGATCCTTAAGATCTTGCGCCGCAATCCGTTGATTCAGCAGAATGAAATCGCCGATATTTTGCAGATCAGCCGTTCACGCGTCGCTGCGCATATTATGGATTTAATGCGTAAAGGCATGATCAAAGGTAAAGGTTATATCCTTACCGAACAGGATTATTGCGTGGTTGTCGGTGCTATCAACATGGATATCCGGGGTGTTGCAGACATCCATTATCCGCAGGCAGCCTCTAACCCTGGCAGCATTCATTGCTCAGCAGGCGGTGTAGGACGTAACATCGCCCACAACCTGGCGCTGTTGGGCCGCGACGTACATTTAATTTCCGCTGTTGGCAGTGACTTCTATGGCGAAACATTGCTGGAACAAACGCGTCAGGCTGGGGTTAACGTTTCCAGCTGCATTCGTATGCATGGACACAACACCTCAACCTACCTGTCGATCGCTAATCAACAGGAAGAGACCGTACTGGCCATTAACGATACCCATATCCTGCAACAATTGACGCCGCAGTTGCTTAACGGTTCGCGAGATTTGATTCGCCATTCCGGTGTCGTACTGGCCGATTGCAATCTGACCGCCGAAGCCATTGAGTGGGTCTTTACTATTGCCGATGATATTCCGGTATTCATTGACACCGTTTCAGAGTTCAAAGCGGAAAAAATGAAAACCTGGTTTACGCGTATTCATACGCTAAAACCCACGCAGAAAGAGCTTGCGATTTTATGGGGCCAACCTATTCATACTGATGCGGATCGCGTACTGGCCGTCAATAGCCTGCATCAGCAAGGGGTAAAACGCATTTTTGTCTGCCTGGAAGATGAATCCGTTTTTTGCAGCGAAAAGGACGGCGAACAGTTTTTATTGACGCCGCCTGAGCATACGGTGGTAGACAGTTTTGGTGCCGATGACGCTTTTATGGCGGGATTACTGTACAGCTTTCTGGAAGGCAGTGAGTTTCGTGAAAGCGCGCGCTTTGCCATGGCCTGCGCAGCATTATCGCGGGCCAGCGTCAGTATCAACAACCCAACGCTCTCTGCGGATAACGCTCTGTATTTGCTGCAAACAGCTTGAATGTCTGCCGGATAGCGCTACGCTTATCCGGCCTACAAACTTTATTTTATGCCAGTCCGATAAAGAAACCGGCTATTGTGGCGCTCATCAGGTTTGACAGCGTTGCTGCTGCCAGCGCACGCATTCCAAGTTGCGCGATTTCCGGCGCACGCTGTGGCGCAATCGCCGAAAATGCCCCGACCACGACGCCAATCGAACCGAAGTTCGCGAAACCACACAACGCAAACGAGATAATCGCGATGGTCTTCACGTCCAGCGTTCCGCCCGTTTGCAGATACGGCGAGAAGTTGAGATAAGCGACAAATTCGTTGATCGCCAGCTTCTGTCCAATCAGACTACCTGCCAGCGTCGCATCGCTCCAGTCCACGCCCATAATCCACGCCAGCGGGGCTAACACATAGCCAAAGATCCCTTCCAGAGTGGCGTGTCCAAAACCAAACCAACCGCCAATTCCGCCGATAATGCCGTTAATCAGCGCGATAATGGCGACAAATGCCATTACCACCGTCGCAACGCCTGCGGCAATCTTCAGCCCGGTCATAGCCCCACTGGCCGCCGCTTCGATGATGCTTTTCGGTGGTGTTTCAGTAAATGACAGGTTTTCAAAGGTGACGCGAGATTCTTCCGTTGCCGGACTCAGCATACGGGCGAACAAAATGCCGCCAGGGATTGCCATCAATGATGCCGCCAGCAAATAGTCAATCGGGACGCCCATTCCGGCGTAACCAATCATCATTGAGCCAGCAATCGAGGCCATCCCGCTACAAATAGCGGTAAACAGTTCATTACGATTAAGGCGGTCAATAAACGGTTTCACGATTGCCGGGATCTCGTTTTGCCCGAGGAAAATCGTGGTTACTGCGACAAATGACTCGATCTTACTGATGTTCAACGCCTTCTGGAAAATACCGCCGAGGATGCGGATCAATAGCCCCATCACGCCAATGTAATAGAGCAGACTGATGAGTGCGGTCACAAAAATGATGGCCGGGAGCACCCGGAAGGCGAAGATAAACCCAGCCCCGTCAAACAGCACATCCATTTTTGGCCCAACCAGGGAGCCGAAGATAAATGCGCTACCCGCGTCACTATATGACATCACCTTGTGGACGCCGAGCGCGGCCTGTTCAACCAGCCATTTTCCCGGCGGGAAATAGAGCATAATACCGCCGATGGCAATTTGCAGTACCAGCGCAGCCCCAACGGTGCGCAGACTAATACGTTTTTTATTTACTGACAGCAGAAACGCGATGGCCAGTAATACCACCATACCCACAACACTTCTCATTATATCCATAATGAAATTCCCTTCATGTCAGGAAACCCGGCGTTATCGCCAGGTTTTGGTAGGTTTGATATTCGCGGGCGACCGCATTCTGCCCGGGAAATTCTGTCAGGCGAGGCGTTGATATTCCTTCGCAATTTCACAGGCCAGCACCGCGTTGTTGAACACCAGTTGAATATTTGATTTCAGGCTGTCGCCACCGGTCAGCTCCGCAACTCGCGCCAGCAGGAACGGCGTACTTTCTTTACCCACGACGCCCTGCTCTTCCGCTTCTTTTACCGCCCGATCTATTGCCGCATTAATTTTCTCTTCTGCCATGGCAAACTGCTCCGGGATTGGATTAGCGACAACCAGGCCTCCATTAAGACCCGTTTGCCATTTCACCGCCATCGCGCGGGCAATCTCTTTAGCGCTGTCCAGACGGATACTGACTTCAAACGGACTGGTACGACAGAAAAATGCCGGTAACGCTTGGGTTCGATATCCAATTAACGGCACGCCAAAGGTTTCTAAATATTCAGTCGTTAAGCCAAGATCCAGAATAGATTTAGCACCAGCACAAATTACCGTGACATTGGTATGTGCCAGTTCCTGCAGATCCGCAGAAATATCAAACGTATGTTCAGCACCACGATGAACGCCACCAATTCCCCCGGTCGCAAATACTTTAATTCCAGCCAGCGCGGCAATAATCATCGTAGAGGCAACGGTGGTGGCACCATTTTTCCCTGCCGCGACCACAAATGGCAAATCACGACGACTTACTTTCGTAACGCTATGTCCTTCTCGTCCAAGCAATTCAATTTCATCTTTACTTAAACCTACTTTCATTATTCCGCCGATAATGGCAATGGTCGCAGGAACAGCGCCGTGCTTACGAATAGTCTCTTCTACTTCAATCGCTGTCTGAGCATTCTGCGGAAATGGCATTCCATGAGAAATAATGGTTGATTCAAGCGCAACAATCGGTTTTTTACTGTTTAATGCTTCCTGGACTTCTGGTGATATTTGTAATAATTCAGAGGAAAGAGTTAATTCAGACATTCTGTGTTCTCCACTATTGAGCTAACATTCGCAACAGACAAATCAGGGTTATTGGTATATTCACAGGCTAATGCCATTGATGAACACCCCTGCGCAAATCGAACCGAATCAATAAAGGGCATGCCGTCTACCCAGCAGGCGGCCAGTCCAGCCATCATCGCATCACCAGCCCCTGTGACATTAATGACGCGAGTTTTAATGGGGAGCGACCAACCACAACTCCCCGCAATATCACTGTAATAAACGCCGTCGCCGCCCATGCTGAGCACCAGCCGGTTTAAGCCGCGATCATGAAACCACGCGGCGACTTTGCTAACGTCATCACGCCCAGAAAGCGCAATACCGCTGAGCGTTTCGGCTTCAAGGCGGTTTGGTTTGAGGGTGTGAATTTTTGCAAGGCGGCCGCGAATTTTTACGCACTTCCAGGCCGACACCGGGTCAACAAACACCGGAACATCTCCGGCGTTTTCCAGTACCCATGCCAGAGCGTCTTCGCTGATATTGCAATCGGCGATAATGACTTTTGCCTGCCTAATAAAATCAAAATGCTGTGATAAAAATTCTGCTGAAATATGCTCGGTGATACTCATATCATTAATAGCCACCAGCATTTCACCAGTATTATCAAGCAGCGATAAATAACTGGATGTATTCTCTCCGGAAACGATAAGACACTTGTCGACATGTACTCCTGATTGATTAGTTTGTGCCAATAATGATTGACCATAAAAATCGTTACCAACCGCTGTTAGCAACCAAGAATTTTTACCCAGCAGCGCGAGATTATGTGCGATATTGCGTCCAACGCCTCCGGGAGTGAATTTTATCTTACCTGGATTCGAATCCGCATAATTTAGAGAAGCATGCGAATACCCAGCAACATCCATATTGGCCGAGCCAATCGTTACGATGTATTCCTTTTCACGCATAGCACGTCCCCTGGCAATTAATTTGCCACAAATGAGTTCGTTAAAAATAACCAACGCCACACATCAGGTTATTAGAGCACATGTTCACTATCAAACACGTGTTCATAGTAGGCATGTTTTTGACAAAGTAAATCCATCCACAAGCTATAAAGTCGATAGATATGAACAGAATCACAATTTTTTATAGATACAGTTTGTCAGGGAGAGAGAAAATGAGAGGTAGTACACAAATTGATCAGGTTAAAAAGCATCTTTGGTCATAACCGAAGGTTTTTCAGACGCGCCAGGCGAACTGGCGCGTATCAACTAAGCGAAACCAGATCCTCTGGCATATGGTTGTACAAAATCCGCCAGAAGTGCTCAGCCGTTTTATTCAGGCGGGTATCCATTCTATAAATATAGGCCTGAATAGGCACCATCAACTCCGGCGTGTCCAGACAAACCAGGCGTTTATCCCGTAGTTCGTTCACGATCGTCCACGCTGGCAGCCAGGCAATACCATGCCCATCCAATGCCATATTCTTCAATAGCTCACTCATCGAAGACATAAACAGCGTACGCGCCGAAATACTACCCACCTCCGCCAGGTGACGGTTAACCAATCTTCCCATGTAGGATGTGCTGGTATAGTTCAGTATCGGCACCTGCGGCTGATAGATATCAAACAACGCCTTACCCTGTGAATCCGCAGCACAGACGGGATACAGCTCAGACTCAAACACCTTCAAGCCGCAGAAAGGTGACTGCATTAAGTCTTCATCGCGAAAGGAGATAATGAAATCACTTTTCCCCTCGCGCAGCGTATTCACTGCCTGGACTACGTCAATCGCTTCGACGTGGTATACAAACTCCTCACCCCATGCTGACATTGAATGTACTAATCTGGGCAACATCGTCAGCGACAGAGAATGCGCTGCCGCTATTTTGATATTGGGAACGCCAAGCAGGTTGTGACCACTAAGCTCATCTAAGTTACATTCCAGCTGTTGCAGCAGGCTACGGGTCTGCGAATGGAATAACTTACCCTCCTCCGTCAGCTGCAGTGGACTCGTCGTACGGTCAAACAGCAACACCCCAACGGCGGATTCGAGCGCCTTGATCCGCCGGCTAAATGCCGGTTGGGATAGGTTGCGCTCCTCCGCTGCCTGGGAAAAATGACGACACGCTTCCAGCGTCAAAAAGTCATATAACCATTTTGTCTCGATATTTTTCATGCCTGTCACGCGGATGTTTAAATATGTCAATTAGTCTTAAGCATCATGCCTGAATATGCCCGGAGATGATATTCAACATCAGCATCTGTTGATTCGTTTTTTGCATAACACCTTCGTTTTTGACATTAACCTGTTTCTTTACCCATCGACCACGACAGCTTATCGCCGCGGAATTTCAGGCATCTGCCTGATTACTGGCCTGCTGAGGTGGCAAAAGATACTGCACCCATGCAGTTTTTGCATTGAACCATACATTATTGCATTTCTCCTCACGACATACTGCTGTTAAACATAGACACCAGACACACACCAGCCCTGATATTAAATATCGGTAATAGAGGTATATATCGTGAAAGGTTTAATTGGCGTACTTGGTGGTATGGGACCTGCTGCAACCGTCGATCTTTTTAATAAATTCGTCACATTTACCGCAGCGCAACGCGATCAGGAACATATCCCATTAATTATTTCATCCATCCCTGATATTCCAGATCGAACTGATGCGTTAATGCATCATGGTCATTCCCCACTTCCGGCAATGCGTGATTATATGCATAAACTGGAAGATGCTGGTGCGGAGTGTATTGTGATCCCCTGTAATACTGCCCACTTTTGGTTTAATGAATTAAAAGAGTGCTGTCATACAGAGTTACTCAGTATCGTTGAAACCACCATGGATGAAGTCAAAAACTGCGGAAAATCACGTATCGGTTTACTTGCTACCAACGCCACCCTTTACATGGGACTCTACCAAAAAGGCATAGAATCTCTTGGCTTAACCTGTGTCAGCCCTGATTCATCCGGTCAGGAAAAAGTCATGGATAGTATTTATTGCTTAAAAGCCGGCGATCTTAAGCGGGCACAAACGCTGATGAATGAACAGGCTGAAATGCTCTTTTCACGCGGTGCAGAAGTCATTGTACTGGGATGTACTGAAGTCCCCGTCATTCTTGCCAACGCAGTCAAAAACTCACCAGATAAATATATTGACTCAACCGGTTCATTAGTACGCGCCGGTATTAAATGGTACGAAAAGCGGGTTGGCAAACATCATCTTCTGGCGCAATAACAGCCGTCACCAGTTTAATAAAGCATTAAACAAACACTTATTTTAATAACAAATTATTCTCTGGCGGAGGCCATTATGGTTTGGTTAGAAATTATCGTCGTGTTGGGTGCAATATTTTTTGGTATCCGCCTCGGCGGAATAGGTATCGGTTTATGCGGCGGGCTGGGGCTGGCTATTTTAACGTTGGGATTTGATCTACAAATTGGTTCGCCCCCCGTTGACGTTATTCTCATTATTATGACAGTTGTCGTGGCAGCATCGGCGCTACAGGCCGCCGGAGGTATGGATTATCTGGTTCGCGTAGCCGGTAATTTCATGCGGCGTAATCCTAAATATATCAATATTATTGCACCGATTATCACCTGGTCGATGACCATTATGGCCGGAACAGGGTTCATTGTATTTTCTACCCTACCGGTGATTGCCGAAGTCGCCAAAGAGTCCGGTATCCGCCCTTCTCGTACGCTCGCCGGCTCCGTGGTCGCCTCTCAGGTGGCGATATCCGGTTCGCCGATCAGTGCCGCAATGGCGGCGATGCTGACCATTATGGAAGGCAACGGTGTCACCTTTATCCAGGTTATGGCGGTATGTCTGCCAGCTTCGTTTGTTGCCGCGATGGTCGCCGCTTTTATCGCCTCACGTCAGGGATGCGAGCTACAAGATGATGAAGTCTATCTTGAACGCCTGCAAAAAGGGTTGGTGCGTAAATATGAAGGGCAAAACAGCACTGTACCGGGTGCCAAACTCTCAGTCGCCTTGTTCATGTTGGCAACGGTCGTCATCGTTATTCTTGCCGCCTGCCCGCAGCTACGCCCCGGATTTGATGCCGGCAACCCAATGAATACCCGGGATATCATCATTATTTGTATGTTATCTGCCGCTTGCCTGATGGTGGTGTTATGCAAAACATCAACCGATGCTATTGTCCTGACCTCCACATTTCGAGCAGGGATGAGTTCACTGGCCGTCATTCTCGGGATTGTTACATTGGGAACGACCTTCATTGATGCCCACTTAGCGGAGATTAAGGATATCGCAGGCGATATTCTACGGGCTTATCCGATGCTGTTGGCGCTGGTGCTGTTTGGTACCTGCGCACTTCTCTACTCGCAAGGCGCCACAACGCCGCTGATTATCCCTCTGGCCGTTGCGCTCGGCGTACCTACATGGGCGATTCTGGCCTCCTATGTGGCGGTAACCGGGGTGTTTGTTCTACCAACATACCCGACTTCGCTGGCGGCAATGGAGTTCGACACCACCGGGACAACACGCGTGGGCAAGTATGTCTTAAACCATCCGTTTATGCTGCCAGGACTGGGTGGGATCATTGCTGGCGTTGCCTTTGGTTTTATCATCGCGCCAATGATTGCCTGAACCGTTTTACATATCCATCTTCAGGCAGCAGTTAATCGATAAAAAAAGGGGCAGAGAAATCTCTGCCCCTGATGTCAGCATTAAATCATGCCGCTTTTGCCACAACCTCATCTTCCGGGCGCTTCAGCACCGCGTAGGAGAGACCGGCTACCAGCGTACCGGCAATAATGGCCAGCAGGTAGCCCAGTACCGGCGTAATTGCGCCTGGAATTAACAGGACGAAAAGCCCGCCGTGTGGCGCCATCAGTTTCGCACCCACTGCCATCGAGATAGCACCGGTAATCGCACCACCAACGATACAGCAAGGCAGAACGCGCATCGGGTCACGGGCAGCGAATGGAATAGCCCCTTCGGTGATAAAGCACAGGCCCAGTACCAGCGCTGCTTTGCCGCCTTCCTGCTGAGCTTTGTCGAACTTACGGCGCGCAACCAGCGTTGCTAAACCCAGAGCCAGCGGGGGAACCATACCTGCCGCCATGATGGCCGCCATCGGCGCATAAGTTTGCGTACTCAGCAGACCCACACCGAAAGCATACGCCGCCTTGTTAACCGGACCACCCATATCGGTACACATCATGCCGCCAAGAATCGCTCCAAGCAGCACCGCATTCGCCGTACCCATGGTTTGCAGCCAGTGGGTCAGACCTTCCAGAATGCCAGCCACCGGTTTGCCGATCAGGTAAATCATGGCCAGACCAACCACCAGGCTTGAGAACAGCGGAATGATCAGGATCGGTTTCAGCGCTTCCATACTCTGCGGGAGTTTCAACTTCGTGCTGATAAGCTTCGCCACATAACCGGCAAGGAAACCAGCAATAATCCCGCCAATAAAGCCGGAACCGGTGCTCACCGCCAGCATACCGCCGATAAGACCCGGCGTCAGACCAGGACGGTCAGCGATGGAAAACGCGATATAACCTGCCAGAACCGGCACCATCAGCGCAAAAGCTGAACCACCGCCAATCTGCATCAGCGCCGCCGCCAGCGTACCCTGCTCTTTAAACGCTTCGATACCAAAAGCGAACGAGAGTGCAATACACAGACCGCCAGCAACCACCATCGGCAGCATGTAAGAGACGCCCGTCAGCAGGTGACGATATGCCCCCGCGCTCTCTTTCTTACTTTCGGTTGCTGAAGTCTGCGCTTTACCGGTTGGCTGGTACGGTGTTGCTTCTTCCAGCGCTTTGTCCAACTCCTGCTTGGTTTTCTTCAACGCAAGACCCGTAGAGGTGCGGTACATCGGTTTGCCGGCAAACTTCGCCAGATCAACTTCAATGTCAGCTGCCACAATCACCAGATCCGCCTGAGCCACTTCTTCCGGCGTAATGGCATTGCCTGCGCCAACAGAACCTCGAGTTTCAACCTTCACCCACCAGCCACGTTTTTTCGCTTCTGTTTCAATCGCTTCAGCAGCCATAAACGTATGAGCAACACCGGTCGGACACGCCGTCACTGCCACCACGCGTTTTGGACCACTGCTGGCCACAGGTGCTGTTGCAACCGGGGCACTGTAAGGTTTTGCATGGCCCTTCGCTTCGCTGAGGAACAGTTCAGGGTGCGCAACCGCACGACCAATGTCGCCCAGCCAGACTTTTTTGCCGTTCAGCGAACTGTCGGCAGGAAGCGTATCGCCCAGAACAATTGCCAGTTCGGCATCATTCGGATTATCAATAATTTCCAGATGTGCTTTCTGTGCCGCCGCTCCAAGCAGGGTTTTCGCCATGTAAGCGCGAGCCTGGCCGAGATTAGCGTCAATAATCAGCAGCGTTTTCATTATGCCTCTCCTGCTGTCAGTTAAACGGTTTTAAGTCGACACGCGCCATCATTGCGGCCAACTGAGGACGATCGGTAATGCCTACATTGCTTTGGCTTACTGCCAGGGCGGCAACAGCCGTCGCAAGACGCAGGGTATGTTCACTGGACTCACGCATCAGCAGGCCGTAAATCAGACCGCCAACCATTGAATCACCCGCGCCGACGGTGCTGACCACCTCAACTGACGGCGGTTTAGCAATCCACTCACCTGAAGCGTTAACCCACAGCGCACCTTCCGCGCCGAGTGAAATCACCACGTGAGCAATACCCTGCTCGCGCAGCGCATGCGCCGCATCAATCACATCTTTCATTTCCGGCAGTTTGCGGCCTGCCCAGATTTCCAGCTCACGACGGTTTGGTTTCACCAGCCACGGTGCCGCTTTCAGACCCGCCACCAACGCTTCACGACTACTATCAAAGATAATGCAAGGACACTGACTGCGCAGGCGCGTCATCCAGTCGGTGAAGGCTTCCGGGCTCACGCCGGTCGGCAAACTGCCGCTGACGCACACCATGTCGAACTGGCCCAGCCAGCTCAGCGAGTCATTCACAAAGCGTTCCCAGTCAGCCGGGGTGACTTCAAAGCCGGAGAAATTAAAGTCAGAAACTTCACCGTCTTTTTCGGTCAGTTTGACGTTGATACGGGTACGCCCTTGGACAACCTGAAAACGGTTGGCAATACCCAGTTCGCTGAACAACTGCTGAAAACCATCCTGGTTGTCTTTACCCAGGAAGCCGCCCACAGTGACATCGATACCTAAATCCTTCAAAACCTTAGCGACGTTAATTCCTTTCCCTGCCGCGTGCAGACCGGTGGTTTTAACCAGGTTCACTTCACCGCGTTCAATTTCCGGGCAAAAGCCCACCAGGTCGTAAGCCGGGTTAAGGGTGATAGTCGCAACACGTCTGCTCATTACGCGCCCTCCCCCAGACCTGCCGCGATGGCTTCTCCAATCGCCTTCAGCGCCTGTTCAGCATCTTCGCCCTGTGCGGTAAAGCGCAGGTGATGTCCTTTTTTCACACCTAATGCCACAACTTTCATCAGACTGCGTCCATTCGCCGGTTTGCCGGTTCCATCAAGATTTGTCACGGTAATTTCACTGTTAAATTGTTTAATCGTATTCACCAGCATGGTGCCCGGGCGGGCATGTAACCCATGCTCATTGCGCACAATAAATTCGGCGCTCAGTACATCATCAGTTAAGGCGTCATCGCTGGTCAGCAGCGCCAGCACCGTTGCCGCATCGGCTTTCAACAAACGGTCAGCTTTATTATTCAGCAGCAGATCGCCAAGGCGCTTCAGCACGGCAACCGGTTGATCGTCATTCATGGCGACGGTCACCAGCAGGGCTGCCGCTTCACCTTCTACATCGAATGTTGTTGCTGCACGGCTGACCGCAACAGCGCTACGCACGTTGCCCTCAGCACAGTCATTCAGCCAGATCCCCTGACCGAGATTCATCGGCTGCTCATTGATTGCTCTGGCCACAAAGGTGGCGTCAACCGCACCGACTTCTTTCAGTCGTGCCGCGTTGAGTGCCTGCAGCGTCACCAGCGAGTTGGCCACGACATCCAGCGACAGCGTTTCGTTATCAAGCTTCAGCTGTTCGCTTTGCTTTTCGCCCATCAGCAGCGCACGCAGTTCTTCCGCCGTGGTCGCAGATTTCAGCTGTTCAGCGACGGAGTCATCGCTCAGCACGTGTGTCAGCTGACGCAGTAAACCGAGGTGTTCATCAGAGCTTGCGGCGATGCCGATTGCCACATAAGCAACCTGCCCTTCGCCCCAGGTCACGCCCTGCGGAAACTGAAAAACCTGCACACCGGTTTTCAGCACCTGATCGCGCGTGTCCGTCGTACCGTGAGGAATCGCAATACCGTTGCCGAGGAACGTGGACGTCTGTTGTTCGCGCGCCAGCATGCCATCGACGTAGCCTTCCGCGACGTTACCCGCCTGCACTAAGGCAGCGGCAACCTGGCGAATAGCCTCTTCTTTATTCCCGGCCTGTTCGCCCGGGTGAATATCCTGAACAGATAACTGGAACATGGTTCTCCTCTCCCGCTGATTTGAAACGATTCAGCTAACATGAGAAAAAAGGCGTCACCTGACTCCATCAGTTATGGCGAGATGACGCTGAAACGTTTCAAGAAGTCTTGCTCTTTTTTCTTCAGCACACAAGTAAAGTTGACAAATTACTTGCTGAATTTAGAGATAACGCACATTTTCTCTGCGAGGGAGAAAAAACTGCTGACGGAAAAACGGCGTCAGCTTGTCAGATTCAGCAACGTCAGCAAACAGCATTCTTTGACTGAAATGCTATTTTGATTTTTGATGCCGATTTTGATTTGGCTCCCTGTTTATTTTCTGACAAGCGGCGTAAACTCCGCGTCTCTTCACATCATTGATATCAAAACATGCATAACACCCCCGTAGCCGCCACACCCAAGGCGTTTGATTTAACGTCTTCGGCGTTCCTGCTTGTCGCATTTCTGACGGGTATCGCCGGTGCGTTGCAGACGCCAACGCTTAGCCTTTTTCTGACGGATGAAGTCCATGCCCGTCCCGGCATGGTCGGGTTCTTTTTTACCGGCAGCGCCGTGATCGGCATTTTGGTGAGTCAGTTTCTGGCCGGGCGCTCGGATAAAAAAGGCGATCGCAAAAACCTGATTGTGTTTTGCTGCGTGCTGGGGATGCTGGCCTGCGTGCTGTTCGCCTGGAACCGTAACTATTTTATTCTGCTGTTTATCGGGGTATTCCTCAGCAGCTTTGGATCGACTGCCAACCCGCAAATGTTTGCTCTCGCCCGTGAACACGCTGATCGCACAGGTCGGGAAGCCGTCATGTTCAGCTCAATATTACGTGCGCAGGTTTCGCTGGCCTGGGTAATTGGCCCACCGCTGGCCTACGCGCTGGCCATGGGGTTCAGCTTTACGGTGATGTATCTCAGCGCAGCGGTGGCGTTTGTTGTCTGCGGCGTAATGGTCTGGTTATTTTTACCCTCGATGAGTAAAAACGTGCCGCTCGCAACAGGCGCAGTTGAAGCCCCGCGCCGCAATCGACGCGACACGCTGCTGCTGTTTGTTATCTGCACATTAATGTGGGGCACTAATAGTCTCTATATCATTAATATGCCGCTGTTTATCATCAACGAACTGCATCTGCCGGAAAAACTGGCTGGCATCATGATGGGTACCGCTGCCGGACTGGAAATCCCGACCATGTTGATTGCTGGCTATTTTGCAAAGCGTCTGGGCAAACGTCTGTTGATGAGAATTGCCGTCGTCGCCGGATTCTTCTTTTATGCCGGTATGCTGCTGGCTCACTCTCCGGCGATATTACTTGGCTTACAGCTGCTGAATGCGATTTACATCGGCATCCTCGGCGGAATTGGCATGCTCTATTTCCAGGATCTGATGCCAGGACAGGCAGGCTCAGCAACGACCCTGTATACGAATACCATTCGCGTGGGCTGGATTATTGCCGGATCGCTGGCGGGGATTGCCGCTGAAATCTGGAACTATCACGCGGTGTTCTGGTTTGCGCTGGTGATGATCGTCGCCACCGTCGTGTGCCTGGCGCGCATCAAGGACGTTTAAGGCGCGGTCAGCGCTTCAAGCTCGATGAGATAAACCATGGCATGGTGCGTCGTCTGTCCGCACATTTCCGCACTGGGCTGTAAACCGCCGCACACTTTTGGTCGTAGCGGCGAAGCAAAAATTTTGCAACGTAGGGATTCATCCAGCTGAACGCATGGCGTATTAGCAGGTTTGCCTAATGTATAATTATTCACTGTTTAAAATTCACATTCCTGCTGTTAGCATCAGGTCCATCTGATCAATCAATACCATCCAAAGGTAATCACACTCAATGAAACCCAAGCTGTATTCGTATGTGCGTTTTTCATCTGTGAAACAACGGGAAGGTAACTCTCTAGAGCGTCAGCAAGATACCGCTCTAAAAATTGCGGCCCGTTATAATCTCGAACTTGATACAACGGCTTTCCATGATCTCGGCATGTCCGCGTTCAAAGGAAAAAATGCTCATGAAGGGAAGCTATCGGAGTTCATCAAGCAGATTGGGGTTAAAGTTCCCGTTGGTTCGTGGCTGGTAGTCGAAAATCTTGACCGCATTAGTCGTGATGATGCCTGGAGCGCTTTGGATATATTCAAGAGCATACTTAGCAAGGGGATAGTCGTTGTTACTGGCATGGATGAAAAGGTCTATAAGTACGCGGACGTGAAGAATAACCCAACCGATTTAATCATTTCATTGTTGATGTTCACACGCGCCCACGACGAATCGTTGACAAAAAAGAATCGGGTTGAAGCCCAGGCTCGTTCGCTGATACGACACAACCTGACAAGAGAACCAGGAACACCAGCAAAAGCCATAGAATCAGTAGGTCAGAATGTCTGGTGGGTAGACACAAAATCAGGATACGTTACCCCACACTCCATTTATTTTGCCGCAGCGCAGAAGATTATCGAACTAAAACAAAACGGTGAAACTCTTCTTGGTATCCAACGATATCTTAACGAACACTACCCTGCCCCTAAAAAGAGGGTTTATAAAGACAAGACAGGTCAAGCGCTGACACCCAAAACGGAGCAATGGGGCAAACATTTGATCAGAACCTTTTTAAATCCCACTGTTCACGGACAAAAAATCTTCACGTTGGATAAACGCGATGAATCAGGTGCCATCATATACGATTCCGAATCAGATGAACCGTTGAAAGAAACATTCATTATTCCTGATTACTATCCAGCACTTATGTCGGAAGTAGACTACTTGACACTTTCGAAGTTAGATCGACATCGCGCTGTCACTCGTAGTTCATCAACATATCCAGAAGGTAATCCTGAACCTGAAATTCCGCTACTCTCAGGTATCGGTATTCTTTTTTGCGGTAAATGTGGATCTTTCATGTTCAAATCTGGTTCAAGTGAAAACAAGTACCGATATATATGTGGTTCAAAAATCGTTCAGGGTAAACCTTGCGGTAAAAAAGGGTTTACGTCATACCAGCTTGAGCACACTGTTTTGCAACTAATCGCTGATCACGTCTGGAACAACCACCAAGAAGATAAAACAGCCTGGTACGAATCTGAGATTGAAAAGGCATCAGAAGCTGTTAAAAAGCTGCTAAAGCTGGCAACTTTGACAGATGACCTCGAAGAATTGGCAGATCAGATTAATGCCAATAAACAGAAAAAAATAACGCTTGAGCGAGAATTTCAACAGTACAAAATCAGCCGCTCAGAAATTCAAACTACAGGCTGGGATCAATTCCGAAATTTCGATGTTCATGATACTAAGAACCCTGACCGTAAGCGAATTAGGCTGAAGGTAAAGCAAGCTATCAAACGTATTGATTGCTATGACATTGATGGGCGGCATGGTCATTTTGAAGTAACCTTCGCCGACGAGACAAAACAGAGAATAGTGATTAAGTTCAATCGAAACCGATCTCCTGGTGTTTCGTATGTAGAAGCACAGACAGTAAATGATCATGACTTACTAAAAATGCAAGGACTTGTGTTGCACTCCTTCATTGATGAACTGATTTCACCTGAAAAATTTGCACAGCATATTAAGGACAAACATGAAGTCAGCATTCTAAACCCGACGTTTATAACCAGGCTAGAGGATGGTGTAAACCGAGACGAAGGCAATGAATTGGCTATCAAAGTAGATAGTACTACAAGTAAATCGTATGCAACTGTCAACGGTATTAAATACGAGATTAACTCGCTGGAAGACTTAGAAACACTTTCAAAGTAAATCCCCCTCCCCTTGCATACCTGTCAAGGGGAAGTAAACCAACGCCCCCAATAGCCCTATCTCCTTTTCTGTTACATCAAAGCAATCTCTGAACTCTTTACACCCCAATCGATCGTTTTTATAGATCAATTTTGCATTATTGATAGATTTTATAGATCAATGTAAGATCATGATTCTTCGAGTAGTGTTTCTCACAAGCAAGACTCACGGGATGGTGATCTGCCCCAGATGGAGTGCAATAGGAAGAAGGTATCCAGAATGACAACTTTTTCAAAAACGTTAAATATCATGGCATTAAGCGTTATTTTCATTTCGAGTATAACCGCCGCATCCAGTACCGTATATTTCTTACCAGAGGCAAAATCAGCGGGTGTCGCCAGCAGCGACCAAAAAGCCCTGATGTTTCTCGGGATGGACAGGGATGTAAATCTGAAGGGAATATGCTTCGCGATAACAAAGCAATCATCATCGATCGTGCCGCTGGTAGATATCACTGCTACAACTGATAACGGCAGTTTCACGATGCACGGACTACGCCCAAAGAATAACGACGATACGAAAGAATTGGTCTGTTCACTTGGTTCAGAAGCTGGGGATTTCTTGACTGGCATTGCGAAGTCAACCACCGTCAACGTGAAGATGGATTTCGATGGTGAGATCCGCAGTTACAGTTTCAACACTACAGAGTTCGGAAAAATACTGACCGTCAATGGTCAAGAAGTGTGGGAGAAAGCAGCTAAAGACTACGCTCAGGGAGTACGCGCACCCATTTTCTATAATAACAGTAACGGCTCCACAAAAAACAATGCAGTAACCTCAAATGTCAATGCACACAGTTATGAAGCAAGCGATGAGAAACTTAATTCCGTCTGGAAAAAACTTAGCCCTGAAACACGAAAACGCTTACTCCCTTCTCAAAGAGAATGGATAAAGAAAAAATCCGACTGCAATAACGAACAGACATGTCTTATCGACATGACAAACAATCGCATTCGTGAACTGGAGTCTGAAAATGAAAAATAATGCACTAACTTTGGTTTTAAAAAACAACTGGATAACTTCGCCTTCAGGTCATATCTACAGCGGGAAATACATGGTTGGACGATTTAACCTGACAGATGCGTTCATCGTTGAATATATGAAACTGATATATGGAATCGAAATACCTGATTCATGGATCAATAGCAATTTCACTGACATATCAGCTGCCGATACCCGTAGGGTTATGTATATGGAAGGCTGCGATATTTTATCGAAAGACATCATGAATGAAATCCGTAGCGCCGTGAAGTCCCCACCAGACAACGTAAAAATATACTGTAATGGCGAACATGTTACTAAAATAGAAGTCATGGAAGAACGAAATGAAATCATCTTATGAACGTTATATTAAAAAATCAGTCATAACGGCTGCTATCTCCTTCGGATTTTTTATGTTGAATGGGACAGCAATCACACCATGCCAGGCTAAAACCCCTGAAATAATCCCCACATCAAATGCGGATGCAGTGTCTTTACAACAAGCAACAAAATCCCCCAGACCTTCTGTGATTGATATCCTTCCGAGACTGTATACGACTGAAGAGGTTTATGCGCGATTTAAAGAACATGAGTTCCGGGCAACGAACGATTTCAAAAAATGCCGATTGATGGTTACTGGTAAAATAGAAAGCATCAGTACTGTTACATTCAGTAAAAAACCATTAGTTACATTGGATATTTCTGGTTCGAATGAAGGACTAAAGTTTATTTTTGAAAATACAGATTATGATAACGATAAGGTAGCAGCGTTAAACGTGGGAGATACAATAATTATTGCCGGATTGAATGCACGACCGGGTACATTTGAAGGTATTTTTTTAGATAATTCGCAAATCATGACTGGTATGATTTCAAAAAAGAAAAGGCAAATGTTGGCTGTGAATGGTGGAGTCTATGATCGGGAGATTTGTCATAAGTAACATTATGTATACTCTTCAAATGCAGGGGCCAAGCCCCCTGCATCTTTCATCAATGGACACTGTACCAAGCGGAATAAAACCTGTAAGGAGCTACATTGGCGATTTTTTTTGATGACATACGACTCGAAATATCGCGACAGAACATTAAAGCAGGACCTGCCCTGCGAAATGGCCAATCCCCATTGACAAAAACATAGCCAGTGTACTCCAGAACATAATTCTTATGATCGCCCTGACAGGAGGTGCTTTACCTACAACAGAGGATATATAACCAAGGACCACTAGTGAAAAAAGGGTGGAAAGGATAATAAACAAAAAAACCTGCTTTGGAGGAGATAACCATGCAACTATTAAAGGTAACACAGCACCAGCAGAAAAACTCAGAGCAGAAAAAACAGCAGCCTGAAGGGGCTGTGCAGAGTTTGTATCCGTCAGCCCAAGTTCTTCACGGGCATGAGCATCCAGAGCATCTCTTGCCATGAGCTGCTCTGCAACCTTATAGGCAAGCACAGGATCCAGTCCACGTTGTATATAAAGTGAAGTCAGTTCCTGCATTTCACCTTCATAATCGGTTTCCAACTCCCTTTTTTCCTGAGCAAGTGCAGCGTTTTCGGTATCAGCCTGAGATGAGACTGAAACATATTCTCCCGTTGCCATCGACATAGCACCAGAAACCAGTCCGGCAACACCAGCAAGTAAAACTCCCGAAGAACTGGTGTTTGCTGACGCAACACCAAGGACAAGGCTTGCTGTCGAAACAATTCCGTCATTTGCCCCCAGTACAGCCGCCCTAAGCCATCCCACTTTTTCGATGCTGTGTCGTTCAAGATGCATATCTTTGCTTTCCTTCAACTACGCACACTAATCGGAATTACGGACATATAAGAATGCCTTGACAGATAATTAAACTATTGTAGTCAATTTTATCCATCCATTACAGCACACTTTATTAATCATCAATCTATCACACTATTCCGTAACGGAATTTTTCCTTTGGCTACGGATGGTGAGAAATATATGCAGCAACCCCATCGAACCATGCGCCCAGAAATAGGTTTCAATAAATACAGTCAGAAACTTATGCAAATTCAGGACACTTTCTGTCAGCACTGGCGACATTCCAGGAATTGTATTGAGTGCAAACCAGAAACCACCACATGATGCAACGCCCAATAGCGCAAGTACACCAAGCCCCTGGATCAAGGCAGCAATCCCACCAGCATGAGCTTCAGGGAGACGGAATGACATCAGCATTTTGATATCTTCAACCACACCTCGAAAATCAAGGGTCAGCCAAGCAAAATAGTAATGAAATCCTCGTTGTGTCAGCATCCATGCAAGCATGATTAACCCAAGAACAATCAGTGATAATCCAATGATAACATGGAACCATGTAACGAACCCTGTGAGAGTATAGTCACTGAGAGCATCGCTTTCGGTAAGATTTGAACTAACAATCTGCAATAAAATCAATACAGCTACGATGATATGAAGCACACGTAGAAATGGTGTGTCTTTGTGAGGGAGAGCATTACGTAAATTTTCATTCATAATTTAGCCACTTTGTTAGGGGTGGTTGACCAAATCAACATGCTTTTTATTAACGAAACCTTAACTTATCGGAACTAAACAATACTCTTTAATCAGAAAATGGTATCTAAACCTATAGTACATCACATCTGTAATATGAAGACATTACCATGAAGAAGTGTTTTTCCAGCCAAGAGATCATCAGTATGCTTCCGTGAAGCACGAAGCGGGTATATCTGCCCCGTGCAACATCAATAGGACTTAGCTTATGTTGAGGCAATATGTAGCATCGGTAAGCATGTTTGCGACCCCAACATTTTTATATGTACTGAGCAGATAAGATAACGTATTAGAATTTCTTCACCAGGGCATAACTATCCATTTTGATACAAGCAGGTATATCATGGCAGTTCCGGGATATCTTTCCAGCATATCTACTTTCTCCTGATAGTTCCCGGTTCAGTCAACGCCAAGTTTATTATGGTATTTTCTCATCATACTGCCCAGTTTCTGTGCTGCAATTTTCCCAGCGTCAAGACCTTCCTTTTCAGCGGTACTTTCAACAGCAGTTACCTCATCAATCAGAAGTGACATACCTGCAACATACGTTTCCCTGTCATACCCCTCTACCGGGCCATTCAAGATGGACTCTGCTGTTGATTTCAGATCCTGCATATCTTTCCTGAAAGATGTAACATCCTCCTCCTTAAGTGCTGCGCGGTAGCTTTTATTCATCATCTTCATGGCATGTTCAACACCGTCAGAACCAGCCATTACACTGGTAGATAAAAGAAGGGCTGTTCCTATTATAACAGTATGCATAATTTTTCTCATAATAACTCCATATTGTTTACTATCATTTAAAAAACATCACAACCCGAAGATGTAACATTGAACAATGAAAATAATCACTTGCCAATTTCCCCGAAGAAAATAAGCATTAAAATTATTGTTTATGATTATTTACACTTCCGTAATCAAGGTCACTTCCCTCCTTAAAATAAGGGTCAACATGTGTCATAACATTTAATACATGATGATTATCTAAAACTGATTTTCTGGCCAAAACAGCAATGTCATGCCCTACTTTCACTGATAAATCACCATCAATTTCCAGATGAACATCAACAACAACAAGGTCCCCCATTTTTCTGGTCTTGAGGTCATGGATGCCTTCGACCCCAGGAGTGGATAGCAATGTTGTTTTTATACTATTTTCAGTTTCAATATCTACGGCCCTGTCCATCAAGTCATGAAGCGAATCTGACATAAATGAATATCCCATTCTGGTCACAATAAGTCCCACAACCAGTGCAGCTACCGGATCAAGCAATTTAAAACCTGATAAACTACCAATAATACCAATAGCCACCACCAAAGATGAGGCAGCATCAGAGCGGGCATGCCAGGCATTTGCAACCAGCATAGTGGATTTTACTCGGGTTGCTACTGCCAGCATATAGCGAAAAAGAAGCTCTTTGATAACCAGTGCAGCTAAGGCTACCCACAGAGCAACAATATGTACCTGAGGAATATCATCTGGCTGTTGCATTTTATTTGCTGCTGACCATAACATCCCGATGCCAACAATGAATAAAATTGTCCCCAGAATTAATGATGCACCATTTTCATAACGATGATGTCCGTAGTGATGGTCATCATCGGGATTTTTTTTACTTTTATGATTAGCAATAAGCACCACAAAGTCTGAAACTAAATCAGACAGAGAATGGATACCATCCGCGATAAGCCCCTGAGATCCGGAAAATACACCAGTAATCACTTGCCCGGATGTCAGAAAACAATTAACAAGCACACTAACCCATGTGCTTTTACGGGCAGCGAGGAAACGCTCATGAGAACTAATATCAATATCATCCGTAAGTTTGTTTACCTGCACCTGAAACTCCTTATAACAGCATCAACAGTTAATACTAAACAGACTATCCTTCCCGAACAGGTTCTGTGGTGAAAATATAATAATTGGTGAGATTTATTCCTGTAAAGGACGTGCCATGTTTGCGATGACATTCATTTATCATAATTTTTAAACATTAATTTATTCTTAACAGAATATGAAAAAATTGACAGTTACCACAACTATACGCTGACGTTCAGTGTATACGTATTCGGCAAACTAAAATTATTTTACAGGTTATTATGGCAGATGATAAAAACTGGTTATGTAGATGCTAGACTATTCAGGTCCCCAGTAGTGGCTCGCTGTAATTGATAAAGACCTACTGAAATGCAAACTGAGTGGTTCAGTTACAGGAACTGACTACATCGTATACCCCGAGCAAGATCTGAGAACATTCAGTACAATATCTCTTTTATGTATACCTGATAAAGACCATGATACATAGTATCAATAGGGTTAAATTTGACTCTATTGACAACAAAAGCACGCGCCGTATCATATGGGTATCGATTTAATATTTAAAAGAGAATCCATAATGAATGTCCGTATCTACTGCCGTGCATCTACTGAAGGCCAACATGCCGATCGTGCTTTGGTTAGTCTGCGTGAATTTGCACGAAGCAAAAACTGGCAGGTTGCCGGAGAATACATTGAGAATGCCAGCGGTGCGAAGCTGGAGCGTGTGGAACTAATGAATCTCCTTGCAGAAGCACAACCCGGCGATCTGCTTCTTATTGAAGCGATTGATCGTCTCAGTCGTCTTCAACATGAAGAATGGGCTGAACTCAAAGCCACGCTGAACAGTAAAGGACTGGTTATTGTATCAATGGATTTGCCAACAAGCTGGCAGATGGTTGAAATGTCCGGTAATGACCTGACCAGCGGCATTCTGCGAGCAGTCAATACCATGCTGATCGATATCCTCGCGACAATGGCACGACAAGATTATGAAACCCGGCGTAAACGCCAGGCACAAGGGATCGCAAAAGCAAAACAGGCAGGTTTGTATACGGGGAAAGAAAAAGATATGGAAGCCCGTGAGACGGTTCGAGAAATGCTGGCGCAGAACGTTAAACCAACCCACATTATGAAAGCGGCTGATATAAGTCGCGCAACGTACTACCGAATCAAGAAAGAGTTAGCAAGCTAATTATATTTGCATTAGCTCGGACTCGAGCTAACAGTTTCCGCAGACAGAATGCAATCGAATCTTGCCGTCCACTTTGAGCGAAAAGCGGATCTCCTGTGCAGCAGCCCTTCTGTGCTTGTGGTGAAATCATTTTACGTGCTCAATATTGAATCGCCTAATGTTGTATTTTTCTAACGAGTGTAAAACTTATAAGAGGATTTAAAGGTTGGATACTAAAAGAAGATTAAAGCGAGCATTAAGCGCTATCGATGATGCTATGTCAACATTACGACGTGCTCGTTCTAAAGTAGAAGAAGGTCGCTCAGATATATCACGAGCTTTAAATGAGTTAGATGACGCTGAGACGAATATACGTAAAGCCATTCGTGAACTACCGGATAATATATAGATATAGAATATATGGTCGCCACATTGCGACCATTCTGTTAATATTTTCACGTCTCTCCGCACTGGTGGTCAGAGTTATATAGCAATTCCGACCGACATAGCTAAGATCGACTGATGCCAAGAAGGTGTATACTTCTACACACCTTCTAATTTTCATTCCTATTTTGCATCAACTGCTCTTACCAGCAGCTTCCAGGTATTGTTTTTGTGACTTTTTTTCTCACAATTGCTGCATGGTGGAAGTTTGGTACATTGCCGATTAATTAAATCCTCGTAACCGCATGCTTGGCAGCGATAGATACCTGCCCAGTCAGGGTTTTCTCCTGGTTTCCAGATCTTCTCATATTTTGGATTTCCTTCTTTTCTTTCATTTTTCATGACGTGCTCACTATCAATGTACCATGCCATTCTGTTTCTCCTTGAGTTAGATGGGGTAGTTATCCATATACAATGTGTGTGTAAATGTATTGGTTTTCAATAGGAGTTCAGATCTTTTATTCGCTTCTGACCAATAGCAGACCTGCGGGGCTTTATTAGCACATACTCCATGCACGTTATCGATCAGCATAATTTTTATTGGTTTCCAAATTTAGATGAGTACGCTACAATTAAAAATTAATCAATAATCATACTCAGCATGCGTTACCAGAAGCTCTAAACACGATTCTCAGCGTTTTTTATTGCACGGGTAAGGGTTCTACTATCTGTAGGAGAAAAACGCTCTACGGGCTTCCTAAGCAGGATTCTGTTACTCAGCTTTGATGTTGAATAGGTCCGTGAACCTTTTCCTGTCTGAAACTCACTTTTTTCTTTTGCCAGATAGGATAACCAAAATATCGGGCCTGCAAGTGATTTGTTACCAACGGTGCGAATCTGAGCTAATACATTTTATTATTCGGTTCTGACCGTACAGTGATCATTGAACAAAACATTCTGCGGGTTGTGAATACATAACACACTCACTACGTTCGTATCCTTCGCTTCAAATGTTGAAGTGATATCGCGAATCACGAGCAAAGCGAGTTCCGTCAAGCGAAGCGAAGATGGATAGTTTACAACTGGTTAAAAACCAATCCCAAAACTACATTTTTCTCTATATATAAAATATAATAATATAATTATGTAGTTCTATAGTTTAGTTGCTAACACTCACTACGTTCGTGTCCCTCGCTTCGCTCGGAATTTTGAAGTGTAATGTATGATTCTATAGGCAAAGCAATTATCGTTCAGTCATCAAGCACATAACCGAAGCATAAAGTTAATCAGGTATTAATCATGCCCTAAAACGCTCTGAGATAGGCTGTAAGCGATTTTCAAAAAATTGGCAATGCGAATAATATCTTGCAAAGAAAACCGCTCTACGGGCTTCCTGTGCGATATTTACGAATTCAGTGCTTCACTACTCAATTTTGATGTTGAATACAAACGCGTTCCCTTCCCTGTTTGCGACTTCCCGCATTCTTTTGCCAGGTAAGAAAGCCAGAATACCGGGTCATCAAGTGATTCAGGAGTATCTCGATGAATGACGTAGTGATCGGGATAAGCTTTAGTGGCTTTAGACAAGTTACCAGCGTTGCTTCACCACCAGTCAGTTTGATCCAGATCTCAGTAATAACACCTGCAATCCCTCTTTCTGGCGTTCCAAACCATCTTACCAGTCGATGTGGAAGCGCAATCCAACAGTGGTAATGAGGCTGTGAAGCCTTTTCCTGTTCACATACCCAACCGTAAGCAAAGTCGATGATAGGTTCTGATAAACCGTTGTTTCCAGGCTCCAGGCGGGCACGTAATCGTTTGAACAGGTTGCGTATGTATTCGTTAAAGCGAAAAGGTTTATCCAGTCGAAGACTGTATCCTCTTTGAAACTGGGGAGCACAGCAATGAAACGATACAGGAAAACCGGTGTGTAAGACCTGGAAGGGTTATGAATCACGAACGAAGAACATTACATCTTTAAACAAACACAATTAACGTATATTCAGATCACTATCTTTTACCATACCAAATCTACCGACCTAATTATTACCCACGAGTCGCGTAGCGACGAAGTATCACGAGGCGAAGCCGAAGTGACACACAGCATTTTTGAATGTTAACAGTAAGACCATCACTTGTTCGCTTCGCTCACTGCGTGATACTTCGTCGCTACGCGACTCGTAGTAGTTATATTATGTTATTAAAAGATCTGATCAGGTGATCCCTGTCATCCGTTCGCTACGCTCACGTCTGAACTCGCTTCGCTCGAGTTCTTTCAGAATTATTGCTTGGGTATGATTTCAACGAGGCGCAGCCGAAGTTGCTATATATAATAACGCAAAATTAAAATACTAAAAAACAATAACATACAACAATAGATGTCCTTTGCATGTCTCATTCAAGGGTTTTAACGCAAATAAAAAACCATATATATCAACACGTTATAAATACATGTCTTTATATGTCACGACTTATGGGACATACAAATTTTGATTGTCCGTGAAAGACGATAAATAATGGCATCAACAACAAATCCAAGTGGATGTAACCATGAAATTGTACTTTACAATCTTTCCCAAAAGAACAGAAAGCGAATCTTATTTTCTTCGCGATTCCAACGTAAAACTGAACCGAGTTGACAATAAAGAAGTTGATTTACATCTCGATTTTGAGCGTTCTTTCTCAACCATAGCCCAAAGACGGGGACTCGATAAAAGCGAAGTAGATCGAGTAAGAAAGATTAAACAACGTCTTCCTCAGCACAAACACATAGGCGTTGCTCGCCTGAGCATAACTATATTAAAAAATCGCCAATTAGCGTTGTGCTACCTTTTCGTCTGTGAAGGCAACGTAGCATACCTGTCAGCACCTGAAATGGTTTTCTGTGGCGAGTCTATGTTCATAAGCTCAACAAAAAGATGCTCGGTTTATGAAACGACCTACAAGGTCACCAAACCCGATTCGAAGCATAGTTACGTTAACCTGCGTTTTGATTCTGAATATAAACTTGTCACGAAAAGACGCGGGCCATCGAAGATTAAAAAATCGTCGCTAACTGCAGCTTCCGACGCCTCCTTATTAGAGGAAGTTCAAACTTTGCGCAAAGAAAATGAGAGGTTAAAAAAACAAAACAATGTCACATAAAATTATAGGTGGACGCCGTTCTCATCCGAAGGTGCTGTTGCCTCTTCCAACTGTATAAGGTAAATCATAGCCTCATCGCGGTTCGTAGCACACATTTCTATTGATGGTTTAAGACTACTGCATATTTTTGGGCGTAGGGGCGACCCAAAGATGCTACACAGGTTATCTTCAGATAACTGAACACATCTTACATTAGCAGGCTTACCCTGCGACATTCCTGGGATTGGGCTTGAAATCGATGGGGCAGTACAACAAGCCCCACAATCGGTACGACATTTCATTACTGATTCCTTGCTCATCGTCCATTGGTCATTGACAGTAACAGAATGTCTTACTGGCTGATAGTCTGCCGTATATATCCAAATTTTAAAGTAATGTGACTATTCATTTTCAATGTATTGAAAATATGGGAATAGAAGCATAAATACCCCCATATGCTTTTCTTAACCTCTTCATTTTTTCAGTGTAAAATCTTGCTCAGATGCATTTTCATGCAACTTATTACATGGAGTTACTATGGGCTTTTATGTTAAGAAGAGCATTCGCGTTGGACCGATGAGATTCAACCTATCCAAATCAGGAGTCGGTGCATCTATTGGTATAAAAGGACTGAGGTTTGGTACTGGCCCAAGAGGAAATTACATCCACATCGGTGCTGGCGGGGTCTATTATCGTGCTTCGCTTTCACCAAGTATGATCCCACAGGACGGTAAGAAGGTTCAACGTTTACCTGATGAATCCCCTGTAGAACATGACAATACGCATGCACCTCTTGAGGAAATCGAGTCATCTCATATCTCGGAAATCGTTGATTCCAGTTCCCGAGAACTGCTTGAAGAGTTGAATAACAAACGTAAGAAGTTACAAATATGGCCCTTCGCTATTTTCCTTTCGATTGCAATTGTACTTTACGGTTTTTCACAGGCATGGCCTGAGTGGTGCCTGGCAATAGGATTTATCGCAGGGGGAGCTGTTTCCGTTTTTGCTTACATGTACGATCAGCTAAGAAAGACCACTGTTCTTTTTTATGACTTTGATGACGAAATGATGGCATGTTACCAGCAACTTCATGATAGTGGGGCTATGCTTGCAAGCTGCTCAAAGGTATGGCATGTAGAAGCTTCTGGAGCTGTTTATGACCCTAAATATCATGCCGGAGCAAGTAACTTGCTACGTAGAAAAACAACCTCTATCAGCAAATCAAAGCCTCCCTTCGTTAAAACAAATATTGAGACGATTGCCATCAAAGTAGGTCGTCAAACATTACATTTCTTTCCAGATAGAGTACTCGTTTTTGACCGTGACGGTGTCGGTGCTGTTAGTTATGACCAACTATTCATTAACGTTGGTAATAGTCAGTTCATTGAAAGCGAAAGTGTGCCCGGAGATGCCTTAGTCGTTGGCAGGACATGGAAATATGTTAACAAATCGGGTGGTCCTGACAGACGATTTAAAGACAATACAGAAATTCCTATATGTCTATATGAAAATCTTTCGTTCACAAGTCATTCTGGACTAAATGAGTTATTACAGCTGTCTAAAATTGGGTATGGTGAATGTTTTTCACACGCAATTGAAACACTTAGCAAGAAAGTCATATCTTCTTAGTTAAGCCGTTTTTATACTGTGAATAATTGACTGTTGGGCTTGCCATCAGGCATGCCAGGGATGGGACTGGAGATTGAAGGCGCGGTGCAGCATGCACCACAATCCGGACGGCATTCCATACAGTACTCTCTTTATCGTAAACCATCGGATTGTGCGGGAAGCGCACAGTACCACCTTTTTGGCACCAGCAAAAGCATCAATTCCGCTTGCCTGAATGCCCCGGCGCGAGTAGTTTTACGCGATATTTTAGACACTCCTCACTACAGGATTTATTCGATGCCAAGAGCGAACGAAATTAAAAAAGGTATGGTACTGAACTACAACGGCAAGTTGCTGATTGTAAAAGATATCGATATTCAATCACCGTCCGCACGTGGTGCAGCTACGCTGTACAAAATGCGTTTTTCTGATGTGCGTACCGGTCTGAAAGTTGAAGAGCGCTTCAAAGGCGACGATATCGTGGATACCGTCACCCTGAGCCGCCGCGGGGTTGATTTCTCCTACGTCGATGGCAACGAATACATCTTTATGGATAAAGAAGACTATACCCCGTATACCTTCACCAAAGACCAGATTGAAGAAGAGCTGCTGTTCATGCCGGAAGGCGGTATGCCGGATATGCAGGTACTGACCTGGGACGGCCAACTGCTGGCGCTTGAACTGCCGCAGACCGTAGACCTGGAAATCGTTGAAACCTCACCGGGTATTAAAGGTGCTTCAGCGAGTGCGCGCAACAAGCCAGCAACCCTGAGCACCGGTCTGGTGATCCAGGTTCCTGAGTATTTGAGTGCGGGTGAAAAAATCCGTATTCATATCGAAGAGCGTCGCTATATGGGCCGTGCAGATTAATCTCCTGTCGTTACAGGTGAACCAAAGATAATGGCATGTTATCTCTGGCAAAATGTTCCGTTCACTTTAGTGGTATCACTTCTCTGAAACCATACTGCCTGTGAACGTGTTAAGGGTACTATCGCCGTACCCTTAACAATCCCGGCTCCCGGCGGGAAAATTGCCACTTCGTGGTTCCCTCCGCTTATTCCTCCAGGCTACCGGGCCGGGCGCGAGGTAGCGTCCCTGCAAAACGCGCCCTGAACCCGCATCCATGCGGGTTCTCCCGGCCTTACGGAAACACGTCGGCAATTTTCAGCCGGACCAGCCCACACCTGACCACCTGCGTTTTTTGTTTAAACAGCAAAACAGATTTAGCTGGAAGCCAGAGCGTTAAAGCGATGACCCCGGTCCGGCTGAAAATCGATGAGGCGTTGACGGCTGACCGGGGCTGCCCGCAGGGATGCGGGCAGAGGGGACGGCCTGCAAGGATGCAGGCTCGGCACCGACCCGACAGGCAGACGGCATAAGACGAATAACTCGCGCAGCGACGATTTTCCCGCCGGGAGCCTGGGATGCAAGGGAGGCGGCGGTGAGCCTCCCTTGCACGTTCACGGGTAACGGCGTTTCAGAGAAATGACTCCACTGAGGTGAACGGAACCCTATGCCGCAATCAAATATTCTCCATAATGCTTTACTGACTGGCATTACAGCGCAGGCTGTCCCTTTGTCATTTTCAGCGCTGACTGCTGAAATAAAAATCATCCATCAGCAGCGACTCCAGATACTGTTCATCCTCTTGCATAAAACGCACTATCAGATTAACCGCCTGAGGATAAAACCCCTCGTTATCCCGCACCAGACAAGCGTCGCGAAATAACGGTGCCCAGCACAGAATATGATGATGCAAAAAGTAATACTGCGCGGAGAATTTCTCCTCTTTAGCAACCATCCTCGCCATTAATGCCAACTGTACGGCAATATGATCGGAGGGTTCATTCTCCCGAGCCGCCAGCCCTTGCTCAACCAGCAGCACATTCATTTGCCGACGTTCTTCTGCCGCTGTCGTGTGTGGATAGTGCCCCGCATAGGGAGAAACACTAGCCGGCGGGGCCAGCAGAAACAACGAGGCAAAATCTGCGGCCAGCTCCAGCTGTCGGGAGTCGCGCCGCAGAACCCGGCCCAGGCTACGCTCAAAACGTTTAACATTGGCAGATAATCCGGGGATCGCCTCGAGTGAGGCAATCCATGCCTGGCTATTACCATTTTCCAGACTGGCGAGCTGTTTTTCATCCAGCTCACGAAATAACAGTTGCGAAAACCACTGGTACACAGCCGCCCGCTGCTGATGAATTTGATTATGCTGCACTGGTCCCCTCCTCTTTCACAATCTGCGGACCACCGAAAGCCGTCACCTGCGGGGCTTTCTGCTGATAACGCTCGACCTCCACCAGCACGGTATGTGCTGAAGGCCCCTGGGCCAGCTGTGAAGTACCGATATCCGCACTCAGCACGTTCGGGTCGCCATAGGTGCATAATGTCCCGGCTTTCCCCCCTTCCTGCGGGGAGTACCACGCGCCTTCATGAATACGGACCACGCCAGGGGTAAAATCCGGACTGATTACCACGCCAGCCAGTACCTGACCACGAGCGTTAAAAACGCGGGCGATATCACCGGCTTTTAAGCCACGAGTGGTGGCATCCTGTTCGCTGATATAAAGCGGCTCTCTTCCGGCAACTGCATAGGTGTTGCGAAACGCCTCGCTTGAGCACAACTGGGAATGTAGACGTTTATCCGGATGGCAGGATTGCAAATGCAGCGGGTATTTATCTTTTTTGCCGCTATGGGTACGCTCAAAGGGTTCCATCCACACCGGATGCCCCGGACAATCCTCATAGGCAAAGCCTGCGATGGTTTTGCTGTAGATTTCAATAAGACCTGACGGCGTTCCCAGCGGATTCAGGTCTGGCTGCTCACGAAACTCGCCGTGACGTACCCACGGCTGACCCGGCGGATATTCAATATATCCGTCACCCTGCCAGAACGTTGTGAAGTCCGGTAAGGTAACACCGAGCGACGCCCCCATCTTCACACCTTCGTCATAAAGCGCCTGTATCCACTGCATTTCATTCCGGTTTTCACGGTACACCGCTTCCTTATCAAATCGCTTACACAGCCCGGCAAAGATGTCAAAATCATGCCGCGCTTCGTATTGCGGTTTAACAATCTGATGCAGCGCCATCAGCCCTTTATTCGAATGCGTGCCGAACTGCTCAATATCGTTACGTTCAAAACGGGTGGTCACAGGCAGAACGATATCGGCAAAACGGCACGACGCGGTCCATTGGTGATCTAACACCACCACGGTTTCCAGCTTTTTCCACGCGTCGATCATGCGGTTCCTGTCCTGCTGCGCATGGAAGGGATTGGCCGCACTGTAGATCGCCATTTTGATGTCAGGATACGTTAACGTCTCACCGTTGAAGGCAATCTTGTTGCCTGGCGCAAGCAGGCAGTCAACGATACGCGAAGTGGGGATATGCTCCGATGCGCCGCGAAAATCCGCTTTGTACTTCGCCTGCGGGGGATTAGTAATACTCCCCAGCCCGGAGAGCACTGGCCCGGTCGATGTTACCGTCCCACCCCCGTTATAGTGCCAGCCAAATCCGACCCCGCCGCCGGGCAAACCAATTTGACCGACCATGCTGGCCAGTACCACCAGCATCCACGGATACTGCTCACCGTGGTGCATGCGTTGTACGCACCAACCGCCCATAAACTGTGTCCGGCCTTTCACCAACAGGCGGGCGAAGTCTCGGATCTGCTCTGCTGTCAGCCCGCAGATTTCTGCCGCCCATTCGGCATTTTTCGGCTGTTTATCACTCTCGCCCAGCAGGTACGGTAAAAACTGTTCAAAGCCGACGGTGTAATCGGTAATAAACGCCGTGTCATACAGTTTTTCTTCGTACAGGGTATGCGCCAGTGCCAGCATTAACGCGACATCGGTTTGTGGCCGCAACGCCAATTGCTCGCAGCCAAGATAGTTTTGAGATTTGCTACGCACTGGATCAACGCTGATAACGCGCATCTTATTCTGCGCTACCGCCTCTTTAATCTGCTGCCAGTAGCCAAACGCATCGTGATCGGGAACCAAAAACTCGATCTGCAAGTTCTTGATCGGATCGCAGCCCCACAACACGATGGTATTGCTGTTTTGAATCACCAGCGGGAGTGACGTCTGCTGCTCATAAACTTCCAGTGAACCAATCACATGCGGTAAAATGACCTGGGCCGCTGCCGCAGAATAGTCGCCGACAGTTGTCACATAGCTACCATGCAGACCAAGTCCCCGGTCCATTGCCCCGCCCGCTTTATGGTATTTGCCTACCATTTGCCAGTCAGCAAGCCCGGTAAATACGCCTGATGAACCATAAGTTTTTTGCACCCGCTCCAGCTCTTCGTACAACAAATCCAGCGCCTGATCCCAACTGACCCGTACAAAACGGTTATCTCCGCGCTGGCTGCGATCCGACTCCTCACGTTTAAGCAGCCAGTCCAGACGCACCATCGGGTAGCGCACCCGCGACGGGTTGTAGACCACTTCACGCACCGCGTTCAGCATATCGCAGGGATATTTGTCATGTTTGAACGGACGGGTTTCGGTCCACTCACCGTTGACCACTTTGGCTTCAAAAGCGCCATAGTGCGAACCTGATTGAATCCACTGTTCGGGATTTTCCCCCGCTGCCCACACTTTTGATATCAGCGGATTAGGCGCCAGTACGCTGGCAGCACCCACCGCCAACATACCGCTGAGAAAACGGCGGCGGGACGGATTAAAGTCATGAATATCCATACATTATCCTTACTTTTTGTTGGTGTCAGACACATCGCTGGCGTGGGTCTGGAGGTATTTCAACAACGTACGTTCCTCCACCGGATTAAGCCGGTAATAGGTCGACATGGCTTTCAATCCAGCGATCCAGCCATTAGCGGTATATCGGGTCGTAGGAGGAGTGCTATGACAGGCGCTACAGGTGGATTGCAGCATTTGATCTGAGTACTCCCAGATTGGCGCAAGTGTGCTGATAAAGTCCTGATCGGTGGTCCAGGCGGTGACGCTCACCTGCTGCCATTCCTGATGTGAATCAGGATCGACCTGGGTTTGTAGCACTTTTACGTTCGCCATCAGGGGCTCATCGAGCACGGCGGAGAAAACGCGTTTCCCCATATACTGGGTGATCACCCGTCCACGCCCTTTGCTTTCACGCCAGCCCGTAATTTCGAGCTGGACGTTACTGCCTTCTTTTTTCAGCACCTTGGCCTCGGTGGCGGGAAATAACAGCGCCTTCCCTGCCGGACTCTCTGCCGTTGCCGCCAATGATTTTTCGCTTAATGAGAACAGTGTGGACGCATCCGTTGGCGTATATCCCTGACGCTGTAGCTGCTTAAAGCGATCGCGAAAACCGCTGCTCATATCGGGTTTGTGATGGGCTATTCCTTTGTGGCAATCGATACAGTTACTGTCTTTTGCTGCCGCCGCGCTCATTTGCGCCGCCGCATTTGCCGATTGCTTGCCATGATCCATTGCCTCATAGCTATGGCAGGATTTACACGCCGCTGAATTATTCGCGCTCATGCGCGCCCACTCCCGTTGGGCCAGCTCCGAGCGTTTGGCAGCAAACTTTTCCGGAGTGTCGATAGAAGGAGAAATAAAGGTGTGATAGAGATCGTTTAAGGCTTCAGTTTTACGAATAAGCGTTGGCACAACGCCCGGTGGAATATGACAATCCTTACACTCAGCCCGCACGCCAGACGCGTTGCGAAAATGCACGCTGGTTTTATATTCCTCTCCAGCCGTGCGCATCGAGTGACACGATAAACAAAATTCGGTGGTACTGGTGTAATGAACGCCTTGCCACGTTCCCCAAATAGCCAAGGCCATTACTACCGCCCCGACGAATGCGCACCACAATGCGTTCTTTCTTATCCACGACATGCTTGCCTCCATTTTTTAATAGCGACACGCTAAGGGATAATAAAAATCAAAAATAGAGACAGCGAACGCAGATTATAGGAACAGCATCCACTCTATGAGGTGAGTCAAATAGTAAAGATCAGAAATTCGTAATATAGTGACCATCTGTAAATAAGGAATTTCTTATGCTAACACTGACGCTCAATAGAGAAAGCCGTACTCCGCTGCAACTGCAGATATTTCAATTTTATTTCCAGGCAATTCAGCAGGGTGATTTGCTTTGTGGAGACAAACTCCCCTCTATTCGTGAGCAGGCTCAGGTATTGCACGTTGCTAAAATAACGGTAGTGATGGCCTATGATAAGCTGATGGCGGCTGGGTTAATCAAGAGCCGACACGGCATTGGCTATGAAGTGATATTCACCACGCCTGTACGTATAACCCCAACTCATGTGCCCGTAACCCAAGGCTCCCCACCGGTAAAACCTAAAGCTGCCGGGGTCTCTACCGATGTTTACGCCGAGCCTGGACGAGAGTGCTACTGCCGGATGGGCGTCCCCGACCCCAACGCTTTTCCCTGGTCAAGCTGGCGGAAATGGAATAATGCTCCAAGCATACTTAAAGAACAATTATTTACCCGGTACCATTCACCAAATGGATTATTTTCACTACGTGAGCAACTGGTCAGATACCTTAATTTATCCCGCGGAATTAATACCCGAGCAGAGAACATCATCATTACCAACGGGATTCAGGAAGGATTATCACTGCTCAGCCAAATATTTATTATTCATCATGCTGTCAGTCAGCAAAAAAAGTGCCATATTGTGACCGAATCCCCTTGTTATTCTGGCGCATGGCATCTTTTTAATTATTACGGTGCAGACATTACGTCAATTGCCGTAGATAACCACGGGCTGCAAACAGATAATTTACCCGAGTATGAAACCCAGCTTTGTTATGTTACTCCAGCTCATCAGTATCCGATGGGAAGTGTGCTTTCGCTGGAGCGCCGTCAGTCATTATTAACGTGGGCGCAACGCGTCGGCGCTTACATCATAGAAGACGATTACGATGCCGTTTTTACCTATGGGGACAATCCCCTTCCCGCGCTGAAAGCCATGGATTATCACAACCGGGTTATCTATATGGGGACATTTTCTAAAACGCTGGGGCCAGGCGCACGGCTTGGCTATCTTATTTGCCCTGATGAACTGCTTCCGGCGGTACAGAATATGAAAGCGCTCAATAACAACGGCAGTCAGTGGTTGTTGCAGCAATTTTTAGCCGAACTGATGCAAAATCAGGTTTTTTATACGCATATCAGCAAGCTGGCCTGCAGCTATGCGACGCGCCTCACTCTGTTACGCGATGGCCTGTCCACTCTGTTTCCCGAAGGGAAAATCGCTGGCGCAACGGCAGGTCTGCACCTCTCGTTACGCATTGCCAGACATACCGAATTCATCGCCAGGTTGCAACAAAGCTGCCTGTTGGCTGGGATCCGTTTCGACACTCTGTCGGATATAGAAAATGGATCAGAAGCCGCATGGCGCAAAGAAAACAGCGATGCTGTTATGTTTTTTGGATTTGGTGGATTGCAGATACAGCAGATCAATAAAGTGCTGACAGTGCTGGAGCAGGCGCTCGCGCAGCCTTGATGAACAACAGGGATTGCACCTGTAGCGCAATCCCTGTTGTTAGACTTACAGCAGGTCGCGGAACTGCGTTTGTTTCAGCGCCAGCTCAACGCCGCGGACTTCTGCCAGTCCTTTCAGGCGACCAATCGCCGAGTAGCCCGGATTGGTTTTCTTGTGCAGATCGTCAAGCATCTGGTGTCCATGATCCGGACGCATCGGGATAGGACGCAGGTCGCCCGCCTTTTTACGCCGCTGCTCTTCGCTCAAAATGGCAGCCACCACCGATACCATATCCACATCACCCTGCAGGTGCGCACCTTCATGGAACGTTTTCGGGTTATCTTCACGACAGGTCGAGCGCAGGTGCGTGAAGTGGATACGATCGCCAAAGGTTTCGATCATTTTCACCAGATCGTTATCAGCGCGCACGCCGTAAGAACCGGTACACATGGTGAAACCATTATTAATACTGTCGACGGTTTCTTTCAGCCACTGCATATCTTCGATAGTCGAAACGATACGCGGCAGACCGAGGATCGGGCGCGGCGGATCGTCAGGATGCACGGCCAGACGCACGCCGACTTCTTCTGCCACTGGCACAATCGCCCGCAGGAATACCGCCATATTTTCGCGCAGATCGTCTTTACTGATGCCGTCATATTCAGCAAGGCGCGCACGAAACTGATCCAGCGTATAGCCCTCTTCTGCACCAGGCAGGCCAGCAATGATATTGCGTGTCAGCTTTTCAATTTCTGCATCGCTCATAGCATTGAAGTAGTCCAGCGCCTGGCGTTGTTCTTCGTCGGTATAATCCGCTTCAGCTCCCGGGCGTTGCAGAATGTGCAGCTCGAAAGCCGCAAAGGCAATCTGGTCAAAACGCAGCGCTTTGGAACCATCCGGCAGCTGATATTCGAGGTCGGTACGCGTCCAGTCGAGGATCGGCATGAAGTTATAGCACACGGTATCGATGCCGCAGGTCGCAAGATTACGGATACTCTGCTGATAGTTGGCAATCCACGTTTGATATTGACCTGAACGCGTTTTGATATCTTCGTGGACAGGGATACTTTCCACCACCGACCAGGTCAGCCCTTTTTCAGCCAGAATGGCCTGACGCTGTTGAATTTCTTCTACCGGCCACACTTCACCGTTAGGAATATGGTGCAAGGCGGTTACAACACCCGTTGCGCCAGCCTGACGCACATCATCAAGCGATACCGGATCGTTAGGTCCGTACCAACGCCAGGTTTGTTCCATTGTTTTACCCCACAAGTTGTTATACCAAATTAAATCACCTTAATGACGACTACCATACAGGCATCCGTTAGATGATCAACACATTGCCGGTGATTGGTTGATCAAGCTCACATTCCCCGGATAAATGAGGCACACCAATTCAATTTGCTGTCATATAACTTTATACTGCCATTGTTAATTAATGGTTAATCAGGTGTATTTAATGAAAACTATTGCCTCAGCGCCACTGGCGGAAAATGTCATGATGCCGCAGTACGACCGCCAGCAATTAAAAACGCGGATTGTACATTTTGGTTTCGGTGCTTTTCACCGCGCCCATCAGGCGTTACTCACCGACAGGGTGCTGAATGCGCAGGGTGGAGACTGGGGTATTTGTGAGATCAGTCTGTTCAGCGGCGATCGACTGATGAGCCAACTGCGCGAACAGGATCATTTATTTACCGTGCTGGAGAAAGGGGCCAACGGCAACCAACCGATTGTTATCGGCTCCGTCAACGAATGTCTCAACGCCAGGCTGGATTCACTGGCGGCTATTATTGAAAAATTCTGCGAGCCTCAGGTGGCTATTGTCTCGTTAACCATTACGGAAAAAGGCTACTGCATCGATCCGGCTACAGGCTCGTTAGACCTCAGTAATCCACGTATTGCTCACGATCTGCAAACACCGACTGAACCGCACTCTGTCCCAGGAATTATTGTTGAAGCGCTACACCGCCGACGTGAACGCGGGCTACAGCCGTTTACCGTCCTCTCTTGCGATAATATCCCGGACAATGGTCATGTGGTAAAAAACGCCGTACTGGGAATGGCGGAAAAACGTTCACCAGAACTGGCAACCTGGATTCAGGAGCATGTCAGCTTTCCGGGTACCATGGTGGATCGCATTGTTCCTGCCGCTACCGAAGAGTCACTGGCTGAAATCGCACGCGAGCTGGGCGTTGCCGATCCTTGCGCAATCAGCTGCGAACCGTTTATCCAGTGGGTGATTGAAGATAATTTTGTGTGTGGCCGCCCAGAATGGGAAACGGCGGGCGTCCAGATGGTCGAAAACGTCTTGCCGTGGGAACAAATGAAACTGCGGATGCTGAACGGCAGTCATTCGTTTCTGGCTTATCTCGGTTATCTGGCCGGGTTCCAGCACATCAGCGACTGCATGCAGGACAGCGCATTTCGTGAAGCCGCCTACCGTCTGATGCTCAACGAACAGGCGCCTACGCTGCAAATTATCGACGTTGATTTAGACCAGTATGCCCTTAGCCTGTTGGAGCGTTTTGCCAACCCAGCGTTGAAACATAAAACCTGGCAAATTGCGATGGACGGTAGCCAGAAATTACCCCAGCGCATGTTGGAAGGGATCCGCGTACATTTAGCCCGCCAAAGCGAATGGCCGCTGCTGGCGCTCGGTGTCGCAGGCTGGATGCGTTATGTGAGCGGCGTGGATGACTCAGGCGCAGCAATTGATATTCGTGACCCACTAAGTGAGAAAATTGCCGCTCTGGTTAAACAGAGTACTGAATCAGAACGTGTCAGCGCCCTGCTTTCGCTGCGCGAAATTTTCGCTACCGATCTCGTCCAGAATCCGCAGTTTGTCGCGGCCATTCAGCAGGCCTGGCAACGCATTGCCCAATACGGTGCGCATCAGGCTGTCATTGATACGTTAAAAAGTTAACGATTTCTGCCATTAAACAGGACGAAGCGCGTCTTCGTCCTCTCACCCCTTCTCTTTTTCACCGTTTTTCGCCAGGATTGTTAAATGCCATTACGGTAATTTATGATTCTGGAGTAAATGTGACTAAAACCAATCTCATCACCGGTTTTCTCGGCAGTGGCAAAACCACCTCTATTCTTCATTTATTGGCAAACAAAGATCCTGCTGAGAAGTGGGCCGTGCTGGTTAATGAGTTTGGCGAAGTTGGCATTGATGGCGCGCTACTGGCTAACAGCGGTGCGCTGTTAAAAGAGATCCCCGGCGGCTGTATGTGCTGCGTTAACGGTCTGCCGATGCAGGTTGGTCTCAATACGCTGCTGCGTCAGGGAAAACCTGACCGTCTGCTCATTGAACCCACTGGCCTCGGCCACCCTAAACAGATTCTGGATTTACTCACCGCACCGGTTTACGAACCGTGGATCGATCTGCGTGCGACCCTCTGTATTCTTGACCCGCGGCTGTTACTGGATGAAAAAAGCGTCGCCAATGACAATTTCCGCGACCAGCTGGCCGCCGCAGATATCATTGTTGCCAACAAAACCGACCGTGCCACGACGGAAAGCGAAGACGCCCTGCAAAGCTGGTGGCAACACTATGGAGGTAATCGCCAGTTAGTTCATGCCGACCATGGACAAATTGACGGACAGCTACTGGATTTGCCCCGACTAAACCTGGCAGAGCTTCCTGCAAGCGCGGAGCACGCCCATAGTCATGCCGACAAAAAGGGGCTAGCAGCGTTGAGTCTACCCGCACAGCAGCGCTGGCGTCGTAGCCTGAACAGCGGACAGGGCCATCAGGCCTGCGGTTGGATTTTTGACGCCGATACTGTGTTCGATACTATCGGTCTGCTGGAATGGTCGCGTCTTGCTCCTGTTGGACGAGTGAAGGGGGTAATGCGTATTAAAGAAGGACTGGTACGCATTAACCGCCAGGGAGACGACTGGCATATAGAGACGCAAAACGTCGCGCCACCAGATAGTCGTATTGAACTCATCGCCGATACCGAGACCGACTGGAATGCGCTACAGAGCGCATTGTTGAGACTTCGTTTAGGCGCTAGCGCGTAAGGTTGCCTTCGTTTTTTAGCAATGGTAAACGACGATGAAAACCCGATACCCTCTAATCCTCCTGCTTAATATTGTGGGCCTGGCACTGTTTCTGTCCTGGTATATTCCAGCCGGGCATGGGTTCTGGTCTTCACTGGATACGGGCGTTTTCCGCTTCTTTAACCATAAACTGGTGGAAAGCCCGCTGTTCTTATGGGTTGTTGCTATAACCAATAACCGGGCATTTGATGGCTGCTCATTGCTGGCAATGGGCGCATTGATGCTGCACTTTTGGCTCAAAGAGACATCGGAAGGTCGCCGACGCATTGTGGCTATCGGTTTGGTTATGCTGCTTACCGCAGTGATATTAAATCAGCTGGGCCAGGCGCTTATTCCCGTTAAACGTGCCAGCCCAACCCTGATGCTGGATAATATTTATCGCGTCAGCGAACTGCTGCATATTCCGACCAAAGATGCGTCGAAAGACAGTTTTCCTGGCGATCACGGCATGATGTTGCTTATTTTTTCCGCATTCATGCTGCGTTATTTCGGAAAAGTCGCAGGAATAATCGGCCTTATTATCGCTGTGGTTTTTGCCTTCCCACGCGTAATGATTGGCGCCCACTGGCTCACCGATATCGTGGTTGGTTCCATGACGGTGGTCTTGATTGGCCTCCCCTGGTGGCTAATGACGCCATTAAGCGACCGATTAGTCACTCTGTTCGTGAATTATCTACCCGGCAAAAACAAACAATTTTTAAACAAATAACGCAGAGTAATTAACATCATCAGGGATACTTCTGATTCCCTGATGATGCCTGGCAATATTTCATCATTCTGATTGTCATTCTCCTGTCATCTTATTCATGTTTAAAATGAGTAAGTTGCGTGTTTTTTACCCTGATTGTTCTTAATTTAGACAATGCCGTTTATTCACTTTCTGTATCAATTTTTCTTATAAGAAATCACGTAAAATCACTCGCATTGACCGGAACGATCGGGTAATCTCGAACACGTTTTGCCTCGCGGGATAATTATTCCCTTTCAGAATAAATTTGTGCGTTCTGCCACAGATTTGACCTTAAGGAATTGTCTCATCGTGCGATGGTAATTAGTCTCGTCACGTTTGGCATTTTTTATAACGATATTTATCGTTAAGGACTTCAAGGGAAAACAAACAAAATGGTCAAATCTCAACCGATTTTGAGATATATCTTGCGGGGCATACCCGCGATAGCAGTTGCGGTTCTGCTTTCTGCATGTAGCACAACGAACACCGCCAGGAATATGCATTCTGAGACGCATGCTGTGGGCAATGGAGATAACTCTTCACTGCAAGCCTCTCAGGATGAATTTGAAAATATGGTACGTAATATCGATGTTAAATCACGTATTATGGACCAATATGCTGACTGGAAAGGCGTGCGTTACCGCCTTGGCGGCAGCACCAAAAAAGGCATTGATTGTTCAAGCTTCGTACAGCGTACGTTTCGTGAGCAATTTGGTTTAGAGCTTCCTCGCTCAACCTATGAACAACAGGAAACGGGTAAATCCGTTTCGCGCACTAATCTGCGTACAGGCGATCTGGTTCTGTTCCGTGCTGGCTCTACTGGCCGACACGTCGGTATTTATATCGGCAACAACCAGTTCGTACATGCCTCGACCAGCAGTGGCGTTATCATTTCCAGCATGAACGAGCCTTACTGGAAAAAACGTTACAACGAAGCTCGCCGGGTTCTGAGCCGCAGTTAATTTCGTTTGGCAGCTATCCCTTGGCTATCCTGATGAGACATATAAAAAAGCACTGCTGCGGCGGTGTTTTTTTTTGCTTTGCCCTTGTGACTAAGAAAAATCTCACAACATGAGTCATTTCAGGTTATATTCATACAGGATAAGTGGTTACTTCAGGTAAACATAAGGAACTATGTTAAGGCGCTCCTCTTCTTCCGATCGGAAACTCCTGCTCACCTGTGTTATAACGGGGATAGTCGTCGCGTTACTCGTCAGCTCACTGCAGTTTTTTATGTCATGGCATCAACGAAACGCAAAGTACGACACGCTAACGTCTAACATACAAAACTATATTGAAAGTTTCTTCGCTGACCTTGAAACCACCACCAACACACTGCAACCTCTGGTAAAAGACACCTGCTCGCAAGCTTCAGCTCAACTCACTTCCAGCGCCGCGTTTAGCCTGAATGTGCGGGCCTTTTTGCTGGTAAAAGACGGTATCGCTTTCTGCTCTTCAGCAACCGGTTCAATGAATACGCCTCTTCAGCAATTGGTTCCCGTGCTGGACATGACGAAAGATATCGATATGGATCTCCAGCCCGGTACGCCAATGATGCCGAATAAACCGGCAATACTCATTTGGTATCGCAATCATTCATTACAGAACAGCGGCGTTTTTGCCACCCTGAATGTTAACCTGGCACCCTATCTTCTCTATAACGCCCGGCAAGATGATTTCAACGGTGTGGCACTCATCGTCGGGAAGACGGCTATCACCACGTTTTCCAAACAATTAATCCCCGTGTCTGAACTCCCTGCTCTCCCATCATATAATGCAGCCTTGTCTACATTCCCGTTGGAGGTGCGTTTTTACGCGGATCGGTGGACGTATAAAGATGTTGGATACGCCATCATGCTCGGATGCATGGCCGGGATCATGACCGCTCTCCTTCTCTGGTACTACATCTATGCCGTCCGTTTACGCCCGGGGAAAGATATCCTTAACGCCATCAAACACAATCAGTTTTATGTGGTGTACCAGCCCGTGGTAGAGGTGCAAACGCTGGAGGTGAAAGGCGTTGAGGTACTATTACGCTGGCATCACCCGACCACCGGTGAGATCCCCCCGGATGCCTTTATTCATTACGCAGAATCACAGAAAATGATTGTGCCGCTAACCCAGCACCTCTTTAAGCTGATAGCCCAGGACGCGCCGATGCTGCAAAAAGTGTTACCCGCTGGCGCAAAATTGGGGATCAATATCGCGCCAACGCACTTACACGGCGAGACGTTTAAAGATGATATTCAACGCCTGTACGCCTGCCTTCCCGCGAACTATTTTCAACTGGTGCTGGAAATCACCGAGCGGGATATGCTGCATCAAAACAAGGCAATCGAGCTATTTGAATGGCTGCATTCAGCAGGTTTTGAGATTGCCATTGATGATTTTGGCACCGGTCATAGCGCACTTATTTATCTGGAACGCTTTACCGTTGACTACCTGAAAATCGATCGCGGCTTTATTAACGCCATTGGGACGGAAACCCTGACCTCTCCGGTTCTGGACGCCGTGTTGACACTCTCTAAACGTCTTAATATGCTGACGGTTGCTGAAGGGGTAGAAACACCTGAGCAAGCCCGTTGGCTGCGCGAACGTGGAGTACATTTTTTCCAGGGATACTGGATTAGCCGCCCATTAAAGCTTGCTGATTTCGTGCGTTGGATGGCGCAGCCCAATAAGCCGACGTGGTGATCGCAGTATGCGATTCATATATTCTCACTCGCCGCTACATCCCTTATCTTTCAGGCATGATGCCCGTCGGGTTGTGGCAGGAAAAGGAAATCGCTTTTACATGATCCCTCGCGTATTGCTTCTGTTTATCACCCTCATCGGGTTTAGCGCCCAGGCGCAATCCATCAAAGAAAGCTATGCTTTTGCCGTGCTGGGTGAACCGAAGTACGCGTTTAACTTTAATCACTTCGATTATGTTAATCCCGCAGCCCCTAAAGGTGGTCAAATCACCCTCTCCGCCATTGGCACATTTGACAACTTTAACCGCTATGCAATGCGAGGTAATCCCGGTGCACGTACCGAAACGCTTTACGATACGCTGTTTACAACCTCTGACGATGAGCCTGGTAGCTATTACCCGCTCATTGCCGACAGCGCACGCTATGCTGACGACTATTCCTGGGTAGAAATTGCCATTAATCCACGAGCGCGTTTTCACGATGGATCACCCATTACCGCCCGCGACGTCGCATTCACCTTCCACAAATTTATGACTGAAGGCGTGCCGCAGTTTCGTCTGGTCTACAAGGGAACAACGGTAAAAGCCATCGCGCCATTAACCGTACGCATTGAATTAGCCAAACCGAGTAAAGAGGACATGCTCAGCCTGTTTTCATTACCTGTGATGCCAGAGAAGTACTGGAAAGATCATAAGCTCAGCGATCCCTTATCATCGCCACCGCTCGCCAGCGGCCCTTATCGCATTACCAAATGGAAGATGGGCCAGTATATTGTCTATTCGCGCGTCAAAGATTATTGGGCTGCTAATCTGCCCGTCAATCGTGGACGCTGGAACTTCGATACCATCCGCTACGACTATTATCTGGATGATAACGTCGCCTTTGAAGCGTTTAAGGCCGGTGCGTTTGATCTGCGTCTTGAAAATGATGCCAAAAACTGGGCGACGCGTTATACCGGGAAAAATTTCGCGAATCATTACATCATCAAAGATGAACAAAAAAATGAATCCGCCCAGGATACGCGCTGGCTGGCCTTTAATATTCAGCGTCCGGTGTTCAGTGACCGACGGGTGCGGGAAGCCATCACGCTGGCCTTTGATTTTGAATGGATGAATAAAGCCCTGTTCTATAACGCCTGGAGCCGGACCAACAGCTATTTTCAGAATACCGAATATGCTGCGACAAATTACCCCGATGCAGATGAGCTGGTGATACTCGCGCCCTTGAAAAAAGATCTCCCTCCTGAGGTCTTCAGCCAAATCTATCAGCCGCCAAAATCAAAAGGCGATGGCTACGATCGTGAGAACTTGCTGAAAGCCGATACCTTACTGGAACAAGCCGGATGGGTACTCAAGGGGCAGCAGCGCGTAAACAGCGTCAGCGGTAAACCTCTGAGCTTTGAACTATTGCTCCCGGCGGGCAGCAACAGTCAGTGGGTGTTGCCGTTCCAGCACAACCTGCAACGCTTAGGCATTACCATGAACATTCGCCAGGTTGATAACTCACAAATCACCAACCGCTTACGCAGTCGCGACTATGACATGATGCCAAGGTTGTATCGCGCAATGCCGTGGCCGAGTTCAGACCTGCAAATTCTGTGGGCTTCTCAATATATTGACTCCAGCTATAACGCCCCCGGTGTGCAAAGCCCGGTTATCGATAAGCTGATCGGTCAAATCATTGCCGCGCAAGGTGATAAAGCCAAACTGATCCCACTCGGCCGGGCACTGGACAGAGTTTTAACCTGGAATTACTACATGTTGCCGATGTGGTTTATGGCCGAGGATCGTATCGCCTGGTGGGACAAATTTTCGCATCCGGCTATTCGCCCAATTTATACCATTGGCCTCGACAACTGGTGGTATGACGTCAACAAAGCGGCGAAACTGCCCGCAGCCAGACGGCAGGGAGAATAGATGGGCGCTTATCTGATTCGACGTCTGCTGCTGGTGATCCCAACGCTTTGGGCCATCATCACCATCAACTTTTTTATCGTGCAAATTGCCCCCGGCGGTCCGGTTGAACAGGCCGTCGCCGCCATTGAGTTCGGGCAAAGCGGGGCATTACCTGGCGCGGGTAGCGAAGGCGTTCGCGCCAGCCATGCGCAAACCGGCGTTGGTAACATCAGCGACAGTAATTATCGCGGCGGCCGGGGTCTGGACCCGGAAGTCATCGCGGAAATCACTCGGCGCTACGGGTTCGATAAGCCCATTCATGAGCGTTATTTCAAAATGCTTTGGGACTATATTCGTTTCGATTTCGGCGACAGCCTGTTTCGTAGCGCCTCTGTGCTGACGCTTATCAAAGACAGCCTGCCGGTTTCCGTTACGCTGGGCCTATGGAGTACGCTCATCATCTATCTGGTGTCGATACCCCTTGGGATCCGCAAAGCGGTTCACAACGGCAGCCGGTTTGATGTCTGGAGTAGCGCATTTATTATTATTGGCTATGCCATTCCGGCCTTTCTGTTTGCCATTTTGCTGATCGTCTTTTTTGCCGGGGGCAGCTACTACGACCTGTTCCCGCTGCGCGGGCTGGTTTCCGCCAATTTTGACTCCCTGCCCTGGTATCAGAAAGTGACCGACTACCTTTGGCATATTACCCTGCCGGTGCTGGCGACGGTAGTTGGTGGGTTTGCCGCGCTGACTATGCTGACCAAGAACTCATTTCTGGATGAGGTGCGCAAACAGTATGTCGTCACCGCACGCGCTAAAGGGGTCAGCGAGAAAAATATTCTGTGGAAACATGTGTTTCGCAATGCCATGTTGCTGGTGATCGCCGGCTTCCCGGCGACGTTTATCAGCATGTTTTTTACCGGTTCGCTGCTGATTGAGGTGATGTTCTCGCTTAACGGTCTGGGACTACTGGGGTATGAATCCACCGTATCGCGCGACTATCCGGTAATGTTTGGCACACTCTATATCTTCACCCTGATCGGTCTGCTGCTGAATATCCTCAGCGACATCAGCTATACGCTGGTCGATCCCCGTATTGATTTTGAGGGACGCTAATGTCGCGATTAAGCCCCGTCAATCAGGCCCGCTGGGCGCGCTTTCGCCACAACCGTCGCGGCTACTGGTCGCTGTGGATTTTTCTGGTGCTGTTCGGTCTTAGTCTGTGTTCAGAACTGATTGCCAATGATAAGCCGTTACTGGTGCGCTACGACAATAGCTGGTATTTCCCCCTGTTCAAAAACTACAGTGAAAGCGACTTCGGCGGACCGCTGGCGACCCGGGCTGATTATCAGGATCCGTGGCTACAGCAGCGCCTGGAAAACCAGGGCTGGATCCTGTGGGCACCAATACGCTTCGGGGCGACCAGCATTAACTTTGCCACCGATAAGCCCTTCCCTTCCCCGCCTTCTGCACAAAACTGGCTGGGAACAGACGCCAACGGCGGTGATGTACTGGCACGGATCCTCTACGGCACACGTATTTCTGTCTTATTTGGCTTAATGCTCACCCTGTGTTCGAGCGTGATGGGCATTATGGCTGGCGCAATGCAGGGCTATTATGGCGGCAAGGTGGACCTGTGGGGGCAACGATTCATTGAAGTTTGGTCCGGTATGCCAACGCTGTTTCTCATCATTCTACTGTCGAGCGTTGTCCAGCCTAACTTCTGGTGGCTGCTGGGTATTACCGTGCTGTTTGGCTGGATGAGCCTGGTTGGCGTGGTGCGCGCGGAGTTTTTACGTACCCGAAACTTTGATTATATTCGTGCCGCTCAGGCGCTCGGCGTGGGCGATAGCAGTATTATTCTGCGCCATATGCTACCCAATGCGATGGTTGCCGCTCTGACCTTTTTACCGTTTATTTTGTGCGCCTCGATAACCACTCTAACCTCGCTGGATTTTCTTGGGTTTGGCTTACCGCTTGGCTCGCCATCGCTCGGAGAACTTCTGTTACAGGGTAAAAACAACCTGCAGGCGCCGTGGCTTGGCATCACCGCGTTCATCTCCATTGCCCTGCTCTTATCGCTTCTGATCTTTATTGGTGAAGCGGTACGCGACGCGTTCGATCCCAACAAGGCGATTTAAGATGACACAACCTCTGTTAGCTATTGACAATTTATCGGTAGGTTTTCGTCAACAAGAGACCGTGCGCACCGTGGTCAACAATCTGTCACTGCGCGTTGATGCCGGACAAACGCTGGCGCTGGTGGGGGAGTCCGGCTCAGGTAAAAGCGTGACCGCGCTATCTATTTTACGGTTATTGCCCTCCCCTCCGGTTGTCTACCTTTCCGGCGACATCCGTTTTCATGGTGAATCATTACTTCACGCCGATGAGCAAACGCTTCGCGGCGTGCGGGGGAATAAAATCGCCATGATTTTCCAGGAACCAATGGTGTCACTGAACCCGCTCCACAATCTGGAAAAACAGCTTTATGAAGTGCTGTCGCTGCATAGGGGAATGCGTCGGGAGGCCGCGCGAGCAGAAATCCTGACCTGTCTGGATCGCGTCGGCATCCGTCAGGCGGCCAAACGTCTCGCAGACTACCCGCACCAACTGTCCGGCGGGGAACGCCAGCGCGTGATGATTGCCATGGCATTGCTAACACGACCGGAGCTGCTGATTGCCGATGAACCGACTACCGCGCTGGACGTTTCCGTTCAGGCACAGATCCTGCAACTGCTGAGGGAATTACAGCGCGAGCTGAACATGGGATTACTGTTCATCACCCACAACCTCAGTATTGTGAAAAAGCTGGCCGATACCGTGGCGGTCATGCAAAACGGTCAGTGCGTTGAGCAAAATAAAGCAGCACAGTTGCTCACTGCGCCCACGCATCCCTACACGCAGAAATTGCTAAACAGTGAACCTTCCGGCGACCCGGTACCTTTACCGGCCGGACAAGCCCCGCTGCTGGAAGTGGAAAAACTGCACGTCGCCTTCCCCATCCGCAAAGGTATCCTGAAGCGTGTGGTGGACCACAACGTCGTGGTTAACAATATCAGTTTCTCTCTGCGGCCCGGTGAAACGCTGGGGTTGGTAGGTGAGTCTGGGTCGGGGAAAAGCACTACCGGACTGGCGCTCCTGAGGTTAATCTCCTCACAGGGAAGTATTGTGTTCGATGGTCAGGCGCTGCATACCTTAAATCGTCGCCAGCTGTTGCCGGTCCGTCACCGTATTCAGGTGGTATTTCAGGATCCCAACTCCTCGCTTAACCCACGCCTGAGCGTGCTACAGATTATCGAGGAGGGGTTACGCGTTCATCAGCCAACCCTGTCAGCCGAACAACGCGAGGCGCAGGTGAAAGCGGTGATGACGGAAGTGGGACTGGATAGCGAAACGCGGCATCGTTACCCGGCTGAGTTTTCCGGCGGTCAGCGTCAACGTATTGCCATCGCCAGAGCATTGATTCTCAAACCTTCCTTGATTATCCTGGATGAGCCAACATCATCGCTAGACAGAACCGTACAGGCGCAAATCCTGACGTTGTTAAAGTCCTTACAGGAAAAGCATCGGCTGGCTTATATTTTTATCAGCCATGATTTGCACGTAGTACGCGCGTTATGCCATCAGGTTATTGTGCTACGTCAGGGAGAGGTTGTGGAGCAAGGGCAATGCGAGCACGTATTTAACGCGCCACAGCAAGCCTATACGCGTCAGCTGCTTGCGCTAAGCTGACGCTCAAAACGGATTGTTATTTGAAAACGGCTCTGCGATGGCCACGCCGAAGTTTTTCAGTCTGCAGGTCGCGGCAAATTCATCCTGGCGATTCACAAACAGGCACGGCTCCCCTTCACATTCCAGTACGGAACAAGGAACCTCAATGTCGCTGAGGGCCTGGCTGAGCTTATGCATGACTGACCATGCGCTGTCACCATCAGGGCTGAGCAATTTGAGCGCCACCAGACTGTTCTCATTGCTCTGACCGTTTTGCGGAATCGGTTCAACCTTTGAACCTGCGAAACCCACCGACCAACGATAGCTCTGCGGCAGACGATGAACGATTGAGAGTTGTAATGTCATCACTTTCTTTCCCTGGAAGCACAATCACTTCACAATTATTTTACATCAATATTAACACATCATTGACAATACGTCTTCAGACAGTTGGTAAACGTTTACACCCTGTCTTTATGCCGCTTTCCGAACCAGGTAATTAAAATTATTCAATGGTTCTGGCATATTTCCGGGCTATATGTACTCGTTTCTGCGATCTAACTCAACCTTTTTAACTACAATGATGTGACTTTTTACATAAATTGATTTTACATAAAATAAACATAACCAGGGGAAATGATAGATTTGCGGTTGATGTATATCAACTCTGGAGGCCTTAAGGCCCCCAGGATGTGTAATAGATCACCGTTTTTGGGCGCGACTGGCGTAAAGACAGAAGAGAATTGAACAGGTAGCGCAAAATGCGATCGACCATATCATTGGCCAGGCCGAGTTAAAGGTCGCCAGAGACAACAGCGCCCCAACGATGGCGCCAATGCCGAAGCGGAATGTCCCTGCCAGCGATGACGCCGTTCCTGCCATATGTGGAAATTCATCCAGAATAACCGCCATGGCGTTAGATGACACCATCGACACACAGCCAACAAACGCCGCAACGCCCACGACCAGGGCCCAGAACCCCAACCCAAACAGTGTGCTAAAGACCATCCAGCCAGCCATCACGAACTGGATCCACAGACCGGTACGGAACATATTCAATGCCCCAACCCGACGCACAAAGCGGCTGTTGATGATAGTCATCACGAACAGGAATACGATGTTCAGTGCGAAGTAATAACCGAAATGTTGCGGTGAAACGTGGTTGATCTCAATGTAGACAAAGGGTCCGGCGCTCAGAAACGAGAACATCCCGGCAAAACTGAATCCGCTGGCCAGCATATAGCTCAGCACACGTTTATGACGAAACAGCGAGGCAAAGTTGCCAATAGTAGTACGCAGGCGAAACGGCTGGCGACGCTCTACCGGCAGAGTCTCTTTGATCAGTGTAAGGATCATCACCGACGCCAGAATAGCTGCCATGGCGAGGATCCAAAAGATATAGTGCCAGCTCAGCCATACCAGCACCCAGCCACCGATAATCGGTGCCATTAATGGCGCAATTGTCGTGACCAGCATGACGAATGACATCATGCGCGAAAACTCTTCTTTCGGATAGATATCACGCATCAGGGCGTTGATAACCACGCTCGCCGCCGCCGCAGCCAGGCCGTGGAAGAAACGCATCACGATCAGTTGATCGATGGTTTGCGCCAGTGCGCAGGCCACTGCCGCCGCCGCAAACACCAGCGTCCCGCCCAGGATCACTGGCTTGCGTCCAAGGCTGTCTGCCATTGGCCCATAGAACAGTTGCCCCACTGCGAACCCCAGAATATAGGTACTGAGGGTCATCTGCGCGCTACCTGCTGGCACACCAAACTGTTCAGAGATAACAGGCAGCGCCGGAAGATACATATCAATCGACAACGGCATCAACATGGCTAACAAGCCAAGGATAAAGACAATGGCAATTGACGAGTTCTGCCGGGTGGTCACATTTATCTCCTGAAATTAACGCGGGGTTAAGTTAACGCTGGCGATTTCTTCTTCAGTCAAAGGACGGTATTCACCTGGCGCCAGATCCTCATCAAGCCTGATGTCACCAATCCGTTCACGGTGCAGTTCCACAACGTGGTTACCCACCGCGGCAAACATACGTTTAACCTGATGATAGCGCCCTTCGCTGATGGTCAAACGCACCTGAGTTGGCGTAATCACTTCCAGCACGGCCGGTTTGGTCAGGTCTTTCTCATTGTGCAACTGTACGCCATGGGCAAACTGTTCGGCGGTATCATCTGCCACTGGCGACTCCAGCGTCACCAGATAGGTTTTCTCACAATGGTGACGAGGAGAGGTGATGCGATGCGACCACTGTCCGTCATCGGTCATCAGCACCAGTCCAGTGGTGTCGATATCCAGACGCCCTGCCGCATGCAGTTTGTAGGCAACCGGTTCATCAAGGAAATAGAGCACCGTCGGGTGATCGGGATCATCCGTTGAGCAAACATAACCCTGAGGCTTATTCAGCATAAAATAGCGCGGGCCATTTTGTTGAACCAGGGAATTACCGTCATATTCTACGTCGTGTTCTGGCAGCAGCTTAAAAGCGCTATTTCTGACGATTTCACCGTCGACGGTAACGCGGTTAGCACGGATCTCACGCCCGGCAATAGCGCGGCTGACGCCGAGTTGCTGAGCGATAAATTTATCAAGTCGCATGTGTGTGATTTTGCCTGTAAAAATACGAGAATCGGGTTTACGCCCGAAAAGTGGGACCGTTATCCGCCCAGTATAGCTGCGTTATACCATCCCTCAAGAGAAATGATTCATGGCATACTACTCCTTGTTATTGTTTATCATAGTGAGCCCATGATTTTTACTCTTCGCCCGTACCAAAAAGAAGCCGTGGACGCCACGCTCAACCATTTTCGCCACCACCGCACCCCGGCGGTTATCGTCCTGCCAACCGGCGCGGGCAAAAGTCTGGTGATTGCCGAGCTGGCCCGCGTGGCGCGTGGTCGCGTACTGGTACTGGCGCACGTCAAAGAACTGGTCGCACAAAACCATGCGAAATATTGTGCGCTGGGGCTGGAAGCCGATATTTTTGCCGCAGGCCTGAAGCGTAAAGAGAGCCACGGGAAAGTGGTATTTGGCAGCGTACAGTCGGTAGCGCGTAATCTGGACGCCTTTCAGGGAGAATTCTCCCTGCTTATCGTCGATGAATGCCATCGCATTGGCGATGATGAAGAGAGTCAGTATCAGCAAATCCTCACTCACCTGACCAAAGTAAATCCTCACTTACGCCTGCTCGGACTTACCGCCACACCTTTTCGTTTGGGCAAAGGCTGGATTTATCATTTTCATTATCACGGAATGGTGCGCGGCGATGAAAAAGCACTGTTTCGCGACTGCATTTATGAATTACCGCTGCGCTACATGATTAAACACGGCTACCTGACACCGCCAGAACGCCTCGACATGCCGGTAGTGCAATATGACTTCAGCCGCCTGCAGGCGCAAAGTAACGGCCTGTTTAGCGAAGCGGACCTGAATCAGGAACTGAAAAAGCAGCAGCGAATAACGCCGCATATCATCAGCCAGATTGTCGAGTTTGCCCAGACGCGTAAAGGGGTGATGATTTTCGCCGCCACAGTTGAACACGCCAAAGAAATTCTGGGTCTGCTGCCTGCTGACGACGCCGCACTTATCACCGGAGACACGCCTGGCGCCGAACGCGACGTGCTGATTGAAGAGTTCAAAGCCCAACGTTTTCGCTATCTGGTGAATGTGTCGGTCCTGACCACTGGCTTCGATGCCCCGCACGTCGACCTTATCGCCATTCTGCGCCCGACCGAGTCAGTTAGCCTTTACCAACAAATTGTCGGTCGTGGGCTGCGCCTGGCGCCGGGTAAAACCGACTGTCTGATCCTCGATTACGCTGGTAACCCGCACGACCTGTACGCGCCGGAAGTTGGTGCGCCGAAAGGGAAAAGCGACAACGTTCCAGTACAGGTGTTCTGTCCTGCCTGCGGCTTTGCCAACACCTTCTGGGGCAAAACAACGGCCGACGGCACGCTGATTGAGCACTTTGGCCGCCGCTGTCAGGGATGGTTTGAAGATGATGACGGCCATCGCGAACAGTGCGATTTTCGTTTCCGTTTTAAAAACTGCCCGCAATGCAACGCGGAAAATGACATCGCCGCCCGCCGTTGTAGGGAGTGCGACGCGGTACTGGTTGACCCAGATGACATGCTGAAAGCCGCGCTCAGGCTTAAAGATGCGCTGGTTCTGCGCTGCAGCGGGATGGCGCTACAAAATGGGCAGGATGAAAAAGGCGAATGGCTGAAAATTACCTATTACGATGAAGATGGCGCCGACGTCAGCGAACGCTTTCGCCTGCATACTCCCGCGCAGCGAACGGCCTTCGAGCAACTGTTTATTCGCCCGCACACCCGAACGCCCGGCATTCCCTTACGCTGGATAACCGCCGCCGATATCCTCGCCCAGCAGGCGCTGTTACGTCATCCTGATTTCGTGGTCGCGCGCATGAAAGGTCAGTACTGGCAGGTCCGTGAAAAGGTCTTCGATTATGAAGGACGCTTTCGTCGGGCACATGAATTACGCGGTTAATCGTACTTTTGATTGATGTACCAGCCGTTTGAGTATAGAATCTCGCCCGCTTTTGCATACGCAAAGCAGATCACTTACCTGTTGCTGGGTCGCCTGTAGCAGGAATTATTAAAGAGAGATTTAAATGTTTACTATCAACGCTGAAGTACGTAAAGAGCAGGGTAAGGGTGCGAGCCGCCGCCTGCGTGCCGCTAACAAGTTCCCGGCAATCATCTACGGTGGCGCAGAAGCCCCGATTGCTATCGAACTGGATCACGATGCAGTTATGAACATGCAAGCTAAAGCTGAATTCTACAGCGAAGTTCTGACCATCGTTGTTGACGGTAAAGAAGTTAAAGTTAAAGCTCAGGCTGTACAGCGTCACCCGTTCAAGCCGAAGCTGTCTCACATCGACTTCGTTCGCGCGTAATCGCAAACAAGTTGAAGAAAAACCCCGCCAAGGCGGGGTTTTTTTATGGGATTTTGTAATCGATATTGATGGTTCTCGTCGACCGGATAAGGCGTTTACGCTCTCACCCGGCAAACGGTTTTATTTCCCGCCCGACGTGCGACGCTGCAGCTGGTCGCGCAGGTTCGGCGGCGTACCTTTGATGGTCAAAGTATCTGTAGCCGGATCCCAGAAAATACGTTCACCCAGTAGCATGGCGTCGAAGTTGATGGTTAACCCACCGCCGCTTCCGGCAAATTTGGTTAACTGACGCAGCGTACTGCGATCTGCCGGGAAGCTCTCTTCCAGCTCGTAGCCTTTATCAGCGGTAAATTCGCTGAAGCTAACTTCACTGACGCCGGAAAGCTCTTTGGACAGCGACTCCAGCTCGATCTCTTCACCGGCTTGTAGCTGTTCGTTGCAGTAGCTGTACACCTGCTGACGCACATTCTGGCGTTCAGCTTTATCGAGCTGCGCCTCGGCAGTAAAGTCATCGACCGCCTGCAGCAGGCCACGGTTTTGCGCTTTGGCATTCAAACCTTCGCTGGCACCGAGGAAATCCATAAAGAAATCGGCGACTTTGCGCCCTACCCGCCCTTTCAGGAACGTCAGATAGCGCGTGGACTCCGGATTGGTTTCCCATTCGGTTAAATCAATACGCGCCACGATATCCGCATGATTGATGTCCAGATAGTGCGTCGGATTGATATCCAGATTTTCATTGACGCGCATGCTGCTTAAATTGTTCAGCACGGCGACCAACAGATACTCTACCGCCAGATAGCGGTAATGGCAGAACAGGACAATGCCGCCGTCGGCAAAAGGATATTTCGCCAGCTCGTCCCGCAAGCGTCCGGTCGCGGCACGACTAAATGCCAGAAAATCCTCTTCGCCCTGACGCTGTAAACGCAGCGTTTGTGCCAGTTCACTCTCTTCGCTAAACAGGCCATAAGCTTTATTCTTGGCGCTATATACCCGATGCAGCTCAGCCATCATATCGACAACCGTCGCTGTCGGTTCCAGTAATGAATCGCGCAAGACCAGCTCAAGGTTCTGCTCGTCACGTTTGATAAGCTGGTGCAGGGCAATCTGGTTGATATCCAGACTCATGATAAACTCTCCTTTTAGACCGGGCGGTATTCAACCACCTGCCGGGCAGTGACGCAATAGAAGATAAAAAAGCAGAAAAAAAACTGTCTGTACGGTAATATGTTGCCCTTTCATGAACAGACTGATTTCGATTTATGCCACAAATTTCCCGCTATAGTGACGAACACGTTGAACAACTGCTGAATGAGATGCTCAACGTACTGGAAAAACATAAGGCGCCGACCGACCTTTCCCTGATGGTACTGGGAAATATGGTGACTAACCTTATCAATACAAGCATCGCACCGGCCCAGCGCCAGGCGATTGCCAACTCTTTTGCCCGCGCATTACAGTCTTCGGTAAACGACGACCAAGCGCATTAAGAGCCTGCTCTGGGGAAACGAACAACAGTTTATGGTAACTCATCGTCAGCGCTACCGTGAGAAAGTCTCCCAGATGGTTAGCTGGGGGCACTGGTTTGCCTTGTTCAACATTCTGTTGGCCGTGGTACTCGGTAGCCGTTACCTGTTTGTCGCCGACTGGCCGACAACGCTTGCAGGTCGTATTTATTCCTATGTAAGCCTGGTCGGACATTTTAGTTTTCTGGTGTTTGCCACCTATCTGCTAATCCTGTTTCCCCTGACGTTTATCGTCATGTCCCAGAGGCTGATGCGATTCTTATCAGCTATTCTGGCGACGGTGGGCATGACGCTGTTGCTAATCGACAGCGAAGTTTTCACCCGCTTCCATTTGCACCTCAACCCGATCGTCTGGGAACTGGTCATCAATCCTGACCAGAATGAAGCGGCGCGTGACTGGCAACTGATGTTTATCAGCGTGCCAGTGATTTTGTTAATTGAAATGCTGTTTGCGACCTGGAGCTGGCAAAAGCTGCGTAGCCTGACGCGTCGTCGCCACTTCGCCAAACCATTAGCCGCATTCTTCTTCATTTGCTTTATCGCCTCGCACGTGGTGTATATCTGGGCGGATGCCAATTTCTATCGCCCGATTACCATGCAGCGCGCGAACCTGCCGCTCTCCTACCCGATGACGGCGCGTAAGTTCCTGGAAAAACATGGTCTGCTGGATGCGCAAGAGTATCAGCGTCGCCTGATCGAGCAGGGGAATCCGGAAGCAGTTTCCGTGCAGTACCCGCTGAGCGAACTGCGCTATCGCGATATGGGCACCGGCCAGAACGTCCTGCTAATCACCGTCGACGGCCTGAACTATTCACGCTTTGAAAAGCAGATGCCTGCGCTGGCTGAATTCGCCGGGCAGAATATCTCCTTTACGCGTCACATGAGCACTGGCAACACCACGGATAACGGGATTTTTGGCCTGTTCTACGGTGTCTCACCAAGCTACATGGATGGGATTTTATCGACCCGAACGCCTGCGGCGTTGATTTCCGCGCTGAACCAGCAGGGCTATCAGTTAGGGCTATTCTCCTCGGATGGCTTTACCAGCCCGCTTTATCGCCAGGCGCTGCTATCAGATTTCTCCATGCCAAGCGTGCAAACGCAATCTGACGAGCAAACTGCAAGCCAGTGGATTAACTGGCTGGGACGCTACGCGCAGGAAGATAACCGCTGGTTCTCGTGGGTCTCCTTTAACGGGACCAACCTTGATGAGAGTAACCAGAAGAATTTTGCCAAACGCTATGCCAGCGCCGCTCAGGATGTGGATGCCAACATCAACCGCGTTATTAGCGCCCTGCGCGACTCCGGCAAACTGAACAACACGGTGGTGATTATTACCGCTGGTCGGGGCGTGCCGCTGACTCAGGAAGAGAACAACTTTGCCTGGTCGCGAGGCCATCTGCAGGTTCCTCTGGTTATTCACTGGCCGGGAACGCCTGCTCAGCGCATCAATAGCCTGACCGATCATACGGACCTGATGACAACGCTGATGCAGCGCCTGCTGCACGTCAGTACACCTGCTAACGAATACTCGCAGGGGCAGGATCTGTTCAATGCAACCCGCCGCCATTACTGGGTTACTGCCGCTGACGGCAGCACGATGGCCGTTACCACACCCGAGATGACGCTGGTGCTGAACAACAACGGTAATTATCAGACCTATAATTTGCGCGGCGAGAAAATAAAAGATCAGAAACCGCAGCTAAGTCTGCTGTTACAGGTTCTGACGGATGAGAAGCGATTTATTGCTAACTGATTAATTATAAATCAGTTAGCGAGACATGCTCTTGCATTCGTAGCGGAAAGCAGTAGTATTAGCAGCCATAGCGTCGGCACGTAGCGCAGCCTGGTAGCGCACCGTCATGGGGTGTCGGGGGTCGGAGGTTCAAATCCTCTCGTGCCGACCAAAAATCCCCAAAAAAACCAACCTTAGGGTTGGTTTTTTTATGTCTGAGATTCATCATTCCTGAGTATTACTACGGCTTTCAGTACAGGTTTTACTACTTACCCATGCACAAATTGGGGTAAAATTTATCCTCTCATCAGCGTGATGAATCTGGACGATTGATGCGCTGAAAACAATAATGATACTAATAAAAACTCAGGAGAATAGTATGCCTGAAGCAACGCCTTTTCGGGTGCTGATTGTTGACGACCACCCACTGATGCGGCGAGGAATTAGTCAATTATTGCAACTTGATCCCGCCTTTAACGTAGTCGCGGAAGCGGGTGATGGTGCCAGCGCTATCGACCTGGCAAACCGCCTGGACCTTGATGTGATCCTACTGGATCTCAATATGAAAGGGATGAGCGGACTGGATACCCTGAATGCGCTGCGTCGGGACGGCGTCACCGCGCAAATTATTATTCTTACCGTATCGGATGCCGCCAACGATGTGTACGCTCTAATTGATGCCGGCGCGGATGGTTATTTGCTTAAAGACAGCGATCCTGAAGTCCTGCTGGAGGCTATTCGCAGTGGTGCCAAAGGTGGTAAAGCCTTTAGTACCCGCGTCAGCGAATATTTGCGCGAGCGCGACCTGTTTGGCGCCCAGGAAGACCCATTCAGCGTTCTCACCGAACGCGAACTGGATGTGTTACATGAACTTGCTCAGGGGCTATCGAACAAACAGATTGCATCAGTGCTGAATATTTCTGAACAGACGGTGAAGGTGCATATTCGCAATCTGCTGCGCAAACTCAACGTGCGTTCTCGTGTAGCTGCCACCATTCTATTTTTACAAACACGCGGCATGCAGTAATCAGATATTGCCCGATGGCGCTACGCTTATCGGGCCTACAAGCCACGTGCATCAGTAGGCCGGATAAGACGCTTTGCGTCGCCATCCGGCATCTTCCACTCTTACTTCTCCTGCGGCGTTAGCTGCTCCATCGCCTGCTTAATGCTGCGTTCTATCACCGCCCGACGGGTATCATTGGCCGGTAATAATTTCAGCATCATCTCCCACGCCGCAACCGCCTCGCCAAAGCGCTGCTGTTCAAAAGCGTTAAACGCATACATGCTGAGAACCCGCACGTTGGCATGTTCGCCGCGTACCAACTGGCGTAGCAGCTCCCCTCCCCGACGGTTATCATCAGGATCGGAAGAACGGGTCAGCGCTTCCGCATAGCCCAGCGCAGCATCGCTGTTTTTCGGATCCAGTCGATAAGCATTGGCATAGGCTTCAGTGGCCGTACTGGCGTTACCAAGTACCATGCCAATGCGCCCAAGCATGATCCAACCTTCAACGTTGGCAGGATCGGCTTGTAAGCGAGTGCGCAGACCCAACGCCAGACGCGTCATATCTTCTTCATTGAGCGGATCAGCTTTTGGATCCAACGCCCGCTCCAGCAGCGCCGGAGCCTGAGCGGTGGCCTGTTGCCAGACCTGAACCTGCTTATAGTTGCCGGTTTCATAATAGCTCACCGCACCCACGACCAGCGCCACCACGATGCCGGGCACAAACAACCCGAATCCACCGCGCTTGCCATCCGGGATAACGTCATCAGGAAACTCTTCCTGTTTCACCCGGACACGTCGGCGAGTACGGGCGAAAATAATCCAGCCACCCAGACCAATCGCGACCACCGGCATCACCCACAAAAGCACAGTAAGCGGCGTCAACGGCGGATCGTAAGTGACGAAGTTGCCGTAGCGCGCCACCATGTAGTCGACAATCTCTTTCTGACTTTTTCCTTCCTGCATCAGTTCGTACACTTTCTGACGCAGGTCGGTGGCAATCATCGAGTTAGAATCGGCAATACTGTTGTTCTGACATTTAGGACAGCGCAACTGCTCGGTAAGCTGACGGAACTGCTGCTCCTGCGCTTCATCCTTAAACTGCATCACATCGATGGTCGCAAGCGCGGATCCCGAGATAACCAGCATCAGCAGGCCCAGTAAAAATCTCATTGCGCAGCCTCCTTACTGTACTTATCCCACAACGGTTTGATCTCGCTCTCCCACACCCTGGCATTCAAATCACCGGCATGGCGATAGCGAATAATACCGTTACCGTCGATCAGGAACGTCTCCGGCGCGCCGTACACGCCAAGATCCAGACCAAGCATACCGTCGCCGTCAAACAGGCTTAATGAGTAAGGATTGCCCAGCTCCTTCAACCAGACAATGGCTTTCTGACGATCGTCTTTATAGTTCAGACCCACTACCCGCACGCCCTGCGCAGACAGCTGATTCAGGTACTGATGTTCGGCGCGACAGGTCGGACACCAGGTCGCCCAGACGTTCAGCAGTACCGGTTTGCCCTGGGTCAGCACATCGGCCTGATAATGTTGACCCGGATTTTCCAGCGATTCGAGGCGGAATGTCGGAACGGGTTTGCCGATCAGCGCCGACTCCAGATTAGTGGGATCGTCCCCTTGAGCGTTACGCGCCAGCTGCCACAGCAGCGCCGCCGCAATGATCAGAAAAATAATAAACGGAATTAACAGTGCGTTGCGCTTCATACAGCCTCCGACGCATTTTTTTGCACCGCGGCACGAGGACGCGTGCGCTGACGATAGCGTGGATCAAACAGGCAGAACAATCCGCCCAGCGCCATCAGCAATCCTCCGGCCCAAATCCAGCGAATAAACGGTTTGTAGTACAGACGCACAGCCCATGCGCCGTTATCCAGTTCTTCACCCAGCGCAGCGTACAGATCGCGTGTGAATCCGCCGTCAATTGCCGCTTCAGTCATCATCGAACTGGTGCTGTTATAGAAGCGTTTTTCCGCATGCAGCGTGGCTTCTGGTTTACCATCTCGGGTAACGCCAATAATGGCGACACCGCCCCGGTAGTTAGGTCCGGTAATATCTTTCACTTCGCGGAACGTGAACTGATAGTTATGGATACTGACGCTATCGCCCGCCTTCATACGCACATCACGTTCAACGCTGTAATTCTGGCTAAAGGCAATACCGACAATGGTGATCGCCAACCCTACGTGACCCAACACCATGCCCCAGTAACTTGGCGTCAGCTTCGTCCCACGAGAAATACGCAGGAACGCTTCGGACATCGCCAGTACAAAAATCCAGCACGCCATCGCCAGGCCCACGACGGTCATCGCCGCAATGCGATCCTCAAACAGCCACGGCAACAGCAGCGACAGGACAAGCGTGGTGACAAACGCGACAAGCAATAGTGTTTTCAGCTTACGCGGTCGGTCACGACCCCAGCGCACTAATGGTCCAATCCCCAGCAACAGAGCGAACGGCGCCATTAGCCAGGTGAACATCGTGTTGAAGAACGGCTCGCCAATCGAAATACTGCCCAACCCGAGCTGTTTGTGCACCAGCGGCAGCAACGTGCCCAGTAGCACCACCAGCATGGCGGCAATCAGCAGAACGTTGTTGCCCAACAGCAGAGATTCACGCGACCACAGCGCGTTGTTTACCCGTGAGCGGACCTTGTGACCGCGAACCGCAAACAGCAGCAGGGAGCCGCCAATCACTAATACCATAAAGGCCAGAATAAACATCCCGCGCGACGGATCGGAGGCAAAAGCATGCACCGATACCAGCACGCCGGAGCGCACCAGGAAAGTCCCCAACAGGCAAAGCGAGAATGCGCAGATTGAAAGCAGCAGCGTCCAGGCTTTAAAGCTGGCACGCTGTTCGGTGACCGACAACGAGTGCATCAGCGCCGTTCCCACCAGCCATGGCATAAACGAGGCATTTTCAACTGGATCCCAGAACCACCAGCCGCCCCAGCCCAGCTCGTAATAGGCCCAGGCGGAACCGAGCACAATACCCAGCGTCAGGAACACCCACGCCGCCAGCGTCCACGGACGCGAAAAACGGGCGAAGGTACTGTCCAGTCGGCCACTCATCAACGCGGCAATCGCAAACGCAAAGGCCACGGAGAAACCGACATACCCCATGTACAGCAACGGCGGATGGAAAATCAGCCCCGGATCCTGCAACAGCGGGTTCAGGTCGCGCCCTTCAATAGGGAAGTTGGGCAACGTACGGGCAAATGGATTGGAGGTAAACAGAATAAACAGCAGAAAGCCAACGCTGACCATCCCCATCACCGCCAGCACGCGGGCGACGATGTCCAGCGGCATACGCTGGCTGAATGCCGCAACGGCGAACGTCCAGCCGCTCATCAGCAGCACCCACAGCAGAAGAGAGCCTTCATGCGCGCCCCAGGTTGCTGCCACCCGATACCAGACCGGAAGCTGGGTATTGGAATTGCTGGCGACGTAGGTGACGGTAAAGTCATTAACCACGAAGGCGTTGACCAGAATCAGGAACGCGCCCATCACACAGATAAACAACACCCAGGCAAAGGGCCGCGCGGAAGCCATCATCCGTACATCGCCGCGCGCTACGCCCCACAGCGGATAGACCGACAGCAGTAACGCCACGCCTAGCGCAAGGCACAACAGCGCATTGCCAATTTCAGGCATCATGACGTTTTATCCTTATACACGCTTTCCGGACGACGATGGTTTTCCTGCATCGCTTTTTCAACTTCCGGCGGGGTGTAATTTTCATCATGTTTGGCCAGAACCTCTTTGGCCTGTACATGATTTCCCCCGTCCAGTTCGCCCTGAACAACAACACCCTGCCCTTCGCGGAACAGATCCGGCAGAATACCTTCATAGGTTACATCCACCACACCTTCGGCGTCATAGATGCTGAAATTCACTTTCAATGACTGCGGATCGCGCTTTACGCTACCGGGCATCACCATACCGCCCACGCGCAGGCGCTGACCGACTTCAGGCATCTGCTGCGTTTCGCGCTTACCGTAGAGTATCTCTCCCGGCGTATAGAACAGGTCAATATTGGAACGCAGCGCATAAAGCACCAGCGTAATGGTCAAAGCCAGACCCGCCAGTACCGCACAGGCTATCCATAACCGATTTTTACGTCGAATATTCACGCCGCCTCCCGTTGCACTTGCGCCGCACGCATACGTGCTTCTCTCGCCCGCTGCTGCGCTACACCGCGTAAAATTGCGCGATGCTGTAACGTGGAATGCACTACCAGCACCACCAGCGGGATAACGCTCATCGCTACGGCAAGCCAGACATACAAGGCGTAGCCGCCCATCGCGAAAAAATCACTCCATGATGCAAATGCAGGGGTCATTGGCGGCCTCTTTTTAAGATCAGTTCGCTCACCCACGGGCGGCGTTTTTCCATCATCAAAATCAGGTTACGCATGCGCATCAGCGCCAGCGTGACAAACAGTAACAGGTAGCCGACGATCGCCAGACGCAGCGGCGTACGCATCGCCGGATCGATGCTTTGCTGCATGCGGGTAGAACCCTGATGCAGCGTATTCCACCACTCAACCGAGTAGTGGATAATCGGTAAGTTGACCACGCCAATCAGCACCAGAATACCGGCGGCACGACCTGCCAGACGGCGGTCATCAAAGGCATGCCACAGCGCAATGGCGCCAACGTAGAGAAACAGCAGCACCAGTTCAGAGGTGAGTCGGGCATCCCAAACCCACCAGGTTCCCCACATCGGTTTGCCCCATGCGGAACCTGTCACCAGCGCAATAAAGGTAAACACTGCACCAATCGGCGCCATCGCAGCCAGCGCCAGATTGGCCATTTTCATCTGCCAGACCAGGCCGATAAACGCGGCAACGGCCATCGAGGCGTAAATGCCCATCGACCAGATTGCCGCCGGAACGTGCAGATAAATAATGCGATAGCTCTGCCCCTGCTGATAGTCTGCAGGCGCAAAACCAAAGCCCCAGCCCCATCCCGTTATCAGTACCACCGCGCTGGCAATCGCCAGCCACGGGATAAACCAGCCACAGATCTGATAGAGCCGAGGGGGCATCGCCAATTGATGAAGTGTTTTCCACATAGTTCAGTCACCAGACTCCATAAATTAAAATCCGTTGTGCCGGAGCGCCTTGCCCGGCCTGCACATCTAATTCTCGTTACTGCACGCTTATCCGTAACGCCGCGGCTGTGGCAAACGGGCTTAACGTGGCGCTGCCGACCAGCAACGCACCCAGAATCGCCATGTACCCTTCAACCGGTAAGTGCATAGAAGCCGCATCCATCGCGGCGGTCGCAAAAATCAGTAAGGGTATGGTGAGCGGGAGTACCAGCACGCTTAACAGCACGCCGCCGCGCTTTAAGCCCACCGTCAACCCCACGCCCGGCGCGCCGAGAAAACCCAGCGTCGGCGTTCCGAGTAACAAGGTCAGCGCCATAATTTTCCAGCCGTACATATCCATGCCCAGCAACAGCGCCACCAGCGGCGAGAGGATCAGCAGCGGCAGACCTGTCACGACCCAGTGCGCCATCACTTTCGCCAGCACCACGGCCGGTAGCGGTAACGGCAGCAGCATCAGTTGCTCAAGGCTGCCATCCTGTAAGTCATCACGAAATAGCCGTTCCAGCGCCAGCAATGACGCCAGTAGCGCCGCAACCCAGATGATGCCCGGCGCTATGCGCGCCAGCAGCTGTGGCTCCGGCCCAATACTCAGGGGGAACAGCGTAATAACAATCAGGAAGAACCATAAAGGATTAGCAATTTCCGCACTATGACGAAACGCAACTCGCAGTTCTAAACGAAAGATTCGCCACATCATTGCGTTGCCCTCTCACTGGTCAGCGCAATGCGTCGCACTTTATCGGTCTCGACATTGAGCGGTTGGTGGGTGGTGAGAATAACAATACCGCCCTGCTCCGTATGCTGCGCCATACGCTGAGTCAGTCGCTCAACGCCGTTCACATCAATGGCGGTAAAGGGTTCATCGAGGATCCACAGTCGGGCGCGGGTCAACCACAAACGGGCCAGCGCCACGCGCCGCTGTTGTCCGGCGGAAAGTTGGTTCACTGGGATATCTTCATATCCGGCAAGTCCCGCCTGCGCCAGCGCAGCCAGACACTGCGCGATGTCGCCGTCATGATGGAAGAAACGCAGGTTCTCCAACGCCGAAAGCCGGGTTTTTATCCCCGGCTGATGTCCAATCCACAGTAGTTGCTGATGGTAGCTGTCCCGCACGTGATGCAGCGGTTGCTCTTGCCAGCAAACCTCCCCTGCGTCGGGACGCGCCAGCCCGGTAAGCAACCGCAGCAGAGTGGTTTTCCCTGCGCCGTTGCTGCCGGTAATTTGTACCCATTCCCCTGCGTTGACGCGAAATGACAACTCGCTGAACAGTATTCTGTCATCCCGCTCGCAAAGTAATTCTCTGGCTTCAAGCATACCTGGTTATCTACATCCTGTTAAAAGCCCGGTTTGACTTCGCGCATATCAGGCAGTTTGTGCGCTATCCCTTTATGGCAGTCAATACAGGTTTGCCCGTCTTTCACGGCCTGGTCGTGCATTTTGGCCGCGACGCCTTTCTGGGCGGTTAAATCCATAAACTCGAAGTTGTGACAGTTTCGACACTCTTGCGAATTGTTATCTTTCATACGCCGCCACTCATTTTGCGCCATCGTTAAACGATGATCTTCAAATTTCTGCGGTGTATCTATTAACCCCAGTGCTTTCGCGTACAGCTCTTTACTGGCCTTGATCTTACGGATCATTTTCGGGCCCCACTCGTGTGGGACGTGGCAATCAGGGCAAGTCGCTCGCACACCACTGCGGTTGTTGTAGTGTACGGTTTCCATGTATTCCTGGTACACCGTATTGCGCATTTCGTGACAGCTAATGCAGAACTCTTCTGTATTGGCCTTTTCCATACCGGTATTAAAGCCGCCCCAGAAAATAATGCCGCCCACAAAGCCGATTAACAACAGCGTGCCGAGCGCCAGACGGCTGGGGCGACGCCACCATTGCCAGACGCGCTTAATCCAGCCTGGTTTACGGTTAGAATTTTCCATAATGACCTCTTATTTCCCGTAACCTTTCGAGGGGGTGAAGGTATTTTCAACAATCGGCGCGGCGTCAGCCTGCGGAACGTGACATTGCAGACAGAAATAACGACGCGGCGCGACTTCAGCCAATACCTTGCCGTCGCTATCCATAAAGTGCGTCGGACTGATGCGCGGCGCACCGGTGGTACGATAGCTTTCCACACCGTGGCATTGCAGGCAGCGGTTGGTGTTAGTCGTCACCTGATATCCTTCAACGCTGTGCGGAACCATCGGCGGCTGATTCACATAGTTCAGCGGCATACGCACTTGCTCTTTCGGCATGCGAATCGCCCCTTCCTGTGTTCCTGAGACTTCAGGTGACTGGCTCAGATCCACTCCGTTTGCAGCCCAAACTGCCCCACTGACTAGCAAGGCCAGCGCGGCCATCCATTGACTCAGCGCTTTAATCAGGTCATGGCTTTTCATGATTTCGCTCCCGAACTCCATCGTGTTGTTATTGTAAAAACATCCTCAGAACAGACATCCACACAGCGACCGCAGGCCATGCAATCGCGACTGGTTACCTGCACCGGACTTTGCTCATCCAGCACCGGCGCACGTAGCACATGCGGTTCCGGGCAAACATGAAAACAATCCATACAGCGGTTACATCTGTTACGTTCTTTTGCCGAAACGGTTAATGCACCTTTGCTTCCCACCACGCTATACAGCGCACCCAGTGGGCAGAGATGCCCGCACCAGCCATGCTCAACGACCAGTAAATCAAATAAAAACAGCGCGAGGATCAGCAACGCTCCGCTACCGAATCCCATTACCAGGCTACGTCCCAGCAAAGAAACCGGGTTTATCCACTCCCACAGCAGCGTACCAGTCAGCGCTGAACCGACCAGAATGACCACCAGCAGGACGTACCGTATATGGCGCGGCAGGGTCGCAGACTGATTCAGGTCAAACCTTCTGCGCAGCCAGCTGGCTAAATCGGTGACCGGGTTCATAGGACAAACCCAACTGCAAAACAGTCGCTTACCGGCCAGCGCATACAGCACCGTAATGATGGCTGCCCCCGTTAACGCCACCGTCGCTGGCAGATGCCCGCTGGCCAGGCTTTGCAGAGTAATCAGCGGATCGGTGAACGGGATAGCGTCCAGCAACAGGCTGCTACTGTAGTTGCCATGCAGAATCCAAACACCAAGCCACGGGCCGCTAAGGAACATCGCCAGTATCAGAAACTGACTCAGACGACGCAGCAGCAGCCAACGATGGCTCTTCCACCATCCTTTTTTTGCCTGCGCTTCACGCCCGGCATCACGTTTACGATTTGCCATTGTTCCCCTCCAGCCAACCGAAGCGGTAATGGTGTCCTAACTCCCCTTTCGCCAGCGACAACGGCAGCACTTTTATTGCTGGCTGCTCCAGTACGCAGACTTTTTCGCATTTCCCACAGCCGGTACAGGCATCGCTGTGCACGGTAGGAATAAACCGCGCATGCTTGCCGGTACGCATGTTACGGTCCAGCTCCAGGGTGATCGCCTCATCGATTTTCGGGCACTCGCGATAGCAAACGTCACAGCGTAATCCCTGATAGTTGAGGCAGTTTTCGTGATCCAGCAGTACCGCCAGCCCCATACGCGAATCGTCAATGGATTCAATTTCTCTGTCCAACGCGCCGCTGGGGCAGACTTTGGCGCACGGAATGTCCTCACACATTTCGCAGGGAATATCACGGGCGATAAAATATGGCGTACCAGCCGCCAGCCCGGAGGCCAGCGTCGCTAGCTTCAGCGTGTCATACGGACATGCCTGAACGCACTGACCGCAACGTACGCAAGCGCTGGCAAATGCCTCCTCGCTTAGTGCACCTGGCGGGCGCAACCGCACGCCGGTTGCGCGTGCGGTTTGTTGTTGCAACCCCAGCGCCACGCCAACGACGGCCAGCCCGCCCGCTGCGCGAACCATATCGCGCAGAAAGCGGCGGCGGCCATTTTGGGGTTTTGCTGACCGGGACATAACGCGTTACACCTTCGCCAGTTTCACGGCGCACTTCTTGAAATCCGTCTCTTTGGAGAGCGGATCCGTCGCATCCAGCGTCAGGTTGTTTACCAGCTGTGCGGCGTCGAAGAACGGCATGTACACCAGCCCCTGCGGCGGACGGTTACGACCGCGTGTTTCAACAATCGAAATCACTTCGCCACGACGGGAAATCACTTTGACCTTATCGCCACGACGCAGATCGCGTGCTTTTGCATCCAGCGGGTGGATAAACAGCACGGCTTCCGGGAAAGCGCGGTGCAGTTCAGGCACACGACGCGTCATACTGCCGGTATGCCAGTGTTCCAGAACACGTCCGGTGGATAGCCACAGGTCATATTCTTTATCCGGCGCTTCAGCAGCAGGCTCAAACGGCAACGCGAAGATAACCGCTTTACCGTCCGGTTTACCGTAGAACTTGTAGCTTTCACCTGCTTTCACGTAAGGGTCGTTGCCTTCGCTGTAGCGCCACTGGGTCTCTTTGCCTTCAACGACCGGCCAGCGTAAACCGCGGGCTTTGTGGTAATCGTCAAATGGCGCAAGGTCATGCCCGTGACCGCGACCAAACCAGGCGTACTCTTCGAACAACCCTTTTTGCAGATAGAAGCCCAGCTCGCGGGATTCATCATTCAGTTGATCTTCAGCCAGTTCAGTCACCGGGAATTTTGTCACTGCTGGCGTGGCAAACAGCACGTCATACAGCGTTTTGCCACGCAACTCCGGTTTTTGTGCCAGCAGTTCTTCGGGCCACACTTCTTCTGTTTTGAAGCGACGAGAGAACTGCACCAGTTGCCACAGATCCGACTTCGATTCGCCCGGTGCTTTAATCTGCTGACGCCAGAACTGTGTACGGCGTTCAGCGTTACCGTAGGCACCTTCTTTCTCTACCCACATCGCAGTCGGCAGGATCAGGTCAGCAGACAAGGCGCTGACCGTCGGGTACGGATCGGAGACAATGATGAAGTTGCGCGGATCGCGCCAGCCCGGCATACGCTCCTCATTGATGTTCGGACCAGCCTGCATGTTGTTGGTACACATCGCCCAGTAGACATTGAGCTTGCCATCTTTCAGCGCGCGGTCTTGCGCCACGGCGTGCAGACCGATTTTTGCCGGAATGGTCCCTGACGGAATATTCCAGTGCTTCTCGCAGATATCGCGGTGTTTTTCGTTTGTCACCACCATGTCCGCAGGCAGACGATGGGAGAATGTACCGACTTCACGCGCGGTGCCGCAGGCGGAAGGCTGGCCGGTCAGAGAGAACGGGCCGCAGCCTGGCTGGGAGATTTTGCCAGTCAGCAAGTGCAGGTTATAGACCAGGTTGTTGGCCCATACACCGCGGGTGTGCTGGTTAAAGCCCATCGTCCAGTAGGAGATGACTTTTTTCTTCGGATCGGCATACAGCTGCGCCAGCTGTTCCAGCTGATCTTTTGGTACGCCGGTCATTTCGGCGGTTTTATCCAGCGTGTACTCAGCAACGAAGGCTTTGTAATCCTCAAAGCTCATCGGTTCAGAGGCATCGGATCCCGGGTTTTTCGCCGCTTTTTCCAGCGGATGGGTCGGACGCAGACCGTAGCCGATGTCCGTCACGCCTTTACGCAGGTTGACGTGCTTGCTAAAGAAATCCTGGTTAATCGCATTGTTTTGAATGATGTAGTTCGCGATGTAGTTGAGGATCACCAGATCGGTTTGCGGCGTGAAGACCATACCGTTATCCGCCAGCTCAAAGCTGCGGTGCTGGAAAGTGGAGAGAACTGCGACGTTGACGTTAGGATCGGACAGACGACGGTTGGTGATGCGCGACCACAGGATCGGGTGCATCTCTGCCATATTCGCGCCCCACAGGACGAAGGCGTCTGCATGTTCGATATCGTCATAGCAGCCCATCGGTTCATCCATACCGAAGGTACGCATAAAGCCGACTACCGCTGAGGCCATGCAGTGACGTGCGTTCGGGTCGATGTTATTGGAACGGAAACCCGCTTTAAACAATTTGGCAGCGGCATAACCTTCCCAAATCGTCCACTGGCCAGAGCCGAACATGCCGATAGATTCCGGGCCTTTCTCTTTCATCGACGTTTTGAATTTCTCTTCCATCACGTCAAAAGCCTGGTCCCAGCTAATCGGGGTGAACTCGCCTTCTTTGTGATATTTGCCGTCTTTCATGCGCAGCATCGGCTGCGTTAAACGGTCTTTCCCGTACATGATTTTCGGCAGGAAGTAACCTTTGATGCAGTTAAGCCCACGGTTAACCGGCGCATCCGGATCGCCCTGGCATGCCACAACACGCCCTTGCTGCGTTCCGACCAATACGCCGCAGCCCGTCCCGCAAAAACGGCACGGGGCTTTGTCCCATTTGATGGCTTCTTGCTGACCGACTACCGCGCGGGCAACGCCCGGCACGCTTAACCCGGCAGCCGCCGCAGCGGCCGCAACGGCGTTAGCTTTCATAAAGCTACGACGACTGAGTTTCATGGTGTTTCCTCACCTTGCTCATCCTGCTGGTGATAAACCAGCGACACCGCCAGCACGCCCGCAACGTTGCGCACTGACTCAATTGTTTTCATTAGTGTTTCACTTTGCTCAGCTTCCACCACCACAATCAACTGACCACTTTCCACATCGCTGAGGGCAACTTCGCAACCGGGAAAGGAACGCAACTGCGTGGCGATATCGTTGATATGCTGGCTTTTGGCCTGAACGACCAGGCTGCAGACCTGCCAGTTATTGTCCATGGTTGTACTCCGCGTTAATGGCTGATACCGGGCAGATAGCGACACAGGCGCCACATCCGTTACAGTCCTGATTGTCGAGCTGCGGCTGATAAATGCCGGACAGCGTGGGGCGAAAGGTTATTGCCATGGGCTCACAGCTATCCTGACAGCGGTGACATTCAACGGACTGATGTGCGAGACAGTTTTCCCCAATCGTAAAGTTCAGATCCCATGCCCTGGTGTGGCGCGGAAGAAAAAGTGATTCGGGACAGGCTTCTGCGCAGGCATAGCAAAAGCTGCACTCGCCGTGTTTGAAATTTACGCTCGGGTAACCACCCTGGCCTCGCTGCAGGATGTCGGTTTCGCACGCCTGAATGCAGGCGTCACAACGGAGGCAATGGGCCAGAAAGTGAGAGTCTTCCTTGCTCCACGGCGGACGGATCCCTGCGCTGGCGTTTCGCCAACTGCCTGTCAACATGCCTCGACGGGATAAATCAACCATGACATTGTCCTTCCATAATGACGCCCTCCCTCGGCGGGTTGAACGACATAAAAAACTGCACTATTTATGAGTAGTTATTTTTAGCCGTAAGATATTTCAGGATGTGTTAGAGGTGCATACCCCAATTGGGGTAAATGCTGTTGCCGGATCAAAGGAGTGTTGAGTTGGCGGGAAAAAATGCGCTTTTGCTCACATTTCAATGAGTTATATAGCCACGTATATAGCGATTCAATATTAAGATAATAATCTCATGTTTAAGATGATTCTTAGAATATATCGCTACATTGAACGTAAACTATTGCTGGATACACTTAAAATATAAGTAAATACAGATTAATTGATGATGCAAATATGTTAACCTGCCCCTGACTCGTTCAAAAGACAGAAGAAAGGAAACACTGTGAACAATAAGATGAAGACAATTGTCCCTGCCGTACTTTTCGCCGCCTTTGCCAGCACCTCTGCATGGGCTGCCAGTAACGATACCGCCGCTCAGCCGCTGGAAAAAGTCGCCCCTTATCCTAAGGCGGAAAAGGGTATGAAGCGCCAGGTTATCCAGCTTACCCCTGAGAAAGATGAATCTACTCTGAAAGTAGAACTGCTGATCGGACAAACGCTGGAAGTTGACTGCAACCAACACCGCCTGGGTGGCGAACTGGACAGCAAAACGCTGGAAGGTTGGGGATATGACTACTACGTCTTCGACAAAGTCACATCTCCGGTTTCAACCATGATGGCCTGCCCGGACGGTAAGAAAGAGAAGAAATTCATTACTGCGTATCTGGGTGATGACGGCATGCTCCGTTACAACAGCAAGCTGCCGATTGTGGTCTACACCCCGGAAAACGTGGACGTTAAATACCGTATCTGGAAAGCAGAAGATAAAATTCAGGACGCAGTCGCGCGCTAAGTCAGGATGTGCCGGATGGCGGCGTACCGCCTTATCCGGCCTACAGACGCATAAAACAGGCCGGATAAGCGCAGCGCCATCCGGCATTGTATTTACAGTGCGATATCCGCGACGGCTTTCTGTTCAGGCTGCGGTTGTGCCTGAGGTTTCAGCTGTGGTTTCGGTGCTTCATCAGCAAACTGCGGCTTGTCATATTTCAGACCCAGAACCTCACTGGTGTACTGCAACTCTTGTTCCGTAGCCTCAACGTTACCGTTCAGCTTAGTACCATAAGACGGAATGATGGTTTTCAGCTTCGCCTGCCACTCGGGGCTGGCCACTTTATCTTTAAACACTTTTTCCATCAGATGCAGCATGATCGGTGCCGCGGTTGATGCGCCCGGAGAAGCTCCCAGCAGCGCAGCAATCGTGCCTTCTTTATCGCTGACGACTTCAGTACCCAGACGCAACACGCCGCCCTTCTCCGCATCGCTTTTGATGATCTGCACACGCTGGCCCGCCTGCCATAAACGCCAGTCTTCTTTTTTCGCCTGCGGATAGTACTCTTGCAGCGCAGCAAAACGGTCGTCGTCGCTGAGCATCACCTGGCTCACCAGATATTTCACCAGATCGAAGTTATCCAGACCCACGTTGACCATCGGCATAAAGTTCGACGTGGTGGTCGAGCTGAGCAGATCCCACAATGAACCGTTTTTCAGGAACTTGGTGGAGAATGTCGCGAATGGCCCAAACAGCACAACGCGCTTGCCATCAAGGATACGCGTGTCGATGTGCGGTACGGACATCGGCGGCGCGCCAACGGAGGCCTGACCGTACACTTTCGCCAGGTGGCGGTTGACTACGTCCGGATTGTCCGCAACCAGGAACTGCCCGCCCACCGGGAATCCGGCATAGCCTTTCGCTTCCGGAATGTGGGTTTCCTGCAACAGCTTCAGCGCAGCGCCACCGGCACCGATAAAGACAAACTTCGCCTTGATATCATGTTCCGCTTCGTTATTTTTCAGATCGGCGACCGTGACCGTCCAGCTATTGTCGGCATTACGCTTAAAACCGCGCACTTCGGTGCTCAACTGCAGCGCAAAGTTGGGCTTTTTCTGCAATGAGGTAATCAACTGGCGCGTGATTTCGCCGTAGTTCACGTCAGTACCAATCTCGGTACGCGTTGCTGCGACTTTCTGTTTTGGATCACGACCTTCCATGACCAGCGGCGCCCACTCTTTAATCTGCGCGTGATCTTCAGAATAACGCATACCGCGGAATAACGTGCTCTGTTGCAATGCGGCGTAACGGGCACGCAGGAAGTTGACGTTCTCGTCACCCCAGACAAAACTCATGTGCGGAACGGTAGTGATAAACGAGCGTGGTTCATGCATCACGCCATTATTAACCTGATATGCCCAAAACTGGCGGGAAATCTGGAAGGCTTCGTTAATTTCGACTGCCTTTTCAATGCTGATGCTACCGTCGGCCTTTTTAGGCGTGTAGTTCAGCTCCATCAGTGCGGAGTGTCCCGTTCCGGCGTTATTCCAGCCATTTGAGCTTTCCTGCGCTACACCATCCAGTCGCTCAACCATGGTCATTGACCATTGCGGCTCCAGCTCCTGTAAATAGGTTCCCAGCGTGGCGCTCATGATGCCGCCGCCAATCAACAGTACATCCGTTTCCTGCTCTTCCGCCGCTTTCGCTTTTGCCGCCATCGAGACAACATTCAGCCCTACAGCCATGGTGAAGAGCATGGCAGTCACTTTTTTCATAATGTTAATGCCTTACTTTTAGTATCGCTTTTTTGCTTTTAATGCAGGTGAAAATCGAGCGGCATCAACGGTAACACTTAAGTAAAAATAATTAAATATTGTTTATAAATTATATTTAATTTTTAAAAATGTTATTAATACGTTGATGGTTTATACGGTTATTGACAATCATTTCTGGAAACCAGTCCGTCAGACGGGTACTATGCTGCGCTTTGCTATTCACCGCACGGATGCCTGTCGGTCTGCTGTATCAGGCCATTTTTGACCTGAGTGTAATTATGTCTGCAACTCAACATTCCTCTGTCGCAGTCGCGGAAAACGCGACCTGTGCCGTGCTGCGCCAACCCCGTCTGCTGGTTCGCGAAACACTGGCAGGTGTGGTAACCGCCCTGGCGCTGATCCCGGAAGTGATCTCGTTTTCCGTTATCGCAGGCGTTGATCCTAAAGTCAGCCTGATCGCCTCCGTCGTACTGTGCCTGGCGATGTCCTTTTTAGGTGGTCGTCCCGCAATGGTTACCGCCGCTGCAGGATCGGTTGCGCTGGTGATTGGTCCGATGGTGCATCAACACGGCGTGCAATACATCCTGCCTGCAGTGGTGCTGGCCGGGATGATTCAGATCCTGTTTGGTGTATTGGGAATGGCACGTCTGATGCGATTCATCCCTACGGCCGTGATGACCGGATTTGTCAACGCACTAGGTGTTTTGATTTTCTTTGCCCAGGTCCCTCATTTCTGGGGGAAAAGCCCGCTCATCTGGGGGCTGTTTGTCCTGACGCTGCTGATTGTGCTGTGGGTTCCGCGGTTTATTAAAGCTATCCCCGCACCGCTTATCGCCATCGTGCTGCTGACCGTGTTCACTGTCACCAGCGGGCAACTGTTACCGACCGTCGGTGACGAAGGTTCGATGAGCGGCGGCCTGCCGGGTTTCACCCAGTTGTTGGTTCCGCTCAACCTGCAAACGCTGGCGATTATCTGGCCCTGCGCGCTGAGCATCGCTTTTGTTGGTTTGATGGAGTCGCTGTTAACTGCCCGTCTGGTGGATGACCTGACGGTGACGCCGTCGAATAAGAATCGCGAGAGTGCTGGGCTGGGGATAGCCAATATTCTGGCCGGATTTTATGGCGGCATCGCCGGGTGCGCGATGATTGGTCAAACCATCGTTAACGTCGAGATGGGCAAAGGACGCAGCCGCGTCTCGACGGTTGCCGCCGGACTGGTATTACTACTGTTAGTCACTGGGTTAAGCGAAGTGATGGCAGAAATACCCATGTCGGTGCTGGCGGGAATTATGGTGATTGTGGCGGTAAAAACCTTCAGTTGGCACAGCATCCAGCCCACCACACTGAGGAAACTCCCCGTCACTGAAACGCTGGTGATGCTGGTGACCGTCGCTGCCACGGTATCCACCGGCAACCTGGCGATTGGCGTGGTTGCCGGGGTGATGGCAATGCTCATTCTGCCACGTATCGTCAGAAGCAAACGCACGGCTACATCAGAAACAGCGTTGCCAGACCGAGAAAAATAAAGAAACCGCCGGTATCGGTAATAGCCGTAATCATGACGCTCGAGCCAACCGCCGGGTCGCGCCCGAGCTTCACCATCGTCATCGGAATGATGACCCCCATTAATGCTGCCATCAACAAATTAAGCATCATCGCCAGGGTCATTACTCCGCCGAGCGCCATGTCATCGTACAACCACCAGGTAATACCGCCCATAATTCCGCCCCATACGAGGCCATTAATCACTGCAACGCCCATTTCGCGCAGGATCAAAAACGTCAGGTTCCCCGGCTGAATATTTTGTAGCGCCAGCGCGCGGACGATCATGGTGATGGTTTGATTCCCGGTATTGCCGCCAATTCCCGCCACAATTGGCATCAGCGAGGCCAGCGCCACCAGTTGCGAAATCGTATGTTCAAAACCGTCGATCACCCGCGAGGCGATAAAGGCGGTACAGAGGTTAACGGCCAGCCACGCCCAACGGGTTTTTACCGCTTTGGTAACGGGCGCAAACACATCCTCTCCGGCGCTTAAGCCCCCCATTCGACGCAAATCGGTATCAGTTTCTTCATAGACCACATCGACGATCTCATCGATAGTTAAGCGGCCCATCAGCTTGCCTGAAGGGTCAACGACTGCAGCACTGACCAGGTCGTCACGTTCGAAGGTACGTGCAGCGTTTTCAGCGATATCGTCCGGAGAAAAGGTGAGCGGGTCATCTTCCATCACCTCGCTGACTTTGCGTTGCACATCATTGAGCAGAATGCAGGTTAGCGTCAGTTCTCCAACCAGCACTTTATTGCGATCGGTCACGAAGAGTTTATCGGTGTTCTCCGGCATTTTGCCCAACCGTCGCAGGTAGCGTTGCACCACTTCCAGCGTCACGTCCGGACGCACGGTGATGACTTCGAACTCCATAATCGCGCCGACGCGATTCTTCTCGTAATGCATTACCTGGCGGACACGCGCCCGCTCTTCGGCTGGTAACGTCGCCAGCAACCGTCCAGTGAGGTTACGCGGGAGATGCTGCACCAGATAAATCTGTTCATCGATATCGAGATATTGCAGCGCATCCAGTATTTCGCGGTCGCTCATCTCATCGATCAGGTCGTCCCAGACGTTTTCAGACGCCTCAAGCAGGACGTTACCACGCTTTTCACTTTCGACCAGTCGCCACAGGGCGTGACGCTCTTCTGAAGGTAATGCTTCGAGGGTATCGGCTAAATCGGGAGGCGGCAGGTGGGCGACCAGCGCCCCTACCTCAGCAATATCGTCGGCTAACGTACCGACGTCATATTGCTCAGCCAGGGTAAGCTTGCCCAACAGTGTTGAAATAATGGCTTTATCAGTGGTCAGCAGCCAGATAAGGCGCGCACGCTCTTCATCACGCAGCCTGGCGCTGTTTTTGTTTATTACGGACATTAATCATAAATCCATGATATGAAATATCATTAATCATGATGCTGATTTATGTAAATAACAATAAACAGTGCCGCCGGGTGGCTAAAAAACCGGCGGCACGTAGGATCAGGCTGTGCGAGCCACCGCGTCACGCGAGGCGGCTTCACGTTCATCGCCCAGCAGTTCACTCAACTGTCCGTTACGCATTTCCAGCAGCCTGTCGGCATGAATAAAATAGTGATCGTCGTGGCTAATGGCGAAAATGGTTTTGCCCATTTCCTGCATCAAAGGCAATAGCACCTGATAGAACTCCCGGCGGAAATGGGGATCCTGATCGGCAGCCCATTCGTCCAACAGAATGATGTCGCGCTCCTCCGCCAGGGCCAGCAGCAGCGCCACGCGTTTCTTCTGCCCTTTCGACAGTTTCAGATTGAGGATACGGCCATCGCTCAGCTCCAGCTTGTGCCCCATCTTCAGATGTTCCAGCCACTTCGCGACCAGCTGCGGATTAGCCTCTTTACCTTCCGGCCCCAGCAGTTTGTCGAACAGCCAGACGTCGGTAAACACGGCGGAGAATAGCTTGCGGTAGTCTTCCGGTTTTTCAACGGCAACGGCCTTACCATCAAGCAATATTTCGCCTGACTGCGGCTGGTATAGACCAGTCAGTAACATCGCCAGCGTAGATTTCCCGCTACCGTTACCGCCAATCAGAAAGATCAGTTCACCGCGATGAATCGTCAGATTCACGGGTCCAACGGAGAAGGCGTTATCCTGATAGTGGAAAACCACGTTACGTAACTCCAACGTCTGCCAGTTCGGAAACGCATTTGGACGTGGGAATTCGGCCTTAAAGGGCGCAAGGGCAAACCTGTTCAGCTTGTTGAACGCTACCTGCGCGGTGAGCAGCGTCGGTAGCGCGCCAACGGCAGAGAGCAGCGGCGTGCGCAAAAATAGCAGCGTCAGCGAATAGGTCGCCGCCACGGCGGTATCCGCCCAGCCCAGACTGTTGGCCATCCAGAACACCAAACCAATGGCGCCCAGCATCATAATGTTCGACCAGTTGACTGCGCTCAGGTGGAAAGTATCGGCGCGAATAATATGGTGACGGTACTCTTTGGCATCCGGGACGTACATCTGATTAAAGATATGCTCGGCACGCTCACGGTTGAGCGTCAGCTCTTTGCGCCCTTCCAGCACCGTTTGATAATCGTTGTACAACTTATCTTCAGTTTCGCGCAAGGTGGCCATGTGTTTATACACCCGCGCCACCAGCACAAATCCGCCCCAGATGGTGATTGCCATCCAGATTGCTGTCACCAGCAGCATTTTAGTCGACAGCATCGCCAGATACGCCGCCGATCCGAATGTCAGGATAATCCCCTGTACCAGCTCAGGCAGACGAACAAAGGCGATGGTGATGTTGCGGATATCACTGGTTAAACCCGCCAGCAACGAGGCGCTGCCAAGCTGTTCGATGCGCTCGACGTGGGTGTCCAGAATCCGTTTGATAAATTCGCTACGCAGTCGGTAGACAAAGTGGTGTCCCAGCGTGGTGAGCGCCAGTTGTGAACCGAGGGTGACGGCCATCAATAACAGCAGCAGGCCAAGAAACTCCGGTAGCACCATCAGCGTGGTGTCGACCGTTTCAATCAGTCGCTGGTTGATAAACGCAATCAGCCCAATCCCCAACGCGGCGCTGGCGAGGCTGAGCGCCATCACGCTGATAAATGGCCAGCGATACTGCCGCCAGACAAGAAGTAAAAGTTCCATGCACACAACCCGGACAAGTAATAACAGCCCGCAGTTTAAACATCTCTTCGCTGACAGCAATAATAATTCTTATTTTTATTCTTTTTTACCTGCCTGACGAAACGTCAGATTGTAACGACAGTCTCCGGTCAACGGATGATACCCCGTTTTAAGCGGCTGGATCCCATGATAAAACAGCCGCGAATTACCGCCCCACACCACGACATCGCCATGTTCCAGCAGCAAACGCTTTAAAGGGTCATTACGGCGCAATCCGCCAAATTGAAAGATGACCGGTAGCCCCAGCGATACAGAGACAATCGGCGCCCGCAGGTCGGGCTCGTCTTTATCCTGATGTAAGGACAGTTTTGCCCCTGGCGTGTAGCGGTTAATCAGGCAGGCATCGGGTTGAAAATCAGCATAGCCCGCCGCCGTCGCCGCCTGTTGACACAGGTCAGCAAATGCATCCGGCAGCGGCGGCCAGTGCACGCCGGTGAGTGGATCAAACGGAGAATAAAGATAGCCATGCTGATCCGTCGTCCAGCCCAGATGGCCACAGTTGGTCATTGCCACCGACATCGTATAGCCGCCGGGCGTTACCATCTGACGAAACGGCGACTGTCTGGCGACAGCCGCTATCGCCTGCAGTAAAGTGGGTGCAGAGTCAAAAGCGAAACGTCGCAGAATAACCGCACCTGAAGCCAGCGGCTCCTGCCAGGGTTTAGCATCCGCAAAAAGATCGAGCATTATGTTTCCTCGCCAGTAGTTTCCCGTTGCAGTAACTGCGCCTTGCGCGCAATACCCCATCGGTAGCCCGAAAGTGCGCCATCACCACGGATCACCCGGTGACACGGAATAACAACCGCCAGTTTGTTAGCCCCACAGGCACTGGCCACCGCGCGTACCGCCTTCGGTTTGCCGATGGCGCTGGCCAGCTGTTGGTAGCTCATTGTTTCGCCGCACGGAATTGCGCGCAGCGCCTGCCACACCTGCTGCTGAAATGCGGTGCCCCGGATATCCAGGGGTAGCGATAGCGACGCGTCACGCGAGTTGATCGCGGCGATCACTTCGCGCACGCGCTGCTGAAAATCGGCATCTGCAGGAACATCCTGCGCGGCGGGAAACAGCTCATGCAGATCCGCAACTAACGTGGCGTCATCATCACCAAGTAAGATCGCACAGATACCCCGCTCGCTTTCTGCCACCAGACAACGACCCAGAGCGCAATCTGCGAGGGTATAGCGTACAGAAACGTTGTCGCCACCTTTACGAAATTGCTTTGCGGTCATGCCTAATGTCTGATCCGCTTTGCGGTAATAGCTGCTGCTGTCGGGGAATCCGGCGTTGAGAATCGCCTGCGTAACCGGAACACCTTTCGCCAGAGCATCGCGCAGACGGCGGGCACGCCAGGACTGCTGCCACGCTTTCGGGGTCATGCCTGTCGTAGCTTTGAACAAGCGATGTAAGTGATACGGGCTCATTGCCACCTGTTGTGCCAACTCGTCCAGCGTAAGAGGTGACTCTTGCTCCAACAACTGGCAGGCGCGGGCAATTTTGTCCAGCCGATGCTGCTGCGCGCTGTTTTTATCCGGCTGGCAGCGCTTACAGGGGCGAAACCCGGCAGCCTGCGCCTGCTGAGCATCAGAGAAAAAGCGGACATTTTTGCGCAGCGCATGTTTTGCCCGACAGGACGGACGGCAGAAAATACCGGTGGTCTGGACGGCAAAAACAAACTGACCGTCGGCGTCGGTGTCACGAGCCAAAACGGACTGCCAACGGTCATCGTCAGTGATGCGTAAACGATTTTTCATTTCGGACTCCTTTGTTAAGCATAGCGCTTAGCGTCAGTGTGTCCCCATAGCCGGATACAAAAACCCGCAATCTTGCTTTTTAATTTTTTCCGCTGACCAGAAAGCTTTTGAACTGCGGCGACATCCAGGTGTTAAACCCCTCGCCCTCTTTCATAATCATATAGACCGCCAGCCCTTCACGACGCACAACTTCTTTGGCCTTTTCCGGGCCGAGCACCATCAATCCTGTATCCCAGCCATCGGCCTCCAGCGCCGTTGGGGCAATGACCGTTACGGACATCAGGTTGTGTTCAATCGGACGACCGGTTTGCGGATCGATAACATGGGAAAGACGCTTGCCATCCAGCTCATAATAGTTACGGTAGCTGCCGGAGGTGCTAATGCCATGCCCGTTAATGTCTACAATCGCCTGCACCGCGTTTTCACGATCGGTCGGTTTCTGAATTGCGACTCGCCACGGATGCCCTTCAGCATTCATACCGCGGCTGTTTAGCGCACCACCAACGGAAACCAGATAACGGGCGATCCCTTCCTGCTCCATTAATCGTGCCAGATGATCGGCGGCGTACCCTTCGCCAACGGTAGAGAGATCCACATACAGATCCGGCAAGTCTTTTTGCAGGTAATTCTGATGCGCTTCATTCACGACCTTTAGATGTGAAAGTCCGGTTTGCGCTTTTGCAGCGTCAATTTGCTCTTGGGTGGGAATATGCAACGGTTGCTGATCCGGGCCAAAGCCCCACAGATTGACTAACGGCCCCACGGTGATATCCATAGCCCCATCGGTTTTTGCACCAATGCGTAGCGCCGAGGTCACGATATCCGCCATGGCATCACTAACCGGCCATGGTGACAAACTATTCGATAAGTTAAAGCGCATCAATGCAGAGTCATTTTTATAGGTGGAGAGCAGTTGATCATCGGCATCAAGCTGAGTCTGGATCTTCACCTGTAGTTCTGCGGCGCGTTTTGCATCGACGCCCACGACACTGACCCGCCAGAAAGTGCCCATGGTTTTACCTTCCAGAACGGTGGCTGGCGTTGTGGTCTGAGCAGGTTTCGGGGCTTCATCGCACCCGACAAAAAAAATCGTCACCGCCAGCAGCGCTGCGCGATAAAATTTCATTTCCATACGTAATTATCCTCATGCGAACGCGCGCAAGAGTACACCAAAAATCGTTGTTTGTACGGCGGAAAAACAGCATTAAAAAAGGCCCCGCAGGGCCTTTGATAACAATAAATGTAGATTAGAACTGGTAAACCAGACCCAGCGCTACGATATCATCGGTACCGATACCTGCGTCACGGGTGAACTGATTGTCATCCAGCAGGTTGATTTTGTAATCAACATAGGTGGACATGTTTTTGTTGAAGTAGTAAGTCGCACCAACATCAACATATTTCACGATGTCTTCGTCGCCATAGCCACGGCCCAGGTCTTTACCTTTAGACTGCAGGTAAGCCACGGACGGACGCAGACCGAAGTCGAACTGGTACTGAGCAACCGCTTCGAAATTCTGTGCTTTGTTAGCCCAACCCATGGAGCCTGCACGCGTTGCGTTGTAGGTCTGAGTGTACTGAGTTGCAAAGTAGAAGTTGTTCGCGTCGTATTTAATACCACCGGTATAGGTTTCAGCACGGTCGCCGGTACCGAAGTTCAAACGGTTCTGTTCGTCGGTACGTTTGGAACTGGTGACTGCAGTACCCAGAGAGAAGCCTTCGCCGATATCATAAGTGATAGATCCGCCAACGCCGTCGCCATTCTGACGCAGTGCTTCACGACCGTTGTTGGTCACGCCGGTCATGCCTTCGCCTTCCGGGCTACCGTTTTTACCCTGATACTGCAGGGCAAAGTTCAGGCCATCAACCAGACCGAAGAAGTCGGTGTTACGGTAGGTCGCGAAACCGTTACCACGCTGCTGCATGAAGTTGTCAGAACCGTAGGTGTCGCCGCCGAATTCCGGCAGAACGTCGGTCCAGGACGTTACATCGTAAACTACGCCGTAGTTACGACCGTAGTCGAAAGAACCAACATCAGCGAATTTCAGACCCGCAAACGCCACACGCGTCCAGGAGTTGTTCTGAGATTCAGGCGCGTTACCCTGAATCTGGTATTCCCACTGGCCGTAACCGGTCAGTTGGTCATTAACCTGAGTTTCGCCTTTGAAGCCGATACGCATATAGGTTTGGTCACCGTCAGCGCTTTTGTCATCGGAGAAATAGTGCAGACCGTCGACTTTGCCGTACAGGTCTAATTTGTTGCCGTCTTTGTTATAAATTTCAGCCGCATTCGCTGCGCCTGCTACCAGCAGTGCTGGTACCAGGAGGGACAGTACTTTAACTTTCATGTTATTAACCCTCTGTTATATGCCTTTATTGCTTTTTTATGCCACTGCATACTGATTAAGGTCATTAACCAGTCGGCAACTTCATTCTCCGCAAAAACACAGAATAATCCAACACGAATATGATACTAAAACTTTTAAGGTGTTTCATTTATCTGCATAGATGTTTCAAAACATTAATACAAGGGAACTTTTTTAAAATCAAAAAATAGGCAAAATAAGCACAAATAATCAAGAATCATATTTATAATCTTTAAAATCAATTAATTACACGAAAAAATCTTATAGCACTGAATGACAAAAAAAAATCTTCACTCGCAACTAAAATAGACCCGCTATCATCATTAACTTTATTTATTACCGTCATTCATTTATGAATGTCTGTTTACCCCTATTTCAGCCGAATGCTCAGCGTTCGGTTTTTTTTTACCCTTCTTTACACAAAACTTACCTTTCTGTGCTACCGATGCAAAACTATAACGACTATTAACTATCTCATAGCACTGCGCTCAGATATAAGCCTGACAAATAATTGATTGTTATTTAATGCTAAATGTATACTTTCCGTACGAATATTTGTACCCGCCGTTATCCACTGTACACCTTTGCACCGTCACGGGTGCAACCAAATGAGGCGTAAAAAATGCAACCTCTGCCGCGCGGTGTAAGTGTGGTAATTCATACATTACCCTTTATACTGCCCCTTCATCTTTCGCGTCGTTTAACAGGTCATAAACACGAATGAGTCAGTCTGACACAACGGTTTCCACCCGATTCTCCCTGTTGCCAGGAAGTATTACCCGTTTCTTCTTATTACTGATCGTTGTGCTGTTGGTGATGATGGGTGTTATGGTCCAGAGCGCCGTCAACACCTGGTTAAAAGATAAGAGCTATCAGATCGTCGATATTACCCATGCCATTCATAAAAGGGTCGATACCTGGCGATACGTGACCTGGCAAATCTATGACAACATTGCCGCCTCAACCAGTTCGCCGGGTGCAGAAGGGCTGCAGGAAACGCGTCTGAAACAAGACGTCTATTATCTTGAGAAGCCGCGCAGAAAGACCGAGGCGCTGATTTTCGGCTCGCATGACAGTTCTACATTGGAAATGACCCAGCGCATTTCAACATATCTGGATACGTTGTGGGGCGCAGAGAATGTCCCATGGTCAATGTATTACCTGAATGGTCAGGACAACAGCCTGATCCTAATCTCGACGTTACCGCTGAAAGATCTTACCTCCGGTTTTAAAGAATCGACGATTGGGAATATTGTCGATTCCCGGCGCGCTGAGATGCTGCAACAGGCTAATGCGCTAGATGAACGTGAAAGTTTCTCTTCACTGCGCCGTCTGGCCTGGCAGAACGGGCATTACTTCACGCTACGCACGACCTTTAATCAGCCAGGACATCTGGCAACGGTTGTCGCCTTTGACCTGCCGATTAATGACTTGATCCCGCCCGGTATGCCGCTGGACAGTTTCTATCTGGAACCTGATGCCACCTCAACGACCGAGCACCTGAATGAAAAAGAGTCGCCTGACAGCGTCAGCATTAATTTCAACAACAGTAAAATTGAGATCTCTTCGGCGCTAAACTCAACGGATATGCGGCTGGTATGGCAGGTTCCGTTTGGCTCATTGCTGCTCGACACATTGCAAAGCATTCTGCTACCGCTTTTGCTGAACATTGCGTTGCTGGCCCTGGCGCTATTTGGCTATACCACTTTTCGCCACCTCCCAGTCCGTTCCACCCAAGTGGCGCCAAACCTTGCGGCAAATAATGAACTGCGCGTTCTTCGCGCAATCAATGAAGAGATTGTTTCCCTTCTGCCACTGGGATTACTGGTACACGATCAGGAAGCAAATCGTACGGTTATCAGCAACAAAATTGCCGATCACCTGCTGCCGCATTTAAATCTGCAAAACATTACCAACATGGCAGAGCAGCATCAGGGAATCATTCAGGCCACCATCAATAATGAACTGTATGAAATCAGACTGTTTCGCAGCCAGATCTCCCCGAGAACGCAGATCTTTATCATTCGTGACCAGGACCGCGAAGTGCTGGTCAATAAGAAGCTGAAACAAGCGCAGCGGCTGTATGAGAAAAATCAGCAGGCCCGCGCGGCCTTTATGCAGAATATTGGCAGCGCGCTGAAAGACCCCGCGAAAACGTTGGCTGCCAATGCCGCCGCGCTCAATACACCGGACAGCCAGAAACTGGCAAATCAGGCCGACGTTTTGGTGCGAATGGTGGACGAAATCCAGCTAGCCAACCTGCTGGAGAACGATGCCTGGAAAGGTGAATCCACACTGTTTTCCGTGCAGGCATTAATTGACGACGTAGTTCCGGAGGTTCTGCCAGCCATTAAGCGTAAGGGGCTGCAGCTACTGATTAAAAATCACCTTAGCGCCCATGATGAACGCCGTGGCGATCGCGATGCCTTGCGCCGTATTTTGCTGCTATTGATCCAATATGCGGTAACCACCACGCAGATTGGTAAAATCACGCTGGAAGTCGACCAGGATGAGTCAGAGGCTGAACGCCTGACCTTCCGCATTCTGGATACCGGGCAAGGCGTCACATTGAATGAAGTTGATAATCTCCATTTCCCGTTCATCAATGACACGCAGGGCGATCGGTATGGCAAAGCCAACCCTCTGACGTTCTGGTTGTGCGATCAGTTAGCCCGTAAGCTTGGCGGACACCTGAATATCAAAGCGCGGGAAGAACTTGGAACACGTTATATAGTCCATGTTAAAATGCCACTGCACGATCAACATGCTGATAGTGAAGAGCGCCTGTTGGATGACGTCTGCGTAATGGTTGATGTCACCTCAAATGACGTACGTAGCATTGTATTACGTCAGCTGGAAAACTGGGGGGCAACCTGCATCACGCCCGATGAACGGTTGAATAGTCAAGAATATGATCTCTTTTTAACGGATAATCCGTCTAATCTTACTGCTTCAGGCCTACTTTTAAGCGATGATGAGTCTGGCGTGCGGAAAATTGGCCCTGGCCAACTGCGCGTTAACTTTAATATGAGCAATGCTATGCAGGAAGCTGTCCTTGAGCTGATTGAAGAGCAACTGGCGCAAGAAGGGTTCCAGGAACTCCCCCTCGGCGGAGATGAAAACGCCGAACTTCATGCCAGTGGTTACTACGCTCTCTTTGTAGACACAGTACCGGATGATGTTAAGAGGTTGTATACTGAGGCGGCTATCAGCGATTTCGCTGCGTTAGCCCAAACGGCCCATCGCCTGAAAGGCGTGTTTGCCATGCTTAATCTGGTACCCGGCAAGCAGTTATGTGAAGCGCTGGAACATCTTATTCAAGAGAAAGATGCTCCAGGTATAGAAAAATACATCAGCGACATTGACGTTTACGTCAAGAGCTTGCTGTAGCAAGGTAGCCCAATACATGAACACTATGAACGTAATTATTGCCGATGACCACCCGATTGTACTGTTCGGTATTCGTAAATCACTTGAGCAAATCGAGTGGGTAAATGTTGTCGGCGAATTTGAAGACTCCACTGCACTGATCAACAATTTGCCTAAGTTGGATGCGCATGTGTTGATTACCGACCTCTCCATGCCGGGAGATAAATACGGTGATGGGATCACGTTAATTAAATATATCAAGCGTCATTTCCCGAGCCTGTCGATTATCGTCCTGACCATGAACAACAATCCGGCTATTCTGAGCGCGGTACTGGATCTCGATATTGAAGGGATTGTACTGAAGCAAGGTGCGCCAACCGATCTGCCGAAAGCGCTTGCCGCACTACAGAAAGGTAAGAAATTCACCCCGGAAAGCGTGTCTCGTCTGCTGGAAAAAATCAGCGCCAGCGGCTATGGCGACAAACGTCTGTCACCGAAAGAGAGTGAAGTTCTGCGTCTGTTTGCCGAAGGTTTCCTGGTTACTGAAATCGCGAAAAAACTCAACCGCAGTATTAAAACCATCAGTAGCCAGAAAAAGTCGGCAATGATGAAACTCGGTGTGGAAAACGATATCGCCCTGTTGAATTACCTCTCTTCCGTAACGCTGAGTCCCTCAGACAAAGAGTAATTCTTTTAACACCAAAGTGCCTAATGGCACGCCGTTTATCAGGCCTACGAATGACACTGCGTGGTGCGTGTTCCGTAGGCCGGATAAGGCAAGCGCCGCCATCCGGCATCTGTTATTCCCGCGCCTTCCTCACCCTTTCCGCATAGACCGTCAGAGTTTGCTTCAATACATCCAATGTCACTGGCTTAGACAGACAGCTATCCATACCCGATTCCAGGCAACGCTGCTTCTCTTCGGCCAGCGCGTTGGCCGTCACGCCGACAACTGGCAGCGTTAACCCTAACTGGCGGATACGCTGGGTCAGGCGATAACCATCCATGTTTGGCATGTTGACGTCACTCAGCACAATGTCGATATGATTTTTGCTGAGCACATTGAGCGCATCCACACCGTCATTCGCGGTTTTACACTGATATCCCAACGATCCCAATTGATCGGCCAGTAAGCGCCGGTTTATAGGGTGATCGTCAACAACCAGGATCATCATGTCATCGTTCGTCGCACCGCCTTTATCCGGGGTTGGCAGCGCCGTGGAGAGCTCTTCACTCCCCAACTCTACACTGTAGATATGTGCCAACAGCGCAGGCAGTTCATGCGGTGACGCCACGCTGTGTACCCATTCTCCAGGCTCTCTTTCCAGCGGAATGCCAATATGTCGGCGGCAGAAAATCACCGCTGCTCGCCCCTGCCAGGCCTGTTCCAGCACATCGTCGGCCACCAACAGGTCATCCGCATCGGACTGTTGTCCCTCATATCGCAACACCGTCATCCCAGTACGCGTCAGGCTGGATTCGAGAAAGTGGTACAGTGACGCATTACGTACTGCCAGCCAGCAACGTGTGCCAGCCAATCCTTCAACACCCTTTTTCAGCGGATACTGTGCGCCATAAAGCGGAATACGCAGCGTAAACTGGCTCCCCATTCCCGGCTCGGAATCGACGGAAATATCCCCATCCATCATGCTGATCAGTTTTTCACAGATCGCCAAACCAAGTCCCGTTCCCTGGAAATTACGCTGTACGCCAGTCCCCACCTGGAAGAAAGGATCGAACAACCGAACCACCTCTTTGGCTGGGATCCCTACACCGGTATCACGCACTCGAATGCTCAGGTAGTCGCCGCTGCACTGCACGTGCAACACAATACAACCGGTATCGGTAAACTTGATTGCGTTACTCAGTAGATTAGAAATCACCTGTTGTAAACGCATCGGATCGCCATTCAGCGCCACAGGCACATCCGGATCGATAAAGCAGTACAACCCCAACTGCTTGCGGACCACCAGCGGCAAATAGTTAGCCGTAATATGGTTCATGACTTCACGCGGTGAAAACTCTCGCGGTTCAATCTTCAGCTGTTCAGATTCAATCTTTGAGAAGTCGAGAATATCGCTGATAATTTTCAGCAGCAGGCTGGAAGAGTTATTCATCGCCGTTACCAGACGATCCACCCCACTCGGTAACTCTTTGGTTTGCAACAAATCAAGGTTACCGATAATGCCATACAGCGGTGTACGTAGCTCATGGCTCACCGTCGCAAGGAACATCGATTTTGACTGGCTAGCCTGTTCCGCCGCCTGTGCCATCTCCTGCAACGACTCTTCCATTTTAACGCGCGCACTGACATCAACAAGGACACAAATTGCCACGTTTTCATTACGATAGCGCGAGTGCACAAAGCTGATTTGCAGATTGGTATTGTTGCTGGTCAGCACATCAACAAAATTGACCTGTTGGCCGCAAATAATTTGCGTTAACCGCTGACGGTCTTCATGCGTCAGCATGTTCAGATAGGTGTGCGCCAGTTCGTTACTCAGGATATTAATGCCATCCATCGTGCGCAGAATACAAATACCCACCGGCGCAGAAGCCACGATTTTACGGTTAAACTGCTCATGTTCTTCCAGCCGCTGAGCATCACTTTCCGCTGGAATAAAAATGCGCCGTTCATACATGCGCGTGAGCATAAACAATGCCGCCCCGACCAGCACGTTCAGCAATATAGCGTTCAGGATCATCATGCGGATCCGCTCCAGCACCAGGTCGACAGGAACGGAGTACACGATGCTCAGGGAGGACGGAGGCAGATTTTTCTTCAGTACCAGCTCGCGGAAACCTGGCGTGTAACCAAACCAGGAGCGCTCCTGCATCCAGTGGGGCTCAGCCTTAATATTCCCTTCAGGGCCGGTGAGAGAAATTAGCGCATGGCCATTTTCGTCGAGGATGGTCACGCCCATCGGTAAACTACCCGGTGTGAAGAAATTCTCCATGCGAATAGGCTGCTCTACGCCCAACAGCGCCTGGAGACGATTGGCGAGGTAAACCGGCGTCAGTGCATAGAAATACCCTACTCCCGGACGCGGCCCCTGGCTAATCCAGAACAAGTTGTTGCCGTTTTCTTCTTGCGTAGCATTGCGATACTTAATAATGCGCTCATGCAGAGCCTTCAGGGCCTCGTCTCGTTCGACGGGCATATCACGCAAACCGAAATTGGCCATACAGAGGTTGTCGCTGCCGATCAGGAACACTCGATTTAAATCATAAGCGGCGGAAAAGTTGTCGCGCCAGTAGCGCATAAACCATGCCAGTGATTCCAGGGAACCTCGCCAGGCGTTGCCCATTACGGAACAATCGGAGTCGGCAAACAGCGGCTCAAAATTAGGCACGACGGTTTTATCATCTCGCGCCCGCAACGACATCACGCCGTTTTCCGCTGTTAAGCGATTTTCGGCAATATATTTCAGCTCTTTAATCACATCAGAGGTGCGCTGAATGTAACGTTGGGCCTGATCGGAGCTGAGATTAAGCTCCTGATGGATTTCAGACTCTCGCTGGTGCAGCGCATTCACAATGTAAAACACGGAGGCAAACGCAATCAGACACCAGATAACGAGCGCCAGCGCTCTGAACAGGTAGCGTGAGACTTTTAGGGTTGAATGAACGGAAGCAAGGTATTTCAAAGGGGCGAAGCTCCGCCTCAGGGCATTAATAGAGTGTGGTTAAGGTAGCGGTAAATGTCTTTTGTCGCAATGCCATTAAAAAAAGGGCCGGAGTTCTCCGGCCCTTCTTATTACGTTTTAATTACTCTTCAGCGTCATCCGCTGCATCATCATCGCTTTCCGCTTCAGGCGCGATATCCTCGTCACCTTCAGCTGCACTTCCGTCGATGGAGTCGAGCTCTTCATCATCAACCGGTTCAGCAACGCGTTGCAGACCCACAACGTTTTCGTCTTCCGCAGTACGGATAAGGATAACACCCTGGGTATTACGCCCTACCACGCTGATTTCCGACACGCGAGTACGTACCAGCGTACCTGCATCGGTGATCATCATGATCTGGTCGGTATCTTCAACCTGTACTGCGCCAACAACGGAGCCATTACGCTCGGTGACTTTGATGGAGATAACACCCTGCGTGCCACGAGACTTGGTTGGGTATTCGCTTTCCGCTGTACGCTTACCGTAACCGTTCTGCGTGACGGTCAGGATTGCCCCTTCACCGCGTGGAACGATCAGGGAAACAACGGAGTCTTCACCTGCCAGTTTGATCCCGCGAACACCGGTCGCCGTACGACCCATCGCGCGAACTGCGTTCTCTTTAAAACGCACCACTTTACCGGCAGCAGAGAACAGCATAACTTCGTCATTACCGGACGTCAGATCAACGCCAATCAGTTCGTCGCCTTCGTTCAGGTTGACGGCGATAATACCGGCAGAACGCGGACGGCTGAATTCGGTCAATGCCGTTTTCTTCACGGTACCGCTGGCGGTTGCCATGAAGACGTTGACGCCCTCTTCGTACTCGCGTACCGGCAGAATTGCGGTGATACGTTCGTTCGCTTCCAGCGGCAGCAGGTTAACGATTGGACGTCCACGCGCACCACGGCTCGCTTCCGGCAGTTGATAAACCTTCATCCAGTACAGACGACCACGGCTGGAGAAGCAGAGGATCGTGTCATGGGTGTTGGCCACCAGCAGGCGGTCGATAAAGTCTTCTTCTTTAATGCGTGCTGCAGATTTGCCTTTACCGCCACGACGCTGCGCTTCGTAATCGGTTAACGGCTGATATTTCACGTAGCCCTGATGAGACAAGGTCACGACAACATCTTCCTGGTTAATCAGATCTTCGATGTTGATGTCAGCGCTGTTCGCGGTAATTTCGGTCCGACGCGCGTCGCCGAACTGTTCACGAATCAGCTCCATCTCTTCACGGATAACTTCCATCAGACGATCTGCGCTGCCCAGAATGTGCAGCAGTTCAGCGATCTGTTCCAGCAGCTCTTTGTATTCGTCGAGCAGTTTTTCGTGCTCAAGGCCGGTCAGTTTCTGCAAACGCAGATCCAGAATAGCCTGAGCCTGCTGTTCAGTCAGGTAGTACTGACCGTCACGCACGCCAAATTCCGGCTCCAGCCATTCAGGACGCGCGGCGTCATCACCAGCACGTTCCAGCATGGCGGAAACGTTGCCCAGTTCCCACGAACGCGCAACCAACGCGGCTTTCGCTTCTGCCGGGGTCGGCGCACGGCGGATCAGTTCAATGATCGGATCGATGTTCGCCAGCGCAATCGCCAGCGCTTCAAGGATGTGCGCACGGTCGCGGGCTTTACGCAGTTCAAAGATAGTACGACGAGTTACGACTTCACGGCGGTGACGTACGAACGCGGCAATAATATCTTTCAGGTTCATGATCTTCGGCTGGCCATGGTGCAATGCAACCATGTTGATACCGAAGGAAACCTGCAATTGGGTCTGGGAGTAAAGGTTGTTCAGAACCACTTCCCCGACCGCATCGCGTTTCACTTCAATCACGATGCGCATACCGTCTTTGTCAGACTCGTCACGCAGCGCGCTGATGCCTTCTACGCGTTTGTCTTTTACCAGTTCGGCGATTTTCTCAATCAGGCGCGCTTTGTTTACCTGATACGGAATTTCGTGGACGATGATGGTTTCACGACCCGTTTTGGCATCCGCTTCGACTTCCGCGCGTGCGCGAATGTACACTTTGCCACGGCCGGTACGGTAGGCTTCTTCGATACCACGACGACCGTTGATGATCGCTGCAGTCGGGAAGTCCGGACCCGGAATATGTTCCATCAGCCCTTCAATGCTGATGTCTTCATCGTCAATATATGCCAGACAGCCGTTGATCACTTCAGTCAGGTTGTGCGGCGGAATGTTGGTCGCCATACCTACCGCGATACCGGACGAACCGTTCACCAGCAGGTTAGGAATTTTGGTCGGCATGACGTCAGGAATTTGTTCGGTGCCGTCGTAGTTATCGACGAAATCAACCGTTTCTTTTTCCAGGTCAGCCATCAGCTCATGGGCGATTTTCGACATACGGATTTCCGTATAACGCATCGCCGCTGCGGAGTCGCCATCGACAGAACCAAAGTTACCCTGACCATCTACAAGCATGTAACGCAAGGAGAATGGCTGCGCCATACGAACAATGGTGTCGTAAACGGCGGTATCACCATGAGGGTGGTATTTACCGATTACGTCACCAACGACACGGGCAGATTTTTTATAGGCTTTATTCCAGTCGTTGCCCAATACGTTCATGGCGTAAAGTACGCGACGGTGAACCGGCTTCAGGCCATCTCGGACGTCTGGCAGCGCACGGCCAACAATGACCGACATCGCATAATCCAGATAGGAGCTCTTCAGCTCTTCCTCAATGTTGACCGGTGTAATTTCTCTCGCAAGGTCGCTCATCTAACCGCTATCCCTCTACTGTATCCCGGATTCAAAGGTCGCAAATTATAACACATACGTGAAGATTCAGGTAAATGGATTCCCCCTGACAGAGGCTTTATTCATCCCGTCAGGCTGATATACTCATTTGCATCGCAAATTTAGGAGTAGAAGCCCCAATGAATGCCGAAAAACCCCCGGTTACTCACAACGTTGACCATGAAGAAATTGCCAAGTTTGAAGCAGTCGCATCACGCTGGTGGGATCTTGAGGGTGAATTTAAGCCACTGCACCGTATTAACCCGCTGCGTCTGGGCTACATTACTGAGCGCTCAGGTGGCCTGTTTGGTAAAAAGGTTCTCGACGTCGGCTGCGGCGGCGGCATTCTGGCGGAAAGCATGGCGCGCGAAGGCGCAACCGTCACCGGGCTGGACATGGGCTTTGAACCGTTACAAGTCGCAAAACTGCATGCGCTGGAGAGCGGCATCCAGGTGGAGTACGTACAAGAAACTGTCGAAGAACATGCGGATAAGCATGCGCATCAGTATGACGTTGTGACCTGCATGGAAATGCTGGAGCACGTACCAGATCCGCAGTCGGTGGTCAGGGCCTGCGCCAGACTGGTTAAACCGGGCGGCGAAGTCTTTTTTTCCACGCTTAACCGCAACGGCAAATCCTGGCTGATGGCGGTGGTCGGAGCGGAATATATTCTGCGGATGGTGCCGAAAGGCACGCATGATGTGAAAAAATTCATTAAGCCCGCTGAACTGTTAGAGTGGGTTGACCAGACCGTGCTGAAAGAGCGTCATATGACCGGCCTGCACTACAACCCCATCACCAACACCTTCAAACTCGGTCCGGGCGTTGATGTGAACTATATGGTGCATACCACCGCCAAAAGCGAATAAACCAGCGTTCATGGCCTTATGACGCTGGATTGTAGGCCGGATAAAGCGCGCCAGCGCCGCCATCCGGCACGACTCCGGGCTTTAACGCCTGATGGCGCTTCGCTTATCAGGCCTACGTTATTACGCATCGCCTACCAATCCTGAGTAGTACCGGTACAGCAATTTTTGCGCCAGATCATAAGAACTTTCCTTACCTTAGATGAAGAAATCAGCACTCGATCAAAATTTCTATTTTTTTTCTCAATTATTGACATCCCCGCCAGGCCTTATAAGACGCGCACTTAGCGATTCTCACCCTTTTGCAACCTCAATTTAACCTCAAAATCAACTCTTGTGCTGAAAAGAATCCCTACTAGAATACTCACCATATAGCGTCTATTTTATCAAACAACCCCTACATATAGTATTTATCCACAGACTTAGTCACAACATGACTCTGTGGATAATATGGGGGATATTTTTTCTTTCACGGACAGGTAAAAAACCACATGAATCAGAGTCTGCTGGTGACAAAGCGTGATGGTAGTACAGAGCGCATCAATCTCGACAAAATCCACCGAGTTCTGGATTGGGCGGCAGAAGGACTGAATAACGTATCGATCTCTCAGGTCGAGCTGCGCTCCCACATTCAGTTTTATGACGGTATCAAGACCTCCGATATCCATGAAACAATCATCAAAGCTGCCGCCGACCTGATCTCCCGCGAAGCGCCGGATTATCAGTATCTGGCCGCCCGTCTGGCGATTTTCCATCTGCGCAAAAAAGCCTACGGCGAGTTTGAACCGCCAAAACTGTTTGACCATGTCGTGAAAATGGTTGAAATGGGCAAATACGACAATCATCTGCTGGAAGACTACACGGAAGAAGAGTTCAAGCAGATGGACTCGTTCATCGTACACGATCGTGATATGACCTTCTCCTACGCTGCGGTGAAGCAGTTAGAAGGCAAATATCTGGTGCAAAACCGTGTTACCGGTGAGATCTATGAAAGCGCACAGTTCCTCTACATTCTGGTAGCAGCCTGCCTGTTTTCTAACTATCCGCGTGAAACACGTCTGCAATATGTGAAACGTTTCTACGACGCTGTTTCTACATTCAAAATCTCGCTGCCGACGCCGATTATGTCCGGCGTGCGTACCCCAACGCGTCAGTTCAGCTCCTGCGTTCTGATCGAGTGCGGCGACAGCCTTGACTCCATCAACGCAACCTCCAGCGCGATTGTGAAATACGTTTCTCAGCGTGCCGGTATCGGCATTAACGCCGGTCGCATCCGTGCGCTGGGTAGCCCGATTCGCGGCGGTGAAGCGTTCCACACCGGTTGTATTCCGTTCTACAAGCATTTCCAGACTGCGGTTAAATCCTGCTCTCAGGGTGGCGTACGCGGCGGTGCAGCCACGCTGTTCTACCCAATGTGGCACCTGGAAGTTGAAAGCTTGCTGGTCCTGAAAAACAACCGTGGCGTCGAAGGCAACCGCGTTCGTCACATGGACTACGGCGTACAGATCAACAAACTGATGTACACCCGTTTGCTGAAAGGCGGCGACATCACCCTGTTTAGCCCGTCCGACGTCCCGGGTCTGTATGACGCGTTCTTCGCCGATCAGGATGAGTTCGAACGTCTGTACACCCAATATGAAAACGACGACAGCATCCGCAAACAGCGCGTGAAAGCGGTTGAGCTGTTCTCACTGATGATGCAGGAACGTGCCTCTACTGGTCGTATCTATATTCAGAACGTTGACCACTGCAACACCCATAGCCCGTTTGATCCGGTTGTCGCGCCGGTACGCCAGTCCAACCTGTGCCTGGAAATCGCCCTGCCGACCAAACCGCTGACCGACGTTAACGATGAAAACGGCGAAATTGCGCTGTGTACGCTGTCCGCATTTAACCTGGGCGCTATCGAAAGTCTGGACGAACTGGAAGAACTGGCCGTACTGGCGGTACGTGCGTTGGATGCGTTGCTCGATTACCAGGATTATCCGATTCCGGCCGCCAAACGCGGTGCGATGGGGCGTCGTACGCTGGGTATTGGCGTTATCAACTATGCCTACTGGCTGGCGAAAAACGGTAAACGCTACTCTGACGGCAGCGCCAATAACCTGACTCACAAAACCTTTGAAGCGATTCAGTATTACCTGCTGAAAGCGTCTAACGAGCTGGCGAAAGAGCAAGGCGCATGCCCGTGGTTTAACGAAACCACCTATGCGAAAGGCATTCTGCCGATCGATACCTATAAAAAAGACCTGGATGCTATCGTCAGCGAATCCCTGCATTACGACTGGGAAAGCCTGCGCGAATCAATTAAAACTCACGGTCTGCGTAACTCCACGCTCTCCGCTCTGATGCCGTCCGAGACCTCTTCGCAGATCTCCAACGCCACCAACGGTATTGAACCACCACGCGGTTACGTGAGCATCAAAGCATCGAAAGATGGAATTCTGCGTCAGGTCGTGCCGGACTACGAACACCTGCACGACGCATACGAACTGCTGTGGGAAATGCCGAACAACGACGGCTATCTGCAGCTGGTAGGTATCATGCAGAAATTTATTGATCAGTCGATTTCTGCCAACACCAACTACGATCCGTCGCGCTTCCCGTCCGGAAAAGTACCGATGCAGCAGTTGCTGAAAGACCTGCTCACCGCCTACAAATTTGGTGTCAAAACGCTGTATTATCAGAACACCCGTGACGGTGCGGAAGACTCTCAGGACGATCTGGTACCGTCCATTCAGGACGATGGCTGCGAAAGCGGCGCATGTAAGATTTAATCTTTTGCCGGGTGGCGTAGCGCTTACCCGGCCTACAAATTAATTCGCGGTATTGTAGGCCGGATAAGCAAAGCGCATCCGGCAGTACATTCCAGACAGGATTCACATCAATGGCATACACCACTTTTTCACAGACGAAAAATGATCAGCTTCTGGAACCGATGTTCTTCGGCCAGCCGGTGAACGTCGCCCGCTACGATCAGCAAAAATATGACATCTTTGAAAAACTGATCGAAAAGCAGCTCTCTTTCTTCTGGCGTCCGGAAGAGGTCGATGTTTCTCGCGATCGTATCGATTTCCAGGCATTGCCGGAACATGAAAAACATATCTTCATCAGCAACCTGAAGTATCAGACGCTGCTGGACTCCATTCAGGGACGTAGTCCAAACGTCGCGCTGCTGCCGTTAATCTCGATCCCTGAACTGGAAACCTGGGTGGAAACGTGGGCGTTTTCTGAAACAATCCATTCCCGCTCCTACACTCATATTATTCGCAATATCGTTAACGATCCGGCGGTGGTGTTTGACGATATCGTCACTAATGAGCAAATCCAGAAACGCGCAGAAGGTATTTCCAGCTACTACGACGAACTGATCGAGATGACCAGCTACTGGCATTTGCTCGGTGAAGGTACGCATACCGTTAATGGCAAAACGGTTGTCGTAAACCTGCGTGAGCTGAAGAAGAAGCTGTATCTGTGCCTGATGAGCGTCAACGCGCTGGAAGCGATCCGCTTTTATGTCAGCTTCGCCTGCTCCTTCGCATTCGCCGAACGTGAACTGATGGAAGGCAACGCGAAAATTATTCGTCTGATCGCCCGCGACGAAGCCCTGCATCTGACCGGTACTCAGCATATGCTGAACCTTCTGCGCAGCGGTGTGGACGATCCGGAGATGGCGGAAATCGCTGAAGAGTGCAAACAAGAATGCTACGACCTGTTTGTACAGGCCGCGCTGCAGGAAAAAGAGTGGGCGGACTATCTGTTCCGTGATGGCTCAATGATTGGCCTTAACAAAGACATTCTGTGCCAGTACGTTGAGTACATCACCAACATCCGTATGCAGGCTGTCGGACTCGATCTGCCATTCCAGACACGCTCTAACCCGATCCCTTGGATCAATACCTGGCTGGTGTCTGACAACGTCCAGGTCGCACCGCAGGAAGTGGAAGTCAGCTCTTATCTGGTCGGTCAGATCGATTCGGAAGTTGATACTGACGATCTGAGTAACTTCCAGCTCTGATGGGCCGCGTGACTTTGCGCATCTCTGGCACACAACTGCTGTGCCAGGATGAACATCCTTCCCTACTTGCCGCACTCGAGTCGCACGATGTTGAAGTCGAATATCAGTGTCGTGAAGGCTACTGCGGCTCCTGTCGTACCCGCCTGGTGGCGGGACAGGTTGACTGGATTGCAGAACCTCTGGCCTTCATTCAACCGGGTGAAATATTGCCCTGCTGTTGCCGGGCAAAAGGCGATATTGAAATAGAGCTGTAACGCAAGGCGGGATAAAAATTGTTACTGGCAAAAGAGCCGCCGATGAACGGCAGCCCTTTATTTCTCCTGCAGGCATGTAGGAAAACGTTAACAGCAGACGGCCTTATCTAGCAGTTAATCACGTTTCGTCCAATAAGGCCTGTGACCGGAGGTGCATCACAGGCCTTATGCCATTACTCTTTATTCAGGAATTTCACTGCTTTGTCGGGGAAGTCGGTGAACAGCCCGTCAACACCCGCTTTGTTATAAAGAATGTCATACAGCTGGTTTACGTCAGTGGTGTAATCCGGCAACTGATCGGCGCGAACGGTATAAGGATGCACCACCATCTTATTCTGATGTGCGTCCTGCACCATGCCAGTTAACGAGATATTGCCCTTCTTCGACTTCTCATCAATCAGCATGTGGTAGTCCGGCCCAATGCCGTCCGCATACTGCGCAACCTGCTTCATGGCACCCGGTTTAAACATCCAGTCGTAGTTGTAATTAACCCAACTGCCGTCTGGCTTTTTCTCCTGAGTTTCATTCCAGTCAGTGTACGCAATCAACTGTACCAGATTGAGATCCATCCCCATCTTCGGTTCCAGTTCATTCTTAATGCGCTTTAACTCTGCGACATCAAAACACTGCAGATAGACCTTGTCGTTCTTGTCGGTGTACCCGTACTTTTTCAGTACTTCCAGCGTTTTAGCCGCAATGTCCTTCCCTTCCTGATGATGGAACCACGGCGCTTTCATTTCCGGGTAAATGCCGATGTTTTTACCGGTTGAATGATTTAATCCCTGAACGAACTCAATCTCTTCTTCGAAAGTGTGCACACGGAAATCAGATTTACCCATCGGGAAACGCCCCGGGTAGGTCTGGACCTTTTTGCCATTTTCGATATCAAAGCCTTCAGTAAACTTCAGCGACTTGATCTCATCCAGCGTAAAGTCGATAGCATAGTAACGCCCATCTTTACGCGCGCGATCCGGGAAACGCTCGGCAACATCGGTGACGCGGTCAAGATAGTGGTCATGCAGGACGACCAGATGGTCGTCCTTAGTCATCACCAAATCCTGTTCCAGGTAATCCGCTCCCTGAGCATAGGCCATCGCTTTCGCAGGTAACGTATGCTCCGGTAGATAACCGCTGGCGCCACGGTGCGCAATCACGACTTTATCTGCGGCAACCGCCGCGCTGCTCACAACCATACCTGCCAGCATCAGCGCCACGCTGAGACTTTTCAATGTGGTTTTCATCTATTAGCCCCCGTTACGCTTGAGCTGCATCTCTTCGTGATGGCGTTTTTCGCCAATCATGACGACTACCAGCAGAATAACCGCCAGCACGCTACCGCCAATCATCACCATAAAGCCGCCGTCCCAACCGAAGAAGTCAACGGTGTAGCCGACAATGGCGCTCGCAGCCACAGAACCGCCGAGATAACCGAACAGACCAGTAAAGCCAGCCGCCGTACCTGCCGCTTTTTTCGGTGCCAGTTCCAGCGCATGCAGACCAATCAACATGACCGGGCCGTAGATCAGGAAGCCGATGATAATCATACAAGCCATATCTACGTTCGGGTTGCCTGCCGGGTTCATCCAGTAAACGATAGTCGCAATCGTCACCAGCGTCATAAAGAACACGCCGGTCGCGCCACGGTTTCCACGGAAGACTTTATCCGACATCCAGCCACACAGCAGCGTGCCCGGAATACCCGCATATTCATACAGGAAGTAGGCCCAGGATGATTTATCCAGTGCAAAATGCTTCACTTCTTTCAGGTAAGTCGGCGACCAGTCCAGGATGCCGTAGCGCAGCAGATAAACAAACACGTTGGCGATAGCGATGTACCACAACAGTTTGTTCGGCAGTACGTACTGCATGAAGATCTGCTTCGCAGTCAGCTCTTCTTCCGCTTTCTCGTTGTAATCGTCCGGATAATCGTTCTTGTACTCTTCGATTGGCGGCAGACCACAGGACTGTGGCGTATCACGCATCAAAGCAAAAGCAAACAGCGCGACAACGATCGCACCGAAAGCAGGCATGTACAGCGCCGCTTTCCAGTCATTGAACCAGGCCATACCCAGCAGGAACAACAGAGGAGGCAGACCGCCACCCACGTTATGCGCACAGTTCCAAACGGAAACGATGCCGCCACGCTCTTTCTGCGACCACCAGTGCACCATGGTACGACCACACGGCGGCCAGCCCATCCCCTGGAACCATCCGCAGAGGAACAGCAGCACAAACATTACCGCGATGCTCGATGTCGCCCACGGCACAAAGCCCATAAACAACATCACTGCCGCAGCCAGTATCAGACCCGCTGGCAGGAAAACGCGCGGATTCGAGCGATCCGAAACGGACCCCATGATGAATTTCGAAAATCCGTAAGCAATGGAGATACCGGACAACGCAAAACCCAGATCTCCACGCGAGAACCCCTGCTCAACCAGATACGGCATCGCAAGGGCAAAGTTCTTACGTACCAGATAGTACGCGGCATAACCAAAGAAAATCCCCAGAAAAATCTGCCAACGTAATCGACGATATGTCGGGTCGATCTCCGCTGCAGGCAAACGCGCCGTGTGTGACGCTGGTTTAAAAATGCTCAACATAGTGTAGCCTCCGTGGCCGTCTTTCATTCGAAGTAAACACTGCAGTTCGTCATTACTACCCTACCGCTCCCAGTGTGGCCGCGATGTTAAGGAAAGATACATAACAAAAATGTGAAACGCAGCACATATTGTTACAGATTTATGACAAATGTTCATAAAGGCGCACGAAATCACGTTTCATTTTCGAATAATGAGCGATTATGCGCGAAATCAAACAATCCATGTTTTTTATGTGGCTAAATGATAAAAAACGAACTGTGAGGAAAAACAATGAAAACTCGCGACTCGCAAACAAGTGACGTGATTATCATTGGTGGAGGAGCAACAGGTGCAGGGATCGCACGCGATTGTGCGCTGCGCGGGTTGCGCGTCATCTTAGTGGAACGCCACGATATCGCCACAGGTGCGACCGGGCGCAACCACGGCCTGCTGCACAGCGGTGCACGCTACGCCGTCACCGATGCTGAATCTGCCCGTGAGTGCATCAGCGAAAACCAAATTCTGAAACGTATCGCCCGCCATTGCGTTGAGCCAACGGACGGTCTGTTTATTACCCTGCCGGAGGATGAGCTCTCCTTTCAGGCGACCTTTATTCGCGCCTGTGAAGAAGCAGGGATTCGCGCAGAAGCGATTGACCCTCAGCAGGCACGTATTATCGAACCTTCCGTGAATCCACAGCTGATTGGTGCGGTAAAAGTGCCGGACGGCACGGTTGATCCTTTCCGCTTAACCGCCGCCAACATGCTGGATGCGCGTGAGCATGGCGCGGTTATCTTAACGGCGCATGAAGTGACAGGACTGATTCGCGAAGGCGCGACGGTTTGCGGCGTTAACGTGCGCAATCATCTGACGGGCGAAATGCAGTCCCTGCATGCACCGGTTGTCGTTAACGCCGCCGGGATCTGGGGTCAACGCATTGCGGAATATGCCGATCTGAGCATCCGTATGTTCCCGGCCAAAGGTTCGTTGCTGATTATGGATCATCGCATTAACCAGCATGTCATCAACCGCTGCCGTAAACCGTCTGACGCCGATATTCTGGTGCCAGGCGATACCATCTCATTGATCGGTACCACCTCGCAGCACATTGATTACGATGATATCGACAGCAACCGCGTCACCGCAGAAGAAGTCGACATTCTGCTGCGTGAAGGCGAGAAACTGGCGCCGATTATGGCGAAAACACGCATTTTACGCGCCTACTCCGGCGTGCGTCCGCTGGTGGCCAGCGACGACGATCCCACCGGTCGTAACGTCAGCCGTGGGATTGTACTGTTCGATCACGCAGAGCGTGACGGACTGGAAGGGTTTATCACCATTACCGGCGGCAAACTGATGACTTACCGCCTGATGGCGGAATGGGCTACCGATGCTGTTTGCCGTAAGCTGGGCAATACCCAGCCTTGCACAACCGCAGACACCGCGTTGCCTGGCTCACAGGAATCTACCGAGCATACGCTTAAACGCGTTATTTCGTTACCTGCGCCGCTACGCGGTTCGGCAGTCTATCGCCATGGGGATCGTACCCCAGCGTGGCTGAGCGAAGGCCGTCAACATCGCAGCCTGGTCTGTGAATGCGAAGCGGTCACCGCAGGCGAAGTGCAATACGCCGTCGAGAATCTAACCGTCAACAGTCTGCTCGATTTACGTCGCCGTACCCGCGTCGGAATGGGGACCTGCCAGGGCGAATTGTGTGCCTGTCGCGCTGCAGGTTTGCTGCAACGTTTTAATGTCACTACCGCGGCACAATCCATTACTCAGCTTTCCGACTTCCTCAACGAACGCTGGAAAGGTGTGCAGCCTATCGCCTGGGGAGATGCACTGCGCGAAAGCGAATTCACTCGCTGGGTTTATCAAGGGTTGTGTGGTCTGGAAAAGGAGCACCAGGATGAAATTTGATACCGTCATTATCGGCGGCGGCCTCGCTGGACTGCTATGCGGCCTGCAACTGCAAAAAAGCGGACTGCGCTGCACGATTGTTACCCGCGGCCAAAGCGCCCTGCATTTTTCCTCCGGCTCACTGGATTTGCTCAGCAGCTTACCCGATGGTCAACCGGTGACGGATATAGAAGCGGGTTTGAATGCGCTGCACACTCAGGCACCCGCACATCCGTATAGCACCATCGGAACGCAGAACGTTCTGGAACTGGCCCAGCAGGCGCAAAATTTACTGGAAGAATGCGGAACGCATTTGCAAGGCAACGTGCATCAGGCACATCAACGTGTTACCCCGCTGGGCACCCTGCGCTCAACCTGGTTAAGTTCCCCGGAAGTGCCGGTCTGGCCGCTGTCCGCGCAGCGTATATGCGTTGTAGGGATTAGCGGGTTACTGGATTTTCAGGCGCATCTCGCCGCGGCGTCATTACGCCAACGTAATCTCAGCGTCGAGACGGCAGAAATCGAACTGCCGGAACTGGATGTCCTGCGTGATAACCCAACCGAGTTTCGCGCCGTCAATATTGCGCGCCTGCTGGATAACGAAGATAAATGGTCGCTGCTCTATGACGCATTGCTGCCAATGGCAAAAGCCTGCGACATGATAATCATGCCGGCCTGCTTTGGTCTGGCAGATGAGCGGCTCTGGCAGTGGCTTAACGAGCGCCTCCCCTGCTCGCTGACACTGTTACCGACCCTACCTCCTTCGGTACTGGGCATGCGTTTACACAACAAATTGCAGCGCCAGTTTGTGCGCCAGGGCGGTGTGTGGATGCCGGGTGATGAAGTGAAGAAAATCACCTGTCAGGACGGCGTAGTCAGTGAAATCTGGACCCGTAACCATGCCGATATCCCGTTGCGTCCACGCTTCGCCGTACTCGCCAGCGGCAGCTTTTTCAGCAGCGGTCTGGTCGCCACGCGCGAGGCCATCCACGAACCGATCCTCGGACTGGATGTACAGCAAACCGCCACCCGCGCCGAGTGGTATCAACGCGACGTCTTCGATCCGCAACCGTGGCAAAAGTTTGGCGTCACAACCGACGCTACGCTGCGCCCGTCACTGGCGGGTAAAACGGTAGAAAATATGTATGCCATCGGTTCTGTTCTCGGTGGTTTCGACCCTATTGCCGAGGGTTGCGGAGGCGGCGTATGCGCAGTCAGCGCCTTACACGCCGCACATCATATTGCGAAACGTGCAGGAGGACAGCAATGAGCGACACACGTTTTGAAAGTTGTATCAAATGCACGGTGTGCACCACCGCCTGCCCGGTAAGCCGCGTCAACCCTAGCTACCCGGGCCCTAAGCAGGCCGGCCCGGACGGTGAGCGTCTGCGCCTGAAAGATGGCGCGCTATATGACGATGCGCTGAAATACTGCATCAACTGTAAACGCTGCGAAGTGGCCTGTCCGTCAGACGTGAAAATCGGCGATATCATCCAGCGCGCGCGCGCCAAATACGACACGACGCGCCCATCGCTGCGTAACTTCGTCTTAAGCCATACCGATTTAATGGGTAGCGTTTCCACCCCCTTTGCCCCAATAGTGAATACCGCCACCTCACTAAAACCGGTACGTCAGTTGCTGGATTACGCGCTAAAAATCGATCATCGCCGTACGCTGCCGAAGTACTCCTTTGGCACCTTCCGCCGCTGGTATCGCAGCATTGCCGCACAGCAGGCGCAGTATCAGGATCAGGTCGCCTTTTTCCACGGCTGTTTTGTGAATTACAACCATCCCCAGCTTGGCAAAGACCTGATCAAGGTGTTGAATGCGATGGGAACCGGCGTGCAACTGCTGAGTAAAGAGAAATGCTGTGGCGTGCCGCTGATTGCTAACGGATTTACAGATAAAGCGCGTAAGCAGGCGGTCAGCAACGTGGCCTCACTCCGGGAAGCGATTGATGGCAAAGGCATTCCGGTGATCGCCACCTCATCAACCTGTACCTTTGCGCTACGTGATGAATATCCGGAAGTGCTGGATGTCGACAACTCAGGCCTGCGAGAACACATTGAACTGGCAACCCGCTGGCTGTGGCGCAAGCTGGATGAAGGTAAAACGCTGCCGCTGAAAACGCTGCCACTGAAGGTGGTCTATCACACGCCATGTCATATGGAGAAAATGGGCTGGACGCTTTACACGCTGGAGCTACTGCGACAAATTCCGGGGCTGGAGCTGACAGTGCTGGATTCTCAGTGTTGTGGGATTGCCGGGACTTACGGCTTTAAAAAGGAAAACTATCCGACTTCACAGTCTATTGGCGCACCGTTATTCCGCCAAATTGAAGAAAGCGGCGCTGATATCGTCGTCACCGACTGCGAAACCTGTAAATGGCAGATTGAGATGTCTACCAGTAAGCGTTGCGAACATCCCATCACCCTGCTTGCCAAAGCGTTGGGTTAAACCTGTTGCCCGGTGGTATTTGCTGCCGGGCATTTTTTGCGTAGCCCATTCCGCTTAATTGAATACGTTGCAATCGGACATATTTTTCTCTGATTCATCCACGCAAAGACCCCATTTCCCGCATGCAGCGCATATTAAAAGTGGATACCGTCACGCCATCTTCTCTATCAGTTACAAGCACCATTAGTTACAAGCACCGCTAATGACAGCCAGCTACAAACGCTATTTAATTACCTGCTACGGTACGGTGACGTTTCTCACGTCAGCGAATTTATTCATGAAGTTGCCGAACGTTCCCCCCATCATAAGAAGAGGTTGATGACAATCGCAGAGAGGCTAAAACAAGAAGGTCACCACAATGGGCTACAACAAGGGATAAAACAAGGGTTAGAGCAAGGGGTGCAAAAAGGAACGCAAGAAGAAGCCTTACGTATCGCGCGCATGATGCTGGAAAATGGAATTGATCGTGATTTGGTTCGGTTAATTACTGGGCTATTGCCTGACGATGTCACAGAATGAGTCAGATTGGGAAGGTTTGTAACCTTCCCTGTTAATAATTAAATCGTGAGCGACTCAACCACTTCGATCCAGCCGTGCTCGCTGGCAAGATCCTGATTGTTAAGCCAACGGCGCAGCATATTTAGCGCCATCATTGCGCACACTTCCTGACGAATCGACAAGCTGTAGCGATTAGCGTTCAGCCGAACGCGCAAACCATATGTCCCATTGGGGGTGGCCAGCGCAAAGTTAATATGTTCGTTTTCGAAAGCTGATATCGCCAAAGCCAGCCCGGCATAATGTTTGCTACGTCGCTCGGTTACCCAATGCGCCGTTTGCGCCAGCGTTTCTTCCTGGGGCGGAACAACTTCGCTCGCCAACAACGGAGCATTAGCGCGAGAAAGCTGCAACGCGACCAGACCACCGGTAAATTGTTCGCTCAGCGTCAGACTGTATTGTCGTTCCTGTAACGTGCGGGCAATTTGTGCAGGCAAACCTTCCGTACCTTCAAAAATCATGTTTTGCCCGGCAACCTTTTTCACCTCAGGCCACAGCGCCAGCATCGCTTCGCGTTGGGAATCCGGCCCGGTCAGCTTCAGCTCAATAATCGGCATTGAGGAGCGATATCCCATTGTTACACCCGGTGGCAAAGTTAGCGGATCCAGGCTTTGTGCCAGCTCGCTTTCAGAACGGCCAAAGGTGGTTAATCGCAGGCATAACGGGGGCTGAGCCAAAGAGAAACGCTCACGCAAACGCGGCAGAATCTCATGCTCAACCATGACTTTGAATTCTGACGGTACACCCGGTGTAAAAAACATCAGGCAGCGGTTAAGCTTCAGGGCGAACCCACACGCGGTACCCACCGGATTATTGATAAACTCCGCGCTGGCGGGAAGTTCAGCCTGTTTGCGGTTGCTCGGCGCCATCACGCGGCCACGATCGCGGAAATATCGCTCCATCTCGGCGAGCCATGCTTCATGCAGCACCAGCCCTTCGCCTTTTGCCGTTGCCGCTGCCAGCGCGCTCAAATCATCGCTGGTTGGCCCCAAACCGCCATTAACGATCAGTATATCGGCGTGTTCGCTACGCTCACGCAAAACGGCGACTAAATCGTTAAGATTGTCACCTACCGTGTTGCGGCGTGTTAGCGGTAAACCCTGATTAAAGAAAAAATCGGCCAGCCAGGCGGCATTGGTGTCGACGATTTGTCCGTGCAACACTTCATCCCCGGTGGATAGCATCTCCACGTTTAACATCGTGTTCTCCTGCTTTTATGATGAAAACACTATAACGCATGGAGGGGGGAAGGCGCGACTGAACGCCGCGCCAGAAATGTTAGAAGCTGGCGTTAACCCCAACGTACGGGCCATCAGCAATTGCGTTATCACGGTTACCGTCTTTACCTGCCAGGTTCAGGTAACGATAACCGGCTTCGATGCTCAGCGGACGCATAATAGTCAAACGTGCACCAGCATTTGCTTCTTCATAGCTGTCGATACCGCTGGAAAGCGAATCAGGAGAGTAATAGTACTCACCAAACAGACGAATGCTGTCGCCGATCGGCCACTGTAAACCACCACCGACAGCCGCAGCATAACCTTCATCGCCATCGTTTGGATTGGTATAAACACCTTTACCACCAACGGTCGCCAACAGTGGACCCAGCGGGATATTCAGCCCCAGGCCCAGCCCAGCAACATCGCCGTCGTCATCATTATGCATCCAGTTGCCGCTGACGGCCAGACCGGTGGTCTCAGTACCCATACCGAATCCAAGGTTGGTGTAGTCTTCGCCAGCCTGACCGTTGATGCTAATCGCGTTTGCCGAAGCAGAAACAAACAGTATTCCGGCAAAACCCAACAGTAAACTTTTTTTCATTTTCTATCCTTTCCTGCAAGAATCAAAACATAGCCCCAAAACCGGTGAATTGTACTGTCAGATGACGAGGAATCAATGAGCTAAAAAAGCGATGCAAGACCATATTGTAACTAAATACTACTTAATGAGATTAGATAAGGTTAAATTTTTGTATGTAATCTATCGTTCGCACCCCTGAACGCCATTTTCAACAACAATCAATTTTTCCTCGCCCGTACGGACTTAATCGTCGATGAAGCGTTTTTTCTCCAGCCAGCAAAAGGTAAGATAGGTGGATGATGGAATTCTTAATACCCGCCCCTGGAAGGACTTGACCTATGCGCCAAAGAACAATTGTTTGCCCATTAATTCAAAACGATGGCTGCTATTTACTCTGCAAAATGGCTGACGACCGCGGCGTGTTTCCCGGTCAGTGGGCGCTGTCTGGCGGTGGCGTTGAGCCGGGTGAGCGCATCGAAGAAGCTTTGCGTCGGGAAGTGAGAGAGGAGCTGGGCGAGCAGCTGGTGTTATCAGAAATTACGCCATGGACATTCAGTGACGATATTCGTACTAAAACGTACGCGGATGGCAGCCAGGAAGAGATTTATATGATTTATCTCATCTTCGATTGTGTGGCAGCTAATCGTGAAGTGAACATTAACGAAGAGTTCCAGGCGTTCGCCTGGGTTAAAGCGGAAGATCTCGGCACCTACGACTTAAATATCGCCACACGTAAAACGTTAACCTTGAAAGGGTTACTGTAAGTCCCCCGAGTTTAAACGTAATATAAACAATGATCACATTAGCGGTATTGCTCTCAGCATTCAGCAACAGAGAACAATACCGCCATAATGACAAAAAACTCTTTATATTCAAACAAATAAATCACTCCCACTGTCTTTGTTATTATCTCCCAAACCTTAAACCCTTAAGGATAAATTAACCTTCGGCCATTAACCTTTGTAGCCTGATGAAATAATTAACGACGCCCCTGTTTAGTCCCAAAAATAAAACTTCGGTAGCGTTAAATGGCTTGAAGGAATAATGATGTCTGACTTTTTGCCTTTCTCTCGCCCGGCAATGGGTGCTGAAGAGCTTGCCGCTGTAAAAGCGGTGCTGGACTCTGGATGGATAACCACTGGCCCGAAGAACCAACAGTTGGAAGAAGCCTTCTGCCAGCTCACAGGAAATCAACACGCCGTCGCCGTCTGCTCTGCCACGGCGGGTATGCACATCACACTGATGGCGTTGGGCATAGGTGCAGGCGATGAGGTCATTACGCCTTCAATGACGTGGGTTTCCACCCTCAACATGATTGTCCTGCTGGGTGCGACGCCAGTCATGGTCGACGTCGACCGCGATACACTTATGGTCACACCTGAGCAAATTGAAGCCGCTATTACCCCACGAACTAAAGCCATTGTTCCAGTACATTACGCAGGCGCCCCCGTCGATCTTGACGCGATTTATGCCATTGGCGAGCGGTATGGTATTCCGGTCGTAGAAGATGCAGCCCATGCCGTAGGAACGCAGTATAAAGGCCGCCATGTCGGCGCGCGCGGCACGGCAATCTTCTCATTTCACGCCATCAAAAATATCACCTGCGCAGAAGGTGGACTGATTGTTACCGACGACAGCCAGCTTGCCCAGCGGCTTCGCAGCCTGAAGTTTCACGGTCTGGGCGTTGATGCTTTTGATCGACAAACCTATGGCCGGGCACCGCAGGCCGAAGTGCTTGCGCCAGGATACAAATACAACCTGACGGATATCAATGCCGCTATTGCGTTGGTACAGCTGAATAAGCTGGAGCAACTGAATTCACGCCGGGCGCAAATTGCCCAGCAATATCAGCAGGCGCTGGCTGATACGCCATTTCAACCGCTGGACCTGCCCCGGTGGCCGCACGTTCATGCCTGGCACTTATTCATCATTCGTGTTGACGAAACCCGCTGCGGGCTGAGCAGAGATGCCCTGATGGAAGCGCTGAAGACTAAAGATATCGGCACCGGTCTGCATTTTCGTGCAGCCCATACGCAAAAATATTATCGCGAACGCTTCACTACCCTTTCGCTCCCAAATACTGAATGGAACAGCGCGCGCATCTGCTCGCTGCCGTTATTCCCAGACATGACCGAAGCGGATACCCAGCGGGTCATTACGGCACTTCGCGAGATTGCAGGACAATAATCATGTTTGAAGCAGCACCAATCAAAAAAGTCTCGGTGGTCATTCCCGTTTTTAATGAACAGGAAAGCCTGCCAGAGTTAATCAGACGCACCAGCGCCGCCTGCGAGAAATTGGGTAAAGACTATGAAATTCTGCTGATCGACGACGGTAGCAGTGACAATTCCGCTCAGTTGATGATGAACGCCTCCCAGGCACCAAACAGCCATATTGTTTCTATTTTGCTGAATCGCAATTACGGGCAACACTCGGCGATTATGGCCGGTTTCAGCCATGTCACTGGCGACTTGATCATCACACTGGATGCCGATTTGCAGAACCCGCCGGAGGAGATCCCACGGCTGGTTGCCACCGCAGATGAAGGCTTCGATGTGGTGGGAACGGTACGTCAGAATCGTCAGGACAGCGTATTTCGTAAGACCGCCTCACGCATGATCAACCATCTGATTCAGCGCACCACCGGAAAAGCGATGGGTGACTACGGTTGCATGCTACGCGCCTATCGCCGTCACATCGTCGATGCCATGCTGCATTGCCAGGAGCGCAGCACCTTTATCCCGATTCTGGCCAACATTTTTGCCCGTCGCGCGACGGAGATCCCGGTACATCATGCAGAGCGCGAATTTGGTGATTCCAAATACAGCTTCATGCGTCTGATCAACCTGATGTATGACCTGGTGACTTGCCTTACCACAACACCGCTTCGCATGCTGAGTCTGTTGGGCAGCGTGATCGCCGCCACGGGCTTTACCTTATCAGTCTTGCTTGTTGTTCTGCGCCTGACGCTCGGCCCACAGTGGGCCGCGGAAGGGGTATTCATGCTGTTTGCCGTCCTGTTTACCTTTATCGGCGCACAGTTTATTGGCATGGGTTTACTCGGCGAATATATCGGTCGCATCTATAACGATGTCCGCGCCCGCCCCCGCTATTTTGTTCAACACGTTATCCGCCCACAAACCACGCAGTCAACCGAGGAAAACCGCGCATGAAAGCCGTCGTATTTGCCTATCACGATATGGGATGTCAGGGTGTCCAGGCCTTGTTGGATGCAGGTTATGAAATCGCTGCCATTTTTACGCACACCGACAATCCGGGTGAAAAAGCGTTTTTTGGATCTGTTTCCCGCCTCGCGGCCAGCGCCGGTATTCCGGTTTACGCCCCTGACGAGGTTAATCATCCCCTGTGGATTGAGCGCATTAGCCAACTGGCACCTGATGTTATCTTCTCGTTCTACTATCGCCATTTACTGAGTGATGAGATCCTCAGCCTTGCCCCTAAGGGTGCATTTAATCTGCACGGCTCGCTGCTGCCGAAATACCGTGGCCGCGCGCCGCTGAACTGGGTACTGGTCAATGGTGAAACCGAAACCGGCGTCACGCTTCACCGGATGGTCAAACGCGCGGATGCCGGTGCCATTGTTGCCCAGCAGCGGGTTGCTATTTCGCCCGATGATGTGGCGTTAACGCTGCACCATAAATTGTGCCAGGCAGCGCGTCAGTTACTCGAAGAGGCGCTGCCCGCGATTAAAACGGGAGATTATGCAGAACACCCCCAACAGGAAGCAGAGGCGACCTGTTTTGGTCGCCGCACGCCGGAAGATAGCTTCCTCGACTGGAACAAACCAGCCGCAGAGTTGCATAACCAGGTACGCGCCGTCAGCGATCCATGGCCGGGCGCATTTAGCTATGTTGGTACGCAAAAATTCACCGTCTGGTCGTCACGTGTTTGCAAAAATGACCGCGCAGCCCAGCCAGGAACCGTCATCTCCGTTTCTCCTTTGCTGATCGCCTGCGCTGATGGCGCACTGGAGATTATTACCGGGCAAGCTGGCGATGGTATTGCCATGCAGGGGTCACAGCTGGCGCAGGTTCTGGGCCTGGTACCAGGTTCTCGCCTGAACAGCCAGTCAGTTACTACCGCTAAACGCCGTACTCGCGTGCTGATCCTTGGCGTCAATGGCTTCATTGGTAACCATCTGACCGAACGCCTGTTGCAAGAAGACAATTACGAAGTGTATGGACTCGACATTGGCAGCGACGCCATTAGTCGTTTTCTGCAGCATCCACGATTCCATTTCGTCGAAGGCGATATCAGCATTCACTCCGAATGGATTGAATATCATGTGAAAAAATGCGACGTCGTGCTGCCGCTGGTAGCGATCGCCACGCCAATCGAATATACCCGCAACCCGCTGCGCGTGTTTGAGCTCGATTTTGAAGAGAACCTGAAAATCATTCGCTACTGCGTGAAATACCGTAAGCGCATCATTTTCCCGTCAACCTCCGAAGTCTACGGCATGTGTACCGACAAAGTTTTTGATGAAGACAGCTCGAACCTGATCGTCGGTCCGGTCAATAAACCACGCTGGATCTACTCCGTTTCCAAGCAGTTGCTGGACCGCGTAATCTGGGCATACGGCGAAAAAGAGGGATTGCGCTTCACCCTGTTCCGTCCGTTTAACTGGATGGGACCGCGTCTGGACAGCCTTAACGCCGCGCGTATCGGCAGCTCACGCGCCATTACCCAACTGATCCTCAATCTGGTGGAAGGTTCACCGATTAAGCTGATTGAAGGCGGTAAGCAAAAACGCTGCTTTACTGATATTCGCGATGGTATCGAAGCCCTGTACCGCATCATTGAAAACGAAGGCGGACGCTGCGATGGCGAAATTATCAACATCGGTAACCCGGAGAATGAGGCCAGTATTCAGGAACTGGCAGAAATGCTGCTTACTTGCTTTGAAAAACACCCATTACGCAACCACTTCCCGCCGTTTGCCGGTTTCCGTGACGTCGAAAGTAGTAGCTACTATGGTAAAGGTTATCAGGACGTTGAGCATCGTAAACCCAACATTCGTAATGCAAAACGCTGCCTGAACTGGGAGCCCACCATTGAGATGCAGGAAACGGTAGAAGAGACGCTGGACTTCTTCTTACGCAGTGTGGATATCACGGAACACACATCATGACCAAAGTAGGCTTGCGCATTGATGTCGATACTTTCCGGGGGACGCGCGAAGGTGTGCCCCGCCTGTTGGAGACATTGAACCGGCATAACGTTCGGGCAAGTTTTTTCTTTAGCGTTGGACCTGACAACATGGGGCGCCATCTCTGGCGTCTTGTGAAGCCACAATTTCTGTGGAAGATGCTGCGTTCAAACGCAGCATCGCTCTACGGATGGGATATATTGCTCGCGGGAACCGCGTGGCCGGGAAAAGAGATTGGCCAGGCCAATGCGGCGATCATTGCCCAAACCGCCCTGATTCATGAAACCGGTTTGCATGCCTGGGATCACCATGCCTGGCAAGCGCGAAGCGGAAACTGGAATGATAAACAGCTGATTGATGATATTTCACGAGGCATTACCGCCCTTGAAGCCATCATCGGACAACCGGTTACCTGTTCTGCGGTTGCCGGATGGCGTGCCGACAACCGCGTCGTCGAGGCAAAAGAAACGTTCCATTTACGCTATAACAGCGACTGTCGGGGAACGTCGCTGTTTCGCCCTGTACTGGCGTCCGGGAAAACAGGTACGCCGCAAATTCCCGTCACGTTACCAACATGGGATGAAGTGGTTGGTCAGGAGGTGCAGGCGGTGGACTTCAACGCTTATATTCTCTCCCACATCCAGATGAGCAGAGGAACACCGGTGTACACCATTCATGCGGAAGTTGAAGGCATCGCCTTTCATCAGAATTTTGACGAGCTGCTTACTCGCGCCGCGGACATGGGGATGACATTTTGCCCGCTTGGCGAGCTGTTACCAGACGATATCAGCACCCTGCCAACAGGGCAGATCGTGCGGGGAAAAATACCGGGCAGAGAGGGATGGCTCGGCTGCCAACAACCGGTGAGTGCGACACAATGAAACCTGTTGCCCGCTACACTCTGGCCTGTATCGCGTTTATTGCGCTGTATTTTATTCTCCCCATCAACAGTCGCCTGCTCTGGCAGCCTGATGAAACGCGCTATGCCGAAATCAGTCGGGAAATGCTGACGTCCGGCGACTGGATCGTGCCGCACTTTTTAGGGCTTCGTTACTTTGAAAAACCGATTGCCGGATACTGGTTAAACAGCATCGGGCAATGGTTATTTGGCGCTAATAATTTTGGCGTCAGAGCGGGGGCTATATTTGCCACCTTGCTGACGGCGCTACTGGTAGCCTGGCTTGCCATGCGGTTATGGCAGGATAAGCGTACCGCCGTACTCTCTTCTGCTATCTTTTTAACGTTTTTCTCGGTTTACAGCATCGGCACCTACGCGGTACTTGATCCCATAATTGCGCTTTGGCTGATGGCGGGCATGTGCTGCTTTTGGGAAGGCATGCAGGCCACCACCAGAACGCGTAAAATCATCGCTTTTTTGCTGTTAGGGTTAACCTGCGGCATGGGCGTGATGACCAAGGGCTTCCTGGCGCTTGCCGTTCCTGTGCTCAGCGTACTGCCGTGGGTTTTCGCGCAAAAGCGCTGGAAAGATCTCATACTCTACGGTCTGCTGGCGGTTATCGGCTGCGTCGTGATTGTGCTGCCGTGGGGAATAGCGATTGCCCAGCGTGAGCCGGATTTCTGGCATTACTTCTTCTGGGTTGAACATATTCAACGCTTCGCACAGGATGATGCCCAACACAAGGCTCCCATCTGGTACTACATTCCGGTATTCGTGGCTGGCGCATTACCATGGCTCGGGCTGCTTCCTGGCGCGCTGCGTACGGGCTGGCGTGAGCGGGATGTTCCGCGCAGCGCACTGTACCTGTTAAGCTGGATTGTCATGCCAATCCTGTTTTTCAGCATCGCCAAAGGAAAACTGCCGACCTATATTCTTTCTTGCTTCGCCCCGCTGGCGATATTAACGGCGCGTTTCGGCCTACAGGCCGCGGAAAAAGGCTCCGCCGCACTGCGCGTGAATGGCTGGATCAACGTGCTGTTCGGCGTGACCGGCATTGTCGCCACATTTATTGTTTCCACATTGGGTCCGTTAAAGACGCCGGTCTGGTCGCATATCGAAACGTATAAGGTGTTTTGCGCGTGGGGTATTTTTATCACCTGGGCACTGTTCGGCTGGTATACGCTAAATAACCGCGAGAAGAACTGGAAATTCGCCGCGCTGTGTCCGCTGGGACTCGCGCTGTTGTTTGGTTTCTCAGTCCCTGACCGGGTGATGGAGTCTAAACAGCCGCAGTTTTTTGTCGAGATGACTAAAGAGTCGCTGGAGTCGAGCCGTTACATTCTCACCGACAACGTTGGCGTTGCCGCAGGGCTGGCCTGGAGCCTGAAGCGTGACGACATCATGATGTACGGCCAAACGGGAGAGTTAAAATATGGCCTCAACTACCCGGATGCTCAGGGGCGCTTTGTTAGTCGGGAAGACTTTGCCGACTGGTTAGCGCAACATCGTCAGCAAGGAAATATTACGCTCGTGCTCACGATTGATAAGGATGAAGATATTAATCAACTCGCTCTCCCTCCCGCTGATTACATTGATAATCAGGGGCGACTGGTCCTGATTCAGTATCGGCCAAAATGATCTGGATAGCCTTAGTTCTCGCCAGCCTGCTCAGCGTCTGCGGCCAGCTATTCCAGAAGCAGGCGACCCGACCGGTGTCCGTTCGTGCGCGAAAACGCCACGTCACGCAATGGATTGGGCTTGCTCTGGCAAGCCTCGGTCTGGCCATGCTGCTATGGCTGGCGGTACTGCAGAACATTCCTGTCGGCATCGCCTACCCCATGCTGAGTCTTAACTTTGTATGGGTGACGCTGGCCGCGTGGAAAATCTGGCGCGAACCCGTCACTACACGCCACTGGCTGGGGGTTGGGCTGATCATTACCGGCATCTTTATTCTTGGGAGCGCAGTGTAATGGGCATCTTTTGGGGATTATGTAGCGTTATTATCACCTCCGCAGCCCAGTTGAGCCTCGGCTTCGCAATGGATAATCTGCCGCCAATGATGCAGCCGCTGGCGTTCATCTCCGCCGTATTATCTCTCAGTATTGGAGCGTTTGCTTTATCTGCCGGGCTGGCAGGCTATTTGCTGTCGGTTATTTGCTGGCATAAAGCCCTGCACCAGCTCGCGCTGAGCAAAGCTTATGCCCTGCTCAGCCTGAGCTATGTGCTGGTTTGGGTTGCATCAATGATTCTGCCCGGCTGGCAGGGAACATTTTCAGTAAAGGCGCTGGTTGGGGTACTGTGCATCATGGCGGGTTTAATGACGATTTTTCTGCCTGCAGACAAGCACCGGCGCTGAGCTCATTTATCTGCCGACAGTCGTAACAGGCGCTCCCATTCGTCACATATGTACTGTCTGGCATCGATTATTTTAATCACGCGGGATACATCGCGATTAACACAATACTGCGCATCTTTCAGCGGTGAAAGAAGATCGCCAGGTTTAACCCGCTCGAAAGATTGCGCCTCAGCGAGCATCTTAAGCGAACCACCACTATCGCAAAGTACGATATAGAGCCTCTCTGCTTTCTTGTGACAGCAAGACTTCTTCACATGCCATTCCATAGCGCACCTTTTGTTAAAAAATTTCACAATAGGTTACACTTCAGCAGATAAACAAAAGGACAATAGCTGCGGAATGACAAAAATGAGAAATGTAATTAATGCTTTCTTAATGTTAATGATGAAGCACTTACCCAATCCGACAACGCACGACGCGAGATTTTAATCCCTCCGGCTTTAAGCTCGGGTGGCAATGTCAACCAACATACCGGTTGCTGAAAGCGTGCCAGCTTATCTTTTACCCACTCTGCCAGATTAGTTTCTCCAGCATTAGCGTCATACTCAACGACCGCCACCGGGCGATGGCCAAATTCTTTGTCTTCTATCGGCACAATAAAGGCCTGCAGAACATGTGGATGTGCGGCAATCACGCGTTCCACCTCTTCCGGCTGTATGCCTTCCCCGCCGCTAAAGAACAGATTGTCCATACGACCGACAATGGTTAACTTGCCGTCCTTCAACACGCCGCGATCGCGGGTTGCAAACCAGCCTTCCGCGTTCACTAAAGGCATAAGCTGTCCGTTACGCCAGTAACCTTGCGCCATGCTGGCGGCCCGTAGCCAAACTTCGTCATTAACGATCCTGACTTCCCGCCCCGGTAAAGCAGAGCCCACATCCGCCAGGCCATCTGCCTCTTTCGCACAAACCGTAGAAGCAAACTCCGTCAATCCGTAACCGCACCAGCAACGAATCCCCTGTTCACGCGCCTGTTCCGTCAACTCAACAGGAATTGCCGCACCGCCCAGCAGCACCGCTTTTAGCGTGACTGGCGTGTTATTAACAAGTAAGCGCCACAGTTGCGTGGGCACCAGTGAAGCGTGAGTGCATCCAGCCAGCATTTGATCCAGCGGCTGTTTGTCGCGCACGGTCATTCGCGCCCCGGCGAACAACCATCGCCACAAAATGCCTTGCCCGGAAACATGAAACAGCGGCAGTGAGAGCAGCCAGTCATCCTCAGCACCAAACGGCATTAATGACAGTACGCCCTGCGCGCTTGCCAGATGCGCCTGACAGGTATGCACCGCCGCCTTTGGTAATCCGGTAGAACCTGAGGTTAACGTCATCGTGCTCAAACGCTCGGGCAACCATGCGGCGGCGTGATCGCCCGGCAACGACTGCATCTGTAACGGACTGAGTTCCGGGAGTGCGATAGCAGCCTCCAGATCCAGCGCAAAACGTAGCGTTAAGTCCGGGACCAGCGCATCAAGCAGCGACTGAGGCAACTGTGGGTTCACAGGTAAAACCCGCGCCCCACACTGCAGCAGCGCGAGCCAGGCCAGCAAAGCGCGCGGATGATTCCAGGCGCGAAGCAGGACGCCATCGCCTTCTTCCACGCCCTGAGCGGCAAAACCGCTGGCCAGATGGTCGATGCGCGCGCAGAGCTCGCTCCAGCTTAATGCCTCATCGTTGAGGCGTAAGGCTGGCGCCTTCGCACGAACCTGTCGCCAGTGACGCCACGGCCAGTCACTGGGTTGTATCAGGCCCGATAAGCTCACGCTATCGGGCCTTTCCTGCTGGGTCATAGCAGACGTTCCAGCGCATCAACGTCGATACACGGCAACGCGCTACCCGGCCAGGTGCGTACCTGCTGGCACTGCATCAGGCTCAGGGTATCCAGACCCGGGATGGTTTGCGGCGTCAACCAGGCGGCAATTCGCGCCAGCTGGGTTAAGCCCAGACTCGACTCGATTGACGAACTGATAACGGCAGTAAGACCAAGCGCATGCGCCGCTGCCACCTGTTCACGGACTTTATCGAGACTGCCGGTCAGCGTAGGTTTGATAACCACAGCCTTGACGCCCTCTTCGGCTTCGAAGGTGAAATCCGCTTCACGCAAACTTTCATCCCAGGCGATGGCAATGCCGGTTTCACGCGCGAAGGCACGAGAATCATCACGGGTTTTGCACGGTTCTTCGAGGAAGGCAATGCGTCCGCGATACTCCGGATTAACGTATTTCGCGAACTGCTGAGCTTTCAACGGCGTCCAGGCCCGGTTGGCGTCAAGTCGTAAATGCAGCTCCGGGATCGCCTCAAGTAACAGATTGGCTACCATGCCGTCGCGAACCGCTTCATACAGACCGACCTTAATCTTCGCCACTTTTTCGCCCGGCATGTCCGCCAGTTGCAGTACCAGATCGTCAGGATCGCCCGTACACAGCGGTGCAGCACGATAGTCTGCGTCCTGTGGCAATACGCCAGCCAGTTCGGCCAGCGCACAGCTTACGCCAAAGGCGACTGAAGGCAGTTGCGGTAAGGAGGCATCCCCTTGCAGCCAGCCTTTCACCCAAGCCAGCAACTCGGTTTGCGCTTCTTCCCAGCTTTCCTGACTGAAGCCCGGCAGCGGGGAGATTTCTCCCCACCCTTCACGCTCACCGTCACGAAGACATACGTATAACCCGTCACGCGTTTTTAACCGCCTGTCGCGCAGAATCACCCCCGCGTCCATGGGGATCTGCCAGCGGTATACCTGCGCGCTACGCATTACGGATTCCGTTTGAATTTGCTGAAATCAGGCTGACGTTTCTGGTTAAAGGCGTTACGGCCTTCCTGACCTTCTTCCGTCATGTAGAACAGCATAGTGGCGTTACCTGCCAGCTCCTGCAGACCTGCCTGACCATCACAGTCGGCGTTCAGTGCAGCTTTCAGGCAGCGCAGCGCCATTGGGCTGTTTTGCAGCATTTCGCGACACCAGCGTACTGTCTCTTTTTCCAGATCCGCCAGCGGAACCACGGTGTTGACCAGCCCCATATCCAGCGCCTGTTTCGCATCGTACTGACGGCACAGGAACCAGATTTCACGCGCTTTTTTCTGACCGACGATGCGCGCCATATAGGAAGCGCCCCAACCGCCGTCGAAGGAACCGACTTTTGGACCGGTCTGACCGAAGATGGCGTTTTCAGCCGCAATGGTCAGGTCACACATCATGTGCAGCACATGACCGCCGCCAATGGAGAAACCTGCAACCATCGCTACTACCGGTTTCGGACAGGTACGAATCTGACGCTGGAAGTCCAGTACGTTCAGGTGATGCACACCGGAGTCATCCTGGTATCCGCCGTAGTCGCCACGTACCTTCTGATCGCCGCCTGCACAGAACGCTTTATCGCCCGCACCGGTCAGAATAATTACGCCGATGTTGTCATCATAGCGAGCATCCGCCAGCGCCTGGATCATCTCTTTCACGGTGACCGGACGGAAGGCATTGCGTACCTGCGGACGATTAATGGTGATTTTTGCGATACCGTCGGTGGATTTCTCGTAAAGAATGTCGGTATAGCCTTCAGAGCAATCGTGCCATTCTACCGGTGCGTAAAGCATTGTTTCATCAGGATAGATCATAAAATGTCCTATAGTCAGCGACGCAGAATCTGAGCCAGACAGTCCACTACACCCGCGGGGTTGTCCCGATGCGCGTTGTGTCCGGCATTACGAATCACATGGTTTGGTACTGATATTTCCGCCGCCAGAGCGCGGAATTTATCGTCACGTTCACCACATAAATAATAAAACGGAAATGTGCGCGTCGTGAGTTGCGCACGTAAATCAGGTTGTACGGCAAGCGAGGTGGCCTCCAGCATTGCCGCCAGCGTTTGCCCATTATTCTGGCTACGCAGAGCGACCAGCGCCTCTCTTTGTGCCGTGTTCAGCGAGGAAAAAACGGGCTGTAGATACCAGTCATTAAACACCTCACGTAGCGGCTCTGCGCGAAAACGCGCAGCCCAGCGGCCATCCGAGAGACGACGCTGAACGCGCGCCTCTTCGCCTTGCAAGCCTGGATGTCCACCTTCAACCACCAGACCACAAAGCCCTGGCATCTCCTGACAGGCCGCCATCATCGCGACTCTGCCACCAAGAGAGTATCCCACCAGCCAGTATTTGAGTATGTTGTAACTAAATAGAGTGTTACGCAGCAAAACGTTTACGTCATCGAATCCGCTCACGCTGATGTCAGCGGAGCCACCGTGTCCCGGCAGATCAATGTATAGCCGCGAATAATCCTGAAACGCTTCGCCGACCGTCTGCCATTCCCGACAATCGCCAGAAAAACCGTGCAGGAAAACCAGCCAGGGAAATCCCGTCTGGCCCTCTTTCGCCTGCGCATGCAGGATCATAGATGACTTACCTGCGCCAGCAGTTGCTGCAAGGTTTGCGCGCCGTCAGTTTCATTCACCACCAGCTCAATCACCGTGGCCGCAGGAGTACGCCAGGCGTTAGTCAACGCGCTCTCCAGTTGCTCCCAGTTTTCCGGGCGCTGGTATTTAAGGTTAAACATGGCGGCAGCATGCTCGAAATGTACGTTCTGCGGCATCAGATAGAACCGTTCGCGTTCGCTCGCTGGCGTCGGCAGCAGAGAAAAAATCTGTCCGCCGTTATTGTTGACCACTATCAGGACAAACGGTGCAGAAACCTGGCGCAATAACGCCAGCGCATTCAGGTCATACAATGCAGATAAATCGCCAACAATCGCCAGCGTCGATTTCGCGCTGGCACGCTGTACACCTGCTGCCGTTGACAGCAGGCCGTCAATACCGCTCGCGCCACGGTTGCTATAGACCGGGTAACCAGCCGGAAGCTGCGACAGCGCATCAATCAGGCGTACCACCAGACTGTTACCCACGAACAGCTGCCCCTGCTCCGGCAAGTATTCGCGAATACGGTGGGCTAATTGCGCTTCACCAAACGCCTCACGACGGGCTTCTACCGCCTGCCAGGCCAGTTGTGCCAGGCGAGGGATTTCCACGTACCAGGGCTGACGTTTCTCCGCCGGATGCAGCTCCAGCCAGTCGCCAACTTTCGCCACCAGCCTGCGGCCACGATGGTGAGCCGGATCGAGGCGGCCTTCGATATTATCGACAATCCAGTATTCCTGCGGATCGCAGTTAGCCTGCCATTGCAGGAGTCGTTTTCCGGTCAGGCTGCTACCAAGCTGCACCACAATCTGCGCCTGCTGTAACTCAGCTACCGCTTTCGCATTTCCCAGCCACAGGTCGGCGCACGGCAGCGGTTGTCCGGTTTGCGACAGAACATCACCAATCAGCGGCCAGCCTAACGTCTGCGCCCACTGCGCAACCTTCTTACCTTCTTCTGCGCTCATGCGGCCCGCAATGACTACGCCGCGTTTTTGTCGCCAGAAAAACCAGTCGCGCTGTTTGTCGCTTTCCAGCCGACGCGCTTCTCGCAGCCAGGGTTTATCGTCCTGCCACCAGTCGCCGAGGCGCTGCTGCCAGGCAATCCCCGTTTCGTCCATATCGCCATACAGCGGTTCCGCAAACGGGCAATTGATATGAGCCGCCCCGCTATGCAGGGTTGCTAACGCATTATCAATAGTGGACACCAGCCAGCTTGCCGGAATGTCCTGAGTCGGACGCGGTAAAGAGAGCGTTTGCGATGGATGCGAGGCAAACATTCCGGCCTGACGAATCGCCTGGTTCGCGCCACAGTCGATAAGCTCTGGCGGTCGGTCTGCCGTAAGTAAAATTAGTTTTTCACCGGTCAGGCCCGCTTCAATCAACGCGGGATATAAATTCGCCACCGCGGTACCGGACGTCACAATCACGGCGACAGGCTGACGGCTAACTTTTGCCAGACCTAAGGCCAGATGCCCAAGACCACGCTCGTCAAAATGGGTGTGGTGGATGAATGCGGGGTTTTCCGCTGCCGCCAGCGTCAACGGTGTAGAACGAGAGCCAGGGGCAATGCAGACATGCCTGACGCCGTGGCGAGTGAGTGCTTCCAGAATGACCGCCGCCCAGCGTCGGTTAAATGCGCTTACTGACATGAGATTGTCCGGTATCAATATTGCGACACAGTATAAAGAATCGAATAAATGGATTTTTGATATGAGTCGGTAATGTGTGACTCATTAGGCTTCCATCTGTAATAAAGTACGTAAACCCGCCGCTTTGTTGTCTATTTCTTGCCATTCCTGCTCAGGATCTGAACCACGTACGATCCCTGCCCCGGCATACAGGCGCACCACGTTTGCGCTAATTTTCGCCGAACGTAGTGACACGCAAAACTCACTTTGGTGCCGTGAAAGATAACCCGCAGAACCGGCATACCACTCACGTTCAAAGGGTTCATTTTGTTGGATGAATTCACGCGCCAGCTCTCGCGGAATACCGGCGACAGCCGCCGTGGGCTGGAGTTGCATCAGGCAAAGCATATCGTCGGCCTGATTCAGTTCCGTCCAGATGCAACGGCGCAGGTGCTGCACTTTACGCAGTCTCAGCACCTGTGGCGGCAGCACGTCGAGAGTTTGCGTACAGCCTTGCAGGCGCTGGCAAATATCTTCAACCACCAGCATATTCTCACGCTGGTTTTTATCATCTTTCATTAGCCATTCACCCAACTGCCAGGCGCGATGATCCTCAGGGTGGTTAGCAACGGTTCCGGCCAGCGCCTCGGTGCGCAGCGCCGTGTCTCGCCGCCGATACAGACGCTCAGGGGAAGAGCCAAGAAAAGCGGAGTCGGCAGAGAATGCCATAAAGAAATGGTAGCAGTTCAGGTTTAAGCGACGGCTGGAAGCCATCACGGCCGCGGCATTAACCGACTGAGAAAACTGTAAGTCGGTCGCCCGTGCCAGCACAACCTTATCGAGTTCTTCCCTATTGATCGTTTGCGTGGCGAGTTTTATCAGATTTGTCCAGCCCGCTTTATCTGGCCAGTTCTGTTCTCCCGTCAAACTGAGACGCAATGCGGGTAGCGGCTTAACGTTGGCAAGCGAGGTGATAAACGCCACCGCCTGCGTGGCGTCGTCACGCAGCGATACGTCGCTATAGAGATGTAAGCGTAAGCTCGCCACCCCGGCACAACGTCGCCACTCCAGCCGCGGCAGCAGCAAATTGCCGCGCTGAGGCTCAAAGGCATTCAGGCCCCAGATACGCAGGTCGGGATGATTATCATGCTGGCGTAAAAACTGCTGAGCTGATTCCAGCGAGGAAAATGCGGCGACGGCTCCCAGTACGGCAGCCTCTTCGTCGCCGTTACGCTGCTGCCAGTAAAACTGGGGCCAGACGGGTTGGCTAGCCAGCCATCCTAAAGCGTCAAACGCATCATTCAGTGGGAAAGGTATGTCGTAAATACGAATTCCAGGTGCGGCTGGTAACTCTTGCGACAAATGACGCATCAGACTTTCCAGCGCAGTAGTGATTGAATGCACGCGGACCTCTCCCTGTTAAAAACCTCACATTATACGGGGTACTGAGCAGAAAAAGCAGTACCCCCAGTTAGGGAGTACGTACAAATGCGATGACAGAACGGAATTTATCGCCGTGCTAACAATAATCCCATCACTAAACCGACTGTGGCGCCAACACCGATCCCGCGCCAGGGTTTTTCGTGCACATAGTCATCCGCCCGACAAACAGCTTTTTTCGCACGGTAATAGTAGCTATCAGAAGCATGGCTGACGCGATTTCTCACCTCTTCTAACGCCCGCTCTGCCCGCGCTTTTAACTCAAGGTATTTTTGATCTGCTGGGTCGCCAGAAGAACGCAGCACCTCTTCCAGCGTTTCACTCAATAATTCCAGATCATCATCGATACGTGATTCATAAGAATGAAAAGACATTATATTCTCCCTTTCAATTGACGTACCCGCTAACTATAGACAACCTGGACTGTTTGTGCCTGTTTACGCCTGATGTGCTTCCCGCGCCATTCCGACGTGTGGAATACCGTCTTCGTCATAGATATCCGTTACCGGAACAAAGCCAAAGCGCGCATAGAACGATTGCAGATGCGCCTGCGCGCCCAGATATAACGCCTTGTGTGGCCAGTGTTGCGCGCAGGATGCCAGCGTCTGGGCCATCAGCTGTTGCCCCAGTTTTTCACCACGCAGCGCTTCGCTTACAATCACCCGACCAATCACCACCGGCTCCAGCTCGTCATCGCTTTTCAGAATCCTCGCATACGCCACCAGCTCATCGTTATGCCAGCCCAGAATATGGCGATTCTCTCCAACCAGGTCATCGCCATCCACATCCAGGTACGGACACTGTTGCTCAACTACAAACACCGCGCATCGCAACTGAAGTAGTGCGTACAGTTGTTGGGTACTCAGCTTTGCATGGTGGAGATCTTGCCAGTGAATCATTGTCTGCCCCTATGTTGTGATAACCTGAACACCCTGCCTTATTGATGGCGAAAAGTGTAACGCGAAGATGGAATTACTATTTTTAGGCACGTCAGCGGGAGTCCCCACTCGCTCACGCAATGTAACGGCAATTTTACTGAATCTGCAACACCCGACTCAGGCGGGGCTGTGGCTTTTTGATTGCGGTGAAGGGACGCAGCATCAGATGCTGACCACCCCTTTCAATCCAGGAAAACTCGATCGTATTTTTATCAGCCATCTGCACGGCGATCACCTGTTTGGTTTACCGGGACTACTGTGCAGTCGCTCAATGGCCGGCAATGTCCAGCCTCTGACGCTTTACGGGCCAAAAGGGTTGCGAGAGTTTACCGAAACCGCATTACGTCTGAGCGGCTCCTGGACCGATTATCCGATGGAAATTGTGGAAATCACCGCAGGTGAGATTGTCGATGACGGCCTGCGTAAAGTCACGGCGTACCCGCTGGCGCATCCGCTGGAGTGCTACGGTTTTCGTATTCAAGAGCATGACAAACCCGGTGCGCTTGACGCTAACGCCCTGAAGGCGGCAGGTGTTAAAGCGGGCCCGTGGTTTCAGGATTTGAAAGCCGGGAAAACTATCGTGCTGGAGGATGGACGTACGATCCACGGCGCCGACTTCCTCGCCCCGGCCACCAGGGGAAAATCAGTCGCTATTTTCGGTGACACAGGACCCTGCGCGTCCGCCATTGAACTGGCTCGAGGTGTAGATGTCATGGTACACGAAACCACGCTGGATGCCTCAATGGAGGAGAAAGCGAACAGTCGCGGGCACAGCTCAACCCGACAAGCCGCACAGTTGGCGCTGGATGCCGGAGTGGGACGCCTGATCATGACCCACGTTAGCTCACGCTATGATGAAAAAGGCTGTCAGCGTTTGCTTGAAGAGTGCAAAGCGATTTTTCCAGACACGGAACTGGCACACGATTTCGCCATTTTCAGCGTTTAACGCTTTATTTTTCCGCCTCAGTGCCGATAACAGTGGAAAGGCTGGCTTTCACACTGAGGACAGGATGAACAATTTCCAGAAAGATATTGATGACAGGACAAACCTAACCCTGTCTAACCGTTTTGAACTGCTGCTATTTCGCCTCGGCAAATCTGTTGAGGAGCAGAAATCAGAGCTATTTGGCATCAACGTATTCAAGCTGCGTGAAATCGTGCCGATGCCGACCTTTACGCGTCCGGCTGGTATGAAGGCCCCGCTGCTGGGTATGGTTAATATTCGCGATCAGGTGATCCCGGTGATTGACCTGCCCGCCGTCGCGGGCTGTAAACCAGAGACCGGACTCAACATCCTGTTGATCACAGAATATGCCCGCAGCGTCCAGGCATTTGCGGTGGAGTCAGTGGAAAACATTATGCGCCTGGACTGGCAACAGGTGCATACCGCCGAGAAAGCCGTCAATGGTCGCTATATCACCAGTATCGCTTGCCTGGACGACAACAAAGAGACCAACAACCTGGCGCTGGTGCTCGACGTTGAGCAGATCTTGTATGACATAGTACCGGCGAACCACGACCTGCGTGCAACCGATCTGAAAACCAATAAATTCAACATCACGCCGGGTGCGGTGGCGATTGTGGCAGATGATTCAAAAGTGGCCCGCGCAATGCTGGAAAAAGGGCTTAACGCCATGGAAATCCCGCATCTGATGCATGTAACGGGCCAGGATGCGTGGGAAAAAATACAGCAGCTTTCCGCAGAAGCGCTGGCGGAGGGCAAGCCTATTAGCGAGAAGATCGCCCTGGTACTCACCGATCTTGAAATGCCGGAGATGGACGGTTTTACGCTTACCCGCAAAATAAAAACCGACGAACGCCTGAAGAAGATCCCGGTCGTTATCCACTCTTCGCTTTCCGGTAGTGCGAACGAAGATCACGTTCGCCGAGTAAAAGCGGATGGCTACGTGGCCAAATTCGAAGTCAATGAGCTTTCTTCAGTGATCCAGGAAGTGATGGATCGCACAGCAAAAGGCATCAGCGGTCCGCTGGTAAGCCGTCAGCTATTGAACTGACCCGTATTTCACGCATAAAAAAACCCGCCGAGGCGGGTTTTTTCGTTACTGCATGTAGCCTTACATCAGCGGAGTCGCTAACTGCACAATGCTGATCAGCGGTTGCGGGTAAATACCCAGCACCAGTACCAGCAGGGCAGAAATCAGCACTACGATACCGCCCGCGCTGTACTGCCAGTTAGACGGCGCATCGCGGTTCAGCTGTTGCGGTGCGCTCAGGTACAGGCTCACGGCAACACGCAGGTAGTAGTACAAACCAATCGCCGAACCGACCACCACAGCGGCAACCAGCCACCACAGGTTAGCCTGCACACCGACTGCCAGTACGTAGAACTTACCGATAAAGCCCAGCGTCATCGGGATACCGGCCAGAGACAGCATCATTACCGTCATCACTGCCGCGAGGATCGGACGATGCCAGAACAGACCACGGTAGGAGAACAGGGAATCCGCATCCGGGCCACGGTACGGGCTGGACATCAGGCTGACCACACCGAACGCGCCGAGGCTGCTGAACAGGTAACCGGCCAGGTAAACGCCAACCGCTTCCATCGACATCTCGCCGCTCTGCAGAGCAATCAGCGCCACCAGCAGGTAACCGAGATGAGAGATAGAAGAGTAACCGAGCAGACGTTTAATATTGGTCTGGCTCAGCGCCATCAGGTTACCGAAGATGATGGAAGCAAAGGCAATCACGCCCAGTACGATACGTACCGCTTCGCTATCCCCTACCGGTGCGTACAGGAACAGACGCATCACCACGCCGAAGATAGCGATTTTGCTCGCCGTCGCCAGGAAGGTGGAAACCGGAGCCGGAGCGCCCTGGTAAACGTCTGGCGTCCACAGGTGGAACGGAACCAGCGAAAGTTTAAAGCCGAGGCCAACAATCATCAGACCGAAGCCCGCCAGCAGCAGCGGTTCGTGCAGCATGCCGTCGCCGAGGCTCTTACCAAGCGCAACAAACGACAGATTGCCAGACTGCGCGTACACCAGCGCCATACCGAACAGCAGGAAGGAAGACGCTGCGGCAGACAGAATGGTGTATTTGATACTGGCTTCCAGCGAACGTTTCTGACGGAACGCATAGCCAACCAGACCAAACAGCGGCAGAGAGATCAGCTCAATACCAAGGAACAGCGCCGCCAGATGGTTAGCGTTAGCCAGCAGAATACCGCCGAGTGCGGCAATCAGCACCAACAGGTAGAACTCTTCCCGGTTGTCGTCGTAGCCTTCCAGCCACGGGTAAGCAAAGGTACAGGTGGCAAGACTGGCCAGCAGCACCAGTCCGGTGTAGAGCATGGCGAAACCGTCAACCCGCATCAGCGGGGTAACGTCCATGGCGCCCGCCTGGCCAACAAACCAGAGCGAAACCAGCGCGGCGTTAAGCCCAATGACCGATAACGTGGCATTGAGGAAGTGATTGCGTCGCCACGCAATGGAGAGCATCACAACCACCACCGTCAAGCCGACGATCAGCAGCGGTAGCAGCGCAATCAGGTGTTGTGGAGTTATTGTCATGGCGATTTACGGCCTTGTAGTAGTAACGGAATTAACAAACCACTGCTGGATGTTGCTCATCGCAGAATGCGAGGTATCCAGAATCGGCTGCGGATAGAAGCCAAGCAGTACCAGAAGCACGACCAGCAACAGGATGATAAACAGCTCACGCAGCGACATCCCTGGCAGTTCAACACTGGCAATCTGGCTCTTCGCTTTACCGAAGTAAGCGCGATGCAACATCGCCAGCGAGTAAACAGAGGCAAACACCAGACCAAAGGTCGAGATCACGGTAATGACCGGAACCACCTGGTAGCTGCCGAACAGAATCATAAATTCGCCAACGAAGTTACCTGTACCAGGCATACCCAGCGTACACACGGCGAAGAACATTGACAGCGCAGGCAACCATTTCATTTTGCCCCACAGGCCGCCCATCATACGCATATCACGCGTGTGCAGACGTTCGTACAGCTGACCACACAGAATGAACAGACCGGCTGCGGACAGACCGTGCGCGATCATCTGAATAACCGCACCCTGGTAAGCCAACTGGCTGCCGGTGTAGATAGCAATCAGTACGAAGCCCATGTGCGATACGGAGGTGTAAGCGATCAGGCGTTTGATATCGTACTGATTAAAGGCCATCCACGCGCCGTAGAAGATACCGATAACGCCCAGCCACATTGCGATAGGTGCAAACTCCGCCGACGCGTTCGGGAACAGCGGCAGGGAGAAGCGCAGCAGACCGTAGGCTGCGGTTTTCAGCAAAATCCCCGCCAGGTCAACGGAACCTGCGGTCGGCGCCTGGGAGTGTGCATCCGGCAACCAGCCGTGCAGCGGAACCACCGGCATTTTCACCGCGAAGGCGATGAAGAAGCCCAGCATCAGCAGATATTCCACACCGTGGGACATCGGGGTATTCAGCAACTCTTCATAGTTGAAGGTCCACACACCGGTCGCTTTATAGTGCACAAACACCAGCGCCAGGATGGCAATCAACATCACCAGACCACTCGCCTGGGTATAAATGAAGAACTTGGTCGCCGCCGTGATACGCGTTTTACCGTCAGAGGCTTTATGCCCCCACAACGCGATCAGGAAGTACATCGGCACCAGCATCATTTCCCAGAAGAAGAAGAACAGGAACATGTCGATGGCAAGGAACACGCCGATCACGCCGCCTAAGATCCACATCAGGTTCAGATGGAAGAAGCCCTGGTATTTTTCGATTTCATTCCAGGAGCAAAGTACCGCCAGAACACCGAGCAGACCGGTCAGCACTACCATCAGCAGCGACAGACCGTCGATAGCCAGATGAATAGAGATGCCAAAACGTGGGATCCACGGCAGGACAAACTCAGACTGCCACTGCGGAATGCCAGCGGATTGCGTCAGTGAATAGCCGCCCTGCAACCACAGTTGCAGGCCAAGCGCCAGCGTCAATCCCATGGTAATCAGCGCGATCCAGCGCGGCACCTTCACGCCAAAGCGTTCGGTCTGCCAGCACAGGAAGCCACCGATAAAGGGAATTAATATTAGCCAGGGTAGTAACATGGCGATCTTTATTCCTTGTTAAAGTCCCATCAGGACCTGATTTTCAACGAATTCTCAAACAGAAAATTCACTTCGGATTGCGGCTTTTTTTGCCCGGTGGCGCGAACGCTTACCGGGCCTACAGATTCCCGTAGGTCGGATAAGCACCAGCGCCATCCGACATCAACCCCACAATCCTCAAACTCAACGCAGTACCATCAACAGTGCCAGCACAACGACGGCGCCGATGCTCATTGATGCCACATACCAGCGCAGATAACCGTTCTCGCTCAACAGCAGGCCTTTACCTGCAAAGCGGGAAAGGATCGCCGGAATGTTCATCATTGAGTTGAGCGGATCGCGTTTCAGCAACCAGGCAACACCCAGGAACGGCTTGACGAACACTTTGTCGTACAGCCAGTCGAAGCCCCAGGCGTTATACCACCAGGTACCCAGCAGGCGGCCCGGCGCACTGTTGGCAATCGATGTCACAAGCTGGCGTTTACCCAGCCACAGCCATGCTGCGATCAGGATGCCCGCAATCGCTACGATACCGGAGGTAATTTCCAGCGTCATGACGCGACCATGCTCAAGCTCGGTCGTCGCAGGCAGTACACCCTGCAGCGGCGGCACAATCAGCGCGCCAACGAAGGTGGACAGGATCATCAGCACAATCAGCGGCAGATGATGGGTAATCCCCTTCCCTGCATGAGCGTGAATTTGTTCTTTACCGTGGAACACGATGAAAATCATACGGAAGGTGTACAGAGAGGTCATGAACGCACCGACCAGACCTGCAACCATCAGATTAATATGACCATTCGCCATTGCACCGGCCAGAATCTCATCCTTACTGAAGAAGCCAGCGGTAATCAGCGGCAGAGCCGACAGCGCCGCGCCACCGATCAGGAAGCAGAGATACACCAGCGGAATTGACTTACGCAGTCCGCCCATCTTGAAGATGTTCTGTTCGTGGTGGCAAGCCAGGATAACCGAGCCGGATGCCAGGAACAGCAGCGCTTTAAAGAAGGCGTGTGTCATCAGGTGGAAAATCGCCGCATCCCACGCCTGTACACCGAGAGCCAGGAACATATAACCAATCTGGCTCATGGTGGAGTACGCAAGAACGCGTTTGATGTCGGTCTGTACCAGCGCAGCAAAACCCGCCAGCACCAGAGTGATGGCACCGATAATCCCCACCAGGTGCAGGATTTCTGGGGTCATCAGGAACAGGCCGTGCGTACGTGCAATCAGGTAGACACCGGCGGTAACCATCGTCGCAGCGTGGATAAGCGCAGAGACAGGCGTCGGGCCGGCCATCGCATCAGCAAGCCATGTTTGCAACGGCAACTGCGCAGATTTACCGACCGCACCGCCCAGCAGCATCAGGGTTGCCCACATCAGCATGTTGTTACCATCTGCAAAGTGCGCAGGCGCCAGTTCCACCATTTCGCGGAAGTTCAGCGTGCCCAGCTCGTTGTAGAGGATGAACAGCGCGAACGCCAGGAATACGTCACCAACACGGGTTACCACGAAGGCTTTCATTGCCGCAGCGCCATTCTTCGGATCGGTATAGTAGAAACCAATCAGCAGATAGGAGCACAGGCCCACGCCTTCCCAGCCGAGGTACATCAGCAGCAGGTTATCCGCCAGCACCAGAACCACCATGCTGGCGATAAACAGGTTGGTGTAGGCGAAGAAACGAGAATAGCCCTCTTCTCCGCGCATATACCAGGAGGCGAACATGTGGATCAGGAAACCAACGCCGGTCACCACGGAGAGCATAGTCAGCGACAGGCCATCCAGCACCAGGTTAAAACCGATGTTGAAGTCGCCGACTGACATCCAGGTCCACAGCGGCTGGCTGTAAGCCTGCTGGCCATTGGCAAAGAAATCAACGCCAACAAACGCAGTCACCAGCGCGGCCAGACCAATCGACCCGACACCCACGGTAGCGGACAGATTTTCTGACCAACGACCACGGGAAAACGCCAGTAATACAAAGCCAATAAATGGCAGAATAATGGTTAAGGCAAGCATGTTCATCCACGCATCTCACTTACTGAATCGATGTTCAGGTTCTGGCGACGGCGATGAAGTTGCAGCAACAGCGCAAGTCCAATGCTCGCTTCCGCAGCCGCAAGGCTGATGGCGAGAATGTACATCACCTGACCATCGGTCTGGCCCCAGTAGCTTCCGGCGACCACAAAGGCCAGCGCGGAGGCGTTAATCATGATTTCCAGCCCGATCAGCATAAACAGCAGATTGCGACGGATAACCAGACCGGTCAAACCCAGGACGAATAAAATCGCAGCGAGGATCAGTCCATGTTGTAAGGGGATCATGCGTGCTCCTCCGTTTTTCTTTTCGCGCGGTCATCAGTGCGATTGCTCAGCACTTCACCTGAACGCTCTTCGCGCCCCACGTGGAAGGCCACAACCAGGCCCGCCAGCAGCAGCATCGAAGCCAGTTCGACCGCCAGTACATACGGTCCGAACAGGGAAATACCGACTGCTTTCGCGCTAATTGGCGTCCCGTCGATGCCCTGATCGTTTACGCCCAGAATGGCGTAAACAATGACCACCAGCATGATGGCCGACAGAATCGCCGGACCAATCCACACCTGAGGTTTCAGCCACTGGCGTTCCTGTTCAATTTCAGAACCACCGAGGTTGAGCATCATTACCACGAATACGAACAGCACCATGATAGCGCCCGCGTAGACGATAATTTCCAGCGCACCGGCGAAGTAAGCGCCTAACGAGAAGAACACCCCGGAAATCGCCAGCAGCGAAATAATCAGATACAGCAGCGCGTGTACCGGATTGGTGTGGGTGATCACCCGCAAGGTTGCGAGAATGGCTATCAGGCCACAGATATAAAAAGCGAACTCCATTGCCCCTCTCCTTACGGTAACAGGCTCTTGACGTCGATAGGCTTGGCTTCGTTCTCTGCTTCGCCCTTATCTTTGCCGTCGATTGCCATACCTGCCATCCGGTAGAAGTTATATTCCGGGTATTTGCCCGGACCGGAGATCAGCAGATCCTCTTTCTCGTAAACCAGGTCCTGGCGCTTGTACTCACCCAGCTCGAAATCTGGAGTCAGCTGAATAGCCGTTGTCGGACAGGCTTCTTCGCACAGGCCGCAGAAAATGCAGCGTGAGAAGTTAATGCGGAAAAACTCCGGATACCAGCGGCCATCTTTAGTCTCTGCTTTTTGCAAAGAGATACAGCCTACCGGACACGCTACCGCACACAGGTTACAGGCAACGCAGCGCTCTTCACCGTCTGGATCACGAGTCAGAACGATACGACCACGAAAACGGGGCGGTAGATAGACCGGCTCTTCCGGGTACATCTGCGTTTCGCGTTTCGCGAACGCATGCAGGCCGATCATCCAGATACTGCGTACCTGGGTGCCGAAACCTACGAACAATTCTTTTAAGGTCATGGTCTTTGTGTCCCTTATTGCGCCTGCCAGAGAATGACAGCCGCCGTTACCAGCAAGTTGACGAGCGTCAGCGGCAGACAGACTTTCCAGCCGAAGGACATTACCTGGTCATAACGAGGACGCGGTAACGACGCACGAATCAAAATGAACATCATCATGAAGAACGCGGTTTTCAGCGCGAACCAGACGAATGGCGGTAAGAACGGGCCATGCCAGCCACCGAAGAACAGGGTAACCATCAGTGCAGAAATGGTGACGATACCGATGTATTCACCCACGAAGAACAGACCGAATTTCATACCGGAATATTCAATGTGGTAACCGTCGGCCAGTTCCTGCTCGGCTTCTGGTTGGTCAAACGGGTGACGGTGACACACCGCCACGCCCGCGATGGCAAAGGTGACAAAACCAAAGAACTGCGGAATAACGTTCCAGATATCAGCCTGGTTGTTGACGATGTCGGTCATGTTAAATGAACCGGCCTGCGCCACCACGCCCATCAGGGAAAGTCCGAGGAACACCTCGTAGCTCAGGGTCTGCGCAGACGCACGCATCGCACCGAGCAGGGAGTATTTGTTGTTACTGGACCAGCCGGCGAACAGCACCGCGTATACCGCGAGGCCCGCCATCATCAGGAAGAACAGGATCCCGATGTTCAGGTCAGCAACCACCCAGTTCGGACTCACCGGCACGATGGCGAAAGCCAGCAGCAGCGAGGTGAAGGCGATCATCGGTGCCAGGGTAAAGATGACGCGATCCGAGAATTTCGGGATCCAGTCTTCTTTAAAGAACATCTTGATCATGTCCGCAACCAGCTGGAGCGAACCGCCCCAGCCAACACGGTTCGGTCCGTAACGGTTCTGGAACAGACCCAGCAGACGACGTTCGCCAAAGCTCATGAATGCCCCGCAGGTGACCACCACCAGCAGGATCACCACCGCTTTGAGAATGCTCAGCAGGATCTCAATCAGATCGGGTGTAATCCAACTCATTGTTGTGCCTCCTGCAGATCCTCAAGACGCGCACCTGCCAGAACCGGCGCGATGCCAGGCATGCCCATCGGTAAACCAACCTGCCCTGCCGTTAATCCTTCAGAGATTTCAACCGGCAGCGTAACCGTGTTGCCATCGTAGCTGAAAGAAACGCGCGTACCGGCATTAACACCCAACTTCGCGGCATCAGCCGGGTTGAGTTTGATGTACGGCTGCGGCATACGGGTCTGGAAGACCGGCGCACGCTGGGACATTTCGTCACTACCAAACAGATGGTAGTACGGCGCGACACGCCACTGACCATCCTGAGCCTGGAAGCTCGCCGGAACGGTAGTGAAGTAATCCATACCATCCGCAGAAGCTTCGATCAGGCGCACGCCCGGGTCGCCATGACGCAGTTTACCGCCCACTTCATCCTGGAACTTGTTCCACGCCTGTGGGGAGTTCCAGCCCGGAGCCCAGGCAAACGGAATTTGTGAACGCGGTGCAGACGGCTGGTTGTTCCCTTCCATAGAGAAAGCGAACATGGTGTCTTTGTCCTGCGGTTGACGCGGTTCGTGTACGCTGATGTTGGCGCGCATTGCGGTACGCCCACTGTAGCGGTGCGGTTCACGCGCCAGCTTCTGTCCACGGATACGGAAGCTTGCGTCCGGCGCGGCATCTTTAATGCCCGTCAGCTGCGGCAACTTCTCAACGACTGCGTCGATAACGTGGTCGAGCTGCGTCCAGTCCACTTCACGGCTCTGCACGGTGCTGTGCAGCGAGTGCAGCCAGCGCCAGCTTTCCAGCATTACGGTGTTGCTGTCGTAGTAGGATGGATCATAGACCTGGAAGAAACGCTGGGCGCGGCCTTCGTTGTTAATCACCGTACCATCGCTTTCGGCGAAGCTTGCAGCGGAAAGCACCAGATGGGCGTTTTCCATAATTGCCGTACGCTGATGGTCAACGACCAGTACCAGCGGCGCTTTCGCCAGCGCGGCATCAACGCGAGCGGCTGAAGCATGGCGATGCAGGTCATTTTCCAGCACCACAACGGCGTCAGCGCGGCCTGTTTCCAGCTCGGTCAGCGCATCGTCAAGGGAACCACCGCCAATCATGCCGAGGCCCATGCTGTTAACCGAGCGAGCAATCATGGTGATGCCGACTTCTGCGCCACGGCCTTTCAGCGCCTTCGCCACGTTGGCAGCCGCCTGAATCACTTCGGCGCTACCGGCGTTGGTGCCGGAAATAATCAGTGGTTTCTTCGCCCCGGCTAGTGCCTGAACGATAACGTCAATTTTGTTCTGCAGGTCACGGTCGATACCGTCAACCGCCGGCGCGTTGTTATCCAGCGCGTGGGCGATAGCGAAACCTAAACGCGCCTGATCTTCAACCGGTGCACGATAGGTCCAAGCGGCGATATCGTCCAGACGGGTGTTATCGACGTTGGTAACGAATAGCGGATGCTTAGCACGCTGGCCGATATTAAGGATTGCTGCGATCTGCCAGTCAGCCACTTTCTGTGCCGCCGCCATTTCACGCGCTTTACCTTTCACCGCCTGACGCACCGCCAGCGCAACGCGTGCGCCGGTCTGGGTGACATCTTCGCCCAGCACCAGAACCGCATCATAAGATTCGATTTCGCGCAGTGCCGGAGTATGAATCCCGCCGTCACGCAGTACGCTCAACGCCAGTTGCAGACGATCCAGTTCGCCCTGAGCGATACCGGTATAGAAGTTATCCGCACCGACCAGTTCACGCAGCGCGAAGTTACTTTCAACGCTGGCGCGCGGGGAGCCGATACCAATCACTTTCTTCGACTGACGCAGAATATCTGCCGCGCCCTGCATCGCCTGCTCGGCGTTCAGCGTGATCAGGTCATCGCCACGACGCTGTACCGGCTGACGCGGACGGTCTTTCAGGTTCACGTAACCATAGCCGAAACGACCACGGTCGCAGAGGAAGTAGTGGTTAACGGTACCGTTATAACGGTTTTCGATACGACGCAGTTCACCGTAGCGCTCGCCCGGGCTGGTGTTACAGCCGATGGAACACTGCTGGCAGATGCTCGGCGCAAACTGCATGTCCCATTTACGGTTATAACGCTCGGAGTGCGTTTTATCGGTGAAGACGCCGGTTGGACAAATTTCAACCAGGTTGCCAGAGAATTCGCTTTCGAGCGTACCGTCTTCCGGACGACCGAAGTAGACGTTGTCATGTGCGCCATACACGCCCAGATCCGCACCATCGGCGTAATCTTTGTAGTAACGTACACAGCGATAGCAGGCGATGCAGCGGTTCATTTCGTGAGAGATGAACGGCCCCAGGTCCTGGTTACGGTGAGTACGCTTCGTGAAGCGGTAGCGACGGAAGCTGTGACCGGTCATGACGGTCATATCCTGCAGGTGGCAGTTGCCGCCCTCTTCACAGACCGGACAGTCGTGCGGGTGGTTAGTCATCAACCACTCCACGACGCTTTCGCGGAACTGCTTCGCTTCTTCGTCATCAATAGAAATAAAGGTGCCTTCGGTGGCCGGTGTCATACAAGACATCACCAGGCGACCACGCGTGTCTTCCGCGTTCTGATATTGCTTCACCGCACACTGGCGGCAAGCACCGACGCTTCCCAGCGCCGGGTGCCAGCAAAAGTACGGAATATCAAGGCCAAGAGACAGACAAGCTTCCAGCAGGTTGTCCGCTCCGTTGACCTCATATTCTTTGCCGTCTACATGAATCGTAGCCATAGTCAGCATGCTTCCAGTTGGCTCGGTCGTAACCGAGCGTTAATCGAATTTCTTATCGCGACACAGGGCTAACCCTGTGATCACCAGCGCTCTTTCAGCAGGTTCGGCTGAATACCACCAATAGCGTGGGTATTGCTGAAGGTCTGCTTGATGCCAGCTTCGAATTCTTCGCGGAAATATTTAATGGCGCTCTGCAGCGGTTCCACTGCACCCGGTGCGTGTGCACAGAAGGTTTTACCCGGGCCGAGGAAACGACACAGTTGCTCAAGTGTCTCGATATCCCCAGGCTGGCCTTCGCCACGCTCAAGCGCGCGCAGAATTTTCACACTCCACGGCAGACCATCACGGCACGGCGTACACCAGCCACAGGACTCGCGGGCAAAGAACTCTTCGAGGTTACGCACCAGAGGAACCATGCCAATCTCGTGATCGACAGCCATTGCCAGCGCGGTGCCCAGACGGCTACCTGCTTTACCAATGCTTTCGAATTCCATCGGCAGATCGAGGTGTGCTTCGGTCAGGAAGTCAGTCCCCGCGCCGCCAGGTTGCCAGGCTTTGAACTTCAGGCCATCGCGCATGCCACCCGCGTAATCTTCGAGGATCTCACGCGCGGTAGTACCGAAAGGCAGTTCCCACAGGCCAGGGTTCTTCACACGACCGGAGAAGCCCATCAGCTTGGTGCCCGCGTCTTTGCTCTTCGAAATGTTCTGGTACCACTCCACGCCGTTCGCGAGGATAGCCGGTACGTTACACAGGGTTTCGACGTTGTTTACGCAGGTCGGCTTACCCCATGCGCCAGAGCTTGCCGGGAACGGCGGCTTGGAGCGTGGGTTAGCACGGCGACCTTCGAGGGAGTTGATCAGCGCGGTTTCTTCACCGCAGATGTAACGCCCTGCCCCAGTGTGGACAAACAGTTCGAAGTCGAAACCGGTGCCCATAATGTTTTTGCCTAGCAGACCGGCTTCGGTCGCTTCGGCGATCGCGCGACGCAGATGCACGGCTGCTTCGATATATTCACCGCGCAGGAAGATATAACCACGGTACGCTTTCAGCGCAAACGCGGAAATCAGCATGCCTTCCACCAGCAGGTGCGGCAGCTGTTCCATCAGCAGACGGTCTTTATAGGTGCCCGGCTCCATTTCATCGGCGTTACACAGCAGGTAACGGATGTTCATGGATTCGTCTTTCGGCATCAGGCTCCACTTCAGACCGGTGGAAAAGCCCGCGCCGCCGCGCCCTTTCAGGCCAGCGTCTTTTACCTGATTAACGATTTCGTCCGGTGACAGCCCGGTCAGGGCCTTACGCGCACCTTCGTAGCCGTTCTTGCTACGGTATTCGTCCAGCCAGACCGGCTGTTTGTCATCACGCAGACGCCAGGTCAGCGGATGGGTTTCGGGAGTACGGATAATGTCTTTCATTTATACCGCTCCAGCAGTTCGGGAATGCCTTCCGGGGTCAGATGAGCGTGAGTATCCTCATCGATCATCATGTTTGGCCCTTTGTCGCAGTTCCCCAGGCAACAGGTCGGCAGCAGCGTAAAGCGACCATCAAAAGTCGTCTGCCCCGGCTTGATGTTGAGTTTTTTCTCAAGCGCGGCCTGGATCCCCTGGTAGCCGTTGATATGGCACACCACGCTGTCGCAATAGCGGATCACGTGGCGACCTACCGGCTGGCGGAAGATCTGGCTATAAAACGTAGCAACACCTTCTACGTCGCTTGCCGGAATACCCAGCACATCAGCGATCGCATAGATCGCCCCATCCGGCACCCAGCCACGCTGTTTCTGAACGATTTTCAGCGCTTCAATGGACGCCGCACGCGGGTCTTCGTAGTGGTGCTTCTCGTGCTCAATCGCTTCACGCTCAGCCGCACTCAGCTCAAAAGCCTCGGTTTGTGGTTGTTGATTCTCGTGCATAATTAGCGGTCCACATCTGACATAACAAAATCGATACTACCCAGATGGACGATCAGGTCGGACACCAGGCTGCCACGTACCGCTACCGGGATCTGCTGCAGGTGCGCATAGCTCGGGGTACGGATACGGGTACGGTAACTCATGGTGCTGCCATCGCTGGTCAGGTAGTAACTGTTGATACCCTTGGTCGCTTCCACCATCTGGAAGGACTCGTTTGCCGGCATAACCGGACCCCACGAAACCTGCAGGAAGTGGGTGATAAGGGTTTCGATATGTTGCAGCGTGCGCTCTTTCGGTGGCGGCGTCGTCAGCGGGTGATCCGCTTTGAACGGGCCTTCCGGCATGTTATTGAGGCACTGCTCAAGGATGCGCAGACTCTGGCGCAGCTCTTCAACTTTCAGCATCACGCGGGTATAGCAGTCGGACACACCGCCGCCAACCGGGACCTCAAAGTCAAAGTTTTCATAACCAGAGTACGGACGCGCTTTACGCACGTCGAAATCAATACCGGTCGCACGCAGCGCAGCACCGGTACAACCCCAGTCCAGCGCTTCTTTCTTACCGTAAGCGGCAACACCCTGCGAACGGCCTTTCAGGATGGTGTTACGCAGCGCGGCTTTCTCGTAAGAATCCAGACGTTTTGGCATCCAGTCGAGGAAATCACGCAGCAGTTTGTCCCAACCGCGCGGCAGATCGTGTGCCACACCGCCGATACGGAACCAGGCCGGGTGCATACGGAAACCGGTGATCGCTTCCACGACGTCGTAGATTTTCTGACGGTCAGTAAAGGCGAAGAATACCGGGGTCATCGCGCCGACGTCCTGAATGAACGTGGAGATGTACAGCAGATGACTGTTGATACGGAACAATTCAGACAGCATGACGCGAATCACGTTGACGCGATCCGGCGTGGTGATGCCTGCCAGTTTCTCAACCGCCAGTACGTAAGGCATTTCGTTAACGCAGCCGCCGAGGTACTCGATACGGTCGGTGTACGGAATGTAACTGTGCCAGGACTGACGTTCGCCCATCTTTTCAGCGCCACGGTGGTGGTAGCCGATGTCAGGTACGCAGTCGACGATTTCTTCGCCATCAAGCTGCAGCACAATACGGAATGCACCGTGGGAAGACGGGTGGTTAGGACCGAGGTTGAGGAACATGAAGTCCTCATTTTCGGTGCTACGCTTCATGCCCCAATCTTCAGGTTTGAAGGTCAGCGCTTCCATTTCCAGATCCTGTTTGGCTTTAGTCAGCTCAAACGGGTCGAATTCGGTTGCACGCGCCGGGTAGTCTTTACGCAGCGGATGGCCTTCCCAGGTATGCGGCATCAGCAGACGCGTCAGGTGCGGGTGACCTTCGATATCGATGCCAAACATTTCCCAGGTTTCACGCTCATACCAGTTGGCGTTCGGGAACAGTTTGGTGAAAGTCGGTACGCGCAGATCGTTTTCAGACAAAGCCACCTTGAGCATGATATCGCGATTGCGTTCAATGGAGATCAGGTGATAGAAAACGGAAAAATCCGCGGCGGGTAACCCTTCGCGGTGCGTACGCAGACGTTCGTCCATGCCGTGTAAGTCAAACAGCATGACGTAAGGTTTCGGCAGTCTCTTTAAGAAATCGCCAACTTCCAGTAATTGTTCACGCTTGACCCAAACAACGGGTACCCCGGTGCGAGTCGCCTGAACGGTAAAGGCATCCGGCCCAAAACGGTTGCGCAGTTCGCCAATGACCGGGTCATCAAGGTGATCCCGTGTTTGCCATGCGGCGTCTTGCGCGGTTAAGTCGGTCATATTGTTCACCATTGCAAATGGTCCGTGGTGGTCGGCAGTGCTTCGCGCTATTTATGTAGTGATAAGCGAAGGAAGTGCTGCTGCCGACAGGCGCAAATTAAATCTCGTCTGGTGTACGAAGATTCGTTACAGCAATACGTTCGCCGCGTTTACGCTCGCGTTCTGACTGCATATTGGCGCGATAAACGCCCTGATCGCCAACCACCCAGGAGAGCGGACGGCGTTCTTTGCCAATGGAATCTTGCAGCAGCATCAGAGCCTGCATATACGCTTCTGGGCGCGGCGGACATCCCGGGATGTACACATCGACCGGAATAAATTTATCAACGCCCTGCACTACAGAATAGATGTCGTACATCCCGCCGGAGTTGGCGCATGCGCCCATGGAAATAACCCATTTCGGTTCCAGCATCTGATCGTAGAGGCGCTGAATAACTGGCGCCATTTTGGTAAAGCAGGTTCCGGCTACGACCATCAGGTCAGCCTGACGCGGCGATGCACGCAGTACTTCCGCACCAAAACGGGCCACATCGTGCACGGCGGTAAACGAGGTCACCATCTCAACGTAGCAGCAGGAAAGGCCAAAGTTATATGGCCAAATTGAGTTTTTACGGCCCCAGTTAACCATGTCATGCAGTTTGCCCATGAACACGTTTTTGTTAACTTCTTGTTCCAGGGGGTCGGTTACGATCTCCTGTTTTTGCAGGGGGTAACGGTCGTTCTCACCGTTAGGATCTATGCGGGTGAGCGTATAATCCATCTTAATGCCTCGCGGTTAGCGTTGACGATTAGCGATACTGTTCGTTTCCGGGTTCATACGCTCGCGGCGTGAACGCGCGGGCGTCCAGTCCAGCGCGCCAATACGCACCAGATAAACCAGACCTGCCAGTAACACAAAAATAAAAATTGCAGCTTCCACAAAGCCAATCCAACCGCTTTCACGGATAGAAGTTGACCATGCGAACAGATACAGCGCTTCAACGTCGAAGATAACGAAGAACATGGCTACCAGATAAAACTTGGCAGACAGGCGCAGGCGGGCGGTGCCGACCGAGTCGATACCTGATTCAAACGGCACGTTTTTAGATCTCGCGCGTGCGCGACCCCCTAAAAACCAGCCGCCGACGAGCATCAGGCAGCACAGGCCAATGGCAACGATAAGAAAGATAGCGAATGCCCAGTGATGAGCGATGATTTCAGTGGATGTTGACATACTCATTGCTTACTCATCAAAAGTAGCGCCAAATTCTCTGCTCTTTTCGGCAGATGAACGCCACATCGATTCATGGGGAGGAATAAAAAAAACCTTACAATCACTGTGAAAAATCATTTTATACAGCTAATTGATGGGGTTTTTTACTCCTTTCTATAACCTTTTGTCAACTTTAACAAAAGTTTCCTCACATTATTTTACACTACTCCAACTCCATTAACATAAAGTGCTCTTTAGACCCATTTCGATTGCATCATCGGTCATTTTTAATGTTGTTGAATCGTGTCCGTAGTGAAGTAAAAAAGATAATACACGTCTATTTTGACAGGAATTCACCCAGATGCCTCCCCCTAAATGGGAGTATTTTCTTGATCTGTGACACGCTTTTGTTAATTCACCATAAAAAACAGCAACAATTTCTCTAGTTTTTTAACATGGAAACATTTAGCAACGCGGCTGATTATTTTTCACCCTATTGTCAGTCTGTTTTTTTACCTGCTGATTTTGTTAAGTTTTAGTATATGAATGAACAGAAAGCAGTAATATTTGCATAAAAAAAGAGCCGCTGGATGTTTTTTCATCATCAGTGGCCCTTTTTTACACTTACATTTTTAAACGTTTTTTTGTGACGCTTTACTCAAAGTCGCCTTCAACAATCAGCGAATCATCTCCCCCTTCAGGGGTAAACTGATTGTATTGCCAAGGATTTTGATATGTCTGCATCGACTTAAAGATAGCCTGAGCTAATTCATTTTGCGTGCCCGGATCGCTGCACAACAGATACTCGGTATCAGGCAGAGGTGGCAATCCGTCCGCCGCACCCAGTACGCGTAAATCCGGGCTCATCATTTCTACAGGACGCGCAGTGACGCCAAGCCCTGCTTTTACCGCCGCGCGGACCGCAGGCAATGTTGAAGCGACATAAGCCAGACGCCACGGGATCTGTGCGGCATTCAACGTCGCCAGCACGATATCGCGAAACGGGCTGGGATCGTCCAGCAGAACTAACGGCACCGGTTCGCCTTTTTGCAGGATATATTCGGCTGCGCAATACCAGTGCGTCGGTGAAGTCCGCAAATTCAGGCATTCAAAATCGTCAGGGCGATTCGTGGTGACCACTAAATCCACTTCTTGCGACTTAAGCATCTCCACCATGTAAGCATTGCGTTTCACTCTTACATCAAGCGCAAGTTTCGGATAAACCGAACTAATGCGGTTAAGCAGAAATGGGAGTATGGTGTCGGCGGATTCATCAGAAGCACCGATAGTTAACACCCCCTGAAGATTGTTAAACATCAATGATGAGCATGCCTCATCATTAAATCGCAGTATTTTCCTGGCGTAACCCAACAGCTGGATACCATGTTCGGTCAGCAGTTTGTTGCGTCCATGACGCGCGAACAACTCTTTCCCCACAAGTTGCTCAAGGCGCTGCATTTGCTGACTTACCGCAGACTGAGTTCGACATACCGCAGCTGCCGCAGCCGCGAAGGTATTTAGGTCGGCAACAGCAACAAAGGTTCTCAGCAGATCGAGGTCGAGGTTAATTATCGGACGATTTGCATTTATCATAGTTTTTCACTTACTCGCGGGTCATACCGGGTTAATGCTGTGCATTCAGAATCAAACAACTCCATTTGTAATGTGCCTCCCTTCAGTTTCGCTTAGTGTAACCAAGTGAAAATAAGGATGTATTTGGTTTAACAAACGAAACAATTCTCTTTCTGAGCTATTTTAAAACCCGTGATATTCATCGGAATATAGCAACGAGAAAGAGCCGTATTTTTAGCTGCCGTATGATTCTGACTAATGGAAAACATGTAAATTTTGTAAATTTAAAAAATAGTTAACGAACAATAATTTACACATTAAAAACTAACTTTTCAGTATGTTATGAACAACCAACAAACATTTGAATTATCGTAAAACTCGTACTACAAACCATTTCATAGGAGTTATCTTAACCTAAAACCACTATATTTATAAGTGTTATTGCGAATAATTCCGGGCGAATTGGTGTTATGTCAGTGCAACGGTTTTCGTATTATTAGCCCACTCAATTTGATGTCGTTTAAATAATAAATAATAATTAATTAAGAATCTCTCAATTCATTAATTATGCTTAACAATGGATTCACACCGTATCACGTAGGGATCAGACCGATAACAGAATTCGTGGATGAAACCTCAGTATTTTCGAATCGCGCCGTATCACACAGATATCGGCTGCATTTTGTTTTATAGGGCTAACTTTTTTCGACCAGACAAACCACCATACCAAAGCCAACAAAGCAAAACATAAACCATAAAAAATACAACAATCCAGATTATTACACTGTAATAATTGCATAATTTAGTTATTAAAAGTTAATTATCGTCCTCCTGCTTTCCAAAATCTTCTACTAAAGACCCTTCAAAACTCACCGTCGTGGGAGTACATTGTGCTGGGCTGACTTCCACGGCAGGGAGTGGCATTCACAGCTAAAAAGGTCAACGTTCATGTCCCCCATTGAAAAATCCAGCAAATTAGAAAACGTCTGTTATGACATTCGCGGCCCGGTTCTGAAGGAAGCAAAGCGCCTGGAAGAAGAAGGCAACAAAGTTCTGAAACTGAACATCGGCAACCCTGCGCCTTTCGGGTTTGAAGCACCAGATGAAATTTTAGTGGATGTGATCCGCAATTTGCCAACAGCGCAAGGATATTGCGATTCCAAAGGCCTTTATTCAGCCCGCAAAGCAATCATGCAGCATTACCAGGCCCGCGGGATGCGCGATGTAACCGTAGAAGATATCTATATCGGTAACGGCGTATCCGAATTGATTGTGCAGGCCATGCAGGCATTGCTGAACAGTGGGGACGAAATGCTGGTTCCTGCACCTGATTATCCACTGTGGACGGCGGCGGTTTCGCTCTCTGGTGGTAATGCCGTGCACTACCTGTGTGATGAATCGTCAGACTGGTTCCCGGACCTGGATGATATCCGCGCCAAAATTACGCCGCGTACGCGTGGGATCGTCATCATCAACCCCAACAACCCAACCGGCGCTGTTTATTCTAAAGAGCTGCTGATGGAGATTGTTGAGATTGCTCGCCAGAACAACCTCATCATCTTTGCAGATGAGATTTACGACAAAATTCTCTACGATGACGCCGAGCACCACTCGATTGCGGCAATGGCCCCGGATCTGCTGACTATTACCTTTAACGGCCTGTCAAAAACCTATCGTGTTGCCGGTTTCCGTCAGGGCTGGATGGTACTGAACGGACCGAAGAAACATGCCAAAGGGTATATCGAAGGCCTTGAGATGCTGGCTTCTATGCGCCTGTGTGCGAACGTCCCTGCACAACATGCCATTCAGACCGCGCTGGGTGGATATCAGAGCATCAGCGAATTCATTATGCCTGGCGGACGTCTGTATGAGCAACGTAACCGCGCCTGGGAACTGCTCAATGATATTCCTGGCGTCTCTTGCGTAAAACCGCGCGGTGCACTGTATATGTTCCCGAAAATTGACGCCAAGCGCTTCAATATTCATGACGACCAGAAGATGGTGCTCGACTTCCTGTTGCAGGAAAAAGTACTGCTGGTCCAGGGGACAGCATTCAACTGGCCGTGGCCGGATCATTTCCGCATCGTTACGCTGCCGCGAATTGATGATATCGAAATGTCGTTGAGTAAATTTGAGCGTTTCCTGTCAGGGTATCGCCAGCTGTAACCACGCAAAGTGCTACCGGGTTTGCATCCGGTAGCACTCTCTGCGCAAAATACCGTTACTGAAGTCACTGAGTAAGGGTCGTTATGAAGCAGAGCCACTTTTTTGCCCACCTCTCCCGTCTGAAACTCATTAACCGCTGGCCGCTGATGCGCAACGTGCGCACTGAAAACGTGTCCGAACACAGTCTGCAGGTTGCCATGGTTGCTCATGCGCTGGCCGCGATCAAAAACCGTAAATTTGGTGGTCAGGTAAATGCTGAGCGTATTGCCCTGCTGGCGATGTACCACGATGCGTCAGAGGTGTTAACCGGCGATCTCCCTACCCCAGTGAAATATTTCAACTCGCAGATTGCTCAGGAATATAAAGCGATAGAGAAAATTGCCCAGCAAAAACTGGTCGATATGGTTCCCGATGAGTTGCGCGATATTTTTGCACCGCTCATTGATGAACATGCCTTAAGTGAAGAAGAAAGATCGATTGTTAAACAGGCCGATGCCCTGTGCGCGTATCTGAAGTGCCTGGAAGAACTCTCCGCCGGTAACAACGAATTTCTGCTGGCGAAAACACGTCTGGAAAAAACGCTGGAGTCACGACGCAGCGAAGAGATGGACTACTTTATGGACGTGTTTGTCCCAAGCTTTCACCTTTCATTAGATGAAATCAGCCAGGATTCACCGCTTTAAATGATTTTGCCAGATGGCGGCTAACGCCTTATCCGGCCTACAGGTAACGTGATATCCGTAGGCCTGATAAGCGCAGCGCCATCAGGCGTTTACTGCGGCGGTCAAAACGGGAACAGCATCGGGATCATCACCACGCACACTGCCATGACAATCACCGTAAACGGTACGCCAATCTTCACGAAGTCGCTAAAGGTGTAGTTACCCGGCCCGAGCACCAGTGTGTTTACCGGCGAAGACACTGGCGTCATAAAGGCTGCGGAAGCCGCCATCGCAATCACCATCGCAAACGGATACGGCGAAACGCCCATCGACTTTGCCGCCGCCAGCGCAATCGGCGCCATCAGTACCGCCGTCGCGGTGTTAGAGATAAATAACCCAATGGTCGCGCACAGCACGAACAGGCAGCCCAGCATCATATACGGGCCGTACCCACCACCAACGTCCATTAGCCCTTTCACCACCAGATCGACGCCGCCCGTTTTCTGTAACGCCAGCGCAAAAGGCATCATCCCGACAATCAAAATAATGCTTGGCCAGTGAATGGCTTTGTAGGCGCTTTCGGCATCGATGCAGCGGAATTTTCCCATCAGCAAACAAGCGATAATCGCGGCAACCGTATTAGGGATTTCATCGGTGAGCATTAACGCGACCATCAGTACCAGACAGAAAATCGCATGCGGCGCCTGGCTGTGCGCCGGAGAAGCTTCACTGACTTCCACAGGCATATTTAGCACCACAAAATCGCGCCCTTTTTGTCCAAGCAGCGTGATCAGCTTCCAGTTGCCCACCACTAAAATGATATCGCCCATCAACAGCGGCTCATCAACCACCGCCCCGGCCAGCGCCGTACCATCGCGCTTCAGCCCAACGACATTCAGCCCGTAACGCGTACGAAAAGCGATTTCCCGTACCGTTTTGCCGATCAATTCCGACTCAGGGATCAGAGAGATTTCGGCCATGCCCACATCAAGCGCCTGCTCGGAGAAGTATTCTCCACGCAGCACCATCGGTTCCAACAGTTGCTCAGCGCAAAATTCACGCAGGTCGACATCGGCCGCAGACATATCAATCAGCAATACGTCACGAGCACGAAACTCAGAAACCCCGTTTACGTCAACGATCACGCGACGAAAGCGACGCCAGCGCTCCACGCCAATCACGTTTGCCCCGTAGCGCTCACGCAGTTTCAGGTCGTCCAGACGCTGGCCTATCATAGGAGAACCCGGGCGAATCGCCAGGCGACGCGCGCGCCCAGTCAGGCGATATTCTTTAATCAGATCGCGAAAGGTCCGGCGCTTCCAGCCGTCGCCCGGCTGCCCGGAGTCTTCACCCTTCAGCATAAAACGCATCACCAGCATATAAATTATGCCAAGTACTAACACCACCAGTCCCAGTGGGGTTACGCTAAAAAAGCTAAAACCATTAAGTCCTTCACGTAACAGTTCACTGTTGACGACCAGGTTTGGCGGCGTTGCCACCAGCGTCATCATGCCGCTTATCAAGCCGGCAAAACTTAGCGGCATCATCAGGCGTGAAGGAGAAATTTCCATGCGCATGGAAACACTTAAGACAACCGGAATAAAGATGGCGACCACACCGGTCGAACTCATGAATGCACCGAGTCCAGCTACGGTTATCATCAGCAACACCAGCATTTTGACTTCACTGCTACCGGCGACCTTCACCAGCCAGGCGCCCATTACTGTCGCCACACCGGTACGCACGAGACCGTCACCGATAATGAATAAAGCCGCTATCAAAATAACGTTAGGATCGCTGAACCCGGAAAAAGCCTCTGTGATGCTCAATGTTCCACTCAGAACAAAGGCAATAATGACCAGCAAAGCGATCGCGTCCATACGCACTCTGCCAGTTGCAAACAAGACGACGGCAATCGCCAGCAATGAGAGAACCCATATCAATTCACCGTTCACAACATATCCTTGTTAAATGAGAGGGATGGACTGATTCTGCCATAAAAAAGCCCCAACAATCTGGGGCTAAATCATGATCAGGTATTTCTTATAACGACCACATTTCCGTTGGGTTGTTTGGTCACAGAAATATGTTCCAGACTGGTCAGCGAAAAATCAACCTCGTTCAGACGCGGCGTATCCGCTGGCGCGTTGACCGCGATGACATGACACCCAGCTGCCAGTCCTGAAAGCACCCCGGCGGGGGCATCTTCCACCACGGCACATTCCTGCGGTGCCAGGCCCAGAAGCTGAGCGCCTAACAGATACGCGTCTGGCTCTGGTTTCCCTCTTTTTACCCGCTCGGCGGTGACAAACACTTCAGGAGCAGGAAGCCCAGCAACACGATGGCGCGCCCGTGCGACCGGCATAGAGCCGGAGGTCACAATCGCCCATGGAATACCCGCTTTATTGAGATGGTTGAGTAAATCAACAGCCCCAGGCAGCGCAGTGATTCCGGCGGTTTCCGTCGCTTCGATCTGCTCCAGACGGGTAAACTCCGCGGCGATCTCTGCCTCAGATTTGCCCACCATAAAGTGTCGCAGGGAGGTAATGGCCTGCTTGCCATGAATAAAGACGAGCACCTCGGCGTGATCGAGGCCAAAACGATCGGCCCAGTTGCACCACGCACGCTCTACTGCGGGTAAGGAATCGACCAGCGTTCCATCCAGATCAAACAGAAAACCTTTGCACTGCACGCTCGCCCCCTCAGGCATTAATGATTTGGTTAATTTCATTCGCGCTCAGGTGATACTGGCGCGGGCAAGAGTGCCAGACGTTCAACATACGCTGATATTTTTCCCACATTGGGGTCTGGGCGTTGAAGCCATGCGTACCCGCATCAAAGTGGGTATAGCGACCTTCCACATTCACCATAAAGCGAACGTATCCGAGGAAACGGGCTTCCGTTGCGGCGTCAAAACCGAGGAAAGTCACGCGGCGCTCATCAATAGCCTGTGCATCCTTAAGATTAGTCCAGGACACATGTAATGCGTGATACATCTCCATAATATCGATAATCGTACGACAGGTTTCTTCCGTCAGTTCACCAAACTCACGATCCAGCTCACGCATCTGCAAGCCGTAACCGCGTTCAATAATCGTCTGCAAACGACGATAACGCTCGGCGTTAGTTGGGTCGAGCATAGTCATCATTTTGTACTGATTCGACAAAATCAGACGTTGAGCGTTGGTCATTTCCATTTGGGACTCCTGTATCACTACTACTGCGATGAAAAAAAAGAAGGCATCTTGTGCCTTCTTTTATATGCGTAATCAGGGGTCAATTACAAATCATCAAGGAAAGTTTTATCCAGTTGTTTGAAGGCGCGCTTAAGCGTGTCAGCCAGCGCCTGGTAATCCGGCTTTCCTTCTACCGGAGAGAGCGCCTGCCCGGCTTCTTGCAATTTACCCCGAACTTCGTAGAACCAGTTGAGTATTGAAGGCGGCAGCGGCGTCACGGAACGTTTACCCAGCCACCACATGCCCTGCATCGGCAGGCTGAGCGCAAACAGCGCGGTCGCCACGGCCGGTCCCAACTGTCCCCCTAGCGCAATTTGCCAGCATAAGGTGAAGACGGCGATAGGCGGCATAAAACGGATTGCGTAACGTGTCATACGGATCACACGGTTCTCTACAAACACGGGCGCGAGGCGCTTTTCCATTGGCCACGTCTTCGCGTAGTGCTGCCCCCGGCGAAACAAGCTAAAAAAATTGACGGAACGATTATCCGGTGTCGACATGGCGGTTACCTCAACTTCACATATAAAAATTAAAAAATTTGTGCAAAACAACAACTACAAGGGACATCGTTCAAAACATTTTGTCTTTGATACCCACATTCAGGTATCCTGTGCCGGCCTGTAAGGCCTTTAGTCCAAAATCATTGAGTCGTCAAATTGACACATAGTATGCCATTGGCTGAAAAATACGCAAAATGACATAGACTCAAAGGTATTTATTCCATCGTGCCCAAAAAGACCATGGCGCATGATGTTAATCATAAACGTCGGTGTCATCATGCGCTACGCTCTATGACTCCCTGACGTTTTTTTAGCCACGTATCATAAATAGGTACTTCCATGTCGAGTAAGTTAGTACTGGTTCTGAACTGCGGTAGCTCCTCACTGAAATTTGCCATCATCGATGCAGTAAACGGTGAAGAATACCTTTCTGGTTTAGCCGAATGTTTCCATCTCCCAGAAGCACGTATCAAATGGAAAATGGATGGCGGTAAACAAGAAGCGGCTTTAGGTGCAGGCGCCGCTCACAGTGAAGCGCTGAATTTTATCGTTAATACTATTCTGGCACAAAAACCAGAACTGTCTGCTCAGCTGACTGCGATTGGTCACCGTGTTGTTCACGGCGGCGAAAAATACACCGGCTCTGTAGTTATCGACGATTCCGTTATTCAGGGTATCAAAGATGCAGCCTCTTTTGCACCGCTGCACAACCCTGCACACCTGATCGGTATCGCTGAAGCGCTGAAATCCTTCCCGAATCTGAAAGACAAAAACGTGGCCGTATTCGACACCGCGTTCCATCAGACTATGCCGGAAGAATCTTACCTCTACGCCCTGCCGTACAGCCTGTACAAAGAACATGGCGTTCGTCGTTACGGCGCGCACGGTACCAGCCACTTCTTCGTTACTCAGGAAGCGGCTAAAGTGCTGAACAAACCGGTTGATGAGCTGAACATCATCACTTGCCACCTGGGCAACGGCGGTTCTGTATCTGCTATCCGTAACGGTAAATGTGTTGATACCTCCATGGGTCTGACCCCACTGGAAGGTCTGGTGATGGGTACGCGTTCCGGTGACATCGACCCGGCGATCATCTTCCACCTGCACGACACCCTGGGCATGAGCGTTGACCAGATCAACAAAATGCTGACCAAAGAGTCCGGCCTGCTGGGTCTGACCGAAGTCACCAGCGACTGCCGCTATGTTGAAGATAACTACGCGACTAAAGAAGACGCTAAACGTGCAATGGACGTTTACTGCCACCGTCTGGCGAAATACATCGGTTCTTACACTGCGCTGATGGATGGTCGTCTGGATGCCGTTGTCTTCACCGGTGGTATCGGTGAAAACGCCGCGATGGTTCGTGAACTGTCTCTGGGCAAACTGGGCGTTCTGGGCTTTGAAGTAGACCACGAACGTAACCTGGCCGCACGTTTCGGCAAATCTGGTTTCATCAACAAAGAAGGTACCCGTCCTGCGTTGGTTATCCCAACCAACGAAGAACTGGTTATCGCGCAAGACGCGAGCCGTCTGACCGCCTGATTTCACACCGCCAGCCTAGCTGGCGGTGCTGTTTTGTAACCCGCCTGAAACGGGCGGTAACGAAAGAGGATAAACCGTGTCCCGTATTATTATGCTGATCCCTACCGGAACCAGCGTCGGTCTGACCAGCGTCAGCCTTGGCGTGATCCGCGCAATGGAACGCAAAGGCGTTCGTCTGAGCGTCTTCAAGCCGATCGCTCAACCGCGTGCCGGTGGCGATGCGCCAGACCAGACTACCAGCATCGTCCGTGCTAACTCTTCTCTGCCAGCCGCTGAGCCGCTGAAGATGAGCCACGTTGAATCTCTGCTGTCCAGCAATCAGAAAGATGTGCTGATGGAAGAGATCATCGCGAACTACCACGCGAACACTAAAGACGCTGAAGTTGTCCTGGTTGAAGGCCTGGTCCCAACCCGTAAACATCAGTTCGCGCAGTCTCTGAACTACGAAATCGCGAAAACGCTGAATGCAGAAATCGTCTTCGTTATGTCTCAGGGCACCGATACCCCGGAACAACTGAACGAGCGTATTGAACTGACTCGCAGCAGCTTCGGTGGCGCGAAAAACACCAACATCACCGGCGTAATCGTTAACAAACTGAACGCACCGGTTGATGAGCAGGGCCGTACTCGCCCGGATCTGTCCGAGATTTTCGACGACTCTTCCAAAGCGAAAGTGATCAAAGTTGATCCGGCTAAACTGCAAGAATCCAGCCCGCTGCCGGTTCTGGGCGCGGTGCCATGGAGCTTCGATCTGATCGCTACCCGTGCAATCGATATGGCGCGTCACCTGAACGCCACCATCGTAAACGAAGGCGATATCAATACCCGTCGCGTGAAGTCTGTGACTTTCTGCGCACGCAGCATTCCGCACATGCTGGAGCACTTCCGTGCAGGTTCTCTGCTGGTGACCTCTGCCGACCGTCCTGACGTGTTGGTTGCAGCATGTCTGGCAGCGATGAACGGCGTAGAAATTGGCGCCCTGCTGCTGACCGGTGGCTACGAAATGGACGCGCGCATTACCAAACTGTGCGAACGCGCATTCGAAACCGGCCTGCCGGTATTCATGGTAAACACCAACACCTGGCAGACCTCTCTGAGCCTGCAGAGCTTCAACCTGGAAGTTCCGGTTGACGATCACGAGCGTATCGAAAAAGTTCAGGAATACGTTGCTAACTTCATCAACGCTGACTGGATTGAATCTCTGACCGCAACATCTGAGCGCAGCCGTCGTCTGTCTCCACCAGCGTTCCGTTATCAGTTGACCGAGCTGGCACGTAAAGCGGGCAAACGCGTTGTTCTGCCGGAAGGCGACGAACCGCGTACCGTTAAAGCGGCAGCCATCTGTGCTGAACGTGGTATCGCAACCTGCGTACTGCTGGGTAACCCGGATGAGATCACCCGCGTTGCGGCCTCTCAGGGCGTTGAACTTGGCGCTGGCGTAGAAATCGTTGATCCAGATGTGGTTCGCGAAAGCTACGTTGCTCGTCTGGTCGAACTGCGTAAGAACAAAGGCATGACCGAAACCGTTGCCCGCGAACAGCTGGAAGACAACGTCGTTCTCGGTACCCTGATGCTGGAACAGGACGACGTTGACGGTCTGGTTTCCGGTGCCGTTCACACTACTGCGAACACCATTCGTCCACCGCTGCAGCTGATCAAAACTGCACCGGGTAGTTCCCTGGTGTCTTCTGTGTTCTTCATGCTGCTGCCGGATCAGGTTTACGTTTACGGCGACTGCGCGATCAACCCGGATCCAACCGCAGAACAGCTGGCAGAAATCGCTATTCAGTCCGCTGAATCCGCGATTGCCTTCGGTATCGAACCGCGCGTTGCGATGCTCTCCTACTCCACCGGTACCTCTGGTGCAGGTAGCGACGTAGAGAAAGTTCGTGAAGCGACTCGTCTGGCGCAGGAAAAACGTCCTGACCTGATGATCGACGGACCGCTGCAGTACGACGCCGCCGTTATGGCTGACGTTGCGAAATCCAAAGCGCCGAACTCTCCGGTTGCAGGTCGCGCTACCGTGTTCATCTTCCCGGATCTGAACACCGGTAACACCACCTACAAAGCGGTACAGCGTTCTGCCGACCTGATCTCCATTGGGCCGATGCTGCAGGGTATGCGCAAGCCGGTGAACGACCTGTCTCGTGGCGCGCTGGTAGACGATATCGTCTATACCATCGCACTGACCGCGATCCAGTCTTCCCAGCAGCAGCAGTAATCTGCCGAGTGTGCCGGATCTCTTATCCGGCAACATATCTACTTATCAAACCGGAAATAGCTGATATTTCCGGTTTTTTTATGTCTGTTTCCCCTTTGGCATAATCTGAAATATTTGCCTGAATGCGCTGCATCAATGAATAACTATTCTTCTGTTCGCATACTTACCCTCTTTTGCATTGCAACAGGGATAGTCTTTCATGTCAGCAGTAACAGAATCACAGCCAGCCAAAAAATGGGCGATGCCCGACACGCTGGTGATTATTTTTTTCGTCGCCATTTTAACCAGTCTGGCGACATGGGTTGTTCCCGTCGGGATGTTCGACAGCCAGGAAGTGCAATATCAGGTTGATGGACAAACCAAAACCCGTAAGGTGGTTGACCCCCATTCCTTTCGTATTCTGACCAATGAAGCTGGTGAAGAGCAGTATCACCCGGTTAAGTTCTTTACCACCGGAGATGAGCGCCCAGGCCTGATGAATTTTCCGTTCGAAGGCTTAACCTCCGGCTCGAAATTCGGCACTGCGGTCGGCATCATTATGTTTATGCTGGTCATTGGCGGCGCATTTGGCATCGTTATGCGTACCGGCACCATTGATAACGGCATCCTGGCGCTCATCCGCCATACGCGGGGCAACGAGGTCCTCTTTATCCCAGTGCTGTTTATTCTCTTCTCCTTAGGCGGCGCGGTGTTTGGCATGGGGGAAGAGGCGGTTGCCTTTGCCATTATCATCGCGCCGCTGATGGTCCGGCTAGGTTACGACAGTATCACCACCGTTCTGGTTACCTATATCGCGACTCAGATTGGTTTCGCCAGCTCATGGATGAACCCATTTTGCGTGGTGGTCGCGCAAGGTATTGCGGGGGTGCCAGTGCTCTCTGGTTCCGGTCTGCGCATCGTGGTCTGGGTGGTCGCTACGCTAATAGGACTAACCTTCACGCTGGCCTATGCGGCACGCATCAAAAAGAATCCGCTTTTGTCCCGGGTACATGAATCCGATCGCTTCTTTCGCGAGCAGCAGGACGAGGTCGTGGAACGGCGCTTCACGCTCGGTGACTGGCTGGTACTGATGGTGTTGACGGGCGTGATCGTGTGGGTCATTTGGGGCGTTATCGTCCACGCATGGTTTATTCCTGAGATCGCCAGTCAGTTCTTCACGATGGGCCTGGTGATTGGCATTATCGGCGTCGTGTTTCGGCTCAACGGCATGACGATCAACATCATGGCCTCCTCATTCACTGAGGGAGCACGAATGATGATTGCCCCTGCCCTGCTGGTTGGTTTTGCCAAGGGCATTTTACTGCTGGTCGGTAATGGAGAGGCGGGTGAAGCCAGCGTGTTAAACACTCTGCTGCACAGTATTGCCAGTGGCATCAGCGGGCTGGATAACGCCATAGCAGCGTGGTTTATGCTGTTGTTCCAGGCGGTGTTTAATTTCTTCGTCACCTCCGGCTCCGGTCAGGCAGCATTGACCATGCCGCTGTTAGCGCCGCTGGGCGATCTGGTTGGCGTCAACCGTCAGGTTACCGTGCTGGCCTTCCAGTTTGGCGACGGATTCAGCCATATTATCTATCCGACATCGGCATCTCTGATGGCTACGTTAGGTGTTTGTCGGGTGGATTTTCGTAACTGGCTGAAGGTAGGTGCTACGCTGTTGGGGCTGCTGTTTATTATGTCCAGCGTGGTGGTGATTGGTGCGCAGATAATGGGTTACCATTGAGAGTAACGTGCTGAAATAAAAGCCGCAGGCTAATCATCTGCGGTTTTTTATTTTCGGCAGAAAACACATTCATTAAATGAATTAAAATTTAAAATAAATTATATATATAAATATATTTATATATTCTTAAAGCGCGTCCCGCCATTATATCCAGACAATTAACCTGTGTTATTCTTTGCAATTATTTACTCATATTCGAAATAAATTTTATGATACAACAAAATTTGTTACTACTGTCATTACTGTTAGCAACAACCCAATCTGTATGGGCTGCTTGCTATGTTGAATTAGGTAATAGTAGCAGTTCCAGCGGAGTCACAGCCGCCGATCTCAATTTAACAACAACCCCTCAAAAGCCTCTCCCAAATGAATCCGACCTTATGGCAACTGTGAGAAACAGCACAATTACTTACTGGGTAGATGCGGACGGTAAAGGCAATGCAGGTGATTCCGGATCGCTTACGTTTACCCCGGCAGGAACGACGTTCACCGCCGACAGTGGCAATAAAAAAGGTTGGCTGGCTGATGCCTCAATCCCTGGGCTCTATTTTACGCTAGAGGCAGCCCTACCCAAGCCGCCACAAGGCCCTTTTACCGCATGGAACACAACAACAATTTATTTGTCTAACGATGCCGACGTTAACAAAGCTACCGCCTCCGGCTGGGGATGCTCAAGCTTTGATGAGAAGAAGATGGAGAACGCCACGGTAACATTCAATCTCAGCTTCTACACAACCTCAGCATTTGATCCAGCAAAAGCGTCCGGCAAAAAACTTTTTACAAGCCGGCAGCAAGTCGGGGTTCTTCAAAATAAAACCGGCATGGGGGGGGAAATTGACGTATATATTAATGGTCCACTGACAATAGCGACCGCAGGCTGTGCCGCATTTGTCGTTGATACTCAAACAGTAAACCTGGGTGACATCAATTACAGTATCCTGAAAAGAGTGCCCTATCCGCCTTATAACGATACGCCATTTAATATCAAACTGGAAAATTGCTATGCCACATCCGATCTGGTGCTCAATTTTTCCAATAATCAGACAAAAGCAATTAACAGCTATACCTCCACCCTCGTTAATACCCAGGGTACCTCCAGAGGCGTGGGTGTTGCCTTACAATATCTTACGGACCAGGGTGGCTCGGACGTAGCATTTAACATTGATGTGACACAGCCCAGTACTGTACCTGCTAAATATTTAAATTACTATAATGGCAACGGCCTGCTAAGACTTAAAGCTCAACTGTATGTGAACGATGTGGATGCCTTAGCTCCCGGGACACTTTACATCCCTACGATAATAACAATATCCCTTCCATAACTCTGTCGATGCCCGCTATCGTAACGTTCAGAGTGCTGCGATAGCGGTTCAGGTTTTATTCCGTCTCTTCTTCCTTCAGTGATTCATTTTTGGCGTTGCGGGTCATCCACAGCGACAGGGCTTTCAGCGAATCCGGAGTGAACTCGTCGCAACGCGCGGTAATTTCTTCCGGCGTCAGCCAGCAAACTTCGCTAATTTCTTCTTCCTGTAGCGCGAACGGTCCGTGGGAAACACAGCTAAACAGCCCGCCCCATACGCGACAGTTTTGGTCTTCAAAGTAAAACTGACCATGCTCGGCAAACGGCACGCCCGCAATCCCCAGTTCCTCTTCTGCTTCACGGCGCGCTGATTCCAGCATCTGCTCGTCAGCCTGAACAACACCGCCTGCGGTGGCATCCAGCATACCGGGCAAAAAATCTTTTGTCTCAGTGCGACGTTGAACCAGAATTTTGCCCATACCATCATGCACAACGATATACGTTGCACGATGGCGTAAGCGTTGCGCTCGCATTTGTTCCCGGCTGGACTGTGCAATGACTTCGTTGTCTTCATTCACAATATCCACCCATTCAGTACTTGCCAAACGACGCTGTTCCACCATCAGGAAACCTTCTTTTTTCTGGCGCTCTTACGGCGCGTTTATGTTTGTGGGGTAAATTACGGATTAATCTCGACCTGTGCAATAACACTTTGATCATTGAGTGCCATTACGCTGAGAACATTATCATCCAGAATCCCGTAACTTGCCGCAAAACCCCCTTTAGGGATGCTTACCGAGCCGGGATTGAAATAATAGATATCCTCGCGCAGCTCAGCAACCGGCAGATGAGTATGCCCATAAACCAGAACATCGCCCGCATTGAGCGCCGGCATATTTTGCGGGCCAAAAAGATGTCCGTGCGTCAAAAAGAGTCGCAGGTTTTCTGTCAGAATTTGCTGCCACGGCGCAGTCATCGGAAAATGCAGGAGCATCTGATCCACTTCGCTGTCGCAATTACCACGCACCGCAATAATTCGCGATGCCTGTTCATTCAGCCGTTCTGCAACCTGCGCAGGCGCATAGCCTTCTGGAAGCGCATTACGCGGCCCGTGGTTTAAAACATCACCCAATATCACCAGCCATTGCGCACCGCTTGCAGCAAACCGTTCGAGTACGCGTTCCGTGGCTGGCAACGAACCATGAATGTCCGATGCGAACATCAGTTTCATCACTCACTCCTCGCTGAAAAGTACCTTGTAATGATACTGGATTACGGCCCGTTTTTCAGCAGGAACGCTTCGCTGAAAGCGCGATAAAACGCTGTACTGAAGCGCGCTGCCACTGGAAGGTGGCGTATTCCGCAAGCGCTTCCGGAACCTCATCGCCATTCAGGACCAGGCGATTAAGCATTAGCGCTAAATCACAGTCAGCGATACACCATTCGCCAAATAAATTCTGCTTACCGTGGCTCAGTAAACTGCCAGCAGTAGCGAACAATTTTTCCGCACTGGCTTTTCCCGCTTCGCTTAATGGTCCTTTCTTCACGCCAGCAAAAACGACATCCGTTGAGCGTTCTTCACGGATAGGCATTAAATCGCTGCGGATCCACGCCTGAACCTGGCGCGCCCGCGCGCGTTTTTGCACATCGTGCGGATAGATACGCTCCCACTGTGGCGGCGCAAAGCTCTCTTCCAGGAATTCCGTAATCGCTGATGATTCGCTCAGTTCAAAACCATCGATCTCAAGAACCGGCACGCGGCGCGTCAAGGCGTAACCTTGCCATGAAGGTTGCAAATGTTCGCCACTGTTGAGATCAACAGTTTTCAGCGTAAAGGGCAGCCCTTTCTCTTGCAGAGCGACATAAACAGACAGCACGTAAGGGGAGAAAAAATTGGCATCTGACCACAGCGTAATTGCAGGTTTGCTCATAATGTCCTCTGAAGTGTATTAGCTTGCCTTCAAAATATAGAGTCTTTCTCTCGCTGTCACTTGATGAAAACTCAAGCACGCCAACAGGCTCTATACTTGTTATGACCCGGTTCATGACAAAACGGATGCTGAAAATGATCGATCTCTATTACACGCCATCGCCAAACGGTCACAAAATCACGTTGTTTCTTGAAGAGGCGCAGCTGCAATACCGTCTGATTCATGTCGATATCAGCAAAGGTAGCCAGTTTCACCCCAATTTTCTGCAGATCTCGCCGAACAATAAAATCCCGGCCATTATCGATCATGCCCCGGTGGACGGCGGAAGGCCCATCAGCTTGTTTGAGTCCGGAGAAATTTTACTCTATCTGGCGGAAAAGAGCGGTAAGCTGCTCAGCGGTGAATTACGCGAACGCCACACCACGCTGCAGTGGCTGTTCTGGCAGGTCAGCGGTCTGGGTCCTATGCTGGGGCAGAATCATCATTTCAGTCATTACGCTCCGCAAACGATCCCTTACGCCATTGAAAGATACCAGGTTGAAACCCAGCGCCTGTACAACGTGATGAATAAACGTCTGGAATCGTCACCCTGGCTGGGAGGCGATCACTACAGCATTGCCGACATTGCCAGCTGGCCGTGGATCCACGCCCATCAGCGTCAGCGCATCGACCTCGACAACTATCCGGCGGTCAATAACTGGCACGAACGCATCCGTACGCGTCCCGCGACTGAACGCGCCATGCAGCACGCACAAAGCGAGAAGCGATGACGCAATTCGGTTCTCGTGTATCATGCAAAGGTTCATACATGGAGGAAACCTGCAATGTCACAACCTGACGCTATTATTCGTATAAAAAACCTTCGTCTGCGCACTTTTATCGGCATCAAAGAAGAGGAGATCCTTAACCGCCAGGATATCGTCATCAACATTGCCATTCACTATCCGGCAGACAAAGCCCGTACCAGCGAAGATATCAACGACGCGCTGAATTATCGCACAATCACCAAAAGCATCATTGCCCACGTGGAGGGTAACCGCTTCTCATTATTAGAAAAATTAACTCAAGATGTGCTCGATATCGCACGCGAACATCACTGGGTCACTTATGCTGAAGTGGAGATAGATAAACTTCACGCATTGCGTTACGCCGACTCAGTTTCTATGACGCTGAGCTGGCAGCGCTAAAACGTAACCCGGGAGGCGACATGCAGATTCTGATTACCGGCGGTACTGGCCTGATTGGACGTCATCTGATCCCCTGCCTGCTGGAACTGGGGCATCAGATAATTGTAGTGACACGTACCCCTGATAAGGCTCGTCAGATTCTCGACTCTCGGGTCACGTTATGGAAAGGACTGGAAGAGCGGCAGCATCTCAATGACATTGATGCCGTGATTAACCTTGCCGGAGAACCTATTGCAGATAAGCGCTGGAGCGCACAGCAAAAGGAACGCCTGTGCCAGAGCCGTTGGGGCATTACGCAGAAACTGGTCGATTTAATCAATGCCAGCGAGACGCCGCCCTCAGTGTTAATCTCCGGTTCCGCTATCGGTTACTACGGCGATTTGGGCGAAGTTGTGGTTACGGAAGAAGAGCCACCGCATAATGAATTTACCCATAAGCTGTGCGCCCGCTGGGAGCAAATTGCCAGCACTGCGCAAAGCGAAAAAACTCGCGTGTGTATGCTGCGTACCGGCGTGGTACTAGCCTCTGCTGGCGGTATTCTGGCGAAAATGGTCCCGCCGTTTCGTCTTGGCTTAGGCGGCCCAATCGGTAACGGACGACAGTATATGGCCTGGATCCATGTTGATGATATGGTCAACGGAATTATCTGGCTGCTGAATAATGATCTACGCGGTCCCTTCAATATGGTTTCGCCATACCCGGTGCACAATGAGCAGTTTGCCCACGCGCTGGGACACGCTCTAAACCGCCCTGCCATTCTGCGCATTCCCGCCACCGCTATGCGGCTGCTGATGGGGGAATCTTCAGTACTGGTCCTCGGCGGGCAGCGAGCATTACCCAAACGCCTGGAAGCGTCCGGTTTTGCATTTCGCTGGTACGATTTAGAAGAAGCGCTGGCGGATGTCATCCGATAATCCCGTAGCTCTATTCACGGTCGCTGTTGTGGTGGTAAGGTTATAGGCTAGATTTCCGCAATGGCGACGTTATGGCGATAATTTCGACTCCCCGACTTACCCTCTCCTTATTTAAATTTTCTGACTGGTCATTTTTCCAGAGATTACGTGAATGCCCGGAAGTCATGCGCTATATGGGTGATATTGCCCCAGCGAAAGATACGCGGCTGTTATTCGCCAGACGTCTGGCTGCACAGCATACTTTTGTCATCCGCGAGCATAACAAATCAACACCTCTCGGTGATATTGGTCTGCAAATCAGCCATTTATACCCACACGAGGCCGACCTCGGCTACGCCATTTTGCCAGAAGCTCAGGGGAAAGGGATTGCCAGCGAAGCCGTGACGGCAGTGTGCCAGTACGCTTTCGAGCGCACGGACGTCACGGCGATAAACGCTTACGCACTCGCGGAGAATAAGGGTTCTGTTCGTATTCTGGAAAAAACGGGGTTTGTGCGTACCCAGGTACTGGAAAAGGCGTATGAGATTGATGGCATCGCCTACGACGACTGGGTGTTTCGGCTGGAGCGCGACGCGCTAAAATTGTAAGCCCGGAAAACGTAACGCCTCCGGGCAGGTGATTTACTTCAACGAACCTTTGAGGAACTGCTGCAAACGTGGACTTTGCGGATTACCGAATACCTGCTCCGGGTCGCCCTCTTCCTCAATTTTCCCCTGATGCAGGAAAATCACGTGCGTGGAAACATGACGGGCAAACCCCATTTCGTGAGTCACCACCACCATGGTTTTCCCCTCTTCGGCCAGCTGTTGCATAATGCGCAGCACTTCACCCACCAGCTCAGGATCTAGTGCCGACGTAGGTTCATCAAACAGCAACACTTCCGGCTCCATCGCCAGCGCACGGGCAATGGAAACACGCTGCTGCTGACCACCGGACAGATGCACCGGATATTTGCCCTGCGCGCGCTCATCAATGCCCACTTTAGCCAGATACTTCACCGCACGGTCGCGGGCTTCCTGTTTGCTCAGCCCCAACACCTGGATCGGCGCTTCCATGACGTTTTCCAGCACCGTCATGTGGCTCCACAGATTAAAGTGCTGAAAGACCATTGTCAGACGCGTGCGCAGCAGGCGCAGCTGATTTTTGTCCGCAACCTTGAGCTGACCGTCTTTGTCGCGCACCAGACCAATGTTCTGACCACTGACTATAATCGACCCGGCGCTTGGTTTCTCAAGAAAGTTAATGCAGCGCAGGAAGGTACTTTTACCGGAACCTGACGAGCCAATAATACTGATAACATCACCCGCGTTGGCCTGCAGCGACACCCCTTTCAGCACTTCATGTTCGCCGTAGTGCTTATGTAAATCGATAACGTTTAATTTATTTTCAGACATCGTGTTACTCGAATCATTTAGAGGATACATGCTGCAACCAGCGTTTTTCCGCTTTACGGAACAGGCTAATCAGGACATACGAAATAATCAAATACAGTACAGCGGCAATACCGAAGGCGGTAAACGGCTGATACGTTGCCGAGTTGATATCGCGGGCGATTTTCAACAGGTCAGGTACCGTTGCGGTAAACGCCAGCGCCGTGGAGTGCAGCATTAAAATGACTTCATTGCTGTAAGCCGGCAACGCAATACGCAGCGCGGAAGGTAAAATAATGCATCGATACAGTTTGAATGACGAGAAACCGTATGCGCGAGCAGCCTCAATCTCACCGTGCGGCACGGAACGGATAGCCCCGGCGAAAATCTCAGTGGTATAGGCGCAGGTATTCAGCGTCAGCGCCAGCACGGTGCAATTCAACCCGCTGCGGAAAAACGCGTTGAGGAAGTCCGTGCCTTTGACTATCTCCAGCGTATACATCCCGGAATAAAACACCAGTAGCTGAACGTACAGCGGCGTGCCACGAAAAATATAGGTGAACAGCCAGATAGGGAACTGAATAAATTTATTACTGGAAACGCGGCCAATAGCCAAAAAGAGCGCAAGTATTCCGCCCATCACTACTGACGAAATCAAAAGCCACAGGGTGATAGCGACGCCAGTGTAGCGATATCCGTCGGTCCACAGCAGGGACTTCCAGTATTCCTGAATAATCTCGATCACAGGTCAGCCCTCTTCACACCCACGGAATAGCGGCGCTCAAGGTACAGCAGCACACCATTAGAAACAGTGGTAAACACCAGATAGATGACCCCGCACACCACGGCAAAATAGAACGGCTCCCAGGTACTCTTCCCGGCAAGCTGGGTCGCTTTCACCACGTCTTCCAGGCCGAGCAGCGACACCAGTGCCGTGGCCTTAAGAATAACCTGCCAGTTATTACCGATTCCCGGTAAGGCATAACGCATCATCGCCGGGAACATAATGCGACGAAATATTTGTGAGCTGGTAAAGCCAAACGCCGTCGCGGCTTCAATATGGCCTTTTGGTACAGCCATAAACGCACCGCGAAAAGTTTCGGTAAAGTAGGCGCCGTAGATAAATCCAAGGGTGATAATGCCCGCAACCATCGGATCGATATCAATCTGGCCGATACCGATGGCATCGGTAATGGTATTCAGCGCGATTTGTAATCCGTAGAAGATGAGCAGCATTAAGACCAGATCGGGTACACCGCGGATTAGCGTTGTGTACCCTTCGAAAATAAGCCCCATTGCCCGGCTTTGCGACAGCTTTGCTGCTGCGCCGACAAGACCTATCAGAACCGCCAGTACCACCGAGCTGAGTGCCAGCTCCAGCGTAACAATTGCGCCCTGTAAAATAACACCTGAAAAGCCATACAACATGCTGCCTGTCCTGTCGTGTGTGGTGGAGTAGTAAGCCTCTTTTGATATTTTGTCTCGTCACTTTATGCCTGATGGCGCTTCGCTTATCAGGCCTACAAGCTTTCGTCGTAGGCCTGATAAGGCGCAGCCGCCATCAGGCAATAAGTCGATCAAAAATCTACGGGCTTTATCAGCACCTGCGGTAATTAACCGCCGTAAACATCAAAATCGAAGTACTTTTTCGCCAGCTTCTCGTAAGTACCGTCAGCTCGCATTTCGGCAAAGGCTTTGTTCAGCGCTTCGCGCAGCTCGTTATCGTCTTTGCGTAGCCCCATACCGGTACCCACGCCGAACAACTTCTCGTCTTTCACAGACGGACCGCCAAATTTGTAATCTTTACCGACTGGCTGTTTCAGGAAGCCTTCGCTGGCCGCGACTTCATCCTGGAACGCGGCGTCAATACGCCCGGCAGTCAGGTCAGAATAGATATTGTCCTGCCCCTGATAAGAGACAATCTCAATACCTTTTGGCGCCCAGTGTTCGTTGCCGAACGTTTCCTGGGTGGTGCCCTGCAGCACACCAACACGTTTACCTTTCAGCGACTCAATGGTCGGCTGAATAGCTGAATCTTTAGCGACAACCAGACGCGAGTCGGCTGCATAAAGCTTGTCAGTAAAAGCGATTTCCTGCTGACGTTTTTCAGTAATGGAAAGCGAGGACATGATGGCATCGATTTTCTTCGCTTTTAGCGAAGGGATCAGCGCGTCCAGCGGGTTTTCCACGAAAGTACATTGCGTATTAATACGTTTGCACAGCTCTTTAGCCAGATCGATATCAAAACCGACTAATTCACCCTGTGCATTTTTCGATTCGAACGGCGCATAAGTAGGATCAGTACCGATACGAATTTTTTGCGGAATGGCTGCAAATGCTGCGGTAGCACTGGAGAAAGCCAGAACCAGAGAAAGAGACAACACCAGTTTTTTCATAACTATCCTCAACAGACTGTCTTTTATAGGGGATCTTTACAGGACCAGGTGCAGTTATCGTGCCATTAATCAGGCCGACAAGGCAAAGTATTCTACCCTGCCGGCGGTATTTATTTGCATGAAAAGCGCTTAAGTATGCACTCATGCTTATTAAGTCAGCGATAAAAGCACCAAAACAGTGCACTGAATGTATTATGCACCGTAATGGTTACCCGCAATGGTGCAGTCAATTCCCCACGCCGCTGTATTAATCGCCGTAGACATTAAAATTAAAATATTTGCTCGCCATTTTGTCGTAGGTGCCGTCTTTACGCAGTTCACCCAGCGCTTTGTCGAAAGCGGCTTTCAGCTCTGCATCATCTTTGCGCAAGCCAATCCCGGTTCCGTCGCCAAAGTATTTTTTATCTTTCACCGAAGGACCTGCAAAGTCGTAGTCCTTACCGGCAGGTTGCTTCAGGAAGCCTTCGCTGGCCGCGACTTCATCCTGCAGTGCTGCGTCGAGACGACCCGCCGTCAGGTCAGAATAGATAAGATCCTGGTTCGCATAGGCCACCACATCCACGCCTTTGCTACGCCAGTTGTCATTGGCATAGGCTTCCTGAGTAGAGCCTTGCAGCACGCCAACGTGTTTACCCTTGAGGGAGTCCAGAGTCGGTTTAATTGGGGAACCTTTCGCGGCGATCAGCCGTGAGTCTGCTGCGTAAAGTTTGTCTGAGAATGCAATCTCTTGCTGACGCTTCTCGGTGATAGAAAGCGAGGAGATAATGGCATCAATTTTTTTCGCTTTCAGCGACGGGATCAGCGCATCAAAGTCGCTGGCAACCCAGGTACATTTGATCTGCATGCGCTTACACATCTCATTTCCCAGATCGATATCAAAGCCGACAAAGTCGCCTTTGGCATCTTTAGAGGAAAAAGGTGCGTACGTTGTATCTGTACCAATACGAACCGTCTGCGGAAGTGCTGCGTAGCTGGCCGCGGTGGCGGAGAGTCCTACCAGCAAAGACAAAGCAAGAACCGTCTTCTTCATACATAACCCTCAAGTGGCGTAATTTTATTATGTTTTACGTTGTGTTGTGTGTTTGCAGACTTTTTCATGCAGGTCTTATGCCATTTTCGCGTCGATGAGGATATTCGACGTTAAATATGTTAATAAAACGTTGCAATAATGTCCTGATTTTGAAGATAGCAGGTCTGACGGTCGAACCGCAGCGTTTCGTTGAGTTTTAACGAATTAAATGTTGAGGATATGATCGCGGTTACAAAATTGCCCTGAAACAGGGCAACGGATATTTCTTTGCACGCTGATGGAACGGCTTACGCCCCTTGCCAGCGGGTGAACAGGTCCTGTGGAAGGGTAATATCAAACTGGTCAAGCACGCGATTAACCGTTTGATTAATCACATCATCGAGCGTTTGTGGACGATGATAGAACGCCGGGACTGGTGGCATAATCACTGCGCCAATTTCTGCCGCCTGGGTCATGAGGCGCAGATGCCCCAGATGCAGCGGCGTTTCGCGTACACACAGCACCAGCGGACGACGTTCTTTCAACACCACATCTGCCGCACGGGTAAGCAACCCATCGGTGTAACTGTGGACAATGCCGGAAAGGGTTTTGATTGAACACGGCAGGATAACCATGCCGGCGGTCTGAAAAGAGCCGGAGGAGATACTGGCGGCGATATCGCGCGTATCATGATTCACATTTGCCAGCGCCTGCACGTCGCGCACAGAGAGGTCCGTTTCCAGTGCCAGCGTCTGCCGGGCAGCGGCACTCATCACCAGATGGGTTTCCACATCGGTAACGTCACGCAAAACCTGCAGCAGGCGCACGCCGTAAATTGCCCCGCTTGCGCCAGAAATACCAATGATGAGTCGTTTCATGTGTAATAGCCCTTACTTGCTCAGGGCCGACTTTGCAGGAAATTACGGTGAGTTGCAAGCAAGGGTGCAGGTTGCGCCCTTGCTTGCGAGCAAACATTAACCTTCGTTGTGCATTTCAAGGTTTTCCGCTTCGTTCTGACGCAATACCGCTTTAGCATCATCATTACGCAGGGAGTCGAGGAAATCGAGATATTGCTGGTCGACGTCTTTGGTGACGTACACACCGTTAAACACTGAACATTCAAACTGCTGAATATCCGGATTCTCAGCACGGACAGCTTCAATCAGATCGTTCAGGTCCTGGAAGATTAGACCATCTGCGCCGATTATCTGGCGAATCTCGTCCACTTCACGACCATGCGCAATCAGCTCCGTCGCCGTAGGCATATCGATGCCATAAACGTTCGGGAAGCGAATTTCCGGGGCGGCAGAGGCCAGATACACCTTCTTCGCTCCGGCTTCACGCGCCATCTCGATAATTTGTTCTGAAGTGGTGCCGCGCACGATGGAATCATCCACCAGCAGCACGTTTTTATCACGGAATTCCGCACGGTTAGCGTTCAGCTTACGGCGTACTGATTTACGGCGCAGCTGCTGGCCCGGCATGATAAAGGTGCGTCCCACATAGCGGTTTTTCACAAACCCCTGACGGTACGGCTTACCGAGAATACGGGCAATTTCCAGCGCGATATCGCAGGAGGTTTCCGGGATTGGGATGACTACGTCGATGTCCAGATCTTCCCACTCACGGGCAATTTTTTCGCCAAGCTTAGTCCCCATATTCACACGGGCGCTGTAGACGGAAATCTTGTCGATAAAGGAGTCAGGACGAGCGAAGTAAACGTATTCAAACAGACACGGATTGCTCACCGGGTTATCAGCACACTGACGGGTAAACAGCTGGCCTTTTTCGGTGATATACACCGCTTCGCCAGGGGCTACGTCGCGCAGGAATTCAAAGCCCAACGTGTCCAGCGCTACGCTCTCAGACGCCACCATGTACTCGGTACGGCCATCGCCAATATCGCGTTTGCCCATTACCAGAGGACGGATACCGTTAGGGTCGCGGAAGGCAACCATACCGTGACCGATAATCATCGCCACGCAGGCATAGGCGCCGCGAATCTGGCGGTTGGTTGCCGCAATGGCAGCAAAAATATTGTCGGCCTCAAGCGGGTAATGGCGGAAGTTATCCAGCTCGCTGGCGAAAATATTCAGCAGAATTTCAGAATCTGAAGTGGTATTGATGTGGCGGCGCTTTTCTTCAAACAGCTTTTTACGCAACTCATGCGCGTTGGTCAGGTTGCCATTGTGGGCAAGAGTGATGCCATACGGTGAGTTGACGTAAAAAGGTTGAGCTTCGGAGGCGCTGGAGCTGCCAGCCGTTGGGTAACGCACATGACCGATGCCCATATTGCCCTGCAAACGCTGCATATGGCGCGCTTCAAAAATATCGCTCACCATTCCGTTTGCTTTACGCAAGCGGAAGCAGTTGTTGGCATCAATGGTGATGATGCCCGCAGCATCCTGACCACGATGCTGGAGCACCGTTAACGCGTCATAAATCGACTGGTTTACCGGCATAACACCGGCGATACCGACAATACCGCACATACGTCTTTTCCTCGTTCAGCAACGACCCAAAGTTTATACTTTGGGCAAGAAACTTGACGAGCTTTGCAGATAGTCAAAGAACCATCTGATGATGAAACTGAACTGCGGAATCAGCTGCGACTTACCCCAGTCTTCACTTTTCGACAGACCGGTAAAGGTATCGAGAAAGAACAGTATGGCGGCAACGATCAACGCTCCACGCAAAGCACCGAAGCAGATCCCCAACACCCTGTCGGTACCCGACAGTCCTGTTTTCTCTACCAGTTGGCCTATCACAAAGTTAACGATAGCGCCGACGATAAGTGTCGCGATGAACAGTATCGCGATAGCAATCCCATTTCGAACCAGTTCGTCTTCAAAGCCCGTAAACCAGACAGACAGGTAAGTGTAGTAATGGCTGGCGACAAAGAAAGCACAACCCCAAGTCACCAACGATAATGCTTCACGAACAAAGCCACGGATCAGGCTAACCAGACAGGAAAAACCAATCACCGCGATAATGGCGTAATCAATCCAGACCATATGTGTCCCACGATTTTACGCCCTGTCGTCCTGTTCGGGGCGCATTCTAACAGAAAAAGAAAACGTTTGCGTAGGGATTTCCTTTCCACGCGTAAATAAAAATGGCGCTGAAAAAATCTTCAACGCCATACCGTTTTATGCCTCTTCGGGCACTACCGGATAGCGGTAAAAACACCGTATCCGGCCTGAATCAGGGCTGCGCCGTAAACAGCGCAATCCCTTAATTAGGGGTGTACCCCATCACGACGCCACTCAGACCAGAGATCTTCTGCAGCTCGCCCAGCGAGTTCTTTAGCTTATCTTTGGAGGCGTCCGGCCCGACGAGAATGCGGGTTATTTTACCCTGCACCGGCGTTGACGGGGAAGTATATACCCGGAAGCCCGCGCCACGAAGTTTACCCACGATCTCATTGACCTTATCCGCATTTTTCAGTGCACCGAGCTGTACAACGTACGCTTTGCCGGTTGGGGCTGGCGCTTCTTCAGCGGCCGGTTTCGGCGCTGGAGTCGGTGCCGGCGTCGGAGCGACGGCAACAGGCTGCGGTTTCGGTTTAGGTTTCGGTGGTTCCACAGGCGCAGGGACAGGATCTAATTCCGCGCTGTTTGCCGTCGTCAAACGTGATGGATCCAACGATGGCGCGGCAGCATCACCCGCACGCACCTCTTCTGCAGCCCCTTCCGGCGGCTGAGTCGGCAGCGCCTGCGTTGCTGCAGGCATCATGTCTGGTTCATCGCGATCACCGGGTTTAGGCACCAGTGGGATCGCTGCAAATTCATCCTGATAATGCTTTTTCTGCCCGTCAAGCAGCCCGGGAAGCACAATTACCCCGAGCGCGACTAGCACAATTGTGCCGACTAATCGATTCTGAAACTTACTCGCCACCGCTTCTCCCCACGTCTATTACTTCCATGACATGTGCGACAGTGTGAAAGGATCCACACACCAACACGGTATCTTCTGGCTTCGCCTCAGCAAGTGCTGCAGACCATGCCTGCGCCACGCTGTCATAAGCGTTGCCTTTGCCCAGGTGCTCCAGCAGTTGTTCTGCCGTTGCGCCACGCGGCCCTTCCAGGGGCGCACAGTACCAGACGTCAACCACGCTTTTTAACCAGGCTAACGTACCGGCAATATCTTTATCATGTAGCATACCGATAACCGCAAGTACACGCCCGCTTTTCACTAACTTTTTCAGACGTCCGGTCAGATACTCTGCCGCATGCGGGTTATGGGCAACATCGAAAATCACTCGCGGCGACTCGCTCACAATCTGGAAGCGCCCAGGTAAAATCGCGCGTTCGATGCCGTCACGAATCGCCTGCTCGCTAACGTTCAGCCCGCTTGCGCGCAGCGCAGCCAGTGCGGTAGCAGCATTAGGTTGTGGCACCTGAGGCAACGGCAAATGCGCCAACGTTCCATAAGCATCCGTAAACGACCAGTCGTTCTCAGTAACCGCATAGCGCCAGTCTACGCCGCAGCGTTGCAAAATCGCCCCGCACTCTTGCGCGACATCCGCGATGGTGTAAGGCATTTCAGGCTCGCCGACGATAGCCGGTTTCTCTGCACGGAAAATACCGGCCTTCTCACGACCAATACTTTCACGATCCGGGCCCAGCCAGTCAGTATGGTCAAGCGCAATACTGGTGACTACAGCGACATCGGCATCGACGATATTGGTGGCGTCAAGGCGGCCGCCTAATCCCACTTCCAGAATAACGACATCCAGTTGGGCCTGTTTAAACAGCCAGAGTGCCGATAACGTACCGTATTCAAAGTAAGTCAGGGAAATATCACCACGAGCGTCTTCAATCTCAGCAAACGAGGCGGTATGGGCTGATTCCGGCAGTTCACTCCCCTGCACGCGTACGCGTTCCGTGTAACGCACCAGATGAGGCGAACTGTACACCCCAACTTTATAGCCTGCCGCAGTCAGCACAGATTCCAGCGTCCGACAGGTCGTGCCTTTTCCGTTGGTTCCTGCCACCGTAAACACAAATGGCGCGGGTTTCAATACACCCAGTTTGCGCGCTACCTGGCTTACGCGTTCAAGGCCAAGATCGATGGTTTTACTGTGCAGGTTTTCCAGATAAGAAAGCCACGACGCCAGGGGCGACGCGGCTTGAGGAATACGTTTATTGTCCATGATGCCTGTAATTTTATTACGTAGATTAAAGCAAAAGGCAGCGCCAGTTGGCCCTGCCCTTTTTTACTCGTCGTCTTTCAAGCTGCAGGTGTGTTGGCTGCTCTCGCTCACCCGAATCACTTGCCCGTGCAAGCTCATCGGGGTTCACTCTCTTGCCGTCTTCCTGCAACTCGAAATCCATAGAGTAAGTTATCAGGCTTCTGATTCCTGATCGGGTACCGGAGATACCACCTCGCCTTCACGCGGCTCATCCGGATTCGGCGCAGGAAGATTCATCAGCTTCGCCAGGATGCTTGCCAGTTTCAGGCGCATTTCCGGACGGCGGACGATCATATCGATAGCGCCTTTTTCAATCAGGAACTCGCTGCGCTGGAATCCCGGCGGCAGTTTCTCACGTACGGTTTGCTCGATAACACGCGGACCCGCGAAGCCGATCAGTGCTTTCGGTTCTGCAATGTTGAGATCGCCCAGCATCGCGAAGCTTGCGGAAACACCACCCATTGTTGGGTCGGTCAGTACAGAAATATACGGTAAACCGCGTTCCTGCATTTTCGCCAGCGCAGCAGAGGTTTTTGCCATCTGCATCAGAGACATCAGCGCTTCCTGCATACGCGCCCCGCCAGAAGCGGAGAAGCAGATCAGCGGACAGTTGTCTTCCAGTGCCTGCTCAACGGCACGGACAAAACGCGCACCGACCACAGAGCCCATGGAGCCGCCCATAAACGCGAACTCGAATGCCGCAGCAACGACCGGCATACCATGCAGCGTGCCTTTCATCACCACCAGCGCATCTTTCTCGCCGGTTTCTTTCTGCGCAGAAGCCAGTCTGTCTTTGTATTTTTTGGAGTCACGAAACTTCAGCACGTCTTTCGGCTCAAGCTCGCTACCCAGTTCCACAAGAGAACCTTCATCTAACAGGCTATGCAGGCGATTGCGCGCCGACATGCGCATATGATGGTCACACTTCGGACAGACCTCAAGATTACGTTCCAGCTCAGCACGGTATAAAACCTGACCGCAGCTATCACACTTGGTCCACACCCCTTCAGGAATGCTTGCCTTGCGGGTGGGAGTAATGTTGCTTTTAATTCGTTCAATCCAGCTCATTGGTGACCTTTCTGCCTGAACCCTAGTCAGCTTTGTTATAAGGGGCGCATAATGCCATTTTTGCCCCTAACAGACCATGAATGTTGCACATTAAAACATAACAGCCCGAAACTTTGGATAAAAAAGTGGTCGAACCGCTGAGTTACTTTCTATTTTGCAGCCCGTGACGCAGCACGTTTATGGCGAATTACTTCAATCACCCCCGGCAATACGGAAAGGACGATAATCGCCACAATCAGTAATTTCAGGTTTTCCTGGACAATCGGCAGATCGCCGAACAGGTAGCCTGCGTAGGTGAACAACAATACCCACAGCAATGCACCTACGACGTTATACATCGCAAAGTGACGGTAGGACATATGTCCCATACCGGCAACAAACGGCGCAAATGTGCGCACGATAGGCACGAAACGCGCCAGGATAATCGTCTTACCGCCATGACGCTCGTAGAACGCATGGGTTTTATCCAGGTAGCTGCGACGGAAAATTTTGGAGTTCGGGTTACTGAAAAGTTTTTCCCCGAACAATCGGCCAATCGTGTAGTTCACTGCATCGCCCACAATCGCCGCCACAATCATCAGCGCCACCATCAGATGAACATTGAGATCATTGGTCGGCAGCGCAGAAAGCGCACCAGCAACAAACAGCAGCGAGTCTCCCGGCAGGAATGGTGTCACCACCAGCCCGGTTTCGCAGAACAGGATCAGAAACAGAATCGCGTATACCCAGATACCGTATTCCGCGACCAGCTCCGCCAGGTGCACATCAATGTGCAGGATAAAATCAATAAGAAAGTAAATCAGGTCCATAGTTATGCCTTTATACGACTCAAATTAGTCCGCCAGAAATAGCGGGCCCATAGGCGGTTTTGGCAGGTCGAACCGATCCGGGTAATCTACTGCAACCAGATACAGTCCTTCCGCTTTCGCCGTTGCCGCTGCCAGCGTTCTGTCCTTTGCCGCTAACAGTTCTGCTATCCAGCTCTCCGGCTGGTTGTTGGCGCCAACTTCCATCAGGCTGCCGACAATATTCCTGACCATATGATGTACAAAGGCATTCGCTTTAATATCCACCACCACATATGCACCGAAACGTTCAACGTTAATGTGCATCACGTTACGCCACGGTGTGCGCGACTGGCACTGTACCGCACGGAACGAGGTAAAATCATTTTCGCCAATCAGACACTGGGCTGCACGATGCATACGCTCAGCGTCCAGCGGTTCATAATAATGGGTTACCCCTTTACCCAAAACCGCAGGGCGCAACCGATGATTGTAGATGATGTAGCGATAACGGCGAGCCGTAGCGCTAAATCTGGCATGAAAATCATCAGGTACAGCTTTCACCCAGCGCACGGCGATGTCACCAGGTAAATTCGCATTTACCCCCAGTGTCCAGGCCGCATCTTTACGCTGGGCAGTGGTTTCAAAATGCACGACCTGCCCAGTGCCATGAACGCCCGCATCCGTGCGACCTGCACAAAAAACATTAATGCGTTCGTTCGCCACCTGAGAAAGCGCTTTTTCCAGTTTTTCCTGAACGCTACGCACTTCGTTCTGGCGCTGCCAGCCATAATATTTGCTGCCGTCATACTCAATGCCCAGCGCAATTTTATGGGTTGACGGCTGTTGCTGGTCAGACATTAGTACAGGTACTCCTGCACCAGTTTTTCCGCAATTTTCACCGCCATTAACGCGCCGCCAAAGCGTACGTTGTCTGCCACAGACCAGAACTGAACTTGCTCCGGCATACCGTAATCGTTATGCACGCAGCCAATAGAAAGGTGCGGAGTACCTGACGCGTCGCCAACCTGAGTCGGGAAGTCGGTCTCTTCCGACAACACCACATCTTCGCCGCGTGAAAACGCATCACGTGCTTCTTCCGCCGCCAACGGGCGCAGGGCTTCAAAATTCACCATCTGCGCATGGCCATAAAACACCGGGGACTGCACGATGCTGGCGGAGATCAGCAGGCCGTCATCCTGCATAATTTTGCGCACTTCATCAACAATACGACGCTCTTCACGCACGCTGCCTTCGCGATCGGGCAGCAGCGGCAGCATATTGAACGCCAGCTGACGACCAAAGAAATCATCTTCGTCAATCGGGATGCCGTTAAGCAATTTCGCGCTTTGTCCGGCCAGTGCGTCTACGGCTTTTTTGCCGTGAGCGGAAGCCGAAATAATATTGGTCACCGTAATCCGTGACAGCCCGCCGTCATCAATCAATGGTTTCAGCGCAGACAGCAACTGGCTTGTCAGGCTGTTTGGTACCGCAATCACATTGCGGTTACGGTAATCCGCCAGCACGAACGGGTTAACGTCCGGAACCACCAGCGGAACGTCTGGCTCAAGCGCGAACAGACCGCTGCTGTCAATCACCAGGCAACCCGCATTTGTTGCTTCTTCTACCCATGCGGCGGTGGCTTCAGTGCCCGCAACAAAAAATGCCAACTGTGCCTGTGTCCAGTCAAATTCTGCAACGTCCTGCACTATGACCGATTTACCGTTAAAACGCAGATGCTCACCGGCGCTTTCATTACGCGCCAGCGCATAAATTTCACCGACCGGGAACTGGCGTTCAGCCAGCGTATCGAGCAGGGCTTCGCCTACGGCGCCCGTTGCGCCCAGAATGGCAATATTCCAGCCTTCAGACATGGTGATTTACTCCAAGAAATACGTAAGCGTCCCTGTCGCATTATTCGACAGGGAGCATTAAGAAGACATTAATGTGCCGGATGATGAACAGCGTTAAAACCCAGCTTACACAATAAGGCAGCAGCCGTTGCGTCGTCACACATCACATATAAAGACGACCACTCACGACGCTCAAGGTAATTTTTACGCAGTTTATCAAACTCACCCGGAATTCCAGCGACTTTACGCAGCGGCGCATCATCGCGGCGCACATCATACACTAAATGCACCAGCCTTTTCAGCGTTGGCTGATCTAACGGGCCATGCAGGGTGATACGACCAAATTCCGGCGCGGGTAACAGGGTACTGAGCGCAACGTGCTGCTCGTGACCAATAAACTTACTATAGGCCTCAAAGACCTGCGTGGTGCCACGCGCTTTTCCTTCGAGGGTATACCCGGCAATGTGCGCCGTGCCGATATCGGCTTTCTCCAGCAACGCCACATTGAGATCCGGCTCTCCTTCCCAGACATCCAGCACAACGCTCAGCGACTGACCGGCATTCAACCGGTTCAGCAATGCTGTATTGTCGATGACCGGCCCACGGCAGGCATTGATCAGAATAGTGCCCGGCTTCAGTCGGCTAATCAGCGCATCATCCGCCATGTGCAGCGTTTTGTAGGGTCCGTCTTTAAACAGTGGCGTATGGAAAGTCAGCACATCGGCTTGCTCTACCAGTTCGTCCAGCGAGCGGAAATCGCCCTCGTCACCGCGATCGGCTCGCGGTGGATCGCACAGCAGCGTGCGGATCCCCAGCGCTTCCAGACGCGCCTGCAAACGCCCACCCACGTTGCCCACACCCACAATGCCTACGGTACGATCGCGTAACGAAAACCCGTCACGCTCCGCCAGCATCAGCAACGCTGAAAAAACATATTCTACGACCGCTATCGCGTTACAACCGGGCGCGGCGGAAAAACCGATCCCAGCCTGCGCAAGCCAGGCGTCATCCACATGGTCTGTGCCAGCGGTTGCCGTACCGACAAATTTAACCGGTTTTCCTCCAAGCAGTGATTCATTTACTTTCGTCACCGAGCGCACCATTAAAGCATCCGCATCATCCAGTTCAGCTACGGGAATCGGACGACCGGGAACCGCTTTGACCTCCCCCAAACGACTGAACAGTTCGCGGGCATAGGGCATATTTTCATCAACGAGGATTTTCACGTCTTTCGCACCTGTTTGAGAACGAGAGTTAACCGGGCAAGTGTGCCATAATCTCGCCGCCAGGCATACTGCGAGACCTGGTCAGCACAGATTTAAGGAACAGAGATGATGCAGCCCATTTCAGGTACGCCCGCACGCCCTCCCGGCGAAGGCCAAAATGCCCCTTCCGCTGCGGGTGAACAACCGTTATCCACGCAACAACGTACTGTGTTGGAACGACTAATTACCCGTTTGATTTCACTCACCCAGCAGCAAAGTGCTGAGGTGTGGGCCGGAATGAAGCACGATCTGGGCGTCAAAAGTGATACTCCGCTGCAGTCACGTCACTTTCCAGCCGCAGAGCAAAACCTTAACCAACGGCTGGGAGTTGCTCAGCAAAATCATGTTAATCGTCAGGTGCTTTCGCAGCTCACTGAATTACTGAGCCAGGGAAATAATCGCCAGGCGGTGAGTGATTTTATCCGTCAGCAGTATGGGCAAACGGCGCTCAGCCAGCTCACGCCTGAGCAGTTGAAAAACGTGCTCACGCTGCTGCAACAAGGGCAGCTGTCGATACCACAGCCGCAGCAGCGCCCGGCAACCGATCGCCCGTTGCTCCCCGCAGAGCACAATACGCTGAACCAGTTAGTTACCAAACTGGCGGCGGCCACGGGAGAATCCGGGAAGATGATCTGGCAGTCGATGCTGGAGTTGTCTGGCGTAAAAAGCGGTGAGCTGATCCCTGCCAAACAGTTTACGCACCTGGTCACCTGGCTGCAGGCGCGCCAGACGCTCAGCCTGCAAAGCGCCCCGACGCTACAAACGCTCCAGGCTGCGCTGAAGTTGCCATTAGAGCCGAATGAGCTGACAGCAATAAAAGAGTACGCGCAGCAGACGTATCAGATCCAACCACAATCGATTCTGACCACGGTGCAGGTGCAGGACTTGCTCAATCAAATTTTCCTGCGTCGCGTGGAACGAGAACGCGAGCTCAGCGATCCGCGTCATCTGCAGCCCATTTACAGCCCGTTCGCGCCGATGATTGAAACGGTTAAATCTCTGTCGGCACGACCGGGACTGTTGTTTGTTGCATTGATGATTGCGTTAGCCATTTTCTGGCTGGTCGCTTAACCTTTACGCAGCGTAAGCAACGTTACAATAATCCCCACCACGGCGGATATCGCCCCGGCAAGGAACACTGAGGGATAACCGTACGCGGTGGCAAGCACCCCGGCGACCGGCCCGCTTATGCCGTAGGAGATATCCTGAAATGCGGCGTAACCGCCAAGCGCCGTACCGCGAACCTGCGCGGGTACTCGCTTCACCACCTCGACGCCCAAGGCCGGGAAGATAAGCGAACACCCGGCCCCGGTTAATGCCGCTCCAAGCAGTGCAACCCAGGCTGTTGGGGCCTGCCACAGCAGAATCAGTCCTGCGGTTTCCACCAGCAAAGAGACAACGGCAACCTTCACGCCGCCGAACCGGTCCGGCATCCAGCCAAACAGAATGCGCATCAGCACAAACGCCCCGCCAAACGCGGTCAGGGTGAACCCCGCCATCGTCCAGCCATTGCTGACAAAATAGAGTGAAATAAATGTACCGATCACCGCAAAGCCAACGCCCTGCAGCGCCAGGCCCAGGCCCGGTTTCCAGATAAGCCCTACCACGCTCCATAACGAAGGGCGTTCTCCTGCATGTGCAGGCACTTTACGCACGGTGCCGTTGAATACCCATGCCAGCAGCGGTAATACCATCGTGGTTCCCGCCAGCGCCGCGAAGCCAAAGTGGCTGTGGATCAACAGGCCCAACGGTGCACCGGCGGCCAGCGCGCCGTAAATCGCCATTCCGTTCCATGACATCACCTTACCGGAGCGTGTTGGGCCGACCAGCCCCAGCCCCCAGGTCAGCGTTCCGGTGAGCAGTTGGCTTTCGCCAAAACCGAGGATCAAACGACCGACGATTAGCAACGCAAATTTTACGGGAACAGAAACGGGCAATAGCGCGGCTAACAGCCACGCCGCACCCGCCAGCCCACAGGCAAACATCCCCTGCAGCGCCGAGCGTTTGGCACCATATTGATCGGCTAACCGCCCGGCGTAGCCGCGTGTTAATACCGTCGCCAGAAACTGTACGCCGACGGCGATGCCGACCATGGTATTGCCATAGCCCAGTTCCTGGTGCACAAACAGAGGAATGACGGGCAAAGGTAAACCGACCGTCATATAGGTCAGGAAAACCGCAAAAGCGATGCGAAACAGCGAAAAGTTCGCCGAAGGTGTTTTTTCTTGTTGGGTTACAGCTGTCATGCGTTACTCCAAAATGCAGAGTAAGGCGAGGAATGCCCACGCCCCCTCTACCTGACTATCAGGATTAAGGTGCGTTGGATAACGTTAAACGCTTACGCATTATCAAGAGGATAATGTTGAAGCTGGAGTCTGCCTGTAAACCAGAGCGGTTGTCAACGATATAAAAAAGGGAGCCATCAGGCTCCCCTCTTGCATAATCTTTCAGTCTTACGCTTACAGCTTACGCATAACCAGCGTGGCGTTGGTGCCGCCAAAACCGAAGCTGTTGGACATTACGGTGGTCAGCGCCTGCTCGGTCGGTTTGGTCACGATGTTCAGACCTGCCGCCTGCTCGTCCAGCTCTTCAATGTTGATGCTTGGCGCGATAAAACCGTGTTCCAGCATCAGCAGAGAGTAGATAGCTTCCTGAACGCCAGCCGCGCCCAGTGAGTGACCGGTCATCGCTTTGGTTGCGGAGATTGCCGGGCTGTTGTCGCCAAACACTTCACGAATCGCACCCAGCTCTTTCACGTCGCCTACCGGAGTAGAGGTACCGTGGGAGTTCAGGTAGTCGATCGGCGTGTCTACGCCGTGCATCGCCATCTGCATGCAACGTACTGCGCCTTCGCCAGACGGAGCAACCATGTCTGCGCCATCGGACGTTGCGCCATAACCGACGATTTCCGCATAGATGTGCGCGCCACGTGCCAGAGCGTGTTCCAGCTCTTCGACCACGACCATACCGCCGCCGCCAGCAATAACGAAACCGTCACGGTGTGCGTCATAGGTACGGGAAGCTTTGGATGGATCGTCGTTATATTTGGTAGACAGCGCGCCCATGGCGTCGAATTCACACGCCATTTCCCAGCACAGCTCTTCGCCGCCGCCAGCGAAAACGATGTCTTGCTTGCCCAGCTGAATTTGTTCTACTGCGTTGCCGATACAGTGCGCAGATGTCGCACAGGCAGAGCTGATAGAGTAGTTTACGCCGTGGATTTTGAACGGCGTTGCGAGGCAGGCAGAAACGCCGGACGCCATCGCTTTGGTGACCACATACGGGCCAACCGCTTTCAGGCCACGCGGGCTACGCATTGCGTCAGCACCGAACACCTGAAAACGCGGGGAGCCGCCGCCGGAACCTGCAATCAGGCCAACGCGCGGGTTATTCTGGTAATCTTCTGCTGCAAGGCCGGCATCAGCCACTGCCTGTTCCATAGAAAGGAATGCATAGATGGATGCGTCGCTCATGAAGCGCACTACTTTGCGGTCAATGAGACCAGTGGTATCCAGTTTTACGTTGCCCCATACGTGGCTACGCATGCCGGAGTCCTTCAGCTCCTGAGAGAAAGTGATCCCTGAACGTCCTTCACGCAGAGATGCCAGGACTTCCTGCTGGTTATTACCGATGCTGGAAACGATGCCCAAGCCAGTAATCACTGCACGTTTCATTCAATACCTCTGTAAGTCGCACTATTTTAAAGTTTCGAGTGGCACAATAGCGTACACTTGTACGCCGAACAAGTCCGATCAGCCATTTAATGTGGAAATTTGCGCAGCCAGGCACTCATCGCTAAGATCGGGGCACAGCCTGCCAGACGAGTAACTTACGTGAAACAATACGCTATACAACCTGCCAACCTTGAATTCAACGCTGAGGGTACACCTGTTTCCCGAGATTTTGACGATGTCTATTTTTCTAATGATAACGGGCTGGAAGAGACACGTTACGTCTTTCTCGGCGGGAATCATCTCGCCCAGCGATTCCCTGCACATTCACGTCCCCTCTTCGTAGTAGCAGAAAGTGGGTTTGGCACCGGACTTAACTTCCTGACACTCTGGCAGGCGTTTGCCGAATTCCGCGATACCCACCCTGACGCTACCCTGGAAAGATTACATTTCATCAGTTTTGAAAAATTTCCGCTGACGCGTGAAGATCTGACCTTAGCCCATCAGCACTGGCCAGAACTTGCCCCGTGGGCCACGGCGCTGCAAGAGCAATGGCCGCTGCCGCTGGCGGGATGCCATCGCCTGCTCCTTGATGAAGGACGCGTCACGCTGGATCTGTGGTTTGGCGATATTAACGAACTGACCAGCAAGCTGGATGACTCCCTGAATCAAAAAGTGGATGCCTGGTTTCTGGACGGTTTCGCGCCGGCAAAAAATCCGGATATGTGGACGCCAACGCTGTTTAACGCAATGGCCCGTCTGGCTCGCCCCGGCGGCACGCTGGCGACCTTCACCTCAGCAGGCTTTGTGCGTCGGGGATTGCAGGAAGCCGGGTTTACGATGCAAAAGTGCAAAGGCTTTGGTCGCAAACGCGAAATGCTTTGTGGCGTCATGGATAAGACGCTGGCGCTCCCCTCCTCGGCACCCTGGTTTGCACGTACCGGAACAGATAAACGCGAAGCCGCCATTATTGGCGGGGGGATTGCCAGCGCATTGCTGTCGTTGGCGTTACTGCGCCGCGGCTGGCAGGTCACGCTCTATTGCGCCGACGATAACCCAGCCGGGGGTGCATCCGGCAATCGCCAGGGCGCTCTTTATCCGCTACTGAGCAAACATGACGCGGCCATTAATCTCTTTTTCCCCACCGCGTTTACCTTCGCCCGCCGGCTGTATGACACCCTCCCCGTTGAGTTCGCGCATGACTGGTGCGGCGTGACGCAACTGGCGTGGGATGAGAAAAGCCAGCAAAAAATCAACCAAATGTTGTCCCTTGAATTGCCCGATGCGCTCGCCGTCGGAGTTGACGCAGAGCAGGTTTTACAAACGACCGGCGTAAAAACCGGATGCGGCGGGATTCAGTACCCCGCCGGAGGATGGCTGTGTCCGGCACAGTTAACCGCCGCCGTATTCGACTATGCCGCAACGCTGGGATTACGCACCCGGTATCAACATACGCTGGCCTCACTGTCTCGACAGACAGAAAACTGGAAATTGGCGTTTGCCAATGGAGCAACCGCCACTCACGCTGCGGTAGTGCTGGCTAACGGGCATCGCATTAACAGCGTTGAACAGACGCAGTCGCTACCGGTGTACTCCGTAGGCGGTCAGGTGAGTCACATTCCTACTACGCCTTCGCTTTCAGCGCTGCGTCAGGTGCTGTGCTATGACGGCTACCTCACGCCGCACAACCCGCAAATTCAGCAGCACTGCATTGGCGCCAGTTATCATCGCGGAAGTGAAGAAACGGTGTATCGTGCTGACGATCAGCAGCAAAACCGTCAGCGCTTAATAGATTGTTTCCCGAATGCCGCGTGGGCAAAAGAAGTAGACGTTAGTGGCAATGCCGCCCGTTGTGGAGTGCGCTGCGCCACGCGCGATCACATGCCGATGGCCGGCAACGTCGCGGATTATGACGCCACGCTCAGCCAGTATGCCACTCTTGCCGAAGACAGAGAGCACGCCGTAAACGCCCCGGTTTATTCCGATTTATTTATGTTGGGTGCGCTGGGCTCGCGCGGGCTGTGTACTGCCCCGCTGTGTGCAGAAATTCTGGCATCGCAAATGAGCGATGAACCTATCCCTATGGATGCCAGCACGCTGGCTGCGTTGAATCCGAATCGTCTGTGGGTAAGGAAGTTATTGAAGGGTAAAGCGGTGAAATAAGATACCATCTCATCATTGCCTGATGGCGCTACGCTTATCAGGCCAACAACCCCCGTCCACGTAGGCCGGATAAGACGCCTTCGCGTCGCCATCCGGCACAATCCACTGCAATTATTATTGCGTTGCCTTTTGAAATAAAGTGTCCCACATCTCTTTCACTAACGCCTGGTCACGCGGCGAGAGTTCGCCTGCGCTGATGGCTTTTTCCAGGCTGCTGGTCACATTGGCGTACAATGCCTCAGCGGAATGGTCCTCGCCAGCATCCAACTCAGCCACAGCCAGCGTCAGGTGCCCACGCAAATAGCCACTGGCAAACAACTCATCATCGCTGGCGTGCTCTACCATATCGTCGATTAATGCCAGAATGCGTGATTCAAACTCCGCGATCATCTTCTTTCCTCATTGTAAACGTGGCAGCGGCTTCAGTTGAGCGCTTCGGGCCACGGGAATTGTTCCGCCGTAAGTTCAGGCGTGTGATAATAATTCTGTAACGCGTTAATAAAACGCGCCGGACGTTCAGGGATCCCCTTTTCCAGGTACTCCATTACCTGAGCATGAACACGGCGCTGGAATACCACGCGGTCTGGTTCAAAGTCCCCTTCGAGGTTGTCGCAACTGACGTTAAACGGGTACCCCGCCGCCATGCAAAACAGCCAGTCAAACGCCTGCGGCTTCACTTCCACATCTTCAAACTGGCATTGTGTCTTCGCGTCGCGTCCGTCCGGGCAGTACCAGTAACCAAAATCGACCAGCTCACGACGAGCTTTACCGGCGATGCACCAGTGTGAAATTTCGTGTAACGCACTGGCGTAATAACCATGCGCAAAAACGATACGGTGATACGGTAATTCCGCATCCGCAGGAAGATAGATCGGTTCGTCGTCGCCTTTAATCAGACGGGTATTAAATTCATCGGCAAAGCAGCCGTTAAAAATCTCAATTAACTGTTCGTAGTGGTGCGTATTATTCATTAATTCATCCCCAGCCAGTGGAGAATCTCCTGTCCATGATTATCATAAAGTAGCTTGGCGCTCATCACGGCGGAGACAATAACGATCATTGGCCGAATGAGTTTTTGTCCTTTGCTGAGCACCAGTCGAGAGCCCATCCGTGCGCCAATAAACTGGCCAATGAGCATCACAAAACCTGTCGCCCAAATCACTTTGCCGCCGAGGGCAAACAACAACAACCCACCGATATTCGATGTGGCATTTAATACTTTGGCGTGGGCCGTCGATTTCGCCAGGTTGTATCCGCACAGCATGACAAAGGCCAGCGCGTAGAACGACCCTGCCGCCGGACCAAAAAAGCCATCGTAAAAACCGACGCAGCCTCCCGCCACCAGCGCGAAAGGTAAACCGTGCAATCGACGCTGTCGGTCCTCTTCCCCCACTTTCGGCATCAACAGAAAGTAAAGGCCAATACAGATAACCAGAACCGGCAGGATCTGGCGCAGAACATCTGACTGCACGTGCTGAACCAATAGCGCCCCGCTCATTGATCCGACAAACGTCATGAAGATATTGAGCTTCTGGTCCGCCAGATTAACCACGCCACGACGAATAAAATAGAGGGAGGAAGAGATAGATCCCCCGCAGGCCTGCAGCTTATTGGTCGCCAGCGCTTGCGCTGGTGGCATCCCGGCCGCCATCAATGCCGGGATGGTGAGTAGACCACCGCCTCCGGCCAGAGAATCAATAAAACCTGCCAGCATCGCCACAAAAAACAGCACACCTAGCAGCAGTGGCGACACCATAAACAGAGAGGCAAAATGATCCATTAGAGTACATGCTCGTCCAGTAGCGCCTGGCAGGAAGGCGGCAACGGCGGCGGTGTCTTCTTCTCAGGCTTGGTGGTTCCAGGTTTTGGAGGTTCGAACCAGCTTTGCAGCTCTGCGCCACAGCCGTCACCCGGTGGCGGTAACGGTTGATCTTCGCACTCAAGGCTGTCGGCAGGGCAACGTAACCGCACGTGCATATGCGCACGATGCTGGAACCATGGCCGCACTTTACGCAACCAGTCCCTGTCGGTCCCTGCATCCAGACAAAGTTGTTGCTTAATCGCTGGATTCACGAAAATACGCGTTACTTCATTATCTTTTGCAGCCAGCCTTACCAGGCTAAAAATCTCCGGTTTCCACAGTGATGGCACAACACGTTTGCCATCCTGTGAGACCAGATCTAACGCCTGCGGCCGCAGCAGTTGCGACTGGGTCCAGCGCGTTTTCGGCAGTTGCAGGAAAATATCCACATCCAGTCCCGTCTGGTGGCTGGCGTGACCGCCATTGAATCGCCCACCGGCCGGCATCCCCATATCGCCGATTAACACCGTGCCTAGCCCCTGACTATTAGCCTGATTACTCAGACGCTGGATAAACCTCACCAGATCCGGATGGCCAAAGTAACGACGCTGATCGGTGCGCATCACCTGATAATGTTCTGACTGTACAGGCAGCGTATCTGCGCCAACAATACAGCCATTGGAAAACGCGCCGATAGACTGCGCGCTACCCGCAACCGGATGGGTAATTTTCTGCCAGGGCGTCGCCGCCAGACAGGCGGTACTGGCAAACAGAGCCAGCGCCGCAAGTGCCGTTTTTTTCATCTCTTACCAGCGTGGAATATCGGTCTTCACGTCCGCATTTTGCGCCCGCTGACGCAGCAGGTGATCCATCAATACGATCGCCAGCATCGCCTCGGCGATCGGTACGGCGCGGATCCCAACGCACGGATCGTGACGACCTTTAGTGATCATTTCGACTTCTTCACCAAAGCGGTTAATGGTGCGCCCTGGAACGGTAATACTGGACGTCGGTTTCAGCGCCATATGAGCAATGATTTGTTGCCCGCTGCTGATCCCACCCAGAATGCCGCCCGCATGGTTACTCTGGAAACCTTCTTTGGTGATTTCATCTCGGTTCTGGCTGCCACGCAGCGCAACAACGTCAAATCCGTCGCCAATCTCAACGCCCTTAACGGCGTTAATGCTCATCAGCGCATGGGCGATGTCGGCATCCAGGCGGTCGAATACAGGTTCGCCAAGACCCGCAGGCACACCGCTTGCAACAACGGTCACCTTCGCCCCGATGGAATCGCCCTCTTTCTTCAGCCCGCGCATCAGTTCGTCCAGCGCTTCGAGTTTATCCGGGTCCGGACAAAAGAACGGGTTAAGTTCCACCTGGGACCAGTCTTTGATCTCCAAAGGAATATCACCCATCTGCGTCAGGCAACCGCGAATCTCAACGCCGAACTTTTCCGCCAGATATTTTTTGGCAATCGCTCCGGCCGCCACGCGCATCGCTGTTTCACGTGCGGACGAACGCCCGCCACCACGGTAGTCGCGCAGGCCATATTTCTGCTCATAGGTATAGTCGGCGTGTCCTGGACGAAAAACGTCCTTAATCGCGCCGTAATCCTGTGAACGCTGATCGGTATTTTCGATCAGCAGGCCAATGCTGGTGCCAGTGGTAACGCCCTCGAACACCCCGGAGAGTATTTTCACCTGATCCGGCTCACGACGCTGCGTAGTGTAGCGCGATGTGCCTGGACGCCGTCTGTCGAGATCGTGCTGCAGGTCAGCTTCTGTCAGAGAAATGCCCGGCGGAACACCATCGACAATACAACCGAGCGCCAGCCCGTGTGATTCGCCGAAAGTGGTTACGCGAAAGAGTTGCCCAATTGTGTTTCCTGCCATCACGGCTCCGTTATGAGTGTTGTGTATGTGCGCGTGTAATTAGTCTTTATAAATGCTGAAGTGCTCACGAGCAGCAACTAACTGCTCTTTGGTCAGCATGAATACGCCGTCACCGCCGTTGTCGAACTCCAGCCAGGTGAACGGTACATCCGGATATTGCTCTATCAGATGTACCATGCTGTTTCCGACTTCACAAATCAGAATACCGTTATCTGACAGGTAGTCTGGGGCGTTCCCCAGAATGCGACGGGTAAGTTTCAGCCCATCACTGCCGGACGCCAGACCCAGCTCAGGTTCGTGACGATATTCGTTTGGCAGATCGGACATATCTTCCGCATCGACATACGGCGGGTTGGTCACAATCAGGTCATACTGGACTTTCAGCAGATCGCGGAACAGATCGGAACGGATCGGCGTGACGTGATGGATCAGGCCGTGTTCTTCAATATTGTGTTCGGTCACCGCCAGCGCGTCAGTGGAGATATCCACCGCATCAACTTCGGCTTCCGGGAAGGCATACGCGCAGGCAATGGCAATACAACCGCTGCCGGTACACATATCGAGGATATGCTGCGGCTGCTCATTAATAAGGCCCGCAAAGCGGTTATTGATAAGCTCGCCAATCGGTGAACGCGGAACCAGCACGCGTTCATCAACATAAAACTCATGCCCGCAGAACCAAGCTTTGTTGGTCAGATAAGCAACCGGAATGCGCTCGTTGACGCGGCGAATCACGCGTTCAACAATACGATGACGCTCGCTGGAGGTCAGACGCGCTGTACGCATGTCTTCCGGAATATCCAACGGCAAATAAAGTGACGGCAGCACCAGTTGTACGGCCTCGTCCCATGGGTTATCCGTGCCATGGCCATACCAGATGTTCGCCGCGCTAAAACGGCTGACCGCCCAACGCAACATGTCCTGAATGGTATGCAGTTCACTCACTGCTTCATCGACGAAAATTTTATCCACGTATTCCTCCAGGGCATGCTCGTATTAATTTCGGCGGCTAGTTTGCCACGAAGACGGCGATAAATCAGCATTCACACAGGGCCTGAGCGCGAAAATTGCGTTTTAAGCGATCGGATGCCCGCCGAGTCGGGTTAAACTAATGGAAAATAAAAGTTGAGACTCTCGAATGAAAAAGAAAACATCGCTCAGCGAGGAGGATCAGACGCTGTTTCGCCAGCTGATGACCGGCACGCGTAAAATTAAACAGGACACCATTGTTCACCGACCTCCACGTAAAAAAATTGCCGAGGTTCCGGTTAAAAGACTGCTACAGGAGCAGGCTGATGCCAGCCACTATTTCTCGGATGAGTTTCAGCCGCTGCTGAATACGGACGGCCCGGTAAGATACCTGCGTGCCGACGTCAGCCATTTCGAACTGAAGAAAATGCGCCGTGGCGATTACTCTCCGGAGCTGTTTCTCGATCTGCATGGGCTGACCCAGCAGCAGGCCAAACAAGAGTTAGGCGCGCTGATTGCCGCCTGTCGTCGTGAGCATGTATTTTGCGCCTGCGTGATGCATGGCCACGGAAAACATATTCTGAAACAGCAAACGCCGCTTTGGCTGGCCCAGCATCCGCATGTGATGGCTTTTCATCAGGCACCGAAAGAGTACGGTGGCGACGCCGCGCTGCTGGTGCTAATTGAAGTAGAAGAGTGGCTACCGCCCGAACTTCCGTGATGCAGAAAAACAGAAAGAGCCGCGTTTGCGGCTCTTTGCATTTTCGGATGACGGCTGCGCCTTATCCGATACCAACCTTTTTAAATCGCTTTTGCCATTTTCAGGTTACACGGGCTCATCTGCCAGTTAAAAGTCCCCTTCCCGCTCTCATCAAGCGTTACGCTGGCAATCGCTGATGTGGTAAACATCGGCGGTGTTTCACCTGGGCAAAGCTCAGACACCAGATACCCCACTAAAGGCAAGTGAGAGATAACCAGTGCCGTGGCGATACCTTCATTGGCCAGAGCCTGTAAATAGGCACTGACCAGACCGACATCGCCGCAAGGAGTCAACTCCGGCAAAACATCCACACCGGTTGGCAGGTTCATACACTCCCCCACCACATCCAGCGTTTGTTCGGCTCGTAGGAACGGGCTCACCAGAACACGTTCGATATCCACTTTTTGACCTTTCAGCCAGTTCGCCATCAGGCGAGATTCGTCACAACCACAGGAGGTTAAGGGACGAACCGAATCACTGGCGGCATCGAGGGCCGCGTCGCCGTGACGCATGATAAAAACTTGCATATTGCACCGCTTTTGTTAACCAGAATCACCAATACCTTTATTCACAGCCCCTATTGGCTGTGATAACGATATGGTGGCCGGCATTGTGCCTTATCCATTCACCGAATGAAACGCTGTTTTTTACCTCAACGGCGTAAGTATAGTCAATCTCTGTTTACATTTTGAGCGCGAGCCATACATTCAGTGCGGATTCATCCTACCTTTGACCTCATGAATTCAGGTCAGTTTCCCCAATATTCCAGAATTTTTCACTGTGTGCCGCCATCTGCAATAACTGTTCACACGGCGCAAACCGCGAGCCGTATTGCGTGGTCAGCCGTTGCAGAGTCGCAACCACTTCTCCCGCGCCGAGTGAATCCATATACCGGAACGGGCCGCCGAGGAATGGCGGAAAACCAATACCAAATACAGCGCCGATGTCGCCATCACGTGCGCTACGGACTATCTTCTCGTCGAAACAACGAGCAGCTTCATTGAGCATTAACATGACGCACCGCTCTGCTACCTGTGCAGCGGTAAGTCGGCCCTGACCCTGAACGCCAATAAGCGTATAAATTGCAGGGTCGACCTGTTTTTTGCTTTTACGCCCTTTCACACCATAAAGATAGAAACCCCGACCATTTTTTCTACCTTTGCGATCGTCATTCAAAATTGAAGCAACAACATTTGCAGGCGCGCTAAAACGTTCTCCATATGCAGCCTCAAGCACTGGTATAATTTTAGTGCCCGTATCAATTCCGACCTCATCCAAAAGTTGGATTGGCCCAACTGGAAAACCAAACTTAACCAGCGCGGCGTCTATGGTTTCGACCCGCTCGCCCTCGGTCAACATACGAATCGCTTCGTTAATGTAAGGCGCTAAAATGCGGTTAACGTAAAAGCCGGCCTTATCTCTGACCACTATCGGCGTTTTGCCCTGTTTTTTCGCTAACTTAACGGTAGTTGCAATCGTCTGCTCGGAGGTCGTGGCATGTGGGATCACTTCGACCAATGGCATTTTTTCCACCGGACTAAAAAAGTGTAAACCAATCACTTGTTCAGGCCTGGTAGCATTCGCGGCAATATCGCCAATGGGCAAAGATGAGGTGTTAGAAGCAAAAACGGTATGAGGTGCGCAATTTTGCTCAACTTCTGCCACCATCCGTTGTTTTAGCGACAGATCTTCAAACACGGCTTCAATAATCAAATCGCGATGCGCAAAGCCACGGTAGTCGATCGATCCCGAAATCAGCGCCAGTTGTTTATCGCGTTCGCAGGCTTTGATATGACGGCGGCGAACCTTCGTTTCAAGCTGATCCCAGCTATACTTCAGCGCATGGTTGATTCCCTTAGCGTTTATATCTTTGATGCGCACAGGCAAGCCGCCTTTACAGGCCGTCACATAAGCAATACCGCCCCCCATCAGACCGCCGCCCAAAATGCCAACGCTGTCCAGCGGACCGGGCTTCGCATCGCTTCCCGGATCCTTTTTCACGTCGGTGTTGGCAAAAAAGATGTGCCGTAGCGCCTGAGACTGGGATGTCATCGCCAGCTCACCAAACGCACGGGCCTCTGCGTCGTAACCACTACTGCTGCCTTGCGCTAGCCCGGTTTCGATGACCTCAAGGATACGTTCTGTTGCAGGGTAGTTACCTTGCGTTTTTTGCGCCGTCTTTTTACTGGCCATGCGGAACAACAGCGCCCGCCCCAGCGGCCCCGCCAACACTCGCTCTCTCACGGGCAGTGTTCGTTGCGCAGAACTGTCCTTTTTAGCCAGTTCAACGGCCGCTTCCAGCAAAATGGAATGCGGTACAACTTCATCCACTAAACCAACTTTCAGCGCCTGTTTTGCGCGTAATTGTTTTCCGGTGAGGATCATATCCAGTGCGGTACTGACGCCAATCAGGCGCGGCAGCCGCTGCGTACCACCGGAGCCGGGCAACAAGCCAAGTTGTACTTCCGGTAAACCCAGTACGGTTTTAGCATCATCGGTACAAATACGGTTGTGGCACGCCAGCGCCATCTCCAGGCCACCGCCGAGGCATGCACCATGAATCGCGGCGATAACCGGGATCGGTAAAGCATTAATTTCCGCCATCATCTGCTGCCCCTGACGGGCCAGCGTTTCGGCTTCCTGCGCGCTGCGACAGCTACCAATCATGTTGATATCCGCCCCGGCAATGAAGTTATCGGGTTTAGCCGAAATAAACACCACACCACGCAATGCTTTGTTATCGCGGATTTGTTTCAGAATGGCCCGCACCTGAGAAGCAAACTCTGCTTTCAGGGTGTTCATTTTCTCTCCGGGCACATCAATGGTGACAACAGCAACGTTATCCAGACGTACGTTTAGTGTAAAAGCCGATGTCATTTCCATTATTCCGCCTCCAGAACCATTGCCGCACCCAGACCACCAGCTGCACAGGCTGTCACTAAACCAAAACCGCCGCCACGACGACGCAGCTCATGGAGGGTTTGAGTGATCATGCGCGCACCGGTGGCAGCAAAGGGGTGTCCATAGGCAATCGATCCGCCCAGCACGTTAAATTTACTGTCATCAACCTCGCCAGTGGCATGCCTCCTGCCCAGCACGTCGCGGGCAAAACGTTCGCTACCCAACAGCTGAAGATTCGCCAGCGTTTGCGCGGCAAAGGCTTCATGCATATCGATCAGGGTTAAATCTGCCATCGTCAGACCGGCTCTCTCCAGGGCAAGCGGTGTTGACCACGCCGGTCCCAGCAGCATGTCCTGCCAGACATCGATGGCGGTAAAAGCAAAACTACGCAAGTACCCCAGCGGCACCAGCCCCAACTCTTTCGCACGCGACTCCGTCATCATGATCACGGCGGCAGCGCCGTCCGTTAGCGGGGTACTGTTTGCCGCGGTGACGGTGCCGTGCTTGCGGTCAAACGCCGGACGTAGTTTGGCGTAATCGGCCAGCGTAGAGTTACCGCGAATGTTGTTATCTTCTGAAAAAGGATCTTTAAACGGTGGCGCGTAGGTAGTCATTACCTCATCTGCCAGCTTTCCTTCAGCCCATGCCTGAGCGGCACGCTGATGAGAGCGGTGCGCCAGAGCATCCTGCTGCTCTCGGGTAATACCATAGGTTTTGGCCATTTGCTCAGCCGTATCCCCCATACGCAAACCGGTGGAATACTCGGCGACGGCCGGCGGCACAGGCATCAGGTCACGTAAGCGCAATCGGGAAAAGAGTTTAAGGCGTTGACCGGTTGTCCGGGCCTTATTGACATCCACCAGCACCCGCGCCAGCTTTTTACTAACGCCAATAGGCAAGACTGACGAGGAGTCCGCACCACCCGCAATTCCAGCACGAATAGACCCCGCCATCAGGCTTTCCGCGACATTCGCCACCGCCTGGAAACTGGTCGCGCAGGCCCTGCTCACGCTGTATGCATCGGTATGTACATTCATGCCGGTTCCCAGCACAATTTCACGAGCAATATTTGGTGCTTCAGGCATTTGCACCACCTGGCCAAAAACCAGTTGCTCGATCACATCGGCAGGAATTTCGCTGCGCGCCAGCAGCTCACCGACGACCATCTTTCCTAAATCAACGGCGGGAATGCCATGAAACGCGGTAGCCTGACGAGCAAATGGCGTACGTAATCCACTTACAATGGCAATACGGTCGCCTTGGCGGGTAACCAGCGGTAAAGCCTGACTCATAACACTCCCCTGTAAAAAAATAAAATAAGTGGTCTGACCTGATCATAGTCTTAACCAATTTTTTACATTTAGCCAAGCGGGGAGAAAAGAAAGTGGGAGCTAAGACACAGTGAATAATCACTGACAGTTACGAAAAAGCCCTTGCTATCAGATAGCAAGGGCTTTTGCAGAGGGGGATTAACGCAGGCCCAGCTGGAAAATCAGCGTTTCAGCTTCACAGGCAAAAACAAAGTCGATATCCAGACGCACACCTTCTGACTCTTCAGTAAAGGTCGAAGTGATTTGGCAAGGCTCAGATTCCACGCCACGTGCCTTTTCAGTCAGAGCGGCCAGTGTTTCTTCTGCCTCTGCGCGATTCGCGAACACACGGCTGTAGGACGCGGTGCAATCGGAGTTGTCCATGATGGTGCCAACATCCATACAGCAGCAAACCGGGGTTTCATCAGCACTGCATTTACTCATTGTAGATTTCCTCTGTATTCGCACCTGAGGTGCCAGATAAACGATGGGGATATTTTACGCTCCCATTATTCGCCTCTCCAGTCGTTAATTGTACGAAATGCGATAAGTGACCGAAATCACACTTAAAAATGATCTAAAACAAAAATCGCCCAAACAGGTGAGTGCGCACCTCCGCAATTTTGCCAGCTGGATCGCGTTTCTCTGATCAAATTTGAAAATATTTATAAACATACTTGCAACATTCCAGCTGGTCCGACCTATACTCACGCCACTGGTCTGATTTCTAAGTCGTACCTCAGACCCTACACTTCGCGCTCCTGTTACGGTATGTAACATTGTTTGTATAAAAATAAATCTATGAGGTTATGGTCATGAGCCAGAAAACCCTGTTTACAAAGTCTGCTCTCGCAGTCGCAGTGGCAATTATCTCCACACAGGCCTGGTCTGCAGGCTTTCAGTTAAACGAATTTTCTTCCTCTGGCCTTGGCCGGGCATATTCGGGTGAAGGCGCAATTGCGGATGATGCAGGAAACGCCAGTCGTAACCCGGCACTGATTATGATGTTCGATCGCCCTACTTTCTCAGCAGGTGCGGTGTATATCGATCCAGACGTTAATATTTCCGGTAAATCGCCATACACCGGACGCAGCACTGATGCGGACAACATCGCGCCTACGGCGTGGGTTCCCAATGCTCACTTCGTGATGCCTATCAACGAACAGTTTGGTTGGGGTGCTTCCGTTACCTCAAACTATGGTCTGGCTACCGAATTTAACGACAGCTACATCGTTGGTGAATACGGCGGTAAGACCGACCTTAAAACGGTCAACCTTAACCTGAGCGGTGCCTACCGTCTGAATGATAGCTGGAGCTTCGGTCTCGGTTTTAACGCCGTTTATGCTGATGCAAAAATTGAACGTTATTCTGGTGAGCAAACGGCTGCATTACCGAAGGTCAGCAACAAAATTGCCAGCCTGAAAGGGGACGAATGGGGCTACGGCTGGAACGCCGGGATTTTGTACGAACTGGATAAAAATAACCGTTATGGTTTAACGTACCGTTCTGAAGTTAAAATTGATTTTGATGGCGATTATAAGAGTGGCATCCGTACCCAGGCGAACGCCATACCTGGCGCTGGCACTACATTCCCATGGGGAACGACCAATGCCACCGTCCCGGGTTCTCTGACACTTAACCTGCCTGAAATGTGGGAATTGTCAGGTTATAACCGTATTGCACCACAGTGGGCTATCCACTACAGCATGGCCTATACCAGCTGGAGTCAGTTCCAGGAGCTGAAAGCCACAGGTTCCAATGGACAGACACTGTTCTATAAAGAAGAAGGCTTCAAAGATTCTTACCGCATTGCATTGGGTACAACTTACTATATGGATAAAAGCTGGACGTTCCGTACCGGTATTGCTTATGACGATAGCCCGGTTCCTGCAAGCAAGCGTTCCATCTCCATTCCGGACCAGGATCGTCTGTGGCTGAGTGCGGGTACGACTTACGCATTCAATGATGACGCATCCATTGACGTCGGCGTTTCTTATATGCACGGCCAGAAAGTGACCGTTAAAGAAGGCCCGTATACTTTCGATTCTGAAGGTAAAGCTTGGCTGTTTGGTACAAACTTCAACTACGCATTCTGATTTTCTTCAGACGTAAAAAAGGTGAGCTTTTTAGCTCACCTTTTTATTTGCCCAATTCCTTACTCAGAATCGATCTCTTTTAAATCGTCCTGAATGTCTTTCGCGTTCGGGTTTTCTTCTGGTTTGAGTTTCCCACCGTTCGCAATAAAGTCATGACGCTGGAAGTAAGCTTCACGCACCATAATGTAAGGATCGGAAGACTGACGCAGCAGACCGTCAGAGTCGAGCAATTGCGCGCGAGTTTCAATCCCTTCAACCGTCCATTTGCCTATCGACAACGGCCAGGTCAGCCAGGACAGTACCGGATACAGGGTATCGACCATATCGCCGCCGTCATCACGCAGTGTGAAACTACCGTAGAACGGAAGCTGCATATACGGCCCGTAACCCACGTCATAGTGGCCTAACGTACTGCCAAAGCGGTGTGGTTCAACGCGCTGCAACTTCGGATTAGCCATACCTGCCACATCGATAAAGCCGCCCATACCTAACAGGGTATTCAGGAAGAAACGGGTAAAGTGCACCATCCCCTGATAAGGATCGCCTTGCAGGAAATAGTTGACCATGACGGCCGGTTCTTCAAGGTTCCCCGTAAAGTTGCTTAAACCATTACGCGCCGGCTGCGGAACATAATCACGCCAGGCCACTGCTACCGGTCGAACAACATAGGGATCCAACACGTTAAAGTTGAAGTTGTACATGGTACGGTTGAACCCTTCAAATGGGTCCGAACGCCCCTGCTGTTCAGTACCGGAGCTCGCACACCCCACCAAAAGTGTGGTTCCCAGCGCAAGCGCCGACAGGCGAAGCTTCATAAGTATCTCCCTGTGTTTTATGGCTATCGCTGATTGCCATCCATGACGGAACGATGACGTATCCGCCTGTTTAGATGTGAGCGATTGTAACAGCACGTCAAATGATGTCTATATACCCTGTCTTACTGATTTGATCATAGCCTGGTAATACGCACTCCGCGGCGGTTCTATTCTAACTAACCCGATAAAAACAAACGTTACTATTTTTGCTATCTCAGACTTTCTCCCGCTGATTTTCAGAGAAAAGCCGCTACGCTTTAGCAATACGTGCTTATTCAGGATTCGGCCATGAATGACATCAAGAAAGATAAGATTGATCGACACAGCGACGAACTCGAAGTGGAAAGCGATGAAAAACTAACAGGGAAAAAGATAGAGCTTGATGAGGACAGACTCCCCTCCCGCGCCATGGCGATCCATGAACATATTCGCCAGGATGGGGAGAAAGAGATGGAGCGCGACGCAATGGCCCTGCTGTGGTCAGCCATCGCAGCAGGACTGTCGATGGGTGCCTCGCTACTGGCTAAAGGGATTTTTCACGTACAGCTGGAAGGTGTGCCAGGGGGATTTTTACTCGAGAACCTCGGTTATACCTTCGGCTTTATTATTGTCATTATGGCCCGCCAACAACTCTTTACCGAAAATACCGTCACCGCCGTACTGCCGGTGATGCAAAACCCTACCCTCGGCAATTTTGGCCTGTTGATGCGCCTGTGGAGCGTGGTACTGCTGGGTAATATTATTGGCACCGGGGTTGCAGCATGGGCGTTTGAACATATGCCGATTTTTGATGAAGAGACCCGCGATGCTTTCGTCAAGATTGGCATGGATGTGATGAAAAACTCTCCTGTGGAGATGTTTTCCAACGCCATCATTTCTGGCTGGTTAATTGCCACGATGGTGTGGATGTTCCCCGCCGCCGGAGCGGCAAAAATTGTGGTCATTATTCTGATGACCTGGCTGATTGCGTTAGGCGATACCACGCATATCGTCGTTGGCTCGGTGGAAATTCTCTATCTGGTCTTTAATGGCACGCTGCACTGGAGTGATTTTTTCTGGCCCTTTGCGCTACCAACGCTCGCCGGGAATATCTGTGGCGGAACGTTTATTTTCGCGCTGATGAGCCATGCGCAGATCCGCAATGATATGAGCAACAAACGCAAGGAAGAAGCCCGGTTACAAGCAAAGCGTGATGAGCAAACGCAGAAAAACCAGAAAAAACAGGCCTGAATGGTGACTGTTTGAGCAGTCGGGCGGCCTGAGACTTACCGTTGTGAGTAAAAAACGCTATACTCGTGCCGCTTCGTCCCCTTAGTTAAATGGATATAACGAGCCCCTCCTAAGGGCTAGTTGCAGGTTCGATTCCTGCAGGGGACACCATTTCTTCGTTACCCGCCATTTCCTCTCATTACCAAAAACCCTGATATTCCTGTCACATAAACATTTCGACATTACCGCACATTACCCAACATGAATTGACTACGCCAAACTTTTGCGGGCATATTGTGGGCATACTGAAAAATGACCATGGATTTATGCCCACATGCTTACGGTAAAGCAAATCGACGCAGCAAAGCCTGCGGAAAAATCATATCGCCTGGCAGATGCCGGAGGGTTATTCCTGTTCGTTCCCCCGTCAGGGAAAAAGGTGTGGCGTATGCGGTACCGATTCGAAGGGAAGGAAAAGACACTCGTTATCGGACCATACCCTCAAAATCTCTCACAGAGGCCAGGTCAAAACAGTCAGAAGCAAAAATGAAGTTGCTGGCAGGTGTTGACCCGGCAGAACAAAAGCAGGCCATTAAGAAGAAAGAGAAAGAAGCTGTAGCCGATTCGTTCGGTGACATTTTCCGAGAATGGCATGCTCACAAATCAAAGGTGTGGTCGAAAGGATATGCTGACGAGATGATGAGTATGTTCACGGATGACATACTTCCGATCATCGGCCATTTACGCATGGAGGAAGTCGAGCCAATGATTCTGTTGAAGGTCATCAGGCTGTTCGAGGACAGGGGCGCAATGGAACGCGCTGATAAAGCGAGGCGAAGATGCGGTGAGGTTTTCAGTTATGCGATCGTAACCGGAAGAGCAAAATACAATCCATCCCCAGACCTTGCTGGGGCCATGAAAGGATATCGCAAGAACAACTACCCTTTCCTTCCTATGCATCGTATACATGAATTCCAGCGGTCTATTAATGCGTACGGTGGTTGGATAGTAATGAAGATTGCAGCGCAGGTATTGCACTATACAGCCATGAGAACCGTCGAGATGAGATCGCTGGTATGGTCAGGAATAGATTATGAAAACAGGATAATCAGCATCGACCCGTCGGTAATGAAAGGCAGGAAGCTTCATATCGTCCCTATGTCAGATCAGGTCGTTGAGCTATTTAAGGTATTGCAGCACATAACAGGTCAGTATTCGCTTTGCTTCCCGGGCAGAAACGACAGGAAGAAGCCAATCAGCGAGAATGCTGTACTTGGAGTGATTCGTAGCATTGGATACGAAGGACAGACTAGCGGCCACGGATTCAGGCACCAGTTCAGCACTGTGCTGAACGAGAAGCACTGGAATAGTGATGCAATAGAGATGCAACTGGCACACGTAAGTGGCGGAACTCGCTCTGTTTACAACCACGCAGCTTACCTTGATACGCGCAGGGAGATGATGCAGTGGTGGGCGGACTGGCTTGATGAGAAGGTGTCGTAATCGAACGACGCGGAAGATGATGTCATCCATTGATGGCCCAGCTATTGTTGGTAATCTGCCGGGCCAGGAAATTTTTACCGAGAGGCGTCCTCTACAAGATCGACTTTAACACCCTTCTTACGTGATATTACCCGGTCAATGAATGAAGCGAAATTAGCTGAAAGATCGATTGATTTTTTATCAACAAACTTATAAAAAACTGTGCTTGCCAAAAGCGTAACTGCTGTTACTGACACGAACGCAATCAATGCACCCTGCGATGTTTGCCCTGTGTAATTCCAGATATAAGGGCCAATTAGTGCAAGAAAAATAGGGTGCAGCAGGTAAACTGAAAACGACATTTTACCGAAAAACTTGAAGGGCTGCTTTGCCAGAAACTTTAATACTGCGCAGTCAACAAATATGCTTGTTATCACAAGAATTGCACCAGTTCCAAGCGGCAGCATCCAAGAAACTCTTATACCATGCTGAGACATGTGTACAAAAAGAGAAACAACATATTGATACGAATAACTTGCAGAAGTATAACCCATCAGGTAAAGGCCTAAAGCCAACAGGGCAAGCGATATAAATTTAGTTTTTAATGTTGACGTGTAATTTATTTCAAAAGTTGAGATAAATACACCGGCCATAAATAGGCCATAAAACACAGCAAAATCATTTGGGTGAAAGGTAAGAAATATAAAAGCTGTAAATGAAGCTATCCGCAATAAATTCTTATCTCTTCCAAATAATGCAAGAGTTGCGTAAACCAACAACGATCCGAAGAATTCTACACTTATCGTCCACAGAACATAATTATATGGAGTAACACCAAATAGCATTGCTCCAAAAGCACCATCCCACAAAGCCCCTTTTAATGTCGGATCAAAAAGGAACTCAGCAGCCAGAGGAACGTGCCTTGCAACATCTGCATTCGCTTTGAACGCTCCGGATACTGCAAACAGAAAACAAACCATAACCGAGAAGAACACTGGCAGGCCAAGGCGTATGTATCGTTTAAGTGCCGCATCTCTAACATACTCATATGCAACATTTCTTTTTAAGCAACTCATAGAGAGCACAATGCCGCTAAGGACAAAAAATATAGCGACAGCAGAGCTACCATTGTAGAAAAACTTAAATGGTGAGTTAAAAATTGCAGCTTCTATCTCACTTTTAAGTGCTGCACCTGAATGCATCCATGGCGAAAACATGAGGAAGGCGTGAGAAAGGACAACCGCGATAGCAGCTACCCCTCTCACCCCGTCAAGAACGAATATATTAGATTTACTCATTTCCATCACTCACAAAATTTTTGTGAGATTATAGTTAAAAAACAAATAAATTCAAGGCATAATCATAATTATTGAATTTATTAAAAAACAATAAAGCTTATTGGAAGCTTTTACTTATAGCTGAAATATAAATTTCTGAGGTAACTCCTACTGGTGCTGACGTCAAATTAACCATTTGAAGTTCAACGTAGCTATTGTTTGTATTAGCCACTTGAATTACAAGTTGAGGATATAATTTTTGCATGGTCCATGAAATTGCCGCGCCTTGTTTTAAGTTGTTAAATAAAATGCTCTCAGTATAAGTTGCATTTGCTGCTATGGTTGTGCTTATTTCTTTTGACACGAAAAGCTTATTGAATATTCCGGCGAGAGAGTGTATTTCTTCTCTAAATTGGGTCTTCAACTGATTGTTTGGTATATCTTCTCCATTATCTGTCCCTATTACATTTCTTCGGTGGCCGCTTGGATTTATTGTTGACCAGTTTACTTTTGTTGGGTCATTGTATGGAAACAATGATAGCCCTACAAATGTTTGTCTTCCGGGGTCTTTTGCTAAACAAGTAAAGTCTGGATTGCCGTTATCAATGCTAGTATTTATCCATACGTTATGATAAGGGGAGTTTATTGAAAAGAACCATTCAAATGCTGACTTGCATCCCTCAATATTACATGTCATAAATGTGTTTGTTTCGTATACTCCGCGAACATTACTGAAATCATACGCCAGCTCATTTGATGACCACGTGTTACTGATAAATGTATTTCTATTAACAACCCCTCCAAATCTAACGGCTCTGGTGCTTCCTCCACCGTAGCATTGTTCAATTATTCCGAAATAGCACTGACCGCCTGCCGTTGGATCATGAGCGTTTGGATAAGTGATAACGCCGCCAGATTCAGTCCTTGTGTCATCTATCCACCTATTAAATGAAATATCATTATTGAATAAATCCATTCTTATTCTTTTTAACTTGAAGTAAGATGAATCACCAATATCAATTGCATCTATGTCTTTTGCAGTTTGGCCTACCAGATAAATATCCTCAATCCCGATATTATGACATCCAGGAACCCATCCCGATGGCCTGTTCGACCTGATCATTGTCTTTCCGGCTGGAAAACCACTCGAGGCTCTGATTAATGTCTTATCGTAACCTCCGCCCTTCAACGTAACGCCAGGATATAGCAACACTGTATCTGAGATGTAAAAATCACCAACGACGGTTACCTCTGGAATTCCTAAAGTGTGCGCGGCCACAATTGCAGCCTGGAGATTTGTAGTCAGATCTGGTTGACCAGTAATCACCCCACCTGGAACAAAATCAGCAGCCAGGTCGATAGAGTTTCTTAGCTTTCTGTCTACGGTGGTGAGTTGTGATGATGGCTGGTTGAGATTGTATCCAACCATAGTGGAGCCGTCTGCAGACTGTAGTTCTGCGGTGAATCTCTGCTCGAACTGGTCAGGGTCGTATTTTAATACGTTTGGATAGTAGAATTGCTGAGAGCCATAAGCGTCGTAAATTGCCATTGAATGGCCTTCAACGGTAACAAACTTTGCAATTTGCCCGTTGTAAACCGGATAGCCGGCAGCGTTTATAATGATTGGCTGAGAAACTGGTATTGGATCTGAACCATCTTCTGGGTCAATGTATACCTGAATCTGATTAGCTGGATTAACCGGGTCAGTATCAATCTGACCGATATAAACTTTACCGTTAGCGTTGGCTGCCGGAGATCGGCGCAAAAAAAGTGTATGTGTTTAACGGCGGCGTGATCGGGTAACGCTATCGAGCACTGTCATAACTGGCGGGGCTGGCCAACTTCCGGCATGGTGAAAAGATAGCCAGCCAGGAAGAAGTGATCGCGCGTATCCTATTTTTAAGTGGTAACAGTGGGATCAGTGGTAGCAGAATTGATTTATAGGCAGTTTTTCTGTTACCACCTGCTGTTACCATGTGGGATCAGGTGGTAACACGTTTTAAATCAGAGGGTTAAACAAGCTGCGGCGAACGTGATCCCACCAGTGGAAAAGCAGTGGTAACAAGATAAATCTTTAAATATCAACGTTGTTACCACTGATCCCACTGTTACCACCGTTTTGGCAATAACAATGTTTAATGCCTTTCCCTGTTAGTCAGGCTCCCAACGAAGCGTTGACTACACCGTATAGTTTTAAAAGTGAGAGGTGACACCATAATTTTTATCGTTACTAGGATTAGTCTGGTTAAGCTCATTTGGGTGACTAGTCAATTTTAAAGGAATAGAAATGCCAAAAATGAAAGATGGGGATCTGCTCTATAAAGATTACGTCAACCATGCCCGATCAGCTGGTGACGACCCAACAAAAATTATTTCAGATGCTAAGCGCTTTAACAGGCATGAAAAGTATGAGGTCCTTGATTTTCTTAATGCATTACATGGAGAGAACGGGGCAGATCTTTCTATCAAAACACGTCAGATTTGTGAGTGGATGATTCGCAACTACTTACCCGGTACGATCCAGAGTACCAAGGCGGTTGAATCGTGGATTGCTTCGAATTTCGACGAACTATCTAAAAAATATCCGTATTGAGTGAATTTCATTATTCAAGGTCATCATTGATGGCCTTTTTATTAATAATATCAAAAGCCAACCTCCACAGGTTATTTCACAGTATTTTTACCATAACAATAAAATAAATTTTATTGATAGAATAAAAATCGCGCATAACATATTTTTGTAGATGTAAAATAACATCTACATCCACGAAATAAATAACTAAATTCATTTGCTAATCTGCAATAAATCCAGCGCCGCGCGTTTCTGATCCGGCGTCATCATATCAATCATAGTCTTTACAGCTTTCGCCCCGGTCAGTGCGCTGGGGCTTAGTGTATGGGAGAACGTCATGTTCACAACGAAAGTATGCCCGCACTCCACGTTATTGCACGCGCAATAAATATCAGAAAGTTGAGGGTGTTTGCGGACGGTCTTTTTATTACTGAATTACTTTCACATTCAGGGCAAATAATCTTAGGGCTGCGCATAATAACCACCATTTGAAAAGATGCATTATTATACCACTGTTAATACTGCCCCCAGAAACCAAGCATGATTTAAATTATCTTTAATATCATTATGTTACGTTATTTTGTTCTTTTTCTATTTTTCCAGTTTCGTCACGCAATGTGCATTTTTCATTTTAATTTTCAAATGGTTATATAAACTCTGCTAAAAATTGAATTTTGTGCATGACTGTAATTATTGAAATCCTTTGCAAAGAACTGCATTTTTTCAGTCTCCAATCTCCCATAAAACCTTGTTTAACGCCTGTCCTGGCGCTTCTTTCCTGTAATTTTTCAAACTGAAAAAACTCTCACCACGTAAACACCGTGGGCGTGCGGGTGAGCGCGGTTTTCGTCCCGCTGCCGTTTATGCCGTAACAAATAAGTAACACACAACCAGATGTACAACTAACTGTACGTGTGACATACTTACCTTCTCAGGGCCTCGACACCATGGAGAAATAATGCAACACGTAAACTATACCGATGCTCGACAGCATTTAGCTGACCTGATGCAGCAGGCTAATGATGATCGTGCGCCAATCCTGGTTACTCGTAAGGGTGCTAAAAGCGTGGTAATGATCGACGCGGAAGAGTTCGCATCGATTCAGGAAACGTTACATCTGTTCAGTAATCCGGCGAACGCCGCACACATTGAAGCCAGCCTTGCATCACTCGAACGCGGCGATTATGAGGAACTGGACATTTAATGAAAGTCAGGATATCCCCGCAGGCAAAAAGCGATCTTCAATACTGGGCCGAGACTGACCCAAAGACGCATAACAAAGTAATGGAGTTAATCAAATCGGCTAAGGAAAGCCCCTTCAAGGGGATAGGGAAACCGGAGGCGCTAAAGCACCGTAAGCCCCTCTGGTCACGTCGCATCACAAAAGAACATCGCCTGGTGTACTACGTTGAGCAAGGCGATCTGTACATTGTCGCGTGTCGTTATCACTACACCACGATCTAGCGGCTTTTCCCTGGCTGGCGGGTTTATATTGGACTTTGCCAGCTAATCTTGCCCTCCCCTTTCTGTATTTGATTCTCAAAAAGGGAATCTCGCAAAACGGGTATAAATACGGGTATAAATACGGGTACAAATAAAACCATCACTGTAAAAACAAATTAAATATCAATCAGTTATCATTTAAGGCGTTTCCTGCAGGGGACACTCTGAAATTAATGCATCCTGTTTAAATCCAATCAATTACCAGCCAGTTCATCACTGGGCCAGGCGGTAGAACGGCACATTCCTCACTGTTGCAGTAAGATTGTCGGACACCATTGTCTGCTTTGTAGCTATCCGCATCCCTGCTTTTCTCAGCCTCAACACATCAGCGGCAATACGCTGGCTGCCAAACCAGAAAAGCCCATCCAGCGCAGTGACATCAAGGCCCGATTCAAGTGCCAGCTTCAGACGTTCGCGTGGTGCTTTTACTGTTTTAGCAATCTGCTGATATGGCGCTTCGCTTGAACCTGCAGGACTAATGCGCCGGATTCGATGCGACAGGCGGTACTGAAATTCATCCGGTATCCCACCGAGACTCGCTTTCAGGCTGTAAACACAACCAAAGCGTTTGCCGTTAAAGATGACGTTTTTCTGACTAAGCTGCAGCTCTTCACGCACGCTGGCAATCAGTTGCGGAGTACGGAGTAATAATAGGCGGAAAGGCAACTCAAAACTGGTCACGTAGTCCACATTCAATAAAGCAATACGCAGACGCTCTTGCGGTCCCGCCTTCAATTCGCGACATTCAGTAATAACATCAGCCCACTGGCCGGTAAGGCGGGAACTCTCAGTCGCCTCAGTAAAGCTGTATTTTTCAGTCTCATAATCAATACGTTCAGTCACACGGAATTCCCTTCTGGCCACATCTCGGTATCGGTTGTTCACTTTACCAGCGACAAGATTGCTATGTCAGGAATCTTTGCTTAACCCACCCAATATTTGCTTCATACCATCACACTAAGATGACGACAACTGACCGATCCGGCGCGTTTACCGGATCGGTACAGCGGCGTCATGTCAGACAACAAAACGATTGACCAGCCCCTTCATGGTGACCGACAGATTGTCCAGCCGCTGGCTGTCGCTCGCGGCCTGAGAAACCAGCGCCGCATTTTGCTGCGTAACCTGCTCCATCGGTCGCAGAGCCTGGTTTATCTGGGTTACCCCTTGCGACTGTTCTGTCGCCACGCGCGCGATATCCGCAATATATTGCTTCATACTGGTGGTATTGTCCGCTGCCGCTTCCAGCGCGGTAGCTGATGCCGTGACCCGCTCAACGCCCTCACTAATTTTAACCATGTTCTGCGCAACCAGCTCGCGGATCTGGTTAGCTTCTTTGGCGCAACGCTGGGAAAGATTCCGCACTTCACTGGCCACAACCGCAAACCCCCTGCCCATCTCTCCTGCCCGCGCAGCTTCCACTGCCGCATTCAGCGCCAGTAAGTTAGTCTGAAACGAGATATCATCAATTGAGGTCACAATATTCGATATTTTCTCACTGGAAGCGCGAATATCCCCCATACTCTGGTTCGCCGCAGTGGCAACGTTACTGGCCTGTCGGACCTCTTTTTCCAACCTGATTGTCAGATGCTCCGCTTCGCGGGCATTATCCGCTGTTTGCGTAATCGCAGTTGATAGCTGCTCCATACTGGCCACGGCTTGTACTATTGATGCAGCCTGTTCATCTGTACGTTGAGCCAAATCCTGATTTCCCACCGTAATACTGCTGCTGGCATCGGACAAAACCACGGCGCCTTGTTTAATCTCCTGTACGATATGCTGAATACTTTCCAGCATCGTGTTATAGGCACGATTAAGTGAGGAAAGCTCATCTTTACCCGGCGTCGCCAGACGTTGAGTCAGATCGCCATTCATCCCCGCAATCTTGCGCAGCGTGTCGCTGAATTGTCGATGCATATTGATTGCGATGGCTCCAGCGAAGGTCAATGATGCCAGTAGCGCTAACAAGCTGACGACCATATATATTTGCCAGTTTTTTCGTGCATCCTGCGCGAGTTTTTCTGCATTCGCCAACAGAAGATTCGCCGTCACATTTTCTATCTGCCGCATCACTTCAATACGCTGGGTTTGTACTTTGAACCAGGTAGTAGGATCGACACCAAATCCACCGTTCTCGACATGATTAAACGCGGTTTCACGAAATGAGAGGGCTTTTGACGCTTCTGCAGATTGTAAGCGATTTTTCAACATGGCCGCCTGTTCAGGCGAGCTCAGGCGCAACGATTGTGCCAGCCAGACGTTCTGTTTACTGACGACATCACTGAGCTGATGTAACTGTCCGTCGGCGAAATGACCGGAGGAAAAGATATTTGATAACAGTGCCCGTTCAATACCCGCTTGTTCTTTCAAATTCAGCAGATTGTAGTAGGCGGCGAATGCGTTTGCCATTTCGCCAGAATCCGTCAACTGCCCCAACTTACCGACAAAACTCAGCACATCAGCAATGACGTTGGTGTAAAACTTGACCACATCTGCGGCTGGAAGCCCCAACTGCGTGACATTTTCCCGGATGGTGGCGAGCGAAAGAATGTTTTTCTTAAACGCAGCGACAGAGGTAGCAACATCCCCTTCCGGTAATTCAGTATCGGACAACGAGCGCACGAATACCTCGATCTCGCGATCGGTCAAAGCCCGCTGCGCGTTTAACTCATCTTTGAACGTAGTCCCTGCAGCCCCCAGAAATCCGACACTCATTCCCCGTTCTTTTTGCAGTTCATGCACCACATTTCCGGCACTGCGTGCGAGCGCTGTCAGTTGGGCAATATTCTCCATCTGTCGTTCTGTTTCTATACGCGCCAATATTCCTGAACCTGCAAACCAACACAACGCCAGCAATAGTGGTTGTAGTGCGATTATTAACTTCATTTTCATCGGCATTCGATAAACCCACCACATGCCACTTCCCTCCATTAACCATATTTTCACCATGGTTATCGGCATCAAACAGCCTCTCTTTAAAATCCCCCATGAGACAAGTGATTGTTTTTAGGCCTAATATTCACCAGAATACCTCTATTGGGCTATATTACTCAGAATTAATGTTTGCCCAATCACAGTAATTCAAACTTATATTTCATCTTTTTGAATAATATAGATTATTATTTTATTCTTGTTGCGCGTTTATCCGTTCGATACAGGCACAGACATCCGGTTTATCTCGTGTTCCCTTAAACAATGATCAAAAGAGCAGTAATTTAATTGATGCAATACACAATACACTTTGCAAAGTGCTATTATCATTCTGCATTAAGATTATTATATTAAATATTCAACAAGAGAAAAACACATTCAAATCAAATAATTATTAGCATAATGAATTACTACTGATAAATCCGAACAACATTTATATTGAATTAAAAAATAAGTTATCTAACATAATTATTGCTTATCACTAATCTATAAGAGAATAAACTTATGAAAAAACTCAGCATTATTGCATTGTTAGGTTCAACATTAGCATTTTCAGCATATGCCGCTGAACAAATCTCACCAGAGCAAGCCAGCAAATATACAAAAATAGGAGAACTTAGTGTAACTGAAGACGGCTTTACAATGACAGATGACGGGCTCAGCAAAAAGGTGGATGAAAAGGGTGGCAAATACTATGTAATTACCTCAATTGAAGGGCAATCGGAACACAAAACGATCAATGCTGATATTTATAAATAAACCATAATAGAAATAAATCATTACCAATCTGCACCGCCATGATTACTTGACCCTCCCTAAACAGGAGAGTCAAGTAATTGCATGTAATTATTGTTTTTCGTTGAATATATTTAAGGAGATAATATGCCCAGAATTTATATCTCTGGAAAACTGACGTATATCGCCTTCTCCGCGATGACACTCTTGCTATCAGGTTGTGCCTCCATTCCTTCATCAATTAAAGGTAATGGCCAACCAGACCTGCAGAAAGATTTTCTAAAACTGAAGCAAACTCCCAATCTCTATGTAGGACAGCAAGCGCGACTGGGTGGACTGGTTATCAATGTCGTTAACCAACCGCATGAAACGTTGCTCGAAATAGCGGTACTACCGCTTAATTATAATGCGAAACCAGAAATCGGGACACCATATCAAGGACGATTATTAGCCCGGAGTTCAACTTTTCTCGACCCTGTTAATTTCCGCAATCACTACGTTACCGTTTTGGGTAACCTGACCGGGAGCCGTTCTGGTCGGGTCGGTAATTCCAGTTACCCATTTGTTACAATGAATATTCTTGGGTATCAGGTATGGCAGGAAGAAACACGTATTATGCCAGCACCGGGTTTTGATTACGGTATTGGACCCGTTTGGCCTGCCGACTGGAATGGTATGATGTATCCTGGCTGGGGATGGTACGATCCGCCGCTGCAAGTGGAAAAGACGCTATCTCCTTAAGTTTCGGTACCTCCCCCTTCATAACCTCGTCTCCATTCAATGCCTGGATGGCCCACGTTTCCGGGCATTATCAGTAATCATCCGTTAATTATCTTGTTAAAGATGAATAAAAAAAGCTGGCGAATCCATCGCCAGCAAAAGTCTGTAAAGGAGTCTCGAGTTTGTCACCAATACAAGTGACATAGTAATCCTAATACTCTGGCAGATACACAACAAGTTACTCTTATATAAATTAATCTGGATAAGATAAAACATAATATCTCATAGTAATACCTAAGGAGTATTTGTAATACCAGATTATTCTTATACTAAAAACAAAAAACCATATATTTTGCAGGATTAAGAATTTTACTTAGGATTATTATATAGGTACATCTCTGGATAAATTATAAAAATAGATTATGTTTATATTATTATCTAAGCATAACACGGGATAATTACCCCTACATATCAAACTCGATCACCAATGTTAAAACTCTGTTTTCTACAAACATTATAACTAGACATCTGCACCAAAGGAGCATTTTTATGATTTTCATTATCACAAAGGATTTTTTCCTTTTCCAGGGTGTTTTTAACCTACAGGAAAAGGAAAAAACCATCAAAATCAATCAACTTTCAGACATTAACTTTAATGATCTTGATCACAATGTAAAAATCATTATTGACACTTATCATAATAATATTATTGATGAAATTACGGTCAAGCTACTCAATGACATCAATGTTGAAAGGATCATCATCCTGGCCCCCTTTCACATTAGCAAATTAAAAAGCCAGTCGCCTTTACTGTTCGTAAGCAGAAAAGAGCAGATATTAAATTTACTCTCCCTCATCATAGATGAAAAAATTTCATATCAAAAACCTAACGTGGCACTCTCGCACAACCAACTTAAACTTGTCAACTCCATAATTAACCAACATAACATACATGAAATTACGCAGTCCCTGAACATTTCAGAGCAAACAATGCGCATTCAAAAATTTAATATCATGCTCAAGCTAAAACTTAGAAGAATAAGCGATCTTGTTACCTTGAAGATATCACCTTATTTTTAGCATACAAGTGATTGACATTCAAAAACATCCATTAGAAAAGAAGGTTTTATGCTCGCATCTTTAATTGCCATTATGGTTGGTGGTGGTGTCGGTAGTGCTTTACGTTGGGGCATTTCCCTGCGATTGAATGCACTATTCCCTTTATTACCCCCCGGAACGCTCGTTGCAAATATAATTGCCGGATTCATTATTGGATTTGCTACAGTTTTTTTTACCCGACTAACATCATTTTCTCCGGCAGTGAAGCTGATGGTCACCACAGGGCTATGTGGTGGTTTATCGACATTTTCTACTTTTTCAGAGGAGGTATTTTCGCATTTGCAAAACGAAGATTACATTTGGGCCGGTACTGAAATCGCGGTTCACGTGCTGTTCTCCTTACTCGCCGTGTATACCGGCTTCTTAATTGCGTCATTTATTATCTATTGGTACCGATGAACCGTAAACCTTCGTAACTTATATGTGAGGGATATAATGCAGATAAAAAGAAAATTTGCGGTAATTGGCCTGGTTAATATTCTATTCGTTGTGGGGTGTGATGATAGTAAGAATGCCCCACCACATACCGTGATACCGGATGTCGGTATTATTACGCTTAAAGAAGAATCCGTGAATATCACCAGTAAATTACCCGGGCGAATTGTACCTTATGAAGTTGCTGAGATACGCCCGCAGGTTGGGGGGATTATTCTCAGCCGTCAGTTTAAAGAAGGCAGCACGGTTAATGCCGGAGAACCGCTGTACCAGATTGACCCTGCCCCTTTACTGGTAGAACTGGATCGGGCGAAGGGAAGTCTGGCTAAGGCTCAATCAGCAGCAGATAACAGCCGCTTAACGTTGAATCGTTTTACGTCATTGCTTAAATCACATTATGTCAGCCAACAAGACTACGACGAGGCCCAGACTAACGCGAAGGAAGCGCAGGCAAACCTGCAAGTGGCGAAAGCGGCGGTTGAAAGCGCCAGAATCAACCTGAACTATGCCAGCGTCACCTCGCCGCTGAGTGGATTAAGCGGCAAGTCAACTGTCACCATCGGCGCACTTGTCACCGCCAATCAGGGGCAAGCACTGGTCACAGTTCAACGTCTTGATCCTATATACGTGGATGTTACCCAGTCCGCCAATGATTTTCTCCGGCTAAAAACAGACATGGAGCAAGGCATAATAGAGCAAAGCCAGGGCCAGGCAACGGCCATATTAGAGTTTGATAACGGTAAGCAATATGCTCACACAGGGAAATTGCAGTTTTCCGACCTCACAGTGGATGAAACAACGGGGTCTGTTACGCTCAGAGCAATTTTTCCTAATCCAGATAACACGCTATTACCTGGCATGTACGTCACTGCCGTGCTCAGTGAGGGTATCCAGCGCAATGTATTGTTGGTTCCACAAGAAGCGGTAACTCGCAATGCCAGCGGCAAAGCAACAACGCTTATTCTTGATCCGGAAAACATTGTCCAGTCGCGTGAAATTATTGCCACTAAAGCAATAGGAGATAAGTGGCTGGTGACTTCCGGTTTGCACCCTGGCGATAGGGTCATTATTTCTGGGCTCCAACAGATTCGGCCTGGCATTAAAGCTCATGCTCTCCCCTCCCCTTTAGATTCAAATCCCCCTTTACCTCAGTAAGGCCGGGTAACAGGAGTTTTTTCTATGGCTAATTTTTTTATTGAGCGCCCGGTCTTCGCCTGGGTTCTTGCTATTATCATGATGCTAAGCGGCGTCATTGCTATTACTCAGTTGCCCATTGCTCAATACCCCAACATTGCCCCACCGGCGGTAACTATCAGCGCATCATACCCAGGAGCCGATGCACAGACTGTACAAAACTCGGTGACGCAGATTATTGAACAGAATATGAATGGTCTGGATGGATTAATGTATATGTCCTCAACCAGCGACGCCTCTGGCAATGCCGCCCTGACCCTCACGTTCGAGTCGGGGACCAACCCGGATATCGCTCAGGTACAGGTGCAGAATAAATTACAGTTGGCGATGCCGTCATTACCGCAGCAAGTACAACAGCAAGGTATTAGTGTTGATAAAGCCAGCAGCAATATTTTACTGGTTGCCGCATTTATTTCAGAGGATGGGGCGCTTAGCCAGTACGATATTGCCGACTATGTTGCGTCCAATATCAAAGATCCGCTTAGCAGAATCGCAGGGGTGGGCAGCATTCAACTATTTGGTTCACAGCATGCCATGCGAATTTGGCTTGATCCGGTCAAACTCAACCAATATCAGCTTGTCCCTCAGGATGTTATTCAGAAAGTCAAAATACAGAATAATCAAATATCGGGAGGACAGTTAGGTGGTGCACCTCAGGCAAATAACCAGCAGTTGAATGCTTCAATTATCGTCCAGACTCGATTACAAAACACACAGGAGTTTGGAAATATTCTACTGAAAGTTCAACAAGATGGCTCACACGTTACATTGAACGACGTTGCTCACATTGAACTGGGTGCTGAAAGTTATGGCACTGTAGCAAAATACAACGGGAACCCTGCAGCAGGGATTGCGATTAAGTTGGCCACAGGTGCCAATGCCCTGGATACCGCAAAGTTAGTCAAAGAAGAAATAGCCCGACTTTCGCCCTGGTTCCCGCCAGGTCTCAAAACCGTCTATCCCTATGACACCACGCCCTTCATTAAGATATCCATACAAGAAGTCGTTAAAACGCTGGTTGAGGCCATTGTTTTAGTTTTCATTGTTATGTATTTATTCTTACAAAATTTTCGGGCAACACTTATTCCAACAATAGCAGTCCCGGTTGTCATATTAGGCACATTTGCCGTTCTCTCCGTTGCTGGCTTTACCATCAATACTCTGACAATGTTTGGCCTTGTCCTGGCCATTGGTCTGCTCGTTGATGATGCTATTGTGGTGGTGGAAAATGTTGAGCGCGTGATTGCAGAAGAGCACCTTTCGCCCAAAGAGGCTACGCATAAATCAATGTCACAAATACAAGGGGCGCTGGTGGGGATTGTGCTGGTCCTGTCGGCTGTATTTGTACCGATGGCGTTACTGGGCGGTTCAACCGGAGAGATATACCGGCAATTCTCGGTAACGATTGTCGCCGCCATGGCGCTTTCTTTATTAACCGCATTATCGTTAACGCCCGCATTATGTGCCACGCTGCTCAAACCAGCGCATCATGATACCTCCCATTCTGCACCTCGTTTTTTCACACTGTTTAACCAGCACTTTGAGCGTTTTACCCAGCATTACAGCGACAGTACGCGCAAGATTCTGCGAGTCACTTCTCGATATATGATTCTGTATTTACTGATCATTATTGCCATGGTGCTACTGTTTCTACGCATTCCGACCTCATTTTTACCTGAGGAGGATCAGGGCGTATTGCTGACCATGGCCCAGTTGCCACCGGGTGCTACGCTGGTGAAAACTAATAAAGTACTTGAAGACGTCAGCCACTATTACCTGACGCAAGAAAAAAGTAATGTGGAATCAGTTTTTACTGTCAGCGGTTTTGGATTTAGCGGGCAAGGTCAGAACAACGGGTTGGCCTTTGTAAGCCTGAAACCCTGGTCTGAACGCACGGCAAGTGCCGATGGTATTAATGCGATCATTCAACGTGCCACCAGAGGTCTGGCTACAATAAATCAGGCTATTGTTTATCCCTTCAATTTACCCGCCGTCCCGGAACTTGGCACGGCCTCAGGTTTTGATCTGGAACTTATAGATAAAGCCAATCTGGGTCACCAAAAGCTCACTCAGGCAAGAAATCAGCTCCTCGGAATGGCAAAACAGCATCCCGAACAGGTGGTCGGCGTTCGCCCCAATGGACTGGAAGATACGCCCATGTTTCGGGTGCATGTCAATGCGGCAAAAGCAGAATCTATGGGCGTATCTCTCAACGATATAAATCAGACGATCTCAACCGCGTTTGGTAGCAGCTACGTTAATGACTTCCTGGATAATGGACGCGTCAAAAAGGTCTTCGTACAGGCAGCCATTCCTTATCGCATGCTTCCGGAAAGTATTGATAGCTGGTATGTCCGTAACGCTTCTGGGGACATGGTACCGTTTAGCGCATTTGCCTATACAGATTGGACTTATGGTTCACCGCGTCTTGAACGCTATAACGGCTCTCCTTCAATGGAGATTCTTGGCGAAGCCGCACCGGGAAAAAGCACCGGAGATGCAATGGCATTTATGGTCTCACTCATCGAAAAACTGCCTGCTGGCATCGGATATGACTGGACAGGAATGTCGTATCAGGAGCGTTTATCCACAGACCAGGCCCCTATGCTATACCTTATTTCAATCATCGTTGTTTTTCTGTGTCTGGCAGCACTCTATGAAAGCTGGTCAATTCCCTTTGCCGTAATGCTGGTTGTTCCACTTGGCGTTGTTGGCGCCTTATCAGCGACCTGGTTGCGTGGGTTATCCAACGATGTCTACTTTCAGGTTGGTCTACTGACAACAATTGGGTTATCGGCTAAAAACGCGATTTTGATTGTAGAATTTGCCGTTGAAATTATGCAAAAACAGGGTAAAAGCGATATTGAAGCGACATTAGACGCAGCCAGAATGCGCTTAAGACCGATTCTGATGACCTCTTTGGCATTCATTCTTGGTGTGCTTCCATTAGTCATTAGCAACGGCGCGGGTTCAGGCGCACAAAACGCAGTAGGCACAGGCGTGATGGGCGGTATGATCGCCGCAACTATCCTGGCGATATTCTTTGTCCCCGTGTTCTTTATTGTTGTACATCGCTTTTTTACAAAAATAGCGATAAGAAAATAAACAATATTAGTTAGGATTTATTTATTAAAAACAAGCGCCGGAAGTTTTGCAACATATCGCAAGAGTGTTTACGATAATACGGGTATCAGTGCAGACTGATCCCCTGAGAAAACATTTGGTATGCTTCCGATTTTAACTGCCCGCGAGGGCAGTTTTTTTAATGTAATGACCCCGCTATCGGGGCCAGATAATAGTAACAACTAACTACTTAGTTTCAGGTTTTACGAAACTGATTAGCAATATATGCGCAACTAATACCACTCAGCATAAGCTCAATTCCCGTCACCATTGACACCATATAAATTGATGCCTGCGGAGTGGCAGTAATAAAACACCATGCGATAAAGAGATCCAATATACCGATAACACCCTGTAACCATACCTTTTTCTCTTTTCTGTGCTTAAAAAAGTTGGTCAGTCGGATAATTCCACCTAAACAAAATAGACATGCCAAAAAAGTTGCGATAGCAAAAACACCCAATTCAGGTGCAGTAATAAAAAAATACCCCATCAAAAAATATGCAATACTGACGACTACCCCAGAAACAACTGGCCAAAAATTATGCACCCTGTTTTTAAACATACCCACTGCTAACGCTACACCACTGCACATCAAAATCCCACCGACAATGATACTGAGCACGCCTCCAGACACATAAGGGAATAGGATAAAAAGCACCCCACCCAAGAACATCAGGCATGCCAAGAACTTAAGAAACCGCCGCTGTTTGACCAGCACATCATCGTCAAGCTTAGATAGAATATCTCGTGTTACATTTAACATTTGCTTCTCCTGTTAGTCAGAGTACTACTGACAACATTAATTTATTCTAAATATCATCAATAAATACTACGTCATTAATAATATAGTCCGATGATTTCTTCTTAAACGCCTTACAACTATCTAATAACAAAAGAGAATATTGGACATATTAAAAACCCCATTCAATTCAAAATATGACATCCACGCTGTTCCAGGATATATATTTAATGTCGCAATCAGACTTTTCACCCATAGATATTAATTGATACACGAGGTACGTTAGATGAATAAAACATTAAGCATGATCGTTGGCTCCCTACTCATGATCCCTGCTCTGGGTCAGGCGGCAGAAAATCACAAACCCGTCAGTCAATGGACGTGTGAAGATTTTCTTGCCACAGATACCACATTCCAACCCACAGTGGTTGGCTTTGCCGAAGCGTTGAATAAAAAGGACAAACCAGAAGACGCGGTACTGGATGTTAAAGGGATTGAAACAGTGACCCCTGCACTGGTGCAGGCATGTATGCAGGATAAAAAAGCCAATTTTAAGAAAAAAGCTGACAGTGAGTGGGACAAAATCAAAAAAGATCTGTAATTAAACCAACACCAGTAATTTTTTTATTGATATCACTGAAGCGAGAACTGTACCCCAACAGTTCCCGCTTCAGTAAATTAATTGTACTAAAGACACTATGAGGTTATATATGAAACGCGTACTTATCACACTTACTCCCCTGTTATCCTTATTTATGCTAAACGTCCCTGTTACGCATGCGGCAGACAACAGTCCTGATAAAATGACCTGTCAGGAGTTTATCAATCTGAATCCTAAGGCCATGCTTCCAGTTGCATGGTGGATGCTCAATGAAGAAACGGTTTATAAGGGTGGTGATTCTGTTTCTCTGAATGAAACAGACCTTACCAGCATCCCGCAAGTCATTGAATATTGTAAACGCAACCCACAATCAAAATTATATTCATTCAAAGACAAGTAATTATCCATTAATAAATTAAGTAGTAATTTATCTTTCGTATGGAAAATAGCCAAGTTACATCTTTTTATAAACCTTAAGCAAGGGGCACAGGGTATATGGGAATATTACCTGTACAATTTCAAATACTGGATCCAGCGAATACAGCATTTATGCTGTTATGCACCAGTCTGGTCATGTTAATGACACCGGGACTCGCTTTTTTTTACGGGGGGTTAGTCCAGCGTAAAGGCATACTCACCATTATGTTTCAGAGTTTTGTCTCTATGAGCTGGGTAGCCATATTATGGTTTGCTGTGGGTTATTCCCTGGCCTTCGGTCCCAGCCTCAATGGCATTATTGGCAATCCGCTTCATTATGCGTTTTTACAAAATATCAATGCGAACACGCTATTCACCGGCAATGAGGCAGGGATCCCAATCCTGGTACATTTCGTCTACCAGATGATGTTCGCCATTATCACTCCGGCCCTTATTACTGGCGCTTTTGTCGGACGGGTAAAATTCAAGGCGTACCTGATTTTTATTACCCTTTGGACATTATTCGTTTACTGCCCGTTTGTGCATATGGTCTGGAGCCCGCAGGGCGTGATGGCTAAATGGGGAGTAGTTGATTTTGCCGGTGGTATTGTTGTCCACGCGACAGCAGGATTCGCTGCGCTTGCTTCCGCTTTATACGTCGGGCGTCGAGTCATTCAACCCGATGGTAGCCACAACATTCCTTATATTGCTCTGGGGGCGGGATTACTGTGGTTTGGCTGGTATGGGTTTAACGCAGGCTCTGAATTACAGGTTAACACAATTACTGTTTCTGCATTTGTCACCACCGACATTGCAGCTGCTTTTGCCGGTGCGACATGGCTACTCATTGAGAAAATGCATACCGGTAAACCAAAGTTTGTTGGCTTTCTGACAGGAGCTGTCGCAGGCCTTGCCACCATAACCCCTGCTGCGGGGTATGTTTCAATTCAATCTGCCGCATTAATTGGCATTATTGCCGGTTTTGTCTGCTACTACTGCGCACTGTTCGTTAAAAAGTATGTTGATGATGCACTGGACGTTTTTGGCGTACATGGTATGGGAGGAATTACAGGCTCAATCCTGCTTGGTGTTTTCGCATCACAGGCATGGAATAGCAAAGGACCTTCAGGTTTGCTGGAAGGTGGTGGCATTTTGCAAGTTGCAAAACAACTCGCCGCTGTGCTTATTACCAGCATATGGTCTTTTATCTTTACCCTTCTAATCTTGTGGATAATTAACAAATTCACCCCAGTGCGAATTTCGACCAATGACGCCCGCCAATCTCCTGATTATTCAGCGTTTGGCGAAGATGCCTATACCCTTTCAGGTAAGGAGTAATTTATGAAACTTAGCCCCAGAGAAATAGAGAAAATCATGATTTACTCACTTGCCAACGTGGCGCAAAGCCGGAAAGAAAAAGGAATTAAGTTAAATTATCCGGAAGCCGTTTCTATTATTGCGTCAACTGCCATGGAAAGTGCCAGAGAAGGAAATGATCTGGAAACCGTCATGAATAAATCAAGAGATGTTTTGACTAAAGACGACGTTATGGAAGGCGTCGCTGACCTTATCCCACAAATACAGGTTGAGGCTATTTTTACCGATGGCAGCAGACTGGTAACCGTGCACGACCCTATTCGTTAAGAGCGGGAGAAATAGACTATGTCGCAGAACAAAGAAGCAGAAAATGTACCCTATGGTGGCTACGTTCTGGGAGCCTCCCCTATTTCATTTAATACCGAGAAACCTGTAACCAAAGTACGTGTCAAGAATACAGGGGATCGACCGGTCCAGGTAGGATCACATTTTCATTTCTTTGAAGTTAATAAAGAACTGGAGTTTGATCGCGAAAGCGCACTGGGTAAACGCTTAAATATTACCGCCACAACAGCCATACGCTTTGAACCCGGTGATGAGATAGAAATAGAACTTATCCCCTATAGCGGTAATAACGATATTTTTGGTTTTAATAACCTTGTCGACATGACCGGTGAACAGCTCGCTGAAGTGATCAACGATCCCACGAAGTTAAAATCACTCATTGATAACGCCCGGCAAGCCGGTTTCAAAATGCCTACTAATCCTAGCTGAGGACCTATTATGCCAACAATATCCAGAAAGGAATATGCCAGCCTGTTTGGTCCAACGATCGGTGATAGAATTCGTTTAGGTGAAACTGATTTATATATTGAAATCGAACAAGATCTACGCGGTTATGGTGACGAATCGGTTTATGGCGGCGGAAAATCATTACGCGATGGTATGGGTGCTAATAATCAGTGTTCCCGCGACCAGGGCGTTCTCGATCTAGTTATTACCAATGTCACGATAGTTGATGCCAAACTAGGGGTTATTAAAGCAGATGTTGGTATTAAGGATGGATTGATATCGGGCATTGGTAAAAGCGGCAACCCAGCAATTATGTCTGGCGTCACGCCAGGGATGACGGTCGGGCTTAGTACCGACGCTATTTCTGGTGAGCACTTGATTCTGACTGCGGCAGGTATCGACTCTCATATTCATCTGATCTCCCCTCAGCAAGCATATGCCGCATTGTCTAACGGTATCACCACCTTCTTCGGTGGAGGAATTGGGCCAACTGATGGTACAAATGGTACCACTGTGACCGCTGGACCAAAGAATATGCGTGCCATGCTACGTGCATGGGAAGGTATTCCAGTCAACATTGGCCTACTGGGCAAAGGCAATGCCTACAGTAAAGCTCCCCTGCAGGAGCAAATTATTGCCGGTGCCGTTGGGCTGAAAGTGCATGAGGACTGGGGTGCCACACCAAACTCGCTCCGCCACGCACTTCGCACCGCCGATGATATGGATATTCAGGTCTCCGTACATACTGACAGCCTCAATGAAGCCGGATATGTTGAAAATACGATTGCGGCCTTTGAAGGACGGACAATTCACACCTTTCATACAGAAGGCGCTGGCGGTGGTCATGCTCCGGATATTATTAAGGTCGCCAGCCAACCAAACGTTCTGCCAAGTTCGACCAATCCAACGTTACCTTTTGGTATTAACAGCCAGGCAGAACTGTTCGATATGATTATGGTGTGCCACAACCTGAATCCTAACGTTGCTGCCGATGTTTCATTTGCAGAAAGCCGCGTTCGTCCTGAAACGATTGCAGCAGAAAACATTCTGCATGATATGGGTGTTATATCCATGTTCTCCAGCGATTCTCAGGCAATGGGTCGCGTAGGAGAAAACTGGCTGCGTCTGGTGCAAACTGCGCATGCGATGAAAGTCGCTCGCGGGAAATTACCGGAAGACAATCCGAATAACGACAATTTCCGTGTTCTTCGATACGTTGCCAAAATTACGATCAACCCTGCCATTACACAAGGTGTTAGCCATATTCTTGGTTCTGTTGAAGTGGGTAAGATGGCTGACCTTGTACTCTGGGAACCTCAATTTTTTGGGGCCAAGCCGAAACTTATTATTAAAGGGGGGATGATTAACTGGTCCTTAATGGGTGATCCTAACGCTTCTCTGCCAACTCCTCAGCCCGTCTTCTATCGCCCTATGTTTGGTGCTATGGGAAAAACGTTGCAGGATACCTGCATTACCTTCGTATCACAGGCTGCCCTTGAGGATGGTGTTAAAGAAAAAGCCGGGCTTGAGAGACAGGTGGTTGCAGTTAATAACTGTCGTAGCATTAGCAAACATGACCTTATCAGAAACAATGCAACCCCACACATTGATGTGAACCCAGAAACATTTGCCGTAAAGGTTGATGGTGTGCATGCAACCTGCCAGCCCATTCAAACTGCTGTTATGAATCAAAAATATTTCTTTGGTTAAAAGGAAAGCTGTTATGTATTTAATCGAAAAAACCCTCGGAAATATAAATTCCCGTGGCGAGCTTGATCTCTCCGCTGAAGGAATTAAACACGATGTACTGGTTCTTGAACAATGGGAAGCACAGAAAAGCCGTTGCCGGAAAAAAAGTCAATTCGGCTACGATATCGGTTTATCGCTTGACCGTCATATCCGCCTAAATGATGGTGATATTCTTTTATATGATCAAGCCAAGCGATATTTACTTACGGTAAAAATACAGCTACGGCGCGTAATGGTTGTCGATCTTGGATTATTTGGCGTAGAAAAAATCACTGACCTTCTCACCCGAGCGTTTGAACTAGGTCACGCTTTAGGAAATCAGCACTGGAAAGCCGTCATAAAAGGATACTGTGTTTTTATTCCTATTGTTGTAGCCGACAAAATGTTGGCTTCAGTCATGAAATCTCATGGTTACATTGAAGGGCAATACTATTTTACGGAAGGTGAAAAAGTCATCCCGCTCTTAACACCGTCTGAATCCCGACTTCTTTTTGGTGGCACAGAAGAAGCGCATACGCACGTACACATTGACCACTAACGTAATAAGGTTGGCAATCATGTCAGAGAGCTCACATAGGTTACTTAATATCGCTCGGATACTACAATTTGGCGATTCAGTCCTTCCTGTCGGGGCATTTACTTTTTCCTGTGGAGTTGAATCTGCCATATCTTGCGGCATTGTCTACAATCGGCAAACCCTGAAGCAGTATGTCTGTACCGCCCTATTGCAGGCCGCAAAGTGCGATGCTGTCGCGCAAATACAAACCATGCGCGCCTGCCGCAGTAACAGGTTAAATGAGCTTATCTCAATTGATAATGATTTGATCAGTAGAAAATTATCTCCAGAACCCAGACTGATGACCCAAAGAATGGGAAAAAAAATAACTGAACTTTCAGCCGCTATTTACCCTGATCCGGTATTTAACTGGTGGCTCGAGCAAATTCGCCAGGGAACGGTTGTTGGCACCTACCCTGTTTCCCATGGGCTACTCATGAGCCATTTAGATCTTGATGAAGATGCGATGCTGGCCATGCATTTTTATGGCGTAGCAATGACCATTCTCAGTGCCGCGCAAAGACTGATGCGGATCACACATCTGGATAGCCAAAAAATTCTGGCCGAAGTCACGTCACTTTTTCCTGATTACGCTGAAATGGCGCTCAACACCCGACCGGAAGAAATGTCTTCTTTTTCACCGATGATCGACATTCTGGCAGCTGTTCATGTCGATGCCCATGTACGTTTGTTTATGAATTAACTGAGGTTAGAAATGAAAAAAATTACTCGAATTGGCATTGGTGGTCCCGTGGGTTCAGGAAAAACGGCCATTATTGAAGTTATTACTCCCGTTCTTATTCGTCGCGGATATAAACCTCTGATTGTGACTAATGATGTGGTCACTACGGAGGATGCAAAGCAGGTCAAAAGAACACTGAAAGGAATATTAGAAGAAGAAAAAATCATTGGCGTTGAAACAGGGGCATGTCCACACACAGCAGTGCGCGAAGATCCCAGTATGAATATTGCGGCCGTGGAAGAAATGGAAGATAAATTCCCGGATAGCGATTTAATCATGATTGAAAGCGGTGGAGATAACCTTACCCTCACTTTCAGTCCTGCATTAGCTGACTTTTATATCTATGTTATTGACGTCGCTGAAGGTGAAAAGATTCCACGTAAAAATGGTCCAGGCCTGGTACAGGCCGATATATTAATCATCAATAAAATTGATTTAGCGCCCTATGTAGGTGCCAGTCTGGAGGTAATGGAAGCGGATACCCGTTATGTCAGAAATAATCGTCCTTATATTTTAACTAACTGTAAAACAGGTGAAGGCATTGAACAACTGGTGGATATGATTGAGCGCGATTTTTTATTTGGTCACACTATTGAAGGAAAACAAGATGACTCATCCACAGAATATAAATGACGAGGTAGAGAAGACCCGGAAACGTTGGGACAAGCAAATCCCAAAAGAGTATCGTCAGGAGCCGGAGCAAATGCCCAGTGGGGCAATCGGTAAAGAGGGTTTTTTGCACCTGGGTTTCACGCGTTCCGGGAGAAAAAGCATTCTTCATCGTATGGAAAAGCGCACACCATTATTTGCGCAAAAGGCATTGTATCATGACGAGGCACTGCCTGATCTTCCCTGCGTGGCCGTGATATCGACTTCAGGCTGTGTTCTGCAGGGAGATCGCATGGTGTTATCCATTAATGTGGGTGAAAATGCTTTCGCCAGCGTCAACACACAATCAGCAACCAAAGTACATTCGATGGATAAAAACTATGGCGCGCAGATTCAATTTATCCAACTTAACGAGAATTCCTATCTGGAATACCTACCCGATCCTTTAATCCTGCATCGCAATGCAAGATTTATTAACGATACCGTTATTGATTATAAAAGAAACGCAACACTTATTTATTCAGAAGTTATTATACCGGGACGTCGTTATCATCATAAAAACGAGCTTAATGGTTTTGATTATTATTCCTCAACTGTATCTGCAAAAGATGAGTCGGGGAATATCCTTTTCAAGGAACAGATTGTGCTAAGCCCCAAGGAGCATCCCATGACAGAAATTGGGATTATTGGAAGTTTTCAAATTATCGGCACTATTTTTATATTAACCCCAGTGGAAAATATTGCATCTATTCTGTCGACCTTCAAAGCTCATTACGGCAAAGATTGTTGCTATGGGATGTCAACACTCCCTGCGGAATCGGGTCTTATATTCAAGATATTAGCTAATGACAGTAGTATTATAAAAAAACATATTCGTACCGTGTGGGCCACGACCAGAAAAGTCGTTCTGAATGCAGAATTACCGGCCCCCTTTATCTGGAAAAAATAATCCTCGCCCCTACTTTACCCTGGTAAATAATGATGACAACACATCCAATCCCAGTATTATGGAAGAATAATATTGATAAGCACTACATTCTCAAAATCATTGATATATCACTACGTGGTTGTGCCCAGGTAATGTTTCAAAACAACCCCATCACAGGGGTATTGTTTTTTATTGCTATATTTATCGCTGCTTATAGCAATAATAATCCTTTGGCTGCATGGGGATGCGTAATTGGAACTGTCCTTGCTTCAATAACAGGAGCCATAACTCATGATGTAAAAGGTTGGCGGGACGGTCTCTATAGCTATAATGGCTGTCTGGTAGGCATTGCTATTCCGGTATTTATCACTGCAACGCCGTTAATGTGGTTCTGCCTGATCGTTGGTAGTGTCGTGTCAGTTATTGCTACGGTGTGTATTGCCGATATATTAAAAACGTGGAAAATAGCTGCATTAACAGCGCCGTTTGTGCTAACAACTTGGGTAATTCTACTGGCCAGCTACGCCTTTCATGAAATCTATGGTTCGGGTTTGCCCTTACCAGAGCTGCCCCAACATTATATCCCGACAACTCCAAGCAGTTACTCGTTTAGCTTTTTTATTGACGGCACCCTGCATGGGATATCACAGGTATTTTTGTTTCCTGGGATCCTTGCAAGTTTATTCTTCATTGCAGGTCTGGCCGTAGAATCTGTTGTATGCGCCTGCTATGCCGTCGTCGGCTCTCTAATCGCGACACTGCTTGCTTATTATCTGGGTGCTAATGCTCATGACATTTCTTCAGGGTTGTATGCCTTTAGTGCCGTTCTGACATCAGTTGCCTTGGGCACCGTATTTAATCAACCTGGTTGGCGAGTATTTATTTATACTATCTCAGGGATCATTTTTACAGTTTTTATTCAGGCCGCCATGAATGTGCTTTTAATGCCTTTTGGTATACCAACATTAACCATGCCATTTGTTATTTCATCATGGTTATTCCTGGTACCAAATAAAGAATTTATGCCCGAGCATCGTCATTCCTGAATCAATGAGAGAATCATCATGACTGAAGAATTTCTTTTCCGACTTATATTAGCCAGTCTGCTCGGTGGCGTAATTGGTCTGGAGCGTCAAATTCGCGCTAAAGAAGCAGGTGTACGCACACATATCTTGATTGGTATTGGTAGTGCTATGTTCATGATAGTTTCTAAATACGGTTTCTATGATGTTATTGAACATACCCATATAGGATTAGATCCTAGCAGAATCGCAGCTCAGGTTGTCACTGGCGTGGGATTTCTCGGTGCAGGAAATATTCTGGTACAAAAACAAACCATCAAAGGATTAACAACAGCCGCAGATGTGTGGGTCACCGCGGCAATAGGCCTGGTTATCGGCAGTGGAATGTATGAAGTTGGCATCATAGGTACGATTATGGCGCTCATCGTGCTGGAGTTGTTCCGTCAGCTTACCTACCGCTTTTTAAATCGCCATCTGCATCTACGTATGCGAATTGCAGCCGGGACTACGCAGGTTGTTCTGGCCTGGATTACTGAACAGGGATATCGCATCCAATTGCGTTCACTGGCTAATGATACGTCCGATTGTCATGTACTCACGGCAAACGTTGAGTATACGGACGCAACCTCAGTGAATCAGATACTTTCTTCACTTAAAGAAAACCCAGCAATTAAAGAGGTTTCTGTGGCATAACACTATTCACATGTTAATTATATTATGTGCGATAGTTACTTTATTTATCATTGATTGTTTTTACATTTAAAATAGGATTTAACTATTATATTAGGAGATATATGCTTTGAAAGCTGTGTTATACAATACGTGCTTTCCCCTGCACTTTAACAACTTAATCCTGGTCTTTAAAAATGACCTGCGGTGTTTTTTCACAATAGATAACATGAAATCTTATGCCGTACTAAGTCACTCATTTTTCTGAGTTTAAGCAGTAACATTATATTATACTTATGGCAATGATAGGTCTTCAATGTGATGTGCATTTGCTCAGCAATTGAAGAACATGATCTTTGCTGCAGAATATAGGTAAGAATCTGGTGCTGTCGTCGAGAAAGCGATAATTCCGGAGTAATAGCATAATTTTCATTGCAATTTAGCAAAGAAATGAAGCTACTCAGCGAAACGTTTCGATTTACAAAAAAAACGGGGGTATCACCGAAGCAACGTTTGATTCTAAACGGTGAGAGTATATAAATTTTTGAGGGCTTAATTTTCTCCAATTGATACGCTAAACGAGTATGGAAAATATTGTTATTCAATGTATCAATGATCACTTTCGCATTGTGATTTTCTACAGCACATAGCTCATGTACGTGCTGAACATGAACGATCACATCATTCTTAAAAAGATGATAAATAGCCTGTAACAACATAATATCTTTAGTAAATATCAGAAACACTATCCTCTCCTGTAATGCGTATCTTAGTTAACAAATCTTATAATCACTAATGGCAACTATCTATACGCCATCGTTTCAAAATCAGTCTATTAATGACAATATTGGGGAAAATATGAATACTGCAGGCTGGCTACTAAAGGGAGGAGAAGCGAAAACATCCGTCTTCCACCTCGGTAGGTATTGTCGCGAATGGAAAGCATCAACATACTCCTATGGTGAACCGAGTTTTCATATAGTCCTGAGTGGGGAGTGCTGGCTGGATTTGTTTAACCAAAAGCCACGTATTAAGCTGGAAAAGGGAGATATCCTCTTCTTTTTTAATAACTTCTCTTTTTTTCTGGCCTCATCTCCTGATATAAACCTTGATGATTTACCCCGCAAACAGATGAGTAAAATTGAAGATTCATCTTCAGAATCCACCGATCTACTTTGTGGTTTCATTCAACCCAGAACCATCGCCAGCCAATTGCTATTTGCCTTACTTCCGGACATTTTTGTGATCAAACAAAAAGACGACGTCAGCAATAAAATACACTCTCTCTTTGAGTTACTACTGGCTGAAGTAAACGCATCTGCCGATGAAAACAATTGCATTATTGCACAGCTGACCGATGCTATATTGCATTATGTCATTAGCGAATCTTCTTCCTTATATGATATTGACGTAAATCTCTTGAATGCCGCAAATGATGAAGCCTTAGCCAAATTAATCATTGCGATAATAGACAACCCACAATATTCATGGTCACTGGATGATATGGCTCGCTTCACCTATATGTCGCGCTCGACATTTATTCGCCGTATATTGAAAGCGACAAGCTACACACCGAATCTGGTATTAAGTAAATTAAGGATTTATGTCTCATTAAACCTGCTTAGAAGAGGTATAAAAAATGAGGATATTTACAGCAGAGTCGGATATGAATCATTATCTGGATTCTATCAGGCATTTAAGCGCGTTATGGGTACCGCGCCTGGAGACCATCTCTCATCTTGCAAATAAACTACCCATGGGGTAAATCCCTGGTCTATCTGGAGAACGCTTCCACATTCTGGCATCCCGCCGAACGTTAAGGTTATAATCCTTACAACAATTTTTTGGATTAGAAGCGACAATGACAAAACTTACCCTACAAGAACAGATGCTTAAAGCGGGTCTGGTCAGCAGCAAAAAAATGGCGAAAGTGCAGAGAACGGCGAAAAAATCGCGCGTTCAGGCTCGTGAAGCCAGAGAAGCGGTTGAAGAGAATAAAAAAGCGCAGATCGAGCGTGATAAGCAACTCAGCGAACAACAGAAGCAGGCCACGTTGTCTAAAGAGTATAAAGCGCAGATCAAGCAACTAATTGAAATGAATAAAATCACCATTACCCGTGGCGATATTGGTTACAACTTTACTGACAATAATCTGATCAAAAAAGTCTATGTTGATAAGGTGACTCAGTCTCAGTTGATCAAGGGCCGTCTGGCTATTGCCCGTCTGACGGCTGAAAGTGGTAGCGAGAGCGAATACGCCATCATTCCGGCAGTCGTCGCCGACAAGATTGCCCAGCGCGATGCAAGCTATATCGTGCTTAATTGCGAACTGAGCCAGGAAGCTAAGGATGAAGACGATCCGTATGCTGATTTTGTCATTCCTGATGATCTGATGTGGTAAGCAAAATCTCTCAATAATCACCCGGAATTTCGTCACATATTTCGGTGAACGCTCACGCTGCCACCGAAATACTGTCAACGTCTCTTCATCCCCACATTCCGCCTGCTAAAACTTATAGTGTTCTTTGCTCAGTCCGTATTTTCTCATGCGTAAATAGAGTTTTTTACGCGGGATTTGTAAATACTCCGCGACTTCATTAATACGCCCCTGATGGATATTTAGCGCTTCAGTAATGATCTGCCGCTCGTACTCGTCGACCCGACGATCGAGCGGTGTCGGTTGAGGCAAATGCAGTTGCGGATTCGCGGTTTCAGCCAGTGGCAATAGCCCAACGGCAAAAAGCTCGGCGGCATTGGCCAGTTCCCGAACATTGCTTAACCACACGCGACGCCGCATACCTTTTAGTAATTCCCCGTCAATCTCAGGCACAGGATGGTTCAGACGCAGACAGGCTTTCTGCAGATAATGGCGAAACAGCGGTTCAACATCATCCGGGCGCTGAGACAACGGCTGGCAACCAATTTGCGTCATCGCAAAACAGTAATAGAGTTCGGCCACAATCTGGTTGGTTGCCGCCAGTTCCACCAACGAAGTGGCGCCAATGCCAATTAGGCGAAACGGACGTCGCTCCTGGCTTTGCAAATGCACCAGATGGTGCTGCTGTTCACGCGTCAGGCACTCAATATGGCTCAGAACCAGCGTTCCCCCTTGCGCCTGGGCAATAAGGTCATTGAGTTGTTCCGAGTTCCCGGGCGTCAGTTCACCGCGAATAAACGCTCCTTCAGCGCTGCGCCCAAGTTGATGTAAATAACGGGCCCCGGTCATACGCCCGGTTCCCGGCTCGCCATAAAACCAGACGGCAATATCCGTTTCCGCCAGTTGCCGTAAACGCTGGCGATACTGATTAACCCAGTCACTGTAGCCGACCAGTTCAACTTGTAGCTTTTGCTGGCAATAGTGACGACGTGCAATCACAGATTTTCTCTGACGCAACGCATCCTCTACCAACACCAGCAGTTTGCCAGGATCAACCGGTTTTTGCAGAAAGTCCCACGCCCCTTTCTTCACCGCGTCCACCGCCATCGGAACATCGCCATGCCCGGTGATCAACAGGATCGGAAGCTGATTATCATCCTGATGAAACAACGTCATCAGGTCGATTCCATTACAGCCAGGCATACACACATCGCTCAGGACAATCCCTGGCCAGTCGGCCTGCAACCAATTTCGGGCATCAAAAGGGTTACTGCATGCGAATACATGATATCCCTCCTGTTCAAGCAACAGGGTGTAAGCGTCGAGAACATCGGCATCATCATCAATAAGCAGAACAGAATATTCATCACTCAACATCGTTTACATCCGTCAGATTAAATTGCAGAACGACACAGGCATTGCGCCCCGGGGTTGACGCCAGGCGCAGTTCGCCGTTCATTTGCATCATTAACGATACACAAATCGATAAGCCAATACCGAGGCCAACATCCTTACTGGTGGTAAACGGTTTTAACAGTGATGGCAATAATGCCCCAGGCCAGCCGGGGCCGTTATCGCTGATAAATACGCACAACCGGCCGCCTTCGGTCTGCCAGCGAACATCTATTTTCGCCGCTACCGGACAGGCATCCAGCGCATTTGCCAGGACGTTTACCAGCACCTGCTGAATACGCACTTCATCACCAGCCACCCACACGCTACGGTCTGGGAGCGTCAGCGTACCCTGCTGTGGCTTATGCCGCATGGACAACAGTTCCCAGGCAGCGTTGAACGTTTGTCGGAGATCGACCGGATGCAGAGGCGTACCTGGCTCGGCCCGGCGCGCAAACTGACGCAGCGAACGGATAATGGCATCAATGCGAGTAATCAGTCCCTCCGCTTTGGTTAATGTGCTTCTGGCCTGAGCGGATTGCCCCTGTTCAATTGCCCTCCCCGCCGTAAACAGGTACATCGACAGCGCATTCAGCGGTTGATTAATCTCGTGCGCCAGCGTGGTCATAGTCTGGCCGACCACCGCCAGTTTTGCGGTTTGGATCAGCTCATCCTGCGTTGCGCGAAGATCGGATTCAATCTCTTTGCGCTCAGTCACTTCCTGCTCCAGCTGATTTTTTTGCGCGCTCAACTGGCCCAGAGTATGGCGCAGCAAGCCTGCGATACGCCCCAGTTCATCGCGTCCATATACCGGGATAGTGGCATCCGTTCTGCCAAGACCAATTTGCACCACGGCCTGGTTGAGCGCAGTAAAACGTTTCACCAGACGCGAACGAATGAAGTAGTGATTAAGCCCCCAGGCGAGAAGTAGCGCCAGCAGCGTCGCCAGCAGGATAAGTCCACCGCTGACACGAACAATTTGTTCCAGCCGTTGATTAAACGTCTGCATTTGCTGATGGCTACTCCCCAGTTGCGCTTCAAGCAGTGTTCGAAAGCGCCCAAGTGTGGCCTCTCTGGCATGGCTGGCATCAACGAGCGCTTTTTGCGCGGCGACATAATCGCGCATGGTATCGGGCATTTTATTTTTCATCATCCCGATTTCCAGCAGCTCATCGATAGTTTGTCGCAGTGTGATAGTGCTGGGCCAGTCATCAAGGGTACGGATATTTTCATCCGCCGTTTTCTTCAGATTTTCCAGGTAGCGGATGTGATTCTCCACCAGCATTCCGTCGTCGCTGCCCGATTTCAGTTCATTAAGCCTGTCGCGTAAATCATCAACGATCTGGTTTTCAATTCTTGCCAGGGTGTAAACCTGCTGCTGCTCGTTTTGCACCTCTCGGGCACGTTTGAGATACAGCGCCGCATCACCATTTTTGGCCTCGATTTGATCCAGCAACGTCCCCTGCTGCCAGGTAAAATCCTGCACCAGTGAATTCAGCTCAGTAGTAAAATCATCATGTAGCCAATCAATACGCGCGGAAAGTTCGCTCACTTTTTCGCGTACAAGGAACATGTTGTAGAGCACCCGGTCCAGTTCTGCCATCAGCGCCCGGCTGTCTTGCAAAATCACCGCCAGCTGCTGCTGTTCTGCTGGTTGTAACCCCCTGCTCAGCACTTCGATTTTATCCAGATGCGAGATTATCTGATTGCGCAGTTGCAGCCTTACCGTCGTATTGGGAGCCAGCAGGAATTCATTAAGCTGGTCCACAACCAGGTTGAGATTCCCTTCAATCAAAAAAGCGGAATGCACGCGCGGGAAGTAATCATCAAGCGAATAGCGTATCTGCGAGCTCTGCTCATGCCAGGAGTACAAACTGACGCAGCTTACGCTCAACGTCAGTAATGCGCCCGTCAGAAAGGCTCCTCGCAGACTGCTGCTGATGCTGAGCTGACGCAGACGGTGCAGTATCGATCCACCTTTCATTTTAATTCTTCCAGTTTTGATATCGCCTGACGCTGATTTTTAAGAAACCAGAGCTGCCACTCCATCATCTGCTGTTCGGCAACGCTTTTATTATCAAACTGCGCAAGCCAGGCTTCATCTTCACTACTTTTGGCATCTATCGGAACGCTGGTCAGTAAGGCTCTGATTTCGGGTAGCGGGCGTTTCAGGCGAGCTTCCGCACTGTATAGCGCCCGCCATGCATCCTTTAGTTGCGCAAGACGAAAACTGATTGCGGTATCAAACATCCGCTGCACCAACTGTTGCCGCTTAAGGATCAGCCGATAATTAAGCGCAGGCTGGTTCATTAAAATAGCCTGCTGAGCAGCGCGGGGATTATCAGATGCGAGCTGCGTTACCGGGTATTTCCCCGTATTAGCATCCGCAAGGATCCGCTGTCCCTCCGGGCTTAACAAATAGCGGATAAAACGACGCGCTTCATTGGGGTGCTGGCTGTTATTGAGAACAGCAACATAGGTTGGCGATACTGCCGAGCGTGGAAAATAGGTAAACGCCAGGTGAGGATCGTTAAGCAACAAGTTAGCATAATTATCAATGACCGGCCCCGCAACGCCAAGGCCGCTCTTAATTTTGTCGGCTACGCCAAAACTGCGTGATGAAATCGTCACCAGATTTCCAGCACTCGCCAGTAATGTCGCCCAGCCCTCTTCCCACCCTTTTTGCTGTAGCAACGACTCAACCATCAGATGGTTGGTATCGGAACGCGACGGGCTACTCATTAACAAAGCGTTCTGATATTTAGGATGCGTTAAATCCCCCCAGTCAGCAGGAGGCGACAAATGACGCGCCGCCAGCGCAGAACGGTTAATCAATAGGCCAAAACCAGATATCGCAACAGCCACGGAGGTAGAACGAATCGAGTCCGGCACCAGCCGCTGGCTTTCCGGCAGCACATTATCGAAGGGCGCCAGCTTCTGATGCTCCTGAAGATGCTGCAACAGCATGGGCGACGAGGTCAAAATCAAATCGACGTTCTCCGCATTGGCAGTATCAAGCAGTTGTTCCAGTGAACTGCTGGTCCGGTTTAATGTGCGAATCATCACCGACCCCGGTTCCGTCTGCCAACGCTGAATAATCCAGGCCGTTGCCCCCGGTGAAAAGGTTGTCGCCATTACCAGCTCTTTACCCTGCGCCAGATAACTCACCGACAGCGACATAAAACAGAGCAAGATCGCCCAACAACGCCCCCGGCCCAAAAGTCTGTTTGTGATCCCGTTCATAAATACCAACATGTGCAAAAAATAATATTGAGACAAAACTTACCCGTTTATCACTGCCAGAGGGAAGAATAAGGTTATTCGTAGAATAACCAAACGGAAAGTGACGGCATCGGTAAAGAATACCCGAAAATGCAGCCTGAATTTGTTAATATCCGCACACGCTGATGATAAAAACGTCCGTAAAAGAATAGAATTTAAAATCCATTATTTAAAAAGAGTCAAAATCAGCCACGCAATCCACAAATTGTGTCAATAGTGACTCATTTCATCAACTTGAGTTTCTCTGCCGTCTATTTCACTCTTTACTGCGAAAAATCCTGATATTCACATCAATATAAATTTAGGTGATGATATGTTATCAATATTTAAAGCAGGGCCAGCGGCAAATAAAGTCCCGGCGGAGAAAGTCCAGGAAACTTATGGCCGATACCGCATTCAGGCATTACTCAGCGTATTTCTTGGCTATCTTGCGTACTATATTGTGCGCAATAACTTCACGCTCTCAACACCGTACCTGAAGGAACATCTGGATCTCAGTGCCACACAAATTGGTCTACTCAGCAGCTGCATGCTTATTGCTTATGGGATCAGTAAAGGCATTATGAGCAGCCTGGCAGACAAGGCCAGCCCTAAGGTCTTTATGGCATGCGGCCTGATTCTGTGCGCCATTGTAAACGTCGGTTTAGGATTCAGTACCGGATTCTGGATTTTTGCCGCTCTGGTCGTTTTCAACGGTTTATTCCAGGGTATGGGCGTTGGCCCTTCATTTATTACCATTGCCAACTGGTTTCCACGTAAAGAACGTGGGCGCGTTGGCGCATTCTGGAATATCTCTCACAATGTTGGCGGTGGTATTGTTGCCCCGATCGTGGGTGCCGCCTTTGCCATTTTGGGGAGCGAGCACTGGCAAAGTGCCAGCTATATTGTTCCGGCCGGTGTGGCCGTCCTGTTCGCTTTTATTGTGCTAATGTTGGGGAAAGGTTCACCGCGCCAGGAAGGCTTACCGGCTCTGGAACAAATGATGCCGGAAGAAAAAGTCGTATTAAATTCCCGACACGCTGTCCAGGCACCAGAAAATATGAGTGCCTTCCAGATCTTCTGCACTTATGTGCTGCGTAATAAGAATGCCTGGTATGTTTCACTGGTAGATGTCTTCGTCTATATGGTGCGTTTTGGCATGATTAGCTGGTTGCCTATTTATCTGTTAACCGAAAAACATTTTTCGAAAGAGCAAATGAGCATCGCTTTTCTGTTTTTTGAATGGGCGGCAATCCCTTCCACATTACTGGCGGGTTGGCTTACCGATAAACTGTTTAAAGGCCGTCGCATGCCGCTGGCCATGATTTGTATGGCGCTGATTTTCGTCTGTTTGATCGGCTACTGGAAAAGTGAATCCCTGCTGATGGTCACTATTTTTGCCGCCATTGTGGGTTGCCTGATCTATGTTCCACAGTTCCTCGCTTCTGTTCAGACGATGGAAATCGTCCCCAGCTTCGCAGTGGGGTCAGCGGTAGGTTTACGCGGATTTATGAGCTACATTTTTGGCGCGTCGCTGGGAACCAGCCTGTTTGGCGTAATGGTCGACAAAATGGGATGGCATGGCGGATTCTATCTGTTGATGGGTGGGATTGTCTGCTGCATCCTGTTTTGCTACCTCTCTCATCGTGGCGCGCTGGAGCTTGAACAACAGCGAAAAAATGCTCAGCACGAGGAAGCCTCACTCCAGTTGGCGGATGCCCGGTAATTCATTTCGCTCTCACAAAAAAGTGCCAGCGATGCTGGCACTTCAATAACTCAGATAAATAAAAAAGCTCAACGTGATAATTTATTGCTAAACGTAACATTCCAAATTATTGCTTACCGTAACCCACCATAAAGCGAATAATCAAACCGCAAGCAGGAGCAAGAAACAGGAATAACCCGGTTACCATTTCGTTACCATTGGTCAATCGCATAGTAAAAAAGTAAATTAATGCCGTAAGGATGGCCATGCCGAGAAAAGCGCTGATTGACGCCGCAGCGCCCATAACCTGCCAGATATAGCAACTGACGCACAAAATGCTCAGAGCGAGAAAGATCCAGAAATAGAGCATAGCGATACCTCCTGTTTGCCGTAAACTTAACGTAAGTCCTTACACTCCCTTAACTTTATATTCTAAGACAATTCCTATCCTCGTGCAATTTCAGCAACATCTTAGTTACAAAAATCCTTCACCTGCATACTATTACTCTCTCGGGCAGACATTTATTTAATCTGCATAAAAACAACGGATTATATATAGGTTAATTTTTGTTCTTAATCGCCTTAAAAACATTTACGAATCTTGAGTAATTATTTCTGGCTGACATTAATTTTCGGGTGTACATTGTGCGTCCGATCATTCATGCCCCCTCGTGGTTTTGTCCTGACTCAGTTTTACACTCTTTACAGGAACCAATGTCGTTCATGGCGGCCTAACGATCAGTACAGAGAGTAAAGCGAAAGACAAAGAATCTTCGCGATACATCTATTTCGTATCAACAACAGGTGCTTATGTTCCCCCAATGTAAATTTTCACGCGCGTTTTTGCATCCGCGCTACTGGCTCACGTGGTTTGGTGTTGGAGTGCTCTGGTTACTGGTACAGCTTCCCTATCCCGTATTGTGTTTTCTTGGTACCCGTACAGGAACGCTGGCTCGTCCATTTTTAAAACGCCGTGAATCTATTGCACGTAAAAATCTCGAACTCTGTTTCCCAAATTTGTCGCAGGAAGAAAGAGACAAACTGGTCGATGAGAATTTCCGTTCACTCGGCATGGGGCTACTTGAAACAGGTATGGCCTGGTTCTGGCCGGACCGTCGGGTGCGTAAATGGTTTGATGTAGAAGGACTGGACAACCTGAAGCGCGCCCAGTTGCAAAATCGTGGCGTGATGGTTGTCGGCGTACACTTTATGTCGCTTGAGTTGGGTGGCCGCGTAATGGGGCTTTGTCAGCCAATGATGGCGACCTATCGCCCGCACAACAATAAGTTGATGGAGTGGATCCAAACCCGTGGTCGTATGCGCTCCAACAAGGCGATGATCGGCAGAAATAATCTGCGTGGTATTGTCGGTGCTCTGAAAAAAGGAGAAGCCGTATGGTTTGCCCCCGATCAGGACTACGGTCGTAAAGGAAGCTCGTTTGCCCCCTTCTTTGCCGTCAAAGATGTGGCAACCACCAACGGTACTTACGTGCTGTCGCGTTTGTCGGGTGCAGCGATGCTGACCGTAACCATGGTGAGAAAAGCAGATAACTCAGGTTATCGCCTGTTCATCACGCCTGAAATGGAAGGTTACCCGGCTGATGAGTGCCAGGCAGCGGCCTATATGAATAAAATTATCGAAAAAGAGATCATGCGCGCCCCCGAGCAGTATCTCTGGATCCACCGTCGCTTCAAAACGCGCCCGATGGGTGAAGCCTCGTTGTATATCTGAAAAGAAAGGCCGCAAGGCCTTTCTTTTTTTCTACGGCTGAATTACTTCACGCCCCATTTATTGTGGAGTTCAGTCATTCGTTCGTTATAGCTTCGGGCAATGCAGGCTGGCTCATCATCCTTCTCCTTCCAGCACTCGTTGCGTCCTTTGATCCAACCGCGCTGCTCTGCTTTTAACATCGGATCATTCTTCGATTTAGCCAGTGCCTGTTTAAAAATTTCGTTCAATTTCAGATCCATTGCAGAGAGCGATGGGCTCTGGCAAATAATATCTTCCGCACTTCCCTTTTGAACAGCAGAGCAGGAGTAAGACGGACCAGCGTTGGTCGATTTTTTCGCTGGAGAATAATCAATATTATCCTCCGGCAGGCAAACCCCGTGCTTACGATTAGGTCCAGTCCAGGATACGTCCGGATTTCCGTCATCTTTGCGGGAGATAGAAACGGTATTTTTACCACTTGTCGCCTCCCAATAGTTTTTATTGAAAGCCTTCACCGTCGCCTTCGCGCCATCAATCCAGACATTGCCTTTACCATCACTATTCACACCACCAATACTTGCGCAGCTGAAATTGAACGCCAGCGGCGAGGCCGCCATCGACGTCAACGGCGTAAGAGCGAGTGCTAACATCATTAACCTGGTCATTTTTAACCTTTTCATTATTAAATTCCGCGAAAAATTAACCGCATTAACATCATGGCGATATGAGAACTATCCGAGTAAGCATTCCGTCGCTCAATAGCAATTTATTACCGAAAGAAATTAAACTGTCGCCGAATCACGACACTTGTAAGTTATTAAAATTAAATAAAAAAATGCCTCTTGTCTCACCTCATTTTTAGGCGTACATTAGCGCCGTCTGGAGCATTAAAGCTCAGAATTCTGAGGTGATGCAGCCAAGTAAACGAGGGGAATTCTCCATTTCGTTTATGCGTGCATCAGCTCTCTGTCAGGTAAGCATATGTTCATTTAGACATACCCAAGGTATGCGGAGAGATGAAAAGTGAAATATTTCTTTATGGGCATTTCTTTTATGGTCATCGTTTGGGCCGGTACTTTCGCCCTGATGATCTAAATTAAAAGACGCAGCAAAAAACAGGAGCCATAAGGCTCCTGTTTGCATTTTGGGGGAACATTCGGTCAGTCGGTACTTTCAGAAGTCGATTTTGCACTGGTCGGTAACAGGCCATCTGCGCGGAACATTGCTTTGATACCGCGAATAGCCTGGCGGGTACGGTCACGGTTTTCAATCAACGCAAAACGCACATGCGTATCACCATAATCACCAAACCCAATCCCCGGTGAAACACATACCTTCGCTTCGTTCAGCAGTTTCTTGGCAAACTCAAGTGACCCCATCCCGGCGTATTGCTCTGGAATTTTCGCCCAAACGTACATCGAGGCTTTTGGCACCTCGACCATCCAGCCAGCTTCATGCAGCCCTTTGACCAGCACATCACGACGACGTTTATATTGCTCTGCAATATCTCGCACGCACTGCTGATCGCCTTCCAGCGCGGCGATAGCCGCAACCTGTAACGGTGTAAAGGTCCCGTAATCGTGATAGCTCTTAATTCGCGCCAGCGCGTTCACCAGCGTTTTGTTGCCCACCATAAAACCGATACGCCATCCCGCCATGTTGTAGCTTTTCGACAGGGTGAAAAATTCAACTGCGACATCGCGAGCGCCCGGTACCTGCATAATCGACGGCGCTTTCCAGCCGTCGTAGACAATATCGGCATAGGCAAGATCATGAACCACCAGCACGTCATAGCGTTTAGCCAGAGCCACAACTTTTTCGAAGAACTCCAGCTCGACGCATTGCGCAGTCGGGTTCGACGGGAAACCTAAGATCATCATCTTCGGTTTCGGATAGCTTTCGCGAATCGCGCGCTCCAGCTCATTAAAGAAATCGACGCCTTCGACCAGCGGCACAGATCGTACCTGCGCGCCGGCAATCACCGCGCCATAAATATGGATGGGATAACTTGGGTTGGGTACGAGGACCGTATCACCGTGATCGAGCGTTGCCAGCATCAGGTGCGCAAGTCCCTCTTTGGAACCGATGGTCACAATGGCTTCGGATTCAGGATCGATCTCAACGTCATAGCGTTCCTGGTACCAGCGGGAAATCGCCCGACGCAGACGCGGAATACCGCGAGAGGTGGAATAACCGTGCGTATCCGGGCGCTGCGCTACGGTACACAGTTTTTCAACAATGTGAGGAGGCGTGGCCCCATCCGGGTTCCCCATGCTGAAGTCGATAATATCTTCGCCGCGCCGACGCGCAGCCATCTTCAGTTCAGCCGTGATGTTAAAAACGTACGGGGGAAGGCGATCAATACGCGTAAAGCGACGTTCAGGGCGGGAGTCAGCCATAATATCCTCAGATTAACGTTAGCGCCCGGACCGTCCGAGCGACGCTGCCACGATGGTGGCACGTTTAGAAAATAGCCTGAATAATTTCCTTCTGTCGAGAGGCAAAACAAAATATTTTTTCCTGACAAAAAAGAGGAACAACATAGTAAAATGAGGAAATATTCATTTTCACAACCCGCTTAAAATTACCATCATTTAACATTTTGTTGTTAAATACATTACCTTGAACGCAGCGCTGACAGGACAGGTATTGTAAATACAACAATCATGCAACAATCCCCTTTTAATATTATGGTTTTTCCTCATTAGGCACAGGCTGCGTGGGCACTGGTCATCCTGGCCCAGGTTACCTATCATAGAGGTTTAACCCTTGCGCAAGAGTCACCCGTGCACGAAATATTCAATATGCTGCTGGCGGTATTTGACCGGGCAGCACTGATGCTGTTCTGTCTGTTTTTCCTGATTCGTATCCGCCTGTTCCGCGAACTGTTGCACAAATCAGCCCACTCCCCAAAAGAGCTGCTCGCCGTTACCGCGATTTTCTCAATGTTTGCCCTGTTCAGTACCTGGTCCGGCGTACCGGTTGAAGGCTCACTGGTTAACGTGCGTATTATCGCGGTCATGTCAGGGGGGATTCTGTTTGGCCCGTGGGTCGGTATCATTACGGGCCTCATCGCGGGTACCCACCGCTATCTGATCGACATCGGCGGCGTCACCGCCCTGCCCTGTTTTATCACCAGTATTCTGGCAGGCTGTATTGCCGGGTGGATCAACCGTAAGATCCCTAAAGCACAGCACTGGCGAGCTGGCATTTTAGGCGGAATGCTTTGCGAATCCCTGACGATGATCCTCGTCGTCGTCTGGGCCCCCTCTACCGCACTGGGACTGGATATTGTCTCAAAAATCGGTATCCCAATGATCCTGGGCAGCGTCTGCATTGGCTTTATCGTCATGCTAGTGCAAAGCGTGGAGGGCGAGAAAGAGGCCAGCGCCGCGAAGCAGGCCAAGCTGGCGCTGGATATTGCCAACAAAACCTTGCCGCTTTTTCGGCAGGTTAACAGCGAGTCGCTCCGCCAGGTATGCGAAATTATTCGCCATGACATCCATGCGGACGCCGTCGCAATTACCAATACCCAGCACGTTCTGGCCTACGTTGGCGTGGGGGAACTTAACTACCGTGATAACGATGATTTCGTCAGTCCTACCACGCAGCAGGCGATCAATTACGGAAAAATCATCATTAAAAACAATGATGAAGCGCATCGCACACCGGAAATACACTCCATGCTGGTGATCCCGCTGTGGGAGAAAGGCGTTGTCACTGGTACGCTAAAAATCTACTACTGTCACGCCCACCAGATAACCTCCTCGCTGCAGGAAATGGCTATTGGCCTGTCGCAAATTATCTCGACTCAGCTTGAAGTTTCCCGGGCGGAACAGCTACGCGAAATGGCAAATAAGGCAGAGCTACGCGCACTACAAAGTAAAATAAATCCCCATTTCCTGTTTAACGCCCTGAACGCAATTTCGTCGTCGGTGCGACTTAACCCGGACACCGCACGCCAGCTCATTTTTAATTTGTCGCGTTATCTTCGCTACAATATCGAATTAAAAGACGATGAGCAGATCGACATCAAAAAAGAGCTGTATCAAATCAAGGATTACATCGCCATCGAACAAGCGCGTTTTGGCGACAAACTAACGGTTATTTATGATATCGATGAAGAGGTAAGCTGTTATATTCCCAGCCTGCTGATTCAGCCGCTGGTAGAAAACGCTATCGTCCATGGGATTCAGCCCTGCAAAGGGAAAGGTGTGGTCACCATCAGCGTGGCGGAGTGTGGTAACCGGGTTCGTATTGCTGTGCGGGATACGGGCCACGGTATCGATCCAAAAGTGATTGAACGGGTCGAATCCAATGAAATGCCGGGCAATAAAATTGGTCTGTTGAATGTGCACCATCGCGTTAAGCTGCTCTACGGTGAGGGATTACATATCCGCCGTCTGGAGCCAGGCACTGAGATTGCCTTTTATGTACCGAATCAGCATTCGCCCGCAGCCGCACCGGCCACATTGTTGCTTTAACCAGGAGTGAAGTCGTGAAAGTCATCATTGTTGAAGATGAATTCCTGGCCCAACAGGAACTGAGCTGGCTGATAAAAGAGCACAGCCAGATGGAGATTGTCGGCACGTTTGACGATGGTCTGGACGTGCTGAAATATCTCCAGCACAACCGCGTTGACGCCATTTTTCTGGATATTAATATTCCCTCGCTGGACGGCGTATTGCTGGCACAAAATATCAGCCAGTTCGCGCATAAACCCTTTATTGTGTTTATTACCGCGTGGAAAGAGCACGCCGTTGAAGCCTTCGAACTGGAAGCTTTTGACTACATTCTGAAGCCGTACCAGGAATCACGCATTGTCAGCATGCTGCAAAAGCTGGAAGCCGCCTGGCAACAGCAGCAAACGGGAACTTCGCCCGCCAGTCCGGTGGCCCGCGAAAACGATACGATCAACCTGATCAAAGATGAGCGGATCATCGTGACCCCGATCAACGACATCTACTACGCAGAAGCCCATGAAAAGATGACATTTGTCTACACCCGGCGCGAATCGTACGTGATGCCGATGAACATCACCGAATTTTGCAGCAAACTGCCGGCTTCGCATTTCTTCCGCTGCCACCGCTCGTTCTGCGTGAATCTGAATAAAATCCGCGAGATCGAACCCTGGTTTAATAATACCTATATTTTGCGCTTAAAAGATCTGGAATTTGAAATCCCGGTTAGTCGGAGTAAAGTGAAAGAGTTCAGACAGTTAATGCACTTATAGCGCAGAGAAAGAGCGATGAAAGAGCCAGGCCTTCCCGCAGACCAACAGTTTTTCGCCGATCTGTTCAGTGGCCTGGTGTTAAACCCACAGCGTCTGGGGCACGTGTGGTTCGCAACCCAGCCCACCACGTTACCGACCGGCAGTTTATGTATTGATCTTCCGCGCCTTGATATCGTGCTACGTGGGGAATACAGCAACCAACTGCAAAAACAGCAGCATAACCTGGCAGAAGGCGACATGCTGTTTATCCCGGCGAAAGCGGCCAATCTGCCCGGCGGCGACAAACCCGTGATGCTGCTGAGCCTGGTTTTTTCTCCGGCATGGCTGGGACTCTCTTTTTACGATAATCGAACCGCATCGCTGCTTCGTCCGGTACGCCGTATTGAGTTACCCCATCCACAGCGCGGCGAAGGCGAGGCGATGCTCACCGCATTAACGCATTTAAGCCGGTCTCCTCAGGCCCAGGATATCATTCAGCCGTTGGTGCTTAGTCTGCTGCATCTGTGTCGTAGCGTGGTGAATACCCGCCCAGACACAGAGCGCCCACGCGCTGAATTTCTCTATCATAGTATGTGTAATTGGATACAAGATAACTATGCCCAGCCGCTGACTCGCGAAAGCGTGGCGCAGTTTTTTAATATCACACCCAATCACCTGTCAAAAGTGTTTGCCCAGCACGGCACTATGGGGTTCGTCGAGTATCTGCGGTGGGTAAGAATGGCGAAGGCGCGCATTATCTTGCAGAAATACCATCTGTCGATTAGCGAAGTTGCACAGCGGTGTGGATACCATGACAGTGATTATTTCTGCCGCCTGTTCCGGCGTCAGTTTGGCCTGACGCCGGGAGAGTACGGCGCGCGTTTTCAGTCAGCGCGTTGATTATGTCAACACCTGCCAGGGCCGCCGCATCTTTGCTTTATGGTGAGTCGTTACAGCCGATGTCTGTGTGTTTAGCCCAATTGACCATTCCCTGGAAATCAACAATCACCACGGATTCATCGCCAACCACCCAGGCATCATGGCCTGGAGGAATGCGCGACAGCTCACCGGGCTTACAATCAAATTCGCTGCCATCATCCATTTTTACCCGCAGCACACCGGAAACGTGGTACTGAAAATGAGGGGCTTCGCAACTCTTCGTTCCAGCGATAGGTTGAACTGACGTAGACCACCGCCAGCCTGGCTCCAGGACAGCACGGCCGACGATTGCACCTCCCACATCGAGAAGCTCCAGTCGCCCGTGAGGGAACTCACGAACTTCGTCTGGAAGACCAAATGACTTCACTTCTGCTTTGTCCATTGCGCACCTCCTTAGGTTGATTACGCGCATGGCCGCTCTTAAATTATATCAGCAGCGGTCATTTATTGTACGATTCGTAATCTCAGCCAGGATCGTTGTAAAATAACGGCCTTTAGCTAAACCCTGCAGGCTTACTCAATAAAGTGAATATACGATGAAGAACAGACGTGCACTCTCCCTGATGTGTTTTCAGATGCTGGAATCAGGTGCGGATCGTCGGACCGTGAAAAGAGCCCTGACCTCCCGCCGTGTTAAAGGTCGCCAGGCGGTAGTTCTGCTCTGCAAGCAAGAGATGACGCTGTTGAGGGCCGGGAAACTACCGTTCTCTGATTGATAATTTCCCTTTCTGACCCGCTTATCCACTCTTGCTGTCAAACTTAAAACGTCAGTTCTGCCTCCAGCAGCGCAAGAATGCTCTCAGCATTTTCAGCGGCAAACAACGACTGGCGGAACTGCTTGTTCACCAGCTTGCGCGCCAGCTGCGAGAAGACCTTCACGTGGTTTATGCCTTCATCGGCACCCAGCGTCAGCATGATCACCAGTTCCACATCACCCATATCAGACTGCCAGTCAACGGGCTGCAGAAGCCGGGCAATGCTGATGCTGGAATGGCGGATCCACTGGGATTTCGTGTGCGGAATAGCCACGCCGAAGCCGACGGCGGTGGTGACGATCTCTTCGCGCTGCCAGACATCCTCTTCCAGTTCAAACGGATGTTCAGTCCGTCCATTAACGCCAAGATTGCCGCACAGGAACTGGATCACCTGCTCTTTGTTACTCAGAGATTCGCCGACAAAGATGTTCTCCAGCGCCAGCAGCGGACGCACATCTTTCTGCGGTGCAAACTGGTTTAGCAGATCTTCTATCTCCTGAGCGCTACGGCATTCGCAGGCCTGCATGGCGAGCTCACGACATGCCCGACCGTCCAGTTGACGAAGCTGGCTTTTTACCGCCGGAATACGTGGGCTGCTCATGCTCAGCTCGTCCAGCCCGAGGCCCAGAAGCAGCGGTAAATAACGTCCTTCACCGCCCAGTTCGCCGCAAATACCCACCCATTTACCGCGTTCGTGCGCCACGCGAACAATCTGCTGTAACATGCGCAGGAACGACGGCGTAATCGGGTTGTACAGCTGCGAAACGCGCGGGTTATTGCGATCAACGGCGTACAAATACTGGGTCATGTCATTTGAGCCAATACTGAAGAAATCCACCTCATCACAGAAATGGTCGATGATGTAACACACCGAAGGGACTTCAACCATAATCCCCAATGAGATTGTCGGAGCATGACGTAAGCCGTCCGCTTTCAGCGCCACCAACGCTTTTTGCAGTTCGCTTTTTACCCATAAAATCTGGTCGAGGCTGTGCACCATCGGGATCATCAGTTGCGGATTGCCGAAGGACGCCGCCCGTAAAATCGCGCGCAATTGAGTGCGAAAAAGCCCGGCAAACTCCGGATAAATCCGCACCGCGCGATAGCCCAGGAACGGATTCTCTTCCTGCGGAATATTAAGATAGCGGATGTTCTTATCGCCGCCGATATCCATGGTGCGAAAGATAACCGGCTTGTCGCCCGCGGCCAGTAAGACCTGCTGGTAGGCTTCAAACTGTTCCTGCTCATCAGGTGCGCTGTCGCGGTCCATAAACAGCATTTCAGTACGAAACAGCCCAATCCCTTCCGCACCATTGGCAAACGCTCCCGGCGCTTCCAGCGCGGTACCGATATTCGCTGCAACGTCAATACGCTGATGATCTTTGGTCAACGCAGGCTGGGCGGCATCAAGCGCCTGCCGCCGCTGGCATTCATCGGCCAGCTTCTGCGCAATCGCGTAATAGCCGCGAACGGCATCGTCTGGATTGATGGCTAATACCCCACATCGGGCATCCAGTACCGCATGCTGCCCGGAATACCGGTTAAAGGCCGCTAGCGGCAAGCCGCTAAGTACCGGAATAGCTGACGCACGGGCAAGGATCAGGGTATGCGAAGTGCGCCCCGTTTTCTCCAGGATCATGCCAGACAGATGCTGCAAATCGAGGCTTAAAAACTGGCTGGGCGTCAGATCCTCAGCAACCAGAATCGTCGGTTTATTCAGCACCAGCGCATTACGCGGTCGTCTTTCAGGCCAGGTGATGTGCAGCAACTGTTCGCTGATATCACGGATATCACTGACGCGTTCGCGCAGGTAATCACTACCGGAGGCCGACAGCTTGTCGCACACCAGCTCCATATTGGCAACAATTGCCGCCCCTAGCCCCAGATGTTGCTCCAGCATTAAGCGGCGAATATTCCCGGCAAACTCGTCATCCTGAATCAGAGACAGATGCGCGCTAAGGATGGTTTTACTCTCGCCGTCGCGCTCGCGCAGCTGCTGATTGAGCTGTTCGGCAAGCGTCGCCAGACTATGCTCCAGCCGGGTATTGTCTTCCGCACTCGCCGCAATCGCACGATAACTTTCCAGGTTATCACTCTGCCAAAGCGTGAGCGTACCTGCTCCCACGCCCCCTGCCAGCACGCTGCCGTACAGCAGGTCCGGGTTGAGGCGAATCAGCGAACGCGGCAACGGGTGCGCCGCCAGTTCCGCCGGGGTCGGCTGAACGCTATCGCTGTCAATAAACCGGTGCTGCAGGTACTCCTCCAGCGCTCGCCGGGCCTGTTCTTCATCGCGACCAGTAATGGACAGGCTGCAACTGTCGTTAAAAAGCGTTCCGGTGCCTATCAGCGCCAGCGAGCTTTTCGCATCCGCCCGCGCATTCTGGCGATGATTAATAAATACCACCTCACTTTGCCACTGGCTGCATTGTTCTTTCAGCTCCCACGCCGGACGCGCATGCAGACCATTGGGTAACGGGCAAAGAAATTGAATCGTTAGCATAACAACTCCTGATTAGCGCGAAATCAGCACCTGAAATCCGTCAGATGAGCCACGGTTTCGCACGTAAGATGTGAAATAAGAGCCGACAACAGCTGCTGCGTCTGGATGATGTCCCGGCAGTCGGCAATCGACGCCGCGCAATGTCCATACCGTGTGGCGGGTCCCATGACAACCGTTGGGATCCCTGTGCCGCTTACGTGCACCGCCCCGCCGTCGGTGCCGCCGTTACTGAACATATCGAGCTGCAGGGAAATACCCGCGTCAGCGGCCACGCTTTCAACCCACACCGTCAGCTTTGGCGGTGCAATCAGCGATTTATCGCTCAGCACCAGCATCGGACCTTTGCCGAGCTGCCGATGGTTGGCCACACTGTAATCAAAGTTTTTGGCCCAGCAGGCGGTATCCAGCACAAATGCCACATCCGGTGCGACAACGCGTGCAGCCGTTTGTCCTCCGCGCAGTCCCACTTCTTCACTGGAACTGGCCACCAGCCAGACCTCGCAAGGAAGTATGGCGTTATGCCATTCACGCAGTAGCGCCACCAGCAAATAACATCCAAGACGGTCATCAAAGGCTTTGCCCATGATTCGCTGGTGCGGCAAGACCTGAAAGGTTGTGTCGAATGTGACGCGATCGCCGGGGCGTACGCCGGCCTGGAGTACCTCATCATAAGATCGCGCGCCAATATCTACCCGCAGCGTATTGACCTCATTACCGCAGCGCTCTCCGTCGAGCAGACCGGGAATTTTGCTCTCTTCACGGGTGGTGATCCGCACCGGCTGCAGTTGTCTGGCCGCCATACGCACATTTCCCACCGGCAATACATCGATCGCCCCTTCGCTGGAAATACTACGCACGATAAACCCCACTTCATCCATATGCGCGCAGATCATCACCTTCGGACCGGTTGATTCATTGAGACGGATCAGCACCGATCCCAGACCATCGAAGCGCACCTCTTTATTAAGACGATCCGCCTCCTCAAGCAGGATCTGCCGCACTTCCTGTTCTGACGAGGCGATCGCGTCCGCCTCGCTCAGCGCCTTTAGTAACGATAAATCCATTACGCCTCTCCCGTGTGTAGCAATGTTTTCGCCATGGTATAGAGCACCTCTCCGCCGTCAGGCGTAACCAGCACAACATCTTCAATACGCACCCCCCCCTGCCCCGGCAGATAAATACCCGGCTCAACGGTGAGCAGCATGCCAGCGACCAGAGGTGTTGTGTCAGCGGGGGAAAAACTTGGATTTTCATGCACTTCAATGCCGATAGCATGTCCGGTGTTGTGACCAAATGCATCGCCATAGCCCGCCTGGATAATGACTCGCCTGGCTGCGGCGTCTACCTCATTGCATCGCGCACCTGGTCGAATTGCCGCCACCGCGGCACGCTGCGCCGCAAGGACAATCTGGTACACGGCAAACAGCGCGCTTTCTTCCGCTGGCTGGCTCGCATCGGGGATGCGAAAGGTTCGCGTCATATCCGAACAATAACCCTGATACAGCGCGCCAAAATCCAGCGTGATGAACTCACCCGCCTCAACACGTTTGTCGCTGGCTTTGCCGTGTGGCAGCGCACCGCGCCAGCCGCTGGCGACAATGGTGTCAAAAGAAGCTTTATCTGCGCCGAGCGTGCGCATAAACCACTCCAGTTCAGCGGCAATTTCGCGCTCACTGAGACCGGGTTGAATAAAGCGTCGTATATGTTCCGCGCTGAGGTCAGCTATCCGGCAGGCTTCGCGGATGCAGGCTATTTCCTGCGCCGTTTTCACCTGCCGGAGCACATCCGGTACGGCGCTCACCAGTCGGGCGCGCAGTTTTTCCGACCACGCGTTCGCCGTTTCCCAGCTTACTTGCTCACCTTCGAATCCCACCGTCTGCAGCTTTTCGTGTGCAATAATGTGATTCACCTGCGAATACAGCGTCTGCGTTCCATCGAGCCGATGGATCTGATAGCCCTGAGTACGCGTGGCAACATCGGTGTAGTAACGGGCATCAACCAGGATATGCGCACTTTCATGGCTGATAAACACAAACCCTGAACTGCTGGAGATCCCCATATGCGGCTGTTTGTTCTGCCGTGATGACAACAGCATCGCGTCGAGATGTTGCGCCGTTAACCAGTCGCGCAGTGAAGCAAGTAAGCTCATAGTTACAATCCTTTTAATCAGAGGCTTTCAATCAGCAACTTGCCTTTGCGATACATCAGATGGCGAAGGAACACCACCATCAGCGCCGTAACCACCGCGCCTAACAGGATCCCCGCCATATAGACGCCGAGGTTAGTCACCAGCGGCCACGCCCAGATAGCGGATTCCGGGAACCACTGCACGGCCCCCAGCCAGACGGCAGCCGTCGACCCGACAATGGCGCCAACCATATAAGAAGGAATTGCGGTGATGGGACTTTCCAGTGCAAACGGGATCGCCCCTTCGCTGATGCCCATAAATGCGAGGAACATTGCCGTTTTCCCCTGCGGGTAAAGCTGTGCGCTGAACAGGCGTTTGCCGGTTAAGCGACGGTCAATAAGCGTGGCCAGTCCGAGGCCAATCGGCGGAATGACAATCGCAATAGAGCGCGCGGTGACCGGCAGAACGTGATCGGTAGTAAAGCTGAAGGCGACAAAACCTGCGGCTTTATTAATCGGGCCGCCGAGGTCAATCGCCGTTGCCGCGGAAATCCCCATCGCGTACATCAGCGTGCCTTTCTCGCCAGCCGCCGTCAGCAAAGTACGGATCCCGCCGTTAATCCAGCCGCCAAACGGCGTTATCACGTAATACATCGCCAGCATGACGAAAATGGCGGAGAGAATGGGCAGTAAAAAGGTGGTTTTGAATGCCAGCAGGAAATCAGGCAGCTGGATTTTTTGGTTCATCCACTTCACCAGATACCCGGCGACAATCGAGATAATCAGCGCACCAATAAAGGTTGACGGAACCGGAGCACTGGTTACCCATTGCAGCGTTGATGGGTCAAAATTCAGTATCTGTGTCGGCTGAGTAGACATCAGCCCGCCGATGAACCCCGCCGGAAACGCCAGCTTGCCGCCTATGGAGTTGGCAACGAACGCGGCAAACATCGGAATAGCAAAACCAAACAGCACGCCGCCAAAAGATTGCGACAGCCAGGCAAACTTCAGTAATGAGAGATTAAAACCGGTAAATTTTCCGCTGTTCAGCGCATCCATGATGCCAGTGTCAGCAGGAATATCGAGCCAGCTATAGGCGATCAGTTGCGAGAAGGCGAGAATCACCCCGCCCATAATTAACGTCGGCACCATGCGTGAAATTCCCGACATCACATGTTGCGGAAGTTCACCCCAGAAGCTATTGCGGGAGGCCGGTGGATTTTTTATTGCCGCTGCCGCACCAGATGCGCCAGGCACAACGGTTGCACTGCGTTTTTTAATGGCCATACGTAATTCCCTGTCGATGATTATTGTTGTTCAGCGGCAACCATCTCTTCGATCTCTTTAATGATGCCGGCAGCATTTTTTATCGCGTCCTGTAGCGTAATTTCGTAGACATCACGCGACTCAAAACGCTCGTTATCTTCTGGAGTTACGGCAACTGAATGGATGATTAACGTCGCCTCAGCAATATCCTGCGCCGTCAGGCGATTTTGTATTCCGTCAGCACCCTGGGTTTCGATTTTCACTTCATAACCGGCTTCAACCGCGGCTTCTTCCAGCGCCTGAGCTGCCATAAAGGTGTGGGCCAGCCCCATTGGGCACGCGCAGACGGCAATTAATTTTTTACTCATAATCATTTCCTCGTAATAGTTAACGAGTGAAATTATGGTCCGAGGAAAGTAACAACCGTTATCAGACAAATAATGCTTTTACTGGACAAATAATCCAGCAATGAGGAAGTGTGACGAAGGTCGGAAAGGTGGGCGGCAGGCATAAAAAAAACCGCGTGATTTACGCGGTTTTGCAGATTTCTGATTGAAGAATTAAAGAATATGGCCCAGCGTCTGACGCAAATGCGCACCTGCGCCAAGTAGTCCAGGATTATCGTGCACAATCAGGTACACCGGAATATCCTGCACGTAGGCTTTAAAACGGCCTTTATCTTCAAAACCACCGCGGAAGCCTGAAGCCTTAAAGAAGTCGAGGAAGCGCGGTACGATACCACCGGCGATGTACACACCGCCAAACGTCCCAAGGGTTAACGCCAGATCGCCACCAAAACGCCCCATAATGACGCAGAACAGCGACAGCGCCCGACGACAGTCAATGCAGGAATCTTCCAGCGCCCGTGCGGTGATATCCTTCGGCTGCAGATTTTCCGGCAACCGCCCGTCTGATTTGACGATGGCGCGATACAGATTCACCAGCCCCGGACCGGACAGCACGCGTTCTGCGGAAACATGGCCAATTTCGGCGCGCAGGACTTCAAGGATAATTCCTTCTTCTTCGCTGTTAGGCGCAAAATCTACATGACCGCCTTCACCGGGCAGGCTCACCCAGCGTTTGTCCACGTGCACCAGATGCGCCACGCCGAGCCCGGTTCCTGCGCCATAGACGGCTATCGGTTTACCTTCAACAGGTTCCGCGCCACCAAACTGGATCAAATGCTCTTTTTTCAGCATCGGGATCGCCATCGACACGGCGGTGAAATCATTGATGATTTCCAGATGGCTAAAGCCCAGATTTTTTTTCATCTCAGCAATAGAGAATGCCCAGGTATGGTTGGTCATTGCCACCCAGTCGCCAGTAATCGGACAGGCAATGGCAATGCAGCCATCTTCGACGCTGACGCTATGCTCATCCAGGTACACGCGCACCACGGCTTCCAGACTAGGGTAATCCAGCCCGGAATAGGTTTTTGCCTGCGAAATCTCGCCGCTGGCAATATCGCACAGAGCAAGACGCGCGTTGGTGCCGCCAACATCCCCTACTAAAGCATATTTTGTCATTCTTCCACTGCTCCGCTAAAGTCAGATTAAATCTTTGCCACACTGTAAATTCATGGGGACATAACAACAACGGTCTGAAGGCTGATGCCCGTGGAAAATCGATCCAGATCACACAATTACTTTATCGTTTCAGCATCATTTGCAGCAATGCCGTCAGGCATGCTGTGCAAACTATGGCTATGACTCTGTTTTAAGGAATACAAAATGCTCCATCCGCGAGCCAGAACGATGCTCTTGCTATCAACCCCAGCGCTAATCATTGGCATAGCGTCCAGCCTGGTGTTGATCGTTGTGATGAAAGTGGCTTCCGTTTTACAGCAGTTTTTGTGGGAACGTCTGCCTGTTAGCATCGGTATAGCCCAGGACTCTCCGGTCTGGATTATCGGTATGCTGACGCTCACGGGGATCATGGTCGGGTTAGTTATCCGGTACAGCCATGGTCACGCAGGTCCGGATCCGGCCTGTGAACCGTTAATTGGTATGCCGGTGCCAACGTCAGCACTTCCGGGCCTGCTGGCAGCGCTAATCCTTGGCCTCGCGGGTGGCGTCAGTCTGGGTCCGGAACACCCCATCATGACCGTAAATATCGCTCTGGCAGTGGCACTTGGTAGCCGCATGTTTCCCCGCATTGCGAAACTGGACTGGACCATTCTCGCCTCTGCCGGCACCATCGGCGCGCTATTTGGCACCCCCGTTGCCGCTGCGCTGATATTTTCGCAAACGCTGAATAGCTCAAACGATGTGCCCTTGTGGGATCGCCTGTTCGCGCCGTTAATGGCCGCGGCCGCGGGTTCGCTAACCACCAGCCTGTTTTTTCACCCCCATTTTTCACTGCCCATCGCGCACTACACGCAGATGCACTTGATCGATATCCTCAGCGGCGCGGTTGTTGCCGCAATCGCTATTGCTGCCGGAATGGTAGCCGTCTGGTGTCTGCCACGTTTGCACCATTTAATGCATCGATTAAAACACCCGGTACTGATCCTCGGGGCAGGCGGTTTTATCCTTGGAATTTTGGGTGTTATCGGCGGGCCGCTTACCTTGTTTAAGGGACTGGACGAAATGCAGCAGATGGCGTTTAGCCAAACGCTGGGGACATCGGATTATTTCATGCTCGCCGTAATTAAGCTGGCGGCGTTAGTAGTTGCGGCAGCGAGTGGTTTTCGCGGAGGGCGAATATTCCCGGCGGTATTCGTTGGTGTCGCCTTGGGTCTGATGCTGCACGCCCATGTTGAAGCGGTGCCGGCTGCCATCACGGTTTCTTGCTCTATCCTCGGGCTGGTGCTGGTCGTCACCCGCGACGCCTGGCTGAGCCTGTTTATGGCAGCAGTGGTGGTACCAGATACCACCCTGCTGCCGCTGCTGTGCATCGTCATGCTGCCCGCCTGGCTGCTGCTGGCAGGCAAGCCGTTGATGGTCGCTGAGCGCCCTGATAAATAGCTATCCGCTGTTGCGAGATTCCAGCGCACGGGTCACCGTGCGCAATAATTCAGGAAGATCGGCTTTCGGTAGCACCACCTCAATTAACGATAATCGTTGCGGATGGGACAGCCTGGCCAAAACTTCCTCCAGCTGTACCGCCTGCCTCACCCGCCAGCATTCCGCCTGGCATTCACGACTAAACGCCTGCGGCACCAACGTCCAGCTCCAGGCGGCGATATCGTTATAGCGCTGATTTGCCCCGTGTATGGCCCGCTCCACGGTATAGCCGTCATTGTTGAGGAGTAAAATAACGGGTGATTGCCCGTCTCTGAGCATGGAGCCCAGCTCCTGAATGGTGAGCTGCGCCGCGCCATCGCCAATAATCAGGATCACCCGACGGTCCGGACAGGCCGTTTGCGCGCCGAATGCCGCCGGTAGCGCGTAGCCAATAGATCCCCACAACGGTTGAACCAGTACTTCCGCCCCGCAAGGTAATGAGAGCGCAGCCGCGCCAAAGGCGGCGGTTCCCTGATCGACGAGGATAATGTCATTAGGCGCCAGATACTGCTGCACCGTATGCCAGAAGTTTTCCTGCGTCAGAGGCCCCTTCTCAACCTGAATGCGCGCCACTGGCGGACGTTCTGGCGGCAGTGAAAACGACATTTCCAGACACAGCTCCCGCAATGTGGTGACCGCCTGCTCCATCGGGATGTTAAACCAGCTGGTTCCAATCCGTGAGGCATGTGGCTGAACCTCAATGGTGCGCTCCTGCGGTAGCTGTTGCGTAAACCCGGCGGTCAGGGTGTCGACAAATTGTGTGCCGACACAAAATATCGTGTCGGCATCTTCGATAGCCAGACGAACATAATCGCTACTGGCTCCGGCACTGTATGTGCCAACAAACGCCGGATGACGTTCATCGAACAGCCCTTTGCCCATCAACAACGTGGCGTGGGCCATCGGCGTTTCCGCCATCCAGCGCTGTAAAACCGGCTGCAAACCAAAACGTAGCGCGAGAAAGTCCGCGAGCAGCGCGACGCGCGGGCTGTCCAGCAATCGTTCACGGGCATGATAGCGAAAAGCTTCTGCCACACTGCTCTCCGGCTCGCTCAGAGGAACAATCAGGATGTCATTCGGTGGTGTAGCGGGCTGTTTTGCCACATCTGCAGGCAACATCAGATAGCCCGGTCTGCGTTCGATGAGCATTGCTCGCAACACGCGGTCAATTTCATAACAGGCGTTTTGTTCATCCAGTACCGCGCTCGCCGTCGTCACCGCCTGCTGCATACGGTAAAAATGTTGAAAGTCACCATCACCCAGCGTGTGATGCATCAACTCCCCACGACGCTGTGCACCGCGACAGGGCGCGCCAACAATATGCAAAACAGGAACATATTCCGCATAACTTCCTGCAATACCGTTAATCGCACTTAACTCGCCCACACCAAACGTGGTGAGCAGCGCCCCTACCCCAGAGACCCGTGCATAGCCATCTGCCGCATAAGCCGCATTCAACTCGTTCGCACACCCGACCCAACATACGTTGGGATGTTCAATCACGTGGTCAAGAAACTGCAAATTATAATCGCCTGGCACACCAAAGAGATGGCCGACGCCACAGCCTGCCAGCCTGTCCAGCAGATAATCAGCAACGGAATACGGGGTTTGCATGACAGCTATCCTTCTGACGGTAACCTCATGTTGAGTATCGAAGAACTGTGATGACTGTCCAGGAAAGTCGCTGTGAAGGGGTGGAAAGCAGGATTTACAGTTTTGGCGGTAAAAATTCATTGAAGAATAGACGGTGTAACCGTATACACTGAAAGACACACGCATTGTGGAAGGGGGTAACATGGTTTATCACGCAGATGAAAATCGTTATCAGACAATGGAGTACCGCCGCTGCGGTCAGAGTGGCCTTAAACTGCCGATTGTCTCGCTGGGTTTGTGGCACAATTTTGGCGATACCACACAGGTCGAAAACAGTCGGGCATTGTTACAGCGCGCATTCGATCTGGGGATCAACCATTTTGATCTGGCAAATAACTATGGTCCACCGCCGGGTTCGGCAGAACGGAATTTTGGTCGGATCCTGCAGGAAGATTTTTTACCGTGGCGAGATGAGCTTATTATCTCCACTAAAGCGGGCTACACCATGTGGGAAGGTCCCTACGGTGACTGGGGTTCACGCAAATATCTGATTGCCAGTCTCGATCAAAGCCTGAAGCGCCTGGGACTGGAGTATGTCGATATTTTCTACCACCATCGCCCCGACCCTGAAACACCGCTAAAAGAAACCATGCGCGCACTGGATCACATCGTCCGTCAGGGCAAAGCCCTGTACGTCGGGTTATCTAACTATCCGGCAGATCTTGCCAGGCAGGCGATTGAAATACTCGACGATTTAGGTACGCCATGCCTTATTCACCAGCCCAAATATTCCATGTTTGAACGTTGGGTCGAAGGCGGTCTGCTGTCGTTGTTACAGGAAAAAGGTGTCGGCAGCATCGCCTTCTCACCGCTTGCTGGCGGACAGTTAACCGACCGCTACCTGAACGGCATTCCTGCTGATTCTCGTGCGGCAAGCGGCAGCCGTTTCCTGAACCCGGATCACATTACGCCAGAGAAACTGGAGAAGGTGCGGGCGCTGAATGCGCTGGCAGAACGACGCGGGCAAAAGCTTTCCCAGATGGCGCTGGCATGGGTGTTACGGGATGACAAAGTTACGTCAGTGCTGATTGGCGCGAGTAAAACGGCGCAGATTGAAGACGCTGTCGGCATGCTGGCAAACCGTCACTTTACGTCTGAAGAGTGCGCGGAGATTGATGCTATCCTGAGTTGATTGAAATAAAGACACATTTATTAACAAAAAGTGCTCTCACTTGCGATTTAAGAGTTAAGGCGATGAAACGGGGCTTTACTGCCCCGTAATATTGTATTAACAGGCCGGCTACGGCTCGATCGTGAAGGAGAGAAAACATGTTCAGGTCACTGATTCTGGCGGCAGTCTTATTGGCTTTTACACCGCTGGCCGCGAACGCCGGCGAAATCACCCTGCTGCCATCAATAAAATTGCAAATTGGCGATCGCGATAACTACGGTAACTACTGGGATGGCGGCCGCTGGCGCGACCGGGATTACTGGCACCATAACTATGAGTGGCGCAAAAATCGCTGGTGGCGTCATGACAATGGCTATCATCGCGGTTGGGATAAACGCAAAGCTTATGAGCGCGGCTACCGTGAAGGCTGGAATGACCGTGACGACCACCGCGGTCGCGGAAAGGGCCGAGGTCATGGCCACCATCATTAATGTAACAAAAGGGCCCGCAGGCCCTTTTGTTTTTACAAACCGAGCGCGGTTCCTACCAACAGCCAGATATTGAGCGTCACCACCAGCACAACAATCACCCAGCCTACCTGTTTTACCCATCGGGTATTCACCAAATCGCCCATCAGCTGACTGTTGCTGGTGAAAATCAACAGCGGCACCAGCGCCAGTGCAATACCAAAACTGAGCAACACCTGGCTCATCACCAGAATACGCGTTGGATCTAATCCCATCAGAATCACAATAAAGGATGGCATCATGGTAACCGTACGGCGAACCCAAAGCGGAATGTGAAAACGGATAAACCCTTGCATCACCACCTGCCCCGCCAGCGTACCGACCACGGTAGAAGAAAGTCCCGCAGCCACCAGGCTTAAACCGAACACTGTCGCCGCAGCGTGACTCAACAGCGGTTCAAGTGTCAGATACGCTTGATCGAGATCGGCAATACCGGTATGCCCGCTAAAATGAAATGCAGCGGCAGCCGTCGCCATCATCGCCAGATTGACAAATCCGGCAATCGTCATGGCGATAGCCACATCCCATTTCGTGGCCGCATAGCGCTGTTGACGTGTTCCACCGTGCAGATGCTGGGTTAAGGAAGAGTGCAGATAAATGACATGCGGCATGATAGTCGCGCCGAGCACACCAGCGGCGAGGAACACCGCTTCGTAATTAGGTAGGCTCGGGATAACCATCCCCTTGCTGAGTTGCGCGAAGTTCGGCTGGGAAAAGATCAATTCCACAATGTAAGCCGCAGCCACAAACAGCAGCAAGCCGCCAATCACTTTTTCCAGCGGTTTTTGCCCGCGGCGCTGCAACATCAGAATCAAAAAAGTCGCGATACCGGTGAGCACGGCACCCTGCAATAACGACACGCCGAGGATCAACTTAAAGCCAATCGCGGCACCAATGAATTCAGCAAGGTCTGTCGCCATGGCGATAATTTCGGCCTGCACCCAGTAGAACCACACCACCGGACGAGGATAGTGATCGCGAATTTGTTCCGCCAGATTTTTACCCGTGGCAATGCCAAGCTTTGCCGATAGCACCTGGATCAGCATCGCCATCAGATTTGCCCAGACCACCACCCACAACAGTTTATAGCCAAAGCTGGCCCCTGCCTGGATGTTGGTGGCGAAGTTGCCCGGATCGATATAGCCGATCGCCGCGATGAACGCAGGTCCCATTAATGCGAGCTTCAACTTGCGCGCTGCCCGTCCACTGCTACTCTCAACGCGATCGTTAGTCATTTTAGTGCCTCAGAAACATAGCCTTTGCTATGTTTCAAGCTACGCCTATTGAGAATGATTATCAAATTCATTTTGATGGGTGAAGTTGATTTCTCTGATAGTGTTTGTCTATGGATCGATAAGGATTCTGGGAAAAACGGTAAGATGTTTAATTATTGTTATAGATTAGCACAATGACATAACTTTTCACTTCGATACAAAGCATAACGGAAGTGTATCACCGATCACTAATTTTGAATCTCGTCACAGGTCCTTATTATAGTGTGTGTTTGATCTCGTTTTCTTTATGGTTGTTACATAGAATGTGCACGAAAACTAAACCTGCCTCATATTTGGAGCAAATATGGACCGCGTCCTTCATTTTGTATTGGCATTGGCCGTTGTTGCGATCCTTGCGCTGCTGGTAAGCAGTGACCGTAAAAAGATTCGCATTCGTTATGTTATTCAACTGCTTGTTATTGAAGTGTTACTGGCGTGGTTCTTCCTGAACTCCAACGTCGGCCTGGGCTTCGTAAAAGGCTTCTCCGAAATGTTCGAAAAACTGCTCGGTTTTGCCAACGAGGGGACGAACTTCGTCTTCGGCAGCATGAATGATCAAGGGCTGGCATTTTTCTTCCTGAAAGTGCTGTGCCCTATCGTCTTTATCTCCGCCCTGATCGGTATCCTTCAGCATATCCGTGTGCTGCCGGTTATTATCCGCGCAATTGGTTACCTGCTTTCCAAAGTGAACGGTATGGGCAAGCTGGAATCCTTCAACGCCGTCAGCTCTCTGATCCTGGGTCAGTCCGAGAACTTTATCGCCTATAAAGATATTCTCGGCAAAATGTCTCGCAACCGTATGTACACCATGGCTGCAACGGCGATGTCTACCGTTTCCATGTCTATCGTCGGCGCGTACATGACCATGCTGGAGCCGAAGTACGTTGTTGCGGCGCTGGTACTGAACATGTTCAGCACCTTTATCGTGCTGTCGCTGATCAACCCTTACCGCGTTGATGCCAGCGAAGAAAATATCCAGATGTCTAACCTGCATGAAGGTCAGAGCTTCTTCGAAATGCTGGGTGAATACATCCTGGCAGGTTTCAAAGTGGCAATTATCGTTGCGGCGATGCTGATTGGTTTCATCGCGCTGATTGCTGCCCTGAACGCCCTGTTTGCCACCGTGACCGGCTGGTTTGGCTACAGCATCTCCTTCCAGGGCATCCTGGGTTACATCTTCTATCCGGTTGCATGGGTAATGGGTGTTCCGTCCAGCGAAGCGCTGCAGGTGGGCAGTATCATGGCGACAAAACTTGTTTCCAACGAATTCGTTGCGATGATGGACCTGCAGAAAATCGCCTCTACGCTCTCTCCGCGCGCTGAAGGCATCATCTCTGTGTTCCTGGTCTCCTTCGCTAACTTCTCTTCTATCGGTATTATCGCCGGTGCGATTAAAGGCCTGAACGAAGAGCAAGGTAACGTAGTTTCCCGCTTTGGTCTGAAGCTGGTGTATGGCTCTACGCTGGTGAGCGTACTGTCTGCATCTATCGCAGCACTGGTGCTGTAAGCGTAAGACAACGTCGTAGTGATAAGGCCGGGGAATTTCCCCGGCTTTTTTTATGCTTGCTATTCAGCAGAGCAGAGAGATACCGGTAAGAATCGACAGGATGCAGAAACAAAAAACCCCCGCTTTTCAGCGAGGGTTTAAATTTTGGTGGAGCTAAGCGGGATCGAACCGCTGACCTCTTGCATGCCATGCAAGCGCTCTCCCAGCTGAGCTATAGCCCCACGATGCGTTTACGTATATACCAAATTCGTTGGGATAAAATTTGGTGGAGCTAAGCGGGATCGAACCGCTGACCTCTTGCATGCCATGCAAGCGCTCTCCCAGCTGAGCTATAGCCCCATTACGTAAAGCTTGTCGAGTTGACGGGCGGCATCATATGAATTCCCTTCGCGTGTGTCAACGGCAAAATTAACTCATAGAATTCAATCGCTGAAAAAGCAGTCAAATGAAGAACATTGCGCAACAACTCGCATTCAGTAGTTAAACGCGTCACGGTTTCTACTAAAATGGTGCTATAAAATGAGCCACTAATTAACCCCACGACTATTCAGGGAATCGTTATGTTCAAGGAACGGATGACGCCAGAAGAACTTGCTAATCTGACCGGATACAGCCGACAGACCATCAATAAATGGGTGCGCAAGGAGGGTTGGGCTACATCACCAAAACCAGGCGTACAGGGCGGTAAAGCGCGTCTGGTTCACGTCACCGAACAAGTTCGTGAATACATTCGCAGCGCTGAGCGTTCAGCCGAAGGTTTATCAGATAATTTATCGTTATCAGGCGATACCTCTATCGAAGCTCTACTGATTAGGCTCGCCAAAGAGATGACTCCGTCAGAACAGAAAATGTTTACGTCACTGATCCTGCGTGAAGGCATTACGGGTTTATTACAACGCTTAGGGATCCGCGACAACAAATAATATGAAAAAATTACGCAGCAAAATGACGACCGAAGAACTGGCGGACTGTCTCGGAGTTGCCAAACAAACCGTCAATCGTTGGATCAGAGAACAAAACTGGACCACCGAAAAGTTTCCCGGCGTTAAAGGGGGTCGTGCAAGGCTGATTCATATCGACTCCAGCGTCCGCACGTTTCTGCTCAATATTCCGGCTTTTCGCAAAGTACCTGAAATTTATCAGGTAGAGGAACCGTTGGCAGAATACAACCACGTGGTGCGTAGCCACGCCTGTCGCCAGATAATTAGCGCACTGGACAACATGTCCCCAACGGAACAAGAAAAGCTGGCAATGTATATTTCTCGCGAAGGTATTCGCACTTTCCTTACCCGTCTGGGTATTGATGAGTCTGAATAACAGGCAAAAAAAACGGCAGGATGCGCTCCTGCCGTTGTTTAATCGCTCAACCGATCTTACTGCTGGCTTTCACGCTCAGCAATAAACGCCAGCGCTTTATTAATACGCTCAATGCTGCGGGATTTACCAATCGCATGCACTGTGACGTCTAACGCCGGAGACTGACCCGCACCGGTTACGGCTACGCGCAGCGGCATCCCAACTTTACCCATACCCACTTCCAGCTCATCAGCGGTCGCCTGAATCGCGTGGTGCACGTTTTCTGCCGTCCACTCGCTGATAGCAGCCAGTTTATCGCGAACCACTTCCAGCGGCTGACGTGCTACCGGACGCAGGTGTTTCTTCGCGGCGTCCGCGTCGAACTCAGCAAAATCTTCGTAGAAGTAACGGCAGCTCTGCGCCATCTCTTTCAGCGTTTTGCAGCGCTCACCCAGCAGTTTAACCAGCTCAGACAGCTGCGGGCCGACGCGAGTGTCGATATTTTCCTGCTCAATGTGCCATTGCAGATGCGTTGCCACATATTCCGGTGCCAGCGCATTAATGTAGTGATGGTTCAGCCACTGCAGTTTTTCGGTGTTGAACGCACTGGCAGACTTACTCACCGCACCAAGGGAAAACAGTTTGATCATCTCTTCACGGGTGAAGATTTCCTGATCGCCGCTGGACCAGCCCAGACGCACCAGATAGTTCAGCAGCGCTTCCGGAAGGTAACCGTCGTCGCGATACTGCATAACGCTGACCGCACCGTGACGTTTTGAAAGTTTTTTACCATCGTCGCCGTTGATCATCGACACGTGTGCATAAACCGGTACCGGCGCATTCAGCGCTTTCAGGATGTTTATCTGACGCGGAGTGTTGTTGATATGGTCTTCACCACGAATAACGTGAGTGATTTCCATATCCCAGTCGTCGACCACCACACAGAAGTTGTAGGTCGGGGAACCGTCGGTACGGCGGATGATCAGATCGTCCAGCTCCTGGTTGCTGAATTCGATCGGCCCACGGATCTGGTCATCAAAAATAACGGATCCATCCTGCGGGTTGGCAAAACGCACCACGCATGGTTCATCATCAGCATGATGTTCATGACCGTGGCGGCAGCGACCGTCGTAACGAGGCTTCTCACCGTTTGCCATCTGCTCTTCACGCAGCGCGTCCAGACGTTCTTTGGAGCAGTAGCATTTGTACGCGGTACCGGCTTCCAGCATCTCATCAATCACGGCGTTGTAGCGATCAAAACGTTTGGTCTGGAAGTACGGACCTTCATCCCATTCCAGATTCAGCCAGTTCATGCCATCCATAATGGCTTCAATAGCTTCCGGAGTGGAGCGTTCGAGATCGGTGTCTTCAATACGCAGCACAAACTCACCGTCATGGTTACGTGCAAAAAGCCAGGAATATAGAGCAGTACGCGCACCACCGACGTGCAGGTAACCTGTCGGGCTTGGCGCGAAGCGAGTTTTGATTTTCATGAAATGGCCTTACGTTTATAAAGATGCCGACAACCGGCAAATCCTGGGAAGATTATCAGGCTCGTATTCTATCACTGTGGTCTGATTCCTCAATGTTGTTCAGGTTGGAACATCACGCTTTGCCATTTTCGTATACAAATCATGCTGCATGGATTGATTTGCGATCGTTTTGTTTAAATTTACGACGAACGAACAAATTCTTTAGAAAATGCGTTGACTCATTTTCAACTCTCCCTATAATGCGACTCCACACAGCGGGGGTGATTAGCTCAGCTGGGAGAGCACCTCCCTTACAAGGAGGGGGTCGGCGGTTCGAACCCGTCATCACCCACCAACTACTTTATGTAGTCTCCGCCGTGTAGAGTAAGAAATTGAGAAGTGGGTGATTAGCTCAGCTGGGAGAGCACCTCCCTTACAAGGAGGGGGTCGGCGGTTCGATCCCGTCATCACCCACCACTTTCTCGCCAGCTGGATTTCTTACGATAAAATTGAAGTACCGAAGTGGGTGATTAGCTCAGCTGGGAGAGCACCTCCCTTACAAGGAGGGGGTCGGCGGTTCGATCCCGTCATCACCCACCACTTCGGGTCGTTAGCTCAGTTGGTAGAGCAGTTGACTTTTAATCAATTGGTCGCAGGTTCGAATCCTGCACGACCCACCAATGTAAAAAAGCGCCCTAAAGGCGCTTTTTTGCTATCTGCGATTTGTAAGATTCGAACCTGCCGCAGGTTCGGTGTTGAGCGCAGCGAAACAACGGAGCCGGTTACGGCGACGGCCCGAAGGGCGAGCGAAGCGAGTCATCCTGCACGACCCACCAATGTAAAAAAGCGCCCTAAAGGCGCTTTTTTGCTATCTGCGATTTATACAACTGCCTGATGCGCTACGCTTATCAGGCCTACCGACAATACTCCCTTCGTAGGCCGGATAAGACGTTAGTCGCCATCCGGCACAGATTCACATCGTCAATGCCGCTACCAGTTTCTCCAGCGCGGGTGTCGCCTGCTGTTGGTCATACACAATATATAAATCCGCCGGAATACGTTCCTCTAACGGTCGGAATACCACGCCTGGCCAACTCATCTGCGCATAACTGTCAGCAATTAACGTAATACCAATCCCCATGCTGATCATCGCCAGCACCGTTTGCGGCTCCCTCACCTCACGGATAATCATCGGGGAAAATCCAGCGCTCAGGCAAACTCGCTGCAAAAATGCCCAGTCGGTATGAATGGAGGGCATCGTGACAAAATATTCATTTCTCAACGCTTCCAGCGGTACGGATTCACAGGCGGTAAGAGCATGTTCTTCTGGTATGGCCACCAAAAATGAGGACTCATGTAAGCGCAGGCTGGTAAATCCGGGAGAGGGTTCAGTAGCCATGCGCCAAATCCCCGCATCCAGTTCACGTCTTTCCAGCATCGTCATCTGCATTGCGGGCATGTTCTCGCGAAACTGCACCTCAACGTTGGGATTTTCCTTCAGAAAACGCCGCATCACCGGACGCATTTTTCCCCACATTGCGGTACCAATGACGCCTAGCTCAATTCGCCCTGCCTCACCGCGACCAATCTGTTCCACTCGTGCCAGCGCCTGATTAGCACTGGATAACAGTCTGCGCGATTCTTCCATCAAAATTTTTCCGGCGTGGGTTAACGCCACGCTGCGGGAATGACGGATAAATAGCAACGTGCCGAGCTGCTGTTCCAGCTCTTTGATATGCGTACTGAGCGGCGGTTGCGACATATTCAGGCGAGCAGCAGCGCGTCCAAAATGCAGTTCTTCTGCGACGGCAAGAAAATAACGCAGTAACTTCAGATCGATGCGGTGCGTGCGTTCCATGGATAATGCGCTCCTGAGTGAAGAATAATGCGCAAAGTTACCACATTGCATCGCAGAAAATGAAACGGCGGGTATCAGAACCCGCCGCTAAAGGAGCATTAATGTGCCGGTGATTTCTGCGCCAGTCGTTCAGGCTCATGCTTATATTTAAAGAACAATGCAAAGATAACCGCCAGGACCAGCGCGTAAGCGGCAAACACCAGCCAGATAGTTTGCCAATCCTTGACGCCATCGACAGAAAAATAGTCCACCGCCATCCCGCTCAGGATTGAACCCACCCACGCGCCAATGCCATTTACCATCGTCATAAACAGCCCCTGGGCGCTGGCGCGAATGCTTGAGTCAACTTCCTGCTCGACAAATACCGACCCGGAGATGTTGAAGAAATCAAACGCGCAGCCGTAAACGATCATCGACATCAGCAGCAACACAAAGCCAAACGGGGACGGATCGCCAAAGGCAAAGAAGCCAAAGCGCAGCGTCCACGCCAGCATGCTCATCAGCATCACCGTTTTGATGCCAAAACGTTTGAGGAAGAACGGGATAGTGAGGATAAAGCCCACTTCCGCCATCTGCGAAACTGACAGCAAAATGGAGGGATATTTCACCACAAAGCTGTTGGCAAACTCAGGGTTACGGGCAAAATCATGCAGGAACGGATTGCCAAAGACGTTGGTGATTTGCAGCACCGCCCCCAGCATCATGGCAAACAAAAAGAAAATTGCCATACGTGGATTTTTAAACAAAACAAACGCATCCAGCCCCAGTTTACTGACCAGGGTGGCGGACTCTTTTTTCTTCGCAACCGGTATTTTTGGTAACGTCAGCGCATACAGAGCCAGCAGCAGCGATGCGCCTGAAGCGATATAAAGCTGTGCGCTGCTCAGTTCCAGTCCCATTAAGCTGACCGTCCACATCGCCACAATAAAACCTATCGTGCCAAATACACGAATTGGCGGGAATGCGGTGGCCGGATCCTGACCCGATTGTGCAAGGCATGAATATGAGACGCTGTTCGATAACGCAATCGTCGGCATATACGCCATAGCGTTAACCAACATTACCCAGAACATGGTCTGTGGATCGGTAACGGTTGTGGCGTACAGCAACACGCCAGCACACACCAGATGGCACAGCATATAAGCGCGCTCGGCACGCAGCCACTTATCGGCAATGATCCCCATAATGCCCGGCATAATAATCGCTGCCAGCCCTTTCGAGCTGTAGACCATACCCACATTCGCGCCGGTAAAATCCAGGGTGTTAATCATGTAAGAACCCAGGGTTACCAGCCAGCTTCCCCAGATGAAATATTGCAAAAACGACATGAGCTTTAAGCGAGATGCGATACCCATTTTTCCGTTCCTTGCCATAAAGTAAGACCCCGCAAGCGGGGTCATGTTTTAATTATTCAGGCCAGTTTGCGCAAGAAGCCACAGATCAGATTGATGAAGTTCTGCCGGGAGAGTTCCGCTGCAGCCAACGTCTGTGCGTGAGATAACTTCACATCCCCCAAACCTTCCGCCAGGTTGGTGATGGCAGCCACCGCAACCACTTTCAGACCGCAGTGACGCGCAGAAATAACTTCAGGCACCACCGACATCCCCACCACGTCACCGCCAATAATTTGCATCATGCGGATTTCTGCCGCCGTTTCAAAGTTCGGTCCCGGATAAGAAACAAACACCCCTTCGCTCAGCGGAAACCCTTCTTCTGCGGCGACGGTTTGCAGGATCGCACGATAGTCAGCATCATAGGCATTCGCCAGCGAAAAGAATCGCTCACCAAAACGCTCATCGTTTAGTCCGACCATTGGTGTACCTGGCATCGTATTAATGTGATCGCTAAGCGCAACGAGACTACCTGGTCCGACTTCGGGGCGCAAAGAACCTGCGGCATTAGTACAAAATAACAGTTCGCAGCCCAGCAGCTTCAGGGTGCGAATGGCATCGGTCATCACCGTCATGCCGCGACCTTCATAAAAATGCCCACGCCCTTTCATACAAGCCACCGGAATACCCGCCAGATTTCCCAGCACCAGCTCACCGGCATGACCATGTACAGTACTGACAGGGAATCCCGGCAATTTCTCGTAAGAGATGGCCACTGCATCCTCGATTTGATCCGCCAGAGCACCGAGGCCAGAGCCAAGAATAAAGGCTACGCGCGGGGTGAAATCGGGTTTGTAACTACGAATGATGTCGGCGCTATACCAGGGATTTTGCGAGAAAAGAGAGTGACTCATGAGATATCCTTAATACTGAGTAGTCGAAAATAATGTCGCGTACCGCACTGTTATAGCGAGACTACGCAATCGATTACCAATACCGTTTATCCCGACAACCGATAGTAAATCGGTATCGATGAGTCGCACTAAACCAGCCTGAAATCACATTTTTTTCGGGCCAGAAATGGCACAGGAATAGAGATACATGAAGATTTGGAACTTGTATTATTAAACTCCGCTCCGCCATATTGTAACTGAAGTTCTGTTCACTAATGCCGATACTCATGTTTTATGGTGTGAGGAATCCGTATGACAACGATTAACGTTTCCACCCCAACTGTTCAAAGCAGTAGTGGTGGTGGAAAAGCCCCAGCCGGGAATGACATCTCCGCTCAGATTGCACAAGTCACCCAAAAGATAACCAAGCTAACTCAGCAGCTCAAAGATATTCCCAATAGTAGTGGCAGCGTTGAGCAGAAGCGCGAACAGCAGGAACTTATTCAGACACAAATCAAAATGTTACAAGCACAGCTGGCTCAACTGTTGCGACGGCAGGCCGAGGAGTCACAGCAAAAGCAAAGCGCCGATCAGAGAAAAGCTGAGGGCATCAACACGGTTTCCGACCAACATCAGGTCGATATTTATATCTGATACAACGGATCACGGGCACGACCGGCGGTTAATTCACTGGCCTGCATACGCACCACGTCCCACAGCGCCTGAGCCGCGGTTGATAAAGAGCGGTTTTTACGTCGAGCCAGCATCAGTTGCCGTTCAACTACCGGCGTCAGGCGCTTAACCTGCAAGTGACTGCCCTGCGGTAAGGGGAGCGCCAGCGCGGGCAGCACACTGATGCCAATCCCCGCCTCCACCATCGGGAACAGCGTGGCGGGATGACCAATCTCCTGAACGATGTTGGCATCAATGGAAAAATGGGCCAACGCCGCATCGATCAGCGGTCGACTACCGGAAGCGTAATCCTGTAACACCAAACGTTCGTGATACAAATCCTGCCAGTTCACCCACTCACGTTGGGCTAACGGATGATCCTCGCGACACAGCAGCAGGAACGGTTCGGACAGTACGGCTTCACACTGCAGGTCGGTCACCGCTCCGGGATCAATCACAATGCCAAAATCGACTTCTCCCTGGCGAATACTTTCCAGCACCCACTGCTGGGGCCTGTCGTGCAGCACAAAATCGATCGCAGGGTAAAGCTCATTACTCTGGGCAATACACTGTGGAATAAGGTGAGCAGAGATTGTCTGGCTGGCGGCAACACGCACCGTTCCAGTTAACTGTGTCCCCACCTGGCCTGCTTCACGCAGCGTGCTGTGCAGTTCATCCAGAATACGTTCCAGCCGCGTCGCCAACTGGTACCCCGCTTCCGTCAGCACCACTTCCCGCGTTGTTCTATCTAACAACCGCACCCCCGTCTGAGCTTCAAGCTCTTTAACGCTGTGGCTGACCGCAGACTGGCTTAAGCCAATAATATCCCCCGCCCGGCTAAAGCTTTTGGCCTGAGCGACGGTAACAAAGATACGCAACTGACGCAGAGAGTAATTCATCTATTCGATTCATATATGGATGCAATAAATCAATTTTATTTCTCAAATGGAAAAACGCAAAATGTTGCTACTGAATTTCAGGAGCTTTTATGAAACTTTTTCGTATCCTTGATCCGTTCACGATTACGTTGATTACGGTCGTATTACTGGCGTCCTTTTTCCCAGCCGAAGGTGGCTTTGTGCCTTTCTTTGAAGGCTTAACCACCGCTGCCATTGCCCTGCTGTTTTTTATGCACGGGGCGAAGCTCTCTCGTGAGGCAATTATTGCCGGCGGTAGTCACTGGCGTTTGCATCTGTGGGTGATGTGCAGCACGTTTGTTGTTTTCCCGGTGCTGGGCGTTCTGTTCGCCTGGTGGGCGCCGGTTAATGTTGACCCGATGCTGTACACCGGTTTCCTGTACCTGTGTATTTTGCCGGCCACGGTGCAGTCGGCAATCGCCTTTACGTCGCTGGCGGGGGGTAACGTTGCCGCCGCCGTGTGTTCCGCTTCGGCCTCCAGCCTGCTGGGTATTTTTCTCTCGCCGTTGCTGGTTGGCCTGGTAATGAATATGCACGGCGCAGAAGGCAGCCTGGAGCAGGTGGGGAAAATCATGCTGCAGCTGCTGCTGCCGTTCTTACTGGGACATCTTTCGCGTCCGTGGATTGGTAACTGGGTGTCCCGACATAAAAAATGGATTGCAAAAACGGATCAATCATCCATTTTACTGGTGGTTTACTCCGCCTTCAGTGAAGCCGTGGTGAACGGGATCTGGCACAAAGTGGGGATTGGCTCACTGCTGTTTATCGTGGTGGTCAGCATCGTATTGCTGGCAATCGTGATTGGCATCAACGTCTTTGTTGCGCGTAAATGCGGCTTCAACAAAGCCGATGAGATCACCATTGTCTTTTGCGGATCGAAAAAGAGCCTGGCGAATGGGATCCCAATGGCAAATATTCTGTTCCCGACGTCAGTGATAGGAATGATGGTGCTGCCGCTGATGATCTTCCATCAAATTCAACTGATGGTTTGTGCGGTGCTGGCACGTCGCTACAAGCAACAGACGGACGCATTGCAGGCGCAGCAGAAAAGCCGCGCCGCAAAGGCTTAAAGCGGGCGTTTCAGGGGCTGCACCAGTTGCGTCAGCCCTTCAGTTTTAATCAGCAGCGTGATTTGCATCAGTTCGCCGAGCTTGCCCGGCGGGAATTCATCCTTACGGGCAAACCACAGCAGATACTCTTCCGGTACATCAATCAGCCGACGCCCTTTATATTTGCCAAAGGGCATCACGGTATTGGCGATTTCAACCAGCTGCTCTTTTTCCATCTCAGTCACCCAGTAAGCGGATCATTTCAGCTTCGTCGATCACTTCAATGCCCAACTCCTGCGCTTTTGCCAGTTTAGAGCCCGCCGCTTCCCCCGCAATCACTAGATCGGTTTTCTTCGACACGCTACCGGCCACTTTTGCCCCCAGCTCGGTCAGTCGTGCTTTGGCATCATCGCGTGACATCAGGCTCAGGCTCCCGGTCAGCACCACCGTCTTACCCGCGAAGGGGCTGTCGATTTCTTCAGCGTTGATAACCACCGGCGCTGGCCAGTGAATCCCCTGCTCCAAAAGCTGGACGATCACCTCGCGGTTACTCTCTTCGGCAAAGAAATTAAACACGTGGGTCGCCACCACGATGCCGACATCCGGCACTTTTTGCAGCTCTTCAACAGAGGCGGCTTCCAGCGCGTCGAGCGTGCCGAAATATGCCGCCAGACCTGCAGCCGTCGCTTCGCCGACTTCACGAATACCCAGCGCATAGAGGAAACGGGCAAACGTGGTCTCTTTCGCTTTTTCCAGCGCATTCACTACGTTTTGCGCCGACTTCGGCCCCATGCGATCAAGACCGGTCAGCTTACCTGCGGTCAGCGTGAAGAGATCCGCTGGCGTATGGACATACTCTTTCTCGACCAGTTGATCGATAATTTTGTCGCCCATGCCGTCGACATCCAGCGCACGGCGGGAAACGAAGTGTTTCAATGATTCCTTCCGCTGTGCCCCGCAGATTAAACCTCCGGTACAACGAGTAACCGCTTCGCCTTCCACACGCTCAACGTCAGAGTTGCATACCGGACAGTGGGTGGGAAACTCGATTTCGCGGGTATTGTCCGGGCGCTCGGAAAGCACGACGTTCACTACCTGCGGGATGACATCGCCCGCACGGCGAATGACGACTTTATCGCCAATACGCAAACCAAGACGCTCAATTTCATCCGCATTGTGCAAGGTGGCGTTACTGACCAACACCCCTGCAACCTGAACTGGCTCAAGGCGGGCGACAGGCGTAATCGCCCCTGTACGTCCAACCTGAAACTCAACATCGCGGACAAAGGTCATCTGCTCCTGCGCCGGGAACTTAAAGGCCACCGCCCAACGCGGCGCGCGGGCAACAAAACCCAGTTGTTCCTGCAAGGCCATAGAGTTGACTTTGATCACCACACCATCGATATCGAATCCCAGCGTCGGTCGGTCTTCTTCAACCTTATGATAGTAAGCAAGTACTTCCTCCGGAGAGTCGCAAAGCGCCACTCTGTCGCTCACCGGCAATCCCCACTCTTTAAATTGCAGCAGACGGCCCAGATGGGTATCGGGCAACACACCACCTTCCAGCACACCAACGCCATAGCAGAAGAAAGTAAGCGGTCGCTTCGCTGTGATACGCGGATCGAGCTGGCGTAATGACCCAGCCGCCGCATTTCGCGGGTTAGCAAACACTTTGTTGCCAGTACGGCGGGCCTCTTCGTTGATTTTTTCAAACCCGGCCTGCGGGAGGAACACCTCGCCGCGCACTTCCAGACGCGTCGGAATGTTATCGCCGCGCAGTTTTAACGGGATCGCACGAATGGTGCGCACGTTCGAGGTAATGTCTTCCCCGGTGGTGCCATCGCCGCGCGTTGCGGCGCTAACCAGCACGCCGTTTTCATAGAGAATACTCACCGCCAGCCCGTCAAGCTTCAGCTCACAGCACCAGGTTAGTTTGTCCGTACTCTTCAGTCGGTCCTGTACGCGCTTGTTAAAGGCGAGAAAACTCTCTTCATCAAACACGTTATCCAGCGACAGCATCGGCACTTCATGGCGAATCTGACTGAACGCCGTTAACGGGGCGGCGCCAACGCGTTGGGTTGGCGAGTCAGGGGTAATAAGGTCCGGATGCTGCGCTTCCAGCTCGCGGAGTTCGCGCAGCAGACGATCGTATTCCGCATCTGGAATTTCCGGCGCGTCCATCACATGGTAGAGATACTCATGATGGCGAAGCGTGGTTCGCAGTTCTGTCAGTTGTTGTTCGATTGATTCCATATCGCACCATCAATGATAAAAAACCCCCGACAGGCGGGGGTTTAGCAAGGAGATGTCACGCCAAAGGAGAATCAGGCGCGAGATTCTTTAACTTCGCGGATGCGGTCCTGATACTCGCGCAGTTTCTGCGGCGTCATCATGCGACGTTGATCGTCAAGCACCACACCACCCACTTCATCGGCGATGTGCTGTGCGGACTGCAGCATCAGCTTAAAGTTTTGCAGCTCGTCCCCATAGGACGGAACCTGCATAAAAATAGTTACGCCAGGGGTGCTGAAATCACCCGTCATTTCGGGGTCAAACGTTCCTGGGTTAACCATATTGGCAAGGCTGAACAGCGACGGACCGCTGCCATCCGGGCTCAAATGACGATGGAAAATATTCATATCGCCAAATTTAAAACCGGCTTGCTGAATGCTATTGAGCAGCACTTCACCGTTGAGCTCGCTACCGTGATGCGCCGCTACGTTCATAATAATGACCGCTTCTTTACGCTGCGGTTTTTCAGCAGCAGGCGCTTCTTCAACTACCGGCTCAGGCTGCGGTTGATGTTCAACGGCAGGCTCTGCAGGCTGAAAAGTCTGCGGCGCAGGTTGCGGTGCTTGCTGCACGGGCTGCTGAACCTGCGGAGCAACGGGCTGATGCTGCATCGGCTGCTGTACAGGTTGTTGCTGAACAGGCTGATGTTGCGCCGGCTGCTGCGGTTGTACAGGCTGCGGCTGAGCATGCGGCGGCGGTACCGGCGCTTGTGCAGGCTGCTGCGCGGGTTGACGCGGCTGAGCCGACGCATAAGGCGGCTGGTACTGGTGTTGCGGCGACTGAGGAGGAACACCATGTTCCTGCGCGTTACCGGGAGCATGATTCACACGATGAACGCGAACTTCGCCCACGCCTTCGTCTTCCTCGACGTTGTCGTCGAACGAATCCTCGTCTTCACGTTTAGACTTCATGCGTTTCAGTGGGCGATCGCGGAATATAGAAGACCGCTCTTTACGGCTAGTCCAAAAACCATGTACCAGTAAAGCGATTATGGCGATCGCGCCAACAATGATTAATATCAGACGCAAATCCTGCATCATTATATTCTCTGTTGTTCTAACACCTTGCCACCACGGCAAACATTTACTCACTAAGAGTATTTGTCGATTACGCCAAGTGCAAGTGCACTCTTGGCTTTCACGGCATAAAGATGAACAAAATTGTGCTTTTTGCTGTTTTTTCGAACATTTCTGAACAGCTTAACGCTCAACAACCCGGTAAGATACGCAAAGTTTACCAGAGCTTATATAACAAGGAGTATGTCCTGACCATGGTTTCATCATCTGCAGTCGTACCTCGCAGCGGCCTTTATTACTTTTCACAGGGATGGAAGCTCATCACCCAACCGGGCATTCGTCGCTTTGTCATCCTGCCTTTGCTGGTGAATATCCTGCTGATGGGCGGCGCATTCTGGTGGCTATTCACACAACTCGATAGCTGGATCCCCGCGCTGATGAGTCACGTCCCTGACTGGCTTCAGTGGCTCAGCTACTTGCTGTGGCCGATTGTCACTATCTCCGTACTACTGGTGTTCGGCTACCTCTTTTCCACCATAGCCAACTGGATTGCCGCGCCGTTTAACGGTCTGCTGGCTGAACAACTGGAAGCGCGCTTAACGGGCGCAACACCGCCTGACACCGGTGTTCTCGGCATCATGAAAGATGTTCCCCGTATTATGAAACGTGAATGGCAAAAGCTGGCGTGGTATCTCCCGCGCGCCATCGTATTGCTGATCCTCTATTTCATTCCGGGTATTGGGCAGACCGTCGCCCCGGTGCTGTGGTTCCTGTTCAGCGCATGGATGCTGGCCATTCAGTACTGCGATTATCCGTTTGATAACCATAAGGTGCCTTTTAAGGAGATGCGCGTCGCGCTGCGCACACGCAAGGTCACCAATATGCAATTTGGCGCATTAACCAGTTTGTTCATCATGATTCCGGTGCTCAATCTGTTCATCATGCCGGTCGCGGTTTGTGGTGCTACGGCGATGTGGGTAGACTGCTATCGTGCTAAGCACGCGTTATGGAAGTAATGCAAAAATGTGTAAAAGCGGGCTGGCTTATGCCCGCTCTTATTCCATACTGCAAGGCATTATTTCCCATCAGCATATAGATATGCGATTTCCTTACTTCCCCATACTTTCTCAACAGGTATGCTGAAGCGGTATCCCAATTTCATACAGTTAAGGACAGGCCATGAGTAAGATTTTTGAAGACAACTCGCTGACTATCGGTCATACGCCGCTGGTTCGACTGAACCGTATCGGTAACGGACGCATTCTGGCGAAGGTGGAATCTCGTAACCCGAGCTTTAGCGTCAAATGCCGTATCGGTGCCAATATGATTTGGGATGCCGAAAAACGTGGTGTACTGAAACCGGGTGTTGAGCTGGTAGAACCGACCAGCGGCAACACGGGGATTGCGCTAGCCTACGTTGCCGCAGCCCGCGGTTACAAACTGACTCTGACCATGCCGGAAACGATGAGCATTGAGCGCCGCAAGCTGTTGAAAGCTCTGGGTGCGAACCTGGTGCTGACCGAAGGCGCAAAAGGGATGAAGGGTGCAATCCAGAAAGCGGAAGAAATTGTCGCCAGCGATCCGGAGAAGTTCCTGCTGCTGCAGCAGTTCAGCAACCCGGCGAACCCGGAAATTCACGAAAAAACCACCGGCCCGGAAATCTGGGAAGATACCGATGGCCAGGTTGATGTCTTTATTTCCGGCGTAGGTACCGGCGGTACATTGACTGGTGTGACCCGTTATATCAAAGGCACTAAAGGCAAAACCGATCTGATCACCGTCGCGGTTGAACCTACCGACTCCCCGGTTATCGCCCAGGCGCTGGCGGGTGAAGAACTTAAACCGGGCCCACATAAAATTCAGGGGATTGGCGCGGGTTTCATTCCAGGCAACCTTGATCTGAAACTTATCGATAAAGTCGTCGCCATCACCAATGATGAAGCAATCTCTACTGCGCGTCGCCTGATGGAAGAAGAAGGTATTCTGGCGGGCATTTCTTCCGGCGCTGCTGTTGCTGCCGCGCTTAAGCTGCAGGAAGATGAAACCTTTACCAATAAGAATATAGTGGTTATTCTACCGTCATCGGGTGAGCGTTATCTGAGCACTGCACTGTTTGCCGATCTCTTCACAGAGAAAGAACTGCAACAGTAATGCCAGCATGTTAAAAACGCGTAAAAAAGCACCCATTTGGGTGCTTTTTTGTGGCCTGCTTCAAAGTTTCAACTCGCCTGGCATTGATTCAACCCACCAGAACTGGTATTTAACCAAGCTAATTATTTTGATGCGCGAAATTAATCGTTACAGGAAAAGCGCTAGCTGAATCGATTTTATGATTTGGTTCAACTCTTCCTTTCGCGGCATAATGTTTAATGACGAACGAAACGTCAGCGGCAAGAAGTTGCCAGCAACGGATTGCACCGAACTCCTTTTGTGTCGCGTCCAGTTTACGCCGATGCTAACAATACAGGCTAAAGTTGAACCGCCAGGCTAGACTTTAGTTCCACAACACTAAACCTATAAGTTGGGGAAATATAATGTTCCAGCAAGAAGTTACCATTACCGCTCCGAACGGTCTGCATACTCGCCCTGCTGCTCAGTTTGTTAAAGAAGCAAAAGGCTTTACTTCTGATATTACTGTGACTTCCAACGGCAAAAGCGCTAGCGCCAAAAGCCTGTTTAAACTGCAGACTCTGGGCCTGACTCAGGGTACCGTTGTTACCCTGTCCGCAGAAGGTGAAGACGAGCAGAAAGCAGTTGAGCATCTGGTTAAACTGATGGCTGAACTCGAGTAAGTTCAACGAGTTCTTTTAAATATCAGTCACAAGTAAGGTAGGGTTATGATTTCAGGCATTTTAGCATCCCCGGGTATCGCTTTCGGTAAAGCATTGCTACTGAAAGAAGACGAAATCGTCATTGACCGGAAAAAAATTTCTGCCGACAAGGTTGATCAGGAAGTTGAACGTTTTCTGAGCGGTCGTGCCAAGGCATCTGCGCAACTGGAAGCGATCAAAACCAAAGCTGGTGAAACGTTCGGTGAAGAAAAAGAAGCCATCTTTGAAGGGCATATCATGCTGCTCGAAGATGAGGAGCTGGAGCAGGAAATCATAGCCCTGATTAAAGATAAGCACATGACGGCTGATGCAGCCGCGCATGAAGTTATCGAAGGTCAGGCCACAGCCCTGGAAGAGCTGGATGATGAATACCTGAAAGAACGTGCGGCTGACGTACGTGACATCGGTAAACGCCTGCTGCGTAACATCCTGGGTCTGGCAATTATCGACCTGAGCGCTATTCAGGAAGAAGTTATCCTGGTAGCCGCAGACCTGACCCCGTCAGAAACCGCACAGCTGAACCTGAACAAGGTGCTGGGTTTCATTACTGACGCGGGCGGACGTACTTCCCATACCTCTATCATGGCGCGTTCTCTGGAACTGCCTGCCATCGTCGGTACGGGTAGCGTCACCTCTCAGGTTAAAAACGACGACTATCTGATTCTGGATGCCGTAAACAATCAGGTTTACGTCAATCCGACCAACGACGTTATCGAGCAACTGCGTGCCGTTCAGGAGCAGGTTGCAACCGAGAAAGCGGAACTCGCTAAGCTGAAAGATCTGCCGGCTATCACGCTGGACGGACATCAGGTTGAAGTTTGCGCCAATATCGGTACCGTTCGTGACGTTGAAGGCGCTGAACGTAACGGCGCTGAAGGTGTGGGTCTGTACCGCACCGAATTCCTGTTCATGGACCGTGAATCGCTGCCAACTGAAGAAGAACAGTTTGCTGCGTATAAAGCCGTTGCTGAAGCCTGTGGCTCTCAGGCGGTCATCGTTCGCACCATGGACATCGGCGGCGATAAAGAACTGCCGTACATGAATTTCCCGAAAGAAGAGAACCCGTTCCTGGGCTGGCGTGCCGTGCGTATCGCCATGGATCGTAAAGAGATCCTGCGTGACCAGGTTCGCGCGATTCTGCGCGCCTCTGCTTTCGGTAAACTGCGCATTATGTTCCCAATGATCATCTCTGTTGAAGAAGTGCGTGCACTGCGCAAAGAGATCGAAATCTACAAACAGGAACTGCGCGACGAAGGTAAAGCATTTGACGAGAGCATTGAGATTGGCGTAATGGTGGAAACACCGGCTGCGGCAACAATTGCGCGTCATTTAGCCAAAGAAGTTGATTTCTTTAGTATCGGCACCAATGATTTAACGCAGTACACCCTGGCAGTTGACCGTGGTAATGATATGATTTCACACCTTTACCAACCGATGTCGCCATCTGTGCTGACGCTGATCAAGCAAGTTATTGATGCTTCTCATGCTGAAGGCAAATGGACTGGCATGTGTGGTGAGCTTGCAGGCGACGAACGTGCTACACTTCTGTTGCTGGGGATGGGTCTGGACGAATTCTCTATGAGCGCCATTTCTATCCCGCGCATTAAGAAGATTATCCGTAACACGAACTTCGAAGATGCGAAGGTGTTAGCAGAGCAGGCTCTTGCTCAACCGACAACGGACGAGTTAATGACGCTGGTTAACAAGTTCATTGAAGAAAAAACAATCTGCTAATCCACGAGATGCGGCCCAATTTACTGCTTAGGAGAAGATCATGGGTTTGTTCGATAAACTGAAATCTCTGGTTTCTGATGATAAGAAAGACACCGGAACTATTGAGATTGTTGCTCCGCTCTCTGGCGAGATCGTCAACATCGAAGACGTGCCGGATGTAGTTTTTGCTGAAAAAATCGTTGGTGATGGCATCGCTATCAAACCAACCGGTAACAAAATGGTTGCTCCTGTTGACGGCACCATCGGCAAAATCTTTGAAACCAACCACGCTTTCTCTATCGAATCCGACAGCGGCATTGAGCTGTTTGTTCACTTCGGTATTGATACCGTTGAACTGAAAGGCGAAGGCTTCAAACGCATCGCTGAAGAAGGTCAGCGCGTGAAAGTGGGCGACCCGGTTATTGAATTCGATCTGCCGCTGCTGGAAGAAAAAGCCAAGTCTACCCTGACTCCGGTTGTTATCTCCAACATGGACGAAATCAAAGAACTGATCAAACTGTCCGGTAGCGTGACCGTGGGTGAAACCCCGGTTATCCGCATCAAGAAGTAATTCTTGCGTAGGCCGGATAAGGCGTTTACGCCGCCATCCGGCAATCAGGCAGTACCTTGCCGGATGGCGCTACGCTTATCCGGCCTACAAAGAATCTCGTATCGTAGGCCGGATAAGCGTAGCGCCATCCGCAATTAAATGTATGCAGTCACCGGGCGATAACACGCCTCGCGCATCAGGATCTTCATCCCTTCCGGCCCGCTCTCCAGCATCCGTCGTTCCGAATCCGCCACTAACAACTCACAGTCGTAACCACCCGCAATGCCGAACATAGCCCGCGCCACGCAGATATCTTCCAGCGCCGCTGTCCCGCAGGTATCAAAGTGTCCAACCATACGCCCATTCTGACGAACCACCAGCCGGTAACTCTTCATCGCGCCTCCCCTGCCGGTGGCAGAATTAATTCATCACAACCGCACTGGTGCGTCCACGTCATCACGTCCAGCACCCGCTGTGCAGCATCGTGCGTCGCGGTCGTCAGCGCTTTCCCCATCACAAGGCCGCTCACCAGCTCGGCACAGAACAGATCGCCAGTCCCCTTCAGATCCGTTTTCACTCGCGGATGAGCTAACACCTCAACCGTTTCAGCCGTCACCACCGCAACATGAATAATCTCTTCCGTATCCCCCGGCGCACTGGTGATCACCACCCATTTGAGGGTGTCGGTGAGCAGTGATTGTGCCGCCGTAATGGCTTCATCAAGCGTACGACACGGCTTTCCGCTCAGCATTTGCAGCTCAAACACATTTGGAGTCAGCCCCTGAGCCAGCGGCAGCAGGTGCTGACGATAAGCCTCCGGAATTTCGGCTTTAACATACATACCGCTATCCGTATCGCCAATCACGGGGTCGACCAAAATGCACAGGTCCGGATGCGTGGTCAGAACGGTTTTCAGCCACTGTGCCAGCAAGACGATTTGTTCCGCGCTGCCCATGTACCCTGTCGTCACCGCCTTTAGCTCGCGCAAGGCATCACGCTCGTTTAAGGCGCGGAGATAACCGCTAAACCAGTCTGCTGGAATAACGCCGCCGTAGAAGGTTTCATAATGCGGGGTATTACTGAACAGCACCGTAGGTACTGCCGTCACGCGTAACCCCTGCGCTTTAATGGCCGGGACGGCGATGCTGTTACCTACGCTGCCATAAACCACCTGTGACTGAACGGCGACGATATCGGTCTGTAACGCCCGATGCGTGTCGTCGAAGAGCACTGACTGGATATCACTCTCCTGCTCCATAAATTTCTCCTCTCGCTGGACAGCGGGTCTACGCCTCACTATTATCGTCATATGCTAAAATTCATTTTGTCATAGGTCAATAATGATCGACGGAAAAACCGCTAACGAAATTTTTGACAGTATCCGTCAACATGTCACTACAGGCACGCTGGCAGTGGGAGAAACGTTACCGCCAGTGCGGGAACTGGCAACGGAATTAAACGTCAACCGCAATACTGTCGCGGCGGCTTACAAACGCCTGGTCACCTCCGGGTTGGCACAGAGCCTGGGACGCAACGGTACGGTGATTAAGGGGATTACTGCCCCCGTAGCACTGGAAGGTGGTAATCCGGATACTCCGCTTATCGATCTTTCCGGCGGTAATCCAGCGCCCTCGCGACTTCCTGACCTGAGTAATTATTTTGCGAAGATAAATAAGAGTCCGCGCTTGTACGGCGATGCCGCTGTGTCACCTGGACTTAAGGCGTGGGCATCAGAATGGATGCAAAATGCAATGCCCGACAAAGGGGAAATTGATATTACCAGCGGTGCCATTGATGCTATCGAACGGCTACTGTGCGCCCATTTGCTGCCTGGTGATAGCGTTGTCGTAGAAGATCCATGCTTTTTAAGCAGCATCAACATGCTGCGCTATGCTGGATTCTCAGCAAACCCGGCCAGCGTTGACCGCGAAGGCATGCTGCCGGACCAGCTGGAACTCGCGCTACAGAAAGGCGCGCGGGCAGTAATTCTGACACCGCGCGCGCATAACCCGACAGGATGCAGCCTGAGCGCCTCACGCGCGGCGCAATTGCAGGAAATTCTGGCCCGCTATCCGCAGACGCTGGTGATTGTCGACGACCACTTTGCGCTGCTATCTGCTTGCCACTGGTATCCGGTGATTGCGAAGGAAACCACGCACTGGGCGGTTGTCCGCTCGATGTCAAAAACGTTAGGACCAGATTTACGCCTGGCCATTGTGGCCAGCGATCCGCTCACTTCAGGGAAGCTACGTTTAAGGCTTAACTCCGGCAGTCAGTGGGTCAGCCATCTGCTGCAGGATTTGGCCTGCGCCTGCCTGAATGACGAGACTTACCAACACACGCTGGCGCAAACTCAGCAATTTTACGCCGCCCAGCAGCAAAAGTTGACGGCAGCTCTGCGGCGACATGGCATTGAGTTGCCCGTTGGTGACGGTCTGAATATGTGGCTACCGCTGGAAGATAACAGCCAGGCGATCGCTTTTGCGCTGGCAAAGTCCGGCTGGCTGGTACGCGAAGGCGAAGTGTTTGGCGTCAATACGCCAGCCCACGGCCTGCGCATTACGCTGTCAACATTATCAGACAGCGACATTGATAAGCTGGCGACTGATATCCATCAGGCGCTAAAGCGCTAACAGGAGAGAAAAAGTGCGAGTTCATTTTGTTATTCATGAGTCTTTTGAATCTGCTGGCGCGTATCTGCCGTGGGCTGAATCACGCGGCTATACCATCACCTGGTCGCACGTTTACGCCGGGGAAGCGGTCCCTGCGAACGCGGATGGCTTCGATATGTTGGTGGTGTTTGGCGGTCCGCAGTCCCCCCGGACCACGCTGGCAGAGTGCCCGTACTTTGATTCTCAGGCTGAGCAGCATCTGATCAATCAGGCGATTGCGGCACGTAAAATTGTGGTGGGGATCTGCCTGGGTTCACAGTTAATCGGCGAAGCGCTGGGTGCGAAGGTGTGCCAGAGTCCGGAAAAAGAGATTGGTCACTACCCGATCACCTTGACCGAAGCAGGCCAACAGCATCCGTTGTTCAGCCATTTTGGTTCACCGCTTACCGTCGGTCACTGGCACAACGATATGCCTGGATTAACCGACCAGGCGACAATTCTCGCCACAAGCGAGGGCTGCCCGCGACAAATCGTACAATACGGTAATTTCGTCTATGGTTTTCAGTGCCATATGGAATTTACAGCTGATGCTATAGAAGGGCTTATTCAACACTCCGAACAAGAACTGGCGGAAGCTAAAGGCAAGCGCTTCATCCGCTCCGTTGAAGAGATGCGCGCATGGGATTATCAGCAGATGAATGAGAAGCTGTGGCAATTCCTTGATAAGCTTGTGGAAAAACGTAACGATTGATTATGGCAGGCCGGATAAGACGCTTTTCGTCGTCATCCGGCGATCGTGCCGTACGTTTGCCTGATGCCGCTATGCTTATCAGGCCTACAAACTAAATCCCTGATCCCTGGTTAAAGTGCTCTTCGCCAAACACGCCGGTTGAAAGGTAGCGATCGCCGCGATCGCAGATGATCGCCACCACCACCGCTCCCGGATTTTGTTCGGCCACGCGAATCGCTCCGGCTACTGCGCCGCCGGAACTGACGCCGCAGAACACACCCTCTTTCACCGCCAGCGCGCGCATGGTGTTTTCCGCATCGTTCTGATGAATATCCAATACCTCATCCACCAGCGAGGCGTTAAAAATGCCCGGCATATATTCCGCAGGCCAGCGGCGAATTCCCGGAATACTACTGCCCTCTTCCGGCTGCAGGCCAACGATGGTAACCGCTTTTTCTTGCTCACGCAGAAAACGCGACACACCGGTAATGGTGCCTGTTGTTCCCATACTGGAGACAAAGTGGGTAATACGACCTGACGTCTGCTGCCAGATTTCCGGTCCTGTGGTGGTGTAATGCGCGTATGGGTTATCCGGATTATTAAATTGGTCGAGAAGTTTACCTTCTCCGCGCTGCGCCATTTCAAGAGCTAAGTCACGCGCGCCTTCCATCCCCTGCTCTTTGGTCACCAGAACCAGTTCAGCCCCGTAAGCACGCATCGCCGCTCGGCGCTCCTGGCTCATGTTGTCTGGCATCAGCAGCTTCATGCGGTAGCCCTTCAGCGCGGCGATCATTGCCAGAGCAATTCCGGTATTACCGCTGGTAGCCTCGATCAGCACATCACCAGGCTTAATTTCTCCACGTTTTTCCGCTTCGACAATCATCGACAGCGCAGCCCGGTCTTTCACCGAACCCGCGGGATTATTCCCTTCCAGCTTGACCCAAATTTCACTGCCGTTATCCGGCGCCAGACGTTGTAGTTTCACCAGAGGCGTATTGCCAATTGTTTGTTCTAATGTGTTCACGTTTTGAGCTCGTAAAAAAGCCCGGGGGCGCAGCGCTTACCGGGCGATAAACATACTTTTTAACCTATCAGGCAGATTCCGCCAGAGCAAGTTCCTCTTCACGCGTTTCAATACGCTGGTCACCGTTATACAGACGCGCATTTTGCAGCCCGACAAACAGCCGCTCGCCGCGGCTTGGGGAATCATCGCCTTGCATGATGACCGTCAGCGGTTCGTTATACCACCCCAGCGGTTGCACAACTAATTGGGTGTAGTGTCCTTTCGGGCTGGCTTCCAGTACCTGTACCGGCAACGGCGAATCCAGGCTGGTACGACGGCTGACGTCCACTTCCCACGGACGCAGAAACAGATCCACCGGTCCCTGATAACCAGGCGTATAACCCAGCGGCCAGCGGTGTGCGCCCACGTGGAATTGTCCACCGCGAATCGTCCCCTGCAGGCGGTTAACTTCCCCCATAAACTCCAGCACAAAACGGGTAGCCGGTTCGCGCCAGACTTGATCCGGCGCATCAGCCTGCTCGATATGACCCTGACTCATCACCACCACGCGATCGGCAACTTCCGTCGCTTCTTCCTGGTCGTGGGTAACAAACACGCTGGTGAACTTCAGCTCTTCATGCAGCTGACGCAGCCAACGACGCAGCTCTTTACGCACCTGCGCATCGAGCGCGCCAAACGGCTCATCGAGCAGCAGGATCTGCGGCTCTACCGCCAGCGCACGCGCCAACGCCACACGCTGCTTTTGCCCACCAGAAAGCTGCGCTGGGAAGCGGTCCGCCAGATGAGCCAATTGAACCATCTCCAGCAGTTTGGTGACTTTTGCTTTGATGGCCGCCGCATTTGGACGCTCACGCCGTGGCAGGACCGTCAGACCAAACGCGATATTGTCGAAAACGGTCATATGACGAAACAGCGCATAGTGCTGGAATACGAATCCCACTTTACGGTCGCGAGCATGCAAACGACTGACGTCGGTGCCGTGAAAACGGATATGCCCGCTGGACTGATGCTCCAACCCGGCAATAATGCGCAGCAGCGTGGTTTTGCCCGAGCCGGATGGCCCCAGCAGCGCGACCATCTGACCTGAAGGAATATCCAGCGAGATATCGTTCAGCACCTGGGTGCGACCAAAAGACTTCTTAATATTGGCAATCTCAATGCTCATGATTTTCCTCCTGCTGCGCGCGTTTCTCCTGGTTCTCCAGACGCCATTGCAACATGCTCTTCAAAAACAGGGTAATAATCGCCATCAGCGTTAATAGCGCCGCGGCGGTAAAAGAGCCGACCGTGTTGTAGTCCTGCTCCAGTAATTCAATTTGTAGCGGTAGCGATAGGGTTTCGCCGCGAATCGAGCCGGATACCACCGACACCGCGCCAAACTCGCCAATCGCACGGGCGTTGGTCAACACCACGCCGTACAGCAGCGCCCAACGAATATTCGGCAGCGTAACGCGGCGGAACATCTGCCAGCCGGACGCGCCCAGCAACACAGCCGCTTCATCTTCATTACTGCCCTGGCTTAACATCACCGGCACCAACTCGCGCACCACAAACGGACAGGTCACGAATACCGTCACCAGCACCATCCCCGGCCAGGCAAACATAATTTGCAGATTATGCTCATCCAGCCATCCACCCAGCGGACCGTTAGAGCCGTAAAACAGCAGATACACCAGGCCGGCAACCACCGGCGAGACGGCAAACGGAATATCCAGTAACGTCAGCAGAAGTTGGCGTCCTGGGAAGTTAAAACGGGTCACCAGCCAGGCCAGCAACACACCAAACACCAGGTTCACCGGCACCGCAATCAGCGCAATCAGCACCGTCAGCCAGATGGCATGCAGCATGTCCGGGTCTGCCAGGTTCTGTAATACCGGCATTAATCCCTTGCTGAACGCCTGCACGAAGATGTAAATCATCGGCACCAGCAAAATAAACGCGGAGACCAGCATGCCCGTGCCGATCAGAAACCATTTCCCCCAGTTGATGCGGGGTGCGCCATAGCGTTTCAATTGGGTAATGTCTGCCATCAGTGACCTACCACACGTCGACCAAAGCGACTTTGCAGGGTGTTAATTGAAAACAGCAGCAACAACGAAGCCCCGAGGATCACAGAAGCAATCGCGCTGGCGGCCGGGTAGTCAAACTCCTGCAAGCGAACAAAAATCATCAGCGAGGTTACTTCCGTTTTCCATGCGATGTTCCCAGCGATAAAGATAACCGCGCCAAACTCACCGAGGCTTCGGGTAAACGAAAGCGCAACGCCCGCCACCAGCGCGGGGGACAGCTCCGGCAGCACCACTTTACGGAAACTCTGCCAGCGCGTAGCACCGAGCGTTTCTGCGGCTTCTTCATATTCGGGACCTAATTCTTCCAGCACCGGCTGGACGGTACGCACCACAAACGGAATGCTGGTAAACGCCATCGCCACCGCGATACCAAGCCAGGTGTAGGTCACCTTGATATCCAGCTTCGCCAGCCACTCGCCGTAGAAGCCATTAACCGAAAACAGCGACGCCAGCGTCAGACCCGCCACCGCTGTAGGCAGCGCAAACGGCAGATCCATCAGTGCATCCAACAGCGTACGGCCAGGAAAGCGATAGCGGGTTAAGATCCACGCCATCAGCAAACCGAACACGCCGTTAAAAATCGACGCGACAAACGCCGACAGCAGCGTCACTTTATAAGCCGCCACCACCTGCGGATTGGTAATCACATCCCAGTATTGCGCCCAGCTCATTTGCGCCAGTTGCATCACCAGCGCGCTCAGCGGCAGCAGCAATATCAGGCAGACAAACAGTAGGCTGGTGCCCAGGCTCAAAGTGAAGCCGGGCAGCACGCGTCGGGAAGAAACAGCAAACATTTACTTACGCCCCGCCGCCAGCAGTTTGTCCAGCTCTCCACCGCTGACAAAGTGTGTTTTCATCACTTCAGGCCACGAACCAAACTTATCTTCCACACGGAACAATTCGGTCTGCGGGAATTTATCTTGCTGTTTGTCCATCACCTGCGGGTTATTCACGCGGTAGTAGAAATCGGTAATAATGGTTTGCGCCTGTGGGCTGTACAGCCAGGTCAGGTACGCTTTAGCTGCTTTTTCAGTACCGTTGGCTTGCACATTTTTATCTACCCAGGCTACCGGGAATTCAGCGAGAATATTGGTTTTCGGGATAACCACTTCAAAACCCTGCGCTTCATACTGTTTACGAATGTTGTTCACTTCTGATTCGAAGCTGATCAGCACATCGCCCAGACCGCGCTCTGCAAAGGTGGTGGTAGCACCGCGACCGCCGGTATCAAACACTTCGACGTTTTTCAGAAACTGGGTCATGAACTGTTCGGTTTTGGTTTTATCACCACCGTCAGCTTTATCCGCAGCACCCCACGCCGCCAGATAGGTATAGCGCGCGTTACCGGAGGTTTTTGGGTTCGGGAAAATCAGTTTCACATCAGAACGCACAAGGTCATTCCAGTCATGAATGTTTTTCGGATTCCCCTTACGCACCAGGAAACCCATAGTGGAATAGAACGGCGAGCTGTTATTCGGCAGACGGCTTTGCCAGTCGGCGGGGATCAGTTTGCCTTTGTCATGCAGGATCTGCACGTCGGTGACCTGGTTATAGGTCACCACATCGGCTTTCAGCCCCTGCAGAATCGCCAGAGCCTGTTTTGATGACCCGGCATGAGATTGTTTAATCGTCAGTTTGTCACCGCCGTTATCCTTCGCCCATTGCTGTTCAAACGGCGGATTAAGGGCGGCAAAAAGCTCACGGGAAACATCGTATGAACTGTTCAGCAGTTCCGTTGCCTGCGCCTGCCCCACCAGCAACAGCATGGCTGCCAGCGTCAGTGTTCTTTTTTTCAGTAAGTTAACGGCCATTGCGCACCCTTATAAATTTAATGACTTTCTTATGGTCATCATATTTATAACCAGTGCTAAAGGAGTAACGGTTTTATATACCGTTTGATGATTTGAAAGTTGAAAAGAGAATAAGAGAATCCCTCCCCACATCGAGTGAGGAGGAGACCGGCATCAATCAGACGCCGACGCTAACGCTTTCTGGCAGGGTGCTACCGCCATCAATCACGTTTTGCGTGCCAGTTAAGTAACTGGACTCATCCGACGCCAGGAACGCCGCCAGTTCACCGACCTCAAGCGGACAGGCCAGACGACGCATCGGGATCGCTTTCGCCATTTCGACTAATACGGATTCAGGATCTTCCGGGTTAGATTGACGCGCAATGCTTTCCGCCATCGGCGTACGAACGTAGCCTGGGCAGATGGCATTAACGCGAATGCCTGACTGCGCATATTCTACCGCCAGGGATTTGGTCAAACCGATGATTGCGGCTTTCGACAGTGCGTAGGCCGTTTCGCCCGGGTCGGCAACCATATCGCCGGTCACCGATGACATCATCACGATGCGCCCATCTTTGCGCGCAATCATCTCCGGCAGAACGGCTTTCGTCACATTCCAGACGCCTTTAATGTTGATATCAATGTGAAAATCGCGATCTTCATCGCTCATATCAAGGAAGTTGCCGAGGCGGCATACGCCGGCATTGTTCACCAGAATATCGATTTTGCCTTCAATCTGCTTCGCGCGCATCACCGCTTCCTTGACCGACGCAAAATCTCTGACGTCAGCGTGAACGGCTGTGCAACGGTGCCCTCGCCCAGCCAACTCATCCGCCAGTTTTTCAATCTCATCGGAGATATCCAGCAGAATTAAGTTCGCACCATGGCGGGCAAACGTTCTGGCGATACCCTCGCCAATACCCTGAGATGCGCCCGTAATCAATGCTGTTTTGCCCGTGAGTTTTCCCATTTCAATATTCTCCTTTTGAATATGAAGCCTTCGCTTCATTCACGCAGAAGATACAGCAATAACAAATTAGTGCTGAGGAATAGCTCACTAAATCAGGTTAATCTCAGGTAAAAAAAATCCCCGACGATGCGGGGATGTCTATTTCGTGGCCGATAACAGGATCAGATCGCCATTACAGCGCCATTAAACGGTCCAGCGACGGTGCAAAGTAATAGCCGCCGGTTACCGGTTTGGTGAAGCGCAGCATTGCATCACGCTTACCGTCGGTGTCACCAAACATGCTCAGCAACTGTTGTTCAATGTTGTGCAGACGGGCGCAGTAGGCGCAGAAATAGAGACCATGCGTGCCGCTGGCAGTGCCGTATGGCAGGCTCTGGCGCACAATTTTCAGCCCTTTACCGTCTTCTTTGAGGTCAACACGGCTCAGGTGAGAGGTGACCGGACGGTCATCACCGTCGATCTCTTCGTTGGCTTCCTTGGTGCGGCCAATCATCATTTCCTGGTCATGGATGCTCATGCGATTAAGCTGCTTCAGGTTATGTTCCCAACGCTGCACAAACACATAGCTGCCACCGGCATCCACACCATCTTTGATAACGGCGACTTCACGGCGCGTTTCTTCGCCTGCCGGGTTTTCCGTACCGTCAACAAAGCCGCTGAGATCGCGCTCTTCGACCCAACGGAAACCGTGGATTTCTTCTTTGACTTCAATACAGTCGCCAAATGCTTCCATTGCCGCCTGCGCAACGGAGAAATTCACGTCATGACGCAAAGAGAGAATATGGATCAACACGTCATATTGGGTTGCTGGTGCCAGACCTTTACCATAAGGGATAAAGTCTTTTAACTCTTCAGCACCGACGCCGCCGCTCAATGCACGCCAGGTGTTGTTGCCAAAAGCGACAACCGCGCCCAGATGCGCATCCGGGAACTTAGCTTCAAAGGTCGCCAGCTTATCGGCGAAGGTTTTGCTGGCCGCACGCAGGGCCACAACGTCGCCTTTAACATTGGCTTCAATCCAAATCGCCGCACGGCAATGTTCTGGCAAAATGCCACTCTGAACCTGAGACATTGTTCCTCCTGAAAAAAAGATGCCACGACATCGTGGCATTGATGGGCGCTATTCTACCTGTTTTTTTAACAAGCCGATTTGTTCAGACGCAAATTAACGCCGCCAGATAATTTTGCTTACTTTCCACGCTTTCAGCGTGTCGTCAGACGGCATTATATCCTCAGGCCCGCTCCATTCACCGGAAAAAATATAGCTAATATGTTGACTTCCTTCAGCTTTACACTCAACGCCCGCGCTGTCATCGCCGGTTGCCTTTTGGCAATTACCGAAAGCTTTAGTGTAAAGGTCGCTAAACGGTGTACCGATTTCGACACCCGCGACTGACGAAATATCGTGGTCTAACACATCAATACGACTAATGGTTCCCTGGCTGCCATTGATGACTATCGCCAGCTTGTCGTCTTTCATCGCTTCATAGAAGCGCACCACATTTCCGTTATCAGTCTTCATCCCGCTACGCAGGCGGTAATCACCGTCCAGCGCATCAGCAATGGCTTTTTCATCCAGCGGTGTCGCGCCCGTTAACGCTCCGACGCCCTGCTCTGTGACCTGCGTTGAAGAACCAAACCAGTTCCACGGATTGGCGGCAGACCAGTTCACCGAGGACAACGTTGAACACCCGGCCAGTAGCAGCGGCATCGCGCATAAAGTCAAACGCAGTGATTTCATTTCACTTCCTTCCTTATTTATCAACGTTGCTTGGAGTCCGGTTTCCCCAAAAAGTGCCGTTATTCTTTCTCAAGGGAAAAACAGGCGCGCAGACGTTGATTGGTTAACAGCCAGATCAATGCGACGATATCCGCCACCAGCAGCGCCAGCCCGACACCGTTGAGCGGATCGCCTGCCAGCCACATCACCGGCTGCCAGCACAGCAGCACCAGTTGAGCGAGAATCAATAATCCGCGCAGCCAGCGCCAGATTCCCGGAAACGCAAAGCGTCTCCCGCTGAGTAAAAACGCCAACACGGCGGGAACGCCGGGGAGCAAACCCAGCCAGAATGCGTCATGATCGGGATAAAACAGATTCAGCAACGTGTTGCCCTGCTCACGAGAAGAACCGGCAATCACAAACAAAACCCAGGTGCGTGCCTGTAACAACAGCACGCACCAGAAGAGAAAAGGCAGGCGCAGACGCCCATGACCGTCATAGTCGGCCGGATGAAACTCAGTACTCTTCATCTTCAATCAAACGCTTGCCCAGATTGAGTACATCCGCATGTTCATAGCCCAGACGTTCATACATGCCCTGAACAACATCGTTATCGTCACGCACCATGATTTGAATCTTCGGGCAACCGCGGGCAATGAGCTTTTTCTCCAACCGGTTGAGTAGCGCATTGGCGATACCGCGACCGCGAAACTCAGGATGCACGCCCAGGTAATAGGCGGAACCACGATGCCCGTCGTATCCGCCCATCACCGTACCGACCACCTCACCGTTCACTTCAGCGACGAGGAACAAGCTGACGTCATGATTGACTTTACGTTCGATGTCCATTTCAGGGTCGTTCCATGGACGCAGCAAATCACAACGCTCCCAGAGGGTGATCACCTCTTCGAAATCTTCCTGGCGAAAAACGCGTATTTCCATGGTATTGGTTACCTTTTCAGGACGTTAAAAAGCGATTATGGCGCGAACGGCTGATTTAGCCAATATCTGACGCGAAGCGGCGGAAAAAATGGCATAATACGGAATTGTCACGTATTGAAATGAAAAGTAAAACAATTCTTATCTCGATCCGTCGCAACGGACTACGCGATACGATATAACGTTTAGAACCTTTTTTTTACAACTCAGGCCGTATGAGCACTTTTAAACCACTAAAAACACTCACATCGCGCCGCCAGGTGCTGAAAGCCGGGCTGGCCGCCCTGACGCTGTCAGGCATGTCGCAAGCCATCGCTAAAGAAGAAGCGCTAAAGACCAGTAATGGACACAGCAAACCGAAAGCGAAAAAATCAGGCGCTAAGCGTGTTGTTGTTCTTGATCCGGGGCACGGCGGGATTGATACCGGCGCAATTGGTCGCAACGGATCGAAAGAAAAGCACGTGGTGCTGGCGATTGCCAAAAACGTGCGCTCAATCCTACGCAACCAGGGGATTGATGCACGCCTGACCCGCTCCGGCGATACGTTTATTCCGCTCTACGATCGCGTCGAGATCGCCCACAAACATGGCGCAGATCTTTTCATGTCGATCCACGCCGACGGTTTTACCAATCCGAGCGCTGCGGGTGCTTCGGTCTTTGCCTTATCCAATCGCGGTGCCAGTAGCGCCATGGCGAAATATCTGTCCGATCGTGAAAACCGGGCCGATGAAGTCGCCGGGAAGAAGGCCACCGACAAAGATCATTTGTTGCAGCAGGTGCTGTTCGATCTGGTGCAAACTGACACCATTAAAAACAGCCTGACGTTAGGCTCGCATATTCTTAAGAAGATCAAGCCGGTACACCGTCTGCACAGTCGCAGCACGGAACAAGCCGCCTTCGTGGTGCTAAAATCACCTTCGATTCCGTCGGTCCTGGTCGAAACCTCGTTCATCACCAACCCGGAAGAAGAACGATTACTGGGGACGGCTGCGTTTCGTCAGAAAATCGCCACCGCTATCGCCAATGGCATCATCAGCTATTTCCACTGGTTTGATAACCAGAAAGCACACTCGAAGAAACGTTAACCATGAAGCCCGATGTACAACGCGTAAAACAGTTCCTGCTCAACTTGCAGGATGAGATTTGTCAGCAGTTATCCACCATAGACGGCACCGAATTTGTTGAGGATAACTGGCAACGCGAAGCGGGCGGCGGCGGGCGCAGTCGAGTGTTGCGTAACGGCGGTATTTTCGAGCAAGCAGGCGTCAACTTCTCTCATGTCCATGGAGATGCAATGCCGGCCTCGGCTACTGCGCATCGCCCGGAGCTTGCCGGGCGTAGCTTTGAAGCGATGGGCGTCTCGTTGGTGGTGCATCCGCAGAATCCTTACATTCCGACCAGCCATGCCAACGTACGTTTTTTTATCGCGGAGAAACCGGGCGCCGACCCGGTGTGGTGGTTTGGCGGCGGCTTTGACTTAACGCCCTACTACGGCTTTGATGAGGATGCAGTTCACTGGCACCGCACGGCGCGGGATCTATGCCAGCCGTTCGGCGATGACGTTTATCCCCGTTACAAAAAGTGGTGCGATGACTACTTCTTCCTCAAGCACCGTAACGAGCAGCGCGGCATTGGCGGGCTGTTCTTCGATGATTTGAATACGCCAGATTTCGACCACTGCTTCGCCTTTATGCAGGCTGTTGGAAAGGGTTATACCGAGGCGTATTTGCCCATCGTCGAGCGCCGCAAAGCAATGAGCTGGGGCGAGCGTGAACGCAATTTTCAGCTTTATCGTCGCGGACGCTATGTGGAATTTAACCTGGTGTGGGATCGCGGCACATTATTCGGTTTGCAAACCGGCGGGCGCACGGAATCGATTCTGATGTCGATGCCGCCGCTGGTACGCTGGGAGTATGACTGGCAGCCAGAAGCGAACAGCCCGGAAGCCGCCCTTAGCGAGTTTATTCAGGTCCGCGACTGGGTGTAATGGCCTGATAGCGACACAATTCGTAGGCCGGATAAGACGCAAGGCGTCGCCATCCGGCAGCGCAGCCAGCACAATTGCCTGATGGCGGCTAACGCCTTATCAGGCCTACTCAAGCTATACCATCACGCCCACTGGCGCATACGCTGATGCAGCGTCAACGAAGGTTTCTCCGCAAACAGTTGCTGGTAGTCGGTAGCAAACTGCCCTAAATGCCAGAATCCCCACTGCATGGCGGCGTCTTTCACCGTCGCACTCTGCGACCACGGGCTTATCAACTCACGGCGCACGGCGTTCAGGCGAATACGTTTCAACCAGGCATTCGGGCCAATACCGAGGATCGCGTGAAAGGCGTTTTGCAACGTCCGGCGGCTAACGTGCAGTTGATTGCATAAGTCGAGCACGGTCAGCGGCTCTGACATATTTTCCAGCACATATTCGCGCGCACGCGACAGCAAGCGACGATAGCTCTGATGGCTGATGCTCTCCGCAGTCATAATCGGCTGCGCTTCTTCCAGCATAGTCCCCATCGCCAGCAGCAGGTTATCGCCCAACACTTTGCGTACCGCAGGTTGGCGAAGGTTTTCCGGGTTTTCGCTAAACGTCGCCAGCGCCTGCTGCACAAAGCCCCACAGCGCGGCTTTGTGTTGTTCTTTCACTTCCAGCGCCGACTGGTTGCGCAGCATATGCAACACCCTTTCCGGGTTATGCAGGAAGTTGGCCTGACGGGCAATGGCCTCTTCAGAAATGACGACACCCAAAATGGTGTAGTCATCCGGCGTACTTAGTTCAAACTCCGTCCCGCCTGGGCGGGTGGCAATTTCAGCGTTACCCAAACACTGGGTACCAATAAATCCCTGCTCGCCGCGCGTGGCCGGAATGCCAAACCAAAATGAGTTTGGCCAGACAAGGCATGACTGACGCAGCGCCAGTCCGGTGTATTCACGGAACACCTGAATATCATCGAGCAGGATTTCCGTGAACTCGCCTTGAAATTTTCCCGGATGCAGCTGGTCGTAGATCTGCTGCCAGGCTGTAATCGTCAGCGCGTGCTCATACACATCCGTTGTTCGCCGTTGGTGAACGTTGTCCACTTCCACTTTCGGCGTCAATTTAACGTCTTCGGGTAATACTTCATGATAAAGATGGTGCAAGTTTGCAGTACGGTTCTTTTTCATGATCTTTTAAGCCGGAAGCTTCAACGAAGCCCCCGGCCCTCCGACAGGTTAATTTTTTAAGCGATAGCGACTACTGCGTTTACGCAACGCTCCGTCAGAAAAGAGCTGTTCCAGCGCATTTCTGGCTTCATCAAGTGACCAGCCAAAGTGGGCAGCCACTTCCCCTGCCGTCATTCCTTGACGGACCGATGTTAACAGCGCCAGCAATTCATCAGAGGATTCAGATGACACAGGTGCTTCCTGCGTCTTCTCTGGGGCCACATCTGACTTCACTTCAGGCTTCTGCTCTGGTTTCTTCGGTTCTGGTTTCTTCGGCTGGCGTTTAAAACCGCCGATCAGCCACTGGGTGTCATCGTCCGGCCGGCCTATTTCCTTACGGCTGATAACACGGCCTGTACGCGCTGCAGCTGCACTGCCAGCATCCAGCGCTGCTCGGCATGCCGCCAGATCGCCTTCCACCACCAGCGTCAGCCGACCAGGATCGAGCACTTCGTGGCTAAGCAGGCGCACATTCGCGGCTTTCAGCATGGCATCGGCCGCGTCCACGGCAGCCACCATGCCATCCACTTCCAGTAATCCCAGTGCATTGATCATCACTACCTCTCTTACGCGCGCTGGATTGGATTACGGGCAATATCCAGAACGGCATCGGCAAAGGCGTTACATGCGGCTTTACAAGCGGCCTGGCTACCGGTCAAAAACGCTGCTGAATAGTTGGTTTCTGACGGCGGTGGTACATAGGTTACCAGTTGTACATCGGCAGATTTCAGCGCGGCATCAATACCAAATGTCGCTTCCAGCGGCGGTGCTACCAGATACGCCATCGGATCGCCCAGTCGGCATCCCGCGGTCGCGGAAAGATACGAACCGGTACGCGAAACCACATGCGCCAGGAAGGCGGTATCTTCTGCGTCATTCGCCCACTGGAATGCCGCACCGCTTTCAATATTGGCCACCATCGCGTCCAGACCCGCGCGAACTTCGGCCGGGTTTGGTCCACCGAGCATAATCAGCACTTCGCCCGAGGTTGGAGAGGGACTGTGCGCCGCACCGGCATACAGCGAGCGGCCATAAACCACTTCCACCATCGCCTGTTTTGTCGCTTCATCTGCGGCAATATACGCCACGTCATCAGAGTCTGCTGTGATGAGTCCGAGGCTACGTATATGTGGCGGTAATTTAAGTTCGCGGGCAAAACCGTCATTTACCGAGGCAATCACACGCATCGCGGTGACTGAAGGTCTAATCAAATCTAATGCTGGCATGATGCCTCCTTAACGGGTCATATTGATGCCGGATGCTTTTTGCTCCAGCATGCGCTTGGCCAAATCCACAATCACCGCCGCCGCTTCAACCGGTGGCGTACCGCCCTGGTGAATGTTCGAGATGCAGGTACGGTCAGCCTCAACGGTGGTTGCCACACGCGGCGAATAGACGGCGTAGCAAGAAAGACTTTCCGACTGGCCGAGGCCCGGACGTTCACCAACCAGCAGGATCACCGCTTTTGCACCCAGCAGTTCGCCGATCTGATCTTCAATTTTCACGCGCCCATAGCGAACAAAGAACGGCGTCCCGACCTTCAATCCGGCCTGTTTTAAACCCGACAACAGCGGCGGCAGGATCTCTTCGTAGTTGGCGGTGATGGCGTCAGTAGACAGGCCATCAGAAATAATCACCTGCACATCCGGATTCATTACACACTGTGATTTCAGTGCTTCAATGGCTTCCGCACTCAGACGACGTCCCATGTCCGGGCGCGTCAGATACAGGTTTTTGTCGCTGATTTCCGAGCGCACTTCCAGTAGTCCCTGGGCTTTTACCCACTCTTCCGGCACTTCTTTCAATACCGTATCTTTCGAACGCGAGTGGTCAGCAAGGAAGCGCAGCAGCGCCTGGGTACGCGGACGTGGACCGGCACGACCGGTACATACACGCGCAGCGGTGCTACGGCGCAGTTCGGTCAATACCTCTGCACGATGCGGATTCTCAACGCCAATCCACGCTTTCGCTTCAGCTGAACCTAAGTCCATCGCACAGCTTTCACCGGTCGGCGCGGCGCACTGCGTAGTGCTACATTTCACTTCCGCTGATGGCGCTTGAACCTGCGGCTCTCCCATTGACGCCATTACGCTGCGTACAATTTCTTCAATCTGTTTTTGATCCATCGTGTGTCATCCCCGCGTCATCAGAAGAACAGTGACGGATCGCCCGCCCGTTTGGTCAGGCGACCGTTTGCCATAATGCCCATGGTTTCCAGCCAGCGTTCAAACTCCGGCGACGGGCGCAGGTTCAGCAACTGGCGCACGGTCGCGGTGTCGTGGAAGGCGGTGGTCTGGTAGTTGAGCATGATGTCGTCACCGAGCGGCATGCCCATGATGTAGTTGCAGCCAGCGGTGGCGAGCAGAATCATCAGGTTTTCGTTGAGGTTCTGGTCAGCATCAGCATGGTTGGTGTAGCAGCAGTCGCAGCCCATTGAGATGCCGCTCAGCTTGCCCATGAAGTGATCTTCTAAGCCCGCGCGAATAATCTGACGATCGTTGTAGAGATATTCCGGCCCGATAAAGCCCACCACGGTGTTCACCAGGAACGGATCGTAGTGACGCGCCAGCCCGTAGTTACGCGCTTCCATCGTCACCTGATCGGCACCAAAGTTAGCGCCAGCGGAGAGCGCAGACCCTTGCCCGGTTTCAAAGTACAGGCAGTTTTCCCCGGCGATACGGTTGAACTCAGCACCCACTGCACGCGCTTCATCCAGCATGGCCAGCTCAACGCCAAACTCTTTTAAGCCTTTTTCGCTACCGCAGATACTTTGGAAAATCAGCCCGCCCGGCGCACCGCGACGAATTGCTTCAATCTGGGTGGTGACGTGCGCCAGTACGCAGCCCTGGGTCGGAATATTGAACTTGTCGATAACGCCATACACGGTATCGAGCACGCGGCTTAAGTTTTCCACGTCATCTGTGACCGGGTTGACACCGATCACCGCATCGCCCGCTCCGAAGGACAGTCCTTCATAGATTTGCGCCGCAATACTCTGTACATCGTCACGGGTATCGTTCGGCTGCAAACGGCAGCTAAAGGTGCCCGGTAAACCGATGGTGGTGTTCGCCTTTTTGATCACCGGCATTTTCTTACCGCCGTAGATCAGGTCCGCGTTAGAGCAGATTTTTGCTACCGCAGCGACCACTTCCGACGTTAACCCTTTACGCGTAAACGCAATATCATCAACAGAGGTTTCATCGCTCAGCACGTACTCGCGCAGCTCGCTGATACTCCAGTTTTTGATGCGGTTATAGGCCGTTTCGTTGACGTCATCCTGAATCAGACGCGTCACGCAGTCCTCTTCATAGGAAATCACCGGGTTATTACGGATATCCGCTACCGTCATTTCCGACAGCACCTGCTTGGCCGCCACGCGTTCCTGCGAACTGGTTGCAGCGACACCTGCCAGCACATCCCCCGAACGCAGTTCGTTGGCTTTTGCCAGCACCTCTTTAACATCCTTAAACTGATAAACATTGCCGAACAATGTGGTCTTTAGTTTCATAAGTCGTTCCCTCAGGAAGGAAATGCGAGTGATTTCACCGTCACCGGCACAACCGATCCGCCAAAAAGAGGCGTACCAATGTCGATATAGTCCCCCGCCCGGACAACCACCTCATCGATGACCGCCAGCGGGTGTTGCTGTAACTGTGGGCGTAACAGCATGCCCAGGGCCTTACCAAAATCCTGCTCGGCTACCACCAGCAGGGGATGCGGATTCGGATAGCGCGCGACAAAGGCCAGCAGCGCATCAATCACCGTTAACAGCGCGGCGTAGCGCACCGGCAGAGAACCGGGCAGCGCCAGCACGTAGGCGTCCGTTTGCGGGTCCAGATCGAGCTGCATTAGCGCCTGTTGCCAGGCGGCCACCAGATCAGCCTCATCAACCGGAATCGCCACTGGCAGATTGCGCAGCGGAAGCGCCACACCCTCCAGCCAGATAGTGCTGCCCGAAAGCGACAGCGTATGCGCACCGGCGCCAATCACCGTGGCGCGCACGGTTTGCGCCGGGAACTGCACGTTCATCTCACGCAGGCGCGGATGTTCATGCAGCGCCGTCGCTAACAGCGGCCCAATGTCGGAAAAACAGAACGGATCGGCAGGTTGGTTGCGGTAGCATTCGCCCACCCCGCCGGACAACGTAATCACTTCCGGCTTCACGCCCGCCGGTAACAGAGCGGTTTGCATCAGCGCCTGTGCCAGCGGTGAAAGCGTGCCGTCAATCACCTCCACAATCAGCGCCGCCATCCGTCGGGCCACCTGAACAAGCTGCGCCGCATTGAGGGTTCGGGCATCAGTGCCTGGACCAAATACGTCATCCACAATCATTTGTCCCGGCTGATGCGCATGCACCACGCGCCCCTGACCGTCCGTTTCCAGTAACCGTCCGCCGACATTCAGACAGGCCGATCCGCTGACTTTTCCGGCATCGAACAGAACGTAGTTCGACGTACCGCCGCCGATGTCGATATTCAGTACGCGGCACAACTTCTGCTCGGAAAGGGTTTGTGCCCCCGCACCGTGACCAGCAATCACCGATTCCAGATGCGGACCGGCGCTGGCAACCACGAAATCCCCCAGCGACTGGGAGAGCGCCATCACCGCCGGGCGCGCGTTGCGCGTTTTGGCACTTTCCCCGGTAATGATGATCGCGCCGGAATCAACGGTCTCTGGCGCAATCCCCGCCGCCTGATACTGGGCGAGGATCAGTGCTTTCAGTTCGGCCTCTTTCAACCCGCCCTGCTTATCAACGGGGGTAAAGAACACCGGGCTTTGCCAGCTAATTTCGCGTTTGATGAATTCGTAGCGCGGCACCTGCGACACTGCCGCACGGTTAACCAGCTCAAGGCGCGAGAAGATCACCTGAGTGGTGGTGGTGCCGATATCGATACCGACGCTGAGTAGCTGGCGAGTATTCACGATTGCGCCTCCGGATTGGTTTCTGCTGGTGCCGGAACATCTTCGTCTTTCGGTACTAACAGCATAGCCACGCCAATCGCCGTCACGCCGCCGATCAACTTGCCGACAATCATCGGGAAGATCATGGCGTTCATGTTGGCAGCGGCGAAACCTAAGTGGTCACCCAGAGCGAAGGCCGCGGAAACCGCAAAGGCGCAGTTGATCACTTTGCCGCGGGTATCCATGTTTTTCATCATGCCGAACATTGGGATGTTGTTGGCAAGCGTTGCCACCATACCCGCAGCCGCAATGTTATTGACTTTTAACAGGTTGCCGACGCTCATCAGCGGTTTTTCAAACCAGCGGGTCAGCAGCAGCACCATCGGGTAGGCCCCCAGCAGCACACAGGAGATAGAACCGATAACTTCGATGGCGCGCATCACTTCACCCGGCTTGTCGCCTGGCGCCATGAAAATAGGATCAAGACCTGGGATCAGCTCCCAGCCGAGCAGGAACTTGATGACTGCCGCAGCCAGACCGAGGGTGATCAGCGCTACCAGGAACTTGGCGAAGATCTGGAAGCCGTTTATCATTTTTTCCGGGATGAATTTCAGTCCTAGCGCCACCAGCACGGCTACGATCAACACCGGGATCATGTTCATCAGGATCAACGCAAAGGTGAACTCCACCGGCTGACCGTTGATTTCCACGCCGGAGTACATCGCGACCAGACCACCCGCAATACAGCCAATCGGAATGGTGACAATACCGGCCAGCACGCCCAGCGCCAGATAACGACGGTCAGACGGTTCAATAATTCCCAGCGCAACCGGAATGGAGAACACCAGCGTCGGCCCCATCATCGCGCCGAGAATCAGGCCAGAGTACAACCATGCCGCCACGTCGCCGCCCGCCAGTTCTTTCGCCAGGAAGAAGCCGCCCATATCGCACGCCAGCAGCGTTCCGGCAAACATCGACGGGTTCGCGCCCAGCATTTCATACAGCGGAATAATTACCGGCCCGAGCACATGCGCCAGTACTGGCGCCAGCGCGGTCATACCGACCATCGCCAGACCCAGCGCGCCCATTGCCATAAAGCCTTCTTCAAACTGACCGCCCGATCCCTCAATACTCTTACCGAACTTACCGAGGAAGCGCGCCGAACCGCCGAACTGCGACAGGATCCTGTCCACGGCGGCAATCAGCATAAAGAACATCATGATGTACATGATGATTTCGTTAATTCCCATAGCCCCTACTCCCTGTCATTTGTGATTTGTAGGCCGGATAAGACGTTTACGTCGCCTCCGGCATTAACGCCGTGTTATTGCCGGATGGCGGTGCGAGCACCTTATCCGGCCTACAGGCATTACCCGGCAGCCGCGTACAGGTCGATAATCTGTTCCTGCGTGGCGGTGCGTGGGTTACTGCGAATACAAATATCCTCCAGCGCGGCGTGTGCCCATGCGCTGTAATGTTCGGGTTTTGCTCCAACGTCTGAGAGCCGTTTGGTCTGGCCCACTTCGCTAATCAACTCGCTGACCGCGTTGATAGCATCACGATCGTCCGATTTCTTGTTGGTTAACGCGCGTCCGATATGGCTGAAGCGCTCACGACACACCATGCGGTTGAACCCCATTACCGTAGGAAGCAGCATGGCGTTAGCCTGTCCGTGTGGGATATGCAACGTCGCTCCCGGCTGGTGCGCCATCGCATGGCACAGGCCCAGCCCTGCGCTGGAAAACGCCATCCCGGCCATACAGGAAGCCAGCAGCATGCTTTCGCGCGCCGCCAGATCCTGACCGTAGCCGACGGCCTTCGGCAGCGATTTACCTATCATCGCAATCGCGCCAATCGCCAGACTGTCGGTAAATGGCGTCGCGTTCAGCGCGCTATACGCTTCAACGGCGTGCGTCAGTGCATCAATCCCGGTCATTGCCGTTACATGTGCAGGCACGCCTTCCGTCAATGCAGCGTCCAGGATCGCCACATCCGGCATCAGGGTTGCGTGGGCCAGCACTTTTTTGAGTCCAGTCGCGGCGTCGATTATTACCGTGACGTTGGTGGTTTCTGAGCCCGTTCCGGCGGTAGTCGGTACGGCAATCAGCGGCAGACGTGGGCGTAACGCGCTGCGCTCGTCCATGTCTGCCAGCGTCTGAGTGGGGTTGGTCACCAGCAACGCCACTGCCTTGGCGGCATCCAGTACGGAGCCACCACCAAAGGCCACAACGCCATCGCACTTCGATTCACGCAATTGCGCGACCGCCGCGCAGACGTCCGTAATACACGGTTCGCCTACCGGACATGGCCACAGCGTCATCGCCACGCCTTTCATCGCCAGACTGCGTTCCAGCGCGGCGGTCATCCCCGCCTGATGCAGGAAGCTGTCCACCATGACGAACATATGCGTCAATCCGCGCGTTTGTGCTTCCTGTCCGCAGGTACTGAGCGCTCCCAGCCCACAAAGGGTTACCGGTGGAACGCTAAACGTTTTTACGCGTTGCAGATTCAGGGTATCGAATGCCTGAAAGAGCGCGGTCTGCAATTCAGCTTGCATAGATTCCTTCCGCTTTTTCTTTTCCGCTGTTGGCAATCGCCAGCGGGGTCATAAACAGGCTGTGCTGGGGTAAATGCACCTGCAGTTCCGGGAAACGCTTACGGAACAGCTCATCAACGCCCGGCTGCATGCAGGAACCACCGGCCAGCCATAAATCGGTAACGCCCTGACCCGCAATATGATGAGCCACGATTTCCGCCATTTTTTCGTAGACAGGCTTCACCACCGGCCAGATTTCTTTGCCGTTGCTACGCTTGTACTGCTCGGCTTCTTCTAACTGGATACGACGGTTCCCGGCCAGCGTCAGAGAGATATGATGCCCACCGGTTGCTTCATCAGCGGAGTAGGTCACCTTGCCTTGTTTAACGATCGCAATCCCGGTAGTGCCACCACCAATATCCACCACGCCGGCGTTATCGAGCTGCAACAGATCCGCCACCGCTGTCGGTTCGTCGAGCACATGGCTCACTTCAAGCCCGGCAGACTCCAGCACGTTAATAGAGATGCGAGGGTCAGTTCCCGGTGGAAATGAGGTTGCCGCATGGGTAAAGCGGCAACCCAACTGTTGTTCGAGCGTATCGAGATGGCGACGAACGATGGTCACCGCACCAAAGAAATCCCAGACGATGCCATCGCGCACGACATCGGCCCAGTCCAGGCAAACCGCGACCGGCTGTCCGTCACTGTCCACAACCATCGACACCACATCACACGTTCCCAAATCAATGCCCAACCACAGCGGTGAATCGCTCTTTGTGGGCGTCTGGTTACATAGCGTTGCCGCTTTTAGCAGTCTGGGTGTCAACCAACGTTGTTCGTCGTGCGCCATCTCATTTACTCCTTATACAATCCTGAAGGCGTCTACCAACACACAGCGACGCAGACGCACAAACGTACGCGCACTGGTCACCCCTTCCCCGGTTGGTGTGGTAATGGTCATCGTGGTCCAGCCTTCACCGCCCAGTCCAAGACCGGCAATGCACGGTCCATTCTTAACGAAAATGCTGGTATCAATGGCGTTTGCCATGCGGTTCATGTTGTCGATATTGCGTGAGTGCATCGCCGCCGTATGGTGGCAACCGCCTTCAAGCTTGACCGCCAGTTCAATGGCTTCATCGACGTTAGCGACCCGCACGACTGGTAGAACCGGCATCATCAGTTCGGTGACGGCAAACGGATGCGTCGCGGAGGTTTCGACGAATAACAGACGGGTTTGCTCCGGTACGTTCAGACCAATCGCCGCAGCGATTTTGCCTGCGTCACGACCTACCCAGTCACGACTGACCGTGCCTTTACCGCGCTCATCGATATTTTTCAGCAGCACCGGCTGCAGCTGTTCTGCCTGGGCCGTGGTGAGTTTCACCGCATGCTGGCTTTCCATCAGACGCATCAGTTCATCAGCGACACTATCGACCACGATCAGCACTTTTTCGTCAGCGCAGATGATGTTGTTGTCAAACGATGCGCCTTTGACTACCGACTGCGCCGCGCGTGCCAGGTCAGCCGTTTCATCAACCACCACCGGCGGATTACCTGCGCCAGCGGCAATCAAACGTTTGTTGGTGTGCTTACGCGCGGCATCTACTACGGCTTCACCACCGGTCACCACCAGCAGGCCGATACCAGGGTACTTGAACAGACGTTGGGCAGTCTCGATATCTGGGTTGGCAACCGTCACCAACAGGTTTGCCGGACCGCCTGCGGCAACTACCGCCTGGTTAAGCAGAGTGATAGCGCGCTGAGAGACTTTTTTCGCCGCCGGATGCGGTGCGAAAACCACGCTGTTACCAGCGGCAATCAGGCTGATGGCGTTGTTAATAACGGTCGCGGCCGGGTTGGTAGATGGGGTTACCGAGGCCACCACGCCCCACGGCGCGTTTTCAATCAGCGTCAGACCGTTATCGCCGGTCAGAACCTGTGGAGACAGGCATTCCACACCTGGAGTGCCGCGCGCCTGCGCCACGTTTTTGGCAAATTTATCTTCGACGCGTCCCATGCCGGTTTCAGTGACGGCAAGTTCCGCTAATTCTCTGGCGTGCTTTTCGCCCGCCTCACGTAGCGCCGTGATAGCCAGTTGGCGCATAGCGACGCTTTTCAGCCCCTGCTGGGCCAGTTTTGCTGCCGCCACTGCGTCATCCAGGGAGGCAAAAACGCCCATTTCTTGAACGGCACTGACGGGTTGGCTGCTGTCTTTCATTTTCAGCAGTACCGCTTTCACGACCTGTTCAATATCCTGTTGATTCATGATTTTCTGCCTTATTTATGGAAGATCACCTGACCACCTGCCACCACTTCATCGACAATGCCAATCACGCACAGATCGACAGGCGATGATTCATTCCGGTGCGCCTGACGGGCGGAGCTTCCGCTGACCAGCAGCACCCACTCTCCGGTTCCCGCCCCGATGCTGTCGATAGCAACAGCACATTGCCCGTCGGGATTTCCCTGGGCGTCAATCATTTCCACCATCAGCAACTTGTCGTGCGCGAGCCCCTGATGGCGTACGGTACAAACAATTTGTCCTGTAACGATTGCCAGTTTCATACGCGCCTCCGTGGCATATTTCAGGTAAAACCTCCCCCTACCCTCCGCAGAAGGTAATGTGAAAAGGAGAGAGGGTGACGCCAGCAATGAAGTCTGTGGCGTCACATGGACGACTTACATGTCGTTGCTGTCGCCTTTAAAGCTGATCGGGAACACTTCTTCCAGATCGCCGTGCGGACGCGGGATCACGTGCACTGAAACCAGCTCGCCAATACGCTGTGCTGCCGCAGCACCTGCGTCCGTTGCAGCTTTACATGCCGCTACGTCGCCACGGACCATGGCAGTGACCAGACCGCCACCGATCTGCTTCACGCCAACCAGTTTCACGCGTGCCGCTTTAACCATTGCGTCAGAAGCCTCAATCAGTGCAACCAGGCCCCGGGTTTCAATCATTCCTAATGCTTCCATTGTGTTTTCCTCTCATTAAGGGGTCCTGAACGGGACCTTATACAACCAGTGTGTGCGAGGCGTTTTCACGACTCATGTCAGTCTGGCGCGGCACTGCTGCCACCAACGCCAGTTCGATAATTTCCTGTACGCTACAGCCACGAGAGAGATCATGAAGCGGTGCGGCAAGCCCCTGAATCAATGGCCCTACTGCGCGATACCCTCCCAGGCGCTGAGCGATTTTGTAGCCAATATTGCCCGCCTCCAGCGATGGGAAGACCATCACATTGGCATTGCCCTTTAACGGACTTGCGGGCGCTTTTTGCGCAGCGACATCCGGAACAAAGGCGGCATCAAATTGCAGTTCACCGTCCACGGTAAGCTGCGGGGCACGCTCACGAACGATCTCGGTCGCCTGCTGCACGTTAGCGACGTTAGGATGGCGAGCACTGCCATTACTTGAAAACGACAGCATGGCCACACGCGGCTCTTCACCTGTGATCGCCTTCCAGGTTTCAGCGCTGGCGATGGCGATATCCGCCAGCTGTGCAGCAGTGGGCTGCGGCACAACGCTACAGTCTGCAAATCCTAATGACGGCCCGAGATACTGCGGCAGCATCAGGAAAATTGACGACAGCGTTTTGCAACCAGGCTGTAATCCAATAATGCGCAATCCTGCACGCAGCACGTTTGCCGTTGATGACAGGTTGCCCGCAATACACACATCGGCTTTACCGGCACTGACCATCGCGGCGGCAAACATCAGTGGATCGTTGAGCTTCTCTCGCGCATCCGGCGGCGTTTTTTCACCCGCACGCGCCAGCCAGCGCAGGGCAAACTCTTCACGCATCTGTACATTGCTTTGTGGATCAATAACCTGAATACCATCCATGGCTACGCGATGGCTGAGCGCAAACTGGCGTAGCGCAAACGGGCTGGCGACGAGAATGGGGCGTGCCAGACCGTGCTGATGCAGGTAATTCGCCGCCTTCAGCACCCGGACATCCAGCGCATCCGGGAACACTACTCGTGCAGGTGAGCGTTGGGCGAGTTGACGAGCACGTTCAATGATCATTGCTTCTCCCCCAGTCTCTGTTGAATTTGACTAACCGTCAGCGGATGCTTTGCAACACTCAGAATCATCATCACGTAGACCGTACTGGAAAGGCGGTTGAGCGCCTGCATAATGTCCGGTCGTATAACCTCAAAACTGCGAGTGATGAATACCTGGGCCGCCACCGTCTCCGTTTCACGGACTTTGGTACGCAGCAGATTAAGCAGCGCGCAATCACGTCCATGGCTGGCTTCAGGCACCAGATGGTCGTGGTCCAGATAGCGCAGCGGTTGATGCGAAAGACGGTGTAAATCTTCGTCACTTAAACCCACGACAGCTTGTGCTGCCAGCGGCTCATCCATGGCGTCTGCGCGCATAATATTGCCCAGGCGCGAGCGGATATCCGCCAGCCACGGCTGCCACGGTTCTGCCATCTCAATCTGCAACCACACGGCCAGGGCGATGGTGCTGTCCAGCGCGGCGCGAAATCCCAGCCGAGGGTCACTTTTGGCGACCATCTTGTCCGCCGTCAGATGCGTCAGGGTGTCCGGTTTCTTCGCCACCGGTTGATGGCACAGTTCGCAGCTGGCCTGTGGATGCGTATCACTGCTGGTTAACCCATGCACCGGCTGCGGCTGCTGTTCTTCGTCATCAATAAACAGGCTGCCCTGCTCGTCAATAAACTTAATGCGCAGATGTCGGCTTTCCAGTAATTCCCGGGCAGACGGCGTCAGGCGAGCGTCAGCGGGGAGATGAATTTCAGCCCCTTCGCTGAGCGTATGATTCGCTCTGAGCCATGCTTCGGTAATGAAATCCTTCATACATCCGCCTTAGCAGGACTGCCAGTTCGCAGGCCAGGCCACATACAGAAACTTCACCGTCGATGGCGTACCAAATTCGATGCTGGAGCCTTTCGGGATAAACATCACGTCCCCGGCTTTTGCAATCATGGTTTCGCCTTCGTGGCGAACATGCAGCTCTCCTTCCAGAATCATGTCGATTTCGTCGTAGTTCAGCGTCCATGGGAAAAAGGCGTTATCCCACTGCATAAACCCGGCGGCCATGCTGCTACCGTCCTGGTCGGTCACCAGATCGGTTAAGCCCACGCAGTGCGGCTGCGCGCCGTCAAAACGACCAAACTTCACGCTGCTGCCGTCGATGACTTTCACACCGCCTTTGCCGGTCACCGAGTTAAAGCTCGGCTGCATTCCGCCCTGCTCCAGCGACTGCTTTTCCTTCATGACTTTGTCCATCAACTGCGCGACCAGGCTTTCGGTAAACTGCCCTTCCGGTAACTGCGCAATGATGGTTTCGCGAATGCGCTGGCTTTCCGTTTTGCCATCAGTCACCGCTGCCGGAGCAGCAGCGACGGCTCCTGGCGCGGATTCATCGCATTCACTGATGGTAACGCCCAGCAGCTCCGCAACTTCGCGCGCCTCCGGGGTGATGATGCTGGCGCGCAGAACAACCGACATTTCCTGTTCGCCGCGTGCGTGGGCCGCACGAATATCGTTAGCTGTGATGAGTTTTTTCACCTGCCCTTTCCTCCTTTTGGCTGAGCTCAGTCAGATAATCCACCAGGTGCTGCACACTGCGCGGGTCATGGCTATTGAGCTCAAAAATCGGCTCCTGAAACCCCATCCCGCGAAGTAGTTGTCGCGTTGCGGCGACGTCGGCATCCGGCATGTCCGTTTTACTGATAACGGCGATTTGTCGTTTACTGGCACCGATATCCAACAGCCCGGCAGGTAAGCGACTTTCTTTATCATTTGCCGCGTGTATATAAATCAACGTATCAACATCCTGCAGCGTGGTAATTAAGGCGTGATACCAGCGCGGATGGCTAAAATATTCCCCTGGCGTATCGATATCGCCATTTTCATTAAACTCCACGGCCTGTGTTTTTCTGGCGAGGGAATAATTCCCCTGTAGCGCATTAAAGAGCGTTGTTTTCCCCGCCCCCACCGTACCGACAAACGCAATACGTTTCATCGCCGCCTCTGATTAACTTTTTGTCAGGTTGCACAAAGTGAAATTTAATAATCGACCCAGACCGCTTACCGTCTGTAATAACGCTTCTTCTACTGCGCCTACCGAGCCGTAGATCACCAGTGCGCCGCTGAATCTATCGAGAAAACCGATATGTACATCCGCCGCCTTCATGGCTAAGTCACCGGCAATCATCGCGGTTTCGCCTGGCGTCAGCGTCATGATGCCGATAGCGCCCGCTTCGGGAACGCCGATCTTTTTCGCTAATTCCTCGCCGGGGTGCGCAATGAGATGCGCCAGCGTGACCTGTTTCCCCGGCACAAATTCCTGAATAATGCGTTCTTTTTCCATTGCTCACCGCCTCCGCTAAAACTGCCCTCATCGTGGCAATTTTTTGTCAGAGTAAATAACAAAATTCGGCAACCAGGTTTAAAAGGTGAAGTAGATCACTAAGAGAAGGGGTAATAAAAAGTGAAGCGCATGAATTTGATGTAGAAATCAAAGAAGTTCATTTGCTTTAAATGGAATCATTAGCTTTTAAATAAGTTTAATCAAAACATCTATCATAGATTGTGTAAAAGGTTGCTTCCGCCGCGAGTAGCGACAAACTGATGATAGTTTTTTATCTCCAGACCTAAACGTTTTCTGAATCTCATTCACCCCCCCCTTCAGTTCTACCTGTGCTGACTTTACTGGCGTATGGTGACTTTCGGATGATATATCATGGAGAGAAACTCATGTCACAGCAGGGACTGCGCTTTACGCTGGAAGTGGACGGGTTACTGGCGATGAGCACCGCCGTCGTCAGCTTCACCCTCAGCCAGAATCTCTCCACCCTCTTTACACTCAGTGTCGATATCGCCAGCGGCCTGCCTGACCTCACCGCCACAGATTTTCTCGAGAAAAGCACCACCCTCACTGTCTGGCAGGGGGCTGTTGCACTGCGTTATCTTCACGGCATCATCACCGGCGTGGAGCTCAGGGAGAACAACGACTGGCAGATGAATTACCAGCTGACTGTTTCGCCCCCGCTCTGGCGGGCAGGGCTGCGGCAGAACTTCCGCATCTTTCAGCAGCAGGATATCCAGACTATTTCCTCCACCCTGCTTGCTGAAAACGACGTCACTGACTGGGTGCCTTCCTTTTATGAGCCCCATCCCGCCCGCGAATTCTGCGTGCAGTACGGCGAAACTGACCTCAATTTTCTGAGCCGCCTGTGGGCCGAAGAGGGTATTTTCTTCTTTGACTGGTTCCTCCCGACCGGTCCCGACCAGAAACTGGTGCTCTGCGATGACGTCGCCGGGGTCTCCACACTCGGCGACATGCCCTTTAACCCGAACACCCGGGAAGCCACCACCGCATGCATCAGTGCGTTCCGCTACCGGGCGCAGATTCGCCCTTCCTCGGTGGAAAACCAGGATTACACCTTTAAAGCCCCCGGATGGCCCGGTTACTTCAGCCATCACGCCAAAAACCTCAACGGCCAGCGCACACAGTATGAAATCTTTGATTATCCGGGACGCTTCAAAGACGTACAGCATGGTCAGGACTTTGCCCGCTACCAGGCGGAGGGCCACCGGCAGGATGCTGAAACGGCAGCCTGCGTGAGCAACTCCCCGAAACTGTGGCCCGGCAAACGTTTTACCCTGACCGGTCACCCGTCAGAGACGCTGAACCGCGAATGGCAGGTCACCGGCTCTGTACTGGAAGGAAAGCAGCCACAGGCGCAGCACGGTAGCTCCGGTGAAGGCACCACACTCAGTAACCACCTGGACGTCATCCCGGCTGACCGGACATGGCGTGCCTCCCCGCTGCCCAAACCCGCCGTGGACGGCCCGCAGAGTGCCATTGTCACCGGTCCTGCCGGCGAGGAAATCTTCTGCGACGAGCATGGCCGGGTGCGGGTGCGTTTCCACTGGGACCGCTACTGCCCGGGAAACGAAGACAGCTCCTGCTGGGTGCGGGTGTCACAGGCGTGGGCCGGTGCCGGATTCGGCAACCTCGCCATTCCGCGTGTGGGTCAGGAAGTGATAGTGGATTTCCTGAACGGCGACCCGGACCAGCCCATTATTATGGGCCGCACCTACCACCAGGATAACCGCTCGCCGGGCAGCCTGCCGGGCACGAAAACGCAGATGACCATCCGCTCGAAGACCTACAAAGGTGGCGGATTTAACGAACTGAAATTCGATGATGCGACGGGCAATGAGCAGGTCTATATCCATGCGCAGAAGAACATGGATACGGAGGTGCTGAACAACCGAACCACTGATGTGAAGGTGGACCATACGGAGACCATCGGCAATAACCAGAGCATCACTGTGGGACTCGGGCAGACCATCACGGTGGGTAAAGAAAACGCATCCGGACACGACCGGACAGTCACGGTCGCGCATGACCAGCGCAACACGACGGGGAATGACCGTCAGGTGACGGTGGGTCATGATGACACGGTGACCGTAAAAAACGACCGGAAGACAGAAGTGATGCACGACCGGCGTGAGCAGGTGGGGAATGACGAGACGCTGGTTGTGGGCAATGACCGGAAGATGTCGGTGAAGGGAAAACAGGAGCAGACCACCACCGGTGACCATATCAGCCTGGTGAAAGGGATGAAGAGCCTGGAGGTGAAGGGAGACCTGGCGCAGAAGATAAGCGGCGCGCTGGGAATAAAGGTTCAGAGCGATATTGTGCTGGAAAGCAGCAGCCGGATAAGCCTGAAGGTGGGCGGTTCGTTTGTGGTCATCCACCCGGGCGGCGTGGATATTATGGGGCCGAAAATCAATCTCAACAGCGGCGGGAGTCCGGGTACGCCAGTGGGGACACTGCAACCAGTTGTTCTGGCAACTTTATCAAGTGATGGCACTGGAGAAAATTCAGGAGGCGGCGATGATTCGAATGTCTCAGGTAATCCGGTGATTGAGTCGGAAGATGTAGATGAAGAGAAAAAAATTACCTCGATTAGTTGGTCTTATGGTGAAGATAAAATAGAGCTTGGTGATATATCGAGACATTATTTTGACCTGAACCTTCATATTCAGACAGAAAACTATAATCCTGGCGAAAGTGTTTGTTGTGCTGTGGAATATAATGACATAGATAATATTAAACAAATAATAACTGTTACTGGAATTGTTGATAATACTGGAAATGTTTGCATACGCAATGTTTTTAGTGATGTACTAATGAGCGTGCAATAAGGATATTGTAATGGGTAAAGTTCACGCAAGCGCAGGGGGACAAAAGTCCTCTTTGACGGCAAGAAGACCTACATGGAATAATGTTTATAATGGATACCCTAAAGTTAATGGAGGTACTTCATCGGAAGGTGATGAGTATTATGATACCGTTTTTACTAATGTTTTTGGTGCGAGTTATGATAAAACGATATATTTTAATGCTTGTGGAACAAGAGTTTCCCTAGCGTTGCTTGCTGGTGGAGTGAGGCAGGTTGGGAACCGAGGGATAAAAATAACAAATAAAAATCATAAATTTTATGGTAAGCAAATTGAACCTGGCGCTGAAAAATTAAAGAGTATTCTCGAAGGTAAGTGGGGAAAGGCTGACATAGTTGTAAATTTCCCGACTAACCTGAGTGATGTAAGTTCAAAACTAGATGGCAAGAAGGGTATTTATATTATGATCCCTAAATCCCCTAGAGATTTCCACGCATCAGGGCATGCAACATTATGGACCGGGAATAGAGTTATGGCCGATCATTACTATATCGCAGAATATACTGCCGCAATATACTTTTGGGAGTTGAAATAATGATACACAGACTCAACTTAGTCTTTTTTTTTATTTTTTGTTCCCAGATATGCCATTTGTTCAAATGGAAACGATCTCAATATCCATGAGCATCTTCTAGATAATTACAAAACGTATTCTCTTGCTCGATGCATTACTAATAATTATGAGGAAATGGGAATGGATTTTAATAAACTACCCTTGAAAGATTATACAATGGGATTCATTGATATCGAGAAAGGATTAGCTTTTAGTAGTGATAAAAATAATGCTCTTGATATGTTTATAAAAAGTAAAACAGATAATTTTTATAAAACCAGACAAACTGAAGGCGATCTGGCTCAGCTAAATATGGTTATATATGATTGTGTTGATTTTTATCACTCAAGAGAGCTGGATGCGCTTTTAAATAGTTTGATTTCAAAAAAAACAAAATAAGACAGGGTATGAAACTATCGATAGTGTTTTCAATTAAAGCCAAATAGCTGAGTCGAATACTGTTATATTTTTTACCGGCCCTCTCAGGACAATGGCGTAGTGTTATTTTCTCTGCTAAGTGACACTACGTCTAAACTTGTATTACCTTGCTCTTGAGTAACTGCCCCACTCAATAAATCATAAGTATGAATCTTGTCCAGCAATTGCACATAAAGTATGAATGATTCAGATATAGAACATAACTTACATATCATTACAAAATGATATTTTAAAAATTTGGCTGCATTGTAAACATTCAAATATTGTTTTTACTCACAACATTAATAATGGAGAACACTTGAATCACAAAAGATAATCTTCTGAAGATCATGTAATAGCAATAAATTCTAAATTTAAAATCATTTATTAACATAAATTTAATTTCTGCTCTAACTCTGACTAAATATTATGGAGGATCCCCATGCCCACAGCAGCCCGACTTAACGATAAAGGTACCCAGCACGATGGTTATCACGAAACTGTCATTACAGCGGGTTCCCCAACGGTATTTATTGATGGATTGCCTGCTGCCCGTATGAGTGACCCACTGACGCCTCACGATAAACCGAAACACCCACCTCACCCCCGAAAAATAGCCAGTGGTTCAGGCACTGTGTTTATTGACGGCCTGCCTGCCGCCAGAACCGGTGATGCAATTGACTGTGGCGGCGTGGTGATCGGCAGCGGCACAGTCAGTATCGGCTGATATACAAGGACAAGGTTATGTCACAAAATGGTTTGTGTTTTACGCTGGATGTGGAGAACTCAGTGTCCGGGAAGTGACTTCAAGGAAGAATTTACGGTCGTAGTGATAGATTCGAAACAAGAAAAGGATAAACCAATAAACTAAAGAGATGATAAAAAATCACAAAACATAATTTTAATGATATCAATGAAATTCCCCCTTACCCCATTCAAGCCAGGGTAAGGGTTCATACTTCACACTAACATAATTACAGCGGCTGAGTCTGTGCTTCTACAACCGCCAGCGCCACCATATTAACGATACGACGAACAGAGGCGATCGGCGTTAATACATGAACAGGTTTCGCAACCCCCATCAGCACCGGGCCAACCGTTACGCCTTCAGAACTGGAAACGCGTAGTAAGTTGTAACTAATACGGGCCGCTTCCATATTCGGCATCACCAGAATATTAGCTGAGCCTTTCAGCGGACTGTCCGGCATGCGGTCATTACGGATACTTTCCACCAGCGCGGCATCGCCGTGCATTTCGCCGTCAATCATCAACTCTGGCGCGCGCGCCTTAATCAGCTCCAGCGCTTCGCGCATTTTGCTGGCCGACGGGCAGTCAGAGGAACCAAAGTTGGAGTGCGACAGCAACGCCACCTTCGGTTCAATACCAAAGCGACGCACAGTCTCTGCCGCCATCACGGCGATTTCCGCCAGTTGCTCAGGCGTAGGATCGTCGTTGACGTAAGTATCGGCGATAAAAGTGTTACCGCTTGGCAGCAGCAAGGCGTTCATCGCCCCAGCAGTATGCACGCCGTCACGATGACCAAACACCTCTTTCACCACGCTGAAGTGCTCATGGTAGTCGCCAATCGTACCACAGATCATCGCATCCGCTTCGCCACGCTGCACCATGATTGCACCGATCACCGTAGTGTTGGCAATCACCGCACGCTGCGCCTGCTCCTGGGTGATCCCACGGCGCTTCATGATCTGATAATACTCACTCCAGTACTCTTTAAAGCGCGGATCGGATTCGTTGTTGACGATTTCAAAATCGACGCCCGCTTTGATCTGCAGCCCCAGTTTCTGGATACGCATTTCAATAACGCTCGGACGACCGATCAGGATTGGTTTTGCCAGCCCTAAAGTAATCAGCTCCTGGGTAGCATGCAGTACGCGCGCTTCTTCCCCTTCCGTCAGCACCACACGCTTCGGCGCTTTGCGTGCCAGGGAGAAAATTGGCTTCATGAACAGGTTGGTTTTGTAGACGAATTCAGTCAGCTTATCGATGTAAGCGTCAAAGTCGGCAATCGGACGCGTTGCCACACCAGAGTCCATCGCTGCTTTCGCCACAGCAGGGGCGATTTTGACGATCAGACGCGGGTCGAACGGTTTCGGAATGATGTATTCCGGGCCGAAGCTCAGGTCCTGATCGCCATAAGCAGAGGCCACCACTTCACTCTGCTCGGCATGCGCCAGCTCAGCAATGGCGTGCACCGCCGCCAGTTTCATCTCTTCGTTGATGGCCGTCGCACCAACATCCAGCGCACCGCGGAAGATGAACGGGAAGCACAGGACGTTGTTAACCTGGTTCGGGTAGTCTGAACGACCAGTACAAATGATTGCGTCGGAACGCACCTCTTTTGCCAACGGCGGCAGGATTTCCGGTTCCGGGTTAGCGAGTGCCAGAATCATTGGCGCACGCGCCATCTTCTTAACCATTTCCTGCGTCAGCACTTTCGGACCGGAGCAACCGAGGAAAATATCTGCGCCGTCAATGACATCATCCAGCGTACGCTTACCGTCATCCACCACCGCATAAGCCGCTTTGGTTTCCGCCATGTTCGGTTCGCGGTCTTTGTAAATCACGCCTTTGGAGTCACAGACCACAATATTGTGTTTCTGCATACCCAGCGCTACCAGCAGGTTCATACAGGCAATCGCTGCCGCGCCTGCGCCAGACACCACCATGCGCACGTCGGAGATATTTTTCTCAACCACCCGCAGACCGTTCAGAATTGCGGCAGTACTGATGATTGCTGTGCCGTGCTGGTCATCGTGGAAGACCGGAATATTCATGCGTTCGCGCAGCTTTTGCTCAATGTAGAAGCACTCCGGCGCTTTGATATCTTCGAGGTTGATACCGCCAAACGTGGGTTCCAGGGCCGCAACCACATTGATAAATTTATCCGGATCGAGTTCATCGACTTCAATGTCGAACACGTCGATCCCGGCGAATTTCTTAAACAGAACGCCTTTACCTTCCATCACCGGTTTGCCGGCCAGTGCGCCAATGTTGCCAAGACCCAGCACCGCCGTACCGTTAGAGATAACCGCAACCAGGTTGCCACGCGCGGTGTATTTGTAGGCTGCCAGCGGGTCCTTTTCAATTTCAAGACACGGTGCAGCCACGCCCGGCGAGTAGGCCAGCGCCAGGTCGCGCTGCGTTGCCAGAGGCTTGGTCGGAGAAACCTGGATTTTACCGGGTACTGGAAATTCGTGGAAATCGAGGGCGCTTTGTTTTAACTGGTCATCCATCTTGTTGTTCCTTTCACGTATCTATCAAAAAAGTGGCGCGGGTAACCATTCTACTGAGCCGCACATTATCACCTCAGTCAACGGCACAAACTTTGAAGGTCCCCAAACTCTCACCATTCAAAGAAAGAATTTGTTATCAATTTATAACAGCCATGTTACCTGCTTAATCCAGCAATACCATGCTTGTCTGCTATGCTTTTTGCTGACAACGCCCGCAATTTTCCCAAAAGTGTGAATCACAACACGCATCTAACACTTTACTTTTCAAGGAGTATTTCCTATGACCCGTAAAGAGCTTGCCAATGCCATTCGTGCGCTGAGTATGGATGCCGTCCAAAAAGCTAACTCCGGCCACCCAGGAGCACCAATGGGGATGGCCGATATCGCCGAAGTGCTGTGGAACGATTTTCTACGCCATAACCCGACAGATCCCACCTGGTACGATCGTGACCGGTTTATTCTGTCCAACGGCCACGCCTCAATGCTGCTTTACAGCCTATTGCATCTTTCCGGTTACGACCTGCCGATCGAAGAATTAAAGAACTTCCGTCAGCTCCATTCGAAGACGCCAGGTCACCCGGAAATTGGCTACACGCCGGGCGTGGAAACCACCACCGGACCGCTGGGCCAGGGTTTGGCCAACGCCGTCGGCATGGCCATTGCCGAGCGCACGCTGGCAGCGCAGTTTAACCAGCCGGACCATGAGATTGTTAACCACTTTACCTGGGTCTTTATGGGCGACGGCTGTCTGATGGAGGGTATTTCACACGAGGCTTGTTCGCTGGCGGGCACGCTGGGGCTTGGCAAACTCATCGGCTTCTACGATCACAACGGCATCTCAATTGATGGCGAAACCGAAGGCTGGTTTACCGACGATACTGCAAAACGCTTTGAGGCTTACCACTGGCATGTAGTGCACGACATTGACGGTCATGACCCTGAGGCGGTGAAAAAAGCCATTCAGGAAGCGCAGGCTGTTACCGATAAACCGTCGCTGATTATCTGCCGCACGGTGATTGGTTTTGGCTCACCGAATAAAGCCGGAAAAGAGGAAGCGCACGGCGCTGCGCTGGGCGAAGAAGAGGTGGCGCTGACCCGGCAGAAACTGGGGTGGCATCATCCTGCTTTTGAAATCCCCAAAGAGATTTACCGGGCCTGGGACGCACGCGAGAAAGGCGAAAAAGCGCAACAGGGCTGGAAGGAAAAATTCGCAGCTTACGAACAAGCCTACCCAGAACTGGCGGCAGAGTTTACTCGCCGGATGAGCGGCGGACTGCCTAAGGAGTGGGAAGCAACAACCCAGAAATATATTACCGACCTGCAAGCCAACCCAGCCAAAATAGCCACCCGTAAAGCTTCGCAAAATACCCTGAACGCCTATGGGCCGATACTGCCAGAACTGCTCGGCGGCTCGGCGGATCTGGCACCCAGCAACCTGACCATCTGGAAAGGCTCCTCCTCTCTTAAAGAGGATCATGCAGGAAACTACATCCACTACGGCGTGCGGGAATTTGGCATGACCGCCATTGCCAATGGTATCGCGCACCACGGGGGCTTCGTACCTTACACTGCCACGTTCCTGATGTTTGTTGAATATGCCCGTAATGCCGCGCGCATGGCGGCGCTGATGAAAGCCCGACAAATCATGGTTTATACCCACGACTCGATTGGCCTGGGGGAAGATGGTCCCACGCACCAGGCCGTCGAACAACTCGCCAGCCTACGCCTGACACCTAATTTCAGTACCTGGCGACCGTGCGATCAGGTTGAGGCGGCAGTAGGCTGGAAGCTGGCGGTCGAACGCCATGACGGGCCAACGGCGCTGATCCTCTCGCGGCAGAATCTGGCGCAGGTTGAGCGCACACCTGAGCAGGTGCAGCAAATTGCCCGCGGCGGCTATGTGCTGAAGGACGGCGGCGGTAAGCCGGATGTTATCCTGATTGCTACCGGTTCAGAAATGGAAATCACACTGCTGGCAGCGGAAAAACTGACCGGCGAAGGCCGTAACGTACGGGTAGTTTCTCTGCCTTCAACCGATATCTTCGACGCCCAGGATGAGACGTACCGGGAGTCGGTCCTGCCGGCAAACGTCAGCGCGCGCGTGGCGGTAGAAGCCGGTATTGCCGACTACTGGTACAAATATGTTGGGCTGAAAGGGGCGATTGTTGGGATGACGGGCTATGGGGAGTCGGCGCCGGCAGACAAGCTGTTCCCGTTCTTCGGCTTTACGGTAGATAACATCGTCGACAAAGCACACAAGGTGCTTAACGTGTGATCCACAGTGTGGGCCAGGCATCTGGCCCATGCCAGTTATCACAACTTGGCTCCTGGGCATAGCGCACCAGGCGAAAACGCTGACCATCGTAGCGCCAGCGGGTCTGGATACCGCAATCTGCCAACCCTCGTCCTTTAGCGAGGGTAACCAGCTCCCGCGACTTTTCGTCAAACGTAGCGTTGGTCAGCTCCATATCGCGACTTTCCGCATCCGTTTTAAAAGGCAGGCTTAACCGTACCGCGCGTGAAGTCAGCGGGGTTGTACGTGAAACCACCCACGCCAGATCGATAGTGTTATACGCTCCGGCCTCACAGCCAATCATCAGCAGCGCTTTATCATCCGTTAGGGCCGTGACGCGCATCTCGCGACGCAGCGGATCGATAGAGCAACGAATACCGTTGATTCGCCAGTTACCATAGTCCAGCAGTTCACTGCGCTCTTGCTGTGTGAGAGGCGTTGGTGTTGGGTTAATGACCGCTACGCCTTTCAGCGCGGGGGCAGGAGGTACACTGAGCGGAGGCTCGTCACCTTTTTCGATCCATGCGGTTTCGCTGCCAACCCGTTTTTGCTGGGCATCGATAAACAACAATGCGGCTTTTAGCCCGACCAGCGAAAGATTTTGCGCACCTTTTTGCAGGGTAATCGCCTTCGCGTCCTGTACGGTTTGTAAAAATGCGCTAATGGTGGCGGGATCATCGGTCATCAGTTGCCATGGGGTAACACGCCAGAGCTCGCCGCTCAGCGAGAGCGGCACACCATCCAACAACAGACGCGGCGCAATATCGCTCTCTTTGACGTTGGACGATTCCAGCCCGCCCAGCTCAATACGCAACACGGCGTCAGTATGTGCCCCGGCGCTGCGGCTCAAGGTCATGACCAGGCCGTGGTGCTCTCCGGTATTGCGCGCCACGCAAAAATTTTGGTTATTACACGTCACCTGCCAGTCAGAAAACGCCTGTTGCGCGGGCGCAGCCCAGAGCAATCGGGCTGGTAGCAACCCGAGCAGGAAAAGGAGAATAACGCGATAGCGCATGGACGGTACAACCCCGAAGTCAAAACACACAGCCTAAGCGGTATCTTCCTTGCGCGACTGATGTGGCTCAATAAGAATTGTCGGATTGGCCGTAAATTTGTAAAGAAATATAAATTCCACGCATTAGTCCATGAGATGCGACGACTGCAAATAGTTCAACAATAGCACCGTTTTACCGTCACGGATCTCACCCGTTTTGATCATTTCCAGCGCCTGTGTGAACGGCAGTTCCAGAACTTCAATATCTTCATCTTCCACACCGCCACCAGCGTTTGCTCGCTGGCTGTCACTGTATTGTGCAATGAAGAAGTGGATTATTTCCGTCACGCCGCCCGGCGACATGTATAACTCAAACAGTTTGCGCACTTCGCCCACTTCAAAGCCGGTCTCTTCAATGGCCTCTTTGCGAATGCACGCTTCCGGTTCGTCGTTATCCAACAGCCCAGCGCAGGTTTCAATCAGTTGACCATCTTCATTACCGTTGACCCAGGTGGCGACGCGGAACTGGCGAATTAAGACCACCGTTTTCTTCTCCGGGTTATACAGCAGGATTGTGGCACCGTTACCGCGATCGTAAACCTCGCGTTTATGACGAATCACCTCCCCAGTGCTACGGGTCAGGTCATAGGTGATATTGCGCAGGATGAAGTAGTTATCGGAGAGGACTTTATCTTTGATGAGGGTAATTTTTTGCGACATACCGGCTCCACAGCAAGAAGTGAGAAATAATACTACGCCGTGAAACCGGGTTTGTCTTGGAACAATGTAGGCCTGATAAGCAAAGCGCCATCAGGCATTCATGCGGCACATTGCCGGATGGCAACGCTAACGCGTTTTATCCGGCCTGGACGCCGATTAGTGAGATTTGACTGATTTTACGCCCAGCCAGTCGACGATCCCCTGGGCGGCGTGCCGCCCCTCCGCCATGGCCGTCACCACCAGATCCGCACCGCGTACCGCGTCGCCACCGGCAAAGATTTTCGGGTTACTGGTTTGGTAACGGTATGCGCTTTCAACATCGGCGGCAATGCGCCCCCAGTTATCGACCTTAACGCCATGCGACTCCAGCCACGGCATGCCGTGTGGGTGAAAACCAAACGCCATGATCACCGCATCTGCGGGCATCACAAACTCACTCCCGGCGATGGGAACAGGGCGACGACGCCCCTGCGCATCAGGTTCGCCAAGTTGGGTACGTAAGAAACGCACGCCGCTGACTCGCCCATCGGCATGCAACACCAGCTCAACCGGCTGGACGTTAAACTCGAAGTTTGCCCCCTCTTCCCGGGCGTTCTTCACCTCTTTTTTCGAACCCGGCATGTTGGCTTCATCACGACGATAGGCGCAGGTCACCTGGCTTGCACCGTGGCGCAGCGCGGTACGTACACAGTCCATGGCCGTATCGCCTCCGCCCAGAACCACCACGTTCAGTCCGGCGGTATCGATAAACGGTTCTTCAGGCAACTCATCCAGCCCCATCACCTGCTTGGTGTTGGCAATCAGGAACGGCAGCGCATCATATACGCCTGGCGCGTCTTCATTTGGCAGGTCCGCCTTCATGGAACGATAGGTTCCCACCCCCACGAACACGGCATCGTAATCCTCCAGCAACTTTTCAAGTGCGACGTCCTTACCCACTTCACAGTTAAGTTCGAAATGAATCCCCATAGCGCTGAAGATTTCACGGCGACGCGTCAGCAGCGATTTGTCCAGTTTGAAGGCCGGAATACCGAACGTCAGCAAACCGCCAATTTCAGGATGGCGATCGTAAACGGTGGCACTGATACCGCTACGCGCCAGCACATCCGCGCAGGCCAGACCCGCCGGACCCGCGCCGATAATGGCAACACGCTTGTCCACTTTCTGCACATGGCTTAAGTCCGGTCGCCATCCTTTACTCAGCGCCCGATCGGAGATGTAACGCTCAATATTACCGATAGTGACTGCGCCATGCTCACTACGCACCGTGCATGCCCCTTCGCAGAGTCGATCCTGCGGGCATACACGCCCGGTCACCTCCGGCAAACAGTTGGTTTGATGTGAAAGCTCAACCGCGGCATCGATGTTTCCGGCTTTGACCAGCTCAATCCACTGCGGAATGTGGTTATGCAACGGACAGGTCCATTCGCAAATACTGTGGTCGCCGCATTTCAGGCAGCGAGAGGCTTCCCGCTCCGCCTGCGCCGTACGAAACGGCAGATAGATCTCTTCAAAGCTGGTTTTCCGGGCATCAATCGCCAGTTTATCCGGTTCACCACGCGCAGGCGTTGCCTGCATTCGCTCACGTTTGGTGATGACATGTGGAACAAAATCGGTAGTGCTGGCGTGCCATGGCTGGCTTTCCAGACTTGCGGTACGCAGCCTGCGCGCTTTTGACAGACCGGTAAGCGAGCTTTCCGTCACCAACTGTAACGCCTGCGCCGGGCAGTTCTCTACGCAGGCGGGCCCCTGTTCACGCCCCTGGCACAGATCGCATTTGTGCGCGGTGGCTTTCACCTTCCCTTTGGCGACGGGAGTGAGTACGATCTGCATCGTGCCGAAAGGACAAGCAACGACGCACGATTTACAGCCAATGCACTTTTGCGGGTTCACCTGAACGCTGTCGTTATCATGGCTAATTGCCCCATTTGGGCAACTTCTGGCGCAGGGTGCATCTTCGCAGTGGTGACAGGTCACCGCGCTGCGCTGCTGCTGATGTTTAATGACGGTAATTCGGGGCTGAAAATGCCGTTGGCTCAGGACATGCTGTTCGCCATTGTGAGCCATGACGCAGGCGACCTCACAGGCATGGCATCCCAGGCACTGCTGGCTATTGACCATAATAAAACGATTCATGGCTTCCTTCTTTTTTGGTTGCAAAAACCTTATTCTTTATAAGAGTGTTATTAACCGACACGGAAGGAAGCGGCAATGTTCATTTGCCCAGGAAGCACAACTATTTATGCAGAACCTGTGGCAGATCAATTTATTTCATCGCATATGAAATTGTGTTTCAGTTACCATCCAGTTTCATGGCGTTTTATTAACCTTTATCAAATACACCGCATCGTTCACGCTGTTTTCAGGCGCGACGTGTATTGTGTGAGGATGCACAAGTGACGGTAAAGCGTCCGGTCTCGGCCAGTCTGGCTAAAGCTTTTTTCTACATAGTGCTGCTGTCAATTCTCTCAACTGGTATTGCGCTGCTCACGCTGACCAGCAGCTTGCGAGATGCCGAAGCCATCAACGTTGCTGGCTCATTGCGCATGCAAAGCTACCGTCTGGGTTACGATCTGCAAAGCCAGAGCTCGCAGCTTAACGCCCACCGCCAGCTTTTCCAGCAGGCGCTAAACGCACCGGCATTACAGAATCTGAATGCGTGGTATGTGCCACAAGCGGTAAAAAGCCGCTATGGACGTCTGCATGCTAACTGGCTGGAAATGAATGCCCGCCTGATCGACGGCGATTTAAAATGGTACCAGGCCAATATCAACAACTACGTCGATCAAATCGATCTCTTCGTGCTGGCGTTGCAACATTATGCCGAGCGTAAAGTCATGCTGGTATTTGGTATCTCGCTGGCGGGCGGGATCGGCATATTCACCCTCGTCTTCTTTACCCTGCGGCGCATTCGCCAGCAGGTGGTGCGTCCGCTGAATAAACTGGTGATGGCCAGTCAGCAAATTGAACACGGTCAGTTTAATATCCCACCGCTTGATACCGGTTTGCCCAATGAGCTGGGGTTGCTGGGCAAAACGTTTAGCCAGATGTCGAGTGAATTACACAAGCTGTATCGCTCGCTGGAAGCGTCTGTTGCCGAGAAAACTCACGATCTCCATGAAGCCAATCGCCGTCTGGAGGTGTTGTATCAGTGCTCCCAGGCGTTAAATACCAGCCAGATTGACGTGTACTGTTTCCGCCATATTTTACAGATCGTCCGCGAACATGATGCCGCGTATTTCCTTGAGCTCACCGTCGGTGATAACTGGCGGATTAGCGAAGGGACTAAAAGCCTGGAGCTACCGATGCAGATCCTGCCGGTCACTATGCAGGAAACCGTCTACGGCGAACTGCACTGGCAAAGTCCAAACGTCAATGCTTCTACTCCGCTGCTTAACAGCGTTTCCTCAATGCTGGGACGCGGGTTGTACTTCAACCAGGCACAAAAACATTTTCAGCAACTGTTGTTAATGGAGGAGCGAGCGACGATTGCACGCGAACTGCACGACTCACTGGCACAGGTACTCTCTTATTTACGCATTCAGTTGACGCTGCTGAAGCGGTCAATTCCGGAAGATAACGCCCCAGCGCAAAGCATCATGGCGGATTTCTCCCAGGCGCTGAACGATGCCTACCGCCAGCTACGCGAACTGCTCACCACCTTCCGTCTGACCTTACAACAGGCAGACTTACCCTCCGCCCTGCATGAAATGCTGGAAACGCTGCAAAATCAAACCTCAGCTAAACTCACACTCGACTGTCGGTTACCCACGCTGGCGTTGGATGCGCAAATGCAAGTGCACCTGTTGCAGATCATCCGCGAAGCGGTGCTGAACGCCATTAAGCATGCCAGTGCGAGCGAAATTGCCGTCAGTTGCGTAACGGCTCCGGACGGCAACCACACGGTTTATATCCGCGATAACGGCATCGGCATTGGCGAGCCGCATGAGCCTACAGGGCACTATGGACTAAATATTATGCGTGAGCGGGCGGAAAGACTAAGCGGCACGTTGACCTTCTCTCAACCTTCCGGAGGAGGAACGTTGGTAAGCATCAGTTTCCGATCGGCTGAATCAGACAGTTATCTAACGTAAAGAACCACAAAGCGCCGTCGGGTCTGGATCCTGGCCTGACGGCGTTGGCACGAAAGGTATGCTGTAAACGGGCATGATAATTTACATTATCTTCTTTTTTTCTCCACGTTTGACCCGTACCTTGCCGCTAAAGTGAAGCAAGCCATACCCATAACGATACGCAGAAACACGAGGTCCTCTTTTAATGGCGAATTTTTTCATCGATCGCCCCATTTTTGCCTGGGTGTTAGCTATCCTGTTGTGCCTGACAGGAGCCCTGGCTATTTTTTCACTACCCGTTGAGCAATATCCCGATCTGGCGCCGCCAAACGTACGGGTCACCGCCAACTATCCTGGCGCCTCGGCTCAGACTCTGGAAAACACCGTCACCCAGGTGATCGAGCAGAACATGACCGGTCTCGATAACCTGATGTACATGTCGTCACAGAGCAGCGGGACAGGTCAGGCGTCAGTTACGCTGAGCTTTGTCGCCGGAACCGATCCTGATGAGGCCGTCCAGCAGGTGCAAAACCAGCTGCAATCGGCAATGCGTAAACTGCCGCAGGCGGTACAGGATCAGGGGGTCACGGTGCGTAAGACCGGGGACACCAATATTCTGACAATCGCCTTTGTCTCCACCGATGGCTCAATGGATAAGCAGGACATCGCCGACTATGTCGCCAGTAACATTCAGGATCCGCTCAGCCGTATTAACGGCGTGGGGGATATTGACGCTTACGGCTCACAGTACTCCATGCGAATCTGGCTTGACCCGGCCAAACTGAACAGTTTCCAGATGACCGCTAAAGATGTGACCGACGCTATCGAGTCACAGAATGCGCAGATTGCGGTCGGACAACTTGGCGGTACGCCTTCGGTGGACAAGCAGGCGCTGAACGCGACGATCAACGCCCAGTCGCTACTGCAGACTCCGGATGAATTCCGCGCCATTACTCTACGTGTCAACCAGGATGGCTCAGAAGTTAAACTGGGCGATGTGGCAACGGTCGAAATGGGGGCCGAGAAGTACGACTACCTCAGCCGGTTTAACGGCAACCCGGCTTCCGGTCTGGGCGTGAAACTGGCCTCCGGCGCCAATGAAATGGCAACGGCAGAGCTGGTGCTCAACCGCCTTGACGAACTGTCACAGTATTTTCCACATGGGCTGGAATATAAGGTGGCATATGAAACCACCTCCTTTGTCAAAGCCTCAATCATCGACGTGGTAAAAACCCTGCTGGAAGCGATAGCGCTGGTATTCCTCGTGATGTACCTGTTCCTGCAAAACTTCCGCGCCACGCTGATTCCCACCATCGCTGTTCCCGTCGTCCTGATGGGTACCTTCTCCGTGCTTTACGCCTTTGGCTATAGCGTTAACACCTTGACGATGTTTGCGATGGTGCTGGCGATCGGCCTGCTGGTCGATGACGCCATTGTGGTAGTGGAAAACGTCGAGCGTATTATGAGTGAGGAAGGGCTCACACCGCGGGAAGCGACGCGGAAATCGATGGGGCAAATCCAGGGCGCGCTGGTTGGTATTGCCATGGTGCTGTCGGCGGTGTTTATCCCGATGGCCTTCTTCGGCGGCACTACCGGGGCTATTTACCGCCAGTTCTCGATTACTATCGTCTCCGCAATGGTGCTGTCTGTTCTGGTGGCGATGCTCCTCACTCCTGCTCTGTGCGCCACCCTGCTCAAACCGCTGCATAAGGGCGAGCATCACGGACAAACCGGTTTCTTCGGCTGGTTTAACCGAATGTTTAATCGCAACGCCGAGCGCTACGAAAAAGGCGTTGCCAGGATCCTGCACCGCAGCCTGCGCTGGATACTGATCTACGGCCTGCTGCTCGGCGGAATGGTTTTCCTGTTCCTGCGCCTGCCAACCTCCTTCCTGCCGCTGGAAGACCGCGGCATGTTTACCACCTCGGTACAGCTGCCTAGCGGCTCCACACAGCAGCAAACATTGAAAGTGGTTGAGGAAGTAGAGAAGTATTACTTCACCCATGAGAAAGACAACATTATGTCGGTCTTTTCCACGGTCGGTTCAGGCCCTGGCGGGAACGGTCAAAACGTGGCGCGTATGTTTGTCCGTTTAAAAGACTGGGATGAGCGCGACACCACCACCGGAACCTCTTTCGCCATCATTGAACGTGCGACCAAAGCTTTTAATAAGATTAAAGAAGCCCGCGTCTTCGCCAGTAGCCCTCCGGCTATCAGTGGCCTCGGAAGCTCTGCCGGTTTCGATATGGAGCTGCAGGATCACGCTGGTGCGGGGCATGACGCGTTAATGGCCGCGCGCGACAAGCTGATTGAGCTGGCCGGGAAGGATTCTTCCCTGACCCGCGTTCGTCATAACGGTCTGGACGACAGCCCGCAGTTGCAAATTGATATCGATCAGCGCAAAGCCCAGGCACTGGGCGTTTCCATCGACGACATCAACGATACATTGCAAACGGCCTGGGGTTCCAGCTACGTCAATGACTTTATGGACCGCGGTCGCGTGAAGAAGGTTTACGTACAGGCGGCAGCAAAATATCGCATGCTCCCTGACGACATCAATTTGTGGTACGTCCGTAATAACAACGGTGGCATGGTGCCTTTCTCGGCCTTTGCCACGTCGCGCTGGGAAACCGGTTCACCGCGTCTGGAACGCTACAACGGCTACTCCGCGGTCGAGATTGTCGGAGAAGCCGCGCCCGGCGTCAGTACCGGTACAGCGATGGACATAATGGAATCGCTGGTGCGCCAGTTGCCGACCGGATTTGGCCTCGAATGGACTGCGATGTCTTATCAGGAACGGCTGTCGGGTTCTCAGGCCCCCGCCCTGTACGCCATTTCTCTGCTGGTGGTATTCCTGTGTCTGGCGGCCCTGTATGAAAGCTGGTCAGTTCCCTTCTCTGTCATGCTGGTTGTGCCGCTGGGGGTCATTGGTGCTCTGCTGGCGACCTGGATGCGCGGTCTGGAAAACGACGTGTACTTCCAGGTCGGGTTACTTACCGTTATCGGGCTATCGGCGAAGAACGCAATCTTGATTGTTGAATTCGCCAATGAGATGAACGAGAAAGGACACGATCTGCTCGATGCCACGCTCCACGCCTGTCGCCAGCGCTTGCGTCCGATTCTGATGACGTCGCTGGCGTTTATCTTCGGGGTCCTGCCGATGACAATCAGCAGCGGCGCGGGCTCCGGCGGTCAACATGCGGTGGGGACAGGCGTAATGGGTGGAATGATTTCAGCCACTATCCTGGCGATTTACTTCGTGCCCCTGTTCTTTGTGCTGGTGCGCAGACGCTTCCCGTTGAAACCGCGCCCGGAATAATCGGGCACAAAAAAGGCGACTTACGTTGAGTCGCCTTTTTTTATCCTTTACAGGATATGAATTTCTTCCAGAAAATTATTTACGAAGCATCACTTCAATAAAGTCTTTCCAGTTCCCCAGTTCACGTTCAATCATAACAACCTCTCTTATTATTATGAGCATTCTACAAAATCATCATCATCAAAAGAAGAACATTTAACCGATGGTTGTGATTACATCCTCCCGTGCTTGGGGTTTATGTCATCACTATGCGCCATACTCATAAATTTTATGTGACTTACTGCAATATTTTGAAATATTCATACGCTATCTACTACTTTGCCAATTCTGATGGAAAAACAGGCTGATGCAAACAGATAAATTCTGAATTGTGGCTCAGCACAGATTATTGGAACTTTCAGGAATTATTATTAACCATTGCCCAACAATGTTATATTTTTCTATAACGTCTGAATGACAATATGTATTATCTGCATTCATCAGCATAAGAATAGATATTCAAAATTAGTTAATAAGGATTCAAATGATCACCCTCTACGGCATTAAGAATTGCGACACGATTAAAAAAGCCAGACGCTGGTTGGAAGCTCAAGGTATTGACTATCGCTTTCATGATTATCGCGTCGACGGTCTTGACAATACGCTATTACAGTCCTTTATCAGCGAATTAGGTTGGGAAGCGCTGCTCAATACACGTGGAACCACCTGGCGTAAACTCGATGAATCCACGCGCAGTCAAATCACCGATGCGGCTTCCGCCGCCGCATTGATGATTGAAATGCCAGCAATTATCAAACGCCCATTGCTCTGCGCGCCGGGTAAGCCTATGCTGCTTGGTTTCAGTGAATCCAGTTATACTCTGTTTTTTAATGAGGTGTAGTCTATGTCGTGCCCGGTTATTGAGCTGACACAGCAGCTTATTCGCCGTCCTTCCCTGAGCCCGGATGATGCCGGGTGCCAGGCGTTAATGATTGAACGCCTGCGCGCGGTAGGTTTTACCGTTGAGCGTATGGATTTTGGTGACACACAGAATTTTTGGGCATGGCGCGGTAAAGGTGAGACCCTGGCATTTGCCGGTCACACCGACGTAGTGCCCGCCGGCGATGTCGATCGTTGGATCAATCCACCGTTCGAACCGACCATTCGCGATGGCATGCTGTTCGGGCGTGGCGCTGCCGATATGAAAGGCTCACTGGCAGCGATGGTCGTGGCCGCAGAGCGTTTTGTCGCCCAGCATCCAAACCATCAGGGTCGTCTGGCATTTTTGATAACGTCCGACGAAGAAGCCAGCGCCAAAAACGGCACCGTAAAGGTGGTTGAAGCACTGATGGCGCGTAATGAGCGACTGGATTATTGTCTGGTTGGCGAGCCGTCCAGCACGGAAATCGTTGGCGACGTAGTCAAGAATGGACGTCGTGGTTCACTGACCTGCAACCTGACCATTCATGGCGTGCAGGGGCACGTAGCCTATCCGCATCTGGCCGATAACCCGGTACACCGCGCGGCGCCAATGCTCAACGAACTAGTGGCGATTGAGTGGGATCAGGGGAACGAATTCTTCCCGGCGACCAGCATGCAGATTGCCAATATTCAGGCAGGTACCGGCAGCAACAACGTTATCCCCGGCGAACTGTTTATCCAGTTCAACTTCCGTTTCAGCACTGAGCTGACCGATGAGATGATTAAAGCACGGGTTCACGCGCTGCTGGAGAAACATCAGTTGCGCTATACCGTCGACTGGTGGCTTTCCGGTCAGCCGTTCCTGACTGAACGCGGTAAACTGGTGGATGCAGTAGTGAACGCCATTGAGCACTATAATGAAATTAAACCGCAGTTACTGACTACAGGCGGGACGTCCGACGGGCGCTTTATTGCCCGCATGGGGGCACAGGTAGTCGAACTTGGGCCGGTCAACGCCACTATTCATAAAATAAATGAATGTGTTAATGCCGCCGACCTGCAGCTGCTTGCCCGTATGTATCAACGTATCATGGAGCAACTCGTCGCCTGATGAGTGTTCCTGCAAGAGGAAAAATACATGGACTGGCTAGCAAAATATTGGTGGATTCTGGTGTTGGTGTTTCTGGTAGGCGTGCTGCTTAACGTTATCAAAGATCTCAAGCGCGTCGATCCAAAGAAATATCTGGCCAACAAACCGGAGCTTCCCCCACATCGTGACTTTAACGATAAATGGGATGACGACGACGATTGGCCGAACAAGGATCAACCGAAGAAATAATTTCCAGGCCGATAAGTCACGTAGGCCCGGTAAGCGTTAGCGCCACCGGGCGTTAAGTGCCGGATGGCAACGCTTCGCGTTTTATCCGGCCTACGGTTATCAATCAGATCATCTCAATCACATCATCATCGTGAGGCTTACCGCCGCTCAGCGCTTCATCAAAATAGTGCTTCGGTACGGTAAAACGCAGATGATCGAGCGCAAACTGCATGCTGCGTTCATCAATGGCGTGCCCCAGGTTTTCGACGATATCCAGCGTCACATCCCCACCCGCAGCAATTAATGCCTCCTGCGCGGCAACGGCATGGGAGAGCTCTATCACCCGGTCTTCACCACCGTGAATCAAATGCACCGTCGTTGCGGTAGTTGCAACCTCCGGTAAGGTGGCATAGCGACCATTGAAGGCAATGACCCGCGACGCCAGCCCCGGCTCGGCTTTGATGCTCTCAAGCGACATAATCGAACCCTGAGAAAAACCAATCAGCGCGGTGGCCTGCGGTGAAACACCGCTTTGTTTCTGCCAGTAGCGCACGGTTTCGATAAACACCGGCATAATCGCGTCGATACGCGCCTGGCGGTTCTCTTCCGTTACGCCCTGTACCGAAAACCACTGACGTCCGGAAGTCGTACCGTAAGGCTCTGCCCCGCCAATGCTGACGATTAACGCATCCGGAAACAGCGGCGCAAACCAGGAGCCAATTTCACCCATGGCAACCGGGTTATCGCCGACGCCATGAAACAGCAGCAGTAGCTGTTGAGCGGGTTTATCAGGACTTTGAACAACAAAATGGTCATGTTTCATGGCGATCTCCTTAACTGATGAGAATCATTCTACGCCGCTTAACCGCAATGACCATGCCAGGAAATTGAAGATGTTAGTGAAAAAATTGCCATTGCATAATGCGATTATGTAGCCGCTGTTCACGTTCAGCATCCAGTTGATTTAACGCTTGTGCCGCTTCGGCGCGCTGAACGACCAGCAGCGCTTTACGACCTGAGATCTTCAGCTGTTGGCATAATTCGGCGTCGCTGCGTTTAGCCTGTATACGTCCGCGCAATGCCGGAAGAGGTAATTCACTGTGCTCAAGCAGACGACTCAGACAGCCTAACGACGTCAATAATGGCCGATGCGCGAAGGCAAACCCAGCCAGCTCAGCCCAGTCATCCTCATTAAGCGTAGTCTCTTTCAGCGGGACCAGCGGAATGCTCTCACCGTTCCATCGCGCAAGGATTTCCACGTCACGCCGCAAATGCTGGTGCTCCCGCTCGGCAAGGCGCTTTCCCGCTTCGCTAATCGGCAGCAACGCCATGGCGGTATAACAGCCGCTGCTGGCTTCCCGGTGATTTCCCACTCTCACCAGCACAAAACCGCAGCGCTGCCAGAAACGCCATAGTTCAGCCGTATACCCAAAACTGACCGACAGATAGTCACACGATGTGGAATAGTGGTGGGCCAGCACAATCAGCTGTTGCCCAATACCTTCTCTTTGGCGCGCAGGATGAACCGCAATTCGACTGACTCGTCTCCCAACGAGCGTCGCCGCCAACGGGTCACCACCGTGCGCCGCCAGCGACTGCGCAACCAAATTCCCCCTCGGTCGACGATATCCGGCCCAGACGGCCTGGCTTAATTCTGCGGATAGTCCCCCTTCATCGACCAGCCAGACAGCACCCGCCACTGAGTCAGCGGTTGATGCCTGAAGAAAATGCTGACCAGGCGCGTCCATCATTCGCCGCAGGTCTAATGGCGAGGTGCGATAATGCGCTCCGGAGAGCAACTGGTATACCGCTAACGGCAGCGCCGGGCCAGCACCCCAGGACTGTTGCTCAAATGCCGAGAAGTGAAGCTCCCCCAATGGGGCATGCGTGAACGTTTCATCATCAAACACCAGCGCATCGCTGACAATTTGCTCCAGCGGACATCCCTGCGCCCAGCGCACGGGTTGTTGCAACTCATAGCGTCGAAGATTAGGGAAGCGGGCGCAGAATTTCAGCAAGAAGCCTCTACCCGTTCCCTCGTAGCCTTGTACTGTAGTGGTTAACAGCGTACGAGGAAAACGCGCCACCAGTTGGTGTAGCAGCGGCGCGGGGATCGCGGCGGCTTCATCCACAATCAGCCAGTCTGCGGTTTCAGAACTGCTTAATAGTGCATCCGGCGCCATAAAGCGGTAACGCTCTGCGGCAAATTGTGCCAGCACATCCGTTGCAGCTTTGGCAGGTGCGGTCACAATCGCAGTGCCGTTAATCCGCGCTATGAGTTGCCCTGCCAGAGCGGATTTGCCCCGACCCCGTGCGGCCGTCACCGCAACCACACCGGGAGGCATAGCCAGCAAATGATTTAATATCATCGCCTGTTCTGGTTGGGGTTCGCCGGTTGCCGCGAGCCAGGCTGCGCGAGCAGGAAAGTGCGGACAGGAAACCGGCTGATGCAGCTGCCAGTGCAGAGCCTGTCTATCGAGGGAAATCACCCGTTTGACGTGCTCAACAAAGTGCGGTGTGGGAATGGGCTCAGCACAATCGCTCCAGCGTAGTGAATCCACGTCCGGATGCGTGTGCCAGGAATGCCAGGGTGGGGTCAGCAAAACCAGCCAACTGCCGGCAAGCAGTGTACCGCTTAAGGCGGCAAACGCAGCAGCGTCAAATCCCTGCCCGGCGTCGAAAACTGCATGACGAAACTCGCGCCCCAGTAACGTTTGCAGCGCCTGTGGCGTACAGTTCGGTTCAGCAGGGGCATTCGCCCCTACCCACAACCAGTCGCCGGGTAATATGTCGCGTAGCGCTAACGCCTGCCCCTGACACCAGTTCTCCTCGCCGCTGATAATCAGCAAACGACGGATCCCCTCACGAGCCATCTGTTCGGTTAACGCCCTCAGCGCCGTGTTATCGGACATCCCTGCCTCTGTATCTTAAATACCTTTACCAAAAGTATTACATTGTCCCGGATCGCCGCTATCAAAACCGCGTTTAAACCAAGTAAAACGCTGTTCAGAGGTTCCGTGAGTAAAGCTGTCCGGTACGACGCGTCCTTGCCCCTGCTGTTGCAGACGATCGTCACCAATGGCCTGTGCGGCGTTTAGTGCCTCTTCCAGGTCACCAGACTCCAGCACGCCCTGCTGCTGCATGCTGTGGCCCCAGACACCGGCAAAGCAGTCCGCCTGCAGTTCCATACGAACGGAAAGACGGTTCACTTCTGCCTGTGAAGCATTTTGTTGCATCTGGCGAACTTTCGGTTCAATACCCAGCAGTTTCTGCACGTGGTGACCCACTTCATGGGCGATAACATAGCCCTGCGCAAAATCACCATCCGCGCCCAGCTTGTTTTTCATGTCATCATAGAATGAAAGGTCGATATATACCGTACCATCTGCCGGACAATAAAACGGCCCCATCACGGACTGGCCCGCGCCGCAGCCGGTACGCGTCGCACCCCGGTACATCACCAGCTTCGGCTGTTGGTAGGTGCGGCCCATTTTTTCAAACTGCTGTCCCCAGGTATCTTCTGTTGTAGCCAGAATCACCGAGGTAAATTTTGCCGCTTCATCATCGTTTGGGCTGATGGAGCGTGATGATTGTTGTTGGGAGACCGGCTGGCCGGTCATTAATCCGGTGAGATCCACGCCATAATAACCCGCCACCAGCACCACAATCAGCAGGATGATACCGCCTTTACCACTGGGCAGACGAAAACCAGGCCCCCCCATAGAGGGGCCGCCGCCAGAGCTGTTTCGTCTGTCTTCCACGTTGTCACTTTCACGACGCCCTTGCCAGCGCATAATCACCTCAACTTTTTATTCATTATGATGATGATCGTAGGCGGTTCGGAACAGGATTACCATAAGAAATAGTAATCAAATCAGGTGGGGTTAATGAGCCGGAGAGCGATCGCCGGCTCAGGGAAAGATTAGTCTAACTTCACACCCAGGCGATGCGCGACGGCTTCATAGGCTTCGATCAGGCCGCCCAGACTCTGGCGGAAGCGATCTTTGTCCATTTTATCCAGCGTTTCTTTGTCCCACAGGCGGCTACCGTCCGGTGAGAATTCATCACCCAGGACAACTTCACCTTTATACAAACCAAACTCAAGTTTGAAGTCGACCAGAATCAGACCAGCATCATCAAACATCTTTTTCAGCACGTCGTTAGCTTTGTAGGTCAGCTCTTTCATACGTGCCAGATTCTCTTTGCTCACCCAACCAAAAGTTTCGCAATAGGAATCGTTAATCATTGGATCGTGCATAGCATCGTTTTTCAGGAACAGATCAAACAGCGGCGGATTCAGTTCAATACCTTCCTCAACGCCTAAACGCTTAACCAGAGAGCCTGCCGCGCGGTTACGTACCACACATTCAACCGGTACCATATCCAGCTTTTTCACCAGACATTCGGTATCAGAAAGCAGTTGCTCCATCTGGGTAGGAATACCCGCTTCTTGCAGTTTAGTCATAATGAAATGGTTGAATTTGTTGTTCACCATACCTTTACGGTCAAACTGTTCAATGCGCGCGCCATCCCCTGCTGACGTATCATTGCGGAATTCGAGCACCAACAGGTCCGGGTTTTCCGTGCTGTATACGGTCTTCGCTTTACCACGATACAACTCAGCTTGCTTTTGCATCTTTATTACTCCTGGGTGTGAATTAACGATAAATATTGCGTTTTTCTGCCGACGCACACGTTTGCGTATCATATCAGAAAAAAAGGGCTGGAGTTATCCAGCCCTTTATTTTTACTTACTGAACGCTGCCTGGAAGACGGCGACCAGCGCGTCGTTCTGGCTTTGCGTCAGGGTATGCCCCTTCGGATCGATAAACTGCAAGCTACTGCGGTTGTCTAAATCACCGACCTGCAGTTTATAGTCGCCGGATACCAGACCTGGGTCACTTGCGCCCAGCTCCTGCCAGCTGCTATCAGACAGAGGTTTGTAGGTCACCGCGATGCTACCCTGAGAACGGGTGCTGTCGGTTACCTTCATCCCCACTTTCTCAAGCGCTGCTGGCAGACGCTGCCACACCACGTTGAACGGTCCGCGTACCACCAGCATTGGTAAACCGGTGTCATCGGCTGCGCTCTGAACATCCATGGTGGCTGCAGAGCGGTTCTGCGCGGCATTCGCGGCGTCGGTGGCGTTCTTATCCAGACCAGCAGAGATAACGTTCATCATCTCAGCGCTGTAACGCTGCATTGATGCCGCATCGGCTACGGGTTTACCCGCCTGCTCGAGGTTAACCAGTTTCACCGTTACCGCTTGCTGATAGCCCTGCGGTTTAACCGAGATTTGATAACGTCCACGGTACTGCTCGTCTTCATCCAGACGGTTCCAGTCAACCCAGTCGGTGGTCAGCGTCTGGCTGGCATCATCACGTTTGGTGATCGTGTAGTTTTTAGACTGAATGACGCTCACGACCTGCGGCCACAGCGTGTTGCCACGACCATTTTCCACCAGCAACGTTGAGGTATCGCCTGCGATTTGCGTGCGAGCGCCAGTGACTAACGCTAACGGCTGAGCCGGTGGACGAATATCCAGCGCTTTACCCACGGCACCACTGCCGTTGGTTACCGGGATATTATAGTCGCCCGACATAACCGGCAAAATCATCCCAGCTGGAGCATGAAGCTCAGCAAGCGGTGCGGCCTCCAGATAGGATTCATCACCGCTCACCTGGCGCTTATAGCGCGAGTCAGAGCTACAGGCCGCGAGCAACATAACAAGCGAAACACCCGCAACCTTGGCCAGGCGCGACTTTTGTACTGAGTAAGCCATCAAATCTCCCTAAACTTTACAGCAAACCGGCATGCTTAAGTGCCGCTTTGACGATTTCACGAGCATTGTCCGTGATTGGCGTCATCGGCAGACGTAGCGTATCGGTCGCCACAAGTCCCAATTCCTTACACGCCCATTTCACGGGAATAGGATTGGGTTCGACAAATAGTTTGTTGTGTAACGGCATCAGACGCTGGTTAATCACCCGCGCCTCGGCAAATTGCCCGGCTGCCGCCAGTTTGCACATTTCAGCCATATCACGTGCCGCAACGTTAGACGTTACGGAAATCACGCCATGACCACCGAGCTGCATAAAATCCAGTCCGGTCGCGTCATCACCGCTGAGCAGAATAAAGTCGTCCGAAACCAGCTCTTTGATCTGGTGAACGCGACTTAAGTTCCCCGTGGCCTCTTTAATAGCGATAATATTTTTAACTTTCGCCAGACGACCAACGGTTTCCGGCAGCATATCGCAGCCAGTACGGGACGGCACATTATACAGAATTTGCGGCAGGTCAGTATGCTCAGCGATGGCTTTGAAATGCTGGAACAAACCTTCCTGGGTTGGGCGGTTGTAGTAAGGCGTCACCGTCAGGCAGCCAACAACACCGCTGTCGTTGAAACGCTGCGTCAGACTAATGGCTTCCGCGGTCGCATTGGCGCCGGTTCCGGCAATAACCGGAATACGCCCGTCAGCCAGCTCCAGCGTCATCATCACCACATCGCCATGTTCATCATGACTCAGGGTGGCGGACTCACCGGTGGTGCCAACAGAAACGATCGCCGAGGTGCCGCTGGCGACATGATAATCAATCAGTTTTTTCAGGCTCGACCGGCAGACTTTACCTTTCTCATCCATCGGCGTAACAAGCGCGACAATACTTCCCGTGAACATGGGCCATCCTCTGTGCAAACAAGTGTCTCAATGGTACGTTTGGTACGACAATAAAAGCAAGCGACCAGAGCCGTTCTGATTGTTGTATGCATGTTTTTTTTATGCTTTCCTTATGATTACCTCACCGCTCAAAGGAAGAACAGGTTTGACATCGTCATCGCAACACTATCTGGTCATTACTGCGCTGGGTGCCGACCGCCCAGGAATTGTGAACACCATCACACGTCATGTCAGCAGTTGCGGCTGTAATATCGAAGACAGCCGACTGGCCATGCTGGGTGATGAGTTCACGTTTATCATGTTGCTGTCGGGCACCTGGAATGCCATCACCCTGATTGAATCAACCCTGCCATTAAAAGGCGCAGAGCTGGATTTACTCATTGTGATGAAGCGCACGACCGCGCGCCCTCGTCCGGCGATGCCTGCTACGGTATGGGTGCAGGTCGATGTCCCTGATTCTCCCCATTTGATTGAACGCTTCACCGCACTGTTTGACAGCCACCAAATGAATATTGCGGAACTGGTTTCACGCACGCAACCGGCGGAGAATGGAAAGGCGGCGCAGTTGTTTATTCAAATTACCGCACATAGTCCTGCGTCACATGATTCGGCAAATATTGAAGATGCGTTTAAAGCACTCTGTACAGAACTCAATGCGCAAGGCAGTATTAACGTCGTCAATTACTCACAGCATGATGAACAGGATGGAGTTAAGTAATGAACCCACTGAAAGCCGGTGATATCGCACCGAAATTTAGCTTGCCGGATCAAGACGGAGAACAAGTAAATTTAACCGACTTCCAGGGACAGCGTGTTCTGGTTTATTTTTACCCGAAAGCCATGACACCCGGCTGTACCGTACAGGCCTGCGGCTTGCGCGATAACATGGATGAGTTAAAAAAAGCTGGTGTTGAAGTGCTGGGGATCAGCACCGACAAACCAGAGAAGCTTTCCCGATTCGCGGAGAAAGAAGTCCTGAATTTCACGCTCCTGTCCGATGAAGATCATCAGGTTTGCGAGCAGTTCGGCGTCTGGGGTGAGAAGTCATTTATGGGCAAAACCTACGATGGCATCCACCGCATCAGCTTCCTGATTGATGCCGAAGGCAAAATTGAGCACGTGTTCGATGACTTCAAAACCAGCAATCACCACGACGTGGTACTGAACTGGCTGAAAGAGAACGCCTGATTTACGTTTTGCTGGAAAAAGCCTGATGGCGCTTCGCTTATCAGGCCTACGCAGCTTATTAATATTGCGAAACTTGTAGGCCGGGTGAGGCGTAGCCGCCACCCGGCATAAACGTTTATTCAAACGTCCCTTTTACGCAGGCTTTCTTCTCTCTGACCACGGCTTTTCCCTTCGCCCAAAGATGATTAACCTCCAACGCATCGTTAAGCACCAGAATGTCCGCATCGCATCCCACCGCCAGGCGCCCCTTATGTTCGAGCCCCAAAAATTCTGCGACCGTACGCGTCAGCGGACAGAGCGCCTGTTCCAGCGGTATGGCATGAACTTTCACCAACTGGCGCACCGTTTCAGCCAGTGATTCAAACCCCGCGACACCGATACCGATGAGATTACCTAACTCATCAAATTCCGGCTGGCTGCCGTTGCCATCCGAGCTAAGCGTAATGCGCGACAGTGGCACGTTCTGCCGCAGCGCCGTGGCGATAGCCGTGGCGGGGTCGACGGGCTCATCAATGCTGCTGGTAATGTCGATATAACCGCCTTTACGGGCATACTCCAGCGCCGCCTGGAACAACGGTTCCGCACGGTTAACGTGTGTCGGCAACAGTTTAGTAATCGGCACATCGCAGCAGTTGAGGATCTGGTACAATGGTTCCAGCATGCGCGGGCTATCGCCCATATGGAATACACTGATCCCCGGTTTGCGTCCTAACAATCCACCGACGCGCGACTGCGCTGCCATGTTTGCCAGCACCGAGGTATCTGGGGGTGAGGAACGATGGTCCGAAATCGCACATTTCACGCCAATGATTTTATCGATCAGCGCCACGTCACGCTCGATGCTGCCGGTGATCGTCGGGGAAGGCAGAGAATACGCCCCAGTAAGCATCCATGCGCTGATGCCTTCAAACTCCAGCGCGCGGGTTTTTGCCAGCAGCGATTCCGGATGACGGGTAATGCCATCGGTACCCAGCAAACCCACCACCGAAGTTACACCAGCTTCAACCAGGCGTGACAAGCGCACTTCCGGCGTGCGGGTATGCGGCCCTGCTTCCCCGCCTCCGCCAATCAGATGGACGTGTTGATCGATAAATCCTGGGCACACAATCGCGCCGTCAAGATTGATACACTCGCAACCGGGAAAGTCTTCAGGAGAAATTGACGGGGCGATGGCAACAATTTTACTGCCGGAGACCAGTATATCCTGTCGCCCTAAATCTTCCGGTGCGTACACGTGTCCCTGCTGGAACAACGTCAAATTAAGAATTGAACAGTTCATAACCTTCCTTGTCAGGCAATTACCTGCATAACCCAAATAGAGAGCAGCGCATTAATGACGCATACCGCAATAATCAGCGGGTAGTAACGGGGATGGACCCCCGCAGTTCCCAGGCAGCGTCCCACATTTTGCACCGGATTGCCCATCAGGTAGATTGCCGGTAGCAATACAGTCGCATCATGTCCCGAAAGCGTACCAGCAACAACCAGACTGGCACAAACGCCGACGCCGCCTCCCATACTCATCACCGCCGCCAGCAGCACGGTGGCAGATTCCCCCGGTAGCCCCCACAACGCCATCACCGGTTCGCACACCCGCCCGACAATCTCGAGCAATCCCGTCACCTTCAGCGCCTGAATAATCACAAACGCCATCACCACGTTAGGTAACAGGCTGGTTGTAGCAATTGTAAACCCGCGCCGCGCGCCATCGATAAACATATCCATGACGTTTTTACGTACCTGCGTTGTCATCTCAGACCTCCTGCTGCAGACGGCGATTTTCCAACTGCGCAATCCACAAACGCAGCAGGTTCGCACCCACAAATTTGAAGACAAGGATCACCGCCAGCGGCGTAATCACCGGAACGGTAACCACCGTAAACAGCGCAGCACCAGAGGAAAAATAGTTGGTAATACACGCGCTGCCGCTGGTTTGCCAGCAGGCAAAAATGGCACGCTCCTGTTCAGTAATAATGCCCTCTTCCGCCATCTCTTTGGTCATCCCGGCCGCGGCATCGGTATTTTGCAAATTAGCAATTAGCGCCAGCGAACAAACTCCCGGAATACCGAGTAACGGGCGCAGGACCGGCGTCATCAGCTGTTGTGCCGCACGTAAACCACCTAGCCCTTCGGTGACGGAAATAATCCCGAGTGAAAGAATGACGGAAGGTGCCAGCTCAAGCGCGAATAAGAAGCCGTCTTTGGCTCCCATCCCTCCAGAGCCGCGAAAAGAGACCGCCGTATCGCCTGCGGCATTAATCTGCCCAAAGGCGCCGTTGAGGACGGTGAAGTCAAAGACCCGCCACCATTCAGTACTTTTCGCAAACATGCCGGAAAAAAGGATAATCGTGATAAAAAAAGCGAGATAACCGCCCCATCCCACCTTTTGCTGCGTGTGTGTGTTGTGACCCATTTTGTTCTCCTGTTGGTCTTATTCCTTGCGTGACAGAAAGACATCACGCGGGTCAAGTTAAAGACAAATGCGGAGAAAAACGACAGCAGAAGAGATTATTCAGAAAGTGTGGATAGAGGTCAGACAAGTTCGGATCCGGCGACATGATATCGCCGGATCTTGCAGATTAGGGTTCGTCAACGACCTGACCATCCGGCCAGGCGTGCATTACCGCTTTGATTAACGTCGCCAGAGGGATCGCAAAGAATACGCCCCAGAATCCCCACAGACCGCCGAAAATCACCACGGAGAGAATAATCACCAATGGATGCAGATTGACCGCCTCGGAGAACAGCACGGGAACCAACAGATTGCCGTCCAGCGCCTGGATTATCAGGTACACGGCAAAACAGCTCCAGAACTCGGTGCCAAGCCCGAACTGAAACAGCGCCACGCCGACCACCGGAATCGTCACCACAAAAGCGCCGATATACGGGATCAGCACAGAGAACCCTACCAGCACCGCCAGCAGCAGCGAATAGTTGAGACCAAACAGCAGGAAGCCGAGCCAGGTCGCCACGCCGACCACCACCATTTCCAGCACCTTTCCGCGAATATAGTTGGTGATTTGCTGGTTCATCTCTTTCCACACCTGCCCCGCAAGCCCACGATTACGCGGCAGCACCCGGCGCACGGCGTTCAGCATCTGTCCTTTATCTTTGATCAGGAAGAACACCATCAACGGGACGAGAACCAGATAGACCGCCAGGGTCAGCAATCCAACCAGTGAAGCTAACGAATATTTCACCACCGAATCACCCATGGTGAGCATTCGCGAGCGCATGTTTTCCGCCATCGCATCAATGATGCCCGCATCCATCAGCGCCGGATAACGTCTTGGCAAGGTGGCGGCAAAATCAGACAATTTATTGAGCATGCCGGGCATGTCGCGGATCAGGTAAATACCCTGCTGCCACGCAACGGGCATCACCACAAAGGCCATCAGCAGCAAAATACCGACAAACACCACCAGCACAATCGATGTCGCCCAACGCCGTGAACACCCAATATGTTCCAGCCGCACAGTCGGCCATTCAAGCAGGTACGCCAGCACTATGGCGACCAGTAGCGGCGCCAGAAGACCGCTAAAAAAGAACAGGATGCCAAAACCGGCAACAAGAATAATCAGCAGGGCGATGGCTTCGGGGTCGCTAAAGCGGCGACGATACCATTGCATCAACATTTCGAGCATAAAACCCTTCCATGAACCCAATAGCGGGATTGCGATCCCGAATTGTATCGAAATGTCACAAAAAAGACTTCGCTTTTTATGGCTGATTACGCAAAGTGAAAAGACATTTTTCCTGGGTGTTCATCGTCAGGTTTCGCAGTTACACTCCGTAAGCTTGCGGAGTGTGAACGATACTTCACAGCATTGGTCAAATGGCTATCTCAAAAAAGAATACAGGACAGAGGTTATGTTCAGGCAGTTGAAAAAAAACCTGGTTGCTACCCTCATTGCCGCACTGACTATCGGTCAGGTTGCGCCCGCATTTGCTGATACTGCGGACACCCTGCCTGATATGGGAACGTCGGCAGGCAGTACGCTTTCCATAGGACAGGAAATGCAGATGGGCGATTATTACGTACGCCAACTGCGCGGCAGTGCGCCATTAATTAATGATCCATTGCTCACCCAATACATTAATGCGCTGGGAATGCGTCTGGTCTCGCACGCCGACTCGGTAAAAACACCCTTCACATTCTTTTTGATCAACAACGATGAAATCAACGCCTTTGCTTTCTTTGGCGGCAACGTTGTCTTGCACTCCGCACTGTTCCGCTATTCCGACAACGAAAGCCAGTTAGCATCGGTCATGGCGCACGAAATCTCCCACGTCACTCAGCGCCACCTGGCTCGTGCAATGGAAGATCAGAAACGCAGTGCGCCGCTAACATGGGTAGGTGCGCTAGGTTCAATTTTATTAGCGATGGCTAGCCCGCAGGCGGGTATGGCGGCGCTGACCGGTACGCTGGCGGGAACACGTCAGGGGATGATTAGCTTTACGCAACAAAACGAACAGGAAGCAGATCGCATCGGTATTCAGGTGCTGCAACGCTCGGGATTCGATCCCCAGGCCATGCCGACGTTCCTCGAAAAACTGCTCGATCAGGCCCGTTACTCTTCGCGTCCGCCGGAAATTTTGCTGACTCACCCCCTGCCTGAAAGCCGCCTGTCGGATGCCCGTAACCGCGCCAACCAAATGCGTCCGGTGGTCGTCCAGTCGTCAGAAGATTTTTATCTGGCTAAGGCACGAACCTTGGGCATGTACAACTCTGGTCGTAACCAGTTGACCGATGACCTGCTGAGTAACTGGTCGAAAGGCAACGTACGTGAGCAACGTGCGGCACAATATGGCCGGGCATTGCAGGCGATGGAAGCCAGCAAATATGACGAGGCGCGTAAAGCGCTGCAACCGCTGCTGGCTGCAGACGCGAACAATGCCTGGTATCTCGACCTGGCAACGGATATCGATCTCGGCCAGAAGAAAACCAGTGATGCCATTAACCGCCTGAAAAACGCCCGCGACCTGCGCACTAACCCGGTACTGCAGCTCAACCTGGCGAATGCGTATCTACAGGGCGGACAAGCCAAAGAGGCGGCAACCATCCTGAATCGCTATACGTTTAACCATAAGGACGACCCTAACGGCTGGGATCTGTTAGCGCAAACGGAAGCCAACCTGAACAACCGCGATCAGGAGCTGGCGGCGCGGGCGGAGGGGTATGCCCTCGCCGGACGTCTGGATCAGGCGATTTCGATGCTCAGCAGCGCAAGCTCTCAGGTGAAACTGGGTAGCCAGCAGCAGGCCAGATACGATGCTCGTATCGACCAGCTACGCCAGCTGCAAGAACGCTTTAAACCCTACACGAAGATGTAATTATCGAACCCTTGCCGGATGGCGGCGCTGTAGCGTCTTATCCGGCCTACGTCAGACACGATATGTAGGCCGGATAAGGTCTTTTGGCCGCCATCCGGCAATATTGTTATGCAAGGAGAAGTCATGTCAGACGCGATTAAAATCTACCATAACCCACGCTGCTCCAAGAGCCGTGAAACGCTGGAATTACTGAAGTCCAATGGCGTGGACCCGGAAGTGGTGCTGTATCTGGAAACCCCGGCTGACGCCGCAACCCTGCGTGAACTTCTGCAGATGCTGGGTATGTCCAGCGCGCGTGAGCTGATGCGCCAGAAAGAGGATCTCTATAAATCGCTTAACCTGGCGGACAAAAATCTGAGTGAAGATGCGCTGATTCAGGCAATGGTGGAAAACCCGAAACTGATGGAGCGCCCAATCGTAGTTGCCAAAGGTCAGGCTCGAATTGGACGCCCGCCGGAGCAGGTACTGGAAATCGTCGGTTAACCGAAACCTGCCGCAGTCATTTGGCTGCGGCGCTTACAGCTTCAGAATTTCTTTTACGAACGGAATGGTCAGCTTACGCTGGGCGGTGATCGATGCGTGATCAAGCTGATCCAACGTCATAAACAGCGTACGCATTTCCCGATCCAGACGCTTAAGCAGAAAGCGGCCCACATCTTCCGGCAGTTCAAATCCGCGAAGTCTGGCGCGTAATTGCAACGCCTGCAGCTTATCTTCATCGGAAAGTGGTTGCAGCTTGTAGATTTGCCCCCAGTCCAGACGCGAAGCGAGATCTGGCAATCCCAGATTCAGCTGTCTTGGTGGACGATCGCCGGTGATCAGCAGGCGTGTTTTCCCCGACTCCAGGATACGGTTGTAGAGATCAAAGATCGCCATTTCCCACAGCGAATCACCGGCCACACATTCGATGTTATCGATGCATACCAGCGATAAATGCTCCATCCCGTCGAGCACCTCGGGGACGAACCAGGTACGTTTGTCGAGCGGCACGTAGCCTACCGCATCGCCGCGCGCGGACAGTTCCGCACAGGCTGCATGCAGCAAATGACTACGGCCAGCGCCTTCACGCGACCAGAGATAAATATACCCGCTATGTTCCTGACGCAGCACGTTTTGCAGTGCAGCCAGTAAAGAGGAGTTATCCCCCGGCCAGAAACTTGCGAAAGTTTCGTCGTCAGGAAGATAAAGTGGCAAAGAGAGCTGTGCCGGTGTGTTCAGAGATACCTCAACCCAGGATTTCATAAAATCGCGTTGAGTTTAACACAGAAATGCGTCGCGATAGAACCGGGCAGCATCGCCACCCGGTCAAAGGTTTACTGTTGCTCAGTGTCGGCATCTTTGGCGTCGAGCACCACTTCTTCTGGACGCAGCAGGCTGATAACTTTGAAAATCAGGCTCAGACAGACACCCACAATGGTCGCCAGCGCCATGCCTTTCAGCTCAGCAGCACCGATGTGAACTTTCGCGCCGCTGACGCCGATGATCAAAATGACCGAGGTCAGGATCAGGTTCTGTGCTTTGTTGTAGTCAACTTTTGACTCGATCAGCACGCGAATACCGGAAGCGCCAATCACGCCGTATAACAGCAGAGATACACCGCCCATGACCGGCAGCGGAATGATTTGGATCGCCGCAGCCAGTTTACCCACGCAGGAGAGCAGAATGGCGAAAATCGCCGCACCGCCAATAACCCAGGTACTGTAAACGCGGGTAATCGCCATGACGCCGATGTTCTCGCCGTACGTGGTGTTCGGCGTAGAACCAAAGAAGCCGGAGATCACCGTCGACAGGCCGTTAGCAAACATAGAACGATGCAGGCCAGGATCGCGAATCAAATCTTTTTTCACGATATTCGCCGTTACCACCAGGTGGCCGACGTGTTCAGCAATAACCACCAGCGCCGCAGGCAGAATGGTCAGAATAGCGACCCATTCAAAGCGCGGCGTGTAGAACGTCGGCAGAGCAAACCAGTGAGCCTGCGCTATCGGCGTGGTGTCCACGACGCCCATCACGAAGGAGAGCGCGTACCCGGCCAGCACCCCAATTAAAATCGGGATAATCGCCATAAAGCCACGGAACAGCACGGAACCAAATACCGTCACCGCCAGCGTCACCATTGAGATGATGATGGTTGTTGAGTCTGGCGCTTGTCCTTCCGCAGGCAGCAATCCCGCCATACCCGCAGCGACACCCGCCAACTCCAGACCGATAACGGCAACGATTGCGCCCATCGCCGCAGGCGGGAACATTACATCCAGCCAGCCAGTACCGGCTTTCTTAACGATGAACGAAACCAGGCAGAACAGGATGCCACACATAATGAAACCGCCCAGCGCCACTTCATACCCTAGCGGCAGCAGCAGCAGAACTGGGGAAATGAACGCAAAGCTTGAACCGAGGTAAGCCGGAATTTTACCTTTACAAATAAAGAGATACAGTAAAGTACCAATACCGTTAAACAGCAGAACGGTAGCTGGGTTGATATGAAACAGGACTGGCACCAGTACCGTTGCGCCAAACATGGCGAACAGGTGCTGTAAACTAAGCGGGATTGTCTGTAAAAGCGGCGGTCTTTCACTCACCCCGATAGCACGGCGCGTCATAGTGTTTTCCTCTGAGTGTTGTTTGTTATTAGCGATTGGGTTGTTTTATTCAAAAAAAAGCCGACTCTTAAAGTCGGCTTCTTTTCACTTATTCGTTTACTTGGTACCAAAAATCTTATCGCCGGCATCGCCGAGCCCCGGAATAATGTATCCGTGCTCGTTCAGTCCCTGATCGATGGAGGCAGTGTACAGCTCAACATCCGGGTGCGCTTTTTCCAGCGCCGCGATACCTTCCGGCGCTGCAACCAGCACCAGGACTTTAATGCTGCTGCAGCCTGCTTTTTTCAGCAGGTCGATGGTAGCGATAACGGAACCGCCGGTTGCCAGCATCGGGTCAACGATCAGCGCCATACGCTCATCAATGTTAGAAACCAGCTTCTGGAAGTACGGAACCGGCTCCAGCGTCTCTTCATTACGGTACATACCGACCACGCTGATACGCGCGCTCGGAACGTTTTCCAGAACGCCTTCCATCATGCCCAGGCCCGCACGCAGGATTGGCACAACGGTGATTTTTTTACCTTTGATTTGGTCAACTTCAACCGGGCCGTTCCAGCCTTCAATGGTCACCTTTTCGGTTTCCAGACCGGCGGTTGCTTCATAAGTCAGCAGGCTGCCAACTTCCGAGGCGAGTTCACGAAAGCGTTTAGTGCTGATGTCGTTTTCACGCATCAGTCCCAGCTTGTGTTTGACGAGTGGGTGTTTGACTTCCACGATCTTCATACTCTTCTCCTTTCCTCAGACGAGTGGCAACCACAAAAAAAATCGCCGGATTATACCGCTTTTCGTCTCTGGCGCAACACTGCATACGCTTGATATGGATCAACCAAAATCGTTTGCGTCTGGATGATGAGTATAAAACAACCCCCACAATAAGTGCGGGGGTTGTTATCAATGCTATGAATTTTATAGATTTTCAGCATTACTCTGGATGACGTTTTGATACCATGAAAAAGATTTCTTCGGCGAGCGTGCTAATGTCCCACTCCCGTCATTATTTTTATCAACATAGATAAAGCCGTAGCGTTTTTTCATCTCCCCCGTCCCGGCCGAGACTAAATCAATACAGCCCCACGGGGTATAACCCATCAGATCCACGCCATCTTCCACCACCGCTTTTTTCATTTCGCGGATATGCGCGGCCATATAGTCAATACGATAGGAATCATCCACCGAGCCATCGGCCTGCTGCACGTCAATCGCCCCAAAGCCGTTTTCAACAATAAACAGCGGCAACTGATAATGATCCCAGAACCAGTTCAGCGAATAGCGCAGACCGACGGGATCAATCTGCCAGCCCCAGTCCGACTTCTGCACGTACGGGTTAGAAACCAGGCTTTTCGACTCGTCGTAATCCAGTTGTGGGTTGTCCGCCGTTGCCTGGGTCGCGAAAGACATATAATAGCTAAAGCCGATGTAATCAACGCAGCCCTCGGTCAGCGCCTGACGGTCTTCCTCGGTGATATCCAGTTCAAAGCCACGACGGGTAAAGTAATTGAGAAGATGCTGCGGGTATTTGCCGCGCACATGGACGTCAGTAAACCAGTAACGCCGGTGCATAGCGTTCATCGCCATCATCATGTCGTTCGGCGCACAGGTCAGCGGATAAATTGGGCACATTGCAATCATGCAGCCAATTTGCAGCGCCGGGTTAATTTCACGCGCGAGCTTCACCGCCAGCGCGCTTGCCACCAGCTCGTAGTGCGCCGCCTGGTACATGACCGGCTCGCGGTCTTCACCAGGCAGATATTTCAGGCCAGAGTTAGTAAAGGGCGCGAAGTCTTCGTGATAATTTGCCTGATTGTTAATCTCATTAAACGTCATCCAGTACTTCACTTTGTGCTGGTAACGAGTGAAAACCACCCGGGCAAAACGGACAAAAAAGTCGATAAGCTTACGGTTGCGCCAGCCGCCGTACTCCGTCACCAGATGGTAGGGCATCTCGAAGTGCGACAACGTAATCACCGGTTCAATGCCATATCTCAGACATTCGTCGAACAGATCATCATAGAACTGCAGGCCAGCTTCATTGGGTTGCGCTTCGTCACCTAAAGGGAAAATCCGCGTCCAGGCAATAGAAGTGCGAAAACATTTAAACCCCATTTCGGCAAACAGCCTGATGTCGTCTTTATAGCGATGATAAAAATCGATGGCATCGTGGTTAGGGTAGTTTTTACCGGCAATCACACCGTCAGTAATTTCACGCGCCACGCCATGCGCCCCCGCCGTCATGACATCGGCAACGCTAATTCCTTTACCGCCCTCCTGCCAGCCACCTTCCAGTTGATGAGCGGCGACAGCGCCACCCCACATGAAATCTGCTTTAAATCCTGACATCCCCTTCCCCTATCGTGATGACTCTGCGCAAAACGCTCCAAATGAGGCCCGCAACAGAAAACAGAAACCGGTTTCAGTACGATACTGTGCATTCGGCTGGCAGGTTTCAAGCACAAGGCTGTACCCGGTTTCATTTTCGTGGCGCAGTTCAAACAAATAGATAAATGATTGTAAAATGCTGAAAAAACCAGCAGATAAAACTTGATGCAGAGCAGGCTCGCAAACGTTTGCTTTCCCTGTTAGAATTGCGCCGAATTTAACTTTTACTGCAAGTAAACATGTGGGGAAGCAGGCAGTGACCGATAAAACCTCTCTTAGCTACAAAGATGCCGGTGTTGATATTGATGCAGGTAATGCTCTGGTTGATCGAATCAAAGGCGTAGTAAAGAAAACGCGTCGTCCGGAAGTTATGGGTGGTCTGGGTGGCTTCGGTGCGCTGTGCGCATTGCCGCAAAAATATCGTGAACCGGTACTGGTTTCCGGCACTGATGGCGTTGGTACAAAACTGCGTCTGGCGATGGATCTGAAACGCCACGACACTATCGGCATTGACCTCGTCGCAATGTGCGTCAACGACCTCGTGGTTCAGGGCGCTGAGCCGCTGTTCTTCCTCGACTACTATGCAACCGGCAAACTGGATGTGGACACCGCAGCCAGCGTCATTAACGGGATTGCAGAAGGCTGCCTGCAGTCTGGCTGTGCGCTGGTCGGTGGGGAAACAGCTGAAATGCCGGGGATGTACCACGGCGAAGATTACGACGTGGCAGGTTTCTGTGTTGGCGTCGTCGAAAAATCAGAGATTATCGACGGTTCTAAAGTGGCTGACGGCGACGTACTGATTGCGCTCGGCTCCAGCGGTCCGCACTCCAACGGTTACTCTCTGGTGCGTAAAATCGTTGAAGTCAGCGGTTGTGACCCGGAAACCACCGAGCTTGAAGGTAAATCGCTGGCCGACCACTTGCTGGCTCCGACCCGCATTTACGTAAAATCCATTCTGGAACTGATCGAGAAGGTTGATGTGCACGCCATTGCCCACCTGACCGGCGGCGGCTTCTGGGAAAATATTCCACGCGTTCTGCCAGACAACACGCAGGCCGTGATCGACGAGTCTTCCTGGCAGTGGCCAGCCGTCTTCAACTGGCTGCAAATGGCGGGTAACGTCAGCCAACATGAGATGTATCGCACCTTTAACTGCGGTGTAGGTATGGTTATCGCCCTGCCAGCTCTGGAAGTGGACAAAGCCCTGGCTTTGCTCAATGAGAAAGGTGAAAACGCATGGAAAATCGGTATCATCAAAGCTTCTGATTCCGAACAGCGTGTGGTCATTGAATGAAAAACATTGTGGTGCTCATTTCCGGTAACGGAAGCAATTTGCAGGCGATAATAGACGCCTGCGAACAGAAAAAAATCAATGGCACCATACGTGCAGTATTCAGTAACAAGACGGATGCGTTCGGCCTTGAACGCGCACGCGAAGCGAATATTCCAGCGTACTCGCTGGAAGCCGCCCAGTTTGCAAGTCGCGAAGCCTTCGACCGCCAACTGATGCAAGAAATTGACGCCTGGGCGCCGGATGTCGTGGTGCTGGCCGGTTATATGCGCATCCTCAGCCCGGCGTTTGTCGCGCACTATTCTGAACGATTGCTGAATATCCACCCGTCTTTATTGCCGAAGTACCCAGGCTTGCACACGCACCGCCAGGTACTGGAAAATGGCGATGAAGAGCATGGTACCTCCGTCCACTTCGTCACTGATGAACTGGACGGCGGACCGGTTATTCTTCAGGCCAAAGTTCCGGTATTTGAAGGCGACAGCGAAGATGATGTCACGGCACGGGTTCAGGCTCAGGAACATACCATTTACCCACTGGTGGTAAGCTGGTTTATTGATGGTCGCCTGAAAATGCGTGATAACGCTGCATGGCTGGATGGTATCCGCCTACCGCCACAAGGCTACGCCGCCGACGAATAATAAAATTCAACCTGTAAGCCGCATGTCACCATCCGGCTTACAGGCATAACTACCTTTTCCGGTTAATACCACCGGTATGCATCTACGCTCCCCCTTTCTCTTTGCTATCAGACGGTTTATTGTCATATTTTTCTGGCACAGTTGGACATCTGAGAGCAATGCTCGCCATAATAAATCGGTAGTGTCCCGTGAATGAAACGGAGTAAAAGTGGTAATGGGTCAGGAAAAGCTATACATCGAGAAAGAACTCAGTTGGTTAGCGTTCAACGAACGCGTACTCCAGGAAGCTGCTGATAAGTCAAACCCGTTGATCGAACGGATGCGTTTCTTAGGCATCTATTCCAATAACCTCGACGAGTTTTATAAGGTTCGTTTTGCCGAACTGAAGCGCCGAATCATTATTAGCGAAGAACAGGGTTCAAACTCTCACTCCCGCCATCTGTTAGGCAAAATCCAGGCCCGCGTATTAAAAGCCGATCAGGAATTTGACGGTCTGTACAACGAGTTGCTGCTGGAGATGGCGCGCAATCAGATTTTCTTAATCAATGAACGCCAGCTATCGGCCAATCAGCAGAGCTGGTTGCGTCATTACTTCAAGCAATATCTTCGCCAGCACATCACGCCGATCCTGATTAACCGCGAGACGGATTTAGTCCAGTTTTTGAAAGATGACTACACCTATCTGGCGGTAGAGATTATCCGCGGCGATACAATCCGCTACGCGCTGCTGGAAATCCCTTCTGACAAGGTTCCCCGTTTTGTGAATCTGCCGCCGGAAACCCCGCGTCGTCGCAAGCCGATGATCCTGTTGGACAACATTTTACGTTATTGCCTTGACGATATTTTCAAAGGGTTCTTTGATTACGACGCACTTAACGCCTATTCGATGAAAATGACCCGTGACGCCGAATACGATTTGGTGCACGAGATGGAATCGAGCCTGATGGAGCTGATGTCCTCCAGCCTGAAACAGCGTCTGACCGCAGAGCCTGTGCGTTTCGTCTATCAGCGCGACATGCCCAATGCGTTGGTCGAGGTGCTACGTGAAAAACTGACGATTTCTCGCTACGACTCGATTGTTCCCGGCGGCCGTTACCATAACTTCAAAGACTTTATTAACTTCCCCAACGTTGGCAAAGCCAACCTGGTGAATAAGCCGCTGCCGCGTCTGCGCCACATCTGGTTCGACAATGAGAAATTCCGTAACGGATTTGATGCAATCCGCGAGCGCGATGTGCTGCTGTATTACCCGTACCACACCTTTGAGCACGTTCTTGAACTGTTGCGCCAGGCGTCTTTCGACCCGAGCGTACTGGCAATAAAGATCAACATCTACCGTGTGGCAAAAGACTCGCGCATCATCGACGCGATGATCCATGCCGCGCATAACAGTAAAAAAGTCACCGTGGTAGTGGAATTGCAGGCGCGCTTTGATGAAGAAGCCAACATTCATTGGGCCAAGCGCCTGACCGAAGCGGGCGTTCACGTCATCTTCTCCGCGCCGGGTCTGAAAATTCACGCCAAACTGTTCCTTATCTCGCGTAAAGAAGGTGATGAAGTCGTGCGCTATGCCCATATCGGGACGGGCAACTTCAACGAAAAAACGGCGCGGCTGTACACCGACTACTCGTTGCTTACCGCCGATTCGCGCATTACCAACGAAGTGCGCCGGGTATTTAACTTCATCGAAAACCCGTATCGTCCGGTGACGTTCGATTATCTGCTGGTTTCCCCGCAGAACTCACGCCGTCTGCTGTACGCGATGATCGACAAAGAGATCGCCAATGCGCAGCAAGGCCAGCCTTCCGGTATCACGCTAAAACTGAACAACCTGGTCGATAAAGGTCTGGTTGATCGTCTCTATGCAGCCTCAAGCTCAGGCGTACCGGTTAATTTGTTGATTCGCGGTATGTGCTCTCTGATCCCGAACCTGGAAGGCATCAGCGATAATATTCGCGTGATAAGCATTGTCGACCGCTACCTTGAACACGACCGGGTTTATATTTTCGAAAACGGTGGCGATAAGCAGGTATACCTCTCCTCTGCAGACTGGATGACCCGCAATATCGACTATCGTATCGAGGTCGCCACTCCGCTGCTGGACCCGCGCCTTAAGCAGCGCGTGCTGGATATTATCGATATCCTGTTCAGCGACACGGTGAAGGCTCGCTTCATCGATAAAGAACTCAGTAATCGCTACGTACCACGCGGAAACCGCCGTAAAGTTCAGTCACAATTGGCGATTTACGACTACATCAAATCACTCGAGCAACCTGACTAACGCTATGCCAATACACGACAAGACTCCACGACCGCAGGAATTTGCTGCGGTCGACCTTGGTTCAAACAGTTTCCATATGGTCATTGCCCGCGTGGTAGATGGCGCAATGCAGATTATCGGGCGGCTGAAACAGCGCGTTCATCTGGCGGATGGTCTCGGCGAAGATAACAAGCTGAGCGAAGAGGCAATGGAACGCGGATTAAGCTGCCTGTCGCTGTTCGCCGAACGCCTGCAGGGCTTTCCCCCGTCAAGCGTATGCATCGTGGGAACCCATACTTTGCGTCAGGCGCTGAATGCGACCGATTTTCTCAAGCGAGCGGAAAAAGTCATCCCCTACCCGATTGAGATTATCTCCGGTAACGAAGAAGCCCGACTGATTTTTATGGGCGTGGAGCACACTCAGCCGGAAAAAGGCCGCAAGCTGGTTATCGATATCGGCGGCGGCTCAACAGAACTGGTGATCGGCGAAGATTTCGAACCCAAGCTGGTCGAAAGCCGCCGTATGGGCTGCGTCAGTTTTGCCCAGATGTATTTCCCGGGCGGTGTTATCAGCCGGGAAAACTTCCAGCGTGCCCGCATGGCGGCAGCGCAAAAGCTTGAAACCTTAACGTGGCAGTTTCGCATTCAGGGCTGGAACGTCGCAATGGGCGCGTCAGGCACGATTAAAGCGGCACACGAAGTGCTGCTGGAGATGGGTGAAAAAGACGGTTTTATCACCCCCGAACGCCTGGACAAACTGACATCTGAAGTGCTGAAGCATGCGTCATTTGATGCGCTCAGCTTGCCGGGATTGTCAGAAGAACGAAAAGCAGTGTTTGTACCCGGACTCGCGATTCTGTGCGGCGTTTTTGACGCGTTGGCTATCCGCGAACTTCGCCTTTCTGATGGCGCACTACGCGAAGGCGTACTGTACGAGATGGAAGGACGTTTTCGCCACCAGGACGTTCGCAGCCGTACCGCCAGCAGTCTGGCGAACCAGTACAACATTGACAGTGAACAGGCCCGGCGCGTACTGGAAACAACGATGCAAATGTACGACCAGTGGCATACGCAACAGCCCAAACTGGCCAATCCTCAACTGGAAGCATTACTGCGCTGGGCAGCGATGCTGCATGAGGTTGGGCTGAACATCAACCACAGCGGCTTACATCGCCACTCTGCTTATATCTTACAAAACAGCGATTTACCGGGGTTTAATCAGGAACAACAACTGATGATGGCAACATTAGTTCGTTATCATCGCAAAGCGGTGAAACTGGATGACTTGCCCCGCTTTACACTGTTCAAGAAAAAACAGTTTCTGCCGTTAATTCAACTGTTACGCCTGGGCGTGCTGCTGAATAATCAGCGTCAGGCGACCACCACGCCGCCAACCCTGACTCTGATAACCGACCACAACCACTGGACCTTACGTTTCCCGCATGACTGGTTTAGCCAAAATGCGCTGGTGCTGCTCGATCTGGAAAAAGAGCAGCAATACTGGGAGGGCGTAACCGGCTGGCGTCTCAAAATTGAAGAAGAAACCTCACCCGATATCGCCGCATAAACTCAGAACAGGTGCCAGCGCGTCTGGCGCCTGTTCTTCCAGCGTTTCATGCAATGGCTGTGGTTTACCAATCAAGTACCCCTGCATGTAGTCAATCCCCAGCGAAATTACCGCACTGCGTATTTCTTCACTTTCGACGTACTCCGCAACCACCAGCATTCTTTTCATCCGAGCCAGATGGCAAATAGAGGCCACGATTTGGTAGTCGAGGCTATTCGAAACGATACTGCGAATAAAGCTGCCATCAATTTTCAGGATATCGGCACTCACATTCTTCAGCCGCGCATAGCTGGCGTAACCCGTCCCAAAATCATCAATCGCAATCTGACAGCCCAGTGATTGCAGCTGCAGTAACGTTGCCTGTGCCTGTTCCGCATTGGTTAAGGCGTTGCTTTCCGTGACTTCAAAAATCAACTGCCACGCTTCAACCTTGTACTTAACCAGTAGCTGCTTGATGTCATGCGGAAGTCGGGCGCGACATATCGACGTGGGTGACAAGTTAATGGCAAACCGACGGGCGGGCATTTTTTCCCGATTCTGTGCCATAAACTTCAGCGTATTTTCAATCACCCACATATCGATGCTGGATGACAAGCCAAACTCATGCGCGACCGGCAAGAAGCAATCAGGCGGGATGGTTTCACCGTCATCTCCCTCAAGGCGCAGCAGGATTTCATGATAAACGTCGCCGCGTACGCCAAAAATCGGCTGCGCCATCAGGAAAAAACGATTGTGCTCCAACGCCAGCTGTAGACGATTCATCATCGCAACCTTATCTTTCAGGTCACGTTGCAAGTGCATGACGCCTCGGCGCTGCAAGTTCTCTGGTGAATTCGTCGCCAGAGAAAGCTCGGCAATGGTGCTTAACTCTCCCAGTAACAGATAGATATGGTTAACAGGAGAACGGACATAGCAAAAACTGATCCCCACCTGCGGCTGTAATGGCATGCCATCCCAAATAAAACGGAACTGCTTGATATGCCTGTCCAGGGCTTCAATGCGCTCCTGATACGACTCAGTGTTAAAACGCAAAACTAAGTCATTACCCGATAACTGATAGACATGCTCATCCTGTGCCAACAGTGGCGTTATCCACTGTGAGAGTTTTTGCTTGTACTGGATACGCAGCATAATGCCGTAATTTTTTACCAGTAGCTCCATGCCCGGAACACGCAAAAAGCAGAGCACTGACCATGGCGTTTTTTTCAAATCCCGGTTCAATGCGCGCAAATTTGGCAGATGCACCATCGGATCAAAGAATGCCAGACGATGGTTGCGCCGGGTAACAAAGCGTTGGCGCGTTGCCAGTACGGCAATGAAGTTCACGATGAAGGAGAAAACAAGATAGCTCGATGAGGTAATGGCAAGCTGGGTATCGTAGCCAGAATACCAAGGCATATAGCGCTGGTAATAATGAATTGCGGTAATAAGTACGACAGACCATATCAGCGAAATAAATCTGTAACCGTAACGCATTGCTCCCCAGAGCATGACAGGTAGCAACAACGACAGAGTATAATTTGTGCTGAATATTGAGCTTTGTTCATTTAACGGCATACACAGCAATGCCATAAGTACAGCCAATATAATCAGCCAGACCGCAACCTCAGTTTTGGTAACTTTGGTATCAAACTGCTGCTTTAATTGAGAAAAATAGCCTCTGACATGCAAAGGGTTGCGGATCGTGCGAATAATAAAGTAGCACAAAGGAACCCCAATCAGATTCCCGACCAGCATAGCCTGATAGTTGATCAACGTGCCAGTATTAAAGGGCATAACCCCCACCATGCCGGATTTACTCTCATAAACACCCACAAACGCGGCAAACTGGAAGAGGATCAGAAACAGCGTCGCCGGGCAGAAGACCTGCCAAAACATGCGCTGAAACATCAGGTGGGAGTCACCGTGAGATACGTTGTTCCGCCGGGGTGCAAATACTTTATACCCTCCCCAACTCAGCACTATCGTTACAATAAAGTGCGAAATTATTGAGAGCGTTTCAAATAACCCAACCTGCGGATATTTGTAGCAGATAATGGAAATGATAATTCCCGGCAATGCCGCCCAGCCAAAAAATAGCATCAGGCTAATCATCAACGCCAAAGGCATGTAGAAAAGAATTACGGTCCCAGTACTAATATGGGCATAGGTATTGGCAGTGCTCAATATAGGCAACAGCAAAGATGGTATGATGAGAGGTAACGCCCACCATCTATCTCTCATACAAATATAATTTTTATTGAGTTTCATAGATGCTCAGTAGAATCCCGCACATCCTGCAGGGGGTATTCAGACAGGCATCCCACCTGACTCTAAAACGATGAAGTTAAATACATTACTATGTCTCATCGATTTTAGTTATCAGTAAAGGGTGACGTTTGATATATATCAAAAAAAAAGCCCCTCATTAATCAATTATTACTATTTTCATCGTTTCTTATCGTTAATTCATTATTAATGCAAATAATAATATTAATTTTCATAACATATGAGGATAAAACAACTGAAGCAATTTTACATAACGAAAAATTGACCATTGCCTCACAGTATGCCTTAATGTGAGTATCGCCCTCAGTTGGGTACACTACAAGGAACCTTTTGTGAGCCAGGTTACCAGCCTACGCAAACGACACCGATTTAATAGTCGCATGATCCGGATCGTACTGCTTATCAGCTTTCTCTTCTTCTTCGGACGCTTCGTCTACTCCGCTATAGGTGCGTGGCACCACCACCAGAACAAAAAAGACTCTCAGCAGATCACCCAGCCGCAACAGGCATCTCCTGCTCAAACTGACGTGCGCTGATCGCTCGCGCCTGTAATATCTCAGCATTAAGATTCCTTACCGGATGGCTAATCGCCTGACATTTAACCATCCGGTAAGGGATTTGAGTGATGAAAAAATACGTAGCCTTACCCACCACAAGCACGGAGTTATCCGATAATAGACCGTGTTTTTCGCACAAATTCACAATCTTTTAATCTCACTTCACTGCACCATTCGCGCTCATTTTTACGTTCCGATTTACTGGGTATAAAAAGACACACTGTGTTCAAATAGACGCCAATTAATATCACCAAAAAATATCACAGGTGAAAGCATTAATATTATGTATGAAATTAAATGCTTATTTGAATCATTACCATTTTAAATTCTACAGGGTAATACCATGAGTGGTTTTTCATTATTTCCGAAAATAAGCAGCGGTCTTGAATGGATCGCTGGACACAGCGATGCGGTTATTCAATTCGGCTGGAATATCGTTGCCGCCGTAATTTTACTGTTTGTCGGTAAATTTGTCTCTCGCCTGATCTCCAGTGGTCTGGAAAAATTACTGTTAAAACGTAAAGTTGACCGAACCATTATCCAGTTCTTCACCGCGCTGGTACGTTACATTACCCTCGCCTTTGCCGTTGTTGCCGCATTGGGTCGCGTCGGTATCGAAACATCCTCCATTATTGCCGTCATTGGTGCCGCCGGGTTGGCCATTGGACTCGCGCTACAAGGATCGCTTTCCAACTTTGCCGCTGGCGTACTATTGGTCTCCCTGCGTCCATTCCGCGCCGGAGAAGTGGTACAAATTGGGGCAGTCACCGGAACGGTGGAAAAGGTACATATTTTCTCCACCACCCTGCTCACCGCCGACAGCAAAGAAGTGGTCATTCCAAACGGTAAGATCATCGCTGACAATATCATTAACTATTCCCGCCACCCTTTCCGCCGTATCGATCTGGTGATTGGCGTCGGCTATCAGAGCCGGATAGCTGACGTTAAGCGCGTGATTAACCATATTATCGATCAGGATACCCGCATCGATAAGCAACGTGGGGTAACCGTTCGTCTGGGCGAACTGGGCGCTTCAGCATTGAATTTTTACGTCCGCGTATGGGTACCCAACATCGAATACTGGAATACCTATTACGATCTGCTGGAAAACATTAAAGAAGCCCTGGACGCCAACCATATCTCCCTGCCGTATCCGCAGATGGATATTCGCGTTGAGAACGTAGCCCCCCCAATCTCAACCCCAGCTACAGTTGGTTGATTAATTCACAGCGCTTCGGTATGAGCGCAATAAAAAACCCTCTATAAAAGAGGGTTCTTTTACATATTACCGGTTCAGAAACCGCTAACAGAAAGGGCTATTATTCCCACTCAATGGTAGCCGGCGGCTTACCGCTGATATCATACACCACGCGGGAAATGCCGTTCACTTCGTTAATGATGCGGTTAGAGACACGGCCTAAGAAATCATACGGCAGGTGTGCCCAGTGCGCGGTCATAAAGTCGATGGTTTCTACTGCACGCAGGGAAACAACCCAGTCGTACTTACGGCCATCGCCCATGACGCCAACGGAACGTACCGGCAGGAACACGGTGAACGCCTGGCTGACTTTGTTGTACAGGTCAGCTTTGTGCAGTTCTTCAATGAAGATAGCATCCGCGCGACGCAGCAGGTCGCAGTACTCTTTCTTCACTTCGCCAAGCACACGTACACCCAGCCCCGGTCCCGGGAACGGGTGACGGTACAGCATGTCGTACGGCAGGCCCAGCTCCAGACCAATCTTACGCACTTCGTCTTTGAACAGCTCACGCAGCGGCTCAACCAGACCCATCTTCATCTCTTTCGGCAAACCGCCCACGTTGTGGTGAGATTTGATAACGTGCGCTTTACCGGTGGCAGATGCCGCGGATTCGATCACGTCCGGATAGATAGTTCCCTGTGCCAGCCACTTAACGTCTTCCAGCTTCAGCGCTTCTTCGTCGAACACTTCAACGAATACGCGGCCGATGATCTTACGTTTCGCTTCAGGATCGTTCTCGCCTTTCAGCGCGTCGAGGAAACGCTGTTCGCCTTCAACGTGAACGATGTTCAGGCCGAAATGGTCACCAAACATATCCATTACCTGCTGGGCTTCGTTCAGGCGCAGCAGACCGTTGTCGACGAACACGCAGGTCAGGTTTTTTCCGATTGCACGGTGCAGCAGCATCGCAGTCACAGAGGAGTCAACGCCACCGGACAGACCGAGGATAACTTTGTCATTGCCAACCTGCTCACGAATGCGGGCAACGGCGTCATCGATAATTTTTGCCGGCGTCCACAGCGCTTCACACTGGCAGATATCGCGCACAAAACGCTCCAGCATGCGCATGCCCTGACGGGTGTGGGTAACTTCCGGGTGGAACTGCACGCCATAGAAGCGTTTTTCTTCGTGCGCCATGATAGCAAACGGGCAGCTGTCGGTGCTGGCAACGGTCACGAAACCTTCCGGAATGGCAGTCACTTTGTCGCCGTGGCTCATCCACACATCCAGCAACGGTTTGCCGTCTGCGGTCAGGGAGTCTTCAATACCGCGGACAAGCGCGCTGTCGGTCTGAACTTCAACCTGCGCATAGCCGAATTCACGTTCGTTAGAACCTTCAACATGACCACCGAGCTGCATTGCCATGGTCTGCATGCCGTAGCACACGCCGAACACCGGCACGCCCGCATTGAAAACGTATTCCGGCGCACGCGGGCTGTTTTCTTCAGTGGTACTTTCCGGGCCACCGGAAAGAATAATACCGCTTGGGTTGAATTCGCGAATTTGTGCTTCCGTAACATCCCATGCCCACAGTTCACAGTAGACGCCCAGTTCACGTACGCGACGTGCAACCAGCTGAGTGTACTGCGAGCCAAAATCGAGGATGAGAATGCGATGTTTATGAATATTGTCTGTCATTGACGCTAATTCCGAGGCAAGTGAAACAAATTCGCCCGGCATATAGCCGGGCGCGGAAACTTATCAGGAGCCCATGCGGTAGTTAGGGGACTCTTTGGTGATGGTCACATCGTGAACGTGACTTTCCTGAATACCCGCACCGCTGATGCGTACAAACTCTGCTTTCGTTCGCAGCGCGTCGATAGTACCACAGCCGGTCAGCCCCATACAGGAGCGCAGGCCGCCCATCTGCTGGTGAATGATCTCTTTCAGGCGGCCTTTATACGCTACGCGGCCTTCGATACCTTCCGGGACCAGTTTGTCAGCGGCGTTATCGCTCTGGAAGTAACGGTCAGAAGACCCTTTGGACATCGCGCCCAGAGAACCCATACCGCGGTAAGATTTGTAAGAACGGCCCTGGTACAGTTCGATTTCGCCCGGGGATTCTTCAGTACCCGCCAGCATGGAACCAACCATCACTGCGGCAGCACCAGCAGCAATCGCTTTAGCGATGTCGCCGGAGAAACGAATACCGCCATCGGCGATAACCGGAATACCGGTGCCTTCCAGCGCTTCAACGGCATCAGAAACGGCGGTGATCTGCGGAACACCGACGCCGGTCACGATACGGGTAGTACAGATGGAGCCAGGGCCAATACCCACTTTAACAGCGCTGCAGCCAGCTTCAGCCAAAGCGCGAGCACCTGCGCCCGTAGCAACGTTACCGCCGATAATCTGCAGATCAGGATATTTAGCACGAGTTTCACGAATACGCTGCAGTACGCCTTCAGAGTGGCCGTGAGAGGAGTCAATCAGCAGTACGTCAACGCCCGCGGCAACCAGCGCGTCAACACGCTCTTCGTTACCAGCACCTGCGCCTACAGCTGCACCAACGCGCAGACGACCATGCTCGTCTTTACAGGCGTTAGGTTTACGTTCAGCTTTCTGGAAATCTTTAACGGTGATCATACCGAGCAGATGGAAGCTGTCATCAACAACCAGCGCTTTCTCAACGCGTTTTTCGTGCATTTTGGCGAAAACGACATCGCGCGCTTCGCCTTCACGAACGGTCACCAGACGCTCTTTTGGCGTCATATATACGCTAACCGGCTGGTTCAGGTCAGTCACAAAACGCACGTCACGGCCGGTGATGATACCGACCAGTTCGTTATCTTCAGTCACCACCGGGTAGCCTGCAAAGCCGTTACGCTCGGTCAGTTCTTTCACTTCGCGCAGAGTAGTGGTTGGCAGTACGGTCTGTGGGTCAGTTACCACGCCAGATTCGTGTTTCTTCACGCGGCGAACTTCTTCAGCCTGGCGCTCGATGGACATGTTTTTGTGGATAAAACCGATGCCGCCTTCCTGGGCCAGGGCAATTGCCAGGCGCGCTTCCGTCACGGTGTCCATTGCTGCGGAGAGCATAGGAATGTTCAGGCGAATGGTTTTCGTCAACTGGGTGCTGAGGTCAGCAGTATTCGGCAGAACGGTAGAATGAGCGGGAACGAGGAGGACGTCGTCAAACGTCAGGGCTTCTTTTGCGATACGTAGCATGGGCAATATCTCACCTGGGAGGTTATTAAATATTGCCGCGGCATTATACAGAGCGTAACCGATTGCATCCACACTTTTTTGCAAAAAAACCTTGCGCTCCTCTGTGAGCATGTTACTTTCGACTGAATAACCTGCTGATTTAGAATTTGATCCCGCTCACATGTTATCCTCTCAGACCACCTCAATTTTTACCGTAAGCCGCCTGAATCAGACGGTTCGTTTGCTGCTTGAGCAGGAAATGGGGCAAGTGTGGATCAGCGGTGAAATCTCCAATTTCACTCAGCCGTCCTCGGGTCATTGGTACTTCACGCTCAAAGATGACACCGCTCAGGTTCGCTGCGCGATGTTTCGCAACAGCAACCGCCGGGTAACGTTCCGCCCGCAGCACGGGCAACAGGTGCTGGTGCGCGCCAACATTACATTGTATGAGCCGCGTGGGGACTACCAGATAATTGTTGAGAGCATGCAGCCTGCGGGTGAAGGTCTGTTGCAACAGAAGTATGAGCAACTGAAGGCCAAACTACAGGCTGAAGGGCTGTTCGATCAGCAGTTCAAAAAAACGCTGCCCTCACCGGCCCACTGCGTCGGGGTGATAACCTCGAAAACCGGGGCAGCGCTACACGATATTCTCCACGTATTGAAACGCCGCGACCCTTCCCTGCCCGTTATTATCTATCCAACCGCTGTCCAGGGCGACGATGCGCCGGGGCAGATTGTGCGCGCAATTGAGCTGGCAAACGCCCGTGGCGAGTGTGACGTATTAATCGTCGGGCGCGGCGGCGGCTCGCTGGAAGATTTGTGGAGCTTTAACGACGAGCGCGTAGCACGGGCGATATTTGCCAGCCGCATTCCGGTGGTCAGCGCCGTCGGCCATGAAACCGATGTGACCATTGCCGATTTTGTCGGCGATCTGCGCGCGCCAACGCCGTCGGCGGCTGCAGAAATTGTCAGCCGCAATCAGCTCGAGCTGCTGCGTCAAATTCAGCATGGTCAGCAACGTCTGGAAATGGCGATGGATTACTATCTCGCCAACCGAACTCGTCGATTTACCCAGCTTAATCACCGCTTGCAACAGCAGCATCCGCAGCTGCGTCTGGCCCGCCAGCAGACCGTGCTGGAACGACTGCGTCAGAGAATGAACTTCGCACTTGAGAATAAAATTAAACAGGCCAATCAGCGTCAGCATCGCATGCTGCAGCGGCTGAACCAGCAGAACCCACAGCCGCGTATCCACCGCGCGCAAACACGTATTCAGCAACTGAAATATCGACTGGCGGAAGATATTCGTGCGCGGCTAAGCGAGCAGCGCGAGCGTTTCGGCAACGCGGTCACCCATCTGGAAGCCGTCAGCCCACTGGCAACGTTAGCGCGCGGCTATAGCGTCACGACAACAAGCGATGGCACAGTGCTAAAGAAAACCAAACAGGCCAGACCCGGCGACCTGCTCACCACCCGACTGAACGACGGCTGGGTGGAAAGCGAGATAAAAACGGTAACGGCTGCCGGGAAAAAGCGCCAGCCAAAAGCTAAGTAGCCCGCTGCCGTCTGTCTATTCGTTCTATCGCGGGGGAGATAGCGTCATCATCGCAGTGGAAACGTGCGGGTTCGCCAGGCAAACCGTTCCCCTATCTGACTGCCAGGGTAGTCACTATACAGCTTTTGCAACTCACTCAATGTCGGCTGATAGTTTTCGGGGCAACCCGATTTACTCGCCAGCCCCGCACCGTCATGGTTAAACAGCGTCCAGATTTCATCACCCATAGCGATAGGACCAAAGGTGTTATCATGCGACGGCGCTTCATTCATCAACAGTGGTCGCTTAAAGACTACGCCATCGCTGCTGGTTTCGCAGACGGATTGCCGCTGCTGTCTTTCATGGTGACGGTGAGCGGGATCTCTTCGCCTTTTTTGACTTTCACCGCATCGCTTACCTATCGAGGGCAATACTGGAAGTCCGTTCAATCGTCGCAGGTACCGGTGAATGCGGGTCGACCAGGCAAACCTGCGCCCCTGTATTACTCGCAGAACTGCTTGACGATACGTTCCCCACATCCAGCCGCATAGACTGATAGTTCCCGGTATTCGCCGCGCGATCTACCGCAAACCAGAACCATTTTTCATTCACCGGCCAACCATAACGTTCAAACAACGCTCCGCTGGGATTATCTGCATACAATGTTTGCAGATCGCTTAATAAAGGCTGATACGCCTCATCACAGTCGGACTTCCCGGTCGTCAGCGTGGTGGATTGCAACCTCAACGGCCAGCGTTCATTGCTACTGGCAACGCTGGAAGTATAACCCGACGTCTCCGCAGCAAGATAAGGGCGATGGAATGTGACGCCAGCGCTGTTCGTCACCGTTTCCGGCATATGGCCCCACATGGCAGCCTTATCGCTGTCCGGGCTGGTGAGAACGGAAAAGATTACGTTTTTACTCACCGTGGCTAAACTGTCTCCCTCCACCGTGGCGGTTACCGTCGTTTTCAGGCCGCTCGAATTGTCCTGCGCTAAGGTTAATTGCACCTTACCGTCGGTATCCGTCATCCCATACCATTTCGACGAACCGGAATTGAAACTCGTCGCACTCCCCTCAGGCGTAACGGGCGTCAAGGTCATATAAGCCTGGGTGTTTGTTATCACCGTACTGGCGCGCGTGGTCGATGAAGAACGCCCCACCACCACCACGGTATTGGCCTGTGGGATGCCGGCAGCATTTTTTACGCTAACCGTTAGCGGTAACGTTTCACCTTTCTTACTCATGAAGCTTGCGTACGTCTCATTCCATAGAGTGGAGGAGTCAAGCGTAATGGCATACTCACGTTTTGCCGTCAGACACAACTGCGTTACGTTGGTCGGGGACGAAGATGTCGTTGTGTTCATGACACCATTACGAAAATTAATGTATTGATATAAAGACGTTTGCCCGCTTAGCGTCTTATCACCCGCCCACCACCCATACGAGGCGATCATCGGAAGACCGTAATCAGCGGTTAATGCGCTATCCGGGTGATCGTTATACAGCGACGTTAAATCGGCCGCCGTCGGCATTTGGTTCATCGTGCAGGCCCCGCGCCCGCTATTCACATTTTTCACCGTGTACCACATTTCATTGTTTTGTATGACCGACTCCGTATCCGTGGTTGAATTCAGCTCATACCTCAGCCTTGGGCGCATAAATTCCGCGCCGTTGCTGGCGGTGAAAGTCTCCGGCATATGCCCCCACATCTGGGCTTTACTGCTGTCTGGACTGGTGAGTACGGTAAACACTGTCGACAGCGACGAGGTTGCCGCTGGGGTTTTATACAAGCTGGCGTTCAACACCGTTTTCAACCCCGGCCCAGTATCTTCACCTACATCAAGAGACAGCGTGCCGTCCGAGCCGGTGACCCCATAATAGGTGCCGTTATAAAGCCAGGTCTGCGGCGCCTGTCCGGTCAGCACCAGCTCCATGGTTGGTATGGTCCAGGAAGTAAGCGCACTGCTGCCGCGTATCGAACCTCGGTCTCGCGTCAGGGTAAACACTGCGTTCCCTACCGGGTTACCGGCAGCATCCGTGGTGGTGATCGTTAACGGCACTCTTTCACCCGTCTTCACTTTCACCGCCTGCGCGGTTTTGTCTATTGCCACCGTCGAGGTCAGCGCGATCATCGTTGCCTGTGCAGCCCCCGTACTCGTACAAATCTGGTACTGCATGGCGCTGGTATCCGTCGCCGACACCGAATGATGGCTGCCATCATCCAGATCGACGACATAAAAATCGATGGGCGCTTCAGAAGAAAACTTACTCACATAGCTACCACTCCAGTAGGAGTAGTCTATCGGCCAGCCCTGTGCCGTCTTGATGCTTCTGTCCGGGTATTGGCGATAAAGCGCGTCCAGAGCGTCGATGGCAGGGTAATACCCGGCCGCGCACATCTCCGCATTGTTTTTGCGGCCATCAGGGCCGTAAAACCGGGACCACGCCTCGTTATCTTCCGTATAACTCATCACATTGAGGGTATTACTCAGCTCCGCGTACAGCAGCGGCCGGTGGTAGCTCGTACCGTCTGCCGCCGTCAGCGTGTCCGTCATATGCCCCCACAGCGTCGCCTTGTCCGAGTCGGGGCTGGTGACCACCGTAAAGATGGTGTCGAGGCTGGCACTCACGCTGGCATTGCCGTACAGCGCCGCCGTTATCGCCACTTTAGTGCCATGCGTATCCGGGCGGGTCACATTGATGATTTTGCTACCGTCCACGCCCGTCAGGCCGCCGATTTTCGTCGCCGTGTCGTTAACAGATTCGCCGTCAATGACCACCGGCGACACAATACCATCACCGCTGCCAGCGGCATGTTTAACATTCTGTCGGGTAAAACCATCACCACGGCTCATGACAAAAGGCGCTTGCGGCACAGGGTTTCCATTGGCATCTTTCACCGTGACCTTCAGTTGTAGCGTCTCGCCTTTCTTCACTCTTACCGCATGTACGCTATTAACGTTGTTGTCATACCACTGCGACGCATCCACCGGTTCAATGGTGATGGACGCCGCCGCCGGGTTATCGCTGGTCAGGCAACTGACGTAATCCGAAACATCGCCCCCCGCCGTCACCTCTCCACCCGACAACGATATCTGTTGCCAGCTGGACTGGCTGGCGTACGTGACGGACCAGTAGCCCAGCCCCACAGGCCATCCGGCAACCGTATGTATCTCGCCGTCATTGTTGGCATTGTACAAAGTGGTAAGCTGGTCGATACGTGGCAGACGATTAAGCGCACATCCCCCGGCTGCGGTATTTCCCAGCGCATCGGCATGTGTGAGGCGAGCCCAGGTTTCATTCGCTTCATCCTGGGTTCGGGTTGCCCCTGACTCTGCCGCCAGTTTCGGGCGTTCAAACGTGAGATTATCCACGGTTATGACGTCCGCCATATGCCCCCACATATGGGCTTTTGGCGTATCCGGGCTTGTCGGAACGGTAAACTTCACGCTACGCGAGATAGGCGAGTTTAGCAGTGAATCAATCGGTACTACGCTTAGCGGTGTGATTAACCCCACGCCGCGTGGCTGCTCAAGAATAATTTGCGCGTCACCGTTCGCATCCGTCATCCCCTCATACGTCATTGAAGATGTACCCGCGCCATAGGCAACGCTGTCAAATAGCAATTCCCCCTGACTTGGGTCAGTAAAGCCGGTGGTCATCCCGCTGCGATTTTTGCCGAGCCCCATGGTGACTGAAAACTTCACATTCGCTATCGTTGCTCCGTTCAACGCATTTTGCGAATGGACGTTCATTTTGATTTGCTCGCCTGTTTTGGCGACGGGCAGGCGTAACGAAACATCGTCATTGAAATAGACGCTCAGTTGAGCCACCATTTCATTGGCTGAACAGGTCAGATAGTGGGCTGAGCCACCGACCCCCTTGCTACCATCGTCCAGATTAAAGTACGCCATCTGCGTGGCATCATCGGCCATATAAGCATCAGACGCCGTCGGCCAGCCGTGTTCTGTCAGGATTTTATTATCAGGATGTGCGCTGTAGAGCGTTTCAAGAGAACCCGTGTCGGGGACCTGACCTGCGCCACACTGATTCGTGGCAGAGATCAGAGAATCGAAGGTGGCCCATTCTTCGCTATTTTCACTTTGCTGACCGGTTTTATGACTTGTTTCGAACGCCAATAGCGGACGCTTGTAGAGATTTCCTTTCTCCACAATACCCCGTTGCATATGGCCATACATATTCGCCCCGTCAACGTCCGGGCTGGTTATCACCGTAAAAATCACATTAAAGGGGAACGTGATGCTTGCGCCTTCATCATCCGCCATCACAATGCGGATCGGCGTTTCTACCCCTATCCCATTGTCATGACTTAACGACAAATGTACCTGACCGTTCGCGTCCGTTACCCCGGTATAGTGTTCCGGGGACGATGCACGCATATCATCACTACGGACAACGACCCGCAGATTATCCCACTCATCTTTATGCTCCCCTTTACGGTTAGAGGCGGGGTCGACAAACAGTTCAAGATAGCGATAAGGCAACGGTTTATTGGTATTCCGGTCAACCACGCTGGCTATCACATCAATCGTCTCGCCGACTTCCGCCTTGTATGGCGCATCGGGAGAAAGCGTGATTTGTGGATACGCTAAAGGCAGCGCTTTATCCACGCAGCTCACAAGTAAAGCCGTACTGTTGCTTTCTCGTATCACCGCCCCACTCCCCATACTGGTAGCGTAGTGATAAATATCGAGCTGATCTTTCGTGGACGACCAGTAGGTATCAATTGGCCAACCGGGATAGGCCGCCGCGGTGCTGTGGGCGGCCCGCAGCGCCACCAGCTGTTCGGCATCCGGCAAAATGGCACAGTGGTTATCCGCGCTATCCCAGGTAAACTGCGCCCAGCTTTCATTGCTGGCAGCAAAAGTAGCACTAGTACCACTGGTTTCCGCCGCCAGTTTTGGACGCGTGAAGGTATAGATGACGCCATCGACGTTTGCCGTAGCGCTTTCTTCCATATGCCCCCACATCGCCGCTTTGTCGCTGTCCGGGCTGGTCAGGGTGGTGAAAATGACATCGACGCTGTCTTTTAGCGCCGTATTGTTTGCCGGCATCACCGTCAGGGTAGTTTTTACGCCGGGACCGTTTGCCTGGGTGACGGTCACTGTCGCTTTGCCGTCAGCGCCCGTAACACCGTGGTATTCCGTCGCCGTGGTGGTCAGTTCCGTATCACCAACGTGTACCGGTGCATTATTGTTGACGATGTTCTGGCGGTTAAGCGCATCGCTGCGGGTAATAATAAATGCGGTATTGCCCACCACGTTACCGGCGCAATCGCGGGTGGTAACGGTCAGCGTGATACTTTCCCCTGCTTTGACCTTGGCTGCTTTTAACGTGTCGTCCATCGGCACGGCGCTGAGTGACAGTGGCTCGCCCACGGCGGTAGCTACGTCAATCGCCACTTTTTGTTCGGTTAAAGCAACCGTATTGCTGTTCGGTGTTCCCGTCGACGTAATGAGGTAAAGCGCGGGTAGCGCACTGCTATCTTCCAGTTGTGGCCAGACCACGTAATGCCCGCCGGCCATATTCTGCGCACAGAACGTTTTATTGGCGACCGGCTGCGGGTTAAGCGGTTCATCCGGTGTGGCGGCATCTGCCCAGACTAAACTGATAGCGGGCGTCTGTTCGCTTTCCCAGCGCAGCGGCGGTATGGCGAACAGATCGCCCTCGGTATCGAGCGGATTAGCCAGCTGCAGTGCGCTGGCTGAATCGTCAACGCTGAAGTCGCGGGGCATCGCGCTGAAGGCCACAGCGTGCGCTTCACCGGGAGAGAGCACAACGCTGCCCTGATAAACCGGAACGAACGCGCTGTCCGCCGTCGGCGGGGTGCCGTTTATCGCATCCGTAGCTGTGCGCAACTCCTGCCATGCCCCACTTTTTAGTGCAGAAAGTACCGGCACTGCACCCATTAACAGAGCTAACGCCAGTAAAGAGCGATAAACTTTATTCACCTGCCAGATCCCCCATCCTTGAGCAGTCACTACCCATTTATTCTGTGTTCGCGTTTCAACACACTTTGCTTAACCCCGAGCTAAACAAAGGGCGCGGAAAAACCGCTCCCTAAGGAAGCGGTCTTGCACGGTTTTATTTACGTTGGTAGTCGATAGACAAGCCATATCCCTGGACGCCATCGTTGCCGAGGGTAACGCCATCGGCATAATCGAAGGCAGCCTTCGCTTCGGCGTTGGTAAGCGGAATAACCAGATCGCTATTGTTGTAGGTAGCGTTGACAATCCCACCCACAGTGCCCAACTGCAGACTGTTACCGGTGAATTTCCAGCGGTAGTTGTAATCACTGGTAACTTCTTCACCTGCATCGTAAGAGCGACTGGCGTTTTTATCTTTCCACAGCAGCACTTTATAGGTGGTGTTGGTTTTAAGTTTGGTGCTCGTGCCCAACAGATTGGTTGTTGTACCCGCCTCGTAGATGACGACGTGGACATTTTCATCGACCACCGGACCTTCCGGAATGTCATCATCGTCAGAACCACCGCCAGCGTTGGTCGACAGATCGTTTAGCAGCAATTCTGTGGCAACATTCGGATCGCCGGTAGTTGTGGTAGGCGTAATTTTAATACCGATGTAGCGATCGGCATCCGCAGCCTGAATTTCATAGGTGTCGCTGCCTTTTGTACCTATCTCTTGTGCATCGCCGCCATTCTGATCGCTATAGCTCATCCACTGCACAGTCGCTTTGGTCGCCGTGTTATCCGCATCCAGGTCACCTTCCGTATCGCCGATAGCCCAGTTGACCTTCACTTTGTCGCCCGCGTGAAACTGCCGGTCACCTTCAGTTGCCACGGTTCGACTACCACGGTCAATCGTCACCGTGACATGTGCTTTATCCGTTTCCGCCGTTTTATCTGCAGCCCGTGTAATCCACGGGATAGTCCCTTGAATAGTACCGGTACTTTCTGTCGCGCTTTGCCACTGACCGGCTTTCAGATTCCCATTAGCCGCGACTGCAGGCACAGCACAATACCCTGCCACAGCCAACGCCAGTGCGACCTTCGTCAGCCGCCGTTTTAATACTAATTGCATCAAGACTCTCCTTTTTCTTCAACATTCAGCGACTGGCTGGTCAGCCACTACGCTGACACTATTTCTGGCTATACACCACGCGTATGCCATAGCCCTGAATACCATCCTGCTCATGAGCAGCGAATTTTTGCGCAGCCTCTCTATTTGTTGCTGGCAACACCAGATCTTCATTGCGGGTATTGGCTTGTGCTCCGGTATTTCCCGTCACGCTTTGCCCGGTAAATTCCCATTGATAGTCATAAAGCGCCATTTCATCTTCTGCCAGTTGTTCTGACATCTGGAAAACGCCGTCTTTATTGGCATCACGCCACAGTACAAATCGATAGGTATTATTAACGACAGGATGCCTATCTTGTTTGCCGCTCAAATTAACGGGAGAAGATGTTTTCATTTGATAAATGAGCGCATTCAACGCATCAAACGCATCACCGGTAAACGTCACGTCAACATAGTTACTGTCGCCGTAGGCGTCTTCCTTCGCTTTCCAGCGAAACGTACCAGGAAGCGTACTGGAGAGCGTGACGGTTCCCGCCTTTTTGTCACGGCTGGCAATGAAGACGCAGGGCAATTCGGCGGTACAAGCGGTGGAAGAAAGCGACACCTTTTTGTCATTGCTGTCATAGAGTTCAGGCGCCATAGCCTCATCCACCAGCACTTTACCGTTACGATCGGTCGTATCCCCAAATGAATCGGTCAGCACCAGGTCCATCACAACACCATCGACGCCATCCGCCAAAGCGCTGGCCTCATGGCTATGATCGGTACGATCGGCGTCGGCGACGTTATCGACAATCAATTCGATTTTACGATCCTGCTGGACGGTAATTTCCACAGCACCCGAGTTTTGCTTATTCCCCTTTTCATCTTCCAGGGTCATGCGCACTTTCCAGGTATTTAACTCTGTACGCTGTGCTTCTGTATCCGCATTGACCCACGCAGGGAGGACCAGATTCCAGCGGTTATTATTCCCTTCAGTGAGGGCATCAGCTTTTACTACTGGCATCACTAATGTGCGATTGGCATTATTTTTTGCCTGCCAGGAGGCGGAGATGATTTTGTAGTGATGAGAGACAAGCGCATTGATCGTCCACTTACATTTCTCCAGTCCCACCGCAGACTCAGGCGTGTCTTCAATTACGCATTCAGGATGGACATTGGTCGCATCGGCTTTGAGCCATAACGCAACATCAAGGGGATCTTTTTCACGGTATTCAAGAACGATAAAATTATTACGCTCGACAAAATCGGTACGACTGCCCATTAAAGATCGCTGAATTTTTACGTTTTCCGGATCAAGCTGAGCCGCCAGGGGCGTACCTAACTGATAAGTGACGGTTGCGTTGATGCTAAGGTCGGCATTATCTCCAGTGCCGGCTTTGTAATCTGCACCCAACGTGACCATCGGCACAGGCATGTAATTGAGACCAACGGTTACCGCATGGGGATTTTTTTGTAAATTGTCGGTACCAAATAATGCCACTTCATCGCCATAGTACTGCTCGTAGACTAATTTCCCACCGATCTGTGGATAAAATGACAGCCAGCTTTCAGCCCGAATATCCCATCCCCGGGCAGGGCGCTCTTCATAAAACTCGAAATCCTCAGACTCTTTCCAGTCAGAAAGTGGATGGTAATAGTTGCCAGAGAGCTTCAGATAATCTGTCCATGCCTCAGTGCCCAAACCTAAGCGACGGTGCCCACGGCTAAAATCGTAGTCATAAAAAGCGTTGCCACCGAGTAACCAATCCCCCACATTTTGACGCAAGCCAAAACCGATATTTCCAATGGTCCGGTCCTCTTTACGCTGCGCGGAGACTTGGCTAAAAATCAATGTATATTGGTTATCGTATAAGGGAACAAAATAGTCGAGAGAGCTACCATCAAGATCGCCACCTTCGCCAACAGATAAACTGGTCCGTACTTTTCCGTACGGTGACATTAACCCTTCTATATACGATTGCGTGGAGGAGGTAATTTGATTTTGAAAATAGCTTTGCGCCTGTGATTTCAACGCGTCAGGCGTCAGGTTTTCAAAGCCTTGTGTCGCAGAGTTAATAAAATAGTCGGCACCTTTCTCTTTAATGGATTGTTCTTCGTTATTATGCTGTTCTTTTAGTACCGACTCACTGCCGAGATCGGGCAACGTAGACTCACTTATGTTATTGGTTGCTGCAGGCGCAACAATATTGTCCCCGGCAATAACTGCACCAGAAACGAATAGAACAAGCAAGATAACAAAGCGCGCCCTTCGGGCCATAACATGTTCCTGTATTAACAAAGTTGCTGTACAACAGGAACATTATATTTATGATTCAACCTAATGAATGCCTTTATAACCTAAATATAATCCTAAAAAATCAGCCAGATTATCAAAGCAAGATAAAACATTTGTAATAACAATAATTAAAGCTGATTAGCATTCATAATAAATATTAATCAGCAAAAGTTATTCATAATGTAATTTATATTATTACATTATATTCCACGCGTTTCTTCGAAATAAGGCCATGGCCGTTCTGACAGAAATAATCCACCGCTCCGCAGGCTTTTAATACTTGCAGTGGCAGATGGCATTCCGGACAACGCGCTTCCAGTTGAATATCTTTGTGACAATGCTCGCAGTGCGCCACACCATTTTGCGGCTCCAGCTCTGCATGACAATCCGGGCAGGTAATCGACATATCGTGTCCTTATACAGAAAATGTATTGCTGCTTTTATATTAACACCATGCGCTTAATGTGGCCCACGTAACTGCTGCTGCAATGTTAACAGGCACTCCACTTCTTCCAGCCTGCGCAGTGTCGTTTGGCTCACCTCCTGCGGACAACGTTCAAACAAACTTTGCGCTCCCAGAATTTGCTCAGCGAGACAATGGGCGTAAATCGTACCAGTAATGCTCCAGCGTTGTACCACCTCGCCGTCAATCACTTCCAGTACATCTTCTGTACCGCGTCGGTCATGGCTGATAATACGTCCGTCACGCAGATAAAGCCGCAGACCTTTTTGCCCACCAGCTGGCCCCGCATATTTGTTGAGCCGGATATCCAGTGGAATGCCGCTAATCTGCCCCTGAAGATGCGCCTCGCCTTCTGCCGTGGTCAGGTCACTCTGGGGGATATCACGTCCCAGACGGTCTTTAGCACTCACTAACCGCAGCACCATCTCATTATTCCCTCCCAGATACCGTACCGTTTCCCGCAGCATTGCTAACACGTGCGTACCGATATCCAGAATCACGCCATCCGGGTGGCGAAGTTCACGCGTGTCCGGTTCACCGGTGGCAAAGTTAAGCGCTATCGGCTCCCCTGCAGCGTTAAATCCACTTGGCTCCTGCAAAAAACCTTCGATTTTCACAATCTCGGCAAAAGTGCTGACCAACCCTCGTTTCACCGTTTCGATGCGCGCCATCCAGTGGTCGAGTGCCAGTGCACGATCGGCGGCTCCTGGTTGAGCCAGCAGCATTTTCAGTTTTTCAATTTGGGAGAGCGTGGCGACAATAGGTTTTTCAACCACGATACGTGCGATGGGAGAGGCCAGGGCCTGTTCAAGCACCTCAAGGTGATGCAAGGATGCGGTCGTGACGAACAGGGTATCAAGAGGCTGAGTAAGCAGCTCTTCGAGCGACGTACAACGCGTCACGCCTGTTGGCTGTTTTGTGGGTTGAACATCAAACCCCACACAGCGTAATGAATCACCGAAGAGGCTACGTAATGCGGGCAAGTATGCCGTTTCAACGACTGCGCCCAGCCCAACAAACCCTAACAGCATGTTCTCACCTCAAAAGTTGAATTACCGGGGCATAACGTCTGCCCCAGCATCATCGAGGTGCTATCAGGCGCTAGTTGCCGGTTTAGTCTGTGTATTCTCCAGCATGCGACGAATCGGAACAATGAGAACGATCAGTACCGCGGCGCAGATAAGCAGCGCAATCGAGCAGCGCGCGAAGAGATCTGGCAGCATATCAAGCTGGTCGGCCTTCACATGACCACCAATCAGACCCGCGGCCAGGTTACCCAGCGCACTGGCGCAGAACCACAGACCCATCATCTGTCCACGCATTCTTTCCGGTGCCAACAGCGTCATGGTCGCCAGACCAATTGGGCTCAGGCACAGCTCGCCGAGCGTAAGCATCAGGATACTGCCTACCAGCCAGAATGGAGAAACACCCGCGCCGCCATTTGCCAGCACGTCTTGCGCCGCCAGCATCATCACGCCAAAGCCCGCCGCTGCGCAGAGAATGCCGATGACAAACTTGGTGATACTGCTTGGGCGAATATTCATGCTCGCCAGTTTTGGCCACGCCCAGCTGAATACCGGGGCCAGCAGAATGATGAACAAAGCGTTAATCGACTGGAACCATACTGCCGGGATTTCAAAATCGCCGATCATACGGTTAGTGTAGTCGTTGGCGAACAGGTTGAACGAGGTAGGTTTCTGCTCAAAGGCAGACCAGAAGAACGCAGCGGAAACCAGCAGGATAAAGCAAACCAGCAGCCTGGCGCGTTCTTTACGGTTCAGCCCCGCAAAGACGAACAGATAGATAAAGTAAAGCGCAACTGACGCGGCAATCACGTACACCAGCATGCTGGCAACCGCGACCGGGTTAATCACAATCACTCCCTGCGCAATCAGGGTAACAACAATTGCTACACCAACTGCCAGCGCCAGCAGCCACGCGCCCACACCATTACGTTTCACAACCGGGCTGTTCCAGGTCGAGTCCAGGCCCACTTCGCTATCGTAGCGTTTCATCGCCGGAACGGCAAAGATACGGAAGATGAGCAACGCCACCAACATTCCGATACCACCGATACCAAAACCCCAGTGCCATCCGTGAGTTTTAATCAGCCAACCGGAGATCAATGGCGCGATGAAGGAACCCAGGTTGATACCCATGTAGAACAGCGAGAAACCGCCGTCACGGCGCGCATCGCCTTTTTTATACAGCGTACCCACCATCACCGAGATACAGGTTTTGAACAGGCCAGAACCGAGCACAATGAACATCAGGCCAATAAAAAACAGGTTGTCACCCATGATGGCCGAGAGTGCAATCGACAGGTGACCAAGTGCTATCAGGATGGAGCCATACCATACCGCTTTTTGTTGACCAAGCCAGTTATCCGCCAGCCAGCCACCTGGCAGCGCAGCAAGATACATGGTACCGGCAAAGATACCGACAATCGCCGAGGCATTTTCACGCGCCAGTCCCATGCCGCCGTCATAAACGGTAGCCGCCATAAACAGGATCAGTAACGGACGAATGCCATAAAACGAAAAACGCTCCCACATCTCAGTAAAGAACAATGAGCCGAGCGGATAAGGATGACCGAAGAAAGTTCGGCTTTCTTTTTGATTAACAGAGGATTGCATAATTCTCCCGAAAGTTATGTCGTCGTGCGTGTAAACACCGCGATGTACGCCGACCAGTTACGTAGCTGGTCGATTTTTTACATGCGGCGAAGATTTATTTAACCATTTGATAACCTGGCAGTAGTTTTGTCTAGTACCAACCGGGGGACTTTAAGATGAAAACTCGACAATTGTCTACTTTCTTAGATTTAAACTTGGTAAAAAACGAATAGTGATTGACATTGCGCGGGCTGAGGTTGACGTTGGAATAACGAAAAAAACCCGCGACAAGCGCGGGTTTTCATCTGCATCAGCAACGATTACTTACTTTTTTTAATGTGTTTAATCAAACGCTTACGTTTACGCATCTGAGTCGGAGTCAGCGTATTGCGTTTGTTGGCAAACGGGTTTTCCCCTTCTTTGAACTGAATACGGATCGGCGTCCCCATTACGTCCAGAGATTTGCGGAAATAGTTCATCAGATAACGCTTGTAGGAATCAGGCAGGTCTTTGACCTGGTTACCGTGAATCACCACGATTGGCGGGTTATAACCGCCCGCGTGGGCGTATTTCAGCTTCACACGACGACCACGCACCAGTGGCGGCTGATGATCTTCTACTGCCATGGTCATGATGCGCGTCAGCATCGCGGTGCTCACGCGACGGGTGGAGCTGTCATACGCTTCACGGACCGATTCAAACAGATTACCCACACCGCTGCCGTGCAGCGCAGAGATAAAGTGTACGCGTGCAAAATCAATAAAGCCCAGACGGAAGTCCAGCGTCTCTTTGACCTGCTCTTTTACTTCCTGCGTCAGACCATCCCACTTATTCACAACGATAACAAGTGAGCGCCCACTGTTGAGGATAAAGCCCAGCAGCGACAGGTCCTGATCGGAAATCCCTTCGCGCGCGTCAATCACCAGCATCACCACGTTGGCATCTTCAATCGCCTGCAGCGTTTTGATAACTGAGAATTTTTCTACCGCTTCGGTAATTTTGCCGCGCTTACGCACGCCCGCGGTATCGATAAGCACATATTCGCGCTCATCGCGCTGCATCGGAATATAAATACTGTCACGCGTGGTCCCCGGCATGTCGTAAACCACCACACGATCTTCGCCAAGAATACGGTTAGTAAGTGTGGACTTACCTACGTTCGGGCGACCCACGATCGCCAGTTTGATCGGCAAATCCTGCGGATTGAAATCATCTTCAGGCTCTTCTTCGCCATTTTCTTTGGCTTCCAGCTGCGCCCAGTATTCCGCGTCTTCGTCGACTTCTTCCTGCGGAGCAACGTCATCCATCCACGGCAGCAGAACATGCTCCAGCAGGCTGAGAACGCCACGACCATGGGACGCCGCGATCGGATAAATTTCACCCAGACCCAGAGAGTAGAAATCAACAACCGCCTGGTCAGGATCGAGTCCGTCAGTTTTGTTGGCTACCAGGAACGTCGGTTTCTGGCGCGAGCGCAGATGTTTCGCAATAGCTGCATCCGCTGGCATCAGGCCAGCACGCGCGTCCACCATGAACAGCACAACGTCCGCTTCTTCGATAGCCAACAGCGACTGTTCCGCCATACGGGTTTCAACACCGTCTTCGGTGCCATCAATACCGCCGGTATCAATACAGATAAACTCGCGGCCTTCAATTTCCGCACGACCGTACTTACGGTCACGAGTCAGACCCGGGAAATCCGCAACCAGCGCATCTCGGGTGCGAGTTAGACGGTTAAATAACGTGGATTTGCCAACGTTAGGGCGCCCGACAAGCGCGACCACAGGTACCATGTTTAAAGCCTCATTTAAAAAATCATCAGACAACGGGCACATTTTTGCTCCGTTGTTAAAAACAGTAAAACGGCCCCTGCACCAGGAGCCGTTTTTCAAAGCGAGCGGCCGCGACGATTAACGGGTAATAGAGTACAGCGTACCGTCTTTCGCCTGGATCAGCAGTTTACCATCAGCAGAGACCGGCTCGGTCAGGAAACCTGAGCTGTCAACTTTCTGCTGGGCAACAAAACGGCCATCGTCAACGTTAATCCAGTGCAGGTAGCCTTCGCTATCACCGACGACCAGATTGCCGTTATACAATACCGGGGACGTCAGCAGACGGTGCAGCAGATCGCTTTGCGTCCACAGCGTCACGCCGCCATCGGTGGTCAGTGCCAGCACGCGGTCATTCTGGTCAACCAGGTAGATACGGTTACCGTCGACGATGAAATCATTCACCGAGCCCAGTTCGCGTTTCCACATGATCTGACCACTGCGCAGATCCAACGCCGTCAGGTTACCATTATAAGCCAGCGCGTAAACAACGCCATTGACGATAACCGGCGTGGTATCAACGTCGCTCAGACGATCGATTTCCGTTGGGCCTGTCGCCTGAGAGATACGCTGCTGCCAAATCATCTGGCCCTGCTGCATCAGCACGGCGCTTACGCGACCGTTATCACCGCCAACAATAGCTGCGCCAAAGGCGGTTGCCGGAGCGGATTCGCCACGCAGAGACAGAGAAGGCATGTCGAGGTTAACGGTCCATTTGATGGCGCCGTCGGCTTCGTTTAAGGCCTGCAACTGACCGTTGCTGGTGTGGATCAATACCACGCCATCGCTCACAACAGGACGAGACAGCGCTTCACCAGCGACTTTCGTCTGCCATGCGGTAGTACCGTCACTGGTGTTCAGCGCATAAACCTGTGCTTTTTCACTGCCGATATAAACATGACCGCCGGACACGGTTACACCGCCAGAAAGCTGTGCAGATGCACGGGAGAACCAGCCATCTTTCTCACCCAGATTCACAGACCAGACTTCTTTGCCGTCGCCTGCGTTCAACGCTTTAACTACACCAGCGCGAGAGGCAGCATAGACAACGTTATCCGCCAGCGCAGGATGAAGATTGGAATAGAAATCACCAATACCGTTTCCTACAGAGGTGCTCCATTCCGTAGACGGAGTAAACTGGTTTTCAACTACCGGTAATGGGGACATCTTAACGACATCTTCTTCGCCACTAAACAGTGAACAGCCGCTCAATAGGGTAACGGAAAGCAGCCCTGGCAGAAGTAATTTACGCAATTGCATCGGGTCCCTCTCAGATGGACAAATTATTGATTTTCATCTGCATCATTTCGCTCAGAGCAGGAGAGGCATCGCTTTTCACACCCGCTTCCCATGCGCTACGCGCACCTTGTTTATCGCCTTTACTCAACAACGCTTCACCACGCAGATCGGCAACAATGGCCGCCCACCCTTCACCTTTAATGGTTTCGAGTGTTTTCAGCGCGGTATCAGCCTGTTTAAGCTGAACCTGAACACGAGCCAGACGCAGGTTTATCACTGCTTTGAGATTTTCATCGCTGGTCGCAGCCAAGCCTTGTTGCAGCTGGCTTGCGGCTTTCTCAAGTTCATTTTGGTCAACAAACTGCTGCGCCAGTTCCAGTGAAGCCAGCGCGCCATAGGTATTTTTATTCTCTGCAGCAAATTTCTCAGCGGCAGGAATGCTGTCCGGTTTACCCGCGCTAACCGCAGTCACCGTATTTTGATACGCCAGAGAAGCAGAGCGTGCGGACTCCGTCTGATGGCTGGTCCAGTAACGCCAACCAACCAGCGCGCCAACCCCTAAAATGATCCCAACAGCCAGCGCCTTGCCGTTTTCAGCAAAGAAGCGTTTTACCGCATCAACCTGGTCGTGTTCGTTCTCGTAAATTTCCACGCTGTCCTTCTCCTTAGCCCAGTAAAGTGCGCAAATGCGCGGCAACGCTATCCTGCGCTACTGCCGTTTGCTCACCAGAGCGCAAATCCTTCACTACAACAGTACCGTCAGCCACTTCGGACTCGCCCAGTACCAGTGCAACGCGGGCGCCCCACTTATCGGCACGGGCAAACTGTTTCTTAAAGTTGCCGCCACCGTGGTTTGTCATCAGTTTCACACCAGGAACTTCATCGCGCAGACGTTCTGCAAGCGTCATTGCTGCCGACTGCGTGTCCGCCCCTGAAGCGACCAGGTATATATCGACAACAGGATCTGCGTTAAATTCCGGATTAACTGCCTGAACTAACAAAACAAGTCGTTCCAGACCCATAGCAAAGCCCACGGCAGGCGTTGCACGACCGCCAAGTTGCTCTACCAGACCGTCGTAACGACCACCGGCACACACGGTACCCTGAGAGCCCAGGCTGCTGGTGACCCACTCAAATACGGTGCGGTTGTAGTAATCAAGACCACGAACCAGACGCTGATTGACGGTGTAGGCAATGCCTGCGGACTCCAGCAGTTTGCACAAACCCGCGAAGTGCTCGCGCGAGTCGTCGTCAAGATAGTCGCCCAGTGCAGGCGCGTCGTTGAGCAGCGCCTGTACTTCCGGGTTTTTGGAGTCGAGAACGCGCAGCGGGTTGGTGTACATACGGCGCTTGCAGTCTTCGTCCAGTTTCTCTTTGTGCAGTTCCAGGTAGGCAACCAGCGCATCACGGTAGTTAGCGCGGGCTTCAAGCGAACCGATCGAGTTCAGCTCCAGGCTGACATGCTGAGAAATACCCAGCGCGCGCCACCAGCGAGCGGTCAGCATAATCAGTTCTGCATCGATGTCCGGGCCTTGCAGGCCAAACACTTCGACACCCAGCTGATGGAATTGACGATAGCGTCCTTTCTGCGGACGTTCGTGGCGGAACATCGGCCCGATATACCACAGACGCTGTTCCTGATTGTACAGGAGACCATGTTCGATGCCGGCGCGTACGCAGCCCGCAGTCCCTTCAGGACGCAACGTCAGGCTGTCGCCATTACGGTCCTCAAAGGTATACATCTCTTTTTCAACCACGTCGGTGACTTCACCGATCGCGCGTTTGAATAACGGGGTCTGCTCTACAATCGGCAAGCGGATTTCACTGTAACCGTAGCTGCCGAGCACGTTTTTAAGAGTGCCTTCAATGCGCTGCCAGATGGCGGTTTCGCCAGGCAGATAATCGTTCATGCCGCGAATGGCTTGAATGTTTTTTGCCACGTTTATTCTCTTTATGAATATAAAAATGAACCCTCAGCGCTAACCCGAACAATGCGGGCGCCATGCGGGTTCAATCATACACGGGAAGCATGCCGCTTCCCATCACGTTGTTATTTTTCAAGCTGCTGCACGTCGATACGACGCGCTTCGTCCAGAATACTTGCTTTGGCACGAATGCGGGCTTCAAGCTGCGTAATCATGTCGTCGTTATCGAGTCTGTCCTTACGCACGCCGTCTTCATACAGGCCGCTTTTCTTGTTACCGCCCGTCACGCCCAGCGTAGAAACCAGCGCTTCACCAGGGCCGTTTACTACGCAGCCGATGATCGAAACGTCCATTGGCGTAATGATATCCTCCAGGCGTTGCTCCAGCGCGTTAACCGTACCAATAACGTCAAACTCCTGACGCGAACAGGTTGGGCAAGCGATGAAGTTGATCCCGCGCGCGCGAATGCGCAACGATTTCAGGATATCGAAACCAACTTTGATCTCTTCCACCGGATCGGCCGCCAGAGAAACACGCAGCGTATCGCCGATCCCTTCAGATAACAGCAGGCCAAGGCCGATCGCGGACTTCACCGAACCACTACGCAGGCCACCAGCTTCGGTGATCCCCAGATGCAACGGTTGATCGATCTGTTTCGCCAGCAGGCGATAGGATTCTACGGCGAGGAAAACGTCAGACGCTTTAACACTAACTTTGAATTGATCGAAGTTCAGACGATCGAGGTGATCCACGTGGCGCATCGCGGATTCCAGCAGCGCCTGAGGCGTCGGTTCACCGTATTTTTCCTGCAGATCTTTTTCCAGCGATCCGGCGTTGACGCCGATACGGATAGGAATATTTTTATCACGAGCGCAATCCACCACCATGCGAATACGCTCTTCACTGCCGATATTACCTGGGTTAATACGCAGGCAATCAACGCCGTATTCCGCCACCTTCAGTGCGATACGATAGTCGAAGTGTATATCGGCAACCAGCGGGACGTTAACCTGCTGTTTGATAAGCCTGAACGCTTCTGCGGCATCCATTGTCGGTACAGAGACACGAACAATGTCTGCGCCTACGCGTTCCAGCGCTTTAATCTGATTAACCGTCGCTTCCACGTCCGTGGTACGCGTATTAGTCATAGACTGTACGGCGATGGGCGCACCATCGCCGATCGGCACGTTCCCAACGTAAATGCGTGTCGATTTTCTACGTTGAATTGGAGCCTGGTTATGCATTAAAAAATCTCCCGCATTGCCGTCTGTTACTGAGCCGGTGATTGTTCGGCATTAACGGTCAGACGCGCAACCTGGTTAGTTCTGATAAAACGACTCAGATCGACAGGTTTACCCTGGAACTGAATCTGCACTGCCGCCGGAGCACCAATCTTCAGTTTGTACGGTGCCTGACCGGTCAAATTCAGATTGCCGTCTTTACGCTGCATCCCGCTGAACAGTTTTTTACCGGTCGCATCGGTGACTTCCAGCCAGCAATCGGCGGTAAAGTTCATCACCAGCGCGTTAGGATCGGCTGCAGGTGTAGTCACACCTGCCTGATCGGTCGGCAGCGGTGCCGCGGTAGCTGGCGCTGTGGTTGCAGTATCGACGTTAGCCTGAGAAGGGGCAACGACGGCGTTTTGTTGCGCATCAGCAGCCGGGGCCTGAGCCGCTGCGGTATCTTGTTGCGCTGGCGCTGAATCCGTTACCGCGCCATTTTCAACAGCCGACGTGGTATCCGGGCTTGCTGCAGCGCTGGTATCTAACGGTACATTCTGCGCCCCCTCTTTACCGGCATTCAACTCAGCGGAGGATTGATCGGCCATGGTGGTGATCTCTTCCTGCTGCGCTTTATGGTTCTGCCACCACCAGGCGCCAGTCAGTCCGACCACGACAAACAGTACCAGCCAGGTAAAGGTCATTAACCAGCCGTCGCGTTTCTTACGACGCTTACCGAGCGAGAAGCTCTGCATCGGTGCGACTTTGGCAGGACGAATCGGAGCCTGTTTTTCCAGCCCTGGCAACAGTTCTTCTTCAGGAATATGCACCAGACGCGCATAAGAACGGATATACCCGCGCAGGAATGTTGAAGCAAGATCGGCTGGCGCCTTATCTTCTTCAATATCGCGTACCGTGGAGACCTTCAGGCAAAGTCGCTCCGCGACTGCCTGCTGGCTGAATCCGAGTTGTTCACGGGCATTGCGCAGACGAATGCCGGTGGATAGTGTTTCATTTTTGTCGTGCGTGGCTTCAGTATTCATTCGCTACAGCTGCGTAATATTTGGGTTCTGATGCCGGCGAGCCACAATGCTCACCCACACCGCGAAACATCTGGTCAGTTAACCTTCGTCAGACAGTATAAAACGGTCAGACTATCAATGACAAAACGGCGTAAACCTGAGGGCTAAACACTTGTTACGCCGTTACATACTGCCTTAAAGTCGACAAAAACGCACCGTTATTATTGACCTGACGACGACAACAAAAAACCTCATATGGCTTACGTTGCACTACGGTACAAGAATTATACCGTAGTGCGCCAACATCAAACGGTCTTAATGTCGATAGCGTCGCCCTGCATACGCTTACGCAAAGTACGCTTGGTACGGTCGATAACGTCGCCCGCCAACTGACCACAGGCTGCATCGATGTCATCGCCACGTGTTTTACGCACAATGGTGGTGAAACCATAGCTCATCAACACTTTGGAGAAACGATCGATACGGCTGTTAGAACTACGACCATACGGCGCGCCCGGGAACGGGTTCCACGGGATCAGGTTGATCTTACACGGCGTATCTTTCAGCAGTTCTGCCAGCTGATGCGCGTGTTCAGTGCCATCATTGATGTGATCTAACATCACATACTCAATGGTCACACGGCCCTGGTTAGCGTTGGATTTCTCCAGATAACGACGAACCGCGCCAAGGAATGTTTCGATATTGTACTTTTTGTTGATCGGTACAATTTCGTCACGAATTTCATCGTTCGGCGCATGCAGAGAAATCGCCAGCGCGACGTCAATCATATCACCCAGCTTATCCAGCGCAGGGACAACGCCCGAGGTGGAGAGCGTGACGCGACGCTTGGACAACCCAAAACCGAAGTCATCCAGCATGATTTCCATCGCCGGCACTACGTTGGTCAGGTTGAGCAGCGGCTCACCCATCCCCATCATCACCACGTTGGTGATAGGACGCACGCCCGTTGCTTTGACCGCGCCGACGATTTTCGCCGCGCGCCAGACCTGGCCAATGATCTCCGATACCCGCAGGTTACGGTTAAAGCCCTGTTGCGCCGTAGAGCAGAATTTACACTCTAATGCGCAACCGACCTGTGAAGAAACACACAGGGTCGCACGATCGTCTTCCGGGATATACACCGTTTCAACGCGCTGATCGCCAACAGCGATAGCCCATTTGATCGTACCGTCAGAAGAACGCTGCTCTTCCACCACTTCCGGGGCGCGAATTTCAGCCACTTCTTTCAGCTTGTTACGCAGCACCTTATTGATGTCAGTCATGTCATCAAAGTTGTCGCTGCAATAGTGGTACATCCACTTCATGACCTGATCGGCACGAAACGGTTTTTCGCCCATCTCTTTGAAGAATTCGCGCATTTGCTGACGGTTCAGATCCAGCAGGTTAATTTTTCCATTTTTATTTGGAACCGCAGGAATGACGACTTCAGAGGTGTTAACTAATTCAGACATAATTTTTTCCGGCCTCGTTGTTACACGTTGTGGCCCGTGGAGGGTTAAAAAGAAACGCCCCGGCAAGCGATCTGCTCTTCCGGGGCGTTGCATTGTACAAAGTCTGGCGCAGGGATGCCACGTTTGCACGAAGCATTAGCGAAAATAATATGTAAATCGCTAATTCATCTCCAAAGGATTTCGCGTCGCAGGAAGGCGGCAAGTTCGAGCATCCCCGGGAGCATAGAAAACTCTGTGACCGGGGTAAACGAATGCAGCCAACGCATCTGCGACGTGAAAGACGCAGGAGATTAGCGAGTGCGCGGGCAAACCTCACCTTCACCAAAGAAATAGGCGATTTCGCGCGCCGCTGACTCAACGGAGTCGGAACCGTGAGTACCGTTCTCGGTGAAGCTGTCAGCATAGTCTGCACGCAGAGTACCGGCCAGCGCATTCGCCGGGTTGGTTGCGCCCAGCAGATCGCGATGACGCTGTACGGCATTTTCGCTTTCCAGAACAGAAACAACGATCGGACCAGAGGTCATGAATTCAACCAGACCGTCAAAGAACGGTTTGCCATCGTGCTCAGCATAGAAACCACGCGCCTGCTCAACGGTCAGGTGCAGCATTTTAGTCCCGACGATTTTGAACCCTGCTGCTTCAAAGCGCGCAAAGATGCTCCCAATAACGTTTTTTGCCACCGCGTTTGGTTTGATGATGGAAAAAGTACGTTCAATAGCCATGATAACCTCTGTAATGTGTTCTGTTGTTGTCTATATAGATGTACGACCTGGCGCGGATTATAAAGAGCATCCCGGCAATTGACTATTGATGAAGGTAACATTTCTTTAAAATAAGATGAATTTTAGCAACAAACAGTCACTAACTGGTCTACTGCATCGAAAATCTCACCGTCGCTACCTGGCCTGCATCATCCATCACCAGCAGTTGATAATCCCCTTTAGTCGCCAGCCGTAACGTAAGACGACGTCCGCGTTCATCCAGCCTTTCACCGTTAAGAAACCACCAGCGTTCACCGCTCCCACCGCTGGTTTGCACCGGTAATGAGGCTTGAGCAGAACCGGGTAAACGCTTCACAATCGCGCCATCACGAATGCCTGTCAACTGCAACGGCTGCGAAGCGTCTTGTCCCAGCGGCGGACATGTGGCAGAAACTGGCGGTAATCTCGCCCCACGGCGTTCTGATTCCGGTAGCCATGGCTCCAGCGGCAAAGGCCAAACGATTAACGTTTGCTCGTGCGCCTGCGGGCAATCCGCCGCCACACGTTTACCATCATCATCCAGCCAGACAGGAAAACGAATGCCATTAACCCCTTCCTGTTCGGGCAATAATAACGTTGGCGGCTGACTGCCATCCAGTAACCAGGTTGCCAGACGGCGACGGCAGTTGCTGTCACCGGGGGCAAGAGATTGCCCGCCCGGCCAGCACACCACACCACGACTCACGGATTCAGGGCGTGGATCTTCCGGCTGATTTGTCCCGCGAGAGAGCAAAAGATTGTTGACCTGATTGAGCAACGGCACGGCACTGGCGAAACCAAACTGCCCCACAACTGGCGTACCGTCGGGCCTGCCGGTCCAGATACCGATCACATAACGCGCATTAACGCCAATCGCCCAGGCATCGCGATAGCCATAGCTGGTACCCGTTTTCCACGCCAGAGGGACCACTCTGCTCAGCGCGTTATCCGGCAGCGGTTGCGCTTCGTCGGCCATAATGCGGCGAATAATCCACGCCGCGCCCGCCGACATCAACGGACGTTCCAGTAGTGGATCACCCGGCTGCAGACGCAGTTTTCCCGCTTTTCCCTGGCGGGCAAAGGCACTGTACGCTGCAGCCATATCTTCCAACCTTGCCCCCGCGCCACCTAAAATCAGCGACAGATTCGGCGCAGCCCCTGCGGGCAGATACAGCGGTAAGCCGACGTTACGTAACGATGCGGCAAAACGCTTCGGGCCATAGGCTTCGAGTACCTGCACGGCGGGTAAATTCAGCGAGCGCACCAGCGCTTCGCTCATGCTCACCGGGCCATGAAAACCGCTGTCAAAATTCCCCGGTCGATAGTCCCCGGTTCGCCGCGGGACATCCTGCAATAACGAAGCGGGATGGATGAGTCCGTCATCCAGCGCCAGGCCATAAACAAACGGCTTCAGCACCGAGCCAGGCGAACGGATCGCATTCACCATATCCACATGACCAAAGCGGGAGTCGTCATTCATATCTACCGACCCCACCCAGCCACGCACGCTCATATCGGTGTGATCGACCACGATCATCGCCAGCGAACTGCGCGCAGGTAAGCGCCCCTTCCAGTTTTGCGCCAGCTCTTCCAGTTGACGCTGCAATCCGGCATCAAGGGTAGTCACGATTTTATCGCTTCGGCTTTTTCCCAACATCATGCGCGAGAATAACGGTGCTAACTGCGGCATTTGCCGGGGCGCCAGCCAGACCGGTTCTTCACGCGACTCCTGCACCTGTCTGGCAGGCCAAATACCCTGGGTCGCCATACGTTCGAGCACTTTATTACGCGCCGCTTCAGCACGGTCCGGCCAGCGATCCGGACGCAGACGGCTCGGTGCCTGTGGCAAAACAGCCAGCAGCGCGGCATCGGAGTAACTCAATTGCACGGGTGATTTACCAAGATAAGCCCAGCTTGCCGCCCCCACGCCCTGCAGCGTACCGCCAAACGGCGCGCGGTTGAGATACAGTGTCAGGATGTCGCGTTTGGAGAGATGCCATTCCAGCTGCAATGCGCGCCAGAGCTGGCGAAACTTGCCGCCAAAGGTTCGCGGATGGGGATCGAGTAATCGTGCGACCTGCATGGTGAGCGTACTGCCGCCAGAAACCACACGCCCAGAGGAGAGGTCTTGCCATGCCGCGCGCAGTACTGAAAACGGATTGACGCCGGGATGCTTCCAGAACCAGCGGTCTTCGTAGTTAATTAACGCCTCAAGGTAGCGGGGCGACACCTCATCAATCGTTACCGGATACCGCCAGATACCATCCGCATCGGCAAAGCGCCACAGCGGCGTACCATCATGCGCCACCACGACCCGCGCCGGATCGACTTCGTGCAGCGGCAGCGGCCAGATTTTATCTGCCGCCCAAACCGCCGCCACAAACAATAGTGCAACGGCTGCCAGCCAGAGCCAGCAGCCGCGTTTACCCAACCCGCGTATCATTTACGGTCTGACAATCAAAAGTCCCTCTGTCGCACCGGTCGCGCGCCACTGCGGAATATACATTGATTCCACCTGCGGGACAGGAACCCGGTAGGTCCCCGGCGTTACCGCCCGCGCCAGATACACCAGCGTAACCGGTTGTCCTTCGTTGACCGCCACCGCGGCGACAAAGCGATCGTCACGGAACTCAACGTGCTGGATATCTGCCTGCTGCATCTGATTGAGCAGATTCGCCACTTCGCTGCCGCTATCCTGCAGGCTGGCACTGCCGTTGGCCAGATTCTGGTTTTCCAGTTCCAGTCCTGCTGGCAGTAAATCGACCACCAGCGCATCCGGCACGTTCTGGCTGGCTTTTACCTCCAGCCAGACCAGCACCAGTTCGCCGCTACGCAGCGAATCTAGCGATTTGCTATTTCCGTCAATTCCCAGGATTTGCCGCTCAATATGCAGAACGTTGCTGGCAGGCGTCGGTGCGGTTTGTGGATAACCACTCACATCCAGACGCAACCACAGCGGTAAATTACCGGTATTGGTGACGCTCAGCGTAGACAGCGCATCGGCATCCAGATTGCGGGTTAGCGATTTATCCCCTGCTAATGGTTGTTCCGAGAGTGAAGTTTGCGCCTGCCACGTACCAGGCAAATCCTGTAACGTACGCGCGGCAAGGAACAACGCATTATTTTCCTGCGTCGAGAGCCAGCGCTGTCCAAAGGCCTGTTCTGACAACGTGTTCAGCAGCGTATTCTGCACGTCAGGTTTGATCTTGTTCTCTTCGAGCAAGGCCAGCATCAACGCGTTATCCCGTAACGCACTGCCGTAATCCGCCATCCACTGTTGCGTATCGCGGCGCGGTGTATTCAGGGCCAGCGTCAACGCCTGTTCACTGCGGTTGGCATCGCCCATATTTTTCAGCGCGATCCCCAGTTGTAACAGCGGTAAACCAGAGGCTGCTTGCGCACGACGCTCCCAGATCTCACGCAATGCGCCGAGCGGAGCTTTTTGCTGATGTGCCAGAACCAACGCGGCGTAGGCTTGTACGGCAAACCGGCTTGCTGAAGAGTCGTCGGTATAGCGAATCGACATCATGCCCGGGTCCTGCAAATAGCGCAGTAGCCGCTCGTTGCCCCGGTTAATCACCTCTACCGGGACACTGTAGCCCTGTTCATTTGCCCGGACGAGGAAATCCATGACATACGCGGTCAGCCAGTACTCTTCCGACCCGTTTTTATCCCACAGCGCAAAACCGCCGTTATCACGCTGCATCTGCACTAAACGGGAAATCCCAATATCAACTGCCGCGCGACGTTTTTCATCGCTGTCGCCCACAATACCTAACGCCTTCAATTGCGCTGCGTTGGTGTATAAGGATGGGAACAACCCGCTCGCCGTTTGCTCCAGACAACCGTAAGGGTACGCTTTCAGTTCGCGGATATAGCGCGCCAGGTTTAGCGGCGGCTTACCGCTGAACAGCAGTTGCCCCTGCATCGTCACAGGGGAGTAATTGGTCAGTTCTTCGCCCGGAAGCTGCCAGGTCGCGCCCGGCTGAAGTGCGACACCGTTATTAACGGTTTGCGCCGGGAACGCCGGACGCACGCCAATCTTCCACTGTTTATGCTGAACAGGCAGCGTTTCACCCGGTAAAGTCAGACCGCTAATTTCTGCCTGAATTTCGCCATCGCCAAACCCTTCCCGCGCGCGCACCGGAATAAACAGCGTAGTCCTTACGCCTGGAGCCAGATTTACCGGTGCGGGATCTTGCCCCATCAGCTCCAGTAAACCATTGGCCGCGAGCTTAATATTCAGCGTTTGCGGTTTGTCAGTCAGGTTAGTCACGTCCAGCGTCAGGCGCGACGTATCTCCCCCCGCCAGAAAGCGCGGCATATTCAGCTCAGCAATTACTGGCGCGGCGACAATCACTTTGCTTTCGCTGCTGCCAAAGTCATCCGTCGTCCAGGCCTGCGCCATTACCCGCAGCTCGCCGTTGAAATCACCAATAGGTAACGTCACCGTACCTTCGCCCTGCTCGTTAAGCGTGACCGGCAGCGCCTGTTGCGCCACGATATTGACGTGATTAACCGGTGGCTTACCGCCGCGTTTTAATTCATCGCCATCACCACCAAAGCGCAGCGCCGCCAGGCGTCCTTGCCCTTCGATCACCTGGCCGTAAATATCATAAATATCCGCGCCATAGCGTTTTTGCCCGAAAAACGCCTGCCACGGATCCGGCGTGGCGTAATCGGTAATGTTCAGCACCCCGCTATCAACGGCAGAGACCAGCACGTTAACCTGTTTTGGTACGTCGCCATTTTTGACGCTGGCTTTAATCTTGACGGTCAACGGCTGGTTTGGACGTATTTTCGCCGGGTTTTCCAGCGCCAGCGCCAGACGACGGTTTTCGTCACCTAACGGCAAATGCAGTAAACCGACCGCCCGTTTTGGCGTTGCCGAACGGGACTTGTCGCCAGGACGAACCACCAGCGCACTAAGATACAAATCGTGGCGATTCCAGGTTTTATCGATTGGGATGGAGATATCGAGACCATCCGCCGGTACGTCTATTTCTTGCCACCACAGCGGGCCTTCGCTGGATTCCACCATCGCATAACCTTTGCCAGCAGCGGGAGCGGCAACGTGCAGCTTCATGGTATCACCGGGACGATAGCTGGGTTTGTCCAGTTTCAGCGTCACGCGATCGGGACGCACAGCCCCACTGCCGTCGCTGTTATCCTGCCAGCTATAACCGGCCCAGAAGCGTACGCTGCTCACCGCATCATTCGGAGCTTTCACTTCCAGACGATAGGCGCCCCACTCAACCGGGAAGCTGACTTTACCGGTTTCATCGGCCTTAAGATCCAGAGTCTGCTCACCTTCAACCAGATCCTTTTGATCGAACTGTGATTGCCAGCCCTCGCCTTCAGACCAGTTCCAGTAATAATCTCGTCGCTCGCGGATCAAACGCACCTGCAAACCGGACACCGCTTTTTTCTTGCCTTGCGCATCGGCATACACAATGTCGAAAGCGGCGTTGCTGTTTTCATCAACGATAGGCTGATTCACGGTGGTATCGGTGCGGTAGTCATAGACGGCTTTCGCTGCAAACTGCGGACGAATGCCCGGCAGCGTATCCGCAGGCCAGATGGCTTGCTCAACCCGACGCGTCACCGGACGGCCCCCCGACTCCAGCAGACTGGCTTGCAAAACCACCTGTAACGGGGAATGCGTCTCCTGCCACTGGCTGTTGGTGGTCACTTCGCCGCGTCCGTGGTCATCCAGCGTGAGCTGAACTTCATCGAGGCTGCGGGAAAGATTTTCTTCGGCAATATTACCAAACTGGAACCCCGGCAATGCCTGCACCGCTTCGCGCAGCGGGCGCAGGAAAAGCTGCCCTTGCAGAGCATTGCCGTTAGCGGGCGCGCCGTACAGGTAGTAGCCCACTACCGAAAACTTCACGTCATCAGTTGGTGCCACCGGGATCTTATTGGCGGTGAGATTGAGCGCCATTCGCTCCGGCATAAAGTCTTCGACGTGGAAATCCCACATCCGTGACTGGTTGTCGCCCGTATTAGCCCGAATATGCCACATGCCGGTTGGCGCGTTGGTGTCCAGCGGCCAGCTAAAGCGGTACAAGCCGTTTTCCGGTTGGCTAACCACCGAGCGTAACACTTGTCCGTCGGGCTTCACGACCTCCAGCTTCACCGGCTGGTCGGGCAACGTTTTGCCATCGCTGTCACGCAGTAATCCGTTGAGGATCACCGTTTCGCCAGGACGATAGAGATCGCGTGGGCCGAACATAAAGAACTGCTTGCTGTATCCCGGCGCACCGGCAATATCAAATTCAGCCAGATCCAACGCCGGGAGCTTCAGATCCAGCAGCGTGGTTTGCCCGTCTTTGCGGGCCAGCAATAAAGCCGCGTCTTTATCAGTCTCCAGTTTGACATGACCCTGAGCGTCGCTGGTAGCCTGCGCCAACGTCTGTCCTTTTTCATTGAGTAACGTGACCTCAATCCCCTGCTGCGCGGCGCCGTTTTCCAGACTCTGCGTAAAGACATCCAGTTGATTATGGTAACGGTGTACAGACACACCAATATCGCTGAGCGTGAACAGCGTAGCGGCATTACTGTAGTTGTATTGTCCAGCCTGATTCATCACCGCGATGTAAACACCTGCTTGCTGCAACGGCTTGATATCGCTCAGCGGCAACAGCAGCTTCTCACGGGTGTTGCGCGCAGGATTGAGGTCAAAGCGTCCGGTATACACCAGTTCCGCCATTTTCAGCAGATTGTCAGATTCCCAGTTAGTCAACGAATTGCGGTATTCCCACTGGCTGACAAACGCACCGAGCGACTCAGGCTTCACGCGGAAGAAGTTCACATCTACGCTATTAACGTTAAGGGCCATCACCGGCAGCCCTTCAATCACTTTTCCCGGCAGCAGCGAGCCGCGACTGGCAAACCCTACGCTTGGCTGGACGTCGCGAGTAGTAATGTTTTTTTCATAATCAATAGCGAACGTCGCTTTATTCAGCGCCAGCAAATCACGCTCAATGGTAACGACCAGTTCCCGGTTAGGTTCCAGATGGCGTAAGCGTAGCTCTTTCAGATTTGGCGCCAGCTCCCAGGCACCATCCACTTTGCCGCTTTTTTTATCAACAACGTGCACGACGCGGGAAAAATCTTGATCCGGATCGAGGGGAATGGAGAAGGTCAACACGAGCGTTGCCGCACCGTCGAGCTGGACCTCTGAGGCATCCAGCAGCGTCAGCGACTTGCCCTGGCTTTGCTGCATCAGTTTTTGTAATTGAGCCTTATCTTTTGCTGGCGCTGTCTGTGGCGCAGGCGCATCAGGCTTCGCAGCCGTCGGTGATTTTTCGTTATTATTATCGCACCCGACCAGTGCCAGCATCAGCATGCAGGCCGCTACGCGTAAATGTTTCATTTTTCATCCCTGGCCGTAGTGGCCCGTTAGCTACGTAGAACAACTATTATGCGTCAGATTTCCGGCGGTGGAAGTCAGTAACTGAACAACGTTGTCTTAATTTTAGTGATTAATGTGGATTCACCTGACAAATCAGCCTGTTTTACTTGTCGCTTTACGGTAAACATCCGACAATTTGCCAAAACCTGGTAAAAATGGAGATGCCTATGACCACCGCCTTCTTTGTCGCTGCCGACTGGCTTGCCGAACACATTGACGACCCGGAAATACAAATTCTTGATGCCCGGATGGCACCTCCAGGACAGGAAGATCGCGATGTTGGCGAGGAGTATCGTGCGGGCCATATTCCTGGCGCAGTCTTTTTTGATATTGAAGCGCTTTCCGATCATACCTCACCGCTACCGCATATGATGCCACGCCCGGAAGCTTTTGCCGTTGCGATGCGCGAGCTGGGCGTTGATCAGGATAAGCATCTGGTTATCTACGATGACGGTAATCTGTTTTCCGCGCCACGCGCATGGTGGATGCTGCGGACATTTGGCGTCGAAAATGTCTCCATTCTGGCGGGCGGTCTGGCAGGCTGGAAGCGCGATGATCTAATGCTCAAAGAAGGCGATGAGGATTTACCTGAAGGTGAATTTAACGTGGCCTTTACGCCTGGCGCTGTTGTGCGTGTTACCGATGTACTGCTGGCCAGTCATGAAAAAACCGCACAGATCGTCGATGCCCGTCCGGCTGCGCGTTTTAACGCAGAAGTTGACGAACCTCGTCCTGGCCTGAAGCGTGGTCATGTGCCCGGTGCGCTTAATGTACCGTGGACAGAATTGGTTCGTGACGGCGAGCTGAAAACTACCGACGAACTGGATGCTATTTTCTTCAGTCACGGCGTGAGCTTTGACCGCCCGATTATCGCCAGCTGTGGCTCCGGCGTAACGGCTGCCGTGGTGGTGCTGGCACTTGCCACGCTGGGCGTTTCTAACGTCGCATTGTATGACGGCGCATGGAGCGAGTGGGGTGCTCGCAACGATTTACCGGTAGAACCGGTATTATAAAGCTAGAAATGCCGGATAGCGCTTCGCTTATCCGGCTTACAATTTAGATAATCCGATTCTGTTTAAAGTCGCGCAGGAAACCGCCCCAGCGACGTTCGTAGAACGGTGCGATATGCTCAGTGATAAAGTGGCTCACGCCCTTCTCACCTTTCCTCACCTGGCAGATGTCAATCGGTTCATCACCCGGTAACGTATCCGTTGCAACACTCCCCGTGGCATGAATAATCTCTTCAATATCGCCATCGGCTTCAATGCCAATAAGCAGGTTGGGTTGGGCATCCGGACTTTCTTTGATCGAGCAGAGAAACGCGCGTTTTACTGGCTTAATGGTTTTAAACAGCGTAGTCAGCGAGTCAATCATCTGCGCCGGAGGTTCAGCGACTTCAGAGAGGATCAGCGATTCACCGCCTTCCAGTACTTCCTGGGTGCTGAGCGGATTCCCTTCTTCCCCCATCAGCAGGCTGATTTCACGCGGCATAAATTCTTTGCCAGTCGGCAGTTTCGCGTTGAGAAACAGCGTTTCGCCGAGCGTCATTTCAAACAATGTACGCACCGGCATGACGACAAACGCCTGCTCATCTTCAACCGCCTGCTGCAGAGCTTCCAGGGAGGTGAAGAACGGGATCACGGTCGTGCCGTCTTCTTTTTCCCAGTGCTGAAGATCGAGGGCGCTGTCTTCAACCACCGCCTCGCCTTCTGCGGCTGTACCCGGCACCCAGACGGTAGACTCCAGTAAAGTACGGAAAAATGCCGGACGATGCGCAGGCTCTGTCGCCGCTTGCTCCAGCAGGGTTTCTAATTCGTTTTTCGTTTCGGACATAGAGATCACAAATTATGTATATGGGTTGTAGGCCTGATAAGACGCACGGCGTCGCCATCAGGCAAAATGCCGGGTGGCACTTCGCTTACCCGGCCTACAAAAACACCGTTCAGGCAATCAGCAGATTTGCAATCGTGCGCACACCCAGACCAGTTGCGCCCGCAGACCACTGCTCAACTGGCGCTTTGCGATAGGTTGCAGAGCAGTCGATGTGCAGCCAGCCTTGCTGATAGTTTTCCACGAAATGGGACAGGAAACCCGCCGCGCTGCTAGCACCCGCCGGATAGGCCGCACTGCCAGTATTATTCAGCTCGGCAAAGTTAGACGGCAGCTGGCTACGGTGGAACTCTGCCAACGGCAGACGCCAGAACGGCTCGTTTTCTTGCGCCGCGCTTGCCAGCAGACGGGCAGCCAGTTGATCGTCAAAGCTAAACAGCGCATGGTAATCGTTGCCCAGCGCAGTTTTCGCCGCGCCGGTCAGCGTCGCAGCATCAATGATCAATTCTGGTTTTTGCGCGCTGGCGTCAATCAGTCCATCGGCCAGTACCAGACGCCCTTCGGCATCGGTATTCATCACTTCAACTTTTTTACCATTGCGATAGTGAATAATATCGCCGAGCTTAAAGGCGTTGCCGCTGATCAGGTTATCCGCGCAGCACAGATACAGCTTCACGCGCTTGTTCAGACCACGGGTGATGGCGAACGCCAGCGCGCCGGTCACCGTTGCCGCGCCGCCCATATCAGACTTCATCGAGTCCATAAATGCGCTTTGCTTGATGCTGTATCCGCCGGAGTCAAAGGTAATTCCCTTACCCACCAGGCAGGCATAAACCGGGGCTTCTTTATCGCCAGTTGGATTGTAATCCAGCGCCAGCAGCACCGGAGGACGTTCGGAGCCACGACCTACGGTATGCAATCCCATGTAGTTCTGCTCGCGCAGATCTTCGCCTTTAGTGATGCGGTAAGAGACGTTATCGCAGGCAACAGAGCACAGCAGGTCTACTGCGCGTTGCGCCAGCTGTTCCGGGCCCAGCTCTTCTGCCGGGGCGTTAATGGTATCGCGCACCCAGTCAATAATTTTCAGGCGGTTATCCAGCTCTTTGCGCTGCGCCTCATCCAGAGCGGCCCACTCAACTTTGCGGGTGCCTTTTGGCCCTTTGTAGCCCTGCCAGAACGCCCAGCTACGTTCGGTATCCCAGCCTTCACCGTCCAGTTGGACATGTTTAATACCCAGGCCGTCAATTTTACGGGCGGCGCGCTGGATAAGGCCGAGGTCATCTTTTCCGTTCAGGTGCAGGGTAATGCCATCATTATTAATGCTGTATGTCGCCTTTTCACCCCAGCGGGCATCAGCGGGTTGCGTGGAAAGCGTAATTTTCATGGCTTCTGTCATTTTATTTATCCTTATTTTCGCGCATACAGGAAAACGGGCCACCCGTGGGCAGCCCGTTGACTTATTCGGCTTCGTCCAGCCAGACCAGCAAAATGGCCTCAAGGATTTTTTCGTTCGATGCCTGTGGATCATCATCGAACTCTTCCAGGTCACAGATCCACTGGTGCAGATCGGTGAAACGAACGGTCTTGGGGTCGAGATCGGGGAACGCGTCGTACAGCGCCTCGCCGATTTCACGGCTATCGGTCCACTTCAGTCCCATACTACCCTCTGTTAATGCTCACGTGCATGATTGATTGTGTAACGTGGGATTTCGACCACTAAATCGTCCTCGGTGACACGTGCCTGACAGCTTAAACGGCTCTCCGGCTCCAGTCCCCAGGCTTTATCCAGCATGTCGTCTTCTTCTTCTGTGCTTTCCGGCAAAGAATCAAAACCTTCACGTACGATGCAGTGGCAGGTTGTGCAGGCACAGGATTTTTCACAGGCGTGTTCAATCTCGATACCGTTACGCAGGGCAACGTCAAGAATGGTTTCGCCGGTCTCAGCTTCCAGAACTGCGCCATCGGGACAGAGATCCTGATGAGGCAAAATAACAATCTTTGGCATATTAAACCTCGTCCACGGAATGGCCTTTCAGCGCGCTACGGACGGATTTGTCCATGCGGCGAGCGGCGAATTCCTGGGTTTGTTTGTCTACGTTTTTAATGGCTTGTTCTATCGCGTCAACATCGTCACCCTGTGCAACCTCGCTCAAATGCGCGGCGGCGGTGTCGATAGCCTGACGTTCTGCGGCGCTTAACAGCGCGGCATCAGCGTTCAACGCACCGGATAAACTTTCCAGTACGCGTGCCGCTTCGACTTTCTGTTCTGCCAGCATACGGGCTTTAACGTCCTGCTCGGCAAAACTCATCGAATCCTGAATCATGGAGGCGATTTCACTGTCGGTCAGACCGTAGGACGGTTTAACCTGAATTGAGGACTCAACGCCGGTGGATTTTTCCATGGCGGTGACGCTCAGCAGGCCATCGGCGTCCACCTGGAAGGTCACGCGGATGTGTGCGCCGCCAGCTGGCAATGCCGGGATGCCGCGCAGCGCAAAACGCGCCAGTGAACGGCAGTCCTGCACCAGCTCACGCTCGCCTTGCATTACGTGAATGGACATCGCGGTTTGGCCATCTTTAAAGGTGGTAAAGTCCTGCGCGCGCGCCACCGGGATAGTGGTGTTACGTGGGATCACTTTTTCCACCAGACCGCCCATGGTTTCCAGTCCCAGGGACAGCGGGATAACATCCAGCAGCAGCATTTCGCTGTCCGGTTTATTTCCGACCAGAATATCTGCCTGGATTGCCGCACCAATAGCGACCACTTTGTCCGGGTCAATAGAAGTCAGCGGCGTACGGCCAAAAAATTCACCGACGCGTTCACGCACCAATGGCACGCGAGTTGAACCACCGACCATCACCACTTCCAGCACATCCTGCGGCTCCACGCCCGCATCTTTCAGCGCGCGACGGCAGGCCAGCAGCGTACGCTTGACCAGTGCGGAAATGAGTTCATTAAAGGTTTCACGGGTGATTTCACCCTGCCATCCCGCCACGTTAACCGTTACAGAATCAGCGTCGCTAAGCGCGATTTTCGCTGCAATAGCGGCATCCAGCAGTTCGCGCTGTACGCGGTTATCGCTACGGTCGGCCACGCCAGCCTGCTCGCGAATATAATCGGCCAGCAGATGGTCAAAATCGTCGCCGCCGAGCGCGGAATCACCGCCGGTCGCCAGCACTTCAAACACGCCGCGGCTCAGGCGCAGAATAGAAATATCAAAAGTACCGCCGCCAAGATCGTAGACCGCAATCACGCCTTCCTGACCGGAGTCCAGACCATAGGCAATCGCTGCTGCGGTCGGTTCGTTCAACAGACGCAATACGTGCAGGCCCGCCAGACGCGCGGCATCTTTGGTCCCCTGACGCTGTGCATCGTCAAAGTAAGCCGGAACGGTGATTACTACGCCATCCAGTTCGCCGGACAGTGATTCGGTTGCCCGCGCGGCCAGCGCTTTCAGAATATCCGCGGAGACGCGCACCGGATTAAGCAATCCGGCAGCGGTTTCAATCATCGGCAAGCCGTTTTCGCTTGCCTGGAACGTATATGGCAGATGCGGGTAACGCGCCTGGATATCCGCCAGAGAGCGGCCCATCATGCGTTTTACCGAACTGACGGTGTTTGCCGTATCCAGCGCAGCATTGGCGCGGGCATCGTAACCGACAGAATAACCCTGCTGCTGATAGTGAACCACTGACGGCAACAGGTGGCGACCTTCATGGTCTGCCAACGTTTCGGCCTGGCCGCTGCGTACGGTCGCAACCAGGGAGTTGGTGGTGCCTAAATCGATACCTACCGCCAGACGACGCTGGTGCGGCGCGGCGCTCAGACCAGGCTCACTAATTTGTAATAAGGCCATTTTCGCTTCCGGAAATTAAAAATCGAGCAGTTTTTCTTCGAGTTGTTCTGCACTGCTTCGCAGTTTATCGAGAAAACGCAGCTTACGCACGGTATCTGCCGCTGCGTCCCACGTCTCGCTATCCAGCTGTTCCACCATCAGTTGATGACGAACGTTATACATTTCGCTGAGGCGCTGCATAAACGCATCTAAACGTTGACTGTCTTTTGCCTGTTCAATTTCGTCCAGCTCTTCCCGCAGCTCCAGTTGTTCCATCAGGAACGCGGTATCGCGCACCGTGTGCTGCTCGCTACGGATGTCAAAGCCGTGTAAAGACAATAAGTATTCGGCGCGCATCAAAGGATGACGCAGCGTTTGCCAGGCCTGGTTGATCGTGGCGGACTGCGAAACCGCAGCAAGTTGTTCCGCCTGGGAACCGCTGGCAAATTTATCAGGATGATACTGACGTTGTAGATCCTGAAAACGTAGGCTCAGCGCCTGAGTATCGAGCTGATAACGGGCCGGCAAGCCAAAGAGGGTGAAGTAGTCCATAACATTCTCAGGGCATCGATTCTCTGTTGTTCACGGGAGCAAAACCAGAGAGTCAGGTAAAACAAACCCCACGCGCAGGCGACCACGGTGGGGTTATCGGTAAGCGCGTTACACGTGGAAGCTTTCGCCGCATCCACATTCGTCTTTCACGTTCGGGTTAGTAAACTTAAACCCTTCGTTCAGACCTTCTTTGACGAAGTCTAACTGCGTACCGTCGAGGAATTGCAGGCTCTTACCGTCGACCACAACTTTAACGCCTTTGTCTTCAAACACGGTATCTTCAGCCGCCGGCTCGTCAACAAATTCCAGTACATAGGCCATACCTGAGCAGCCGGAGGTTCTCACGCCCAGACGCAGACCAAACCCTTTACCGCGGTTTGCCAGGAAGGTATTTACACGCGCTGCTGCACTGTCGCTTAAGGTAATCGACATAATAAAACCTCAACTCTTAATTATTTTGCTTCACGTTTGCTTTTGTAATCCGCAATCGCGGCTTTAATCGCGTCTTCAGCCAGAATAGAGCAGTGAATTTTCACCGGTGGCAGTTCAAGCTCGTCGGCGATATCGGTGTTTTTAATCGCCTGTGCTTCGTCCAGAGATTTCCCTTTTACCCATTCGGTAACCAGAGAGCTGGAAGCAATAGCGGAACCGCAGCCGTAAGTCTTGAAACGCGCGTCTTCAATGATACCTTCATTGTTGACTTTAATCTGCAACTTCATCACGTCGCCACAGGCTGGTGCACCCACCATGCCGCTGCCCACGTTCTCGTCGCTGTTGTCAAAAGAACCCACGTTACGTGGATTCTCATAATGATCGATTACTTTTTCGCTGTAAGCCATGCTGAATTCTCCTTATCGGTACCGATTAGTGATGTGACCATTCAATGCTGTTCAGATCCACGCCCTGTTTGTACATTTCCCACAGCGGAGAAAGGTCACGCAGGCGGCCGATGGAGTTGCGAACCAGATTAATGGCGTAGTCAATCTCTTCTTCGGTAGTGAAACGACCTAAAGAGAAACGAATTGAGCTGTGTGCCAGCTCGTCGGTCATCCCCAGCGCGCGCAGCACGTAGGATGGCTCCAGGCTTGCAGAAGTACATGCAGAACCGGAGGATACAGCCAGATCTTTCAGCGCCATAATCAGCGATTCGCCTTCAACATAGTTGAAGCTAACGTTGAGAATGTTCGGTGCGCCCTGCTCGAGATCGCCGTTAAGATACACTTCTTCCATATCTTTCACGCCGTCCCACAGACGGTTACGCAGACTGCGCAGGCGCGCCATCTCGGTTTCCATCTCTTCTTTAGCGATACGGTAAGCTTCACCCATGCCGACGATCTGGTGCACAGGCAGCGTACCGGAACGCATACCGCGCTCGTGACCGCCGCCGTGCATCTGCGCTTCAATACGAATACGCGGTTTACGACGCACGTACAGCGCACCGATACCTTTCGGACCATAGATTTTGTGGCCGGAGAAGGACATCAGATCAACTTTCAGTTGGCTCAGATCGATAGGCAGTTTGCCCACGCTCTGGGTCGCATCGACGTGATAGATGATGCCGCGCGCACGGCACATTTCGCCGATAGTCGCGATATCCTGCACCACGCCGATTTCGTTATTCACGTGCATGATGGACACGAGGATGGTGTCGTCACGCATTGCCGCTTCAAGTTCTTTCAGGTCAATAATGCCGTTACGCTGCGGGGCGAGGTAGGTGACTTCAAATCCTTCGCGCTCCAGCTGACGACAGGTGTCCAGCACGGCTTTGTGTTCGGTTTTGCTGGTGATGATGTGCTTGCCTTTTTTCTGATAAAAGTTGGCTGCACCTTTAATCGCCAGGTTATCGGATTCAGTCGCACCGGAAGTAAAGACGATTTCACGCGGGTCAGCGCCCACGAGGTCAGCAATCTGGTTACGGGCGATATCTACCGCCTCTTCAGCCTGCCAGCCGAAACGGTGTGAACGAGACGCTGGGTTACCAAAGTTTCCGTCCAGGGTCAGACACTGCATCATTTTCTCGGCAACACGCGGGTCCACCGGCGTGGTTGCGGAGTAGTCGAGATAGATCGGTAATTTCATTGCTCTATAAACTCCGTACATCGCTTCAATGCAAGGAATCAGGCAACCGGCTGGATGTACGACCGAGTTAACGGGGTGTGTAACACCCCGGCCTGATTCTAAAATACTTTTATTATGCGCGTAACTTAACGTCGATCGCGTCTTGTGCACGATTAGTGCGTGGAGCGTCATGGGTGTGCTGGCGACCAGACACATCCAGGACTTCCTGATTATTCACCAGTTCGCCCAACGTAATGTTGTTGAGGAAACCGGTCAGACGATCGCTCAGATCGCGCCACAGCGCGTGGGTCAGGCATTTATCGCCGCCCTGACAACCGCCTTTGCCCTGGCAACGGGTCGCATCTACAGACTCGTCCACAGCGCTGATTACTTCACCTACTGCGATGCTGCCGGCATCTTTACCCAACAGATACCCGCCGCCTGGTCCACGTACGCTGGAAACCAGACCGTTTTTACGCAAACGGGAAAACAGCTGCTCCAGATATGACAGGGAAATTCCCTGACGTTCAGAAATATCAGCCAACGGTACCGGGCCCGTTTCGGAGTTGAGCGCAACGTCCAACATTGCGGTCACGGCATAACGCCCTTTTGATGTCAGTCTCATGTCTTACTTAGCCTCAAACTCGCCCCTGCCCGGGGTTTTTTATTGTAAAATGGGGGTATTGCATAGCAGGGGCAAGTCTGACATTCCCGACTAAATCAGTCAACTATTTACTTGACTAATTTAGTCAGGTATTTAACCTTCAGTGCCATTTTTACTTGCCGGAGGCGTTACGTTTACTTGCCTTTATTCTGTTGCTCAATTGAAGCTAAAATTCCGCGCAAAATGTTCAGCTCCTGGCTCTCAGGACGCGCACGCGTAAACAGACGGCGCAGCTTGTTCATCACCTGCCCCGGATGCCCTTCACGGATAAATCCGGTCGACAGCAGCGTTTGTTCCAGATGACCGTAAAAACGCTCTAAATCATCGACCAGCGGATACTCAGCTTCTTCGTATTCTGCGGTCTTCTCACTTTCCTGCGTTGCCAGCCAGGCCATGCGCACTTCATAAGAGATGACCTGCACCGCCATCGCCAGATTAAGCGAACTGTATTCCGGGTTCGCGGCAATAGCGACGTGGTAATGGCACTTCTGCAGTTCTTCATTCGTCAGGCCAACACGTTCACGACCAAACACCAGCGCTACGGGCGAATTCGTCGCTTCAGAGACGCTTTTTAAACCGCATTCACGCGGATCCAGCATCGGCCACGGTAGCGTACGGGAGCGCGCACTGGTGCCTACTACCAGGCTGCAACCTGCCAGCGCTTCATCGAGAGTATCGACAATCTGCGCGCTGCCAATTACATCACTGGCACCTGCCGCCAGAGCGATGGCCTGAGAGTCCGGTTTAACCAGTGGATTTACCAGCCACAGATTGGTTAAACCCATGGTTTTCATTGCGCGGGCTACAGAGCCCATGTTGCCAGTGTGAGAGGTTTCCACCAGCACGATTCGAATATTTTGCAGCATTGTATTTCTTCGGCTAAAGATTATTCGGGCATATTATCATAAAACGAAGACATATTCCGAACTCGCTGCTATACTCTGCGCCGTTTTCCCGTTCTTTAACATCCAGTGAGAGAGACCGATGCATCCGATGCTGACCATCGCCGTGCGCGCAGCGCGCAAGGCGGGTAATGTAATTGCCAAACACTACGAAACCCCAGACTCTGTAGAAACCAGCCAGAAAGGCAGCAATGATTTCGTGACTAACGTCGATAAAGCCGCCGAAGCGATTATTATCGAAACTATTCGCAAATCTTACCCACAGCACACCATCATCACCGAAGAAAGTGGTGAGCACGCAGGTGAAGATCAGGATGTTCAATGGGTTATCGATCCACTGGATGGCACTACTAACTTCGTAAAACGTCTGCCGCACTTCGCGGTATCTATCGCAGTACGCATTAAAGGCCGTACTGAAGTCGCCGTTGTTTACGATCCAATGCGTAACGAACTGTTCACCGCCACTCGCGGCCAGGGCGCACAGCTGAACGGCTATCGTCTGCGTGGCAGCACCGCCCGCGATCTGGACGGCACCATCATCGCCACCGGTTTCCCGTTCAAAGCGAAGCAGCACGCCGCTTCTTACATGAAAATTCTTGGTAAAATGTTTACCGAGTGCGCTGACTTCCGCCGCACAGGTTCTGCTGCGCTGGATCTGGCTTACGTTGCCGCTGCGCGCGTTGACGGTTACTTCGAAATCGGTCTGAAACCATGGGATTTCGCAGCAGGTGAGCTGATTGCACGTGAAGCTGGCGCACTGGTTTGCGACTTCACCGGTGGTCATAACTACCTGGCAACCGGCAACATCGTTGCAGGTAACCCGCGCGTTGTTAAAGCCATGCTGGCTAACATGCGTGACGAACTGAGCGATGCGCTGAAGCGTTAATCTGCTGTGGTGCCGGATGCGACGCTTTCGCGTCTTATCCGGCCTACAAGTCATACCATTCCGCTCACTAATCTAAAATGGTCTTATCCCTCGCCCTACCGGCACCGCGCTCATCCACATCACTACCGCAGCAACAATAAGCACCGCACCACCGGCTAACGCCAGCGTCGTCCAGCCAATCTGTCGCCACAGCACCGGCGCTTTATGCCCGCTAATTTTCACCGCCAATGAGCGAAAGCTATGTACCAGCAAAGCCAATGACGTAATCGTCAAAGAGGTTCCTGCCGCCATCGCCAACGCCGACGCCATACCCCAGCTAAAGACGCCAACCACTTTACTGAACAGCAGCACCATAATTGCGCCAGAGCAGGGACGCATGCCCATAGAGAGAATAATCATCAACCGGGCGCGCCAGTCATCGCCGCTTTGCAGTTGTTCCGGGTTGGGCAAATGCTGATGCCCGCAGCCGCAGCCCTCGTGATGCACATGGTGCGGCGTAAAGGCGGTGAATTTCGGGCGCATCAGCAGCTGGCGCAATTTCTTCAGCGCACGGACACACAATAAAACGCCCAACATGCCAACCAGCGCATAACTTCCTTTCTCCAGCCAGAAACTGCTCATATGCAGCTGTCGGGCAGGCAGTTGCAGCACCGTGAGGACTACAACCACCAGTCCTATTGCCACCAGCCCCTGCAATAGGGAAGACGCCAGCGTCAGCCCAATGCTCGACTTGAGCTTCGACGGATGCGTCGCAAGCCAGGTCGTGATGACGATTTTGCCGTGCCCCGGCCCCAATGCGTGCAATACCCCATATATAAAGCTAAACAACAGCAGAGATCCGCCCGCACGTGTGGGGTTGGCGGCAACCGCTTTCAGCAACCCGCTCATCTGCTGGTTAACGTCGCGCTGCCAGACGACACTGTGCATCATTACCTGAGGCCAGGCTTGCCACAACCACAGCCCCCCGCCTGTCGCCAGCAACAAAAAGACCGCCAGCGGCCATAGCGTGAGCCAACGGCGTCTGGCTGCGCGTTGTTGATAAACTACTGACATTGCAGCGTCACCGTCTGTGCAAACTGTTTACCCAACTCCATATCCTCCGGCGGTGCGTCTTCTTTATCCAGCGACTGCGCAAAACTTAACATGTGTTCATTCGGCGTCGGCGTATGCATTGAAATATGGCATTGCTGGCTTATGGTCTGCGAAAGTCGGGCGTCGCTGTCTTTGTCATAGCTCATATCGACGTAGTAGGTCGGATCGAAGGTTGAAATAGTATATTTTTGACCGCTCAGTGGTTGAGCTTCGGCCAGCGGCAGAACGAACGTCAGCACCGCCTGGTGTTCTTCACGCGCCATGCCATATTCCGTCGGTCTGTTTTTAAACTTTACCTTTTTCCCATCGTGCCACACTTCGGTGAAATAGTGCTGCCCGAGAACGTTGGCCATCACTTCCGCCGCCAGTTTTTTCCAAATTTCATCACCAGGTTTAGCATCCCCCGCGTCGTAAAGCAGATCCGCCGACGTGATTTCATCCATCGTCCAGCGCATTTTTAGCGCGACGAACCGATCATTTTCGCTCACAACTTCGGTTTTCAGATGAATAAAGCTGTGGGGATGCGCACCTGCGCCAAAAGACAGGACAGCGAGAAACAACGTCATATTGATACGTTTAACGCCTTGCATGAGTTCTCCACGATAAAAATCAACACCGCCACAAATAATGATGCCGTATTTGGCGCAAGTGTGCCGAGGATACCATTGAACGAAAAAAAGTTGAGCACCCTTTTCCGGTATCGATTCAGTTCTCAATTTCGATAATTTCTTCTTCGGGAAATTCCACCCAAACACCTTTTCGACGTCAAATCTTAAGTAAAATGATAATAAAATGTTAATTAATAGTTTCATTTTAATGCTTTATTAACACTTAATTTGAACGCTTGAATCTAAAACCATGCAAATTTAACCAATTGTTAACCATTTTGTTTCCATAAATTCACAATAGTGGGCGTATATCACATTCTCCAAACTTATGATTCATTCCCTCTTCCATTCGTTGTTAACTTCACGCCGTGACATGTCCTGCCCCCTACGAAAGGTACAACTATGAAATTCAAACTCGCATTACTCAGTGCAACCCTGGTTTCTGCATGCATGTTGTCCGGCACGTCCTTTGCGGCGGAAAAATATGAAATTGCTGTGGTTGCAAAGGTCACCGGTATTCCCTGGTTTAACCGCATGGAAACCGGCGTTAACGAAGCAGCAAAAAAACTGGATGTGAACGCTTACCAGACCGGTCCATCTACGCCGGATCCGGCACAGCAGGTCAAAGTGATTGAGGATCTGATCGCCAAAAACGTCAACGCAATCATCGTGGTACCGAACGATGCCAAGGTTCTTGAGCCAGTACTGAAAAAAGCGCGCGATAAAGGCATTGTGGTCCTGACGCACGAATCCCCGGACGAGCAAATCGGTCAGTGGGATATCGAAACCATCGATAGTGAAAAATACGCACAAGCCAACGTCGATGAGTTAGCGAAAAATATGGGCGGCAAAGGCGGGTATGCAATCTATGTTGGTTCGCTGACGGTCCCACTGCATAACGCGTGGGCGGATTATGCAATTAAGTACCAGAAAGAAAAATATCCGGAAATGTTCGAGGTCACTTCACGCCTGCCGGTCGCGGAAAGCATTGATAAATCCTACGCCACCACGCTAGATCTGATGAAAACCTATCCGCAGATGAAGGGCATTATCGGCTTCGGCTCACTGGGTCCAATTGGTGCGGGTCAGGCTGTGCAGAAAAAACGCGCCAAAGATAAAATTGCCGTTGTCGGGATCGCCATGCCAGCGCAGGCTGCGCCTTACCTGATGCGTGGAGATATCAAAAAAGCGCTGCTGTGGGATCCAAAAGATGCGGGCTATGCGCTGGTAACGGTTGCCGATCAGCTGTTGCAGGGCAAAGAAGTCAATGCAGATCTGAGTATCGACGGTTTAGGGAAAGCCGATATCGACACGGAGAAGAAAGTGATCCGCTTTAACAAGATCCTCGAAGTCACCAAAGACAACGCACAATCACTTGGTTTCTAAGGCTTTAGCCAACACCAGGGAACCTTAACGCCGACCGTCTGGTCGGCGCTATCAACCAAACTAACACTCAGCGTCCGTCAGGGCGCTCGCAGGGGTATTGTCCATGGCAGACACCACCGCATTTATCACTCTTGAGAATATCAGCAAACAATTCCCGGGCGTGCTGGCGCTGGATAACGTGAATCTGACGCTGAGAAAAGGCGAAGTTCACTGTCTGGCGGGTCAAAACGGCTGTGGTAAAAGTACCATTATTAAAGTGATCTCTGGGGTTTATCACCCGGAAAAAGGCGCGCAAATTTTACTCGACGGAAAATTGTTCCATCACCTGACGCCGCAGCTCTCTTCCCATTATGGCATTCAGGTTATTTATCAGGACCTGTCGTTGTTCCCCAACTTTAGCGTCGCAGAAAATATCGCGGTCAACCGCTATCTGCCGGGCGGTGATATCTGGGTGCGTCGTGGTGCTATGAAACAGCAGGCGCTGGCAGCCATGAAACGTATCGGGGTGAATATCGATCCCGATAAAAAAGTAGAAAAACTCTCGATTGCCGACCGACAGCTGGTCGCTATTTGCCGAGCAATTGCCGCCGATGCGCGTCTGGTGATTATGGACGAGCCCACCGCCTCGCTGACCCGTCAGGAGGTCAATGGCCTGCTGAAGGTGGTTAACGAACTGAAAGCGGCTGGCATTTGCGTGGTGTTTGTCAGCCATCGTCTGGATGAAGTAATGGAAGTGGCAGACCGTATCAGCGTCATGCGCGACGGCAAACTGGTGGGCACATATCCTGCCAGCGAACTGGACAGTCACGAGCTGGCTTTCCTGATGACCGGACAACGCTTCCACTACAGCCCGCTGCCGGAGAAATCATTCGACGATCGAGAACCCCTGCTGGAGCTGCGCAACCTCAGCCGCAGAGGCAAATACCAGAACATTAATCTGTCGCTACATGGCGGCGAGATTGTCTCGATTGTCGGCCTGTTGGGCGCCGGGCGTACCGAACTTTGCCTCAGTTTGTTCGGCATGACCCAGCCGGAAAGCGGAGAGATGCGTATTAACGGTCAGCCGGTCACGCTTCGTAATAACCACGACGCCATTAAGCACGGGATCGGCTACGTCTCAGAAGATCGCCTGACGCAGGGGCTGATCATGGAGCAGTCGATTTACGACAACACCATCGTCACGGTGTTTGATCAACTGCACACCGGTAGCGGCTTGCTCGATCATCGTAAAGCGCAAAAGCTGGTCGCCGATTTAATCCGCGAACTGAATATCAAAGTGTCCGATCCGCACCTGCCGGTCAAAACCCTTTCCGGCGGCAATGCCCAGCGTATCGCCATTGCCAAATGGGTGGCGACCAATCCCCGCATCCTGATCCTCGACTCGCCTACCGTCGGCGTGGATATCGCCAACAAAGAGGGCATTTACCAGATAGCCCGCGATTTGGCGGAACAAGGTATGGCGGTGCTGATGATTTGCGATGAAATTCCGGAAGCATATTACAACAGCCACCGCGTGCTGGTGATGCGTCGCGGCAGACTGGTGGCGGAATTTAATCCTCATCACTGCCGTGAAGAGGAGATTGCTGAAGTGGTCGAGGTAATCAATGAATAAGATGCATCTGTCCCGTTTAATCGGGCAACATGAATTCTGGCTGGGCCTGCTGGTCGTGGCGCTGGCGGTTGGGCTAAGTGTCAGCACCGATGAGTTCCTCTCGCTCGGCAATCTGACAGATGTGGCCACCAGCTACGCGATTCTCGGCATTCTCGCCTGCGGGTTGTTTGTGGTGCTGATTTCCGGTGGGATCGATATCTCATTTCCGGCGATGACCGCGATTGCCCAGTATGCGATGGCCAGTTGGGTGATCGGCCACGGCGGCAACTTCGCTCTGGCGTTAACCATTGCGATTGCGGTGGGCCTGCTGCTTGGGCTCATTAATGGCTTCCTGGTCTACTGGCTGCGCGTTCCGGCAATCATCATTACCATCGCCACGCTGAACGTCTACTACGGTCTTCTGGTTTACGCCACCAAAGGTACCTGGCTGTACGGTTTCCCTGACTGGTTTATGAACGGCATTAACTGGTTCTCCTTCACCGCGGCAGATGGCTACGACTACGGCCTCACCCTGCCCCTGCTGTGTCTGGCGGCGGTGATCGTCTTTACCGCAGTGCTGATGAACTATACCCGTCTTGGCCGTCAGGTTTACGCCATGGGCGGCAACCGCGACGCGGCCTCACGCCTGGGGCTGAATCTGCTGAAGCTGCATTTCTACGTCTATGGCTATATGGGCATTCTGGCAGGTGTTGCCGCCGTGGTTCAGGCGCAAATCACCCAGTCAGTTGCACCCAATTCGCTGCTCGGCTTTGAGCTGACGGTGCTGGCGGCGGTCGTACTCGGCGGAACCAGCATGAGCGGCGGGCGCGGTACGTTGACCGGAACCCTGCTCGGCGTTGTCTTGCTCGCCTTCTTACAAAATGGTCTGACGCTACTCAGCGTCTCCTCTTACTGGCACACCGTATTCAGCGGCGCCATTATCCTGGTCAGCATCAGTGCCACGGCCTGGAACGAAAAACGCAAACTGGCAAGGGAGCTTTGAGATGAAAACAATCGCCAGATTTTTACCCGGTGATGCCATCATTCGTCTGCAATGCGTCATTATTGTGGTCGTCGCCCTGGTTTTCTCAGCCCTGCTCGGCAGCCGTTTTTTTAGCGTCGCTAACTTCCAGTCGATAGGCTCACAGTTACCGATCCTCGGTATGCTGGCCCTCGGGATGGGTATGACCATGCTGACCGGCGGCATTAACCTGTCAATTATTGCCGGGGCGAACGCCTGCTCGCTGGTAATGGCAGCGATTATCGTTACCCATCCGGATAACCCGCTGTTTCTGGTGCTGGCGCTGCTGGCAGGTGCAGCCGTGGCGGTGGCTATCGGTACGCTCAACGGCGCGCTGATTGCCTGGGTCGGCGTCTCACCGATTCTCGCCACCCTCGGCACGATGACACTTATCTCCGGGCTGAATATTCTGCTCTCCAACGGGACGGTGATTTCGGGTTTCCCGACCGCCATTCAGTACCTTGGCAACGCCACGATTGCGGGTATTCCGGTGGCGCTGTTGCTCTTTTTCCTGGTGGCAATCCTGCTATGGGTACTGCTGGAGCACACCACGCTGGGGCGCAGTCTTTATCTCGTCGGCTCCAATGAACAGGCTACCCGCTACAGTGGTGTTAATACCGTACGGGTACAAATTTCCGTGTACGTGATTTCAGCCCTGCTCGGCTGGGTCGCCGCCATTCTGATGATGGCGAAATTCAACTCGGCAAAAGCCGGATACGGTGAGTCCTACCTGCTGGTCACCATCCTTGCCTCCGTACTCGGCGGCATCAATCCGGATGGCGGCTTCGGACGCATTATCGGCCTGGTACTGGCGCTGATTGTGCTGCAAATGCTGGAAAGCGGCCTTAACTTGCTGGGGGTCAGCAGCTATCTGACGATGGCGCTGTGGGGCGCGGTGCTGATCCTCTTTATCGCATTACAGAATCGTAAAGCCTGATTTCAGGAGAAAAAATTATGGCAAGTTACTTTATTGGTGTGGATGTCGGAACCGGTAGCGCCCGTGCTGGCGTGTTTGATCTCAACGGCAGAATGGTCGGCCAGGCCAGTCGGGCCATCGAGATTTACCGCCCGCAGGCCGATTTTGTTGAGCAGTCTTCCGATAACATCTGGCAGGCAGTGTGTAACGCGGTTCGCGATGCGATTAACCAGTCGGATATCAACCCTATCCAGGTGAAAGGTCTGGGCTTTGACGCGACCTGTTCACTGGTGGTGTTGGATAAAGAAGGTAAACCGCTGACCATTAGTCCGTCCGGGCGCAGCGAACAGAATATCATTGTGTGGATGGATCACCGCGCCATTACTCAGGCTGAGCGCATTAACGCCCTGCATCATCGGGTGCTGGACTACGTTGGCGGTATTATCTCCCCGGAAATGCAAACGCCCAAACTGCTGTGGTTGAAGCAACATATGCCCAACACCTGGGCCAATGCGGGATACTACTTTGACCTGCCCGATTTCCTGACCTGGCGCGCAACGGGCGATGACACGCGCTCACTGTGCTCGACGGTGTGTAAATGGACCTATATGGGCCATGAAGACAAATGGGATGACAGCTATTTCCGCCAGATTGGGCTGGAAGACTTGCTGGAACATGATGCTGCCAAAATTGGTCGCTACGTGAAAACCATGGGCGAACCGCTCGGTCATGGTCTTTCTCCGCGCGCCGCCAGCGAAATGGGGCTGATTCCGGGGACCGCTGTCAGCGTCTCGATCATCGATGCCCACGCCGGTACGCTCGGCACGCTCGGCGCGAGCGGTGTCTCTGGCGAGGTGGCGGATTTTGACCGCCGCGTCGCGCTGATTGGCGGCACCTCTACCGGACACATGGCGATTTCCAAAGAGCCGCGTTTTATCGGCGGCGTTTGGGGTCCTTACTACTCAGCAGTGCTGCCAGAATACTGGCTTAACGAAGGTGGACAGTCGGCAACCGGGGCGTTAATCGACCACGTTATTCAGTCGCATCCTTGTTACGAAACCTTGTTGACCCAGGCGAAATCTCAAGGGCAGACCATTTATGAAGTGCTGAATGCGCTGCTGCGTAAAATGGCCGGTGAGCCGGAAGATATCGCATTTTTAACCCGTGACATGCACATCCTGCCCTATTTCCACGGCAACCGTTCACCTCGCGCCAACCCAACGCTCACAGGCGCTATCACCGGACTGAAGCTGTCACGCACGCCGGAAGATATGGCGTTACAGTACCTCGCGACCATCCAGGCCATTGCGCTGGGAACCCGTCATATCATTGAAACGATGAATCAAAGCGGCTACACCATCGATACCATTATGGCCAGCGGCGGCGGGACGAAAAACCCGATCTTCGTTCAGGAGCATGCCAACGCCACCGGCTGTGCGATGCTGCTGCCTGAAGAGAGCGAAGCCATGCTGCTGGGTGGCGCCATGATGGGAACTATCGCCGCGGGCGTGTTCGATACCTTCCCGGAAGCAATGTCAGCGATGAGCCGGATTGGTAAAACGGTTACCCCGCAGACTAATCGCATTAAGCAGTACTACGATCGCAAATATCGGGTATTCCACGAGATGTATCAGGATCATATGAAATACCGCCAGTTGATGCAGGAGGACGCATGAGTAACTCCTGGTCTCAGGCCAGCGGCGTATTCCAGCTCTATAGCGATGCCCTGGCGGGTCTGGGGCAGCATCTGACTGAACCTGTCTGGCAGTCGCTGATGGCGGAGCTGCGCGGTTGTCAGGGCAAAATCGTCGTCACCGGCGTCGGCACCTCTGGCATTGCTGCGCGTAAAGTCGCGCATATGCTTGCCTGCGTGGAACGTCCAGCGATTTACCTCAACGCGACGGATGCAGCGCATGGCGATCTCGGTTTTTTACGCGCAGACGACCTGGTGATTATGCTGTCACGCGGGGGTAATTCGGACGAGCTCACCCGGCTGCTGCCCGGACTGGCTGCGAGGAATGTGCCCATACTGAGCGTGACTGAAAACGCGGATTCGGCCATCGCTAAAGCATCGAAGCTAGTGATTTCCACAGGCGTTCAGCGAGAGGCCGACCCGCTGAACATGTTGGCTACCACCTCTATTTTACTGGTGCTGGCTATCTTTGACGCCGCCTGCGCCTGTCTGATGAGCGAGAGCGGCTACTCAAAGGAAACGCTGCTGGCGGTACATCCGGGCGGCGATGTGGGATTAACGTTGAGTCGTGAGAAGTAACGCCAGACAGCTGTTACGGAGGTAATGAATCTGTTGCCTCCGTCGTATTGCTACGTTCACTTTAGGTTTTTCACTTCTCTGCGATAGCATGTTCATACCTCCCTCCGCCAGCATTCCCCCCTCTGGCATTTTTTTATATCTCAACAAAAAGATAAAACAGTGAAAAAGCGGATTAACGCGCTGCGTTCCACTCCCGCTATCTGTTCCGCACGTTAAAAATTCTGTGACGCTCTCCAGCATTCCTGGTGGAAAGCATTCCATTCATCAAATCTATGAGCAAACTTTAGCTATTCTTATCAAACATACTTACGGGAGACCCTACAGATGATGTCAACGCTTGCTCCGCCATCTGTACTTTCCGCTCCCCAGCGCCGTTGCCAGGTTCTGCTGACGCTTTTCCTGCCAGGGCAAATCGCGACTACACAAACCTTCAGCAGCCTCAATGGTGTCGATGATGCCACGGTTCAGGAAGATATTATTGGCGCAGGGCTCGAAATCCAGCGCTATCACCGGCTCACGATAGCCACCGCGCAGAATGGTGGCTATGCGATCGAAGGACCCCCGCTAAATCAGCGTCTGTGTCTGTTGCAGTGGCTGCGTCGTGGCCTGCGGATTTGCCCTACTTTTATCGCTCAGCATTTCACGCCCACTTTAAAAATTGCTCTTAAACAACAAGGTATCGCACGTACGCTGTATGACGACACCAATCTGCATGCGCTCATCAATCTGTGCTCCCGGCGCTTACAGAAGCCGTTTGAGTGTCGTGACATCCAGTTCCTGCGCTTGTATTTACAATATTGCCTGCTGCAACATCACGCAGGGATCACCCCAGAGTTTAATCCACTCCAGCAACGGTGGGCACAATCCTGCGCGGAGTATCCGCTCGCCGAGGAAATTGGCCGCCACTGGCAGCGCCACGTCATGCAAAGTGCGCCGCTGGGCGAATCGCTGTTTATGGCGTTGTTATTCTCAATGATCCGCATCCCCGACCCGATCCGCGATAATCACCAGCAGGATCGCCGCCTGCGCCTTGCTATTGCGCGGCTGGTGCTGCGTTTTCGCGAGTATGGCAACGTGCGCTTCAGCGACGAGCAAGGGTTGAATGACCAGTTGTATATCCACCTGGCCCAGGCACTGAACCGCAGCGTGTTTGCCATCGGCATTGATAACACGCTACCGGAGGAGTTCAGCCGACTTTATCCCCGGCTGGTTCGAACTACCCGCGAGGCGATTCACGGCTTTGAAGCGGAATACGATGTCCAGTTTTCAGAAGAAGAGATCGGCCTGGTCGCCGTTATTTTCGGCGCCTGGCTGATGCAGGAGAAGGATTTGCACGAAAAGCAGATTATCCTGCTGACCGGTAGTAACGAACAACTTGAAGCGCATATAGAGCAACAGCTGCGCGAACTGACGTTGCTGCCGCTCAACGTAAAACATATGCCGATGCAGGACTTTCAAAAAGAGGGAGCGCCGCGTGGCGTAACGCTGATTATTACACCGTACACCACGCCGCTACCGCTGTTTTCTCCCCCGCTGATTCATGCGGATCTGGCGCTTACGTCTCACCAGCAGCAGCAGATCCGCAAAATCCTTGAATCATAACGTCGCAGGCTGCGCCACCACTTTCGGGCGCAGAACAATTGCCGGGAGCGCCACCAGCGCCATCACCCAGAATACGCCGCTGCCCAGGTTCTGGTACAGATAGCCGGCGAAAACGGTCATGATGGCGATACTGCCGCCCATCGCCACCGCAGAATATACCGCCTGGAGACGAATCACCTCACTGCCCTGTCGCGCAGCAATGTAACGCATCGCCGCCAGGTGGCAGACGGTAAACGTTCCACAATGCAGGATTTGCACCACAATCAGCCATGGCAGCTCTGTGCTCCAGCCCATCAGACCCCAACGCGCCACGCCGCAAACGGCGGAAAGCAGCAGAAGATCGCGAGCGCTAAAGCGGCGGAACAGCTTGTGGCTGAGCGCAAAAATAATCACTTCCGCCACCACGCCTAATGACCATAAATAGCCCACCGCCGAAGCGGAATACCCGGCAGACTGCCAGTAAATGGCGCTGAAACCGTAATAAGCTGCATGTGCGCCCTGCAGCAGACTCACGCAGGCCAGAAAACGCCAGCTTTGGGTTATTAGCGCGCGCCAGGCGGGCCATCCTGCGCTCTCCTGCTGACGGTTTTCACCCGCTGGTTGCACGCTCGGGCGAATCATCATGCCCAGCAGCATTGAGGCGGCGCCAAGCGATAACAGGACCAGGATCACCCGATAGTCGAACAGGCTCACCAGTTTGCCGGTCAACGCAGAGCCGATCACAAAGGCCACGGATCCCCACAGTCGCACCCGACCGTAATCCATGGTTATCTGTTTTTGCCAGGTGTTGGCCAGTGCGTCGGTCAGCGGCACCAGCGGCGAGAAAAACAGGTTAAAGCCGACCATCACCACCATCAGCCACGCCACGTTAGTCCCCGCCCAGAAGGCCAGCGCAAACACCAACGTCAACAAGGCCAGAATACGTAACGCTGAGATCAGCCGAGAGGGATCGCTCACACGCGGTGCAATCAGCAAGCTACCGAGAAAACGGGCAATCAGCCCCGCGCCCAGCAGTAAACCGATGGTTTCCGGCGTCAGCCCTAACCCTTCGAGCCAGACGCTCCAGAAAGGCAGAAAGATACCGTAGCTAAAGAAGTAGGTGAAATAACCGAGCGCCAGCCAGCGCGTGGAATGCAAAGCCATGAATCCCTCCCGTTTGGAGGCGATAGTCTGGCGACAAACGCAGGCTGGCGCAAGAGAGCATTAACAGGCAGATAACATGATTTTTGCCCTATTCGACGCTAATTTGCATCGCAAAATGGCAGCGTTCTCCCTGCGCTAAAACCTGCAATCCCGGCTGCCCCTGCATGTTGTGGGCATTCACCGGATGCGTTTGCGGCTCCAGGCACAGGAACTCCTCACCCGACATTCTGAACAGCATCAACCACGGAGTTTGCGCTAAAATCGTGACTTTCATCACATCTCGCTGAATAACGGCCCGCCCGCTCCAGCCAGAATATCCGACATTCAGCCAGCTATCCTCACCGTATTGCGCATGCTTGAAATCCGCCACTGCAGGGATATCGCGTTGCCATTCCAGCGGCAGATGCTGTTCCCCCTCCGGCCAGTAACCGCCGGCGGTGAACTGCGCCGTGCTGCGCTTATCAAAGGCGAAAAATGGATGGAACCCACAGCCGTAAATCATTGGCTGCTCACCGCAATGGGTGAGCGTCAACGAGGCGTGCAGGCTTGAGGTTTCCAGTTGATAACAAAGCCGCGCCGTATAGTCGTAGCCGCAGGGGTGCCAACTGCGCAACTGCAGCAAACAGCCGCTTTGGGTAGCGGTAATAATCTGCCAGCGTTGCAGCCAGCCGTCACCGTGCAGGAAGAAAGTGTCGTCTGCGCCATGCTGAGGTAAAACCACCTCTTCACCGCGCAGCATAAAACGATTTCCCGCCACCCGATTCGCGACCGGCAGCATCGGGAACAGGCCGCAATCACCAGGCCGCTGACCATGACCTTCGCGTAAAATGGCCTGTTGATGTTGTAACGAAACCAGGCTTAATAGAGAACCGCCCTGCGGATCGACGCACATCCGCAGATGTGCGTTTTGTAGCGTCAGCAGACCATCCATTAGCGGGCGCTTCGCGGTTGGGTTGATGCACCGACTTTTGTATGCTGCGCCGCCAGCTGTTCTTCCAGCGCTTCCAGCGTCACGCCTTTGGTTTCCGGTACATTACGCAGAACATAGATGAAGCCCATCGCGCAAATCACACCGTACAGCAGGAAGCTTCCCGACGCGCCCAGACTCGCATTGAGCAGCGGGAAGGTATAGGTCAGCAGGAAACAAGCAATCCACAGCGCCAGCGTCCCCAGCGACATTGCCAGCCCGCGCACGCGGTTGGGAAAAATTTCTGATAGCAGCACCCAGGTCACCGGCGCCAGCGTCAGAGCATAAATCGCGATTGCCGCCAGCACCAGAACCAGAACCGGCCAGCCCATAATGCCCAACCCGTACGCCCCGGCAATCAGTACGTAGATAACCGTCAATCCTGACGCGCCGAACAGCATCAGTTTACGACGGCCAATTTTGTCCACTAACGGCAGAGCGGCAAGGGTAAAGACCAGATTGATGATCCCTGTCGCCACGATCGATTTTAACGTACCGTTGATGTCGAATCCGGCAGAGGCGAAGATCTCCTGCGCATAGTTGAAAATAACGTTGATCCCACACCACTGCTGGAACACTGCCAGCACCATGCCAATAATCACGATCGGTTTGATCTGCGGTTGTAACAGCGTTGACCACGCGACCTTGTGATTATCTTTTTGCAGCGTATGTTCAATCTCTTTCAGCGTTTGCCCGGCATATTCCGCCGAACCAATGCGCTGCAGCATGGCACGCGCACGATCGGCTTTGCCCGCTTTCACCAGCCAGCGCGGCGATTCAGGTACAAAGAACATCAGCACCAGGAAAATTACCGCAGGCACTAATTCAGCACCAAACATCCAGCGCCAGCCTGTCTGACCGTTCCAGCTTTCAACAATTGCCTGCTGCGTAGCGCCTGTGGCAACAGGTTCGGCAATCATCAGGTTGATAAGCTGCGCCGCCAGCACGCCAATGACGATGGTGAGCTGGTTAACGGCAACAAAGCGACCACGCTTTTCAGCGGGGCTGACCTCGGCGATATACAGCGGACTTAGCGCAGACGCCAGACCAATCCCCACGCCACCCACAATGCGATAGACAATAAACATGTCGAAATTGCTGGCGACGGCAGTTCCCCAGGCAGAAGCGCTAAAGAGGATCGCTGAAAGAATCAGCGGCATTTTTCGGCCAAATTTATCGGCGCACCAGCCGGAAATCAGCGCGCCAAAGATACAACCAACCAGCGCGGAACTCATCGCCCAGCCGGATTGCGCCGGATCGGTAATCGAGAAATATGCTTCATAGAAGGGTTTTGCCCCGCCGATCACCACCCAGTCATAGCCAAACAGTAAACCTCCGCAGGCCGCAACCAGGCAGATAGTCCAGACGTAACCAATCTTTAAATGTGTCTGCGCGTTATTCATTATGATTCCTCTTTCAGGGAAACGCAGGGTACAGTAGGTTTCGGGTGAGGTTATCCCCCACCCGTTTCGGGTGTTACTGGAAAAGCCTTACGTTAATGGCGTGACGCAGCAGTAATGCCTTGTCATGTGCCGGATTGAGTTGCAGGAGTTCATCAAGTTCACGCTGACAGGCGGCGCTATTTCCTAGCCCCAGATGCCCGAGCGCATTGATAAACAGGCAGTGTTGCTGGTGTTTTGCTTGTGCTGAGGTATCCAGCACCACCAGGTCGGGTAGCGATACGGCAAAGAAATCGACATCCGGCACGTTGTCGTGATGCGACTCAACCCATTGCAGGAAGCTATTGAACAGAGCGTCCGCCTCTGCATCATCGCCAAGTTTTCTCTGCGCCATACCCTGCCAGAAGAGATAGTCCACTGGCTGGTCGTTATAGTAACGTCCGGCATCCAGTGAGCTTCCGCCGCGCGTCGCACGGGAGAAGTAGCGCTGAGATTCTTCGAAATGGCCTTGCAGCTGCGCGCAATACCCCAGCAAATACCAGATGTCGTTATCCGTTTGCCCTGGCAAACGGCCTTCCCCGAGGTTTTGCGGATAGTGCAGCGCCTGTTGCAGTTGCGTAATAGCAGTTTGCGGGTCGCCGGACTGCACGGCAGCCAGCGCACGATGTAATTGATTAAGCAGATATTGCCCGGTGGCTTTACCTTCACCGCCTTCCCACGGATGGAACACCCGCTCACGTAATACTGCGGCGGCATCGTCATAGCGCCCCAACCCATTCCACAAGCTGAGCAGTTCCACCGTCAGATCATCACGCAGGAAGACAATCTCTTTACTGGCTTCCAGCCGCTGCAGGCGCTGTTCAGCCGGTTGTGCCATCAGCTTGTTGAGATAGTCGAGTTCAAACAGGAAGCGGGCATTTTGCGGCTCCAGCGCCACGGCTTGCGACAGATACTGTTTCGCCTGCTGCGCATCGTGCAGTTTGTTCCAGGCGTAAATCCCCAGTAAACGATGCGCCGGAGCGAAATCCGCTTCCTGCGCAAGCGTGAACTGCCAGCAGGAAACCGCCTCGGCATAACGCCGTTTGCTGTACCAGAAACAGCCGAGTAAATAGCGGGCAAAAGCGCTTTGCTCAAGAGTTTGCAGCATCTGCACTTCATCCAGCGTATTGGGGAAACGCACGCGGTTTTGCAGACACTCACGAGCACGTTCAATGAAGGGTTGTGGATTATCGCTCAGCGAGGCGCGCCACAGCATCGGCAGCGTTTCCTGGCTGTCGAGCAGTTCCAGCACGCCACGGGCAGCATCCTTTTGCCCCAAAGAGGTCAGCCAGCCTGCCAGTTCACACGCGTTGGTCCCGCGACGCCCGGTAATCGAGATCAGCGCAAGCGCTGTCGCTTCGTCCTGGCAGATTGCCCAGCGTGCATAATGCAGGGTATAGCTCAGCGGATAATCCACCAGCTGTTGGCGAATGTAGTCCAGCGCTTGCGCATTGCGATCAAGCTTTGCCAGCGCCAGCGCTTTCAGCCCCATCGCCAGGTTATTACTACCGTTAAAGCGCAGGCTCTGCTCCACCTTTTCCAATGCGCCAGCGTAGTCCTGACGCTTCATCGCCAGACGCGCTAACGACCAGAAAGCCGCATCCCGGCAGTTGCCGCTCCAGCTGGCCTTATAATAATTATCCCACGCGCTGTCATCATCGCCCTGACGTTCCTGTGCGGCGGCCAGCAGCATACTCGCCTCGCCATCACGCGGATTTTTATTGAGCTTATGCGCCCGCTCCAGCGCCTTGCCGGCACATTGTGCCGCCAGCGCCCAGTCCGCGCGGTTTAGCGCCAGCGTCCCCAGGGCCACATTATTGCGGTAGTCCAGCGGATCAACGTCCAGCGCGCGGCGATAATAATCTTCGGCATAGCGGCTGGCATGGTTGTACTGCTCCAGATGCTGACCAATAAAATAGAGTTCATCGGTATTAGAAAGCGCTTCTGGCAGCGCTGGCGCGACGGCCGCCGATGGCAGTGGTAACTCTTGCGCGATGTGCTCTTCGTACTGCAAAAGCGTAGTGCCATCGGCGCCAGTGACAGTCATCGTTACCCGCGCATGGTTATCGTCAGACACATCAGCCAGCCAGCTTTGTCCGGGCTCCAGGGTCAGCGTATGCTCATAGAACGGTTGTCCATCGGCAGAAAGCGTAATCTGCACGTCGTGCAGCGGCGCAATGGCATAAACGCCCACAGAAAGCTGGTTACTCTCACGTACCAGACGAAGCGCCAACTGCGTACTGGCGTTTTGCACCATGCCCAGTTCGCTGTAGGGCAGGAAGTTTTGTACGAAGACTTTCTCTTCGTACGGCGCAAGCCAGGTAAAATCCGGCTGGTTGTCAGTAAAGACCCCGGTCATCAGTTCAATATAAGGACCGTTGTCATCGGTAAGGTTACGATCCCAGGCAACGCCAAAGTCGCCATAGCCCCAGGTCCACTGTTTTTTCCCTGGCGAAACGTGGTGGTCAGCCACATGTAGCAGCCCGCCTCGCTCACCGTGATGCCATGCGCCAACAAAATCATAATCTGATTTTTCAGCCATGTAGGAGGTCGGTACCGGCACGTTGTTGTAGCGCGAGATATCCACGCCAGCCGAGTAGTCCACTTTATAGTATGTGCCGGTGGCGATAGGAAACGCAGAAACATCACGCTTACCGTGGTCAAATACTGCGGTCACATCCGGCGGAAACACGCTCTGGTGATCGTCGCCGCCCTTCACCGCTGGATTCGCCCACCATAAAAAATGGCGCGGCGTAGCGTTACCGTTAAACACCTTCCCGGTTATCTCGATCAGGGCGCGATCCGGATACAGCGTAAATCCGGTCATCACCTGTAAACCGCGCATAGGTTCTATCTCACCCATCCATACGGTATATTCGCCATGCTCACCCTGCTGCTGCGTAAAATCGACTGGCATAAAAGTGGTTGGGCGATGATGCTGCGGCCAGTTAAATTCAATGCCACCAGAGATCCACGGCCCAAGCAAACCAACCAGAGCGGGCTTCACCACTTCGTTGTAGTAGACAAAATCGCGCTGCTGTACTTTGTCATACGCACGATGAATACGCCCACCTAACTCCGGCAACAGCATGACGCGAATGAAGTCATTCTCCATCCACACCGCCTGATAGTCGCGCATTTCACGTTTGCCGGTCAGCGTATCAATCACGCCATACGGATACACCGCGCCAGAAGATCCCTGGTAAACCCGCTTTTCCAGAAACATTGGGTTGGCATCTTCTTCACCCGCCGTCCACGTTGGGAGGGTTATCGTTTCTTGCCAGACTTTAACTGAACCGTACATGCCGCTCTCCACTCAATAAGCAAAAGTAAAAATTCAACTTGATGCTATTCTGCGGCAGTTAAGTGGCGCTAAAATGCGCAATGCTCACGCAATATAGTTAAGGGAGTTAAGTGAATGCAGCGTTCGGGGTTCAACAACGCCAGGGTTCGTCAGGCGAATAAGCAGATCTTTTTGTCGCACCTGTGGCGGGAAAAGCAGCTCAGCAAGTCACAGCTGGCGCAGCTCACCAGCCTGTCGATCCCGGCGGTCAGCAATATCCTCGAAGAGCTAATGGATGAGGGGAGGATCAGTCATTCGCGAAAAACCTTAAGCCAGCGCGGTTTGAGCAGCGGCAGCTATCATTTGCCAGAAAAAGGCGCATGGACGCTATGTATCAACGTCACCCCTACCAGTATCACCAGCCAACTGGCGGACGCACGGCTGGTTGCCATCGGCGACTGGCGTCATGAAGTCATTAAGCCGGAAACCCCCAAAGCGCTGCTGTCAGCCCTGGCTGCACACTGGCGGGAATACCGTCGACAATTTCCCGAGGTCACGATTAATCTGGCGCTCGGCGTTCACGGCCAGGTTGATCCGATCACCGGCGCATCAAAAACCATGCCCCAGGCCCCGTGGAAAACACCGGTGGAAATAAAATATCTGCTGGAAGAGATGCTTGGCGTACAGGTCCGCCTGGACAATGACTGTGTGATGCTGGCGCTGGCCGAAAAATGGCAAAACCCAGCGGCTAACGGTGATTTTTGCGTGATTAACGTTGATTACGGTATCGGCTCATCGTTTGTGATTAACGACAATATCTGGCGCGGTAGTCTGTATGGCAGCGGCCAGATTGGACACACCATCGTTCATCCCGATGGAATTGCCTGTGACTGCGGTCGCTATGGCTGTCTGGAAACGGTGGCATCATTGAGCGCGTTGAAAAAACAGGCCCGCGTGTGGATGAAATCGCAGCCGACGTCCCTTTACGATCCGGAAACGCTCACCACCGACCAGCTTATTACTGCCTGGCAGAACGGTGATGTTCGTATTCAGGCCTGGGCCGAGCATGCCGCCAGCGCCATTGGGCTTAGTTTATATAACTTTCTGAATATACTGAATATTAATCAGATATGGTTGTACGGTCGTAGCTGTGCTTTTGGCGATAGCTGGCTCAATACCTTGGTGCAGCAAACTGGGTTTAACCCGTTTGATCACGGTGATAACCCGCGCGCCAGAGCGACTCAGATAAGCTTCGGCCAGCTCAATCGTGCCCAGCAACTCATGGGAATTGGCTATCTGTATGTCGAGTCACAGCTCAGCGAGTTGTAACCATTACACCGTCAGACTCACGGCCAAACGTTCATGTACCGTGGCGATAAAATCGGTCAGTGCCGGTTTGAGCGATCCTTTTTTCCACGCCATCAGCAACGCGATGGTTGGGACATCACCAATAATTGGCCGAAAAACCACCTGTCCGGTATTAAAATTATTCATATAACCGGGTATCAAAGTCACCCCCAACCCCATGCCGACCAGGTTCATGGTCACCAGAATGTTGGTTGCCACTTGCACAATGTTAGGCTGGCTTTTTTGCTGCTGAAACCAGTTTTTGACAATCATCGCTAACGCGCCGGAATAGGCCGGATCGGTGCTGACAAAATTCACGCCGTGTAGTTGTTCTGCGGAGATTGCCTGCTCATCAGCTAACGGATGATTCACCGGTAACACAACTACCAACGGCTCATGAATCAGCTCCAGATAATCGAGATCCGGGCTGTACACCGGGTGGCGCATTAAGCCAACGTCCAGCTCTCCGCTGAGGATCTTCTCTTCCTGCTCGGTGGTGATCAGACTCACCAGTTCAATGTGCGTATCCGGTTGTTTTAAACGAAACAAAGGCAGCACCTTCGGTAACAGATTGACCTCTGCGGAAGGGACAAAGCCAATGGAGAAATGATTATCTTCCTGCACCGTTCTACGGGCACGAACTTTGGCGTTTTCCGCCTGTTCGAGGATCGCCAGCGCATCCTGTAAAAAGCACTCACCGGCCGCCGTCAGCGCAACTTTTCGTTTATCCCGCACCAGCAACGAAACGCCCACGCAGGTTTCAAGATCGCGGATCTGGCTGCTTAATGACGGCTGAGAGGTATGCAGCTTTTCTGCCGCTCGGGTGAAATTCAGCGCCTGCGCCACTGCTACGAAATAGCGTAAGTGCCTCAGTTCCATGCCCTGCTCCTTGTTATCGAAAAAATGTCTCAACTGGTAGAAATTTACTATTTCACAGATTGATAACTAACCAGCAACATCCTTAGGGTACAAAAAAAGAAGGTCAATACATCTTAGCTTTCAGGATTAAAAAATATGACCACACCCTCAAATTTAGACATCTACCAACTGATCGACACGCAAAACGGTCGCGTAACCCCACGAATTTATACCGACCCTGAAATTTACCAACTGGAGCTGGAACGCATCTTCGGACGCTGCTGGCTATTTCTCGCCCACGAAAGCCAAATCCCTAAACCCGGTGATTTTTTTAACACCTACATGGGCGAGGATGCGGTGGTGGTGGTTCGCCAGAAAGACGGCAGCATCAAAGCGTTTCTCAACCAGTGTCGCCACCGTGCGATGCGCGTCAGCTACGCCGACTGCGGCAATACCCGCGCCTTTACCTGCCCGTATCACGGCTGGTCGTACGGTATTAACGGCGAGTTGATCGACGTCCCGCTGGAGCCGCGCGCTTATCCGCAAGGTTTATGCAAATCGCACTGGGGGCTGAACGAAGTGCCTGGCGTAGAGAGCTACAAGGGACTGATTTTCGGTAACTGGGATACCTCCGCGCCTGCGCTTGGCGATTATCTCGGCGACATCGCCTGGTATCTCGACGGCGTACTCGATCGTCGTGAAGGCGGCACCGAAATCGTCGGTGGCGTACAAAAGTGGACCATCGATTGTAACTGGAAATTCCCCGCCGAACAGTTTGCCAGCGACCAGTATCACGCGCTGTTCAGCCATGCCTCTGCGGTGCAGGTGCTGGGAGCGAAAGACGACGGTAGCGATAAGCGCCTCGGCGATGGTCAGACCGCCCGCCCGGTGTGGGAAACCGCCAAAGACGCGCTACAGTTCGGTCAGGATGGGCACGGCAGCGGATTTTTCTTTACTGAGAATCCCGATGCCAACGTCTGGGTCGACGGTGAGGTCTCCAGCTACTACCGCGACACCTACGCGGAAGCCGAGCAGCGTCTGGGTAAAGTTCGCGCCCTGCGTCTGGCCGGTCACAACAACATTTTCCCCACGCTTTCCTGGCTCAACGGTACCGCCACGCTGCGCGTCTGGCACCCGCGTGGGCCGGATCAGGTTGAGGTGTGGGCGTTCTGTATTACCGATAAAGCCGCCTCTGATGAAGTGAAAGCCGCGTTTGAAAACAGCGCCACGCGGGCTTTTGGCCCCGCCGGGTTCCTGGAGCAGGACGACTCGGAAAACTGGTGTGAAATTCAAAAACTGCTGAAAGGTCATCGCGCACGCAACACGAAATTGTGTCTGGAAATGGGGCTTGGCCAGGAGAAACGCCGTGAAGACGGCATTCCGGGGATCACCAACTACATCTTTTCGGAAACCGCCGCGCGTGGCATGTACCAACGCTGGGCCGATTTGCTCAGCAGCGAAAGCTGGCAGGAAGTGCACAAGAAAACCGCCGCCTACCAGCAGGAGGTGATGAAATGAGCGCTTTAGTTTCTCTTGAACTGCATCATCGCATCAGCCAGTTTCTGTATGAAGAAGCGCGTATGCTCGACGACTGGCAGTTTCGCGACTGGCTGGCGCAGCTGGATGACGACATTCGCTACACCATGCGTACCACGGTGAACGCCCAGACGCGCGACCGTCGCAAAGGCGTGCAGCCGCCGACCACCTGGATTTTCAACGACAACAAAGACCAGCTTGAGCGCCGCATCGCGCGGCTGGAAACCGGCATGGCCTGGGCGGAAGAGCCGCCGTCGCGTACCCGTCATCTGATTAGCAACTTACAAATCAGCGAAACCGACGTGCCCGACGTGTTCGCGGTGCGCCTCAACTATCTGCTGTATCGCGCGCAAAAAGAGCGCGATGAAACCTTTTACGTCGGCACGCGCGTGGACAAAGTCCGTCGTTTGCCCGGCGATGAGTGGCGCTTACTGGCGCGTGAGATCGTGCTGGATCAAGCGGTGATCACCTCCCATAACCTGAGTGTACTGTTCTGATGAGCCGTGTATTTGCCTGCCCTGTAGGGGATTTGCCGGAGGGTGAAGCGCTCCGGCTTGATACCTCGCCCGTCATCGCGCTGTTCAACGTTGGCGGCGAGTTCTATGCCATTAACGATCGCTGTAGCCACGGTAACGCCTCGATGTCGGAAGGTTATCTGGAAGACGACGCTACGGTGGAATGCCCACTGCATGCCGCCAGCTTCTGCCTGAAAACCGGCAAGGCGTTGTGTTTACCCGCCACCGATCCGCTAACCACCTACGCAGTATATGTGGACGGTAGCGATGTGTTTGTTGATATTCCGGAGGACGCCAGATGAGCGATTTACGCGATAACGTGGTCTTTATCACTGGCGGCGGCTCCGGCCTTGGCCTGGCGCTGGTCGAGCGTTTCATCGAAGAAGGTGCGCGGGTCGCCACGCTGGAACTGTCGCCAGCTAAAGTCGCCAGTCTGCGTCAGCGCTTTGGCGAACATGTACTGGCAATCGAAGGCAACGTCACCTGCTACGCCGACTATCAGCGCGCGGTGGATCAAATCCTGATGAATTACGGTACGTTGGACTGTTTTATCGGTAATGCGGGCATATGGGATCACAACGCCTCGCTGGTCAATACGCCTGCAGACGCACTGGAGAGCGGCTTTCATGAGCTGTTTAACGTCAACGTGCTGGGTTATCTGCTGGGGGCGAAAGCCTGCGCCCCGGCACTTATCGCCAGCGAAGGCAGCATCATCTTTACCCTGTCCAATGCGTCGTGGTATCCCGGCGGCGGCGGGCCGTTGTATACCGCCTCTAAACATGCAGCTACCGGGCTGATTCGCCAGTTGGCCTACGAGCTGGCGCCAAAGGTACGTGTTAACGGTGTCGGTCCGTGCGGTATGGCGACAGATCTACGCGGCCCGCAGGCGTTGGGACAAAACGATACATCGATTATGCAGTCGCTGACACCGGAAAAAATCGCCGCTATTTTGCCGCTACAGTTCTTCCCTGAACCTGCGGATTTTACCGGCCCGTATGTGATGCTGGCGTCAAAACGCAACAACCGCACATTAAGTGGCGTAATGATCAATGCCGACGCCGGTCTGGGTATTCGCGGTATTCGTCACGTTGCCGCCGGACTGGATCTCTGAGGAGGCGTTATGAACCAAAAAACTATCGCTATCGTCGGCGGCGGTCAGGCTGCTGCTATGGCTGCCGCCGCACTGCGCCAGCAGGGATTTGACGGCGAATTACACCTGTTTTCCGATGAGCAGCATCTGCCCTATGAACGCCCACCGCTCTCCAAAGCGATGCTGCTGGACGACAATCCGCAACTTCAGCCGATACTCCCCGCTGGCTGGTGGCGGGAACACAACGTACAGCTGCATCTGGGTGTTACTGTACAGACGCTCGGCCGCCAAACGCATCAGTTGGTGCTGGCTGATGGTCAGAGTTATCCGTGGGATCGGCTACTGATTGCGACGGGCGCTGCGGCACGCCCCCTTCCGCTGTTGGATAAGCTGGGCGATCGATGCTTTACTCTGCGTCATGCCGCTGATGCCGAGCGCCTGCGCGACACTTTGTTGCCGGGTAAGTCGATTGTCATTGTCGGTGCGGGCACCATTGGTCTGGAACTGGCGGCCAGCGCGACTCAACGAGGCTGTCAGGTGACGGTGGTGGAGCTGGCACCAACGGTCATGGGCCGTAACGCGCCTGCTCCGGTGCGCGACTACCTGCTTGCCCGCCACCAGCAGGCGGGCGTGCGGGTGTTACTCAACAGCGCCATTGAACACGCCGAAGCGAGAGAGAGTCTCTCGCTCACCCTGCAAAACGGCGAGACGCTGCTGGCCGATGCGATGGTTTACGGCATCGGTATCGTGGCGAATGATGCGCTGGCCCGCGAAGCGGGGCTGGAGACGGCGAACGGCATTATCGTTGATAGCGCCTGCACCACCTCCGATCCGGACATTTTCGCCGCCGGTGACGTAGCGATAACGCGCAAGCCCGACGGTTCGTTAGTACGCATGGAAAGCTGGGAAAACGCCAATTTTCAGGCACAGATTGCCGCCGCCGCAATGCTAAATCTGCCGTTGCCGGAGAAGACACCAGACTGGTTCTGGACCGACCAATTTAATGACAACCTACAATTTGTTGGCGAAATGCAGGGAGAAAGCTGGTTCATACGCGGCAATTCAGATGCGCATAAAGCAATATGGTTTAACCTGCAGGATGGTGTGATTGTCGGCGCAGTAACGTTGAATCAGGGCCGAGAAATACGTTTATTGAGAAAATGGATTCAGGCAAAGAAAAAGCCACCAATGGCGGCTTTAGTCGATGAAACAATCTTGCTTAAGTCAATATAACTGCCGGATGGCACTTCGTTTATCCGGCCTACATGTGAGTTACCTGTAGGCCGGATAAGGTGTTTACACCGCCATCCAGCAATCAGTATGGCTTACGCGTAAACCGGGAAGCGTGCGCAGATATCCAGAACTTTACCTTTGACGCGCTCGATTACGGCTTCGTCATTGATGTTGTCCAGCACGTCACACATCCAGCCAGCCAGCTCTTTCGCTTCCGCTTCTTTGAAGCCACGGCGAGTGATTGCCGGAGAACCGATACGGATACCGGAAGTCACAAACGGGCTCTTCGGATCGTTCGGTACGCTGTTTTTGTTAACGGTGATGTTAGCGCGGCCCAGCGCGGCATCAGCTTCTTTACCGGTCAGGTTTTTATCAACCAGATCCAGCAGGAACAGGTGGTTTTCAGTACCGCCAGAAACCACTTTGTAACCACGGTTCAGGAACACTTCCACCATCGCTTTGGCGTTTTTAGCAACCTGCTGCTGGTAAACCTTGAACTCAGGCTCCATCGCTTCTTTCAGCGCCACGGCTTTCGCTGCGATCACGTGCATCAGCGGGCCGCCCTGCGCGCTTGGGAACACAGCAGAGTTCAGTTTTTTGTACAGCTCTTCGTCACCGCCTTTCGCCAGGATCAGGCCACCGCGTGGACCCGCCAGGGTTTTGTGGGTGGTGGTGGTCACAACGTGTGCGTGTGGAACCGGGTTCGGATAAACGCCTGCGGCAATCAGCCCCGCAACGTGCGCCATATCGACGAACAGGTATGCACCGATGCTGTCAGCGATTTCACGCATTTTTGCCCAGTCAACAACGCCGGAGTAAGCAGAGAAGCCACCGATGATCATCTTCGGTTTGTGCTCTTTGGCCTGCTTCGCCATGTCTTCGTAGTCAATTTTGCCGGACTCATCAATACCGTAAGGGATGATGTTGTACAGTTTGCCGGAGAAGTTAACCGGGGAGCCGTGAGTCAGGTGGCCGCCTTGTGCCAGGTTCATACCCAGAACGGTATCACCCGGTTGCAGCAGAGCGGTGTAAACAGCGAAGTTAGCCTGAGAACCAGAGTGCGGCTGTACGTTAGCGTAGTCAGCGCCAAACAGCTCTTTTGCACGATCGATAGCCAGTTGCTCAACGATATCAACGTACTCGCAACCGCCGTAGTAGCGTTTGCCCGGATAACCTTCAGCATATTTGTTGGTCAGCTGAGAACCCTGCGCCTGCATAACACGCGGGCTGGTGTAGTTTTCGGAGGCGATCAGTTCGATGTGCTCTTCCTGACGTACTTTTTCCTGCTCCATAGCCTGCCACAGTTCGGCATCATAATCGGCAATGTTCATTTCACGCTTTAACATCCGCATCTCCTGACTCAGCTAACAATAGAATTTCGGCCTAAAAAGGCAGTCCCGTTGGACGACGGCCAACAGTATAACCGAATCATTCTTCGATAACAGGTCTTGACAAAGGATTTTACGCAAACGATTACCTTCACGGCACGCAAGGCTTTGGAGAACAAAGGTCTGCTGAATTTCAACGGATTTCTTTTCAGGTTTGTGATGCAGATTTTTCACGATGTAACCTTTACAACGCAAAGTTACAAAGAACCATTTACAATGCAGGGGTATTTTTTATAAGATGCATTTGACATACATCATTAAAGTCTCAGATAAAGGAAGACCGTATGCTTGACGCACAAACCATCGCTACAGTGAAAGCCACCATTCCCCTGCTGGTTGAAACAGGTCCGAAGCTGACCGCACATTTCTATGATCGCATGTTTACGCATAACCCAGAGCTGAAAGAAATTTTCAACATGAGTAACCAGCGTAATGGCGATCAGCGCGAGGCGCTGTTTAACGCGATTGCCGCGTATGCCAGCAATATCGAAAACCTGGCGGCGCTGTTGCCAGCGGTTGAGAAAATCGCGCAAAAGCATACCAGTTTCCAGATTAAACCAGAGCAGTACAACATCGTGGGTGGTCATTTGCTGGCAACGCTGGACGAAATGTTCAGCCCAGGCCAGGAAGTTCTGGATGCGTGGGGTAAAGCGTATGGCGTACTGGCGAACGTTTTCATCAACCGTGAAGCGCAAATCTATAGCGAAAATGCCAATAAAAATGGCGGCTGGGAAGGTACCCGTCCTTTCCGCATCGTGGCAAAAACCCCACGCAGTGCACTGATCACCAGCTTTGAGTTTGAACCTGTCGATGGTGGCGCAGTAGCTGAATATCATCCGGGACAATACCTGGGCGTCTGGTTAAAGCCGGAAGGTTTCCCGCATCAGGAAATTCGTCAGTACTCACTGACCCGTAAACCTGACGGCAAAGGCTATCGTATTGCCGTTAAGCGTGAAGACGGTGGTCAGGTTTCCACCTGGCTGCACAACCACGCGAATGTTGGCGACATTGTTCACCTGGCCGCACCTGCGGGCGATTTCTTTATGGACGTCGCGACCGACACCCCGGTATCTCTGATCTCCGCAGGCGTGGGACAAACCCCAATGCTGGCGATGCTGGACACGTTGGCGAAAGCGAAGCATACGGCGCAGGTTAACTGGTTCCACGCGGCAGAAAATGGCGATGTACATGCCTTCGCTGATGAAGTAAATGAACTCGGCAAAACGCTGCCACGCTTTAGTGCGCACACGTGGTATCGTGAGCCAACCGAAGCCGATCGCGCGAAAGGTGCGTTTGATAGCGTAGGTCTGATGGATTTGAACAAGCTGGAAAGCGCAATCAGCGATCCGGCGATGCAGTTTTATCTGTGCGGTCCGGTTGGTTTCATGCAGTTCGCCGCGAAGCAGCTGGTCGGCCTGGGCGTGAAAAACGAGAACATTCATTACGAATGCTTCGGTCCGCATAAAGTCTTGTAATGTATTATGCGAGTAGGCCGGATAAGGCGCTTACGCCGCCATCCGGCAATCACTCGGCCTGATGCGCTACGCTTATCAGGCCGACAAATTAACGGCGCGGCTTAGATTGCCGCGTCGTCTTCTTCACCGGTACGAATACGAATAACGCGAGCCACGTCGAAGACAAAAATCTTACCATCGCCGATCTTGCCGGTCTGGGCAGTACGGATAATGGTGTCGACGCAGGTATCGACGATGTCGTCGGTAACCACAATTTCAATTTTTACCTTCGGCAGAAAATCCACCATATATTCCGCGCCACGGTACAGCTCGGTATGGCCTTTCTGACGGCCAAAGCCTTTCACTTCCGTTACCGTCATCCCGGTGATACCGACTTCTGCCAGCGCTTCGCGGACGTCGTCCAGCTTGAAGGGTTTAATAATCGCATCAATCTTTTTCATGCTATTCCTTGAAAAGGTCGCCTGTCTTTTAATCGAATAAAGCTAACATAATCCGCAGATTTATTCTTTGAAATCGTTTGCATCCAGCTCGTGTCGAGAAAGCAACTTATAGAATTCGGTGCGGTTGCGCCCCGCCATTCTTGCCGCGTGAGTCACATTGCCCTTGGTGATTTGCAGCAGCTTACGCAGATAGTTGAGCTCAAACTGGTTACGCGCCTCAACAAATGTCGGCAGCGCGGTGTTTTCCCCTTCCAGCGCCTGCTCCACCAGCGCGTCGCTGATCACTGGCGAAGAGGTCAACGCCACGCACTGCTCAATTACGTTTACCAACTGACGCACGTTGCCCGGCCAGCTGGCGGTCATTAACCGCTTCATGGCATCGGTTGAAAAGGCGCGTACGAACGGTTTGTGCCGTTCAGCAGACTGGCGCAGCAGATGGTTCGCCAGCAACGGAATATCTTCCGTACGCTCGGCCAGCGCAGGGATCTTCAGGCTCACCACGTTGAGGCGATAGTACAAATCCTCGCGAAATTCGCCCCGAGCCATCGCTTTGGGTAAATCGCGGTGGGTCGCAGAAACGATCCGCACATCAATGTCGATATCGCGGTTACTGCCCAACGGTCTGACTTTTCGTTCCTGCAATACGCGCAGCAGTTTCACCTGTAACGGCGCAGGCATATCGCCAATCTCATCGAGAAACAGCGTGCCGCCTTCCGCGGCCTGAAACAGCCCTTCACGATTACTCACCGCGCCGGTAAAAGCGCCACGCGCATGACCAAACAGTTCAGACTCCAGCAGTTGTTCCGGCAACGCGCCACAGTTAATGGCAATAAAGGGCTTGTGGCTGCGCGGGCTGGCGTTGTGAATAGCCTGGGCGAAAACTTCTTTCCCGGTTCCGCTTTGGCCGTTGATCAAGACACTAACATCCGATTGCGCCACCATTCGCGCCTGTTCCAGCAGACGTAGCATCAGCGGGCTGCGGGTGACTATGGACTCACGCCAACTGTCATCAGTAGCAGGCGCAGACTGTTCCAGCGCCCCGTCAATCGCGTGATATAACGCATCCTTGTCGACTGGCTTAGTGAGAAAACTGAACACCCCTTGCTGGGTCGCCGCAACGGCGTCCGGGATGGAGCCGTGAGCGGTCAGGATAATCACCGGCATGCCCGGCTGCACTTTCTGGATTTCAGTAAACAGCTGCATGCCGTCCATTTCATCCATGCGCAGATCGCTGATAACCAGATCCACTTTTTCACGGTTCAGTACCCGTAACCCTTCCTGCCCACTTTCCGCGGTCACGACGCTGTAGCCTTCGCTGGTTAGTCGCATTCCAAGTAATTTCAACAGGCCCGGATCGTCATCCACCAACAGCAGATGCGCGGGCTTACGGCTTATCATGGCGTAACCTCATCGGCAGACGGCGCTGCGCCTTCTTCGTTATCAGGCATAGTGAGTTTATCGTTCCCGTGCGGCGCATCAGGATTGTAGTTACCGGCGGGTTTGCGCGTTGAAAGCTGGCGCTCAATATCGGTCAGATTCTCCAGCTTGCGGGTCGTGAGATCGAGCTGGGACTGCAAATGCTGTTGCTGTTGACGCAGCGTATCGAGATCGCTGTCTGACGACTGCTGGAGCTTACTGTAGCGCAGGCGCTCTTCGGCAAGCTGTAACTGCAACATTTGATTACGGAACCAGGCCTGATAAAGCGGTCGAACCTGACTCGGAATTTGTGGGCTTAACGCGTCGAGACGCGTAACTGCCTCTCGCCGTTCAGGCGGGGTAATGCGGGCGTTATCAAGCAGGATCCCGCGTTTGAAAGCGCCCTGCCAGGTATCCGTGAGCTGAGCACTGGCTTCACTGCGCGCCTGTACCGGCATCATGCGATCGGCACAGTCCATCGCCCGCAGCCAGTACAACGGGTTGGTTTCTGTGGACTGGCCAGATAGCGACCAGATATCCGTACAGTCGGTTGCAAGGTAGTCCGCCAGTTGATTAGGCGGAATTTTCTCCTGCGAAGGATCGCCGATAATATGATTCACCGCGTTCGGGACGCAACCAACCAGTGCCAGGCACGGCAGGCTTGCAAGGATGACGCGATGAAGAAAATGTCGTTTAAGCATTCGGGCAACAACGTATGGCATACTCACCAGACTTAGGTTTATTTTAGTGATTTTTCGCAGCAGCTAGCGGCAGTTCTATGCGAAAACAAACGTTTTGCGCATGGTCATCAACCAGATACAGTTTGCCCCGCATACGGCGAATGCAATCTCTGGCAATGCTTAGCCCCAACCCGCTTCCTTTTACCGCCCCTTTTCGCTGATGGCTACCCTGGAAAAAAGGCTCGAAGATCATGGTCTGTTCTGCTTCTGGGATCGGTGTGCCGGTATTCATTACATCGATGTATACCATTGATCCATGCAAACTGCTGCGGATCCAAATGTTACCGGATTCAGCGCCGTAGTGCACCGCATTGGAATAAAGATTGTCCAGCACGCTCATCAACAGCATCGGTTCTGCCAGGCAGGCGTTCACCGCAAGCGCAACATCAGTATGTATCATTTTGGCGCGAGCGGGCAGGCTATGCGCAGAAACAACGCTTTCCACCAGCGGCGCGATTTCCACACTTTCAAGCTCAGCCTCGTCATCCGCCAGCTTGCGGTTGTAATCGAGAAGCTGCTCAATCAGTTTTTGCAAGTTGCGGCTGCTGTCATCGAGGATGCCGACCACCTCTTTTTGCTCCGGTGTTAACGGGCCCACTACCTGATCGGCCAGCAATTCAGTACCTTCACGCATACTCGCCAGCGGTGTTTTCAGCTCATGAGAAAGATGGCGTAAAAACTGATGCCGCTGCGACTCAAGCCAGGAGAGGCGTTCGCTTAACCAAATAATACGCTGCCCCACGGATCGCAGCTCACGGGGCCCAGTTAATAATACGCTATCGCCCAGCGAGCGCCCTTCTCCCAGACGATTGATCATCCGTTCGATGCCCTTCACCGGACCGATAATCATACGGGTAAACAACAGCACCATCGCCAGGCTAAGGAGAAACAGCACCAGTGCCTGCCAGCCAAAAAACTGCCCGCGTTCGGCTATTTCCTGCTGTAACTGCTGGCCACGAGAAAAGACGACGGTACGCGTCGCTTGCACCATCTCGGTATTGGCATTAGCGAACGCTTCCAACCGTGCAGCCGACACACTGTCAGGGCCGCTGTTTTTACACTGCAACTGCGCGAGATCGTTAAGATCCTGACGCAACGCCTGGTAGAGCTTGGTATCTGGCAACACCCCCGCATGCGCATCCAGCATATCACTGTAGCGTTTACGCTGACTTTGGTAGACCTTGGCCAACGTTGAGTCATCAAGCACACAGTATTGCCGATAGCTGCGCTCCATCTCCAGCGCAGCATTGGTCATCGCTTCACTGCGTCTGGCGTCAATCAGCGTGGTGCGGTTCGTCAGCGCAGCCTGCGCGCTCAGGGCATTCAGACTTTGCCATGCCTGCCAGGCCAAAACTAACAACGGCAACAGGATCAGCAAAAATGCCAACATCACCAATTGACGTAAAGATCGGGGGAAAACTGACCAGCGCTTCAAGGCGTTACTCTCAATGGACAGGAATAGGTTGATGCTAACTGAGGGGAACGCCAGATACAACAAAGCCGGGATTAACCCGGCTTTGTTGTGGAATAAGGCGGTGCCTAACTCGACGTTTCGCCCGGAGGTTGATATGAGCTTCGCTAATATCAGATGTTGGACGGCAGGCACCTTGTTGTGCGTCATTCGAAGTTTATGTAGCACGTCCCGAAGGGGCTGACATAAGAAGGTGAATGAGCCACTGGTTAATATTATGCAGCATCTGTGCCAATATTCAAAACACTTTATTAACACAATGATAAATATAGAAAATATGATTATTTATATGAGAAATGATATTGTCTATTTTTCGCCCACACCGTCGCCAATCAGCAACACCCGTAACACTTAAAAATAAATTCGTTTTAAATCAAATAATTAAATGTCTCTTTTTGGCGACAATGTAACCTTACCTATGTCGGCATTTCCCGACACTTTACTTTTAGGTGCAAGCGCTGAGTTTATTGCCGGATAGCGGCGTGAACGCCTTATCCGGCCTACAACCGCATTTCCCCGTAAGCCTGATAAGCGTAGCGTTATCAGGCGGCAGACAAAAAAAAGCCCCTCACAAGAGGGGCTTGATGATCATAGGCTAATTATCCAAGCTGTTTACGCGCGTTGCGGAAGATACGCATCCACGGGCTGTCCTCGCCCCAGTTTTCCGGGTGCCAGGAGTTGCTCACGGTACGGAACACGCGTTCCGGGTGCGGCATCATAATGGTGACGCGACCATTTTCAGTGGTCACAGCAGTAATACCGTTCGGCGAACCGTTCGGGTTAGCCGGGTAAGCCTCGGTCACCTTACCGAAGTTATCGACGTAGCGCAGTGCCACCAGACCTTTGCTCTCAAGCTGAGCCAGATGCGCACCGTCACGCACTTCCACACGACCTTCACCGTGAGAAACGGCAATCGGCATCATCGACCCCACCATATCGGCAAGCAGTAAAGACGGGCTTTGCGTCACTTCGACCAGGCTGAAGCGGGCTTCAAAGCGGTCGGAGTGGTTACGCACAAAGCGCGGCCACAGGTCGCTTCCGGGGATTAGCTCACGCAGGTTAGACATCATCTGGCAACCGTTACACACCCCGAGCGCCAGGGTTTGCGGGCGATGGAAGAAGGTTTCGAACTCATCACGCACGCGGTTGTTGAACAAAATTGACTTCGCCCAACCTTCCCCTGCGCCGAGTACATCGCCGTAAGAGAAGCCGCCGCAGGCTACCAGCGCCTGGAAGTTACCCAGGCCGATGCGTCCCCCCAGCAGATCGCTCATGTGTACATCGATGGCGTCAAAGCCCGCACGGTGGAAAGCTGCCGCCATTTCGACGTGGGAGTTAACGCCCTGCTCGCGCAGCACGGCCACTTTCGGACGCACACCGGTGGCGATATACGGCGCGGCAACATCGTCGCTAATATCGAACGTCAGTTTGACGTTGAGACCCGGATCGGCATCGTTGGTTTTAGCGTCGTGTTCCTGATCGGCGCATTCCGGGTTATCGCGCAGACGCTGCATCTGCCAGGTGGTTTCCGCCCACCACATACGCATCGTGGTGCGACTTTCGCTGAACACCGCATGACCATCTGCTTCGACCACGAAGCGGTCGCCCTGCACGGCTTTCCCCAGATAGTGAACGCAATCGGCCAGGCCATGTTGAGCCAGCAACGCCTCAACCGCTTCACGATCACCTGCGCGAACCTGAATCACCGCGCCCAGCTCTTCGTTAAACAGCGCCGCCAGACGATCTTCACCCAGAGAGTGGATATCAGCTTCAATACCGCAGTGACCAGTGAAGGCCATTTCCGCCAGCGTCACCAGCAAGCCACCGTCGGAGCGATCGTGGTAGGCCAGCAGCTTACGTTGTGCGACCAGCGCCTGAATGGCGTCGTAGAAGCCTTTCAGTTGCGCTACGTTACGCACATCGGCAGGCTTATCCCCCAGTTGACGGTAAACCTGCGCCAGCGCCGTCGCACCAAGCGCGTTGTGACCCAGACCAAGGTCAATCAGCAACAGGGCGTTATCTTCAGTTGAAAGCTGCGGGGTAATGGTGTGGCGCACATCTTCCACGCGGGCAAAGGCGGTGATCACCAGCGACAGCGGCGAGGTCATTTCACGCTGTTCGTTGCCTTCCTGCCAGCGGGTTTTCATCGACATAGAGTCTTTGCCCACCGGAATGGTCAGGCCAAGCGCCGGACATAATTCTTCCCCAACGGCTTTTACCGCTTCGTACAGTCCGGCGTCTTCGCCAGGGTGACCTGCAGCCGCCATCCAGTTGGCCGACAGTTTAATGCGTTTGATATCGCCAATCTGCGTTGCCGCAATGTTGGTCAGCGCCTCACCTACAGCCAGACGCGCAGAGGCTGAGAAGTCGAGCAATGCGACTGGCGCGCGCTCGCCGAGAGACATCGCTTCGCCGTAGTAGCTATCGAGGCTTGCGGTAGTGACCGCGCAGTTGGCGACCGGGATCTGCCATGGACCAACCATCTGGTCACGCGCCACCATACCGGTAACGGTACGGTCACCGATAGTCACGAGGAACGTTTTCTCCGCGACAGTTGGCAGATGCAGCACGCGGTTAACCGCATCTGCAATCGAGATTTCACTACGATTCAGGGCATCGCCTTTGGCTTTCAGCGTCTGCACATCGCGGGTCATTTTCGGTGTTTTACCCAGCAGCACATCGAGTGGCATGTCGATCGGCTGGTTGTCGAAGTGACTGTCGCTCAAGGTCAGATGCTGTTCTTCGGTAGCTTCACCGATGACCGCGTACGGCGCGCGCTCGCGCTTACACAGTTCGTCAAACAGCGGCAATTGATCGGCAGCAACCGCCAGCACGTAGCGCTCCTGGGACTCGTTACACCAGATTTCCAGCGGGCTCATACCCGGCTCATCGCTGAGGATATCGCGCAGCTGGAACTTACCACCGCGACCGCCATCGCTTACCAGCTCCGGCATGGCGTTAGACAGACCACCCGCGCCAACGTCATGGATAAACAGAATTGGGTTCGCATCACCCATCTGCCAGCAACGGTCGATAACTTCCTGGCAACGACGTTCCATTTCCGGGTTATCACGCTGTACAGAAGCGAAATCAAGATCGGCATCAGACTGACCGGAAGCCATAGAGGAGGCTGCCCCGCCGCCAAGGCCAATGTTCATCGCCGGGCCGCCGAGGACGATCAGCTTGGCGCCAACGACGATCTCGCCCTTCTGCACGTGATCGGCACGGATGTTACCGATCCCGCCTGCCAGCATGATCGGTTTATGGTAACCGCGCAGCTCTTCGCCGTTATGGCTGTTGACCTTTTCTTCATAGGTACGGAAGTAGCCGGTCAGCGCCGGGCGACCAAATTCGTTGTTAAACGCCGCGCCGCCCAGCGGGCCTTCAGTCATGATGTCGAGCGCGGTGACAATACGATCCGGCTTACCAAAGTCCTCTTCCCAAGGCTGTTCAAAGCCAGGAATACGCAGGTTGGAGACGGAGAAGCCTACCAGCCCGGCTTTCGGTTTTGCACCACGACCGGTTGCACCCTCATCGCGGATTTCTCCGCCGGAGCCGGTTGCCGCACCTGGCCACGGAGAGATAGCCGTCGGGTGGTTATGAGTTTCTACCTTCATCAGGATGTGGGCTGGTTCCTGATGGAAATCGTAGCGGCCGGTTTTGTGATCGGCAAAATAGCGGCCCACTTCAGAACCTTCCATTACCGCGGCGTTGTCTTTATAGGCAGACAGCACGTGGTCCGGCGTGGTTTCGAAGGTATTCTTGATCATCTTGAACAGCGACTTAGGCTGTTGTTTACCGTCGATAACCCAGTCGGCGTTAAAAATCTTGTGGCGGCAGTGCTCGGAGTTGGCCTGCGCAAACATGTACAGTTCAATGTCGTTCGGGTTGCGCCCCAGTTTGGTGAACGCATCCTGCAGATAGTCAATTTCGTCTTCCGCCAGCGCCAGACCCAGACGCAGGTTAGCGTCGATCAGCGCCTGACGTCCCTCACCCAGTAGATCAACGCTGGAGACCGGCGCCGGTTGGTGATGGACAAACAGTTTTTCGGCATCGTTCAGCGCAGAGAAAACCGTTTCCATCATGCGGTCGTGCAGTTCATCGGCCACCATCTGCCATTGCTCAGCGGTCAGTGTAGAGGCTTCTACATACCAGGCAATGCCACGTTCCAGGCGGCTAATCTGGTGCAGACCGCAGTTGTGGGCAATATCAGTCGCTTTAGAAGACCACGGGGAGATGGTGCCAGGGCGAGGCGTAACCAGCAGCAGTTTTCCTTCCGGGGCGTGGCTTTGCAGAGCAGGACCATATTTCAGCAGGCGTGCAAGCTGCGCGTGCTCATCTTCATTTAACGGCGCATTCAGATCGGCAAAATGGACGTACTCGGCGTAAATATTGTGGACCTGGAGGTTGGCAGCCTGAAAACGTGCCAGCAGTTTGTTAATACGGAATGCAGACAGTGCAGGTGAACCACGCAGAATTTCCATCATAAGTCTCTCGTCTTCTAAGCTTTCGGTGTGCCCAAGTGGGGAAACGGGCGTCATTATAAAGAATCTACCGCGCCGACGAAACCGTTTGCGTCGAAATAAAATCACGACCGTCACTTATCACCAAATGCGGTCAGATTTCTGAATAAGTTGCCAACTGACGCAAGTTTAAGCAAAATGCCGTTCATTAATGACGACTTCACTTCTTAATCAGCACCACAGCAGGCAGAGAAAACGTACGGTTCAGAGAATTAACTAATTGAAAAAATTAAAGATTAATTATCTGTTCATCGGCATATTGACGCTGTTGTTGGCAGCGGCCCTTTGGCCATCTATTCCCTGGTTCGGTAAAGCCGAAAATCGTATCGCCGCCATTCAGTCGCGGGGAGAGCTGCGCGTCAGTACCATCGACTCGCCGTTAACTTACGCGACCCTCAACGGCAAAAAATTCGGCCTGGATTATGAACTGGCCCAGGAATTTGCCGACTACTTAGGCGTGAAGTTAAAAGTTACCGTACGCCAGAATATCAGCCAGCTTTTTGACGACCTGGATAACGGCAATGCCGACCTGTTAGCCGCAGGCCTGGTCTATAACAGCGAGCGGGTGAAAAATTACCAGCCAGGCCCGACCTATTATTCGGTTTCACAACAGCTGGTGTACCGGGTTGGGCAATATCGCCCGCGCACGCTTGCCACCGTGAACGAAAGCCAACTGACTATCGCCCCGGGGCACGTGGTAGTTAACGACCTCCAGCAGCTAAAAGAGAAAAAATTTCCCGATCTGAGCTGGAAAGTTGATGACAAAAAGGGCACCACCGAATTGCTCGATGATGTAATCGCCGGAAAGCTGGATTACACCATTGCAGATTCTGTCGCCATCAGCTTATACCAACGCGTGCATCCTGAGCTGGCCGTGGCGCTGGACGTCTCTGACGAACAGCCGGTGACCTGGTTTAGTCGTCTGGACGATGACAACACGCTGTCTGCCGCCTTGTTGGATTTCTTTAACACCATGAATGAAGACGGTTCTCTGGCACGGCTGGAAGAGAAATATCTCGGGCATGGCGATGATTTTGACTATGTCGATACCCGCACCTTTTTGCGCGCCGTAGACAGCGTGTTGCCGGACCTTAAGCCGCTGTTTGAGAAGTATGCGCAGGAGATAGACTGGCGACTGCTCGCCGCAATATCCTATCAGGAGTCGCACTGGGACGCGCAGGCCACATCCCCGACCGGCGTACGCGGACTGATGATGCTGACCAAAAATACTGCTCAGAGTCTCGGGCTGACCGACCGTACCGATGCCGAACAGAGTATCAGCGGCGGCGCGCGATACTTGCAGGATATGATGAGTAAAGTACCGGATACCGTCCCCGAAGGAGAACGCATCTGGTTTGCCCTTGCAGCCTATAACATGGGTTATGCGCACATGCTTGATGCGCGGGCGCTAACGGTGAAAACCAAAGGCAATCCGAACAGTTGGTCCGACGTAAAACAGCGGCTACCGCTGCTCAGCCAAAAGCCGTATTACAACAAGCTGACCTATGGCTATGCGCGTGGCCACGAAGCTTACGCCTATGTGGAAAATATCCGTAAGTACCAGATTAGCCTGGTGGGGTATCTGCAGGAGAAAGAAAAACAGGCGCAGGAAACGCAGCAACTGGCTCAGGATTACCCGGCGGTGTCGCCAGCTGAGCTGCTGGGTAAAGATAAATTTCCGCTTTCAGCCTTTCTGACTCAGACGTCGTCAAACTACCTGTCGCACTCCCCTTCCCTGCTATTTTCGGCACAGAAGAAAGAGGACCAGTAGTCTGATTGGTATTTACTGATTAGCGGATTTTTTCAGGGCCTTGATTTCCTGCCGACGCATGCGAAAGAAATCACTGAGCAACGTGGCACATTCATCCCGCAGTACCCCCTCTGTCACTTCAACCCGATGATTCATCCCAGGGTGATGCAGCACATCCATTAATGACCCGGCAGCGCCCGTTTTCGCATCACGTGCACCAAAAACGACCCGACCGATACGGCTGTGCACCATCGCGCCTGCGCACATCACGCACGGCTCCAGAGTGACGTACAGCGTGGCATCTAACAGACGGTAGTTTTGCAGCACCAGGCCGCCCTGACGCAGCGCCATAATCTCAGCGTGGGCAGTCGGATCATGATGACCTATCGGGCGGTTCCAGCCTTCGCCAATCACTCGGTTGTTATGTACCAATACCGCACCCACCGGGACTTCACGCTCATCCCAGGCGCGCTTAGCCAGCGTTAAAGCATGACGCATCCAGTATTCGTGGCTAAATTCAACATCTGACAAAGGGGTTACTCCACCAATAAAAGCGGGCGCATTATACACAGACGCTATCGTTTACTCTATTCGAGTTGTTGCAGCTCTCCGCGCGGCGTGACGCGCCAGCGATGCTGGCAAAAAGAGAGTAACGGATTATCCTGCTTACTGTCGCTGTAGCCGCTGTAGAGAGACAACGGTGCGCCAATCTGCCGCTCCAGTTGCGTCACTTTCTCATGGCCCAGACAGCGCAGAGTCAGCACCCAGCCGCCGTATCCCCGCGCCATTTTGCTGGCGATCAGATTGACTCGCGGTAACCACGGAGTATCAAAGTAAACCTGCTCGACCAACGACTGCGGAGAGCCGGTGATAAGCCAGATGTCAGCGTCAGAGCTTAACAGGTAGGTTGTCAGGCGCTGCTGAACGAGCGGAAACGCCGTCACGTTACTGCGAAACCAGCGCACAAAGTCGGCCTGATGCGCTTTCAGACGCGCCTCGCTGCGACCAAAAGTGCATCCCCATAACAGCAGGCTCATTGGCCAGCGGGCGGCGCGCCCTTGTATCAGCAATGCCAGCGCAATCACCGGTAGCAGAGGCAGCACCAGCAACGCGTTCAGCGGCTGGCGACGCAGCAGATAACGAATAAAACTACCGAACATATCCTGCTGGTGTAACGTGCCATCCAAATCAAAAAAGACAACGCGGCGCTGGTGATTGGTCAAACCTTATTCCTCTGGATCAGTGAATCCCAATAGCCAGGTAAACAGGAACCCGGCGATAACTGCTACCAGATAGCCTAACAGATAGAACATCACTTTTCCGGCAACAATCGTCAGTGCCAGCGGTAATCCGGAGATGCCAAATGTGATGACCGTCGCCACCTTCCAGTAGCTAATTAGCGCTCCACCTACCGCGCCGCCAAGACATGCACCGATAAACGGCTTACCCAATGGCAGCGTTACGCCAAAAATCAGCGGCTCGCCTATACCCAGCAGTCCGACAGGCAGTGCACCTTTGATTACTTTTTTTAACCGCGCATTTCGGGTTTTCATCAGAACCGCGATCGCAGCACCTATTTGCCCAACGCCCGCCATCGCCAGGATCGGAAAGAGCGCGTTATAACCGTGTGCCTGAACCAGCTCAACATGGATGGGCACCAATCCCTGATGAAGTCCAGTGAGCACCAACGGCAGGAAGGTTCCTGCCAGCACGGCACCGACCAGAAAACCGCCGCGATCGATAGCCCAGGATGCGCCGTGAGCAATAGACTCAGAAATCCAGCCGCCAAGCGGTTGCAGCGCCACAATCGCGATTACGCCGGTAATGATGGTAGTCAGCAGCGGATTAAGGATAAGCTCCAGTGATTCTGGCAACAGCTCGCGGAATTTGCGTTCGATCCAACACATCAACGCCACCACCAGCAGTACCGCGATCACTCCGCCGCGCCCCGGCTGCAACGCTTCGCCAAACAGCGTGATTTGTGCCAGTTGCGGGCTGGAGAGGATCCCCGCCATCACCCCGCCCATCGCCAGGGAACCACCGAAAACTTTGGCGGTATTCACCCCGACCAGAATATTCATAATGGCAAACACGGCGCTGCCAAATATGCCCATCAACCCCAGCATATTCGGATAGTGGGTCGCAAAATCCCCCACGATGTCCGGGCGCTTAAGGATGTTAATAATGCCGGTAATCAAACCGGAGGCGATAAACGCCGGAATAAGAGGGATAAAGACGTTTGCCAGCTTGCGCAGCGCATCGCTCATCGGCGCTTTGTACTTCGCTTTGGCATCTGACTTTGTGCGCTCGATATTATTGGCACCTGCTCGCTCGCCGCCATCGGCAATCAGGGAACGCATGGCATCCACCACTTTGGCCGCTTTACCGGGGCCGACAATAATCTGGTGCTGCGCGCCCTGCTTCACGTAGCCGCTGACACCGGGCAGTTGCCTGAGACGAGGGATATCGAGCTGTCCATCATCCTGAACTTCAACCCTGACGCGGGTCATACAGTTTTCCAGGCGCAGAATATTTTTCTCTCCGCCAACGCCCAGTAGAATATCGCTGGCCAGCACCGCCGTCTTATCCATATACACCTCTTAGTGTTCTAACGCCGCGCGTAAAAAACCCTGGTGAGCGGCAAGCTTTTCGCGGGCGGCAGCGGCGTCAAGGCCGGTGAGCGCCATTAAAATAGCTGGCTTAACGTCAAAATCAGTCTGCTTTAGCAGCGCTTGCGCCTGTTCACGCGCAATGCCCGTGGCTTCAACCACCATACGGCACGCCCGATCGATCAGTTTGACGTTAGTTGCCTGCATATCCACCATCAGGTTCTGGTACACCTTGCCAAATTTCACCATCGCACCGGTGGAGATCATATTGAGCACCAGCTTTTGCGCGGTGCCGGATTTCAGTCGTGTTGACCCGGTCAGCGCCTCTGGCCCCACTACCGGAGAAATGGCGATATCCGCTTCATGCGCGATAGGGGAATCCGGATTGCAAGAAATAGCCACCGTCGTACAGCCAACCGAACGTGCATATTTCAGCCCACCAATTACATACGGCGTGCGACCAGATGCTGCCAGCCCCACCACCAGATCCTGCGCGGTAAGATTGAGCGCACGTAGATCGTCTTCACCTAACTGTGGGTTATCTTCCGCACCCTCAACCGCCTTCAGCAGCGCGCCCGGTCCCCCGGCAATCAATCCAACCACCAGACCGTGTGGAACGCCGAAGGTCGGTGGGCATTCAGATGCATCCAGTACCCCGAGACGCCCGCTGGTCCCCGCTCCCATGTAAATAATGCGACCACCTGCTTTTAGCGCGTTAGCTGCCGCATCGACCGCACACGCAACTTGAGGCAGAGTTGCTTTTACTGCTTCGGCTACCAGCGTATCCTGTTGATTAAAACGATGAACCAACTCCAGCGTGGAGAGCGCATCCAGGTCCATGGTCTGGGGATTGCGGGTTTCTGAAACTAATGCACCGAGATTCATTTTTTGTTCCTTAGGAATTTTTAATTCATAATAACCTGCCATAATGGAATATTATATTCATCCAGGCGAATGAAATTTTGTTTTGTAATCGCCATCACGTTTTCGCCAGGAGACAGCATGAACTGTTTAATTCGCATTCGTCAGCGTTACCCGGACCTCGCGCAAAGCGATAAAAAATTGGCGGATTATCTCCTTTCCCAGCCGGATACTGCGCGTCATCTCAGTTCGCAGCAGTTGGCCGCGGAGGCGGGCGTCAGCCAGTCCAGCGTGGTGAAGTTCGCGCAAAAGATGGGTTTTAAAGGATTTCCTGCACTCAAACTGGCGATCAGCGAAGCGCTGGCCAGCAATCCCAACCCCCATTCCATTCCGGTACATAATCAGATTCGCGGTGACGATCCTATGCGTCTGGTGGGGGAAAAGTTGATTCAGGAGAACGTGGCGGCGATGCATGCGACGCTGGACGTCAACAGCGAAGAGAGACTGATGGAGAGCGTCACAATGTTGCGCTCAGCCCGGCGCATTATCGTGACCGGGATTGGCGCATCGGGTCTGGTGGCACAGAATTTTGCCTGGAAGTTGCTGAAGATTGGTTTTAACGCGGTGGTGGAACGCGATATGCACGCCCTGCTGGCGACGGTGCAAGCCCTTTCGCCCAACGATCTGCTGCTGGCCATTTCGTATACCGGAGAGCGCCGCGAGCTCAACCTGGCTGCGGATGAAACGTTGCGCACCGGCGCGAAAATCCTCGCCATCACTGGATTTACACCCAATGCCCTGCAGCAACGGGCAAGTCATTGTCTGTACACGATTGCCGAGGAGCAAGCCACGCGCAGCGCAGCGATTTCCTCCACTCATGCGCAAATGATGCTCACTGATTTACTGTTTATGGCGCTGGTGCAGCAGGATCTGGAGCATGCCCCGGAACGTATTCGCCACAGCGAAGCACTGGTAAAAAAACTGGTCTGAGCAAAGAATGCGCGTATAATGCCCGCCCGATTTGTGATGTTTTGAGAGTTTCCTGATGGCCCTGTTAATCACTAAAAAGTGTATCAATTGCGATATGTGCGAGCCCGAATGCCCGAATGAGGCGATTTCGATGGGTGATAGCATTTACGAGATTAACAGCGACAAGTGTACAGAATGCGTAGGCCATTACGACACGCCAACCTGCCAGAAGGTGTGCCCGATCCCCAATACTATTTTGAAAGATCCGGCACATGTCGAAACAGAAGAGCAGTTGTGGGATAAGTTTGTGCTGATGCACCACGCCGATAAACTTTAACCGCGTCGCCATCCGGCAACGTGCAGAATCTAACTCTCGATAATCACCGTGGCGCAGGCGTAGTGACGCTCATCGGCCAGCGTCACATGCATATGCGCGACGCCGAGTTTTTCCGCCAGTTTTAACGCCTCTCCCCATAATCGCAGACGCGGCTTACCGAGTTCGTCGTTAAAGACTTCAAACTGATTAAACGCCAGCCCATTGCGAATACCCGTGCCAAAGGCTTTTGCTGCCGCCTCTTTGACTGCAAAACGCTTCGCCAGAAAACGCACCGGCTGCTGATGCGTTTCCCAGATTGCCCATTCGTTGTCGCTGAGCACACGTCTTGCCAGGCGGTCGCCGGAACGGGAGATTACCGCTTCGATGCGGGCAATCTCCACGATATCCGTGCCTAATCCCAGAATCGCCATTAGCCACGCGCTTCCAGCATCAGGCGCTTCATTTCGACTACGGCATCTTTCAGACCGCTCATCACCGCGCGCCCGATAATGGCATGGCCAATGTTCAGCTCGTGCATTTCCGGGATCCGTGCGATAGCTTTAACGTTGTGATACGTCAGACCGTGACCTGCATTCACCTTCAGGCCAAGGCTGGCGGCAAAAGTTGCCGCTTTGGCGATACGCGCCAGTTCGCTGGCCTGCTCTGCGTCGGTTTTCGCATCGGCGTAACAGCCGGTGTGAATTTCAATAAACGGCGCGCCAACTTCCGCAGCAGCCTTAATCTGTTCTTCGTCGGCATCGATAAACAGCGAAACCAGAATGCCTGCGTCCGCCAGGCGTTTGCAGGCATCGCGCATCTTGTCACGCTGACCGGCGACGTCCAGACCACCTTCAGTGGTAACTTCCTGACGTTTTTCCGGCACCAGGCAGCAAAAATGCGGCTTAGTCTCAACGGCAATCGCCAGCATCTCTTCGGTGACTGCCATTTCCAGATTCATGCGCGTATCCAGCGTCTGGCGCAAAATGCGCACGTCACGGTCGGTGATATGGCGACGGTCTTCACGCAGATGTACGGTAATACCGTCCGCGCCCGCCTGTTCAACGATAAACGCTGCCTGAACCGGGTCCGGATATGCGGTACCGCGTGCATTACGTAACGTGGCAATGTGGTCAATATTGACGCCTAACAGTAATTCAGCCATGACAATCCTCGTTAATCATTATTTGTTTTTACTGCGCGTTTTGGCATAAATTGCCGGAACAGTTCCCGGCTTTTTAACGGCTTACCACCAAGATACGGCTTTAACGCCATGCGGGTAAAGCGTTTCGCGGCGCGTAACGTATCGACATCAGGAAATTCACGTGATTCGAGTGCTTTCAGATGGCGTCCGGTAAAAGTGGAATTATCGATCACTACGCTAGCGATAAACCCTTTTTCTTCCCGGTAACGATAGGTCATGGTGTCGTCTACCGGCTCGCCGCTGCCCGCACAGTGGGTAAAATCGACGCCGTACCCCAGATGTCCAAGTAAGGCCAGCTCAAAGCGGCGTAGCGCAGGTTCTGGCGAACCCGTCGCACCAGCCAGCGCCTGGATACAATTCAGATAATCGAAAAAGAGTTCAGAAAAGCGGGTCTCGTATTCAAGGACGCGGGAGATAAGTTCGTTGATATACAAGCCGCTGTACAGCGTGATGCCGCTAAGAGGGAGTGCCAGAGAAACGGCTTCAGCACTACGTAGGGTTTTTACCTCTCCACGTCCACCAAAGCGAAGCAACAACGGGGTAAAAGGCTGGAGCGCGCCTTTGAGATTAGAACGTTTGGAACGTGCGCCTTTAGCCACCAGGCGCACGCGACCCGACTCTTCCGTGAAGACGTCCAGCACGAGACTGGTTTCGCTCCAGGGGCGACTATGCAAGACAAAGGCTCGTTGCCATCCTTCCATATACTCGCCGTGTTTCAGAAGATGGGTTTAGACGTCGTCGCCGTAACCGAGGCTACGCAGCGCGCGTTCGTCATCGGCCCAGCCGGATTTCACCTTCACCCACAGTTCGAGGTGAACCGGCGCTTCGAACATCTCCTGCATGTCTTTACGCGCTTCGATGCCGATGGTTTTAATTTTGGCCCCTTTGTTGCCAATAACCATCTTCTTCTGCCCTTCACGTTCAACGAGGATCAGACCGTTAATATCGTAACCACCGCGCTCGTTGGAGATAAAACGCTCAATTTCCACGGTAACGGAGTACGGCAGTTCAGCACCCAGAAAACGCATCAGCTTTTCACGGATGATTTCAGAGGCCATAAAGCGCTGAGAACGGTCGGTGATGTAATCTTCCGGGAAGTGATGAATAGCTTCCGGCAAATGCTTACGCACGATGCCCGCAACGGTATCGACATTCAAGCCGGTTTCGGCAGAAATCGGCACGATATCAAGGAAGTTCATCTGGCTTGCCAGGAACTGCAGGTGCGGCAACAGATCGGCTTTTTCCTGAACGTTGTCTACTTTGTTCACAGCCAGAATAACCGGGGCTTTGCCATCACGCAGCTTGTTGAGCACCATTTCGTCGTCCGGCGTCCAGCGGGTGCCTTCCACAACGAAAATAACCAGTTCAACATCACCGATCGAGCTGCTCGCCGCTTTGTTCATCAGGCGGTTGATCGCTCGTTTTTCTTCCATATGCAGGCCCGGGGTATCAACATAAATCGCCTGATACGCGCCTTCAGTATGGATGCCAACAATACGGTGACGTGTTGTCTGAGCCTTACGTGAAGTAATAGAAATCTTCTGCCCAAGCAGATTATTCAACAGGGTGGATTTGCCGACGTTCGGGCGACCGACGATGGCAATAAATCCGCAGTAAGTTTTCTCTTCGCTCATTCCAGCTCCAGTTTTTTTAACGCCTGTTCGGCGGCAGCCTGCTCAGCCTTACGACGGCTCGAACCTGTGCCAACCACCGGTTCACTCAGGCCGCTGACCTGGCAGTGGATAGTAAATTCTTGATCGTGTGCTTCCCCACGGACCTGTACCACCAAATAAGACGGCAGAGGCAGGTGGCGACCCTGCAAATATTCCTGCAGGCGCGTTTTCGGATCTTTTTGTTTGTCGCCTGGGCTAATTTCATCCAGACGAGTTTGATACCAGTTCAGGATTAATTGCTCAACGGTTTGAATATCGCTGTCGAGGAAGACGCCGCCGATCAACGCTTCAACGGTATCGGCCAGGATCGATTCACGACGGAAGCCGCCGCTTTTCAGCTCACCAGGCCCCAAACGTAAACATTCACCGAGGTCAAACTCACGGGCTAATTCAGCCAGCGTATTGCCGCGAACCAGCGTTGCGCGCATGCGGCTCATGTCACCTTCGTCCACTCGTGGGAAACGGTGATACAGCGCATTAGCGATAACAAAGCTCAAAATAGAGTCGCCCAGAAATTCTAAACGCTCGTTATGTTTGCTGCTGGCGCTCCGGTGAGTTAATGCCTGCTGCAACAGCTCCTGATGATTAAAAGTGTAGCCCAGCTTCCGTTGAAGCCGATTAATTACGATGGGGTTCATGCGATACCAATAAATGAATGCGTCAACAATTCAGCACACGAAACAGACCTGATATACGCACTTTGCGGAGCCATCTGGCTTCGCCTGCATGCTTTTATATACAAACCAACGCTGTTTCGTGTGCCGTGGCAACCTGTCGGTGCCAACCTAAAACTTCGGGGGAATATTCTATACACAACGACAAGGGATGTCGTTAGTCTGCGGGAATTTATCCGAGAAATAATTCACGCTGCCGCCGTAATGACGACAACGTGAACGATTATCGGTGATTAGTGAATGCCACCAATACGGCTTAAACGCACACCGGTCGGCCATTCACCTTCTTGCTTATCGAAACTCATCCAGATAGCGGTCGCTTTACCCACCAGATTCGCTTCCGGCACAAATCCCCAGTAACGGCTGTCCGCGCTGTTGTCACGGTTATCACCCATCATGAAGTAGTGCCCTGGCGGGACGATCCAGGTTGCCAGTTGCTGACCAGGCTGGCGGTAATACATTCCCACCTGATCCTGTGCGATTGGCACGGTCAGAATGCGGTGCGTAACCTCACCCAGCGTTTCTTTACGCTCAGAGAGACGAATACCGTTCTCTTTCGTTTCGTTCGGCGGAACTTCAAAGAAGCCACTGGTCGCTTCCCCACCGTTACGGCGCGCAAAGGTCTGTACGAAATCACTTGGCTGAACATCCGAATACGTTACCGGCAGCGCGTTTTCACACGCCTGACCGGAACGGCATCCTGGCTGAATAGTCACTTCTTTCGCCACTGGATCGTACGTTACTTTGTCTCCCGGTAAACCGACAGCACGTTTAATGTAGTCCAGGCGCGGATCTTCCGGGTATTTAAACACCACGATATCACCGCGTTTCGGATGACCGGTTTCGATCAGCGTTTTCTGGTAAATCGGATCTTTAATCCCGTAGGCGAATTTCTCCACCAGGATAAAGTCACCGATAAGCAGCGTCGGCATCATCGAACCTGACGGAATCTGGAACGGCTCATAAATAAATGAACGTACCACTAGCACAATCGCCAGTACCGGGAAAACGGATGCCCCGGTTTCCAGCCAGCCCGGCTTAGGGGATACTTTTTTCAGCGTTGCTTTATCCAGTGAATCACCTGCAGCAGCTTGCGCTGCTGCCTGACGCTCCCGGCGTTTTGGTGCGAAGATGAATTTATCTACGCACCATAAAATGCCCGTCACCAGTGTGGCAATCACCAGAATCAGGGCAAACATGTTCGCCATGCCAACTCCTTAAGATTATTTGCTGTCTTTACCGACATGCAGAATGGCGAGGAACGCTTCCTGCGGCAGTTCGACGTTACCGATCTGCTTCATGCGCTTTTTACCCTCTTTCTGTTTTTGCAGCAGCTTTTTCTTACGGCTGATATCACCGCCGTAGCATTTCGCCAGAACGTTTTTACGCAACTGCTTAACCGTTGAACGCGCGATGATGTGCGTACCAATGGCCGCCTGGATCGCGATATCAAACTGCTGGCGAGGGATTAGATCTTTCATCTTCTCAACCAGTTCACGGCCACGGCTCTGGGAGTTGTCGCGGTGAGTAATCAGCGCCAGCGCATCGACACGTTCGTTGTTGATAAGGACATCAACGCGCACCATGTCAGACGCCTGGAAGCGTTTGAAGTTATAGTCCAGCGACGCATAGCCGCGAGAGGTCGACTTCAGACGGTCGAAGAAATCGAGTACTACTTCCGCCATCGGAATCTCATACGTCAGCGCCACCTGGTTACCGTGGTAAACCATGTTGGTCTGGACGCCACGCTTCTCGATACACAGGGTGATGACGTTGCCAAGGTAAGCCTGCGGCAGCAGCATGTGACACTCAGCGATCGGCTCACGCAGTTCGTAGATGTTGTTCAGCGGCGGCAGCTTGGACGGGCTATCGACGTAGATAGTCTCTTTCGCCGTGGTTTCGACTTCGTAGACTACGGTCGGCGCGGTAGTGATCAGATCCAGATCGTATTCACGTTCCAGACGTTCCTGAATGATCTCCATGTGCAGCAGACCAAGGAAGCCACAACGGAAGCCGAAGCCCAGCGCGGTAGAGCTTTCCGGTTCGTAGAACAGGGAGGCGTCGTTCAGGCTCAGCTTGCCAAGCGCGTCACGGAAGTTTTCATAGTCGTCAGAGCTGACCGGGAACAGACCGGCGTAAACCTGTGGCTTCACTTTTTTAAAGCCTGGCAGCGGTTTGTCTGCCGGGTTACGCGCCTGCGTCAGGGTATCGCCAACCGGCGCGCCGAGGATGTCTTTAATCGCACAAACCAACCAACCTACCTCGCCGCATTTCAGCTCGGTACGGTCAACCTGTTTTGGCGTGAAGATCCCCAGGCGGTCGGCGTTATAGACCTGACCGGTGCTCATTACTTTAATTTTGTCGCCTTTACGCATGGTGCCGTTTTTAATACGCACCAGCGACACCACGCCAAGGTAGTTGTCGAACCAGGAGTCGATGATCAGCGCCTGTAATGGGCCTTCCGGATCACCTTCCGGCGGCGGAATGTCGCGTACCAGACGTTCAAGAACGTCAGTGACGCCAACGCCAGTTTTCGCCGAGCAGCGAACGGCATCTGTCGCATCGATACCGACGATATCTTCGATCTCTTCCGCTACGCGTTCAGGATCGGCGGCCGGTAGGTCGATTTTGTTCAGAACCGGCACCACTTCCAGATCCATTTCCATGGCGGTATAGCAGTTAGCCAGGGTCTGCGCTTCTACGCCCTGCCCGGCATCAACCACTAGCAGTGCACCTTCACAGGCGGCAAGCGAACGGGAAACTTCATACGAGAAGTCAACGTGGCCCGGGGTGTCGATAAAGTTAAGCTGATAGGTTTCACCATCAGATGCTTTGAAATCGAGCGTCACGCTCTGCGCTTTGATAGTAATACCGCGCTCACGCTCAAGATCCATCGAGTCGAGAACCTGCGCTTCCATTTCACGGTCAGACAGGCCACCGCAGATCTGGATAATACGGTCAGACAGCGTCGATTTACCGTGGTCGATGTGAGCTATGATTGAAAAGTTACGTATGTTCTTCATATAGTGTAATTATTGTGCCTTACGCCCGCCTGAGCAGGCTCTGAGAAGTCGCTGTTCTGAGCTTAACGTCTGTTTAAGTGAAACGCCGCATTCTACACTACAACGCTGAGGCGAGGAAATGTTCATAGAGCAAGGATAGCGGGAACTGGAAACAACTTTGCAAAGTCGATGAAACTTTTGTCGGATGGCGACATAAACGCCTTATCCGGCCTACGCCTGCATCTGAGGACGCTGTAGGCCTGATAAGCGCAGTGCCATCAGGCAAAGATATCACTGCTGGGTTTCGACGCGAATAAGATCGGGTGGGAGAGCAACGTTCAGAATGACCGGCTGCCAGGCTTCGCGTTCAGCAAGCTTACGAGAGTATCCACGAGCAATCAGGAATCCGCCCACGCCCCCCAGCACTGCTCCGCTTAATGCCGCAAGATCGGAACCAAACAGCACCTGGAATAGCGCCGCGAAAAGAAACAGTCCCGCCAACGGAGACATGTAGACCAGCATCGCCGAACCGAGCAGGCTACCTTCGGCAATGCCCAGTTCAACTTTTTGACCAGGGGTCAAAGGTTCGTCGCAGGGCACCACGATGGTGTGTGTGGTCTGAGGTCCCAGTTTGTTCAGCACGCGGCTCCCGCATCCGGCCCGGGAAGCACAGCTGCTACATGATGCTTTAACATCACAGCTGACCGTCGCCAGACCATTTTGCCAGGAGACGACCGTCGCCCACTCTTTAATCATTGTGCTGCCCTGAACTTAATATTGTCCGCGATACGCTTCGCCGTTTGCGGCGGAAGCTCACCGACAATAGTGATTTCGGCGTTATCTCGCACGCTGGTGCTAACCGTGCGGCGTCCAGTGCGCAGCAGCTGATCGGCGCTGTTTTGCGTCGCGCGGTTTACGTTCACGGAGAAACTGAACAGACCATCGGAATAAAGCCGTGATTCGATCGGCATGTTATCCATCGTCGGCAGCGGACGTCGACTGCTGGACACCTCGCTGAAGCCTTGCGGCAACCACGACGGACTCCAGTTGAAGTTGGTTTTCTCACCCGCAGGAACTGACAACAACGGCGGCAGATTGGCTTTCGCCAGCGTCTGCATGCTGTCGCTGACACCGTTGTTAACAGTAAACGCGATGACGCGGAACTGTTCCAGCGTTTCGCCATCACGGTCAAGAAGATCAACACGCATTGGCAGCTTGGTCTCCGTGTCCATCCAAACGATATAGCTGTAACGGGTGCCGTCACGCGCCACAACGCGGATCACTTCACAGAGCCTGTCGGCAATACGGGTGCGGCCTACTGAGATAAAATCATAGTAGGGAGCAAGACGTTTGAAGTCGGTGTAAATCAGGGAGGGCAGCGAGTCAACGATATAGTCGCCGTTCAGCGTGAACGGTTCGAGACCTGGCTCAAAATAACTGATTTCGTTGCCACGTTGCACCACTTCCCGGCGCGGACCATCCATTTGCAACAGTTGCGCGAGCGGACGGTTATCCAGGCGGGCATGGCGATAACGTAGGGATTCAACACCCTGCTTATTGATGCTGACAAATGACAGCTCATAGGTGAGCGACTGGCTGGCCAGATTCATCTGCTGCAACAACGCCCCGGACGCAGGATTGGCCGAGGCGTTGACAGAGAAGAACAGGCTACCAGCCACAAGTGACATGGCAAACCAAAGTTGCTTCATTACTGCGATTGCGTTCCTAAAGTTTGAATTCCTGGCACCTGCACAGCGGCTTGCTGTGTCTGGGCCTGCTCAAACTGAAGCTGTTCAGAGTGCAGTCGACGTTGCAGTTCGTAATCCTGCAACATGGCATTAATACGACGACGCTGCTCCTGTACCTGCTGTTGCTGACCGCCGCTGGCCGTCGCGTCAGAAGGTACACCCAGGCTTACCGGACTGGCTTTACCCATCATCGGTAATGTATTAAATACCGGCGTTTCGGGCTGCTGGGACGTTTCAGATTGCCCATTATAGTGCTGGACGCCAACAATAACTGCAAGTGATACACACGCGGCCACACCCATTTGAGTAAGCTGCGCGGCCCACGGACGCATTTTCTTCCAGAACGGCATTTTCTGCCACTGGTGCGGTGCTGGCTGGGCCTCAGGAATCAATGGCGCCGTCTGACGTACCGGCTCATCCTGGATGGCGGCCATTACGCGGGCGGAAATATCGAAATGGAGAACGTCGGCAGTATCACCTCGCATGGAATCGCGAATCAGGTGATAACTCTCCCAGGTTTTTTGCATTTCCGGGTCGTGAGCCAGCTCTTTGAGCAACTCAGTATCCAGCGTTTCGCCATCCATTAAAGCGGAAAGTTTTTCTTTCTGCATGCCTAATACCTTTTCCAGTATCCCGCTATCGTCAACGCCTGATAAGCGGTTGAACTTTATTATCAATAGCTTCCCTCGCTCGGAAGATACGTGAACGCACCGTACCCACCGGACAATCCATGATAGCGGCTATCTCTTCATAGCTCAGGCCATCCAGCTCCCGCAAGGTTATTGCCATGCGTAAATCTTCCGGGAGGGACTCAATAGTTCGGAAAACTATCTGTCTCAGTTCTTCTGACAACATTAAGTTCTCAGGGTTCGAAATTTCTTTCAGCGCACCGCCACTTTCGTAATTTTCTGCTTCAATCGCATCTATATCACTGGAAGGTGGACGACGCCCCTGAGCGACCAGGTAATTCTTCGCTGTATTGACCGCAATACGATACAGCCAGGTATAAAAAGCACTATCCCCCCGGAACGAGTCCAGCGCACGATAGGCTTTGATAAATGCTTCTTGTACTACATCGGGTACATCACCCGACGGTACATAGCGAGAAACCAGACTCGCCACCTTATGCTGATAGCGCACTACCAGTAGGTTAAAGGCTTTCTGATCTCCCTTCTGGACCCGTTCTACCAGGACCTGGTCCGTTAACTGCTCGCTCATCCGAGGTAAAGTCTCCCCAAACCAAATTTCCACGCGCCTTCGAAACGCCACTCCATCAGCTTCACTATGAGCAAGCAAATGCTTAGAGTGCTCAAGTTTCGTAAAGTTCCGTTACGCATTGTTTTTTGTTTGTCATGTTGTAGACAGGTCTTATCTCTCATTATAAGTCTACATAACCCGATCAACGCACTATCTGTACAGAAATGCCCATTTCACCGCTTGCAGAGTAACCCAACGGGCACTTTATTTCATCACATAATCTGATGCTAACGGCCTGCTTCACAAAATATTTTTGCCTATTTCACCCTCATCATGTTTTTCTTTCATGTTTAGTCATTGCAACACGTTTAAAAATAAAACGTGCAGTATCGCGCAATGTGGTGCTATGGTGACCAAACACTGTTTAGTAAATTAAACAAAAATCATGAATACGACTCCTGAATTATCCTGTGACGTGCTGATCATTGGCAGCGGGGCTGCCGGACTCTCACTGGCGCTGCGCCTGGCTGAAAAGCATCAGGTTATTGTCCTGAGCAAAGGGCCGGTCAGCGAAGGCTCGACATTTTATGCCCAGGGCGGTATTGCCGCGGTTTTCGATGAAACCGACAGTATCGACTCCCACGTTGAAGATACGCTGATTGCCGGGGCCGGGCTGTGCGATCGCCATGCGGTGGAATTTGTCGCCAGCAATGCCCGTACCTGCGTTCAATGGCTTATCGATCAGGGCGTCTTATTTGATACGCAGGTTCAGCCTAACGGTGAAGAGAGCTATCACCTGACCCGTGAAGGCGGTCACAGCCATCGACGCATCCTGCACGCTGCGGATGCTACCGGCAAAGAAGTCGAAACCACCCTCGTCAGCCAGGCACAAAATCATCCCAACATCCGGGTTCTCGAGCGCAGTAATGCTGTCGACCTGATTGTCTCCGATAAAATCGGTCTGCCGGGAACGCGTCGGGTTGTCGGTGCCTGGATCTGGAATCGTAATAAAGAAGCCGTAGAAACCTGCCATGCGAAGTCGGTAGTGCTGGCCACCGGCGGCGCGTCAAAGGTATATCAATACACCACCAATCCGGATATTTCCTCGGGTGACGGAATTGCAATGGCCTGGCGTGCGGGATGCCGCGTCGCCAACCTGGAGTTTAACCAGTTTCACCCAACAGCGCTGTATCATCCGCAGGCGCGCAATTTTCTGCTGACCGAAGCGCTGCGCGGCGAAGGCGCGCACCTGAAACGCCCGGACGGTTCACGCTTTATGCCCGATTTTGACGAGCGTGGCGAACTGGCTCCCCGCGATATTGTCGCCCGCGCCATTGATCATGAAATGAAGCGCCTGGGTGCAGATTGCATGTTCCTCGATATCAGTCATAAACCGGAAGAATTTGTTCGCCAGCATTTCCCGATGATTTATGAAAAGTTGCTGGGACTGGGCATTGATCTAACCAAAGAACCTGTTCCCATCGTGCCTGCCGCGCACTATACCTGCGGCGGCGTGATGGTTGATGACTTTGGCCGTACCGATGTCGATGGGTTGTATGCGATCGGCGAAGTGAGTTACACCGGCCTGCATGGCGCCAACCGGATGGCATCGAACTCATTGCTGGAGTGTCTGGTTTACGGTTGGTCCGCGGCTGAAGATATCGACAGGCGTATGCCTTATGCACGCGGCGTCAGCACGCTCCCGGGCTGGGATGAAAGCCGGGTAGAAAATCCAGATGAATTGGTTGTTATCCAGCATAACTGGCATGAGCTGCGGCTGTTCATGTGGGATTACGTCGGTATTGTGCGCACCACTAAACGTCTGGAACGCGCCCTGCGCCGTATCACCATGCTGCAACAGGAAATCGACGAGTATTACGCCCATTTCCGTGTGTCGAACAACCTACTGGAGCTGCGCAATCTGGTGCAGGTTGCCGAGCTGATTGTCCGCTGCGCGATGATGCGCAAAGAGAGTCGGGGCCTGCACTACACGCTGGATTACCCAGAACAGCTTCCAGAGGCGGGCCCGTCAATTCTCTCGCCGCTCAGTCATCACATAAACAGATAGAACGCCTGGGTCAGCGCCGTATAACCTTCAGAGTAACGTTGGTCTGGCCCACGGATCACCAGCCTGTCGCTAAAGCACTCCCCGGCCTGCGGGGAGAATGCCAGCAATACCCGATGCGGTAGACGGGCCTCGGTTTCTGCTACATCCGTGCGCAATCGCAGATGCCAGCCTATGCTAAGCGCCTGCTGAGTAAATGCGTTACCAATCTGCTCCGGTAGCACCACACAAAAAAAACCGTCTTCCGTAATGCTGTCCGCCGCCAACGTAAGCAACGCCTGGTGATCGAGCGAGGTGGTATAGCGGGCCTGCTCGCGCTGCGGTGTTGCGCATTCCACGCCCTGTTCATAATAGGGAGGATTGCTGATTATCAAATCAAAACGCACGGTCTGACGCGGTATCCACTGTTGCGCATCTTCTGTATGAACACTCACGCGATGCATCCACGGAGAGTGCGCGATGTTCTCCTGCGCCTGCTGCGCGGCGTCGACATCAAGCTCCACGGCGTCAATGATGACGTTTTCATCAGTGCGCTGGGCCAGCATCAGCGCCAACAGGCCGCTCCCGGTACCAATATCCAGGATCCGCTTTACGCCCGCAACGGGGGCCCAGGCCCCCAATAAAATGCCGTCCGTTCCGACTTTCATTGCACAGCGATCGTGTGCCACAAAAAACTGCTTAAAAGTAAATCCATTACGTTTCAGTACGGATGTAGACTGGGGCATGAAGAACAACCTTCCTGGAAAAAAAACGATAACATAGGATAAAAACAATACCTGAGAAGGTATATCCATACAAACAGATGAAGATTGCAGCCGTAACGTCTATAATCAGCGCCCCACTCAGAGGTAGAACATGACTGTAACGACTTTTTCCGAACTTGAACTCGATGAAAGCCTTCTGGATGCCCTCCAGGAAAAAGGTTTCACTCGCCCGACCGCCATTCAGGCTGCCGCCATTCCGCCTGCGCTCGATGGCCGTGATGTACTCGGTTCTGCGCCGACAGGCACCGGTAAAACGGCGGCATATTTGCTGCCAGCGTTGCAGCACCTGCTCGACTTCCCACGCAAGAAATCTGGTCCGCCGCGCATTTTAATCCTGACGCCAACGCGCGAACTGGCGATGCAGGTTGCTGAACACGCCCGTGAGCTGGCGAAAAATACGCATCTGGATATCGCGACCATTACCGGCGGCGTGGCTTACATGAACCACATGGAAGTCTTTAGCGAAAACCAGGACATCGTGGTTGCCACCACGGGTCGTCTGCTGCAATACATTAAAGAAGAAAACTTCGACTGCCATGCGGTTGAGACGCTAATTCTCGATGAAGCAGATCGTATGCTGGACATGGGTTTTGCCCAGGACATCGAACATATCGCCGGTGAAACCCGCTGGCGTAAGCAAACCATGCTGTTCTCCGCCACGCTGGAAGGCGATGCGATTAAAGATTTTGCCGAGCGTCTGTTGGAAGATCCGGTCGAAGTCTCAGCGGATCCGTCCACCCGCGAACGCAAGAAGATCCATCAGTTTTACTACCGTGCTGATGACATCGAGCACAAAACTGCCCTGCTGATCCATCTGTTAAAACAGCCGGAAGCGACCCGCTCGATTGTCTTCGTACGTAAACGCGAGCGTGTGCACGAGCTGGCAGGCTGGCTGCGCCAGGCGGGCATTAACAACTGCTATCTCGAAGGCGAGATGGTGCAGAACAAACGCAATGAAGCGATCAAACGCCTGACCGATGGCCGCGTGAACGTGCTGGTAGCCACCGACGTTGCCGCTCGCGGGATCGATATTCCTGACGTCAGCCATGTGTTTAACTTCGACATGCCGCGCAGTGGCGATGCCTATCTGCACCGCATTGGCCGTACCGGTCGCGCAGGTCGTAAAGGTACTGCGATCTCTTTGGTTGAAGCGCACGACCATCTGCTTCTCGGCAAAGCGAGCCGCTATATTGACGAGCCGCTGAAAGCACGCGTCATCGACGAACTGCGTCCAACCACGCGCGCGCCAAGTGAGAAATCCAACGGTAAACCATCCAAGAAAGTGCTGGCGAAGCGCGCCGAGAAAAAAGCGAAAGAGAAAGAGAAGCCGCGGGTGAAAAAACGTCACCGCGATGCAAAAAATATCGGCAAACGTCGTAAGCCGAGCGGAGCTGCTACCCAGCAGTCCGACAAAGAGTAAACCGAATGCCGGGCCGTTTAGCCCGGCATTTTTTCACGTGATGCAAAACTCTCTTCAATACACTCAAGAAACACACGCATCGCCGGACTAACGACTTTTCCGGCATGATAACCACACAATGCCGTAATTAACTCAGGTTGTTCACTGTACGGTAATTCAATCAATTCCCCTGAACGTAGCTCCCTCTCAACGGCAAAACGCGGCAAAAAGCTGACCCCAAGATTTGCCGATACGCACTGCTTAATGCTTTCAATGCTCCATAACTCAATGGTATTTTCCAGCGTAATCTGTCGTTTACGCAGTAGCCCCTCGAAGCGCTGTCTGAAAATACATTGCGGCTCATTAATGATAAAACTGCAGGGAATGTGCTGGTTATACTGAGTAAAATTAACGTGCTGGAGCAGCGGCGAAGCAACTAATGCCAGTGACTGATCGCCAAGCGGCATCAACTCAAGGGCATCGTCATTACCCACCCGATAAAACACCCCCAGATCGACCTCATCACTGAGCAACGCATCGCGAATGACATAACAATTGAGTGACTGTAAAGATGGGGCGCACGTTGTTTAACTCGCTGTAAAACCTGCGGCATTTTATACGCCAGCAGCGTTTCGCCCGTCATTTTCACTGGCGGTTATGGATCCTGCCATCATCCATTGGCTCAGTTGGGCTGGGGCAGCTTATATCCTGTGGCTGGCGCTGAAGATCACCACCAGCCCGGCTACAAACGATGGTTTGCGGTCAGAGCCGATTAGCTTCTGGGCGAGTTTTGGCTTGCAGTTTGTTAACGTCAAAATCATTTTGTACGGCATTACCGCGTTATCCACGTTTGTATTACCGTACTCTCAGGACGCGCACTGGCTGATTGGGGTGAGTATTCTGTTGGCGCTGATCGGCACCTTCGGAAATGCCTGCTGGGCGCTGGCGGGCCATCTTTTTCAGCGCGTTTTTCGCCGTTACGGCCGGCAGTTGAATATCATTCTGGCGCTGCTGTTGGTGTATTGCGCGGTAAGGATCTTTTACTAACGGATGCAAAAAAGCGGAAGACACACTGGCATCTTCCGCTTTTTGATTCTTTGCTAAACGGGGCTATTCCCCGTGAGCCTTACAGGCTCTCAGTAAAGGTACGAGCGATAACGTCGCGCTGCTGTTCTGGGGTCAGAGAGTTGAAACGCACTGCATAACCAGAAACACGGATGGTCAGCTGCGGATATTTTTCCGGATGCTTGACTGCATCTTCCAGCGTTTCGCGACGCAGAACGTTCACGTTCAGGTGCTGACCACCTTCCACGCGGACTTCCGGCTGTACGTCTACCGGTACTTCACGGTATTCGATTTCGCCCAGTTTGCTGACAGCAACGACTTCATCAGCATTGAAACCTGCTTTCGCAACGATGCAGCGTGCTTCGCCTTTTTCGCTGTCCAGCAGCCAGAAAGAGTTCAGCAGGTCGTCGTTTGCAGCTTTAGTAATCTGGATACCTGTAATCATTTGATGCCTCCCCGGCAAAATTATTTGATCTCGGTTGGCCGTCATCCGGCCAATTGGTAAAACCATTGTTGCTTGAGTGTATATATACCCCTCACACACCCTTGAATCTTTGATTTAAATCAACAAAAACCACACATGAAAAGTGGTGATAGGTGGATTTTATTGTTTTACATCAACTTACGCCGTGTACACAGCTAAACTTTTTACATAAATTTTCAACTATCTTTAAGGGGTAGACCATTGAGAAACGTACAGAATTTTGCGACGTCGAAAGAAGCAGTTAAGCTAGGGGGATTGAAAATTCGCAGGAGAGCGAGATGGCCACCGAATTAACCTGGCACGATGTGCTGGCTGAAGAAAAACAGCAGCCTTATTTTGTTAACACACTGCATACTGTTGCCGGCGAGCGTCAGTCAGGAATGACAATTTATCCGCCGCAAAAAGATGTGTTTAACGCGTTTCGTTTTACCGAGCTTGGTGACGTGAAAGTTGTCATCCTGGGTCAGGATCCTTACCACGGCCCAGGCCAGGCACATGGTCTCGCGTTCTCTGTTCGTCCGGGGATTGCCACTCCGCCTTCGTTGCTGAACATGTACAAAGAGCTGGAAGCAACAATTCCCGGCTTCACCCGCCCCACACACGGATATCTGGAAAGCTGGGCACGCCAGGGGGTACTGTTACTCAACACCGTACTCACCGTTCGCGCCGGTCAGGCACATTCTCACGCCAGCCTTGGGTGGGAAACATTTACCGATAAAGTCATCAGCCTGATTAACCAACATCGGGAAGGCGTGGTTTTCCTGCTCTGGGGTTCTCACGCACAGAAGAAAGGCGCGATTATTGATGCGCAGCGTCACCATGTGTTGAAAGCGCCACACCCATCACCGCTCTCTGCGCATCGCGGTTTCTTTGGTTGCAATCACTTTGTACTGGCGAATGAATGGCTGGAACAACGAGGTGAAAAACCGATTGACTGGATGCCGGTATTACCCGCAGAAAGCGAGTAAAAAAATGCCAGCGATTCGCTGGCATTTTTATTATCAGGCTTTGTTCTGACGCCACCACTCCGCGAGCAACACGCCGGTCGCGACAGAAACATTGAGCGTTTCTACCTTGCCGGTACCGTCAATCGCCACGCACAGGTCGTCGGCTGAACATGCTGCTTCTGGCAGAGCTTCACGCTCACGCCCTAATACCAGCACCATTTTTTCCGGCAGCGTGGTAGTAAACAGCGGTTTACCTTTCACGCTTGAGGTCATCACTACCGTGTAACCCGCGTTACGGAAATCGTCCAACACATCGACAATGCTGTCACCGGTAATCGGCTGAACATGCTCTGCTCCACCTTCAGCAGTACGGATAGCCGCCCCCGATTCCAGCAGCGCCGCATCCTGAACCACCACGCCTTTCACACCGAAGTGCGCGCAGCTACGCATCATACCGCCCAGGTTATGCGGGTTAGCGATATCTTCCAGTGCCAGCACGCAATCCTGCGCCCCTGCCTGACCGACCCACTGCTTAACGGTAGTACCGTTACGTTTTTTGATCAGGAAACAGACGCCACCGTGGTGTTCAGTGCCAGAGGCTTTCGCCAGCTCGGCTTCGTCAACCACGTGATAGGCTTTGCGGTTTGCCGCCATCCAGCGTAATGCTTCTTTAAAACGCGGGGTTACGCTCTGAACAAACCAGGCGCGGACGATAGCGTCCGGACGACTCTGGAACAGAGCCTGACAGGCATTCTCACCGTAAACGCGGGTTTCTTCCGCGCGCTGACGGCGTAATACTTCAGGATCGATAAAGCTCTTACCGCTAATACCGCCGTGATCGGCTTTATCCGCTGCGTCATCATTCGGTGCGCGGGAAACGGTACGCCACGGTGAATCTTCACGTCTGCGGTCGCGTTCTACATCGCGGTCACGCCCGCGTTCACGACCACGTTCGCTGTTCGGACCCTTTCGTTCATCACGGGCAGGGCGACGACCGCCTTCGGCTCGGGAAGTACCGGGGCGACCGCCGCCTTTGCCAGTACGTGGATTTTGGGTGCGTTTATCCGAGTCATCGTCACTGCGGACGTACATCACTTTGACCTTGCCGTTTTTGTTCTTCAGTTCGTCGCTCATGTTTTTCTCCACCTGCTCTGCGCGAAGCGCGCAGATTACCCGATGTGCACGTCGTTAGCCATTATTTCATTTAAAAGCTAAGGACTATTGTACTCATTGAATAAAACGCATTGTTGTTTAGAACAGACTCTCCGATAATATGTAACATAATAGAAACATACTGGCGTTTATGCCGTGAAGTCCACTCCACTCATCCAGAGGTTAGTTATGAATACCGTTTGTACCAGCTGCCAGGCTATCAACCGCATCCCTGACGATCGTGTCCAGGAAGCGGCTAAATGCGGACGCTGTGGTCACGACCTGTTTGATGGGGAGGTGATCAATGCGACCGGTGAGACACTGGATAAACTGTTAAAAGACGATCTCCCGGTGGTCGTTGACTTTTGGGCCCCCTGGTGTGGTCCATGTCGTAACTTCGCCCCGATTTTTGAAGATGTCGCGGAAGAGCGTAGCGGCAAAGTGCGTTTTGTTAAAGTGAATACGGAAGCCGAGCGTGAACTCAGCGCCCGTTTCGGTATCCGCAGCATTCCGACCATCATGATCTTCAGAAAAGGTGAAATCGTCGACATGCTTAACGGCGCTGTACCAAAAGCCCCGTTTGATAGCTGGCTTAACGAATCATTATAATCTCTACGGGGCGCATCTTGTGCCCCGTTTTCACCTCTGCGACAATAGCGTTTTTCAACGTGTTTCCCCATGACCGATAACGCTGTTCTTCAGTTACGCGCTGAGCGCCTCGCGCGCGCCACGCGTCCTTTCCTTGCCCGAGGTAATCGCGTTCGCCGCTGTCAACGCTGCCTGCTGCCGCAGAAGCTCTGCTTGTGCGCAACTCTGGCGCCCTCTGAGGCAAAAAGTCGCTTTTGTCTGGTGATGTTTGATACCGAGCCGATGAAGCCCAGCAACACGGGGCGTTTAATTGCCGATATTCTGCCCGATACCACGGCTTTTCAGTGGTCACGTACCGAGCCGCCGCAGGCGCTGCTGGAACTGGTAAAAAATCCGGATTACCAGCCGATGGTTGTATTCCCGGCCTCCTATACGGGTGAAGAGCGTGAAGTGATTTTCACGCCACCAGCCGGTAAGCCCCCATTGTTTATCATGCTCGACGGCACCTGGCCTGAGGCGCGTAAAATGTTCCGCAAAAGCCCGTACCTCGATAACCTGCCGGTGATCTCTGTTGATTTATCACGCCTTTCTGCTTACCACCTGCGTGGCGTTCACGCCGAAGGGCAATATTGCACAGCCGAGGTGGCCATCGCCTTGTTGGATCTGGCGGGAGATACGCAAGCCGCAGAAGGGTTAAGCGATCATTTTACTCGCTTTAAAACCCGCTACCTGGCAGGAAAAACTCAACATCATGGAAACGTCACAGCAGATTCATCAGAAAACGTTTAAAATCATTCGGTCACTGGTGTCATTAAGGAAGCCGATATGAGTCAGCGTGGTCTGGAAGCACTATTGCGACCGAAATCCATTGCGGTGATTGGGGCGTCAATGAAGCCTAATCGCGCAGGTTACCTGATGATGCGTAACCTGCTTGCTGGCGGTTTCAATGGACCTGTTTTACCGGTGACGCCCGCATGGAAAGCGGTGTTGGGCGTACTGGCGTGGCCCAATATCAACAGCCTGCCTTTTAGCCCCGATCTCGCCGTGTTGTGCACCAATGCCAGCCGTAACCTGGCATTACTCGAAGCGCTTGGCGAGAAAGGTTGTAAAACCTGCATTATTCTCTCAGCACCCTCGGCGCAGCACGCGGAGCTGCTGGCCTGCGCATCACGCTACAACATACGTCTTCTGGGTCCCAACAGCCTGGGACTTCTCGCACCCTGGCAAGGACTTAACGCCAGCTTTTCCCCCGTCCCGATTAAGCGCGGCAAGCTGGCTTTCATCTCTCAATCCGCCGCCGTGTCCAATACCATACTCGACTGGGCACAGCAGAGAGAAATGGGCTTTTCTTACTTTATCGCGCTGGGTGATAGCCTGGATATCGACGTTGATGAGCTACTGGATTACCTGGCACGCGACAGTAAAACCAGCGCGATATTGCTGTATCTCGAACATTTAAGTGATGCCCGGCGCTTTGTTTCCGCCGCCCGTAGCGCCTCGCGCAATAAACCTATTCTGGTGATTAAGAGCGGTCGCAGCCCTGCAGCGCAGCGTTTACTGCATACCAGCGCCGGGATGGACCCTGCGTGGGATGCAGCTATTCAGCGCGCCGGTTTACTGCGCGTACAAGACACTCACGAGCTGTTCTCAGCAGTCGAAACCTTGAGCCACATGCGTCCACTACGTGGCGACAGGCTGATGATCATCAGCAATGGGGCCGCGCCTGCCGCACTGGCATTAGATGAACTGTGGTCAAAAAATGGCAAGTTGGCGACGTTGAGTGAAGACACCTGCCAGAAATTACGCGATGCATTGCCTGAACATGTTGATATCGCCAACCCACTGGATCTGCGTGATGACGCCAGCAGCGAACACTACGTTAAGACGCTGGATATTTTGCTCGCCAGCCAGGATTTCGACGCGTTGATGGTGATTCATTCACCCAGCGCAGCCGCTCCCGGAACCGAAAGCGCACAGGCATTGATTGAAGCGGTAAAGCATCATCCCCGAGGAAAATTCGTCTCGTTGCTGACCAACTGGTGCGGAGAGTTTTCCTCACAGGAAGCACGCAGACTGTTTAGCGAAGCCGGATTACCAACCTACCGCACGCCTGAAGGCACTATCACTGCATTTATGCATATGGTGGAGTACCGGCGTAACCAGAAGCAACTGCGTGAAACGCCTGCGCTACCCGACAATCTGACCACCAACACCGCCGAAGCGCATAATCTGTTACAACAGGCGATTGCAGAAGGCGCAACGTCGCTGGATACTCATGAAGTTCAGCCTATTTTACAGGCCTATGGCTTACATACACTGCCGACATGGATCGCCAGCGACAGCGCAGAGGCCGTACACATCGCGGAGCAAATCGGCTACCCGGTAGCGCTCAAGCTGCGTTCTCCTGATATCCCGCATAAGTCGGAAGTTCAGGGGGTAATGCTCTACCTGCGTACAGCAACAGAAGTGCAGCAGGCTGCCAATGCAATTTTCGATCGGGTAAAAATGGCCTGGCCGCAGGCACGCATTCACGGTTTATTAGTACAAAGTATGGCGAATCGCGCTGGTGCTCAAGAACTTCGCGTCGTCGTTGAACACGACCCGGTATTTGGTCCGTTGATTATGCTGGGTGAAGGTGGTGTTGAGTGGCGACCGGAAGAGCAAGCCGTGGTGGCCTTGCCGCCATTGAACATGAATCTGGCGCGTTATCTGGTGATCCAGGGGATCAAAAATAAAAAGATCCGCGCTCGCAGCGCACTACGTCCGCTGGATATCGCCGGGTTGAGCCAACTTCTGGTGCAGGTCTCCAACCTGATCGTCGACTGCCCGGAAATTCAGCGTCTGGATATTCATCCTCTGCTGGCCTCCGCCGAAGAATTTACCGCGCTGGACGTTACGCTGGATATTGCCCCTTTCGCGGGTGATAACGAAAGCAGACTGGCTGTACGTCCCTACCCCCATCAGCTTGAAGAGTGGGTGGAGTTGAAGAACGGCGAGCGCTGTCTGTTCCGCCCCATTTTACCGGAGGATGAACCTCATCTACAGCGGTTCATTTCTCAAGTGACAAAAGAAGATCTTTATTATCGCTATTTCAGTGAGATCAATGAATTTACCCACGAAGATTTAGCCAATATGACGCAGATCGACTACGATCGGGAAATGGCTTTTGTTGCGGTGCGTTGTAAAGATAATCACGAAGAGATCCTCGGCGTAACGCGAGCAATCTCGGATCCTGATAACGTAGATGCTGAGTTTGCCGTACTGGTTCGTTCCGATCTCAAAGGGCTTGGACTGGGTCGCCGATTAATGGAAAAATTAATTGCATATACCCGAGATCACGGACTTATACGTTTGAATGGTATTACGATGCCAAACAATCGTGGGATGGTCGCCCTGGCCCGAAAACTCGGGTTTGTTGTTGACGTCCAGCTCGAAGAGGGAATTGTTGGGCTAACGCTTAATCTGGCCCAATGTGAGGAATCGTGAGTAAGGTACTGGAAATGTTGACCACATTAATGGGTACTGGTGGTATCATTGCCCGCTTATGTCGTCTGCATAGCACAGAGGACCCTTCAATGAACAGAGAAGAAATGCACTGTGATGTTGTCAAAATTTAAGCGTAATAAACATCAACAACACCTTGCCCAACTACCCAAGATTTCTCAGTCAGTTGATGATGTAGATTTCTTTTATGCTCCCGCTAATTTCAGGGAGACTCTGCTGGAAAAAATAGCCAGCGCGACGCGACGGATCTGCATTATTGCGCTGTACCTGGAACAGGATGACGGTGGTAAAGGCATACTTGACGCTCTCTATGCGGCAAAACGGCAGCGTCCTGAACTGGATGTCCGGGTACTTGTCGACTGGCACAGAGCTCAGCGCGGTCGTATTGGGGCTGCGGCATCCAATACTAATGCTGACTGGTATTGCCGAATGGCGCAAGAAAACCCTGGTATCGATATTCCTGTTTATGGCGTTCCGATTAACACCCGTGAAGCGCTTGGCGTCCTGCATTTCAAAGGCTTTATTATCGATGACAGCGTCCTGTACAGCGGGGCCAGTCTGAACGATGTTTACCTGCATCAGCATGATAAATATCGCTATGACCGTTATCAGTTGATTCGCAATGCGCAAATGGCCGATATCATGTTCGATTGGGTTACGCAGAACCTGATAAAGGGTCGCGGCGTTAACCGCCTTGATGATATCAACCGACCTAAAAGCCCGGAAATTAAAAACGATATCCGCCTGTACCGCCAAGAACTGCGTGATGCGTCATTCCATTTTCAGGGTGATGCTGATAACGAACAGCTTTCGGTTACGCCTCTGGTGGGCCTTGGGAAATCCAGTCTGTTAAATAAGACCATTTTCCATCTTATGCCCTGCGCGGAGCACAAACTCACAATCTGTACCCCTTATTTCAACCTGCCCGCCATACTGGTGCGCAATATCATTCAACTGCTGCGTGAAGGGAAAAAGGTTGAAATCATTGTCGGTGATAAAACCGCCAACGACTTTTTCATTCCAGAAGATGAGCCATTCAAGATCATCGGCGCGCTGCCTTATCTGTATGAAATAAATCTGCGCCGTTTCCTGAGCAGATTGCAGTATTACGTGAATACCGACCAACTGGTCGTACGCCTATGGAAAGATGATGACAACACCTATCATCTGAAAGGTATGTGGGTTGATGATAAATGGATGCTGCTCACCGGCAACAACCTTAACCCTCGCGCCTGGCGTCTGGATCTGGAAAACGCCATCCTTATCCACGATCCTAAGCAAGAGCTGACTCCCCAGCGCGATAAAGAGCTGGAGCTTATCCGTACGCATACTACCGTCGTTAAGCACTATCGCGACCTGCAAAGTATTGCTGACTATCCAGTCAAAGTGCGTAAGCTCATTCGTCGACTACGCCGTATTCGTATCGACAGATTAATTAGCCGTATTCTGTAATCAAGACCCCGTCCAGTGACGGGGTTTTTCATATGGAGGCAACGGTGCGCCTGTTCATTCTTACCAGCATCCTGGCCATTTCTGGCTGCAGCCACATGGCTAACGACCAGTGGAGTGGGCAAGACAAAGCTCAACACTTCATCGCCTCCGCCATGCTTGCCGCAGCCGGCAATGAATATGCCCAACATCAGGGCAACAGCCGCGATCGCAGTGCGGCTATCGGCCTGATGTTCTCAGTCAGCCTGGGCGCGTCAAAAGAACTGTGGGACAGCCGTCCCGCAGGGAGCGGCTGGAGCTGGAAGGACTTCGCCTGGGATGTTGCAGGCGCGTCTACCGGCTATGCGGTCTGGCAACTGGCACATTACTAGAGGCGCAGACCTTTCCCCTTCCCATGCAGCATCAGCGATACTAAAAACGCGACAACTGCCAGCGCGGTGACGTACCAGAAGAATGTCGTTTCCATACCGACAGACTTCAGGGATAACGCCACATATTCAGCTGAGCCACCAAACAGGGCATTAGCCACCGCATAAGATAAGCCAACTCCCAGAGCGCGCACCTGCGCCGGGAACATCTCAGCCTTCAAAATACCGCTGATTGACGTATAGAAACTCACGATTAACAGGGCACACATCACCAGAGCAAACGCCATATACGGGGATGTTACGCTTTGCAATGCTGTCAGAATGGGAACAGTGAAAATCGCGGCCAACGCGCCAAAACACAGCATTGAAGTACGCCGACCAATCTTATCTGACAAAGCGCCGAACAGCGGTTGAACCAGCATGAACACACACAGTGCTGCCGTCATAATCCCGCTGGCTACGTTGGCATGCATACCAGCGGTATTGACCAGGTATTTCTGCATGTAGGTTGTGAACGTGTAAAAACACAACGAACCCGCGGCGGTAAAGCCAAGCACCATGACAAAAGCTTTGCGATTACGCCACAGACCTTTCAGGGAACCCGCTTCTTTCAGCGCGCGAACGTCCTGTTTCGAGGTTTCATCCAGTTGGCGACGCAGCCATAGCGCAACAATAGCCAGCACGGCGCCCAACGCAAATGGAATACGCCAACCCCACGCTCTGAGCGCAGAGTCTTCTAACGTGTGCTGTAATATGACCACAACCAACAATGCCAGTAACTGTCCGCCGATTAACGTCACGTACTGGAATGAAGCATAAAAACCTTTCTTACCTTCAACGGCAACTTCACTCATATAGGTCGCGCTGGTTCCGTATTCACCACCTACAGATAACCCCTGGAATAGTCTGGCCAGCAGTAATAACGCAGGGGCCCAGGTACCGATAGTTTCATATCCCGGTAGACAAGCGATCACCAACGATCCCATACACATCATACAAACGGACAGCAACATGGACTTTTTACGCCCGTGCTTATCCGCAATACGGCCAAACAACCAGCCTCCAATTGGTCGCATCAAGAAGCCTGCGGCAAACACGCCGGCGGTTTGTAAGAGTTGTGTGGTGGTATTTCCTGATGGGAAAAAGATATGAGCAAAATAAAGAGAACAGAAAGAGTAGATATAGAAATCAAACCATTCGACCAGATTCCCTGATGATGCTCCGACAATCGCCCATATACGACGGCGGGTATCGCCGTCTGCCAGCGCCCCGTTCTCAGTTACACTACTATCAGCCATTAGAATTGTACCCCTGCCAACGATCGCATGAATTTATCAATGATGGTTGTGTGTTTTTTGGTGAATTAAATGTTATATAATTGTTATATATTATTATACAGGAAAGATCACGATTTTAATTAGCAGAGAAAGGATTCAGATATGTTCGAGGGAGAGATCCGTGTAGTAGATCGAGACAGTGTTCTTTTGTTAGTCGATTAAGGCGGTTACGTCGAATCCAGCAATCTGCCGCCGGAATTGCGTGATGCGCTGCGCTTATCAGGCCTGCACAATACGTTCAGCCCGGCGGTTTTTACCCCGCACACACGCAAAAAAGCCCATCCGTCAGGATGGGCTTCTTCACTTTATTTGATGCCTGGCAGTTCCCTACTCTCGCATGGGGAGACCCCACACTACCATCGGCGCTACGGCGTTTCACTTCTGAGTTCGGCATGGGGTCAGGTGGGACCACCGCGCTACAGCCGCCAGGCAAATTCTGTTATTAACCCGCTTTTCGCCGGTTAATCTAATCTGTTTCAAGCTGAATGTCGTCTCTTCGCCAAAACATCTTCGGCGTTGTAAGGTTAAGCCTCACGGTTCATTAGTATCGGTTAGCTCAATGTATCGCTACACTTACACACCCGACCTATCAACGTCATCGTCTTTAACGTTCCTTCAGGAGACTTATAGTCTCAGGGAGAACTCATCTCGGGGCAAGTTTCGTGCTTAGATGCTTTCAGCACTTATCTCTTCCGCATTTAGCTACCGGGCAATGCCATTGGCATGACAACCCGAACACCAGTGATGCGTCCACTCCGGTCCTCTCGTACTAGGAGCAGCCCCCCTCAATTCTCCAGCGCCCACGGCAGATAGGGACCGAACTGTCTCACGACGTTCTAAACCCAGCTCGCGTACCACTTTAAATGGCGAACAGCCATACCCTTGGGACCTACTTCAGCCCCAGGATGTGATGAGCCGACATCGAGGTGCCAAACACCGCCGTCGATATGAACTCTTGGGCGGTATCAGCCTGTTATCCCCGGAGTACCTTTTATCCGTTGAGCGATGGCCCTTCCATTCAGAACCACCGGATCACTAAGACCTGCTTTCGCACCTGCTCGAGCCGTCACTCTCGCAGTCAAGCTAGCTTATGCCTTTGCACTAACCTCCTGATGTCCGACCAGGATTAGCTAACCTTCGTGCTCCTCCGTTACTCTTTAGGAGGAGACCGCCCCAGTCAAACTACCCACCAGACACTGTCCGCAACCCGGGTAACGGGTCCACGTTAGAACACCAGCCATTAAAGGGTGGTATTTCAAGGATGGCTCCATGCAGACTGGCGTCCACACTTCAAAGCCTCCCACCTATCCTACACATCAAGGACCAGTGTTCAGTGTCAAGCTATAGTAAAGGTTCACGGGGTCTTTCCGTCTTGCCGCGGGTACACTGCATCTTCACAGCGAGTTCAATTTCACTGAGTCTCGGGTGGAGACAGCCTGGCCATCATTACGCCATTCGTGCAGGTCGGAACTTACCCGACAAGGAATTTCGCTACCTTAGGACCGTTATAGTTACGGCCGCCGTTTACCGGGGCTTCGATCAAGAGCTTCTCCTTACGGATAACCCCATCAATTAACCTTCCGGCACCGGGCAGGCGTCACACCGTATACGTCCACTTTCGTGTTTGCACAGTGCTGTGTTTTTAATAAACAGTTGCAGCCAGCTGGTATCTTCGACTGATTTCAGCTCCATGAGTAAATCACTTCACCTACATATCAGCGTGCCTTCTCCCGAAGTTACGGCACCATTTTGCCTAGTTCCTTCACCCGAGTTCTCTCAAGCGCCTTGGTATTCTCTACCTGACCACCTGTGTCGGTTTGGGGTACGATTTCGTGTTACCTGATGCTTAGAGGCTTTTCCTGGAAGCAGGGCATTTGTTACTTCAGCACCGTAGTGCCTCGTCATCACACCTCAGCGTTAAAAAGGTACCGGATTTACCTGGAACCTCCGCCTACATGCTTAAACCGGGACAACCGTCGCCCGGCTAACATAGCCTTCTCCGTCCCCCCTTCGCAGTAACACCAAGTACAGGAATATTAACCTGTTTCCCATCGACTACGCCTTTCGGCCTCGCCTTAGGGGTCGACTCACCCTGCCCCGATTAACGTTGGACAGGAACCCTTGGTCTTCCGGCGTGCGGGTTTTTCACCCGCATTATCGTTACTTATGTCAGCATTCGCACTTCTGATACCTCCAGCATGCCTCACAGCACACCTTCAACGGCTTACAGAACGCTCCCCTACCCAACAACACATAGTGTCGCTGCCGCAGCTTCGGTGCATGGTTTAGCCCCGTTACATCTTCCGCGCAGGCCGACTCGACCAGTGAGCTATTACGCTTTCTTTAAATGATGGCTGCTTCTAAGCCAACATCCACGCTGTCTGTGCCTTCCCACATCGTTTCCCACTTAACCATGACTTTGGGACCTTAGCTGGCGGTCTGGGTTGTTTCCCTCTTCACGACGGACGTTAGCACCCGCCGTGTGTCTCCCGTGATAACATTCTTCGGTATTCGCAGTTTGCATCGGGTTGGTAAGTCGGGATGACCCCTAGCCGAAACAGTGCTCTACCCCGAAGATGAATTCACGAGGCGCTACCTAAATAGCTTTCGGGGAGAACCAGCTATCTCCCGGTTTGATTGGCCTTTCACCCCCAGCCACAAGTCATCCGCTAATTTTTCAACATTAGTCGGTTCGGTCCTCCAGTTAGTGTTACCCAACCTTCAACCTGCCCATGGCTAGATCACCGGGTTTCGGGTCTATACCCTGCAACTTAACGCCCAGTTAAGACTCGGTTTCCCTTCGGCTCCCCTATACGGTTAACCTTGCTACAGAATATAAGTCGCTGACCCATTATACAAAAGGTACGCAGTCACCCCATAAAGAGGCTCCCACTGCTTGTACGTACACGGTTTCAGGTTCTTTTTCACTCCCCTCGCCGGGGTTCTTTTCGCCTTTCCCTCACGGTACTGGTTCACTATCGGTCAGTCAGGAGTATTTAGCCTTGGAGGATGGTCCCCCATATTCAGACAGGATACCACGTGTCCCGCCCTACTCTTCGAGTTCACAACCTGTGCATTTTGGTGTACGGGACTATCACCCTGTACCGTCGGACTTTCCAGACCGTTCCACTAACACACAAGCTGATTCAGACTCTGGGCTGCTCCCCGTTCGCTCGCCGCTACTGGGGGAATCTCGGTTGATTTCTTTTCCTCGGGGTACTTAGATGTTTCAGTTCCCCCGGTTCGCTTCATTACGCTATGTATTCACGTAATGATAGTGTGACGGATCACACTGGGTTTCCCCATTCGGAAATCGCCGGTTATAACGGTTCATATCACCTTACCGACGCTTATCGCAGATTAGCACGTCCTTCATCGCCTCTGACTGCCAGGGCATCCACCGTGTACGCTTAGTCGCTTAACCTCACAACCCGAAGATGTTTCACTTCTGATTGCGAAAATTTGAGAGACTCGAACACACCATTTTTCATTTCTTATTACGGAGAAATGAAACAGTGTGTCGTTTCAATTTTCAGCTTGATCCAGATTTTTAAAGAGCAAATATCTCAAACGTCACCCGAAGGTAAGTTTTGAGATATTGGGGTCGGCGACTTTCACTCACACATACCAGCAAGTGGCGTCCCCTAGGGGATTCGAACCCCTGTTACCGCCGTGAAAGGGCGGTGTCCTGGGCCTCTAGACGAAGGGGACACTGAAGTCTCAATCGCAAGACGCCTTGCTATTCACTTTTCATCAGACAATCTGTGTGAGCACTACAAAGGCAGGTTCTTTAAGGTAAGGAGGTGATCCAACCGCAGGTTCCCCTACGGTTACCTTGTTACGACTTCACCCCAGTCATGAATCACAAAGTGGTAAGCGCCCTCCCGAAGGTTAAGCTACCTACTTCTTTTGCAACCCACTCCCATGGTGTGACGGGCGGTGTGTACAAGGCCCGGGAACGTATTCACCGTGGCATTCTGATCCACGATTACTAGCGATTCCGACTTCATGGAGTCGAGTTGCAGACTCCAATCCGGACTACGACATACTTTATGAGGTCCGCTTGCTCTCGCGAGGTCGCTTCTCTTTGTATATGCCATTGTAGCACGTGTGTAGCCCTACTCGTAAGGGCCATGATGACTTGACGTCATCCCCACCTTCCTCCAGTTTATCACTGGCAGTCTCCTTTGAGTTCCCGACCGAATCGCTGGCAACAAAGGATAAGGGTTGCGCTCGTTGCGGGACTTAACCCAACATTTCACAACACGAGCTGACGACAGCCATGCAGCACCTGTCTCAGAGTTCCCGAAGGCACCAAAGCATCTCTGCTAAGTTCTCTGGATGTCAAGAGTAGGTAAGGTTCTTCGCGTTGCATCGAATTAAACCACATGCTCCACCGCTTGTGCGGGCCCCGTCAATTCATTTGAGTTTTAACCTTGCGGCCGTACTCCCGGGCGGTCGACTTAACGCGTTAGCTCCGGAAGCCACGCCTCAAGGGCACAACCTCCAAGTCGACATCGTTTACGGCGTGGACTACCGGGTATCTAATCCTGTTTGCTCCCCACGCTTTCGCACCTGAGCGTCAGTCTTTGTCCGGGGCCGCCTTCGCCACCGGTATTCCTCCAGATCTCTACGCATTTCACCGCTACACACGGAATTCTACCCCCTCTACAAGACTCTAGCCTGCCAGTTTCGGATGCAGTTCCCAGGTTGAGCCGGGGATTTCACATCCGACTTGACAGACCGCCTGCGTGCGCTTTACGCCCAGTAATTCCGATTAACGCTTGCACCCTCCGTATTACCGCGGCTGCTGGCACGGAGTTAGCCGGTGCTTCTTCTGCGAGTAACGTCAATTGCTGAGGTTATTAACCTCAACACCTTCCTCCTCGCTGAAAGTACTTTACAACCCGAAGGCCTTCTTCATACACGCGGCATGGCTGCATCAGGCTTGCGCCCATTGTGCAATATTCCCCACTGCTGCCTCCCGTAGGAGTCTGGACCGTGTCTCAGTTCCAGTGTGGCTGGTCATCCTCTCAGACCAGCTAGGGATCGTCGCCTAGGTGAGCCGTTACCCCACCTACTAGCTAATCCCATCTGGGCACATCCGATGGCAAGAGGCCCGAAGGTCCCCCTCTTTGGTCTTGCGACGTTATGCGGTATTAGCTACCGTTTCCAGTAGTTATCCCCCTCCATCGGGCAGTTTCCCAGACATTACTCACCCGTCCGCCACTCGTCACCCAAGGAGCAAGCTCCTCTGTGCTACCGTTCGACTTGCATGTGTTAGGCCTGCCGCCAGCGTTCAATCTGAGCCATGATCAAACTCTTCAATTTAAGTTTGATGCTCGTGAATTAAACTTCGTAATGAATTACGTATGTTCACTCAGAGACTTGGTATTCATTTTTCGTCTTGCGACGTTAAGAATCCGTATCTTCGAGTGCCCACACAGATTGTCTGATAAATTGTTAAAGAGCAGTGCCGCTTCGCTTTTTCTCAGCGGCGCGGGGTGTGCATAATACGCCATCCCGCTGCGAAGTCAAGCATTTAATTTCGCTTTCTTCGCCGGAGTTCTCAGTGGAACTCCGCTGACCCGGCGGCTTATAATCCGTTGTTCCGTGTCAGTGGAGGCGCATTATAGGGAGTTATTTCAGGCTGACAAGTTAAAAATATAAAAAACTTATCAAGCGATTACTTTTCAATCAATACGTCTATTTTCGCCTGAATTTTAAACAAAAACGAGCCCCGCAGGGCCCGTTTATTGTTGTTTTGTGACTTACTGCACTGCCACGATGCGATCGTCATTCACTTCCAGACGAATCGTTTTGCCCGGAATCAGTTCACCAGACAGAATTTGCTGCGCCAGCGGGTTTTCGATCTGCTGCTGGATAGCACGTTTCAATGGACGTGCGCCATATACCGGATCGTAACCATTCGCACTCAGCAGTTTAAGCGCCTCGTCAGAAATATGGATTTCATAGCCACGTTCTTCCAGACGTTTGTACAGACGCTGCAGCTGAATCTGAGCAATAGAAGCAATGTGCTGCTCACCCAACGGATGGAATACAACAACCTCATCTATACGGTTGATGAATTCCGGTCGGAAGTTATGGCTCACGACGCCCAGCACCATATCTTTCATGTGGCCGTAATCCAGCTCACCAAAGCGTTCCTGGATTAGATCGGACCCCAGGTTTGAGGTCATGATGACAACCGTATTACGGAAGTCGACCGTTCTTCCCTGTCCGTCAGTCAGACGACCATCGTCAAGCACCTGCAGCAGAATGTTGAACACATCCGGGTGCGCTTTTTCCACTTCATCCAGCAGGATGACAGAGTAAGGACGACGACGTACTGCTTCCGTCAGATACCCACCTTCTTCATAACCGACATATCCCGGAGGAGCCCCAACCAAACGAGACACCGAGTGTTTCTCCATAAACTCGGACATATCGATACGCACCATTGCGTCGTCACTGTCGAACATAAAGTTTGCCAGCGCTTTGCACAGTTCGGTTTTACCGACCCCGGTTGGACCAAGGAACAAGAATGAACCAATCGGACGATTCGGATCGGACAAGCCCGCGCGGCTACGACGGATGGCGTTAGAAACGGCTTCCACCGCTTCGTTCTGGCCAATCACGCGGCTGTGCAGCTCCTGCTCCATACGCAACAGTTTTTCCCGCTCGCCTTCCAGCATGCGAGCAACCGGGATCCCGGTCCAGCGCGCCAGCACTTCTGCAATTTCTGCATCCGTGACTTTATTACGCAGCAGACGCATGGTTTTGCCTTCAGACTGGGTGGCTGCTTCCAGCTGTTTTTCCAGTTCAGGAATTTTGCCGTACTGCAGTTCAGACATCCGCGCCAGGTCGCCAACGCGGCGCGCCTGTTCGATGGCGATTTTTGCCTGCTCCAGCTCAGCCTTGATAGTTTGCGTTCCCGAGAGGGAGGCTTTTTCAGCTTTCCACTCTTCCTCTAACTCAGAATACTGGCGCTCTTTGTCGTCCAGCTCTTCGTTGAGCATATCGAGACGTTTTTTACTTGCCTCATCAGACTCTTTCATTAATGCCTGCTGTTCCAGTTTGAGCTGGATAATACGGCGGTCGAGTCTGTCGAGTTCCTCCGGCTTGGAGTCAATCTGCATACGAATGCTGGATGCCGCTTCGTCAATAAGGTCGATAGCTTTATCCGGTAACTGACGATCGGCAATATAACGATGAGACAACGTAGCTGCCGCAACAATCGCCGGGTCAGTAATCTGCACATGATGGTGCAGCTCATAACGTTCTTTCAGGCCACGCAAGATTGCGATGGTGTCTTCCACTGAAGGTTCAGCCACAAACACTTTCTGGAAACGACGTTCCAGCGCCGCATCTTTTTCGATGTACTGGCGATATTCATCAAGCGTTGTGGCGCCTACGCAGTGCAGTTCCCCGCGAGCCAGCGCTGGTTTCAGCATGTTCCCGGCGTCCATCGCGCCATCGGCTTTACCCGCCCCAACCATGGTATGCAATTCGTCGATAAACAGAATGACGTTGCCTTCCTGTTTCGAGAGATCGTTCAGCACACCTTTTAAGCGCTCTTCAAACTCACCGCGATATTTGGCCCCAGCCACCAGCGCGCCCATATCCAGCGCCAGTACACGACGGCCTTTTAAGCCCTCCGGCACTTCACCATTGATGATGCGTTGGGCCAGCCCTTCAACAATGGCTGTTTTACCGACACCGGGTTCACCGATTAACACTGGGTTATTTTTAGTACGACGTTGCAGCACCTGAATGGTACGGCGAATTTCTTCATCACGGCCGATAACTGGATCGAGTTTGCCCTGTTCAGCACGTTCAGTCAGATCGACGGTATATTTTTTCAAGGCCTGACGTTGGTCTTCAGCCCCCTGGTCATTCACGCTTTCACCTCCACGCATTTGTTCAATTGCCTGAGTGATATTGGCGGTCGTCGCCCCAGCTGATTTTAATAAGTCGGTCAGCGTACCGCGTGACTCAAGCACCGCCAGAACGAACAGTTCTGACGAAATAAAGTTGTCCCCACGTTTTTGCGCCAGCTTGTCGCAAAGATTCAGTACACGCACCAGTTCCTGAGAAGGCTGCACATCACCGCCGGTACCTTCTACCTGCGGCAAACGGCTCAACGCCTGGTCAATGGCTGTACGTAACTGGCCAGCATTAATGCCAGCAGACGTTAATAAAGGACGTACCGATCCCCCTTCCTGATTCAGCAAGGCGCTCATTAGATGAAGTGGTTCGATGAATTGATTGTCGTGCCCCAATGCGAGTGACTGGGCATCGGCAAGAGCAAGCTGGAATTTATTGGTAAGACGATCCAGACGCATAACTCCTCCCATAACAGGTCAAAATTGCTACTGGAGATTAAATGAGGTCATCCCTCAATTATTCAAGGTGAATGACCTGAATTATGTGAAAAGAAAATTACACGTACCGGATCGTCTTGATTCTTTAGGTTATATCAGCCAAATAAAACTTGCCATACGACCCGTGGTATTGTCGCGACGATAAGAGAAGAACGTCTCACTTTCACTAAAGGTGCAACGGTCGCCGCCGTGGAGGTTCTCCACGCCGACATTTGCCAGCCGCTGACGGGCAAGCTGGTAGATATCCGCCAGATACTTGTCGCCGCGCGGTACAAATGCGAGGTCCGCTTGCGGATCTTTCGTCATGAATGCCTCGCGAACTTCTGCTCCCACTTCAAAGGCGTTTGGGCCTATCGCCGGACCTAGCCAGGCAATAATGTTTTCAGGTTCGTCGGCAAAACACGCCACCGTCTCTTCCAGCACGCCAGCGCATAATCCCCGCCAACCCGCATGGGCCGCAGCCACTTCCGTCCCGGCGCGATTGCAAAACAGCACCGGCAGACAATCAGCGGTCATTACCGCACACACTGTGCCCGGCGTGTTGCTATACGACGCATCTGCGCGTTTGGAGGCGTAAGGCCCGCCTGTCAGTTTCAGGACATCCTTACCGTGGACCTGCTCCAGCCAGACCGGCTTTGACAGCAGATTGCCCGCAGCAAACAGTCGTTTGCGGTTCTCTTCAACATGCTCCGGGTTATCGCCGCAATGGGCACCCAGATTCAGCGAATCGTAAGGCGGCATACTGACTCCGCCAATACGGGTAGAACTACACGCCGCGACACCTTGCGGTATCGGCCACTGCGGAACAATTAGCTTACTCATAGCCAGGCAATATCATCCTTATGTTCTTCGAAATCAGCGCGCATCACTTCAATCAATTGCACCATATCTTGTGGGATCGGCGCATGCCATTCCATTTCGATACCGGAAATCGGGTGATACAAACGCAGCATGGTCGCATGTAGCGCCTGGCGGTCGAACTTACGCAGTACGGAGATAAATTCGTCAGAAGCGCCTTTCGGTGGACGTGGACGACCGCCGTAGACCTGATCGCCCACCAGCGGATGAGTGATATGTGCCATGTGCACGCGGATCTGGTGCGTACGTCCGGTTTCCAGACGCAACCGCAGACGCGTGTGCACACGGAAGTGTTCCATAATGCGATAGTGCGTTACCGCCGGTTTCCCCATTGGGTGTACCGCCATGTGCGTACGCTTGGTCGGGTGACGGCTAATCGGTTCCTCAACGGTTCCGCCAGCAGTCATGTGACCAATTGCTACGGCTTCGTACTCACGGGTAATTTCGCGCAGCTGCAATGACTCAACCAGACGTGTTTGTGCCGGAACCGTTTTTGCCACCACCATTAATCCGGTCGTGTCTTTATCCAGACGGTGTACGATACCGGCACGAGGAACATCCGCGATTGGCGGGTAGTAATGCAGTAACGCATTCAATACCGTACCATCAGGATTCCCGGCGCCCGGATGTACTACAAGGTCACGGGGTTTGTTGATGACAAGAATATCATCATCTTCATAAACGATATCCAGTGGGATATCCTGAGGTTCAAAACGAACCTCTTCATCAATTTCTGCATTGATGGAGACACGCTCTCCACCCAACACTTTTTCTTTCGGTTTATCGCAAAGATTGCCATTTACCAGCACGCGCTGGTCGAGGATCCATTCTTTTATGCGCGATCGCGAATAATCAGGGAACAATTCGGCCAAAGCCTGATCTAAGCGTTGACCGAGCTGATTTTCGGAGACTGTTGCGGTGAGTTCTACTCGTTGTGCCATAAACTGCTTCTTCGTTTAACGTTGGGTTTTACGGCTTTGCCGTTTAATATAGTGTGCTATTGTAGCTGGTCTTAACCGGGAGCAGGAACAGAGAATCTCCCGTATTACATTTTGAGGAAAGTCAAAACGTCATGACGCGCATGAAATATCTGGTGGCAGCAGCCACGTTGAGCCTGTTTTTGGCGGGTTGCTCTGGTTCAAAGGAAGAGGTGCCCGATAATCCGCCAAATGAAATCTACGCGACTGCTCAGCAAAAGCTGCAGGACGGTAACTGGAAACAGGCAATAACGCAATTGGAAGCGTTGGATAACCGTTATCCATTTGGACCGTATTCTCAGCAGGTGCAATTAGATCTCATCTACGCCTACTACAAAAACGCCGATCTGCCACTTGCTCAGGCTGCTATCGATCGTTTTATCCGTCTTAACCCGACACACCCTAACATTGATTATGTCATGTATATGCGTGGCCTGACCAATATGGCGTTGGATGATAGCGCACTGCAAGGATTCTTTGGTGTTGATCGCAGCGATCGCGATCCCCAACACGCCCGAGCTGCGTTTAATGACTTTTCCAAACTGGTACGTGGCTATCCGAACAGCCAGTACACCACTGATGCCACCAAACGTCTGGTGTTCCTGAAAGATCGTCTGGCGAAGTATGAATATTCTGTTGCGGAATACTACACTGCCCGCGGTGCATGGGTTGCCGTGGTAAACCGTGTGGAAGGCATGCTGCGCGACTACCCTGATACTCAGGCAACACGTGATGCTCTGCCGTTAATGGAAAAAGCTTATCGCCAGATGCAGATGAATGCGCAGGCAGAAAAAGTAGCGAAAATCATTGCCGCTAACAGCAGCAATACCTGATTTGCCTCAGAATGCAAAACGGCAGCCCAAGGGCTGCCGTTTTTTTATCCGTTAACGCTACAACTGAAGCGGTTTAGCTCCGACGCATCCCATCAAATATGGCCTGCTTTCAGGTATTCCTCAAGTAAAAAATCGCCTGTTCCTGCGGTGCCTCACAAAAAGGTTTTCTTGACAAAAAGCGACAAAAAAATGTGATTTACATCACGCATTTTGACATTGGGAACGGTATGCTGGAATCACCAAGACGGGAAAGACAAGAGGTAAAATTTATGACAATGAACATTACCAGTAAACAAATGGAAATTACTCCGGCAATTCGCCAGCATGTCGCAGACCGTCTCGCCAAACTTGAAAAATGGCAAACTCATCTGATTAATCCACATATCATTCTGTCTAAGGAGCCACAGGGTTTCATTGCTGATGCCACCATCAATACACCGAACGGACATCTGGTCGCCAGCGCAAAACACGAGGATATGTACACCGCAATTAACGATTTGATCAACAAGCTGGAACGGCAGCTCAATAAAGTGCAGCACAAAGGCGAAGCCCGTCGTGCAACAACTTCAGTCAAAGACGCCAACTTCGTCGAAGCAGAAGAAGAGTAGTCCCTTACATTGAGTGTATCGCCAACGCGCCTTCGGGCGCGTTTTTTGTTGACAGGGTGAAAACAGTACGGGTACTTTACTGACGTAGCCAAAGGAAAATTACATGAAACTTGTTCCGTTCTTCTTCGCATTCTTTTTTACCTTCCCCTGAATGGGAGGCGTTTCGTCGTGTGATAAAGAATGCGAAGACGAACAATAAGGCCTCCCACAACGGGGGGCCTTTTTTATTGATAACAAGAAAGGCAACACTATGACATCGGAAAACCCATTGCTGGCGCTGCGCGATAAGATCAGCACGCTGGATGAAAAATTACTGGCCCTGCTGGCTGAGCGACGTGGACTGGCCGTAGAAGTTGGTAAAGCCAAACTGCTTTCACATCGTCCGGTACGAGATATCGACCGTGAACGTGACCTGTTGGACCGTCTGATTCAGTTGGGCAAAGCACATCATCTCGATGCTCACTACATTACCCGCCTGTTCCAGCTCATAATCGAAGACTCCGTCCTGACTCAACAGGCTCTGCTCCAGCAGCACCTGAACAAAATTAACCCACATTCCGCGCGCGTAGCCTTCCTGGGGCCAAAAGGATCATATTCCCATTTGGCAGCACGTCAGTACGCCGCCCGCCATTTTGAACAATTTATTGAAAGCGGCTGCGCAAAATTTGCCGATATCTTTAATCAGGTCGAAACCGGACAGGCTGACTATGCTGTGGTTCCGATTGAAAACACCAGCTCCGGTGGGATTAACGACGTTTACGACCTGCTGCAGCACACCAGCCTGTCTATTGTTGGCGAGATGACCATTACGATAGACCACTGTGTACTGGTGTCCGGCACTACGGATCTTGAGACCATTGAAACGGTATACAGCCATCCGCAGCCGTTCCAGCAGTGCAGCAAGTTCCTGAATCGCTACCCGCACTGGAAGATTGAGTACACTGAAAGCACCTCTGCGGCAATGGAAAAAGTTGCGCAGGCTAACTCACCGCATGTGGCGGCCCTGGGGAGCGAAGCCGGAGGCGTACTGTATGGTTTGCAGGTTCTCGAGCATATTGAGGCTAACCAGTCGCAAAACATCACCCGCTTCATGGTGCTGGCACGTAAAGCAATCAATGTATCCGACCAGGTTCCGGCAAAAACCACGTTGCTGATGGCAACAGGACAACAGGCCGGTGCTCTGGTAGAAGCATTGCTGGTGCTGCGTAACCATAATCTGATTATGACTAAACTGGAGTCACGCCCGATTCACGGCAATCCGTGGGAAGAGATGTTTTATCTTGATATCCAGGCCAACCTGGAATCGCCCCAAATGCAAAAAGCATTGAAAGAGCTGGGTGAGATTACACGTTCGATGAAAGTACTGGGATGCTATCCGAGTGAGAACGTGGTGCCGGTCGATCCGAGCTAACGTTTGACAATGCCGGATGGCACTACGCTTATCCGGCCTACAATTCATGCGATTTTTGTAGGCCGGATAAGGCGAAGCCGCCATCCTGCGTCTTAATTAAGGACGGCTGTCATTCGCCTGGCGTAACAAAGTACGGCTTTCACTCTGGAAGCGTTTCGCATAATCACCAAACCAATGCTCCACCTTACGGAAACTGTCGATAAACGCTTGCTTATCGCCCTGCTCCAGTAAACCGATCGCCTCACCAAAACGTTGGTAGTAGCGTTTGATCAGCGCAAGGTTGCTCTCAGACGACATAATAATATCGGCATAGAGCTGCGGATCCTGGGCAAACAGACGGCCAACCATCGCCAGTTCAAGACGGTAAATCGGCGAAGAGAGCGCCAGCAACTGCTCCAGTTGAACATTCTCTTCCGCTAAATGCAGACCGTAAGCAAAGGTCGCAAAGTGACGCAATGCCTGAATAAACGCCATGTTCTGATCGTGTTCAACGGCGCTGATCCGATGTAGTCGTGCACCCCATACCTGAATCTGTTCCAGAAACCACTGATAGGCTTCCGGCTGACGTCCATCACACCAGACGACGACCTGCTTTGCCAGGCTGCCGCTGTCCGGACCAAACATTGGGTGTAACCCCACCACCGGACCATCATGTGCAGCCAGCATCGCCTGCAAAGGACCATTTTTCACTGAAGCCAGATCCACCAGGATGCAGTCAGACGGCAGACGCGGTAGTTTGGCGATCACCTGCTCGGTGACGTGGATCGGCACACTGACGATCACCATCCCAGCATCAGAGACGATCTCCGGCGCGCGATCCCAATCCTGCTGTTCCAGGATCCGCACCTGGTAACCTGACAGGGTGAGCATTTTTTCAAACATACGCCCCATCTGACCGCCGCCGCCGACGATCACCACCGGCCGCAGAGAAGGACAAAGCGTTTTAAACCCTTTGTCGTTCTCACTGGAATAGGACTCACGCATAACGCGGCGTAGCACATCTTCAATCAGGTCCGGCGGCACGCCAAGGGCTTCCGCTTCCGCCCGGCGAGAGGCAAGCATAGAGGCTTCCCGTTCCGGCACGTAAATCGGCAACCCAAAACGGCTTTTTACTTCACCAACTTCGGCAACCAGCTCCAGGCGGCGTGCCAGTAAATCCAGCAGCGCCTTGTCGACTTCATCAATTTGATCGCGTAATGCGGTCAATTCAGCAACCATAACCAACCTCTTATGCTACACGCGCCGACAGCTGACCGTTTAAATCTTGACTAATTTCACGCAGCAGCGCATCCGTCATTTCCCAGCTAATGCAGGCATCGGTTACGGACACGCCGTATTTCATTTCGCTGCGCGGCTGTTCAGAAGACTGGTTGCCTTCGTGAATATTACTTTCAATCATCAAACCAATGATCGAGCGATTGCCATCTTTGATTTGTGCAATTACGGATTCAGCCACGGCAGGCTGACGGCGGTAATCTTTATTGGAATTACCATGACTGCAATCTACCATCAGAGAAGGTCGTAGTCCCGCCTGCTCCATCTCTTTTTCGCACTGGGCGACATCTGCCGGGCTGTAGTTCGGCGCTTTACCCCCGCGCAGGATCACGTGGCCGTCCGGATTCCCTTGTGTTTGCAACAGTGCAACCTGCCCGGCCTGGTTAATACCGACAAATCGGTGCGACTGCGCAGCCGCTCGCATGGCGTTAATAGCGGTCGCCAGGCTACCGTCGGTACCATTCTTAAAGCCAACCGGCATCGAAAGACCAGAAGCCATTTCGCGGTGTGTCTGCGATTCCGTGGTACGGGCTCCGATTGCGGACCAGCTAAACAGATCGCCCAGGTATTGCGGGCTATTTGGATCCAGCGCTTCAGTTGCCAGCGGCAGTCCCATATTTACCAGTTCAAGCAGCAGCTGACGCGCAATTTTCAGACCTGCTTCAACATCAAAAGAGCCATCCATATGAGGATCGTTAATTAACCCTTTCCAGCCGACGGTGGTACGGGGTTTTTCAAAATAGACGCGCATCACCAGGTAGAGGCTATCGCTGACCTCTGCGGCAAGGGCTTTAAATCGACGAGCATACTCAATAGCCATTTCAGGATCGTGAATGGAGCATGGGCCACATACGACCAGCAGGCGCGGATCGCGACCGGAGATAATATCTGAGATGGTTTTACGCGACTGGGCGATTTGCGCCTCTTGCTCCTGGCTCAGCGGAAATTCAGCTTTCAGCTGCTCCGGGGTCATCAGAACCTGTTCGTCGGTAATATGTACGTTGTTCAGCGCGTCTTTTTGCATGATGGTGATCCTGTTTAGCTCGTTTGCGATAGTTGATCCTCAGCGAGGAGGAAATAACGATACCACAACAGGTAAAGATTTCAATCCACAATCCGTAAATTTTAATTTACACGGCGTTATTTTAAGGCAAAAACAGCCCTTATAAATGTACACTTATATTTACATCACGAATTTTAAGATCCGCTATGCTTAAAAAAACAAGGGAGCACAGGCAATGAAGCAACTCATCAGCATCTTATTTCTATTCCTTCTTAGCGGATGTCAGATAGATCCCTATACCCATGCCCCCACCTGGACTGGTACCGACTGGTATAACGCCGGGATACAAGATGCCATTTCGGGCTATGCCGTTAAAGATAATGAAACTCTTGCCGACAACTTCAATGATCCCGAAGTCGATCGTACGAAATATCTTAAGGGTTACGCCGAAGGGCAACGCAAAATCTGCCAGCAAGATTTTGTTTACGCCAGAGGCCTGGCCGGGAAAACCTTTCCTGCAAGTTGTGATACGGTCGAAAATATTGACCAGTTACACGATGCCTGGAAAAAAGGAGCAAACGAAGGTGCTGCCTCAATAAGATTAAACTAAACAATGGCTTAAATTTTATAGCAAACTAGGATTTAACTTAAATCATCATCAGCTTTACCCCTGGAATAATGACGACTTAGGAAAATAATGTTATTTTGTCCTAAACAATCTTGAATGTATTTCGACGCTTTACGGCAAACGCTGGTAGGTAACTATTCATGAGCTATTCTTACCGACTCATACTTCTACTGGCACTGTTCCTGACCGGGTTACCACTGTACGCCCAAAGCGTTACAGAAGAAGCAAAATCTGTACGTGCTATGGTTTCCGGCATCGTCAGTTATACACGCTGGCCTGCACTTTCCGGGCCACCCAAACTGTGTATTTTCTCTTCATCGCGTTTTTCCAGTGTTCTGGAAGATACCAGTACTGGGGCATTACCCTATCTTCCCGTCATCATTCGTTCGGAACAAGAAATATTAGTTTCGCAATGTGACGGTTTTTATTTTGGAAAAGAATCACCTACTTATCAGGTGGAATTAAAGAATAAATATCCGACTAAGGCATTGCTATTAATTGCAGAACAAAATCCCGAATGCGTTATTGGCAGCGCCTTTTGCCTCATAATTAAAGATGAAGATGTGAGATTTTCCGTAAATATGGATTCCCTTTCACGCAGCGGCGTAAGGGTCAGTCCTGACGTATTGATGCTTGCACGGAATAATAAGCATGGATAAGGGCCATTCTCCTGTAACACGCCCGACGTTTAAACGGACATTACGGCGTATCAGCATAATCAGTGTCCTGGTGACGATGACGTTGATCTGGCTGCTGCTCAGCATTTCTTCCGTGCTGGCCTTAAGACAGTATGCGCAAAAGAATCTGGATCTGACTGCCGCGACCATGACCCGCACGCTTGAAGCTGCATTAGTCTTTTCTGATAGTGTTGCAGCAACTGAAACACTGGCGGCACTGGGCCAGCAAGGGCAATTTTCCGTTGCGGAAGTTCGTAATAAACACCAGAAGGTGATCGCCACCTGGCGCTATAACGCGCAAGACACCACGGAGAAGATCAGCGGACTGATCAGCCACTGGCTATTCCCACAACCGGTCACTCAGCCTATTTTGCATAATGGCAACGTCATCGGCGAAGTACGATTGACTGCACGCGATAGCGTTATCAGCCGTTTCATCTATTTGTCGCTGGCCGTTCTTACCGGGTGCATTTTGTTGGCATCAGGCATAGCATTAATGCTCACCCGCTATTTACACAATGGCGTCGTGGAAGCCCTGCAAAATATAACCGAGGTGGTACATGATGTACGTACCAACCGTAACTTTTCGCGACGCGTTTCCGAGGAACGCATTGAAGAGTTTCATCTTTTTGCCCAGGACTTTAATAGTCTGCTGGACGAGATGGAGGAGTGGCAACTTCGGCTGCAGGCAAAGAACGCTCAACTTTTGCGTACCGCGCTACATGATCCTCTGACAGGCCTGGCAAATCGCGCCGCTTTTCGTAGCAGTATTAACGCGCTGATGAATGACGATGCCGCCCACAGCAGCTCCGCTTTGTTATTCCTTGATGGTGATAATTTTAAATTTATCAATGATACCTGGGGCCACGCTGCGGGGGATCGGGTTCTGATTGAAGTCGCTAAAAGGCTGTCCGAGTTTGGTGGTAATCGACATTCGCCATACAGACTTGGCGGCGACGAGTTCGCGATGGTGCTGTATAGCGTTCATTCTGAATATGAGGTTCAGCGGATCTGCGCGGCACTGTCACAAGAGTTTGACCGACCTTTTGACCTGCATAATGGTCATTTAGCAAGCATGACACTCAGCATCGGTTTTGCGCTGACGTGGGAACATGCCTCTGCCGAGAAATTACAAGAACTTGCCGATCAAAATATGTATCAGGCCAAAAATTTGCGTTCTGAACGCACTATTATTAAATAAGGAATTACACACATGCTAAAACGTTTATTATCCCCGTTTCTTCTGCTTTTACTGATTCTGGCAGGCTGTCAGGCACCTCAGGGAAAATTTACCCCAGAGCAAATTGCAGCCATGAAATCATACGGATTTACTGAAGCATCAGGAGACTGGTCTCTGGGCCTGTCTGATAACATCCTGTTTGATAAAAATGACTATAAACTCCGTCCTGAAAGTGAAAAACAGATCAAGGAAATGGCATCCAAACTGGCAGCTACCGGGCTAAATCATGCTCGCCTGGACGGTCATACTGATAACTACGGTGAAGACAGCTATAACGAAGCTCTATCACTCAAACGCGCGAATGTGGTTGCCGATGCCTGGGCACAGGGTGCCAACATTCCCCGCACCAACCTGACGACTCAGGGACTCGGGAAGAAATATCCCATTGCCAGCAACCAGACATCAAAAGGTCGTGCTGAAAATCGTCGCGTTGCAGTCGTGATCACGACGCCATAATCATCCCCCAACTGGCTGCGCGCCGCGCAGTCATTCCATTGCCATAAAGAACAACAGAGCAAACGTCGGGATAAAAAAAGGGCCAGCCTTTCGGCCAGCCCTTTTCTAACAGGATGTCGCTTGCGCGAATCTTAGTTAAGACGCTCTTTGATACGAGCAGACTTACCAGTGCGCTCACGCAGGTAGTACAGTTTAGCTTTACGAACAGCACCACGACGTTTAACAGCAATGCTGTCAACTACCGGAGAGTGAGTCTGGAAGACACGCTCAACGCCTTCGCCGTTGGAAATTTTACGAACAGTGAATGCAGAGTGCAGACCGCGGTTACGAATAGCGATAACCACGCCCTCGAATGCCTGCAGACGTTTTTTGGAACCTTCAACAACCCATACTTTCACTTCCACGGTATCACCCGGACGGAAGGAAGGTACGTCCTGCTTCATCTGTTCTTGTTCAAGTTGCTTAATAATGTTGCTCATAATTTAATCTCTTATCCTGGGTAAACTGATATTGGGGGCTTACGCCTGCCCATCATGTTTATGTTGCTGTTGTGCGTGTTCCTTTTTGAACTCCGCCAGCAACCTTGCTTGCTCTTCAGTCAGAGCCAGGTTTTCCAGAAGTTCAGGTCTTCTAAGCCAGGTCCGGCCCAGCGACTGTTTCAAACGCCAGCGACGTATCTCAGCGTGGTTTCCTGACAGTAACACTGCCGGTACTTCCATCTGCTCTAACACTTCAGGTCGGGTATAGTGCGGGCAATCCAGCAATCCATCAGCAAACGAATCTTCGATTGCTGAAGCTTCATGACCCAGAACTCCCGGAATAAACCGGGAAACGGAGTCGATCAGCGTCATTGCAGGTAACTCACCACCGCTGAGTACGTAATCGCCGATTGACCATTCTTCGTCAATTTCGGTTTGAATCACGCGCTCATCTATTCCTTCATAGCGACCACATACCAGAATCAGCTTTTGATTCGTGGCCAGTTCGCTAACGCCCGCTTGATCAAGCTTGCGTCCCTGAGGTGACAGATAAATCACCTTTGCGCCTTCACCAGCCGCAGCTTTTGCTGCATGAATGGCGTCCCGTAAAGGTTGCACCATCATTAACATCCCCGGTCCGCCGCCGTACGGACGATCGTCCACGGTACGGTGCCGGTCATGAGTAAAGTCACGAGGACTCCAACTCTGGATGTTCAGCAGGCCATTTTTTACTGCCCGGCCAGTTACCCCGTAATCGGTAATTGCGCGGAACATTTCTGGAAACAGGCTAACGATACCTATAAACACAAGCCAATCCCCATAACGCCGACTTTTACCGTTTATCCGGTGGTTTAAAAACCAGGATCCCAATCTACTTCGATAGTACGAGTAGCGAGATCGACTTTCTTGATAACCTGCCCATCGAGGAACGGCACAAGACGTTCCTTGATACCAAACGCATCTTTCAGGTTTGCCTTGATGACGATGACGTCATTCGAACCGGTTTCCATCATATCGACGACTTTACCGAGATCGTAGCCTTCAGTGGTCACTACCTGGCAGCCCATAAGGTCTTTCCAGTAGTAGGAACCATCTTCCAGCGCTGGCAACTGCGAGGAATCCACGACAATTTCGCAATTAGTCAGTAGATTCGCCGAATCACGATCGTCAACGCCTTTCAGCTTGATGATCAGATCCTGATTGTGGTGCTTCCAGCTTTCCAGCTGTACTTGCTGCCACTGACCCGCCTTCTGGATAAACCAGGGCTGATAGTCAAAAATGCTTTCGGCGTCTTCAGTGGAAGAAAACACTCTGAGCCAACCACGGATACCGTAAGAAGACCCCATTTTCCCCAAAACGATGGGTTCTACAGGAGCCTGTGCGGCGAGTTGCTTGCTCATCATGACCACCGTGACAGATTAAGCTGCTTTGTTTGCTGCTTTGATCAGCGTAGCTACGCGATCAGAAATAGTCGCGCCCTGGCCAACCCAGTGAGCGATGCGATCCAGATCCAGGCGAGTGCCTTCTTCTTTTTCGCTAGCGATTGGGTTAAAGAAGCCAACGCGCTCGATGAAGCGACCGTTGCGTGCATTACGGCTGTCGGTAACAACAACCTGGTAGAACGGACGCTTTTTAGCGCCGTGACGAGCTAAACGAATAGTAACCATAACATCCTCTTGTGTGAATAAAACACCCAGGCCCCATCGAGGAACGAAGCCCGGGTGTCATATTAAAAGCCCGAAAATTTTACTGATTTCTGGGGAAAATGCAATCAGCAGTTGATAACTCTGCTATAAAAGGCCGTCGGCGGTGCCGTCAGTTCGGTGCCGGTGTGTGCGCAGCCACCGGAGCGTACACGCAGTACGTGAGGATGGCGAGCACACCCCGGTGCCGAAATGGCAAACAAGCCAGGCCGATTAGCGGCCAGGGAAGCCGGGCGGCATCATCCCCTTCATACCACGCATCATCTTCGCCATACCGCCCTTCTTCATTTTCTTCATCATGCGCTGCATGTCGTCGAACTGTTTCAGAAGGCGGTTTACGTCCTGTACCTGCATACCGCAACCGGCAGCGATACGGCGTTTACGGGAACCTTTGATAATTTCCGGCTTAGCGCGTTCTTTCATCGTCATCGAATTGATGATGGCTTCCATACGCACCAGAACTTTATCGTCCATCTGCGATTTCACATTGTCAGGGATCTGACCCATGCCCGGCAGCTTGCCCATCAGGCTTGCCATACCGCCCATGTTTTTCATCTGATTAAGCTGTTCAAGGAAATCGTTGAGATCGAAGCCATCGCCTTTTTTCAGCTTGCTGGCTAATTTTTCTGCCTGCGCGCGGTCAACCTTGCTTTCGATATCTTCGATCAGCGACAGCACGTCGCCCATGCCGAGAATACGCGAAGCAATCCTGTCCGGGTGGAACGGCTCCAGCGCTTCGGTTTTCTCGCCGACGCCGAGGAATTTAATTGGCTTACCGGTAATATGACGAATAGAAAGCGCCGCACCGCCACGAGCATCACCATCAACTTTTGTCAGTACTACGCCGGTTAACGGTAGCGCTTCGTTAAAGGCTTTTGCGGTATTCGCGGCATCCTGACCGGTCATGGCGTCGACCACAAACAGCGTTTCTACCGGTTTGATAGAAGCGTGGACCTGTTTGATTTCGTCCATCATCGCTTCGTCAACGTGCAGACGACCGGCGGTATCCACCAGCAGCACGTCATAGAATTTGAGTTTGGCTTCTTTCAGCGCGGCGTTAACGATATCGACCGGCTTCTGGCCAACATCCGACGGGAAGAAGTCCACGCCGACCTGCTCGGCCAGAGTCTCCAACTGTTTGATCGCCGCCGGGCGATAAACGTCCGCGGAGACCACCAGCACTTTTTTCTTGTGCTTCTCGCGCAGGAATTTACCCAGCTTACCGACGCTGGTCGTTTTACCCGCACCCTGCAGGCCCGCCATAAGCACCACGGCTGGCGGCTGTGCAGCCAGATTCAGGGTCTGGTTTTCTTCGCCCATTGCCGCAACCAGTTCGTTACGGACAATCTTGACGAATTCCTGACCCGGCGTCAGGCTTTTGTTAACTTCATGACCAACCGCTTTCTCTTTTACGCGATTGATAAACTCACGCACTACCGGCAGCGCTACGTCAGCCTCCAGCAGCGCCATGCGCACTTCGCGCAGCGTCTCTTTAACGTTGTCTTCAGTAAGGCGTCCACGGCCACTGATATTGCGCAGCGTGCGCGACAAACGATCGGTTAAATTATCAAACATTGTCTCTCGCCTGGGGTGGAAACGGTCGGTCGCGACAGCGACACATCAACAGAAATTTGTCGCAGTATAACATGAAGCCGCCTTTGTTGTTATGCAACGGTTGGAGCAGCGGTCACGTAACGCTATACTGCTTTTCTTTATCACTGGCCAATTGTCGACACCTATATGCCCGTTTTTGCTCTGCTTGCTCTTGTCGCCTACTCAGTCAGCCTCGCGCTGATTATTCCCGCTCTGCTGCAAAAAAACAGCGGCTGGCGGCGTATGGCTATTCTCTCTGCGGTTGTCGCGCTGGTAAGCCATGCTATCGCCCTGGAAGCGCGTATTCTGCCCGGCGGTGAAAGCGGACAAAACCTGAGTCTGTTGAACGTCGGCTCTCTGGTGAGCCTGATGATCTGTACGGTAATGACCATTGTCGCTTCCCGCAATCGAGGCTGGCTATTGCTGCCCATTGTCTACGCCTTTGCGCTGATAAACCTGGCCTTCGCCACGTTTATGCCTAACGAGTTCATCACCCATCTCGAAGCTACGCCGGGCATGATGATCCATATCGGGCTTTCGCTTTTCGCTTACGCCACGCTGATTATCGCCGCACTCTATGCGCTACAGCTTGCATGGATTGACTACCAACTGAAAAACAAAAAACTGGCTTTCAGCAATGAGATGCCGCCGTTGATGAGTATTGAGCGGAAAATGTTTCATATCACCCAAATTGGCGTGGTTCTGCTGACACTCACCCTGTGCACAGGCCTGTTTTACATGCATAACCTGTTCAGTACCGAGAACATTGATAAAGCCGTTCTCTCTATCGTGGCATGGTTTGTCTATATCGTTCTGTTGTGGGGGCATTACCATGAAGGTTGGCGCGGACGTCGCGTCGTATGGTTTAACGTCGCAGGCGCAGGCATTCTGACACTGGCCTATTTCGGCAGTCGTATCCTGCAGCAGTTCGTGAGTTAAATCTTTAAGGAATCCTACGTGGAACACATCTCCACCACCACGCTCATTGTCACGCTCCTCATCATGGTGGTCATTTCCGCCTATTTTTCCGGTTCTGAAACCGGAATGATGACCCTGAATCGCTATCGTCTACGTCATCGGGCCAAGCAGGGAAATCGACAGGCAAAACGCGTTGAAAAATTACTTCGCAAGCCGGATCGCCTGATAAGCCTGGTGCTCATCGGCAATAATCTGGTGAATATTCTGGCCTCCGCGCTCGGTACTATTGTCGGTATGCGCCTGTATGGCGATGCGGGCGTCGCCATTGCCACTGGGGTACTGACGTTTGTGGTATTGGTTTTTGCCGAAGTACTGCCAAAGACGATTGCCGCACTATATCCGGAAAAAGTCGCCTATCCGAGCAGTGTCCTGCTGGCTCCCCTGCAGATTCTGATGATGCCGTTGGTATGGTTACTCAACACCATCACGCGGCTGCTGATGCGCATGATGGGCATCAAAACGGATATCGTAGTGAGCGGTTCGCTGAGTAAAGATGAACTGCGAACGCTGGTGAATGAATCGCGCTCGCAAATCTCACGCCGTAACCAGGATATGCTGCTGTCAGTGCTGGATCTGGAAAAAGTCAGCGTCGATGACATCATGATCCCGCGTAATGAAATTATCGGCATTGATATTAACGATGACTGGAAATCAATCGTGCGTCAGCTTTCGCACTCTCCGCACGGTCGTATTGTGCTGTATCGTGACTCGCTGGACGACGCTATCAGTATGCTACGCGTACGTGAAGCCTGGCGATTGATGGCCGAGAAAAAAGAGTTCACCAAAGAGACCATGTTACGCGCCGCCGACGAAATTTATTACGTTCCGGAAGGCACGCCACTCAGCACCCAGCTCATTAAATTTCAGCGTAATAAGAAGAAAGTGGGCCTGGTCGTCAATGAATATGGTGATATTCAGGGACTGGTTACGGTCGAGGATATCCTGGAAGAGATTGTTGGTGACTTCACGACCTCAATGTCACCGACGCTTGCCGAAGAAGTCACACCGCAGAATGACGGTTCGGTGATCATTGACGGTAGCGCCAACGTTCGTGAAATCAATAAGGCGTTTAACTGGCACCTGCCGGAGGATGATGCACGTACCGTGAACGGTATTATTCTTGAAGCGCTGGAAGAAATCCCGGTTGCCGGCACACGTGTGCGTATTGGGCAGTACGATATCGATATTCTCGACGTGCAGGACAATATGATTAAACAGGTGCAGGTGTTGCCCGTCAAACCGCTGCGGGAAAGCGTATCGGACCAGTGAGATTAATCCAGACCGGGTAGCGCATCAGCATTACCCGGTCTGAGGCTGATTAGCCTTTAGCTTTCGCCACAGAGACCATCGCCGCACGGATGGTACGTCCGTTCAGGGTATAGCCTTTCTGCATAACCATCAGCACATTACCGGCAGCAACGTCGTCAGACTCTACCATGGCAATCGCCTGATGCACGTTCGGGTCCATCGGCACGTCGATATCCGCAACCACTTGTACGCCAAACTTCGCCACAACATCCAGCATTGACTTACGGGTCAGCTCAATACCTTCAACCATAGCCGCCATCGCGTCATTATCTTTGTCCGCAACTTCCAGCGCACGGTCCAGGCTATCCAGCACCGGCAGCAGCTCGTTGACGAATTTTTCCAGTGCAAACTTATGCGCTTTTTCTACGTCCAGTTCGGTACGACGACGCAGGTTTTCCATTTCCGCTTTGATACGCAACACGCTGTCGCGCTCGCGAGTTTCGGCTTCAGCAAGCTGAGCTTCCAGATTCGCAATTTTTTCATCGCGCGGATCCACCTGCTCAGCAGAAGCGTCTGATTCAACCGCCTCAACTTCTTCGTGCTGATCCATGATAATTTCTTCCGGGGCTTGCCCCTCAGGCGTTTTCTGTTCTTTACTACTCATGAATTTCTCCGCGTTTTTTTCGCATTCATCTCGCTAACCTGGATTATTATGGGGATAAGATTCAGGGTTTCAAGGGAAGTACTCACATTGTCACTAATCTTCGTTACAAGGACCTCGAGAAAATGAACAAACATTTCAAGTGTATTGGCATTGTGGGGCATCCACGTCACCCCACTGCACTGACCACACATGAAATGCTCTACCGTTGGCTGTGCGCCAAAGGTTATGAGGTAATCGTTGAGCAACAAATCGCCCACGAGCTGCAGCTGAAAAATGTGAAAACCGGTACGCTCGCAGAGATTGGCCAGCAGGCAGACCTCGCCGTGGTTGTCGGTGGCGACGGCAATATGCTGGGTGCCGCACGCACCCTGGCACGTTATGACATCAAGGTTATTGGCATTAACCGCGGCAACCTAGGTTTCCTGACCGACCTTGACCCAGACAATGCGCAACAACAGTTAGCTGACGTGCTGGAAGGCCACTACATCAGCGAAAAGCGCTTTTTACTCGAAGCCCAGGTGTGCCAACTGGACTGCCAGAAGCGTATTAGCACTGCGATCAATGAAGTTGTGTTGCACCCCGGAAAAGTGGCGCATATGATTGAATTTGAAGTCTATATCGATGAAATTTTTGCCTTCTCCCAGCGTTCAGACGGCTTAATTATTTCCACACCGACCGGCTCTACTGCCTACTCACTCTCTGCCGGAGGTCCGATCCTGACGCCTTCTTTAGATGCTATTACGCTGGTGCCGATGTTCCCGCATACGCTCTCCGCACGACCGCTGGTGATCAACAGTAGCAGCACCATTCGCCTGCGCTTCTCTCATCGCCGTAACGATCTGGAAATCAGCTGTGACAGCCAGATCGCCCTGCCTATACAGGAAGGTGAAGACGTATTAATTCGCCGCTGTGATTATCATCTGAACCTGATACACCCAAAAGATTACAGCTATTTCAACACATTAAGCACTAAGTTAGGCTGGTCAAAAAAATTATTCTAATTTAACGTCAACCTCTTTACTGTATAAAAAACCAGTTTATACTGTATGTAATTACAGTTATGGTTTTTCATACAGGAAAACAGCTATGTTGGCACAACTGACCATCAGCAATTTTGCTATCGTTCGTGAACTTGAGATCGATTTCCAGAACGGAATGACCGTTATTACCGGTGAAACCGGTGCGGGTAAGTCCATTGCCATTGATGCTCTCGGTTTGTGCCTGGGCGGACGCGCAGATGCCGACATGGTACGTGCAGGCGCCACGCGAGCCGACCTCTGCGCCCGCTTCACCTTAAAAGACACCCCCGCGGCCCTGCGCTGGCTGGAAGAAAACCAGCTTGAGGAAGGCCGTGAGTGTTTGCTACGTCGCGTTATCAGCAGCGACGGACGTTCACGTGGCTTCATTAACGGCACTGCCGTACCGCTGTCACAGCTGCGCGAGTTGGGCCAGTTGCTTATTCAAATCCACGGTCAGCATGCGCATCAGCTCCTGACAAAATCAGAACACCAAAAATCCCTGCTTGATGGCTACGCCAATGAAGCGTCCCTGACTCAGGAAATGGCTGTGCGCTACCAACTGTGGCACCAAAGCTGCCGTGACCTGGCACATCATCAACAACAGAGTCAGGAACGCGCAGCCCGGGCAGAGCTATTGCAATACCAGTTAAAAGAACTGAACGAATTCAACCCGCAGCCAGGTGAATTTGAGCAAATTGATGAAGAGTACAAGCGTCTGGCTAACAGCGGGCAATTGCTCACCACCAGCCAACAGGCACTGGCTATCATGGCAGACGGCGAAGACGTTAATCTGCAAAGCCAGCTGTACACGGCAAAACAGTTGGTTAGTGAACTGGCAGGAATGGACGGTAAGCTCTCCGGTATTCTGGACATGCTGGAAGAGGCTACTATCCAGCTCAGCGAAGCCAGCGACGAACTGCGCCACTATTGCGATCGTCTGGATTTAGACCCTAACCGTTTGTTCGAACTTGAGCAGCGTATTTCCAAACAAATCTCATTGGCGCGAAAGCATCATGTTGCCCCTGAAGCGCTGCCACAGTTCTATCAGTCATTGCTGGATGAACAACAGCAGTTAGACGATCAGGCCGACTCTCTCGAAACCTTAACCCTGGCGGTGAACAATCACCACCAGCAGGCACTGGAAACGGCAAAAATGCTGCACCAACAGCGCCAGCATTATGCTCAGGAGCTGGGACAACTTATTACAGAGAGCATGCATACTCTCTCAATGCCGCACGGTGTCTTTTGCATTGATGTGAAATTTGAGGAACATCATTTGAGCTCAGACGGTGCCGATCGCGTAGAGTTTAAAGTGACCACTAACCCAGGCCAGCCGTTACAGCCGATTGCGAAAGTCGCTTCCGGTGGGGAACTGTCGCGCATTGCGCTGGCTATTCAGGTTATTACCGCACGTAAAATGGAAACACCGGCGCTGATTTTCGATGAAGTGGATGTCGGTATCAGCGGCCCGACTGCTGCGGTGGTGGGAAAAATGCTGCGTCAGTTGGGCGAGTCAACCCAGGTAATGTGTGTTACTCACCTGCCGCAGGTTGCTGGCTGCGGTCATCAACATTTCTATGTCAGCAAAGAAACTGACGGCGCGATGACCGAAACACACATGCAGCCACTTGATAAACGCGCTCGTCTGCAGGAATTAGCCCGCTTACTCGGAGGTAGCGAAGTAACGCGCAATACCCTCGCAAATGCAAAAGAACTGCTGGCGGCATAAACTTTTTTACCTTGTTAAGGTCTGAGTTCAACATAAAATCGCCGACCGACCCGACAGCAAAAGGTTTTAAAGTGGTGAAAGGTCTATTATCATCGGCATATTACATATGAGCCGCGTACTGCTCGGGCCCGAAAAGGAATCAAATCACTATGCGCTGTAAAACGCTGACTGCTGCTGCAGCAGTACTACTGATGTTGACTGCAGGCTGTTCCACTCTGGAGCGAGTGGTTTACCGCCCTGACATCAACCAGGGAAATTATCTGACACCTACCGATGTCGCCAAAGTGCGCACGGGTATGACGCAACAGCAGGTTGCTTATGCTCTGGGTACACCAATGATGTCCGATCCTTTTGGCACTAACACCTGGTTTTATGTGTTCCGTCAGCAACCTGGTCATGAAGGCGTAACCCAGCAAACACTGACGCTGACTTTTAACAGCAGCGGCGTTTTGACGAACATTGATAACAAACCTGCGTTGACCGACAACAAGTAGGATTAACAGATCAAAAAAAGGTGCTCAATGAGCACCTTTTTTATTGTCTGCTATTTTTTTGCGGATTTCTCTGCTCGCTGTCTGCGCAGCTCTTTCGGATCAGCAATCAGTGGCCGGTATATTTCCACCCGATCGCCGTCATGCAGAACATCAGCAAGCTTAACCGGACGGCTGTATATCCCGACTTTATTTTTGCTGAGATCGATATCGGTACGTAATTCCAGCAGCCCGGAAGCACGGATTGCCTCTTCCACCGTAGCACCCTGTTGCAGCGTTACATGCTGTAGATACTGTTTCTCAGGCAGCGCATACGCCACTTCAACGACAATTTTAGCCGACGCTGACACTGTAAACCTCTTTCGCGCGAACCGTGAAGGCCTGCACCATGTTTGAAGCCAGCTCTTTAAAGATACGACCAAACGCCAGCTCGATTAACTTATTGGTAAACTCAAAATCGAGATGAAATTCAATACGACATGCTTCATGACTCAGTGGCGTAAACTTCCATCCGCCAATGAGTTTCTTGAACGGGCCGTCGACCAGATGCATCAGGATGCTCTGGTTACTGGTCAATTGATTGCGCGTGGTGAACGTTTTGCTAATCCCTGCTTTCGAGACATCCACAGCCGCGGTCATCTGTCCCGGAGTTGACTCCAGCACACGGCTACCGGTGCAACCCGGTAAAAACTGGGGATAGGATTTAACATCATTCACTAGCTGATACATCTGTTCCGCACTGTAAGGTACTAAAGCGGTCCGGCTAATCTGAGGCATAACAATTTCCATCAATATCAATCACACAAATAATACCATTTATCCCCCGCTAAAAAAAACGCTATAGCCTAACTCGTGCTAAGATAGCGCCTTGCGCCCCGCTGGATGAAATGGGGTGTTTTTCGATTCCAGATTACCTATACTGAGCGGCATTATGACGAAGAAAAAAGCACACAAACCTGGCTCAGCCACAATCGCGCTTAACAAGCGCGCACGACACGAATACTTTATTGAAGAAGAGTTCGAAGCAGGACTCGCTCTGCAAGGTTGGGAAGTCAAATCTCTACGCGCAGGTAAAGCTAACATCGGCGATAGCTATGTCATCCTTAAAGACGGCGAAGCGTTCCTGTTTGGCGCCAACTTCACGCCAATGGCTGTTGCCTCAACGCATGTGGTATGTGATCCCACCCGTACCCGTAAGCTGTTGTTAAACCAGCGTGAACTCGACTCCCTGTATGGTCGTATGAATCGTGACGGTTATACCGTCGTTGCGCTTTCACTGTACTGGAAAAATGCCTGGTGCAAAGTGAAAATTGGCGTCGCAAAAGGTAAGAAACAGCACGACAAGCGCTCCGATGTGAAAGAACGCGAATGGCAGTTAGATAAAGCGCGTATTATGAAAAATGCTGGTCGCTAAACGCTACTCCTCTGTGACCAGTCTCTCCCCCTGAGACTGGTTCTTATTTTTTAGTTATTGAAACCCACCCAATACATTCATCAAATTTATGGTTTATTTGTGCTGAATCGTTCAGGTATGAAATAAACTGCCATGGCATTACCGTAGCGACCCATAGTCTAATAAAATAAAACTTCAAGACCATATCGCCTATATTTAGGCTTATTTTATAACACTATTATTACTGTTGTTTATTATATTCCCCTCATTTCAATTTAAATAAAAACATTAAAATACAATGAGTTAACCAAAAACAAATCATTAAATACGCACCGGAAAGTATCCTTTTCAATTAGCCAAATATATTTTTAATATGGATAAGTTGCAGAATACTTTCTTTCTGACTATATCATCTAATACGAAAGAACTATTCTGTCGGCAGGTCCCGAACGTATTTACTAAGTAAACGAGCATCTGCATGACCTAATCAATGTAATTACATGTGTAAATTCATCTTTATGATGAACGGGGCCCCTGTCTGCTCATTTTCCCAGCTCGCTGTTGCGGATTAATACTCCCGACATGCCATCAGGAGTGAACATATGCGTCTACTCGCCGTTGTATCAAAATTAACTGGCGTTTCCACAAATGTTGAATCCTCTGAAGTTACGCTCAGTTCGCCTTCTATCGTGAAACTGTCAGTGTCGCGTGAGGAGGTAAGTCAACTGACACGCGTTAATCAGGATCTGGTTGTCACACTCCGCTCGGGTGAAACCATCACCATTAAAAACTTCTACGTCGGAAAAGGTGATGCGCAAAACCAGCTTGTTCTGGAAGACAGCAATGGCGCGCTGTGGTGGGTTCAGGATACTGATGGAGCGTTCCACTTCCAGCATTTAGACGATCTCACTCCGCTAATGACTGCCGAGGGAAGCCATGAAGGCGGCGCCGTCTGGCCGTGGGTTCTTGGTGGGATCGCGGTTGCTGGCGGAATTGGCCTTGCCGCAGGTGGCGGTGGTGGAGGTGGCGGCGGTGGAAGCGATAACAACGCCGGAAGCGGTAATGGCAACGGCAACGGTAACGGCGATGGTGGTGGCAACGGTAATGGCGATGGCGATGGCGATGGCGATGGCGATGGCGATGGCGATGGCGATGGTGGCGATCCGCCAACGACAACACCTAACGCACCAGATGTGCCGGTTATTACCAGCGTAATCGATGACCAGGAGCTGATTACTGGTCCTGTTAATCAGCAGGAATCCACCAACGATAATACGCCCACTCTCCAGGGCACCGGCCCCGCAAATGCTACATTGCATATTTTTGATAACGGTGTAGAAATCGGCCAGGTCGCTATCGATGCCAACGGCAACTGGTCGTTTACGCCATCCTCTCCACTCGCAGACGGTACCCACCAGTTTACCGTAAGCGCCTCAGACGGTACGGGCAGCAGCGGCATATCGGACAGTTGGGAGATTATTGTCGATACGCTTGTCCCCGACGCCCCTGTGGTCACAGAAGTAACTGACGATTCCGGTTCCATTAAAGGCTTGATCGGTAATAACGGCGTAACCGACGATGCCACGCCAACGCTCACAGGCACTGGCGAAGCCGGTTCTTACATCAGCATTTCTGATAACGGCATTCTGATTGGTATGGTCCAGGTGGATGACAATGGCAACTGGACATTTACACCGGACACACCGCTTAGCGACGGTGTTCACAATCTGACGCTGACGCAAACTGACGATGCGGGTAACGTGAGCGCGGAAACGAGCGTACCTACATTCACCGTCGATACTACCCCGCCTGAAGGCGCGGTCATTTCCTCCGTTAATCCGGAAGGCACCGAGGTAACCGGTAGTGCAGAGGTAGGAAGCCAGGTCATTATCATCGGTAGTAATAATCAGATTTTGGGTTCAACCACGGTCGGCCAAACCGGCAATTTCGTCATCGCGATTTCACCTTCACAGACGCACGGTGAAGCGCTAATCGCGAAGATTCAGGACCAGGCTGGTAACATCGGGCCAGATACCCCATTCAATGCGACGAACTCGGGCTATCCTGGCGTACCGGTTATCGTCAGCGTGATGGATGACTTCTCCCCATCAACCGGGCCATTGAGCAACAATCAGGCCACCAACGATAATACCCCCACGCTCTCTGGCACTGCCGATGCCAACAGCACGGTGACTATTTACGACAACGGCACAATTATCGACAGCGTACTGGCTGACGGTAACGGTAACTGGACATGGACTTCCAGCTCCCCGTTATCAGATGAGCTACACGCCTTCACCGCCACCGCGACAAACCAGTCAGGTACAGGAGGCATGTCACCAGCGTTCAATATCAACATCGACACCCTGCCACCGTTGCCACCTGATGATCTCAACGTATCTGCGGATGGGACTGTCGTCACCGGAACGACCGAGCCAGGCAATACCGTAGTTATCACCGGCAGTGGCGGAACTCAGATCGGCAGCGGCGTCGCCGGGCCGGATGGCTCATTTACCATCACCATTAACCCACCACAGACCAATGGCGAAACCATTGAAGCCATCGCAACCGATCCGGCAGGAAACCTAAGCCCGCCAGAAACTGCGCTTGCACCAGACATTACCGCGCCACAGCCCCCAACAAACCTGCTAGTTAATGGCACTGGGGACCAGGTCACCGGCAAGGCCGAACCCAACAGTACGGTCAATATTCTGGATCCGGATGGCAATATCATTGGAACAGCAACTGCCGATACAAATGGGGATTTCACCGCAACGCTGGTTCCGCCACAAACCAACGGCGAGACCCTTACGGCAAATGCGACCGACACCGCAGGCAACAAGGGCGACGATGCCTCTGTCAACGCACCGGACACCACCGCACCTGATGCGCCGACAGGCGTCACAGTTGCAGGAAATGGTGGAGCGGTTAGCGGTCACGCCGAAGCCGGAAGTACCGTCACCGTCAAAGACAGCAACGGGGCTCCTATTGGCGTGGGTCAGGCTGACAGCGGCGGCAATTTCACCGTCCAGATCACCCCGTCGAAAATCAACAATGAAACAGTAAACGTCACCGCAACGGACAACACTGGTAACGAAAGCCTGCCAACTTCGGCTGTTGCCCCGGATCTCACCGCGCCAAACCAACCCGTTATCATTGCCGTTACTGATGACGTCGCCGATATCACAGGCTCCATCAATAACAATGGGTTAACCAACGACGATAAACCGAAAATTGAGGGCAAAGCTGAGGCCGGCTCTCAGGTCAAAATTTACGATAACGGAACTCTGCTTACGACCATTACCGCTGATATCAACGGTAACTGGAACTATACGCCCACCTCGGCATTGGGCCAGGGGGCACACGTATTTACAGTGACGGCAACCGATGCCGCTAATAACACCAGCACTGCCGCCAGTTGGAAAATCATTGTCGATAGCATCGCGCCGACAGTGCCAGTCATAACGCTGGTTAACGCTGATGTTGGCAGCAGCGCCGGTAACGCCACGAGCAATGCCTGGATTACCAACGACAACACGCCAACCCTCTCAGGTACCGGTGAGCCGGGCTCGCTCGTGAGCCTTTACGATGGCAGTCTGCTGATGACGGTGATGCTTATCGACAGCTCGGGGACCTGGAGCTATACCGTTCCAACTAATCTGGCGCTCAACGATCGCATCCACCAGTTTACGGTATCAGCAACAGATGCAGCCGGTAACGTCATTACCTCGCCCATCGTAGTCAGTGTTACCGTGGATACCCAAGCACCTGGGACCCCCGTGATTTTGACCGCAACCGACGACGTCGGGAATGCACCAACCGATCTGCCCACCGGTAGCCGTTCAAACGATACCCTGCCGCTGCTGAAGGGGACCGGGACCGTCGACTCCACCATCACTATCTATGATGGCGCCACACTTATTGGAACCGCAACGGTCGTGTCCGGGGGCACCTGGAGTTTCCAGGTCACTCAGCCGCTGAGTGAAGGTCCACATGCGCTGTCGGCTATCGCAACAGATGCAGCGGGTAACACCAGCAGCGCCGGGAACTTCACGCTGACCATTGATACCACCCCACCAGCGGCTCCGGTGATTATCGCCGGTGAAGGACTCGTGGGCAGCGCCACCGTTGCTCTGGCGAACGGCGGTAGTACGAAAAGTACCGCCCCGGCCCTCTCCGGTACGGGCGAGCCGGGCGCAACCATTACTATTTTTGACAATAACGTCAGTATTGGCACCGCCACCGTTCAACCAAATGGAACCTGGACATTTACCCCAGATCCCGTGCTCATCGAGGGGCCACACAAATTCACCGCCACGGCGACTGACGCTGCAGGTAATACGGGGATCCCATCGGCTAGCTTCACTCTGACGGTAGACAATACGCCTCCCGCGCAGCCTGACGCCCCTATCATTACTGACGATGTGGCTCCGGTAACGGGCGTGGTCACGAATGGCAACACCAATGACACCACGCCAACCTTTAGCGGTACAGGGAACGTTGGGGATTTGATTACCGTTTATCTGAACGGCACTCCCCCTTTTCAGGGAACAGCAACAGTAGGTGCAGACGGAACCTGGAGCTTTACTCCATCAGCACCGGTTTCCCCTGGTACTTACCAGATAACCCTTACCGCAACCGATCCGGCTGGCAACGTCAGCCAGCCGTCGAATGCCATAACACTGAACATCGACACGACGCCGTCTGCACCTCCGGTGATTATCGCCGCCAATGATAACGTCGGTGGATCGGTAGGCGATCTCTTGCCCAATGCCGTGACCGATGACGCCACGCCAACCATTCGCGGTACTGGCACTGACGGGGACATCATCACCCTGTATAACAGCGGTGTAGTGATCGGTACGGCAACGGTGGCTGGCGGCACCTGGAGTATTACGCCCGGGACTGCGCTGGCAAACGGCAACTACACGCTGACCGCTACCGCAACCGATGCGGCAGGTAACATCAGCAGTAGCTCAAACAGCATTTCGTTTACGGTGAACACCACCCCGCTCACAGCGCCACTCGTGACGAATATCGAAGATAACGTCGGCGTGATTACCGGTACACTCGGCAATGGAAGCGTGACGGACGATCTCTCGCCCACCGTCAGTGGAACGGGAACACCGGGTAGTACGATCCTAATCTATGATAATGGCAATCTCATCCCGCTAAACATCACGGTGGGAGCCGATGGTAAATGGAGCGTGGACGTTCCGCTTTCTGCCAATGCGCAACATACGCTGACCTTTGGTGCGCAGGATGCGGCAGGTAATAGCCTTCCGGCGGCCAACCCGATCGTTATAACAACCGATACACAAGCGCCGGGCGCCCCCGCTGTAGATACCATAGATAATAACGGTACGCTGGTGAGCGGGACAGCTGAACCGGGCAGTACCGTCATCATCAGAAATGGTACCACGGTACTGGGCCAGGCCGTAGCTGATAGCAATACCGGCGCTTACACCGTCACCATTTCACCAGCGCAGACGGCGGGTGAATCATTGAATGCGATCGCTCAGGATCCAGCGGGTAACCAAAGCGGAGAAACACCGTTTACCGCTGCTACCTCCAGCGTTCCACACCCGCCAACTCTTGAGATCGTGGATGACGTAGCCCCCGGCATGGGCGAAATCGGCAGCGGAAAAACCACCAACGACACTTTACCGCGGTTGCAAGGAACCGCCACGGCAGGGGCTACAGTGACTATCTATCAAAATGGCGCGTCTATCGCCACGGTCACCGCCGATGCGGTTTCCGGCGCATGGAGTTATCAGTTGCTCACCCCGCTAACTAACGGCACAACCTATAACTTCGCAGTGTCACAAATCGTCAACTTAATACCCAGCGGGCAGTCACCCAATTATGCCATTACCATCGACACCACCGCGCCGCTGGCACCGCTCATCACCAGCATTATCGATGACGTTTCACCCGGCAGTGGACCGCTGGATAAAGGACAAATTACCAATGACTCACGCCCGACCTTAAACGGAACCGGCGAAGCAGGAGCAACCATCACCCTCTACGATAACGGTATCGCTTATGCCACAACCACGGTAAACAGCAACGGATTCTGGAGCTTTACCCCGACAGACGCGCTGGGAGAAGGCAATCACCTCTTTACCGCTCGCGCAACCGATGCTGCTGGCAACCAAGGCGATGCCTCCGCTGATTTTCTGATCATTGTTGATACTTTAATTCCGAATGCCCCCTCCATTGTCACAGTCACAGACAACGTTGGCACCATTCAAAACCTGACGTCCGGACAGTCAACTAACGATAATACCCCAACGCTCACGGGCGTTACCGAGGCAGATTCAATTGTCACCATCCGTGATGGCAACACAGTAATTGGCACAACCACCAGCGACGCCAGCGGTAACTGGAGCTTTACGCCAGCCCCTGCGCTCAGTGAAGGCAGCCACTCGCTGACAGCCACCGTCACGGATGGTGCGGGCAACATCAGCCCGGCAGCGCCACCGTTCGTCGTAGTTGTCGATACGCTGGCGCCCGCCGCGCCAAGTATTACCTCGGTCATCGACGATCAGACGGGAAGCACGCTGTTGACCAACGGCCAACTGACCAATGATGCCCAACCAACACTAAGTGGCACGACCGAAGCTAATGCTATTGTCACCATTCGTAGTAACGGAACGATCATTGGCACCGCAAATGCCGATGGCTCCGGTAGCTGGAGCTTCACCCCAACAAACGCACTGGCGCAGGGGGAAAATATCTTTACGGTGACCGCAACGGATGCGGCGGGCAACACCAGCGGAGCTTCTGCCTCGTTCACCGTTTTGGTCGATTCAGTTGCCCCGTCTGCACCAGTAATTCTGACCGTTCAGGACAATACCGCGCCGACAACCGGGCCAATCTCCAACGGGCAAATCAGTAACGAAAGTCGCCCGGCGCTCAGCGGTACCGGTGAAGTTGGCGCGACCATTACCGTCCTGAGCGATGGTCAGCCCATTGGCACCACCATCGTCGGCGCAGGCGGAACCTGGAATTTTACGCCCTCAACGGCATTGGGTAACGGCCTGCATACTCTGACCGTCACGGCGACAGATAGCGCAGGCAATACCAGTCTGCCTTCAGGCGGCTTTACCTACACCGTCGACACACAAGCACCGGCAGCACCAGTGATTACTCAGGTTGCAGATGATGTCGGCCCGCTGACCGGAAATCTGAACAACGGCCAGGCGACAAACGATGCGCGCCCTACCCTCAGCGGTACGGCTGAAGCCAATTCCACGGTGAGAATTTACGATAACGGATCGTTTATCGGTTCAATCACAGCGGATAGTACAGGCGCCTGGAGCTTCACGCCGGGAACCGCGCTTGGCAACGGTAACCACACGCTGACGGTGACAGCAACCGACGCAGCCGGAAACGTTAGCCCAACGTCCGCTGGGTTTAACATCGTTGTTGATACTGTTGCCCCGCTTGCGCCAACGATTATCCAGGCTTTTGATGACGTGGTACCGGGAACCGGAACGCTGTCGAACGGCGCTTACACCAATGATACTCGTCCCGTACTGAACGGCTCGGCGGAAGCCGGTGCCCGGGTAGCCATCTACGATAATGGCACGCTGCTGGCGACGGTGACTGCGGCAGTAGATGGCACCTGGGAATATCTGCCTGCCACACTGGGCAACGGCCAGCATGTCTTTACCGCCATTGCCACGGATGCCGCCGGGAACGTCAGCCCCACCTCAAGCGAATTTATTATCAACGTTGACACGATCGCGCCGTCAGCGCCGCTCCTGACCTCGGTAGTGGATGACGTCGCAGGCGGTGTGTTCAACGCGGGGCTTAGCAACGGGCAACTGACTAACGATGCCCGACCAACGCTCAACGGTACCGCCGAAGCGGGCAGCACCGTCAGCATCTATGACGGCAGCACCCTGTTGGGTACCACGCTGGTGCAAAGCAATAACAGTTGGTCGTTTACCCCAACCACGCCGCTGGCGAATGGATCGCACACCTTCACCGTCACCGCAACCGATGCGGCGGGCAACACCAGCGGCGCAACGGCAGGCTTTAGCGTAGTGGTCGACACCACTGCACCAACGCAGCCATCAATTAGCAGTATTGTTGATGATGTCGGACCAAACACCGGGGCGATTGGCAATAATCAGCCAACCAACGACGCACGCCCAACGTTAAACGGCACCACGGAAGCCAACGCTCGGGTCGATATTTATGATAACGGCACCTTTGTAACCAGCGTAACGGCGGACGGCAGCGGCAGCTGGAATTACACGCCACCTACGGCGTTGGGTCAGGGGACGCATTCCTTCACCATCACAGCAACAGACACCGCAGGTAATACCAGCGGGCTATCATCTGCCTCCGCAATTGTGGTCGATACCGTCGCACCGGGTACTCCAACCGGTCTGGCGGTCAACGCCAACGGCACCACGCTGACCGGCGTTGCCGAAGCGAACAGTACGATAATCATCACCTCCAGCAGCGGAACCGTACTTGGTACCGCAACAGCCAACGCCTCCGGTAATTTCACCTTCACGCTGAGCCCACCGCAAATCAGTGGGCAAACGCTGCTGGTCAGCGCACAGGATGCTGCAGGCAACATCGGCACAGCGGGTAACGTGCTGGCACCGTTTACTGGTGTACCGCCTGCGCCGGTTATTGCCAGCGTATTTGACGACGTGGGCACAATTACAGGTCTGGTCGCGGCAGGTAAAACCACCAATGATACCCGTCCAGCCCTTAGCGGAACGGCGCAGGCTAACGCCATCATCAATCTGTACAACAACGGCGTACTCATGGGTAGTACGACCGCAGATAGTAACGGGCTCTGGAACTTTACCCCATCCGGCGCGCTCAGCGAAGGTAACCACGCGTTTACCGCCACGGCAACAAACGCCAACGGCGTAAGCGGGGCGTCCGGTTCGTTCAGCGTGATTGTGGATACCACGCCGCCGACCGCGCCAACGATACTGATCAGCGCCGATGGCGGTACCATCAGCGGCGTCGCCGAAGCGGGAAGCACGGTTACCATCTCTCTTCCGGGCGGCACCAGCGTGACGGCAATCGCCAACAGCAGCGGTGTCTACAGCGTCAACCTGCCGGTTCGCCAGATTGAGGGTCAGTCGCTGTCCGCCACGGCGACCGATGCGGCGGGAAATACCTCATTGCCAACAAGCGCTATCGCGCCGGTATTGCCGCTGCTGGCTGAAGACAATGTCACCAGTCTGCCTCTACAAACCGATGTCACCGTCAGCACCGAGCATCAAAGCGATTATGGTTTCCTGTTGGTCAATGCGCTGGGAAATGTCGCCAACGTGCTGGGGAACGATACAGCAAGCGTCAATTTCAGCATCGCTTCTGGCGGCAGCGGATCTATTACAATCAATGCCGCAGCGACCGGCGTGGTGCTGTCGCTGTTAAACACGCTTGAAGTCGTCATCCAGCGCTTCGACACCGCGCTGAATGCCTGGGTAACGGTGGTGGATACCGGGAAACCAGACTTTGCCAGCCTGCTCACCCTGGGCGCCTCGGGCGTAACGCTCAATTACAGCGGACTGACTGGCGGGGATTACCGCGTGGTCAGCTACAACACCAACCTACTGGCGACTGGGGCATACACCAGCCTTGATGTCTCGGTAGTAAAAGCCAGCGCAGGGACCATCACCGGTGGTACTACCGAGTCTGGCAATATCATCACCGATACCGATCCCGCCAATGGGCAGGATAACGCCCCTTCCGGCACGCTGGTCACCACCATCACTGACGGTAACGGCAACGTTGTGAATATCCCGGCGGGCGGCATTGATGTGCAGGGAAAATACGGCACCCTGCATATCAATCAGAATGGTAGCTACACCTATACTCTGACCAATACGTCAATCTCAGTGTATGGACGTTCCGAAAGCTTCACCTACACGCTAACGCATGGCAGCGATCACTCCTCGGCAAAACTGGTGGTCACGCTGGGTCAGGCCCCAACCACCAGCACGGTAACGGCGGCAGACGATGTGGCTGCGCTGACTTACGGGACGCAGGTCATCGCAGTCGACAACCATCCATCACAACAAACCGGCTTCACGCTCGCCAGCGTTGGTTTGGGACAATTGTTGGATGTCAGCCTGGTCAACGGTTTGACCAACCCGATTAAATTCAACGTTGATGACGGCGCGACCCGAACGATCACGGTTCAGGCCAACGTACTTGGCGTAACGCTGGGCGGCTTTGATCTCTATGTCTACCGCTTCAACGAGTCTATTCAGCAGTATGAGCAGTACCGGGTACAGCCGAACTGGGTCACCGCCCTGCTGGGCGGCAGCTCACCGGCGTATACCATTACACTGCCGGGCGGTGACTATCTGTTCCTGCTTAATGCTTCCGGCGGCCTGACGCTACTGACCAGCTATACCCTGAATATTCAGGCCGATCACACCTACGCCGTCGACAGTCTGAGTGCAGCAACCAATGGAAATCTGCTGGCCAACGACTCGGCTCCGGCTAATACCGTTATCACCGAAGTTAACGGTGTCACCGTTAACACAACAGGCACTACCACCATTAACGGACAGTACGGCACACTGACTATTGATGCGAAAGGGAACTATACCTACACGCTGAGAAGCGGACTGGGCGCAGACGGTATCAATACGCCGGACAGCTTTGTGTATAAGGTCAAAGCACCAAACGGCGATACCGGCAGCGCGTCGCTGAACATTACGGCAACCCCACAGGCGCTGGATGCCGTAAACGACATCAGCAGCCAGATGGCGGTCACCACCCAGGCCGATACATCCAGGTCGTTTACCGACAACAGCGTTGGGAACGCCAGCTGGAGCGCCCAACTCCTTTCACCCACCTCACAAAATGGTACTGGCGTCATTGAAGTCGCGACGGGAACGGCGGTGCAAAACGCCATACTGCATTTTAACGTCGCTTCAGGTCTGACGCTGGGCGGACTGACCGTCACCTGGGCGCTGTATGACAGCAACAACGTCAAGATTGCCGGTAACTCATTCAATGGCGGATTGCTGATTGGCGGCAATATTGATATTGCCCTCAGCGGGGTAGTACTGCACCCCGGCAACTATCGCCTCGACTATACCGGCAGCGTCGGGGCTCTGGGGCTGGGGAATATCACCATCACCCCCAGCGTGAAAGGCACGATAATCGACCTGCAAAACTTCGAGACTTCCACAGCGAATAGCGTCACCGGCAATATTTATGACGGAGACCATATTGCCAGTGTGCATACCTTGCTAACGGTGAATGGCACGGGCGGCAGCGCCGCCACGCTGGATCCGCTGAGCAGCACGACCAGCGCCATCATTAACGGGTTGTACGGCAAACTGACCATTGGCATTGATGGTCATTACACCTATGCCCTCAACAGCGATGTCTCGCTCTCCACCATCGTCACCAAAGAGATATTTACCTACACCCTTAACGACCTGAATGGCCATACCGATACCGCTACGCTGACCATCAATATGAATCCGCAAGTGGTGAGTACCGTCGATGCCGATCGCCTGACTGGCAGCGCCTACGGCGATACGCTGATTTATCACCTGCTCAATGCCAACGACGCTACCGGCGGTAACGGAACAGCGGACACCTGGACCAACTTCTCGCTGGCCCAGGGTGACAAAATCGATATCGGTGACCTGCTGGTGGGCTGGAACGGGCAGAACGCGACGCTCGGCAACTACCTCACCGTTACCACCAGCGGTAACAACACGGTTATTGCCATCGACCGTGACGGTACGGGCAACACTTATCACTCAACCAATCTCATCACGCTGGAGAACGTACACACCACGCTCGACGAGCTGGTGCAACAAAATCACATTGTGCCCTGAAGTGAACATATAGCGTTAAAGCGCCATAACTACAGCCCCGGATGCGATGACATCCGGGGCAATAACAGTCGTCGCTGCCGTATTTTGTAAGGGATAATCTATGAGAAATGTCGCGCCTGTTGCCCTACTGCTGGCATTAACGTTCTGTACCCTGCGGGTGAATGCCGAAGATGAACCGCAAATTATTACGCCGGAAGGACTGGCCACTAGCCAGATGCTTCCCTCGCTGGACGGCGCGGTTGCCGATCTGCCGCTAAGTGCCGCCGCTCCCGGTAGCCTGACGCTCAACGACGCGGTGAGTCGTGCCGTGAGCTGGCATCCTTCTATTCGTGAATCCATCGGCAAACTGCTCTCACAAAACGAGCAAATCGACGTGGCGAAGTCAAAATATTACCCGCAGGTTTCTGCCGGAATGAACAACGGTTACAGCAATACCTACACCGACCACGGCTTTAGCCCGGCGCTGGTGATTTCGGTATCGCAAATGCTGTACGACTTCGGCAAAGTGGCAAGCCAGGTCCGCGCCGAGACCGCCGGAGCCGCGCAACAGCAGGCGAATGTGTTACTCAGTATTGATACCATCGCCCACACCACCGCCAACGCGATAGTCCAGGTGCAGACGTGGCAGCAAATGGTGGACGCCGCCGAAGAGCAGCTCACCGCCTTAAACGGCATTGGTCGACTGACCCGTCAACGCAATGATGAAGGGGCAACCTCGCTGTCAGACGTGGTGCAAACCGATGCGCGTATCGAGTCTGCACGTTCTCAGTTGGCGCAGTATCAGGCCAATCTCGACAGCAGCAAGGCAACGCTGATGAGCTTCCTCGGCTGGAACTCGCTTAACGGCATCAGCAATGAATTCCCGGTCAAACTGGACAGCAGTTGTGATGTGGTCAAACCGGACGATAAACTGGTTCCCGCGGTCCTGGCGGCCTGGGCGCAGGCGAATGTGGCGCAGGCAAATCTCGACTACGCCAACGCGCAGATGACGCCCACCATCTCTCTGGAACCGTCGGTTCAGCACTATCTCAACGACAAATACCCCAGCCATGAGGTACTCGACAAAACCCAGTATTCTGCATGGGTAAAAGTTGAGATGCCGCTGTATCAGGGAGGCGGACTCACCGCCAGACGCAACGCCGCCAGCCATGCGGTAGAATCTGCACAATACTCCATCCAGCGCACCCGACTCGAAGTACGGCAGAAATTACTGGAGTCCCGCAGCCAGGCGATGAGCCTAGCCACCGCCCTGCAAATTCTACGTCGCCAACAGCGGCTGAGCGAACAAACGCGCGAGCTTTATCAACAGCAATATCTGGACCTTGGCTCGCGCCCGCTGCTCGATGTGCTTAACGCCGAGCAAGAGGTGTATCAGGCCCGTTTTGCTGAACTCCAGACTCAAAACCAGCTGCGCCAGCTCCAGTTGAACTGTCTCTATAACACCGGCTCGCTTCGCCAGGCGTTCGCCTTAAATAATCGCAGCATTCAATCGGTGGAGATCAAGCTATGAGCGACCTCGGTTCACATGCGGATGATGTAATTGGCGAACACGCCCTGAGCCAGTGGGCGCAGGCGATGACGCATATTGCCAATCACTATCGCGTGGCCTGTTCTCCTGGCGCAATCCAGGCCAACGCCCCATGGTTTGCGGGAAAAAGCCGGGCCACGGCCCTGTCGCAACTGGCGCGTCAGGCGGGACTGTCATTTCATGCGCTGAATACCGCCGCGCAGGCGTTCGGTCAATGGCGCCTGCCAGTGGTGGCGGAACTGCGCGACGGCCAACTGATGGTAATAGAACATTTCAACGGCGAAGATACGTTAGATGTTTTCATCATCGCCGAAGAGGGCCAGCGTAACAGGTTAACGATTGCAGAACTTCTGCCGGAGATCGTGAGCATTACCGCGCTGCGCCCGCTGTCGGCGCTGAAGGACAGTCGGGTAGACCGCTATATTTCGCGCTTCAAGCCCGACTGGATGCGCGAACTGGTGTTAAAGGACATCCGCCCTTACCTGCCGGTCATGATTGCCGCCTTTCTGATTAACGTCCTGTCGCTCGCCGGGATTATCTTTTCCATGCAGGTCTATGACCGGGTGATCCCCGCCCAGTCTTATCCAACGCTGTATGTTCTCTCTACCGGTGTTCTGGTGGCGGTGCTGTTTGGCTTTTTGCTGCGCGAAGCGCGTACCCACATAATGGACCTGCTCGGCAAACGCGCCGATATGCGCATTTCCGATCGCGTGTTTAGCCACGCATTGCGGCTGCGCAACAGCGCCGTCCCCCGCTCGACGGGGAGCTTTATTTCTCAACTGCGCGAGCTGGAACAAGTTCGCGAGATGATCACCTCTTCGACCATGTCGACCATTGTCGATCTGCCGTTTTTCCTTCTGTTTATCGTGGTGCTGGCATTTATCGCCCCGCCGCTGGCGTGGATTGCACCCGTCGCGGCCCTGCTGATGATCCTGCCTGGCTTGCTGTTACAGAAGAAGCTGGCTGTGCTTGCCAACCAGGCTGCCCATGAATCCACCCTGCGCAACGCAGTGCTGGTCGAAAGCGTTCAGGGGCTGGAAGACATCAAGCTGATGCAGGCGGAAAACCGCTTTTTACAGCAGTGGAACAGCTATATCCGTATTACCGGAGAGTCAGGGCTACGCACGCGTAAGCTGACTCAAGGGCTGATTGGCTGGGGCATGTCAGTGCAAAGCCTGGTTTACGCCGCCATCATTATGTTCGGTGCGCCGATGGTCATTGAAGGCACGATGACCACCGGCGCCGTGGTGGCGGCTTCAATGCTCGGTTCCAGAATGATTGCCCCGATGGCTAATCTGTGCGGCGTGCTGGCCCGCTGGCAACAGGTTAAGGCGGCGAAGATGGGATTAGACAGCATCATGCAGCTTCCCACCGAAACGCAGTACGACGAAGACCGGGTGCATCAGGAGATTTTTCACGGCCATTATCAGTTTGAGAACGCACACTTTCGCTACCACAGTGACGATCAGCGCGTTCCACTGCGGATCTCGCGCCTGGAGGTCATGCCCGGCGAACGGGTGGCGATCCTCGGGCGTAACGGCGCCGGGAAATCAACGCTGCTACAGGCCATGGCCGGCGGCGTGGAGATTATCCAGGGCGATGTCCGGCTCGATAACCTGAGTCTGGCGCAAATCGATATGGCCGATTTACGCCGCAACATCGGATTTCTCAGCCAGAATGCGCGACTGTTTTTCGGCACCCTACGCGAGAACCTGACCCTCGGCGCACCGCACGCCAGCGACGCACAGATCTTCGAAGCGCTGGAGGTAAGCGGCGCAGCTGCTTTCGTTAAACAGCTCGCCAAAGGGCTGGCGCATCCCATTATGGAAGGCGGCAACGGTTTGTCCGGTGGACAACGGCAGTCGATCCTGCTGGCTAGAATGCTGCTGCGATCGCCCAATATCGTGCTGCTCGATGAACCCAGCGCCTCGCTGGATGAACATACCGAGCGGGAATTTATTCAGCGCCTCAACCAGTGGTTGGGTAACCGCACATTGATTGTCGCCACCCATCGCGTACCGGTTCTGGAACTGGTCGAGCGCGTGGTGGTGTTGAAAGAAGGTCAACTGGTCATGGATGCCCCGAAAGCGCAGGCGTTGAATGCGAGCCGGGCACCTGCCCCAACTCACGGTCGGGAGTGGAAAAATGAAAACCAATCCGCATGATGCCGCCATGGACGACCTCGATATTCGCCGCGAGCACCGTTTTTCCGGGGCCAGCCGCATTATTCTGCTCAGCACGCTGTTGTTTGCCGTCCTGGGTATCTGGGCATATTTCGGCAAGCTGGATGAAGTCTCAACCGGCAGCGGGAAAGTGATCCCCAGCTCGCGTGAACAAGTCTTGCAATCACTGGATGGCGGTATTCTCGCCGAACTGACGGTCCGCGAGGGAGACAAAGTCCAGGCTAATCAAATTGTTGCTCGCCTCGACCCTACCCGTTCAGAGTCCAACGTTGGGGAGAGCGCCGCCCGTTATCGCGCCTCACTGGCCTCCAGCGCAAGGCTCAATGCCGAAGTTAACGATCTGCCGCTGGTCTTTCCCGATTCACTGCGCGCCTGGCCGGATCTCATCGCCTCCGAAACTCGCCTGTATAAAAGCCGCCGCGCACAGCTTGCGGATTCAATGGCGGAACTGCAGGATGCGCTGGTCTCGGTAAATAAAGAATTGGCCATTACTCAGCGACTGGAGAAAAGCGGTGCCGCCAGCCACGTAGAAGTGCTGCGCCTGCAACGCCAAAAAAGCGATCTGGGATTAAAAATCACCGACCTGCGCTCACAATATTTCGTGCAGGCGCGGGAAGCGCTGTCAAAAGCTAACGCCGAAGTAGATATGTTGGCGGCTATTTTAAAAGGACGCGAGGATTCCGTCACCCGCCTGACCGTACGCGCGCCGATGCGCGGTATTGTGAAAAATATCCAGGTCACCACCATTGGCGGCGTTATTCCGCCTAATGGCGAGATGATGGAGATTGTACCGCTGGACGATCATCTGCTGATCGAAACCCGCCTGTCGCCGCGTGATATCGCGTTCATCCATCCCGGCCAGCGGGCGCTGGTGAAGATAACCGCCTATGACTACGCCATTTACGGCGGCCTGGAAGGCGTAGTCGAAACCATCTCACCGGACACCATTCAGGATAAAGTGAAACCGGAAATCTTCTATTACCGCGTGTTTATCCGCACCCATCAGGACTTCTTACAGAACAAACTGGGACGCCATTTCTCCATCGTACCGGGCATGATTGCCACAGTGGATATAAAAACAGGTGAAAAAACCATCGTCGACTATTTAATCAAACCGTTTAATCGTGCAAAAGAAGCGCTGCGTGAGCGCTAAATCCTTGAGGATTAGGGGTTGCGGGGGCTGGTCACGCGTGTCACAAGTCTGTTATACTTGATCTAACACATTGGGGCTGATTCTGGATTCGACGGGATTCGCGAAACCCAAGGTGCATGCCGAGGGGCGGTTGGCCTCGTAAAAAGCCGCAAAAAAATAGTCGCAAACGACGAAAACTACGCTTTAGCAGCTTAATAACCTGCTCTGAGCCCTCTCTCCCTAGCTTCCGCTCTTAAGACGGGGATCAAAGAGAGGTCAAACCCAAAAGAGATCGCGTGGATGCCCTGCCTGGGGTTGAAGCGTTAAATCTAATCAGGCTAGTCTGGTAGTGGCGTGTCTGTCCGCAGGTGCCAGGCGAATGTAAAGACTGACTAAGCATGTAGTACCGAGGATGTAGGAATTTCGGACGCGGGTTCAACTCCCGCCAGCTCCACCAAATAAAACAAGGGGTTACGTGAAAATGTAGCCCCTTTTTCTTTGGTAGTGGCGGCAAAATGGCGACAGAGTGTCGGACTGGCGGCAACAAAAAACCCGCCATTAAAGCGGGTTCTGTTCAGAAACTCATGTGGCCTTGACCACCTTTTCCAGGATGTGGCGGCGCAGAAGAAATTAGATTCGGTTTTATAATGTGCCGTACAAACGTTTCATGAGTAACGAACGTACAGCCACAATTTATATTTTGGCACTGGTTGTAACGTTCTTTTGTCGTAGCTGATACCTGAAAGCTGCTTCTGGTATGTGCTGCATGACCGCACTCTGGACAGTTCATCATCGCTGTTATCCCACCACTCTTGCCGTAGTCGCAATAATGATACATTATTATTCAATATTGAGAACCGATTATTCAATTTCAAGATCATCAATCTTTACTTCAAGCTCCATGCTGGTCGTAAATCCATTATCCGGGCTGACAGAATGCGTCAGGGTGGTAATGGTCCATTCTGCATCATCAATCGGCTGCTTAAACCCCGTCACCTTCACCGGCATTTCCGTATAGAGATCAGCCCGCCCCTCAGCGAGCTGCAGAGAAAATGAAGCAACCCCACGCTGCAGACGTTCCCACTGCATTTTTGCTGCTCGCTCTGCATTGTTCCGGTTGGCGTAGGTACGATTAAGAACCAGCACGTTTTCATCCGTTCCCACCAGATAATCGCCCTGTTTTGCTTCCGGCTCTTTGGGTGTGGTGGTTTTCTTTCGACGACGCTTAACACTGGTTGTCTCTTTTTTCCTGGGTTCACGCGTATGCAACCAGCTGGCAATAACACCGGTGTAGGCACCACGATCAGCAAGGGTGAACCGATGACCGTCACCGGCTTTGCGCGTGATGGTGATAACCGGCAGCGGCTTGCCGCTTGCCGTTCTTCCCTGTCCCTGCCGGATAAACAGCAGGTTCCCGTCCTTAACGGAAGCAATCGCCCCATACTGTCTCGCCAGCTTCATCAGAAAACTTGCATCGCTTTCATTGGTCTGGTCCAGATGATCCAGCGCCTTATCCGTCAGGTCTTTACCCAGCGCCACTTTGAGGTTATGCCGGGCGGCGATTTCCTTTACCACCTCCCCCACCGTTGTCTGATGCCATGATTTTTCGCGCCGTGTATTGAGGGTTTCACGGAAATCTGCGCTACGCGCCCGGATGGTCAGCCGGTCAGGGGCACCGCTGTGTTCAATTTCATCCACAGTAAAAGCCCCTTTAGGGAAAAGCGGCTGGCCTTTCCAGCCCAGCGCCAGCTGAATCACTGCCCCACGTCGCGGCAGGGCGATCAGCCCGTCTGCGTCGTCCAGCTCCAGATCAAGCTGGTCCGCTTCAAAGCCCCGGTTATCCGTCAGCGTCAGACTCATCAGGCGGGTATCCAGCACGGTCGTCACGTCCTTACCTTCAATGACGATACTGAAAGCCGGGCTTTTGCTGTTCAGATTCAGAAGATCAGAATTAACTTTCACTGCAGCAATCCTCCCACCGTGTTCTTAATCCCCCCAATCGCAGAGGCAGCAGAGTCCTGCAGGTTGCTGAGCTGGTCACTCAGGCTCCCGAACATGTCAGACAGCGACTCATCAACCCGTTTGAGGGTGATCGTAAACTCAATGCGCCTGGGCATTCCACTGGCAAAAAACTCCGTCTTTGTCTGGCTCAGACTTTCAATAACAAACATGCCGTAAATGGTTCCGCTGCCTTCAATCAAAGGCCAGGCTTTGCCCTGCTCTGCCATCAACTCCAGCGCCAGCAATGACAGCCTGCCTCCGGTCACTTCCGGCAGCAGAACCCCGGACAGTGTCAGTGAATCATTATCCGGGCCAAGAAACTGCGTTGACGGGCGGCGGTTCACCCGGCTGTTGGCTGCATGTCGCCAGCTGCGCTGATACTGCAGTTCCTGATAAGGGACTGTGCGCAACATAAATACATATAAACCCAGTACCATCATCATGATTCATACCCCCCCTGATCGCTGAAATTGCTGCGCGCTTTTGCCCTGGCCCTGCGTTCCCGCTCGTCAAGCTGCCGTGCCACTTCACGGGCAATATCCTGCGCACTCTGTCCCGGCTGCGCGACGATATGAATGGGCGCATTTATCTCATAACGAATAACTGACGGCGGGCTGTCAGCCTTCACTGGCTGCGTCTGGTATGCCCTCGCAGGCAGGCTGAACGGATGAAGCGGAGCCGCTTCTGCAGGTGTCGCAGCAACCCCCATCACGCCTGCAACGACAGAGGCCAGCGCAGCAGTACGCCGCCTGCTGGTGACATTTGCCGGTCCGTTCACAATTTCAGGGCCATTTTCTCCAACAATGCCAAACTGCCCGCGTGGAATGATCCCGCCCGTGTCGTACATCCCTGCGTAAGCCGGGAACCCGCCTGGCGGCAGCACCACTTTGCCGTCACTGTTCACTGTGGCGGATTGCTGCTGCGTGACCTGCGCAGGCAGTTTCGCCTTTGCCGCCTCCTTACTGACAATACCGAGCTTTTCCAGCAGCCATGACACACCGGATTTAAGAGACTCCAGCGGGTGCATCACCCTATTCAGACCTTCCGCCAGCGCCTCACCAAACCGGCGCCCCATTGCTGCTGCGCTGTTCAGTTCTTCGGAAGTGGATTTAACCGGCGTAAGTAAATCACTGAACCAGCCCCACAAGGCCTGCACCCTGTCACCAATCCACTGGAACATGGGCCTGAGCGGCTCAAAGGCGGCGCTGATGGGCGCAGCAGCGGCTTTGAACCCTTCCACCACGCCCCCCAGAAATGCACTGATTGGCTGCCAGTATTTCCACACAACCAGCGCCACACCAGCCAGCGCAGCCACAACCAGCCATATCGGACTGAGCAGCGCGCCCAGCAAGCCAGAAATGCCAAACAGCGCGCCGCGAAGTAATGCCAGCGGACCAGAAACAAGAAAACGCAACACGCCACCGGCAGCTGTCAGCCCACCCCGCAACGCCGCTAGCGGGTTCATCACCATACCGATAACATTACGGATGCCTGACATACCGGCACGGAACACGGCAAGCGGCGCACCTGCCAGCCATGACAGGGCACCGCCAGTACGTGTTACCGCTGCAGCAACGGAAGGTAATGTTTTTACACCCAGCACAGACAGGCCAAACCGAATCACCGCAATCGGCCCCAGCACAGCAGCCACTGCCACGGCAAGTGTACCCAGCCCGACAGTGACAGCCGCCGTAGCCGCCGCCACTTTCATCAGCGTGCCAGCCAGCACGGGGTTCTGCTCCACCCAGCGACGCAGCGTCCCGGTCACGCCCTTAACCATGCCCATAATATCCATCAGCGGCTGACGCAACGTTTCCCCCAGACTGCTGAAAGCGTTCTGCGCGCCAGTCTTAACCAGCAACCACTGCGCAGACAATGAATCCTTGTTAATGTCGGATTCTTTCTGCATGGAGCCATTAGCACCACTGCCTGATGTGAGTTTCAGCTGACGCTGCAGCTCCGGCAGGTTGTTAGCCAGCTTTGCCGCATCATCACCAAACTCTTTACCAAAAATCATTGTCATGGCTGACAGGCGTTTATCCTGCGGCAGATTGTTGACCTTCTCCAGAACCCGCTGAATGGTGCCCATGGCATCGGTGGTCATCTGCTTTTCAATCTCCGCAGGATTGAGTTTCAGCAGGTTCATACCTTCAAAAAAGCGTTTACTTTGCATGGTGGCAATGGACAGTTCACGCACCATGGCATTAGAGGCACTGGCGGCAATTTCCGGGGCAGCCCCAAGAGAAAGGAATGTTGAACCCAGCGCAGCAGCCTTTCGGAAGTCAAGGCGGTCAGCCACGCCCCCCATACGCTGCAGGACGTTAATAATGTCCCCCCCCTTTGACATGGCGTTATCGTCCAGGTAGTTCAGCGCATCGCCCAGTTGTTCAATATTACGCGTCGGCACTTTATAGAGCTGCGCGATTTTCCCCAGCCCTTCCGCCAGCTCATCGGCGGGCAACTCAAAGGCCGTTGCTGCTTTTGCCGCCGTGGATGCAAAGGCCAGCAGGTCACGTTTCTGGTCTTCGTAAGGATCGTCCTGGCTGGTCACGCCCATGCGCGCGCCGCCTTCAACCAGCGCGGCATAGTCTATAGCACCATTCTCCATCGGCAGCTGCTCACTGGCAGCCTTAATGGCATCCTGCATGTCATAAAACTGTTTTGTACGGTTGCCGTTATCGTCACGAAGCCCGTTTACCTGCTTTGCCACGCCTTTCATGGCATCTTCCATACTGGCATAGCTCTTAACTGCAGCCATAACCGGCGCGCCCATTGCCAGCCCCGCTGCCGTGGTGGTGGCCCCGGCTCCTGCAATGCGATCCCTTACCTCAAGACTCCTGGAGTATGCCGCACGGGCGGCGTGCATTTTTCGCTGTTGCTCCCCGACACGTCGTAACCTTGCTTCCTGTTCAGAAAGCTGCCTGTTATAACGCATTGTTTCACGGGTAATGCGGGCCGTCGCGCTGGCACCATCACTGGCTGAAATACCGGCACGATAAAGCTCTGCACGCACAAGTGCAGTCTGCTGCTGCAGCTTTTTCTGCCGTTCTTCCAGACGCTGAACAGCCAGCTGTTGACGGCCCAAAGCAACAACCTGCCGTTGAGAAGGCGGCCCCATCGCACCCAGCTCATGACTGAGTAAATTTGCACGCTGGCGGGCATAGTTCAGCCGGTCGCCCAGTTTCTGATTTTCTGCCTGTAGCTTTCGGAAGCTGTCCAGACTGCTCCCGGCCTGATCAAGCTGCTTTATTGCATCGCGGGATTTTTTGACAGCAGCAGCCAGCTCTTTTGAGCTGGCCTGCGCGGATCGAAATGGGCGGGTGAGCTTGTCAACCGCATTCAGAATCACCTGCAGACGCAGGCTATTGTCACTCATCGCTGGCCCCGCTTCTCTGAATCGCTTTGTGCCGCCACTCCAGCACCTCAGTCAGCGGCATAACGTCAGTGATGGACGGCGACCAGTGAAAAATGGTGGCGATATCCGCCACCAGGTCATCAATCGTCAGGCTGTCGGTAAACCGGCAAGCACCGACTTCTTCAACAAAAAAGTCACCACCTCGACCGACAGCGCGGTGAGATCGGCGGGGTCCAGTTCAGCCATTTCCTGTGCGGTCAGCGTCGGGGTGGAAATACGCGGGATCACTGTCATCATGGCCCCCACGTCCATATCCATAATGGCCTGCAGGCGGGTGCCGCGCAGCGCGCCGGACTGCGGCTTACGCAGCACAATTTCGGTGATTTGGGTTTTACCGCGCATGATGGGCGTATCCAGTTGTACGGTTTTTTCAGTCAGCTTGTCGTTCATGTTCGTTTCCTGTTAATCAGATACTGGCGCGGATCACCGCGCCGTTAAGTTAAATCAGAGGCCAAGGGCGTTACGGTGCGCTTCCATCAGGTCCACGCCGTCAACGATTTCAATCATGTTGACCACATCAACCTCATAGAGCACCTCGCCGTTAATGGTCAGCTTCGCGTAACTGTTGGTGCTGCTGACTTTGGTGGCGCTACTTTCTCCGGTTTTCCACTCGCCGGAATCCACCTCTTTATGACGCCCCCGCACAACCAGCTCAACGGCCTGCACTTCGCCGGTATCGTCACGCTGAATAGAGCCGGTAAAACGCAACTGGATACCGTCCACCGTGGCAGCTCCCATCTGTTTGAATAACAGCAGTTCGGTGCCGCCGATTGAAAATTCCGTGTCCAGTGCGCCGTCATCCAGCCCCATATCCACATCCACCGCGCCCGGCATACCGCCGCCGCGATACTTCTCAAACTTGCGGGTGAATTTCGGCAGGGTCAGGGACTCAACGATCCCCTGCCAGTTGTTCCCGTCGTTGAACAGGTTCAGATGTTTTAACTTGCGTGGTAATGCCATGTATCCCCCTTATGCACTGACACGGCTGGCAAAATCGACCAGGTAGCGATCGGTGATGCGCTGGCGCAGCATCAGATTTTCAAGCGGCGGCACAGGTGTGTAGTCGTAGTCGATGGTGAGTTTCCCGGCTTTCAGGGAGTCTTTATCGTTCACTGACTCATCCAGCCAGCAGTCTGCCCCGATAAGGTATCCCTGATTCACCAGGCTGCGTAATTTGGCGCGGATACCTTCGATAATGTCGCGGGCCAGTGACGGATTCAGTGGCTTATCCACCGCCCACATATGCCCCTCTGCAATCGTGTCAGCCAGCACCTGCGCCGTGCGGGTGTAGTTCTCAAACGCAAACAATGGATCGTCACTGAGGCAGCGGGAACCCCAGAAGCGGAACCCGTCTTTACAGATCAGCGTGGTGACGTCGTTCTGGTTCAGCAGTCCCGCATCCGTTGCCGGGTCCTGCAGATCCCAGAACACATCAGCGGAAATACCGGTGACGCCATTCACACCCACGTTGGACAGGGTTTTATGCCAACCGGTCTGTTCGTCGATTTTGGCGCGCAAACCGAGCGCACGTGCAGAGGCGTAAGCCGTCGCATCGGCTTTTAGCACGGTGTCAAAGTTGATGAAATCAGGCCAGATCAGCATCCCTTCTCGCTGGCTGAAATTGTCCCGGTAAGCAATGGCTTCCTCCAGCGTCTTGCAGCCATAGGCAGACAGGTAGGCAAACCCGCGCAGGCTCTGCGCAATACTCATCAGCTCAGTGGATACCGCCTGCGTGTCATGCCCCGGCACACCGAGAATGCGCGGCTTAACTTTCAGCTGCGACTGCGCAGAAAGCAGCGCTTTCATCCCCGTTTTTTTACCGTCGGACGTGACGCCACCGATAATATTGGAGGTGGTTTCCGCTTCGGTTTCGCCCTGCGCCACGCGCACAACAACCGTTACGGGCTTTGACTGGTCGGCAATCGCATCAAGCGAACGGGCCAGCGTGCCGGACTCGCCTGCTTTACCGCTGGCCTCCAGCACATCCGTCAGCAGAACCGGCTTATTGAGAGGGAATACGGACGCATCAGCATCATCGCCGGTGCAGACCATGCCCACGATAGCGGTGCTCACCGTGGTGATAGATCGGGTGCCCTCGTTGACTTCAACAACGCGCACCCCGTGGTGGTAATCCTGAGCCATAGCGGCGAACCTCCTGATTGGAATAGGCTTCGCCCTATGTTGTATTGATTACGTCACGCAGACAGCTGTGCGGCGTTGTCCTGTTAATCACACAATGTCGCAGGATATTTGCGGTATAACGTTGAGACACCCACATCAAAAATTAAAGCTACCCGCTGCCGTGTTTCACCTGCAGCAATTAACCTGCCTGCCTGCGCCCATTGTTCTGGCGTCAGTTTTGGTCTTCGCCCTCCGATCCTGCCTTTAGCTCTTGCGGCTTCCAGCCCCGCACGGGTTCGTTCCACTATCAGCTCGCGTTCCATCTCCGCCAGTGCCCCCATAACGTGAAAGAAAAACCGCCCCATCGGAGTACTGGTGTCTATGCTGTCAGTCAGACTGCGGAAATTAACCCCGCGCTGTCGGAGTTCTTCTATCAGGGTCACAAGGTGTCGCATGCTTCGCCCCAGCCTGTCGAGTTTCCATACAACCAGCGTGTCTCCCTCTGATAACGTCCTGAGCAACCTTTTTAGCCCTGGCCTGTCTGCTGTTTTTCCGCTCATTTTGTCTTCAAAAATTAGCTCACATCCTGAGCGTTCCAGTGCATCACGCTGCAGCGCTGTGTTTTGCTCACTTGTTGATACGCGCACATAACCGACTAACATTTATTTCCCCTTATGCAAAAGCCCAAATAATGCCAGCCTGGCGGGAAAACAGCATTTTCTTAAACGTTCAATTGGGAGAAGCGGCGAAACGGGATGTTGGCTCAGGTGCAAGCCAAATCCCTGATATGAGTAGTTTTCAGTCTGGTGGTGGGTGGTTTAAGTTGCCGAGTGGATATGTTATTCAGGCTTTCGAGGCATCTTTTGATTCTAACGGGCTATATATCAATTTCCCTATACCATTTCCGAGTAGCGTTATTGCTATTGTGCCAGGCGTTTTAATGTCCACAACTGCATCACCATCACTACAATTTCCATCGATACAACGTGACGTAAATGACCTGACCCGATTTTTTGCTAAATACAATATGGGTGGAATGAATTCTTCATATTTTATTGCCATAGGAAAATAACCATGTATTTATTTTCGCCAAGCACATTGGGTTTTTACCCCATCGAGATGAAAGAAGAATACCTTACCAATGGTTCATTACCATCTGATGTTATAGTGGTTTCTGATAGCGTCAGAAATGAATATAACTTTGCACCGCCTGAAGGCAAACAGCTAAGTTCCAGCCAAAATATGCCAGTCTGGATTGATATTCCACCGGCGACACGTGAAGAGTTGATTGCTGCTGCCGAACAAGAACGCCAGAAACTACTGACCCATGCTGACGCTGTTATGCTGGACTGGCGAACAGAACTGATGCTCGGTGAAATCAGCGACGCCAACAGAGCTAAGCTGTCGGCGTGGCTGGCCTATAAAAATGGAGTTAAGTCGGCTGATGTGACAACCGACCCTGAGCATGTTAACTGGCCTGTTCCCCCGGAGGCGTAGGCCATTCGATATCCGGAGCACTGGAGGTGTCTACCACTTCCAGTGCATCCAGATAATCCAGCCACAGATTGTATTGAGTTAGCCCTTCTCCTTTCAGCCTGCCAATCGCTGCCTTACCGGGCCACTGCTTAACGTTCATGTAATCATTGGCTAAATCTATTCTTTTTTGCTTCTCCATATCAGCAGCGGCAATTAATTCTTCTCGTGTAGGCGGGGGAATATCACCCCATGATGGCATATTATTTAAAGTTATAAGTTGCTTACCTGTAGGTGGAGTGCCGGAAAACTCATAATAAGTGCTGTCACTAACGTTAATGGCATCATGCGGCCAGCAATTATTATCGACATAATCAGCACGCCATTCGATGGCATAAAAACGGGACTCTGATGGGCTGAATACAAAACGATTCATATTAATATCCTATAGCTAAAAACATGGCTTCTGAGGTGTTTGTATTTACAGCAATATTCATCATGACCTGAGCGGTGAAACCTGTATTGCTTACCCACTCGCATGAGTTGGCTATCTGAACCCATGTTAATTTGGTAGAAAAAACACCCCAGCAATTAACGGGGAACGGGACAGGGAAAGTCACTGGCACTGTATTTACTACGCCGACAGTAGTCTGATTTGCGAGCGTTCTGCGAAACACCTGAATCTTAAGTCCATCAGGGCCTGTAAATAACAAGTTATCGGTGTACTGACCGCTTGCCCTTAAATGAAGGTATTGTAGAAGGGCCGAAACACTTTTCCCGCTGAGATTCGTCAGCGTGGCATCAAGTGGCTGTTTCCCCGCCAGCGCGTTCATCACTGTTGTCGCAAAGTTAGGATCATTCCCCAGCGCAGCCGCCAGTTCATTCAGTGTGTCCAGCGCCTCCGGCGACGAACCAACCAGCCCCGCAACAGCAGATTTCACAAATGCGGTAGTGGCAATCTGCGTATTATTCGTTGACTGAGCTGCAGTAGGAGCCGTTGGCGTTCCGGTCAGGGCCGGACTTGCCAGCGGTGCTTTCAGTGCCAGCGCATTGTTAATGGTGGTACTGAAATTCGAGTCATTATTGATAGCTGATGCAATTTCTTTCAGCGTATCCAGCGTTGCCGGTGCGCCACCAATCAGGGTAAGAATAGCAGCCTGAACAAAGGCGGTGCTGGCAATCAGGGTGCTGTTGTTTCCTGCCGGTGGTGTTGGCGTTTTAGGCATGCCTGTCAGCGTCGGACTGTCTTTTGGTGCATACTGCGAATGGGGATCAACAGCAGCAAGATGCTTTGCCATCAGGTCATCCACATACACCTTAAGCTCCAGCACCTTGTCATCCACATATTTGCGGGTTGCCAGAACCACAGCAGGGTCAATTTTCAGGGTGATGTTATCGGTGCTGCTGGTAATCAGTACCATACGCACGGTCTGCGTGCGTCCGCTGCCCTCCGCCAGCTTCGGCTTGTAGCTCTCCGGGCAGTTTCCCACAGCAATAAGCGCCCCTGTTTCATCAAACAGGCCGACTTCACGAATCCACCACCCTCCCTCATTTTCCGGGATCACCTGCTCGGCAATAATCTGACTGCTGTTCTGCGGGTCGATATACAGCATATTCAGCGCTGCGCGGCGCTCCTCAGTAACTAATGCGGTCTGTTGCGCGTTGGGTGTGGGCAGCGCACCGCCACCGCTACCCACCGCCATATGGGTAATTTTAAGCGGGACACCGAGCGCGGCGGCGCTTGCCAGTTTCGCCGCGCCGATATCCGTCAGCAGGGTGTAAAATTTTGCGCTCATGGGTTCACTCTCATCGTGTCAATAACATGGATCGCCCCGCCCTCATAAGCGGTGCCGCCGGAAATAATGGTTTCGTTGATATACGGGTAGATCGTGATTTCTTCGCCGGTGTAGGTGGCTGCACCCAAAAAATACGGGCCGCCTGTCTGCAGGTTGATGGACATACCAACCAGATGACGGCTGCATGGTTTGGCGTCACCGATCAGGCGCTCCAGCTCCAGATAGGTTTCTTCTGTTATGCCCTGGTCCTGCACGCCAATATCCAGACGGAACGTCCCCGGCGTTTCGCCGGTCTGCCACCACTCAATGATGCGGATCAGGAAGCCAAACGGCTCCACCACACGCCGCACGGCGCTGGTTGTCCCCTTGTGCTGATGGATATAAAACGCGTCCTGCACAACGCGGCGCTTGACGCTTTCTGTCCAGCTTTCATCCCAGCGGTCAACAGAAAACGCCCAGGCCAGATAGGGCAGGAATCTGATCGGACAGGTTGCCGGATTCCACAAATCACGCAGCGATACCTGCAGATCGGAAATCCCGCTGCAGGTCTGCGCCAGTCGGCGTTCAAGCGGCGACGAACCCGGCGGCAGCAGACTATTCATCCGTGCCCCCGTTGATAACGCTCCATTCGGTACAGGATGCCGCCTGCGTCTTATCCAGCACCATATCCTCCAGAGGGGACGCCAGCTCCACACGCTGGACGCCCTCCACGTGCAGCGCGGCATAAATGGCGCTGCGTCGGATATCACGTCCCAGCCGCGTCTGACTGGCGATATATTTCTGCAGACTGGCTTTTGCTTCTGCCATCACCGGCTCAGCCTCCGGCCCCGGATAAAGGAAGATCGTCGCATCCACGCTGTACGGAATAATTTCTGCGCTGCGCACCGTCAGGCGGTCTGCCACCGGGCGAACCTTTTCACTGTTAAGCGCCTGCTCAACCACCGCCAGCAGGTCAGCCCCTGCCGTCCCGTCACCCTCGCGGCTCAGTACGGTAAGCACCACCTCAGCCGGTGCGGGACTGGTTGCGCTGGCATCAGCCACGCGCCCGTCGGCACTTCTGGCGTGGAACTCATAGGCTCCCGTCGGCCCTGCAACGGACAGCCCCTCAAATGCTGCAGGAATGCGCTGGCGTAATGCTTCATCACTTTCCATCACTGCGGCGACCGGCGGCACCGCGTCATTATCGGCAGGGACTACCGTCAGGCGCTTCACATTGCAGTTACCTGCCAGTTGCTCAAGGTCATTTCCCATGGAATAGGCCACCATGACCGCCTGCGCAGCCTCATTAATACGCTGGCGCAGCAGGATTTCACGGTAAGTATTCTCCTGCAACAGTTTGGTGACAGGTTCTGACTCCAGCGCTAACGTGCGCATAACGGCCTCCTGTTCATCTGCCGGATGGAGGGCCACAAAGGCGGCCTTGCGTTCTGCCAGCAATGCCTCAAAGTCCGGCACATCCACAATCTGCGGCGGCGGTAGTCGGGAAAGATCAATGACTGGCATTGTCTGCTCCTGTTGATACGGAAAGGGAAACTGGCGCGCCGTTATTGCTGTGTCCGGTAAGCTCAACCACCATAGAGCCGTCAAAATTGCCGTTGATGGTGATGGAGTCCAGTGTAAGACGCGGCTCCCAGCGGTTCAGCGCCACATAGACCGCAGACATAATCTGCAGGCGCAGCGCCGGGTTCTGCGGCTGGTCAATCAGGGCAGACAGCAGGGAGCCATATTCCCGACGAGCAAGACGGCTGCCCTGCGGCGTCAGCAGAATATCCCGCACCGACTGGCGCAGATGGTCTGTATCTGTAATGGCCTGCCCGTCATTCCTGCTCATACCGATATACAACGTCATACCGGACCTCCTGACGTATCACCGCCAGACTTAACACCGGTGTGACCGTGTTTATCCACCACGATCCCGTTAGAACTCATCGCGGCGCCGCCCTGGGTGACGCCGCCATTTATCACCACCTCGCTGTTAATGCGCGTGGTGTCAGCCTCTACCACAAACTCACCAGTTTTGAGGGTGATATTGTCCGCCGCCTCGATCACCATGGATTTGATGCCCCGGACATGCCATCGTCCGGTGGCGGGTTCATACTCAAACCAGCCCCCGTCCGGGTACTCCGTCACGCAGCCGTCCACGGAATCCGACGGCGGCGCAAACTGATTGGAGTAGATGGCAGGCAACGCAAAAGCAGTTTCCAGATTGCCGCCCATGCTCAGTACCACCACCTGCTCATCCGGCGACGGGCACCACCATGTACGGGCACCACCGGCACGCAGCGTCAGCCAGTTAATCCAGTTGGTTTCAAGCTCGCCCACTCTCACCCGGCACAGCCAGTTTTCCCGGTCCACTTCGGTCACGGTGCCGGTGCGGATCAGGTTGGTGATAAGGCGCATAATTTCTGTCAGTTGTGCATTCATATCTTTAGCTTGCCATCGCACACATTTGATATGCAGTGTGGTAATTTGTGTCATTAACTACACAATGGTGATGAGGGTTCGTATGCAATCCAAACGAGATCTAAAGGGAGCTATATTTAATACGGAGTTAGATAGCTTTTGTAGAAAGTATTTTTTTAAAAGAAGCATCCCCCTTAGCAATAAGGAAATCAACGAAGCCCCTCAATATTATGAAGAAATAAAACTATCACTATTTGAAAGTTTTACCCTCCACGATGAAGTTAATTTCAAAGTTGATGGAGAGAACATTCCTTTAACCATTTTGATAAATGAAATAGGATTAAGGGGAGTTGAAGAATTAATAGATGATGGAGCACTTAGCTTTACCGTGTGGTCTCCTCTCGTTCTATATATGAATGATAACCAATATGGTGTAGACCCTTTATGCGCGGGCCGTCGAAATGAATCCGTATTTTTCGACCCAGAAGAGTCAATTCATACTGGACTTAATTTCATGAGGACTCCATTAAGAAAAGGGGAAGTTAGAGCTTTAACACGAAAAGTACGTGACCTTTATTTTTCAGTTCCTAAAGGTATGGAGAATGACAGCGTTAGTGTAACAATGTCTGCTCTCGAAAGTGGAAAACTTGAGAGGCTGGGGCTAAGCCTTAAAAATAAAGATAAAAATAATTTTAATGAATCTGAAAAACAGCAATTGATTTCCTGTGCCTCTGATTTATTGGGTTACAAATATCTTATGCAAAAACGCGCTCAGGTTAGCCCAACAAGCAATATAAGCACTCTCCTTGAAGACTCAATGCAAAAAGCCACAAACCTATCTAAAGATGAAATTTTTTCAGCGATTGTTCAATTCGAAAACATGCCTGATATTAAAACATCATTCAGAGATATGGGCATGCCTATGGACGAACTTGTTAAACTCAGAAAAAACAAGAGCACCAAAAAATTCAGAAAATGGATGTCGGATTTAAACGAAATATCATCCCCTATAGAGGCCCAAAGATTTTATTCAGAAAGCAATGCATCCCCACGTGGATTTTTCGAAACATTCTGGGGCAAGTCCACTAAAAGTGTAACAATGATGATGATCGGTGCTTATGCTGGTTCTTTTGCTGACACTAAAATTGGCACAATGCTTGGTTTGTTCGGTGGATTAGTCGCTAATAATGCAACAGGTTATATCTTAGATATGGCCGATGAATATCTTCTATCAGAGTTAACAAAAGGTTGGACACCTAAATTATTTATTTCAGAGCTTAAATCACTTAACAATAAGTATTCACTATAAGAATTTGCGACAAGTTAGAATTTATCAACTGCCTAGCCATTTGATAAAGGTTTCTTTTATTAAATCTTCAATATGTCCATTTTTACCCAGCAAGCGACGCGCTGGGTACCGGACCTCCGGGCCATTGCGTCTGACTCGATCACGCAGACCATAATGGTGAACACGGGCGATGCGCTGGACTTTCCCATCAAACTGCACGCTGGCAGAGTCCGCAGTGGCTGCGGTTTTCAGGTATTTAGTGGTGCGCAATTTGGCGAACATCTGGCGCTTGATGCGCCCCTTTTTACTTCTGGCCGTCACCCGGCGCGGCTCAAAGGTGGTGCCGTCTGGATTGCGCTGCAGCCTGATATTTTGCTGTTGCGACCGGCGCAGCTCCTGCGCCAGTTGTCGCATCATACGGTTGCGGGCTGCCGGTTCCAGATTCGCCAGCAGGGCCGCCAGCCAGTCATCCACCCTCTGCAGGTCATCCACGTTTCACCGTCCACATTTCTTCGGGTACGTCGGGTTCCGGCACCGCTTCAACGCTCGATACGGTGCCGTCTGTGCTGACAATCACGCGCTCCGTGAGCTGCAGATTGAGGCTGATATCACACAGGTCGTTGCTCAGGATATCGACATCAAAGGTAAAAAGTTTTTCGCGCAGCTCCGGGTTGTTGATAGCGTCCGGTTGATTGGTCATTAACCAGAGCAATACGGGCGCCATCACTAAATTCTGGTTGCCGCTAAAGTCTTCAATCACCACGTTCAGGGTGTAGCGATATTCCCATGACATTGAACGGGCACCGGTTGCGACCAGCGAACCGTTATCAACAAAAAGGTGCAGTTTGTCCGGGTTGTCACGGACATACGCCACCGATTTATTCAGGGCGTTGCGTAAGGACTGCGGCTTGTTCACTGTCTCGCTCCTGACACGCTATGATCGTGTCCACTTTGTCGGCACATACTGCCCAGGCGGCCTCAGTCTCATCCAGCACCTGGTTCAAATCCCCATTACTGCGCGGCGCTGACCTGTCCAGGCGGCACTGGGTCACTTTTGGACAACCACTCACGGTAAGCTGCACCTCCGGCGAGGGCCGGGCGGTCCCGCAGCCGGATAATGTCAGCAGGCAAAGGAGTGTCAGCCCAGCGGCGTAAATCCTCGTTTTCACGTTTTAGCTCCTCGATCCGGCGCTGGCGACTCCGCAACAGCGCGGAAGTCTCCTCCGCTGCAGCATAAAGTTGCATCTGCGCCCGGCTGTTGGTTTCGGTAAGAATGGACAGGCTGATGAGCTGGCTGTTTTTCTTCGCCAGCTCCTGCTTGTTCTTTTTAAGCGCCTCAGCCTGCGTCCCGATGGTGTGACCGGCATTGTTAAGCCGCCATGACTGCCAGCCCAGCAATGCCAGCACCAGAGCCAGGATCACCGCCAGCGCGCGCGTCATGCCCCTGCCCCTTTAAGGCACCAGGCAAGCTCACGGGCGCGCCGGTTTTCCAGCCCTTTATTCCGTTGACCATTTACATAAACCCAGCGGGGGAGCTGGTTGCAAGCCTGCCACCATTGCTGGCGATTGATGTAAGAAACCATTGTTGACCGACAGATTGCCCCCGTTCCGACATTGAAACCGATACTGATCAGGGCATCGTAAACATGCTGAGGTGGCTTAACCTGCAGGCAGGCTTCAATCCTTTTTTCCGTCAGCAACACGTTATTAATCAGCCCCTGCGCGGCCTGTCGCTCCGTTATGGTTTTGCCCGGTACTACCCCGGACGTATTGCCGATCCCGTCAGTCCATACCCCGGCGCTGCACTGGTATGGCTGGAGGCGACACCCTTCGAAATCAGCAATCAGTTTCAGCCCCTCGACGGAGGTATGAAGCGACTGGAAACCCGGCAGCGTGGCGGCAATCGCCAGCACCGCGCCGACCAGGCAACGCTTAACGATTGAAGGACTCATATTCCCCCCTGGATATTCTGCCGTCCCGCAGCAGCTGGTAGGCTTTCCAGCGTAAATAACAGGTCACCGCTGCAGTAATAATCCCCAGCGCAAGACCGGTGATGGTCGACACATCTTTAAGAGACAAATCGCCGAGCCATGCCAGAAGCAGGGCAACGCAGTAAGTGATAAAGGCGCTGATTCGTTCAAGCGTCATAGTTCAGTCCCATAACTGGACAGTCTGCGCAGTGGTTGACGCCGTAATGTCCGGCAGCTCCACCTGCAGCCCGTGCGGTAAAAAGGGGCCATATTCAGCCAGCCCCGGATTCGCCTGCAGCACCTGTTCAGTGACTCCCTGCGTGCGCCCGTAATGGCGCCAGCAGAGTGCGTCCACCGTGTCATACTGATGCGCACGCACTTTCATCAAATCAGCTCCACCGTCATATGCGGCATATCGCGCAGGCGGGACTCCGCCCAGCGCACATCGCGCCACAGCTCGCCTAAGGTTGTTTCGATATCTTCAGCTTTCTTGCTTCCGTCGCCGGTTGCGTCAAAATCGCGATAGCGCTCAACCAGGTTTGCTTTTGCCCAACAAAACACCGCACGGCGATACAGCATGAGCCGCTGGCTTTCGCCGTCGATCACATCTGCAGGGACGTCGGCCAGGCTCGCATACCCCTGCGCCCGTTGTTTCTCGCGGAACTCATAAAGATCGGCGTTAACTTCAGCAATCGCTGTCAGCAACGCCAGACGCAGGCGCGGATCGGTGACACTCCCATCCATGCGCATATCACGGCGGAATTCTGAAACCCTGACATCAGGCCAGAAACTGGTGTTTTTAATAACGTCCTGGGTACTTTCCCCGGCCTGTTCCGGCGAAACGAATTGCATATTTCTGGCACTCCCAAATAGTTGGGCGGTGGACGGGGTTTTGACGCGGCATAAAGCCTGTCGCCACCCCGTGCCGCCCCGCGCGTTGGCACGATTCGTTAAGCCGACATTGCCTGTCGCAATCGGCTTTCAAGCTTGTTGATTTCGGTTTTGACGCCAGAACTGTTATCCAACTGCAGGGCACGCTTCAGATGGTTAAGTGCCGCCACAGCCTGATCGTTATCCCGCAGCGCGTAGCCCATCGCCTTATGAAGTCGGGCGCGGGACTGATCCGGCATATCCTGACCTTCAACGATATCGAGCACCTGGGTAAGAATGGCGGCACTGAATGATTCACCGGCACAAAAAGCGCGCATTGCCGCGTCGGCAAACTCTTCCGCAACAGCGGTCCCGCAGGTCCGGTTGAATCGCTGCGGCAGGACCCAGCGGTGTTTAATGGCATGGCGGGCAATGTCCAGCGCGCCGGTATAGTCTCCGGCATCAATCCGCCAGATCATGACGTACATCGCCACGTCGTCCTGGCCTGACGCGTCAGCATCCAGTAAACCGGCAATCCATGAGGCATAAGCGGGAAGAAACTCACGTTTGAGCTGAGCCTTGCGCTCATTTGACTGGACGGTTTTAAGGCGCCTGCGGTGTTCTGTCAGCTGTAACAGCATCTGGTTGTAGCCCGTCAGGCTGGCATTACTGCCGCCCTGCCGGGCGGCATCCTGTGCCTGTACATACTGAGTGTGAGCACGGAACGGATTCATTTATCACGCCCCGTCGCCAGTGCCGCCCGCATTCTGAGCATCAAGCGCGCCCTGCACTGCTGCAGCAACGATGGTCTGAATATTTTCAGCAGTAAGCGCCGCGCCCGGATTGCCGTCTGCCTGCTCTGGTAACAACTCGATGTTCTCAACTAGGCAAGCGCCGTCGTAATCTTCAACAACATACGCCTCGTTAACGGATTCGTAGTTCTCCACGCGGTCACGCTTCGGATTGTCGATAACTGAACGACGACGAGTACCGGCCTGCCAGTAAATAGACAGGTTATCCAGACGGGTGATCAGCATGGCATTCGCCGGGAAGAAAGGCGCGCGAACGGCCGGGAGGTTGCCGATACGCTTCTGGCTGATGATGAGATCTGCCGCCAGCGCTTCGCTGTTTGGCTGGTCACGGTTGACGATTGGGAAATATTTATCCGCAAGTAACTGGCGCCCGACGATAACAACCAGCTCCGTGTCTTCCTGATACCACGGCGCAATTTTCTCATTCACGGCGCCCATAACCAGCGCGTCCAGATTCAGGAAATCGCCGCCTTTGCCGACACGGATAGTCTGAGAAATCACCTCGCCTTCGGACACGATTTTGTCCATAACCTGAACGGGCTTCTCCTGGCGGATTTTTTCCAGCCAGCCGATATTCACATCCTGCAGCAGCGGATAGGTCTTGCGGTCTGACGTTTTCTCACGCTTCACACCGTTGAAGCCGATCATGATGCGGTCAAGTGCCTGGCGGGTAATGATGGCGTCACGGATGCGCGTCTGAAAGTCCTGGAATTTAGCCCATAAATCCAGCTTCGCATAAGGCAACGCCGTATCAGAGTTGGTCTGGGTACACTTGTACCCTTCACCGTCGATGTAAGTCGGATCAACGGGTTCACGGTCTTTCTGGGTGGTATCAGTATTTCCGGCAATACTGGAACCAATACCCAGCCCCAGGCGCTCGCCGGACTGCTCATCAACCGGGACAATGTTGATTTTCTGCAGGAACGAGGAAGACTCCTGGATTTTGGTTTCCAGCGTCTGCGCCACTGACGGCTCAGCCGTATATTTCGAGGCGATATCGCTCACAGATACGCCGTTGAGTTTGGCGAGCTGCGTCAGATAGCCGTTAAATTTAAAGCGAGTCTCTTTTTTCATTGTGCTTTTGCTCCGTCAGCAATCGGTGGTTTGTTCTGCGCCGTTATTACCGGTCGCATTAGGGCGGCGCTCGCTGCGGCTGTCCTGGGTGGAAAGCTGCTCACGCAGGGTGGAGAGTGCGCTGGTTGTCTCATCAACAACCTTTTGCAAATCGCTCAGCTTGTTGCTGAAATCGGTTTGATGGGTGCTGACCTGCTCCGCCAGCGTCTGATGCTCACGCGCGATGGTTTCAACAGCCTGATTCACATCAGCAAAGCGGGCGTTATCATCGGCGCTTTTGCGGGACAGCAGCTCTTTTACGCGGGTAAACAGGCTGGTTTTTTCCGGCACGTCCTCAAACTCGATCAGTGTTTCAACAGCAGCGGTAAACAGGTTGTCTTTATCCAGCTTGCGGCGCGCCAGGGGGTTATGTTCTGCGCTGGCGCTGAACTGCAGCATTTCAGTGCCGAGGCTTGCCGGATCGTCAGTAATCGCCAGGCCAACCAGATAAGCGGAGCCGGTATCGGCAAAACTGGTGTTAACTTCGATTGAGGTGAAAAGCTTCTGCCAGTTGCTTGTCATCGTGACCAGATCGTCAGTCGGGGCAATCCAGCCATACAGCGCCATTTTCCCGGACAATGCCCCTTCGGTGATTTCTTCCGCTTCCAGCTTTTCCACCATGCCAAAACGACGGAAGGGCCCATCAGGAGTAAAGCCCTTGATGTGTTCCATATTGATCAGCGCGGTGTATACCTGCGGGTTATAGCTCGCTGCCATCTGGGTGAGCCATTCACGCTCAATAACGCGCCCGTCAGTGGTGGCCCCTTCGACCCCAATGCGAAAACGCTTAGATTTTTTTGCCATCGGTCCGGCTCCGGTTAGTTAGTTCGTAACACGTTCAGAGCCTTATGTTTGCGGTGATGGGCGCGTGTAAACAACGCGTTGGGCTTGTGCGAACTCCCACACAATGCGAAGCCGGGGAAAGTGCTGATTTGAGGCCGTATGTTTGTGCCATGACAACACTGACCCCCGCAGACCTCGATCCCCGTCGTCAGGCAATGCTGATGTACTTTCAGGGATACCGCGTAGCCCGCATTGCTGAAATGCTGGGCGAAAAAGTTGCAACCGTTCACAGCTGGAAAAAACGCGATAAGTGGGGCGAATATGGCCCACTGGATCAGATGCAGCTCACCACCGCCGCACGTTACTGCCAGCTCGTCATGAAGGAGCAGAAGGAAGGAAAGGACTTTAAAGAAATTGACCTGCTGGCGCGTCAGTCCGAACGACAGGCCAGAATCGGCAAATTTAACAATGGCGGGAATGAAGCAGACCTGAATCCGAACGTGGCGAACCGCAATAAAGGTCCGCGCAAGCCGCCGGAAAAAAACCTGTTTACCGACGAGCAGATCGAAAAGCTGGAAGAGATTTTCCGCGCCGGTATGTTCGAGTACCAGCGCCACTGGTGGGACGCTGGCATCAAGCACCGTATTCGCAACCTCTTAAAGTCACGCCAGATCGGTGCAACCTACTATTTCGCCCGTGAAGCGTTGATAGACGCGCTCACCACGGGGCGAAATCAAATCTTTCTGTCAGCGAGTAAAGCGCAGGCGCACGTTTTTAAACAGTACATCATCGACTTCGCAAAAGAGGTGGACGTTGAACTGAAAGGCGATCCGATGGTGCTGCCTAACGGTGCCTGTCTTTACTTCCTCGGTACAAATGCCCGTACCGCGCAGAGCTATCACGGCAATCTGTATCTTGATGAGTATTTCTGGATACCGAAATTCCAGGAGCTACGCAAGGTGGCCTCCGGTATGGCGCTGCACAAAAAATGGCGCCAGACCTATTTCTCAACACCTTCCAGCCTGACGCACAGCGCCTACCCGTTCTGGTCTGGCGCCCTGTTCAATAAAGGGCGCCCGAAAGCCGACAGGGTAGAATTTGACCTTTCTCACAGTAGCCTGGCGCACGGCGTTTTATGTCCTGACGGCCAGTACCGCCAGATAGTCACCATCGAAGATGCAGTAAACGGCGGGTGTAACCTTTTCGACCTGGACCAGCTGCGTCTGGAGTACAGCCCGGACGAATACAACAACCTGCTGATGTGTCAGTTTGTTGACGACCTGGCGTCCGTGTTCCCGCTGGCGTTGCTGCAGTCCTGCATGGTTGACAGCTGGGATGTGTGGGACGATTTCGAACCGCTTTTACTGCGGCCGTTTGCATACCACCCGGTCTGGATCGGCTATGACCCGGCAAAAGGAACGCAGAACGGTGACAGCGCCGGTTGCGTTGTCATTGCGCCTCCCGTCGTCCCCGGCGGTAAATTCCGCATCCTTGAGCGTCACCAGTGGCGCGGGATGGACTTTCGCGCCCAGGCCTCAGCGATTGAGGAAATCACCAGACGCTACAACGTGACCTACATCGGCATTGACTCGACCGGCGTTGGCGATGGCGTTTACAAAACGGTTAAGCAGTTCTTCCCTGCCGCGCGTGAGTTTGTCTACAACCCGACCGTTAAAAATGCCCTGGTGCTTAAAGCCTACGACATCATCAGCGGGCGCCGTCTGGAATTTGACGCGGGGATGCTGGATATCGCGCAGTCCTTTATGTCCATTCGCCGTTCAACCACAGCCAGCGGCAACCGGCCAACCTACGAAGCAGCCCGCACAGAGGAAGCCAGCCACGCGGATTTAGCCTGGGCAACCATGCACGCACTTTATAACGAACCACTGGCAGGAGCTTCCGCCAGTACCAGCAACATCGTGGAGATTTTTTAATGGCTAACCGCAAAAACCGCAGCAAGGCACCGCGCGGCCAGACCGCCACCGATACGGCCAACATGGTCAGTAATGCACATGCGGAGGCGTTTACGTTTGGCGATCCGATCCCCGTGATGGACCGCCGGGAGTTATTTGATTACCTGGAGTGCGTGCAGGTAGACCGCTGGTACGAACCACCGATCAGCATGGATGGCCTGGCGCGAACTTACCGCGCCGCCGTGCATCACTCCAGCGCTATTCAGGTAAAACGCAATATTCTTACCAGTACCTTCATCCCTCACCGCTGGCTGTCTAAACAAGCCTTTTCCCGGTTCGCCCAGGACTTTCTGGTATTCGGTAATTCCTACCTTGAAAAACGCATGAACCGGTTAGGGCAGATCATGGAGCTGCGCGCCTCGCTTGCCAAATATACCCGTCGTGGCATTGACCCGGACACCTACTGGTTTGCACAGTATGGCTACAACTCACAGCCCTATCAGTTCGATGAGGGAAGCGTGTTTCACCTGATGGAACCCGACGTTAACCAGGAGCTTTACGGAATGCCGGAATACCTCTCCGCCATTCCCTCCGCCCTGCTGAATGAATCGGCCACGCTGTTTCGTCGTAAATATTACCTTAACGGTAGCCATGCTGGTTTCATCATGTACATGAGCGACCCCGCCGCAGACCAGAACGACGTGAACAACATACGCGAAGCACTGAAAAAATCGAAAGGGCCAGGCAACTTCCGCAACCTGTTTATGTACAGCCCGAACGGCAAGAAAGACGGCATTCAGATCATTCCGCTGTCAGAAGTCGCAGCGAAAGATGAGTTTCTGAATATCAAGAATGTGAGCCGTGATGACATGCTGGCAGCTCACCGTGTGCCGCCGCAGCTGATGGGGATTATTCCAACGAATACCGGCGGGTTTGGCGATGTGGAAAAGGCGGCGCGCGTTTTCGTTCGCAACGAACTTACCCCCCTGCAGGGCCGCATCAAAGAAGTTAACGAGTGGCTGGGTGATGAGGTGATACGCTTTGACCCCTACCTGACCGATGAAGACTGACGCCCACCTGCCAACCTTTGATATCAACCGCCCTTCCCCGGGCGGTTTTTTTATTCCCTTATGCCCTGCCTCACCATCAGAGCGCCTCAGCGCCTCGCTGAGCGGTCCTACTCTTTCGCCACCTGGCAGCTCACGACGAAACGCAGCGCCTCACCACGACGCAGGCGCGCACGACCAGCCCCAAAAAATGACCATGCCCGCCCAACATTGAGGCGCCAAAACCGCGATTAACCCCAAAACCGCGCGCTCGTATCCCCGCCACGCCTGCCCGCTTTATGTAGTGTTTTTCATGCACCTGCATGACATAGGCAAAAGCCCGCCAGTTATGACGGGCCTCAGCATAAAAGATCCCTAAACGATCATGCGTTTTCATGCAGCATAGTTATGCAGGACTATCTACACATCGACAATCTCAGCTTGACCTCATCAGTCGACATCAATCTATATGTCGAGTAACTTGACAGGAACCATTCATTGCTCCACAAGAGATAAACTAATCTTTTGCTCAACAGCGTTGAAATCGTTCTCTATACGCACCCATAGTACTTTACCTTTGGAATACTCATTCATACGGTTAAAACCTGCAGGCAGTTTTGATTTATGTATTAACCCTGTAATTTTTCCTGTAAAGTTAACAAAAACACCATATCTATGATCGCAATTCCGTACAGTACCTTCTAATATATCACCTGACTGATACCTAGCTTCGAACTCTGCCCATTCAGGATCGCGTATCTTTTCCGCAAATGACTTAACAGCATCAATTGCAGGTTGGATATCAGTTAGCCCGTGATATTCATCTCCAGAAATAAATTCGCCAGAAAAACTTGCTATCGTTTCACGTTGATTTACAAGAAAATCAACTAACTCCTTAGCATTAGCACTAACCATTTCTTTATTATACTGATTTTGAACTGACCCCATCCTTTCAGAGACTCTTCTGGCAATTTGCTCAGTAGGGAAAAGAGTATCTTCTGCTAACGCGGCTAGATAGCTAATATTTGAGAGCATATCCAAATGCACAAACCCAGCCGAGGATAATCTTAGTAAGTCTTCATCAGTTATTCCAGTCTCTCTAAAATCCTCTGAAACTAAACATTGCCCCTGAAGTAAATAATCGACCTCACGAGTTATAACCTTTGGAGAAAAACCAAACTTGACTAATCCGTTTTTTAACGCAAACAAAGGAAAGTATCCTTTAAGTCCAGTTGGACCACTTGCCCCAAAATTATTATAGAACCATTTCAAAATTGCAAACCTAGTAAAATGATTAGCCCTCTCATCATCTTTTTCCGTCGAAAATATATTTTTAAGGTATGAGTTATCGCTATCATAAAATCGACGATTTAATCGTAATAACACTCTGGTCACAATATGTAAAGGAAGCGCATAGCGTCCTTCACTTTGCCTTATTTTTAAAAACTCACCTTCAGTAATATGCCCACTAGTGCAGAACTCCAAGAAAATTTCCAAAGCCCTTCGTATATTTCTTCCTGAAAGACCAACAATCATCCTTCTTATTTGTGCATCATGTACAAAAATAGAGTTTGCGATTGATGTTAAATAATATGAACGTTCGTCCTTGCTATATTCAACATTAAAGCCGTTAGGAAGTGAATATGAAAGAGTATTACTAGCACTAGTTTTTGTCATTTCTTTAAGAACAAGCTGCACTCTTGAATGAAGAACATAATTAAACAACGGTGGTTCAATACGGAAAACCATATCTTTTAAAGCGGTGTCAAGAGGAGGACGATCTCTATAATTATCATAAGTTTCTTCTCTCAAGGGAAGAATTATTAGTGATCTAAACTCATTTTGGAGCCATTGAGCAGCCTGAAACATTAGCAACTGTTCAGACAAAGTTCTTTTATCACAATTATCAAGAACTATTACAACTAATTTACCGCGCTCTGTCCCACAATACCGAGTATAGGCAAGTGCAGTTTCATGTAAATCTGACTTACATTCCCTAATAATTTTAAACAATTCCTTATTATATTCATCCCCAGAAAGTAATTGCCCCTCCCCCTTATTAAACTTATTTATCTCAACAGAATAGAGTTTTTTTAAATTATCCAACAAATCAAAATCAATATCTGGGTAAGCTAACTTACATTGTTGAATTATTTTCCCTCTAAGCCAATCATAAACTTCCCCTGAAGAAACCGGGGATTCATTCATATTAAAACGTAACCAAAGAGTGGTTTTAATAATATCATTTGGGAGCGCGACTTCTTTTAAATGATCAATGAAAGTTGTTTTTCCTGAACCAACACTGCCAACAATCAATAAAATTTTATTTTCAAGCGGAGATCGCCCTCTAAATTTTTCAATTATTTCTTTGGGATTATCAGTATCTTCAATTAATTTAGAATCACTATTGCTTACTGGTTGAGCAGCCCTGATAATTTTATCTATTGGCTGGGTATAGCGGTCCCTGCGCTTAGATGAAATATACCCTTCACGAGCGATAAACTGTCGATCATTCAGTGTATTTGGATTAAATATATTTCCATACTCTGATATAAGTGTTGCACCAAAACTATTATGCCCCACCTCTTCGTTCTGAGCTGCCTTCCCTCCCATCATTCTCCTAGGCTTCCAGAATTTTCTAGGTTTTGATTTAGCTATGAATTCCTCAGATAATTTCGAGAGAGCTGTAAACGAAAATTCCTCTAAAAAATTTGCACAATTTTTATCAACAGGTGATATCTCATTTAATCGGTAACTACCCTGGTTATTATCCCATTCCCCCGCAAGCCACTCATATCCATCAGTAGCTATGATTTTGGTAAGAGGATTCATACCACTCTCATATTTTGCATTCAACTCTAGCGCATATAATCGTGCTTCCTGAAAAGCGCTATCTAAATCCTCTCCAGGAGTTTTTGCTTCTACTAGTAATACAGGAACACCATTTATAATTACAAGATAGTCTGGATAATATATTTTTTTGGTACTACCTTTACCTATCTCTAAGCTTTTAATATTTCTTTTAGTGAGTATATACTCTTTATTTATGCCAAGCCCATCAACAGATTTCTTAGTCAGAAACGGATAAATTATTTTTTGTTCGATATCACTTTCTGTTTCCTTTACTTTATTTATCTTACTACTCATACTCTAGTCCTTATCAAACCAAAAGGCACTTAATTTCTTAAGTGCCTATAATATAGCGTCTGGTAATTTAATAAAAGTCACATGTCAATATCAAAATAAAAAGGCACCTTGAGGCTAGACCCATAAAAACAAAAAGTCAACATGTTATTTCATACAGTGTGAAAATTAAAGATTTTACAAAACAATAAGTTACAAATCAAACGCGCACTCACATGTTGACTGACATCACATATTTAAACTGAAGTAGTAACTTCATTTGCCTTATAGTCTCATGTAACAATTACACTGTTCCTTTAGAGAAGGAACCTTATCTCTATGAGAACTGTTATATAAACACTTGATGTAAAAAAGCTCAATACCATAGCTACCGCCCATGAGGCTACAGATTGCTGCTTGGGGATATAGAAAGCACAAATTATAGTAACGATCTGATTCAATAGAGTTCATTTCCATCAAGCTAATCTTCTAGCTTTTATCGATCATTATTTCAATGCACATACAGACTCCCTTTAACTGGAAACTTCCGTTGACCGGCTGTATTCATGGCTGCGAATTTTCGCCATCAGCTCGTCTGTCAGTTCGGACACCCACTGGATAGCCAGCCGCTTTTCTTCGTCGCTGCACTCACTAGCCGCTACAAGCTTGATAAAAAAATCAATACGCTGGAGCTTCAATGACTCCAAAAGATAGTCCTGCATCTTCCCTCCTATCATTACACGGATACACAAAAACTGTATATATACCCACTGTTTATATAAACAGTATAATAGGAACAGAAAAATGTAAAACTGTTTTTTGTCAGTTAATTGGATGTACTGATGTCGGTCAATAAAGCACAAAATGTTAAACAGCAGCCTTAGTACCATTGACGCCATTTGTCATCTTCCTGCAGCCTCTGGTTACGGTAAAAAATACGTAAACCGGCACCGGATGGAATGCTGCCGCCACGCAGAAGCAAATCAATCTCAGATGCACTACCTTCAAACCCCCTGGTTGTCAGTTCTGCCTCAAGCTGCAGGCGCTGCTGCTCCAAAATACTCTGTATGTATGCTTTTTTCCGCTTCGGTTTTACCAGTCTCAACCTGGCTGTCAGCTCCCGCCGTTCCTTCTGGCCCATGTTGTGGAGATATTCCTGCAGCTCCTTCTCATCCATGGTTTTAATATCGGGTAAATCACCCCCTGATTTGTTCAGATTTTCAACAGGGGGACAGTTATTGCCACGAGTCCAAGGGGCGCAAGCGCCCTGGTCGGCTGCCGCCTCCTGAACGTCAACGGCCTTACGAACTTTTTTCCACTTCATCGCGTGCGTGCAAATCTTGCCCTCTACAATCGGGGACCAGATGCCATAGATACGGATACCGTGATCGCCGTAGGCGCTCGGTTCGTCGTTAAGCTCATAAGCCGTACGGACAAAGTGATGTTTGCGGGGAACCAGTACACCGCCCTGCTTCATGATGTAGGTGGCAAAGCAACCCGCATCTGCAGCTGCCAGTACCGCATCCAGACGCGGATTATCCAGTACAGGCGCACCCGCTTTGCGTTCGCCCTGCACTCTCGCCGCCTGACCAGCCAGCAAGCGCAGCTCGCGGTATGCCTGACGACCCGGAATACCAAAGAAACGAAATTGCTGGACACGGTGCAGTGACGCCCAGGTGCTGACATGCTCGGCGCTGTCACGCAGTGATCTGCCTGTTTCTTTACTGATTTCTTTAGCCAGCCCGCGCCCGTCGATGTTCTTACTGATGTATTTGGCGATGTAGCTGGTCGGCGTGCCCTTGCGCGGGTTGATTAGCTCAGACTTGAAGCGCGGCCCGGTATTGGTGCCCAGCTCCTCGCGGTCTTCACGGATTGCAAACTTACGCAGCAGCGCGGTGATGGAACGACGGTCTTTTTTGCGCATAAAGCACAGAAGATGCCAGTGCACTGTGCCGTCATGGTGCGGCTCTGCAACGCGGACGCCGTACCAGCGCAGCCCGGCCTTGTGCATGGCCTTGCGAAAAGCGGCGAATGTATCAACCAGATAATCACTGCTCTGCCGGACAGTGGCGCTGGTCCATTTCGGATTTGGTCTGCCATTATTGAGGGTTGCGTGGAAACGTGACGGGCAGGTGATGGTATAGAACACCGCGCAGTCTCCGCGCGTTTCCGCGATCAGCTCCAGCCCTTTAACACAGGCCATCATTTCATTACGGCGGTGCGCCGGGTTGCTGTTGCTGGCGTTCACCACATCTTCCATGTCCAACGTGTCACCGTCTTCGTTGACCAGCTCATGCGAGCGGAAGAACTCCAGCGATTTGCGGCGCTGCTCGCGTTTGTGGATCACGGCTTCATAGCTGACATACGGAGACGCTTTCTTGTTGACCAGGCAGACGGCACGCAGCTGCTCCTCCCGCCACTCACAGCGCATCTGCCACAAGTTGCGATACCACCAATCCGCGCACAGCATGCGCGCCAGCGACGGTGGGATCAGTTCATAAGGCACCGGCTTGCGGCGGCGCTTTTTGCGGCGTAACTTCTCAAAGGCAGGCGGGATGACCTCAAGGCGCATGGCTTCTGCAGCAACCCTTTCCCATGCCTGGCGGATTTCTTCTGGTTTAACATCGTCACTGACAAACAGATCACCGCAGGCCGCATCAAGACACATGCTCATATGTGCCGCAACCAGCGTGGAAAGGCGCTTGACCTGATCCTGATTCATTTCAGGCAGTACCAGTAGCCCCTCCAGCCCCTCCTGGCTAGCCATGAAACGGAAAGACGCAGACACCTGGCTGTCACGCACGCGCTCCAGCCGCTCAAGACACGGTCTGATTGTTTCGCGCAGATAGCGAGAATAAGCTTTAGCCCTGCCCAGGCTATGGAAGTATTTAATCCGCTCCAGCAGAGGCTTGCTGATATGGGCAGGCATGGCGCTTACATCGGCAATAATCACTAAATCGGGATTAACGCGCTGCTGTTCGCGGGCCATTTTGGCATGGCTAATTAGCTGATCCTGCTCTATTTCACGCTGGACAGGATCACGGGATTCATTAAAGAAATAGCGTTCCCAAACCTCATCACTCAACACCTCACGGCGCAGTTGCTCCTGCTCGTTATCCGCAGCGTACAGAGTGATCAGGTTTGAAAGTGCAGACACCGGCGCTACGTCCGCCGGTTCCAGATACGGGTTAACCGCTTTTTTTGGGGTATTCCATGGAAAGGCCACGGCGGCCTCATTCGAGCCGCCGGTGGTTTGTGCATGATGTAATGTGAATTTACTCACTGCCACGCCCGCACCTCAGCTTCAACCGAGATATCAGGACCAGATGCCACATCAACACCAAGCCAGTGTGCTGATTTTGTAGCAATGATTTCTACTGCAGTTTTACTATCACCGGCAGCCATGCCCATGCTGCGCTTAGCGGTTATACGATGGCGGGTAAAATCACGATAAAGCGAATTGGTCAAAGACGTATCACTGTTGGACACAATGACTGGATGACCTTCTGATGACCGACGCTCAAGAATAGACGCCAGATGATACTGATCATCCTCAGTAAAACCGGCAGTGTGATAACCGCTAAATGTACCGTCGTATGGCGGATCGCAGTAAACAACATCACCAGTCTGCAGCATCGCCAATGTTTCGTCATAGCTGGCACAGATAAACGTTGCTCGCTGTGCTTTTTCTGCGAATGCACGTATTTCGTTTTCAGGGAAATACGGGTTTTTATAATTACCGTAAGGGGTATTGAAATGACCGCCTAAGTTATAGCGGCATAATCCACGATAACAATGGCGATTAAGATAAAGAAACATAGCTGCGCGCCATTCTGCGGGCCAGTGGCGATCACAGTTAAATTCCTTACGTATACCGTAATAATCTTCTGCGGTGTTATTCTTATCAAAGAACCCTTTCGCAATAGTAATTAGTAATTCAGACCCGTTTTTAATGACGCTGTAAAGGCTGATCAGGTCAGGATTAATATCTGCTACAAGATAATGAGGATAGTCTGTCTCCATCATCACAGCGCACGAACCCGCGAAAGGCTCAACCAGTCGCGGGCCTGCTGGAAGGTGTTTTTTCAATTCTGGCATTATGGCGGTTTTATTACCCGCCCATTTCAGGATAGTGCTCATACAGCACCCCCTACGTAATGTTTGCCTTTCAGCTCTGCGATTTCCTGACAGGTGACGCAACACTGCACGCCCGGAATAGCGCGGCGGCGAGCTGGCGGGATCGGTGCATCGCAATCAATGCAGAGCACACGGGAAACGCCCGGCGTTCTGTTGCGGGCGGTGTGGATGTGGCGCTGACGTTCTTCTTCAACGCGCTGCTGTACAAGGTCCATTGAATCAGCCATCAGTGGATCTCCTGCGCTTCGTTCTGAATGTTTTCAGCCGCAATACGCAGCAGCTCCGCCGCTTCAACGTGATTAAGCTGGCGTGACGTGATATGGCAAGCCAGGCAATCAAGACGGGCAGCCATTGCCGCAGCACGTGCCCTGCGTTCTTCCATGCGTGCATCAGTCAGCATCTGGTTAAGGCCAGCATCATCTGGTCCTGTTTTGGTAATACGGGTTTCAATATTTCGCATTGTTGTTTCTCCTGAATTTGGGCAATAAGAAGCCCGGCGGGTTTACGCCTTTAATTTCGGTTGAGGGTTAATTCGGCATGGTTAGCCGCTTGGGAAATAAGCTCACCACTGCACGAAAATGATTCATTGCTTTAATCAGCTCCCGCTTTTCGTCAGTAGTCAGATCACTTATATTGACGCTATGACGTTCTGCCGGAATCTTTGCCATATAAAATATGGCTGCCAGTGCCCTCTCATTTTGTTTATTGTTAACGTCCCTCTGGTTGCGCATATCTTCAATAAACCTTTCAAGCTCCGACTCAATATTTAGGCCGAACACTTTTGCACGTAGTTCCGCAATATGGTTCAGTCCGTCCAGGCGTTTACCGGGGCTTAATGGGACAGTCACCGCAGCGCCTTCAATAGCCATAATTTCCTCCACAGATCATTTGCAACTCCCTCTCTGATATGATTTTCCGGTGCAACGAGATAACTCAGAGGATGTAGCAATGTTGAACCTGGTTGAGAAGGAACGTATCGAGCAGCTTGAAAATGAAATTGCGCGACTGCGCGAGGATGTTGAGATGCAACAAATTCTGCTGTCTGGCTTACTACACAGTGTGCTACGAGGGGAATCATCGAATCAGTCAGCATTTTTAAATATCCTTCGTGAAGAATTAAACAAATTGCCGCTAGGCTCACTCAAACGTCAGGAATTCACCCACAAGCTCCAGGAGCTAATAGAGCGTTACCGATAAGTTGGTTGGCGATACTGTTCAAGAGGTGATGTGCTTTTTCGCATCACTTCCTGAACCCTTTCTCCCCGAAAGAATGTCCCATCTCGCAACGTGAAATAGTAACTACCATCACCCGAAAGAGACGGATAACAACTTGCAAACTCATCCTCATGAATTGAATACTTTTCGCCCTTGTGGAAGAACTGGTAAAACACACCTTCTGTAGCTTGCGCCATGATTTCTCCTTTTTGGTTGTAGACAGTTCAGTCAGCAGCGCATCCTGAGAGCGGCATGGATGCCAGCGCTTACCATCCTTCCCCATAATCCAGCCATGACCACAGTGCATTGCAGGACTTTGCTTAACGAGAAGCGATGCAAATGAAGGTTCTTTAGTCAGCATAACCACCTCAGATCAGACCGAACGAAGCTCCGAGGCCCGTCACGGTATCTACTGCGCTTGCCATCGCCGGATTCGCCTGCAAACGTGCATGTAATGAAACTGCAGTGAGAGCCATAAGGCGCGTAACAGAGTTGATGCTGTTGATAACATCGCGGCGGCCCGCACTGGTTTTTACATCACCGGATACTGCGCCTGCAGCTACTCGCCCAATCTCAGCAGTTGCGCTCATGACGTAATGCGGCAGGTTCTCTTTTGCCACTTCATTCAATGGCACGCACGGCAGGCAATGGATTTGAGCCAGAAAACCGTCAACCAGCGTTGAGTCTTCTGTGATATCAGTCAGCAGCCAGATCTCCGGCGGAGTGAGTTGATGTGGTTGGTCCGGGTTCAGTTTGTTGCGCAGAGTCTGGACGTTCATTCCTGCGCGTTCCGCCAGCTTCGCCATGTTGTGACGCAACGCGAAAGTCCGACAGGAGTCATCAAAGTGCGGATGTTTGGAAATCTTATAATCAAACATGTAAGCCCCTTAGAAAGTTCCCATAATTGAACTTACTGACCAACAATGACACGAAAGTTGGAATGACCAAGGGATTCACGGACCTGATCTGTTTTGTACATCAGGTAGCGCAAGCTGACGCGCCCCTTGTTTTTTTCCTTCTTCACCATGTATTTAGCAAGCTGACCATGGTGGATTTTTTGGTAAACAGAACCACGGGAAATTCCTTCCCATTCAGCGAACTCAGCAGGTGTAGCCATCTCTTTTGGTACACGAATTGAAATATCTGTGCTCATAGTGCAGTATCCTTAAGTTTAAGTTCGTTTTAGCTCGTTTTAGCTCACTTTTCGGGATTCTCTTTACGGGATAACCGTGATACTACGATCACTTTAAGTGATCGTCAATGGAGTATTTGATGATCAATATTCAGGCAGGTCCCAATACGGGAGGTCGAGAAGCAATCGAAAGATTGCTTAAGGCGTATGGATTCAGCACCAAACAAGCACTAGCTGACCATTTAAAAATCTCAAAAAGCACCATGGCAAACAGAAACTTACGAGATAGCTTCCCTGCTGAGTGGGTCATCCAGTGTGCACTTGAAACAGGGGTTTCGCTGTTATGGCTGGCCACAGGCCAGGGTGAAATGTTCACTTCAGAAGACCGAGAAAAAATTCCCGTAAACGAGTCAAACGTCACGCTTAGACCACTTTCCAAAATCGTTGCACCAAGCATTAAGCAAGTCGAATTGAAGAATGGAGAGTTGAATAACGAAGGGGAAGTCTTGCTTGATAGCAGCTTGCTGGACAGTGAGCCCGGCAATTCATTGTTTATAAAAACATCTACTGACTGCTTTGTAGTGGATATTTCTGTCAAACAGGTTAGCAATGGTTACTGGCTTGTCGATATTGATGGGGTGAAGAGCATCGTCAAAATTGCCCGAATACCAGGCAACAGAATTGTTGTTCACCAGGACGACTCATCCTTTGAGTGTTCTGTTGATGATGTGGAAGTTGTCGGGCGAGCCATTAAAGTAATCAAGAGTATTTAGTCATGACCATCAGGAAACAGCCGAACGGAAAATGGTTGTGTGAGTGCTACCCGAACGGGCGGGACGGCAAGCGCGTGCGCAAACAATTTGCGACAAAAGGCGAGGCTGTAGCATTCGAAAACTTCACCATGGATGAAGTGAACAAAAAACCATGGCTGGGAGAAAAGGAAGATCGGCGGCACTTGTCAGAAGTAATTGAGCAATGGCACTCGCTCTACGGGCAGACACTTGCGGACCCGAAACGCCTAATGGCGAAACTTAGAATTATCTGTAATGGCCTGGGCGATCCCATCGCCTCAGAGCTGACCGCCGGCGACTTTACAAAATACCGGGAAGCGCGGTTAAAAGGTGAAGTGCGAAATGAAGATGGCACGCTTATGTCGCCAGTTAAACCCCGCACGGTAAACCTTGAACAACGCAACCTATCATCGGTTTTTGGCACACTGAAAAAGCTGGGCCACTGGTCAGCGCCCAATCCACTCGCCGGGCTGCCAACATTTAAAATCGCAGAGGGCGAACTGGCGTTCCTGGCACCGGAAGAAATTAAACGCCTGCTGGGTGCCTGCGCTGATTCTCAAAGCCCCAGTCTGCTGATGATTGCAAAAATATGCCTGGCCACCGGCGCGCGCTGGAGTGAAGCCGAAAATCTGCAGGGCCATCAGTTATCGAAATACCGGATCACCTATACCAAGACCAAGGGCAAGAAAAACCGTACAGTGCCGATATCTCAGGACCTGTACGAAGAACTCCCCAAGAACAGAGGGAAACTATTCACCCCGTGCAGAAAAGCTTTTGAGCGAGCGGTAAAGCGGGCCGGTATTGAACTGCCAGAAGGGCAATGTACCCACGTCCTGCGTCACACATTTGCCAGCCATTTCATGATGAACGGAGGAAACATCCTTGTTCTTAAAGAAATTTTGGGACATGCCGATATTAAAATGACGATGGTATATGCACATTTTTCACCAGACCATCTAGAAGATGCAGTAACAAAGAACCCTCTCAATTCGATTGGTATATGAAATGGACTATATTCTGATAATTTTACCTTTTGTACTTATAGGTCTAGCGCTATGGGGTGTTCATAGCAGATACAATCTAATTCTTAACGATAATAACTTAGTTCGACAACCCTTATTTTGGTGTGCCATTATAATACCTACTACATTGTTCTTGTATTTTGGTTGTATTTCATGGAAAGATCACGGTCCTCAATTGAACTCTGACGGACTTATCAACTTTTACAATATAAGTAAAATACCTTTATTGTTCCTAGCATCATCTGTCCCTTTAGCTGCGATGGTAGCTAACTTACATCGAACAATACAAACAGAATCACAAATCGTTGAAACTAAGAAAAAAAATTCTATTGACTTATATTATTCCCATTTCAAGTTTTATACTGAGTCCTTTCAAAAGATCCCCTCAATTGAGGTAAAATATAATTCACTAACAAAAACGATACGTTTAACCCAATACTTTAGCTTATATAGAAAAATATTTCCTAACTCTAGTACGAATTCACATTCATCCACAATTATTAATCAACAATTCCTACAGGAATTATTAGCACTATGGGACGAAATTAACTTAAATATCTCAAATCATAACATGGAATATCAAAACTACAGTAAGAGTAAATTTAATTATAAATTTGAAACACTAGCAGAGAAAATCAACAAAATAGAATTATCTCTTATTCCAATATGTGAAAAACTATCTATTTCTGGTTATCACCACTCAAAGTTCGCAATTTACAATTACGGTGAAAGTAAGGAAAATGAATATTCATATATTATTTTGAAAAGTTCATTTTTTGATCATAATGATATGTGTAAAACAATAGAACATATTGAAGAAATAAACTTACAATTTTTAGAAATAATAAATCCGACTAATATAATAAAAAATAACCTTCCTATAAATAAACTGTTGAATGAGCAAGAATGGTTAAGTTTTAAGAACTCCGATACACTTGATTCATGTAGAGTAGATATCGATGTCTCATATACAACGCCAATATTTCAACCGTAATTAATGGCGACAAATTGGCGGCAGAGCATTAAAAACGCGTAAAACGGAGAAACACAAAATAATACTAACATTCTGTTTTTAAAGGCAACCTACTGTTTTTCTTATAGTAAAAATGGTATGTAGGAATTTCGGACGCGGGTTCAACTCCCGCCAGCTCCACCAAAATTCTCCATCGGTGATTACCAGAGTCATCCGATGAAGTCCTAAGAGCCCGCACGGCGCAAGCCCTGCGGGCTTTTTTGTGCCTTCAATTTGTCCCGCGAAGTCTGATGCCAACTAATTAAATCCGAACCTTTTAGGCACCTTGTTAGGCACCTCATAAAGCTATATTGTTTTTGAGGTGCCTAAAACTATGGAAACCCGGCAATGGCAAGACAAACCAAACCTCTATCCGTTAAGGAAATCGAATCTGCTAAACCCAAAGAAGCGGACTACGTTCTCTATGATGGCGATGGCCTTGAGCTACTCATCAAATCCAGCGGAAGTAAAATCTGGCAGTTTCGCTACATTCGCCCTGTCACCAAAAAACGTGCGAAGAAGAGCATAGGCCCCTACCCGTCAGTTACGCTTGCCGATGCAAGAAACTATCGCGCAGAGTCTCGTTCTCTTCTGGCGAAACAAATCGATCCTCAGGAGCATCAGCAAGAACAACTGCGCAGTTCGCTTGAAGCCAAAACAAATACTTTCCAGCTCGTAGCTGAACGATGGTGGAATGTGAAGAAAGCCAGCGTGACAGAGGACTATGCCGACAATATCTGGCGCTCGCTTGAGAGAGATGTTTTTCCTGCGATTGGCGACGTCAGCGTTACAGATATTAAAGCTCATACCCTGGTTCAGGCCGTGCAACCAGTCCAGGCCAGAGGAGCACTGGAAACTGTTCGTCGCCTGTGCCAGCGCATTAATGAGGTCATGATCTATGCCCAAAATACAGGTCTGATTGATGCGGTGCCCAGTATCAACATTGGCAAAGCCTTTGAGAAGCCGCAGAAGAAGAACATGCCCAGCATTCGACCAGATCAGCTACCACAACTGATGCAGACAATGCGAACAGCCAGCATTAGCCTTTCCACACGCTGCCTGTTCATGTGGCAACTTCTTACTATCACCCGCCCTGCCGAAGCGGCTGAAGCTCGCTGGGAAGAGGTAGACATAGAAGCGCGAGAGTGGAAGATTCCTGCAGCACGCATGAAAATGAACCGCGACCATACTGTTCCATTGTCAGATGAAGCAATTGCGATATTGGAAATGATGAAGCCGTTAAGCGGCAACCGGGAATTTATCTTCCCTAGCCGTATCAGGCCCAACCAGCCAATGAATAGCCAGACGGTTAACGCTTCGCTAAAACGCGCAGGTTTTGGTGGGGTGCTTGTTTCACACGGACTGCGATCTATTGCTAGTACGGCCCTTAATGAGCAGGATTTTCCACCTGATGTTATTGAGGCAGCGCTGGCCCATGTGGATAAGAATGAGGTACGACGGGCATACAATCGGAGCGACTATCTTGAGCAGCGCCGTCCGATGATGCAATGGTGGGCTGACTTTGTTATCTCAGCAGATCGTGGAACTATTATTGGAGACGGTATTCGAGGCATAAGGCTTGTCGGTTAACATTTATATAAGCGCCTCAAAGAGGCGTTTATATCTTTCATTCAAATCTGTAACTCCGGTTAATAGATGATTATTTTTTATGCCTATATTCGCATCAAAAGCTTGCTTAACACTTTCAACATCTCGTAACCAACGTTTTATGATAGCTCCAGCCAAAATGCAAATAGCCCTGTTTTGCCTGGATACATACCCCCTCACCTGAAGTGAGCTGCAACTTCTTCAAATCAATCTATTTTTAAAACGAGACTGTAAGCTAACTCAATTTTTTTCGTAACATGAATAACTTTACTACTAACACCCACATGTATAAGGCCAAAGTCAGCGAAAGAAGTGATACAAAGCAATAGGCAGTTTTTACAGCATTATACCTTTTAATCGCTCCGCCCCCCAATTCATAGAGTGTATTTAGAGACTCTCCAATTAAATTAATTGTATCAGGTAAAAATATCGCAGCTATTATGAGAGCCATTAATGCAACGGGAAGTGCTTTTGATAACAAAACACCAGAAACCGTAGCACGTGCAGCAACGTTATCCTCTTTATACCGCTTTGGGATTATGTCGAGAGCTTTCGTAATCTCAGAATACCAAAGACTAAAAAGAATAGCAGCAATTGCCATGAGTAAACTTGAAGCGGAAAGTAGATCACTCATTATATTTATGGATTCGCTGGAATTTGAAACTTTGCACAAAGCTGATTGTAAGATGAAGGTGGTATTTCAAATGTCGATACACTACCCTTTTTCTTTATTACTGCTGAAAGACTGCCATCAATGTCAGCTAAAACTTTATTCAATTCATTCACAACATTTTGGCTATTTATGACAACGGTATAATCCTGGGTATTGTTCTGACGTGCAGCTCGCCCGAGAGTTGCTTTAAGAGTATTGTCAATATGTGGACGTAATTGATATTGAAATTTCGAAATTACAGATTTAATCAGTGAACGACTTTCAGTCAAAGTCGTTTGGAACAGACTACTGACTGTCCGTTCATCTGGAATTTCGCCGTTAAATGTGTGTTCAATCAATAATAGTAATCTATACTCGAGCATGTCACTTCCACGTTTGAAGACTTTTTGCCCTCTAAACATAGTAAGATATTCTTTGAGTGATGCTGTTGCGCAAGTGTTTAGCTGATTATTTAGATCTGCAATGTTGCATCCAAGTATAGCTGCGATCTCTGCTTCTTCAGCAGTTGTAAAATTAAGAGTGACTGTAATTTGCAAAATTACCTTCCTGTCCAAGTTTGCCATTTTCGTTAAAAATTAAATTTAAATATTTCATATGGTTAGACAAAAATCTGTGTTCGTCATCTCAAAATTGAAATAAGTTTTCTTAATCCCAAGGGGGGATTTTCAGTACATAGGACATCCAACCTACTATATTTGGTGGGCAGTTTCCCCTGTTCACGCATTACATCTGCGATCATTACTTTGATTAAACTGGCACAGTCTTAATGAGATATGACTATCTCAATCTTACTAAGGGGTTAAGAGTATAGATGGCGCTCGATGATAACGATCTCATTCTGAGTGGCGCGTTTGCTTTAATATTCGAACTCGAAGACCACATAACTGCTTTACAAGTCATCTGGCATTTTCAGCCGACTTTGCCAAGTTAGCCTAGCCATCCAGAAGAGTGATGAAAAGATCATGAAGGGCGCTATCGTCAAACGTGTCTTGCTCAGACTCTTTCAACGACGAATAGCCAGGAGCGCACTCGCAACTACTTTGTTCTTCAATCTCACTAATGCGTTCCTCAATCGCTGAGATAGCACGATTCAACACGTCTTCAGAAACATCAAAACGTGTTGCTAATTTTTTGAGAGTATCTATTCGGTCTGACAGAGAAAACTCACTATTATCCTCGCAAATGCGGCTGGTGTTTTCCTCGAAGTCTTCAAGAACAGCTGCCTGCAAGGCGTAGATAACGCTGTCGGGTAGCCCCTCAGTTGCATCTACTGCGTCAACAAACGTGGGGAGCATGTCACTTGGACTCCACCGTATCGCCTCAGTAAGTTCTTTTTCAAGTAGTTCTAATAATTCAGTTTCGTAAATAAATGGTCTCCCAGAGCCACGTTCACCTCTCCTGGAAAAGAAATCGATCAGAGTCTCTCCATCCGACCATGCGCTGAAACCCTGCGGTGGATTACGGGCGATCGCCATAAGACTATCGGCAAATTTCCGTTCGTTCGTAAGTTGCCACCAATCCATAAGTATTCGAAGCCGTCTCGAGTTTGCGGCATCATTATATTCGAGTATTCGGGCATCATCGATTTTCGGACGCCAATGTGGACGAGTTTCGAACATATCTAATATGCTAACACAGGCTTTGGCTATCCTCACTCGATCAGTCTCGCGTAGCCCACGTGGATGTACGAAGTTCCACAACCGTGATATCCAGTCAATAGATGCTGTTGCGGGAATAAGGCGAATCAGGAGGTCTGTGTCCAATAAATAGGCTGACAGATAGTCCTTAAGGGAAGGGTTAATATAAGTGACTATTGGACCGTTGATATTGGTGATATTGATAAAGCTACCTTCCAGAATACAAAGGGCTTCTTCGAAATCCTTAGGCCCGCATGCTAGGCCATAGGCTACACTCATCTCGTTATGCAATTTATCAAATGACGATCGAAGGGTAGAGAGAGAAACCCCATATTCCGTAAGGAAAAACCTTGCTATCAGTAGATGCCTGCACCGATGATCAATATGTATACGGAATGCTTTATCCCAAATCTGACTTGGATTATTCAGTGCACTGATAAAGGTTGTAGGATAGGAAACCGGCTCAATATTACAGATGCGCAGTGCATCAGTCATCGCCTCGATTACGCGTGGATTATAATTCTTGTGATCTACGATTTCCGCAAGTTGATTACTCTCCAACAACGCCCTTATATACAATCGAGGCGTATCCGAAACTAGCAAATGATTGTAGAGAATCCGAGCTTTTATCCTGCGGGTATAGACACCAACATCGAGAACATATTTTGTAACATCGAGCAACTCATCACCAAGATGCTCTGAGACTCTCCTAGCTTCCTCAAAAATATAACCTCTAGTTGTTAGTATAAAACGGGCATTTGGCGAACGACGCACACGATTCATGAATCGCGCCAGATAAGAATCTTTATGCGCCAATGTTTGATGATCTAGGGCAACTTTTCCTAGAAAATCGTCAAAAAGAAATATCTGTTTTTTGCTGTCGCTTATAGCTGAAAAACCGTCCTCTAAACTATGGATCGGAACTAGCTCCCACTGCTCGCTCAAAAAAGTATAACAAAGCATTTCAGCCAACGTCGTTTTTCCGATACCCGGTGGTCCAGAGATGATAAGAAGTCGATGTTTATCTAATTTAGTAAATGCCTCATCAAAGCTGGGATTTGAGACGTAAACACGAACCTTATGCTCGATCTCTTCCTGCGTAACTGCCCTAAAAGCATACGCCGCCGCGCGTACGACCTGGTCCAAAATACCAGTGCCCGATAACCACACTTTGATATGCGACCTGAGGATATCTGGATATTTCCGAAGAAGGCCATTTATATCTTCTGGCCCCCAAATATCAGCCTCAGACCTCAAACTCGGCCCTATGAGCGGAACAAGTTTGCCCTTTCCAGCCGGAGTGAGCTTAGAGGAAGTCGCTAGAATATAGCGAGTGGGAGCTAACTTATCGATCGACAAGCGCTCACGTCTCATTGTGGCCATCAGTTTACTGAATGGCGAACCCTCATAATGCTTCGCTTGTAGAATGATGCGACTGTCAGCGTGTGCATGGCGGCCGTCAATACCATTATCAGGTCCAGCACAGAATGCCTCGAAGCGAAGCCCCTCTTCTTTTCCAATAAGGTCCCTAACAAGATCCTCAAAGTCTGCGGATGAAAGATTTCTGAAGTCGTAACTCATATAGAGACTCCGTTCGCAATATTTGGGTTATTAGCACTCGAAGCTATCTGATAGACATGAATGTGCTTGTGTAGTGGTCAACTAAAACTGGCCACGGCTTTAGAGTTTTTCCAGTATCGGTTTTCCGATTCGTTTGGGGGCAACCCACCGTTATAGTCATGCGGCCTTAGCGAGCTGTAATACCCGACGATATAGTCTGTGATCGCATGAGCAGCATCGCTAAAGTTTATATAACCTGTCACTGGCACCCACTCGTTTTTCAGACTACGGAAGAAGCGTTCCATCGGGCTGTTGTCCCAACAGTTTCCACATCGGCTCATACTCTGCCTGATCTGGCAACGCCACAGTAACTGCCGGAACTGCCTGCTTGTATAGTGGCTACCCTGGTCACTGTGGAACATCACTCCGGCTGGTTTACCGCGAGCTTCCCACGCCATTTCCAGCGCTCTGATGGTCAGCTTGCTATCCGGCGAGAATGACATTGCCCAGTCCACTGGTTTCCTTGCGAACAGATCGAGAACAACTGCAAGGTAAGCCCAACGCTTGCCTGTCCAGATGTACGTCACATCGCCGCACCACACCTGGTTAGGTTCTGTCACTGCGAACTGTCGCTCAAGGCGATTCGGGATAGCGATGTGTTCATGACCAACACGTTTATACCGGTGGGTAGGCTGCTGACAACTCACCAGCCCCAGTTCTTTCATGAGCCTGCCAGCAAGCCAGCGTCCCATTCTGAAGCCTCTCAGGGTTGCCATAATGGCGATACTTCTTGCGCCAGCAGAGCCATGGCTGATGTTATGCAGCTCCCGAACCTGGCTGCGTAACACAGCTCGCCAGCCGTCTGGCTTTTCGGCGCTTTTCTCCCAGTATTTGTAGCTACTGCGATGAACCCCGAACACGTGGCAGAGTGTGACCACAGGATACTGCGCTCTGAGTTTCCCGATTAACGAGAATTGTTCAGGGAGTCTAACATCAAGAGCGCGGTAGCCTTTTTTAATATGTCGTTTTCCATTTCAATGCGTTGTAGCTTTTTCTTCAGCTCACGTATTTCAATCTGTTCCGGGGTTATAGGGGAGGCTTTAGGTATTTTGCCCTGTCGTTCATCCCGCAACTGCTTTACCCATCGCGTCATGGTAGAAAGACCCACATCCATAGCACTGGCCGCAGCTGCAACGGTGTAGTTCTGATCAAGGACCAGTTGAGCGGATTCACGTTTAAACTCTGCGCTGAAATTTCTTTTTTTCATTGAGGCACCTGTAATGTTCTGAGGTGAGCATATCACCTCTGTTCAGGTGGCCAAATTCAGTAAACCACTACAGGTCAAATCTGATGACCATCAGGAAGCTAACGGAACGCGTATCGAGATGAATGGTAACGGTAATATTCAAACCCGTCTTGGAGCCAGAGCCTATCTGAAAAGCTTTAATAAAATGGATGAGGACAAAGGCCGCGAATTCCAGCCATTTATTGAAGCTAACTGGCTCCATAATACACGCAGTTTTAGCACAAAAATGGACGACGTTAGCGTCAGCCAGGAAGGTGCACGCAATCTGGGAGAGATTAAACTGGGTGTTGAAGGCAAGATTACGCCAGATTTAAATCTGTGGGGTAATGTGGGCGTCCAGATGGGAGACAACGGTTACAACAACAGCGCGGCAACGTTAGGACTGAAATATCATTTCTAATCAGCCCGCAACAAAAGATAGCCGGGGTGTTTTCGACAGCACCCTGGCTACTGCCATAATCCCAAATATATCGACGCTTGCATTATTCTCATAGCAAGGCGAGCTATGAGAATAATGAGCACTTAAATAGTACCAACCGTCATCCCATCCCTCCCATTTTACTGATCAAAAGGAGGGGAAAAAACGACTCGCTTTTAACAAAGCCATTCATAACCTTACTTATCAACTGGATACTCGCGATTAATCCACGCATGTTCATCTTCCCAGGTAAACATCCATTTGCGAACCGGCCCCGCCATCACGTTAAGGTAGTAGCTGTCATATCCTGCCAGGGTTGCCACCGGGTGATACCCTTTTGGCACCATCACCACATCGCGGTTATAGACTGCCATACACTCGTCAAGCGATCGGTCGTCGGTGTATACCCGTTGCAGACAGAATCCCTGCGGCGGGTTGAGGCGATGGTAGTAAGTCTCTTCCAGATAGGTCTCCTGCGGCGGATTGTCGGTATCATGCTTGTGACTTGGCCAGGAACTGGTACAGCCTTCGTTGGTCCACACTTCCACCACCAGCAGGCTATCAGCAGGTTTATCTTCCGGTAAAATGTTATGCACATAACGCTGGTTGTGACCTTTGCCGCGCGCTTCCCCGTCGATATCCTTAGGTGCAATCAGCCGTGTTGGGTGTGTGCCTTTCCCCGGCGCAGCGCAGACCGCCAGCTCCAGTCTGGTCACCGCCTGAACCTGTATGGTTTCACCAGCGGTGACATAGACCGCCCACGGTTTGATCCGTTCGAACGGGCTCATCCGCTCGCCGATATCAGTAAAGGTTGCACCCGGCGTGGTGACGGTCGCGCGTCCGGCGACCAATACCAGACAACGTTCTTCGCTGACGGCGGGCAGCGTAAGCTGCTGCCCCTCTTCCAGTTCATACGCTTTAAAGCCAACATATTCCCAACCGGCGCTTTCCGGCGTCACTGACTGCGTACGCCCCTGCGCGTCCGGCTGCTGCCAACGTGATAATAAACGTGACATATCACCTCCTCAGATAAGACCAGCGTCACGCGCCAGACGGCTAAGGTTGTTATAGCCCAGACGCGCATACGTCAGCGGATGCGCGATGGCCGGATCTTGCTCCGCCTCCACGACTAACCACCCCTGATACTGGTTCGCCTTCAGCAAGGCCATGATCGGCGGATAGTCAACGCAGCCATCGCCCGGCACGGTAAAGACCCCACTCAGTACCGCATCGAGAAAGCTGGTTTTGCGATTTTTGACATCCGCCAGCACGTCGGCACGCACGTCTTTACAGTGAACATGGTTGATACGCGATGCCCAGCGCTGCGCCACCGCCAGCGGATCGGCTCCGGCGAAGGTCAAGTGTCCCGTGTCGAGCAGCAATCCAACTTCATCACCGGTATTCGTCATCAGATTACCCACATCTTCAGCAGATTCAATCACCGTTCCCATGTGGTGGTGATAGGCAATCTGTACCCCCTGCTGTTGGGTGTAGCGCGCAAACTCGGTAAGCTTTTCACCGTATTCTTGCCAGCGCTCTTGCGGGAAGCGCGGACGCAGATGTACCGGCGTCTGCTGCTCGCCGTGAATGCAGCCACTGACTTCGGCAAAGACCAGCACCTTGGCCCCCAACTCGCGCAGTAACGTCAGATGTGACTGCACGGCGGCAATCTCCTCCTCCACGCTGCGTTCCAGCAGACGTCCAGAGTACCAGCCGGAAACCAGTTGCAGGTCGTGACGCTGCAAAATGGGGCCGAGCAGACGCGCCTCGCGCGGGAATTTATTACCCAGTTCGAAACCAGCAAATCCGGCCTCTTTACCCTCGCTCAGACAAGTATCAAGCGACGTCTCAGCGCCCAGTGAAGGAAGATCATCATTCGTCCATGTCAGTGGATTAATACCTAATTGTACCGTCATTATCTTCTCCTGAATTATGCTTGTCCGCGCTCGCGCCACCAGGCGATAAGCTGCAGGTAGTTATCTTTAATGCGCGCCACCAGTTGCGCATCGTCAATATCGTGTTTCAACCACGCGCGGGAAGCGTCGCCAAACAGCGTGCGTCCCACGGCAAATCCTTTCACCACCGCATGACCCGCAGCCGCTTTGAAATCAGCGCGCAGTTGCTCTGCCGGTGCGTCCAGACCAAGGATCACCACGCCACGGCAGTGCGGATCGCGCCGTTCGATAATGTCACTCAACGCCGTCCAGCCAGCAGAAGTCAGCGGTGGGAGTTTCCACCAGTCGGGGTAAATCCCTAAGTTGTAGAAGCGGGAAATAGCGCGCAAATACAGTTCATCACTGCGCGGCATACTGGCCGGCAAAATCACCTCCAGCAGCAGCTCATGACCAGACTGGCAACAGGCGCGGTACACCTCGGCGATTTTCTGTTCTTGCTCCAGACGCAACGCGTGGGCATCTTCCGGATGGAAAAAAACCAGACACTTCACCACATGTTCCTGCGGCCAACTGATGAGCTGCGAGCCAATATTGCCGTGTTCCATCTCCAGCGGGCGAGATCCCGGCAGTTCGATAGGGCGACCTATCCACCAGCCCTCTCCGGTTATCGAATTCAGTGCATCCTGACCAAACGTACCGTCGCAAAGCAGCCCGGCCTTGCCCTCCAGCCCGGCGCTGTTGGCCGCTTCACGGCTGGCCTGCAAAATAAGCTGTTTCAATGCCGGAATACGCTTCAAAGACGCGCCGCACTGTAGCGCCATCTCTTCAAGCTGACTGCGGTGATCGAAAGCCATCACACACAGTTCCGACCATGTGCGACGGCGAGTCGTCACGCGATGCAAATGGTTGAGATGCGGATCGAGATCCGGACGCGGAACCTCCGCAGCGCGAGAAAGATAATCATCAAGCTCAACTTTGCTCGGCATCGCCGGCGCACAGCCGTGACGCGATACCACCAGCGCACCACAGGCATTAGCATAGCGGCACGCCTGCTCCCAGCCCTCATCGTTGAGGTAGCCGCGCAGCAGGCCGGACATAAACGCATCCCCCGCCCCCAACACGTTCAGCACCTCCACGCGTACGCCGGTCACCGTCAGACCATCGTCCAGCCGGGCCGGGATCGCGTCGGTATACACCGAGCTACCGAGCGCACCGCGCTTGCAGACCAGCGTCGCGTTACTCACGCCGCGAACCTGCGACAGCGCCTGCAGCGTATCGGTACTGCCGCCCGCGATATGAAACTCCTCCTCGGTGCCGACAATCACATCAAAAAGATGCAACACCTCCTGCAATTGACGGGTGACCTGATCGGCGGCGATAAAACGCGTTTCGCCGTCGCCTAAGGATGTAAGCCCCCACAACACCGGGCGATAGTCGATATCCAGCGCCGTACGCACGCCGTGACGCCGGGCGTAAGCCAGCGCCGTCAACACCGCTTCGCGGGTTTGCGGATGAGAAAGATGCGTCCCGGTGATGGCCAGACAACGGGCAGACGCGATGAACTGTTCATCAACATCGCTGGCGGTAATCGCCATATCCGCGCAGTTATCACGGTAAAAAATCAGAGGAAAGGTGTCCCGGTCTTTAATGCCGAGTAGCACCAGCGCTGTCAGGCGGTCTTTATCGGTAATCAGATGGCTGGTATCGCAGCCTACCTGATTTAATTCTTCACGCAGGAAACGCCCCATATGTTCGTCACCAACCCGCGCCAGCATTGATGAACGCAGTCCCTGCCGCGCCGTTCCGTAGGCCACGTTGCCGGACGATCCGCCAAGATATTTGGCAAAGCTCGACACATCTTCCAGGCGTGCGCCAATCTGCTGACTGTAGAGGTCAACCGCCACGCGGCCCATGCATATCACATCAAACTGCTTTTCCACGTTGATACCTCTTCAGACAATATCGTTCACATTCAGCCAGCGGCCTTCCAGGTGCGAGAGTGCGATAGCGTCAAGCACACGCGACACCTTCCAGCCCTCTTCGAAGTCCGGCCACATCGGCGCATCGGCGGCAATGCCGTCCACCAGGTCGCGCACTTCCACAGTTTTCTGGTCGTTAAAACCGATACCATGCCCGGCTCCCATGCAAAACGCGCCGTAGTCCGGATGCGAAGGACCAACCAGTAAAGTGCGAAACCCCTGGCGGTTGACCGGATCGTCATGCAAATAGAGCTTCAGCTCAGCCATGCGCTCCTGGGTAAAACTGATGGTTCCTTTGGTCCCGGTAATCACATACGACAACCCCATCTTGCGGCCACAGGCGACGCGGGAGGTTTCAATCACCCCTTGCGCACCGCCTGCAAAGCGCACCATCGCGTGGGCCTGATCTTCGTTCTCTACCGTCACCATTTGCGAGGAACCGACTTGCGCCGGACGCTGTGGCACCACGATCTTCAAGTCGCCGCAGACCTGATGAATATCGCCAACCAGGTACTGCGCCATATTGACGATATGCGCCGCCAGATCGCCAAGTGCCCCCAGACCCGCCGTTTCTTTAAAACAGTGCCAGTGGATCGGCGCAAGCAGATCGGCCATGTAGTCTTCGTTGTGGGTGCCGTAGAAATGGATCACCTCGCCAATTTCGCCGCGCTCAATGATCTCTTTCGCCAGCTGCGCCGTTGGGTTCTTCATATAGTTGAACCCCACCAGGGTTTTCACTCCTGCCCGCTGTGCGGCCTCAACCATTTCACGCGCGTCGTGGGCGTTCAGCGCCAACGGTTTTTCCGAGTACACATGCTTGCCATGGCGAATCGCTTCCAGCGCCATCTCTTTATGCAGATGGTTGGGAGAGCAAATATCCACGACATCAATGGCCGGGTCGGCCACCAGCGCCCGCCAGTCTCCGGTTGAGCGATTGAAGCCAAACGCCTGCGCCCGCTCTGCCGCCAGTTCCGGCGTGACTTCCGCCACCATCTCGCGCACCAGTTTGCCGCGCAGGTTAAACACCGTCGGGGCCTGGGCATAGGCGATAGCATGCGCCTTGCCGATATACCCGGTGCCAATCAATCCAATACGAACTTCTTTCATCATGATCCTCACAGTGCGCCGCGACGGCTCTTGGCGTAGGTATCGAACGCCACCGCCAGAACGATAATTAAGCCGGTAATAATTTGTTGGTAGTAAGCCGAGACGTTCATCAGCACCAGACCGTTAATCAGGATGCCCATGATGATCGAGCCGATAATGGTGCCGCCGATGCGTCCGTAGCCCCCCATCAGCGACGTGCCGCCAATGACCACCGAAGCGATGACGCGCAGCTCAAAGGAGATCCCGGCGACCGCTTCCGCACTACCTAAACGCGCACTGAGGATGAAGCCCGCCAGCCCCGCCAGACAGCCAATCAGCACGTAGACGCTCACCAGCACGCGCTTCACATTGACCCCTGCCAGACGCGCCGCCTCTGGGTTGCCGCCGATGGCGTATACGAAGCGCCCCCAGCGGGTTTTATGCAGTGCCAGGTAACCGCCAATAGCGACCAGAGCAAAGATCCAGATTGGAATCGAAATGCCGAGCAGTTCGCCGCGTCCCCACCAGCGGTATCCCGCGTCGAAACCGGCAATCGGCGCGCCGTCGTTGATCACCAGCGTCAGGCCGCGCCAGATGGTCATCCCGCCGAGGGTGACGATAAACGGCGGCAGACGCAGGCGGGTCACGCCGAGGCCATGCAGAAAACCAATCGCGGTGCCCATCGCCATACAGATACCAAGACCAATCAGCCAGCTCATGCCGCCCCAGGCGTTCGGATCGACTGTGGTGAAGTTGTCGCCCTTGATCACATACGCGGCGGTCATAGCGCAGACCGCCAGGATAGAGCCCACCGACAGATCGATGCCGGCAGTCAGAATGACAAACGTCATCCCCACCGCCATGATCCCGTAGATGGAGACTTCGGTCAGAATGTTGAAAATGTTGCGTTCAGAAAGAAAATTGCTGTTCTGCAACTGAAAGAAAATCAGCAGCAGGATCATAAAAATCAGCACCCCAAAGCGCTCAAAAAAGGCAATGGGATCAAGACGTCCACCGCGTTTGGCTGGAACCTGCGTTTTAGAAATAATCTGCGTCATGAGTCACTCCGTTATGCCGCATTCAGGGCGTTATGGTTGATGGCCATCATCGTCATTAGCCGCTCTTCGTTGGCGTCATCGCCGTGGATCTCGCCAGTCACCCGACCTTCACTCAACGTGATGATCCGATCGGAAACCGCCATGACTTCCGGCAGATCGGAGGAGATCACAATCACCGCCACGCCCTTTTTCGCCATATCAAACAGCACCTGATGGACTTCTGATTTGGTGCCAACATCGATGCCGCGCGTCGGTTCATCCACAATCAACACCCGAGGGTTAAGCGCCATGCAGCGCGCGAGGATCACTTTTTGCTGGTTTCCGCCGGAGAGCTTGCGCACCTCCTGCGCACTGTTGACCATTTTGATCTGCAGCGCCTGGCGGTAAGACTCAATCAGGGCATCTTCTTTGCGGGTATTCACAAACCAGCGCCAGTGCAGCAGTGACGACAGGCTGGAGAGCGACAGGTTGTCGCGGATCGACAGTCCCAACACTGCACCCTCTTTTTTACGATCTTCCGGTACCAGCGCCAGCCCCTGATCCAGCGCAAACAGCGGATCGCGCGGCTGATACGGCACGCCATCAAGTTCAAAGCTGCCGGAGGTAAAACCGTCGGCGCCAAACAGGCAGCGGGCCACTTCGGTGCGCCCGGCACCCACCAGTCCGGCAATACCTAATACTTCGCCAGCATGCACGTGGAAGCTAATGTCGTGCAGCGCGATGCCATGCGGATCCAGCGGCGGTTTTTCGCGGCTAAGCCCCTTCACCGCCAGACGCACAGGTTTATCTTCATGGTGAGTTTCGCTGGCCGGGCGGCGATTAAAGGCCACATCGCGCCCCACCATCAGACGGATCAGCTGTTCTACGGTGGTCTGTGCAACCGCACCATTACCGGTGAATCGCCCATCCTGGAAAACGGTGAACTGGTCGCAGAGCTGAAAAACTTCATGCAGGCGATGGGTGACGTAGATAATGCTCACACCACGCCCTTTAAGTTCCCGCACCACCCGGTGCAGACTTTCTACTTCGCTATCGCTCAACGCGGCGGAAGGTTCGTCCATGATGATCAGCTTCGCGTTCAACGTCAGCGCCCGCGCAATTTCCACCATTTGCTGCTGCGCCACGCTCAGTCGGGCCACGGCTGTGGTTGGCGCAACGTTCAGTTGCAGGTAATCCAGAATGACCTGCGCCTCCTGATTTACCGCCTTTTCGTCCACAATCAGATTGCGTTTACGCGGTTCGCGTCCGAGGAACATATTCTCGGCGACGGTCATATTGGGCAGCAGATTAAATTCCTGATAAATCGTGATAATGCCCTTGTTCTGCCGCTCAACCGGAGAGTCTTCTATCGGCAATGTTTCGCCGTTGAACCAAATATCCCCGCGTGTTTGCGGCTGTGCGCCCGCCAGCGCTTTCAGCAGGGTCGATTTTCCGGCACCGTTCTCACCTAACAGCGCATGAATCTCGCCTGCTCCGACAGTCAGTTGTGCGCTGCTCAGCGCCCAAACACCGGAAAAGCTTTTCGCCAGGTCGGTCACTTTCAGTAAGGGTTGCGACATCGGTCTGCTCCTCCTCATAGAGAGCCGCCACTTGCGCGGCGGCTGCGGACATATCAGTTACCGGCCTCACTAATACGCTCGGCCTGCTGCAGGTTCTCTTTGGTGATAAGCGTTGGCGGGTAGTCAGCCCCGGTGATCGCAGTCTTCTCACGGACGTTATTCACCAACTGGCTCATGGCCGTTTTCACCGCAAAGCCAGGACGTTGATCCGCCGTCACTGCCAGCCAACCGTCGCGCACACGCGCCAGTGCTTCCGGCACGGCATCGAAGCCCGTGACCAGAACTTCACCCGGCTTCAGTCCTTGTCCCTGTAACGCTTCAATCGCGCCCAGCGCCATATCGTCGTTAGCGGAGAGGATCACCTGCGGGCGTTTCGGCAGCGAAGGCAGCACGCTTTCAACAATGCGCATCCCTTCAGAACGCATCCAGTTACCCGTCTGGTCGGCAACGATCTTGTACTTTTCACCGCCCGCCTTCAGGCTGTCGCGAATACCTTTAGTACGTTCAATGTTGGAGGAGGAGCCTGGCTGGCCGGTCAGCAGAATAATGTCTGCCCCGTCTGGGAATTTGGTTTTGACAAAGTCGCCAATCGCCTGGCCGCCTTTGTAGTTGTTCGCGCCGAAGTGCGGCACTTTTTTCTGGCTGTCAACGGAGCGGTCGAGCGTGACCACGGGCAGTTTCGCATCCTGAATTTCATCTACCGCGCTGGATACCGCGTTGACATCGTTCGGCGAAACAATAAAGCCCTGTGCGCCACGAGTTATGGCGTTTTCCAGGTCAGCGACCTGTTTTGGCGAGCTACCCTGCCCGTCCAGGACCTGTAAATTCACGCCCATCTCTTTTGCGGCTTTCACCGCCGTGCGCTGCATGTGAACTTCAAATGGCATCGCCAGGTTTGGCGTACTGAAAACAATTTGCTCATTTTCAGCAATGGCTGCCCCGGATGTCATGGCGATGAGGACAGCTAAGATCAATTTTTTCATTATTATGTCTCTCTGTGTAGGGTAGGTTGTGGTGACAATCAGAGGAGAACTTCACGCTGGCTATGCAGTGACTCCAGCGCTTTATCCGCCAGATACAGCGCACGCTCGCCATCGTCCCCGCTGCAATCAGGGACCGCTTCGCCGCGCAGTACCGCAACAAAGTGTTCCCATTCCGCGGCATAGGCCGATTTATAACGCTGCAGGAAGAAGTGTTCAGGTAACGCGCTGGTGCAGCCCTGTTTGCCGTAATGCTGCACCTGGTTTTCGAGAATATTGCCCGCGCACAGCAGCCCTTCAGAGCCGTGCAGCTCAAGGCGCTGATCGTATCCGTAAGAAGAACGGCGGCTGTTGACGATGGTCGCCATCGCGCCGGAGGCATATTTCAGTACGATGAACGCGGTGTCGATATCGCCCGCTTCGCCAATCGCCGGATCCACCAGATTGCTGCCCTGGGCATACACCGAAACCGGCTCTTCGCCCATGATAAAGCGCGCCATATCAAAATCGTGGATGGTCATATCGCGGAACATACCGCCGGATACACGCACATATTCCGCAGGCGGCGGCGACGGATCGCGGGAGATGATCAGCAGCGATTCCGGCTTACCGATACGCCCGGCCAGTGCGTCAGTTTTCACTCGGCGAAATTGCGGATCGAAGCGGCGGTTGAAACCGATAAACAACGGTACGTCGTACTCTTTGACCACTTTCAGACAGTCGCGTACACGGGCCAGATCCAGGTGGACCGGCTTTTCACAGAAGATGGCTTTGCCGTGGCGTGCGGCCATTTCAATCAGATCCGCGTGGGTATCGGTCGCGGAGGCAATCAGCACGGCGTGAACGTTAGGGTCCGTCATCGCCTCATCCAGGCTTTGCAAACGAGCCTGGTACTGTGTGGCAAGACGAGTGGCAAATTCCTGATTCGGGTCGACGACCGACCAGAGGGTAGTAGCACTGTGACTGGCAATGTTAGCTGCATGTACCTGGCCAATTCGGCCAGCGCCCAGTAAAGCAATGTTAAACATAACGGCTCCCGGTGTTGGTGAATGCGATGAACTAACGACCCTTTAAATAAAACATTTATTTCATTTTTATAAATAGTGAAAATTATATTTTTGGGTGCAAGTTAACACTTTTGAGATGATCGAGATAAAATTTGTTATCAATATCACAACATAAAGACAGGAAAGATGAAGGAATTGGCCCCCTTCCGTTCAGGAAGGAGGTGATGGATGAAGAGAAAGGAAAAATGAAATGAAAATTTCGTTGTCGCAGGTTGCCGGATGACGACGCTAACGCCTTATCCGGCCAGGAGATAGAATCCGCTGTAGGCCGGATAAGCGCAGCACCATCCGGCATTAATCGCTTTTAGTACTGGCGTGCGTTTTTCACCTGCTCAAACGTCTGCTCAGCCGCTTTTCGCACCGACGGAGAGTCTGCCACCTGCGCATCGCCAGTGCGCCACCAGGAGGCATAGTCGTGGGTCATGGTTTTCGGCAGAACTTTGATATCCAGCAGCACAGGCCCTGAATGCACACGGGAGGCTTCCAGCGCCGCCAGCAGACTTTGCTCGTCATGTACGCGCCATGCCCGACAGCCGTAGCTTTCCGCGTTTTTGGCAAAATCGACCTTCACCAACGGTCCATCTAACCGTCCGGTTTGCGGGTTGCGGTGGCGGTTTTCCGTACCGAAACTCCCCATCCCATGCCCCATCTGCAGGTTGTTAATGCACCCGAAGCTGGCGTTATCAAACAACAGGATAGTGACTTTTATCCCCTCCTGAACGGCGGTTTGTAGCTCGGAATGCAGCATCATGTATGAGCCATCCCCCACCATGGCATAAACCGGCTGCTGTGGCTTCGCCAGCCTGGCCCCAATAGCAGCCGCAATTTCATAGCCCATACAGGAGTAGCCGTATTCCAGGTGATAGCTGTCCGGGGTTTTGACCTGCCAGATACGCTGTAAATCGCCTGGCAGCGATCCAGCGGCCCCCACGACGATAGCGTTATCTTCAATGTGCTGATTGATAAGTCCCAGCACCTTCGTCTGGGTCAACCGGGTGTTTAGCGTGTCGCCATATTCCGCCAACTGAGCGTCAAGATGCCCTGCCACTTCGGGTTCGTCGTCGGGACGCCAGTCGCGATCCCATAAACGTTGGCACTCATTGCGCCAGGCCGCCTGCGCCTGCGTGACCTCCTTCCCCCAATCGCTGCGGTAGTCTTTCAGCGTTTCAGTTAACGCCGTAAGCCCGGTACGGGCGTCGGCGATAAGCGCGGTGGCATCAAGCTTCAGCGCGTCAAACTCCGCCACATTCAGCAGCAGGAACTCAACCTCCGGATGAGAAAACAGCGCTTTCGAACCGGTGGTAAAGTCGGTGAGGCGCGTACCGATGCCGATCACCAGATCGGCTTGCGGTGCGAGCTGATTCGCTGCCATCCCTCCAGTTACTCCAATGCCTCCGAGGTTAAGTGGGTGGTCACTAACCAGTGCGCCTTTTCCGGCCTGAGTTTCGGCAAACGGCAGTTGCAGCGTTTCAACAAACGTACGAAACGCCTCATACGCGCCGGAATATCGTACCCCGCCGCCACATACCACCAGCGGACGGCGTTTGCGGGCAATCAGCGCCCGCGCCATCGCCAGACGCTGTGGGTCGGGCGGTCGACGTTCAATCAGATGAACGCGGCGCGCAAAGGAACTCTGTGGATAGTCCCAGGCTTCTCCCTGTACATCCTGTGGCAGGCAGATGGTCACGGCACCAGTATCTGCGGGGTCAGTAAGCGTTCGCATCGCGTTTAGCATCGCGCTCATTAACTGCTCCGGGCGGTTAATCCGGTCCCAGTAACGCGAGACCGGGCGGAAGCAGTCGTTGGTGCTGATGCCAAGGTCATGGTATTGCTCAATTTGCTGCAATACCGGGTCCGGCTGACGGCTGGCGTATACATCCCCGGGCAACAGCAACAGCGGAATACGGTTCGCCGTTGCGGTCGCCGCGGCAGTCACCATATTCGCCGCTCCCGGCCCAACCGATGACGTCACGGCAAAAATACGCTGGCGCCGATGCTGTTTGGCGAATCCGGTCGCCATGTGCGCAATTCCCTGCTCATTACATCCCTGCATCACCTGCAAATGACCGGGATCCTGCTCCAGCGCCTGGCCAATGCCAAGCACATTACCGTGACCAAAGATGGTGGCGACACCCTCGACAAAGGGCGTTTCCACGCCATCGACACAGATATATTGTTGATTAAGGAATTTGACCAGCGCCTGAGCCATGGTCATACGTTCGGTTTGCATAACCCCTCCTGTCAGCCCAGCGTTGGCATGGAGAACGCTGCCCCTGTGTCCTGCAGCATCTCCGGCCAGCGTGCGGTGACGGTTTTCATCCGGGTATAGAAGCGCACGCCATCATTGCCGTGAACATTGAGCGCACCAAAAATGGACCGCTTCCAGCCGCCAAAACTGTGGAACGCCATCGGCACCGGAATAGGCACGTTAACGCCCACCATGCCCGCCTGCACCTCTTCGCAGAAACGACGCGCACAGCCGCCATCACGTGTGAAAATTGCCGTGCCGTTACCATATTCATGACGATTAATCAGTTCCACCGCGCTGCTGTAATCTGCTACGCGCACCACAGAAAGCACCGGTCCAAAAATCTCTTCTTTATAAATGGTCATCTCCGGCGTGACGTTATCAAACAGGGTCGGCCCAACAAAATAGCCCTGCTCATGACCTTTGACGCTAAAATGCCGACCATCCACACGCAGGCTGGCCCCCTGCGATTCCCCACTGTCGATATACCCGAGCACTTTATTCCGATGCACCGAGGAGATAAGCGGTCCCATTTCGTTTTCCGGTGTCTGATCAAGCCCCGGCCCGACACGCAGCGCCGCAATCTGTTTTTCCAGTCTCGAGCACAGCTCATCTGCCGTTTTATCACCCACCGCCAGCACGACAGAAAGCGCCATGCAGCGTTCACCCGCCGCGCCGTAAGCGGCACCCATAATGGCGTTGGTCGCCATATCCATGTCGGCATCCGGCATTAAAATGCAGTGATTTTTAGCACCACCTAACGCCTGGCAACGCTTACCGTGGGCTGACGCTGTCTGATAAATGTATTCCGCAATCGGCGTAGAGCCGACAAAGCTCACGGCTTGCACGCGCGGGTCAGTCAGCAGCACGTCGACGGACTCTTTATCTCCCTGTACGACGTTGAACACGCCGTCCGGCAGGCCCGCCTCTTGCAGCAGTTTCGCCAGAGCCAGGGCGAGAGAAGGATCTTTTTCCGAGGGTTTCAGCACAAAGGTATTCCCGGTTGCCAGCGCGATGGGGAACATCCACATCGGTACCATTGCCGGAAAGTTAAACGGCGTGATCCCGACGCAAACCCCGAGAGGTTGCATCAGCGAATGGCTATCGACGCCGGTGCCTACGTTGGCTGAGTGTTCGCCCTTTTGCAGATGTGGGATGCCGCAGGCAAACTCCACCACTTCCAGGCCGCGGGTCAGCTCACCAACTGCGTCAGAGAACACCTTGCCATGCTCTTCGCTGATGATGCGAGCCAGCCTCTCCATGTTTTCTTCCAACAGCGCCTTAAAGCGGAACATCACTCGCGCACGTTTTAACGGAGAATGGCGCGCCCACCCGGGGAATGCGTCGTGCGCTGCCGCAATGGCCTGCTCGGTTTCCTGTATCGTACTCATCACCACCTGGCGGATCTGCTCGCCGGTGGCCGGGTTGAAGATTGCCTGAACGCGCTGGCCTGAACCGGTGACACATTCGCCGTGGATAAAATTCGCTACTGTCTCCATCCTTAACCTCTCGCTGTTGATACGTGACTGTTACCTGAACACTGTTATCTGTGTACTATATATGAAACAAACATTCCATTTTAAGTTGAAATAAAATAAATAATGATTAATGTGATCAAGGATGGGTTTTTATGTTAACAAGCGGAATCGCATGATTAGCGTGCACTGGCAGAACGTTTCAGCGAACGGCAAACCTGAAGCTTTTGTTTCGTTTTTACAGCCAGATGAATGAGTGACATTTCAAAGACGCGGTTTTGCGTTTAGAATCATAAAACTATGTACCAGGAGGTAAAATGACAACAGCAACCAGCCTGAACGAGCTGCAGCAGCAAATCCGCGATCGCTACGATAGCCTGAGTAAGAGGCTGCAGCAGGTGTCCCGCTATGTGCTGGATAATACCAATAGCGTGGCCTTTGATACGGTTGCCGTCATTGCTGAACGTGCCGGAGTGCCACCCTCAACGCTGATCCGCTTCGCCAATGCCTTTGACTTCACCGGCTTCAACGAAATGAAACAGCTGTTTCGTATGAACCTGGTGGAGGAAACCGCCAGCTACAGCGACCGCGCGCGCATGTTCCGTGAGATGGAAAGCGAAGCCGTGCCGGAAACCCCGCTCGATATCCTGCAGGAGTTCGCCCGTTCGAATACTCAAGCGCTCCAGCAGCTGGCAGCCCGTGCCGAACCTGAAATGCTGGAACGCGCCGTACAATTGCTGGCAGAAGCCGACACCATTTACATCGCCGGTCTACGTCGTTCGTTTAGCGTCGCCGCCTATCTCACCTACGCCCTGAGCCATCTTGAGTGTCGCCCTATTTTGCTCGACGGAATGGGCGGAATGCTGCGCGAGCAGATTAACCGCATTAAAGCGCGCGATATCGTGGTGTCGATAAGCTTCTCGCCTTATGCGGAAGAAACGGTGATGGTCAGCGAAACTGCAGCCAATGCCGGCGCGCGCCAGATCGTGATTACCGACAGCCAGATAAGCCCGCTGGCAACGTTCAGCGATCTCTGCTTTGTGGTGAAAGAGGCGCAGGTCGACGCGTTTCGCTCCCAGTCAGCGACGCTGTGCCTGGTACAGTCACTGGTCGTGGCGCTGGCTTACCGGCTAGGTGACGGGAGTAATGAACGCGGTCATTCTGTCGGTTGATGAGCGACGCGAAAATTGATGATCCGCTTTATTACATTCCCGCCAGCGTGACGTGAAATCGTGATGTCTGCAGTTACTTTTATGGTCGTTGAAAATATCACCATCATTCAGCGACCGGATAAAATACAATCCGTTATTACCATGAGCTACAATTATATTAATTTTAGATAATCAACAATGCGTGTGCTGACAATAATACGCAAAGGTTTACTATAGCCCTGTCTTTTTTAAGCAGGAAAGTAAAATGAAAAATACAAAAGGGTTGATGATTATTGCCCTTGCTTTCACCCTGGCATCATGTGCCGCCATTCCTGAGAATATCAAAGGTAATAATCAACCCGATATCCAAAAAAACTTTATCTCCGTGCATAACCAGCCTGGTTTATATACCGGTCAGCAGGCCCGCTTTGGCGGTAAAGTCATCAATGTGATTAACACCAAAAAAGATACGTTGCTGGAAATCGCCGTTTTGCCACTGAACGACTCTGCTAAGCCACAAATTGACGCGAGCTATCAGGGACGTATTCTTGCCCAGCAGAAAGGTTTCCTCGATCCGGTAAACTACAGAAACCATTTCGTGACTATTTTGGGAACAATTCAAGGAGATGAGTCAGGTTTCATCAACAAAGTCCCGTACAACTTTGTTAAAGTTGATTTACAAGGTATCCAGGTTTGGCATTTAACTGAGTCTGTCAACACCACTTATAATATGTGGGATTATGGTTACGGTGCGTTCTGGCCAGAGCCGATGTGGGGAGCGCCTTACTACGCTAATACAGTAACTCAGGTAACTCCGGAGCTAGTGAAATAATCCCAGAGGTAAGATGGCGCGACTATATTCCGGAGTCAGGTGTTGGCAAACAACCCTTCTCATTACCCCGCGTTTATCTTATTGCGCCATCCTGCTTCAGGAGATCCTTCGCTTAACATGCATTCTTCCTGTTACATATAATTTTTAACCGCTAATTCTTTAGCGAAGAAATGGGCTTTACCCTTCTCATGCCTGACCATCTTTTGTTATTTACCGACAACTCCCCCACCCTGCATGCAATAAAAGAACATTTGTGTTTACACATTATTCAGGGATTACTATGAACAGAAAATGCTTACTGTTGATACCATTATTCTTTAGTAGCGTCATCATCACCGCCTGCGATAATAAACCTGCAGTAAAAACCACCATGGAGCCCGAGGTCGGCGTTGTTACCTTAGCCCCCTCCTCAGTAAATATTAAAAGTGAACTTCCGGGTCGCGCGCTTGCGTTCGAGATCGCCGAAATCCGCCCTCAGGTTGGTGGGATCATCATAAAACGCAACTTTGTTGAAGGTGATAAAGTCAGCAAAGGAGAATCACTGTATCAAATTGATCCAGCCCCACTGCAGGCACGACTGGACTCAGCCAAAGGCGCGTTGGCAAAGGCACAGGCTACCGCCAATAATGTTCGTCTGACACTAAATCGGCAGTCAGCATTAATAAAATCTAATTACGTCAGCCGCCAGGACTATGACACCACGCGTTCACAGCTTAATGAAGCGCAAGCCAATGTTGCCGTCGCTAAAGCGGATCTTGAACAAGCCACTATCAATCTTCGATATGCCAATGTTACCTCGCCCATTGATGGCATTAGCGGCAAATCTTCCGTGACCGTGGGTGCCCTGGTTACTGCCAATCAGGAAAACTCGCTGGTCACCGTTCAGAGATTAGATCCGATCTATGTTGATTTAACGCAGTCAGTACAGGACTTCTTACGCCTGAAAGAAGAGAAAGCTAACGGCAAAATTGCCCAGCAACAAGGCAAAATTCCGGTTGAGCTGATGCTGGAAAACGGCAAACCCTATCGCCATACCGGTACGCTTGAGTTTTCCGATCCCGCTGTTGATGAGACCACCGGTTCGGTAACCCTGCGCGCCGTATTTCCCAATCCTGAAGGTGAAATTTTACCCGGCATGTATGTCACTGCGTTGCTGGACGAAGGCAGTCAACAAAACGTGTTGATGGTCCCCCAGCAAGGAATTACGCACAACGAACAAGGAAAAGCCACCGCGCTGATCCTTGACCAGGAAAACGTAGTGCAACTGCGTGAAATAAACGCAGTGAAGGCCGTTGGTAATCAATGGTTAGTGACCGCGGGATTACGCCCCGGCGATCGGGTCATTGTGTCCGGATTACAAAGAATTCGTCCGGGAAGCAAAGCCCGGGTCCTCCCTTCAAAACTGAACACACCTGACACGGTAGCTGAACAGTAATATTTCAGGTATTAAGGACACTTTCTTTATGGCCAACTTTTTTATTGAGCGCCCGGTTTTCGCCTGGGTGCTCGCTATTATCATGATGTTTACGGGCGGTATCGCGATAATGAACCTGCCAGTCGCCCAATATCCACAAATTGCGCCCCCAACCATTACCATCAGCGCGGCCTACCCCGGGGCAGATGCAAAGACCGTTGAAGACTCCGTCACCCAGGTGATTGAACAGAATATGAATGGTCTTGATGGCCTGATGTATATGTCATCCACCAGTGATGCGGCAGGTAATGCCTCGATTATCCTGACCTTCAAAACGGGTACGTCACCCGATATTGCGCAGGTTCAGGTACAGAATAAACTGCAGCTGGCGATGCCTTCCTTGCCACAGGAAGTACAACAGCAAGGGATCAGCGTTGATAAATCCAGCAGCAATATCTTAATGGTCGCCGGTTTTATCTCTGATAATAACAGCCTGAGCCAATATGATATTGCCGACTATGTGGCCTCGAACATTAAAGATCCGCTAAGCCGCACTGCCGGGGTGGGGAGCGTGCAGTTATTCGGTTCGCAATACGCCATGCGCATCTGGTTGGATCCGCAAAAGCTCGACAAGTATAACCTCACTCCCGAGGACGTCATTACCCAGCTCAAAGTACAGAATAATCAGATATCTGGCGGGCAACTGGGGGGCATGCCTCAGTCAGCCGATCAGCAATTAAATGCGTCGATAATTGTCCAGACGCGTCTGCAAACAACCGATGAATTTGGCAAGATCTTCCTTAAAGTTCAGCAAGATGGTTCTCAGGTTCTGCTGCGCGATGTCGCACGCATTGAGCTGGGTGCGGAAAATTATGCCACGGTTGCACGTTACAACGGCAAACCCGCCGCCGGGATTGCGATTAAACTTGCCGCAGGCGCCAATGCCCTTGAAACGTCCCAGGCTGTTAAACAAGAGCTGAACAGATTATCAGCCTGGTTTCCGGCCAGCATGAAAACCGTTTATCCCTATGACACCACGCCGTTTATCGAAATTTCGATTCAGGGTGTTTTTCATACTTTGATCGAGGCAATCATTCTGGTATTCCTCGTCATGTACCTGTTTTTGCAAAGTTTTCGTGCGACGCTTATCCCCACTATCGCCGTTCCGGTGGTTATCCTCGGCACCTTTGCCATTCTCGACGTCGCCGGTTTTTCGATTAATACGCTCACGATGTTTGGCATGGTGCTGGCGATAGGGTTGTTAGTCGATGATGCTATCGTGGTGGTTGAGAACGTAGAACGTATTATTGCTGAAGAGCACTTGTCTCCAAAAGCGGCAACACATAAAGCAATGGGCCAGCTCCAGAGGGCGCTGGTTGGTATTGCCGTGGTGTTATCCGCCGTATTTATGCCGATGGCATTTATGAGCGGCGCGACAGGAGAAATTTTCCGTCAGTTTTCCATCACCTTGATCTCCTCCATGCTGCTGTCGGTGTTTGTGGCGATGAGCCTGACGCCAGCACTCTGCGCCATGCTGTTAAAAGCACATGATGACGAGCAGGCAAATACGCATTTTCTGTTTACCCAATTCAATCATTTCATGGAGAAATGCACTCAGCACTACACGGACAGCACCCGAAAACTGTTACGTTGCACGGGCCGTTACATGGTCGTTTACTTAGTCATTGGCGCGGGCATGATGGTGCTGTTTTTACGTACACCGACCTCCTTTTTGCCTGAAGAAGACCAGGGGGTATTCATGACCACGGCGCAATTGCCCTCAGGTTCAACGATGGTGAACACCAGCAAAGTGCTCGGGGAAATAACGGACTACTACCTGACGAAAGAACAGAAAAACGTTGCTTCTGTTTTCACCGTCGGCGGATTTGGTTTCAGCGGTCAGGGACAAAATAATGGCCTAGCGTTTATCAGCCTGAAGCCGTGGTCAGAACGCGTTGGCGAAGAAAACTCGGTTACCGCCATTATTCGACGGGCAATGATGGCCTTAAGTACCATCAATAATGCCGTCGTTTATCCGTTCAATTTACCCGCGGTCGCGGAATTGGGCACCGCATCAGGGTTTGATATGGAGTTGCTGGATAACGGTAATCTTGGGCATGAAAAAATGATGCAGGCCCGAAACGAGCTTTTGGCTCTGGCCAATCAGTCCTCAGGTGAGGTCGACGGGGTGCGCCCAAACGGCCTAGAAGATACGCCGATGTTCCGCATTCACGTCGACGCCAAAAAGGCTGAAGCTATGGGCGTTGCGTTATCGGATATTAATCAGACCATCTCCACCGCGTTCGGTAGTCGCTACGTCAATGATTTCCTGAACCAGGGGCGCGTAAAAAAAGTGTATGTCCAGGCCGATACGCCGTTCCGTATGTTGCCTGATAATATTAATCACTGGTATGTACGTAATGCCTCTGGCGCGATGACCCCGCTTTCCGCCTACTCATCAACCGAGTGGACCTACGGCTCTCCACGCCTTGAACGCTACAATGGTCAGCCAGCAATGGAAATTCTGGGTCAGCCGGTAGAAGGGAAAAGCAGCGGTGATGCGATGAAATTTATGGCATCGCTGATTAATAAACTGCCCGCAGGCGTCGGTTATGCCTGGACCGGTCTGTCTTATCAGGAGGCGCTATCCACAAACCAGGCACCAATGCTGTACGGCATTTCGCTGATCGTCGTATTTCTGGCGCTGGCGGCGCTGTATGAAAGCTGGTCGATCCCGTTCTCGGTGATGCTGGTTGTGCCAATCGGGGTGGTCGGCGCGTTGCTGGCCACCGATCTGCGCGGCCTGAGCAATGATGTTTATTTCCAGGTCGGCCTACTCACCACGATGGGGCTATCGGCTAAAAATGCTATTTTGATCGTCGAGTTTGCCGTCGAGATTATGCAGAAAGAAGGGAAAACGCCGCTTGAAGCCGCGGTGGAAGCCGCGCAAATGCGCTTACGTCCTATTCTGATGACCTCACTGGCCTTCATCCTGGGGGTAATTCCACTAGCAATAAGCAACGGCGCGGGCTCTGGCGCGCAAAATGCCGTCGGTACGGGGGTTATCGGTGGGATGCTGGCCGCGACGGTACTGGCGATCTATTTTGTTCCAGTATTCTTTGTACTCGTTGAAAATACGTTAGCGCGATTTAAAGCCCGACGTTGATCCCCTACCCTATCCCTGGGTTTAGATTATTAAATCCAGGGATGGGACTTCATTTGTCAGGTCTACAGTTATTAGCGGGCACGGCTATCCAGCGAGTTTCTCGTGGATAGCAGGGTAAGCATTACGCGGACTTTTCTTGTAGGGGAACAACTGGGGCAGGTACAGAGGTTGTCAATTCTAACTAAAGCCAGGCTATCAAAACGGTTAATCAATAGTGCAGACCGGAACCTTTCAGATTTACAGCCAGTTCACCCAGTTTTGTATTCGGATGCTGATGACACATTTTAACCATTTTCGGTACAGCTTCCGTTTCCACCTCATGCAGGGGAACATAATCATCGCCTTTAAAGTCCGAATTTTTATTAACAATCACAAAGGCAATTGCCGTCTTGTATTGCTGACTCATATCAACGAATTCTTTACAGGTCATATCTTGTGGCGCAGCTTCCGTTGCCTGAGTAGCAAAAGCACGGGTCATTGGCGCCATAACAGAGGTCACAAGAATAGCTGCAGAAACCATCATTTTAATATTCACTATGCGCTCCAGAGGTAGCATTAATTTTTATCGGCGAGCTTATCAGTTTTTACCAGCGTCGCATTTCTACGCAGACTGATAAAAGCTAAAGAACTAAAGATCATCTCGACACCAATAAAAATTGAGGTAAATACATACGATCTGTCGGGATCCATATTCAGCCAGACGCCGGCAATAAGCAGGTCAAAAATACCAATAAAAATGTTCCATCCATAACCTGGGCTGTGGAACAGTTTGACCCCAGATGCGATACGAAAAATACCACCCAGAATAAACAGGCAGCAAAATACCATTGCCAATGAATTCATGCCTATCACAGGATTCACCAGGAAACAGTAACCCAGCAGTAACCACGCGATAGCAAAAAAGGCATAGGTAAATTTGGCTTTCAATTGCTTTTTACTTGAGCTAAACAGGCTATAAATAGAATAAAAACCACATACCAGGAACATAAAGCCAGTTGCATAGCTTAAATAAACACCTGCAGCAATCGGATAAATCAAGCAGCAGATGCCACAAATCAACATCAACACCGCCATAATCGTCGCATGCTTTTTATAATGAACGAGTGTTTTTTCATTAAACGCTCTCAGGCTACGCTGATTAAAAACAAACATACATCCTCCGTTATACATAAACGCAATGTAACCTGTTGACACAAGAATTATTACTCACTCAACATATGTTACTTACAATGGAATGATAAGACTTCCGCTAAGGAAGCGTATATAAGAACAAGAGAATGTCGCTATGCGTATATTCCTACACATGTCAGACATCTGACACTTGTAAGATTAAACGGTCATTATTCTATCGTGGTTCTGATTTCGCTCTTTAACATTATTTAATATGCTTATTGCGTTTGGTGACATATACCAAATTTATTCAGGAGAAAGTAATGAAAAAGATTATTCTTGCGGGTGTGCTTGCAACCATGATGGGTTCAGCACCAGTGATGGCTGCTACTGCTACCACAACTACTCCGGCGCAAGCTACTACCGCAAATGTACAAAAAGAAGCTGCCGATATTATGCAGGTCGCAGTGCAAGGCGCAAATGCGATGCGTGATATTCAGCTTGCTCGTTTGGCCCTGTTTCATGGACAGCCTGACAGCGCTAAAAAATTAACCGATGACGCCGCTTCCCTGCTGGCAGGCGACAGCAAAGATTGGGCGAAATTTGTAAAAACTGCGCCTAAAGCCAAGATGATTGACGATCAGTACGTGGTTATTAACGCTACGATCGCGCTGTCAGAAGACTATATTGCCACTCCAGCCAAAGAATCCGCTATCAAAACAGCGAATGGCAAAATGGCCAAAGGCGACTGGAAAGGTGCAGTGGATACCCTGCAACTGGCTGGTATCAGCGTGCTTCAGACCCAATACCTGATGCCCCTAAATCAGACTCGTAAAGCCGTTGCCAGCGCGCAAAAACTGCTGTCTTCCGGTAAATATTATGAAGCAAACCTTGTGCTTAAAGGTGCTGAAGAAGGTATTGTGATCGATAGTGAGATGATCGGCGCAGGCCAGTAATACTCAGCACTACGGAGTGTTGAACCAGGACTTTCTCTCCTGATCGGGCAGCTACGGCCACCCGATCAGGGGGATTAATGGCTAATCAGACTGTCTATCTCAATCTCAATTTCCCGCATAACAGCAATAATCTTCTGCAATGCCTCCTGGCGTACTGCCAGAGGAAGATCGTCATGCCGTCTGGATTCGAAAGGTTCGCACAGGTTTTGTAGCGCAGTGATGCCCAGAATTTGCGCCGAGCCATGCAACCGGTGAAGAGCGCGCAAAAACAGCTGAGGTTCATCTTGCAGAACAGCTTTCTCAGCCGCTTGTATATCATTCAGCGTTGCCTCGCGAAATGTCTCGAGAATCTCGTTCATTAGTGCGCGATCGCCGCCGGTATTCTCCGTCAACACATTGAATTTCAAATGCCGGATTGAACAAGGAGACGAATAACCGGTTTCGATTTTACTCAACTCATGTGTCAGTGTCTGAATCGACACAGGCTTGAACAGGCACAAATTCATACCATTTTGCAGGCATCGATCGCGTGACTGTGGAAGTGCGCTGGCCGTCAGTCCCCATATTTGTAAATTCGGCTGTTGACGACGTAGCGAAGCCGCGAGATCAAACCCGTCTTTTTTCGGCATATTTACATCGGTAATCAGCAGATCGTACGATTTTTTCGCCAGTTTGGCTTCTGCCTCCTCCCCATCACACGCTTCATCCACGTTGTAGCCAATGGCATTCAACTGTCGCTTGAGCAGCAGGCGATTGGTTGGGTTATCGTCTGCAATCAAAATAGACAGACACGGAAGCGGTAACAGAGTACCAGGCGCATCGCCATCCGGTACAATCGACTGTCGAGCCGTTTCAACCGGCAGCGTTATGGTAAACGTGGTTCCTTGCAACGGGACGCTCATCAACTCCAGCGTCCCGCCCATCAACGTCACCAGTTCTTTACAGATAAATAACCCCAGACCGGAACCGGTTTGTTGACGCCCGCAACGCCCCTGAGCGTAACGATGAAACAGCCCCGCCTGCTCCTCTTCACTAATCCCGCAACCGGTGTCGCTAATGGCAATGGTCAGGGTACCGTGATTCTCCCCGTCAGGCGTCAAACGGGCCGTCACATGAATACTGCCCTGCTCGGTAAACTTCAACGCATTACCTACCAGGTTGGTGAGAATTTGCCGCAAAGCCTGCTGATCGACAAATACCCGTTCGTTTGCCGGCAACTGGCTAACGCAAGCCAGCGTAATTCCTTTCTGTCTGGCTAAAGCATCGAAAGAGTGGCACTGCAATTCAATGAGCTGCGAGAGATCCGTCCATTGAGGAACAACCTGGTATTTACCAGACTCAATCTTATCCAGATCCAGAATCTTACCGATCAGCCCAAGCAATGACTGGGCTGTCGCCCCGGTAAGGGCAATCGCCTCTTTTCGCTGTGCCGGGCTGAGTTCTGAACTCGACAGTAATTCCACAAAGCCAACAATCGAACTTACCGGGGTACGTAATTCATGGCTCATACTCGCCAGAAAGCGACTTTTGGCCTTGGTTGCTTCAATCGCTTTATTCTTTTCGTTTTCCAGTTCTTGAGATAATGCCTCTTTGAGATGAAGCTGCTCTTCCAGTAGCCGCTGAGATAGTTTCCTTTTCTTTACCTCACGGGAGAGTGAGATCCCCCAGATCAGGCTAATCGCTATCAGCAGCAGCGCGAATATCCCCAGTTGATAGAACTGTTTGCTATATCGACTCCATAAATCAACCTGCGTATTGGAAATTTTCGACCACTTCTCCGTCATCTGCAAAATCTCACGTGGCGGTATGGCCTGTAGCGCTTTATCCATAACAGACTTCAACATAGGCTCGTGAGAAGAAATCGCAAAACTTACAGAGGCACCAGGCATATCTGGAAGCCTAAAAAAGTGCATATTTTTCTGATAGTAATGATCGACCATAAACCTTGCTGACAATTCGGTAGCAATTGCCGCATCAGCGCTGCCCTCCTTGACCATGACCATCGCAACACTGCCAGTATCAGCATTAACCCAGGTGGCCTGCGGATAGCGTTGCTTCAGCTCGCTTTCCAGTACATGCCCGGCAGGTAGCGCAATACGAATCGGCTTCTCCAGTAGCGAGTCGGCGGTTTCCTCACGGGAAGTGATCATCACAAATGCCACATTCATCAGAGGATCGCTAAAGGTCGAATTGTACGGGTTTTGATGAGTGAGCGTGATAGTGGGATACATATCCCACTGTTCGCCGCTTATTTGCTTTGTCTGCTCACTTTTAGAGTTAGCTAAAATGGGTTCAAAATCGAGCCCCGTTTGCAGATGAATAATATTCAGTAAATCGCCAAGAATACCGCGTAATTCACCGCTGCGATCGACCAGCGTATAGGGCGGGTAATCTGGGTTGATTAAAATGCGGATGACATGCTTTTTCTTCAACCACGCTTTTTCCTGAGCGGTGAAAGGTATAGGTGCATTCAGATAGGCCAGGTTGCCGCGGTTCAGCCAGTTCTGCATGACTTGCATATGAATTTCATTACTGATTGACGTAATGAAACCATCAAGAATATTTCTTAATACCGGCTGATCTTCGTTAACGACAAAATAATTATATTGTTCTTGCTTATCAAAGTAGTGCGTAATAACCAGTGATTGTGAGAAGTATCGAGAGATGCAATGGCTGCTGGTGATATTGTTACCAATATAATATTGGTTATCACCATTCACTACCGAGGCCATGGCCTGATACTCGTCGTCATAAAATGAGACTTTAGCCTCAGGAAAGGCCCCCTGGATAACATCGAGAAAAGGGCAATCCCGCACACACGCGACGCTAACCTGATGGTTCGTGGTCAGCGGCAGCATAGTGTTTTTTAGCGATGTTACAAGCGTCGGCCACGTCGTCAGCAATACCGAAGTACGCAACAAATTTCCGCCAACATCCTGGCGTCGGGACAGTTGAGTAATCAGTGTATCAACATCGTTACTGGCGAGCGCGGCCAGCGCCTCTTGCTCATTATCATACTGCTTTATAATGATTTTTAGATTGAGGTTCTTTTGCATTAACGCGAGGTAATCTGCGTTGACTCCCCGATAATATTCGCCGCTATTTTGATAAACAATGGGGGAGACTTCAGGTAACCAGGTACCAACAACCAAGGTTTTTTTATGCGCTAACCAGTTTGTTTCTTCCCTGTTCAAGCTGATATTTTGTACTGAAGTATTATAGTTACTTTTTAGCTCAACTTGCCGAGCTGAGCTTACACCCGTAGACAACCCGATGGTAAATATGACCATCAAAAAAATAAACAAGCGTTCCAGCATTACTCTATCCTATTTTATTTCTCTGCGCATAATCATAAATTTCCATTAATGATGAACAATCTAATTTTTCCATCAACCGGCTTTTATAGGTACTCACTGTTTTATTACTGATATTCATTTTGCTGGCAATTGAGCTGTAATCCATGCCATTAAGGATATAACGCAATACTCTCATTTCCTGATTCGACAACGTATCAAGCTTATCCTGCTCGCTGACGGATGAACCAGTAAAATGCTCAAGGGAAAAGGGAAAATAGCTATAGCCATTTTTTGCTGCTTCGATTGCGGCAAGAATATTATTCATACCTTCTTTTTTACTCACAAATCCGTTGGCACCGTATTCGGCGCTACGTTTGCCGTAAAAAAATTCATTTTTGGCTGAAATGATAATGATTACACCAGCATAGTGCCGCTTTCTCAGCTGCTCCAGCACTTCGATGCCACTGATACCGGGAATATCTACATCGATAATCAATAGCTCCGGCTTAGTTTTTTCAACGGTTTGAACCACTTGATCTCCGCTGTCGAGTTCGGTGGTCACAGCGATACCATTAGTATCGAGTAAGTTGCGGATGGCAATGCGTGCCAATGGGTGATCGTCAACGATTATCGCGTTCATTGCGTATAAGAATCCCGATAAATAAAGAGAGGCGATGGCTGTAGAGCAGGCGAGCCTTCAACATTATAGTTTCTGAAAATAAGGCTTTATCAGGTAAATCCTAACATAATCACGCGTATATTTTATTCATTTTTTATAAAAATGCAGAACAAAGTATAAACGCAACACTGTAATTTACAAATTTTAAACCTTGAGCCTATCTAAATATCAAACCATTAACACAACATAAAAGGAATATTCCTACACGCGTAGGACAAATCTCTCATTTATTATGATTTATTCTTAATGATTTGGGACATATAACCGGCATATTGTTCATCAGAACTGCAAGGGGGGATATGCGAATAGCTATCTAAAAATAAATTTCATACCAGGTCAAATATGGAGAACAAGAGTACAAACCTGCTGAATTTAGAGAGAAACTCCCCGCAGCTCTGGAGCAGCAGTGCCACAGGGAGGCAGCGATTAATCAGGCTTTACTGGGCAATGCCTCTACTGCATGCGAGCTTTTCACAGTCAGTGTAACGACGGCAGAACACAACAGTGCGGCGATCATAAAGATAAAGGCGCTGTTATAGCTTCCGCCGCTGCTTTGGATCAACCAGCCGATGATGGGCGCTGATACAACCCCTGCCATCTGGCCGCCAAAGTTAACAATACCGGATGCCCGCCCCATGATGTTGCTGGGAATGGTATCCATCAGAATACCCCAGAACGTTGCCATAGCGAAGAACATGAACAAGGCTGAAATACACTGATAAACCACCGCCATATCTGCACTGCTCACGCTGAAGGTCAGATACAGGAAACCCGCGGCAATAACAGAGGTTACGACATACAGCGTTTTACGCTGGGGTTTGAATTTATCTGAGCAATAACCGCCTAATAATGTTCCACCGGCCCCGAACAGGAAGGGAATGGCCGCCATGACACCGGTCTTTGCCAGAGAAAACTCTCGTACGGTAATCAGGTAGCTTGGCAGCCAGGTTGAAAAACCCCAGAAGGTGATATCAAACAAAAACCAGATACTAGCCATTTGCCAGAGCACCGGCATTTTGAGTACGTCTTTAAACGCGATAGCACTGGTGTTTTGCAGGCTCCCTTGGTCGTCAGCAGCCAGCTCCGCCAGGTCTTGTTGCGTAATGGCAGGGTGATCTTTCGGGTTGTCACGCGTAAATAAGTAGATACCTGCGGCGATAAACAGACCGGGAATACCCAGCACGATAAAAACCATGTGCCAGCCAAATGCCCCGATGATGCTTGCCGCCACGACTACCGCCAGCGCTGGGCCTAAGGTGTTTACCGTTGACTGAATCGCCGTGGCGCGGCCACGTTCTTTCGACGGGAAATAGGTTGATATCATCTTCCATGAGGCCGACGGGAAACATCCCTCACCGATACCAAAGAAGAAACGTACTGCTAACATCAGCGGCAGCGTTAGCACAGCGCCGGTTAAGCTGGTGAACACAGACCACCATGCAATACCAATGGCCATGATTTTTCGCGAGCCAAACTTATCCGCCAGTAATCCTCCGGGAATTTGAAACGCGGCATAACCAATAAAAAAGGCGCTAATAATTAAACCTTGTTGAGTCGTATCAAGATTTAAATCTTTGCCAATATAAGGGAGTGAAACGCTCATCACCATTCTGTCGAGAAAAGAGAGCAGCCACGCCAGCCAGATCAGTGTCAGGACGGTATATCTTGCTTTCCAGGTCTTGGGTTTACCTGAAGGTAAAGACGTTTGTAGGTTCATTGTGATGTCCTTAGGGTGTAGTGATCTACCGCGGCCATAAATAGTCGCGATAGATCCATGCGTGTTTAGCGTTATTTATTAATATTGTTTTCTAATAACCGTACCGCTACAGGCATAACTTTCCGTGCCATTGATTAAGGCAATGCGCCCATTAACCATGACAATTTCAATCCCTTCCGGGTACTGATTGGGTTCAACAAAAGTGCCTTTATCCGCAATGGTGTTCGGATCGAACATCACGATATCCGCTGCATAACCGACCTTCAGCAGTCCGCGATCCTGCAAACCCAATACTTCAGCAGGTTTCCCCGTCATCTTGCGGATTGCCGCTTCCCAGCTCAAACATCCCTCTTCACGGACATATTTACCGAGCACGCGAGGGAATGCGCCAAACACGCGCGGGTGCGGTTTGCCAGCCCCCATCAAGCCATCGGTACAGACGTTTTGTTCAGGTCGACAGAGAAACTTAATCACGTGCTCTTCGGTACCGTAGAAGTCGACCATCCCCACGGCGTTTTCCTCTTCAAAGAGCAGATCGAAGGTGGCGTTGTACGGATCTTTTCCACGCAGCTCGCCCAACTGGACGAGGTTCAAACCGACAGCATCCTGATTTTTTGCCGTTTTCACGCTGGTGACAAAAATCTGGTCCAAACCGGCAAAATCGATAAAGTTATCCCAGCCAGGAATACCCTGCTGAATATCGTCAATCATTTTGGCACGCAGTTCGGGCGAGGCGAGACGCTCAAGTAATTTGTCCGTACCGCCGGAGTGAACCCAGGGCGGCAGGATCACGCCGAGCATCGTGCTGCCCGCCACATACGGATACTGGTCGAAAGAGATACGAATCCCCTCTTTCTGCGCCTGTTCCAGCATGCCCAGCATTTGGTCGATCAGCCCCCAGTTTTTCTTGCCGCAAACCTTCATATGCGAAATATGCAGCCAGACGCCGGTGGCTGTGGCTATATCAATCAGTTCCTGGGTTGAGTTGATAATATCGTCAGCTTCACTGCGCTGATGCACCACAAAAATCCCGTCATATTTCGCCGTGACCTTACACAGTTCAATCATTTCGGCAGTATCACCAAAGGCGCAAGGCATATAGATAAGACCAGTGGAAAGTCCAAATGCCCCGGCTTTTAACTCCCGCTCAAGGACCTCACACATCTTCGCTACGTCTTCACGGGTCGAAGGACGCCCATCCAGGCCCATCGCTTCCATGCGCACGTTGCCATGAGGAACTAAATACGCGAGGTTTGTCGCCGGATGACGCGATGCCAGCAGATTGAGATAACCGTCTGTATTTTTATATTTCCAGTCAATTTTGTCGGTGTCACCGTCCAGTCCGGCGATATTTTTACGCCAGGCTGGAATATATTCTTCTGGTAGCGGCGCTAAGGCGACGCCATCCTGGCCCAACAGTTCGGTGGTGATACCCTGACGAATTTTTGCCGACAGCGCGGGGTTAATAATGGCTGACAGGTCAGAGTGCGTATGGGTATCAATAAAGCCAGGGCAAATTATTTTTCCGGTTGCATCAATAACCTGCTCATTGACGCCAACCTCAATTTGGCCGATTGCGACAATACGTCCTTCATCAACCATCACATCGGCAATTCTGCCTTCACTGCCCGTCCCATCGATTACATTTCCGTTTTTGAAAATGGTTTTCATCGTTATTCTCCATGGCGGTGCTGCTGAGCTACACCGCCTGTAAGGTAAGAGGTGGTTATCTTTATTTTTATTGGCGATAGAGTGTCTGGATAATGCTGTAATAGCCGCTGGCCGAGCCGGTTAATTGCTCGATCTCGATATACTCATCAATGGTGTGTGCCAGGTTTTCTCGTGAAGGACCAAAGCCGATGGTTTTGATCCCCGCTTCGCCCGCATAGTGGCTGCCGTTGGTACAAAATGAGTACTGCGTAATGGTTGGATTAAAGCCAGCCTCGCGAACGCCCGCCAACGCTGCCTGCACGAATTCGTCGGACTCGTCGAACACCCAGCCTGGGAAAAAACGCTCTCCCTCAATCGTGGCGCCGGTATAGCAAGACTCCTGACCCACCGCGTAGGACACTCGGGCCTTAAACTGCGGATCCTGAGCAATAAGTTCCGCAAGCGCATTTTCCAGCGGAGCAATCACGCTTTCTTTGGTTTCACCCACCAGCAAACGGCGATCGTAGGTTGCGCGACAGTAATCCGGTACCACCGAGGCCCCCGGGTACGGCGAAGATTTAATGTCGGTCAGTTCCAGAATGCCTGGCCCCAGAACCGGATGCGTTGGCGGCGTGATAGTGCGAATTTTGTCGATCAATTGCGCCATTTTGTACACTGCGTTAATCCCCGCCTGCGGGTTAGCGGAGTGCGCGGGTTTACCAAATGTTTCGACCACAATTTCAGCGCGGCCACGCTGACCAATTTTCAGGTTTAACTCGGAAGCTTCACCGATGATCACGTAGTCTGGCTTATAGCGCTCGCTGACCAGGCGAGCGGCAATACCTTCAAAACACTCTTCATGCACGATGCACGCAACGTAGATTTTCCCGGCAAAATTTCGCTGATTGTCCTGACCGAAAAAGCCCACGGCGGAGATCATCGCCGCCACGGCACCTTTCATGTCAGTTGTGCCGCGACCATAAATTTTGCCATCTTCAATATCGCCGCCGTATGGGTTGCGGGACCACTTCTCTTCGTTCACCGGCACGGTATCGATATGACCATCGAGAACCAACGTTTTCCCTGGCTGGTTGCCGACAATACCGCCAACAATGTTGCCGTACTTATCAACGTGGATGTCATCGAATTGGTAATGCTGCATCATTGTTTTTATGGCATTAACCACTTCCCCTTCCTGACCGGAATAACTTTTTTGTTGGATCAGCGCCTGACAGTTTTTAATGACTTCTTCAATGCGGTTTGCAGATAACATGGGTTTCTCCGTTATATCTCTTAATCAGGGAATTATTTGTTGATGCCCGGGTACTGTCCGCCCCAGACAATATCCAGATATTGTTGCGGGTCGGTATCCCCTTCGGTGCTGACTAACAGCACACGAGAGTGCGCATCCAGCCCCAGTTGCTCACGCGTTTGCGCCAGTTCAGGTGAGGTCATCAACAGCGCCAGCAGACCGGTAGTAACCGCACCTGACTCACCCGAAATAATCTGTGGATCGCCTGCCAGCGGGTTGCCCAACATGCGCATGCCTAACGCTGCAACTTCATCAGGGCAGGAAGCAAATGCGTTGGCATAGTCGCGCAGCAGTTTCCAGCCGATACTGTTCGCCTCACCGCAGGCGAGACCGGCCATCACGGTTTGTAAATCACCGCCCACCGCAATGGCATCCCCCTCTTTCGAACGGGCTGAGCGGTAGAGGCAATCGGCAATTAACGCTTCGGCGACGATTACTTTCGGGCGATTCTCCCCCCAGGCTGCCGTCACCATTCCCTGAACCATGCCGGCAAACGAGCCGACGCCTGCCTGCACAAAAATGTGAGTCGGCGCAACCTGATGCAGCTGATCTATCGCCTCGAGCATCAGCGTGCCGTAGCCCTGCATAATCCACTGCGGGATCTTTTCGTATCCTTCCCAGGCGGTATCCTGCACGACAATCCAGCCATACTTTTCGGCCTGCTCCGCGGTCATACGAACCGCATCGTCATAGTTCATATCGACGATCTCAGCGGTAGCGCCTTCGTTACGGATAGAGGCCAGACGTTGCTGCGAAGAGCCCTTTGGCATATAAACCACGGCGTTTTGCTTCAGTTGGCGCGCCATCCATGCCACGCCGCGACCGTGGTTGCCATCAGTGGTGGTAGCAAACGTGACAGTTTGCAGATCGTGATGAACCTCTTCGCTGGTCATCACGTCAAACGGCAGTTCACTGATATCCTTACCAACCAATTCAGCGATATGGCACGCCATCGCATAGGAGCCACCCAGCGCTTTGAAGGCTTTCAGGCCAAAACGCTGAGATTCATCTTTGAGGTAGATATTTTTTACGCCCAGTTTTTGTGCAAGCGCCGGTAGCGTATACAGCGGCGTCGGCGCGTAGCCCGGAATAGACCGATGAAAATTCAACGCTTTTACCAGTTCCTGGCGGCTAAACGGTGCCAGCGGCGCGTTCGGATGTTCGGTAAACGGTGTCTGGTTGATAAAAAATGATAAGTTTTCCTGCATCATAAAACCTCATTGTCCTGGTATTTCATTCCCTGTAATCGGTGCAATACAGAGATATTTCCGTTATCGGTATTGGCAATAGAGCAAAATACTTACCAGCTTTTTATGAATTGAGTAAATTCTTATAAATATTTTAATAAAGGCTTTAATTTCAATAAATTAAATGAAATTTGAAATTGACAACCGAAAATATCAATGCCTCAGTTTATCGCCTCGTTTTGATAAATTCTCATCATTGATAAATAGTGTGATCGCGGAAGATAAAATAAGAAAAACATTCAAAAACAGCGTGGTAGATTGATTTTTCGCAAATCATTTTTGCATTGTTTCGCCTATTTATCATTTTCCTTGAGAAATGTGACACACCGCCGGAGAAGTACCATGATTTCAGTACTCAGCAATATTCAGGATGATATATGCAATTACGCCGATGCTATTTCTGGCATAACGGGCACGGACGTTGAAATCATTGATGAATCTTTAATGCGCATCGCGGGTACCGGGAAATACCGGCATATGCTCAATGAGAACGTGGCCAAAAATGGCTACATTTATCATCACGTATTGCAGGTGCGAGAAACGGTACTGATCAAAAACCCCGGCGAGCATCCGCTGTGTCAGTTATGTGAAAAACACCACTACTGTTCTGAAATGCTGGATTTGAACGCACCTATTTTTCTCAATAATCGCGTGATTGGCGTGATCGGGATTATTTGCTCAACCCAGGCACAGCGTGACACGTTACTGAGCCAGATTGATAAATTTGTCACCTTTATTGAGCAAATCGCCGTAATGATCTCCAGTAAGGTCTTTGAATGCCTGGAACGTTTACGCGCACAGGAAACGCTTGGCGCATTTCGGCGTCTGATCGATGCCATGGACCGCGGCGTGGTAGCGATTGATGGCAAGGGTCTTATCTGGCATGCCAATCATTCAGCCGATCGCATCCTCAACCGTGAGGTTCAGGGATTACCTCTGACCATTGAAACAACCGGGGACAGCCTGTATGGCGATGAAGAAGCGTGGCTGACGCTTGAAGGTCAGAAACATCATGTACTGTGCAAACAAATTTCGCTCTCCTCACAGGATAACGATCGCTTAACCATGGTTATCTTTCGTGATGCACACGACTACCTGAGTAACCTTACTCCATCCCCTTATGAGTCCGACATACAGGTACGACTAATTGGTCACTCTCCCTCAATGGAACAGCTCAGAAGTACCATAGGTAAAATCGCCAACAGTTACGCCAGCGTGCTCATCACCGGGGAAAGTGGCTCGGGGAAAGAGGTCGTGGCATTTGCCATTCACCAGAGCAGTCCCCGTAAAGCCGCGCCTTTCGTAACAATCAACTGCGCGGCTATCCCAGAACAACTGCTGGAAAGCGAACTGTTTGGTTATGTTCGCGGCGCATTCAGCGGGGCCGATCCTAAAGGGCGAATGGGGAAATTTGAACTGGCCAACGGCGGCAGCCTGTTTCTGGATGAGATTGGCGATATGCCACTACACCTGCAGGCCAAGCTGCTCAGAGTATTGCAGGAAAAGGCGATCACCCGCGTTGGCTCTAATAACACCATCAATATTGATGTGCGCATTATTGCCGCAACTAACAAAAACATTAACGCGATGGTGGAAAATAATCAGTTTCGTGAAGATCTTTTCTATCGCCTGAACGTGGTCCCTCTGGTACTTCCTTCCCTGCGTGAACGCCGGGCTGATATTGCGGTCCTCGCACAGTATTTTGCCGATGAGTTTTCGGTCAGTTACCAGCGACCACCGCAAAAGCTGCCTGATGACGTTATTAATCGCCTTTATGCCTGGCACTGGCCGGGCAACATTCGTGAATTACGCAACGTGATCGAATACATTTTTGTGATGCGCGGAGAAGCCGCTGGGATCAACGCCAGCCATCTTCCCCCTTACCTGCTTACCGCCGCTGACGGTAGAAAAACGACGATGACCACGCAACCCCGACAGCTTGCCAGCAAAGGAAAACAGGCGGAAAGGGAGGCTATCGAAAACGTCATCCAGCGATTCGGCTCAAGCGTTGAGGGAAAAAAGCAAGCCGCGACAGAACTGGGGATCAGCATTGCCACGCTCTATAGAAAAATAAAACTGTACGGACTGTAAGCTTTCCTTATTAACTGAGAAGACCGCACAACGCGGGCTTCTCATCGGTAGAACAGAGCACATTAAGCCCGAAAATACTTAATCAAACACACCATTAATTACCGCGGTGACAATCGCCGTACTCAGTGCAATCAACACCAGATTGTCGCCCACAACCTGCCATTCATAACCTGGATAATACGGCAATTGGTTCAGCATAGAGGATGGAACACTTTTCTTAGCGATCCCCGGAGGAAGCGGCTTTCCTCGCGCCAGATTTTTGGCGATACCCGGAGGCAGTGACTTATAGCCCGTCAAACCATATCTGACGGCATACTGTCTGGCCACGTTATAGCTGATGTCACTATCAACATGGTCCGGCTTACCATAATTTTTACGTTGTTCTGCCTGCGAATTGCCTTTCTGGCTATTGCCCTTATTCCCGCTATTACCATGATTGCTACTATTTCCATGGTTGCCACTATTACCATGGTTGCCACTATTACCATTGCCGTTGCCATTACCGGGGTTGGCCAATACTGGGGTGGCGCACATCGTCATCGCGGCAACGGCGACTAAAGCTGTTGCTAAAGCACGAAGTCTGGACATGATGATTCCTTAAAATGTGGATACATATAAAAATGTACGGTATCGCGTGAATACTGGCTATCGCTACAACTCCGATTTATTGGCAAAAAAGGGAAAGCACATAGCACACATCACGCTATTCGCCTCACCGCGGTGGAGAAAAGTTAGCCAAAGATGTTGCAGAACTGCTATAAAGTCTTTCTCTTCTGTCGGCTGGTGTTAAACTGGAAAGTGTGATCTTCATCATAACCTGCTTAAACAGAGAAAAGAGACACTGCTATGCAACATATCATTGAGGGCTTCCTCAACTTCCAAAAAGAGATTTTCCCTCAACGTAAGGAACTCTTTCGCAGCCTGGCATCCAGCCAAAATCCTAAAGCGCTTTTCATCTCCTGTTCCGATAGCCGCCTGGTGCCAGAACTCGTTACTCAGCAAGACCCCGGACAGCTTTTCGTTATCCGCAACGCCGGTAATATCGTCCCCTCTTTCGGCCCGGAACCGGGTGGCGTATCCGCGACTATTGAATACGCGGTTGTGGCACTTGGCGTGACGGATATCGTCATCTGCGGACACTCCAACTGCGGCGCGATGAAAGCCATCGCCGATAGCCAGCCTCTGGATCCGATGCCTGCTGTGGCTCACTGGCTGCACTATGCCGATGCCGCGAAAGCCGTGGTCGAGAAAAAAACCTGGGCTAACCCAATCGATAAAGTTAACGCCATGGTGGAAGAGAACGTTATCGCGCAGCTCAACAACATTAAAACGCATCCTTGTGTCGCGGTTGGACTGAGAAATAATGCTCTTCGTCTGCACGGCTGGGTATATGACATCGAAAGCGGTGAAATCCGTACCCTGGATAAAAACAGCAAAACCTACGTTTCCCTTGCTGAAAACCCGCAGGTGCATTTCGAGTAATTCCTCCACTGGAGCAAGGATGCTCTGGATAATTTTTACCTACTTTGGTGCTATGGACAAAAAACATCCTTGTCACTAACATTAAAATAACCGCAGGTGTTACCACGCGGTTTTCGCACATTCATACAACATTGCGACATTGCGACAAGTCTCATGAGCTGCCCCGCAAGTAGCTGTTCATACATGGTGCAAGCGATAAAAAGGAGCAGGTACGAATGCAAGCGAAAATAAAAAGAATAATAAACATGTTATTCTATCATGAGTCGTGGGATATCATGATTATTAAGGATCATGGTACACACTTATTTCCTGATAACACGCTGGAAATATTGAATAAATCTGCTGCGCAGCAGTTAAAAAAGAAATATACGTTTCAGGCCGATCCTTTTCTTATTGAAAAAGACGACAAACTGTATGTTTTTTATGAAGCTTTTAGCTTCCGCAACTCGAAAGGCACGCTCCGCTGCCGCATTCTTGATCGTGAACTAACTGAAATTGATGATGTGAAACTTGAAGGATTTGACGACCTGAGGTGTCATTTGTCATTTCCTTTTCTGATTAATATCAACAATCAACTCTTCATGATCCCGGAATCATCAGAAAGAAAAGAAGTGCTCCTGTTCCAGTCGGTAGAGTTTCCTGCGCGCTGGAAGAAAATTAAAGTTCTACTCTCTGACACCGAAGTCACAGATAACATTTTTCTTTCAATAAATGAGACTTGCTATCTTTTGTCGACCACCATGGATAATAAAATAATTATTCATTCCGCAGAGCATCTTCACGGTCAGTGGCAGCGGATCACCCCTACATTAAAGGTGAGTAATCATCATCATCGAGGAGCTGGTACCCCTTATCTTGTCGATAATAAAATGTACTTCCTCACCCAGGAATGCACGCCCGAAACTTATGGAAAATCTATCTATATCAAAGAACTAGTTACACTTAACGATATTAACTTTGATGAGAATCTGATCGAACAAATCAATTCATCGATCAACCACAGTGACGGTGTTCATACGCTGAATTTCTCAAATAATTACATTGCTTATGATACAAAAATCAATAAGTTCAGTCTGTTGGCTATCTTAAAAAAACTATCATATAAATTTATGGTAAAATACAGAAACATCTACCTTTCCCGGCAACACAACTGATTCACTGGATTCTCAGGTGACATTGGTAGAAAATTGTTCGGGTTTCTAGCATTTTTCTGGAGTCTGTATGGCAATTCTTGTCACAGGTGGTGCAGGTTATATTGGTTCACATACTGTTTTATCACTACTGGAAAGAGACGATGATGTCGTTGTCATCGATAATCTGGCAAATGCGAGTCGGATATCGCTGGACAGGGTCGCGGACCTTACCGGAAAGGAACCCATTGTCTATATCGCCGATGTTCTCGACAGACAGGCCTTAAAAAACATTTTTACCAACCATCACATCACCGATGTCATTCATTTTGCAGGGCTCAAATCGGTTTCAGAGTCGATAAAAGAGCCCCTCGCCTACTATGAAAACAACGTCACAGGAACGCTGGTTTTACTGGATGAGATGCTGGCCGCAGGCGTTAACCGATTCATTTTTAGCTCATCAGCTACGGTATACGGTAATCCGGAAAGCGTGCCGTTGAGCGAGCAATCACGCACGGGCGGTACCACCAATCCCTACGGCACCTCTAAATTAATGGTCGAACAGATTCTGGCCGATTTCTCACGTGCGCAACCTGATTTCCGCATTACCTGCCTGCGCTATTTCAACCCGGTCGGCGCTCATCCATCGGGTCGCATTGGTGAAGATCCTAACGGTATCCCAAACAACCTGGTGCCATACATCTCCCAGGTCGCAATTGGTAAGCTTAAAACCGTATCGGTGTATGGTAATGACTATCCAACCCCTGACGGAACCGGCGTGCGTGATTATATCCACGTCATGGATCTGGCGACTGGTCATTTAGCCGCGCTTGATTGCCAGAACAAAGGCGCTGCCTACAAGGTGATTAATCTCGGTACCGGGGTCGGTTATTCCGTGATTGATCTGATTAAGGCGTTTGAGAAAGCGGCCCAGACCAAAATTCATTATCAGTTTGTCGCCAGAAGACCAGGAGACATTGCCGAATGTTGGTCTGACCCATCGCTGGCATATAAGGAGTTAGGCTGGAAGGCCATCTACAGCCTTGATGAAATGATGCGTGACACCTGGAACTGGCAAAAAAACAACCCGAATGGGTATCAAATTTAATGTTCACAGCAGCGAGCCTGACCGTCAGGCTCGCTGCTGCGTCTGACTATTGTACTGTTATTGTTGATACCCGGTACCAGCCGCTGCTCTGCTTCCCTTCATTGGCAAAGTTAATTCTCGCCGCACCCGACTTATCCAACATCGCAACCTCAATCGCGTACTGCCCTTTTGCCAGTCGGCCTGGCATAGATAACGCATAACTGACCTGATACTTTCCGGGGAGCCAGCGGCGAATATCCTCCGCGGAATTCCCCTGTGCCACCACCTTATTAGCATTGTCCACAACACGGAATGCCAACATATAAGGCAGATAAATCGGAGCGATACCCTCATTGTACCAGGTACTGTTCAATGTCAGCGTTTGTCCGCTGTCCCACACGGACTCATGGCTCAGGGACGCCAGGCGAAATCGATAGCCTAATTTGGTCAGCGCATCGTCGACAATCGGTCGATAGTCGCTGGGTATCGCTCTCGATTTCAGGTTAATGGTACTGGCGTGCTGTTTGACCGCCCAGTCAAAAATACCCTGCACTTCGGCACGCGTATAATGAAAAGTATTCTTCCAGTCTTGCATATATGAACAGATTTCCAGACTGACCGGCGCACGTTTCCAGGCGTCGTTGAACCCTGAATAACTCTGCTGCGCAGCCAGCAATCGCTGCGGGTAATCATCAGTCATATGGTTCCAGGAGTCCGAAAATACGCGCAGGTCCCCCCAACAGTCCGCACGCCATCCTGCCCCACGCTCCACCGCATTCGCCAGACTTTGTCCGCCGCTTATCAGCATGGTTTTTGGCGTCACCGGAAAAGCAGAAAAGTGCATCGCGACGTAGCGATCCAGTTGCGCCGTGGTGTATCGCTCCAGTAATGGCTTCAGGTTCGGGAAGTTGCTGTTATGCCATTCTCCCCATGATCCCACCATGCCAATATCAACAAACGCGAGATTCTCATTACCATCGTAGCGCTTACCAAATGCGTTCAACAGACGCTGGCTGTATTGAATGAACAGAGGATCGTCTAAATCCGGGGCAAATGTCTTTTTATCCGCCGTCCAGGTACCTTTCACGCCTTTTTTAATCAGCCAGTCAGGAATTTGCGAGCCGCTTTCCGGCTCTGCCAGTACCATAAATCGTAGCCCGACATTCATCGCTGGACGATGTGCCGCCGCGTATTTGAAGGCATCATCCACCAACGCAAAATTGTACTGGCCTTCGACTGGCTCCAGGTCCCGCCAGTAAAAACGGTCGTATTCAAATCCGGTATTGGGATAGTCCGCCAGCCCCAGCGTTTCACCGTATCCCTGATGAAAACTTGCCACGCCAATCCCCGGATTGGTCAGCGGGCCAGTTAATGCTTTGGGGGTTACGGTCGTTAATGCGGAGATGACCGTTAACGGAAAGGACATTAACAACAGCGCAGAAACCCATTTACACTTCATCGCAGTAATGCCTCCACAGGTTTGTTAACGCTAGTGGTTTTTCAGACTTAACCACCAATCCCAGATACCTACGTGAAAATTTTGGAACACATCAATACCTAACGCGGATTTGATCATATACAGCGTCAACAATACGCAGCAGGTGACGAACAGCACGGCAATCAGCAGCAAAAAAGTGAGCAACATTCTCGACAGGGTCGATTCCTGGCGGTGCTGGCGGCGTAAATCTCTGCCAAACAAAAAAACCAGATAATAACGCTTACTGAAAAAGGGAAAGCTTCTGCGAATATCGATCTGATGCCGCGAAGCCAGCGTCGAGGCCAGGATCGCATTTTCCACCCCTTCTTTTTGTTCAGGGGTCAACCCCTGCGCAATCGTCTCATCAAGATGAGTATAAAATCGTTCGATGACGGGGGGACGATTTTGAGGACTGGTCAAAATTAACCTATATCTTTATCAATTGAGTGATAGACGTTAACCGTCTTTTTGGCGATTTCATGCCAATTGTAGTTTTGCAAATATACACGATAGTCCACGCTATTTGCTGTTACCCCTTGGCCTAATTTTTCGGCCAGACCGGTTACATCTCCCACCTTAAAATAGGTCTCGGCAGGCAGTTGAACTTCAAGGTTAGCAGGAATATCACTGACGACGGCCGGAAGAGAAAATGACATTGCCTCCAGCAGCGCAATGGGCAATCCTTCATGGTATGAAGGCATCACAAATAGCCTGGCCTGCGAAAACACCGCCTGCAGCTCATCACCACGTAAGAAACCGGTCATCACGACACCAGGCGTGTCGGCGGCAAGCTTTTTGAGGCGAATGCTGTATTCGGTTGGATGATCCGCATCACCAATTAACACTAACGGCATGGTCAAACCACTGTGTTGATAGGCGGCAATGGCATCATGCATCCCTTTTTCTTCCACAAACCGCCCAACCACAACGAGATAATTTTTCGGCTGCAGCCCAAAGCGGGAGAGTGTATTGTCGATGGTGAGCTCTGATAACAACCGCGGCTCATTTACGCCATTGTGAATTAAATGCGCATCATAGCGACCATGTTTTTTCTGGATCAGTTGATTAATAACTTCAGAAATCACAATCACCTCGTTGGCATATCTCACCGCCCAACGTTCGCCCAGCAGCAATATTTTTTTTGCAACGAAACCCCATTTCTGACGATCGTAATCAGGTCCGTGGTGGGTGAAAACCACCTTCTTACCCATCACGCGTAAGAGTGGGATCACAAGGCCAGGGCCGATAGCATGGACATGCACAATATCCGAATGGTCGATACGTGTCCTAAACGCCGCTAAAACGGAATGGACAATAGCTTCCAGCGAGCGCTTTTTGGGTGCCCACAGCGCGTAGGTTTCGACTTTTTTATAGACCGATCGTTTGTAATTTACATATGGCGAGCGAGCAATCACGCAAATATCCGCGTCGAACTGCTGCTTAATGGCAGGATAAAGATTCTGACAGTGTGTCTCCACACCGCCCAATACATCGGGAATACCACGCGTTCCAAAAACCGTTATTTTTTTACTCATACTATGGCCTGCTCAGCAGTTCTTTATACAGCGCCTGTAAGGTATCCATATGTTTACTGAGCGCATATTTTTCACTCAACCGCGCACGGCCATGTAAGCCCATATTCCGCGCCTTCTCTTGCGAGTCAGTCAGGGCGTCCATCGCATTTGCCAACTCCTGCGCATTGCCTGGTTCGAATAAAATCCCTTCGATACCGTCACGAATTTGTTCCGGGATGCCGCCAATGCGCGACCCAATAACCGGCTTGCCTAAAGACATCGCTTCCAATATCGCCATAGAACAGTTTTCATAGCATTCAGAAGGAAGGATCACCGCTCGCGCATGCTTAATAAGCTTGTCGAGGGCTTCTCCTTGTTGCACATAACCTAAAAATTCAACATCAGGGTATTTGGCGGCTAATTCATCATGCAACGGACCGTGCCCCACAACTTTCAGCGGCGCGCTGTTCTGCATTTTTTTATGCGCTTCCAACAACGTTGCCACGCCCTTTTCACGGCTCAGACGGCCAAAGTACAGCATATAGCCCTCATCGCTTACTTCGGCCAGGGGACGACTGTCATCAACGCCATTGACGATGACATCAATGCGCGAATTTGGCAGCGTACGCAGCAGGATACCTCGTAAAAAAACACTCGGTGAAATAATCACATCCAGCGCCTGATAGTTTTGTGCAATATACTGCCAGGTTGCCTCCAGGGAGAGCAGTAAGCTTTTTGAGGCTGAACCTTCCTGGCAACGATACCTGAAGGCATTGAAAACCGTCCCGGTAATACAGGAATCGCACACTTTGCCGTCGCGCAGCATGGAATACGAGGGGCACACAATCTTATAGTCATGCGCAGTCAGCACCGTTTTGCAGCCAAAATTACGCGCAACTTTAATCAACGCCGGTGTTAACTGATGGTAGATGTTGTGAAAGTGGACAATATCCGGACGCTCTTTTTCTAATAGCGCCAGCATTTTTTTGCAGGCCTGCGAATTATGAATAAAGTTAACCGCCGTTTTGATACCGCCCAGCAGATTGCTCTCTTTGTGGTAGTCCACATTGCTGACGAAATAATCCGCATAGTCCGAGGGGAGATTATTATCATGATGCATAGAGAAATCAATAACCTGCACTCCGGCCTGTTTCAGCATATCGCGCTCTTGAAAATAAACCGTTTCCGCGCCGCCTTTAATGAAAAAAAACTTGTTAACTAATAATACTTTCATGGCGCCTGCCCCGGTTATTCATGAATGATTTTACTGTTGGGTGGAGTCAACGGATCGCGTACTGGTTTAGTCAACCCTTTAACCAGCCCGGCAGAAAGCACGGCCAGGTTCATTACGCTTTGCAGGCCGTTTAATAACGATCGATTCTGTACGGTTTTCAGGACAATAAATGCAAGTAAGGGCAGAAATGCAATGTCGAAAAGTTCAAGATTGAAGGTCACCGCCGCAATGAACAAGCCAATCAAGTAAACAGAAAAAATCGCCTCGTTCCTGACCATTTTTAACGCTTTGCCGAAATAAGGTTTTCCCCAGGCACAACGTAAAAGCTCGCCAGGGGCCTGATAGTATCCGCTTTTCCAACGGTGCTTGAGCATCTGAAAGGTCGGCATGGTATGCGAAGTATGAATAAAATAAGGAATATCCAGACGCCGCAGTTTATAGCCCGTTTCGATTAAACGCAGACCCAGCTCAGCCTCTTCATACGCGTGCAAATTACGATTAGTCAGATAACCAACTTTCTCAATCGCAGAGCGACGATATAATCCACCACCGCCTAAATGGTCGCTATCCCCGAGCGGATAGATTTTATTAATGCGTTGCTTACGAGACTTAAATTCATAGTTAACGGCATCATCCATTTCAACGGTTCCCGCAACGCCTGCATATTCTGGTTCAGCCTGCAAAAAGGCGACTGCCTGATCCACAAATCCTTCTTCCAGCTCCATGTCGCCGTCCATCAACAACAGATATTCCCCTTCACTATACAGATAACCTAACTGGTGCCCGACGCCACAGCAGCGATCGCCAGGGTCAGTTAAGGACACTACGGTCACCCCTTTATCGATCGCAAGCTGTTGGGTGTTATCCGTTGAGAGACTATCTGCCACAATAATTTTATGTGGATAGTCAATAAGCTGCTTACGGATGCTGTCAATCGTCTTCTCAATACATTCAGATTCATTGAGTGTTTTAATACTCACTGAAATAAACGGTTTATTGTCCATACAATTACCCTACGCAGCGAAGGACGGTTCGACGAATCACTAAACTTGCACCTAGTGATAAATAGAACAGGAATTGTAACATCGGTGTAATCATCAGTATCTGGCTGTAAGGTAAGCTAATTAAGCAACTGATAGCAAAAGCATTAAACGCCGGTGCAAAACTCAGCAACTGGAGATCCTGCTGGTCCAGTTGTTCAAGTCTCAGTAATGGCTTTGGCTGACAAACTTTCAGGATATAAATGAATAAGCTAACAAAGAGTAATGTACCAATCGCCCCCACTTCCCACAGCAGCATACTCAGGGAAGTCGAGTCGAGAATTAAGTTGTAGATAATATTCAAAAATCCCGGCGACACCGTACTACCACTGTTAGTGGCGTTGAGTCCGTAGCCAAATAACGTTCCTGAAAGCCCCCACAGATCGTTATTTTTCAACCAGAACAGGAACGTCGTAAAGCGTCCTAATTCACCGGTAGACATAATGTAGTTTGGATCAAAGATATAGCTTAAGGAGTCGATAAAAATACTTAACGAGCTTTTCGATGGATCGCCACCGAACGCCGTAGAATAATAGTACGCGAGGATCACAATCGACAGGCTAATGAGCAACAGCATTCCCGCCACAATAACCAATAACGTCTTCAGATTAACCTTACTAACGTCTTTGACGTAGCTCGGTGAGAGCCACACCCACGCCAGGAATATTGGCGATAGCAGGATGACAAACTTCACTTCACCAATTATGCATAACCCGATACCGAGAACAATATGCAGCGCCATGGATTTGAACGTGGTGAGCCCATGCTTATATTCGGAGACTTTTAACAACATAATTAACAGGCAAAACAGCCCCATTGCGGCAGTATTCCCGCCCCCCATGGGGTCACCGCCAAACGTGCCAACCACGGAGTCCCATTTCTCATCTTCGCCGCGCACCGCGACGCGCTGGGGAACGACCAGTAAAACCTGATAAATCATTACCGGGATCTGCGCGTAAAAAACCCAGTACAGATAGCGTGTTACACGATAAATCTGCGACTCCCGGCAAAACCCTAGCAGCAAACAGATCATCACCAGCGACAATGCAATTTCGTTTTTAAATGCCACAATCGCGACGGTGATCCCGCCCTGAATCAACGTCGATGTCCCAGCCAGTACCAGGAACGAGAAATACAACGCCAGAACAATCGTCTCCTGCGCATCCAGTTGCAGCGAGCCATCACGCGTCTGCATCACCAATAATCCCACCATCAATAAGGTGAGGAAAAAAGGTATCCACAGCACTGACTGCATACCGGTAAAGTATTGCACCAAGCCACACAGGATCAGCGTGACAAAAGTATAAACCTGTAAATAGTATCCGGTATTCAGTGTCATATTATCACCGGCTTGTCTTTCAGGAGATTGGCTCGCTTATTCATTTTCAGATAAATGAAGGCGTAGCGAATAAATGTCAGTGAAGAAAACAAGATGACCGACGTTGCATAATCTTTATAAAAATAGGGCGTCACGACAAAAGCGAATAGTACAATCGCCAGCTGTTCCAGTTGGATACGCAGAAAATAGCGATGAGAACCAAAAATAAGTTCTACCACCGTCAGAGGGCTTATCGCCAGCGCAGGGAATAAATAGGGCAACATGTAGCGCGACGTCTCAATGGAGTTAATCCAGTCTTCGCTAAAACCGAGGCGCATCACAATCGGATAGAAAATAAAAACCCCAAGGGTACAGATAACCCCTAGTACCAGCAATAGCATACGTACCTTGGTATATTCCTGATAGTTAAAGGTATTATTTCTGAAGTCGATAGACCACTTGGAGAAAATAGTATTGCGTACCGCGTTGCCGATGATCACCACCGGTGCCAGGCAAAAGCGGCTAACCACGGAAAAATAACCCGCCGTCAGCGCCGAGAACCAAAAGTTAATCAGCATAATCGGCAAATTGCTGCTGGCCATCGCCAGCACTTCCGCACTGCCCACTTTGGTAATGTGATGAATATTCTGTTTGAAAAAATGCCAATTACTGGCGGGTCGCAGATGTCTGGCTGCCACCGAACGAATATCAAACGAATGCAAAATACAGCTTATGGTCAGCGCCATCGTCGCGCAGGCCCACGACCAATAAAACAGCTGTACATAATGCGTAATCAGAACCGAAAGTAATACCACCACTGAAACAGAAATACGCTGGAAAATCAGAAAACGAAAGTTGGCCGTGCGTAGCGACAGGTTTTCCGAGATCAAAACCCACGCCGTTGCCAACGTCAGCAAATAGAGAAACAGGATGTTCTGGTGAAACAGCCACGCGGTGAGCACGGCGTAAGGTAAGGCAATGATCGTGCTTTGGATCAGGCAAAACACAACATTCTGTACCAGTTCGTCATCCTGCTGTTTAGGAATTAACAGCTGTGATGCAAAGGTACACACCTGAGCGCCCACCACGGCGATACTGTAGTTGAGTGCATAAAGCCCCACCTCAGCCATATCGTACTTGTGTGAAATCAACCAAATAGACAGTGCACCAATCAACTGCGAGATGACTGATGAACCGGCTATTGTGGAAGCGCTCTTCAGTAGACTCATACGCGGCCTGGCGTGGTCATCAGTTGATCGGTACTGAAGTTCAGTGAACGCAGACCTTCTTGCGTCTCAAGATCTTTTTCTTCAACCGCATTGAGTACCGCGCCAATTACCACGCCGTTATTCTCTTCCAGCTTATCCAGCGCGTTGGCGATTTGCCCGGCGGACCCCGTCCCGGCTTTCACGATGAAAATCACCCCATCAACGGCGCGTTTAATCAGTTGAACATCCTGACTCTGATTCACAGCAGCGACATCAATAATAATGCGCTGATAGTGCGATTTCAGTTCGCGCATTAAGGGCTCAACGTGCCCCGACGACAGCATCAGTAAAGAAGAGATGGTTGTCTTGCCGTGCGGAATAAAATCGAGATGATCACTGAGCGTAATCCGCGCCTTTTCAAGCTGAATCTCCCCGCGCAACAGTTCTGCCAAACCTGCGGATGTTGCCGACGCCAGTTCAGAAGAGAGCCCATCAGTGTTAAAGAAATCCGCATCAATAAGCAGTGTTTTCTGGTCGAAACTAAAAGAGTTAGCTAACAGATTCGCCAACAAAGAACGCCCATCGCCGTGCTCCGTCGACGCCACCGCAAGCGTCTGTAAAGGTCGATTATCCAGCATAATCCGGGTACGGATACCGTGCACAATATCGGCATTCAGCGGGTTCTTCATGATCATGTCCCGCACCTGCGCGCGCCCTGAGGTTCCGCTAAAACGACGGATTTCACCCAGCGGAGCAACATTGAGCCGTTTTTTCATGCGACTGAGAGTACCGATTGAGTTATCCATTGCCGCTTTAACAATGAAATACATGATACTGAACACCACCACCAGCATGACCACCATCAGCAACAGCAAAGATTTATTCGGTTTCGCCGGTTTTAAGGCGGGTACCGCAGGGTCGTATAACACCGCATCAGCATTCACGCCGGACAGAGACAGCTCTTGAGTACGTTGATAAAGCGATTTATACAGGTCTTCCATTTTATCTAACGACAGCTTTTGACTGTTCCAGGCATCCCGTTTTGACGCCATTTTCTGGAAGATCTCTTTCTGCTCAGTCACCTGCTGTTGATAGTTTTTTTCGTCCGCCAGCGCCGCCAGATATTGCTGGCGTAAACCGACTTTCAGCTCACCCAACACTCGTCCAGTCTGGTTTTGGATCGACTGAACATCGGCCTCTGCTTTTAAAATGGCGGGATTTTTTGGCCCGTAGACTTTACGCTGTTCGGACAACGTTCGTTGCGCCTGAATCAACGCAATGCGCAAATCCTGGATCTGAGCATGATTAGAGACCGAAGGCAGCGAGATAACGCTCTCAATGGACTTACCTCCCCCGTTCACCTCGTTATAGACGGATTCAGCGGCAACCCGACGCTGAGTTGCATCGGCCAGGCGATTGGTTACGATACTTAACTGCTCGGTTTCAAAACCATCGATTCCACGGAAGGTCAGCAGCCCGGCATTTTTCAGATAGTTGTCCATCTCGTCTTTTTGCTTAGCTATCGATTTCTGAATCTCTTCCATTTTTTCAAAATTCAGTTCGCGAGCTTTCTCCACCTTCAGACGCTTCTGCTCCACCGTGTAGTTGATGAAAGCCTGCGCGACGCCATTCGCAATGTCAGCCGCAACCTGTGGGGACGTTGATTCATAGGTAATAGACGCCAGGTTCGTCGTACGAATACCAATGACATTCAGATTTTTCGCCAGCGTTTTCAGCGCTTGTTCCATTCTCAGTTGCCGACTTTCATTGCTATCAGCCCCCCGAGCACCGGCTTTTTCCCCGGTAAACTCCGGGTTTTCATCCAGCTTCATATCACGTATGGCTTTCTCCAGCACAATACGTGAATGCATCAACGCATATTGTGTTTCGTAGTAACCACTACGCGTTGAATCGAAACCATCAACCTGTGGAAACGGAGAAACGTTATCAGCTTGCGCCTTAATCAGCACCGTCGCCGTTGAAACATACTTTGAGGACATCATGCTGATTAATGGATACGCGACGACCCCGGCAACGATACCGGCCAGTGCGATTTTCCAGGCGTTCTTTTTCAACTCTTTGGCAAAGCGGGAGAATTCGACACTGCTTTCTCGTTTTTTGCCGTTTTCCACTATAGATAGTTTCATCGTTAGAAGAACCCCATGCCAATAATCACGACATCCCCTGGATGAACAGAGTGCGTTAAATCGACATTCTCAAGCAGCTGATTGCTACCCGACAGACGAATGTTGATATCTTGACGGTCCGCACGGTCTGTAAACCCACCCGCCTGCGCAATAGATTTCTCGACGGTAAGCCCTGGCTCATAGGCGAAGCCATTTGGACTTTTCACCTCGCCTGAAACATAGTATTTGCGGAACTCGGCAATGCTCACCGTCACCATCGGAGTGGTAAAATAATCTCCAGTCAGGCGTTGAGTTAATTCTTTTGTCACTTGATCAACGGTTTTATCTTGTAATTTAAGAGCACCAACAAACGGGAAATTAATTTCCCCACTCTTATCCAAAATAAACCGCATCGTCATATCGGGTTGACCATGAACAGCGATATTGACCGTATCCCCCGCCCCAAGTCGGTAATCCTGCTGAACAGTAGCAGGATCGTCCATTAATCGCGGGCTGGACGTTGTGCATCCGACCAACAGGATACTGAAAAGCAAAACCGCGCACAGTTCTATTATTTTCATTTTAGATCTGAACCTTAGCTTTAAGCATAATCATAGAATTATCATAACCCAACGTTCTAATAACTTCCTGATTGTCGTTGGGACCGATATAAAACGAGTCAGTATCCCTATTCGAATTTAATGTATCTATCTGATATTTAATCTCAAAATTAACCGACGGCGTATAGTCATAGCTCATGGTTACGCTAAACACACCATCTTTATCATGTCGATCCTTGTTCTGTTTTTTATAGTCTTCCGAAGTGAATGAGTAGTCCAATAAAGTAGAAAAACGAGTGCCTAACCAGAAATGCTGGTAAGAAAGGCCATACTGGGTCACTAAAATATATCCCCCAACTTCCGATGGGTCTTTAATGCTTTGCGCAGAGTGGGCCGTGAAAACTGATTGTTGTAATGGCTTCCACTCCGCTTTTATGTCCCAGTTTAGACCATTAAAATCATGCGAGTTTGCGTTGTTTTCAAATGTTTTATACAGCCATGAAATATTCATGTCGACATTGGTTTTCCCCGTCAACTGCGACTTCAGGCCATACAGCAAATAGTACTCATTAGTGTCTTTTTCTGAGTTGTTATCATAGCGACGCTGGTTAGTAATAAAACTATAGCGAAAGCGCGTTCTGGATGTGTACTGGTCAAAAATTTCTGCCACCAAGCTATTTTCGTGCCATTCCTGTTCCTGAATATAATTGTAGAAGTCTTCACTGCTGTCCCGTACATCAGACGTGTTGCCGAAAGTGAGTTTTTTATACAACAACGCCAGTTCCGCTTTCCCACGCCCATCAGGTGCGCCGTAACTGTAACGCAATTCACTGTTGATAAAATTCGTCGTCAGTGGAGATGTAATCCCATACTGCTCGAATTGGCCCGGGAGAAAACCCTCGGTAATACCGCGACCACGGGATTCATGCCCAAGCGTATCCTCCAGATTGAGGGTTAGACCATGCTTGAGCCCGTACCGCCAGGCACCGTTAAAACGGAAAAAATGATCGTTATAGTTATCAGCGGAATCACTGGAGTAGTTACGATAATCTCCGGAATACATCAGTAAATACTTATCCTGACCGCGCTCTCCGATCATACTCAGTACAGGCGCTGCGCTCTGAAACGAGGAACCAATAGCATCGCTGCTATGTGGCTGATAAGAAACGTTATCATTATAACCATAATCCACAGCGACCTTGCCCTGGAAGTCGATTCCCGCAAAGCCAATGTGTGATTTCGGGGTTAAATCAGCCCATGCGGGCTGCGATATCACAATTCCGGTAATCACTATCAATTTAGTATGCATTCTTACCGACAAATCCTTTGAAAATAGTTTTAATGATGATTTTTATATCCAGCCATAACGACCAGTTTTGAATGTACTCAATATCGTACTGAACCCGTTTTTCCATCTTATAAAGCGCATCGATTTCCCCGCGGAAACCGTTGATCTGTGCAAGCCCAGTGATCCCAGGCTTCACTTTATGGCGGATCATGTAATTTTCGACCTGTTTGCGGTACTGCTCATTATGCGTTACCGCATGAGGTCTGGGACCGACAATCGACATACTTCCCTGCAAAACGTTAATAAATTGCGGAAGTTCATCCAGCGAAGTGCGGCGTAAAAAGCTCCCGAATTTGGTTACCCGCGGATCGTTTTTCGTGGCCTGAATAACCGTATCGGAATTCTCCATGACGCGCATAGAACGAAACTTCCAGACCTTAATTTTTTGCCCGCTAAGACCATAGCGGTCCTGTTTGAAAAACACCGGCCCGCGGGACGTGAGTTTAATACCAATGGCAATAGCCAGCATCAGCGAGGAAATCATCACCATAATGATGCTGCCAAGAACCAGATCTTCCGCCCGCTTAATAAACGACCCCGCCCCTTCAAACGGTGAACTGAAGATACCGATAGTTTGCAGGTTGTGGATGGAGCGTAACTTGGACATGTTGTTACTATAGGTATAAAAGTCAGGGACAATATAGGTATCTACGGTGGTGTCAGACATCATCGCTAAAAAATGACGAATTCGGTGTAAAGCAACCATCGGTAAAGCGATGTAGATTTCGTCTATATTTCCCTGCCTGGCTTCCTCAACTAAATTGCTCACCGAGCCGCGAAAGGGACTTTTTATTTTCTCCACCACATCGCCGCAACGGGATGGACTGCGCTCATCATAAAATGCCAGGTCTAATTTGATATTGGCATATTCAGTGGTCAATGCGTTTTCCGCCGCCAGACCGTTCTCAGTAAGCCCAATCACAGCAACGCGAATATTTTTCCTGGCGGTGTATTTGAAAAGAAAAAAGCGGATATAGTATAGAAAAGGTAATGGAATGAAGTACCAGTAAATAATGGCTGAATAAAACGGTGAAGGCAGTCTGTCTAAGTAGCCGAGTGATTCAGGCTCAGCCACCGTCATACTGACCAGTTCGTTAAAAAAAATCGCCAGCAGCGTACAAAAAACCAAGCGTTTTTGATTACGCAAACCGATCGTCTTAATCTTTTGCTGGTACATTTTAATGTATTCAGCAAACAGTAAGAAAAAGATCGAGAAGAGAAGACTCAAAATCGCAATGGTGTTAAAGGGCACCAAACCCAGCAGATGGGCGCTAAAAATTAACACCACATTGATAACAATGAAATCGACCAGTTTTAAAAAGACCGGATATCCTTGGCTGCTAATCTTTAGCGATTTTTTAAGCATATCTCAGCCCATTATTTATTGATCTTTAATTGTTTTTTTCTCATTTCATGTTGCTAATTATATCACAAGCTTAAAAAACACAAGGGTAGATTGTCAGCAAATGTAAAAAGAAAGATGGCAAGTTGTGACAAGCACCTCACAAGATATCAGCATCAATATGATTTTATTGACTATTAAAATCAAGCTCGATTTATTTTCCACATTAGAAAATATAATTACCTGCAACAAAAATCGCATTGACAGATAACAGTTCATGAACTAATAGCAAGTGCAATTGTATGATGAATACCCGGGTCACTTACTGGGGTAGGCTCATCGGGAGCCTCTCACTTGCCGCCTTCCCACAACGAGAAATCCGTAGCATATATAAGCGTATATAATATCCTTTAGAAAAATAACACGGAAATATATTAACAAGAAAATGATTAGCAAGCTTACTATAAGCGTAATGCTTACTGATTGGATCTTAGAATTATCGTCATTCTGATGTACAAAAATGAAGAACAATCAAATTCAGCACAAAAAATTTAGTTTAAATAATTGTAGCAACTCCGATGACTGGAGATGACCAACATGACTTTACAGGTATAAAAAACACACTGTAACTGATCAACCCCAAAATGAATATCACATCTCGCTAATATCAACATTCTGCGAATTTATACATCTAACAACAGCAATTTCAACACAGATCAACCCGCTCATTCAAAACACCAAAAAAGAATAAATGACAACATTGATATTTTGTTAAATGTACCACAACTATAATCCCATACGTTATTTATAATCATGTATACACCGTGTTAAAAAACCTGAAAAGATTACTGAAACACCCTTTCATCACACATAAAAAATTATGTTTACTTATTTTTCGCAAATAAATAATATCCGCAGTGGATTACTTGTTGAGCAATTTACAAACGTTAATCGTTTCTTTCAAATGAAGTCCTGCATCATTTTTTGACATTGATGTACTCCGGCTGAATCTGCGCCTCTGACAAGTACTCTTCTGGGTAAATAATAAATTTAACGGAGTTATGATGAAGAAAATTACACTCACCTGCACCGCGCTGGTTGCTTTGTTTGCGGCTAATGTTGGCGCGGCAGGAAGTACTAATTACGCCACCACCGCGGGAGCAGGTTCTAAAGCCACCGCGACGGTCCATTTTACCGGTGAAATTGTTGCCAGCACCTGCGTGGTGAACACCGCCAATCCAACAAACACAAACGTCGTATTACCGCAAGTCACCAACCAGTTATTTGGCGGCGCGGGCTCTACCACCGGCGATACTCAGTTTACGTTGCAATTTACCGGCTGTAGTGGCGCAACGGGAGCACACAGCTATGTGGTGGTCTTTACCGGTAAAAATCCTGGCAGTAATACCACATTGTTGGAAGCAACTCGTACAACAGGAGCAGCCACCGATGTCGGCATTGAAGTGGACAATAAAGGTAACTCAGGTAAAGCCCTCGATTTCTCCGCTAGTCAGAATGAAGTGTCATTGACACCGAACCAAAACGGCGATGCACATATTGATTTGGTCGCCAAATATCAGCAAATAGGCGCAACGCTGCCTGCGGCAGGCACAATTACTGCGGATATGAATTACACCGTCATTTATAAATAACGGACGTTGATTGCTATGGATGGCACTGTTCCCTGAATCTGGAAAGTGCACCTGATGAATAAAGTCTTCTTTTATTTGTTGCTGTGCGTGGTTAGCACCGCACACAGCGCGATTAATTTGGGTCAAACACGCGTTATTTATAATGAGAACGATAAAGCAGCGATGTTTGACGTCAACAATAATACAGACAAGCCATATATGGTACAGACATGGCTGGATAAGGGTAATCCGGATGAGACGCCGGCCAATCTGCCAATGATAATTACCCCGCCGATCCTGAAACTCGACGGCCATAAATCCGCCGTGTTGCGGGCGATTTACCAGGGCAACGGGTTTCCCCAGGATGTTGAATCGGTATTGTGGATTAACGTGCAGGAAATCCCCACCATTGAAAACGAGGAAAATACCTTACAACTGGCGCAACGAATTCGCATCAAACTCTTTTATCGCCCTGCGGGGTTGAATATGACGCTACCTGAAGCGGTTGAGAAATTACAGTGGCAATGTCACGGAAATACTCTGCGTGCCGTTAATCCGACACCGTTACATATTTCTCTGACGCAATTGCATATTAACGGCCAAAACGTTGATGCCGATATGGTTAATCCTCATGGCGAACGCACGTTTACGCTGTCGCAGCAAAAAGTTAGCCACATCGACTTTAACTGGGTAGATGATTACGGCGGTACTAACGCGGTCAATAACGTCCCGATATCGTGTTATTAAGCCAGGGGTTGCAATGATGATAAAAAATAAGCAACCGCAACGGTTTAAGGAAAGGGTCTTTACGCTGTCAACGTTGGTCCTGTGTATGCCTGCTTACGCCAGCGGTGCGCCACAGTTTAATACCCGCTTTGTGCATGGTGCGCAAAATATCACCTCCGTGGTGCAAATCGCCCGTAATGATGGGCTTAGCGAAGGGACGTTTGAATACGATATTTATATTGATCATAGCTTCGTTGAGACGCGCAATGTTGCCTTCAAAAGACGTCAGCCAGAAGGCAAGCCACAACCCTGCCTAAGCGCTGACGATCTGCGCAGATACGGGATTAAAATCCCGGATGACCGCAGCGATACCTGCATTGAGCTCACAGCGCTGATAGCAAACAGCCGCCTGACGGCAGATGCAAACTACCAGCGTATTGATATTTCAGTGCCGGAAGCTTTTCTGCTCTCGACCGCACACGATGCAGTCCCGGAGTCTGCCTATGACGATGGGGTTAATGCCGCTTTTGTCGGCTACAACGTCAATACTACCCGCCTGGCCGAACAGGGTCAGGATCATGACTCCGTTTTTGCCAGTTTTGCCAACGGCATCAACCTGGCGGGATGGCATTTCCGTAACCAGTCCACGTTCAGCTACGCCAGCGGTTCAGGCCGCCAGTGGCAGGCGGTTTCTACGTGGGTGGAGCGCAATATTGTTGCGCTACGTAGCCGCTTGCGCATCGGGCAAACCTACACGGATGACAATGTGTTCGACAGCATCCAGTTTACCGGGGCGCAGCTCACCAGCGATGAAAATATGTTGCCTGATAGCCAACGCGATTTTGCCCCGGTCGTTCGCGGCGTCGCCAACAGCAATGCCACAATCGAAATCCGGCAAAATGGCTACCTGATCTACAGTAAAAACGTCGCGCCGGGCGCGTTTGACATCGACGATATTAACCCCAGCAACCAGAGTGGCGATCTGGATGTTAGCGTTATTGAAGCCGATGGCAGCCGTCGCAATTTCAGCGTGCCTTATTCGGCGGTACCGAACATGCTGCGCGCAGATAACAGCCGTTTTCAGTTTACGGCCGGGGAATACCGTGACGGTTACAGTGGCGGCTGGCGGCCCCGTTTTGTCCAGGGAACGTTGAGCTATGGCCTCAGTTCTGGAACCACGCTGTACGGCGGTTTACTGGCGGCGGAAAGTTACAACGCGATTGCCACCGGGGTCGCTCAGGATCTGCATCAGTTTGGCGCGATCTCCTTTGATATCACCACCGCCCGAGCACAGCTTGCCAGCGGAGAAGCGTCCACGGGGCAAAGTTACCGTTTCCTGTATTCTAAATCGCTGAACCAGTACGGCACGGATTTTCGTCTGGTTGGCTACCGCTACAATACATCCGGCTATTACAGCTTTAGCGACACCATTAACGAGCATAACAGCTGGTCCTCGGGTTATTACGACATCGCCTATGACGACCCCAATCAGCAGTTGCGTTACCCTGGCGAGCAGCACAACAAAAAGCATTACTACACCAGTAACTACAATAATCGCCGCCAACGTTTTGAGGTTTCTGTTAATCAGCGTTTGTGGGATAACGCCTCGCTTTACGTCAGCGCCAGCCAGCAAAACTACTGGCACAACGGGAGTCACGACCGCACGATACAACTGGGTTACAACGATACGCTGGGGAAAATTAACTGGAGCGTATACGTGCAGGACACCCGCAACCAGTACGACTACCAGGACCGCAGTATCAACCTGACGTTATCCATCCCATTTGATTTCATGGACAGCCACGGCTTTGTCTCTGCCAACGTGATGCATAGCCAGCAGAATGGCGACAGCTACTCCACCAGCTACAGCAACACCGCATTTGACGATCGTCTGAGCTGGGGCGTTCAAGGCAGTACCACCGATCGACAGGATTCCGCTGCCGGCGTTAACGCCGCCTGGCAAGGCGACAAGATGAACGTTCAGGGAGGCTATAGCGCCGGGCGCAACTACCAGAATATGAATATGGGCATCAGCGGCGGGGCGATGCTGCACGCAGGCGGCGTTACGCTTATGCACTCTCCGGGTGACACCATGGTGTTGGTCGAGGCTCAAAATGCCGACGGCGTCCATATCCAGCAACAAAACGGCGTGGCGATAGACGGTAACGGCTATGCGGTCCTGACTGCGGCAGATGCCTGGCATTACAACGTGGTGAGTCTGAATACCGCCGATATTGGCGCCGGTCTGGATATTCCCCAGGCACAGAAAAAAATTGTCCCGACAGAGAAAGCCATCGGCAAAGTCGTGTTTGAAACTTTCAGCGGGCGCAACTATCTGGTGAATGCAGTCATACCCGGCAACATAGCCCCGCCGGTTGGTGCGATCGTTCGGGATGCCAAAGGCCGCAATCACGGCCTGGTCGGTTTGCATGGCGCTCTGTATGCCAGCGGCGTGGAAGATAATTCGCGCCTGGAAGTGCGCTGGGGCTCACATACCAATGAACACTGCTTTATTCAAATGCCGGATAACCATCACCAGCCGGTGAAGAAAATCGGATATACACAAATTACTGCCCAGTGCGTCGGTTCGTAAGGTGCAATCAATGAATCCGTTAAAAATAGTTAAACTCGTGGTGCTGTTTTGTTTGCCGATCTTCAGTAGTACAAGCTATGCGGTTACCTGTACAGCAAACAGCGTCTCTGTACACGTTGATCCGATTAAAATTAGCCACAGCACCGCCGCCGGAGACACCGTCTGGGTGTCCAATTCACAAACCGTTAGCGTCACCTGCAGCGACACGGACCATATGCCCCAGGGCGAAGCAGCCAGAATCTACATCGATCCCGACCATGAGTTTGCGCATTTTTTGCAGGGAACCAATATGAAACTGGTGGTGAGCATCGATGGTCGTTCTTACGATCAGAGCGCGCAGGCCGTCACCACGCAATATCAGGCAACTCTCCCCCGAACAGGTTCAAACGGCTACTGCAATAGTAACAGCCACAGAAATACCAGTGCCTGCCTGGCACTTCCGCAAACTTTCTCTTTCACCTTTAACCTCAGTCTGGTCGCCACCGGAAAGCTCCCGGATCCTTTGCCCGCGCTGGCGGGTCGCACCATCAACAAAGTTTTCGTCGTCGACGGTATTGGCAGCATTAACTCTTGCAGTACGCATTGTTCCGCCAGCAATCCGGCAAAAAACTTTGGCCCCGCGCTGACCGGCCTGAATAACATCAGTTATATCAACTGCGAACCGATCGTCTTGATCGCCTCTGATAAGGGAACGGATACCGTCGAGTTTGGCAGGATCAGCATTACCGAAGCCAAAGCGGGCAAGGATAACAGCCACAGCAAACAGTTTGCCGTTATCGCTGCAGAAACTGCCGGGAAGCATGAATGTCGCGGCATCAATTACGCGATAACCTTTACCGGCACCACGCACAACAGCGGCACGGTTTTTACCGGTCAGGGTACGCCGGATATCGGCGTTACGCTTCAGGATGCTGCACGGCCCAGCGCCGGGGATATTATCAGCGGCAACCGCATCGATTTTACCAGCGGCGCGTTTAACAACCAGAGCGACAGTCGGCGCAAAGAGTTCATGGCGACCCTGTTCTGGCTGAAGAATCCTCCTCAACCAGGCGCATTTAGTATCCCGGTCAATGCGACAGTGACCTTTAAATAACGGGCGCAGGACGACACCGATCGTCCTGCCCTTCTCGCTCCAGACATAAAAACCGCATCCGTACGCTTAACCCGCCTAATGCTTCACTCCGGGATAGCTGTGGGTGCGTACGATGCAGGCGAGCAATGTCGTTGACCAGCGCCAGACCGATTCCTGCCCCAGGAATATTGCCGACGTTATCCAGACGATGAAACGGGAGCAGCGCCTGATGCACCATTTGTTCATCAATGCCTGGCCCGCTATCTTCAACCACCAGCACCACAGCCTCTCCTTCTCGCCGCAGTCGGGCAGTCACCACGCCTAACGGCGGCGTGTATTTCAGTGCGTTATCCAGCAGATTCCCGCACAGTTCCCCGAGCAAGACTTCGTCGCCCTCGACCCACACCGCGTCCTGATCCCCTTCATAGCCCAGATCGATCCCTTTACTACGCGCTTGCGCCAGTCGGGTAAAACAGCTGGTTTGCACCACCTCATACAGATTAACCGGCGAGAAATGCCTTTCCCCTTGCTCTTTGCGCTTCACCGCAGACAACTGCAACAGCCTTTCAGTCAGTTGAATGGTGTTATCCAGCGTGGTACTCATGGCTTGCAGACTCTCGTACCACTGCTGCGGCTGCTGACTGGCGAGAGCCACCGCCGCCTGAGTTTTCAGCACTGCCAACGGCGTTTTAAGCTGATGGGAAGCATCCGCGCTGAAGCGCTCCTGGCGAGAAATCAGGCCGCGAAGTCGGTCCAGATAGCGGTTAAACGCCACAATCAGTAGACGGGTTTCCGACCACGGCAGCAGCTCCGGCAGCGGCGTCAGTAGCCCCGGCTCACGACGCACCATCAGCGATGACAGCTGGCGCATCGGGCGTAGCACCCGGCGCAGCAGCCAGCCAACCAGCACCAGAGTCAGTAGTACCAGCAGCCCTTGCGAGACCCACGAGGAAAACAACAGCTGTCGCGCCAGATAACGCCGCGATTGCAGCGTTTCGGCAACATAAATCTCCGCCATGCCAACAATGCCACCTTCGTTGACAGGCTGCAGCAGACGCGCCACACGGATTGCCTCACCGCGATATTCAGTGTGATAAAACCATGCCAGCGCCGGATAAAGCCGCGTGCGCGAGGTAGCAGGCGGCATCGCCGGTAAATCGTCATAACCAGAGATAACCTTCCCCGCCGGATCAACCACTTTGTAATACAGTCGGTCGTTCATATTCAATTCAAAGCTGTCCAGCACCACCCATGGCACATTCACTTCTAACTGTTTATTGCCCACCACCAGCCGCTCGGAGACGGTCCTGGCGGATGAAAGCAGCGTGCGGTCATACGCCTGGGTCGCCGCCTGTAGCGCACTGACATAGCTGTTAAATGCTGACAGGCCCCACAGCAACATTAGCGGCAGGCCCAAAAACATCAGCAGTTGCAGGTATAACGATTGGGGTTTAACCCACTTCATCGCTACGCTCCAGCACATAACCCAGACCACGTAATGTGGCGATGCGCACATCGCTTCCCTGTAGCTTTTTGCGCAAACGATGGATATACAGCTCAATGCTTTCAGGACTGACCTCATCACTCAGGCTGAAGACCTGCTCAAACAACTGCTGGCGTGAAACTGGTCGCAACCGACGGTACATCAGCACCGTCAACAGCGCCTGTTCTCGCGGCGTGAGCGCCAACGGCTGCCCCTGCAACAGAAAATAGCCTTCATCGTGAAACGCCAGCTCCCCCAGTTGCTGGATGCCTTGCACCTGTCCCGCACTGCGACGCAGCAAGGCTCGCAACCGAGCATCCAACTCCTCTATTTCAAACGGTTTTGCCAGATAGTCATCGGCTCCGACGTTCAACCCTTTCACCCGATCGGCCACCGCGCTACGCGCCGTCAGCAGCAGGACAGGAAGCGTCTGCCCGCGTTTGCGCAGCCGCTTAACGACTTCCAGACCATCCAGCCCCGGCATATTGATATCCAGCACCGCCAACGCGTATGTTTCGCCATGTAAAAGATGGTCGGCCGCCAGGCCATCAAAAACGCAGTCAACGGCAAAACCGTTTTGCACCAGCGCTTTCTCCAGCCAGTGAGCTAACTCACGGTTATCTTCCGCTAATAAGAGACGCATATCACATCCTGTAAAGTTTCTGCCGCATTGAAAGGGAATTGAAAGGTTAATGTTTTAACAATCACGCAACCGAACTGCTACACATCGGCTCACATAATCACAAAAATCTTCTTCCGTACCCGAAAATCCGGTTTTCCGGCGTGAGGATAAACAATGAAAAAACAGTTACTTCGTACCCTTACTGCAAGCATTTTACTGATGAGTACCTCTGTACTGGCCGAACAAGCGCCATCGCGCACTGAATGTATCGCCCCTGCTAAACCCGGCGGTGGTTTCGATCTCACCTGTAAGTTGATTCAGGTGAGCATGATGGAAACCGGTGCTATCGAAAAACCGATGCGCGTAACTTATATGCCTGGCGGCGTTGGTGCCGTGGCCTATAACGCGATCGTCGCTCAACGCCCGGCTGAAGCGGGAACCGTGGTGGCCTTCTCCGGCGGCTCCCTGCTGAACCTGTCACAGGGCAAGTTTGGTCGCTACGGTGTGGATGATGTCCGCTGGCTGGCAAGTGTCGGCACCGACTACGGCATGATTGCCGTACGTCAGGATGCGCCATGGAAGACGCTGAAAGATCTGCTTACGGCAATGGAGAAAGACCCTAACAGCGTGGTCATTGGCGCAGGTGCTTCTATCGGTAGCCAGGACTGGATGAAGTCGGCGCTGCTGGCGCAAAAAGCCAATGTCGATCCGCACAAGATGCGCTATGTGGCTTTTGAGGGCGGTGGCGAACCGGTTACCGCATTGATGGGAAATCACGTACAAGTGGTTTCCGGCGATCTCAGTGAGATGGTGCCCTACCTCAGCGGCGACAAAATCCGCGTGCTCGCGGTATTCTCCGATCAACGCCTACCGGGCCAGTTAGCCAACGTGCCAACCGCCAAAGAGCAGGGTTATGACCTCGTGTGGCCTATCATTCGTGGCTTCTACGTTGGGCCAAAAGTCAGCGACGCCGAGTATCAGTGGTGGGTTGATGCCTTTAACAAACTCCAGCAGACCGATGAGTTTAAAAAACAACGCGATCTGCGCGGTCTGTTTGAGTTCAACATGAGCGGCAAACAGCTCGACGACTACGTGAAAAAACAGGTTACGGATTATCGTGAGCAGGCGAAAGCCTTCGGTCTGGCGAAGTAAACGCAGAGGCAAAGATGATGAGCGATCGTATTTTTGCAGGTATCTGGCTGTTGCTCTGCATAGCCGGGCTGTTCGTGGCCTGGCAAATCAGCAGCGAATACAGCTATGAACCCGTAGGGCCGCGTCCCTTCCCGCTGGGCATTATCAGTCTGATGTTGGTATGCGCCGTGGCGCTGCTGTTGCGCCATCCGGATACCATCAGTTGGCCCCGTCGCCACGTGCTGCAAAAGCTGCTGACGATGGTAATTGTTCTGTTGATGTACGCCTGGGGTTTTGAGTGGCTCGGTTTTCCCATCGCCACCGCCATTCTCACCGTGGTGATTGGCATGCTGTTCGGCGCAACCATCCCGGCTGCGGGTATTTCCGGCGCAGTGCTCGGCATTCTGCTGTGGTATGCCTTTGACCGACTGCTTGACGTCACCTTACCACTCGGCGCCTGGCTGGGTTAACGGAGAAACGATGGATACCTGGATTTATCTTTCTCAGGGTTTCGCGGTGGCAATGACGCCGGAAAACCTGGTCATCGCCTTGATAGGCTGTTTTGTAGGCACCATTGTGGGTTTGCTGCCTGGCCTTGGGCCAATCAACGGCGTGGCGATCCTGCTGCCGCTGGCCTTTGCTTTGCATCTGCCCGCAGAATCCGCGCTGATCCTGCTGGCTACGGTTTACATTGGCTGTGAATATGGCGGGCGCATCTCCTCCATCCTGCTGAATGTTCCCGGCGATGCGGCGGCGATTATGACCGCGCTGGATGGTTACCCGATGGCGCAGCAAGGACGCGGCGGCGTGGCGCTCTCTATCTCGGCGGTCAGCTCTTTCTTTGGTTCGCTTATCGCCATTGGCGGCATCATTCTGTTCGCCCCAGCGTTAGCCCAATGGTCGCTGGCCTTCGGTCCGGCAGAATACTTTGCCTTAATGGTTTTCGCCATTGCCTGTCTCGGCAGCATGATGGCGCAAAATCCGCTGAAATCATTTCTGGCAGCGCTTATCGGTCTCGGACTTGCGACCGTCGGCGTAGACGCCAACACCGGGGTTTATCGCTTTACTTTTGACAGTGTCCATCTCTCCGACGGTGTGCAGTTTATCGTAGTGGTGATTGGGCTGTTCTCTGTCTCTGAAATACTGTTAATGCTGGAACATACCAGCAGTGGCCAGACGCTGGTGCGTAAAACGGGCCGCATGTTGTTCAACGCCAAAGAAGGCGCACAGTGCGTAGGGGCCACCCTGCGTTCATCAGTGATTGGCTTTTTCGTCGGCGTTCTGCCTGGCGCTGGCGCCACCATTGCCAGTGCCATCACCTACATGACCGAGAAAAAGCTCAGCGGCAACAGCGACAGCTTTGGCAAGGGGGATATTCGTGGCGTAGCAGCACCAGAAGCCGCCAACAACGCCTCGGCCTGCGGCTCTTTCATCCCAATGCTGACGCTCGGCGTGCCGGGCTCCGGTACCACGGCGGTGATGATGGGCGCGCTGACGCTGTACAACATCACCCCGGGGCCGGCGATGTTCACTGAACAGCCGGATATCGTCTGGGGGCTGATTGCAGCGCTGCTGATCGCTAACGTAATGCTGCTGGTGATGAACATTCCACTGATCGGTCTGTTTACCCGCATGCTGACCATTCCGCTGTGGTTTTTGGTACCCGCTATTGCGGCAGTCTCCGCGGTAGGTGTGTACGCTGTCCACAGCACTACCTTCGATTTGGTGTTGATGGTCGCCCTCGGCGTGCTGGGCTACATTTTGCGTAAAATGCACTTCCCAATGTCGCCATTGATTCTGGGCTTCGTTCTCGGGGAAATGCTGGAGCAGAACCTGCGCCGGGCGTTGTCTATCAGTAACGGGAGTATGGATATTCTGTGGGCCAGCGGCGTGGCGAAAGTGCTGCTGGTGATGGCGGTACTGGTTATCGTGGTCCCGCCGGTGCTGCGCATGATCCGTAAACGCAACAGTAAACCGCAGGTAGATGCAGGTTAGTCAATATTGCCGGCCAACTACGCGATGGCGTTGTTGGCCGGCTAACATACTGCTGGTTATGGCTGTACGCACGGACACGTTAGCTCGTGGGGACCGCAGTAATACATCACTTTATTTCTGCCTGCATTTTTTGCGGCGTAAAGTGCAGCATCAGCATAGGAAACGACTTTATCACCCGATTCATCTTTCGGAGAACTAAAATAAACCCCGATGCTTATTGTCATCTGTTCTTTAATACCAAATACATTTGGCGGTAACGTGAGTTTTTCTACATTTTGTCGAATCCGCTCAGCCACCACCATAGCCTCCTGTTTATCATTGCATTTCAATAAAATACCAAACTCCTCTCCCCCCACCCGAGCAAATACATCGGAGTCACGAATCGATTTATTAATGATATAAACGATGGAGACGATCACCTTATCTCCCTCCTGATGTCCATAAGTGTCGTTAATCCTCTTAAATTTATCAATATCAAGCATCAACACACAAACATTTCCACGTAGCATGGCAGAGTTAAGTGTTTTATAGAACAGCTTACGATTATAAATTTTGGTTAGTGCATCTCTCATAGAGGATTCCGTTTCTCTTTTTAGTAGCAGGAAAGTATTAAACATTAAAATTGAGATTACGCATAATGCGCTTATTATTTCAAGTCCGCGACTGACGTACCAGATATACATACTGTACTCATCAAGAGTGATAAGTAATAAATTGGTTAATATCGCCGAGCAGCACATCAGAGCGATACTGACCCACAACGCATTGTTCAATCGGGTTTTCAACGTAAGGTAGACTAAAGCTATGGCCCAACCTGCAATTAACGAATAAATGTATCTTAATTCCCAATGCAACGTCACCAGATCGTCTTTTAAACAGGTGATATCTATCACGACATCGGGATTATAACTTGATAAATTATGAGCAAGAATACCTATTGCGACCACAACGATGACCGTTATCATCTCCAGTATCGGCTTCTTTTGTTTATCCTCAATGACAATCGTATCGTTTCTATACGCTTTAATGCCGATACACAGCGTAATGATAAAACTCAATTGCCGAAAGTAGTAAAAGATAGCAATGTCATTGCTTCTCTGTTCGATTGAAACACTATCATTAATCAGCGCCTGCACAATATAGATCGTTTCAATAAAATAGATATCACAGCTAATAAATGCTATACCCAGAATAAAGATATAGGATAACTCTTTTCGACATAGATATTGAAACAGCATAAACAAAAACATTATTGTATAGAGAAACAACAGTCCCACAATGACGATTAAGTATGTTGTTTGCGGGACGTTTTTTACACTTATTTTAAATTGCGAAAGACATAACCCCACGCCCAAATACAAGACGATCAATATAACATAAAAACCAATAATCCACCCATTACTAAATCTATACGTTTTTTTGTTCATACTTATCCAGGTGATGAATATTTCTGGCATTTTTATATTATTTATCTTTCCTTTGCAAATAAAGTTTATTAGTCATAATACAACTGTATGTTTTCTAAGAAAATTAAATTACTCATCAGCCAGATGTATAAAATTTATTATTGACATAATAATACACTATTTTGTGTCGATATTGTTACCACACACAAAAAAAATTATAATTTTCATAATAGCAAGTAATCCTCCTAAAAAAATTAACGTAGGTGCCTTAGGGATTTTTAAAAAGTTATACTCGTATGGCTTACACATCCAGTTACCAGAAGTACTTATGCTTTCATCACACAAAAGAGTTAATTTGCACCAGTCGGTTGTCTGGCAATGCATTGCACATTTCTTATGTTAGATCGATGCACATTTTAGTCCACATGGTAATTATTAGATCTTTATTCAAATTATATTATTTTTAATAAATTTAACATTTAATAAACATCAATTTTCTATTATATTGATTAAACCTTTATCATTATTTAATAAATACCGAGGAGCATTATCGCCAAATTCATCAAAACACATAATGTTATAATTAACAAAAAAACATCTTCACAATTGATTTTATTGGATTTTTTGTAACTCCTGAATTAAATCAACCCGCAAAAATGCCAAATATAAAACTGTGAGCTATTTACTAAATCAATGTTAAAGCTATTATTAAAGAAGAGTTCATCAATGAACCATTCAAGCCAATAGTTATCATTTTGCGCCATGAGGAAGAAATGAACATTAAGGATGGCTTTGCAGAACATTACTCTTCTATTCCAGCGCCAGGGACCCTAACACCAGGAATGGTAGATAAAACCCATTTCCATTTGCTTATTGATATATCCAGTATATATAGTGAAAAGATTATATACGCACTCGAACTTCATTTAGTTAATGGATTAAAACGAAATGAAGCTTGTCTTATCAGCGGCATCTCACAGAGTTGTCTGTCAATTAAACTCAGGCAATTGCAACGCATTAGTCGCTCCGTCGTACAGATGTACCCTTGGTATTGTGCAAATATTAATTAACTTACCTAATTCATATAAAATGAGTAATAATATTAAGATCGTGTGCGTATCGGCTAATAGCTATCTGAAGTTAGCCATCCAGAACCTGGTGGATTTCACATGGATAAATGAATCAGACCTTTCGCCTGCGTTTTGCTATCCATCAGCAAGCATCGGCATCATGTTGCTAGTAACCACGGGTAGTACCCTTAAACAACGTATCAAAATGCTCGATATGACGCGTAAGATTTCCAACAACTACGGCTGGAAAGGCATTGTGTTATATGATCAAAAAAATGCGAATGAAAGACGTTTTGTCGATATGACCGGACTGAGGGCCTATGACATCAGAACGCCGATTGCGGATTTAAAAGATTCCATTGAAAGAAGTACTTATCTTCGCTCCCGTCATCCTCACTGTGCTAACGGCATATTGGGGCTTACAAAATATCAATGGGAAGCATTATGGCTCTCATTTATAGGTGTTGAGATAAAAGAGATTGCAGAAAAGACTGGACGTACACCACCAACATTGTATGCGCACAGGAAAGCAGGTCTAAACTATTTAAAATTGAATCATCTTCATGAATTCAAAAATGTCATAGCTAGCTTTTAATGTAGACACTTGAGAAAATCATTCTACTCCATTTTAAGTTCCTCTCCTCTATACGTTAATGAATATTTTAACGCCCCTTATCGATGCAAATCATCAGGGGCGTAATTACGTTAAGTGGAGCAGTTTACTTAATATTAAACTGACAATTTATACATTTATTTTCTTCTTGACGGTTATGGTAGCTTAACATCACCAATAACAAAGAAAAAATAAGTCCTACAAGCGCTGACAATAAAAGAACCATAGTAGTATTGTATCGAGCCACCACTACCGGCTCTGATATAATAACAATATCGCCCTTATCCAAATAACGTTTCGTTGCCACTGTGATTAAATAGACACGCGATAGGGTCTCTGTTGATTTATTATCAGCGTGCCGCGCATTTAACTCCTGCAATACGTTGTCGACATCATCTGCATACCATGCATTGAGTGCGGCGTTAAGAGAGAGCAGTGAGTTCTCAATTTCATTTGCTTCATTCCTGGAAACCAAGGCTTTCAGATTCAGGGTATTACTTTTTTTATTTTCATTGACACTAAAGCGACTATCAACTCTGGACACCAATAATGTTTTGAATATTTCATTACGGCATTCAACATCATCGTTGCATGAAGTGTAAAAAAATGGTGAGTAAACTTTCGGTGTAATATCAAGTGTTAACGTCACCTTATCGTTATTGATGTAACAAAACACGCCACCTATTACAATACAGAAAAACACGATAAATGATATTAGTAGATATTTATTAAAGGCATACCTTATAAAATCTAATAAATCAATTTCTTCATTAGAGCTCATTTTTTCACCCAACATTTACAAAGTGACAATCCAGGAAAGCAAGCATGCGATAAAAACTGTGCTTACAGCCAGAGCACTAATGAATATCTTTGCTGATAAAGTATACTTCATTTAATCATCCATCTATCCCAGCAATATTTAACTTTGTATTATGATAGTAAAATAAGACCAAGTGTAAACATGGAAAAAAAGTGGCTATTTTTTTTGTTATTCAGCCTAACAAATATACAGTAAATTGTTAATAAAACAGTTAAAAAATTGTGATATAAAAATGCACGTATCGTTATTACAAATAAAAGTTATATAAATTTAATAAAATATATCGCTAAACAAAGAATAATCCATAACTCAAGTTAAAATGTAACAATATATTTCATCAACCAAAGGAAAATAATCACCACCGCAAAATTTCATAAAAACACTTGAAAACCTACTCTATACATCGCCGTCCAGGATCGATAAACGCTTAATCATTCGCTCATGCTTCACAATAATGAACTCGTTATATATATCATTTTTTATATAAATTTATATAAAATTAGATTATTGATTTTTACGGATTTTAGATTAAATTAGAGTTATTACAAATTATTAAATTTTATATTTTTCTATGGCAAAAAATGAACTTTTGAAACCAAAGCCATGGATCCTTTTATGTCACAGCGCCATCCTTCTCAGTCACACTGCCGTCCACGTAGCTATCGTTCTTTGTCAAATGGAAGCCTCAGCCAAGAACATTTCAATGTTTTAATTAAAATCGCTCGCATCAACAGCAGGAATAATATTGCAGCACTAAAAGATTTCCTGGTCGTCGGGAAGAAACGCAAAGATGCCTGCAACGCGAATAAAACTTCATTAAGTTACTTCTCAGTTAAACTGCGTCAGTTACAGAGTATTAGCGACGATATTATTACCATCTACCCTTTCTACGCCGAGTATTCACAGTCGTATTCGGTCTCTGCCAATAGCGCAACTGAGCAATCAAAGCAGTCGCCATAAATCTGAAGAAGAAAAAGACTAATTGGCCACGTGGAACACGTGGCACCACTCAAAAAATTCATTAATATCCAAAAAGTTAGATAGACAAAAACTCTGCTGGTATGACGCCTTCCCGCCTCACCCCGTGATATCCACACCGTTTACAATGTTAAATAATTGTTGCCTTTGATCACAAATAACAAACAAAGAAGCTCATTCTGTGCGCGTTTTTCAAAAATGTAGATATTTTTAATTTATGGCTACGAAACGAGCTGCGCCATATCTCCCTGACAATCTACTGAGAGGAACGATTTGATGAACGCACTGACTGCCGTAAAACCGAACGCTGAAGATCCAGCCCAGCACTACAGCGGTTTCACGCTGAAACCATCAGCCCAGTCCCCACGCCTGCTGGAGCTGACTTTTTCCGCTGAAACCACTGAGCAATTTCTGCAGGCCGTCGCGCAGTGGCCGGTGCAGGCGCTGGAATACAAATCCTTCTTGCGCTTCAAAGTGGGCAAGATCCTCGACGACCTGTGCGGCAATCAGTTGCAGCCTCTGCTGCTGAAAACGTTGCTCGATCGTGCCGAAGGCGCACTGCTGATCAATGCCGTCGGCGTGGATGATGTGGCGCAGGCAGAAGAGATGGTCAAGCTGGCGACGGCGGTAGCGCATCTAATCGGACGCTCGAATTTTGATGCGATGAGCGGTCAATATTACGCACGTTTTGTGGTGAAAAACGTCGATAACTCAGACAGCTATCTGCGCCAGCCTCACCGAGTAATGGAATTGCACAACGACGGAACCTATCTCGAAGAAATCACCGATTACGTGCTGATGATGAAGATTGACGAGCAGAACATGACCGGCGGTAACTCGCTGCTGCTGCACCTCGACGACTGGGAACATCTGGATCAGTACTTCACCCATCCGCTGGCGCGTCGCCCTATGCGCTTTGCCGCGCCGCCAAGCAAAAACGTGAGCCAGGAAGTGTTCCATCCGGTATTTGACGTTGACCAGCAGGGTCGTCCGGTGATGCGCTACATCGACCAGTTCGTCCAGCCAAAAGACTATGAAGAAGGCGTCTGGCTGAGTGACCTGTCCGACGCGCTGGAAACCAGCAAAAGTATTATTTCCGTACCGGTTTCAGTGGGTAAATTCCTGCTGATCAACAACCTGTTCTGGCTGCACGGTCGCGATCGTTTCACCTCGCATCCTGACCTGCGCCGCGAACTGATGCGCCAACGTGGTTATTTCGCTTACGCGACAAACCACTACCAGACTCATCAGTAAGCGCGAAGGAAAAAAGCGGATGTATGATTTTGTGATTATTGGCGGCGGCATTATCGGTATGTCGACCGCCATGCAGCTGATTGATGTCTATCCGGACGCCAGAATTGCGCTGTTGGAAAAAGAGTCCGGCCCGGCCTGTCACCAGACGGGCCACAACAGCGGCGTCATTCATGCCGGGGTCTATTACACTCCCGGCAGCCTGAAGGCGCAGTTTTGCCTGGCCGGAAATCGCGCCACAAAAGCCTTTTGCGACCAAAACGGCATCCGCTACGACGTCTGCGGAAAAATGCTGGTTGCCACCTCCCCTCTGGAAATGGAGCGCATGCGCGCGCTATGGGATCGCACCGCCGCTAACGGTTTGGAGCGCGACTGGCTGAATGCGCAGGAGCTTCGAGAGCGTGAACCGAATATCACCGGTCTGGGTGGCATTTTTGTTCCGTCGAGCGGGATCGTCAGCTACCGTGAAGTCACCGCCGCGATGGCGAATATTTTCCAGGCCAAAGGCGGTGAGATTATTTACAACGCCGAGGTCAGCGCGCTGAAAGAGCACGCTACGGGCGTGATTGTCCATACCCGTCAGGGCCAGGAATATGAAGGCGCGACGCTGATTAGTTGTTCTGGCCTGATGGCGGACCGACTGGTGAAAATGCTCGGCGTTGAACCTGGCTTTATCATCTGTCCGTTCCGTGGCGAATATTTCCGCCTGGCGCCAGAACATAATCAGATAGTTAACCATCTGATCTACCCCATCCCCGACCCGGCAATGCCGTTTCTCGGTGTTCATCTGACCCGGATGATTGACGGCAGCGTCACGGTCGGCCCCAACGCGGTGCTGGCATTTAAACGTGAAGGCTACCGTAAGCGTGACTTCTCGCTCAGCGATACGCTGGAGATCCTCGGCTCTTCTGGTATTCGCCGCGTGCTGCAAAACAACCTGCGCTCAGGGCTTGGCGAAATGAAGAATTCGCTGTGCAAAAGCGGTTATCTGCGTCTGGTACAAAAGTACTGTCCGAGCCTGACGCTTAAGGATCTGCAACCATGGCCTGCAGGGGTGCGGGCACAGGCGGTATCACCTGATGGCAAGCTTATCGACGATTTTCTGTTTGTCATCACGCCACGCTCAATTCACACCTGTAACGCGCCTTCTCCGGCGGCAACATCGGCAATCCCTATCGGTGCACATATTGTCAGCAAAGTTCATGCGCTGCTGGAGAACCAGAGTAATCCCGGACGCACGCTGCGTGCGGCACGTAGCGTGGAGACATTACACGCCGCATTTACCCGTTAAACCGATTAAGACAGGAAGCAATCATGCAACTTAACGATCCAACCTTATTTCGCCAGCAGGCATTGATCGACGGCAACTGGCGTGACGCCAACAGCGGCGAGACCATCGCGGTGACCAATCCCGCCAACGGTCAGAAATTGGGTAGCGTACCTAAAATGGGGGCAGATGAAACCCGCGAAGCGATTAACGCCGCAAACCGCGCTCTGCCGGCCTGGCGTGCGCTGACTGCCAAAGAGCGGGCCAACATTCTGCGCCACTGGTTCAACCTGATGATTGAGCATCAGGACGATCTCGCCCGCCTGATGACCCTGGAACAGGGTAAACCGCTGGCGGAGGCCAAAGGCGAAATCACCTATGCCGCCTCATTTATTGAGTGGTTTGCCGAAGAGGGTAAACGCATCTATGGCGATACGATCCCTGGCCATCAGGCCGATAAGCGTCTGATCGTCATCAAGCAGCCGATCGGCGTTACCGCCGCGATTACGCCGTGGAACTTTCCCTCAGCGATGATCACCCGTAAAGCCGGTCCCGCGCTGGCGGCAGGCTGTACGATGGTGCTTAAACCCGCCAGCCAGACCCCCTACTCCGCACTGGCACTGGCAGAACTGGCTAATCGCGCCGGGATCCCGGCTGGCGTTTTCAGCGTGGTGACCGGTTCTGCGAGCGCGGTCGGTAACGAGCTGACCGGCAACCCGCTGGTGCGCAAACTGTCATTTACCGGCTCAACCGAAATTGGCCGTCAGTTAATGCAGCAGTGCGCCAAAGACATCAAAAAGGTATCGCTGGAACTGGGCGGCAATGCGCCGTTTATCGTCTTTGACGATGCCGATCTTGATAAAGCCGTGGAAGGTGCGCTGGCCTCGAAATTCCGTAACGCCGGGCAAACCTGCGTCTGCGCCAACCGCCTGTACGTGCAGGACGGTGTGTATGAGCGTTTTGCCGAAAAACTTCAGCAGGCTGTGAGCAAACTGCATCTCGGCGATGGTCTGCAACCTGACGTCACTACCGGACCGCTGATCGACGATAAAGCGGTTGCCAAAGTGCAGGAACACATCGCCGATGCGCTGGATAAAGGCGCGCGCATTATCGCGGGCGGTAAACCTCATGCGCTCGGCGGTAACTTCTTCCAGCCCACCATTCTGGTAGATGTGCCTGACAACGCGAAGGTCGCCAAAGAAGAGACGTTCGGACCATTGGCTCCGCTGTTTCGTTTTAAAGACGAAGCCGACGTCATCGCTCAGGCCAACGACACCGAGTTTGGTCTGGCAGCCTATTTCTACGCCCGTGATTTGAGCCGCGTCTTCCGCGTTGGCGAAGCGCTGGAATACGGCATTGTCGGGATTAACACCGGCATTATCTCCAACGAAGTCGCCCCGTTTGGGGGAATCAAAGCCTCCGGTCTTGGCCGTGAAGGATCAAAATACGGCATCGAAGACTACTTAGAAATCAAATATATGTGCATCGGCCTTTAATAAAATAAATACTGGAGAACACCTGATGAGCACCAACAAAGAACTTATGCAACGTCGCAGCAACGCCGTTCCCCGTGGCGTAGGCCAGATCCACCCTATTTTTGCCGAGCGTGCAGAAAACTGTCGGGTCTGGGACGTTGAAGGCCGTGAATTCCTTGACTTTGCTGGCGGTATTGCAGTGTTGAACACCGGCCACCTGCACCCGCAGATCGTCTCTGCGGTAGAAGCGCAGTTGAAAAAGCTGTCCCATACCTGTTTCCAGGTACTGGCCTATGAGCCATACCTGGAGCTGTGCGAAATCATGAATAAGAAAGTGCCGGGTGATTTCGCCAAGAAAACCCTGCTGGTGACCACCGGTTCTGAAGCGGTAGAAAATGCGGTGAAAATCGCCCGCGCCGCCACCAAACGCACCGGCACAATCGCCTTCAGCGGTGCTTACCACGGCCGTACCCACTACACCTTGTCACTGACCGGGAAAGTGAACCCATACTCTGCCGGAATGGGGCTGATGCCGGGCCACGTGTATCGCGCGCTTTATCCTTGCCCGCTGCACGGCATCAGTGACGACGATGCTATCGCCAGCATTCACCGCATTTTCAAAAACGATGCCGCGCCAGAAGACGTCGCCGCCATCGTAATTGAACCCGTCCAGGGCGAAGGTGGTTTTTACGCCGCTTCCCCTGCTTTTATGCAACGTCTGCGCGCTATTTGTGACGAACACGGGATCATGCTGATTGCTGATGAAGTACAGAGCGGTGCGGGCCGCACCGGTACGCTGTTTGCAATGGAGCAGATGGGCGTTGCGCCCGATCTCACCACCTTCGCTAAATCCATCGCCGGAGGCTTCCCGCTGGCAGGCGTGACCGGACGCGCCGACGTCATGGACGCTATTCCACCAGGCGGTCTGGGCGGTACCTATGCAGGTAACCCAATTGCCTGTGCCGCTGCGCTGGCGGTACTAAACATTTTCGAGCAGGAAAATCTGCTGCAAAAAGCCAACGAGCTGGGGCAAACCCTGCGTGAAGGCCTGTTGGCTATCGCGGAAACCCACCGCGAGATTGGCGACGTACGCGGGCTGGGCGCGATGATTGCTATCGAACTGTTCGAAGACGGCGATCGCACGAAGCCCGATGCCAAACTGACAGCTGAAATCGTCGCTCGTGCCCGCGATAAAGGGCTAATCCTGCTCTCCTGCGGACCTTACTACAACGTGCTGCGCATTCTTGTCCCGCTGACTATTGAAGATGCGCAAATCCGCCAGGGGCTGGACATTATCGCCCAGTGTTTTGCCGAGGCAAAGCAGGGTTAAACCCGTATCAAAACGGGGAGTTTTAAGCCGGATAAGGCGGAGCCGCCATCCGGCAAACAGGGTCAATAACAATAATACGCGTGCCCCGGCGCGGGAATGCCGGGGTGCTCTCCCAAGTGAAATACTTTCGAGAGGTTTAAAGATGGGGCAAGTGTCACAATCACATGATTTAGGGGGCGGGCTGAAATCACGCCACGTCACCATGCTGTCTATTGCCGGGGTAATCGGCGCAAGTCTGTTTGTCGGTTCAAGCGTGGCGATTGCAGAAGCCGGTCCCGCAGTATTATTAGCCTATCTGTTCGCCGGATTGCTGGTGGTGATGATTATGCGCATGTTGGCCGAAATGGCCGTCGCCACACCGGATACCGGTTCTTTTTCCACTTACGCCGATAAGGCCATTGGCCCGTGGGCGGGTTACACCATCGGCTGGTTGTACTGGTGGTTCTGGGTGTTGGTTATCCCGCTGGAGGCGAATATCGCCGCCATCATTCTTCACTCCTGGGTGCCTGGCATTCCTATCTGGCTGTTTTCTCTGGTTATCACGCTGGCATTAACCGGCAGTAATTTACTGAGCGTCAAAAATTACGGTGAGTTCGAGTTCTGGCTGGCGCTGTGCAAAGTGATTGCCATTCTGGCGTTTATAACCCTCGGCGCAGCGGCGATTAGCGGTTTCTACCCTTATGCCGATGTCAGCGGGGTTTCGCGCCTGTGGGATCAGGGCGGCTTTATGCCCAACGGTTTTGGCGCCGTGATCAGCGCAATGTTAATCACTATGTTCTCCTTTATGGGCGCAGAGATAGTTACCATCGCCGCCGCCGAATCCGATACCCCGGATAAACATATCGTTCGCGCCACCAACTCGGTTATCTGGCGTATCTCCATCTTCTATCTGTGCTCTATTTTTGTGGTGGTGGCGCTGATCCCGTGGAACATGCCGGGACTGAAAGAAGTCGGTTCTTACCGCTCGGTACTGGAGCTACTGCATATCCCGCACGCGAAACTGATCATGGATTGCGTCATTTTGCTGTCGGTGACTAGCTGTCTCAACTCCGCGCTGTATACGTCCTCGCGTATGCTCTACTCCCTGAGCCGACGTGGCGATGCCCCCGCTTTTATGGGTAAAACGAACCGCAGTAAAACGCCTTATGTGGCGGTGTTGCTGTCTACCGGTGCCGCATTCCTCACCGTCATCGTCAACTATTACGCCCCGGCCAAGGTGTTTAAATTCCTGATCGACAGTTCCGGTGCCATCGCACTGCTGGTCTATCTGGTCATTGCCGTTTCTCAACTGCGGATGCGTAAAATCCTGCTAGCGCGAGGCGGCGAAATTAAACTGAAAATGTGGCTCTATCCGTGGCTTACCTGGCTGGTCATCGCATTTATTATCTTTGTGCTGGTGGTCATGCTGTTTCGCCCGGCACAACAGCTGGAAGTTATCTCTACCGGATTGTTAGCCATAGGAATTATTTGCACCGTGCCCATTATGTCACGCTGGAAAAAACTGCTATCGTGGCAAAAAGCACCATTGCAAAATACGCATTAAACCTGTTCCCGGCGCAGGCCGGGAAATCCTTTCAGGAGTATGACCATGACCGCCATTCCCCAACCGACGGCCATTGATGGATACCGCTGGCTGAAGAACGACATCATCCGCGGTGTGTATCAGCCTGATGAAAAACTGCGTATGAGCCTGCTGACCTCACGCTATGAGCTTGGCGTGGGACCGCTACGCGAAGCGCTTTCGCAGTTAGTTGCCGAGCGGTTGGTGACGGTAGTAAATCAGAAAGGGTATCGTGTTGCCCCGATGTCAGAGCAGGAGTTGCTCGATATTTTCGATGCCCGCGCCAATATGGAAGCCATGCTGGTCGCGCTGGCCATTGAACGCGGCGACGATGCCTGGGAAGCTGAAATTCTGGCGCGCGCGCATATGCTTAGTAAGCTTGAAGCCATTGATGCCAGCGAACAGATGCTCGACGAGTGGGATCAGCGCCATCAGGCGTTTCACTCGGCGATTGTCGCTGGCTGTGGTTCACAATATCTGCTGCAAATGCGCGAACGACTGTTCGATTTGGCGGCGCGCTACCGGTTTATCTGGCTGCGAAAAACGGTGCTGTCGGTGGAGATGCTGGAAGACAAACACGATCAGCACCAAACGTTGACCGAAGCAATTCTTGCACGCGATGCCGCGCGCGCCAGCGAATTAATGCGCCAGCACCTGCTGACGCCGATTCCGATTATTCAACAGGCGATGTCCGGTAAATTGCTGACGGAATAAGCCTGAATAATATTACTGCTCCGGAATACGTAACACCTGCCCAGGATAGATTTTATCCGGACTTTTCAGCATTGGTTTATTCGCTTCAAATATCTGGTTATACAGGTTGGCATTACCGTAAACCTGTTTAGCAATAGCGCTCAGGGTATCCCCTGATTTCACGGTATAAAACTGGCTTTCGCTCGCGGGCGCAGAGGTTTTAACCTGATCATCTACGCTGGCAATACCGGAGATATTACCAATCGCGATCAGAATTTTTTCTTTCGCCTCCTGACTTAATCCATCACCAGAAACAGTGGCTTTGCCTTCGTTAATTTGCACGTCCACTTTATCCGCATCAGGGATGCCAGTTTTGTTCAGGTGTTCCTGCACTTTTTTTGCCAGATCGGCTGTGTCATGGTTTCCAGTGACCGCATCCCACAGTTTTTCACCCGCATCTTTTACAAAATTGAAGAGTCCCATATCCACCTCGGTAATTAACAATTAACACCCAAAAGTGTAGCAGAGGAGAAAGGGGGCCAAAGAAAACGGCGCCAAAGCGCCGTAGTTGAAAGGAATTAATTACGCGTCTGTATCCAGAAGGCATGGATCAAACCAGGGATGTAGCCCAGCAGCGTCAGAACGATATTGAGGATAAATGCCCAGCCGAGCCCCTTCCCCAGCAGCACGCCAAGCGGGGGCAGAATAATAGTAAAAACGATTCTCCAGAAACCCATACACACTCCCTACAAGCAAAAAATTAATCATTGTTTAAAAAGAGATTTTATCTCTAAGAGTAGCCATTCTCCCCAACTCTGCCAGCATTCCGCGGCTGTTTTACCCTCCTTTACGCTCTTTACGCTGGCGTACGTTGGTTGTTTATTTTAGAATATGCTTAATTTAGATCATGCTTAAATACATATGACTGAACTTGAACAACTCCAGGCCAGCGCAGAACAAGCTGCCGCCCTGCTAAAAGCGATGAGTAACCCGAAACGGTTGCTGATTTTGTGCATGCTCTGCGGTTCACCCGGTACCAGCGCAGGCGAGTTAGCCCGTGTTACCGGCCTTAGCCCTTCCGCCACTTCCCAGCATCTGGCGCGTATGCGTGAAGAAGGTCTGATAGAAAGCCAGCGCGATGCCCAGCGCATCCTCTACTCCATTAAAAATGCGGCTGTGAATTCGCTGATCGCCACATTAAAAACACTGTATTGCCCATAAGGAGCCATCATGACTATTGGGACGATTTCCCCGCGCAAGGCGCAGACACTGATCGCGCAAGGTGCAAAACTGATTGATATCCGCGACGCTGACGAGTATCTGCACGAGCATATTCCTGAGGCTCATCTGGCACCGTTGCCCGCGCTTGAACAGGGATCGCTGCCTGCGAATTTACGCGCCGAGCAGGTGATTTTTCACTGCCAGTCAGGCAAACGTACACAAAATGCGGCAACAAAACTGAGCGCCATTGCTGCGCCCGCGCAGGTCTGGCTGCTGGAAGGTGGAATTGACGGCTGGAAAGCCGCAGGGTTGCCGGTGGCGAAAGACAGTTCACAACCGTTACCGCTGATGCGTCAGGTGCAGATAGCCGCGGGTAGCCTTGCCTTACTCGGTGTTATTCTGGGTTACGCCGTCAGCAGTGCTTTCTTCCTGCTGAGCGGTTTTGTCGGGGCCGGGCTGATTCTCGCTGGCGTGACCGGCTTTTGCGGCATGGCGCGTCTGCTGGACAAAATGCCCTGGAACCGACGTACTCATTAAGCGGTAATCATTGAAACAGCACTGTACCCGCCGGTTGACGTGATCTATGGTGAGTTCTGCGATAAATGATAAATAAAGGAGCGCAACAATATGTTTAAACCTGGCGATCTGGTTCAACCGCGTATGGGCGGTCCAAAACTGAAGGTTGTTGAAGTCAATGACGATCAAATTGTGGCGGTACAAGCCAGTAATGAAAACGGTGATAAATTCACGCTGAAAGCAGCTGATGTCACGCGATATACCGAAGAGGGTGATTTCGGCGTTTGCTGAAAATAAGCGGTGAGGATCTCCTCACCGCCTTCGTAATTAGATCAAAAAGTCATCAAGAGATTTACCAGTAGCCAGCGCCTGGGCAATTGGCTTCGGTGTGCGACCTTGCCCGGTCCATGTTTTCGTTTCACCATTGAGATCGATAAAACGATATTTCGCCGGGCGCGGTTGGCGTTTTTTAACTGAACGTGTCGTAGCCGGTGTTATGCTCAGCAGCTCCTCCGGGCTAATCCCGTCTGCCTGCATCTGCGCCAGCAAGGCATTAATTTTTGCCTGCTGTTCTGCGCGTTGGCGCTGTAGCTGTTCTTCTTCATCGCGCCGTTCTTTGGTCACTACCCTGAATTTTTCAAGCATATCTTCCAGTACATCAACGGAAAATTCACGAGCCATTGCACGCAGCGAGCGGATATTATTTAAGTTTTTTAACATTGAACTCATATTAACAAAACCTCTTTAACGTAAAACATAAAAACGGTATTACGCTAAATATTGTATGCAACTGATTATTATATTTCCAGTCTAATTTATTCACAGGTCATTAAACAAATAGCCAACTCTGATATTTATAGCATCCATTCTGCTATCGCGCAGACAATATATTCTATTACCCTGATTGCAGCTTTGAATATACCTGCAAGGTATCTCAGTGCGTCACTTAAGAAACAGGCAACAGCATCGCGTGGAACCAACGAGTATACATATTGCACATCAGTCAACATTCAGAAAAGGAGCGCAAAAAATTCAGAAAAACAAGCAAAAATAACTCTTTGATCTAAAAGAATTTTAATTAACACAGCAACGAAAACACCAAAACGAACAAAAAACAAACCATTGCAGAGCATTTTATCGACAAAAAGACAATAAATAAAAATTTTAAGCTAGTTGCTAGTTATTATCCAGGCAGATATCCTATTAAAACGCGAAAGCGGCAAGACAAATCACTAGCAGTTAAAGTATTCAAAACCTTTTTCCCCCTTTTTACAAGGAGCATTAACATGTTCTCTCCGCAGTCACGCTTGCGTCATGCAGTAGCAGACACGTTCGCGATGGTTGTTTATTGTTCTGTCGTGAACATGTTGATCGAAATATTCCTTTCTGGAATGAGCTTCGAACAGTCGCTGTATTCCAGATTAGTCGCTATCCCTGTCAACATACTGATCGCGTGGCCATACGGCATGTACCGTGATTTGTTCATGCGCGCGGCGCGTAAAGCCACGCAGGCAGGATGGGCAAAAAATCTGGCGGATGTGCTGGCTTATGTCACCTTCCAGTCGCCGGTGTATGTGATTATTCTGCTGACGGTTGGCGCGGACTGGCACCAGATTACGGCTGCAGTAAGTTCGAACATCGTGGTATCAATGCTGATGGGCGCTGTCTATGGCTACTTTCTTGATTATTGCCGCCGCTTGTTTAAGGTCAGCAGCTATCATCAGGCTAAAGCCTGACACGCTTCTTTGCGACTGGCACTGCCAGTCGCGTTATTAGTTAGAATTAACGTCGCCAAACAACCCGCTCAGATAACGCTCAAGCGCAATACGCGAGCTAAAGCCATGCGGAATACCATAATGCTCATGAGTATCTCCGGCTAAATACAGCGGGAATTGCTGATAATGATCGCAGGTTTTAATATCCGTCGCCGGTTCTGCCAGCGAAGAGCTGCGCTCTTTTAGCGTGGGATGGATAATTAATGCGGTACGTCCCATGCGTGCTTCACGGTTAACGTACACATAATTTTCGCCACGACGATAGCCGTACGTTTTTTGCGTCACTACATCAACGGTAAAGCCCACTTTTTCAAGTACGCGCGCCACCTCATCAGGTCGTAAATACATATTATTTTCCTCGTTATCTTTTACTGCGGGCTTACCTTACCTGATTCAGCATTAGCAACGCTTTCAGAAAAGTCCATAAACGAGTGGCGACGGTGGGACGCATATCGTAAGAACCTTATATACCCTAAATAATTCGAGTTGCAGGAAGGCGGCAAGGGAGCGAATCCCCAGGAGCTTACTAAAGTAAGTGACTGGGGTGAACGAACGCAGCCAACGCACATGCAACTTGAAGTATGACGGGTATAGATTTATGTCAGCGCCATCCGCAGTTGGTACGCCGCCTGTTGCGCCATTTCCGCCGAGCTGATATTGGTAAATGACAGCAATATTCCCCCCTTTCCTTCTGACGTTATTCGCCAGCGGCTTAACGCCTGAACAGCTAACCCGGCCTGATTCGCTTTGCGCACCAGCGCAACATCATCTCCGTCCACACTCATCACCAGTTGAATCCCACCTTCCTGAGGAATGACGCTAAATCCTTGTTCGGTCAGGGCGTTTTCCATCCATTGTCGTCGTTCGGCATAATGTTGTCGCATACGTTTTAAGTGTCGCCAGAAGTGGCCGCCTCGCATAAAATCCGCCAGCGTTTGCTGCCATAGAACCGGGACGCTACAGGCCGTTAGCGCCGCTTGTTGGCGAAAGTGTTCAACCTGGGTCAGGGGCACCACCAGCCATGCCGTACGCAAAGCCGGGAACATCGATTTGCTGAACGTTCCGGCATAAATCACCCGCTGGGGCGCATCCAGACTTTTTAGCGGCGGCAACGGCTTACCGTGGTAACGAAATTCACTGTCATAGTCATCTTCGATTACCCACGCCTGCGCACGAGTCGCCCACTCCAGCAACTGGTGGCGACGGTCTAAAGACAGTGCTACCCCCAGTGGGCTTTGATGTGCGGGAGTGAGCAGTACAAAACGTGCCTGCGGGTAGTCGCGGATCCCGGCGCTGACATCCAGACCATCGGCATCCACCGCTACCGGCTTCAACTCAATGCGTTCTTGAGCCACCACAGGCCGAATCAGCGGAAAGCCGGGATCTTCGACCCACATTCCCTCTCCGGGATGCGCCAGAGCGCGCAGGATTAACGTCATTGATGCCGCATAGCCTGAAGTGATAAAAATCTGCTCTGGCTGGCATTCAATGCTGCGTGAGACCCGCAGGTAATCCACAATCGCCTGACGTAACGCCCGCTCGCCACACACATCGCCCACCGCCAGATCAAAACGCGTTTGGGTGCGCAAACGCCGTCCCATCACCCGCGCCCAGACTTCGCGCGGAAAAAGATCGAGTGCGGGTAATCCCATCTGAAAAGTTTGCGGTCTGGGATTTTCTCCGGCAAAGATGGCAGGAGATGCAGACGCCCTTTCTGGTTGCAGTTGCTCACTGACAAACGTTCCTGCCTGTCCACGCCGCGCGAGCCAGCCCTGCGCCACCAGCTCTGCATAGGCATTTTCCACCGTCGAGCGTGATACTCCCAGCTCCTGGGCCCAGGTCCGACTGGAGGGCAATCTGGTACCGGGCTTGAGTTCACCTTTCTCAATTGCGTTTTTTAACTGACGGGCGATTTGCTGATAGCGCGGCATTTATGGTCTGCTTTTTTTGCAAAAATATGGCTCTCTGTAGCAGTCCATTATAGTGCTACATTGCGGGTCATCCAAACGAGGAGAAATACCATGACCATGTTACGCCAGCCCTATTATGAACTCAGCCCTGAAATCTATAACGCTCTGGTTCAGGCAAGCAAAGCGCTGGAAAACTGCGCGCTGGAACCTACGCTGACGGAACTGATTTACCTGCGGGTCTCGCAAATCAACGGCTGCGCCTTTTGTCTGGAAATGCACAGTAAAGCACTGCGCAAATCCGGAGTTGCGCAGGCCAAACTGGATGCGCTGGCAGGCTGGCGGGTGAGTCACCACTTCAGCGAGCAGGAACGTGCGGCGCTGGCGTGGGCCGAATCGGTCACTCAAATTGCCACTAGTCACGCCGAAGATGACGTTTATCTGCCGCTGCTCGACCATTTCAGCGCGAAAGAGATTAGCGACCTGACATTTGCCATTAGCCTGATGAACTGCTTTAACCGCCTGGCGGTGGGGATGCGCATGTGATTCTGCGCTGCCGGATGGCGGCATAAACGCCTTATCCGGCCTGGGAAGTGCTTTCCTGTAGGCCGGATTAGACGCGACGCGCCGCCATCCGGTAACCTGCGATGGAACATATCACTTCCCCAGCCACGCCCATCACCCAGCCCATCACCAATCTAAAATTCCCATATCTTGTATGGTTGAATATTTTTAAAACTACATCTAGTATCTTTCCTATCAGGACACACACAACCCGACGCCCTCTATCGCGCCGATCTTTTATTTTTAAATGGAAATACGAATCATGCGTATTATTATTTACACTCGCAATAACTGTGTTCAGTGCCATGCCACCAAACGGGCAATGGAAAGTCGTGGTTTTGACTTTGAGATGGTAAACGTCGATTTACAGCCCGATTTGGCTGATAACCTGCGCGATCAAGGGTTTCGCCAGTTACCGGTCGTAGTCGCGGGTGAAACCAGTTGGTCAGGGTTTCGCCCGGACATGATCAACCGTCTGCATCCGGAACACCGTGTGGCCAGCGCATGAGTCAGCTCGTCTACTTCTCCAGCAGCTCCGAAAATACGCACCGCTTTATGCAGCGTCTGGGGCTGCCTGCCATCCGCATTCCGCTTAACGAACGCGAGCCGATCCGGGTAGACGAACCTTACATATTAATCGTGCCGTCCTACGGCGGCGGCGGCACTGCTGGCGCGGTCCCAAGACAGGTGATCCGCTTTTTAAACGATACGCACAACCGGGCGTTAATCCGTGGAGTGATCGCCTCCGGCAATCGTAATTTCGGTGACGCCTACGGTCGCGCGGGTGATGTCATCTCACAAAAATGCGGCGTGCCGTGGCTCTATCGCTTTGAGCTGATGGGCACCCAAAGCGATATCGACAACGTTCGAAAAGGAGTGAGCGAATTTTGGCAACGACAACCGCAGAACGTGTAATGCAGCCAACGCTGGATTATCACGCCCTGAACGCCATGCTGAATCTGTATGATAAAGCCGGGCACATTCAGTTCGATAAAGACCATCAGGCGGTGGAGGCTTTCTTTGCCGCACACGTCCGCCCCAACTCGGTGGCGTTTGCCAGCCAGCAGGAGCGCCTGGAAACGTTGGTGGATGAAGGCTATTACGATGCCAGCGTGTTAGCCCGCTACGATCGCGCGTTCGTGCTGAAGCTATTCACCTACGCCCACGCCAGCGGATTCCGTTTCCAGACGTTCCTCGGCGCATGGAAGTTCTACACCAGCTATACGTTGAAAACGTTCGACGGTAAGCGCTATCTCGAAGACTTTGAGGATCGGGTAACGATGGTGGCACTCACGCTGGCGCAGGGCGATGAAGCACTCGCGATGCAACTGACCGATGAAATGCTCTCCGGGCGCTTTCAACCCGCCACACCAACCTTTTTAAACTGCGGTAAACAGCAACGCGGTGAGCTGGTCTCCTGCTTCCTGTTGCGTATTGAAGACAACATGGAGTCTATTGGTCGGGCGGTCAACTCCGCACTTCAGCTCTCCAAACGCGGCGGCGGCGTGGCATTTTTGCTCTCCAACCTGCGCGAGGCAGGTGCGCCCATTAAACGCATTGAGAACCAGTCCTCTGGGGTGATCCCGGTAATGAAAATGCTGGAAGATGCGTTTTCTTATGCGAATCAACTCGGGGCACGTCAGGGCGCAGGCGCGGTGTATCTGCACGCACACCATCCGGATATTTTACGTTTTCTCGATACTAAGCGCGAAAACGCCGACGAGAAAATCCGTATCAAAACGCTCTCGCTTGGCGTGGTGATCCCGGATGTTACCTTTCGACTGGCGAAAGAAAATGCCCGGATGGCGCTGTTCTCACCTTATGACGTGGAACGGATTTACGGCAAACCGTTCGGTGATATCGCCGTGAGTGAGCGGTATGACGAATTGGTGGCCGACGAACGCGTGCGCAAAAAATACATTAACGCCCGCGAATTCTTCCAGCGGCTGGCCGAGATCCAGTTTGAGTCTGGTTATCCCTACATCATGTTTGAAGATACGGTGAATCGCGCCAATCCGATTGCCGGTCGGATCAATATGAGCAACCTGTGCTCGGAGATTTTGCAGGTTAACAGTGCCTCCACCTACGATGAAAATCTCAATTACGCGCAGATCGGGCACGATATCTCCTGCAATCTCGGCTCCTTGAACATTGCCCATACCATGGATTCACCCGATTTTGGTCGTACCGTGGAAACGGCGGTTCGCGGCTTAACCGCCGTTTCGGACATGAGCCACATCCGCAGCGTGCCTTCGATCGACGCCGGGAACAGCGCGTCGCACGCGATTGGTCTTGGGCAGATGAATCTGCACGGGTATCTGGCGCGGGAAGGGATCGCCTACGGCTCGCCGGAAGGGCTGGATTTCACCAATCTCTATTTCTACACCATCACATGGCATGCGCTGAATACGTCAATGAAGATCGCTCGCGAGCGGGGTCAAACCTTTGCCGGATTCAAACAGTCACGCTACGCCAGCGGCGAGTATTTTAACCAGTATCTGCAGGGCGACTGGCAGCCAAAAACTGACAAGGTCCGCACACTGTTTGCCGCCAGCGGCATTACGCTGCCGACGCGCGAGATGTGGGCGCAACTGCGTGAAGATGTGATGCGCTACGGTATTTATAACCAGAATTTACAGGCGGTTCCGCCCACCGGTTCTATCTCCTACATCAACCATGCCACGTCAAGCATTCACCCGATCGTGTCGAAAGTGGAGATTCGCAAAGAGGGCAAAACCGGGCGCGTTTACTACCCTGCCCCGTTTATGACCAATGAGAATCTGGCATTGTATCAGGATGCCTACGAGATCGGTCCACAAAAAATCATTGATACTTACGCTGAAGCAACGCGGCATGTCGACCAAGGGCTTTCACTGACGCTCTTTTTCCCCGATACCGCCACCACGCGCGATATCAACAAAGCGCAGATTTACGCCTGGCGTAAGGGCATCAAATCCCTGTACTACATCCGACTACGCCAGCTGGCGCTGGAAGGCACCGAAATCGAAGGCTGCGTGTCATGCGCGCTGTAAGGAGGAGAAAATGACATTATCCCGCGTGAGCGCCATCAACTGGAACAAGATTGAGGATGATAAAGATCTTGAGGTATGGAACCGTCTGACCAGTAACTTCTGGCTCCCGGAAAAGGTCCCGCTCTCCAATGACATTCCGGCCTGGCAAACGTTGAACGCAGCCGAACAGCAGCTAACAATCCGCGTTTTTACCGGGCTGACGCTGCTCGACACCATTCAGAATGTTGCCGGAGCACCAGCGTTAATGACTGATTCGTTAACGCCGCATGAAGAGGCGGTGCTGTCGAATATCAGCTTTATGGAGGCGGTGCACGCCCGTTCCTATAGCTCTATTTTCTCCACCCTTTGCCAGACCAAAGATGTGGATGCAGCTTACGCCTGGAGTGAAGAAAATACCCCACTCCAGCGCAAGGCGCAGATCGTTTTGGCGCATTACGCCAGCGACGAACCGTTGAAGAAAAAAATAGCCAGCGTGTTTCTGGAATCCTTCCTGTTCTATTCTGGCTTCTGGTTACCGATGTATTTCTCCAGTCGAGGTAAACTGACCAATACCGCCGATCTCATTCGTCTGATCATTCGTGATGAAGCGGTTCATGGGTATTACATTGGTTATAAATATCAAAAAGGTCTGGAGCATATTTCCGAATCAGCACGCGAAGAGTTAAAGCATTTTGCCTTTGACCTGTTGATGGAATTGTATGATAACGAAGCGCGTTATACGGAAGAATTGTATGCAGAGACCGGCTGGGTGGATGACGTCAAAGCCTTCCTTTGTTACAACGCCAATAAGGCATTAATGAATTTGGGATATGAGGCGCTATTTCCGCCTGAAATGGCGGAGGTTAACCCGGCAATCCTTGCCGCGCTGTCGCCCAACGCTGACGAAAACCACGATTTTTTCTCGGGTTCCGGTTCATCCTATGTGATGGGAAAAGCGGTCGAAACCGAAGATGACGACTGGAATTTCTAGCACTCATTTTCACGGGAAATACCGTACATTTTTCGCGGAAATATTTTAACAGGATCACACTTTTGTCGTGCAAATATAATTGTGTGATCTACACTCAATATCAGACGCATTATTCGCCTGCATTCCAGCAATTCAGGCGACTTTTCATTGCCATTTACAAAAAATATTAAGCCGCTCACATTCGCGCTCAGCCCTTATATCACGGGAAGTCCCGCCACCTGGCCTTTGGCAATATTCATGCCACAACCAAATTCAGGGTTGTCTCAGATTCTCAGTATGTTAGGGTAGAAAAAGGTCACTATTTCCATCAGGTAATATATCGATATAAACAAATAACAGGAATCATTCTATTGCATGGCAATTAAATTAGAAGTTAAAAATCTCTATAAGATATTTGGAGAGCATCCGCAGAGAGCCTTCAAATATATTGAAAAAGGACTTTCAAAAGAGCAGATTCTGGATAAAACGGGGCTATCGCTTGGCGTTAAGAACGCCAGTCTGGCCATTGAAGAAGGCGAGATATTTGTCATCATGGGATTATCCGGTTCGGGTAAATCCACAATGGTACGCCTTCTCAATCGCCTGATTGAACCCACCCGCGGGCAGGTATTGATTGACGGCGTAGACATCGCCCGGATATCCGATGCTGAGCTTCGCGAGGTGCGCAGAAAAAAGATTGCGATGGTGTTCCAGTCCTTTGCCCTGATGCCGCACATGACGGTGCTGGACAATACGGCATTCGGCATGGAATTAGCCGGTGTTGGTGCGGATGAACGTCGTGAAAAAGCGTTAGATGCGCTACGTCAGGTTGGTCTGGAGAATTATGCTCATGGATACCCGGATGAACTTTCCGGGGGTATGCGCCAGCGTGTAGGCCTCGCCCGCGCATTAGCCATTAACCCTGATATCTTATTAATGGATGAGGCCTTCTCAGCCCTCGATCCATTAATTCGTACTGAGATGCAGGATGAACTGGTAAAACTACAGGCGAAGCATCAGCGCACCGTGGTCTTTATATCGCATGATCTCGACGAAGCTATGCGTATTGGCGACAGAATTGCCATTATGCAAAACGGTGAAGTGGTCCAGGTCGGCACGCCGGATGAAATCCTGAATAATCCAGCCAATGATTATGTACGCACCTTCTTCCGTGGCGTTGATATTAGCCAGGTCTTCAGTGCGAAAGATATTTCACGCCGTAGCCCCGAAGGTTTAATTCGTAAAACGCCCGGGGTGGGTCCACGTTCGGCGCTGCAATTATTGCAGGACAAAGATCGCGAATATGGTTACGTGATCGAACGCGGCAATAAATTCGTTGGCGTTGTTTCAATCGACTCCTTAAAAACAGCGTTAAGTCAGGCGCAAGGTATTGAAGCGGCATTGATCGATGAGCCGTTAGCCGTAGATGCACAAACTCCTCTCAGCGAGTTGCTTTCTCATGTCGGCCAGGCCCCGTGCGCGGTGCCGGTTGTTGATGAGGAACAGCAGTATGTGGGCGTCATTTCAAAACGCATGCTGTTACAGGCTTTAGATCGTGAGGGGGTAAACAATGGCTGATCAAACTAATCCGTGGGATACCACACCAGCGGCCGACAGCGCCGCACAAACTGCCGATGCCTGGAGCACGCCATCCGGTGCGCCCACTGACGGCGGTGGCGCGGACTGGCTGACCAGCGCCCCCGCGCCGGCACCAGAGCATTTCAATATTATGGATCCGTTCCATAAAACGCTGATCCCACTGGACAGCTGGGTCACAGAGGGGATCGACTGGGTCGTTACCCATTTCCGTCCGGTCTTCCAGGGCATTCGTGTCCCGGTGGATTACATTCTCAACGGTTTTCAACAGCTGCTGTTAGGTATGCCAGCCCCGGTGGCGATTATCCTGTTCGCGCTGATTGCCTGGCAGATTTCCGGTGTTGGGATGGGCGTTGCTACGCTGATTTCCTTGATTGCCATCGGTGCCATCGGCGCGTGGTCGCAGGCCATGATAACCCTGGCGCTGGTGTTGACCGCGTTGCTGTTCTGCGTGGTGATCGGTCTGCCGATGGGGATCTGGTTGGCGCGCAGTCCACGGGCAGCAAAAATTGTTCGCCCGCTGCTGGACGCCATGCAAACCACACCCGCGTTTGTCTATCTGGTGCCGATTGTCATGTTGTTCGGTATTGGTAACGTCCCGGGCGTAGTAGTGACGATTATCTTCGCCCTGCCGCCAATCGTACGTCTGACTATTCTGGGGATTAACCAGGTGCCAGCCGATCTGATTGAAGCCTCGCGTTCGTTTGGTGCCAGCCCGCGTCAGATGCTGTTTAAAGTGCAGCTCCCGCTGGCAATGCCCACCATTATGGCTGGGGTTAACCAGACGCTGATGCTGGCGCTCTCAATGGTCGTCATCGCGTCGATGATTGCCGTGGGCGGGCTGGGTCAGATGGTTCTGCGCGGAATTGGTCGTCTGGATATGGGGCTTGCCACCGTCGGCGGAGTTGGGATTGTGATCCTCGCCATCATTCTGGATCGCCTGACACAGGCCGTTGGTCGCGATTCGCGTAGCCGTGGCAACCGTCGCTGGTACACCACTGGTCCCGTTGGGCTTATCACTCGCCCTTTCACGAAGTAATTCACCCGTTGCCCGGTGGCGCATGCATACCGGGCCAACACGTCCCTCCAATAATTAAGGAACAACGATGCGACAGAAAATTATTATTGCCACAGCGTTTGCCACCCTTGTCTCCACCAGCACTTTCGCTGCCGACCTGCCGGGCAAAGGCATCACCGTACAGCCAATCCAGAGCACTATCTCTGAAGAATCCTTCCAGACGCAGTTAGTCGCCCGTGCGCTGGAGAAACTGGGTTACACCGTTAACAAAACCAGCGAAGTTGACTACAACGTCGGCTATACCTCCATTGCCTCTGGCGATGCAACTTTTACCGCCGTGAACTGGCAGCCGCTGCATGATGATATGTACGCCGCGGCGGGCGGAGACAAAAAGTTTTATCGCGAGGGGGTATTCGTTACGGGTGCCGCACAGGGTTATCTGATCGACAAAAAAACCGCTGAGCAGTACAAAATCACCAATATCGCCCAGTTAAAAGATCCGAAGATCGCCAAAATCTTTGACACCAACGGTGACGGAAAAGCCGATATGATGGGCTGTTCACCGGGCTGGGGTTGTGAAGCAGTAATCAACCACCAGAACAAAGCTTTCGATTTGGAAAAAACCGTCGAAGTCAGCCACGGTAACTATGCAGCGATGATGGCTGACACCATTACCCGCTTCAAAGAAGGTAAACCCATTCTTTACTACACCTGGACACCGTACTGGGTCAGCGACGTAATGAAGCCGGGTAAAGATGTGGTCTGGCTGCAGGTGCCGTTCTCTTCCCTGCCAGGCGAGCAGAAAGATATTGATACCAAGCTGCCAAACGGCGCCAACTACGGCTTCCCGGTGAACACGATGCATATTGTCGCCAATAAAGCCTGGGCAGAGAAAAACCCGGCTGCGGCGAAACTGTTTGCCATCATGAAGCTGCCGCTGGCGGATATCAACGCGCAGAACGCAATGATGCACGACGGGAAAGCGTCTGAAGCCGACGTGCAGGGTCACGTTGACGGCTGGATCAAAGCCCACCAGCAGCAGTTTGACGGCTGGGTGAACGAAGCGCTGGCCGCGCAGAAATAACCCACTCACAGGCCTGATGAGCGTATTGCCATCAGGCCAGTAACCGCATAAATGCCGGATGGTGGCGCGATGCGCCTTATCCGGCCTATCCACCCTCCTCCAATCGCACAATCCATCACTCAACAAATCAGCAACATTTAATCACTTCCGTTATGATTGTTTTCTGCAATCCATTATTCAGTTGAAAACCATGACGAAAACAACTCAGGGACTTAGCCCTTCGCTAATCCTGTTAATGTCTATCGCCACCGGCCTCGCCGTCGCCAGTAACTATTATGCGCAGCCGCTGCTCGACACCATCGCACGCAACTTTTCGCTCTCTGCCAGTACCGCAGGGTTTATCGTCACCGCGGCCCAGCTCGGCTACGCCGCCGGCCTGCTGTTCTTAGTGCCGCTCGGCGATATGTTTGAACGCCGGATGCTGATTGTCTCCATGACGCTGTTAGCGGCTGGTGGCATGCTGATCACCGCCAGCAGCCAGTCGCTGGGTATGCTGATCCTTGGTACTGCCCTGACCGGGCTGTTCTCGGTCGTGGCACAGATTTTGGTTCCGCTGGCGGCAACACTTGCCACACCGGACAAGCGCGGTAAGGTCGTCGGCACGATTATGAGCGGCCTTTTGCTAGGTATTCTACTGGCGCGAACCGTGGCGGGATTACTGGCGAATCTTGGCGGCTGGCGCACTGTATTTTGGGTCGCATCAGTATTAATGGCGCTGATGGCGGTTGCACTGTGGCGCGGCCTGCCGAAGATGAAATCCGATACCCATCTCAACTATCCGCAGCTGTTAGGCTCCGTATTCAGCCTGTTTATTAACGATAAATTGCTGCGTACCCGCGCGATGCTGGGCTGCCTGACTTTTGCCAATTTCAGTATTCTGTGGACCTCGATGGCATTTTTGCTCGCCGCGCCGCCGTTTAACTATTCGGAAGGAATGATTGGTCTGTTCGGTCTGGCGGGTGCCGCAGGGGCGTTAGGCGCACGTCCGGCGGGCGGTTTTGCCGATAAAGGTAAATCCCACCTGACCACAACCATGGGGCTGCTGTTACTACTGCTCTCCTGGCTTGCTATTTGGTTTGGGCATGCTTCAGTCCCCATGCTGATTATCGGTATTCTGGTGTTGGACCTCACCGTTCAGGGAGTGCACATCACCAACCAGACGGTTATCTATCGCATTCATCCTGACGCGCGTAATCGCCTGACCGCCGGATACATGACCAGCTATTTTATTGGCGGAGCGGCAGGTTCGCTGATTTCAGCCTCTGCCTGGCAGCATGCCGGGTGGGCTGGCGTTTGTCTGGCAGGTACGACCGTTGCCATACTCAACCTGTTGGTCTGGTGGCGAGGTTTTCACCGTCAGGAAGCCGTAAATTAAGCGTATAACGCATGTTTACCGCTGATTGGGCTCCACAGGGTGTTAAGGAGCCCATCAGTCTGCTAAGGTTATAACTCATTGAACCAAGTTATATTAATTTCGGTAATGAAACCTATAACCCTATGGAAAGCCCTGTACCCCAGTCTGAATCCAGTTCGGCAACGTTAACGGAAGGATTCAAAGACAGCCTGCCAATAGTTATCAGCTATATTCCGGTCGCTTTTGCATTTGGTCTCAATGCCACTCGCCTTGGCTTTACGCCGGTTGAAAGCGTCTTTTTCTCCTGCATTATCTATGCGGGAGCCAGCCAGTTTGTCATTACCACCATGCTCGCCGCAGGCAGTTCGCTGTGGGTCGCCGCGCTGACCGTCATGGCCATGGATGTCCGTCATGTTTTGTACGGCCCTTCCCTGCGTAGTCGGATCGCCCAGCGACTGAGTAAACCCAAAAGCGCGCTGTGGGCTTTTGGCCTTACCGATGAAGTCTTTGCCGCTGCAACGGCGAAACTGGTACGGGATAACCGGCGCTGGAGTGAAAACTGGATGATCGGCATTGCGCTATGCTCCTGGGCCTCCTGGGTGTTTGGTACGGTGCTCGGCGCGTTTTCCGGCAGTGGTTTACTCATAGATTACCCGGCGGTTGAAGCGGCACTGGGCTTCATGCTCCCGGCGCTGTTTATGAGCTTCCTGCTCGCGTCATTCCAACGAAAACAGGCGCTTTGCGTGACTGCGGCCCTGGCCGGGGCGCTGGCTGGCGTCATGCTGTTTTCCATCCCTGCCGCTATCCTTGCAGGTATTGTCTGTGGATGCCTGACGGCGCTCATCCAGTCATTTTGGCAAGGAGGTCCTGATGAGCTATGAAGTTCTGCTACTTGGCCTGTTGGTCGGCTGCGTAAATTACTGTTTTCGCTATTTGCCGCTCCGTCTTGGGGTCGGCAATGTTCGCCCGACGAAGCGCGGCGCGACGGGCATATTACTCGACACTATTGGCATTACATCAATTTGCGCCCTGCTGGTGGTGTCTACCGCGCCAGAAGTGATGCACGACGCTCGTCGGTTCGTGCCTACTCTGGTGGGGTTTGTCATACTGGGTGCAAGCTTCTATAAGACCCGCAGCATCATCATTCCAACGTTACTGAGTGCTCTGGGCTATGGATTAGCCTGGAAAATGCTGGTTGTCTTATAGATAAAAACAATCATTTTAAATTAATAATACATTTACTTTATTTGTCACTGTCGTTACTATATCGGCTGAAATTAATGAGGTTATACCCAAATGGATAGTTCGTTTACGCCCATTGAACAAATGCTAAAATTTCGCGCCAGCCGCTACGAAGAGTTCCCTTATCAGGAAGTGCTTCTGACTCGTCTATGCATGCACATGCAGGGCAAGCTGCTGGAAAATCGCAATAAGATGCTGAAAGCTCAAGGGATTAACGAGACGTTGTTTATGGCGTTGATTACGCTGGAGTCTCAGGAAAACCACAGTATTCAGCCTTCTGAACTGAGTTGTGCGCTTGGCTCGTCACGTACTAACGCTACCCGCATCGCGGATGAGTTAGAAAAACGTGGCTGGATCGAACGTCGCGAAAGCGATAACGATCGCCGCTGTCTGCATCTGCAATTGACCGAGAAAGGCCATGCATTTTTGCAAGAGGTGTTACCGCCTCAGCATAATTGCCTGCACCAGCTCTGGTCGTCTCTTAGCACCACCGAAAAAGATCAGCTTGAGCAAATTACCCGTAAACTTCTGACCCGTCTTGATCAGATGGAGCAGGATGGCGCGGTGTTAGAAGCGCTGCGCTAAGGCGTCGACTCGCTCAGAAATCCAGATTTATAAATGAAAAAACCGACAGGCCAGCACGCATACTGCTGGCCTGTCTGATAAACAGGTCGGCTCAGCCGATGTGAATAAAAAGAAGATCGTGGAGAAAAACATGAGCGCAAATGCGGAGACTCAAACCCCGCAGCAACCGGTCAAGAAGAATGGCAAACGTAAAAGTCTGCTTCTCCTTCTGACCTTGCTCTTTATTATCATTGCCGTGGCATATGGGATTTATTGGTTTTTAGTACTGCGTCATTACGAAGATACAGATGATGCGTACGTGGCAGGGAACCAGGTTCAAATCATGGCGCAGGTATCAGGCAGCGTGACGAAAGTCTGGGCTGATAACACTGACTTTGTAAAACAAGGCGATGTGCTGGTCACCCTCGACCAGACAGATGCCAAACAGGCATTTGAAAAAGCCAAAACTGCGCTGGCCTCCAGCGTGCGTCAGACGCACCAGTTGATGATCAACAGCAAGCAGTTACAGGCCAACATTGAAGTGCAGAAAACAGCTCTGACGCAGGCACAAAGCGATTTTAATCGCCGTGTCCCGCTGGGCAATGCCAACCTGATTGGCCGCGAAGAGCTGCAACATGCGCGTGATGCCGTCGCCAGCGCTCAGGCTCAGCTTGATGTCGCAATCCAACAATATAATGCTAACCAGGCAATGATTCTCGGCAGCAAGCTGGAAGATCAACCCGCCGTACAACAGGCCGCCACCGAAGTGCGCGATGCCTGGCTGGCGCTGGAACGTACCAGAATTGTCAGCCCAATGACCGGTTATGTATCCCGTCGCGCCGTACAGCCTGGTGCGCAGATTAGCCCAACCACGCCGTTAATGGCGGTTGTTCCGGCCACCAACCTGTGGGTGGATGCCAACTTCAAAGAAACACAGCTCGCCCACATTCGTATTGGCCAACCCGCGACGGTTGTCAGCGATATTTATGGCGATGACGTGAAATATACCGGTAAAGTTGTCGGCCTCGATATGGGAACGGGCAGCGCCTTCTCCTTGCTGCCAGCACAAAACGCGACCGGTAACTGGATCAAAGTCGTCCAGCGTCTGCCGGTGCGTATCGAACTGGATGCGCAGCAACTGGCACAGCATCCTCTGCGGATCGGTTTGTCTACGCTGGTTACAGTCGATACCTCCAATCGTGACGGACAAATTCTGGCAAGCCAGGTCCGCACCACGCCGGTATCAGAAAGTAATGCACGTGAAATCGACCTTGCTCCGGTCAATAAGATGATCGAAGAGATCGTGCGGGCCAACGCGGGCTAATTCAAAGGTGCGTGTGATGCAACAGCAAAAACCGCTGGAAGGCGCGCAGCTCGTCATAATGACGATCGCGCTGTCCCTGGCGACATTCATGCAGGTGCTGGACTCCACCATTGCTAACGTGGCGATCCCCACTATCGCCGGGAACCTCGGCTCTTCATTGAGCCAGGGAACCTGGGTGATCACCTCATTCGGGGTAGCGAACGCTATCTCTATTCCGATCACCGGCTGGCTGGCAAAACGCTTTGGCGAAGTAAGACTCTTTATGTGGTCAACTATCGCCTTCGTCATTGCGTCATGGGCATGCGGGATGTCCACCAGCCTGAACATGCTGATTTTCTTCCGCGTAATCCAGGGTATTGTCGCCGGTCCATTAATTCCGCTGTCACAGAGCCTGTTGCTGAATAACTATCCACCCGCCAAGCGCTCCATCGCCCTCGCGCTATGGTCGATGACGGTGATTGTTGCCCCGATATGTGGTCCTATTCTGGGGGGCTATATCAGCGACAACTATCACTGGGGCTGGATATTTTTTATCAACGTGCCAATCGGGGCTGCGGTGGTATTGATGACCCTGCAAACCCTGCGCGGCCGGGAAACCAAAACCGAGCAGCGGCGCATTGACGCCATTGGTCTGGCACTGCTGGTCATCGGTATCGGCAGTTTGCAGATTATGCTCGACCGCGGCAAAGAGCTGGACTGGTTCGCCTCGCAGGAGATTATCATCCTGACGGTGGTCGCAGTGGTTGCTATCAGCTTCCTGATCGTCTGGGAACTTACCGACGAGCACCCGATTGTCGATCTCTCGCTGTTTAAGTCGCGCAACTTTACCATCGGCTGCCTGTGTATTAGCCTGGCCTATATGCTCTACTTCGGCGCCATCGTCCTGCTGCCGCAGCTATTGCAGGAGGTTTACGGCTATACGGCAACCTGGGCTGGTCTGGCGTCCGCGCCGGTAGGGATTATTCCGGTGATCCTGTCGCCAATTATCGGCCGCTTTGCGCACAAGCTGGATATGCGTCGGCTGGTGACGTTCAGTTTTATTATGTACGCCGTCTGTTTCTACTGGCGCGCGTGGACGTTCGAGCCGGGTATGGACTTTGGCGCATCGGCCTGGCCGCAGTTTATTCAGGGGTTCGCAGTAGCCTGCTTCTTTATGCCGCTGACGACCATTACGCTGTCCGGTTTACCGCCTGAGCGTCTGGCGGCTGCATCGAGCTTGTCTAACTTTACGCGAACGCTGGCTGGCTCTATTGGTACATCGATTACAACAACGATGTGGACTAACCGTGAGTCGCTGCACCATGCTCAGCTAACGGAATCTGTTAACCCCTACAACCCAAATGCTCAGGCAATGTACGACAAGCTGCAGGATTTAGGGATGACGCACCAGCAGGCGTCAGGGTGGATAGCTCAGCAGATCACTAATCAGGGTCTGATTATTTCCGCCAACGAAATCTTCTGGATGTCGGCGGGTATCTTCCTGGTTTTGCTTGGTCTGGTGTGGTTCGCTAAACCACCCTTCGGCGCGGGCGGCGGCGGCGGCGGAGCGCACTAACTATCTGATAAAAGGGATCTGCGGATCCCTTTTTTATTGTGGCCAGCATCAGAAATAATATTTGAATCTCAGGCGTCCGCCGTAACGTGCATCTTCGCTGTTGTCGCCATTGTTCGGATCGGCCTCAACCCATGAGGCATAAGCACCGAGATAGATATTAAAGTTTCTCATATTCATTACGTTAGGGAATAAGTATGAGGCATGGATGGTGTGAATATCATAGCTGCCCGGATCGGTGATCCAGCAGTCTTCCTCGCAAACGGCCTCCAGGTTAGTGGCATTGAAAGCGTCAATGTTGTTATGCGCATAGATATAGCCCAGTTCGAATCGATGCCACAACGCGTTCACCCCAGCGGTAAAATCGGTCTCATCGGTCGCGTCCATATAAGCAGTATTCAGGTTAATCACCGCGCCGTCTTCCGCATCGGTTTTTTGTCCGTCCCAGGTCATGGTAAAACCATACCCCGTACGATCGGACTGATCGATCCACTTCCCGTTCTCATAATAGCCGTAGGCGTTGTTAACGACGTTACTTTCCATCGCCACTGCCGTCGAGAAACGCCCGTTTTGCCAGGCGATCACCGGGCGCACGTAAGCCACGTTTTTATCATTGGTTAAGTCCATCCCGTGGTACTGCTTCTCGGTATAGAGCGTACTGCCATTTTCCATCAATGTATTCACTTCAAAATACCAGTTATCGATGGTTTTACTTATCAGGAAATTACCGCCGCTGTCGCTACGTCCACGCCCCTCTTTCATCATATAAATATAGCCATAGCCATCACTGTAAAGATCATTCGCCGTATTACCTGAATATTCAATAAACGTATCCTGATTCAGCGGGAACATATCGTACGCTTCAAAACGTCCGACCTTAATTTGCCAGTCTTTTTCCTGGCCAAAAAAGAACACTGCATCATCGAGATTCATTTTTCCGGTCAGGTCTGCCAGCGGCTGAACTGAGAATCCGGCGAAATTACCGTTGTTCAGTCGTTGGTAGCCATCAAACCCTAATAGCAGACGCCCGTTGATATCCCAACGTTCATTCGTTCCCGGCGCCCAATCTTTATTTGCTGAAGTTCTGGTTGATGTCAGGCTACCAGAACGGCTTGCCGCATCCATATTAAACTCAACGTCGCCATAGAACTTGATATCGCTAAAACCGGATAGCGTTAACTTGGGTGGATTTTCCGTAGAGGCGGAGGGTTCAGCAGATTGTACTTGCACCGTCGGCGCTGCGGCTACCTGCTGCTGCCTCAGCGAGCGAATTTGCGATTCAGCATCTGCGGCTCGCTGTTCGGCATTAATCACGCGCTGCTCCAGTTCAGCAAGACGCTGTTCAATAGCGGTATTTGCTGCCCAAAGGTTATGCGAAAAGCAAGCGCCGACCACAAGCGCTAAATATTTCACCTTCATTTTTTATCCCTAAAGTTTAATGTATACCAGATAAGATTTGATAAAAACCCCATCCACCAGCGATGAAAAGAGTCTTTTTATTACCTGGATATCTGGCGTATTCCATTATGTTTTTCTATTAATTATTTATGTTTTTTGATTTATGTGATCGGTGTGAGCTGGCATCGTTAATTATCCATTATTTTCTGTTTACCAGATCACGTTTTGTTATTTAACAGGTCACCAATTAATTAGCTTAAATTATATTCCTGTCGTAAATATAATAGATATAGATTATATGAAGAAATAAAAAACCCCGGACATAAACCGGGGTTAATTTAAATACTGGAACAGCTAATCAATAAGACTAAATATGCAGTTCCTGCAATTTCTCTTTCGGCAGCGCCAGCTCTTCATTGCTGTTCACGCGTACATCACGCTCCAGAATATGACGCGCGATATCCTGTGCTTCGCTAAGAGAGTGCATCTGATACGTACCGCACTGGTAAACGTTCAGTTCCGGGATCTGGTTCTGATCCTGTACTTTCAGCACGTCCGCCATTGCCGCTTTCCACGCATCGGCAACACGCTGCTCGTCCGGCGTACCAATCAGGCTCATGTAGAAGCCGGTACGGCATCCCATCGGAGAGATATCAATAATCTCAACGCCATTACCGTTCAGATGGTTACGCATAAAACCTGCAAACAGGTGCTCCAGCGTATGGATACCTTTCTCAGGCATGACTTCTTTGTTCGGAATGCAGAAACGCAGATCAAACACGGTGATTGCGTCGCCATGCGGGGTGTTCATCGTTTTTGCAACCCGGACCGCGGGAGCTTCCATCCGGGTGTGATCGACAGTAAAACTATCTAACAACGGCATTTAGCCACCTCCGATAAATTTTTTAAAAATAATCTGAACTCTTTGTTCCGGGGCGAGTCTGAGTATATGAAAGACGCGCATTTGTTATCATCATCCCTGTTTTCAGAGATGAAATTTTGGCCACTCCCGAGTGGCCTTTTTCTTTTGTATCAAGCGTGCTTTTCCAGCCACACGCTAAACGGCTCAGTATCAGCCGCTTCAATCTCCTGCTGACGACGCTTCGAAGCCTCGGTTTCAGCAATAAATTCAGCTTCCTGCAATATTTCTAATGGCTCTTCACGCAGCAGATTTCGGTAAGCCTCACCCAGCGCTTTGCCCGTACCGCCAATGCCTTCATCAATCATAGACCGTAGGATCCGGGCAGAGAAAGTCAGTTCAGGATTGTCAAAACAGACAACCAGTTCATCACAGACCTTCTGATACTCCTCTCCCCCATCGATGCTGTCCAGCGTTTGTGCCACGCGTTTCAGATCGCGGAACAAATCTTTCCCAACCTTAGGCAGCGGGAACTGGGCTGTTTCACAGCCAATACCTAACGTCAGTCCAGGCTTACGCCCTTCGAGAATCACACGATTCCAGTTTTTACGTGTACACAGCAATTCATCACTGCTCATTTCCGGGGCATCGGCCAGCGCACACCAGACCATAAACAGATCGAGGAAGCGTACCTGCTGCTCGTCCACGCCGATCGGTGAGAACGGGTTGATATCCAGCGAGCGTACTTCGATGTACTCGATACCGCCACGCAGAAGCGCATCAGATGGTGTTTCACCACGACGAGTAACGCGTTTCGGGCGGATAGGCGCATACAGCTCATTTTCAATCTGCAGAACGTTGCTGTTGATTTGCAGACGCTTACCGTCTTTCTCCAGACCGATCGCCGCGTACTCCTCGGAAGGAGTCTTAATCGCACGCTTTAATCCTGCCACATACTCATGCAAATCGTTAAACGTAATTCCAAGATTGCTTTGCGACTTATTGGTATACCCCAAATCACTCAGACGCAGCGATGTCGCGTACGGCAGGTAATACATTCCACAATCGGTTTTTTCAAACGGCAGGGTTGTCGGTTTTCCTTGCAGGAAAGAGGAACAAATGGCCGGAGAGGCGCCAAACAGATACGGGATCACCCAACCAAAACGGTAGTAGTTGCGGATCAGACGGAAGTAGCCCGCGGAGATCTTCTCTTTAGCATCTTCGCCTTCGGTTACGCCGCACTTCGCCTGCCAGAAAGCCATTGGCAGCGAGAAGTTGTAGTGTACGCCCGAGATTGTCTGCATCAACGCACCGTAACGGTTTTTGAGGCCTTCACGGTACAGCGTCTTCAGGCGACCGGTGTTCGACGTGCCATACTGCGCCAGTTCGATATCCTGGCCTTCGGCAATATAGCAAGGCATGCTCAACGGCCACATACGCTCGTCGCCAAGGTTTCTGGCGGTATAACGATGCAGGTCGCGCATGAATGTGAGCATTTTCTCAATGTCATCGCCTGGCGGAGTGATAAATTCCAGCAGCGCCTCGGCAAAGTCAGTAGTTATCCATTTATGCGTTAGCGCTGAGCCTAACACCTCAGGATGGCCTGTCGTTGCTAATGACCCATCTGCATTAACACGCAGCGTTTCGCGCTCCAGACCACGTTGAATCCCCTTTAACGCCTGAGGATGGTTTTCCAGCCAGGCCAGCGCCTGTGATACGTCCGGGATCAAATTGACCTCCCGCCTGTCAAAATCGTTTTAATTAGCATAATGGTATTGGTTACCCTGAAGGCTATCTCACAACACAATTAGTGCCACCACATAATGCCTTGCGTCGTAACCGCTGCGACAACAACATAGCGCAGCGCCTTGCCAAGGCATAAGAAAAAGAGAACTGGACCCCACGAGATGCGCATCCACCCGGCTAACAGGCATAATAAATCACCTACAACCGGCATCCAGCTTAATAATAGTGTGACAGCGCCATAGCGCCGCAGCCAGCCAGTGGCTTTTTCTTGCCAGCGCGATGTTTTACGCAAAGGAAAGAAACGCCCAAGGATAACGTTAGTTAACCCTCCAAGGCTATTACCCATTGTTGCTGTTAAGACTAAGACCCAGGGATGACTTATCCCGGAGACCAGCAAAGCAACTAAAACAACTTCAGAATTGCCGGGTAATAGCGTGGCGCTGAGAAAACTACTGGCAAACAGTGACAGGAGCGACAGTCCATCACTCACAATAACCGGACATCCACGGCGTCCATTCCCGCAGCGTGCGCCGCCTGTATTCCAAAATCGGCATCTTCAAACACGACGCAACGAGCCGGAATAACCCCCATACGTTCGGCACAAAGCAAAAACGTATCAGGAGCAGGTTTGTGGCGTTGTACGTGATCGGCTGCGACGACAGCATCAAAATAGCGACGCAGTCCAAGGTGAGCGAGCAGCGCTTCTGCAATTGCGCTTTCACTCCCCGTTCCTACCGCCATAGGCCGGCGACCATACCAGGCTTTCACGACGTCAACCAACGGCAGAGGCTGGACGCTATCCAGCAACATGCTTTTCACCTTGTCAGTTTTCTCGCGCGCTAAGGCATGGGGGTCAAGATCGGCATGATTCAATTCAATTACCGACTGGGCAATACGCCACGTTGGGGAGCCGTTGAGGGCGACCATGGCTTGTTCATCAAACCGCAGCCCATATTGCCCCAATACCTCATGCCACGCCTTACGGTGCGTTGGCTCAGTATCCAGGATGGTGCCATCCATATCAAAAATCAAACCCGCATAACGTTCGTACATCGTCTTCTCACAAGCCGAATGACCAGACGTTATTTTATCGTAATTGATTGATTTTGTCGCTGACAGCGAATTGAAGGGTGTTCAGAGAGTATGTGGAAATAATTTAAAGGGGGAGATGGTGCATCCGGGAGGATGACTCACTAGCGTTCGCCCTGCGGGCCGTTGCTGGAGCAACGTTATCCTTCCTGGTGCTCGCGATTATCTCGCAGACCATGAAACAACAGTTTTGCTGCTATCTCGGAGAAGATGGTGCATCCGGGAGGATTCGAACCTCCGACCGCTCGGTTCGTAGCCGAGTACTCTATCCAGCTGAGCTACGGATGCATCGGGAATTGCTGTTTACTACTGATACTGCAAAGAAGATGGTGCATCCGGGAGGATTGCTCGGCTGCGCCTCGCCCTGCGGGCCGTTGCTGAAGCAACGTTATTCTCCCAGGTACTGGCGATTATCTCGCAGACCATGAAACAACAGTTTTGCTGCTATCTCGGAGAAGATGGTGCATCCGGGAGGATTCGAACCTCCGACCGCTCGGTTCGTAGCCGAGTACTCTATCCAGCTGAGCTACGGATGCATCGGGAATTGCTGATTACTACTGATACTGCAAAGAAGATGGTGCATCCGGGAGGATTACTCGGCTGCGCCTCGCCCTGCGGGCCGTTGCTGAAACAACGTTATCCTCCCTGGTGCTCGCGATTATCTCACAGACCATGAAACAACAGTTTTGCTGTTATCTCGGAGAATATGGTGCATCCGGGAGGATTCGAACCTCCGACCGCTCGGTTCGTAGCCGAGTACTCTATCCAGCTGAGCTACGGATGCATCAGGAAAACTTACTTACTGCAGATTTGATATCGCTGCTAAAGTGATATCGATTTCCGTAACAACGCTAATGCGTTATTGCAGAGAAGATGGTGCATCCGGGAGGATTCGAACCTCCGACCGCTCGGTTCGTAGCCGAGTACTCTATCCAGCTGAGCTACGGATGCAAATGGCGGTGAGGCGGGGATTCGAACCCCGGATGCAGCTTTTGACCGCATACTCCCTTAGCAGGGGAGCGCCTTCAGCCTCTCGGCCACCTCACCAACACGCCTCTTGCGAGTGCTTCGAAGAACTTGTTTCTGCTCATCGTCGCTGCGTGGCGCACATATTACTTTCTGGGACTTATAAGTCAAACAATTTTTCCAGAGCTTTTATCGTTTGCACATTTCACGCGCAATTAGTCTGCAAAAACGGCAAAAAGAGTGTTTTATCAACAGATAAATTGGCAATTTCCTGAAGCAGTGAACAAACGGAAACTTCCTCGGGAAAGGCATTACGCCCAGTAGAATCGAAAAAATGGGGAGGACGAAGAAGAGAAGAGAAGAGAAGAGAAGAAAAAGGGTGACTCAATCAGGTTGCGCCTCACCAGAAAGGTGAGACGCGAAAACCTTAGTAACTGGACTGCTGGGATTTTTCAGCCTGGATACGCTGGTAGATCTCTTCACGATGGACAGAAACTTCTTTCGGGGCGTTTACGCCAATGCGCACCTGGTTGCCCTTCACCCCTAAAACTGTCACGGTGACCTCATCGCCTATCATGAGGGTCTCACCAACTCGACGAGTCAGAATCAGCATTCTTTGCTCCTTGAAAGATTAAAAGAGTCGGGTCTCTCTGTATCCCGGCATTATCCATCATATAACGCCAAAAAGTAAGCGATGACAAACACCTAAGTGTAAGCAGTCACGGCATCACATTCTGTTAAACCTAAGTTTAGCCGATATACACAACTTCAACCTGACTTTATCATTGTCGATAGCGTTGATTCGCATGCCGTAACTTAGGGTTTCGGCATGCGCTGACGCTTATAGTTATTACAGTTTTGCGCTGACCCAGCCTTTCACACTGGCTAACGCTGCAGGCAGAGCCGCTGCATCCGTACCACCGGCTTGCGCCATGTCCGGACGACCGCCACCCTTACCGCCGACCTGCTGAGCGACCATTCCAACCAGTTCCCCTGCTTTCACGCGATCTGTCACGTCCTTAGACACACCCGCAATCAGAGAAACCTTACCTTCCACTACCGTTGCCAGAACGATAACGGTAGACCCCAGTTGATTTTTCAGATCATCAACCATGGTACGCAACATTTTCGGCTCAACGTCCGCGAGTTCACTGACCAGCAGCTTCACACCGTTGATATCAACCGCTTTGCTGGAAAGATTTGCACTCTCCTGCGCCGCAGCCTGTTCCTTCAATTGCTGCAATTCTTTTTCCAGTTGACGTGTACGCTCCAGCACGGAACGAACTTTGTCAGCGATATTCTGGCTATCGCCTTTCAGCAGCTGCGCAACATCGCTTAAGCGATCGCTCTCAGCATGCACGGTTTGGATAGCGCCTTCACCGGTTACCGCTTCGATACGACGAACGCCTGCCGCAGTACCTGACTCGGACACTATGCGGAACAGACCGATATCACCCGTACGGCTGGCGTGAGTACCGCCACACAGTTCGGTAGAGAAATCACCCATGCTCAGAACGCGCACATGGTCGTCATATTTCTCGCCAAACAGCGCCATTGCGCCTTTGGCTTTTGCCGCTTCGAGATCCATGATGTTCGTTTCAATCGGCAAGTTGCGACGGATTTGCGCATTCACCAGATCTTCAACAGCACGGATTTCAGCAGGCTTCATCGCTTCGGTATGAGAGAAGTCGAAGCGCAGCAGTTTATCGTTAACCAGCGAGCCTTTCTGTGCCACATGTGTGCCCAGAACCTGGCGCAGCGCCGCGTGCATCAGGTGCGTTGCGGAGTGGTTCAGGCGAATACGCGCACGACGCGCTTCATCCACATCAGCCTGTACTGCATCACCAATTTTCAGAGAACCCGCAGACAGCTTGCCAATGTGACCAATGGCCTGGCCATATTTCTGTGTGTCGCTAACGGCAAACGCAAAACCTGCGCCTTTCAGTTCACCATTATCGCCAACCTGACCACCAGATTCCGCATAGAACGGCGTCTGATCCAGTACGACAACAGCGTCCTGACCAGCGTTAATTGCGTCTACCGCTTTACCATCAACAAACAGCGCAGTGACTTTGCCGTTCAGTTCCAGCTGCTCGTAGCCTTTAAATTCAGAGGCGCCATCAACACGAATCATTGCATTGTAGTCTGCGCCAAAACCGCTGGCTTCACGCGCACGACGGCGCTGTTCTTCCATTGCAGCTTCAAAGCCAGCTTCATCAACCTTAATGTTACGCTCGCGGCAAACGTCTGCCGTCAGGTCAACAGGGAAACCGTAAGTGTCATACAGACGGAATGCGGTTTCGCCGTCCAGCGTATCGCCAGACAGTTTTGCCAGTTCTTCATCCAGCAGCGCCAGACCACGCTCCAGCGTACGCGCAAACTGCTCTTCTTCGGTTTTCAGAACCTGCTCAACCATAGCCTGCTGACGCTTCAGTTCTTCACCAGCAGAGCCCATGACGTCCACCAACGGACCAACCAGCTTGTAGAAGAAGGTATCCTTCGCGCCTAGCATGTTGCCATGACGTACCGCGCGGCGAATGATACGGCGCAGCACATAGCCACGGTTTTCATTCGACGGCACAACACCATCGGCAATCAGGAACGCACAGGAACGGATATGGTCGGCGATAACGCGCAGCGACTTGTTGCTCAGATCGGTCGCGCCGGTGACTTTCGCCACGGACTCAATCAGTGAACGGAACAGGTCGATTTCATAGTTGGAGTTAACGTGTTGCAGCACGGCCGCAATACGCTCCAGACCCATACCGGTATCCACGGACGGTTTCGGCAGCGGTTCCATGGTGCCGTCAGCCTGACGGTTGAACTGCATGAAGACGATGTTCCAAATCTCAATGTAGCGATCGCCATCTTCTTCTGCGCTTCCCGGAGGCCCACCCCAGATATGGTCGCCGTGGTCGTAGAAAATTTCGGTGCATGGACCACAAGGACCGGTATCACCCATCTGCCAGAAGTTGTCGGAAGCATAAGCCGCACCTTTGTTATCACCTATGCGGATGATACGTTCGCGCGGAATACCGACTTCTTTTTCCCAGATTTCATAGGCTTCATCGTCAGTTTCATAGACGGTGACCCACAGACGCTCTTTTGGCAGGGCAAACCAGTTTTCACCGGTCAGCAGTTCCCATGCATATTGAATAGCATCGTGTTTGAAGTAATCGCCGAAGCTGAAGTTGCCCAGCATTTCGAAGAAAGTGTGGTGACGTGCAGTGTAACCGACGTTTTCCAGGTCATTGTGCTTACCACCCGCACGTACACAACGCTGCGAGGTGGTTGCGCGGGAATAATTACGCTTGTCGAGGCCAAGGAAAACATCCTTGAACTGGTTCATCCCGGCGTTGGTAAACAACAAAGTAGGGTCATTGTTCGGTACCAGGGAGCTGCTGGCAACTACCTGGTGTCCTTTACTATGGAAAAAATCGAGAAACGCCTGACGGATCTCAGCGGTGCTCTTGCTCATAATTATCCTGAAGAAATCAAGCTAACGAAATGTCATTACCAGCATCGGCAAGCAAACTGCGCCTCTGGCAATCGAAAAGTGGGAATAAGATAAGTTTTCTTTACTGGGAAGTAAAATCCCGTATGCGGTCAATCGTCAAAATTTCGCCATATTGCCTGAATATCTTCCATCAGATAGCCGCGATAGAGCAAAAAACGCTGGACCTTTACCTTATCTGAAAAATCGACAGGTAAAGGTTCACCGTACTTCCGAATGGCCTGCTCACGCGCAAGCACTGCCCAGTCAATTTCGCACTCACGCATGGCCCGCTCGATAGCTTCACGCGTGATCCCTTTTTGGTTTAATTCCTGGCGCACCCGGGCAGGTCCATAACCTTTGCGGCTACGGCTGGCGATAAACTGCTGCACGAAGCGATCATCATCCAGATAACGACTTTCAATACACCAGGCGATGACCTTGTCGTAATCCTCCGGCGTGGCATCAATTTCTTCTGGTCCATTTTTCCCCATCACCGGAGCGGCCAGCTTGCGCCGCAGTTCCTGCTCGCTGTGATCGCGCATCGCCAGAATACGTACGGCGCGGTCAAGCAGTCGGGAATAAGCGGAACGGCGGGAAGTTGCTTCTGTCATAGTAAGCCTTCAGAAATGAAAAAGGGCTGCATGATATGCAGCCCTTTACTATATGCGATTCAAAACATGCGATTCAAAACAGATTATCAGAAATCTTCGTTCGTTTCTTTTACGTCTTCGCCGCTGTCATCAACGGAGAAATCAGGCGTTGAATCCTGGTTATTGAGCAGTAGCTCACGTAATTTCTTCTCAATTTCTTTCGCAGTTGCCGGGTTTTCTTTCAGCCAGTTGGTCGCATTCGCTTTACCCTGACCGATTTTCTCACCGTTGTAGCTGTACCATGCACCAGCTTTTTCAATCAGCTTCTCTTTCACGCCCAGGTCAACCAGTTCGCCGTAGAAGTTGATGCCTTCACCGTAAAGGATCTGGAATTCAGCCTGTTTGAACGGCGCTGCAATTTTATTTTTCACAACCTTAACGCGGGTTTCGCTGCCAACCACGTTGTCACCTTCTTTCACCGCACCAATACGACGGATATCCAGACGAACAGACGCATAGAATTTCAGGGCGTTACCACCGGTGGTCGTTTCCGGGTTACCGAACATAACGCCAATCTTCATACGGATCTGGTTGATGAAAATCAGCAGCGTGTTGGACTGCTTCAGGTTACCGGCCAGCTTACGCATCGCCTGGCTCATCATACGCGCCGCAAGGCCCATGTGAGAGTCGCCAATCTCGCCTTCGATTTCTGCCTTCGGCGTCAATGCGGCAACGGAGTCGACAACGATAACGTCAACCGCACCGGAGCGCGCCAGTGCATCACAAATTTCCAGCGCTTGTTCACCGGTATCCGGCTGAGAACACAGTAGGTTATCGATATCAACGCCAAGCTTACGGGCATAGACCGGGTCCAGTGCGTGTTCTGCATCGATAAATGCACAGGTTTTACCTTCACGCTGCGCAGCGGCAATAACCTGCAGGGTCAGCGTTGTTTTACCGGAGGATTCAGGCCCGTAGATTTCGACGATACGGCCCATTGGCAAACCGCCCGCGCCCAATGCGATATCCAAAGAAAGCGAACCGGTGGAGATAGTTTCCACATCCATGGAACGGTCTTCACCCAGGCGCATGATGGAGCCTTTACCGAATTGCTTTTCGATCTGACCCAGCGCTGCCGCCAACGCTTTCTGTTTGTTTTCGTCGATAGCCATTAATTACTCCTGTCATGCCGCTTTCGGGTTAAACCGCGAAACGTGATAGATAATGTTCTGTTGAGGCAATTATACTGTATGCTCATACAGTATCAAGTATTTTGTAGAAATTGTTGCCACAGGGTTTGTAACGCGTAGGCGGTTGCCTGTCGACGGACCGCATCGCGATCGCCGCTAAAGCATTCCCGGCGGGTAATCCCCTCGCCGCTCGCGCTGGCAAAGGCAAACCATACCGTTCCCACAGGTTTTTCTTCGCTACCGCCATCCGGCCCCGCAATACCGCTTATCGAAACAGCGAAATGCGCACGGGCGGCTTTTAACGCGCCTATCGCCATCTCTACCACCACAGGCTCACTCACCGCGCCATGCTGGGCCAGCGTCTCTTCGCGCACGCCAATCATCTGCGCTTTGGCTTCATTGCTGTAGGTCACAAACCCACGTTCAAACCAGGCGGAGCTTCCGGCAATATCCGTAATCGCTTTGGCTACCCAGCCGCCGGTGCAGGATTCCGCCGTCGTCACGGTTGCCCCGCGCGCTTTCAGCGCCAGGCCAACCTGCTCGCTTAACTGCATCAGTTCACTGTCGGTCATTTCAGCCTCTGTCAGTTAAAAAAATATGCCGGACAAGATAGCACTTTCATGACCAATGTGGGGATGGGGAGAACGTTTTACGAGGGGGATTCCAAAAATTGCTCCGTTGCACAAATAAGACCTGCCGGATGGCGATGCCAGAACATCTTATCCGGCCTACCAGAGATATCTTCCGGTAGGCCGGTGGAGCGATTACTGTACGCGCGCCAGCGCCACCGCCTGACCTAACTGCCAGACTGCCATCGCGTAATGCGTGCTGTGGTTATAGCGGGTAATCGTGTAGAAGTTCGGCAGTCCGTACCAGTACTGATAACCCGTGCCAATATCCAGGCGCAGCAGGCTGGCCTGCTGATGATTCCCCAACGACTGCTGCGGCGTCAGACCCGCGGCAGCAAGCTGAGAAATGCTGTACTGGGTTTTAAAGCCGTTCGCAAGCCCAGGTGCCTGACCATTTGCCGGAACCGCGACCGTATCGCCTTTCACCCAGCCGTGGCCCTTGAAGTAGTTCGCCACACTACCGATGGCATCAACCGGATCCCACAGGTTAATGTGTCCATCGCCATTGAAATCAACGGCATATTGTTTATAGGAAGACGGCATAAACTGGCCGTATCCCATTGCCCCCGCGAAAGAACCTTTCAAATCGAGCGGATCGTCGCTTTCATCTCGCGCCATCAGCAGGAAGGTTTCCAGTTCACCAGAGAAGTATTCCGCACGACGAGGATAGTTAAACGACAGCGTCGCCAGCGCATCCAGAATCCGCGTTTTACCCATCACGCGGCCCCAGCGAGTCTCTACACCAATAATACCGACAATAATTTCCGGCGGAACTCCGTAGACCTGCCACGCACGGTTCAACGCATCTTCATATTGATTCCAGAAAGCCACGCCGTTTTGCACGTTGTCAGGTGTGATGAACTGTTTGCGATAGCGCAGCCATGCGCCGTTAGGTCCGGCAGGCGGTTGAGTCGTCGGTGCCTGGCGGTCCATCAAACGCAATACCGAGTCCAGACGCTTGGCCTGCGACAGGATCTCCTGCAGCTGCTGGCGGTCAAAGCCGTGCTTGTTCACCATTTTCTCAATGAACTGTTGCGCGTTCGGATTATTGGCAAAATCGCCGCCCGTTTGCATGACGTTGTGCTGTGGCTCAAGCAGGAAGCCGCCGGATGGAGCACCCGTAGTCGTTTGAGTCTCTGAAGGTTTAGGTTTGCTGCTACAGGCAGCGAGCAGTACGAAAAGGGGGAGTAACGCTACATAACGACGCTTGAACATGAGACATCCATTAAACAAATTCAGCCTGGGAGAAGTATGGTAAAGCATCCTCCGCCATACAAGGAAGCGGTAGTCGCTCTTCTTCACAGAATTTACATCCCCTTTCATCTCTGACCATCACATTTGCGAGCTTTCACGCAAAAACTTTCAAATTAAAATATTTATCTTTTATTTTGAGATCAAAATAACACTTTTATATCTTTCAATCTGATTAAAATCAGCCACCGTTTGGCAAGATAACTAAAAATCCCTACAGGAGAGAATAATGATCGACACCATCACACTCGGTGCTGAGTGGTTTATCGGGCTGTTCCAGAAAGGCGGAGAAGTGTTTACCGGCATGGTGACCGGTATTCTGCCACTGCTGATCAGTCTGCTGGTCATCATGAATGCGCTGATTAACTTTATCGGTCAGCAGCGTATTGAACGTTTTGCCCAGCGTTGCGCCGGAAACCCGCTATCCCGCTATTTGCTACTGCCGTGCATCGGCACATTTGTATTTTGTAACCCAATGACGCTGAGTCTGGGTCGCTTTATGCCAGAAAAATACAAGCCCAGTTACTACGCCGCCGCGTCTTACAGTTGCCATTCCATGAACGGCTTATTCCCGCACATTAACCCCGGCGAACTGTTTGTCTATCTGGGGATCGCCAGCGGACTGACCACGCTGGGGCTTCCGCTTGGCCCACTGGCGGTGAGCTATTTGCTGGTCGGTCTGGTGACCAACTTCTTCCGTGGCTGGGTGACCGATTTCACCACCACTATCTTCGAGAAAAAAATGGGCATTCAACTTGAGCAGAAGGTACATCTGGCGGGAGCAACATCATGACACGTATTCGTATTGAAAAAGGCACCGGCGGCTGGGGTGGCCCGCTTGAACTGGATGCCGTTCCGGGCAAGAAAATTGTCTATATCACCGCAGGAACTCGCCCCGCGATCGTCGACAGGATAGCAAACCTGACCGGCTGGCAGGCCGTTGATGGCTTCAAAGAGGGCGAGCCGCCGGAGAGCGAAATTGGTGTGGCGATCATCGACTGCGGCGGCACGCTGCGCTGTGGGATCTACCCTAAACGCCGTATACCGACGGTGAATATTCACGCTACGGGTAAATCCGGCCCACTGGCTCAGTATATTGTCGAAGATATCTATGTCTCTGGCGTAAAAGAAGAAAACATTACCGTTGTCGGCGAAGCGTCCGCCACGCCAACGCCCGCAAGCAGCAGCATGGGACGCGATTACGACACCAGCAAGAAAATTACCGAGCAAAGTGATGGTCTGTTGGCAAAAGTCGGAATGGGCATGGGTTCAGCCGTTGCGGTTCTGTTCCAGGCCGGGCGCGACACTATTGATACCGTCCTGAAAACTATTTTGCCATTTATGGCGTTCGTCTCAGCACTGATCGGCATCATTATGGCTTCGGGTCTGGGAGACTGGATCGCCCATGGACTCGCACCACTGGCCAGCCATCCGCTGGGACTGGTCACGCTGGCACTGATCTGCTCTTTCCCACTGCTTTCGCCTTTCCTCGGCCCCGGTGCGGTCATCGCCCAGGTTATCGGAGTGCTGATCGGTGTACAGATTGGTTTGGGGAATATTCCCCCACATCTGGCGCTACCTGCCCTGTTCGCCATTAACGCCCAGGCCGCATGTGACTTTATTCCTGTCGGGTTGTCGCTGGCCGAAGCGCGTCAGGACACGGTCCGCGTCGGCGTGCCATCCGTTCTGGTGAGCCGCTTTCTGACCGGCGCGCCAACTGTTCTCATCGCCTGGTTTGTTTCCGGCTTTATTTACCAATAAGAGGCACTCAAAAATGACCGTGATTTATCAAACCACCATCACCCGTATCGGCCAGAGCGCCCCGGATGCATTGTGCGACCAGATGCTGATTACCTTTCGTGAAGGCGCGCCCGCGGATATCGAGGAGTTTTGCTTCATCCATTGCCACGGCGAGCTGAACGGTTCGTTGCAAGCTGGGATCCAGTTTGAACTAGGCCAGCATCACTACCCGGTCACCGCCGTTGGCAGCGTGGCGGAACAAAACTTACGTGAACTCGGGCATATCACTCTGCGCTTTGACGGACTGAGTGAAGCGGAATTCCCCGGTACCGTACACGTTGCAGGTCCCGTACCGGACGGTATCGCGCCGGGCTGTATTTTGAAGTTTGTTGCTTAAGATTGAAGGAGATAAAGATGAATCAGGTTGCCGTTGTCATTGGTGGAGGCCAGACCCTTGGGGCATTCCTTTGCCGTGGGCTTGCGACAGAAGGATACCGCGTCGCGGTGGTGGATATTCAAAGCGATAAAGCCGCCAACGTGGCGCAGGAAATTAACGCCGAGTTTGGCGAAGGCACCGCCTACGGTTTTGGCGCAGATGCCACCAGCGAACAGAGCGTGCTGGCGCTGTCGCGCGGAGTGGATGAAATATTCGGTCGCGTTGATCTGCTGGTTTACAGCGCGGGTATCGCTAAAGCCGCGTTTATCAGCGACTTTCAGCTTGGGGATTTCGACCGCTCGCTGCAGGTCAATCTGGTTGGCTACTTCCTCTGTGCACGTGAATTCTCACGCCTGATGATCCGCGATAGCGTGCAGGGACGCATTATCCAGATCAACTCCAAATCAGGGAAAGTGGGCAGCAAACACAATTCAGGCTACAGCGCGGCAAAATTTGGCGGCGTTGGCTTAACCCAGTCACTGGCGCTGGATCTGGCGGAATACGGGATCACCGTGCATTCACTGATGCTCGGCAATCTGTTGAAATCACCGATGTTCCAGTCGTTATTACCACAATATGCAACCAAACTTGGCCTTAAGCCAGATGAAGTTGAGCAGTACTACATTGATAAGGTTCCGCTTAAGCGCGGCTGCGATTATCAGGACGTGCTAAACATGCTGCTGTTTTACGCCAGTCCGAAAGCCTCTTACTGTACCGGGCAGTCCATCAACGTCACCGGCGGTCAGGTGATGTTTTAATGTTGAATTGCCGGATGGCGTCTGCGCTTATCCGGCAAAATCAAAGGAGTACAAAATGGTTTCCGCACTGATTACCGTCGCCGCTATCGCCTGGTGTCTACAACTGGCGCTTGGTGGCTGGCAAATATCCCGCTTTAACCGGGCGTTTGATAGGCTTTGCCAACAGGGTCGGGTTGGTGTTGGTCGCTCCGGTGGGCGTTTTAAACCGCGCGTGGTAGTCGCCATCGCGCTAAATGAGCAGCAGCGGGTGACCGACACGTTATTTATGAAAGGTCTTACGGTATTCGCCAGACCCGGCAAAATTGCCACGATAACCGGCAAACATCTTGATGATTTACAGCCTGATGTGATCTTTCCCCATGATCCGTTAGCGCAGAATGCACTATCATTGGCGCTTAAACTGAAACATGGGTAATTTCGTTGTGAATGCTAATAGCTTGCGAAATTATCATTTTGCAAATTTAAGTCAGGGTAATCACGCCTATGAAACCTCGTCAGCGTCAGGCTGCCATATTGGAGCACCTGCAAAAGCAGGGAAAATGCTCGGTTGAAGAACTGGCCCACTACTTTGACACGACTGGCACGACCATTCGCAAAGACCTGGTCATTCTGGAGAACGCCGGAACCGTCATTCGTACCTATGGCGGCGTGGTATTAAATAAAGACGAATCAGATCCGCCAATCGATCACAAAACGCTAATTAATACGCATAAAAAAGAGCAGATTGCCGAAGCTGCCGTCCGTTTTATACACGATGGCGACTCTATTATTCTGGATGCGGGTAGCACCGTACTGCAGATGGTGCCGATGCTCACACGCTTTAGCAACATCACCGTCATGACCAACAGTCTGCACATTGTTAACGCCCTTTCGGAGCTGGACAACGAGCAAACCATCCTGATGCCGGGCGGGACCTTTCGCAAAAAATCTGCGTCATTTCACGGTCAGCTGGCAGAAAACGCCTTTGAGCAGTTCAGCTTTGATAAACTCTTCATGGGCACCGACGGCATTGACCTCAATGCCGGCGTGACCACTTTTAATGAGGTGTTTAGCGTCAGTAAAGCGATGTGTAATGCCGCTCGCGAAGTGATTCTGATGGCTGACTCGTCAAAATTTGGGCGCAAAAGCCCTAATGTTGTATGCAGTCTGGAAAGCGTCGACAAGCTGATTACAGATGCGGGTATCGACCCTGCATTTCGTCAGGCGCTGGAAGCAAAAGGGATTGAAGTGATCATAACCGGAGAAACCAATGAGTGATGCACTACTGAATGCGGGCCGTCAGACGTTAATGCTGGAACTACAGGAAGCCAGCCGTTTGCCTGAGCGACTGGGCGATGATTTTGTCCGCGCCGCCAATACTATCATCCACTGTGAAGGCAAAGTCATTGTCTCCGGTATTGGTAAATCAGGTCATATTGGCAAAAAAATTGCGGCGACCCTCGCCAGTACCGGCACGCCTGCCTTTTTTGTGCATCCGGCGGAAGCGCTGCACGGTGACTTAGGGATGATCGAAAGCCGTGATGTCATGCTGTTTATCTCCTACTCCGGCGGTGCGAAAGAGCTGGATCTCATCATTCCGCGCCTGGAAGACAAATCCGTCGCCCTGCTGGCAATGACCGGAAAACCGACCTCACCGTTAGGCCTGGCCGCCAAAGCCGTGCTGGATATTTCCGTTGAGCGCGAAGCCTGTCCGATGCGCCTGGCACCGACGTCCAGTACCGTAAATACGTTGATGATGGGCGATGCGCTGGCAATCGCCGTAATGCAGGCGCGCGGCTTTAACGAGGAAGATTTTGCCCGCTCGCATCCGGCAGGTGCGCTGGGCGCTCGTCTGTTAAATAAAGTGCATCATCTGATGCGCCGTGACGATGCCATCCCGCAGGTGACACTTACCACCAGCGTCATGGACGCGATGCTGGAGCTAAGCCGCACGGGTCTTGGCCTGGTCGCGGTCTGCGACGACCAGTCACTGGTGAAAGGGGTCTTTACCGACGGCGACCTGCGCCGCTGGCTGGTTGGCGGCGGAGCGCTCACCACTCAGGTTAGCGAAGCAATGACCCAGAATGGCATTACGCTGCAGGCGCAGAGCCGCGCGATTGACGCCAAAGAGATCCTGATGAAGCGCAAAATCACTGCCGCCCCGGTGGTCGATGAAAACGGTAAACTCACCGGTGCTATCAACCTACAGGATTTCTATCAGGCCGGTATTATCTAATCCTTCAACCCCAGACGCTTCGCCAGCCGGTGCAGGTTGGCGACGTCTGTTTCCAGCGCCCGCGCACTTGCCGCCCAACTATGGTTATTTTGTGCCAGCGCCCGGCGGATCATCTCCCGCTGGAACGACTCTGTTGCTTCACGCAGGTTGTGATGCTGTGGGATCTCCGCAACAACTTCCGCCGCCGGTGTTACTGGCGCTTCATCCTGCAGGGCAAAATGCTGCGTCTCCAGCACCACTTCATCCCCTGCTCTGGTCGCCCTTGCCAGAACCACCGCGCGGTGAATGGCATGTTCCAGCTCGCGCACATTCCCGGGCCAGGCGTAGCTCAACAGATGACTACGCGCGCCAGGACTTAACACCACGCGGGAAAGTCCCAGCCGCAGCCGACACTGTTCGCAAAAATAACCCGCCAGCAAAACCACATCTTCACCGCGCTCACGCAGAGGCGGTACCGAAAGGGGAAAGACGCTCAGCCGGTGGAACAAATCCGCACGGAAATTCCCAGCCAACACCTCTTCGCGTAAATCACGGTTCGTCGCCGCCAGCACTCGCACATCCACGCGCAAGCTGCGATCGTCACCTACGCGCTGAATATCACCGTACTGCAATACGCGCAGCAGCTTAGCCTGTAGCGCCAGCGAGAGTTCGCCTATCTCGTCGAGAAATAGCGTCCCATTGTCGGCCATTTCAAACTTACCGCTACGATTGCTGATAGCCCCGGTAAACGCGCCTTTTACGTGACCAAACAGTTCACTTTCGGCAACGCTTTCCGGCAACGCCGCGCAGTTCAGATACACCAGTGGATTCACCGCGCGCGGTGAACCTTCATGGATAGCTTTAGCCACCAGCTCCTTCCCGGTCCCTGTTTCGCCGCTAATCAGCACGTTGAGATCGGACCCCGCCACAATCTCAATCTCTTTTTTCAACTGCATCATATTGGGCGACAGGCCAATCATCTGGGTTTCCGTCACCTGCTCGAAAGCCGTCGACGAACCTGGCAGCATATTCTGGCTTTCCAGCTGTTCAATCAGCAACGCATTGCTCAATGCGCCAGCCGCCAGCGCGGCAATCAGCCTAAGCTCCTCATCGCTGAAAACATCGAACTGATCGGGCTCCATGCCATCCAGGGTTAACGCACCAATCAAATTTTGACCGGCGAACAACGGCAGCCCAATACAGGCATGCACCTTCAGACTCTCCTGCCCCGGAATCAGACCATCATACGGGTCTGGCAAATCGCTGTCGGCAGGGAAACGAACCACGTCCCCGGCGCGGGCAATCGCCTCCAGACGCGGATGCCCTTCCAGAGTAAAGCGTCTGCCGAGAACATCCTGCGCCAGCCCATCGATCGCCAGCGGAATAAACTGTCGCGACTCGTAGCGCAGCAGTGCCGACGCGTCGCACTCCAGCACCTGACGCAAGGTGGTTATCAGTCGTTGAAAACGGTCCTGATGCCCAATACCGCTTTGTAATTCAATGGCGATGCCCGCCAGCACGTCTACGGAAAAGCTCATGGCTACCTCATTGTCATTTTGACAATTCATATTGTCATATTGACAATAAAACATATAGTCATTTTGACTACCACCTTATAGGTGGTAAAACAACTAATCCTTTAAAATCAAACAAATAAAAAGTTGGCACGCAACCTGCAATTAGCAAAACATCTTTTTTGAAAAACGCTGAATTAATTGAGGTTGTTATGTCTATTCTGGTTAAAAATAACATTCATTGGGTTGGCCAACGTGACTGGGAAGTGCGTGATTTCCACGGAACTGAATACAAAACGCTGCGCGGCAGCAGCTACAACAGCTATCTCATCCGTGAAGAAAAAAATGTTCTGATTGATACAGTAGACCACAAGTTTAGTCGTGAATTCGTGCAGAACCTGCGCAGTGAAATTGACCTCGCGGATATCGACTACATCATCATTAACCACGCTGAAGAAGACCATGCCGGGGCGCTGACCGAGCTGATGTCCTGCATCCCGGACACGCCGATTTACTGCACCGCCAACGCCATTGACTCTATCAACGGGCACCACCATCACCCGGAATGGAACTTTAACGTAGTGAAAACCGGTGATTCGCTGGACATTGGTAACGGCAAGCAGCTGATCTTCGTTGAAACGCCGATGCTGCACTGGCCGGACAGTATGATGACCTACATGACCGGCGATGCGGTGCTGTTCAGTAACGACGCCTTCGGTCAGCACTACTGCGACGAACGTCTGTTTAACGACGAAGTTGACCAGACTGAACTGTTCGAACAGTGCCAGCGTTACTACGCCAACATCCTGACGCCATTCAGCCGTCTGGTTACACCGAAAATTACTGAGATCCTCGGCTTCAACCTGCCGGTCGATATGATTGCCACTTCCCATGGCGTGGTATGGCGCGACAACCCGACACAAATCGTTGAGCTGTACCTGAAATGGGCGGCGGATTATCAGGAAGACCGCATCACTATTTTCTACGACACCATGTCCAACAACACCCGCATGATGGCGGACGCGATTGCCCAGGGCATCAACGAAGTCGACCCGAATGTAGCGGTAAAAATCTTTAACGTCGCCCGTAGCGACAAAAACGAAGTTTTGACCAACGTCTTCCGCTCTAAAGGCGTGCTGGTCGGGACTTCCACAATGAACAACGTGATGATGCCGAAAATTGCCGGTCTGGTGGAAGAGATGACTGGCCTGCGTTTTCGTAACAAGCGTGCCAGCGCCTTTGGTTCACACGGCTGGAGCGGCGGTGCAGTAGACCGTTTGTCCACGCGTTTGCAGGATGCAGGTTTCGAGATGTCACTGAGCCTGAAAGCGAAATGGCGTCCGGACCTGGATGCACTGGAACTGTGCCGCCAGCACGGCCGTGAAATCGCGCGTCAGTGGGCGCTGGCTCCATTGCCGGAAACAACCGTGAAAGCCGTCGCCCAGGAAGAAGCCTGTGCATGTGCCGCTGCGGCTGCCGCCGATCTTGGTCCAAGCATGCAGTGCAGCGTGTGCCAGTGGATTTACGATCCGGCGAAAGGCGAACCGTTGCAGGACGTTGCTCCGGGTACGCCATGGAGCGAAGTTCCGGACAACTTCCTGTGCCCGGAATGCTCACTAGGTAAAGACGTCTTCGACGTACTGGCAACGGAGGCAAAATGAGTCACGGCATTGTCATCATTGGTTCGGGCTTCGCCGCCCGCCAGTTAGTCAAAAATATCCGTAAGCAGGATGTGAATGTTCCGCTGACCTTGATTGCCGCGGACAGCATGGATGAGTACAACAAGCCCGATCTCAGCCATGTTATCAGTCAGTCGCAGCGTGCAGACGACCTCACCCGCCAGTCGGCGGGGGAGTTTGCCGAACAGTTTAATTTGCGCCTGTTCCCACATACCTGGGTAACCGACATCAACGCCGATGCCCACGTAGTGAAAAGTCAGGACAAGCAGTGGCAGTACGACAAGCTGGTGCTGGCGACGGGCGCTTCAGCCTTTGTACCGCCGGTTACCGGACGTGAGTTAATGCTCACGTTGAACAGCCAACAAGAGTATCGCGCTTGTGAAACGCAGCTGCGTGACGCCCAGCGGGTGCTGATTGTCGGCGGCGGCTTGATTGGTAGTGAACTGGCGATGGATTTTTGTCGTGCCGGTAAAGCGGTAACGCTTATCGACAACGCCGCCAGCATTCTGGCTTCGCTGATGCCGCCGGAAGTCAGCAGTCGCTTACAGCATCGTCTGACCGATATGGGCGTACACCTGCTGCTGAAATCACAGCTTCAGAGTCTGGAGAAAACCAGCACCGGTATTCGCGCCACGCTCGATCGTAGCCGCAACGTAGAAGTCGATGCGGTGATTGCCGCCACCGGCCTGCGCCCGGAAACCGCACTGGCGCGTCGCGCCGGATTGAACATCAATCGTGGCGTCTGCGTCGACAGCTACCTGCAAACCAGCCACCCGGACATTTATGCTCTCGGCGACTGTGCAGAGATTAACGGTCAGGTGCTCCCGTTCCTGCAGCCGATTCAGCTGAGCGCCATGTATCTGGCGAAAAACCTGCTCGGCGGCAATGCGCCATTGAAACTGCCAGCCATGCTGGTAAAAGTCAAAACGCCAGAACTGCCTTTACATTTGGCCGGGGAAACCCAGCGCCGCGATCTGAACTGGCACATCACCGCCGAAGCACAGGGAATGGTCGCCAGAGGGATGAACGATGAAGGCCAGCTGTGTGCGTTTGTCGTCAGTGAAGACCGCATGAAAGAGGCCTTTGCGCTGCTGAAAACGTTGCCCGTGTAAGTCTGTGATGCCGGATGGCGCCGCTTCGCGTCTTATCCGGCCTACGACTTTGCCCGGCAACGGTGCTACTGATTTATTAACCTCACGCACATGGATGTGCGTTGCCACTTGTCGGTATGCCCCGACATGTTTTTCTTGCCCCGCCAGTCCCGGGGCTTTTTTTATTTTTGCATCAACACCCGCGCCGCGGCAATCACGCCCTGCCCCAATGACAACCCGCCGTCGCCCGCCGGTAAACGCTGCGGGAACAGTAAGGTAAAATCACGCAGATAAATCGCCAGCCGGGATGACAGCAAGCGGTTATGCATCACGCCACCACTGAATACTAACGTTTTAATTCCGCGCGCTTCGGCCTGCTCACGCATCAGCGTGGCAAAACCACACGCCAGCGCGTCGTGAAACGCCCACGCTCTTTCTGCAGGGGCGGTCTGCCAGGCCAGCCATTGCTGCCAAAAAATTGCTAAGTCCAGTTGATTGCCATTAAGCGGCACCGTAACAGGGTGATCAACACCTGCACACTGCGATGCCAGCGCCTCCAGCGCACAGGCCGCCTCACCTTCATAACTCAACGATTCCGGCGCACAATGCAACGCGGCGGCAACCGCATCAAACAGTCGTCCGCACGACGATGCCAGCGGGGCATTGATTCCCCGCTCGATGGCGCGCGCCAGTACGTTCCAGTTTTGATGCTGTAGCCCCGATGTTTCTGGGTAACGCTGCCAGTCAGGAACAAAACGCAGGCACTGCGCGAGCAGATTGCGCCATGGCTGTTTTGCCGCTAAATCGCCGCCCGCCAGCGCTACCGCCGGTAAGCCGCCAAGGTGTTCGCATTCACGATAGTTGACCCGCAGACATTCGCCGCCCCACAGCTCGCCATTTTCCCCCATGCCGATACCGTCCAGCGTCAGAGCAATCACATCGCCGCCATCGAGCGGCCAGCCGTGCTCGGCAAGACATGCAGCGGCATGAGCATGGTGATGCAATACCGTTTCGGTTGGCAGATTCATTTCGCTGGCCCACTGGCTGGAAACATAGCCAGGGTGGGCATCATGCACAATACGCTGTGGCGTAAAATCATAAATATTCTGGATCAGGCGTAGCGCATCACGCCACTGCTGCTGAATGCCGTCATCGCTGAGATCGCCTAAATGCTGGCTGATAACCGCCTGTTCGCCACGCACCAGGCAGAAGGTATTTTTCAGATCCGCGCCTAAGCACAGCATCGGTGGCACGTCGCGAAATCCTGGCGGCAGCGCGACCGCATCCGGCACGTAACCCCGGGAACGACGCAGCATTTCCCCGCTATCACGCACCACGGAGTCATCCATCCGCTGCACAATTTCGCGGTTATGCAGCAGGAAACCATCAGCAATCGCACTTAAATCTTCCAGCGCCTGGGCGTTGGTAATGGCCGGAGGCCTGCCGCTGAGGTTGCCGGAGGTCATCACCAGTGGACAATTCATCTCTTGTAAGAGCAAATGCTGCAACGGATTCGCGGGCAGCATAACTCCAACCTCCGTTAACCCTGGCGCAATGCCCTCGCTCAATGCAGCGACATAACGTTTCTGCACCAGCACGATCGGCGCAGCAGGTGTAGTCAGCAAACGACGAGCAGGTTCGGGCAGTCCGTCATCACCTGGCAGCATTACCGCCAGCGGTTTCGCCGGACGGTGTTTACGCAGCCTGAGCAGCGCGACGGCGTCATCATTGCGCGCATCGCACACCAGATGAAACCCACCAATGCCTTTAACCGCCACAATACCGCCGGCTTTCAGTCGCGATACCGCCGCCTGCAGCGCCTCTTCTTTCTCCGCCCGCTCATCCGTGCTGAACCACTCAAGATGAGGGCCGCACGCCGGACAGGCAACGGGCTGGGCATGGAAGCGACGATCATACGGGTCACGATACTCTTTGTCGCATTGCGCACAGAGTGGGAACGACGCCATCACGGTGAACGGGCGGTCATAGGGCATGGCGCGGATAATCGTAAAGCGTGGACCACAGTGGGTGCAGTTGATAAAGGGGTATCGGTAGCGACGTTCGCCGGGGGTGTTCATTTCAACAAGGCATTCGGGACAGGTCGCGGCATCCGGAACGATTTGCGTATTCATCGTACCGCCAGTACTTTGACGAATCGAGAAATCAGCAGGCTGCTGCGTCCAGGCGAATGCTTCGCTCTCAACGCTGTCAATGCGCGCCAGCGGTGGGCAGTGTTGATGTAACTGCGCAATAAATACCGCCGGATCTTCCTGTAAGCGCACAACCACACCGTCACCGTCGTTACACACATCGCCATGCAGTTGTAACCGCTGCGCCAGTTGCCAGACGTAGGGGCGAAATCCGACGCCCTGTACTTTGCCGCGAATACGCAACTGTACGCCGGAGTGGTTGTTTATTGTCATTAGATTATTCCCGCAGTCATCAATCCCGGTTAGCCTGATGGCGCGATACTTATCAGGCCTACGGGGATGCGAACAGTAGGCCGGATAAGGCGAAGCCGCCATCCGGCATAAGTACTACCGTATTTTACGCGGATTTTCAGATATCAGAACAGCAAAGATGCGGTGGAATCCAGCGCCGCGCGACGGCGTTTTTCCGCGCTAAGTTGCTCAAGCTTATTGCGATCTACATAAATCAGCGCGTGAGTCGGGCACACTTCCATACAGGCAGGACCGGCCTCGCGATGGTGGCACAGGTCGCACTTATTGGCTTCAGCTTTTTCTGCACGGACGTTCAGACCCGCGCCGCTGTTACGCACAACCGGACGCACGACCACTTCCATTGCGCCGTAAGGACAAGCCACAACGCAAGTTTTACAGCCAATGCAGCGTTCCTGCATTACGTGAACAAAACCTTTATCACGGCTGATCGCACCGTTCGGGCAGACGTTAGCGCACGGCGCGTCTTCACACTGGCGGCACAGCGTCGCCGTGGAGACATTAACGCCTTTGATGACGTGAATGCGGGGTAAAAAAGTTTCAGGGGTCAGCGATGCGCAGTCCTGGTTATCCTGATGGGATACCACGCAGGCCACTTCACAGGTACGGCAACCAATGCATTTATTGGCGTCTGCAATGATGAAACGGTTCATCAATTTCTCCAGCAATGACAGAATATCTGCCGAAGCATTCACAAATCGTGCCAGAATTTAATTTGCTGTTATTAAAGGAATTTTATTTTGAAGAACGCAAGAAGGGCGTGTCATCGTCACTAGTGACGATGACAAATGACAGCCGTCAGCGCGAAGCGGGCGGCGCAACTGAGTCGCGCTGGATGAGTTCACCGGTGAAGGTCTTTGGCGGCCTAAACGCCCCGTCACCCAACATAAAGATCAGACGCCCAATCGTTTCCTGAATCATTTCTGTTACCGGAATTTTAACGCTGGAAAGCGCCGGAATAGTGTATGGCGCGAGGGCGATATCATCAAAGCCAATCACCGACACCTGTGCGGGAACGCTCACGCCTTGCTCGTGCAACTGCTTCATCGCGCCGATCGCCATATCGTCATTACTGGCCACCAGCGCGGTAAAATTGACATTGCGCGAAAGCAAAGTATCCACACCCGCTGCGCCGCAGGCTGGCGTCCATTTCCCTTTAACAATCAGATCATTATTTAGCGCGATACCATGATGTGCCAGCGCGTCTTTATAGCCTGAAAGTCGCTCCAAGCCTGTTGGAGAATCCATCGAGCCGGTAATAAAACCAATCTCTTTATGCCCAGCGGCAATGAGCTGAGTAACGGCGTTAAAGCTGGTCTGCTTTTGATCACACCATACGCTGTGGCTACTGTTTTTCCGCAGGCGTCGATTAAGCACCATAATCGGCTGGCTGTGGGCATCGATGATATCGTCTATCTCATCCACGCTGAGAAAACGCGGATAAATCATAATCGCGTCACAGCGCAGGTCGAGCAGGTACTGGATCGCCTGGCGCTCTTCCTCAGCGCTATGCTTACCGTCAGCCAACAACAACTGGCGTCCTTTATCTTCCGCCATCCGCGCGGTATGAAACAGCAGCTCGCTGAAATAGACGCCGTGATAAAGGGTATTTGTTACCACCAGGCCCAGCGTCTGCGTGGTTTTCGCCGCCAGACTGCGCGCCAGCAAGTTTGGGCGGTAACCACTCTCTTCAATGGCCTGAAACACGCGGTCTTTGGTCTCCTGGCTGACGTAGCCGTTCCCGGAAAGCACCCGGGAAACTGTCGCTTTCGACACCCCGGCACGCTTCGCCACCTCCAGCATCGTGGTCATATTACTCATCCCTATTCTCTCAATGTGACGCAGTGTACTGCACCGTTTCGCCGCTGTCCTTGCTGCTAAATCGCAGACGCTGACATCTGGTGATCGTAGTCACAATTACAAAAAATGATCAAAATTAAATCTTGCTCATTACTTATATTTTAAACATGATTTTGTGGAACCGGTTTCCTATCTGCGTTTCATAACCCAGAAAAGCGACCCAACGTAAACGGATAAAACATAACGTACCCTACTGATAAAACAGGATTAAATCCGATGTCCAAGAATTATGCAGCGCTGGCGCGCTCCGTTGTGACGGCTCTGGGAGGCGTCGACAACATCACAGCAGTGACCCACTGTATGACCCGTTTGCGTTTCGTTATCAAAGATGACTCGCAGGTCGACAGCGCGACGCTGAAGACGCTTTCTGGCGTACTTGGCGTGGTGCGTAGCGATAACCAGTGCCAGGTGATCATCGGCAACACCGTTTCGCAGGCGTATCGCGAAGTGGTCAGCCTGTTGCCTGCCAATATGCAGCCTGCTGAGCCGCAAACCAAACCCCGACTGACGCTGAAGCGGATTGGCGCGGGGATCCTCGACGCGCTGATCGGCACCATGTCGCCGTTGATCCCGGCAATTATCGGCGGATCAATGCTCAAACTGCTGGCAATGATCCTCGAAATGACCGGCGTGCTGGAGAAAGGATCGTCCACGCTCACCATTCTGACCGTTATCGGTGACGGCGCATTTTTCTTCCTGCCGCTGATGGTCGCCGCGTCGGCCGCTATCAAATTCAAAACCAACATGTCGCTGGCAATCGCCATCGCGGGCGTACTGGTGCATCCCAGCTTCATCGATCTGATGGCGAAGGCTGCGCAGGGTGAGCACGTTGAGTTTGCCCTAATCCCGGTGACAGCAGTGAAATACACCTACACGGTGATCCCGGCGCTGGTGATGACCTGGTGCCTGTCATACATCGAACGTTGGGTCGATCGCATCACTCCTGCGGTAACCAAAAACTTCCTTAAACCAATGCTAATCGTGCTGATCGCCGCGCCGCTCGCCATCGTCATCATTGGCCCGATCGGTATCTGGATCGGTAGCGCAATTTCAGCGCTGGTCTATACCATTCACGGCTATCTCGGCTGGCTGTCGGTGGCCATTATGGGCGCACTGTGGCCGCTGCTGGTAATGACCGGTATGCACCGTGTCTTTACGCCAACCATTATTCAGACCATTGCCGAAACCGGAAAAGAAGGCATGGTGATGCCGTCAGAAATCGGCGCCAACTTGTCGTTAGGTGGTTCATCGCTGGCAGTAGCATGGAAAACCAAAAACCCGGAACTGCGTCAGACGGCGTTAGCGGCAGCCGCCTCCGCCATCATGGCGGGGATTTCCGAACCTGCGCTGTATGGCGTAGCGATCCGCCTGAAACGACCACTGATTGCGAGTCTTATCAGCGGTTTTATCTGCGGTGCCGTTGCCGGAATGGCCGGACTTGCAAGCCACTCCATGGCAGCTCCTGGCCTGTTCACCAGCGTCCAGTTTTTCGATCCGGCCAATCCGATGACTATCGTTTGGGTATTTGGCGTGATGGCGCTGGCGGTAGTGCTTTCCTTTGTATTAACGCTGATTCTCGGCTTTGAAGATATCCCTGTCGAAGATGCAGCCGCGCAGGCAAGAAAAAACCAGGCCGCACAACCGGGCAATATCAATGGAGCCAGCATTTGACTGGTATGAACTGAGGTTAATTATGTCTGTTTTTCCGCAAGGATTTTTATGGGGCGGCGCACTGGCCGCCAACCAGTCTGAAGGGGCATACCGGGAAGGCGGCAAAGGACTGACTACCGTCGATATGATCCCCCACGGCACACATCGGATGCCCGTCAAGCTGGGTCAGGAAAAGCGCTTTGCGCTGCGGGATAACGAATTTTATCCTAGCCATCAGGCGATCGACTTTTATCATCGCTATAAAGAAGATATCGCGCTGATGGCAGAAATGGGTTTTACGGTATTTCGTACTTCCATTGCCTGGAGCCGTCTCTACCCTAACGGCGATGAGCTGACGCCGAATAAAGAGGGCATCGCGTTTTACCAGAGCGTGTTTGCCGAGTGTAAAAAATACGGTATTGAGCCATTAGTCACGCTGTGTCACTTCGATGTGCCAATGCATCTGGTCACCGAGTACGGCTCCTGGCGTAACCGCAAAATGGTTGAGTTCTTTACCCGCTACGCCCGTACCTGCTTCGAGGCCTTTGACGGTCTGGTGAAGTACTGGCTGACGTTCAACGAAATCAACATTATGCTGCACAGCCCCTTTTCAGGCGCCGGGCTGGTATTTGAAGAGGGTGAAAATCAGGATCAGGTGAAATATCAGTCCGCTCACCACGAACTGATAGCCAGTGCCCTGGCGACTAAAATAGCCCATGAAATTAATCCGCAAAACCAGGTCGGTTGTATGCTGGCTGGCGGTAATTTTTATCCTTATTCCTGTAAACCAGAAGATGTGTGGACCGCGCTGGAAAAAGACCGCGAAAACCTGTTCTTTATTGATGTGCAGGCGCGCGGGGCCTACCCGGCTTATTCTGCCCGCGTGTTTCGCGAAAAAGGCGTGGTCATAGAAAAAGCCCCAGAAGATGACGACATCCTGAAAAACACCGTTGATTTCGTCTCGTTCAGCTATTACGCATCGCGCTGCGCCTCGGCGAAAATGAACACCGGCAATACCAGCGCCGCCAACGTGGTGAAGTCGCTGCGTAATCCGTATATTGCGGCCAGCGAATGGGGCTGGGGCATCGATCCGCTTGGTCTGCGCATCACCATGAATATGATGTATGACCGCTACCAGAAACCGCTATTTCTGGTGGAAAACGGGCTGGGAGCGAAGGATGAAATCGATGCCAATGGTGAGATCAATGACGACTATCGCATTAGCTATTTACGCGAACATATTCGCGCCATGGCAGACGCGATTGAAGATGGCGTGCCCCTGATGGGTTACACCACCTGGGGCTGTATCGATCTGGTTTCTGCCTCAACCGGTGAGATGAGCAAACGCTACGGTTTTGTGTATGTGGACCGCGATGACGCGGGCAACGGCACGCTGGAGCGCACCCGTAAGAAATCATTCTGGTGGTACAAAAAAGTAATCGCCAGCAACGGCGCCGATCTGGCATAACAGATCTGCCGGAGGGGGTTACAGTCTTCCGGCAGAATTACATATTTTCATTTCATTTATTACATTCCAGATGTGGAATCGTCCTTCCAGTTTCAGGTTTGCCCTCATCCTTTTTTACTGGCATTTTATTCAGTAGTTTTTAATCCTGGCCGTTCACCACAAGGAAGCGTGCATGTTTGATAAAAAGGGTAAATCAGCAGAGGTAATCACCAAACCGGTACGTCGCTTGAAAGTCAGCTATGTCAGAAAACGCCATGAAGATCCAAAAACGGGTTACACGCGACGAATCAGTCGGCACGCCTCGCTCACGCTGAACGGCGACTGGCTGGAACAAGCTGGATTTCCGACCGGTACGGCAGTGAATGTATCAGTGATGCAGGGGAAATTAATTATTGAGCAGGCAATTGAATGACGAGGATACACTGGGAAAACAGGCCGGATGTCGTTCACATCCGGCACTGATACAGTTTACTCTTCTGGCGCTTCCAGCTCGGAGAATCCACCGTGTCCTTCCCAACCGGCTAATCGCTGATAGACGGTATCAACAGCATCTTTGATCGGCTGTGTCATCGGGTAGTAAAAACCGACGATGTCCGGTTGAATGCCGAGGAAAATCACCTCACCAACGTCGTCTTTCAGCTGATCGACCAGGTAATTCAGCGGCATGTTATGGGTGGTCATCATGAACATCTCGGCAATGTCATCGGGATCGATAATGCGGATTTCACCTGGGTTCAGCCCCATATCGGTAGCATCAACAATCAACAAACGTTGCGGACGCAGTTCACGGATGGCGACAATATCGTTCTCCGGCGCGCTACCGCCGTCGATGACAACCCAGTTGCCTTGAGGATTTGCAGCACACATTTCAGCCAGCAGCGGGCCCGCGCCGTCATCGCCCATCATGCTGTTACCCACACATAATAAAACGTCAGTCACGGTGTCTCCTCACCATCAGATAGATGGCGCTTTCCTGGTGTATGTCGTGCAGCATGCTAAGCATCAGCTTGCTCCACTCCTGCTGCTGCGGGGTCTGTACGGCACGCGCATCATCGAACGCGCGTGCCAGCATTTGCACATGGTTGAAATCGATAACGATCTCGCCGTATTTCGGCACGCCTTCCATTTTCCGGCGGGCTTCGCTTCCCTCAGCAAGGGTAGCAATCCATGCCAGATATTCGTCCCATGGACAAGTTAACGCCGCTTCCAGGCAATCGATGATCCCAAGGTGGTGACCAATCGCCAGGCTGTAATAGACAACCTGCTGCGCCTCAGCGGGCGTCGCATCGTTCTCATCAATAAACTTACGGCTCAGTTGACTGAACACCACCGTTTCACTCATCGGATACGCGCCTCTTCGACAACATGGTTAAGATGCGTGACGATCTCGGTCAGACGCGGATCGTTTTCCGCCTCCAGCCAGCGCGCCACCTGATGCTCGCCCTGCCCTAACTGCGTCATATAGTCATCAGCAATCTGGCGGCCATAGCGGTATCCCGCCAGACGGCGAGCCTCGCGATCCACCTTCACTCGCAGCGGCTGAACCATATCCGGATGCAGAATTTCGGCGGGCTGTTCGTCCAGTTCACCCGGCGCACGCGCGTGAATTTTTTGTTCCAGCAGACCCAACGCCATGGCAAAACCATACAGCGTGGCTGCAGGCGTTGGCGGGCAGCCAGGGATATACACATCCACCGGTACGATTTTGTCCGTGCCGCCCCAGACGCAGTATAAGTCGTGGAAAATACCGCCGCTGTTACCGCAAGCACCGTAAGAGATACAAATTTTCGGGTCTGGCGCAGACTGCCAGGCGCGTAGCGCCGGAGAGCGCATGGCACGGGTTACCGCGCCGGTAAACAGCAGGATATCCGCATGGCGCGGGGACGGTACCACTTTGATACCAAAACGTTCGGCGTCAAACAGCGGAGAAAGCGTGGCGAAGATTTCGATTTCGCAACCGTTGCAGCCGCCGCAGTCCACACGGTAAACGTACGCTGAACGCTTGATGCTTTTTAGCAGCGACGCTTTCATGCTGGCAATGGATTCATCCACCGTCATCGGTACCGGAATACCGTTGGCGTCACGTGGGCCTAATAAATTGCTCATCAGCTGGCCTCTTTCATATGGCGAGTCAGTTCAATACGGTCAGACGGCACCAGGCATTTCTGGCGCTTACAGTCCGGGCAGGTCTCAAAGCTTTCACGGTGGTTTTCCGCGCGACTATCACCGTTGTGCTTAAGTAGCGCAATGGCGTAATCAATCTCTTTTTGTACCGCAAACGGACGGTTACACACGCGGCAATTACACAGCGCAAAGCGGGACTGCTGCAGGAAATCCTCTTTCTTCCACACCGCCAGCTCATACTCCTGCGACAGCTTGATCGCCGCCGTCGGGCAAACTTCTTCGCAGCGGGCGCAGAAGATGCAGCGACCGAGGTTGAATTGCCACGCCAGTTCATTGGTGACCAGATCGGTTTCGACCGTCAGCGCGTTCGACGGGCACGCATTTACACAGGCCGCGCAGCCAATACACTGCTGCGGGTTATGTTCCGGTTTGCCACGGAAGTTTTTATCGACCGCGATCGGCTCCAGCGGATACGACGATGTCGGTGCCCCAGTTTTGATGACTTTTTTGATAAAGGTAAACATGGCGATTCCTTATTTCAGCGGCGAGTTTTTACGCTCGATGCTGTAGCGCTCAAGTTCTTTGTACGGCACGACTTTGCTCTTCTTCTTACGTACATCGACCACGGTCATACGGTCAGTACAGGAGTAGCAAGGATCGAGGCTACCGATAATCAGCGGCGCATCGGAAACGGTATTACCACGCAGCATGTAGCGCAGCGTCGGCCAGTTGGCGTAGGTCGCCGCACGGCAGCGCCAGCGATACAGTTTCTGGTTGTCGCCGGTCATGCTCCAGTGAATGTCATCTCCGCGCGGCGCTTCAGCAAAGCCCAGTGCGAAACGGTGAGGAATGTAGGTAAAGCCTTCCACCATCAGCGGGCCGCCCGGCAGGTTATCCAGACCAAAGTCGATCATATTCAGTGCGGTGTAGACTTCATTAATACGAACTTTCAGACGAGAAATAACGTCGCAGCCTTGCTCGCTATGAACTTCCATCGGCAGCAGACCATAGCCGACAAACGGGTGATCGGCGCGGGTGTCACGCGCGTGGCCGCTGGCGCGAACCATCGGGCCGACGTTACTGAAGTCACGGGCAATTTCCGGATCCAGACGACCAATACCAACGGTACGCTGTTCCATATTCGGCGTACTGAGCAGCATATCGACCAGTTCCTGCACGTCACGACGCATCTGCTGCGCCAGTTGACGGGTCTGGATCATATCTTCTTTCAGCAGATCACGACGGATACCGCCGATCAGGTTCAGACCGTAAGTTTTACGAGCCCCGGTGAGGATCTCCGCCATCTTCATCGACGTTTCACGCACGCGGAAGAACTGCATAAAGCCGGAGTCAAAACCGGTGAAGTGACAGGCCAGGCCGAGGTTCAGCAGGTGCGAGTGCAGACGCTCAACTTCCAGTAGAATGGCACGGATCATCTGCGCACGTTCCGGCACCACGATGCCCATCGCATTCTCAACGGAGGTGGTATAGGCGGTGCTATGCGCAAAGCCGCAGATACCACACACGCGATCTGACAGGAACGTCACTTCGTTGTAACCCATACGGGTTTCCGCCAGTTTCTCCATGCCGCGGTGGACATAGAACAGACGGTAGTCGGCATCAATAATGTTCTCGCCGTCCACGAACAGGCGGAAGTGACCGGGTTCATCGGAGGTGACGTGCAACGGGCCAATCGGCACCACGTTATTTTTCTTGTCGCCCAGTTCGTTGATGAACTCGTAGGTTTCAGCATCGGTAGTCGGCGCCGGGCGCTGACGATAATCCATGCTGTCTTTACGCAGCGGATAGAGTTCGTCCGGCCAGTCATCGGGCAGTACCAGACGACGCTCATCCGGCAAACCTACCGGGATCAAACCGTACATATCGCGCACTTCGCGCTCGCCCCAGACCGCAGCCGGAACGCGCGGCGTGACGGACGGGAACTCCAGCTTATTGGCATCGACTTCAACGCGGACGGTTATCCAGCATTTGGTGCCCTGCTCCATCGACATCACATAATAAACAGCGTAATGGCCGCACAGCTGGCGTTCGTCGTTACCAAACAACACGGACAACCAGCCGCCCTGTTTGTAGTACAGGAACTCCACCACTTCCGGCAGGTAGTTCACCTTGACGGTGATCGTCAGCTGATCTTTGGTCTGCCAGGCTTCATCCAGCACCACGCCCGGAAAGGCCTGATGCAGCGCAGCGAGATATTGTTGACCTAATTTTTCTTCAGACATGCTCAAACTCTCTTAAATCACGCCACCAGCAAGGAGACGAACGCTAAAAACGCAAACCCAAAACCGGCCCAGGTCACGCGTGAAGTGGCGCAAAAACGCAGACGCGCCATGCTGTTTTCGAACAGGGCGATGACCAGCACGCCGAGGACCAGCTTGACGACGGCAATCACCAGCGCCAGCAGCAGCCCACCCGCGGTGAAGGTTTCCATCTGTCCCCACGGCAGGAACACACCAACGAACATTTGCAGAACGACCAGTTGCTTGAGGCTAATGCCCCATTTCAGCACGGCAAAACCGCTGCCGCTGTATTCAGTCAATGGACCTTCCTGCAGCTCTTGCTCTGCTTCTGCCAGATCGAATGGCAGTTTGCCCATTTCGATAAAGGTGGCGAAAGCACAGGCGCACAGTGCCAGAATCAGCGGGATGCTGCGCGCAGCAGGCCAGTGGTAAATGGTATCGGCGATATTGCTGATATGGGTTGAACCCGCAACCTGTGCCGCTACCCACAGCCCCAGCAACAGGATAGGTTCAACCAGCACGCCGAGCATCGCTTCACGGCTGGCACCAATGGCGGTAAACGGGCTACCGGTATCCAGTCCCGCGATAGAGAAGAAAAAACGGGCAATGGCGAACAGGTAAATTAAGGTGATCAGATCGCCCAGTTGCGGCAGCGGTGAGCCAACGGTCACTACCGGTAGCGCAGTGGCGATAGTCAGCATCACGCCCACCATCACAAACGGCGTCAAGCGGAAGACCCAACTGGAATCCGCAGGCGCAATGCTCTGACGGCCCAGCAGTTTGATAATGTCGCGGTATTCCTGCAAAACGCCCGGACCGCGGCGATTGTGCAAACGCGCGCGCGCCACGCGGGTAACGCCGGACAGCAGCGGCGCAACGGCAAACAGCACCAGCGCCTGAATTAACGGATATAAAACACTCATTTTCAGGCTCCTCGTGAAACCACAATCACCACCAGCACCGCCAGCTCAATCAGCGCCAGGCGACGGAACAGCACCGGCGCAGCCGCATTCTGCCAGCCCGGAACCAGTGATACCGGATTCAACCACTTACGCAGTTTGAGTACCGGGGCAAAGGCTTCTTTCACCGGCATGGCAAAACCGTGCGCGGTAATGACCATTGACTGCTCGTGATCGTAACCACACACCCATGCCGCACCGCGTGAACGCGACGGCAGACGGTTGCCTTTGAAAATTGCCATGATGATGAACGGCAGCAGCGGACATGCGATCAGCAGCAGCGTGATCATTGGCTGAGAAACGGTGGTGTTCGCAGTTTCCAGCGGCAGCGGAACGGCAGAGGAGATCATCGGCAGCAGCCACGGCGCAGCCACGCCGCCGATCACGCAACAGATAGCCAGCGCAACAACGCTCACACCCATCAGGATTGGCGCGCAGCAGGCGTTTTCAGCTTCCTTCGTGCGCGGTGCACCAAGGAACGTTACGCCATAGACTTTCGCCATACACATCACCGCCAGCGCGCCGGTAATTGCCAGCCCAACCGCCAGCAACGGCCCTAACAGACGACCGACAAACGCCCCGCTGTTACCCAGCTTGAAGAAGGATTGATAGATAACCCACTCACCGGCAAAACCGTTCAGCGGCGGCAGCGCGGCCATCGCCATCAGGCCAACCAGCATCGCCAGAGAGATAACCGGCATGCGTTTGCCGATACCGCCCAGTTTTTCGATATCACGATGACCGGTACGGAACCAGATGCTGCCTGCGCCCAGGAACAGAACGCTTTTGAACAGGCTGTGGTTTACCAGGTGGTACAGACCGCCGGTCAAACCCAGCGCAATCAGCGCCGGTTGATTCAGGGAAATCCCGGTCACGCCAGCGCCCAGCCCCAGCAGAATAATGCCGATGTTTTCCAGCGTGTGGTACGCCAGCAGGCGCTGGATATTGTGTTCCATCAGCGCATACAGACCGCCAACAAATGCGGTGATCATGCCCAACACCAGCAGCGTAATTCCCCACCACAGCGGCGCATTACCGCCCAGCAGCGACAGGGAGAGAATACCCAGTAGACCGACCTTCATGACCACGGTAGAGAACAGTGCCGCAGCCGGTGCGCTGGCATTGGCGTGTGCCTGTGGCACCCAACCATGCAGAGGAATAATCCCGGCCAGCAGGCCAAAACCTGCCACGCCCAGCAGCCAGATATCAGACCCGAGCGGCAGCTCCTGGGTGCGCAGGTCTAGCAGACGCAGCTCCAGAGTGCCGTAACGTTGCCACACAAGGTAGCAGGCAACCGCCAGCAGCAGCGTACCAATACGCCCCAGCGCAAACCACAGTTTGCCTTCTTTATTGCATCCGGTGAGGAACACGGCACACAGCGCCATGATTTCCGCCATCACCACCAGCGTACCGAGGTTGCTGGCAACCACCGCACATACCGCCGCGGCCATCAGCAGATTCACCAGCAGGCCGTTAGCTTTCACCTGCGGATGACGATGCCAGTCAATGTTGTACAGGCTGACAAACAGGCCGCACAGTCCCAGCGTAATCAGCCAGATAGCATTCAGTGGAGTAATTTGCAGACTGTGCCCAATAAACGGCATCACGCCGCTCACCGCCAGCGCATTAGTCAGAACGGTAAAACCCGCGGCTGCCGTACACAAGCTGCCGACCGCACCGCCAACTCCAGCAATCCAGCCGCTCAGCGATTTATGAAATGAAAACAGAAATGCCAGAACCGCAGCCGCTGTAAACCAGGCCACGCCGCTGTTAATCAGTGAAATTGCGCTCATTTTGCATCCCCACTCTGAGCCTGCTGAAACAAGGTGAGATCGCCGAAATCGGTATTGAAAGTCAGCTCACGCTTACGTTTGCTGGCGCGGGCGATATCCATGTTGCTCACCAGGTGCAGAGCTTTGGTCGGACACATGCGCACGCAGGCCGGACCAAGCTCGTCAAAACTGCACAGATCGCATTTCACCGCGATGGCACGAACGCCAGGAACCCAGTCCAACAGCGAACTCACGCGAGCAGGCGCTGGCGGAGCCGGAGGCGCTTTTGGCGTATTGGCGTTTGCCGGGATATGCAGCGGACGGCTACCGGAAAACTCTATCGCGCCAAACGGACAAGCGATCCCGCACAGTTTGCAGCTTACGCACAGGCTTTCATTCAGCTGTACGGCGCCATCAACGCGGTTAATGGCATTAACCGGACACACGGTGGCGCAAGGCGCATCTTCACACTGGTGGCAAAGCTGCGGCGCGGATTCTTTTTCATTTAACATCACTTTCAGGCGCGGCATTGACTGCAGGCCATGCTGGCGATGTGTCTCTGAGCAGGCGGCTTCACAGGTGTGGCAGCCAATACAAAGAGTGGAGTCAGCAATTACAAAACGATTCACCAGGCATTCCTCAGGTGATAGTCATTTTTGACGAAAACATGTCTGCAAAATGTCATTTCGACATTTTTCGACATGCCCATTCCCTAAAACATCGTGACGCAGTATGTAAACCGCATCATGACAAAGTGGACAGCACCTGAGGCTTAAGCCGGGCTATGTCCCTCAACCAGTTGGCTTAAATTCACCGGCATATTGTTCTCAACCGCGGTGTACAGGCTGTCGTAGACGGTGGCGATTTTCTCAAGATAGTGCTCCAGCACCTGTTCGCGATCGCGGTTACTGAAACGCTCATCGACTTGACCGTCGATGGTCAACTGTGCCTGTGCAATCAGTTGCTTATCATCACCATCTTTTGTTTCGACGTAGTACTCGATGGTGTGGCTATTGAAGCCATCCGCCAGCGTGACGTAGATAGTGAAGTGTTCAAAAAGGACAAAGCAGAGATCTTTGTCCGGCGCACAGCTCATTGCATGATGCAAACGCGCTTTCGACAGGGTGATCCCCTGAACCAGCGAGTTGCAGTAAATACGCCACTGGTCCTGTAGGCGACGATGCCGTTCAGCGATGTAATCGGCTTTTTCGCTTATTTCCCAAATAGTCATGTCAGGTTACCCGTTTAGCAGAGATGAACAGCCTTAAGCACATTTCATGCCAAAATTAAATTACTTAATTTTCATATAGATAAAAAATAAAAGGCGGGTGACGACATGTCATTTCGTCATTGTCGTCATTGTCACGAATGAAAAAATTCAACCTGGCATGCTTATTGCTTTTGATACGGCAACTTCACAGGAGGCGGTATGCACGAAATAACCCTCTGCCAACGGGCACTGGAATTGATTGAACAACAGGCCACGCAACACGGTGCTCAGCGAGTAACTGGGGTCTGGCTCAAAATTGGCGCATTTTCTTGCGTAGAAACCAGCGCTCTCTCCTTTTGTTTTGATCTGGTATGCCGCGGGACCCTTGCAGAAGGTTGTAAACTCCACCTCGAAGAACAAGAAGCCGAATGTTGGTGCGAATCTTGTCAACAATACGTCACATTACTGACGCAACGCGTGCGCCGATGTCCGCAATGCAACAGCGATATGCTGAGAATTGTGGCCGATGACGGCTTACAGATTCGACGTATTGAAATAGATCAGACTCCAGCGCCGGATGGCGACGCTTAAGCGTCTTATCCAGCCTACAGAAAGAGCTCGTTTGTAGGCCGGATAAGGCAACGCAGTCATCCGGCAACAGATGTATCGCAAGTAAAAAGATCAGGAGTGAGCGATGTGTACGACATGTGGTTGCGCTGAAGGCAACCTATATATAGAGGGTGATGAGCATAATCCCCACTCGGCGTTTCGCAGCGCGCCATTTGCCCCAGCGGCTCGTCCAGCGCTGAATATTACCGGTGTGAAGACCTCAAATTTCACACCGAGCCAGACCGAAGAAGGCGATTTGCACTACGGTCACGGTGAGGCAGGAACCCACGCACCAGGTATGAGCCAACGCCGTATGCTGGAAGTGGAAATTGACGTACTGGACAAAAACAACCGCCTGGCCGAGCGCAACCGTGCCCGCTTTGCGGCCCGTCAGCATCTGGTGCTGAACCTTGTTTCAAGCCCTGGCTCCGGTAAAACCACGCTGCTGACCGAAACGCTGATGAAGCTGAAAGATAGCGTGCCGTGCGCCGTTATTGAAGGTGACCAGCAGACGGTGAACGATGCTGCCCGTATTCGCGCCACAGGCACGCCCGCCATTCAGGTCAACACCGGTAAAGGTTGCCACCTTGACGCACAAATGATTGCTGACGCCGCGCCGCGTTTGCCGCTTGACGATAACGGCATTCTGTTCATTGAGAACGTCGGCAACCTGGTCTGCCCGGCCAGCTTCGACCTCGGCGAGCGCCATAAAGTGGCCGTGCTTTCCGTCACCGAAGGTGAAGACAAACCGCTGAAATATCCACATATGTTTGCCGCCGCATCACTGATGCTGCTCAACAAAGTGGATCTGCTACCGTACCTCAATTTTGACGTTGAAAAATGCATCGCCAGCGCCCGGGAAGTGAACCCGGGAATTGAGATTATCCTGATTTCCGCCACCAGTGGTGAAGGCATGGATCAATGGCTCTCCTGGCTGGAGACGCAGCGATGTGCATAGGTGTTCCGGGTCAAATCCGCACCATTGATGGTAACCAGGCCAAAGTCGACGTTTGCGGTATTCAGCGCGACGTCGACCTGACGCTGGTCGGTAGCTGTGATGAGCATGGCCAACCGCGCCTCGGCCAGTGGGTACTGGTCCACGTCGGTTTTGCCATGAGCATCATTAATGAAGCTGAAGCGCGCGATACGCTCGACGCGCTGCAAAACATGTTTGACGTTGAGCCGGATGTCGGCGCGTTGCTGTACGGCGAGGAAAAATAAATGCGTTTTGTTGACGAATACCGCGCACCAGAGCAGGTGATGCAACTGATAGAGCACCTGTCTGAACGTGCCGCCCACCTCCCCTACACGGCTGAACGCCCACTGCGCATCATGGAAGTTTGTGGTGGTCATACCCACGCTATCTTCAAATTCGGCCTCGACCAGTTGCTACCGGAAAACGTGGAGTTTATTCATGGTCCGGGTTGCCCGGTTTGCGTTCTGCCGATGGGTAGAATCGACAGCTGTGTAGAAATCGCCAGTCATCCAGAAGTCATTTTCTGCACCTTTGGTGATGCGATGCGCGTCCCGGGTAAGCAAGGCTCCCTGCTGCAAGCCAAGGCGCGCGGTGCAGATATCCGCATCGTCTATTCACCGATGGATGCGCTGAAACTGGCACAGGAAAACCCAACGCGTAAGGTGGTGTTCTTTGGTCTGGGTTTTGAAACCACAATGCCAACGACCGCTATCACTCTGCAACAAGCAAAGCAGCGTGACGTGCAGAACTTTTACTTTTTCTGCCAGCACATCACGCTTATCCCTACGCTGCGCAGCCTGCTGGAACAGCCGGACAACGGTATTGACGCCTTTTTAGCACCAGGCCACGTCAGCATGGTGATTGGCACTGATGCCTATAATTTCATTGCTTCAGACTTCCATCGTCCGTTAGTGGTCGCCGGTTTTGAACCGCTCGATCTCCTGCAAGGCGTGGTGATGTTAATTGAGCAGAAAATTGCCGCGCACAGCCAGGTAGAAAACCAGTACCGCCGCGTGGTACCGGATGCCGGTAACGCGTTAGCACAACAGGCCATCGCCGAGGTGTTCTGCGTCAATGGCGACAGCGAATGGCGCGGTCTGGGCGTTATCGAATCCTCTGGCGTTCACCTGACGCCTGACTATCAGCGCTTTGATGCCGAAGCCCATTTCCAGCCAGCGCCGCAGCAGGTGTATGACGATCCGCGCGCGCGTTGTGGGGAAGTGCTGACGGGCAGATGTAAACCACATCAGTGCCCATTATTTGGCAAAACGTGTAACCCGGAGACCGCTTTTGGCGCCCTGATGGTCTCCTCTGAAGGCGCATGTGCCGCCTGGTATCAGTATCGTCAGCAGGAGTGTGAAGTATGAGCAGCGTACAACTCGCCCACGGTAGCGGCGGTCAGGCTATGCAGCAGTTGATCAACAGTCTGTTTATGGAGGCATTCGCGAATCCGTGGCTGGCGGAACAAGAAGATCAGGCACGTCTGGAACTGGCGCAACTGGTCGCTGAAGGCGATCGTCTGGCGTTTTCAACCGACAGCTATGTTATCGATCCGTTGTTCTTCCCGGGCGGTAATATCGGCAAGCTGGCTATCTGTGGTACGGCTAACGACGTGGCGGTCAGCGGCGCGATCCCGCGCTATCTCTCCTGCGGTTTTATCCTCGAAGAAGGTTTACCAATGGAGACGCTGAAAACCGTCGTTAACAGCATGGCGGCAACCGCGCGCGAAGCGGGTATCGCCATCGTCACCGGCGACACCAAGGTTGTACAGCGCGGCGCGGCGGACAAACTTTTTATCAACACCGCCGGAATGGGCGCGATCCCCGCCAACATTCACTGGGGCGCACAGACCCTGAGCGTGGGCGATGTGCTGCTGGTCAGCGGCACGCTGGGTGATCATGGTGCAACGATCCTTAACCTGCGCGAACAACTGGGTCTTGATGGCGAACTGGTCAGCGACTGCGCGGTATTGACGCCGCTTATCCAGACGCTACGTGATATTCCCGGCGTGAAGGCGCTGCGTGATGCAACCCGTGGCGGCGTGAATGCAGTAACGCACGAATTTGCCGCATCATGTGGGTTTGGCATTGAGCTGTCTGAAGCGGCCCTGCCCGTGAAGCCCGCGGTGCGTGGCGTTTGCGAACTGCTGGGACTGGATGCGCTCAACTTTGCTAACGAAGGTAAGCTGGTGATTGCCGTTGAGCGTCAGGCCGCTGAAACGGCGCTTGCCGCGCTGCGCGCGCATCCATTAGGACGCGATGCCGCAATGATTGGCGAAGTGGTAGAACGCAAAGGTGTGCGTCTGGCCGGACTTTACGGCGTGAAACGAACCCTCGATTTACCACACGCCGAACCTTTACCTCGTATATGCTAACTGCCCATTAGCAGCAACGTGTAGGCCGGATAAGCGAAATCGCTATCCGGCAATAATTTACGACTTATACCTATAATTCATTTACCGTTTTCGCACCGTTCTGCGGTGCTTTTCCTGGAAAAGCAATATGTCGTATACACCGATGAGTGACCTCGGACAGCAAGGCCTGTTCGATATTACTCGTACATTATTACAGCAGCCCGATCTCCCGTCTCTTAGCGAGGCGCTTTCGCAGCTGGTCAAGCGTTCAGCGCTGGCCGACTGTGCGGCTATTGTCTTATGGCAGGCACAAACGCAGCGTGCGCGTTATTTTGCGACGCGTGAAAATGGTAAACCCATCGATTATGAAGACGAAACGGTACTAGCTCATGGTCCGGTACGCCGTATTTTGTCTCGCCCCGATGCGCTGCACTGCAACTATCACGAGTTTACGGAAACCTGGCCACAGCTGGCCTCTGGCGGACTGTATTCTGAATTTGGCCACTACTGCCTGCTGCCGCTGGCGGCGGATGGGCGTATCTTTGGCGGTTGCGAGTTCATCCGTAATGAAGATCGTCCATGGAGTGAAAAAGAATATAACCGTCTACAGACCTTCACCCAAATAGTCGGCGTCGTTGCTGAACAAATTCAAAGCAGGGTCAGCAACAACGTCGATTACGATCTGTTGTGCCGTGAGCGTGATAACTTTCGCATCCTGGTCGCCATCACCAATGCGGTACTCTCCCGCCTGGACATTGACGAACTGGTCAGCGAAGTCGCCAAAGAGATCCATCACTACTTCGACATTGATGCCATCAGCATCGTGTTACGCAGCGATCGTAAAAACAAGCTCAGCATTTATTCCACCCACTATCTGGATGAACATCATCCAGCGCACGAACAAAGTGAAGTGGATGAAGCAGGTACGCTTTCCGAACGCGTGTTCAAAAGCAAAGAGATGCTGCTGATTAATCTGAGCGAACGCGATACGCTCGCTCCTTACGAACGGATGCTGTTCGAAACCTGGGGCAACCAGCTACAAACCCTGTGTCTGTTACCGCTGATGTCGGGCAATACGATGCTCGGCGTACTCAAGCTGGCACAGTGCGAAGAGAAAGTTTTCACTACCGCTAACCTCAAGCTATTGCGCCAAATTGCCGAGCGTGTGGCAATTGCCGTGGATAACGCGCTTGCGTATCAGGAGATTCACCGCCTGAAAGAACGTCTGGTAGATGAAAACCTGGCGCTGACTGAACAACTCAACAATGTAGAGAGTGAGTTCGGCGAAATCATTGGCCGCAGCGAAGCGATGTACAGCGTACTCAAGCAGGTCGAAATGGTGGCGCAAAGCGACAGCACCGTCCTGATTCTGGGTGAGACCGGAACGGGTAAAGAGCTGATCGCACGGGCCATTCACAACCTGAGCGGACGTAACGCCCGTCGGATGGTGAAGATGAACTGCGCGGCAATGCCTGCCGGATTACTGGAAAGCGATCTGTTTGGTCATGAGCGTGGCGCGTTTACCGGTGCCAGCACGCAGCGGATTGGTCGTTTCGAACTGGCCGATAAAAGCTCGCTGTTCCTCGACGAAGTGGGCGACATGCCACTGGAGCTACAGCCTAAGCTGCTGCGCGTTTTGCAGGAGCAGGAGTTTGAACGTCTGGGCAGCAATAAACTGATCCAGACCGACGTACGCTTGATCGCCGCCACTAACCGCGATCTGAAAAAGATGGTAGCCGATCGCGAGTTTCGTAACGATCTCTACTATCGACTGAACGTCTTCCCGATCCATCTGCCGCCGCTGCGTGAGCGCCCGGAAGATATTCCGCTGCTGGTAAAAGCCTTTACCTTTAAAATTGCTCGCCGGATGGGGCGCAATATCGACAGCATTCCCGCCGAGGCGCTGCGTACGCTGAGCAGCATGGAGTGGCCGGGCAACGTGCGCGAGCTGGAAAACGTGGTAGAACGTGCGGTTCTGCTTACCCGAGGCAACGTGCTGCAGCTGTCCCTGCCGGATATTGCCCCTTTGATGCCGTCTACGCCTCCGGTGGCAACCGAAGTCGCACAGGACGGCGAAGATGAATACCAGTTGATTATGCGCGTATTGAAAGAAACCAACGGCGTGGTTGCCGGTCCCAAAGGCGCGGCACAACGGCTGGGGCTGAAACGTACAACGTTACTCTCACGCATGAAACGCCTGGGCATTGATAAGGATGCGCTGGTTTAACGGTTCGCCCGATGGCGCTTTGCTTATCGGGTCTATCCACTGGTGCGTTTGTATTTGTAGGCCGGATAAGGCGCAGCCGCCATCCGGCATAGAATTGTTACATTACTTCTTGCGCTGATATTTCTCTGGCAATTCCGGGACAGGGCGTTTGTCATCAATCAGATGACGCACGGTCAGAATCGGATGACGCCAGAGCATTCTTGGCCCAGCCCAACGCATAATTTGCTTCATCTCTTCGCGTTTAGCAGGTTGATAGCAGTGCACCGGACACTGCTTGCAGGCCGGTTTTTCCTCGCCAAACACGCACTTATCCAGGCGCTTTTGCGCATAGACAAATAACGCATCGTAATGCCCCGGCTCGTCTGAAGCCTGCGGACACTGGCTTTCATACAGCGAGATCATTCTCTGGATCGTCATTTTTTCACGTGCAATACGTTTGCCGGACATAATGCCTCCACAATTAAGTTGCATAAATAATACACCTTAACCATAGAGGCAACCAATAGCCGTTAACAATTCCAGGAAGAATGACTAAATTGCCCGGCGTTTATAAGGACGGTAGTGCGGTAGCCAAAAGTTATCGTTGATGCTCTGCAGCAACACCTCGTCGCTTATCTTCTCTGCCACACCGGACTGCTGTGCCGCCTTACCGACCTCAAAAGCAATGCTGCGAGTCACGTCGCAGATTGTCCCAATCTCCGGCAACAGAGCGCCTTCCCCGTTACGAACCAGCGGAGAAGCATCGGCCAGTGCGCAGCTTGCCGCCATCAGCATAGCGTCTGTTATGCGCGTCGCACCACTGGCGATAGCCCCCAGACCGATAGCCGGGAAAACATACACGTTATTACATTGCGCAACCGGAATGGAGCGCCCATTAAATTCAACTGCATCACAGGGGCTGCCGGTCGCGATGATGGCCTGTCCCCTGGTCCAGCGAACAATATCTTCTGGCCGCGCTTCCATTCTCGAGGTGGGATTCGACAGCGGCATAACAATCGGGTGATCGCAGTATTGATACATCGTGCTAATCACCTCCTGCGAGAACAATCCGGCCTGGCCCGACACACCCAGCATCACCGTGGGTTTGACATTATGAATCACCTCCAGTAATGACGGCGCCTGCCCCTCATACTGCCAGTCAGATAAGGCCTCGGAAGGTTGTGCCAGCGGTTGCTGGAAATCCGCTAAAGCATGATTGGTGGTCATCACCAGACCGTCGCGATCCACCATAAAAATTGTCCGTCTGGCTTCAGACTGGCTCATCCCTTCACTGATGCGACAGGCAATGATATGCCGGGCTATGCCACATCCGGCTGCGCCCGCTCCCACAATCACGATCGGTTGCTTGCAGAAATCGCGGCCGCTGCCACGACATGCGGCAAGTAAGGTCGCCAGAGCTACCGACGCAGTGCCCTGAATGTCATCATTAAAGCAGCACAGATCATCGCGATAACGCTCCAGCAGAGGCACTGCGGTATGTTGAGCGAAGTCTTCAAACTGCAGCAAAATGTCAGGCCAGCGCCGTTTTACGGCCGCAATAAACATGCCAATAAATGCGAAGTAGTCTTCACCGGTGATACGCGGATGACGCCAGCCGATATAGCGCGGATCGTCCAGCAGTCGCGTATTGTTCGTCCCGACATCCAGTAGAATGGGGAGCGTATTAGCCGGATTTACCCCGCCACATACGGTATAGAGCGACAGTTTTCCGATAGGGATCCCCATACCGCCTACGCCCTGGTCACCCAGTCCCAGAATGCGTTCGCCATCTGTAACGACGATGACCTTGATATCGTGCCGTGGATTATCATGCAAAATATCGTCAATACGATCGCGATCGGGCCATGAAATAAAGACGCCACGCGCACGACGATATATCCAGGAGAATTTTTCGCAAGCGGCCCCGACTACCGGGGTATAAACGATGGGCAGCATCTCCGGCAGATGCTTTTTCAGCAGGTAATAAAATAACGTTTCGTTGGTATCCTGAATATTACGCAGATAAATATGTCGAGCGTTGTGGGATTCAGCCTCAAGATATTGTTGATACGCCCGCTCGGCTTGTTCATCAATATTCTCAATGGCGCAAGGCAGTAGTCCACTCAGATTAAAGTCATGTCTTTCTTGCTGCGTGAAGCTACTTCCCTTGTTCAATAACGGAGACTCAAGCAGTAACTTCCCCGTAAACGGGACGTATAAAACATCGTTTGTCACGTTGCCATCCATAAATTACAACCAGATAAAAAAATAAGAGCCTGCATTAACAGGCTCTCGGGATTCAAATCAGGACATAGTTGGCAACCAGCATCGCCGCGATACCGGCCAGCGCTGGAAGCAGCGTTCTTCTGACGATCATAAACGGTGAACATTCCCCTGCTTTGCTTACCGCAATAATGATGCCAGCCACAGGAGACATTGAGCGCCCCATTCCCGCCATCAACTGCATTGGCAGAATCATATTGACAGCGCTCTCACCAAATTTTGCCGCAATGGAGGGAGCCAGGCCGGAGAAAGAGAAAAAGGCGGCTACGCCAGAGCCTGTCAGGACGGCGGTGACGCCCACCAGCGCGGTCATCACCAGCGTCATACTGGTAAAACCCAGGCCTGCGTTTTGCACTGACTGCAACAGGTAGTCCACCGCGCCAATTTTCTGCAGCCCCTGGGCATAGATATCCGCACACACCAACAAGGAAACAATACTGGTAAACATGCTGCCCATGCCTTTGAAAAAGACCTGTAACCCTTTACAGCAGTTTTTGAAATCTCGGGTAGCCACCAGTTCGAAGAAAAACGCGACGACCGCGCCAAGGATCATTGCCGTGACCACGTCAATTTTGATGGATTTGATCACCAAAGGGCTAAAGACCAGCACCAGTGCTACAGGCAGGACCGGTAACAACGCGTAAATAGCGGGTGCCTTGCGGCCCTCTTCTTCTGCTTGCGCGACGCTTTGCTCGCCTGATATGAAGCCATCCTTTTTGTCGAAATACTTCGCGGTGAAGTAAATCACTACAGCAACGGCCAACATCACCACCACCGCCACCGGCATCTGGTAATGAGCGAAGTAGATAGCGCTTTCCATGCCAGCATGCTTGGCCGCCAGATTCGCAGTACCAACCGCAGGCCCTAGATCCATAAATGCGCACAGACCGATCATCGCGGCTGCAGAAGCTTTACTGACCCCAAGACGAACCAGTACCGGGAAGAATGTCACCAGCAGCAACATCGCCAGCCCCGCCGCACTTGAAATTGCCACGTGCAGAAGCTGTGCGCAGATGTACCCCAACGCGAGGATCAGGTAAGGCGCTTTAATCACCTGTAGCGGACGAATGCACATATTCACCATCGCATTCGACGCTTTGATGTGATCCATATAGCTGGCAAATCCACCCGCCGCCATGATGATAAGACCAATACCCGCAATTTGTGTGGTCAGCGATTCTTTGGCAAAGCTAAAGATGTCCAGCCAGGTTGACCCCGTGGATTTCGCTTTATCATAGAGAATGCTGTTTTCAGGATAAAACAATACGGTAATGGTCAATAATGCCAGTCCAGCGAGTAATAAAACAGTTTGCGGCTGATAGTTTTTTACAATTAACCATGCTGCAATAACTGTTATCACTATTGCTATAATAAACGCTGTCATAATAACAATTCCTATGCCATACAAATTTGGTAGGGTTACCCGTCATATCATCATTGCTTATGTAGGATAGTAAAAAAGCGCCTCCATATATAAGCAGTTATAATATGTACGTAAATTTATCGTATTACACACTCAAATATTGAGATTTAATTGTAATGGGTTGTGTGGTTATAAAATACGGGAAAGATATTTTCCCACCCCTTTTTGTGAGTAAGATCGCAACTTATATGAGTATGGTCATATCTTCCAGGAAGAGCTGGATGCGGGTTTCCAGGATATTCATTCAATGATTGACGTCGAAAGCGTATTACCCTATAACAACGTTGATATTCAACAGCAATCGGGTGTTATCCATGTATAATAAAAACACATTAAGTCTGGATGAGTATAACTTACTTACTCTTAATATGGGTGATCTAACTGAATCTGAGTGCCGACTTAATGAGTACATTAATAAACACTTCAATGAACTGCCTTACCATGGCATTGTTGATCTCTCGCAAAATGCGATGGTAAGCAAAGCAACTATTGGCCGATTTTTAAATAAAATGGGGTTTACGGGTTATGCTGCTTTCCGCAAGGCATTAGACATCACGCTGTCAAAAAATAAAATATCCGCACCGTTTGAGAAAAACATCAAACTGCGTAACAATCCTGGGATTACCACTGAAAGTATCGTTACCGATTTCACCTACAAAGTATCAGAATTATTTAATCAATTTAAAAATAATATCGATATTGAGAGCCTTAATGCATTTATCGATCTGGTGCTGAACAACAAACGTCATATTTATGTCGTCGGCCCTTCATCGTCTCATGCCATGGCAACGCATTTTTGTACACTGCTAAAGTACTTCCGCAGTAACATCTCCCTGTTACCGACGGACATCAGCGAACTCCCCAAATGTCTCGTCAACATTGAGGAAGGAGATGTCCTGATTGTTTTCTCTTACTATCGATTTAACCGGGTCGCCCTCAATATTGCAAGATGGTTCAGAAAAAAGAATGCCGCCGTAGTGTTGGTGACCAACTCAGAGGCGAACCCTTACGGTAAGTTCTGCGATCTGCAGTTTGTTCTCCCAAGCGACGTACATTCCATTTTTCAAAGCCGTATTCTTGGCTTCTTTTTTATCGAACTCATTCTACATCTGGCTTATGAGAAAGGAGATAGCGAGGGGAATTTTGCCCAACTGGAAGAATTATTCGTCTTTTTCGAAACATTTTCGGCATCGTCCCACAATACTTAGTGCCACCAACCGCCAGGAGAGCTATCCCTCCCGGCGACATGACGAATCAGGCAATATCTGCGGTTTTCACGCGATCGAACTCAGCGATAGTCTCAGCGATTAACGCGTCGTTAGCCCCGATATATGACAGCGGCTCGCAGGCGGCAGCAATTTCCGCCCCAGATAATGACGCGCGGATTTCCGGGCTAGCCTGTACGATCTCCATGAAGCTGTACTCGCCGGTTGCATGCTTCAGCAGATTTTTCACCAGGTTATAGGCGGACTCTCTGCCAATTTTGGCGGCAAGCTTCATCGTCAGCGACTCAGACATAATAAAGTGCTTTGAGCAGTCAAAATTAGCGCGCATCTTATCTTCATTAACAATGAGATGCGAAAGCAGATTCTTTGCGCGTGTCAGGCTGGTCGATAACGCATTAGAGGCCTCCGGGAGGATCGTCCAGTTTAATACCCGCATTGAGGCAGCTCGTACATCCTGTTGATCCAGCATTGCTGGCGCGCCGGAAGCATACATCCACCCCATTCTTGCCAACGTTTGCACCATATTACAGGCGCGTGGATTAACTTTGTGTGGCATGGTGCTGGATCCGCCACCGCCCTCTCCTTCGAGTACTTCTGCAATCGGCGTGCGTCCCATGGTTTCGACATCGTTGGCCAGACGACACAGCGTGCCGTGAACAAGAGCAAAAAACTGCACAACCTCAACAACCGCATCCTGGCTGGCATTATTAATCCCGCAGGGCACGTTCAGACCCAACGCTAACATCAGCCGCTGGCGCGTTTCCATTCCCTGCTTACCTACAGAAGCCAGATTCCCCACCGCACCGCCAAAAAGTCCGGTTACGGCACGCGGATACAGCTGCTGTAGTCGTGTCAGGTGGCGGTTTATCTCCGCCAGATAACTGCAAACATGAAGCCCCCACGTCGTTGCAGAGGCATCCACCGAATTGGTACGCGCAACCATTACCGTACGCGCGTGTCGTAACGCCATCGCTTTCATGGCTTCGCCAACATCAAGCAATTGCTCACGCAATAGCCGCAGCGTTTGCTGCAATCTCATCGCCATGCCTGAGTCGAGTAAATCCTGAGTGGTGCATCCCCAATGCAGAAACTGACTGACCAGCGGTGTTCCGCTGGCGGAGATCTGATCGATCAGCGGCTTTATCGCCATGCCGACCGTTTGTGTTTCCTGCGCCAAGGCTGGCCAGTCTATCTGTATTTCCCGACAGGTTTGTTCAATTTCAACGGCTGCTTGTTCAGGAATAATTCCCAACTCACTTTGCACTCGAGCGACCGCCGCCTCAAAACGCAACCAACAACGCAGCAGATTGTCGTCAGACCATATTTCCCGCATCTTATCCTGAGTGAACAATGATGAATAAAGGTCAGAATCAAATACCGTTGTTTGCTTCCCGTACATACAGCGCCTCTCCGGCTAGTGAATGCGTGATAATAGAAAATTTGATTAATCAATTTTGCGGGATTTGTCTGCCAAATTATAGGGGAAAATAGTATTCCCACCTCAATAGTAATCATGAGAATACAACATTCCCATTTTCAGCTTTTCTACCCAGTAGAAATGAGACGTACTTCACAGTAATTTTCATGATCATATATTGTAGAGCCGTAACATTTTAAAAGCCCCATAATTAAATATTAGAACCATTAATACAATAGTAAAAACAGAGATATTTATGCGTGAATAATCACATTTTATCACGAGAAAAAATGATTCCCATATCACTACCATTCCTTTTTCACGAACAATTATCCCGCTGTAAACTTTATTTATGGTCAGGAAATCAATGCTGGTTTGAGGGATGATATGAAGCTAAAGAATTATTCACTAATATTACTAATGGGTATGAGTTCCTCGGCGTTCGCCTTAAATGTGTATAATAAAGATGGAAATACGCTGGACATCTATGGCCGCGTTGAGGGTAAAATCGCGAGTGGTCAGAATTCATTTGCTGGCAGTGAAAGCCGAAGCGATTTGGGTGGACGTATAGGTATTTATCTCACGCGAGATTTGGATATTCTGCCAGAGACCAAAATCGTGGGGCGCCTGGAATGGCAGGTGCGTACCGAAAAAAATGATAACAATACCGGTGAAAGCGATATGGAGGCCCGATATTCATATGTCGGCCTGTCAAATAAAACATGGGGTGAACTGATCACCGGGAGAACCAAAAACCCGTTGTATCAGGTAATGAAAATGACCGATAAATACAAAAATTTCACCCCTAATATCTACAGCTATGGCATTACAACCATTGATGATTCGTACCAGTTCAACCGACAGGACGGCACCGTTCAGTGGAACGCTAAATTTGCCGGCAATGAGATTCAGCTGGCATGGGTCTCCGGTAACGGCAACAGTGATAACGAAGCTCTGGATTACGGCGCGATGGCCAGCTATCGCAAGTCTTTCAAATTTGGCGACTTTAGGATTACACCTGCGATAGCGGCCAGCCGTTATAAACGACAGGACGGCGTAGTGACCACCGATGGACGTAATCAAAACGATCAAATCATGGGAGGATTACAACTCAGTTATAAAGCCTATGAAGTCGCAGTAACCGCATTACGTACGTCTATCTCTCGCGATAACAAAAGCGATAATAATTACAAAGGGATGGATTCGCTCATTTCCTACAACTTTGGCACCGTCAAGGTTCTTACCGGATATAGCTTTTTAAATGAAGATGGTAAAGATATTGCTGAAAAAGAAGACTGGCGTGCTGAAGCGCAATTAACATTGGCTAAAGACACGTGGTTATCATTTACTTACGATAAAGAGTTCGCAAGTAAGAACAAAAAGACCAATGATGATGCGCTTATCGTTGGGCTCCGTTATGATTTCTAAGAGATAAAAAATGAAAAAAATAACATTACTTGCCGCAGCGACGACTTTCGCATTAAGTAGTATCTGTGTTCACGCGGATACGTTATTAGCGCCTTCCGCACATGCGAAAATGGATGGTGAGAATAAAATTGTCGCGCTTTATGGTAACTCTTTCACTTTCTATAACAATAATATTAATACCCGCCTGCGGGATTTGACGCAGTCCTTACTGCCTGATCACGCCAAAGGCTATAAATATCGGGGGATCACGATTTCCAGCGGTCATTTAGGCTGGCAAATTGAGAATATGCGCTATCAGAACACGCTACAGAAATGGGATGTCGTCGTCCTGCAGGGAAACTCAACAGAAACGATTTCAAAGAAAGAAAGTACCCGGCAAAACTTCGTGGACTCTGCAACCCAAATGGCCGAAATGGCGCATAAAGCCGGTGCAAAAGTCGTCTATTTCATGACCTGGCCGAAAAAAGACAAACCCGAAGATAGCCAAAAACTGGCAGATGCTTATCTCTCGATTGCGCAAAAAACAGGGGGATATGTGGCTCCGGTAGGCCTGGCTTTCGAGAAAGCACGTAAAACGCACCCAGAAATTAACCTGTATTATCAAGATGGTGTACACCCTTCGATTTCTGGAACGTATCTCGCCGCCTGTGTATTTTTCGCTACTCTGTATAACCAGTCTCCGGTCGGCGGTGCGCTTCCTATTGATACAGGCATGAGCCCTGGCGACGCCAAAGCCTTGCAGCAAGTGGCCTGGGAAACCGTCACTGAGTTCCAGAAGCCATAATCATCGGGTTAGTCTTCCCCCACACGCCGACAATCGTGTCGGCGTAAACGCATTATCCTCATCCATTCCTTAGCGCCCTACGCAAATAAGAATTATTTTCATTTATTTATGCCATGTGCTATATAACATAGCAAAGGCTATATTTGATGATAAATTAACCATTTTGTTGTGAGGGATACTATGCCGCATCTGCCCCATCTCAAGTCATTTCTCCTTGCCAGTGCGTTAACAGCGCTGACGCTGTCGCCCGCCTGGGCGAAAGAAAAATTTAAGGTAGTAACCACCTTTACGGTGATTGCCGATATGGCGAGCAATGTAGCAGGTGACGCGGCGGACGTTAGTTCTATCACCAAACCGGGGGCTGAAATTCACGAATATCAACCAACCCCAGGTGATATTAAACGAGCGCAAGGCGCACAGCTTATTCTCTCCAACGGTCTTAACCTCGAACTATGGTTTGCCCGCTTCTACCAAAATTTGTCCGGCGTACCAGAAGTGATGGTCTCAAACGGCGTCCAGCCAATGGGTATCAGCGAAGGGCCGTACAACGGCAAACCGAACCCGCATGCCTGGATGTCAGCGGAGAACGCACTCATCTACGTGGATAACATTCGCGATGCGCTGATGAAATACGATCCAGACAATGCCGCCACTTACCAGAAAAATGCGGAGAATTATAAAGCGAAAATCCAGCAGACCCTGGCGCCGCTGCATGCTGAACTGGTAAAACTCCCCGCCGATAAACGCTGGCTGGTCACCAGCGAAGGCGCATTCTCCTACCTGGCACGTGATAACGGCCTGAAAGAGCTGTATCTGTGGCCGATCAATGCCGATCAGCAAGGCACGCCCAAACAGGTACGCAAAGTGATCGACGCGATCAAAGAGCATCAAATCCCCACTGTATTTAGCGAAAGTACCGTTTCCGACAAGCCTGCACGTCAAGTCGCCCGCGAGTCTGGCGCACATTATGGCGGTGTGCTGTATGTCGATTCACTCAGTGCTGCCGACGGTCCGGTACCGACGTATCTGGATTTACTGCGCGTAACGACAGAAACCATCGTCAGCGGCATCAACGACGGGTTAAGGAGCCAAAAATGAGTCAATCTGCGATTACCGTGAATCAGGTTACGGTGACGTATCGCAACGGTCATACCGCATTGCGGGATGCCACTTTTCAGGTTCCGGGCGGCTCAATTGCCGCTCTGGTCGGCGTAAACGGGTCGGGAAAATCAACGCTTTTTAAAGCGCTGATGGGTTTTGTCCGCCTGGCGCAAGGGGAAATCTCAATTCTGCAACTGCCGGTAAATAAGGCGCTCAAACAGAATCTGATCGCCTATGTCCCTCAGTCAGAAGAGGTGGACTGGTCGTTTCCGGTACTGGTGGAAGATGTGGTGATGATGGGACGCTTTGGCCATATGGGCTGGCTGCGTCGACCAAAACAAATCGACCACGCCTGCGTGGATGCGGCACTGGCGCGGGTTGATATGCTGGACTATCGCCATCGTCAGATAGGTGAACTGTCCGGTGGGCAGAAAAAACGCGTCTTTCTGGCACGCGCCATTGCACAGGACGGACAGGTTATTTTACTGGATGAACCCTTCACCGGCGTGGATGTAAAAACCGAGGCCCGGATCATCGACCTGCTGCGTGAGCTGCGTGATGAGGGTCGAACCATGCTGGTCTCTACCCATAATCTGGGATCCGTCACCGAGTTTTGTGATTACACGGTGATGATTAAGGGCACGGTGCTGGCAAGTGGACCAACCGATACCACCTTTACCCCCGAGAATCTCGAGCTGGCATTCAGCGGCGTACTGCGTCACGTTGCGCTGAGCGGCGGCGAACAACACGTGATTACCGACGATGAACGCCCGTTTATTTCGCGACGTGCGGCAAGCGAGGGGGAATAATCATGAACTGGCTGACAGAGCCGTTTGGTTACCAGTATATGCTCAACGCCATGTGGGTCTCAGCGATGGTCGGCGGTCTGTGCGCGTTTCTCTCCTGCTATTTGATGCTCAAAGGCTGGTCGCTGATTGGCGATGCACTATCGCACTCTATTGTTCCGGGCGTGGCAGGCGCTTATATGTTAGGGCTTCCCTTCGCACTGGGCGCATTCCTTTCCGGCGGCCTGGCGGCGGGCAGTATGCTGTTTCTTAATCAGCGTTCGCGCCTGAAGGAAGATGCGATTATCGGACTGATTTTTTCGTCTTTTTTCGGTATCGGGCTGTTTATGGTGTCGCTCAATCCGATGTCAGTGAACATTCAGACCATTATTCTCGGCAACGTGCTGGCGATTGCACCGGAAGATATTCTGCAACTGGCCATCATCGGGGTTATCTCGCTGACTATCCTGTTTTTGAAGTGGAAAGATCTGATGGTGGTCTTTTTTGATGAAAACCACGCGCGCTCTATCGGTTTAAACCCGGGTCGGTTGAAGTTGTTGTTTTTTACGCTGCTTTCCGTTTCAACGGTAGCCGCCCTGCAAACCGTCGGTGCATTTCTGGTGATTTGCCTGGTGGTTACGCCCGGAGCGACGGCCTGGCTGCTGACCGATCGTTTTCCACGCCTGCTCACCATCGCCGTAGCTATCGGCAGCCTGACCAGCTTTTTCGGCGCCTGGCTGAGCTACTGGCTGGACGGCGCAACCGGCGGAATTATCGTCGTTCTGCAAACATTGCTGTTCCTGCTGGCATTTGTCTTCGCACCAAAACATGGTCTGCTGGCGAATCGCCGCCGCGCCCGTCAGGTCAATAAGGAGCTGATATGATCTTGACAACGCTGCTGGAACCCTTTCAGTTTAGCTTTATGGTCAATGCGCTGGTTATCTCCACCATTGTCGCCGTGCCCTGCGCGCTGCTGTCGGTATTTTTAGTTCTCAAAGGCTGGGCGCTGATGGGCGATGCCATGAGCCATGCGGTTTTTCCAGGGATCGTTCTGGCTTATATCGCAGGCATCCCGCTGGCAATTGGCGCATTTGTCGCTGGATTGTTCTGCGCGATAGCAACCGGATACCTCGACGATAACAGCCGCATTAAGCGCGACACCATCATGGGCATTGTTTTCTCCGGGATGTTCGGTGCGGGACTGGTGCTGTATGTTTCCATTCAGTCGGAAGTGCATCTCGATCATATTCTGTTCGGCGATATGCTCGGTATATCACTGACCGATATCATGCAAACAATGGCGATCGCTTTGGGGATCGCGCTTATCATTGGGCTTAAGTGGAAAGATCTGCTGCTGCATGCGTTCGATCCGCATCAGGCAAAGGCCAGTGGGCTTAACACTGCACTGTTACATTACGGCCTGCTGTGCATGATCGCCCTGACGATTGTCGCCACGCTAAAATCAGTCGGGATTATTTTGTCGATCTCCTTACTGATTGCGCCTGGCGCCATTGCGATTTTAATGACGCGGAAATTTTCCCACGCCTTGTGGCTGGCGGTGATTATGTCGGTCGTTACCTCGTTTATGGGCGTGTACCTGTCTTTTTTCATCGACAGTGCACCGGCCCCCACCATCGTCGTACTATTTTCACTGCTGTTTGTGATGACCTTTATTTATTCCACCCTGCGCGATCGCCGTTTAGAACGGCAACGCCTGCATGATGTATAAATAATGATTCATAATATGTCAGCTAATGATTTTGATATTAAATAGCCTCCGCAGGAGGCTAGATTGCTCTAACGTGAGCAAGGGTTTTGGCTTGCCAATATGGTATCCCTGTAACCACCCGATATTCATCTGCTCCAGGCACATCTGGATTTCAGCATTTTCAACAAATTCGGCGACAACCTGCATATCTTTCATTGCCGCAACCTGGCAGAAAGATTCGATGATATAGTGACTAATCTTACATTTTGTAATCCCACGAACGAAAGACCCATCGATCTTCAAAATATCTGCTTCAATGCTCATCAGACGTTCATAGCTTGCAAACCCAGCCCCAAAGTCATCTATCGCGATCCGGCATCCCAACTGACGTAGTGAGCGTAGCGCTTCTACCGTTTGCTCTTTATCTGACAGGGTATCAGCCTCGGTTATCTCAAAAATAATCCGTTGCGGTATCACCATATATTCCTGCAACAACTCCGCGATCTTTGCAACCAAACCTGAACAGCATAACGTCACTGGCGCCAGGTTAATGGAAAAACAACTCAGCGGATGGTAGCGCATGTATTTCAGGGTGTTCTCAATAACCCAAAGATCGATATCAGGCGCTAACCCCGTGTCGCGAGCGACCGACAAAAAGTGGTCAGGGGAAATAAATTCCCCGCTCTCATTGTGCATGCGGATCAATATCTCATGATAAGGCTCTTCACCACGAGTGCTGACGATAGGCTGGGCCAGCAGGACAAAGGTGTTGTGATCCAACGCGTGCAGCAGTGCAGCGCGAATATCCGTTGTATCGGCAGTAGGGTTGCCAAACCATCGGCTATGCTGAGACTCGAGACTTTCCGGCCTGCCGTTGATCATTGGCGATATAACTTTTGTTATTATTGGAAGAAATATCATATTCATATCAAATTAATAAATAAATACTAATTTATAGATAAAAATGGACATTTCGTGTAGAGTGCAGTAAACACTTCAGACGATATCAATGTTAACTTTAATAGATAAACAAAGAGAGTTTTCCTCGATTCATAATTATTTTTCCGTCATTTACTAACTCCTGCAGTACTTTATGGATAGCGCTGCGTGAGATATGATTTCGAGCGAGAATAAATGTATACACGGACGTTTTCTCACGGACCCCAGGATCCATCGCCCAGATATATTTTACGTGTTCAATAATCTGCTCACGTATAGTGCGGTGCGACTGCAACGCCTCACGCTGGAAATAACGTTGAAGATGATGCGTTAAGATATCAAACGCCTGCTTCCATAAGTTTTTGGCTGTAAACAGGAGATCGGCATTTTGTACGCTCATCGCCCACATTTCACAATCGGTATCACAACGTAAATAGTGGCCGGCCACTTCCGTACGCATTTGTGGCAGGCCGAGAATGGCAGGTGCAGAAATACTCACCGTGACTAAATCGTTTTCCACACGATAAACAGAGACAGTCCCTTTATCCAGAAACAAGATATGTCCATCGGTCTTCAAATCAATACGCTGACGTTTTTTACGTAACGACAGCCAGGCATTATCCGACTTCTTCATTTCATCGCCAACGAGCACTACAGCATTTTCAATTTCTTTCTGGAACATGGGACTCTCTACCGCAAATTATGGCTTTGTCAAAAAGATGGTTAAATTTACTCAGCACTAAAAATAAATGTCAGCTCGCAAACAAGCTGACATTTATTCCCATCTACATCTACCACCGGCATTCCCTGGTGCGTTGACGCGTTAAGGTTCATGCTGTTTTCGCGTGGTGGTGTCAGGCAGTATATGGCGCTGTCCATAAAGAATTAATGGCAATCATCTTTGTCGACATTTTTTCATCTTTCTGTTCTTTTTATAGTGGCAAAAAAGATACAATCAATTGATTTCAATGAATTTTATTTTCATTAAAAAGTTATCATTCTTGTTATATCATGATACTAAATTGCAACACTTCTCAGTTCTCGCTGTGGGATTAGGTCCATGCTGGTGGTCTTTATAGGCTCAGTGGTATCATGACTAACCAACCATCTGACGCATCATCAAGAGTAGAGACAATATGTCTGAGACTGGCAATGTCAGTTATCTGATTGAAAATAGAATAATATTTACGCCAGCCGCACAATGTCTGGCGCGGGTAGATCACCCCAATCAGCGGATAAAACTCAAACACTCAGCGTCGTTATGTCTTTTATTACTTATTCAACATCGCGGGCAAGTGGTTTCTCAAAACGAATTGCTGGAATTCGGTTGGGGTAAAAATCACCGCCAGGTAAGTTTCAACGCCTTTTATCAAAGTATTCTCTCGTTGCGTAAAAGCTTGCTGCAGCTGGAGCTTCAACAACCGCTGATCACAACGATTCCCCGCAAAGGGCTGATCATTCAGGAAGAGTTTGATATTCAGGTCATTGATACACCGGAGAATAACTCTGCTTCTGCTGAAGAATCCTTAGCGCCATTAGCGCCAGATGCCACCATTGAGGAACTTTTGGCTGACACGCCGCGTCAACCTTTGATAACGACAGCAGAAACGATAATGTTGGCACTTACCCTGATAATTTGTGTGCTTATATTATATCCGTGGCAAGCCAGCGATGATTATTTCTCCGGCTATATCGCCGCGAGTAAAACACCAACAGACTGTCAGTATTATTTCAATAGCGATGCCAGTAACTTTTCCCGGCATACCGCGTTTATCGACAAAAACCCAGGATTGTGTCAGAGCCATAAATTTATTTATATCACAACCTATCCTGAGTCTAAGAAACTGTCCGCGCTGGTGTGTCGCTCACCGATAAAAGCCAGGCAGGAAAACGCCTGTCAGCCGGTATATTACCCACGGTATGATAGCTAATGAATTTATATCCCCGAACCTCCCGCATCCAGACAGGTATTATCCTGCTGCTTTGTTTTGCTACGCTAATTCTTACTGTCATTTATCGGTACAGTAAGAACAATGGCGAGTTACAAGATCTTACCTGCCGCTCTGCCATCGAAATTGTACGCAATACAAGCTCGTTCCGAGGGATTATTGATATCAAAACCGGGGGCAGTAAAGGTATTGTTAATATTGATGGTATTATCAAAGATGCCGAAAATAATGAGCAGACCGTGCAACGCATGGTACTTTTTACACAATCCAGCTACGGCTCAAGCCCGGTTTGGATTTCACAGAAAATCCAAATTTCCAATCGCGAAACGGCTCCCGCCAGCCTTATTCAGGAACTCCTCCCCGACTTTTTCCTGACCAACACCAGCGTATCCAACGTCGATTTTTTTGCGCTGAACAGCGAGACATACCTGATTACCAAAGAGGGGATCCCCTATCTGTATTGCCAGAATTATGCTTTGCCGGAAAATGAATAATCAATAAGCGTTCTGGCGGCAAAACCTACGGATGAATCTCAGCCGTTGTCGGTGATAAGATAGACCATTCAGGCCGAGCCAACGCTCGTCGTTACTGCCCTTCAGGCGGCTTTCGAATGACAAATTTGTGGGTTTATGTGAGTTTCCAGGGGCTCACGTGAGACTGCCCAGGTACCCCAAAAGATTAAAAAAAGAGCAAAAGCGATATGAAAGAGTCACTTGATACGGACTTCACGAACCATACCCCAATGATGCAGCAGTATCTCAAGCTGAAAGCCCAGCATCCGGAGATACTGTTGTTTTACCGCATGGGCGACTTTTACGAACTGTTTTATGACGATGCGAAACGCGCGTCTCAGCTGCTTGATATCTCCCTGACCAAACGCGGCGCATCAGCAGGCGAGCCTATCCCGATGGCGGGTATTCCTCACCATGCGGTAGAAAACTACCTCGCAAAGCTGGTCAATCAGGGGGAATCTGTCGCTATTTGTGAGCAAATCGGCGATCCGGCAACCAGCAAAGGTCCGGTTGAGCGCAAAGTGGTGCGTATCGTCACGCCTGGCACCATCAGTGATGAAGCGCTGTTGCAAGAACGCCAGGACAACCTGCTGGCCGCTATCTGGCAAGACAGTAAAGGTTACGGCTATGCCACGCTGGATATCAGCTCCGGGCGTTTTCGCGTCAGCGAACCGGCCGACCGCGAGACCATGGCCGCAGAATTGCAGCGCACCAATCCCGCTGAACTGCTGTATGCCGAAGATTTCGCTGAAACCTCACTGATTGAGGGGCGTCGCGGATTACGTCGTCGCCCACTATGGGAATTTGAAATCGATACTGCTCGCCAGCAGCTAAACTTGCAGTTTGGCACGCGGGATCTGATTGGTTTTGGCGTGGAAAACGCCCCGCGCGGATTATGTGCTGCTGGCTGTCTGCTGCAATACGTAAAAGATACCCAGCGCACCTCACTGCCGCATATTCGTTCCATCACCATGGAACGTCAACAGGACAGCATCATTATGGATGCCGCCACGCGCCGCAATCTGGAAATTACCCAGAACCTGGCGGGCGGCGTTGAAAACACACTGGCTTCAGTACTCGACTGCACCGTGACGCCGATGGGCAGCCGTATGCTCAAGCGCTGGCTGCATATGCCGGTCCGTGACACCAAAGTCCTTACCGAGCGTCAACAGACTATCGGCGCGCTACAGGATTCCACCAGTGAATTGCAACCCGTGCTGCGTCAGGTCGGCGATCTGGAACGTATCCTGGCGCGTTTGGCCCTGCGTACTGCGCGTCCGCGCGATCTGGCCCGTATGCGTCATGCCTTCCAGCAATTACCGGAACTGCGCGCGCAACTGGAAAGTGTAGACAGTGCCCCCGTGCAGATGCTGCGCGAGAAAATGGGTGAGTTTGCAGAGCTGCGTGAACTGCTGGAACGCGCCGTTGTGGAAGCTCCGCCAGTGCTGGTTCGCGACGGTGGCGTCATCGCCCCGGGCTATAACGAAGAACTGGACGAATGGCGAGCGCTGGCTGATGGCGCAACTGACTATCTGGACAGACTGGAAATCCGTGAGCGCGAGCGCACCGGTCTGGATACGCTGAAGGTTGGGTTTAACGCCGTTCATGGCTACTACATTCAGATCAGTCGCGGGCAGAGCCATCTGGCGCCGATTAACTATGTGCGCCGCCAGACGCTGAAAAACGCAGAACGCTACATTATTCCGGAACTGAAAGAGTACGAAGACAAAGTTCTGACGTCAAAAGGTAAAGCACTGGCGCTGGAAAAACAGCTGTACGATGAGCTGTTCGACATGCTGTTGCCGCATCTGGCTGATTTGCAACAGAGCGCCAGCGCGCTGGCGGAGCTGGACGTACTGGTCAACCTTGCAGAACGCGCTTATACCCTGAATTACACCTGCCCGACCTTCACCGATAAACCCGGCATTCGTATTACTGAGGGACGTCATCCGGTGGTTGAACAGGTGCTAACCGAGCCGTTTATCGCCAACCCGCTTAACCTCTCGCCTCAGCGACGGATGCTGATCATCACCGGTCCGAATATGGGGGGTAAAAGTACCTATATGCGCCAGACCGCGTTGATTGCGCTGTTGGCCTACATCGGCAGCTACGTTCCGGCGCAGAAAGTGGAAATAGGCCCGATCGATCGGATCTTTACCCGCGTGGGCGCGGCGGATGATCTGGCATCCGGTCGTTCTACCTTTATGGTAGAAATGACCGAAACCGCCAACATTCTGCATAACGCCACCGAGAACAGCCTGGTACTGATGGATGAGATTGGACGCGGCACCTCCACCTACGACGGCCTGTCGCTGGCATGGGCGTGCGCGGAAAATCTGGCCAATAAAATCAAAGCATTAACGTTGTTTGCCACCCACTACTTCGAACTGACTCAGTTACCGGAAAAAATGGAGGGCGTCGCGAATGTGCATCTGGATGCGTTAGAGCACGGCGATACCATCGCCTTCATGCACAGCGTACAGGATGGTGCAGCGAGCAAGAGCTATGGTCTGGCAGTAGCAGCCCTGGCTGGCGTGCCGAAAGAGGTTATTAAACGCGCGCGGCAAAAACTGCGCGAACTGGAAAGCATTGCGCCAAACGTTGCTGCGACCCAAGTCGATGGAACACAGATGTCGCTGCTTTCAGTGCCTGAAGAAACCTCGCCCGCCGTTGAAGCGCTGGAAAACCTCGACCCGGATTCACTAACGCCTCGCCAGGCGCTGGAGTGGATCTACCGGTTGAAAAGTCTGGTGTAACGTTGTAATGCCCGATGGCGCTTTGCTTATCGGGCCTACGGCAACGCGAGAATGGGTGCAAGAGGACGAAACCGGACCATCAAAACGCGGGGTTTCCCCCGCGTTGTTGCTACTTCTTCGGTTCGTAAGCGAGAACAGCTTTAAACTCCATACCACGTTCTTTAATACTTAACTCGCACAACGAATCTCGTACCATTAACGTGAATCCCAGCACCGTGAAACACAGCACTACAATTGCCACAAGGGCATATTTTGTCAGCATGTCTTGCCTCCCTGCAAAGAAGAGACTAACATCCAAATGGTCTAGGTTTGTACGCTAGCCTCAGGTTGATAGAACTATCTCCTGGGGCTTTTGTCTTTCCGGGACCTTACAAATGCTCAAAGCCCAGAAAGCCTCAAGCACCCGCCGCTATTCTATTCCCGATGCCGCTGTAACAAATCAATTTATCAATACGTTACGAGTCTACTCGCAAAAAAGACCCGGAATCCCGGGCCTTCAGTATTAGCGCTTACCTTCCGCCAGCAGCGGTGGAATACTCGGCACCATCGGTGCGTCATCCATATCTTTTTGCGTCATACGAAACGCCTCCGGGTAGTGCTCGCGACTGGTACGACGTAGCGGTTCGGTATTACGCCAGGTGTACAGACAATGCTGGCACTGATATACCGTCCAGACACCTTTTACCGGCGAGTTTGCCATCACTTCAATATGTTCATCGGCACAACGTGGACAAATCATCTGCTACTCCTTATTTACGGTTGGCCAGCATGGCGGTCAGTTTTTCTGCCCAGGCTTTCGTTTCCGGTAAATCACATACCGGCTGGCTGTAGTGCCCACGGTTATCCGGCGCGACCGGCGTGGTAGCATCAATAATTAACTTGTCGGTAATCCCCGCCGGACTGGAACCCGGATCAAGCTCCAGCACCGACATATTCGGCAGTTGCACCAGATCGCCCGCCGGATTGACCTTCGAAGACAGCGCCCACATCACCTGCGGCAGGTTGAACGGGTCAACATCCTCATCAACCATAATCACCATTTTCACGTACCCCAGGCCATGCGGCGTCGTCATTGCGCGCAGCCCCACCGCGCGGGCAAAGCCGCCGTAGCGTTTTTTGGTGGAGATAATCGCCAGCAAACCGTGGGTGTACATGGCATTCACCGCCTGCACTTCCGGGAACTCGGCTTTCAGCTGTTGATACAGCGGTACGCAGGTTGCCGGCCCCATCAGGTAGTCAATCTCCGTCCACGGCATCCCCAGATATAGCGATTCAAAAATCGGTTTGGTGCGATAAGAGACTTTATCGATACGTACGACCGTCATATTACGTCCACCGGAATAGTGCCCGGTAAACTCGCCAAATGGCCCTTCGATTTCACGCTTACGGCTTTCAATGACCCCTTCGAGGATCACTTCCGAACCCCAAGGTACGTCAAAGCCGGTAAGCGGTGCGGTAGCGATCGGGTACGGGCTTTCACGCAGCGCTCCCGCCATTTCGTATTCCGACTGATCGTACTTCAGCGGCGTGGCCCCCATCAGGGTGATGATGGGATCGTTACCCAGCGTGATGGCAATCGGCAGATCTTCACCGCGCTCTTCAGCTTTATGCAGATGCAGCGCGATATCATGCATCGGCACCGGCTGCAGGCCAAGCTTGCGTTTGCCCTTCACTTCCATACGATAAATGCCGACGTTCTGTTTGCCGAAGTTGTCCGGATCCAGCGGATCGCGCGACACCACGCAGGCTTTATCAAGATAGAAACCGCCGTCACCATCGTTCAGACGAAACAGCGGCAGAATATCAAACAGGTTGATCTCCTCACCATCAACACAGTTTTCAGCCCACGCCGGGTTGGCACGACGCTCCGGCGTAACCGGAAATTTATCCCAACGGCGAATAAACTCATCAATTTGTTTTTTCACCGGCGTATTGGGCGGCAGGCCTAATGAAATGGCATGATTCTGCCATGAGCCGATGGTATTCATCGCCACGCGGGCATCGGTAAAACCACGAATATTGTCAAACCACAGCGCAGGCGCACCATCACCAATACGTCCGGTCGCGTTAGCCGCCGCAGCCAGATCCGGCTCAGCGTTGACTTCTTCACTGATTTTCAGCAATTGTCCCTGGTCGTCCAGCGCTTGTAAAAAGCTGCGCAAATCATCAAATGCCATTATTCATTCTCCTGTGAAAAATTCTGCGCCTGCCGTAAACCCTGCCAGCGACGGGCGTTTGGATGCTCCAGACCAAACTGATCGAGCACACGCGCAACGATATGCTGAGTGATGTCATCGACCGTTTGCGGGTGGTTGTAAAACGCGGGCATCGGCGGGACCATCGCCACGCCCATGCGGGAAAGTGCGAGCATGTTTTCCAGATGAATAGTGCTGAGCGGCATTTCACGCGGAACCAGAACCAGCTTGCGCCCTTCTTTAAGCACCACATCAGCAGCGCGCCCCACCAGTCCTTCCGCGTAGCCTGCTCGAATACCGGCCAGCGTTTTCATACTGCAGGGGATAATGATCATGCCGTCAGTACGAAACGATCCTGAGGATATGGTCGCCGACTGGTCCGCCGGGTTGTGGCAATAATCGGCCAACGCCGACACATCACGGACGCTGTACGGCGTCTCCAGTTCAATAGTGGTTTTGGCCCACTTTGACAGCACCAGATGGGTTTCTACCCCCGGCATTTCCCGCAGCGCCAGCAATAGCGACACACCAAGCGGTGCGCCGGTCGCCCCGGTCATTCCTACAATCAGTCTCATTTCGCCCTCAAATTTGTTCGTGTACGAACATTTTGATTAAAATACTCCCTCGATGCATTCCGGACAAGAGCACCTCGCACAGATTGCTAAAGCAGCAATGGTTAAACTATGACGCGTTACCCGTTAAGATAGAGACTGACAGATATTCCGGAGCTCTCATGCCGTTAAGAAACACAGCCTTTCACCTTTTACGTCAGCTTTTTCAGCAACATACGGCTCGCTGGCAACATGAATTACCGGATCTGACCAAACCGCAGTATGCGGTGATGCGCGCCATTGCCGAGCATCCCGGCATTGAGCAGGTCGCCCTGACCGAAGCCGCAGTCTGTACCAAGGCAACGCTTGCGGAAATGCTGAGCCGGATGGAAAAACGGGAGTTGGTCAGACGTGAACACGACCCGGCGGATAAGCGTCGGCGATTTGTTTATTTGACCGCGCAAGGAGAAGCATTACTGACCAGCGCAACCCCGTTAGGCGATAGCGTGGATGATGAGTTTCTGGGGCGATTATCTGATGAAGAACGTGAGCAGTTCACACGTCTGGTGCGTAAGATGATGAACTAATCTGCCGGATGGCGACATAAATGTCTTATCCGGCCTACAAAGTCCTGCTCCCCGTAGGCCTGATAAACGCAGTGCCATCAGGCAACAAACATAGAAAAAGGCCAGTCTCAATGAGACTGGCCTTTCTTGATAGAACTTGTGCTTACTCGCGGAACAGCGCTTCGATATTCAGTCCCTGAGTCTGCAGGATTTCACGCAGACGACGCAGACCTTCAACCTGAATCTGGCGAACACGTTCACGGGTGAGGCCAATTTCGCGGCCTACATCTTCCAGTGTCGCAGCTTCATACCCCAGCAGACCAAAGCGACGTGCCAGTACCTCACGCTGTTTGGCGTTCAGTTCGAACAGCCATTTGACGATGCTCTGTTTCATATCATCGTCTTGCGTGGTGTCTTCCGGGCCGTTTTCCTTTTCATCGGCCAGAATATCCAGCAACGCTTTTTCGGAATCGCCACCCAGCGGGGTGTCTACCGAGGTAATACGCTCGTTGAGTCGGAGCATACGGCTGACGTCATCAACCGGTTTGTCCAGTTGTTCAGCAATCTCTTCTGCGCTCGGTTCGTGGTCCAGTTTATGCGACAACTCACGCGCGGTACGCAGATAGACGTTCAGCTCTTTTACAATGTGAATTGGCAGTCGGATCGTACGGGTTTGGTTCATAATCGCCCGTTCGATCGTCTGGCGGATCCACCAGGTTGCGTATGTTGAGAAGCGGAACCCGCGTTCTGGGTCAAACTTCTCGACTGCACGGATCAGTCCCAGATTGCCCTCTTCAATCAGGTCCAGCAATGCCAGACCACGATTGCCATAACGACGAGCAATTTTCACCACCAGACGCAAGTTACTTTCAATCATGCGACGGCGGGATGCGACATCCCCACGCAGTGCGCGACGCGCAAAATAAACTTCTTCTTCGGCTGTTAACAGTGGTGAATAACCAATCTCACCAAGGTAAAGCTGAGTCGCGTCCAACACACGCTGTGTGGCCCCCTGCGATAACAGCTCTTCTTCAGCCAGGTCGTTATCACTGGGTTCCTCTTCACTCAAGGCTTTTTCATCAAAAGCCTCTACTCCGTTCTCATCAAATTCCGCATCTTCATTTAAATCATGAACTTTCAGCGTATTCTGACTCATAAAGGTGGCTCCTACCCGTGATCCCTAACGGAACTAGCACGTGAAAGCCTGGTTCCGCCGAATTATCGCTGCGGTAAATAACGCAGCGGGTTTACGGATTTCCCCTTGTAACGAATTTCAAAATGCAAGCGTGTTGAACTGGTTCCGGTACTACCCATGGTAGCTATTTTCTGCCCCGCCTTGATTTCTTGTTGTTCCCGGACCAGCATTGTATCGTTATGGGCGTAGGCACTCAGGTAATCATCGTTATGTTTGATGATAATAAGATTACCGTAACCACGCAGCGCGTTACCGGCATAGACGACGCGTCCATCTGCGGTCGCGACAATAGCCTGTCCCTTGCTGCCTGCAATGTCGATCCCTTTATTGCCACCTTCGGTAGCCGCAAAGTTTTCGATCACTTTGCCGTCGGTCGGCCAGCGCCAGGTAGAGATTGGCGAGCTGGTTGACGTTGAGCTTGCAGTTGATTCGGTTGCGCTAACTGCCGGAGCCGTTACAGGCGCTGTGACCACAGTCCCAGCAGGCTTGTTGTTCGGCAACATTTTATTAGCACTTTGTTCACCTGAATCCTCAGAATACGTAATTGTTGGTTTCGAAGCAACAGCAACGGTGGAATTTTGTGCAGGGTTGGTCACAACTCCTTGCTGTGCTGCATCCGCCTGGGTGATGGCATTTCCACCGGTAATCGGTGCGCCAGACGCATTGCCCACTTGCAGAGTTTGACCGACATTCAGGCCATACGGGGCCGGAACGTTATTGCGTTGTGCGAGATCACGGAAATCGTTCCCGGTAATCCAGGCAATATAGAAAAGGGTGTCGCCTTTCTTAACAGTATAGGTACTGCCGCCCGTATAGCTACCTTTCGGAATGTTCCCATACTTACGGTTGTACACAATACGACCGTTTTCCATCTGCACAGGTTGTTCCGCAACAGGCTGGATCTGTGTTGACTGTGTGGTCGGACGCTGCACCGGCTGGATCTGCGGCGTTTGCTGTACTGTCGACGTCGAGCCCATTTTTGGTGGAGGCGTAATCAGCATACCGGAATTGGTGTTCGTTGATGCACCGCCATCAACGGAACTGACCGGTGCAGGTGGATTCGAGGTATTTGAACAACCCGCCAGCCATAATGAAACCAGTGACAATGCCGCAATGCGGCGAACGGTAAATTTGTGGCTTCCCGCGCTCATTTATCCCCCAGGAAAATTTGGTTAAAACCAGTGACGTAATCACCGTGCAAGGCATCGGACTGGGCACTGGAAACGTGACCACGATACGCTTACTAATTCCAGAATATCCAGGAAAACTCCAGGTATTCAGAGCCTGTATCTACGCAAGCTCCCCTTTTACTAAGGGAACGAAGCGTACGGCCTCCACGGTATCGATAATAAATTCGCCTCCCCGACGACGCACCCGTTTCAGAAACTGGTGCTCGTCACCCACGGGTAAGACGAGAATGCCGCCTTCATCCAACTGCATCATCAATGCGGTTGGGATCTCAGGCGGCGCTGCCGTAACAATGATAGCGTCAAAAGGGGCTCGCGCTTGCCAGCCTTGCCATCCATCACCATGACGGGTAGAAACATTATGTAAATCAAGCTGTTTAAGTCGACGACGCGCCTGCCACTGCAAACCTTTAATGCGCTCAACAGAGCACACATGGTGCACCAGGTGCGCCAGAATCGCCGTTTGGTAGCCAGAGCCGGTACCAATTTCCAGCACCCGGGACTGTGGCGTTAACTCCAGCAGCTCGGTCATCCGTGCAACCATATAGGGCTGCGAAATCGTCTGCCCCTGACCAATCGGCAGGGCAATATTGTCCCAGGCCTTATGTTCAAACGCCTCATCAATGAATTTTTCACGCGGCACGGCGGCAAGTGCATCGAGAACAAGCTCATCTCTGATGCCCTGCGCACGTAATTGTTCAAGAAGAGTGTGTACGCGTCTGCTTACCATTGCGTGTCGGCTCCCACGCTGTCTAACCAGTCAGAAACAACTTCATGCGCGCCGTATGCGGTTAAATCGACATGCAGCGGCGTGATGGAAACATAGCCTTCATCGACGGCGGCAAAATCAGTATCCGGTCCGGCGTCGCACTTTTCGCCCGGTGGCCCGATCCAGTACAGCGTATTACCGCGCGGGTCCTGCTGTGGTATCACCTGATCTGCAGGATGGCGACTACCGCAGCGGGTGACGCGGATACCTTTAATCTGATCCAGCGGTAAATCCGGCACGTTGATATTCAAAATGCGCCCGGTGCGCAGCGGTTCACGACTCAGCGCCCGTAAGATACGGCAGGTTACTGCGGCAGCAGTATCGTAGTGTTTATGCCCATCAAGTGAGACAGCCAGCGCAGGGAAGCCCAGGTGACGACCTTCCATCGCCGCCGCAACGGTACCGGAATAGATAACATCATCGCCGAGATTAGGACCTGCGTTAATACCAGACACGACAATGTCCGGACGCGGACGCATTAATGCGTTAACGCCCAGATAGACGCAATCGGTAGGTGTACCCATTTGTACGGCGATATCACCGTTATCATAGGTGAACGTGCGAAGTGAGGATTCCAGCGTCAGCGAGTTGGACGCGCCACTGCGGTTACGATCCGGGGCAACCACCTGTACGTCAGCAAACTCACGCAGCGCTTTCGCCAGCGTTTGTATACCGGGTGCGTGAACCCCATCATCGTTACTCAGCAATATACGCATAATCACCCATTGTGTTAATAAGTTCCCTTACAACACTGGTGGCGAAGCTACCTGCCGGTAGCCAGAAACGTAACTCAACGGTTACGTCATCCCACCAGTTCCAGCTTAATTGTTGTGGATACAGCAACATAGCGCGACGCGATGCGTCGACTTTCTCGCGCAATAACAGAAACTGCAGCGCGGTTTCATCAGCAACAGCGGCTTCTTCAAACGCCAGCGCGTCGCGTTGAGTTCCCCACTCACCGCTGCCCGGCAATGCCGCTGTAATCATCAACTCTTTCTCATCGACGCGACGCTGTAATTCAGTTTGTTCTTCCTGTGTGGCGACAAACCAGCTTCCGCGCCCCGATAATTGTAGCGCATCGCCGTCAACAACTTGATTAAAGTCTGTTTTTTTCAGGCGTTCACTGACTATCTGATTAAACAACGCGCTACGGGCCGCCGACAACCAAAAACTGCGTTTATTGCGATCGCGCACCGGCGCATCGCTTTGCGCCCAGCGCAGCGCCCCTTGCAGGTTGCTGCCGCCGATACCAAAACGCTGAGCGCCAAAATAGTTCGGTACGCCGCGCTCGTTAATTGCCTGCAAACGCGCTTCAACATCATTTCGCTCGCTCACTTCACGCAACACCAGCGTAAATTCGTTGCCTTTCAGCGCCCCTAAACGCAGCTTACGCTTGTGGCGCGCGTACTCCAGCACTTTACAGCCTTCAAGCTCAAATTTGCTTAAATCAGGCATCGCATTGCCCGGCACACGCGCACACAGCCACTGTTCCGTGACCGCATGCTTGTCTTTCTGGCCAGCAAAGCTCACTTCGCGGGCATGAATTTTCAGGAATTTCGCCAGCGCGTCAGCCACAAAACGGGTGTTACAACCGTTTTTCAGGATACGCACCAAAATGTGCTCGCCTTCGCCATCGGGTTCGAAGCCTAAATCTTCGACGACGACAAAGTCTTCCGGATTCGCTTTCAGAACGCCATGGCCTTGTGGTTTGCCATGGAGATACGTCAGATCTTCAAACGCAGTCATTTCGTTGCCTTAATGAGTAACGCCACCGCTTCACAGGCAATCCCTTCCCCACGCCCGGTAAAACCGAGTTTTTCCGTGGTGGTCGCTTTCACGTTAACATCATCCATATGGCAGCCGAGGTCTTCGGCAATAAACACACGCATTTGTGGAATGTGCGGCAGCATCTTCGGCGCCTGAGCAATAATTGTCACATCCACATTACCAAGCGTATAGCCTTTGGCTTGAATACGCCGCCAGGCTTCACGCAATAATTCACGACTATCTGCACCTTTAAAGGCCGGGTCGGTGTCCGGGAATAGCTTACCGATATCCCCCAGCGCAGCCGCGCCCAGCAGAGCATCGGTTAACGCGTGCAACGCCACGTCACCATCAGAATGCGCCAGCAATCCTTTTTCATACGGGATGCGCACACCACCAATGATAATTGGGCCAACTCCTCCAAAAGCGTGTACGTCGAAACCGTGTCCAATTCGCATTATGCCTTCTCCTGATATACACAGCGTCCTCCAGGCAGCCTGAAGGATGATGTATCTAGATAGTTCGGGTCAGATAAAATTCCGCCAGCGCCAGATCTTCCGGGCGGGTGACTTTGATGTTGTCAGCACGTCCTTCGACCAGCTGCGGATGAAAGCCGCAATATTCCAGCGCCGAAGCTTCGTCTGTAATAGTTGCACCTTCGTTGAGTGCACGTGTCAGGCAATCGTGCAATAACTCGCGCGGGAAAAACTGCGGCGTCAACGCATGCCATAAATCGGTGCGATCGACCGTATGGGCGATGTCTGTTCGCCCCGGCTCCGCGCGTTTCATTGTGTCGCGTACCGGTGCGGCAAGGATCCCGCCGGTACGGCTGGACTCGCTGATTGCCAGCAAACGGGCCAAATCATCCTGGTGCAGGCACGGACGCGCGGCGTCATGCACCAGCACCCAACGGGCCTCCCCTGCGGCTTGCAAACCGGCAAGGACAGAATCGGCACGCTCGTTGCCGCCATCCACCACCGTAATTTGCGGGTGCGCAGCAAGTGGAAGTTGGGCAAAGCGACTGTCGCCTGGGCTGATAGCGATGACGACTCGCGTCACCCGGGGATGAGCCAGCAACGCATCAACCGAGTGTTCAAGAATGGTTTTATTGCCAATAGAGAGGTACTGCTTAGGACACTCTGTTTGCATTCGGCGGCCAAACCCGGCAGCCGGCACCACGGCGCAAACGTCCAATAAAGTGGCTGCCATGTTAAATCCCTGGACGGTTTATCGATTGTTTTGCCCTGCAGTCTGAGCGCGTTTAGACGCGTCAGGCACCAGACGATAAAAGGTTTCGCCCGGCTTAGTCATACTGAGTTCGTTGCGCGCACGCTCCTCAATAGCCTCTTGTCCGCCATTGAGATCGTCAATTTCGGCAAAGAGCTGATCGTTACGCGCTTTAAGTTTCGCGTTTGTAGCTTGCTGCGCAGCAACATCATCGTTGACGCGACTATAGTCATGTATGCCGTTCTTACCGAACCACAGCGAATACTGCAGCCAGACTAATAAAGCCAGCAACAGCAGCGTTAGTTTACCCATCCTGCCCCCTGAAAAACGGCATTAATATCCCATAACTTCCGCAGACAACTTTACATCAACGGTCGGGAATGCCGCGACAACGCGGGCAAATGTACCACATTTGCCCGTTGTTACGTATACCCCGTGTAAGGAGAACATAATCTCATTGTTGGTTACGGTTTGAATTATGACCAGAGAGTGAACAACGTCGGCGATTGTTAAAAAAAGGCGTTTGCCTAACCCAATAACCATAAAAATAGTGCGCCAAACATCGCCCCAACCACCAGCAGGGTACAGGTAATGCTCAGCAGCAACCTCCCCTTCAATAGCGAGTGCAAGGCAATACCCGCGACAATCGCCACGGGCAGCAATGCGAGGAAAAAGGGCCAGGTATAAATGAAGAAAAACAGTGTATTAGGGCCATACATCAGACACGGGAATCCCAGCGCCAGCAACCACGCGATAAAACCGACCACGGCCCCCGGTAGTGACCAGGTGGTTTCGTCGTCGGCGGCGAAGGTATCTGAATCTGTAATAGTAATGTTATGGCTGTTACGCATATCTAATCCTGTGACCGTGACTGACCGGGCATGTGAGCTCGGGTGTCTCAGGATCTGATAATATCTTCCTGCCTCAGCAGGTCTAATAATTGGGGTACCAAATTTGTTACCAATTGTTCACCATCAAGATGAATCTCTGGCGATTCAGGCGCTTCGTATACCGAATCAATTCCGGTGAAATTGCGTAACTCACCCGCCCGCGCTTTTTTATACAGCCCTTTTGGATCGCGTGCTTCACACGTTGCTAATGGCGTATCGACAAAAACTTCAATAAAACGCCCTTCGCCAACTCGCTCACGAACCATTTTGCGCTCAGCGCGATGCGGTGAGATAAAGGCGGTCAACACCACAAGCCCCGCATCCACCATCAGGTTAGCCACTTCACCAACCCGGCGAATATTCTCCTTACGATCAGCATCACTAAATCCAAGATCGCTGCACAAGCCGTGACGCACGTTATCGCCATCCAAGAGATAAGTACTCACCCCCAGCTTATGCAACGCTTCTTCAAGCGCCCCTGCTACCGTGGATTTACCGGAACCAGACAACCCGGTAAACCACAGTACAACACCACGATGACCGTGGCGTTGTTCCCGCTGTTGCGGTGTAACAGGATGGGCATGCCAGACGACGTTTTCGTCATGCAGCGCCATTATTTTCCTCCCAGCAGATCGCGCGCACCCCAGTGTGGGAAGTGGCGACGCACCAGTGCATTAAGCTCCAGCTCAAACGCGCTGAACTGAGAAGCGGTGGCGTGCTCCTGAACAAGTGGCTCACGCACCAGTCCCGCGCCAACGGTAACGTTGGTCAGGCGGTCAATAATTATCAGCCCGCCCGTCACCGGGTTCTGCTGATAGGTATCCAGCACCAGCGGCTCATCAAAGGTCAGATTAACCAGACCGATGCCGTTTAGCGGTAGCGCTTCAACGTCACGTTGGGTCAGGTTGTTTATATCGACCTGATATTGCACGCTATCAACGCGTGCGCGGGTCTTCTTGCCTGCGACTTTGATGTCGTAGCTTTGTCCAGGCGACAGCGGTTGTTCCGCCATCCAAACCACATCAATGGCAGCGCTTTGAACCGCCGGCAACGCCTCACCGGCATCAAGTAACAGGTCGCCCCGGCTGATATCGATCTCATCTTTCAGCACCAGGGTGATCGCTTCACCTGCATGCGCTTCCTGTAAATCGCCATCAAAGGTCACGATCCGCGCTACGCTGGACTCAACGCCGGACGGCAGCACTTTGACGCGCTGCCCGACCTTCACGCTACCGGAGGCCAGCGTTCCGGCATAACCACGAAAATCCAGATTCGGTCGGTTCACATACTGCACCGGGAAGCGCATCGGCTGAGTATCAATACTGCGCTGGATCTCAACGGTTTCCAGCACTTCCAGCAGCGTCGGACCGCTGTACCACGGCATACTGGCGCTTTGCGAAGCCACGTTATCGCCTTCCAGCGCAGAGAGCGGCACAAACCGGATATCCAGGTTGCCCGGAAGTTGTTCAGCAAAAGTAAGATAGTCTTCGCGAATGCGATTAAATGTCTCTTCGCTAAAGTCCACCAGATCCATTTTGTTGATCGCCACCACCAGGTGTTTGATCCCAAGCAGCGTGGAGATAAAGCTGTGACGACGAGTCTGATCCAGCACACCTTTACGCGCATCGATCAATAGGATCGCCAGGTCGCAGGTCGACGCACCGGTCGCCATGTTACGGGTGTACTGTTCATGCCCGGGAGTGTCCGCAATAATAAATTTGCGCTTCTCGGTAGAGAAATAACGGTAAGCCACGTCGATGGTGATGCCCTGCTCGCGCTCGGCCTGTAAGCCGTCAACCAATAACGCCAGATCCAGCTTTTCGCCCTGAGTGCCGTGACGTTTACTGTCATTGTGCAGCGATGAAAGCTGGTCTTCATAAATCTGACGCGTGTCGTGCAGCAGGCGACCAATCAGGGTGCTTTTCCCGTCATCCACGCTACCGCAGGTTAAAAAGCGCAGCAGACTTTTGTGTTGCTGGGCAACCATCCAGGCTTCAACGCCGCCTTCATTAGCAATTTGTTGTGCAAGTGTCGTATTCATGGCGGCTCCTTAGAAATACCCCTGACGTTTCTTCAGCTCCATGGAGCCCGCCTGGTCGCGGTCAATCACGCGGCCCTGACGTTCACTGGTGGTTGAGACCAGCATCTCTTCGATAATTTCTGGCAGCGTCTGCGCATTCGACTCCACCGCGCCTGTCAGTGGCCAGCAACCGAGCGTACGGAAACGTACCATGCGTTTTTTAATCACTTCCCCGGGTTGCAGATCGATTCTGTCGTCATCAATCATCATCAACATGCCATCGCGTTCAAGCACCGGACGCTCCGCCGCCAGATACAGTGGCACGATGTCGATATTTTCCAGCCAGATGTACTGCCAGATATCCTGTTCGGTCCAGTTGGAGAGCGGAAAGACGCGAATACTTTCGCCTTTGTTAATTTGTCCGTTGTAGTTGTGCCACAGCTCCGGGCGCTGATTTTTAGGATCCCAGCGATGAAAACGATCGCGGAAAGAGTAAATACGCTCTTTGGCACGTGATTTCTCTTCGTCACGACGAGCACCGCCAAACGCGGCATCAAAACCGTATTTATTGAGCGCCTGCTTCAGCCCTTCGGTTTTCATAATGTCGGTATGCTTGGCGCTGCCGTGGACGAACGGGTTGATGCCCATCGCCACCCCTTCCGGGTTTTTATGCACCAGCAGTTCGCAGCCGTAGGCTTTCGCCGTACGGTCACGAAACGCGTACATTTCGCTGAATTTCCAGCCGGTATCAACGTGCAGTAATGGGAACGGCAGCGTGCCTGGATAAAACGCTTTACGCGCCAGATGCAGCATTACGCTGGAATCTTTGCCGATGGAATACATCATCACCGGATTAGAAAACTCGGCGGCCACCTCACGAATGATATGGATGCTTTCCGCTTCCAGTTGCCGCAGGTGGGTAAGTCGTTTTTGATCCATAACCGTTCCTATGTAATGCCGTTATTTTGCTAACGATGCTCAGATAACCTGACTATAGGGAGGGCAAGAGGGCGAATGAAATTACGAATTGGAATGAGTAGTTCCTCAAAGGAATAACGATCCGGAAAAGCAAATATCAAAAAGTGCTTAAGCTACCGGATTTCGGGCATTTAGGAGCAAATGAAATTGTTTTACCTCGATCACAGTTTCATACTAGCGGCTGAAAATTTCTGCTTGGTATTTAAGGACTCATTATGTTTTCCGCAACGCGCCACCTTATTGCTGCCATGGCGCTCGGCGCGTGTTTTATCCTTCCTGCACAGGCAACATCCTCCAAACCTGGCGATATCGCAAATACCCAGGCTCGATATATCGCAACGTTTTTCCCGGGCCGCGTGACGGGATCTCCGGCTGAAATGTTATCCGCTGATTATATACGTCAGCAATTTCAGCAGATGGGCTACAGCAGTGATATTCGGACGTTTAATAGCCGTTATGTTTATACCGCCAAAAATAACCGTAAAAACTGGCATAACGTAACGGGAAGCACCGTTATTGCAGCACATGAAGGCAAAGCGCCGCAGCAGATTATTATTATGGCGCACCTCGACACCTACGCCGCACAAAGCGATGCCGATTCAGATGCCAATCTGGGTGGATTAACCCTGCAAGGGATCGACGACAACGCCGCAGGTGTTGGCGTGATGCTGGAACTGGCGGAAAAACTCAAAGACGTGCCGACGCAGTACGGCATCCGATTTATCGCCACCAGCGGCGAGGAAGAAGGCAAACTGGGCGCGGAGAACATCCTGAAGCGAATGAGCGCCGCCGAGAAGAAAAACACGCTGCTGGTTATCAACCTCGATAACCTGATTGTCGGTGATAAGCTCTATTTCAACAGCGGTAAGAAAACCCCGGAAGCGGTGCGAAAACTAACGCGCGACCGGGCACTGGCTATCGCGCATAGTCGCGGCATTGTAGCCAGCACCAATCCAGGCCTGAACAAAGACTATCCGAAGGGTACAGGATGTTGTAACGATGCGGAGGTCTTCGACGACGCGGGTATTGCTGTGCTCTCCGTTGAAGCGACCAACTGGAACCTAGGCAAGAAAGATGGCTACCAACAGCGCGCCAAAAGCGCCTCGTTCCCGTCTGGCAACAGCTGGCATGATGTGCGACTGGATAACCAGCAGCATATCGATAAAGCCTTACCGGGCCGGATAGAGCGCCGTAGCCGCGACGTAGTACGCATTATGCTGCCGCTGGTAAAAGAACTGGCGAAAGCAGGTAAATCCTGAAGAAGAAGCCCGGTAATAAGTAAACGTTACCGGGCTTTTAACAGTTAGCCTTCGTGCAGCCCGCACTCTCTTTTCAGCCCAAAAAACCGCGTCTCTTCTTCCGCCATTCCCGGCTCCCATTTGCGGGTGGTATGGGTATCGCCGACTGACAGATAGCCCTGATCCCACAGTGGATGGTACTTCAGACCATGCTTTTGCAGATACTGGTAAACCGTACGGTTGTCCCAGTCGATGATCGGCAGAACTTTAAACACACCACGCTGAATAGCCAGCACCGGTAAATGCGCACGACTGCCCGATTGCTCACGGCGCAGACCGGCAAACCAGGTCTGCGCTTTCAGCTCCTGCAATGCCCGGTTCATCGGCTCGACTTTGTTGATGTCATTGTATTTTTCAATGCCCTCAACGCCCTGCTCCCACAGTTTGCCATAGCGCGCTTCCTGCCAGGCCGCACTTTCCTTCGCCCGGTAGACTTGCAGATTAAGCTTGAGCTTGTCCGTTAACTCGTCAATAAACTGGTAGGTTTCCGGGAACAGATAACCGGTATCGGTGAGGATCACCGGGATATCCGGGCGAACCTGATTTACCAGGTGCAGGCTCACTGCCGCCTGAATACCAAAACTTGATGACAGTACATATTCGCCAGGCAGGTTTTCCAGCGCCCACGCCACGCGATCCTCGGCGCTCAATTTTTCCAGTTGGTCGTTGGTTTGCGCCAACGCCATAACGCGTTCAACTTTCGGCAGTTCGTTCAACGCGTTGAGATCGAGTTTGGACATAAGTTCCTCACTGTTTGCCTTGCCTGATGGCGCTGCGCTTATCAGGTCTGCCGATTCAGCAGACCCGATAAGTCAATTTCACATTATTCCCAGAAATCCCGGGCAGGATCGAGCACCGGGCGAATAATGCCCGCACGCACCGTAAAGTCACCGAAGCCTTCACCCGCTTCGCGCTCTTTCGCCCAGCGCCCAATCAGTTCATCCAGCGATGCCAGAATTTCCGGCTCGGTGATGTTCTCTTTAAACATCCGGGGAATGCGAGTTCCAATACGGTTGCCCCCTAAATGGAGGTTGTAACGTCCGGGCGCTTTCCCCACCAGACCAACTTCCGCCAGCATCGCGCGGCCGCAACCGTTCGGGCAGCCAGTCACACGCATCACAATATTTTCATCACTCAGGCTGTGCTTCGCCATCAGCGTGTCGATGTTGTCGATAAACGTTGGCAGGAAGCGCTCGGCCTCCGCCATCGCCAGCGGACAGGTTGGGAACGACACGCAGGCCATCGAGTTTTCACGCTGCGGAGTGACCGCATTCATTAAGCCACTCTTCTGCGCAATCTTCTCGATCTTCGCCTTTTCACTCTCAGGAACACCTGCAATGATCAGGTTCTGGTTCGCGGTAATACGGAACTCACCTTTGTGGATCTTCGCGATCTCAAGCAGACCGGTTTTCAACGGACGGCCCGGATAATCCAGGATACGACCGTTTTCAATAAACAGCGTCAGATGCCATTTATTGTCGATCCCTTTCACCCAGCCGATACGATCGCCGCGACCGGTGAACTCGTACGGGCGGATAGGCTCAAACTTGATCCCCGCGCGGCGCTCAACTTCAGCTTTAAAGGTCTCAACGCCTACGCGTTCCAGCGTGTATTTGGTTTTGGCGTTTTTACGATCGGTACGGTTACCCCAGTCACGCTGAGTCGTCACCACCGCTTCCGCCACAGCCAGTGTATGCTCAAGCGGCAGATAACCAAATTCGCTTGCCGTCCGGGCGTAAGTTTTCTTATTGCCATGCTCAATGGACAAACCGCCGCCCACCAGCAGGTTAAAGCCCACCAGCTTGCCGTTTTCCGCAATCGCCACGAAGTTCATGTCATTGGCATGCAGATCGATGTCGTTCTGCGGTGGGATCACCACCGTGGTTTTAAACTTACGCGGCAGATAGGTTTGACCGAGGATCGGCTCCTCGTCAGTGGTCGCAACTTTTTCCTGATCAAGCCAGATCTCTGCATAGGCGCGGGTGCGCGGCAGCAGATGTTCGGAGATCTTTTTCGCCCACTCGTAGGCTTCGGCGTGCAGCTCAGATTCATACGGGTTGGAGGTACACAGCACGTTACGGTTCATATCGTTGGCGGTCGCCAGTGCGTCCAGGCCGACGGAGTGCAGCATCTGGTGTACCGGCTTAACGTTCTTCTTCAGAATGCCGTGAAACTGGAAGGTCTGACGGTTGGTCAGACGAATGCTGCCGTAAATAGTGTTGTCATGGGCGAACTTGTCGATCGCCTGCCACTGTTTGGTGGTGATCACTCCACCCGGCAGACGACAGCGCAGCAGCATCGCGTGACGCGGCTCCAGCTTTTGCTCGGCACGTTCGGCGCGGATATCGCGGTCGTCCTGCTGGTACATACCGTGAAAACGGATCAGCAAGAAGTTGTCGCCTTTAAACCCGCCGGTCAGGCCGTCGTTTAAATCTTCGGCAATGGTACCGCGCAGATAGTTGCTTTCCAGCTTCATACGCTCAGCGTCGGACAGTTTGCCTTCGACCACCAATGGTCCTGGATGTTTTTCGCTCATTAGTAGACATCTCGCTGATAACGGCGCTCAATGCGCAGCTCACTTAAAAATTCATCCGCCGCTTCGATATCCATACCACCGAATTCGGCAATCACTTCCAACAACGCCTGCTCAACGTCTTTCGCCATACGATTGGCATCGCCGCAGACATAAATGTGGGCACCGTCGTTAATCCAGCGCCACAGTTCCGCGCCCTGTTGGCGCAGTTTATCTTGTACGTAGACTTTTTCTTTTTGATCGCGGGACCAGGCGAGATCGATACGGCTCAGTACGCCCTCTTTGACGTAACGCTGCCATTCCACCTGATACAAGAAATCTTCGGTAAAGTGCGGGTTACCGAAAAACAGCCAGTTTTTGCCTTCGGCTCCATCAGCCGCACGCTGCTGCATGAAAGCACGGAACGGTGCAATTCCCGTACCCGGGCCAATCATAATCACCGGCGTCTGCGGGTTTGACGGCAGGCGGAAATTGTCGTTGTGTTCAATGAACACGCGAACTTCACCTTCTTCTTCCACGCGGTCGGCGAGGAAACTGGAAGCACCACCAGCACGGGCGCGGCCTTCTATCTCATAACGCACCACGCCCACGGTGACGTGCACTTCGCTTTCCACTTCCGCCTGAGAAGAGGCAATGGAGTACAAACGCGGCGTCAACGGACGCAGAAGATCAACTAACGCCTGAGCATCCAGTTGCGCCGGGGAAAAGCGCACCATATCGACGATGGGCGTGGTGGCGGCATAATGCTGCAACTGTGCTTTGTCACCCACTAACGGCAGCAATGTTTCGCTGCGGGTTAAGGTGGCATAGTTCTCCACGATATTGCCGGTATTCACCGTCAGCTCGAAATGCCACTGCAACGCTTCAGCGAGCGACAAGGTTTTGCCTTCAACCGTCACCGGTTCATCACCTTTCAGCCACAGCAGTTCAACCAGTTCTTTAACCAGATCCGGGTCATTCTGATACCAGACGCCCAAGGCATCGCCCGGCTGATAACGAAGGCCGGAATCACCTAAATCAATTTCAATATGGCGTACGTCTTTTTCAGAGTCACGGCCGGTAATTTTCTGATTCACCGCAAGCGACGCCGTCAGCGGCGCTTCTTTGGTATAGGGGCTGGAGTGAATCTCGTTCACCGCGCCGCCCGCCACGGCCTGCACCGATGGCGCCGCCGGCGCGCGGGCTTTCAGTACCTCGACCAGACGCGCGCGCCATTCAGCGGCGGCGGCCTGGTATTCCACGTCGGCATCGACGCGGTCGAGCAGACGTTCACCGCCCAGCTCAGCCAGTTTCGCATCGAAGTCTTTTCCTGACTGACAGAAAAACTCATAGGAGGTATCGCCAAGGCCCAGCACCGCAAAGGCGGTATCGGTCAGCTTCGGCGCTTTTTTCGAGAACAGGAATTTATGCAACGCCACGGCTTCTTCCGCCGGTTCACCTTCCCCTTGCGTCGACGCCACCACGATCAGCAGTTTTTCATTGGCGATTTGTTTGAATTTATAGTCGCCAGCGTTGATCAGAGTGACGTTGAGCTTCGCGGCGATCAGATCATCGCGCAGGGCTTCCGCCACACGACGCGCATTACCGGTTTGCGAGGCGGAGATAAGCGTAATGCCTGGCATTTCAGCGACAGGCGCAAGCGCCGCTGCATTGCTACCAGGCTGCTGATTCAGCGCGCCCCAAAAATAGCCAGAAACCCACGCAAGCTGTGCGGGAGTGAAATCGGTCGTGGCTGCCTGAAGGCGTGCCAGTTGCTCCGGGTTTAGCGGTAGCAGAGCGGAAGGTGGGGCCTGTGTCGTCATGCGTTGTCATGTTCCAGTAAGCAAAGCGGATTTCAGCAATAAAACCCAAACTGAAGATAAGGTTAACGGCGGGGATAGTAACAATTAAAGAAGGGATAGAAATAACAAATAACCAAATGGACTAACCTGTTTTAGTTATAGTCATTAACGACAAAAACGATTTAATAACTATATGATATATAAATAGTTATCAAACATTAACAGCGTAAATATGACGTTCTGATGCTTAGCGCCCTTTTAACTAATGATAAAAATTGTGCTTTACGGTACCCTACGGCGGTTTTTCGCATTCTTGAGAGTAAATAATGTCCACCACCTTGTTTAAAGATTTCACCTTCGAAGCCGCTCACCGCCTGCCGCACGTACCGGAAGGGCATAAGTGTGGCCGCCTGCATGGTCACTCATTTATGGTGCGTCTTGAAATTACCGGTGAAGTCGATCCGCATACCGGTTGGATCATGGATTTTGCTGAGTTAAAAGCCGCGTTTAAGCCGACTTACGACAGACTCGATCACTACTATTTGAACGATATTCCTGGCTTAGAAAATCCAACCAGTGAAGTGCTGGCCAAATGGATTTGGGATCAGATTAAACCTGTGGTCCCTCTGCTAAGTGCTGTAATGGTGAAAGAAACCTGCACAGCAGGCTGCGTGTACCGCGGCGAGTGATTGTAGGCTTGCCGGATGGCAATGCGTCTTATCCGGCCTGCAACGAGCAACAAACTCTGGCCGGGTAAGCGAAACGCTCCCGGCACAGTTATCAGGCAATATTCAGATATTTATGGGTTTGCATCGACAGACGCCAGTTGCGCGCAATACAGGTATCAATACACAAACGCGTCGCATCTTCTTTCTGGCTGATTGGCTGTAAGGCGATGATTCGTGGTTTGTCGTCGCTCAACGTCGCCAGCAGTTCATCCAGCGCTTCAATATCGCGAACGCGACCAACCGGATGTTTGATTTCATTCGCGCGCTCCAGCGCCTGCGACAGCACATCATAACCGCCACGCATATTTACCTTCGGCGATACGGTCACCCAGGTATTCGGCGTACAGCGTACTTCGTGGGTACCACTGGTTTCAATCTGGCAGCTAAAGCCGTTCTTTTCCAGCAGGTCAGTCAGCGGCATCAGGTCATGAATGCAGGGCTCGCCGCCGGTGATCACCACGTGACGGGCGGTATACCCCTGACGCGAAATGACCGCCAGCAGATCCTCACTGCTCGCCGCCCCCCATTTGTCGCTTTCTTTGGTCTTGGCCAGGATGCTGTACAGGGAGACTTCCCGATCCTCAAGCTTATCCCAGGTGTGTTTGGTATCGCACCAGGCACAGCCAACCGGGCATCCCTGTAAACGAATAAAAATGGCGGGGACGCCGGTAAAGTAACCCTCACCTTGCAGGGTCTGGAACATCTCGTTAATCGGGTACTGCATAGCGCTCTCAATATGGGGATAAACGATAATTATCGCAGATCCCCGCCAAAGTATCATGCCCCATCGATGCTTTACGAGGCGATCGCCGCGACAAAGCGTGCCGTTATCTGCTGCGGACGCGTGATTGCGCCACCAACCACCACGGTATGGGCACCTAATTCCAGGCATCGTGCGGCACGTTCCGGAGTATCGACGTTTCCTTCTGCCACGACAGGTACGCTGACCGCCGCCAATACCTCACGTAAAAAACCGCAGTCGTTTTCCGCCAGCACATGCCCGGCAGTGTCAGCGGTGTAGCCGTAGAGCGTGGTGCCCACGCAGTCAAAACCCAGACGCTCAGCTGTCACCGCCTCGTCTATGGTGGCGATATCCGCCATCAGCAGCACAGACGGGTAGCGAGCGCGGATTTGCATAACTAATTCTTCCAGCGTTTGTCCACCTGGGCGCGGGCGCGCTGTCGCATCCAGAGCAATAATCTCCGGCTCAACGGTCATTAGCTCATCCACTTCCTGGAGCGTGGCCGTGATAAACACATCGCTACCCGGATAATCGCGCTTGATAATCCCAATCACCGGCAGGGAGACGCTCTCTTTGATCGCGCGAATGTCCACCACGCTGTTCGCACGAATACCTACAGCACCTCCCTGCGCTGCCGCCAGCGCCATACGCGACATAATAAACGGACTGTGCAGGGGCTCATTTTCCAGCGCCTGGCAGGAGACGATTAATTTACCTTTCAGGGAATCCAGTACAGTTTTCATTACGATAAGATCTCTTCGACTTCGTTTTTGATGATGGTGACATGCGGGCCATAAATCACCTGAACCCCGTTGCCGCGAATAATTACGCCACGCGCTCCGGTCGCTTTCAGCGCCGCTTCATCGACCTTGCTACTCTCTTTTACCGTCACGCGCAGACGTGTGGCGCAACAGTCCACCTCTTCCAGATTCTCTTTACCTCCCAGCCCGGCGATGACGGCTGCTGCGCGTTCGCTCTGAGGCATACCGGACTCCACCTGGGCAGCGTTCTCACGCCCCGGCGTCAGCCAGTTAAAGCGGTTAATCAAATAGCGGAAGGTGAAGTAGTAAAGAAAGAACCACGGAACCCCAACCAGAGGGACGTACATCCAGTTGGTTTTCGCTTCCCCCTGTAGCACGCCGAAGAGGAGGAAATCGATAAGCCCACCCGAAAAGGTTTGCCCGATGGTGATATGTAAAATATGCGCCATCATAAACGCCAGACCATCGAAGAAGGCGTGAATGATGTATAACACAGGTGCGACAAACAGGAAGGAGAACTCGATAGGCTCAGTGATCCCCGTCAGGAAAGAGGTCAGGGCCGCCGACAACAGCAGTCCGGCGACAAGCTTTCTGTTCTCTGGTTTTGCAGTATGGTACATCGCAAGACATGCGCCAAGCAGGCCAAACATCATGGTGATAAAGCGCCCGGACATAAAGCGCGAGGTGCCCGCATAGAACTGCTGCGTATTCGGATCGGCAAGTTGCGCGAAGAAAATACGCTGCGTGCCTTCAACCAACTGGCCGTTGACGATTTCACTCCCGCCAAGCGCTGTGGTCCAGAACGGTAAATAAAAGATATGGTGTAACCCCAGTGGGCCAAGCATACGCAGGATGAAGCCGTACAACAGCGTACCCAGATAACCGGTCGCATCCACCAGACCACCCAGTCCAAAAATGAGTTTCTGGAAATGCGGCCAAACCACCGTCATGACCGCACCCACTACAATCGCGGCAAGGGAGCTAATAATCGGCACAAAGCGCGAACCGCTGAAGAAACCAAGGAACTGAGGCAGCGAGACTTTATTGAAACGGCTATGCAGCGCGCAGGTGACAAGCCCAATCACCACCCCACCAAATACGCCTGTTTCCAGCGTCTGAATACCCAGCGTCATCCCCTGGCCTACGGCACCGGGATTCTCGTGCGCCAGCGTTCCGTTGAGTGTCAATAAAGCGTTGATGGTGGCGTTCATCACCAGAAATGCCAGCAATGCAGCAAGCCCGGCGGTGCCTTTGTCCGTTTTCGCCAGTCCTACTGCCACACCCACCGCAAAAAGCACCGACAGGTTGGCAAACACAATAGAACCTGCGCTGGTCATGATCGTGAAGATTGCCTGTAACCAGTCAACGTCCAAAAACGGATACGCCGTCAATGTGTTTGGATTCGACAGCGCGCCGCCAATCCCTAGCAACAGCCCCGCAGCGGGCAGTACCGCAATCGGCAGCATGAACGATTTGCCGAACCGCTGTGCCTTTTCAAACCATGCGCCCGATGAGGCGCCGCTAAACATTTGCATCATTTTTTCATCTCCCAGATTAATGATGAAAATTTTTACCATATTTATTTATTTAAATGAAAATTATCATCAAAAACCAGGAAGCCGATCATACTTTTTTAAAATGACTGGCATCTCTCCCCTGCTTTCCGCCACACTATCAGCAGAGAAACGCATTAAGGATTTTGCATGTCAGAAAATGAAAACCTGCTGCTGAGATTGCGCCAGGGCGTTGACGGATATAGCCGAACACAGCAGAAGCTGGGAGAGTTTGTGCTTAGTGATCCGGCAAAAGTTGTCTACCTGACGATTACCGAACTGGCGCGTGAAAGCGACACCAGCGAGGCGAGCGTCACACGTCTGTGCCGCACGCTTGGGTGTAAGGGTTATAACGAATTCAAAATGGCGCTGGCTCTCGATCTCCAGCAAGGACAGCCGGTAGAGCACAGCGGGGATGAAATTGACAATGTGGTCAATGAATCCGTGCAAGCGCTGCAGGACACAGCAAAGTTACTCGACAGGACATTACTGGAATCCGCCGCTCTGGCGCTACATCAGGCTCAGTCGGTACAGATTTATGGCGTAGCGGCCAGCGCTATTCTGGGGGAGTATTTACATTACAAACTCCTGCGCCTCGGCAAACCCGCGCAACTGTTCAGCGACATGCACCGCGCAGCCATGAATGCCACTACGCTTAGCAAAAATACGCTCGTGGTAGCGATCTCCAGTTCAGGCTCCACGCGCGATCTGCTGCATGTCGTGAAACTGGCGCGTAAGCAAGGCGTGCGCGTACTGGCGCTGAGTAATACGCCGCGCAGTCCGCTGGCTTCGCTGAGCGATATTCAACTGGTCGCAGCCAAACCAGAAGGTCCGTTGAGTGCTGGTGCGCTAAACGCCAAGGTGGGTGTGATGCTGTTGGTAGAACTTCTCACCACGTCGCTGATTGCGCTGGATGAAAAGTATAGCGATGTGAGCCAGCAAACCGCCAGCGCAACACTTCCTCTACTGCTTTAAAAGCATAAAAAAACCCGCCGCAGCGGGTTTTTACGTTAAGAGTTAAAGAACAGGATTACAAATAGAAATAGTGGGGATGCCGGCAAAGTCCCCCTCTTCTTGAAGAAGTCTGAAACATCTCGTGAATGGGTATTGTTAGCGTTCTCAGTATGAAGATAAGCAATAATTTTCCCAGATTCCGAAAACGGGTCGTACGCTGCGCTTGTTTAAGGTAAGACTCCCCTGTTCACCAGAAAGTATATCGAGTTTAGTTTTTCTACCGCTTACCCATTAGTTTGAGCTGTAACTTGATACTCCAAACCAGATTGATAAAGAAAGGGTTAAAGAAGACTGAAATCAAGACTAAGATGAGGCAACAAAGTATGCACATTATAAATAGCTCAAACCCTCCCATTGATGCAGGGAAAAGCATAGAGAAGAATAACGCGCCACCCCAGGCATAGTATTTCCAGGCGTAGAGAAAGAAAGCTCGGCTTACGCTGATGTTTTTCTTTCTCGCTAATTTAAGCAAGAAACGAACATTTTTTTCTTTCATTCCAGCATTCACGAGTATAGATTTTATATCATTATTCATAACAATCATCAGTTAAAGTCATTGCAATATATAAAACATCACTTGACTCCCCTTTAAAATAACACCAGATTAATCACTTAGATTCCTCGTAACTTGATATAAACTTTCCAAACCTTAAGGTAATTTTTATGAAGCCGACAAGTTAACTCAATAACAAAAAACAACAACCCGAATATTAAAAAGAGCACCAATAACTCAGTGTAATCTTCTTGTCCAATTGAAAATATAAAAAATGACATAACAAAAGCCATGATAATATCAACCTTAATGATACTTGCATCTGTTAATAAATAGGCTTTTTGTATATTCACTTTGTTTTCATTAGCAAAACGAATAAGTTTCTGTGCTTTATACTCACTCAAACCCGCAAGTTTAATACTTTCAGTTAAAGACTTATCATTCTGATCATATGCTTTGAAGATCATATCCTTATTCCCTCAATTCAGCCCAGTTAGTACTTTCTCCACCAAAAAGTTGATAAATAGTGAATCCACTAACTACATCACCGGTTAACTCACTAGCCACCCCGACTGCCCCCAAGGTTCTCCAACTGCGGATATAATCTTCCTGTATATAGCGGAATAATTTCCACGAATCTGTTCTCAAGGTCAGCGTTGAGGCTGAACCAAATGAAAGAACAAGATCTCCCGTTGAAAAAGCAATATCACCACCCTTATCATCACTCCCCAAAAGTTTAGCTACCTGGCGGTAGGCATACCTCAAAGGCATTCTTTTGGGGTCTTCATGATATAGTAAATAATAACCATTTTCCCAAACATTCTCACTTCCCTGCATCATTAAAGGGACCCCATAACTTTTACATGCAGCACCAAGGCTTGCTTTACATAAACCAAACCCACCGATAACTTGCATTGATCCACTAATGAATCCAACTCGCTTTAATGTTATTGTAAGCGTAGAGTGCCGTTCTCTTTCACGCTCAGCTATTGCATATAATTTAACACTCCCCATTCTTAAATTCATATGATGGTTAGTTAAAGACATATGATATTCACGTAATCTATCCATCGCTCTGCCAAAATCTAATTTCCCATAACGATATTCATCAAGAAAATATGATGTAACCCTACGTTCTTCTAACATATATTTTGAACGTATATCTAGATCATTAAGATATTGAAAACTGATATCATAGACAAGTCGGTCAATCTTTTCTTTTTCACGTTGCAAATTCATTAATCCATAACTACTCAAAATAACCTCCTGTTATTTCCCAAGCAATTTATATTGAATCTTAATGCTCCAAATTAAATTTATGACAAAGGGCGTAAAGAAGAGTGAAACAAGAGCTACAGCCATACAGAAGAAAACGTTCACTATAAAGAACTCTATCCCCTCAGAAAACGATGCAAAAATCACAGCCAATAGTAAAGCAGCACTCCAGGCGTAATATGTCCAGGCATAGAGAAAAAATGCCCGACTTAAGCTGATATTTTTCAGTTTTGCCAACTTTATTAGGATAGCAGCATCCTTTTTTTTCATGCCCGCTTTCGCCAGTATGTCTTCCAATTCGTTATTCATTCAATATTTCTATTATTGTTAATGATAAATATAAAAAATACATACAAAATAATCACATCATTAAATTACTCTTAGTAAAATAATAACAAAGTGAGAAAGATCAAATTGTTCATCAAAATTTTCAATTAAGAATAAATTACAGACATAAAAAAACCCGCCGCAGCGGGTTTTTACGTTAAGAGTTAAAGAACAGGATTACGCCTGACCTTTGATCTCTTTACGACCGTTGTACGGTGCTTGTTCACCCAGAGCTTCTTCGATACGAATCAGCTGGTTGTACTTAGCAACGCGGTCAGAACGGCTCATAGAACCAGTTTTGATCTGGCCTGCAGCGGTACCAACAGCCAGGTCAGCGATGGTAGCATCTTCAGTTTCGCCAGAACGGTGAGAGATGACAGCGGTGTAGCCAGCGTCTTTCGCCATTTTGATCGCAGCCAGAGTTTCGGTCAGAGAACCGATCTGGTTGAATTTGATCAGGATGGAGTTAACGATGCCTTTTTCGATGCCTTCTTTCAGGATCTTGGTGTTGGTTACGAACAGATCGTCACCAACCAGCTGGATTTTGTCGCCCAGTACTTTAGTCTGGTATGCGAAACCATCCCAGTCAGACTCGTCCAGACCATCTTCGATGGACACGATCGGGTACTGTTTGGTCAGTTCTTCCAGGAAGTGAGTGAATTCTTCGGAGGTGAATGCTTTGTTGCCTTCGCCAGCCAGAACGTATTTACCGTCTTTGTAGAATTCAGAAGCTGCACAGTCCATCGCCAGAGTGATGTCTTTGCCCAGCTCGTAGCCAGCTGCTTTAACCGCTTCAGCGATTACAGCCAGAGCTTCAGCGTTGGAACCCAGGTTCGGCGCGTAGCCACCTTCGTCACCAACTGCAGTGTTCATACCTTTAGCTTTCAGAACTTTAGCCAGGTTGTGGAACACTTCAGAACCCATACGAACGGCTTCTTTCAGAGTCTTAGCGCCAACCGGCTGAATCATGAATTCCTGGATGTCGACGTTGTTGTCAGCGTGCTCACCACCGTTGATGATGTTCATCATCGGAACCGGCATGGAGTATTTACCCGGAGTACCGTTCAGTTCAGCGATGTGTGCATACAGCGGCAGGCCTTTAGCAGCAGCTGCTGCTTTGGCGTTCGCCAGGGACACAGCCAGGATGGCGTTTGCACCGAAGTTGGATTTGTTTTCAGTACCGTCCAGATCGATCATGATCTTGTCGATGCCAGCCTGATCTTTAGCATCTTTACCCAGCAGAGCCTGAGCAATTGGGCCGTTAACAGCTGCAACAGCTTTCAGTACGCCTTTACCCATGAAACGGGATTTGTCGCCATCGCGCAGTTCCAGTGCTTCGCGGGAACCAGTAGAAGCACCTGACGGAGCTGCTGCCATACCAACGAAACCACCTTCCAGGTGTACTTCGGCTTCAACAGTCGGGTTACCACGGGAGTCGATGATTTCACGACCGATGATTTTAACGATTTTGGACATTAGATTTTCCTCAGTACAAGTTAAACTAAAACTCCAGACAAACAATGCACCCTGATGGGTGCATTGCCGTTCTAACTTATTTACTTCTTACTTCGCCTGACGCTTCTGATGTTCACTGGCGGCTTTCACAAAGCCGGCAAACAGCGGGTGCCCATCACGTGGCGTGGAAGTAAATTCCGGGTGGAACTGACAGGCCACGAACCACGGATGATTCGGTACCTCAATGATCTCGACCAACTGATCATCACCGGAACGGCCTGCAATACGCAGACCCGCAGCTTCAATCTGTTTCAACAGCATATTGTTGACTTCGTAACGGTGGCGGTGGCGTTCAACAATTGTCGGCGCGCCGTACAGTTGACGAACCAGGCTATCGTCGCTCAACTGACACTGCTGCGCACCAAGACGCATAGTGCCGCCCAGATCGCTCTTCTCGGTACGGACTTCGACGTTGCCGTCTTCATCGCGCCATTCGGTAATCAGAGCCACCACCGGGTACTTACAGTCTGGCACAAATTCCGTGGAGTTGGCGTTGTCCATACCCACTACGTTACGTGCAAACTCAATCAACGCAACCTGCATACCCAGGCAAATGCCCAGATAAGGAATATTGTTCTCACGCGCAAAGCGCGCCGTCGCGATTTTACCTTCAACACCACGGTAGCCGAAGCCGCCAGGGATCAGGATTGCATCAAGACCTTTCAGGATCTCAACGCCACGCGTTTCGACATCTTGTGAATCGATCAGCTTGATATTGACGGTGACACGATTCTTCAGACCGCCATGCTTCAGCGCTTCGATAACTGACTTATAGGCATCCGGCAGTTCAATGTACTTGCCGACCATACCGATAGTCACTTCGCCTGCCGGATTAGCTTCTTCGTAGATAACCTGTTCCCATTCTGACAGATTAGCTTCCGGACAGTTCAAGCTGAATCGTTTACAAATATAATCGTCAAGGCCCTGAGATTTCAACAGGCCCGGGATTTTATAGATGGAATCGACATCTTTCAGAGAAATCACCGCTTTTTCCGGAACGTTACAGAACAATGCAATTTTTGCACGTTCATTAGCCGGAACTGCGCGATCGGAGCGGCAAATCAGGATATCTGGCTGAATACCGATAGAAAGCAGCTCTTTTACAGAGTGCTGAGTCGGTTTAGTTTTGACTTCACCTGCCGCCGCCATGTACGGAACCAGCGTCAGATGCATAAACAGCGTGTGCTCGCGGCCAATTTCTACGGCCATCTGGCGAATCGCTTCAAGGAACGGCAGAGATTCGATATCCCCAACGGTTCCGCCGATTTCAACCAGAACAACATCATGACCTTCACCGCCTTCCAGAACACGCTCTTTAATGGCATTCGTGATGTGCGGGATAACCTGAACGGTCGCGCCCAGGTAGTCGCCACGGCGTTCTTTACGCAGAACGTCGGAGTAGATACGACCCGTAGTGAAGTTGTTGCGGCGGCTCATTTTGGTACGAATGAAGCGCTCATAGTGACCCAGGTCCAGGTCGGTTTCAGCGCCGTCTTCGGTAACGAACACTTCCCCGTGTTGGATTGGGCTCATAGTACCTGGATCGACGTTGATGTACGGATCCAGTTTCATCATGGTTACATTGAGGCCACGGGCTTCAAGAATGGCTGCCAGGGAGGCTGCGGCAATGCCTTTTCCCAGAGAGGATACGACCCCGCCGGTCACAAAAATATAGTTCGTTGTCATGCTGGACCTGAGAAGTTAGGGTGAAACGATGGAATTACCAAGACGGGAAAGTAGTATACCCGAACATGACGAGCGCCACAAACTTTCATTATTCCTCCTCTTCACCAGGCTCACATTAACATCGGGAGTGAGAAAATAGCCCCTTTGGGGTAAATGTTTTTGACGTAAATCAAGCGCTTGTTATTTAAAAAATCACACAAATCGCCCTTGACCGACGAAATCCCTTAGAGATCAATTTCCTGCCGTTTTACCTGTTGCCAGACTTCTTCCATAGTTTCCAGATCAACACCAGTCATTTCCAGACCGCGAGCTGCCACAATTCGCTCAACCTCACGAAAACGCCGCTCAAACTTCTCGTTCGCTTTCTGCAATGCGGTCTCTGCTTTAGTGCCTAAATGCCGGGCCATATTGACCGTGGCAAACAGCAGATCGCCCATTTCCTCCTCCAGTTTAGCCTGGTCGACAACAGCCTGCTTCGCCTCAAACATGACTTCGTCGATCTCTTCGTAAACCTTGTCGACAACCGGTCCTAATGTTTTCCAGTCGAAGCCAACATTTGAGCAGCGTTTCTGGATTTTTTGGGCGCGCATTAATGCCGGTAAACTACGGGGAATATCGTCGAGCGCGGAATGCTGCGCCTTCTCAGCACGTTCTTCGGTTTTGATTTGCTCCCAACGGGTAAGCACCTCGGTGCTGTTACTGGCAGAAACATCAGCAAAAACATGCGGGTGGCGGCGTTCAAGCTTATCGCTTATCGCAGCGCAAATATCATCAAAGTTGAAGCGCCCTTCTTCCTGAGCCATCTGGGCGTAAAACACCACCTGGAACAGCAGATCCCCCAACTCTCCACGCAGGTCGTCGAAGTCTTCTCGCGCAATCGCGTCCAGCACTTCATAAGTTTCTTCGAGGGTATAAGGAGCAATAGTGGCGAATGTCTGCTCTTTGTCCCACGGACAGCCGTTCTCTGGGTCGCGCAGGCGCTGCATAATACCGAGCAGTCGGTCGATTTGATTCATTGGAATATCCTGAAATTTCAATACAGTAGGCCGGATAAGGCGACATCCGGCAACATAGCAATGCCTGATGGCAACGCTAACGCGTCTTATCAGGCCTACAAGGTTATCCGGCCTACATAATGATTAATTACCGTGCAGACGACGTGCGTCGATCACATCCGGTACCTGGTTCAGCTTGCCGAGCACGCGCCCTAGCACCTGCAGGTTGTAGATTTCGATGGTCATATCAATGGTGGCAAGCTGTTGTTTGGTATCACTCCGGCTGGCAACGCCCAGCACGTTCACCTTCTCGTTGGCGAGAATCGTGGTGATATCACGTAACAAGCCACTGCGATCGTTGGCCTGGACGCGAACCACCAGCGAATACCCTGCAGAGTAACTTTCGCCCCAGACCGCATCAACAATACGTTCCGGCGCATGGGAACGCAGCTCAGTCAGCTGTTCACAATCCGCCCGGTGCACGGAAATACCGCGTCCCTGGGTAATAAACCCGACAATCTCATCGCCTGGAATCGGCTGGCAGCAGCGAGCGATGTGGTGCATCAGGTTACCTACCCCTTCCACCACGACACGACCGTCGTCTTTACGGCGACTTTGCGGTGCGTGCGTTTTCTGCTGAAGCTGTTTCAGCGCGGCGGCATCCTGTTCGGCAGCGCTTGGCTTATTAAACTGCGCCTGCAGGAAATTCACCATCTGGTTGAGGCGGATGTCTCCTCCGCCAATCGCCGCCAACAGTTCATCCAGCTCATTGAAACTGTAGCGCGGCAGCAGATGTTTTTCCGCTTCTTTCAGGCTGATGCCTAAATGCGCCAGTTCATCGTCGAGGATCTGGCGACCTGCAAGAATGTTCTTATCACGGTCCTGTTTACGGAACCAGGCGTGGATCTTCGAACGCCCACGACTGGTGGTTACGTAGCCAAGGTTAGGGTTCAACCAGTCGCGGCTTGGGTTTGGCTGTTTCTGGGTGATAATTTCAATTTGATCGCCCATCTGTAGTTGGTAGGTAAACGGTACGATGCGTCCACCAATTTTCGCGCCAATGCAACGATGCCCCACATCACTATGAATGTGGTAAGCAAAATCGAGCGGCGTGGAGCCTGCAGGCAGATCCACAACGTCGCCTTTCGGCGTAAAGACGTACACGCGGTCATCAAAGACCTGGCTACGAACTTCATCCAGCATTTCACCAGAATCTGCCATCTCTTCCTGCCAGGCGATCAGCTTACGCAGCCATGCAATACGATCTTCATGACCAGAGCGCGCGGCGCCTGAAGCAGTGCCCTCTTTGTACTTCCAGTGTGCCGCGACGCCCAGTTCGGCATCTTCGTGCATCTGTTTGGTACGGATCTGAATTTCAATAGTTTTCCCGCCCGGCCCCAGCACAACCGTATGGATTGACTGGTAGCCGTTGGGTTTCGGGTTCGCGACGTAGTCATCAAACTCATCCGGCAGATGGCGATAGTGAGTATGTACTATCCCGAGCGCGGCATAGCAGTCCTGTAAACGCTCTGCCACGATACGCACTGCGCGCACATCGAACAGTTCATCGAAGGCCAACTGCTTTTTCTGCATTTTGCGCCAGATGCTGTAGATATGCTTGGGACGCCCGTACACTTCAGCTTTGACGCCTTCCGTTTTCATCTCTGAGCGCAAATGACCAACGAACTCATCAATGTAATGCTCCCGGTCGATACGACGTTCATGCAGCAGCTTGGCAATGCGTTTGTATTCAGCCGGGTGCAGATAACGGAAGCAGTAATCTTCCAGCTCCCATTTTAATTGCCCAATTCCCAAACGGTTGGCCAGCGGTGCATAGATATTGGTGCACTCTTTTGCCGCCAGAACGCGTTCATCTTCCGGCGCGTCTTTCACTTCACGCAGATGGGCAATCCGCTCTGCCAGCTTGATGACCACACAGCGGAAGTCATCTACCATTGCCAGCAGCATGCGGCGGACGTTATCGACCTGCTCGGAAGAAACTGAATCGGTATGCGTGGCTTTAAGCTGGCGTATCGCCGCCATATCACGCACGCCGTGGATAAGATGAACAATGGATTTGCCCACGCTCTCGCGCAGGATGTCTTCACTTACCACGTTGGCATCAGCCAGTGGGAACAGCATTGCTGCACGCAGCGTATCGATATCCATGCTCAACATGGAGAGAATTTCTACCATCTCCACACCACGCCACAGCAGCAGATCCGCATCCGGATGCCCCTGTGTCTGCAGGAGGCAGTACGCCCAGGTTTCGGCTAAGCGTTCACACGACTGCTGGCTGGAGATCCCCAGACTCGCGATCCATTTCTTGGGATCAAACTCACCAGCTTTATTTAAATGTGCACTTCTTACCGCAACCATCGTCCTCTCCTTAAGGGGCATGGCCTGTCGAAGTCGACAAGCCGAACCCATTGTCTTTCACACAGCATTACAAGGCGAAATCCAATGGGTATTAAGTTCATTACAAACGCTCAAACAGGACCATTGATTCCAGGTGTCCAGTGTGCGGGAACATATCGAGCATCGCCAGCCGCCGGATGGCGTATCCCGCATTGAGCAAAGCATCGCTGTCACGAGCCAGCGTTGCCGGGTTACAGGATACATAAACAACGCGTATAGGTTCTAATTTTATAATATGTTGCATCACACCTGCAGCCCCCGCACGCGCAGGATCGAGCAAAACTTTGTCGAATCCGTTTTTCGCCCACGGCTGCCGGGTAACATCTTCCTCAAGGTTTTCATGAAAGAACGTCACATTGTGTAATCCGTTATTCAGCGCGTTCTCCCGACCTTTTTCCACCAACGCCGGAACACCTTCCACGCCAACCACGCTTGCTGCCCGAGTTGCCAGCGGCAGAGTAAAATTGCCCATTCCGCAGAACAGATCGAGTACGCGATCTTCAGGTTGAACATCGAGCCATTCCAACGCACGGGCCACCATTTGCTGGTTTACCCCTTCATTGACCTGAATAAAATCACGCGGGCTGAAGGTTAACCGTAGTCCATTTGAGTCATACCAGGGTGATTCTTCTGATATTGATTCCAGTATCTCGCTTTGCGGGGCCAGAAACAAAGACAGCCCCAGAGAATGCGAAAAGCATTCCAGTTTTTCTTTATCCGCTGCACTTAATGGCGCCGTGTGGCGCAAAATCATCAGGGTTCCGCTCCCTGCCTGCACCAGTTCAACATGTCCAAGGTGGCGTAACCCTTGAAGACTTTCCAGACACGCCCTGAGATGGGGCAATAACGCTTCAAGCTGGGGCACCAAAACAGGGCATTGTTTGACATCGATAATGTCGCTGGAGCCTGATTTACGAAACCCCATCTGCAATTTTTGTTCTTTTGGCCGATAGTTCAGGCTCAATCGGGCACGACGACGATAGCCCCACGGCGTATCAGCTATAACATCTGACACGTCACATTTCATTAAACGCGACAACGCCGCGCTTTTACTACGCTGCTGTAACGAGATGCTGGCATGCTGCTGCTGGCAACCGCCGCATACGCCAAAATGCGGGCAACGTGGCACTTCACGCTCAGGGCTGTTGTTCAAACGTCGTTTTACTTGCGCGCGGGCGAACTGTTTTTTATCTTCGGTAATCACCACCTCGGCGCTTTCCTGGGGTAGCAATTCCGGTATAAACAACGCTTTTCCGTTATGGCGAGCGACGCCCTGACCAAAAGGATCGAGGTCATTGACGGTAACGGTTATGATCTGACGCGTCGTCACGCGTCGTTTTGCAGAGTAGAATTGCGCCATCGACGAGATATTTCTCTATTTAACAGTGTGACCCTAATTGTCCCATAACGGAACTCCATGACCAACTACAGCCTGCGCGCACGCATGATGATTCTGATCCTGGCCCCGACCGTCCTGATAGGTTTGTTGCTCAGTATCTTTTTTGTTGTGCATCGCTATAACGACTTGCAGCGTCAACTGGAAGATGCTGGTGCCAGCATCATAGAACCACTCGCGGTCTCCAGCGAATATGGCATGAACCTGCAAAACAGGGAATCTATCGGCCAGCTTATCAGCGTGCTGCATCGTCGCCATTCCGATATCGTGCGGGCAATTTCTGTTTATGACGAAAATAACCGACTGTTCGTCACCTCTAATTTTCATCTCGATCCGTCTGAAATGCAGTTGGCGACAGGTTCACCGTTTCCCCGTAAGCTAAGCGTCACCCGGCACGGGGATATCATGATCCTGCGTACCCCGATTATATCGGAAAGCTATTCACCAGATGAATCCGCCGTAAGCGATGCGAAAAACACCAAAAATATGCTGGGGTATGTGGCGCTTGAGCTGGATCTTAAGTCCGTGCGATTGCAGCAGTACAAAGAGATCTTTATCTCCAGTGTAATGATGCTGTTTTGTATTGGTATTGCGTTAATTTTTGGCTGGCGTCTGATGCGAGACGTAACCGGCCCGATTCGCAATATGGTGAATACCGTTGACCGAATTCGTAGAGGACAGCTCGACAGCCGCGTGGAAGGTTTCATGCTGGGCGAGCTGGATATGCTCAAAAATGGTATCAACTCGATGGCGATGTCACTTGCGGCTTACCATGAGGAGATGCAGCACAACATCGATCAGGCCACCTCTGACCTGCGTGAAACGCTGGAGCAGATGGAAATCCAGAACGTCGAACTGGATCTGGCGAAGAAACGCGCCCAGGAAGCGGCGCGTATTAAGTCTGAGTTTCTGGCTAACATGTCGCACGAACTGCGAACACCGCTGAATGGCGTGATTGGCTTCACCCGTCTTACGCTAAAAACCGAGCTCAACACCACGCAGCGCGATCACCTGAATACCATTGAACGCTCGGCTAACAATCTGCTGGCTATCATCAATGATGTACTCGACTTCTCAAAACTTGAGGCGGGCAAGCTGATTCTGGAAAGCATTCCCTTCCCGCTGCGCAGCACGCTGGATGACGTCGTTACGCTGTTAGCGCATTCATCCCATGATAAAGGGCTTGAGCTGACGCTGAATATTAAGAATGACGTGCCGGACAACGTCATCGGCGATCCGCTGCGCTTACAGCAGGTAATCACTAATCTGGTTGGCAATGCCATCAAATTTACCGAAGGCGGCAATATCGACATTCTGGTCGAGAAGCGCGCCCTTAGTAACACGAAAGTGCAGATTGAAGTACAAATCCGCGATACCGGAATTGGTATTCCTGAGCGCGATCAGTCACGCTTGTTCCAGGCCTTCCGCCAGGCGGATGCCAGTATTTCCCGCCGCCACGGCGGTACCGGGCTGGGCCTGGTCATTACGCAAAAACTGGTCAACGAAATGGGCGGGGATATCTCCTTCCATAGTCAACCGAACCGGGGTTCCACGTTCTGGTTCCATATCAGCCTCGATCTTAACCCTAACGTTCTCGTTGACCGCTCAACCACGCTCTGCCTGGCCGGTAAACGACTGGCCTACGTCGAACCGAACGCCACTGCCGCACAGTGCACATTAGATATCTTGAGCGAAACGCCGTTGGAGGTGATTTACAGCCCTTCATTCTCCGGGCTGCCGAAGGATCACTACGATATTCTGCTGCTCGGCATTCCGGTTACTTTACGCGAACCGCTCACCATGCAGCATGAGCGGCTGGCAAACGCTGCGGCGATGACCGACTTTTTGTTACTGGCCCTGCCTTGCCATGCGCAGATTAACGCCGAGAAGTTAAAACAGGGCGGCGCGGCGGCATGTCTGTTGAAACCTCTCACCTCAACTCGCTTACTGCCTGCGCTGACAGAGTATTGTCAGGTGAATCACAGCACGGATCCGCTGCTGTTAGACGATAGCAAAATTGCGATGACCGTTATGGCGGTAGACGACAACCCGGCGAACCTAAAGCTGATTGGCGCACTGTTGGAAGATAAGGTGCAGCACGTCGTGCTCTGCGACAGTGGGCATCAAGCGGTGGATCGCGCCAGACAAATGCAATTTGATCTGATCCTGATGGATATTCAGATGCCAGACATGGACGGCATTCGCGCTTGTGAACTAATCCACCAGCTTCCTCATCAACAGCAGACACCGGTCATTGCGGTCACCGCACACGCCATGGCCGGGCAGAAAGAGAAGCTGCTCAGCGCCGGGATGAACGATTACCTGGCGAAGCCTATCGAAGAAGATAAGCTGCATAATCTGCTGTTACGCTACAAACCCGGCGCAAGCACAGCGCTTAGGGCGATCGCCGTTGAACCCGTTGAGCCGGTAGTCAATCCGAATACCACACTCGACTGGCAGTTAGCATTAAGACAAGCCGCAGGTAAAAACGATCTGGCGCGGGATATGCTGCAAATGCTGCTCGATTTTCTGCCCGAAGTACGTAACAAAATTGAAGAACAGCTGGTCGGTGAAAACCCTGAAGGGCTGGTGGATATGATCCACAAGCTGCACGGCAGCTGCGGTTATAGCGGCGTTCCCCGCATGAAAAACCTGTGTCAGCTTATTGAGCAGCAATTACGTAGCGGGACCAAGGAAGAAGAGCTGGAGCCTGAGTTTTTAGAGCTTCTGGATGAAATGGACAACGTTGCGCGCGAAGCGAAGAAGTTGTTGGGGTGATATTCGCAGGAAGGCGGCGTGACCGCCTTATCCAACCTACAACTCAGCGTAATTGCTGCCCGGCTTTAAGCGTTGCGGCCACGTTTCGCGCCGTCATTCGTACGTTGTCGCTCGCGTTCTTTAGCGCCTCATCCAGGGTACAGATGGTATAGATGACGCTGAAAACCGCATCCAGCCCATGCTCGTGGACCACACCGACATCCGCCGTCAGGCTACCGGCAATGCCGATAACCGGTTTGTTGTAACGCTTTGCGACCTTCGCCACGCCAACCGGAACCTTACCGTGAATGGTCTGACTATCAATGCGCCCTTCACCCGTGACCACTAAATCCGCATCCGCAACGCAGGCGTCAAGGTGCAACGCATCCGTTACTATCTCAATACCGCAGCGCAACTGTGCGCCGCAAAACGCATATAGCGCCGCCCCCATACCACCAGCGGCTCCACCGCCGGCCAGATCCAGCACGTTGACGTCCAGATCGCGGGCAATGAGTTGCGCATAGTGCGTGAGTGCCCGATCCAGGCGGGTAATCATCTCCGGCGTCGCCCCTTTTTGCGGGCCAAAAACCGCAGAAGCGCCCTCTTCACCGGTCAACGGATTAGTCACGTCGCAAGCCACTTCAATACGACACGCAGCAAGTCGCTGGTCTAACTGAGAAATATCAATCCGAGCGAGCGATTCGAGGCCAGCCCCGCCATGGGCAATATCGTTATTTTGCGCATCCAGCAATTTTGCTCCCAGCGCTTGCACCATCCCGGCACCGCCATCATTGGTGGCGCTTCCGCCAATTCCAATGATGATATGCTCAACGCCAGCGTCCAATGCATGACGGATTAACTCCCCGGTTCCCCAGGATGTCGTTTTCAGCGGATCGCGTAACCCCGTAGGAACCTGTTCCAGTCCGCTGGCGGCCGCCATTTCGATAAAGGCCGAGCGCTCATCACCGGATAAACCATAAAATGCCTGAATTGTGTTGCCCAAAGGGCCGGTAACATCAACATGTACAAGGTGACCTTGCGTTGCGGCAACCATCGCTTCGACCGTTCCTTCACCGCCATCTGCAACCGGAATCTTCACGTAATCCGCATCGGGCCAGATCTCACGAAACCCCTGCTCAATAGCCGTTGCCACTTCAAGCGCACTCAAACTTTCCTTATAGGAATCCGGTGCGATTACTATTTTCATAAAGCATCCTTACGCATGTTGACTGTGTTAAGCATATACCAGGATAAAAACCGCCCCTTAATGGGAGCGGTCCCAGTTCGCTTAGCGTACCATGCACGGACGCTTATTATCAAACGTCCAGTTCGGGATCAGATACTGCATTCCCATCGCATCATCACGCGCCCCCAATCCATGTTGCTGGTACAGCTCATGCGCTTTCATGACCTGATCCATATCCAGCTCCACGCCCAGACCCGGTTTTACCGGAACCTGCACCATGCCGCCTTTGATTTCAAATGGCTCTTTGGTCAGGCGTTGATTGCCTTCCTGCCAGATCCAGTGGGTATCAATCGCGGTAATTTTGCCCGGAGCCGCTGCCGCGACATGCGTAAACATCGCCAGCGAAATATCAAAGTGGTTGTTAGAGTGCGATCCCCAGGTCAACCCAAACTCATGGCACATTTGCGCCACGCGGACAGAACCCTGCATGGTCCAGAAGTGCGGGTCCGCCAGTGGGATATCCACGGACTGCAACGACAGCGTATGCCCCATCTGACGCCAGTCGGTGGCGATCATGTTGGTGGCGGTCGGCAGACCGGTAGCGCGGCGGAATTCCGCCATCACTTCACGACCAGAGAAGCCCTGCTCGGCGCCACACGGATCTTCCGCATAGGCCAGAGAACCCTTCAGATATTTGCCGATCTTAATCGCTTCGTTTAGCGACCACGCGCCGTTCGGATCCAGCGTGACGCGGGCCTGCGGGAAACGCTTCGCCAGCGCAACGATAGATTCCGCTTCCTCTTCCCCGGCCAGCACGCCGCCTTTCAGTTTAAAGTCGTTGAAACCATACTTCTCATACGCAGCTTCCGCCAGGCGCACTACCGCATCCGGGGTCATCGCCTCTTCATGACGCAGACGATACCAGTCGCACTTCTCATCCGGCTGACTCTGGTACGGCAGCGGCGTTGCCTTACGGTTACCCACGAAGAACAGGTAACCCAACATTTCAACTTCGCTACGCTGCTGTCCATCACCCAGCAGAGAGGCGACGTTTACGCCCAGATGCTGACCTAACAGATCCAACATGGCCGCTTCGATCCCAGTAACCACATGAATAGTGGTACGTAAATCAAAGGTCTGCAAACCGCGACCGCCCGCATCACGATCGGCAAAAGTATTGCGTACCGCATTCAGCACGTTTTTGTATTCACCTAACGTTTTGCCTACCACCAGCGGGATCGCATCTTCCAGCGTTTTGCGGATTTTTTCTCCGCCGGGAATTTCACCCACGCCGGTATGACCGGAGTTATCTTTAATAATCACAATATTGCGCGTGAAGAATGGAGCATGTGCGCCGCTCAGGTTCATCAGCATACTGTCATGACCCGCAACCGGAATAACCTGCATAGAGGTAACCAATGGGGTAGAAAATTGTGCGCTCATAATTAAGTCCTTATTCAAAATTAGTGGCGGCCGAAAACGGGACGTTTACGGTCAAAAGTCCATCCAGGAATCAGATACTGCATTGGGCCTGCGTCATTACGCGCGCCGCCGGGCAGTCTCTTGTAGGCTTCATGAGCCTTGTTAACCTGATCCCAGTCCAGCTCTACGCCCAGTCCAGGCGCGTCAGGAACAGCAATTTTCCCGTTCTTAATCTCCAGCGGATTTTTGGTCAGACGGCAATCGCCCTCCTGCCAGATCCAGTGGGTGTCGATAGCCGTCGGGTTGCCCGGCGCAGCGGCGCCAACGTGGGTGAACATCGCCAGCGAAATATCAAAATGATTGTTAGAGTGGCAGCCCCAGGTCAGTCCCCAGTCATCGCATAACTGTGCCACGCGTACCGCGCCGGAAAGGGTCCAGAAGTGCGGATCGGCCAGCGGAATATCTACTGAGTTCAGCATCACCGCATGGCCCATTTCACGCCAGTTGGTGGCTATCATGTTGGTTGCTACCGGTAGACCGGTTGCACGGCGGAACTCGGCCATCACTTCGCGGCCAGAAAAACCCTGTTCAGCGCCGCATGGATCTTCGGCGTAGGTCAGAACATCGTTCAGCCCTTTACACAGGGAGATGGCTTCATCCAGCAACCAGGCACCGTTGGGATCAACCGTAATACGCGCATCCGGGAAGCATTTTTTCAGCGCACGAACGGTGTCGATTTCCTGCTCGCCAGGCAGTACACCGCCTTTGAGTTTGAAATCTTTAAAGCCGTAGCGATCCTGCGAAGCCTGAGCCAGACGAACCACCGCCTCACTGTTCATCGCTTGCTGGTGACGCAGGTGATACCACTCATGGTTTCCCGGCGTGCTTTCCAGATACGGTAAATCGGTCTTTGTGCGATCGCCCACGTAGAACAGATAGCCGAGTACGGTGACCGCATCGCGCTGCTTGCCCGGCCCTAACAGTTCACAAACCGGCACGTTCAGCGCCTTACCCAGCAGGTCGAGCAGCGCCGCTTCCAGCGCCGCCACCGCGTTTACCCGTAGTTCAAAGGTCCAGGCACCTTTGCCAAAGGTGTCAAAATCAGCGGCCTGGTTGCCTTTATGCACCTGCTGTACCACCTTATTCAGGCGCGCAACTTCCTGACCCAATACCATCGGGATAGCGTCAACCAGCGTCTGATAAATCACTTCGCCGCCCGGCGCTTCACCGACGCCGGTATTGCCGGCGTTATCGGTAAGAACCACAATATTGCGGGTGAAATATGCATTGTGCGCACCGCCAATATTGAGCAGCATGCTGTCATGACCGGCCACCGGGATGACCTTCATATCGGTAATAACGGGACTCGATTGTGTTGTCATCATCATTGTCCTGCGACAGGTTTCAGTTCGATACGTTTAATATCGCCCACCAGTACCAGATAGCTCACCACCGCAATCAACGCATGCACCCCGACGTAAATCAACGCGCCGTTAAACGAGCCGGTGGTCCCTACGATGTAGCCGATAGCAATTGGCGTGACGATACCGGAGATATTGCCAAACATGTTGAACAAACCGCCGCTCAGACCGCTGATCTCTTTAGGTGCAGTATCAGCCATCACCGCCCATCCCAACGCACCGATACCTTTGCCGAAGAAGGCCAGCGCCATAAAGCCGATGATCATCCACTCCACGTTGACGTAGTTACAGAACACCATCACCATCGACAGCAGCATGCCGAGTACGATTGGTGTTTTACGGGCGATATTTAGCGAACCGGTACGGCGCATCAGCCAGTCGGAAATAATGCCGCCGAGCACGCCGCCGGCGAATCCGCAAATGGCCGGGACCGAAGCGACAAAACCAGCTTTCAAAATCGACATACCGCGAGCCTGCACCAGATAAACCGGGAACCAGGTGATAAAGAAGTAGGTCAGCGCGTTAATGCAGTATTGCCCGATGTAAATACCGATCATCATCCGTGAGCCCAGCAGCTGTTTGATTTGCCCCCACTTCACGCTGAACGGCACTTTAGCTTTGGCGGCCGCCTGATCCATATTGATCAGCGCCCCGCCTTCAGCAATGTACTCCAGCTCTTTTTGGTTTACGCCCGGGTGCTGGTTTGGTTCATGAATCACCTTCAGCCAGATAAAGCTGATAACAATCCCGAGGCCGCCCATAAAGAAGAACACATGCGACCAGCCCACTTCGTGGGTCAGCCACCCCATGATTGGCGCAAAAATAACGGTGGCAAAGTACTGCGCAGAGTTAAAGATTGCGACCGCTGTGCCCCTCTCCTGTGCCGGGAACCATGCCGCAACTATACGACTATTGCCGGGGAAGGAAGGTGCTTCAGCTAAACCGACAAGGAATCGCAACGTAAACAGCGCAACGATAATGCCGAAGCCGCTAAAGATATCGACGAAGCCTTGCAGCAGAGTAAACATGGACCAAATAAAGATGGACCAGAAATAAACACGTTTTGAACCGAAGCGGTCAAGCAACCAGCCGCCAGGGATCTGGCCGATAACATAGGCCCATGAGAAAGCGGAGAATACATAACCCATCCCTACCGCATCCAGACCAATGTCTTTGGCCATCTCCGAACCGGCAATGGATAAGGTGGCGCGATCGCCGTAGTTGAAGGATGTGACGATAAACAACATCACCACTATCCAGTAGCGAGCGTTAGTGCGTTTTTCAGCGCTGCTCGCCGCCTGACTTAATGAACTCATTGTTGCACTCCTGAATCTTGGCTTTCGCCAGTTCATTCTGTACAGCACCTGTAGGGTGATCAGAATGAGAGGTTAGTGTGTGGCAGTTTTGGTACAGCTCAGGGCCGTTTTATTCTGACTCGCTGCCTTTTCGGGAACTGACGGGAAAAGTATATGAAGGAGTGGCTCTTACCCTCACCGTGCATGAACACAACATTCGGGAGGCAGTAAGAAGTTGTTTGGGGCATAAGCCCAAAGCAGTGGAAGTTAGTTCACGTAATTGGGGTTTTATTGCCGGGTGGCGGCTTCGCCTGACCCGGCCTACGGTTCAAATGGGGGTTGTATGCCCGTACGGGCGAGAGATTATTTGAGCAAGGTTCCCCAGTTTTCTACCCAAGGGTTGGATTCGCTTTCCGGTTCAGGATGTTCGCTGGCGTCAATCAGCAACATTTCACCCACGCGCTGTGCGCTTTGCTCCTGCAACAGCGCATCAAACTGTTTGCCACCATTGCAGAAATTAACGTAGCTGCTGTCGCCCAGCGCAATGACTCCGTAATGCAGATTTGGCTGGAAACCGAGATTATCTTTGATCCCCTGAAACAGCGGCACAATGCTATCGGGCAGATCGCCCTGCCCGGTCGTTGAGGTCACCACCAGCACATATTTATCCTGATATACCTGCCAGTCGCTAAGCTCCGGATCTTCAAACACCGTGGCTTTATGACCCTGTGCCGTCAAAATGGCCTCGGCCTCTTCGGCAACCAGCAGCGCGTTTCCGTACATTGTGCCGACAAAAATTCCAATTTCCGCCATAACCGTAATCTCCTGGGACTTAAGAATCTATCTGCTCATCCTGACCTGACATCCCGCTGAACTCAACCCTTTCATTCTCAGGGAGAAGTCCACGCCAGCCAAATTGTGACAATGCCTGCATCCAGACGTCATCCAGCCCGGCGCGAATAACCAGCAGCTCACCGGTGAATGGATGCGTCAGCTCAAGCTGGCTGGCATGCAGCATTAATCGCTGACAACCGAAATGCTCTGCGGCGCTGCGATTTTGCCGTAAATCACCGTGCTTGCTGTCGCCAATTATCGGATGGCGTAAGTGGGCCAGATGGCGCCTGAGCTGGTGTTTCCGACCGGTTTTAGGATCCAGCTCCACCAGTCCATAACGGGTGGTCGGATAACGCCCGGTCGCTACCGGCATTTCTACCGTTGCCAGGCCGCGATAATGGGTGACGGCAGGCTGCGGGCCTTTATCATCGCGGGCAAACTTATCGGCAATCTTATCCAGCTCTTCGACCAACGGGTAATCCAGCACGGCATCATCCATCAGCCAGCCACGCACAATCGCATGATAGCGTTTCTGAATTTGATGATGTTCAAACTGCTGAGACAACAAACGCCCGGCTTCGCTGGACAGTCCCATCAGCAGCACACCGGAGGTTGGCCTGTCGAGTCGATGGGCGGTAAATACGTGCTGACCAATTTGGTCGCGCACCGTTTGCATCACCACCACTTTCTCATCCCGGTCGAGCCAACTGCGGTGAACCAACCAGCCCGAAGGTTTATTGACTGCAACCAGCCATTCGTCCTGATAAAGAATTTCCAGCATCAGGCGTTATCACTGGTAAACAGCGCATCCAGCTCCTGCAATGCCGCCAGGAGAATGTCGCGTTGCGGATGATCGGCTGCTAGCGCCATTTCGTAATACGGTGCAACGGCAAAAGCCTGCGGAAGCGGCTGCGCGTTATCGAGTAGCGTATGCATGCGGGGAATCAACACCCACTGCAGCCACTCAACCGGCTCCATGGTATCCATACAAAAAGGCTGCGTACTGGTAAACAGATGCTCTGCTGGCTCATCCATCCGCCAGTGATTATGTTCACGCAGTAGCGCTTCAAGTGCGTGTAACTGCTGGCGCACACGGTCATGAGTCGTCATGAAATAAACCTCAATGATGAAAAATCTGGCGCGAAGAATAGCACTAGTGGAGGGAAATAAAAAAAGGGAGCACTGTAAAAACAGTGCTCCCGGTTCGTTTCGCAGCATTCCAGCTACTTTTAGTGCTCCCTGCTCATCCGTGACAACTTTTCCTGTGGTCTTGCGACCTTGTTCATCCTGAACTTTTGCATCCTGCTCACATCACCCCGATGTGAAAACTTCATCCTGAAGTATCCTGGCCATCCTGACCCGCCGAACATCCTGACCGGCTCTCATTCTCCGTCCTGGAGGTGTCCTTTAACGCATCCAGCGTCTTCCTCTTTGCTTCGTCCTGAAGCCTGTCCTTGCAACACCGTCCTGGTGTGTCCAGGTGAAGAGCCATCATCCTGATGTTCTCTTCGTTGTGCGACTCCTTGTCGACAGATATAGAATCGCCTGTTTCGCTTTGTCTTACAAGATGCTTACAGGCTTACCCTTACGATTATTTTCGTATGAAAGTTGACAATAAAAGACTAACCAATTGAATAATAATAAATTATTATTTTATCAATTCATTAAGTCTTTACTTATCACCTGGCAATGTCCTACAGGGGATGTAAGAGATCTCTCACAAGATTCAGGGCAAACAGGATTACAGAACTGGCTTAAGTTGAGTGAGGAATTCCGCAAGTGAGGCCGCCAGCACCGTTCGTTTACGGGTTCCCAGCGTTTCTTTGCACACTTCACCGGACAGATTGCACACCGAAATGACGTCAAGCTCATTATCTTGTGTGGCAATAAAAAGCGTAGGCGAAAGCTTAAGTCGCTTTTGCGTAACCAAGTGACCAATCAGGTTTTCCTGAACGCGCCTGAAGTCATCTTCACTCCAGGTCTGCAGCAGCGTCAGCTTTTCATCCGCAAACTGCGCGTGCATATCCCCGGCAAACTGGGTGGTGTAAAAAGCGTGAGCGGCAGGTTGTATCACAATATCAAATGCCCGTTCAACCGCATTGAGGTTTTTTTCGCCGACAAAAGGTTGAGGCTGCCAAAATACCGCATCGTCTGTGGAAGAAATGATGCACGGAGAAGGTACGCCATACAGCTCTTCACTGAGTGGCCAACTGTTGTTTTTTTCATGCCATGCGTCGCAATAACGCGTCGTAAAGGCTACCAACGCCTGCGCTGTCAATTCGTCCACTGATTTCTCTCTTCACAAAAGCCAGGATACACTTGTCGCATAGTGTATCTGGTTTATGACGGTGAAACATGTCCTCTTATGAAAATCATCAGGCGCTTGACGGCCTGACTCTAGGTAAATCAACGGATTACCGAGACAATTACGATGCAAGTCTGTTGCAGGGCGTTCCGCGCAGCCTAAACCGCGATCCGCTGGATTTAAAGGCCGATACCCTGCCTTTTCACGGTGCAGATATCTGGACGCTGTATGAACTGTCGTGGCTGAATACCAACGGCTTACCCCAGGTCGCAGTCGGTCACGTGGAACTGGATTACACCAGCGTAAATCTGATTGAATCGAAAAGCTTTAAGCTTTACCTGAACAGTTTTAATCAGACGCGTTTTGATTCCTGGGATGCGGTACGTCAGACACTGGAAAACGATCTTCGCGCCTGCGCTCAGGGCGATGTCAGCGTGGCGCTGTACCGCCTTGACGAACTGGAAGGGCAGCCGATAGCCCACTTTAACGGCACCTGTATCGACAATCAGGATATCGTCATCGATAACTACCAGTTCAGCACTGCGTATCTGGAAAATGCCGTGAGCGGTGAAAAGGCAGTGGAAGAGACACTGGTCAGCCATCTACTGAAATCCAACTGTCTGATTACCCATCAGCCCGACTGGGGCTCCATACAAATTCAGTATCGCGGACGGAAAATCGACAGGGAGAAACTGCTGCGTTATCTGGTCTCCTTCCGCCACCATAATGAATTTCACGAGCAGTGTGTGGAACGCATTTTCAATGACATTCTGCGCTTCTGCCAGCCGGAGAAACTGAGCGTTTACGCACGCTACACGCGACGTGGTGGCCTGGACATTAACCCATGGCGCACCAACACCGATTTCACTCCGGCAACCGGTCGTCTGGTGCGTCAGTAATCTTTTTTCTCAATTTTGCGTGTCGGATTCCGCGCACAAGGTTGTGAAAGGTCATAAGCCAAGGCTATTGTAATCACAGGGAATGACGTGTTGCGTCCCATAAGGAGTTTACTTGATTACACATATTAGCCCGCTTGGCTCAATGGACATGTTGTCGCAGCTGGAAGTCGATATGCTTAAACGCACGGCCAGCAGCGACCTGTATCAACTGTTTCGTAACTGTTCGCTTGCCGTTCTGAACTCCGGCAGTTTGACCGACAACAGTAAAGAACTGCTGTCACGCTTTGAAAGTTTCGATATTAACGTACTGCGCCGCGAACGGGGCGTGAAGCTGGAACTGATCAACCCACCTGAAGATGCGTTTGTTGATGGACGCATTATTCGTGCGCTACAGGCTAACCTGTTTGCCGTGCTGCGCGACATTCTGTTCGTCAACGGCCAGATCCATAACGCCGGTCGTTTTCAGCATCTGGATCTCGAAAGCTCGGTGCATATTACCAACCTGGTATTCTCGATCCTGCGTAATGCCCGGGCGCTGCACGTTGGTGAAGCGCCGAACATGGTCGTCTGCTGGGGCGGTCACTCAATCAACGAAAATGAGTACCTGTACGCTCGTCGCGTCGGCACTCAGTTGGGCCTGCGCGAACTGAACATCTGTACCGGCTGCGGTCCAGGGGCGATGGAAGCGCCAATGAAAGGCGCTGCGGTAGGCCACGCCCAGCAGCGATACAAAGACAGCCGCTTTATTGGCATGACCGAACCGTCAATCATCGCCGCTGAACCGCCTAACCCGCTGGTAAACGAACTGATCATCATGCCGGACATTGAAAAACGTCTGGAAGCGTTCGTGCGTATCTCCCACGGTATTATCATCTTCCCGGGTGGCGTAGGGACAGCAGAAGAGCTGCTGTATCTGCTGGGGATCCTGATGAATCCGGCCAACAAAGATCAGGTTCTACCACTGATCCTGACCGGACCAAAAGAGAGTGCGGATTACTTCCGCGTGCTGGACGAATTTATCGTGCACACGCTGGGGGAAGATGCGCGTCGCCACTATCGCATTATCATTGACGATGCAGCGGAAGTGGCGCGTCTGATGAAAAAAGCGATGCCGCTGGTGAAAGAAAACCGTCGCGACACAGGTGATGCTTACAGCTTTAACTGGTCGATTCGTATCGCGCCCGATCTGCAGATGCCGTTCGAACCGTCCCATGAAAACATGGCCAACCTGAAGCTGTACCCGGATCAACCCGTTGAAGTACTGGCGGCCGATCTACGTCGCGCATTCTCCGGTATTGTGGCTGGTAACGTGAAGGAAGTCGGCATCCGCGCTATTGAAGAGTTTGGCCCGTACAAAATCCACGGTGACCGCGAAATGATGCGCCGCATGGACGATCTCCTGCAGGGCTTTGTTGCACAACATCGTATGAAGTTACCGGGCACTGCGTATATCCCTTGTTACGAGATCTGCGCCTAACCTTCTACACCCGCTAGCAGCACTATAGCGGTGACAGTTTTGTCCATACCAAAGCCGGGTTTGGCGCATTTGCCTCCCGGCTTTTTTTAGTGATACCAGTCACATAGCTCTGACAATCACATAAATACTAGTGATGATTCATTAAAAACAGCGTGTCACGCAAACGATTACCTTGAAAAACCAACCGTGATTTATCTTAGTAAATTATTATTAGTCGCCGAAATCATCTAAAAACAACAGTTTTTACAGCTGAACACGCCTATCTTCGCGCCTTCGCTTTCATGAGATATGTCGTTAATGTTAGCCTTCGCGCCCGTAAATTCGCTTTGACTATTTTTTAACAGATTAATGGCCCAAATTTATCCACATAAAAGGTGGATTATTGCATTTGGGATCCCGATCACTGATACATTCATTACTAAAATGTATCTTTCCGCCCGAAAATTATTACGGCGAAAAATTATATAAAAATCGCTCAACGAATTTCGATTTACAGCCGGGTACTTTCTCATTGGATTGACCTCAAACCCGGCTTTTTAAGCTTCCTCCAGGAGAAATAGATGGAAAACACTCAAACCAGCACTATCGTTACGGGCCAGACCCGCAGCGCATGGCGCAAGACAGACACCATGTGGATGCTGGGCCTTTACGGCACGGCGATTGGCGCGGGTGTATTGTTCCTGCCGATCAACGCAGGCGTAGGCGGTATGATCCCGCTGATCATCATGGCGATCCTTGCCTTCCCAATGACCTTCTTTGCACACCGCGGTCTGACTCGCTTTGTGCTGTCCGGTAAAAATCCGGGTGAAGACATCACCGAAGTTGTAGAAGAACACTTCGGCGTTGGCGCAGGTAAACTGATTACCCTGCTCTACTTCTTCGCTATCTACCCGATTCTGTTGGTTTACAGCGTAGCAATCACCAATACCGTTGAAAGCTTCCTGACCCATCAGCTGGCGATTACTCCTCCGCCGCGTGCAATCCTGTCTCTGATCCTGATTGTCGGCATGATGACCATCGTGCGCTTCGGTGAGCAGATGATCGTTAAGGCGATGAGCATCCTGGTATTCCCGTTCGTTGCGGCTCTGATGCTGCTGGCGCTGTATCTGATCCCTCAGTGGAGCGGTGCGATTCTGGAAACCATGTCTTTTGACTCTGCGGCAACCACCGGCAACGGCCTGCTGTTGACCCTGTGGCTGGCGATTCCGGTAATGGTGTTCTCCTTCAACCACTCCCCGATCATCTCCTCCTTCGCCGTGGCGAAGCGTGAAGAGTACGGTGATGAAGCTGAGAAGAAATGCTCCAAGATTCTGGCATTCGCTCACATCATGATGGTACTGACCGTTATGTTCTTCGTCTTCAGCTGTGTATTCAGCCTGACTCCGGCGGACCTGGCAGCAGCAAAAGAGCAGAACATCTCGATTCTGTCTTACCTGGCGAACCACTTTAACGCGCCGATTATTGCCTGGATGGCACCGATCATCGCGATTATCGCTATCACCAAATCCTTCCTCGGCCACTACCTGGGCGCACGTGAAGGCTTCAACGGGATGGTGATTAAGTCTCTGCGCGGCAAAGGCAAATCCATCGAAATCAACAAACTGAACAAAATCACTGCACTGTTCATGCTGGTAACCACCTGGATTGTGGCGACGCTGAACCCGAGCATCCTCGGTATGATTGAGACCCTGGGTGGCCCAATCATCGCGATGATTCTGTTCCTGATGCCGATGTATGCCATCCAGAAAGTTCCGGCAATGCGTAAGTACAGCGGCCATATCAGCAACGTCTTCGTTGTGATTATGGGCCTGATCGCTATCTCCGCTATTTTCTACTCTCTGTTCAGTTAATTCCCCTGCGCCGCTCTTCGGGGCGGCGCATCTCGATACACAATGGACGCCTCATGATTAGCGTATTCGATATTTTCAAAATCGGCATTGGCCCTTCCAGCTCCCACACTGTTGGCCCGATGAAAGCAGGCAAACAATTCACGGATGACCTGATTGCACGCGGAATTCTCACTGACGTAACCCGCGTAGTGGTTGATGTCTATGGCTCTTTATCTCTGACGGGAAAAGGTCACCATACCGACATCGCGATTATTATGGGCCTGGCGGGTAATCTGCCGGATACCGTAGACATTGATGCCATCCCTTCATTTATCCAGGATGTGAATACTCATGGGCGTTTGCTGCTGGCAGGCGGTCAACATGAGGTCGAGTTCCCGGTCGACAAGTGCATGAATTTCCATGCGGACAATCTGTCCCTGCACGAAAACGGAATGCGTATTACCGCACTGGCAGGCGAAAAAGCCATTTACAGCCAGACTTACTATTCCATTGGCGGTGGTTTCATCGTTGATGAAGAACATTTTGGTTTACCGAATAACTCTCCGGTAAACGTGCCGTATCCGTATAAATCCGCAGCTGATTTGCAACGTCATTGCCAGGAAACCGGCCTGTCACTTTCCGGTCTGATGATGCAAAACGAACTGGCGCTGCACAGCAAAGAAGAGCTGGAACAGCACTTTGCTAACGTCTGGGAAGTGATGCGTAGCGGGATTGAGCGCGGCATCACCACCGAAGGTGTATTGCCGGGCAAACTGCGCGTTCCGCGTCGTGCTGCTGCGCTGCGTCGCATGCTGGTCAGCAGCGACAAAACCACCACTGACCCGATGGCGGTTGTTGACTGGATCAACATGTTCGCGCTGGCCGTGAACGAAGAAAACGCAGCAGGTGGACGTGTAGTTACCGCGCCAACCAACGGTGCATGCGGGATTGTTCCTGCCGTACTGGCGTATTACGACAAGTTTATCCGTGAAGTGAACGCTAACTCGCTGGCACGCTACATGCTGGTCGCGAGCGCCATTGGTTCACTGTATAAGATGAACGCCTCTATCTCTGGTGCCGAAGTCGGCTGTCAGGGTGAAGTTGGCGTGGCCTGCTCCATGGCAGCGGCTGGTCTGGCTGAACTGCTGGGTGGTAGTCCAATGCAGGTGTGCATCGCGGCAGAAATCGGTATGGAACATAACCTGGGTCTGACCTGCGATCCGGTTGCCGGCCAGGTACAGGTACCGTGCATTGAGCGTAACGCGATCGCATCCGTGAAAGCGGTGAACGCCGCACGTATGGCGCTGCGCCGTACCAGTGAGCCACGCGTGTGCCTCGATAAAGTTATCGAGACCATGTACGAAACCGGTAAAGACATGAATGCCAAATACCGCGAAACATCTCGCGGCGGTTTGGCAATGAAAATTGTCACCTGCGATTAAGTCCCACCCCATTGCCGGATGGCGCAAGCTTATCCGGCCTACAGTGCCGTATTCATTTGTAGGCCGGATAAGCTTGCGCCATCCGACAAAATGTTGTATCAGATCTTCGCCTCCACTCGCCGTGAATGTTACCCTACAGACTGATTTGTTAGGGAGAACACCGTGGCCGTCCATCTGCTCATTGTCGATGCACTGAATCTTATCCGCCGAATTCACGCCGTACAGGGCTCACCCTGCGTGGAGACGTGCCAGCACGCGCTCGATCAGTTGATTGTGCACAGTCAGCCCACACACGCCGTGGCGGTATTTGATGACGAAGCGCGCAACAGCGGCTGGCGTCACCAACGCTTACCTGACTACAAAGCCGGTCGCCCGCCAATGCCTGACGATTTACACAAGGAAATGCCCGCCTTACGCGCCGCTTTTGAACAGCGCGGTGTCTGCTGCTGGGAATCCAGCGGGAATGAAGCCGATGATTTAGCCGCAACTCTGGCGGTTAAAGTTAGCCAGGCCGGACATCAGGCAACCATCGTCTCAACCGATAAAGGCTATTGTCAGCTACTCTCCCCAACGCTGCGTATTCGCGATTATTTCCAGAAACGCTGGCTGGATGCGCCGTTTATCGAGAAAGAGTTCGGCGTACTGCCGCAACAGTTGCCTGATTACTGGGGACTGGCAGGGATCAGCAGTTCTAAGATACCTGGGGTTGCCGGTATTGGTCCTAAAAGCGCCACACAATTGTTGACGCAGTTTCCAACGCTGGAAGCACTGTATGAACATCTGGATGACGTACCGGAGAAATGGCGCAAGAAACTCGAAGAACATCGGGAGATGGCGTTTTTGTGCCGCGATATCGCGCGGCTGCAAACGGACTTACATATCGACGGAAACCTACAGCAGCTACGGCTAGCACGGTAGTCTTATTTTCGGATGGCGCTGCGCTTATCCGGCCTACTTAACGTATAACCCTGTAGGCCAGATAAACGCCAGGTGATTACCAGGCAGTATGGTACAGCTCGACGATATCCCCAAGGCTCGCTTCACGCGGATTTCCCCCGGTACAAACATCGTCAAATGCGGCCTGCGCCAGCGCAGGAATATCCTCTTTACGGACGCCAACATCGCGTAAGTGCAGGGGGATCCCTACATCGCGGTTAAGGGCGAAGACAGCATCCACTGCCGCTTTACGTGCTTGCGCCAACGTCAGTCCTTCAACCTTAACCCCCATTACGCGGGCAATATCACGGAATTTTTCCCCAGTGAATTCGGCGTTATAGTGCATCACGTGCGGCAGCAAAATAGCATTCGCGACGCCGTGCGGCGTGTTGTAGAACGCGCCTAACGGGTGTGCCATGCCATGCACTAATCCCAGACCAACGTTGGAGAAGCCCATCCCGGCAACGTACTGGCCCAGCGCCATCGCTTCACCCGCCTGGCTGTCACCCGCAACCGAACCGCGCAATGACCCGGCAATAATTTCGATGGCTTTAATGTGCAGCGCATCGGTAAGCGCCCACGCTGCCCGGGTGATGTAACCTTCAATGGCATGAGTCAGTGCATCTACCCCAGTAGCCGCTTTTAATGCAGCAGGCATGCCGTCCATCATATCAGCATCGATGAACGCCACCTGCGGGATGTCATGTGGATCGACACAAACAAACTTACGCCGATTCTCTTCGTCAGTGATCACGTAGTTAATGGTCACTTCCGCCGCTGTTCCCGCGGTGGTTGGGATAGCCATAACCGGCACGCTCGGAAAGCGTGTCGGCGATAACCCTTCAAGGCTGCGTACATCCGCAAACTCCGGGTTATTATTGATTATGCCAATCGCTTTACAGGTATCCTGCGGGGAGCCTCCGCCGATTGCTATCAGATAGTCTGCGCCGCTTTGCTGAAAGACACTCAATCCTTCCTGCACTACCGCAATGGTTGGATTAGGAATAACGCCTGAATAGATTTCCCATGCCAGACCTGCAGCATCCATTCGGGATGTCACTTTCTCAACAACGCCGCACTGCACCAGATTTTTATCAGTCACAATCAACGCTTTGCGATAACCGCGACGAATAACTTCATCGGTTAATGCGCCAACAGCCCCCCGGCCAAACCATGCCGTTTCATTCAGAATCATTCTGTTCGCCATTGTATTTCTCCTTTTCGCTATGCGAAATTACTCTTCAATGCGTAATCCGTAAGATTTGAATTTCTCCAGCACAATAGCGATCTCCTCGTCATCCAGCACCGGCACCGGGTCAACAATCGCCAGCGTGCTCAGGTACAGACGGGCCAGAACTTCCACTTCATGCGCCAACCACAGTGCTTTTTCCAAATTCGCTTCGCAAGCAATCAACCCATGGTGCTGTAAAAGCGTTGCCTTACGGTTTTTCAGGGCGACGCTCACATGCTCTGACAGCTCTCGTGTACCAAACGTCGCATAAGGCGCACACGGAATAGAGTTCCCCCCCGCCGCTGCAATCATGTAGTGAATTGCCGGGATAGGGCGATTAAGAATTGAAACGGCCGTGCAGTGTACGGCATGGTTATGGACAACCGCATTGGCATCCGGACGCGTCTGGTATGCCGCCAGGTGAAAACGCCATTCACTGGAGGGTAATTGTCCTTTATCATATTTCCCGTCGTTATCTACATACACGATCATGTTTTCAGTAAGTCTTTCGTAAGGAATACCGCTGGGCGTGATCAGCATCCCGTTTTCATAACGCGCACTCACATTTCCCGCCGTCCCCTGATTCAATCCAAGGCTGGTCATTTCCAGACAGGTTTCAATGATTTCTCGCGACAAACGCATTCTTTCCATAATGATTCTCCGGGTACAGTTTCCCCTCGTCTTTATTGCGAAAAATGCAGCCGCAGAATAAGACGGGTCAGGTTTTAGGTACAGGCAGCCACTGAACGTATTTATTCAGATTCAGTTGGCCGATTTATTTATAGCGACATATTAAGGTTGTCTTACGCGCTTAATAAGTTTCATCTCAACTTTTACAGTTTCTTTAATTGGGTGATCATCAATAGCACTCATCATCATATCGAATGCTTTTTCCGCCCAGACATTTTCATCCTGTTGCATTGACCAGACATTATTGGCGAGGAATCCCAGCATTGGGTGTTCATCGAATGTCCCAATATTAATTTCCGGTGGAATTGTGCCCAAACGATTACGAATAGCGTTAATGGCCCCCTCCAGTACCGGTAATGATGAGGCGATAAACGCCTGCGGACAGCCCTGTTCGCCGATCAACTCATCCATCAGTCGATAACCACCTTCAGGTGTGTTGTCCGGACCTTCGCGCACCCAATCTCTATGTGAAATACCATTATTGTTCAATGCATTAAGATAACCTTGCAAACGATCACCAATGCTGGGTAATCCGGTATCCCCCACTAAAAACCAGATTGGCGACTTTCCAGCGTCAAACAGACTCTGCGTCAATTTCTCGCCGCCCAAGATGTTATGACTTTCTACCAGTGCGTTATCGGTATACTTAAAATCACGGTCAAGTAACACCATCGGTTTTCTGACCTGACGTAAATGGTGTTGCTGATTCTCTAACGTTGAGGGAACAATAAAAAGGCCATCGACATTACGGGCGATTAACGCTTTGGTCAGTTTATTTTCGTAATCAACATCGTCATAGGTACAGCTAATCGTTAACTGATAACCTGAACGACGACAGCGTTGCTCAAGTTTTTCTGCGAGTGTGGCAAAAAAGACGTTGGAAATATTGGGTACAATCAATCCCAAAGTATCCGTTTTATTTAATTTCAGGCTACGTGCTGAATGGTTAATGACGTAACCATAGCGCTCGACATATTCATTAATACGCGTTTGGGTTTTGACACTGATTCGATATTGCTCTGCTTTCCCGTTCAGCACCAGTCGTACGGTCGTAACCGATAAATTCAGATCGCTGGCTATCTGTTCTACTGTTTTAGCCATCTATATGCCCCAGTCCACATCCAAAAACGTCAATCTACAATCATAAAAGTATTTTAAACTTTTGTCTTACTGCATAAGTTGGTTAATCGCCTGCTGCTGATCCCACAGCATCAGATAAGCCTGGTATTTGCGATCATAGAAGTTCCGCCGCGCCGGGTTCGCCTTAATCACCTCGCCCGATCGAACCATCGCCCGGCATGCGGACGGTATAGTTGCCCACGCGCCGCATGCTACCGCGCCAGTGATAGCCGCACCTAACGTCACCGCATCCTCTTCCTGCATAAGATGAATATCGCATCCGGTAGCATCGGCATATTCTCTCATCCACAGTGGGTTATGCGTTGCGCCGCCGCACAGCGTCAGTCGGGAAATGGTGTGACCGTTTTCACGCATCACTTCCATAATATGCCGCGTACCGCAGGCGATCGCCTGTAATGTCGCGAGGTACAGACGAGCTACCTGCATCTCACCTCGTTCCAGCGTCAAACCACAGATGCTGCCTCGAGCATCGGGCCGTGCGCGCGGCGAACGATTACCGTGGTGATCGGCAAGCACATGCAGATAACGACCAGGCTCAGACTCCTGCTCCTCAAGTGCGGCAACCCATTCATTAACTAAAACAATGGGATGGCAGCCCCGGGCCTCAGCTTTGTGAAACAGCTCAGCACTGGCTCCTGATTCCTGAAGCGTCCAGTCGACTAACGCCCCAGCAGCACTCTGCCCCCCTTCCGTCAGCCAGTAGCCTGGCAGCATGGCTGACCAATAAGGCCCCCAAACACCTGGCGTATGAATTTCCTGCTCGCTGCACAGCATATGGCAATTTGACGTTCCGCTAATCAGCGCCAACGTCCCCTCAGGCTCAACCCCGGCAAGCGCAACTCCGCCAGCATGGGCATCAATCATACCGCTGGCGACGACCACTGCAGTCGTCAGCCCCAGCGCCTGGGCCGAATCGCTGCTAAGCGTTCCAACGCCAGCGCCTGGCGGAAGAATACGCGACGGGATTTTGCCCAACAAATCCGTTAATTCAACGGCGTCTAGCAGGGAGTGGCTAAAGCGTTGTTCATGTGCCAGATAGTTCCATTTACAGGTCAGCGTGCACAGTCCTGCAACATCATTAGCGGTAGCTTTAGAGACCAGAAAGTCCGCCAGATCGTAGAAGCGATGTGCGCTCTCCCAGGTGGCTGGAAAATGTTTTTTCAGCCATAGCACTTTGGGAAGCTCCATTTCGACGCTGACTTCACCGCCAACGTAGCGTAGAGACGGATCCTGCGTGGCGTTAATACGCTGCGTCTCCTGCGACGCACGATGATCCATCCACATGATGATGTTATGGTCTGGCGATTCACCAGGTGAAACCGCCAGGCCCCGCCCCTGTTCATCCAGTACCACCAATGAACAGGTGGCATCAAATCCCAATGAGCGAATATCCTCAATACAAACCCCGGATGACGACACCGCCTCCTTCACTGCCTGGCAAACCTGCTGCCAGATTTCTGCAGATGACTGCTCAACCCGCTCAGGACCGGGTCGAAACTGCGAGATGGGGCGTGTCGCAAAAGCCAGCCGTGTGCCACTGGCATCAAAGACACCAGCCCTGACGCTGGCGGAACCGACATCCACACCGAGGAAATATCCACTGCCCATAGTAACTCCCTGACGCTGGCTAATGATGGGGCGAGCACCTCGCCCCAACGGTCTTATTTTTTACCAAATGGGTGTAACAATTTGTCAATTTCCGGGGTATCAATGTTCTTCGCACTGACAAATTTCACCGGAATATCAATCTCTTTCGGTACAGACTGACCCGATACCGCTGCATTCAGCGTCTTGATACCCTGGTAGCCAATCTGATAAGCGTCCTGCACCACAAATCCCTGAATCACTCCGGACTTCAGGAAGGCAATAATTGCCTCTGTGCTATCAAAACCAATCACTTTCACTTTGCCTTTCAGGTTCTGACTATCAATAGCGTTTGCTACGCCCAGCGTTGAACCTTCATTCGTGCCATAAATCCCTGCAATATCAGGATTGGCCTGGATCATATCGATGGTTTTATCCATCGCCTTTTGCGGATCGCCATCACTGTACTGGACCGGTAGCACCTGAATATCCGGATATTTCTCCTTCATACGGGCAATAAACCCTTCCGAACGCTCAATCGCTGAGGAGGTCCCCGCTACGTGCGCAATAATGCCCACTTTTCCTTTGCTGCCCACTTCCGCTGCCAGCGCATCTGCGGCTTCTGCACCGGCTTTACGGTTATTCGTGGCGACAAAGCTCACCGGAATATCGGAATTCACGCCGGAGTCAAACGTCACAACTTTAATGCCGCGTGAATTTGCGGTCTCTACTAATGGCGCAAGCGCGTTGGCATCTAACGCTGCCAGTAATAATCCATTGGGTTTTTGCGCCATCGCGTTTTCAACCAACTGAATCTGCTCAGCAATTTGAGTTTCATCCGCCGGGCCAACATAGCTGGTTTTATCGCCCAACTCTTTTGCTGCCGCTTCCGTCCCCATTTTCACGGTTTGCCAGAATTCATGCTGGAAACCTTTACTGACCACCGGAAGGTTCATATCTTTAGCCAATACGCTGGATGTCATACAGGCCAACAGGGATAACGCATAGACAAAATTCCTGGTTCTCATTGTTTTACTCCGTTCTGAGTGAGTCACCCTAAACGTCAGGGTTATGATGCCCCGTGACTTCCGGGAGCGTAAATCAACGAATTTTTTTGCGTAATGTATCGAGATAAACCGCGGCAATGACCACCACGCCCATGGCAACCATTTGCCAGAACTGGGAAACGCCCATCAGGTTCAGACCATTCTTCAGCACGCTCATAATGAATGCGCCGATGATCGTGCCGCCGATGGTGCCAATTCCGCCCATCAGGCTCGTACCGCCAATAACAACCGCCGCGATGGCTTCCAGCTCATACCCCACGCCGACCGTTGGTTGTCCTGAATTCAAACGAGAAGCCAGAATCACCCCGGCAATCCCAGTCAGCAGACCACAAAAGGCGTAGACGAAAATTTTGACGCGCTGAACTTTAATACCGGAAAGATGTGCGGCTACCTCATTGCTACCCACGGCGTAAACATAGCGACCAATCACCGTTTTCTTCAGGATGTAGGCGGCAATTAACGCCACCACCACCAGGTAAAAAACGGGATAAGGCAGCACATCGAACAAACGTCCCTGGGCCAGCATTTTGAAGGTGGGGTAATCAGCGAAATAAATCGCACGACCATCGGTCATCACCATATTGATGCCTCTGACTGACATCATCAGGCCCAGCGTGGCGATAAAAGGCGGGATAGTCATTTTGGTAACCAGCAGGCCGTTGATATAGCCGCATAATCCCCCGGCCAGCACCCCCGCCAGAATACATACGGGCAGAGGCAATCCCAGCGTGGCGCTGATGCCTACCGCAACACCAGAAAAGGCCACTACCGAGCCAAGAGAAAGATCGATTCCTGAAGTGATAATGACAAAGGTAACGCCAATTGCCATGATGCCAATCACTGACGTTTGCAAGGCAATTGTCATGATGTTTTCAGTGTTAAAGAAAAATGGCGAACCAAAACTAAAAAATATTACTAAAATAATCAGACTCAAAAGCGGCGCAAGGCGCATTAAAAGTTCTTTGTTAATTTTTATTTTCTTATTATTGCTGTCTGAAGAGGTTACAGAGATAGTCATAAATTAGTCCTCTAACGTCGCGTATTGCATGATTTTTTCTTGTGTGGCGTCATCAGAAGCTAACTCCCCGGTAATACGTCCATTACGCATAACCAAAATGCGATCGCACATACCCAGCACTTCCGGTAATTCAGAGGAAATCATGATAATTGACTTCCCTTTTGCCACCAGTCGATTCATTAATTCATAAATTTCAAGTTTGGCCCCCACATCAATACCGCGAGTGGGTTCGTCAAAGATGAGAATATCGGTATCTTTACATACCCATCTGGCAATAATAATTTTCTGCTGATTACCGCCACTTAAATTCAGTGCAGCCTGCTCTAAATGTGGTGTTTTAATCCGTAGGGCTTTAACCTGTTCCTCGCTGGTTTTCTGACAACGTTTGCTGTCCACATTGCCATAGCGGTCAGAATATTCAGGATAATTGCCCAACATAATATTACGCTCAACGGACAGTCCTAATGCCAGCCCCTCTTTTTTTCTGTCCTCGGTTAAATAGCTGATACCCTGTTGGATAGCATCAGGAATATCTTTAATTACCGTCACTTTTCCGTTTAGCTTGAGGGTACCGCCATCAATGGGATCCGCGCCAAAAATCGCCCGCGCCAGCTCGGTACGCCCTGCGCCCATCAGACCGGCAAAGCCCAATATTTCGCCCTGATACAGGGTGAAATCAATGTTGTTCAGTACACCATTGCGAGTCAGACCGCTGACTTCCAACACCGGCTTACGTTGAGCCAAAGGTCCACGGCGAGGATAGATATTGCCGAGGTCCCGCCCAACCATCATGGCAATCAGGTCGCTAATTTTAACCGCATCATAATCTACAGTGGCAATAAACTGACCATCACGCATCACCGTAGCGCGATCGGCTATCAGCGCCAGTTCTTCCAGTCTGTGCGAGATATAAACAATGCCCGTTCCCTGTTCTTTCAGCAAACCGGTCACCTGAAATAAGCTGTCGATTTCCGTTTCCGTCAGTGCCGCCGTCGGTTCATCCATAATAAGGATCTTAGCATTCACCGATATCGCTTTAGCAATCTCAACCATTTGTTGTTGCGCGACGGTCAGATCGGCCACCAGCGTTTCTGGGGAGATATTCAGGTTTAATTTTTGCAAAATATCGATAGCAGCCTGTCGCTGTTGTTTTTCATCCAGACGCCAGCGGTTATTTTTGCAAAACTCCCTGCCAATAAAAATATTTTCTTCTACCGTGAGTTCAGGGAAAAGATTAAATTCCTGGTGAATAATCGTGATACCTGCGCTTTGTGCGCTCAACGGGTTCGCAAAAGAAACAGATTGCCCTTCAAAAATAATATCTCCTTCATCAGGCTGATAAACACCGGATAAAATCTTCATTAACGTAGACTTTCCTGCGCCATTCTCACCCAGCAGCGCATGAACCTCGCCTTTGCGTAAAGCAAAATCCACATTACTCAACGCTAATACGCCGGGAAAACGTTTCGTAATATGACTCATCTGTAAAAATGTTTCAGACATTGCTGCTTTCCTCAATATACAGAAACTGCAATCAGTGAATCAGGCGAAAAAACGTTGCCAGGAAGCCATCGTCACCGTTAATGCGAATGCTACTTATACGTTCATATGCGTTTTATCAATCATGCTAACTCGAGTTAGCGAAGTGCCTTTTAAAGCTATTTTAGCTACTCAAATTAGCCAAATCATTTGGTTTAAATCTGTGACGCTGAACAAACAATTTATTGCAAATACTTAATTTAAAAGAATTTATATAAAAATATGCGTTCTGGTTTATTTGACGCAGATCGAATTTTAACCACTTCTCGTGAAGCCTCTCACAGTTCCACAACAAAAAAGTTGTGCAAAAAACTCTCTAATACCTAAGCTAACTCGAGTTAGCAAAAATGAGTTATTCAGCCAACTGCGACGGTGGTGTTCAACATCCGCTTTTGCAGCACGGCATAAAGTGAGATGAGGAACCTCGAATGAAAAAAAATAGCTTACCGAAGATTGGCATTCGTCCGGTGATTGATGGGCGCCGTATGGGTGTTCGTGAATCGCTCGAAGAGCAAACCATGAATATGGCTAAAGCCACCGCTGCGCTGATCGCTGAGAAACTTCGTCACGCCTGCGGCGCGCAAATTGAATGTGTCATTGCCGATACCTGTATCGCCGGGATGGCGGAATCTGCCGCCTGCGAAGAAAAATTCAGCAGCCTGAATGTGGGCGTGACCATCACAGTGACCCCATGCTGGTGCTACGGTAGCGAAACCATCGACATGGATCCAATGCGTCCGAAAGCTATCTGGGGTTTCAACGGTACAGAACGTCCAGGGGCCGTTTATCTGGCTGCCGCGCTGGCTGCGCATAATCAAAAAGGACTTCCTGCCTTCTCTATTTACGGCCATGACGTACAGGACGCCGGCGACACCACGATCCCTGCCGATGTGGAAGAAAAATTGCTGCGCTTTGCCCGCGCGGGCTTAGCCGTCGCCGGTATGAAAGGCAAAACCTACCTGTCCGTAGGCGGCGTTTCAATGGGTATTGCCGGCTCTATTGTCGATCATAACTTCTTTGAATCCTGGCTGGGAATGAAAGTTCAACCCGTTGATATGACCGAACTGCGTCGTCGCATCGACCAAAAAATCTATGACGAAGCTGAGCTGGAAATGGCGCTGGCGTGGGCGGACAAAAACTTCCGCTACGGTGAGGATCAGAACGCGCAGCAATATAAGCGCAATGCAGAACAGAGCCGTGCGGTGCTGAAAGAGAGTCTGCTAATGGCCATGTGCATTCGCGACATGATGCAGGGTAACCAGAAGCTGGCCGACAAAGGTCGGGTAGAAGAGTCGCTGGGATACAACGCGATTGCCGCAGGCTTCCAGGGCCAGCGTCACTGGACCGATCAATATCCGAATGGTGATACCGCCGAAGCGCTGCTCAACAGCTCCTTTGACTGGAATGGCATACGCGAACCGTTCGTTGTCGCCACCGAAAACGACAGCCTGAACGGCGTGGCGATGCTGTTCGGCCATCAACTCACCGGCACGGCGCAGGTCTTTGCCGATGTGCGCACCTACTGGTCGCCAGAAGCGGTAGAGCGCGTCACAGGTAAACCGCTGACCGGCCTTGCTGAGCACGGCATTATTCACCTGATTAACTCCGGCTCGGCAGCACTGGACGGCTCCTGCAAACAGCGCGACGACGCAGGGAAACCGACCATGAAACCGCACTGGGAAATCTCGCAAAAAGAGGTCGATGATTGCCTGGCGGCAACCGAATGGTGTCCGGCTATTCACGAATACTTCCGCGGCGGCGGCTACTCCTCTCGCTTCCTGACCGAGGGCGGCGTGCCGTTCACCATGACTCGCATCAACATCATCAAGGGCCTGGGGCCGGTACTGCAAATCGCCGAAGGCTGGAGCGTGGAATTACCGGAAGATATGCATGACCAGCTCGATGCGCGCACTAACTCTACCTGGCCGACCACCTGGTTTGCCCCGCGCTTAACCGGTAAAGGCCCGTTCAGCGATGTCTATTCGGTTATGGCTAACTGGGGTGCAAACCACGGAGTGCTGACGATTGGTCACGTGGGCGCAGACTTTATCACTCTGGCCGCCATGCTGCGTATCCCGGTTTGCATGCACAACGTGGAAGACGAGAAAATTTACCGTCCTTCAGCCTGGGCAGCCCACGGAATGGATACGGAAGGCCAGGATTATCGCGCCTGCCAGAACTACGGTCCGCTGTATAAGCGTTAAACATCGAGCAATTGCCTGATGGTGGCGCTTACGCGTCTTATCAGGCCTACGAAGCGCACGGTTTTGTAGGCTGGATAAGGCGAAGCCGCCATCCGGCAATAGGTAATCTCCCAGGAGCAATTATGAAACAAGAGGTTATCCTGGTCCTCGACTGTGGCGCGACCAACGTGCGGGCCATAGCCGTTGACCGTCAGGGAAAAATTATCGCCCGCGCCTCTACGCCCAACGCCAGTGATATTGCCGCGGAGAACGGTATCTGGCATCAGTGGTCGCTGGAAGCCATTTTGCAACGCTTCGCCGACTGCTGTCAGCGGCTCTCCACGCAACTGGCCAATTGCCGTATCTGCGGGATCGCCGTCACCACCTTCGGCGTAGACGGTGCGCTGGTCGATCAACACGGCAGGCAGTTATATCCGGTAATCAGTTGGAAGTGCCCACGCACCGCAGCAGTAATGGAAAATATCCATCGCTACATGTCACCGCAGCAGTTGCAGGAAATCTCCGGCGTCGGCGCGTTTAGCTTTAACACGCTGTATAAACTGGTGTGGCTGAAAGAAAACCATCCACAATTACTGGAACAGGCGCACGCCTGGCTGTTTATCTCATCGCTTATCAACCACCGTTTAACCGGCGAGTTCACCACAGATATCACCATGGCGGGCACCAGCCAGATGCTGAACATCCAGCAGCGCGATTTCAGTGATGACATTTTGCAGGCGACCGGCATACCGCGCCGACTGTTTCCACGCTTGGTGGAAGCGGGCGAACAGATTGGGGTACTGCAAAACGAGGCCGCCAGCCAGCTCGGGCTACCAGTGGGTATTCCTGTGATATCTGCCGGGCACGACACGCAGTTTGCGCTCTTTGGCGCAGGAGCTCAGCCAGACGAACCGGTGCTCTCTTCCGGTACATGGGAAATTCTGATGGTACGCAGCGCACAGGTGGACACCTCTCTGCTCAGCCATAATGCGGGTTCCACCTGTGAATTAGACAGTCAGGTCGGGCTGTATAATCCCGGCATGCAGTGGCTGGCTTCCGGCGTGCTTGAATGGGTGCGTAAGCTGTTTTGGACTGCCGAATCGCCCTGGCAGACGCTGATTGACGAAGCCCGGTCCATTCCTGCTGGCGCAGAAGGCGTCAAGATGCACTGCGACCTGCTGACCTCTCAGAATGCGGGTTGGCAAGGGGTTACGCTCAATACCACCCGCGGGCATTTTTATCGCGCCGCACTGGAAGGGCTGACAGAACAGTTGCAGCAGAATTTACACACGCTGGAAAAAATCGGTCATTTCCAGGCCACTGAATTGTTATTGGTTGGCGGGGGAAGCCGTAACGCATTGTGGAACCAGATTAAAGCTAATGTTCTCGGGATCCCTGTCAAAGTGCTGGATGACGCCGAAACCACCGTCGCAGGCGCCGCGATGTTTGCCTGGTCAGGCATTAGGGAATTTCCCTCACCGGAACAGGCCCGTGCACAGGTGCGCTACCAGTACCGTTACTTCTATCCGCAAACCGAATCCGAACTGACAGGAGTCGAGTAACATGCTCAAAACAATATCCCCCTTAATTTCCCCCGACCTGTTGAAGGTGCTGGCTGAAATGGGTCACGGCGATGAGATTATCTTTTCCGATGCTCATTTTCCGGCTCATAGCATGGGACCGCAGGTGATTCGCGCCGACGGCCTGCTGGTCAGCGACCTGCTGCAGGCGATTATTCCGCTTTTTGAACTGGACAGCTACGCCCCACCGCTGGTGATGATGGCCGCTGTAGAAGGCGACGCTCTCGATCCTGACGTCGAGGCTCGCTATCGACAGGCGCTTTCATTGCAGGCCCCCTGTCCAGACATCACGCGTATTGACCGTTATGCCTTTTACGAACGAGCGCAAAAGGCGTTTGCGATCGTTATCACAGGAGAGCGGGCAAAGTACGGGAATATTCTTTTAAAAAAAGGGGTAACGCCGTAATCTCTGGTCAGAATGCCCGTCTGGTACGGGCATTTATCATCAGATGAGGATCTGAACATGAAAGCGGCGCGCCAGCAGGCAATCGTAGATCTGCTTACCCACCACAAAAGCCTGACAACTGAAGCCCTGTCTTTGCAGCTAAACGTTAGCAAAGAGACCATCCGCCGCGATCTCAGTGAATTACAAACCCAGGGCAAGGTGCTACGCAATCACGGGCGGGCCAAGGCTATTCATCGGGAAAATCAGGACAGTGGCGACCCGTTCCATATACGACTAAAAAGCCACTATGCCCATAAAGCAAATATTGCCCGCGAAGCGCTGGCATGGATCGAAGAAGGTATGGTGATAGCTTTAGACGCCAGCTCAACATGCTGGTACCTGGCGCGACAGCTACCGGACATCAACATTCACGTTTTTACCAACAGCCAGCCCATCTGCCAGGAATTGACTAAACGTGAACACATTCAGCTTATTAGCTCCGGCGGTCGCCTTGAGCGCAAATACGGTTGCTACGTTAATCCCTCGCTTATCTCGCAGCTAAAATCCCTCGATATTGACCTGTTTATTTTTTCCTGCGAAGGGATCGACAGCGACGGCGCGCTCTGGGACTCAAATGCAACCAACGCAGACTTCAAATCCATTCTGCTTAAGCGCGCATCGCAATCTTTATTGTTGATCGATAAAAGTAAATTTAATCGTTCGGGAGGGGCCAGAATTGGGCATCTGGATGATGTGACGCATATTGTTTCAGATACACAGCTGATTGAATCAATCCAGGCCGAATAGGGCGATTTCGCCGCCATCCGACCTGGATTGTAGCCTTATCGCTCGTCGCGACGACCGCCGACGGCCGCCCACAGACGACGTACGTGAACGGTTACTTCTTCACGGTCATGATACAGCTGACGCGCCTGAATTTGGGCATTTACGCCATGTTCATCAAGCTGGGCCTGAATGTAAGCCAGGTTCTGTGATACCTCTTCGTAGCGTTTTTTCATCGGCAGCTTGAGGTTGAATATTGTCTCACGACACCAGCCGTTGACCAGCCATTGTGCCATCAGCGCGGCAACCTTCGCTGGCTTCTCCACCATATCGCAGACCATCCACGAAATATTGTTGCGATTCGGACGGTATTTAAATCCGTCTTCACGCAGCCAGGTGACCTGTCCGGTATCCATCAGGCTTTGTGCCATTGGACCGTTATCCACCGAGTAAACCCACATGTTGCGTTTAACCAGCTGATAGGTCCATCCGCCCGGGCAGGCCCCTAAATCCACCGCATACATTCCGTTCGCCAGACGCTCATCCCATTCATCGGCAGGGATAAACACGTGCAGCGCTTCTTCCAGCTTCAGCGTTGAGCGGCTCGGCGCATCGGCCGGGAATTTCAGTCGCGGAATACCCATGTAGAACGGTGAGTTATTGTCAGGCCAGGAATAACCGGTATAACAACAGCCAGGGGCGATAAAGAAAACATGAACCACCGGACGTTTCGGCGTTTCATATTTTGCCAGTACGCCCGCTTCACGCAGCGCCGCGCGCAGCGGTACGGTAAATTTACGGCAGAACTTAACCAGCTCTTTGCTTTCATTGGTGTCGGCGACTTCGACACGCAGATCGCCACCCTTTTCCACCACGCCCTGCAGCATGCCAACGATCGGCGTAATGCGGTCTTCCGGCGGTAAATATTGCAGCAGTTCGCCCACCACAAACATTTGACGGGCAAAAATCAGTGAGCTAAACGGCAGCTCTTTCACTAGCTTTTCGGCATCATCCTGCTGATAGCATTCGAAGATGACGTAACCCGCATTGTCTTTCACGCGGGCAAAACCGAAGATTTCCCGGCGCCCTGCTTTATCCGTAATTTCTGCGGCGCACTCTTTTTCAAAACCCGGGCGACACAACAACACAACCTTATTCATGGCTAACGCCCTTACGTTTCAATCTAATAGCACCCACTAACATCAGCGCCCAGCCCACAAGGAAGCTGAAACCGCCGACGGGGGTAACAAACGCCCACAGCCGTAAATGAGAGAGCGCAAGGCAATACAGGCTGCCGCTAAACAGCACCGTTCCTAATGCCAGAAACACGCTACTCCAGTAAAACCAAATGCTAATGCGTCGCTGCATGGCGACGGCCAGGCCAAAGATAGCCAACGTATGGAACGCTTGATACTCAAGGCCAGTCTGGATCCACCCCATCTCAACGACACCGAGGGTTTTACTCAGAACATGTGCCCCAAAGGCACCCAACGCCACAAAGATAAAGCCACTTACGGCGGCAAAAATCAGCATAAAACGGCTGGTCATGTGAATACCCTACGTAAATTATTGTTCATAACGAAAGCGGAATTTTTCTTGTTCCGTGGCCGCTTTAGCCAAAATCCACTGACGGAAGGCGGCTATTTTACCCAGTTCTGCCTGACTGTCATGACAAACCAGATAAAATGCGTTTTTGCTGACCAGAACATCGTTAAACGGACAGACCAGACGTCCGGCTTCTATTTCGGACTGCGCCATGACGTTATTAGCCAGCGCAATCCCCTGTCCATGGATAGCAGCCTGTAGCACCATGGCGCTATGGCTGAAGATAGGTCCCTGCTGTACGTTGATATGATTCAAGCCAAGCTGGCGCGTATAGGCTTGCCAGTCACGGCGCGACGCATCGTGCAATAATGTGTGTTTAGCCAGATCGTCGGGCGTCTTCAACGGTTTATCACCGGTGAGTAATAGCGGCGAGCAGACCGGCAATAAATATTCTGCGTACAATTTTTCAACGCGCAGACCCGGCCAGTTGCCGCGTCCGTAGAAAATCGCCACATCTACATCGTCCGCCAGTTTGTCTTCCTGACGGTCCACCGCCTGGATCCTGACATCGATTCCCGGATAAGCTGAGTTAAAGCTAGAGAGTCTGGGCACCAGCCATTGGATCGCAAAACTGGGCAATAAACTGACGGTAAGTGCACCTTTTGCACTACGTGCCTGAAGTTTACGCGTCGCGTCGGTTAATTGCGAAAAAATCTCTTTGATGTCGAGGAAGTAGCTTTGGCCTTCTTCCGTTAACAGCAAAGATCGATTGCGTCGACGAAACAGCTTCAGCCCCAGGAAATCCTCAAGAGACTTGATTTGATGACTTACTGCGGCCTGCGTCACAAAAAGCTCTTCTGCTGCGCGAGTAAAGCTCAAATGACGCGCTGCAGCATCAAAAACACGCAACGCATTTAAGGGTGGTAATCGTTTTGACATGACTTTTAGGCTTTGATGTTAAATGAATTTAACAATTAGCTAACAGGCTGTAACCTATTAGTTTTTTTTATCTGAGCCATTATAAATTGTCCGTTGAGGTTCTACCAGCAAATACCTATAGTGGCGGCACTTCCTGAAGCCGGAACGAAAAGTTTTATCGGAATGCGTGTTCTGGTGGGCTTTTGGCTTACGGTTGTGATGTTGTGTTGTTGTGTTTGCAATTGGTCTGCGATTCAGACCATGGTAGCAAAGCTACCCTTTTTCACTTCCTGTACATTTACCCTGTCTGTCCATAGTGATTAATGTAGCACCGCCAAATTGCGGTGCTTTTTTTTGTCCGACTCTTTGTCGATGGATGACCGATTAGTTATCCAGTTCTACCATCTCTTTCACGTCAGTGCGGTTAATCTGCTGTTTGTTGCCGTTAGCGTCTTTATACGAAATCATCCCCGTTTCATTATCGGTCTGTGGCTTACCGTCAGCTACGATTGATCGACCATCGTTGGTATGCATCACGTAATTCGAACCGGAACAGGCGCTCAGGGCAAAAGTCAGCATACAGGCAGAGATAATTGCGGCAGTCTTTTTCATCTTCTTCTCCTTAAAGCGATTTATGCTATTAAAAACACACTCCGTAACAGGCAAAATTGCTCGCCTAACGCTATTTAGCATAAGACACTGAGCGGGCTTTGCCAGGATATCCAGAGTATTCCGATGGTTAGCGCAACCCTTGTATCAATGCCCTTTTTGCGCCACGATCGGTTTACTGAACTGAGGAATACCATGAACGCTTTTAACCCCGCGCAGTTTCGCGCACAATTTCCCGCACTCAACGATGCTGGCGTCTATCTCGACAGCGCTGCTACGGCGCTGAAGCCACAGGCGGTGATTGAGGCTACCCACCAGTTTTATAGCCTGAGCGCCGGAAACGTCCATCGCAGCCAGTTTGCTGAAGCCCAGCGCCTGACCGCACGCTATGAAGCCGCGCGGGAAAAAGTCGCAAGCCTGATTAATGCGCCGGATGAAAAAACCATCGTCTGGACCCGCGGCACAACGGAAGCGATCAACATGGTTGCTCAAAGCTATGCGCGTCCACGCCTTCAGCCGGGTGATGAGATTATCGTTAGCGCAGCGGAACATCACGCCAACCTCGTGCCCTGGCTGATGGTCGCGGAGCAAACGGGGGCTAAGGTCGTCAAACTCCCACTCACCCCCGATTTATTGCCAGACGTTGAGCGCCTCACGCAACTCATTACCCCGCGCAGCCGCATTTTGGCACTCGGGCAAATGTCGAACGTCACCGGTGGCTGCCCGGATCTGGCCCGCGCCATCACGCTCGCCCATGCGGCTGGCATGGTGGTGATGGTTGATGGTGCCCAGGGGATTGTCCATTTTCCTGCCGACGTACAACAGTTAGATATTGATTTCTATGCGTTCTCGGGCCACAAGCTGTATGGTCCAACCGGCATTGGCGTGCTGTACGGTAAGCCTGGATTACTGGAAGCTATGTCACCGTGGCTCGGCGGCGGAAAGATGATTAGCGAAGTCAGCTTCGACGGTTTCACCACCCAGGCAGCCCCATGGAAGCTGGAGGCCGGTACGCCTAACGTTGCTGGCGTTATCGGGCTAAGCGCAGCGCTCGAATGGCTGGCGGACGTCGACGTTGCACAGGCCGAAAACTGGAGCCGGGGTCTGGCGACGCTGGCAGAAGATGCGCTGGCGAAACGCCCCGGCTTTCGGTCCTTCCGCTGCCAGGATTCCAGTCTGTTAGCCTTTGATTTCTCGGGTGTTCATCACAGCGATATAGTTACGCTATTGGCCGAATATGGCATTGCGCTGCGCGCGGGGCAACACTGCGCGCAACCGCTACTGGCAGAACTGGGCGTATCCGGGACACTACGCGCCTCATTTGCCCCTTATAATACACAAAGCGATGTGGATGCGTTGGTCGCAGCCGTCGACCGCGCGCTGGAAATATTGGTGGATTAATGACAAGCCCTCTGTTCGCCGGACACCCGTTTGGCACAACCGTAACCGAAGAGACGTTACGCAATACCTTTATCCCGCTCACTCAGTGGGAAGATAAATATCGTCAGCTGATACTGCTGGGTAAGCAGTTGCCGGCACTTCCGGATGCGCTAAAAGCACAGGCCAAAGAAATCGCGGGCTGTGAAAACCGCGTCTGGCTGGGGCATACTCTTCATGAGAATGGCACTCTGCATTTCTTTGGTGACAGCGAAGGTCGAATAGTACGCGGGCTGTTGGCGGTATTACTCACCGCGGTCGAAGGTAAAACGGCCGCCGAGTTACTGGCGCATTCACCAATGGAATTATTTGACGAGCTGGGTTTACGCGCGCAGCTCAGCGCCTCGCGTAGCCAGGGGCTACATGCTCTTAACGAGGCAATTATCGAGGCTGCTCAGAAAGCCGGATGACGGCGCTGATGTGTCTTATCCGGCCTACAACACCGCACAAACCGTAGGTCGGATAAACATAGCGCCATCCGACACAATCAGGGCTGGCGCGCCGCTTTGGCCATCATCTTCTTCAGCGCATGGGAGACGGCAACAAAACCAAAGGTGGCGGTCACCATCGTGGCCGCGCCAAACCCGGATGCGCAATCCATACGTTTCGGCCCTTCCGCCGTCGCTTTCATCGCACATACCGAGCCATCTGCCTGCGGGTACACCAGCGCTTCGGTCGAGAACACACAGTCCACGCCCAGCTTGCCTTTGCTGTTTTTCACCACGCCAAAATCGCTTTTCAGCCGTTCACGTAGCTTGGCCGCCAACGGATCCTGGATGGTTTTTGCCAAATCAACGACCTGAATCTGCGTAGGATCTATCTGTCCGCCCGCACCACCGGTGGTCACCAGCGGAATTTTGTTACGCCGACAGTACGCGATCAGCGCCGCTTTTGGACGCACGCTATCAATCGCATCAATGACATACGAAAATCCTGCACTCATATATTCAGCAACGTTATCCGGCGTGACAAAATCATCGACCACGTTCACCCGGCACTCCGGGTTAATCTGGCGGATACGTTCAGCCATCACTTCAGCTTTTGCCAGGCCGACGTTATCGCGTAAAGCATGGATCTGGCGGTTAGTATTGGTGACACACACATCATCCATATCGATGAGCGTGATGGCGCCAATGCCGGTTCGTGCCAGCGCTTCCGCCGCCCATGACCCCACTCCGCCAATCCCAACCACGCAAACGTGCGATTGAGCAAACAGTTGCAGCGCATTTTCGCCATACAGACGCGCCGTACCGCCAAAACGCTGACGCCAGGCATCACTTATAACCACAGACATAACACCTCAAATTCATTAATACTACGCAGTATGGCTGCCGGATGGCGCTTCGCTTATCCGGCCTACGCGCTAATTTGTAGGCCTGATAAGGCTAGCCGCCATCAGGCAACTAGCCGCTAAATACGTTACCCGCACCCGGCGCGGTTTTCAGCACCCACACGCGTCCGTAGTGATTATACCACCCGGCACGGTGTCCGGCGTCTGCGCCAATACCCTGATAGATGTCGAAGTGCTGTCCTTTTATCGCCCCGCCCACATCCAACGCCACCATCAGACGCAGTTCATACTGGCCGGTAAACTTGCCGTTATTGTCCAGTAACGGGACTTCCGCCAGTAACGTTGTGCCCGCAGGAATGATACTGCGGTCAGAAGCCACGGATGCGCGGCCAATCAACGGTACCGCGCTGGCCCCTTTCACCGGAGCAAAAGATTGTGGTTTAAAGAAGACAAACGATGGGTTCTGCTCCAGCAGCTCACGCACTTCGGCTTCGCTGTGCGTTTCACCCCAATGACGAATAGCCTGCATCGACATATCTTCTTTTTTCACTTCGCCACGGTCGATAAGCACTTTACCGATACTGCGATAGGCGTGGCCGTTTTTCCCGGAATAGCTAAAGAAGTTGAGCGGGCTGCCATCGCCAAAATCGATGTAACCACTGCCCTGAACATCCATAATGAAGTTATCCATCAGGGAGTTGCTGTATGCCAGAATATAATTGTCGCTTAGCGCACCCGCGTAGATCTCGGCACGGGATGGTAAGCGCCCACGTTTTGGCGGCATACGATAGATAGGATACTGAAACTCGCCCTGGCGCGTATGCCGCGCCTGGATAACCGGCGTGTAGTAACCGGTAAACTGGACGTTACCGTAGTTATCAGCCCCTTCCATTTGCCATGCATCAATACCAAACTGACGCATACTGCGCGTATCACCGCCCGCGCGTAACCATTGCTGGATAGCGTTGTAGACGTTGCTCTGGTTACCGTACAAACGTGGCGAAGCGCTGCGAATTTGATTAACCTGCTCGGCGAAATCACCGGCATTGATTGGTGCACCAACCGCATCAGGCTGGTTCACCAGTGAGAAAGGCTGGGTAAATTTCCCGTCTTTATACTGCTGCCCACGATCGGTGGGTTTTGAGGAACACGCGGCGAGCATCGCGACTACAGCTCCCGCCAGAAGATATTTTGCCCAACGTCCTTTCATTGTTCTCGTCTTATGTTGCCTGAATGCGAGACGAAGATAACAAACCCCCGAACCTAATGAAATGCGTATACATACCCGAACGCAAATTTTGAGCAAAAAATAATCCAGAATGCGTTGTTTTTGTTCATTTTCACCCTAAAAACGTGATCAAGGTGAAAAAAGGGTTGCATGAAAATGCGAGCAGAGTATAGTGCGCATCCACGGACGCGGGGTGGAGCAGCCTGGTAGCTCGTCGGGCTCATAACCCGAAGGTCGTCAGTTCAAATCTGGCCCCCGCAACCAATTAAAATCAGAAGCAGTAACGTTACTCGATGGAAGAGTAATGACGGACGCGGGGTGGAGCAGCCTGGTAGCTCGTCGGGCTCATAACCCGAAGGTCGTCGGTTCAAATCCGGCCCCCGCAACCAATACAATCTGATACAAGTTTACTCGATGAAGAGTAAAGACGGACGCGGGGTGGAGCAGCCTGGTAGCTCGTCGGGCTCATAACCCGAAGGTCGTCGGTTCAAATCCGGCCCCCGCAACCAACATTATGAACACCCTGACGGGTGTTTTTTTGTATCTGCGGTCCATAAAAAAAGCGCTTTTCAGCGCTTTTTTGTTATCCCCTTCTCGCCAGTGTCGCCCCATCGGCAAAATAGGCTTTAATCCCTGCCAGAATCGACTCTGCAACTTCCTGCTGGAAGGTCGCCGTTTTGAGTTTGCGCTCTTCCTCAACGTTACTGATAAATGCCGTTTCGACCAGAATGGACGGGATATCCGGCGCTTTCAGTACTGCAAACCCGGCCTGTTCAACTTGGTTCTTATGCAGGTTGTTGATTTTACCAAGCTTATTCAATACCGCCTTACCAAACTTCAGGCTGTCGGCGATGGTCAGCGACTGCACCATGTCAAACATGGTGTGGTCGACGTAACGGTCACCGCTCTTACTGACGCCACCAATGAGATCCGAGGCGTTCTGGGTCTGCGCCAGATATTTCGCTGCGGTACTGGTCGCGCCTTTGGTCGAGAGCGCAAACACCGAAGAACCGCTGGGTTGTCGACTGGTAAAGGCATCGGCGTGAATAGAGACAAACAGGTCTGCGCGCTGCTTCTGCGCTTTTGCCACACGGACTTTAAGCGGAATGAAAATATCTTCATTTCGCGTCATAAAGACCTTCATGTTGCCCTCTTTCTCTATGAGAGCTCGCAGACGGCGGGCAATCTGCAGTACCACATCTTTTTCACGCGTCTTGTATTTCCCCACCGCACCGGAGTCTTCCCCGCCGTGGCCCGGATCCAACATAATGACAATGGGGCGATCGCGTCCCGCTTTGCCCGGCTGTGGGCCACTCTGCGCAGGCGGTACCTGTTTATCCAGATCGCCCCTGTTGTAATCTTCCAGCAATGCCAGCAGCGGATCCTGAACATCCTGGGCATTTGCGGGATAGAGATCCATCACCAGACGTTCTTTAAAGCCCGCCACCGGTGCCAGGGCAAAAAGTTGCGGCTTCACATTCTGTTTCAGCTCGAACACCATCCGTACGGTCTTTGGATCAAACTGGCCAACGCGCGCCGACTTAATATACGGATCGTCAGGACGAATCTGCGTCCCAATGCCCTTGAGCACCGAGTTCAAATTAACGTCTTCAATATCCACAACCACACGCTCAGGATTACTCAGGGCAAACTGTTTGTATTTCAGCAGACGGTTAGATTCTACCGTGACGCGAGTGTAGCTGGACGCAGGCCAGATACGTACGGCAACGACCTGACTCACGGCTGCCAGACCCACCTGGCTGACGCTCAAAAGCCACATAGCACCCGCACCTTTCAATAAACGGCGGCGACTGATTGCTGAATTGGATCCCGACATGCTTCTCCCGAGCAAAAGAAATCTTTTTAGAGGTAATACGTAAAACGTCCGAATTGACCGGAAACTTTAGCGAATGACGCATAATCTGTCATCTATAAAAGGGTAAACATTCTTTTTATATTCACGGCATTACTGAGAAAAATCTTCGGCATGGGTAAAAATTACGCTTGCGCACAGCGCAAAAACAGAATAAAAATACATAAATTACGAATAATCATGCAATGAGGGTGTGCCGTGGTGAAGGAGCGTAGAACCGAACTGGTACAGGGATTCCGCCATTCTGTTCCCTATATCAATACCCATCGGGGAAAAACGTTTGTCATTATGCTGGGCGGCGAAGCCATAGAGCATGAAAACTTTTCCAGTATCGTCAATGACATTGGTCTTCTTCATAGCCTCGGCATCCGCCTGGTCGTAGTCTATGGCGCACGACCGCAGATTGATGCCAATCTTGCGGCGCATCATCATGAGCCGGTGTACCACAAAAACACGCGCGTCACCGATGCGAAAACGCTGGAGCTGGTCAAACAGGCTGCGGGGCTACTTCAGCTTGATATTACCGCCCGCCTGTCGATGAGCCTGAATAATACGCCATTGCAGGGTGCACACATCAATGTGGTCAGCGGTAATTTTATTATCTCCCAGCCGCTGGGCGTTGATGACGGCGTAGATTACTGCCATAGCGGGCGTATTCGTCGCATCGATGAAGATGCCATTCACCGCCAGTTAGATAGCGGCGCGATTGTGTTGATGGGCCCGGTCGCCGTTTCCGTCACTGGTGAGAGCTTTAATCTGACGTCAGAAGAGGTCGCCACGCAGCTGGCTATCAAACTGAAGGCAGAGAAAATGATCGGTTTTTGCTCGTCTCAGGGTGTCACCAACGATGATGGCGATATTATTTCCGAGTTGTTTCCTAACGAAGCTCAGGCTCGCGTTGAGTTGCAGGAAGAGAAAGGCGATTACAGCTCCGGTACGGTGCGCTTCCTGCGCGGAGCAGTGAAAGCCTGTCGCAGTGGCGTACGCCGCTGCCATCTGATCAGCTATCAGGAAGATGGTGCATTGCTGCAAGAACTGTTCTCCCGCGACGGCATCGGTACGCAGATCGTGATGGAAAGCGCCGAGCAGATCCGTCGCGCTACCATTAACGATATCGGCGGGATTCTGGAGCTTATCCGCCCGCTGGAACAGCAAGGTATTCTGGTCCGCCGCTCGCGCGAGCAGTTGGAAATGGAGATCGACAAATTCACGATTATTCAGCGTGATAACCTGACTATCGCCTGTGCCGCTCTGTACCCTTTCCCGGAAGAGAGAATTGGCGAAATGGCGTGCGTAGCGGTACATCCGGACTACCGTAGCTCGTCGCGCGGGGAAGTATTGCTGGAACGGATCGCCGCGCAGGCCCGGCAAATGGGGCTGAGCAAGCTGTTCGTGCTGACCACGCGCAGCATTCACTGGTTTCAGGAGCGAGGCTTCACGCCGGTAGATATCGACCTGCTGCCGGAAAGCAAAAAAGAGATGTACAACTATCAGCGGCGGTCAAAAGTGCTGATGGCGGATTTGGCATAGGCGTGGTTGCCGGATGCGGCATACAGTTCGCTGGCACATCTTTGGTATGCAGATCGTAGGCCTGATCAGACGCAATAGCGTCGCCATCAGGCACACAGCCGGATGGCGCTGACGCTTATCCGGCCTACATCATGCCATCATTAAACAACGCCGACAATCCGCTGCGGCGTTCAGTGCGGGTGGCAATGGCGCCACTCAATATCCGCTCATCGGCATACAGCGACAAACGACGGCGTGCGCGGGTAACGGCGGTATAGACCAGCTCGCGAGTCACCACAGGTGAATGCTGGTTGGGTAAAATCAACGCCGCGTGGTCAAACTCAGATCCCTGCGATTTGTGCACCGTCATTGCCCAGGTGGTTTCATGTTCAGGCAAGCGGCTGGGCTGGACCGATTTGATAGAACCGCCCGGCAGCGCAAACCACACCCTCAGACCCTGCCCACGATCCAGGGCAATGCCAATATCACCGTTAAATAATCCCAGCGAACTGTCATTGCGCGCGATCATCACTGGCCTTCCCTCATACCAGCGGCTATGCGTCGAACGGTGAATTTTGCGTTTTTGCGCCATCACCTGCTCAATGCGTTCATTCAAACCACCCACGCCAAACGGACCTTCCCGCAGGGCACACAATAGCTGATACTCATTGAAGGCCTGAATGACAGCATCCGGCTCGGCGCGCTCGCGCAGTAAATCCAGATAGTGACCATAACCCGCCAGCGCTTCCTCCAGCATCGCAGCGTAATCTTCGCTGCTGTGCAGAGCGCGTTTTTCGATGTCGCCAAATCCCTGCTGGAAGACCGTTTTTATCGCGGCTTTGTCACCACGATTAATCGCCGCAGCCAACTGACCGATTCCGGAATCGCTACCGAAACGGTAGCTCTTTTGCAGCAGGCACAAACTGTCGCGCAGAGCAGCCGCCTGAGTTCCCGAACCAGCTGGAATAGTGGTTTCAGTCAGGCGACTAAGCTGGCGGGCACGCTCCGGGGTAAAACCATCACCGACGAAAGCACAGATATCCCCCAGTACCGCCCCCGCTTCAACAGAAGCGAGCTGGTCGCGATCGCCCAGAAAAATCACCCGCCCGTGTGGCGGTAGCGCATCGATAAGGCGCGACATCATCGGCAAATCGATCATCGAGGCTTCATCCACTACCAGCACGTCAAGATGCAGCGGGTTTCCTGCATGATGCCGCAAGCGTTGGCTACCAGGCTGAGCGCCTAATAATCGATGCAGCGTACTGGCATCATCGGGAATGCGCTTCTTTTGCTCATCGGTCAGCGGCAGTTCACGCAACGCCGCGCCCAGCGAGGCGGTCAGACGTGCTGCTGCTTTTCCCGTGGGCGCCGCCAGACGAATACGACAGCGTTCACCGTCCGCCATCTGAATCAACGCCGCCAGAAGCCTCGCCACCGTTGTTGTTTTTCCGGTCCCCGGTCCGCCGGAGATCACCGATATACGACGGGTAAGCGCGACAGCAGCGGCCACTTTTTGCCAGTTAACGCCTTCAACGGGCGGAAACAGCGCTGCCAGCGTGTGGGTCAGCCGTTGTTCATCCACCTCAATGGCGTAGTTAACTTCGCCGAAAAAGCGCGCCACCGCGCGTTCGTTATGCCACATCCGGTTCAGATACAAACGATCGCCGTACAGCACCAGCGGTGTGGGCTGCTCGCCACGGCTTACCGCCCCGGAGGCCAGCAGGCATTCCGCCCAGTCTTCGGGCTCTCCCGCTTCAGCGAGCCAGGCGCTTAACAGAGGATGGGCGTCCTCACTTCGGGATAGACGCGAAAGCGGTAAGCAGACGTGCCCTTCTCCTGCTTCACGGCTGAGCAACGCCGCTGCCAGCGCAACGGCAGGGTTATCATTTCCGGCAACCGCCAGCGCGAACTGGGCATCCAGAGGGCGGAGCTGCTTTTGCTCAACGGCTTCCAGTAATCGTTTCTGGATTGTCATGACATCTCCTCCAGCGGCACACCGGCAAACAACTCGTCCATCAAAGCGATCAACTCTCCGTCAGGTCGGGTCGCATAAATTCCCTGCTGCGGATTTTCACGGTCAACGCCACGCAGGAAGAGATAGATAACTCCGCCAAAATGGCGTTCATAATCGTAATCAGCAATGCGATGGCGCAAGTAGCGATGCAGCGCCAGGGTATAAAGTTGATACTGCAGGTCGTAGCGATGCGCCTGCATGGCAGAGGTCATCGCCTGCTGCGTATAGGCGGAGCTGTCTTCACCCAGCCAGTTCGATTTGTAATCGAGCAGGTAATAGCGCCCCTGATGGCGGAATACCAGGTCAATAAAGCCTTTTAGCATGCCGCGCACCTGCATAAAGTCCAACGCAGGGCACCCCGCCGAGAGCGGATCGTACTGGCGAATCAACGCATCAAGTTGGTTGGCCATCAGCGGCTGCGAAATCGGCAGATAAAACTCCATCTCCACCTGTTTTTCTCGCGCGGAAAGCTGGCTCAAACTCACGCCCGTCTCGTTGAGAGGCGCCTGCAAAATGGCGTCCAGCCATTCGGTCAAAACCGGCGTCCAGTGCGCGTCATAACCGCCCAACGCCAGTTGCTCCTCGACCCAATGCGGATCCACCGGTTGCGTAAAATCGAGATTTTCAAACAGGCTATGCAAGAACGTACCCGGCGAAGCGCCGCGCGGGAACTGATGCGGTGTGAGTCCTGATTCTTCAATAACCTCACCGACGCCTGCGGCATCGATATCCAGTCGAGGGATCAGATCCTGCGCAATACCATGTCCACGCTGTTGCAGACCGGAATAACTGGTCACGCGCCAGCTATCGCCGGGCGTACGCTGCAGTATTTTTGCACTCAGTTCACTGCTAACAGACTGCGCAACCTGCCAGGGTTCGCCGTCAGGCTGCGCGGGAATCTGGCAGGCAATATCGTCGCAGCACAGCGCTTCAATCGCGCCACGCAGACCCGCGGCATCCATCGGCTCGCCTTTTTGCAACAGGCGACCAAGGGCGCTCTGATGCACATCGGTATCCCCTTTTTTATCGCCCCGACGTCGTACCAACGGCGCAACGCCAAGGCTGCAGTGCCATACCGAACGGGTTAGCGCGACATACAGCAAACGCAGGTCTTCCGCCAGACGTTCCGCTTCTGCCAGCTCAACGCTCTCCTCGGCATCGCTGAGATCCAGCACTGCTTCAAAGGAGCTGCGATCGTGGTAGAAAGCCTGATCCTGGACGCGGAAATTGGTGATAAATGGCAGCCAGACCAGCGGATATTCCAGCCCTTTCGATTTATGGATGGTGACGATTTTAACCAAATGCTTGTCGCTTTCGAGCCTGAGCTGCTGACTGGACGCATTGCTGTCGGGTTCAAGAATATGCTGGGACAACCAGCGCACTAGCGCATGCTCGCTTTCCAGCTGCGAGCCCGCTTCCTGCAACAGTTCGCTGATATGTAAAATGTCGGTCAGTCGACGTTCGCCCCCCGCCGTCGCCAGCAGGTTCTCCGCAATCTGGCGGGCAGCCATCAGCGCGCGCAGCATCGGCATCACGCCGCGTTTATGCCAGATCTGACGATAACCATCGAACTCCTCGACCACCGCATCCCAGGCATTTTCGTCATTATTTAACGCTTCAAGATCCTGCGCATTCAGCCCCATCATTGAGGTCGCCAGCGCGCTACGCAGCGTGTTCTCACGCTCCGGCGTCATCACCGCCTGCAGCACCCACAGCAACTCCTGCGCTTCCAGCGTTTCAAATACGCTGTCACGGTTAGAGAGGTAGACGGAGGGAATGGCCAGTTGCGTCAGCGCATCGCGGACCAGCGCCGCCTCCTGGCGGCTACGTACCAGTACGCTGATGTCCGACGCGCGTACCGGGCTGGAGGCTTTGCCACTGACCAGTTGCGCAGCGCCAGAATGCCCGGCCTTAAGCCAGTCGCGAATTTGCATGGCGCACACCTGCGCCATGTAGTTCTGATAGTCGCCTACGCCACAGCTTTCCCCTTCCATCAGCCACATACTCATGGCTGGCTGCGTTTCACCGTGTAAAACAAACTGAAGCGACTGGTTTTTTTCTGCGAATTTTACCGGACTGAAGGGGATTTCGCGGAACATAAAGGCGTCGTCCATCTGGCTGAAAAGCGTATTCACGCTATTGACCATGCCAAGGGCCGAACGCCAGTTAGTATCGAGCGTATAGTGTGCGCTGACTTCGCTGCGCGCCTTCATATAGGTGAAGATATCCGCGCCGCGAAACGCGTAAATCGCCTGTTTTGGATCGCCAATCAGCAGAAGTGCGGTATCCGGCTGATGCTGCCAGATCCGACGAAAAATACGGTACTGCTGCGGATCGGTATCCTGGAATTCATCGATCATGGCAACCGGAAAACGGGTGCGAATAGCCGTCGCCAGCGCATCGCCGCTTTCACTGCGCAACGCTGCATCCAGACGGCTGAGCATATCGTCAAAACCCAGCTCGCCGCGGCGGCGTTTCTCCTCGGCAACCGCCGCGCGGATCTCCGCCAGCGCCCGGGTGATCACCAGATCGCGCAGGGTTAACGGTTCGCTAAGCAGTTCATCAATAGCGACGAAAAGCGGGTGCTGAGGAGTTATCCCGCCCGCTTTGGTTCGCTCTTCTAAAAAGCGCTGGGAGAATTTCTCCAACGCATCAGGCAGCTGATAGCTTTGAGTTTCTTCCTGCGCCCACGCGCTGATCTTTTCGATCCACTTACCCTGGTTAGCGCGATTAAATTTACGCCGATCGATCCCGGAGGCTTCCAGCAGACCATCCAGCTCATCAACAGAATCACGCCATTGCTGCTTGATCTGGTTAATGCGTGCAAGAATTTGTTCATGCCGGGAGGCCAGTGTTTCGTCATCGGGCGGAGGAGCCTTGATAACCGGTGCTTCCCCTTGCAGATAGCGATCGATATCTCTCAGCAGCGCCTGCGGTCCTTTCCACGTTTCAAAAACCACCTGCGCAATGTCGCGGGGCAGCGGGTAGCAGTGCCGACGCCAGAAGTCCGCGCAGGCCTGATAGCGCAGCAGCGATTCATCTTCTATCAGTTGCTGTTCGAACAGCATGCCAGACTCAAAGGCGTTAAGGCTGAGCATACGCTGACAAAAACCGTGGATGGTAAACACCGCCGCTTCATCCATCTGTCTTTCAGCCAATAACAGCCACTGAGAGGCCTGTTTTTTATCGGCAATTTCATCTAACAAACGGGCATATAGCGGGTTGTCGGTGGTTTCACGCAGGCAGGCAATTCGCAGTTCATGAATGTTGCTACGAATTCGACCGCGCAACTCTTCGGTAGCCGCCTCAGTGAAGGTGACTACCAGCAGTTCTTCGACGGTCAGAGGACGAGGAAAGGCGGCAGAGCCGCCCAGTCCAAGCAGTAAACGTAAATACAGGGCGGCGATGGTAAAGGTTTTACCGGTGCCCGCAGAGGCTTCAATCAGACGCTCGCCCGTCAGGGGCAAACGCAGTGGATCAAGGGACTCAGCGGCATCATTCATTCTTATCACTCATCAGGGGTAAGGTTTGCTGCAACGCGCTGACGGTCTGCCACACTTTCCAGCCTTCCGGGTGCACATATTCTGCTTGCCCGTTCTGACTGCCGGAAACCTGTGACAATATCGCCATGCCTTGCGGCTCAACCACCGCCTGATGGAAGAAGTCGGCAAGTTTTTGCGGCGTCAGCAGTTTAATCTGAGCCACTATTTTATCACGTGAATCGAAGCGCATATTGCCGCGATCAAAATCTTTGCTTAACTGTGAGGCTTCTGCCCCCAGCGTTTGCGGCGCCTGCAGCATTTGCGCAATAATCGCCTGCTGAATTTGCGCGAACTCTTCAGGTTTCATCGCCCGCAGCTTCGCTTCCGCCGTCGGGAAGAACGCTTTATAACGCTCCCAGAGGTAAGACGGCTGCTTATCACTGCTTTGCAGCAGGAACCCCATTCCCCACTGACGGCCAACGCTCATCGGGAAAGCAAATACGGCGTAACCTAACTGTTCTTCAGTACGCAGTTGATTGTAGAACCACGGCTGAACAATCTGCCCCAACATGGCGCTGTAGGCTGAACTGGCGTATTCATCGTATCCGGTTGGCACAAATACCGCCGCCAGTGCTGAATCCGTGCTGCTGCCTGCTTTTTCAAAGATGACGGACTGCTTCTTGTCCACAACCACATCTTTGTTGCGACACCACTGTGACCCGTTCGCACCAAGCTGTTTTTGGATATCCCGCGCCATGCTCGTTGTCTGAGCTTCGCTCATATTACCAATGACCAGGAATTCAGGTCGCGCACCGGTTTTTAAGGCGTCGCGGTAGGTCATCACCTCTTTCAGGGTGATGGAAGGCAGCAACTGACGGCGCTCATCACGTGAAAAATAAGGCACCTGAGAAAGCATCTGCACCGGCATAATAGCCTGATCGTAGGCTTTACCCTTTTCTGCGGAATCCATCATCTGGGCATACCAGGATTTCGCCTGTTCCAATTGTTCATCCGTTGAGGTATAGCTGAAATAGCCGCTCAGCAGCGCCTGAAAAAGCTGCGGCAAACGTTGGGTGTAGCCGTTGGCGTTAAGCATCAACCCATTGTTAGCGTTGGTAGAGAAACCAATTCCACCTACCGATGCCTGGTTACTTAACTGATCGAGCGCAATCCCCGCCAGGTAATCGTTAAGTGCGAATAAGACCTGGTTGCGGGCGCTGTCCATGGCTTTCGGGTTACGCAGGATCACGCTGACGTCAGCCTTCGGCTCGCTGGCAAAATACTGGCTCGGGGCATACACCACGCGTAAATCCGGCTCATCAACAATCAGCTCCGGATGAGCGTATTTTTTATCCGTCTTAATCAGCGTGAAATCATCCGGAATGTAGGGGTTCACCTCCGGTAACGACAGCGCAATGCCCTGTGCTTTTTGCTGCCAGTCGGCAAAGGTTTTGTCGCTGATTTTATCCACCTGGTAAGGCGCATCGACAAAATAAGCGGTTTTATTATGCGGCTCTTTCGCGCTGATATACCAGATACGTGCATTCTGCGGCGTCATCATTGCCAGACGTTGCTCAACAGCTTTCGCATCGTACTGGTCAGCAATATTCACCGCATCCAGCGTATGCTCGACGGGAACGCGGATCATGGTATCAGCCAGCCATTCCACGTAGTCCATATCACGGGTGATGGAGGGATAACGGAAATCGAGATCCAGCACATGCGCCAGCTCGTCAAAATAGCGTTTATCGACGCCTTTCTCGCGTAACAAATTGAGGTAGCTAAAGATTGCCGCGACAACTTCATCGCGATTCGCCAGCCCCTTGTCGGTTAACGTCGCGGAAATGGCTAACACGCCGCTGTTCCCGTTGACTACCGGATCGGAGTCTGCGCGAATACCTTCAACCAAGCCCTGCTTTTGCAGCCAGTCAGACAATGTGCCCGGACTACGATTGCCAATCAGGTAGGTCACCAGCTCATCGGTTTTACTGCGGAACTGCGCGCTGTTGTTATCAATACGAAACTCGACGCGCAATACTTTACGCGGCATTGCCGGAACATAGTGGATGATGATGCCCTTTTGCGCATCAGTGACGACCGGTACGGTAATTTCAGGCTTTTCGATATTTCTGTTCGGCACGCGCCCAAAGGTGTCAGCCGCTATCCGCGCCAGCTCTGGCAGCGGTTTATTGCTATAAATCACCGCCTTCATCAGGTTCGCGGAGTAGTACTTTTCATGAAATTTTTGTAACGCCTGTACCACCGGGTTGCCCGGTTTGTCGCTTAATGTCTCTAGATTCCCGCCAGAGAAACGCGAGCCAGGGTGCGCCGGGTTGATAGTCTCAGCGCTCACCTGCGCCATACGCATCCCGTCTCGGGTACGCGCCAGCGTCAGCTCGGAGTTAACCGCGTTACGCTCACGGTCGGCATATTTTTTATCCAACAATGGATCGGCAATAGCATCCGCCAGGCGATCCACCGCCCCCACCAACGCGTCGTTTTCGACTTCAAGATAGAAGGCCGTACGATAAGGCGCAGTGCTGGCATTGTGGCTACCGCCGTGCATTTTCAGAAATTCAGCCAGGCTGTCCGGCTGCGGGTATTTTTTCGAGCCCATCAGGCACATGTGTTCGAGATAGTGCGCCAGCCCCTGATGATCGTCCGGATCTTCCAGCGAGCCCACGGGGACTACCAGTGCAGAAAGGGATTTCACGGCCTGAGGATCGGATACCAGCAGCACAACCATGCCGTTATCAAGGCGCACGGCCTGATACTGACGGGTATCTTTATCGCTTTTACGGATGGTTTCAGCTAAAGGCTGCCAACCGGTATCTGCCTGACTTACGGGAACCCAAAGGGCGACGAACAACAGTAATGCGCTGAACCAGGTGCTGCGGGGCATTCACAAACCTCATCATTAACGTATTCACCTGTTCACTACAAACCACGCATAAATACATGGTCTGAACAGGGCAAGACTATGTGCTGAACGAGCCAGCATCTTCTCTTTGTAAGAATCAGTCCGTGACAGAATGCGCATCATAGTGGAAGCCACCGAATTGCGCAATTTTTATACAGCCATCATGACTGATTGAAGCGAAAAATCGGTAACAGGTAGCGTTGAGACTGTAAAACAATAGTCTCCAGCGTATCAGCATCCAGTTGACGCCAAAGACGCTGATACCAGATATCATCACCTTCGCCACGTACTATCATGTTGCCTTCATAGGCTTGCAGAAACTTACTGCGCGCTTTTTGCAACGTTGCATCGTCATCTAACATGGCATCATTTGCGGCGTCATAACAGGTTTTTATCCATGCACCGCCGCTTTCGGGCAATACCAGCAATGGTGACGACATGCCTTCCCGATACCCCTCAATGAGTTGCGACAGATACAGCAACGCCTGTTCTGCATCCAGCGGCGGAAAACGCCATTCCCCGTCTTTACGCAGGAATAATCGGCTCTCTCCCGTACCGCCACTCGCACAATAGACAAGATGTTCCAGCCAAAGTTGCACGCCCTGCGCAATGCTGATCAAAGATGGGCGCCAGCGCAACAAACCGTCCTCTTGTACCTGCGGCAACCAACCGGTGATTTGTACGCCGTTACAGTTAAGATCGATTTCCATGCTCTGACAGGGCTGACGACAGGCGATAATACGCTCAGCCAGCGACTGCATCTCCTGACGCTGCGTATCCCACAGAATTTCGCCAAACGGCCCATAGGGTAGCGTGCCTGCCGCACGAAAACGGCGGAACAGTCGTTCAGCGTCGTTCTCTTCAACCAGTGTATTAAGCAATTGCTGATTAAGCTGATAGCGGGTTAATCCTTCAAGGGTGAAAGGCTCCGTGTCCGGGATCTCACTCTCTTCAGAGCGGAAGTTGACCCTCAGACGCATCTGGAAAAAGGCGCGTACCGGATGTGCCCAAAATCGCTGCAGTGTTTCCAGCGTTAGCGTTTCTGGCATTTCAAAAGGAAGAGGCTGCACAAAATCCGTGTGCGCTTTTCCTGACAGGCTCGCCGCAGGTAGCCATTCCCGGGCATAGCTTTGCTGTTCGCCTGGTAGATAGTTTTGCGCATCAAAGGGCATACGGGTATGCAAACGGGTAATGTGCGCTTTTACCCTTGTCTCGCTTTGATCGCAGGTCAACAATTCGTCACCCGGCAGATAATGGCTTTGCCCAATGTAGTCCATCAGTTCTTGCACCAGCACCGACGGGAAGCGCTCGCTGTTATCCTGGATCGAGCGGCCAATGTAGCTGATGTAGAGCGTCTGCTGTGCCGAAATCAATGCTTCGAGGAACAGATAGCGGTCATCATCACGACGGCTGCGATCGCCCCGCATCGGTTTTTGACTCATTAAATCAAAGCCCAGCGGCGCAAGCTGGCGTGGATAAACGCCATCGTTCATACCCAGCAGGCACACCACTTTGAACGGAATGGAGCGCATCGGCATCAGCGTACAAATGTTAACGGGACCCGCCAGGAAGCGCTGGCTGATGCGTTCCTGATCAAGGCGCTGGGCCAGCTCATCACGTAACAGAGAGAGCGGTATAGCATCGCCGTACTCGGCCCCTAAACCTTCAGTGATAATAGCCTGCCACTGCTGTTCAATCAGCGTCATCGCCGCTTCGGTATCCGCGTCCGGCAGGAAGAAATCATTAAGCATTTCCCGACAAACAGGTAGCCACTCTTCCAGCGGTCGTTCCTGCGCTAACCCTCTACGCCAGAGATTAAGCTGCATCAGCAACGAGGCCAGATGCCCTACCAGCTCGGCAATCAAACCGCTGGACTCATCGTAAGGCAATACCGATTGCCACTCGCCCTGCGCGCTTTCCATCGCGTAGCCGAGCAGCATACGCGTTAAACCAAATTGCCAGGTATGCTGACCTGTAGGCGGAAGTTCCAGTTCACGCACGTTATCGTCGTCAATTCCCCAACGAATCCCGGATTCATTGACCCATAAGCGAAGATAGCGCAACCCTTCTTCATCAATGTTGAAACGCGCCGCCAGCACGGGGACATCCAGTAACGCCAGGACATCCTCTGAGACAAAACGGCTATCCGGTAGAGACAGCAGACTAATAAAAGCCTGTAAGACGGGATGAGACTGGCGTGCCCGACGGTCGGAAATCGCATAAGGTAAGTAACGCTCGGCTGGTGCACTGCCAAAGACCGACTGAATGAATGGGCTGTAGCTATCGATGTCCGCCACCATCACGATAATATCGCGCGGCGTCAGCGTTGGGTCCGCTTCCAGCATGGCCAACAGCCGATCATGCAGAATTTCCACCTCGCGCTGTGGGCTATGGCAGACATGGAAAGTCACGCTGGTATCGTTCAGATCAAGCCGGCGTTTATTGTCACTACGGGAATATTCTTCCAGCGTGACGCCCGCCACGGCATGACTTTCGAGTTCCAGAATATCCGATTGAATATTATGCAAAAGATTGTCAGGCGTAATGTCGACAAACGCATCCAGTTCCTGACTATTTTCCAGCTCCGAAAGCAAATAAATGTAATCACGCCCCAGCTTGCCCCACGAGGCCAGCATCGGGTTGCCCACATCCTGTTCGCCATCGCTGTTAAATAATCCTTCGGCTTTCTGGTTATCACGAAACAGCGGCAGGTGCCGTTCTTCAAAGCTGTGCCGACGCTGACGCGCCATCAGCTTCGCCAGCCAGGCAGGATCTTTAATATCTCCCCAGTAGTAGCGACAAGGGTTGGTAAACAGCAGATGAATATCGATGTGCTTACCCAGCGCTTGCAATGCCTGCAAATAAACCGGCGGCAGCGCCGAAATGCCGCAAATAAAGACGCGAGAAGGCAGTCCCTGCGGGCACTCGGACGCGTTTTCCAACGTCTGAATAAATCGTTGGTATAAATTGGCACGATGCCAACGCGGCTGGCCCAACTCCGCGGTGTATTCCACCAGCGCTTTCCACAACGGTGCCTGCCAGGCCTGAGACTCGCCGAGTCCCTCAACCAGTCGCCCCGCTTCCCACTGGGTCAACCAGTCAGGGCGGTAGACTAAATACTGGTCGAAAAGGTCAGCCGCGCGCGAGGAAAGCTGAAAAAGCTTACGTTTATCGGTGTCGTCCGTCAGATAGTGGCGCAACAATGCAAAGTCATCGCCATCCAGTAATTGCGGCAACAGCGTCATCAACTTCCAGCTCATGCTCTGTTTGTTGAACGCGCTCTCTTTCGGGATATCCGGCAGCACGCGCACAAACATATCCCAGATAAAACTCGCGGGCAGTGGAAAATCGATATTGGCGGCAATACTAAACTTCTGTGCAAGAGTCATTTGTAACCACTGCGCCATACCGGTACTTTGAACCAGGATCATCTCAGGCTCAAAGGGGTCGTCCAGCCGCTCGCGCTCAACGATAAACTCCATTAACGCTTCCAGCACATCCAGACGGTTGGAGTGGTAGACCCTTAACATAGCGACTCCTGACTACTGACGATTCGGGCAATGCAGACGCGTCATCTGACCCTGCCTGCCGAGGGGTGAAGAAATTATGACGTTGATGCTGACACATCCCGCTCTCGTTGTCTGCATTCGGTTAACCTGCCAGTTCACAGGCGATGAAAACTGGTACAGCTGGCTTTGCTGCCAGGCGTGACGCCAGAGTTGTTGATACTGGTTTCTGATAATAAAGCTGTTCATTAGCACCCGCTGGTATCCTGACAACGCGGTCACAATCATGATCATCAGTACCATTGCCAGCATAACTTCCGGCAGACTAAAGCCACGCTGACTGTTCAAGGGATCTGGCATAACGTCTGCTCCTTAAGCGGACAAAAATCGCTCCAGCCATGCGCCGAGAATTCTATGTTGCCATCAATAACCGCCCCCTGACGCCATAAAAATACTCCTTCATAGTGGGCGATTAGCAGCACGAAATTATTGGTAAGCAGGCGCAGGCAAACCGCGGCATTCTGCGTGGGATCGCGCCGACACTGTACGACGGGTTGTAAGCGCCAGGGTTGTATACGCCCCCATTCCATCGCGGATTGCACTACCGCCTGACGCTGCAGCGCCTGACTTTGTGTGACCACACGCGCAGCAAAACTAGCCTCCTGTCTGCTAACGCCTTGCAGCAGCAGACTACCGAGCACCAGCAGCAACAGGACCATTGCCAGAGAGGATACGCCTCGCTCACGGTTCACAGGTTGAATCCCGTAACGCTGTAGACTGCTTCAACAACTTTTTGTGGTTCGTCATTGCTCACTCCACGCAAACGCAGCGTAAGAAGCGGGGAATATCCGCTAAAATTCAGCCGTTCAACCTGGAATGCCTCAATCTGGATGGTAGTCTGATCGGTCATTTTCTCCCATCCTTTTCCAGTACAGCCGGTGGCTCCACGCAGGGTTTCCAATACCTTGTCCTGTAAACGAAACCCGATAGCATCAGCCTCTTTCGCGGAACTGCTCTCCCAAACGCCGTTGCCGTTGGCATCCCAGCGTGCAATGACACAGTCCCCCTTAGCCGATATCACCAGTCCCTCTCCGACACAGTTTCCTCGGCAATATCCCGCCCGTTGAAGATGCTTCGCCACGGTGTAGGCCCGCTGCCATATTTCATCTTCCAGCGCTAACTGGCGCGTGTTACGCAGAATCTCTCGCTGTAGCGCCGGTAAAAATTGTGCTGAGCTAAGTAATAAAATACTGCTAATCGCCATGGCAATGAGCACCTCCAGCAGTGAAAATCCCCGTTCGTTTACTGACATAATCTGGCCTCATCGCGCTCACAAAGCCTGATTCGCCCCCAGCCAGACACCACCACGCGCCATTCCCCTGCCGCATTTTTCAGGCGTATATGTCCGGCCCATGCCGTATTGCGCAGTCCAAAAAAAGCCAGTGAAGGCGTGATATCAGCCATTTCGACATCAGCCCAGAGTGGCGCAAATATCAACGGTGAAACAGGCTGACACGAAGCTTGTGATGTCGCTGAGCTTGCCAGACACCATGTCCCCCCTTCGCGGAGCACGTTGATGACGTGATCACGATTGCGCCAGTTAGCATCTTCACGCAGTTGCAGCAGGTAGTCCCGCACCTGGCAGGCGGTCTGCCACAGCCGCTGTTGCTGCTGCCAGCGCTGCCAACCATACAGCCCAGATGCACCAAGCGCCGCGACGATCAGCATCGCAATCAGGGTTTCGAGAAGCGTGTAACCTTGTTGTTTTTTCATGTCGCCAGTATGGCGTGAGGAAAATGAATAACGAGCGGGAAATTCGGTTTCTACGGCGAGCTACGGGAAATATTTGTCGCGTTGCAGACCGTTGCACTATTTCAGGAATGTTCGCCGAAGAACGTGATTTTAGACAAAAAAAACCGACGCTCACGGGCGTCGGTTGTGTCAGCATGAAGCTGGTTAGATAGCCACCGGCGCTTTAATACCCGGGTGCGGATCGTAGCCTTCAATTTCGAAGTCTTCGAAGCGATAGTCAAAGATAGATTCAGGCTTACGTTTGATAACCAGTTTCGGCAACGCGCGAGGTTCACGGCTAAGCTGCAGATGCGTTTGATCCATATGATTGCTGTACAGGTGCGTGTCGCCACCGGTCCAGACAAAATCACCCACTTCCAGATCACACTGCTGCGCCATCATGTGTACCAGCAAAGCGTAGCTGGCAATGTTAAACGGCAGGCCGAGGAACACATCGCACGAACGCTGATACAGCTGACAGGAGAGCTTGCCATCCGCGACGTAAAACTGGAAGAACGCATGGCACGGTGCCAGCGCCATTTTATCCAGCTCGCCGACGTTCCATGCAGAAACGATAATGCGGCGAGAGTCCGGGTCATTTTTAAGCTGGTTTAACACGGTGGTGATCTGGTCAATATGGCGACCATCTGGCGTAGGCCACGCGCGCCACTGTTTACCATAAACCGGGCCTAAATTACCGTTTTCATCCGCCCATTCGTCCCAGATTGAGACGTTGTTTTCATGCAGGTAGGCAACGTTAGTGTCGCCCTGCAAAAACCACAGCAGCTCATGAATGATCGAGCGTAAATGGCAGCGTTTCGTCGTAACCAGCGGGAACCCTTCCTGCAGATTAAAACGCATCTGATGACCAAAAATGGAAAGCGTTCCGGTTCCGGTACGGTCGTTTTTCTGTGTGCCTTCATCCAGCACTTTTTGCATCAGTTCTAAATACTGTTTCATGGTTCCTCAGGAAACGTGTTGCTGTGGGCTGCGGCGGTACGCCCAAACCATCATAATAATGCCTGCGACAATCATCGGGATAGAGAGGATCTGCCCCATACTGATGTACTGTACCCAGGTGCCAGTAAACTGCGCATCCGGCTGGCGGAAGAATTCAACGATAATACGAAACGCGCCATAACCAATCAGGAACAGACCGGATACCGAGCCCATTGGACGCGGCTTACGAATGTACAAGTTGAGAATGATAAACAGCACAACACCCTCGAGCGCCATCTCATAAAGCTGTGAGGCGTGGCGCGGCAGCGAGCCGTAGGTATCAAAAATAGACTGCCATTGCGGGTTAGATTGCAGCAGTAAAATATCTTCGGTACGGGAGCCCGGGAACAGCATGGCGTACTTGAAGTTCGGGTCAACGCGTCCCCACAGCTCACCATTGATAAAGTTACCCAGACGCCCTGCACCCAGACCAAACGGAATCAGCGGGGCAATGAAATCAGAAACCTGGAAGAACGAACGTTTGGTGCGTTTGGCGAAGATAATCATCACCAGGATCACACCGATAAGTCCACCGTGGAAGGACATACCGCCGTCCCAGACGCGGAACAGATACAGGGGATTATCGAGGAATAACTCGAAGTTATAGAACAGTACGTAACCAATACGCCCACCGAGGAAAACCCCGAGGAAGCCCGCATACAGTAAGTTTTCTACTTCATTTTTGGTCCAGCCACTGCCCGGGCGATTCGCGCGGCGCGTCGCCAGCCACATCGCAAAAATAAACCCCACCAAATACATTAAGCCGTACCAGTGAAGCGCGACGGGTCCGATTGAGAAAATGACCGGATCGAAATCCGGAAAATGCAGATAGCTACTGGTCATCTGTCACCACAAGTTCTTGTTATTTCGCTGAAGTCAGACAGCAATTGATAAGCGCGCCTGCATAATGCAGGCGCTCCAAAGGTGCGAATGATAGCACAAGGGGTTAGAAGCGGATGCCGGGAAGATGTAAAAGATCTGTATAAGTAATCTTTACCCCGTAATGCCTGATGACGCTACGCTTATCAGGCCTACAATCCCCCGCGAATCAATCCCCCCATGCCGCGGCGCTCCATAAAGGCCGCTACCTGATGGCGTACCTCTGCTGCCATCTGCGCTTCCAGGCTGCGCTGCGCCAGCGTTTGCGCCTCATCAAAATCGATATGACGCAGCAGATATTTGACGCGAGCGACAGAACGACCGTTCATCGACAAATGACGGAAACCCAGGCCGATCAGAATAGCCACGCACATCGGGTCGCCCGCCATTTCACCGCACAGGCGTAAATCGATACCGCTTCTTTCGGCTTCCTGCGCAATCATCGCCAGCGCACGTAACATCCCCGGATGCAGACTGTCATAAATGCTGGCTACCCGTGTGTTGTTACGATCGACGGCCAGTATGTACTGGGTAAGATCGTTGGTTCCGACCGAGATAAAGTCAATCCGGTTTGTCAGATGCGGCAGCATGAACACCATCGACGGAACTTCCAGCATGATGCCAATGCGCGGTTTCGGGATCTCGTAACCGATCATCTCCTCCACTTCGCGTCCGGCGCGTTCAATCAAACGTCGCGCTTCGTCCACTTCATCAATGCTGGTTACCATCGGCAGCAAAATGCTGAGGTTGCCGGTTGCCGCGTTGGCACGCAGCATGGCGCGAACCTGGATCAAAAAGATCTCTGGCTGATCGAGCGTTATGCGGATCCCTCGCCAGCCAAGGCACGGGTTCTCTTCACTGATCGGCATGTAGGGCAGCTGTTTATCGGCACCGACATCCAGCGTACGTAGGGTCACCGGCTTGTCGTTAAACATTTGCAGCATGCCCTGATACTGCGCAACCTGTTCTTCTTCCGAAGGAAAACCGCTTTGCAGCATGAACGGGATTTCGGTGCGATACAGGCCAATACCGTCGATCCTGCTACCCAGCTTTTCTTCATGTTCCGGGCTGAGACCCGCATTGAGCATCACCTTCACGCGCTCGCCGCTTTTCAACTGTGCTGGCTGGTTGACGTCGTCTTCCGCCAGGCGGCTCAGCTCAATTTCTTCACTGATAAGACGCTGGTATTCCTGAATCAATACCGGTTCCGGATCGACCAGCAGTTCACCGCGATAACCGTCCACCACCAGCGTGCGACGATGCAGCACCGACGGCTGGATATCGGCCCCCATAACGGTAGGGATACCCAGCGCACGAACCATAATTGCCGCATGAGAGTTGGCTGCGCCGTCCCGGACAACCACGCCGACTAACCGGTCCTGAGGAAGCTCCGCCAGCGTGGTCGCCGAAAGTTCATCCGCCACCAGCACGAAGCGTTCCGGCCAGGCATTCGGCCCCTGGATAGAGTCGTCAAGGTGGAACAGCAGACGTTGGCCGAGCGCGCGTAAATCTCCGGCCCGCTCTTTGAGGTAGTTATCGCTCAGCGCGGCAAATTGTTCGGCAAACTTTTCGATGATCGTTTTAACCGCCCACTCGGCCACCGAACCGTTATCCACTTCCGCAAACAGCTCGCGGCGCAGACGGGTATCGGAAAGCAAGTGCGAGTAAAGATCAAAGATCGCCGCCGTTTCTTTCTGCGCCCCAGCGGTAAAACGCTTGCTGTAGCGGCGGAATTCGTTCGCCGCCTCTTCCAACGCACCGGTCAGTCGCTCGCGCTCAAGCACCGGATCCAGCGTTGAAGCCTGATAGACCTGCTCCATCAGCGGTAGCGTCGCATCCTGCCAGCCTTCCGCTATTGCCACGCCGGGGGCGGCAGGCAAAGCACGGATGCGCGTTTGCCGGTATTGACCGAACAGCGCGTTTAGCTGCGACTGCGAAAGTATGGCCGCCATTTGTGTGGCGAGCGTGACGAGGAAAGACTCTTCACTTTCATCGTACTGACGCAGTTCACGCTGCTGCACCACCAGTACACCTAAAAGCTGGCGACGCTGAATGATCGGTACGCCTAAGAATGCACGAAAACGCTCTTCTTTTACCGAAGGAATGTATTTAAAGCTGGGATGTTTTTGCGCATCGGCGAGGTTGATAGGTTCCGCCAGCCTGCCAACCAGGCCAACGATACCTTCATCAAACGCGAGTGCGACAGTGCGACCACGTGGTTTTTTCAGTCCCCGGGTCGCCATGAGGTAATAACAACGTCGATCGTGATCGGCCAGATAAACCGAACAGACCTCTGTATCCATCGCAAGACAGATGTCGGTAACCAGTATATTCAGCGCTTCATTCAGACGCGGAGCACTGGCCACCTTTTCGACTATTTCGCGCAGGCGGGTGAGCATAATTTGCGTAGCTTAACCTCTTTTACGTCTGTACGCAGGTGTGCTTTGCGGCTTAGGAGTGCTCTCCTGAAGCGCCATGACAACACTTGCGAATTCTTTCATCACCCTGCGATAGACATCGCGTTTAAATGACACCACCTGTCGAACCGGATACCAGTAACTCACCCAGCGCCAGCCGTCGAACTCAGGTGTACTGCTGGTTTGCATATTGATTTCAGCATCGCTGCTGACCAATTGCAGAAGAAACCATTTTTGTTTCTGGCCGATACAAACCGGCTTCGTGTCCCAACGCACCAAACGTTTCGGTAACTTGTAACGCAACCAGTTACGAGTAGAAGCAAGGATCCGTACATCTTTACGACTGAGACCCACTTCTTCAAAGAGTTCCCGGTACATCGCCTGCTCTGCTGTCTCTCCTGCGTTGATCCCACCTTGTGGGAATTGCCAGGAGTGCTGACCAAATCGCCGGGCCCACATGACCTGCCCCTGGCGGTTACAAATTACTATCCCTACATTCGGGCGGTAGCCATCGTCATCAATCACCGGACTACCTCAACATAAACCTTATATACAAACGATTGTTTCACACTCCTGAGGGGCGGTAAACCACTCTGTTAAGGGTGCGATATTCTAATAACAATTGAATAACTCACAGTTAAAGGCCGAGTTATAAACAGAAGAAGGGCAAGCAAGGCGATTTTATTCACCTTTTCTGTGGATATAGTTGTGAAGAAGTACGGAATTACTATGGGAAAACCCAGAACAGTCCGAATAAGACATTCGTCACAGAGTAAAAATAGTCTTATACATTCATAAAGTTAAAACTGACCCACGCAGATAAACACACAGAAATGTGATGTACATCACTCATACGATCTTCACGCTGATGAAAGATCGACCAGCGTCGGTTTTATCCACAGATTATGCCAATAAGTTAGGCACAATTTGTGTGAAAATTCGATTTTCGTCGCACGTCAAGGCTGTAAATTGAAACAGTAGTGGGGGTTTTTCACAGTTATCCCATCTTTCTGTGGATAACATGGTGTAAGATCCTGTTCATTGTCAGTGACCAGAATTGGAAAACCCGCTTCGCTGTTGCGCAACTCTGCAAACGTGAATCTAAAAACCAATATAAATCATATAATTGAATAAAGCATGTGGAAAAAGATAAACTCTGTCCACACGGTATAAAATCATTGCTTATTTTTTCACCTAAGGGTTAACCCGATGCCAGAACTCCGCCCGTTGCTTTCTCCCCCTGAATCTGAAGCCCAGTTGCTGAGCCAGGCACGACAGCTTTCGGGCTACGCGTTAGGAGAATTAGCGGCAATGGCGGGAATCGTTACGCCGAAGGATCTTAAGCGCGATAAAGGCTGGATTGGCGTGCTACTGGAAATCTGGCTCGGTGCCAGCGCGGGCAGTAAACCAGAGCAGGATTTTGCGGCGCTGGGCGTGGAGCTGAAAACGATCCCTGTGGACAGTCTTGGCAGACCGCTGGAAACCACCTTTGTGTGCGTGGCACCGTTAACCGGCAATACCGGCGTCACCTGGGAAACCAGCCATGTACGGCACAAACTCAAACGCGTTCTGTGGATCCCGGTAGAAGGCGAACGCAGCATCCCGCTGGCTGAGCGCCGCGTCGGCTCTCCCCTGCTGTGGAGCCCGAATGAAGAAGAGGACCAGCAATTGCGTCTGGACTGGGAAGAATTAATGGACATGATTGTGTTAGGTCATGTCGAACGCATCACCGCTCGCCATGGGGAAGTACTGCAACTGCGTCCTAAAGCCGCTAACGCCCGCGCGCTTACCGAGGCCATTGGTGCCAACGGCGAGCCCATCCTGACCCTGCCACGCGGCTTTTACCTGAAAAAGAACTTCACCCGCGCATTGCTTGAGCGACATTTCTTGTTCCAGGCGCAATAGGCACCGCCCGGCCTTTCACCCGCCGCGTTACGAGCCTATAATTACCGCTTCTTTTTTTTGGCAGGACTTTGTTCGATGTTATTTGCATGGATAACCGATCCTAACGCCTGGCTTGCGCTCGGTACGCTGACGCTGCTGGAGATCGTTCTTGGGATCGACAATATTATTTTCCTTTCTCTGGTTGTAGCCAAACTCCCGACAGCGCAACGCAATCATGCCCGACGTATTGGGCTGGCGGCGGCGATGATCATGCGTCTGGCACTGCTGGCTTCTATCGCCTGGGTAACGCGACTGACAAACCCGCTATTCGAGTTGTTTGGCGAGGCAATATCAGCACGCGACCTGATCCTTCTGCTGGGGGGATTGTTCCTGATCTGGAAAGCCAGCAAGGAGATCCACGAATCCATTGAAGGTGAGGAAGAGGGGTTAAAAACCCGCGTATCTTCTTTCCTGGGCGCGATTGTGCAGATCATGTTGTTAGACATTATCTTCAGTCTGGATTCCGTGATTACTGCGGTTGGTTTGTCCGATCATCTGTTTATCATGATGGCGGCAGTAGTGATTGCCGTAGGCGTGATGATGTTTGCTGCTCGCCCAATTGGTGAGTTTGTCGATCGCCACCCTTCAGTAAAAATGCTGGCGCTCTCGTTCCTGATTCTGGTCGGTTTTACGCTGATTCTGGAAAGTTTCGACGTCCACGTTCCGAAAGGATATATCTATTTCGCCATGTTCTTCTCTATCGCGGTAGAGACCCTGAACCTGTGGCGTAATAAAAAAAATCCGCTCTGATGAAATCCATCGCTCCCTGCAAGGGGAGCGAATGCCCACCACACCTACCCCTTCTCACAGTTTAAGATTTTACTGCTTTCACCCTGCACAACTTCGCGTTATTACTAAACTATTGTCAGACGCAGGCCATGTGAGGATAAGCAGATGAAAAAATGGGCAGTTTTGATTTCCGCCGTAGGACTGGCTTTTGCCGTTTCCGGATGCAGCAGCGATTATGTAATGGCGACAAAAGATGGTCGAATGATCCTGACCGATGGAAAACCAGAAATTGACGATGATACCGGTCTTGTGAGCTATCACGACCAGCAGGGCAATGCGATGCAGATTAATCGCGATGATGTGTCCCAAATCATTGAACGCTGATGGTTGAGGTCAGCAGCGCGCTGGCCTTAACAATTTTACTTCCCTTTTTCGCTTCCCTCAGCCATTTTTATAATCCTTATGTCGTGATTATAAAAAGGAAACGGCTATGCAATATCACCGTATACCCCACAGCTCGCTGGAAGTCAGTACACTGGGGCTGGGCACAATGACGTTTGGTGAACAAAACAGCGAAGCCGACGCACATGCACAGCTCGATTATGCCGTAGCGCAGGGCATTAATTTGATCGACGTTGCCGAGATGTATCCGGTACCGCCGCGTCCTGAAACCCAGGGTCTCACCGAAACCTACGTAGGTAACTGGCTCGCCAAACACGGCAGCCGCGAAAAGCTGATCGTCGCTTCTAAAGTCAGTGGACCATCACGCAACAACGACAGCGGCATCCGCCCGAATCAGGCGCTGGATCGTAAAAATATCCGTGAAGCGCTGCACGACAGCCTGAAAAGACTGCAAACCGATTACCTGGATCTGTATCAGGTTCACTGGCCGCAGCGCCCGACCAACTGCTTTGGCAAGTTAGGCTACAGCTGGACAGACTCCGCGCCGGTCGTTTCCCTGCTGGATACGCTGGACGCGCTGGCCGAGTTTCAGCGCGCCGGGAAAATTCGCTACATCGGCGTTTCTAATGAAACCGCATTTGGCGTGATGCGCTATCTGCACCTGGCGGACAAACACGATCTGCCACGCATCGCCACCATCCAGAACCCCTACAGCCTGCTGAACCGCAGCTTTGAGGTTGGACTGGCAGAAGTGAGCCAGTATGAAGGCGTTGAGCTGCTGGCATACTCTTGCCTGGGCTTCGGTACATTAACCGGGAAATACCTGAACGGCGCGAAACCTGCCGGTGCACGCAATACGCTGTTTAGCCGTTTCACGCGCTACAGCGGCGAGCAGACGCAGAAAGCCGTTGCGGCCTATGTGGATATCGCGAAACGCCATAATCTGGATCCTGCGCAAATGGCGCTGGCATTCGTGCGTCGTCAGCCGTTTGTCGCCAGCACTTTGCTGGGCGCCACGACCATGGAGCAGCTAAAAACCAACGTTGAAAGTCTGCATCTGGAGTTGAGCGAGGAAGTGCTGGCAGAGATTGAAGCGGTGCATCAGGTGTATACCTATCCTGCACCTTAACAGTTAGCGCCTGATGGCGCTGCGCTTATCAGGCCTACAGACAGCGTTCCCTGTAGGCCTGGTTGCAACAGCATATAACAGACTAATGGCGGCGCTGCCAAATCCACAGCGCCGCAATCGCCAGCGCAAACAGCGCACCGAACCCAATACCAATCGCTACCGCCGGAATCCCCACCAGCACCGCCAGTGAGTAAATACCCAACATCAACAGCATCGCGCTGTTTTCACCCAGGTTTTGCACCGCAATCGCATTACCTGCGCCGACGCTTTTCTTACCCCGTTCCTGCAGCAACGCATTCAGCGGCACCACAAAGAACCCACCACACACGCCGATAAGCATCAGCAATGCGTAGGCCGGAAGCAGCGAATGTTGAAGAGAAAAAATCAGCACCACGACGCCAATCAGGATCCCCGCAGGCATACAACGCGACACGGTTTCCAGCGTCACCAGCTTCGCAGCCGCCCCCGCGCCGACGACAATCCCGATCGCGACCATGGCATTGAGATAGGTCGGCGTGGCGTTATCGGTGATGCCGAGCGCCACCGGAACCCACAGTACCAGCAGAAAACGCAGCGTAACGCCCGCCCCCCAAAAAAGGCTGGTTCCCACCAACGAGAAGCGTGTTTCACCGTTGCGCCACAGCGAGGAGGCGGCACAGAAGAAACTGCGCGTCATTTTCCCCAGATGCCAGGACTGGCCAGGGCGAGCCGCGGCCAGTTTCGGGATATACAGGTTAGCGACCACTGCGCCAGCATAGGCCAGCGCACAGGCAGAAAGCGCGGCAATCACGTGCCAGTCGGCCAGAACGCCGCCGGCGACAGAACCGAGCAAAATCGCGGCAATGGTGGAAGCTTCCATCAGGCCGTTGGCCTTCACCAGTTTGTCGCCGGTAGTCAGTTCACCAAGAATGCCATACTTGGCCGGTGAATACGCCGCCGCGCCAATCCCCACTAACGTATACCCGAGGAACGGATTAATGCCGAAGCAAATACTTGCCGCACCCAGCAGTTTCAGGGTGTTCGCGAACATCATCACTCTGCCTTTGGCAAAGCTATCCGCCACCTGTCCAACAAACGGCGCAAACAGAATGTAAGCACCCACAAACACCATTTGCAGGATAGGCTGGCTCCAGTCCGGATAAAATTGCTCCTTCAGCAACGCCAGCGTAGCAAACAGCAACGCGTTATCGCCAAACGCCGACAGAAACTGCGCGGCGATAACGGACATCATCCCTTTGGACCAGATTGACGTGTTAGTGTGCACTGACTCACTCATGTTTTTTTTCCGGCTCATCGACCCAGCTTTTCAGCGTAACAAAATCCGGCTTACCGCTGCCGAGTAATGGGAGTTGCTTCAGGTGGCGTATATCACGCGGTACGGCGAGTTCAGGTACGCCGTGCGCCCGCGCATACTGCTGGAGTTTTTCACGCGTGAGTTCGCTATCGGTGGTAAACAGCACCAGCGCCTCACCTTTGCTGGCATCGCTCTTGATCGCCGTGGCATGCATTTTGTCTGCTGATACCGCCAACGCCAGTTGCTCAACCATTTCCAGCGACACCATCTCTCCGGCAATTTTAGCAAAACGCTTAGCGCGCCCCTGAATCTGCACAAAGCCGTTTTCATCAAAGCGCACGATGTCTCCGGTGTCATACCAGCCGCGCTCAATCTCACCTTGCGCATTCTCTGCCGTCGGCACTTCCAGCACCCCAGGTTTTTCGACGCGCAAATAGCCGCTCATAATATTAGGGCCTTTCAGCTGTAAACGCCCACCGTCCTCAATTCCCGGAACGGCCAACAGTCGAGCATCCATACCAGGCAAGATGCGCCCTACCGTTCCCGATTTTGCCGCCATCGGTACGTTAATCGACACCACCGGCGCACATTCCGTCACCCCATAACCCTCAAGGACGCGCAGGCCAAATTTCTCCTGCCACAGTTGCTTTGTGCTGTCCTGCAGTTTTTCCGCTCCCGCAACCACATAGCGCAGGCGATGGAAATCGTATGGATGCGCGAAACGCGCGTAGTTGCCGAGGAACGTTGACGTACCAAACAACACGGTGCAGTTCCGGTCGTATACCAGCTCTGGCACAATGCGGTAATGCAGCGGGCTGGGATAAAGAAACACTTCTGCGCCAGTTAGTAGCGGCGTGAATAATCCCACCGTTAGCCCAAAGGAGTGGAACAGTGGCAGCGCCGACATAAAGCGATCATCGGCGGTGAAATCGGCAATCGTTTTAATCTGCTCAACGTTCGCCAGAATGCTTTTATGACTGTGAACCACGCCTTTCGGATGGCCTTCTGAACCGGAGGTAAAGAGGATCACCGCAGCGTCTTCCGGCTGCTGCTTCACCTGCGCCAGATGCGGTGCCAGCAGATGTGAGAAAATCCACAGCTTATCGCTAAAGGTCACATCAGCTTTCAAGTCTTCCAGATACACCCAACGCACCTGGGTGAGCTGTTCCGGTAAATGCCAGAGTTTGCCTTTATCAAGAAACTGTCGGGATGTGAAGATCGTTTTTATTTCAGACGCAGTAATGGCGCTGGTTAATCCTTTCACACCCGCGGTGTAGTTCATCATGGCTGGAATGCGTCGACGCGCAATGGCGCCAAAAATGACCGCCGCGCTGATTCCCGCATTTGGCAGCATCAGGCCGATTCTTTCACCCTCGGTGCTGTATTTTTCCAGAATACGCGCGACAAACAGCGTTTTCGTCAGCAGTTTGCGGTAGCTGTCCGGAGTGAAATTAATATCTTCAATGCAGTTTTTGCCTGCGCCAAAACGGTATTTCGCCGCCAGCAGCGACTCGTAGAGCGTCTCACGCGGACGAACCGCCATGCGTGCTTCCATCATAATTTGATGCAGCATCTCTCCGGCGATTTTACGGCGATCGCGAGCTCGCGGTGCTTCCGGCATCGGCAGTTGTGTCGGCGGTAGGATGTGTAAGCGGATGCGCGGGAAGAATCGCTGTTTAACCAAACCTTTCAGGCGACTAAAGCGGGAAAGCTCCGCGCCTTCGATGCGCACAGGAACCACCGTGGCCCCTGACTTTGCCGCGACAAACCCGGCGCCGTCATAGATTTTCATCAATGAACCGGTGGTCGAAATACGCCCTTCTGGGAAGATAACCACCGGGCGGCCCTGTTCGACCAGACGAACCAGATGTTTAATCGACATCGGTTTGGTTGGATCTAACGGTACGAAATCAATCAACGGGGTTAGCCAGCGCATATACCATTGCTGGCTGATCGAGGTGTAAACAGCGAAGACGGGACGAATCGGTAAAAAGAGCGCCAACAGGATGCCGTCTATAAATGAGACATGGTTGGGAGTGATTAGAACGCGTTCTCCCTGTAGCGCGCTGACATCGCCCGTGACGCGAACGCGGAAAAGCACGCGAAACAGATTACGAAAAAAGCCAAATAGCATCTCAACTCCCTGTGCCATTAATTATATAAACATCAATGGTGGGAGAGTATACGAGTTGGGGAATAGGCGCGACAGGTAACTGTTAAATACAATTCGAAAAAAAACCTGCGCATCCGCGCAGGTTGGTGCAAGAGACAGGTACGAAGTGCGTACCGAATAATCTCACCAATCAATACCTCTGGGATCTTGATTGTGGTCATCAGCAGCCAGATACGCCAGTGCGAAAACGCAAAGGAATGAACCCAAATGCAACGAGTTGTGTAAATTATCGGTTACTGTTACAGATAGGCTGAAGGTAAAAAAAAACCTGCGCATCTGCGCAGGCTGGTGTAATTCTAGTGATCAACCCGAAAGTTGATTTCACCTATCAATACCTCTGGGATCTAAACTCTAGCAATCTGCTCAGTTCCCTCACCAGCGAACAATCGCAACAGCACATCGCAAAGTGTAAGCAAAAATTAGCATTTTCTATTTTCTGTCTTACTTCGCTCGTGTGCGCTCACATTTGCGACGTTCTGACGGGCAATCTGCTTGAACAGCCAGCCATTTTCCGTAACACTGACGGAATGTAAGCGTTTACCCACAACAGGTACTATCATGGCGACCATAAAGGATGTAGCCCGACTAGCAGGTGTATCAGTCGCCACCGTTTCTCGAGTGATTAATGATTCCCCTAAAGCCAGCGAAGCATCGCGCCTGGCTGTAACGAGTGCAATGGAATCACTCAGCTACCACCCCAACGCCAATGCGCGTGCGCTGGCACAACAATCCACAGAGACCATCGGTCTGGTCGTTGGTGATGTGTCCGATCCATTCTTTGGGGCAATGGTTAAAGCTGTCGAGCAGGTGGCCTATAACACCGGTAATTTTTTACTGATTGGCAACGGCTACCATAACGAACAGAAGGAACGACAGGCGATTGAACAGCTCATTCGCCACCGCTGCGCAGCCCTTGTTGTCCACGCAAAAATCATCCCGGATGCTGAGCTGGCATCACTAATGAAGCAAATCCCCGGCATGGTATTAATTAACCGAATTCTGCCAGGATTCGAACAACGCTGCGTTGCCCTTGATGACCGTTTCGGCGCATGGCTAGCGACCCGCCACCTCATTCAACAGGGCCATACGCGCATTGGCTATCTGTGCTCCAATCACACAATCTCAGATGCGGAAGATCGTCTGCAAGGCTATTACGACGCGCTGGCAGAGAGCAATATACCGGTCAGCGATCGCCTGGTAACGTTTGGTGAACCGGATGAAAGCGGCGGTGAACAGGCGATGACCGAGTTACTTGGTCGTGGCAAAAACTTCACTGCGGTAGCCTGCTACAACGACTCAATGGCGGCTGGTGCCATGGGCGTATTAAATGATAACGGCATTGATGTACCGGGAGAAATCTCGCTGATTGGTTTTGATGATGTGCTGGTTTCCCGCTACGTGCGCCCGCGTCTGACCACGGTACGCTATCCGATCGTGACGATGGCAACCCAGGCTGCCGAACTGGCGCTCGCGCTGGCGGAGAAGCGCCCCGTGCCTGAAATTACCCACGTTTTTAACCCAACTCTGGTGCGTCGCCATTCCGTTTCGACGCTGACAGAGCCGGGGAATTCATCGTCAAACGATTAACCAGGATAGCGTTATGACTACGATGTTGGACGTTTCACGACGCGCAGGCGTCTCAAAAGCGACCGTTTCGCGCGTACTGAATGGCACGGGTCAGGTAAAAGAGAGCACGCGCCAGAAAGTGTTTAAGGCCATGCAGGCACTTGATTATCGGCCTAATTTTTTAGCACGATCTTTGGCAAACCGCACCAGCAACAGCATTGGTCTGGTGGTTTCTACATTTGATGGATTCTACTTTGGCCGGCTGCTGCAACAGGCTTCACGCCAGACGGAATCTCACGGCAAGCAGTTGATCGTCACCGACGGACACGACACACCAGAGCGTGAGCAGGAAGCCGTGCAAATGCTGGCGGACAGGCAGTGCGACGCCATTATTCTCTATACCCGCTATATGAGTGAAAAAGAGATAATGTCGCTGATGAACAGCATCGCTATGCCCTTGCTGGTCATCAACCGTGATGTAAGCCAGGCCCGCGATCGCGCGATTTTCTTTGAACAGGAAGACGCGGCCTATCAGGCGGTCAATTATCTTATCTCCCAGGGCCATAGCGATATTGCTTGTATCACTGTGCCAGGCCATACCCCGACCGGTAAATCCCGCCTGATGGGGTATCGTAAAGCGCTGGAAAAAAACGGTATTCCCTGGGATCCCGACAAGGTCAAATACGGCGACTCCACGATGACACGAGGCTATGAAGCCTGTCGTGAACTGCTGGAGGAAGGGGTGAAATTCAGCGCACTGTTCGCCTGTAACGATGACATGGCATTGGGCGCATCAAAAGCGTTACATCAGGCCGGGCTGAGGATCCCAACGGACGTCTCACTGTTTGGTTTTGATGATGCACCCAGCGCCAAATGGCTGGAGCCGGGGCTGTCTACCGTTTATCTGCCGATTGATACCATGATAACCACGGCAATCGACCAGGCTATCCGGCTGGCCAACGGCGAGAGCGTCGAGCCAATCCCACCGTTTACCGGCAAACTGGTACTACGTGACTCAGTAACGCTCGGGCCGTATTTTAAGTAATTAAATGCCGGATGGCGGCACAAGTGCCTTATCCGGCCAACAGCGCCCACAGTTAATTTCGTAGGCCGGATAAACGTAGCGCCATCCGGCATTTCACCACGCTGTAATCAGATTAATTCCAGCGCTAACAGCTCATCAATGGTCTGGCGACGGCGAATCAGCCGCACCACGCCGTTATCGAACAAAACCTCCGGCAGCAGAGGACGGCTATTGTAGTTTGACGACATAGACGCGCCGTACGCCCCGGTATCATGCAAGACCAGATAATCACCCGGCACCACCGCAGGCAACAGACGGGTTTCCACATTTCCGCCCTCCTGCTGGGTAAACACGTCGCCAGATTCGCACAGCGGCCCGGCCACCACGGTTTCCCGTTGCGGGGCGTGTTCCAGAGACCGACTATCCCCAGCCAGCGCGGAGATATGGTGATAGCTGCCGTACATCGCCGGGCGCATCAGATCGTTGAAGCCCGCATCGATCAGCACAAAGTGACGGCTACCCATCTCTTTTACGCTGCGTACCTGTGCTACCAGCACGCCGGCTTCCGCGACCAGAAAACGACCCGGCTCAATCTCAAGCGCGACCGGATGCCCCAGGTATTTAGCAATCTGCTCACGTGCAGCGTTCCACAATCCAAAGTAGTGATCGGTATCGATCGCCTCTTCACCTTCGCGATACGGGATTGATAAACCGCCGCCCGCAGAGATCGCCTCCAGATCCTGATCAAATTCAATCACCTGACGCACCATCGCACCGCACACCTGCTCCAGATGCGCGTAGTCCACACCGGAGCCAATATGCATATGAATCCCCACCAGCTTCAGCTTGTAGCGCTGAATCACCTCCAGCGCCGCGGGAAGATCGCTATACCAGATCCCGTGCTTGCTGTTTTCGCCGCCGGTATTGGTTTTCTGACTGTGTCCATGCCCAAAGCCAGGGTTTACGCGTAGCCACACGCGATGGCCCGGCGAGACCTGACCCAGTTGTTCCAGCATATCCACTGAACCGGCATTTACCGGAATGCTCAATTCATGCACCCGGGCGAGCGTCGCGTCATCGATCATATCGGCGGTAAAGACTATCTCATCTTTTCCTGGCTCAAAGCCCGCAGCCAGCGCACGTTCAATTTCGCCCAGCGAGACGGAATCCACCTTCACGCCCTGCTCGCGCATCAGGCGCAGAATATGAATATTCGAGCATGCCTTCTGGGCAAAACGCACCACGTCAAACTGGCTCAGTTTGGCAATCTGCGCGCGGATAATCTGCGCATCATAGACCCACACCGGGCAGCCGAATTCGGCAGGCAGGCGCAGCAGGTTGTCGGCGGTCAGGTCAGTGTCTGTGTTGTTGAGTGGGCGTGGCATGGTGTGCTCCAGTAATGGCTTTTTTATGATTACGCCACAGCCCGAAAAGAATAAAAAATATCGTTTTATCGTGAGTCTATGCAAAAATGATATGGATTGGTTCATTCGAGGATTGCCCATGCCCGCCGTTAACCTGCGACACATCGAAATTTTTCACGCCATCATGACGGCAGGCAATCTGACGGAAGCCGCGCGCATGCTACATACCTCGCAGCCCACCGTCAGTCGGGAACTGGCCCGATTCGAGAAAGTACTGGGATTAACGCTGTTTGAACGCACGCGTGGCCGGCTGCACCCAACCGTGCAAGGGTTACGTCTGTTTGAAGAGGTGCAACGTTCGTGGTATGGCCTGGACAGAATTGTGAGCGCCGCCGAAAGCCTGCGCGAGTTTCGCCAGGGCGAATTGTCGATTGTTTGCCTGCCGGTATTCTCACAGTCCTTTTTACCACCACTGCTGCAGCCATTCCTCGCACGCTATCCGCAGGTCAATATTCAGATAGTGCCGCAGGAGTCACCGCTGCTGGAAGAGTGGCTGTCGGCGCAGCGCCACGATCTGGGGTTAACGGAAACGCTGCATACGCCAGCCGGAACAAAACGCACCGAATTGCTGGCGCTGGATGAAGTGTGTGTGCTGCCCCAGGGGCATCCGCTGACTAAGAAAGCGGTGTTAACGCCGCAGGATTTTCAGGGGGAAAACTACATCAGCCTGTCACGGACCGACAGTTACCGTCAGCTACTGGATAGCCTGTTTAATGAGCACCAGGTGAAGCGCCGTATGGTGATTGAAACCCATAGCGCCGCTTCAATTTGTGCAATGGTGCGGGCAGGCGTGGGGATCTCGGTGGTAAACCCACTGACCGCGCTGGATTACGCCAGCAGCGGGATCGTTATCCGCCGCTTCAGTATTTCGGTACCGTTTACGGTCAGCCTGATTCACCCGCTTCATCGCCCCGCCTCGGCGCTGGTTGATGCTTTTACAGCGCATCTGCAAGCCCATCTCCCGAGGCTTATCGATCCGCTGGAGGCTATTTTGCATCCACAACCGAAAGCATAAACGCTACCGCATCTTGCGCATGGATTGCCGCGGTGTCGAAAACCGGTAGTGGGCTTAGCTCGGTGGGAACCAGCAGACCAATCTCGGTACAGCCAAATATAACCCCTTGCGCGCCCTGTTTCGCTAACTGGTTAATGACGCTCAGGTAATAGTCGCGGGAGGACTCGCTGAATTCACCGAGACACAGTTCGTCGAAAATAATCTGGTTTATTCTCTGACGGTCATCAGCGTCAGGAATAAGCGTGCTAATGCCAAATTCAGTCTGTAAGCGCCCGCGATAAAAATCCTGCTCCATGGTGTAACGCGTGCCCAGTAGCGCCACATTGCGCATCTGCTGCTTTTGTATCGCCCGACCCGTCGCATCGGCAATATGCAGGAATGGCACATCACAGGCGGCTTCAATCGCCTCAGCAACCTTGTGCATGGTGTTGGTACACAGCACAATCCCTTCCGCACCCGCCTGCTGTAACCCCAGCGCCGCCTGCGCCAGAATATCGCCTGCTTTATCCCACTCACCGCGACTCTGGCACAACTCAATCTCATGAAAATCCACGCTGTGCAGCAGGATCTGCGCTGAATGCAGGCCGCCCAGGCGCTGTTTTACCCCTTCATTAATAAGTCGATAATAAGGAATGGTAGATTCCCAGCTCATACCGCCTAACAGACCGATCGTTTTCATCATTTCCCCTGACTCGTTGTTGTCTCTCCAGTGAACCAAAGATGTGATCAACTTTCCACATATGTTGGCGTGCATTTCTTTTTTTAATTTTCTGATATAGGTTTAATGAAACATTGTTTTAATTAATTACAGGAAGGCCGGATGTTTATTTTTCATAAAGAGACCACGCTTGACGATCTGGGCAATGGCGTTACCCGGCGCATTCTTGCTCACGACGGTAACATGATGGCGGTTGAGGTGAACTTCGAGCAAGGCGCGATAGGCCCGATGCACAATCATCCGCACGAGCAGCTGACTTACGTGTTGTCCGGTGAGTTTGAATTTACCATCGGCGAAGAAAAGCATGTCGTTAGGGCGGGCGATACCCTGTATAAACAACCCAACATTATGCATGGCTGCGTCTGTTTAAAACCGGGAACGCTGCTGGATACCTTTACGCCCATACGCGAAGATTTTCTACACGGGTAAAGCGCTAAATAAAAAAGCCGGGTATCGCTTACCCGGCTTACATGAGACGTCATCCGACACTCCGTCTCAACATTTACACCCCAATATCTCTTAACTTCTCACCTGCCATCAGCTTACGTTCGATATGCTCAAGCGTGACGTTTTTGGTTTCTGGAATCAGCCAGAACGTAATACCGATAAACACGACGTTCAGCGCAGTATATAGCCAGAACGTACCGGCGGCGCCAATGCTATCGAGCAGCGTCAGGAACGTTGCACCAATGATCATGTTCGACACCCAGTTGGTGGTGGTGGAGCAGGTAATACCAAAATCACGGCATTTCAGCGGCTGAATTTCCGAACACAGGATCCACACCACCGGCGCGGCGCTCATCGCATAGCCTGCAATACACATCATCGTCATGCCAACTGACAGCCAGGATAGTCCACTGGAAGCCGTGCCGTTATCAAACTGCATCAGGCAATATCCGAGCACCAGCGTCCCGATGGCCATTACGCTGAACCCAATTTTCAGCGCCGGTTTACGTCCTGCTTTGTCGACCGTGAAGACGGCAATAAAGGTAGCGAACATAAACGTTAAGCCAACCACCAGCGTGGCAATCATCTGCTGCTCTGTGGTGGTAAAACCCGCCATTTTGAAAATGCGCGGCGCGTAATACATGATGATGTTCATCCCGGTGAACTGCTGCATCGCCTGCAGTAACATCCCAAGAAAAACTGCGCGGCGCACGTTACGGTTAATTTTAAACAGCGCCCAACCACCCTGCTTCAGCTTCAAGCTTTCACGGATTTCGTTCAGCTCATCGCGGGCCTTTTCTGACGTATCGCGCAGCATGCGCAATACTTCTTCAGCTTCAATGTGGCGACCTTTTTCCGCCAGCCAGCGCGGGCTGTTGGGCAGGAACACAACCAGAATAATCAGCAATACAGCCGGAAGCGCCAGCACGCCCAGCATAGCGCGCCAGTTACCGCTGTAGCTGAACGCGGTATCAGACAAAAAGGCCAGAACGATGCCCAACGTCACCATCAGCTGATACATACTGATCATCTTGCCACGCACGTTTTCGCTTGCCATTTCAGAGAGATAGAGCGGTGCGGTGTAAGAGGCGATCCCCACCGCAACGCCCAGTACCACGCGGGCAAAAATGAGCATTTCTACGCTGGAGGCAAACGCCGAGCCCAGAGATCCGACGACGAAAAGGATCGCCCCCGCCATCAGACTGTATTTACGTCCCAGGCGGAATGACAGCCAACCGTTAAACAGCGCACCAATTGCCGCGCCCAGCATCATGCTGCTGACCACCCACTCCTGCAGGCGGCTGGTCAACACAAAGTGATCGGTGATGAAAGGCAACGCCCCGGCAATCACGCCAATATCCAGGCCGAATAACAACCCTGCGACAGCTGCAGAGATAGAAACAAACATATTCATACGTCGCGTATCGCGCACTGGGCGCGGCGTTAAAGCAGCATCATTATTTATTGAGACCATTTTTTCCTGCCAGATACAGAGTAACCATGCCATTGAAAGTAAGGGATCCCTTGCAGGAAGCGTCAGGCGGGAAACGGCAAAAACATGGATTAAATAGCTACACCACATCGTTATGTGATGGATATTCCAATTTTAAAATTTACCAACAATCACTCAATTAAATTTAATTAATTGATATTAAAGAATATTAAAAACAATAAATTGATACGTATGAAATTTAATATGGAATAATTTATAACCACAATATGGATTTTAATGATTCAAAAGTAAAAAAAACCCTGCCATTTAGCAGGGTTTGTTGGCTCTGGAAAGCAATTAACGCGCCAGCCAGCCGCCGTCTACCGCAACGGTATAGCCGTTGATATAGTCAGATGCGCTGGACGCCAGGAACACGACAGGCCCCATCAGGTCGCTCGGCAGACCCCAACGCCCCGCCGGAATACGATCGAGGATTTCTGCGCTACGCTGCTCATCAGCACGCAGCTGTTGAGTGTTATTCGTCGCCATGTAACCCGGCGCAATCGCGTTGACGTTGATGTTATGTTTTGCCCACTCGTTCGCCATCAGACGGGTAACACCCATTACGCCGCTTTTAGACGCGGTGTAAGACGGCACGCGGATCCCGCCCTGGAAGGAAAGCATAGAGGCGATGTTGATAATTTTACCGCCGTTACCCTGGGCGATAAAGTGCTTCGCCGCGGCCTGAGACATAAAGAACACGCTCTTAATGTTCAGGTTCATCACGTCATCCCAGTCTTTTTCGCTGAAGTCGATCGCATCGTCACGACGGATAAGACCCGCGTTGTTGACCAGAATATCGATATGGCCAAATTCTGCCACTGCGCGCTCCAGCAACGCCGGAATACCGTCGATTTGACGCAGATCGGCGGTCAGGCTTAAAAAACGGCGGCCCAGTGCGGTCACACGTTCGATGGTTTCTGTCGGTTCAACAATGTTGATACCGACGATATCGCAGCCCGCTTCAGCCAGGCCCAGCGCCATACCCTGACCCAAACCGGTATCACAACCGGTCACAACGGCGACTTTACCTTCAAGAGAGAATGCATTCAAAATCATTGTAAATCCTTAATTTTTTATAATGCCCGCCGCAGCAGGCACGGCTGTCGCCCGCAACTAGCGCAGATCTTTTACTGCAACATGGTCCATATCATCAAAGACCTGGTTTTCGCCGACCATGCCCCAAATGAACGTATACGCTTTTGTGCCGACACCGGAGTGAATAGACCAGCTTGGAGAAATCACCGCCTGCTCGTTGTGCATCACAATATGACGCGTTTCCTGAGGCTGCCCCATCATGTGGAATACGCAGGTATCTTCTTCCATATTGAAGTAGAAATAGACTTCCATACGACGTTCATGGGTATGACACGGCATGGTGTTCCACAGGTTACCCGGTGCCAGTTCAGTCAGACCCATGCTCAACTGGCAGGTTTCCAGAACATCCGGCACAAAGTATTTGTTGATGGTACGACGGTTACTGGTGAGGTTATCGCCCAGCGTCACTGGCGCAACGTCTGCAGGCGTGACTTTCTTAGTTGGGTAAGTCGTGTGGGCCGGCGCGCAGTTGTAGTAGAACTTCGCCGGTTTTGTCGTATCAATACTGGCGAATACCACCTCTTTTGCCCCTTTTCCGACGTACAGCGCGTCGCGATGGCCAATTTCATAGCACTGGCCGTCAACGGTAATCGTGCCCGGGCCGCCGATATTGATCACACCCAGCTCACGACGTTCGAGGAAATAGGTTACGCCCAGCTGTTTGCCGACTTCGCCACCCACAGAGACGGTTTTGGCCACTGGCATAATGCCGCCAACAATGATGCGGTCGATGTGGCTGTAGACCATGGTGTATTCATCTGCGACAAACACTTCTTCGACCAAAAACTCATTACGCAGCCCCTGAGTGTCCAGGGTTTTCGCATGCGCACTATGGATGCTTTGTCTTACGTCCACATTTACCTCCAGTGATAAATTGACCGTGAATGCTTAAACGAATAGCAAAACGCTGTTCCGTTTTATCTTATGCACTCATGATATTCCTCCCTGAATGTGTTTTCAATTATAAATAAAACGATGTTTCACTTTTTTCGCATCTTATTATCAAAAGTGTAAGTGCGATCACGCTAGCGCGTATGAATAGCGAAATGGACCTTAATAAAATGATTGAATAACAATACGATAAATTTATTTATTCATTAGGGGCGGGGATAAAAAATGAAAAATTCAGCCGAGATGATCAGTCGAAAAGACACCTTTTCTAACAAAGTGCGCAGTTAATCACATGAAATGAAACAATGTTTTGATAAGTTAACTGTGTTTAGAGTGTATGTTTCTGTAACTGGCCTTGCCCTCCTGCAGGAGGGCTTTTTTACAGGTGTAGGGAAAACACGTAGAAAGGCGTTTAAGACGGTAAATGTAAGATCGTTAATCTCGTTCGATAGCGAGCGCCACACCCTGACCACCACCGATACACAGCGTTGCCAGGCCCTTATGCGCCCGACGCTTCACCATTTCATGCACCAGCGAAACCAGAATTCGGCAGCCAGACGCACCAATCGGATGACCGAGCGCAATGGCTCCGCCGTTAACATTCACCCGCCGTTCATCCCACTCCAGCATTTTCCCAACGGATAATGCCTGCGCGGCGAAGGCCTCATTAGCTTCGATAAGATCAACATCAGCCAGTTGCCAGCCCACACGCTCAAGGCAGCGGCGGGTCGCATACACTGGCGCAATCCCCATGAGCGCAGGGTCGACCCCGACGCTGGCAAAGGCGCGAATACGGGCCAGTACAGGTAAGTTCAACTCTTGCGCCTTGGCCTCGCTCATCATCATCACCGCAGCGGCGCCGTCATTGATGGATGACGCGTTACCTGCCGTTACCGAACCGAGCCTGTCAAAGGTAGGATCCAGACGCGCCAGCCCTTCGGCGCTGGCATCGGTACGCGGCTGCTCGTCGGTATCCACCACCAATGATTGCCCATTACGCTGTGTTACCACCGGCACGATTTCATCTTTAAAGCGTCCAGCATCAATTGCCATCCGCGCTTTGTGCTGCGAGTGCAGCGCGTAGGCATCCTGCAATTCGCGGCTAATGCCGTATTCTCGCGCCAGGTTTTCCGCGGTAACGCCTATGTGATAATCGTTGAAGGCATCCCACAGACCGTCATGTACCAGGCTGTCTACCAGTTGGCTGTTCCCCAGCTGTGCGCCGGTGCGGCTATCGGTAAGGACATGCGGGGCACGGCTCATATTCTCTTGCCCGCCCGCAATCACAATGTCGGCTTCGCCGCACTGGATAGCCTGGGTCGCCAGATGCAGCGCTTTCAGGCCCGAACCGCAGACATCGTTAATGGTGATGGCGGAAACGGTATTGGGTAGCCCACCATTGATGGCAGACTGACGCGCCGGATTCTGCCCGGCACCTGCGGTAAGCACCTGACCGAGGATCACTTCATCCACAGCATGAACGTCCACGCCCGTGCGTTCCAGTAACGCCCTGACCACCATGCTGCCTAATTCAACGGCAGAGTGGCGCGCCAGCGTCCCCTGGAAGCAGCCAATCGGTGTCCGTAACGCCCCGACTATCACAACCTCTTTCATCACCACCTCAGCGCAAAATAACACCGCAATAGTAGATGATTGTTAAAAAGAGTTATCAAGGTTGTTTAAAAACGGTGATTTTTATCACAAAGGAAATTCGTATCATTTATTGGTCATCTGAACGCCACTCTGCTGTAAATGGTCGCGCAGCCAACTTCCCGCCACGCCAGGCGGTGATTTCTTATTCCACAACAGATCGATAGAGATAGCCTTTGGCCAGCCGGGCAGCTTTAATTGAACCAATGGTTTTTCTGCCGCAAACTCCTCCACCAGCGCACACGGGAGCGCGCACCAGCCGAATCCCTGAACAGCCATACTTAGCAATAACAGGTAGTTAGGAGCCGACCAGACGGGACCGCGCGCCACGTTAGTCCCGCTTTCCAGATAGGTATTCAAACGCAGCTCGCGCCAGGTGTGTAGCTGCTCCCACTGCAGTTTTTCTTGAGCCGCCAACGGATGCGATGCCGCCACGTATAATCCCATCCAGGTTTGCATCGGCAGACGCGTAACGCCCATGTCGGTCGGGTAATCCTCCCGCGCTTCGATCAACCCCACCTGAGCACGTCCTTTTTGCAGCAGATCGATAACGTCCTCGTCTTCGCCAATCAGACATTCAAACTCGGTATGGGGAAACTTGCGGTCAAACTGCACCATCAACTCTTCCAGCACATCCGGATGCAGCGTGTCTGACAACACGAAGGTCAGACGCGCTTCCGTTTCACCCGACAGCGAAATCGCCGCTTCATCCAGACGATCGCTGGCCGTCAGAATCGCCTGCACATAACCCAGCACCCGCTTACCTTCTTCGGTCAGCGTTGGCTGGCGTGATGAACGGTCAAACAGCGCAAAACCAAGGTCGGCTTCCAGATGCGCAATGGCCGTACTGATGGTGGACTGGCTTTTGCGCAGCCGCCGGGCCGCCGCAGAAAATGAACCGCAGGAAACGGTCTCCACAAATGCCGTTAACGCTTCAGGAGAGTAACGCATGAACTATCTACTTTATCGATGGGTACTATCTTTTAGATATCACATTAAACGATAAAATTGCCACCATTCCGTTATCCGGGCATCAAAGAAGGTTTTAGGTTATGCAACACGATACAGTCCAACGCCGCTCGTTAGTAGAGCGTATTTTTCATGCCGTCTGCTTTGAAGGCATTGCCACCGCTGTTCTCGCACCAACCACCGCATGGTTGATGCAGCGCTCGGTGCTGGAAATGGGCGGACTGACCATTCTTCTCGCCACTACAGCGATGATCTGGAATATCATTTATAACGCCCTGTTTGACCGTCTGTGGCCGTCGCACCTGGTAAAACGTACGGCAAAAGTGCGAGCATTTCACGCCTTAGGTTTTGAGAGTGGTTTTATTGTGATTGGGGTGAGCATCGTGGCGTATGTGCTGAACGTCAGCCTGTTTCAGGCATTCACGCTGGAAATAGGTTTCTTCCTGTTCTTCCTGCCGTATACCATGTTCTATAACTGGGCTTATGACACGTTACGCGAGCGTGTTATGAAGCGTCGCCAGCAGCGCGTTACTGCCTGATAATTAAAATAATAGTCGGAATTTTCTCGGTTCCGGCTATTCATCCATTCACCAGCCCGCTTGTTCACACCTCCCCCAGCCCCTGCCATTTGTGGTAAATTGCGCTTCTTTTTGTTTATTTTATAGTTGATACGTTCAAATAATGTCGAAATTTTGGTCAAAAGAAGAGACTCTCTGGAGCTTCGCACTATATGGGACTGCCGTCGGCGCAGGAACCCTCTTCCTCCCCATACAGCTGGGTTCTGCAGGCGCGGTGGTATTGTTTATCACCGCTCTCGTCGCCTGGCCTTTAACCTACTGGCCGCACAAGGCGCTGTGCCAGTTTATCCTGTCTTCAAAAACGTCGGCTGGTGAGGGGATCACTGGCGCGGTTACACACTACTACGGCAAGAAGATTGGCAGCCTGATCACCACCCTCTATTTTATTGCCTTCTTTGTGGTGGTACTGATCTACGCCGTGGCGATAACCAACTCACTCACCGAACAGCTGGCAAAACATATCGAGATAGATCTTCGCGTGCGTATGCTGGTCAGTCTGGGCGTGGTACTGGTGCTGAATTTAATTTTTCTGATGGGTCGACAAGCCACCATCCGGGTGATGGGCTTTCTGGTGTTCCCGCTCATCGCGTATTTTTTATTCCTTTCGCTCTACCTGACCGGAAGCTGGCAGCCAACGTTACTCACCGGCCAGATGTCTGTCGATCAGCACACGCTTCATCAGGTTTGGATATCTATTCCCGTGATGGTTTTCGCTTTTAGCCATACGCCAATTATCTCCACGTTTGCCATTGATCGACGTGAGAAATATGGCGAGCAGGCCATGGGTAAATGCAAAAAAATCATGAAGGTAGCCTACGTCATCATCTGCCTGAGCGTGCTGTTTTTCGTTTTCAGCTGTTTGCTTTCGATTCCGACAAACTATATCGAGGATGCAAAAAATGAAGGCGTGACCATTCTGTCAGCACTATCGATGATGCCTAACGCACCGGCATGGCTGTCGATTTCAGGGATCATCGTTGCCGTCGTGGCGATGTCAAAATCGTTCCTCGGCACCTACTTTGGCGTGATTGAAGGGGCAACGGAGGTAGTAAAAACATCGTTGCATCAGGTGGGTGTGAAGAAAAGCCGGGCCTTTAACCGCGCCCTGTCCATCATGCTGGTCTCGGCTATCACGTTTATCATCTGCTGCATTAATCCTAATGCTATTTCAATGATTTACGCGATTAGTGGGCCGCTGATTGCCATGATTCTGTTTATCATGCCGACATTGTCTACCTATCTGATCCCGGCGCTGAAGCCATACCGTTCAGTGGGTAACTTGATCACCCTGATTGTCGGTCTGCTGTGCGTATCTGTGATGTTTTTTGGCTAGAACGTGTTGCTTAACGGCTCATTTTCAGAAAGCATCAACCAGTGTTGGCGGAGGTAATAAACATGTTATCTCAGAGAAAGGATTCCGTTCACCTCATATTAATCGTTTCTCTGAAGCACAGATTCCTGTGAACGTGCAAGGGAGGCTCACCGCCGCCTCCCTTGCAACCCAGGCTCCCGGCGGGAAAATCGTCGCTGCGCGATTCATTCGTCTTATTCCGTCTGCCTGTCGGGTCGGGGCCGAGCCTGCGTCCCTGCAGGCCGTCCCCTCTGCCCGCATCCCTGCGGGCAGACCCGGTCAGCCGTCAACGCCTCATCGATTTTCAGCCGGGCCAGGGTGTCGCTTCAGCGCTCTGACTTCCAGTTAAATCTGTTTTGCTGTTCAGAGATATTCAAATAAAAGCGCGGATGGTCAGGTGTTGGCTGGTCCGGCTGAAAATTGCCGACGTGTTTCCGTAAGGACGGGAGAGCCAGCATGGATGCTGGCTCAGGGCGCGTTTTGCATGGACGCTACCTCGCGCCCGACCCGGTAGCCTGGAGGAATAAGCGGAGGGTATTGCGCAGCAACAATTTTCCCGCCGGGAGCCGGGATTGTAAAGGGCGTGGCGAAGAACGCCCTTTACACGTTCACGGGTATCTGTGCTTCAGATAAATGACACTGCTGAGGTGAACGGAACCCTGAGCAAGAATAACATGTTCACCCTACATACTTAACTGGACAGTATTGAATGTGGATGAGCCGTTAAACTGGCTTATTTGATGTACGAATCCAGTACTTTCAGAATCACATCCAAATCTTCTTCGCGCTTTATTTCATCGCCCTGATGCACAATGTGCTCGGTCAGATGACCTTTAATCACTTCGCGCATTAATCCATTTACTGCCCCGCGGATCGCCGCTATTTGCTGCAATACCGCCGCGCATTCATGCGGTTCATCCAGCATGGTTTTCAACGCCGCTACCTGCCCCTGAATCTTGCTGGTTCGGGCTTTCAGCTTTTGTTTGTCGCGGATCGTATGTGACATAACTTTACCTTTTTAACGTCTGGCCGTAGGGACAATACCATCGACATTCTACTGGGGGGTAGTATTTGATACTGGGGGGGAGTAGAATCAGGTGAAATTAAACAACTAAGAATCATTCTCATGGGTGAGTTTTCTACGCTACTTCAGCAAGGCAACGCCTGGTTTTTCATTCCCAGTGCGATTCTATTAGGGGTGTTGCACGGTCTGGAACCAGGGCATTCCAAGACGATGATGGCGGCCTTTATTATTGCTATTAAGGGGACAATCAAACAGGCGGTGATGCTGGGGCTGGCAGCAACGCTGTCGCATACCGCCGTAGTATGGCTGATTGCGCTCGGTGGGATGTATATCAGCAAAGCGTTTACCGCCCAGGCCGTTGAGCCCTGGCTGCAATTTGTCTCGGCGATAATTATTCTCGGGACCGCATTCTGGATGTTCTGGCGAACCTGGCAGGGAGAGCAGAACTGGCTGGCCCAGACGCATCACGACCACGATCACGGGCATCACCGCCACCATGTTCATGACGACCATCACCACCATCATCATGATCACGATGACGATCATCACCATCATCATGACCACGATCATAACCATGCCGCGTTAGCAGGGCTGAGCGAGGGTTCGAAAGAGTATCAGGATGCCCACGAACGGGCGCATGCCACCGATATTCAGCGCCGCTTTGCGGGCAAAGAGGTCACCAACGGCCAAATATTACTGTTCGGTCTGACCGGTGGGCTGATCCCGTGCCCAGCTGCCATTACGGTGCTACTGATATGCATCCAGCTCAAAGCCTTCACGCTGGGCGCCACCATGGTGCTGTGCTTCAGCCTCGGGCTGGCGCTGACACTGGTAACGGTGGGCGTGGGGGCGGCAATCAGCGTGCAGCAGGCGGCCAAGCGTTGGAGCGGATTTAACACGCTGGCACGCAAAGCGCCCTATTTTTCCAGCGTGCTCATTGCAATGGTCGGCTTATATATGGGGATTCACGGCTATATGGGGATCGTCGGTTAATATATGAGAGCGCAGCAGCGATAGCCGCTGCGCGGAAAACCAAACTAGCTTGCGACATTCCCCCACACCAGTTGCCCTTTATGGAAGGTCGCAGTGCGTGGGGAGATTCGCGCGACCGCTTCCGCTGAGCATGAAGCATCTACCAGCACAAAGCTGGCTTCATCCTGCGCTTTCGGCCAGACGCGCTCACCTTTATCGTTAAGCGGCAGCACATCACCGGTAGCGAGAAACAGCGCCCGCGACAGGTTGAGTTCATTCGGGCGAATATAGAGCTGCGCGTACAGATTCGCCTTCTCCAGCATGTCTCCCAGGCCGTACGGCGACCAGTGGTCAATCACGCTGTCGGTCCCGGTAATCACTTCCACGCCTTTGTCGCGCAGCTGTTTTAGCGGCATGTGCATCGTGCCAATCGGCACCGTCGAGGCAATGGTAATCTGCTGCGCCGCCATGCGGGTTGCGAGTTCATCCACCTGCTGTTCGTTCAGCGTAGACAGCGCAAACGCGTGGCTGATGGTCAGTTTGCCCTTTAACTGCGGCGTTTTCTCCACCGTTTCTACCATGTAATTCACCGCCGCCACGCCCGCCGGACTGGTTTCATGCAGATGGATATCCACGCCTTTGTTGTAATCGAGCGCAATCTGGAACATGGTATCGAGTGATTTTTCCATCGCCCCATCCACGCTGGTTGGGTCCAGACCGCCGACATAATGCGCTCCCGCCAGCATCGCTTCACGCATTAGCGGTTCAGATTTTGATAACAGCAGGCCATGCTGTGGAAATGCCACAATTTCACAGGCAAAACCAGGCTGGCGACGCGCCAGCACCGCCTGCAGGTTCTCCAGGTTTTTCAGTCCGGAAACCGGTTCTATGTTGCAGTGACTGCGGGCAATCGAGGTGCCTTTGGATTGCAGCAGATCGATCAGCTTTTCCGCCCGCTCCTGGGTGTAAGGCTGGAGTTCAGGCAGCAGCTTTTGTTCCAGGCGGATCATATCCTGAATGGTGGTGCCCGCCGGACGGTTCAGCGAACGCCAGGGACCGCCGTAAAAGGTTTTATCCAGATGGATATGCATGTCGCGCATGGCGGGCAGCATCAGCTTTCCACCCGCATCGTAGTGCGGCAGCGTCGCATCCGGATGCTGCTTATTCTCGCGCAGCGCAACTATTTTCCCGTCCTGGATTTCAACGGTTTGCAGCGCGGTACGGGTGTGCACCACCACTGAGCTTTCGTAATCAAACCCCGCTTCCAGCAGGACGTTATCCAGGTAATAGTGCTTATCGTTAATCGTCATTGTGCTCTTCGACCCGCAGGTGTTCCCGACAGGATTAGCAGCATACGCGACCGGGGCGACTGCGCCAAACAGCGCGGCAGCAGTGACCATTTTTCCGCTCTGGCTTAAAAATTCACGGCGGCTGTTACTTTCCTTCATTCGCATCTCCTCTCAGGAATGGACAATATGGGTGCCCGTTTCGCCGCGCAGTGCGGCGGGCAGGCATTCCGGCGTGGTGATGATCACTCGTTTACCGCCATGCTCCAGAAACGCCAGGCTGGCAACAATCTTGGGTAACATGCTGCCCGGCGGGAAATGTCCCTCCTGCATGTAACGGGTCATCGTGGCGACATCCACCGTATCCAGCGCCTGCTGGTTAGGTTTGCCAAAATGAATACAGACCTGCTCGACGCCGGTGGTGATCACCAGAATGTCGGCGCGGATCTCCTGTGCCAGCAACGCCGTGGAGAGATCTTTATCAATCACCGCATCCACGCTCTGGTAATCCCCCTGATCGCTACGCACCACCGGGATGCCACCACCACCCGCACCAATCACCACGAACCCCTGCTGAGTCAGCGTTTTGATCGCCTCTGCTTCAACAATACGTTTTGGTTCAGGGGAAGCCACAACCCGGCGGTAGCCGCGTCCCGAATCCTCAACAAAGCGCCAGCCTGGATTGACCCGCAGCAACTCATCGCGCTGCGCTGCGCTAAAGAACGCCCCGATAGGCTTGGTCGGATTAGCAAAGCCCGGATCGTTTTTGTCGACCTCCACCTGCGTGACCACCGTGACTGCCTTCTGCTCGCCGCGCCGCGCCAGACGGTTGTTCAGCGCCTGTTGGATCAAATAGCCGATGCCCCCCTGCGTATCTGCGACGCAGTTTGCCAGCGGGGTAAGCGGCAACCCTTCACGCTCGTGCGCGATTTCCGCACGTCGGAGATCCAGCCCCACCTGCGGCCCGTTACCGTGCGTCAGCACAATGTTGTAGTCCGATGCCAACATCTCCAGCACCGTATCCGCCACCGCCTTCACCGCTTCAGCCTGGTGCTCAATCGACTGGCTGGCGTTATCTTTGATAATGCTGTTGCCGCCAATGGCAACGACCACAAGTTCTTTCATAGTGTTATCTTCCGCTTACAGGCGATTCAGGTCGTTTTCGTCGGTTCCTGCTCAGGCGCAGTCACCGCTTCACGGCTATCAAGAACATGCTTGAGGACAAACATGCCGCTCATCATCAGGTAGGCCACAACAAATATCATCGAGCTGCCCTCAGCAAAGCCAACTGCCGGGGAGTGGATCACGCCAAACAGCGATAACAGTGCCCCAAAGGCTGCGGCAATCGCCCCGCGCAGCGGCTTATTCATAATGGCGAAGATAGCGACGCAGCCCCACAGCATGCTGGCCAGCGGCGCACCGCTTCCCAGATGCACCAGTCCGTCGTAATAGACACCTTTGCTGTGCAGTAAGTCGCTACCCAGTTTCCCCGCGGATGTTCCGGCGGCGCCCATCACGCTGTTAACGATGGTCAATGCCCAGTTAGCGATCCACGGGAACAGGCAGATGAAGATGACAGGAACCTCGACTTTGGGCGTTTCTCGCACCACCTGGTTGGCGGTCACCACACCGATAAACACCAGAATCGGCACTATCGCAGTCATCGGAATAATGGCGAGCATAAACGCGCCCAGGCCAAACAGCGGTACCAGGAACATGGTGATGCCTGAAGCGAGGGTATAGCCGATGCTGGCGCCCATCGCTTTCCAGCCAGCATGCCCAACATACACGGTCACCGGGAACGGGTTGCCCAGCATGCAGCCAAGCATGGAGGCAAAGCCGTTCGCCATCATCACCTTACGGGTGTTGTACTCATCCCCCGCCGCGTGCGCACTTTCAATGTTCTCAAGGTCGAAAATGTAGTTCGCCAGACCCAGAGGAACCGCAGAAGCCAGATACGGCAGTGCATGCGGCAAACCTTGCAGGAAGCTGTCGACATGAATTTCCGGCGGGTTGAAGCCAAAGGAAGACATCGACGCTTTAATGGCCTCCGGGCTTTGTAAACCGGAGATCCACGCCAGGGCCGTACCGGCAATCAGCAGCAGCAAGCCGGTAGGAATGCGGGCAAAAATCGGCTTCTTACCGAACCAGTTAATGAAGATCAGCAACAGGACGATGAAGGAGACGGTCGGCGCTTCGAATGCCTGCAGCATCGGGTTCATCGCCAGCAGCAACAGTCCCAGGCCGGACAGACAAGAAAGCAGTACCGTACGTGGAATCATCTTGCGGATGGTCTCGCCCAGGAAGGAGCCGCCGACCAGGATCAACGCTTCGACAAAGCACCACACCAGGGCTATCTGGATAGCAAAGTTGGCATCTTTGGTTTGCTGATAAACCGGCATCAGTACCAGGAAGGTTACGGTAAAGATTGACGGTGCGCTCGGTCCGGACGGCAGCGCCGTCACATCTTTACGCCCGGTGTGTTTTGCCATCTGCAGGCCAAACCAGGCGTAGCAGACGCTGGCCACCAGCACCGCCAGACCAAAGGCAGGCGCAATGCGACCATAGACAATTTCGGTAGGGATCCCGACGACAAAAATGAGCAGCCCCATCATTGTCAGCAGGTTAGTCAGGTTGTTGGTCATCAGCCCAAAGTAAGCTGCCCAGTCACCACGTTTCCATTCTAGTTTTATGCTGTTCATGGAATATCCTTAACAGGTTAAGCATCGTTTGCGATCGCGGAGATCGCCCAGCCCTGCAGGTAAGCAACGTTTTTCGCTTCGCTACTGTGGGGCTAACCGCGTTAGCCCCGATTGTTGTTATTGGCAGTAGCGGTCGCGCCAGTTGAGGATCGCCTTTTCAAAACAGGCGAATGGCGGGTGGACTATTCCGGCGCCGATCATGCCGATCCCCGCATCTTTGTGCGCAATTGCGGTGTTAATCACCGGCAGAATGCCGGTGCTGCCCACGCGCGTAATATCGATAGCGGTCGGTACGCCCATAAAACCAAGCAGCGGAATGGTGACGTTGGGGTTTTCGCCGAGAGTGATTTCGCGCATCTGGCGAGAGAAATCAACGGCCTCTTCGACCGTACCACCCACCAGTGCCACGATGGCCGGCGCCGTCGCCATGGCGAAACCGCCAATGCCGTAGGTTTCGGTGATCGCGCTATCGCCAATATCACGTCCGGAATCTTCCGGCTTGTACCCCGCAAACATCGGGCCAATCACCTGCTGCGCCGGACCGGTAAACCACTGACCCGGTAAGCCGCTGATGCGCAGACCGAACTCAACGCCGTTTCGCGCCATCGTCGTCACCACGGTGCTGTATTCAATGCCGTGGGCGGCGTCCATTGCGGCTTTACACATCGCCATCCAGGTCGGTCCGGAGAAGTAATCGCTGCTGAGGACAAATTCAAACACCTCACGCTGCTGCTCAACCGGATAACCGGTCTGAATAATCCACGGCGTCAGCGCCTGAATCAGCAGCGCCGTCCCGGCGTTGTTGCGGTTATGACACTCATCGCCCATGTGCAGCGCCTGCGCCAGCATCAGGCGCAAGTCTATTTCTCCCGCCAGCTTCATGGCGTCGCGCAGCATCGGTCCCAGCACATCACGCATCCAGTTCAGACGATCAATAACGCTCTGATCGTTCGCGCCCATACGCAGGATCTTCGCCATCTGCTCGCTCATATTGGTATATGCGCGGTTGCCGTAGGTTTTGTTCTCAACGATGTGCATAAACATCGACGCTGACGTCACACCCGCCATCGAGCCAACGCAGTCATGCTCGTGACATGGTGAGAAGATAATTTCACCCGAGGCGGCCAGTTCGGCAGCTTCATCCAGATCTTTCGCCAGTCCTTCAAACACCAGCGCCCCGGTTACCGCGCCCTTCATTGCACCGCACATTTTTTCCCAGCGGATTGGCGGCCCGGCGTGCAGGATGGTGTTGCGGGTCATCCCCGGCACGACATTGATTGCCTGGTCATAGCCAATCAGCACCGGATGCGACTGGATAATACGTTCCAGCGCCTGCTGGTTAGCGGCAGCGATTTTGTCTGCTAGCGGCGAATCGGCAATCTCGTCCAGTGCAGCAACCACCTGCATGTTGCCCTGGCCCGGCGGCGTCCAGTCGAGTTGGGTCACGGGAACGTTCTGCTTTTTCAGGTCATCGCTGAACATCGCGATACCGACATTAATCACATTCAGCGGCTGGTTAAACAGTGTCTGGCTCATCAGGCTTCCTCCCCTTTACAGATAAATTCACGCGCCAGCAATCCGGTGTTGGTGCTACTGCTCGCCCAGATAACGCCCGCATCAGTCAGCATCTGACATTGTTTTTCCAGCGACGGCGTATCAAGATCGGTTCCCAGCACATAGCCGAGAATCTCAAGCGGACGACCGTCTGCGGCGGCGATCGCTTTGGCTTCAACGATCGCGTCGAGCATCACGCCAACCGGATCTTCATGCGATCCAAAACCAAGGACGAAGTCCATCACGATCACGCCGACTTCAGGATCGCGCGCTTCCTGCAACAGACGACTAATGCGGTTGGTGGGATCGATCATCGGGTGCGGTTTACCGTTGGTAAAATCGTCATCACCGAAATCGAGGAAGGTATGCGCCACGCTGCGGTTGAGATCTTGCAGGCGGAACGCCGGATCCGGATGAATGTTGCTGTAAACTTCGGCATGTTTTTCCATGGCAGCAAACATCGCCTCATCGCACAACGTGCCACCGCAGAACAAGCCACGGATGTACTTTTGTTGCGGGGTCAGACGGGCACGAACCTCTTCAATCAGCGGCCAGTTGAGCGGATGCAGATCCAGGCTCTCTTTTTTCACGCCGGTCAGCAGTACCGCTTTCAACGCCGCCTCTTTAGTACCGCGGGCAAACTGTAGGCCTTTTTCATCCGCAGGCGCGGCTTCACGTCCGAGGAAACACACCACCACGGGCTTATGACAGGCGCGCGCACGTTCCAGCACCTTGCGCGCCACCGCTGGCGCAGGAGGTTTAGAGATAAGCGCGATGATCTCAGTTTGCGGATCGGCCTCCAGCATGCCAATCGCGTCAAGCATCATCAGGCCGCCAATCTTCTCACTCAGATCGCGTCCACCGGTGCCAATCAGTTGGGAAATTCCGCCGCCAAACTCGTGAATGCGTACGCTCAGCTCCTGGCTACCGGTACCGGACGCACCAATAATTCCGATGTTGCCGCGACGCACTGCGTTGCCAAAACACAGCGCCGCGCCGTTAATGATGGCGGTTCCGCAGTCTGGCCCCATCATCAACAGCCCTTTTTCGTGCGCCAGTTGCTTAAGCGTCAGCTCGTCTTCAAGAGAGACGTTGTCAGAGAACAACATCACGTTGAGGTTATTTTGCAGCGCCTGACGCGCTTCACGCGCGGCAAACAGGCCGTTGACCGAGATCACCGCCAGGTTGCTGTCGGGAACGTGCTTCTTCGCGCTGGCGAGCGTGGCATAGCGCGCTTCGTGCTGGCCACCCTGCTCTTTATGCGTAAACAGATCGTCAATCGCCACCAGCGTTTGCGCGTTTGCTTCGTCGCTCGCGCCTTTAATGACAATCATCAGATCGCCACTCTTCGCCTCTTCCAGCTCAGGCGTGAGCAGGCCGAGATTCTTCAGCACGCCCTTATTCATTTCTGTCGCCATAGCCACGAACGCCTGCTCAACACCATCGAGCTTATTTGCGCGCGTGGAGATAGACATCAGTGAGACAGAATCAAAATACGTGTTCTTTTTAACAACTATCCTGATCGACATAATTCCCTCCGGACCTGTGGCTCAGGGCGCAGGCATCTGCCATGCCATACAGCATGTCGCAGCCAGAACTTGAGCCAATATTTTTAATGTCAGTAATATATTGTGTAGAAACGGGTTGTTGCTCAGTAATAATATGGTTGAGCAGCCGTCCAATGCTTTCCCGATAACGCTGATGAAAAGCTTCCTCTAATGTTATTTTGCTGAGTAGCGTCGTATTATTTCCGGCACATTGTAAAGCTGCTAAAAAATCTTCACGATATTTCCTCAGCGGATGTCCGGGAATAAATAGAATAGTGCTTAGGCCCACTAAATAATCATCCGATGAGGGCGTCAGACCAATCCCCAGACCAATTAAATGGCTGACCGCTGTAGAGATATTTTCTCCTGTACGCAACGCCGTCAGTAATGTTTGTCGGCGGTTGTGTAATTGACGGGTGATTTCCTGAAAAAACGGATTGTCACCCTGATACAGAAATAATGTGTCGTCGCTTCTTAGCTGTTGGCGGATAACCTCATCCCAATGCTGCCAGCCGACTGCGGCAAGACTTGCTGCATCAGATGTCCACCGTGGTATTCGCCACAGCAGGCAACCGGCGGTTTCTATCCATTTATCATTGCCAACAACTATTCCCGACCCGCTAAAATTGACCAGCTCACCGGGATGAAACAGGTCTTCACAATGCGTCAGCGCCAGCCGACAGCTGTTAGGTGCGTTATCACAATCTTCACTCAGTAACGTCAGCAACCGCTGCTGTTCAGGTATCAACAGGTTTACCGCGTGGGAAAAAACCTGTTCAACCCGTCCCGTTCCCCGGAAAGTGAGAAACGCGCTGTCTGCGGTTAGCGCCCGTACGCATCGCCGTGATGGCGTAGCGATAATGGCGCTCCTGTGTCAGGCTCCGGCCGCAATCAGCAGCTCGGCAATCTCGTGGTACCCTTTCTCTCGCGCCAGTTCCAGCGGGGTTTTACCGTATTTATCCGTCATGTGCGGATTTGCGCCATGGTCGAGCAGCAGCTTAACGATCTCCTGCTGCTTCGCGCCACCGTCATTAAGTACGATGGCTTCCAGGAGCGGCGTCCAGCCAACAAAATTAGTATGGTTGACATTGATATCGGTACGCAGCAGCAGCTCACGCACGATCTCAACATGACCTTTTTCGCTGGCTGGCGTAATACCGACACCGCCAAAACGGCTCAGACAATTAAGGTCAGGGTTAGCCGGTAATACCGTACGCAACAGCGTTAAATCATTCGTCAAGCAGCTAATCAGGAAGGGGTTAAAACAAGTTTGATCTTGTTTATTAATATCGGCACCCTCAGCAATCAATAAAGAAACACAGTCATAATGTTTATTCAGGCTGGCAATAATAATGGCAGTACGCCCCTGGCGGTTAGTGGCATTAATATCCACATTTTTTGCCAGACAGGATTTTAATCCATCGGCATTGCCCTGTTCTGCCGCCAGCAGAAATTCAGTAATGAGTTCTTTCTCTGACATAATCGCTCTCCTGCAGTTTTTTAGACTTTTTAAATATCCGATAACCTGAGAATAGCAACAGAGTGCAGAGAATAACATCCGCTTAAATTTCATTCATCGTAAGCGCATCGATTATTGAATCAATTTTAACAATGAGAACAAAACGTGCTGTAGTGCAATCTTTCCCTTATGGCTGGGGCCCTTTTAGCCACTAATCAGTAGTCCGGTGAATCAGGCGGTATGCTGCACGGATAGCGGCCTGCAATTAAAATACAGAAGTGTGATTGTCTTCAAATCAAATGTAAAACTAGTGTTAAATTTTGTTCAAAACTGATTGCTCTGTATAAGGATTACAAATACATTCAACAATCATCGTGTTGCGGATGCGCATTGTCGCCGGAGGGGAGAAAGATGAATTCAATATTTACCGAGGAAAACCTGCTGGCGTTTACGATGGCAGCCCGCTACAGCAGCTTTAGCAAGGCGGCTGAAGAGCTAGGCTTAACCACATCGGCAATTAGTTACACCATTAAGCGCATGGAAATGGGTCTCGACGTGGTGCTGTTTACCCGCAGTACTCGCAGTATTGAACTGACCGAGTCCGGGCGCTACCTGTTTCGCAAGGCGACCGACCTGCTCAACGATTTCCACGCCATCAAGCGCAGCATTGATACCATCGCTCAGGGCATTGAAGCCCGGGTACGCATCTGCATTAACCAGCTGTTGTATACCCCTCAACATACAGCGCGGCTGCTGCAGGTACTCAAGAAACAGTTTCCAACCTGCCAGATAACCGTCACCACCGAGGTGTATAACGGCGTCTGGGATTCGATCATCAACAACCTGGCTAATATCGCCATTGGCGCGCCCGATACGTTACTGGATGGCGGCGGAATTGATTACACCGAGATCGGCGCGATCCGTTGGTCGTTTGCGATTGCCCCGGATCATCCCCTCGCCTTTATGCCGGAACCCATTTCTGAGAGCCAGTTACGCCTGTACCCAAACATCATGGTGGAAGACACCGCACACACCATCAACAAGAAGGTCGGCTGGCTGTTACACGGACAGGAGTCGATTCTGGTTCCCGATTTTAATACCAAGTGCCAGTGCCAGATCCTGGGTGAAGGCATCGGTTTTCTACCGGACTACATGGTGCGCGAGGCGATGGAAAAGTCGTTGCTGGTGACGCGGCAGATCCACAACCCGCGTCAGGATTCACGAATGCTGTTGGCCACCCAGCATTCGGCAACCGGTCGTGTAACTCAGTGGATTAAAAAAGAGTTTGGGCCACAAGGGATACTGACGGGGATTTATCAGGATCTGCTGCATCGGGAGTGATGAACCGGATGGCTGTTATACCTTCCGGTACACATAAGATGATCAGGCGCGGATATCGTCGTACTCGCGGGTTTTATCAAATTCATGTTTGGCAAACGGGCACAGCGGAATAACTTTGCGGTTTTCAGCGCGCATCTTCTCTACCACTTTCGCCACCAGCTGTTTGCCGACGCCCTGACCTTTCAGGCTGGGGTCGACATCGGTATGTTCAATGATGCTCAGATGCTCGCCCGTCGGCACAAATACTATCTCGGCAACCTGGTTGCCCTCAGCATCATTGACATAAAACTTGTTGTGGCCTGCAAGAATTTCCATGGTCCCCTCACTCATTTCTGGCGATATTTCAGCGCACCGCTCGGACAGGTATCGATGACCTTGATGACCGTCTCGACATCCACTTCATCCGGAATGATCCACGGTTTACGTTTCAGGTTAAACAGTTTCGCGCTTCCCCGCACGCAATTGCCCGAATGCTGACATATCGCCGTGTTGAAATAGACGTCAATCTTCTCGCCGGTATAGGCCCGGTAACCTGCATCCAGTAGTTCCTTATCCACGACATTGCCTCACATTTTTTTATTGTCTGGGTCTAATCATAGACCTATGCGAGGCTGAAGGAAGCTGCTGAAAGCAGAAATATCACTCGGGCCTGTTCTGCAACGACGGCTGCTGCTCTGGTGGCAAATACTCCAGCATCGCAGGCGTTGGCGGCGGGAGGCGGTTATCGGCAATATCCCTGTCCACATCGATATGACTGATTTCGCCATTCTCATGATGGTGGACCGTCAGCACCCTCGCCTTGTTCAGTTCCGTAACCAGCTCCCGGGTAATACGCAAACTTTCTGCCAGCTCATGGTCTTCCAGCCCGGGTCTGCGACTGCGGCGTTCCACCCGAAAACGAAACTGGTTGTACTTAGCCCAGCCAATCAACACCAGGCCGTTGACCAGGGCGACAAGGATATAAAACGTGACCGTATCCAGCGTGGTGAAAAAGGGTCGCACCCCCATATACGGTGAATGCGCCAGGGCCGTGATCAATCCTTTATAGATCAGGTATAAGAAACCAACCCAGGCGATGAGCGTCAACAACACATCGATAATGCGAGGCAGCAGACGCCGCTCCGTAAAGATCAGTGGCTGATTCACGATTCGATCCTCCCAATGCCACGGTCAGGACTCACCCAACGCGCTCTGCCGCGTTTGCGTTTAAGCATCACTTTCGGGAACGCGACCAGCGTGGTGAACAGGCTTAGCATCCAGTACACCACCGGGAACCAGATAATCCAGAACAACGAGGCGCCAATGCCTTTTTCATAACGTCGTTCAATCATCAGGCTCACCGCAAACTGCAGCAAGCACACCACGCCGAGGATAAGTCCGGTAAAGGCTGGCGGGAACAGATGCTGCACATACAGCGAGTCCGGCATCGGGATCATCAGCCCTAACAGGAACAGCACGATACTGATCGCATAGGCAAACGACCAGGCGGTAGAAAAACAAAACTCAAGAAACAGCGGCCACATGCGACGGAACTCCCACGACCACAGACGACGCATGTTAACGATAAACACCTCTGCACCACCCTGCGCCCAGCGCAAACGCTGCTTCCACAACCCTTTTAACGTTTCTGGCATCAGGATCCAACACAGTGCGCGCGGCTCAAAGAATACCGACCAGTGGCGCAATTGCAGCTTCCAACTGATATCGATATCTTCAGTGATCATGTCCGGGCTCCAGTAACCGACCTCGGCCAGCGCGCGACGACGAAACGCCGCAACTACGCCTGAAACGGTAAAGATCTGCCCATAGACTCGCTGAGTACGCTTAATTAAACCGATAATGGAAGAGAACTCACCGACCTGCACACGGCCGATTAACGTAGAGCGGGTTCGAATACGCGGGTTCCCCGTCACCGCACCAACGCGCGGGAACTGGATTAGCGGAGCCACAATATAGGCAACGGCATCACGATCCAGTAACGCATCGCCATCAATGCACACCAGGTAATCGCTGCGCGCCGCGGCCGCACCGGTCTTGAGCGCCAGCGCTTTGCCCTGGTTTTCAGCCAGATGAATCACCCGCAGGCTGGGGTATTCCACTGCCAGTTGTTCCAGCACGTCGTGAGTGTCATCCGTTGAACCATCGTTGATGGCAATCACTTCGATATTCTTATATCGCTGTGCCAGTGCGGCCTCAATGGTTTCACGCGCGTTGATCCCTTCGTTAAAACAGGGGATCAGAATGGAAACCAGTGGATTCCCCGGCAGGGTCGGTGGTGGCGTGTCATCTCCCCATTTCCAGTGACGTTCACGGTAAAACCAGAAATAGACTCCGCCGCTTATCCACAAAGCAGACATGAACAAAGGCCAGAAGAAGACGAAGTTCAACATCACTTCACCTGTAAAGATGACAGCCACGCCAAACGGCAGGCTGAACATCAGGCAAAGTATCAGGAAAGCAATAATGCGATCGGTCATTTTTGCGGATACCAGTATGAGGAGAACGTCGAGCGAATCTCTGACATCTCAGGTTTGTCGCTGATGAAATCATCCGGGTAATAGCCGTAGTTACCTGCACCGCTTAATTTCAGCTGGCGCATCCATTCGGCTATTTGTTTTCCGCTGATTTCAGCCTGATCCCCGGATTTACGCCAGTCTCGTGCCTGCAGTTCAAACACGGTTTTATCCAGCGCTCCAGGGTTTTGTGCAACGGCATTCACCAGTCGGTCAAGCCATGCGTTGGCATCATTGGCCGGGATCTGTTCCATGAATGGCATCGCCATCGGCGCCGTCCAGTCATAGGTATTGAGGAAATCATTCAGGTTTTGTGCAAACCAGGCTTCACTTTCAGGCTCCAGTACCGGCATGGCGTAAATATTGCGCGCAGTTTGCACCTGTGGACCGCGAATATTACGCACAGACTGAGTCAGCTGTTTGGTGAAGTCGATCAGCATCTTACTTTTCAAGCGCGTCCAGCGCTCAAAGGTCTGAGGGTTGCTACGGATTTGCTCAATACTTCCCGGAAGCCCTGCGGCGCGGTAAGCGGCTAACGCCTCCGGTGACGCATCTTCAAAGTCCGTCAGGAAAGCATCGTCATGAAACAAAATACCTTTGAAACTGGCATGTTTCGCCAGGTCTTCATAGATTTCAGTGATGCGCTGACGCGCTTCGCTGCTCCAGGGTGAAAGGCGGACATAGTTCTCGTGATTGATAGCAGTACGTCCCGTTTTCGGATCCCATGCGGTTACGCGTGGAATAGACGCGTCGAGATCGAAAGCCAGAACCGGCATCCAGGCATATACCGTCACCCCTGCCCGCGTTTGTAATTGCCAGGAGATATAGTTAAAGAGATCGGCACGCATCGGCAGCCAGCGGTTGGGGAAATAGACCTCACGAATATTCCCGTCACCTTTAGGGTCGGCATACGCCTGCAGGAAGACATGAGAAATACGCATGTCATAAACGCGCTGGATCAGCTTATCGATATTTCGCTTCTGCTGAGCAGGGTCCTTGTCATACACGTAATCCAGATCGACATGCATCACGCGCATCGTCTGTGGCTCACGGACCTGAGCGACCTGACTGGCAAAGCGCTTAAGGGATGGGTTATCAGAGATCAGCACGCGCGGAATATCATCGAGAAACGCGGCATTCGCCAACCCTTCATTAAGCGTAAAGGCCATCTTATAGCCATGCTCTTTGGCCAGGTTTAACGTCGTGCCGTTGGCTGCGCCGTACGGCCATACCCACGCGCGCGGCGATTTCCCTGTCACCGATTTGATCTTGTTAGTGATCAGAGAAATATCCGTGTTTATACGTCGCGTGTACTGTTCGTCCGTTTCGTAAGTGCCGGTTTTCTTATCATACAGGCGGTTCGCTACAGCTGGCTCTTTACTCCCCTGTGGATTGGCCTCAGCGCCAAAGTGCGAGTTCCAGGTGTGCGCACCGACTTCCACCAACGGCGATTTCCCCATTTCTTCGACCATTTTCCAGGTCGCGAATTTATCTCGCGCTGTCATTAAGCCGCCAAAATCGACTTTTTTGTTGGCTGGCGCATCAACCCAACTGCCTACTGGCGCCCAGAGAGCAGGCCAGTTGTAGGCTTTCAGCAATGGCCAGACGCGGGTATAAAAACTGCTATACCCGTCATCAAAGGTGAGTAATACCGCTTTTTCCGGCAGTACAATTTTACCGTCATGGGCATCCAGAATTTGCTGCACGCTGATCGGCTGATAGCCATTATCACGCAGCCAAGCCATTTGATCGCTCAACGCGCTGGTACGCACAGAGAGGTAACGCTGGTCGGCAGCACCATCTTCAACATCGTGATAACCCAGTACCAGGAAACTATTTTTCGGCCACTGATGATCCGCCGTCAGCGGTGTTCTCTCCCCAGGAGGAACATAGCGAGGCGTTGTATTGTGCGCGCTGCTGCACGCGGTAATCATCAACCAGCCAGCGATTAATGCGCTAAGCCACAGGCATCTTTTCAGCATGAACAATCCTTAAAACCTGACATTTAAATCGAAAGCGAGGGAGATATTCCGCTCACGTTTACCGTCATAGGGGCGTTTATCCCAAATCAGCATCACCCCGCCATCTACGACGTTGTTCCATTTAAGCCGTTGTCCGTATCCTACCTGGACGATAGCGCCTGCATCTTCACCTTGCTGCCAGTAGCCACCTACGCCTGCCAGACCTTGTTGCGTCCAGACGGTATCATAGTGGCGGTAAAGAACCTGCTCTGCGCTCAGGCCAGGGACAACCGAAAAATCACTCTTCGGGTTGTAATACGGCACATTCTCTTTGGTGTTGGTGCTCCCGCCAATGCCCGGCGTAAAGTCCAGCGTGAAGCGAGGCGTGGTCCAGATGCGCTCTTTTCCGCTGAGTCCGTATTCGATGCGATCGTTACCGTCTGAGAAATGTGATGCAGCAAACGACAGTTGATATTCACGTCGTTCGTTTTGATACCAGCGAACGAACATATCGCCGCCGTTGGCATACACACCGCTACGCAGCGCGCGCAATGGCGTATTACGCGACAAGCGCTCGGCCGAACCGCCTACGCGCCAGTTGTCATTGAAGTCATGCCAGCCGGATAGACGCCCCCCAATCTTCTGACCATCGCCATAATTTCGGCCAGACACTTCCATTTCCGCCCAGTAATCACGGGAAGTCCATTCTGCACCCGCCGCCAGATCGCGGCTGATGCCCTTCCCTTCCTCAAATTCACCGGTAGCGAAGTTGAATCCAGTAAACAGTCGCCAGTTGTCATTAATCGGCGGACTGTAAATAGCCGTGTTGATGTTGAAGTCATTCTTACCGCTGACCGGGCTATCGGACGAGATCCCCTGCGTGCCGCTAATGCGCACTTCCGACATTTTGTGGACATCACGAATACGCGCGAGGCGCAGCGTCGCTTCATCATCCGGGCTACGGGCAATAACGTCATCCGTCAGTTCATCGGCCTGCTTCCATTCCTGGAGATCCAGCGCAACGTAAGCCTGCTGACGCTCCAGCTCCAGATTGCTTGGCTCAATCACTTCCGCCAGCTTAAGCTCTTTCTCCGCCGCATGCGGCAATCCACGCGCTTCAAGCACAGAGGCATAGGAAATGCGCAGTCCCTGGTTACCGGAGCCTGTTCGTGCCAGATGCTCTGCGAGCTTTTCTGCCTCTGGCAGTTCATTGGCAGCGATATGATATTGCGTCAGCAGCGACTGTCCGAGCAGCCAGTTATCGTTAGGCTGCGGCGTTGGCGAGCCATAGATACGCCGCAGATACGGACTTTCTTTGATCAAATCATCGACTTGTTTTTTGGCAGCATCGAAGTTTTCATTATCAATGTGTGCATAGAACAGATCTTGTTGATCCTCTGGACTGAGCGGCGTCACCGGGATAGGCCCATTTGGGTAGTAGATGCTCGCCAACATCGCTTCGGTTTTTTCCGGCTGACGCTCGCTTAACCATGCTGATGCCACCCAACGTTTTGCGTAGTTTGGTACTTCGCCGCTTGCGGAAAGGGACTCATATTCCTCGATCACTTCGGCAGTACGCTTACGCACCAACAGGGCACCCATACGGTCTATTCTCGCCCGGCGGACATCATTCTGCGCAGACGGCTCATCTTTCCAGGCCGCCAACAACTGGTCATAACGGGCCAGCGCTTTATCCGCTACGATAAAACGTTCTTCTTCATTACGTGCGGACGTATAAGAGGATCGGACCATTTCAGCCGCCGCATCAAGCTCAAGGCGACGCTTCACAGGATCTGCCGTAGGTACGATTTCCGCCATATTTAAGGCTGGTCCGGAAACACGGTTCGCTGACAGCGCAGACAACAGCGTGGATTTTGCATTTTTGTTGCCAGGATCGACGTCATCCGCCTGGCTGGCAACCAACAGTGCATCCCAATTTTTCCCCTGAGAATGATATACATAGGCAAGCAATGCGTCGGAATCTGCGCCCGGATGTGCCTGAGCCCATTTATTCGCTTCGGTAAGGGCTTGCTGATTGTAGCGCGCATCTGCCAGCGTCATTATCCAGCCGGTGCGTACATCAACGTTATCAGGTTCTTCCTGTAAAACGCTTTCCCACACCGCCAATGAATCATTCCAGTTTTTCTGGTTACGATACGCACGCGCTGCGGCGACTTTTCCCCGTGCAGGTACATCCATCTGCCCACGATACCGCTGCCAGATTTCAATTGTTGTTTTATCGTTGTTCTCAACCCAACTGGAAACTTGCAGCCAGTCGGCAACCTGGTTTGGCGTTAGCGCACTTTTCTTTCCCTGATCCTCAAGGTAGCGCAATAGCGGCGCACTATTCCCCCCCCGCGCTTCAATAACCAAAGCATCATAATCTGATACCGCGGCAGAGATTTGCATAGGGAAAAGAATGCTAGCCGTAAATAAACAGCTTACAGACTTAAAACGTTTAATGAAGTTGGCATGTCGACGCATACTGAACATATCTGCCCTTATATCTTACATCAGAGTAAAAATAAGCGTTTTCAATAAGTTAAGGTCAATCCCTGACGATTGCCGACCATGTAAGATGCACTGCCGCTTATTTCGTAATAGGGTTATAAAGCAATTAATTCTTTCGTCTTATTGACTACCCGCACCGCGTCCCCTAATCGTTGAGCAGGAGGCATAAACTCGGGAATTTTATCACTCCATGTAGTTCGTGGCTACGCAATAAGAAAAGTCTTAGTCAAAAAAGTATTTTAGACTAAATAATCCTAATACTCTTGGGATTGAATTCTGGATTTAAACAAAGTTTGCCCGGTGACATAATGTGACGATGCTTACTATTGCTGGTTAGCATAGCTACACCGCGCAACTGTTTGCATGGTAACTATTTTGAGAGATGAATAGAGAAAAATCTGATAATAGGCTCTCTGCTAACAACAAAATATAACTTAATTTTTAGGGCTCAAACAGGGCCAATGAAATGAAAATAAGAGTACAGGCGCAAGAAGAATTAGATACAGAAACAACACATTGAAATCAAATAACTTTCTTCATCATTTTTCGAAACCTACCATAATTGGCATTTGGATACACGCTCGAAAACATGCACGAATAATTGTGTATTACTCTACAAGTTAATGTATTTACCAACCTTGCGTATTATTGACAACATCAACCACAATCAATTATTTCCCCTTACAATATGAAAGCCTATTAGCATTGCAAGCAACTGTTCGAAGCATAATTTTTTGTACTTACCTTCCCCTCAGTCTTTCAGGTAATCTGGGCAAAGACGCCAATGGGAGCCGGTCAATGAAAATCGTTAACGCAGAAGAAAAGCACATCCCCGCCATACGCGATATTTATGCACATCATGTTCTTCACGGTACCGGCAGCTTTGAAACCGACCCTCCGGATGCTCACCAGATGTTTGCTCGTCTGGAAAAAATCCGCAGCCTCGGGCTGCCGTGGGTCGTCGCGCTACAGGAAGATAAGGTCATCGGGTATTGCTACCTCACCCGCTATCGCGAGCGTTATGCCTACCGCTATACCCTTGAGGATTCGATTTATATTGCTCCAACGGCTCAGCGTCAGGGTGTAGGAAAAGCTTTACTGTGTCATGTGATCGGCTGGGCTGAAGCACAGGGCTATCGGCAACTGATTGCCATCGTCGGCGACAGCAATAATCAGGGATCGTTAAAAGTCCATCAGCAGGCCGGATTTACGGAAATCGGCACACTGAAAAACATTGGCTTCAAACATGGACTATGGCTCGACACGGTATTGCTACAACGTAATCTGGGTGAAGGTAACAGCACACTGCCACCGGATTTCGGTGTCGCTATTTAACATTTATAAAGAATAACTACAGGAGAGAGTTTTGGAGCGGGCGAAGGGAATCGAAACTCTGTTTCATAATTTCCGCAACGCGACGATCATCGAATCAACATAGTAACTATTATTGATACTTGATTGCGAGATTTTAGAGGATCAATCTCATGACAATCAAGGGCCAAGAGTATCTTTATCTTTCACCGGACGGCGTTTGGCAGTTTCAGATCTACGTTCCTGCTTACATGCGCCACATGTTCGGCGGGAAACGCCTATACCGAAAAAGTACAGGTACAAGAGACATTTACAAGGCGCGTCATTTCCGTAATCACATGCTGGTTGAGTGGAACAACCTGAAAGAACAGTTCAAGCCGGATACTGAGGACAGGCGCATCCAGCTTGCAATCACTTCCCTGCACTCTCAAATCAGGAAAAACAAGAATAAACCATTGATTGAAGAGCGAGCCAGTTCGATTCCTCACCTGTGCTTCTTACGAGATGAATACGCTACTGCCTACCAGGATAGGAGAGCATTCTCCACACTGAGCAAATCGGCGCGAGCCGTTGAGGTGTTTCTCCAGAGTATTGGGAAAATTGATATTAGCCTGGATCAGATTGGACGCCGATTAGTTACAGACTTCATAGAAGAGCAGCAGAAACGCGATGTAGCAGGACAGACGCTGCAAAACTGGTTAACGTCACTGGGAAGCCTCTATGAGTTTGCCAAACGTCGCTACGACGCTATAGCGCCGCTTAATCCGTTTCACGGCCACCAGTTAGAGGCAAGGCGCACTATAGAAAGTTATCAGCCGTTTGAATGGCATCAGCTATCTACCCTTCTCAACGAAGCAGACGAAGAACTACGAGCCGTTATTCTGATCGGCTTGTTCTCTGGTGCAAGACTGGACGAAATAGCCAGTTTGAAGAAAGAAGAGATCGTGATGGTCGAAGGTATCCGCTGTTTCTTCGTTAGCAAATCGAAAACGAAAGCAGGGATTAGGCACATACCGATCCACGCTTTTCTGATCGGTATGGTGGATTATTATCTTAGTCTCAACACTGGAAATTATCTGTTACCACAGGCTAACAAGATTGAGCGCAAAGACGGTAAGAAAGGCCCGTTCTATTCTCAAGCGTTCACCAGGCTACGCCGTCGTGTCGTCCCAATGGCTACTGATCGTCAATGCTTCCACAGTTTGCGGGGACATTTTATAACGTGTCTGGATCGTGCTGGAATCCCTGAACAAAGAATTGGTTACATTACAGGCCATTCTTCACAGGCCGCAGCCACAGAAGCATTTAAGACATACAGCGCGAGGTGTTCCATGAAAGAATTATCCGACTATGTGGAAACGGTGGACTATGCAGAGATCATCTTTCCAGAAATAGAAAAAGGGGCGTAAGCCCCTTATTTTTTAATGGATTGGTTAGAATAATAAGCTATTACTTATAAATCCTCACACTAATGATTGTTTTGTGAGCAAAATAAGCTCAAAATAACATCAAAAAAACATACAAAGAGAACAAAAAACAACCATCAAATTAACCAAAAACAATAAAATCACTATAAAACAATAAGTTATTAACGTTGCGCGAGTTATACATTTACATAACAGGAACTCTTATTGATTTTTTGTTACAAGGATCACATTATGATGTCTAAGTAAAATTTCAGAAATTTATTATGTACACAAAATTCGTTGCTGAACCAATAATGAGTATTGACGAGAAATTGATGGGGATTGAACTTCTCACTCGTTTTACTTCTGTTAACAGGCAAGCTCAACATCCTGAATTTGTTATTTCATCATGGGATTTAGATCAGAAACGGCTTTTTCTGTACGAGCAAACTGGTGTCATTGCCAGCAAACAAAATTGGTTCGAACGAAATAATCTATTTTGCACTATCAACATAGATCAACAGATGGCTTTCCTCATACGGCACGACCACCTATTGCGAAAAATTTTCGAATCGATGCCTTTCGTTAAACTTGAGCTTTCTGAGAATTTTCCAGGTTTAGATAAAGGATTAAAAAGCCCTTTATTAAAGTCACTCAGTCAGGGGATTAACTCACTGTGGCTCGATGACCTTGGGGCAGGTAATGCAAATGTAGTTAGTTTGATAGAAGGTTACTTTGAAGTAGTAAAAATAGATCGCATTTTCTTTAATGAGCAGGTGAAAAAACCAACCTTCTACCAGTTAATTGCATCCATTAAAAAATACTGCGACAAAATTATTATTGAAGGAATTGAGGATGGAAAAAGTATGGAAATCTTGCGTGAAGTAGGCATTTGGGGGTTACAGGGTTATCTTTTTAAATCCATCCCATTTAAGAACGTAGATTCGTTGGTATAGATCAAATCATCTTAATAGTAAAAGGGGCGTAAGCCCCTCATTTTTTTATAAACTCCGTAGTAACAGTGTCAGATTCAGTTTTCTTTGGTGCATTGTTCACTACCTTCTGTTTAACCGTACCACCAACTGATCTATTACTTTGCGTTTTAGTCGCAATTACATTAACTGTAGCAGTGGTAACAAGCCTGACTTGCTCAAATTCAAGATCGAACTGCATAGCAAATTCAGATTTATAATCGTAACTGATACCAGAGAGAATGACATTCTCATACACTTTGTGCTCTGTCACTAATGTAATAGGCTGACGACTATCAAAGATTTTATCAAGATACTGGATAGCTTGAGAAATACGAGTACCATTAACGCCAGCACTGTATAATAAATCTTTCTCAAGCCTTACCGGAGTTTCGGTAATAATCCCAGACAGCTTGAGTGTATTATTCTTAATCTGAACGTGATCACTCACTTCTGCACCGCTCTCAACGGGATAGCTTGTAATGTCTGCCTGTCTGCGTATTCCCGTATCTGTCACTGCATCAAACACAATAGCCTGATAGTTTTGAATGTAGCTATCAGAAGCTGGATTATAAACAGATGCAAGGATAGTGAATCCGTTTTCACCTTTGTTACGGGTAGCGCTGCTGTTATTAGTATTTGAGGTGGAATTAATCCCTTGCGAGGAATTGCCAATAGTTAAACTACCTGGTGTTGCCATTTTATTTTATTCCTTACGAAGAGGGGCAATTAGCCCCCCGTCCCTTGTCCAGATGAAACAGCCAGCACCATGCGCTGATTGTTCTGATTAATACGCTGATCTACGCTCGCATTTAGCATGTTTCCGAATGTCGGATCAGGGGCAATAGTCAGAGAGATCATTCCTTCCGGTAGGTTATTTTGCAATACCACAGGTTGAACCACTGTATTATTAGCTTGCGGTGTCGCTGTAGTGGTTGCTGATTTTTTCAACATAGAAACAGGAGAATAATCACCGTTAGTGCTCTGTGCGTAACTGCTCACGTCTTTAGCATCGCCTGTGCCGTTCCACCACTCGCGCACCGTTTCAAACACATTAGGCTCATGTGTGGCTTTAGGCTGGCTGGCTCCGTAGGCGTTAGCCACAGGATTACTTCCAGGCTGTGCAGGTGCTGACGTTGTGCCGTAATGCTGGCTAACAGCTTCTTTGGTGGTGTTATCTCCGTTAAGAAGGTTAAGCCTACCCGTGATCCAGTTGGTCATTTTCATCAGACCGTCCACAACATCACCCGCCGCCTTGCCTAAGCCTTTGAAGAAGGGTAACGCCTCCTGCATCGCTTCCTTAAACTCTTTAACCGTCGCAGGGTCGAGAGACTCCATGAAACCTTCGAAGAATGCCAACTTCTGGCTATCGTTGAGAATGTCCATTTCCTGATTAAACTTGCGATAGGCTACAAGCTGATCTTGCTGTTCCTGGTTCAACCATTGCCCGTTACGCTTGAGCACATCCACCTGATCAGTGATGGCTTTGCCCTGATTAGAAAATGCCTTGTGATACAAACCTAAATCGTCTGCAAGGTCTTCCAGGTTGTGGAGGATTTGCTCTTGTGAATAGCCTTTCCCCTGCATGGTGTTGGTGTAAGCAGAGACAAAGCCAAACGGATTGGATTGGTAGGATTTCAGATCGTCTTTAGTGAACCCCATGTTCAGGGCTGTATCTACAGCAGCGTTCCCACCTTTCCATTGTCCAGACTTCTTATCAAAGGTGCTGTTGGTGTAACTGTCTGCCAGCTTTTCTGAAATGTCCTTTCCGTTATCCAATAGCTTACGCTGCCCTTGCAGCCCCATCCCGCTATCGATCCCGTTAGCCGTGGCATACTGCGAAAGCGCCTGTAACACGTTGTAATCAACCCCGCCCAATCTGGCACGCTGTACAATCTCGCTACGTTCTTCCTGTGCGGTTACAGCGTCTTTACCCCAGGAATAAGCACCATACGCAGCCGCACCGATACCAGCGCCAGCAAGCGCACCAGTGCCTAACCCCATAAGCCCGCCTGTAATCGCTCCAGAACCGCCCACAGGAGGCGTAGCGCCTCGTTTAGCTGCTTCTCTACGTGAAGCATTGAGCCTGCGATAACCCTGCTGTAAGCGCTTAATTTCGCTGTTTTGCCGTTGCAGGCTGATTGTTCCTGCTGCATAGGCTTTTGTGATCTTGCTTGTAGCAAGAGACGCCTGTATCAATTCAACATTGGTAAGGTGTTGCATTGATTTAAAGCTGCTGGCTGTATCTAGGAGTTTTAGCTCCGCACGTTCACGGCGCTGTGCGTTTCTCGCGGCCTCTTTCGCTGCCTGAGCCTCTACACGGGCTTGCGCCTTAGCTGCCCTTGCCTTTTCTCGTTCATCGCTATTACGTGGCTTAGAGGCTTTCTTATTCAGCTTATCTAATTCTCTTTCAGCAGACTTTAGCCCCTGGCTGAATCTCTTCATGTTTATTGTGGGATCTTTAATACCTTTCGCTTTCTTCTGAATCTGGTCAAAAGCATCAAGGGCTGTCTTCATAGAATTACGGTCAACGCTGAATGTCACCGTGTTATTAATTTTAGAAGTGTTAATCTCAAGCATGATTATTCACCGTCTTTCTTTTCGTTCACCAGATAATTAAGTGCATCTGATACACTCATTCCTCTGAAAATAAGTTGTCTTAAATGTGAATGACTCACATCAAGCGCTCTCGACACGGCTGCTAAATTGAGTATTTGCTCTGCGCTTGTATCATTTAGTTGTAAGTGCAAGCCTCGACTCTTTAGGATAATTTCCAATTTTATCTTTCCTCTTATTCTGGAAATAAAAAAGGCGGGAACACTGGGGAGATTTGCGCTCTCATAGTTCCCAACGTTCACACGCCCTGATTAAAAAGCCCTTCTGTTATTTTCCAGACGTGAAGAGCTAACGTCTATCGCTCATTATTCTATTCTGAGACAGTACCGAAAATGATCGCTTGAGGAATCGCCACGATTGGCAGATAGCTACATTCAGTTGCTACTTCGGGGAAGCCCCAACGCTGATCTACGATCACATACTGGTGATACAGTTCCGCGCCTTTGCCTTGTGTCGCATGGCGAACACCAACACCGCTATGAAGCACGTAGGCATTAGACTGTTCAGACATAACAGGAATGCTAACAAAGCCATCAACACCGATTTTGTCAGTAATGAGGCTATAGCCTGTCACGTCGATCACGGTGACACCGTTCAGTGTCCAGGTTTCGAAAGCAGGATTTGCACCTTTAGTGCGGGTGTAGAAGTTATCACCGGACTCCAGAGGCAGCGTATACACCATGAAATCTTTCACGGACGGGTGATAGCGTAGAGCTACGGCTGCTTTGCCGGATGCCAGGATCACCGCGCCTTGTTTGGCCTGTGCCAGTCCTGAGCCAAGTTTCACATTCTGAATGCGTCCGATCTCGCTTAGTTGCTGGAACACGTTAGCGTCTGCGCTAATGTCCATCGTGTATGTGGTTTTGCTACCGCCAGCGAGGAAATCAAGATCGCCCTGTCCGGCGAATTGAGAATTAACACGAAGCCCTAACAGAGCCTCTACAAGGTCAACCTCTACAGTGTTACTCACCTGTGCATACTGCGCATCGCTGAAATCATTAATAGCGAGAGTAATTTGATCAGCAGTGTCAACCACGCCTCTCGCTTTAAACTGCTCCAGATCACGAGATGTAACGCTATTAAGGGAGTTTGTGTATTTAAGCTGGTAGAGGGCGTTCGTAAATTCTGGACGTTCTGCACTGTTCCAATCGCTTTGGGCGTAAGGCATCTTTTCAGGTGCAACGAGATTTTTCACATCAGTGATTTTCTCAAGTGCAATAGAGTTAACGTCGTGATTCTCAATTTTAAATAACCCAAGATTAGTTACAATCTGGTTTAGTTGAGTAGAGAATGTAAATGGGCTGGCAAAGTCATACATGTTGCCAGAAAATAAATCTGAATAAGCCATTCTTATTATTATCCTCGATTAGGTGGTGCGTAGGGCTACGGTGTCGTAGTCAGTGAAAGTAAAGCCAAGAGTTGCTAATTGCGCTTGAGCCAGAGATTTATCCAGGCTTCCAAATTCAACGCCAACCAGGGCTAAAATAGTATGCTCTGGAGAAGCTACAATAAACGCTTTATCGCCAGCGGTTGCAGGTTCTACGACAACATACGCAATGTCACCAGGGGCGGCAGCTTTCGCGCCTGTATCGTTCACGAGGTCGCCAACAATGAGATCGGCAGGAATACCGGATTCCACACGGATCAGCTTATCCTGCATAATTGCATCAGAAGCATGGGCGATAATTTTATAACGGGCGTGGCTGTTATTCCCGTTCAGAGTTTGAAATGTTCCAAATTGCATTGGTTATTTTCCTTTTGCTATTAGTTTTAATCGTGCCTCAAGCCCTGATGATGGGTGAGGGGGAGGAGAATTTTCTCCTGATTTTGTGATCGTGGCTGTAGGCCAGAATTTCTCTGTAGCCTGTCGAATCTCTTCGACACTTACGCCTAATACATGCGCCGCCTGTTTCATCATCTTTTCAGAGAGAATAAGAGAAGTGCCTTTGTGAGTAATCACACGGTCATAGTTCATAAGAAACATGAAGAAGTTTCCTTATTGTAACTTTTTTGTTTACAGCAGATAAATAGAAGGGCTACCTAAGTAGCCCTGGAGAGAATGCCCCTTGCTAAAGAAAGCATTATTAACGTCATTTTTCAGGAGAAATGAAGTTAAGAATACAATCTAATAAAAAGACCCCCGTTTTATTATCTTAGGAGATTTAAAAAGATCGGGGGTACTTTGCATCTGTTAAACGTGAAGCCCTTCACGCTGGCAATAACAGATCTTGATTTCATTATCTATTAGCTGACACTTTCGGGAGTGTTATTAATAGAAGATTGCCAGCTTAACGTAATTCCTGAACCTCTCACAATTCAAGGTAGTTAAGTCTGACTACATTCACCCTAACGGAATGAATGAGGGATAAAGAGCGAATGCTCTTTTTGAAAAGGTCGGAGATGCGCGGGTGATTGCATGTAATGCCAACACAACGAGACATTACATCCCGCGCATTCCTTCGGAACTAAACAAAAAAGAAGAAGAAAGAACCAACACTTTCAAAAAAAGCATTCAAAAGAGAGTGCCGCTATGGGAAACGGCATTCAGGAGGGGGAAGTGATTCGAATACTCAACCCTTACTTACATAGTAACATAATAGTTATGCACTTGTCAAGTGTTTTATGCAATTAAAATGAATGATTACGCAGTATCGAACACGCCGTATACCTCTGCGATAGAGAGCGCCAGCTCCGCAAGTTCGGCGGTGATGTATTGCAGGGAGCAAGCAAGCTCTTCAAGGTCATTTGCTGCTCGCCACGCCTGATCAGCGGTAATGGTGCTACCGTCACGCTCCACCAAACGAGCTACAGAGGTTTGAAGATGCTCAAGGGCTGTGATGGCTTGCTCTGTATGTCTGACAGCGTTCAGGAGGCTCTCAGGCGTTGCTGTGATGTATGTTTTATTCACTTCCTGTAGTAGCGGGAGATGATAGTTATCTTCGAAACTAAGTAGTAGAGATTGAATTGTGTCGTTAGTCATTATAATTTTCCTTATCGTCATTAAATAAAAAATCCAAATCGGCAGTGTGACCACTCAGGCCGTTAATTTGAGAATAGCCACAAAAATCGGAGTAATTTTCAAATCCGATAATTTGCCAGGGTTTAAGCTGGCTACTGTCAATTATGTATTCTTTTCTTTTTCGAGGTTTCCAGAATACGCCAGGCGTAGTGCTAAGTATTTCTTGCAAGGCGTTGTATTCATCACCGCAAGGTACAGAGGGAGGGTGTTCTAAAATAGTTGTTTTTAGTGAGCCTGGAATAGATTCTCTTGAATAATCTTTTAGCTTATGGCTGTATTTACGTTTTGTTGCTCTCACTGCTTTTTCGATTCTGACAATGTTACTACGTTCTTTTCTTCCCATTAATTCCTCGTAAAGGGAAACTTCCGTATTTCCTCGTTATGCTCCATACTGCGTAAAATGCAAATAGCCAATAGATAGCGATGATCATAAAAGTTTCCCGATTGTTTGTTAGTGTTGCTTATCAGTGGGGTGTAGTGATAAAACTCACCGCATCATTAACGGTAATGTCGTAATACTTGCCGTGACGCTCCATTGTAATAACGGCTGTATCGTGCATTAATAACATCCAATACCGCGCCCCACTTTCACTTATTCCAACCCCATCAGCGATGTGTTTCACGGTGGCTTTTATTACTCCGCTTTCACGTTTGAGAGATGCAAGGTGAAAATAAAGACGTTGGCAGACGGTGTTACATTCGATTTGATGAAGTGTAGCTTCGTTCAATAGGTAAAGTTTGTTCATTGTTCCTCTTAATTTAGTTCGTCATTAATTTCTAATGTTTGTAAAGCAGCTTCGTATAACTCATCACGCCGCAATCCTTCAAAGATTCTGCTATCTTTCAAAGTAAGATTGTAATCACTGCGTCTAAGCGGTTTCATAAATGGAATCATACGACCAATGCAAATGTATTGATCAAGTTGCGAGAATGAATCAATAGACCTTTCAGTAAAAAATCCGTATACGTTGCTTTCGAGCATTACAAAACAGACGTGTGGATGTTCACCATCCTTAAGTAAATAAATGTGTGTCTTCAATTAGTTCTCCTTAGTTCCAGTTTCGTTTGATGGTGGCGATCCCTTTCTTCATGAGTGCCGCCGTTTGTTTTTGGGTAAATCCTTTGGATTTATGTTCCTGCACTTCTGCGCGTGTATTGTCGCCTTTAACCTTTTTTCTCACTTTACCTAAGTTGAAGCATTCAATCTTTGCACCTGGGAAATAATGCGCTTTGATGTATTCAGCAGTAGCCAGATCCGGCACTACAAACACCAGAGGATGATCAGTATCAGCATTACGTACAGATGTACGGCTAATAAACTGGTAGCACCGTTCATAGTTCATCGCGGCGCGTTGCTTCTGTTCAAATTCTTCAACATCCCATCCGTTAAGCTCTGCATACTGCCGCCATTTACCCTGGAAATCTCGATCAAGATTACTGCATCCCAGAAACACAGCATTGTGCATGTGCTGGTAATGGTTCAGACCATAGGAAGCCATTGAAACACGCTCACCACGGGCAGAATTTGAAAGAATGTCATCCCCTATCGTAGTAAACTGACACAAGGATTTATCTCTGTTAGTGGCAAAGATAAATTCACCTGGCACACGCTGGATAATTTCCTGTAAATGCTCCTGAAATACCTTCTGTAATGCTGTCAGGGTGCATCTGTTCTCACATACGGCGACCAGAGAGATCGGCACACGTTTATGCTTACGTCTTTCAATTGGTGGCTGTAGATGTTCACCAGCTTCCTCTACTTCGTATTTCGCCAGATGTTCAGCAGCCCAGACAAACAAGCTCCGAGAAGAGCCAGCACCTAAGAGTGTAAATTGTTCAGCCCATTCTACAGATCTGATAATTGGTGATGCAGTGAAAGCAAACAAGTGTTTATTTTCTTCGTAGAGAAGTCCAGCACCTTGCATAATCGCCCAAAGTAGGCGCTTTAACTCAGCACCGCTCGCCTGTTTTTCATGCCAGTATTTATAGAAATCCGTTTGGCAATCTTCACGCAGGAATAACAATCCGTCCCGCTCTTCCAGCCACTTTAGGAATGGGAAATTTTCTTCCGTCCGATCTGTATGCTGTACTTTGATGTAAGCGCCAAACATTGCATCAGGAATTTCATCAACAAAGATGCTGAAATTACGGAGAAGGTTTTGAAGTTCTGTTTCAAGCGCTGCGCGATAGCAATAATGAATGAAACATTGATGTGTGCAGATAATAACCGAATGCTGAAAATCGTATTCCAGGGTGGAAATTAGGAGATTTACCGCTTCTGTTTCGGTGTCTACATGAAAACTCTTCACCCGTCTGTCTTTTAGTTCTTCCCTCACCTGTCCACATAATTCATGTGTTGGCATTACCAGGAGATAACGAGGGGGAATTGCTTCGGAATTTGTTAATAAACTTGATTTGATGTAGTGCTGTAACGTGGTGGACTTTCCAGATCCGCAAATTGCATCAACGAATTTTACTACTTGCTTCTTTTCTTTCATTGGGTTCCTCTTGTTGTAGGATGTTATTTTTGACAATGGAGCAAACCAGGGCCGGAATACTTACGCCTTTAATTGTGGCGGCTTCGCGGAGTGCCTCGTAAACTTCTGGACTAAAACGAATGTTCATCATTGGTTAATTTCCTTTCGGTGTTGGTCATAACGGGCGAGAGCGTCAGCGAACATTTTCATTCGGTCTGTATACTCCCTCGATTTTGCTGCTTGCATGGATGCGTAAATAACGTGGCGTTTCACCTTGCCACTCACCAGATCATTAAAAACCTGGTCACTACTGAAATACTTCAATAACTATCTCCTTCGGATTTTGGATGCAAAAAGCCCCAGGCAGATTACCCCGCCCAGGGCCGAAAGTTTCAGAAGGTTTTCTCCCCTTCATACTTACCAGAATACACTATTTTACTAACGTTTGTCAAGCTATTTATGCAAGAAAGTGAATAAAATTATCAAAATGTGCATAATTAGTCATCTATGGTATCATTTCCGGCTCTTCATGCAAGTGAGCCGATTTTGTAGCTACGCTACATTGCACATACACATGTAGAAGGTATCAAAATTATGTAAAGGGCTTATCATTAAAATGATACCCTCTTACCTTCTAAAATGTAGGCGAACAATGAGCCAGCGATCAGCGGGTGAATGTTGCATGAAAAAGTATCTGCACATAACCATCTTGCACAATGATGTATGTTCGAGGAATACGAGAACACAAGAGAGATAATTAATAACCTTAATTTAATTAAGGGTAGTTAGTAGTTGGTTTATGTCAGTGAGCGAAGCGAGCATTACAAATTATCTCTACAGGAGAATTTCTTCTCAACAATAACTTTCTGTGAAGATTGATCTCTCCTGTAAAGCTATCTTTCATGCGCGTGATCAGCGCATACCAAATAGTGCATTCCACTTTATGGAGAATTAACCCTCCATCAATCCTGATTACGTGTTAATAGCGAATACTCGCCTCCATAGCGCCGGAAAAATCCCACGCTAAATACCCGCTAAACCCAAGGTAAAGCGATGCTTATTCCATCCTAAATAACCAGCCTGTAACGCTCTCTGAGCGCCTTTCTCACTTTCAAAGTATCTTTCATCACTTATGATTAAGCCTTACGCCGTGTGGCTTACAGGGCTGTTTGTCATGGCAAACCACTTTCATGATAGGTGCAATGCGCTGAACGAGTTTTCTCGTTTTATTGTTATAATGTAACAACATTTTTTTCCATGCCAAAATCCGCCACTTAGTTAGCATTCTAATCATTTCATTCTGCAATCAGTTTCAAGTGCATAAACTCTGCATACTCCGTGCATACTGGCAGGTTAGCGCCGCCCTCGCCTAACAACCCCACATTTACCAACATAAAATCAATGAGATAGACAACAACCACACACAACCATCTGTAGTGTGATGTTCCGCTGTTGCCGCTCTTCTTCGTACCGATCTGAGGATTTGGCAACGTCCAAACACATGTTTATAAATGCTAACATCATGATTTTGTTGAAGATATTTCAAAATCGTTCGAATTTTGAACTGGAGGCCGTGCTTCTTTGCGTTCAGCACTGGACACAACCGCGCCATTACCACACACAACACAGATCATTTTCTGATCATTTGTATTGCAAGCCACTGAAAATGATCATAATGTTTATTTCGCATGTTTAGATGTGTGACCTTAAAGGAGGGTAAAGTGAACAGAGCAGTAGTCTTAGATGAACAGCAAGCCAAAGCGATCAGGGAATGGCTAAACGCTCATAACAAAAGCCTGATAGCTGACGTTACGTTAATGATGCAAGCCGCCGTACTGCGTGTAGGGGATGCCGTAGCTTTGCGCTTCGACGAAGTGATCAATGGTGAGATAGACATAGAAGAACAGAAGACAGGGAAGCGTAAAGCCCTCACCCTTCCGGCTCCAGTGGTGCAGATGATCGCTCGTCGCCGTGCTGAGTTTCCGCATGATGTGCATGTGTTCAGGAGCCAGCGTAACCGCTCGATGAACAAGCAAGCGCCTGTACGCCGTGAAGAAGTGAGCAAGCAGATCGCAGAAGCCGCTAAAGCTATCGGCATTCATGGCACTGTCTCAGCCCATTCATTTCGGAAAGGGGGGGCAAATTCACTGTATCGGCGTTCGGGAAATAACCTTGCCCTCGCTATGACCGTGCTTAATCACAGCAACATTACAGACACCAGGCGCTATCTGGATTTAGATAAACAAGCCGTTAGCCGTGTGATCAATGAGATGGATTTATAAGGGGGAACACATGAATCACCTTGTGCTAATGCTGGCACTACTGCCAGCCCTCGCCGCTCACATTAGGCACATTCAATTGGTAATTTAAGTAAATGGAATTAGCACCGCATTTCTATGCACAAGGAGAGGATGTTTTGGTTCACCTGTTGCATTGATTTTAAAACATTTCGTATCAGGAGGCAGAAGAGCCCTTACGGCATCAGAGCGATTCAAATGCCGTCCGTCATCGCCCCATGCAGCTACCACTAATCCGGCATTAGCTACCGTTTCAACTATGTAGCGATCATTATCTGAACCAACAGAATTAGCCATTCTCATCATTTCGAAGCGATTAGTGTGTATGTATGCAAACAGATTAACAATACGCACCCCACCCCATCCCCAGCTTTTCGCAAACGAGATACAACGGCCCATAGTGCGATCATCTTTTTCAGCATCAGCATAAGAAGGGTTCAGACCTATAAAGACCACATAGGGCTTTGTTTCATCCCAGGTCCTGGTTATTGAATAGCGATACTGCATGCAATCAGAGAACACCGCACTTTTTAACATTTTCATTTGAAAACCTTTTTCAGTTGTGTCCGTACATACAGGTTTATCAACTTGTTAAGCGCCAGGCAATAGAAGTCATTTAGCGCCGTGATGGGTACATCAACGAAAGCGCCGTAGGCGGATCATTAGGTTTTCAGCAGTGGCAACGGTGATCAGGTGATCGTTATGTTCCGGTGATCGAAGCCGTGGTAGAGCCTGATTCTTTACCGATCAGGTTAGTCCCATCTTTACGCCTGTTTATCCCGCGCTAAGGTTGTTGCCGTGCTGCCGCCAATGAGATGTATCTATGCCACAGGAGAGGCTTTGCGTTCATTGTTGTATTATCGCGGTAAGAACTTGAAACCACCGCCAACGATTGGCTACACTCTCATCTCACCGAGTAACCATTCGTGACAAGTGTCAAAGTAGTGAACTATGGTAGAACGCATAAGCATGTTAGTAAGCACTACTGCGTAACATGCTGAAAGAACCGGAGATTTTTGAACGGTTCCACCTGGGAAGATTCTGGAGCGGGCGAAGGGAATCGAACCCTCGTATAGAGCTTGGGAAGCTCTCGTTCTACCATTGAACTACGCCCGCATTGAAGTGCGTAAGGGATTATAAACCTTACGCTCTTCTTGGCAAGGGACTAACCGACTGACTGGCGATTAATTCACCGTCAGCATTTTGGCTTACTCCCCTGCGGCGGTAAATAACGCAGCGGATCGATAGCCGTTGCCCGGTAGCGGATTTGGAAATGCAGGCGCACCGTCGTCGCATCCGAGCTGCCCATCGTCGCTATCTTCTGCCCGGCCTTCACGTTTTGACCGTTGTTCACCAGCATGGTGTCATTATGCGCATACGCAGTGATGTAGTCCTCACTGTGCTTAATCATGATGAGATTACCGTAGCCCCGCAGCTGATTACCGACATAAACCACCTTCCCTGCTCCGGCCGCATAAATCGGCGTACCGCGCGCAGCTGAGATATCAATGCCCTTATTGCCGCCGTCCGCCGTAGAATAAGGTAGGATCACCTTACCGCTGGCAGGCCACTGCCAGCAACGTTGCCCTACTGGTGGCCAGGACGACTGCGGCACAGAAGAAGATGGTCTGACCGCCGCCGTTTTGGTTGAGGATTTCTTGGTTGTTTTGCCAGCTCCAGAACTGGTTTTCGCGCCGCCGCTGACCTTCAGCTTTTGCCCCACTTCAATGGTATAGGGCGGTGAAATATTATTCAGGCGAGCGATCTCTTTCACGCTGGTACCGGTGGCGCGCGAAATACGGTATAGCGTATCTCCCCGCTTCACGGTATACACGGAGCCGGAATAACTTCCTGTATCAGACGACTTGCTCCCGGAACAGCCCGCTAACAGCAGACCGACACACAGCAGCATCACGATACCCAGGCCATTTTTCTTCAGGCGTCCTGCACTCAAAACAATACCTCGCAACATTTTCAGACGCTTTATCATAGCAGCCAGAAACCGGATGCCAAATCATATCGCGCAACGAACCGGCGGCTCTGGCATTTCACACCCTCTGTTAATCACTCTGACTTAATTAAGCATATAATGTGAGTGCTTAAGATTGATGGTGGACGCTATGCGACAGGAACATGTCATTTTATTGAATGAGCAGGACCAACCCTGCGGAACGCTGGAAAAGTATGCGGCGCATACCGCCACAACCCCCCTGCACTCCGCTTTCTCGTGCTGGATATTTAACGAGCAGGGCCAACTGCTGGTCACCCGCCGCTCGCTGCACAAAAAAGCCTGGCCAGGTGTCTGGACCAACTCTGTCTGCGGTCACCCGCAGTTGGGCGAAACCAACGAAGCCGCTATTGTCCGCCGGGCTCGCTTCGAACTGGGTGCAGATATCAACTTGCTCACCCCCGTATACGCTGATTTTCGTTATCGCGCCACAGACCCGAGTGGGATAGTTGAAAACGAAGTATGTCCGGTTTATGCCGCACATATCGTCAGTGAGCTACAGCTAAACCCAGATGAAGTGATGGATTGCCAGTGGAGCAATCTTGAGGATGTCTTAAGCGGGATTGACGCGACGCCGTGGGCTTTCAGCCCGTGGATGGTAATGCAGGTTGCAAACAAAGAAGCGCGTGCGCTGTTGCAGAATTACTGCCAACAATTTATTGCCTGATGGCGCTACGTTTATCTGGCCTACATTACGAATCGTAGGCCGGATAAGGCGTCAGCCGCCATCCGGCATTTCACATCTTACTTAACCGGGCGCATCGCCGGGAACAGGATCACGTCACGGATGGTGTGGCTGTTGGTGAACAGCATAACCATACGGTCGATACCAATGCCCAGACCCGCAGTCGGCGGCAGACCGTGTTCCAGAGCGGTAACGTAGTCTTCGTCGTAGAACATCGCTTCGTCATCACCCGCATCTTTGGCGTTAACCTGATCCTGGAAACGCTGCGCCTGATCCTCGGCATCGTTCAGCTCGCTGAAGCCGTTACCGATCTCACGTCCGCCGATGAAGAATTCGAAGCGATCGGTGATTTCCGGGTTTTCGTCATTACGACGCGCCAGCGGAGAAACTTCTGCCGGGTACTCGGTAATGAAGGTTGGTTGAATCAGGTGCGCTTCTGCAACTTCTTCAAAGATCTCGGTCACGATACGACCCAGACCCCAGCTCTTCTCAACTTTGATGCCGATAGATTCAGCAATCGCTTTTGCAGAGTCGAAGTTATCCAGATCGGCCATGTTGGTTTCCGGACGGTATTTCTGAATCGCTTCGCGCATGGTCAGTTTTTCAAACGGCTTACCGAAGTCGAAGACTTCTTCACCGTAAGGCACTTCAGTCGTTCCCAGAACGTTCTGCGCCAACGTACGGAACAGAGATTCAGTCAGTTCGATGAGATCTTTGTAGTCCGCATAAGCCATGTAGAGTTCCATCATGGTGAACTCTGGGTTATGGCGAACAGAGATGCCTTCGTTACGGAAGTTACGGTTAATTTCGAATACGCGTTCGAAGCCGCCAACCACCAGACGCTTGAGGTAAAGTTCCGGCGCGATACGCAGGTACATGTCCAGATCCAGCGCGTTATGATGAGTGATAAACGGACGCGCTGCCGCACCGCCTGGGATCACCTGCATCATCGGGGTTTCTACTTCCATAAAGCCGCGAGCAACCATGAACTGACGAATGCCAGCCATAATCTGTGAACGCACTTTAAAGGTATTGCGGGATTCATCGTTAGAGATGAGATCCAGGTAACGTTGACGATAGCGCGCTTCCTGATCCTGCAGACCGTGGAATTTGTCCGGCAGCGGGCGCAGCGCTTTGGTCAGCAGACGCAGTTCGGTGCAGTGGATAGACAGCTCACCGGTCTTGGTCTTGAACAACTTACCTTTCGCGCCGAGGATATCGCCCAGATCCCATTTTTTGAACTGCTCGTTGTAGACGCCTTCCGGCAGGTCATCGCGAGCAACGTACAGCTGAATACGGCCGCCAACGTCCTGCAGCGTAACGAATGATGCTTTACCCATAATACGACGGGTCATCATACGGCCAGCAACGGATACCTCAATGTTCAGCGCTTCCAGCTCTTCGTTTTCTTTCGCGTCGAAGTCAGCATGCAGTTGGTCTGAGGTATGATCGCGACGGAAATCGTTCGGGAACGGGATCCCCTGCTCACGCAGGCTCGCCAGCTTCTCACGGCGCGTTTTCAGTTCATTGTTAAGGTCGGCTACCGCGTCAGCGCCCTGTACGTGTTGTTCAGACATGTTGGTTCCTCATAACCCTGCTTTCAAACTTGCTTCGATAAATTGATCCAGGCTGCCATCCAGCACCGCCTGCGTGTTACGGGTTTCAACCCCGGTACGCAGATCTTTGATGCGGGAGTCATCAAGGACATAAGAACGAATCTGGCTACCCCAGCCGATATCTGACTTGGTGTCTTCCATCGCCTGTTTCTCGGCATTCTTCTTCTGCATTTCCAGTTCATAAAGCTTCGCTTTCATCTGCTTCATGGCCTGGTCTTTGTTCTTGTGCTGGGAACGGTCGTTCTGACACTGCGTCACAATCCCGGTAGGGATGTGGGTAATACGCACCGCAGATTCCGTACGGTTAACGTGCTGACCGCCTGCACCGGAGGCACGGTAAACGTCGATACGCAGGTCCGCCGGGTTGATATCGATATCAATATCATCGTCAACTTCCGGATAAACAAACGCCGAACTGAACGACGTATGGCGACGTCCGCCGGAGTCGAACGGACTCTTACGTACCAGGCGGTGTACGCCGGTTTCAGTACGCAGCCAACCGTAAGCATATTCACCAGCAATTCTGATGGTCACGGATTTAATACCCGCGACTTCACCTTCAGACTCTTCAATGATTTCAGTCTTAAAGCCGCGCGCTTCAGCCCAACGCAGATACATGCGCATCAGCATGCTTGCCCAGTCCTGCGCTTCCGTACCGCCAGAACCTGCCTGAATATCGAGATAGCAATCCGCGCTGTCATATTCACCGGAGAACATACGACGGAATTCCAGCTGGGCCAGCTTATCTTCCAGCGTATCGAGTTCTGCTACGGCTTCGTTAAAGGTTTCTTCGTCATCGGCTTCTACAGCCAGTTCCAGCAGGCCGGAGACATCTTCCAGGCCCTGGCTCATCTGATCGAGCGTATCAACGATGGCCTCAAGGGAGGAACGCTCTTTGCCCAGCGCCTGAGCGCGTTCGGGTTCGTTCCACACGTCCGGCTGTTCCAGCTCGGCGTTTACTTCTTCCAGACGCTCTTTCTTGGCATCATAGTCAAAGATACCCCCTAAGAACGTCAGAGCGCTCCGTGAGGTCCTGAATGCGGTTATTTACCGGATTAATTTCAAACATTGTCTGATTTCTTTTATTGGACTAGTCAAAATGCGGTGATAAGAGCGGGATTGTAACTAATCCACGCCCTTTTTTATAGCGATTAGTGACGCTAAAGTGGCCAGATATTGTCGATTATAATCTGCAAGCTGCGGTTGCCGCGAAACTCGTTAATATCCAGTTTGTAGGCAAGTTGAACTTCGCGCACGCCGTTGTCCGGCCAGTAGGTGGTATCGACATTAAACGCAATACCGTCCAGCAGCGGACCACCGCCCACGGGCTCGACCATCACCTTCAGATGACGCTCACCGACCAGACGCTGCTGGAGCAAACGGAAATGCCCGTCAAACAGCGGTTCCGGGAACATTTGCCCCCACGGTCCGGCATCGCGCAGCATTTGTGCGATCTCCATGGTCATCTCCGCCGCGCTCAGTGGGCCATCCGACACCACTTCACCTTGCAGTAAGGCAGGATCCAGCCACTCGGTTACCAGCTCGCCAAAACGCTGCTGGAAACGCTCAAACTGCGCCTCTTCAAGCGATAAACCCGCCGCCATGGCGTGACCGCCAAACTTGAGGATCATGCCCGGATAAAGGGTGTCCAGGCGCTCCAGCGCATCGCGCATGTGCAGCCCCTGAATCGAACGCCCGGATCCTTTGAGAGTACCGTCACCTGCCGGGGCAAACGCTATCACTGGACGATGGAATCGCTCTTTAATACGCGATGCCAGAATCCCCACAACGCCCTGATGCCACTCGGGATGATACATTGCCAGGCCGCCCGGTAGTGTATCGCTACTGCGTTCCAGCTTTTCACACAAGGTCAGTGCTTCGGCCTGCATACCCTGCTCGATCTCTTTGCGCGTCTGGTTGAGCGCATCCAGCTCATTGGCCAGCACACGCGCTTCGCCAATGTTGTCGCACAGCAACAGCGCCACACCAACGGACATATCGTCCAGACGGCCCGCCGCATTCAGCCGTGGCCCGAGGGCAAAACCTAAATCACTGGCTGCCAGCTTTAGGGGGTCGCGATTGGAAATCTCCAGCAGCGCTTTAATACCAGGGCGGCACTTTCCGGCACGAATACGGCTTAAGCCTTGCCACGTCAGAATACGGTTATTGGCATCCAGCGGGACCACGTCCGCCACCGTGCCAAGTGCAACCAGATCGAGCAAATCTGCCAGGTTCGGCGGTGCAATGCCGCGTTCATCAAACCAGCCTTTGTCACGCAGGAAAGTACGCAGCGCCAGCATCAGATAGAAGGCTACACCAACGCCTGCCAGCGATTTCGACGGGAACTCACAGTCGGGCAGGTTAGGATTAATGATTGCCTCTGCGCCCGGCAGCGTATCCCCTGGCAGGTGGTGATCGGTCACAACGACCGGGATCCCCAACGTTCTGGCATGTTCGACACCCGCGTGAGACGAGATGCCGTTGTCTACGGTGACAATCAGCTGAGCGCCCCGGGCATGGGCCTGATCAACGACTTCCGGGCTTAAACCATAACCGTCTTCAAAACGATTTGGCACCAGGTAGTCAACGTTACTGCAGCCCAACGCGCGCATCGCCAGGATGCTTAGCGCCGTGCTGGTCGCACCATCAGCGTCAAAATCGCCGACAACGATGATTCGGGTTCCTTCGCGAAAGGCGTTGTAGAGGATCTCAACCGCTTTTTCGACGCCGTTCAAATGTTGCCACGGCAGCATGCCTTTCACGCTACGCTCAAGCTCCTGCGCGCTACGTACACCACGGCTGGCGTATAAACGGCGCAGCAGTGGCGGCAAGTCGGCAGGTAGCTCGGCGGTCTCGTCGGCCTCACGCCGACGAAGTTGTATCTGTTGTTTCACGCGAATTATTTACCGCTGGTTTGTTTTGCATGTGCGTCGAGGAATTCTTTCATCTCTTTCGGGCCCTGATAGCCAGGTACGACATAGCCATTGCTCAGCACAATCGCCGGTGTACCGCTGACGCCAAACTGTACGCCCAGCGCATAGTGGTTAGCGATATCCACATCACAGGTCGCCGCTTTTACACCCTTGCCAGTCATCGCGTCGTCAAAGGCTTTGTTTTTGTCCTTAGCACACCAGATAGACTTCATGTCCTGCTCAGCCTGGCTGTCCAGCCCCTGACGTGGGAAGGCCAGATAACGTACGGTGATCCCCAACGCATTGTAATCTTTCATCTCTTCATGCAGCTTGTGGCAGTAACCACAAGTGATGTCGGTGAAAACGGTAATGACGTGTTTTTCCTGCGGCGCTTTGTAGATGATCATCTCTTTTTCCAGCGCGTTCAGATGCTTCATCAGCAGTTGGTTGGTGACGTTCACCGGACTTGCGCCGCTCACGTCATACATCGGTCCCTGAATAATATGTTTACCGTCTTCAGTTACGTACAGCACGCCGCTATTGGTCAGTACGGTTTTCATGCCCGCAACCGGAGCAGGTTGAATCTCGGTGCTCTGCACACCCAGCTTTGCTAATGACTGGCGAATTGCCGCGTCGTCTGCATGTACCATGCCGGAAAACGCCGTCGCCAGCAGGGTGAACATCATAAAACGTTTTTTCATAGCCTATCCTATCCTGTCAGCACTCACGCTCGCGGGTGATGCTGTTGATGTAGTTGCCGCAAGCGCTCCGTTGCGACATGAGTATAAATTTGCGTTGTCGAGAGATCGCTATGCCCCAGTAGCATCTGCACCACGCGCAGATCTGCGCCATGGTTGAGCAGATGCGTGGCAAATGCGTGCCGCAGGACGTGCGGTGACAGCTTTTCGCTGTCGATTCCCGCCAACACAGCATAGTGTTTGATACGATGCCAGAAGGTCTGACGGGTCATCTGTTGCGCCCGCTGACTAGGAAACAGCACATCAATCGATACGCCGTTGAGCAACCATGGACGCCCATGCTCCAGGTATGTTTCCAGCCAGTACACTGCCTCCTCACCCAACGGGACAAGGCGCTCTTTGTTACCTTTACCGATCACCCGTACCACGCCCTGACGCAGGCTGACGTCACTCATCGTCAGTCCTACCAGTTCAGACACGCGCAGGCCCGTTGCATACAACACTTCCAGCATGGCTTTGTCGCGTAGCTCCAGCGGTTGATCGATAAGCGGCGCCTGCAGCAGTCGTTCTACCTGCGCTTCGCTGAGATCTTTGGGCAGACGCTGCGGAAGTTTAGGTGATGCAAGCGAGGCGCTGGGGTCATCTTCGCGATATTTTTCGCGGTACAGATGCTGAAAAAAACGTCGCGTCGCACTGAGCAAACGTGCAGAACTGGTGGCTTTATACCCTCCATCCATCCGCTCAGCCAGCAAGGCTTGCAGATCATCACTTTGCGCGGTCGCAAGCGAAGCGCCACGGTGATGTAACCATTCCACAAGCATGGTCAGATCGCGACGATACGCACTTAATGTGTTTTCCGCCAGATTTCGTTCCAGCCACAGGGCATCAAGAAACTGCTCGATGCGCGCCAGATCCTGTTCCACTCGCGCCCCTTATTCCACTCTCATTTTTGATGCATTATGCCTCATTGTGCCGGGATTGCGGCGATTCTGTTACACTACCCGCAACGCTACAGCAGAATTGAGATGTTTACGTCATGAACATGGGTCTTTTTTACGGTTCCAGCACCTGCTACACCGAAATGGCAGCAGAAAAAATCCGCGATATCCTGGGTCCCGAACTGGTGACACTGCACAACCTCAAAGACGATTCCCCGACCCTAATGGAGCAGTATGACGTGCTCATTTTGGGCATCCCAACCTGGGATTTCGGTGAAATTCAGGAGGACTGGGAAGCTGTCTGGGAGCAACTGGACGACCTCAACCTGGAAGGAAAGATTGTCGCGCTTTACGGTATGGGCGATCAGTTGGGATACGGTGAATGGTTCCTGGATGCGCTGGGTATGTTGCACGATAAACTGATCACCAAAGGTGTAAAGTTTGTCGGCTACTGGCCCACCGAAGGCTACGAATTCACCAGCGATAAACCCGTCATTGCCGATGGACAGCTGTTTGTTGGTTTGGCGCTGGATGAAACGAACCAGTACGATCTCAGCGATGAACGCATTCAGGCCTGGTGCGAGCAAATTCTTGGCGAAATGGCCGAGCACTGGTCCTGAATTTCTGCCGACTGACGGCTAAGGTCGCAACCTTACCGTCAGTACTACTTCTGCTTCGCCTTTTGCAGCATCAACCGCCGTAAATCCCGCCACTCAGCATCATCCATACTGTCTGCCGCCAGCCACAAATGTTGACGTTTTCCGGCATCAGAGCGCAAACGCAGCATCATGCCTGTTTTAACCATCCAGGGGGCGCTAACGATAGACCACTCTTGCCCTTGCCAGCGCAGACGACCATCCATCAACAGCCGAATCTCACCCTGACAGGCGTTGATTCGACGCTGACTGCGAACGCTATCGAATACCACCAGAGAGAGCAAAACCAGCCATAATGGGGTGTAGCTCAATGGCCAGGGCATCAATAAAATAAACACCGCGACCAGCCCATGAATTAGCAGTGAAAGCCACTGCGCGCGCCATGATACGCGTAAATCAGATTGCCACTGGACCACGTTCCCGATTCCGTGTCTGGATAAGTCGCACCATCTGCTCCAGCTCAGCATCAGCTGGTTTCCCATGATTCATCAACCAGTTAAATAAATCTGGATCATCACATTCTAGCAGACGGATAAAGATACGTTTTTCTTCGTCACTTAAGCTGTCATATTCATGTTCGAAAAACGGCATGATCGAGATGTCCAGCTCGCGCATACCGCGGCGGCATGCCCAATGAATACGTGCTTTGTTGTTAATATCCATGTTCTTCTCCCTGTCTCGCGAAAACGAAGTATCCCGCTATTGTAACGTGTTTTTCCCGCTCTTTTACGGGAATATCAGTAAACTGAAGCTCGCTCGCTAAATAAAACCTTATTAAGCCAAAGGATTCACCATTTTTTGATGTTTCCTCGCAAAGCGCAATATATGGGGCACAAATAGCCTGTTTAAACCGCTTGCAATGGGCCATAGCTCTTTTACCATTAGTCATTATCACTGCGTTAAGCAAATCAGGACATTATTATGGCTTTTACATCTTTTCCTCCTCGCCAGCCTTTCGCGTCAACGCGTTTGCCTCTGACGCTAATGACGCTCGATGACTGGGCGCTCGCCACCATCACCGGTGTCGACAGTGAGAAGTATATTCAGGGTCAGGTCACGGCGGATGTCAGCCAGATGACCGAGCATCAGCACCTGTTAGCTGCACATTGTGACGCCAAAGGTAAAATGTGGAGCAACCTGCGTCTGTTCCGACAGGGTGACGGTTTTGCATGGCTTGAGCGCCGTAGCCTGCGTGATGCGCAGCTCACCGAGCTGAAAAAATACGCGGTCTTCTCGAAAGTGGCGATTGCCCCGGATGACGAGCGTGTCCTGCTGGGCGTAGCGGGATTCCAGGCACGTGCAGCGCTGGCCAATCTCTTTAGCGAATTACCGAACAGTGATAAGCAGGTCATTACCGAAGGTGCCTCCACGGTATTGTGGTTCGAACACCCTGCTGAACGTTTTCTGCTGATCGTTGATGCCACCACAGCAGAAACCTTGGTTGAAAAGCTGCGTGGCGAAGCAGAGTTAAATAACAGCCAGCAGTGGCTGGCGCTGGATATCGAAGCGGGTATCCCCGTTATTGATACAGCCAACAGTGCACAGTTTATTCCACAGGCTACCAATCTGCAGGCTCTGGGTGGGATCAGCTTTAAAAAAGGCTGCTACACCGGTCAGGAAATGGTTGCTCGTGCAAAATTCCGCGGAGCCAATAAACGCGCCATGTGGACTTTGGCGGGTGCCGCCGGTCGAGTACCGGAAGCTGGCGAAGACCTTGAATTAAAAATGGGCGAGAACTGGCGTCGTACCGGTACCGTACTTGCCGCAGTAAAACTGGCCGATGGTCAGGTACTGGTGCAGGTTGTGATGAATAACGACATGGAGGCCGACAGCGTGTTCCGCGTTCGTGACGACGCAAAAACGCTGCAAATCGTACCGCTGCCGTATTCGCTGGAAGAGTAAATGAATAATGCCTGATTGCGATGCGTCTATCAGGCATGCTGGCTTTTGTTTTGTAGGCCGGATAAGGCGCTAGCCTCCATCCGGCGTCAATGATTACGCCTGACCAACGTAGAGATAGATCGCCAGGAAGTGGCAAACGCTGCCGCCCAGCACAAAGCCGTGCCAGATCGCATGGTTGTAAGGAATGCGCTTACAGACGTAGAAAATAACGCCCAGGGAATACACCACACCGCCAACAGCCAGCAACGTCACGCCTCCCGCTGCCAACTTAACCGCCAGTTGATACACCACAATCAGCGATAGCCAGCCCATTGTCAGGTAGGTTACCAGCGACAGAACCTTAAATCGGTGCGCAATGGTCAGTTTGAATAAAATACCGATCAGCGCCAGGCTCCAGATAACAATCATCAGTCCACGTGCCAGCGGCGAATCAAGCCCCACCAGCAGAAATGGCGTGTAGGTCCCGGCAATCAGCAGATAAATCGCACAGTGGTCAAATTTTTTCAGCCAGATTTTCGCTCTCTGATGGGGGATCGCGTGATACAAAGTTGAGGCGAGGAACAGCAGGATCATGCTGCCGCCGTACAGGCTATAGCTGGTAATGGCCATAGCGCTGGCGTTGGTATCTACTGCCTGGACCAGTAATAACACCAGTCCGACAATCCCAAACACCAGCCCGATACCGTGACTGATGCTATTGGCTATTTCCTCTGCCAACGAATATCCCTGCGCGCTTAATGGCTTCTGAACCATAAGTTACTCCCCAGAAACGAACACTTTCGTTATTGCGCCTCTAGCGTAACTGAGAATGGTTCCAGTGAACACCTGTTAGCTAAAATAAATATCACATTAATATTAATCCTTTAAAATCATTGTGTTGAAAGTGATTTTTCAACTAACAGATGTTTCTTTAAATCAAAGGCATTTAAAATCAATCACATAAAATTGCGTCTGATTCGGATAAATCTCGGCAATCACATGTTTAAGTTCTTCAAGCGTCATGTTTTCCTGCTGGGCATGTTTATCCGTTAGCGTATCCAGCGTGACGGTTGAGGTGCCAACAACCTCAATCGTGCAAAAGTAACCGTCATCTTCGAAGCGCCCAACCCGTAAAATGTCCCCGGCTTTGAAGTGTGATTCGGACTCGTCACGAATGGTGATGGTCTTGCGTCCGGCCAGAATGTCATCCTGGAAACGCTGAAAAAAAGTGATGTCATTTGGCTGCATGTTATTATTCCCTGTAGATGAAGTCTGATGAGTGAGTTTTGCCATTGTGAGTATGTTCTCCCACGCTGCCATCGCCAGTCTCAACAATCTTGAGATGCTGGTCTACAACTATGTCATCAAAAACCGTGACAAAGTCATGTACATGACCATTCGCGAACTGGCCGATGCCGTGGGTGTTTCCACTACCACCGTACTGCGCTTTTGCCGCAAGCTTAAATGTGAGGGTTACTCAGAATTTCGCGTGCGCTTCAAATTATATTTAGAGCAGAATGAACCGCAACAGGCTAATTTCGGTGCCAGCGAAATTATCAGTTTCTTTAAAGGCGTCAATAACGACGAATTCGATAAACTGCTCGATCAGGCTGTTGATATTATATTATCGTCCGAACGTATTATATTCGTCGGAGCGGGAACGTCTGGAGCGCTGGCAAAATATGGCGCACGTTTTTTCTCAAACGTCGGTAAATTCAGTAATCACATTGACGATCCTTATTTCCCGGTCACTAACGACATGGCCAGAAACGCGCTGGCGATCGTGCTTTCCGTATCTGGTGAAACAGAAGAGATCCTGCGCTTTGCCAGCCAGTTCAGTCTGCACAACTGTAAGGTTCTGTCGGTCACCAGCCATGAACACTCTCGCCTGGCGAAACTCGCCGACTTTAACCTCTCCTGGCATGTTCCACAAACACGTATTGCCGGGGTATACGATATAACCACGCAGATCCCCGTTATTTATATTCTGGAATCACTCAGTCGCAAGCTGGCGAAAAGAATAGCGTAAAAAAACAATCTGTTTTTTTGATGTAACAAATCACATTTACGCTATTTTGTTATATCGTGACATTTATCCTTCCTTTGTTAGACTCAAAATCAGATTGTATTAATTTGAGACTGAGCGCAGATGAAAAAACTTACCTTACCAAACGATTTTTTATGGGGCGGCGCGGTTGCGGCGCACCAGGTTGAAGGCGGCTGGAACAAAGGTGGCAAAGGCCCCAGCATTTGCGACGTACTGACCGGAGGGGCTCACGGCGTTCCGCGAGAAATCACTCAGGAAGTTGAGTCCGGTAAGTACTACCCCAACCACGAAGCTGTCGATTTTTACAGTCATTACAAAGAAGACATCAAGCTGTTTGCCGAGATGGGATTCAAATGCTTCCGTACCTCAATCGCCTGGACCCGTATCTTCCCCAAAGGGGACGAAACCCAACCGAATGAAGAAGGGCTAAAGTTCTACGACGACATGTTCGATGAACTGCTGAAGTACAACATTGAACCAGTCATCACCCTTTCCCACTTTGAAATGCCGCTGCACCTGGTTCAACAGTACGGTAGCTGGACCAATCGTAAAGTCGTCGATTTCTTTGTCCGTTTTGCTGAAGTCGTTTTTGAGCGCTATAAGCACAAGGTCAAATACTGGATGACCTTCAATGAGATCAACAACCAGCGTAACTGGCGCGCACCGCTGTTTGGTTATTGCTGCTCCGGCGTGGTGTATACCGAGCATGAAAACCCTGAAGAGACTATGTACCAGGTGCTGCATCACCAGTTCGTGGCCAGCGCGCTGGCGGTAAAGGCGGCACGTCGCATCAACCCGGAAATGAAAGTCGGCTGCATGCTGGCGATGGTGCCACTGTACCCGTTCTCCTGTAAGCCTGAAGATGTGATGTTCGCGCAGGAATCGATGCGTGAGCGCTACGTTTTCACTGACGTTCAGCTGCGCGGCTACTATCCATCATATGTACTGAACGAGTGGGAACGCCGCGAATTCAACATCCGAATGGAGGCCGACGATGAGCAAATCCTGCGTGAAGGCACCTGTGACTATCTCGGATTCAGTTACTACATGACCAACGCGGTAAAAGCGGAAGGCGGCAGCGGCGATGCCATTTCTGGTTTTGAGGGCAGCGTACCGAACCCGCACGTAAAAGCCTCCGACTGGGGCTGGCAGATTGACCCTGTCGGTCTACGCTATGCCTTATGTGAGCTGTATGAACGCTACCAGAAGCCGCTGTTTATCGTTGAAAACGGGTTTGGCGCTTATGACAAAGTAGAAGAAGACGGCAGCATCAACGACGACTATCGCATCGACTATCTGCGCGCCCACATCGAAGAAATGATGAAAGCGGTGACCTATGATGGCGTAGACCTGATGGGCTACACGCCATGGGGCTGCATCGACTGCGTATCGTTTACCACCGGTCAGTACAGCAAACGTTACGGCTTTATCTACGTGAACAAACATGACGACGGCACCGGCGATATGTCACGTTCACGGAAGAAGAGTTTTGACTGGTACAAAGAGGTGATTGCCAGCAACGGCGAGAATCTGTAATTTTTTGCCGGATGGCGCAGTTCACAATGCCATCCGGAATTTCCAGTGAGATAAAAACTTAAGTATGAGCACTTGCCTCCCATTCTTACCAAGTCTTAATTTTGCAATAAAATTATAAAGCCTCAATTCCCTGCATAACACTAATCATCTCTGCGAGTATGTTTCTTTCCATCACCTTTATTTTCCAGCGGATTAGAATCGTCATCTGGCATCTCAGATGATCGACGTAAGAAAAAATCTTCAGATATAGAAGATGCATGATCAACTCGCTGTATATCATGCACGAAAAAAGAATAAAGTGTATTTGCTATTCGTGAAGAGGAGGATGGTGGATTTTCATTGTTATAAGCCGCACTGGAAAACTCAAGAAATTTCATAGCACGATTAACGGCAGCGTTATAAATTTGAGGTTTAAGTTTTATCCGATTGTCATTTAGCCTCGGATTGACTATAAAATCATTTTTTAAGCCACGAGCCACGTCATTTACATCATCCAGCCATCCCCAGAGTGAATCCAGTTCGGAAATCTGCGCTTTTATCACATCAACTTCCGTATTGGGGTTAATTCCCGTCCCCGCGAGAGGGCCGTACCCGCTTATCTGTTTACGACGTGCTAACGATAATTTCTTATCCAGTCGCCCCCGTTCATACTGATACATATAATATTGCTCACCCAGCCAGAGAAAATAGTTATCCAGATGTCTCTCCTGTGCAGTATCGCTAAACTCTTTTTCCTTCACCTCTTCTTTTTGATAACGACTGGTCCAGTAATTTACAGGTATCCCCTGTACAGCATCATTCATAAGAAAATAGCTGGAAATTTTAGCATCATATTGTTCCAATGTGTCAAAATCAGGAAATGGCACACCAGCCTGACATGCTGCATGATACATATTGTATAGCGCGACCCGGCACAGTTCTGCGCTGGGTTTCTGTTCATCTGGTTTCAGGCCGCCACCAATATCTTCACTACAACCGGGAAGCAATTCTTCTCTGTATTTTTTATTTTTTGCAGCCTCTCCTAACAGATACAGTCCGCGCCATGGGCGTCGTTCATGGGCTGCTATCAGATGTAGTGCGCTATTTACCACATCCGGTAATGGCGAATTTTGATCGATAGCTTTTTCACCCAAAACCGAACTAATCATGTTTCCCGGTAAACCCAGCCACATAAAAAAATAGTCCAGCCCGTTGTTACTACTGGCTGGCGAATGGCGTGAGCAATCAAAAAGCCCGACGAAAGCAATATCAACAGATACATTCTTATACTGATATATTCCTTCTTTATTTTTCTGGCAAAGTTCCTGAAGAAAATTATCCAGAAATTTACGTGCCAGTGTTGCTCCCATATCAAAACCATATAATGAGACAGAAATTTTTTTGACGGGAACACTCCCCTTCATATTTTCCGTATAAAACTTCTCAAACTGCTTCTTTGCTGCTTCAAGACGTATGGGTTCGCCTGTCATAAAATAGGCACTTATGGCTTCGTGATCACGTAACCAGGGAGTGGACTCGATTCCAGCTTTACCTGCTGCTTTAACAGCCAACTTACCTATCCCTTTAGCCCACTCAACCGGATTATTGAGATCCTCAAGGAGATTGCCAAGCACATCCGTCCATTTTTTATCTCCCTTTATGACTGATTCCCCCGCATCTGATATTGTATCCTCCGGCAGGTTTTTCATATCCTCCAGGAGATTATCCAAACTAATATCCATAAGGGAGTTAATATTGTCGACAGAATCATCTTTGTAGGCTGTTCCCATACCGGAAAAATAAAATTTATTAAAACAAGTATTACCTCTATTTGCATATTCATCAGGATATGCCCGAAACAGACGAGCAATATTACTCAAACGGCAAGCCGGTGCGTCCTGAACGATATTGCGTCCCACACCATCAAAAAAGAAAGCAACATGCCAGACCCTACCACAATTCCCTACCTTGCCATCTTCTGCCTGTTGTGCCCGCACGGCGGCGGAGATAACGGATTCACTGATCATGGCTGCGCCTCCTGCATTTTTTCACTCTGATAAGAAAATTCATTACGTTTTTCATAGGGTGAACCCGCCCCTTCACTCCAGCCTAAAAATACTTTGTCACCCGGTAAAAAATGTACATGCAGAAAATCCTGCCCATGTTTTCTTTCAGGCAAGGGCATGGTGGTACGCCGGACCTCTTCTCGCAGTCCTGCATCATACTGCGCACGGGTTATACTCAACGTCCAGATAACCTCAGCCTCCTTTCCTCTGATATCCCCACAACAAGTTGTTGAGCCTCCTCCGTGCGCAAACGCATTTGGCCCGGTCATACCATTAACACTAAAACTCAGTATCGGTCTGTCCAGTTCACTATGAATCACCAGTATCACACCGCCAGTAGGTGGTCCCCAGATTGACATTCCCACGCTCAACAACAGCCAGGCTACAGGCACCACGATCAGTGTTCGCCATACCCAGCGCCCCCAACGGGCGTAACCGCGCGTCAGTTTTTGGTCAAATTGTTCCAGTCGGGTAAAAAATCCCATTATTCATTCCTTTCAGTTATTGCTTTTCACTGAAAAATATTCCGACAACGATTATCAATCTTCGCGGATGTCAGAAAGTGATATTTCATTTTTTTTAACCTTTTCAAGTACAGCCTGAAATTCTGCTGACTCAAGATATTCTTTCTCACCATTCAGGTAACTCAGTGCATAAATTTTCTGATCCAGCGGCTTTATCAAGCCAATTTGTCGTGCTTTATCGAGTGCTTTCTCCACCATATTCCGCCGTGCACATGGAGGAAATTGATTACCTATTTTCATCATACTCCATTCTCTTACTAGTGCAGAAACATCATCCCGCCCCTTAACTTTCTGCCATAATGAATTATCAAGATTAAGGTTGTCCGGAGCTGGGTTGTTGGTCACAGAAGCCGGTATATTTAACTGGTGCCATTGTGAATTTTCCTGTACCCACCATGATTCGGTTTGAGAGAACAATACCGGATGCCACTCCATATCAGGTCGCGCAGCCAGGTGTTTCAGTACATGTGGCGTATAAAAACGTAGCAGAACTTTGCGGTCGCCCGGTGTTTTCGCTATGCATCCGATGGCAAGTCGGGAAGCCAGATGAGTCAGTGATAACGCAGAAAAAATAATGCCTGCAACGGGTATTTTCTCCGATAACATACTATTCAATTCATTCTCTTCTTTAATATGCGCCAGCCAGGGGCCGTAGGTTATTATTTTCTTTAGTTCCGGTATCTGATACAGGGGTGTACACCGATCTTTATAATTCGTTAACATTAAATGACGAATTTCGTGACTAAGTGCTCCCCCTTCAAACAGGATAAAGGCATTGTGTGTTATATTCTGCTTCTGCCAGTGTTGCTTTAATTGGCATTCTGACGACATTATTATTTCCCTCTCAATATTCATTACATAGCCGATATTCAAGCAGGTCAGCTCTGTCGTTTTATCTGGAAATATAATCGTGGTGAATAGCTCAACGGTTTTTTCGGAAAAGCAGGGGGTATAGTCACCTCGACAATTACAGGTATATCTTCTAAAGGCTACTTCAAAGTGTTCATGTTCCCTGCACTATTGCATCGTCCGCTTTTATGGCGTTAAGTAAACACTCAATACAGATATTCCCCACCGAATTATTTTGTCCATCCTTCCCATTAGAATCGTCACCACCACCACCAGTCCCATCATCCGTTAAGGCTGTCAGGACAACTGGTTGCAGTGTCTGAACCGGTTTACCCGGACTCCCGCCGCTGTTGAGATTGATTTTCAGTCCCACAATATCCACGCCACCCGGGTGGATGACCACAAACGAACCGCCCACCTTCAGGCTTATCCGGCTGCTGCTTTCCAGCACAATATCGCTCTGAACCTTTATTCCCAGCGCGCCGCTTATCTTCTGCGCCAGGTCTCCCTTCACCTCCAGGCTCTTCATCCCTTTCACCAGGCTGATATGGTCGCCGGTGGTGGTCTGCTCCTGTTTTCCCTTCACCGACATCTTCCGGTCATTGCCCACAACCAGCGTCTCGTCATTCCCCACCTGCTCACGCCGGTCGTGCATCACTTCTGTCTTCCGGTCGTTCTTTACCGTCACCGTGTCATCATGACCCACCGCCACCTGACGGTCATTCCCCGTCGTGTTGCGCTGGTCATGCGCGACCGTGACTGTCCGGTCGTGTCCGGATGCGTTTTCTTTACCCACCGTGATGGTCTGCCCGAGTCCCACAGTGATGCTCTGGTTATTGCCGATGGTCTCCGTATGGTCCACCTTCACATCAGTGGTTCGGTTGTTCAGCACCTCCGTATCCATGTTCTTCTGCGCATGGATATAGACCTGCTCATTGCCCGTCGCATCATCGAATTTCAGTTCGTTAAATCCGCCACCTTTGTAGGTCTTCGAGCGGATGGTCATCTGCGTTTTCGTGCCCGGCAGGCTGCCCGGCGAGCGGTTATCCTGGTGGTAGGTGCGGCCCATAATAATGGGCTGGTCCGGGTCGCCGTTGAGGAAGTCCACTATCACTTCCTGACCCACACGCGGAATGGCGAGGTTGCCGAATCCGGTACCGGCCCACGCCTGCGACACCCGCACCCAGCAGGAGCTGTCTTCGTTTCCCGGGCAGTAGCGGTCCCAGTGAAAACGCACCCGCACCCGGCCATGCTCGTCGCAGAAAATTTCCTCGCCTGCCGGCCCGGTGACAATGGCGCTCTGCGGGCCGTCCACGGCGGGTTTGGGCCGCGGGGAGGCACGCCATGTCCGGTCAGCCGGGATGACGTCCAGGTGGTTACTGAGTGTGGTGCCTTCGCCGGAGCTGCCGTGCTGCGCCTGTGGCTGCCTTCCCTCCAGTACAGAGCCGGTGACCTGCCATTCGCGGTTCAGCGTTTCTGACGGGTGACCGGCCAGGGTAAAACGTTTGCCGGGCCACAGTTTCGGGGAGTTGCTCACGCAGGCTGCCGTTTCAGCATCCTGCCGGTGGCCCTCCGCCTGGTAGCGGGCAAAGTCCTGACCATGCTGTACGTCTTTGAAGCGTCCCGGATAATCAAAGATTTCATACTGTGTGCGCTGGCCGTTGAGGTTTTTGGCGTGGTGGCTGAAGTAACCGGGCCATCCGGGGGTTTTGAAGGTGTAATCCTGGTTTTCCACTGAGGAAGGGCGAATCTGCGCCCGGTAGCGGAACGCACTGATGCATTCCGTTGTGACTTCCCGGGCGTTCGGGTTAAAGGGCATGTCGCCGAGTGTGGAGACCCCGGCGATGTCATCGCAGAGCACCAGTTTCTGGTCGGGACCGGTCGGGTGGAACCAGTCAAAGAAGAAAATACCCTCTTCGGCCCACAGGCGCGTCAGAAAGGTGAGGTCAGTTTCGCCGTACTGCACGCAGAATTCGCGGGCGGGATGGGACTCATAAAAGGAAGGCACCCAGTCAGTAATGCCGTTTTCAGTAAGCAGGGTGGTGGCAATGGCCTGGATATCCTGCTGCTGAAAGATGCGGAAGTTCTGGCGCAGCCCTGCCCGCCAGAGCGGGGGCGAAATCGTCAGCTGGTAATTCATCTGCCAGTCGTTGTTCTCCCTGAGCTCCACGCCGGTGATGATGCCGTGAAGATAACGCAGTGCAACAGCCCCCTGCCAGACAGTGAGGGTGGCGTTTTTCTCGAGAAAATCTGTGGCGGTGAGGTCAGGCAGGTCGCTGGCGATATCGACACTGAGTGTAAAGGGGGTGGAGAGATTCTGGCAGAGGGTGAAGCTGACGACGGCGGTGCTCATCGCCAGTAACCCATCCACGTCGAGCGTAAAGCGCAGTCCCTGCTGTGACATGAGTTTATCTCCATGATATATCATCCGAAAGTCACCATACGCCAGTAAAGTCAGCACAGGTAGAACCGAAAGGTTGTTTGGACGAGATTCAGAAAACGTTTAGGTAGCGCGGAATCGTAGAGTTCCCTCTATTTCAGAAGCGGCACATTACTTCCCGCCCGCCAGTTCCAGAAAACTGCCCGTTACGTAAGATGCCTTCTCGCTCAACAGCCAGGTAATTGCCTGCGCGACTTCTTCCGGCTGCCCGCCACGCTGCATAGGCAACAGTGATTTCACGCGATCGACTCTTCCCGGCTCGCCGCCTGATGCGTGCATTTCAGTGTAGATAAGACCTGGTCGCACGCAGTTTACGCGGATCCCTTGCGCCGCAACCTCCAGCGCCAGGCCGGTGGTGAGCGTGTCCACAGCGCCTTTCGAGGCCGCGTAATCAACATATTCGAATGGCGCACCAAGCCGCGATGCCGCCGAAGAGACATTTACAATCGATCCACCCTGACCGCCGTGCTTGAACGACATGCGCTTTACCGCTTCCCGACAGCACAGAAAATAGCCGGTAACGTTGGTTGCCAGTACGCGATTAATTCGTTCGGCGGTTAAGTTTTCGACCGTGCTTTGCTCAAACAAGATCCCTGCATTATTCACCAGGGCAGTCAGTTGCTCGCCTTCACGGTCAATAGACTCAAACATTGCCACCACCTGGCTTTCATCACTGATATCCGCACGCAAAGCAAATGCTTTTCCGCCTGCAGCGACGATGTTGTTCACCACCTCGGTTGCCGCACGAATATTGTGATGAAAATTCACGGCGACCGTGTAACCCTCTTGCGCCAGTTGCAGCGCGGTTGCTCGACCAATGCCACGACTGCCGCCCGTCACCAATGCTATAGCCATAACGTTTCTCCCAAAAAATAAAGGCGCCGAAGCGCCTTTAAAAGATAGTTGAATCAGCAGATTACTGATATTCGCTCATCGGTACACAGGAGCAGAACAGGTTACGGTCACCGTAAACGTCATCAAGGCGTTTCACGGTTGGCCAGTATTTGTTCGCCACACCCGCCGGGAAGACGGCGATTTCGCGGCTATAACCGTGATTCCACTCCGCGACCAGCTCGTTTTGCGTGTGCGGTGAGTTAACCAGCGGGTTATCTTCCAGTGACCATTCACCGGCTTTCACGCGATCGATCTCAGCGCGGATTGCCAGCATCGCATTGATAAAGCGATCCAGTTCCACTTTGCTTTCAGATTCAGTCGGTTCAACCATCAGGGTACCCGCGACCGGGAATGACATAGTCGGCGCATGGAAACCGTAATCGATTAGGCGCTTGGCAATATCCAGTTCGCTGATGCCGGTCTCTTCTTTCAGTGGGCGAATATCGAGAATACATTCATGCGCCACGCGACCATCGCGACCGGTATACAGTACCGGATAAGCATCTTTCAGACGGCTGGCAATGTAGTTAGCGTTAAGAATCGCCACCTGGCTTGCCTGCTTCAGACCTTCTGCGCCCATCATACGGATGTACATCCAGCTGATTGGCAGAATGGATGCGCTACCGAACGGCGCCGCAGAAACTGCGCCCTGACGGGTCAGCATCCCTTCAATCTGCACTACGCTGTGGCCCGGTACAAACGGCGCCAGATGTGATTTCACGCCGATCGGTCCCATACCTGGGCCGCCGCCGCCGTGCGGAATGCAGAATGTTTTATGCAGGTTGAGGTGCGAGACATCTGCGCCAATAAAGCCCGGCGTGGTGATCCCAACCTGAGCGTTCATGTTCGCGCCATCAAGGTAAACCTGGCCGCCGAACTGGTGCACAACGTCGCACACTTCACGGATCGTTTCTTCATAAACGCCGTGGGTGGATGGGTAGGTCACCATAATGCAAGAAAGGTTGTCGGCATGTTGTTCTGCTTTTGCTCGCAGATCGTCCAGGTCGATGTTGCCGTTCTTATCACAGGCGACAACCACTACCTGCATACCCGCCATCTGTGCAGACGCCGGGTTGGTACCGTGGGCAGAAGCCGGGATCAAGCAGATATCGCGATGACCTTCGTTACGGCTTTCGTGATAATGACGAATCGCCAGCAGACCCGCATACTCGCCCTGCGCGCCGGAGTTCGGCTGCATGCAGACGGCATCATAACCGGTCAGTTTTACCAGCCACTCGGAAAGCTGGCCGATCATCTGGTGATAACCTTCAGCCTGCTCTGGCGGGCAGAACGGATGCAGCTCAGCGAATTCAGGCCAGGTGATAGGGATCATCTCGGCAGCGGCGTTGAGCTTCATGGTGCAGGAACCCAGCGGGATCATTGCCTGATTCAGCGCCAGATCTTTACGCTCCAGTGAGTGCATGTAGCGCATCATCTCGGTTTCGCTGTGATAGCGATTGAACACCGGATGGCTGAGGATCGCATCGTCACGCAGCATGCTTTCCTGAATAGAACGGCTGTCGAGCGCCACGTCTTTATCCAGCGTATCGATGTTCAGAGCGTGACTGTCGCCCAGCAGTACATTGAACAACTGCACCACGTTTTCACGGGTGGTGGTTTCATCGAGCGTAATACCTACCGCGTTATGGATATCGCTACGCAGGTTGATTTCTGCCGCTTCGGCACGTGCCAGCACTGCGGCCTTATCGGCTACTTCAACGCACAGGGTGTCGAAGTAATGCGCATGACGCAGCTTCAATCCTTTCTGTTGCAGACCGGCTGCCAGGATATCAGTCAGACGGTGGATGCGATTAGCAATGCGTTTCAGGCCAACCGGACCATGATAAACGGCATACAGGCTGGCGATGTTGGCCAGCAGGACCTGCGAGGTACAAATGTTGGAGTTCGCTTTCTCGCGGCGGATATGCTGCTCACGAGTCTGCATCGCCATGCGCAGTGCTGTATTGCCCGCCGCATCTTTGGAGACGCCGATAATACGGCCTGGCATGGAGCGTTTGAATTCGTCTTTCGCGGCGAAGAATGCCGCGTGTGGGCCACCGTAACCCATCGGTACGCCGAAGCGTTGTGCAGAACCGAAAACGATATCCGCGCCCTGTTTGCCCGGAGCAGTCAGCAGTACCAGCGCCATAAAGTCGGCAGCGACACTGACCACAACTTTACGGGATTTCAGCTCGGTAATCAGTTTGCTGTAGTCATGCACTTCACCGGTGGTGCCAACCTGCTGCAACAGCACGCCAAACACATCCTGGTGATCCAGTGCTTTCGCCGCGTCATCAACAATGACATCAAAACCAAAGGTTTGTGCACGAGTACGCACAACATCCAGCGTTTGCGGATGAACATCAGCGGCCACAAAGAAACGGTTGGCGTTTTTCAGTTTACTGACGCGTTTTGCCATCGCCATCGCTTCAGCCGCCGCGGTGGCTTCATCCAGCAGAGAGGCGGAGGCCATGTCCAGACCGGTCAGATCCAGCGTCACCTGCTGGAAGTTGAGCAGCGCTTCCAGGCGCCCCTGAGAAACTTCTGGCTGATACGGCGTATACGCAGTGTACCAGCCCGGGTTTTCCAGCATGTTGCGCAGGATAACCGGTGGCAACTGCACGGCGGTGTAGCCCATGCCAATGTAGGACGTGAAGCGCTTGTTACGCCCAGCGATGGCTTTTAATTCAGCCAGCGCAGCGTATTCGGTCGCCGCCTCGCCCACCTGCGGCGGGGTTGCGAGCTGAATGTCTTTCGGCACAATCTGGCCGATCAGCGCGTTTAACGACTCGGCGCCAACCGCATTCAGCATCTCTTGCTGCTGCGCGGCGTCCGGTCCGATGTGGCGTTCAATGAAAGCGCCGCTGTTTTCAAGCTGGCTTAACGTCTGTGTCATGGGCGATGGTTCCTGAAACGTGCAGTGAATCGTGATTGTCTCTGTCTACGAGCCCGGCTGCGCTAGCGCTTACCGGGTCTACGCATGCTTTGTAGGCCGGATAAGCGCAGCGCCATCCGGCAAAAGCGTATTTACTCGTCTTCTAACAATGCTTCATATGCGGCCGCATCCAGCAGCGATTCAATTTCGCTTTCATCGCTGGCTTTGATTTTGAAAATCCAGCCGCCCGCATATGGCTCGCTGTTGACCAGTTCCGGGGAGTCGCTAAGCGCGTCGTTAACCGCCACAATCTCACCACCTACTGGCGCATAGATATCGGATGCCGCTTTTACGGACTCCGCAACGGCACAATCATCGCCCGCGCTGACGGTTGCGCCAACTTCTGGCAGGTCAACGAAAACCATGTCACCTAACAGCTCCTGAGCGTGTTCGGTGATACCAACGGTGTAAGAGCCGTCAGCTTCTTTGCGCAGCCATTCGTGTTCTTTGCTGTATTTCAGTTCTGCAGGTACGTTGCTCATCAATCAATCTCCAAAAAAGGATGAATTACGCGACGGCTTTGCCGTTACGCACAAAAACAGGTTTAGTCACTTTTACCGGCATTTCGCGGTTACGGATCTGCACGATCGCAGTTTCGCCGATACCCGCAGGGACTCGCGCCAACGCGATGCTGTAACCAAGAGTTGGGGAGAATGTCCCGCTGGTGATAATGCCTTCCTGCTGGTTGCCGGAAGCATCGGTGAAGCGCACCGGCAGTTCATTACGCAGCACGCCTTTCTCGGTCATCACCAGCCCGACCAGTTGTTCGTGGCCTTTTTCACGCTGCATTTCCAACGCTTCACGACCGATAAAGTCGCGGTCAGCCGGTTCCCATGCGATGGTCCAGCCCATGTTGGCCGCCAGCGGAGAAATGCCTTCGTCCATCTCCTGACCGTACAGGTTCATACCGGCTTCCAGACGCAGCGTGTCACGTGCGCCGAGACCGCAGGGTTTGACACCAGCCTGTACCAGCGCACGCCAGAAATCTGCCGCTTTTTCATTCGGCATGGCAATTTCATAGCCTGCTTCGCCGGTATAACCGGTGGTTGCGATAAACAAGTCGCCCGCCTGAACGCCGAAGAACGGCTTCATGCCTGCTACCGCCTGACGCTGCTCGTCAGTAAACAACGTAGCTGCTTTTTCCTGTGCGTTTGGACCCTGTACCGCAATCAGCGACAGGTCGTCACGAACGGTGATGTCGATGGCGTAAGGTTCAGCGTGTTGGGTAATCCAGGAGAGGTCTTTTTCGCGGGTGGCGGAGTTTACAACGAGGCGGAAGAAGTCTTCAGTGAAGTAGTAGACAATCAGGTCATCTATCACGCCGCCCGAAGCGTTAAGCATACCGGAGTAGAGGGCTTTACCCGTCTTCGTTAGCTTTGCGACGTCGTTTGCCAGCAGATAACGCAAGAACTCCCGGGTGCGGCTACCGCGCAGGTCGACGATGGTCATATGCGACACATCAAACATTCCGGCATCGGTGCGAACAGCATGGTGTTCATCGAGCTGAGAACCGTAATGCAGTGGCATCATCCAGCCATGGAAATCGACCATGCGCGCGCCACATAGCGTGTGTTGTTCGTACAAAGGAGTCTGTTGAGCCATCTTTTCCTCGTTGAATAAGCGGGGCTACCAACTCTTTCGCGGTGAAATTTTCGCCACGAAACCCAGCACCGCAGCCGCTCCAGGGGCTACGACGCAAACGTTCTCTTTGTCCTGAACTTACCACCGAAACAGACGCTAAACCATAAGTCAAAATTAACCATCACATTAGCTTATGGCGAAAAACAGCCTGATCGCCAACAGAATAAAACTCCACGTATGTAGTAACAAACCAGAATAACAAACAAAGATAAGCGCAAACTTACAGCACCAATCCACATTAAATGTGGAAAAAATGTCAAAAATGGCGTTATGAAAAAAACGTGATATTAAAAAAACTAATGCGAAAAAAGGCGTGGAATTAGATTATTTCAAATGAGAGAAGCACCCCGGCGCGCAGGCCGGGAGAGGAAAGTGTGACGGGTCTCAAACTCTTAAGATTGTCCTTACGGACACTAACGTAACCACTCGGGAAGATCGTTCAGTCCCATCGCCTGACGGATGAGTTGTGGTTTTACGCCCGGGAGGGTATCGGCCAGTTTCAGCCCAATATCGCGTAGCAGTTTTTTCGCCGGATTCTCGCCTGCAAACAGTTCACGGAAACCCTGCATCCCTGCCAGCATCAGCGCTGCGCTGTGCTTACGGCTGCGTTCGTAGCGGCGTAAATAAAGATACTGACCAATATCTTTACCCTGACGCTGTAGCCGCTTAAGTTCATCGATCAGCTCCGCCGCATCCATAAAGCCAAGGTTAACCCCCTGACCCGCCAGCGGGTGGATGGTATGCGCCGCATCCCCCACCAGCACCAGACGATGGGCGGCGAACTGACGGGCATAACGTCCCGTCAGCGGAAACGCCTGACGTTCGCTTTCAAGGCTGCACAGCCCCAGACGATTATCAAAAGCGATATTCAGCGCCTGATTAAACTCGTCAATGCTTGCCTGCTGCATACATTCTGCTTCCTGCGGCGAGAGCGACCAGACGATAGAACACAGGTGTGGATCGCTGAGCGGCAGGAATGCCAGGATCCCCTCGCCGTGAAACGCCTGACGCGCAACCGCACCGTGCGCTTCCTGCGTACGGATAGTCGCCACCAGCGCATGATGACGATAATCCCAGAAGGTGAGCGGAATATCCGCTTTGTTGCGCAGCCAGGAGTTAGCACCATCAGCACCGACGACCAGGCGGGCCGTCAGCATTGCGCCATCTTTCAGGGTCAGAAATGCTTCGTTCTCACCCCAGGCCACCTGCTGTAATTCAGCAGGTGCCATCAGCGTAATATCCGCTGAACGCTGCGCCTTTTGCCACAGCGCATAATGAATCTCTGAGTTTTCGACAATGTGCCCCAAATGGCTGTAGCCCATGCTCTGGTCATCAAACGCAATACGTCCAAAGCTGTCTTTGTCCCAGACTTCCATGCCGTGGTAGCAGCAAGCGCGACGGGCAACAATGTCGGACCAGACGCCAAGACGGGTAAGCAGTTTTTCGCTGGCGGCATTAATGGCCGAAACACGAAGCTGAGGAGGTGCATCCGCCGCCAACGGCTGCGGAACATGTTGTTCTAATACAGCAACGCGCAACCCGCTGCCCTGTAAGCCGCAGGCAACCGCCAGTCCTACCATGCCGCCACCAACAATTGCTACATCAACACTTTGCACTGTTTGCTCCTGAAAATAGGACAATCAAAAACCGTAGGCCGGATAAGGCAAAGCCGCCATCCGGCATCAATTCCGCGACATTGCCTGATGGCGCTGCGCTTATCAGGCCTACTTCTTTAATTCGGCCTACAGGTTATATTTAGCGCGCAACCCAGCCCAGGGTCCGCTCCGCCAGCGCATCGCGCGCAGGGGTGAATAATTCCATCGCCATCAGCCCGGCATTACGCCCAACAACCAGCGGGGCCCAGTGATTGGCAAACAAATACACTAAATTATTGGTCACACCAATCGTCGTATTACGATCGCTTTCGCGGCGCTGCTGATAGCGTGCCAGCACCGCATAATCACCCACATCTTCCGCGCCGTTTTCCGCCTGCGTCAACGTCTCAGCCAGGCTCATTACGTCACGCAGACCCAGGTTGAAACCTTGCCCGGCAATGGGATGCAGCGTCTGGGCGGCGTTCCCTACCAGCACGGTACGATGGGTAATCGCCTTCAGCGCTGTAGTTAACGAAAGCGGATAGGCGCTGCGTTTACCGGCCTGGGTAATACGTCCCAGTCGCCAGCCAAAAGCGGTTTGTAGTTCACAGCAAAACTGTTCGTCAGACCAAGCCATAATCTCATCACGCTGCTCCAGCGGATGGCACCACACCAACGAGCAGCGACCGTCAGACATCGGAAGCATTGCCAGCGGACCATATTGCGTGAAGCGTTCAAACGCTCGCCCGTCGTGCGGTACAGAGGTCGTGACGTTGGCAATTACCGCCAGTTGCTCATAAGGCTGTTGCAGCCAGTCAACACCGCAGGCGGTAGCCAGTGCGGAGCGCGTACCGTCGGCGGCCACCAGCAGGCGACCATCAATCATTTCGCCATTTTCCAGCGTAACTTCTACGCGCTCCTGCGTGCGCGACACGCTGGCTACGCGATCGGGGCAGTGCAATGTGACGCCCGGTGCTTTGCGCAGCAGCGCAAACAGACGCAGCCCGACGTCGTGCAGTTCTACCACCTGGCCCAGAGCCGGAATACGGTATTCCTGCGCATCCAGCGTCACAAATCCGGCATGACCGCGATCGCTGACGTGAACCGTTTTAATGGCCGTTGCGCAATCGGCAATCGCCTGCCATACGCCAATTCGCGCCAGTTGTTGGCAGGTTCCTGCCGCCAGAGCGATCGCCCTGGCATCAAACCCGGGATGGCGGTCAGTTTCAGGTTCGCTCGCTTCTATCAGATGAACCGGCAGAGTCCCATGGCTGAGCTGAGAAATGGCCAACGCCAGCGTCGCGCCAACCATACCACCACCAACGATAATCACGCTCATTGCAGTCGCGCCGCAGCCATTAAGGCTTCAATGTCATCCGCTTTCTTCACTACGCTGGCGGTCAGGTTTTCATTGCCGTCCTCGGTGATGAGGATGTCATCCTCAATACGAATGCCGATACCACGATAAGCCGGCGGTACATCGGCGTCTGGCGCGATATACAGTCCCGGCTCGACGGTGAGCACCATTCCCGGCTCAAGAATACGTGAGCGGTCCTGACCATAAACGCCGACGTCGTGCACATCCAGCCCAAGCCAGTGGCTTAGACCATGCATAAAGAATGGGCGATGTGCATTTTCGGTAATCAACTGATCGACATCACCGTGCAAAATACCGAGTTTCACCAGACCCGTAATCATGATGCGCACCACTTCACCAGTGACTTCCTGAATGGACGTTCCGGGACGATACAGACGCAGGCTGGTTTCTAAGGATTCCAGCACGATATCGTAGATTTCACGCTGTGCTGGGGTAAATTTGCCATTTACCGGAAAGGTACGCGTAATGTCGCCCGCATAGCCTTTGTATTCACAGCCAGCGTCGATCAGCACCAAATCGCCATCGCGCATTTCACTTTCATTTTCGGTGTAATGCAGGATACAGCCATTTTCACCGCTGCCGACAATCGTGTTATAGGACGGATAACGCGCACCATGGCGGGTAAATTCGTGGTGAATCTCCCCTTCTAACTGGTATTCAAACATTCCCGGACGGCATTTTTCCATCGCACGGGTATGCGCCAGCGCCGTGATTTCTCCGGCACGACGCATGACCGCAATCTCTTCCGGTGATTTGAACAGGCGCATCTCATGCACCATTGGACGCCAGTCGATAATCGCGGCAGGTGCGTGCAGATTTTGTCTGGAGCCTTTACGCAGTTTATCCAGTGCCGTGCACACAATCTCGTCGGCCCAGGCATATTCGCCCTGCGCGTGGTACACCGCGTCCAGGCCATTGAGCAACAGGTGCAGCTGTTGGTTGATTTCACTGAAGGCCAGCGCCCTGTCAACGCCAAGTTTTGCCGGGGCAGCATCCTGGCCCAGACGGCGACCAAACCAGATCTCCGCCGTCAGATCGCGAACCCGATTGAACAAAACGCTATGGTTATGAGTGTCATCGCTTTTAATCAGCACCAGCACGGCTTCAGGTTCGTTAAAACCGGTGAAGTACCAGAAATCACTGCTTTGGCGGTACGGGTATTCACTGTCCGCGCTGCGCGTCGCTTCAGGCGCGGCAAAAATCAGCGCGGCGCTGCCGGGCTGCATTTGTGCCAGTAAAGCCTGGCGACGACGCTGGAATTCTTGCTGAGATATCTCGCTCATCACACTCTCCTTTGCGTTTCGTTCTTAGTGCAGAGTCGGTTTACGAACTTCCGGCGCAGTCGGCTGCTGACGCGTAAACGTGTCATGACACAGCAAAGCGGCTACGCGCACGTATTCGATGATCTCTTCGAGCGACATTTCCAGCTCTTCCTGATCTTCGTCTTCGTCATACCCTAACTGCGCGATATTGCGCAGGTCGTCAATCGCTTCCCCAGTTTCGCCGGTTACTTTGTCGAGCTTCGGCTGCGTGACGCCAAGGCCCAGCAAAAAGTGGTTTACCCATCCCGCCAGCGCATCGGCGCGATCGAACACGCTGACGTCATCCCCTTCAGGCAGATAAAGCTGAAAAAGGAAGCCGTCGTCTTCGAGGGCATCGCTGGTGGCAGAGTGCATTTTCAGCAGCGCCTGAGCCAGCTCGTGACCAAAGGCCAGACCTTCGTTCGTCAGGTCGTGCAACAGCGGCTGCCATGAGCTGTCGTTGTTTCCACCGCAAATAATTCCGCTTATCAAGCCGTGCATTTCGGCCGGGGTTAATCCAGCCCCTTGTTGGTTCAAAAACTGGCTAACTTCGTTGTAACCAGGCATTTCGTTCTGTATAGACATAAGCATTCGTCATCAAAGGGAGGAATATTCATGGTATGCTACCACTTTGGACCCTGGTGGACCAGAAAAGGGCTTGTATCTTGATACCAGGGTAGCTATAGTGTCGCCCCTTCGCGGACCCACGGTCTGGAGACGAAGGCAGCGCAGTCAATCAGCAGGAAGGTGGCATGTCTGCACAACCCGTCGATATCCAAATATTTGGCCGTTCACTGCGAGTGAATTGCCCGCCTGAACAAAGGGATGCGTTGAATCAGGCTGCGGACGATCTCAATCAGCGATTGCAAGATCTAAAAGTTCGCACTAGAGTCACAAATACTGAGCAGTTGGTTTTCATCGCCGCGTTGAACATCAGCTATGAATTAACTCAGGAAAAAGCGAAGACGCGTGAGTACGCGGCGAGCATGGAACAACGTATTCGGATGCTACAACAGACCATCGAACAGGCGTTGCTTGATCAGGGTCGCATAACCGAAAAAACGGGCCAAAACTTTGAATAACACTTTTCGGTTTACTGTGGTAGAGTGACCGTGAAGACAAAATTTCTCTGAGATGTTTGCAAGCGGGCCAGTCCCCTGAGCCGATATTTCATACCACAAGAATGTGGCGCTCCACGGTTGGTGAGCATGCTCGGCCCGTCCGAGAAGCCTTAAAACTGTGACGACACATTCACCTTGAACCAAGGGTTCAAGGGTTACAGCCTGCGGCGGCATCTCGGAGATTCCCTTCTACCTGGCAACAGCCATGACATTACTTTCTGAACTCCCTTTATCCCGGCAAGAAATTCGTCAACTGATTCGGCAGCGTCGTCGTGCGCTTACCTCCGAACAGCAACGACAATACGGTCAGCAAGCCGCGACCCGAATGCTCAGCTTTCCCCCTGTTGTACTCGCTCATACGGTGGCAGTATTCCTCTCGTTCGATGGCGAACTCGATACCCAGCCGCTAATAGATCAGCTGTGGCGAGCGGGCAAGCGCGTTTATCTTCCGGTTCTTCATCCCTTCAGCACCGGTAATTTGCTGTTCCTGCACTATCATCCGCATAGCGACCTGGTAACCAATCGCTTAAAGATCCAGGAACCACGACTTGATGTACGTGACGTATTACCGCTGTCACAGCTGGATGTACTGATTACGCCGTTAGTGGCGTTTGATGAATATGGACAACGCCTGGGCATGGGCGGCGGATTTTATGACCGCACGCTACAAAACTGGCAGCAGCATAAGATCCAGCCCGTAGGCTACGCGCACGATTGTCAGCGAGTAGAAAAGCTGCCTGTTGAAGAATGGGATATCCCGCTACCTGCGGTGGTGACGCCATCAAAAGTATGGGAATGGTAGCTTTTTTGTCGATTGACAGCGCCGTTTTTTTAAACTAACTTTCTCGGCGAAGGGTGAGGGAGGCGAGCCTCCCTCCTGCGTACTCTCTGTTAATATGCTGGCGAAGCGATGATTAACAGGATCAGCAGCATGATGACGTATCTCATCATCGTCCCTTTCCTTTTTAAAGCCCCTGCTTCGGTAGGGGCTTTCCCGTTTCAGCACGATGCTGAGCCCCTATCGTAAATCCCTTTTATTGATGTACAACGCAGAGCGCAGCCTTTAATTACCAATTGCGGCAAGGGTCGAAAACGGAATGCATGCGTTACACAAAGAGATAGTAAGGCAGGAAAATCAGAGGAAAGATGGGCAGGTCAACCGCCTGCCCATGTAGAGGAAATCAGTACAGCAGACGAGCACGAATAGTACCCGGGAGGGCTTTCATCGCCAGCAACGCTTTCTCTGCCACATCTTCATCCGCTTCAATATCAATAACCACGTAACCTACCTGTGCGGAAGTCTGCAGATACTGTGCGGCAATGTTGACGCCCTGCTCGGCAAAAATCTGGTTCAGCGCGGTCAGTACGCCCGGACGGTTTTCGTGAATGTGCATCAGACGACGACCGCCGTGTAGCGGCAGCGAAACTTCCGGGAAGTTAACTGCAGACAGCGTAGAGCCGTTATCGGAATACTTGGTCAGTTTCCCAGCCACTTCCAGACCGATGTTTTCCTGCGCTTCCAGCGTTGAACCACCAATGTGCGGCGTCAGGATCACGTTGTCGAAATCACACAGCGGCGAAGTGAAAGGATCGCTGTTGGTTGCCGGCTCGGTTGGGAATACGTCGATTGCCGCCCCTGCCAGGTGCTTGGTCGCTAACGCGTCGCACAGCGCAGGAATATCAACAACCGTACCACGTGCGGCGTTAATCAGCAGCGCGCCTGGTTTCATCAACGCAATCTCACGCGCGCCCATCAGATTTTTGGTGGAGGCATTTTCCGGTACGTGCAAACTGACCACGTCGCTCATATTGAGCAGGTCGGAAAGATGCTGCACCTGCGTGGCGTTGCCGAGTGGGAGTTTATTTTCTATATCATAGAAATAGACATGCATCCCCAGCGATTCCGCCAGAATGCCTAGCTGAGTACCAATGTGGCCGTAGCCGATGATCCCCAGTTTTTTGCCACGCGCTTCAAAGGAGCCGGTAGCCAGTTTGTTCCACACGCCGCGGTGTGCTTTGGCGTTCGCTTCGGGTACACCGCGTAGCAGGAGAAGCAGTTCGCCAATCACCAGTTCCGCAACGGAACGCGTGTTAGAGAATGGCGCGTTAAACACGGGGATCCCGCGCTTTGCCGCAGCGGTCAGATCAACCTGGTTGGTGCCGATACAGAAGCAGCCAATCGCGACCAGTTTCTCTGCGGCGTCAATCACATCTTCAGTCAGATGGGTACGGGATCGCAGGCCAATGAAGTGGGCATCACGGATGGACTCTTTCAGTTGTTCAGTGTCCAGAGCGCCTTTGTGAAACTCGATGTTGGTATAACCTGCTGCACGAAGGCTTTCGAGTGCTTTTTGATGCACGCCTTCTACCAGCAGAAATTTAATCTTATCTTTCTCCAGTGATACCTTTGCCATTTCCCCGACCCTGTCTTTTTTTGTTCAAACTGATGTGTTGTGTGTGGGATTTTCATCCGCCTCTTCAACATATCAAAAAATAATATTGCGGCAATATGAACGTTTGCGTCGCCGTGCTGAAGAAATGTCATTCAGAGAGAAATGTCAGAGGAAAATACTGGCGATAACTTTTTCTTTGGAGAGATCGGCAGGACAATATTATAAACGTGACACAAGTCACCAAATTTGCCCTGCCAAAATTTTTTTAACGGGAGAAGACACTCCCATCAGATCATTTTACGATAGTTTTCACGCCGTCTGGGGTACCGATCAGCGCGACATCCGCACCACGGTTGGCAAACAGACCGACGGTTACCACGCCCGGAATCGCATTGATGGCGTTTTCCATGGCCACGGCGTCAAGGATCTCCAGACCGTGTACATCAAGGATCACGTTGCCGTTGTCCGTCACTACGCCCTGACGGTATTCAGGACGACCGCCCAGCTTCACCAACTGGCGAGCCACAGCGCTGCGCGCCATTGGGATGACTTCAACCGGCAGCGGGAAGTTGCCGAGAATGTCGACTTCTTTGGACGCATCCGCGATGCAGATAAATTTCTTCGCCACGGAAGCAATGATTTTTTCACGGGTCAACGCTGCACCGCCGCCCTTGATCATCTGCATATGGCCGTTGATTTCATCCGCGCCATCAACGTATACGCCGAGACTATCAACTTCGTTAAGATCGAACACGTGGATGCCAAGGCTTTTGAGTTTTTCGGTTGAAGCGTCCGAACTGGATACCGCACCTTCAATCTGACCTTTCATTGTGCCCAGCGCATCAATAAAGTGTGCGGCTGTTGAACCTGTACCTACGCCCACAATGGTACCGGGCTGTACATACTGAAGTGCCGCCCATCCTACTGCTTTTTTCAGTTCATCCTGCGTCATGATCGTTTCGCCTGTGGTGTGAATATGGTGGGAAAATTCACGCGCATTATAGAACATTGTGCAGAAAAATGTCCCCACACCCGCTCGCAAGCGGCGGATTTCGTCTTTACCCAACCTAAATTTGTGTCATAGTGCAGAACAAGCAAAATTTTCAGGAGTGCGTCAAAGCAATGAAACGTCCGGACTACAGAACACTACAAGCACTGGATGCGGTTATTCGTGAACGAGGATTTGAGCGCGCGGCGCAAAAGCTGTGCATCACGCAATCCGCGGTTTCACAGCGCATAAAACAGCTTGAGAATATGTTCGGACAACCGCTGCTGGTGCGTACCGTACCACCACGCCCAACCGAACAGGGGCAGAAACTACTGGCACTTTTGCGTCAGGTTGAACTGCTGGAAGACGAGTGGCTGGGTGATGAACAAACCGGATCGACGCCGCTGCTGCTCTCACTGGCAGTGAACGCCGACAGTCTGGCGACCTGGTTGCTTCCGGCGTTAGCCCCGGTACTGGCCAATTCACCGATTCGGCTGAACCTGCAGGTTGAGGATGAAACGCGCACCCAGGAACGTCTGCGTCGTGGTGAAGTGGTCGGTGCGGTGAGTATCCAACATCAGGCGCTGCCAAGCTGTCTGGTGGATAAACTTGGCGCGCTGGACTACCTGTTCGTTGGCTCCAAACCTTTCGCCGAGCGTTATTTCCCTAACGGCGTCACCCGCTCCGCCCTGCTGAAAGCCCCGGCGGTAGCGTTTGACCATCTTGATGATATGCATCAGGCGTTCCTGCAACAAAACTTCGACCTGCCGCCGGGAAGCGTGCCGTGCCACATCGTTAACTCTTCTGAAGCCTTCGTCCAGTTGGCGCGTCAGGGCACCACCTGCTGCATGATCCCGCACTTACAGATTGAGAAAGAGCTGGAAAGCGGCGAGCTGATCGATTTAACGCCAGGTCTGTTCCAGCGTCGGATGCTGTACTGGCACCGTTTTGCACCGGAAAGCCGCATGATGCGCAACGTTACCGACGCGCTGCTGGAATACGGGCACAAGGTGTTGCGTCAGGATTAAACCGTTTATTGCTCCAGAGTGCCGGATGGCGGCGTAACGCCTTATCCGGCCGACAAGCCTTTACCCTCTATTCATGCTATTCCCGCCACGTCTTTGAAATAAATCACAAAATCAAACACGCCATGCGGCAAAAAACGACGCCCTGTTGGCTATTTTTTGCTGGCGACAAGCCAAATGAAAAAGCTCACCGTATCCGCAAAGATTCAACTTATTGCGTAATACGGAGCAAAAAATGGCAAACGTGCAGGAGTGGCAAACACTCGCTAATAAAGAACTCAGTCGACGGGAAAAAACCGTCGAATCGCTGGAAAGACAGACGGCGGAAGGAATTGCCATCAAGCCGCTGTACACTGAAGCGGACCTCGATAATCTGGAAGTCACGGGCACTCTTCCCGGCCTACCGCCTTACGTGCGTGGCCCGCGCGCCACCATGTATACCGCGCAGCCGTGGACCATTCGCCAGTACGCTGGTTTCTCTACCGCCAAAGAGTCCAACGCCTTTTACCGCCGTAACCTCGCCGCCGGGCAAAAAGGACTTTCCGTCGCCTTTGACCTTGCCACCCATCGCGGCTATGACTCTGACAACCCGCGCGTGGCAGGCGACGTCGGCAAAGCGGGCGTGGCGATCGATACTGTCGAAGATATGAAGGTGCTGTTCGACCAGATTCCGCTGGATAAGATGTCGGTATCAATGACCATGAACGGCGCGGTGCTGCCGGTACTGGCGTTTTATATCGTCGCTGCAGAAGAACAAGGCGTAACGCCGGAGCAACTCACCGGGACCATTCAGAACGATATTCTGAAAGAGTACCTGTGCCGCAACACCTACATTTACCCGCCAAAACCTTCAATGCGCATCATCGCCGACATCATCGCCTGGTGTTCCGCCAATATGCCGCGCTATAACACCATCAGTATCAGCGGTTATCACATGGGGGAAGCTGGGGCGAACTGCGTCCAGCAGGTGGCGTTTACGCTGGCTGACGGCATTGAGTACATCAAAGCCGCGCTGTCTGCCGGGCTGAAAATTGATGACTTCGCGCCGCGCCTGTCATTCTTCTTCGGCATCGGCATGGATCTGTTTATGAACGTCGCCATGCTGCGCGCGGCTCGCTATTTGTGGAGTGAAGCAGTCAGCGGTTTTGGCGCAAACAACCCGAAATCTCTCGCTCTGCGTACCCACTGCCAGACCTCCGGCTGGAGTCTGACCGAGCAGGATCCTTACAACAACGTGATCCGCACGACCATTGAAGCGCTCGGCGCTACGCTTGGCGGCACCCAGTCTCTGCATACCAACGCCTTTGATGAGGCGCTCGGGCTACCCACCGATTTCTCCGCCCGCATCGCGCGTAATACACAGATCATCATTCAGGAAGAGTCAGAGATCTGCCGCACCGTCGATCCGCTGGCCGGATCGTATTACGTCGAGTCACTCACCGATCAAATCGTGAAGCAGGCGCGCACGATCATCAAACAAATTGATGAGGCAGGCGGCATGGCGAAAGCGATCGAAGCCGGGCTCCCTAAACGGATGATCGAAGAAGCTTCCGCGCGCGAGCAGTCGCTGATCGACCAGGGTAAACGCGTTATCGTCGGCGTGAACAAATACAAGCTGGATAAAGAAGACGAAACGTCGGTACTGGAAATCGACAACGTGAAGGTGCGAAACGAGCAAATTGCCTCGTTGCAGCATATCCGCGCAACTCGTGACACAGATGCCGTCAATGCCGCGCTCGCGGCGCTGACCCACGCCGCGCAGCATAATGAAAATCTGCTGGCCGCCGCCGTTAACGCCGCCCGCGTTCGCGCCACGCTAGGTGAGATCTCCGACGCGCTGGAAACCGCTTTTGACCGCTATCTGGTTCCCAGCCAGTGCGTCACCGGCGTGATTGCGCAAAGCTATCACCAGTCCGACAAATACGCCGATGAGTTCGACGCCATCGTTGCGCAAACCGAACAGTTCCTCGCGGAAAATGGTCGCCGACCGAGGATCCTGATCGCCAAGATGGGCCAGGATGGTCACGATCGCGGCGCGAAAGTGATCGCCAGCGCCTACTCCGATCTCGGCTTCGATGTTGACCTCAGTCCGATGTTCTCCACTCCGGAGGAAATTGCCCGTCTGGCGGTAGAAAACGATGTGCATGTAATAGGCGCATCGTCACTGGCGGCAGGTCATAAAACGCTGATCCCGGAACTGGTTACCGCGCTCAAAAAATGGGGGCGTGAAGATATCTGCGTGGTAGCAGGAGGCGTTATTCCGCCACAGGATTACGCCTTCCTGCACGAGCATGGTGTGGCTGCCATTTATGGCCCCGGCACGCCAATGCTCGCCAGCGTCCGCGATGTGTTAACCCGTATCAGTCAGCATCATGATTAACGCCGCCACGCTTGAGGATACCGTCCGCCGCTTGCGGCTTTGCGAGCGGGCTACGCTCGCCCAGGCGATGACGCTGGTCGAAAGCAGCCACCCGCGCCACCAGCCGCTGAGTACGCAGTTGCTGGACGCAATTATGCCGTTCACCGGTAACGCCCTGCGTTTGGGGATAACCGGTACGCCGGGCGCGGGCAAAAGCACCTTTCTGGAAGCATTCGGCATGCTGTTAATCCGTCACGGATTACGGGTGGCTGTGATCGCCGTCGATCCCAGCAGCCCGGTCAGCGGCGGCAGCATTCTTGGCGATAAAACCCGCATGACGGAGCTGTCTCGCGCCGAATCTGCGTTTATTCGCCCGGTCCCTTCCAGCGGTCATTTAGGCGGAGCCAGCCAGCGCGCCCGCGAATTAATGCTGTTGTGCGAGGCGGCTGGCTTTGACGTGGTGATTGTAGAAACCGTCGGGGTTGGGCAGTCAGAAACCGAAGTCGCAGGCATGGTGGATTGCTTTATCTCCCTGCAAATCGCTGGCGGTGGCGACGATTTGCAAGGCATCAAGAAAGGTCTGATGGAAATGGCGGATCTGGTCGTCATCAACAAGGACGACAGTGAGAACCATGCCAGCGTGGCCATCGCCCGTCATATGTACGAATCCGCCCTGCATATTCTGCGCCGCAAATATGACGAGTGGCAGCCGCTGGTTCTGACCTGTAGCGCCCTGGAAAAACGCGGTATTGAGGAGGTTTGGCAGGCGATAACCGACTTTAAAACGTGCCTTACCGCCAGCGGTCGACTGGAAAAAGTTCGCCAGCAGCAGGCGGTGGACTGGTTACACCAGCAGGCTGAAGAAGAAGCCCTACATCTGCTGTTTGCGCGGACTGATTTCGACCGCTATTTCCAGCAGACGCTACAGGCTGTCAAAAACAATGATCTGTCGCCGCGCACCGGTCTGCGGCACATCAGCGAATTTATCCAGCATCATTACTTTCAATAAAGAGAACATTATGTCTTATCAATACGTCAACGTGGTCATCATCCAGAAAGTCGCGGTTATTGAGTTCAATTACGCCCGCAAGCTCAATGCCCTGAGTAAAGTGTTTATTGACGATCTGATGCAGGCGCTGAGCGATCTCAATCGTGCGGACATTCGCTGCATCATTCTGCGCGCTCCGAGTGGAGCCAAAGTTTTCTCCGCCGGGCATGATATTCATGAACTCCCGACCGGACGTCGCGATCCGCTCTCCTATGACGATCCGCTGCGTCAGATAACCCGCATGATCCAAAAATATCCAAAACCGGTGATCTCTATGGTTGAAGGCAGCGTCTGGGGCGGCGCATTTGAGATGATCATGAGTTCCGATCTGATCATCGCCGCTGAAACATCCACCTTCTCGATGACCCCGGTCAACCTCGGCGTGCCGTATAACCTGGTCGGCATCCACAACCTGACTCGCGACGCCGGTTTTCACATCGTGAAAGAGCTGATTTTTACCGCTTCGCCGATTACCGCTCAGCGTGCGATGGCCGTCGGGATCCTCAACCATGTGGTTCCTGTAGACGAATTGGAGGATTTTACTCTGCAAATGGCGCACCACATCTCGGAGAAAGCACCACTGGCGATCGCCGTCATTAAAGAAGAGCTGCGCGTGCTGGGTGAAGCGCACACCATGAATTCCGATGAGTTCGAGCGCATTCAGGGCATGCGCCGCGCGGTGTACGACAGCGAGGATTATCAGGAAGGGATGAACGCGTTTATGGAAAAACGCAAACCTAATTTTGTCGGCCATTAATCACGTCTGAGGAAGGAGACGGCCATGAAACGGATGAGCGCCGAACAGGCGGCAGAAATTATCCAGCACGATGATATGGTGGCGTTTAGCGGCTTTACCCCCGCGGGTTCGCCAAAAGCGTTACCCACCGCAATTGCCCAACGTGCCTGCGAACAGCATCAGAACGGACAGCCTTTTCAGATCCGCCTGCTGACCGGAGCATCAATTGGCGCCGCCGCTGATGACGTACTATCCGCGGCGGATGCCGTTTCCTGGCGTGCGCCTTATCAAACGTCATCGGGCCTGCGCGACAAAATTAATCAGGGCCAGGTGAGGTTTGTCGATCTCCATTTGAGCGAAGTGGCGCAAATGGTTAATTACGGCTTTTTTGGCGAGATCGATGTTGCCGTCATTGAAGCCTCAGCCATCGCGCCGGATGGCCGGATTTGGCTGTCCAGCGGTATCGGTAATGCCCCCACCTGGCTGCTGCGGGCGAAAAAAGTGATCATTGAATTGAATCATTACCATAATCCGCGTGTGGCGGAGTTTGCCGACATCGTGATACCCGGTGCGCCGCCGCGGCGTAACAGCGTACCCATTTTTCATACCATGGATCGCGTAGGCAGTCAGTGCGTACAGATAGACCCCAAAAAGGTGGTTGCGGTGGTGGATACCGAACTGCCCGATGCAGGAAATGCATCGGATAAAACCAATCCGGTCAGCCAACAAATTGCCGATAACGTAGTCTCTTTTCTGCTGGCAGAAATGGCGCACAAACGCATTCCAGCTGAGTTTCTGCCCTTACAAAGCGGGGTGGGCAATATCAACAACGCGGTAATGGCTCGACTGGGCGAGAACCCGGATATCCCGCCCTTTATGATGTATTCGGAGGTGTTGCAGGAGTCGGTGGTGCATCTGCTGGAAACGGGCAAGATAACCGGTGCCAGCGCCTCCAGCCTGACCATTTCAGCCCCGTCGCTACAGAAGATTTACGACAACATGGACTTCTTCGCCAGCCGGATTGTGTTGCGCCCGCAGGAGATCTCCAATAACCCGGAAATCATTCGTCGGCTGGGGGTTATTGCGCTCAACGTCGGTCTGGAGTTTGATATCTACGGTCATGCCAATTCCACGCACGTTGCGGGGGTGAACCTGATGAACGGCATCGGCGGCAGCGGAGATTTCGAGCGCAACGCCTACCTGTCTATCTTTATGGCGCCGTCGATTGCCAAAGGCGGGAAAATCTCAACCATCGTACCGATGTGCAGCCATGTCGACCACAGCGAACATAGCGTTAAAGTGATCGTGACCGAACAAGGGATTGCCGATCTGCGTGGGTTATCTCCGATGCAGCGGGCGCACACAATTATCAATAACTGTGCGCATCCGCTTTACAGAGATTACTTGCACCGCTATCTGGAGAAAGCGCCCGGCGGGCATATCCATCACGATCTCAGCCATGCGTTCGATCTGCATCGCAACCTTCTCGAAACAGGCTCGATGCTAGGTTAACTTGCACTACCGTCACGATCTTCAGCAATATGCTGGAGCATGGTGGCGGTATAGCGATGATTTTTCAGCGAATAGAGAAACTCCTGCATATACATGGGACTGCCGGGCGCGTCGAAATATTTCAGCGTCGACGGGTTCACCAGCCGCCAGGCGAAGTGAGGGATCACCGTCAAAAACTGCCCGCGCTCCACCGCGCTAATCTTGGCCATAAAGCTGTACGGACGATAGATAATCGTCGGGTTGATCCCGCAGGGTCGCATGTATGCATCCAGCATCGCCTCAAAGTTGGCGCGATTCTGGAAGCGCATTTGCAGCCAGGGCAGCTCGCGCAGCAGATCCTGCGGCTGTTTTTCTTCATAGCGCCGGGAAACGAGAAACCCCAGACGCAGCGGAGGCAGTTCGCTGATCGCCAGATTTTCCAGCTCCTGCACGCGGGGGGAAACGTGCTGCGGCGAGATAATAAAATCCAGTTTGCGATCGAACAGGTTATCAATCACCCCATTCTCGCTGAATTCAACGGCCTGAGCCGTCACACCGTCATACTTGTCACCAAGGCTAATCAACTGGTCAAAAATAATCGTTGGGTAGGTATTGTCGATGCCGATAACAATTTCCCGCGAGCGGCGAGAGGCGTTATGGATTTCGTTATCAATGGCAGAGAGGCGCTGATAAACGGGAAACAGCTTCTGATACAGCTCTTGTCCTGCTTTATTCAGGCTGATGTTGTTATCTTTGCGGGTAAACAGCGTATAGCCGATTTGATCTTCCAGTGCAGCAATGCTTTTACCGAAGGGCGATGCGGTCATATGTATTTTTTCTGCCGCTCTGGCGATGTTATTGGTTTGCGCCAGCAGAATGAAATTACGCATCTTTTTCGAGATAAAAATATCCATAGCGTCCCCTTAAAAATCGCTATGGCCTATCCTCATTACGGCGAAAAAAAAGACCGGATGTGAAGTCTCATTTTTACAGTTGCTCACAGAAAAAACCCGGCTGGAAAGCCGGGTCTGCAACAATTACTGAGTTTTGGCTGGCGTTGCGGCTGGTTGCCCCGCCGTCGGCTCAATCTGGAAGACGACATCAACCTGATCGTCAAACTGAATAACCGGCTGTTCGTAGGTTTCCTGAGCAGAAGCAGCAGGTGCGGCATCTGCTTTCATCATCCGTACCATCGGGCTAGGCTGATAATTGGAAACGTGGTAGCGCACGCTGTACACCGGGCCAAGTTTGCTATTGAAGCCCGCAGCCAGTTGTTCTGCCTGATGAATAGCATCATCAATTGCCGCTTTACGCGCTTTATCTTTGTAAGCATCCGGTTGGGCAACACCAAGCGATACCGAACGGATCTCATTCAGACCAGCCTTCAGCGCGCCATCGAGCAGAGCGTTAAGTTTGTCCAGCTGACGCAGCGTGACTTCAACGGTGCGCACCGCACGATACCCTTTGAGGATACTTTTACCGTTCTGGTAGTCGTAATCCGGCTGGGTACGCAGGTTGGCCGCGCTAATGTCTTTCTTCGCTATCTGGTTCTGTTCAAGGAAGGACAGATATTGCGCCACGCGCTCATCGGCCTGCTTCTTCGCTGAAGCCGCATCCTTGGCAGCAACGTTCACTTCAATTGCCAGCGTAGCGATGTCTGGTGTCGCATCCACGCTTGCTGTTCCGGAAGTCACGATGTGCGGTCCATTTGGCAGCTCATTTGCCTGTACCGATAGTGCGCTGAATCCGACTAATGCCGCCAGGGCCATTATTTTGAACTTCACGGTCGTTCCTCCATGTTTCAATAATTACCCCGAAACTCAGGGCACATGCAGGCAAGCTTAGACGATCTCGCTGCGTTGTCCATCAGACAACACTTAGTTGAACAACGCATGAACGTGCGCAACACCTTCTTTTGCCAGTTGAAAAGCAATAAACCACATCACTAATCCTACCAGCGTATTGATTATGCGCTGCGCTTTAGCAGTGCGCAGACGCGGAGCCAGCCAGGCCGCCAGCAATGCCAGACCGAAAAACCACAGGAACGAAGCGCTGACGGTTCCCAGCGCAAACCAGCGCTTCGGCTCAACGTCCAGTTGCCCCCCCAGACTCCCCAGCACCACAAAGGTATCCAGGTAAACATGGGGATTGAGCCATGTCACCGCCAGCATGGTGGCGATGATTTTCCAGCGCCCCTGCTTCATCACCTCGGCACTGGCCAGTTCCAGATTACTGCTCATCGCCGTTTTTAACGCCCCGAAACCGTACCAGAGTAAAAAAGCCACCCCACCCCAGGTGACCAGCGCCATCAGCCATGGTGACTGCATCAGCAAGGCGCTACCGCCAAAGATCCCCGCACAAATCAGCACTAAATCGCTGATAGCACAGAGTAAAGCAATCATGATGTGATACTGGCGGCGAATGCCCTGGTTCATCACGAAGGCGTTTTGCGGACCAAGCGGAAGAATCATGGCCGCACCAAGTGCAAGCCCTTGAAAGTAATACGATAACACGTTAATCATCCCGAACTGTTTCTCTTAGGAGCAGACTATAGCGCGGGGAAAACATTAGCGGAAATGGATAATTTTAATCGTAGATTAGGGAAATTAATGGAAAGAAAGTTTTTATCGGCCCGGAAAGCGATAGCGCCTCCGGGCGCGTAATTACTCTGCCGCGCGCTCTTTCACACGCTTGAAGTTCACATCCATCTGCGGATACGGGAAGCTGATGCCGTTGGCATCGAACTCGCGCTTAATGCGTTCCAGCACATCCCAGTAGACGCTTTGCAGATCGCTGCTGTTGCTCCAGACGCGTACCACAAAATTAATTGAGGAAGCCCCCAGCTCATTCAGGCGTACCGTCATTTCACGGTCTTTAAGAATGCGATCTTCCGACTGAATGATATCAGTGAGGATTTTTTTCACCTGATCGATATCGGAGTCGTAAGCCACGCCGATAATAAATTCGTTACGACGAACCGGCTCACGAGAGAAGTTAATGATGTTCCCGGCAATAATTTTACCGTTCGGGATCACTACAATCTTACCGTCAACGGTACGCATGGTGGTGGAGAAAATCTGCACGTTGAGCACGGTTCCCGCTACGCCGCCGAGATCGACATACTCACCCGCACGGAACGGACGGAACATTACCAGCAGGACACCTGCGGCGAGGTTGGACAGCGAACCTTGCAGCGCCAGACCGACGGCTAAACCTGCGGCACCGAGAACGGCGATCACGGAGGCTGTTTGCACCCCAACGCGGCCCAGAGCGGCAATCAGCGTAAAAGCGATAATACCGTAACGCACCAGTGCAGAGAGGAAGTCGGCAACAGTGGCATCAATTTTACGCGCCAGCATCAGGCGGTTAACGGTATTTGATACAATGCGCGCCACGATCATACCGATAATGACAATCGCGATGGCCGCAACGATGTTGACGGCATAGCTCAACAGCAGTTCCTGGTTGCGCACCAGCCAGGTGCCCGCACCGTTTATGCTGTCGACAACATTCAAATCTTCCATTCAATATTCCTTTTTTGCTTACCCAAACGGGAGAAATAAAGCCGCCCTAACGGGACTGGCAACCTGACAAGGGTAAACAATAAACCTGGATTTTGCCAAACAGATCACAGAATTCTCTGCCAGCAGAACGTTGACATAGCAATAAAAAAGGCCCGCATTTGCGGGCCTCATGTCACGTGGAACTGCGTAAATTACAGAACGTCAACCGCGTTCAGTTCTTTGAAAGCCTGTTCCAGACGGGTGATCATGGTTGCCTGACCAGCACGCAGCCATACGCGCGGATCGTAGTATTTCTTGTTCGGCTGATCTTCGCCTTTCGGGTTACCCAACTGGCCCTGCAGGTAAGCTTCGTTTGCTTTGTAGTAGTTCAGAACGCCTTCCCAGGTAGCCCATTGGGTATCGGTGTCGATGTTCATTTTCACTACGCCGTAGCTTACGGAGTCTTTGATTTCCTGAGCAGTAGAACCGGAACCACCGTGGAAGACGAAGTTCAGGCTGTTGTGCGGCAGGTTATGTTTCTTAGAAACATAGTCCTGAGAGTCGCGCAGGATGGTCGGGGTCAGAACGACGTTACCCGGCTTGTAAACGCCGTGTACGTTACCGAAGGAAGCTGCGATGGTGAAACGCGGGCTGATTTTGCTCAGCTCGGTATATGCGTAATCAACGTCTTCCGGCTGGGTGTACAGTGCAGAAGCGTCCATGTGGCTGTTGTCCACACCGTCTTCTTCGCCACCGGTGCAACCCAGTTCGATTTCCAGAGTCATGCCCATTTTGGACATGCGCGCCAGGTATTTGGAGCAGATTTCGATGTTCTCTTCCAGAGACTCTTCAGACAGGTCGATCATGTGAGAAGAGAACAGCGGTTTGCCGGTTGCTGCGAAGTGTTTTTCGCCCGCGTCCAGCAGACCGTCGATCCACGGCAGCAGTTTCTTCGCGCAGTGGTCAGTGTGCAGGATAACCGGAACACCGTAGTGTTCAGCCATCTGGTGAACGTGATGCGCGCCAGAGATAGCACCCAGGATTGCAGCGCCCTGAGGAACGTCGGACTTCACGCCTTTACCAGCGATGAAAGAAGCACCACCGTTGGAGAATTGTACGATTACCGGCGCCTTAACTTTTGCAGCAGTTTCCAAAACGGCGTTGATGGAGTCGGTACCCACGCAGTTAACAGCTGGCAGAGCAAAGTTGTTTTCTTTAGCTACCTGGAAAACTTTCTGTACGTCATCACCAGTGATTACGCCTGGTTTTACGAAATCAAAAATTTTAGACATTTTACGAGTCCTGTATCTTCGGCCTTGGAAAGGGCGCGCGCCCTAAAGCGCGCTAAAATAAGGGCAGGTTTCCCTGCCCATTAAATTCTTACTTTTTAGCACGCTCTTCGAGCATGGCTACTGCTGGCAGTACTTTGCCTTCCACGAATTCGAGGAACGCGCCGCCGCCAGTAGAGATGTAGGAGATTTTGTCAGCAATGCCGAACAGGTCGATTGCTGCCAGGGTGTCACCGCCGCCTGCGATAGAGAATGCTTCGCTGTCTGCGATGGCATTAGCAACGATTTCAGTACCTTTGCGGAAGTTCGGGAATTCGAACACGCCAACCGGGCCGTTCCACAGAATGGTTTTCGCATTCTTCAGGATGTCAGCCAGTTGCTGTGCAGAAGCGTCGCCGATATCCAGGATCTGCTCGTCTTCTTTTACATCGCTAACGGATTTCAGGGTAGCCGGTGCGGTTTCAGAGAATTCAGTCGCTACGCGAACGTCGGTCGGAACCGGGATGTCGCAAGTGGTCAGCAGACGCTTAGCTTCGTCAACCAGGTCAGCTTCGTACAGGGATTTACCCACGTTGTGACCTTGAGCAGCAACGAAGGTGTTCGCGATACCACCGCCAACAATCAGCTGGTCAGCGATTTTTGACAGAGAATCAAGAACGGTCAGTTTGGTAGAAACTTTAGAACCACCAACGATAGCAACCATCGGACGAGCAGGTTCTTTCAGTGCTTTACCCAGTGCATCCAGCTCGGCAGCGAGCAGCGGACCTGCGCAAGCGACATCGGCGAATTTACCGATACCGTGAGTAGACGCCTGCGCACGGTGAGCAGTACCGAAAGCGTCCATAACGAATACGTCGCACAGAGCAGCATATTTTTTGGACAGCGCTTCGTCGTCTTTCTTCTCGCCTTTGTTGAAGCGAACGTTTTCCAGAACAACCAGTTCACCAGCAGCGACTTCAACGCCGTCCAGGTAATCTTTTACCAGGCGAACCGGAGCAGACAGTTTGTCTTTCAGGTAGTTAACAACCGGCAGCAGAGAGAATTCTTCGTTGTACTCGCCTTCGGTAGGACGACCCAGGTGGGAAGTTACCATCACTTTAGCACCCTGTTTCAGGGCCAGTTCGATGGTTGGCAGGGAAGCACGGATACGCGCATCGCTGGTTACTTTCCCTTCTTTAACTGGTACGTTCAGGTCCGCACGGATAAAAACGCGTTTACCAGCCAGATCCAGATCGGTCATCTTAATTACAGACATGGTGAATCCTCTCGTTGATTCATAAAGTTTTGTCGACGCTCAAGCGTCGAGCCTGAAACCAATAGCAGCCATCGCTAACGTCGTGTCGAGCATACGGTTAGCAAAGCCCCATTCATTATCACACCAGACCAGCGTTTTGATCAGGTGAGCGCCACTCACGCGCGTTTGCGTACCATCAACGATGGCGCTGTGCGGGTCGTGGTTAAAATCTACTGAGACCAACGGTAATTCCGTATAGTCAACTATACCATGAAATGCACCTTGTGCTGCTTTTTGCAGCAACTGGTTGACTTCACTGGCTTTTACTGGTTTTTTCACCGTCACGCTTAAATCGATCGCCGTCACATTTATGGTCGGTACACGCACCGCTATCGCTTCAAAACGATCGTTAAACTGCGGGAAAATTCGCGTGATGCCCGCCGCCAGTTTGGTATCAACCGGAATGATCGACTGGCTGGCCGCTCGCGTGCGACGCAGGTCAGGATGATAAGCATCAATAACCTGCTGATCGTGCATCGCGGAGTGGATCGTGGTGACGGTACCAGACTCAATGCCGTAAGCATCATCCAGCAATTTAATGACGGGTATTATGCAATTCGTGGTGCAGGAGGCATTGGAAACGATCCGGTGCTCAGCGCGCAACTGATCCTGATTAACGCCAAACACAACGGTTGCGTCGATGTCGTGACTACCAGGATGTGAAAAGAGCACTTTCTTTGCGCCGGCGGCAATATGCGCCTCGCCGTGTTCGCGACTGCCAAAGACCCCCGTACAATCCAGCACAACGTCGACACCCAGCTCGCGCCACGGAAGCGCATCGAGCGTTCGCTCATGCAGAATGCGGATCGCGTCATCGCCAACGATGAGCTGGTCTCGTTCCTGACGAACATCCCAGGCAAAACGCCCATGGCTGGTGTCATATTTCAACAAATGCGCCATGCCTGCAGCATCCGCCAGTTCGTTGATTGCCACCACGGTGATTTCCGCCCGACGCCCGGATTCATACAAAGCACGAACCACGTTGCGTCCGATGCGACCGAAACCATTAATCGCTACGCGTACGGTCATAGGTCTCCTGCAAGGATTTCTCAGAAACGATGTGGCAGACAGAGTAATGCAGCAAATCGCTCAGGGAAACCTTACCTGTCGCAAACTGCGACTAATTGGTTAATTGTCGAACATTTAATCGACTGAAACGCTTCAGCTAGAATAAGCGAAACGCGGAATAAAAGGAATGATTGTCCAGCAACAGAACACAGTTATCTGACTTACGTCACATTTTAACGTCCTTCAACGCGACTTTTATTCCATATTCCAGAATTACGAATAACCGTAGCAAGATTATTTCGTTGCCATGTCACAAATCCTGATTTATATCAGAAAGCTCCCTAACCCGCGTCTATATTATCAGCGCAACGTCCGAGTCTCGGAGTCCCTCAACTATGGCAACATTCTATCCCCAACCATCTGAAGCTCGCTTTCATGCGCTGCGTTTATTACCGGGCCAGGAAGTCTTTTCAGCGCTACACGCTTTTATCCAGCAGCATCAACTACAGGCAGCCTGGATAGCGGGTTGCACCGGCAGTTTGACCAACATTGCTCTGCGCTTCGCCGGACGTGAAGAAACCACATTACTTACGGGTACGTGGGAAATTATCTCTCTGAACGGCACGCTGGAACTTACCGGCGAGCATCTTCATCTGGCGGTTGCTGACCCACACGGCGCGATGCTTGGCGGACACATGATGCCGGGCTGTACCGTGCGAACCACGCTGGAACTGGTGATTGGCGAGTTGACGTCTCTGGCATTCAGCCGTCAGCCCTGCGCCGTTTCCGGTTATGACGAACTGGTTATTTCATCCCGCTAACGATTCACTTATACGAGGTCTTTTATGGCGCGTCGCCAATTTTCCAGCCAGTCTCTGGTTCTTATTGTCATTGCTATCGCCATCAACATGGTCGGTGGGCAGCTTATCAGCATGTTGAAATTACCTATTTTTCTCGACTCGATTGGCACGTTGATCAGCGCGGTGCTGTTAGGTCCGGTTGTGGGGATGCTAACCGGATTACTCACTAACCTGTTGTGGGGGTTGCTGACCGATCCGATCGCCGCCGCCTTTGCGCCCGTCGCCATGGTTATTGGACTGGTCGCCGGTTGGCTGGCACGGGCGGGATGGTTTCGCACCTTACCCAAAGTCGTGGTCAGCGGCGTAATTATCACGCTTGCCGTGACCCTCGTTGCCGTGCCGATTCGCACGACTCTGTTCGGGGGTGTCACCGGCAGCGGCGCCGATCTTTTTGTCGCCTGGATGCACTCGGTCGGTCAGAACCTGGTTGAGTCCGTCGCCATCACCGTCATCGGAGCGAATCTGGTCGATAAAATCCTCACGGCAATCATCGTCTGGGTGCTGCTGCGACAACTTCCGCTGCGCACCACGCGCCATTTCCCTACGATGTCTGCCGTGCGCTAAATGCATCCGTTTACGTCGTTAACTCTGTGGGCGCTTGCCGCCTGCTCCACGCTCCTGCTGCCAGCCGGAGTGCCGCTCAGCTTGTACAGCGCCGCGACGTTTGTCGGTTTGCTATGTATGAAGGCTACGCGGTCGCGGGCGAAATACGTACTCTGGCTGATGATCCCCTTAGGACTGGGGCTATGGCTGGTACACGGCGGATGGCTTACCGAGTGGATTAGCGGGCAGCCGCGCACACCAGAACGCTGGGGCGATGCCGTTACGCTCTGGCTGCGGATCCTGGCCATTGTGTCGACATCGCAGATGTGGATGCAGTACGTGCCGGTTGCGCGCTTTATGCGCGCCCTGTTTGCTTCTCGCCTGCCGCCAGGCGTTGCCTATCTGTTCGCAGGCCCGCTGCTGGTGGTTGAACAACTCAAACGCCAATTGGCGATTATTCACGAGGCTCAGCGCGCACGCGGCGTACCGCTGGATGAGTCCTGGTACCAACGTTTACGCGCTATGCCGGCATTGATTGTGCCGCTCACCCATAACGCGCTCAATGACTTGGCCGTTCGCGGTGCAGCGCTCGATATGCGGGGATTTCGCCTGCATCGCACTCGCACCACGCTATGGGCGCCGCCAGACAGCACCTTACAACGTCTGGCCCGCTACGGTATGGTGGTTCTGATGGCAGTTGAGACAGGAATCTGGATATGGTTACGTTAGAGCAGTTTCGCTATATTCCGACGCACGCTATGCGGCCATCCGCCTGTTACGATTTCCATTACGCCAGGCCTGGTATGGTGGCTATTTTTGGTGAGAACGGCAGCGGGAAAAGTACGCTGGCACAGCTGATGGCTGGCTGGTACCCCGACTTCCTTCCGGGAGAAATTGAGGGCACAGGTACGCTACTGGGTAATCCCATCGGGCAACTATCGCTGGTCGAGCAGTCGAGTACCATCCAGCTTGTGCAGCAGTCACCTTACCTGCAGCTTTCAGGTTGTACTTTCAGCGTGGAGGAAGAAGTGGCGTTTGGCCCGGAAAATCTCTGCCTTGCCGAGACTGAAATTATGCAGCGCATAGATGCCGCCCTTACGCTGACAGAATGTCAGCCTCTGCGCCATCGTCATCCCGGCACCCTTTCCGGTGGGGAAACCCAGCGGGTAGTCATTGCCAGCGCACTCGCCATGCAGCCGAAAATATTGATTCTGGATGAAGCGTTCAGTCGCCTGACGGCGCAAGCCACGGCAATGCTGCTGGCGCGACTGCAACAGTGGGCACAGGAACAGCATGCTTTGGTGATATTTTTCGAACGCAACCCTTCACCTTTTCTCAGCTACTGCCAGCAGGCATGGCAGCTGCGCGACGGAGCATTGTCATCACTATGCTAACGCTAAACCAGGTCAGCTATCGCTGGCCGAACGCCGCCGATGACTGTTTACGCAATATTTCGCTGGAACTCCAGGAGGGGGAATGGCTGGCGCTAACGGGCGATAATGGCGCAGGAAAATCCACACTTTTGCGCATCATGGCCGGGCTACTGACGCCCTCATCCGGCACAATAACCGTTCAAAATCGTGCTATTGCGCAACTGAAAAACCGGGAGCGCGCCAGGGTGCTCGGCGTACTGTTTCAGGAAGCGGAGAATCAAATCTTTCACAGCAAGGTTGCAGAGGAAGTTGCCTTCGGATTACGGCTACAGAAGCTTCCGGCGACTGAAATTGCGCAACGCACGATGGCGGCGCTGCAATTATGTCAGTTAGAGGATGTCGCCGACGCGCACCCGCTCGATCTGCATACTGCACAACGACGTATGGTTGCCGTCGCCAGTCTGGAAGCCCTCAAACCCGCTATTCTACTGCTGGATGAGCCCAGTCGGGACTTTGATGCGCACTGGCTTGGCGTCTTCGAAAACTGGCTGGCAGTGTGTCGTACGCGTGGCGCCAGCATTGTAGCGATCAGTCATGACGCTGCATTTACGCAGCGCCATTTTTCGCGCATAGTACGTCTTGAAGCAGGTCAGCTACGCACGTAACTACCCTGAGAAGCAAAAAACGGGCCGCCTGAGCGACCCGTTTTCACCTGTAATCGAAATTACAGCAGTTCTTTTGCTTTCGCGACCACGTTGTCTACGGTGAAGCCGAATTCTTCAAACAGCAGTTCCGCCGGTGCAGACTCACCAAAGGTAGTCATACCAACAATAGCGCCGTTCAGGCCCACGTACTTGAACCAGTAGTCAGCAATGCCAGCTTCGATAGCGACGCGAGCAGAGACGGCTTTCGGCAGTACGGATTCACGGTAAGCCGCATCCTGCTTGTCGAATGCATCAGTAGACGGCATGGAAACCACGCGCGCTTTCACGCCTTCAGCGGTCAGTTTGTCCCAGGCAGCCACGGCAAGTTCAACTTCAGAACCGGTGGCGATGAAGATCAACTCCGGCTGACCCGCGCAATCTTTCAGCACGTAGCCACCGCGAGCGATGTTCGCCAGTTGCTCTGCAGTACGTTCCTGCTGTGCCAGGTTCTGACGGGAGAGGATCAGCGCGGTCGGGCCGTCCTGACGCTCAACACCGTATTTCCATGCTACTGCGGATTCAACCTGGTCACACGGACGCCATGTGCTCATGTTCGGGGTCACACGCAGAGAAGCAACCTGCTCTACCGGCTGGTGAGTCGGACCATCTTCACCCAGACCGATGGAGTCGTGAGTATAGACCATCACCTGACGCTGTTTCATCAGCGCAGCCATACGCACCGCGTTACGGGCATATTCCACGAACATCAGGAAGGTGGAGGTGTACGGCAGGAAACCACCATGCAGGGAAATACCGTTGGCAATCGCGGTCATACCGAATTCACGTACACCGTAATGGATGTAGTTACCGGCAGTATCTTCGTTGATGGCCTTAGAACCAGACCACAGAGTCAGGTTAGACGGTGCCAGGTCAGCAGAGCCGCCGAGGAATTCAGGCAGCAGAGGACCGAAGGCTTCAATCGCGTTCTGAGACGCTTTACGGCTGGCGATTTTCGCCGGGTTAGCCTGCAGCTTAGCAATGAACTCGTTGGCTTTTGCGTCGAAGTCAGACGGCATTTCACCTTTCATACGACGGGTGAATTCAGCAGCTTCCTGCGGGAAAGCTTTGGCATAAGCAGCGAACTTCTCGTTCCATGCGGCTTCTTTTGCCTGGCCGGCTTCTTTCGCATCCCACTGCGCGTAGATTTCAGACGGGATTTCGAACGGCGCGTATTTCCAGCCCAGCTGTTCACGGGTCAGTGCGATTTCTGCATCGCCCAGCGGTGCACCGTGAGAGTCGTGGGTACCGGCTTTGTTCGGAGAACCGAAACCGATGATGGTTTTGCACATCAGCAGGGACGGTTTGTCGGTCACTGCGCGTGCTTCTTCAACAGCGCGTTTAATCGCGTCAGCATCGTGACCATCTACACCACGAATCACGTGCCAGCCGTAAGCTTCGAAACGCTTCGCGGTGTCATCGGTGAACCAGCCTTCAACGTGGCCATCGATAGAGATGCCGTTGTCATCGTAGAACGCAACCAGTTTACCCAGTTTCAGCGTACCGGCCAGGGAACATACCTCGTGAGAGATACCTTCCATCATGCAGCCGTCGCCCATGAAAGCATAGGTGAAGTGGTCAACGATGTCGTGACCAGGACGGTTAAACTGCGCCGCCAGCGTTTTTTCAGCGATAGCCATACCCACTGCATTCGCAATGCCCTGACCCAAAGGACCGGTCGTGGTTTCAACACCCGCGGTGTAACCCACTTCCGGGTGACCCGGCGTTTTGGAGTGCAGCTGACGGAAGTTCTGCAGCTCGGACATCGGCAGATCATAGCCGGTGAGGTGCAGCAGGCTGTAAATCAGCATTGAACCGTGGCCGTTAGACAGTACGAAACGGTCACGGTCAGCCCAGGACGGGTTAGTCGGGTTGTGGTTCAGGAAATCACGCCACAGGACTTCGGCAATGTCAGCCATACCCATCGGGGCACCCGGGTGACCGGATTTGGCTTTCTGTACTGCGTCCATGCTCAGCGCACGAATAGCATTGGCAAGCTCTTTACGTGAGGACATTTTGACTCCAGATCGGATAATGAAGGCCACGCCCTAAACGACTTGACGACAGCGCGTTTTGGGCTACGCCGGAAAAAAGTGCCAACAATGTAACCCAAGCCGCGTGTCATGTACATGGAGCATCCTTTTACCGCTTCAGAAATCTCTGGATCATGCGCGCAAGTTGCGCAATCTTCTCGCCCGCTTATTGTTCTTTTCTTTATACTTATGCCGAGCGTCGGTTCACCTGCAAACGACGCATTTTTTAGAATAATCCTGACTTTGTGCGGAAGAGAAAAAATGAAAATTCGCGCTTTACTGCTTGCTACGAGCATGGCGGCGGCATTGACCGGCTGCCAGAACATGGACTCAAACGGACTGCTTTCCTCAGGCGCAGAGGCTTTTCAGGCCTACAGTCTGAGCGATGCGCAGGTAAAAGCGCTGAGCGATCAGGCCTGTAAGGATATGGACAGCAAAGCTACCATCGCCCCGGCTGGCAGCGAGTATGCAACGCGTCTTGGCAAAATCGCCGCCGCGCTTGGCGATAACATTAACGGCCAGCCGGTGAACTACAAAGTCTATATGGCGAAAGATGTAAATGCCTTTGCCATGGCGAACGGCTGTATCCGCGTATACAGCGGCCTGATGGATATGATGACCGACAACGAAGTCGAAGCGGTGATCGGCCACGAAATGGGTCACGTTGCGCTGGGTCACGTGAAAAAAGGGATGCAGGTTGCGCTGGGTACGAACGCCGTGCGCGCAGCTGCGGCTTCCGCTGGCGGGATTGTCGGCAGCCTGTCGCAATCGCAATTGGGCGATCTTGGCGAGAAACTGGTGAACTCGCAGTTCTCCCAGCGTCAGGAATCCGAGGCGGATGATTACTCGTATGATCTGTTGCGCAAACGTGGGATCAACCCGGCTGGCTTAGCCACCAGTTTTGAGAAACTGGCAAAACTGGAAGCAGGACGTCAAAGCTCAATGTTTGACGATCATCCGGCATCCGCAGAACGTGCGCAACATATTCGCGATCGCATGAGCGCAGACGGGATCAAATAATCTTCGAACAGTGCCGGATGGCGGCGTGAACGCCTTATCCGGCCTACAGAATTACAAATTTAGTCCAGCGATCGGGCGTTATTGGCGAAGCCAGTTTGAGACCGGACAGCGCACAGCCACCGGAGCGTACACGTAGTACGTGAGGATGGCGAGCACTGCCCGGGTTCAAAATGGCGAGTAAAATAGCCCGAAACCGTTACTCGCCTTTTTTCGCCGCCTGGATATAGAGCATTTCTAATGCTAACGTTGCCGCCGCCAGTGCGGTGATCTCTGACTGATCGTAGGCCGGAGCCACTTCAACAACATCCATCCCGACGATGTTCAGATCTTTCAGACCACGTACCAGTTTAATAGCACGATCGGAAGTCAGACCGCCGATCACTGGCGTACCGGTTCCGGGTGCAAACGCCGGATCCAGACAGTCGATATCAAAAGTCAGGTATACCGGCATATCACCGACAATCTGCTTAACCTGAGCGATAATGTCATCAACGCTGCGGTCGTTAACCTGGCACGCATCCAGTACGGTAAAGCCGTTGTCTTTGTCAAACTCGGTACGAATACCGATCTGCACAGAGTGATTCGGATCGATCAGACCTTCGTTCGGCGCAGTGTAGAACATGGTACCGTGGTCGAATTCGCAGCCGTTCGCGTAGGTGTCGGTATGAGCATCAAAGTGCACCAGCGCCATTTTACCAAAGTGTTTAGCGTGTGCGCGCAGCAGCGGTAGCGTGACGAAGTGGTCGCCGCCAAAGGAGAGCATGCGCTTACCGGCAGACAGCAGCTTCTCAGCATGCGCCTGCAGTTTTTCACTCATTTCACGCGCATCCCCGAACGCATAAACCAGATCGCCGCAGTCCACCACGTTCAGGCGCTCGCGCATATCGAAGTTCCACGGGAATCGGTTGTGCTCCCAGGCCAGGTTGGTGGACACCTGACGGATTGCCGCCGGACCATGACGCCCGCCCGCACGACCAGACGTTGCCATATCAAACGGTACACCGGTGATCACCCAGTCGGCGTCGCTGTCGTACGGCATGAAGTTCATCGGCAGACGTAAAAAACCAAAGGCGTTAGAAACCAGGGAGTTGTCGTATTGATGACCTAAGGTGCTCATGTACTGACCTCTTTAAAAATCGATGAAAAAAAATCCCCTCCGCGTCGTTAAGCCCGACGAGGAAGGGATTGATTTGGTAACTGCATATTTACGGCAAATTATCGCCGTTATTTTGTACGGATTCAAGTGAGTGCCACAAATGCTGCCCCCGCGGATTCCGACTGCCGGATGGCGGCTTCGCCTTATCCGGCCTACTTTCGTAGGAACGGTAAGCGCAGCGCCACCAGGCATTTATCGTTACTCATCTTCCAGATAAGTATAACCGTACAGACCGGCTTCAAACTCTTCGAGGAACTGCTGTTGCAGCTCAGCGTCCAGATCGGTGTTTTTCACCTGGTCACGGAACTGCGTCAGCAGGGTGTTCGGATCCAGCTGCACGTATTGCAGCATATCCGCCACGGTATCCCCTTCGTCGGACAGCTCAACTTCTACGCTGCCGTCAGGGAAGACGAACACGTCAACCGCTTCGGTATCACCAAACAGGTTGTGCATGTTGCCGAGGATCTCCTGGTACGCACCCACCATAAAGAAGCCCAGCATCGGCGGGTTCTCAGGGTCATATTCCGGCATCGGCATGGTGGTCGCAATGCCATCACCGTCAACGTAGTGGTCGATAGCACCATCAGAGTCGCAGGTGATATCCAACAGCACCGCACGGCGTTCAGGCACCTGATTCAACCCTTCCAGCGGCATTACCGGGAACAGCTGATCGATCCCCCACGCATCCGGCATCGACTGGAACAGTGAGAAGTTGACGTAAATCTTATCCGCCATACGCTCCTGCAGCTCGTCGATAATCGGACGGTGCGCACGGTTGCTCGGGTCGAGTTGTTTCTGCACTTCATGGCACATGTTCAGATACAGCTGCTCTGCCCACGCACGCTCCTGCAGGCTAAAGGTGCCTGAAGAGTACCCAACGTGAATATCGTGCAGATCCATCTGGCTGTCGTGCAGCCATTCACGCAGCGAACGACGGGTTCCCGGTTCATGCATCTCTTGCCAGGTTTCCCACATGCTTTGCAGGGCACGTGGCGCATCGTCAGCCGGAGGTGTAGCTTCGGTGTGTTCACTACGCTCAACGCCGATAATGTTAGATACCAGCACGGTATGGTGCGCGGTTACCGCGCGGCCAGACTCGGTGATTACCGTCGGATGCGGCAGACCGTGTTCTTCACAGGCGTCGCCAATAGCCCAGATGATGTTGTTGGCGTATTCGTTCAAACCGTAGTTTACGGAACAGTCAGACTGCGAACGGGTACCTTCGTAATCTACGCCCAGACCACCGCCCACGTCGAAGCACTGGATATTAACGCCAAGCTTGTGCAGCTCAACGTAGAAACGCGCCGACTCACGTACGCCGGTGGCGATATCACGAATGTTCGCCATTTGGGAGCCGAGATGGAAGTGCAGCAACTGGATGCTGTCCAGACGACCACGCTCGCGCAGAATTTCTACCAGTTGCAGCACCTGGTTTGCCGCCAGGCCGAATTTTGATTTTTCACCGCCGGAGGACTGCCACTTGCCAGAGCCCTGCGACGCCAGACGCGCACGCACGCCCAGACGCGGAACGACATTCAGGCGTTCAGCTTCATCCAGCACGATAGCGATTTCAGACATTTTCTCGATGACCAGATAGACCTTATGGCCCATCTTCTCGCCAATCAGCGCCAGACGGATATATTCGCGGTCTTTATAACCGTTACACACGATCACGCTACGGGTCATTCCGGCATGGGCCAGAACGGCCATCAATTCAGCTTTGGAACCAGCTTCCAGCCCCAGCGGTTCGCCGGAGTGGATCAGCGATTCAATCACGCGACGATGCTGGTTGACCTTGATCGGGTAAACGAGGAAATAGTCACCGTTGTAGCCGTAGGATTCACGGGCGCGTTTAAACGCGGCGTTAATCGAACGCAAACGATGTTGCAGGATCTGCGGGAAGCAGAACAATGCAGGCAGACGCTGGCCCTGCGCTTCACGGGCTTTCACCAACTCAGCAAGGTCAACGCGCGCTTCGGGTACGTCCGGATCCGGGCACACGCTGATGTGGCCCAGTTCATTGACGTCGTAGTAGTTATTACCCCACCAGGCAATATTGTAAGTACGCAGCATCTTGCTGGCTTCCTGGGAACTCATTGCAACCTCCTGCATGGAGCGTAGTACACCGTGTTCGCCTGCTGACGAAGGCGAACCCAAAGAAATGTCGTCAGACATAGCGAACCTCAAATTTTATTAACAAGTGTAAAACAGTTGACTACTATCGCAATCCGAAGACGCGATAACAACCCAAATACAGGCAGAATTTGCAGCAGATAGTGCTGACGCTCCGACTGTGCGACCGGTTTCTTTTTCATATCAATGTAAACACGTAACCGAACTTAATGCTGACGGTTCGGCGAAACCACGAGAAAACTCTTGTTTACCAAGAGCGCCCTTGTTCAGTTCTTAGTGACCGTTACCGGCCCTGGAGTCCTGAGAAGCGCCGAGATGGGTATAACATCGGCAGGTATGCAAGATGCAGATTGCGGGGAACATATGTACACCAGAACGGTGCGACAGATTCAGCAGAATACAACGGTTCATTATCTCGTATCACCTCCACGGTTGCTCCTGACGGAACGAACCCACAAGCCAAAGCTAAAGTCTTAACCCGGCTGGAAGTGGCAACACGATGAAAACGTCGTGTGCTTTTGTATGAGCCGCGCGCCGCGTTTTATACCCATAAGGAAGTCAAAAAGCAAAAGATAAATGCGCGCATTGCCAGCACCGTCAGGAAAAATTTCCAGTTACATTTTCAGTACAATGCGACCTCAATCAAAAAAAGCTGGAAATCAGGCGAAGAACTGTCCTAAAATAGCCGTCCAGATGTTAATCCATCTATACCGATTAACACTCAGACTGCCAGTGTCCGTCATCTGCAGACTCATGGTAGAATCTTCTACACATGGCTATTCCACTCGACAGTTTGAGCTAACCAAATTCTCCTTAGGTGAAATTAAATATGGCAAAACACCTTTTTACGTCCGAGTCCGTATCAGAAGGGCATCCTGACAAAATCGCTGACCAAATCTCTGACGCCGTACTGGACGCAATCCTCGAGCAGGATCCGAAAGCACGCGTTGCCTGCGAAACCTACGTCAAAACCGGTATGGTTTTAGTTGGCGGTGAGATCACCACCAGCGCATGGGTTGATATCGAAGAGATCACCCGTAATACGGTTCGCGAAATTGGCTATGTGCATTCCGACATGGGCTTTGACGCCAACTCTTGTGCGGTACTGAGCGCGATTGGTAAACAGTCTCCGGACATCAACCAGGGTGTTGACCGCGCCGATCCGCTGGAACAGGGCGCAGGCGACCAGGGTCTGATGTTTGGTTATGCAACCAACGAAACCGACGTGCTGATGCCAGCTCCAATTACCTATGCTCACCGTCTGGTGCAGCGTCAGGCTGAAGTGCGTAAAAACGGCACTTTATCCTGGCTGCGTCCGGATGCAAAAAGCCAGGTTACCTTCCAGTATGACGACGGCAAAATCGTCGGTATTGATGCGGTTGTTCTGTCGACTCAGCACTCTGAAGACATCGATCAGAAATCGCTGCAAGAAGCCGTTATGGAAGAGATCATCAAGCCGGTACTGCCGACTGAATGGCTGACTGCTTCGACCAAGTTCTTCATCAACCCAACCGGTCGTTTCGTAATCGGCGGTCCAATGGGCGACTGTGGACTGACAGGTCGTAAAATCATCGTTGATACCTACGGCGGCATGGCGCGTCACGGCGGCGGTGCATTCTCTGGTAAGGATCCGTCTAAAGTTGACCGTTCCGCAGCCTATGCAGCCCGTTACGTCGCGAAAAACATTGTTGCCGCTGGTCTGGCTGACCGTTGTGAGATTCAGGTTTCCTACGCAATCGGCGTGGCTGAACCGACCTCTATCATGGTGGAAACGTTCGGTACTGAAAAAGTGCCTTCTGAGCAACTGACCCTGCTGGTGCGCGAGTTCTTCGACCTGCGCCCGTATGGCCTGATTCAGATGCTGGATCTGCTGCACCCGATTTACAAAGAAACCGCTGCTTACGGTCACTTTGGTCGCGAACATTTCCCATGGGAAAAAACCGACAAAGCCGCTCTGCTGCGTGAAGCTGCCGGTCTGAAGTAATTCCCTCACGGTTCAACGCTTATGAAGACCAGCCTCGCGCTGGTCTTTTTTATGTCCTTTTCTCTTCCGTACCCCATAGCCAAAGCTACGCTAACCTCCCTTGTTGTAAACAACAAATGAAAGCGATTACATATCACAGTACCTCAACCCAAACTGAATTAACTTCTCTTCGCCCCTATGATTGCATCAGTGTTACATTATATTTCAGCATTATCTTAAATTCAGACAATTAACTTTATTCACGCTAAATGAATAGCGTTATTTTTCAATGAAATAACTGATAATCCATGTGAATGCCAGTGTAACCGATTACACTAATGTGATGTGATTCTCATTTTTTTACCCCGTACTCACCTACCCTTAACATCAACAAAACTAGCTACCCAACCGGAGGGCATCATGCCTGACAATAAAAAAACGGGGCGTTCCAACAAAGCCATGACATTTTTTGTCTGCTTTCTTGCAGCCCTGGCTGGATTACTTTTTGGCCTGGATATCGGTGTTATTGCCGGTGCTTTACCCTTCATCACCGATGAGTTCCAAATTACCCCCCACACTCAGGAATGGGTGGTGAGTTCGATGATGTTTGGTGCTGCCGTGGGTGCAGTCGGCAGCGGTTGGCTCTCCTTCAAACTGGGGCGTAAAAAGAGTTTGATGATCGGCGCAATCCTGTTTGTTGCCGGTTCACTGTTCTCCGCCGCGGCACCAAACGTTGAAGTGCTGTTGGTTTCCCGCGTGCTGCTCGGCCTTGCGGTAGGCGTTGCGTCTTATACCGCGCCGCTTTACCTGTCTGAAATTGCCCCGGAAAAAATTCGTGGCAGCATGATCTCTATGTATCAGTTGATGATCACCATCGGTATTTTGGGTGCGTATCTTTCCGATACGGCGTTTAGCTACAGCGGCGCATGGCGCTGGATGCTGGGCGTGATCATCATCCCTGCCCTGCTGCTGCTGGTTGGCGTTATCTTCCTGCCGGACAGCCCACGCTGGTTTGCTGCTAAACGTCGTTTTGTCGATGCTGAACGTGTTCTGTTGCGTTTGCGTGATACCAGCGCAGAAGCCAAACGCGAGCTGGATGAAATTCGTGAAAGTCTGCAGGTGAAGCAGAGCGGCTGGGCGCTGTTTAAAGAAAACAGCAACTTCCGCCGCGCGGTATTCCTTGGCGTCCTGTTACAGGTGATGCAGCAGTTCACCGGGATGAACGTCATTATGTATTACGCACCGAAAATCTTTGAGCTGGCGGGCTACACCAACACCACCGAGCAGATGTGGGGGACTGTTATCGTCGGTCTGACCAACGTGCTGGCAACCTTTATCGCCATTGGCCTGGTTGACCGTTGGGGCCGCAAGCCTACGCTGATCCTCGGCTTTATCGTCATGGCCGTCGGTATGGGCGTGCTGGGTACGATGATGCACGTGGGTATTCACTCGGCGGCCGCGCAATACTTCGCTGTACTGATGCTGCTGATGTTTATCGTTGGCTTTGCCATGAGCGCCGGTCCGCTGATTTGGGTTCTGTGCTCTGAAATCCAACCGCTGAAAGGCCGCGATTTCGGTATCACCTGCTCTACCGCAACCAACTGGATTGCCAATATGATCGTCGGTGCAACCTTCCTGACGATGCTGAACTCGCTGGGCAGCGCCAATACTTTCTGGGTCTACGGTGGTTTGAACGTCCTGTTCATCTTCCTGACCCTGTGGCTGATACCTGAAACTAAAAATGTCTCTCTGGAACACATTGAACGTAACCTGATGAAAGGTCGTAAACTGCGCGAAATTGGCGCACACGACTAATCACGAAAAGCTTCCTCCCCCGCGGGAGGAAGCCTTCCTCTTGCAGTCCCTTCCCTGTCGCACTATCCTCTGGCGCTATGAAAACCTCCCGTCTCCCTATCGCCATCCAGCAAGCCGTTATGCGCAGCCTGCGGGAAAAGCTCGCTCAGGCCAACCTCAAGCTCGAACGCAATTACCCGGAGCCAAAGCTGGTTTACCAACAGCGCGGAACCGCCGCGGGTACCGCGTGGCTACAAACCTATGAAATTCGCCTTAATCCCGTCCTGCTGATGGAGAACGTTGACGCGTTCGTTAACGAAGTGGTGCCCCATGAACTGGCGCATTTACTGGTGTGGAAATACTTTGGCCGCGTGCCGCCGCACGGCAAAGAGTGGAAATGGATGATGGAGAGCGTACTTGACGTACCAGCCCGACGCACGCATCAGCTCGAGCTGCAATCCGTGCAGCGTAAGACCTTTACTTACCGCTGCAAGTGTCAGGAACACCAATTGACCGTACGCCGCCATAACCGCGTGATACGCGGCGAAGCCACCTACCGCTGCGTTCACTGCGGCGAACCACTGATTGCAGAATAATCTTCAGAATTATCAGGAACTTTTCTGATCTAACTGATTGCATACAGGAATGACTTTCGCTACGTTGCGGGCTCGTTTTGACACGGAGTTCGTGATGTACCGTAATTTTTCTTTTGCTGCGGCCCTGTTAGCCGCAGCATTTTCAGGCCCGGCTTTAGCCGAAGGCATCAACAGTTTTTCTCAGGCAAAAGCGGCGGGCGTCAAAGTTAACGCCGATGCGCCAGGCGATTTCTACTGCGGTTGTAAAATTAACTGGCAAGGCAAAAAAGGGGTCGTGGACCTCGAATCCTGCGGCTATAAAGTGCGAAAAAACGAAAACCGCGCCAGTCGAATTGAATGGGAGCACGTTGTCCCCGCCTGGCAGTTTGGTCATCAGCGCCAGTGCTGGCAGGACGGAGGGCGTAAAAACTGCGCTAAAGATCCGGTCTATCGCAAAATGGAAAGCGATATGCATAACCTGCAGCCTGCGGTAGGTGAAGTGAATGGCGATCGCGCTAACTTCATGTACAGCCAGTGGAACGGTGGCGAAGGCCAGTATGGACAGTGCGCGATGAAGGTTGATTTCAAAGAGAAAGTTGCCGAGCCGCCTGCCCGCGCCCGTGGCGCCATCGCGCGTACCTATTTTTATATGCGCGACCAATACAACCTGACGCTCTCTCGCCAGCAAACCCAGCTTTTTAATGCCTGGAATAAGCAGTATCCGGTCACCGACTGGGAGTGTGAGCGCGACGAACGCATCGCGAAGGTACAGGGGAATCATAACCCCTATGTGCAACGCGCTTGCCAGGCGCAAAAGAGCTAACCTACACTAGCGGCAATATTTTTAACCATGCCCTGGCCTGTTGCAGCCCAGGGCCATGACGCGGATGTTTAACTATGCGCATTCCTCGCATTTATCACCCAGAGCCACTCGCTTCCGGTAGCCAAATTTCACTGTGTGAAGATGCTGCCAACCATATCGGCCGTGTACTACGTATGGGTCCAGGCCAGCCGCTACAGCTGTTTGATGGCAGCAATCAGGTATTCGACGCCGAAATTACCCACGCCAGTAAGAAAAGTGTGGAAGTGAAGGTGCTTAACGCTGAACTCGACGATCGGGAATCACCGTTGCATATCCACCTGGGCCAGGTAATGTCGCGCGGTGAAAAAATGGAATTTACTATCCAGAAATCGATTGAACTGGGTGTAAGCCTCATTACGCCACTTTTTTCTGAGCGTTGCGGCGTTAAACTGGACAATGAACGCCTGAACAAGAAGCTCCAGCAGTGGCAGAAAATCGCTATTGCCGCCTGCGAACAGTGCGGTCGTAATCGGGTGCCTGAAATTCGCCCGGCAATGGATCTGGAAGCATGGTGCGCAGAACAGGACGAAGGACTGAAGCTCAATCTGCATCCTCGCGCCAGCGCCAGCATTAACACGCTGCCGCTCCCGGTGGAGCGTATCCGCTTGCTGATTGGCCCGGAAGGTGGGTTGTCGGCAGATGAAATTGCCATGACCGCACGGTATCAGTTTACTGATATTCTGTTAGGACCTCGCGTTCTGCGTACTGAGACAACTGCGCTCACCGCCATTACCGCGCTTCAGGTGCGTTTTGGCGATCTGGGCTAAGGCATAAACGGAGAAGAACATGATCAAGCTCGGCATCGTGATGGATCCCATCGCAAGCATCAACATCAAGAAAGATTCCAGCTTCGCAATGCTGCTGGAAGCGCAACGCCGCGGTTACGAAATTCATTATATGGAGATGGCCGATCTTTATCTGATCAACGGCGAAGCCCGCGCCCATACGCGTACCCTGAGCGTAGAGCAGAACTACGACAAATGGTATGAGTTCAAGAGCGAGCAGGATCTCCCGCTGGCAGACCTGGACGTTATTCTGATGCGTAAGGATCCGCCGTTTGATACCGAGTTCATCTACGCGACCTATATTCTGGAACGTGCAGAAGAGAAAGGAACGCTGATCGTCAACAAACCGCAGAGCCTGCGCGACTGCAACGAAAAGTTGTTCACCGCATGGTTTGCCGATCTGACGCCGGAAACGCTGGTCACGCGTAATAAAGCGCAGCTGAAAGCCTTCTGGCAAAAACACAGCGACATCATACTTAAGCCGCTGGACGGCATGGGCGGGGCCTCTATTTTCCGCGTGAAGGAAGGCGATCCGAACCTTGGCGTTATTGCGGAAACGCTGACCGAGCACGGTACCCGCTACTGCATGGCGCAGAACTATCTGCCAGCCATTAAAGACGGCGATAAACGCGTGCTGGTGGTCGATGGCGAACCCGTTCCTTACTGCCTGGCGCGTATTCCGCAGGGCGGCGAAACCCGTGGCAACCTGGCCGCAGGTGGTCGTGGCGAGCCGCGTCCATTAACCGACAGTGACTGGGAAATTGCCCGTCGCATTGGGCCAACGCTGAAAGCGAAAGGTTTGATTTTTGTCGGTCTGGATATCATTGGCGATCGTCTGACGGAAATTAACGTCACCAGCCCAACCTGTATTCGTGAAATTGAAGCGGAGTTCCCGGTTTCGATTACCGGTATGCTAATGGATGCTATTGAAGCGCGCCTGCAAAAATAAAAGAACTCGCCGGTAGAAGGGACCCTACCAATACTAATAGTGACAGCGCTCCTGTTTGTACGCATACTGGGCGCTGTTGCTTTTTTGAACCAGGAAACAGAACCTCTGACAATGAATTTACAGCATCACTTTCTAATTGCCATGCCTGCTCTCCAGGATCCAATTTTCCGCCGTTCCGTGGTGTATATCTGCGAACACAATGAGAACGGAGCAATGGGGATTATCGTCAATAAGCCTCTGGAAAACTTACAAATTGAAGGGATTCTGGAAAAGCTGAAGATTACTCCAGAAGAACGCGATCCGGCCATTCGTCTGGATAAGCCCGTGATGCTCGGCGGCCCGCTGGCAGAAGACCGTGGATTTATACTTCATACCCCACCGTCGCGCTTTGCATCCAGTATTCGCATTTCTGATAACACCATCATCACAACCTCCCGCGATGTATTAGAAACTCTGGGCACGCAGGAGCAACCATCCGAGGTGCTGGTGGCATTAGGCTATTCATCATGGGAAAAGGGCCAACTGGAACAAGAGTTACTGGATAACGCCTGGCTTACGGCCCCTGCCGATCTCAACATCTTATTCAAAACGCCGATTGCCGACCGCTGGCGCGATGCGGCGAAGCTTATCGGGATAGATATTCAGACCATGCCCGGCGTGGCGGGACACGCATGATGAACGGAACATTACTCTCTTTTGATTTTGGTACGAAAAGTATCGGCGTCGCCGTGGGTCAGCGCATTACCGGTACGGCCAGGCCATTGCCCGCCATCAAAGCACAGGACGGTACGCCAGACTGGAATTTGATTGAACGCCTGTTGAAAGAGTGGCAACCGGATGAAATCATTGTCGGCCTGCCGCTCAACATGGATGGCACCGAACAGCCCCTTACCGCGCGCGCACGTAAATTCGCTAACCGCATTCATGGTCGCTTTGGCGTAACCGTAACGCTGCACGATGAACGTTTGAGCACCGTCGAAGCCCGCTCAGGCCTGTTTGAGCAAGGCGGTTACCGGGCGTTGAATAAAGGCAAAGTGGACTCCGCTTCTGCCGTTATTATCCTGGAAAGCTATTTCGAGCAGGGCTATTAAAGCCGCCCCTGCGCCTGTCGCTGCTGTAAACTTTGTGCAAACGTCTGCATACCTGTCTGCTGCCCGGTTTGAATCACGCCGGGTAGCTGATGCGTTTTCCCTTCGCGGATCAAATTGCCCACGGCGGGCGTGTTGACGAGCAGTTCGAATAGCGCCACGCGTCCCCCCTGCTTATCCTCCTCCAGTTTTTGCGAAAGAACCGCCCGCAGGCTATCTGCCAGTTGGTTACGCACAGGATCTTTCTCTGTTGCTGCAAAGGAATCCACCAGCCGCGCGATGGCCTGTGCCGCACCTCGCGTATGTAACGTTGCCAGCACCAGATGTCCGGTCTCCGCCGCCGTTAATGCCAGCCGAATGGTTTCCACGTCGCGCAGCTCGCCCAGCAAAATAACGTCGGGATCTTCTCGTAGCGCACCGCGCAAACCGGTGGCGAAAGAGGCGCAATGTGCGCCCACCTCCCGCTGTTGAATCAGACAACGTCGGCTGGTGTAGCGATATTCAATAGGATCTTCCAGCGTCAGAATGTGCCCCTCAATATGCTGATTAAGATACTCCACCATCGCCGCCAGGGTCGTAGATTTACCACTGCCGGTAGCGCCTGTCACCAGAATCAACCCGTTTTCACTGTGAAGCAGTTCAGGTATGACCGCGGGAGGCTGAAGATCGTCTAAATGAGGACAATCCAGCGGTAGCAGTCTTAGCGCCAGCGAGGTTCCCTGCAGATGGACAAATGCGCTGGCGCGCAGCCGCCGGGAGTCCGTCAGGGTAACGGCAAAATCAATCTGCCCTTGCTCCTGCAACTGTACCTGTTGTTGCTCACTGAGCCAGCACATCAGCAGATTCTCTACGTCAGGCGCAGTAAACGGTGCGCTTTCGACTTTTCCATGTCTGCGCCAACGCGCAGGCCATGCATTGCACAGGTGTAGATCCGACACGTTATGCTTTACACTAAGGGCCACTATTTCTTCCATATTCATATGAACATCCTCGGAAAATGAACGATATCGCGCATAACCTGGCACATGTCCGGGACAAAATCTCAGCCGCCGCGACGCGTTGCGGGCGGTCTTCAGAAGAAGTTATGTTGCTTGCAGTCAGCAAAACCAAACCTGCGAGCGCCATCGAAGAAGCCATTACCGCAGGGCAGCGTGCCTTCGGTGAAAACTATGTCCAGGAAGGGGTGGATAAAATCCGCTACTTTCAGGAAAAAGGCGTCAACGATCTGCAGTGGCACTTTATCGGCCCGCTGCAGTCCAACAAAAGTCGTCTGGTCGCCGAGCACTTTGACTGGTGCCATACGATCGACCGTCTACGTATCGCTGCCCGTCTGAGCGAACAGCGCCCGGCAGACCTGCAGCCGCTGAATGTGCTGATCCAGATTAATATCAGCGATGAGAACAGTAAGTCAGGGATTCCGCTGGCAGAGCTTGATGCCCTGGCCGCTGAAGTCGATGCGCTGCCGCGCATTACCCTGCGTGGTTTGATGGCTATTCCCGCTCCTGAGTCAGATTATGTAAGGCAGTTTGAAGTTGCACAGCAAATGGCTGTAGCATTTGCCGGGTTGAAAACACGCTATCCAAATATCGATACGCTCTCGCTGGGGATGTCTGATGATATGGATGCCGCTATCGCGGCGGGTAGCACGATGGTGCGCATCGGCACTGCCATTTTTGGTGCTCGTGATTACACTAAAAAATAAGGAAAATTAAGGAACACCATGAATACGTTGACCTTCCTGCTCTCAACGGTAATTGAGCTGTATACCATGGCGCTGCTGCTGCGCGTGTGGATGCAATGGTCTCGCTGCGATTTCTACAACCCGTTCTCGCAGTTTATTGTGAAAATCACTCAGCCCATTATTGGGCCGTTACGCCGTATTATTCCGCCAATGGGGCCCATTGACAGCGCATCAGCATTAGTCGCGCTCGTTCTCAGCTTTATCAAAGCCATCGTGCTATTTAAGGTGGTCACGTTCCAGCCGATCATCTGGATCGCCGCCGTGCTGATTGTCCTGAAGACCATTGGGCTGCTGATTTTCTGGGTGCTGCTGGTAATGGCGATTATGAGCTGGGTCAGCCAGGGTCGCAGTCCGGTGGAGTACGTGCTGATTCAACTGGCGGATCCGCTGTTGCGTCCTATCCGTCGCATACTTCCAGGCATGGGCGGGATCGATTTCTCCCCAATGATTCTGGTTCTGCTGCTCTATGTCATTAACATGGGTATCGCAGAAGTGTTACAGGCGACAGGCAACATACTGCTGCCGGGGCTGTGGATGGCGCTATGAGTGCCGTTACACCCTGCGACGACGGTCTGGTTTTACGGCTCTATATTCAGCCGAAAGCCAGCCGTGACAGTATTGTGGGTTTACATGGCGACGAAGTTAAAGTCGCCATTACCGCCCCGCCGGTCGATGGACAAGCCAACAGCCATCTGGTGAAGTTTCTCGGCAAACAGTTCCGCGTAGCGAAAAGCCAGGTCGTTATTGAGAAGGGCGAGCTTGGTCGTCACAAACAGGTTAAAATTATTCATCCGCAACAGATCCCGCCCGAAATTGCGGCGCTAACTGATTAGGTATCCCATGCAAAAAGTTGTCCTCGCGACCGGCAATGCCGGTAAAGTGCGTGAACTCGCCTCTCTTCTGAGTGATTTCGGTCTTGATGTTGTTGCCCAAACGGATCTGGGTGTTGATTCTGCAGAAGAGACCGGGCTGACGTTTATTGAGAACGCCATTCTGAAGGCGCGTCATGCCGCGCAAATTACGGGTTTGCCAGCCATTGCTGATGACTCCGGCCTGGCAGTAAATGCCCTTGGCGGCGCGCCGGGTATCTATTCAGCCCGCTATTCCGGCGAAGATGCGACCGATCAGCAGAACCTGGAAAAACTGCTGCACACCCTGCGGGATGTCCCGGATGACCAGCGTCAGGCGCAATTCCACTGTGTGCTGGTGTATATGCGCCATGCGGACGATCCCACGCCTTTAGTGTGCCACGGAAGCTGGCCGGGCGTGATTACCCGTGAACCGGCCGGAAACGGTGGTTTTGGTTACGACCCAATCTTTTTTGTGCCGTCCGAAGGAAAAACAGCTGCTGAGCTGACCCGCGAAGAAAAAAGTGCGATTTCTCACCGCGGACAGGCACTGAAGCTGCTGCTGGATGCCCTGCGTAATGGTTAACCTTCCGCCGCTAAGTCTTTATATTCACATCCCCTGGTGCGTGCAGAAATGCCCGTACTGCGACTTTAACTCGCATGCGCTTAAGGGCGAGGTTCCTCATGACGACTATGTTCAGCACCTGCTGAGCGATCTGGATACTGAGGTGGCCCACGCCCAGGGGCGCGAAGTAAAGACAATTTTTATCGGTGGTGGTACGCCGAGCCTGCTTTCTGGCCCGGCAATACAAACGCTGCTCGACGGCGTGCGTGCACGGCTGAATCTGGCCGCAGATGCAGAAATCACAATGGAGGCGAATCCCGGGACGGTGGAAGCCGATCGCTTTGTTGATTATCAACGCGCTGGCGTAAACCGTATCTCAATTGGCGTACAGAGCTTTAGCTCCGCCAAACTCGAGCGTCTGGGACGTATTCACGGGCCGGAAGAAGCCAAACGAGCAGCACACCTGGCGAGCGGTCTGGGGCTACGCAGCTTTAACCTCGACCTGATGCATGGTTTGCCAGATCAGACGCTGGAAGAGGCGCTGGGCGATTTACAGCAGGCCATCGCGCTCAATCCACCGCATCTTTCCTGGTATCAGTTGACCATCGAACCCAACACGCTGTTCGGTTCCCGTCCGCCTGTTTTACCAGACGATGATGCGCTGTGGGATATTTTTGAGCAAGGCCACCAGTTGCTGACCGCCGCCGGGTATCAACAGTACGAAACCTCAGCCTATGCAAAGCCGGGCTATCAGTGTCAGCACAACCTTAATTACTGGCGTTTTGGCGACTATCTCGGTATTGGCTGCGGCGCGCATGGCAAAATTACGTTCCCGGACGGGCGCATTCTGCGTACCACCAAAACGCGGCATCCGCGTGGCTACATGCAAGGGCGTTATCTCGAAAGCCAGCGTGATGTCGCCGAAGCCGATAAGCCGTTCGAGTTCTTTATGAACCGTTTCCGGTTGCTTGAGGCCGCGCCTCGCGCGGAGTTCAGACAATATACCGGGCTTACCGAGGACGTTATTCGTCGACAGATCGATGAGGCTATTTCCCAGGGCTACCTGAGTGAATGCGATGAATACTGGCAGATTACTCAACACGGTAAGCTGTTTTTGAACTCTCTGTTGGAGCTGTTTCTGGCGGAGTAATGGCTGGTGAACATGGCGTTTTAAATCAAGTTCGGTAGCGCTAACGCTACCGAACTCGAAATTTATTTGATAATACCTTTGCGCCGTAAATCAGTAATCTCTCTATCCCAGCGCTCATACTCGCTTTTTAATTGATTGATCTGCGTATCCAGCGCCATTCCCTGACCACGCAGCTCACTTTGCTGGTCATAAAGCGGTTTCAGCTTTTCATCTTGCGCTGCCATCTCTTCTTTGATTTTTGCATTCATAAGTGCGTGCTGACGGTAATATTCTCGCTTCTGTTCATTAAGCGCAGTATCACGCGCAGCGCGTAACGGCGCAGCATCACATTCTGGTTTGGCCTGGCAGGAAGCAAGCGCGGGGTCGTATACGGTTTTATAGTAATAATTCTCGAATTTCAGCGGATCGTTTTGCCTGTCGATCTCGTACATTTGCTGCAACTTTTCTTGCATAACATCGCTGCGGGTACGGGGATTGCCGTTTGCATCCTTACCCCATGATTGCTTAATTTGCGTATCCAAGTCAGCAATCTGTTTTTCCACTTTATCTATCTGGCTCTGAGCTTTTTCCTGAGCAATTTTTTTATCGTGATAGCAGGCCTCTATCCTGGCCAACTTTGGGTAGAAATTGCTGTCGGTAATCACGAGGTACTGATCTTTATTTTCCGTTTTTGACAATGGATAACCGATATTTTTAGCCGCTGTTTGCATGGAAAAAAACTCAGTCCGCCACCCTGAAGCAGGTGTACCAACAGATGTCACCATGGCAGAAAATTTAACCTGATGACCTTTAACCCAGTTTTTTTCCATAAATTTATAGTCGCCCGCCATCCCGACCATGCTATAGAGATCTTCAGTAGCGGACATATCACCTTCTGCCGACCACGTTGCCTGGTTTCCTTCTGCGCTAATCAACTTTAACGAAATATCATCTAGCTTCATCAGTCCCGTAAAGTCGGCATAAAATTGGTCTTTAAGGATCTTGTCAGTCGGAGGAGTAACGTCATTAGCAAGGCAATATGTTGATAACATTGCCAGGAGTACAATTCCAGCAGTCCATTGTTTTTTCATTCGTGGGGCTCCACCCAAATAATAACAACAGTTATTATAACAAGGAGCATTATTGCGTGGGAATTACAATGCGTGTACAGAAACGAACCCCGGCCAAATGACCGGGGCCGGAGTGATTAATACTGATTAAACATTTCCTGGATCTGTTTAGGATCCTTGGTTTGAGTCAGCGCAAGCTGCAGCAGAACACGTGCTTTTTGCGGGTTCAGGGAACCTGAAGCCACAAACCCGTATTTTGCATCATCAACTTCTGCATCCTGCGTGGTGGCACCCGTTGGTACACGAGATGAACGCACCACAACGGTACCTTTATGCGCGGCGGTTGCCAGCGTATCGAAAATGGTTTTATACAAGTTACCGTTACCTACACCTGCACTAACGATCCCTGCGTAACCCGCATCTACCAGTGCTTTTGCCGGCAGATCGGAGGCGTTAGCATAGTTGTAAACAATCCCAACTTTCGGCAACTCGGTCAGCTTAGAAACATCGAACGGAGTAGACGTGGTGTGCTTACGCGCAGGCGTACGCTGGTAGTCGATTTTACCGTTATGAATGTAACCCAACGGGCCGTAGTTAACGGATTTGAAGGTAGCAACGTCGGTAGTGTTGGTTTTAGTCACGTCGCGACCATCCATAACGGTGTCGTTCATCACCACCAGCACTCCGCGGTTGGCAGAGGCTTTGTCTGCGGCAGTTACCACTGCGTTATACAGGTTGAACGGGCCATCAGCACTCATACCCGTAGATGGACGCATGGCGCCGACCAGCACGACCGGCTTGTTGCACTTGACGGTCAGGTCGAGGAAATAGGCGGTTTCTTCCATGGTATCCGTACCATGTGTCACCACGAAGCCGTCGGTTTTATCACACTCGGTATTAATCTTTTTGGCCAGCGTTAACCAGACTTCGTCATTCATATCCTGGGAGCCGATGTTCACCACCTGCTCGCCTTTAACGACAGCGATATCTTTCAACTGAGGTACGGCCTCAACCAGATTTTCTACGCCAACCTTGCCTGCCGTGTAGTTAGATTTTGTCGCGGAATCACCACCGCCGGCAATCGTCCCACCGGTCGCTAAAATGGTGATGTTTGGCAGTGCAAGCGCCGCGCCGCTGAAACCCATAACCAGTGCGGCAAGTGCCGTTCTCTTGAAAAACTCCATGTTATTTCTCCAGTTACTTGAATTTGCAGCATTATGTCTATCCTACAGATGAATAATGTGACGAGTTCCAATTAACCAGATTTATATCTCCATCAAATTGTCATTCTTAGAGATGGATATCAAAAAAACAGAAATATACAAAATAAAACGGCACAGAATGTTTCTGCGCCGTTAAAAAGGGGTGAAGATTATTTCAGAGTGCTAACCAGCGTTTTACGATCGTTTTCCAGCGTCACGACGCGGGCACAAACATCTTTGCCAAACTGTTGGAAGTCTTGTTCCTGATTCTTCCATTCGTTTTGAATTGAGGTTTGCAAGCCACCAAGGCTACCGAGCACGCCCTGCAACGGATTACCACCGCCTTTGAGTACGGCTTTGGCACCCATTTCGTTGATGCTGTCCTGCAAAATACCGCCCATCGCCTGATTCACCAGCTGTTGTCCGTCCGCGCGGACTTGATCAATCGCCTTATAATGGAAGGTCAGGCCATCAGTTCGATGCTCGATGATACGGTTCATCTGCTCTTTCAATTGCGCATCCAGCTTGGTTAAGCGGCCACGCATGTTGCTGCTTTCACCGACCTCTTTGGCGATGATTTTATCCAGCGCCACGCGACCTTTCTCTACGCGCGCTCTGGCACCTTCGTCAATCCACGGCAGGCTGCTACGCAACGCCGCCTGATAATCTTTGGCCTGCTCACGCTGTGCGGCGTTCAGGCTGTACTGTTTACCGTTGAAGGTGACATCGCCGGCCTGGGTAATAATCAGGTCGCCGTTCTCACCCTTCACTTGCACCGTTTGTGGGCTCAAAATCACATCGTCACGCGGGGTGACGCTGCACTGGTAATCTGCATGTGCGGCCATCGCCGTGAACGTTAGGACTGCCGCCAGCAGCGTTTTGCGCATCATATCTTTCCCTCAAGACAAATCGGGCCGGCATTTGCCGACCCTGTGCTACTTAGTCCCACCAAATATCGAAAAGTTCGCTGGTACGCACTTCTTCTAGTTTGTGCTCTTCCAGCCACTTACGCACGATTGCCTGGTGTTCTTCGGTGCATTTGCCAATTTCCTGCAGACAGATCAGACCTTCCCAGGCCAGATAGCCGCTGCCGTCAAAAGCCAGCTTGTTCGGTTCGATAACTTCATTGATAAAGTCATCAACGATTTGATCGACCTGCTCTCCAGATGTACCCTCCGGGAAACGCCATGCAACTGAAAATCCTACTTCCTGGAATTCTTCGATGTGCATCTTTTTACGCAGACGACGGCTACGGTTCTTTGCCATTATTTCACCCTCTCGAACATTAAGTCCCATACGCCGTGGCCAAGACGATGACCACGTTGTTCAAATTTGGTTACCGGGCGCGATTGTGGGCGCGGTACATAATCGTTACTCTCGGACTGGTTTTTATACCCGTCAATGGAGGACATCACTTCCAGCATATGTTCCGCATAAGCTTCCCAGTCGGTTGCCATGTGGAATACGCCGCCCAGCTTCAGCTTACTTAAGATATGCTCAGCAAACGGTACCTGAACGATACGGCGTTTATTATGACGTGCTTTATGCCACGGGTCAGGGAAAAACAGTTGAACCATAGATAAAGAATTGTCAGGAATCATTTTATGCAGGACTTCAACGGCATCATGGCACATGACGCGCAGGTTCTCGACACCCTCTTCATGGGCTGAAGCCAGACACGCACCAACGCCCGGCGAGTGAACCTCAATGCCAAGGAAATTCTGTTCCGGACGCGCTTTTGCCATTGCGACCAGCGACGCTCCCATACCAAAACCGATTTCCAGCGTGACTGGCGCATCACGGCCAAACAGTTCTGCGAAATTTACAGGCTCTTCGCTGAACTCAACGCCCATCACCGGCCAGTAGTTTTCCAGCGCGTGCTCCTGCCCTTTCGTCAGTCGCCCCTGGCGACGAACAAAACTACGAATCCGGCGCAGAGGGCGGCCGTTTTCATCAAATTCCGGTGAAATGACGTCGTTCTTCATAAAAGTTTAGTCTGCTGTGTTTGAGTTCTGAAAACGGGCATTATCCAAAGTTAGTTGCCGGATGCAAGTAAAGGAAGAAAGTGAGCAGCGGAAAGTTCCGGTTTACACCCCGTTGCCGCTGTGCTGCAATCTTGCCCCCGGCAATAATGAAACGGTAATCATGCAAGCGTCTCAATTCTCGGCTCAGGTTTTGAGCTGGTACGACAAATACGGGCGGAAAACGCTGCCCTGGCAAATTGATAAGACGCCTTACAAAGTATGGCTCTCTGAGGTAATGCTGCAACAAACTCAGGTTGCGACCGTTATCCCTTATTTTGAGCGCTTTATGGCGCGCTTCCCAACGGTAACGGATTTAGCCCATGCGCCGCTGGATGAGGTTCTGCATTTGTGGACCGGGCTGGGTTATTACGCCCGAGCGCGTAATCTGCATAAAGCCGCGCAGCAGGTTGTCACGCTACATAGCGGTATATTTCCGCAAACTTTTGATGAGGTGGCCGCCCTACCTGGCGTCGGTCGCTCAACCGCAGGCGCGATCCTTTCCCTCTCTCTGGGTCAGCATTTTCCGATTCTCGACGGTAACGTCAAACGCGTGCTGGCTCGCTGTTATGCTGTAAACGGCTGGCCGGGTAAAAAAGAGGTCGAAAAGAAGCTGTGGGAGTTGAGCGAGCAGGTGACGCCCGCCCACGGCGTTGAGCGTTTTAATCAGGCGATGATGGATTTAGGCGCCATGGTCTGTACGCGCTCAAAACCTAAATGTTCGCTGTGTCCGTTGGAAAATGGCTGTGTGGCCAGCGCCAATGCAAGCTGGGCGTTGTACCCGGGTAAAAAACCCAAGCAAACGCTGCCAGAACGAACGGGCTATTTTTTACTGATGCAGCATGATGACGAAGTGCTACTCGCACAGCGACCGCCCAGCGGCTTATGGGGTGGTTTATACTGTTTTCCACAGTTTGACGACGAAGATGGACTGCGCAACTGGCTGGCGCAACGGCAAATTAACGCAGATAATCTGACCCAACTTAATGCGTTTCGCCATACCTTTAGCCATTTCCACTTAGACATTGTGCCTATGTGGCTTCCTGTGTCTTCATTCGGCTCATGCATGGATGAAGGCAACGCGCTCTGGTATAACTTAGCGCAACCGCCGTCGGTCGGACTGGCGGCTCCCGTGGAGCGTTTGTTACAGCAATTACGTGCCGGTACACACGTTTAACGTACCGGTCGATAGAGAGGATTTTTTATGAGCAGAACGATTTTTTGCACTTTCCTGCAACGCGAAGCAGAAGGCCAGGATTTTCAGCTGTACCCGGGCGATCTGGGGAAACGCATCTACAACGAGATTTCTAAAGAAGCATGGGCGCAATGGCAGCATAAGCAAACCATGCTGATTAACGAGAAGAAGCTCAATATGATGAACGTTGAGCATCGTAAACTGCTTGAGCAGGAGATGATCAACTTCCTGTTTGAAGGCAAAGACGTGCATATTGAAGGCTATACACCAGAGTCTTAAGAACCGTTGCCGGATGGCGCTGCGCTTATCCGGCCTACGATTTACTCTGGTCCTTGCAAATAACAAACACAACACGCACTCCCGGAATGATGAAAAAATTTCTCGCGCTTGCCGTTATTGCGCCGTTGCTCATCTCCTGTTCCAGTTCGACCAAAAAAGGCGATTCCTATAACGAAGCCTGGGTCAAGGATACCAACGGTTTTGATATTCTGATGGGGCAATTTGCCCATAACATTGAGAATTTGTGGGGATTTAAGGAAGTGCTGATTGCGGGTCCAAAGGACTACGTAAAGTATACCGATCAGTATCAAACCCGCAGCCATATCAACTTTGATGACGGTACGATAACCGTCGAGACCATTGCCGGGACAGATCCCGCCGGACACCTGCGTAGGGCGATTATCAAGACATTGCTGATGGGCGATGATCCGGGTTCTATCGATCTCTATTCCGATGTCGACGACATTAAGATTTCCAAAGAGCCGTTCCTGTACGGGCAGGTGGTCGATAATACCGGCCAGCCCATTCGTTGGGAGGGGCGTGCCACCAATTTCGCTGACTATCTGCTGAAAACACGCCTGAAAAGCCGCAGCAATGGTATTCGCATCATCTATAGCGTGACGATCAACCTGGTACCGAACCACCTTGATAAGCGCGCGCATAAATACGTCGGCATGGTGCGTCAGGCTTCGCGTAAGTATGGCGTCGATGAGTCGCTGATTCTGGCCATCATGCAAACCGAATCCTCATTTAACCCATATGCGGTCAGCCATGCCGATGCGCTGGGACTGATGCAGGTGGTACAGCACAGCGCCGGGAAAGATGTGTTTCGCTCGCAAGGGCGCTCCGGCACACCGAGCCGTAGCTTCCTGTTTGACCCGGCCAGCAACATTGATACAGGTACCGCCTATCTGGCTATGCTCAACAATGTCTATTTAGGCGGCATTGATAATCCAACGTCCCGTCGCTACGCGGTGATCACGGCATATAACGGCGGTGCGGGCAGCGTGCTGCGCGTTTTCTCGAACGATAAAATCCAGGCCGCGAATATTATCAACAGCATGACCCCGGGGGACGTTTATCAAACGCTGACTACCCGACATCCGTCGGCTGAATCACGCCGATACCTTTACAAGGTCAATTCCGCACAAAAATCATATCGACGCCGCTAATATATCCCCTCTTCTGCCCCGGTAAACGGGGCCCGGAAGAGGGTAAAGTGTTAACTCCATCACTCTTTTGCTTTGCAATCAGAAATTGTTTGCAAATATTTGTCACAGGTAACAAAAAAAGAGTGTCCCTCGTTGATAGAATCACATCATCAAGCCCCGGCAAATGTGCCTTTTAAAACATTCATCCGCATTACGGTGTGAGGAAATTAACATGAATCTTAAGCTGCAGCTGAAAGTGCTCTCGTTTCTGCAGTTCTGCTTATGGGGTAGTTGGCTCACTACCCTCGGCTCCTATATGTTTGTCACCCTAAAATTCGATGGTGCATCCATTGGCGCAGTGTATAGCTCGCTGGGGATCGCCGCCGTGTTTATGCCTACGCTGTTAGGGATCGTGGCCGACAAATGGATCAGTGCGAAATGGGTGTACGCCATTTGTCACCTGGTCGGTGCAGCAACGCTGTTCGCCGCAGCCGAAGTCACCACCCCAGGCGCGATGTTCTTTGTGATCTTGCTTAACTCTTTGGCCTATATGCCAACGCTGGGGTTAATCAACACCATTTCTTACTATCGCCTGCAGTCAGCCGGGATGGATATCGTAACGGACTTCCCGCCAATCCGTATCTGGGGCACTATCGGCTTTATCATGGCGATGTGGGGCGTGAGCTTCTCCGGCTTCGAGCTGAGTCATATGCAGCTGTATATCGGTGCAACGCTGTCCGTTGTTTTGGCGCTGTTCACGCTGACGCTGCCGCATATTCCGGTGGCTAACCAGCAGAAAAACCAGAGCTGGTCGTCCATGCTGGGCCTGGATGCTTTCGCGCTGTTTAAAAACAAGCGCATGGCGATTTTCTTCATCTTCTCAATGATGCTGGGCGCGGAGCTGCAGATTACCAATATGTTCGGTAATACCTTCCTGCACAGCTTCGATAACAACCCGCTGTTCTCCGGCAGCTTCATCGTTGAACACGCCTCGGTGATGATGTCGATCTCGCAGATTTCCGAGACGCTGTTTATCCTGACCATCCCGTTCTTCTTGAGCCGTTACGGTATTAAGAATGTAATGCTTATCAGTATTGTGGCGTGGATGCTGCGTTTCGGCCTGTTTGCCTACGGCGATCCGACACCGTTCGGTACCGTGCTGCTGGTTCTGTCGATGATTGTTTACGGCTGCGCCTTCGACTTCTTCAACATCTCTGGCTCGGTATTCGTGGAGAAAGAAGTTCGCCCTGAAATCCGCGCTAGCGCACAGGGTATGTTCCTGATGATGACCAACGGCTTCGGTTGTATTCTGGGCGGACTGGTGAGCGGTAAAGTAGTTGAACACTATACGCTGAACGGTATTACCGACTGGCAGACCGTGTGGCTGATCTTCGCAGGTTACTCGCTGGTTCTGGCTTTTGCCTTCGTGGCGCTGTTTAAATATAAACACGTACGCGTTCCGGCAGGCACCCAAACTATCGCGCACTAACGTTTACGCAGAGAAAAGCGGGTTGCCAAAAGGTAACCCGTTTTTTTTTGCGCTTACTTCACAACATATCCATACAGACGCTTAATACCGTCTGCATCCGTTTCACTGTAAACACCTTGCAGCTCCGGCGAGAAGCCCGGCAGCAGGTTAACACCCTCTTCCAGCGCCAGGAAATAACGTTGCACCGCCCCGCCCCAGATTTCGCCCGGTACCACGCACAGAACGCCTGGAGGATAAGGCAGCGCACCTTCTGCCGCAACGCGACCTGCGGCATCACAAATACGCACCAGTTCGACATCACCACGGATAAAGGCGCTGTTGGCATCCTGCGGGTTCATCGCCACGGCAGGCAAACTCTCCTGTCGGAACATCGCTTTTTGCAGATCCTTCACATCAAAGCTGACGTATAAATCGTGCATCTCCTGACACAGTTCACGCAGCGTGTAATCCCGATAGCGTACCGGATACTTGTTGAAGATGGTGGGCAGCACATCTGCCAGCGGCGTATCGTCCTCAATATGCTGCTCAAACTGCGCCAGCATCGCCACCAGTTGCGCCAGTTTCTCGGTGCTTTCTGCCGGGGTCAGCAGGAACAGAATCGAGTTAAGGTCGCATTTCTCCGGAACAATGCCGTTTTCACGCAGGTAATGCGCCAGAATCGTCGCCGGAATACCAAACTCAGTATATTGCCCGGTTTGCGCATCAATGCCCGGAGTAGTTAACAACAGCTTGCAGGGATCAACGAAGTACTGGTCGCGCGCGTAGCCGGAAAAACCATGCCATTTAGCACCCGGTTCAAAGCTAAAGAAGCAGCGCTCGCTGGCAATCACCTGCGTCGGATAGCTTTCCCACGGCTTACCATCAACTACCGGAGGAATAAACGGCTGAATCATCTTACAGTGGGTAAGAATCGCTTTACGGGCCTCAATGCCCAGCGCTACACACTCCGCCCATAGCCGACGCCCGCTCTCGCCTTCATGGATTTTGGCGTTAACATCCAGCGCCGCAAACAGCGGGTAAAACGGACTAGTGGAAGCATGCAGCATAAATGCATTGTTCAGACGTTTATGCGGACAGAACCGCGCCTGACCGCGAATATGGTTATCCTTTTTGTGGATCTGCGAGGTTTGCGAGAATCCGGCCTGCTGTTTGTGTACCGACTGGGTGACAAAGATCCCCGGATCGTCAGCATTGAGCTCCAGTAGCAGCGGTGACCCATCGGCCATCATCGGAATAAATTGCTCGTAGCCAACCCAGGCAGAATCAAACAGGATGTAATCGCACAGGCTACCGATCTTGTCGATCACCTGCCGGGCGTTGTAGATCGTACCGTCATAGGTACCAAGCTGAATGATTGCAAGGCGGAACGGGCGCGGCTGGTCAGCCTTGTGCGGCGCAACGTCACGTAGTTGCTGGCGCAGATACGCCTCATCAAAGCAGTGCTCGTCAATGCCGCCAATAAAGCCAAACGGATTACGCGCCGCTTCCAGATAAACCGGCGTCGCACCTGCCTGGATCAGCGCACCGTGGTGGTTCGACTTATGGTTGTTGCGGTCAAACAGCACCAGATCGCCGCGCGTCAGCAGCGCATTGGTGACCACTTTATTCGCCGCAGAGGTTCCGTTCAGCACAAAGTAGGTTTTATCCGCGTGGAAAACTTTCGCGGCAAATTTCTGCGCATGTTTCGCTGATCCCTCATGAATCAGCAGATCGCCCAGCTTAACGTCAGCGTTACACATATCCGCGCGGAACAGGTTCTCGCCAAAGAACTCATAGAAATGTCGGCCCGCCGGATGCTTCTTAAAAAACTCACCGTGCTGGTGCCCCGGGCAGGCAAACGTGCTGTTCCCCATTTCGACATACTGGGTAAGCGTGTCATAGAACGGCGGTAGCAAATCTTCCTCATACTGACAGGCAGCAGACTCCATCTCCAGCCAGTCCTGAGCCTGACCGCAAATCACCGCGTTAACGCCCGCAGGTACATCGACATCAGACTCTGCGAACAAAAACACCGGTATATGAAAACCAGTGCGTTTCAGCAAAGCCAGGATCCCACTGCGGCTGTCCGCAACGGTAATGACGACTGCCGCGACGTCAGTAAAATCGGTGCTGTCCAGCGCAACCACCTGGCGATGGCTGGAAAGACGAGAAGCCAGTTCACCACTGGCGGCAATTTTCATTGATTTCATAAGCGCAATAACCCGTTTCGGGAAAATCAAAGGTCCCGGGCAAAGCCGCATTGCTTTGCCCACGAAATGACGGGTCAAACTGTTTACCAGCCCCGACCGCCAGACATCAGTAAAAGCAGATAGCCTCTGATCTTACTGTTATCCTGCAGTGAGCGTGCGCTGCCCTCACCGCATGGTGGCAGAGTATAGATAAGTCGCAGGAAGGGGAAAACGTCGCGCAAAAAGGCGATATTGAAGGCGATGTAGGGGGAGTAATATCATCCCAGGCAGCCCCATTCAGACAGGAGAAAATTCGCGCAATCATGGCACCTTTCACCTACAGGCGCAAGATAAAATCCTGTGCTTAAACCTCACAGATAAACAAGCATTTCGTCTGAAAATAGCGGCATAATAATGCAATCTGAAACATAATTTCACCCAAACAGTTGCCTTTAGCATCAAGACGATAATGGGTATGCAGGAGCAAACGTGGTAATCGGACCCTTTATTAATGCCAGCGCCATTTTATTAGGCGGTGTTCTCGGCGCGCTGCTCAGTCAGCACTTACCCGAACGTATTCGGATCTCAATGACCTCAATATTCGGGTTGTGCTCGTTGGGAATTGGTATCTTGTTGGTTATCAAATGCGTTAACTTGCCGGTGATGGTTCTGGCGACACTGATCGGTGCATTAATTGGCGAATTCTGCCATCTGGAAAAAGGAATCAATTCCGCGGTTGCCAAAGCGCAACAGCTTTTCACCAAATCGGATGTCAATGCAACACACGAATCCTTTATCCAAAGCTATGTGGCGATCATCGTGTTGTTTTGCGCCAGCGGGACCGGGATATTTGGGGCGATCCATGAAGGGATGACCGGCGATCCTAATATTTTAATCGCCAAGTCATTTCTCGATTTCTTCACCGCTATTATCTTCGCCTGCTCGCTAGGGATCGCCGTGTCTGCCATTTTCATACCGATGCTGGCAATTCAGTTGACGCTTGCCACCTGTGCGGCTCTGATTTTACCGCTGACAACCCCAGCCATGATGGCCGATTTCAGCGCTGTAGGCGGACTGTTGCTACTTGCAACCGGTTTGCGGATTTGTGGCATCAAAATGTTTGCGGTGGTGAATATGCTTCCTGCCCTTCTACTGACAATGCCGCTTTCCGCAGCGTGGACGGCTTTTTTTGCCTGAGAATGCGTGCAATAGCAACAATGTGGTGATAGATTGTGCAGTCTGCATTGATTTGAAGAAATTTCGTTGACGAAACGAAGTGAATCGGGTTTAATGCGCCTCGTTGCCCGGATAGCTCAGTCGGTAGAGCAGGGGATTGAAAATCCCCGTGTCCTTGGTTCGATTCCGAGTCCGGGCACCAAAATTTAGTTTCATGGCGTTCCTATAAGTCCTGAAACGTTAAAAAATCAGTAAGTTAAAGAAACCTGATGGTGCTGAAAAGTTCCGTCAGGTTTTTTGACATCCAGAGTTTTTGGGGGCTTAATTGGGGGCCTGTTGGTTCGATAAACTCTGGAGCCCCCGCTATGCCACTCACCGATACCGCCATCCGCAACGCCAAGCCCATCGACAAACCTTACAAGCTCAGTGACGCGCAGGGCCTGTACCTGCTGATTAAGCCCAACGGTTCTAAACTCTGGCAACTCAAGTACCGCTTTGGCGGCAAGGAAAAGAAGCTGGCGTTTGGCGCTTACCCGACCGTGACGCTGGCGAATGCACGCAAGCTGCGTGAAGAGGCTCGCGCCGTACTCAGCGCGGGTGACGATCCGGGGGTGAAAAAGCAGCAGGAGAAGCAGGCAAAGAAAAGCGGCAATACCTTTGAAGAGATCGCCCGCAAATGGGTGGCAGGGAATATCCGCTGGACTGAGGCACACGCCGCCAAAGCCCTGCGCTCGCTGGAGCTGCACGTATTTCCGCTGATTGGCAAAATTCCCGTTACCGACCTGAAAACCGCCGATCTGCTGATCCCGCTGCGGGTAGCGGAGAGAAAAGGCAATCTGGAGACCGCCGCACGCATTCAGCAGCGCACCACGGCGATCATGCGCTATGCGGTGCAGGAGAGCCTGATCGCCAGCAATCCGGCCAACGATCTGACAGGTGCCATCGCGCCGCCGCCGAAAAACCACTACCCCGCCCTGCCGCTGGAAAAGATGCCGGAATTACTGGAGCGACTGGAAAGCTATTCCGGCAGATTACTGACCCGGCTGGCGGTACAGCTTAACCTGCTGATCTTTATCCGCTCCAGTGAGCTGCGCTTTGCCCGCTGGGCGGAGATCGATCTGGATGGCGCAATGTGGACTATCCCTGCGCAGCGTGAGCCTATTCCGGGTGTACGCTATTCAGAGCGTGGCGCAAAGATGAAAACCCCGCATCTGGTGCCGCTGTCAAAACAGGCGGTGACGGTGCTGAAGCAGCTAAAACTGCTGTCCGGCAACAGTGAGCTGCTGTTTCCCGGCGATCACGATCCGCGCAAGCCGATGAGCGAGAACACCATCAACAAGGCGCTGCGGGTAATGAGTTACGATACGAAGGTGGACGTCTGCGGTCATGGCTTCCGCACGATGGCCTGTAGTGCGCTGATTGAGTCCGGGCGCTGGTCGAAAGATGCGGTTGAGCGGCAGATGAGCCATCAGGAACGTAACAACGTTCGCGCCGCGTATATCCACAAGGCGGAGCACCTCGACGAGCGCACGCAGATGATGCAGTGGTGGTCGGACTGGCTCGACGCCTGTCGGCAGAAGTTTGTTGCGCCATATCGGTATGACAGACAGGTTCAGGTAGCCTGAGCACGTTAATAAGCCACACCGGAAAGCAGATCTCAGCGGATCTGCTTTTATTTGCACTTACTTTGGTCCTTTTTAATCTGATGTTATTCAGCGCTTCCCCTTTTATGGTGGCGACTGATAACATGCTCAGCGTCACTCTACCTGCTTTTTACTTCCTGTTTTTCCTTTCTAACAAAACTTCTTATTCTATTTTTATTGGAGAATTTTATGTCAAACCTCCAGCAGCGTATTGTTATTACCGGCGGGCCAGGTTCCGGTAAAAGCACACTCATTGACGCTTTGATTACTAAAGGTTATACGTGCTTGCCTGAAGCTGGCAGAGGCGTTATTCAGACTCAGGTTTCCATCAATGGAAATGCGCTTCCATGGAGCGACAGAATGGCTTTTGCAGAATGGATGCTATGCTGGGAAATGCGTTCATGGCATGCCGTTGAAGGGTGCAATGAGATCTGCTTTTTTGATCGAGGAATTCCTGATATTGCAGGCTATCTCAACTTATGTCATTTGCCTGTACCCGCCCATTTAGATAAAGCCATTCAGACATTTCGTTACAGTAAACAAGTGTTTATTGCGCCTCCATGGCCAGAAATTTACACACAGGATGCGGAGCGAAAACAGTCGATTGAGGAGGCCGAACTGACATATCTCGCAATGGTGACCACTTATCAAAAATACGGTTACCAGCTACTTGAATTACCTCGAGCCTCAGTGGAGAAACGGGCTGAGTTTGTCATTTCTAATATAGCCAATAAGGGAAAAAACTGAACCAACATATTTTGCAGGTTTTTAAAAGTTGCTGCGGTTCTGCTTTTAATTTGCACCAGTATCAAAATCCATTTCGCTGCGCCAGATCCCCCCAGTTAAATGTCGAACTGCGCCAGTTCCGGCCTTTTAAGCCCTTTGGCCCTTTCCGGTCTGGCGCTGTTACCCTTAGCGTCCCCTTATCCCTTCGGCCTTTTCATGATTGCACCAGAACAGGAAATTACTCCTCTTCCCACCGTCCGTAGACCTGCACCACATACCGCCCGCGTCCGTCGCCGTGGCCCAAATCCATTGAGGTCAGCGCCAGCGCTTCTTTGTCGCTGAATCCCTGCGCCAGATAGTGACGGATGGCATCCTGCGCCCACGCATAGCGCAGTGAGTGCGGGGTATAATTCCCCGTCAATCCGGCTTCAGCGAGCGCTCCCCGCCAGTAATTCATGGCCTTCTGGAGGCTGGGCTGATCAATCAGTCTGCCGTTACGCAACTCTGCGACAGATAAGGCGTTATCCAGCGCTTTTTTCACTGCGCCAGTATCCTAAATAATAGTTTCACGGGGACGATGCCCCTTGGTGCCAAACACCACCGTCAGCCGGGTTTCGCCGCGCTCCATCGCCTGCCTCCACGTTTTCAGTGACTGACAGCACTGAACCGCTTCCTGCGAGCGCAACCCCATCAGCCTTGCCAGTTCCAGCGTTACCGCCAGCCCTGCGTCTTTATCGCGGGCGGCTTCCAGTACCTTGCTGTAATACTCCGGTGTGATGGCCCGGTTGGTGCCGTTACGCGATGCGCCAGCCAGCCCTAATGCTTTATTGGTCAGTCGCTCATGTTCAGCCACCTGCCTACGTCCGGCCTGTTGCAGTACGCCGCGCAGTGCGGCCATTTCATTTTGCAGCGTCCGTTTACCGATTTCCTGCGCCAGCCGCGCCTGAATGTAGTATTCAATATGGCGAACCTTGATCTGCTCCACCCGCTGGATCTGGATATTCAGCGAGCGTAAATGGTGGCTGAACCGCTGCACAATATGAATGCGGTCATCCACCGTTTTAAAACTGCCACCGACCTTTTTCGCCAGCGCCTTCATTTCACCGCCTAATTTACCCATAGCTACCCCTTGCCGCTGTTAAAAAGCACAATCTGGCCCCGGCGTATGCTTTATGGCTGCGCCAGAACGATACCTTCACGCCGGGGTGGCAGGTTGTTGAGGTGTAGGGAGTTTCAGACTGTACGCGGTACAGGCTGCCTGCCGTAGCAGGAAATTCTCCGGGGCATCATACCCCCCTCGGTATCGATCTTCTTCTCCTTTTTATGGCTGACTGCGGCCTGAAAGCGGCGTGTCAGTGTGGGGGATTGAGGGCGCAGGCCGGATTTTCCGTGGCTTGCGTCGGCGTGGTGGAACGGCGTCACTTGCGCCCGTGATACGGGACTCAAGTGACGCCCGGTCAGGTGTCGTGCTCTGAAAGAGGCAGTTCTGGTGCAGATTTACGGTCACGCGGCAGCAAAGCCCGTAAGGTAAACAGCGCTGGTGTGGCAGCAGGTGCGGGATTTACCGGAAAGTTTCCGGCGCGGTGAAACATCGACCAGTGGACTGGTGCAGGTAAAAAGCGCTGAAATTCAGCAGGTGTAAGTGAGCCGTGAAATCGGGTGATTTCCGGTTGGGTGAAATGACAGCCGATGAACTGGCGCAGTTAAAGAATGCATCGTGTATGAACTTCGGGCCTCCGCCGCGATGTTCTGCGACCCGGTGTTTGCAGAGGTCTGCACCGGTAAAGGGATCAACCGTCCTGATAACAGGTGCTTCTTTCAGGTTTTGAAGCAAAGGGAGCTGTCGACGACAGCATATTGCAGGAGGGAGATTACACCCGGTTTATGAGGATGAAAAGGGGAAATCTTTTTTCTGGAAATTGAGTTGTTTGTGGATTTTTCGTCATTCTGTGAATGGCAGTCTGCCGCGCTTCGCTTGCCTTCTCCCGATCTTCAGCCAGCAGAGCTGACAGAAGATCGCGAGAGTCTGTTTTAACTTGGTCTGTGATAGCGGGAAGGCCAGATTTGCTCAGGCGCAATGCCCAGCGCTTCGGCGATCAGCCTTTCACCTTTGGGCCAGTAGCGTGGAGGACGCCAGCCCTGAGTTGCGGGAAACGGCGGACAGCGACGTTCCACGCTTTTTCAGCGCCGCGATAATGTCGGCGGAATGCCAGTCCGGTTGCATCATGCCGCCACCCCGTCAATAAACTTTACGCCGTCAGGTGTACGCAGCCAACGCGGGGCTTTCATTTCTGCCGCAAAGTAATTGATCAGGTCATACAACAGCCAGCTAAGGTATTTCTCCGTTTCAGAGGAAAACCCCTGCCCCGCCAGCGTCTGCGTCAGGGCAAGGCAGTAGTTACATAGCTCGGTACATTCAGGCCCAAACTGAGGGGCGTTTGCGGGGAGGGTGTCAACGGTCAGGCTTTCAACAAGATGGGGCGGGACGGGGTCTAACAGCGTGGGCTGGAGCAGCGTCAGAGCGGTGTTGAGTCTGCCGCAGAGCGCCATTTTTAACGCGATATCTTTACTTTCAATCAGGGTTTCAGCGAAGTTTTCGCAGTGGCTGGCAAGGACGGTGAAGTCCGTAGCGGCATTGAAGGGAACGGCAAGTAACGGGTGTGTTTGGATTGGGGTAGTAGCCATAAGGCAACCTCCGGTATGTGAATTTAAATTCCACCACCGAAGAGACCAATCTTCCGGGTGGTGGACTGTACGGAGTTGGTCTTACCGGCCATACCTACACCGGCGCACCTTGCAGTGCCCCCGCCCAGCCCACCATAGAGGTATAGCCGAACGCACGACATAAAAAAGACGCTAACGCGCCATATGTCGCAGGTATGATATTCGGGAGACCAATCCCGGCACCTGAATTTGCAGGCGCCGGGAAAAGATACCGCTATTGGTAACAGACGGCAAGAAATTTTTAGCCCCTTATTTAATTATTCTCCACCCGCCTACATTATTATTCTTTAAAGTATAAATCCCATATATCTCCAGCCATTTATCACCATCGAGAACAATAGGACGCATTGAGTGAATATTCTTTTCACCGGTAACAACCCAAACTATATTCAATTCATTTTTTAATAAAAATTGCTCTAGTTTATCTTTATCAACAATGAGTGCTGATTTATTTTCACAGTGAATAGACGGATCCAAAAATGTAACATCGCCATCACTATCCAACCATTCCCCTGTATTTTCAGAATAATTCAACTTCATACCATGATACATAAATTCGCAAGGTGCCAGATATGATAGTTCATTATCACCGGACGAATCAGACTCCCAATGATGACTTTCAGATGTCAGACAAACCGTCGCAATGGGTTTTCCCTGCTTTTGCCAATCAGTATAAATATTCTGCCATCCCTTATCTCCGTAGTACGGGTCGTCAAAATATTGATATGCAGGCGACCAGTAATACTCTCGGCTAAAAACTCGGTATTGATCATGCGATTCTGGTAAATTTCGGATTAATGACAGATCTTTATTCAAATTGGATATTAGCGTTGGTAATTCACCTTCTTTTACTAAATAACTTCTAATATGATACCAAAGGTGTTTTTTTGCATAGCCATATTCGTCCTCACCAAGAGGAAGTGGCTCATCCCATGTAAAAAAGCCATCAAGCAATAAATATTTTTTATCATCAGCAGACAGAACTGATATCAGTTCAAGTGGATCAGGTAAATTAGTCTCTCTCTTCAACCAATCATTAATAGTGCCATCCCAGTCATTATATGGATTTTCATTATTCCAGAAGCTTTTTTGTCTTATAATCTCTTTGCTATAAGATGGCGTGGTTGGATCTATTTTTCTGACAAACAACTCCCAGGGTCCCTGAAACCAGACATAATTTTTCGACTCTGACCAGCGGCTTCCCCCTTCGGCCACCTGATGATTGTCCGCAATACGCGCCAAAACCTCATACAATGCAATCCATTGGTATTTTTTACCTATTCTTTCTTTTTTGTTCCTGCTTCTATCCCCCTCACTGGCGTATCGATCAAACTGTCCATGCTTCTCAACATCATAGCCATATTTCTCAAAAATCAGTTTACAGGCATAGTTACTTAGATCATTAGGGTCAAAATCACACCATCCAGATAATGCACTCTGAAAAGTATAACGTCCGAAATCACCATAGCTACAGATCCCCCGTCCATACTCAGTAACCATTGAGCTTAATATTGCATTTTGTCCCCAATAGTAATCTTTAAAATCCGCAGCATTATAATCATATTTATACGCATCAATTTCCTCATTGGTTGGGAAAGTCGTTGGAAAATCACTTCGATATGGAGGCCGAATAATATCAACATTATCCATTTGATATACTTTTTTATATAAAGCATATTCTATTATATTTCTGGCATAATCCCTGACAAGAACATTAGGATATACTTCTTCAGCTTCAAAAATAGTGGCAACAATATTTTCAGACAATTTATCTAAATCATCCAGAGTAACAGAATTTAAAACCGCGCCATAAGAGGCCGCCAGGATCCGCTCCAGTACGTAAGGATCATTAACATCTTTAAAGCTGTCTATGAGCGCCGTAATCGTTTTAATATTATTTTTCAATAAATTGGCTAACGATTTCGTTGCGCCATCTCGTAATTTTATATTCGTGCTCGTCAGTAGCCATGACAGCGCCTTAGCAGCCAGTAATCTTGAGTCATCCGATAAATAAAACTTATCCTCTTCCGCGCCAGCCCAGTCAATTAAACGCTGCATCGAAGAAGTTTCGTAATAATCTAAATTATGGAGATACTTCGTCCAGAATGAATCTCTGATTGCCATTGAATGTTTTGAAAGAAATTTGTGTAACTTGTCTGCGTTATAAATATGTTCGGGGTCGGAGGATACGGTATAAACCATTTGCATAAAGGCATCAAAGCCGTTATCAAATGGAATGATATATTTATTAATATATTCAAGCGTCTTTTTCTCAATATTATCAGGCTTACGCCAGATAAGACTTGAGATAAATGCACGAATAATACCATCATGTTTTTTATACTCAACTTCAACCAATTCATAAAGCTCTTTGCCAAATTTCTCAGGCAACTGAATAGAAAGTGATTCAATTATACCCTGATAAAAATAGCTCGATTTTATATATTTATATAACTCACCATTCTCTTTAAAAAAAGAATCTAGTGCATCATTATTATTTATTGAATATTTATCTAAGAGAAAAGATACTGTCAGATGGTCTTCAAATCGTTCATAAGCCAGATATACCCCTTCTTCATAATTATCTTTCGAATTCCAATAGATATTCTTTGACAATATCCCTTCTGAAATTAATTCATCGAGAAAACGACGTCGATCACTATATCGACCAATGATTTTCTCTGCAATATCAAATGCTGCTTCATACGGAATAAAACTCAAGTCATTATTTAGCTTATATTCTATTAATTCATTAATGGTTTTCTCTATAAGCTTAAAATTTTCAGGGTAATTGAAAGAGGAAGGTCTCGATAACTTAGCCTCAATACTGTTTATGAAAAATGAAATGATATTACTTATCCCAGAATATCCTTTCGGAATTTTATTTAATCCAGAGCGATATAGACCTTCGCAAAAAATTTTAAGAAAAAGTGGATTACTGAATTCAGGATGTAATATCGGGACTCCCGGTTGCTCTATACCATATTGAGAAAAGAAGAACTTAGATGCCTGATATTCGACACTCCCAAAACCAGAATGAGCAATTCGTGTTATTTTATTTTCATCGAAAAAGTCTTTGGGGACAATTAATTTTTCATATGAGCTTCTGATACTCAAAACAAGCCCAAGCCAAGGATATTTAGAGAGCTGATTTATCATGCCGACAATATAATCGGGCCAAAAATACCGTCCTTTCCCTTCATTGATTGCATCAATAATAAATAGCAGACGTTCTCCCTGAGCCTCAGCTCTGGCATTCAATGCCCCTAATAAGACATTTTCTTTACCATCAACACGCAGAATATTTCTTAGTATTTGTGTCCATGGTGACTCTTCTGATACAAAGTTTTGCCCCAGAAGTAATAGGCAAGGAATCCTACTTTTTATTCGATGGTTTGCTATATCCGCTAATAAATGAGATTTTCCAATCCCGGCCTCCCCTGACAGAATCATTAGAGGGCTATTTGCCAATTTCAGCATTGGGCCCTTGATAAAGTCTGAAAAGTCAGAAATTGCCTGCCATGCATTATTAACCTGATACCTCAGATCGTCATTTTTCTTTTCGCTATTATCAATAAATTCATGTTCAAAATCAGATAAGTACTTACTAATATTATCTATGTGACTCAACAATAAATTTATATCAAACTGTTCCAATGCACGGTCTTCGGGAACAAAGCTGTCTTTAACATCAGAAATCCAGCGTTTAAATTGTTCGGATGTGTTATTACCAGAATAATGAATGGCTCTATCTGTAAACTTGTTAAGTTTTGAAAGAAAATCATGAAAATATTTATGTGTTACCTTATAAAAACCACTATTTCTGCTAATTGCATCAAAATTCCTGGAAATATCCAGTTCGACATTCAGTTCTGGAGTATATCGCTTGCCAAGGTTTTTAGTACTCTCTTCTATCTGTTCGCTAAACCAACGAATGGTAAACTCTTCCGCTGAGAACCAAAAATGTAACCGGCCAGCATTATTCTCTTGTGATAACCGATGGGTTAGTTCCGAGCTTCCCCAATACTCAATACTGATATTTCTTCCTAGCCCTTTAGCGTATTGAGTCCATTCAGCAACCTTTTTATTCCATTTATCCATAAACCAATCCTGATCCTTTCTACGAGGATCCTGTCGATCTAACGGAATACAGATATAATATTTGGTAAGATTTAGATGTGTTTTTAAAGCAGTTTCAAATGATTCTTTTAACTGTTTCCACTGAGCATCACCCATACTAAAAAAATACTTTGCCTGCCAGCCATATTCAGTTCCATCATCAAGTACACAATAGGCTTCGACGCCACCATCTGGCGCTGCCACACGGCGAAAATCTATTTTGTTAATAATAGGTTCTTCTCTTGCTAACTGACAAATCAGTTCTTCAAAAGCATTATTTTGAGAATTGTTGAACGTCCTGATGCTTTCCCATCTTATCGACATATTATTTCCTTACGATGTGCGTTCAAATCAAACGACACGAGGCGCACGTTTATTGAATATCGCAACCAGATATAGCATTAAACTGCACTATACCCCTGCTTCGGGTCATTCTTATACTGTGGAAAAGCCAGTTTCAGTTCTCCTTGTTCCACCAGCGGTTTTAAGTACTGCTGACGCAGCGCGTTAGGGTTACGACTAAGGATCTGTCCCAGCGCAGCAACGGAAATATACTGCCCCTGACATACTTTCAGGATCACACTCTTCATCAGCGCTTTATCCCCCAGACGTAACCTTCCACGTGGAACGGCAGCCAGAGCAAACAACGAATCCCGGAAAGCATCAGTGAGATTTTCAACATCATCAATATAAGGTCGATCGATAAAACGGTTGAGCAACCGTCCATACTCATCCCGGGATGCGGGCTGATCGTCCCCGGCGTTATACGTGGAGCTTTCCTCGTTATGTGTGGACCTCTGCTCGTTATGTGTGGAGTTCCCTTCGTTATGTGTGGACCTCTTCTCGTTATATGTGGAGTTCCCCTCGTTATGTGTGGACCTCTGCTCGTTATATGTGGAGTTCCCCTCGTTATGTGTGGAGCTCACAACTGCACCTAACGAGAAAACTTCATCCGGCGTCATGACCGATACGCCGGGCAAGGTGTAATATTTGCTTTTCTGCTCACCCCCAGCGACCAGAAAACCTTTACTTTCCAGACGTGGAAGCGTCAACGTGACTTCGCGGGAATGACGGGTTGTTAACTGGCAGGCGCGTTCATGATTGACCCAACCTTCAATAGCCGCGGTTGCAACAATCACCTGTTCAAAATCATCAAGCTGATCAAAAGTCTCGCCAAATCGTTGATGCAAATCATCCAGAACGTGCTGCGGGATCAGGCTGGCGGTTGGTAACTCCAGTATTGTCTGTGCCGGGAAGGGATTTTCTCTCAGTCTCGGCATGCGCCAGTTGGTCGTTCGCCAGCCGCTAAAAATCTTCGGCATTCCTGAACCTGCACGTTCACCCAGACCAATCAGCAAAAACATCTGGTGTAGCAACCTGTTGCGGCAATCACTGACGCCGCCTGCAATCACATCCTCCAACGGCAGGCGCATCAAGCCGGGATTGCGAAAGCCAAACATATCGGGACGTTTGACGATCAGAATAGAAACCCGGTCGGTAAAATCAGCATGGACCAGCGTGTTGACCAACGCTTCACGCAGCGCGATATGTACTGGCGTATCCGTTTTGCGCTGACCCTCTTCAAGGGTAAACGGGACTTTCAGATCGGCGACCAGCTTTTGGTATACCTTGCGATAAAAATCAAACAAGTTCCCTGACCATGTACCGTCCGGACATACCCGATCTACCCAACGTAGCTCCGTTTTAGCCTCGGGGCGTTCCTGATAGTCCACCATGTAGTTGGGCGCTGCGGCAATAATCGCATCCCATTTACCAAACATGAGAACGCCAGCCAGCGTTATACCCTCTTTTCCGGTTTCCCTGTCTTTACGCCACCCACCAACCATTTTAAATAGTTCAAACGGCTCACAGGCCAGATAAGGATGTTGCGGGTTATTTGCCGATAGCAGATTGCGATAGACTTTCAGACTATCCAGATCGATATCGTCCTGAAAGGTATAGTGTTCGGAAAGCACTTCATTATCGCGGCTGTCGTGGATCTGCTCTGCAAGCATCCGCTTGACGGTCATATCATCACAAACGCGATCGCCTTCGTGCAGACGTTGATAGGTGTTACCAAATGGGGACTTTTTCAGGTGCACCGGCTTTTGTTTGCGCATTGCCTGTGGAATATGGATCGCCAGAACGTCCATTCCCTGCAAAGAGACCTGTTGCACATCATTTTCTGATCTCAGCACATTCGCACTGACCCGATCGCGATCGTTTAACTGATTAAACAGATCGGTCTTAATCTTTTCGGGATCAGCAATGCCAACTGGTGTAAATTTTCCAGCCTGTTCTTTTACACCGAGAACAACCCAACCGCCCCGACCATTTGCCATTGCGGAATAGGTGGGCCAGAAGTCTTTCGGTAACTCGCCTTTGCCGTCTTTTCCCCCTGCCAGCTTGAACTCTACCTGTTCCGATTCAACAAGGGTTTGCAGATCTATAATGTCTTTTATTTGCAAAGGCATAGAGGTTCCTCTGGCTGAAAAATATTCGACTATATGATACCGCATCTACCGAATATCCGGTAGGTTGCTAAGGGTACTGACGGATCTTTCAACCTTATTTATAATCCTTTCCGCCACATGACCAGCACCTCTTCAACTATCCCCGCAGGCAAAAATTCCTGCTCCAGACGACCACGCGGCAAGCGGATCAAGTAGCGATAAAAATCGGCCTCTTCATTAAGCAAACCATCGGGTACTGCTTGCTGCGCTTTTACCGGTTCAGAAACGGCGCTATGGCTGGCATATTGCTCAAACAACTCACGGTTCATAAGCAGAACATCAAGCGTCGGGCGACAGCGCCTGGCTCTCGCCAACATCAGTAGCCCCCAGCTATCCATGTCCCCCCAATAGGCAACGCGTTTTTCATCCAGAACAGAGCTGGATAACCATTGCACATCAAGGCCACACCCTAAAATCGCGATAGTGTCAGATAACGCTGGAAGTTGATGCAGACACTGTTCATTTTCAATCACCAGAATACGCGACGCGGGCAATGTCGTTTCCGCCAGTTCCGCCGTCGTCACCCGGCATTTTTTAAAAGGGAGCAATCCGGGCGATAATGGCACAACCAGAACCCAGTGGCTGGACTCATCGAAAGCGTCAAGAAAGGTGGTTAATCCCTGCTCGCTGGCTTCGCCGGAAAAACGCACATCCAGCAGTCGGGTTAATAACGAAATATTATTCTCGATAAATTTGGTATCCACCCCTTGCCCGGAAAGCAGCCTTAACGGTAGCCCTTTTGCGCAGCCTGGCTCTAATCGGCAGGCCAGCCTGGCTGCGCTGATGATGTCTTGTGGGTCTTTGTGCCGCCAGAGAGAACGATGGCTGACCAACAGCGGATGAAAAATGGCATCAACCTGCTCAATAATTCTCTCCAGCAAGCGAAATTCCCGACTCACCACAGGATCCGCCGCTGCGTTGATCCAGTCAGAAGGGCCATTCAGTATCCAGCGTAACGGCATTAATACTGGCGTGCCGCTAGCCCGATAACTCACCTCTTCCCAATCCACACGCCCAACCGTTACTTGCCGCCATAACTGTACGTGCTGCAAAACGTACTGCGTTTGCTCTGCGAACATTCTGGCGGAAGGTTTGCCAATGGGCAGGCAGAGCGGCCAGCTACCTGGAGGAAGTAAGCGCTCAGCCCGAAGCTTTGCATTATCCCACTGCCGGGCTAGTTTTTTACGCAGTTCCTCAGGAGAATACATTTTACGCGTTCTCCCGCCGCTGGTAGTGTTGTTCCAGTTCTTCCCAGCTCAGCGAGGCCATATTCGAATCCTGACCGCGCCGGTGGACGACAATCGCCGAGCGAGTATGGTCGCGCAACAGGCGCATCTCTTTATTAGGGGTGATAAATACCGCATGTAAACCAAACTCTCTAAGCGCGGCAATGATCCTGCCCGCCACGGCATGAGAGCTACGGGAGAAAGCTTCATCAAGGACAATAGTGCCAAACAGCGGATAACGACTCCCCGCAGGGCATAGCGCGTAGCTAAGTGATGCGGTCAGCACGTAAGACGCGATAATCTCTTTTTCTCCGCCGCTACCGCCCTGCGAGCCGGTACGTGACTCAATCACATTACCACTCTGGCGATCCATCACCGATACGGCGAACTCCAGACGAAAACGGGGATCCAGCAGCGCCTTCGCCCCCAGGGTACGGTTTCGTTCACAGGCATCCCGCAGTTGCGCCACCAGCACCTGTAAGGCCTTATAATGGCTCTCGCCATTATCATCAACAAACCGGGCGGCATTTAGCTGACGCTGCGCTTTTTCAAGCGTGCGCAGGCTTTCATGAACAACTTTTTTGGTATCCAGACGCAGGTAGCGATCCGGCTGAAAATCAACCCTGAACATGGTTTCATTGAGTTCGCTGAGTCGCGCTTCAATCACCAGCACCTCATGATCGATATGGCTGAGCAGTTGCGTTACGCCGTCGTCAGATGAACGATTCAGATAGTCAAGAAAGCGATTGAGCTTTTCCGGCAGGGCTTCTTCGGTCAGTTCCTGCAAATGCTGTAAATAGACAGGAATATCGTCTAAATCAGCCCCTGCCTCAACGAGCGCCCCGGTATCCACACGCTTGGCTTCAGACATACGTTTGGTCAGTTCAATGTTCAGTCGATGCAGTTCACCTTTAACACCCTCAATTTCTTGCTGAATTCCCCGCTCATGTTGACGTTCCAGATCGCGAATGTCGGGCAGCTGCTCCAGAGTCACCGCAGGAAAATGTAACGCGCACAACTCTCGCTCTTCATCCTGCATAGCTTGTTGCGCGGTTTGCTGGGCCTTACGTTCTGCGGCCCGGGCTGAGGTGAGTTCTGTATCCAGCCCGTTAGTGACTTTATTGGCGGCTCTGAGCTGCGTATCAAGTTCAGATTCAACCGTTTGAGCTTCATCAAGCTTTGCTTTCGCTACGCTGGCGTCAGAATCCGGGCGGATTAGATTCTCCAGCCGTTCCTTGAGTGTTTCCAGTTGGCCCTTTGCGCCGGGAACATCGATGCTATCGTAATCAATTTGTTGTATTTTCTGGAATGAAATGGCCTGATTTTGCAAAAGCCCCACCTCGCCTTTCGCAAACTCAAGTGCCTTGTTTGCGGCTTTAACCTGCTCCTGAAGCGCGGCAATTTCTTTTGCAAGGAAATTCAGGCGATCGCGGTTATCGAATCCCGTTAGCCAGTCTTCATCAAGGCGTTTCTGATCCTGCTTGTCATAAAAACGCTGTTTACCGGACATTAATCCCTGCATCGTCATGGCATGAGGCATGTCGCGCAACTGTTCAGGGCTGTCAACACAATGCCTGTCGCTTTCCGCCAGTAAGACTTTGACGGCTTCCCGCCACGGATGCTCTTTCCACAACAGCTTGCGGGTAAAGCCATCGTCGAAAAACCGGGCGGGAGAGTGCGGCAATTTGACTTCCAGCAGCCGCACATGCAGACGGTTGTTGCGCTGATTTACCCAGCGCAGCGCTTCCGGTGCAGATTCTGGTGAAACCAGAATACGCAGCCGGTTACTGCCAACGGCACGTTCAATCGCACCGCGCCATTGCGCCTCTTCCGGTTTAACCTGAATCAGTTCGGCGACAAAAGGCAGTTCAGACTCTTCAACGTTCAGCGCTTTTGCCAGCTCGCTGCGAAACGCCTGATAATGTACGGGAAGGTTAGAATCCGGACGACGCGCGATCTCGGCGCGTTCAGTTTCCCGCTCACGCAGTTCTTCGGTAATGCGATGGCTGAGCGCGCCTTTTTGATACGCCTCCTCCTGTTTTAACTTTATATCATCGGCGAGCTGTTCACGTCGGGCCTCGGCTTCATGCTGATTCGCTTCCAGCTGTGGCTGGCTCAGGTCAGGCGGCAATCCAAGATTGCGGGTCAGCTGTTGATACTGGTGCGCCAGAGTTTCTCGACTACCGAGCGTTTTTTGCCAGTCATTGATGCGCTCGTTCAGTTCATCAATATTGGCGCCGCCGACCTGGAGATAGCGCTGCATACAGTCGCTAACCACCTTTTTTTGCAGTTCGAGCCGTGACTGGATCTGTTCTTCGTGAGTTTGTGCCTCACCAAGCTCAGCGTTAAGGAGGCTAATCTTTTCCCGCCAGAGCTGACTCGCCTGTTGGGCAAACCAGATAGGTAACAACGATTCCTGCATCTTCCTGTCAGCAAGTTGTCGCTCTTGCTTCTGGTACTTGTCCCAACTCAGGGCAACAGGTTGCAAGGACTGCTGCTGTTTACGCGCCGTTTCGAGTTCCTGATGAATCTCAGTCAGACCATCAAAACTATTGGCCACTTCTGTTGCGCGATCGAAGGCGGAATGGTCGTCCAGCACCAGCTCGCGGAAAATCTCATCAATACTGTTGAGCTGTTTTAACCCTGCCGCCCGGTTTAACAACGTAAACGCGTTTTCCCCCACTTCGAAGAAATCCCGCAGGCGAGCCAGGTACTGTTTTTTATTCGGATATGTCCAGATGCCGGTCACTTCCTTTTCCATTTGCCGCAGCAAACGTGTGCCGCCATCATGGTAAACATTCAACCAGTGCTCCAGTGTCTGCCCGGGGTTATCGCTGAACAGCCAAAGCCTTTTCATATCCGTCACGCTGGAGCTGGTGGAATCAAACCACAACAGCGCCCCCAGACGTACCTGTTGTCCTTCGCGCTCCAGCGTAGCGGCAATACCGGTCACGGTTTTACCCGGTCTGGCAATATGCGATTGGCCTTCTCCTCCATCACCGGGGCCGGATACGCCGCGCACGTAGGAGATAAGATCCCTGTCACTTTCATGACCGCCGGTTGAGGCCAGGTTGTAACGGGGATTGGCGCAGAGTAGCGTCATCAGGGCATCGACCAGCGTGGTTTTTCCGCTCCCGGTTGGGCCAATAACGGCAGTGCCTTCATGATGGATTGCGGCCTGATGCAATCCATGAAAACCGCCCCAGTTGAACAACTCGATGTGGGTAAGAATGAAAGATTCCTTCCCAGTCAGACGAACCATCTGATTCATACGTCCTCCTCACTGCTATCCTTTTCTGACGCGTTATCCGGGGAGGTTTGCCGGGCAATCTGTTCCCGCAGCCATGCCAGTAATGCCTGAAGATTCATCGGATCGGCAAGATGAGCAATAATCGGACGAATCACGATCCGCTCATGCGCATCCGGCGACGTGACCAGCCCATGACCCTTTAATTGATCCAACAGGGTAAGCAACCGGGTACGTTCTTTTGATTCACTCCCCGGATCGCCAAGGTAAATCTGGAGCTGAGGGAGAAGATCGTCGATAGCGATCTGCGCCTGGCTGGCGCCGGTTCCACTTTCTTGCTCCCAGGCAACAAAATGCTGACGCAATATGGCGACTAATAATGATTGTTCAAGATTGAGCCGTTGCCGTCTCACCAGAGGGTGTGACCATTCATCCTGTTCTGGCGTTTCGTCAAGCCTGACTTTGACATACAGCAGACCGCGGATCTCATCAATGCCAATATCCAGATCGAGAGGTTCCAGAATGCGAGTAACCTCTTCAGGGTGAGTCAGTACCACGCGGTACAGATTGGGTTTACTGGCCTCTTCCAGCAGGCCGTATTTGAGCAATTCCTGAGTCGCTTCGCGTATTTTTTTCAGTGTTCGCGTTTCACTACTGGTTGCATTTTCCTCAACCAATGCTTCGGTAACTTCTTCATCCAACGATTCTGATTCACTGCCTGTATTTGCAGTAACGCTCCGGTTAATCAGTTTGTCAAAAAAGCCCGCCATGCCAACTACTCCCAATCAATATCCATTAATGCCTGACTTTCCAGACCGGTAATGGGCAGATTAAATTGCCAGCGACGACCTTCCCCATCACTAAGTTCAGCAAATTCGCGCTGTGAATCAATAACCTCAATGCCCGCTTCTCTCGCCATGCCAATCCAGACGGCGAACGTTTCGAGATCGTGAGCCGGGGGCAACAACGCCGCCAACTCAGCCAGACCAACGGGACGATTTTCTTTTGCCAGAAGCTGCAACGTCTGCTGAATCAACGCCTCACGATCGAGACCATTGAAAGCATCCCAGAAATCATCACCAATCTGCGTTAAATCCGCCGCATGATTACTGAGATCCAATGTCTGTTCCGCTTCATCGTCCACTTCTTTAAAACGCAAGCGTTCAATAGCAGGGACACCCGTGACTGACACACCAATGGCAGGAAGCGGAACCTCTTGTTTGCGAATAACCTGGCGCTGCCAGTCGAGTTTTAATGCCAGATTCAGAAATTCGTTAAGCAGATGGCCAACACGGTGATGTTCAGCCGCAAGACCCGTTTTCATAAAACCGCGAACATCGCGCTCGCTACGGGCGCGAGCCTGAAGTACGGTTTGCGATTCATCGACCAGGCGTTTAACCAGCCAGCGCAAATCATGACGCTGTAGACGGTTGAGCGCATCAGAAGCAGAAGGATGGCCAAGGATTACGTGCAGTCGCTCGCTCATTGCAGTCAGTTCAGCTGACTGGCGTAGCTGTTGCTGAAAACTGTCGAAGACTCTTCCCTCTGGTGTATTAAGCAGCGCGTCCTGATCGTTTAACAGGCGTTCTACTATATCGCCACGGTGATATTGCTCACCGATAATGGATTGCCGAAGCGCACGGTCTGCCTCACGCCAGGAATCTTCAACGCGACGAAAGTCAGCCCTCAGGCTGGAAGCTAAATTGAAGACCTCACGAATATGTTCGACCGCCTGATACGTTTCCAGTACCTCAATATGTCCGGCTTCTGCCTCCTGTAATTCACGTTCCAGCTCGGCAATACGACGACGTAAGGTTGAAACCCGGTTTGCCGGGTTAGGATTAAGCCGGGTTTCCAGATTTTCAATTTCTCGCTGTACGGTGGACAGACGGGAAGCCGTAGAGGTCATGAAACGATTATCCAACGACTCAACAAACGTAATCGCGACCTCAAGCGCATCGGTGGCGAAGATACGCCCATCCCGTTCGACAATTAAACGCCGTTTTATCCATTCTCGTAGTTCACGGCTGGCCTGAAGAGACGGGTTTTCCTGATTAATATCATACTGTTCCTGACTCACATGCTCGACAAGAATACCGGTAAGGGACTGAATCGCGTCCTCAAGAGGGATACCATCATTTGATTTTTCAAACAGCGTTTTCAGGCAACTCAGTATCAGCGGGGAACGACGGGTAGCAAGAAGTATCCAGGCAGGATGCTGGTTTTTTGCTGAAATATAATTTTCCGTACGCTGCCTTGTGTTTTCTTCCATGTAGCAGAGCCTTCAAAATACTGGTTGAGGTACACAGACTACGATAATTCGCCGTTGCAGATTTTTTCTCCAGTAGCCTGCCTTACTTTGTGATTTTTATCACAATATTTTCTCCAGTGGTTTTTCTCCGTTATCAGAAAAAATCCCGGAATCTGTATGCGATAAGTTCGGGCTAACGCATGAACTGATAACGTCTAGTAATAACTTTACAAGACAGGATGCTGAAAGGCGTGGTGGAAAAATGCGGAAATGGTGTTAACTCCCTACGATAAAAAACAACAACTCTGCTTCATAACAATGGTGAGTTTTATGGTATGGAACAAATCGCGTGTCGTAAGAGTGGGGGGGGGTGGGTCAATTACACTCCAATTTTTCGTGACAACCATCACAAAAACAAAGCGATTTTTTATGGGGGCTTTAGTGGGGGCGCTGTTTGTGAGAAATATCAATAAAACCAATAATAAACAGCACGTTAATCGTGGATATGATTCCGAGTCCGCCACCTTTTCTTTTTTATGCTTCCCTATGAATCCCTATGCGTATGCAATTCAACAGGTTAGCGTAAAAATCTTTCCCGATGCGTTTTGATTTATCCCTACGTATCCGGAAAATTTGGGGTCAGATTACGGGTCGTTCAGTTCGATGAACGATAGAGACCCGTACTATGGCCCTGAATGACAGTAAAATCCGCGCAGCTAAACCCCTCGACAAATCTTACAAACTCACCGACTCGCAAGGTCTGTACCTGACCGTATCCACCAGCGGCGCTAAGCTTTGGTATTTTCGCTATTGCTTCGGCGGCAAAGAAAACCGTCTGGCGTTTGGCGCTTACCCACTGGTGACGCTGGCCGAAGCCCGAGAAAAGCGCGATGCCGCGCGTAAATTGCTGGCGTCCGGTATTTGTCCTTCGCAGATCCGCAAGGCGGATAACGCCGCCGTTGACGAATCCCGCACGTTTACCTTTATCGCCACCGCGTGGCACACCAGTTGCCTTAAGCTCTGGTCGGAAGGTCACGCCGACAAAATCCTCACCTGTCTGAAGCGCTATGTCTTTCCCGATATTGGCGCGATGGATATCGCGAAGATCGAAACCCGTCATCTGGCGCAGCTTGTTAAAGCTATTGACGATAAAGGCGTACACGACGTTGCCGGGCGGGTAAAACAGCATCTGACCAAAATCATGCGCTATGCGGTGCAGCAGGGCGTGATTAAGTACAATCCCGCTTACGATCTGGATGGGGTCGTGACCCCAGGCGTGACCCAACATCACCCCGCCCTGCCCCTGAAACGCCTGCCGGAGCTGCTGGAGAAGGTGGACGGCTACAAAGGCCGCCAGCTGACCCGTCTGGCGCTGGAGCTGAACCTGCACGTCTTCCTGCGCTCCAGCGAACTGCGCCTCGCCCGCTGGGATGAGTTCAACCTGAAAGCTCACATCTGGACGGTGCCTGCAAAACGGGAAGCGGTGAAGAACGTGCGATTTTCCGAGCGTGGCGCAAAGATGAAGGACGAGCATCTGGTGCCGTTATCTGCGCAGGCCGTCACCCTGCTGGAGCAGATTAAGGAAATTACCGGAGAGTCAGTATTTGTCTTTGCGGGTGCGCATTCAATGCACAAGCCCATGAGTGAAAATACCATCAACAAAGCGCTACGGGTAATTGGCTACGACACCAAAACCGAGGTTTGCGGGCATGGTTTCAGAACAATGGCCTGTAGCGCCCTGAATGAATCCGGGCTGTGGTCAAAGGACGCCATTGAGCGACAGATGCGCCGTATGTCGCCACTAAGGTTATTCAGGGTTCCAATCCCGACACCTGATTGTGCAGGTGCGTGCAAAAGATACCGCGATTGATGAACGCCGACAAGAGGGCAGAAACGCAGGAAAGGTGCTCCTCGCTGCCCGACAGCATTTCAGTCAGCTCACCGGGTGTAAAACAGCACAGGAAAAACATTCACGTAACGGATATTAAAATGAAACATATTTTTAAAATAAATAAAACACAATTCACCATTTATTGACAAAAATCATAAAAAAGGACAGGGAGTCGTTTTTAAATGGGACCATCATTTATCAGTGACTTTAATCATTTTCCCGGTAATTCGCAGATGAGTCAGAAGACCAGATAACGCCTGTTGCGATGCCTGCGAAAATGCCCCGTTTTGTTTATTCAGGGAAGCGCTTCGCTTATGTCAACAGGATTACATTTCACGCTGGAAGTGAATGGCCTGGAGCCAGAAACCTTCGCCGTGGTGAGCTTTCTGCTGAAACAGCGTTATTCCTTCCCGTTTACGCTGGAGATGGACGTCGCCAGCGATTCTTTCCGGCAGGCAGCGGAAAACATACTGGAAAAGAACGCCACCCTGACTGTCTGGCAGGGCGATACGCCGCAGCGCCGTATCAGCGGCATTGTCACCCGCTTCGGGATGAAAGAGTACAACGGCTGGCAGATGTGCTACAGCCTGACCATCAACCCTCCCCTGTGGCGCGCCGGGCTGCGACAAAATTTCCGCATCTTCCAGCAGCAGGATATTCAGACGATTTCCGCCACGCTGCTGGAGGAAAATGGCATCACAGGCTGGGAACCTCTGTTTTATGAAGACCACCCGGCGCGGGAATTTTGCGTGCAGTACGGTGAGACCGACCTGGCGTTTCTCACCCGCCTGTGGTCGGAGGAAGGGATTTTCTTTTTTGACTGGCACGTTGCCGACACGCCGTCGCAGACGCTGACGTTGTGCGATGACATGGCCGGGCTGTCCCGCACCGATGAAATCCCCTTTAACCCCAATCCCACGACCACCCTTCTGCCCCTGACTGTCAGTACATTCAGTTACCAGGCACAGATACGCTCCTCTTCGGTGGAAACCCAGGACTACACCTTTAAGGTGCCGGGATGGCCGGCGTATTACGGACGCGACGGCAGGCACCTGAACGGCCAGCGCACGCAGTATGAAGTTTTCGATTATCCGGGACGGTTCAAGGATGAGCAGCACGGGCAGGATTTCGCCCGTTATCAGATGGAAGGCTGGCGCAATAACGCGGAAACCGCCGCCTGCATCAGCAATTCACCGACATTATGGCCGGGCGTCATCTTTACCCTTACCGGGCATCCGGTCAGGGAGCTTAACCGACAATGGCAGGTTGTCAGCAGCGTTCTGACGGGTAAACAGCCGCAGGCGCTGAAAGGCAGCCAGGGGCTGGGGACCACGCTGGATAACCAGTTCGGGGTCATCCCCGCTAACAGGACCTGGCGACCACAGCCGCTGCTGAAGCCGAAAGTGGATGGTCCGCAGAGCGCGATTGTGATGGGGCCGCCGGGAGAGGAAATCTTCTGCGATGAGCATGGCCGGGTGCGGGTGCGGTTTCACTGGGACCGTTACTGTCCGGGGAACGAGGACAGCTCCTGCTGGGTGCGGGTATCGCAGGCATGGGCAGGTGCCGGATTCGGCAATCTCGCCATTCCGCGCGTGGGTCAGGAGGTTATCGTGGACTTCCTCAATGGCGACCCTGACCAGCCGATAATCATGGGACGTACCTATCACCAAGATAACCGTTCACCGGGCAGCCTGCCGGGAACGAAGACGCAGATGACCATCCGCTCAAAAACCTACAAAGGCGATGGTTTTAATGAGCTGCGCTTTGAGGATGCGACGGGGCAGGAGCAGGTTTATATCCATGCGCAGAAGGACATGGATACCGATGTGCTGAATAACCGCACCACCGATGTGACGGCAAACCACCGCGAAACCATCGGCGGCAATCAGCTCATCACCGTGAAGCAGAACCAGATACAGACGGTGGTACAGAATCAGAAAGAGACCGTGGGTCAGAACCAGAGCATTACCGTCGGCCAGAATCAGGCCGAAACGGTGGGCGTGGCGCGGGCGCTGACTGTCGGCGTGGCATACCAGACCACCGTGGGCGGCGTGATGAATACCTCGGTGGCGCTGACGCAGTCCTCACAGGTCGGCATTTATAAATCCCTGCTGGTTGGCAAAGGCTATGACGTCAGCGTGGGGGAAAACGTCACCTTCACGGTGGGCAAAAGCAAAACCGAGAGCACCGGAAAGGTGGCGGTCTATTCCGCCGGGGAACATCTGGAACTTCGCTGCGGACAGGCACGGCTGGTGCTGACGCAGGACGGCAAAATCTTCCTTAACGGTACTGCCATTAATCTCCAGGGCGTCCAGACGCTCAGCGGCGACGCGCTGATGATTAACTGGAACTGCGGCGTGGCGGAAGACCCGCCGGAGGCACCGAAAGAAGACAGCAACAAACCGCCGGATATGCGGCAGTACTGAGTGATATCACCGCAGCAACAGGGCTGTATGTTAAAGAAAAATAAGAAGTTATAAAAAGGACGGGAATATGAGCGGAAAACCGGCGGCACGTCAGGGCGACGGCACCATGAAAGGTGGCCCGATAATCCAGGGCTCGGCGGGCGTGATGATTGGCGCACCCACCGGCGTGGCCTGTTCGGTGTGTCCCGGCGGCATGACCTCCGGCAACCCGGTCAACCCGCTGCTGGGCGCGAAGGTGCTGCCCGGTGAAACCGATATCGCGCTACCTGGCCCGCTACCGTTTGTACTTTCCCGCAGCTACAGCAGCTACCGGACGAAAACGCCTGCGCCGGTGGGTATCTTTGGTCCCGGCTGGAAAGCGCCTTTCGATATCCGCTTACAGATACGTGAAGATGAACTGATACTCAATGACAACGGCGGGCGCAGCATTCACTTTGACCCGCTGCTTCCCGGTGAAACGGCGTTCAGCCGCAGCGAATCGTTCTGGCTGGCGCGGGGCGGCGCTCCGGCGCTGCATGAAAGCAATCCACTGCATCGCCTCTGGCAGTCCTTGCCCGACGATATCCGTGTAAGCCCGCATATTTATCTGGCAACCAACAGCGTGCAGGGGCCGTGGTGGATACTGGGCTGGCCTGAGCGCGTTCCTGAACCTGATGAAGCACTGCCCGCCCCGCTGCCGCCGTACCGGGTGCTGACCGCACTGGTGGACAATTTCGGGCGAACAATAACCTTCCACCGCGCCGCATCCGGGGAATTTGCCGGAGATATTAACGGGGTGACCGATGGCGCAGGTCGCCGCTTCCGGCTGGTGCTGACCACCCAGGCACAGCGGGCAGCGCAGGTCCGCAAACAGGCTGCATCCGCAAAACAGCCCCCGGTTCCTGATGTGTTGCCCGCCACGGGGTACGGCGCAGACAACGGTGTTCGCCTGGCGGAAGTGTGGCTGACCCGTGACCCGGAATACCCGGATAATCTGCCTGCGCAGCCGCTGGCGCGTTATGCCTATTCACCGCGCGGAGAACTGGTGGCAGTGTATGACCGCAGTGGCACAGCCGTGCGCAGCTTCACTTATGACGCAAAATATCCGGGACGGATGGTGGCGCACCGCCATACGGACAGGCCGGAAATACACTATCGCTACGATGCTACCGGACGCGTCGTGGAACAGCACAACCCGGCGGGATTAAGTTACGTTTATGCCTATGAAAAAAATGCCGTCACTATCACCGACAGTCTGAACCGCCGTGAGATGCTGCACACCGAAGGTGACGGCGGGCTGAAGCGGGTGGTGAAACAGGAGCGTGCGGACGGCAGCGCCACGCACAGCGAATATGACCCGGCGGGCAGACTGATTGCGCAGACGGATGCGGCGGGTCGTAAAACGGCATACCGCCTGAGTCCCGGCTCCGGTCTGCTGAAAGAAATTATCACACCAGACGGCAGGCGCACTGAATTTTACCACAACAGCCAGCGCCAGCTGACCAGCACGCTGTACCCGGACGGACTGAAAACCCGGCAGGAGTACGACGACCCGGGCAGACTCACCGCCGAAACCGCGCGCGACGGCAGCACGACCCGTTATTTTTATGATGACCCGCGCAGTGAACATCCCTGCGCCACCGAAGACACCACCGGCAGTAAAAAGCAGATGGTATGGAGCCGCTACGGGCAGTTGCTGGAATACACCGACTGCTCCGGCTACCGGACCCGCTATGAATATGACCGTTTCGGGCAACTGACAGCCACACACCAGGAGGAAGGTATCAGCCTGTACCGCGCTTATGATAACCGTGGCAGGCTGGTCGGCCAGCGGGATGCACAGAGCCGCGAGACGCGCTATGAATACAACGCGGCAGGCGACCTGAAGGCGGTCATTTCTCCTGACGGCAGCCGCAGCGAAACCACCTTTGATAACCGGGGCAACGCCATCAGCACCACGCAGGGTGGGCTGACGCGCCGGATGGAATACGATGCTGCAGGCCGCGTTACCACGCTGACTAATGAGAACGGCAGCCACACGGCATTCACTTATGATGTGCTGGGCAGGCTGACGCAGGAAACCGGCTTTGACGGCAGGGTGAAGCGTTACCGTTACAGCGCGACCGGACAGGTTGTGCGCAGCGAGGATGAAAACCTCGTTACCCTGTGGCATTACGACGAATCAGACCGCCTGACATACAGAACTGTGAATGATGAAGAAGCGGAGCGCTGGCAGTATAACGAACGCGGCTGGCTGACAGATATCAGCCACCTCAGCGACGGCCAGCGCGTCGCCGTGCATTACGGTCATGACAACCGGGGTCGTCTTATCAGCGAGCGCCAGACGGTGCACCACCCGGAAACCGGTGAACTGCTGTGGCAGCATGAAACGAAGCAGGACTACAGCGATAAGGGGCTGGCGACCATCACCACCCCCGACCACCTGTCGCCAGTGGAATGGCTCACTTACGGCTCCGGCTATATTGCCGGAATGAAGCTCGGCGACGAGCCGCTGATTGATTTCACCCGCGACCGCCTGCACCGGGAGACCCTGCTCAGCTTCGGTCAGTACGAAAGAACCACGGCGTACACACCAGCGGGTCAGCTACAGAGTTACCATTTTAACAAACCGCAGCTTAATCGTGACTATACCTGGAATGATGCCGGGCAACTTGTCCGTATCAATGGTCAGCATGAACAGCGTGATTATCAGTACAGCGACACCGGGCGACTGGTTAACACGTATATCAAATCCCCGCACCATGACATCACGCAGTGGACGCTCACCGACCCGGCAGGCAACCGGATAGCGGAGCGGGATAAATACCCGATGCTGCCGGAGGTCTGGCACGACAACCGCATCGCCCAGGACGCAGACTACGTCTACCACCACGACGAACATGGCAGGCTGACGGAAAAGGATGAGCGGCGTGTCCGAAATGGCGGCGGCTTCGTCTATTATTACGATTACGATAATCAGCACAGACTCACGCGCTACCGACAGATACATAACGGCAACACACTGACGGAGAGCCGTTATACTTATGACCCGCTCGGTCGTCGCACCGGTAAACGGATATGGACATGTACGGTGTACCATGATGGTTCATGCGCACAACCGGAACTGAAGGAAGCCGTATGGTACGGCTGGAATGGAGACCGTCTGACCACTACGCAGACAGACGTCGCCCGTATCCAGACGGTGTACCAGCCGGGAACATTTACGCCACTCATTCGCATTGAAACCGCTACGGATGAACTGACAAAAGCTATCCGTCGCACGCTGGCGGAAAAACTCCAGCAGGACGCGGGGATGGTGTTTGTGCCGGAGCTGGTGGCGATGCTGGATAGTCTGGAGCGGGAACTGAAAACGAATCAGATAACCGAACAAAGCCAGCAGTGGCTGGCACAGTGCGGGCTGACCGTGGAGCAGATGAAAAATCAGGTGGAGCCGGAGTATACGCCGGTGAGGAAAATTCATCTTTACCACTGCGACCACCGGGGACTGCCGCTGGCGCTGATTGATGTCAGTGGATATATTGCATGGAGTGCGGAGTTTGATGAATGGGGGAATATACTGCGGGAGGATAACCCGAATAATCTGCAACAGCTAATCCGGCTGCCGGGGCAACAGTGGGATAAGGAGACGGGGCTGTACTATAATCGTCACCGGTATCTCGATCCGTTGCAGGGAAGGTATATTACTCAGGATCCGATAGGACTGAGGGGGGGATGGAATCTGTATTCGTATCCACTTAATCCAGTCACAGATACAGATCCTTTGGGGTTAGAAGTTCTTCCTGGTCCGTTCCCCTTCCCACTTCCATTGCCAAAAAGTCCTGCACAACAGGAAGCTGAAGCTAATGCAGCAAAAGCCTTGACAAAATGGTGGAAAAACTTCGGAGATACCATTAGTAATCCACCGCCTCCAGGTAATTGTTCTAATGATTATTATGAGCATCTGAAAAATCAAAAAGAAGCTATTTGCAACCAAAAAAGAAAATGTTATCCGACCGATAGTTGTCAAACCATAATACAGAAAGGTGTGTATGGTCTTGCTTGTGTATCAGCAAGAAATAATATTATGAATCAATGTTTTAATGGAGGTGATTTACGACATCAGCTTGAAAGAGAAACGGCTAGGGGAACTATGATGTCATGCACTACACTGGCTGTAATAAAAGGATGTTTATAAATGAGAAAAGACGAGATCATAGATTATATTCAGAAAACGTTTTCTGAATACCCAGACTATTTGAGAGATGGGGTCGTTGATGAAGATAGCATTACACATTGCTATGACGCTGTAAAACTTTTTTCGGGAAAGAGTTGGATTGAATTAATGGACAGTGATCTTTATCATTCGGAAGATGCTGTCATGTGTATAACTAAACCGGCATTTTCATATTATATTGCCGCCTATTTAAGACTTTTTATTGAAAGCTATTACGAGGCTGATGCTTTAGTGGATACTGTTTTAAATATGCTCACCCCTCCTGTTAGGAATGGTATTCCAAGCACTACATGGATAGGGAAAAATCTTGATTGTTTTAGTTGTAATAAAAAGGTGATTATCGCTTTTACATTCCAGTATTTATGTAATGAATATAGTGATCAAAATGCTGAAAGGGCATTAAAAATATATTGGGGACAGTATCTGAATGAATCATTGCTCATTAAGAATGAACAGTCCCTTAAAAAGAAGGGAAATAAATGTAAATATTCTCAACGGTCAGGAATGTAAAAATATAATTATATAAAAATAAAACCGACGGGAAATCGCATAGAAACAAAGACCCGACAACAATTCGACAACCTGCCAGAGCAGGACCGCCTCTGGCGCTGATTACCCTGAACAGTATCACATGAAGACGTGTAAATGCTATCCTCTGATAGCATGTTTTTGGTGGTTGTGGCTTACCTTGATAGATTTTAGGGGAGATAAAAATGGAGTATGATTTTGATGAGCATTTTTTTCATGACAACTTAATTCATGGCATTATTTTTCATTCAGATACTGGAGAGTTTTCTTCAGATATAGCGCTTGACATTGATTATATAGAAAAATGGATTAAAACAGATAAGGATGAGATATTTTTGTTATTTATCGAGCGTTATTAAAATTCCATGATGTAACCGATTTAAAAAAATTAATTGACTGGGGAAAGAGTAACAATACTTTATTTTCAGGATATGCCGCCGGGATTTATATAAATCGCATCACACGAAAAAAAACTCACTCCCCAATTACAGATAATTATTTTTTATGGGAAGTAGAAACAAACAGTCATGATAGTAACATTTGTTTTGGTGCATCATCTTTTTCCCTGGAAATTATTGGAAGTCAACACACTGTTAATAGACAATTTTTATTACGGAGTGAAAGATAAAAGATAGAGTGATGATAGAGTAGTTGAGTTTGGTAGTGGAGTATAAACGCCCGACGAACTTATCTTGCACTTTCAGTACAATAGAGGATCCTTCCCTCAGTCGGAATCATTCTCCGAAAAAGGTAACAGTTTACACAGCCTGACTACTTACTGAACAGGACAATAATACATGTACAAATATCAGAAATGTTCTATTTAATATACTGAACATGCATCCTTAGCATAGACTCATAGTTCATCAGTAAATCCTTACTGATGTCTATTCCAAATTTATCATATTCTTGATAATTGCTTAGTTCTTCGTACTCCACAATATCATATTTATTTAATAACCAGTAATCAGCAATAATTGATGCCTGCTGTTCCATAGTATAAAAATTAAATGCAGGCTCATCTAATTTGTAGGAATACCAGACGGATGATGTATACGGATCACGAAAAGAAGAATCATATCTGAAATACTGCCAGACAAAAGACATCGCAAAAATAAATAAATGAGGATATTTTACCGAATCATGATGACTTGTATAATCACCAGAAAAATCAGGTCGGTATTCATTCACGCTTAAAAGCACTTTCCCATTTTTAGTGGTAGTGATAACTCTGGGTTGCATTCGGGATTGACTGCTATGACAATATATCTTTACCCTGTCATAGTCGATAATATTCTGAAAGACAGTCTGCGCCAGTTTTATCTCTCCGGGAGTTAGCGACCTGAATAACTCGGTGTCGGATTGGGGGTGTAACGGTAGTTCTACAGACAGATGATGGTTATTCCTCAGGATAGTTTCATTATTATCAAGAGAGGAGTTTCTTAATATACTCTCGCACATAACAACCTCCATTTACTTTACTTCATCATACTCCCAGGAATAAAAAACTCAATAAAAAACATGATACTTGCTTCGCTGTTTATTTTTATCTGTGACATCTATCTTATGGCATCTTCCTTATGAATAATCATTCAGAAAACTGTTAAACGGAAATTGAGCCACACTTACTCAGATCCCCCCAGCGTCACCAGCAGCATCATCGGATCCATTGGCGACGGCTCAAACCCCAGCCGCAGGTAGAACTCTCGCGCCTCATCAGATAGCGCATGAACCAGCATCCCGCGAATGCCGATAGTATCAGCCACCTGAATCACCCGCAGCCCGGCGTCACACACCAGTGCCCGCCCGATGCCCCGACCGCGCAGAGATTGATCCACCGCCAGACACCCAAGCATCACAACCGGAATTGGATCGGGCATATTGCGGCGAAAGCGATCGGGAGCAATGTTTGTCGTCACTGCGCTGGGAGCCAGCGAGTAATACACCAGTACCTTAGAATCGCTGTCGCAGCAAACAAAAGTACGGGATGCGCCAGTGACCTGATTTTGATCTTACCCGCGTAATGTAGACATTAAACATACAACATGCGTAACGCAGATGTCATTACGATAGATATTAAGGGAATCGAACCAGTGCATCGAACCGAGAATATTTTGAACATTTAAACCCACTATTTTGATTTAAAAGCAAAAATACGGGTCTTGCTCAGTGTCTTGACAACTTATCGAAAACAGATTTATGATGAAATACAGTTAAATAGGTTGCTGAATGTTCCCGAGTCCGGGCACCACTATTTAGAAGAACCCGCCTATGGCGGGTTTTTTGCTTTCTGGGGTTCCGGTAGATATCTAGTCGTCCTGGCCACAGTTACCACCACCGGCTTTGTTGAATAAATAAGATTCCGTGCGAACGTTCCTGTAGCGGGTCGGATTATCATTCAACACGCACGCTTTCTGGCATACCTGCCTTCGTCATTTTGTTCAGTGCACGTATCATGGCCAGAGCGTATGCAACCTGACCATCGTAGTCACGTAGTGTCAGTGCACCTCCGAACAACTGTTTTACCCTATACATGGCCGTTTCCGCTATAGCGCGACGGTAATATTCCGTTGTCCATTTCCACCGAGCATTGCTTCCGCTCAGCCGCTGATTAGCAACAGCACGGTTGCGATCCGCATACTCATCTGGCCAGTAACCCGCTCCCTTTAGGGGGGGAATGAGGGCGCTGATTTTCTTACGGCGCAGTTCATCGTGGCATAACAGGGTGTCGTAAGCGCCATCGGCGGTGTTCTTTGCCGTGTTTTTTGACTTTCCATTCGCCTTCACCGAAGACCTTCAGCCTGGTGGAATCAATCACCAGGTGTGCGATTTCACCCCGGGAGGGTGTTTTAAAACTGACATTGACCGACTTTGCACGCTTGCTGATACAAGTGTAATCCGGACAGCGTAGCGGAACGCCCATCAGGGTAAAAATGGTATCAATAAAGCCCTGTGCAGCCCGCAGGGTCAGCCGGAATACGCGTTTAAAAACCAGAACGGTAGTGATGGCAAGGTCAGAATAGCGCTGAGGTCTTCCGCGTGCTGAAGGCGGGGCGGTGTCATACCACGCCTTAATTGTTTCATCGTCCAGCCAGAAAGTCATGGGGCCACGGTTGATAAGCGCTTTGTTATAGGTGTGCCAGTTGGTGATTCTGAACTTCTGCTTTGCCACGGGACTGCCTGCATTGTCAGGGAATATGTGATCTGATCCTTCAACTTAGCAAAAGTTCGATTTATTCAACAAAGCCAATTATATGTGGAAAACTTTTCGATATTAGTTAACTTCCATTATCTTTATTAGAAAAATACGCAACCGGATTCGTTAATTATATTAGTAGTTATGGTAAAAACTGATGCATTTATTTGCACACATCGTAAAGTTTACTGCGTGATATATTTATGGTCGTTGATCATTGTTTTACGCCACGCAGAATATTACGTTACATTCATCTGGCGAATAATATTTGCGATTGTATATTCCCGTTGTTTATGATTTATTTTTGTCATACTGTCCGTAAATAACGGTATAATAGGCACTTATTTTTCCGGATTAAATAAAACTGATACATCAATAAGGATGTTATGTATGAATACCAGGTCAGGGTTATTACTGCTTCTTGTTTCAGGCTCCTTTCTGTTAACCGGGTGTGCCAGGACATCCTCCATTGATGCCAGGAAAACAAAATCAGGTGTACCTCACCAGGAGCAAATTGCTCCCACATCACAACTCACCGATCAGGATGTTTTTGGTAATGAACTAACGCTAGAGATCACCGAGGAAGATATTCAGAATGCAGTGGAGGAGGCTCAGGAGCAATTTACTATCCCCCTGAACTCTGCCGTTGTGCTGATAAAATCGGGTTCGCGCGCACCTGATGCCAGGATGCAACAGGAAATGCAGCGCTACTATCGAGTATCCACCTTCTCCGGTATTCCGGTTGTAAAGAAAAAACGCCCTGTTCAGCCAGTTATACCAGTAAAGGAAACACAGGCTGATACAACCACGGATGGTGATTTTTCAGTGGACCGGAACAGTGTTGTCAATGCCAACTATATGCAGGCGATGAGATATATTGCGGCAAAGGGCAGACAGAAAGCCATCGTGGTTTACTGGGATGAACTGGAAGCGGGAAAATATAATTCAGCGACAAAAGAGGTGGTCTGGAAAAAATACGCAGGTGAAAAACTGTCAGGATCATCACTACGCTATTTGATCCGGTTTGCGCTGGTGGATGTCGCCACCGGGGAATGGGCCACATATTCCCCTGCCAATTTTGAATCGGTGACTGCTCCGTTGATCGTACAAACGGATGTAAAAGCGAAAGCTGATGCAATGACCAGTGAGAAAACGGATATTACAGAGCAACAGATTGTCAGCCTGGAACAAAAAACCTGCCAGATGGTGGTCCGGGACCTGGTAAACCGGTACAGCAATAAAATCTGATCAACACCCATATTCAGGAATATCTGCCGCCGATGATCTACGGCGGCAGCCAACGGTACGAGAATGTCCCGCCTTTCAGCATTCTTATTTGCTCAATACCGGCAATGACCTGCGGATATTTTTTACAAGGAATATCCATGATCCTGACTGGATCGTAAACACATCATTCATTGAACATCCCTGCTATTTTGCTGCATCCTTAAAAAAGCCGCTCTTCCCACAGGCTGTAGGCGCTGGTTCCGGCGATACAGTGTTCCCAGTTAATGCTCTCATAGGTCAGTGACAGCGATTCTTCGGGTTGTCCCTGGCTGCTGGTGATAACATGGGGAACGATCAGATCGATTTTTGCAATCCGGGCATTAATCAGTTTCAGTTTGTAGTACAGCTCATTGATCCCGAAACGATTAGTGCGGTAGAACTCAAAATCACAGGTCAGACACTCGTTTTCTGAGATGGCTTTATTCAGCAGTGGTGAAGATTTATCCATCGGTTTGCGCACCGTCATCATCAGGTGATTAACGTTCTGCGATCGGCTCAGACTATGATTCATGCTCAGCACCATAATCTGATCCAGATGCGCAATCTGTGCCTTATTACCAATGGACGCCAACGATGAACATCCCGCTGAAATCAGTCCCTGTAACTGTCCGTTCAGTGTCAGGTAGGTTACGTTTGCCATAATTATTTCTCCTTCACCTGCGATGTCGGTTCCCTGGAACCCGCCACCGTAACAGGCGATATGTTGTTTTTCAGCAGCAGCCAGCGGCTTAACACGCCATCCAGCCGTTCATTAATCTGTTTTTCCAGCACGCCAGTCGTCTGGCCTTTCTCCTGCGCGTCCTGGTACTGTGTCAGCAGCGACTCCAGCGGCGTCTCCTGGTTCAGCGTCCGCTCAGCCTGATAAACCACCGTTTTGATATAGGAAAGTGTGAAGCCCTCTTTCGCCTGCTCGCGCTGAACCAGCAGTTCAGCAAACGTGCGTAAATCCTGGCGGGTCTGCTGCCAGCCTTTCATCTGCGGACTGTTCTGCGCGCGGGCTTTCAGCGTTGTATTCCACTGCGCCGTTGCCTGCTGCTGTTGCAGGCTCTCCGGCCAGCGGCTGTCCGCCAGTCGCATCATCTGCATACCGGTTTCCAGTGGTTGTAGCGGTGGGGCATCAGGAAGCTGTTGCAGTCGTTGCCCGTAGCTGTTCAGATCCGGGAAAGCCAGCCAGGCCGTGGCTGCTCCCTGTGCGGTATCCCTGACCTGCGCCAGTTGCTGCTGTACCGGATATACCTGCCACCACCAGAGCGCGGCTGCGACGACGACGGTACAGACGACGCCAGCCGCAAAGCTTTTGAGCCTGTTTCCCGGTGGCGTGCCTGCCACGCCGTTCACAGTTGCGCAGTGGTGAACCTCCACCTTCATGTCCGGCAGGTCTGGAAGAGGCGGAACAACCTCCGCCGTTGCGGGAACGCCTTCCGGAGCATAGACCAGCGTTCTGACCGTAGTATTTACCTGCGTATCCTCGCGGCCACCGGGGTGTGGCTCCAACCGTTTACGCGTGTTCTGCACAAAGTACAGCAAGTTCTCCACACGCGGTGCCCGCTTCAGATCTACCTGCTGGAGTTTGTCGCAGATGAGCTGTAAGGCCCGTTCGGTACGGTACAGCAGCGGCAAATCAGTTTCCGCAAAGGACATCTGCTGGCGCAGGATATTGCCGGTGCGGGTGTTGAACCAGTCCAGCATTTCGGTACGGGCATGATTATCCTGCGGCCAGAATTTATCCCATTCATGACTAATCATCGCCGCCAACAGTTCCGTTCCCTCACAGAACCCCGCCAGCCCCTGCGTGCGGGTACGCGCCAGGGTGTAGTACGTCGCAGTATGCAAATCCACACCATTCGCTCTGAAGATGCTCAGCGCCAGCGATTCCACCAGTTTCCAGTTAAGCTGAGGTTGTGACGGGTGGCTGGCCTTATTGATTTCCTCGCGAATGGCGCTGAATTCCGGCAGACCACGTGGGTCGCTGCCGGTCACAATGGTCTGTGTCAGTACGTTGTTATTCATCCCTGCCTCCTCAGTACAGCGTATCCGGCAGACGGAACTGGCTGAACAGCCCGCCAGTGAACGGGTTATCTTCGCTGTCGGTATGTACCCGGTAGACCATTGCGCCGCCGTCCACGTTAAAGCGCACGCCGAAGGTGCCGTCCTGTACGCCGGTAAGCTGCCCTGCGCCGAACAGCCGGAACTGCGCCCACGGCCCGCTGAAAACGATACTGCGCGGGCCGTTACCGCTGGTGCCAATTAGCGTCAGCTTGCTTTCGTTACCTTCACGCATGTTATTCGGCCACACCAGATGAGCGGTGTAGTTACGCCCCTGGCTGTAATCCACAAGTTGACCATCCAGGTTCAGCACGCTGCGCCGCTTGTTACCGGAGAGTGATACGGTTTCCACCGCAAACTGTGTGCCCAGACCGTTTTGTTTGCTGAAGAAGATGTCGCGGATTTTTTGCGCGGTCTCCAGTTGCTCCCGGATATCCTCACGGATAATGACGCTGTTGTCCCCGTCCTCCAGACTCAGATCGTTCTCCATAAACAACCGCAGATTCTGCTGATAAAAGGTGTCCAGCATGCCGTCCGGTTTGAAGAAACGCTCAAATGCATCCAGCGACGCATCCTGTAATGCGTCCGGGTTAAACGGATACTTGTCTGCCAGTTGTTCGTTAAACGGTTTCACCACGCTGTCACGCCAGTCCACTTCCATATAATGGACGGCCTCCACCATCACCACATGCCAAGCCTGGTCGGCCAGCCTGCCCACCCAGCGGTTGAGCGGCGCAGGTAGAGTTTTCGCCATCTGCCGGGTGGAAAAAATCGGGTCGCTGCTATTCTGATCCAGTCTTAGCTGTACGGCCTTTAGTGCCGATTTTCCCGGCACTGGCGCGTTTTGTATCGCCAGCAGATAACGGTGCAATTCCGTCAGTTGCCGGTAGACTGCCTGCATGGTGCTTTCTTTGTCCTTTTGCACTTCCAGCGCACTGTTTTCCGGAGCAAATTCATGTCCCAGACGGGTCAGGAGCTGATAGTCTGCTGCGCTCCGGGCTTCCTCTCGCTCCTTATCATCCAGTTTTTCCGGGAGAACGATGGAATGCGTGTTGTCGCGCAGTGCGGTTAATGCCCGCTGGAGCGGCTGGTCACCGCTGATGATTTGCTCCAGTGCGCCGGTCAGTTGCGCAATGGATTCATAGTCACGCACGTTGAGGTTATCCATCCCGGCGCGCCAGGTGGCAGTGTAGTCGCTGAGATACTGTTCGGTCAGCTGGCGCTGGATTTCTGCCCGGTCGGCATCGCTGTATTTCACGCTGCGGGTGATATTCAGCACCCAAGAATCCATCGCGGTCAGTTCGACCAGTGCATCGCGCTGCTTCACAAAATAACCCTGTAGTCCGTGTCGGGTGAGCAGTTGCGGAACGACCAGTTTGTTGTCGTCTCCGGAGACAAAGACCAGCTCAAAGGTCGGCCCCACCTGGTCACGCAGGTTCAGATCGGCTGGCAGAACGCCCTGCGCCCGTGTTTTCAGACTCTGATAAACGCGCTGGTAAACCGGCAATTTACTTAACTCGTTCTGCGCATCAGCAACCGGTTTGTCATACGGTGCCCAGCGACTGATGGCATCATTGTCGCCTTGCTCGCGCGCAGCGTGCCAGTCGGTGTGCTTCAGTGCATAATCGAGATGGGACATCAGTTGCGCCTGAATATCCCGCTGGCCATGGAACTGTTCGCTCCAGCGTTTTGCCATATACTGCTTCACTACCGCATCATTACGCCCGCTTTTATCCTCCAGCATCCTCACTACACGCAGTACGGCCAGTTTTTGTTCACTTCCCTGCGGCGCGGCCGCCAGATCCTTTATCAGTCCGTTTGAGAGCGACGTGAGATAACGTTGTTCCAGTAGTTGCAGGTAAGTCTGTTCAACATACGGACCGATATTACGGCCCTGGTACAGACCGAGGTCAGCAAAACGGCTGCGGTCCCCCCAGTCGCCGTAGGCCAGGGTGGCGTCACGTACCGGGTTGAGCAGCGGCAGTTGCAGGTTGCCGTAGTCATCCACACCCTGCGGCGGCGGGACGGACATAAAGGCTCTGGCCTGTTCCAGTACCCTGACGCCCGCATTCCAGTTGGTGTTGTAATAATGGTGCCAGCCACCGGCTGCCAGCACGATCAGTACCGCACTACAGGCAGCAACCCCCATCATCCGGCGACGGGCATTGCCCAGCCAGACACTGTTTTCCCCGGACAGGTTCGGTTCAGCCAGCAATGCCAGTGGAAACAGGCAGCGGGTGAAGTACGGCCTGGTATCGACCAGTGGCCATGCTGCCAGCGGGCTGCTGCCCAGCAGATACTGACGGGCGGCGGACTGCATAAAAATGTCATCCATTTGGCCGCGTTGCAGAGAGGAGGTGAGATATATACCGCGCAACATGACATCCATATTTTCGCCGTCCAGCAGGCTGCCCAGCAGTACCGCCAGAACGTCATGACACCCCTGCATCTGGCGGACAAAGCTAAACAAGGCGCTGCGATCATGGTTTTGTGCGAGCATCAGATCCGGCAGAGCATTGTTGAGTTGTTCACCCCATGTCTGCCAGAAGGCTTTCAGCTCCACACGCCAGTCGTCGTTTTCATGGGCGTGGCGGGTAAAGGTAACGCCGAGAATAGCATCCCTGCCCTGTTTATCCAGCGAGTGAAACAGCGCGGCAAAACCGGTCAGCAAATCCAGTCGGGTCAGTACCACATAGACCGGTAACTGGCAGTGGAGATGCTGACGTACATCCTGTAAACGACTGCGCAAAAGTTGCACAAGGTGTTCACGGCGGTGCTTATCGGCGGTTAGCAGATCGGGCAGATCCAACGTCAGGATCAGACCGTTGAGCGGCTGACGGGCGCGTTTTTGTACCAACCAGCCCAGCCAGTGCTCCCACAGGCGGCGGGGCAATACCTCTGTATCCTGTTGCTCACAGAGTACGCCATCCGGATCAAAAATCACCGCCTGTTTCCCGACGTGCGGCGTGATATACAGCCGCTGCCCCGTTCCCCGCACCGCTTCCGGCGTATAAATAATGTCAGCCGGAAAACCCTCGCGCAGCAGCGCGGTTTTACCGCTCCCTGCAGGGCCGACTACCATATACCACGGCAGTTGCCACAGGTAACGTCGGCTGTCGAGGTGGCGTTGCAGCCGCAGTAGCCACCGGTCGAGGTAACGTTGCTGGGCGTTCAGCTCCACGCTGACAGGATCCTGAGTCTCTTCGCGTTGTTGCTTTTGCTGCCGTTCAAGCTGTTGCAAGCGCTTCATCACCCGGACGGTGAGCCAGATCAGCGCGATAAGCCCCCAGATGGCCGTTGCCAACCAGCGGTTCGCCAGCGGTTTCAGCCAGTGCTCTTCGTATAATGACCATGCCGGGCCTTTCCACCAGATCCACACCAGAAGAAAAATCCACGCCAGCACCAGCAGCCAGAAGGCGGAAACCTTAAACCTGGGCATTGCCGGTCTGAGGGCCGATTTCAGCCCGCTGAAAAGTCGGGGGGTCGGTAATCTGAACACAAAAACTCCTGTTATCTTATTTCTTATTGTTCTGCCGTGAATCTGTTTTCAATATGTTCCAGCAGGGACGGCTCCCATTCGGCCACCATCATCTGTAGCCCCAGTCTGAGCAGGGTCCGGTACTGCTGCTGCGCCAGCTTTTCCATTCCGGCTTCTTCCATCAGTTGCGCGCCCAGGAACTGACGGTGAAACTGATCGCGGGGAGAACCCTCCGGTAGCGTTTCCAGATAGCGCAGCGCAGCCTCCAGCCCCAGTTCGCTGAAACACTGGCGGACAGCCTGTAATTCTTCACTGGTCTGTGCAATAGGTGTGCCACGACCGTGGCTACCCGGAGAAGTTGCCAGCCATTGTTTTGTCGGTTCAGCAATAAACGGCGTATGGTCATTAAACAGCAGACTGGTAAGCTGAGGCAGCCGGACAAGAAAACGAGTGACTTCATCGCGGATAGCCTCTGCCACATCGGTGTAACCCAGACGCAACGCGGTCTGCGCCGAAAGATAATGACCATCCAGCCAGTAGGGCGCCAGCAACAGACTTTTCTCCACCTGCTGCCACAGAGCCATATCCGCGCTGGCAAGCCGCGCCTGATAATCTGCAGTCATATCAGCAGGGACTGCCGCCAGCGGTGTGCGTCCGTCACTTTCCGCCTGCGGTGTGCTGGTAATGGATTGCCACAGCGCATGGCGACGCAGGCGGTAGCCCTGTGGTGAATCCGGTTGACGCTCACACAAAATTGCCGCCACATTCAGCAGCGTGTCGCGCCAGGCTTTATCGTCGTGGCTGTCGATATCCACCACCGGCATGGAAGGAATGACCGTACTGTCAGCAACCGTGCTCTGTTGTATCCCTCGTGAAGGCGTGGCAGTGGCCTGTGTAACAGTAACGTCAGGCGATGTTGCATGTGCCGCATCGCGAAATCCACGCTGGTACAGGGTAAAAAGGTCGTCCGTCGCCTGCGCCAGCTCTGGGACATCATGCGTTTTCCAGCAGAGAGCCAGTTTCGCCAGTTCCCCCAGCAGAAGGTCGCGCTGCGCAGTCGTGGCACTTTCCGCAAAGCCGGAGGTACCGGCCTCAAAGCGTTTGATGACCTGAAGCGCGAAGCGTTTCTTGTGCGTGGCATTCTGTGGCGCAGCTACCGTCCAGTAGTGTTCCACATACAGCGCCAGCAGGCGCAGCGCCAGTAGGTGATCGCCTGCGTGTTGCAGGGTACGCAGCAGGTGGGCCAGCAGGCGAAAATCCTTACTTTCTGATGCCAACAGCACCAGTCCACGCCGCTGAATTTCCGGGATGTCGAGCTGGCTGTGAGCCAGCGAGCCGAGCTTAACGATTTCACTGTCGATATATTCCCACGCCGGATTATCATCTTTCAGTGGCTTGGCCAGTTTGTCGTCCGGCAGGTTTTCCAGCAGGTGCGATATCCATATATCCGGGATACGTAAATCCATGTTGTTATTCTCCCGCCCAGTGACAGGCATCGCGCAGTGGCGCGATGGTTTTCACCAGCCCGTCAATATTAAAGGTTAGTTTCCCGGCAGCGCTGTCGGTACCAGTGCCAATCGTCAGCGTTTTTGCGCCAAACAGGTGCTTAATTTCGTCAATACCGGATAACCCCCGACTGGACTCCAGCAGAGTGCCGTTTTCACGAATAAACCAGTGCGAGCGTAACTGTCGGTTGTCTGCAATCAGCACAACATTAAGGTCGTTCTCCGTCCGGGATTGGGTCAGCGCAACCTGCATCCGGGTGATGTTGTCAACGCAACTGAACATCAGCACCGGACGCGGCGGTACGTTACCGATAGCGGGCGTGGTGATAATCACCGTCGGGTGCTCCCCGGGCGTCCGGGTCATCATCAGTGCCGTTGAGTTGTCCGGGCGCTGCTTCTCCTGGGTGAAAGCCCGCTTCCAGGCTTCGCCTTCGTAACGAGCTTTCGCCAGAGCATGTGTAAAACCTTCAGGCTGCTCTGGCGCAAGGACGTGGTCGTAGCAGTCCAGCCGCTCCAGTGCCGCAGGCGCTTTTCGGCAGGCGCTCATGGCGCTCACCGTGGCCTGCGTGTTGTCAGGACGCTGTGTGTTCAGCGTCGCGGCGAGCGCCTCCGCCAGAGCAAGGCCTGGAGCCAGTTGTTCTGGCGGTTCGGCGGCCTGTACGGCGCTGACGATCAGGCTGGTCAGCAGCACGATGAACCGGGAAACGTGCGTGAGACTCACAGGGCAGCACCCTCCTCTGCTTCCGGCTCTGGTATGTCATCGCTGACGATTGTCTCTTCGATATCGGCGGTAAACGCCCCCTCTGCCACGCCGAGGCTTATCCGGGTAATCACTGCATTTGCCGCCATTTTCTGCAACAGCAGAAGCGACAATGGCGGCAGCATTTCGCCGTCAATTACCGATTCCAGCATACGTGCCCCGTTCTCGGCACGGGTGACGCGTTGCATGATTTCGTCAGTGACTTCTGGCGCGATGACTACCTCCGCACTAAATCGCGAGCGCAGTACGTTATCCAGCCGCGCCAGCTTCCCGGCGATGATGTTAGCAAGCGTGTCGCGCGACAGCGGCAGGTAAGGCACTACTTCCATACGCGCCAGAAGCGCGGGTTTGAAGAAGTCGGCCAGTACCGGATACAGGGCGTCGTGCAGGATTTCCGGATTGTCAGCATGTTCGACAATCACCTGATAACCCAGGTTAGAAGTGAGGAAAAACACGATGTTTTTGCAGTCAATTAGCCGTCCTTCACCGTCGGCCATCTCGCCTTTGTCAAACGCCTGATAGAACAGATTGAGCACGTCCGGGTGCGCTTTTTCCACCTCATCGAGCAATACCACGGAGTACGGCTTCTGACGAATCGCTTCGGTCAGCACGCCGCCTTCACCGTAGCCGACATAGCCCGGTGGTGAACCAATCAGCCGAGAAACAGTATGTTTTTCCTGAAACTCCGACATGTTGATAGTGGTGAGGTACTGACGCCCGCCGTAGAGCAGTTCCGCCAGTTGCAGCACGGTTTCGGTTTTGCCGACACCGCTCGGCCCGGCCAGCAGGAATGCACCAAGAGGGCGTCCTGGACGACGCAGATCAGCACGCGCCGTTAGCAGGTGCTTGTGCAGGTGCTTAATCGCCAGTTCCTGGCCTTTGATGGTGTCGCCCAGCCACTGCGGCAGGTCTGTAATGACCGACATTTCGTTCTGCGACAGGCGGTTAAGCGGCACACCTGTCCATTCGGCAATCACGGCGGCAATCTGCTTTTTATCGACATGTGGGGAAACCAGCAGTTGCGTGTTGTGCAGGGCGTCGAGTTCAGCGCTCAGTTGTACCAAGCATTCAGCCGGACAGATTTCAGTTTCCGGCTGCTTAGCCACCGACTCATCTGCCACCAGGTCGCCATTTTCAGCCACATCCGCTGGCGCGACTTTTTCGCTGTCTTCAGCGTCAGTTTCTTCCAGCAGCCCCTTACGCAGCGCAATAATCTCCTGCACCAGCGCCTGTTGCTGACGCCATACGGCGTCCAGCGTCTGGAGTTCTGTCTGTATTGCCTCATACTGTGCGTGAACGTCGTCCAATCGTGCGGTATCCGTGCGCAGGCCGATGCGAATTTCACGCTCAAGCTGGCGGATTTCCGCTTCGTACTGGTGACTCTGCGTGGTCAGCGCTGAGATTTGCTTCGGCGGCGAGGAGAGGTTAATCGCCACGCGGGCGCAGGCGGTGTCCAGAACGTCAATCGCCTTGTCCGGTAACTGGCGCCCGGAGAGGTAGCGTTCGCTTAATGTCGCCGCCGCCTGTAATGCGTCATCGTCAATCAGCACGCCGTGCGATTGCTCATACACCGCCGACAGGCCGCGCAAAATAATGGTGGCTTCAGCGGCATTCGGTTCGCTAACTTTTACTAACTGGAAGCGGCGCGACAGGGCGGCGTCTTTCTCAAAGTATTTTTTGTACTCGCTCCAGGTGGTGGCGGCAATTGTTTTCAGTTCGCCGCGCGCCAGTGCCGGTTTCAGCAGGTTGGAGATATCCAGCCCGCCCTGCGCATTACCCGCGCCAATCAGCGTGTGGGCTTCGTCGATAAACAAAATGACTGGCTTCGGTGACTGAATGACTTCGGCCATCAGCCCCTTGAAGCGTTTTTCAAACTCACCCTTGACCGAGGCACCCGCCTGTAATGCCCCTAAATCCAGGGTCATAATATCGGTATCGCGCAGCTTGTCCGGCACCTGTCCTGCGATAATACGCAGCGCCAACCCTTCAATTAAGGCGCTTTTCCCGACGCCCGCTTCGCCCACCACCACCGGATTGTTTTTACGGCGGCGGCTGAGAATATCAATCATCAGGTCGATTTCATTATCACGGCACAGCACCGGATCAAGCCGCCCCTGACGGGCGTCTTCGGTCATGTTTTTGGCATAGCGGGCAAGCAGGGTTTCCTCTCCGGCAACGGCAGTATGCTGACCGGGCTGCCCGTCAGTGAGCATCATGGATTCGGCAGATTCCTTTGTCCATTCGGCATAATCCTGCTGTAGCTGGTCGCGGTTAATGGCCGTCAGCAACCGGGCTGCGGCAGGAAGCACATAACGTAATGGTGAATGTAGCAGGGCAAGCAACAGGATACCGCCGCGCAGTTCGGTCTGCTGCATTTGCGCAGAGGCCAGCAGCCAGGACTCTTTCAGCCACTCAACCAGCATCGGCGAAAAGGACGGATAGCTGTCTGCTGACCGGGTGCTGGCGTAATTTTCCACCGTCAGCGCCTGGCGTAAATCCTCTGCGCTGATGTCTGCGCGTTCAGCAATCACCCGCAGGTCGCTGCGCGGGATGGCTAGCATCTGGATAAGTACATGACTGACGGTAATTTCTGTCGCCTGCTGGCTCATACACTCCGACGCCGCCATCTCCAGCGCCTGTTTTGAGAACGGGTTAAGCCGTTTTACCAGCGTGGCTAAATCAATCTGGATCATGGGTGTCCTTACCTGGCAAGCAGCCGGTTCAACTGGTGAAGGATATCCTGCGTCTGGCTGTCCAGGCGCAGCAGGTAAAATAGATAAAGCAGCACCAGCACGACAACGCAGCCAAGCAGAACATGCTTAACGGTCAGGCGTTTGATAAGCTGGTAACGCCCACCCAGGGTCTTTTTATCCTGGTGCAGCAGAGGAAAAGGGGCGTCGCCGCGCAGTTTGTGCAGGACGTGGTACAGGCGACGGTATATCTGTTCAAACTCACCCTGTTCCTGCACCGCCACTTTGTAGCGTCCGCGAAAGCCGAGCGAAAAACAGATATACAAAAACTCCAGCAGGTGCTGGTAACGCGCAGGCTCGCGTATCAGTCTCTCCAGCAGAATAAAGACCTTCTCGCCGCCCCAGGCTTCGTTATGGAAATGCACCAGCAGCGACTGTTTGATCCATTCGTTCTTGTTCGACCAGCCGTTACCCAGCGCGGCCTCATCAATAAAGGTACAGAGGATGTAGCGAAACGAGACAATCACGCCCGGCTCATAGCCCTGCTCCTGAAGCAACTGCTCCACCGCCTGCACGTCCGTTACCACCTGCGTGAACAAGTGTTCCGGCATGGCGTTACTGTTCATCCCGGCAACACGCATTACCATGCCCAGTAGCGGCGTGGCAGCGTCGATCATCGGGTTAAGGCTGTGGCCGCGAAGCGGTAGCCGGTACTGACGGCGGGTGGTTTCCCCGTCGCGTTCGGGTAGAGCGACACTGCCCTGAAGGGGATCCTCCACCAAATAATGGTCGCCGGGCGAAAGAACACGCTGTTCACTCATGCCGTCAACCCCTTATCGCCCAGAGCTGCATATCCAGATCCGGGAAGGTGCCGGAAATATGCAGCCCCAGCGCACCGACCTTCACCACGTCGTTCCAGGCAGCCGCGCCTTTTTCCAGCTCGAAATAAACGTACCCGTCGTGATACGGCAACTGGCGGGGCGCGGCGGTCAGCGGGCGCAGCGGGACGCCCGGTACCTGGACGCTGACCACATTGCGGATCTTGTCGGTAGCGGCCACTTTTGACTGCTGGGTGAACTGAAGAATAATCTGGTTGCTCGGCATTCGCGCCCGGACAGCCAGCACAAAGGAGCCGGACTGCAACAGAGCAGGATCGTTGATGGTGGCAAGATACACGCCGTCTGCGAATATCAGCGGCAGGTTCTGCGCCCGCGGCATCAGCACTGTGTTGAGTGCCCGACGCAGTTCCGGGATCACCGTTTTAAATGACTGAGTAAGATCGCGGTGGTTATAGACTTCCACCTCACAGGGTAGGCGGTTTTTTTCGGTAAACGTCATCAGTTCACCTAACAGGCGTACCAGATCCAGATAAAAAGCCTCCGGGTGCAGAGTATGCAGGTGTGAGCGGTGGGTGAAGTGCATGTGGTTGCGGTTGAGCATCTGCAACATCATGAACTCCGCCACGTCAGCGATACCGCTCTGCTCCGGAGAGCCAATACGCTTTGCCAGTTCGCTGGCCCGGTTCTGGATAAGCCCCTGGACATCACCGGCAAACCCGGCCAGCACGCTGCTGACCCGGATGGCCTGGCAGGTCGGGATAAAGCTGTTATCCAACACCAGTGCGCCAGTGGCCTGGTTGTTGCGGATACGGCACAGCGGCAGTGTTACCATCGCACTGAGATCCTCCGCACCGCTGACAATCCGGGGCACTAGGCTGGCGACGCCGATCTGCTGGACATCCCCCTCATCGGAGTGCAGATCACGGGCGTCCACGCGGGTCAGGCAGTAACGTTCCGTTCCCTGCCCGGCGCTCTGACGACCACTGATTTCGCAGGTGATATCGCTCACCACTGGCAGGGCGAGATAAATATCCAGGCTGCCCGGTTTTGAAAAATCGACAGGCTGAAAAGGCGCGGGAAGATTATCCTGTTCAGGGATACTGAATACCGTTCCATCCGGCATACAGCCCGACGCGCGGTCGATCATGATTTTCCCCTGGGCCAACAACTCTGTATTCAGCACCAGCGAGGTGAATCCCCAGGCAAAGTCGTCCAGTGCGTCCATACGCTGGTTCAGGTGGTATTCGTGATTGCGCTGCTGTTGCTGAAAATGCTGCGGCAGAACAAACAGCCCCTCCTGCCAGATCACCCTGTTTTTCATGGTTGCCATCGTCAGTTATCCTCTTTTTTCATTTCGATACTGCTCTGTCTTACATGCACCAGCAGGCGGTAGCTGTGGCCCGTTCCTACCACCGGCTCGATCTGTTTCCATTCGGAGACCTCATCGCCGGAGAAGTACGCTACCACGCCGATAAACTGCGTTTTCTCATCCAGCTTCACCGGCGGCAGCGTTTTGATGGTGTCAGGCAGCAGGCTGAAATCCTGATGGTCGATATAGTTTTTCCACAACACATCGGGCAGCGGCGTGCTGGCGATCTGGTCATAGTCGGCGGCCTGGAGTTTTGAGTCGTCGGTCAGGTAAATCAGCTGCACGTCCACTGTGGCTGCTTCGCCATCAGCGTTCAGGTTGGTGTCCGGTTCGGTGAGCAGCGTGACGGTCACTTCCGATGGCTGCGATTTCAAATCTCCCACCTGAATATTTGGGTTGCTGATCACCTGCCCCATCTTTTTGGCTGTTTCGCAGCCTGTCAGGGTGACGGTAAATAGCATCACGACCAGACAGGCGCGAAAAAAACGTCCTGTCATGCTTCCGACTCCCGCTGTTTTTCACGCAGTACCCGGTCGTAGATCTGGGCGTACACCTCGTTAAATAACATCTCAAAACCCTGCTGACGATTGGAGGCCAGTTCGTCGTAATAATGGCTGTACATTTGCCACGCTCCGGCATCATCCAGCGGTTGTCGCAATTCGTGGCTGCGGCGATACTGAACAAAACGGCGCATCAGACTCTGTGGCGAGAACGCATCCAGTAGCACCCGCAGTGACTCCACAATCGCTGCCCGGTTTGCCTCTTCGTGGTGACGGATATTACGCAGGCTTTCCCCCACAGCGGCGGGAGCGGCCAGATGCACCGGGCTTTTGCCTTCGGCAAACATCACATCCAGCACATCTGCATAATTCATATTCAGGCGCAGCGGGTTATCCTCCAACGGTCGAAGGTGTTTGTCTGACAGGCTGTTACGGCACTGTTGCAGCGTGAGCAGCCCTTTAATCGCCGCCTGTAATGTCCGGCCAGCCTCCTCCAGGAAATCATCCGCTTCCTGTGAGTCGCGCACAGCCAGTGAACTACCCAGCCCGCGCAGCAACGGCGTGACCGCAAGGTGGCGCTGCGCCATTTCTGCCGAAGAGTCGATGTCGTCGTTTCTGCCATGTGGATCGGTATGCAGTGGCGGCAGATCCATAAACGGCGTATTGATCGTATTGTCCTGTGCCGGATCGGATCCTGGGGCGAAGGAGCCGGAGGCAGCCACGCCGGAAAGCAGATCACCCGCCGTGGTCAGGCTTTCAGCCCGCAGCGCCTGTAACGGATCGGTGGAGAAACCATTCACTACGGTATCGGCGAGATGGTGCCGCCGGGGCATCCCCGGATAAGCAGGCTGGCCGTCGGTGCTCAGCAACGTATCCGCCAGGCGGTCACGGTTGGTGACGATGGTTTCCGGGGCGGCCATCTGTTCGCTGTAGCTGACCAGTTTGCCCTCATGGATAAACACTTTCAGCGCCAGCGCGCCCAAGCCTATCTCATCCCCCTGGCGCAGACGCACCAGTCCAGTGTCCACGGAGACTGGCGCAAGGTTAATCATCAGCCCCGGCATCAGGCTGCGCAGGCAGAATGTGCCATCGTGCAGGACAATCTGGCAGGCGCGACCGGCAATCGAACCAACCCGGTCCTGTACTGGCCAGCGGCACGCCGGGGCGTGACCGATATCTCCACCTTCGGCTGCGAAGAGGCATTTTGCGGCGCGTCCGCTTTCCAGTTCATTGCCGTTCATCACCTGTAATGTCAGTGATAATGCGGCAGACTGCGGTTTTTCCTCAGCCATATGCGGCTCCATAAAATTAGTCCCTGATGTGGAGAGTGATGGATGGCGGTATTTTCGGCTTACCGATAAACGCCGTGCGTTTGATACAGGAACTGGCGCGGTCGCCCAGCCGCATTCCCTGCGCTTGATCCGGTGCCAGATCTAGTTGTAAATCCCAAGCAAGTTGATCACGCAACAGGAAGGAGATAAACATCTTCAGCGCGTCATGGTTATCGCCATTCGGTAAAAGCGAGAGATAACGCGACATTGACAGGCCGCCTATCCGCAGCAGGAATTTGCCGCTACGATCCGGAACTCTCGCACCCAGAGTAAAATTGATGCCGATAACCGAGCGTCCGGGAACATACCCGGCGGTTTTCTTTTTCAGGTGACGTACGCCCAGTCGGTTTTGCTGGTCAGGATCGACCGGCACTTTACGCAGCAGCCAGTTCTCAATGGTGACATCCGGCAGATCAAAACAGTGGGACACCAGGTTGCGCACTACATCCGGCGAGCGCCCCGGCGTTGCCAGGATACCGGCGTAGGCCAGCATCTTGCTGTGGTTGATGGCCAGTTTATCGCGCACGCTTTTATTGCCCAGCCCCACCAGCGCATACATGCGCTGTGAAAACACATCCGTACCGCCGTTGCGAAAACAGATGTGATAGCGGTATTTGCGCCAGGCATGGTACGCAAACTGCGTCCAGCGGTGGCTGAACAAATCGAGAAATGCTGCCAGCCCCTCTTCATTCTGCGCCGATTCCCGCGCCATGCGATCAAGGTAATAGCCTGGCAGCGGCGACTGGCTGCCGGAGAAGCCCAGAAATTTGGTGGTCAGCGTGAACTGGCCTGCGTTGCTACGTGTCAGCGATGTCAGGTCGCTTCCCGGAAAGGCAATGCTGGCGTCGGATTTGAACAGCGCCACTTCCTGTGCAGGCTCTGTGCGCAGGGACGGCTCCTGGTCTGGTTCACCGTACCGGCGGTAGAACGCATCCATCAGGACATAGAAATTCATCCCACGCACGTCTGCTGGGAAAGCGTCATGCGCCCCTACATCAGGGCATGCTGGCCGGTGTGCTGCCATTCCCAGGCCTCCTGACTTTCCGTGTTAATAATTTTGAGACAGTGAAAGGAATTGATACTGGCGTACAAGGCAAAGAAGTGAGACAGCACGTTGCCCAGCAGATAGATTTCACCCGCGCAGACAAAGGGGGCGGGATTTATCCACAGCGTGGTGGCGAGTCCCCTGACTGGAACACCTTTAAACAGGCGGTCAACCGGGCGAGTGTCGAGCTTTTCAATGGCATCCAGCTTCTGGGTGGAAAGACGGGCCTGCTGTGGATGATGAATGCCCGGCAAATCGAAAGTGCGCATCACCTGAATCAGCGCCTCGCGGTCGAGCAGGGAGAGATAATTCAGGTTCATACAGGAAATCAGCGACCAGTGCATGTCGCCATCCGTGACCGGGTAAAGCTGGCGCGTCGGTCGTGTAACGTTACTGAAGGAAGCCACCGCCGGATTTTTATCGACCGCAACGCAGATATCCCCGGTGTGTAATAAAGAAGGGAGCTTCCGGTTGGTGCAGACCAGCGAAGTCGTGATAACTTCTTTGCTTAGTTGTGAAAGATCGGGCTGATGGCCATCGGCATGAACGAAAGCAATGGAATGCTCCAGACCCCGGTGAAACAACGAGGTTTTTGTCCGGTGATGCCAGTAAACCACTTCGCGCTGTTGGCTGTATTCAATCTGATGCTGAAAGCTCTCAAATTCAGGCCACTGTCGCTCTCGTTCCCCCAGACTCGGAACGCCATCAGAGACAGCGACCTTGCTGGAAACAGATTTCACCTGGAAGATATCATAATAATCCGGATGCTTATGACTGACGCTTAGTGGATACTGTGGTGCGCTACCGTCCGGGTTGACCGGCTCTGCATAATGCCGGAACAGATTCACTGCGGGGGTACAGTAAAGACGCAGTGAGTTCTGCCGTAGTTTACTGTCCACCGGTAACGGCTGGTTAAAATGCAGCCGTAGCGTAAAGGCGCTTACCGGGAAATCCTCCGGCAATGGAGCGACGTCGCGCAGGTGAAAGAAGAAAAAGCTCTCCGGGTAGCAAAAATACTCCTGAAGAACGCGATAGCCGTTGTGAACATTTTTCGGCCACGGCAACAACGCATCTTCGCGCTCAAACCCCGCAGCCTCCAGCCATAAATCCGGCAGAGGCAGCCGCCTGTCACCGGCCACCAGTTCAGCATCCATCAGCCGTTCGCTGAACCACAGATAAAGCTGATGGCGGGTATAATCATCCTCATTACCCAGCCAGAAGGTAAGTTTACTCAGATCCAGCGACCGGGATGAAATGGTGCCTTCCGTGAAAAAATCAATCTCAATAACGCCTTTTTTCAGGCTGCTGGTATTACGCACATCGCGAATATGGAGAGGCTGTAACCAAGTATCACGCGCCAGCGTAAAATGGCATCCCGGAAGGGCTTCAGCATTATCGTCAGCCAGCACTTTTTTTCGGCCAGAAGACTCCACCCGGACGACACCAGAACTGATGAGTTCATCGCGACAAACTTTAGCTGGTGCAGAAAATTGTGACGCAGCCGGTTTGTATTCAATGATGGTCATGGCAGGCACCGGGCGCAGGTAATTCGCCCACAGCATATTGATGAGTCCGTGAGAAAATTCAGGAAACTCATCCTCCAGCTTTTGTCGCAGGCCGCCGGAAAGAAAGGCGAAAGCCTCCATCAGGCGCTCCACATCCGGATCGCCTTCCTTTTCAGCCAGGAAACGGGCCAGATGCGGCTTTTCCCGCGCCAGAAGCTTGCCGAGCTGGCGCAGATAGTCCAGTTCTTCCCGGTAATAGCTCTCTTCAAACGGCATCCCTACCCCTCCACCGACCAGTGCTGATGGTTATCCAACAGAATGTTAAATTCCAGAACGTCCCTGCTGCCGTGAAAATCCATATACGCCACAATATGAAAACACAGTTCAAATGGCGCATATTCGTCCTGTGCCCCGGAGGTAACAGCAATGTCGGCAATCCGTGGCTCATAGCGCAGGATACATGTCCGGATAATCCGGGCTGTCGCCACCCTGAGATTTTGAGACGCCAGGGATTCATCATTGAAATCCGGGATCCCCAGTTCCGGTGAACCATAACAACTGCCGGAACGGGTGTTGAGAATATTGCACAGGTTATTGCGTACAGAATGCAACAACGCCGCTTTCGGGCGCTGGCGCGGAGGCGGGTTCACCGCCTCACTGATACGCTCAAACAAACTACTCCCCGACTCCCGCTCCGTTATCATGGTACTTATTCCCTGTCCAGACGTCCCACCAGGGACAATTCAAATGATGCCCCCATATATTTGAAGTGCGGACGCACGCTCAGGGCCACCTGATACCAGCCAGGTTCCCCTTCAACATCAGAGACTTCAATCTTCGCCTGGCGCAACGGTTTACGACTGCGTACGTCAGAAGGCGGGTTTTCCTGGTCGGCCACATACTGGCGGATCCAGGTGTTCAACTCTCGTTCCAGGTCGCCTCTTTCTTTCCATGAGCCAAGTTGCTCGCGTTGCAGAACTTTGATGTAATGCGCCAGTCTGTTGATAACAAAAAGATAAGGAAGCTGGGTGCCGAGTTTGTAGTTGGTTTCGGCCTCTTTCCCTTCCGGGGTGCTGGGGAAGACTTTTGGTTTCTGAACCGAGTTGGCGGAGAAAAATGCAGCATTATCAGAATTTTTGCGCATCGTCAGGCTGATAAATCCCTGCTCTGCCAGCTCATACTCCCGCCTGTCGGTGATAAGGATTTCGGTCGGAATTTTAGCCTGAAGCTGACCCATAGCCTCATATAAATGCACCGGCAAATCCTTTACCGCTCCACCGCTTTGCGGGCCGACGATATTTGGGCACCAGCGGGTTGACATGAAGCTTTCAGCCATGTTGGCTGCCAGAAGGAACGCGGTATTTCCCCACAAATAATGCTCATGATTTTTACTGACTTTTTCATGATAATTAAAGCTTTTAACGGGATTTTCATCCGGTGCATAAGGGTGACGCAAGAGGAAACGAGGTGCCGTCAGACCGAGATTACGAGCATCTTCTGATTCGCGCAGCGAGCGCCATTTTGTGTAGGCAGGGCCTTCAAAAATAGCGGCAACGTCTTTAATGCCAGGAAGCTCGGTAAATGATTCCAGCCCAAAGAACTCAGGGGATACCGAAGACAGGAACGGGCAATGAGCCATCGCACTGACCGCGCTGATATACTTAAGCAGCTTCATATCTGCGGCCGTGTTTTCAAAGGCATAGTTACCAATAACAGCCGCCACTGGCTCGCCGCCAAACTGACCAAACCCGCTGGAGTAAACGTGCTTATAGAACCCGGACTGAGTGATTTCTGGGGCAAATTCAAAATCATCCAGTAGCTCTTCCCTGCAGGCGTGCAGCAGATGAATTTTGATATTTTCACGTGGATCGGCATGGTCTACCAACAGTTTCAGCGAACGCAGAAATGACTCCAGTTCCTGAAATTCCGGGGCATGAAGGATTAAATCCATCTGGTGCCCCATGCGCGCATCAATGTCGGCAATCATTGCATTGACCGCCAGAATATCGACAGGCTCCGCTTCATCGTCGCTCTGCAACAGCGCGCTGATAAAAGCTGTCACACCCTGGCGGGCGATATCGTAACTTTCTGACTCCGGTTTAAAACGGGTCTGCGCCATGATTTCATCAAGCAGGCCAGGTGCAGCGACTGGCATGGGGGAAGCAAATACTTCCGGTAAGATAGTTTCTGACATACTGAAATCCTTGTACAAAGTGTTATTTCCGGCCAGCAAGACCCAGCTCCGCGATCAACTGCTCGCGGCTTTCTTCGTTATCCAACAACGCCTTAATCTGGGCGCGGAAGGCGGGCAGATTACCCATCGGGCCTTTCAGTGCAACCAGCGCTTCGCGTAGTTCCAGTAGTTTTTTGAGTTCCGGCACCTGGGTGGCGATGTTGTCCGGCGTAAGATCGGCCAGGGATTTCACTTTCAGGTTGACGCTCATGCATGCATCAGACGTTTCACTGAGCGCAGAGGGAACCGTGAACTCACGTCCGACACCCGCTTGTTCCAGGACGGCGTTAAAATTATTACGATTGATGGCAATTGGCTGACGTTCATCCAGCGGTGTGTCATCCGCCCCTCCGGTCAGGTTGCCTGTCACCAGCAGATTAAGCGGCAGTTCCACTTCCGCAGTCTGATTTCCAGTTTTTGGCTTGAATTTTATGTTTACACGTTCTTTGGGTGCAATACTGCCACCGGCATCATTGTTTTTTCTGCTGCTCATTAGAATAGTCCGTCAGGTTATCGTCCATACCATGAATACAGCATTCCTTATTAATAAAAAAACAGGCAATGCCGTTCCGGTGGCAATTTAAATAGATTCTCACACCTTCTGCAATTTACATCTTACGCCCATAAAAATATTTTAAAAGCACTTTTTCTTCTAATGAAAGGGGGGTATCCTTACAAGAATCTCAATAACAGACCATTTATTAATTACAATTCAACCATTGTAAAAACAATAAGTTATACATATATAGCCTTTAATTAACCATCTCTAAAAAAGGATATTAAAATATTATTTTATAAATCATATGAATAATAAAAACGAAAACATTAATCTTGATAATTAATTTGTCGCACTCGAAAAAAAATCGTCAATTGGAGTTTTAATTGATGTAAAAATTGACGAATATAATATTGTTCATGATTCAGAAATATCCATTTAAAATATATCATGGACACGTACTGAGGAATGGAAAATGGATATCCGCACATGTATTTAAATACAGACTTAACTGGTTTCGCGTTACCTGACCGCACAATTTTGCTTATTTGCGGTGGATACGAAAAAGGCGGTTCCCGGAGTGAACCACGCAACGTTGCCCGCCGCAGGCTAACGGCAGGTGACAGTAACAGTCGCTGAGACAACACCAAAGGAGTTAATAAAATGCCAACACCATGTTACATATCAATTACAGGCCAGACCCAGGGCAACATTACTGCAGGCGCATTCACCGCGGATTCTGTCGGTAACATCTATGTGCAGGGCCACGAAGACGAGATGCTAGTGCAGGAATTTCTGCATAACGTAACCGTCCCTACTGACCCGCAGTCCGGCCAGCCAAGCGGCCAGCGCGCCCACAAGCCGTTCATCTTCACCGTGGCGCTGAACAAGGCCGTCCCGCTGATGTACAACGCGCTGGCATCCGGTGAAATGCTGCCGAAAGTGGAAATGCACTGGTGGCGTACCAGCATCGAAGGCAAGCAGGAGCACTATTTCACCACCCGCCTGACCGATGCGACCATTGTGGATATGAACCTGCATATGCCGCACTGCCAAGACCCGATGCAGCGCGAGTTCACGCAGTTGCTCGCCGTAAAACTGGCTTATCGTAAAGTTGAATGGGAGCACATCAAGTCAGGCACCTCCGGTGCTGATGACTGGCGTGCGCCGCTGGAAGCGTAAATGCGAGTTGTTTGAACTGACAGCATTCTGTCCTTACGGGCAGGGTGCTGTTTTTTATTGTGTCGAAATTAAAAAGTCAGTGCCAGTAAGGGGTTACGTTTTTACGGGAGATGGCGGATGCCGGAAACTTCGGCGGTAGCGTGCCTGAATGCAGGCGTAACACTGTACTGGTCATAGTTGCTGCCCAGCGACTGTCTCTTTTTTCCTGTGAACCAGGGAGGTCAAATATGTCATTAAAAGGTCTGCGTTTTACGCTGAATATAGACGGACTGAAGGAGACGTCCACGGCGGTGGTGAGTTTCCGGCTGGTGCAGCATTATTCCAGAACCTTCATGCTGAAGGTGGATATTGCCAGTGACCTGCCGGACCTAGCGGCAACGGATTTTCTGGAAAAGAATGCGGTACTGACGGTCTGGCAGGGAATGGAGGCCCAGCGCAGTGTCAGCGGTATTGTCACAGCAGTAACCATGAGTGAAAACAACCACTGGCAGATGGGATACCACCTGATTATCGCCCCGCCCTTGTGGCGCTGCGGGCTGCGCCAGAACTTCCGTATTTTCCAGCAGCAGGATATCCAGACAATCACCTCCACCCTGTTGGATGAAAACGGCGTGACGGGATGGACGCCGGTGTTTTATGAGGGACATCTGGCGCGGGAGTTCTGCGTGCAGTACGGAGAGAGTGACCTGGCATTTCTGACGCGGCTGTTGTCGGAAGAAGGTATTTTCTTTTATGACTGGCACGCAACGGACAGTACAGACCAGAAGCTGGTACTGACCGACAATGTGGCGGGGGCGTCGGCACTGAAAGCGCCGTTGCCGTTTAACCCGAACATCAGTACGGAAGTGTCAGTGGAGTACATCAGCCAGTTCCGCTACCACGCGCAGATACGGCCTTCATCCGTGGAGACGCAGGATTATACATTCAAAACGCCTGGATGGCCGGGATACTACGAGCATGACGGTGAGCACCTGAACGGGCAACAGACGCAGTATGAGATATTTGATTATCCGGGGCGGTTCAAGGACGAGTCGCACGGGCAGGCGTTTGCGCGTTACCAGACAGAAGGGTGGCGAAATGATGCGGAGATGGCGACAGGGCTGAGTAACTCAGCGAAGCTGTGGGCGGGGAAACGGTTCACACTGTCAGGACATCCGTCGGAGACACTGAACCGGGAATGGCAGGTAGTGAAGAGTGTGCTGGTGGGTGAGCAGCCGCAGGCACTGCACGGCAGCCAGGGTGAAGGCACCACGCTCAGTAATCGCTTTGAGGTAATACCTGCGGACAGAACCTGGCGCGTACCACCGCAGCCCAAACCCTCAGTAGATGGTCCGCAGAGTGCAATAGTGACGGGGCCTGCGGGAGAGGAGATTTTTTGTGACAAACATGGACGAGTGCGGATACGTTTTCACTGGGACCGTTATTGTCCGGGGAATGAGGACAGTTCGTGCTGGGTGAGGGTGTCGCAGGCGTGGGCGGGAACGGGGTTCGGCAACCTGGCGATACCGAGGGTGGGCCAGGAGGTTATCGTGGATTTTCTGAACGGCGACCCGGACCAGCCAATTATCATGGGGCGTACCTATCACCAGGATAACCGCTCGCCGGGGAGCCTGCCGGGGACGAAGACGCAGATGACCATTCGTTCAAAAACCTACAAGGGAGACGGGTTTAACGAACTGCGTTTTGAGGATGCGACGGGGAAGGAAGAGCTGTATATGCACGCACAGAAAGACATGACGACTGAGGTGCTGCATGACAGGACGACGACTGTGAACAACAACCATACGGAAACGGTGGTGGTAGGGCAGACGGTGAATGTGGGGAGTAAGAAGGAAGATGGACATGATCAGAAAGTGATCGTGGCGAATGATCAAAAAACAACAGTAGTTAATAATCAGATCACCGAAATTACGGAAGGAAATAAAAAAACTGATGTAAATAAAGGAGATCAGGAAATTACTCTTCATGAAGGAAAGCAAACAATAAAGGTTAAAAAAATCATCAGTGTTTCTTCAGAAGAAAAGATCGAATTTATTTGTGGGGAGTCGAGTATTACCTTGTTGGAAAATGGTGAAATTACAATTAGTGGAAAAATAATTAAGAATATTGCGAAGGATGAATATCATGTCAATACCAAAAAATTATCAGCAGATGGTAGTGAAGAGCAGGTGCTGACCGGTGGCATGTTGAAATTAAATCCATAAGTAAATTAGTTATTACCACATAAGAGAATGCGATATGGGTAAGGACGCAGCAAGACAAACGGCAGATACGGCCGGGCATGATGGTCCAATAACATCTGGTAGTAGCAACGTTTCAACAGGAGGCTTCCCGGCTGCACGTATGGGAGATACTTTTGTTTGTAAAGAGCATGGATCAGGTGTAATTAGTGAAGGTTCTAAAACAGTTATAATAAATGGAATGCCCGCAGCCAGAAAGGGAGATAAGGTTGTCTGTGGTAAAAAATCATTGCCACCAACAAAAACACCTAAACCGCCGGAATATAACTATGTAACATTAGATAAAAATACGAATGAAGATGGAACGGTAAAAGTAAAAAATCCAGATGAATTTCAGATGAGTGTTTTATTAGCCTCATCACAATTATCAGATTCAGATGGTAATGGAAATTTTGATACTGCAAATATTAAAGCTGTCGTTGAGGAGTTTCAATTAAACCATTCCATAGGCAATAGTGGTGTTAATTTTAAGATGGGAGGTACAGTCGGCAAAACGGAAATGACTACTGAGACAACAAATGGAAATAAGGGTAGCTCATTTGGTGTCGATTTAAGTGCGACTGGACTTTCTGGGAATATTGGCCTTAGCGCAGGAACACAAGGAAGTGGTAATTATACAGAAGTGGATGCTGTAGGAACCATTGGTTCAGCAGAAGCTAAAGCTGGAAGTCAAATAATTAATGATGAAGAAGAGCATCAATATGGATTCAAAACTGAACTTGGTGCTGAAGCTGCTATTGCAAAAGGAGATATAAATATTGCTGCCGAGTCAAAATATTTGAAAACAAAGGCAACTATTTCTGGTTCGGCGGGCTCTGTTGGCGCTAGTGGCGGTGCTAGTGTAGTATATGATACAGATGATATACTATTAAAAGTAGAGTTTGTAGGTGAAGTTGCTGCCCTTCTGGGGATTGGGGGGGATGTTGAAGCTGAAATTGGACCTTTCGCACCTCTTTTAGCATCTCTTTTTGGTATCGATTCTGGAACCGTTATTTCCGGCTTGGATACGGTGATTATAGGGGGGTAACATGCTCTTTGAAAAATTACGCAAAATTTTATTTGGTGTGATTTGTTTTTTATTCTTTTCTTTTTTTAGCTTTAAAATCCCAGCACTAAAAAATGTATTTCTTTTACTGGGAGGATATTTATTTATTTATTTTTCTATTTTTTCCTTCATCGAGCTAATCGCTGATAACATCTCTTCCTTTCATCAAAGAAACAATAAAAGAGGACTTCAAAAACAACCCGTTAAATATTTTATTGAGAATAAACATGACGTGATTTATTCTTATAAGATAATATTCAACGTTGGATATGCAATAATAGTTTTTCTTGTGTTGAAATCCGAGGGATTATGAAAATGTATAACAATGATGGTTTTTTTAGGAGAAAATTACATACAAATTCAATTATCAAGAAAAGCATTTTTGGCGTTGTCGTTATACATCTACAAACTCAAATAGTTTACATTATAAAATACTACTTCCGTTAACTGTCAAGCCTATTAGTATGGATCCTGTTCCTGTTTACTGGGACCGTTACTGTCCGGGGAGTAACCATAACATATGACAGTAATGAGTCACTTTATGGATTTGGCGGTGAATTAGGTGCTGAGGCAGCTGCTGCAAAGGGAGAAGTTTCAGCAGCGGGAGTAAAAATATTTTAGATTAAAAGGTTCTCTTGGTTGCAGTGCGGGATCTGTGGGGCTGGCTGGATCTGCTGGAGGATGGTTAGATACTGATAATATAATGTTAAAATTAAAAACAGGAGGTGAATTGGCACTCGTACTTGGACTGAAAGGTGATGTTGAGGTTCAATTTGGACCTTTTAATGATGTTCCTTTGAGTAAAAGATTAGGGTTTACTTCATCAAAATCTGGTACAATATTATCCGGCATGTCAAATATTATTATTGGTGGATGACATGAAAAAACTCTTCCGTATATTAAGATCGTTAAAAGTTTTTCATCCATTTTATAATAATCGTGTTTTTAGTTTTTTTAGGTATTGTCATATTTTATTTATCTGGATTTACAGCACAACGTTGGATTGATAACATCTCATCCATATGGGAGGGATTGTCATTTGAGATATTATTTTTATATCTGTCTATGCTACCATATATTTTACGGTTTTTTTCATTGGCAGCCTTTTTTTGTGATAAAGCAACCTCGTGTCATGAAATACATAATAAGAGTAATATTGACAAGCAGCCTATAAAATGGTTTTTAAGTACAAAGTAAAGCTATCTACTTGCATTAAAATGTTGTTTAATTTTTGGTGTATTTGTGTACTTATTGCTGAGTTAAGAAAATTATTTGATTTTTTTAATGTCGTTTAACATTGAAAATGGAGAGATAGATGAGCATCTTCGATAAAAATGATGTTTTTTATTTTCCTGAAAAAATAACGTACAGCTTTGATTATCAGGAAAAACATTTCTGGCGTTGTCGTTATACTTCCGCAAACTCAAAGAGTTTACATTATAAAATACTGCTTCCGCTGGCAGTCAGACCTATTATTATAGAACCAACATCTGTTGATGGATTGGACGGAGTTAATATCATTGGCAGTTACCAAACCATACCTGAATATCAATCTTCATTTATGGAGGTAAATGTGGTTTATGAACATATAAAGAATGATATTGACGCCAGTGACTGGCTTGATAAGATATTATCCCTTCTTGGCGAAAAGATTATTAACCGTAAAGACAATTATAGTGTTAGTGGTAAATATTCTGATGTATTAACAAGCAATGAGTTTGACAGCGATAAAATAATATCCAGGATTAGAGTGTTCAAAAATTATGATTTCGAACATAAAGGAGCCAATCTAATTATGGTAAAAGCCAGTTGCCCCCATAAAAATTATGAGTCGTTGGCAGAGAGTTTTCTTCATTGCATCAAGTTTTTTACTTTGATTAATGATTCAAAATGGCATCTGGCAGAAGAACTTAAAAGCATAAATTTAGATATACCGTCAGATTATTCATTTTTTTATCCGAATTCATGGCAGTATACAGAACGATATAATAATGAAAAAATGAGTTATTTTTATTTATCTCAGAAAGGGGCAGAAAAAATATCTGGAGATATTAGTGGCTATTTTTTATGTGATAACGCCGTGATTAACAAAGAAATAATTTGTGATTTAATTGTTAAAAAATTAAAAGATGATAAGTATTCCGTGATAAATGAATTTAGCCTAAATGAAGAACGGAATATTTTTAATAAGAATATATCTGAACTGTGGTCGGGTACGTTCAGTGTAAGCAATGAACATAATCGTAATGGTGAACTGGTTGTGTCCGCTGGCCGGATTGAGAATGCCTGGTTTTATTTTATTGGGATATCGGCAAACAGAACGTCAAGCTTTATGTCATGGGCAGTGGTAAAACGAACGATGGATATAATCATTAATTCTTTAAATAATTACGATTTATCTTATGAAGATAATTTCTATGGACAGAAGTAGTTTACAGGGCCACTGCTTTTAGCTGCGAATAACTGCCTGGGCTGTAGTGGTGACTCTTTGTCCTGATAAGGAACATTTAAAATGCATACCCTGGTGAGAAAACTGGTTTCGGGCGTGCTCCAAATCATCAAAAATATATAAATGGTTTTAATATGAACAATGAGTATTATAAAGTAACTGAAGAGTTAATTCATAAAGGACTTGATGCAATATCAGAGTCCATAGTAGAGGAAAATGAAAAAAAAACCAGAGTAAGGGAGGCCATATTTTCTGACTTACGAGAAGCCGGAATAACTATCAGAACACGAAGTGACTGGAATGCAAAAAAAGCCCCAGGAACTGATGGCAAGGATTGGGACTATTCTGCAATTGTGATACATCATGCAGGAAATAGCTACTCCTGTGATACGGATGGAGTAGTTAAAATGCGTCAGGCTGAAGAAACTGACATCAAAAGTTTTAAACATTTAAGTTATCATTATGCCATAGATTGTACAGGTGTAATTTATGAGGCTTTGGATATACGAGAAAAAGGTGCCCATCTAAAGGGGGAAAATACAGGAAAAATTGGCGTGGTTTTTTTATCAGATTTTAGTGTATCTGGTGAAGCATCACAACATGGGCCATCTCGATGGGGATCATTAAGTGAGTTTGCTGGACAGGTTAAGGATGACTGGGATTCATCTGTTGATATACCTACAGATAATCAGAAAAAGACTATTGATGCTTTAGTTAAAACACTAATAAAATCTTTCCCAATCAAACAATTAGGAGGGCACAGGGAGTTTGCTTCTTTAAATGCCTTAGGTCGGGCTTGTCCAGGAACTTATGGTCTTCAGATTGCAGCCAATCTCAGGAAAAAGTACAAGCTAGAGTCCCCTCAAAAACAGTGATTTTAAATGTAAAATCAACATCCTTGAGCAAGGTGCCATAATGCGCATTTTTTCATTTCGTAATTTTATTATTTTACCTGTTTTTTTATATTTTATAATTGGCATAGATAAGCAGCCATACTATGAAGAAGGTGCGTCACCTTGGGTTCCGATATTTTTCATTAAGCACACCATGTCGTTAAAATTAATTTTCGAAATACCTGTGTCGCCTGCTGAAATACTAACCAACTCGTCCTTACCGAATGGTAAATATAATGAATTACATAATTACTGCCAGGCAAGATATGGAACCAAATTACCCGAGTGTAGAAAGCAAATAGCAAAAAAGCTTATTGACAATGGATTTTACATACCAAAATAAACAATGCCACATATCATTATATGACGCTCGAAACTCATATAATAAAATATTATATTACACCTAGATGCTTTCTCAATATTGTGAACGCAAACATATAACGTTAGACCTATCTCACCAAGCGTAATTGTTGAAGTCAGTCAGGAGTCGGACAGCGATATGAATATCTGTGCATATACATGTTATATGATGATTTCGAGCACTGTCTGGCTTAAAACTATCCTAATGGAATAAGCTCATCAATAAAATTATTCCCGACAAAGCCCCCCGTGCTGGCAACATCACCACCACAGGGGGTTGCGATTATTCCTTCACCACAATCAGCGGCTCGATATCGCTCTCTTTCTTAATCACCAGCGACTCATCGCCGCGCAGGCAGGTACCGCCGTAGTTACCGCCTACGGTGAAGGTACAAACCTGAATATATTTACCGGCAATGTTTGGCAGACACCAAAGCTGCTGATAAATGTTCTTCTGCTCGGCAAACTTACCGCTGGTTTTATCCAATAGCTCTTCCTGATGGCTCACCAGATCGATGTTGCTGCCACAACGTCCTGCAATGGGTTTCACCGCATAACCGGTTTGTGCCAGCTCTTCATTAACAGTGAAATCGGTATCAAGCAGATAGCGGTGGTGCGGGAAAAGCTGCCAGAGGATTGGCAATATCGCTTTGTTGCCTGGGATCACCGTCCACAGAGGTTCGAAGACCAGCACTTCCGGGCGCAGCAACACGTCGATTAAACGCACTTCCTGATTCGTATGCCCGGTACGAATTGGTACCGCGGCGTACTCCGTTTCGCTGACCTCTCGCACCTGCTCAATCGCGGTTTCCCACGCCCAGGTTTTCCAGACACAGTTCACCAGGCGGCCGTCACCGTCAATCAGTTGACCGGCATCATCCCAACGTAGCTCATCGAGGCCACGCAGAATTTTGCTGTCAAACCCGGCCTGACGCAGCGCCTGCTGCATAAACTGCGCGTGATAGTTTTCTTCGATATCCTTATCCTGCATGATGTGGACAAACGGACGTGCGCGGCTGTGCTTCCAGGCACCCGCCAGTTCGTTGATCAACCCTTCAGCCGGGTTGTGTCCCTGCCCTGTGTAGCCACGCTCGGCCCATCTTTCGAGAATCAAGCCAGCTTCGGTATGGCACGAGGCGGAATCGGCGTTGTACTCATACACCTTCAGTCCACGTTCATCCATACAGAAATCCATACGACCCGTAATCATATGATGCCGACGACGCTGCCAGGAAAGGCGCAGGCGCGGCCAGAGGATTTTCGGAATATCGAACAGCGCCAGCAAGTTATCGTCTTTCAGCACCTTGTCGGTCGCGTGCAAGTACATCAGGTGCAGCTCGTTAGTGGCTTTGATCAGCTCCTGCTCGGCACTTTCGGTAATGGTGAAGTACTGATGCGGATCCTGATTAATCACATGCCCATTCGCCAGCACGTAGGCTTTTTGCAGCGGATCCTGTTCATCCAGCCATTTACCGTCAAACTGCCCGTTATCTTCCAGTCGCGCGCCGCCAATTTTCAGTGAGTCACTGGCGATCTCCGGCTGCGGCAGGCTGTAACGAGTATCCTCGGTCTGGATCATCCAGCCAAGGATGGTGGTGTCGTCAAAGGTATCCCTCAGGGTGTAGCAACCGTTTTCAACCACCATCTCCAGCTCGCGGGTCCACTGCTGTCCGGGAGGCAGCGGCGTATGGAGCACGTTCTGTTCGGCAATACGGATTTTGTTTTCCAGCAACTGGGTGACGACCGCCACATGGCCGGTATCTTTAAATTCGCCGCCTTTTTGCCAGATAAGCAACGCGCCTGCTACCGGTGCGCGGGGTGAACCATTGGGAAATGCCTGTAACGGCAGGATATTGTCATTCACCACTTCACGTAGGAAGCGTAAGGAGAAGATCTCCCAGGCCATGCCTACATCGGTGAAGACCACGCCATAGTTAAGGAAGAGAAAGCGGCGTGCGAACTCTACGCACTGCCATTTGTGGCCCATGTATTCGTCGTCGATATAGCTGCGAAATGCCGCATCATCGTCGTAGTCCCGTGGGTCGAGGGAGCTGTAATCTGAAGAGTAGATTGCTACGCCACCTGGGGCGTAGCCCAATAATGTCCCGAATGGGGCATCCTGACTGGTCGTTCCTTTGCTCATGCACCTTACCTCAAAACAATACAGCCTGAGCAGGTTGGCGTGAATTTTTCGCTCTGATTGCCTGCTCTGCGACACTAACCGGACAGAGGTCGACATCATCATACACCTCAACGCAGCGACTGGCGCTCAGAGGCGAAAAATTCACAACAGGAACTACACCTGGGTAAGGATTACCGGCACGCTTTTATAGGCCGGAGTCAAACTTTGTGTATCCACCGCCTCCAACGAGAGCAGGACATTCGCTTCAGGCAGATACGCGCCAATTGAGCCCGCCGCCATGTTGTAAATCACCACCGTTAAGCCGTACATGATGCGATCCGCGCAGGGCTGACCGTTGTCGTCCAGCGCCTGAACGTTGACCACATCACCCTGGCTCAGACCGCGCCTCATCGCTTCTTCAGCGCTTAAAAACACCACATCCCGACGGCCGGTAATGCCACGATAGCGATCGTTCATACCATAAATCGTGGTGTTGTACTGATCGTGGCTGCGTAGCGTCGCCAGCACAAGCGCAGCAGCAGGCTGGTTCTCCCGCTCTACCGCCCGCTGATGGCTGACGATAAAGTTGGCTTTGCCATTTACCGTTCGCCATTCACGACGCGATGCAGGGGTATCCATACGAAACCCGCCCGGTTCAGCAATACGGGCGTTGTAGTCGTGGAACGCCGGGATCACGGCTTCAATGGCATTACGGATCAGCGCGTAGTCCCCGGTCAACGCTTCCCAGTTTACCGGCGAAAGCGGCAGCGTTGCGCGCGCCATGCCCGCCACAATCGCGGGCTCGGATTTTAGCCAGCGGGAAGCCGGCTTCAGCGCGCCACAGGACGCGTGGACCATCGACATTGAGTCTTCGACGGTCACAGACTGAATGCCCGTAGCTTGCAGATCGCGCTCGGTTCTACCCAACGCGGGGAGCAAATAGTTGTGTTTTGCCAGCAGCAGGTGCGATCTGTTCAGTTTGGTCGCCACATGGACCTGCAGATCCAGCTTTTTCATCGCCGCAAAGGTACGCTGCGGCTGGGGCATCGCCACCGCCAGATTGCCACCCATGCAGATAAGTGCTTTTACGTCTCCGCGCTCAATGGCGCGAATACTCTCCACGCTGGAACGACCATGTTTGCGCGGAACACGGATAGAAAAATACGTCTCAAGGCGTTGCAGGAAATCTTCGGACGCCGCTTCGTTGATCCCCACAGAACGATCGCCCTGCACGTTAGAGTGACCGCGCAACGGGCAGATCCCCGCCCCCGGCTTACCTATATTTCCTTTCAGCAGCAGCAGGTTTACCAGTTGCTGAACGTTCTCAGTGCCGTTTTTATGCTGGGTGATGCCCAGGCCGTAACAAACAATCGTAGCGCGGGATTTACTGTAGCTGTGCGCCAGATCTTCCATCTGACTGCGCGTCAGACCCGAGTCCTGTTCCAGCTCCGCCCAGCTACGCTGGCGTAAGTCATCATACAACGCGGCATATCCAGCGGTATGCTCTTCGATAAACGCATGATCGAGCGTCGGCTGCTGATCCAATAAGATCCGCGCTTCGTCCATTTCGATTAGCGCTTTCATGATGCCTTTGAGCAGCGAAGCGTCACCGCCCATTTTTACCTGGTAGTAGTCGTTGCTCAGCGCCGTCGCCTGACCGGTGAACATCTCTTTCGCGCTTTGCGGGAAGCTAAAGCGCTCAAGCCCCCTTTCGTTCAGCGGATTAATGGAGATAATTTTAGCCCCGCGTTTGGCAACGTCGCGTAAGGTGGTCAGCATGCGCGGATGGTTAGTGCCAGGGTTATGCCCGATACAAATCACCAGATCGCAGTGGTCAAAGTCCTCAAGTTCAACGGTTCCTTTTCCAAGGCCAATGGCTGGCGTTAACCCTGCGCTGGTCGGTCCGTGGCACATGTTTGAGCAATCAGGGAAGTTGCTGCTGCCATATTCGCGGGCAAACAGCTGATACAGGAACGCTGCTTCATTTGACGTTCTGCCGGAGGTGTAAAACTCAACCTGCTGGGCTGAATCATAACTGCGCAGACGCTCGCCGATTTCCTGGAAGGCGATATCCCAATCCACCGCCTGCCATGTGTCTGACGCGGCATCGTATTTCATCGGCTGCGTTAAACGACCGATGTTTTCCAGCTCATAATCGCTGTAATGCCAGAGTGTGGAAACCGGGTGACGGCTGAAAAATTCTGGTGACGCTTTCTTGTTGGTTGTCTCCCAGGAAACCGCCTTAACGCCATTTTCGCACAGCTCCATCGGTGCCCGATGGCCAGGGTCCGGCCATGCACAGCCCGGACAGTCGAATCCTTTCACCTGGTTCATTTTAAACATCGCGATAATGTCGCGGGCGACAGCCTTTTGCGAAAACAGCGAAGCAGTGACGGCTTTTACCGCGCCCCACCCACCCGCCGGGCCCTGATAACCGCTTACTCCTGGAACACCCTTTTTCATTATTACTGCTTATTCACCGCCAATTTTTGATGGCGAATACGGTAGCAATTTCCGTGCAACAATGATTTCCTCTTCATGGAGTACGGGCCAGGTACAATGAACGGGTTAGATTTATCTTCCCCTTTCAGCACAAAACGGCATAAAGTCCCAATCTGTTAAATTCAGTTCTACCTGGCTGCTACACTGCATCAAACAACCACTCAGAAGGCAGGTCACTATGTCAGACAATACCTATCAGCCCGCGAAAGTCTGGACGTGGGAAAAATCGAACGGCGGCGCATTCGCCAATATCAACCGCCCTGTTTCCGGCGCTACACACGAGAAAACGCTGCCGGTTGGCAAGCATCCGCTGCAGCTCTATTCGCTGGGTACGCCAAACGGGCAGAAAGTGACGATTATGCTGGAGGAGTTGCTGGCGCAGGGCGTGAAGGGCGCGGAATACGATGCCTGGATTATCCGCATCGGCGATGGAGATCAGTTTTCCAGCGGCTTTGTTGAGGTGAATCCGAACTCGAAGATCCCGGCACTGCGTGACCACTCGCAAAACCCACCGGTTCGCGTATTTGAATCTGGCGCAATCCTACTCTATCTGGCGGAAAAATATGGTTATTTCTTGCCGCAGGATTTGGCAAAACGTACTGAAACGCTAAACTGGTTGTTCTGGTTACAGGGTGCTGCCCCGTTCCTTGGCGGTGGCTTTGGTCACTTCTATAATTATGCGCCGGTTAAAATTGAATACGCGATTAATCGCTTCACCATGGAAGCCAAGCGCTTACTTGACGTGTTGGATAAACAGTTAGCGCAGCATCAGTTTGTCGCCGGAGATGAATACACCATTGCCGATATGGCAGTCTGGCCGTGGTTTGGCAATGTGGTTCTGGGTAACGTGTACGACGCGGCAGAGTTCCTTGATGCAGGAAGCTACAAGCACGTGCAGCGCTGGGCAAAAGAGATTGCGTCGCGTCCGGCGGTTAAGCGTGGTCGTATTGTGAACCGTACCAACGGACCGCTGAACGAGCAGCTTCATGAACGCCATGACGCCAGCGACTTCGATACCAATACCGAAGATAAGCGCCAGGCTTAAAATGCCTGATGGCGACGCCGGGGCGTCTTATCAGGCCTACAAAGATGTCATGCCGTAGGTCGGATGAGGCGTTTGCGCCGCCATCCGGCATAAAATCACGCGCTGGTGACGTCGTACTCCATACGGCGAAGTGCGTCTAACGTGGCTTTAGCTTCATCTTCATCAATGATGCTCATGGCGAACCCTACGTGCACCAGCACCCATTGCCCGACCAGCTCAGCCGTATCACCTTCACAAATCAGGGCAATATTGACATCACGTTTGATGCCGCACACTTCAACCTGCGCAAGCTGGTGAATATCTTCACCAACGGCCAGAACCTGACCAGGGACTCCAATACACATATCTGACTCCGCCCCATAGCAACCTATGGGTTATTCGACTTCAATACTTTTCACTTTCAGTGAATCGCCCGCATCAACTCGCAGACGATCCCCCTGACAATGTGGACACTGCGCATCATGCTGGGTGATTTCCACAACCTGACTGCAATCCCAGCACCATGCCTGGGCTGGCTTGTAATCAATATGCAGCTCACACCCTTGCGCCAGCGTCCCCTGACAGACGATGTCGAAACTGAAACGCACGGCGCTCTCTTCAACACAGGAGAGCGCCCCAATTTCCAGCCAAACGCCGGTTACACGTTTGACACCGTGCTGCTCTGCCTGCTGTTGAACAATCTCAACCGCGCTCTGACAAAGGGACAGCTCATGCATTTTCGCAGTTCCGACGACCCAGCAGCAGCGCGCGGCGATTGAGCTGCGGCGCATTAGGATCGCTCACCGGCAGCGATAACAGCATTCGCGCACAATCGTCAGTCAGGCGCACACCTTCTTGCGCAGACATGCTGTGCGAAAGCGGCGACATCAGTGAACAGGAAAGGTATTGTGATACGCCCTCCAGTTCACCAACGGTAAAGGTCATCTCGCCATACGGCAGACGCAGCCCGATTTTTTCGCTGACTTTACGTACCGGCCAGACCTGGTCTGGTCCAGGGAAAATCAGTGCGCTGAGCATCCAGGGTGTGATAACACACCCCGTCCACTGCCCTTCAAACAGCGTAAAATCAGAGACATATACCGGCATATTCGGATGCAAGAAAGAGAGATCGTGCATCGAACGCCGGGCAACCTCTTCAAACGCTGCCTGAATCTGCATCTTCGGGGCCGTCTGAAAACCGACAAACTCCTCAGACATGAGCCGCCTCCCGAGGGATCGCTTCAACACCTGATTCGCGAAGCGCAGCAAGAACCTGCTCAAGCGCAAGTTCAATCATCGCTTCGACCGTTGGCGTTAGCCCGATATGCGGCTCCAGTGATTCCGGAATAATGCCGACTAACGTCAGCTTTTTCGGAAACTCTCCGGTGAAACGCAGGGCCGACAAAACGTCGGCCAGGCCAAGCTGGTGCGGTGAGATTTTGTTGGTAAACAGCGCCGGGATCTCTTCATCCCGTAGGACCATCATCGTTCCTGGCGTGTTTTTCTTCGACACAATGGCGTCAGCAATGATCAGATGATCTCTGTTCGCCATATCGCCGAGAAGCTCCATCCCAGCCGTACCACCGTCCAGAACATCAACAAAGTCTGGCAGGATGTACCGTTGCTCTAATGCCTCAACGATACGTACTCCGATGGCTTCGTCGGTCAGCAAAATATTGCCGACCCCTAAGACTAATATCCGCATTACAGAACCTTAACTGAGACCACTTCGTTCCCGTCAACGTCCACCACATGCACCGCACATGACATACAAGGATCGAAGGAGTGAATGGTACGAACCACTTCCAGCGGTTTGTTTGGATCGGCAATCGGCGTTCCTACCAGCGAGCGCTCATACGGTCCCACTTCATCATTAAAGTTACGTGGGCCAGAGTTCCAGGTTGACGGTACAACCGCCTGGTAGTTGCTGATAATGCCATCTTTAATGACCATCCAGTGAGACAGCATACCGCGCGGCGCTTCGAGGAAACCAACACCTTTGAATTCGCCCGTTGCCGGAATATCCGGTTTCACGAAGGTGGTATGGTCGCCTTTACCGATGTTCACGATCAGCGCGTTGTACTGATCCTGCAGAACGTTCTGCAGTTCACAGCAGTGAACGGTACGGCCAATAATACGACCCAGCGTAGAGTGCAGTTGAGACACTTCGATAGTTTTACCGGTCAGCTTGGTGTAAATCGCGATGATTTCATTCAGCTTGGCATGAGTAGACTCGCGTTTGGCCGCCAGTTTACACAGCATGTTGGCCAGCGGACCCACTTCAACCGTTTTACCGTAGAAGGTCGGTGCTTTAACCCAGGAGTACTTGCCGTCATCTGACCAACCGGTGTAATCAGGAACCGTTGTACCTTCCCACGGAGCCTGCGGCGCTTCGTCTTTGTACCACGCGTGTTTCGCGCTCTCCTGAATCCCTTTGATCAGGTACTCATCGGAGTGAGAGGTGATCGGACGATAGGTCGACAGATCTTCATTAGTAATGTAACCACCCGGGAACAGGAAGCTGCCGTTTTTACCGTCAGTCGGGAATTCCGGCGCGCTCAGGTAGTTAACCGCGCCCTGACCACGTTCCAGCCATTCAGGGTAGAACGCAGCAATGACCGCGGTATCAACCTTGTAAACCTGCTCAACGAAGTCGCTCAGCTTATCAATGAATGACTTGATGTACATCAGACGCTCAAGGTTCAGCACGCCAAGACCGTCGAGGTTAATCGGGTTAGCAACCCCACCTACCGCCAGGTTCTGGATGTGCGGCGTTTTACCGCCCAACAGCGCCACAACGCGGTTGGCATCACGCTGGCATTCCAGCGCCTGCAGATAGTGAGCGACCGCAATCAGGTTCACTTCCGGCGGCAGCTGCATTGCCGGGTGACCCCAGCAACCGTTAGCAAAAATGCCTAACTGACCGCTGGCAACAAGATCTTTGATCTTGTTCTGAACCTTGGTGAACTCTTCTGCGCTGTTCAGGTGCCAGGAGGACACGCCGTTCAACATGGCAGATGCTTTCGCTGGGTCAGCTTTCAGGGCAGAGGTGATATCCACCCAGTCCAGCGCAGACAGCTGATAGAAGTGAACAATATGGTCATGCGTGGTGTGCGCGGCCAGAATGATGTTACGGATATACTGTGCGTTCACCGGAACATCAATATTCAGCGCACTTTCTGCTGCACGAACGGAAGAGATAGCGTGAGTGGTCGTACAAACGCCACAGATACGCTGCACAATCATCCAGGCATCGCGCGGATCGCGGTTTTTCACGATCTCTTCCATGCCGCGCCACATGGTACCGGAAGCCCATGCTTTAGATACCATGCCATTTTCGATTTCGCAGTCGATGCGTAAATGACCCTCAATACGGGTTACCGGATCAATAGTAATTCTCTGGCTCATGCTTTGCTCGCCTCATGACGATTTTGATCGTTTTGTTTTAAAGGAGGAAGTATCGGCAGTAGACGAATGAGTACGATGTATGCACAAATCTCAATAGCCACAAAACCAATAGAAATCAACAGTTCTTCCCAGGTCGGGAAGTAGTGGTAGCCACCACCAGGATTGAACGCCACCAGCGAATAGGACAGACGCCATGTTGCACAACCCAGCAATGCGCTCAGCGCAGACAGATACAGCATGCGCGAGTCATTACGCAGCTTAGTGACGCGCAGCACAACCAGCGGGAAGACCATCAGCACGACCTCAAGCCAGAACATGGCTGAGTAGAAATCGCCTGCAAACGCATACGACAGCTTGTCGCGATAGATCAGTTCGCCAAAGCGCAGAACCACGAAAATCGCCAGCAGCACGCTGATGGTGTTCGTCAGCTTGATGAACAAACTTTTCTCGTCCGGACCGTTACCTTTCAGACCCGCTTGTACCAGTGAGCCTTCAAAGATGACGATCGAGAAGCCCATAATAAAGGCGGTTAATACCGAGAAAAGCGGCAACATTTCATAAGCTTGCCAAAGCGGATGCACCTTATAACCCGCAGAAATCATCAATGAACCCATTGAAGACTGGTGCATGGTTGGCAGCAGCGCGCCGAGGGCAATAACAAAGAACATCACTTTATTCAAACGCTTGAGAGAAACTTTCCACCCCAGACGTTCAAACAGAGCCGGAGCAAATTCCAGCGCCATGATGCCGATATAGATGGTCATACAGACCGCCGTTTCGAACAGTACCGAATTCACGTTGAAGTGACCCGGAATGTAGAAATACGGCAGGTTCCAGTAACGACCGACGTCGATGGTGATTGACAGACCACCCAGCGAGTAGCCAAACAGGCTCGCCAACAGCGCCGGACGTACCAGCGGATGGTATTGTCCTCTGTTGAAAACATACACCGCCCACGCCAGCGCCCAACCGCCGCACGCAAAGCCAGTACCAATCAACAGGTCAAACGCGATCCATACACCCCATGGGAAACCGCCGTTCAGATCGGAGACTGAGCCCAATCCGAAGACCAGACGTTTCACGATCAGGAGCATACACAGGACGATAAGCGGCCCAAAAATAATGACCGGTTTGCTGATTATTTTTCCGCCCAGCGGTTTAGGATCATGACTCATGATCGTCTCCTCCATCGTGATGGTCGTTTTTCGTGTTACGACGAACCAGCACGGTTAAGCCCGCCAGCGCAGCCAGGGGTAATATCATGCCCTTGTACAGGGAATGTTGAACATGTTCGGAACGCGCACCAGTTGAAAGATCATCCAGCTTCGGCAGATCCAAATCCTCGTAAGGAACACCCGTCAGCACCATAACCTGCGTACCACCACCTTCTTTCTCACCGTACAGGTGTGGGTAGTACTTCGGTACCGTATGCAGATAGGTATCGCCTGCTTTCACCGTTTGACGCGGATAGTGGTATTCGCTGCCAGGCTTCAGCGCGAGACGTTTTTTCGCCTCAGCCATCAACTCTTCACGAGTACCAAAAATCACCGCACCGGCTGGGCACACTTCAACACAACCCGGCAAACCGCCTTTGTCCAGACGCTCAACGCCTTTCTGGTTACACAGTTCACATTTGTGAAGCGCACCAAACGGGTTGTTGTAGTCGTACTTAGGCACGTTGTACGGGCAGGCGACCATGCAGTAACGACAGCCCGTGCAGACGTCTTTGTCATAATGGACGATGCCGGTTTTCGGATCTTTCTTCAGCGCGGAGACCGGGCAAACGGAAACGCAGTTCGGATCAACACAGTGCATGCACTGTTTCTTGATGTATGCGTAGCCATTTTCTTCCTGGTCTTTGTTCACGCCTTTTCCGCTACGCCACACCTGGATGATGTTATTGGTATACGGAGACAGTTTGTCGTTGTTCGACCAGGTTTGCTCGCCTTCCGGGTTACGGGCCGGGAAGTTGATATCCTGACACTTGGTGACACAGGCCTGGCAGCCTACGCACAGCGTCGAGTCATAGAGCATCCCAAGAGAACCCGGGATCGGCGGACGGTTTTCTGCAGCCGCATGACTGATGGACGGCGCTGCGCCCAACAGCAATGCCCCGCTGGAGGCTGCTTTAATAAAGTTACGTCTGTTCACGGTTATTCTCCCCGTGAGTCAGCGTTATCTTTCTTTTGCTGACGCCCCAGTTCACGTACCGCCATCACGCTGACGCCGGCAACCAGTCCTACTACGCCACCCAGCAGTCCAATCGCTCCGGCAGATACATTACCGCCTTCTTTCATATTGACGTCAGGCTTCTCGGAACGCGGCGTTTGGTTTTCCACATGAGCAAGCTGGTGAATACCTTTATGGAAACCGACGCCTTCTTCGTTGCAGCCGTAGCAAGGGTGACCAATAGCCACCGGCCACACGCCGCCAACGTCGCAGAATTGCAGCGTTGAACAGTTGCCGTAGGTTTCTGGCCCTTTACAGCCCAGATGGTAGAGGCACCAACCTTCACGGTGGCCTTCATCGCCAAACTCTTTCGCAAAACGACCAGCATCGAAGTGCGGGCGACGTTCGCAGTGCTCGTGAATCAAACGGCCATAGGCGAATGTCGGACGGTTTTTGGTATCCAGCTTCGGCGGCTTACCGTAAGTGATGATATGCGCGACCGTTGCGAGGAAGTTATGCGGGTTCGGCGGACAGCCGGGGATGTTGATGATGGTTTTGCCTGGCAGAACTTCTTGCAGGCCGACGGCACCCGTTGGGTTAACGCCAGCGGCAGCAACACCACCCCACGCGGCGCAAGAGCCGATGGCAATGATAGCGGCTGCGCCTTCTGCGGCCCGGCGGATGTGATCCACGATCGGCTCACCGGCAACCATGCAGTAAATACCATTATCTTTCAGTGGGATAGAACCATCTACTACCAGAACATATTGCCCTTTGTACTTCTCCAGAGCGTTATGTTTGTTCTCTTCAACCTGATGGCCGAAGGCGGCAGAGAGCACCTCATGGTATTCCAGAGAGATTGTCTCCAGAACGAGGTTTTCCACTGTAGGGTGTGTCGCGCGAAGCAGCGATTCAGTACAACCCGTACACTCCTGGGCACCAATCCAGATAACCGGTGGGCGCTGAGGACGAGAAACTGATTCGGCCATTTCTGCGGCGGCTTTGCTACTGAGCCCCATGGTAGCGGCCAGTGCTGCACAAAGCTTCATGAAATCACGGCGATTAATGCCGCTCGAATTGATGAGAGAGTTATCTCCAGTCATTTTATAGTTATTCCGTTGCGAAGACCTGGCTTTTATTTTGCACCATTCGCATGTTGCATATTGCGATCGGCGCGCCATTACCACACTTTTTATATGGTTATGTGCATTATAATACTTCGACGGAGCAACAAAACGAAGGCGTAGGTCAATAGTGTAATTAATTAAAGCAAGATAATACCCCTTTCGGATCAAGCTTCGAGTCGATAGCCAGCCATGAAAAAACGAATTGTTGTACTGGATTGATTCTCTCTAAAGAAATCCATAACCATCTCTTTATCCAGTCCATAGCGACGCGTGAGGATGCCCGCTTCCCACGCGCTAAGCTGTCGATCGCCCGTTTTTTCAAACATGCGATGTGAAAATCCCAACACAAAACCACGCTTATAATCCGCACAAAAATTCGCCACTGAGCGTGCGCTGTCCGCACTTGAGGCGTTTAATCCGGCCATCAGGCCTTTTCCAAAATGGTTGTCCATGCATAACCTCCAATCGCCATATAATAAATTATATAGCGATTTTTTGAGCAAAGACCAGAGGTATCACGAACTTTTTATGCCAGCTTAAAAGGACACCCATTCATCCGTTTTAGCTGCCGCAGACGTTTTGCTGTCTACTGAAGGGGAAGCAGTATTAGCAGCGGCGTATTGCACATCATTCGCTGAGAGGCGGAACTGTTGCACCGAGCGTTGCAGTTCCTCTGTTTGTCTTTCCAACGCCACGGCAGCGGCGGAGACTTGCTCTACCAATGCAGCGTTCTGTTGCGTTACGCTGTCCATCTGCGTGATCGCCACGCTCACCTGCGAGATGCCCTTATTCTGCTCTTCCGAGGCTGAGGCAATTTGCTTCATGATGACCGTAACTTCGGTGGCGCCGCGCAGAATTGCCTCCATGGTTAATCCCGTTTCTTTAACCAGACGAGCCCCCTGGTCGACACGACGAGATGACTCGCCAATTAGCGTCTCAATCTCTTTCGCCGCTCCGGCGCTGCGACTGGCAAGGTTGCGTACTTCACCGGCAACGACGGCAAAACCGCGCCCCTGCTCGCCTGCCCTGGCAGCTTCAACTGCGGCGTTCAGCGCCAGAATATTGGTCTGGAAAGCAATACTATTAATAACTGACGTGATTTCCGCGATCTGTTTAGAGCTGGCGGCAATGCCATCCATCGTCTCAACCACTTCTGAAACCAGCGTGCTGCCTTTACCTGCCGTTTCTGTGGCCGTATCGGCAAGCTGGCTGGCTTCACGCGCATTTTCAGCGTTCAGTTTTACCGTTGCGGTCAGTTGCTCCATGCTGGCAGCGGTCTCTTCCAGCGCCGCGGCCTGTTCTTCAGTACGTGAGGAGAGATCGTTATTACCGGTGGAAATTTCCGTCGCCCCTCGCCAGATGTTGTCACTACCTGAACGGATGGTACTGACGGCTTCGCGCAGGCTGTCCTGCATCGCGCACAGTAACGGCACCAGTTGACCCACACAGTTACGACCAAAATCTTCAATGGGATGGCTGAGATCGCCCTGCGCAATCTGCTGGAACTGCTGACGGATGCGTCCCAGAGGTTTCACCATCATGGCGACGAGGTAACGGTCGGTAAAGAACAGTAGGGCAATACCGAGGATAACAGCAGTAATAATTAACGTTCGGATGATAGACGTTTTGCCATCGACCATCACGCGGGTGGTATCAAGCCGCTCTCCTGCCGTGGCGTTAAAACGCTCGGCACTGGCGCCAAATTCACGGCTCAACGCTGGCGTAACGGTACTGGCATGTTCCGCAAAGGCCGTGAGCGTGCCCTGCTTTGCCAACTGCATTTGCGGGATCACGCCATTGTCCAGCAGCGCCTGCCACTTCGTCAGTACCGCCGCGGCAACTTCCGGATCCATGGGGCCTGGAGACAATGTTTTCATCTCCTGGAGTTTTTTACTCATATTCTCCAGGGACTGCTGCGCCGGCGCAAAATCAGGCGTTCCGCCGCTCATTTTGACATCCATGGCGCGACTTAAGCGCGTTACGAAGCGAAAGTACTGATCGTTACCCTGACTGAGAACCGTCATCTGATGGACAAGATGGCGGTCAATATCATTGCCTTCAGATATTTTTGATAACGAATGAAGACTGAATAAACCCACGCCCGACCAGAGCAGGCAGAAAAGTCCCAGTATTGCCAACATGACAATACGAATAGTGAAGTTTTTCAGCAAACGCATAATAATTTCCTTGCCGTTGATGAGGAATTCGCCATCAGGCGATACTTATCCTTGTTATCGGCAGGCAGTAGAGAAGATATAATGCGTTCTTTATTTTTTTACTTTCTTAAGTACATCCACTATCTCTCCACCCTATATCAATATGAATGCTAATGAAATTAGATAGCATTATTATTCAGGTAATTAATTAAAAGCATTAAATAATCTATTGTTTTCTATCGCAAATATTTATCAAACCACGCAAGGGTACGTTCCCAGGCTAATTCAGCGGTAGCTTTATCATAACGAGGGGTAGAATCATTGTGAAAGCCATGATTAACACCGGGGTAGATATATGCTTCATAGACTTTCTTATTCGCCTTTAGCGCCGCTTCATATGCAGGCCATCCCTCATTAATTCGGGTATCTAATTGCGCATAGTGCAGTAATAAAGGCGCGCTTATTTTAGGGACATCTGATGCAGGAACCTGACGCCCATAAAAAGGCACCGCGCAGGCCAGTTCAGGGAAAGCCACAGCTGCGGCATTCGACACACCACCACCATAGCAAAATCCGGTGATACCTACCTTTCCCGTCGTCCCTGAATAATGCTGCATAAATTCAATGGCGGCAAAAAAGTCGTTCATTAACTTTACGGGGTCAACCTGCTGCTGCAATTCCCGACCTTTATCATCATTGCCTGGGTATCCCCCTACCGAACTTAACCCATCAGGCGCGAGTGCCATAAAGCCCGCCTTCGCCACCCGTCGCGCCACATCTTCAATATACGGATTCAGCCCACGATTCTCATGCACTACCACCACCGCCGGAACTTTCCGCGTCACCTTCGTTGGTTTAACCAAATACCCCCGCACATCACCATGTCCTTCAGGCGAGGGATAGGTAATATATTCCGCCAGAATATCGGGATCGGTAAATTCTACCTGCGTTGCGAGAGCGTAGTTGGGTTTCAATAAATTGAATAAGGCCAATGCCGTCATGCCACCCACTGCATATTTCGCTGCCATATTGAGAAACTCGCGTTTCGTTATTTTGCCATGAGCGTAATAGTCATAGTAGTCGAGCAGTTCTTGCGGAAAATCTTTGGCAGTCAAACGCGGCATCGTCGCACTCCTGATTGATGTTTTTTTAAGCAAAGCACAGTGACCTGTTTTTGCCCAGTTTTTCATCTCAGTGTGACCTGGTGAACGGGATATTCACCGTGAACCCGCTAGAATAGAAACGTTGTTTCGAAATTCACCTGCACTAAGGAGATCTCATGGCCTGGTTTGCCAATCCTGAACGTTACGAACAGATGCTCTATCGCTACTGTGGGCGCAGCGGTTTGCGCTTACCCGCTCTATCGCTGGGTTTATGGCACAGTTTTGGGCACGTTCAGGCGCTGGATTCACAGCGAGCCCTGTTGCGTAAAGCATTTGATTTAGGCATCACGCATTTTGATTTAGCCAATAACTATGGGCCGCCACCAGGCAGCGCAGAAGAGAATTTTGGCCGATTACTGCGCGAGGATTTTGCACACTATCGCGATGAACTGATTATCTCCACCAAGGCAGGCTATGACATGTGGCCAGGGCCATACGGTTCTGGCGGTTCGCGCAAATACCTGCTCGCCAGCCTCGATCAGAGCCTGAAACGCATGGGCCTCGACTATGTCGATATCTTCTACTCGCACCGCGTCGACGAAAATACGCCAATGGAAGAGACCGCCTCAGCCCTGGCCCACGCCGTACAGAGCGGCAAAGCGCTGTATGTCGGCATCTCATCCTATTCGCCAGAGCGTACGCAGAAAATGGCCGAGCTGATGCGGGAATGGAAAATTCCCCTGCTGATCCACCAACCGTCTTACAACCTGCTTAACCGCTGGGTAGACAGCAGCGGCCTGCTGGATACGCTGGAATCCAATGGCATGGGCTGCATCGCCTTTACGCCACTGGCTCAGGGACTGCTGACGGGGAAATACCTCAACGGCATTCCGGAAGGTTCACGCATGCAGCGTGAAGGGAAAAAAGTTCGTGGGCTGACGGAAAATATGCTGACGGAAGAAAATCTTAACAGCCTGCGGTTGCTCAATGAGATGGCGCAACAGCGTGGACAGTCGATGGCACAAATGGCCTTAAGCTGGCTGCTAAAAGACAACCGGGTGACTTCGGTATTAATTGGCGCCAGTCGACCGGAGCAACTGGAGGAAAACGTTCAGGCGTTGGCGAACCTGACGTTCAGCACCGAAGAACTGGCGCAGATCGATAAGCACGTCGCGGACGGTAAGCTGAACCTGTGGCAGGCCTCATCTGACAAATAGCCGTATGTAACATCGTGCCGGGTGACAGCGTTAGCCTCCCCGGCACGTAATACGGGCCAAACAGTCCCCTTCACACCTCTTCCGCTTTGATCTCCGGGCGTTGATACTCCGGCCACACCAGCGCGACAAGCGCGGGATAAGCCTCCAGACTGAACTCCCTGAAACACTGACGCAGGTTGAGCACGTCCAGGTCGGCATGCGGGACCTTCTCACCGCTCAAACAGCGCTTTTTAATATTGTCGTAATATTTATACACCGCAGAGTTGAGATCGCTACAACGCCGCTGCGCATCAAATAATCCAGGTGTCTCATTCAACTCCACCATTGTCATCCGCTTGATCGTGGAGTGGATAAAATCGATATATTCGTGATTAACGCGCCAATACCAGACCGGCGTAATCGAATTCATCAATACCGAGAAATGGTCCTCGCCTTCTTCTTTACTCAGCATTTCCGGCTGGTTTTCAGAGTGCCCATTTTCGGCATGTCGGTTTTTATTTGCACTGCGCATTAACAAAAGTACCCCGCAGGTCAGCAATAGCAGGGTAATAACAGAATAAAATATACTGTTCATATACTGGCTCCATTTTTTTTGATTTTAAAATTACGCCATGCTATTGTCAACGCGGCCTGGTTTATTTAAAACAACATATCATTGGCATCAAAGGATATTTCAACATGCTTCCCGAGCATCTTGTTCCCTCGCACTTTCACTTATCCAGCCCCGCTACCAATACCAATCCCGTAGATAATAGTGAAAATTTGACTCAGGGAAAGAGAACATTAAGCGATTACGAATCTGATATTTTGATTAGCTCAACGGCTACCGGTCAATCACGAAATATGCTATTTGAAGAGTGCGACCGTCATTTAAAAGAGCGTCTGTTTCGTGCAGCAAAAATTGAGTCATTCTCTCGCCTGCTCAATTCACTACAAGCAGAAGGCGATATTAACGCACAAGAATTAAGTAAAATTTTGACTCAAAAAACAGCCATCATAAATGAACAGGGCAACAAAATTTGGCTTAATTTAATTACGCGTGAAACCAGCGACCCTATTTTTTATTCTCTGGAAGAGAAATAAAATGAAAGATGTTGAGGATAACAATGTTTATTTGGCTTTAGATAACCATAAAAGCGATGAGTTTGTCTTAAAGCAAAATTTAGCCGTGTTGATTGCCAATAAAAACGCGACGCTGGAAAGCGTTGCTCAGGAGATAGTCTCTATTCCCGCTGCACTGGTGCGGATGAAATGGCAAAATCGGCGTGAAATTTACACGCTACAGGCTAAAGAAGAGATCTACGGTGCCGCGATCGAAGCCATTATGGAGCAGCAACCAGAACTGCGGGACAAAATCATGGCCCGACTGGAAAGCACCTACCAGCATATACTCGCACGGGAAACGGCCACCTTACGCCTGACACGAAAGCTGTCTGAAGGGAACTACGAACCCACCAGGATAACCACGGTCGCGTTAGACGAGAACAGATAAGAACAGGTATGCGAGGGAGTTGAATCAGGAGATGCACGCCGGGTAAGGCGGCAACCATTACCCGGCAATGAGGAGGATTACTTCGCTTTCACAGTCTCTTCGCCAACCAGACCAATCTTCAGGAAGCCCGCCTGATGCAGCGTATCCATAACCTTCATCATGGTCTCATAATCAACGGTTTTATCTGCCCTGAAGAAAATGGTGGTGTCTTTCTTCCCATCTGTCAGTGCATTTAACTCGCTAATCATGGTGTCATCCGTCACCTGATTGTTGCCAATAAACATACTTTTATCGGCTTTAACAGATAGGTATACCGGCTTTTCCGGACGCGGCTGCGGCGTGCTGGTGGAGGCAGGAAGATTCACTTTCACATCCACCGTTGCCAACGGTGCGGCCACCATAAAAATGATCAATAAAACCAACATAACGTCGATAAACGGCGTCACGTTGATTTCATGCATTTCACCGTTATCGTCCAGGTTTTCATTAAAGCTCATTGCCATGGAACATTATCCTACACGTAATTTCTGCGCTGCACGTACCGGATGCGCGGATGCGCTTGCGTTCAGGTCCAGATCGCGACTTTGCAGTAACAGCACCTGTGCCGCGACATCACCCAGCATCGCTTTATAGCTGCCAATCTGACGTGCGAAAATGTTGTAGATAACAACCGCTGGAATTGCTGCGACCAGACCAATTGCGGTCGCTAACAGCGCTTCTGCGATACCCGGCGCAACAACGGCCAGGTTGGTCGTTTGAGTTTGTGCAATCCCGATGAAGCTATTCATGATGCCCCATACGGTACCGAACAGACCGACGAATGGAGAGATAGCCCCGATGGTGGCCAGGTATCCGTTACCGCGTCCCATATGACGACCTACCGCCGCCACACGACGCTCCAGACGGAAGCCGGTACGCTCTTTAATGCCTTCGTTATCGTCACTGCCTTCTGACAGTTCCAGCTCGTTTTGCGCTTCGTTAATCAACTGTGCGCCCAGGCTTTTGCCATCGAATCCTGCGGCAATCTCACTTGCCTGATCTAAAGAGCGGGCTTCCGCCAGCAGTTGCTGTTCACGCTTAAGGCGGCGTTTCTGAGTAAAGAACTCAAGGCTCTTACTAAAGAAGATAGCCCAGGTGACCACTGACGCCAAAATCAGCCCAATCATCACGCACTTAACCACGATATCGGCGTGCTGATACATACCCCAGACGGAAAGATCCGTCTGCATCAAATTATTACCCACTCTGTATCTCCAGGACGCAAATCACAAAATCTGAGCGTAATGATATCAAAAAGACGTCGAATTGATAGTCGTTCTCATTACTATTTACATATTGCCGCACCTTTGGTTTCTTTTCCTTGCGCTTACGCAGTAAAAAAGTCACCAGAAGCATTTTGAGATTATTTTCTACTGTATGACCGTTCTGCAGGATGCGTCATCTTTGATTCATGGTAGTTTAGACATCCAGACGTATAAAAACAGGTAAGACAACATGGCAGATAAGCAACTTGAAACCAAGCTCGTTCACGCAGGACGCAGTAAAAAATACACGCTGGGCTCGGTAAATAGCGTGATCCAGCGCGCTTCTTCGCTGGTGTTTGACACCGTGGAGGCCAAAAAGCAGGCCACACACAACCGTGCCAACGGTGCGCTTTTCTATGGACGTCGCGGAACCCTGACGCATTTCTCTCTGCAGGAAGCGATGTGCGAATTGGAAGGCGGCGCGGGTTGCGCCTTGTTCCCTTGCGGTGCGGCTGCCGTTGCCAACACCATCCTCGCTTTTGTGGAGCAAGGCGATCATGTGCTGATGACCAATACCGCCTATGAACCCAGTCAGGATTTCTGCACCAAAATTCTCGGCAAGCTTGGCGTGTCCACCGGCTGGTTCGATCCGCTGATTGGCGCCGATATTGTGAAGCACATGCAGCCGAACACCAAAGTCGTATTTCTGGAGTCGCCCGGCTCTGTCACCATGGAAGTGCATGATGTTCCGGCAATTGTTGCCGCCGTCAGAAGCGTAGCACCTGACGCAATCATCATGATTGATAACACCTGGGCTGCCGGAGTGCTGTTCAAAGCGCTGGATTTTGGCATCGATATTTCTATTCAGGCAGGCACCAAATATCTGATTGGCCATTCCGACGGCATGGTCGGAACGGCGGTATCTAATGCCCGCTGCTGGGATCAACTTCGCGAAAATGCGTATCTGATGGGGCAAATGCTGGACGCCGATACCGCCTATATGACCAGTCGTGGGCTGCGTACGCTGAGTGTACGCCTGCGTCAGCACCATGAAAGCAGCTTAAAGGTCGCCGAGTGGCTGGCCAGCCATCCGCAGGTCGCCCGCGTGAACCACCCGGCACTGCCCGGCAGTAAAGGGCATGAATTCTGGAAGCGTGATTTCACCGGCAGCAGCGGCCTGTTCTCCTTTGTATTGAATAAGAAACTCAATAATGAGGAGCTGGCCGCGTATCTGGATCACTTCAGCCTGTTCAGCATGGCCTACTCCTGGGGCGGTTTTGAGTCGCTGATTCTCGCCAACCAGCCGGAACACATTGCGGCAATCCGTCCGCAAGGCGAGGTGGACTTCAGCGGAACGCTCATCCGTTTGCATATTGGTTTAGAGAATGTTGACGATCTGATTGCCGATTTGGCCGCAGGATTTGCCCGAATCGAGTAAAATTGCCACAGATGGACATATATGCAGACACTTCTGGTGGAAAAGTCTGCAATTGTTGCGTCCGGGATCAAGGCATCCCGGGCAATTCAGGAGTACAATCCACATATAAACGCTGTTCCACAGGAAAGTCCATGGTAGTCATTCAAGATATTGTCTCCGCGCTCTGGCAACACGATTTTGCCGCACTGGCGGATCCGCACGTTGTGAGCGTGGTGTACTTCGTCATGTTCGCCACACTGTTTTTAGAAAATGGCCTGCTGCCCGCCTCCTTTTTACCCGGAGACAGCCTGTTATTACTGGCAGGAGCGCTGATCGCTCAGGACGTGATGAGTTTTTTACCTACCATAGCTATTCTGACTGCCGCAGCCAGTCTGGGCTGCTGGCTGAGCTACATTCAGGGACGCTGGCTGGGCAACACGCGCACGGTGAAAGGCTGGCTGGCGCAATTACCTGAAAAATACCATCAACGCGCTACCTGCATGTTTGACCAACACGGGTTGATGGCGCTGCTTGCCGGGCGTTTCCTGGCGTTCGTCCGTACCTTGCTGCCAACGATGGCGGGCATTTCAGGGCTTCCTAACCGTCGGTTCCAGTTTTTTAACTGGCTGAGCGGACTGCTGTGGGTCACCGTCGTTACCAGTTTCGGCTATGCGCTGAGTATGATCCCGTTCGTCAAACGTCATGAAGATCAGGTGATGACCTTTTTAATGATCCTGCCGATTGCCCTGTTAACCGCAGGTCTGTTGGGAACGCTGTTCGTGGTAATTAAAAAAAAATACTGTAGCGCCTGAGTATTATCCGTATGCCGGAGTCACTCCGGCATTTCATTGATGGCGCACAGCTAGCTTTAAAGCCGACAAGAAATCAACTCCCCTGCATCATACGAATTCTTGCCGCATCTTCCCCCGGCGTTACGCCAAAGAAACGTTTGAACTCCCGACTGAATTGCGATGCGCTCTCATAGCCGACGCGCATTGCAGCCGCACTGGCCTTCATTCCATCGTGGATCATCATCATCCGTGCTTTATGCAGGCGATAGCTCTTCAGATATTGCAGCGGCGAGGTACTGGTCACCGCTTTAAAATTATGATGAAACGCCGATACGCTCATGTTCGCCTCTGCCGCCAGCTGTTCTACATTGAGGTTTTCGGTGTATTTGGTTTCAATCCGCTTGAGTACCCGGCTTATCAAACTGAAATGCGTCTGGCGACTTACCAGCGCAAGTAACGCGCCACCGCGCGGCCCGGTCAGCACATGGTAGAGGATTTCGCGAATGATCTGTTTCCCCAGAATACGCGCATCCAGCGGTCGCTCCATCACATCCAGCAGGCGCTCAGCAGCACAGAGAATTTCGTCTGAGAGCGTCGCGGAGTTAATCCCACTGGCAGCCATAGCGGGCTGGAACAGCTCGTCTTCCCCAATGTCCATCAACAGCTCCTGCAGTTGCAGGATATCGACATTCAGGTAAATACCGGCCAGAGGAACCTCCGGCGTCGCATACGTTTCACATTCGAAGGGTAAAGGTACGGTTAGCAGCAGGTATTCGTTGGCGTCATAGCGAAATACGCGCTCATTAATGTAACCAATTTTATGTCCCGAAAAGAGAAATATGATGCCTGGCTGATACATGACTGGTGTACGCGCCGCCGGCTCCGTACCGTGTAGCAGGCGGACATCTGGCAGCAGTTCGTTAAGTTTATTTTCATTGCTTTTCAGATGCTTAATTTTATCTGTCAGCAGAAGGCAGATCTCATCACGGTTCATGGGTCACCATTTCATTATCGTTTTTCGACCCTGACATAATGCGCAGATTTATCCGTTTTCTCCAGCAGTCTGTAGAAATGGGCAAGACATCGGCAGAAATGAGCATTGAGAGCAGCGCGGCGGGCGACCACAATGTTCATCATCCGGCAGACACTCTCCTGCCCTCTTCTATTACCCACCAAAGGGAACGAGCAATGAACAACTTTAATCTCCATACCCCAACACGTATTTTGTTTGGTAAAGGCGCGATTGCTGAGCTGCGCGATCAAATTCCTCAGGACGCTCGCGTACTGGTTACTTACGGCGGCGGCAGCGTGAAAAAAACAGGTGTCCTGGCACAGGTTCAGGACGCGCTGAAAGGCCTGGACGTGCTGGAGTTTGGCGGTATCGAGCCAAATCCGTCTTATGAAACGCTGATGAACGCGGTAAAAATCGTGCGTGATGAGAAAGTGACGTTTCTGCTGGCAGTAGGCGGCGGTTCCGTGTTGGACGGCACCAAATTCATCGCGGCTGCTGCACAGTACGCTGACGGCATCGATCCATGGCGTATTCTGGAAACCCACGGCAACGACGTAACAAGCGCCATCCCGATGGGCTCCGTATTAACCCTGCCTGCAACCGGCTCTGAATCTAACTCCGGCGCGGTAATTTCGCGTAAAACCACCGGCGATAAACTGGCCTTTATGACCCCGTTTGTGCAGCCAGTATTTGCCGTACTGGATCCGGTTTACACCTACACCCTGCCGCCACGTCAGGTTGCAAACGGCGTCGTGGATGCGTTCGTTCATACCGTTGAGCAGTATGTGACTTATCCGGTCGACGGGAAAATTCAGGATCGCTTTGCCGAAGGCATTCTGCTCACACTGGTAGAAGAAGGTCCGAAAGCCTTGCAGGAGCCGGAAAACTACAACGTGCGTGCGAACGTCATGTGGGCGGCAACCCAGGCGCTGAACGGTCTGATTGGCGCAGGGGTACCGCAGGACTGGGCAACGCATATGCTGGGCCATGAACTGACTGCAATGCACGGTCTGGATCATGCTCAAACACTGGCCATCGTTCTGCCAGCGCTGTGGAATGAAAAACGTGATACCAAGCGTGCCAAACTGCTGCAATACGCAGAGCGTATCTGGAATATCACCGAAGGAAGCGATGACCAGCGCATCGACGCCGCCATTGCCGCAACCCGCGCTTTCTTCGAACAAATGGGCGTACCGACTCGCCTGTCTGACTACGGTCTGGACGGTAGCTCCATCCCGGCGCTGCTGGAAAAACTGCAAGCGCATGGCGGTACGAAACTGGGCGAACATCAGGACATTACGCTTGAGGTCAGCCGTCGGATTTACGAAGCTGCCCGCTAAGGTTTTTTAACCTCCGCCTTTCGTTTTTGGGTATTTATACCAGACTTAAGTCACACCTATGTCACCGGAGTATGTTCCGGTGACAGTCATTAAGGGGAGGAATTATGACCACTCCAACCATTATCAAACTACAGGATGGTAACGTCATGCCGCAACTGGGCCTGGGGGTCTGGAAGGCAAGCAACGAAGAAGTCATCACTGCCATTCATAAAGCGCTGGAAGTGGGGTATCGTTCAATTGATACCGCGGCAGCGTACAAAAATGAAGAAGGTGTCGGCAAAGCAATACGTGACGCAGGCGTGCCACGGGAAGAGTTATTCATTACCACCAAGCTGTGGAATGATGACCAGAAACGCCCCCGGGAAGCCTTGCTCGAAAGCATGGAGAAACTCCAGCTTGATTACCTCGATCTGTACCTGATGCACTGGCCAGTTCCGGCGATCGACCACTACGTTGAAGCGTGGGAAAACATGATCGACCTGCAAAAAGAAGGGCTGATTAAGAGCATCGGCGTGTGCAACTTTCAGATCAACCATCTCCAGCGGCTGATGGATGAAACCGGCGTACCTCCGGTGATTAATCAGATAGAACTTCACCCGCTCATGCAGCAGCGCCAGCTGCACGCCTGGAACGCCACACATAAAATCCAGACCGAATCCTGGAGCCCGCTGGCGCAGGGCGGCAAAGACGTCTTCGATCAAAAGATAATCCGTGACCTCGCAGAGAAATATGGCAAATCACCGGCGCAGATTGTCATCCGCTGGCATCTGGATAGCGGCCTGGTGGTGATTCCGAAATCGGTCACCCCTGCGCGTATCGCAGAAAACTTTAACGTCTGGGACTTCCGCCTGGATAAAGATGAATTAGGCGAAATCGCGAAACTCGATCAGGGCAAGCGTCTGGGGCCAGACCCGGACCAGTTGGGCGGTTAACCCCTTCCCTCCAGCCCGACACTCTCGTCGGGCCTTTACTGATTTGAAATATCAGGAAACAATTCACGCACATATATTGTTGTATTTCTTGCAGTCACTGGAGCAGCATTGCGCAACATAACCTGTTAATTATCAAATAAATATATTTATTTGATGAATGTATTCACCATATCCATAGGTGCGTAACCGTGACTGAGAAAAAAGGTAGCGGAGTCAAATGGCTCCCATTAATTCTTATAACATTCATTTCTGCCGGGCTGTGGCAACTTACCCCTCCATCCGGGTTAAGTGCGCCAGCCTGGCATTCGGCAATTATCTTCGTTGCGACGATTGCTTCTATCGTGGCAAAAGTTTTACCCATCGGCGCGGTCGGCATTATTGGGATTACGGTTTTTGCACTCGCCTATGCGGCCGGGGATAAAACCGCCAGCGGCGCTATCACCACAGCGCTAAGCGAACTGAACAGTTCACTTATCTGGCTTATCGTCGTGGCTTTTATGATTGCCCGCGGTTTTATCAAAACTGGCCTCGGACGACGCATTGCGCTGCAGATGATCCGTCTGCTCGGCAAGCGCACGCTGGGACTCGCCTATGGTCTGGCTTTTGCCGATCTGATCCTCTCCCCGGCAATGCCGAGTAATACAGCACGCTGCGGCGGCGTCATCTATCCGATTGCCGACTCTCTGGCACGCAGTTTCCATTCGAACCCGGAAGATGAGTCCCGCAGTAAAATCGGTACCTTTCTTATCACCTGCATTGGCAACGTCAACGACGTCACCGCCGCGCTCTTTATGACCGGTTATACCGGCAACCTGTTGGCGGTGAAGTTGGCGGCCAATGCGGGCGTCACGCTGACCTGGGGCAGCTGGTTTATGGCGGCGCTGCTGCCATGCCTTGTGTCCTTACTGCTGGTTCCACTGCTGGTCTACTGGATCGTGCGCCCGGAAATAAAGCACACGCCGGATGCCCCGAACCTGGCGCGCAAAGAGCTGGCTGAAATGGGCAGCATGTCTCGCGGCGAATGGCTGATGCTGGTTACCGTCGGCGTACTGCTGGTGCTGTGGATTTTTGGCGATACGTTAGGCGTCGACGCCACTACAGCCTCGTTCGTGGGACTGTCCATTTTATTGCTAAGCGGCGTTCTGAGCTGGGAAGATGTGAAAAGCGAGAAAGGCGCATGGGACACGCTGATTTGGTTTGCCGCACTGCTGATGATGGCGAACCAGCTGAAAAAACTAGGTTTCACTACCTGGTTTGGCAATCTGATCGGCGATAGCCTGAGCAGTACTATGCACGGTACCAGTTGGGTGATCGTCCTGTTGCTGCTGAATGCCGCCTACTTCTATACCCACTACTTTTTTGCCAGCGGTAATGCACAGATTGCCGCGCTGTACGCCGTTTTCCTCGGCGTCGGACTGCATCTGAATATCCCCGCAGCCCCCACGGCGTTAATGCTGGCCTTCACCAGCAGTTTGTACTGCTCGCTCACCCAGTACACCCACGCTCGCGGTCCAATCCTGTTTGGCGCCGGGTACGTTCCAACGGGCGTCTGGTGGCGCACAGGATTTATCATCAGCCTGTTTAATCAGGCGGTCTTTATTACCGTGGGTCTGATGTGGTGGAAGGTGTTGGGTCTGTACTAAACTGACTGCGTCCTGACGAATACCTTACCTACGGAGAAAAGGAATGACCTGTATTTTCTGTCAAATTGTTGAAGGTAAAGCACCCTGCCATAAGGTCTGGGAAGACGAGCACCATCTGGCTTTTCTGTCAATTTTCCCGAACACCGACGGTTTTACCGTGGTGATCCCGAAAAAGCATTACCCCAGCTATGCCTTCGATATGCCGCCGCAGGCTTTGGCTGACCTGATGATGGCAACCCAAAAAGTGGCTAAGAAACTGGATAAGGCTTTCCCGGATGTCAGTCGTACGGGGATGTTCTTCGAAGGTTTCGGCGTAGACCATGTGCACAGCAAATTAAGCCCCATGCACGGCACTGGCGATCTAACTCACTGGAAACCGATTGAGTCGCGGCAGACCAAATTTTTCGAGCAATATGAAGGGTATCTGTCATCACACGATCATGAACGGGCGGATGATGCAAAACTGGCCGCATTAGCGGCCAGAATTCGTGAGGCATAAATACTGAGCACTTCTGCCGGATGGCGGTGCAAGCACCTTATCCGGCCTACAAAACTGTGCTGCTCGTAGGCCTGATAAGCATTTCACCACCGGGCAAAGCAAATTAACGTCCCGCTACTTTCCCGCGTTTTTTGTTTGCGGCAGGGGTCTGGCGCTGGTGCGCCACCGGGGTGTGCTTGGTCAACGCCGGACGGGTATGACGATTCTGGCGACGTGCTTCGCGCATCTCTTCCAGCGTAGGCGCCGGAACCAGACATTCACGACGACCGCCGATCAGATGCTTTTTACCCATGTCTTCCAGCGCCTGGCGGATTAACGGCCAGTTAGCTGGATCGTGGTAACGCAGCAGGGCTTTATGCAAACGGCGCTGCTTATCACCTTTCGGCACCACCACGTCTTCACTCTTATAACCAATTTTACCCAACGGGTTTTTGCCGGTGTAATACATGGTGGTCGAGTTTGCCAGCGGCGACGGATAGAAGTTCTGTACCTGGTCGAGACGGAAACGATGCTTCTTCAGCCACAGCGCCAGATTCACCATATCCTCGTCACGCGTACCCGGGTGCGCGGAGATGAAGTACGGGATCAGGTACTGTTCTTTACCCGCCTGTTTAGAGTAGGTATCGAACAACTCCTTAAAGCGATCGTAGCTGCCCATCCCCGGCTTCATCATCTTCGACAGCGGGCCTTCTTCAGTATGCTCTGGCGCAATCTTCAGATAGCCGCCAACGTGGTGGGTCGCCAGTTCTTTGATATAGCGCGGATCTTCAACCGCGATGTCATAGCGCACACCGGAAGCAATGAGGATCTTTTTAATGCCTTTCAAATCACGCGCCCGGCGATAAAGGTTAATCGTCGGTTCGTGGTTGGTATCCATATGCGGACAGATATCCGGGTAGACGCATGACAGACGACGGCAGGTCTGCTCCGCACGCGGTGACTTACAGCGCAGCATATACATGTTCGCCGTTGGGCCGCCGAGGTCGGAAATCACGCCGGTAAAGCCCGGAACGGTGTCGCGAATGGCTTCGATTTCATTGATGATCGAGTCTTCAGAGCGGCTCTGGATGATGCGGCCTTCGTGCTCGGTGATCGAACAGAACGAACAGCCGCCAAAGCAGCCACGCATAATGTTGATCGAGAAACGGATCATCTCATAGGCCGGAATGCGGCTGTCGCCATACGCCGGGTGCGGCACGCGCTTGTACGGCAGCGCAAAGACGCTATCCATCTCTTCGGTAGACAGCGGAATAGCTGGCGGGTTGATCCAGATGTAGCGATCGCCGTGTTTTTGCATCAGCGCACGCGCGCAGCCAGGGTTGGTTTCGTGGTGCAGGATACGCGACGCATGCGCATACAGTACTTTGTCGCCCTTCACTTTTTCGAAGGATGGCAGCAGCACGTAGGTTTTTTCCCACGGTTTCGGGCGCGGCGGCTGTACGGTTACCGCTTTCGCTTCCTGCTTTTTCGGTGCGACCGGTTTGTTGTCAGCACACGGCAGATCTTCGCCGTACGGATGCGGGATCGGATCAATCTTGCCCGGCGTGTCGAGACGCGTGGAATCCACGCCACTCCAGCCCGGCAGCGCTTCTTTAACCATAATCGCGGTGTTACGCACGTCGCGGATCTGATCGATGGTTTCGCCCATCGCCAGACGATGCGCCACTTCCACCAGCGGACGTTCGCCGTTGCCGAACATCAGCATGTCGGCTTTGGAATCCACCAGAACAGAGCGACGAACGGTATCGGACCAGTAGTCATAGTGCGCGGTACGGCGCAGGCTGGCCTCAATGCCGCCGAGAATAACCGGCACATCTTTCCATGCTTCTTTACAACGCTGGGTATAGACCAGCGTGGCGCGGTCCGGGCGTTTACCTGCTACGTTGTCTGGTGTGTAGGCATCGTCATGGCGCAGTCGGCGATCTGCGGTGTAACGGTTGATCATCGAGTCCATGTTGCCTGCGGTCACACCAAAGAACAGGTTCGGTTTACCCAAACGCATAAAATCGTCTTTGTTGTTCCACTCCGGCTGGGCGATAATCCCTACACGAAAGCCCTGCGCTTCCAGCATACGGCCGCATATTGCCATGCCAAAGCTGGGATGATCGACGTATGCATCGCCGGTAACCAGAATGATGTCGCAGCTATCCCAGCCAAGTTGGTCCATTTCATCGCGTGACATCGGCAAAAACGGTGCCGGGCCAAAACAGGCAGCCCAGTACTGCGGCCAAGAGAAAAGGTCTCTGTCCGGCTGGATCAGGGATATTGCGCTCATAATGCTTCCAAAAATGGTAAAAAAATAATCAAAGGCCGGGGATTATACGCTGTATGTCGACAAGAAATGAAGTGGAGTCTGAACCAGGGCAGTAGAAAGTTATATAAATTGTTAAATTTTACGACGCTCATTTTTATCAATCATAATTAACACCATGCCGGCCAGCTGAGATAACTCTTTTTCGGCGGGGGATTTTTCATTGCGACTCAACGATTCACTGCATATTTCCCAGTTACGGGTTGTTGTTCACCTGTGTGGGTTTCTGGTTCTTCTCTACAGCTTTTCTATGCTGCCACCGATGACCATCGCTTTGTTAAACAAAGAGCGGAGTTTGTTCGCTTTTTTCAGCACATTTATGACTTTCTTCACCCTCGGCGGCGGGGCGTGGCTAGCAACCAAACATGCGGGTATTCAACTGCGAACACGGGATGGTTTCGTTATTATCGTCCTGTTCTGGCTGTTGTTTTCGTTTATCAGCGCGATGCCGATGTGGATGGACGATGGCTTAAACCTCTCCTTTGCGGATGCCCTGTTTGAAGGGGTTTCCGGGATTACCACCACGGGCGCAACGGTAATTGGCGACGTCAGCGCCATGCCGAAGTCGTATCTCTACTATCGGGCTCAGCTCAATTTTATTGGTGGCCTGGGTGTTATTGTCCTCGCCGTGGCGGTATTACCGCTTTTGGGTATCGGCGGCATGAAGCTGTATCAGTCTGAAATGCCGGGCCCCTTTAAAGAAGAACGCCTCACGCCAAGACTTGCTGATACTGCACGTACGCTGTGGCTGACCTATGTCATTCTGGGTCTTATCTGTACCCTGGCCTACTGGGCTGCCGGGATGTCGTTCTTCGATGCCTTATGCCACGGGCTGTCGACGGTTTCTCTCGGCGGATTTTCCACTCGCAGTGAAAGCATCGGCTTCTATAACAGCCATGCGATCGAGCTGGTCGCTGGGGTGTTTTCCCTGCTGTCTGCGTTTAACTTCACCCTCTGGTACGTGGCTATCGTGAAACGTACCTTCAAACCCTTTCGTCGTAATGCCGAACTGCGTTTCTTTTTGCTTATTGCGTTGGTTGTCACTCTGATCGCCACCTGGCAAGTTTGGCGGGCAGGCATGTACGGATTAACGGACAGCCTGGTGCATGCTTTTTTTCTGGCCAGTTCGATGCTGACAGATAATGGCCTGTCGACGGCGGATTACGCGCAGTGGCCTTCGCACACGATCTTCATGCTGCTCAGCGCCAGTTTCTTCGGCGGTTGTGTGGGATCGACCTGCGGGGGGATTAAGGTGCTGCGTTTTTTGATTATGTTCAAGCAGTGCCGTCAGGAGTTACACCAGCTCGCGCATCCCCGTGCCCTGCTGAACATTAAAGTGGGCAATAGCGTGGTAAGCGACCGGGTGGTGCGTTCGGTATGGAGCTTTTTCTTTCTCTACGTTTTGTTCACCAGCTTTTTTATCTGGGCGCTCAATCTGATGGGCTACGATCTCTTCTCCTCTTTTGCCACCGTCGCCGCCTGCATCAACAATATGGGGCTAGGATTTGGCGTCACCGCCACAACATTTGGCACCTTAAATGAGGAAGCAAAGCTACTGATGTGCGCGGCTATGATCATGGGGCGTCTGGAGATTTACCCCATTCTGATCCTGTTCTCGCGCATGTTCTGGCGGGCATAACGGAAATCCCGGCGCATTACGGCGCCGGGTTCACCAACATCTGTCCGATTGAGCCACGATCTGCCATTTCCAGCGTCTGGCTATTAAAGTAGAACGGGAAATGGGCCCAGGAAGGCTGTCCGTAATAAACCAGTAATTCAACCTGGCCGTCAACCCAGACGGTATCTTTCCAGCCTCTGTCTTCCGGGAACGGCATCGCGCCATTCACATTACGGATCAGGAACGAGACGCCTTCAATATGGAAGGACTGGGGCATATCCGCCCGCACCGTCCAGCGCTCCCAGGAGCCCTGCTGAGCGGTAATATCCATACGATTGACGTCCCACAGCTGACCGTTGATGCCAGGGTCATCGTCCAGGCTGATATCACGGCTGCGAATCGGCGAACCGCTGAGGATTTCCGTTGGCAGCAGGCGCATTGGCAGGCTGTCAGTCACCAGCGGCAGAAGCCCCGTTGGACGCAGAGTCAGCACCAGCGTGGAGATGAGAATACTGGAAGGCTCAAAGAACCCGCGGATCCTGTCGACAATACTGGCTGCCTCGCCACAGGTGATAGAGACCTCATTACCGTTCGTCATATCCACCAGGATCTCACGACGCTCGCCAGGCGCAAGCGAAAGCTGCTTCACCGAAACGGGCGCAGGTAAAAAGCCCTGATCGCTGGAAATCACATGCAGCGCACGGCCATCGCTCATTTGCAGCTGGTAACGACGCGAGTTTGAAGCGTTCAGTAAACGCAAGCGCACCCAGCCGCGGGAGACTTCGACATACGGGCTTTGCGCCCCATTGACCAGCAACGTATCACCGACAAAGCCACCGCTGCCGGGCTCGCTGTATTCCGGCGTGCCAAAGTTGTCCAACCGCTTGTCCTGGATAATGACCGGAAAATCATCCACGCCATAGTGGTTGGGAATAGACAGTGATTTACTCACTTCATCTTCAACCAGCCACATCCCGGCAAGGCCGTTATAGACCTGCTGAGCAGTACGATTTGGCGTATTGGCGTGATACCACAACGTGGCGGCATTCTGGCGAATCGGTAGCACCGGCGCCCAGTCAGCATTCGGGGACATCATGCGCGCCGGGCCGCCCATCAGCGGGCCTGGTACCTGTAACCCGGCGACGGTCATCGAGACATTCTCAGTCAGACGGTTGCTGTAGATAAGCTTGACGTCATCCCCTTTCCAGACGCGAATTGTCGGTCCCAGGTAGCGGCCGTTAATTCCCCAGACAGGTGCGCGCGTGCCTTGTGTAAAGGACCAGTGCGCACGTTGCAGCGTCATAAATAGCGGCTGCCCCCGGCGGGATTCCAGCAGCGGAGGCACAGGTAACGGTTGTTGCTGACCGGCAGCATTAGCCTTCAGCGGAACAGCACCTGCACACAGTGCGATCCCCGATGCCTGAATGAACTGACGCCGACTGAATGACATATAAACTCCATAAAAAACTGGCTATTAACACGCAGGAAGTCATTTCCTGTAAAAAACCCGAATTGCGCGGATTAAACCTTACCGGCGGCTTCCCGCTCAGCAACTTCTTTATCGAGCTCTGCGATTTTTTGTTCCATCAACGTGCGGCAATGTGCTGCCAGTTCACGAACCTGATCTTTGCCAAAGTGGCTAATATCCACCGGCGGCAACATCTCGACAATCGCCAGACCATTATTGAGTCTGTTTAATTTTATCTTGTTCGAGGTTGTGGAAACGCACACCGGAATGACCGGGACACCAGCAGCAATCGCTGCATGGAACGCGCCGGTTTTAAACGGAAGCAGACCGCGACCGCGGCTACGCGTTCCTTCCGGGAACATCCAGATAGAAATGCGGCGTTTTTTGAAATGATTCACCACGGCAGCAATGGTGCTGTGCGCTTTTGCGCGGTTATTTCTGTCAATCAACAGGTTACCGGTTAACCAGTACAGCTGCCCGAAGAAAGGGATCCACAGCAGGCTTTTTTTACCCACCGTCACCGTCGGCGGTTGAACGATATTCGCAGCAGTAACCATGTCATAGTTGTTCTGATGGTTACAAATATAGATAGCATTACCATAGTTCTGCGCGTCTGCCGGCATGCGGCACTCGACCTTCAGACCATAAAGGGGAGCCAGGCGGCCAAACATATGACCGAACGTTGCAACGTGTTTTGGATTTCGCGGGCTGAACAGACAGTATATGCAACCGAAAATACAGACCAGAACGCAGTAAATAACAGTAATAATTAAACGAAAAATATATAGCATAACAACCTCTAAGGCCTAAGAGCCTGGCATTTTACGTCACCTGATTCATCACGCGGTATCAGGTTAGGGCTTTGTTAAGGGCGGCTCTCTGGAAAAGCGTATTGTTAATCGCAACGCACGAATAAACAACGGTTTCACGGGAATTTTTAACGTTGGCTCTCCCTGGGCTTTAACAGGGAGAGCCGGACGGTAGCGTTATTCTTCGCTGTCGCCGTGACTGGCGCGTCGAGGCGAGTCAATCTCAATGCTGTCGATACGCTGCAGACCACGCATTAGCGTGCCGCGACGGCCACGCTCGCCGGTCACTTTCTGCAACTCTTCGGGACGCAGTTTGATTTTGCGCTTACCGACGTGGATAGTCAGCGTGCTCTGCGGCGGCAGCACGTAAAGTTGCGCCAGACCATCCTCGCCTTTCGCCGCTTCCGCTGAAGGGATATTAATGATCTTGTTCCCTTTGCCTTTCGACAACTGCGGTAAATCGCTCACCGGGAACATCAACATGCGACCAGCCTGAGTAATCGCCAGCAGCATATCGGTTTCATCTTCAATCACCACCGGCTGCATGACGCGCGCATTCTCTGGCAGAGTAATCAATGCCTTACCTGCACGGTTACGTGCAACCAGGTCATTGAAGGTGCAGACAAAACCGTAGCCCGCATCCGATGCCATCAGCAGTTTCTGATCATCGCCTTCCATCAGCATGTGCTCAACCGTCGCGCCCGGCGGCAGAGTGAGCTTCCCGGTCAGCGGTTCACCCTGACCGCGCGCCGACGGCAGCGTAATCGGATCGATGGCATAGCTGCGGCCGGTCGAGTCCACGAACACCACCGGCTGATTGCTCTTACCCTTCACTGCCGACTTAAAGCTGTCGCCCGCTTTATAGCTTAATCCCGGCGCATCGATGTCGTGGCCTTTCGCGCTACGCACCCAGCCACTCTGGGACAACACAATAGTCACCGGCTCAGACGGCAGCATGTCGTGCTCGCTCATCGCCTTCGCTTCTTCGCGCTCCTGCAGCGGAGAACGACGATCGTCGCCATAGGCCTCAGCGTCAGCCTGCAGTTCTTTCTTCAGCAGGTTATTCATTTTACGTTCAGAAGCCAGAATGGCCTGCAACTGATCGCGCTCTTTCGCCAGTTCATCCTGCTCGCCGCGGATTTTCATCTCTTCGAGTTTGGCAAGATGGCGCAATTTCAGCTCAAGGATGGCTTCAGCCTGGGTTTCAGAAATACCAAACCGCGACATCAGCTCTGGCTTAGGTTCATCTTCATGACGAATAATTTCGATTACTTCGTCAATATTGAGGAACGCCACCAGCAAGCCTTCAAGGATGTGCAGGCGCTTGAGCACTTTTTCCAGACGATAATTCAGGCGGCGGCGCACGGTATCGCGGCGGAACGCCAGCCATTCGGTGAGGATCTCCAGCAGGTTTTTCACCGCCGGACGACCATCAAGACCGATCATGTTCAGGTTGATGCGGTAACTTTTTTCCAGATCGGTGGTGGCAAACAGGTGGTTCATCACCTGCTCCATATCCACGCGATTGGAGCGCGGGACAATCACCAGACGAGTCGGGTTTTCGTGATCCGATTCGTCGCGCAGGTCGTCTACCATCGGCAGCTTTTTATTGCGCATTTGAGCAGCGATCTGCTCCAGCACTTTTGCCCCGGAAACCTGATGCGGCAGCGCGGAAATCACCACCGCGCCGTCTTCTTTCGTCCATACCGCACGCATACGTACGGAGCCGCGTCCGTTTTCGTAAATCTTACGAATCTCCGCGCGCGAGGTAATGATCTCCGCTTCGGTCGGGTAATCCGGCCCCTGCACGATATCCAGCAACTGATCCAGCGTCGTTTTCGGCTGCTCAATCAGAGTAATCGCTGCTTTTGCCACTTCACGCAGGTTGTGCGGCGGAATGTCCGTTGCCATACCAACGGCAATACCGGTCGTACCGTTGAGCAGAATATTTGGCAGACGCGCAGGCAGCATCTTCGGCTCCTGCATGGTGCCATCGAAGTTCGGCACCCAGTCCGACGTGCCCTGACCGAGTTCACCCAGCAGGACTTCCGCATATTTAGACAGGCGGGATTCGGTATAACGCATCGCCGCGAAGGATTTCGGATCGTCCGGCGCCCCCCAGTTCCCCTGCCCGTCAACCAGCGGATAACGGTAAGAGAACGGCTGCGCCATCAGCACCATCGCTTCATAGCAGGCGCTGTCGCCGTGCGGATGGTATTTACCCAGCACGTCACCGACGGTACGGGCGGATTTTTTAAATTTGGCGCTGGCATTCAGCCCCAGTTCGGACATCGCGTACACGATGCGACGCTGAACGGGTTTCAAACCATCGCCAATAAACGGCAACGCCCTATCCATGATGACGTACATGGAATAGTTCAGATAGGCGTTTTCCGTGAATTCATGCAGCGCCAGGCGCTCTGCCATATCGCTCATTAATCGTGGTTCCTCAACTTTGTACCCCTCTATTGAAGGGCAATATTGCCGCAGATACTACCCTATCTGGCGTGTTGAGTCACAAAGAAAAGGGCCGCGAATGCGGCCCTGATGGGGATTACTTAGCAACTTTGGTAATCTGTTTCACGTCGATTTCAACGGAGTTCCAGTCTTTATCCACTTCCCCCTGGATTTCAACCACATCCTGCGGTGTGACGGTTACGCCGTTCCAGCGCTTGTGGTCGATATCCACATTCACTGTGCCGGTCGCATCTTTAAACACATACAGGTCGTCGGAAATACGCTCAACGATGTTCCCGCGCAGGGTAACCCAGGTGTCATCACGCAGTGATTTGGCGCTTTCTACTGTCGTGCTACTACCGTTCGGGCCGACAAATCCGCCGTTTTGGCTCTGCGTAGTGGTTGTCGTTGGCCCAGAGAAGCCGCCCTGCTGAGCTGCCAGAACAGGTGCGGAACACAGTGCCATTACGGCAACCATTGCAGCTAATTTTTTCATCGTCATGTCTCCCTTTCATGTTGGTTTACGACTATTAAATAAGTTAATCCTTAACAAGTTCTTAAGGCAAAAAAAGATACTTTTTTTACTGTACAGAGACTGTAGCCACAGGTTTACTGACTGCAAATGAGTTATCGCAGGGAAGAACATATGCGTATTTTACTGATCGAAGATGACACGTTGATTGGCGATGGCCTGAAAACAGGTCTGAGTAAAATGGGTTTCAGCATTGACTGGTTTACCGAAGGCCGCCAGGGGAAAGAAGCACTCTACAGCGCACCTTATGATGCGGTAATCCTCGACCTGACACTGCCAGGCATAGACGGACGGGACATTTTGCGCGAATGGCGAGCTAACGGGAAGCAGGAGCCGGTACTGATTCTGACCGCTCGCGACGCGCTGGCGGAACGCGTTGAAGGCCTGCGCCTGGGCGCAGATGACTATCTGTGTAAACCCTTTGCGCTAATCGAAGTTGCTGCCAGACTGGAGGCGCTGGTGCGTCGTGCCAGCGGCCAGGCCAGCAACACATTGCGCCATGGCCAGGTAACGCTCGATCCTGGCGCGTTGGTCGCCACGGCGGCGGGTGAACCTTTGTCACTCAAACCTAAAGAGTTCGCGCTGCTGGAACTGCTGATGCGCAACAAAGGTCGCGTCCTGCCCCGCAAACTGATTGAAGAAAAACTGTATACCTGGGACGAAAATGTCTCCAGCAATGCGGTTGAGGTCCACGTTCATCACTTACGCCGTAAGCTCGGCAGCGACTTTATCCGTACCGTGCATGGCATTGGCTACACCCTGGGTGACGCATGAAACTCACACAACGCCTCAGCCTGCGCGTCAGGCTAACGCTTATTTTTCTGATTCTGGCATCAGCCACCTGGGCCGTATCCAGTTTTGTGGCCTGGAGGCAGACTACCGATAATGTCGATGAGCTGTTTGATACCCAACTGATGCTGTTCGCCAAGCGGCTTAGCACGCTGGATATCAGCGATGTCACCACCTCAAGCAATATGGCCCGCACGCCAAAGAAACTGAAGCATGGCCATATTGATGACGACGCACTGGCGTTTGCCATCTACTCCACCGACGGCAAAATGGTGCTACACGATGGCGATAATGGCCAGGATATTCCCTACAGCTACAGCCGGGAAGGGTTTAGCGACGGCCAACTCAGGGGCGACAGCGATTCCTGGCGCTTCCTGTGGCTGAATTCCGCTGATGGGAAATATCGCATTGTGGTGGGCCAGGAGTGGGAATATCGGGAGGATATGGCGCTGTCGATCCTTACTGCACAATTAACCCCGTGGCTGGTTGCGCTGCCGCTGATGTTGCTGATCCTGGTGGTCATGCTGAGTCGCGAACTCAGGCCGCTAAAAAAACTGGCGCAAGCTCTGCGCTGGCGCGCCCCGGAATCAGAAGAGCCGCTCGACCCGAAAGGTGTGCCAAGCGAAGTGCGCCCGCTGGTTGAATCGCTAAATCAGCTGTTTATCCGCATCCACTCAATGATGGTGCGTGAACGCCGCTTCACTTCTGATGCCGCCCATGAGCTGCGCAGTCCGTTGACCGCGCTGAAGGTGCAAACCGAAGTGGTGCAACTGTCAGACGACGACCCGCAAACGCGGGAAAAAGCGCTGGCGCAGCTACATGCGGGAATTGAACGCGCCACCCGACTGGTCGATCAGCTCCTGACGCTTTCGCGCCTCGACTCCCTCGATAATCTTCAGGATGTGGCGGAAGTTTCATTGGAGGAGCTACTGCAATCCGCGGTGATGGATATCTACCACCCGGCCCAGCAGGCGCACATTGACGTACGTTTGCAGATTAACGCACACAATATTATGCGCACAGGACAGCCGCTGTTGCTGAGCCTGATGGTACGAAATCTGCTGGATAATGCCATTCGCTACAGTCCACAGGGGAGCATTGTGGAAGTGACGCTCAACGCCCGCAATTTCAGCGTCAAAGATAATGGTCCTGGCGTTGCGCCGGAGGTACTTACACACATCGGTGAACGTTTTTATCGTCCACCGGGACAAAGCGTGACCGGCAGCGGTCTCGGCCTGTCAATTGTCCGCCGTATCGCAACACTGCATGGAATGTCAGCCTCGTTTGGCAACGCACCGGAAGGCGGGTTTGAAGCTAAGATCAGTTGGTAGACCAGACTTAGTGGCAATTTAAATAACGCCCCCAAAAAAGCCACCAGCCGAAGAAAAGGCAGGTGGCTATCGCGAGACAAGATAACCAGAAATCAAACATTCTTCGGACATAGAGTTTTCTGATGAGGATAATGATAAGCGGTGTAAGCAAAAAAAAGGCTGCAACGGCAGCCTGCAAACTGCGGTTATCGTTTGACACGACAGGTATACTACAAATTGAGTCATCCAGTTCAAGCATCCAACTGTATTTATTGAAGGCAAAAAATGTGTCGGTTAACCAATATGCAAGGACTATGTATATAAACACTTCAAGTATGGATATTATTTTTTCTTTTAACATATATAATTACTCTCTAAGTAATGTTCTGATATGTTCTCTTATTTCCAGCAATCTCATACCATAGGATATATAGTTATAGTCTTCTGTACCTCGTTTGGGTAGATTTCTTATTAATCGGATGAAATCGTCTAAACGCCTTTGAACTCCCCGATTATACCTCACACCTGCCATTATGTATTGCTCATCGGTCATATAAAGTGTTGCTACATCAGGATAATCATAGAGAATAAGATCTCTCAAATAATTTGCTGTAACACGCAAGTTAAAATCATCCTCCATGAGACAAGTTGCTAACTCCAACTGATCCCTGGTAGTCAGTTCCGAAGGATCAAGACCAAATGTAACAGCCGCAACGCGTATCTGTGCTGCTACCGAACCAAATGATGTTTTATCTATAGGCTTATTCGCCAACCCGATCATTCTTTTAGCTTCAAAAACTTGAAATTTAAAATTTTCAGGCATTCCTCCTGATTCAATCCATGCTACTGCACCAAGCAGGTCAGAGCGTATCCCCGCAGCATTAGCATGATTAATGATTTTATCTCTGTTGTATTGTACATATGCATCTTTATAGGCATTCAAATAAAAAACTCCTGAACGACCACGCGCATCATTTCTACCCAACGTCCAAAATAAAACATCAATTTCATCCCATTTCCGAAATTTTGTCTGTGGGATAGTACAGAAACGGTTTTTCAACACAAAATCAGTTTTCATTGTCAAAAAATCCTTTCATCCCATAAGCTATATGATTCAGTACCGGCAATAAGATGTTTCCATGTAATATTTTTATAACTCAGCATAACAATTTCCTCTGGTTGATTACCAACATGAGTTAGCACATGAGGATAGCAGGATGAGATGTTAGACAAATAAACTTCCTGTAACTCAATAGAGTAAAATCTTTCAATACCACCACCGGAGGCGGTTCTATAAAAGTCAAATACAACCGATAATTTTTCATTTTCAGATATCGCAGCACTTAACAAGGGTGATGACTTATCTATCGGTTTATAAAATTTCACAGGATGATGTAAAACATTATGCTCTCGACTAATAGAATGATCGAATTGCAGGACAAAAATTTCATCAGTGTGATTTATTTGGTATTTATTACCAATAGAAGCAGATGTTCCACAACCAGCAGAAATCATGCCCTGCTTTTCACCGGTAACAGTCGCATATATAATATTGGCCATTGTTATCCCTCAGTATATTGATGTTTTTGGAAAACTAGCCACAGCATTTTATTCCTTCACTAGGATAAAAAATCTCTTCCCCTATCAGTTACACACATTTCAGAATTCATTTAGCCTTATACTCAGCTAATCACTCTTGGCTCGCAAAAAATTATTGCTATAAACGCAAAAGACTTTGCACATTTTGCTAATTTCACCGCACCGCTGGTGGGGGTAAAATCGTCCTCAAACGTATTTCCTTGAGGACACAAAATGAGCAACATTCTGATTATCAACGGGGCGAAAAAATTCGGCCATTCTAATGGCCAACTGAATGACACCCTGACCGAGGTCGCGGACGGTATCCTGCGCGACCTCGGGCATGATGTTAAAGTCGTACGCGCGGACAGCGATTATGATGTAAAAACAGAAGTGCAGAATTTCGTCTGGGCCGATGCGGTTATCTGGCAGATGCCAGGCTGGTGGATGGGCGCACCGTGGACCGTGAAAAAATACATCGATGACGTGTTTACCGAAGGTCACGGCACGCTGTACGCCAGCGATGGCCGCACACGTTCAGATGCCTCTAAAAAATATGGCTCCGGCGGGCTGATTCAGGGCAAAAAATACATGCTGTCCCTGACCTGGAACGCACCGATGGAAGCCTTCACTGAAAAAGACCAGTTATTCCATGGCGTTGGTGTTGATGGCGTCTATCTCCCGTTCCATAAAGCAAACCAGTTCCTGGGAATGGAAGCGCTGCCGACCTTTATCACCAATGACGTGATTAAAATGCCGGACGTCCCGCGTTATATCGCAGAATATCGCAAGCATCTGACCGAAATTTTTGGTTAACTGGTAACCTGGAATTAGAAGGAGTTAACCATGCTTACCGTTATTGCAGAAATCCGTACACGTCCAGGTCAACATCACCGCCAGGCGGTACTGGATCAGTTTGCTAAAATCGTTCCGACCGTACTGAAAGAAGAAGGCTGCCACGGCTATGCGCCGATGGTGGATCATGCCGCAGGTGTGAGTTTTCAGACCACAGCGCCAGATTCAATCGTGATGGTTGAGCAGTGGGAAAGCATCGCGCATCTTGAAGCGCATTTGCAGACCCCGCATATGAAAGCCTACAGCGAAGCCGTGAAAGGTGACGTGCTGGACATGAATATTCGAATTCTGGAGTCGGGTATTTAAGGTTGTCGATTTGCCGGATGAGGCGTTTTAGGCCACCATCCGGCATTCAACCGCAGCGCCACCGGGCACTCCTTACCAGTAGAGCTTCCAGCTCTGAGTGAAGCGCATTAACGCTTCAACGTAGAAATAATCCCCCCAACTTGCACACTCATCGACCCCTTTGTTGCTCGACAGGTGATACACCGAGTGTTTCAGTAGCCCGTTCCCCTGTTCATCTTTACCCATCAGATAATGCCTGGTCAGCGAAGACATGATCCCCATCGCCCACTGCTGGTAGCACTCGCGATCCGGATCGGTCACCGGCAGATGTTTAATCAGCTCCAGCAGACCACAGACGGCAATCGCCGCCGAAGATGAATCGCGCAGCGCATCGGTTCCGACTAATGCCAGATCCCAGTGGCAAACGGCATCTTCCGGCAGGCGATTAAGAAAGTAGTTGGCCAGCTTTTTCGACAGCTGCACCATTTGTGTATCGCCAGTGTAAATATAGCTCAGCAGAAAACCATAAATCCCCCATGCCTGCCCACGCGACCAGCAAGAATCATCAGCATAGCCCTGCTGCGTATTACCGTAACGCGGTGCTCCGGTTTGCACGTCCATATAGTAGGTGTGGAAGGTCGACGCATCCTGGCGGATCAGATATTTGGCTGCCTGCGCAACGTGGGCCTTCGCCGCATTCGCAAAACGCGGATCGCCCGTTTGCTCGCTAGCCCAGTACAGCAGCGGCAGATTCATATTGCAGTCAATGATCATCCGTCCGGCCTGATCGGGATCGCGAAGATCGCCCCACGCCTGGATGATCTGCGCCTTTTCATGAAAACGCTCCAACAGCGCTTCTGCCGCCATCAGGGAAAAACCTCGAGCATCGCGATTGCCGGTCAATCGCCAGGCCGCCACACAGGAAAGCGTGTAGAGGAATCCCAGGTCGTGGGTGTTGGTATCGTGGCGTCCGGCAATACGCATGCCAAACGAACGCACATGCTTCTCCGCCATCTCACGAAATTTGCTCTCACCACTCATTTCCCACGCCAGCCATAACTGCCCGGTCCAGAAGCTGGTCGTCCATTCCACATTCTCTGTCAGTGGGTAATAACCTTGCACACAGGTTTCGGCAGGAAATTGTTCACCGAATTCCGTTAAATGACGGCTAATCAATTCGAGGACATCTTCTCGGGCGCAACTTATTTGATCCTGAAAACTGCCGGGATTAACCGGACTGCCAGGAAATACGCGCAACGATTCCTCAACGATATGATTTAACATATTTCGGTTCCTTATGACGTAAATTATTTTGCAGGGGTATTTTCAGCAATATCGAGAGCGATATTTTTGCCACGTTTGCTCTGACAGGCTGATAAAGTAAATGCCGATATCAATGTAAAGGTCAGCGCCACAATGCCCATAATGATATATGTCTTCTCAAAGCCTATCCGGTCGTACATTAATCCGGCAGGAGAGGAAACCACCACGTTACCGACATACAGCATCGCCTGATAACCCAGTAAATACATGGTCGCATTGACACGTTTATCAAAATGCTCGGCAATATATTTGAAGACGGAAACCAGTAATAAACAGATCTCCAGACCGTATAGCGGCTTCAGCACAGAAATTAATAAATGAGAGTCACATAGCCCAGATATCACCAATCGCGCGCCCACCAGCGCCCCAACAATCAGCAGACCACGCTTCGCGCCAATATAATTGACGAATAGCGGAATGACCATGTACATGACAAATTCCATTCCCGACTGCACGGTGCCCAGATAACCAAAGACGGCGTTCCCTTCATGTACATCGGCAAAGAAAGTGACGAAGTAGCGGGAGAACTGCTGCTCCGCGATAAACATCATCCACGCCACGCCCGCAACGTACAGGCAGAATGCCCAAAATTTGCGATTACGCAGCAGGGCGTAAACATCCGTCGGGGAGATTTTCTCTTTAGTTATCACCTCCGAGGCGTTGGCCGCATTGACATTGACTTTCAGACTCACCAGAACAACCAGCATCACCACTGACGTCAGGCTGCCGAGCATAAAGTTATAGGCCGGTGAGAGGTTAAACAGCAGGCCAGAGAACGATGACGCCACCGCCCAGCCAAGCGACCCCCACATACGGATCTGCCCAAACTCCATGCCGTTCAGACGGCTGTAGCGGTCAGAATAAGATTCACAGGCCGCCACCCCGGCATACCACGCAAAGCTCAAGTAAATCGCGCCAACTATAATACCCAGCATGGTATTGGAGAGTAATAATGGCTGATAGACATAAATAAAAAACGGTGCCATTAACGCTGACATCACTACGACGAAATAGAGCAGATATTTGCTCATACCTATTTTATCGAGGATATAACCATAAATAGGCTTCAGAATAACCGAGAAAATACCATTCACAGCAAATACGGTGCCAATCACTGTACCGCTCAACTGCGCTTTTTGCCCCAACCAGATAGCCAACAAACCAATACTTGCGGACCAGGTAAAGAAATAAAGGAATATAAAACTGCTTATTTTATAATATTCAGTCCGATTTCCCGTTGAATTATTTTTCATACCACCCTCGCTATAAAAAGAACGACAACTGGCGTGCACTTTCAGGTTGCTGAATAACAACTTGGTTATTGTTGATAGATAGCTGCGGAACGGCGGAGTACTGTCTTTGCTGCCCGCTGGCACTCACGGCGCAGCAAAGCCAGCTTTCGCCCTGCGGGATTTCGCTGGTCAACACAGGAATCGACGCACATTCAGGGAACATGATGCTACTGTTCGGCGGCGTGACCACGCTGTCTGGCTGGCGAACTATGGACGGCGACAGATCAACGATAACGCTGGTTCCGTTGCATGCCGCAAGGAGGCATCCACGCTCACATAACCGGGGCTCGGCTTTCATCACCGCAAATCCCCCTTCCACCGTTTGCAGCGTTCGCGCACTGTTAATACGGTGCAGGCGAAGATGCCATTCGCCAAACGGGACAAGCCAGGTCTCAATCATTACGTCATGCCAGGGAGACCAGCGGGACCAGATAAAATTCTCATCGACCCGAACCTCGTCGCACTGACGACGGCCACGATAGTAGCCATCGCCGTCCGCCAACAGCAGCATAGAGTCACAGGCCGCATGTTTGATGCCGTAACGGCCGCGCTCAATGGTGAAACCAAAGCGGCTGGAGTAGGCAAATTTGGTGTATTTGGCTTCGGTATTAACGTAGTTGTTCAGTTCAAGCTGGCCTGAGGTCAACATCATGACATGCTCAGAATGCTCACTATGCTGCAGGATCTGCGCAGCATGGGGGATAACGCGTTTTTCAACGAGTTGCGGTAGCGCCAGCTCTTCAGCCTGCCAGAATGGATGATCCTCCGGCAGTGCAAGAATCAAAAAAACCTTCAATGCCCAATAAGGCGATCCCGGCGAGTTGTAGTCTTCACACATCGCCAGATTCGGGTAGGCAAACCCCAGCGTCAGAATGCCATCACGATCGAAAATCGGCTGCTTCTGCCACCAGCGCAAATGACGCAGGATCACCCCTTTGATTATGCCTGGCGAAAGAACATCCAGTTCGGCAAACGCCACCGCGCTCCAGAAGGCAACCATGGCAAAGCGGTAGGTCAGGCTGCGGCCAAACGGCACCGATGCGCCGTCAGCGGCGGACAGGTAAATAAAATCTTCGGCAAACAAGCGCGAACGTTCACGCAGAACGACAGCGCGTTCGGTGTCATCCGGGCTGAGGGTGGCATACAACAGACCGTAGAAGTGAAAAGCCATTGAGATGTAGTAATCTTTCGGTCGACCGGGACCATCGGAATACCAACCGTCACCAAGATAGTAGGCTTCTATCAGCTCAAAGCGGCGATCGATAGCTGCCTGATCGTAAGGCAGACCTGCACGCTTGAAACCAAGCTGAACGATAATCGCAAAGTAGTTCCAGTTGCTGTCCGGCATTTGCGAGTCGGTTATCTGATTCAGCCAGCGGTGCAGATTCTCGCGTTCGCTCAGGGAGAAATGCTCCGTTAATTGCGTCTGTAACAATGCCAGACCCAGGCCATAAGCAGCCATCTCAACCAGACGCTGATCGTAAGGACCGGTGTCTCCCCAGTAATGTGGGCTTTGTGGGTCAGTACCGAGTTTTATCGCCTGAATGTACTTTTCGGCAAACGGCACTTTAGCCCCGCCTGCCATCAGAGGAAATAGCCCCCACAACGCCCGGGAAAGCCCTTCCATACAGGCAATATCCGCGCTGTAGTGAGCACAGGTATTGCCAAGAGAAAACTGAGCCTGTCCCGCCGGAAACTGCCGATCCAGCGCACGTAAAATGGCGTTAACCGCACACGTTACGTCTTCGCGTGATGACAATGGATTTGATTTTTCTTCAGTTGCTGACCACATAATCTGCCCCTCTGAATTAAGTGGCTAAAGAATAGTGAATCGCAGAGCAGCAGAAATGTTACGTCAATCACAGCACCAGAATTAAAGTAAAACAGTGATTGAGAAAATTTAAAAATAGGGTTTATAAATTACCATTCGGCGGCAAAAATTTAAATTTATTGCACTATGACTTTATCCTCACCGCAAGAACGTCTGGAGCTGATCGCCCTCAATGATGCGGTTGCATCGTTCAGCCGTTTATTCGCCAATACGGTGCGTTATCACCACTGGCATCAGTGTCTGGAAGTACTGTATGTGGAAGAAGGCTTTGGCGTGGTTACGGTTGACCATAAGCAATACACCATGCGACCGGGACGAATGTTCTTTTTCCCGCCGTTTACCCTACACAAGATCTGGGTCGATGAGCAGGCGCGGGATGGTTATCGACGTACCATTATTCATCTCGATCAACATGCGGTACTGAAGGTGTTGCGCGACTTGCCGCATACTCAACAGCATCTGCAAAATCTGAGCATTCGCGGCAGTGAAGCATGGGTCGTCGACGCGGCGGATGTTCATCCACATGTTGATTTTCTCTTCAGCCGTTATGAAAAAATGGCCGCTCAAAAACCGCTGAGCACTGAGCAGGTTGCCTGTCTGTTAGTCAATTTATTCAGCCTGTTACCCGACGATAATGGCAATATGCCGGAAATTAGCAGCGGAATTGCCAGTCAGGTGATGTTCTGGCTGGATGAACATTACACTCACAAATTTAGTCTGGCAGCGCTGGCGCAGGAACTGAATAAATCAAAAAGCTATGTATCCCGCCGCTTCCAGATGGAAACGGGCGAGAGCATTCTCGACTATCTCAATACGCTGCGGTTACGCAAAGCCTGTGAAGCGCTGTTACACAGTGAAATCAGCGTGCGGGAGATTGCTCAAAAGGTGGGATTTTCAGAGGTAACATACTTCATCAGCGCCTTCGGTAAAGGCATTGGCGAGACGCCGTTGCAGTATCGCAAGCGGCATAAGCTGTAACGCCTGATGGCGACGCTGATGCGTCTTATCAGGCCTACGGGCACAATGCGAATGTAGGCCGGATAAGCGAAGCGCCATCCGGCATTTAACATCATGCTTACCCTTCGAGATCCGCCAGGTCGCCTTTCTCTTGCAACCAGTTACGACGGTCTTCAGAACGCTTCTTGGCCAGCAGCATATCCATCATTGCGTTGGTGCGCTGATCGTCTTCATCATCGATAATGAGCTGCACCAGGCGACGGGTGTTCGGATCCAGCGTGGTTTCACGAAGCTGCATCGGGTTCATTTCACCCAGTCCTTTAAAGCGCTGCACGTTCGGCTTACCTTTCTTGCGCTTTAACTGCTCCAGTACGCCCGCTTTCTCTTCTTCCGTCAGCGCGTAATACACCTCTTTACCGAGGTCGATACGGTATAGCGGCGGCAGCGCCACGTACACGTGACCGTGTTTCACCAGCGTGCGGAAGTGTTTCACAAACAGTGCGCACAGCAGCGTGGCGATGTGCAGACCATCGGAGTCCGCATCCGCCAGGATACAGATCTTACCGTAACGCAACTGGCTCAGATCGTCGCTGTCCGGATCGATACCGATCGCCACCGAAATATCGTGCACTTCCTGCGAAGCCAGCACTTCATCGGAAGAGACTTCCCAGGTATTGAGGATCTTACCTTTGAGCGGCATGATCGCCTGATATTCACGATCGCGCGCCTGTTTGGCTGAACCACCTGCGGAGTCACCTTCGACGAGAAACAGTTCGGTGCGGTTAAGATCCTGTGCAGTACAGTCCGCCAGTTTACCCGGCAGCGCCGGACCGCTGGTCAGCTTTTTACGCACCACTTTTTTCGCCGCACGCAGACGACGCTGGGCGCTGGAAATTGCCATCTCAGCCAGCAGTTCAGCTGACTGTACGTTCTGGTTCAGCCACAGGCTGAAGGCATCTTTCACCACGCCAGAAACAAACGCCGCACACTGACGCGAAGAGAGGCGTTCTTTGGTTTGTCCGGCAAACTGCGGATCCTGCATTTTTACCGACAGCACGTAAGCACAGCGATCCCAGATATCTTCCGCCGACAGCTTCACGCCGCGCGGCAAAATATTGCGGTATTCGCAGAACTCGCGCATCGCATCCAGCAGACCCTGACGCAGACCGTTGACGTGCGTCCCGCCCTGCATAGTTGGGATCAGGTTCACATAGCTTTCGGTCAGCAGCTCACCGCCTTCCGGCAGCCAGAGCAGCGCCCAGTCCACTGTCTCCGTCTCACCGCTGAAATTACCGATAAACGGTTTTTCCGGCAGAGTCGGTAGGCCATTCACCGCTTCGCTCAGATAGTCATTCAGACCATCCTGGTAGCACCAGCGCTGTTCGCTGTTGTTGACCTCATCCTTGAAGGTGATCTCAACGCCCGGGCACAGTACCGCTTTGGCTTTCAGTACGTGCGTTAAGCGCGAAACAGAAAAACGCGGGCTGTCAAAGAAGCTTTCATCCGGCCAGAAGTGCACGCTGGTCCCGGTATTGCGTTTGCCGCAGGTACCGACAACCTGTAAATCCTGCACTTTATCGCCATTCTCAAACGCGATGTTGTATACCTGCCCATCGCGGCGTACGTTCACTTCCACACGTTTGGACAGGGCGTTAACAACGGAGATCCCCACACCGTGCAGACCACCGGAGAACTGGTAGTTCTTGTTGGAGAACTTGCCGCCCGCGTGCAGACGACAGAGGATCAGCTCAACCGCCGGAACGCCCTCTTCAGGGTGAATGTCTACTGGCATGCCGCGTCCGTCATCAATGACTTCCAGAGACTGGTCGGCATGTAAGATCACGTCCACGCGTTTCGCGTGGCCCGCCAGTGCTTCATCCACACTGTTATCAATCACTTCCTGTCCAAGATGGTTCGGACGGGTCGTATCGGTGTACATCCCAGGGCGACGGCGTACCGGCTCAAGCCCAGTGAGTACCTCAATGGCATCAGCGTTATAAGTTTGCGTCATGGTTTAAATAAGCAATTCGAATTGATCGTCAGAAACTGTGCAGTCCAAGGAAATCGACAATCGGGTTGAAATAATCTTCGAAGCCCGTGAATGCGTGGTTTCCGCCCTCAATAACTGTCTGACGGCAGGAGGCGTAATACGCCACCGCCTGGCGGTAGTCCAACACTTCATCGCCCGTTTGTTGGAGCAGCCAGATCAAATCCGGCGCTTCCAGCGGGTCAATCTGCATGACTTTAAGATCGTAAATATGGCGTGACTCTAGCACATATTGCTGCCCCGTGTAGGGGTTCTCGTTTTGACCGAGATAGTCGACCAGCAGTTCATAAGGCCGTACAGCAGGGTTCACCACCACTGCCGGCAGCATAAAACATTGCGACAGCCAGGTGGCGTAATAACCACCTAATGAGGAGCCGACAATCCCCAGCGACTCTCCGCCATGTTCAAGAATGATCGATTCCAGCATCTCTGCGGCCTGGGCCGGATACGGCGGCAGCTGCGGTACGATCATCTCAACGTGCGGATGGTGCTCCGCCAACCAGTTTTTCAGCAAACACGCCTTCGCCGAACGAGGAGAGCTATTAAATCCGTGAAGATAGAGAAGCGTAGACATCAGTAGCCTTCTGAAGCGGTATCAGGGTGGAACCGATTACCCTGCAGACGACGTACCTGAGTCTGCAACGTCCCGTCAGCAAAAAGCTCCAGCGTCCGCCAGCCGGGGCTGATGGTATCCAATGTGAAGTTGGAACAGTGCGGCTTAAACTGCACGCAGGTCGATGGCGTCGCCAGCAGGCGGCGTCCGTTCCAGTCCAGATCCAGTTCCTGATGAATATGCCCGCACAGCAGATACTTCACGCGTGGATAATTCACCAGCACGTTATCCAGCTCAGCGGCATTGCGCAGGCTATGCTGATCGAGCCAGCTACAACCCGCAGGCAGAGGATGATGATGCAGAAGCAGCAAGGTATTACGCTCTGGTGCATCAGCAAGTTTACGCTCCAGCCATTCGAGCTGGAATTCACTTAATTCACCGTGGGGAACGCCGAACACCTGGCTGTCGAGCAACAATATTTGCCACTGCTCACCGATGAAAACACGCTTGGCAGGGGAAATTCCCGCGTCCTGCAGCGCGCTGTACATTGCCGGCTGAAAATCGTGATTGCCCGGTAGCCAAACGCAGGGCGCACGAAAGCTTGCGATGCCTTCAGCAAAATGCTGATAGGCCGCAGCGGATTGATCCTGCGCCAAATCACCCGTCGCGACGATCAGATCGTACTCAGGCGACTCTGCATGTATGGCATCCAGTACGGATTGATAACTGTCCCAGGTATTCACACCCAGCAGCGTTTCATGCTTTTCGGCAAACAGGTGAGTGTCTGTAATTTGTAAGATCCTGACTCTGGCCTCACCAGCCAAAGGAAGGGTTAACAGGCTTTCCAAATGGTGTCCTTAGGTTTCACGACGCTAATAAACCGGAATCGCCATCGCTCCATGTGCTAAACAGTACCGTAGCCAGTCGGCCAGAAACTGATTAATTTGATGCTTTTCGTCGCGTTGATGCAACTTTTTATTTGGATAATCATACCGCGCTTTGAAGCGAAAGATCTGCTGACTTGAACACACTTCAGCCACCCTCGCGTCATGATACAGGCGCACGGTCAATGACGGCAGGCTCCAGTATGTGACAGCCGGCGCCGTTTGTTCGATCGCGACAAGCGTAGTGTATCGGGTCGATTCAACGATCGTTAACCGATATTGTGCGTTTGCTACCTGATAGCTCACTGTTTCACCGGCTGCATCATTACGTGGCAGCAGGCGGCGCAATTGCGAATAGTTGGTTTCGCACAGGCGCATCATTTCAGGGAAGTCAGGTGTGTAACGCTTCATTTTTTCCACTCAGTTTTTAACTCTTGATAGTGCAGCTGTAACCATTGCAAGGCGATGACAGAAGCCGCGTTGTCGATTTTCCCCTCTTCTACCCATTGATAAGCCTGCTCCCGGCTCACCACATGAACACGAATATCTTCGTTTTCATCAGCCAGACCATGAATTCCGCTCGCGGTCGTAGCGTCCACTTCGCCAACTAAAATAGACAGGCGCTCACTGGTGCCGCCAGGGCTTGCCAGATAGCTCAGAACGGGTTTCGTACGTTTAACGTCCAGTCCGGCTTCTTCCATCGCTTCACGACGGGCCACATCTTCAACGGTTTCGCCCTCTTCGATCATTCCGGCTACCATTTCCAGTAGCCACGGGCTTTCGCTGGTATCAAACGCCGCGATACGTATCTGCTCGACCAGTACAACTTCGTCCCGCTCAGGGTCAAAGGGTAGCAAGACTGCCGCGTGTCCGCGCTCAAAAATTTCGCGCTTTACCTCACCGCTCATACCACCGTTAAACAGGCGATGGCGGAACCGATAAAGATCCAGTGAAAAAAAACCGCGGTATAGCGTTTCTCGTGCAATAATTTCTACATCATTTTTAGTGAAAGTCATTGGCAAGTTGTCTGGTTTACGCATTGTGCTGTCCTGAAACCAATAGTGATTAAAATGTGAATTTCAAGGTCGTTTGACTGATGTTTGAACGCCCTTGTGTTAAATTGATGCAAATTAACGCCGTATGGCACGTAACGCCAACTTTTTGCAGTGGCGGATTCTGCTAGAATCAGCAAATATTTTTACATTTGATCAGCGCTAAATACTGCTTCACAACAAGGAATGCAAATGAAGAAATTGCTCCCCATCCTTATCGGCCTGAGCCTGTCGGGGTTCAGTACTTTGAGCCAGGCAGAAAACCTGATGCAGGTTTATCAGCAAGCACGCCTGAGCAACCCGGAATTGCGTAAATCCGCCGCCGATCGCGATGCTGCATTCGAAAAAATTAACGAAGCGCGTAGTCCATTACTGCCGCAACTGGGTTTAGGTGCCGATTACACCTACAGCAATGGCTACCGTGATGCAAACGGCGTCAACTCCAACGCCACCAGCGCGTCATTACAATTGACTCAGACGCTGTTCGACATGTCTAAATGGCGTGCCCTGACGCTGCAAGAAAAATCAGCGGGCATCCAGGACGTAACTTATCAGACCGATCAGCAAACGCTGATCCTGAATACCGCTACGGCCTATTTTAACGTACTGAACGCGATTGATGTGCTGTCTTACACCCAGGCACAGAAAGATGCGGTTTATCGTCAGTTAGATCAGACCACTCAGCGTTTTAACGTTGGTCTGGTCGCCATCACTGACGTGCAGAACGCCCGTTCACAATACGACACCGTGCTGGCGAACGAAGTGACCGCGCGTAACAATCTGGATAACGCGGTAGAACAGCTGCGTCAGGTGACCGGTAACTATTACCCGGAACTGGCTTCGCTGAACGTTGATGGTTTCAAAACCAACAAACCGCAGGCGGTGAATGCGCTACTGAAAGAAGCGGAAAACCGCAACCTGACTTTGTTGCAGGCGCGTTTAAGCCAGGATCTGGCGCGTGAGCAGATTCGTCAGGCACAGGATGGTCACTTACCAACGCTGGATTTAACCGCCTCTACCGGGGTATCTGACACCTCGTACAGCGGATCTAAAACCAACAGCTCCCAGTATGACGACAGCAACATGGGCCAGAACAAAATCGGTCTGAGCTTCTCGCTGCCGCTGTACCAGGGCGGGATGGTTAACTCGCAGGTGAAACAAGCGCAGTACAACTTTGTTGGCGCGAGTGAACAACTGGAAAGCGCACACCGCAGCGTGGTGCAGACCGTTCGTTCTTCATTCAACAACATTAATGCTTCTATTAGTAGCATTAACGCGTACAAACAAGCGGTTGTCTCTGCTCAAAGCTCATTGGATGCGATGGAAGCCGGTTATTCCGTAGGTACACGTACCATTGTGGATGTGTTGGATGCCACCACCACGCTGTACAACGCCAAACAGCAACTGGCAAATGCGCGTTATACCTATCTTATCAATCAGTTAAACGTCAAATCTGCGCTCGGTACGCTGAACGAGCAGGATTTGGTAGCACTGAACAATACGCTGGGTAAACCGGTATCCACAACGCCGGATACCGTAGCACCGCAAAATCCACAACAAGATGCCGCCGTGAATGACTTTAACGGCACTGGCAATTTGCCTGCGGCTCAGCCGACAGCAGCACGTTCAACCAGCAGCAACGGCAACAACCCGTTCCGTAACTGATGCTGATGACGGGGCTTCGGCCCCGTCTGAACGTAAGACAACGTAAAGATCCGCCCCTTCCTGCGCATTCTCGCCTCTTCCCGCTTCAATTTCGACCAGTCATCCTCTATCCTGAGCATTATTTACTGTGTTTACCACTGGGTCCTGGAAGACAAAAATGAAACGGACAAAATCTATACATCACGCCTCGTTCCGCAAAAGCTGGAGCGCGCGCCATCTGACTCCTGTCGCCCTGGCAGTTACCGCAGTGTTTATGCTCGCGGGCTGTGAAAAGAGTGACGAAACGGTTTCGCTTTATCAGAACGCTGACGACTGCTCTGCAGCGAATCCAGGTAAAAGCGCCGAATGTACTACCGCGTTTAACAATGCGCTGAAAGAAGCTGAACGTACCGCGCCAAAATACGCCACTCGTGAAGACTGTATCGCTGAATTCGGCGAAGGCCAGTGCCAGCAGGCTCCTGCGCAAGCAGGTATGGCGCCGACCGGTGAAGGTCAGGCTCAGGCGCAGAATCAAAGCAGCGGCAGCTTCTGGATGCCACTGATGGCAGGCTACATGATGGGCCGACTGATGGGTGGCGGAATGGGCGCTCAGCAACCGCTGTTTAGCTCGAAAAACCCAGCCAGCCCGGCTTACGGCAAATACACAGATGCCAGCGGTAAAAACTACGGCGCAGCAACGCCGGGTCGCACCATGACCGTACCGAAAACCGCTATGGCACCGAAACCAGCCACCACCTCTACCGTAACCCGCGGCGGATTTGGTGAGTCTGTGGCCAAACAGAGCACCATGCAGCGTAGCGCAAGCGGCACCACCACACGTTCAATGGGTGGCTGATCGTCATGGAAAGAGTCAGTATTGTTGAGCGCCCGGACTGGCGCGATAAAGCCACCGAATACGGTTTTAATTTTCACACTATGTACGGCGAGCCGTACTGGTGTGAAGACGCGTACTACAAACTCACCCTTGCTCAGGTTGAAAAGCTGGAAGAGGTCACCGCAGAGCTGCATCAGATGTGCCTCAAAGTGGTGGAAAAGGTCATTGCCAGCGATGAGCTGATGACCAAGTTTCGCATTCCGAAGCATACCTGGGGTTTTGTCCGCCAGTCCTGGCTGACACAGCAACCGTCGCTCTATTCACGTCTCGATCTGGCGTGGGATGGAACCGGTGAACCCAAACTGCTGGAAAACAACGCTGATACGCCAACCTCGCTGTACGAAGCCGCGTTTTTCCAGTGGATCTGGCTGGAAGATCAGCTCAATGCGGGCAACCTGCCGGAAGGCAGCGATCAGTTCAACAGTCTGCAGGAAAAGCTTATCGAGCGTTTCACCGAGTTGCGTGAGAAGTATGGTTTTCAGTTGCTACATCTGACCTGTTGTCGTGATACGGTGGAAGATCGCGGTACGATCCAGTATCTGCAGGATTGTGCGGCCGAAGCTGAGATCGCTACAGAATTCCTCTATGTAGAAGATATTGGTCTTGGTGAAAAAGGCCAATTCACCGATATGCAGGATCAGGTGATCGCTAACCTGTTCAAGCTCTATCCGTGGGAATTCATGCTGCGTGAAATGTTCTCCACCAAGCTGGAAGACGCTGGCGTTCGCTGGCTGGAACCCGCCTGGAAGAGCATTATTTCCAATAAAGCACTGTTACCGCTGTTATGGGAAATGTTCCCGAATCATCCGAACCTGCTGCCAGCGTATTTCGCCGAAGACGACTACCCACAGATGGATAAATTCGTTGTCAAACCGATCTTCTCGCGTGAAGGCGCTAACGTGTCGATCGTTGAGAACGGTAAAACGATCGAAGCGGTGGAAGGCCCGTACGGTGAAGAAGGCATGATCGTGCAGCAGTTCCATCAGCTGCCGAAGTTTGGCGACAGCTACATGCTGATCGGCAGCTGGCTGATCAACGATCAACCAGCCGGGATCGGCATTCGTGAAGACCGTGCGTTGATCACGCAGGATCTGTCACGTTTCTATCCGCATATTTTTGTCGAATGATTGAGAGTGCCGGGCGGCGGCTCCGCCTTACCCGGCCTACGGCACGAACTTAATGCCCGATAAGCGTCGCGCCATCGGGCGTTCATCACCCAACCTGCACCGACAACATACTTAAACTTCCCATCTCGATACCATCTACAGGGATCGTAACAGACTCTTTACCATCCCATGCCCCGAGAACATACAGCAGCGGCAGATAATGATCTGGCGTCGGGTTCGACAACGATCCACCTTCATGAGCAAGATAGTTCACCAGCGGGTGCTGCTCAACCGGTCCTTGCCAGGTCAGGTTAGCCTTAACATAATCATTGAATGAGGTTGCCCACGGATATGGCGTGTTCTCACCGTGCCAACGCGCAGTACGTAGGTTATGCACCACGTTACCACTGGCCACCAGCATAATACCCTCATCACGCAGTGCCGCCAGTTTGCGGCCCATCTCAAAATGCCAGGCCGCCGGTTTTGTACTATCGATGCTTAACTGCACCATCGGGATGTCGGCATTCGGATACATCTTGATCAGTACGCCCCAGGAACCGTGGTCAAAACCCCACGCCTCTTTGTCTAACGCGACGGATACAGGAGCAAGTAAATCAACCAGGTGCTGCGCCAGTTCTGGCGAGCCCGGAGCCGGGTAATGGGTGTCATACAGCGCTTGCGGAAAACCGCCGAAATCGTGGATCGTTTTAGGCGCTTCCATCGCTGTCACACCCGTTCCACGGGTGAACCAGTGCGCCGAGACCACCACAATGGCTTTCGGACGCGGCAACGTTTCCCCCAGTTGCTGCCAGGCACGGGTATAAACGTTATCTTCCAGAACATTCATCGGGCTACCGTGGCCCAAAAACAATGCTGGCATACGAGTTGAAGACATGATGATATCCTTACTGAGGGAGTCATTTTGATACCATTACAATACGCTTATTCGGTTGATGAAGAACTCAGATAACCATGATGAAGATCATCAGTTATTTTGACGATCCGGTCCGGAAAGCAGATTGATAAGGAGTTTTATTTGTCGATGTCAGTACCTTTACTTCTGACTTTACTGGCAGGTGCCGCCACGTTTATCGGCGCATTTCTCGGCGTGTTAGGGCAAAAACCTTCCAACCGCGTTCTCGCCTTTTCTTTAGGCTTCGCTGCCGGGATTATGCTACTGATCTCTCTAATGGAAATGCTACCTGCTGCGCTGGCCGCTGAAGGCATGTCGCCAGTGCTGGGCTACGGAATGTTTATCGTCGGCTTGCTGGGCTACTTTGGCCTGGACCGTCTATTGCCGCACGCGCACCCTCAGGATCTGGTACAGAAAACAACGCAGCCTCTACCCGGATCCATTAAACGCACCGCGATTTTATTAACGCTCGGCATCAGCCTGCACAATTTTCCGGAAGGAATTGCGACGTTTGTTACCGCCAGCAGCAACCTCGAGCTGGGCTTTGGTATTGCGCTTGCCGTCGCATTACACAATATTCCTGAAGGATTAGCCGTTGCAGGTCCGGTCTATGCAGCAACGGGCTCCAAACGTACGGCGATATTCTGGGCCGGGATCTCGGGCATGGCAGAAATACTGGGCGGCGTACTGGCGTGGTTAATTCTGGGGAGTCTCATCTCGCCTGTGGTGATGGCGGCAATAATGGCGGCAGTCGCGGGTATTATGGTGGCGCTGTCAGTCGATGAATTGATGCCACTGGCAAAAGAGATCGACCCAAATAATAATCCCAGCTATGGGGTCCTGTGCGGAATGTCGGTGATGGGGTTAAGTCTCGTCATCCTCCAGTCCATGGGAATCGGATAATCCAGAGGGCGGATGCCACCCTGCTATTTTACAGCATCCGCTCATCCATAGCAGAACGTGAAGGACTATTCCTGTTCCTTAATCACGCTGTTATCTTCACCAGAACGTCGGAAGAGTTTGTTTCGCGCCTCAAGCAATGCGTCTCTGTCTTGTCGGAATGCCCGACAATAACGCTTCATATGGCAATAATAACCCAATGCAACGAGTGCAATTAATACGATCCAATACCAGGCAATAAACATTCTTTTACCCTTAACATTTAACATCATTAAACATTTAACGTTAAAATTTTACATAAACTTATTCTGACATACCCCTATAGTGGCATATTTCAGAAACAAATATATGATTTCGATCATATAAACCAGCAGCTATACCAATAGCTAAAACAGTTATAAAAAATAAAACTCTGTCGACGAGATCACACTAAGCAATAATAAACATTGTCCTTAAAATACCTCACTCATACTATCCAGAAAACAATAAAAATTAGATTTTGTAGAATAATACACTTCATCAATATTTATATACCCACAATAAAAGTGACATCAGTAGTACCATTTTCATTTTTAGCCATATCGTAAAAACATAATATATTCAGTGAAATTATATTTAAAGTTAATATAAGGAGATATATCCATGTTTAGACAATACCGAAAAACACTTCTCGCTGGCACACTCGCACTGACGTTTGGATTAACCGCTGGAAATTCGTTTGCCGCAGGTTTTCAACCCGCTCAACCTGCGGGAAAACTGGGGGCAATAGTGGTTGACCCATACGGAAACGCCCCGCTTACCGCACTGGTTGAATTAGATAGTCACGTTATTTCAGATGTCAAAGTCACCGTTCATGGTAAAGGTGAAAAAGGGATTCCTGTGACATATGCCGTGGGCAAAGAGTCACTCGCTACCTACGATGGCATACCTATTTTTGGCCTTTATCAAAAGTTTGCCAATAAGGTCACCGTTGAATATAAAGAAAATGGCAAAGCCATGAAGGATGATTATGTGGTGCAAACGTCCGCCATCGTTAATCACTACATGGATAACCGTTCTATTTCCGATTTACAGCAAACGAAAGTTATTAAGGTAGCGCCTGGCTTTGAAGACCGTCTCTATCTGGTGAATACCCATACTTTCACCCCACAGGGGGCAGAATTCCACTGGCATGGTGAAAAAGACAAAAATGCCGGCATCCTGGATGCGGGTCCTGCGGGCGGGGCATTACCTTTTGACATTGCCCCCTTCACCTTTATCGTCGATACGGAAGGTGAATATCGTTGGTGGCTGGATCAAGATACCTTTTACGATGGCCATGACATGGATATCAATAAGCGCGGTTACTTGATGGGTATCCGGGAAACACCGCGCGGCACCTTCACAGCCGTTCAGGGTCAGCATTGGTACGAATTCGATATGATGGGGCAGATTCTGGCCGATCATAAGCTACCGCGCGGCTTCCTCGACGCGTCGCATGAATCGATCGAAACAATCAACGACACCGTGTTGCTTCGCGTGGGCAAACGCGATTATCGCAAAGAAGATGGCATCCATGTGCAAACCATCCGCGATCAGATAATTGAAGTAGACAAGTCCGGGCGTGTGGTTGATGTGTGGGATCTGACAAAGATACTCGATCCGATGCGTGATGCGCTTCTGGGTGCACTGGACGCAGGCGCGGTATGCGTCAACGTTGACCTCGCTCATGCCGGTCAACAGGCGAAACTGGAGCCAGATACTCCTTACGGTGACGCCCTCGGAGTGGGTGCTGGTCGTAACTGGGCGCACGTTAACTCCATTGCCTATGATGCCAAAGATGACTCCATTATTATCTCTTCCCGCCATCAGGGTGTTGTCAAAATCGGTCGCGATAAACAGGTGAAGTGGATTCTGGCACCGTCGAAAGGCTGGAATAAGGCGCTGGCAAGCAAGCTGTTAAAACCGGTTGATGATAAGGGCAACGCGCTAAAATGTGACGAAAACGGTAAGTGCGAGAATACTGATTTCGATTTTACCTACACCCAACACACCGCATGGCTCTCGAGCAAAGGGACATTAACCATCTTTGACAACGGCGATGGTCGTGGGCTCGAACAACCGGCATTGCCGACGATGAAATATTCCCGTTTCGTCGAATATAAAGTTGACGAGAAAAAAGGAACCGTTCAGCAAATTTGGGAATACGGAAAAGAACGCGGCTACGATTTCTATAGTCCCATCACCTCGGTTATCGAATATCAGAAAGACCGTGACACCATGTTTGGCTTTGGTGGCTCAATTAATTTATTTGACGTTGGACAACCAACCATCGGCAAGATCAACGAAATTGATTATAAGACCAAAGAAGTCAAAGTTGAGATTGATGTTCTTTCAGATAAGCCGAACCAAACGCACTACCGTGCATTACTGGTCCGCCCACAACACATGTTTAAATAATCGCGTTAGATTAAGGATTAATTATGTCATCTAAATGGATTACTTCATTATTTAAAAGCGTGATATTAACCGCCACACTTGCTTCGTCGTTTGCCGCCTCCGCTTTTACAGAAGGCACTGATTATATGGTTTTAGAGAAACCGATTCCTAATGCTGATAAGACGTTAATAAAAGTATTCAGCTACGCCTGTCCGTTCTGTTACAAATATGATAAAGCCGTGACTGGCCCGGTTTCTGAAAAAGTTGCCGATCTCGTCACCTTCACACCATTTCATCTGGAAACCAAAGGGGAATATGGTAAACAGGCCAGTGAAGTTTTTGCAGTAATGATTGCTAAAGATCAGGCAGCAGGGATTTCATTATTTGATGCCAAATCACAGTTCAAAAAAGCGAAATTCGCTTATTACGCTGCTTACCACGACAGGAAAGAGCGCTGGTCAGATGGTAAAGATCCGGCCGCATTCATTAAAACAGGCCTGGATGCTGCAGGCATGAGCCAGGCAGATTTTGACGCCGCGCTGCAAGATCCCACCGTTCAGCAAACGCTGGAGAAATGGAAAGCGGCATACGACGTCGCCAAAATTCAGGGGGTTCCGGCTTACGTCGTTAACGGTAAATACCTGATCTACACCAAGAGTATCAAATCCATTGACTCCATGGCTGAGCTTGTCAGAGAGCTGGCAACAAAATAAACAGGGACGAGGCTATGGTTTTCATAAAAGGATTGTGGCGGGACTTACGTACCACGCCGGTTGATACGCTGGTGAGATGGCAGGAACGGCGCTTTCTGTGGCTACTGATGGCCTGCGCGATGGGCGGGTTAATAATATTGGCCCACTCGTTTTTCCAAATCTATCTCTATATGGCCCCCTGCGAGCAGTGTGTCTACATTCGCTTTGCCATGTTTGTGATGGTTTTCGGTGGATTGATCGCGGCAATAAACCCTAAAAATGTTGTTCTGAAGCTTATTGGCTGCATTGCGGCATTTTACGGCAGCATCATGGGCATTAAGTTCTCGCTCAAACTCAATGATATTCATCATGCGGTACATAGCCCGGATTCACTGTTTGGCGTCCAGGGGTGTTCCACCGATCCGACATTCCCTTTCAATTTGCCGCTGGCAAACTGGGCTCCGGAGTGGTTTAAACCCACTGGAGATTGCGGCTATGATGCCCCCATAGTGCCTGATGGCGTGGCACTCAGCAGTACGCAAAAGTGGTTTATCGATCTATACCAACAGTCTGAAGGCTGGTATCTGCTTCCACCGTGGCAATTTATGAACATGGCGCAGGCATGCCTGCTAGCCTTTGGCTTATGTTTATTGCTGTTGGTGATAATGAGCGGCGCATGGGCATTGAAACTGGCCAGGGCCAAATAACCTGAATGGAAAAACCAAAGCAGAAGTCTGTATTCAGATTTCTGCTTTTTTTACGATGGTTATACAATCCTATCGCTGGATTCCCTTCGGTTCAAATCATACAAAACGCAAATTATTTGGCGCAAACAATAATAAATCAATATTTATATATTCTGATTTGCAGAAAAAAACCTCATCTAAATCACAGTTTTACAATAACCACCTTAGAGTCAACACCACGAAAAATAATAATAAAACACCATTCATTCTCTCATCAAATGCAATGCAAATTGCAACATCGAAATATATATACACCAAACTTAATCAATACCGGGTCAAATTCCGAATATCACGCAAAAACAAAATATCCTGGTGATATAATATTTTAAAAAACCTATTATTTCGACTTAAGCATAAAGGATATTGTATATTACTAAAGGAATGATTGTATGAAACTAGGCAAAGAAACGTTATTAGCCGTGGCTATCGCCACATTAACTACCACCAGTGCCTTCGCCGATGTTGACGGTGGTAGCGGCAAAATAACCTTCACGGGTACCATTATTAATGCCCCTTGCGCCATTGAACCTGACGATATTGACAAGCAGGTTGAGCTGGGTGAAGTTCCTGCCAGCTATATCAATACTAACGGACATTCTGATGCGGTTGACTCCAGCCTTCACTTAGTCAATTGCGATCTGCCACACTCAAATAATGGCAGCGATGTACCTGTGTCCAAAGTTGATGTCACATTTAACAGTGACAGCGTTACAGCTGAAGATACCAGCCTGCTTAGCAATACTTTTGCCAGTGGTGCAACAAATGTTGGCGTACGCCTTCTGGACAAAACAAGCACGAAGATTACTCTGGGGACCGCAAAAACCATTGATCTAAGTGCAGGATCAGCGACTCAAATCCTTCCATTCCAAGCCTATATGGAAAAAATTGGCGCAACGGATGTCACCGTGGGCGCTGTCGCCGCGACGGCAACCTACAGACTTACCTATAAGTAGTCACATTATGGTGGCCGGATGGCCACCCTATAACACTTGCAACGCTTGGGTATAGGTAAGGATTGCCATGAATACCTGCAAGGTCGTGGCCTATGGATGTGGGCTACTGTTGTCATTTTCCACTCTGGCCGTCGAATTCAACCTGAATGTACTGGATAAATCCATGCGTAGCAGTGTGGATCTCTCACTACTAAAAGATGATCTCTCAATTGCCCCTGGGAACTACTTTGTCACAATTGCTGTGAATAAAAACCAAATCTCCTCTGGCCGCCAACTGAGCTGGGGGAAAAAAGGTGAAGGTGTTGCAGTCTGTATTCCTACCGATCTTGCCGAGCAATTGGGGTTAAAAGAGAAAATTTTACGTTCCCTGCCAATGCAGAACAATTGCGTAGATTTCACCGCATACGCCGACATTGCGTTTACGCTAGACATTGCGAATCAACACCTGGATATTAGTATTCCGCAAGTATTAATGGCATGGAAATCAGAGAGCTGGATGCCGCCATCCACCTGGGATCACGGCGTAAATGGCTTGCTCTTCGACTACAACTTATTTGCCAGCACTTATCGTCCCGATCGGGGTAAAAGTACAGAAAATATAAACTCCTACGGTGCTGCTGGCCTGAATATGGGCGCATGGCGCTTACGTAGCGATTACCAAATCAGTCAGAACCGCAATGAAAAAAACACCCAAACGACACGGAGCATTTCGCGTACCTATCTTTTTCGCCCTCTCCCTTCTCTGGGCGCCAAACTCACACTGGGAGAAACTGATCTAAGTTCCAATATCTTCGACGGTTTTTCCTATAATGGCGCTGCACTGGCAAGCGACGATCGCATGCTGCCGTGGGAATTACGTGGCTATGCCCCACAAATCAGCGGTATCGCACAAACCAATGCGACCGTCACCGTCAGCCACTCCGGTCGCGTTATTTATCAAACAAAGGTTGCCCCTGGCCCCTTTGTCATTACCGATCTCAACCAATCGGTACAGGGTACGCTAGATGTTAAAATCACCGAAGAAGATGGCAGAACCAATACGTTTCAGGTTTCTGCAGCATCCACGCCCTTCTTGACCCGCGAGGGGCAGGTCCGTTACAAAATCGCGGCAGGCCGTGCACGTCCGGACATCTCGCATCATGTGATCGATGAGACCTTTGCCAGTGGAGAAGCCTCGTGGGGAATATTGTCCAATACCTCGCTGTATGGCGGGATCCTCGCAGGAGGCAGCGATTATCGCTCTGCGGCACTCGGCATTGGGCAGAATATGCTATGGCTGGGCGCGCTTTCATTTGACGTTACACGTGCCAGCAGCACTTTCGATGATGGTCATCAAGAAAACGGTCTCAGTTACCGACTGAACTACAGCAAACGCTTTGATGCGACAAACAGCCAGATTTCACTTGCGGCATATCGTTTCTCCGAACGTGAATTTCATAGCTATGCCAACTTTATCGCCCATCAGTACAACAATGCTGATACGCAGGACGAAAAGCAGACCGTAAGCATCGCCTTCAACCAGCCGATCGATCCTTTGCGGATGAATTTGTACGTCAGCGCACTACGCCAGCAATGGTGGGATGGCGACAGCTCTACTACCGCATCCGTAACTGCCGGATTTAACTTTGATGTCGGTGAGTGGAAAGGTTTATCGCTATCGACATCCTTCAGCACAACGCACTACGAAGAGAGTGATAACGATAAGCAGGTCTATGTTTCGCTCTCCGTTCCCTTCGACTTTGGTCGGCGGTTGAATTACGACATGCGCAATAGCAGCAACACCACTAACACTCTCTCATGGAATGATTCCTCCGATCCCCGTAATACCTGGGGCGTTTCCGCAGGAACCGCCACCGACAAGCCAGATAACGGCGCGCAATTCAGGGGCAACTACCAGCATACTACCCCTGCGGGCGAGCTACAGTTCTCCGGAAGCTATGCTGCCAGCGACTACACCTCTGTCAGCGCCAGTTGGAGCGGTTCAATGACAGCCACGGGCAAAGGTATTGCCTTGCATCGTCGCAGTTTTGGTAATGAACCTCGAGTTATGATCGGTACAGATGGCGTGGCCGATATACCTGTTCAGGGAGATAGCAATCGCACCAACCGCCTCGGCTATGCGGTTGTACCGATGATATCCAGTTATCAACCCTCAACCATCGCCGTCAACATGAACGATCTCCCTGACGGCGTTACCGTTGATGAAACGATCACCCGCCAAACCTGGACGGAAGGAGCTATCGGTTACAAAGCGCTGATATCCCGTGCAGGCAAAAATATTACCGTCGCCATCAGAATGGAAAATGGAGACTACCCGCCACTTGGCGCGATCGTTCGGCATATTGCCAGCAATACCGAAGTAGGAATGGTCAGTGAAGAAGGTCATGCCTGGCTTGGTGGTGTCGACAGTGGGCAACACTTTACAGTTCAATGGGGTGATAAAAAGACATGCACCTTCGCATTACCAGACACATTAGATATCACCACGCAAAACCTTATTTTACCTTGTCATTAATTAAGGATGAAAAATGACATTATTTAAAAAATTGCCAATAGTACTATTCGCCTTATCACTCACCTCTCAGGCGGCAATTCAACCTGACAGAACGCGGATAATATTTAACGGCAACGAAAAGGCCAGCAGCCTGAAAATCGAAAACCAGAGCAAGCAGCTGCCCTATCTGGCCTATTCATGGATTGAAGATGAAAAAGGTAATAAGGACGACACCTTTCTGGTTGCCCTGCCTCCAATCCAACGCTTAAATCCCAGCGCAATTTCACAAGTGAGGATCGTTAAGCAGGATAAAGCTCGCTCACTACCTCAGGATCGGGAAACGCTGTTCTATTTTAATGTCCGTGAAATTCCGCCTGCGCCAGAAAATAAGGGAAGCAATGCCATTGTGCAGATGGCCCTGCAATCTCGATTGAAATTGTTCTGGCGTCCAGCGGCTTTGAAGAAAAAGCCGGGTACTGAAGTTGAACTTCAGCTCAAAGTTAGCCAACAGGGAAATACGCTGTTGGTTAATAATCCTACCGCCTACTACATTACGTTGGCTTTTTTTGGCAAAGACAGCAAAAGCCAATTGTCAGGCTTTAGCAGTAAGATGATTGCCCCTTTTTCCTCTGTCACATTAAATGCCGGCGGTTATAACGGAAATGCGTTCGCACTAGGATATATGGATGATTATGGCGGACTGCGCATGCTGAACGTGAAATGCCATGGTCAATGCGATCTTATCGTGCCGGAGGCCAGAAAATGATCCGCACGCTACGGTTATTTCTGCTGTTAATATTCATCGCGCTCCCTTTTCGTTCAGCGCTGGCGGTTCACTGCTATCTGGGAGCCACCGGAGGTCCTGTTGAAGGTTATACCGCTATCGAGCCGTTTGCAGTCCCTAACAACGCCAAACCCGGGGACAAAATCTGGGAAAGTAATGATATAAAAATTCCCGTGTACTGTGATAACGCCACTTCCGATGATGGATATAGCGGTGAAAACGCCTATGCCTGGGTTAACCCCTATGCTTCTGTCAATGATACCTACTACCAGTTAGGTGTCACCTACGAAGGCGTTGATTATGACGCGACGCAAGGTGCTATCAGTATTGATACCCACCAGTGTATTGATAATCAGAAACTGAAGATCTATAACCCGGCGCAAATCAAAGCCAGCGGTTGGGAACATTATCTTTGCTCAGGTAATGCGGAAGATACACACTACTCGAGAACGTTTATCGCACGAATGCGCCTGTATGTAAAAGTCATCTCTATGCCTCCCCATGACTACACCAGTAGTATCGGCGATTATATTCTTGTGCAGTTTGATGGTGTTGGTGGTATCAACGTCAGCCCGGATGCCGCTAACCTGAAATATCATGTCACTGGATTAGATCAAATTCGAGTACTGGACTGTAGCGTAAAATTCAACATCTATCCGGAAAATCAGACCATTGACTTTGGCACCTTTAATAATATGGAAATCAATGCCAAAACCATGACCAAAAGTTTCTCCATCAAGACTATAAAGAATTTAAATGCAGACAGTGGATGTACTGATACATTCAAAGTTTCATCTTCATTCTATACTACTGAAGAATTAGCAGAAGATGATACTTCACTGAGAATAGGTAATGGCTTGCAATTAAAAATCCGTAATATGGAAGATAATACACTCTCCACCTACAACGCGTACGCAGAGTATGCCGAATTTGATACGGAATTATTGACCAGAGAGAAAAGTTATCAAGCAGAGTTAAGTCAAGTCGCTGGCGAGGCCGTTCAGACCGGACCATTTGAAACGGTAGTGTTATTTAAAATTAACTACAACTAAACAAAAAAAAGCCGATGGCATTGCATCGGCTTTTCTTCACCATGGCACTGTACGATTAGCTGGCTTTGCGCTCGTGCGCCTGACGGTAAGCCACCAGGTCTTCGATAGTCACCACCGCCATATTATGCTTGCCGGCAAATTCGATGCACTCTGGCGCACGCGCCATGGTGCCATCGTCGTTGGTCAGTTCGCACAGCACGCCTGCCGGTTTAAACCCTGCCAGCGTCATCAGGTCGATGGTCGCTTCAGTATGACCACCGCGGGTCAACACGCCGCCAGCCTGAGCACGCAGCGGGAAAACGTGCCCCGGACGGTTAAGATCGGAAGGTTTGGCGCCATCCTTAATTGCCGCACGCACCGTAGTCACACGGTCCGCAGCGGAAACACCGGTGGTCACGCCCTCTGCTGCTTCAATGGTCACGGTAAAACCGGTGCCGTAAGCGCTGGTATTATTTTCCACCATCATTGGCAGATCGAGCTGTTTGCGTCGGTCTTCAGTGATGCACAGGCATACAATACCGCTACCGTGACGGATGGTCAGCGCCATCTGTTCTACGGTCATGGTCTCTGCCGGGAAAATCATATCGCCTTCGTTTTCGCGATCTTCATCGTCAAGCACCATCACACCGCGTCCTTCACGCAGCGCAGACAGCGCATGTTCAACACGTTCGAAAGCCGTACCAAAAGAGGAAAGTAGCGTCTGATTCATGGTAAAAAAACCTCACTAAAATTATGGTTACCAGAATCAGGGCAGTCTTAGGAGTACCGTCTAAGCGGCAAAAAAATAACGTGAGCGGGTCCATGCCCGACTGGATCGTTACTCTCTCCCATCCGGACTCTAACCGTCGGCCCCGGAATTACACCGGATCTGCTGACCTTTTTGCCGTAACAAAAAGCGCTCGCGGGCTTTCAACATCAGTTGATTTACCGCCGGTGGGGAATTTCGCCCCGCCCTGAGAATAAGCGGGTTAACTATAACGCTATTGATTACCTTCATCAACGCCTTTACTCGTCTTAGCTTCACACAATTCTGGTTTATGCCTGTGCCAGTTCGCACTACAATAGGCAGCAACACGTACCAGTTCAGGGAAACCACAATGATTGACCCGAAAAAAATTGAGCAGATTGCTCGTCAGGTTCACGAGTCGATGCCGAAAGGGATCCGCGAGTTTGGCGAAGACGTCGAGAAGAAAATTCGTCAAACGCTGCAGTCACAGCTGACCCGTCTGGATCTGGTAAGCCGTGAAGAATTCGATGTACAGACTCAGGTTTTATTGCGCACACGTGAAAAGCTGGCGCTGCTTGAGCAACGTCTGACTGAGCTGGAATCGCGTGAAAAAACGGCAGAAGTTAAACCTGCCCCCGCGATCCCGTCAGTCGATCCGCAAGAGTAAAACGACAACGGGCCGCAAGGCCCGTTTTTCTGTTAGTGTTCCAGTTCTAGCTTCCTGGCTTCCGTCGCCTGCTGGCAGTACAGCGCATAGCGTTTGCAAAACCAGCTTCGATGTTCTTCATCCATGTTCCCGGTTATCGCCTGGATATCAACGGGATGGCCCTCAGCCTGCATTCTGGCAAAACTACGGGCCAGGAAATCGAAATTGTTCATTGAATACATATTGCTGTTCATGAGCATACCCTCCAGTTATTGAATATCTGCTAAGGCCATATGCTTTTTCTAATTTCAGTATTTCCCTGGATACGAAGTTATTCTGTACATATTGTGCGCAAAAAAACCGCCTGCTTCACAGTTTCCTACGAAATCTAAGAGGGGGATGAGCCCCTTTTCGGATTAAAGACCAGGGTAACGCATGTTATTGTAACGTCATGTAAAAGTAAGAGGTAAAACCATTACTTTTGACACGGACAGGGAACGCAGTAACAGGAGGAAACAACTTGGCATTATTCACGGATTACAACAGCCCCTACCTGTTTGCTATTTCATTTGTACTGTTGATTGGTCTACTGGAAATCATCTCTCTTATTTTTGGCCATTTTCTTTCAGGTGCGCTTGATGCTCACCTCGAACATTACGATGCCCTGACTTCCGGCAATATCGGCCAGGCGCTTCACTATCTCAATATCGGGCGGATCCCGGCACTGATCGTGCTGTGTTTACTCGCTGGCTTCTTTGGACTCTTCGGTATCCTCCTTCAGCATGGCTGGGTCACGCTGTGGCAAGCACCGCTCAGCAACCTGCTGCTTGCTCCGGTGAGTTTTATTCTTGCCGTCTTCGCCGTGCATTACAGCGGAAAAATCATTGCTCCCTGGCTGCCGCGGGATGAAACCACCGCCCTCGCTGAAGATGAATTTATCGGCAGCATGGCGATTATTACCGGACATTCCGCAAGTGCCGGAACCCCCTGCGAAGGCAAATTTACCGATAAGTTCGGGCAGACTCACTATGTGCTGCTGGAGCCTGAAGCGGGCAAAGAATTCAAAAAAGGAGACAAGGTGCTGATTATCTGCCGACTCTCCGCAACGCGTTACCTGGCCGAGCTAAACCCCTGGCCGACTGTTTTATAATTTTATACAGAGGGATCTTATAGATGGATGATGTTTTTGGCATGTTACCTTCATGGATGTTTACCGCCATTGTGGCGGTGGTCGTCTTAGTAATTATCGGGATTATTTTTGCCCGCCTGTATCGCCGCGCATCTGCTGAACAGGCGTTTGTGCGTACCGGCCTTGGTGGACAAAAAGTGGTAATGAGCGGCGGCGCAATTGTCATGCCTATCTTCCACGAAATTATTCCTATCAACATGAACACCCTCAAACTTGAGGTGAGCCGTTCAACTGTCGACAGTCTCATCACCAAAGACCGTATGCGCGTGGATGTCGTCGTCGCCTTTTTCGTGCGTGTAAAACCGTCTGTTGAAGGGATTGCTACCGCCGCACAGACGCTGGGACAGCGGACGCTGTCACCAGAGGATTTACGTGTGCTAATAGAAGATAAGTTTGTTGATGCCCTACGTGCCACTGCGTCGCAGATGACCATGCATGAACTGCAGGATACGCGTGAAAACTTCGTTCAGGGCGTACAAAATACCGTCGCGGAAGACCTGTCCAAAAACGGCCTGGAACTGGAGAGCGTTTCACTCACCAACTTTAACCAGACCGAAAAAGTCCATTTCAACCCGAATAACGCCTTTGATGCCGAGGGTCTGACCAAGCTGACCCAGGAAACAGAACGCCGTCGTCGCGAACGTAACGAAGTCGAGCAGGACGTAGAAGTTGCCGTTCGTGAGAAAAACCGTGATGCGCTGGCACGCAAGCTGGAAATCGAACAGCAGGAAGCCTTCATGACGCTCGAGCAGGAGCAACAGGTGAAGACCCGCACGGCCGAGCAAAACGCCAAAATTGCCGCCTTCGAAGCCGAACGTCATCGTGAAGCTGAGCAGACGCGCATTCTTGCCGAACGCCAGATTCAGGAAACAGAAATCGAGCGCGAACAGGCGGTGCGATCCAGAAAAGTCGAGGCCGAGCGTGAAGTTCGCATTAAAGAAATCGAACAACAGCAGGTAACGGAGATTGCTAATCAGACAAAATCTATCGCCATTGCCGCCAAGTCCGAACAGCAGTCTCAGGCTGAAGCACGCGCTAACGATGCGCTAGCCGAAGCGGTTCGCGCCCAGCAGAACGTAGAAACCACCCGCCAGACCGCAGAAGCGGATCGAGCCAAACAGGTGGCGTTGATTGCCGCAGCGCAGGATGCAGAAACTCAGGCGGTTGAACTGACCGTCCGGGCAAAAGCGGAAAAAGAAGCCGCAGAATTGCAGGCGGCAGCAATTGTTGAACTGGCCGAAGCCACGCGGAAAAAAGGTCTGGCGGAAGCCGAAGCCCAGCGTGCGCTGAACGATGCCATCAACGTGCTTTCCGACGAACAGACCAGTCTGAAATTTAAGCTGGCCCTGCTGCAGTCCCTGCCAGCAGTCATTGAGAAATCCGTTGAGCCAATGAAGTCTATCGATGGGATCAAGATTATCCAGGTTGATGGTCTGAATCGTGGCGGCGCCGTCGGTGAAGTGACCGCAGGTAACGTAACCGGAGGGAATCTGGCTGAGCAGGCATTATCCGCCGCCCTTGCCTATCGTACACAAGCGCCGCTGATTGACTCGCTGTTAAATGAAATTGGTTTGTCCGGCGGTTCGCTGTCGGCACTGGCCGATCCGCTGAAAAACAGTCCACAGCCTGTTGAGAAAACGACTGAAGAATAAGAAACAGAAATGCCGGATGGCAACGCTTACGCGTTTTATCCGGCCTACAACCTCGTAGGCCGGGCACCGCCATCCGACAAACATTCCAATTGTTATTTATCGCTGTCTTTCTGGATCTTCTTGATGATATTGGTCGTTGAGCAGCCATCTTCGAAGTTCAGCACCAGCACTTCACCGCCGTTCGCCCATACCTCTTTGCTGCCCGCAATATCTTCTGGCTTATAGTCACCGCCTTTGACCAGCAGATCCGGCAGGATGCCGGCGATCAGACGCTGCGGTGTATCTTCTTCAAAAGAGACCACCCAGTCGACGGATTCCAGCGCGCCCAGCACGATCATGCGCTGTTCCAGCGGGTTGACCGGACGCGTTTCGCCTTTCAGACGTTTGGTCGACGCATCGCTGTTTACCGCCACGATCAGGCGATCGCCCAGCTTGCGCGCATTTGCCAGATAGGAAACGTGGCCCGCATGCAGGATGTCAAACACGCCGTTAGTCATCACCACTTTCTCACCGCGCTTGCGGGCGCTGGCAACGGCCTGTTTCAGCTCAGATTCGCTCATCACGCCAAAACCAGTATCAGCCCGACCACGCACCGCGTTTTCCAGTTCAATCGGAGAAACGGTGGAGGTTCCCAGTTTACCAACCACAACACCGGCTGCAGCGTTGGCAAAATAGCACGCCTCTTCCAGTGTGTTACCCGCCGCCAGCGTCGCCGCCAGCACGCCGATTACCGTATCGCCCGCACCGGTCACGTCATACACTTCCTGCGCCTGCGTCGGCATATGCAGTGGCGATTTGCCCGGTTGCAGCAACGTCATCCCCTGTTCTGAACGGGTAATCAGCAGTGCGGAAAGGTCGAAATCAGCAATCAATTTCATGCCGCGCTCAACCAGTTCATCTTCGCTTTTGCATTTACCCACTACCGCTTCAAACTCAGACAAGTTCGGCGTTAGCAGCGTTGCGCCGCGGTAACGTTCAAAATCGGTCCCTTTCGGATCGATAAGTACCGGCACGCCAGCCTTACGCGCCAACGCAATCATCTGCTGCACGCTTGCCAGCGCGCCTTTGGCGTAGTCGGAAAGCACCAGAGCGCCAATAGAACCCAGCGCCTGATTAATACGCTCGTGCAGCGGCTGCGGATCCACGCCTTCAAAACCTTCTTCAAAATCCAGACGAATCAACTGCTGGTTGCGGGAAAGCACGCGCAGTTTGGTGATTGTCGGATGTGTCGGCACGGAAACGAAGTCGCATTTTACGTTCACATCCGCCAGCGTTTTGCTCAGCGCACGCGCCGCGTCGTCGATACCGGTCAAACCCACCAGACGGGAATTTGCGCCCAGAGAGGCAATGTTCATCGCCACGTTTGCTGCGCCACCGGGACGTTCTTCGATGGTATCGACCTTCACCACCGGAACCGGCGCTTCAGGTGAAATACGGCTGGTAGGGCCGTACCAGTAGCGATCCAGCATCACATCACCGACAACCATGACTCCTGCACGTTCAAACTCTGGCAGCGTTACTTTCATTCCTGTCTCCTGAGAGATTCTCTGAGGGTCTTAAAATTTGCGCGCGATAATAGCACACTTCACTCGGCAACCAGCCACTTCTGCCAGCTGTCACGCACTAGCGTACGTTCAGCGTCAAAGTGCTCCAGCGCCACATGGCCCGGAAGTTCCTGCAACGCAAGATGGTGAAGTTCATCACGCAACGTCGTATAAGCACGGGTAAGCGCCAGCGCTTCCTGCTCGTCCATAATGTCGTTTTGCGCCAGTAATTCCAGAATGCGCACATTATCCGACCAGCGCGTCAGCTTCGGTTTTTCATGCGCATAGCGCAACACCAGATACTGCGTAATAAACTCAATGTCTGTGATGCCACCCTCATCCGCTTTAATATCAAAACGATCCCGATGCTTATTGCCCAAATGGGCGCGCATTTTCTCACGCATTTCACGCACATCGGTCTGCAAGGTTTTCCCATCACGGACGAGGGTCATGATATCGCGACGAATCGCATCAAACTGAGAGGTCAACTGCGGGTCACCATATACCACACGAGCACGCACCAGCGCCTGATGCTCCCACGTCCAGGCTTCGTTGCGCTGGTAATCGGCGAAAGCGTCGGTTGATGTCACCAGCATTCCCGCCGCGCCGGATGGACGCAGACGCGCATCCACTTCGTACAAAATACCGGACGAGGTGCGGGTGCTGAAAAGGTGCATAATGCGCTGCGACAGACGCAGATAGAACTGTCGCCCGTCAATCTCACGCTCACCGTCCGTCATCACGTCCATCGGGCAATCATGCAGGAAGATCAAATCAAGATCCGAACTGTAACCCAGTTCCCAGCCACCCAGTTTGCCATAGCCGACGACGGCAAAACCGCGCCCCTCACGTTCGCCAAGATGGGTAGGTTGGCCGTAGCGAGCAACCATCTGCGTCCACGCCTGCTGGACTACCGCATCAATAATCGCTTCCGCCAGCCAGGTTAAATGGTCGCTCACCTTCATCACCGGCAGCGTACCGGCGATATCAGCCGCGGCAATACGCAGTAGCTGCGTTTGCTTAAACTGGCGCAGTGCCTCCAGTTGCTGCTCTTCGTCATCTTCCGGCACACGCAGCAAATACTGGCGCAGCTCATCACGGTAGGCGTCCGTCGCGGTAGGTTGATACAGGGTATTCGGATCCAACAGTTCATCGAGCAACAACGGATACCGCGCCAGCTGGCTGGCGACCATCGGCGAGGCCGCACAGAGCGAAATCAAATGCTTCAGCGCCCCGGGGAATTCGCTCAGCAGTTCCAGATAGGTCGTGCGGGTCACAATACCCACCAGCAGCGGGGTAATGCGTGACAGCGGGACTGAGGCGTCGTCACGCGTACAGACATCGCTCAGCAGATGCGGCATTAAATGATCCAGCACCTGTCGTCCGCGTGGGCCAATAGTGCGTTTATCCAGCTCTTTGCGGAAATCAGCAATCAGAGACAGCACGCGCCGCCGATCGTCATCCGCCAGATGCGTCAGCACTGGCGTGGTGTCATCTTCCTGTAAGGCGTCCTGCCACAATTCGCGCCACTGTTCTGAGAGCGACTCTTCCTGGGTTTCAGCTTCGTCATCGCCAATCAGCTCGTTGAAGACCCGGCGCACATTGTCCATATGATTGGTCAGCACATCGGTTAACTGCTGCCAGTCATCAACGTTCATCCCCCACGCCAGCCGCGCGCGATTCAGTTCATCACCCGGCAGCGTCTGGGTCTGCTCATCATTGATACTTTGCAGCAGGTTTTCCAGGCGGCGTAAATAGAGATAGGCTGCGCGCAGTTGTTCCGCGTCGGTATCAGAAAGCAAGTGCAGCGCATTGATGGCGCTAAGCGTCGGTAACAGCGAGCGGGATTGCAGCGATGGCTCGCGCCCACCGCGAATCAGCTGGAATACCTGCACGATAAATTCGATTTCACGAATGCCGCCCGCCCCCAGCTTGATGTTGTCTTTCAGGCCACGACGGCGTACTTCACGCGCAATCATCCCTTTCATGTTACGCAGCGACTGGATCACGCTGAAATCAATATAGCGACGGAAGACAAAAGGCCTCAGCATGGCACGAAGCTCGCTGACGTATGTACCGTCGGCATCGCCCATAATGCGGGCTTTAACCATCGCATAGCGTTCCCAGTCGCGCCCTTGTTCCTGGTAATAATCCTCCAGCGCGGAGAAGCTCAGCACCAGCGGGCCGCTGTCGCCAAACGGGCGTAAACGCATATCCACCCGATAGACAAACCCATCCATTGTGGGCTGATCCAGCACTTTGATAAGCCGCTGGCCCATACGGGTAAAGAACTGCGCGTTATCCAGCTCGCGACGCCCACCCTGTGTGCTGCCGTGTTCCGGCCAGGCAAAAATCAGGTCGATATCGGAGGAAAAATTCAGCTCGCCGCCGCCCAGTTTCCCCATGCCTAAAATCAGCAGCGGCTGCGCCACACCTTCAGGATTACACGGCGTTCCCCATTCGCGACAGCAGGCTGCGTACAACCAGTCGCGCGCGGCGACGATCAACGTTTCAGCCAGATGACTTAGCTGCTGCAAAATACTCTCTTCGGTCACCAGCGACAGCGTCTGTGCCCAGGCGATACGCACCATAATGCGACGGCGAAACAGGCGTAACTCACGCATCAGTGTGTGTTCGTCACTAACGTCAGCCAATGCTTGCTGTAACCAGTTGGCATAGTGTTGCCATTCATCCGCCAGGGGTGGAGTGCTTTCCAGCTCAGCCAGCCATTCGGGATGGGCAATAATGCTGTCACGGACAAAATCACTGAATGTAAGTACTGACTTCGCCTGAACGCTAAGCGAGGACTCAGATATTGCTGCTGGCAGCCGCTCAACAACGGTCGGCCAGTACTGCTGTAACGGTGAAGAGAGCTGCTTCATTTACGGGTTATCCTTTGAATGGTGCCGGATGCGTCTTTTCGCCTTATCCGACCTACATGACAGTTACACACATCGCGTAGGCCTGATAAGCGCAGCGCCATCAGGCATCCCGGCCTCGGCCCTGATTATCGTTTTCCGCTGTGCAGCCAGAACGGTTCCAGCGCGATCGCCTCGTTGCGGAAGTGTTCAATTTCAATATATTGGTTGGCCGCAATGGCGCGACGTAAGCCCTGCCAAGTAGCGATCCATTCTGATGCGACATTTTCGTCGTAGTATCCCGCCAGCATCAGCATGCTATCAATGTTACGCGTCAAACGTGGAAGCTGATCGGCGTACTGATCGCCCAACGGCTGCGCAAAAGCGGTTTTCAGCTCAGCGGCATGGCGTGAAAGATGGGTATCAGAGAAGCGCTTAAAGGAGTCGGCAATTTTGCCCTGCGCCTTCGCATCCAGGAACGGCTGCCATCCTTTGGTCACCAGCCATTCGGTCAGCGCCAGCTTGGCCATTGCCGTTTGCGTACTGTAAACCGCCGAAATAGCAGAAACGTCCGACGCAATGATCGCTTCCGATTGGGTCAGTAAATCACGTAAGTGAGCGCTCGCTTTTCGTGGCACATTACCGCCAAACAACATCAGAATGTGACGCACCAGCCCCATTGCCGCCAGCACCTCGGCTTTCGCCCCTTTAACGCCGCGTACCCACAGCTCTTCGTGGTACTGCCACTGTGATAATGCCAGCTCCAGCGCCGCTTCCAATCCCTGCTCAATGCTCGCCTTCGCCGGAACCTTCAAAATCCGCGTCGGTTTGAGTTCGCGCGGCGCATTCCCCAGGGCCAAATGATAACCGCGCGCGGCTTTGCTCAAACTGCCCTGGCGTAAACCGGTTTGCGAAACCAGCTGGTTTGCCAGCTTCAGTACCGCACGGGTATCGCCGCTTAGCAGTTCAAGTTCAAGCTCACAGATAGGTTCTGCAAACTCGCCCGCTTTCACTTCCCCCACATCGAGGGCCATTTCAATCCGGCTGCCATCAACATCAACCAACCATTTCTCACGGAAAAAATCGGTGCTGAACAACGGCTGCACTTGAGAAGCAAGTTCAGCGGGCAGTTTGCCATCAGGCCAGACTTCCGTTGGGAACAAGGCGAGATCCAGCTCAGGCGCGTCCAGCGCAACGTTAAACTCCGGTCGCTGATGCAGGCCGCCCGTTACGCGTCCGGCGATTTTCATGGTCATTTCGTAATGACCGTTTTCACCGCGAATACGCAGCCCCATATCGTGACCACGCAACCACGCATCCGGCGTTTCGTAGTAAATATTCAGCAACTGGCTGGGTGCATGATGCTCTCCCCCCAGCGTATTCAGACGTTCACGTAGCGCATCGACAGCGTCACTATTAACGATAAATTTTAATTCGATTTCCTGGGCCATGGTCTTGTACTTATGGGTTATGTCACAGTTGAGAAAACTGACTGCGAACTAAGTTCGTTCTTTATGGTCAGTAGATAGTATTTTGCGCCAAATTGCCATGCAACGAGCAATTTGACGGGCGTAAAAGTTTCGAGTGGTGGCAAAAAGGACACAGATGATTCCGATTGATGTCGAATGCTTTGCGTAGAGACACTGATGCCACTACTATCGTTCCACTTTCTATGACAATAACGACAGCCTGATGCCAAAATTACGCCTGATTGGATTAACTTTACTCGCACTTAGCGCCACTGCAGTCTCTCATGCCGAAGAAAAGCGCTATGTCTCTGACGAACTGAACACCTGGGTCCGCAGCGGTCCGGGAGATAATTATCGCCTCGTGGGTACGGTTAACGCCGGCGAGGAAGTCACGCTATTACAGACCGATGCCAATACTAATTACGCCCAGGTGAAAGACAGCACCGGACGTACCGCCTGGATCCCACTGAAAGAGCTGAACAGTACGCCGAGCCTGCGTACCCGCGTTCCCGACCTGGAAAACCAGGTTAAGATCTTGACCGATAAGCTCAATAATATCGATACCACATGGAATCAGCGTACCGCCGACATGCAGCAAAAGGTAGCGCAGAGCGACAGCGTGATTGACGGGCTGAAACAAGAAAACCAGAAGCTGAAGAACGAACTTATCGTGGCGCAAAAGAAGGTGAGCGCAGCCAACCTTCAGCTTGATGACAAGCAGCGTACTATCATCATGCAATGGTTTATGTATGGCGGCGGCGTGCTGGGTCTTGGTCTGCTGCTCGGTCTGGTTCTGCCACACATGATCCCAAGCCGTAAACGCAAAGATCGCTGGATGAACTGAATCGCCTTCTCCGCCACACTGACATATGATTAAGGAATGTTTTTTTCAAAAGGAAAGTGGCGTGAAGATTTATCTGGTCGGTGGTGCTGTTCGGGATGCGTTATTAGGGCTACCGATTAAAGATAAAGATTGGGTCGTTGTCGGCGCCACGCCGCAAGGAATGCTCGACGCGGGTTACCAACAGGTAGGCCGCGATTTTCCCGTGTTTCTGCATCCGCAAACCCGGGAAGAGTATGCGTTGGCGCGTACTGAACGCAAATCAGGTTCGGGATATACCGGATTCACCTGCTACGCCGCGCCAGATGTGACGCTGGAGGCCGATCTTCAGCGACGCGACCTGACCATCAACGCAATGGCCCGCGATGACAACGGGGAGATTATCGACCCGTATAACGGACGCGATGATCTGGAAAACCGCCTGCTGCGTCATGTTTCCCCGGCTTTTAGCGAAGATCCACTGCGCGTGCTGCGCGTAGCGCGCTTTGCTGCCCGCTATGCGCACCTTGGCTTTCGTATTGCCGACGAAACCATGACGCTGATGCGCGATATGAACGCCGCTGGCGAGCTGGAACACTTGACGCCAGAGCGCGTGTGGAAAGAAACGGAAAGCGCCTTAACCACCCGCAACCCACAGGTATTTTTTCAGGTCCTGCGCGACTGCGGCGCACTGCACGTTCTGTTTCCTGAAGTGGATGCTCTGTTCGGCGTTCCCGCGCCCGCGCAGTGGCACCCGGAAATTGATACCGGTATTCACACGCTGATGACGCTGTCGATGGCAGCCATGTTAAGCCCGGAGGTCGACGTGCGTTTTGCCACGCTGTGCCACGATCTTGGCAAAGCATTAACGCCTAAAGCGCTATGGCCGCGCCATCATGGCCACGGTCCGGCGGGTGTTAAGCTGGTCGAGCAACTGTGTCAGCGCCTGCGCGTGCCGAATGACATCCGTGATTTAGCCAAACTGGTGGCCGAGTTCCACGACCTGATTCATACCTTCCCGATCCTGCAACCGAAAACCATCGTTAAGCTGTTTGATTCCATCGATGCATGGCGCAAACCGCAGCGCGTGGAGCAAATCGCCCTCACCAGCGAGGCCGACGTGCGTGGGCGAACCGGTTTTGAAGCGGCGGATTACCCGCAAGGCAGGCTGTTGCGTGAAGCCTGGCTGGTTGCACAGGCGGTTCCCACGAAAGATGTCGTGGAAGCGGGATTCAAAGGTCAGGCAATTCGTGAAGAACTGACCCGGCGTCGCATTGCGGCGGTGGCCAACTGGAAGGAGAAGCGGTGTCCTAAACCTGCCCATTAAACTGACGTTGCCGGATGGCGGCATAAATGCCTTATCCGGCCTACATATTACGCCCGTAGGCCGGATAAGCGCAGCGCCATCCGGCATTTAGTGGCGATCAGAAAAAAACCACATAGACGGCAGCCGCCACAACAAAGCGGTAAATCGCAAACGGAATGAACGAGATACGCTTAATCAGCTGCAGGAAGGTTTTGATCGCGACCAGCGCCACGATAAACGCCGTCACAAAACCGACTGCAAACATTGGGATATCTGATGCGCTAAGGAACGACCAGCTCTTGTAGAGATCCAGCGCCGTCGCGCCCATCATCATCGGCACCGCCAGCAGGAATGAAAACTCAGAAGCCGCATAACGGCTCACGCCCATCAGCATACCGCCAGAAATCGTCGCCCCTGAGCGAGAAAAACCCGGCCACAGCGCGAGACACTGAAAACAGCCAATCATAAACGCCTGGCGATAGGTCATATCATCCAGACCCGGCGCGCGCGGCTCTTTCGGCTTCAGGCATTCTGCGGCAATCAGCAGTACACCACCCACCACCAGCGCATACATCACGTTGATCGGGTTAAACAGCGACTTGATGGTGTCGTGGAACACCAGTCCCAGTACAACCGCCGGAATCATCCCCAACAGGATATGCCCCAGCGTCAGTCGACCTTTGCCAGTACCTTCATGCGGGGCCTTGCCGAAGTGAATGCCGATCAGGCCAAACAAACGTCGCCAGAACATCACCACCACTGCCAGAATAGACCCCAATTGGATCACCACCTCGAATGTTTTTGCGGTATCACCCTCAAAACCCAACAGGTGGCCAACAATAATCATATGGCCGGTACTGGAAACGGGTAAAAATTCCGTCAATCCTTCGACCACACCCAAAATTGCCGCCACCAGCAGCGAGTGCATATCACTCATTAATAAACCCCTAGATAGAGAAAACACGGCAAAAAAGAGCCGACGAAAGGACTCTTTTATACCCGTTTGATTTAGAAATTATTAAATTAATTATTTTCTTTCAGATTATTGCCACGCTCAATGACGACCCCGACGTTTGCCGCACGGGCTACCGCGCCAGGTTTGCTGAGTTTGATCCGCACCCACGGTGAATTAAAGCGGTTAAGTAGCAAATCCGCCACCTCTTCCGCTACACGTTCTACCAGCGCAAAACGCCCACCTTCCACATGATTAACAACCGTTTGAGCAATATCAGCATAGCTCAGGCAATCAGCCACATCATCGCTTTTAGCTGATTTGCGGTTATCCCATGCCATTTCGATATCGAACACCAACCGTTGTTCGATCGTTTGTTCCCAGTCGTAAACACCAATAGTGGTGATTACAGAAAGTTGCTCTATAAATACAATATCCATCACGACCTGCCTGCTTTTTGGCTAACCCGGATACCACTTCCGGCGAAATATGCGTATTATCCACAGAAGTAGCGTTTTACACGACATTTTCAAAACGGAACAGCTTATGAGTGCAATCGCGCCTGGAATGATTATCTTCGCGTACCTCTGTGGCTCAATTTCCAGTGCTATTCTGGTATGCCGCCTTGCTGGATTGCCGGACCCGCGCGACAGCGGCTCTGGGAATCCGGGCGCGACAAACGTGCTGCGCATCGGTGGCAAGGGAGCCGCCGTCGCGGTACTGATTTTCGACGTCCTGAAAGGTATGTTACCCGTCTGGGGTGCCTATGCGCTAGGCGTCAGCCCCTTCTGGCTGGGATTGATTGCAATCGCCGCCTGTCTGGGACACATTTGGCCGGTATTTTTCGGCTTTAAAGGTGGAAAAGGCGTTGCCACCGCCTTTGGCGCAATTGCGCCGATTGGCTGGGACTTAACCGGCGTGATGGCCGGAACCTGGCTACTAACCGTCCTGTTAAGCGGCTACTCGTCGTTAGGCGCTATCGTCAGTGCGCTGATCGCCCCTTTTTACGTCTGGTGGTTCAATCCCCAGTTCACTTTCCCGGTGTCCATGTTGTCGTGCTTAATTCTGCTTCGTCACCATGACAACATTCAGCGTCTGTGGCGTCGTCAGGAGCCGAAGATCTGGACCAAGCTAAAGAAAAAACGCGAAAAAGACCCCGAGTGATTTTATTGTCGGATAGCGACGCGTCGGCGTCTTATCCGGCCTCGGGGATGTGATACCCCTCCACCGGTTTGCCTAATCGGTTCTGACACCACGTCGCCAGAAACTCCACGCACACGCGAAGCTTCACGCTGCGATACAGCGGCTCCTGATAAACCGCCCAGATATTAGCGCTCTGCGCATAGTCCGGCAGCACCCGCTCCAGTTCACCGCTGGCCAGAAACGGTTGTACGTCCCATTCAGAACGCAGCATGATCCCTTTTCCCTGTAGCGCCCACTGCAGCACAATCTCACCGCTGTTAGAAGAAAGATGTCCCGCCACCTTAACCGACTTTTTCTCCTGACCGTTATCCAGTTCCCACACCCCGTGAGTCATATCCCGTTCTTTGGTGACCAGACAATCATGCCGAATTAATTCCTGTAACGTGGTCGGCTCACCGTATTTTTGTAAATACGTCGGTGCTGCGCATAATATCCTTTTATTTCTCGTTAACAAATGAGCAATATAATAGTCAGGAATTTCATCATTGATACGAATATCCAAATCGATATTATCCTGCGCCAAATCAATTTGCCGATCGTAAAGTTCAAAATGTACCTGTAATTCAGGATAGCTGTGCATCAATTCTGTAATTGCCGGTGCAATATAACTGCGCCCAAAACCAAAGCTACAGCCGATACGAATCATCCCTGCCGGACGCGTTTTGAGTTGCGTAACGTCATCGACCAGATGTTGATAACCTGCGAGGATCGCCTGCGCATGTTCATAGCAACGTTGACCACTCTCCGTTAGCGCCACGCCGCGCGCCGAGCGGCTTAGCAACGTAGCCCCTAGCGTGGACTCGAGGATCTGAATGCGCTTCGTCACAAACGCTGGCGTCTGGCCCAGCGTCGCAGCGGCGGCGCTAAAGCTGCCGCTATGAACAATTTCAACCAGCACCTGTAGGTCTTTCGCCAGGGGATACGTATTCAGCATGATCGGTAATCCGTAATGTGATTAACCGCAGTGTAATTCTCCCATACGTATTAAACCCTGCCCTGGCGCAATTTTTATTGCCTTATCTGGACATCATTCACGAACTGTTAATTAGATATTCACAGTGCCAAATAATATAAAACCACATTTTTAGTGGTAGTTTGTGGCGGAGAATTTATTTCCAGACAAATAAAAGAACTGGAGTTAATAATATGAGCAATCAAAATAACCAACATGCGATAACTACGCTGACGAACATTGTCGCCGACTTTACCGCCATGATTTCTACCCGCATGCCTGACGATGTTGTGGATAAATTAAAACAGCTGCGTGAAGGCGAAACCTCGCCGATGGGTAAAATCATCTACCACACCATGTTTGACAACATGCAGAAAGCTATCGACCTGAACCGCCCAGCCTGTCAGGACACCGGGGAGATTATGTTCTTCGTGAAGGTCGGTTCCCGTTTTCCGCTACTTGGCGAACTGCAAAGCATTCTGAAACAGGCTGTTGAAGATGCCACGGTAAAAGCGCCGCTGCGCCATAACGCGGTTGAGATTTTTGACGAAGTGAATACCGGAAAAAATACCGGTACCGGTGTGCCGTGGGTCACATGGGACATCATCCCTGATAACGATGACGCGGAAATAGAAGTCTACATGGCAGGCGGCGGCTGTACGCTGCCGGGGCGCTCGAAAGTGTTAATGCCTTCTGAAGGCTACGAAGGCGTGGTGAAATTTGTCTTCGAAAATATCTCCACGCTGGCAGTTAACGCCTGTCCTCCGGTGCTGGTGGGCGTAGGTATTGCCACCTCTGTAGAAACCGCTGCCGTGCTTTCTCGTAAAGCGGTGCTGCGCCCAATCGGATCACGCCATCCAAACCCAAAAGCGGCAGAACTGGAACTGCGCCTGGAAGAAGGACTTAACCGTCTGGGCATTGGGCCGCAAGGGTTGACCGGGAATAGCTCAGTGATGGGCGTACATATCGAATCCGCCGCGCGCCACCCGTCGACTATCGGCGTTGCCGTCTCTACCGGCTGCTGGGCGCATCGTCGCGGCACGCTGTTGGTTCATGCCGACCTCTCCTTCGAAAACCTGTCTCACACCCGGAGCGCGTTATGAAAAAGATCCTCACAACCCCGATCAAAGCCGAAGATCTGGCAGACATTCGCGTTGGCGATGTCATTTACCTGACCGGTACGCTGGTGACTTGCCGTGACGTTTGCCACCGCCGCCTGATCGAACTGAAGCGCCCGATTCCTTATGACCTGAACGGCAAAGCCATTTTCCATGCGGGCCCGATCGTCCGTAAAAACGGTGAAAAATGGGAGATGGTCTCCGTCGGTCCAACCACGAGTATGCGTATGGAAGCCTTCGAGAAAGAGTTCATCGAGCAGACCGGCGTCAAACTGGTGGTCGGTAAAGGCGGTATGGGACCGTTGACAGAAGAAGGCTGCAAGCAGTTTAAAGCACTGCATGTGATCTTCCCGGCAGGTTGCGCCGTACTGGCGGCTACTCAGGTTGAAGAGATTGAAGAAGTGCACTGGACGGAGCTGGGCATGCCGGAATCCCTGTGGGTGTGTCGGGTCAAAGAGTTCGGCCCGCTGATTGTGTCCATCGACACCCACGGCAACAACCTGATCGCCGAAAACAAAAAGCTGTTCGCTGAACGTCGCGATCCTATCGTCGAAGAAATCTGCGAGCACGTGCACTACATCAAATAACCCTCCCGGAGGGGCATAACGCCTCTCCCTCTTCGCAGGGATACAACAATGGCACCTTTAGCTGGTTGGTGGCGATACCTGGCTCCGCTGGTGGTCATCGCCATTATTGCTGTTCTGCCCGTCCCCACCGGTCTTGAGAGTCACACCTGGCTCTATTTTGCCGTCTTTACCGGTGTGATTGTCGGGCTTATTCTGGAACCTGTACCGGGCGCGGTGGTGGCGATGATTGGCATTTCGATCATCGCCGTCCTTTCACCGTGGCTGCTGTTCAGTCCGGAGCAACTCGCGCAGGACGGTTTTAAATTTACTGCCAAATCGCTGTCGTGGGCGGTATCTGGATTCTCAAACTCGGTCATCTGGCTGATCTTCGCGGCCTTTATGTTTGGTACTGGCTATGAGAAAACCGGCCTTGGTCGGCGAATCGCGCTGATGCTGGTGAAAAAGATGGGGCACCGGACGTTATTTCTCGGCTATGCGGTGATGTTCTCCGAACTTATCCTCGCTCCCGTCACGCCTTCCAACTCCGCGCGCGGAGCCGGAATAATCTACCCAATTATCCGCAACCTGCCGCCGCTGTATAACTCGCAGCCCAATAGCGCCAGTTCACGCTCCATTGGCTCGTACATCATGTGGATGGGCATTGTCGCTGACTGCGTTACCAGCGCTATTTTCTTAACGGCGATGGCACCGAATCTGCTGTTGATCGGCCTGATGAAAGGCGCGTCCCACACCGCGCTGAGCTGGGGCGACTGGTTCTTAGGCATGCTGCCGCTGAGCATTTTACTGGTGCTGATCGTGCCGTGGCTGGCGTACGTGCTGTATCCACCGGTACTGAAATCCGGCGATCAGGTTCCACGTTGGGCGGATACAGAGCTAAAAGAGATGGGACCGCTCTGCGCTCGCGAGAAAAAGATGCTGGCACTGATGGTCGGCGCGCTGGTGCTGTGGATCTTCGGCGGCGACTACATTGACGCCGCAATGGTCGGATACAGCGTGGTGGCGTTGATGCTGGTACTACGCATCATTAGCTGGGATGACATCGTCAGCAATAAAGCCGCATGGAACGTCTTTTTCTGGCTGGCCTCGCTGATAACGCTCGCCACCGGGCTCAATAACACCGGTTTTATTACCTGGTTCGGCAAGCTGCTGGCGGGAGGACTGAGCGGCTATTCGCCGATGATGGTGATGGTGGCGCTGATCGTGGTGTTCTATCTGCTGCGCTACTTCTTTGCCAGCGCCACGGCGTATACCTCTGCCCTCGCGCCGATGATGATTGCCGCCGCGCTGGCAATGCCGGAAATCCCGCTACCGGTCTTCTGCCTGATGGTCGGCGCCGCCATTGGCCTGGGCAGCATTCTGACCCCGTACGCCACCGGTCCTAGCCCTATCTACTACGGCAGCGGTTATTTGCCAACGGTGGATTACTGGCGACTCGGCGCTATTTTTGGCCTGATTTTCCTCGTGCTGCTGGTGATCACCGGTCTGATCTGGATGCCCCTCGTTTTACTGTAATCTCCCTTGGGCGGCATATTGTCGCCCCTTAATCCATAAGCTTCTCATATGATCGATTTCCCGATGCGCTGAGGCATACTTTTTTGTATGCAAACACCCTCATGCTGATAGGGGAAACGCTCTGGACACGGTTGCGCACGAGACACTCACACGAGGCTGGCAGGCCGAACTGGAACTGCATTTTTCCTGCACCGGGCACAAAACGGTGCTCGCCTCGGCGCGTCATCATGGTCCATTGACAGTTCAGCGCCCGTTTTACCCGGAAGAGGACGTCTGCCACCTCTATTTGCTGCATCCACCTGCGGGGATCGTTGGCGGGGATGAGCTTCATATTGCCGTCACACTCGACGAAAACAGCCATGCGTTAATCACCCAGCCCGGCGCGGGCAAGTTTTATCGCAGTCGAGGGCCACAAGCGTTGCTGCGCCAGCATTTTACCCTCGCCTCGCACGCCACGCTGGAGTGGCTGCCGCAGGATACGATCCTCTTTCCCGGCGCCAACGCCGCTATTCAGACCGTCTTTCATCTGACATCCGCAAGTCGCCTGCTGGCCTGGGATCTGCTGTGTCTTGGCCGACCGGTTATGCAGGAAACTTTCAGCCACGGCCTGCTGCAAAATCGCCTGGAAGTGTGGCGAGATGGGCTGCCGCTGCTGATAGAACGCTTGATATTGCAGGAGGGGAATCTGAGCAGCGTCGCGCATCATCCCTGGGTCGGCACGTTGCTGTGTTATCCGGCCAACGAACACATGCTGGAGGGCACGCGGGAGCGGCTTATGGCGCTTGGCGATTACGCCGGGGCAACGCTTAACGACTCGCTGCTGACAATCCGTTTTCTTGCTAACGACAACCTGGTTGTTCAGCGCGTTATGCGTGACATCTGGCAATTTTTGCGCCCGCTGCTGACACATAAAACGCCTGTACTACCGAGAATCTGGCAAACCTAAGAGAACCCTTATGGAACTGACCCCCAGAGAAAAAGATAAGTTGTTGCTGTTTACCGCCGCGCTGGTGGCGGAACGTCGCCTGGCCCGCGGGCTGAAGCTGAACTACCCGGAATCGGTGGCGCTGATTAGCGCTTTCATCATGGAAGGGGCGCGCGACGGGCAAACTGTAGCCGCGCTGATGGAGGACGGGCGTCACGTCCTGCGCCGCGATCAGGTGATGGAAGGCGTACCGGAAATGATCCCGGATATTCAGGTTGAAGCCACGTTTCCGGACGGATCGAAGCTGGTCACTGTCCACAACCCGATCGTCTAAGGAGCGACAATGATCCCAGGTGAATATCAGATCGTAAAAGGCAGTATCGCACTTAATCAGGGGCGAGAGATCTGCACGATCGTGGTGGAAAATCATGGCGACAGGCCCATCCAGGTGGGATCGCACTATCACTTTTTCGAAGTGAACCCGGCGCTGCGCTTTGACAGGCTGGCCGCACGCGGCTTTCGTCTGAACATTGCTGCGGGCACAGCGGTGCGTTTTGAGCCAGGACAAAAACGCGAAGTCGAACTGGTGCGCGTTGCTGGCGCACAAAGGATCGTGGGTTTTCGCAGCGAAGTGATGGGCGCGCTGGAGGCAGATAATGAGTGACATTTCCCGGCAGGCGTACGCCGACATGTTTGGCCCAACCACTGGCGATAAAGTGCGCCTGGCGGATACCGAGCTGTGGATCGAAGTGGAAAAAGACTTCACCACCTACGGTGAAGAGGTCAAATTCGGCGGCGGAAAAGTGATCCGCGACGGCATGGGCCAGGGGCAAATGCGCGCCGATGCATGTGTGGATCTGGTGATAACCAACGCGCTGATCGTCGATCACTGGGGGATCGTGAAAGCGGATATTGGTATCAAAGCCGGCAGGATCTTCGCCATCGGAAAGGCAGGTAATCCCGATATTCAGCCCAACGTTACGATCCCGATAGGCGTGGGAACTGAAGTCATCGCCGGGGAAGGCAAGATCGTCACCGCAGGCGGCGTGGATACGCATATTCACTGGATCTGCCCACAGCAGGCGCAAGAGGCGCTGGTTTCCGGTGTGACAACGATGATCGGCGGCGGCACCGGTCCGGCCGCGGGCACTCACGCCACCACCTGTACGCCGGGTCCGTGGTACATCGCACGCATGCTGCAGGCGGCAGACACGTTACCGGTTAACATTGGTTTACTGGGCAAAGGTAACGGCTCAAATCCTGACGCCTTGCGCGAGCAAATCACCGCGGGCGCAATTGGCCTGAAAATCCATGAAGACTGGGGTGCCACGCCCGCCGCTATTGACTGCGCACTGACCGTGGCCGACGAGATGGACATCCAGGTCGCGCTGCACAGTGACACGCTCAATGAGTCCGGTTTCGTGGAAGATACGCTGGCGGCGATTGGCGATCGCACCATTCATACTTTTCACACCGAAGGCGCGGGCGGTGGTCATGCGCCGGATATCATCACCGCCTGCGCGCATCCGAATATCCTGCCCTCCTCTACGAACCCGACGCTGCCCTATACCATCAACACCATCGACGAGCATCTCGACATGCTGATGGTTTGCCACCATCTCGATCCAGATATCGCCGAAGACGTGGCCTTTGCCGAATCACGCATTCGCCGGGAAACGATCGCTGCCGAAGATGTGCTGCATGACATTGGCGCCTTTTCCCTGACCTCGTCCGATTCGCAGGCAATGGGGCGCGTGGGCGAAGTGATCCTGCGCACCTGGCAGGTGGCACACCGTATGAAGGCGCAGCGTGGACCTTTGGCAGAAGAATCCGGTGACAACGACAACCTGCGCGTTAAACGCTACGTCGCCAAATACACCATCAATCCGGCGCTAACCCACGGTATCGCCCATGAAGTCGGCTCCGTTGAGCCTGGCAAACTGGCCGATCTGGTGCTGTGGTCACCGGCCTTCTTTGGCGTAAAACCAGCGACGATCGTTAAAGGCGGGATGATCGTCTGTGCGCCGATGGGCGACATCAATGCCTCGATTCCTACCCCACAGCCGGTGCATTACCGCATGATGTTCGGCGCACTTGGCGCAGCGCGGCATCACACCCGGCTGACCTTTATTTCGCAGGCCGCTGATACGCAAAACATCGCGCAGCAGCTCAACCTGCAAAGCGCCATCGCCGTCGTTAAAGGCTGCAGAACAGTGAAAAAGGCCGACATGATCCACAACGACCTGCAACCCAATATCACCGTCGATGCTCAGACCTACGAGGTGCGTATTGATGGCGAACTGATTACCAGCGAACCGGCAAACGTTTTGCCGATGGCACAACGCTATTTTCTGTTTTGAGGAGTGACGATGATCTACCTGACCCAACGCCTTGACCACGCTCACCGCGTCACCGCAAGCGTCACGCTACCCATTGATATGCGAGTAAAAAGTCGTGCCAGAGTGGCGCTGAACGACGGTCGCGAAGCCGGGTTGATGCTACCGCGCGGTTTGCTGTTACGCGGTGGCGACCTGCTGACCACCGACGATGGAAGCGAGGTGATCGAAGTGATCGCCGCGCCGGAGTCGGTTTCCGTGGTGCGCTGCGCCGATCCTTTCCTACTCGCCAAAGCCTGTTATCACCTCGGCAATCGCCACGTTCCGCTGCAAATCCTGCCGGATGAGCTGCGCTACCACCACGATCATGTGCTGGACGCCATGCTGCGCCAGTTCAACCTCGAGGTGACGTTCGCTCAACTACCGTTTGAACCGGAAGCAGGCGCTTATGCCAGTGAATCACACGGGCATCATCACGGCCATGCGCACTGATGCATAACACCCAACAACTGCGTCTGATGCAGCTCGCCAGCAGCGCACTCCCGGTGGGGTCGTTTACCTGGTCCCAGGGTCTGGAGTGGGCGGTGGAGATTGGCTGGGTGAAAAGCGTCGATGACTTCTCTGCCTGGCAAATTCAGCAGATGGAGCAGAACTTTTTTACCGTCGACCTACCGCTGCTGGCGAGACTGTATCGCGCCTGCGAGCAGGACGATCTCGACGCCGCACGCCGCTGGAGCGCTTACCTGTTGGCCTGCCGGGAAACCCGCGAACTGCGGGATGAAGAACGCAGTCGGGGCGCGGCGTTTACGCGGCTGGTCACCGACTGGGAGGCGGATTGCTCGCGAGAGTGGCGCACTCTCTTCGCCGACAGCCAACTCTGCGGCATGGCCTGGCTGGCCGTGCAGTGGAGAATTCCCCTGACCGAACTGGCGTTAAGCCTCGGCTACAGCTGGATTGAGAGCGCTGTGATGGCTGGCGTCAAGCTGGTTCCTTTTGGACAACAGGCGGCCCAGCGTTTGATTATTGCGCTCTGCGATCGCTATGCGCAGGGTCTGGCACAGGCGCTGGCGACGCCTGACGCCAGTCTCGGCTCCGCAACGCCGTTGGCCGCTATCGCGTCTGCCCGGCATGAAACCCAATATTCCCGATTATTCCGCTCCTGAGGAGAAAAAATGAGTAACTACAAGCATCCCCTGCGTGTGGGCGTTGGCGGCCCGGTCGGCTCCGGCAAAACGGCGCTGCTGGAAGCGTTATGCAAAGCCATGCGCAGTAGCTATCAACTGGCGGTAGTCACCAACGATATCTACACCAAAGAAGATCAGCGCATTCTCACCGAGGCGGGCGCACTGGAGCCAGACCGGATCGTCGGTGTGGAAACCGGCGGCTGCCCGCATACCGCCATCCGCGAAGATGCGTCGATGAATCTGGCTGCCGTAGAGGCGCTGAGCGAGAAATTCGGCAATCTGGATCTGATTTTTGTGGAAAGCGGTGGCGATAACCTGAGCGCCACCTTCAGTCCGGAATTAGCGGATCTGACGATCTATGTGATCGACGTTGCCGAAGGCGAGAAGATCCCGCGTAAAGGCGGTCCGGGGATCACTAAATCCGATTTTCTGGTTATCAATAAAACCGATCTGGCTCCCTACGTCGGCGCCTCGTTGGAGGTGATGGAACGCGATACCCTGCGTATGCGCGGGGAGCGTCCATGGACGTTCAGCAATTTAAAATCCGGAGAGGGTCTGGAAAAAATTATCGCGTTTCTGGAAGAGAAAGGAATGCTGCGGATGTAGCGTCTTGCCCGGTAACAGTGCGCCACCGGGCAAAAAATCACGCCGCAGGTAATTCCGCCAGCGGCCAGCGTGGGCGCACGGTCACGCCAAGATCCGCCGTTGCGCCCGCTTTAAAGCGCACCATGCCCGCGTAGGCGATCATCGCCCCGTTGTCGGTACAAAACTCCGGACGCGCGTAAAACACATCACCACGACGTTTTTGCATCATCTCGGCCAGTTTCGCGCGCAGCGTACGGTTCGCGCTCACGCCCCCCGCCATCACCAGACGTTTAAAACCGGTTTGATCCAACGCGCGTTTGCACTTGATCATCAGCGTATCAACTACCGCATCTTCAAAGGCACGGGCGATATCTGCGCGCGTCTGATCGTCATTTTCGTTATTACGAATGGTATTCGCGGCAAAGGTTTTCAGCCCGGAGAAGCTGAAATCCAGCCCCGGACGATCGGTCATCGGGCGCGGGAAGACAAAGCGTTTTTCAACGCCTTGCGAGGCCAGCTTTGACAGCATTGGACCGCCAGGATAATCCAGTCCCAGCAGCTTGGCGGTTTTGTCGAACGCTTCGCCAGCAGCATCATCAATCGATTCGCCGAGTAATTCATACTGACCGATACCGGTGACGCTAATTAGCTGCGTGTGACCGCCAGAAACCAGCAGCGCGACGAACGGAAAAGCAGGCGGATTATCTTCCAGCATCGGCGCCAGCAGATGACCCTCCATGTGGTGCACAGGAATTGCTGGTACGCCCCAGGCGAACGCCAGCGAACGTCCTACGGTTGCGCCAACCAGCAGCGCGCCAACCAAACCAGGACCTGCGGTATACGCCACCGCATCAATCTCTTTTGCCGTCAGTCCCGCCTCTTTCAGCGCGGCCTGGATCAGCGGTACGGTTTTACGTACGTGATCGCGCGAGGCCAGTTCTGGCACTACGCCGCCGTAGTCAGCGTGTAATTTCACCTGACTATACAATTGGTTGGCTAAAAGACCTTTTTCATCGTCGTAAATGGCGATGCCGGTTTCATCGCAGGATGTTTCAATACCCAGTACACGCATGACTTGTTTTACCTCGCTCTATTACCGCGCAGTGTAGGACCAATGCGGGTTGATGTAAAACTTTGTTCGCCCCAGGAGTTCCGCTCGTGTATACTCCTTGTCCTTATAAAAGTCCCTTTCAAAATCGCGTCGGTGCTTTACAAAGCAGCAGCAATTGCAGTAAAATTCCGCACCATTTTGAAATAAGCTGGCGTTGATGCCAGCGGCAAACCGAATTTATTAAAGGTGAGAGTTACATGCCGGTAATTAAAGTACGTGAAAACGAGCCGTTCGACGTAGCACTGCGTCGCTTCAAGCGTTCATGCGAAAAAGCAGGTGTTCTGGCGGAAGTTCGTCGTCGTGAGTTCTATGAAAAACCGACTACCGAACGTAAGCGCGCTAAAGCTTCTGCTGTGAAACGTCACGCGAAGAAACTGGCTCGCGAAAACGCACGCCGTACTCGTCTGTACTAATCCATTGAGAGCCAAAGCTCTCAATTCAGACTGAGTTGTAGTTGTAAGGCCGTGCTTCCGGAAGGAATGCGCGGCTTATTTTCGTTTATACACGTCATCATTCAAGCTGCCTCAGTGTTGGCTGCAGTCGCTCACCCCAGTCACGTACTGATGTACGCTCCTGAGGATTCGCTTCCTTGCCGCCTTGATGCATCCTGAATGATTTTGTGTATATGAGTCATCAAAAAACAGGGGCTTATGGCTGGACGAATTCCTCGCGTTTTTATCAATGACCTGCTGGCAAGAACCGACATCGTCGATCTCATCGACGCGCGGGTAAAGCTGAAAAAGCAGGGCAAAAATTATCACGCGTGCTGTCCGTTTCATAACGAAAAAACCCCCTCTTTCACCGTAAACGGTGAAAAACAGTTTTATCACTGCTTTGGGTGTGGCGCGCATGGCAACGCCGTCGACTTTCTCATGAACTACGACAAGCTCGAGTTTGTGGAAACCGTCGAAGAACTGGCCGCAATGCACAACCTTGAAGTGCCCTATGAAGCAGGCAGTGGCCCCAGTCAGATAGAGCGCCATCAACGGCAAAGCCTTTATCAATTGATGGATGGCCTGAACACTTTTTATCAACAGTCTTTGATGCAACCCGCCGCTACCCCTGCGCGCCAGTACCTGGAAAAGCGAGGATTAAGTAGCGACGTTATCACCCGTTTTGCTATTGGTTTTGCGCCCCCCGGCTGGGACAACGTCCTGAAACGGTTTGGCGGCAATGCTGAAAATCGCAAATCGCTGGTTGATGCGGGGATGTTGGTCACCAACGATCAGGGACGCAGTTACGATCGCTTCCGCGAACGGGTGATGTTCCCCATCCGCGACAAACGTGGTCGGGTCATTGGTTTTGGTGGACGCGTGCTGGGCGATGCCCTGCCGAAGTATCTGAACTCCCCGGAAACCGATATTTTCCATAAAGGTCGCCAGCTGTATGGTCTTTATGAAGCCCAGCAGGATAACGCCGATCCACAGCGCCTGTTAGTGGTAGAAGGCTATATGGATGTGGTGGCGCTGGCGCAATACGGCATTAACTACGCCGTGGCATCCCTTGGGACGTCAACCACCGCCGATCACATCCAACTGTTGTTCCGCGCGACGAACAACGTAATTTGCTGTTACGACGGCGACCGTGCCGGACGCGACGCAGCATGGCGCGCGCTGGAAACCGCACTGCCCTATATGACAGACGGACGCCAGCTACGCTTTATGTTTTTACCTGACGGCGAAGATCCCGATACGCTAGTGCGCAAAGAAGGGAAAGAGGCCTTTGAAGCGCGGATGGAGCAGGCGCTGCCGCTCTCTGCGTTTTTATTTAACAGCCTGTTGCCGCAGGTGGATTTGAGTACCCCAGACGGACGCGCACAGCTCAGCACGCTGGCATTACCGCTGATTACTCAAGTACCAGGCGAAACGTTGCGCATTTACCTGCGACAGGAGTTGGGAAACAAGCTCGGCATTCTGGATGACAGCCAGCTTGAACGTTTAATGCCAAAACTGGCAGAAAATGGGGCTTCCCGCCCTGTTCCACAGCTAAAACGTACGACCATGCGTATACTTATAGGGTTGCTGGTGCAGAACCCGGAGCTCGCCCCGCTGGTTCCACCGTTAGGGGCACTGGATAGCAATAAGCTGCCTGGACTTGGCTTATTCAGAGAACTGGTCAACACTTGTCTGGCTCAGCCAGGTCTGACCACCGGGCAACTTTTAGAACACTATCGTGGCACAAATGATGCTGCGACCCTTGAAAAACTGTCGATGTGGGACGATATAGCAGATAAAGATATCGCAGAAAAAACCTTCACCGACTCACTCAACCATATGTTTGATTCGATGCTTGAACTGCGCCAGGAAGAGTTGATAGCTCGTGAGCGCACACACGGTTTAAGCAGCGAAGAACGCCGGGAACTCTGGACGCTGAACCAGGAACTGGCCAAGAAATAAGAGAAAGACAAAACAAAGACAAAATCATTCGCGTTGTATCAAGGCAGCAAGTGAACGAACGCCTGGGAGTGTACATAAGTACATGACCAGGATGACAAATCCGCCGGAAGCGGATTTGAACGCTGCTTGCGGCGGCCCCGTAAGGGGCGAGGCTCAGGATGAGCCGAGTAACGAACGCAGCTAACGCAGAGACAACGTGAAAGATGAAGTATTTAACGGCTTAACTGCCGAATATCGATCGGGAAGCCCCCGACAGCCGCACGGAGAGGCAGCGGCAAAATATAAGTATGCCCTCGTTTTGCCGTTGGCGGTTTTACCGCCCAACACCAATCAAACGAATTAAGTGTGGATACCGTCTTATGGAGCAAAACCCGCAGTCACAGCTGAAGCTTCTTGTCCAACGTGGTAAGGAGCAAGGCTATCTGACCTATGCCGAGGTCAATGACCATCTGCCGGAAGATATCGTCGATTCAGATCAAATCGAAGACATCATCCAAATGATCAATGACATGGGTATTCAGGTGATGGAAGAAGCACCTGATGCCGATGATCTGCTGCTTGCTGAAACCTCCAACAGCACCGATGAAGACGCGGAAGAAGCGGCTGCCCAGGTTCTGTCCAGCGTTGAGTCCGAAATCGGTCGTACAACTGACCCGGTCCGCATGTACATGCGTGAAATGGGTACCGTTGAACTGTTAACCCGCGAAGGCGAAATCGACATCGCTAAACGCATCGAAGACGGGATTAACCAGGTTCAATGCTCCGTTGCCGAATACCCGGAAGCTATCACCTACCTGCTTGAGCAGTACGATCGTGTAGAAGCTGAAGAAGCACGTCTTTCCGATCTGATCACTGGCTTTGTCGATCCAAACGCGGAAGAAGACATGGCGCCCACGGCGACCCACGTCGGTTCTGAACTCTCTCAGGAAGAGATGGATGACGATGAAGACGAAGATGAAGAAGATGGCGACGACGACAGCAGCGATGACGACAACAGCATCGACCCTGAGTTAGCGCGTGAAAAATTCGGTGAACTGCGTACTCAGTACGAAATCACTCGCGACACCATCAAAGCGAAAGGCCGCAGCCATGCTGCCGCGCAGGAAGAAATTCAGAAGCTGTCCGAAGTGTTCAAACAGTTCCGCCTGGTGCCGAAGCAGTTCGACTACCTGGTAAACAGCATGCGCGTCATGATGGACCGCGTGCGTACTCAGGAACGTCTGATCATGAAGCTCTGCGTTGAGCAGTGCAAAATGCCGAAGAAAAACTTCATCACCCTGTTCACTGGCAACGAAACCAGCGAAACCTGGTTCAACGCGGCAATCGCGATGAACAAACCGTGGTCTGAAAAACTGCACGATGTGGCAGATGACGTTCACCGCGGCCTGCAGAAACTGCAGCAGATTGAAGAAGAAACCGGCCTGACCATCGAGCAGGTTAAAGATATCAACCGTCGCATGTCCATCGGTGAAGCGAAAGCCCGCCGTGCGAAAAAAGAGATGGTTGAAGCGAACTTACGTCTGGTTATCTCTATCGCTAAAAAATACACCAACCGTGGCCTGCAGTTCCTGGATCTGATTCAGGAAGGTAACATCGGTCTGATGAAAGCGGTTGATAAGTTTGAATACCGTCGTGGTTACAAGTTCTCCACCTATGCAACCTGGTGGATCCGTCAGGCGATCACCCGTTCGATCGCGGATCAGGCGCGTACCATCCGTATCCCGGTACATATGATTGAGACTATCAACAAGCTCAACCGTATCTCCCGTCAGATGCTGCAAGAGATGGGCCGCGAGCCAACGCCGGAAGAACTGGCTGAACGCATGCTGATGCCAGAAGACAAGATCCGTAAAGTGCTGAAGATCGCTAAAGAGCCTATCTCCATGGAAACGCCGATCGGCGACGATGAAGATTCGCATCTGGGTGATTTCATCGAGGATACCACCCTCGAGTTGCCGCTGGACTCTGCGACTACCGAGAGCCTGCGTGCCGCAACGCACGACGTTCTGGCTGGCCTGACCGCCCGTGAAGCGAAAGTTCTGCGTATGCGTTTCGGTATCGATATGAACACCGACCACACGCTGGAAGAAGTCGGTAAACAGTTCGACGTTACCCGCGAACGTATCCGTCAGATCGAAGCGAAAGCGCTGCGTAAACTGCGCCACCCGAGCCGCTCTGAAGTACTGCGTAGCTTCCTCGACGATTAATCGTTTCTGTTATTAAGAAGCTCCCTCCGGGGAGCTTTTTTTTTTGGGATTTTCCGCAGTGTACAAAAATTGGTAGGGGGCATTGCCTATACACGCAATTGTAAATGATATTTATTTTCATTATCATTTTCTTTTCGCAAACAACTGTAAAGAAAAATGACATGAATTTAAAAACATTAAAAAATCAGTCCCTCTGCGCGCTTGCGATTTCACTGGCACTTTATACCGGTTCAGCCCTGGCAAAAGACTTTACTGAGGATCAGTTCGCCTCTCAGACGCTTGGTCATGGCGTTTACGAACTGGCTTATGACGCCGGACAACAGGCTATCTATGCAGCCTCTGCCCCCTCTTTCGACAAAGATAAAACCGCCGGTGAAGTGTTCCTGTTTTCAACTGAATCATTAAAAGTCGATGAGCGGATCGCCACCGAACGCCGTCCTTTTGCGGTCTCACTGGATGAACCTAACCACATTCTCTGGCTAGGTAATGCGCTGGATGGCTCACTGACCCTGCTGGATACCCGCACCCATAAAGAAGTGAAAATGCTTCAGCTTGCAGACGAAGAAAATAAAGCCCACGTTCGTGAAGTGGTGCTCGACAAGAAGCACCACCGTCTGTATGTCTCCGGTATTGGCAGTGAAAATAAAGGTGTGCTGTGGGTTGTCGACACGCATAACCAGAAACTATTACACGCCCTCAAAGGGATGGATCCGGTCGGTTTCGCCGTTGATGAAGCTGGCGATAAAGTTTACGCCGTCACTGGCAAAGGCGAACTGGTTACCCTGGATGGCAAAACGTCGCAGGTTCTGTCGCGTGTGAAGGTTGACCCCTCCGAGCCGAAGCATTACTTCCTGAACATCGCGTTAAACACGGCCAAAGGCGTCGGATTTATCGCCGATACCAACACCGCCGACGTGCTGGTAGTCCAACTGGACAGCGGTAAAATTGTTCACCGCGTTCCCACGCCAAACTCTATCGCTGCGGTCTATAACCCTGCCCGCAACGAAGTGTATGTTACCCATCGCAATGCCCGTCAGATTAGCGTTATCGATGCCAACACTTACAGCCTGAAGCACACCATCAAAACGGCGGCAATGCCAAACAGCATGGTGCTTTCTCCTGACAGCAAAACGCTCTTCGTTAGCGTGAAGCAGGATGAAAAAGCCAACAAGGCTGACTATGTACTCAAGCTCGATTTAACCCAGTTCTGAGGAATGCGTTGTGATTAACCAGACTCGTACCGCGCTGGCGATTTCGCTCGCCCTTGCCAGCCTCGCGGCGACCGTTTTCGCCGAAGAAACCACACCAGATAATGAAGATCAACTGGTGGTCACCGCCACCGGTTTCGCACAGGAACGCCGTGAGGCACCGGCGACCATCTCCGTCGTCGGCGAGAAAGAACTGAACACCCGCTCTAACCAGAACGTCACCGAAGCCCTTCGCGAGATGCCCGGCGTATTGGTGGGTAATGGCAACGGTAGCCTTGCCACAGGCGATGTGCAGATGCGCGGAATGGACTCGACCTATACCTCCTACATGGTCAACGGCATCAAACAAGGCACCCGCGAATCGCGTCCTTACGGACACCATATCGGGACAGAGGCTGCCTTTTTACCGCCGCTTGCTGCTATTGAGCGAATAGAGGTGATTCGCGGACCGATGTCCTCACTGTATGGCTCTGACTCCATTGGCGGCGTGGTCAACGTCATCACCAAAAAAGGCTACAACCTCGATAAATGGACGGGTGTGCTGGAAGATAACTACTTCCTGCAAGAGAAGAGCGAGTACGGTAACACCAACCAGACTAATGTCTTCCTGATGGGGCCAATTATCCCCAGCAAGCTCGGGGTGAGCGTAGCGGCGGATTATCTTGATCGCCGTGATGACGACAGCATCTCCGATGAGCGCTTTGTGAAGCACCAGGCTGGCAATCTGGATGCCACCATCAACATGTCGCCGACCGACACCCAACTTTGGGATTTGAACGTCGTCAAAGGGCATCAGGTAAAATCACACAATGATAAAGCCTGGCAATGGGACTTTGACCGCGATGCCGCTTCACTTGCGCAGCATGCCTGGTACGGCGACGATCTGCTGGAAGTGAAGAACTTCATCAGCTACGAAAACGCTAAAACCGAGTATCGTGTGCCGGGCATGAGTTCGCAGTTCATTAAGCAGAAAAACTATGAAGCCAACAGCGCGAACACCTTTACGCTGGGCGACCACAAGTTGACGCTGGGGATCAACTTCACCCGTAATGAGCTGGACGACACTTTCGGCATCGAAAACAAAGAAGTGCCGGGCATAACGCCAGTCAGCAAGATCACCCGTGACGGCTGGGCCATCTTCGCGGAAGATGCCTGGATGATGGTTCCGGACTTCACCCTCACCACCTCGGCGCGTCTCGATCACGACAGCTACTTTGGCTACCACGTCACGCCAAAACTCTACGGTAACTGGACGATTGACGAAAACTGGGCGCTGAAGGGCGGCGTATCGGCGGGCTATAAAAAACCGGACCTGCGTGAGAACAATGAAGGTTTCACCAGCGTCTACGGTTCGTATCCGTATTCCTTCATTGGGATCGGTAACGATGACCTGAAACCTGAGCAGAGCGTCAACACCGAGCTGGGCGTTTACTGGCAACAGGACACACTGGCACTGGATGCAACCGTGTTCTTCACCAAATTCAAGGACAAGATCAGCGACTACACCATTTGTACCGCAACGGCCACGCAGAAGTGCATTTACAACGGGTATGAAGCGGAAGAAGTCTCGCAGTATTTCAACGTCAGCGACGCGGAAATCTATGGCCTGGAGCTGAACGGCGACTGGCAGGTCACTACCGCGCTGAAAGCGAACGCGAACTACACCTATACCCACAGCGAGCAAAAGAGTGGTCAGTACAAGGGAGAGGCACTGAACGAGTTCCCGACGAGCATGGCCAACCTGTCTCTGACATGGAATGCACTTAACGATCTTGAGCTGTGGAGCAAAGCCAGCTGGCGCAGCAATACGCCTGACATCGGCAAATCAACGTCAACCGACGCCTATGCGCTGGTCGATTTAGGGGCACGCTACCATCTCAACAAGAGCATCACATTGATGGCGGGGGTTTATAACCTGTTCGACGTGAACCCAATCTACAAAACGTCCTATAACCAGTCTTCCATCCTGGAAGGACGCCGCTACAACATGGGCGCACGCTTCGAGTTCTGACAGTGACGCCGGAGCCTAAGGCTCCGGCAGTTACAGGCCGCGCGCCTTCAACGCCACATTCACTTCCCGATACGCCTCTACCAGTTTATCCAGCGTGATCCGGCTTAACCCGCTGGGATTCGGCAATACCCATATTTGCGTCGCGCCAATGGTCAGCGTCTGTTTTCCCCACTGCGCCCCACGCTGGCTAAGCCCCTGCTCAAATGCCTGCTTCCCGAGGATAGCGAGCGCGGCTGGCTGATACTCTTCTATTTTCTCAACGAGCAGACGACCGCCGTTGCGCATCTCCAGGAGCTTGACTTCATTGGCTTGTACCGTCGGCCTGTCGACAAATTTCGTCACGCCGCAGCGGAAATCCAGCAGATGCTGTGCCTCTTCAGGTTTAAGCTGGCGATCGGTGAACCCCGCCTGATGGATAACCTTCCAGAAGCGATTAGCGGGATGTGCAAAGGGGAATCCTGTACCTGCGGAAGATAACCCCGGATTGATGCCGCAAAATACCACCCGCAGCCCCGGTGCCAGTATGTCCTTAACCATAATTACTCCGAACAATACATCAGAGGAACAAGTATAACGGACTGAAAATACATTGTTTATAAAAACAGCATCCGTACGCTTATGTCTGGATTGCAACGCGGAGTTACTTTATAATCCACCGCCACGGCCCCTTAGCTCAGTGGTTAGAGCAGGCGACTCATAATCGCTTGGTCGCTGGTTCAAGTCCAGCAGGGGCCACCAAATTTCAAGGACTTGCGAGAAATCGCAGGTCCTTTTTGTTATTGGAAATATATGCAATTGTTGGCAAAGCCAATAATTGGATGGCTCTGAATGCGTAGCGGGGGATCGCGTGGGAATAAGGATATATCATGCGATACGCCAGCCCATATCGCTGGCATTACATTTGGACGCCGCCATCCCGAGATGGAAACGTCCGTTAGAGTTTGATTCGATAGTCAGCTCACACTAGCTCTTTGAGCTGCTCCTGCATATAGGTTGAAAAATACTCTGGGTTCTTGATAAGGATGCGGTTACCGGAGGCAACTTTTTCTGCCCATCCGGCCACTTTTTTCGTGAACTCGGGATTCCATCCCTCCTGCTCACCCCGTGCCATCACAACTTCCGGACTCGCTGGCACACCTAAGTCATGCAAATACTTTAAGATTCCCTTAGCGGTGCTTTCATCCATTGAATGGGGTACTGACGCCGAAGTGTTCATACCACCAATAAAATCCAATGCTTTCTCAATTGCTGTTGGCATGCTCTTATCCTTAAAATTAACCACGTGAGAGACACATTTATACTATGTACCCAACTCCGCCGGGATATCAAAGAGAACATCGCCTTTATTTGACTTACCCCGCAGCTAAACGCTTGCGCGGCTGTTTTCTGCGCTATTTTTTTGCATCTCCGGCTAAAACCAGTCCGGTTGCCACCGCATTACGCGGCCCTTCGGTACCTCGAATATTGCCCTGCCCGGCGACAACGCCGTAATGCGCCAGCGCATCGGTGATCATCTGCGGGATTTCGAAATCCAGCGAAGAACCGCCTACCAGCACCACAAAAGTCATATCGCGAATAGATCCACCGGGTGACACCAGGCGTAACGCGCGCAGGCAGTTGGTCACAAAAACCTTCTCTTTGGCCTGTCGGCGCACCAGACGTATTTTTTCCAACGAGGTCTGGTTATCTACCGGGATCAGCTCGCCCTCTTTCAAATACACAACTTTGGCAAACACCGCCGGGCTGAGCGGTTCGCGGAAAAACTCTACCGCGCCGTTCTCATGGCGAATGCTGAACAGGCTCTCCACTTTTGCCAGCGGGTATTTTTTAATTTCCTCCGCCAGAAATGCATCGCTTAAGCCCAGCTCTGTTTGAATCAACAGGCTGACCATATTCCCCGCCCCGGCCAGATGTACCGCTTTCACTATGCCATCGCTATTGATGACGGCTGCATCGGTAGATCCTGCGCCTAAATCGAGGATTGCCAGCGGCGCAGCGCATCCAGGTGTTGTTAACGCCCCCGCTACAGCCATGTTAGCCTCCACGCCACCAACTTCAACCGGCGTGTTTAACCGGGCACTCAGCTCACTGGCGATGGCCTGCATCTGTAAGCGATCGGCTTTCACCATCGCCGCAATGCCCACGGCGTTCTCCATTGAACACTCTCCGGCGATGCCGCCCTGCACCTTACGCGGAATAAATGTATCGACCGCCAACAGATCCTGAATATGCACCGTGTTCATGTCATGACCGGTCAGCGAGGCCATCACCTTTCGCACCCGCTCCAGCATGCCGCCTGCGTGCGTACCAGCTTCCCCAGCAATATCGCGCACGGGCGCGCAGGCGCTCATCGCCTGCATAATGGCCTGCGCGCCTTGCGCTACGTCGGCTTCACCGCCACGCTTTTCACCACGGATAAAGATCTTACCCGCCGGGATCACTCTTGATTGCACATCGCCCTGCGGGGTTTTCAGTACCACGGCGGAACGGTTGCCAATCAGCGCTCTGGCGATGGGGACGATAGTTTGCGTTTCCTCGGGCGTCAGGGCAAAGAAGGTCGCAATGCCGTAAGGGTTCGACAGCACCCGTACCACCTGTCCCGGGGCCGCCACTTCCACCGCCGCCAGCACACCTTCCGGCACCTTCTCCAGCAGGGTGACTTCATCAACCACCGGCATTGGCCGACGCAGGCGATTATTCACCAGCACCCCATCATCTTTTTTCAGGATAGCCGCCACCACATTGACGCCGCGATCCAGCGCTTCATTGATAAACCAAACCGCCTCAAGGAAATCCATCTCCTCACCTACCAACGGGATCCAGCCCTGGGCAAATCGATCCTCGCTCAACGCCGCCAACTTCTCCACGGCGATGGTGGTTCCCATACCCACGCCAACGCCACCGGGCGTTTGCGGGTTATGACCAATCATCGTCGATTCGGTAATGATGGTTTCAGTGATGGTTTCCATCGCCACATCGCCAATCACCGGTGCGGCCTCGTTGATACAAATTTTTGCTACGTCCTGCAGCGACCACGGCGTGTTATTCAGCGCCTGCTGCAGGGACGCGACTACCCCAGCGATATTATCCCGCGTGCCTTTCATACCGGTCGTGGCGACAATCCCGCTGCCGATAAACCGGCCATCCTGCGCCAACGCCACTTCGGTGGTGGCGTTGCCGATATCGATCCCTGCAATTAACGGCATGCTGCCTCCGTCACTGGCTGCCTTTACGCAGCTTATTTCTCTGCTGGTATACCTCTGCCGATTCGCGGACAAACCCGGCGTTCACCGTGGCATGCCATGTGTGTTCCAGTTCATCGGCAATGGCCTGCAACTCGGCGAAAGAAGAACGAAACGGTCGCAGCGCGTTGTAGATCTCCAGAATGCGTGTATCCGGAATCGCAATCAGCTCAGCCGCACGACGAAAATTGCGCGCCACGGCATGACGCTGCATCTGCTCGGCAATCTGCGCCTGGTACTCCAGCGTTTGCTGAGAAATACGCACATCCTGCGGTCCTACGCGGCCCGCCAGCACATTCTCAAGGGTAATGTCGGTTAGCGGCTTGCCGGTAGGCGTCTGGATTTTCTCCGGGCAGCGGGTCGCTAATGGGTAATCCTGCGCAGTCATGATGTTGTCGTTCATGGTCATTCCCTTACCAGTGCAATATGCAACGTGACAGGCGCAGCATCCTGCACCACGTGTTTGGTTTCTTTGATATGAAACAGCGCGGCCTTGGCCATAAATTTAGGGCGCACCATCTGGTCATTGACCACTGGCACCGGCGAAGGCGACTCTTTGCGTGCATATCGCGCGGCGTTTTTACCAATCTGACGATAGGTTTCCAGCGTCAGCAGCGGAGCTTGAGAAAACAGCTCGAGGTTGCTTAACGGCAGCAGATCGCGCTGATGAATCACCGTGGTTCCTTTCGACTGGATGCCAATCCCGATGCCTGAGCCGCTGAGGTTTGCCGCATCCCATGCCATAAAAGAAACATCCGAGGTGCGCAGGATCCTTACTACCCGCGCATGTAATCCCTCTTCTTCGATGCCAGCAACCAGCTCTTTCAGAATCGCGTTGTGAGGCATATCAATCAGGGTTTTATGCTGGTGCTTGCCAAAGGCCGGGCCGACGCCAATCACCACTTCATCCACGCGTTCATCCGCGTTAGCCGCCTCGCCTTCGCTCACCTGTAAGGTGAAAACCGGCTTACGTTCAGTTGTGCATTCCACAGTGTTCCGCCTTATTCGATCGAGCCGGGCTGAACCACGCCCGCAATATTTTTAATTTCCGCCCAGCGTTCGGCACTGATGCGATAGCCGGTACCAGGTCCCTGATAATCATTGATGTCGTTGACGGCGCTGACGACGTCGAACTGGCGATCCAGAATGGCCGACGTTTGCAGGTAATCACCAGTAACACGCTGTCTCAGCATATTGAGGATATTGCTGGCGATATCTTCAAAACCGCTGCAACTCAACGCGCCGACGATATCCAGCCCGGTGATATTACGCTTCATCATCTCTTCCACGGCCGCCAGATCCTCCACTACATTGCGCGCAGGCATATCTTTGCTGCCGTGAGCATAAGTAGCGGCTTCCACTTCTTCATCGCTTATCAGCGGCAGGCCCAGTTCGCGGAACACCGCCTGAATGGCGCGTGCAGCCTTATTGCGTATAGCGATGGTTTCTTCTTCAGTCACCGGACGCAGACCGCCGTCAACCATCAGATCGCGTTGCAGGATGTTGTAATCATCGAAGTCTTCAGCGTCGAAGTTCGACCCGGCAAACATGTTGTCGTAGTTGGGTACCGCGCTGTAACCAGAGAAAATAAAGTCGGTACCCGGCAGCATCTGCATCAGGGTGCGGGCAGTACGGCGAATATCGGAGTGAGAAAAGGTCTGGTCATTGGCGGAGGCCACTTCAAGGTCGAGCATTGAGGCAATCAGGTTTTCTGCCAGCACCGCGCGGATCCCCGAAGGCACAGCGCCGGTCATGCCGATACAGCTGACCGCACCGTTTTGCAGCCCCTGTACGCCCGCGCCTTTAGTGATAAAAATGCAGCGCGACTCCAGATAAAGCATCGATTTACTTTCGGAATAGCCCATCAGCGCTTCCGAGCCAGTGCCGGAGGTGTAGCGCATCTTCAGGCCACGCGACGCATAAGCCGAGGCGAGAAACGCTTTGGACCACGGCGTGTCATCACCGTCGGTAAACACCGATTCTGTGCCATACACCGACACCGTTTCGGCATAACTGGTTAGCCCACGCATGCCCAGCTCCAGCTCCGTGGCCTCTTCAACAGAACATTGCGTCAGCACACCGGGACGACCGCATTGGGAACCCACCAGCAGCGCCAGGGCGTTAAACGGCGCGTAGCGGGCGATCCCGACCGTCGTTTCCTGCTCGGAAAAGCCGCGGATCCCCGCTTCAGCAGCGTCGGCGGCAATCTGTACCGGGTTATCTTTCAGGTTGGTCACGTGGCACTGGTTGGAGGGCGTGCGTCTGGCACGCATTTTTTGCAGCGCCATCATCATCTCCACCACGTTCATTTGCGCCATCACTTCCACCGCTTTCGCCGGGGTGATGGCAGTGGTAATGGCAATAATCTCTTCCCGACTGACGTGGATATCCACCAGCATTCTGGCGATCTCCAGCGCGTCGAGCTGCATGGCGTGCTCGGCCTCAGCCACGTTAATGGCGTAGTCGGCAATGAAACGGTCGATCATGTCGAACTCGGCGCGGCTCTTACCGTCCAGCTCAACAATACGACCATTTTCCACCTTCACCGACGACGCTGGATCGTAGGGGCTTTCCATGGCGATCAGCCCCTCTTCAGGCCATTCGCCAATCAGCCCATCCTGATTTACAGGCCGCTTCGCAAGTACTTCGAATCGTTTTGATCTTCTCATGATTTATTGACTCAAAAGATAAAAAATAGGGACGCCGGGCCGCATTGCCGGGGACACAACACCCGTCATTCGCCTTTCATCAGCAATGGTCGAACTCTAAATGAGCAGAACAATAAAAAAATAAAATTAATTTCGTTCCAATTTGGTACCTAATAAAAACGCATCGTTTCATATTGAAACGCAATTCAGGAATATCCATCGTGAATTGTGACGAGGTTAAATGATCATTATCAATAAACGCAAAACCGGGAAGGTGAATTTAATATCTTTGAAATTTTCGCCCTATTGACTTAATAACGCACGGCGAGAAAATAAGGTAAAGCCAATGATAAAAATAGCTGTTGCGCGATATGTTTCGTGACCTCAGCCCTACAACATTTTCAGGAGAAACTGTGAATAAGAGCCAACAAATTGCCACCATTACGCTGGCGGCTGCAAAAAAAATGGCGCAGGCCGTTGAGGCTAAAGCGCTTGAGATCAGCGTTCCGGTGGTCTTTTCCGTGGTGGATCGCGGTGGGAATACGCTGCTAATGCAACGCATGGACGATGCGTTTGTCACCAGCTGTGATATCTCTCTTAATAAAGCGTATACCGCCTGCTGCCTGCGCCAGGGTACCCATGAAATTACCGATGCGGTACAGCCTGGTGCTTCGCTATATGGTTTGCAGCTTACCAACCAACAGCGCATTGTTATTTTCGGCGGCGGTTTACCTGTCATATTAAACGGTAAATTAATTGGTGCCGTTGGCGTTAGTGGCGGCACCGTGGAACAAGACAGATTATTAGCAGAAACCGCACTGAATTGTTTCTCTGAATTATAATTTAAATCTAAGAAGGTATATTATGAGCTATCGTATGTTTGATTACCTGGTGCCAAATGTGAACTTCTTTGGCCCCAATGCTATTTCCGTTGTCGGCGAACGCTGCAAACTGTTAGGCGGTAAAAAAGCGCTGCTGGTTACTGATAAAGGTCTGCGGGCCATTAAAGACGGCGCGGTAGATAAAACCCTCGCCCATTTACGTGAAGCGGGCATTGACGTGCTGGTTTTTGATGGCGTTGAACCTAACCCCAAAGACACCAACGTGCGTGACGGTCTGGAAGTCTTTCGCAAAGAGCATTGCGATATCATCGTTACCGTCGGTGGCGGTAGCCCGCATGACTGCGGTAAAGGCATCGGTATCGCAGCAACTCACGAAGGCGATCTCTACAGCTATGCCGGGATTGAAACCCTGACCAACCCGCTGCCGCCGATCGTTGCGGTAAATACCACTGCCGGTACCGCCAGCGAAGTCACCCGCCACTGCGTGCTGACCAATACAAAAACCAAAGTGAAGTTTGTGATTGTCAGTTGGCGCAACCTGCCGTCGGTCTCCATTAACGATCCGCTGCTGATGCTCGGCAAACCCGCCCCGCTGACCGCCGCGACGGGTATGGACGCCCTGACCCACGCCGTAGAAGCCTATATTTCCAAAGATGCCAACCCGGTCACCGACGCTGCCGCTATTCAGGCTATTCGCCTGATCGCACGCAACTTGCGTCAGGCCGTAGCGCTGGGCAGCAACCTGAAAGCTCGCGAGAACATGGCCTACGCCTCCCTGCTGGCAGGTATGGCTTTCAACAACGCCAACCTCGGCTACGTTCACGCGATGGCGCATCAACTTGGCGGTCTGTACGACATGCCGCACGGCGTGGCGAATGCCGTACTGCTGCCGCACGTGGCGCGCTATAACCTGATCGCTAACCCGGAAAAATTTGCCGACATTGCAGAGTTTATGGGCGAAAACACTGACGGACTTTCCACCATGGATGCCGCAGAACTGGCCATTCACGCCATTGCTCGTCTCTCTGCTGACATCGGCATTCCGCAGCATCTGCGCGATCTGGGTGTCAAAGAAGCCGATTTCCCGTACATGGCGGAAATGGCGCTGAAGGACGGCAACGCCTTCTCTAACCCGCGCAAAGGGAACGAGAAAGAAATTGCCGAGATCTTCCGTCAGGCATTCTGATAGTACAGGGGGCGCAATGTCACTTTCATCACCGGGCGTACATCTGTTTTATCACTCGCGCTGGCAGGATACTCGCGTGCTTGATGAGCTGTGCTGGGGACTGGAAGAGCAAGGCGTCCCTTGTCGGGCAATCTGTTGCAACGAGCATGACTGCGCACTGGCATTGAGCAAACTTGCGGCCAAAAGCTCAACGCTACGTGTCGGTCTGGGTCTTAACGCCACGGGTGATATTGCTTTAACCCACGCCCAGTTGCCCGAGGATCGGGCGCTGATCCGTGGTCATATCCGCGCCGGTGCAGCCCGGCTCCGCGTCCTCGGTGCTAATGCTGGTCAACTGGTCAAAGTGCTTCCCTTCAGCGAGATAAAATAAATGTACCGCATCTACACCCGAACCGGCGATAAAGGCACGACCGCACTGTTTGGCGGCAGCCGTATCGACAAAGACGACATCCGCGTTGAGGCCTATGGTACGGTGGATGAACTGATTTCCCAACTTGGCGTCTGCTATGCCAGCACGCGTCAGGCCGGGCTACGCCAGGATCTGCACGCCATACAGAAAATGCTGTTTGTTCTGGGTGCGGAACTCGCCAGCGATGAGAAAGGACTCGCTCGCTTACAACAGCGTATTGGTGAAGAGGATACTCAGGCGCTGGAGCAGCTTATTGACCGTAATATGGCGCAAAGCGGCCCGCTCAAAGAGTTTGTTATTCCGGGGAAAAATCTCGCATCGGCACAGCTACACGTTGCGCGAACCCTGACGCGCCGACTGGAGCGGGTCCTCATCGCGATGAGCAGATCGCTAACGTTACGCGATGAACCCAGGCGTTATATCAACCGACTGTCAGACGCGCTGTTCTCGATGGCGAGAATTGAAGAAACTAGTCCAGATGCTTGCGCTTAAACTGGCTGGCATCAATGTCGTACTGCTTCATCTTGCGCCACAAGGTAGTGCGACCGATATTCAACAGTTGCGACATCTCCTGCACGCGCCCGCTGGTGACGCGGGCAGCATGGATAATCGCCTCTTTTTCGATAGCGGTAAACGTCAGACTAGCAGGTAGCAGTGAAGACGCCGTCTCCAGACCAGGACGTTCGGCAAACAAATAATCCGGTAGATTGCTCAGCCGAATATGGCCGTTATCACTGCTGATGGCGATGTTTTCGATAATGCTGTTCAGCTCAAAGTCATTGCCCGGCCACGAATAGGCCACCAGTTGCGCCAGCGCGTCGTCGTCGATCTTCAAACTGTATGAAAAGCGTTTTTTCAGGCTATTCAGCCGCGTATAAATCAGCGAGGGAATACTACTGCGCCGCGCCCGCAGCGGTGGGATCACTATCTCAAAAGAGTGCAGCGCATAATACAGCTGACGGCTAAAGCGGTTTTGCTCCACCAGATTGGCGAGATCAACCGTGGTGGTGGCGATCACTTTGACATCCACCGGAATCAGCCGACGGGCATCCAGGCGGGTTAATACCCCCTGTTTGATCACCTGTAACAGCGCGGATTGCAGCTCCGGTGCCAGATATTCAATTTTTTCCAGAAACAGCGTGCCGCCGTTCGCCAGTTCAAGACGGCTCAACCGGCCATTTTCATCGTCGGTGGGCGCACTGCCCATAAAATCCTGCCCCAGTACGCTGTTGGCATACAGCTGACAGTTCACGGCGATATACGGCCCGCTGGCGCGCTCGCTTTCATTGTGGATGGCCTGACTCAGCAGCTCTTTACCAACACCCTCTTCCCCGCACAGCAGGATCGGGAAACTCCCCCTCGCTGCCTGGCGTCCAAAATGGATCAAGCGGCGGGTTTCCGGATCGTCAGTCGACATCTGCTCAAAGGTGTGGCTCACCTTGCCGAGCTGGCTGGTCATCAGCTGGCGCATTTGTTCCACCGGATGCAGTAGCAGAATAAAGCTGTTGCCCTGCTCCTCAACAATCGGCTTCAGGGTAATGACGGCATCAACAAACTGATGCTGGCTTTCAAAGGTAACTTCGACGTGATTCAGACCGCGGGCATGTTTGATCGCCCGGCGCAGCAGCATGGGGAGATTAAGCAGATCGTGAATGTTTTTCCCCTGACTGGCCTGCGCATCGAGATGCAAAAGCAGCGCCGCTCGTGCATTGAGGAACTGCAATACGCCCTGTTCGTTCCAGGCCATCACACCATCATCCATACTCTCCAGCAGCCCGTACATCTGGTTCAGATGGCGGTTGGATTCAGCCAGCAGGCTGTCGGTCAGCAAAGAGTTGCCGACTTCTCTGGCAATCGCCAGCGTCAGGGATAAATCAGAAACGCACTCATGCTCCACCAGACAACACAGCGAAATGGAGCCGAACAGTCGACCATGGTTATCGAAGACCGGCGTCGAGCAGAACGACCACGGATGCAGCGCCTGTTTAAAATGCTGATCGCCAGAGGTTTTTGTCGGCTGACCCGGCATCGTCGCCAGCGACAGGGCACAACTGCCAATGATGCTTTCCGCACAGTAGCTGCCGTCACGAAACCCAAGCTCCGCCAGCTGTTCTACCGTCTGCGGATCGCCGCAACGGCTGAGAATACAGGCTGATTCATCCAGAATCAGCAGCGCGCACGGGCGGCCGTCCATAAACTCCCAGGCATCTTCCAGCGCAGCCTGAGCAATCGTCAGCAACGCCGTCTTGCGACGACAAATCGACTCAAAGGTCAGCCCCTGCGCCTGATGCGGCGCCTGCCAGGTTTCCCGCTGCATAAACTTGCTGCAACGATGCCATGACTGGGCAATGACTGAAGAGACTTCCTTCCCGATGCTATGCGTGTGCGCCGTCATATCCCTTTCCGCTGTTTAACCATAGACAACCCCTCCGGCAGAAACTGTCAGAGGGGGAGAAGATGCCGGATAAAAACCTACCGACGACTGATTAACGCGCCAGCCACTGCTGTCCCAGCAGATCTGCCGTCAAGATAGCGGCATGTACGCTTTCAGGCGTTACCGGGAACGGCATATTGTGGATGGTTTCACCTTCTGCGCAGGTCGCTTTCGCCACGGCCATGATCTTGCCGTCAACGTCTTCTTTCACGCCCATTTCCGCTAACGTTACCGGCAGGCCGACTTTCTGACAGAAATTCAGCACGGTTTCGATCTCTTCCATCGGGCTGTTTTGCAGCACCAGTTGCGCCAGCGTACCAAAGGCGACTTTTTCACCGTGGTACAAATGGTGGCACTCTTCCAGAATCGTAAAGCCGTTGTGGATCGCATGCGCCCCTGCAAGACCGCTGCTTTCAAAGCCGATGCCGCTGAGGTAAGTGTTAGCTTCGACAATACGCTCCAGCGCATCGGTCACCACGCCAGCCTGCGCAGCAAAGCGTGCCTTCTCGCCTTCCGCCAGCAGGGTATCATAGCACAAGCGCGCCAGGCTCAGCGCCGCCACGGTGGACTGTCCGCCCGCCATGCTAGTCGCTCTGGCGTCATAACAGGCTTTCGCTTCAAACCAGGTCGAGAGCGCATCGCCCATCCCAGCCACCAGCAGACGTACCGGCGCTTTGGCAATGATCGCAGTGTCCATCACCACCATATCCGGGTTTTTCGGGTAGATCAGATACTCTTCAAACTCACCGGCTTCGGTATAGATAACGGACAGCGCGCTGGTTGGCGCATCGGTAGACGCGATAGTCGGGATCACCACCACCGGCAGCTTCTGGTAGTAACCAATCGCTTTGGCGGTATCCAGCGTTTTCCCGCCGCCAATACCAACCACGCCGCGACAACCGTGCTGTTTCAGAATGGCAATCAGTCGATTAATTTCAACATGGCTACATTCACCGTTAAAGCGTTCCGCATGGCAGCTAATGTCGTGGCTGTGCAGGCCGTTGAGTACTTTCTCTCCCGCCAGCTTCATCACGAAGTCATCCGCAATCACAAAAAAGCTGTCCGCCAGGTTTTTAGCGTATTGACCAAACAAGGTGGAAGCGTCAGGACCCTGGAGATATTTGGCTGGAGATTGAATAACTTTTAGCATTCCTTTCATCCTCAAATAAGTACATGTTTTTACATGGTGAGCCCTGGCGTTAACCTGTTTGGCCTGATGCAGACGGCGAAAACGGGAGGTACCGGAGCGATGCAATAACTGTATGGCGAGGCGTGCACAAAAAAATCTTTCGTCTTTTTGTTCTGATATGAAACAGATAAAAACGGAGTACGTTCCATATTGGAACGCTTATCCACAAAAATGATAAGGTTTGCGATCCCGATCCGCTCATTTGCCACCAAATCTCCGGCACAGACGAATCTCACTTTCTTTTTTACCTACTCACTTGCCAAAAAACCGGCAAAAAAAAAAGCTGACAGTGCCGTATCAGCTGCATTCATCGCGAGAGAAAAAAGTCGAGCGAGCTCGCATTGTGATCGTTCCTCGTTCTTTTCGGTTTCATTACGGAACAAAAAACAATGACAACGTTCCGTAATGAAACTCATTTTAACGTTGTTTTTTTCCGCGCTGACTTCGCCAGAATCTCTCTATCGCCTCCGTACCATGACCATGCTTCCGGGGGTTTGTCTTACACTCAACCTCAAGGAGCCGTTATGTCTCAATTCTTTTTTAATCAACGCACCCATCTCGTGAGCGACGTCATCGACGGTACGATTATCGCCAGCCCGTGGAATAACCTGGCGCGTCTGGAAAGCGATCCGGCCATTCGCATCGTGGTCCGTCGTGACCTCAACAAAAATAACGTGGCGGTAATTTCCGGCGGCGGTTCAGGGCACGAACCCGCGCACGTTGGGTTTATCGGTAAAGGTATGCTAACCGCTGCGGTTTGCGGCGACGTTTTCGCTTCCCCGAGCGTGGATGCGGTACTGACCGCCATCCAGGCGGTAACCGGTGAGGCGGGCTGTTTATTGATCGTGAAAAATTACACCGGTGACCGTCTTAATTTCGGTCTCGCCGCCGAGAAAGCCCGTCGCCTTGGTTACAACGTTGAAATGCTGATTGTTGGCGACGACATCTCTCTGCCTGATAACAAACACCCACGCGGCATTGCGGGAACCATCCTGGTGCATAAAATCGCAGGCTATTTTGCCGAACGCGGCTACAACCTCGCCACTGTCCTGCGTGAAGCGCAGTACGCGGCCAATAACACCTTCAGCCTGGGCGTTGCGCTTTCCAGCTGTCATCTGCCGCAAGAAGCCGACGCCGCCCCGCGTCATCATCCAGGCCACGCGGAACTGGGCATGGGCATTCACGGCGAACCAGGCGCATCGGTTATCGACACCCAGAACAGTGCGCAGGTGGTGAACCTGATGGTGGATAAACTGATGGCAGCCCTGCCTGAAACCGGCCGTCTGGCGGTGATGATTAACAATCTTGGCGGCGTTTCCGTTGCCGAAATGGCCATCATTACCCGCGAACTGGCCAGCAGCCCGCTGCACCCGCGTATCGACTGGCTGATTGGCCCGGCCTCACTGGTCACCGCGCTGGATATGAAAGGCTTTTCACTGACGGCCATCGTGCTGGAAGAGAGCATCGAAAAAGCGTTACTCACCGAGGTGGAAACCAGCAACTGGCCGACGCCGGTCCCGCCGCGTGAAATCAGTTGTGTACCGTCATCTCAGCGTAGCGCACGCGTGGAATTCCAGCCTTCGGCGAACACCATGGTGGCCGGGATTGTGGAACTTGTCACCACAACCCTTTCCGATCTGGAGACTCATCTTAATGCGCTGGACGCCAAAGTCGGCGATGGCGATACCGGTTCGACCTTTTCCGCTGGCGCGCGTGAAATTGCCAGTCTGTTGCATCGCCAGCAGTTGCCGCTGGATAACCTTGCCACGCTGTTCGCGCTGATTGGCGAACGTCTGACCGTAGTGATGGGTGGTTCCAGCGGTGTGCTGATGTCTATTTTCTTTACCGCTGCGGGGCAGAAACTGGAACAGGGAGCTAGCGTTGCCGAATCCCTGAATACGGGACTGGCGCAGATGAAGTTCTACGGCGGCGCAGACGAAGGCGATCGCACCATGATTGATGCGCTGCAACCAGCCCTGACTTCGCTGCTCACGCAGCCGCAAAATCTGCAGGCCGCATTCGACGCCGCGCAAGCGGGAGCCGAACGAACCTGTTTGTCGAGCAAAGCCAATGCCGGTCGCGCATCGTATCTCAGCAGCGAAAGCCTGCTCGGAAATATGGACCCCGGCGCGCACGCCGTAGCGATGGTGTTTAAAGCGCTGGCAGAGAGTGAGTTGGGATAAGCCATAAGTGCCTGATGCGCTGCGCTTATCAGGCCTACGAGTGCAAAGCTTTGTAGGCCGGATAAGGCAACGCCGACATCCGGCGGACGTTAACGATAAACGCGGATCCCGCCCTCTACGCCGCGGCTAAACAGCACCTGCCAAAGCTCAATATCTCTGGCGCGGAAAGCCCCTGCGCACGCGCATAAATAGTAATTAAACATTCTTCTGAAGGTGGCGGAATAACGTGATGACAGCTCCGGCCATGCCTGATTAAAGCGCTCATGCCAGGCCATCAGCGTTTTATCGTAATCGCTGCCGAAGTTATGCCAGTCTTCCATCACAAACCGTGATTCGCTGGCCTCGGCAATATGGGAAATCGCCGGTAAGCAGCCATTTGGGAAAATGTATTTATTGATCCACGGATCGACGCTCATCCCTTTTTTATTGCTACCAATGGTATGCAGCAGGAACAGTCCGTCTGGTTTTAAACAACGGTCGGCGATACTGAAATAGGTGTCGTAGTTTTTCGGCCCGACATGTTCAAACATCCCCACGGAGACAATGCGATCGTAGTGTTTATTAAGATCGCGATAATCCTGCAGCAGAATGTTAACGTCCAACCCTTCACAGCGCTGCTGCGCCATTTTCTGCTGCTCTTTGGAAATGGTAACGCCTTCTACTGCCACGCCATAATGACGCGCCGCATATTCCGCCAGCCCGCCCCAGCCACAACCGATATCGAGTAAACGCATACCCGGTTTAAGCTGCAACTTCTCGCAGATCATTTTTAATTTGGCATTTTGCGCATCGTTTAATGTGGTTGCATCTTTCCAGTAACCGCAGGAATATTGCATATGCGGATCAAGCATCAGCGCAAAGAGATCGTTACCAATATCATAATGTTCTTTACCGACGATCCATGCACGGCTACGTGACTGCAAATTAAACAGGCGCGCGCTGGCAATGCGTAAAATATCTTTCAGATTACCTGGCATCTGCTGGTCGAGTTTTGCTTTCAGGATTTTGCAGAACAGAATATCGAGCCGTTCGCAGTCCCACCAGCCTTCCATATAGCTTTCGCCAAGCCCTAATGAGCCTTGCTGCAATACTCGTTTAAAGAAACCGGTATGATGAAGTTGAATGTCCCAGGCGCGTGAGCCATTAATTCTGATATCCGCTTGTGAAAGCAGCTCTTTTCCCATTCGGGTCCAGTTATCATTTGTTTCATTGACGATGACAGCATCTGAACAAAGCGAGTTCATGGTATTTACCAAAAGTGGGCTAAAAATTATTACGCAAGATTATTATGGAAAAAAGAGTGTATGTATTATGATCCGCGGACAAGATCTATCGAGCAGCGGACACATCATCGGGAGTATTGACGATTCATTTATGGAAACTCTGGCGCAAAAACAGTGGAACTCCTTCCCGGATAACTCCATGACCGAACTGCCGCAGGACGTATTCTTTCGCTCTTATGTCCTGGAAGCCAACCACCATGTACCGCAGCATTCACACTCTTTTATGCAATTTCATTTCGCCCGCAAAGGCAGCATGCGCATTGATGTTGCTGGTAAGTGCTGGATAATCCCGGCGCATTATGGCATCTGGATCCCAAATAATACTGAGCATGCAGTTTGGGCATTGGATGATGTGTATTTAGAAAATCTGGATATTAAACCGGGCTTTCTTGAAGAGAGCATCAATGAATGCAAAGTTGTGGCTATCAGTGATTTCGCCAGAGAGTTTATTCATTACGCCACGAATTCAATTTCAGGTCATTATGATAGCCAGTCAAAAGAGGGCAAACTGGTTAGCGTACTGGTCGATATTATTCTGCAACTCCCGGAAGTCGCCTTTGTATTACCCTGGCCGCAGGATCGCGAATTAACCAAAGTATGCCGAACCATACAAGAATCCCCCGCCCTGGAGCATTCAGTTGAATACTGGGCGCATCATCTGGGTATGTCTGCCCGTACCTTTTCACGCCATTTCAAAAAAGAAACCGGATTGCCTTTCAGCGTCTGGAAGCAAAAAATGCGTATTCTGGAATCCGTATTAATGCTGAAAAAAAATAAAAGCGTGACCGCCGTGGCGCTCGACGTAGGATATTCAAGCACCGCGGCATTTAGCTATGCCTTCCGCCAGGCGTTTGGCGTTCCGCCATCTAATTATTAATCTGCCGCTTTACGCTGATGCCAGTAGGCTGCCGCACGCACCCGTTGAGGGTCAAACGCCTCGGTTTCAAAGCGAGCACTCAGGTTTTTTACCACCTTGCCTTCGCCAGTAATCCAGACGTAATAATCATCTGCGGGCACAGTTAGTCGCGATAAGCGTTCATTCACCGCCTGCGCGTCATGGCCGATAAACCACTCAATAGTAAACCTGTCGAGATGGGCAAGATAATCCTGGTACGCCGCATCCTGCACGCTGACCAGCGCCGTGACGTTTGGACGTACCGCTAAACGGCTGAGCGACTCCAGGCGTCGGCGTAGCGCGGGCATTCCCGACTCATCGCACACATAAACCTGATACGCATAATCCTCTGGCACCACCAAAGAACCGCGCGGCCCGCCGATTGTCAGCTTGTCGCCCTCGCGGGCATTCATCGCCCATGTACTCGCCACGCCGCCATCATGAATATAGAAATCCAGCGCCAGCTCATGGCGCGCTTCGTCATACAACGGCGTGTAGTCACGGGAAAGCGGACGCACACCGTCAGCCCAGACAATGCCTTCATCGGTGACGACAGGCGGCACAAAGTGGCTGCCCGGTTCAGGGAAAAAGACCTTGGTATGGTCGTCAAAGCCGTGTGAGCTAAAACCGTCCAGAGCGTCACCGCCCAGTACAATGCGCTGAAAGCCCGCGCTAATACGCTCTACGCGCAGGACGGTAAGTTCCCTAAAACGCAGTTCATTGCGAACGCGCTGCGGGTAGCGTGAGGTGTTTTTTGTCATGTTTTCGCCTTCGTGAAATAATAAGATATATCTAAATTCATTTTTAAATGATAATGATTGCTAATCAAGAAGATTGCAAGCACTTTTTTGATATAGTCACCGTCTGATTAAGTAGCTATCAAAAACCAATAAAAACACTAATTAATCATAGGCTTAAACAACATATAATTTGTAGACTTGCAAAATAATAGTTTTTAGATATAAATTAGATATATCTAAATAACATCAGGAGACGATGATGCAAAACCATCATGAAGGTTGCTGCAAAAATACAGAGCACCAACACGAAGGCTGCTGCAAGGGTGAAGGACATCACCACGAAGGCCGCCGCAACGAGCACCATGCAGGCTGCTGCAAAGGTGAAGAACATCGCCATGAAGGCTGTAACAAAGATCACCACCACGAGCACGGCTGCGGGCACCGCCATGGTCGCGGCGGCGGTGGTCGTCGCCAACGCTTCTTCGGTCACGGAGAATTACGCCTGGTCATTCTGGATATCTTGACCCGCGACGCCAGCCACGGCTATGAGCTGATAAAAGCGATTGAAACCCTGACTCAGGGTAACTATACCCCGAGCCCGGGTGTTATCTATCCGACGCTGGATTTCTTGCAGGATCAGGCACTGATCACCATCAGCGACGAGGAAGGTGGGCGTAAACAGATTGCGATCACGACTCAGGGCCAGCAATGGCTGGATGAAAACCGTGAACATCTGGGCCATATCCACGAACGGATCAAAGCCCGCTGCGTGGGTTTTGAATTACGCAAAAATCCACAGATGAAACGCGCGCTGGAAAACTTCAAAGCCGTGCTGGATCTACGCGTTAATCATGGTGATACCAGCGATGCGCAGATCAAAAAAATCATTGGTATTATCGATCGCGCTGCGCTGGATATTACTCAGCTGGATTAACCTGCACAGCAGGCGGAACCCGTTTGCCCGACGTTCCGCCTGTATTATTAGTATTAATGCAACACCGTGACCGCATCTTCCAGACGACCCGCGCGATGTTTCACCATTGCGGAAATCTGCGCACTCTCTTCAACCAGTTCGGCGTTTTTCTGCGTAATGTTGCTCAGCTCATTCACCGCGCGGGTCAGGCTGGAAAGACCATCCGACTGTTCCAGCGTTGAGTGGCTGATTTGGGCGATCAGCTGAGTGACGTTTTGCACCTGCGCCACAATATCGTCCATCGTGCGTCCTGCGGCGTGAACCTGGTCGGATCCGGACTGCACTTTGTCGGCGCTGGCATCAATCAGCTTGCGGATATCATTGGCAGCACTGGCGCTGCGGCTGGCAAGATGACGCACTTCTCCCGCCACCACGGCGAACCCTTTCCCCTGCTCGCCCGCCCGCGCGGCTTCAACAGCGGCGTTCAAAGCCAGAATGTTGGTCTGGAAGGCAATATCGTTAATCAGCGTGGTAATGGTGCCGATCCGCTGGGTGCTGTTGGCGATATCGTCCATGGTTTTGATGACGGTATCCATCGCCTCACCGCCGTGCGTTGCCGCGCTGCTGGCGGCAATAGAGAGCTTATCAGCCGCCGCGGCGGTCTCTGAGTTTTGTTTTACCGATGCCGCCATCTGATTCATGGTGGTCACCGTTTCCTGCACGTTCTCAACGGTCTGCTGCGTATGCTTATTTAAATTATCGCTACCTTTTGCCAGCGTTTCGCTGTCGCTGCGCACGCAACTCACCTGGCTGGAGACATCATGAATAAGCCAGCGACACATTAATCCCAGTTGGCCCACTGCTCGCAGCATCAGTCCCAGTTCATCGCTGCGGTTAAGATGCGACACGCTGTTCCGCTCACCGGTCGCCACTTTCAGCGCCTGACGGGTGACATTCTCAATAGGACGCACAATCTGCCATTCGAAAATAGACGTTCCTAAAAGCATCACCAATGCACTCATCAACAGTAACGGCCATTCAGCACCCATTTGCTGCAATGCGACCGCTAGCAGGACAAACATGAATGCCATCACGCTGCGTACCCGCCAGCGAATCGGCATCGCCGGCAGTTTACCCAGCCAGCCTTTGCGTACCACCAACCCCTTATGGATACGCCGGTTGCAACGTCCTTCGTTCAGCGCTTTATATAAAGGCTCTACCGCTGCAATTTCCTCGTCAGTTGCCCGGGTACGAATCGACATATACCCGGTCACGCGTCCTTCCCGCACCATCGGCACCGCATTGGCCCTCACCCAGTAGTGATCGCCATTCTTACGCCGGTTTTTCACAATCCCGCTCCATGGCTCGCCCTGCTTCAGGGTGTACCACATATCCGCAAACGCCGCTTTTGGCATGTCCGGATGACGAACCAGATTGTGCGGCTTTTCGAGCAACTCATTCAGTTGATAGCCGCTGACCTGAACGAAGGTGTCGTTCGCATGGGTGATATAGCTTTGCAAATCGGTGGTCGACATGAGGGTGATATCATCATCCAGCGGTGTATTTTGCTGACTAACGTAGGGATGAGAAGACATGATTGCGTCCTGTGCAGGTTATCTGGTTGTTAACTCTTTCGGCTTATGTTATTTCGGCGATAATTTTTTTATCTTTAGTTGTTAAATTTGATTTAGATCGCAATTTGCGATTAAACCTCAAAAACTGTACGCATTCTAATCCATTGATTTAAAATACTTTCATCCAGTAACTATTCAATATCACTTCTACCAGCGCACAGTCACAGTGCAAATATTGCCCATTTTTAGAGCAAATTTGCGTTTATTCGATCTGTTTTCAGGCTCCTGAGTTGGACAAAATGCCAGCGAATGTTAAATAATGGCATTAAATGTTGCGTAAATAAGATGTTTCCTGGTGTTTATCCCGATTTTTGCTAAGCGCGCCGGAATGGCGCAATCCCTGCAATACTTAAATCAGTATCATGTGATACGCGAGCTCCGGGAGCATATTTTGAACAGGTTACCTTCCAGCGCATCGGCCCTGGCCTGCAGCGCACACGCACTGAATCTCATCGAAAAGCGCACGCTTGATCATGAGGAAATGAAATCGTTAAACCGAGAGGTGATTGAGTACTTCAAGGAGCATGTCAATCCGGGGTTCTTAGAGTATCGAAAATCTGTAACTGCAGGCGGGGATTACGGAGCCGTAGAGTGGCAAGCGGGAAGCCTGAATACGCTTGTCGACACCCAGGGGCAGGAGTTCGTCGATTGCCTGGGTGGTTTTGGAATTTTCAACGTGGGGCACCGTAATCCAGTCGTGGTTTCCGCCGTACAGAATCAACTCGCGAAACAACCTCTGCACAGCCAGGAGTTACTTGACCCTCTGCGGGCCATGCTGGCAAAAACTCTCGCCGCACTGGCGCCCGGTAAACTGAAATACAGTTTTTTCTGTAACAGCGGGACCGAGTCGGTTGAAGCCGCCCTGAAGCTGGCGAAAGCGTATCAATCACCGCGCGGTAAATTTACGTTTATTGCCACCAGCGGCGCATTCCACGGTAAATCATTGGGCGCGCTGTCCGCCACGGCTAAATCTACCTTCCGCAAACCCTTTATGCCGCTGCTGCCGGGCTTCCGTCATGTGCCGTTTGGCGATGTTAACGCGATGCGCACCATGCTCAGCGAGTGTAAAAAGACCGGTGACGATGTCGCAGCCGTGATCCTCGAACCCATCCAGGGTGAAGGGGGGGTGATCCTGCCGCCACAAGGCTATTTAACCGCTGTTCGTAAACTTTGCGATGAGTTCGGCGCACTGATGATCCTTGACGAAGTGCAGACCGGGATGGGGCGTACCGGCAAGATGTTCGCCTGTGAGCACGAAAATGTGCAGCCCGACATTATGTGTCTGGCCAAAGCGTTGGGCGGCGGCGTAATGCCCATTGGCGCAACCATTGCCACCGAAGAGGTGTTCTCCGTCCTGTTCGACAATCCTTTCCTGCATACCACCACGTTTGGCGGCAACCCGCTCGCTTGTGCGGCTGCGCTGGCCACCATTAACGTCCTGCTGGAGCAAAATTTACCGGCTCAGGCGGAGCAGAAAGGCGACATGTTGCTGGATGGTTTCCGTCAGCTTGCGCGGGAATACCCGGACCTGGTACATGATGTACGCGGCAAAGGCATGCTGATGGCGATTGAGTTTGTCGATAATGAAATCGGCTATAACTTTGCCAGTGAGATGTTCCGCCAGCGGGTGCTGGTCGCTGGGACGCTGAACAATGCCAAGACGATCCGCATCGAACCGCCGCTAACGTTAACGATCGAGCAATGCGATCTGGTGTTGCGATCAACACGCAAAGCCCTGGCAGCATTACGGGTGAGCGTGGAGCAGATGTAACAGATGTCTGTCCGGCCTGCGTGAGCAAACGTAGGCCGGATAAGGCGTAGCCGCCATCCGGCATCAGCACCATTTAAACAATCCGCACGCCTGCAGGCATCACCCGTTCTGGCGTTAACAGCACGCTTTCGCTGCCATCGTCCGTCTCAGCGCACAGCAGCATACATTCTGATGTTTCACCGCGCATTTTGGCCTTTTGCAGATTACACAGCACCACCACCGTTTTCCCCATCAGCTCCTCTTCGCTGTAATAAGGCACCAGGCTGGTCACGGTTTGCAGCGTACGTTCTCCCACATCAACCTGTACGATATACAGCTTATCGGCATTGTCATGGCGCTTAACCTGTGCGATTTTTCCAACACGTATTTCCATGCGGGCAAAATCAGCAAATGCGACAGTATCCATTGTTTTCTCCTTGGTAAAATTTTACTAAATACTAGCAAATTATTTTCTGGGCATTGTTCTCAAAAGCGGGAAAATGACGTACCCATCACACTCTGCAAGCCCAGCTTTACCCCGAACATGTCAATTAAACGTGCTTTTTTTACTGAAAACAGATGAATAGATAAGCACTTCATTTACAATGCGCAGGTAACTCAGGGAAAAGGCAAACATGGCAACACTTAAAGACATCGCAATCGAAGCTGGCGTGTCCCTGGCGACAGTGTCCCGGGTTTTAAACGATGACCCCACGCTGAATGTAAAAGAAGAGACCAAGCATCGCATTCTGGAGATCGCGGAAAAGCTGGAGTACAAAACCAGCAGCGCCCGTAAGAACCAGACCAGCGCACTCGGCCCCCAGCATATTCTGGCGCTCTACAGCTATCAGCAGGATTTGGAAATCAACGATCCTTACTATCTCGCGATCCGCCATGGGATTGAAACCCAGTGCGAGAAGCTGGGGATTGAACTGACCAACTGCTATGAGCACAGTGGGTTGCCGGAGAGCAAAAACATTACCGGCATTCTTATTGTCGGCAAGCCTTCTCCTGCGCTGCGCGAGGCGGCAACAGCGCTTACCGACAACATCTGCTTTATCGATTTTCATGAACCCGGCAGCGAATATGACGCTGTCGATATCGATCTGGCCCGCATCAGTAAAGAGAGCATCGACTACTTCATCGCCCAGGGCGTGACCCGCATTGGCTTCATCGGCGGCGAAGATCAGCCTGGCAAGGCTGATATCCGCGAAGCCGCGTTTGTCGAATACGGTCGCCTGCAGCAGGTCGTTTCAGAACAGGATATTTATCGCGGTGGCTTCTCCAGTTCATCAGGCTATGAACTGGCCAAAAAAATGCTGGCGAAAGCCGACTATCCCAGCGCCCTGTTTGTGGCTTCTGACTCGATTGCTATTGGCGTTCTGCGCGCCATTCACGAGCGTGGACTGAACATTCCGCAGGATATTTCGCTGATTAGCGTTAATGATATCCCGACGGCGCGCTTCACCTTTCCTCCGCTTTCCACCGTACGCATCCATTCAGAAATGATGGGCAGTCAGGGCGTCAATCTGCTGTTTGAGAAAGCCCGCGACGGGCGTGCACTTCCCCTGCTGGTTTTTGTTCCCAGCAAGCTGAAACTGCGCGGTACCACCCGCTAAAATTCCCCGTTAATCCGTCCGGTTTCTGCTGAAGCCGGGCGCGCATTGTCATGCATTCTTTTCTGCGCCCGAATTATTTTCGTGATCCAGTTAAAGTAAATCACCTCACTCGCTATATTTTAGTAAAACTTTTACTAAAATCACCATCAATTACACTTACTCACCATTAAAATGAATGGTTCCGATTTTTCTCCACCGGGAGGCCTTATGAATCGCTGGGAAAACATTCAGCTCACCCACGAAAATCGACTGGCGCCACGCGCATATTTTTTCTCTTACGACTCCGTTGCGCAGGCTCGCTCGTTTGCCCGCGAAACCAGCAGCCTCTTTCAGTTGCTGAGCGGTCAGTGGAATTTCCAGTTCTTTGAGCATCCGCTGCAGGTGCCGGAAGCCTTTACATCGCAGTTTATGAGCGACTGGGGCAACATCACCGTCCCCGGTATGTGGCAGATGGAAGGGCACGGCAAGCTGCAGTATACCGACGAAGGTTTTCCTTTCCCGATTGATGTCCCCTACGTGCCGACCAATAACCCCACCGGAGCCTACCAGCGTATTTTCTCTCTCAGCGAAGGCTGGCAGGGTAAACAGACGCTGATTAAATTTGATGGCGTAGAAACCTACTTCGAAGTTTACGTGAATGGTCAGTACGTTGGCTTCAGCAAAGGCAGTCGCCTGACGGCCGAGTTTGATATCAGCGCGGTGGTGAAAACCGGTGACAACCTGCTGTGCGTTCGCGTCATGCAATGGGCTGATTCCACCTACGTTGAAGACCAGGATATGTGGTGGTCGGCGGGAATTTTCCGCGACGTCTATCTGGTCGGCAAACAGGCGACCCATATCCAGGATTTTACCGTTCGTACCGATTTCGATGATGACTATCGCGATGCCACCCTCTCCTGCGACATCGTGCTGGAAAACATCGCCTCCACGCCAACGATGGCATCGCTCGAATACACTTTGTTTGACGGTGAGCAGGCACTGCATAGCGGTGTGATTAACGCTCTGACAGTGGATAAACTCACCCGCACCGCGTTCAATTTCAAGGTCAGCGCACCACAGCAGTGGTCAGCGGAATCGCCGTATCTCTATCATCTGGTGATGACCCTGAGAGATGCCAGCGGCAACATCCTTGAGGTTGTGCCGCAGCGCGTCGGATTCCGCGATATCAACGTTCGCAACGGTCTGTTTTACATCAATAACCGCTATGTCATGCTGCATGGCGTCAACCGTCATGATAACGATCATCTCAAGGGTCGGGCGGTCGGTATGGATCGCGTGGAAAAAGATCTGCTGTTAATGAAGCAGCACAACATCAACTCCGTACGCACCGCCCATTACCCGAACGATCCACGTTTCTATGAATTGTGCGATATCTACGGTTTGTTCGTCATGGCCGAAACCGACGTTGAATCTCACGGCTTCGCTAATATCGGCGATATCAGCCGGATCACCGACGATCCGCTGTGGGAAAATGTCTACGTTGAGCGCATCGTACGCCACGTCCACGCGCAGAAAAACCACCCGTCGATCGTCATCTGGTCGCTCGGCAATGAATCCGGCTACGGCTGTAATATTCGCGCCATGTACCACGCGGCAAAAGCGCTGGATGACACGCGTCTGATCCACTACGAAGAAGATCGTGACGCCGAAGTGGTGGATATCATTTCCACCATGTACACCCGCGTACCGTTGATGAATGAGTTTGGTGAATACCCACATCCTAAACCGCGCATCATCTGCGAATATGCTCACGCAATGGGCAACGGCCCCGGCGGGCTAACGGAATATCAGAACGTCTTCTATCAGCATGATTGCATTCAGGGACACTATGTCTGGGAGTGGTGCGATCACGGGATTCAGGCCAAAGATGAAGACGGTAACGTCTGGTACAACTATGGCGGTGACTACGGCGACTACCCGAACAACTACAACTTCTGCCTTGATGGCCTGATTTATTCCGATCAAACCCCAGGCCCGGGTCTGCAAGAGTACAAGCAGGTAATTGCACCAGTGAAAGTGCGCGCGCAGGATCTGGCTCGCGGCGAACTGCGGGTAGAAAACAAACTGTGGTTCACCACGCTTGACGACTACACCTTGCATATTGAGGTTCGCGCCGAAGGAGATACGCTCTCTGCTCAGCAGATAAAACTGCGCGACGTTCCTCCCAACAGCGATACGCTGCTGCAATGCACGCTGCCGGAGCTGGATGCGCGCGAGGCGTTCCTCAACGTCACCGTGACGAAAGATTCCCGCACGTTATACAGCGAAGCCGGGCATCACATCGCGACTTATCAGTTCCCGCTGAAGGCCAGAACGGCGACTGCCGTACCGTTCAGTCTGCAAAACGCCACCCCTTTGACGCTGGAAGAGAACCGCCAGAGCTGCACCGTTCGCGGTTATAACTTCCATCTGACGTTCTCAAAGCTGACCGGTAAACCCATTAGCTGGAACGTCAATGGTGAAGAGCTGATTACCCGCGAGCCGAAGATTAATTTCTTCAAACCAACCATAGATAACCACAAGCAAGAGTTCGAAGGCCTCTGGCAGCCAAATCATATACAGATAATGCAGGAGCATCTGCGCGACTTTACCTTTGAGCAAACCGAAGATGCGCTGCTCATCACCAGCCAAACGATTATCGCCCCGCCGGTATTTGATTTCGGTATGCGCTGCACCTATCGCTGGCGGATTGCCGCAGACGGTCAGTTGAATGTGGAGCTTTCCGGCCAGCCTTACGGCGAGTACCGGGACATTATTCCGTGCATCGGCTTCACGATGGGCATCAGCGGTGATTTGGGACAGGTGGCCTGGTACGGACGTGGTCCTGGTGAAAACTATGCCGATAGTCAGCAGGCCAACATCATCGACATTTGGCGCAGCAGCGTGGATGAGATGTTCGAGAATTACCCGTTCCCGCAAAACAACGGCAATCGTCAGGACGTACGTTGGGCAACGCTAACCAATCGTCACGGTAACGGTCTGCTAGTGACTCCGCAGCGCCCTGTCAATCTGAGCGCCTGGCGCTATACGCCAGAAAATATCTTTGCCGCACAGCACTGTAATGAGCTGCAGCACAGCGATGACATCACCCTCAATCTGGACCATCAGCTACTGGGCTTAGGTTCTAACTCGTGGGGAAGCGAGGTACTTGATTCCTGGCGCGTCTGGTTTACGTCATTCAGCTACGGCTTCACGTTGTTGCCGGTTTCCGGCAGTGAGTCTGGCGCTCAAACCACCGCCAACCGTGCCTTTGGCACCGGGTTCTTTTCCACGAATATGCACAGCGAGAATACAAAATGAGGATCATCGACAACTTAGAGCAGTTCCAGCAACGCTATGCTTCGGGTCGGAAATGGCAACGCTGCGTCGAGGCCATTGAAAATATTGACAATATTCAGCCAGGCGTCGCTCACTCTATCGGTGATTCTCTGAGCTACCGTGTAGAGACGGACTCTGCAACCGATGCGCTGTTTACCGGCCATCGTCGTTATTTTGAGATCCATTACTACCTGCAAGGACAGCAAAAAATAGAGTATGCCGCCAAAGAGGATCTCCAGGTGGTTGAATATTATCGCGATGAAACCGACCGCGAATATTTGAAAGGCTGCGGAAAAACCGTAGAAGTGCACGAAGGACAAATGGTTATTTGTGACAACCATGAAGCCTATCGTTTTATCTGTAATAGCGTAGTGAAGAAAGTCGTACTCAAAGTCACCATCGAAGATGGTTATTTTCATAATAAATAAAAAACACAGGCGGCGCCGACGTTGCGCCGCCAGTACCCTATAATAATCAGGAATCGGAGATGTGCTATGTCTGATACCAAACGTAATACCATCGGCAAGTTCGGCTTACTTTCACTCACCTTTGCCGCGGTTTATAGTTTTAATAACGTTATCAACAATAATATTGAGCTTGGTCTGGCATCCGCACCGATGTTTTTCCTCACGACAATTTTCTACTTTATTCCATTCTGCTTAATCATCGCCGAATTTGTTTCGCTGAATAAAAACTCCGAAGCCGGTGTCTACGCATGGGTGAAAAGCTCGCTGGGCGGGCGCTGGGCCTTTATTACCGCCTACACCTACTGGTTCGTTAACCTGTTCTTTTTTACCTCGTTACTCCCGCGCGTTATCGCCTATGCCTCGTACGCATTTTTAGGCTACGAATACATTCTGACGCCGTTCGCCACAACCGTGTTAAGTATGGTGCTGTTTGCCTTCTCGACCTGGGTTTCGACCAACGGCGCAAAAATGCTGGGGCCGATTACCTCCGTCACCTCCACGTTAATGCTGCTGCTGACGCTGTCTTACATTTTACTGGCGGGTACTGCGTTGGTGGGCGGCGTGCAGCCTGCTGACCCCATCACCGTTGATGCAATGATCCCGAATTTTAACTGGGCGTTCCTCGGTATTACCACCTGGATATTCATGGCGGCAGGCGGCGCGGAGTCCGTGGCGGTATATGTCAACGACGTCAAGGGCGGGTCAAAATCGTTCGTGAAGGTCATTATCATTGCCGGGATTTTTATCGGCGTGCTTTATTCCATCTCCTCGGTGCTGATCAACGTCTTCGTCAGCAGCAAAGAGCTGAAGTTTACCGGTGGATCGGTGCAGGTATTCCACGGTCTGGCGGCATACTTTGGCCTGCCGGAACTGATCGTTAACCGCTTTGTCGGCCTGGTCTCCTTTACCGCGATGTTCGGCTCTCTGCTGATGTGGACCGCAACGCCGGTGAAGATCTTCTTCTCTGAAATTCCGGCGGGTATTTTCGGTAAAAAAACCGTCGAACTGAATGAAAACGGCGTACCGGCCCGTGCAGCGTGGATCCAGTTTCTGATCGTTATCCCGCTGATGATTATCCCAACGCTCGGTTCCAATACCGTGCAAGACTTAATGAACACCATCATCAACATGACCGCCGCCGCATCGATGCTGCCGCCGCTGTTTATTATGCTGGCCTACCTGAATCTGCGCGCAAAACTGGACCACTTACCGCGCGACTTCCGTATGGGTTCGCAAAAAACCGGCATTATTGTGGTATCAATGCTGATCGTCCTGTTCACTATCGGATTTATTGCCTCTACCTTCCCGAGCGGCGGAAATATCATAACCATTATTTTCTATAACGTCGGTGGGATTGTTATTTTCCTCGGTTTTGCCTGGTGGAAATACAGTAAATACATCAAAGGGCTAACCAAAGAAGAAAAAGCTATTGAGGCTGCTCCCGCTTCAAATATCAATTAATGACTAAAACATAATAACAATAAACAATATTCTCCAAGGCTATAACCAAAATAATTCGAGTTGCATGAAGGCGGCAAGTGAGTGAATTCCCAGGAGCATAGATATCTATGTGACTGGGGTGAACGAACGTAGCTAACGCACATGCAGCTTGAAGTATGAAGGGTATATAACAATAAAAATTATATTTTATTTGCTTAGGATCGAAGCATGAATAACATTAGCCATTATTGCAGGGCAATTATTGCCCTGCCCTTTTTCTGCGTCTCTTCTCTGGGTGCAGAAGAAGTTCGCCCTGCTGAACACGACGATACGAAAACACCTGCCATAACCACCCCCTCTTTTCGTTTTTATGGCGAATTAGGCATGGGTGGATATATGGATTTAGAAGGAAAAGATAAGCATAAATACAGCGACGGTACTTACATTGAAGGTGGCCTGGAGATAAAACACGGTTCATGGTTTGGTCTGATCTACGGCGAGGGCTGGACCGTGCAAGCCGACCATCAAGGCAATGCCTGGGTTCCTGACCATAGCTGGGGCGGATTCGAAGGCGGGATCAACCGCTTTTACGGTGGTTACCGTACCGATGCTGGAACAGAGGTGATGCTCAGCCTGCGCCAGGACTCCTCGCTGGATGACCTGCAATGGTGGGGGGATTTCACGCCAGACCTGGGCTACGTTATTCCGAATACCCGAGACATCATGACCGCCATTAAGGTGCAAAACCTGACCGGCCCTTTGCGCTATAGCGTGACCGCTACACCCGCCGGACATCACGATGAAAGCAAAGCCTGGTTGCACTTTGGTAAATACGATCGCTACGACGATAAATATACCTATCCGGCCATGATGAACGGTTACATCCAGTACGACCTGACTGAAGGCGTAACCTGGATGAACGGTCTGGAGATAACGGACGGTACCGGACAGCTGTTCCTGACCGGCATCCTCTCGCCCAACTTCGCCGCCCGCGCGTGGCACCACACGGGTCACGCCGACGGGTTGGATGTATCCGGCACCGAGACCGGCTATATGGTCAGCGCGATGTATGAAGCGCTAAAAGGCGTTTACCTCTCCACCGCATATAGCTACGCCAAACACCGACCGGATCGCGCCGAGGAAGAAACCACGTCCTTTATGCAGTTCGGTATCTGGTATGAATACGGCGGCGGACGTTTCGCTACCGCCTTCGACAGCCGGTTCTATATGCAGAATGCATCTGGTGACCCGAGCGACCAAATCTTCCTGATGCAATATTTCTATTGGTAACAAGGACCGGAACTCATGAATATCAAACCTCTTCTTACGCCGCTGGCCTGCCTCCTGCTGATGAACGTCTCTGCGCATGCCGCCAGCGTTAATGACTTCAAAAACATCATTAATCGCACCGGTGCGCCGGACTACATGCATGACTACGATCACGACGACCACCAGCGTTTTAATCCCTTTTTCGACCTCGGCTCATGGCATGGGCATCTGTTGCCAGATGGCCCCGCAACAATGGGCGGCTTTCCTGGCGTCGCACTGCTGACCGAAGAGTACATCAACTTTATGGCCAATAATTTTGACCGACTGACGGTGTATCAGCACGGTAAAAAGGTCGATTTTGCCCTCGAGGCTTACAGCATTCCCGGGGCGCTGGTACAGAAATTGTCATCAAAAGATGTACAGGTAGAGATGACGCTACGCTTCGCCAGTCCGCGCACTTCGCTGCTGAAAACCAAAATCACCAGCAACTCGCCGCTGGATCTGGTGTGGGACGGCGAACTGCTGGAAAAACTGGAGGCAAAAGAGGGAAAAGCCCTGTCGGATAAAACCATTGATGGCGAGTTCCCTGGCTATCAGCGCAAAATCACCGCCACGCACGACGGCCTGAAAGTCACCTTCGGCAAGGTGCGTTCAACCTGGGATCTGCTCACCTCCGGCGAGTCGGAGTATCAGGTGCATAAATCTGTCGCCATGAAAACCACGGTTAATGGTCATCGTTTCACGGGGAAGACCCATATCAACGGTTCGACGACGATTTACACCACCTGGTCTCATCTGCTTACCGCCGAAGATGTGGCAAAAGAGCAGCCGCAGATCCGCGATATTCTGGCGCGTCCTTCTTCTTACATGCTCGCCTCGCAGCAGCGCTGGGACGACTATCTCAAGAAAGGCTTAAACAACCCGGACGCCACGCCAGAACAAACCCGAGTGGCGGTGAAGGCGATCGAAACGCTGAACGGTAACTGGCGATCGCCGGGCGGCGCGGTAAAACACAATACCGTGACACCGTCGGTTACCGGCCGTTGGTTCTCCGGCAACCAGACCTGGCCGTGGGATACCTGGAAGCAGGCCTTCGCCATGGCGCACTTTAACCCGGAAATCGCCAAAGAGAACATCCGCGCCGTCTTTTCATGGCAGATTAAACCCGGCGATCCCGTTCGCCCGCAAGACGCCGGATTCATTCCCGACCTGATTGCCTGGAACCTTAGCCCCGAGCGCGGCGGCGACGGCGGTAACTGGAACGAGCGCAACACCAAACCCAGCCTGGCGGCCTGGTCGGTGATGGAGGTTTACAACGTCACCAAAGACAAGGCCTGGCTCGAAGAGATGTATCCAAAGCTGGTGGCGTATCACGACTGGTGGCTGCGTAACCGCGATCACAACGGCAACGGCGTACCGGAATACGGCGCGACCCGCGATAAAGCCCACAATACCGACAGCGGTGAAATGCTGTTTACGGTGAAAAATGGCGACAAGGAAGAAACCCTTTCCGGACTGAAAAACTACGCCAACATCACCAGTAAAGGCCAGTATGACAGCCTCGAGATCCCAGCACAGGTTGCTGCTTCCTGGGAATCCGGGCGTGACGATGCGGCAGTCTTTGGTTTTATCGACAAAGAGCAACTGGATAAATACGTCGCTAACGGTGGGAAACGCAGCGACTGGGTGGTCAAATTTGCCGAAAACCGCAGTAACGACGGTAAGTTGCTGGGTTACTCGCTGCTGCAGGAATCGGTCGATCAGGCCAGCTATATGTACAGCGACAACCATTATCTGGCGGAGATGGCGACCCTGCTCGGTAAACACAAAGAAGCGCAGCGCTACCGCCAGTTGGCGCAAAAACTGGCGGATTATATCAATACCTGCATGTTCGACCCAGACACCCGATTCTTCTATGACGTGAGGATCGAAGATACCCCGTTGACCAACGGCTGTGCGGGTAAACCAATCGTCGAACGTGGCAAAGGGCCGGAAGGCTGGTCGCCGCTGTTTAACGGGGCGGCAACGCAGCCCCATGCGGATGCGGTGGTTAAGGTGATGCTCGATCCCAAAGAGTTCAACACCTTTGTACCACTTGGTACTGCAGCGCTAACCAACCCCGCCTTCGGCGCGGACATCTACTGGCGCGGGCGCGTCTGGGTGGATCAGTTCTGGTTTGGGCTAAAAGGGATGGAGCGTTATGGCTATCGCGATGAAGCATTAAAACTGGCGGATACCTTCTTCAGCCACGCCAAAGGCCTTACCGCAGATGGTCCGATTCAGGAAAACTATAACCCGTTGACTGGCGCACAACAGGGCGCGCCGAACTTCTCCTGGAGCGCGGCACATCTCTATATGCTGTATAACGATTTTCTTAAAAAACAGTAATCTGTGACATACCGCCGGATGGCGCTTCGCTTATCCGGCCTACAAAGACACATTTTCATAGGCCGGATTAGGTGCTTGCACCGATATCCGGCAAATTCATTCTCTGGCTCCACTCCTTTTTTGAATCCCATCACAATCACGGCATTCCCCTTTTCCCTTTTACGCGGCGACGGCTAAATTAGAACTCATCCGACCACATAACAATAATTTTACATACTGGACACCTTTATGAGCTATCCGTCGCTGTTCGTCCCGCTCGATTTAGGCTTCACCACGCTTAAAAACCGCGTGCTGATGGGTTCAATGCATACCGGGCTGGAGGAGTATCCCGACGGTGCAGAACGGCTGGCCGCGTTCTACGCCGAGCGCGCTCGTCACGGCGTAGCGTTAATTGTGAGCGGAGGCATTGCGCCTGCGCTTTCCGGCGTGGGGATGGAAGGCGGCGCGATGCTCAACGACAGCAGCCAGCTTGCACACCATCGTGTCATTACCGATGCCGTTCATGACGAAGGCGGCAAAATCGCCCTGCAAATCCTGCACACCGGGCGTTACAGCTACCAGCCGCATCTGGTGGCCCCATCTGCTATTCAGGCCCCCATTAACCGCTTTACGCCACATGAGCTGACGCACGATGAAGTGCTGCAGTTGATTGAAGATTTTGCCCATTGCGCCCAACTGGCGCGGGAAGCGGGCTACGATGGCGTAGAAGTGATGGGGTCGGAAGGGTATCTCATCAACGAATTCCTGACTCTGCGTACCAACCAGCGCAATGACCAATGGGGCGGTGAGTATGCCAACCGCATGCGTTTTGCCGTTGAGGTGGTGCGAGCGGTACGTCAGCGTGCCGGTAATGACTTTATAATTATATTCCGCCTGTCGATGCTCGATCTGGTAGAAAACGGCGGAACCTTCGACGAAACCGTCCAGCTGGCGCAGGCTATAGAAGCCGCCGGGGCCACCATTATTAACACCGGTATTGGCTGGCATGAGGCGCGTATTCCCACTATCGCTACCCCAGTACCGCGCGGCGCGTTTAGTTGGGTGACGCGTAAGTTGAAAGGGCATGTGACGATCCCACTGGTCACCACCAACCGCATTAACGATCCCCAGGTCGCCGATGACATTCTGGCCCGTGGCGATGCCGATATGGTGTCGATGGCCCGTCCTTTCCTCGCCGATGCCGAACTGCTGTCAAAAGCGCAAACCGGACGAGCGGATGAGATCAACACCTGTATCGGCTGTAACCAGGCCTGTCTGGATCAGATCTTTGTCGGCAAAGTCACCTCTTGCCTGGTCAATCCGCGCGCCTGCCATGAAACTAAAATGCCGATCGTTGCGGCAGCTGTATCAAAGAATCTGGCGGTTGTCGGTGCGGGTCCTGCGGGCCTCGCCTTCGCCATTAATGCCGCCGCACGCGGACATCACGTCACGCTGTTTGACGCACATGGCGAAATTGGCGGGCAGTTTAATATCGCCAAACAGATCCCCGGCAAAGAAGAATTCTATGAAACCCTGCGCTACTACCGCCGGATGATCGACGTGACTGGCGTGACTCTGAAGCTGAATCACTTTGTCAGCGCACACGATCTGCACACTTTCGACGAAGTGATCCTTGCCAGCGGGATCGAGCCACGTATGCCGCCGATCGAGGGGATCGAACATCCAAAAGTGCTGAGCTATCTCGACGTCCTGCGCGATAAAACGCCAGTGGGCAAACGCGTAGCGATCGTTGGCTGCGGCGGGATTGGTTTCGATACAGCCATGTATCTGAGTCAACCCGGTGAAGCCACCAGCCAGAACATTGCGGAGTTCTGCGTGGAATGGGGGATCGACACCAGCCTGCAACAGCCTGGCGGCTTACGCCCGGAAGGTCCGCACTTATCCCGCAGCCCGCGCCAGATAGTGATGTTGCAGCGCAAAGCCAGCAAACCGGGGCAAGGTTTAGGTAAAACGACAGGCTGGATCCATCGCGCCACCCTGCTCTCACGCGGCGTGAAAATGATCCCGGCAGTCAGCTACCAGAAGATTGATGATGATGGGTTACACGTCGTGTTGAACGGCGAACCGGTGATCTTTAACGTGGATAACGTGGTGATTTGCGCCGGACAAGAGCCACGCCGTGAACTGGTCGATCCGCTGCACGCGGCAGGTAAAACGGTGCATCTGATCGGCGGCTGCGATGTGGCGATGGAACTGGATGCCCGACGCGCTATTGCGCAGGGAACCCGCTTAGCGCTGGAGATTTAACACGTTGTATCCCGTAGGTCGGATAAGGCAACTGCGCACATCTTTGCCTGATGACGCTACGCTTATCAGGCCTACGATGCAGCTCGTGTAGGCCGGATAAGGCGTTAGCCGCTATCCGGCACTAGGGCTTAACGACGGCGACCGGTTTTGACCGCTTTTAGCACCACGAATTTATTATTGGTGGCGATGGTTACGCAGTTGCCGAAAATCTTCTTCAACTTGTGGAAGTAGTCGAGGTGACGGTTAGCCACAATGTACAGCTCACCGTTGATTTTCAGGCAGCGGCGGGCGTGGTGGAACATCTCCCAGGCGATATTATCGGTCAGCGCATGCTTCTGGTGGAACGGAGGGTTGCAGAACACCGCGTTGAAGCGGAACGGTTCTACGCCGGAGAGCGCGTTATTAATCATAAATTCGCTGCGATCCAGCGCGTCCGGCAGGTTGGTTTCCACGTTCAGACGGCTGGAAGCGACCGCCATCGGTGATTCATCAACAAACACCACGCTGGCTTCTGGGTTCTTCGCCAGCAGCGTCATGCCCAGCACGCCGTTACCGCAGCCGAGATCGACAATCTCGCCTTCCAGGTTTTCCGGCAGATGCTCCATAAAGAAACGTGCCCCGATGTCCAGCCCGGTACGGGAGAAGACGTTGGCGTGGTTGTGGATAGTCCAGTCGGTGCCTTCCAGCTTCCAGCTCAGGGTCTGGGCGGTATCGGCCAGCGCCGGTTTGGTAAAGGTGCCGTTGATCAGGCGCGCCTTTTTCCATGCCAGCGTGGTGGTGGTTGGTCCCAGCACTTTCTCAAACAGCTCCAGCGTAGAGGTGTGGATATCACGCGCTTTTGCACCGGCGATGATACGCGTCTGCGGCGTGACCACTTCACGCAGGGCGCGCAGTTGCTGCTCCAGCAGCGCCATGGTTTTTGGCAGCTTAATCAGCACCACGCCCGGCGCCTGCGGATAGTCAGCGGTACTGTCGAGGAACTTGACGCTCGACTCGGCAATATCGTTGTGACGCAGGTTCTCACGTGTGGCAAGCTCGCTGAGATAGGAGTCGCCAATGCTGTACGGCGTATGTTCCGCCAGCGCACAGCCCAGCGCACCAAAGGTATCATTCAGGATCAGCACCGGGCCGCTAATTTCGGTATCGTCCAACTGTTGCAGCAGATATTCATCTGCAGCTTCCCACGCCAGCAGCGGGTTAACGTCATCCGTTTCCGGGAAACGTTTAAGTGACAGCGAACGGAAACCGTTGTCTATGTGGCTCATCGGCCCTCCTGAATGGTAAAATTTCGGCGTATCCCTGAAAAGGGTGCGTGAGTATACACTTTTTATACTTTATATGGGGCACTAATGAGTCAGTTGACCTATCTGCAAGGATATCCGGAGAATTTACTTTCTCAGGTGAGAACGCTGATTGCTGAGCAACGCCTGGGCGCAGTGCTGGAGAAGCGCTATCCGGGTACGCATGACTTCGCGACCGACAAAGCGCTCTGGCAATATACTCAGGATCTGAAAAATCAGTTTCTGCGTAACGCCCCGCCGCTGAATAAAGTCATGTATGACAGCAAGATCCACGTTCTGAAGAATGCGTTGGGGCTGCATACCGCCGTTTCTCGCGTGCAGGGCGGAAAGCTCAAAGCTAAAGCGGAGATCCGCGTGGCGACCGTTTTTCGCAATGCCCCCGAACCCTTTTTGCGTATGATTGTCGTTCATGAACTGGCGCATCTGAAAGAAAAAGAACACGACAAAACGTTTTACCAGCTGTGCTGTCATATGGAGCCTCAGTATCACCAACTGGAGTTCGATACCCGCCTGTGGTTAACGCAACAATCGTTAAAGCAAACTGCGTAGTCGCGCACTGGCTTTGTCTTCGGGGCATGCTAAATTGACGAAAGAATCCCTTTTCGCAGCCTGAAGGCCTTTATGATACGTTTCGCAGTAATTGGCACAAACTGGATCACCCGCCAGTTTGTCGATGCCGCCCATGAAACCGGCAAGTATAAGTTAACCGCAGTCTATTCTCGTAGCCTTGAGCAGGCACAGACCTTCGCCAACGATTACCCCGTCGAGCATCTGTTTACTTCGCTGGAAGCGATGGCGCAAAGCGAGGCGATCGACGCCGTCTACATCGCCAGTCCAAACTCCCTGCACTTCCCGCAGACCGAGCTGTTTTTGCGGCACAAAAAGCATGTTATTTGCGAAAAGCCACTGGCCTCCAACCTGGCGCAAGCCGAAGCCGCTATCGCCTGCGCGCGTGAAAACCAGGTCGTGCTGTTTGAAGCGTTTAAAACCGCCAGCCTGCCTAACTTCCTGCTGTTACAGCAATCGCTCCCAAAAGTTGGAAAAATCAGGAAAGCATTTATCAATTACTGCCAGTACTCCTCGCGTTACCAGCGCTATCTGGATGGTGAAAATCCGAACACGTTTAATCCGGCGTTCTCCAATGGCTCGATTATGGATATCGGTTTTTACTGCCTGGCCTCGGCGGTTGCGCTATGGGGCGAACCACAGAGCGTTCAGGCCAGCGCCAGCCTGCTGGAAAGCGGCGTGGATGCTCACGGTGTGGTGGTGCTGAATTACGGTGATTTCAGCGTTACGCTCCAGCACTCAAAAGTAAGCGATTCAGTATTAGCCAGTGAAATTCAGGGCGAGTCGGGATCGCTGGTCATCGAGCATATTTCCGAATGCCAAAAAGTGTGCTTTGTTCCGCGCGGGGGAAAAACGCAGGATCTGACGACGCCTCAACACATCAATACTATGCTGTATGAGGCAGAGGCTTTTGCCCATTTGGTTGAATCCGGCGAAGTGGATCACCCGGCACTGGCCGTCAGCCGTATCACCGCTAAACTGCAAACGGAGATTCGCCGCCAGACCGGCGTGGTTTTCCCGGCAGACGAGACGGTAACCTCGCTGACTGCGTAAAAGTGTGTAAATGGAATGTTGCAGGCCATTGACTGAATGCATGGCCTGTAATATTTTGTAACCCGCAAAGGGGAGTAACTTCGTTGTCGGTTGATCGTCATTACGATGTGTGAAAAACCACATCCGGTCACCGGGCGATAACAAAGGAATACGCCATCGTATTCCTTTGTTGTTGTAAGTGAGACCTTGCCGAATGGCAAGGTCTATGCATAAAAAGCAGCGGCTAACGTCATTCGGCGTTGGCCGTTTTTTTTATGCATGGGGAAATACAATGAATACTGTCGGCACACCGTTGTTATGGGGTGGCTTCGCTGTCGTAGTGGTAATTATGCTGGCCATCGACCTGCTGTTGCAGGGTCGTCGTGGCGCACATACGATGTCGATGAAACAGGCTGCGGCCTGGTCAATCGTCTGGGTAACGCTGTCGCTACTGTTTAACGCCGCCTTCTGGTGGTACCTGGCGGAAACCCAGGGCCGCGCCGTTGCCGACCCACAGGCACTGGCGTTCCTGACCGGCTATCTGATCGAAAAATCGCTGGCAGTAGATAACGTCTTTGTCTGGTTGATGCTCTTCAGCTACTTCTCAGTGCCGCCTGCGTTGCAGCGCCGGGTATTGGTGTATGGCGTGCTGGGAGCAATTGTTCTGCGTACGATCATGATCTTCGCCGGCAGCTGGCTTATCACCCAGTTTGAGTGGTTGCTGTACGTGTTCGGCGCGTTCCTGCTGTTTACCGGCGTGAAGATGGCTCTGGCGAAAGAAGATGCCTCCGGTATCGGCGACAGACCGTTAGTACGCTGGCTGCGCGGCCATTTACGCATGACCGATACCATCGAAGATGAAAAATTCTTCGTGCGTAAAAACGGTCTGCTGTTTGTCACGCCGCTGATGTTGGTGTTGATTCTGGTTGAGCTGAGCGACGTGATTTTCGCCGTCGACAGTATTCCGGCTATATTTGCCGTTACCACCGACCCGTTCATCGTGTTGACCTCGAACCTGTTTGCTATTTTGGGGCTGCGTGCGATGTACTTCCTGCTGGCGGGCGTGGCAGAGCGTTTCTCCATGCTGAAGTACGGCTTGTCGGTCATTCTGGTGTTTATCGGTATTAAGATGCTGATCGTCGATTTCTACCATATCCCGATCGCTATCTCGTTAGGCGTGGTATTTGGCATTCTGTTTGTGACGCTGATTGTTAACGCATGGGTCAACCACCAGCACGATAAAAAGCAGCAAATACAGTAAGTTTCATCTGCTAGCTGAAAAGCCCGGCAGCACACTGCGTGCGTCGGGCTTTTTGTCTATCATGTCAAAACAATGTTAATTCAAAGTTATAAAATATGATCTCAGCGGGGAATCCAGGATATTTCTCTTCCCGAAGCTTTATCTTTCCTTATACTCAACCACGCAAACACTTTGTTACATCCAGAAAGATGCGTCGTAAGAGCGCACGATGGATGAGCAACAACACAATGAAAGGATCACGACATGACTACGCAACGTTCATCGGGGCTACTCTCGCGTTTGGCGCAAGGGAGCCTGGTTAAACAAATTTTGATTGGCCTGGTACTGGGGATTTTACTCGCACTGGTGTCAAAACCTGCGGCAGAAGCCGTTGGTTTACTGGGTACGCTGTTCGTCGGCGCATTAAAAGCCGTCGCGCCAATTCTGGTTCTGATGCTGGTCATGGCCTCTATCGCCAACCACCAACACGGGCAAAAAACCAATATCCGCCCCATTCTGTTCCTTTACCTGCTCGGAACATTTTCAGCGGCATTAGCCGCCGTTGTCTTCAGCTTCGCCTTCCCGTCGACACTGCACCTTTCCAGCAGCGCCAGCGATATCGTGCCGCCGTCCGGCATCGTTGAAGTAATGCGTAGCCTGCTGATGAGCATGGTTTCTAACCCAGTTGATGCCCTGCTTAACGCTAACTATATTGGTATTCTGGTCTGGGCCGTCGGTCTGGGTTTTGCACTGCGCCACGGTAATGAAACGACCAAAAATCTGGTCAATGATATGTCCAACGCCGTCACCTTTATGGTAAAGCTGGTGATTCGTTTCGCGCCAATCGGTATCTTTGGTCTGGTCTCATCCACGCTGGCAACCACCGGTTTTGCAACGCTTTGGGGCTACGCCCAACTGCTGACCGTACTGGTAGGCTGTATGCTGCTGGTGGCGTTTGTGGTCAACCCACTGCTGGTCTTCTGGAAAATTCGCCGTAACCCTTATCCGCTGGTGCTGGCCTGTCTGCGCGAAAGCGGCGTGTACGCTTTCTTTACCCGCAGTTCTGCCGCCAACATTCCGGTGAATATGGCGCTATGTGAGAAGCTGAATCTGGATCGTGATACCTACTCGGTATCTATCCCGCTGGGCGCCACCATCAATATGGCGGGTGCGGCGATCACCATTACCGTGCTGACGCTGGCGGCGGTGAATACGCTGGGTATTCCGGTCGATTTACCGACGGCGCTGTTACTGAGCGTGGTGGCTTCGCTTTGCGCCTGTGGCGCATCTGGCGTGGCGGGTGGATCTCTGCTGCTGATCCCACTGGCGTGTAATATGTTCGGTATCCCGAATGATATCGCCATGCAGGTAGTTGCCGTCGGCTTTATCATCGGCGTATTGCAGGATTCCTGTGAAACGGCGCTGAACTCTTCTACAGATGTCTTGTTTACCGCGGCAGCCTGCCAGGCTGAAGACGAGCGTCTGGCAAATAACGCTCTGCGCGGCTAATCCCTGCGCCCCTCCGTTATCGGGCGGAGGGGCTCTTTTCTTGTACGCTTTTTTCAATTTTGAACGGATCAATTCCGCGTTTTTGCATCCGCCGGAAGCGAATAATGTTCAGGCCATTCATCACCAGAAAACTCCCTTCGATCATCGTCCCGCCAATCGATCCCAGCCAGAAATTATGGATAACCCAACAGGCGGTTGCGCACCACATTACGCAACGCACGGTTAACCCTTTGCAGCGAAACAGTGCCCAGGTGCTGGCCAGCGTGCCAATTATCGGTAACAGCTCCATCGCATGCTGTAATTTCGCCAGACCGAGAACCAGGGTGAGGATAATAAAAACGGCCATCACCCACAGTTTGCGGGTATGCATTGAGACAAGTGTGCGGATGGTGTTTAGTTCTGCGCTCATTCCCGCGGGCCAGGCGCCCATCAGAAAAAAATGCACGCCAATGGTGGCGCTATAGACAGCAAGTTGCAGCCGGAAGCGGCGCTCATCGCGATTGAAAAAGGTGGTAATGCCGATCAGAAAGGCGATGACACCTACGCCCTGGGCCAGCCAATACGCGGTCATGAATGATCCTTGTCAGGTAATGCAAAAACAAACGGCGCTCCATATTATGAAACGCCGTTTTTAGATTCCACCATAAACAAACTTACCCAAAAGATTTTGTGCTACAGCAAGGCGGCAAGTTCGCACATCCCCGAGAGCTTACATGAGTAAGTGACCGGGGTGGGCGAACGCAGCCAACACAGCTGTGGTGCAAAAGATGAAGGGTAATTACAACGTTACGCCGCTTTTAAAGATAGCCAGTTCCCGGAAATCGTTGCGCTCGTTGCAGGTTTGCTTACCGTTGGCGAACTCAACGATCGTATCGACAAACTCGCTCAGCAGTTGAGGCATCGCTTTACCGTGGATCAACTGTCCAGCGTCAAAATCGATCCAGTGCTTTTTCTTCGCTGCCAGCTCGCTGTTGGTGGCAATTTTCACCGTCGGTACAAAACCACCGTACGGCGTACCGCGACCGGTACTGAACAGCACCATATGACAGCCCGCGCCCGCCAGGGCACTGGTCGCCACCGCATCGTTACCTGGTGCGCTCAGCAAGTTCAGGCCATGCGTCTTCAGGCGTTCGCCGTAGCGCAGTACGTCCACCACCTGACTGGAGCCTGCTTTTTGCGTACAGCCCAGCGATTTATCTTCCAGCGTGGTGATACCGCCCGCTTTGTTTCCCGGCGATGGGTTCTCGTAGATCGGTTGGTCGTGGGCAATGAAGTACTGCTTGAAGTCATTAACCATGGTGACCAGCTTGCCAAACGTTTCTTCATCGCGGCAGTGGTCCATCAGCAGCTGTTCGGCGCCGAACATTTCCGGTACTTCGGTCAGCACTGTAGTTCCGCCGTTAGCAATCACGTAGTCGGAGAAACGGCCCAGCATCGGGTTGGCGGTAATACCGGAGAGGCCGTCAGAGCCACCGCATTCCAGACCAAACTTCAGCTCGCCCAGCTTACCCGGTTCACGCTTATCGTTACGCATCACGTTGTACAGCTGGTGAAGATGTTCAATCCCCGCTTCCACTTCGTCTTCCTGATGCTGGCAGACCATGAAGTGAACGCGATCAGGATCGTACTCGCCTAAGGTTTCGCGGAAGGCATCCACCTGATTGTTTTCACAGCCCAGACCAACCACCAGCACCGCACCCGCATTCGGATGGCGCACCATGTTTTGCAGCATGGTGCGAGTATTAATGTGGTCGTCGCCGAGCTGTGAACAGCCGTAGGTGTGGCTGAAGAGATGCACGCCGTCGATACCTTCAGCGTCGTTAGTCTCTTTCAGAAAACGGTTCTGCATCTGGCGCGCCATGGCATTAACGCAGCCTACCGTCGGTAGGATCCACAGTTCGTTGCGCACCCCAACGTCACCGTTCGCGCGTCGATAAATCTGCACATCGCGATCCGCCGGTTGTGCAACTTCCGCCTGAAAATCAGGTTGGTAGCGATACGTATCCAGGTCGCTCAGATTGGTACGCGTGTTGTGAGCATGAATATGCTCACCCGCCGCAACATCCACCAGCGTATGGCCAATTGGCAAACCGTATTTAATGACGTTTTCGCCTTTCGCAATATCGCATAAGGCGAATTTATGGCCACGAGAGACCGCCTGAAGCAGGATTACCGCCTGCCCATCAACGGTGACTTCGTTTCCTTCAGCCAAATCAGCAAGCGCTACCGCGACGTTATCCAGCGCATGGATCTTGATGTATTGCATACCTTCACCCAGGCCTTAGTTCAGTTCAATGGCGAAATAATCGCGCGCATTGTTGAAGCAAATATTTCTGACCATTTCACCCAGCAGCTGGATATCTGCCGGTGCTTCACCTGCAGCAACCCAACGGCCAATCATCTGGCACAGAATGCGACGGAAGTATTCATGACGGGTGTATGACAGGAAGCTACGGCTATCGGTCAGCATACCGACGAAACGGCTCAGCAAACCGAGCTGGGCCAGCTGCGTCATCTGACGTTCCATCCCGTCTTTCTGATCGTTGAACCACCAGCCGGAACCGAACTGCATTTTGCCCGGCATACCTTCGCCCTGGAAGTTACCGATCATAGTCCCAAGCACTTCGTTATCGCGCGGGTTCAGACAGTACAGAATGGTTTTCGGCAGCAGGTTTTGTTCATTCTGCTTGCTCAGCAGTTTGGACAGCTCTTCCGCCATCGGACGGTCGTTGATGGAGTCGAAGCCGACGTCCGCGCCGAGCAGTTTGAACTGACGCAGGTTGTTATTACGCAGCGCGCCGATGTGGTATTGCTGTACCCATTCGCGACGGGCGTATTCAGCGCCGAGGAACACCAGAACGGCGGTTTTGAACTGCGCCACTTCATGTTCACTCAGGGTTTCACCCGCCAGGCGACGCGCCAGAATGCTATCCAGTTCAGATTCGTTAGATTCGGCAAACAGCACCACGTCCAGCGCGTGGTCAGAGACTTTACAGCCGTGCGCTGCGAAGTGATCAAGACGTTTGGTCAGTGCAGCTTGCAGGTCGCTGAAGCGGCGGATATCCGTGTCAGACACTTCACCGAGCTTCGCCATGTAGTCATTAAAGGTCGCCAGCTCAATGTTAAAAGCTTTATCCGGACGCCAGCTCGGCAGCACTTTCACATCAAAGCTTCCGTCTTTAGCAACGGCCGCATGGTGCTCCAGAGAGTCGATCGGATCATCGGTAGTGCCGACCATTTTCACATTCATCTGCTGCATGATTCCGCGCGCAGAGAATTTATCCTGCGCCAGCAGCTCGTTGCACTGGTTCCAGATTTCGTCAGCCGTTGCCGGAGACAGCAGCTTACCTGTAATACCAAACGGACGACGTAATTCGAGGTGGGTCCAGTGGTACAGCGGGTTACCGATAGTGTGCGGAACCGTGGCGGCCCATGCGTCAAACTTCTCGCGATCGGACGCATCGCCGGTACACAAGCGCTCAGCGACGCCATTGGTACGCATCGCACGCCATTTGTAGTGATCACCCTTCAGCCAGATGTCATACAGGTTATTAAAACGGTAGTTTTCAGCGATTTGTTGCGGTGGTAAATGGCAGTGGTAATCGAAGATCGGCTGGTCTTTGGCGTAATCATGGTACAGACGGCGGGCAAATTCGGTGTCCAGCAGGAAATCTTCAGTCATAAACGGGGTCATTATCGTCTTCCTCTCAACGAGTGCGTCAGATTGCTTATGTTTTGATGTTGACAAAGTTATCACACCAATTTCTATACGCTGAAGATATTTTCGTGAGTTAGATCAACAAATGGTGACAAAAAAATTACTCTCAAAGAGGTAAATCACGCGTCAAGCCGCGCCAGTTCTGGCTTTGCTGAATCGAAATAATGACCACACGAAGATTCACACTTTTGTGATGGCACTCACCTTTTAAAGCTGTATGACAAGTTATCTTTTGGCCGTCGCGATACATAAGCCGACGGAATGCAAATTACCGATGGATATCCATCGGATTGACCGGTACGGAAACCGAATTAGCACAATTATTGACATGGCAAAGTTCGGGGAGTACCGGCTTTTTTTTCGGTCCCCCCTCGTAAAAGAACATCCTCCGCCCTGAACTGGAAGATGACCGCTCGTTCGCGGACATAACAAAACGATGAGGTTTTACATGCGTAAAATTAAAGGGTTACGTTGGTACATGATTGCACTGGTGACACTTGGCACCGTGCTGGGTTACCTGACACGTAACACTGTGGCGGCAGCTGCGCCAACTCTGATGGAAGAGTTACACATCTCCACTCAACAGTATTCCTATATCATCGCAGCGTATTCTGCTGCTTACACCGTAATGCAACCCGTTGCCGGCTACGTGCTCGATGTGCTCGGCACAAAAGTGGGTTACGCGATGTTCGCCGTTCTGTGGGCCGTCTTCTGTGGCGCGACCGCACTGGCTGGCAGTTGGGGTGGACTGGCACTGGCGCGTGGTGCGGTAGGTGCCGCTGAAGCCGCAATGATCCCTGCGGGTCTGAAAGCCAGTTCTGAATGGTTCCCGGCAAAAGAGCGTTCAATTGCCGTAGGTTACTTTAACGTCGGCTCTTCTATCGGCGCGATGATTGCTCCACCGCTGGTGGTCTGGGCCATCGTCATGCACAGCTGGCAGATGGCATTCATTATTTCCGGTGCGCTGAGCTTCATCTGGGCGATGTGCTGGCTTGTGTTCTACAAACACCCGCGCGACCAGAAAAAACTGTCTGATGAAGAACGTGATTACATTCTGAATGGTCAGGAATCACAGCATAAAAACGCGACCTCGAAAAAAATGTCGCTCGGTCAGATCTTGCGTAACCGCCAGTTCTGGGGCATCGCGCTGCCGCGTTTCCTGGCAGAGCCGGCCTGGGGTACCTTCAACGCCTGGATCCCGCTGTTCATGTTTAAAGTCTACGGCTTTAACCTGAAAGAAATTGCGATGTTTGCCTGGATGCCGATGCTGTTTGCTGACCTGGGCTGTATCGTTGGGGGTTACTTACCGCCGCTGTTCCAGCGCTGGTTCGGCGTTAACCTGATCGTTTCACGTAAAATGGTCGTCACCATGGGTGCATTGCTGATGATTGGCCCAGGGATGATTGGTCTGTTCACCAGCCCATACATTGCTATCGCCCTGCTGTGCGTCGGTGGCTTTGCTCACCAGGCGCTGTCCGGTGCGCTGATTACACTCTCTTCTGACGTGTTTGGTCGTAATGAAGTGGCAACGGCGAACGGTCTGACCGGTATGTCCGCCTGGCTTGCAAGTACGCTGTTTGCGCTGGTCGTCGGCGCACTGGCTGACACCATCGGCTTTAGCCCACTGTTTGCCGTACTGGCGGTATTCGACCTCCTCGGCGCGTTAGTCATCTGGACAGTATTGCAGAACAAATCGGCCAGCGAGGTAGAGTCAGAGTCGCAAACTGGCGATCCCGCTGCGCAAAGTTAACCGGACAAGATTTAACAAGGTTTTGTCATGCTAAGCCGCCAGTTATCTGGCGGCTTTTTTGACGTCGCGAGTGGAGCCGTAATCGTAAAAGTGGTATAACAAATAGAGTCTGCCGTATCATGCCTGGAGCGCATATGGAAATCACTGAACCACGACGTTTGTACCAACAACTTGCCGCTGATCTGAAAGAACGCATTGAGCAGGGCGTCTATCTGGTGGGTGAAAAACTCCCCGCAGAGCGCTTTATCGCCGATGAAAAAAATGTCAGCCGTACCGTGGTTCGTGAAGCGATTATCATGCTCGAAGTTGAGGGCTATGTAGAAGTGCGCAAAGGTTCTGGCATTCATGTCATTTCGAACCAGGCCCGTCACCAGCAGGCCACCGACGAATCGCTTGAATTCGCCAATTATGGTCCTTTCGAGCTGCTTCAGGCTCGTCAGTTGATTGAAAGCAATATCGCTGAATTTGCCGCGACGCAGGTTACCAAGCAAGACATCATGAAACTGATGGACATTCAAGAGCATGCGCGGAATGAAAAATGCTTCCGCGATTCCGAATGGGATCTGCAGTTTCATATTCAGGTCGCGCTAGCCACGCAGAACTCAGCGCTGGCCGCCATCGTAGAAAAAATGTGGACCCAGCGTAGCCACAACCCGTACTGGAAAAAACTGCACGAACATATCGACGCACGTACCGTCGATAACTGGTGTGATGACCATGATCAAATTCTCAAAGCACTGATCCGTAAAGATCCGAACGCGGCAAAACTGGCGATGTGGCAGCACCTGGAGAATACCAAAATCATGTTGTTCAATGAGACTAGCGATGATTTTGAGTTCAATGCCGATCGTTATCTTTTTGCAGAAAATCCGGTCGTTCATCTCGATACGGCGGTTAACAGCGCTAAATAAGCAATCTTTTCGATGCAGGCGCGACAAAGCGCCTGTTTCTCCTGCTTGGTAAGCATTAGGTATAAAGTGTCAGCCTGTGTAAATCCTCTCGCCTCCCTCCATTGCGATAAGCAAAATCACAGTTCAACAACCGTAATTTCTATAACGGACAACGTTGACCTTTGTTACAATTAGATGCTATTTGAATTTTTGTGTTTGAGAGCTTGCTTACTTCACAACTTTACAGGGAATAGTTCAGGCCGTGAATTTGTGTCAGACCGCGATCCATGTAAAAAACACCAATAAAATTGCGGCGTTACAAACTCCAGAAAACCGGCATGACGACAACCGATTCTCCAGGAATATTGAATGGAACTACTGACTCAATTACTGAATGCTTTATGGGCTCAGGATTTTGAAACGCTGGCCAATCCTTCCATGATTGGCATGCTCTATTTCGTACTATTTACCATTTTGTTTCTGGAAAACGGACTGCTGCCAGCGGCCTTTTTACCTGGCGACAGTCTACTGGTGCTGGTCGGCGTACTTATCGCCAAAGGCGCGATGGGTTTCCCGCAAACGGTACTGCTGCTCACTACCGCAGCCAGCCTGGGTTGCTGGCTTAGCTATATCCAGGGGCGATGGCTGGGGAATACCCGCACAGTACAAAACTGGCTATCTCATCTGCCCGCGCATTACCATCAGCGCGCGCATCATCTGTTCCATAAGCATGGCTTGTCTGCGCTGCTGGTCGGTCGCTTCATCGCGTTTGTCAGAACATTACTGCCGACCATCGCAGGATTGTCCGGCCTGAACAATGCGCGCTTTCAGTTCTTCAACTGGATGAGTGGACTGCTTTGGGTTTTGATTCTCACAACGCTTGGTTATCTGCTGGGCAAAACGCCGGTGTTTCTCAAGTATGAAGATCAGCTGATGTCTTGTCTGATGCTGCTTCCTGTGGTGTTACTGGTGTTTGGTCTGGCAGGTTCACTGGTTGTTCTTTGGAAGAAGAAATACGGGAACCGAGGGTAAATTATGCTGAAATCATGCATAACGCTCCGACGACTTGCCTGGTCCACCACTTTTATGTTGTTCATTGGCGCGTTGCTCCTGACCTGGTCTGTCATTCGCCAGCAGGAATCAACGCTTGCCATTCGTGCCGTAAACCAAGGAGCCAGCGTGCCTGATGGCTTCTCTATCTGGCATCACCTGGATGCCAACGGCATTCGTTTTAAAAGCATCACTCCGCAAAATGACGCACTGCTGATTACCTTTGATTCCAGCGCACAGAGCGCAGCCGCAAAGGTCGTGCTGGACCGAACGTTACCGCACGGTTTCGTTATTGCTCAGCAGGATGATGATAATCAGGCGGTGCAGTGGTTATCCCGCTTACGTGATACTCCACACCGCTTTGGTTAATTTCCAGGAATCTGAATTAGATCACTCACTTTGGTGATTTCACCGTTTAGCGCCTATGATTAATAAACTGGGCTTATGACCCAACGTTTTATTATTCTGGAGCATCGACCCTAAACGACGAGGTCGAATCACAATGGAAGGTTCAAGAATGAAATACCGCATCGCTTTGGCAATTAGCCTTTTCGCTCTAAGTGCCGGCAGCTACGCCAACACCCTCTGTCAGGAAAAAGAACAAGACATTCAGCGGGAGATTAGCTATGCCGAAAAACACAATAATCAGAGCCGCATCAATGGGCTGAACAAAGCGCTGAGCGAAGTCAGGGCAAACTGTACTGACAGCAAACTGCGCGCCAACCATCAGAAAAAAATCGCCGAGCAGAAAAATGAGATTGCCGAGCGTCAACGTGACTTAGCCGAAGCTAAGCAAAAAGGCGATGCGGATAAGGTAGCTAAGCGCGAACACAAGCTTGCTGAAGCTCAGAAAGAGCTAAAAGAACTCGAGACCCGCGATTACTAAGTACGGTAACTAGCCACTCAACTGGAGAAAACTATGTCGAAAGATAATGCTACGGAAAACCTGCGCGCTGAGCTGAAATCTCTTGCGGATACGCTTGAAGAAGTACTTAGCTCTTCTGGCGATAAGTCGAAGGAAGAGATGAGTAAAATTCGCAGCAAAGCCGAACATGCGCTGCGCGAGAGCCGCCATCGTCTGAGTGAAACCAGCGATGTGATTGCCAAACAGACCCGTGAGGCCGCGGCTAAAGCCGATAACTACGTGCGCGAAAACCCATGGACAGGCGTCGGCATTGGCGCTGCAGTCGGTGTGGTGCTTGGTGTACTGCTGTCGCGCCGTTAACAATGGCTGATTCTCAACACGCACAAGGTCCAGGCAAAGGCGTACTGGGTATTGGACAGCGGATCCTGACGATTCTCGTTGAGATCGTAGAGACGCGGCTGCGGCTGGCCGTCGTTGAGCTGGAAGAGGAAAAAGCCAACCTCATCCAGATCCTGCTGATGCTTGGGCTGACTATGCTGTTCGCGGCGTTTGGCCTGATGAGCCTGATGGTACTTATCATCTGGGCCATTGACCCTCAATACCGACTGAACGCCATGATTGCCACCACCGTAGTGCTGTTGCTGTTAGCGCTGATTGGCGGGATATGGACGCTGCGTAAAGCGCGTAAAACAACGCTGCTACGCCATACGCGCAATGAACTCGCGAACGACAGGCGGGCTCTGGAGGATGACGCATAATGAGCAGTAAAGTCGAACGTCAACAACGTAAGGCGCAACTGCTTGGACAGATCCAGCAGCAACGGCTGGATCTGTCTGCTACTCGCCGCGACTGGCTGGAAGCCACCGAGGTCTACGATCGTGGCTGGAAGACGCTGTTGAACCTGCGCGGCTGGGTGTTAGTCGGGAGCAGTATTATGGCAGTTCGCACCATCCGTAACCCAAATCTGCTGGTCCGCTGGGCCAAACGCGGCTTTAGCGTCTGGAGCATCTGGCGCCTGGTGAAATCGACCATCAGGCAGCAGCAGTTGCGCGGCTAATCCCCCTACTCCCACCTAACCTCAAATTTTTTGATAATTTCTGACAGTTTTCCTTGCTAACAATTCTCATTAGCCACGTTTATTATTCTCTTCATCGACAGCAACGACGCGCTCAGCAGCGTCATTGCACAAAAAAACACAATAAGCCGCCTGAGTGGTTTCCTGGAGAGTATGATGAAGAAATTAGAAGATGTTGGTGTACTGGTAGCGCGCATTCTGATGCCAATCCTGTTTATTACCGCAGGTTGGGGAAAAATCACCGGATATGCAGGTACCCAACAGTACATGGAAGCCATGGGCGTCCCAGGATTTATGCTGCCGCTGGTGATTCTGCTTGAGTTTGGCGGCGGTCTGGCAATTCTGTTCGGTTTCCTGACCCGTACTACCGCGCTGTTCACCGCAGGCTTCACGCTGCTGACGGCGTTCCTCTTCCACAGTAACTTTGCGGAAGGTGTGAACTCTCTGATGTTTATGAAAAACCTGACCATCGCAGGCGGCTTCCTGCTGCTGGCTATCACCGGTCCGGGCGCATTCAGTATTGACCGCGTACTGAATAAAAAGTGGTAAGCAAACTATACTGAACACATCAAAAAGCGAGGAGATATCTCCTCGCTTTTGCTATCTGAGGAGACGATAAAATGGGACAACTGATTGACGGCGTCTGGCATGACACCTGGTACGATACCAAATCAACCGGTGGGAAATTTCAACGTTCTGCATCGGCTTTCCGTAACTGGCTCACCGCAGATGGCACGCCTGGCCAGACCGGTGAAGGTGGCTTTGCTGCCGAAAAAGACCGTTATCATCTGTACGTTTCTCTGGCCTGTCCGTGGGCGCATCGCACACTGATTTTGCGTAAACTTAAAGGGCTGGAACCGTTTATTTCCGTTTCCGTTGTGCATCCGCTAATGCTGGAAAACGGCTGGACCTTTGACGACAACTTCCCAGCGGCAACCGGCGATACCCTGTATCAGCACGAATTTCTTTATCAGCTCTATTTACACGCCGATCCGCACTACAGCGGTCGGGTGACCGTTCCGGTACTGTGGGACAAAAAAAACCACACTATTGTCAGCAACGAATCTGCAGAAATCATCCGCATGTTTAACACTGCGTTTGATGCGCTGGGTGCGAAAGCCGGGGATTACTATCCACCTGCCCTGCAAAGTAAAATCGACGAGCTGAACGGCTGGATTTATGACAACGTCAATAACGGCGTGTATAAAGCGGGATTTGCCACCAGCCAGGAAGCCTACGACGATGCCGTGGAAAAAGTCTTTCAATCTCTGGCACGACTGGAGCAGATCCTGGGTCAGCATCGCTTCCTGACCGGTGACCAGCTAACCGAGGCCGATATTCGCCTGTGGACCACGCTGGTGCGCTTTGATCCGGTTTATGTCACCCACTTCAAGTGCGACAAACACCGCATCAGTGACTACCTGAATCTGTACGGTTTTCTGCGCGATATCTACCAGATGCCGGGCATTGCGGAGACCGTCAACTTTGACCATATCCGTCATCACTACTTCCGTAGCCACAAAACAATCAACCCGACCGGTATTATTTCAATCGGCCCGTGGCAGGATCTCAGCGAACCTCATGGGCGTGACGAGCGTTTCGCCTGATTTACACTGGCCTCCGTTTGGGTAATGCTGTTCAGTTAACGCCTCCGTTTCGAAAGGCATCAACATGTGCTGGCGGAGGTAATGAATATGTTATTTCAGGGAAAGGGTTCCGTTCACCTCATGTTCATCGTTTCTCTGAAGCACCGATTCCTGTGAACGTGTAAAGGGCGTTCTCCGCCACGCCCTTTACAATCCCGGCTCCCGGCAGGAAAATTGTTGCTGTGCAATACCCTCCGCTTATTCCTCCAGGCTACCGGGTCGGGCGCGAGGAAACGTCCCTGTAAAACGCGCCCTGAACCCGCATCCATGCGGGTTCTCCCGGCCTTACGGAAACACGTCGGCAATTTTCAGCCGGACCAGCCCACACCTGACCATCTGCGTTTTTTTTGAATATATCTGAACAGCAAATCAGATTTAACTGGAAGTCAGAGCATTACAGCGATGACCCCGGTCCGGCTGAAAATCGATGAGGCGTTGACGGCTGACCGGGTCTGCCCGCAGGGATGCGGGCAAAGGGGACGGCCTGCAGGGACGCAGGCTCGGCCCCGACCCGACAGGCAGACGGAATAAGACGAATAACTCGCGCAGCGACGATTTTCCCGCCGGGAGCCTGGGTTGCAAGGGAGGCGGCGGTGAGCCTCCCTTGCCCGTTCACGGGTATAAAGATATCAGAGAAGCAACGCACATGAGGTGAACGGAACCCTGAGCAAGAATCACATGTTCACCATACATGCTTAACTGATCGGCATTGCCCGTTTGGAGGCCAAATAATTAATACTACAAACATTTACCAGCATTCCATTCGCAGCTATTCTTAATTTGATTGCTTTAAAAACAAGTAATTGAACGCAGAACGAGGCAAAAATGGATTGGTATTTAAACGTATTAAAGAATTACTTTGGTTTTGGTGGCCGCGCGCGTCGTAAAGAATACTGGATGTTTGTGCTGGTCAACATCATCTTCACGTTCGTGCTGGGCATTCTGGACAGAATGCTTGGCTGGGAACGCGCCGGAGGAGAAGGCATATTAACGACGATTTACGGGGTTCTGGTCTTTATCCCGTGGTGGGCGGTACAGTTTCGGCGTTTACATGACACCGACCGTTCAGCCTGGTGGCTGCTGGTGCTGCTGATCCCGATCGTCGGCTGGTTGATCATCATTATTTTCAACTGTCAAAACGGCACTCCGGGGAGCAATCGCTTCGGCGCTGACCCCAAACAGTTGTCCTGAATTTAAATACGCCCCTTCCGTTGGAGGGGCGTATTTCTTATTTACCCGCAAACAGCTTGGGAATTTCTCGCAGACACCAGGATTTCGCCTCGCCCATGCTGTCACGACGCCAGGCCATAATAATATCTATCTCGCTTGTCGATTCCGGACTAACGACCCGCAGTCGACCAGCTGCAATATCCTCTTCCACCAGCGGGTACGGCATTGTCGCTACGCCCAATCCGGCCAACAGCGCCTGACGTTTATCTTCTATCGTACTCACCGTCAGACGCGGCTGTTTATCCAGCAGTTGAACGGTCAGCACCGGACGTTCACGTGCGGTATCCGCCACAGCGATCCCACGGTATTTCACGCGGGTGACTTCCGATAACGGTTCCGGCTCCTGGTGGATAGGATGATCCGGTGCCGCCACATACACGTTCATCAGCGAGTACAGCTTGCGCGAGTTGATTTCGGAAGATGAGCGAAAATGCATATCCGGCGCAATCACGATATCCGCCCGCCCCTGCTCAAGACGCTCCCACGCCCCGGCCAGAACTTCGGTAATAACGGAAAGCTGGGTATTGGCCTTCCCGGCCAGTCTGTCGATCAGCGGGAAAAACGCCGCCGTTGGCACCAGTGCTTCGGTAACGATAGTCAAATGCGTTTCCCATCCGCGAGCCAGCGCTTCGGCATCGGTAGTCAGCTTATCCGCAGCCTCCAGCAGTACGCGCCCACGCTCCAGCAGCATACGCCCGACGTTAGTGAATTTTGTGCGGTGGCCTGAACGGTCAAACAGCACTACGTCCAGCTCTTCCTCCAGCTTCTGCATGGTATAGCTAAGTGCGGAAGGCACGCGCCCCAGTTCGTCTGCGGCGGCGGCAAAGCTGCCGCGCCTGTCTATTGCGTCCATGACGCGTAACGCCTCAAGCGTTAAAGCCCTTTCTTTAGCCATCTCGTTCTCATTCAGGAAATTTGAACATACCGGGCAGAATATCTGGCTAACAATGCAGCGTCTAGCCATTTAACATAAAAGGAAGTAAAGAGAGGTCAAGAACTATGATTACTACCCGTACAGCCAAACAATGCGGGCAAGCAGACTACGGCTGGCTGCAGGCCCGTTATACCTTCTCCTTTGGACACTATTTTGATCCTAAACTGCTGGGTTATGCCTCGCTGCGTGTTCTGAACCAGGAAGTTCTGGCACCGGGGGCCTCTTTCCAGCCACGGACCTATCCGAAGGTGGATATCGTCAATCTGATCCTCGAAGGGGAAGCGGAGTACCGAGACAGCGAAGGCAACCATATCAAGGCCAAAGCAGGCGAAGTTTTACTGCTCGCGACACAGCCCGGGATTAGCTATAGCGAACACAATATCAGCAAAGACAAACCGTTAACGCGGATGCAGCTCTGGCTGGACGCCTGCCCGCAGCGTGAAAACGCCTGCGTACAGAAAGCCACGCTGGGTACCAGTAAGCATCAGCTGCTGGCCTCGCCGGACGGTGAACAAGGCAGCCTGCATCTGCGCCAACAGGTATGGGTGCACCACGTTGAACTGCAGCAAGGTGAATCGCTGAGTTTTCAGTTACATGGGCCACGCGCTTATTTACAGTCGATTCACGGCAGATTCCATGCGGTAACGTCTGGCGCCGAAAAAGAAGCGCTCACCTGTGGCGATGGGGCATTTATTCGTGACGAAACTAACATAACGTTAGTCGCCGATACCCCGCTGCGCGCTTTGCTGATAGATTTGCCCGTATAGTCAGGGAAAACAATGGAGTACGACTATTGAGCAAGAAATCATCAAAAAAACGCCAGCCGCAGGTTGAGCTGAAAAAACGGGAAACGGTTCCCTTCGGCTATGAAGAAATGCTGACAGAGCTGGAAGCGATTGTGGCCGATGCCGAGCTACGGCTGGAAGACGAAGAAGCCGCCTGAAAAGGCGGCTTAGACTTATGCCGGGTGGCGGCAACGCCTTACCCGACCTGGAGATTAATGCGCCTTACTGGCCATGATCTCAATGATCTGCTTGTCGGTTTCCTGCATCGAACGACACGCCAGCGCACACAGGTTAGCGATAGATTGTTCCACGTTATGCGCCACAATCCCTTCGTTTCCGGTTACGGCAGTATCATCCAGTGCCATCAGTACCGCTTTCCACGCCGCAGATGCGCTGGTTGAGACTTTCATCGCGCAGCTGTTTGAAGCGCCATCGCAAATCATTCCGCTCACGTCGCCAATCATGCTGCTGATCGCCATCGCGATGGTGTTGTAGCGGCCATCCACGATCCATGCCATCCCCGCTGCAGCGCCCATCGCCGCCGTGGTTGCTGCGCACAGCGCAGACAAACGAGGAAGCTGATGATGGATGTAGATAGCGCTCAGGTGAGACAACATTAGCGCACGTGCCAGTTTCTCCTCATCCGCGCCAAAGTGCTCGGCCACCACCATGACCGGAACAGTCGCGGTAATCCCCTGATTGCCGGATCCGGAGTTGCTCATGGCCGGCAGCGTCGCCCCGCCCATTCGCGCATCCGATGCCGCACTGGTGCGGATCAGAATAGAGGTGGAGAGATCGTTCGCCAGCAGACCACGCGCGCACTGCTTCTCAAGTGTGGTTCCGATGTGCAAGCCCCAGTTACCACGCAGCCCTTCCTGAGACAACGCACCGTTCAGCTTTGCCGCATCAAGAATAAAGCGGATCGACTCAAACGGTACCGCGTTCACGAACGCCAGAATCTCTTCCAGCGAGGTGTGAGACAGTACCGCCAGCGGCGACTCCAGCTCCTCTTCCTGAGCATTCTGTTCTGTGGTGAACACTACACCCTTATTGGTCTCGATGTGGACTATGTTGGTATGACCGCCCACAATCGTCACGCACGCCCATCCTTCAGCGCTGTAAACCTTCGCGCGGGAAAAGAGGATATCCTCGCAAGGCTCCTGCAGCATCACCGCGACCTTGCCAGCGCTCAACATCGCTTTCGCATCAGCGATCGCTTGGGGCGACGCATCTTTCAGTACCTCTAAACCGGCACGGGCATTTCCCCCCAGCGCACCCAGCGCCGCCGCGACAGGTAACCCGACCATTCCGGTACCCGGCACGGTAACGCCCATGCCGTTTTTCATCAGGTTCGGTGAGACCCACGCATCAATACGTTCAACCGCGCCGTCCAGCTCAGAGGATGCGACCGCTGCCGCCAGCGCCAGAGAGATAGGTTCCGTACAACCCAGCGCAGGCTTAACCTCTTCCTGTACCGCGCGGATAAAACTATCCCATAATGGATTCAATGTAGTCTCAAACATAACAACAACCTTTGCTCAGATAACTCAGGAAAATGCCAGGAACGGAGAAACGCACAGCAGCAGGCCCGTGATAATAATCAGATACAGGGAAGCGCCTTTGTATTTGTGCAGTGAAGGAACTTTGTAGACCAGCCAGGCCGGGATCAGACAACCCACCATGCCGAAGATAGGACTACAAATAGAGGTGAAGCTCAGCACCGGCGCATTGAGCACAATTGCGCTCCAGGCCAGCAGGATGGCGAAAACCATAATGCCGCGCTGAACCAGGGTTTCGTTGATTTTCTCGGCTGGCATTTTGCGGCGCAGCACGTTCATTACGATCCCCTGAGTCGCTTCACGGAAACCTAAGTAGACGCCGAAGAAAGCGGTCATAACGGCAAAGATGTTCAGAACAACGCTGACGATTTTCACCCAACCAGCACCCGCACCGCTGATAAACTGCGCGGCAATCGCCAGAGCGGAAATATTCTGCTCATAAGCTTTAACCGCTTCGTCATGGCCCATCGCCAACGTGAAGGAAACGGCGTAGAAAAAGACGGTCACGAACAGAATGCCGAACGCGATATTCATCGCTCGCAGGGCTTTATGGCGCGCCACTTCAATGGATTTGTTGCGAGAACGATACGAGATAACCATCGGGCTTAATGTCTGAATAAACAGAATTGAGGTCAGCGTAAATGGCAACGTTATGATCGCGTTTTTGATCAGCAGCGCCATCGGCGGCAGTAAACCTACGTTATACAAATGCCACATCCCAACCATCGATACGCCAAGCGCTGCCACTACCAGCAGCTTGGTCAGCACCATGCCGGTGGAGATTTTAAACAGCAGTTTTTCCCCGCGTGACGAGATGGCCACCAGGATGCAAATCAGCACCAGGCCATAGAACGGGCTGTCGGACAGTAAACCTTCAGTAACGCCAAACGTGTGCAGATAAGAGGCGCTATCGTTGGTGATGGCGGTGGAATAGACAAACATCCAGATAACCAGCATCACAAAATACAACGCACCTAACAGGATGCCCCAGTTCTTACCCAGATAGCCGCTGATCACGCTCGGGTAGTCTTTACACTCTGGGGACTCAGCCAGCGTGTTGATAAACAGGCGCTGGAACAAATACATGGCTGGATAGCCGATGATAGAAGAGAGTAAGAACACCCACAGCCCCATCAATCCTACCTGGACGGGAAGAAAAACAATCCCCGCGCCAATTGCCATACCGATACTCATAATGACCCAGCCAGTGTCCATGCTGTCGAATTTAATGGCTTCACGCCATTCACTTTCGGTCATCCCCGCCCGACGCGCCGGAGCAGATGCGTCGAGTATTACGCTGTTATTCGTTGCCGTTTCCATAAAAATCTCGCTCAAAATGTAGGGTAAGGTTTTATTATTTTTCCGTTCCGCATCAATGCGATACGCGGTACGAGTCGTGCAGGCGAGTTCGTTAGAATGGAGAAATCATACGCCGAGGGTCAGAGAAAAACTTCACATAAATACCCCCTCATTTCATAATGTTTAATAAAGTTTTTCTATTTTATATTTACAAAATGGGATTAATTTCTCTTTTTGAAGCGGATCACAACAAAAAAAAGGGCGCACTCAAGTGCGCCCAAAGGAGAAATAAACACAAATTTAGTTAAGTGCAAATCACTTTGATAGCCAGACCACCACGTGACGTTTCACGGTATTTGTCGTTCATATCTTTGCCCGTTTCATACATGGTCTCGATCACTTTATCGAGCGAAACGCGTGGCTCAGATGTTCGACGTAGCGCCATACGCGCGGCGTTGACGGCTTTTACCGCGTTGATCGCATTGCGCTCAATACATGGTATTTGCACTTGTCCGGCGACCGGATCGCAGGTCAGTCCCAGGTTATGCTCCATGGCGATTTCCGCCGCAATACACACCTGAGACGGGCTACCGCCAAGCAACTCTGTCAACCCGGCTGCTGCCATTGAACAGGCGACGCCAATTTCCCCCTGGCAACCCACTTCGGCACCAGAAATAGAGGCATTCATCTTATACAGCGCGCCTATCGCCCCCGCGGCCAGTAAGTAGCGGGCAATGGAGTTTGCATTCACCGGGCGGCGGAACTTGTCGTAATAGGCCAGGACAGCAGGGATAATCCCACATGCTCCGTTGGTCGGTGCCGTCACAACCCGGCATCCGGCGGCGTTTTCTTCGCTCACGGCCAGCGCGAACATGTTGATCCAGTCGATCACGTTCATTGGGTCGCTGGACAGGTTATCGCTGGAAACCAGCAACCGACGTAATGCCACGGCGCGGCGCGGGACGTTCAGTGGACCCGGCAGAACGCCTTCGGTGTTCATGCCGCGCTCAATTCCAGCGTGCATAACGTCCCAAATGGCAGCAAAGCCAGCATCGATTTCTTCTTTGCTGCGCATCGCCAGTTCGTTTTGCATCATCAGGCCGGAAACAGACAGCCCGTTGCGCTCGCACAGTTTCAGCAGTTCGCTGGCGGAATGAAAATTGTAGGGCACGTGTGCTTCAACATCATGCGCCTGACCAAATTGCTCCTCTTCAACGATAAAACCACCGCCGATGGAGTAATAGGTTTTGCTTAATAGCGTCTCGGTGCCGTTCCATGCGGTGATACGCATGCCATTTTCATGGCGTGGCAGCGTTTCGGCATGAAAGAGAATATTTTCGTCTGGAATGAAATTGACAACATGCGTGCCCCCTGCAACCGGTAAACGTCCGGTACGGGCCACTTCCTGAGTAAAACCAGCGATTGAATCTATATTAACATTTTGCGGGCTGTTACCTGCCAGTCCCATCATGATGGCGACATCTGTTGCATGACCTTTTCCGGTCAGGGAAAGCGATCCATAAAGATCGACCACAATATGTGTAGCCTTGGGAAGTTCCCCGCAGCTGACCAACAGATCGATAAAGCTTTTACCAGCGTTCATTGGCCCCACGGTATGGGAGCTGGAAGGTCCAATGCCAATCTTAAAAATATCGAATGCGCTAATCATATCCACACCCTCGGATTGCCGTTCAGTGAAGACCAGGTTTCACACTCATTAAGGATCGGGGCGATCCTGAGATCGCCCCGCAAGGGATTACAGCGTGTCGCCACGTACGGCGATGGCTTCAATCTCCAGCTTCACATCCTTTGGTAAGCGGGCGACCTGCACGCAGCTGCGTGTAGGGTAGATTGCCTTATGCTCATCAAAGAACTGCTGGTAAACCTGATTGATGGTGGCGAAGTCGTTCAGGTCGGAAACGAAAACGGTGGTCTTGACGATATCGCTCACTTTCAAACCTGCAGACTCGACAATCGCTTTCACGTTTTCCAGGCTTTGACGCGCCTGATCGGATACGTTTTCAGCCACTTCACCGGTCTGTGGACACACCGGGATTTGACCTGACGTCAACACCATGCTGCCCAGATCCACACCCTGTACGTAAGGCCCAATCGCCCCTGGCGCACATTCGGTTGCAATAACTTTTCTCATAGTCCCTCCGGCGTCAGAGCGCCTGGGTGAAAGTACGTGAAATAACATCCTGCTGCTGTTCGCGGGTCAGCGCGTTGAAGCGCACCGCATAGCCAGACACGCGGATCGTCAGGTTCGGATAGTTTTCCGGGTGCTCAATGGCATCCATCAACATTTCACGGTTCATAACGTTAACGTTCAGATGCTGACCACCTTCCACATGCGCTTCATGGTGGAAGTAACCGTCCAGCAGACCGACCAGGTTGGTTTTACGCACTCCATCCTCTTTGCCCAGCGCTGCCGGTACAATGGAGAAGGTGTACGAGATACCGTCTTTGGCATAGGTGAACGGCAGTTTGGCGACCGAGGTTAACGACGCCACCGCACCTTTACGATCGCGGCCGTGCATCGGGTTTGCCCCTGGCGCAAACGGCGTACCTGCGCGACGTCCGTCCGGCGTGTTACCAGTTTTCTGTCCGTACACCACGTTGGAGGTGATGGTCAGAATGGACTGCGTCGGCACCGCGTTACGGTAGGTTGGCAACACTTTAATTTTCTTCATAAAGCGTTCGACCAGGTCGCAGGCAATACTGTCTACGCGCTCGTCGTTGTTGCCGTATTGCGGATAGTCGCCTTCGATTTCGAAATCAATTGCCAGGCCGTTTTCATCGCGAATCGGTTTCACGCGAGCATATTTGATAGCCGACAGAGAATCCGCCGCCACGGACAGACCCGCCATACCACAGGCCATCGTGCGATAGACATCACGATCGTGCAGCGCCATCAGCGAAGCTTCGTAGCTGTACTTGTCGTGCATGTAGTGGATGATGTTCAGTGCGCTGATGTACTGCACGGCCAGCCAGTCCATAAAGTGGTCCAGGCTCTCCATCACCGTGTCGTAGTCCAGCACGTCATCCATCAGTGGTGCCGTTTTCGGCCCGACCTGGATTTTCAGCTTCTCATCCACGCCGCCGTTGATTGCGTACAGCAACGTTTTAGCGAGGTTGGCACGCGCCCCGAAGAACTGCATTTGTTTGCCGATAACCATCGGGCTGACGCAGCAGGCAATGGCATAGTCATCGCTGTCAAAGTCGGCACGCATCAAATCGTCGTTTTCATACTGCAAAGACGAGGTGATGATAGACACCTGGGCAGCGTACTTTTTAAAGGCGATTGGTAGCTGTTCAGACCACAGCACCGTCAGGTTCGGCTCTGGTGCCGGGCCCATGGTGTGCAGCGTATGCAGATAGCGGAACGAGTTCTTCGTCACCAGCGTGCGACCATCAAGCCCCATACCACCGATAACTTCGGTCGCCCAGATAGGGTCGCCTGAGAACAGGGTGTCGAATTCCGGCGTACGCAGGAAGCGCACCATACGGATCTTCATAATGAAGTGGTCGATCAGCTCCTGCGCCTGCTGCTCGTTTAAAATCCCCGCTTTGAAATCGCGCTCAATGTAGATGTCTAGGAACGATGCGGTACGGCCCAGCGACATCGCGCCGCCGTTCTGCGATTTCACCGCAGCCAGGTAAGCAAAGTACACCCACTGCACCGCTTCTTGCGCATTACGCGCCGGTCGGGAGATATCGCAGCCATACTTCGCAGCCATTTCCTGCATTTGCAGCAGAGCGCGACGGTGCTCAGACAGCTCTTCACGCAGACGAATCGTGGCTTCAAGATTCTGGCCCCACTCCAGGTTCGACTGGAGATCGGCAAACTGCAGTTCACGCTCGCGCACCAGGTAGCGAATACCGTACAGCGCCACGCGGCGATAGTCACCGATGATACGGCCACGACCATAGCCGTCCGGCAGACCGGTCAGCACGCCGGATTTACGGCAGCGCAGCATATCCGGAGAGTAGGCGTCGAATACGCCCTGGTTATGGGTTTTACGCAGTTCAGTAAACTGGTATTCAAAATCAGCATCCATCTCACGACCATAAGCATCAAAAGAGCTTTTGATCATGTTGATGCCACCAAACGGATGCAGAGCGCGCTTGAGCGGCTTATCCGTTTGCAGACCAACGATTTTTTCCAGTTCTTGTTCAATATAACCCGCATCATGCGCGGTTATCGTGGTAGCAATATTAGTATCGAAATCAACCGGCGCGTGCGTCGAGTTTTCAATACGGATGCCCGCCATCACTTTTTCCCACAATGCAGTGGTCGCAGGCGTTGCTTCGGCGAGGAAAGATTCATCCCCTTCATAAGGCGTATAGTTGTGCTGAATAAAATCACGGACATTAATTTCTTCTTTCCAGTCCGTACCTTTAAAGCCATTCCAGGCTTCGGCATACAGCATATCGCTGGTATCGATATTTACCTTCATGAAAAATAATCTCTCTGCTGAAAATTAATTATGCAAATTCTACTGATGTATTAATTTTGCCTAATGCAATGGCATCACGTGCAATCATTTTCTCTTCGTTTGTGGGAATTACCGCACAAACAACACGAGCATCTTTATTTGAGATAATTCTTTCGCCATGGGAATTTGGCAGACTATTCATTTCGTTGTCGATATTCACGCCTAAAAAGGCAAGGTGCTCAATAACCAGACGACGAATTAATACCGAGTTCTCACCTATGCCACCGGTGAAAATAATCCCATCAAGACGATGCAGCGATGCAGCATGGCCGGCGATATGACGCGCGATACGATGCACAAACGTTTTAATCGCCAGCTGCGCACGCTCATGTCCCTCGTGCCAGGCTTTTTCTAACGTACGTAAGTCAGAAGACAAACCGGAAATACCCAGTAAACCGGACTCTTTATTCACTACGCGCTCAAGGTCGCTCAGCGTCTGGTTGGTTTCGCTGGCAATCCACGCCATCGCGCCGAAATCGACGTCGCCGCTGCGTGTCCCCATCATCAACCCTTCCAGCGGCGTCATGCCCATTGAGGTATCAACGCTCTGCCCGTTACGCACCGCACAGATTGACGCACCGTTCCCCAGGTGAGCCACAACCAGACCCGAGTCATCACTCTGCAGGTCAAGAAGGTCATGCGCTTGCTGAGAAACATAGCGATGCGACGTGCCGTGGAAGCCGTAACGACGAACGCCCAACTCTTCGAAATATTTCCACGGTAAACCGTACAAATAGGCTTCAGGGGCCATCGTCTGGTGGAAGCTTGTATCAAATACCGCAACCTGCTGTCGGCCAGGGAAAAGGTGCTGAGCAGATTCGATCCCACTCAGGTTCGCATAATTATGTAACGGTGCTAGCGGCGATACCCGGCGGATATTATCGATAACTTCGTCAGTAATAATTGCTGATTCGGTAAAGATATTTCCGCCGTGTGCAATGCGGTGGCCAATTAAGGCCACGCTGTCCATTAAATTACGTTTCTCTAGTTCAACGGCAATTGCTTTTAATGCGTCTTCGTAGCTGTGGTGAGCCAGCTTAGCTGGCTCTCCTCCATTAATTGCTATGAACGCATTTTCAGAGTTAATACCGTCCGCGATTCCCGCCATTAAAACTTCACAGTTAGCTGCATCCAGCACTGAGAATTTAATGGAAGACGAACCACAGTTAATAACCAGTACTACCGGAAACTCATTCATTTCACTACTCCGCTCATCCTGAGCTTAAGGATTAAAACAGTTTGTAGACAATGTTCAGGATGGTCAGCAGACCAATCACGGTAACAAACACGTTATCCAGACGGCCACGGTATTTCGCCAGTGATGGCGCTTTACGGATGGCATACATCGGCAGCAGGCAGAGCAGAGAGGCAATAATCGGCGCGCCCATTGCTTCAATAAGGTCCAGGATGTTCGGGTTGGCGTAAGCCACAACCCAGGTGGAGCCCATGATGAAGATCATGCTGATGGTGTTCAGTTTGCCGGCGGAAACTTTGGTCTTATCGCCTTTGTAACCAAACTTCAGCACCAGACCGTTCAGACCTTCCAGCGTACCCAGGTAGTGGCCGAAGAACGATTTGAAGATAGCAACCAGGGCGATAATAGAAGCACCGTATTCCAGAACGGTCGCGAAGGTGGACTTCGTCCCGGACAGTGAAGCGAAGTGGTTCGCCAGATAAGACAGTACTGGAATGTTCTGCGCTTTCGCATCCGCCATGTTTGCCGGAGACAGCGTGAACAGGCAGCTAAAGGCGAAGAACATTACCACCGCAACCATCAGCATACTGGCGCGGGAGATGATTTTAGAACATTTCTGCTCGGTAAATTCGCGACCGAAATCTTTCTCATACTCTTCGCGTTTAGAGACCACGAAGGAAGAAACGATTGGCGAGAAGTTGAAAGAGAACACCATGATGGAAATACCCAGCCATACGGTAACCAGGATGCCGTCATGGCCAGTCAGAGCGATATTGCTGATATCAACCTGATCGATAACCGCAGAGTTCCAGTAAGGAATCAGTGACAGAGAGATAAGCACCAGGCTGGCAATGAACGGCCATACCAGGTAGCTCATCACTTTAACCATCAGATCTTTACCAAACCAGATGACGAATGCCATCAGCAGCAACAGGAACAGCGCCACGAAGCCACGGTTCAATGCTGGCATTTGCAGCTGGTTTTCCCAGAAGGTCATAAAGGTGTTGGTAATGGTGACGCCATAAATCCACAGCAGCGGACAAATCGCAAAGAAGTAGAGGAACGTGATAACCACGCCGCCCGTTTTACCAAAGTGCTCTTCAACCGTTTCTGTGATGTTACCGGAAGGATTAGAACCGGAAAGACACAGGCGTGCCAGCGCACGGTGGCAATAGAACGCGATGGGGTATGCTAACACCAGCATGATCAGAATGGGGATCAGTCCGCCAAAACCTGCGCGGATAGGGAAGAACAGCACCCCAGCGCCGATGGCTGTACCAAATAAACCCAGTGTCCAGGTGGTGTCCGATTTGCGCCAGGACGACTGTTTTGTCTGGCTGGATACAATGCTATCAGTAGTACTCATATCCTATCCTCAACGAAGTATATTAAGCGTCAACTAAACCAGTAATTTGAGATACACGAGAAAGGTCGATATTACCGCCAGAAATAATGCTGACTGTTTTTCTGTTCTGGATATAGCTATCTAATTTCCCGCTTAATAATGCTGCGCATGCCAGCGCACCGGCACCTTCAGTTACAACTTTATTTCGCTGAATTAATGCCACCATGCTGTTGCGAATTTCATCTTCGCTGACCAGGACAATGTCATCCACCAACTCACGAACGATTTCATACGTTAAAGTACCCGGGCGAGAGACGTCACAACCATCTGCCAGGGTGCCGGTCGTTCGGTGCGTGGTTATTTCTCCAGCGTGGAAAGAAGCCGCCATGCCGTGAACGTTTTCAGACTGCACGCCAATAATTTTAATGGTCGGGTTAATAGATTTAATTGCCACCGCAATACCCGCAATCAGTCCACCACCACCAATTGGCACAATCACGTTATCGACATCGTACAGATCTTCCAGAATTTCCAGACCAATAGTGCCCTGACCAGCAATAACTTTCGGGTCATCATATGGTGGAATAAAGATACGGCCTTCCGTTTCCACAATCTCGCTAACCTTAGCGATGGTGTCGTTGAAGTTGTCGCCATGCAGCACAACTTCCGCGGAATAATCGCAGGTTGCCGCTACTTTAGACTTCGGTGCGCCTTTCGGCATCACCACTTTGCCGTCGATACCGAGCATAGCGCAGGAGAGAGAAACCCCTTGCGCATGGTTACCTGCAGAGCAAGCCACCACGCCCTTCATTCTTTCTGCTTCTGTTAAGGAACTGAGCTTGTTAAAAGCGCCACGGATTTTAAATGAACCGGTACGCTGCATGTTTTCAAACTTGAGGAAAATTTCCCCTTTGCAACGTTCACTAAAATAGTTAGAGCGAGGCATTCCCGTTTTATAAATTTTCCCCGCCAGTCTTTTTTTCGCTTCGAGGATATCTTCAATTGCAACTGGGAGATCGTATGTAATGTGCATTAGAACCTCTTACTAGGGTATTAAAGTAAATAGATAGCCGTGACCATTGTCAGATATAGACAGATGGCGTTTATTTTTTGTTAAAACAATTTCAATCTTTAATCAATTTCAATTAATTGCCTTCGTCTCCGACAATTATATGATGAATACTCTTTGGCTAATTCCACCAAAATAGATACTGCTTTTTTAATTCGATAATTTTTCGACCACACGGCGGCGTAACGCGCGACGGGTAAAGTTTCTTGTACCGGGATAGTAATAAACTGGTTTGAGCCAAACGGTGTGGTCATATCGCAGGGAATTACTGTTAAGAAATCAGCATTGAGAACAAGATTATAAATGGTGACGACGGAGTCAGTATTAACGATGTTTTCACTGCTGATGCCATTATTCTGTAACGTGGTAAGAAGTTCGCTGTAGTACCCCATATTCGTTTGTGGCAACACCCACTGTTCGTTTTTCAACGCGCTCAGCGAGGTGATGCCGGTGCATGTTCGGGACTTGCTGGCAACCAGGATAAAGTCTGACTCAAAGAGCGGCTCCACATGCAGATCGTGCAGTTTCATCTCATCGCTCAGCGTACCGATGGCAAAATCCAGACGCCCGTCACGGATTGCCGGTAAGAACGAGGAGAGCTGAGCTTCATACATAGAAACCTGTGCTTTCGGGAATACCTCTTTGAATTTTTTAATCATGCCGGACATGATGGTGAAGGCAATCAGTGAAGGAAAACCAAACGACACATCAACGACCGCATTGCTCGTCATGCTGTTCATCTCATCAACCATGTTTTTCATTTCACGGGTAATTGATTCAGACCATGAGAGCATCACCTGACCTGCCTGAGTCAATGTCACACCAGTATTTTTACGCACAACTAACTCAATACCAAAATAAGCCTCAACATCGTTGATGATTTTACTGACAGCGGGTTGAGTTAAACCTAATTCTTTTGCAGCTGAGCCGATAGAACCGCTTCTAATGACTTCCTGAAAGACCACTAAGTGCTGTGTTTTAGGGAGTGTAATAGTATTCATATCGACCTGCGTTAATTACTTTGTTGACGGCAGGAAGTGTACCAAATTAAGCAAACAAGGATATGTGCTACCCCTCACAAATCCCCTTGACTTACATTTTGTAAGACTATTATAAAAAATGAAACCACTTATAAATCATATGGATATGAAATACATATCTCACTTTACCCTGACTTTAATCAAAAAAAGATGGGGGATAACGATTTTTATGGCTATAACATCGCCATTTTATCTGTTATTTCTAAAAACGAGGAAAGGCTATATTTCAATCAATTACAGCGCAATTATCGGGCAGAATGACACTTAAATTTAATGAGTAATTTATCAAATATAATTATATTTCACCGTTTGTGGTGATTAAATAACGCCATGCATCACATTTTTTCGCCATATTTGTTTGTAAAGAAACATTGCGTTTATTAAAATTCAATCTAGACAATACAAATAATCATCATATTCAACATTACATTAACACTAATTTTGTACACTTTATTAGCGCGTAATTTTGTGATGGCGATCGATTGCGTTCGATTATTCTCGATAAAAACGTATCGCGCAGCGTTTTGTGCTAGCCATCACAAAAACGAAAATACCCCACAACGCATTCCCTCAAATAAAAGACGTTCAGCGCATAAATAAAGGTCAAATAAAGAGTAGATGAAGAGAAAATAAACGCCAGAGTCGTGTTAAACCAAGCGTAACGCGACAGGTATAACGTCTGCCGGATGGCGGTGTAAACACCTTATCCGGCCTACAAAACCCGTTCCAGCCATCCCTGTAGGCCTGATAAGCGCAGCGCCATCAGGCATAACAACCTGCCCAGAAAGCAAAAAACCCATCAAAGCGGGGTTTTATAAAGAGTGAAGATGACCGATAAGCCGCGTTCTTTTGAGCATAGCGTCGTGGACAGTCATTCATCTGGCCTATCCGGAAAGCAAAAAACCCGCCGAAGCGGGGTTTCATAAAGAGTGAAGTTGACCGATAAGCCGCGTTCTTTTGAGTATAGCGTCGTGGACAGTCATTCATCTGGCCTACCCGGAAAGCAAAAACCCCGCCGAAGCGGGGTTTTATAAAGAGTGAAGCTGACCGATAAGCCGCGTTCTTTTGAGTATAGCGTCGTTGACAGTCATTCATCTGGCCTATCCGGAAAGCAAAAACCCCGCCGAAGCGGGGTTTTATAAAGAGTGAAGCTGACCGATAAGCCGGGTTCTGTCGTGGACAGTCATTCATCTAGGCCAGCAATCGCTCACTGGCTCAAGCAGCCTACCCGGGTTCAGTACGGGCCGTACCTTGTGAACCCCTATTTGGCCTTGCTCCGGGTGGAGTTTACCGTGCCACGGACTGTTACCAGCCGCGCGGTGCGCTCTTACCGCACCCTTTCACCCTTACCTGATCCCACTTACGTGGGCCATCGGCGGTTTGCTCTCTGTTGCACTGGTCGTGGGTTTCCCCCCCAGGCGTTACCTGGCACCCTGCCCTATGGAGCCCGGACTTTCCTCCCCTCCGCCCGTCTCCCCCGAAGAGGACGACGACGAAGCGGCGACTGTCTGGTCAGCTTCGGCGCGCAGTATAGAGGGTTTGCGGGGTAATGTCACCCCGCACTGCGCATTCCTATCGCTAACGTGGCGGCGATGTTTCTTGAGGCGCGATAAATATTGTCAAATGCCCCACGGAAGGCCTCTTCCAGCGTACTGATGCTGGTCAATACGCTAAACACCGCATCGATACCATATTGATGCACCACCTCCACATCGCGCGTCAGGCTGCCGCCAATACCAATTACCGGTTTGTGGTATTTCTTCGCGACGATCGCCACGCCCACCGGCACTTTGCCGTGAATGCTCTGGCTGTCGATGCGTCCTTCCCCGGTCACCACCAGCGTACAGTCGTGAATATGCTCTTCCAGGTTGAGCGCCTGGGTCACAATCTCAATACCACTGCGCAAGTCCGCGCCTAAAAAAGCCATTAACGCAGCGCCCATACCACCGGCAGCCCCCGCCCCGGGAACATCCTTCACGTCTACCCGTAACGATTTTTTAATGATGTCGGCATAGTGAGACAAATTTCGGTCCAGTTCGAGAATGCGTTCTTCCGTCGCACCTTTCTGTGGGCCGAAGATGCGCGAAGCGCCAGTATCACCTGTGAGCGGATTGGTCACATCGCAGGCCACACGAATGGAGCAGGTTTTTAATCGCGGATCCAAACCGGAAATGTCGATGCTGTTGAGGCTCATCAGACTGCCGCCCCCGTAGCCAATCTCTGTCCCGTTAGCGTCGCAAAGTTTCGCGCCCAGAGCCTGCACCATACCGGCGCCGCCGTCGTTAGTTGCACTACCGCCAATGCCGATAATAATGCTCTGCGCCCCGCTATCCAGCGCCTGCAAAATCAATTCCCCGGTACCACGTGACGTGGTGACTAACGGGTTACGCTTATCAGGAGGGACTAACGCCAGACCACTGGCTGCCGCCATTTCGATAAACGCAGTTTTACCATCTCCGGACATGCCCCAGCAGGCATTCACTTTTTCGCCCAGCGGCCCCGTCACCCACGCGGAATATTCACTCCCTTGCGTGGCGGCAATCATGGCTTCGACCGTTCCTTCGCCGCCGTCGGCCACCGGAACTGAAACATATTGCGCATCGGGAAATATTTCCCGAAATCCTTTTTCTATTGCCTGAGCGACCTCAGTGGCAGATAGACTTTCTTTATAAGAGTCTGGGGCAATTACGATTTTCATAGTTATGTAGCCTGACTGTGCCGCGCAAGGCAAGAAATACAGGGCGCACATCCGCGCCCTTCTTGTTAGCGTGTGACTTCCACTTTCGCCAGTTTTTCGTAGTAGCATGCGAGCGCGCTGTGATCGGCGGTGCCCAGCCCATCTGCGCGAAGCGCCTGCATCATCTCCATGACTGCAGCAGTCAGCGGCAACTGCGCGCCGACCCCATGAGAAGTGTCCAGCGCATTCGCCAAATCTTTGATATGCAGGTCAATACGGAAACCTGGCTTAAAGTTGCGGTCCATGACCATCGGCGCTTTCGCGTCCAGCACGGTGCTTCCGGCCAGTCCGCCACGGATCGCCTGATACACCAGATCCGGGTTCACACCCGCCTTGGTCGCCAGCGTCAGCGCTTCAGACATCGCCGCAATGTTCAGCGCCACAATCACCTGGTTCGCCAGCTTAGTAACGTTACCCGCGCCAATGTCACCGGTATGTACCACTGAACCAGCCATCGCTTTCAGCAAATCGTAGTACTTGTCGAAAATCGCTTTATCACCGCCAACCATCACCGACAACGTACCATCAATCGCTTTTGGCTCGCCGCCGCTGACCGGCGCATCCAGCATATCCACGCCTTTCGCTTTCAGCGCCTCGCTAATTTCACGGCTGGCCAACGGTGCAATGGAGCTCATGTCGATCAGCACAGTGCCCGGTTTCGCCCCTTCAATAATACCGCCTTCACCCAGCGCCACTTCCTTAACATGCGGAGAGTTCGGCAGCATGGTGATGATCACGTCGCACTGCTCAGCAATATCTTTCGCCGTGGCGGCGGTTTCTGCACCAGCGGCAATGACTTCCGCAATGGATTCCGGGTTACGGTCAGCAACCACCAACGAGTAACCTGCCTTGAGGAGGTTTTTACTCATTGGTTTACCCATGATACCGAGGCCAATAAAACCAACTTTCATTGTCATGTCTTTATCTCTCTCTCTACTGTCGATGGTGGTTATTTCTTAAAAGAATCAGCCAGTTTCTGCGTGGCTGAACGGAACACGCCAAGGTCGCTGCCAACAGCAACAAAGGTCGCGCCCCACTCCAGATAACGACGCGCATCCGCCTCTACCGGCGCCAGAATTCCGCTTGGTTTGCCATGTGCTTTCGCGCGGGCAAAAATGTGCTGGATAGCTTTCTGCACATCAGGATGTGACGCATTGCCGAGGTGGCCTAGCGCCGCAGCCAGATCGCTTGGGCCGACGAAGACACCGTCTACGCCTTCGGTCGCCGCGATGGCGTCAACGTTATCAACACCCTGCTGACTTTCGATCTGCACGATGATGGTGATGTTCTTATTCGATTGCGCAAAGTAGTCCGGTACGGTGCCAAACATATTGGCGCGATGGGAGACGGACACGCCGCGAATACCTTCCGGCGGATAGCGGGTCGACGCCACAGCGTTCACCGCCTCTTCTTGTGTCTCAATGAACGGGATCAGGAAGTTGTAAAACCCAATATCCAGCAGGCGCTTGATAATCACCGGCTCGTTGGTCGGCACGCGTACGACCGGCGCGCTGGCGCTGCCTTTCAGCGCCATCAATTGTGGGATAAACGTCGAGATATCGTTCGGCGCGTGTTCGCCATCCAGTACCAGCCAGTCAAAACCCGCCAGGCCTAAAACTTCGGTACTGATTGGGCTGGCCAATGCAGACCAGCAGCCAATCTGAATCTGTTGCGCCGCGAGGGCCGCTTTAAACTTATTCGGGAAAATCGTGTTATTCATCGCCTATACCTTTGTTTATTTCTGCAATTCCATACGTTTAATGTCACCGACAATAAACAGGTAGCAAACCATTGCCATCAGCGCCGAACACCCTACAAACATCAGCGCAGCATTAAATGAGTGCAGCTCGCTCACCAGATAACCAATCACCAGCGGGGTGACGATAGAGGCTACGTTGCCAAATACGTTAAATACCCCACCGCACAGACCGACGATTTCTTTCGGTGCAGTATCGGAGATCACCGGCCAACCCAGCGCGCCGAAGCCTTTGCCGAAGAACGCCAGCGCCATCAGCGCAACCACCAGAGTGGTGTTATCGGTGTAGTTACACAGAATAATGGTCGACGCGAGCAACATTCCGAGCACAATCGGCAGCTTACGTGCCAGGGTGATGCTGAAGCCACGTTTAATCAGATAATCAGAGAACACACCGCCGAGCACGCCACCGGCAAATCCGCACAGCGCAGGAATCGACGCCACCAGACCGACTTTCAGGATCGACATGCCTTTTTCCTGTACCAGGTAAATCGGGAACCAGGTAAGGAAAAACCAGGTGATAGTGTTGATAAAATACTGTCCGAAGAACACGCCAAGCATCATGCGGTTTGTCAGCAACTGCTTGATATAATGCAGTTTAGGACCACCTGATTTCACATCGCCGGGCTTTTTATGGTCCATATCCACGACCGCGCCGTTTTCAGAGATAAACTTCAGCTCTTCCTGCGACATACGCGGGTGATCGGTTGGGTTATGAATAAACTTTACCCACAGGCCGGTGAGCACAAAACCGATCACGCCCATCACGGTAAAGACGTGCTCCCAGCCCCAGGCAAAGGTCAGCCAGCCCAGCAGCGGCGAAAACAGCGCCAGGGAGAAATATTGTGCGGAGTTAAAAATCGCAGATGCCGTACCGCGCTCTTTCGTCGGGAACCAGGCGGCCACAATACGGGCGTTCGCCGGGAAGGACGGTGCTTCCGAGAAGCCCAGCATAAAGCGCATGATGAACATTGAAATACCCGCCCAGGCCAGCGGGAACATATCGACAAAACCCTGCAGAAAGGTGAACAGCGACCAGAAGAACAGACTGTAAGTGTAGACTTTCTTCGAACCGAACTTATCCAGCAGCCAGCCGCCAGGGATTTGCATCAACAGGTAAGCCCAACCGAAGGCGGAGAAAATGTAACCCATTGAAATGGCACTGAGCTGCAACTCTTTCGCCACTTCCGTGCCGGCAATAGATAGCGTGGCACGGTCCGCGTAGTTAACGGCGGTAACAATAAATATTATTAGCAATATTAAGTAACGGGTGTGCGTACCTTTCTTTTTCTCGACAACTGTATCCAGTATCATTCTAATTACCTCGGGTACATAAAAGTTTTTATTATTATTTGGCAGATATCCCTGGTGATAAATTACCGATAATAAAAACGTATAATAATTTATCAGACGCAATGAAACCGTGATTTAGTATAATCAGCAGCGCAACGTTAATCATTGTGCAAGCGCTCATTAAATATGCGTTATTAAATTAATGTTTTGGGCATATGCACACATGCATGGGCGCTAATCCACACATTTACGTATTGCTCCCCCTGCTGGCGTGGTCTTGCTGAGTTTAAGTGATCATTGTCACATTCTTCACGATAAACTCCTGACATTCTTATTTCACGATACCGAATCTTTATTACTGACAATGAGATTCAAAATATAAATATCCACACTATTATCACCACTTGTTGGAGAATACTGGACAATGGCCGACATCGAAATTAGACAAGAATCGCCAACGGCGTTTTATATTAAAGTTCACGAAACAGATAATGTGGCGATAATTGTCAATGACAATGGTCTGAAAGCCGGAACGCGTTTTCCGGACGGACTGGAACTCATTGAACATATTCCCCAGGGTCATAAAGTGGCGCTCGTGGATATTCCTGTTCATGGTGAAATCGTGCGTTATGGCGAAGTGATAGGCTATGCCGTTCGCGACATCCCCCGCGGCAGTTGGATTGATGAATCAATGGTTGAGCTGCCCAAGGCTCCGCCGCTGGAGACGCTGCCGCTGGCAACTAAAGTGCCTGAGCCGCTGCCGCCTCTCGAGGGTTATACCTTCGAAGGTTACCGCAATGCTGACGGTAGCGTTGGCACCAAGAATCTGCTCGGCATCTCCACCAGCGTGCACTGCGTGGCGGGCGTGGTGGACTATGTGGTGAAAATCATTGAACGCGATCTGCTGCCCAAATACCCGAATGTTGACGGTGTGGTGGGGCTCAATCATCTGTACGGTTGCGGCGTGGCGATTAACGCTCCAGCCGCCATCGTGCCCATTCGAACTATTCATAATATTGCGCTGAACCCTAACTTTGGCGGTGAGGTAATGGTCATTGGCCTCGGCTGTGAAAAACTGCAGCCAGAGCGCCTGCTGGAAGGTACGCACGATGTAAAAAGCATTCCGGTCGACAGCGCCAGCATCGTCAGCCTGCAGGATGAAAAACACGTCGGCTTTCAATCGATGGTTGCCGATATTTTGCAAGTGGCCGAACGCCATCTGGCAAAGCTCAATCAGCGCCAGCGTGAAACCTGCCCGGCATCAGAACTGGTGGTCGGCATGCAGTGCGGCGGCAGCGATGCGTTTTCCGGCGTGACGGCCAACCCAGCGGTAGGTTATGCCTCCGACCTGTTAGTACGCTGCGGCGCGACAGTGATGTTCTCCGAAGTCACCGAAGTACGCGATGCCATCCACCTTCTGACCCCGCGCGCGATTAACGAAGAGGTGGGTAAACGCCTGCTCGAAGAGATGGCCTGGTACGATAACTACCTGGATATGGGCAAGACTGACCGGAGCGCCAACCCATCACCGGGCAACAAGAAAGGCGGTCTGGCAAACGTGGTGGAAAAAGCGCTGGGTTCTATTGCGAAGTCGGGCAAGAGCGCGATTGTCGAAGTCTTGTCGCCGGGCCAGCGTCCAACCAAACGTGGCCTGATTTACGCTGCCACCCCCGCCAGCGATTTTGTCTGCGGTACGCAACAGGTTGCTTCTGGGATCACAGTACAAGTCTTTACCACCGGTCGTGGTACGCCGTATGGCCTGATGGCCGTGCCGGTGATTAAAATGGCGACACGCACGGAGCTGGCCAATCGTTGGTTTGACCTGATGGACATCAACGCCGGTACCATCGCTACCGGAGAAGAAACCATTGAAGACGTGGGTCTGAAACTGTTCGAGTTTATTCTCGACGTCGCCAGCGGACGTAAGAAAACCTTCTCAGATCAGTGGGGACTGCATAACCAGCTGGCGGTGTTTAACCCGGCGCCAGTGACCTGATTATCGAAACGAAAGCCAACGAAAAAACGGGGATTTGTCCCCGTTTTTGATGTCGATGCTTCAACAAATAAAGTGATAACGTTCGCATTTTAAGAGGTTTTTTTAAACATCTATTTTTTTCGATTCAAACCTACCAAATGAACCTAACGACATGAAATTAAAAGAAATAATACCACCATTGTTTTACGTTATATTTTCGTTTTGATAAAAGAGAAACCTACCGAAAGACGACCTTGTTTTAATGCGATAATCCCCTCTTTTTTACTGCTTTGACTTTCTCCGGTGTAAAACAGATTATTCATAGGCTGCTGTAATTTACCTCATAAGCATTCTGACCTGAATAAAGAGGGAAGTTATGTATACCCTGAATAAAAATAATGTCGCATTGGCTTGTCTTATTTCCTGTTTACTGGCAACTCCTGTCTTCGCGAGTGCTGAAGGCCAGTCGGACGCAAAGCCTGTTAAATTACGCTACACGTTATGGGACCGCAATCAACTCCCTGGCGAACAACAGCTCGTTAATGAATTTGAAAAAGACAACCCCGGAATTAAGGTCGAAATTGAACTAACTCCTTATGACCAGTATTTTATCAAACTCAGTTCAGCAGTCGGTGGAAATGTAGCACCGGATGTATTCTGGATGAACATGCCTAATTTCCAGCAATATGTGAAAAATGGCATGCTGGAACCACTGAGTAATTATCTGAAAGATAAATCAGCGCCGAAACTGGATGATTTTGTTAAAAGCTCAGTCGATGCCTACCAATACCAGTCGCAACAATATGCCATCCCAAGGGATATTGATGCAATTGCCGTCTGGTACAATAAAAAAATGTTCGATCAGGCTGGTGTGAGCTATCCCGATAAAAACTGGACATGGGACGATTTAAAACAAAAATCAGAGCAGTTGCGTAAAGGGCTGGATAAACAGTCTTATCCACTGGCAATGGAATTCAGCAGCGGACAGGATAGTTACTTTAACCTGCTATTACAGGCCGGGGATAAGATTGTACTACCTGAGGGCAAAACGGATGTTGCCAATGACAAAGCTATCGCCGTCTATCGCGATGTTCAAGGCATGCTGAACGCGGGACTAATCCAACCGCCAGGCGAGATGGAAGCCTCAGACGTCTTCCAGTCAAACCGGGTAGCCATGGTCTACGCAGGCTCATGGTGGGCATTACCCTTCTCTCAAAATGAGCTGATTAAGGATCACATCGGCGTAGTGCCAATGCCAAAAATGGCAGAGCAGGCAGGTGTATCCCATAGTCTGGCATTTGCTATGTCAGCCAAAAGTCAGCATAAAGATGCGGCGTGGAAGTTCATTGAGTTCATGAGTTCTGAGCATGCGCAGCAGACTCTGGCGACGGGAAAAGTCGTGATCCCCGCTAACCAAAAAGTGGCCAAAGAGTGGGCTGAAGGCTTTAAGGATATTGATGTTTCAGCCTATATCGATTCGTTGGCTTTCTCACATAAATATCCAACCGCGGGCTCCAATACCGCTAAGTGGAATAGCATTCTGAATGATGGCTTGAAAAAAGTGTGGACGGGTACTGACCCAGAGAAAGTCATGCCTGGTGTTGCTAAACGCGTTGAACGAGAAATGCAGAAATAATCCTGAGGGAGCCATGCTCCCTCTCGCTTTCGCCCGCGCAATATATTTTGGTTGCACAGTGAGCATCCCGGAGTCTGTATGAGCTATTCAGATGAAGCTGCATCCCCACAATTACCGGCCAGAGAGGTGCAAAAAAAATCCCTGACCAAGCTGGAAAAAGAAGAACGCTTCTGGGGATGGATAATGATTATGCCGTTACTGGCGGGGTTAATTGTTTTTTACTTTACTCCATTCTTCCAGAACGTTTTTTATAGTTTCACTGACCTGGGTGAGTTTCAGATCTGGACGACGATCAGCTTAGATAACTATATTAATTTATTCAGCGATGATGAGTTTCGTTCAGCAATATATAACACCTTGGCCTATGTTTTTATTTGCGTACCAATAATCACCGTTTTGTCATTACTGCTCGCAATTGGCCTGAATCAGGCGATTCGCGGTCAGTGGTTGTTTCGCACGCTGTTATTTCTGCCCGCTGTCACTATGCCTGCGGCCATTGCTATGGTCTGGCAGTGGTTGATGAACCGAAACTTCGGCTTAATTAATCAGATCCTGGCCTTTTTCGATCTTCCAGCCATCGGTTGGTTATCCGATCCCGATGTCGTCCGCCTGAGCGCTTCGTTGGTTATCATCTGGTCGGCTATTGCGCTGAAGATGATCATTCTGCTCGCTGGATTGCAGGGGATCCCCAAACAAATTTATGAAGCGATGTCGCTGGATGGCATCAGCAAATTGCGTGGATTCTGGTCTATTACCTTACCGCTAATGATCCCCACGCTGTTTTTCGTACTGGTGATCTCTTTTATCGAAACGCTGCAAATTTTCGATGTGGTTTATCTGCTGTTTGGCAGTTCATCCATGGTGGACGGTCAGACGATGACTATCGCCTATCTCTTCTATAAATACGCCTTTATCTACCATGAAAAAGGGTATGCCTCAGCGATCGCCGTGGTGATTTTCGTTATCACGATGGTCCTGACGCTGCTGCAAATATGGATTGGTAAACGACTTAAAGCACAGTGAGGCAACCACGATGTTCATGACTAAACGTGAAAAATGGCTAATTTACGGCTTGATGATCCTCGCGACGCTGGTAACTGTGGTTCCCTTCATCTGGATGATCATCACCTCTTTTAAAACCCAGGCAGAAAGCATCGCCTTTCCGCCGATCCTGCTACCTGCCAACCCAGGGTTTCAGGCTTACGGTAAAATCTTGCATGAAATGCCTTTTGGCAGCTTTTACTTTAACTCGATCGTCTCCACGTTGGTCATCGTCATTTTGCAGACGCTGATTGCGGCAATGGCAGCGTACGGTTTCTCCCGACTGCGTTTTAAAGGGCGAGATGTCCTGTTTATGATGTGTATTTCAATTCTGATGGTGCCCGGTCAGATCTTTTTAATCCCACAGTTTTTAACCGTTGAAAAAATCGGTTTGCTGAACTCAATTCCTGGACTGGTGCTACCGGGTTTATTCAGCATATATAGCGCCTTTTTATTGCGTCAGTTTTTTCTGTCAGTACCTAAAGAACTGGAAGAGGCAGCCATTATGGATGGGTATAACCATCTGACTATTTTCTTCAAAATTATGCTGCCATTAATTAAACCAGGGCTGATTGCCTGCGTCATTATTAACGGATTGTGGAGCTGGAATAACTTAATGTGGCCGCTGATCGTCAACACCTCCATGGATAAAATGACATTACCGGTGGGGTTAGCCTCACTTTCCGGACGCTCAGGCGTGGAATATCCGATGTTAATGGCGGGCGCATTGCTGGCGATTATCCCGATGTTGTTACTTTATATCTTCTTCCAGCGCTATTTTATTCGCGGCATCGCTGGTGCCGGAATTAAAGGATAAGGGGCAGTGTTATGTCAGGTATTCAATTACAGGCAGTAAGCAAAGTCTATCCCAATGGCTTTCAGGCGATCCATGGCGTTGATCTTGAAATCCACGATGGCGAATTCATGGTGTTTGTCGGGCCATCAGGCTGCGCCAAATCAACGCTGCTGCGCATGATTGCAGGTCTGGAAGATATCACTCATGGTCATATCGCAATCGGAGAGAAGTGCGTCAACGACCTGCTACCAAAGGAGCGAGGCGTTGCCATGGTCTTCCAGAATTATGCCCTCTATCCCCACATGACGATTTATAAAAATATGGCATTCAGTCTGTTAGGGAAAATGAGCAAAGAAGAGATTGATATCCGCGTACGGGAAGCTGCACACAAGCTGGAAATAGAGACATTACTCGATAAAAAGCCCGGCCAACTTTCGGGCGGTCAATGTCAGCGCGTTGCCGTTGGCAGGGCCATCGTGCGTAAGCCAGACGTTTTTTTGTTTGATGAGCCGCTTTCCAACCTGGATGCAAAGCTGCGTGTTTCAATGCGCGTGCGGCTGACAGAACTGCATCGACAACTGCGTCACGAAGGCGTGAGCGCAACCATGGTGTACGTCACGCACGATCAGATTGAAGCGATGACGATGGGAGACAGGATTTGCGTTCTTAATGGCGGTCGTATTATGCAGGTGGATACCCCAGGAAATATCTACCATCACCCCAGGAATAAATTTGTTGCTGGTTTTATTGGTAATCCGGCAATGAATATTATGCTGCTTGATATTGAACCCGGCACTCGTGGTCTGCGCCTGGCTGATAATTTAATCCTGCCATTAAATACACGCTTGAGTAACCTACTGGAGCAATATCCGCACTCCAGCGTCTGGTTCGGCATCCGGTCAGAGGCCATTCAGTTAGCCTCGCAGCATGACGTCTCTGCGTTCGATGCGCACATTACCAACGTAGAAAGGATGGGCAACGAAGACCTTCTGCATTTTGATATTGGTGAGCAACATATGATCTTACGTATTAACTCCTCACCCGACTGGGCCCCTCTTCCCGGCGAATCTATCAAAGTGAAATTTAATCTGGAAGCCGCCTTTTTGTTTGATAAAAAACATGAAGAAAATTTGGCCTGATCGTTATTCAGGCTAAGTGAAAAATGAGAGGTTTATATGTGTGCGAATAAAGTGACCGTATTAGTGGTAGGGGCTGGTGCGCGCGGAGAAATATATGCTCGCTATGCGCTTGAACATCCAGACAGAATGCAGGTAGTAGGCGTTGCTGAGCCCAGAGAGGCGTATCGCCAGCAGTTTGTCGCACAGCATATGATTGCCCCAAATAACGTATTTTGCGACTGGCAAGAGGCTGCGGCCCAACCCAAAATGGCCGACGTAGTACTTATTTGCACGCAGGATAATATGCACAAAGATCCTGCCGTGGCGTTTGCCAATCTCGGCTATCACATTCTGCTGGAAAAACCGCTCGCCCCTACGCCAGAAGATTGCAGGATCATTATTGATGCGGTTAAACGCAACAACGTATTACTGGCCGTCGCGCACGTCCTGCGGTACACCCGCTATACGCAAAAGCTGAAATCACTGCTTGATGATGGCGTAATTGGCGATATTGTCAGCATGCAGCATCTCGAACCCGTAGGTTACTGGCATCAGGCGCACTCGTTTGTACGTGGTAACTGGCGCAATGAAGCAGAATCGTCATTTATGTTATTGCAGAAATCCTGTCATGATTTGGACTGGATCCGCTACATCATGGGCGACAACTGCAAGGACGTAGGATCATTTGGCAGCCTGAGCCACTTTGTGAAAGAGAATCAGCCTGCTGGCGCCGCCGACCGCTGCCTTGATTGTCAGGTTGAAGCAACCTGCCCCTGGTCTGCCTGCAAAATTTATCTGGGTGAAAACCACAAATGCACTCCTCACTTCCGTCGGGTGCTGACTGCAGATCCCAGCGAAGAAAATGTCCGCCAGGCGCTGAGCGATGGGCCTTATGGTCGCTGCGTTTATCGTTGTGATAATGATGTGGTGGATCATCAGGTTGTTAACTTACGTTTTGCCCACCAGCAGACGGTGACCTTTACCATGACCGCATTTACCAAAATGGAAGATCGAAAAACGCGCCTGTTTGGCACCAGAGGTTATCTGGAAGGTGATGGCGAGCAGATCCGGGTGTTTGATTTCCTGACAGACAAAGAAACAGTGCATCAGATCGAGGAGATCGCCGCTGGAACACAAACCCAGATGGGGGGACATGGTGGTGGCGATTACTACCTGATGGATCGCTTTATCCATGCAGTGATGGCCAACGATCAAAATATGATCCTTTCTGGCCCGGATGAGTCACTGGAAAGTCACTTAATGGTCTTTGCCGCAGAACGCGCTCGCAAGGAAAACAGTCTGGTTACGCTGTGAAGCCGGAGGAGATGAGGCATGTTTTACGGTGTTGATATTGGTGGAACCAAAACTGAAATTGTCGCTTTTGATAAGGAAATGCAGGTTTGCTGGCGCAAGCGCGTCGCCACGCCAGTCCAGGATTATGAACTCTTTCTTTCGACCTTTACTTCACTTATTGATACCGCCGACTGGGCGACTGGAACGCAAGGAAAAATTGGCATCGGCATGCCCGGTCTTATGGACAGACATACCGGAAAATTACTGTCATCTAACGTGCCTTGCCTTACTGGACGCCAGGTGATGAACGATCTGGCCCACCGCCTCAATCGTTCGGTTGAACTGGACAATGACTGCTGCTGTTTTGCACTCTCGGAAGCCCATACCCAGCAGGCTCGCCAGTTCTCCAGAATTTTTGGTGCCATTATTGGCACCGGCATGGGTGGAGGGTTAGTCATTGACGGTCAGCTGTATCGGGGTCGCAACCGAATGGCCAGTGAGTTTGGCCATTTACCGCTTCCGGCAACGTTTATGCGTCGTTATCATTTACCGGAACTGAAGTGCGGCTGTGGCTTACAAGGGTGTCTGGAACGCTATCAATCCGGCCCCGGTTTACTGTGGCTCCACAAACACTTCAGTGGAGAACAACTCAAAATGGAGACCCTGCTGGAGCATTATCGTCATGGCAATACCAGCGCCGTTACTACCATAGAAGCATGGATTGATATGTTGGGTTGTACGCTGGCGCAATTGCAGTTGATTCTGGATGTCGATGCTTTTGTTCTCGGCGGTGGGGTTTCCAACATCGAAGAAATTTATACGTTGCTGCCGCAGGCCATGTCACGTTATTTGTTCCCAGGATTAGAACCTGCCCGCGTATTCCCGGCCATCCATGGCGCATCCAGCGGGGTTCGCGGTGCCGCATTGCTGCTGGTTGAACAGGGTACGCAGACCCACTAAAAAATTGCTGGCGGGAGAATCTCGCCAGCAATTTCAGTTATTCATCCGCAATCACCACATCCACCCCAAGCTGGATTAACGTCCGGTGATAATTTTCTGGGATCCCGCTGTCGGTAATCACCCGGTCAATCCCGCTGATTTCGCTAATCATACAGAAACTTTTGCGGCCAAACTTGCTGGAGTCAGCGACTACCGTGACCTCCTGCGCAACTTCACACATTACCTGATTCAGATGTGCTTCTCCCGGATGTGGCGTGGTAATTCCCGCTTCTAGGCAGAATCCGTCAACGCCTAAGAAAAGCTTATCAAACCGGTATTGCCTAAGCTGGTGTTCTGCTGAAGGGCCATACAATGAATAGACGCTTTGCCTGACGTTCCCTCCCAGAATCATGACGTCTACGCGCTCAAAATTCGCCAGTTCCCATGCAATGTTGAGCGCATTGGTCATCACCACCAGATCGCGGCGATTTTTTAACATAGGAGGAATGAGCGTGGTGGTCGAACCGGAATCGAGGATTAGCGTGTCACCATCTTTCACAAAGCTGGCCGCTTTTTCGGCAATACGCGTTTTCACATCTCGATTCAGCCGGTCCTTATCCTGCAAAGGCCGGTCAAGGGCAAAGTGCTGATTGAGAACCGCCCCGCCGTAGGAGCGCATGACACATCCCTTCTGTTCCAGATAACGTAAGTCGTTGCGGATCGTAACCGATGACACACCAAAATGGACGCTCAGTGGCTCGACACGAACGCTACCCTGATCGCATAGCAGATCAATTATTTGCTCGCGACGTCTTAAGTTATCCAGCATTTCTATTGCTCCATCAAATATTCATGTTGTTTTGTTTTAGCGCTTTAGCACTTTCGTTTTCTTTTGAATATATTACATCAGAAGCAATAAGGTGAATTTGTGCGCACTGGCCCAGCGTTGAATTTAACAAAAATTGACTATTTTCTTTCGTTTTAGCAAATCGAAACGAAGAAAACCGAAAAAATGAAAAGGTCAAAAGCGAGTAAGATGCGAGAAAGAGACGGGAAGCATGCAAAAAAACGAAAGCGAGCTACTAAAAAAGCTCGCTTATGGTTTGTTTTTGTTTAATTGAATGGGATCACATTTTTGAATTTTAGAGCGGGACTACTCAACAATGATCACTTCAACACCGCTGCGGCGTAGTTCCTGCAAGCTCTCCTCTGGGATGCCTTCATCAACAATGATGGTGTGGATCCTCTGGGTATCAATAATCTTATGCAGGCTGGAGCGGTTAAACTTCGTCGAGTCGGTAACGACAATGATACGTTCAGCCACTTCACACATCCGGCGGTTGAGACGCGCCTCATCTTCGTTGTGCGTGCTAACACCACGCTCTAAATCGATAGCATCAACGCCAAGAAACAGCATGTCGAAGTGATAATTTTGTAGCGACTGCTCAGCCTGATCGCCATAAAACGATTGTGACTGACGACGCAAATGACCGCCGGTCATCAGCAGCTCAACCCCTTCGGCTTCCAGTAGCGCATTGGCGACATTCATACCGTTAGTCATAGCAATGACATTCGTATGCTGGCGCATCAGGCGGGCAATTTCATAGGTCGTGGTGCCGGAGTCAAGGATCACGCGGTGTCCGGGTTGAATTAACTCTGCGGCGGCTCTGGCAATACTGCGTTTTACTGCCGTATTAAGTGAACTCTTATCTTCAACAGAAGGCTCCACAACAGGCGCATTGCTCTCGCATATTAGCGCTCCGCCATAGGCACGTACCGCAATCCCCTGCTTTTCCAGAAAGGCGAGGTCGTTGCGAATAGTGACCGTGGAGACGCCAAAAAATAAGGAAAGATCGTTAACCTGAACGCTTCCCTGTTGCCGTAACCGCTGGATGATCTGCTCACGTCTTTCGCTGGTGCCAATAACGCGCTTGTCTGCAGAGGACTCGGTGTTACTCATAAGAAATCCTTTAGTTGAACCTTTCGTTTTATTTCGTTTTGTCTATTAACGCCTTTCTTTTGCGCGAATGCAAGCCCCGCAAGCAGGGAAGAGCCGGACGAACTTACGCTGAAACCTTTCATTGTGTTTCTTTTGTGAAACAGATCGGAAAACTATTATCTTTCGTTTTATTTTTATAACACCATGATGCAGTATTAAATGAAACAAAACGAAAGATTGATGTCGCAGTAATCTGACCTGGAGAGGAAAGTGAAACATCTAACTAAAATGGTCGAGCAGCATAAACGGGGGAAGGCAAACGGGATTTATGCCGTTTGTTCCGCGCATCCAATCGTATTGGAAGCCGCAATACGCTACGCCCATGCAAACCATACACCGCTGTTGATCGAAGCAACCTCTAATCAGGTTGACCAGTTTGGCGGCTATACGGGTATGACACCAGCCGATTTTCGCAGTTTTGTCTGCCGCTTAGCCGACTCGCTTGATTTTTCTCAGGATATGCTGATTCTCGGCGGAGACCATCTCGGGCCAAACCGTTGGCAAAATCTGCCTGCGGAACAGGCAATGGCAAATGCAGACGATCTGATCAAGAGCTATGTCGCCGCAGGCTTTAAAAAAATCCACCTCGATTGCAGCATGTCTTGTGCTAACGACCCGGTTCCACTGACGGATGAAATTGTCGCTGAGCGCGCCGCACGTCTGGCAAAAGTCGCCGAAGAAACCTGTATGGCACATTTTGGCGAGTCTGACCTGGTCTATGTGATTGGCACAGAAGTGCCGGTTCCAGGTGGCGCTCACGAAACGTTAACCGACCTGGCGGTAACAACGCCCGATGCCGCACGCGCAACGCTTCAGGCTCACTATCACGCCTTTGAAAAGCACGGTCTGGAAGGTATCTGGCCGCGTATTATCGCCCTGGTGGTGCAACCTGGCGTTGAATTCGACCACACACACATCATTGATTATCAACCACAGAAAGCTGTGGCACTCAGCAAAATGGTGGAAGACTACGACACACTCGTGTTTGAAGCGCATTCTACCGATTACCAAACGCCACAGTCCTTGCGCCAACTGGTGATAGATCACTTCGCTATCCTGAAAGTGGGACCTGCGTTGACCTTCGCTCTGCGTGAAGCACTGTTTTCACTGGCCGCGATTGAAGAAGAATTACTGCCTGCAAAAGCTTGTTCAGGCCTACGACATGTGCTGGAAAGCGTGATGCTTGATCGCCCAGAGTACTGGCAGAGCCACTATCACGGTGATGGCAACGCACGCCGTCTGGCTCGCGGATACAGCTACTCCGATCGGGTTCGTTACTACTGGCCGGACAGCCAGATTGATGAAGCATTCGAACGTCTGGTACGTAACCTGGCGGATGACCCCATTCCACTGCCGCTGATTAGCCAGTATTTACCCTTGCAGTACGTAAAAGTGCGCGAGGGAGATCTCAGCGCCACGCCGCGAGAACTCATCATTAACCATATTCAGGACATACTGCAGCAATATCACTGCGCCTGCCTGGGTGCTCCAGCTCGTAACGCATAACAAAAAAGAGAAAAATACCATGCCAAACATTGTATTAAGTCGCATTGATGAACGTCTGATTCACGGTCAGGTTGGTGTGCAATGGGTCGGGTTTGCGGGGGCAAACCTGGTGCTGGTCGCTAATGATGAGGTGGCTGAAGATCCAGTGCAGCAAAACCTGATGGAAATGGTACTGGCAGAAGGGATCGCCGTACGTTTCTGGTCACTACAAAAAGTGATCGACAATATTCACCGTGCCGCCGATCGCCAGAAAATTCTGCTGGTCTGCAAATCGCCTGCGGATTTCTTCCGTCTGGTCGAAGGCGGTGTTCCTGTTAACCGTATCAACGTTGGCAATATGCACTACGCCAACGGCAAACAACAAATCGCCAAAACGGTTTCTGTAGACGCTGCCGATATTACGGCGTTCAACGGGCTCAAAGCCGCTGGAGTGGAATGCTTCGTTCAGGGCGTTCCAACAGAACCCGCCCAGGACCTCTATAAACTTCTCTGAGGGATTCACAATGGAAATCAGTCTGTTGCAGGCTTTTGCGTTGGGTATTCTCGCCTTTATTGCAGGCCTGGATATGTTCAACGGGTTAACGCACATGCACCGCCCGGTTGTTCTCGGGCCGCTGGTCGGCCTGATTCTGGGCGATCTGCATACCGGTATTTTAACAGGTGGTACGCTGGAACTGGTGTGGATGGGTCTGGCCCCGCTGGCTGGAGCTCAGCCGCCAAACGTGATTATCGGCACTATCGTGGGAACCACGTTTGCCATAACGACCGGAGTGAAACCCGAAGTTGCCGTAGGTGTGGCGGTACCGTTCGCCGTAGCAGTACAAATGGGGATTACCTTCCTGTTCTCTGTGATGTCCGGGGTGATGGCTCGCTGCGATCGCATGGCAGCGAATGCCGATACAGCCGGGATTGAGCGGGTCAACTATCTGGCGTTGCTCGCGCTGGGGACCTTCTACTTTTTATGCGCGTTCCTGCCAATTTACTTTGGCGCGGAACATGCCAAAACCGCGATAGATGTTCTGCCGACGCGTCTGATTGACGGCCTCGGCGTGGCAGGCGGCATCATGCCAGCTATCGGCTTCGCCGTACTGCTGAAAATCATGATGAAAAACGTCTATATCCCCTACTTCATCCTGGGTTTTGTCGCCGCAGCCTGGCTCAAACTCCCTGTGCTGGCAATCGCCGCCGCAGCACTGGCAATGGCGCTGATCGATTTTCTGCGTAAATCACCCGAACCTACAGCTCCCGCAGCACAAAAAGAGGAATTCGAAGATGGCATCTAATCAAACGGCTCTGCCGAACGTTTCCGAAACCGAAGAAACGCTGCTGTCCGGCACCAATGAAAACGTCTACGAAGACCAGAATATCGGTGCCGAGCTGACGAAAAAAGATATCAACCGTGTTGCCTGGCGTTCAATGCTGTTGCAGGCCTCTTTTAACTACGAACGTATGCAGGCATCAGGATGGCTGTACGGCCTGTTACCTGCTCTGAAAAAGATCCACACCAATAAGCGCGATTTGGCGCGTTCGATGAAAGGCCATATGGGCTTCTTCAACACACATCCATTCCTGGTCACGTTTGTTATCGGGATTATCCTGGCGATGGAACGCTCTAAGCAGGATGTGAACAGTATTCAAAGCACCAAGATTGCCGTGGGTGCGCCGCTTGGCGGTATCGGTGATGCCATGTTCTGGTTAACGCTACTGCCTATTTGCGGCGGTATCGGGGCCAGCCTGGCGCTGCAAGGCTCTATTCTTGGCGCAGTTGTCTTTATTGTTATGTTTAACGTGGTTCATCTTGGTCTGCGCTTTGGGCTGGCACACTATGCTTATCGAATGGGCGTTGCTGCCATCCCGCTGATTAAAGCTAACACCAAAAAGGTTGGACATGCGGCATCCATCGTTGGGATGACGGTGATCGGCGCGCTGGTAGCGACCTATGTTCGCCTGAGCACTACGCTGGAAATCACTGCTGGCGATGCAGTAGTGAAACTGCAAACAGATGTGATAGACAAGCTGATGCCTGCTTTTTTACCGCTGGTCTACACATTAACCATGTTCTGGCTGGTCCGCCGTGGCTGGAGTCCTCTGCGCCTTATCGCCATTACCGTGGTGCTCGGCGTCGTAGGTAAGTTCTGTCACTTCCTGTAAACATAAGGGGTTGTAGATGTTAGGTATTATTTTGACGGGTCATGGCGGGTTTGCCAGCGGAATGGAAAAAGCGATGAAACAGATTCTGGGTGAACAGTCACAGTTCATCGCCATCGACTTTCCGGAAACCTCAACCACCGCCTTACTCACATCGCAGCTTGAACAGGCGGTGAGTGAACTGGATGCGCAGCAAGACATCGTGTTTCTGACAGACCTGTTAGGCGGGACACCATTTCGCGTCGCTTCCACCCTGGCCATGCAAAGGCAAGGCACCGAGGTGATCACCGGCACTAATCTGCAACTACTGCTGGAAATGGTGCTGGAGCGCGATGGCCTGACCAGCGAAGCATTTCGCTTGCAGGCGCTGGAGTGCGGGCATCGTGGTTTAACTAGCCTGGTGGACGAACTGGGACGCTGTCGTGAGGAAAAGCCCGTTGAGGAAGGGATATGAGACAGCTACTTCGCGCCAGACGTCTACTGACCGAACGGGGCTGGCTGGACGATCATCAAATACACATTGAAGACGGTATCATTGCAGAAATAGAGCCAATCCCCTCCGGCGTTATGGTCCACGATGCAGAGCTGCTTTGTCCGGCTTACATTGATATCCACGTGCACGGCGGTGCGGGCGTCGATGTGATGGATGAAGCACCGGATACGCTCGACAAACTGGCGATGCACAAAGCACGTGAAGGGGTGGCCAACTGGCTACCCACTACCGTCACCGCTCCACTACCAGATATTCGCAAGGCGCTTGAGCGTATCGCCCATCGTTACCATTCCGGAGGACCCGGCGCACAGGTGCTGGGCAGTTATCTTGAAGGCCCGTACTTTACGCCGCAGAACAAAGGGGCGCACCCGCCTGAGCTTTTCAGGGAACTGGAACTCAGTGAACTGGATGAACTGATTGCGATTTCCCAGCAAACATTGCGCGTCGTTGCGCTGGCACCAGAAAAACCCGGTGCATTACAGGCCATCGAACATCTGAAGCAGCGCAACGTACGGGTGATGCTGGGACACAGCGCTGCTACCTGGGAACAAACCCGCGCGGCCTTTGACGCCGGTGCTGACGGACTGGTGCACTGCTATAACGGTATGACCGGCTTACATCATCGGGAGCCAGGAATGGTTGGCGCAGGGTTAACCGACCCTCGCGCCTGGCTGGAACTTATCGCTGACGGACACCATGTCCACCCAGCGGCCATGAAGCTCTGCTGCTGTTGCGCCAAAGACAGGCTGGTGCTGATCACCGATGCCATGCAGGCTGCAGGAATGCCAGACGGGCGCTATACGCTCTGCGGTGAGGAAGTGGAAATGCACAGTGGTATTGTGCGTACCGCTTCCGGTGGTCTGGCTGGTAGCACGCTCTCGGTTGATGCCGCCGTACGTAATATGGTCGAGCTCACCGGGATAACGGCAGAAGAGGCAATTCATATGGCCTCTCTCCACCCCGCACGTCTGTTGGGTATCGATCGCCACCTGGGATCGTTAGCAGTGGGAAAACGTGCCGACGCGATCGCGCTTAATAGCGGGCTGCATTTACAACAGACCTGGATTCAGGGTCAGGCTCTCCCCCTTTGACCTTTCATTTTGTCTCGTGTTGGCCTGCGATCTTCGATCGCAAGGCCTTTCTTTTCCTTTCGCTTGAGTAAATACCTAACCATCATTCAACAAGCGTACTTCTTATAGATCAATAAGATAATCGCCCCTTTCGTTCTCACGATCACAAATTTCGTTTTATTTCATTTTGGATCATTGCTCTTTCGGTTTCTTTCCTATAGATTTTAATCAATCGACAAGATGAACAAGTGAAACGAAACGAAAGATAGCGACATTCTCGCCAGCGTCTTATGTGGAATTTACAAGACTAAGGACTTAAGTTATGCCAGAAACCTATACCCCTGTTACCGCGGTAACGGGCACCTGGACCGAAGAAGAGATCCGTCAACAACCTGCCAGTTGGATCCGTTCCCTTACGAATATCGACAACATTCGCTCTGCCATTGACAGCTTTCTCGCACCATTACTGCGCAAAAACGATCTGCGGATCATACTGACTGGGGCCGGAACATCAGCATTCATTGGCGACATCATCGCCCCCTGGCTGGCAAGCTATACCGGTAAAAACATCAGCGCTGTGCCAACCACCGATCTGGTCACTAATCCGATGGATTACCTGAATCCCGCACATCCGCTGCTGCTCATTTCTTTCGCTCGCTCAGGAAACAGCCCTGAAAGCGTTGCGGCAGTGGAACTGGCTAATCAGTTTGTACCTGAGTGCTATCACCTGCCAATCACCTGCAACGAAGCAGGTAGCCTCTATCAAAATGCAGTCGCAAGCGACAATGCCTTTGCTCTGTTGATGCCCGCAGAGACACATGACCGTGGTTTCGCCATGACCAGCAGCATTACCACCATGATGGCCAGCTGCCTGGCGGTATTCGCCCCGGAAAAAATCAACAGTCAGACCTTCCGCGACGTGGCCGATCGGTGCCAGGCGATTCTGACTTCACTGGGTGATTTCAGCGACGGCGTATTTGGCAATGAACCCTGGAAACGGATCGTTTACCTCGGTAGCGGTGGATTACAGGGAGCTGCGCGGGAATCGGCACTGAAAGTCCTGGAACTGACAGCAGGCAAACTGGCCGCATTCTATGACTCCCCTACAGGCTTTCGTCACGGTCCAAAGTCGCTGGTTGATAACGAAACGCTGGTAGTGGTCTTTGTTTCCAGCCATCCCTATACACGTCAATACGATCTCGATCTGCTGGCAGAGTTACGCCGCGATCGGCAGGCATTGCGGGTTGTCGCGATTGCCGCACAAACCCATGAGGCGATTGAAGCTGGCCCACATATTCTGCTGCCACCAGCACGCTCTTTCATCGATATGGAATTGGCATTCTGCTTCCTGATCTACGCCCAGGTCTTTGCTTTGACGCAATCCATCAATATCGGCAATACACCGGATACGCCTTCTGCCAGCGGCACTGTGAACCGCGTTGTACAGGGCGTTGTTATTCATCCCTGGAACGCCTAAAAGGATCGTTTTATGAGCATTATTTCCACGAAATACCTCCTGCTGGATGCCCAAAAAAAGGGCTATGCCGTACCCGCCTTTAACATTCATAACGCCGAGACGATCCAGGCGATCCTTGAGGTGTGCTATGAAATGCAATCGCCAGTGATCCTTGCCGGAACACCAGGCACCTTTAAGCATATCGCGCTGGAAGAGATCTACGCGCTGTGCAGCGCTTATTCCACCAGCTACGGTATACCGCTGGCGCTGCACCTCGATCACCATGAGTCGCTGGACGATATCCGTCGTAAAGTGAATGCAGGAGTGCGCAGCGCAATGATCGACGGCAGCCACTTTCCGTTTGAAGAAAACGTGAAGCTGGTGAAATCCGTTGTGGATTTTTGCCATGCCAAAGATTGCAGCGTGGAAGCTGAGCTGGGTCGCCTCGGTGGCGTAGAAGATGATATGAGCGTGGATGTAGAAAGCGCCTTCCTCACCGATCCACAAGAAGCTAAACGGTTTGTTGAGCGTACTGGCGTAGATAGCCTTGCAGTTGCCATCGGCACAGCACACGGTTTATATACCAAAACGCCCAAAATCGATTTCCAACGACTGGGTGAAATTCGTGAGGTCGTCGACGTTCCCCTGGTTCTACATGGCGCAAGCGATGTTCCTGACGAATACGTTCGCCGCACGATCGAGCTTGGCGTGTGCAAAGTTAACGTCGCTACTGAACTGAAAATCGCTTTTGCCGATGCGGTCAAGGCGTGGTTTGCGGAGAATCCGCAGGGCAACGATCCTCGCTATTACATGCGGGTCGGTATGGATGCGATGAAAGAAGTGGTGCGCAGCAAAATCAATGTGTGTGGCTCATATGAAAAGTTGCTAACTACATTAAAATGTTAATATATATTATTGGTCAAGATAAATAATAAATTAATTACTACTTACCTCTCAATTTATAAAGGTCATGATGAGATATTCATGACCTTCATGACTATACTGATAAAAATAATGGAGTACTCTACATGACACAGGAAAAGTCGTTTAAGTCACGGATATGGGAATTTTTCCAAAGTCTTGGCAAAACATTTATGTTTCCCGTATCGCTATTAGCATTTATGGGATTGTTATTGGGTGTCGGGAGTTCAATTACCAGCCCCTCTACTATAAAAAGTTTTCCATTTCTTGGAGGGGAACTAACGCAATTAACTTTTGGTTTTATTGCTATGGTAGGTGGTTTCGCATTTACCTATTTACCTGTAATGTTTGCTATAGCTATTCCATTAGGTATGGCTAAAAGAAATAAGGCTGTAGGTGCTTATTCTGGCTTTATCGGTTATATGCTGATGAACATGAGCATCAATTATTATCTGACAGTGACACATCAACTCGCGGATACAGCAACCATGAAGCAGGTTGGGCAATCCGTTGTTTTGGGTATACAGACGCTAGAGATGGGGGTTTTGGGCGGCATCATTGCTGGCGTAATTACCTACTTCCTACATGAACGATTTCAGGATACGGTGTTACATGATGCCTTTGCATTTTTTAGTGGCATCCGCTTTGTGCCTATTATCACCTCCCTGACCCTGTCACTTGTCGGCCTTGCTATCCCGTTGCTCTGGACCTACGTAGCAATGGGCATCGCCGGAATCGGCCATATCATTCAAAGTACCAGCGTCTTTGGTCCCTTCCTCTACGGAGTCGGTGTACTGCTGCTCAAACCTTTCGGCCTGCACCATATATTGTTGGCGATGGTTCGCTTCACACCCGCAGGTGGTACAGAAATCGTGAATGGTCATGAAATTGCAGGCGCGTTGAATATCTTCTACGCCGAGCTAAAAGCTGGCCTACCATTTAGCCCTCACGTAACCGCATTTTTATCTCAGGGTTTTATGCCGACCTTTATTTTCGGTCTTCCGGCTGTAGCTTATGCTATTTATCGTACAGCAAAGCCTGAGAATCGCCATATTATCAAAGGGCTATTGCTTTCTGGCGTGTTAGTTTCGGTTATTACCGGTATCTCTGAACCGATTGAATTCTTATTTCTGTTTATTGCACCTGCACTGTATGCTTTCCATATCGTTATGTCTGGTTTAGCACTCATGGTAATGGCAATCCTGGGGGTAACAATAGGTAATACTGACGGCGGGATTCTAGATCTTCTTATTTTCGGCGTGATGCAAGGCACATCAACGAAATGGTATCTATTATTCCCGGTTGGTATCGTTTGGTTTACTGTTTATTTCTTGGTTTTCCGTTGGTACATACTCAAACACGATATTAAAACACCGGGACGTGAAGATTCTACCGACGGCGCTGCGCAAGCCGTTGCTTCTAATACAAAAGCACGCGGGAAGTCGAAATACGATCATGGCGTAATATTGAATGCGCTTGGCGGTAAGGAAAATATTGATTCACTGGATAACTGCATTACCCGTCTACGCCTTGTAGTCAAAGATATGAGCAAGGTCGATCAACAAACGCTGAAAAGCGCCGGAGCACTTTCGGTCGTCGTTCTCGACGCACACAGCGTGCAGGTGATCATCGGACCGCAGGTACAAAGCGTCAAGACAGGCATTGAAGCCTTAATTTAAATAGGGGTTGGACATGTTTGATTTCGATAAAATCATTGAGCGGAAAAGTGATAAATGCCGCAAGTGGGATCATCAGTTTGTATGTTCACGTTTTGGCCGGGTACAAGAGGACTTCATCCCCTTATGGATCGCCGATATGGATTTTACCTCACCGCCGGCGGTAATTGACAGATTTCAGCAGATCGTGAGCCACGGAACATTTGGCTACACCTACTGTTTCGACCAGTTTTACGACGCTGTGGTGGACTTTCAGCGTGAACGCCACCATGTCAACGTTGAACGCGACTGGATAACGCTCACCTACGGCACCGTTTCTACCTTGCATTATCTCGTGCAAGCCTTTTGCCTACCGGGCGACAGCGTCATGATGAATACGCCAGTCTATGATCCTTTCGCCATGGCAACGCAACGACAGGGAGTTACAGTACTGGCAAATCCGCTGCAGGCCACGGATAACCGCTATCAGTTGGATTTTTCACTGGTTGAATCACAGCTGAAAACTCACAGGCCTAAGCTGTGGTTATTTTGCTCGCCGCATAATCCATCGGGAAGAATCTGGACACAGGCTGAAATACACCAGGTATCCGAGCTCTGTCAACGCTATGGCGTGATTCTGGTCGTCGATGAGGTTCACGCCGAGCACCTTCTTGAAGGGGAATTTACAAGTTGCCTGGCTCCGGGTGCAACGGCGCAGGATAACCTGATCCTACTCACCTCACCCAATAAAGCGTTTAACCTCGGCGGACTGAAAACCTCGTATTCCATCATTCCGGATAGCCGCCTGCGCCAGCGCTTTCGCCAGCAGTTGGAAAGGAACTCCATCACGTCCCCTAATATGTTTGGAGTTTGGGGGATTATTCTGGCCTACCAGCATGGGCTACCTTGGCTGAATGCGCTGAATAGCTATTTGCGGGGCAACGCCCACTACCTCGCCGACGCAATTCATACACATTTCCCAGACTGGAAGATGATGACGCCCGAGTCCTCTTATTTGGCATGGATAGACGTGAGCAGCGGTGGCAAAACGGCGACCGAGGTCGTCAACCATTTTGCCCATCGCGCTAGCGTAATTATTGAAGATGGCAGCCACTATGTTCAGGATGGTGAACGCTTTATCAGAATTAACTTTGGCACACAGCGATATTGGCTGGAACAAGCAATAGAACGGATGCAAAAAAGTTATTAATAACCCCAGCAGATAACTAACGTTATCTGCTTAATTCCACCGATCCTGATAAATAAAATTTACAGACCCGCCACATCCCTGTTTCGTCGCGCCAACGCGTTGCAGTTTGCCTTTTAGCTGCAACGCTTTCAGCGCGTTCTTCCGACATTTCTTCCAACAAACTGGCGATCAATCCAGACGCTCTTACTCTCCCTGTTGTTCCAGTGCGTGCTTATACAGCGCATTCTTTTTCACGCCGTGGATTTCAGCGGCCAGCGCGGCGGCCTTTTTCAGCGGCAGTTCTGCCTGTAATAAAGCCAACGTACGCAGCGCATCGGCAGGGAGATCGTCTTCCTGCGCTTTATGCCCTTCGACAATCAGCACCATTTCACCTTTACGACGGTTTTCATCTTCCTTGACCCACGCAAGCAGTTCGCCGACCGGTGCGCCGTGAATGGTTTCCCAGGTTTTGGTCAGCTCGCGCGCCAGCACCACGTAACGGGATTCGCCCCAGACGGCAACCATGTCTTCCAGGCTATCCAGCAAGCGGTGGGTAGATTCATAAAAAATAAGCGTACGCGGCTCTGCCTCAATGGCTTTCATCGCATCACGACGCCCTTTCGATTTGGCAGGCAGAAAACCTTCATAGCAAAAGCGGTCTGAAGGCAAACCAGCAGCGCTCAGGGCAGCAATCGCCGCGCAAGGGCCCGGCAGAGGAACAACGCGGATCCCCGCTTCGCGACAGGTGCGCACCAGATGGTAGCCAGGATCGTTAATCAGCGGCGTTCCGGCATCGGAAACCAGCGCAATGTTTTGCCCTTCTTTGAGTTTCGCCACCAGCGTTTCCGCTTTTTGTTGCTCATTGTGATCGTGTAACGCGAACAAACGGGCGTTAATCGCGAAATGTTGTAACAATAATCCTGTATGACGAGTGTCTTCAGCGGCAATCAAATCAACGGCTTGTAAAACTTCGAGCGCTCGTTGGGTAATATCAGCCAAATTTCCTATAGGAGTAGGTACAATAAAGAGTTGGCCTTGAGAATTATCCGCCGATTCGTGTTGTTTCATTGTGTCGTCCGTATTGCCGATTTAATATTGAGCATTGAGTAAAAAATATCACTGGATACAGTATGGTACCCTCAACATTTTCTCGTTTGAAAGCCGCGCGCGCGCTACCAGTCATTCTGGCAGCACTGATTTTCGCAGGCTGTGGCACCCAGGCGCCAGACCAGAGTGCAGCCCATATGCAGGGCACTGCGCAGGCTGATTCCGGCTTTTATCTGCAACAAATGCAGCAAAGCTCAGATGATAGCAAGACCAACTGGCAATTACTCGCCATTCGTGCACTGCTGAAAGAAGGCAAGAGCCAGCAGGCTAGCGAGCTGTTCAACCAGCTGCCGCAGAAACTAAACGACACTCAGCGTCGTGAGCAGTCTCTGCTGGCCGTCGAGATCAAGCTCGCACAGAAAGATATCGCTGGCGCTCAGGCCCTGCTGGATAAACTCACTCCTGCCGATTTCGATCAAAACCAGCAGGCCAGATACTGGCAGGCGCAAATCGACGTCAACCAGGGTCGTCCATCGTTGACACTACTGCGCGCCCTGATCTCCCAGGAACCGCTGCTGGCCGCGAATACTAAGCAGAAAAACATCGATGCCACCTGGCAGGCGCTGTCATCCATGACCCAGGAGCAAGCACAGGCACTGGTCATCAATGCGGATGAAAACGTGCTGCAAGGCTGGTTGGATCTCCAGCGCGTCTGGTTCGATAACCGTAACGATCCAGACATGATGAAAGCCGGTATTGCGGACTGGCAGAAACGTTATCCGCAAAACCCGGGCGCAAAAATACTGCCAACGCAGTTGGTTAACGTCCAGAGCTTTAAGCCCGCCTCCACCAGCAAAATTGCGCTGCTGCTGCCGCTGAACGGTCAGGCCGCTGTATTTGGCCGGACTATTCAGCAAGGCTTTGAAGCGGCAAAAAATATGGGTACTCAACCCGTAGCGGCCCCTGCTGTAGCTGCGCCTGCTGTGGATACAACAGCTGCGACGACCACGGAACAGCCGCAAACGACTGACGGCGTTGCCAGCCCTTCTCAGGCGTCAGTAAGCGATCTGACCAACGAGATGCCAGCTCAGCCAGAAACACCTGCTGCGCAGCCCACAGCACCCGCTCAGCCAACAACCGCCAGCGCACCGGCGAATCCATCAGCAGAGCTGAAAATCTACGACACTTCATCACAGCCTCTGAACCAAATCCTGACTCAGGTTCAGCAGGATGGTGCCAGCATCGTGGTTGGCCCACTGCTGAAGAATAATGTTGAAGAGCTGATGAAAAGCAATACGCCATTAAACGTGCTGGCACTTAATCAGCCGGAATCGGTGAAAAACCTGCCGAACGTCTGCTACTTCGCTTTGTCGCCAGAAGATGAAGCGCGCGACGCCGCGCGTCACATCCGCGATCAAGGAAAACAGACGCCGCTGTTGTTGATCCCTCGGAGTTCATTAGGCGATCGCGTTGCCAACGCCTTTGCACAGGAATGGCAAAAGCTGGGCGGCGGCGTAGTGTTGCAGCAGAAGTTTGGCTCCACCGCCGAGCTGAAAATGGGCGTAAACGGCGGCTCAGGAATTTCCCTGACGGGCAGCCCGGTAGCCTCCTCTGTACCTGCGCAACCTGGCGTGACGATTGGCGGCCTGACGATTCCGGCTGCGCCCACCGATGCGCAGATCACCGGCGGCAGCGGCCGTGTTGATGCAGTGTATATTCTGGCGACGCCGGAAGAAATTGCCTTTATTAAGCCGATGATCGCTATGCGCAACGGCAGCCAGAGCGGAGCGACGCTGTACGCCAGCTCCCGTAGCGCGCAGGGAACTGCTGGCCCGGATTTCCGTCTGGAGATGGAAGGCTTGCAGTACAGCGAAATACCGATGCTGGCAGGTGCTAACGCTCCTCTCATGCAGCAGGCGCTTGGCGCGGTTCGTAACGACTACTCACTGGCACGTATGTATGCGATGGGCGTCGATGCCTGGTCACTTGCCAACCACTTCTCGCAAATGCGTCAGGTACAGGGTTTCGAAATTAACGGCAACACCGGGGCCTTAACCGCAACGCCGGATTGTGTGATTAACAGGAAGTTATCATGGCTCAAATACCAGCAAGGACAAGTCGTCCCCGCCAGTTAACGAGTAAACAGACCGGTGACGCGTGGGAATCCACCGCGCGTGACTGGCTGCAAAGCAAGGGACTGCATTTTATCGCCGCCAACGTGCGTGAACGTGGCGGCGAAATCGACCTGATAATGCGTGAAGGCAGCACCACCGTCTTTGTTGAAGTCCGCTATCGGCGCTCGGCCCAGTTTGGCGGCGCAGCGGCGAGTGTGACCCGGAGCAAACAACACAAATTATTACAGACCGCCCGCTTGTGGCTTGCGCGTCACAATGGGAGTTTTGATACTGTGGATTGCCGGTTCGATGTGTTAGCCTTCACCGGAAATGATGTTGAGTGGTTTAAGGACGCGTTCAACGACCGCTCATAGTTGAAGATTCAGAGCCTGGTTCTTAAGGATTAGCGTGTTAGATAGAATTAAAGTCTGCTTTACAGAAAGCATTCAAACTCAGATAGCTGCGGCTGAAGCACTTCCGGATGCGATCTCCCGTGCCGCCATGACGCTGGTTCAGTCCCTGCTCAATGGCAACAAAATTCTCTGTTGTGGTAATGGGACGTCCGCTGCCAACGCACAGCATTTTGCTGCCAGCATGATCAATCGTTTTGAAACAGAACGCCCAAGTTTACCTGCGATTGCACTAAATACTGATAATGTGGTCTTAACTGCGATTGCCAACGATCGCCTGCACGATGAAGTTTATGCAAAACAAGTCCGTGCGCTGGGACATGCAGGAGATGTTCTGCTGGCAATCTCTACGCGTGGTAATAGCCGCGATATCGTAAAAGCCGTTGAAGCCGCCGTGACACGCGACATGACAATCGTCGCGCTGACCGGGTATGACGGAGGGGAACTGGCCGGATTACTGGGGCCGCAGGATGTTGAAATCCGTATCCCCTCACACCACAGCGCCCGCGTTCAGGAAATGCACATGCTGACGGTCAACTGCCTTTGCGATCTCATCGATAACACGCTTTTCCCTCACCAGGATGATTAAGGAGTACACATGAAGGCATTTTCGCCGCTTGCTGTGATTATCGCTGCACTGCTGCTGCAAGGCTGTGTCGCTGCTGCCGTTGTCGGAACTGCTGCTGTCGGCACCAAAGCCGCGACGGATCCTCGCAGCGTCGGCACCCAGGTAGATGATGGAACCCTGGAATTACGCGTCAATACGGCGTTGTCGAAAGATGCCCAGATCAAGAAAGAAGCGCGAATCAACGTGAGCGCATATCAGGGTAAAGTGCTGCTGGTCGGTCAGTCGCCAAATAGCGAACTGTCTGCACGAGCAAAACAGATTGCGATGGGCGTAGAAGGTACGACTGAGGTCTTTAATGAGATCCGTCAGGGCCAGCCAATCGGTCTGGGCGATGCGTCCAACGATACCTGGATAACCACCAAAGTACGTTCCCAGTTACTGACCAGCGATCAGGTGAAATCCTCTAACGTGAAAGTCACGACCGAGAATGGAGAAGTGTTCCTGTTAGGTCTGGTGACCGAACGCGAAGCGAAGGCGGCGGCAGACATCGCCAGCCGGGTAAGCGGCGTGAAACGCGTCACGACGGCCTTTACGTTTATTAAGTAATACTGATGCCGGATAGCGACGCCTGAGCGTCTTATCCGGCCTACAGGACGTTATCGTTTGTAGGTCGGATAAGCGTCAGCGCCATCCGGCATTTTATTTAGCCCTTTCGCGTAACTCGGAAGAGGTCAGGATCGAAACCCCTTCATGCCCAGGCACCAGCGCTTCTGCCAACATTGCCCGCGCAACATCGCGCGCTTCAATCGACTTCCAGTTACCCGGCAGCAGCCTGAACAACGGCGCTAAAAACATCTCATTCGCCCGCTGTTTGTCCCTATCACCTAGTAGCATTGAAGGCCGGGCAATGGTCAGCCGAGGCCAATTCTGCGCAATCAGCGCCTGCTCCATTTCACCTTTCACCCGGTTATAAAAAAACGGTGAATTGGCATTAGCGCCCATCGAACTCACCACCAGCATATGCTGTGCCCCCAGCCGACGCCCCGTCAGAGCTGTATCCACTACCAGCGTATAGTCAGCGTGGATAAATGCTTCTTTGCTGCCCGCTTCACGTCGGGTCGTTCCCAGACAACAAAAGACAATATCGACCGGATCGGTAACCTGCGCCAGAGCATCGGTTAGCTGCGGATCGTGGGGATTATAGATGCCAACCGTATCAGCCAGCGGTCGACGCGTCGGCGTCGTAATGGCATTGATCCGGGGTTCATTCAGTAGCATCCGCAATAAATGTCCACCCACCAGACCCGTTGCACCGGTTATTAACACCTGGCTCATCGTTTATTTTCCCCTGACGCTTCAATCACTCTTTTAACTATAGATCACGTAGCCAGTGCATCTTTTTACCGAAGCCCAGCGTGTTGTCCGTGAATTTGACTTCATCCAGTCGAATCTCCCACACGGGCGCTGGCAACATTCTGGCGACAGGGAAACGGCGGTTGTAGGCGTTACGCGCGGCTTCACTCTCCAGCCCTTCAAGACGGCGAATCTCCCCCTTAAACTGCACGCCACGAATCAGGGCGACCGTTTTGGGCTGACCATTTACCGTGCCGGCAATCGGCGCGCGCGGCCCGGACATTTGCGCATGGCGCGTTTTATCTTCGGTCAGCACATAGAATGCCATCTTCTGCGCATCAAACAGGTAAAACGCATTAGCGCACCACAATTCACCTTCATGGTGTACGCACCAGGTCACGACGTGCTGTTTTGCCAGCCAGCGAGACACCGCAGTCAGTGTTTCCATTTCTGTTCTCTTTTATACTGTAGGCCTGAAAATTATCACGTCGATGGTGACAATGACACCCTGGTATCTGTACCTGATCCGTACCGCTGACAACGCCTTATACACCGGAATAACCACCGATGTGCAGCGCCGCTATAAGCAGCATCAAAGTGGGAAAGGCGCGAAGGCGCTACGTGGAAAGGGGGAACTCACGTTGGCATTTGCGGCGCAAGTTGGCGACCGTTCGCTGGCCCTGCGCATAGAGTATCGCGTCAAACAGCTCACAAAGCGTCAGAAAGAGCGCCTTGTAGAAGGCGAAGGGCTTGAGGCTCTACTGAGCAGCCTGCAAGCCCCGGATGTTAAAAACGATTGAAGTGGTCGTGGTATTCCACCAGGCCCGTCACGCCCTCCAGCGCATCGTCCGCCAGGCGATGAACCTGGAACGCGCTTTCGGTGCCCGGCCAGCGGCAACGCAGGTCATGATGCGCTGCCAGCTCAAAGCCAAAGCGGCTGTACAGTGCCGGATCGCCCAGCGTAACCACCGCGGCGTAGCCAAACTCGTTCAGGGAATCGAGTCCTTCATAGACCAGTTGACGCGCCAGGCCTTGCCCCCGGTAGTTTTCATCCACCGCGAGCGGCGCCATGCCGACCCATTGCAGATCTTCACCCTGAACATCGACAGGGCTGAACGCGACGTAACCCACTACCTGACCTTCATCATCGGTAGCAACCAAACCCAACGTTAAGAAACCATCTTCACGCAGGTCGTGGACTAATTTTGCTTCCGCATCGCTCTCAAATGAACGACGCAGCAACGCATCAATACCAGGGGCATCAATGGGAATCTCAACTCGAATCAGCATGGCTCACCTACCGAGGTCTGTTTGGTTTCTGGCGACGTTTTCATCCCCGCCTCAACAAAATCCGCCAACTGCATCAGCATGACGCGCAACGCTTTAGGCATCTGCTCCAGTTCGATGGCATCCATCAGATTTTTTACGTATAGCCCTAATTCTGTATCACCTTCAATCACCAGGCGACGCTGGAAGAAAAGCGTATCCGGATCCTGCTTGCGGGCCACGATCATCAGGAGATCGCTGGCATCGGCGCTAAAACTCACATCCGCATCTGCATTCTGGCTGACGATAAGTTTATCGTTTTCAACAGAGGTATACCATTTGAGGTCAATGTCACGCACATGAATGCTCAGCCAGCGACCTTCGAGAAACTCCAGCTCCCCATCGGCCAGCGCCTGACTAAACTGCCAGCTCAGGACCTGCTCCAGAACCTGGCGCTTCAGCGCAAAGGGCGTCAGTTTAACCGGTACACTCATCAGAGAAGGACCTAAATGTACTAAGCGTGAACGCAGTTTATCCAACACGAGCTTTACTCCCTGTTTCAATAGTCCTGCTATTTTGCCATATCAAATAAACGACATAGCGGCATAAATCAACAATTCGCTACGAAATTGTGACCTCTTTATTGGTGTCACCAATACGACTTTAACTGCCTCAAATCAAAAATTGTCTCAGCAAGGTTAACTAAAATCCCTCTTCGTTAACATTTCTGCGCCCTACATGGCGCAACGTTCAGGATAAATTATGGAGCTGCTCTGCCCTGCCGGAAACCTCCCGGCGCTTAAGGCGGCCATCGAGAACGGCGCTGATGCTGTCTACATCGGGCTGAAAGATGATACCAACGCCCGTCATTTCGCCGGCCTTAATTTTACCGAGAAAAAATTGCAGGAAGCGGTGAGTTTCGTTCATCAACATCGCCGTAAGCTGCACATTGCGATTAACACCTTTGCGCACCCGGATGGTTACGCACGCTGGCAGCGTGCCGTTGATATGGCAGCGCAACTGGGTGCAGACGCGCTGATCCTCGCCGACCTCGCCATGCTTGAGTATGCCGCAGAGCGCTACCCGCATATTGAGCGCCATGTCTCTGTTCAGGCATCTGCAACCAATGAAGAGGCGATTAATTTCTACCATCGCAACTTTGACGTCGCCCGCGTGGTTCTGCCGCGCGTGCTGTCTATTCATCAGGTGAAGCAACTTGCTCGCGTCACACCAGTTCCCCTGGAAGTGTTCGCCTTTGGCAGCTTGTGCATTATGGCGGAAGGCCGTTGCTATCTTTCGTCTTACCTGACGGGCGAATCTCCTAATACCGTCGGTGCCTGCTCCCCTGCCCGTTTTGTGCGCTGGCAGCAGACCCCACAGGGTCTGGAATCTCGCCTGAACGAAGTGCTGATTGATCGCTACCAGGATGGCGAAAACGCCGGGTATCCAACGCTGTGTAAAGGGCGCTACCTGGTGGATGGCGAGCGCTACCATGCGCTGGAAGAACCCACCAGCCTCAACACGCTCGAACTGCTGCCGGAACTGCTGGCTGCCAATATTGCCTCGGTGAAAATCGAAGGTCGCCAGCGCAGCCCGGCTTACGTTAGCCAGGTGGCGAAAGTGTGGCGTCAGGCAATCGACCGCTGTATGGCCGACCCGCAAAACTACGTCCCGCAGGCCGCGTGGATGGAAACGCTCGGTTCAATGTCCGAAGGCACGCAGACCACGCTTGGCGCGTATCACCGTAAATGGCAGTGAGAAAAGCAATGAAATATTCATTAGGACCCGTGCTCTACTACTGGTCGAAAGAAACGCTGGAAGATTTTTACCAGCAGGCCGCCGCCAGTCATGCTGACGTTATCTATCTTGGCGAAGCGGTATGCAGCAAACGCCGTGCGACCAAAGTGGGCGACTGGCTGGATATGGCGAAGTCTCTCGCCGGTAGCGGTAAGCAGGTGGTGCTGTCGACGCTGGCGCTGGTGCAGGCTTCCTCTGAACTGGGAGAGCTGAAGCGCTATGTCGAAAACGGCGACTTCCTGTTGGAAGCCAGCGATCTCGGCGTGGTGAATATGTGCGCCGAGCGTAAGCTGCCGTTTGTCGCCGGGCACGCGCTCAACTGCTACAACGCCGTCACGCTGCGTATTCTGCTCAAGCAGGGCATGGTGCGCTGGTGTATGCCGGTTGAGCTGTCGCGCGACTGGCTGGTGAACCTGCTCAACCAGTGCGACGAACTGGGTATTCGCGACCAGTTTGAAACCGAAGTGCTGAGTTATGGGCATTTACCGCTGGCCTACTCTGCCCGCTGCTTTACCGCACGTTCCGAAGATAAGCCTAAAGACGAGTGCGAAACCTGCTGCATTAAATATCCCAACGGGCGTGATGTGCTGTCGCAGGAGAATCAGCAGGTCTTTGTGCTCAACGGGATCCAGACCATGAGCGGCTATGTCTACAACCTCGGTAACGAGCTGACATCGATGCAGGGGCTGGTTGATATTGTGCGCCTTTCCCCGCTGGGGACAGAGACATTCGCCATGCTTGACGCCTTCCGTGCCAATGAAAATGGCAGTGCTCCATTACCGCTTGCCGCCCACAGTGACTGCAACGGCTACTGGAAGCGACTGGCTGGTCTGGAGCTGCAAGCCTAGCCGGATGGCGGCAAATTGCCTTATCCGGCCTACAAATAGCGATCCCGTAGGCCCGATAAGCGCAGCACCATCGGGCATTGTTTTTGCCGTCAGTCTCATAAAGCTCACTTTGTTAACAACGGTAATCAAATTTTAATGCAGTATTAAAAGATTAACCGGTAACAAAGTGAGCCGTTATGACTGACAAAACTATTCCGTTCTCGGTGCTGGATCTGGCGCCAATCCCTGAAGGGTCTTCGGCAAAAGAGGCCTTCACGCACTCGCTTGATCTCGCCCGACTGGCCGAAAAGCGCGGCTACCACCGCTACTGGCTGGCAGAACATCACAACATGGTCGGTATCGCCAGCGCGGCAACTTCAGTGCTGATTGGCTATCTGGCTGCCAATACCACCACGCTGCATCTCGGGTCTGGCGGCGTGATGCTGCCCAACCATTCGCCGCTGGTGATCGCCGAGCAGTTCGGTACCCTGAATACGCTGTATCCGGGACGCATCGATCTTGGGCTTGGCCGCGCGCCGGGGAGCGATCAGCCAACGATGCGTGCGCTGCGCCGCCATATGAGCGGTGATATCGATAACTTCCCTCGCGACGTCGCTGAACTGGTGGACTGGTTCGACGCCCGCGATCCTAACCCCCATGTACGCCCGGTTCCCGGCTACGGCGAGCAGATCCCGGTCTGGTTATTAGGCTCCAGCCTGTACAGCGCACAGTTGGCGGCCCAGCTCGGCCTGCCGTTTGCCTTCGCCTCGCATTTTGCTCCGGATATGCTGCATCAGGCGCTGCATCTGTATCGCACCCAGTTCAAACCCTCAGCGCGGCTGGCAAAGCCGTATGCAATGGTGTGCATCAACATCATTGCCGCTGACAGCAATCGCGACGCCGAGTTTCTTTTCACCTCGATGCAGCAGGCGTTTATGAAACTGCGTCGTGGCGAAACGGGCCAGCTACCACCGCCGGTAGAGAATATGCATCAGCTGTGGTCCGCTTCTGAACAGTACGGCGTACAACAGGCGCTGAGCATGTCGCTGGTTGGTGATAAGGCGAAAGTGCGACACGGGCTGGAGGCTATCTTGCGTGAAACCCAGGCTGATGAAATTATGGTTAACGGCCAGATTTTTGATCACCTGGCGCGGCTACACTCATTTGATTTGGCGATGGATGTGAAGCAGGAATTGTTGGGGTAGCGCGGTTTGTGCCGGATGGTGGCTACGCCTTATCCGGCCTACACGGTACTGTAGGCCCGGTAAGCGTAGCGCTACCGGGCAACGGTTTTACTGATAGACCGGTAACAAATCCACGCTCGACAGAATATGGATAACCGCGTTGCCGATACCGAACACCAGGATCAGCGCAATCATCGGCTTACCGCCCCAGACACGGAATTTCGGGCTACCGAAACGCTCGCGGGATTTACGTGCCAGCAGCGCCGGAACAATGGCAGCCCAGATGGTTGCTGCGAGTCCTGCATAGCCGATGGCGTACAGGAAACCGTTCGGCCACAGCAGGCCACCGATAATTGGCGGGACAAACGTCAGCAATGCCGTTTTGAAACGTCCCACTGCTGAGTCATCAAAGCCAAACAGATCCGCCAGATAGTCAAACAGACCGAGCGTAACGCCGAGGAATGAACTCGCCACCGCAAAGTTAGAGAACACCACCAGCAGCAGATCCAGACTGCGGCTGTTTAGTACGCCGCTCAGCGCCTGTACCAGCACATCAATGTTACCGCCCTGTTGCGCGATACCGATAAACTCTGGACGCGGAATGTTGCCCATCGTTCCCAGCAACCATACGGTATATAGCACCAGCGCCAGCAGCGTGCCGTACACCAGACACTTAACGATGGTCTTCGGATCTTTGCCGTAGTACTTCATCAGGCTCGGGACGTTGCCGTGATAGCCGAATGAGGCCAGGCAAAACGGCAGCGTCATCAGCAGATACGGTGTATACGAAGCATTGCTTTGTGCCACGTTAAACAGCGTAGTGGGCGTAACATGTCCCAGCAGACTGCCGAAGGTCAGGAAAAAGGTAATCACCTTTGCGCCCAGCACAATCGCCGTCATGCGGCTAACCGCTTTGGTGCTTAACCACACCACAAATGCCACCAGCAGCGCAAAGCCAAGACCTGCCGCGCGCGCCGGAACATTCAGCGACATCTCGGAGAAGGTGTGATGCAGAATCGACCCGCTCGCTGAGATATAGGCGTAAGTCAGGATATAGAGAACGAAGGCGATCGAGATGCCGTTCACTACGTTCCAACCTTTACCCAGCAGATCTTTCGTGATGGTGTCAAAACTGGAGCCAATGCGGTAATTGAGGTTAGCTTCAAGGATCATCAGCCCGGAGTGCAGCATGCAGAACCAGGTGAAGATCAGCGCCGCCATTGACCAGAAAAACCACGCCCCGGACATGACCACTGGCAGAGAAAACATCCCCGCGCCAATAATGGTGCCGCCGATAATCACCACGCCGCCGAGCAGCGAAGGTGACGTTTGGGTGGTGGTTAGTGTTGCCATTTAGCCATCTCTCCAGTCATTTATATTGTGACTACATCTCAATGTGCTGCACTGTACCAGTACACGAGTACAAATGAAATAAAAAAAGCCCCGATTGTTGAGATCGGGGCTGTATATATTACTTTACGCAGCGAAACTTATGCGTCACCGCCGAAACGACGACGACCAGCGGAGTCATCACGACGCGGAGCAGAAGAATCGTCACGACGCGGACCACGGTTGCCTTCACGACGTTCGCCGCTAAAACGACGACCATCGCCACGACCGCCTTCACGACGTTCACCGCTAAAGCCACGACCTTCACCGCGACCACCTTCACGACGCTCGCCGCTGAAACGGCCACCACCACGACGCTCACCACCGGTGTGCGGAACTGCATCGCCAACCAGCTGCATGTTCATCGGCTTGTTCAGGATGCGAGTACGGGTAAAGTGCTGCAGCACGTCGCCCGGCATACCTTTCGGCAGCTCGATGGTGGAGTGGGAAGCAAACAGCTTGATGTTACCGATGTAACGGCTGCTGATATCGCCTTCGTTAGCAATCGCGCCAACGATATGACGAACTTCAACACCGTCATCACGGCCCACTTCAATGCGGTACAGCTGCATGTCACCAACGTCACGACGTTCACGACGCGGACGATCTTCACCACCACGGTCATTACGGTCACGAGGGCCACGATCGTTACGATCGCGCGGACCACGGTCATCACGATCGCGGAATTCGCGTTTCGGACGCATTGGTGCATCTGGCGGCAGGATCAGCGGACGTTCGCCCTGAGCCATTTTCAGCAGTGCGGCTGCCAGCGTTTCGATATCCAGCTCTTCTTCCGGCTGCATTTTCGCCAGCAGAGCACGGTACTGATCCAGATCGCTGCTTTCCAACTGCTGCTGTACTTTAGCGGCGAATTTTTCCAGACGGCGTTTGCCCAGCAGTTCTGCGTTCGGCAGTTCTACTTCCGGAATCGTCAGCTTCATGGTGCGTTCGATGTTACGCAGCAGACGACGCTCACGGTTCTCAACGAACAGCAGCGCACGGCCAGCACGACCCGCACGACCGGTACGGCCGATACGGTGAACGTAAGACTCGGAATCCATCGGGATGTCGTAGTTAACAACCAGGCTGATACGCTCAACGTCCAGGCCACGGGCCGCAACGTCGGTAGCAATCAGGATATCCAGGCGGCCATCTTTCAGACGTTCCAGAGTCTGCTCACGCAGGGACTGGTTCATGTCGCCGTTCAGTGCAGCGCTGCTATAACCGCTACGCTCCAGCGCTTCTGCCACTTCCAGGGTCGCATTTTTGGTACGAACGAAGATAATCGCCGCATCAAAATCTTCTGCTTCCAGGAAACGCACCAGCGCTTCATTTTTACGCATGCCCCACACAGTCCAGTAGCTCTGGCTGATGTCAGGACGCGTGGTAACGCTGGACTGAATGCGTACTTCCTGCGGCTCTTTCATAAAGCGACGGGTAATACGACGAATCGCTTCCGGCATGGTTGCAGAGAACAGAGCGGTCTGATGACCTTCCGGGATCTGCGCCATGATGGTTTCAACGTCTTCGATGAAGCCCATACGCAGCATTTCGTCAGCTTCGTCCAGTACCAGACCGCTCAGTTTGGAGAGGTCCAGAGTACCGCGCTTCAGGTGATCCAGCAGACGGCCCGGCGTACCGACGACGATCTGTGGTCCCTGACGCAGGGCACGTAATTGCACGTCATAACGCTGGCCGCCGTACAGGGCAACCACGTTCACGCCGCGCATGTGTTTAGAGAAATCCGTCATGGCTTCTGCTACCTGAACCGCCAGTTCGCGGGTCGGTGCCAGCACCAGAATCTGAGGTGCCTTCAGCTCAGGATCAAGATTGTTGAGCAGCGGTAAAGAGAACGCTGCAGTTTTGCCGCTACCTGTCTGGGCCATACCCAGAACATCGCGGCCGCCCAGCAGATGCGGAATGCACTCTGCCTGGATTGGAGATGGTTTTTCGTAACCCAGATCGTTAAGGGCTTCAAGGATAGGAGCCTTCAGGCCCAGATCTGCAAAAGTGGTTTCGAATTCAGCCATGTAGTACGTGTGCCTCAAAATTAATGGCGGCCAGTCTACATAACTCATCATGAAATTGATCTGCAATTTTCATTGAAAAGTGTGAACCGGCTCAAAGTAGGTGTATTAACGAACAACAACGCCCTCACCCGTGAAGGTGATGGCAATCAAAAAAGATTACGGGCTGATGTGTACGTCAGCTATTGCTGGTCCGATTCTGCCAGGTCATCTTGGTCCTGGCCCAGGAGCGATAATTCCAACAATGCGTATCGGTGCTCAACAAAGTTATGAACGTTGTTAGCCACCGCCAGTTTGAACAATGCCGTAGCGTTGTCCAAATCCCCCAGACTTAGGTAGTACTTACCTAAATAGAAGTTGGTTTCACTGAGATGCTCAGCGAGCGAGGTGTTATCCGTTGCGTCCGCCTTCAGGCGTTCCATCAGCGTTGCTTCGCTAATGTTGCCCAGGTAGAACTCGACAATGTTCCATCCCCATTGCTCTTTATCCGATTTCTCAAAGCGTTGCTTCAACGCTTCTTTCGCCTGCTTCTCATCGAGCTTCTGCTCGGCAAGATAAAGCCACAGACTACGGAAAGGATCATTGGGATCGTCTTGATAAAACGCTAGCAGATCATCTTGCGCTAACTTGTCGCGACCGCCGTAATACAATGCGATACCGCGATTTAAGTGCGCGTAGTTGTAAGTTGGATCAAGCTCAAGTACAGAATCAAACGCTTCATAGGCAGCATCAAAATTGCCTGCCTGCGTTAAATATATACCTAAGTAATTGAATACTTCAGGCATATCTGGTCGGATTGCCAGCGCTTGTGAAAAATCATTTCGCGCCAGTGCCCTCAGACCGAGACTATCATACAACACTCCGCGCTCATATAAAAGCTGTGCGCGTTCGTCATCGGTTAAAGCCCGACTGGCAAGAATTTGTTCCATACGTGCCAGAATAACTTCCTGCTGCAAAGTCGGTTGCAATGGTACTGCGAGGACTTCACTCTTTCGCCAGGCGGAATTACTGCATCCAGCCAGCGTGAGTGCTGTCGCAACGAAACACCAGCGCAAAAAAGGCTTCATTTCCCACTCCCGAAGACAACGATTGAATGAACGTCCAGGTTCCCCGGTTGCTAACAAGGCATCCTGCCGGGTTAAAGGCCCTCCGCTTTCACGGAGGGCAATGGCAACCTTACTCGCCCTGGCTTGCCGGAGCTTCCGGTTCGCCTGCAGGCTGAGACTGCTCAGTTGCTTCTTTAATGCTCAGACGTACACGGCCCTGGCGATCAACTTCCAGAACTTTGACCGGTACTTCCTGGCCCATCTGCAGGTAGTCGGTCACTTTCTCAACGCGCTTATCAGCGATCTGAGAGATGTGTACCAGACCTTCTTTACCGCCACCGATGGCAACGAATGCGCCAAAGTCAACGATACGGGTCACTTTACCATTGTAGATACGGCCTACTTCGATCTCTGCGGTGATCTCTTCGATACGACGGATAGCATATTTCGCTTTTTCGCCGTCGGTCGCAGCAATCTTCACGGTACCATCATCTTCGATTTCAATGGTGGTGCCGGTTTCTTCGGTCAGAGCACGGATAACAGAACCGCCTTTACCGATAACGTCTTTGATCTTGTCCGGGCTGATCTTGATGGTGTGGATACGCGGAGCAAATTCAGAGATATCGCCACGCGGTGCGTTAATCGCTTGTTCCATCACACCCAGGATATGCAGACGCGCACCTTTAGCCTGGTTCAGAGCAACCTGCATGATCTCTTTGGTGATACCTTCAATTTTGATATCCATCTGCAGTGCAGAGATACCGTCGCGGGAACCCGCCACTTTGAAGTCCATATCGCCCAGGTGGTCTTCGTCGCCCAGGATGTCAGACAGAACAACAAAGTTGTCGCCTTCTTTCACCAGACCCATCGCGATACCCGCAACGGCGGCTTTGATCGGCACGCCTGCGTCCATCAGCGCCAAGGAAGCACCACATACGGAAGCCATGGAAGAAGAACCGTTAGATTCGGTGATTTCAGAAACCACACGCACGGTGTACGGGAATTTATCCAGTTCCGGCATTACTGCCAGTACGCCACGTTTCGCCAGACGGCCGTGACCAATCTCACGACGCTTCGGAGAACCGACCATACCGGTTTCACCTACGCAGTACGGAGGGAAGTTGTAGTGGAACAGGAAGTTGTCAGTGCGCTCGCCCATCAGTTCGTCAAGGTTCTGCGCATCACGAGTGGTGCCCAGGGTCGCAGTAACCAGCGCCTGAGTTTCGCCACGGGTGAACAGTGCGGAGCCGTGGGTACGCGGCAGAACGCCAGTACGCACGTCCAGACCACGGATCATGTCTTTTTCACGGCCATCGATGCGCGGCTCGCCTGCCAGTACGCGGCTACGAACAACGTTTTTCTCGATAGCGTGCAGAATTTCACCCAGTTCGTTAGCGTCCAGGGTTTCGTCTTCAGCCACCAGAGTCGCGATGGTTTCAGATTTGATTACGTCAACCTGAGCATAACGCTCTTGTTTGTCAGTGATGCGGTAAGCATCGCTCAGGCGAGCTTCTGCCAGTGCGGCAACGCGTGCGTTCAGCGCTTCGTTGACGGCTTCTGGCTGCCAGTCCCAACGCGGTTTGCCAGCTTCTTTCGCCAGCTCGTTGATAGCCTGAATCACAACCTGCTGCTGTTCGTGACCGAACACAACAGCACCCAGCATCTGATCTTCGCTCAGCAGTTCTGCTTCGGATTCAACCATCAGTACGGCTGCTTCAGTACCCGCAACAACCAGGTCCAGCTTGCTTTCTTTCAGTTCGTCCTGAGTCGGGTTCAGTACGTACTGGTCATTGATGTAACCAACACGTGCAGCACCGATCGGGCCGTTGAATGGAATACCAGACAGAGTCAGCGCAGCAGATGCACCAATCATTGCCACGATGTCCGGGTTAACCTGCGGGTTAACGGAAACAACGGTCGCGATAACCTGAACTTCGTTAACGAAGCCTTCCGGGAACAGCGGGCGAACTGGGCGGTCAATCAGACGCGCGATCAGGGTTTCGCCTTCGCTCGGACGGCCTTCACGACGGAAGAAGCTACCCGGGATACGGCCAGCAGCGTAGGTACGCTCCTGATAGTTAACGGTCAGCGGGAAAAAGTCCTGGCCTGGTTTCGCTTTTTTCTGGCCAACAACGGTAACGAATACCGCGGTGTCATCCATGCTAACCATAACAGCGGCAGTCGCCTGACGCGCCATCATGCCGGTTTCCAGCGTAACGGTATGCTGACCGTACTGGAATTTACGAACGATCGGATTAAGCAAAATAATATCCTTTCTCTATTTTTTTGACGGCACATTTTGCGCCATCGTTAATACCCGATCTTCTGCGCATCCTCGCGACTAATGACAACCCTAACCCATAAGCATGAGTAAAGCCTCTCATTAGCCGCGCGAACCTCTGCAACGGAAGATCATTCATAGCAACAATACATTAGTTTCCAGCGAATTGCTGCCATCTGCTGGAAAAAAGGGGCCATGAAGGCCCCCTCTTTCTGAAACTCGAAAGAATTAGCGACGCAGACCCAGACGCTCGATCAGCGCGGTGTAACGTGCAACATCTTTACGTTTCAGGTAGTCGAGCAGTTTACGACGCTGAGAAACCATGCGCAGCAGACCACGACGGCTGTGGTGATCTTTTTTGTGCTCTGCAAAGTGACCCTGCAGGTGGTTAATCTGTGCAGTCAACAGAGCAACCTGAACATCGGTAGAACCGGTGTCGTTTGCATCACGACCAAACTCAGAAACGATTTTAGCGGTAGCTTCAGTACTTAGAGACATTTTAAAACTCCAAAGTGATAAGAATGAAAGGATGCCGATCTCTAATTCAGCTATCCCAGTGTATACACTTTATCCTTCAAACTGACTCTGCGTTGGCTGCGTCCGCTCACCTCAGTCACTTATCTAAGTAAGCTCCTAAGGATTCTCAGACTTGCCGCCTTGATGCAGCTCGAATGATTTTGTGTATACGTCGCGTAGATTGTTAAACAATTTACGCGACGTTAAGCGGCAGTATTCTACTCGCAGCGCCCTTTTATCGCAAGACAGAGAGCGCTATGCAGGATACTCGACCACCAGGCGACGGGGGGCGACACGACCTTCATCGTCCATCTCCCCCATGCCGATAAACTTGCCGTCATCGCCTTCCGTCACGCGGACCAGCCCTTCCAGCGGCGCGCCTGATGTCCGTACCGGGTTACCATTTTTAAAGTAAACCGAGGATGTTAAAGGCAAATTAACAACAGGATAGTCCGATGCTGGACTGTCCATTGGCATCAGCAAAGGATCAAGCAGCTGTGCCGCCGGAATGTTCTGCTGCTCGGCCTGTTCAACCAGCTCACGCAGATGTTCCAGCGTCACCATTCGATCCACCGGATACTTGCTGACCGTCAAACGACGCAGATACGTGACGTGCGCGCCGCAGCCCAACTTCTCACCGAGATCGTCAACAATGGTGCGAATATAGGTGCCTTTGGAACAGTGAACTTCCAGCTCCAGTTCGTTACCTTCGTGACGGATAAACAGCAGCTCATAGACGGTAATCGGTCGCGCTTCACGCGGCACTTCAATACCCTGACGCGCATATTCGTACAGCTTCTTACCCTGATACTTCAGCGCCGAATACATTGACGGGATCTGCTCGATATCGCCGCGGAAAGTTTCCAGCGCGCTCGCCAGTTGTTCTGCGGTGAAGGTTACCGGACGTTCCTGCACGATTTGCCCATCGGCATCGGAAGTGTCTGTACGCTGGCCCAGACGGGCAACCACACGATAGCGTTTGTCAGAATCCAGCAAATACTGTGAAAACTTAGTCGCTTCACCGAGGCAGATTGGCAGCATGCCTGTCGCCAGCGGATCCAGTGCGCCGGTATGTCCTGCGCGATTGGCATTGTAGATGCGTTTTACTTTTTGCAGTACATCATTGCTGGACATGCCCTGCGGCTTATCCAGCAGCAGGACACCGTGAATGTCGCGACCACGACGACGAGGACGACTCATCAGTCCTCCTTGCTGTCGTCCGCTGGGTTCACACGACGCTCATCGTCATGTTTCACCACGCTGGTCACCAGGTTGGACATGCGCATCCCTTCAACCAACGAGTTGTCGTAGAAGAAGGTCAGCTCAGGCACGATACGCAGACGCATGGCTTTACCCAGCAGAGAACGGATAAAACCAGAGGCTTCCTGCAGTGCCTTGATGCCGTTTTTCACAGCAGCTTCGTCCTGATCGTTGAGGAAAGTCACGAATACTTTGGCATATGCCAGATCACGAGACATCTCAACACCCGATACGGTGGTCATCATACCAACACGCGGGTCTTTGATTTCGCGTTGCAGGATGAGTGCGATCTCTTTCTGCATCTCTTGCGCGACACGCTGCGGGCGACCAAATTCTTTCGCCATAATAAATTCTCCAGAATAAGACAAAAAAGGGGCTATCAGCCCCTTTTTAAATTTCTTGCCGGGTGGCGCTTCGCTTACCCGGCCTACACCTAATCATCTTCTAAGGATTTTGGGCTGCAAATTGCGGCCCAAAAGACGACGAAGATTAAGCGATAGTACGTTGGATCTCGATAATCTCGAACACTTCGATCATATCGCCAACGCGAACGTCGTTGTAGTTCTTAACGCCGATACCACATTCCATGCCGTTACGGACTTCGTTAACGTCATCTTTGAAGCGACGCAGGGATTCCAGCTCGCCTTCATAGATAACCACGTTGTCGCGCAGAACGCGGATTGGGTTGTGACGTTTAATCGTGCCTTCGGTAACCATACAGCCTGCGATAGCGCCGAATTTCGGTGATTTGAACACATCACGAACTTCAGCCAGACCAATGATCTGCTGTTTCAGCTCCGGAGACAGCATGCCGCTCATCGCTGCTTTCACTTCGTCGATCAGATGATAGATGACGGAGTAGTAACGCAGATCCAGGCTTTCAGATTCGATAACTTTACGTGCAGAGGCATCAGCACGGACGTTGAAGCCAACCAGAATCGCGTTGGATGCCGCAGCCAGGGTCGCGTCGGTTTCGGTGATACCACCTACGCCAGAACCGATGATCTTCACTTTGACTTCGTCGGTAGACAGTTTCAGTAAAGAGTCGGAAATCGCTTCTACAGAACCCTGAACGTCAGCCTTCAGGACGACGTTCACTTCGTGAACTTCGCCTTCGGTCATGTTAGCGAACATGTTCTCGAGTTTAGATTTCTGCTGACGAGCCAGTTTGACTTCACGGAATTTGCCCTGACGATACAGTGCAACTTCACGGGCTTTCTTCTCGTCACGAACGACAGTAACTTCGTCACCTGCAGCCGGAACACCGGACAGACCGAGGATTTCCACCGGAATGGACGGACCTGCTTCCAGTACTTCCTGACCCAGTTCGTTACGCATAGCACGAACGCGACCGTATTCGAAGCCACACAGTACGATGTCGCCTTTGTGCAGCGTACCTTCACGCACCAGTACGGTAGCAACCGGACCACGACCTTTATCCAGGAAGGATTCGATAACCGCGCCGCTCGCCATGCCTTTACGCACAGCTTTCAGTTCCAGTACTTCGGCCTGCAGCAGGATAGCATCCAGCAGTTCGTCGATACCGGTACCCGCTTTCGCAGAAACGTGAACGAATTGGCTCTCGCCGCCCCACTCTTCCGGCATGATGCCGTACTGGGACAGTTCGTTTTTAACGCGATCCGGATCCGCTTCCGGCTTATCGATTTTGTTGACTGCAACCACCACCGGCACACCCGCCGCTTTCGCGTGCTGGATAGCTTCGATGGTCTGTGGCATCACGCCGTCGTCTGCTGCAACAACCAGAACAACGATATCCGTTGCCTGAGCACCACGAGCACGCATGGAGGTAAACGCGGCGTGACCCGGGGTATCCAGGAAGGTGATCATACCGTTGTCAGTTTCAACGTGGTACGCACCGATGTGCTGAGTAATGCCGCCCGCTTCACCAGAAGCCACTTTCGTGGAACGAATGTAGTCCAGCAGGGAGGTTTTACCGTGGTCAACGTGACCCATGATGGTCACAACTGGTGCGCGCGGTTCAGCCGCAGCACCGGTGTCACGGTCGCTCATTACCGCTTCTTCCAGCTCGTTTTCACGACGCAGGATAACTTTGTGGCCCATCTCTTCGGCAACCAGCTGTGCGGTTTCCTGGTCGATGACCTGGTTAATGGTAGCCATTGCGCCCAGTTTCATCATCGCTTTGATGACCTGAGAGCCTTTAACTGCCATTTTGTTCGCCAGATCGCCAACGGTGATGGTTTCGCCGATCACAACGTCACGGTTAACGGCCTGAGCTGGCTTCTGGAAGCCCTGCTGCAGAGCGGAACCTTTACGCTGCTTACCGCCTTTACCGCCGCGAACCGCTGCACGTGCTTCCTCACGGTCAGCTTTAGATTCAGCGTGTTTGTTGCCTTTCTTCGCCGGACGCGCTGCTTTAGTGCTGCGAGTACGACCACGACCGCCTTCGACTTCACGATCGTTCTCGTCTTCAGCCTGGCGAGCATGCTGAGAAGTGGTGACGTGATAATCGCTGGTGTCTTCGACAGGTTCAACGTTATTCACACCATTTTTCTCGTTTTCTTCCGCCATACGGCGAGCTTCTTCCGCTACGCGGCGCGCTTCTTCTTCAAGCTTGCGACGTGCTTCTTCTTCCGCTTTACGCTTCAGTTCTGCGGCTTCATTTTCACGGCGGGCTTTTTCGGCCTGGGCGGTTTTAGTCATATCGTCGGTCTGTTGATTGCTCACTTTGTCTTTTTCCGCAGCTTCACGTTTCGCTTTATCAGCGGCTTCACGCTTAGCTTGTTCTGCGGCCTCACGTTCGGCTTTTTGTTGCGCCTCGCGTTTGGCAGCTTCTTCTGCCTCACGACGGGCTTGCTCTTCCGCTTCACGCTGCGCCTGCTCTTCCGCGGCAAGGCGTTCAGCCTCTTGCGGATCGCGTTTCACAAAGGTGCGTGTCTTGCGGACTTCGATTTGTACCGATTTGCTTTTTCCACCGGTACCTGGAATATTGAGAGTACTGCGCGTTTTACGCTGCAATGTCAACTTATCCGGCGCTGAGCCGTTTTCACGGTTCAAATGCGCCAGTAAGGTTTGTTTCTCTTGTGCGGACACAGAGTCGTCAGCAGACTTCGGGATACCGGCATCAGCAAATTGCTGTACCAGGCGATCCACGGAAGTCTGTATCTCTGCAGCCAGCGTTTTTACGGTTACATCTGTCATACTGTTCCTTCCTGCTACAGTTTATTACGCTTCGTCGCCGAACCAGCAAATATTACGGGCAGCCATAATCAGCTCACCGGCTTTTTCGTCGGTCAACCCTTCGATATCAGCCAGATCATCAATGCCCTGTTCAGCGAGATCTTCCAGCGTACAAACACCACGGGCCGCCAGTTTGAAGGCCATCTCACGATCCAATCCTTCCAGATTCAGCAGATCGTCAGCCGGTTTGTTATCACCGAGGCTTTCTTCCTGGGCCAGTGCCAGAGTGGTCAGTGCGTTTTTAGCACGCTCGCGCAGCGCTTCAACGGTCTGTTCATCCAGGCCGTCAATTTCCAGCAGCTCTTTCATTGGCACGTAGGCCAGTTCTTCCAGCGTCGCAAAACCTTCTTCCACCAGAACGGTCGCGAAATCTTCATCGATATCGAGATATTTGGTGAAGGTATCGATGGCTGCATGTGCTTCAGCCTGATGCTTCGCCTGCAGGTCATCAACGGTCATCACGTTGAGTTCCCAACCGCTCAGTTGTGAAGCCAGGCGGACGTTCTGACCATTACGTCCAATCGCCTGAGCCAGGTTACCGGCTTCAACCGCGATATCCATGGTGTGCTTGTCTTCATCCACCACGATAGAAGCAACGTCTGCTGGCGCCATTGCGTTAATCACGAACTGCGCCGGGTTATCATCCCACAGGACGATATCGATACGCTCGCCGCCCAGTTCGGTAGAAACCGCCTGAACGCGCGCACCGCGCATACCAACACAGGCGCCGACCGGATCAATACGCTTGTCGTTGGTCTTAACGGCGATTTTCGCACGCGATCCCGGATCACGGGCAGCCGCTTTAATTTCGATAACTTCTTCGCCAATTTCCGGTACTTCAATGCGGAACAGCTCAATCAGCATTTCCGGTTTGGAACGGGTTACAAACAGCTGCGCACCGCGCGCTTCCGGGCGTACAGAGTACAGAACACCACGAATACGGTCACCTGGGCGGAAGTTTTCACGCGGGAGCATGTCTTCACGCAGGATAACAGCTTCAGCATTGCTGCCCAGATCCAGAGAAATGTTGTCGCGGTTTACTTTCTTTACCACACCGGTGACGATTTCGCCTTCGTGTTCGCGGAACTGATCGACAACCATTGCGCGTTCAGCTTCACGTACTTTCTGTACGATAACCTGTTTCGCGGTCTGGGTGGTGATACGGTCAAAGGTGACAGATTCAATCTGATCTTCAACATATTCGCCCACGTTCAGACTTTCGTCTTCGAAGCGTGCCGCTTCCAGCGTAATTTCTTTGGTCGGCTGAGTAACTTCTTCTACGATTACCCAACGACGGAAGGTATCGAAATCACCGCTTTTACGATCGATTTCTACGCGAACGTCGATCTCTTGCTCATATTTTTTCTTTGTTGCTGTAGCCAGCGCACTTTCCAGTGCTTCAAAAATTTTCTCGCGTGGCAGCGCTTTTTCGTTGGATACGGCTTCAACAACAGCCAAAATTTCTTTGTTCATCGCGGGCTTTTCACCTCAATCCAGACTGTTAAAAGTGGGGAACCAGGTTCGCCTTCTGGATATTACTCAGCGCGAACACTTCATCTTTGCCTTCGACTGTGACCGTGATCATCTCACCGTCCACCGCTTTGATAACGCCCTGCCATTTACGACGGTTTTGTACCGCCATACGAAGAACCAGCGTGACTTCTTCACCCAGGAAACGCACGTAGTGTTCAGCTGTGAACAGAGGACGGTCGAGACCCGGAGAGGAGACTTCCAGGTTATAGGCAACGGTGATTGGGTCTTCGACATCCATCACGGCGCTTACCTGATGGCTCACATCAGCACAATCATCAACATTGATGCCATCTTCACTATCAATATAGATGCGCAGTGTGGATGTGCGACCACGAATAAATTCGATGCCGACCAGTTCGTAGCCCAGGGCTTCAACTGGCGCTGTAATCATCTCTGTTAATTTTTGCTCTAATGTGGACAAGCCCACCCCCAAGACATAAAAAAAGGGCCTAAAGCCCAGTTATTCTGTAGTCAGATAACAAAAAACCCCGATAAATCGGGGCTTTAGATAACTGAACCCTATAACCGCACCTGCGGTTCGGAGAACCTTCCGAAAGAATTTTTTTCAAATCCAGCTACGAAGGCCTAAGTCTTCACAGTATATTTGAAAAAGAACTCTAAGGGAAAGTGGTTGCGGGGGCCGGATTTGAACCGACGACCTTCGGGTTATGAGCCCGACGAGCTACCAGGCTGCTCCACCCCGCGCCTGAAACGTGGCAAATTTTACTCGTTTTGGGTAAAAAATGCAAATACTGCTGGGATTTGGTACCGAGGACGGGACGTAAAATCTGCGCACAGTATATTGATTCACTATGCGTTATGTCAACCTTGTTACGACTATGCAAATCAATGAATGCTGCCCAGCGCTAGCCCAGCAAGATAAATATGCCAGCCACGCCGTTATTTAACGAAATTATCACTAAACTCTTCCTGTCATCCAGAAAAGATGATTAAATGAAAACTCATTTATTTTGCATAAAAATGCAATTAGCATAATAAGCGACCTCTTCACCAGTCTATCAAGCAGGGTTTTATTTTATGACGACGATTCTCAAGCATCTCCCGGTAGGTCAACGTATTGGTATCGCTTTTTCCGGCGGCCTGGACACCAGTGCAGCACTGCTGTGGATGCGACAAAAAGGGGCTGTCCCATATGCATATACTGCGAATTTGGGCCAGCCGGATGAGGATGACTATGACGCCATTCCTCGCCGTGCAATGGAATATGGTGCTGAGAATGCTCGCCTGGTAGATTGCCGTAAGCAGCTCGTTGCCGAAGGGATCGCTGCCATTCAGTGCGGTGCATTCCACAACACCACTGGCGGACTGACCTACTTCAATACCACCCCGCTGGGCCGTGCCGTGACCGGCACCATGCTGGTTGCCGCCATGAAAGAAGATGGCGTAAATATCTGGGGTGACGGTAGCACCTATAAAGGTAACGATATTGAACGTTTCTATCGTTACGGTCTGCTGACCAACGCCGAACTGCAGATTTATAAACCATGGCTGGATACCGATTTTATCGATGAACTCGGCGGTCGCCATGAGATGTCCGAATTTATGATTGCCTGTGGTTTCGACTACAAGATGTCCGTTGAGAAAGCGTACTCAACAGACTCCAATATGCTCGGGGCGACCCACGAAGCAAAAGATCTGGAATTCCTGAACTCAAGCGTCAAAATCGTCAACCCAATTATGGGCGTGAAGTTCTGGGATGAGAGCGTGAAGATCCCGGCAGAAGAAGTGACCGTGCGTTTTGAACAGGGTCATCCGGTTGCACTGAACGGTAAAACCTTCAGCGACGACGTTGAGATGATGCTGGAAGCCAACCGTATCGGCGGCCGTCACGGTCTGGGTATGAGCGATCAGATTGAAAACCGCATCATTGAAGCGAAGAGCCGTGGCATCTACGAAGCCCCGGGGATGGCATTGTTACATATCGCATACGAGCGTTTGCTGACCGGTATTCACAACGAGGATACCATCGAGCAGTATCACGCACATGGTCGCCAGCTTGGCCGTCTGCTGTATCAGGGCCGCTGGTTCGACTCTCAGGCGCTGATGCTGCGTGACGGTCTGCAGCGTTGGGTTGCCAGCCAGATTACCGGTGAAGTGACGCTGGAACTGCGCCGTGGTAATGACTACTCGATCCTCAACACCGTATCTGACAATCTGACTTATAAACCAGAACGTCTGACGATGGAAAAAGGCGATTCCGTATTCTCTCCGGACGACCGTATCGGTCAGTTGACCATGCGTAATCTGGATATCACCGATACCCGCGAGAAGCTGTTTGGCTATGCGCAGTCTGGTCTGCTGACCGCTTCTTCCACAACCGGCCTGCCGCAGGTTGAGAATCTGGAAAATAAGGCGAAGTAAAGATACACCATCTTAAGGCCGCGAAAGCGGCCTTTTTTATGTGCGGAATATAGCTCTGCGGCCCTGTAGGTCGGATAAGGCGTTTACGCCGCCATCCGACATTATTACAACGCCTGATGGCGCTATGCTTATCCGACCTACAGGACAGCCAAAAATAACAGACGAAAAAAAAGACGCTTTGCAGCGTCTTTTTTTTGGAATTTGGTACCGAGGATGGGACTCGAACCCACAAGCCCGTTAGGGCACTACCACCTCAAGGTAGCGTGTCTACCAATTCCACCACCTCGGTACAGAATACTTAGCGTGGGATATCGCTGGTCGGCTGAGCCGGAGCAGCTGGCTGAGTTTGCTCGGTTTTCGCCGGTGCACTCAGATTTTCCCACTCACTTCCTTTATTGGTCTTATTGCTGTTCATGTTACCCAGCACCAGACTGATGATGAAGAACAAGGTTCCCAATACAGCTGTCATACGGGTCATGAAGTTACCAGAACCACTTGAACCAAACAGAGTACCAGAAGCGCCTGCGCCAAAAGAGGCTCCCATATCAGCGCCTTTGCCTTGCTGCAGCATGATCAAGCCTACCAGGCCAATTGCCACAATAAGGAAAACTACTAAAAGAGCTTCGTGCATAATCAACCTGTTCCTTGCGGAGTTGCCGCGTACAATGCTTCGACCATTAAAGCGGGAATATTTACTGTTTCCCACTGAAGCGGGTGTGAATACTAACCAAAGCGAATAACCTTCGCAAGGGCAATTTGTTAGCATTGTATCAACTGCAGAAAAAATCGCCACATCAATCAAAAACGCAGCAACTTCTCCCAGCATCTCTGCATGACGGCGCGTTGATCGTCAAGATTCGCCCATACCACAACAGGGATTTCACAAATCAGGTCTGCATTTTCTGGCCAGCAGTGAATAATTTGCTGATTCACCAACTCTTCCGCCACCATCGATTCAGGTAACCAGGCCATTCCCATATGGCGCAACACCATTTCTCGTATCGTTTCGCTTAAACCACTCTCAAACACTTTTTTCAACCGTGGTCGCACTCGTTGTTCTGCCAGCTCAATAATACGTCTGACAAAGGTATAGTCGCTGTAACATAGCCAGGGGATCGGGGTATGCGGATCGTCCAGCGTATCCACCAACTGTGCAGAAATCACAGGAATAAATCGCTCATACCGCCATAGTGAACGTTTTAACCCTCCGGCAATCTCCAGCCCTGGTTGTGAAGAGGGTAAATCGTAAGTCACCAGCATATCAATTTGCCGGTTTATCAGGGCATTGAAGTGGTTGTCTATCCCCTGGATACTGGCGTTTACCGTAAAGTTTAACTGCGGCTCACTCTGTCGCAGGTAGTTGATCATATCCGGCAGGATATTCACCGACAGCGTATGCAGGCTGACCATCACCAGCGTGTTATCCGTTGCTGGCGTCATCGCCGACAGCTCATGGCGTGCCTCTGTTAACGTACTGAGGACGTGCCGGGCATAAGGTTCAAAGCGTTCACCATAGCGCGTCAGCGTGACGGGGGTCGTTGTCCGATCAAACAAAGGCACGCCCAGCACCTCTTCCAGCGACTTTATACGCCGACTCAGCGCAGGTTGAGTAATATGCCGCTGCGCCGCGGCCTGAGAGTAGTTTCCATGCTGGCTCAAGGCCAGAAAATCTTCCAGCCACTTACAATCCACGTTGTGCTCTCCGCCATGCCATAACCGCATCCTCCAATAACAAATCGGTAATAGTCATAGTTATAGTAATGGCTTTATGGTGGGCATCATAACAACAATATTCCGTTTCACCTGCCGACTCTCACCTTCGACGTTTGACAGGACCGCTATGTTTACTTTATTGACCAATGCCCGTGTTTTTTCTCCTGAGGATTTAGGCCTCTGCTCCCTGCTCATTCATGCCGACCGAATTGTGGCGGTAGAAAAAGATATTTCACTGTTTGATGGCGTCAACGAGGTCATCGATTGTCGGGGTAAATGGGTTATCCCTGGCATCATCGATCAGCATGTTCATCTTACCGGTGGCGGTGGCGAAGCCGGATTTGCCAGTCGGACACCCGCCGTCAAGCTGCGCGATCTGATTCAGGCGGGTATTACCACGGTGGTTGGCGTGTTAGGCACCGATGCCATTTCTCGTTCGCCCAAAGACCTCTACGCTAAAATGCAGTCTCTCAACCTTGAGGGATTACGCGCGTTTATGCATACGGGAGCCTACGCCGTTCCCAGCCCAACCATTACGCGATCCATCCGCGATGATATGGCCTTCATTCCGGCAATTCTTGGTGTAAAAATCGCCCTCGCCGATCACCGCGGCTCTTACCCCTCTTTCCAGGAGTTGCTGAGGATAGTGAGCGATATTCGCGTCGCTTCCCTGCTGGCAGGGAAAAAAGGCTTGCTGCATGTGCACCTGGGGAATCTGCCGGAAGGGATGTCGCAACTTATTGAGTTGTGTGATGCGGGTATTCCGATTCACCATATTTCACCGACCCATGTTGCAAGAACAGAGCCCTTGTTCGAACAGGCTATTGCTTTCGCCCATCGTGGCGGCCATATCGATGTTACGTCTGGTGGCAGTCGTTTTATGCCTCAGGAGCAAGCGATTCTCCACGCACTCGAAGCACAGGTTCCGGCGGAGCGCATCACGATCAGTTCTGACGGCAATGGCAGCGTTCCGCGCTTTAACGCTCAGGGTATCGTTGAAGGTTTAAGCGCGGCACCGGTCGCAGGCAATCTTAACCTACTTCCTCGCCTGATTGATGTCGGTATTCCGGTGCCGCAGGCCATCGCAATGCTGACGGCAAACGTTGCACGCTCGCTGGGTATTTCCGGGGGCGTGCTCTGCGCCGGAGAACGTGCCGATATCTGTGTACTCAATGATGACCTCTCGCTGGCCCATCTGTTTGCCGCGGGTAAACCGTTGCTGCGGGATGGCGAGTGCCTGGTTACCGGCAACTTCGAGTAAGGGGGCAAGAATGTCATTACTACTGGCGCTAATCGCCATCATTTTTGCCGGACGTCTGATCCTCAAAAAATATCACCCCCAGTCGGTACTGTTATTGACCGGGATTGTGCTGTTGCTTATCGCGCATTTTAGTGGAATGACCTCACTCAGTGGTCTGGTGAAAAAGAGCACCGGATTTGGCCCCTTTGACGCCTTTGAGTTTATCCGCGATACCCTGAGTGTGCGTCTCGGCGGCCTCGGGCTGCAAATTATGCTGATTGGTGGTTTCGCCACGTACATGTCAGCCATTGGCGCAAGCCAGGTACTGGTTCGGGTAACATCTCGTCCTCTACAACGGCTGAACTCGCCTTATCTGCTGCTGGGACTGGCACTGCTATTAGGCCAATTCCTGTCGCTGTTTATCAGCAGCGCCACCGGATTGGGTCTGCTGTTGATGGCGACGCTTTACCCATTGCTTACCCGTCTTGGCTGTAGCCGCGCCGCAGTTGCCGCAGTTATCGCCAGTACCTGTGCGGTTGAGTTTGGCCCAGGATCCGGCAACTCGGTTCTCGCCGCCAAAACCGCAGGTATTGAGGTGGTGAACTATTTTGTGCAGGATCAGTTGCCGATCGTTGTGCCCGTCATTCTTTTCATCGCCCTGTTGCATATTGTTGTGCAACGCTTTTTTGACCGTCGGGAAAGTGGCGACAATGCAGCTCAGCAGATGCAGACATTAACGGCAACTGATGAAGCCGACGCACCTATCGCCTGGCTGTTTCTGCCCATGCTGCCGCTTGTATTGATGTTGGTGTGCAGCGATTTAGTATTTAGCTCGCTTAAGATTACGCTGGATACCGCCGTACTGATAAGCCTCGCTATTACGCTGGTTTGTGAGTACTGCCGTCATCGCAAGGCGCGCGAGGTGATGGCTGGCGTACAAAAGGTTTTCGACAGCATGGGCAGCGTTTTTGCCACCGTCGTGACGCTGATTATCGCCGGTGAAGTTTTTTCCGCCGGGCTGAAAGCCATTGGCGCCGTCGACGCGCTGCTGTCGCTTTCTGGCGAATTTGGCCTCAGCGCCGCCTCTATTATCCTGCTGATGACCCTAATCACCTTCGCAATTTCAGCGCTGATGGGCTCCGGGAATGCGGCATTTTTCTCCTTCGCACCCATGGTGCCGGACATCAGCCGTCATATCGGTAGCGATATCGCAGTCATGATGTTGCCTATCCAGATATCGGCGGGTATTGGTCGTACGTTATCGCCGATTGCCGGCGTCATCATTGCTATCGCAGGGATTGCAGGCGTCTCGCCTGTGGATATTGTTAAGCGCACCGCGATTCCGATGCTGGGCGGTTGGCTACTGATGATTGCGCTAACCTTTGCCCGGTCTGGGCATTTGCTGGCGGTTCTGCCGTGGCTGGCAGTCCTTGTACTACTGATGGTCGGTGGTTACTTCTGGCAGCGCCGACGTAAACAGCCGCTTGCCGTACAGTAAAAAAAAGCCGGAGTCTCAGACTCCGGCTCTCACTTTCTTCGGGATTACGCCGCTTTCACAGCATCGGCAATACGGTGGGCGAATTCAGTCACCTGCGCTTCGTCTTCACCTTCAACCATCACACGAATTAACGGTTCGGTACCAGACTTACGCAGCAGGACGCGTCCACGGTTACCCAGCGCCGCTTCCACTTCCGCCATCACCGCTTTCACGTTTTCATGTTCCAACGGATCGCCGCTACCTGCGGTGTAACGTACGTTAACCAGCAGCTGTGGGAACATTTTCATGCCGCTGCACAGGTCGTGCAAACTCATATGGTTGCGCACCATCGCCGCCAGCACCTGCAGGCCCGCCACGATGCCGTCACCAGTGGTGGTTTTGTCCAGCAGGATCACATGACCAGAGTTTTCGGCACCGATACGCCAGCCTTTTTCCTGCATTTTTTCCAGCACATAGCGGTCGCCAACTTTCGCCCGAGCAAAAGGAATACCTAGCTGTTTCAGCGCCAGCTCGAGGCCCATGTTGCTCATCAGCGTACCTACCGCACCACCACGCAGCTGTCCCTGACGCAGGGCTTCACGGGCGATGATGTACATGATCTGATCGCCATCGACCTTATTGCCTTCGTGGTCAACCATAATAACGCGGTCGCCATCGCCGTCCAGCGCAATACCCAGATCGGCTTTTTCCGCAATCACGCGCGCCTGCAGGGCACGGACGTCAGTGGCGCCGACTTCTTCATTGATGTTCACACCGTTTGGCTCACAGCCAATGGCAATCACGTTTGCACCCAGCTCACGCAGTACATTTGGTGCAATGTGGTACGTTGCACCGTTAGCGCAATCCACCACAATTTTAAGCTCACTCAGACTCAATTCGTTCGGGAAGGTGCCTTTGCAAAACTCGATATAGCGACCGGCAGCATCAACGATACGGGTAGCTTTACCCAGTTCAGCCGAGTCCACGCAGGTGATCGCTTTTTCCATTTCGGCTTCTATAGCTTCTTCAACCGCATCCGGCAGTTTGGTCCCATCGATGGAGAAGAATTTAATCCCATTGTCATAGAATGGGTTGTGCGAAGCGGAGATAACAATCCCGGCCTCAGCACGGAAAGCACGCGTCAAATAAGCAACGGCAGGTGTTGGCATTGGCCCTGTGAATGAGGCTGAGAGTCCGGCGGCTGCCAGGCCCGCTTCCAGCGCGGACTCCAGCATATAGCCGGAAATACGCGTATCTTTACCGATAATAATTTTACGTGACCCATGACGAGCCAGCACTTTCCCTGCAGCCCAGCCCAGCTTGAGCACAAAGTCAGGAGTAATTGGGGCATCACCTACGCGACCGCGGATCCCATCAGTGCCAAAATATTTACGATTACTCATAGCGTTTTTTTTCCTTTGCAGACAATGTGGCTTCCACCACACGCATCGCTTCTACGGTTTCTTTGACGTCATGGACACGAACGATCTGCGCCCCCTGCATTGCGGCAATCACCGCGCACGCAAGACTACCGCTCAGACGTTCAGATGGCCCCACATTCAGTAACTGACCGACCATTGATTTTCGTGACATCCCAACCAGCAGCGGCAGATTAAAATGATGAAACTCCGCCAGACGTGCCAGTAATGTGTAGTTGTGAGTGAGATTTTTACCGAATCCGAACCCGGGGTCGAGCAACAATTTATCTTTTGTGATTCCAGCCCGCTCGCAACGTGCTATTTGCTCAACAAAGTAACGATCTACCTCAGCAAAAACATCCTCATACTTTGGCGCTTCCTGCATGGTTTTCGGCTGCCCCTGCATATGCATCAGGCAAACCGGCAATCCGGTCTCCGCTGCGGCTTCCAACGCTCCAGGCTCCGAGAGTGAGCGAATGTCATTGATGATATGCGCGCCAACCCTGGCGCATTCGCGGATCACTTCGGGCTTTGAGGTATCAACCGAAATCCACACTTCAAAACGCTGAGCAATCGCCTCCACCACAGGGATCACTCGCTGCAACTCTTCTTCCACACTCACATCAGCCGCGCCCGGACGCGTGGACTCACCACCCACATCAATGATAGTCGCCCCGGCGTTAATCATCAGGTTTGCGTGTTTTACCGCCTCAACCAAAGAGTTGTGCGCTCCACCATCGGAAAATGAGTCTGGCGTGACGTTCAAAATCCCCATGACGTGCGGATGGCTGAGATCCAGTGAAGAACCCTGAGCAAAGAGTTTCATAGTTTTATCCCTGGTAAAATCTTGAATATGCAGATAAGAAAAACCCCGGAGCAAGCCCCAGGGTTTTCAATTAAAACACGGTCATCATCAACGATAACTTATTTGTCGCCCAGTTGCTCTGACATAGTGCCAGAGTCCGGCGCACGCGGTTCATCAACCGGACGCGGTGCATTCGGCTTGCCGGTGCTGCCAGAGTTGTTGTTAGAAGAACCCGGTTCTTCCCAACCCGCAGGCGGACGCACATCGCGGCGAGCCATCAGATCGTCAATCTGCGGCGCATCGATAGTCTCATATTTCATGAGCGCATCTTTCATCGAGTGCAGAATGTCCATGTTTTCGTTCAGCAAACGACGTGCACGGTCATAGTTACGCTCAATCAGCAGTTTAACTTCCTGATCGATAATGCGAGCGGTTTCATCGGACATGTGTTTCGCTTTCGCCACAGAACGTCCCAGGAACACTTCGCCTTCTTCTTCAGCGTACAGCAACGGACCGAGTTTATCGGAGAAGCCCCACTGAGTAACCATGTTACGCGCCAGGTTAGTCGCGACTTTAATGTCGTTCGACGCACCGGTAGAAACATGTTCAGCACCGTAGATGATCTCTTCCGCGAGACGGCCACCGTACAATGTGGAGATCTGACTTTCCAGTTTCTGACGGCTGGCGCTGATTGCATCGCCTTCAGGCAGGAAGAAGGTCACACCCAGCGCACGACCGCGCGGGATAATCGTCACTTTGTGCACCGGATCGTGTTCCGGCACCAGGCGACCGATAATCGCGTGGCCTGCTTCGTGATACGCGGTAGATTCTTTCTGCGCTTCCGTCATCACCATGGAGCGACGTTCCGCACCCATCATGATTTTGTCTTTCGCTTTTTCGAACTCAACCATCGACACTACGCGCTTGTTGCCACGAGCAGCAAACAGCGCCGCTTCGTTGACCAGGTTCGCGAGGTCCGCACCGGAGAAGCCAGGCGTACCACGTGCAATGATTGCCGCATCGATATCCGGAGACAGCGGCACGCGACGCATATGCACTTTCAGGATCTGTTCACGACCGCGAACGTCCGGCAGACCAACCACAACCTGACGGTCGAAACGGCCTGGACGAAGCAGCGCAGGGTCAAGAACGTCCGGACGGTTAGTCGCTGCGATAACGATAATACCTTCGTTACCTTCGAAGCCGTCCATCTCAACCAGCATCTGGTTCAGCGTCTGTTCACGTTCATCGTGACCACCGCCCAGACCTGCGCCACGCTGGCGGCCTACGGCGTCGATTTCATCGATGAAGATGATGCACGGTGCCGCTTTTTTGGCTTGTTCGAACATGTCACGCACACGAGATGCACCGACACCCACGAACATTTCCACGAAATCAGAACCGGAAATTGTGAAGAATGGAACCTTCGCTTCACCTGCGATAGCTTTCGCCAGCAGGGTTTTACCCGTACCCGGAGGACCGACCATCAGGACGCCTTTCGGGATTTTACCGCCCAGTTTCTGGAAACGGCTCGGTTCGCGCAGATACTCAACCAGCTCAGCGACTTCTTCTTTTGCTTCGTCACAACCCGCAACGTCAGCAAAAGTCGTTTTGATCTGATCTTCCGTCAGCATGCGCGCTTTGCTCTTGCCGAACGACATGGCACCTTTGCCACCACCGCCCTGCATCTGACGCATGAAGAAGATCCAGACACCAATCAGCAGCAGCATTGGGAACCAGGAAATGAAGATAGAAGCCAGCAGGCTCGGCTCTTCAGGTGGTTCGCCAACAACCTTGACGTTTTTGGTCAGCAGGTTATCAAGCAGCTTCGGATCGTTAACCGGGATGTAGGTCGTGTAACGGTTACTATCTTTCTTGGTAACGTTAATCTCACGTCCGTTGATCTTCGCTTCACGAACCTGGTCCTGATTGACCTCTTGCAGGAAGGTAGAGTAATCAACCTTACGGCCATTAGACTCGCTGGGCCCAAAGCTCTGGAATACTGACATCAGCACAACGGCAATGACCAGCCAGAGAATTAGGTTTTTCGCCATGTCACTCAAGGGATTAACCTCATATTACAACTGTGTTAAAAACAGCGTCAGGATACTCTATATCCAGTTTCTTTCAAACTTTCGTTTGAAATCTGCCGGTTATGGTTTACGCCCGGTCGCTACAATATACACTTCACGCGAACGGGCGCGAGAAGAGTCCGGCTTACGAACTTTGACCTTCGTAAACAGGGAGCGAATCTCTCTTAGATACTCATCGAAGCCTTCGCCCTGGAACACCTTCACTACAAAACTACCACCTGGCGCTAATACATCACGAGCCATTCCAAGCGCCAGCTCTACCAGATACATGGCCCGGGGAATATCCACCGCCGGTGTTCCACACATATTTGGCGCCATATCAGACATGACAACTTGTACTTTACTGTCACCTACGCGTTCAAGTAACGCTTTCAGGACTAATTCATCACGAAAGTCGCCCTGAAGGAAGTCCACACCAACGATTGGATCCATAGGTAAAAGATCGCAAGCGATAATGCGGCCGGTGTTGCCGATCTGCGTAACTGCATATTGCGACCAGCCACCGGGTGCAGCACCGAGATCAACTATCGTCATCCCCGGTTTAAAAATTTTGTCACTTTGCTGTATTTCATCAAGTTTAAACCAGGCACGGGAACGTAACCCCTTTTTCTGCGCCTGTTGAACATATTTATCGCTAAAGTGTTCCTGAAGCCAGCGACTCGAGCTGGCAGAACGCTTTTTACCTGTCATTTCACATTCCCAAAGGGCAGTTCATCGTAACCAATGGTGTAAATTTCTACACAGCTATTTGGTGATATATGGGAGATGGCGGTAGAATGACCCGTTTTCAATCCCAACGTAAGCAAAAATATACGATGAATCTGAGTACTAAACAAAAACAGCACCTGAAAGGTCTGGCACATCCGCTCAAGCCTGTAGTTATGCTTGGCAACAATGGTTTGACCGAAGGGGTACTGGCCGAGATTGAACAAGCGTTAGAGCACCATGAACTTATCAAGGTGAAAATCGCCTCGGAAGATCGCGATACTAAAACCTTGATCGTGGAAGCTATCGTACGCGAAACCGGCGCCTGTAATGTGCAGGTCATCGGCAAAACGCTGGTACTGTATCGCCCGACTAAAGAACGTAAAATCTCGCTGCCACGCTAAGAATATCCCAAAGTTGAACACGAAGTTTGTGTAAAACGCGGGGTTTTCCGCTAGCAGGAGAGCAAAATGCCACGCTCTCTTCGTTGATAAAAGGCCGCTATGCGGCCTTTTTCCTTTCTTTACAATGTATCAACATCTTAACCAAGATGCGAATTACAGGTATTCTACCTTCGTCACTTCATATTCCACTTCGCCGCCCGGCGTTTTGATAACCACGACGTCATCCTGCTCTTTACCGATAAGGCCACGAGCGATAGGCGAGTTCACTGAAATCAGGTTCTGTTTAAAATCGGCTTCATCATCGCCGACAATACGCCAGGTCTGCTCTTCATCGTTATCGAGATTCAACACGGTAACCGTCGCGCCGAAAACAACGCGGCCATTGTTCGGCATTTTAGTAACGTCGATTACCTGCGCGTTGGACAGTTTAGCCTCGATATCTTTAATGCGTCCTTCGCAGAAACCCTGCTGTTCGCGCGCCGCGTGATACTCCGCGTTCTCTTTCAGGTCACCGTGCTCACGCGCTTCAGCGATAGCGGCAATAATTTCAGGACGGCGCACAGATTTCAGAAAATCCAGCTCTTCGCGCAGTTTTTCAGCACCACGTAAGGTCATCGGGATAGCTTGCATTTGTTATACCTCTTGAACATTCCTGTAGGGGGCAGTTGCTCTCACCCCGGCTGCTAAGCCCACCCTGGCGAATGTCATGCCAGAGTCAGAAGCAAAAAAATACCGACCCGGGGCTCAAGGTCCCAGGTCAGCTACAATTCTCTATTTGATGATCATTTTACCCTGGAGTTCCTTATGGGTCATCGTTTACTTTTTGGGGCGTTGCGCCGTAGTATGACGGCCTGTTTCCAGGTTGTTAGCGCGAGATTATGCGATTTTCCAGATTTACCATCGGATTGACTGCCAGTATAGCGTTCAGCGTTCAGGCTGCGAACGTCGACGAGTATATCAATCAGCTCCCTGCCGGGGCCAACCTCGCCCTTATGGTACAGAAGGTTGGCGCACCTGCACCCGCTATTGATTTTCATAGCCAGCAGATGGCGCTGCCGGCCAGTACCCAGAAAGTGATCACCGCGCTGGCGGCATTGATTCAGCTCGGGCCTGACTTTCGTTTTACCACTACGCTTGAGACTAAAGGCAACGTGGAAGGCGGCGTATTGAAAGGTGACTTAGTGGCACGATTTGGTGCTGATCCGACGCTAAAACGCCAGGATATTCGCAATATGGTGGCAACCCTGAAAAAATCAGGCGTGACGCAAATTGCCGGAAATGTCCTGATCGACACCTCTATTTTCGCCAGTCATGATAAAGCGCCCGGTTGGCCCTGGAACGACATGACGCAGTGTTTTAGCGCACCGCCCGCAGCGGCTATTGTCGATAGAAACTGTTTCTCGGTTTCACTCTACAGCGCGCAAAAACCCAACGATCTCGCCTTTATTCGCGTGGCATCTTATTACCCAGTCACCATGTTCAGTCAGGTGCGTACTCTCGCCCGAGGTTCTGCGGAAGCGCAATATTGTGAACTGGATGTGGTTCCCGGCGATCTCAACCGCTATACGCTAACCGGATGCCTGCCCCAACGAGCCGATCCGCTGCCGCTGGCGTTCGCCATTCAGGACGGAGCCAGCTATGCCGGGGCGATTATCAAAGATGAGCTAAAACAAGCAGGTATCACCTACAGCGGTACGCTGCTGCGCCAGACGCTGGTCAACGAGCCGGGAACGGTGGTCGCCAGTAAGCAGTCAGCGCCACTGCATGACCTGCTTAAGATTATGCTGAAAAAATCGGACAACATGATTGCCGATACCGTTTTCCGTATGATTGGTCATGTCCGATTTAACGTGCCAGGCACCTGGCGGGCGGGTTCTGATGCCGTACGCCAGATTTTGCGTCAGCAGGCGGGCGTTGATATCGGCAACACCATTATTGCCGACGGTTCAGGCCTCTCCCGGCATAACCTGATTGCTCCGGCGACCATGATGCAGGTGCTGCAATATATCGCTCAACACGATAACGAGCTGAACTTTATCACTATGCTGCCGTTGGCGGGGCACGACGGCTCCCTGCAATACCGTGCGGGTCTGCATCAGGCTGGTGTGGATGGCAAAGTATCGGCGAAGACAGGCTCGCTGCAAGGAGTCTATAACCTTGCTGGCTTCATTACCACGGCAAGCGGCCAACGCATGGCATTCGTGCAATATTTGTCTGGTTATGCGGTAGAGCCGGCTGACCAGCGTAATCGCCGTATTCCGTTGGTGCGCTTCGAGAGCCGGTTGTACAAGGATATTTATCAGAACAATTAGATTTTGAAGATGCCGGATGGCGCTTACGCTTATCCGGCCTACGCAAACTGGAAACAAAAACCCCGGCAACTTGTCCGGGGTTTTTCATGCGATTAACGCTTGTAGATGAACTCGACGCCTTCGTCGTCTTCTTCGTCCCAATCGTCATCCCAGTCATCTTCCGCTTCGTCTTCGACTTCAGCGAGCTGCTGGCGGTGATAATCATCCCACATGAACTCAACTTTCTCTGGCTGTTTCGCTTCTTCAGCCTGAACAATCGGGTTCTCGATGATAAAGGTCATCACATCCCAGCAAAGATCCTTCACGCCCAGCTGGCTGGCGGCAGAGATCAGGTAATATTTACCTTCCCAGCCCAGCGCTTCGGCGATCGCTTTCGCTTTCTCTTCCGCTTCAGCCTTGTCCATCAAATCAATTTTGTTGAACACTAACCAGCGCGGTTTAGATGCCAGATCCTGACTGTATTTTTCCAGTTCGCCAATAATGATACGTGCGTTTTCTACCGGATCGGAACCGTCAATCGGATCGATATCGATGAGGTGCAGCAACACGCGGCAACGTTCCAGATGTTTCAGGAAGCGGATACCCAGGCCTGCGCCTTCAGCCGCTCCTTCAATCAGCCCCGGAATGTCGGCCACAACGAAGCTCTTTTCGTTGTCCATACGCACCACGCCCAGGCTCGGCACCAGGGTGGTGAAGGGATAATCAGCGACTTTCGGCTTCGCCGCAGATACTGCACGGATAAACGTCGATTTCCCGGCATTTGGCATACCCAGCATACCCACGTCTGCCAGCAGCATCAGCTCCAGCATCAGATCGCGCTTATCACCCGGCGTACCCATTGTTTTCTGACGCGGAGTACGGTTAACCGATGATTTGAAACGGGTGTTGCCCAGACCATGCCAGCCGCCTTTAGCGACCATCAGACGCTGACCATGCTTGGTCATGTCGCCCATGGTTTCGCCCGTGCCCTGATCGATAACACGCGTACCAACAGGCACTTTAATCGTGACGTCTTTGCCACGCTTACCGGTGCAATCACGGCTCGCGCCATTCTGACCACGTTCCGCACGGAATGATTTTTCAAAACGGTAATCGATCAGCGTGTTCAGGTTTTCGTCGGCTTCCAGCCAAACGTCACCACCGTCACCACCATCACCACCGTCCGGACCGCCTTTTGGGATGTACTTTTCGCGGCGGAAGCTGACGCAACCATTACCGCCATCACCTGCAACGACCAGAATCGATGCTTCATCAACAAACTTCATTTTACTCTCCGTAAATCATTCGCCTGAGCGGGGTTGCGAAACCACCGTTTCATGCTTACGTAAACCGCCCCAAATTCGATGACCAATGGCGGAATACATCGCGCCCGCAACCACGATAAACGCACCGAGATAACCTAATAGGTTTAGCATCGGTCTGGCGAAGAAATCGGGCCAGGCCAGTGATAATAAATCTGAAAATAACAACGTAAACAGCGGCGTGAGCGTGATAATAGCGCTCACCTGCGCCGCCTGCCAACGCGCCATCGCTTCCGCAAGAGCGCCGTATCCTACCAGCGTATTCAGGCCGCAGAATACCAGGCATGCCAGCTGCCAGTCGCTGAGCTGCGTGATGACACCGGGTTTAGCCAGCGGCAACAACGCTATCGTACATAAAGTGTACAGTAAAAACAGGATCTGCGGTGATGCCAGGCGGCGCAATAACACCTTTTGCGCGACCCCATAGCTCACCCAGACCATCGCCGCACCGACACCAAAGATAACGCCCCAGGTGTAATCGGTGAGTCGGGTAAAAATTTCGATCAGACTGGTATTAAAAAACAGGACCAGGCCGCTCAGAAGCATAATGGCGCCAATCACCTGCGTGCCGCGCATCTTTTCTTTCAGGATAAAGACGCTGGCGATCATCATACCAACCGGTGACAGCTGACCGATAACCTGCGAAGCCGTTGGGCTCAAATACTGCAAGGATGAACTAAACAGAATGAAGTTACCGAACAGCCCACCGGTTGCGATAGCCAGCAACACCAGCCAACGCGCTTTGCGAAAAATACGCAATGGAGGGAGCTTTTTTTTAACCGCAAGAATAGCGCCAAGGCCAACGCTTGCCATTAAAAAACGGTAGAACACCACGGTAGGAGGCTCCATCACCTCCAGCACTTGCTTCATTGCTATTGGCAAAGCCCCCCAACATACTGCCGTTGTGAGTGCTAACAGAATACCAATGCCTGCCTGTTGCTTCATGCCGTATTCCCTGCAAGGGCTCGTTTCCGGGTTGTCACGGCGTGACGAGCGTATTTACCGGCCGTCGAATGTAAAAAGCCCCGCAACGTGTTGCGGGGCTTTTATCCGTTACCGGGACGCGAAAAACTTATTCAGCAACGATGCTGATGAATTTACGGTTTTTCGGGCCTTTCACTTCAAATTTCACTTTACCGTCTGCTTTAGCAAACAGAGTGTGGTCTTTGCCGCAACCAACGTTAGAGCCAGCGTGGAATTTAGTACCACGTTGACGAACGATGATGCTACCAGCCAGAACTGTTTCACCGCCGAAGCGTTTTACGCCCAGACGTTTAGCTTCTGAATCGCGACCGTTACGAGTCGAGCCGCCAGCCTTTTTATGTGCCATTTAATCTGCTCCCCTTAACTTAAGCGCTGATGCCAGTGATTTTCACATCAGTGAACCACTGACGATGGCCCTGCTGCTTACGATAGTGTTTACGACGACGAAACTTAACAATTTTAACTTTCTCGCCACGACCGTGAGCAACAACTTCAGCTTTGATAACGCCGCCATCAACGAAAGGAACGCCGATTTTGACTTCTTCACCGTTTGCGATCATCAGAACTTCTGCGAATTCAACAGATTCGCCAGTTGCGATGTCCAGCTTTTCCAGGCGAACGGTCTGACCTTCGCTTACTCGGTGTTGTTTACCACCACTTTGGAAAACCGCGTACATAAAAAACTCCGCTTCCGCGCACACCTTTTTGATGATTCAGAGTGCGCTATAAATATTCACAATAGGGCGCGAATATTACGCAAAACGCGAGCCTTTGACAAGTGCTACCGTCAATACATGAAGAAAAAAAACACAACACGTACGGTAACGTTTATCTACGGCGTTTTTTCAGTACAATCAGCATATATTTATAACCCTAAACCCGACGTTACCTTCTCATACAGTAAGGTAATCGGGGCGAGAAGCCCGGCTTTTGCGATGAATTTAGAAAAAATCAATGAGTTAACCGCGCAAGATATGGCGGGGGTCAATGCGACAATCCTTGAACAGCTCAATTCTGACGTTCAGTTGATCAATCAACTGGGGTACTACATCGTTAGCGGTGGCGGAAAACGCATTCGCCCAATGATCGCCGTCCTCGCAGCGCGGGCTGTTGGTTACCAGGAAAATGCGCACGTTACGATTGCGGCCCTCATCGAGTTTATCCACACAGCGACCCTGCTGCACGATGATGTTGTGGATGAGTCAGACATGCGCCGTGGGAAAGCTACGGCAAATGCGGCGTTTGGTAATGCGGCCAGCGTGCTGGTTGGCGATTTTATCTATACCCGCGCATTTCAGATGATGACTAGCCTTGGCTCGTTGAAAGTGCTGGAAGTCATGTCGAAAGCAGTCAACGTCATCGCCGAAGGTGAAGTCTTGCAGCTGATGAACGTCAACGACCCAGACATCACCGAAGAAAACTATATGCGCGTCATCTACAGTAAGACGGCGCGGTTGTTTGAAGCGGCAGCCCAATGTTCAGGCATTCTGGCTGGCTGTAGCGAAGAACAAGAAAAAGGGTTGCAGGATTATGGCCGTTATCTCGGCACAGCTTTCCAGTTAATTGACGATTTGCTGGATTACAGCGCAGATGGCGAGCAGTTGGGTAAAAACGTCGGTGATGACCTCAACGAGGGTAAACCTACGCTGCCGCTGCTGCATGCCATGCGCCACGGTACTCCAGAACAAGCGCAAATGATCCGCCAGGCCATTGAGCAAGGTAATGGTCGTCACCTTCTGGAGCCGGTTCTTGAAGCGATGAACGCCTGTGGTTCCCTGGAGTGGACGCGCCAACGTGCAGAAGAAGAGGCTGATAAGGCCATCGCTGCGTTGCAGGTGCTGCCTGATACGCCGTGGAGAGAAGCGCTGATTGGTCTGGCACATATCGCCGTACAGCGCGACCGTTAATTCCCTACAGCATCCTCCCTCATCCCGTGCTCTGCACGGGATTTTTTTATAAGTTCTAGTAACCCCCCCCACTCTCCTCCGGATAATCACGCATAACCTTGGCATATTCTGAATATACAGACACTTTACATGAACATTTTAGAACATTCGTTCTTCGGGAGTTATAGTGTCGCCACAACCGATCGTGGAACCGTAAGTCGTTAACCAAAGGAGAGATGAATTTATGGAAAACAAGCTGATTGACTGGCATCCGGCCGACATCATCGCCGGACTGCGCAAGAAAGGGACCTCAATGGCCGCTGAATCACGTAAAAATGGATTGAGTTCATCAACTCTGGCAAATGCGTTAACGAGACCATGGCCAAAAGGTGAGTTGATTATCGCCCGGGCACTGGGAACTGATCCCTGGGTGATTTGGCCGTCACGCTATCACGATGCCAAAACGCATGAGTTCATCGACAGAACGCGGATGATGAGGAGTCGCAGAGAGAAAAAGAATCCGGAATGAACATTGAGCTGTAACCCCCGGCCAACTGAACTGGGGGTTACAAGAGACGTTGACGATTACTCGCCTTTCACGCGCTCAATGTTTGCGCCCAGCGCACGCAGTTTATCTTCGATGCGCTCATAGCCGCGATCGATGTGATAAATACGATCGACCACTGTTGTACCTTCAGCAATACAACCTGCCAGCACTAAACTTGCAGATGCACGCAGATCGGTCGCCATAACCTGTGCGCCTGAGAGTGTTTCCACGCCGTGGCAAATCACGGTATTGCTTTCGATTTCTGCGTGAGCGCCCATACGGCTCAGCTCAGGCACGTGCATAAAGCGGTTCTCAAACACGGTTTCCGTGATGAAGCCGGTCCCTTCTGCCACCAGGTTCAGCAGCGTGAACTGGGCCTGCATATCGGTAGGGAACGCCGGATGCGGCGCAGTACGCACATTAACCGCTTTCGGACGTTTGCCGTGCATATCAAGGCTGATCCAGTCGTCGCCGACTTCGATATCCGCACCCGCATCACGCAGTTTCGCCAGAACGGCATCCAGTGTGTCCGGTTGTGCATTACGGCAGATAATTTTGCCACGAGAAATTGCCGCCGCCACCAGGAAGGTACCGGTTTCGATGCGGTCTGGCAGAACGCGATACACACCGCCGCCGAGACGCTCAACGCCTTCGATCGTAATACGATCGGTGCCCTGGCCAGTGATCTTCGCGCCCAGAGCAATCAGGAAGTTCGCGGTATCCACAATCTCCGGCTCGCGCGCAGCGTTTTCGATGATGGTGGTGCCTTCGGCAAGCGTTGCTGCACACATGATGGTGACAGTCGCACCGACGCTCACTTTGTCCATGACAATATGCGCGCCTTTCAGACGGCCATCAACGGACGCTTTCACATAGCCTTCTTCCAGCTTGATAGTCGCGCCTAACTGCTCCAGACCGGTAATGTGCAGGTCCACCGGACGCGCGCCGATGGTGCAGCCGCCCGGTAGTGAAACCTGGCCCTGACCAAAGCGGGCAACCAGCGGCCCGAGCGCCCAAATGGATGCACGCATGGTTTTCACCAGATCGTACGGCGCACAGAAGACGTTCACATCACGCGCATCAATGTGCACGGAACCATTACGCTCAACTTTCGCACCCAGCTGGCTCAACAGCTTCATTGATGTGTCAACGTCCTTCAGTTTCGGGACGTTTTGGATCTCTACAGGTTCTTCAGCCAGCAGCGCCGCAAACAGGATCGGCAGTGCGGCGTTTTTAGCGCCTGAAATTGTGACTTCGCCCTGGAGCTTGGTTGGCCCCTGAACACGAAATTTATCCATTATTCTGTTCTCTGTTTAGAATTTATCTTCGCTACCGGCACATCACCCGTAGCTCAAAAACCGTTAAGTTTGCGATCGCGCGCCCATTCCGCTGGGGTAAACGCCTTAATCGACACGGCATGAATGCGGTTGTCCGCAATGTACTCCATCAACGGGCCATAGACCGATTGCTGCTTCTTGACCCGGCTCATGCCTTCAAACATCTCACCCACGGCAATAACCTGAAAGTGACTGCCGTCGCCAGAAACGTGGACTTCCTGGAGGGAGAGTGCATTCATCAGCACGCTCTGAATTTCATTATTTTCCATGGGCTCTTCATTCGTCAGATAGTGAAAACAGCCCAACATCTTAGAGCAAAGTGGCGCTGTCATAAATAAGCAAAAAGCCTCGCTGATAAATCAGACAAGGCTTTAGTGGCAGATCCCCCTCGGGGGTTTTGCCGGATAGCGGCACAAGACCTTATCCGGCCTGGAAAAATTAACGCGGAAGGACGTCGTCAGGCAGATTGTAAAGCTGCGCCAGCGTGTACACTTTATCGTTAACACCAGTGAGCGAAACGCTGTTTCCCTGCTGCTTGCCTTGATTAATCAGATGCAACAGTAACGCCAGACCGCCGGTATCTACCCGGGATACCTGGTTCAGATCGATGCAGGATACCCCTTTCATCGCCTCAATTCGCGCATCCCATAAGGGATTTAACACGTCCTGATCCAGCTCTCCCACCAGCACCAGCTTGTCGCCTTCGCGCGTCCAGGTGAGTGACTGCGTCATTATTTTTTCTCTTCCAGCGTGATTTTCTGCTGAGAAATAGATTTCAGCTGTGCCGTCAGGCCATCAATACCTTTGGTACGCAGCAGGTCGCTCCACTCATTTTGTTTGGTGGTGATCATACTTACGCCTTCGGCGATCATGTCATACGCCTGCCAGTTACCGGTCTGGGAGTTTTTACGCCACTGGAAATCCAGACGTACCGGAGGACGACCGTTTGGATCGATGATGGTTACGCGGATAGGTACGATGGTCGCATCACCCAACGGCTGCTCAGGGGCAATCTGATAGGTCTGGCCGTGGTACATCGCCAGTGCCTGGCCGTAAGCCTGCTTCAGATATTCACGGAATGCAGCAAAATAGGCTTCACGTTGGGCAGGAGTCGCATCTTTGTAGTAACGACCCAGCACCAGCGCACCGGCATACTTAACCTGCACATAAGGCAGCAGTTCCTGATCGACGACCTGACGCAGGTAATCGGGGTTGGAACGGATTTTTGGTTGCTCGTTTTTCAGACGGTCAAAGGTCTTTTGCGCCGCCTCATCCATCAGTTTGTACGGGTTAGTCTGGTCTGCTGCGGTTGCCGCGCTAAGTGGAGCAATCACCAGCATAGCCACCATCATCAATCGTTTAAACATACGTCGATTCTCCTGATATTATTTCGTTGCGCCCGCAGGCGTAGTGGCTTCATTATTGCCTTCAGTTGCGGCTGGCGCATCGCCAGAATTCTTATTGTCATCACCTTTGCTGTTGCTGTTGTAAAGGAACTGACCAATCATATCTTCCAGCACCATCGCGGATTTCGTGTCCTGAATCGTACCGCCATCTTTGAGGATAGACGTTCCCAGCTCAGGATCTTCAAAACCCACGTTCAATGCCAGATACTGTTCGCCCAGCAGACCGGAAGTACGGATGCTCAGAGAACTGGTGTCAGGAATATGGTTAAAACGCGATTCGATTTCCAGCGTCACGCGCGGCAGGTACGTTTTCGGATCTAACGAGATGTCCGATACGCGTCCAACTACCACCCCGCCAATCCGCACCGGAGAACGCTCTCTCAGGCCGCCGATATTATCAAAGGTCGCATAAATCGTGTAAGTCGGTTCAGTACGCATTGAGGTAACGTTCGCCGCCTTCAGGCAGACAAACAGCGCAGCCAGCAGCGCAACCAGCAGGAATAACCCGACCCAAATTTCATTTTTTTTCGTTTGCATGAACTCAATTCCCAAACATCAGTGCGGTCAGCACAAAATCCAGCCCCAGAACGGCAAGAGAGGCGTGCACAACGGTGCGTGTCGTTGCCCGGCTAATCCCGGCAGAGGTCGGGATCGCATCATAACCATTGAACAATGCAATCCAGGTGACCGTAATGGCGAACACCACGCTCTTAATCAGACAGTTGACCAGGTCCAGACGCCAGTCGACGGCATTTTGCATAGCCGACCAGAAAAAGCCCGCATCAATACCCTTCCAGCTTACGCCAACCAGTGAACCACCCCAGATCCCCACGGCGACAAATATAATCGTTAGCAGCGGCAATGAAATGACACCGGCCCAAAAACGCGGAGAGATCACCCGGCGCAGTGGATCGACGGCCATCATTTCCAGGCTGGAAAGCTGCTCGGTCGCTCTCATCAGGCCAATCTCTGCAGTTAAGGCCGATCCGGCCCGCCCGGCAAACAGCAGCGCCGCAACAACCGGCCCCAGCTCACGTAACAATGACAGCGCCACCAGCATACCGAGGCTGGTTTCCGCACTGTAGGTCGTCAGCACCAGGTATCCCTGCAATCCCAACACCATACCGATGAATACGCCTGACACAATAATGATCAGCATCGATAAGACACCGACATTATAAAGCTGGCGTATCAGCAGCGGCGCATGTTTGCGAAACTCCGGTTTGCCGACAACCGCATTGAACAACATTAATCCGGCTCGCCCGAACGTCCTGAGGGTTTTTATTCCTCGATGTCCGAGTGATGCCAGCGCATTTAACAACATGGGTGGCTTAACTCCCTGTTTAGAGTAAATCGATATGGTAGTCACCCGCCGGGTAACGGAACGGAACCGGTCCATCGGCAATGCCGTCAAGGAACTGGCGTACGCGCGGATCGGCATTTTCTTGTAGTGCCTGAGCACTACCGTAGGCCACTATTTTTTTGTCCGCCATTATATAGGCGTAATCCGCAATACTCAGTACTTCAGGCACATCATGGGATACCACCACACAGGTGACACCCAGCGCACTGTTCAGTTCTGAAATCAACTTCACCAGCACGCCCATGGTGATGGGATCCTGACCGACGAACGGCTCATCAAACATAATGAGGTCAGGCTCCAGCGCGATAGCACGCGCTAACGCAGCGCGGCGCGCCATCCCGCCGGATAATTCAGAAGGCATTAATTTGGCCGCACCCCGAAGACCGACGGCCTCGAGCTTCATCATCACCGTGCTCTTCAGCAACGGCGCTGGCAACGTCGTATGCTCGCGCAGAGGGTACGCAACGTTGTCAAACACATTCATGTCGGTAAATAGCGCACCTGACTGAAACAGCATACTCATGCGCTTACGCACGGTAAATAAACGCGAACGGGACATGGCCGGGACGTTCTCACCGTCAAACAGAATCTCGCCCTTATCCGGTGAGATCTGTCCGCCAATCAGACGCAACAGCGTCGTTTTGCCGATGCCTGATGGCCCCATGATTGCCGTCACTTTACCGCGCGGTACCGTCAGGGAAATATTATCAAAGATGCAGCGGTCACCCCGGGAAAAGCTGACATCGCGCATATCGACTAGATTCGCCACAGACTGCCCCATTGATTCATCCTTTACTATTGCCTTGTTGATCGAAGAGTTTGGCGCTCAATTTAGCCCTGAACTCAACATATTTACAGATTATTGCCTGTCCTGGTTAGCGAAAGCTGGCATTTGTTTTACTTTTTAGCCGCATAAAGTCAAAATTAAGACTTCGTTACGGCTTCCAGAAGATCCTTCAAGAGGACCGGCGAGTATACCTGAAGAAAGGACTTTAGATGCTTTTAGCGACGGCGCTGTTAATAATTGGTTTACTTCTGGTGGTCTACGGTGCCGACCGTCTGGTATTTGCCGCATCCATTTTATGTCGAAACGTCGGTATTCCCCCCATTATCATCGGAATGACCGTGGTCAGCATTGGTACGTCGTTACCCGAGATCATTGTCTCCGTTGCCGCATCGATGAATGGGCAACTCGATCTGGCTGTCGGGACCGCCATAGGTTCTAACATCACCAACATTCTGCTTATTTTAGGCCTGTCGGCGCTGATTCATCCTTTTACCGTGCATTCTGATGTTCTGCGTCGTGAATTACCGCTAATGTTGCTGGTAAGTATTTTAGCTGCATCCGTCCTGTATGACGGGCAGTTGAGCCGCAGCGACGGTTTCTTTCTTCTGCTCCTGGCCGTGCTATGGCTGCTATTCATTGTTAAAATCGCCCGTCTGGCCGAGCGACAAGGCAATGACAGCCTGACACGCGAGCAGATAGCTGAGCTGCCGCGCGAAGGCGGGTTACCCGTCGCATTTTTGTGGTTGGGTATTGCGCTGATTATTATGCCTATGGCTACGCGTATGGTGGTAGATAACGCTACCGTACTGGCGAACTATTTCGCCATGAGCGAACTCACCATCGGGTTGACGGTGGTCGCCATTGGTACCAGCCTGCCGGAACTGGCAACGGCGATTGCGGGTCTGCGTAAAGGTGAAAACGATATTGCCGTCGGTAACATTATCGGCGCGAACATTTTTAATATTGTTATCGTCCTCGGGCTACCGGCGTTGATTACGCCGGGCGAAGTCAATCCGATGGCCTTCGTCCGGGACTACAGCGTCATGCTGCTGGTGAGCGTTATTTTTGCATTACTCTGCTGGCGACGTCCGCGCCAGATTGGTCGCGGCGCGGGCGCGCTGCTGACCGGCGGTTTTATCATATGGCTGGCGATGCTGTATTGGTTATCGCCACTTCTCGTTGGATAACTGGAAACGCATTATGTCGCACTTAGAGTTGCAACCGGGTTTTGACTTTCAGCAAGCAGGCAAGGAAGTCCTGGCAATTGAACGTGAAGGCCTGGCGGAGCTTGATCAGTACATCAACCAAAATTTTACCCTGGCATGCGAGAAAATATTCAGTTGCCCGGGCAAAGTCGTGGTGATGGGAATGGGGAAATCCGGCCATATCGGGCGGAAAATGGCAGCCACATTTGCCAGCACCGGCACCCCCTCATTTTTTGTACACCCAGGCGAAGCTGCACATGGCGATCTGGGTATGGTCTCGCCGCAGGATGTGGTCATCGCCATCTCTAACTCCGGTGAATCCAATGAGATAGCGGCGCTGATCCCGGTATTAAAACGTCTTCATGTACCGCTTATCTGCATGACCGGTCGTCCGGAAAGCAGTATGGCGCGTGCAGCAGATGTGCATCTGTGTGTTAAAGTGCCCAAGGAAGCTTGTCCGTTAGGCCTGGCGCCGACCAGCAGCACGACAGCAACACTGGTGATGGGCGATGCCCTTGCGGTGGCATTATTAAAAGCGCGCGGCTTTACCGCGGAAGATTTTGCATTGTCTCATCCCGGTGGCGCACTGGGCCGTAAGCTTTTACTGCGCGTTAACGATATTATGCATACGGGCGACGAGATCCCGCATGTAACCAAAAACGCCAGCCTGCGTGACGCCTTAATTGAGATCACGCGTAAAAATCTCGGCATGACCGTCATTTGCGATGATGCCATGAAGATTGACGGTATTTTCACCGATGGTGATTTACGTCGTGTCTTCGATATGGGCGTTGATGTACGCCAGTTAGGCATTGCCGATGTGATGACCCCTGGAGGCATTCGCGTGCGTCCGGGTATTCTTGCCGTCGATGCCCTGAACTTAATGCAGTCCCGCCATATCACCTCGGTAATGGTTGCTGATGGCGACCAGTTACTCGGTGTGTTACATATGCATGATCTGCTACGTGCAGGTGTAGTGTAAGAAACTCAAGGATAACGAAAATGAGTAAAGCAGGTGCGTCGCTTGCGACCTGTTATGGACCCGTCAGCGCAGACGTTATCACCCGGGCAGAAAACATCCGTTTGCTGATCCTGGATGTGGATGGCGTACTGTCTGATGGTCTGATTTATATGGGCAACAACGGTGAAGAGCTGAAGGCTTTTAACGTCCGCGATGGTTACGGAATTCGCTGTGCGCTCACTTCCGGTATTGAGGTTGCCATTATTACCGGACGAAAGGCTAAACTTGTAGAAGATCGCTGTGCCACTTTGGGGATCACCCACCTGTATCAGGGGCAGTCAGACAAACTGGTTGCCTTTGGCGATCTCCTTAGCAAACTGGCGATCGCACCGGAGAATGTCGCCTACGTTGGCGATGACCTGATCGACTGGCCGGTGATGGCACAAGTGGGATTGAGCGTCGCGGTGGCAGATGCCCACCCTTTGCTGATCCCGCGGGCCGATTATGTCACCCGTATTAATGGGGGACGTGGCGCTGTGCGTGAAGTCTGCGATTTATTACTCCTGGCGCAGGGCAAACTGGACGAGGCCAAAGGGCAATCGATATGAGCAAAACCAGACGTTGGGTTATCATTCTACTGTCGCTGGCTGTCCTTGTGATGATTGGTATTAATCTGGCAGACAAAGAGGACACCGCTCAGGTCGTCGTCAATAACAACGAGCCAACCTATAAGAGCGAACATACTGATACCGTCGTGTATAGTCCGGAAGGCGCGCTGAGCTATCACTTGATCGCACAACACGTTGAATATTATTCGGAACAAGCGGTTTCGTGGTTTACTCAACCAGTATTAACCACATTTGATAAGGATAAAGTACCGACCTGGACGATCAAGGCCGATAAAGCCAAATTGACCAACGATCGGATGCTGTATCTGTACGGCCATGTTGAGGTTAACGCCCTGGTGCCTGACTCTCAACTACGCAGAATTACGACCGATAACGCGCAGATTAACCTGGTGACACAAGATGTCACTTCCGATGATCTGGTGACGTTGTATGGCACAACATTTAACTCCAGCGGACTGAAGATGCGCGGCAACTTACGCAGCAAGAACGCCGAGCTGATTGAAAAGGTTAGAACCTCATATGAAATCCAAAACAAACAAACTCAGCCTTAATCTTGTACTTGCCAGCTCACTTCTGGCCGCCAGCATTCCGGCATTTGCCGTCACCGGCGATACCGAGCAGCCGATTCACATTGAGTCGGACCAGCAGTCCCTGGATATGCAGGGCAACGTGGTAACGTTTACTGGCAACGTGATTGTGACTCAGGGCACCATCAAAATTAACGCCGATAAAGTCGTCGTGACCCGTCCTGGCGGCGAAGACGGCAAAGAAGTGATTGACGGCTATGGCAATCCAGCGACGTTTTACCAGATGCAGGACAACGGTAAACCGGTTAAAGGCCGCGCCTCGCAGATGCACTATGAACTGGCGAAAGACTTTGTCGTGCTAACCGGCAAGGCGTATCTGGAACAGCTCGATAGCAACATCACGGGCGATAAGATCACCTATCTGGTAAAAGAGCAGAAAATGCAGGCCTTCAGCGATAAAGGCAAACGCGTCACCACCGTTCTGGTTCCGTCGCAGTTGCAGGACAAAAACAAGGCTCCGGCAGAGAAAAAAGGTAACTGATTCGTTATGGCAACATTAACTGCAAAGAACCTTGCAAAAGCCTATAAAGGCCGTCGTGTGGTGGAAGATGTCAGTCTGACCGTCAACTCCGGGGAGATCGTCGGTCTGCTCGGTCCTAACGGTGCAGGCAAGACAACAACCTTTTACATGGTGGTCGGCATTGTCCCGCGCGATGCGGGTAACATTATCATTGATGACGAAGACATCAGCCTGCTGCCTCTGCATGCGCGCGCGCGTCGCGGCATCGGCTACTTACCGCAGGAAGCATCGATTTTCCGTCGCCTGAGCGTGTTTGATAACCTGATGGCGGTACTGCAAATTCGTGACGATCTGACCAGCGAGCAGCGGGAAGATCGCGCCAACGAGCTGATGGAAGAATTCCACATCGAGCACCTGCGTGACAGTATGGGGCAGTCGCTCTCCGGTGGTGAACGACGCCGCGTGGAGATCGCCCGCGCACTGGCCGCTAATCCGAAATTTATCCTGCTGGATGAACCGTTTGCCGGTGTTGACCCGATTTCCGTTATTGATATCAAACGGATCATCGAACACCTGCGCGACAGCGGCCTTGGCGTGCTGATTACCGACCATAACGTCCGCGAAACGCTGGCAGTGTGTGAGCGCGCCTATATCGTGAGTCAGGGGCACCTGATCGCGCACGGCACGCCAACAGAAATACTGCAGGATGAGCACGTTAAGCGCGTATACCTTGGGGAAGACTTCAGACTCTGATAGGGTAGAAGACTTCACGTCACCGCAGGAGAAAACAACTCTGAACATGAAGCAAGGTTTGCAACTCAGGCTTAGCCAACAACTGGCGATGACGCCTCAGCTACAACAGGCTATCCGTCTGTTGCAGCTGTCCACGCTGGAACTTCAGCAAGAACTTCAGCAAGCGCTGGAAAGTAACCCACTGCTCGAGCAAACCGATCTTCACGACGAAATTGATACCCAGGAAAAACAGGACAGCGAAACCCTCGACACCGCTGATGCTCTCGAACAAAAAGAGATGCCTGAGGAGCTGCCACTCGATGCCAGTTGGGATGAAATTTATACCGCCGGGACGCCTTCGGGCACCAGCGGAGATTACATCGACGACGAGCTGCCTGTGTATCAAGGTGAGACCACGCAATCACTACAGGATTACCTGATGTGGCAAGTGGAACTGACCCCGTTCTCGGATACCGATCGCGCCATTGCGACATCCATTGTGGATGCGGTAGACGAAACCGGTTATCTCACCGTGACCCTGGACGATATTCTCGAAAGCATGGGCGATGACGACGTCGGTATGGACGAAATCGAAGCCGTGCTTAAACGCGTTCAGCGCTTTGATCCCGTAGGCGTGGCCGCCAAAGATCTCCGCGACTGCTTACTGATCCAACTTTCGCAGTTTGATAAAGCCACACCGTGGCTGGAAGAAGCGCGCCTGATCATCAGCGATCATCTCGATCTGTTAGCCAACCATGACTTCCGCACGCTGATGCGCGTGACCCGACTAAAAGAAGACGTGCTAAAAGAAGCCGTCAATCTTATTCAGTCACTGGATCCAAGGCCTGGGCAGTCGATCCAGACTGGCGAACCAGAATACGTTATTCCGGATGTGCTGGTGCGTAAGCATAACGATCGCTGGGTGGTCGAACTCAACAGCGACAGCATCCCACGACTGCAGATTAACCAGCACTACGCCGCTATGTGCAATAGCGCGCGCAACGATGCCGACAGTCAGTTTATCCGTAGCAATCTACAGGATGCGAAGTGGCTGATTAAAAGCCTGGAAAGCCGCAATGATACACTGCTGCGCGTAAGTCGCTGCATCGTGGAGCAACAGCAAGCCTTCTTTGAGCAAGGTGAAGAGTTTATGAAACCGATGGTGCTGGCGGATATCGCCCAGGCCGTCGAGATGCACGAATCGACCATTTCCCGTGTGACCACGCAAAAGTATCTGCACAGTCCGCGCGGCATTTTTGAATTGAAGTATTTCTTTTCCAGTCACGTTAACACTGAAGGTGGAGGCGAAGCCTCATCCACGGCGATCCGTGCGCTGGTGAAGAAATTAATTGCTGCGGAAAACCCCGCGAAACCACTGAGTGACAGCAAGTTAACCTCTATGCTGTCAGAACAGGGTATCATGGTGGCACGCCGCACCGTTGCGAAGTACCGAGAGTCTTTATCCATTCCGCCGTCTAACCAGCGCAAACAGCTGGTCTGACCCAACCGATAAGGAAGACACTATGCAGCTCAACATCACTGGAAACAACGTCGAAATCACTGAAGCCCTGCGCGATTTTGTTAATACAAAATTTGCCAAGCTTGAACAATATTTCGACCGGATTAATCAGGTCTATATTGTGTTGAAAGTGGAGAAGGTTACACATATCTCGGATGCAACGCTGCATGTGAACGGTGGCGAAATTCATGCCAGCGCGGAAGGTCAGGATATGTACGCCGCCATTGACGGTTTAATTGATAAACTGGCTCGGCAGTTAACAAAACATAAAGATAAACTGAAACAGCACTAACTTGTCCGGGCAGTTAGCGGGTGCAGGACGGCCTGTTGTGTAGCACAACGGGCCATTTGTACAGTTAGCGCTTAGGTGAAATTATGACAAATAACGATACGACTCTACAACTGAGCACTGTTCTTAACCAGGAATGTACACGCGCAGGTGTTCACTGCCAAAGCAAGAAACGCGCACTGGAAATCATCAGTGAACTGGCGGCAAAACAGCTCAGCTTGCCTTCTCAGGTGGTATTTGAGGCCATTCTGACGCGTGAAAAAATGGGCAGTACCGGCATCGGTAATGGTATTGCTATCCCGCATGGAAAGCTGGAAGAAGACACGATGCGCGCGGTTGGTGTGTTTGTGCAACTTGAAACGCCTATCGCCTTCGACGCTATTGATAATCAGCCAGTCGATCTGCTGTTCGCCCTGCTGGTTCCGGCGGACCAAACCAAGACGCATTTGCATACGTTGTCACTGGTCGCAAAACGTCTGGCGGATAAAACCATCTGTCGTCGTCTGCGCGCCGCACAGAGTGACCAGGAGTTGTATCAAATCATCACGGACACCGAAGGTGGACAGGATGAAGCATAACAACCCAATGGCATCCTTTTTTGTCGTTGTGAGGAGAAACAGTACATGGTACTGATGATCGTCAGCGGCCGTTCAGGGTCAGGTAAATCTGTCGCTCTGCGTGCGCTGGAAGATATGGGTTTTTACTGCGTGGATAACCTTCCCGTAGTGCTGTTGCCCGATCTGGCTCGTACTCTGGCCGATCGCCAGATTTCTGCGGCCGTCAGCATTGATGTGCGCAACATGCCTGAGTCCCCGGAGATTTTCGAGCAGGCAATGAACAATCTGCCTGAAGGCTTCTCACCACAGCTGCTGTTCCTTGATGCTGACCGTAACACGCTGATTCGTCGCTACAGTGACACGCGTCGCCTGCACCCACTCTCCAGCAAGAACTTGTCTCTGGAAAGCGCTATCGATAAGGAAAGCGATTTGCTTGAGCCTTTGCGCTCTCGCGCTGACCTGATCGTTGATACCTCCGAAATGTCCGTACACGAACTGGCAGAAATGTTGCGTACCCGACTGTTGGGCAAACGTGAACGTGAATTGACGATGGTTTTCGAATCCTTTGGTTTCAAACACGGTATCCCGATTGATGCGGATTACGTCTTTGACGTGCGCTTCCTGCCTAACCCGCACTGGGATCCGAAGCTGCGCCCAATGACCGGTCTTGACCGCCCCGTCGCCGCGTTCCTCGACAGGCACACAGAAGTACACAATTTTATCTACCAGACGCGCAGCTATCTTGAGCTATGGTTACCCATGCTGGAGACCAACAACCGTAGCTATCTCACCGTAGCCATCGGTTGTACCGGCGGGAAGCACCGTTCGGTGTATATTGCAGAGCAGCTGGCAGACTACTTCCGCTCACGCGGTAAAAACGTGCAGTCACGCCATCGCACGCTGGAAAAACGTAAATCATGACCGTGAAGCAAACCGTTGAAATCACTAATAAGCTGGGCATGCATGCCCGTCCAGCTATGAAACTGTTTGAATTGATGCAGGGTTTCGAAGCAGAAGTTTTGCTGCGTAATGATGAAGGAACGGAAGCCGAGGCCAACAGCGTTATCGCTCTGCTGATGCTGGATTCAGCCAAAGGGCGTCAGATAGAAGTTGAAGCCACGGGTCCGCAGGAAGTTGAAGCCCTTGCCGCAGTGGTTGCCCTGTTTAATTCAGGTTTTGATGAAGATTAGTCAAGTGGTTTTAACACGTAGCCAGTAGGTCGGATAAGGCGTTTACGCCGCATCCGGCAATGCCATTGTGTCGTATTGTGCCTGATGCGCTGCACTTAAATCAGGCCAACAAAAACAGCGACAGTAGCGACTAATACAACTTATTTTCCCGCATAAACGACTCACCGCCTAACTGGCGCATTTGACGCATGATCCACGCCTGGCGGCTACGCACATAACCAGAAGGCGCATTCGCTTTAAAACGCAAAGGATTAGGTAATACCGCCGCCAGCAAGGCCGCTTCAGACAGACTCAACCGACTGGCAGGCTTATGGAAATAGCGCTGCGCCGCCGCCTCCACGCCAAAAATCCCATCGCCAAACTCAGCGATATTCAGGTAAACGGTCAGAATACGTTTCTTGCTCCAGACGGTTTCCATACCCAGCGTTAGCCCGGCTTCAAGGCCTTTACGTACCCAGCTACGTCCATCCCACAGAAAGAGGTTTTTCGCCGTCTGTTGCGATAACGTCGACGCCCCGCGAATACGGTTTTCATTGCGTTCATTGTGCGCCAGCGCTTTCTCTATGGCGGAGACATCGAATCCCCAGTGCTCGGGAAACTTCTGGTCCTCCGCGGCAATAACGGCCAGTCCCATCCACGGTGAGATCTCGTCCATACTCACCCAGTCTGAGTGCGCCACATAACCAAAATCACCGGACAGCCATGCGCCCAGTTGCCGTTCAACCATCACCGCCGAGAAAGGTACAGGCATCACGCTGAAAAGTGCGATGCCTCCGCCCCAGAATACGCCGAGGACAATGACCGCCCGCAGAAAGATACGTCGCAGAAAGGCGGTAACTCCTGTTCTCATTCAGCCAGCACCAGCACACGCGATACCAGTTTATCGATGCCACTCGCAGCCTGAGCAATGTCCTGCGCCAGCATATAGGCGGGCGTGGTGACGATTTTATTGTCTTCATCGACGACAATGTCATCAACCGGACAAGGCACATGTTCAGCGCCCATCTCTTCCAGCACCTCTGCCGTATCGATATCAGTACCGATGGTCAGACGCAGCGGGAAATCAAAAATTTTAGGTAACAAAGCGGGCGCAATGCACATAAATCCCAGCGGCTTACCCGCCTGATGCATAGCCACCGCCAGCGCGGCTAAATCGCTGTCAACCCGGCATTCGCTGCCCTGACTGGCAAAATTGCTCAGATTTTTGGCCGCACCAAACCCGCCCGGCACGATCAACGCATCCAGTTCCGCTGAGACTGCCTGAGCGAGCGGGCGAATTTCACCGCGTGTTATACGTGCGGCTTCAATCAGTACATTACGCGTTTCCAGCATCGGCTCGCCGGTCAGATGATTAATCACATCCGCTTGCTGTTTATCCGGAGCAAAGCAGACGGCCTGAGCGCCGTTGCGGGCAATGGCCAGAAGCGTGAGAACAGTTTCATGGATCTCTGCACCGTCATACACGCCGCATCCACTGAGCACTACACCCACTTTTTTCATCGTGATACTCCTTTCTCAACTGGCTGAAACATATTAGTTATTATGATTTAAATGCTACGCTTCACACATTTAACTGATTCATGTAACAAATTATTTAAGATTTGCTATCTTAACTGCGTGCGGCCTGAAAATTAGGGCTGCGCCCTTGTAAACAATGATAATAATTTACGGCGCAGCCACGATTTCCCTGGTGTTGGCGCAGTATTCGCGCACCCCGGTCAAGCCGGGGTCATTTTTTTTCCACGCTCGCCACCCAGGCTTTTAATACCGCCACGTCGTGCTGCCACTCCTGCTTCATCTCTTCAATCCATTCAGCAACGTTATCTTCCCAGGCGGGAAGGTCCGGCGACTGGATTTGCTGACCTAACTGTTGCAGGTGACGCAGCCCCACAGAACCTGCTGCGCCTTTAATTTTATGACCTTCCTCAACCACGCCTTTTTTATCCCGTGCGGTCAAGTTTGACTCCAGCACGCTCAAATATCCCGGCATCATCTTCTCAAACACCGCCAGCCCGTCGGTAATTAACTTCGGTCCCACCAGCTCGAGGTATTGTTCCAACATAGGAATATCTAACAGCGCTTGCGATTTACTGCTTTCTTCAGATGTCACAGTGCTCTCCTCTTCGTTTCTGGTATCCCAGTATTTTTTGATCATGGCGGTTAGCGCCGGAACCGACAGCGGCTTACTCAGCACGTCATCCATCCCCGCGTCCAAATACTCTTTTTTATCTTTCAGTACGTTGGCGGTGAGTGCAACCAGCGGCGGAAGGTCCTCACGAGCGTATTTTTGCGTGAGCTCCCGCGAGATATCCAGACCGGTCATATCCGGTAGCTGAATATCCAGCAGCACCAAGTCATATTCACCCGGCGTAAACATTTCCAGCGCGGCTTTCCCGGTCATCGCGACATCCACGCTGTTGCCTAATTTTTCCAGCACGGAACGCGCAACAATAACGTTTAGTTCAATGTCTTCCACCAGCAGCACATTCAGGGCTGGCAGCGGCATGTCATCGTCTTCAAAGGCGTCTTCAATCTCTTCCGCTACCGCAGGCGCATGTACGGTCAGCGTAAAGATGGAGCCTTTACCTGCCTGGCTGGAAACCGTAATATCGCCGCCCATATTTTTCGCCAGACGCTTCGACACGGCCAAACCAATCCCGGTTCCTGTGGCCGGTTTACCGCCGTTGCTGTCCTTCACCTGATAATACATGGCGAAGATTTTATCCTGCTCATCCTGCGGAATGCCGATCCCAGAATCTTCAACCTCGAAATGCAGCATATCGCCCTGGTCATAGCGCGCCCGCACGGTCACCTGTCCCTGCTGAGTGAACTTCACGGCGTTGCTGATCAGATTCCACAGAATCTGGCGCAAACGCGTGCCGTCGGTAATGACCTTATGCGGTAGCGGTAACGTTGGCTCAAGTACAAAACGCAGCCCTTTTTGCTGCGCCTGCAGGCCAGAAAGGTTTTCCAGATCCGCCATAAAGCTGGTGAAATCAACAGGCTGGTTATCGAGCTGGACTTTACGTCGCTCCATCTTATCCATATCTATGATATCGTTGAAAATATTCCCCAGCGTCACGGCCGAGACATGGATGGTTTTCAGGTATTTTTCCTGCTCAGCGGTCAGGTCTGTATCCAACAGGATTCGGCTTAAGCCGACAATGCCGTTAAGCGGAGTGCGCAGCTCGTGGCTGATGGTGGAAATGAAGGTGGTCTTATCACGGCTGGCACGTTCAAGCGCATCCTGATAGCGCTTACGCTCGGTAATATCGCGCCCAAAACCCATCAGGCCATGTCGCTTACCTACGCGGTCATAGTACGGCACTTTACGAATTTCAAAGCAGGCTTTGCGCCCGTCCGGGTAGTCCAGCCACTGTTCGTAGGTGAGTGAGACGTTATGACGGAATACCTTCTCGTCGGTTTCAATTACCTTTTCAGCCGCTTCAGGAGAGTAAACGTCAGCCGGTTTTAAGTTCACCAGCTGCTTTTCGCTTTTGCCAGTCAGCAGTTCCATGGCACGGTTACAGCCGGAAAATTCTTTATCTTCATTGCGATAAAAAACCAGATCCGGCGAGGCATCAAGGAAAGAGCGTAAAAAGGAAGACTGTTGCTCGAGCTGGATCTGCGCTTCTTCGCGCTCTTTGATTTCAACCTTCAGTTGCTCGAATGTTTCCTGGCGCTCCGCTTCGGCTTTTTCGCGCTCAACAATTTCCTGATTGAGCTGGGCTATATTATCTTTCAATTGCACATTGAGCTTGAGATCGCGCTCGCGCATCTCTTCCAGCTTTTGTACCAGTCGTGACAGGCGTTGCCGGGACTCTTCCAGTTGCTCCACCACCACTGACAGGAAATAGACAGCCCAAGGCGTAATTAACAGACCAAAAAAGATAGAACGGATAACATCAATGCTTTCTACCTGGCCATGCAGCACCATGGTGACAGCCATCTGCACCACAATTGCCAACACGACCAGAGCCAGCGCCAACAGCAGCGAAAAGCGCACCAGACCCAACTTCATCATTAGGTCGACGTAATATTGCGCCAGCATACGGATTTGCTTCATAGAGGGTTCCTTCACGACAACTTGGCACAATAATACTCAATTCTTGGCGTGACGTTTGAGAATGTGCAAGAAATGCGGAGGTTATCAGTGAAATGACCGTAGAAGGTTAATCGTAGGCCTAATAAGCGAAGCGCCATCAGGCAAGCAGGCGCAGATTGCCGGATGTCGGCTTTACCTTATCCGGCCTACGGAGGGTTAGATCACCGGCTGCACCCATGGCGTACCCAGCGCCGAGCCTTGCACGCCGTGCTCGTTAAGGTACTTATCCAGTTCAACCATCCCAGTCCAGCGATTTTCACACCATAGCGGTGCTAACAGCGTTGGGCGACGCGCGCTGGCGGAAATGCGATGATAAATCACCTCTGGCGGCGTATGGCGGATCATCTCCCCGGCGGTAACCGTATAATCGTCCAGTTCAATTCCGTTCAGCCGCCCGGCTTCCCAGGCTTTCGCCATCGTACTGCCTTTCACAATATGCAGCGGATGCAGCTTAATACCGTCAACACCCGTCTCCACCACACGCTCCATGGTTTGCAGGCATTCTGCCTGTCCTTCTCCCGGCAGACCGACAATCAGGTGCGAACAGACTTTCAGCCCGCGTTCACGCGCCAGTCGCGTGGTGTTCTGGTAGCAGGCAAAATCATGACCGCGGTTAATACGGTGCAGGGTTTTGTCATGTGCGGTTTGCAGACCAAGTTCCAGCCATACCTCATAACCCAAGTCTTTATACTCGCAAAGCAGATCGAGTACCGCATCCGGCACGCAGTCGGGGCGCGTCCCAACGCATAACCCGACGATACTGGCCTGGCTGACCGCCTGCTGATACATCGACCGCAGCACCTGTACTTCAGCAAAGGTGCTGGTATAGGCCTGGAAATAGGCCAGATAGCGTCTGGCGCGATTGACCAACTGCGCCTGATGCTCAAGCTGCTCGGCAATGGAATGATGCTGCTGAGTTTCATCGGCAAACGAGGCGACATTACAGAAAGTACATCCGCCACGTCCGATGGTGCCATCACGATTTGGACAGCTAAAGCCGCCGTGCAGCGTGAGTTTATGAACCTTTTGCCCATAACGGCGAGAAAGATCCCCACCAAACATATTGACTAATTTCTGTAACTGCATAATCTGGTAGACCGCGCCTTGAAAAGAGGCCAAAGCCTGCCATTTTTTGCCCCAGTCGGCGATGACCTGGATCAATCGCCCTGGCGAGCCTTTATTTATTGCATAACAAATCAAAATAATTGAAATTTCATTCACTCAAAATCTAATTACTTTTCCTTATATTCAGCGGTTTTTTTTATCTTCTTATACTCTGAGCGTAAAAACAGTATCTTTAAGACGCCTGAACTCCAAAAACCAGCATAAAATGCCAGTTATCTCGATAAATAAAGGGAGGACGAGGGATATCCAGCCTTTCTTACAGTGAGACAGATCACACTTCCAGGGGGATTCCTCTTAGGTTAAATCAATGTAAAAAATCCTTTTATTTCAATATTTTCATAAAGTTAATTGCCCTGTAGCACATTTTTGCATAAATAAGATTGCCATTTGACCTGTGTGTGGATTCCCGATAACTTGGAAATCCGCTGGAAGCTTTCTGGATGAGCAGTCTGCTCATCATATTTATGCAGTAATTGAGATTCCCTCTGAAGCAAGTCCTCAAACTTGTTTGACCTGTGCGAAAAGGATAAAGAGGGCGAATGCGAGGTAAGCGTATGACACGCAAACCCCGTCGCCATGCTCTTGGTGTGCCCGTGCGCAACGGTCCAGATGGGAATCCCTCAGAGCCTGGGGAGGTTCACTGATATGTTGTACGATAAATCCCTTGAGAGGGATAACTGTGGTTTCGGCCTGATCGCCCACATAGAAGGCGAACCTAGCCACAAGGTAGTGCGTACTGCCATACACGCACTGGCCCGTATGCAGCACCGTGGCGCAATTCTTGCCGATGGAAAAACCGGCGATGGTTGCGGCCTGCTGTTACAAAAACCTGACCGCTTTTTCCGCATCGTGGCGCAAGAGCGCGGCTGGCGTTTAGCCAAAAACTACGCCGTCGGCATGATCTTTTTAAATAAAGACCCTGAGCTGGCTGCAGCTTCTCGTCGCATTGTTGAAGAAGAATTACAGCAGGAGACCCTGTCGATTGTCGGCTGGCGCGACGTGCCGACCAACGAAGGTGTTCTCGGTGAAATTGCGCTCTCCTCCCTGCCTCGTATCGAGCAAATTTTTGTTAACGCCCCTGCGGGCTGGCGTCCGCGTGATATGGAGCGTCGCCTGTTCATCGCGCGTCGTCGTATCGAAAAACGCCTCCTGCAAGACAAAGATTTCTACGTCTGTAGCTTGTCGAACCTGGTCAATATCTATAAAGGTCTGTGTATGCCGGCCGATCTGCCGCGCTTCTACCTGGACCTGGCAGACCTGCGTCTGGAATCGGCCATCTGCCTGTTCCACCAGCGCTTCTCCACCAACACCGTACCGCGCTGGCCGCTGGCGCAGCCGTTCCGCTATCTGGCGCACAACGGTGAAATCAACACCATCACCGGCAACCGCCAATGGGCGCGCGCCCGTACCTATAAGTTCCAGACCCCGTTGATCCCGGATCTGCACGACGCCGCGCCGTTTGTTAACGAAACCGGCTCAGACTCCAGTTCGATGGATAACATGCTGGAACTGCTGCTGGCAGGCGGGATGGACATCATCCGCGCCATGCGCTTACTGGTTCCACCGGCATGGCAGAACAACCCGGATATGGATCCGGAGCTGCGCGCGTTCTTTGACTTCAACTCCATGCACATGGAACCGTGGGACGGTCCGGCGGGCATCGTCATGTCCGACGGCCGCTTTGCCGCCTGTAACCTTGACCGTAACGGCTTGCGTCCGGCACGCTACGTCATCACCAAAGACAAGCTGATTACCTGCGCCTCTGAAGTCGGGATCTGGGATTATCAGCCGGATGAAGTGGTAGAGAAAGGCCGCGTCGGCCCTGGCGAGCTGATGGTTATCGATACTCGCAGCGGGCGCATTCTCCACTCCGCCGAAACCGATGATGACCTGAAAAGTCGTCACCCATACAAAGAGTGGATGGAGAAAAACGTCCGCCGCCTGGTACCGTTCGAAGACCTGGCTGACGATCAGGTCGGCAGCCGTGAACTGGACGATGACACCCTCGCCAGCTATCAGAAACAGTTTAACTACAGCGCTGAAGAGCTGGATTCCGTGCTCCGCGTGCTCGGTGAAAACGGCCAGGAAGCGGTCGGTTCAATGGGTGACGATACCCCGTTTGCCGTACTCTCCAGCCAGCCGCGCATCATTTATGACTACTTCCGCCAGCAGTTCGCGCAGGTCACCAACCCGCCGATCGACCCGCTGCGTGAAGCGCACGTCATGTCGCTGGCCACCAGCATCGGTCGTGAGATGAACGTCTTCTGCGAAGCTGAAGGTCAGGCACACCGCCTGAGCTTTAAATCGCCGATCCTGCTGTACTCCGATTTCACCCAGCTCACCACCATGAAAGAGGAGCATTATCGCGCTGACCGTCTGGATATCACCTTCGACGCGACCGAAACTACGCTCGAAGAGACCGTCAAAGCATTGTGCGATAAGGCGGAACAGATGGTGCGCAACGGCACGGTACTGCTGGTACTCTCTGACCGCAACATCGCTAAAAATCGTCTGCCGGTTCCGGCGCCGATGGCCGTGGGCGCAGTGCAAACGCGTCTGGTAGAACAAAGCCTGCGCTGCGACGCCAACATCATCGTTGAAACCGCCAGTGCCCGCGATCCGCACCATTTTGCCGTCCTGCTCGGTTTTGGCGCGACGGCAATCTATCCGTATCTCGCGTATGAAACATTGGGACGTCTGATCGACACTCAGGCGATTGCCAAAGATTACCGAACCGTGATGCTGAACTACCGTAACGGCATCAATAAAGGTCTGTACAAAATCATGTCCAAGATGGGCATCTCGACCATTGCCTCCTACCGCTGCTCGAAGCTGTTTGAAGCCGTTGGTCTGCACGATGATGTGGTTGCGTTGTGCTTCCAGGGCGTGGTCAGCCGTATTAGCGGTGCAGGGTTTACCGACTTCCAGCAGGATCTGCTGAACCTCTCCAAACATGCATGGCTGGCGCGTAAACCTATCAGCCAGGGCGGTTTGCTGAAGTACGTCCACGGCGGCGAATACCACGCCTACAACCCGGACGTGGTACGCACTCTGCAGCAGGCGGTACAAAGCGGCGAGTACAGTGACTATCAGGAATACGCCAAGCTGGTTAATGAGCGTCCGGCGGCCACGCTGCGCGATCTGCTGGCGATTACGCCTGGCGATGAAGCCGTAAGCATTAGCGAAGTAGAACCCGCGACCGAATTGTTTAAACGCTTTGATACCGCCGCCATGTCTATCGGCGCATTAAGCCCCGAAGCACACGAAGCGCTGGCCGAAGCGATGAACAGCATCGGCGGCAACTCGAACTCCGGTGAAGGCGGCGAAGACCCGGCGCGCTACGGCACCAATAAAGTGTCACGCATTAAGCAGGTTGCTTCCGGTCGCTTTGGCGTAACCCCGGCATACCTGGTCAATGCCGATGTCATTCAGATTAAAGTCGCTCAGGGCGCGAAACCTGGCGAAGGCGGTCAGTTACCAGGTGATAAAGTCACCCCGTACATCGCCAAACTACGCTATTCCGTACCGGGCGTGACGCTGATCTCCCCGCCGCCGCACCACGATATCTACTCTATCGAGGATTTAGCGCAGCTGATTTTCGACCTGAAACAGGTCAACCCGAAGGCGATGATCTCGGTGAAGCTGGTTTCCGAACCAGGCGTTGGTACCATCGCCACTGGCGTAGCGAAAGCCTATGCGGATCTGATCACCATTGCTGGCTACGATGGCGGCACTGGCGCAAGCCCGCTCTCATCAGTGAAATATGCGGGCTGCCCGTGGGAACTCGGCCTGGTGGAAACCCAGCAGGCGCTGGTGGCTAACGGTCTGCGTCACAAGATTCGTCTGCAGGTCGATGGCGGTCTGAAAACCGGCGTCGATATCATTAAAGCGGCAATTCTGGGTGCAGAAAGCTTTGGCTTCGGTACCGGCCCGATGGTGGCGCTGGGCTGCAAATACCTGCGTATTTGCCACCTGAACAACTGCGCAACCGGTGTTGCAACTCAGGATGAGAAACTGCGTAAGAACCACTATCACGGCCTGCCGTTCAAAGTGACCAACTACTTTGAATTTATCGCCCGTGAAGTGCGCGAGCTGATGGCCTCGCTGGGCGTTACCCGCCTGGTGGATCTGATTGGTCGCACCGACCTGCTCAAAGAGCTGGATGGCTTCACTGCCAAGCAACAGAAGCTGGAGCTGTCTCGTCTGCTGGAAACCGCCGAACCGCATCCGGGTAAAGCGCTGCATTGCACCGAGAACAACCCACCGTTTGATAATGGCGTGCTGAACGCCCAGCTGTTGCAGCAGGCGAAGCCGTTCGTCGACGAGCGCCAGAGCAAAACCTTCTGGTTCGATATCCGCAACACCGACCGTTCCGTCGGCGCATCGCTGTCGGGCTATATCGCTCAGACGCATGGCGATCAGGGGCTGGCGTCTGACCCGATCAAAGCGCACTTCAGCGGTACTGCAGGCCAGAGCTTTGGCGTGTGGAACGCGGGCGGCGTGGAGCTGTATCTGACCGGCGATGCCAACGACTATGTCGGTAAAGGCATGGCGGGTGGTCTGCTGGCAGTGCGTCCTCCGGTTGGCTCTGCTTTCCGTAGCCATGAAGCGAGCATCATCGGTAACACCTGCCTGTATGGCGCCACCGGTGGTCGCCTGTTTGCTGCGGGTCGTGCGGGTGAGCGCTTTGCAGTGCGTAACTCTGGCGCAATCACCGTGGTTGAAGGTATTGGCGACAACGGCTGTGAATACATGACCGGCGGCATCGTCTGTATTCTCGGCAAAACCGGCGTTAACTTCGGCGCGGGCATGACCGGCGGATTCGCCTACGTGCTCGACGAAGACGGTGAATTCCGCAAACGCGTAAACCCGGAACTGGTCGAAGTGCTGAGCGTGGACTCGCTGGCGATCCACGAAGAGCACCTGCGCGGCCTGATTACCGAGCACGTACAGCATACCGGTTCTTCTCACGGCGAAGAGATCCTGGCGAACTGGCCAGCATTCTCGGCGAAATTCGCGCTGGTAAAACCAAAATCCAGTGATGTGAAAGCACTGTTGGGTCACCGTAGTCGTAGCGCAGCAGAGCTGCGTGTGCAGGCGCAGTAAGGGGTAGCAGCAATGAGTCAGAACGTATACCAATTTATCGACCTGCAGCGTGTTGATCCGCCGAAGAAGCCGCTGAAGATCCGTAAGATCGAATTTATCGAGATCTACGAGCCGTTTTCTGAAAGTCAGGCCAAAGCACAGGCAGATCGCTGCCTGTCCTGCGGTAACCCGTACTGCGAGTGGAAGTGTCCGGTGCATAACTACATCCCGAACTGGCTGAAGTTGGCGAATGAGGGACGTATTTTTGAAGCGGCAGAGCTTTCGCACCAGACCAACACCTTGCCGGAAGTCTGTGGCCGTGTATGCCCGCAGGATCGACTGTGTGAAGGATCCTGTACGCTGAACGATGAGTTTGGCGCGGTAACTATCGGCAATATTGAGCGCTATATCAACGATAAAGCGTTCGAGATGGGCTGGCGTCCGGATATGACCGGCGTTCGCCAGACGGACAAGCGCGTGGCGATTATCGGTGCGGGGCCAGCGGGCCTGGCCTGTGCTGATGTGCTGACCCGCAACGGCGTAAAGGCGGTGGTATTTGACCGTCACCCGGAAATCGGCGGCTTGCTGACCTTCGGTATCCCAGCCTTCAAGCTGGAAAAAGAGGTCATGACCCGTCGCCGTGAAATCTTCACCGGCATGGGCATTGAGTTCAAACTCAACGTGGAAGTAGGCCGTGACGTACAGCTCAATGATTTGCTGAAGGATTACGACGCCGTGTTCCTTGGCGTAGGAACCTATCAGTCGATGCGCGGCGGGCTGGAAAACGAAGACGCTGATGGCGTGTTTGATGCCCTGCCGTTCCTGATTGCCAATACCAAACAGTTGATGGGCTTTGGCGAAAGCAGCAATGAGCCATATATCAGCATGGAAGGCAAACGTGTCGTCGTGCTCGGCGGTGGCGATACCGCGATGGACTGCGTGCGCACCTCCGTACGTCAGGAAGCATCGCACGTTATCTGCGCCTATCGTCGCGATGAAGAGAACATGCCGGGTTCGAAACGCGAAGTGAAAAACGCGCGCGAAGAAGGCGTCGAGTTCCAGTTCAACGTCCAGCCTTTAGGTGTGGAAGTGAATGCCAACGGGAAAGTGTGCGGCGTGAAAATGGCGCGCACTGAAATGGGCGAACCGGATGCGAAGGGACGTCGCCGTGCGGAGATCGTCGCTGGCTCCGAGCACGTTGTTCCGGCTGATGCCGTGGTCCTGGCGTTTGGTTTCCGCCCACATAGCATGGAATGGTTGAAAGAGCACAGCGTCGAACTGGATTCACAGGGGCGCATTATTGCCCCGGAACGTAGCGACAACGCTTTCCAGACCAGCAACCCGAAAATCTTCGCCGGTGGCGACATCGTGCGCGGTTCGGATCTGGTGGTCACCGCGATTGCCGAAGGTCGTAAAGCGGCAGACGGGATTCTGAATTACCTGGAAGTGTAAAAGAGCCTTCTCTGGCCCCTGTTCACGTTTGTCGACAGGGGCTTTTTTTCTCCGTATTTCTCCACCATTCTTTGAAAGCTACTCGCAATTAAGACTGCAAGTCTTTGTAATTAGTAGAATGTGGATTGACCACTTCAGCACCCGGGCGTATTGATCGCGGAATATTTTTACACCGTAACTTTCACGAAAGGGATGAAGTATGACCACGCCGACGTCACTTCAGGATGCAGATGACTATCAGCAAATCCATAACGGAATTGTTCGACTACTGGACACCGCGCGTACAGAAACTGTCCGTAGTATCAATGCACTAATGACGGCGACCTACTGGGAAATTGGTCGACGAATTGTTGAATTTGAGCAAGGTGGTGAATCCCGGGCAGCCTATGGCGCTCAGCTTATTGAACGGTTGTCAGTGGATCTAAACCAACGCTATAAACGGGGGTTTTCCATGGTAAACATACGGCAAATGCGTATGTTTTATCTTTATTTTCAACAAATTGAGATTCAGCAGACACTGTCTGGTGAATCTCAAAATCTCATACAACTCGCCAAAACATTCCCACTACCCTGGTCGGCGTATGTCCGCCTCTTGTCTGTTAAAAATGCCGATGCCCGCACTTTTTATGAGAAAGAGACTCTCCGTAACGGCTGGTCAGTACGGCAGCTCAATCGACAAATTGCCACTCAGTTTTATGAGCGGACGCTGTTGTCCCGCGACAAATCCGCCATGTTGCAGAAGGCAGTCCCGACGGAGCCTGAAGTCTTGCCTGAAAAGGCCATCCGCGATCCGTTCATTCTGGAGTTTCTTGGCCTCAAGGATGAGTATTCAGAATCGGATCTTGAAGAGGCGCTGATCAATCACCTGATGGACTTTATGCTGGAGCTCGGCGACGATTTTGCTTTTGTTGGCCGTCAGCGTCGATTGCGCATTGACGATAACTGGTTCCGCGTCGATCTGCTGTTCTTTCATCGTCGTTTACGCTGCCTGTTGCTCGTTGATCTAAAAGTAGGCAAATTCAGCTATGCGGATGCCGGGCAGATGAATATGTATCTGAACTATGCCAAAGAACATTGGACGATGCCGGGGGAAAATCCGCCAGTCGGGCTGATTCTGTGCGCAGGAAAAGGGGCGGGGGAAGCGCACTATGCGTTGAACGGCCTACCGAATACCATCCAGGCGAGCGAGTACAAAGTACAGCTACCTGATGAAAAATTACTTGCAGACGAGCTCATTCGTTCACAAACCATGCTGGGAACTCAACTCACAGACGCGGGTTAACTGTCGACCAAGGAAAATCAACGCAATCATCAACACCATAAATAATAACCATGTAAAGATTATACGTAATCGTTTGCTTTATTCTGAGAACTGTATATTATGCGGCGGATTTTTTGGGCAAAATTCATGGAGGCGTTGTGTCGCAGGACAACAATTATAGCCAGGGACCCGTCCCTCTGGCGGCGCGGAAAGGCGTGGTTCCACTAACATTTGTCATGTTGGGGCTTACATTTTTTTCCGCCAGTATGTGGACCGGTGGCACACTTGGTACCGGTCTTTCCTATAATGATTTCTTCCTGGCAGTTCTCTTCGGTAATCTTCTCCTCGGTATTTACACTGCATTTCTCGGTTTTATCGGCGCAAAAACAGGGCTCTCAACCCACCTTCTGGCGCGTTACTCATTTGGTTTGAAAGGTTCATGGCTTCCTTCACTGTTGTTAGGCGGTACGCAGGTAGGCTGGTTTGGCGTGGGTGTGGCTATGTTTGCTATCCCGGTGGGCAAAGCGACGGGAATTGACGTCAATATCCTGATTGCGGTTTCCGGTCTGTTGATGACCCTGACCATCTTTTTTGGCATCTCGGCGCTGACCGTTTTATCTATCATCGCCGTGCCTGCCATCGTCGTTCTTGGCAGCTACTCCGTCTGGCTGGCGGTGAGTGATGTCGGCGGTTTAGACCATTTAAAAGAGATAGTGCCGCAGACGCCGTTGAATTTCTCCACCGCCCTGGCGCTGGTGGTCGGTTCGTTTGTCAGCGCAGGAACATTAACCGCCGACTTCGTTCGCTTTGGTCGCAACGCCAAAGGCGCGGTGCTGATTGCCATGGTGGCGTTTTTCCTTGGCAACTCCTTGATGTTTATCTTCGGCGCTGCGGGCGCGGCTGCGGTTGGACAGGCGGATATCTCTGACGTGATGATTGCCCAGGGACTGCTGCTGCCCGCGATTGTAGTGCTCGGTCTGAACATCTGGACGACTAACGACAATGCGCTGTATGCCTCAGGTCTGGGATTTGCCAATATTACCGGCCTTTCCAGCCGTACACTGTCGGTGGCTAACGGTATTATCGGCACATTGTGCGCGCTATGGCTTTACAATAACTTTGTCGGTTGGCTGACTTTTCTGTCGGCAGCAATTCCCCCGATCGGCGGGGTGATCATCGCCGACTATCTGCTGAACCATCGTCGCTATGCCGACTTCAGCAAAGCGCAATTTATTTCCGTAAACTGGATAGCGATCCTGTCCGTTGCATTGGGCATTGCCGCAGGTCACTATATTCCCGGTATTGTGCCCGTCAACGCCGTACTTGGCGGCGTATTCAGCTATATCCTGCTGAATCCACTTTTCAATCGCAGCCTTGCTAAATCACCAGAGGTCAGCCATGCAGAATAATAACATCACCCTTCGTCAGGCACGTTTACAGGGACGCGAAGGATTGTGGCAGCTCACGATTGAAAACGGGCGCTTCAGCCGGATTGAGCCACAGGACACCGCCACGTTACCGCTGGGCGAAGTGCTTGATGCCGAAGGCGGCCTGGCCATTCCACCGTTCGTTGAGCCACATATCCATCTGGACACCACGCAAACCGCAGGCGAGCCGAGCTGGAACCAGTCTGGTACGTTATTTGAAGGCATTGAGCGTTGGGCCGAACGTAAGGCAATGCTCACGCACGAAGACGTCAAAGCGCGCGCCATGCAGACGCTGAAGTGGCAGATGGCCAACGGCATCCAATATGCCCGCACGCACGTTGACGTTTCCGATCCGACGCTGACGGCACTGAAAGCCATGCTGGAGGTGAAGCAAGAAGTCGCGCCGTGGGTAGAGCTGCAAATTGTCGCCTTCCCGCAAGAGGGCATTCTTTCTTACCCCAACGGTGAAGCGCTATTAGAGGAAGCCGTGCGTTTGGGCGCAGACGTCATTGGCGCGATCCCCCACTTTGAATTTACGCGTGAATATGGCGTTGAGTCTCTGCACAAAATTTTCGCTCTGGCGCAGAAATACGATCGGCTTATCGATGTGCACTGCGACGAAATTGACGATGAGCAGTCACGCTTTGTTGAAACCGTCGCGGCGCTGGCGCATCGTGACAATATGGGCGAACGCGTGACCGCCAGCCATACCACGGCAATGCATTCCTATAACGGCGCGTATGCTTCCCGCCTCTTTCGCCTGTTGAAAATGTCCGGCATTAACTTTGTCGCGAACCCACTGGTAAATATTCACCTGCAAGGGCGCTTTGATACGTATCCTAAACGTCGCGGCGTAACGCGCGTCAAAGAGATGCTGGAAGCGGAGATCAACGTCTGCTTCGGCCATGATGACGTCTTCGACCCATGGTATCCGCTGGGCACCGCCAATATGCTGCAGGTACTGCATATGGGATTACATGTGTGTCAGCTGATGGGATACGGACAGATCAACGATGGGCTGAACCTGGTTACCACCCACAGTGCGAAAACCCTGCACCTGCAGGATTACGGTCTGAACGTGGGAAACTCCGGAAATCTGGTGATTTTAGCGGCAGAAAATGGGTTTGACGCGGTTCGTCGCCAGACGCCTGCCCGTTATTCCATTCGTCACGGGCGAGTCATTGCTGAGACAGTGCCAAGCCAGACCACGCTGCATCTGACGCAGCCGGAAGCAGTGACGTTTAAGCGCTAAGTTGTTCTATCCAGTGTCGGATGGCGCAAGCCTTGCCATCCGACACGGTCTCTCATCGTCAGGCTTGTAATAAGCTGGCGCGCACCTTGATCACGACCTTTTTGATTTCCCCCGGCCCTCCCACCATACAGCCCGGTTTATGCGGCTCGCCCGGCATAAAAATCGCAAATCTTCCCGGCTTCAGTACGATCGCCTGCTCATCGGCAATCTCGCTGCACAACTGATAGTCATCCTCAACATGCATCTCATCGCACTGGCGAGCAGAATCGGTCATCCCGAACAGAATACGTTCTTCGCCGGACAACAGCACCTGAATATCAATGTACTGCTGATGAAGTTCCGCTTTCTTTTGCTCTGGGCTCTGCGTCGCAAACTGCATGACATTCATAAAAATAGTATCGCCCTGCAACGCGTAGCGCCCTGGGGTCTTCTCCTGAGGATTCGCCGCAATGGCAAGCGTTAATGCCTGCTGCAAGACCGGATGTAATCCGGCAGAAGGCAGTGAACGCAACTCATCTGACATCATAATAAATCTCCCTGGGCCAACAACGCGGCCCCCAGTAATCCAGCGTCATGGCGGTAATGCGCTGCCAGTAATTCCACGTGATAGACCAAAGGCTCTTGTGCCAGATAATGTTCCACCAGCGCCAGATACCCTTCAGCCAGCCCAACGCTGCCGCCGATCACCACAATCTGGCAATCGGTCGTGGCCTTCACATCGGCGACAAGCCTTGCCAAAGTACGCGCCGAGCGATGGATCAACCTGCTTGCCTGCTCATCTCCTTGCCCGGCGCGGCTAAAAATGGTTTTGGCATCGCATCCAGCAAGTGTACCTTCGGCCGCAGCCGCGATCCCTCGACCGGAAGCAATCGCCTCGACGCAGCCCACACGCCCGCAGCCGCAGGCCGGTCCATTGAGATCCGCCAGCGTATGTCCTAAGTGTCCAGCCAGACCACCAGACCCGGTGAGTAACTTGCCGTTGCTGATCACGCCGCCGCCGACGCCTGTCGACACGGTGATAAAAACCATGTCGCTTATCTCATCCGCCAGAGCGTGGTATTCCGCCCAGGCCGCTGCCTGTGCGTCATTGACTGCCAGCGTCGGCAGGCCGGTGATTTGTTCCAGCGTTTGTGTCAGCGGAAAATGCATCAACCCGCCAAGGTTATGCGGATTCAGCGCCAGTAAAGCCCCCTCACGGATAATCCCCGTCGAGGCGATCGCCACCCGATTAGCACGCCCCTGTAGCGGTGCAACCAGTGCTTGCAGCGCAGCGCGCAGCGCCTCCGGCGTTTTGCTGGCGGGCGTCGGCAATTCACGCCGCTCGCGAATTTGCAGATTACTGTCTAACAGCGCGGCAGCCAGTTTGGTACCGCCGATATCAATTGCCAATGTGGTCATGACACCGCCTTCTGCATCGCGGTGATACGCTTTTTATCCCGTTGCTCAAGTAACGACATCCTTCTTCCCTTACGCTAATAGCCCGGTTCAACACCGGGCAATGGGATTAACTTTTGGATTTCACCATGGTGCTTTTGTCACCGCCGAACGGCACAGCCCCGCTAAACGGTCGACCATCAATGGCATCATGCGTACGTAACGCTTCAGGACGCAGCCAGCGCTGTACGCGGGACGGCATATCGAGGCCAATCAGCAGGATCACCACAAATGTCAGACCGAAAGAGAGCGATCCCAGCGCGGTGCCCAGATCCAGACGTTGGGCAATCAGCGCGCCGATAATCGGTGCCAGAGCCCCACCCAGTGCGCCCACGTTATAGGTGAAGCCCAGGCCCGCCGCACGCTGGTCGGTATCGAAATAGCCGCCAATCAGTTTTGGTAAGATCCCGGAGATCCCCTGGCCGAGCATTTGCTGGAAAAACAGCAGCAAACCCAGCACCCAGACGTTTGAGCCGCCAATCGCAAATACCGGAATAATCAACAACTGCGAGGCCAGCAGACTGCAGACATAGGCCTTGCGCGTGCCCAGCCAGTCGCCAAGAAAACCGCCGACGCAACAACCGACCGCCGCACCAAAACCGCTAAAGAAGAGCACTCTGGCCACCGTGGAAGGATCGTACAGCAGTTCGGTTTTCAGATAGGTTGGCAACAGTGCCTGAATCGGCCACGAGTACAGGAAGGCGAATAGTACGACCACCATCAGCATGACGCCCGTCGGCCAGCGCTTCCCGCTGCTTTGCACCATAAAGCTAATGAAAATAAACGCACATATCAGGCCGAGGACCGCCACGATAGCCGCATTTTGCAGGTCGCCAGCAAAGCAGAACCACAGCGCGGTTGCAGCGGCGATCGTCATCAGAATATTAATTACCCGATGCTCGCTCCGGTAGAGAATATCCACCATCGTGCGCACTGGCGCTTTGCCTTCGTGTTTCTCTTTCCAGTCTTCCGCTTCCGGAATATTTTTACGCAGCCACAGGGCGAAGATAATTGGCAGGATGCCGATGAAGAACAGCGCACGCCACCCCCAGACCGGAACCACCAGGCTGTAGACCTGCGCGGCGATCACCGCGCCAACAGAGAAACCGGAAATCAGGAAGCCACTGGCTTTATTTCGCAGGTGTTTAGGCCAACTTTCAATAACATAGGTTGCACTGGAGCCGTACTCACCCGCCATTCCCATACCGATAACCAGACGGGCGATAAACATGGTGGTGTAGCCCGGTGCGAAGCCGCAAGCCAGCGTCCCCACGGAGAACAGAATGATGCTGGTGACCATCGCCAGGCGACGTCCGTAACGGTCGCCCATCGCCCCCAGCATTAACCCGCCAAACCAGCGGGAGATAAAGGCGGCGGAGATCAAACTAGCCGCCTGCACCGTCGTCAGTCCGAATTCACCTTGTACTTCCGTCAGTACAAGGGCGATTAATACAAAATCAAAACCATCAAGCAAATATCCCAGCCAGGCGGCGGAGAATGCCCGCCATTGTGCCCGATTGAGATGGCGATACCACGGGATGCTCTGGGTAGAAGTACTCATTTTACTCTCCCGACGATCTTTGTTGTTGTGCCGGGTGGTGGCTTTGCCTTACCCGGCTTACGGTCGAAAAATCCAGGCCGGGCAAGGCGAAGCGCCCCCGGCGACCCGCGATTACGCCTTTTCCGCCAGCAGTTGGTTTGCCAGCGCTTTCAGTTCCGGCAGATAGCGTTCATCTACTGGAGCAAAGGGTTTACGGCACAGTGGAACAGAAACCACATCCATATAGTGCAGTACTGTTTTCAGGCCGCGGAACACGCCAACTTTAATGAGCAGATCGATAACCTTATTGCACTCGGTTTGCAGCTTTTGCGCCGTGCGAATGTCACCTTCTTTGAGCGCTTTCACAATTCCCTGATAACGCCATCCCATGATGTTGTAAGTGCTACCGATACCACCATCTGCGCCTGCTAGCAGTCCAGAAGCGAAGATCTCGTCATAACCGTTATAAAGCACCAGATCGGGATGAGCGCGGCGGATCTGTTCCATCTGATAGAGATCGCCAGAAGTTTGCTTCAGTGCGCCAACGCCCGGCAACGTCACCAGCGTGTTGATCTGATCCAGCGTCAGTTTTACGCCGCTCAGTGCCGGGATGTTATAGACCACCATCGGTAAGCCATCGGCGGAATCGATAATTGCGCGGTAGTGATCGCAGTGCTCTTCAAAGCTGAACGGATAGTAAAACGGCGTGACGGCCGAAACCGCATCAAATCCGTAGCGATGCGCAGCGCTCGCCAGCTGTTGGCTCTCTTCGGTGCTCACCGTGCCAACATGGGCGATCAGCGTCACCTTGCCTTTTGCTTCTTCAGCAACAATTTCCAGAACCTGCTCTCTTTCAGCGCGGTTCTGGACAAAAGCCTCACCCGTTGAGCCACCAACGTAGAGCCCATCGATCCCCTGCCCAATGTTGAAACGCACCAGACGGCGCAGGCTCTCGATGTCCAGTTTCTGTTGGTTATCGAATGGAGTTAACAACGCTGGCATTACGCCTTTTAAATTTCTTGCCATAACGACCTCTGACGATGATTAGTGTTATCTGACTGCATACCTTTATACCTGTTATACCAGATCAAATAAGCAGCAATACAATAGAGAACGCTTAGAGTGCGATCTGCTTCACTAAAAGATCGTCAGGATCGCGATTACTTACGCAATTTTTTACTTTTGCTGAAGGCGTGCCAGGTTGCGGAAACGCTATTGAGATGTTCTTGCAGTGCGCGGTCTGCTTCTTCAGGATCGCGCTGACGAATCGCATCGACAATAGCGATATGCTGCTGATAACTCACGTTATTGTGCTCATACAATTCTTGATCGGCAACGGCCGGACGGGCAGCAATTAACCAGTCTAACAGCGCAACATGGATCGCCATAAAGATGGGATTGCCCGGGATCTCCGCCAGTACGCGGTGAAAATCAACGTCCGAACGGATGAACAACGTATTGTCATCGAGCGACTGGCTGTTGATCTCCAACGCTTTCGCCAGCCTGGCGATTTGCTCATCTGTCGCATGTTCGGCGGCGTATCGAACCAGGCTTGATTCAAAGAACAGTCGCAACTGCTCGAAGTGGGCAATGCCGCCGGGATGTGCGAGGAAATCTTTCGCCATACCAGACAGCTCGCTGATGATGGTATCAGCTGAAGGACGCGAAACGCGGGCGCGCTCGCCGTTGTTGATTTGTACCAGACCTTTGCGTTTTAACGCGGCCAGCGCTTCTCGTACAGAAGGACGGCCCACGTTAAAGAAGGCCATCAGCTCCCGCTCAGACGGCAACTGTTCGCCCTCGCCAAATTCCCGACGACGAATCATCTGCTCCAGTTCTTCCTCAACCATTTCAGACAGTTTTTTACGCGCCAGCGGGCGATTGCGTAAGCTACGGCCAATGGTGGATGGAGAGTCTTCAGCTTGCGAATCAAATGCGTTCATAGGGTCCATTCAGCTAAGTCGTGGTGACAAACAACAGCGGGTTTATCCTAACACAGGATCGAAAGCAGGGTGAAATGATGGTCGATCCGCCCCCGCTGGCTTATTGATAACATACGTAACAGCAATATTATTTTAAGCGAGTATCTTCCGCCTATTTTTAATTTAATAGAGTTATATCATCTTCATGAAATTTATGAACATTAACATGATAATTTATCATAACCATCTATTTTATAACGATAAATAATTAAATCCTCGAATTAAAAATAAGATATTCACTCCATAAAAAATGCCCAGAAAAATATAACATCCGTTGGGATAACAGCGTTATTACCGGATTTATCTTCTTCTCTGGCATGGAGTGAAACAATGTTCGGCATCATTATCTCTGTCATCGTTTTATTAACGATGGGTTACCTGATCCTCAAAAACTACAAACCGCAGGTCGTGCTGGCCGCCGCCGGGATCTTCCTGATGATCTGCGGTGTCTGGCTGGGCTACGGCGTGTTGGTCGCTGACGATAAGAGCAGTGGCTATCTACTGGTCGATATTTACAACGAAATTTTGCGTATGCTCTCCAACCGCGCGGCCGGACTGGGGTTATCAATCATGGCGGTGGGTGGTTATGCCCGTTATATGGACAGAATGGGAGCCAGCAGAGCGATGGTTAGCCTGTTAAGCCGCCCGCTCAAGCTAATCCGCTCACCCTATGTTGTGCTTGCCGCCACCTATGTTATTGGTCAGATCATGGCGCAATTCATTACCAGCGCATCCGGGTTAGGTATGTTGCTGATGGTGACGCTATTCCCAACGCTGGTCAGTCTTGGCGTGAGCCGTTTATCTGCAGTGGCGGTCATTGCCACCTCAATGTCTATTGAATGGGGCATTCTGGAAACCAACTCGATTTTTGCCGCACAGGTCGCGGGTATGAAAATCGCCACTTATTTCTTTCAATATCAGTTGCCCGTCGCATCGTGTGTCATTGTCGCCGTCGCCATTGCGCATTTTTTCGTTCAGCGTCAGTTTGATAAAAAAGCCGCACCGGAAAGCAACGGATTTGCTGAACAAAAGATGCTGGAAAACGTACCTCCGCTCTATTACGCCATTCTACCCGTCATGCCGCTGATCCTGATGCTGGGCTCGCTTGCCCTTGCGCAAATGGGACTAATGAAAGCAGAGTTGAATCTGGTGGTGGTGATGTTGATGAGCATGACGCTGACTATGTTTGTTGAATTCCTGCATAAACATAATCTGCGCGAAACGATGGATGATGTGCAGGCTTTTTTTGACGGCATGGGGACGCAGTTCGCCAACGTTGTCACGCTGGTGGTCGCCGGTGAAATCTTTGCGAAAGGGTTGACGACTATCGGGACTGTCGACGCCGTAATAAAAGGCGCAGAGCATTCCGGTCTTGGCGGCATCGGTGTGATGATCATCATGGCGGTGGTCATCGCCGCCTGTGCGATTGTCATGGGGTCAGGCAACGCACCGTTTATGTCTTTTGCCAGCCTCATTCCGGATATTGCCGCCGGGCTGCATATTCCTGCAGTAGTGATGATTATGCCGATGCATTTTGCCACTACGCTTGCCCGCGCGGTGTCACCCATAACCGCTGTAATTGTCGTGACATCAGGTATTGCCGGCGTATCGCCCTTTGAAGTAGTAAAACGTACAGCAATCCCGATGGCAGTAGGATTTGTGGTGAATATGGTAGCCACCATCGCGCTGTTTTACTGATCCCGAAGCCAGAAAACAGAACAGGCCCGAAAGGGCCTGTTTTTTTATTTCACTATTTATTTCACTACGCGCAGCGCTGGACGCCCACCGCGAGGTGGCGGCGGAGTGTCATCAGGATCGTTGTCGTCGCCATTGTCAGGCTTATCGCCATCAATGACCGACATGACTGTTTCACTCTCAAAACCAGACGCGTCGTTGTCGTCATCATTTAAGCTGGCGACATCTTCGTCGTAGGCGGCTTCCGGTTCGAACATCGTACCGGCGCCATTTTCACGTGCATAAATTGCCAGAACAGCAGCCAACGGCACAGACACCTGACGCGGCACACCACCGAAGCGCGCGTTAAAGCGCACTTCATCGTTAGCCAGTTCCAGGTTGCCCACCGCACGCGGTGCAATATTCAGAACAATTTGCCCGTCACGCGCATATTCCATTGGAACCTGCACGTCCTGGAGCGTCACATCCACCACCAGATGCGGCGTGAGCTGGTTGTCTAGCAACCACTCATAGAATGCGCGCAGCAGATACGGACGGCGTGGTGTTAGCTGTGGCAAATCCATACAGGTTAACCCCGGCCCAGACGCATTTCACGTTCAGGCTCAGTCAGAGAAGCCAGGAAAGAGTCACGTTCGAAGACGCGAGTCATGTACCCTTTCAGTTCTTTCGAACCTGCACCGTTGAATTCAATACCCAGCTGCGGTAAACGCCACAGCAGCGGCGCCAGGTAGCAGTCTACCAGGCTGAACTCATCGCTCAGGAAGTAAGGTTTCTGGCCAAATACTGGCGCAATTGCCAGCAGTTCTTCGCGCAGACGCTTACGCGCGACTTCGGCTTCAGATGCAGAACCGTTCACGATGACATTCATCAGCGTGTACCAGTCTTTTTCAATACGCTGCATGTACAGGCGGCTTTCACCACGCGCAACCGGGTAAACCGGCATCAGCGGCGGATGCGGGAAGCGCTCATCCAGGTATTCCATAATGATGCGAGATTCCCACAGGGTCAGCTCACGATCCACCAGTGTCGGTACGCTCTGATTCGGGTTGAGGTCGATCAGATCCTGAGGTGGATTGTCCTTCTCCACGTGCTCAATCTCGAAACTAACACCTTTCTCAGCCAGCACAATGCGGACCTGATGGCTATAGATGTCAGTAGGACCAGAAAACAGCGTCATTACCGAACGTTTGTTGGCAGCGACAGCCATGAAAACCTCCAGGTATATTCAGAATTTTTACTGCTACCAGCCACTCAGTGGCCAGCCAGAAGTGATGTCACCCAGACTCGGGAAAGTCATTGCTGTTCAAAATACAAACAAAAAATGAACGATACCGGACATTTGGGCAGAAAATTGGATGATAGTTTACCAGATTTTGTGACCTTTGTGGTGAGTCGATTCTTGAAATGGGGAAAAAGAGGTGGCAATCAGCGGATTACCGTGGATCTGAGGCGAGAAATAACGATAAAAAAACCCGCCAAAGCGGGTTTTTTCGCAAATTGTCGTCTGCCGAAGCAGAGTACAATTAACGTTTGGAGAACTGAGGACGACGACGTGCTTTACGCAGACCGACTTTCTTACGTTCAACCTGACGAGCATCACGGGTAACGAAGCCAGCTTTACGCAGTTCGCCACGCAGGGACTCGTCGTACTCCATCAGAGCGCGGGTGATACCGTGACGGATCGCACCAGCCTGACCAGAGATACCACCACCTTTAACAGTGATGTACAGATCCAGTTTCTCAACCATGTCGACCAGTTCCAGCGGCTGACGAACTACCATGCGGGCAGTTTCACGACCGAAGTACTGTTCCAGAGAACGTTGGTTGATTACGATTTTACCACTGCCCGGTTTGATGAAAACGCGAGCTGCGGAACTTTTGCGGCGACCAGTGCCGTAGTATTGATTTTCAGCCATTGCCTATAATCCCGATTAGATGTCAAGAACTTGCGGTTGCTGTGCCGCGTGGTTGTGCTCGTTGCCAGCGTAAACTTTCAGTTTACGGAACATAGCACGACCCAGCGGGCCTTTTGGCAGCATGCCTTTAACCGCGATTTCAAGCACACGCTCAGGACGGCGAGCAATCATCTCTTCAAAGGTCGCTTGTTTGATACCACCGATGTGGCCGGTGTGGTGATAGTACACTTTGTCAGTACGCTTGTTGCCGGTTACAGCAACTTTGTCAGCGTTCAGAACGATGATGTAATCACCGGTATCTACGTGCGGAGTGTATTCCGCTTTGTGCTTACCGCGCAGGCGCAGAGCCAGTTCGGAAGCCAGACGGCCCAGAGTTTTACCGGTCGCGTCAACAACATACCAGTCGCGTTTTACGGTTTCTGGTTTAGCTGTAAAAGTTTTCATTAAAAGCTTACCCAAATAAATAAGTTACACGTTGGTGAACACCCAAACGTTTTGTCAGTTGAGGTTCACACGACATTGTCCAGCAAACCTACCCCTTCGAATAGCCTATGCCGGCGCATAGAAAGTTTTGGGAAAAAAACTCTCTCGTAACGTGGGGTCGCAAGATTATAGAGAAGTCAGGGTCAAAGATCGACCCCTTTATGTGATTTGCGGCAGGTTTAACCGGCTAAATGTTCCCGCTTCAGATACTCTTCGCTTTGCATCTCCTGCAAACGCGACAAACAGCGCTGAAATTCAAACTTCAGACGCTCGCCCTGATAAATTTCATAGAGTGGCGATGCCGCGCTGACCACCAGCTTGACGTGGCGTTCGTAGAACTCATCCACCAATGCGATAAAGCGCCGCGCTTCACTCTCCATCAGCGGAGTCATGACCGGCACATCAGACAACAGTACCGTGTGAAACAAACGCGACAGCGCAATGTAGTCATGCTGGCTACGCGCATCGACACAGAGCGTGGTAAATGACACCGCCAGCGTTTGGTTTTCGACGGCCAGCGTCTGCATCGGACGATGATTGATCTCCAGCGTCGGCGCATGTTCACCTTTGGTTCCCGCTAATGCCAGCCAGAGTTTATCCATCTGTTGGCGGGTTTCCTCATTCAGTGGCGACAACCACAAATGCGCCTGCGTTAAGGTGCGCAGACGATAATCGACGCCAGCATCAACATTCATGATGTCGCAATGCTGTTTGATAGCATCAATGGCAGGAAGAAAACGCGCGCGTTGTAAACCGTTGCGATACAGCTCGTCTGGCGGAATATTGGAGGTCGCCACCAGCGTAATGCCACGGGCAAACAGTGCCTTCATCAGGCCGCCGAGTAGCATGGCGTCGGTAATATCAGAAACAAAAAATTCGTCAAAGCACAGCACGTCCGTTTCGGCCTTAAAGCGATCGGCGATGATTTCCAGCGGATCGCTCTGCCCCTGTAAGGCAGTAAGCTCTTCATGCACACGCAGCATAAAACGGTGAAAGTGCAAACGCTGTTTACGTTCGCCCGGCAGACTATGGTAGAACAGATCCATCAGCCAGGTTTTTCCGCGCCCAACTCCGCCCCACATATATAAACCACGCACCGGTGTGTTGATCGGCGACTCACGCTTGCCCAGCAATTTGCCAAAACGCGCCATCAGTCCGCTCTCCTGCGGCGCAGGATGTGCTGGCGTCGTAAGTGCCTGGAAAATTGTTTCCAGTCGATTCACGGCTTTTTGTTGTACATTGTCGGGCTGATGACTGCCGTCGTTGAGGGCTTGCTGGTAACGCGATGTTGGGGAAAGGCTTTGCATGATGTTATTGTTATTCCTTGAGAATCGATGTGCCATCGCTCACGGTTGACGAAAAAAAGGCCGTTCTACATTACGTGATATAAACACGGGATTCCACTTCTACGGGATTAGCGGTTATAGTGGCATAATCAGGCGCAGGCATGGAGCCTAAAGCCAACACCCTACGGAAACACAAGACAACGGGAGATGTTCATGACCTGGGAATATGCGCTAATTGGGTTAGTCGTCGGTATCATTATTGGTGCTGTAGCCATGCGTTTTGGTAATCGGAAATTACGCCAACAGCAGGCATTGCAGTACGAACTGGAAAAAAATAAAGCTGAGCTGGAAGAGTACCGTGAAGAACTGGTGAGCCACTTTGCCCGCAGCGCTGAATTGCTGGATAACATGGCGGACGATTATCGTCAGATTTACCAGCACATGGCGAAAAGCTCCAGCAACCTGCTGCCGGGTATGTCGCCGGAAAACAACCCGTTCCGTAATCGTCTGGCAGAGTCTGAAGCAGGCAACGATCAGGCGCCGGTTCAGATGCCACGTGACTATTCTGAAGGGGCATCTGGCCTGCTGCGTAGTGGCGCAAAGCGCGACTAACCGCACATCGTTAAGAAATTTATTGGGCGCAGTAATTGCGCCCTCCGCTTCTCTTCCCGTCCCAGCTATTATTTAGTCGTTAGCCTCATTGTGACCAAACCGAAAATTCAATAACATCAAACTGTTTTGAATCATCTTCCGTTTACTCAAGGTACGAGAGCAGGATCCATGAAAAAACAAACCCAGCTGTTGAGTGCATTAGCGTTAAGTGTCGGGTTAACTCTCTCGGCGCCATTCCCGGCCGTTGCGTCGATTCCCGGCCAGGTTCCCGGTCAGGCTGCGCTCCCCAGCCTCGCCCCGATGCTGGAGAAAGTGTTGCCAGCCGTGGTGAGTGTAAGGGTCGAAGGCACCGCCACTCAGGGGCAGAAAGTCCCGGAAGAGTTCAAAAAGTTTTTTGGTGATGAACTTCCCGATCAACCTTCCCAACCTTTTGAAGGACTGGGTTCAGGTGTCATTATTGATGCCGCCAAAGGCTACGTCCTGACCAATAATCACGTTATTAATCAGGCGCAAAAAATCAGCGTTCAGCTTAATGATGGTCGTGAATTCGACGCAAAGCTTATTGGCAGCGACGATCAGAGCGATATCGCACTGCTACAAATTCAACACCCCAGCAACCTGACGCAAATTGCCATTGCTGACTCTGATAAACTCCGCGTGGGTGATTTCGCGGTGGCTGTGGGTAACCCGTTCGGTTTGGGTCAAACAGCCACCTCCGGCATTGTATCGGCTTTGGGTCGCAGTGGGTTGAACCTGGAAGGTCTGGAAAACTTTATTCAGACTGACGCCTCTATCAACCGCGGTAACTCCGGCGGCGCATTGCTTAACCTCAACGGTGAGCTGATCGGTATTAACACCGCGATTCTGGCCCCCGGTGGCGGCAGCATCGGTATTGGTTTTGCAATCCCGAGCAACATGGCGCGCACGCTGGCACAGCAGTTGATGCAGTTTGGTGAAATCAAACGCGGTCTGTTGGGCATCAAAGGCACCGAGATGACTTCCGATATCGCCAAAGCGTTCAAACTGGACGTACAGCGTGGCGCGTTTGTCAGTGAGGTTCTGCCTAACTCCGGCTCCGCAAAAGCGGGGGTGAAATCAGGTGACGTCATTACCAGTCTCAACGGTAAACCGCTTAACAGCTTCGCCGAACTTCGTTCACGTATTGCGACAACCGAACCGGGGACCAAAGTCAAACTGGGCCTGCTACGTAACGGTAAACCGCTGGAGGTTGAAGTCACCCTCGATACCAGCACATCATCGTCCGCCAGCGCAGAGATGATTGCGCCTGCGTTGCAAGGGGCCACGCTCAGCGACGGTCAGTTAAAAGACGGTACCAAAGGCATAAGAATTGATAACGTTGAAAAAAGCAGCCCTGCCGCACAGGCCGGACTGCATAAAGATGACGTTATTATTGGCGTTAACCGCGATCGCGTAAACTCGATCGCTGAAATGCGTAAAGTGCTGGAAGCGAAACCGTCGATCATTGCCCTGCAGGTGGTGCGCGGTAACGAGAGTATTTACCTGCTCCTGCGTTAACGCATGCAACCGGACATCAGCCCCTCGTGTGATGTCCGGTAAACTCGTGATATGCTGCAGCCGTTCCCTTTATTAATGACGCCGCCATCATGTTTGTGAAGCTTTTACGTTCGGTCGCGATTGGTTTAATCGTCGGCGCTATTCTGCTGGCCGCGATGCCCTCGCTGCGCAAAATTAATACGCTTACCGCACCGCAGTTCGACAGTGCAGATGAAACGCCCGCCAGCTATAACCCGGCGGTTCGCCGTGCAGCACCTGCCGTCGTTAACGTTTATAACCGCAGTATGAACAGCACAGCGCATAACCAGCTTGAGATCCGCACGCTCGGCTCAGGCGTTATCATGGATCAGCGCGGCTATATCATTACCAATAAGCACGTCATTAACGATGCCGACCAAATCATCGTCGCATTGCAGGACGGTCGCGTATTTGAAGCGCTGCTTGTGGGGTCTGATACGTTAACCGACCTTGCGGTGCTGAAAATCAACGCCACTGGTGGACTGCCGACAATTCCGATTAATAACAAACGCGTACCGCACATCGGCGATGTGGTTCTCGCAATCGGGAACCCGTACAACCTCGGGCAAACCATCACCCAGGGGATTATCAGTGCCACCGGTCGTATTGGCCTGAACCCGACGGGGCGGCAAAACTTCCTGCAAACCGATGCCTCCATCAACCACGGTAACTCCGGCGGCGCGCTGGTCAACTCGCTGGGCGAGTTGATGGGTATTAATACCCTGTCATTTGATAAGAGCAACGATGGCGAAACCCCGGAAGGGATCGGCTTTGCTATTCCTTTTCAACTGGCAACCAAAATCATGGATAAGCTGATTCGTGACGGGCGCGTGATTCGCGGCTATATCGGCATCAGCGGCCGAGAAATTGCGCCACTGCACGCCCAGGGCGGCGGGATGGATCAAATTCAGGGGATTGTGGTTAACGAAGTAGCCCCGGACGGTCCGGCAGCGCAGGCAGGTATTCAGGTTAACGATCTGATTATCTCGGTCAATAACAAACCGGCGGTATCTGCACTGGAAACGATGGACCAGGTGGCAGAGATTCGACCAGGTTCAGTTATCTCCGTGGTCGTGATGCGCGATGACAAGCAGTTGACGCTGCAGGTCACGATTCAGGAATATCCGGCGACCAACTAATACGGATATAAAAAAACCGGAGCAAGTGCTCCGGTTTTTTACTTTTGGGCAGTTCGTTACTTAACGAACTCTTCGCCCAGAGTGATATCTTTCTTCAGCGTATCCAGCATACCTTCCAGCGCAGCTTGTTCAAACGCGCTCAGCTTGCCGATAGACTGACGCTCTTCTACGCCGTTTTTACCCAGCAGCAGCGGCTGAGAGAAGAAGCGAGCATACTGGCCATCGCCTTCAACGTAAGCACATTCAACCACACCTTTTTCGCCGCTCAGTGCGCGAACCAGTGACAGTCCGAAACGTGCTGCGGCCTGACCCATAGACAGGGTTGCAGATCCGCCACCGGCTTTAGCTTCCACAACTTCAGTACCCGCATTCTGGATACGTTTGGTCAGGTCAGCTGCTTCTTGCTCGGTGAAGCTTACGCCAGGAATTTGTGACAGCAGCGGCAGAATGGTCACGCCAGAGTGGCCGCCAATAACCGGGACTTCAACGTCGCCAGGCTGCTTGCCTTTCAGTTCCGCAACAAAGGTGTTGGAGCGGATGATGTCCAGCGTGGTCACGCCAAACAATTTGTTCTTATCGTATACGCCTGCTTTTTTCAGGACTTCTGCAGCGATAGCAACGGTCGTGTTCACCGGGTTGGTGATGATACCGATACATGCTTTCGGACAGGTTTTAGCAACCTGCTGCACCAGATTCTTCACGATACCGGCGTTAACGTTGAACAGGTCGGAACGATCCATACCCGGTTTACGTGCGACGCCCGCGGAGATCAGTACTACATCAGCACCTTCCAGTGCAGGGGTAGCGTCTTCGCCACTGAAGCCTTTGATTTTCACAGCAGTAGGGATATGGCTCAAATCAACGGCCACACCAGGCGTTACTGGAGCGATGTCGTACAGGGAGAGTTCTGAACCTGAAGGCAGTTGGGTTTTTAACAGTAATGCTAGCGCCTGACCGATACCACCAGCAGCGCCGAGGACTGCAACTTTCATCCTAAACTCCTTATTATATTGATAAGCAAAGTGTCTATTGCTCCGCGGCGGCGACCTTAATTCACAAATCCAACGAATACAACAACCACGCGTCAAGAATGCGTAGTCACGCAAATTTGGCTTTTATGCATTTAACTTACGTAAAATAAAACCTAAGTTACGTAATTCAAAACCACCCGCACAGTAGAGCAACTTTCCAACAGGTGCTGACAATATACCCTACCCACCTCTCAAAACAACATCAATTTGATAACATTTAATTTACTTTTAACCTTATTTGCGAGCCGTGACACAGGCATGTTTCTTGATAACGAAATTTGATAAAATTCCGCTCTTTCATAACATTATTTCAGCCTTGAACAAGGCAGACTGTTTGCATAAAAATTCATCTGTATGCACAATAATGTTGTTTCTACCGCCATATTACGGGTGACTTATGCGAAGCTCGGCAAAACAAGAAGAATTAGTAAAGGCGTTTAAAGCGCTGCTTAAAGAAGAAAAGTTCAGCTCTCAAGGCGAAATCGTCCTCGCATTGCAGGATCAGGGCTTTGATAATATCAATCAGTCCAAGGTTTCACGCATGCTGACCAAATTTGGCGCCGTGCGTACCCGCAATGCGAAAATGGAAATGGTGTACTGCCTTCCGGCGGAACTGGGCGTGCCTACAACCTCCAGTCCGCTGAAAAATCTGGTGCTGGATATCGACTATAACGATGCGGTCGTGGTTATTCATACTAGTCCTGGCGCTGCTCAGTTGATTGCACGTCTGCTGGACTCATTGGGGAAAGCGGAAGGTATCCTGGGTACGATTGCCGGTGACGATACCATCTTCACCACCCCAGCTAAGGGTTTTACGGTAAAAGATCTCTACGAAGCCATTCTGGAACTGTTCGAACAAGAACTGTAATACCGCCTCCCCGTCGCCTCGCGGCGGGGGAAAACACTCTCTTTCTACCCCCTTCCGTCTATTTTTAACTGCTATGCATTTAACAAATGGTGCGTTTAACCGTCAAAAACCATTCACATAGTGAATATGAAGGTTTAAAAACGCACATTTTGCAAAAAACCATATCCAATTGATTTTATTTAATTTATTTCTTTTAAAATGTTCGAAACGCTCTTTTTAATTCCATTTGGTTATAAAAAATATTTTTCTTAACACTTAATACCCACAGAAACAATTAGCGTGGTATTAATTTATAAGGTTATTAGTGTATACTTGATTTTGTGATGAGGGTCACGAAACGCAGACCCCTATAAAAGAATTCGACGAGGTAAATATCATGAAAATCAAAACTACTATTGCAACCTTAAGCCTTCTTTCTGTTCTCTCCTTCGGTGCAAGCGCCGCGGTTACTCAGGTGAACTCACAAGAAGCACAGAATCTGCAATCTATGGGTAGCATCTCCGTATCTCAGATCGGTAGTTCACCAATGGACATGCGTCAGGCCATCGCCGCTAAGGCTGAAAAAGCAGGCGCCAGCAGCTATCGCGTCACCGAACTCCGTGAAGGTGCTCACTGGCACGCTACTGCAGAACTCTACAAATAAACCCTCGTCGTCTAAGTCCGACGACTTGCCCCCGCCTGCCGGGGGCTTTTTTATGTCTTACATTGAGTGACGAACGTTAAAACGCAACTGCCCTTCCAGCTCTTCTTCGGCTTCATCGAACAGTAAAATCAGCGCGCCGTATCGCCTGCGCAGCTTGTCCGGTAAATGGACAAATTCAATCTCCAGCGGCAACGGTAAAACTTCCCCGATAACCACCTCCCACAGAGAATCTAAATCAACCACCTTCTCCCTGGCGAGACCGAACGTGCGCGTAAACTCACGATAGAAATCACCCTGGTCTTCTATTTCGTCAAAATCAAATGTATAGATATTCATCTATAGCCACCATCCCGACGCCAGCCACTCTACAGACCGCCAATATGTAGGGGTCTCTCGCATTTTCAGGTAAGTATAGCCATAAAAAAACCGACGCTTTTAGCGTCGGTTTTCAACTCTTAATTACTGACCAGCGCATGCTGGTATTTGTGCAACATCCCACTGAGTCGTTTTACCGGCTCGGTCACCTGTGGTGGTGCTTGCCAGATGATTAATTTCTCCTGATAGATCTCAAGCTCTTCCAGCAACTGGCTAAAGTAGCGTCGGCGCTTGTCGTCATTTCCTGCAGAAATCACGCGATCGGCAGTGCGTCGAAGCTGGCGATGGAATGCGGAGAGATCTTCGTTTACCGGCACCGGCGCATCGCGCAGGCGCTGGTGTGCGATGATCATGGTCAGCGCCAGGCGAAACTTCGCCAGGTCGCCCGGAAATTTGTTCATCAGCAAAAACAGCTGCTGATAAAGCGCCGGGAGGTGGTTTTCTTTACGACGTACCACGTTGGTGGTCATCGCTGAAACCGCCGCCGAGACAAACTGGTTGAGCAACACACGACCCGTTCTGTCACGAGAGTTATCACGCACCAGCAGAATAACGATAAACGCCAACATGCAGCCAACAATCTGCCCCAGCGCACTGTCAAGGAACTGGCTAAAGTGGAAGGTCATCGGGTTATCCAGCACGATGATATTAATGGTGCTGGCCAGCGCCCCCATCGAACCCAGCCGTCGTTTCTGTACTTCAATCCCCAGAAAGAATCCCAGCACTGCCAGGCTCAGGCACAGCAACAACATGCTTTGCTGCGTATTAGGGATAATCACCAGGAAATAGAGTGCCCCGAGCGGTAACGCCGCCAACGTACCGTAGATAAAGTCTATCGCCACCATGCGCGGGTTGGGCAAACGCATTGCCAGCGAGGTGACGACCGCAATCATCACCATTGCGCCGCTGCCGGATGTCCAGCCGGTCCACAGCCAGAATAAGGTTCCCAGCACACAAGAAAGCGTGGTGCGCCAAAAGTTAACCATCGCATGGTGACGCTCGGCAGATTCCACTTTCACCACCGGTTCACCTTGCAGGATCTCTTCTTCGATAGCGCTAATTTTGGTGTTGCTGACAACTCCACGTTTAAGTAACAGATAGCGCGTTGCCGCCCCGGCCCAGGTGTAAATTGTGACAGGTGTGTCACGTTCACCGGTCCATGCAATCACCCGACGCATCCTCTTCAGCTGTTTATGGACATCCTGTACCGTTTCAACCGGCGTATCGAACAACTCGCGGAAGGTATCGGTGATCAGTTCTGGTCGGGTGTTCTGAATAAGATAGGTTTCGCAGGATTGTGTGATAAGCGTAAGCGACAGCGTATTCAATGCCTTGAGTCTGCGGTTAGCCCGTACCCAGCGCGAGGACTCCATATTCAGGTTACTACGCATCCCTTCCAGCGCCGCCGTACGCCGGACTAAATCTCCCCAGGCTTTGTCTACTTCTTCACTGTCGCCATGCTTAATGCACAGCTGCATAAGCTGATATTGCGCCACCAGCAGGCTATCCAGTTCGACATCAATCTCCTGTTTCACCGAACGGGGCGAAAAGAGCAGGTCGGCAACAATAGCACAGACAATACCCATCACAATTTCACTACAGCGTTCGAGCGCAAATTGCGGCGTCAGCAGCGGTTCAGCCTGGATAGTAATGACGATGATCAGCGCCGTATAGCCTGAAAGCCCCCAGGCATAAGAGTTTTCGATCTTCACTAACGACGAGATCCAGGTACAAAAACCGGCCCAGATACAACACACCAGGATCATCAATAGTGGGGCGCGGATCATGCTGATGATAATGATCAGGGCGGCAATACAGCCGATAAATGTCCCGACAATACGCAACATGCCGCGATAGCGGATAGCACCTGAATAAGGTTCTCCGCCAGCGGCAAAGGCCGGACCTGCCGCCACAATGGCCGCGGTCAGCACCGCCCAGCGCGGGGTCTCAAGCTGGAAGTGAAAGCCAACGAACAGCGCCAGTACAATCGCGCAGGCCAGTTTTACCGCAAAGCGGATATGCTGGTTGGCAATGGAGAAAATCCCCATCGTGATTAACCAAATTCGCGCAGGCGGTGCGCCATTTTACGGAAGAAAGATTCCTGGCTGGCATCGCGATCCTGCTTGCCGGTAATGACGACGGTCGCCGTCGTCCCGGCAGGCCACAAGGTTCCCTGCTGCTCATCAAGACGAATTCGTACCGGCACACGCTGCGCCAGACGCACCCATTCAAGATTGGAATCAATGGTCGCCATACCCTTGGCGTCCCGCGTGCTGCTGGCATTCGTTACGCCAGCCGCCACACTATCAACCGTGCCCTTCAGCACATTATTACTGCCAAGCGGGGTGATTTCAGCACGATACCCAGGGCGGACGCCTTCCAGTTTGGTTTCTTCCATATACGCCAGCACATAGAAAGAATGCTGTTTGACCAATGCCACCGCCGTGGAACCGCGCGTGATAAATTCGCCGCTATAGACGTTCAGGTTAGTCACCCAGCCGTCTGCTGGCGCGCGGATAACGGTACGTTCCAGATCTAATTTCGCCAGGTCGCGGGTCGCTTGCGCCTTCGCAAGCTGGTGTAATACGGTTTGCAGGACGTTGTTTGATTGGTCAATCTCTTCACGAGACATAGCCTGCACGCCCAGTCGGTTACGACGACCGGCCTCCTGGCGTTTTTCCTGCGCCAGTACCTGATAATAGGCCACGTCAGCTTCGGCCTGCTCAAGGGCTTTCTTATAGCGTGGCTGGTCGATAGTGAACAGGATCTGATCCTTTTTCACCAGTTGGTTATCATGGATGTTAACGTTGGTAATAAGGCCCGCAACATCCGGCGCAATCGCGACGACATCGGCGCTGAAACGCGCATCACGCGTCCACGGCGACTCGGTGTAGAACACCCATGCGCGGAAAATAGCGATGAAAGCCAGAATGACCAGTATCACGGTAATGGCCGTGCGGGAGAGTTTTCTTGTTAGTGTTTTCACTTCAACCTCAAACGAACAGGCGCGTTATTAAATAGAACAGACAGCAATACAGCGCGGTGTTAAACAGAGCCGGATGCCAGACAAAATCATAGATGCCAGTCGGAACAAGCACCCGGCGCACCAGCCAGAAAATCGCCAGTGACAAAAGTAATTCGAAAAAAATCGGTGGGAAGGACAGACCAAACACCACGATAACGGGAAACAGACTCATGTTGACCTTGGTAACGTAAGAGAGTGCAGATGATAGATTTTCTAGCGTATGTCACCGCAGAGAAGGGCAAGGATGAGCCAGGCGAGAGCGACATAGCCGTTATTTGAATAATAATATATTAACGTAACTGTTATGCTGTTATCTATATTATGTGATCTAAATCACTTTTAAGCCAGAGTGAACAATGGAACGATTAAAACGTATGTCGGTGTTCGCCAAAGTTGTCGAAATGGGCTCCTTCACCGCCGCCGCAAGACAGCTACAAATGAGCGTTTCATCGATAAGCCAGACGGTCTCAAAACTGGAAGATGAGCTACAAGTCAAGCTGCTAAACCGCAGCACGCGTAGCATTGGGCTAACTGAAGCCGGTAAAATTTATTATCAGGGCTGCCGGAGAATGCTGCACGAAGCGCAGGATGTTCACGAGCAACTCTATGCCTTTAACAACACGCCCATCGGCACTCTGCGCATTGGCTGTTCTTCAACTATGGCACAAAATGTCCTCGCCGGATTAACCGCCACGATGCTGAAAGAGTATCCGGGATTGACGGTAAATCTGGTGACCGGCATCCCGGCCCCGGATTTAATCGCTGATGGTCTGGACGTGGTTATCCGCGTCGGCGCGTTGCAGGACTCCAGCCTGTTTTCACGCCGTTTGGGGGCTATGCCGATGGTGGTCTGCGCGGCGAAAAGCTATCTCGCACAGTTTGGCACCCCGGAGAAACCTGCCGATCTCAGCAACCACTCGTGGCTGGAATACAGCGTGCGCCCGGATAATGAATTCGAGCTTATCGCTCCGGAAGGAATTTCCACCCGCCTGATCCCAGAGGGTCGTTTTGTGACTAACGATCCGATGACATTGGTGCGCTGGCTGGCCGCAGGCGCGGGCATTGCCTATGTACCGCTGATGTGGGTGATCAATGAGATCAATCGTGGCGAAGTGGAGATTCTGCTTCCGCGCTACCAGTCGGATCCGCGTCCGGTCTACGCGCTGTATACCGAAAAAGACAAATTGCCGCTCAAGGTGCAGGTGGTGATTAACTATCTGACAGACTATTTTGTCGATGTAGCGCAGCTGTTTCAGGGAATGTACGGTCGGGGAAAAGAGAAATAAAAAAAGTGTAGGCCGGATAAGGCATTGACGCCGCATCCGGAAAGATGCCCGATGGCACTGGTGCTTATCGGGCATACATCATGATGTTATGCGGTGCCACCCACGGTCAGGTTATCCACTTTCAGCGTCGGCTGGCCCACGCCCACCGGCAGACTCTGCCCTTCTTTACCGCACACGCCCACCCCGTTATCCAGTTTCAGGTCGTTACCCAGCATCGAAATCTGCTGCATCGCTTCGATACCAGACCCAATCAGCGTCGCGCCTTTCACCGGTTTGGTGACTTTACCGTTTTCAATCAGATATGCTTCAGACGTAGAGAACACAAATTTCCCGGAGGTGATATCCACCTGGCCGCCGCCGAAGTTAGGCGCATAAATACCGTATTCAACGGATTCGATGATTTCCTGCGGCGTAGATTTCCCCGGCAGCATATAGGTGTTGGTCATACGTGGCATCGGCAGGTGCGCGTAAGATTCGCGGCGACCGTTACCCGTTGGCGCAACGCCCATCAGGCGCGCATTCAGTTTGTCCTGCATGTAGCCTTTCAGAATACCGTTTTCGATCAGCACGTTGTACTGACCCGGTGTGCCTTCATCATCAATAGCCACAGAGCCACGACGGTCCGCCATTGTGCCGTCATCCACCACGGTGCACAGTTCTGACGCGACCAGCTCCCCCATGTGACCGCTGAATACCGAGGTACCACGGCGGTTAAAGTCGCCTTCCAGACCATGACCGACCGCTTCATGCAGCAGAACGCCAGGCCAGCCAGCGCCGAGTACTACCGGCAGCGTACCAGCAGGCGCAGCTACCGCAGAGAGATTAACCAACGCCATGCGTACGGCTTCTTTCGCCCATGCGTCAGCACGAACTTCACCATCAAGGTCGCCCAGGAAATAGTCATAGCCAAAACGACCGCCGCCACCGCTGGCGCCGCGCTCGCGCTTACCGTCCTCTTCCACCTGTACGCTTACGGACAGGCGTACCAGCGGGCGAACGTCAGCGGCCAGCGTACCGTCGGTCGCTGCTACCAGGATCAGTTCATAAACACCGGTCAGGCTGGCGGTTACTTCCTGGACGCGCTTGTCGGCGGCACGCGCCACGCTGTCTACGCGGCGCAGAATATCCAGTTTCTCTTCGCGGCTCATGCTCTGCAGGGGATCAACCGAGGTGTAAAGCGCCTGATGCTCCACAGCTCCCAGCGTTTTTACTTTGCCGTCACCGCTGTCACGCACGATAGTACGGGCAGCATGAGCACTCTGCTCCAGCGCCAGCAGGCTAATCTGGTCTGCATAGGCAAACCCTGTTTTTTCGCCGCTGATGGCGCGCACGCCAACGCCCTGATCGATATTGTAAGAACCATCTTTAATGATGCGGTCTTCTAAAACCCAGGATTCGTGATAGCTCGACTGAAAATAGAGATCGCCGTAATCAAGACGGCGTTCGGCCAGTTGGCCCAGGATGGCAAACAGATCCTGATGTTTCAGGCCATTTGCCGCTAGCAATTGTTCACTTACCAGGTTCAGACTCATCGTTTTGCTACTCATTAGTTACTGTTGTAGGCCTGATAAAACGCGCCAGCGTCGCCATCAGGCACTTCAATGCCGGATGGCGGCGTGAACGCCTTATCCGGCCTACGGACTGCGGTAGAGGATCTATGTTGAGATTGGGGCAATTACTCGCCCCCGTCAAATTATTGCTGGCTTTCTTTGCGCGGCTGACGCAGAACTTCGTTAATCTGCGGCTTATCGACCGGACCGGTGATGCGATAACGCAGAATCGACACTTTGCTCCACAATGGTCCCAGAACCTTACTGGCAGCAAACACCGCCGCGCCGACAATTGGATTGACAGCAAACGCAGCGGCAACGCCTACGGTGGCAGAAATTTCCGGCGCGACAATGGCTTCCATATCCAGCTCCCGGCGCACCAGGTTCACCGAGCCTTTCATCGCAATGTCTGCCTCCAGACCGTCCACCAGCGTGTCATCGGTATGCATCACGCCATCTTTGATCCAGGCCGTGCTGCGAATCGAGTCGAAATAGAAACCTTCGCTGAAAGTATCGCTAAAATCAAAACGCAGTTTACGCAGCAACGCATCAAAGCTCAGCAGTCGCAATAGTTGCCCCGCATGTCCGGTGCTGAGTTCAGTAAGCTCACCTTTGCCCAACCGGGTACGCAAAATCCCATTCAGCGAAGCTTCATCTGGATCCCATGGCGGGTTACGCCAGTGCAGGTCATACTCCACGTTGAACGAAGAGTTACGAATCGGGGTCGATACGCCAAAGAAACTGGCAGCGGAGTCAATTTTACTGCCGCTCAGTTTACCCTTCAGTGACGTTCGTTCTTTGCCCGGCGCGTTCACCCACACGCCATCGGTGGTCAGTCTGGCAAAGCCTGTATCCAACAGACCGTTACTCAGCGTTAGCGTGTCGCCTTTAATCGCCACATCGGCGTCAATGCGCCCGTATTTCTGTCCCCACATCCAGCACTCGGCACAGCGTAACTGAACATCCGGCCAGCCGTGGAAGCTGACGTTGCCCACGGCGGAAAACGGCGAGGCTGGAGTACTATTCAGTGGTGCTTTCGTCGGCGACGCTTTCGCCGCGCTGGGGTTGTAATAAAGATACTTAATATTGGCCAGCCACGGCGCATTATTGCGCATAGCCAGCGTGGCATTAATTTCACGTCCCTGCGCCTGCACGATGGAGCCATTGCTCGCAGGCTCAGACACGATACTCAAGTTATTCCACTGCTGACCGCCCAGGGATAACGATGGCGTACGCACCGTGATGCGCTGCGGGAAGTTGGCGTTGGTGCCAACGTTATCTGCTGCGCCTTTCTGGAACAACGCCAGCCATTGCGCGCCATCCATAGGGGGAAGGTTAAGCTCAATACCTTGCTGATCGGGTAACGCGGGCACGGTGCGGCTTTCCGACGTCCAGATTGCGCGGTCAAGCGTCAGTTTCTGATTCAGCAGCCAGCGGCTGTTAAAGTGGTTCTTACTGCCCGCGTTGCCGGTCAGTTCAAAACTGCGCAGATTGCCGTTGGCCTTAACGTTCACCGGTAACGCCTCACCGGCTGCCTTATTCAGCGGAGCAGGTAAGTGACTACTTACATTCTTCAGGTCGCCTTTTAGCTCAATGTCGTAGGTCGGTCCGGCATGATACGGAAGATCGATACCCACCTTGCCATTCCACGCCATGCTGCCGCTTAAGGCATCGTTGACCTGCGCCGGTAAAATCCCCATGCGGGTTGGCTGCCAGTCGCCTTGCAGGTTCACGGCTACCTGATAGGCTTTCGCCCCTTCGATGGTGGAGAAGTCGACGTTCAGCGGCTGATTAAACCAGTTCGCCGTCATCGGCTCGCTCTTCAGATCGCCGTTGATAAAGCTGAATTTACCATTCAAATTCTTCAGCGTGCTGTCGAGCGGTTTAATAAACAGGCTGTTATTACGCAGGTTGACATCGCCTTTGGCGGTAACCAGCGAGCCGTCTAGCGGAATATCCAGATGTAAGCGAGCATTCACATCGCCGTCAATCTGCAACTGCTCAAGCGTGGCGCCGAGGGAGTCCTTAAGCGGCGTCTCATCAAAATAAGGTCCGACCGCCTTGCCCGGCCCGTTGATATCGGCGTCAATCAGCAGTTTTTCTTTAGCATAGTCGGGAATATTAGCCGTCAGGTTACTGGCCTTCACGCCGCCTAAATTGACGCTATCCGTCTTCATCCACAGACCATCGTTAATGAAGTTCAGTTCAATATTGAGATCGGTTAGCGCAGGCCAGTCGGGCTGGAAAGCAAATTTCGCGTTACGTAGCGGCACCAGAACCTGAAATTGCCCTTCGTTGTGCAGATACGGGAACAGATGCGGGTTACCGCCATACACCAGCGTGGCGTTATCCGCTTCGCCGCCCTGAATAGCGCCGCTGAGGTAGTCAACCAGCTCTTTGCCCATCAAGTTTTCCGGGAAATAGCGCCAGGCCTGAGAGCCGTCGTCGGTGCTAATGCCAGCCAGAATGCCTAACCACGGTTCATCTCCAGTGGGCTGCAGATAGCGAAAACCACCGCGCGCGCGTACCGCTTTCGCTTTAACATCGATGTTGCGCCCATCTAACTGAAAACCTTTATCATTTTTCAGCCAGCTTAGCGTCGCTACGCCGTTCTCTATTTCCAGCGGCGCGCGGAAGACAGTTTCATACGGCATTTTGGCTTGCTTCATGGAGGCGGTGAGCGCCCCATTTTCAACACTGCCCGCAAGCGTACCGGAGAAATGCTCAGCCCCCGGTAACAACTTCCACTGTTTCCAGGCCAGATTGGTCCACGATGACAGGATGCGGGTTTTTTCTGTCGCCTGTAACGGGATATCCAGCGCCAGCACATCTATTTTGCCGCTCGGCTGCGTGGCGCGCCAAATATCACCCAGCGCAGGCGATAACCGGGACGCCATCGGGCGCAGACCTTCTAATCCGGCCAGATCCAGATTGCTGGCACGAATGCGAAGCTCGTCGCTGCGCTTGTTATTCTCACCACCGACTTCCTGCTCAGGGATCCAGGCCAGCGTTAATGCGCCGCTCGGCCAGGGTTTATCATCCATGGTAATACGAGTATCGGGAATAGAGAATTGCCAGCCCGCCTCTTCACGGCTGATGTGCGCCGTCAGATTATCGACGGAGAGCGTGTGCGTACGATTTTCACCCAGCCAACTTGCTCCACCTTTTTTCAGCCAGACATCGCCACCAGAAACGACGCCTTTGCTGATCGTCATCCATGCTTCCAGGCTAAAACGCGCGGTTTGTAGCGCGACATTATCCTGCATCCATTTGCCCAACCACGGTTTGACGTCAATGTCGTCTGCCTGCAACCAGACCCGACCATTATTCAATAGCCCATTATCGTCGCGCAGATCCATCCTCACCTGCATAACGCCGTGCTGTCCGGTCAGGCTGGAGAGGCTGACCTGACCCTCGGCGCGATGCCGATTTTTATTGTTCAGCCAGGTAAGCTGTGGGATCGCCAGTTCAGCACGTTGGCCTGAGAGGGTTATAAAGCTGATATGACTGTCGCGTAGATCGAAATGATCAAACTGACGCAGGAAGAGATTGCTGAGATGGTCGGTTTCAATTCCATCTCCGCCTTCGCTACGCTGGATAGGAGTATTGGTGCGCAACTGCAGTTGCCAAAAGGTGAGATCGCGAAACTGCCAACGCATGTGCAGCAAACTTTGCCAGACATCCAGCGCCAGCGTGACGCGTTTTACCGAAAATTCTCCCCCATCTTTTAGCTGCGCTTGGATATTACGCGCTTCAAGCGTAGGACCGAAATTTTGCCAGCTGGCAGAAAGCTGACTGGCGGAAACAGGTAGACCTGTAGCGGATTCAATCTTGCCAAGAATGGCTGGACGCCAGCTATCAAGATGAGGTAACGCAAGGCGCAGTCCACTGACCAGCAGCGCTGCGATGACAACGAATGCGGCTCCAGTGAGCAGTAATATCCCCGGCAATCGCCTCACGCACCTCTCCTTGTCTACCAAAAAATATGACTCACACCCCTTGAGTGAATATTGCCGGATGACGGCGCTTGCGCCTTATCCGGCCTACATGCGCGGGTGCCACTACACGATTTACATCATGACGACGTCGAACTGCTCCTGGTTATACAGCGGTTCGATTTGTACTTTGACCTGTTTGCCGACAAAGATCTCAACCTCCGCCAGCGCATGTGACTCTTCACCTTTCAGGGTTTCAGCCACTGCCGGAGAGGCATAAACCAGGAAACGATCGGAGTCATATGCATGGTGTACCCGCACGATTTCGCGCATGATTTCATAACATACGGTTTCCACCGTTTTCACCGTACCACGCCCATGGCAGGTTGGACACTCGTTGCACAATACATGTTCCACGCTTTCACGTGTGCGTTTGCGCGTCATCTCCACCAGGCCCAGCTGTGAAAAACCGTTAATGCTGGTTTTTACACGATCCTTGCTCAGAGCCTGCTCCAGGGAGTGCAGCACCCGGCGACGGTGATCTTCATTATTCATGTCGATAAAATCGATAATGATAATGCCGCCGAGGTTACGCAGACGCAGTTGACGAGCAATGGCCTGCGTTGCTTCAATATTAGTATTAAAGATAGTGTCGTCGAGATTACGATGCCCAACAAACGCGCCGGTATTGATGTCGACGGTGGTCATCGCTTCAGTTTGATCGATGATCAGATAACCGCCGGACTTCAGCTCAACCTTGCGTTCCAGCGCGCGCTGGATTTCATTCTCTACGTCAAAGAGATCAAAAATAGGCTGACGCCCGCTGTAATGTTCCAGCTTGCTGGTCATCTCGGGGATATATTCCGCCGTAAATTCCAGTAACGCCTCATAGGTCAGACGGGAGTCGACGCGGATGCGGTCAAGCTGCGCATCAGCAAAGTCACGCAACACGCGCTGTGCCAGTGCCAGTTCACCGTACATCTGGTAGCGCGTTTGCGGGCGCTTTTTACGCTCCATGACTTTTGTCCAGACGCGCTTCAGGTAGGCAGCATCCGAGGCCAGATCCTCTTCGCATACGCCTTCTGCCGCCGTGCGAATGATGAAACCACCCTGCTCATCGCAGTAATCCGCCACCACTTTTTTCAGACGTTCGCGTTCCGTTTCGCTTTCGATACGTTGGGATACGCCAACGTGCGAGGCCCCCGGCATAAAAACGAGATAACGGGAAGGAAGCGTGATGTCCGTCGTCAGGCGTGCGCCCTTCGTTCCCAAAGGATCTTTTACCACCTGCACCATCAGATCCTGACCCTGGCGCACCAGTTCAGAAATGTCGCGTACGGTGAACTGTTTTTGTTCTTCACCCGCCACGCATTCGGTGTGCGGCATGATGTCAGAAGCGTGAAGAAATGCGGCTTTATCCAGTCCAATATCTACAAAAGCCGCCTGCATACCCGGAAGTACACGACTTACACGACCTTTGTAGATATTGCCTACGATTCCGCGTCGCGCCTCACGTTCAATATGAATTTCCTGCAGAATACCGCCATCAATGTAAGCCACCCGAGTTTCCGATGGCGTTACGTTTACCAACAATTCAGCCGTCATGTTTATCCCTTTTCTCACGCAGTGCGTTAAAATTGGTCAGCAACTCATACGTTTCTACCAGCGGTAAGCCGACTACGGCGTGATAGCTGCCATTTATCTTCCTGACAAAACAGCCACCCAACCCTTGAATACCGTATGCACCTGCTTTATCCATTGGTTCACCGCTGGCAACATAACCCGCGATGTCCTCATCGGTTAGTGCTCTGAATGTCACTTCCGTCACTACCAGGCAGTCCAGACTGTGCTGGCAATCGGCCAGTGCCACGGCCGTCATAACTTGATGCGTTTTGCCCGACAGTTTGCGCAGCATTGCTGCGGCGTGGGCAGCGTCGTGCGGTTTTTCCAGCACTTCGCCATTAAGGATAACGATGGTATCCGCACCCAATACCGGCAAATCGCGCGGTGCCAGCGCTACACCAGCCTGCGCTTTTTCGCGCGCCAGACGGGAAACGTACTGCTGCGCACTTTCCTGCGGGTGCCGCTGTTCTTCAATCCCAGGGATCAGTCGTTCAAACGTAACACCAAGCTGAGCGAGCAACTCCTGACGACGTGGAGAACCTGAAGCAAGATACAGAGTATTCATATCAACCTTATTGCACCGCAAACTGCTGACGGACTTTACGCATCAGTAAGAATAGCCATGGCCAAAGCACGCCATTCACTACACTACTCCAGAACACTTCAGGTCTGAAAGAGACGTTGATCACTAAAAACTCGGCCCAGAAAACAATAATATCCACGACCAGTGATAACAACATGACCACCAGCGCCTGTTGCCAGAGCGCGAGGTTTCGGAATAGCTGGAATTTCAGCGCGACCAGATAAGCAATGATACTCATCGACAATGCGCGCACGCCAAGCGTGGAGCCGCTGATGAGATCCAGTATGGCACCCACCACAAATCCCGTGCCCACATTTACGCGATGCGGCAGCGCCAGGATCCAATACAACAAGATGAGCAGTACCCAGTTTGGCCGGAAAACCAGAATGTCATCCGGCCAGGGCATGACTTGCAGCAACAGTGCAATAAGGAACGAGAGCCAAATCACCCAACGTCCCTGGCTACGATAGCTTGCCACTTACTGTCCTCCCGGCTTACGCGGAGCAGGTTGTGGCGGCGTGGTATCCACAGGCGCAGAAGTCACACCTGTTGCAGGAGTTGGCACTGGCGCAGGCGGCCCCATGGCATCTGGTGCTGGCAGAACTTGCGGCATCATTTGCATCAGACGTTCATTGGCAACGCGGTGTACTTCTTCCGGCGTCATCGGGTTTGCGCCATTACGATCGGCACCCCACAACAGCAACAGATAGCGCAAACGCTGCAGACCCGCGGTCGGGCGAGCCTGAATCACGGTATAAGCGCGCTGAGTGTCCAGCTTAACGGAAGAAACAACAGCAACCGGATAACCTTCTGGGAAACGTCCGCCCAGACCCGAGGTGACCAGCACATCGCCAACGCGAATGTCGGTATTGGCCGGCAGGTGTTCGAGCTGAAGATCGTCAGTGCAGCCGTTACCCGCAGCGATCACGCGAATATCGTTACGCAGGACCTGAATGGGCAGCGCATGCGTCGCATCGCAAATCAGCAGCACGCGGCTCGTCAGTTTAGCCACCGCCACGACCTGACCCACAACGCCTTTGTCACTAATAACCGGCTGACCTTCGTAGACGCCGTTAACGCTCCCTTTGTCGATCACCACCTGATCGCTGTAAGGGTCATTAACCGTTGAGATGACTTGCGTCACCATCTTTTGTTCGTCCTGACGCAATGGCGATCCCAGCAGCTCGCGCAAACGCGCGTTCTCCTGTTTGTATTGCCCCAGCATCAGCAGTTCGCTATTTTTCAGCAGCAGTTCCTGACGCAATGCCCGGTTTTCAAGTTCGAGTTGGTCACGCGAAGCCAGCGTTTGCGACACGCCGTCGAGTAATTCACGAGGACCATTTGAGATAAAGTAGAAAGGACTGACGGCGGTATCCATGTACGTTCGGATTTGACTAAACGTACCCAAGCGGCTGTCGGCAATAATAACGCCGAGCGCCACCAGCACCGCCAGAATAAGGCGAATCTGTAGCGAAGGGCCACGGCTAAAAATTGGCTTCATAGTCTATGCGTATTCTCGTATCAGAGCGGAAGGGCAACCCGCGGGGGCTACCCAACCTGCATCCGATTACTCTTCGCTGAACAGGTCGCCGCCGTGCATGTCGATCATTTCCAGCGCCTTGCCGCCGCCGCGCGCCACACAGGTCAGCGGATCTTCAGCAACAACAACTGGAATACCGGTTTCTTCCATTAACAGACGGTCAAGGTTACGCAGCAGCGCACCGCCACCGGTCAGCACCATACCGCGTTCGGAGATGTCAGACGCCAGTTCCGGCGGGCACTGTTCCAGTGCAACCATTACCGCGCTAACGATACCGGTCAGCGGTTCCTGCAGGGCTTCCAGAATCTCGTTGGAGTTCAGGGTAAAGCCGCGCGGAACGCCTTCAGCCAGGTTACGACCGCGAACTTCGATTTCGCGCACTTCGTCGCCCGGATAAGCGGAACCGATCTCGTGTTTAATACGTTCTGCGGTCGCTTCACCGATCAGAGAACCGTAGTTACGACGAACATAATTAATGATGGCTTCATCAAAGCGGTCGCCGCCAATACGAACAGAAGAGGAGTAAACCACGCCGTTCAGGGAGATAACGGCAACTTCAGTGGTACCACCACCGATATCAACAACCATTGAACCGGTTGCTTCAGAAACTGGCAGACCCGCACCGATCGCAGCCGCCATCGGCTCTTCGATCAGGAAGACTTCACGAGCACCTGCGCCCTGAGCTGATTCACGGATCGCACGGCGTTCAACCTGAGTTGCTCCAACCGGTACACACACCAGTACGCGCGGGCTTGGGCGCATGAAGCTATTGCTGTGCACTTGCTTGATAAAGTGCTGGAGCATTTTTTCAGTCACGAAGAAGTCAGCGATAACGCCGTCTTTCATTGGGCGAATTGCAGCGATATTGCCCGGCGTACGACCCAGCATCTGCTTCGCATCATGACCTACTGCAGCCACGCTTTTCGGCGAACCGGCACGATCCTGACGAATGGCCACAACAGAAGGCTCATTCAATACGATGCCTTGTCCTTTTACATAAATAAGGGTATTCGCGGTACCCAGGTCAATGGACAGGTCATTGGAAAACATGCCACGAAATTTTTTCAACATACTAAGGGATAATCCTGAAAGCTGGGGCGGAAAACAAAATCCGCTTACTTTACCAACCACACGCAGCAGCGACAAGGCGCAAAAATCATCTGCTACGGTGAAAATTAGTGCAGTTCGTTTCCTTTGTTACAAAACCGGCCTGAGTCCATCAGGGCTGAATAAATCAGCAGCACTCCTCGCTTTTGTTTGCAACCTGTCAAAGGTCATTCACCTGCATGTTTGCTGTTACAACCTGGCGAGCAGGCAAGCACACCCCCAGAAGGCACAGCGCGCGTTATTCTACGTGAAAACAAATTAAACGGCAGGTTAAACCGAGTATCTTTGCGAATATTTTTTCACGTTAGTGTCAAGTGGTTGTGATGCAGCAAAAAAATCCCCTTGCCCACCCGCAACTCCGCGTTCTGTCAGCGTATGCCACTCACTACGCGAACGTACGCCCGTAGCGTAAACCTGCGTGGGTGTTCCCGAACAGGCCTCCACCAGGCTTTGAACCAGAAGCTGATTTTCCGTTCGCTTATCAATGTTCCTCACCAGACTTGGATGCAGCTTCAATAACTCAACGTTAAGCTCTTTAATCCAACTGGTGCTCACCAGCGTTAACCCCGCCTGCGTAACGGCAATACGCACGCCCAGCGCATTCATCAATCTGATGACGGGCTGTAACCGGCTGATATGTTGACAGACATCTGCCTCAGCAAGTTCAATAATTATGCGTTTGCGTAATGATTTTTCGCACTGCATCAGCGTATCACGCAGCCAGCGCTGAAAACGTGGGCGAATAAGCGATTCAACCGTTATCTGCATCGCCAGATTTTCCTGCGGCCAGTAACCCAAAAGCAGGGTCAGACGGCTTATCTGCAAACGGTCATACTCTTCAGCCAGGCCAAATTGAAGGACCATCGGCATATATTCCGCCGAAATGACCTCTTCGTTACCATCAAAAATACGGCACATCAGCTCCCGATGGTGCACCCGCCCTTCACGGGTTACTGCAGGCTTTTGATAAATTCTCGGCCCGCCCCGGCTGAGCATCTGTTCGATCAGCGTTCGCCAGCGTACGTTGCCCCGACCTTTTTCCGGCAGCGAGTCATCATAGACCGACCAGCTATTTCCGCCCTGCAATACCGAATTCCGCGTGGCGGCTTCAGCATGATCCATCACTTGCTCCGGCGACTGACCGCTGCGGCAAACGCAAATGCCAATATGAACCATATCGGCACGATCGATCATTTTATTAGTCGGAAGTGCATCTACCGCTTTTAATAATTGCCCGGCAATACTTTCCGCCTCTTTCAACGTGCGGTGTGGCAGCAGGATGGCAAAATCGCTACGGTGGTAACGCGCAAGCAACGCGCCCGGATAGCGCGTCATAAAAGTCGACAACAAATTGATCAGCGTCGAGATTTGTTCTTCCGCGAGGGTGATTCCCCAGCTATCGCGCAGCAGCGTAAAGTCCGGCAGGCGTACCATCATCACGACGCCATGCGAGCCTACTTTTTCCTGATCTTCCAGCAGCGTGGCCAGTTGGTTATCAAAGAACAGGCGGTTGCTTAGCCCAGTTTTTGTGTCCTGCGCGACATAGGAACGAATCAGCGTATCCAGGCGGCTGCGTTGCTCGCGAGCATTTTGAATTTCAGTCAGCAGCATATCGAGCGCACTGCTGGTGCGCGCAGGCCATTCATAGACCGTTCCCCGCACGTTCGGCCCACGTTCGCCGTTCAGAATACGTGTGGAACGAATCTCCAGCAGCTCCTGACCCGAAAGCTGGCGCTGAAGCCAGCGCACAGACAAAAAGAGCATCAGAATAATGAAAGCAATGGCTATCGTGAGCGGTGCGGTGGTCAGTAGCGAATGGAAATAGTTACCCATCGGATCCTGATAAACCAGACGCAATGACATGCCCGGATGCTTGACCAACGGTACGGTGATCTCGCGGTAGAGATTGTTCGTCCCTGCCGGTCGGTAGCTACTGGTGCGCGAGTGGTCATACACCACGTGTTCGCCCTGCAACAGTTCGATGCGCACGATATCAACAGAAACCATCAGCTCATCGATTTGCGGGGTTAACGCAACGACATCTCTGGAGACCAGATGCGTATCAATCGCCGTCGCGACCGCCTGCACGCGCGTGGTGAACTTATATTGAATAGCGTTATAGAAACTCAGCGAACAGCCGATCAGAGTCACGAAGATCGTTAACCCAGTAAGCAGCGTGACAAAAGCTGAAAATTTCGTCGTTAATCGCATCCTTGTGTTAACTCCGACAGTTATGAAACAGGCCTGAAAGTGATAAAGCGACCCAAAAATGCAAAACTGAACGCAAAATCCGTCCATTTATACATACAGTGTGGGCATACTACCAAATCAGGTATATCTGGCAATTTATTGCGCAGAATCGGCATCATGTTTTGATTAGCGAGTATAGTCTTCATTAATAATTTTCCAATCCACTATACGAATTGAGGACAGGTTATGCAGGCTTTGATCTTAGAACAGCAGGACGGAAAAACCCTCGCATCCGTTCAACCCCTCGACGAAAATCAGCTACCTGAAGGCGATGTTACGGTGGATATCCACTGGTCAAGCCTGAACTATAAAGATGCTCTGGCTATCACTGGCAAGGGTAAAATCATTCGTAATTTTCCGATGATTCCTGGTATCGATTTCGCCGGTACCGTGCGTGCAAGCGAAGATCCCCGTTTTCATGCGGGTCAGGAAGTGTTACTGACCGGCTGGGGCGTGGGTGAAAATCATTGGGGTGGACTGGCAGAGCGCGCACGCGTGAAAGGCGACTGGCTGGTTGCGCTGCCAAAAGGACTGGATGGGCGTAAAGCCATGGTCATCGGTACCGCCGGCTTTACCGCTATGCTGTGCGTAATGGCGCTTGAAGATGCAGGTATTCGCCCGCAAGACGGTGAAATTGTCGTCACCGGCGCCAGCGGCGGCGTGGGCAGCACAGCCGTTGCGTTACTGCATAAGCTGGGTTATCAGGTTGCGGCGGTTTCGGGCCGTGAAAGCACCCACGACTACCTGAAAAGCCTGGGCGCTAACCGTATTCTTGGCCGCGATGAGTTTGCCGAGTCTCGTCCGCTGGAAAAACAGCTGTGGGCTGGCGCGGTGGATACCGTTGGCGACAAAGTTCTGGCAAAAGTTCTGGCGCAGATGAACTACGGTGGCTGCGTTGCCGCCTGCGGCCTGGCGGGTGGTTTCGCTCTGCCGACCACGGTGATGCCATTCATTCTGCGTAACGTTCGTTTGCAAGGAGTGGACTCGGTGATGACCCCGCCGGCACGCCGTGCAGAGGCCTGGGCGCGTCTGGTTAAGGATCTGCCGGAATCTTTCTATGCTCAGGCGGCAACGGAAATTACGCTGGCTGATGCGCCGAAGTTCGCCGATGCCATCATCAATAACCAGGTGCAAGGCCGTACGCTGGTGAAGGTGAAGTAACAGGCCCTGGCGCAGAAATTTACACTTAATTAACCAAATTTCGCGGCACATCTACAGACTCCCTGCCATATTAACTACGCGTCCCCTGTCAGTTATGACGCGTAAGCCGGGAGTCTGTTATGAAGAAATTACGTCCATTTACAGAAGCCGACGTCACTGATGAGTCGGCTTTTTTTATGCAGCGCCGCCAAGTACTAAAAGCATTAGGGATCAGCGCTGCCGCCTTGTCTTTGCCCCTCTCTGCACAGGCCGATCTTCTGAGCTGGTTTAAGGGCAACGATCGCCCGCCCGCACCTGCAGGTAAGCCGCTTGATTTCAGTAAGCCCTCCGCCTGGCAAAATTCACTTCCTTTAACGCCTGCGGATAAGGTTTCTGGCTACAACAACTTCTACGAGTTCGGTCTCGATAAAGCGGATCCGGCAGCCAATGCAGGCAGCCTGAAAACCGATCCGTGGACGTTGCAAATCAGTGGCGAGGTGGCAAAACCACTCACCCTCGATCACGATTCGCTGACCACCCGTTTCCCGCTGGAAGAACGGATTTATCGGATGCGCTGCGTGGAAGCCTGGTCAATGGTCGTGCCGTGGATCGGCTTTCCGTTACATAAACTGCTGGCGCAGGTTGAACCCACCAGCAACGCAAAGTATGTCGCGTTCGAAACGCTGTACGCACCGGATGATATGCCGGGACAGAAAGATCGCTTTATTGGCGGCGGGCTAAAATATCCCTATGTTGAAGGACTGCGTCTGGATGAAGCAATGCACCCACTCACACTGCTTACTGTGGGGGTTTATGGTAAGGCCCTTCCGCCACAAAATGGCGCGCCCATTCGCTTAATTGTGCCGTGGAAATATGGATTTAAAGGCATTAAGTCGATCGTGAGTATCAAACTCACGCGCGAACGCCCTCCGACAACCTGGAATCTGGCCGCGCCCAATGAATACGGATTTTATGCCAACGTGAATCCGCATGTCGATCACCCCCGCTGGTCCCAGGCCACTGAGCGTTTTATTGGCGCAGGCGGTATCCTGGACGTACAGCGTCAGCCCACGCTGATGTTTAACGGCTATGCCGAAGAGGTTGCATCACTGTATCGCGGACTCAATTTGCAGGAGAATTTTTAAGTGCGTCTGACCGCAAAGCACATTATCGGGCTGAAAGTTTGCCTGCATCTTGCCGGTTTATTGCCGTTTGTCTGGCTATTTTGGGCGGTAAATCACGGCGGCCTGAGCGCCGATCCGGTCAAAGATATCCAGCACTTTACCGGTAGGACAGCTCTGAAATTCTTGCTGGCGACCTTGCTGGTCTCTCCACTCACGCGCTACGCTAAACAGCCATTATTGATACGCACACGTCGTCTGTTAGGGCTATGGTGTTTCGCTTGGGCAACGCTGCATTTAACCAGCTACGCACTACTGGAGCTGGGCATTAATAATCTGGCGTTATTAGGGCGGGAATTACTTACGCGACCTTATTTAACATTGGGCGTTGCTAGCTGGGTCATATTATTCGCCCTCACCTTAACGTCTACGCAAGCTGCACAGAGAATGCTGGGTAAAAAATGGCAGTATCTGCACAACTTCGTCTATCTTGTGGCGATCCTGGCACCCATACATTATTTGTGGTCGGTAAAAATTATCTCCCCTCAACCGATTATTTATGCAGCGCTCGCGGCGGTGCTGCTAGCGTGCCGTTACAAGAAGTTTCGCCAGTGGTGGCGGTAGTTTCACGTTATGTGCAGTGCGTTGCAAAACACGGACGATCCGATTTTCTTTACATGTTAACGGTTGATTATCTTCCCTGATAAGACCAGTATTTAGCTGCCAATTGCTACGAAATAGTTATAATGTGCGACTTTGCTATCCCCGGTAGCGTTTTTAAAGCGCTGAAAGGGTGACAATCGCATATTGAAGGTATATTTTGTCTTTTACCCGAAAATGGCAGAAGATAGCCGCACAATGACTAACAAGTCTGGCAATCTCATTTAATGGCAGCAGCACCCAGTGCAGCGCCTGAGATGCGTGGCATCTTGTCACTCACTGTTATAAAAATGCTATACAGACGGCGGTAAAACGCTTGTCACAATCTCACTAAACAAAGAGTACGGAACCCACTCATGGATATTCGTAAGATTAAAAAACTGATCGAGCTGGTTGAAGAATCAGGCATCTCCGAACTGGAAATTTCTGAAGGCGAAGAATCTGTACGCATCAGCCGTGCAGCGCCAGCTGCAAGTTTTCCGATGATGCAACAGGCTTATGCTGCACCAGTGATGCAGCAGCCAGCTCTGTCTAACGCTGTCGCACAAACTGCCTCTCCAAGTATGGAAGCTCCGGCAGCAGCGGAAATCAGTGGTCACATCGTACGCTCCCCAATGGTTGGTACGTTCTACCGCACCCCGAGCCCGGATGCGAAAGCGTTCATCGAAATCGGCCAGAAAGTGAATGCGGGCGATACCCTGTGCATCGTTGAAGCCATGAAAATGATGAACCAGATCGAAGCCGACAAATCCGGCGTAGTTAAAGCGATTCTGGTAGAAAGCGGTCAACCGGTAGAATTTGACGAGCCGCTGGTCGTCATCGAATAACGAGGCGAACATGTTGGATAAAATTGTTATCGCCAACCGCGGCGAGATTGCCTTGCGTATTCTTCGTGCCTGTAAAGAACTTGGCATCAAGACTGTCGCGGTGCATTCAAGCGCGGATCGCGATTTAAAACACGTATTGCTGGCGGATGAGACGGTCTGTATTGGCCCGGCAGCATCCGTAAAAAGCTATCTGAACATCCCGGCTATCATTAGCGCTGCTGAAATCACCGGCGCGGTGGCAATTCACCCGGGTTATGGCTTCCTCTCTGAGAACGCCAACTTTGCTGAACAGGTAGAACGTTCCGGCTTTATCTTCATCGGCCCGAAAGCCGACACCATCCGCCTGATGGGTGACAAAGTGTCCGCAATCACCGCGATGAAGAAAGCAGGTGTACCAACAGTCCCAGGCTCTGACGGCCCGCTGGGTGATGACATGGACGCTAACCGCGCTCATGCTAAACGCATCGGTTATCCGGTTATCATCAAAGCCTCCGGCGGCGGCGGCGGTCGCGGTATGCGCGTCGTGCGCAGCGATGCCGAACTGGCACAATCCATCTCCATGACCAAAGCGGAAGCGAAAGCGGCTTTCAACAACGACATGGTTTACATGGAGAAGTACCTGGAAAACCCACGCCACATTGAGATTCAGGTGCTGGCAGACGGTCAGGGTAACGCAATTTATCTGGCAGAGCGTGACTGCTCCATGCAGCGTCGTCACCAGAAAGTTGTCGAAGAAGCACCAGCACCGGGCATTACTCCGGAACTGCGTCGCTACATCGGTGAGCGTTGCGCCAAAGCCTGTGTTGATATCGGCTATCGCGGGGCGGGTACTTTCGAGTTCCTGTTCGAAAACGGCGAGTTCTACTTCATTGAGATGAACACCCGTATTCAGGTTGAACACCCGGTAACCGAAATGATCACCGGCGTTGACCTGATCAAAGAGCAACTGCGCATCGCAGCGGGTCAACCGCTGTCCATCAAGCAGGACGAAGTTGTGGTTAAAGGCCATGCGGTAGAATGCCGTATCAATGCCGAAGACCCGAACACCTTCCTGCCAAGCCCGGGTAAAATCACGCGTTTCCACGCGCCGGGTGGTTTTGGTGTGCGTTGGGAGTCTCATATTTACGCAGGCTACACCGTACCTCCGTACTATGACTCAATGATCGGTAAGCTGATCTGCTATGGCGAAAACCGCGACGTCGCTATCGCCCGTATGAAAAACGCCTTGCAGGAACTGATCATCGACGGTATCAAAACCAACGTTGACCTGCAGATCCGTATCATGAATGACGAGCACTTCCAGCACGGTGGAACCAATATCCACTATCTGGAGAAAAAACTCGGACTTCAGGAAAAGTAAGCGTGCGTTAACCAAAAAGGCCGGAAATTCCGGCCTTTTGTTTTTCTCCCCTCCCGCACGTGCCATAAGGTACAATCCCCGCTTTCTTTATCCACAAGGGACAAAAAATGGACGCTCGTTTTGTTCAGGCCCATAAAGAGGCGCGCTGGGCGCTGTGGCTAACCCTTTTATATCTGGTTACATGGTTAGTGACCGCTTACTTACCTGATTCAACGCTGGGTTTTACCGGCTTACCGCACTGGTTCGAAATGGCCTGCCTGCTAACGCCGCTGGTTTTCATCGTGCTGTGCTGGGCGATGGTGAAGTTTATCTATCGCGACATTTCGTTGGAGGATGACGATGCAGCTTGAAGTTATTTTACCGCTGGTCGCCTATCTTCTGGTGGTCTTCGGTCTTTCTGTTTACGCCATGCGTAAGAGAGTGACCGGTACCTTCCTGAATGAATATTTCCTTGGCAGCCGTTCCATGGGCGGGGTCGTGTTAGCGATGACGCTAACGGCAACCTACATTAGCGCCAGCTCGTTTATTGGCGGTCCTGGCGCTGCTTACAAATACGGACTGGGATGGGTGCTGCTGGCGATGATCCAGTTGCCTGCCGTCTGGCTCTCATTGGGGATTCTTGGTAAGAAATTCGCGATTCTGGCGCGTCGTTATAATGCTGTTACCCTCAACGATATGCTGTTTGCGCGCTACCAGAGCCGCCTGCTGGTGTGGCTGGCGAGTCTCAGCCTGCTGGTCGCGTTTGTCGGAGCAATGACCGTACAGTTTATTGGCGGCGCACGTCTGCTTGAAACCGCAGCGGGCATTCCTTACGAAACTGGATTGCTGATTTTTGGCGTCAGTATCGCATTGTATACGGCGTTCGGCGGATTTCGCGCCAGTGTACTGAACGATACCATGCAGGGTATGGTGATGCTGATTGGAACTATCGTTTTGCTGGTCGGCGTCGTCCATGCTGCCGGTGGCCTTAGCAATGCGGTGGTAACCCTGCAGACTATCGACCCTAAACTGGTCTCGCCGCAGGGCGCTGATGACATTTTGTCACCCACGTTTATGACCTCATTTTGGGTATTGGTGTGTTTTGGCGTGATTGGCCTGCCGCATACGGCGGTACGCTGCATCTCTTATAAAGACAGTAAAGCGGTACACCGCGGCATTATCATCGGCACCATAGTGGTGGCGATCCTGATGTTTGGTATGCATCTGGCGGGTGCTCTGGGACGGGCGGTAATCCCTGACCTGACGGTACCAGACCTGGTTATCCCTACGCTGATGGTCAAAGTCTTGCCGCCGATCGCTGCCGGGATCTTCCTTGCGGCTCCCATGGCCGCGATCATGTCGACGATCAATGCCCAATTGCTGCAAAGTTCCGCTACGATCATTAAGGATCTGTACCTGAACCTTCGTCCGGAACAGCTTAAAAATGAAACCCGGCTGAAGCGCATGTCAGCAGTGATTACCCTGTTGCTGGGCGCGTTACTGTTGCTGGCCGCCTGGAAACCACCAGAGATGATTATCTGGCTGAATCTGCTGGCGTTTGGCGGGCTGGAAGCCGTCTTCCTGTGGCCGCTGGTGCTGGGCCTCTACTGGGAGCGGGCAAACGCGTCAGGCGCATTGAGCGCGATGATTGTCGGCGGCGTGCTTTATGCTTTACTCGCCACCTTTAACGTTCAGTTCCTGGGCTTCCATCCGATCGTGCCCTCGTTACTGATAAGCTTGCTGGCTTTCCTGATCGGCAACCGTTTCGGTTCCGCCGACCCGCAAGTCGCCATATTGACTACTGATAAATAAAGAGTTTTGCCATGCCATGGATCCAACTGAAACTGAACACGACCGGTGCCAACGCTGAAGAGTTGAGCGATGCGCTGATGGAAGCGGGCTCCGTTTCCATTACTTTCCAGGATACGCATGATACGCCGGTATTTGAACCTCTGCCGGGCGAGACTCGCCTGTGGGGTGATACCGACGTTATCGGCTTGTTCGATGCAGAAACCGACATGAAAGAAGTTGTTGCCATCCTGGAACAGCATCCGCTGCTGGGTGAAGGCTTCGTGCATAAAATCGAACAGCTCGAAGACAAAGACTGGGAACGCGAATGGATGGATAACTTCCACCCGATGCGCTTTGGCGAACGTCTGTGGATTTGCCCGAGCTGGCGCGATGTCCCGGATGAGAATGCTGTCAACGTGATGCTGGACCCGGGTCTGGCGTTTGGTACAGGCACGCACCCCACCACCTCTCTGTGCCTGCAATGGCTGGACGGTCTTGATCTTAACGGTAAAACGGTTATCGACTTTGGCTGCGGCTCCGGCATTCTTGCCATTGCGGCACTGAAACTGGGTGCGGCGAAAGCCATTGGCGTGGATATCGATCCGCAAGCGATTCAGGCCAGCCGTGATAACGCCCAGCGTAATGGTGTTTCTGAGCGTCTGGAGCTTTATCTGCCGAAAGACCAGCCAGAGGCGATGAAAGCCGACGTGGTGGTCGCCAACATCCTTGCTGGCCCATTACGTGAACTGGCTCCGTTAATCAGCGTACTGCCCGTAGAAGGCGGTTTGCTGGGGCTTTCTGGTATTCTTGCCAGCCAGGCGGAAAGCGTCTGTGAAGCCTATGCCGATCTCTTTACGCTCGATCCGGTTATTGAGAAAGAAGAGTGGTGTCGCATTACCGGCCAGAAAAAATAATCCCTTCCGGCGTGGTTATCTGACCACGCCATTTTCAGACAATAGACCAGCATACCGACACTTTCCTCAGCGATATAATAATCAATTGATTTTCATTGAGTAAACGTATGCGTTTCAACTGTTTTACAACAACTTTGCTGGCAGCATGCCTGATGCCACTGACCACGCTGGCCGTACCATGGGGATATACCGAAGAAAATGGCCCCGCACGGTGGGGAGAAATCAGCAAAGCGTATGCAACGTGCCAGACAGGCATAAACCAATCCCCCATAGACATCCAGACCACCACAACCAGTAAACTCGGTCTTCCCGCGCTCAACATGCAGTACGTCGATGGCCCAACTAGATTTCGGAGCATTAACCATACGTTGCAGGCAACGATGAGTAGCTATACATCTAATTCCATTGAAATTGATGAAACGCTTTATTATTTAAAACAATTTGAATTCCACGCCCCGAGTGAACATGCCCTCAACGGTAAAACCTATCCGCTGGAGCTGCAGCTGCTCCACAAAAATCAATCCGGAGACATCGCTATCGTGGCGGTTATGTTTGACGTCGGCGAACCGAACCAGGCGATTCAAAATTTGTGGGAGTCCTTTCCAGCCATGGAAGACAGCAGTATGCCCATCTTCTCACCAGTTAATATCAATCAGCTTTTACCCGACAATAAAACCTACTGGCGCTACCGTGGTTCGTTAACAACGCCTCCCTGCAGCGAAGGCGTCACCTGGGCTGTCCTGAAAACGCCTGTTGCTCTTTCAGCCGAACAGCTGGATAAATTTCACTACATTGTTGGGCCTGCAAACAATCGCCCGCTGCAGCCGTTGAATGAACGCAAGATTACGGCAAGCTATTCTGGGGATAACGAGATCCTGTACTAAAATGAGGTAGCGATCACACAATGGCGAGGTGATTTGCTGATTAATTCAGCAGAATATCTTGTCAGTACCTTCTGCAGCTGAAGAAAAAATGAGAAGTTACGCAAAATTATATGTGTATATAAAATAGACACATCTTTATAATGCAATGATTTATATGATTAAATATTTTCATACGTTCACATTTACGGCAATTCATTGATCCACCTCAGTGGATTGGTCAAAGTTTGGCCTTTCATCTCGTGCGAAAAATGCGTAATATACGCCGCCTTGCAGTCACAGTATGGTCATTTCTTAACTCATGCGCATCGGACAATACCAGCTCAGAAATCGCCTGATCGCAGCACCTATGGCTGGCATCACTGACAGACCATTCAGGACGCTGTGCTATGAGATGGGAGCAGGATTGACGGTATCCGAGATGATGTCTTCTAACCCGCAGGTTTGGGAAAGTGACAAGTCTCGTTTACGGATGGTGCACGTTGATGAGCCAGGAATTCGCACGGTGCAAATTGCCGGTAGCGACCCTGTTGAGATGGCCGATGCCGCACGTATTAACGTGGAAAGCGGCGCCCAGATTATTGATATCAATATGGGGTGTCCGGCTAAAAAAGTGAATCGTAAGCTCGCAGGTTCAGCCCTCTTGCAGTACCCGGATTTAGTGAAGTCGATACTAACCGAGGTCGTCAATGCAGTGGACGTTCCTGTCACACTCAAGATTCGCACCGGCTGGGCTCCGGAACACCGTAACTGCGTAGAGATTGCCCAACTGGCTGAAGATTGTGGCATTCAGGCTCTGACCATTCATGGACGCACCCGCGCCTGTTTGTTCAATGGAGATGCTGAGTACGACAGTATTCGGGCAGTTAAGCAGAAAGTTTCCATTCCGATTATCGCGAATGGCGACATTACTGACCCGCATAAAGCCAGAGCTGTACTCGACTATACGGGGGCGGATGCCCTGATGATAGGACGTGCAGCTCAGGGAAGACCCTGGATCTTTCGGGAAATCCAGCATTATCTGGACACTGGGGAGCTGCTGCCCCCGCTGCCTCTGGCAGAGGTGAAGCGCTTGCTTTGTGCGCACGTTCGGGAACTGCACGACTTTTATGGTCAGGCAAAAGGGTACCGAATTGCGCGTAAACACGTATCCTGGTATCTCCAGGAACACGCTCCGGATGACCAGTTTCGGCGCACATTCAACGCCATTGAAGATTCCAGCGAACAGCTGGCGGCGTTGGAGGCATACTTCGAAAATTTTGCGTAAACAGAAATAAAGAGCTGACAGAACTATGTTCGAACAACGCGTAAATTCTGACGTACTGACCGTTTCTACCGTTAACTCTCAGGACCAGGTAACTCAAAAGCCCCTGCGTGACTCGGTTAAACAGGCACTGAAGAACTATTTTGCTCAATTGAATGGTCAGGATGTTAACGATCTCTATGAGCTGGTACTGGCTGAAGTAGAACAGCCCCTGTTGGACATGGTGATGCAATACACCCGCGGTAACCAGACCCGTGCTGCCCTGATGATGGGCATCAACCGTGGTACGCTGCGTAAAAAACTGAAAAAATACGGCATGAACTGATACTAATCAGTTAAATGTTTGTTTTAAAAGGCGCTACTCGGCATGGGGAAGCGCCTTTTTTATTAACTTCACACGGGAGGCTTTGGCGATGAACGCAAGATGTGAACCTGTCTATTTTGGCGATGAATCTAAAAAGATAATCCTGGGTGATGCACTGACCGAACTGAAAAAGCTGTCTTCTGAAAGCGTCGATCTCATTTTTGCCGATCCACCTTATAACATCGGTAAAGATTTTGACGGGATGGTGGAGTCCTGGGATGAAGAGGCTTTTCTGGCGTGGCTGTTTGAGTGCATTGACGAGTGCCATCGCATTCTCAAACCGCACGGCACCATGTACATCATGAACAGTACGGAGAACATGCCGTATATTGACCTCAAATGCCGCCAGCTCTTTACTATCAAGAGCCGTATCGTGTGGTCATACGATAGCTCAGGGGTACAGGCCAAAAATTACTTTGGTTCGATGTATGAACCGATCCTGATGATGGTAAAAGATCAGAAAAACTACACATTTAATCGTGACGATATTCTGGTTGAAGCCAAAACCGGGGCTCAACGCGCGCTAATAGACTACAGAAAAAATCCACCGCAGCCATACAATCAGAAAAAAGTGCCGGGAAATGTCTGGGAGTTCCCACGCGTTCGCTATCTGATGGACGAATACGAAAACCACCCCACCCAGAAACCCAAAGCCCTCCTGGAGCGTATAATTCTGGCATCCTCGAACCCAGATGACAGGGTACTGGATCCGTTTGCCGGCAGCTTCACCACCGGTGCCACCGCCGTGGAATTGGGTCGCAAGTTTGTCGGGATTGAGATCAATGTTGAATACGTAAAAATGGGGCTCAGAAGACTGAGTATCGGTTCTCATTTTTCAGAAATTGAGCTTGCCAAGGTGAAAAAACGTAAGACAAAAAACCTGTCTAAAAAGAGTCGATTGACGGCAAAGAGCGGCGATCTTTCAACAAAGTAAAGGCATTGTAAGTCTGCTTTTCAGGTTACAGATTTCGTGTATATTCCCTGCACGCTTGGGCATGAATACACAGGGTTTGGTAATGATTCGCAAGTATTGGTGGCTGGTTGTTTTTGCAGTATTCGTTTTTCTTTTTGATGCGCTGCTCATCCAATGGATAGAGCTGATGACAACAGAGCACGATAAGTGTCGGAATATGAACTCAGTGAATCCCCTTAAGCTGGTCAACTGCGTCGACCTCGAATAGCGCCACCAACCCCACTTCAACAGCCGTCAGGCCTGGCGGCTAAAACGACCCCACCTGACTCTCACTCTGCGCTAATTGCCTTACGCTACCATCTGGGCTTAACATTTTTAATACATTATCAACTAATACTGGCGCTTGTTTATAAAGATCATAACTCATTGGATTAATGAGCCAGTTTTTAACAATGCCACTAAAACTCCCATGAAGAATAATTATTATAACGTCTAAATCAAGACTGGTTGCGATAAGTCCGTCGTCCATACATTTTTGCAAGGCAATGCGCATACCCAGATGATTGATACCAATTTTTTCACGAATAGCCTGTTCCGATATCATATCGTTATGGAATTCACATTTATGATATAAAATTTGCATTAATGCCTGCTGGCGAGGATTCTGCGCAATATATTGCAACCCCACAACTAACTTTTCACGCAGTCGCTGTAAAGGATTATCTCCCCAACGGCCAATAAGCTGGTCCTGAATAAGATCGCGCAATGGCGGTTGTTGTAACCATAGTTCATTAAACAATTGCGTCTTGTTTTCAAAATGCCAATACAGCGCCCCCCGCGTCACGCTGGCGGCGTCTGCAATGTCGTTTAGCGTCGTATTGCTTACGCCACGTGCGGCAAACTGTACAATCGCTGTTTCTATCAGGTGCTGCCGCGTTTTGAGGGCATCAGCTTTCGTTTTTCTGGCCATGGTTTCAGCTGTCTGAGGTAAGGGTAAGGTAGAGAATGATTAACTTTCTTATCTAATATTTGCGGTACGGAACAAATGTATCACTTAGCATTTATTTAAACGAGCCCTAAAAAATATTATTACTGACTTTGCACACAAATAAACAAAACAAATACCAACAATAAATATATTCATAAACCAAATGCTTATTTCAATTTGTGTTTATACGCATCATAGTATTGCTATTAACACCTCAATGAAACAACAGTCGATTAATCTCTTTTTGCTTTTACGTGCCGTGAATCGCACCCATAAATAAGTATTGCTTACATCGCTAGCTAATAATTTGTAGGATAGCCAACTATTATTTTCTCTTGTGCGCGTTATCGCCCCAGCGTTACCCGGTTAATAACGAGCGTTCGGTTTTTTAAGGAATTGAAATGACGAAAAATGCCAGGTTTTCACTCCTGCCCTCATTCATCATCGTCTCCGCTGCATTACTCGCCGGTTGTAACGATCAGGGAGAAACACAAGCTCATCCCGCAGAACCGCAGGTGACTGTTCATGTCGTCGAAAAGGCTCCTTTAGCTGTAACGACCGAATTACCCGGGCGCACAACGGCATTCCGAATTGCAGAAGTCCGTCCCCAGGTCAGCGGGATAGTGCTTAAACGAAATTTCACTGAGGGAAGCGATATTGAAGCCGGACAGTCGCTTTATCAGATCGATCCCGCGACTTACCAGGCCGACTATGACAGCGCCAAAGGTGAACTGGCGAAGAGTGAAGCGGCGGCTGCAATCGCGCATTTAACGGTAAAACGCTATGTGCCATTGGTTGGCACCAAGTACATCAGCCAGCAAGAGTACGATCAGGCAATTGCTGATGCTCGTCAGGCCGATGCCTCCGTGATCGCGGCAAAAGCGGCGGTCGAAGGCGCGCGTATCAATCTGGCCTACACAAAAGTGACATCGCCGATTAGCGGACGCATCGGTAAATCTAACGTCACCGAAGGCGCATTAGTCACGAATGGCCAGGCTACAGAGCTTGCTACCGTTCAACAGCTCGATCCCATTTACGTCGACGTAACACAGTCCAGTAACGACTTTATGCGCCTCAAACAGTCTGTTGAACAAGGGAGTCTGCATAAAGACAGCACCAGCAGTACGGTCGAACTGGTGATGGAAAATGGTCAGTCATACCCGCTAAAAGGCTCTTTGCAGTTTTCTGATGTGACGGTTGATGAAAGCACCGGATCAATCACCCTCAGAGCCGTGTTCCCTAACCCAGAGCATACGCTGTTGCCGGGCATGTTTGTGCGCGCACGCATTGATGAAGGTGTTCAGCCAAATGCCATTCTCGTTCCGCAGCAGGGGGTAACGCGTACGCCTCGCGGCGATGCCACCGTAATGGTCGTCAATGACAAGAGTCAGGTTGAGTCTCGCGCAGTCGTTGCTGCACAAGCCATTGGCGACAAATGGCTTATCAGCGAAGGCCTGCAACCGGGTGACAAAGTTATCGTGAGCGGCTTACAGAAAGCACGTCCAGGCGTTCAGGTTAAAGCAACCGCCGATACCGAAACTCCTGCCACGAAAGCCCAATAAGGTAACCGGACATGGCTAACTTTTTTATCAGGCGTCCTATCTTTGCCTGGGTACTGGCTATCATTCTGATGATGGCGGGTGCTCTGGCAATCATGCAACTGCCCGTGGCACAGTACCCGACCATTGCGCCTCCTGCGGTCGCCATTTCTGCCACCTATCCTGGTGCAGATGCGCAGACGGTTCAGGATACAGTCACACAGGTTATCGAACAGAATATGAATGGTATCGATAACCTGATGTATATGTCCTCCACCAGCGACTCGGCCGGGAGTGTGACTATTACGCTGACTTTCCAGTCCGGTACCAATCCCGATATCGCGCAAGTACAGGTGCAAAATAAACTGCAGCTCGCCACTCCGTTACTGCCGCAAGAAGTTCAGCAGCAAGGGATCAGCGTCGAGAAATCGAGTAGCAGCTTTTTGATGGTCGCAGGTTTTGTTTCTGACAACCCACAAACCACACAGGATGACATTTCCGACTACGTCGCTTCGAATGTTAAAGACTCAATCAGCCGTCTGAATGGCGTGGGTGACGTGCAGCTGTTTGGTGCACAGTACGCCATGCGCATCTGGCTGGATGCAAACTTATTGAACAAATATCAGCTCACGCCGGTTGATGTGATCAATCAGTTGAAGGTACAGAACGATCAGATTGCCGCAGGTCAGTTAGGGGGGACGCCTGCATTACCTAACCAGCAGTTGAACGCCTCGATCATTGCGCAAACGCGACTGAAAGACCCTGAAGAGTTCGGGAAAGTGACTTTACGCGTGAACAGCGATGGTTCGGTTGTTCACCTGAAAGACGTCGCGCGTATCGAGTTGGGTGGGGAAAACTACAACGTCGTGGCGCGTATTAACGGTAAGCCTGCATCCGGCCTTGGGATCAAGCTGGCAACCGGGGCAAACGCGCTGGATACCGCTAACGCCATCAAAGCCAAGCTGGTTGAACTGCAACCATTCTTCCCGCAGGGAATGAAGGTGGTCTACCCGTACGACACGACGCCGTTTGTGACCATCTCCATTCATGAAGTGGTAAAAACGCTGTTTGAAGCGATCGTGCTGGTGTTCCTGGTCATGTATTTGTTCCTGCAAAACATCCGGGCAACGCTCATTCCAACCATCGCTGTCCCTGTCGTATTGTTGGGCACATTCGCCGTACTTGCCGCGTTTGGCTACTCGATAAACACCCTGACGATGTTCGGCATGGTGCTCGCCATCGGTCTATTGGTCGATGATGCGATAGTGGTGGTGGAAAACGTGGAACGCGTGATGATGGAAGATAATCTGCCGCCTAAAGAGGCGACGGAAAAGTCCATGTCACAAATACAGGGAGCACTGGTTGGTATTGCCATGGTGCTGTCTGCGGTATTTATCCCGATGGCCTTCTTTGGCGGTTCAACTGGGGCTATCTATCGGCAGTTCTCCATTACCATCGTTTCCGCCATGGCGCTTTCTGTACTGGTAGCGCTGATCCTGACTCCTGCGCTTTGTGCAACGTTGTTGAAGCCGGTATCGGCTGAGCATCACGAGAAAAAAAGCGGTTTCTTTGGCTGGTTTAATACCAAATTCGATCACAGCGTCAATCACTATACCAATAGCGTCAGCGGTATTGTGCGTAAAACAGGGCGTTACCTTGCCGTCTATCTGATCATCGTGATCGGAATGGCGGTTCTGTTTATGCGCCTGCCGACCTCCTTCCTGCCAGAGGAGGATCAGGGTGTGTTTATGACAATGATTCAACTTCCGGCAGGAGCTACGCAAGAGCGCACCCAGAAAGTACTGGATCAGGTTACTCAGTACTACCTGACCAATGAGAAAGCTAACGTCGAAAGCGTCTTCACGGTTAACGGTTTTAGCTTCAGCGGTCAGGGGCAAAACTCAGGTCTGGCATTCGTTAGCCTCAAGCCCTGGAATGAACGTAGCGGCGAGGAAAATAGTGTTGAAGCGGTCATTGCACGCGCCACACGCGCGTTCAGCCAGATCCGCGATGGGTTAGTCTTCCCCTTCAATATGCCCGCTATTGTTGAACTGGGTACCGCAACCGGTTTCGATTTTGAGCTGATCGATCAGGGCGGTCTGGGGCATACGGCGTTGACGCAAGCCCGTAACCAACTACTGGGAATGGTGGCTAAACACCCCGATCTGTTGGTTCGCGTTCGTCCTAACGGACTGGAAGATACTCCGCAGTTTAAGCTGGATGTTGATCAGGAGAAAGCACAGGCACTGGGGGTATCGCTGTCGGATATCAACGAAACTATCTCCGCATCACTGGGCGGCTATTACGTCAATGACTTTATTGACCGCGGTCGTGTGAAAAAAGTGTACGTTCAGGGGGATGCAAAATACCGCATGCTGCCAGCGGACATCAATAATCTGTATATCCGCAGCTCCAATGGCGAAATGGTTCCGTTCTCTGCGTTCAGTGCATCACATTGGATTTATGGTTCACCGCGACTGGAACGTTACAACGGTATGCCATCCATGGAAATACTGGGCGAAGCGGCACCAGGGCGAAGCACTGGTGAAGCAATGGCGCTGATGGAAAGTCTGGCGGAAAAACTGCCGAATGGTATTGGTCATGACTGGACGGGTATGTCTTATCAGGAAAGGCTGTCGGGTAACCAGGCGCCTGCGCTGTATGCCATCTCGTTAATCGTAGTATTCCTTTGCCTTGCCGCATTGTATGAAAGCTGGTCTATTCCTTTCTCGGTGATGCTGGTTGTACCGCTCGGTGTTGTAGGCGCATTGTTAGCAGCATCACTGCGCGGGATGAATAACGATGTGTATTTCCAGGTTGGCTTACTAACCACTATCGGCCTCTCGGCTAAGAACGCCATCCTGATCGTCGAGTTTGCCAAAGACCTGATGGATAAAGAAGGCAAGGGGTTGATTGAAGCGACGCTGGAGGCATCGCGTATGCGTCTTCGTCCTATCCTAATGACATCCCTGGCCTTTATTCTGGGGGTTATGCCTCTGGTTATCAGTCACGGAGCAGGTAGTGGTGCACAGAATGCGGTCGGTACAGGTGTTATGGGAGGAATGCTGACCGCAACATTGTTGGCTATCTTCTTCGTCCCCGTCTTCTTCGTTGTCGTAAGACGACGTTTTAGTCGGCACAACGATTAATTTGTAAAATAAAGGCGTCTACGGACGCCTTTTTTACCTACGATGCTCCTCTTTATTTATTAGTAAGATAGCCATTTATTTCATTTAAACTACCCCTCTAAATTCGCCTACGACCTTTCTTTTTATCCATTATTTTTACAATCCACATGAATTGAGATTATTCCTCATGTCAGTCCTTTTTTAAGAAGTGGTAAAATAATCACCGAGTTCGCAGATGGCTTAGCGTTTGTCTTTGCTTAATTAGCGAAACGCTTATTTTGAGGTAACACCATGAAAAGATTAATATCCGTTGCATTGCTTACCGCATTCCTGGCTGGCTGTGCACACGATTCTCCTTGCGTACCTGTATACGACGATCAGGGGCGCCTGGTTCATACCAATACCTGTATGAAAGGCACTACCCAGGATAACTGGGAAACAGCCGGAGCCATCGCCGGTGGTGCTGCAGCCGTTGCCGGACTAACACTTGGGATTGTCGCCCTGACCAAATAAATCATCTCAAAAGCGCGGTTATTACCGCGCTTTGAGCACTAAGCATAAAATCTACATATAAGACAAAATGTTGCTTAATAGCGACTGACATATAATAAAATTATTATAGATTTCCCTCACACATCCACGATTTAAAATTGGCATTTTTTCTGTTTTTCGTTACACCACAGTTTCTTTTCATTATTCTCACGCCATTAATATTAACGCCAGAAATCGTTATCACGCGTCCTGTCTGATTTTTAAATTTTTTGCGCCGAAATGTGGCTTACGTTTCAATTTTGCACCACTTCAGGGCGCTGCATTTATTTTTTCCTGTCTACACTCTGCATATTGCGTCAAATAATCAGGCGCAAAAAACTGGCACTACCTTTGCTTAAAAGAGTATGGCCAAAGCCACAGACAGGTAAAAGACGTTTTCAGAACGTTTCCATAACAATAATTCCTCCACACAGGATGCTCTATGAAAAAGATGATAATCGCCAGCCTGGCTGCGGCCGGCGTGCTGCTTGCTGTTGCAAATCAGGCGCATGCCGGCGCAACACTTGATGCCGTAAAGAAAAAAGGGTTTGTGCAATGTGGGATCAGCGACGGCTTGCCTGGCTTTTCTTATGCCGATGCAAGCGGCAAGTTCTCGGGTATTGATGTTGATGTATGTCGTGGCGTTGCCTCCGCCGTATTTGGCGATGATAGCAAAGTAAAATATACCCCGCTCACCGCCAAGGAACGCTTTACTGCATTACAGTCTGGTGAAGTCGACATGCTCTCTCGTAATACCACTTGGACCTCCTCTCGTGATGCCGGTATGGGTATGTCCTTCACTGGCGTAACGTATTATGACGGCATTGGTTTTCTTACCCACAATAAAGCAGGTCTGAAGAGCGCTAAAGAGCTGGATGGCGCAACGGTCTGTATTCAGGCGGGAACCGATACCGAACTGAACGTGGCCGACTACTTTAAAGCCAACAATATGAAGTACACCCCCGTCACCTTTGACCGCTCGGATGAATCAGCCAAAGCTCTGGAATCTGGACGTTGCGATACGCTGGCTTCCGACCAGTCTCAGTTGTATGCCCTACGCATCAAGCTGAGCAATCCTGCGGAGTGGATCGTCCTGCCAGAAGTTATTTCTAAAGAACCGCTGGGACCTGTCGTACGTCGTGGAGACGATGAGTGGTTCTCCATTGTTCGCTGGACGCTGTTCGCCATGTTGAATGCGGAAGAAATGGGTGTTAACTCGAAAAACGTCGATGAAAAAGCGGCTAATCCAGCAACTCCGGATATGGCTCACCTGTTGGGTAAAGAAGGGGATTATGGCAAGGATCTGAAACTTGATAACAAATGGGCCTACAACATTATCAAGCAGGTTGGTAACTATTCGGAGATCTTTGAACGTAACGTTGGATCGGAAAGTCCGCTGAAGATCAAACGTGGACAGAACAACCTCTGGAATAACGGTGGCATCCAATATGCGCCACCGGTGCGCTAATGCGTAGTGATGTAACGGGCGCCGCAACTGCGGCGCTCAGCCCAGAGTCATAGTTACTGAGGTTTTCTTATGTTCCATCGCCGCTCAACCGTAAAAGGATCGTTATCCTTTTCTAACCCTGCGGTCCGCGCCTGGTTATTTCAAATACTCGCCGTCATTGCGGTTATCAGCATTGCGGTCTATCTCATTCATAACACGATAAATAACCTGAACAATAGCGGTATTACCTCGGGGTTTTCTTTTCTCGATCGCAGTGCCGGATTTGGTATTGTCCAGCATCTGATTGATTACGAGCAAGGCGATACATATGGTCGTGTCTTTGTGGTCGGCCTGCTCAATACGCTATTAGTTTCTGCATTGTGTATTGTTTTCGCATCAATTCTCGGTTTCTTTCTCGGACTGGCACGCCTGTCAGATAACTGGTTATTGCGAAAACTCTCGACGATCTACATCGAAACGTTCCGCAATATACCGCCGCTGCTGCAGATCTTCTTCTGGTATTTCGCTGTATTACGTAACCTGCCCGGCCCACGCCAGGCTGTTAACGCACTGGATTTGATGTTCCTGAGTAACCGGGGGCTCTATATACCGGCCCCACAAATGGGAGAAGGTTTTTTTGCCTTTTGCACCGCTGTCGTTATCGCTATCGTCGTCACCATCGGATTATTTCGCTTCAACAGAATGCATCAGACCAAAACCGGCCAGCTACGTCGGACCTGGCCCACGGCTCTGGCGTTGATCGTACTTTTACCGGTGATTTCACAGTGGATGTTTGGCGCTGCGCTTCACTGGGATATTCCCGCGCTTCGTGGTTTTAACTTCCGTGGCGGTATGGTGCTTATTCCCGAACTGGCGGCACTGACTCTGGCGCTTTCGGTGTACACCTCGGCATTTATTGCAGAAATTATTCGGGCGGGAATTCAGGCCGTTCCTTATGGCCAACATGAAGCCGCACGCTCGCTGGGTCTGCCAAATCCGGTGACGCTACGCCAGGTAATCATCCCACAGGCGCTACGCGTCATCATTCCCCCACTGACCAGCCAGTACCTGAATATCGTCAAGAACTCTTCTCTTGCGGCCGCCATTGGCTATCCGGACATGGTGTCACTGTTTGCCGGCACGGTACTCAATCAAACAGGGCAAGCCATTGAAACGATCGCCATCACCATGTCGGTATACCTGATCATTAGTCTGAGTATTTCTTTGCTGATGAATATTTATAACCGCCGTATTGCACTGATTGAGCGCTAAGGAGCCATGATGACAAAAGCCCTGCTGTCTCACCCCTCACGCCAGCGCAGTAATCCGGCAAGCCGCAGCCTACTCTGGGTGCGTAAAAACCTGTTCTCCAGTTGGTCAAATAGCCTGCTCACCCTACTATGCATATGGCTGATTTGGTCATTTCTTCCGCCACTGTTGAACTGGGTATTCTTTCAGGCCAACTGGGTCGGTTCAACCCGAGCAGACTGCACCAAAGCCGGAGCCTGCTGGGTGTTCATTCATGAACGCTTTGGGCAATTCATGTATGGACTTTATCCCCACGATCAGCGCTGGCGTGTAAATCTGGCCCTGATAATTGGTTTGCTGTCTATCGTTCCCATGTTCTTGAAAACAATCCCGCATCGTGGCCGCTATATCGCCGTCTGGGCCGTAGTTTATCCAGTGGTGGTTTGGTGGCTGATGTACGGGGGTTTTTTCGGGCTGGAGCGCGTAGAAACCCGGCAGTGGGGTGGATTAACACTGACGCTAATTATCGCATCCGTGGGGATTGCAGGCGCGCTTCCATGGGGCATTTTACTGGCGCTGGGACGTCGTTCCCATATGCCAGTCGTGCGGGTTTTATCCGTCATTTTCATTGAGTTCTGGCGCGGTGTGCCGTTGATTACCGTTCTGTTTATGTCCTCGGTCATGCTTCCTCTGTTTATGTCCGAAGGAACCAGTATCGACAAGCTTATCCGGGCCCTGGTCGGCGTTATTCTTTTCCAGTCGGCCTATGTCGCAGAAGTGGTTCGCGGAGGGTTACAAGCCTTACCAAAAGGTCAGTATGAAGCCGCTGAATCACTTGCGTTAGGATACTGGAAAACTCAGGGGCTGGTCATTCTTCCGCAAGCCCTCAAGCTGGTTATCCCTGGCCTGGTTAACACGATTATCGCCCTGTTCAAGGATACCAGTTTGGTCATTATCATCGGTCTGTTTGATCTCTTCAGTAGCGTGCAGCAAGCAACTGTGGACCCTGCGTGGCTGGGTATGTCGACTGAAGGATATGTTTTCGCTGCACTGATTTACTGGATCTTCTGTTTCAGTATGTCGCGTTACAGCCAACATCTGGAAAAACGTTTTAACACCGGGCGTACACCGCACTGAGGAATTTATGAGCCAATTATTAATGCCGTCTACCGACGCGATGATTACGCTGGAAAACGTCAACAAATGGTACGGACAGTTTCACGTCCTGAAAAACATCAACCTGAAGGTAAAACAGGGAGAGCGCATCGTATTATGCGGGCCTTCCGGTTCGGGTAAATCGACAACTATCCGCTGTATTAACCATCTGGAAGAGCATCAGCAAGGACGCATTGTGGTGGATGGGATTGAACTCAATGAAGACATCCGCAATATTGAGCGCGTCCGACAAGAAGTTGGCATGGTCTTTCAGCACTTTAATCTCTTTCCTCATTTAACTGTCCTACAAAACTGCACACTGGCGCCTATCTGGGTGCAAAAGATGCCGAAAAAAGAGGCTGAAGTACTGGCAATGCACTACCTCGAGCGGGTCCGCATTGCCGAACATGCGCATAAATATCCCGGGCAAATCTCTGGTGGACAACAACAGCGCGTGGCCATTGCACGCTCGCTGTGTATGAAACCCAAAATCATGTTATTTGATGAACCCACATCAGCGTTGGATCCTGAAATGGTAAAAGAAGTGCTGGATACCATGATAGGTCTGGCACAATCGGGCATGACCATGCTATGTGTAACCCATGAAATGGGCTTTGCCCGCACAGTAGCTGACCGGGTGATCTTTATGGATCTTGGCGAGATTGTGGAACAGGCACCACCGGATGAGTTTTTTGCTCACCCCAAATCTGAACGCACTCGTTCGTTTTTATCGCAGGTTATTCATTAAAGCCATATGCCGGATACAGTTCCGGCTTATTTCCGCGTATAAACGCAAAAAGGCCATCCTTTCGGATGGCCTTTCGCTTTTATTTGATGTCTGGCAGTTCCCTACTCTCGCATGGGGAGACCCCACACTACCATCGGCGCTACGGCGTTTCACTTCTGAGTTCGGCATGGGGTCAGGTGGGACCACCGCGCTACAGCCGCCAGACAAATTCTTTTCTAAGTGCCGAACTTTAACCGAAAAACTGGTGCTGATACCCAGAGTCGAACTGGGGACCTCACCCTTACCAAGGGTGCGCTCTACCAACTGAGCCATATCAGCACACTAAATTTGATGCCTGGCAGTTCCCTACTCTCGCATGGGGAGACCCCACACTACCATCGGCGCTACGGCGTTTCACTTCTGAGTTCGGCATGGGGTCAGGTGGGACCACCGCGCTACAGCCGCCAGGCAAATTCTGTTATTAACCCGCTTTTCGCCGGTTAATGTTATCTGTATCAAGCTGAATGTCGTCTCTTCGCCAAAACATCTTCGGCGTTGTAAGGTTAAGCCTCACGGTTCATTAGTATCGGTTAGCTCAATGTATCGCTACACTTACACACCCGACCTATCAACGTCATCGTCTTTAACGTTCCTTCAGGAGACTTATAGTCTCAGGGAGAACTCATCTCGGGGCAAGTTTCGTGCTTAGATGCTTTCAGCACTTATCTCTTCCGCATTTAGCTACCGGGCAATGCCATTGGCATGACAACCCGAACACCAGTGATGCGTCCACTCCGGTCCTCTCGTACTAGGAGCAGCCCCCCTCAATTCTCCAGCGCCCACGGCAGATAGGGACCGAACTGTCTCACGACGTTCTAAACCCAGCTCGCGTACCACTTTAAATGGCGAACAGCCATACCCTTGGGACCTACTTCAGCCCCAGGATGTGATGAGCCGACATCGAGGTGCCAAACACCGCCGTCGATATGAACTCTTGGGCGGTATCAGCCTGTTATCCCCGGAGTACCTTTTATCCGTTGAGCGATGGCCCTTCCATTCAGAACCACCGGATCACTAAGACCTGCTTTCGCACCTGCTCGAGCCGTCACTCTCGCAGTCAAGCTAGCTTATGCCTTTGCACTAACCTCCTGATGTCCGACCAGGATTAGCTAACCTTCGTGCTCCTCCGTTACTCTTTAGGAGGAGACCGCCCCAGTCAAACTACCCACCAGACACTGTCCGCAACCCGGATTACGGGTCCACGTTAGAACACCAGCCATTAAAGGGTGGTATTTCAAGGATGGCTCCATGCAGACTGGCGTCCACACTTCAAAGCCTCCCACCTATCCTACACATCAAGGACCAGTGTTCAGTGTCAAGCTATAGTAAAGGTTCACGGGGTCTTTCCGTCTTGCCGCGGGTACACTGCATCTTCACAGCGAGTTCAATTTCACTGAGTCTCGGGTGGAGACAGCCTGGCCATCATTACGCCATTCGTGCAGGTCGGAACTTACCCGACAAGGAATTTCGCTACCTTAGGACCGTTATAGTTACGGCCGCCGTTTACCGGGGCTTCGATCAAGAGCTTCTCCTTACGGATAACCCCATCAATTAACCTTCCGGCACCGGGCAGGCGTCACACCGTATACGTCCACTTTCGTGTTTGCACAGTGCTGTGTTTTTAATAAACAGTTGCAGCCAGCTGGTATCTTCGACTGATTTCAGCTCCACGGGTAAACCGCTTCACCTACATATCAGCGTGCCTTCTCCCGAAGTTACGGCACCATTTTGCCTAGTTCCTTCACCCGAGTTCTCTCAAGCGCCTTGGTATTCTCTACCTGACCACCTGTGTCGGTTTGGGGTACGATTTCGTGTTACCTGATGCTTAGAGGCTTTTCCTGGAAGCAGGGCATTTGTTACTTCAGCACCGTAGTGCCTCGTCATCACACCTCAGCGTTAAAAAGGTACCGGATTTACCTGGAACCTCCGCCTACATGCTTAAACCGGGACAACCGTCGCCCGGCTAACATAGCCTTCTCCGTCCCCCCTTCGCAGTAACACCAAGTACAGGAATATTAACCTGTTTCCCATCGACTACGCCTTTCGGCCTCGCCTTAGGGGTCGACTCACCCTGCCCCGATTAACGTTGGACAGGAACCCTTGGTCTTCCGGCGTGCGGGTTTTTCACCCGCATTATCGTTACTTATGTCAGCATTCGCACTTCTGATACCTCCAGCATGCCTCACAGCACACCTTCAACGGCTTACAGAACGCTCCCCTACCCAACAACACATAGTGTCGCTGCCGCAGCTTCGGTGCATGGTTTAGCCCCGTTACATCTTCCGCGCAGGCCGACTCGACCAGTGAGCTATTACGCTTTCTTTAAATGATGGCTGCTTCTAAGCCAACATCCTGGCTGTCTGTGCCTTCCCACATCGTTTCCCACTTAACCATGACTTTGGGACCTTAGCTGGCGGTCTGGGTTGTTTCCCTCTTCACGACGGACGTTAGCACCCGCCGTGTGTCTCCCGTGATAACATTCTTCGGTATTCGCAGTTTGCATCGGGTTGGTAAGTCGGGATGACCCCCTAGCCGAAACAGTGCTCTACCCCCGAAGATGAATTCACGAGGCGCTACCTAAATAGCTTTCGGGGAGAACCAGCTATCTCCCGGTTTGATTGGCCTTTCACCCCCAGCCACAAGTCATCCGCTAATTTTTCAACATTAGTCGGTTCGGTCCTCCAGTTAGTGTTACCCAACCTTCAACCTGCCCATGGCTAGATCACCGGGTTTCGGGTCTATACCCTGCAACTTAACGCCCAGTTAAGACTCGGTTTCCCTTCGGCTCCCCTATACGGTTAACCTTGCTACAGAATATAAGTCGCTGACCCATTATACAAAAGGTACGCAGTCACCCCATAAAGAGGCTCCCACTGCTTGTACGTACACGGTTTCAGGTTCTTTTTCACTCCCCTCGCCGGGGTTCTTTTCGCCTTTCCCTCACGGTACTGGTTCACTATCGGTCAGTCAGGAGTATTTAGCCTTGGAGGATGGTCCCCCCATATTCAGACAGGATACCACGTGTCCCGCCCTACTCTTCGAGTTCACAACCTGTGCATTTTGGTGTACGGGACTATCACCCTGTACCGTCGGACTTTCCAGACCGTTCCACTAACACACAAGCTGATTCAGACTCTGGGCTGCTCCCCGTTCGCTCGCCGCTACTGGGGGAATCTCGGTTGATTTCTTTTCCTCGGGGTACTTAGATGTTTCAGTTCCCCCGGTTCGCTTCATTACGCTATGTATTCACGTAATGATAGTGTGTCGAAACACACTGGGTTTCCCCATTCGGAAATCGCCGGTTATAACGGTTCATATCACCTTACCGACGCTTATCGCAGATTAGCACGTCCTTCATCGCCTCTGACTGCCAGGGCATCCACCGTGTACGCTTAGTCGCTTAACCTCACAACCCGAAGATGTTTCTTTCGATTCATCATCGACTTGCAAAAATTTGAGAGACTCGAACACACCATTTTTCATTTCTTATTACGGAGAAATGAAACAGTGTGTCGTTTCAATTTTCAGCTTGATCCAGATTTTTAAAGAGCAAAACTTCGCAGTGAACCTTTTCAGGTACACTCTGAAGTTTTCTTGTGTTTTTGCAGTAAAGATGGTGGAGCTATGCGGGATCGAACCGCAGACCTCCTGCGTGCAAGGCAGGCGCTCTCCCAGCTGAGCTATAACCCCATCGTAAATGCTAATCTCTGTACCCTAATTCGTTTCCGAGCAAGGCGCGGTGGTGCGAAGCATACTAAAGTATGCGAGCATCGCCGTAACACAGCACGGAAGCGAATTTGGTAGGCCTGAGTGGACTTGAACCACCGACCTCACCCTTATCAGGGGTGCGCTCTAACCACCTGAGCTACAAGCCTGCAGAGATTTTCTTACTGCTAATTTTTCATCAGACAATCTGTGTGAGCACTACAAAGGTCGGTTCTTTAAGGTAAGGAGGTGATCCAACCGCAGGTTCCCCTACGGTTACCTTGTTACGACTTCACCCCAGTCATGAATCACAAAGTGGTAAGCGCCCTCCCGAAGGTTAAGCTACCTACTTCTTTTGCAACCCACTCCCATGGTGTGACGGGCGGTGTGTACAAGGCCCGGGAACGTATTCACCGTGGCATTCTGATCCACGATTACTAGCGATTCCGACTTCATGGAGTCGAGTTGCAGACTCCAATCCGGACTACGACATACTTTATGAGGTCCGCTTGCTCTCGCGAGGTCGCTTCTCTTTGTATATGCCATTGTAGCACGTGTGTAGCCCTACTCGTAAGGGCCATGATGACTTGACGTCATCCCCACCTTCCTCCAGTTTATCACTGGCAGTCTCCTTTGAGTTCCCGACCGAATCGCTGGCAACAAAGGATAAGGGTTGCGCTCGTTGCGGGACTTAACCCAACATTTCACAACACGAGCTGACGACAGCCATGCAGCACCTGTCTCAGAGTTCCCGAAGGCACCAAAGCATCTCTGCTAAGTTCTCTGGATGTCAAGAGTAGGTAAGGTTCTTCGCGTTGCATCGAATTAAACCACATGCTCCACCGCTTGTGCGGGCCCCCGTCAATTCATTTGAGTTTTAACCTTGCGGCCGTACTCCCCAGGCGGTCGACTTAACGCGTTAGCTCCGGAAGCCACGCCTCAAGGGCACAACCTCCAAGTCGACATCGTTTACGGCGTGGACTACCAGGGTATCTAATCCTGTTTGCTCCCCACGCTTTCGCACCTGAGCGTCAGTCTTTGTCCAGGGGGCCGCCTTCGCCACCGGTATTCCTCCAGATCTCTACGCATTTCACCGCTACACCTGGAATTCTACCCCCCTCTACAAGACTCTAGCCTGCCAGTTTCGGATGCAGTTCCCAGGTTGAGCCCGGGGATTTCACATCCGACTTGACAGACCGCCTGCGTGCGCTTTACGCCCAGTAATTCCGATTAACGCTTGCACCCTCCGTATTACCGCGGCTGCTGGCACGGAGTTAGCCGGTGCTTCTTCTGCGAGTAACGTCAATCGTTGCGGTTATTAACCACAACGCCTTCCTCCTCGCTGAAAGTACTTTACAACCCGAAGGCCTTCTTCATACACGCGGCATGGCTGCATCAGGCTTGCGCCCATTGTGCAATATTCCCCACTGCTGCCTCCCGTAGGAGTCTGGACCGTGTCTCAGTTCCAGTGTGGCTGGTCATCCTCTCAGACCAGCTAGGGATCGTCGCCTAGGTGAGCCGTTACCCCACCTACTAGCTAATCCCATCTGGGCACATCCGATGGCAAGAGGCCCGAAGGTCCCCCTCTTTGGTCTTGCGACGTTATGCGGTATTAGCTACCGTTTCCAGTAGTTATCCCCCTCCATCGGGCAGTTTCCCAGACATTACTCACCCGTCCGCCACTCGTCACCCAAGGAGCAAGCTCCTCTGTGCTACCGTTCGACTTGCATGTGTTAGGCCTGCCGCCAGCGTTCAATCTGAGCCATGATCAAACTCTTCAATTTAAGTTTGATGCTCGTGAATTAAACTTCGTAATGAATTACGTATGTTCACTCAGAGACTTGGTATTCATTTTTCGTCTTGCGACGTTAAGAATCCGTATCTTCGAGTGCCCACACAGATTGTCTGATAAATTGTTAAAGAGCAGTTGCGACGCGCTTTAGCGCTCTGTCGCGAGGTGGCGTATATTACGCTTTCCTCTTTCAGAGTCAACCCTCATTTTCAGGTTTTTCTCTTTAACCGAACCGGCTGTTTGCGTGAAGTGATTCACATCCGCCGTGTCGATGGAGGCGCATTATAGGGATCCCATTTTTTAGCACAAGTATTTTTTGGATCTTTTTTTCTGAATGCTTGTTTTTCACTCCTTTCGCTACATTCCTGCGCAATTTGACTGATTTTTGATAGCTAAACCACTTGCACAGTCTCAATAATCCAACCAAAGTCTTCATTACTGCTCTATTTTCGTTGAGGTAAACATGTCTGATGTACTGCGTCCTTATAAGGATCTTTTCCCACAGATCGGAAATCGCGTGATGATCGACACCAGTAGTGTCGTCATTGGTGATGCTCGTTTAGCTGATGATGTCGGAATTTGGCCACTGGTTGCCATTCGTGGCGACGTTAACTATGTACAAATTGGTGCCCGTACAAACATCCAGGACGGCAGCGTTCTCCATGTCACGCATAAATCCACGTCTAATCCGCAGGGTAATCCACTGATCGTGGGTGAGGACGTTACGGTTGGTCATAAAGTCATGCTACACGGCTGTATCATTGGCAACCGTGTATTAGTCGGCATGGGATCGATTCTGCTGGATGGCGTAGTCGTAGAAGACGACGTTATGATTGGGGCTGGTAGCCTGGTTCCACAAAACAAGCGCCTGGAAAGCGGATATCTGTACCTGGGAAGCCCGGTTAAGCAAATCCGTCCATTAAGCGATGAAGAGAAAGCAGGCTTACAATATTCAGCTAACAACTATGTTAAGTGGAAAGACGAGTATTTAAGTCAGAGTAACCACACCCAACCTTGAGCATCTTCCTGCTGGGCCTGGATCAATGCTTCAGCTTCTTCTTCCAGATCCCAGCGATGCTGTTGAAATATTTCCAACCACTGCTCAGGCGTGTCGCCGCCAAAGCGGGACGCCATAATCTCTCCAGATATGGCACATGTTAACTGCATACCATGAACCATCGCTGGAAACACAACGGCGTTAACATCCGTGCACCATTCTTCCCGATCGGGAAACTGGATCGCCTGATTCATGCCGACAATTCCTGTTGCATGCTTTTTATGACAGGCTCCACCTGTGGCAAAACGCCATGCCAAAGTAAAACTGCATGCGCAGCCTGCCCCACCAGCATCCCCAGGCCATCGGCATAATGTTTCGCCCCATGCGAAACACACCAGGAAAGAAACGGTGTGTTCCCTTTCTGATAAAACATGTCATAACAATAGACCGAAGGGTGGATAAGAGATGCTGGAATAGCTGGTATCTCACCGCTCATTCCGCTGGATGTGGCATTGATGATCAAATCAAAACTGCAATTTTCAAGATCGTCCATTCCCACCGCCTGCACGCTGCCGGTGTGGGAGAAGATTTGTGCCAGTTCTTCAGCGCGCGAAGCGGTACGGTTAACAATAGTCACCGCACAATCCATAGAAAGAAGAGGTAATAAAACTCCACGGGATGCACCACCCGCACCAATCAGCAGAACTCGCGATCCGGGATGAATGAAAGATAAACGCTCAAGATCGCTTAATAAGCCGATACCATCCGTGTTGTCTCCCAGTAAACGCCCATCCTCCAGCCGTTTAAGGGTGTTGACCGCTCCAGCAAGCGATGCCCGCTCCGTTAGTTCATCAGCACGTGCAAACGCCTCTTCTTTAAAAGGCACAGTGACATTTGCCCCCTTCCCACCCTCAGCAAAAAAAGCGTTCAGCGTATTCACAAAATCATTGATGGGCGCCAGTACACGCCCATAGGAATGATCAATCTTCAACTGCTCTGCAAATTGCTGATGAATAAAGGGCGATTTACTGTGCGCTATCGGATTACCAAAAACAGCATAGGCTTCTTTCATATTACCCCTGTCGAAACTGTTCACCCGTCAGAGCATCACGGATCTCCGAAGGATTCAAACGGCCTCCGGTCTCCCCCTCAACCACAGGAAAGTCTGTACCAAACTGCGCACGGACTTCCTCAACCGTTCTGCAAGGCGGTAAGCCACTCAGATTAGCACTGGTAGAGACTAATGGTTTGCCATAAGCCTGGCACAATGCAACCACCAGCGGATGATCGGTGACACGCACGGCCAGCGAGTCAAAACGACCGGTCAACCAACGAGGCGTAGTCGCGGGCGCCGGGAAAACGAAAGTAACAGGCCCAGGCCAGCGGGCGAACACAGCCTCACGTTGGGCCTCGGTGAGCATGCTATCGTCGATATAGGGTTTAAGCTGGTCAAAGCTTGCCGCAATCAAAATTAAACCTTTATCGACTGGGCGTTGTTTTAACTCTAACAGACGGGTAACAGCCGTTTCGCTGTCGGGATCGCAACCGACACCGAAAACAGCTTCAGTTGGATAGGCGATGACTTTTTCTTGTTTCAGAACCGCTATCGCCGCAGCAATAGCGTCTGTGGGCAGGTTATTATTCACTTTTTTATTCCGCCGAAATCGGCTTTCCACATTGTTTACTGGCACAGAAATGCTTCACACCCTGTGCGGTTTTCTTTTCGATGAGAAGCGGATAATGACACTCAGGACATTCTCCGGATAACGGTTTGAAGTTAATGACAAACTGGCACTCCGGATAGCGATCGCAGGAGTAGAAGGTTTTGCCATAACGGGAACGCCGCTGGACAAGATGACCAGTCTGGCATTGAGGACAGACTATTGCTGTTTCATCAGGCTTGTCGATGAGCTCGGTGTGATCGCACGCAGGATAGTCACTGCATCCAATGAACATACCGAATCGTCCCTGTCTCAGCACCAGCTCAGCGCCACATGCAGGACAAAGCTTACCCTCCAGAACTTTGACAATATGTCCGTCCGCGGAAGATTTCAGCGGACGGATGTAATCGCATTCTGGATAGTGTGAACAACCGAGAAACGGACCGTGTTTCCCGGAACGAATAACCAATTCAGCCCCGCATTGTGGGCAGGGCTCATTTTTACGCACCGTGAACAGTGCTGATTTAGCCATAACAACTCATACTGAATGAAGATTGATTAATGCAGCATACCTTCATTCACTTCAAAGAGTAATTCTTCCATTTGCTGATAGGCATTTTCACAACCTGGAATGTTGAATAGCACCATCAGGATTACCCACTTCAGGTCTTCCAGATCGAACTCTGCCGTATCCAGAGCGAGTACACGCTCAATGACCATTTCTCGCGTTTCGAGGTTTAGCACCTGAATCTGCTCCAGGAATAGCAGGAATCCTCTACAGCTTGCATCCAGTCGATCGCACTCTTCCGCAGTATAAATACGTATAGAAAGAGGGTCAGATGCCAGTTGCATAGGTTCAGCAAGGCCATCCTGATAGTCAGCAAGCTTTTCCAGCCAAAGTAACGCGTTGTAAATGTCTTCACGATCAAAACCAGCGTCGGTAAGATCCCGTTCCAGTTTGTCCTGATCCACACGCAGCTCAGCTTCGTTATGGATATATGTCTCAAACAAATACATTAGTACGTCGAACATGGCATGCCCTCCTCAATCGGACATAGCCGCCGGGTACAGCTGCGATCCACCCTGCTAACTCCAGTTCGAGCAGTTGAGCCACTACCTCTGGCACAGGTTGGCCGGCACGTTCAGCGACGACGTCAACAGGTGTTACCTCATCTCCTACGTTAGCCAGGAGCTCCGGAAATGGCAATGCCACCTCTTCGTGATCTGGCGAATAAATTGATTTTTCAGGTTCATCTGGCAACCATTGCAGCCCATATTGCAAATTTTCAAGAATTTCCTCTGGTGTCGTCACAAGCATGGCTCCCTGCTGAATTAGCCAATGCGGGCCTTCACTTCCCGGGCTCCCAATCGGCCCTGGTAAAGCAAACACCTCCCGCCCTTGTTCCAGTGCACAGCGAGCAGTAACCAGTGACCCGCTACGCTGTGCAGCTTCGACGACCAGTACACCTTTACTTAGACCACTGATAATGCGATTTCGTCGGGGAAAATTGCGTGGCAAAGGGAGCGTATCTAATGGGAACTCAGACACCAGTGCACCACCTGCCTCAATCAGTCGCTGAGCAAGACGGATATGCTGTCGTGGGTGAATGGTCTCAAGTCCATTTCCCAGCACCGCAATACTTGTGCCTTGTCGGTTTATCGCAGCACTGTGTGCCACGCCATCAATTCCCCGGGCCAGACCGCTGGTGATCGTCACACCACATGCTGCAAGCTTTTCACAAAACAATCGCCCCCAGCGTTCGCCATACCAGGAGTGCTGTCTGCTGCCGACAACGGCCACCTGGAACGAGCGAAGACATGCGGGATTTCCTGCGACAAAAAGCACCCCAGGATAATCCTCAATCGCACGGAGCTGTCGCGGATAATGCTCACTGTCTGCAACCACAAAATGGTGGTTCGGATGTTCAAGCCAGCGCAACGTTTTTTCCAGCGTCTGCTGTGAAAAGGTTAAAAACCGTGTGGCCTGGCGGGGAGAGAATCCTGCCTGCAGGAGTACCGCGTTGCTAATCAACGGTTGAGTATTGAGCCAGTGGGCAATGCGCACCATCTCATCACCATACAGTTCATTCACTTGCGCTAAACGTAGCCAAATTTCGATTTGGGTCATCCTTGTCCCCCTGCCACAAGCAGTCCTGGCAATCTTTGCGATTGGTCACTGATGCTGTCAATCAGAGGGGGTTTTGTCTAGAATAGAGGTAATAATCTTTTCAACTCCTGAACACAACTCTGGATAACTATGTCAGTTTTGCAAGTGTTACATATTCCGGACGAGCGCCTTCGCAAAGTCGCAAAACCGGTCGAAGAAGTGAATGCAGAAATTCAGCGCATCGTTGATGATATGTTCGAAACGATGTATGCCGAAGAAGGTATCGGTCTGGCAGCAACACAGGTTGATATTCATCAGCGCATCATCGTTATTGATGTCTCTGAAAACCGCGACGAGCAGTTGGTACTCATTAACCCAGAGCTGCTGGAAAAAGACGGCGAAACCGGCATTGAAGAAGGCTGCCTGTCTATTCCTGAACAGCGTGCGTTAGTACCACGCGCAGAGAAAGTAAAAATTCGTGCGCTCGATCGCAACGGCAAATCTTTTGAACTGGAAGCCGATGGCCTACTGGCTATCTGCATTCAACATGAAATGGATCACCTGGTCGGTAAACTGTTTATCGATTATCTGTCTCCGTTGAAGCAACAACGTATTCGTCAGAAAGTTGAAAAACTCGACCGCCTGAACGCCCGAGCTTAAGGACAAGAATCAACGTGTCAGACTCACTACGTATTATTTTTGCGGGTACACCTGACTTTGCAGCGCGTCATCTCGACGCGCTGTTGTCTTCTGGACACAACGTCGTTGGCGTGTTTACCCAACCGGACCGCCCGGCGGGACGCGGTAAAAAGCTGATGCCCAGCCCGGTCAAAGTGCTGGCGGAAGAAAAAGGGATACCGGTTTTCCAACCTGTCTCTCTTCGCCCTCAGGAAAACCAGCAGCTGGTTGCTGATTTACGCGCAGACGTGATGGTGGTGGTGGCATATGGCCTGATTCTGCCAAAAGCCGTACTGGAAATGCCGCGTCTGGGTTGTATCAACGTTCACGGCTCCCTGCTTCCACGCTGGCGTGGTGCAGCACCGATCCAGCGCTCACTGTGGGCAGGTGACACCGAAACAGGTGTAACCATCATGCAGATGGATGTTGGCCTCGACACCGGAGATATGCTGCTTAAGCTGTCTTGCCCGATTACGGCAGAAGATACCAGCGGTTCGTTATACGATAAGCTGGCAGATTTGGGGCCGCAGGGGCTGATTGAAACGCTAAAACAGCTGGCTGCCGGCACAATAAACCCGGTGGTACAAGATGAATCACTGGTTACGCATGCAGAAAAACTCAGCAAAGAAGAGGCCCGTATCGACTGGTCGCTTTCAGCTGTTCAATTGGAACGCTGCATCCGCGCCTTTAACCCATGGCCAATGAGCTGGCTTGAAATCGACGGTCAACCAGTGAAAGTCTGGCAAGCTTCGGTTATTGCGGAAAACACCCAGGCTGCGCCAGGCACCATTCTGGAGGCAACAAAGCAGGGTATTCAGGTCGCAACGGGCGACGGCATCCTGAATCTCGTCTCTTTGCAGCCTGCCGGTAAAAAAGCCATGAGCGCGCAGGATCTGCTTAATTCACGCCGGGAATGGTTTGTACCCGGTAACCGTCTGGTCTGACGGTTCATCTCTTTAAGCCCGGTGTTTCCGGGCATTTTTATTTTTGCGCTTATGAAAAAACATCTTAATTTACGCAGTATGGCGGCCCAGGCCGTCGAACAGGTTGTCGAAAAAGGACAGTCATTAAGCAACGTGCTGCCCGCCATGCAGCAAAAAGTTGCTGATAAAGACAAAGCGCTGTTGCAGGAACTTTGCTTCGGCGTATTGCGTACACTCTCTCAACTGGAATGGATGATCCAGCAACTCATGGAACGTCCAATGACGGGCAAACAACGCACCGTTCACTACCTGATCATGGTGGGCTTCTACCAACTTCTGCATACTCGTATTCCAGCACACGCCGCGCTGGCTGAGACAGTAGAAGGTGCGGTTGCCATTAAGCGTCCGCAACTGAAAGGGCTGATCAACGGCGTGTTGCGCCAGTTTCAACGCCGTCAGGATGAACTGCTGGCCGAGTTTGCGCAAAGCGATTTGCGCTTCTTACACCCCTCCTGGCTGGTGAAACGTATTAAGAGTGCGTATCCGCAGCAGTGGGAAGCTATTCTTGAAGCCAATAACCAGCGACCGCCGATGTGGCTACGCGTCAATCGTAATCACCATACTCGCGACGCCTGGATAGACCTGCTTACCGCAGCGGGATTAACCGGTTTCCCGCATCCAGACTACCCGGATGCAGTGCGTCTGGAAACACCGGCTCCAGTTCACGCCCTCCCTGGTTTTGACGAAGGTTGGGCCACCGTTCAGGATGCTTCTGCTCAGGGGTGCGTTAAATATCTACTGCCGAAAGATGGCGAGCAGATTCTCGACCTATGCTGCGCGCCGGGCGGTAAAACGACGCACATTCTGGAAGTTGCTCCGCAAGCTAACGTCATGGCCGTCGATGTGGATGAAAAACGCTTATCGCGCGTTTACGACAATCTGAAACGTCTGGGCATGAAGGCAACCGTAAAACAGGGTGATGGTCGATATCCACAACAATGGTGTGGCGAACAACAGTTTGACCGTATTTTGCTGGATGCTCCGTGTTCTGCCACCGGCGTTATTCGTCGCCATCCAGACATCAAATGGCTGCGTCGCGACCGGGATATTGCCGAACTTGCGCAGCTGCAGGCCGAGATCCTGAATGCAACCTGGTTACATCTTAAACCTGGCGGCACGCTGGTTTATGCAACGTGCTCTATCCTGCCAGAAGAAAACCAGCAGCAAATTACTGCCTTCCTGGCACGCACGCCGGATGCGGTATTAAGCGAAACCGGTACGCCGGAAAAACCCGGACGTCAGAATTTACCGGGTGCGGAAGATGGCGATGGCTTCTTTTACGCTAAGCTAATCAAAAAGTGATGGGATAACGGGTCGCGACTGATGAAAATTATCATTCTGGGCGCAGGGCAAGTTGGCGGTACGCTGGCTGAAAACCTGGTCGGAGAGAACAACGATATCACGGTAGTCGATACCAATGGTGAACGTCTGCGCAGCCTGCAGGACAAGTTTGATCTCCGCGTCGTGCAAGGGCACGGTTCACATCCTCGCGTACTGCGTGAAGCTGGGGCCGACGATGCCGATATGCTGGTTGCCGTAACCAGCTCAGATGAAACAAATATGGTTGCCTGCCAGGTAGCTTATTCACTATTTAATACGCCTAATCGCATCGCCCGTATTCGTTCACCGGATTATGTTCGTGATGCGGACAAGCTATTCCAATCCGATGCGGTACCTATCGATCACCTGATTGCGCCGGAGCAACTGGTTATCGATAGCATTTATCGACTGATTGAATATCCGGGTGCATTGCAGGTGGTGAATTTTGCCGAAGGTAAAGTCAGTCTGGCAGTAGTAAAAGCCTATTACGGCGGGCCGCTTATCGGTAATGCGCTGTCAACAATGCGTGAACATATGCCGCACATCGATACCCGTGTTGCGGCGATTTTCCGTCATGATCGACCAATCCGTCCACAAGGTTCTACGATCGTTGAAGCGGGTGATGAAGTCTTCTTTATTGCGGCATCACAGCATATTCGCGCCGTAATGAGTGAACTGCAACGTCTGGAAAAACCGTACAAACGCATTATGTTAGTAGGCGGCGGTAATATCGGAGCGGGTCTTGCTCGTCGTCTGGAAAAAGATTACAGCGTCAAACTGATCGAACGTAATCAACAGCGAGCATCCGAACTTGCAGAGAAACTGCAAAATACGATCGTCTTTTTTGGTGATGCTTCGGATCAAGAGTTACTGGCCGAAGAACATATCGATCAGGTAGATCTGTTCATCGCAGTGACCAACGATGATGAAGCGAATATCATGTCGGCGATGCTTGCCAAACGGATGGGTGCCAAGAAAGTGATGGTGTTAATCCAACGCAGAGCATACGTCGATCTGGTGCAAGGTAGCGTGATCGATATTGCTATTTCACCGCAGCAGGCGACCATCTCCGCGTTGCTCAGTCACGTACGTAAAGCTGACATTGTCGGCGTTTCTTCACTACGCCGTGGCGTCGCGGAAGCCATTGAAGCCGTCGCACACGGGGATGAAACAACATCTCGGGTTGTGGGGCGTTCAATTGATGAAATTAAACTTCCCCCTGGAACCATTATTGGCGCCGTTGTGCGTGGTAATGATGTGATGATTGCCAACGATAACCTGCGCATTGAGCAGGGCGATCACGTAATTATGTTCCTGACAGATAAAAAGTTTATTACCGACGTCGAGAGACTATTCCAGCCAAGTCCTTTCTTCCTGTAATAATTTGGGCGCTAATACAGCGCCCTTTTTATTTCCCTTTATATTTCATGGTCTAATAAATTTTCCTTTCGGCAATACATAAATGGAAATTGCCTAAACATTTGTTAAACTTATAAACGTCAGCTGCATAGGGAGAATAAAATGAGCATTATTAAAGAGTTTCGCGAATTCGCGATGCGCGGGAATGTTGTCGATTTGGCAGTGGGTGTCATTATTGGTGCGGCATTCGGTAAGATTGTTTCATCACTGGTTGCCGATATCATCATGCCGCCACTGGGGTTGTTAATTGGTGGGATTGATTTTAAACAGTTTGCTTTAACGCTACGTGATGCACAGGGAGACATCCCTGCCGTGGTCATGCATTACGGTGTATTTATTCAGAATGTCTTCGATTTCATTATTGTTGCGTTTGCTATCTTTATGGCAATCAAACTGATCAACAAACTGAACCGTAAAAAAGCGGAGGAGCCAGCAGCACCGCCAGCTCCATCGAAAGAAGAAGTATTACTGAGTGAAATTCGTGACCTGCTGAAAGAACAGAATAACCGCTCTTAAACACTCACTGAAACAAGAAGGCCAGTGGTAAAAAAGTTAATTACTTTCTTGCCACTGGCCTCCCAGTTACCCCGATTGCCATGTTTGCCTTTACGTAGATAACTTCCTTTCCCTTTCTTATTTTTCTCAACGCGCTGTCTGAACAGTGGGTCATGCAGAAGCGCCTCAATGGCGTTGTCCTTTATCTGCCCTTTGGTGTGCTGATAACGACTCATAATATCTCCAGTTTGTAGTAATTTACGCCGCGAGTGTAGACCCGGCAGTTCAAGAAATCAACAGCCTGATGTTGTTCCACTGGCGCCTTGCTCAAGAGCTTCAAGAATAGAGCAGTACACGCTGCTGTGTGCCTTGCCGCAGCATGCATCATTCAATCGCTGCAGAGACCGCTGCATCGTCTGAAGTTCGGCAATACGTGCTTCGACTTCTTGCAGTCTTTCCTGGACGATCCCTTTTGATTCCTGACAGGTATGGTGTTCGGGATCAACACGGATCGAAAGCAATTCGCGGATCGACTCCAGAGTGAAACCAAGCTGGCGGGCATAACGAATAAACTTCAGGCGCTGAAGATCGCTTTCTGTATAGAGCCGAAATCCGCCTTCAGTACGCACTTCATGCTCCATCATCTGCTGCTTTTCATAGTAGCGGATAGTATCTGGCGTCACGTCAGCCAGTTTCGCTATTTCACCAATTCGGTACATGCTCTCTCCGCTATTCATCGTTGATCTTTTTTAGCAGCTTATCTGCGTAGTCACCGCGCAAAAACTCGGTGCTGAGTCCAGCCTGCCGAAGTTTAAGTTCCAGCAGCGACAGTCTTCGGCTCACCTCCGGATAACTTGGATCATCTTTGCGGATCCCCGCGAGTATTTCAAGCAGCTGTATTGCTTCTCTGCGTTGCTCGAGCTCAGGAGGAAGGCAACCTGCATTTTTTAATAAACGGTATCCAGCTCGGAGTTCAGTCGGGACATGGGAGTCATCGTCAAGAGTCAGCGGTTCACCCGTTCCCGGTAAATCATCAAACTCACCTTTAGATTGCGCATCAATAATATGGCGCTCTGCCCACTGGTCCAGTAACCACATACAACACTCCAGGGGATGAACAAAAAGAGTACAGATATTGTAGATAAGTGGGGATATGACGGATATAAAAAAACCCGCCGAAGCGGGTTTTTTTACGTTACTACAGATTACTCTGCAGCAGCTTCTGTTTTCTCTGAACGATCAACCAGCTCGATGTATGCCATCGGCGCATTGTCGCCTGCACGGAAACCACACTTCAGAATGCGAGTGTAACCACCGGCGCGGCTCGCGAAACGCGGGCCCAGTTCGTTAAACAGTTTTGCCACGATCTCGTTATCACGAGTACGGGCGAATGCCAGACGACGATTAGCTACGCTATCAGTCTTGGCAAGAGTAATCAGCGGCTCAACTACGCGACGCAGCTCTTTCGCTTTCGGCAGAGTCGTCTTGATGATTTCATGACGAACCAGTGAACCTGCCATATTGCGGAACATAGCCTGGCGATGGCTGCTGTTGCGGTTCAGTTGACGACCACTCTTACGATGGCGCATGACCTTATCCTTCTCAGTAAAACCTTAACCTGTGATCCGGTTACTCGTCAGCGATGCTTGCCGGTGGCCAGTTTTCCAGGCGCATGCCCAGAGACAGTCCACGGGAAGCCAGCACGTCTTTAATCTCGGTAAGAGATTTTTTACCAAGGTTAGGCGTCTTAAGAAGCTCAACCTCAGTACGCTGTACCAGATCACCGATATAGTGGATAGCTTCTGCTTTGAGGCAGTTAGCAGAGCGGACAGTCAATTCCAGATCGTCAACAGGGCGCAGCAGGATCGGATCGAATTCTGGTTTCTCTTCTTTAACTTCCGGCTGACGTACATCACGTAAATCAACGAAAGCTTCCAGTTGTTCAGCCAGAATGGTAGCCGCACGACGAATCGCCTCTTCAGGATCGATTGTGCCGTTGGTTTCCATTTCGATGACCAGCTTGTCCAGGTCGGTACGCTGTTCTACACGCGCTGCTTCAACATTGTAGGCAATACGCTCTACAGGGCTGTAGCATGCGTCGACCAGCAGACGGCCGATTGGGCGCTCATCTTCTTCCGAATGAATTCGGGTAGAAGCCGGCACATAACCACGACCGCGCTGAACTTTGATACGCATGCTAATAGATGCATTCTCATCGGTCAGGTGGCAGATCACGTGCTGTGGCTTGACGATTTCGACATCACCATCATGGGTAATGTCGGCTGCAGTCACAGGGCCAATGCCAGATTTATTCAAGGTAAGAATAACATCATCTTTACCCTGAACTCTCACCGCCAGCCCTTTCAGGTTGAGCAGGATTTCCAGGATATCTTCCTGAACGCCTTCTTTGGTGCTGTACTCATGTAGTACACCATCAATCTCAACCTCGGTCACCGCGCAACCCGGCATCGATGAGAGCAGAATACGGCGCAGTGCGTTACCCAAAGTATGGCCAAAGCCACGCTCTAAAGGCTCAAGGGTCACCTTGGCGTGCGTCGAACTCACTTGCTCGATATCTACCAGGCGCGGTTTTAGAAACTCTGTCACAGAACCCTGCATTGTGTCCTCTCTTTGGTACTAAGCTTTACTTGGAGTAAAGCTCGACGATCAGGTGTTCGTTAATGTCCGCAGACAGATCAGAACGCTCCGGCTTACGCTTGAACGTACCTTCCATCTTGCCAGCATCAACTTCCAGCCAGGTTGGCTTTTCACGCTGCTCAGCCAGCTCCAGAGCGGCTTTCACGCGAGACTGCTTCTTCGCTTTCTCACGAATGCTAACAACGTCATTCGGACTAACCTGATAAGAAGCGATGTTAACAACACGACCGTTTACCATAATTGCTTTATGGCTGACCAGCTGACGTGCTTCTGCACGAGTGGCACCGAAGCCCATACGGTATACAACGTTGTCCAGACGACCTTCCAGCAGACCCAACAGGTTTTCACCGGTGTTGCCTTTCAGACGTGCTGCTTCTTTGTAGTAGTTACGGAACTGACGCTCCAGCACACCGTAGATACGGCGAACTTTTTGCTTTTCACGCAACTGCACACCATAGTCAGACAGACGCGGTTTACGCGCACCGTGCTGGCCAGGAGCTTGTTCAATTTTACACTTGGTATCGATCGCGCGAACGCCAGACTTAAGGAATAAGTCAGTGCCCTCACGACGGCTCAGCTTGAGCTTAGGACCCAAATATCTTGCCATTTTCTTTCTCCAACAATCCTAGAAACGACAGCGTTATACGCGACGTTTTTTCGGCGGACGACAACCGTTATGAGGGATCGGAGTCACATCAGTAATATTAGTGATGCGGAAACCAGCGGCGTTCAGAGCACGAACAGTAGATTCGCGACCTGGACCCGGTCCTTTGACCATAACTTCCAGATTCTTGATACCGTATTCTTTTACGGCTTCAGCGCAACGCTCTGCTGCAACCTGAGCTGCAAACGGAGTGGATTTGCGAGAACCACGGAAACCGGAACCACCGGCTGTTGCCCAACCCAGTGCGTTACCCTGACGATCAGTAATGGTAACGATGGTGTTGTTAAAAGAAGCATGGATATGAGCCACGCCGTCAGAGACTTGTTTTCTTACACGTTTACGTGCACGAATTGGTGCCTTTGCCATTATTCAATCACCCCGATTATTTCTTGATCGGTTTGCGCGGACCCTTACGGGTACGTGCGTTGGTCTTGGTACGCTGACCGCGAACCGGGAGACCACGACGATGACGCAAACCGCGATAGCAACCAAGGTCCATAAGGCGCTTGATGCTCATGCTAACTTCACGGCGCAGATCACCTTCAACGACAAATTTGGCAACTTCGTCACGCAGCGTGTCGATTTGTTCTTCAGACAGCTCACTGATCTTAACATCTTCAGCGATACCCGCGGCAGCCAGAATGGCTTTAGAACGGGTCTTGCCGACGCCGTAGATCGAAGTTAATGCGATCACAGCATGTTTCTGATCAGGAATGTTAATGCCTGCTATACGGGCCACTATGCACTCCTACTATTTAATATGTACGCACCATGCTGAAAAGCCCGTTTTCAGGATACTCAAATGGAAACGCACAGACATACAAAAGATTGGCTGGCTAATCTAGCCAGCTCAACCCAACTTTGCAAGAAAAATATGCGAATAAATCAGCCTTGGCGCTGTTTATGCTTCGGCTCGGCACTGCAAATCACACGGATGACACCATCACGCTTAACGATTTTGCAGTTACGGCATAATTTCTTGACGGAAGCACGAACTTTCATTTTTACTCTCCGTAACTTCTCGGGCGACTGTTAACGGCCGTAGCCTTTCAGATTCGCCTTCTTCAATGCAGACTCGTACTGACTTGACATCATCAGAGTTTGCACTTGAGCCATAAAGTCCATAATCACGACAACAACGATAAGCAGTGAGGTCCCACCGAAGTAGAACGGTACTTTCATTGCATCACGCATGAACTCCGGGATCAGGCAGATAAAGGTAATGTAGAGCGCACCAACCAAAGTCAGGCGGGTCATTACTTTATCGATATACTTCGCCGTTTGCTCTCCCGGACGAATTCCTGGTACAAATGCACCGGACTTCTTCAGGTTATCTGCTGTTTCACGCGGGTTGAAAACCAACGCCGTGTAGAAGAAACAGAAGAATATGATTGCAGACGCATAGAGTAACACATAAAGCGGTTGCCCAGGCTGCAAATACAGCGAAATTGTTGTCAGCCAGTTCCAACCAGTCCCGCCCCCGAACCATGACGCGATGGTCGCCGGGAACAGAATAATACTGGAAGCGAAGATTGCCGGGATTACCCCCGCCATATTCACTTTCAGCGGTAAATGTGTGCTCTGTGCAGCATAGACACGACGACCTTGCTGACGTTTCGCGTAGTTTACCACAATGCGGCGTTGACCACGCTCAACAAATACAACAAAGAACGTCACTGCGAATACTAATACTGCAACCAACAGCAACACGAGGAAGTGCAGGTCGCCTTGACGCGCTTGCTCGATAGTATGGGCAATGGCTGGCGGGAGTCCCGCTACAATACCGGCGAAGATAATGATTGAGATACCGTTGCCGATACCACGTTCAGTAATCTGTTCACCCAACCACATCAGGAACATCGTCCCTGTAACCAGACTTACAACAGCGGTGAAATAGAATGCAAAGCCTGGGTTCATCACCAGGCCCTGCATACCAGGCATATTCGGCAGACCGGTAGCAATACCGATCGACTGGAATATTGCCAGCACCAGAGTACCGTAGCGGGTGTACTGGCTGATCTTACGACGACCAGACTCCCCTTCTTTCTTAATTTCTGCCAGCGTTGGATGAACCACCGTCAGCAGCTGGATAATGATCGACGCCGAAATATACGGCATGATCCCCAGAGCAAAGATAGAAGCACGGCTGAGAGCACCACCAGAGAACATGTTAAACATTTCAATGATGGTGCCTCGCTGTTGCTCAAGCAGTTTGGCAAGTACAGCGGCATCAATACCAGGGATCGGAATGAAAGAGCCAATACGGAACACAATCAGCGCGCCGATTACAAACAGCAGTCTGCGTTTCAGCTCGCCTAAGCCACCTTTGGCACTTTGAAAATCTAATCCCGGTTGTTTAGCCATCTGCTACTTATTCCTCGATTTTACCGCCAGCAGCTTCGATAGCAGCACGAGCGCCTTTAGTAACACGCAGGCCACGAACAGTTACCGGAGTAGTGACTTCACCAGCCAGGATCACTTTCGCGAACTCGATCTGGATACCGATAATGTTAGCTGCTTTCAGCGTGTTCAGGTCTACAACACCGCCTTCAACTTTAGCCAGGTCAGACAGACGAACTTCGGCTGTAATCGCTGCTTTACGTGAAGTGAAGCCGAATTTCGGCAGACGACGGTACAGAGGCATCTGACCACCCTCGAAACCGCGACGTACGCCACCGCCAGAACGAGACTTCTGACCTTTGTGACCACGACCACCGGTTTTACCGAGGCCAGAACCGATACCACGACCCAGGCGGCGAGCCGCTTTTTTAGAGCCTTCGGCCGGAGACAGAGTATTTAAACGCATCTCTTACTCCTCAACTTTAACCATGAAGGAAACCGCGTTGACCATACCACGAACAGCAGGAGTATCCTCGCGCTCTACGGTGTGACCAATACGACGCAGACCCAGGCCAAGCAGCGTTGCCTTGTGTTTCGGCAGACGACCGATTGCACTGCGGGTTTGAGTAATTTTAATAGTCTTTGCCATGGTTTATTTCCCCAGAATTTCTTCAACGGATTTACCACGCTTGGCAGCGACCATTTCCGGAGATTTCATATTTTCCAGGCCATCGATAGTTGCACGAACCACGTTAATCGGGTTAGTAGAACCATACGCTTTAGCCAGAACGTTACGAACTCCAGCGACTTCCAGAACGGCGCGCATTGCACCACCGGCGATGATACCGGTACCTTCGGAAGCCGGCTGCATGAATACACGAGAACCCGTGTGAGTACCCTTAACCGGGTGCTGCAGGGTGCCGTGGTTCAGCGCGACGTTAATCATATTGCGACGGGCTTTTTCCATCGCTTTCTGGATCGCTGCTGGAACTTCACGCGCTTTACCGTAACCAAAACCAACGCGACCGTTACCATCACCAACTACAGTCAGAGCTGTGAAGGAGAAAATACGACCACCTTTAACGGTTTTAGATACGCGGTTAACCGCGATCAGCTTTTCCTGCAGTTCGCCAGCTTGTTTTTCGATGTGAGCCATCTTACACCTCTACCTTAGAACTGAAGGCCAGCTTCACGGGCAGCATCTGCCAGTGCCTGGACACGACCATGATATTGGAACCCGGAACGGTCAAAAGAAACATCTTTGATGCCTTTTTCCAGAGCGCGTTCAGCAACAGCTTTACCTACAGCTGCAGCAGCGTCTTTGTTACCGGTGTACTTCAATTGTTCAGCGATAGCTTTTTCTACAGTAGAAGCAGCTACCAGAACTTCAGAACCGTTCGGTGCAATTACCTGTGCGTAAATATGACGCGGGGTACGATGTACCACCAGGCGAGTTGCACCCAGCTCCTGGAGCTTGCGGCGTGCGCGGGTCGCACGACGGATACGAGCAGATTTCTTATCCATAGTGTTACCTTACTTCTTCTTAGCCTCTTTGGTACGCACGACTTCGTCGGCGTAACGAACACCCTTGCCTTTATAAGGCTCAGGACGACGGTAGGCGCGCAGATCTGCTGCAACCTGACCGATCAGCTGTTTATCAGCGCCTTTCAGCACGATTTCAGTCTGAGACGGACATTCTGCAGTGATTCCCGCAGGCAGCTGATGGTCAACTGGGTGAGAGAAACCTAAAGCCAGGTTTACTACATTCCCTTTAACCGCTGCACGATAACCTACACCAACCAGCTGAAGCTTCTTAGTGAAGCCTTCGGTAACACCGACAACCATTGCATTCAGCAGGGCACGCGCGGTACCAGCCTGAGCCCATCCATCTGCGTAACCATCACGCGGACCGAAGGTCAGTGCATTATCTGCATGATTTACTGCAACAGCATCGTTGAGAGTACGAGTCAGCTCGCCGTTTTTACCTTTGATCGTAATAACCTGACCGTTGATTTTTACATCAACGCCGGCAGGAATAACGACCGGTGCTTTAGCAACACGAGACATTTTTTCCTCCGATTAGGCTACGTAGCAGATAATTTCGCCACCAAGACCAGCCTGGCGCGCTGCACGATCAGTCATAACACCTTTAGAGGTAGAAACAACTGCGATACCCATGCCAGCCATAACTTTCGGCAGCTCGTCTTTACGCTTATAAATGCGCAGACCTGGGCGACTGACACGCTGAATGCTTTCTACAACAGCTTTACCCTGGAAATACTTGAGAGTAAGTTCCAGTTCCGGCTTGGTGTCGCCTTCAACTTTAAAATCTTCAATAAAACCTTCTTCCTTCAGCACGTTGGCAATTGCCACTTTCAGCTTGGAGGAAGGCATGGTGACCGCAGCTTTATTCGCGGCCTGACCGTTACGGATACGGGTCAGCATATCCGCGATCGGATCTTGCATGCTCATCTGTCTTTACTCCCGTGATTCAATTGGTAATTACCAGCTAGCCTTTTTCAAGCCTGGTACTTCACCGCGCATGGCGGCTTCACGCAGTTTGATACGGCTCAACCCGAACTTGCCCACATAGCCATGCGGACGACCTGTTTGACGGCAGCGGTTACGCTGACGGGACGGGCTGGAATCACGCGGCAGAGACTGCAGCTTGAGAACTGCGTTCCAACGATCTTCGTCGGTCGCGTTCACATCAGAGATAATAGCTTTCAGTTCAGCGCGTTTTGCGAAGTACTTATCAGCTAAAGCTACGCGCTTTACTTCGCGTGCTTTCATTGATTGCTTAGCCATTCAGTAACCCTACCTTACTTGCGGAACGGGAAGTCAAAGGCAGCCAGCAGAGCACGGCCTTCTTCATCAGATTTCGCAGTAGTGGTAATGGTAATATCCAAACCACGCACGCGGTCGACTTTATCGTAGTCGATTTCTGGGAAGATGATCTGCTCACGGACACCCATGCTGTAGTTACCACGACCGTCGAAAGACTTAGCGGACAAGCCACGGAAGTCACGGATACGTGGAACAGCAATAGTGATCAGGCGCTCAAAGAACTCCCACATGCGTTCGCCACGCAGAGTTACTTTACAGCCGATCGGATAGCCCTGACGGATTTTGAAGCCTGCAACTGATTTGCGTGCTTTGGTGATCAGCGGTTTTTGACCGGAGATTGCTGTCAGGTCAGCTGCTGCGTTATCCAGCAGTTTCTTGTCAGCGATCGCTTCACCAACACCCATGTTCAGGGTGATCTTCTCGACCCGAGGGACTTGCATGACAGAATTGTAGTTAAACTCAGTCATGAGTTTAGCGACTACTTCGTCTTTGTAGTAATCATGCAGTTTCGCCATCGTACTACTCCAAATTACTTGATAGTTTCGCTGTTAGATTTGAAGAAACGGACTTTTTTGCCGTCTTCGAATCTAAAGCCTACACGGTCAGCCTTGCCGGTTGCCGCGTTGAAGATAGCAAGGTTAGAGATCTGAATAGCTGCTTCTTTCTCTACGATGCCGCCTGGTTGGTTCAGGGCCGGAACCGGCTTCTGATGTTTTTTAACCAAGTTGATACCTTCAACAATGACCTTGCCGGAAGACAGGACATTCTTAACTTTACCGCGTTTACCTTTATCTTTACCGGTTAACACGATAACTTCGTCATCACGACGGATCTTCGCTGCCATGATTCGCTCCTTAGAGTACTTCTGGTGCCAGAGAGATAATTTTCATGAACTTCTCGTTACGAAGTTCACGAGTTACCGGCCCAAAAATACGCGTACCGATAGGTTGCTCGCTGTTATTGTTTAAAATAACGCATGCATTACCATCGAAGCGAATGACAGAACCGTCCGGGCGACGAACACCCTTCTTGGTGCGCACCACTACCGCCTTCAGCACATCACCTTTTTTGACCTTACCACGCGGAATTGCTTCCTTGATGGTGATCTTGATGATATCGCCGACGCCTGCGTAGCGACGGTGCGAGCCACCCAGAACCTTGATACACATTACGCGACGTGCACCGGAGTTGTCGGCGACGTTCAGCATAGTCTGTTCTTGGATCATTTTAGTGCTCCGCTAATGTCAACTACTACTGAGACCCGAAAATCAGGTCGTTAAAAAAGCCCCATATCGGGGGCGCGGCATTATAACACCGCTTCAACGATATGGGTAGAAAAAATAAACGGCTCATCGCTGAGCCGTTTATTCGTTGAGAATGCCTACTGTATTACAGAACGGCTTTCTCTACAACGCGAACCAGCGTCCAGGACTTAGTCTTGGACAGCGGACGGCATTCGCGGATTTCAACCACGTCACCAGTACCGCATTCGTTGTTCTCGTCATGTACGTGCAGTTTGGTCGTACGCTTAATGAATTTACCGTAGATCGGGTGTTTCACAAAACGTTCGATAGCAACAACGATGGATTTCTCCATTTTATCGCTAACAACGCGACCTTGCAGAGTACGGATTTTATCGGTCATTACGCACCCGCCTTCTCAGTCAGTAAAGTCTTAACGCGTGCGACGTCACGACGCACTTGCTTCAACAGGTGAGACTGTTGCAGCTGGCCACTTGCAGCCTGCATACGCAGGTTGAACTGCTCACGCAGCAGATTCAGCAGCTCGGTGTTCAGCTCTTCAACACTCTTCTCACGCAGCTCTTTTGCTTTCATTACATCACCGTCTTAGTTACAAAGGTGGTTTTAATCGGCAGTTTCGCTGCTGCCAGCTTGAATGCTTCACGGGCCAGCTCTTCCGGTACGCCGTCCATTTCATACAGGACTTTACCCGGCTGAATCAAGGCAACCCAATACTCCACGTTACCTTTACCTTTACCCATACGCACTGCCAGCGGCTTTTCAGTGATCGGTTTGTCCGGGAATACACGGATCCAGATCTTACCTTGACGCTTAACTGCACGGGTCATAGCACGACGTGCTGCTTCGATCTGACGGGCAGTCAGACGACCACGGCCAACAGCTTTCAGACCGAAGCTGCCGAAGCTAACATCCGCGCCAGCAGCCAGACCGCGGTTACGGCCTTTGTGCATTTTACGGAATTTTGTACGCTTTGGTTGTAACATCAGCGACGCTCCTTATTTACGGCCTTTACGCTGCTGCTTTTTAGGTTGCGCAGCCGGTTTTTCCGGTTGTTCAACAGCAGCCATACCACCCAGGATCTCGCCTTTGAAGATCCATACCTTAACGCCGATTACACCGTAAGTGGTGTGCGCTTCAGAGGTGTTGTAGTCGATGTCAGCACGCAGAGTGTGCAGCGGTACGCGACCTTCGCGGTACCATTCGGTACGTGCGATTTCCGCGCCGCCCAGACGGCCGCTAACTTCAACTTTGATACCTTTAGCGCCCAGACGCATTGCGTTCTGTACAGCACGCTTCATAGCACGACGGAACATAACGCGACGTTCCAGCTGAGAAGTGATGCTGTCAGCAACCAATTTTGCGTCCAGTTCAGGCTTACGCACTTCGGCGATATTGATCTGAGCAGGAACGCCAGCAATATCCGCTACGACTTTGCGCAGTTTTTCTACGTCTTCGCCTTTCTTACCGATAACGATACCCGGGCGAGCGGTGTGAATGGTCACACGGATGCTCTTAGCCGGACGCTCGATAACGATACGAGATACAGACGCTTTAGCCAGTTCCTTAGTCAGGTACTGACGTACTTTAAAATCGCTGTCCAGGTTGTCAGCGAATTCTTTGGTGTTCGCAAACCAGGTTGAGTTCCATGGTTTTACAATACCCAGGCGAATACCATTAGGATGTACTTTCTGACCCATTGCTAGTCTCCAGAGTCTCAGCGATCGGACACAACCACAGTAATGTGGCTGGTGCGCTTCAGGATGCGATCTGCACGACCTTTTGCACGCGGCATAATGCGCTTCATGCTCGGGCCTTCGTCTACGAAAATTTTCGTAACTTTCAGATCGTCAATGTCAGCGCCATCGTTGTGTTCAGCGTTAGCAATGGCAGATTCCAGGACTTTCTTAACCAGTACAGCCGCTTTCTTATTGGTGTAGGTCAGAATATCCAGAGCCTGCGACACTTTCTTACCGCGAATCAGGTCTGCAACAAGGCGAACCTTCTGAGCAGAAGAACGAGCATGGCGATGTTGAGCTAAAGTTTCCATCTCTTCCTCCTACCTTATTTCTTCTTCGCTTTTTTATCAGCAGCGTGGCCGCGATAAGTACGAGTCGGTGCGAATTCACCCAGTTTGTGACCGACCATTTCGTCGGAAACAAATACCGGAACGTGCTGACGACCATTATGGACAGCGATGGTCAAACCGATCATGTTAGGAAAGATCGTTGAACGACGGGACCAAGTGCGCAGGGGCTTCTTGTCTCCGCTTTCCACCGCTTTCTCTACCTTCTTCAGCAAGTGCAGGTCAATAAAAGGACCTTTCTTGAGAGAACGTGGCATGGCTTATCCTCTAAAATTATTTGCTACGGCGACGTACGATGAATTTATCAGTACGCTTGTTGCTGCGGGTCTTCTTACCTTTGGTCTGAACGCCCCACGGAGTTACCGGGTGCTTACCAAAGTTACGACCTTCACCACCACCATGTGGGTGGTCGACTGGGTTCATCGCAGTACCGCGAACGGTAGGACGAACACCACGCCAGCGTGCAGCACCTGCTTTACCCAGAACGCGCAGCATATGCTCAGCATTGCCAACTTCGCCCAGAGTTGCACGGCAGTCTGCTTCGACTTTACGCATTTCACCAGAACGCAGACGCAGGGTGACATAAGCACCATCACGAGCAACGATCTGAACGTAAGTACCAGCGGAACGTGCCAGCTGACCGCCTTTACCTGGTTTCATTTCTACGTTATGAACGGTAGAACCAACCGGGATATTGCGCATCGGCAGGGTGTTACCTGCTTTGATTGCAGCATCAACGCCAGACTGAATCTGGTCGCCAGCTTTCAGGCCTTTAGGGGCCAGGATGTAACGGCGTTCACCGTCTTTGTACAGAACCAGCGCGATGTTCGCGGAGCGGTTCGGATCGTACTCAAGACGTTCAACAACTGCCGGGATACCGTCTTTGTTGCGTTTGAAGTCAACAATACGATAAGCCTGCTTGTGACCACCACCGATGTGACGAGTGGTGATACGGCCATTGTTGTTACGACCACCGGATTTGCTGTTTTTTTCAACCAGCGGAGCAAAAGGTTTGCCCTTGTGCAGCTCTGGGTTGACCACTTTAACAACGTGGCGACGACCCGGAGATGTCGGTTTACATTTAACAACTGCCATTGTATTACTCCTCCGACTTACTCAGCGCCGCCGACGAAGTCCAGATTCTGGCCTTCCTTCAGGGTGACGTAAGCTTTTTTCCAGTCGCTACGACGACCGATACGCTGTCCGTGACGTTTAACTTTCCCTTTAACTACCAGGGTGTTAACGACTTCGACTTCGACTTCAAACAGTTTCTGCACAGCAGCTTTGATTTCTGCTTTGGTCGCGTCTTTAGCAACTTTGAGAACGATGGTGTTAGTTTTTTCCATCGCAGTAGACGCTTTTTCAGAAACGTGCGGTGCGCGCAGCACTTTCAGCAGACGTTCTTCACGAATCATGCCAGCATCTCCTCAACTTGCTTAACAGCATCAGCAGTCATTACGACTTTGTCGAAGGCGATCAGGCTAACCGGGTCGATACCAGTTGCATCGCGTACGTCAACCTTGTGCAGGTTGCGCGCAGCCAGGAACAGGTTTTCGTCCAGCTCACCGGTGATGATCAGCACATCTTCCAGAGCCATGTCTTTCAGTTTCTGTGCCAGCAGCTTAGTTTTAGGCGCTTCTACAGAGAATGATTCGACAACGATCAGACGATCCTGACGTACCAGTTCGGACAGAATGCTTTTCAGCGCGCCGCGGTACATCTTTTTGTTAACTTTTTGACTGTGGTCCTGTGGACGAGCAGCGAAGGTCACGCCACCTGAACGCCAGATCGGGCTCTTGATAGAACCTGAACGCGCACGGCCGGTACCTTTCTGGCGCCACGGCTTTTTGCCTGAACCAGTTACTTCAGCACGAGTCTTCTGAGCACGAGTACCCTGACGAGCACCAGCTGCATAAGCAACAACAACCTGGTGAACCAGCGCTTCGTTGAAATCACGACCGAAGGTAGTTTCGGAAACAGTCAGCGCGCTCTGCGCGTCTTTCAATACTAATTCCATTGCTATCCCCTTACGCCTTCACAGCTGGTTTAACGATCAGGTCGCAACCGGTCGCACCCGGAACACCACCTTTAACCAGCAGCAGGTTGCGCTCAGCGTCAACACGTACTACGTCCAGGCTCTGAACGGTTACACGTTCGTTGCCCAGCTGACCTGCCATTTTCTTGCCTTTGAACACTTTGCCCGGAGTCTGGTTCTGACCGATAGAACCCGGAACGCGGTGAGACAAGGAGTTACCGTGAGTAGCGTCCTGGGTACGGAAGTTCCAGCGCTTAACGGTACCAGCGAAACCTTTACCTTTAGAGGTACCGGTTACGTCAACTTTTTTAACGTCAGCAAACAGTTCAACGCTAATGTTCTGACCAACGGTGTATTCTTCACCATCTGCCAGACGGAACTCCCACAGGCCGCGGCCAGCTTCTACGCCAGCTTTAGCAAAGTGGCCAGCTTCCGGCTTAGTTACGCGGTTAGCTTTTTTAGCACCGGTGGTAACCTGAACAGCGCGATAGCCATCGTTAGCCAGATCTTTAACCTGAGTAACGCGGTTTGCTTCAACTTCGATAACGGTTACTGGGATAGATACGCCATCTTCAGTGAAGATGCGGGTCATACCCACTTTTTTACCGACTAAACCAATCATTGTATCAACCTCTCAATCGCTCGATGACCTGATTAACCCAGGCTGATCTGCACGTCTACACCGGCAGCCAGGTCCAGACGCATCAGAGCATCAACGGTTTTTTCAGTTGGCTCAACGATGTCAACCAGACGCTTGTGAGTACGGATCTCGTACTGATCACGCGCGTCTTTGTTGACGTGCGGGGAGATCAGAACGGTGAAACGCTCTTTGCGGGTCGGCAGCGGGATCGGACCACGAACCTGCGCACCAGTGCGCTTGGCAGTCTCGACGATTTCCGCGGTTGATTGATCGATCAGACGATGATCAAACGCTTTCAAACGGATACGGATTCTTTGGTTCTGCATGAGACCAGAGCTCCAATTATTTTATAGACGAAATAGTTACTCCTCAAACCCATTACGATTGATGGGAGAGTGTAACCGTTCTTACAGAGTTCCCCGATTGGGAACATTGTCTGGTATTGCTTTCGCAGTACCGGTGGCTCATATCGAACCGCTGTCAATATTAGACAAGCCCGCGCATTATACGTAAATCTCAGTCTTAAGCAAGTGCCGCGTAGAAATTAATCACTCGTTCATAAATGCGGGCCTCCTTCCACTCTGATTGTATGTCCTGTGATGCAACGCGTTTTCCGTGGAAGAGAGCATCCATAACTCACATCCGGGACTTGTAGGGCCGGCGGGCTTACCCGAAGGTAAACTCTTTACCAAATGAGATTTGCCCATGTACATCGACCTCCCCTTTCTGCTGATTTATGTTTCGCTATCAGGGTTGCTCTTAGTCCATGACCTGCGTACCGGGTTGCTGCCCGACAAATTTACCTGCCCTCTTTTGTGGGGCGGTCTTATTTATCATCAGTGCTGCAGACCTGCACAGTTATCCGACGCGCTTTGGGGTGCCGTAGCGGGCTATGGGGTATTTGCTTTGTTCTACTGGGGGTATCGTTTGATATGCCGACAGGAAGGATTAGGCTTTGGTGATGTCAAATTTCTTGCCGCACTGGGCGCATGGCATCGCTGGGAATCATTGCCACTGTTGGTTTTACTTGCCACGGGCATGGCATGTTGTCTCACCGGGATTTCTTGCGTCCGTTACGGGAGACAGATGCTAAAAAACCCGCTGCCTTTTGGGCCATATCTGGCGGCTGCGGGTTTCGTTATTGGCTGGGTAAATCTGTTACAGGGCGGTTAGTCACTGACTTTAATTTGCGATTGCAGATAATTTTGCAAGCCAAGTTTTGCAATCAGGTCCAGCTCAGTTTCGAGCCAGTCAATATGCCCTTCTTCTTCAGTCAGGATCTCGATCATCATGTCCCGGCTGACATAATCATGAACGCTATCGGCATAGGCAATGGCTTCACGCAGATCTTTCGCCCCATCCAACTCGAGTCGAAGATCGGATTGCAGCATCTCTTCAACGTCTTCGCCAATACCCAACTTGCCAAGATCCTGCAAGTTCGGGAGCCCTTCTAAGAATAAAATACGCTCGATATATTTATCAGCGTGTTTCATCTCATCGATAGATTCATGGTACTCAACATCATTGAGGCGAGTCAGTCCCCAGTTTTTAAACATACGAGCATGGAGAAAATACTGGTTGATCGCGACAAGCTCATTTCCCAATAGTTTATTGAGATAATTTATGATTTTAACATTACCTTTCATTTTATAGTCCCTCCGCTTCCACTCTTAGAGCGTAGATGGGGCTACAGGGATGTCAAAAAAAAGAGTGTGACTTAGGCGATCTCTTTAAATTCTGGCATTTGCGTTAATTCATCCTGCATGACTTCACGGGCAGCACGAATGCACTTACCGCATTGATTTCCTACAGGAATAAATTTACGTAATTGCTGAAAGGACTGAGGGTGAAACTGGCGAACAGCCTGACGTATTTTTTTATCACTTATCGCATTACACAAACAAACGTACATGATCGCTCCCGTTCAATTTCTGTGCAAAGTGTAAATGAGAATAGTTATGATTACAATAGCACAACGCTATTTACGCGGCGGGAGAATGAATAAAAAATGCGAATAAATATGACAGCTACTAAATTGCAGGCAGCAAAAAGGGCGCCGAAGCGCCCTTTTTAAGCTCAAAGCTAATTAATCAATAATTAGCTCATTACTTTAGCAACAACGCCCGCACCAACAGTACGGCCGCCTTCACGGATTGCGAAACGCAGACCGTCGTCCATCGCGATCGGGTGGATCAGGGTAACAACCATTTTGATGTTGTCGCCCGGCATTACCATCTCTACGCCTTCCGGCAGTTCGATGGTACCAGTCACGTCAGTAGTACGGAAGTAGAACTGCGGACGGTAGCCTTTGAAGAACGGAGTATGACGGCCGCCTTCGTCTTTGGACAGAATGTACACTTCAGATTCAAACTTGGTGTGCGGCTTGATAGAGCCCGGCTTAGCCAGTACCTGACCACGTTCGATTTCTTCACGTTTGATACCACGCAGCAGAACACCAACGTTCTCACCAGCACGGCCTTCGTCCAGCAGTTTGCGGAACATTTCAACGCCAGTACAGGTAGACTTAGCAGTCTCTTTGATACCAACGATTTCAACTTCTTCACCAACCTTGATGATACCGCGCTCTACACGACCGGTAACAACGGTACCACGACCGGAGATGGAGAATACGTCTTCGATAGGCAGCAGGAACGGCTTGTCAATCGCACGCTCTGGTTCTGGGATGTAAGAATCCAGGAAGCCAGCCAGTTCGATGATTTTCGCTTCCCACTCTGCTTCGCCTTCCAGCGCTTTCAGAGCAGAACCACGAACGATCGGAGTGTCGTCGCCCGGGAAATCGTACTGAGACAGAAGTTCACGAACTTCCATTTCTACCAGTTCCAGCAGCTCTTCGTCATCAACCATGTCGCATTTGTTCAGGAACACGATGATGTACGGAACGCCTACCTGACGACCCAGCAGGATGTGCTCACGAGTCTGCGGCATCGGGCCGTCAGTCGCAGCAACAACCAGGATCGCGCCGTCCATCTGCGCAGCACCGGTGATCATGTTTTTAACATAGTCGGCGTGGCCCGGGCAGTCTACGTGTGCGTAGTGGCGAGTCGGGGTGTCATATTCAACGTGAGAAGTGTTGATGGTGATACCACGAGCTTTTTCTTCCGGCGCGTTATCGATCTGGTCGAATGCACGAGCAGCACCGCCGTAGGTTTTAGCCAGTACGGTAGTGATTGCAGCGGTCAGGGTAGTTTTACCGTGGTCAACGTGGCCGATGGTGCCGACGTTAACGTGCGGTTTTGTACGTTCAAATTTTTCTTTAGACACGGCTATATTCCTTACTATAGTGCTCTCCCCTATGGAGAGAGCACGGGACTTAGGTTTTAATCCTGTGGATTATTTACCACGGGCTTCAATAACGGCCTGAGCAACGTTGTTCGGCGCATCGTCGTACTTCAGGAACTCCATGGAGTAAGAAGCACGGCCTTTGGTCAGAGAACGCAGCTGGGTTGCATATCCGAACATTTCAGACAGCGGAACTTCAGCATGGATAACAACGCCAGTGACGTTGGATTCCTGACCACGAAGCATACCACGACGGCGGCTCAAGTCACCGATTACGTCACCGGTGTTCTCTTCCGGAGTCTCTACTTCAACCTTCATGATAGGCTCAAGCAGAACTGGTTTCGCTTTCTTAAAGCCATCTTTGAAGGCGATAGAAGCGGCCAGTTTAAACGCCAGCTCAGAGGAGTCAACGTCATGGTAAGAACCGAAGTGCAGACGCACGCCCAGATCAACAACCGGGTAACCAGCCAGCGGGCCAGATTTCAGCTGTTCCTGGATGCCTTTATCAACGGCCGGGATGTATTCGCCAGGAATTACACCACCTTTGATGTCGTTGATGAACTCGTAGCCTTTCGGGTTTGAACCCGGCTCCAGCGGGTACATGTCGATAACAACATGACCGTACTGACCGCGACCACCAGACTGCTTAGCGTGTTTACCTTCGATATCGGTAACTTTCGCGCGAATCGCTTCACGGTAAGCAACCTGAGGTTTACCGACGTTCGCTTCAACGTTGAATTCACGCTTCATACGGTCAACGATGATGTCGAGGTGCAGCTCACCCATACCAGCGATAATGGTCTGGTTAGATTCTTCGTCAGTCCATACGCGGAATGACGGGTCTTCTTTAGCCAGACGGCCCAGAGCCAGACCCATTTTTTCCTGGTCAGCTTTGGTTTTCGGTTCTACCGCGATGGAAATTACCGGCTCAGGGAATTCCATACGTTCCAGAATGATCGGGTGATCCGGGTCACACAGAGTGTCACCAGTGGTCACGTCTTTCAGACCGATAGCAGCAGCGATATCGCCCGCGCGAACTTCTTTGATCTCTTCACGTTTGTTAGCGTGCATCTGTACGATACGGCCGAAACGTTCACGTGCAGTTTTCACAGAGTTCAGGATGGTGTCACCGGAGTTAACCACACCAGAGTACACGCGGAAGAAGGTCAGGTTACCCACGAACGGGTCAGTAGCGATTTTGAATGCCAGAGCAGCAAACGGCTCGTCATCGCTAGCATGACGCTCAGCAGGAGTATCTTTACCGTCGTCCAGAATACCGTTGATCGCAGGTACGTCTACTGGGGATGGCAGGTAATCAATTACCGCATCCAGCATCGCCTGAACACCTTTGTTCTTGAACGCAGAACCACAGGTTACCAGGATGATTTCGTTGTTCAGAACACGCTGACGCAGAGCTTTTTTGATCTCTTCTTCAGTCAGTTCTTCACCACCCAGGTATTTCTCCATCAGCTCTTCTGAAGCTTCTGCAGCGGACTCGATCAGGTTCTGGTGCCATTCTTCAGCCAGTTCCTGCATGTCAGCCGGGATATCTTCATAAGTGAAGGTTACGCCTGCATCTTCTTCGTTCCAGTTGATGGCTTTCATTTTCACCAGGTCAACAACACCGGTGAACGCTTCTTCAGCGCCAATTGCCAGCTGCAGCGGAACAGGGTTCGCGCCCAGACGGGTTTTGATCTGACCAACAACTTTCAGGAAGTTCGCACCCATACGGTCCATTTTGTTAACGAACGCAATGCGCGGAACTTTATATTTGTTTGCCTGACGCCATACGGTTTCAGACTGAGGCTGAACACCACCAACTGCGCAGTAAACCATTACTGCACCATCAAGCACACGCATGGAACGTTCTACTTCGATAGTGAAGTCAACGTGCCCCGGGGTGTCGATGATGTTTACGCGATGCGGTTCATACTGCTTAGCCATACCAGACCAGAATGCAGTAGTCGCTGCGGAGGTGATAGTAATACCACGTTCCTGCTCCTGCTCCATCCAGTCCATGGTGGCTGCGCCGTCATGAACTTCACCGATTTTATGGTTTACACCGGTGTAGAACAGAATACGTTCGGTAGTAGTGGTTTTACCGGCGTCGATGTGCGCACTGATACCGATGTTACGGTAGCGCGCGATGGGTGTTGTACGAGCCATTTGATTCCTCGTTTATCTTTTAGGCGTTCAATTTAAGTAGCCCAAAGCGGGCTGCTTACTAGAAGCGCCCGCCTGGTGACTAAAACTCCGAAGGGATTACCAACGGTAGTGTGCGAACGCCTTGTTGGCTTCTGCCATACGGTGAACGTCTTCACGTTTCTTAACTGCAGTACCTTTGTTTTCTGCAGCATCAGAAAGTTCGTTCGCCAGGCGCAGAGCCATGGATTTATCACCGCGTTTACGAGCAGCTTCAACGATCCAACGCATTGCCAGAGCATTACGACGGACCGGACGGACTTCAACTGGTACCTGATAAGTAGAACCACCAACGCGGCGAGACTTAACTTCGACAGTCGGGCGCACGTTTTCGAGAGCTACTTCGAAAGCTTCCAGTTCGTTTTTACCAGAACGCTGAGCCAGGGTCTCCAGCGCGCTGTATACGATAGTTTCGGCAGTAGATTTTTTACCATCTACCATCAGGATATTTACAAATTTAGCCAGCAGTTCTGATCCGAACTTCGGATCCGGCAGAATTTTACGCTGACCAATGACGCGACGACGTGGCATGGAAATACTCCGTTGTTAATTCAGGATTGTCCAAAACTCTAAGAGTTTAGTTTGACATTAATATAAAACGTTTGGCCTTACTTAACGGAGAACCATTAAGCCTTAGGACGTTTCACGCCATACTTGGAGCGTGATTGCTTACGGTCTTTAACGCCGGAGCAGTCAAGCGCACCACGAACGGTGTGGTAACGAACACCCGGGAGGTCTTTTACACGACCGCCACGGATCAGGATCACGGAGTGCTCCTGCAGGTTGTGACCTTCACCACCGATGTAGGAAGTCACTTCAAAACCGTTAGTCAGACGAACACGGCAAACTTTACGCAGTGCGGAGTTCGGTTTTTTAGGAGTGGTAGTATATACACGAGTACATACGCCACGTTTCTGCGGGCATGCTTCCAGCGCAGGCACGTTGCTTTTTGCAACTTTGCGTGCACGTGGTTTGCGTACCAGCTGGTTAACTGTTGCCATTAAATAGCTCCTGGTTTTAGCTTTTGCTTCGTAAACACGTAATAAAACGACCTCATACAATATGAGGACGCAGAATTTTAGGTCGGTGTCGAAAAGGTGTCAAGAAATATACAACGATCCCACAATTACCAGGACATCTGGCTGGGATGCTTCACCGTAAGTCTGACGAAGTCAGTATAGCTAACCCTGACGACACTGTCTGAAATTTGACCACTCAACCCGCGAGCCTTAATGTCTTCTTCCAGTACATAGACCTTAATGGAGGCATTTTGCAGACTTTCAAGGAAACGGCTTCCTTCGATTGCTGCCGTCACGCCATCCTGGAGCAATAAAAGTTCATCGTCTTTATCAATCAGACGAAGAAGAGAGGAGAAATCGGTAAGCCACGCGGAGCGATGTAGTGTGTGCAGCATGAGAGTCTCAAAACCTTAAAATGACGTCATAGTTGCCTAACTCACGGCGTAAATCTTCCGGTTCAAGCGCTGTCGCATCGATCACAAAATTACTCCCCTGCTGAAGGCCCCGCTCGCGTAATGAGGCAGCGCAGAGCCAACATTGATCGATATCGTACAACCCTAACAGCTTGAAGGTCGCGATATAGTCTCGCGCCAGCACGGCATCCGGTTGCTGTCCCTGAAGGATTTGAAAGACGCCATCACCGATAAAAAACACGCCGAGGTCTTCCGTTAATGCAGAGGTCGCCAGCAATGCATCTAACCCTTCACGGCCAGATGCGCTGCCGTGCGGCACGGTAGAAAAGACAAAAGCAACACGTTTCATCAGAATTGCACCACGCGATCGCAGGTCAGGGATGCCTCAGCCAGCGATCCAAGCCCGCTGAGGTTAAAACCTGATTGTAAATTAGCTCCTGCCAGCCCCAGCCGCTTTGCCTCAGTCTCATCAACCACACCGCGTCGCAACGCCGCAGCCACGCAAATATTCAGTGTTACACCATGCTGTTGGTTCAGCTGTTGCCAGGCCCGTACCAGATCGTATTCATCACTGGCAGGCGAAGTGAGTAGGTTGGCGTTATACACACCTTCACGATAGAAAAAGACGCTGCTTAGCTCATGCCCTTCTTTGAGTAGCGCATGAGCAAATTGCAACGCGCTGCTCGCCTGCTGCGTGCCGTATGCAGGCCCCGTCACCATGATGGCAAAACGCATTACTTATCTTGCCCCTGGAAATCGCCACTTTTGAACTGACGAATATAGAGGTAGACCGTATGTTTGGAGATGTTCAGCCGATCGGCGACCTGGTTGATGGCATCTTTAATATCGAAGATGCCTTTCTCATACAAATTCAGGACGATCTGGCGGTTCTTCGCGTTGTTGGAAACATTACGATCGGCATTCACTTCTTCGATTGTGAATTCCAGCGTCTGGGTAACCAGATCTTCCACCGAAGAAGCAAAGTTGACGGCAGAGCCCACTTCCGGGGTTTCTGGTGGGATAAAGGTATTCATTATCTGCGAGAAAGGGACATCAAGGTTCATGTTGATGCACAGCAGACCAATCACGCGATGCTCACGGTTGCGAATGGCAATCGTCACCGACTTCATCAAGACACCGCTTTTCGCACGTGTGAAGTAACACTTCGACACGCTGCTATCCGCACCCGTCATATCATGCAGCATACGCAACGCAAGGTCAGTAATCGGTGAGCCAATTTTACGGCCCGTGTGTTCACCGTTAGCAATGCGGATGGCCGAGCATTTCAAATCCTGCAAAGAGTGCAATACGATTTCACAATGGGAACCAATGAGCATCGCCAACCCGTCCACTACCGCTTCGTAGGATTTGAGGATATCGAAGTCGGTTTGATCGAAAGGACGTTGATCCAGCAAATCTAGCTCACTGGTTTCGTTGGTTAAAAGCGACCTGGACATGAAAAAAAGCACTCCTTTTCAGGAGCCTGTCGTTATGTTGTCAGGGCAGGCTCATCACTATTATAGGGGCATCTAAAGTAATACAGCGCACAAGGCGCTTTCCAGTATTAATTATATCCTGTCGATAATAAAAAACCGCCGCCCTGTGGGCGGCGGTTTCTGTTAGCTTATTTTTTGCTGCTGTCTGCAGCTTTATCTGCCGGTGCAGCATCTGGCTGCGCGTCAGCTTTCGGTGCCGGTTTGATGTCTAACAGTTCAACATCAAAGACCAGCGTAGAGTTGGCCGGAATGCCCGGAACGCCCGTTTTGCCGTAAGCCAGATCCGGTGGGATAACCAGCTGGATTTTGCCGCCTTTCTTGATGTTTTTCAGGCCTTCAGTCCAGCCCGGGATTACACCGTCAAGACGGAAAGAGAGCGGCTCACCACGGGTATAAGAGTTATCAAACTCTTTACCATCGATCAGCGTACCTTTGTAGTTAACAACCACGGTATCGCTGTCTTTCGGTGCAGCGCCGGTACCTTCTTTCTCTACTTTGTAGACCAGGCCAGTAGCCGAGGTTTTAACGCCTTTCTCTTTAGCAAATTTCTCGCGGTAAACTTTACCTTTGGCTTCATTGTCAGCCGCGTCTTTTTCCATTTTCGCCTGAGCGGAGCTCTTCACGCGCGCTTCAAACGCCTGCAGAGTTTGTTCGATTTCCTGGTCAGACAGTTTGCTCTTGTCTGCAAACGCATCCTGAACACCAGCGATCAGCTGATCTTTATCCAGTTTGATGCCCAGCTTTTCCTGCTCTTTCAGAGAGTTTTCCATATAACGACCCAGGGACGCGCCCAGCGCGTAAGCGGCTTTTTGGTCGTCATTCTTGAATGCTGCTTTGCTGTCAGCAGTAGCGGCTGGTTTCGCAGCATCAGCAGCGAAGGTGATCGGGGCATGCAGAGCAACAGCCATTGTGGTCGCCAGCAGCGTTACTTTAAACAGTGATTTCATCCATATCTCCAGGGCCGGGGCATCTCACCCCAGGGTTAACTAACATAAAAATGTACTATAAAGCGTTGCAGAACAAATCAACATACAGGCACGCCCTATTATCACCACTTTTCAGACTCTTTTTGTTTAAATTAGTTTCGTGACCGAAGATTGAGTGCTGTGCAAACAGGCAAAGTTAAGTAGAATTCGCCGCAGTCCGCGATCTGCCGGAGAAAAAAGAAAGAGGTGAATCATGCAGGATACAACAATGGAAACTCGCCTGGCTGAACTGGAAAGTCGCCTGGCATTTCAGGAGATAACCATTGAAGAGCTCAACGTGACGGTGACCGCGCATGAACTGGAAATGGCCAAACTGCGCGACCATCTGCGTCTGCTGACGGAAAAGCTCAAAGCAACGCAACCGTCCCACATCGCGTCGCAGTCTGAAGAGACCCCTCCGCCACATTATTGAGACGTAAAAAAGCGGGGATATCCCCGCTTTTTTTGTGTCCGAAAGCGCTAACGCTTATCGGATCTACTCACATATACCCAAAGGATTTCAAATCACAGCAAGGCGGCAAGCTTGAGGAAGTCCTGGGAGCATAGATAACTATGTGACCAGGATTCGAAAGCGCAGCCAACACCGCTGTGGGTTGAAAGACGAAGGGTATTAGTGGCAACCGCAGCCGCCGCCGTTACCTTTACCGCCACCGCCGCAGCAGCCTTCGCCGCCGTGCTCGTGACCATGGTCGTGGCCGTGTCCACCGCAGCAACCGTCATGACCGTGGTCATGATCGTGGTCGTGACCGTGCGCACCGTGAACGTGGCCGTGAGCCAGTTCTTCTTCGGTCGCTTCGCGGATAGCAACAACTTCTACGTTGAATTTCAGATTCTGGCCAGCCAGCATGTGGTTACCGTCAACCACAACGTGGTCGTCTTCCACTTCGGTAATTTCTACCGGTACTGGACCCTGGTCAGTTTCAGCCAGGAAACGCATGCCAACCTGCAGTTCGTCAACGCCCATGAAGACGTCTTTAGGAACGCGCTGCACCAGGTTTTCGTCGTACTGACCGTATGCGTCGTTTGCGCCAACAGCAACATCGAATTTGTCGCCAACTTCATGACCGTCCAGCGCTGTTTCCAGGCCAGAAATCAGGGAACCGTGACCATGCAGGTAGTCCAGCGGTGCACTCACCGGAGACTCATCAACCAACACACCGTCTTCTGTACGTACCTGATAGGCCAGGCTGACCACCAGGTCCTTTGCTACTTTCATGATATCTCCTGAGCATGGAAAGAATAGTGGCGCAGATTGTAGCGGAATTCTGCACCCGTGTACCCTCTAGCTTAAAAAAAGCTGCGCCATATCGCTAGTCCGGATGAAAAATCCCGATCACTTGCTCTTCTTTGCGAACGTGCTCGCGCGCCTCTTTATCGGCTTCCCGCATCTGATGACCGCACTTAACACACTCAACAATATCGATATTATTTTCACGCCACATCGCCAGCGTATCCTGCGACTGGCAGGACGGACATTTTGCGCCTGCGATAAAACGTTTACGAATTGCCATGATTATCCTCTACTCAAATTCATCCCAGCCATCCAGCTGACGTCGCTCTTGCTGCATCTCTCGTTGGAAAATTTCCTCCAGCTCGCGCCGTGCTTCCCTGGCTCGAGAGATTTGTACCGTATCTGTATGCATGGGGATCAGTTCCCGCAGCATGCGCATATCCAGCCGACGAAAATGCAGCTGAGCACGCTGGGCCTGGTGCGGATGCATCCCCAGTGTAACCAGCGTTTTACGCCCCAACTCCAGCGCACTGGAGAACGTTTCGCGGGAAAACTGCGTCACACCGGCCTGTAATAACTCATGCGCCTCTACACGTCCGCGCGCTCGCGCAAGAATATGCAAATGCGGAAAATACTGTTGGCACAGTTCCACCAGTTTCATTGTGTCTTCAGGCTCATTACAGGTAATAACAATAGACTGTGCCGCCTCTGCCCCTGCGGAGCGCAACAGTTCCACCTGAGTGGCGTCACCGTAGTAGACCTTATAGCCATATTTGCGCATCAGATTCACCGCGCTGATATCTCGCTCCAGGACGGTAATACGCATTTTATTGGCCATCAACAGGCGACCAATAACCTGACCAAAACGCCCAAACCCCACCACAATCACCTGCGGTTTATCATCTTCCACCCAGGGTTTTTCGTCTTCCTCATCCGTGCCGTTAAACTGGCGGGAGAGCCATTTATCAATCAGCTTCATCACCAGCGGCGTGGTCATCATCGACAGCGTGACGGTCACCAGCAGCAACGCCATTTGGTCGCCCTGAAACAGCCGTTGCGAGGATGCCGTTGAAAACAGCACGAAAGCGAATTCACCGCCCTGACTTAAAACCCCGGCAAATTGCATCCGTTCAGAGCTTCTCATGCCGTTAAGACGCGCCAGTACATACAGCACCAGCATTTTAACGACCACCAGCACGATCACGCTCGCTGCCACCCACAGAATATGGGTGTAGAGCACGCCGAGATTGAGCGACATGCCAACGGAGATAAAAAACAGCCCGAGCAACAGTCCCTTGAACGGATCGATTGCCGTTTCCAGCTCATGTCGGTATTCACTTTCCGCCAGCAGCACACCCGCGATAAACGTTCCCAGCGCCATCGACAGCCCCAGCGCATCCATAAATAAAGCAGAACCCAGCACCAACAGCAGCGTGGCAGCGGTGAACACTTCCCGCACGCCAGAATCCGCAATGAAGCGGAAAACCGGACGCAGCAAATAGCGCCCGCCAATCAGCATGCCGGCAAAGGCCAGCACCTTCATTCCCACTTTAATCCAGTCAAAATGTTCGTCAGCAGACCCCGCCAGCAGCGGAACCAGCGCCAGCGCAGGGATCACCGCCAGATCCTGAAACAGCAGCACCGAAAAACCCAACTGCCCGGATTCACTGCGGTTCATGCCTTTTTCGCGCATCAACTGCAGCGCCATCGCGGTCGATGACATCGCCAGACCAATGCCCCCAACCACTGCCGCCTGCCAGGAGAACGCAGTGAGTATCAATAATCCGGCCAGCACCACCGCGCTCAGCATCACCTGCGCGGCGCCGACGCCAAAAATTGAACGCCGCAGTTGCCACAGCTTGGCCGGATTAAGTTCCAACCCAATGATGAACATCAGAAAAACCACGCCCAGCTCGGAAAAGTGCAGGATTTCATCCACATCGCTGATGAACCCTAATCCCCACGGGCCGATGGCAATACCCGCCAGCAAGTAACCCAACACCGGACCGATACCCAACCAGGACGCCAACGGTACCGCCGCCACCGCCGCGAAGAGAAACAACACTCCGGCTGTCAACAAATCTGAACCTTCCATCAGCGGCCTCCCACAGGGATCGGATTCGCCAGCCAGTCACCATACGCTTTCGCATGGCTGTCCAGCTCCTGCTTCGTTTGCCTTCTGGCCCAGTAAACGATAATAGGGCTCATCCAGTGCATGCGGCACATACCGGCCGTCAGCTCGAAAGGGCGCAGCACATCGCTCATTGGATAACGGTTTAGCGCGTCATAGCGGTAGGCACTTTCCGGTTCTCCGGTAGTGATAACGCTACGCCAGTACTTTCCCGCCAGTTGATTCCCTCCGGGACCGCTGGCAAATCCGCGGCTCAGTACGCGGTCAAGCCACTCCTTTAACAGCGCCGGACAGCTATAGGTGTAAAGCGGATGCTGAAAAACGATCACATCATGCTCACGCAGCAGCGCCTGTTCATGCGGAATATCGATAAAAAAATCAGGATAGTGCGCGTAAAGGTCGTGCACGGTAACATTGCTGAGCTGCATGGCCGGTTTAAGCAGAACACGGTTCGCGACCGAGTCCTGAGATTCCGGATGGGCATACAGCAGCAAGACTTTCGCTGGCTGGAACATCATCCCCCTCCCGGTTTTGTCTTTTGTCTATTTTCGACGTTTTGGGCTACCATTGCGCCTCGGTGCGGCAAACGGCCCGCACATTACATTATCATAATGATAAATTAACATAGTCTGAACATACGGCGCCTTATGATTGTTTTCTCATCGTTACAAATTCGTCGCGGCGTGCGCGTCTTGCTGGACAATGCCACGGCCACCATTAATCCAGGGCAGAAGGTTGGCCTGGTGGGTAAAAATGGCTGCGGTAAATCTACCCTGCTGGCATTGCTGAAAAATGAACTCAGCGCCGACGCTGGAGGATTTACCTATCCGGGAAACTGGCAGCTCGCGTGGGTGAATCAGGAAACGCCTGCGTTGCCACAGCCCGCGCTGGAGTACGTCATTGACGGCGACCGCGAATATCGTCAACTGGAAGCGCAGTTGAACGACGCCAACGAACGTAACGATGGACATGCCATTGCCACTGTCCATGGCAAGCTGGATGCCATCGATGCCTGGACCGTGCGTTCACGCGCCGCCAGCCTGCTGCATGGCCTCGGTTTCTCCAACGAACAGCTTGAACGGCCGGTCAGCGACTTCTCCGGTGGCTGGCGTATGCGACTCAACCTGGCCCAGGCGCTGATTTGCCGTTCAGACCTACTACTGCTCGATGAACCTACCAACCACCTCGATCTCGACGCGGTGATCTGGCTGGAAAGATGGCTGAAAAGCTATCAGGGCACGCTGATCTTGATCTCCCACGACCGCGACTTCCTCGATCCGGTGGTGGATAAAATTATTCATATCGAACAGCAAACCATGTTCGAGTACACCGGCAACTACAGCGCGTTTGAAATCCAGCGTGCGACCCGCCTCGCGCAGCAACAGGCCATGTACGAAAGCCAGCAGGAGCGCGTGGCACATCTGCAAAGCTATATCGATCGTTTCCGCGCTAAAGCAACGAAAGCAAAACAGGCGCAGAGTCGTATCAAAATGCTGGAACGCATGGAGCTGATTGCCCCAGCACACGTGGACAACCCGTTCCACTTCAGCTTCCGTGAACCGGAAAGCCTGCCAAACCCGCTGCTGAAGATGGAAAAGGTCAGCGCTGGCTACGGCGATCGCGTCATTCTCGATTCGATCAAACTGAATCTGGTGCCGGGTTCCCGCATCGGTCTGCTCGGTCGCAACGGCGCGGGTAAATCGACGCTGATTAAGCTGCTGGCCGGCGAACTGGCCCCCATCAGCGGCGAGATTGGCCTGGCGAAAGGCATCAAGCTGGGCTACTTCGCGCAGCACCAGCTGGAGTTTTTACGCGCCGATGAATCACCAATTCAGCATCTGGCACGCATGGCGCCGCAGGAGCTGGAGCAGAAACTACGAGACTACCTGGGTGGATTCGGCTTCCAGGGCGATAAAGTCAGCGAAGAGACTCGCCGCTTCTCCGGTGGTGAAAAGGCGCGTCTGGTGCTGGCATTGATCGTCTGGCAGCGCCCGAACCTGCTGCTGCTCGATGAACCGACCAACCACCTGGACTTAGATATGCGTCAGGCGCTGACCGAAGCGCTGATCGATTTTGAAGGCGCGCTGGTTGTCGTCTCGCACGACCGTCACCTGATCCGCTCCACCACCGACGACCTCTATCTGGTACACGACAAGAAAGTCGAGCCGTTTGATGGCGATCTGGAGGATTATCAGCAGTGGCTGAGCGATGTCCAGAAACAGGAAAATCAGAGCGACGAACCGGCGAAAGAGAGCGTTAACAGCGCCCAGGCTCGTAAAGACCAGAAGCGTCGTGAAGCGGAACTGCGCACTCTGACGCAACCGCTGCGCAAAGAGATCACCCGTCTGGAAAAAGAGATGGAGAAACTGCACGCGCAGTTAGCTCAGGCGGAAGAGAAACTCGGCGACAGCGAACTGTACGACCAAAGCCGCAAAGCCGAACTCACCGCTTGTCTGCAGCAGCAGGCCAGTGCGAAATCCGGGCTGGAAGAGTGTGAAATGGCCTGGCTGGACGCTCAGGAACAACTTGAGCAGATGTTGGGTGAGTAAGGTTTTGCCGGATGGCGACGCTGGTGCGTCTGATCCGGCCTACATAAAGCGTGCGGCCTGCTGCCCGTAGGCCGGATAAGGCAAAGCCGCCATCCGGCAAAAGCCCAGCTTAGCGTTGCATCGCCAGACGCTGGCGGATTTCTTCGAAATGCTCGCAGTTAAACAGCTTGCCGTTGAGAAAACGGGTTTTCAGCTCCCCTTCCTGCTCTTGCTCCCAAGTCTGTTCATCATGCAGACGCAGTTCCCCTTGCTCATCACGTGTGACGCGGAGCAGACCACGGGCTGAACGCTTCAGGCCATTATCGGTTTTCGGCTCTTTGAAAATCGTCCGGCCTTTGCCGTCGACTTCTCCCCACGTCGCTTTCATCGCAAAACCGAAGGTGTCACGCGTGTTGTACTGATAGGTAAAGGAACCGACGCCAAACACGACGTTTGAACTGGCAAATCCTTTCGCTTCCAGACGACGCAGGATCTCATTCGCCCGCTCAAGGGTGATGGAGTCGCCATAAATCAGTCCAACATGCGGGTCGAGCACCTTGTAACCTTTGGCGTTAATCGTGCCGCCAAAAATCTCCCACAGCACTTCCACGGACCCTTTCTCCTGAGCGGTACGATCGCTGCTTGTATCGTTATCTTCGCCAGTACCGCACAGAATCTCTACCGGGTTGCCGCTATCCGGACGGAATACCACACGACCTTCACGCGCCAGAATGATGCTCTTCAGTTCGCGGGTATATTCCGTCAGCACCTGCCAGTAGTCCCAGGTATCAGATACTATCGATACAAATCCTTGCGGGTAGAGATCGGCAATCAGGCGGCGGAAGGTTTCAATCTCATGCTCGCGCTCGCCCATACACATCACGCTGTGTTCAGTAGCTGGAATGCTGGCGCCGATAAAATAGGGCTCGCCGTCGGTGTAGTAATCGCGGGCGTACAACAGAGATGGAATACTGTCGGTCCCTTTAAAGCTCAACAAATGCCCACTGCCCGCCTGCATGGTGTCCTGTAATCCGGACATACCGCGAAATGAAAAGTCATGGCACTGGAAGTCAAGATGCGTCAGGTCGCTACAGGTTTTCTGTGCCCAGCGTGCGCAGATTTTGCGGTAATGGTGAGCAATCGTGGCGTTTGTCGACGCTTTCCACAATTCCGCCGACAGGATTGTCTCCAGGTAATTCACCAGCCAGAAAAATTCGGGTTTGGTGTTGATAATGGTTAAAACCGGCACAGTCATTGGAACTTTGCTACCTTCATCCAGCGCCTTGATATGCAGCGGCAGATAGCCCAACTGATGCAATGCACGAATATGGTCCACCGCCACCGCATCTTTGCCGAGATAGCTATCCATGACCTGTTTGTATTCACTCACAACCTCATCTTCCGGGCGGGCAAAGAACGCCTCATTAAACAGGTCGACTAAAAACCACTGCATAAACCCCTGCAGGCCGAAAAATACCAGTTTGCCATCCGCCAACGGCGAGGAGAAAAAGCGATCGCTGCGAGGGGTAAAGTTGGAATATACGCGACGGGTGCCCTGCGGATACTGAACGCGGTGAGACACTTTGTAGCCGTCGATAGCTAAAATTGGATTCATTTTCATAATCAGTCTCTCCCTCAGGCGCGGTAAATCGCGTCAATATCGATAAGTTCAAGCTGCGGATGTTCCAGCGTCGGGGCAGCTAAAGAAGTGGTGGTGTAGATGGCGTCAATACCGTTAGCAAAAAGGTGTTCAACGCCCTTAGAAAAGATCCCGTGGGTGACGTACAGGCTAACGCTGCGGGCACCGGCATCACGTAGCACCTGCGCAGAACCTATGAAGGTGCCGCCAGCATCACACAGGTCGTCGACAATCAGCAGATCCCTCCCCCTGACGTCTCCGGCCAATAACGTAAATCCCGTCAGGCTGCCGCTTGCCACATCACGTTTTTTGCTCAGGATGGCGTACTGCTCCACACCGGCCGCTCTGGCTACGGCATCAATCTTCTTCAGCGATCCTGCATCGGGAGCAACCAACATCAGCGCGTTATGCTGAAACAGCCGCGATAATGACGCGCTTTGCATCAGGCAAACCTCCTGGGGGATCGCCACAAAGTTGTCGATTGCAGCCGCCGCCGCGTCACTGTGCGGGTCGAGCACGTTGACCTTGTCAAATTTCAACGTATTGAGCTGACTGGCGAAGACTTTCAGCGCAAAGCTGTCACCCGATACCATATGTCTGTCCTGACGCGCCCACGGCAGCCAGGGAAGGTCGAGATGGCTGACCAGTACATCGGTCTGATGACGGACCGCCTCAACCAGTTGCGCCAGCAGCATAAAATCGTTCATATCGCGCATAGCCGTGGCACGGATGCGCATCAGGCGAGCAAAGGTTGGCAACGCATCGGTGACTTTTAACCAGACAGCACCATCAGGAAAAACACCGCTGGCAACGGCATAGACCTGGTCGTCCAAAGTTAGTGTCAATTTTATGTTCATCGCGCTCACCCTTTAATTGTGTCCCTTCGACACAATTAATAATGTCTCTAAGACACATATTAAGCAAGCAGAAAATGAATTATTTTTAAGCTGTTAGTTAATCAACTGATAAGTAATGAGAAAAAACGAACCTTGCCCCCCGGTGCCGGGCTGGTACACTTATCAGCGTTACAAATCATCGTGAGTACCTTATGACCACCGAAGCCGACTACCTGAATCAGTACGACGCCAGCCGCTTCCCTTCACCTCTGGTGACGGTAGATAGTGCGTTATTTACCCTGCATCAGCAGGCGCTGTGCGTATTACTGGTCGAGCGGGCAAAGCAGCCGCAAAAAGGACGTTGGGGATTACCCGGCGGCTTTATTGATATCGAAAACGATGATTCAACCCGTGCCACCGCGCTGCGCAAACTCACTGAAAAAACGGGTGTTTCGCCTTCGTGGCTGGAACAAATGGATACCTTTTCCGGGCCTGATCGTGACCCGCGCGGCTGGAGCCTGACGGTCACCTGGTTTGCACTAATCGCCTGGGTAGACTGCGCGCCCCATATCGCCAGCGTCAGCAATGCCCGTTGGGTGCCGGTTGATGAGTTGAAAAACTATTCACTCGCGTTTGATCACGAGAAAATCATTACAGCGGCGCTGCATCGCTTGCGGCAAAAAACGATGTACTCGCTCCTGCCAGTGTACTGCTTGCCGGAAACATTTACCCATGGGCAACTACTCGAAGCCACTGAGGTGATCCTCGGTCAGTCGATCCAGCGTAAAAGTCTGATTCGTCGCTTTGAAGCGTCAGGAATGTTTGAAGATACTGGAGAAAGCGTGGCGACAGGGACGCGTAAAGCCCGCCTGTGGCGACGTAAACCTAACGTCGATTTTCATTTTTTCTCGCGTAACCTGCTGACTGACTAGCGACAAAATCACATATTGGCTAACCCGCACGCGCTGTGCGCGGTATAGTTATTCTTTCCGATTATTAATTGCTCCGGTGTTATGGTTGAAATCACGTCCACAGAAATGACCCCACCTACCGACGATTCGCGAGAATTCCGCCCGATGCGCGGTATCAGTAACCGCCATCTGCAGACGATGCTGCCGCGATTAATTCGCCGTAAGGTGAAGTTCGACGCCCACTGGCAGCGTCTGGAATTGCCCGACGGCGATTTCGTCGATCTGGCGTGGAGTGAAGATCCGCAACAGGCGAAACACAAACCGCGCCTGGTGGTTTTTCACGGTCTGGAAGGTAGTCTGAACAGCCCCTACGCACATGGCCTGATTGAAGCAGCACAAAAGCGCGGCTGGCTGGGCGTGGTAATGCATTTTCGCGGTTGCAGCGGTGAGCCCAATCGTTTGAACCGTATTTATCACTCCGGTGAAACAGAAGATGGCACCTGGTTTTTACACTGGCTGGAACGTGAGTTCGGTCGCGCACCGACCGCCGCGGTAGGTTATTCACTCGGTGGAAACATGCTGGCTTGTCTGCTGGCAAAAGAAGGCAACAATATTCCGATAGATGCAGCGGTTATCGTTTCTGCGCCTTTCGTGCTCGAAGCCTGTAGCTACCATATGGACAAGGGCTTTTCCCGTGTCTATCAGCGCTACCTGCTCAATTTATTGAAAGCCAACGCCTCGCGTAAGCTTGAGGCGTATCCAGGTTCGCTGCCGGTAAGTCTGGCCCAGTTGAAATCTTTGCGCCGCATTCGCGATTTTGACGATCTGATCACCGCCAAAATCCACGGTTTCGCCGATGCTATAGACTATTACCGCCAGTGCAGCGCCATGCCGTTGCTCAATCGGATCGCCAAACCAACGCTGATTATCCATGCTAAAGACGATCCGTTTATGGATCATCACGTGATCCCGAAACCGGAAAATCTGCCTTCGCAGGTGGAATATCAGCTGACTGAACATGGCGGCCACGTCGGATTTATTGGTGGCACAGTGCGCCGTCCTGAGATGTGGCTGGAATCAAGAATCCCGGACTGGCTGACAACGTATCTGGAGGCGTCATCATGATTATCCCATGGCAAGATATCTCTCCGGACGCGCTGGACAATCTGATTGAAAGCTTTGTCTTGCGTGAAGGCACCGATTACGGTGAACATGAACGCTCGCTCGAACAAAAAGTCGCCGACGTCAAACGCCAACTACAATCAGGTGAAGCCGTGTTGGTGTGGTCCGAACTGCATGAAACGGTCAACATTATGCCGAGGAAGCAGATTCACGAGTAATCCGTAGCCGCCGGCCGACTTTACTATAATTACAACCATTTCATGGAGTTGTTATGTCTGCCAAACATCCGGTGATTGCGGTAACAGGATCCAGCGGCGCGGGGACCACCACCACCAGCCTCGCGTTTCGTAAAATTTTCGCGCAGTTAAACCTGCGCGCCGCCGAGGTGGAAGGTGACAGTTTTCACCGCTATACCCGTCCGGAAATGGACATGGCGATTCGCAAAGCACGCGATGCCGGGCGGCATATCAGCTATTTCGGCCCCGAAGCTAACGACTTCGGTCTGCTGGAGCAAACCTTCATTGAATACGGCCTGACGGGCAAAGGTCAGTCGCGTAAATACCTGCACACCTACGATGAGGCCGTACCGTGGAATCAGGTTCCGGGGACATTTACGCCCTGGCAGCCGCTGCCTGAACCGACGGATGTCCTGTTCTATGAGGGACTGCACGGCGGCGTTGTCACCCCTCAGCAAAATGTGGCCCGGCATGTCGATCTGCTGGTTGGCGTGGTGCCGATCGTGAACCTGGAGTGGATTCAGAAGTTGACCCGCGATACCAGCGAGCGTGGACACTCGCGTGAAGCGGTGATGGACTCGGTGGTGCGCTCAATGGACGATTACATCAATTACATCACGCCACAGTTTTCCCGTACGCATATCAACTTCCAACGCGTACCAACCGTCGATACCTCTAATCCCTTTGCCGCCAAGAGCATTCCGTCACTCGATGAAAGCTTTGTCGTTATTCATTTTCGTAATCTGGAAGGGATCGACTTCCCGTGGCTACTGGCCATGCTGCAGGGCTCATTCATTTCTCATATCAATACGTTGGTCGTACCGGGCGGAAAAATGGGTCTGGCGATGGAATTGATTATGCTGCCGCTGGTGCAGCGACTGATGGAAGGCAAAAAGATAGAGTGATATGTGGAAAGCGCCCGATGGCGCTTCGCTTATCGGGCCTACGACTCAACATCACCCTGTAGGCCGGATAAGGCAACGCCGCCATCCGGCATCAGCAATTACGCGGCAACCACTTCATAGGAGTGGGTAATGTTCACCGCCTTTTCCAGCATCAGCGCCACGGAGCAGTATTTTTCCGCCGAAAGATCGACCGCACGTGCGACGGACGCATCTTTCAGATCGTTACCCGTTACGATGAAATGCAGGTTGATATGGGTAAACAGGCGCGGCGCTTCATCACGACGCTCGGAGGTCAGCTTCACTTCGCAGTTGGTCACATCCTGACGACCCTTTTGCAGGATCGACACCACATCAATTGCGCTGCAACCACCCGCAGCCATTAAGACCATTTCCATCGGGCTCGGCGCTTTATCACCGGAATTACCGTCCATCAAAATCTGGTGGCCAGAGGCGGACTCACCGAGGAAGGTCAGCCCTTCAACCCACTTAACACGTGCTTGCATATTTTATTACTCCGATGCATCAATTTTCCTGACAGATTACGCGCACACAACAAATCTCGCAACGGAAGGCGACCTGCGTCATGCTGAAGCGAGACACCAGGAGACACACGGCGAAAGCTATGCTAAAACAGTCGGGATGCTACAGTAATACATTGACGTACTGCATGTATGCAGAGGACATCACATTACAGGCCGTCGCACGTATTGACAGCCCCCTTCCCAGGTAGCGGGAAGCACATTTTTGCAAACCCAGAGACAGGATGTTTTTTGGCTCTGGAGACAGCTTATAACAGAGGATAACCGCGCATGGTGCTTGGCAAACCGCAAACAGACCCGACTCTCGAATGGTTCTTGTCTCATTGCCATATTCATAAGTACCCATCGAAGAGCACGCTGATTCACCAGGGTGAAAAAGCGGAAACGTTGTACTACATCGTTAAAGGCTCAGTGGCAGTGCTGATCAAAGATGAAGAAGGGAAAGAAATGATCCTTTCTTATCTGAATCAGGGCGATTTTATTGGTGAATTAGGCCTCTTCGAAGAAGGTCAGGAACGCAGCGCCTGGGTCCGTGCTAAAACTGCATGTGAAGTCGCTGAAATTTCCTACAAAAAATTTCGCCAATTAATCCAGGTCAATCCAGATATTCTGATGCGCCTGTCCTCTCAGATGGCTCGCCGTCTGCAGGTCACGTCTGAAAAAGTGGGCAACCTTGCCTTCCTCGACGTTACCGGTCGTATCGCGCAGACTCTGCTGAATCTGGCGAAACAGCCTGATGCGATGACCCACCCGGACGGCATGCAGATTAAAATCACCCGTCAGGAAATCGGCCAGATCGTTGGCTGCTCCCGTGAGACCGTCGGTCGTATTCTGAAGATGCTGGAAGATCAGAACCTGATCTCCGCACACGGTAAGACCATCGTCGTCTACGGCACACGTTAACCCCATCGAAGTGGCGCGTTACCCCGTAATGCGCCACTTTTGTTTGCTCCGATGTGGCGAAGACTGATATACCACCCAGAGATCAACTACGCACTACGACAAACGCTGGTGCTATGTTTACCTGTGGCCGTCGGTCTGATCATCGGTCAGCTTCATCTGGGACTCCTCTTTTCCCTCGTCCCTGCCTGCTGCAATATTGCCGGTCTTGATACCCCGCATAAGCGCTTTTTCAAACGCTTAGTGATTGGCGCGTCTTTGTTTGCCGGATGCAGTCTGATCATGCAATTACTGCTGGCACAGACTATACCGCTGCCGCTGATCCTCACCGGCCTGACGCTGATTCTTGGTGTAACCGCAGAATTAGGCCCTCTGCATGCGCGACTACTACCTGCCTCGCTTATTGCGGCAATTTTCACACTCAGTCTGGCAGGTAACATGCCCGTCTGGGAGCCGCTGCTAATCTACGCGCTGGGCACATTGTGGTACGGTCTGTTCAACTGGTTCTGGTTCTGGATGTGGCGCGAGCAGCCGCTGCGTGAGTCGCTTAGCTTGTTGTACCGCGAATTAGCCGATTACTGTGAGGCCAAGTACAGCATGCTGACCCAGCATGCCGACCCAGAAAAAGCGCTGCCTCCCCTGCTGGTGCGCCAGCAAAAAGCGGTGGATTTAATTACCCAGTGCTATCAGCAAATGCATATGCTGTCGGCGCATCGCAACAACGATTATAAGCGCCTGCTACGTGCCTTTCAGGAGGCGCTCGATTTACAGGAACATATTTCCGTTAGCCTCCACCAGCCGGAAGAGGTGCAAAAGCTGGTCGAACGTAGCCACGCCGAACAAGTGATTCGCTGGAATGCGCGCACCGTCGCCGAACGCCTTCGCGTACTGGCCGATGATATTTTGTATCACCGCTTACCGACCCGTTTCTCAATGGAAAAGCAGATTGGCACGCTGGAGAAAATCGCCAACCAGCATCCGGACAATCCGGTGGGTCAATTTTGCTACTGGCACTTCAGCCGTATTGCCCGTGTGCTACGCACCCAGCGGCCACTGTATGCCCGTGATTTAATGGCTGACAAGCAGCGTCGGCTGCCGCTGATCCCTGCCCTGAAAAGCTATCTGTCGTTGAAATCCCCGGCGCTGCGTAATGCCGGACGCATCAGCGTCATGTTGAGCATTGCCAGCCTGATGGGCAGCGCCTTACACCTGCCAAAACCCTATTGGATTTTGATGACAATCCTGTTTGTCACGCAAAATGGCTACGGGGCAACCCGGGTACGTATCTTACACCGTTCAGTAGGGACGCTCGTCGGTCTGGTGATCGCCGGCGTCACGCTGCACTTTCATATTCAGGAAGGTTACACGCTGGCAGGCATGCTACTGATAACCCTGGTGAGTTATCTGACCATCCGCAAAAACTACGGCTGGGCTACCGTCGGCTTTACGGTCACCGCGGTATATACCCTGCAACTGCTGACGCTGAACGGGGAACAGTTTATCGTGCCTCGGTTTATCGATACGATCACTGGCTGCCTGATCGCTTTTGGCGGGATGCTCTGGCTGTGGCCGCAGTGGCAGAGCGGTTTGCTGCGTAAAAACGCCCACGATGCGTTAGAAGCCGATCAGGAGGCCATTCGCCTGATTCTTAGCAACGATCCCCAGGCCACACCGCTGGCGTATCAACGCATGCGGGTCAACCAGGCGCATAACACGCTGTTCAACTCACTTAACCAGGCGATGCAGGAACCTGGGTTCAACTCGCACTATCTGGCGGACATGAAACTGTGGGTTACGCATAGTCAGTTCATCGTCGAACACATCAACGCAATGACTACGCTGGCAAGGGAACATACGATGCTGACGCCGGATTTGGCGCAGCGTTATCTGGAGTCCTGTGAAATCGCGATCCAGCGCTGTCAGCAGCGGCTGGAATATGACGGACCCGGAAGCTCCGGCGATGTGAATATTCTTGAGGCGCCAGAGATGCTGTCCCATGGGCCTTTAAGCACCCTTGAGCAGCATCTGCAGCGGGTTTTGGGGCATCTGAACACCATGCATACCATTTCGTCGGTAGCATGGCGTCAGCGACCGCACCATGGGATCTGGCTGAGCCGCCGGTTGCGGGACATGAAAGGTTAAGAGAGTTGCCGGATGGCGGCGTAAACGCCTTATCCGGCCTACGGGGTAAGGTGTGATTCGTAGGCCGGGATAAGCGTAGCGCCATCCGGCAATCCATCAACCCACCACTTTCGCCACGGCCTGCGCGAAGCGCTGCATCCCTTCATCGATATCAGTCTGCTCCACCACCAGCGACGGCGCGAAACGCATCACGTCCGGTCCGGCGTTCAATACCATCACGCCTTCATTCGCCGCGGCGTACAAGAAATCACGCGCCCGGCCTTTAAACTGCGGCTTCAGTTCGGCGCCAATCAGCAGTCCCATACCGCGAATGTCGCTGAAAATGTCAAACTGCTGGTCAATTTTCTGCAAATGCTGAACAAACGCCTGGCGTTTGGCCTGAATACCTTCCAGCACTTCCGGCGTGTTGATGATATCAAACGCAGCTCCCGCAACCGCGCAGGCCAGCGGGTTACCGCCGTATGTGGAGCCGTGTGAACCCACGTGGAACGCGGAGGCAATCTCCTGGGTGGTCAGCACCGCGCTCACCGGGAAACCGCCACCGAGCGCCTTGGCGCTGGTGAGGATATCCGGCGTCACGCCGTAGTGCATATAGGCAAACAGTGAGCCAGTACGCCCCATCCCGCTCTGTACTTCATCAAATACCAACAGCGCCTGGTGCTGATCACAAAGTTCACGCAAGCCATGCAGGAATGCCGGCGTTGCCGCAGTAACACCACCCTCGCCCTGAATAGGCTCGATCACCACCGCGCAGGTGTGATCGTCCATCACCGCTTTGACCGCATGCAGATCGTTAAACGGGACATGGATGATATCTGCCGGCTTTGGTCCAAAGCCGTCGGAATATTTCGGCTGCCCGCCGACGGATACGGTAAACAGCGAGCGACCATGAAACGCGTTATGGAAGGCAATGATTTTGGTTTTGAACGGGCTATGACGCACGCAGGCATAGTGGCGCGCCAGCTTAAAGGCGGTTTCGTTAGCTTCGGTACCGGAGTTCATGAACAGTACGCGCTCGGCGAATGTTGCCTCTATGATTTTACGGCCTAAGCGCAACGCAGGCTCGTTGGTGAAAACGTTGCTGGTATGCCACAGGGTTTCACCCTGGGTTTTTAACGCCTCAACCAGCGCAGGATGACAATGCCCTAACGCGGTAACTGCAATGCCGCCCGCGAAATCAACATACTCTTTACCCTGTTGATCCCATACTCGACTCCCTTTCCCTTTTACCGGGATAAACTCAGCCGGTGCATAAATCGGCAGAATCACTTCATCGAATGTCGCGCGTGTAATTGCAGTTTGTTCAGTTGCCATGTCATTACCACCCTGTTAAGCAGAAATGCTAGTGAAATTATAATCACAAAATATGAATAAAAAATCACTGAATAGCAACCACAAATCACCGGTTGAGGAAATTAGCCAGCAGCTGATGCCCCTGTTCGCTGAGAATGCTCTCCGGGTGAAACTGCACCCCTTCCATATCCCACTCCCGGTGGCGAATACCCATGATCTCCTGTGTTTCACTCCAGGCGGTCACCTCAAAGCAGTCAGGAAGGGTTTCGGGAGCGACCACCAGAGAATGGTAGCGCGTTACCGTTAATGGATTGGCGAGCCCCTGAAAAACGCCCTGCCCGTTATGCGTAATCGGCGACGTTTTACCATGCATCACTTTCGCCGCCCGAACCACGGTCGCGCCAAAGGCCTGCGCCATCGCCTGGTGCCCCAGACAAACGCCCAGCAGTGGGATCTTCCCTGAGAAATAGCGAATAACCTCCAGCGAAATACCGGCGTCATCCGGCGTACAGGGCCCCGGGGAAATGACGATTTTTTGCGGGCTCAGCGCGTCAATTTGCGCCAGCGTCAACTCGTCGTTGCGCCTGACAAGGACATCTGCCTCCAGTTCGCAGAAGTATTGGTACAGGTTCCAGGTGAAAGAATCATAGTTATCGATAAGCAGGATCATGGCGGCTCCGGTACATAAGAACCGCGCTATTCTACTCAGTTTCCGGTGCTTCGCTTACCACTTTACGAAATATCGCCCGCAGTGCAGACAGGTCACCCATCGCCCCGCTCTGATTAGCCTGATTCCACTCCTCAACCGGAATGCCATCCCAGCTCAGCACATACCCTGCATGAATCGCTAACTGTTCGAAGAAAATACGCTGCGCCAGACCGCTACCAATGCGAAACGGATGCAGCACATTGATTTCGCAATAATAGTGCGCAAGACGATCGACAAACTTGTCTTCCGGTAATCCCACCAGCCAGGACTCATCTTCCAGGTCCTGCATCAGTGCATTGCCCTCTTTCTCGATATAGGCGAAATGGCAAAAGCGAGTATCGCCCTGGTAAATATCGACTTCGCGCAGGTGTCCCGCCCAGTCAAAAATATCTCGATACAGCTGGCGATGAATGGCGCACAGGTGCGGTAAGCCTCGTTTAAGCGGCCCCAATTCGATAGTCGCCGCACGCAGCGCCGTCAGTTCATAAGCCGCCTGCGCCAAACGCTGCGCCTGATGAATCCCCAGACGGTTACGCATGACATTCAGGCCCGGATATAAATACGGGTCGCGACCATCACCGAATTTATCGCTCATAGTGCCTCCTCAGCTCTTCAAGACGCGCCAGAGCGTCTTCAGCACTCAGAGTAACCCGTAGAATATCTACGCCTTCCAGCCGTCGGCTGGCCTGGAAATTGGCGTTTCGCCGCTGTTCCCACAGCCTGGACTTTTGTTTATCGGTGAGTTTTTTCACGTGACCTCCCTGAATGAGCCGACACTTGCCACAAGTATAAGCAGCAATTTCGGGTTACGCAGAGAGAGGGGTGAACGCGGGCAAGAACTACCCGCGCTAGATGCGATTACGGCAGAACTTTAGCAGAAAGGATAACAATCGGTTTTGACGGAACATTCTGGTATGGACCGACATCATGGGTCTGTACCTGAGAGATCTTATCCGCGACATCCATACCTTTCACAACTTTTCCGAATACAGCATAGCCAAAGTCGCGCTGGCCGTGATCGAGGAAAGCGTTGTCTGCAATGTTGATAAAGAACTGGCTGGTCGCGCTGTCTTTATCCGCAGTGCGCGCCATAGCAATCGTGCCGCGGGTATTACGCAGTCCGTTATCAGCTTCATTCTTGATGGGCGGGTTAGGTTTCTTCTGCTGCATCTGCTCGGTAAAACCGCCACCCTGCACCATGAAGCCAGGGATCACACGGTGGAACGTAGTGTTGTTATAGAAACCGCTGTTGACATAATCGACAAAGTTTTGCACTGAAACCGGGGCTTTCTGACTGTTCAGCTCCAGCTCAATGTTACCAGCAGAGGTTGTCAGCAGAACATGAGGGTCACCTTTTGCTGCCAGTGCTGCGGGAGAGAGAGCAGAAAGAGCGAGAACAGCTGCAACAGCCGCCAGAGTCGATTTGAGCATGAGAATTCCTTAACAAGAGCAGAAATGAAGCAAGTGAATTGATTCTAAAGAGCCTTCAAGGACAAGGCCATCCCTTTACCTAATTTTACGTACTTGAAACAAATGTAACCTTACTGCCGCATGAATCAATGTGATTTAGATCACATACAAAAATGTAATAAACAAAGTCATTACCAATAAATATTTAAATACATCACAAAAGCGCCTAAAATCTGCCCGCTCACGGCGCAGTCAATGCGCCTTACACTTCTATACAGGCCAGTCATGACTAACAGCAATCGCATCAAGCTCACATGGATTAGCTTTCTCTCCTACGCCCTGACAGGTGCGTTGGTAATTGTCACCGGGATGGTGATGGGAAACATCGCAGATTACTTCCATTTGCCCGTTTCCAGTATGAGTAACACCTTCACCTTCCTGAATGCCGGCATTCTGATCTCTATCTTTCTGAATGCATGGCTAATGGAAATCGTGCCCCTGAAAACCCAGTTGCGCTTCGGCTTTATCCTGATGGTACTGGCAGTCGCCGGACTGATGCTCAGCCATAGCCTGGCCTTGTTCTCTGCCGCCATGTTTGTATTGGGTCTTGTGAGCGGTATAACCATGTCGATTGGTACGTTCCTGGTAACTCAAATGTACGAAGGTCGCCAGCGCGGTTCCCGCTTGCTGTTTACTGACTCCTTCTTCAGCATGGCCGGGATGATTTTCCCGATGGTTGCCGCGTTCCTGTTAGCACGCAGCATCGAATGGTATTGGGTCTATGCCTGCATCGGCCTGGTATACGTCGCTATTTTCCTGCTGACCTTCGGTTGTGAATTTCCGGCACTGGGTAAACACGCTCAGCAGTCAGACGCGCCGGTAGTAAAAGAAAAATGGGGGATTGGCGTGCTGTTTCTGGCGATCGCCGCGCTGTGCTACATCCTCGGTCAGTTGGGCTTTATCTCCTGGGTTCCGGAATACGCCAAAAGCCTGGGTATGAGCCTGAACGACGCAGGTAAACTGGTCAGCGACTTTTGGATGTCTTACATGGTTGGCATGTGGGCGTTTAGCTTCATTCTGCGTTTCTTCGATTTGCAACGCATCCTGACCGTACTGGCGGGTCTGGCCACCGTACTGATGTATCTGTTTATCACGGGTACGCCGGAACATATGCCGTGGTTCATTCTGACGCTGGGCTTCTTCTCCAGCGCGATTTATACCACCATCATTACCCTTGGCTCCCAGCAGACGAAGGTCGCCTCACCCAAACTGGTTAACTTCGTTCTGACCTGCGGCACCATTGGTACTATGCTCACCTTCGTGGTAACCGGCCCTATTGTGGCACATAGCGGCCCGCAGGCGGCATTGCAGACGGCTAACGGCTTGTATGCGGTTGTATTCGTAATGTGCTTTATTCTTGGCTTCGTCACGCGTCATCGCCAGCATAACGCGCCAGCAACGCATTAATCTCAGTGCCGGGGGCGCTTCGCTAGCCCGGTCTACACACTGCCGGATGGTATCCACATCATCCGGCATATTTTCGCCTCCTCTCTTCTTTCACTGGTCATGTAGGCCAATTCTTACAAAAACCCCTTAATTTGTACGCTATTTATACAAACACGAAAACTCAAATAATTCCGTCACTTATAAAAATGCTGACAAATCAGTTATATACCTCTTAAGGAGTATATAAGGGCGAATTTGATTTGCATCAATAAGTGCGGTTGCTGAATCGTTAAGGTAGGCAGTAATAGAAAAGAAATCGAGGCAAAAATGAGCAAAGTCAGACTCGCTATTATCGGTAATGGTATGGTCGGCCATCGCTTTATTGAGGATCTTCTTGATAAATCCGACGCTGCCAATTTTGATATTACCGTCTTCTGTGAAGAACCCCGCAAAGCATACGACCGCGTACACCTGTCTTCCTACTTCTCCCACCACACCGCCGAAGAGCTTTCTCTGGTGCGTGAAGGATTCTACGAGAAGCACGGCGTTAAGGTGTTAGTGGGCGAGCGCGCAATTACCATTAATCGCCAGGAGAAAGTAATCCACTCCAGCGCAGGTCGTACGGTTTACTACGATAAGCTAATCATGGCGACGGGCTCTTACCCGTGGATCCCACCGATTAAAGGTTCGGAAACCCAGGACTGCTTCGTTTACCGCACCATCGAAGACCTCAACGCGATTGAGTCTTGCGCGCGCCGTAGCAAACGTGGTGCCGTGGTCGGCGGTGGCCTGCTGGGCCTGGAAGCCGCTGGTGCGCTGAAAAGCCTCGGCGTTGAAACCCACGTGATTGAATTCGCCCCAATGCTGATGGCTGAACAGCTGGATCATATGGGTGGCGAGCAGTTACGTCGCAAAATTGAAAGCATGGGCGTGCGTGTGCACACCAGCAAAAACACCAAAGAGATCGTTCAGGAAGGCACCGAAGCGCGCAAAACCATGCGTTTTGCCGACGGTAGCGAACTGGAAGTCGATTTCATCGTCTTCTCTACCGGTATTCGTCCACGCGACAAACTGGCCACCCAGTGCGGCCTTGACGTCGCGCCACGCGGCGGTATCGTCATTAATGACACCTGCCAGACTTCTGACCCGGACATCTATGCCATCGGCGAATGCGCAAGCTGGAACAACCGCGTGTATGGTCTGGTCGCTCCTGGCTACAAAATGGCGCAGGTTGCCGTTGACCATATTCTCGAAACTGAAAACGCCTTTGAAGGCGCGGACCTGAGCGCCAAGCTGAAGCTGCTCGGCGTTGACGTCGGCGGTATTGGTGACGCGCATGCTCGCACGCCGGGTGCACGTAGCTATGTCTATCTCGACGAAAGCAAAGAAGTCTACAAACGCCTGATCGTTAGCGAAGATAACAAAACCCTGCTCGGCGCGGTTCTGGTTGGCGACACCAGCGATTACGGCAATCTGCTGCAGTTGGTGCTGAACGCCATTGAACTGCCGGAAAATCCGGATTCACTGATTCTGCCAGCACACGCGGGCAGCGGTAAGCCATCTATCGGTGTCGATAAACTGCCGGACAGCGCGCAGATTTGCTCCTGCTTTGACGTCACCAAAGGCATGCTGGTTGCCGCTATCAACAAAGGCTGCCATACCGTTGCGGCGCTGAAAGCGGAAACCAAAGCCGGTACCGGCTGTGGCGGGTGTATCCCGCTGGTAACGCAGGTCCTGAACGCCGAACTGGCGAAACAGGGTATCGAAGTTAACAACAACCTGTGCGAACACTTCCCGTACTCACGTCAGGAACTGTTCCATCTCATCCGTGTAGAAGGCATCAAAACCTTCGAAGAGCTGCTGGCCAAACACGGGAAAGGTTACGGCTGCGAAGTGTGTAAACCTACCGTGGGTTCCCTGCTGGCTTCCTGCTGGAATGAGTACATCCTCAAACCACAGCACACGCCGTTGCAGGACACCAACGACAACTTCCTGGCTAACATCCAGAAAGACGGTACTTACTCCGTGATCCCGCGCTCTGCGGGTGGCGAAATTACCCCTGAAGGCCTGGTGGCCGTGGGCCGTATCGCGCGTGAATTTAACCTGTACACCAAAATTACCGGTTCTCAGCGTATCGGTCTGTTCGGCGCGCAAAAAGATGACCTGCCGGAAATCTGGCGTCAGCTGATTGAAGCGGGTTTTGAAACTGGCCACGCGTATGCCAAAGCGCTGCGTATGGCGAAAACCTGCGTAGGTAGCACCTGGTGTCGTTATGGCGTCGGCGATAGCGTCGGCTTCGGCGTGGAGCTGGAAAATCGCTACAAAGGCATTCGTACCCCGCACAAAATGAAATTCGGCGTCTCCGGTTGTACCCGCGAATGTGCGGAAGCTCAGGGCAAAGACGTAGGTATCATCGCCACTGAGAAAGGCTGGAACCTGTACGTTTGCGGTAACGGCGGGATGAAACCTCGCCATGCAGACCTGCTGGCAGCAGATATCGATCGCGAAACGCTGCTCAAGTATCTTGATCGTTTCATGATGTTCTACATCCGTACCGCCGACAAACTGACCCGTACCGCACCGTGGTTAGACAATCTGGAAGGCGGCATCGAGTATCTGAAGTCCGTCATCATCGACGACAAGCTGGGCCTGAACCAGCATCTTGAAGAAGAGATGGCCCGTCTGCGTGAAGCGGTGGTCTGCGAGTGGACAGAAACCGTTAACACCCCATCCGCGCAGGTTCGCTTCAAACACTTTATCAACAGCGATAAACGCGATCCGAATGTCCAGGTTGTGCCTGAACGTGAACAACATCGTCCGGCCACGCCTTATGAGCGTATCCCGGTGACTCTGGTGGAGGAAAACGCATGAGCCAGTGGCAAAACATCTGCAAAATCGATGACATTCTGCCTGCAACAGGCGTCTGCGCCCTGTTAGGTACTGAACAGGTCGCAATTTTCCGCCCGTATCACAGTGACCAGGTGTTTGCGATCAGCAACATCGACCCGTTCTTTGAGTCCAGCGTGCTTTCTCGTGGCTTGATCGCTGAGCATCAGGGCGAACTGTGGGTCGCCAGCCCGCTGAAAAAACAGCGCTTTCGTTTAAGCGACGGACTGTGCATGGAAGACGAACAGTTCTCCGTGAAACATTACGAAGCGCGAGTGAAAGACGGCACGGTGCAACTGCGCGGTTAATAAATTTTTGGGAGGCGCAACGCCTCCCCTTTTTTGACGTATTTGTAGGTCTTTTATTGGTAGGCCTGATAAGCGTAGCGCCATCAGTCAATTGCAAAAGCACATTGCCGGATGGCGGCATAAATGCCTTATCCGGCCTACGGTTACGATTTCTTTTTATTTTTGTACTTCAAGGATAATCAACACATGTTCACAGACACTATCAATAAGTGTGCGGCTAACGCTGCGCGCATCGCACGCCTGTCGGCAAATAACCCGCTCGGGTTCTGGGTCAGTTCGGCAATGGCAGGGGCCTACGTTGGCCTCGGCATCATCCTTATTTTTACCCTTGGTAACCTGCTCGACCCGTCCGTACGTCCGCTGGTGATGGGTGCAACCTTTGGTATCGCCTTAACGCTGGTTATTATTGCCGGTTCAGAACTGTTTACCGGTCACACCATGTTCCTGACGCTCGGCGTCAAAGCGGGCACCATCAGCCACGGCCAAATGTGGGCTATCCTGCCGCAAACCTGGCTGGGAAATCTGGTCGGATCCGTGTTTGTCGCCCTGCTTTATAGCTGGGGAGGCGGCAGTCTGCTGCCGGTCGATACCAGCATCGTCCATTCGGTCGCGCTGGCGAAAACCACCGCGCCTGCAACGGTGCTGTTCTTTAAAGGCGCACTGTGTAACTGGTTGGTTTGTCTGGCAATATGGATGGCAATCCGTACCGAAGGCGCGGCAAAATTCCTCGCTATCTGGTGGTGTCTGCTGGCGTTTATCGCTTCCGGCTACGAGCACTCGGTGGCCAACATGACGCTGTTTGCCCTCTCCTGGTTCGGTCATCACAGCGAAGCTTATACCCTGTCAGGAATTGGTCATAACCTGCTGTGGGTGACACTCGGTAATACTTTGTCCGGTGTCGTATTCATGGGATTAGGTTATTGGTATGCTACGCCAAAATCGGAGCGTCCGGCTCCGGCAAAAATCAACCAGCCAGAGGCGGCTGCTAATAATTAATTAAGGGGTAATGTCGTGGACCATTTGCCTATATTTTGTCAACTACGTGACCGCGACTGCTTGATCGTCGGCGGTGGTGATGTCGCAGAACGCAAAGCGCGGTTACTGCTGGAAGCGGGCGCCCGTTTAACGGTTAATGCACTGGCGTTTATTCCGCAGTTCAAAGTATGGGCAGATGAAGGCATGCTGACGCTGGTTGAGGGACCGTTCGATGAGTCCCTGCTCAACACCTGCTGGCTGGCTATTGCCGCCACCGATGACGATGCCGTCAACCAAAGCGTCAGCACCGCCGCGGAGTCACGTCGTATCTTCTGCAACGTGGTCGACGCGCCAAAAGCAGCCAGTTTTATCATGCCCTCCATTATCGACCGCTCGCCGCTGATGGTGGCGGTCTCCTCCGGCGGGACATCGCCGGTGCTTGCCCGTCTGCTGCGTGAAAGGCTTGAATCCGTACTGCCTCAGCATTTGGGCCAGGTCGCACAATATGCCGGCAAGTTGCGCTCCCGGGTGAAGAAACAGTTTGCCAGCATGGGTGAACGTCGCCGCTTCTGGGAAAAATTGTTCGTGAATGACCGCCTGGCGCAGTCGCTGGCGAACAATGACCTGAAAGCCGTCGAGGAAACCACCGAGCAAATGCTCAGCGAACCGCTGGATCACCGTGGTGAAGTGGTGCTGGTTGGCGCCGGTCCTGGCGATGCCGGCCTGCTGACGCTGAAAGGGCTACAGCAGATCCAGCAAGCGGATGTCGTGGTCTATGACCGCCTGGTTTCCGACGACATCATGAACCTTGTACGCCGCGATGCAGACCGGGTGTTCGTCGGCAAACGTGCGGGCTATCACTGCGTACCGCAGGAAGAGATCAATCAGATCCTGCTGCGTGAAGCACAACAGGGCAAGCGCGTGGTACGACTGAAAGGTGGCGACCCGTTCATCTTTGGCCGTGGTGGCGAAGAGCTGGAAACGCTGTGCCATGCCGGTATTCCATTCTCTGTAGTGCCTGGTATTACCGCAGCATCCGGTTGTTCTGCCTATTCCGGCATTCCACTGACCCATCGTGATTACGCTCAGAGCGTGCGTCTGGTTACCGGACACCTGAAAACCGGCGGTGAGCTGGACTGGGAAAACCTGGCGGCCGAGAAACAGACGCTGGTGTTCTACATGGGACTGAATCAGGCAGCCACCATCCAGGAAAAACTGATTGAATTTGGCATGCAGCCTGATATGACCGTCGCGCTGGTAGAAAACGGGACTTCCGTGAAGCAACGCGTCGTCAACGGGGTTCTGACACAGCTCGGCGAGCTGGCACAGCAGGTTGAAAGTCCGGCGCTGATTATCGTCGGTCGCGTGGTTGGACTACGCGATAAGCTGAACTGGTTCTCGAATCATTAATTGAATGCTAATAAATGCCCTGATATTCAGGGCATTTATTTATGATTCACAAAAGTTAATATTTAATCTAAATAAAATATCATTCATCAATTTATTAATAATAGATACATTTCATAGCATTTTAATTCATTAAAAATATAATTTACCCTAACATTATCACGTCCTTATTCGGACTATTTAAAATCTTCCTTAGTTGATATCTTAACCGCCGAGAAATGGATTTCATCCATTTAAAAAATAGATATCTTACAAGGATTTTATCATGTTTAAATTTGCAAAAATCACCATCGTGGCAGGTGTACTGGCTACGCTGACCGCATGTACTGGTCATATTGAAAACACAAAAAACAACTGTAGCTACGATTATTTATTCCATCCGGCGATTTCAATTTCTAAAATTATTGGTGGCTGCGGCCCGGCTGCAAATCAATAATATACGCGATTGCGCAGATACAAAAAACCGGGAATTTCCCGGTTTTTTCATTTTAGATTTACGCTCACTCACATGCACTCACGCTTTCCAGCAAAATCCGCAGCACCGTGTCCTCGCCACTGCGATTGGGATTAATACGAATCGCATAGTCGCTCAGCTCTGGATTCGCTTCACGGAAGGTCCCGGAGAGGCGATAAAACAGCGGCGGGATTTCATATTTCGACTCCGCTCCTACCGGATACGGTAGTGCACCTCTCTCTTGCGCCGCTTTCAGCACACGGGCGGCAATCGGCTGGTGAAACTCCACGATCAGCACCTTCGACTGGGCATTAGCAATAACCGCTTTTTTCACCTCAGGTATCGCTCCACTATCGAGCAGATTCAGCAGACGCTCAGAAACGCCAGCCTGCACCGCATGCATCACCGGAGCGAAAACCAGACCGCGAAGTACCTCGAGCGCCTGCGCTCCCTGGATCTGGCTGCCGCCGGAATAGAGGGTGCTACGAATTTTAGCGATGACCTCTGCCTTGCCGACAACCGCCCCTACGCCTTCCGGGCCGAAGAGCTTAAAGCAGGAAAAGGTGGACAGCGTCGCCCCACACTCGCAGCCGATACCCTCTACTTTCATCACCGCGTAGTTATCATCGGTTAATGTCGGTACGCCGCATTGTGTTAATTCAGCCAACACATCCGCTAAAACGTAATGGTCCTGCGGTTGCTGCCGCGTATGCTGTACCAACGCGGCATCAGGGCGATACTGCGTAATAGCCCGCATGATTGCCGAGGCGCTGTTGAAATCAGCTCTGACCAGGGTGATGCCCATCTGCTCAATGATCACCTGTGTTGTAGGATACACAGGTGCGTCGTGTACCAGCAGCCGCTGCCCGGGTTTGAGCAGTGCGGCCAGCCCGGCGCGAATAGCCCCGGTGCCAGCACCCTGAACCAGCACGGCGGCTTCAGCATGAAACGCCTCGGCCAGCACCTTTTCCACACGCTGCGTGACCCGGGGCTGATTCAGCCCCGGGGCCAGCCCCAAATCGCCACCGGCCAGAAAGTCAGCGCCAGGAAAGTGACGGCAGAGCGTATCCACCAGCGCAAACTGCTTTTGTTGTGCTTGCGCGAGCGTAAGACTTTGCAGAGGGAACGTCTTCATGTTTTACGCCTCCTCAGGCCGGAACAAACAGACCAAACCAGTAGAGAATATTCAGCACAATACCCGTAATCATCACCGCCACGACCGGGGCCGCCATCTTCTGCACCGGACGCCCTATCGATTCGTTAAGGAAGTAAATCGCTACCGCAATCGAGAAGCCGGTGTAGCCCGCCATCTTGATGGCGGCAAAAATCGAGCCTATCAGCAGCGCCATTTCCATCAGCATATTCATCGCATTACGAATATTGTCCGATGCGTTACGCACTGACGGATAACGCCCCAGCCATTTGCCAATTGAGCGCAGCAGCAGCACTTCCGCTGAAATCACGATAGCGCCAAGGATTGCCGCTATCCACGGGTTCGGAGCCAGATAACCAACGGAATAAACAAAGGTGAAGCCCGCTACCGCGTATACACCGGTTGCCAGCGCGGTGGTGGCAATCAACGGCACAAAACCCAACCCACGCATAAATTCCGCCAGCGCCGCCTGGTTAACCAGCGTCTGCGATTGCTCAGGCGTAATCCCCGCTGAATAGGCTTTTTCCAGCGTAAAAATTGAGACCTCGCTACCAGCAAAAATTTTCATACTGGCAACGGCGGCAATCAGCGCGCCGACAATCGCGATGTACGGCAGGTTTTTAATAATCCGTGAGGTTCGTTCTTCAAAGACCGATAGCCCGCTGGCATCCATCTCCTCATCACCGCGATGGCGAATATCATGCGTAATGGCGATCGCCAGCAGCATCATCATCCCCACAAAAATCTCAATTGATTCCGGGTTCAGATGCGGGAAGTAACGCACCACCACCACGCGGGTCATCAGTACTACCACCGCCGCGATAATGCTGTGCTTCCAGCCAAACTGGTAGAAAATCGCCACCAGCGGGAAGAGTGCGAATGCGGAAACCACCGGAGAACTCAGCTCACCGAGGCTGCCCAGTACATCAACCGGCAGCGCCGTGAGCAAATGGTTCACCGGAAGCAGGCAGGTCAGAATCAATATGCCCCAGATAGCGCCCAGACCGAACGCGAGCAGGCTGTTCATTGCCAGCACGCCGAGAATATCCGTCGGCAGGAACAGCAGCCAGGCGTTGAGCAAGCCAGTTTTCAGGGTAAAGGAGATCCCCACTGACGCGACAAAGCCGATACTCAGACCAAACGCGATACTTCCCGCCTCCCGGCGGTTCATGTACCCCTCGATCAGCTGCGGCAGGATCGGGCGGATGCCGTCATGAAAGACGGCCGCCGAGCGGTGTGCCAGAAGTGACGTCATGCCGGTCAGGCAGGCCACCACCACAATCTGAATATACAGATCCATAGTCATGCCTTTTATTTCAGGTGGTTAACCAGCATCGGAATCGCATGTTCAACATGTTCGACGGAGAGACCAAACGCCACTTTCCCTTCCGCAACCATTTTTGCGATATGTTCGTCTTTCGCCTTAATACCCGGCTTGGCGATAGTGCAGCTTTTGTTGTAGCCAATCACCGCGATGGCAATCGACAGTGCTGCACCCGCGCCGGTGTTACAAGCGCCGATGTAGTAATCCAGTTGTCCGGATTTCACCTTCATCGCCGCTTCCATATCGTTATGAATGGAGACTTCAAAGCAGCCCGGTGCTGCGGTTTCGATGGTTTTTTTAATCTGCTCACGCTGTAAGCCAGCAACGCCAATCTTTTTCATGATTCTGTCCTTATTGGAAAAATTTTGAGGGGTTATCACGTAACATCATGTCCACATCGGCCTGACTGAATCCTGACTGGCGCAGCTGTGGGATAAAGGTGGTTAACAGATAGTCGTAGCCATTGCCGCCATTGGCTTTTAAATGCGAGCGGCGGGTAATGTCCATAGAGAGCATGACGTGGCTAAGCAGTCCGCGATCGCGTATCGCGTGCAGCATGGCGATGCGTTTCTCGTCCGGGTAATAGTTGTTTTTTCCGATGGTATCGAATTGCACATACGCGCCGAGCTCGATCATGCGTAAGATATTGTCGAGATTATCTTTCAGGTCGCAGTGACCCACGGTTACGCGGGAAAGGTCGACGCCGTGCGCCTGTAGCAACACCAGTTGTTCCACTCCCATCGTGCTAAAAGAGGTATGGGTTGAGATGGGGCGTCCGGTTTCGATGTGTGCCCGCGCCGCGGCGATAAACACCTTCTCTTCAAGCGGCGTAATCACGCCTTCACTAGAGCCGATTTCCGCGATAATTCCGGCCTTCAATTCAGTACCATCAATACCGATGACTATCTCATCGACCATCTCCTGCGCGAGCTGTTCCACGCTTCGGGCCGCAACATGTTCAGGGAAGAACGCATCCTGGTAATAGCCTGTGCAGGCCACGACGTTAATTCCGGTATCGCGCATCAGGTCGAGCATGAATTGCGGATTACGTCCCATATAGCGGTTGGTCATCTCAATAATGTTGCTGACGCCTAACGCCCGGAGATCCTTCATTTCCTGACAAATGAGATCGTACTGATCTAACCGGCAGTCGAGGTTATTCTTAAATCCGGAGAGATCGATATGCAGATGTTCGTGGACCCAGGTGTAGCCCGTCGGATCAAAGTTCATAAGGTGTCTCCTGTAAGGCGCAATGCCGAGAGAAAAGAACAGCCGTTTTGTGGCGCCGCCGCGCCGAAAAATTCACACACCGTAGCGCCAACATCGGATAACGTCGCCCGGATACCTAATTGCGCAGGCTCCAGCCCCTGTTGATACACCAATACCGGCACAACTTCCCGGGTATGGTGGCTGTGCCCTATGGTCGGATCGTTGCCGTGATCGGCCATGACCACCAGACAGTCATTTGGCTCCATAGCGGTCAGAAGGCGTGAAAGATTAAGATCAACAAGCTGCAGCCGTTCGGCATAACGTGCGACGTCTTCAGCGTGTCCGGCGAGATCGGTTTCCTGAATGTTGGTACAGATAAATACCGTCGACTCCGCGTTAAATTCGTTAAGCGTGATATCCATAATCTGCTGGCTATCTACCAGGTTTTGCCAGCTGCGCCCGTGCGGATTGCCAACGATCTCCGCCACTTTACCGACCAGCACGGTAGGGATTCCGGCGTCATGCAGTTTTTGCGGTACCTGTACCTGCTCATCTACGCCATAGCCCATATGCCTGACCTGAAAACCGCTTTCATACGCGCCGGAGCGTGGGGCATTAATGCCGACAAAGCGCCCTTCCATCGTTTCGGCGGCATCCAGAATGCGCTGGCTGTTCGCAAGCTGACCGCCAAAGGTGATGACGCGCCCGACCTGAACCTGTTCGCGCACTACGCGGCCAATCTTTAGCACCTCATCAAACGCAATGGCGGACAGATTGGCAGTGACGTTGTAGACCTGACCTAAATCCGCCTCTAGGTTATCGCCCACTGCAACCGCATCGTTGACCCACAGAAACGCCAGGTCGCCGCCGCGACGTTCCACCTGCCAGCCCGCGACTTTCAGCGCTTGCTCAACGCGATCAATAACGTCGCTAAATGGCATCCGCAGCGGTGCCTGAGGCCGTGTGCCTAAAATCTCCTGATGGCCCATAAAGGTATCTCCCCCTTCATGCTGCAGCTCCGCAACGCCCCAGACCGCCGATTCCGAAGGTTTCATCACGCCCGGCGCAAAGCCCAGAGCGTTAATCAGCCCCAACTTCTCAAGCGTTGGCAGCCGTAACTGCGGGAGTTCGCCCAGGATATGACCACAGGTATTCGCTCCGGCATCCTGCGGCCTGACCCGCGTGACGTCTTTCATTGCGCCAACGCCAAAACTGTCGATTACCAACACCACGAATCGGGCCATTAGTCCTCCAGAATATTGCCGAGACTGTCGTATCGCGCGACGATTTCAGCTACGCCGCGCTGAATGCCCGACACCAGCACCACGTCGCTACGCGTCACGAAGATCTGGGTGCGAAAACAAAAGATCACCGCGCTGCTCACCGGAAACTCACCGGCCACAGGCAGGTAGTAGTCAATGCTGCTGTCGTCCACGGGTTTTAGTTTCGCGGCTATAGGCGCGTCATTTTCTGGCGTAAAGACCAGCGCATTTTGCGCATGGCCGCGACGATAATAGCCCCCGCCGTAGCAATAACTGTCTCCGCGAAAATTGTGCGATATCTCGCTCAACCACAGCATCGCAATGCGTTCCGGCTGGTCGCCTTTTTGATTGGAAGGAATGGTGCCGGTCAACGCATGACCCGGCTCCGCATGGGTGACGCCATATTCCGCCAGCAGGGGGAGTGACGAACAGCTACTGGCTGACGGCGCATTAAGCTGCTCAATGGCAATCCCGGCCTCAACCAACTGACGTCGGGCATTTACCAGCGTATGCAGATTAGGCGTCGGCATCGTCTGCGCGGAGTTTTCATCCCATAACAGGCAGGGGAAATGGGTGAGGCCGCTCAGGCGCAGACCCGGCAGTCTGCGGATTTCATTGACCACATCCGTCAGATACATCAGCGGAAATCCGCTTTCCTGCCCCGGGTAGAGAAAATCATCTTTGTCGTACACCTTCAGCATCACGTTCTGTTCACAGCCGGCCTTCACCGCAGCAGCGGAAACTTCGCGCGCTTTCTCCAGTGAGAACAATGTGATGACTTCAGTACCTTGCGCTACAGCCTCATTGACCAGCCGCGACGGGATCTGCACCAGATGTCCCTGATGCGCAACCGGCAACCCGGCACGGCGCATGACGCGACTCTCCTTGTAATCGACAACCACGATGCCTTCATAGCCAAGCTGCAACAGTTTCTCTGCCAGCCACGGGTTACGTCCAACCTGTTTGGTCATCAGATACAGCGAGATACCATGTTGCCCCGCGACATCCAGCAGACGTTTGCCATTCTCAATGACCTGGTCAACATCAATGACCCAACTGTCAGGGGCGATCTTTCCCTGCTGCCATAACGCGATAGCGGCGGAGATTAGCGCGGGGTTCTGGCGTTTCAATGCGTCTATAAACATTTCTCGGCCTCGTTTCTAATCCTTCAGTTAAATATTCATTTTTTTGAATATTTAAGATGCAATAAGCTCATTCCCCATTGATTTCAGACGCCTTCGTTCGCCGCCATCCACAATCCATACAAGTTCGCCAGCATATAGCCTTCTTCATTCGCGTGCAGCGACACCGTAAACTCTTTCATCAGCGCCTGATGTACCAGCAAAATAGTTGGCCAGAGATGAGATTGCGCCAACTCCTCCAGCAACTCGCCATCCAGCGCTTCAATCACTTCGCCCTGGCGGCTGCGCATTAACGCACTCGCCATATGGGTCATCGCCATGGTTCCTTGCTCGCTGTGAATCGGCAAACGCCACTCTTCGTCCAACCGCCTGACCACTTGCAGCATGCCGCTACAAATATCCTTGTCGATAACGCCTGCTTCACACAGCATGTTAAGCCTGTTTTCCATGTCGTTTGCCTTCACTTAATAACTGGGTTCCTGTTCACCGTTCGCCACACGTTGTTGGTGGGCAAGCAGCGCCTCTTTGTTAACAACGGCGCGCAATAGCTGCTGCATCGCATAATCCTCTGCGCGGGTAAGTACCACGGCCTCCGTGGCCTGCAAAAATCGCGGGTCGTTGGTGAGCGGCGTAGCTTCTAACCCCAAAACCGCCAGCTCGGCCTCGGCAACCACGTTCCAGATAACCGCATCCACATCCCCTTTCGCAATACGCTGCAAGCTTTCGTGATAAGGCATATCGATCAATTCAACGTCACGGTTGCCAAAACAGGCCTCGGTCATGATTTTCTGATCCGCCGAACGGTTATCGAGTCCGACACGTTTTACATCTGCAGATTCGCCCTTGCGACAAATTAGCTGATGCTCGCCAACGTAGGTATGCGGTCCCAGCGCCAACGTGATGCGCAGCCCGTCCTGAGCAAGGTAACTTTCCGCCGCCAGACGAGAAACCACCGCCATGTCGTAGACGCCGTTTAGCAGGCATTCCACGCGAATATCAGCCCCACGCATGTGTGCATAATAAAACGGGATCCCATCGAACTGCGCTTTCAGCCCACTCGCCAGTCCTTCATATAAACGGGTGTAAGGCAGCGGCATCGCACAGACCACGTTATTAATATCCACATGCTTTAGCAGCGTACGGTTATCCATATCCACCAGATAGCTACCGTTACGCCCACGACGCTCAATACGGATTGCCCCAGAGGATTCCAGCGTTTTCAACGCAGCCTGAGTTAACCCTACCGATGAGTGACACTCGGCTGCCAGTTCATCAATAGTTTTCAATCTGTTACCGCACTTCTCACCGAGCAGATAACGGGCCAGGGTTGTCAGCACAACCCCCTCTTTCTTGATAAATGTCCGACGCATTTTATATTTTCAGTAAATTGAATATTTATATCTTCATTAAAGTGAAGATATAACGCAATGAGGAAATATGCAAACGGCGAGGCGCTTCACATTTTTTGAGGTTCACAAACCAACAGGCGAAAAAAAACCGGGCGTAACCCGGTTTCTTCAACAACACAGAGCGCATTACGGCTTGGCGACAAAACCAATCGCTTCGTAAACGGCTTTCAGCGTAACAGAAGCACGTGCGCTGGCTTTTTCCGCACCGTCTTTCATCACTTTCTGCAGGAAAGCTTCATCGTTACGGAAACGGTGATAACGCTCCTGAAGCTCGGTCAGCATACCGGAAACGGCCTCTGCGACTTCACCTTTCAGATGACCATACATTTTGCCTTCGAAGTGCTGTTCCAGCTCCGGAATGCTCTGGCCGGTGACCGCAGAGAGGATATCCAGCAGGTTGGAAACGCCCGCTTTGTTCTGCACGTCGTAGCGTACAACAGGCGGCTCTTCAGAGTCGGTCATCGCGCGTTTGATTTTCTTAACCACAGATTTCGGATCTTCCAGCAGACCGATCACGTTGTTGCGGTTGTCATCCGACTTGGACATTTTCTTCGTCGGCTCCAGCAGCGACATCACGCGCGCACCGGATTTAGGAATGAACGGCTCAGGCACTTTGAAGATCTCGCCATACAGGGCGTTGAAGCGCTGGGCGATATCGCGGCTCAGTTCCAGATGCTGTTTCTGATCTTCGCCAACCGGTACCTGGTTGGTCTGATACAGCAGAATGTCTGCCGCCATCAGTACCGGATAATCAAACAGGCCGGCGTTGATGTTCTCCGCATAGCGTGCGGATTTATCTTTGAACTGGGTCATACGGCTCAGCTCGCCGAAGTAGGTGTAGCAGTTCAGTGCCCAACCTAACTGTGCATGCTCCGGTACGTGAGACTGCACGAAAATTGTACTTTTTTCAGGATCGATACCGCATGCCAGGTACAGCGCCAGCGTATCGAGCGTTGCTTTACGCAACTGCTGAGCATCCTGACGAACGGTGATGGCATGTTGGTCAACGATGCAGTAGATGCAATGGTAGTCATCCTGCATGCTCACCCACTGACGCAGCGCACCCATATAGTTGCCAATGGTCAATTCACCTGAGGGCTGTGCGCCACTAAAAACGATGGGCTTAGTCATTTTTTGATTCCTGATTTTCGCTATGCGGAAGCCCGAGAGCGGGCAGTAGTTCATTAATACGGTCGTAAATAACGTCGGGCTGGCTCAGCGCGATCGACTCACCGTAGTTGTAGCCATAGGTCAGGCCAACGGACGGACAGCCAGCAGCTTTTGCCGCCTGAATATCATTGCGTGAATCCCCTACGAAGAGCATTTGCTCAGGCTTGATGCCAAGCTTGCTTGCCACCAGCAGCAGCGGATCCGGATGCGGTTTTTTATTCTGCACGTCGTCACCACCGATGACCACGCTAAAGTATTTGGCGATATCTAATGCTTCGAGTAATGGTGCGACAAACGGGGTCGGTTTGTTGGTCACCAGACCCAGCGGCAATCCTTTCGCATGCAGCGCGCCCAGCGTGTCGGCAACATCAGGGAACAGGAATGTCCCTTCTTCTGCGACATCACCGTAGTATCTGTCGAACAGCTTACGCAAAATACGTACCTGTTCCTCAGCGGGAATATCATCATCAACGGGCGGTTTACCCATCGTTTTACGTAATGTCGCGCGCTCCTGACGAGACCACGCCAGCGCGCGCTCCATCAGTACGTCTGCACCGTTGCCAATCCAGGTGATAACGCGTTCTTCTCCGGCAACCGGCAATTCCAGCGCATACAGCGCCATATCCACCGCTGCGGCTAATCCCGGCGCGCTGTCGACCAGCGTGCCGTCGAGGTCAAATGCAGCGCCCCGAATATCCTGAAACTTATCCATGACTTACCTTCGCCAGTTCATTGCGCATTTCATCAATGACTTTTTTGTAGTCTGGTTGGTCGAAAATCGCGGAGCCTGCGACAAACATATCTGCGCCTGCCGCGGCAATTTCGCCAATGTTGTTCACTTTGACACCGCCGTCCACTTCGAGGCGGATATCGTAGCCAGATTCATCAATGCGACGACGCACTTCGCGCAGCTTATCCAGCGTTTGTGGGATGAAGGACTGCCCGCCAAAGCCTGGGTTAACGGACATCAGCAGGATCACATCGAGCTTATCCATGACGTAGTCCAGATAACTCAGCGGCGTTGCCGGGTTGAACACCAGGCCCGCTTTACAGCCATGCTCTTTGATCAGCTGTAAAGTGCGATCGACATGCTCGGAGGCTTCCGGGTGAAAAGTAATGATGCTGGCACCGGCGGCGGCGAAGTCCGGGACAATACGATCGACCGGTTTCACCATCAGGTGAACATCAATCGGGGCAGTGATGCCATATTTACGCAGCGATTTCAGTACCATCGGTCCGATGGTCAAGTTCGGTACGTAGTGATTGTCCATGACGTCGAAGTGCACAACGTCGGCACCGGCAGTCAGCGCCCTCGCGGTGTCCTCACCCAGGCGGGCAAAATCAGCCGACAGAATTGAGGGGGCGATCAAATACTGTTTCATCCGCTTCTCCTTGAGATTTATTTCTTCGCAGGCGTTACGACTCCTGGTTTATACAGTGCCAGCAGTTCGTTCACCTTTTTACGCGTGCCGCCATTGCTGCTTATGCTGCGCCGCACTTTGACCTGAAAATGTTTCGCCGCTCGGTACCATTCACGGGTATCGGGCGTATCGTGGTTCGAAATTAACACTGGGATCTGCTTACTGACCAGCTTTTCTGCCATCTCGGCCAAATGCGCCTGCTCTTTCGGGCTAAAGCTGTTGGTGTGATACGCAGTGAAATTTGCCGTCGCCGAAAGTGGTGCATAAGGCGGGTCGCAATAGACCACAGAGTTGCTATCCGCACGGTCCATGCACTCTTCATAGGAGAGGCAATGGAACTCCGCATTCTGCGCTTTCTCAGCAAAATGGTACAACTCGGCTTCCGGGAAGTAAGGTTTTTTATAACGCCCAAACGGGACGTTAAACTCGCCGCGCAGGTTATAACGGCATAATCCGTTGTAACCAAAGCGGTTCAGATACAAGAACAGCACTGCTCTGCGGAACGGATCCTGGCTGGCATTAAATTCTTCTCTGAACCGATAGTACACCTCAGCCTGATTGGTTTCAGGCATAAACAGCTCACGAGAAGCCTGCACATACTCATCGGTACGCGTCTTCACGATGTTATAGAGACTGATAAGGTCGCTGTTGATATCGGCAAGAATATAACGAGAAAAGTCGGTGTTGAGAAACACCGACCCGGCACCCACGAAAGGTTCAATCAGGCACTCACCCTGAGGTAAATGCCGTTTGATATCATCAAGCAGGGGGTATTTTCCCCCTGCCCATTTCAAAAAAGCGCGATTTTTTTTCATGCTGACTAACTAATTACACCTTCTCCGGCTGTGGAGAAAGCTCCGACAGCATCCTGCGCTTTAGTCTTTGTCCCGCAATTGGGCGAAACAGCAAACCATTGCAGAACATATCCTATCTTACTTCAAATCGGCCTGAACCTGGTGCAGCGGTTTTGCCCACGGGTTTTTCGCCTGAATATCAGCGGGTAACGTAGACACTGCACGTTTCGCATCTTCTTTAGACGCATACACGCCTGTCACCAGAACATACCACGGTTGACCGTTACGCGTCGTCTGGTACACCACATAGTTCTTCAGGTTTTCTTTCTTCGCCCAACCGTTCAGATTGTCGTAGTTAGAAGAACTGCTGAGCTGCAGCGTGTAATGGCTGGACGGCGCAGATTTTAACGCTCCAACGTTACCTGCACTTTTCGCTCCGCCAGCAACAGGTGTTGTCGTTGTTGCTGTCGCCGTTGGCGCAGGCGTTGCGGTCTGTGCTGGCGCCGTCGTGGTTGCTTTCGGCTCAGCGGTCGCTTTCGGCGTAGCGGTTACCACAGGCGCTTTGGTTGTGGTAGTCGGCGCAGTTGCGGTTGGTTTTGCCTGGGCAACAGGTTTCGGCTCTGTCGGCGTCGCTTTCACCGTAGTTTGCGGTTTGCTCTTCGGCTCAATTACGGCCTGTTTACGTTCCTGATGCGTAGCCGCAGGACGTTCAGTCGTTTCCGTTTTCGCAGTCTGGCGCGCAGCATTACCATTACGCATCGGCGCAACGGTCGCAGGTTCGGTCGGCAGCGTAGAGTTAACCACAGCGTTGTTAACTTGCTCCTGGCCTTGCGGTTGTGTCAGAGCGTTGTTCAAATCGCCCTGCACTTCAACACGCTGCTGCCCTTCAGTTGCTGCAGGTGCCTGACCTTGAGTCGGGGTAGAGGAAATCGGTGGCAGGGAAACATCCTGCTGGGTATTGCCAGCAGTCTGCTCTGCGCCCGTTGCAGGTGTCGTTGCACTCGCCTGATCCGTTGCATTGCTGCCAGAGAGATCGATGCTCTTCTCACCAGATGCTGCCTGCTCATTGGAAGAAGATGAGGGGGCTTTCAGCGCAGAACCAATGCCGATAATCAGCAGCAGCAGTACCAGAACACCCACGCCCATCATCATATACTGGCGGGAGGCAGGCTTGCTGGCGACTTTCTTACGCTTGCGCGGACGACGTTCTACACGCTCTTCATCCACGGTATCGTCATCAGATTCATACTCTTCTTCAATGTTCTGCTCTTCATCACGCTCTTTGCGTGCGCGCGCAGGACGGCGATCGTCAGCATCCAGATCAACATCATCAAAATTGATTTGCGGCTCATTATCGCGTTCAGACGATTGACGAGAACGACCAGTACGACGATCGCTGGGATCGGGTTTCAGCTCGTCTTCTGGTTTGAATTCATCCATTTAACACCCCACTCAAAGGTTAATGCTTACGACTTTGCACATAACCTGAAGCTAAAAGACCTACGTTTCGCAACGTAAGCCTGACCTTTCTTGTTGTTACGCCTGCTGGCAATCAGCAATAGCGTTAAGAACCACCTCGTGCGACACTCCGCCGCGCACTTCACTCTTCCCTATCGCTCGCGGAAGCACCAAACGAATCTCTCCCGCTAACACTTTTTTATCTCGCAGCATGTGCGGCAGATAAGCCTCAGTGGACATTTCACGCGGCCCGTTCACCGGTAAGCCTGCTCGCTGTAACAGCGTAATGATGCGCTGCGTATCAGCGGAGGTGAACTGACCCAAACGTTCAGACGTACGGGCAGCCATTACCATACCTGCTGCAACTGCTTCACCATGTAACCAATTGCCATAACCCATTTCAGCTTCGATCGCATGGCCAAACGTGTGCCCCAGATTCAGTAAAGCACGTAAGCCCATTTCGCGCTCGTCTGCTGCGACAACTTCTGCTTTCAGCTCACAACAACGACGAATACAGTACGCCATCGCCGGACCGTCCAGACGCAACAACGCATCCAGATTGTCTTCCAGCCAGCTGAAAAATTCACCGTCAAGAATGATGCCGTATTTGATCACTTCCGCCAGCCCCGATGCCAGCTCACGCGCAGGAAGCGTTTTCAGACAATCGAGATCCACCACCACGGAGGCCGGTTGGTAAAACGCGCCAATCATGTTTTTACCGAGGGGATGGTTTACGGCGGTTTTGCCGCCAACGGAGGAGTCGACCTGCGACAACAGGGTTGTCGGGACTTGAATAAAACGAACACCACGTTGATAGCTGGCTGCCGCAAAACCGGTCAGATCGCCAATCACGCCGCCGCCAAGGGCAACTAACGTGGTATCACGACCGTGCGGTTTTTGCAGTAACGCGGTGAAAACCGTATCCAGAACCGTCAGGCTTTTATGCTGCTCGCCATCGGGAAGGATAACGCTATCAACGTTAACACCCGCCTGTTCAAGTACGCCGCGAACCTTATCGAGATAAAGGGGGGCCAGGGTTTCGTTGGTCACCAACATAACCTGATCGCCCGATTTCAGCGGTAAGAATGAAGCTGGCTCATTGAACAAACCAGCCGCGATGGTGATAGGGTAACTACGTTCCCCGAGAGTGACTGTGATCCTCTCCATTACGCGACATCCACCTTAGTTACTTGTACCCGCAGACGAGTGTGTATTCAGCCAGAATTAGTTGCTTTCCAACATATGAATAATCTGGTTTGCTACGACTTTTGCGCTCTGATCGTCGGTGCGAATGGTCACGTCAGCAATCTCTTCGTACAGAGGATTGCGTTCGTCAGCCAACGCTTCCAGAACTTCACGAGGCGGTGATTCTACCTGCAGCAACGGGCGTTTCTTGTCACGTTGAGTACGCGCAAGTTGTTTTTCAATTGTCGTTTCAAGATAGACCACGACGCCACGCGCGGAAAGACGGTTACGTGTTTCACGTGATTTTACAGAGCCACCGCCAGTTGCCAGCACAATACCCTGTTTTTCCGTCAACTCGTTGATGACTTTTTCTTCGCGATCACGGAAGCCGTCTTCACCTTCTACATCGAAGACCCAGCCCACATCAGCTCCGGTTCGTTTCTCAATCTCTTGATCAGAATCGTAAAATTCCATATTGAGTTGTTGAGCTAACTGGCGCCCAATAGTGCTTTTTCCGGCACCCATAGGCCCAACCAGAAAGATATTGCGTTTCTCTGCCATTTTTTCGGTACTACTAAGACTATTCGTTAATGGTAAACCCGCTTCGCAGACACCCAGCGCAGCAGGACATGAACTGAAACCTCATAAGATATTGCGAGAGTCAGACTGAAAATTATCTCAATACTCAAGCGGGTTTGGCAACTGAATAAATCACCAAACCTAACGCATTTCTGGTCGTGGCAGGCATGCTACCCTGCAAACATCAGACCTGGCGACGTATCGCGCAGCCAAATGACACCCAATAAGCCTATGGCACACCACCGGAAAGGCAAAGCGTATTCACTGCCGCATAAGTAAAGAAAAGTACCGACGCTCAAATCGGTACTCCTTGTATGCTAAATACACCCTCACGTCAAATCCCTGAAACGTGTTCAGTGCAAAAACAATGGCTTTTCATGCATAAGTTATTCCGTTGAAACCAGTCTGGGCGTTATAAAGACCACTAATTCGCGCCGTTCATCTTCTTTACCATCATGGCGAAAAAGAGAGCCAAGCCAGGGAATGTCGCCTAATAGCGGCACGCTGTCGGCTGCGGATTTATTCTTATGTGAAAAAATCCCGCCAAGCGCAATCGTCTCGCCGCTTCTTACCTCGACCTGCGTTTCAATCTCTTGCTTGTCGATAGCCAACACTTCGCCATCTGCCTGCTGTAGAACCTGTCCCGGAACATTCTGGCTGATATGCAGTTTCAGCCTGATTCTCCCTTTCTGCAACACCGTTGGCGTTACCTCCATCCCCAACACAGCTTCCTTAAACTCGACGGATGTCGCGCCGCTTTCACCGCTGGAGACCTGATAGGGGATTTCACTACCCTGCTTAATACTGGCAGGTTGCAGGTGAGATGCCAGTAATCGTGGACTGGCAATGATATCCAGTTGCTGTTTTTGCTCCAGCGCAGACAACTCCAGTTCCAGTAAACGACCGTTAATACGGCCAATGTTAAATCCCACACGGGATGTGGCGGTGGCTACAGAGAGATCGCTGGCAAGCGTTGTGACATTCCCAACCGCCCCCGGTTGTTGTGCGTCAGCCAGTGACCACTTCACCCCCAGCTCACGCAAACTTTTCTCATTAATGGTGACGATATGCGCCGCCAGTTCAACCTGGGCAACCGGCAAATCCATTTGCGCCACCCACGTTTCCAGGGTATCAAGAACAACACGATTGTCACGCAGCAGTAAGCGGTTGGTTCGTTTATCCACCGTCATGCTTCCTTTGGCACTGAGCAGCTTTTCTCCGGCTTTTACCAGCTCGGTGGCATCAGCATAGTGCAAAATGATGCTGCGATGTTCCAGCGGAAGACTAGCCTGAATCCGCGCCTGCTCGTTTTCCTGGCGGGCCGCATTTTCACTCTGCCATTGAACAGAATGCACATGCAGGACGTTGCCTTCCTGACGTAATACCAGCCCGGCACTTTTTACCACCGTCTGCAATGCCTGCTTCCAGGGGACATCCGTCAAATGCAGCGACAGCACACCGCTGACATCCGGCGAAACCACCAGGTTTTTTTGTTCCTGTTCAGCCAGCGCCTGCAATACCTGCGTAACCGGTACATCATCGACTACCAGCGTCACGTTTTGCGGTTTCGTCGCCAGCGCGCTTGTTATCCCGACCGCCAGTGCCATTACTATCAACGCTATCCATCGCTTCATTTACCGCTCCTTGTCGCTGCCACTGCCACCGTGGCGGTTCGCAGTTTTTTTCTGTGTCGAGAGTTATGTTCTGGGCCGTTATCTGCATAATCGTCCAACCGTTTTTCAGGACGTCATTTCGCTTAATCCGCCGCCATTTTTTCTGGCTATCCTGAACGATGCCGATGGGTCGTGTGCCCTGACTCACCATGCCCTGAAAACGCCATGTCGACAGCTCAGCAATTTGACAACGGTCCTCCGGCGGCAGGAAGGGATTACGCATACCGGTAAGCATCAGTACGCTTACGCATATCAACAGCCAGCGCTCAACCATCATTCAGGCGCTCCAGCTTTAGCGTTAGCAGCAGCTCCGTGCCTTCTGCGCTAAGCGAAAATCGGCTGACGTTCATCCCCTGAGCCGCCAACTGGACAAACGTCAGCGGGATAGCATCCCAGGCCGATATCAGCGCCATCTCTCCCCCCTGAGCTGAGGGTTGCCAGTGGATAAGACGGGTAAGTGAATTCTGAAACAGCAGCGGGGAGAACAGGGTCAGTTTCTCTTCAGACTCTGCTGGTGATGCCGCCAGCAGATATACATCTCGCCATTGCATCTGAATAGCCGCACGTTGCTGGACCAGCGACTCGCGTTGCATAGTCCGCTCCCGCGCTAAGGGGTAAAGACATAGCGTCACCAGTATGAGTAACCCCAACATCCAGCCGCACCAGCATATGAGTCGAAAGCGTGGCGACTGCGCTAACCAGACATCACAGAGCGTTATCATGCGCACCGCTCCGTGTCAGTCGAAAGTGGAATTGCCAGCGTCCCTGCGCATCCTGCTGCGTTTCTCCAGGGCTGTTCAACATAAACAACGGCAACTGGCGTAATTGCGCTTCCAATGCCTTCAATGCGGCAAAGTTCAGTGTGTTTCCCGTCAGTTCCAGCGTGTCCTCCTGCCAGGTCATTTTTGTTAACCACGCCTGCTCCGGCAGTAATTCCGCCAGCCCTTGCAAAGCCCGCTGCCAGCTTCGGGTCTGCTCACGCTGTTTGTTCCGCGCCTGAACCTGCTGCCATCGTTGCTGGCGCTGTTGCATACGCGGCTTCAGCGCCATGAGGGCCTCGGCCCGCGTCTTTTCGGCGTCTGCCAGCAACAATTCAGCCCGATTTTCTACACTCAAAGCGCTGTAATAGCGCAACAACACGCCAATACTAAGCAAGAGTGAAGCGCTAAATAAGATGCCCCAGAAGCGCAGGCAAGCGTAACGCCGAGCCTGACGCCAGGGCAGAAGATTAATGGTCGCTATCATCAGTACACGCCCCCCATAGCGAGTCCCAGCGCAATGGCGAAGTGATGGCTTTGCGTTGGAATGGGCGGCTGGCGTACAGACACGGCGCTTAAAGGATCGAAGCCGCCGGGGGAGCATTTCGCAATGGCTGTCGTGGGCAGAGATAATGTCGTGGCAAGCTCCTCGATACAGCTAATATCGCCCGTTGATTTACGTCCCCATGCTGAACGGGTCGCCCATAACCACTGGGCATCATCACGCCATACCAGACACTGGTGATGCTCCGGCAGGAAGGGAATAAATCGCTGTAACGCGCTGGCGTCCGGGGTAATCGCCGTAACCTGCACCTTAAGGGTTTGGATAAGCGTCAGAAGCGCTGAAATCTCTTTGCTTTGCGCAGCAGTGACGTTAAACGCCGGGCTCAACGTGTCTTCGCTATAATCAAAATGCAGTGCATCCGGCGCCATATCCAGTTCACGCGCCATCGAACCGGACAACCATGCGGTTTGCTCTGGCTCGCGTAACGTCATTGTCGGACGAGGAAACTTTTTTTGTAACGTCCTGTTGGCGGGAAAAGAGAGATGAATATGGTGTCGGCGAGGGAGCTCCCGGCTCCACGACAGTAGCGCGGCGACCAGTTGTTCAGGCTCGCGAATATGACCATCGACGATAACCTGAGGCGTCAGCGGTATACGCCACCAGCGTTGCAGATACCAACCTGATGCTTCGCGAACGATAGCGACAGCCAGCACTTCATGTTGCTGAATATGCAGACCAATTTTCCAGATATTGAAAGCCATTGCTGATGATCTCCTTATCACCCGTCGCTTTAACGGGTATATCAATGCGTCTGGCTTGCCTTTATACTACCGCGCGTTTGTTTATAAACTGCCCAAATGCCACTAAATGGGAAATCTCCAGTGAAGTTCGTAAAGTATTTATTAATCCTTGCAGTATGTTGCATCCTGCTGGGAGCAGGCTCGATTTATGGCCTTTATCGCTATATCGAGCCGCAATTACCTGACGTCGCGACGCTCAAAGATGTGCGTTTACAGATCCCGATGCAGGTTTACAGCGCTGACGGCGAGCTAATCGCGCAGTATGGCGAGAAACGTCGAATCCCGGTCACGCTGGATCAGATGCCGCCGGTAATGGTTAAAGCCTTTATCGCCACAGAAGACAGCCGCTTTTATGAGCACCACGGGGTAGACCCGGTGGGGATTTTCCGTGCGGCCAGCGTAGCATTGTTCTCTGGTCACGCGTCGCAAGGGGCGAGTACCATTACCCAGCAGTTGGCGAGAAACTTCTTCCTGAGCCCGGAACGTACGCTGATGCGTAAGATCAAAGAAGTGTTCCTGGCGATCCGCATTGAACAACTGCTGAGTAAAGATGAGATCCTCGAGCTGTATCTGAACAAGATTTACCTGGGGTATCGCGCCTATGGCGTGGGTGCTGCCGCGCAGGTCTATTTCGGTAAAACGGTGGATCAACTCAGCTTAAGTGAAATTGCGGTGATTGCCGGTCTGCCAAAAGCGCCGTCAACCTTCAACCCTCTCTATTCGATGGACCGGGCAACCGCGCGACGTAACGTTGTACTGTCGCGTATGTTGAGCGAAAACTACATCACGCAGGCCCAGTACGATCAGGCGCGAGGCGAGGCCATTGACGCCAACTACCACGCGCCGGAAATCGCTTTCTCTGCACCGTATCTGTCTGAAATGGTGCGCCAGGAGATGTATAACCGTTATGGTGAAAAAGCCTATGAAGACGGGTATCGCATCACCACCACCATTACACGCAAAGTACAGCAGGCAGCTCAGCAGGCAGTACGCAATAACGTGATGGATTACGACATGCGCCACGGCTACCGCGGCCCGTCGAACGTGCTGTGGAAAGTTGGCGAAAGCAGTTGGGACAGCAAAAAAATCACCGATACGCTGAAAGCGCTGCCGACTTATGGACCGCTGTTACCGGCGGTTGTTACAAGTGCCAATCCTCAGGAAGCCATTGCCGCGCTGGCGGATGGTACGTCAGTGTCATTACGCATGGATGGTATGCGCTGGGCGCGTCCTTACCGCTCGGATACTCAACAAGGCCCAACGCCGCGTAAAGTGACCGACGTGGTACAGGCCGGCCAGCAAATCTGGGTACGTCAGGTGGGCGATGCCTGGTGGCTGGCGCAAGTGCCAGACGTCAACTCCGCACTGGTCTCCATCAATCCGCAAAACGGCGCGGTGCTGGCACTGGTTGGTGGTTTTGACTTCAACCAGAGCAAGTTTAACCGTGCAACGCAGGCGTTACGCCAGGTGGGTTCTAACATCAAGCCATTCCTGTATACCGCCGCGATGGATAAAGGTCTGACGTTGGCGAGCATGCTCAACGACGTACCAATCTCCCGCTGGGATGCCGGTGCTGGTTCCGACTGGCAGCCGAAGAACTCCCCGCCGCAGTACGCCGGTCCTATCCGCTTACGTCAGGGGCTGGGTCAGTCGAAAAACGTGGTGATGGTACGCGCCATGCGCGCCATGGGCGTGGATTACGCGGCAGAGTATCTGCAACGTTTCGGTTTCCCGGCACAGAACATTGTGCATACCGAGTCACTGGCGCTGGGTTCGGCTTCGTTCACACCGTTGCAGGTGGCGCGCGGTTACGCAGTGATGTCTAACGGCGGCTTCCTGGTCGATCCATATTTCATCAGTAAGATCGAAAGCGATATGGGCGGCGTTATCTTCGAAGCGAAGCCGAAAATTGCCTGCCCGGAATGCGATATTCCGGTGATTTACGGCGATACCCAGAAATCTAACGTGCTGGAAAACAGTAACGTAGAAGATGTCGCCGTCTCGCAGGAACAGCAGAATGCCGCCGTGCCTATGCCGCAGCTTGAGCAGGCTAACCAGGCACTGGTCGCGCAAAGCGGCACACAGGAATACGCTCCGCACGTGATCAACACACCGCTGGCCTTCCTGATTAAAAGCGCGCTGAACACCAATATATTTGGTGAACCAGGCTGGATGGGAACCGGTTGGCGCGCAGGTCGCGATTTACAGCGTCATGATATCGGCGGGAAAACCGGAACCACCAACAGCTCTAAAGATGCGTGGTTCTCCGGTTACGGACCAGGCGTGGTGACGTCAGTATGGATCGGCTTTGATGATCATCGCCGCAACCTTGGTCATACGACAGCTTCCGGCGCGATCAAAGACCAAATCTCCGGCTACGAAGGCGGTGCGAAGAGTGCGCAGCCAGCATGGGATGCCTACATGAAGTCCGTGCTGGAAGGCGTGCCTGAACAGCCGTTGACGCCGCCACCGGGTATCGTGACGGTCAATATCGATCGCAGCACAGGACAACTGGCAAGCGGTGGCAATAGCCGCGCAGAGTACTTCATTGAAGGCACTCAGCCGACGCAACAGGCGGTGCATGAAGTGGGGACGACCATTATCGATAATGGTGAGACGCACGAACTGTTCTGATCAAAAAAGGCGCTTAGGCGCCTTTTTTGTTGTTCGTGTATTAGCTGCAGAGAAATTAAAGCCGCCCCTGCCCTTTCAGCCATTCGCGTACGAGGAACAACGCACTGACATTACGCGCTTCGTGAAAATCAGGATCTTCCAGCAGGTCCATCAAATGCGCCAGCGGCCAGCGCACCTGCGGCAATGGCTCAGGTTCATCACCCTCCAGCGATTCAGGATATAAATCTTCTGCCACCACGATGTTCATCTTGCTGGAGAAATAAGATGGTGCCATGCTGAGTTTCTTTAAAAACGTCAGATCTTTTGCGCCAAACCCCACCTCTTCTTTCAGCTCCCGATTCGCCGCCTCAAAAATGCTTTCGCCAGGATCGATTAATCCCTTAGAAAAACCCAGTTCGTAAGATTCGGTCCCGACTGCGTACTCGCGGATGAGGATCATGTGGTCGTCAACAATCGGCACAATCATTACCGCTTCACGCGTGGATGGACGCATACGTTCATAAACGCGGCGTACGCCATTGCTGAACTCAAGGTCCACGCTTTCGACTTTAAACAGCCGGGATTGGGCGACGGTTTCCACTTTCAAAATCGTGGGTTTCTGTAATGATTTGCTCATTGTGAGGATCTTTGCTGTGAAATCTGGGGTTATTGTGCGATATACCGCACGGTTTCGGCAATGTGAATTGCCGTTTATTTACATTTATGTAACGTACTAAAAGTTAATCCCTATTTCAAATTAAAAGTCAATAGGTTGAAATAACTCCAGGAATTTGCTGATATTCCATTTTTAGTGATTTTGCTATGATTCGCTTTTACTGGGCTGTACTTAAAGATGCTCAAGTTCGACTCCACACTTGCCGATAGCCAACCACAGAATCACGAATATTGAACAGGGTGCGACTGACCACGCCTGACAGACTAAGTAAGATGGGGAAAGCATGAGCACCATTCTGATTTTTTTAGCTGCTTTGCTGGCCTGCTCATTGCTTGCAGGATGGCTACTCAAATCAAAATCCAGGCAGAAAAATTTACCCTTGAGCAGCGTCTTCTCAGACGCCTCGAAACGTAAACTCGCGCCTGAAGAACGCAGTGCCGTCGAAAACTATCTCGAAAGCCTTAGTCAAATTCAGCAAGTACCTGGTCCAACTGGAGCCAGTTCTGCGCCAGTCTCATTAACGTTGAATGCCCAAAGTAATAGCGTCATCGTGCTTACTCGTTCGATTACACGTTACGGCATCACCACCGACGATCCTAACAAATGGCGCTACTATCTTGATTCCGTTGAGGTGCACCTTCCCCCTTTCTGGGAACAATACATCAATGACGAAAACAGCGTTGAGATAATCCATACCGATACAATACCGCTGGTTATCTCGTTGAACGGCCATACGCTGCAGGAATATATGCAGGAAGCGCGTGGCTATGCGTTGCAGCACACCGCTTCTACCCAGGCATCCATTCGTGGTGAAGAAAGTGAGCAGATTGAACTGCTGAATATTCGCCAGGAAACCCATGAAGAATATGCGCTCAGCCGCCCTTCGGGATTGCGCGAGGCGTTGCTGATAACCGCATCATTCCTGCTGTTCTTTTTCTGTTTGGTTATCCCGAATACGTTTGTTCCATGGGCAGTCGGTGGCGCGGTGTTGCTGTTAGCTGCGGGTCTGTGGGGATTATTCGCCCCGCCGTCCAAAACCGCCCTGCGGGAAATTCATTGTCTGCGCGGTACGCCGCGTCGCTGGGGGTTGTTTGGCGAAAACGACCAGGAGCAAATTAATAATATCTCGCTGGGTATTATTGATCTGATCTACCCACCTCACTGGCAACCTTACATCGCCCAAGACCTTGGCCAGCAAACGGATATCGATATTTATCTCGATCGCCACGTTGTCCGCCAGGGGCGTTTTTTATCTCTGCACGATGAAGTCAAAAATTTCCCGTTGCAACATTGGCTGCGCAACGCCGTCATCGCTGGCGGCTCGTTGCTGGTACTGCTGATGCTGCTGTTTTGGATCCCGCTGGATATGCCGATAAAGGTCACGCTTTCCTGGATGAAGGGCGCGCAAACTATCGAAGCCACCAGCGTTAAACAGCTCGAAAACGCGGGCGTTCGCGTGGGTGACACGCTGCACCTGAGCGGTACGGGTATGTGTAATATTCATACCCAAGGGAGCTGGAATGCGCAGCCCACCACGCCGTTTATGCCTTTCGATTGCTCGCAAATTATCTGGAATGACGCACGCGCATTACCGCTGCCCGAATCCGATCTGGTGAATAAGGCCACTGCGCTCACGCAGGCCGTGAACCGCCAGCTGCATCCCAAACCTGACGATGACTCTCGCGTCAGCGCATCGCTACGATCGGCAATCCAAAAGTCCGGCATGGTGTTACTGGACGATTTTGGTGAGATTGTCCTGAAAACGGCCGATCTGTGTGCAGCCAAAGATGAATGCGTACGCTTAAAGAATGCGCTGGTTAACCTCGGTAACAGCAAAGACTGGGCCGCGCTGGTAAAGCGAGCGAACGCAGGCAAACTGGATGGGGTGAACGTGCTGCTGCGTCCGGTAAGCGCTGAGTCGTTAGATAATCTGGTGAATACCTCTACGGCACCATTTATTTCACGCGAGACTGCGCGAGCGGCCCAGGCGCTGAATAGCCCTGCTCCCGGCGGTTTCCTGATTATCAGCGATGAAGGCAGCGATCTGGTCGATCAGCCGTGGCCGACGACCTCGCTATATGACTATCCTCCCCAGGAACAGTGGAACGCCTTCCAGCGCCTGGCGCAGATGCTGATGCAGACACCATTTCGCGCAGAGGGGATCGTCACCAATATTTCGACTGACGCCAATGGCACCCAGCACATTGGCCTGCACCGTATCCCGGATCGTTCAGGGTTATGGCGCTACCTTGGCACGACGCTGCTGATGTTCTCCATGCTCGGATGCGCTGTCTACAACAGCGTGCAGGCATTCAGACGCTACCAGCGTCACCGCACCCGCATCGCGGAAATTCAGAGCTACTACGAAAGTTGCCTGAATCCAACGCTGATTGACGACCCGGAAAGCCTGATTCGATAACACGCTCGCACGACAGGATATGCTACTCTGTCGCGCATCATGTTTTCTTGTGGGGAGTTTCCATGCATATCAATATTGCCTGGCAGGATGTCGACACCGTGTTGTTAGATATGGACGGCACGCTGCTCGACCTGGCATTCGATAACTATTTCTGGCAAAAACTGGTGCCGGAAACCTATGGCGCGAAGCAGGGTATCTCTCCCCAGGAAGCCCAGGACTATATTCGTCAGCAGTATCATGCCGTGCAGCATACGCTAAACTGGTACTGCCTGGATTACTGGAGCGAGTGCCTGGATCTGGATATTTGCGCCATGACAACGGAACAGGGACCACGCGCCGTTTTGCGTGAAGATACCGTACCGTTTCTTGATGCCTTAAAAGCCAGCGGCAAGCGCCGTATTTTGCTCACCAACGCGCATCCGCATAATCTGGCGGTGAAGCTAGAGCATACCGGTCTGGCCTCACACCTTGATTTATTACTTTCCACCCACACATTTGGTTATCCCAAAGAGGATCAGCGGTTATGGCACGCTGTGGCTGAAGAAACGGGAATGAGTGCAGAGAAGACGCTGTTTATTGACGACAGCGAACCCATTCTCGACGCCGCTGCTCTGTACGGTATTCGTTACTGCCTCGGCGTGACCAATCCCGACTCCGGCATCGCCGAAAAGCAGTACGCACGCCATCCGTCACTGAATGACTACCGCCGACTGATCCCCTCACTGATGTGAAGGAGACGCCATGAAAGAAAAGCCCCCTGCTGAAGTCAGGCTGGATAAATGGCTGTGGGCTGCACGCTTTTACAAAACGCGTGCGCTAGCCCGCGAAATGGTTGAAGGCGGTAAGGTGCACTACAACGGCCAGCGCAGTAAGCCGAGCAAGATTGTCGAGCTGAACGCCACCCTCACCCTTCGCCAGGGAAATGACGAGCGAACGGTCATTATCAAGGCCATTACCGAGCAGCGTCGCCCGGCAACGGAAGCCGTTACGCTGTATGAAGAAACCGCGGAAAGCGTGGAAAAACGCGAAAAAATGGCGCTGGCGCGTAAACTTAACGCGTTAACCATGCCGCACCCGGACAGACGACCGGACAAGAAAGAGCGCCGCGACCTGTTACGATTTAAACATGGCGACAGCGAGTGACTGTCACCTGCAAGAGAGATGATTATGCCGCAACATGACCAATTACATCGTTATCTGTTTGAAAACTTTGCCGTGCGCGGCGAGCTGGTGACCGTTTCGGAAACCCTGCAACAGATCCTCGAAAATCATACTTACCCGCAGCCGGTCAAAAACGTACTGGCTGAGCTGCTGGTTGCCACCAGCCTGCTTACCGCTACGCTGAAGTTTGCCGGTGATATCACTGTGCAGTTGCAGGGTGATGGTCCGCTGAGCCTGGCCGTCATCAACGGCAACAACAATCAGCAGATGCGCGGCGTGGCCCGCATGCAGGGTGATATTCCTGAAGATGCCGATTTGAAAACCCTGGTGGGCAACGGCTACCTGGTGATCACCATTACTCCGGAAGAAGGCGAGCGTTATCAGGGCGTGGTCGGTCTGGAAGGTGACACGCTGGCAGCCTGTCTGGAAGACTACTTCATGCGTTCCGAACAGCTGCCGACACGCCTGTTCATCCGCACTGGCGACGTTGATGGCAAACCCGCTGCTGGCGGAATGCTGCTGCAAGTGATGCCGGCGCAAAACGCACAGGCAGATGATTTCGATCACCTGACCGCCCTGACCGAAACCATCAAGGCCGAAGAGCTGCTGACGCTGCCGGCCAACGAAGTGCTGTGGCGCTTATACCACGAAGAAGAGGTTACTCTCTACGATCCGCAGGACGTTGAGTTCAAATGCACCTGTTCACGCGAACGCTGCGCAGGCGCACTGAAAACGTTGCCGGACGAAGAAGTTGACAGCATTCTGGCGGAAGAAGGCGAGATCGATATGCACTGCGATTACTGCGGTAGCCACTATCTGTTTAACGCCATGGATATTGCAGAGATCCGCAGCAACGCCTCCCCTGCCGATCCACAGGTGCATTAATCACCGTCTTGCCTGAAGGCGCGGCGCTTATCAGGCCTACGGAAAAACTGTCGTAGGCCGGATAAGGCGTTCGCGCCGCTATCCGGCAAAAACGCGGCCGGCAACACACTCACTCGGTGTAATAAGTCATCGGTAGTCTTTTGCCATCAATAGTGATATCCCGCCAGATTCTGGGGGCTGAACCCAGTTGCTGATTCGCCACCGCCTGCAGCAATTTATCCTTATTGAATCCTTCAGGTAGCCTGGCAACAGCTAACAAATCCCATTTGTTTTTCTGCATGCCGAAGACCAGACTCTCCCCATCGCCAAAAGCATATAGCACCTGCTCAGGATGACCATCCGCATTGAGGTCCTGACTCACCAATACGCACGCATTCTGCTCAGCACAAGAGGTGATGCGATACCCCTGTGCTTTGACAAACGACCAGAACGCATCGTCTGGCTTCTCGCTCCCCGGAGCAATCACAACCTTCGATACTAACTGTGTTGCGGTTAGCTCTTTAACCGGATCCCGGCTCCCTTGCAGCAGAGAATTCAAGTCGCGTCTGCGCTTACTGTCTTGATTAAACGCCACATCTTTTTGTAATGCTTCCAACGCTGCGCGCCCCGGTTTTCCGCTGTGATCCAACATATACAGGCTGACCTGATCCGGTTTGATTTTCCCGCTGTGATACAGCCCCATATGGCTGCTAACGCTGATACGCCAGGCATCAATAACCGGCGACGACAGCAGAACTAACAGCCCCAACGCCAGCAACGAAACGCCAAGAATGACCGGCCCCTGAAGCTCAAGCGGATTGCGCCCGCGGCGTAAAATGCTGGCCAGATAGCCAAACGACCATACCAGCAGTACCACGACCACCAGCACGCCATACAAACGCTCAGGCGTCCAACCGTACTGCTGTATTCGCACCCACAGTGACCAACCGGCAATCAGCATATAGATTGGCGCGACAATCAGAGAACATTTGATCAAGTAGCGTAACGCGCCAGGATAGGGTAACGCCTCTTTTTGCGGTTCACGCACGATAGCCATCAACAGCAACAGGAGCAGCGTCAGCGTTGACATCAACCCGGCCGCAGACACGCGTTGCGAAATAGCCTCCAGTCCGGTGAAGGGCAAGGTCAGTATGAACATCAGCGCCAACAGCGCGACCAGAGGTAACAGACCGGTGGCAATAAACGTCAGTAATTTTTGTACCGCCGTGACCAGACGCGACTGTGTACGAGCCAGTACCACTGCCAGTGCGGTAATCAGACCAAAGGCCACATAGCCAAACCAGTCGGTATCAAAGAAGAGCGTGCTGAAGAAGGGAATACCGACCAGCTTAAACATCTCGCTCCATAGCAGGAGCACCAGCCAGAACAGACCGTTGGCGACAAAGACAATCAGCAACGTCAACGCATTAAGCCACAATTGCCGATAAAAATGCGGGTAACGCGCCTGCTCACGAGAGACATGAAGCGAGTACTGAATCCAGGGCAAGGCAAGCATCGCCATCAGCAGTAAGCGCCAACCGTAGAGCATAAAAACTTCATGTTGCCGCCACTTATCACTGTCCTCGACTTGCCACTTTAGCCAGGCGCTCATCGCCAGCACCACAACAAAGATCAGCGCCATCCAGTACCACAGCGCGCGTTGTTTGAAAGAAACGACAGTAAGCAAAAGTGCCGAGGTGATCGCAATCGTCGCAGGCATACCAAAGAACAGCCAGCCGTCGTTATGGGGCACCAGATATGTCATCAGCAGGTAGCATAATGCCCCCTGCAGCAGGCCGATAAATATCATGCCCAAACGCGTCGTACGTGAAATTTCAGCACTATCCATGTCAGTTTCCAGAATGAAGGGAAAAGCTAATTATCGCATCAACTTCACAATTTTGAGCATTGGTAGGCTGATTTCAGACTAACGCGACGGGAAGTGAATCGATATTGTATATGTATGAGTTACGTTATTTTCTTACGTGAATGCGATTACACTCACAAGATTCCCGCCAAAAACACTCTTCATTAACGTTTTAAGAACATTTTCCACAACAAAAAAGGGTTTCCTGCCATAATATCCGCCTCTTTGTGACAGGAGTCGCAGCGTATTCGGTAACCCGTGATTTTCCCGGATGCGTAAATCTATGAGCCTTGTCGCGGTTAGCAATCCCTAAAAAACCTTACTATTCCAGGTAATACATATTGGCTAAGGAGCAGTGAAATGCGTGTGAACAACAGTTTAACCCCGCAAGATCTCAAGGCTTATGGTATCAATGACGTTCAGGATATCGTTTACAATCCAGACTACGACACGCTTTTCCAGGAAGAACTTGATCCAAACCTGGAAGGTTATGAACGTGGCGTGTTAACGAATCTGGGCGCCGTTGCCGTTGATACCGGTATCTTTACCGGACGTTCGCCAAAGGATAAGTACATTGTCCGTGACGACACCACGCGCGACACGCTCTGGTGGTCAGACAAAGGTAAAGGTAAGAACGACAACAAACCGCTCTCCCCGGAAACCTGGCAGCATCTGAAAGGATTAGTTACCCAGCAACTTTCCGGCAAGCGCCTGTTTATCATTGATGCATTCTGCGGTGCTAACGCCGATACCCGTCTTTCCGTGCGCTTCATTACCGAAGTTGCCTGGCAGGCGCATTTCGTCAAAAACATGTTCATCCGCCCAAGCGACGAAGAGTTGGTTGATTTTAAACCGGATTTCATCGTGATGAACGGCGCTAAGTGCACCAACCCACAATGGAAAGAGCAGGGTCTGAACTCTGAAAACTTCGTGGCTTTCAACCTGACTGAGCGTATCCAGCTGATTGGCGGCACCTGGTACGGCGGCGAAATGAAGAAAGGTATGTTCTCCGTGATGAACTACCTGCTGCCGCTGAAAGGCATTGCTTCCATGCACTGCTCGGCAAACGTCGGGGAAAAAGGTGATGTGGCAGTCTTCTTTGGCCTGTCCGGTACCGGTAAAACAACGCTGTCCACCGATCCGAAACGTCGCCTGATTGGCGATGACGAACACGGCTGGGATGACGACGGCGTGTTTAACTTCGAAGGCGGTTGCTACGCGAAGACCATCAAACTGTCTAAAGATGCCGAGCCGGAAATCTACAACGCAATTCGTCGTGACGCGCTGCTGGAAAACGTCACCGTGCGCGAAGATGGTTCCATCGACTTCGACGACGGTTCCAAAACTGAAAACACCCGCGTTTCCTACCCGATTTATCACATCGATAATATCGTTAAGCCAGTGTCAAAAGCGGGTCATGCGACCAAAGTGATCTTCCTGACTGCCGACGCATTTGGCGTGCTGCCGCCGGTTTCTCGCCTGACCGCAGACCAAACTCAGTACCATTTCCTGTCTGGCTTCACCGCCAAACTGGCCGGTACCGAACGCGGCGTTACCGAACCGACCCCAACCTTCTCTGCCTGCTTCGGCGCAGCATTCCTGTCTCTGCACCCAACGCAGTATGCTGAAGTGCTGGTGAAACGTATGCAGGCGGCAGGTGCGCAGGCGTATCTGGTTAACACCGGCTGGAACGGTACTGGCAAGCGTATCTCTATCAAAGATACCCGTGCGATTATTGACGCCATCCTGAACGGTTCGCTGGATGACGCAGAAACGTTCCGTCTGCCGATGTTTGACCTGGCTATCCCGACCGAGTTGCCGGGCGTGGATACGCGCATTCTCGATCCGCGTAATACCTACGCGTCTCCAGAGCAGTGGCAGGAAAAAGCCAATGCACTGGCGAAACTGTTTATCGAGAACTTCGAGAAATACACCGACACCCCTGCGGGTGAAGCGCTGGTTAGCGCCGGACCGAAGCTGTAACGAAAAATGCCGGATGGCGGTTGCCACATATCCGGCCTACAGCAACAAAAAGGGAGGCATTTCGCCTCCCTTTCTTATACGTCTTTCGTGATACCCTGCGCGCGAGTGAAAGGAACCGGAAGCCATGCACGAATCGACAACCCACCACGTTCACTGGTACCAATCTCCAGCATGCCGTTATGGTTATCGATAATACGTTGCACAATCGCCAGACCCAGCCCCGTGCCGCTGGTACTGCGCGCGCTGTCGCCGCGGACAAATGGCTGGAACAGGTGCTTACGCTGCTCCGGCTTGATGCCCGGACCATCATCTTCTACCTGGAACCAGGCGCGATGCGTCTCCGTACCGCTACTGACCTTAATCCAGCCGTTGCCGTAACGGGCGGCGTTAACCACCATATTGGCAACCGCACGCTTGATCGACAGCGGGTGCATTTTCACCTGAATGGCGCCAGGCTGCAGCGCAGTTTCGATTTCACGTTCGTAGCCGCTTTCTGCCGCAACCACTTCACCCAGCACCGAGTTCAGATCCGCCATCTCCATCGGCATCTCCTGACCGGTACGCAGGTAATCGATGAACTGCTCGATGATGGCATTACACTCTTCGATGTCCTTATTGATGGACTCCGCAAGATAACCATCCTCTTCGCCCATCATTTCCGTTGCCAGACGAATACGCGTCAGCGGAGTACGTAAATCGTGGCTCACGCCCGCCATTAACAGCGTACGGTCATCGGCCAACTGCTTCACACCTGCGGCCATATGGTTAAAGGCTCGGGTTACGGAGCGCACCTCTGAAGCTCCATACTCACGCAACGGCGGTGGAATGATACCTTTCCCCACCTGCAGCGCCGCATGTTCAAGATCCACCAACGGTCGGTTCTGGATACGGATAAACAGCCACGCGCCACCGATAGCCAGCAGCATAATCGCCAGCGTATAGCGGAACAGCGGTGAGAAATCGCCTTGATGAATTTCCGTAAGCGGCACACGTACCCAGATGTTGGGCGACAGCCAGGTTTTCAGCCACACAACCGGCGAGCTTTTGTTTACCTCAACGCGGACTTCCGTTGGGCCACCCAACTGCTGCGCCATCTGATGGCTTAAGAATTCATAGTGTTGCGCCCAACGCAGTCCGGCTTCTTCAGCGGCCTCGTTGGAATAGAGGGAAATACCCAGCTCACGATAAATTTCCCGACGGAATGCGGGCGGCACCACCAGTTGCGTACCGTCCTCCAGCTGTAGTTTATCGGTCATCAGCATACGAACTTCGTAGGCCAGGACCTTATTAAACTGCTGGAGGCTCGGCAGAATCGCGAAGTTCAGCACTACCAGGTAAGTCGTCACCAGGCTGGCAAACAGCAAGGTGACGATGAGCAATAACGTGCGGGCAAACGAACTTCGTGGCGAGAAGCGCATTCGCCTCATGCTTTAGAACCGTCCGGAACAAAGACGTAGCCCAGACCCCATACGGTCTGAATGTAGCGTGGATGCGCCGGGTCTTCTTCCACCATGCGACGCAAACGGGAAATCTGGACGTCGATAGAACGTTCCATCGCAGAATATTCACGACCACGGGCCAGGTTCATCAACTTGTCGCGGGACAGCGGCTCACGCGGATGGCTGACCAGTGCTTTCAGCACCGCAAACTCACCGCTGGTGAGCGGCATAGGCTCATCTTCACGGAACATTTCACGCGTCCCGAGGTTCAGTTTGAACTTACCAAACGCAATGACTGCTTCTTCCTGAGAAGGCGCGCCCGGCAGTTCATTCGCCTGACGGCGCAGGACTGCGCGAATACGTGCCAGTAGCTCACGCGGGTTAAACGGTTTCGGAATGTAATCGTCAGCGCCGATTTCCAGTCCTACAATACGGTCCACTTCTTCGCCCTTCGCCGTGACCATAATGATCGGCATCGGGTTGCTTTGGCTGCGCAGGCGACGGCAAATAGACAGGCCATCTTCTCCCGGCAGCATTAAATCCAGCACCATCAGGTGGAAAGACTCACGGGTCAGCAGACGATCCATCTGCTCAGCGTTTGCGACGCTTCGAACCTGGAAGCCCTGCTCGGTCAGATAACGCTCCAGAAGCGCACGTAAGCGCATGTCGTCATCGACCACCAGAATCTTATAGTTCTCTTGCATTGTTATTACTCCCAAAGGTTCGCAACAATTAAGTGTATATTCTTAAGAAAGCTAACGTGAGTCACCAGCGAATTCTGGTATGAATTCCAGGCTAAATTGTTACAAAGCATATTAAACAGCAGCTTAAGTATACAATGTTTCTCGCAATACATTATTTATTCTGTTGATATGCTCACGTAATACTAATTGTGCGCATCATCACAGAGTCGAAGGTAAAACAATAAGATGAAAACGCCCCTGATAACCCGTGAAGGGTATGAAAAACTCAAACAAGAGCTGAATTATCTCTGGCGTGAAGAGCGCCCGGAAGTCACCAAAAAAGTTACCTGGGCCGCGAGTCTGGGTGACCGCAGCGAAAATGCCGACTACCAGTATAATAAAAAGCGCCTGCGTGAGATCGACCGTCGCGTCCGATATTTGACCAAGTGCATGGAGAATCTGAAAATCGTCGATTACTCCCCGCAGCAGGAGGGCAAAGTCTTCTTTGGCGCATGGGTTGAGATTGAAAATGACGATGGCGACATCCGCAAATTCCGTATTGTTGGCTACGATGAGATCTTCGGTCGTAAAGATTACATCTCTATCGACTCACCAATGGCGCGGGCGCTGCTGAAAAAAGAAGTCGGCGATCTCGCAGTAGTAAACACCCCTGGTGGCGAAGCCAGCTGGTACGTGAACGAGATTGAATACGTTAAGTGAGACCGGAACAATCCGAAGCCCCGGCAGATGGCTGGCATTTTTGTCAGTCAATCCGTATAACTATCCCCTGATTTTTTATCCTATAGACGAAGCTATCCATGATGAATGATTCTTTCTGCCGCATTATCGCAGGTGAAATTCAGGCTCGTGCTGAACAGGTAGAAGCTGCCGTTCGCCTGCTTGACGAAGGGAACACCGTGCCGTTTATCGCACGATATCGTAAGGAAATCACCGGCGGGCTGGACGATACGCAACTGCGTAATCTGGAAACCCGTCTGGGATATCTGCGTGAACTGGAAGACCGCCGTCAGGCAATCCTGAAATCTATCGGCGAGCAAGGCAAACTGACCGACGACCTGGCGAAAGCGATCAACGGCACGTTAAGTAAGACCGAACTCGAAGATCTCTATCTGCCGTACAAACCTAAACGCCGTACCCGTGGACAGATCGCCATTGAAGCAGGCCTTGAGCCGCTGGCAGACCTGCTGTGGAACGAGCCGTCTCACGACCCGGAAACAGAAGCCGCTAAATATCTCAACGCCGACAACGGCGTGGCGGATACCAAAGCGGCCCTCGACGGCGCACGTTACATCCTGATGGAACGCTTCGCTGAAGATGCCGCGCTGCTGGCGAAAGTGCGTGACTACCTGTGGAAGAACGCGCATTTGGTTTCCACCGTGGTAAGCGGTAAAGAAGAGGAAGGCGCGAAATTCCGCGACTACTTCGATCACCACGAACCGATCTCTACCGTGCCATCCCACCGTGCGCTGGCCATGTTCCGTGGCCGTAACGAGGGCGTGCTTCAGCTTTCGCTGAATGCCGATCCGCAGTTCGATGAGCCACCGAAAGAGAGCCACGGCGAGCAAATCATTCAGGATCACCTTGGCCTGCGACTGAACAACGCACCGGCAGACAGCTGGCGTAAAGGCGTTGTGAGCTGGACATGGCGAATTAAGGTGCTGATGCACCTCGAAACCGAACTGATGGGCACCGTGCGCGAACGCGCGGAAGATGAAGCAATCAACGTCTTTGCCCGTAACCTGCATGACCTGCTGATGGCGGCTCCGGCCGGCCTGCGCGCCACCATGGGCCTCGATCCCGGCCTGCGTACCGGCGTGAAGGTGGCGGTTGTTGACGGTACCGGTAAGCTGGTCGCGACCGACACCATTTATCCACACACCGGTCAGGCCGCCAAAGCCGCCGTTGCCGTTGCGGCGCTGTGTGAAAAATACAACGTTGAGCTGGTGGCGATTGGTAACGGTACAGCGTCGCGCGAAACCGAGCGCTTCTTCCTCGACGTGCAGAAACAGTTCCCGAAAGTCACCGCGCAGAAAGTGATCGTCAGCGAAGCCGGGGCATCGGTTTACTCGGCTTCCGAGCTGGCGGCGCAGGAGTTCCCGGATCTCGACGTTTCATTGCGTGGCGCAGTGTCTATCGCCCGTCGTCTGCAGGATCCGCTGGCTGAGCTGGTGAAAATCGATCCGAAATCGATCGGTGTGGGCCAGTATCAGCACGACGTTAGTCAGACGCAGCTGGCGCGTAAGCTGGACGCGGTGGTGGAAGACTGTGTGAACGCCGTCGGCGTCGATCTCAATACCGCTTCCGTTCCGCTGTTGACCCGCGTGGCCGGTCTGACACGCTTGATGGCGCAAAACATCGTCGCCTGGCGTGATGAGAACGGTCAGTTCCAGAACCGTCAGCAACTGCTGAAAGTCAGCCGTCTGGGGCCAAAAGCCTTTGAACAGTGCGCAGGCTTCCTGCGCATCAACCATGGCGATAACCCACTGGATGCCTCCACCGTTCACCCGGAAGCCTATCCGATTGTGGAACGCATTCTGGCCGCTACCGAGCAATCGCTGCGTGACCTGATGGGCAACAGCAACGAACTGCGCAATCTGAAAGCCGCCGATTTTACTGACGAACGCTTCGGGGTGCCGACCGTCACCGACATCATCAAAGAGCTGGAAAAACCGGGCCGCGACCCGCGTCCTGAATTCAAAACCGCACAGTTTGCTGACGGCGTAGAAACCATGAACGATCTGCTGCCGGGAATGATTTTGGAAGGGGCTGTCACCAACGTCACCAACTTCGGCGCGTTTGTCGATATCGGCGTACACCAGGATGGTCTGGTGCATATCTCTTCACTGTCGAATAAGTTTGTCGAAGATCCACACACCGTGGTGAAAGCGGGCGACATTGTGAAGGTGAAAGTGCTGGAAGTAGACCTGCAGCGTAAGCGTATCGCGCTGACTATGCGTCTGGATGAGCAGCCAGGTGAAACCAACGCGCGTCGCGGCGGCGGGAATAACGATCGCACTCAGGACAATCGCCCAGCGCCAAAAGCGGCGAAACCGCGTGGTCGTGACGCCCAGCCTGCGGGCAACAGCGCGATGATGGATGCGCTGGCGGCGGCAATGGGTAAAAAGCGCTAAGTTTAAACCGTGTGCCGGATGACGGAATCAATACCTTATCCGGCATATTTAATATATCCCCCGCTTTTCACCACAATATATTTATCACTTTATTAACAGATGAAACCTTAAGTAAACATTAAGATTCTCAATAATTACCTCCGCGAACCATTCTTTCCCTACCAGAATAAATATTGAGGAATATCAAAATTGGCTCAAATTATTATCCAATTGTACATTCCGTCACATTTATTCTATTGATGATAGAAACCATTCTCATTATCATTGTTTTGTTGATTATTTACTCTTTCCTTACGTTGGCTAATCATCTGGTCTCATGCCGCCCTGTCGCCCCATGAGGTAATCATCCAGTTAGCGAGATATAAGTAGGTCCCTATGCAATTCACTCCTGACAGTGCGTGGAAAATTACCGGCTTTGCCCGTGAAATCAGCCCGGCTTATCGTCAGAAACTGTTGTCACTTGGCATGCTGCCCGGCTCCTCCTTCAACGTGGTACGCGTCGCCCCGCTCGGCGATCCTATCCATATCGAAACGCGTCGCGTAAGTCTGGTATTGCGTAAAAAGGATTTGGCGTTATTAGAAGTGGAAGCGGTTTCCTGTTAATACAGTGAGTCTATAAAAATGAAAAAACTAACCATTGGTTTAATTGGTAATCCTAATTCCGGCAAGACAACTTTATTCAACCAACTCACCGGCGCGCGCCAGCGTGTAGGCAACTGGGCTGGCGTTACCGTTGAGCGTAAAGAAGGTCATTTCGCCACAACGGACCATCAGGTCACGCTGGTGGATTTACCCGGCACCTATTCACTGACGACAATCTCATCACAGACCTCTCTCGATGAGCAAATCGCCTGCCACTACATTTTAAGCGGCGACGCGGATCTGTTGATCAACGTGGTCGATGCTTCAAACCTTGAACGCAACCTCTACCTGACGTTGCAACTGCTTGAGTTGGGCATCCCCTGCATCGTCGCGTTGAATATGCTGGATATCGCTGAAAAGCAGCAAATCCGTATTGATATCGACGCCCTCTCAGCACGTCTTGGCTGCCCGGTGGTTCCGCTGGTTTCCACCCGCGCCCGCGGCATTGAAGCGCTGAAGCTGGCGATCGATCGCTACAAAGAAAACGACACTGTCGAGCTGGTCCATTATGCCCAGCCGTTGCTGCAGGAAGCGGACTCCCTCGCCGACGCGATGGCCAAAGATATGCCGCTCAAACAGCGCCGCTGGCTTGGCCTGCAGATGCTGGAAGGCGATATCTACAGCCGCGCCTATGCGGGTGATGCCGCGCAAAATCTCGATGCCTCTATCGCACGCCTGAGCGAGACAATGGACGATCCGGCGCTGCATATCGCCGATGCGCGCTATCAGTGCATTGCCGCTATCTGCGATACCGTCAGCAATACTCTGACGGCAGAACCGAGCCGTTTCACCACCGCGGTAGATAAAATCGTTCTCAACCGCTTCCTCGGGCTACCGATTTTCCTGTTCGTGATGTACCTGATGTTCCTGCTCGCCATTAACATCGGCGGCGCGCTGCAACCATTGTTTGACGTCGGCTCCGTAGCACTCTTTATCCATGGTATTCAGTGGATTGGCTACACGCTGCACTTCCCGGACTGGCTCACTATCTTCCTGGCCCAGGGCCTTGGCGGCGGGATTAACACCGTGCTGCCGCTGGTACCGCAAATCGGCATGATGTACCTGTTCCTCTCCTTCCTTGAAGACTCCGGCTACATGGCGCGCGCCGCGTTTGTGATGGACCGTCTGATGCAGGCGCTGGGACTGCCGGGCAAATCGTTCGTCCCGCTGATCGTCGGCTTTGGCTGTAACGTACCGTCCGTGATGGGCGCACGTACGCTGGACGCCCCGCGTGAGCGTCTGATGACCATCATGATGGCGCCGTTTATGTCCTGCGGCGCACGTCTGGCGATTTTCGCCGTCTTTGCCGCGGCGTTCTTTGGTCAGAACGGCGCACTGGCGGTCTTCTCGCTGTACGTACTGGGTATCGTGATGGCGGTGTTGACGGGCCTGATGCTCAAACACACCATCATGCGTGGTGAAGCAACGCCGTTCGTGATGGAGCTGCCGGTATACCACGTGCCGCACATCAAGAGTCTGATTATTCAGACCTGGCAACGCCTGAAAGGCTTCGTTCTGCGTGCAGGTAAAGTCATCATCATCGTCAGCATTTTCCTCAGCGCGTTTAACAGTTTCTCGCTGAGCGGGAAAATCGTCGATAACATCAACGACTCTGCTCTGGCCTCCGTTAGCCGTGTTATTACTCCTGTGTTTAAACCGATTGGCGTTCACGAAGATAACTGGCAGGCAACCGTAGGTTTGTTCACCGGCGCGATGGCGAAAGAAGTGGTGGTGGGTACGCTGAACACGCTCTATACCGCGGAAAACATTCAGGAAGAAGAGTTCAACCCGGCAGATTTCCACCTTGGTGACGAGCTGCTCGGCGCAGTGGATGAAACCTGGCAAAGCCTGAAAGACACCTTCAGCCTGAGTGTACTGGCTAACCCTATCGAAGCCAGCAAGGGCGACGGCGAAATGGCGACGGGCGCAATGGGCGTGATGGGCGAGAAATTTGGCAGCGCCGCCGCCGCGTACAGCTACCTGATCTTTGTTCTGCTGTATGTGCCGTGCATTTCAGTGATGGGCGCTATCGCACGTGAATCCAGCCGTGGCTGGATGAGTTTCTCGATTCTGTGGGGCCTGAATATCGCCTACTCTCTGTCGACGCTGTTTTATCAGACGGTCAGCTACAAAGAGCACCCGACCTACAGCCTGGTGTGCATTTTAGCGGTCATCCTGTTTAACATCGTGTTGCTGGGCCTGCTGCGTCGAGCTCGCAGCCGCGTGGACCTCGCACTGCTGGCAACCAACAGAACGGCGAGTTCCTGCTGTTCCAGCACGACTGGCGATTGCCACTAAGGTTATCGACAATGGCATCACTTATTCAGGTTCGTGATTTATTGGCTTTGCGGGGGCGCATGGAGGCGACACAAATAAGCCACACGCTGCATACCCCGCAGCCCATGATTGACGCCATGCTGAATCAGTTAGAAAAGATGGGCAAAGCGGTGCGGATTCAGGAAGATGCCGACGGGTGTCTTTCCGGAAGCTGCAAAAGTTGCCCGGAAGGTAAAGCCTGCCTGCGCGAGTGGTGGGCTTTACGCTAATCAGATGCTCTTTGCCGGATGGCGCTACGCTTATCCGGCCTACAAATGATGCAAACGTCCAGGCCGGATAATTCGTTTATGCAGATATCCGGCTTTTTTGCGTAATGGATTCCACATAGATTTCATTATTTCAGCAAAAAAGATCTATCCTCCAGCCAACTACCCGCGAAGGTGATGGTTACATTTACACCATTATTGAACATCAAAGCAGCGCCGATGCTCACATGGCATTTCGGCTAATACGCTATGCCATTGCGGTAATGCAGCGTCATCTGGATGCGGGACATAAGAAGCTGCCTCTGGTAATCCCCCTACTTTTTTATCATGGTGCAGCAAGCCCATACCCCTATTCACTTTGTTGGCTGGACGAGTTTGATGACCCGGAGTCCGCAAGACAACTTTATAGCACCGCGTTTCCACTGATCGATATCACCGTTGTGCCCGATGACGAGATTATGCAGCACCGCCGGATGGCGCTGCTGGAGCTCATCCAAAAACATATCCGTAAACGCGATTTGATGGGGTTAGTAGAAAAACTCGCCATCCTGCTTGTTAAAGGACACGCTAATGACAACCAGTTGAAAGCCCTGTTTAATTACCTGATGCAGGCCGGGGACACCGCGCGTTTTAGCAAATTTATTCACCAGGTCGCCGAACGTTTACCTCAACACAAGGAAAAGTTGATGACTATTGCCGAAAGATTACGTCAGGAAGGGCACCTTAATGGTCTTCAGGAAGGTCACAGGAAAGGGTTACAAGAGGGGTTACGAGAGGGTTTGCAACAAGGCAAACGTGAGGAAGCTCTGCGCATTGCAACAACCATGCAGGTTGATGGCATAGACCCGCTGACTATCTGCAGAATCACCGGCCTGACTGCTGAGGATCTGGCTACGTGCAGCCATTAATCCCCAGCCCGGCAGCATGATTCTACCGGGCAAAACAGCGGATTTATAGCCGCTGTTTTAACGCCACCAGCGCTGAGCAGAACTCCGCCGGATGCGAGATAAACGGCGCATGCGCCGCCTTAGCAAACACCAACGACTCGCTCTGCGGCCACAGGGCATCCAACATCGGGACGACTTTGCGCGGAACCAGCCCATCAAGATAGCCGTACAACCGCAGGAAAGGCATTTCCACCGTGCACAGTGGTTCTCGCAGATCGACCGTTTTCAGGATCTCCAGCCCGCCATTAAGCACCTCGACGTCCGGCATGGGTAAAGCCAGCACCGTTTTCTTCAACGCTCGCGCATCCTGACGCGCGGTTTCCGTACCCATCGTTTGCAATGCCAGAAAACGCTCCACTGTACGCTGGAAATCTTCGCTCAGCTGCTGCTGGAAGCCTGCCAGCACCTCTGGCTTGATACCCGGCCACTCATCCCGCGCGCTAAAGCAAGGGGAAGACGCGACGGTCACCAGCGCCTGAACACGCTCAGGATGCGTTAGGGCTACCTGACTCGCGACCAGCCCGCCCAAACTCCAGCCGAGCCAGATAGCTTTCTCCGGTGCCTGTTTCAATACCCGCTCAGCCATCTCTTCCAGCGACATTGCACCGAAACCCTGGCTACGACCAAATCCCGGTAAGTCGACAAGATGCAGCGTAAAATGCGAACTCAGTTCCTCGCTTATGCAATGCCACACTTGCGCATTCAGTCCCCATCCGTGCAGCAGCACAAGATGGCAATTTCCCGAACCCTGGGTCTGCCACCAGATGTCATTCATCAGTTATTGTTCTCTTTTAGCCTGAAAGGATGCATCTATGCTAACAGTACCGGGATTGTGCTGGCTATGCCGAATGCCCCTGACGTTAGGGCATTGGGGGATCTGCTCAGTCTGTACGCGGGCAACGCGCCAACACGCCAGCCTATGCCCCCAATGTGGACTCCCTGCCGCTCATACCGTCATTCCCTGTGGGCGCTGCCTGCAAAAACCGCCGCCATGGCAGCGGCTGGTCACCGTCAGCGACTATGTTCCGCCGTTGAGCGGGCTTATCCACCAGCTCAAGTTTTCGCGACGCAGCGAAACAGCCTCCGCTCTTTCGCGTTTGCTGTTGCTGGAGGTACTACAGGCCCGGCGCGTCAGCGCCCTTCCTCTGCCGGACAGGCTGGTCAGCGTCCCGCTCTGGCAACGTCGACACTGGCGCAGAGGGTTTAATCAGAGCGATTTACTGTGCCGTCCGCTTGCACGCTGGCTGGGTTGCGACTGGGACAGCCAGACCGTCTCGCGGGTTCGGGCAACCGCCACGCAGCACCATCTCAGCGCCCGATTACGTAAACGTAACCTGAAAAATGCCTTTCGCCTTGAATTGCCGGTGCAGGGACTCCATATGGTTATTGTGGATGATGTCGTCACTACCGGAAGTACCGTCGCGGAAATCGCGCAGCTGCTTTTACGCAACGGCGCGGCGACTGTCCAGGTATGGTGCCTGTGTCGAACCTTGTAGAGCCTCGATGATGGGCGTATTATAACCAAGTAAAATAGTCAACTATTAGGCCATTACTATGATCCATATTTCCGATGCTGCACAAGCGCACTTTGCCAAACTGCTGGCAAATCAGGAAGAAGGGACACAAATCCGCGTATTTGTGATTAATCCCGGCACGCCTAACGCTGAATGCGGCGTTTCTTATTGTCCGCCGGACGCCGTGGAAGCAACCGACACCGCCCTTAAATTTGACCTGCTGACCGCATATGTTGATGAACTGAGCGCACCGTATCTGGAAGATGCAGAAATCGATTTCGTTACCGACCAGTTAGGCTCCCAGCTGACCCTGAAAGCACCAAACGCCAAAATGCGTAAAGTTGCCGATGATGCACCGCTGATGGAACGCGTGGAGTACATGCTGCAATCGCAGATCAACCCACAGCTGGCTGGTCATGGTGGTCGCGTATCTCTGATGGAAATCACCGATGAAGGCTACGCCATTCTGCAGTTTGGCGGCGGCTGTAACGGCTGTTCAATGGTCGATGTGACGCTGAAAGAAGGTATCGAGAAGCAGCTGCTGGCTGAATTCCCTGAACTGAAAGGCGTTCGCGATTTAACCGAACACCAGCGCGGCGAGCATTCTTACTACTAACGACCAGACTTGTAAGCCCGGTAAGATGCATCCGCGTCGCCACCGGGCATCGATGCCGGATGGCAGCGTAAACGCTTTATCCGGCCTACGCCCTTACATTTCTCTGCATGTACCCTGTAATAATCCCCCGCATAATTTGACCAGCCTCTCATAATTTAAATTTTGCCTGCCCAGGTGATTTTCAAGCGCCACATGTTACCCGTATCATTCGTATCAGCACCTAACACACACATAATAGTCCGCTAAACTGATTAGTTTTGCAGGCAACCAGCATTGGTGCTGAGAATACTCTGTTCCCGGTCGGGACAATCGGAATTTGTCATCTAAACACTGACGTTACCCATAACAAAGTTAAGGCCAGGTAAATCATGCCATTAGTCATCGTTGCTATCGGTGTAATCTTGTTACTCCTCCTGATGATCCGTTTCAAAATGAACGGCTTCATCGCTCTCGTCCTGGTGGCGCTTGCTGTCGGATTGATGCAAGGGATGCCACTGGATAAAGTCATCGGTTCAATTAAAGCCGGCGTCGGCGGAACCCTTGGCAGCCTCGCCCTGATTATGGGTTTTGGCGCCATGCTGGGCAAAATGCTGGCGGACTGCGGCGGCGCACAGCGCATCGCAACCACCCTGATTGCTAAATTCGGCAAAAAACATATTCAATGGGCGGTGGTATTAACCGGCTTCACCGTTGGTTTTGCCCTGTTCTACGAAGTTGGTTTCGTACTGATGCTGCCGCTGGTGTTCACCATTGCCGCTGCTGCCAATATCCCGCTGCTGTACGTTGGCGTGCCAATGGCTGCGGCACTGTCCGTAACGCACGGCTTCCTGCCACCGCACCCGGGTCCAACCGCTATTGCCACCATTTTCCACGCAGATATGGGTAAAACCCTGCTGTTTGGTACGATTCTGGCAATCCCGACCGTTATTCTCGCCGGTCCGGTATACGCACGTTTCCTGAAAGGCATTGATAAGCCAATCCCGGAAGGTCTGTACAGCGCAAAAACCTTCACTGAAGAAGAGATGCCAGGCTTTGGCGTCAGCGTCTGGACCTCTCTGGTCCCGGTTATTCTGATGGCGATGCGCGCCGTGGCGGAGATGATTCTGCCGAAAGGTCATGCTTTCCTGACGGTTGCAGAATTCCTCGGTGACCCGGTCATGGCAACGCTGATTGCAGTGCTGATTGCGATGTTCACGTTTGGTCTGAACCGCGGACGTTCGATGGATCAGATTAACGACACACTGGTGTCTTCAATCAAAATCATCGCGATGATGCTGTTGATTATCGGCGGCGGCGGTGCCTTCAAACAGGTCCTGGTTGATAGCGGCGTGGACAAATACATCGCTTCAATGATGCATGGCTCTAACGTGTCTCCGCTGCTGATGGCATGGTCTATCGCTGCAGTACTGCGTATCGCATTGGGTTCCGCAACCGTTGCAGCGATCACCGCTGGTGGGATAGTGGCGCCGCTGATTGCAACAACCGGCGTAAGCCCTGAGCTGATGGTTATTGCGGTTGGTTCCGGTTCTGTCATCTTCTCCCACGTGAACGATCCAGGCTTCTGGCTGTTCAAGGAGTACTTCAACCTAACCATCGGTGAAACCATCAAGTCATGGTCAATGCTGGAAACCATTATCTCCGTCTGCGGTCTGGTAGGGTGTCTGCTGCTGGGTATGGTGGTTTAATCGAGACAGTTTGTAGGCCGGATAAGGTAAAGCCGCCATCCGGCAATGTGCGTCAGAATTACCTGATGGCGCTGCGCTTATCAGGCCTACGTGCTACGAACTATCACCATAAAAAAGCCGGGGAAATCCCCGGCTTTTTACTTCTTCTTCGCGGCCGCTTTTCGCCGCTTATCCAAATCCTTAATCAGCTTATTCACTCTCTCATCGGCAAACATCTGCTCCAGCGTGGCGGTGAGCTTACGCCGCCAGTTTTTGTACTGGTCGCTGGTCCCCGGAATGTTGACCGGTTCAGCCATATCCAGCCAGTCTTCCGGTTGTAGGCCCAGCAGCGCACTGTTGCTGTCAGCGATGTAGCGTTGCATGCCGCGATTAAGAATCGGCGTCATCGACATCAGGGATGCCTTGTGACCGGCACGTTTTGGCAGGCAGCCGTATTTGTGCAGCGCGTCCAGCAGCCCCTGTTTCGCCAGTTCTCGGTCCTGATACAACCCGCGCAGAACGACTTCATCCGGATACAGGCCCAGAGCTTTACCCAGCGTCAAATCGCCGCTATCCCAATAACCTTTAAGCGTAGGAAGGTCATGCGTCGCCGCGACTGCCATTGATTGTTCCGGGTACGCTTTCGGCGTACGGAAGTTTTTCTCATGGTCATTCTCGAAATAAAGCACTTTGTAGGAGTACACGCCGCTGTCGCGCAGCTTGCTGACGATCTCCACCGGCACAGTACCCAGATCCTCACCAATTACCATGCAGTGATGACGTTTACTCTCCAGCGCCAGAATTGAAAGCAGGTCATCGACCGGATAGTGCACGTAAGCGCCGTGATCGGCTGTTTCACCGTAGGGGATCCACCACAGACGCAGCATCGACATAACATGGTCGATACGCAGCGCACCGCAGTTCTGCATATTGGCGCGCAGCAGTTCGATAAACGGTTCGTAGGCGCGTGCCGTAATGATGTGCGGATCCATCGGCGGCAGCCCCCAGTTTTGTCCGAGTGGACCGAGAATATCCGGCGGCGCACCAACCGAGGCTTTCAGGCAATACAGCTCGCGGTCACACCAGGTTTCCGCCCCACCTTCAGCCACGCCAACCGCCAGATCGCGATACAGTCCAATCGGCATCGCAAAACTCTGGCTGGTTTTCCAGCAGTCAGCAAACTGGGTATACGCCAGCCACTGTAACCACAGGTAGAAATCCACATCGTCACGATGTTCTTCGCAGAAGCGTTTTACCTCTGGCGAGTCCACTGACTGGAAAGCTTCCGGCCACACCGGCCATCCCCAGCGCAATGCGTCCTCTTTCACCTGATGCGCATGCAGCGCATCAAAGGCTGCCTGCCAGTAGAGGCTGTCCCCTTCCTGAGACACAAACTGGCGAAATGCCGCCATCTGCTCATCATCACGTGCGGAGAAGCTTTTCCACGCCATACGTAGCGCCGTCATCTTCAGTGCAGTAACGGCAGAATAATCAACCCACTCGGCATCGCGCGCACGTTGCAGAGCTTGCTGAGTCGCGGGTTTCTGCCACCACGCCTGCGCCTCTTTACTCAGGCGGAAATCGTCTACGGCGTTCACATCAATATAAATCACGTTCAACCAGCGGCGTGAAGACGGGCTGTACGGGCTGGCGCTCTCCGGGTTAGCCGGATACAGCGCGTGAATAGGATTAAGCCCGATAAACGCGCCGCCGCGTTGCGCCACATCGACCAGCATGGCGCGGAGATCGCCAAAGTCGCCAATCCCCCAATTCTTTTCTGATCGCAGGGTGTAGAGCTGAACGCATGCGCCCCACAGCTTCTGCCCGGCTAACAGCGCCTGCGGTTCATAGCAGCGCTTTGGCGCCACGATGATACGACAATGGGTACGCAGCTCGCCCTGGGTCAGGGTCAACGTGTGATACCCCTCCGGCAGCTTCGCCGGAAGAGTGAAAGATTTACCGCCGACGGCATGCCCTTTGTGCTGCACGCCCTCTTCGGTGGTCAGCAGCCAGTTAAACTCTCCGCTTCCCTCAACCGCCAGCGGCATTTTCTTGCCAGCGGTGTAGACCATGACATTCGGCACCGGAGTTACCGCCACCTGAGTGGCAGCGGTGGTGCGATGCATGGCGTCAAGCAAACGCCGTTTGGTTTCGGCACCAATAGACTGCGGTTTACCGTGGGCATTAATGTAATTGGGGCTGATCCCCGCCGCCAGCGCGGCATTATCCAGACGTTTGCTTTCCATCGCGATTCCTTAACGTTTCGCCTGCCAGATACGAGCCTGATAATCGCGGATGGAGCGATCCGAGCTGAACATGCCGCAACGTGCGGTATTCAGAATCGCCGCCCGGGTCCAGGCTTCCTGGTCACGATACAACACGTCAACCTGCTTCTGAGCTTCAACGTAGGCCGCGAAGTCCGCCATCACCAGATACGGGTCGCCGCCCTGCTTGCCGATACTGTGCAGCATCTGGTCAAAGGTATGCTTGTCGCCGTCGCTGTATTTCCCGCTTTCCAGCTCTTTCAGGACAGCATCCAGCACTTTGTCTTTTTTACGCCATTTCACCGGGTCGTAGCCTTTGGCTTTGAGCACCTTCACCTCTTCCACGGTATGACCAAAGATAAAGATATTCTCGTCACCCACCTTCTCGGCGATTTCGACGTTTGCGCCATCCAGCGTACCAACGGTTAACGCACCGTTCAGCGCCAGCTTCATGTTACCGGTGCCGGAAGCCTCTTTCCCTGCGGTTGAAATCTGCTCAGAGATATCCGCCGCCGGGATCAGCATTTCCGCCGCCGAGACACAATAATCCGGCAGGAAGACGACCTTCAGCTTGTCGCCAACTTTCGGGTCGTTATTGATAGTTTGTGCAACCTGGTTGATGGCGAAGATGATATTTTTCGCCAGGTAGTAACCTGGAGCAGCTTTTGCGCCAAACAGGAATACGCGCGGCACGCGATCTGCCTGCGGGTTCTCACGGATTTCTTTGTACAACGCCAGAATATGCAGCAGGTTGAGGTGCTGACGCTTGTATTCATGCAGACGTTTAATCTGAATATCAAAGATAGCGTTAGTCGTTATTTCAATACCGGTACGCGCTTTAATAAACTTCACCAGGCGCTCTTTGTTCGCCAGCTTGATGTCGCGATACTGCTGACGGAACTTCGCGTCGTCGGCGTATTTTTCCAGGTTAATCAACTGGTCGAGGTCGTTGGCCCACTCTTTTTTCAGCGTTTTATCCAGCAGTGCGGCAAGCGCCGGGTTGCACTGCTTAATCCAGCGACGTGGGGTAATCCCATTGGTGACGTTATGGAATTTGTTCGGCCAGAGCTGGTGATATTCAGGGAACAGATCTTTCACCACCAGATCGGAGTGCAGCGCCGCCACACCGTTAACCGCAAAGCCGCTGACCACGCACATGTTAGCCATGCGCACCTGTTTGTTGTGCACCACCGCCAGCTTCGCCCAGACTTCAGCATCACCCGGCCAGGTTTTATCGACCAACGCCTTAAAGCGCTCGTTAATCTCTTTGATGATTTGCATATGGCGCGGCAGTAGCGCTTTCACCAGCTTCTCGTCCCAGCACTCCAGCGCCTCTGGCATAAGGGTGTGGTTGGTGTAAGCAAAGGTTTTGCTGGTAATGGCCCACGCATCGTCCCAGCTCATCTGGTGCTCATCAATCAGCACGCGCAGCAGCTCAGGAATGGCAATGGTCGGGTGAGTATCGTTGAGCTGAATAACTTCAAAATCCGCCAGCTCATGAAGTTTACGCCCTGCCAGATGATGGCGGCGCAGAATGTCAGCTACAGAACAGGCACACTGGAAGTACTGCTGCATCAGGCGCAGCTTTTTACCCGCGGTGTGGTTATCGTTCGGGTACAGCACTTTCGTCAGTTTTTCGGCGTCGATGCCCTGCTGCTCTGCGCGCAGGAAATCACCGTCGTTAAATTTGGTCAGGTTAAACGGATGCGCGTGGCTGGCCTGCCACAGACGCAGCGGTTGCGCTACGCCGTTACGGTAGCCGAGAACTGGCAGATCCCAGGCCTGACCGGTGATGGTAAAACCTGGCTCCCAGTGGCCTTCTTTGCTGACCTTGCCGCCAATCCCAACCTGCACATCCAGCGCCTCATTGTGACGGAACCACGGGTAGCTGCCACGATGCCAGTCATCCGGGGCTTCCATCTGTTGCCCATCGGCAAACGACTGACGGAACAGGCCGTACTGGTAGTTGAGGCCATACCCTGTCGCCGACTGGCCGACAGTCGCCATCGAATCGAGGAAGCAGGCTGCCAGGCGCCCCAATCCACCGTTACCCAACGCCGGATCGGTCTCTTCTTCCAGCAGGTCGGTCAGGTTGACATCATGTGCTTTCAGCTCATCGCTCACCTCCTGATACCAGCCGAGGTTGAGTAAGTTGTTGCCGGTCAGACGGCCAATCAAAAACTCCATCGAGATGTAGTTAACGTGACGTTGATTTTTTGCCGGTTTCGCCGCAGGCTGGGCGCTGAGTAACTCAGCCAACGCCCCACTCACCGCCTGCCACCACTGGCGCGACGTCATTTCTTGAGCCGACAGTAAACCGAAGCGCTGCCACTGACGCGTCAGGGCAGCCTGAAATTGATCTTTGTTGAAAGTAGGCTGTGACATAGGGGTTCCAGATCCTTAGGTAATAAAACAACGTTATCGCTAGTTTGCCTGGCTCGTTGTTGACATTCCTCATCCTGGCACGGATTAGGGAGGGAGGAGGAGCGGGGATGAGCATAAAAGTGTGATCTCCGCCACTTAAAGGGGGCGTAATCACCCGTAAATTCGCGCAAACCGTGCATAACGCCCTTTGGATGACGCATTAATAACAAAGGATTAATCCACAATCTCAAATAATGGAGTGACGATGAGAAACAAAATGTAAATAGAGAAATAGTTTCTAACCTGAAATATCTATGCCGGGTAAGATAATTCACATAAAAATTTTAAGTCGGCCACAAAATTCGTCGATTTTGATTAGTCGCCTGAGTAACTATATAAAAACAGAGGGATTTTTCGACACATTAAAAATTACAACGGATCCAGTCGCCACGCCTGTTGCGACTCTTTAAAACAATTATTGCAATAGATGTATAGATTTGTGACATAGTGCAAAATCAGACACACAAAAAGTCCGCTTAGCTTGCATAAAACACCAATCTGGCCGACCTTATATCTATTAATTACGAAGCGCAAAAAAAATCATTCTTCCCTATTTTCACACAGTGAAGTGACTAACTTATGTTGATTCCGTCTAAATTAAGTCGTCCGGTTCGACTCGACCATACGGTGGTTCGTGAGCGCCTGTTGGCTAAACTTTCCGGCGTGAACAATTTCAGGCTTGCCCTGATAACAAGTCCTGCTGGTTATGGAAAAACAACGCTGGTTTCACAATGGGCGGCGGGGAAGAACGACTTAGGTTGGTACTCTCTGGATGAAGGCGATAATCAACAAGAGCGCTTTGCCAGCTATCTGATCGCCGCCATCCAACAGGCAACGGGTGGACATTGCACCACCAGCGAAGCGATGGTGCAAAAGCGCCAGTACGCCAGTCTGACGTCACTGTTTGCCCAGCTATTTATCGAACTGGCCGAGTGGCACCGTCCGCTCTACCTGGTGGTGGATGATTATCATCTGATCTCCAATCCGGCTATTCACGAAGCGATGCGTTTCTTCCTGCGTCACCAGCCTGAAAACCTCACGCTGGTCGTACTGTCGCGCAACCTGCCGCAGTTGGGTATTGCCAACCTGCGGGTACGCGATCAACTGCTGGAAATAGGCAGCCAACAGCTGGCCTTTAACCATCAGGAAGCCAAACAATTTTTCGACCGACGTTTGTCCTCTCCCATTGAAGCGGCAGAAAGCAGCCGGATGTGCGATGACGTTGCTGGCTGGGCCACAGCGTTACAGCTGATCGCCCTTTCCGCCCGCCAGAACAATAACTCTGCTCACCAGTCGGCACGACGCCTCGCCGGGATCAACGCCAGCCATTTGTCCGATTATCTGGTTGATGAAGTGCTGGACAGCGTCGACCTCGGCACCCGTCACTTCCTGCTGAAAAGCGCCATTCTGCGTTCCATGAACGATGCGCTGATCGTCCGGGTTACCGGGGAAGAAAATGGCCAGATGCGGCTGGAAGAAATTGAGCGCCAGGGGTTATTCCTGCAGCGGATGGATGACGTTGGCGAGTGGTTCAGCTATCACCCGCTGTTTGGCAGCTTTTTACGCCAGCGCTGCCAATGGGAGTTGGCGAACGAACTGCCCGAAATACACCGCGCCGCCGCCGAAAGCTGGATGGCGCAAGGCTTCCCCAGCGAAGCTATCCACCACGCGCTGGCGGCCGGTGACGCCCATATGCTGCGCGATATCCTGCTTAATCATGCGTGGGGACTGTTTAACCACAGCGAGCTGACGTTACTGGAAGAGTCGCTGAAAGCCCTGCCGTGGGAAAGTCTGCTGGAAAATCCGCGTCTGGTTCTGCTACAGGCCTGGCTGATGCAGAGCCAGCACCGCTACGGAGAGGTTAACACCCTGCTGGCGCGCGCAGAGCAGGAAATAAAAGGCGACATGGAGCCAACGCTGCACGCCGAATTCAACGCTTTACGGGCGCAGGTAGCGATTAACGATGGCAACCCTGACGAAGCCGAACGCCTGGCAAAACTGGCGCTGGATGAATTACCCATCGCCTGGTTCTATAGTCGTATCGTCGCCACCTCGGTGCACGGCGAAGTCCTGCACTGTAAGGGCGATCTCACGCGCTCTCTGGCGTTAATGCAGCAAACCGAGCAAATGGCACGTCATCATGACGTCTGGCATTACGCACTGTGGAGCCTTATCCAGCAAAGCGAAATTTTGTTTGCCCAAGGCTTTTTACAGGCCGCCTGGGAGACTCAGGAAAAAGCGTTCCAGCTGATCAAAGAGCAGCACCTGGAACAGCTGCCAATGCACGAGTTCCTGGTGCGCATTCGTGCGCAGCTACTGTGGGCATGGGCGCGTCTGGATGAATCAGAAGCCTCTGCCCGTAGCGGTATTGAACTGCTTTCCACTTTCCAGCCGCAGCAACAGCTACAGTGTCTGGCGCTGCTGGTTCAGTGTTCACTTGCGCGGGGCGATCTTGATAACGCTCGCAGCCTGCTCAACCGTCTGGAAAACCTGCTGGGCAACGGTCACTATCACAGCGACTGGATCTCCAACGCCGATAAGGTGCGGGTGATTTACTGGCAAATGGTGAGCGACAAAAACTCTGCCGCCAACTGGCTGCGCCACACGCCGAAACCAGAATTCGCCAATAACCACTTCCTGCAAAGCCAGTGGCGCAACATCGCTCGCGCGCAAATCCTGTTGGGTGAGTTTGAGCCGGCTGAAATTGTGCTGGAAGAGTTGAATGAAAATGCACGCAATCTGCGCCTGATGAGCGATCTGAACCGTAACCTGCTGCTGCTTAATCAGCTCTACTGGCAGGCAGGGCGCAAAAATGACGCCCAGCGTGTGTTACTCGAGGCCCTACAGCTGGCGAACCGCACCGGGTTTATCAGCCACTTTGTTATCGAAGGCGAGGCCATGGCGCAACAACTGCGTCAGCTGATTCAGCTCAATACCTTACCGGAACTCGATCAGCACCGCGCCCAGCGCATTTTGCGTGAAATTAACCAGCACCATCGCCATAAATTCGCCCACTTTGATGAAGGGTTCGTTGAGCGTCTGCTGACTCACCCGGAAGTACCGGAGCTTATCCGCACCAGCCCGCTGACCCAGCGCGAATGGCAGGTTCTGGGACTAATTTATTCGGGCTACAGCAACGAGCAGATCGCCGCAGAGCTGGCCGTCGCGGCAACGACCATCAAGACGCACATCCGCAATTTGTACCAAAAGCTCGGCGTCGCACACCGCCAGGATGCGGTGCAACATGCGCAGAAGCTGCTGAAAATGATGGGATACGGCGTTTAGTTAATGCCTGATACGCGACGCTTATCAGGCCTGGAATTACCTTAGCACAGCTCTAACTGAATATGATGGTCAGCAATCACCTGCATCACACCAGCAGGCGGCAGCGTGTCGGTATACACCGCATCCACCATGCTGATGCTGCCCATATTCACCATCGCGTTACGCCCAAACTTCGAGTGGTCCACCACTAGCATCACATGACGTGAATTCTCAATGATCGCGCGTTTGGTGCGAACTTCGTGATAATCAAATTCCAGCAGCGAACCATCGCTGTCGATACCGCTGATGCCTAAGATGCCGAAGTCCAGACGGAACTGAGAAATAAAGTCGAGGGTCGCTTCGCCCATAATACCGCCGTCGCGGCTACGCAGTTCGCCACCGGCGAGGATTATGCGGAAATCCTCTTTCGCCATCAGCGTATTCGCCACATTGAGGTTGTTGGTCACAATGCGTAAATTGCTGTGATTGAGCAGCGCGTGAGCCACCGCTTCCGGCGTGGTTCCGATATCAATAAACAGCGTAGAACCGTTCGGGATCTGCGTGGCAACTTTGCGGGCAATGCGCTCTTTTTCCGCCGTCTGCGTTGCTTTACGGTCATGCCACGGGGTGTTAACGGAGCTGGATGGCAACGCCGCGCCGCCGTGATGGCGCAAAATCATGTTCTGATCGGCCAGATCGTTAAGATCGCGGCGAATCGTCTGCGGGCTGACGGAGAAATGCTCCACCAGCTCTTCAGTACTGACGTATCCCTGTTTTTTTACCAGCTCGATAATCGCGTCATGTCGTTGTGTTTGCTTCATTATTGTTCCCTGAAATTTTGCCGGATGCGCTGACGCTTATCCGGCCTACAAATTGGTCCAAACGCACACCGCCTTCCGGCACCACAAAACTTGAATCAAGTTCGTTTTCGTACATTTATAGTATCGGCAAACGCCATTGCCAAACCCACGGCCAACCCGGCGATATGAGCGCCATTCGCCATCGACATGCCGAATAGATCAAACCAACCGGCAACAATCCAGATCAAGGCAAAGATAATCAAACCACGCTGCAGGAAAATACCGCTCTGCGGATCGCGCTCGCCGCGCAACCACACGTAGCCCATCAGCGCATACACCACGCCAGACAATCCACCAAACCACGGGCCGCTAAATTTCTGCTGAACATAGCCGCTCAACAGGGCGCTGATCACGGTAATAACAATCAGTTTTCCACTGCCCAGACGCTTTTCAACCGCACCGCCGAGATACCACCACCACAGCAGGTTGAACAGAATATGCATCAGCGAGAAGTGCATAAAAGCGTGGGTGAAATAACGCCAGAATTCAAATTTCAGCGAAGGGTCAAACGGCCATGCCAGCCAGAGCATCACAGCCTGGTCGCCCAGCACGTTCATCGCGACAAACACCAACACACACGCGGCCATCACCAACCAGGTTACCGGACCTGCGCGTTCGCGCAATGTGGCCAGGAACGGATAACGTTGGTAGCGCAGACCGCTGTCGGTCTGACCCGACTGCCAGCTTGCTGCGAGGTAGCGCGGATCGCCCGGATTCTCCAGAAACCGCACCAGTTCAGCGTGCACGCGCTGAGCCTGGGACTCATCCGCCAGCCAGACATCCGTTTGCTGATGTTGTTGAATCGTCAGGATAACGCCCTGTGTCGCCATATAATCAACAAACGCCTGCGCCACGCGGGGGTTAGCAAAAGAGGTAATCATCAACATGGTTGCTGTCGCTTATTCCACACAAAAGAGGACAGTATATCTATCCTGCCCGTTTCAGGCTGCATCTTTGTTAGCTTACGAACCGTATGCCACTTCTGCCGGAAAATGTCGATGCCAGGCATCGAAGCCGCCGTCAACGCTGTAAACCGCGTCATAGCCCTGCTGCAGAAGATATTGCGCCGCGCCTTTACTGCTGTTGCCGTGATAACACATCACCAACACGGCGGTGTCGAAATCATACTCACGCATAAATGATCCCAGCGTGTCGTTCGTCAAATGAAATGCCTGTGGGGCATGGCCCATTGCATAGCTTTGCGGGTCACGAATATCCACTAACACCGCCGCCCCCTGATGCAGCTTCTGATGCGCTTCTTCGACATTAATACATTCAAACTGATCCATTGCTCTCTCTTCTTTATATGGCAGGTGACGCTTTTCGGACATGTTACTGCTTAGTGTACGTCCCGACGGCAGTTAAACGCCATAATGTTATATGTATCACTGTAAATTGTTTATCCGATGTTACCAATGGCGCGATTCTTTGCTATTATGCTCGATAACGAACATTAATGAGCTATAACGAAAGTGCGAGAGGCCAGCATGGAAACCAAAGATCTGATTGTGATAGGTGGAGGCATCAACGGTGCCGGTATCGCGGCAGATGCCGCTGGACGCGGTTTATCCGTGCTGATGCTGGAAGCGCAGGATTTAGCCTGCGCCACCTCTTCCGCTAGCTCCAAACTCATCCACGGTGGCCTGCGCTACCTGGAACACTACGAATTTCGTCTGGTGAGCGAAGCGCTGGCCGAACGTGAAGTGCTGTTGAAAATGGCACCACACATCGCCTTCCCGATGCGCTTCCGTCTGCCCCACCGCCCGCACCTGCGTCCGGCGTGGATGATCCGGATTGGTTTGTTTATGTACGATCATCTGGGCAAACGCACCAGTTTGCCAAGTTCTACCGGTTTGCGTTTTGGCGCAGATTCTGTAATGAAACCTGAGATTGTGCGCGGTTTCGAATATTCTGACTGCTGGGTAGACGATGCACGACTGGTTTTGGCAAACGCCCAAATGGTCGTACGCAAAGGCGGAGAAGTATTAACCCGCACTCGCGCCACCTCTGCTCGCCGTGAAAACGGTTTGTGGATTGTTGAAGCTGAAGATATCGATACCGGCAAAAAACACACCTGGCAGGCGCGTGGCCTAGTCAACGCCACCGGTCCGTGGGTGAAAGAGTTCTTTGACGACGGTATGCACCTGCCATCGCCGTACGGTATTCGCCTGATTAAAGGCAGCCACATCGTGGTGCCGCGCGTCCATACCCAGAAACAAGCTTATATTCTGCAAAACGAAGATAAACGCATTGTGTTTGTTATCCCATGGATGGACGAATTCTCGATCATCGGGACGACAGACGTTGAATACAAAGGCGATCCGAAAGCGGTGAAAATTGATGAAAGCGAGATCAATTACCTGCTGAAGGTTTACAACGCGCACTTTAAGAAGCAGCTGGGCCGTGATGATATCGTCTGGACTTACTCGGGCGTGCGTCCGCTGTGCGATGACGAGTCTGACTCACCGCAGGCAATCACCCGTGATTACACGCTGGATATCCACGACGAAAACGGCAAAGCGCCGCTGCTGTCGGTCTTTGGCGGTAAGCTGACGACCTATCGTAAGCTGGCTGAACACGCGATGGAAAAACTGGCATCGTACTATCAGGGAATTGGTCCGGCGTGGACCAAAGAGTGCATTCTGCCAGGCGGTGACATTGGCGGCGATCGCGAAGACTACGCGGCCAAACTGCGCCGTCGCTACCCGTTCCTGACCGAGTCGCTGGCGCGCCATTATTCTCGCACCTACGGCAGCAACACCGAATGGGTCATCGGCGAAGCCACCTCGCTTGCCGAGTTAGGTGAAGACTTTGGCCATGAGTTTTATGAGGCCGAGCTGAAATACCTGGTCGATCACGAATGGGTTCGTCGTGCGGAAGATGCGTTGTGGCGTCGCACGAAAGAAGGTATGTGGCTGAACGCTGAGCAGCAGTCGCGCATGACCCAGTGGCTGGCTGAATACATTGAGAAGCACCAGCTGTCGCTGGCGTCCTGATAAAAATGCCGGATGGCGGCGACGCCTTATCCGGCCTACAAAGGTGCATAAACGTAGGCCGGGCAAGCGCAGCGCCCCCGGCCTCGTGTTTTACAACCGCACCGAATCAATATGCCAGATGTTTTCGGCGTACTCTTTGATCGTCCTGTCCGACGAGAAGTAGCCCATGTTGGCGATATTAATCATCGACTTAGTAGTCCACTCTTCCGGATGACGATACAGTTCATCAACCTTATCCTGACAATCAACGTAACTACGATAATCCGCCAGCACCTGATAGTGGTCGCCAAAGTTGATCAATGAGTCCACCAGGTCGCGATAGCGTCCCGGCTCCTCTGGGCTGAATACGCCACTGCCGATCTGCGTCAGCACCTGGTGCAGTTCCTCGTCTTTCTCGTAATATTCACGCGGCTTATAGCCCTGACTACGCAAAGCCTCAACCTCTTCCGCCGTATTACCAAAGATAAAGATATTTTCTGCGCCCACATGTTCCAGCATCTCGACGTTGGCACCATCCAGCGTACCAATGGTCAACGCGCCATTCAGCGCAAATTTCATATTACTGGTCCCGGAGGCTTCGGTCCCGGCCAGTGAAATCTGCTCAGACAGGTCGGCAGCAGGAATTATCACCTGCGCCAGGCTGACGCTGTAATTGGGGATAAACACCACTTTCAGTTTGTCGCCAATTTGCGGATCGTTATTGATCACTTTCGCGACATCGTTGATCAGATGAATGATGTGCTTCGCCATGTAATAGGCCGAAGCCGCTTTACCGGCGAAGATATTCACACGCGGCACCCACTCGGCGTCAGGATCGGCCTTAATGCGGTTGTAGCGGGTGATCACATGCAGCACGTTCATCAGCTGACGTTTGTATTCGTGAATACGCTTGATCTGTACGTCAAACAGCGATTTCGGATTCACTACCACGTTAAGCTGCTGGGCAATGAGCGTGGCCAGACGTTTTTTGTTCTCCAGCTTCGCTCGGCGTACCGCCTGGTTCACCAACGGGAAATCGCAGTGCTGTTCAAGCTCGCTCAACTGGCTGAGATCGGTACGCCAGGTGCGGCCAATATTCTCATCCAGCACCTCAGAGAGCGGCGGGTTAGCCAGCGCCAGCCAGCGACGCGGCGTCACGCCGTTGGTAACGTTGCAGAAGCGGGTCGGGAAGATCTTCGCAAAGTCAGCAAATAGCGACTGCACCATCAGGTTGGAGTGCAGTTCAGACACACCATTAACCTTGTGGCTCACCACGACCGCCAGCCATGCCATACGCACCCGGCGGCCGTTAGATTCATCGATAATCGACGTCCGCCCCAGCAGACCGGTATCGTTCGGATACTGCTCCTGCAGCGTTTTCAGGAAGTAGTCGTTAATCTCAAAAATGATTTGCAGATGGCGCGGCAAAATTTTGCCCAGCATATCCACCGGCCAGGTCTCCAGCGCTTCGCTCATCAAAGTGTGGTTGGTATACGAGAAAACCTGACAGCACACTTCAAACGCATCATCCCAACTGAACTTGTGCTCATCAATCAACAGACGCATCAGCTCAGGGATCGACAGCACCGGATGGGTGTCGTTGAGGTGAATGGCGATTTTATCCGCCAGATTATCGTAGGTTTTGTGCAGTTGATAATGCCGATTCAGAATGTCCTGCACCGTGGAGGAGACCAGGAAATACTCCTGGCGCAAGCGCAGCTCGCGTCCTGAATAGGTGGAGTCATCCGGGTAAAGCACGCGGGAGACGTTCTCGGAGTGGTTTTTATCTTCCACCGCCGCAAAGTAGTCGCCCTGGTTAAATTTACCGAGGTTGATCTCACTACTGGCCTGGGCATTCCACAGGCGCAGCGTGTTGGTGGCATCGGTGTCGTAACCGGGGATAATCTGGTCGTAGGCAACCGCGAGGATCTCTTCGGTTTCTATCCAGCGCGTTTTCTTGCCTTCCTGCTGTATACGCCCGCCAAAGCGCACTTTGTAGCGCGTATTGTGGCGTTTGAACTCCCATGGGTTACCGTATTCCAGCCAGTAGTCCGGCGACTCTTTCTGTCGGCCATCAACAATGTTTTGCTTGAACATGCCGTAGTCATAACGAATACCATAGCCGCGTCCCGGCAGTCCCAGCGTTGCCAGCGAGTCCAGGAAGCAGGCCGCCAGGCGCCCGAGGCCACCGTTGCCAAGACCCGGGTCGTTTTCTTCATCGATCAGATCTTCCAGATCCAACCCCATACCTTCCAGCGCATTTTTGACATCGTCATAAATACCCAACGATAACAGTGCATTGGAAAGCGTGCGGCCAATCAGAAACTCCATTGACAGGTAATAGACCTGACGAGTTTCCTGGGATAATTGCGCACGGTTAGAACGCAGCCAGCGCTCCACGAGACGATCGCGCACCGCGAACAACGTGGCGTTCAGCCACTCATGTTTATTGGCAATGACCGGGTCCTTACCAATCGTGAACATCAGCTTGTAGGCGATAGAATGCTTAAGTGCCTCTACGCTGAGTGTGGGCGATGCATAAGTAAATGGAGCATTCATATAGGTGATTCCTGGATAACTATTTCAAGCGATAGTAAAGCTCACGGTATGACTTCGCCGCGACTTGCCAGCTAAAATCCATGGTCATGGCCTGGCGTTGTACAAACCGCCACAGCGAAGGCCGGGACCACAATACGAAAGCACGCCGGATCGCACGTAGTAGCGACCAGGCATTACTATCTTCAAATACAAACCCACTGGCGATACCGTCCGCCAGGTTTTCCAGCGAACTGTCAGAGACCGTATCAGCCAGCCCACCGGTGCGCCGCACCAGCGGCAGCGTGCCGTACTTCAGTCCATACAATTGCGTTAAGCCACATGGCTCAAAACGGCTGGGAACCAATATCACATCGGCCCCACCCATGATGCGGTGCGAGAAGGCTTCGTGATAGCCAATCTGCACGCCCACTTGCCCCGGATGTTCCGCCGCTGCGGCGAGGAAACCTTCCTGCAACACTGGATCGCCCGCGCCAAGTAACGCCAGTTGCCCCCCCTGCTCTAACAGACCCGGCAGAGCCTCCAGCACCAGATCCAACCCTTTCTGACTGGTCAGACGGCTCACGACAGCAAACAGCGGCACTTTGTCGTTAACCTTAAGTCCCATCGCGATCTGCAGCTGACGTTTGTTCTCCGCCTTTTCTTCCAGCGTGTCACGCGTATAGCGCGACGCCAGCAGCAGGTCGGTTTCCGGGCTCCAGATTTTTTCATCCACGCCGTTCAGCACGCCGGAAAGCCGTCCTTCCCGATGACGCTGCTGCAACAGACCTTCCATACCATAGGCAAACTGCGGCTCGGTAATCTCCCGCGCGTAAGTTGGACTGACCGCTGTAATGTGGTCTGCGTAGTACAACCCGGCCTTCAGGAACGAAATCTGGCCGTTAAACTCCAGCCCGTGCACATTAAAGAACGACCATGGCAATTGGATGTCATCCATATGCTTTGCATAAAACATGCCTTGATACGCCAGGTTGTGTACGGTGAACACCGATTTCGCCGGATGGCCGCGCGCCGCCAGATACGCCGGGGCCAGACCGGCATGCCAGTCGTGCGCATGCACCACATCCGGGCGCCAGAATGGGTCAAGGCCGCAGGCCATTTCACATCCGGCCCAGCCAAGCAACGCAAAACGCAGGACGTTATCGGTATACGCAAACAGGTTAGTGTCGTGATACGGGCTACCGGGACGGTCGTAGAGATGCGGCGCGTCAATCAGGTAAATACCCACACCGTTGAAATGCCCGAAAAGCAGCGTGATACGTCCAGCGAAGGTATCGCGACGCGTCACGACCTGTGCATCGGGAATGCCGCGACGAATATCTGGAAACGCCGGGAGCAACACGCGGGCATCCACGCCGTCCGCAATTTGCGCGGCAGGTAACGCCCCAATAACATCCGCCAGTCCCCCGGTTTTTAACAGGGGGAACATCTCTGAACAAACGTGTAAAACCTGCATTATCGCTCCTGTTTGATCTGCAGTTTGCGCAGCATTTCACGCGTGACCAGCACAATGCCTTCCTCTGAACGGTAGAAACGACGCGCATCTTCTTCCGCGTTTTCACCTATCACCATGCCTTCAGGAATAACGCAGGCGCGGTCGATAATGCAACGACGTAAGCGGCACGAACGTCCCACCCACACTTCAGGTAACAACACTGCCGAATCAATGTTACAGAATGAATTCACCCGCACTCGCGGGAACAGAACGGACTGCACCACTACCGAACCTGAAATTATGCATCCGCCAGAAACCAGCGAGTTCAGCGTCATTCCGTGGCTACCGGAACGGTCCTGCACAAATTTCGCCGGTGGCAGCGATTCCATGTGCGTTCGGATTGGCCAGTCCTGGTCGTACATATCCAGTTCAGGCGTCACCGAAGCAAGATCAAGGTTCGCCTTCCAGTAGGCTTCCAGCGTCCCCACATCGCGCCAGTACGGCTCGGATTCCGGGTCAGACTGCACGCAGGACAACGGGAATGGATGTGCATACGCCATGCCAGCTTCGGTGATTTTCGGGATAATGTCTTTGCCAAAATCGTGACTGGATTTTTCATCGAGATCATCTTCCGCCAGCAGTTCATACAGATAATCGGCGTTGAAAATGTAGATCCCCATACTGGCAAGAGATTTGGTCGGGTCGCCTGGCATGGCTGGCGGATTGGCGGGTTTTTCAACGAACTCGATAATTTTATCGGTGTCGTCCACGTCCATCACGCCAAACGCGCTGGCCTCTTCAATAGGCACTGGCATACAGGCCACGGTGCAACGCGCGCCCTTCTCGACGTGGTCGATCAGCATGCGTGAGTAGTCCTGCTTATAAATATGATCGCCCGCGAGGATCACCACGTATTCCGCTTTATAGCGTCGAATGATGTCCAGGTTTTGGGTGACGGCATCCGCCGTTCCGCGATACCAGTTTTCACCCTGCATTCTCTGCTGGGCAGGCAGCAAATCGACAAACTCATTCATCTCTTCGCTAAAGAACGACCAGCCGCGCTGAATATGCTGCACCAGCGTATGGGACTGGTACTGGGTGATCACGCCAATACGGCGGATCCCGGAGTTAATACAGTTGGATAAGGCAAAATCGATAATGCGGAACTTACCGCCAAAGTGCACAGCAGGTTTGGCACGTTTGTTGGTCAAATCTTTTAAGCGGGTACCGCGGCCACCGGCCAGGATCAGGACAACAGATTTTAATGGCAGCTGGCGCGCCAACATTACACGATCGTTCTTCTCTAAACTCACCATGACTAACTCCTTTTTTATCTTCTCTGGAACACACACAGTCCGTGCGCAGGTCCCTGCCAGACAGCCGTAAGCACCGGATTATCCTCTCCGGCAAATGGGGGAATGGCATGCCATTCCCCTTCAGGTAAAACGATATCTGTCACCTCAAGCGTGGCGTTTATTGCAATCAGAAAACGGTCTGAAAGCTGGATTTGCATCTGCCTCGGGCCGTTTTGCCACTCATCCGCACTTAAGGGTTGTGCGTACTTATTCAGCCAACGAACATTGCCATCGCCCTCTTCCCACCAACAATCCCCTGTTAATGCTGGGATTTGCCGGCGCAGATGAATCAGCGCGGCGGTAAATGTGGTTAGCCCACTGTTTGCCTGTTGCCAGTCCAGCCACGTTAAGGCGTTATCCTGACAATAAGCGTTATTGTTGCCGTGCTGGCTATGACCATGCTCATCGCCCGCCAGCAACATCGGCGTCCCCTGGGAGAGCAACAGCGTAGTTAACAGCGCATGAATGCTGTCGCGCCGCCGCTCAATCAGGTCCAGCGTGCCTCCTAATCCTTCTTTACCATGATTGTCGCTGTAGTTATTGCTAGTGCCGTCGCGATTTTCCTCACCATTCGCTTCATTGTGCTTATTTGTGAAGCACACACAGTCGCGTAGCGTAAAACCGTCGTGCGCGGTCACCAGATTGACCGTGGCGCTGGGTTTGCGGCCCTGCCGTTTAAACACATCGCTGGATGCGGCAAAACGCCCGGCAAACTCGCCCAACGAGAGATTACGCTGGAGCCAAAAGCGTCGCGTCGCATCGCGGAAATGGTCATTCCACTCGGCAAACGGAGGGGGGAAATTCCCCACCTGATACCCGCCTTCACCAATATCCCACGGTTCCGCAATCAGCTTCACGCGTGAGAGCAGCGGACAGGTTTGGATCGCGGTAAACAGCGGCGCATCCTGACGAAACGCAGGTGTACGCCCCATGACGGAAGCCAAATCAAAACGAAAACCATCTACATGGCAGGTTTCAACCCAATAGCGCAGGCATTCACATGCGTATTCCACAACGCCAGGATGGCTCAAATTGAGGGTGTTCCCACAACCGGTCCAGTTGTAGTAATCACCATCGTCCCTGATCCAATAATAGCTACGGTTATCAATTCCGCGCAGGGAGAAGACAGGCCCTTCGAGATCCAGCTCGGCGCTGTGGTTCAAAACGATATCGAGAATGACCTCAATCCCCGCTTTGTGCAGCGCTTTTACCGCGTCGCGAAACTCATCAAGCGCACTCTCCGGCGAGCAGGCATAGGCCGGATGCAGCGCGAACATGGCCACCGGGTTGTAGCCCCAGTAGTTCGACAGGCCCAGCCGCTGAAGTCGCGGTTCGCTGGCAAAATGCGCCACCGGCAGCAGCTCCAGCGCGGTAATGCCGAGACGCTTGAAATAGTCGATCATCACCGGATGACCCAGCGCTTTGTAGGTTCCGCGAATCTCTTCCGGCAGGTCAGGATGCAAATACGTCAACCCTTTGACATGCGCTTCGTAAATCACGGTATTGCCCCACGGCGTGCGCGGCGGGGCATCATCCTCCCAGTCATAATGATCGGACACCACCACGCCCTTCAGCGCGATGGTGACATTATCATGGTGATCCGGTTCATTTAGCCCGCCGTGCAGCAGCGGGTTATCTTTTAACTCGCCCTCGACCCGACGGGCGCAAGGGTCGAGCAGCAGCTTGGCTGGGTTAAACCGGTGGCCCTGCTGCGGTTGCCATGGGCCATGGACGCGATAACCATAGCGCAGACCGGGCCGGGCGTTGGCCAGATAGCCGTGCCAGACATCGCCGCTACGCCCCGGCAGGTCGTAGCGGAGTTCGCAACCGTCCTCGTCAAATACGCATAATTCAACGCGTTCAGCGTGGGCTGAGAAGAGAGTAAAATTAACGCCATGGCCGTCATACGTTGCACCATGGGGGGTGGCGTTGCCGGTTGCCAGTTGCGTCATTCCCCCTCCCGAACCAGCCAGATCGTTGCCAACGGCGGCAACGTGAGGCTCAGTGAATGCTGACGACCATGACTGGCGATTTCATCACTGTGCACCGCACCGCCGTTGCCAGTATTGCTGCCGTGGTAATGCATCGAATCGGTATTGAGGATCTCACGCCATTTCCCCGGCTGATTGATACCGAAGCGATAGCCGTGGCGGGGCACAGGCGTAAAGTTACTGACCACGATGATTTCATTGCCGACCTTGTCACGACGCACGAAAGCCAGCACCGAACGTTCTTTGTCATCCACCACCAGCCACTCAAAGCCATAGGCGTCAAAGTCGAGCTCGTGCAGCGCTTTGTGATGACGATAGGTGAGGTTCAGATCGCGCACCAGACGCTGTACGCCGTGATGCCAGTTATCACCGCCTTCCAGCAGGTGCCAGTCGAGGCTGGCGTCGTGGTTCCATTCACGTCCCTGCGCAAACTCGTTGCCCATAAACAGCAGTTTCTTGCCTGGGAAGGCCCACATCCAGCCGTAGTAGGCGCGCAGGTTGGCAAACTTCTGCCACGCATCGCCCGGCATGCGGTCGAGAATCGATTTCTTGCCGTGCACCACTTCATCGTGCGACAACGGCAGGACAAAGTTCTCGGTGTAGTTGTACAGCATGCCGAAGGTCAGCTTATCGTGGTGATGTTGGCGATAAACCGGATCCAGTTTCATGTAGTCCAGCGTGTCGTGCATCCAGCCGAGGTTCCACTTATACCAGAACCCTAAACCGCCCATGTCCTGCGGTCTTGAAACGCCAGCAAAATCAGTGGACTCTTCCGCCATGCTCACCGCACCAGGCACCTGTTCGCCAAGAATACGGTTGGTATTGCGTAAAAACTCAATGGCTTCGAGGTTTTCACGACCGCCAAATTCATTTGGGATCCATTCCCCTTCTTTACGGCTGTAGTCGCGATAAATCATCGATGCCACGGCATCCACGCGCAGCGCGTCGATACCAAAGCGCTCAATCCAGTACAGGGCGTTGCCCACCAGATAGTTGCTGACTTCACGGCGACCGTAGTTGTAGATCAGCGTGTTCCAGTCCTGGTGATAGCCTTCACGCGGATCGCTGTGTTCATACAGCCTGGTGCCATCAAACTCTGCCAGACCAAAGTCGTCCGACGGGAAATGGCCCGGCACCCAGTCAAGAATGACGTTCAGCCCCGCCTGATGCGCGGCATTCACAAAATAGCGGAAGTCATCGCGCGTACCAAATCGACGGGTCGGCGCATACATGCCGGTAGGTTGGTAACCCCAGCTACCGTCGAACGGATGCTCGTTAATCGGCAACAGTTCAAGGTGGGTAAAGCCCATCCACTTGGCGTAAGGCACCAGTTGATCCGCCAGCTCGCGGTAGCTCAGCCAGAAGTTGTTATCGGTATGACGACGCCATGACCCCAGGTGCACTTCATAGATAGAGATTGGCGCATCAAACTGGTTGGCTTTTTTACGCTCCTCGCTTTGCACCACTTTTTCCGGCAGACCACAGATAAGCGACGCGGTTTCCGGGCGCATTTGCGCTTCGAAGGCGTAAGGGTCCGCTTTGATTCGCAGCTTACCGTTGGCATCGATCATCTCATATTTATACAGCTGACCATGCTGCGCACCGGGGATAAACAGCTCCCAGATACCGCTTTCTTTGCGCAGGCGCATCGGGTGGCGACGGCCATCCCAGTAGTTGAACTGCCCAACCACTGACACGCGTTGAGCGTTAGGTGCCCAGACAGAGAAGCGCGTGCCGGTTACGCCATCCATGGTATCCGCATGCGCGCCCAGCGTTTCGTAAGGTCGCAGGTGCGTACCTTCAGATAACAGCCAGGCATCCATATCCTGGATCAGCGGGCCAAAACGATAAGGGTCATCAATCAGATTCTGCTGTCCATGCCAGACAACGGCCAACTGATAGCGAAAGAAATTTTTACGGCGGGGAAGTACTGCACAGAAAAAACCGCGAGAGTCGAGGCAGTCCAGCTTGCCGACTTTGCGTCCGGTTTTGGGTTCGATCACCCACACTTCGGTGGCGTCAGGTAATAGGGCGCGGACTTCAAGTCCAGCGTCAGTTTGGTGCATACCGAGTACGGAAAAAGGATCCGCAAAATGGCCTGCAATTAGCGCATTAATCACGTCTCTATCGATACGAACGGACATGGTTGTCATCCTGTTTTATGGTGTCACCCCTTCCAACTGATTTTCGACATCAGGTAGCGACACTTTTTTTGACCTGAACGGCGCAGCACAATTGTGCATCCTCTCTGCGTCGTCCCACCTTCAGGCAACAACTTAATACCTCCGGTACTAAGTCACCCTTAAAGAATAGCCAATGCTTTATCTTACTCCTGGTAAAAAATGAAACATCTGCGCTTACTCCTGTATTACGCAAAAAAAAGGGTGACTCAGCACCCTTTGATCATTAACAAACCATTACGCCAGTTGACGTAACATGCGGCGCAATGGCTCCGCAGCACCCCAAAGCAGCTGGTCACCTACGGTAAAGGCTGACAGGAACTCCGGTCCCATATTCAGCTTACGCAGACGACCTACTGGCGTGGTCAACGTGCCGGTAACGGCCGCCGGGGTTAACTCACGCATGGTGATTTCACGATCGTTTGGTACTACTTTCGCCCACGGGTTGTGCGCCGCCAGCAGTTCTTCCACGGTCGGAATAGACACATCTTTTTTCAGTTTGATGGTGAACGCCTGGCTGTGGCAGCGCAGCGCGCCGACGCGCACGCACAGACCATCAACCGGGATCACGGAAGACGTGTTGAGAATTTTGTTGGTCTCCGCCTGTCCCTTCCACTCTTCACGGCTCTGACCGTTATCGAGCTGTTTGTCGATCCACGGAATCAGGCTACCGGCCAGCGGTACGCCAAAGTTATCAACCGGCAGTTCACCGCTACGGGACAGGGTCGTCACTTTACGTTCGATGTCGAGAATAGCAGAGGATGGGGTCGCCAGCTCCTCGGCCACATGGCCATACAGATGGCCCATCTGAGACAACAGCTCGCGCATGTGACGCGCGCCGCCGCCGGAAGCCGCCTGATAGGTCGCCACGGAGACCCAGTCGACCAGGTCGTTGGCAAACAGGCCACCGAGGGACATCAGCATCAGGCTAACGGTGCAGTTACCGCCGACAAAGGTCTTAATACCTTTATTCAGGCCATCGGTGATGACATCCTGGTTAACCGGATCGAGAATAATGATGGCGTCGTCTTTCATACGCAGCGAAGAGGCCGCGTCAATCCAGTAACCCTGCCAACCGCTTTCACGAAGCTTTGGATAGATTTCGTTGGTATAATCGCCGCCCTGACAGGTCACGATGATATCGAGCGCCTTCAGCGCATCCAGATCAAAAGCGTCCTGAAGCGTGCCGGTCGCGGTTCCACCGAACGTCGGTGCCGCCTGCCCGAGCTGGGAAGTAGAAAAGAAAACAGGGCGAATGGCGTCGAAGTCACGCTCCTCAACCATGCGTTGCATGAGAACAGAGCCGACCATACCGCGCCAGCCGATAAAACCAACATTTTTCATAGCGTTTTTTTCCTGCAGAGATGTGTGCTGTGTATGTATGCCAGTGTCCTGGTGGCATATCCTTCACCATACAAAATGCAGCCAAAGTCGCAAGTGAAATTAATCAATGATAGCGAAGCCATCAGTAATGCGACTTATCCCGCTGCGCAAGCAAGCAGAAAGTCCGTGGTAATTATCAGGGAATTTGAGTTATGAATGAAATCATTTCAGCGGCAGTTTTATTGATCCTGATTATGGATCCACTCGGAAATCTGCCCATTTTCATGTCCGTATTGAAACATACCGAACCAAAACGCCGCCGCGCGATTATGATTCGCGAGCTGTTCATTGCGCTGTTGGTGATGCTGATATTCCTGTTTGCGGGCGAGAAAATTCTGGCATTTCTTAACCTGCGCGCGGAAACCGTTTCTATCTCCGGGGGCATCATTTTGTTCCTGATCGCCATTAAGATGATTTTCCCCAGCGCCACCGGGAATAGCACCGGGCTTCCGGCGGGTGAAGAGCCGTTTATCGTGCCGCTGGCGATTCCGCTGGTAGCCGGTCCGACAATCCTGGCTTCACTAATGCTGTTGTCGCATCAGTATCCTAATCAGATGGGGCATCTGGTAATCGCCCTGCTGATCGCCTGGGGCGGTACGTTTGTGATTCTGTTGCAGTCGTCGCTGTTTTTGCGTCTGCTGGGGGAGAAAGGGGTGAACGCGCTGGAGCGCCTGATGGGGCTGATTCTGGTGATGATGGCCACCCAGATGTTCCTCGACGGCGTACGGATGTGGATGAAGGGGTGATGTACTCGTTTCACGCCGGGTGGCGGCTTCGCCTTACCCGGCCTACGATGTGGATGTGTGCTCATTTGTAGGCCCGGTAAGCATAGCGCCACCGAGCAATGGTGTTGAAACTGGAAGAACATGGCATTTCAGAGAACGGTTCCGTTCACGTTATGTTCGTTGCTTCTCTGGAGTTTCTTCATCGGTGAACGTGTTAAGGGGGCTACGCAGCCCCCTTAACAATCCCGGCTCTCCGGCAGGAAAATTGTTGCTGCGCAATACCCTCCGCTTATTCCTCCAGGCTACCGGGCCGGGCGCGAGGAAACGTCCCTGTAAAACGCGCCCTGAGCCAGCATCCATGCTGGCTCCCCCGGCCTTACGGAAACACGTCGGCAATTTTCAGCCGGGCCAGCCCACACCTGACCATCTGCGTTTTTATTTGAACAGGTTTGGACAGCAAAACAAATTTAACTGGAAGTCAGAGCGTTGAAGCGATGACACCGGTCCGGCTGAAAATCGATGAGGCGTTGACGGCTGACCGGGTCTGCCCGCAGGGATGCGGGCAGAGGGGACGGCCTGCAGGGACGCAGGCTCGGCCCCGACCCGACAGGCAGACGGAATAAGACGAATAACTCGCGCAGCGACGATTTTCCCGCCGGGAGCCTGGGTTGCAAGGGAGGCGGCGGTGAGCCTCCCTTGCACGTTCACGGGTATCAGCGCTTCAAAGAAATGACACCACTGAGGTGAACGGAAACCTGAGCAATAATCACATGTTCACCCTACATGCTTAACTGAACGGCATTGCGCTGTAATTTCAGGTATTCCTTATGCTTTTAAGTCGCTGATATAACGTATTTTCATTTCTGCGAAGCGCCTTCCGGAATGCCCTCTTGTCAGCATCGTGAATTAGCCTTATCTTCTCGCTGCACCTGCAAAATCAGGTGTCAGAATTAGCCTTCTGAAAATCATACTGGCGACATATACTTCTATGTCGTGCGACCGATTTCGTCTCAATGGCGGGTCGAGCGGGGGCGTCGCAAGACGCGCCGGTATCCAGTATGACCGGTAAGGCTAACTCCGCTCGATTCTGCCACCCGCGAGATTAGCCTCTCCGGTGGTGGTTTAAATAAAACATACTGGAGGCTGCCCTATGGCGACTACCCCTCTCTTTTCACACTCTTTATTTACCCTGCCCTTTAGCCATGCCACGGACTTCACCGAACTGGCGGATAACTGCGAGCGTTTTGTCGAAGGGCTGGTTGAATGCCATGACCCGGTTGAAAAACTGGCGATTTGTGCACGTCTGTCGGCCTGTCTGGCGTTATTACAACCGACCTTAACGGAGCCTGTACCGCAGCATCTACAGGCCAGCCTGACGGTAGAAACCTTACCGACCCGTTTTCCCCTTTTCGAGCCTGAGCCCGACCAGATGGGGCGTTACTGCCAGCTTTTGACGCATTTGCTGATGAGCAAAACGCTTTCTGATGATATGGAGCGAGTAGCGGGTGATTTGTTGCAGGATTTGGTGGGGTATTTCGCCGACACGCTGAAAGCGCCGCGTTGGTTGAAAACAGAGGATGGTGTGATGGTGCTGTAAAAAAGCCGGGTGGCGCTTGCGCTTACCCGGCCTACGATGCGGATGTGTGCTCGTTTCCAGGCCCGGTAAGCGCAAGCGCCACCGGGCAACAGGACTCAGCTCAACAGCTGGAAGGCAATCATACCGACAATTGCGCCAACCGTACCGAGGATGGTTTCCATCATCGTCCAGGTCTTCAACGTTTGTGCTTCCGTTGCGCCGGTAAATTTACCGAACAACCAGAAACCGGCGTCGTTAACGTGGCTGACCACGATCGAGCCGCCTGCGATACAAATAGACAGTGCCGCCATCTGTGCGCCGGAGAAGTTTAGCTGTTCAATCACCGGCATCACCAGACCGACCGCCGTTAAGCACGCCACGGTCGCAGAACCCTGAATGATACGCACCGCTGCCGCCAGCACGAAGCAGGTAATGGCAATCGGCAGACCCATTCCGGTTAACGCTTCGCCCAGCGCCGGACCGACGCCGGAATCAACCAGCACTTGTTTAAACACGCCACCTGCACCGATCACCAGCAGGATAATCCCCGCCGGTTGCAGCGCATGACCGCAGATCTCCATCACTTTGTCTTTTGGCATACCCTGGCGAATCGCCAGACCGTAAATCGCCACCAGACAGGCAACCAGAATCGCGGTAAACGGGTGGCCGATAAACTCAAACCATTCGTAAGTTGAAGAACCAACCGGCACAAAGCGCGCGGCGATGGTTTTCAGACCAACCAATACCAGCGGCAGCAGGATCAGCGACAAGCTAAAGCCGAAGGACGGCATTTTACCTTCGCCCAGATGCGGCTCGGTAATGTCATCAGGAATGTTCAGCTCAACGTAACGGCTGATGAAATTACCCCACAGCGGCCCGGCGATAATCATGCCCGGAATCGCGGCACACAGGCCAATCAGGATCATCCAGCCAAAGTCAGCGTGCATCTGCGAAGCCAGCAACATCGGCGCTGGCCCCGGCAGTAAAAACGCCGCAGCCGCCGCTACGCCTGCAAACAACGGAATGACTAATTTAACCAGGTTGGTACCGGTGTGACGCGCCATCGAGAACGCTACGCTAATCAGCAGCACAATCGCCACCTCAAAGAACAGCGGTAGCGCGCAAATCAGACCGGCCAGGCCAATCGCGTAATGTGCGCGGCTGTGGCCGAAGGATTTCAGCATTTTGACGGCAATTTGATCGACTGCGCCGGTCTCATGCAAAATCTTGCCGAACATCGCCCCCAACGCCACAACAATCGCCAGGAAACCGAGCGTGCCTCCCATCCCTTTTTCCATAGTCGCGGCGATTTTATCGAGCGGCATACCGGAAAAGAGACCTGCACCAATAGACACCACCATCAAAGCAAGGAAGGCGTGCATACGCGCCTTCATCACTAAAAACAGCAGTAATAAAACGGACCCTACTGCTGTTAAAACAAGCGTTAATGTACTCACTACTTACTGCCCTGGTTAATAACCTTAATGGTGCTGGCGACCACACCGTCCAGTGGTTGATCGATATCGACCACCAGTACATCGTTTTCATTCGCACCTGGTTCTTCCAGCGCTTCAAACTGGGTCACCAGCATCTGCGTTTTGAAGAAGTGGCCTTTACGCGCTTTCAGACGGCTTTCGATAACGTCAAAATCCCCTTTCAGATAGATGAAAGAGAGGTTCGGGTTACCGTCGCGCAGCTGGTCGCGATAGACTTTTTTCAGAGCGGAACAGACGATCAGCGAAACCTTGTTGGTACGCTGCATCGCAAAGGCGGCGTCATTCAGCGCCTGTAACCACGGTTTACGGTCATCATCGTTGAGTGGCTCACCAGAAGCCATTTTCATGATGTTGCTGCGCGGATGGAGAAAATCGCCATCAAGAAACGCGGCCTGTAGTTGATGCGCCACTTCGCTGGCGACAGCAGATTTACCGCTGCCCGATACGCCCATCAGAACGTAAACGTGGTGATCATGATTAGTCGTGCTCAAAGCGTTGCCCCCACTGGTACAAGAATCTGGAAATTGTTACGGGTAACTGTTATCGGTAACATTGTCCAGCCGGATAAATAGAGAAGCAATATCCATTCGTGCTCGAAGTGTATAAGTGTGAGCTACTTCAAACTTGTTGGCTTAAATAGATCCGCCCGGTGACAAGGTGAAACCTAAATCTAACATTTTAGGTGTGACTGCTTCACCACGGATGCGCGCCAGCAGGCGTTCAGCACCAATGCTGCCCATGCGTTCACGCGGCGTGAGCACGCTCGCCAGACGCGGCTCCATCACCTGTCCGATGTCGTGACCGTGGAATCCGGCAATCGCCATGTCATCCGGGATTTTTAGCCCTAAACGCTGGCATTCGAAGGCCGCCCCTACCGCCAGGTCATCGTTGGTACAGAAAATGCCGTCGAGCTGCGGGTATTCGCGCCGCGCCTGACGGATGAGTTCAATACCGGAGGAGTAGGAAGAAGACTGTTCCACCATCACGCTGTACGGCACCAGGTTGGCATCGCGCATTGCCTGCTCGTAGCCCCTCTGTTTGATGATAGTACGTTCATCAAGACGTGCGCCAAGATAGGCAACATGACGGTGCCCGCGGGCGATGATAGCGGCAGTCATCTGGCGCGCGGCTTCAAAGTTGTCGAAACCGACGGCGATATCCAGGCACGGGGACTGGCTGTCCATCAGCTCAACCACCGGGATACCGGCGACCTCAATCATTTTCAGCGTACGAGGCGTATGGCTACGTTCGGTGAGGATCAGGCCATCGATATTCCACGACAGCATCGATTCCAGGCGCTCTTGTTCCATCTCTGGCTTATAGCCGTAGTGCGCGAGCATAGTTTGATAACCATGGGCGTCGGTGACGGCCTCAATGCCGCGTAACACTTCAGCAAAAACCTGGTTAGTGAGAGACGGTAACAACACGCCGATAGCGCGACTGGTGGCGTTAGAAAGGATATCAGGAGCGCGATTGGGAATATAACCCAGCTCATCAAGTGCAGCGGCAATTTTGCCCCGCAGCGCCACGGAGACCTGCTCCGGGTTACGCAAAAAGCGACTGACCGTCATTTTGGTCACGCCCACGCGGTCGGCTACATCCTGAAGTACGGGTCTTTTCTTTTTCATCGTCCTGAAGCGTTAAAAAGGGATAGATTCCCCCAGTTTACCACGGACGCACGGAATTAATGACAAACGATGAAAAGCCGGATGGCAACGCTTTCGCGTCTTATCCGGCCTACATCAGGTTACAGCACGTTAGACTGGCGGCAGATCAAACAATAACACTTCGCTGTCGCTGTCGGCATGAATAGAAATTGCCTGTTCATCCCAGATTGCCAGACCGTCACTGGTGGTCGCTTTGGTTCCGTTAATGGTGACGTTGCCTTTAACGACCTGGATCCAGACGCGACGTTCAGCGGCAATCTGATGTACCGACTGCTCATCTTTGACCAGCGCCCAACGGTACAGCTCCATATCCTGGTACACTTTCAGTGAGCCATCGCGGGCATCAGGCGACAGCACCAGTTGTTTACCCTGAGCGGCATCGAAACGGCGCTGTTCATAGCGCGGCGTAATACCGTTTTCCTGCGGCATGATCCAGATCTGATACAGATGCAGCTTCTCAGTATTACTCGGGTTGTACTCCGAGTGACGGATCCCCGTCCCGGCGCTCATAATCTGAAACTCTCCGGCCGGCACCTGCTCTTTGTTGCCCATGCTGTCCTGATGTTCCACCGCGCCTTCCAGCACGTAGGTCAGGATTTCCATGTCTTTATGGGGGTGAGTGCCAAAGCCCTGACCTGCGTCGATCACGTCATCGTTAATCACGCGCAGTGCCGAGAACCCCATAAAGTTCGGGTCATAGTAGTTGGCAAAAGAGAAAGTATGCCAAGAATCGAGCCAGCCATGATTCGCATGACCGCGGTCGTTCGCTTTGCGTAAATAGATCATTATGTTCACCCCCAGATGTTTTCGATGGAGTAAGTGTGGACTCATTCCTCCCGGGATCATAGAGGGTGAAAATTGACTCCTCTGTTCAAAAAATATGAACAAGCCCAGAGGAGTCGGTAAAGGCTATTTGGCGAGGGTTATCGTCGCCGGAGAGGCCTGTTCGAAGGCGCGTTCGAGAATCTCCAGGTTGGTTAGAACTTCAGATTCCTTGACGTAATTAGGCGTACCGGCGGTCAGCGTCTGGTACAGCGCATCATAGACGCGACCGTAATCCCCCACCTCCGGCTTCACCTCTTCTTTTACTGTGATGCCGTCATCGTTGACATACTCCAGCATTCCGATGGAATCATCAGCAGCGAAACCTGGCTCACCCGGCATGATATTGGCCTTCAGACTGGTTTCCTGCTGGTCGATGCCGTACTTCACAAACGAGCCTTTGGTGCCATGGACGATAAACTTCGGATAGTCGATTTTCACCAGATGACTGGTTTTAACAATGGCTTTCAGGTCGCCGTAAAACAGCTGCGCTTCAAAGGTATCGTCCGGGTTCGCTTTATTACGCAGGCTGCGGATGTCATAGGCCACATGATCGGGGCGTCCGAACAGCGAGATAATCTGATCCATGGTGTGTACGCCCAGGCCATAAAATGCGCCATCCTGCGGCAGTCCCGGCTTAGTTTCCGCCTCGGGACGGTAGTAATCGAAATGGCTTTCAACCTCAACAATTTCGCCGAGCTTGCCGCTCTCAATCGCTTTTTTAGCAGTGAGAAAGCAGGAGTCAAAACGGCGATTCTGATACGGCGTAACGGTCAGCCCTTTGCTTTGCGCCAGTTCGAACAGCACTTTTGCTTCTGCCAGCGTCGGCGTGAACGGTTTCTCAACCAGCACGTTTTTACCCGCCTCAAGCGCACGTTTGGCGTAGTCGAAATGGCTGTCAGCATGGGTACAGACGATCACCAGTTTCACCTGCGGATCGTTTAAGATCTCGTCGAGGTCGCTGGTGAAGTGGATATGCGAATACTGCGGCGCCTGCTCTTCCGGCCTGGCGTTACGGCGGAAAATATGCGCGACATGCCAGCTATTTTTGCGGTTGAGGACGTACGGCAAATGGTAGCGAGTGGTACTTTTACCAAAACCAATAAATGCGCAGTGTAAGGTCATGAGACAGTCCTTTTGAAGGTGATTGTCTACACCATAGCGCAAAGCGGCTGGAGACTGAATGTTGGATTCTTTGCCGGATGCGGCGTTGCCTTATCCGGCCTACAAAACCCAGGTCTCAGCCGTAGGCCGGATAAGCGCAACCGCCATCCGGCATCATCCCGGGGACAAAATGACAAGTAAGCCAGGCTGAAACAAAACCCCAAAAAAAAAGCCAGCAAAAGCTGGCTAAAGTAATACTGGAAGCAATGTGAGCAATGTCGTGCTTTCAGGTTCTCCGTAGGGGTTCCCCTGAACGCAGAGCAATAATAATCATTCTCATTCGCACTTGTCTACTTCTTTTTGCAAAAAAATGCAGTTGACGGAATTTTCTTTCTCAGCGAGGGTAAAGACTCAATTAACCCTGAAGGAGATAAGGAATGAGTGAGATAGTGATACGCCACGCTGAACCGAAAGATTACGACGCAATTCGTCAGATCCATGCCCAGCCAGAGGTGTATCACAACACGCTACAGGTTCCTCATCCTTCCATGGAGATGTGGCAAGAGCGACTAACCGAACGGGTCGGAATCAAACAACTGGTCGCGTGCATTGATGATATCGTCGTCGGACATCTCTGTATTGAGGTCGCGCAGCGCCCGCGCCGCAGCCACGTGGCCGATTTTGGTATCTGCGTTGATGCCCGCTGGCAGAATCGCGGCGTTGCCAGCGCGCTTCTCCGTACGATGATCGACATGTGCGACAACTGGCTGCGCGTCGACCGTATCGAGTTAACAGTGTTTGTGGATAACGAACCTGCGGTTGCGGTCTATAAAAAGCATGGCTTTGAGATCGAAGGGACAGGTAAGAAATACGGCCTGCGCAACGGCGAGTACGTGGATGCATATTTTATGGCACGCGTGAAATAAATTTAAGGGCGAGTCTTATCGCCCTGCTTATTGAAAGGACGCAATAGTGAAAAAGTTTGTTCCCCTGGTTTTACTGGCCTCGCTCTCCCCAGCTTTTGCCACTACCGTACAAAATCTCGATGCCGTACCCGGCGTTATTCAACATACTGAAGGTAAACAGATTTTTGCTGAGCAAATGGCAGGGGCAACACCTGCGAAAGGATTTGGTGAACTTCCACAGGGATTATCAGAGAACCAGTGGATTGGCTGGGTTGCGCCGAACGAAAATCCTAATAATCTGATCCTCACCGGCGCCAAAGCCTGGGGAAAAGAGGGTAAATATATTGGCATTGCCTGTTTTGCTGACAATCAGGCCGATGCCGGGCAGGCAAAAAAGTACGCGGATAACACCTGTCCGGAAAACTACAACAACGGACGCGCCAATAAATTATATCTCGGCGTTTTCTCCTGGCAGAACCAACAGCTGCAGCCGATTGCCCGCTCGGAAAAACCATTAAACCAGATTTCAGCGTGGAATAAAGCTGCCGAGAAAGAGAGCGATGATGAGTCCGTCAGACCGCTGGCTTATTATACAAAATTGGATCTGGCACCGTACCGGATCGCTCCCGATACTCTGGCGTTCGGGGTGCGCGGTGGCTACTCCGATGCCTACTCCGGCGGCGGGGCGTTTTATGAAGTGCTGGAACTCTACACCATCAAAGACAGCAAGATAATCAACGTGTTTTCTGACCTTGTTTATTACTATTCGGATATCGCCGGAGACTGGAATAAAGACGGCACAAGGCAGCACGACATCAGCGAGAGTAAGTACATCCTGAAATTGCGGTCGGCAAAGACGCAGGGATTTTATGATTTAGAGGTCGTGAACCTGCAGGATAAAAGCAGCCAAATATTTCACTGGTCTGAATCACTGCAACAGTATGTTCCTTAAGGAACTAATAAGACCTGCAACGTTCAGAAGGCTGTAGGTCATCAATATGGAATAAAAAACATCAACACATATTCAATTAATAATTCACAGTTATTAAATATACAAATATTTACCCCACAAATTATTTATATTCAGATTACCCTCAACAAAATCCAATTGAAATGAAACGTTTTGTTTCTGCTATATACGAACACCATCAAAAAGCGTAATTAAAAATGGAAGAATAAAAACCTCCGTTTTACGATAATACGTAATAAAAGGATAAGGATGTCATGAGTGATATCGTCTATCTGATGGTTTCAGGACAGCAACAAGGCGCCATTTCTGACGGATGTGGAACCCTTGCATCTGTGGGTAATCGCTGCCAAATCGGACACGAGGACGAAATCTTTGCCTTTTCGCTCGCTAATAGTATAACCAGTACTGGCAAAGGCTCTCAGTTGCAAGGGCTACGCTTTTGTAAGCTGATCGATAAAAGCACGCCGTTGTTTGTTAATGCGATTAACAACAACGAACAGTTGTATATGGAGTTTTATTTCTACCGCATTAATAGATTCAGTAGATGGGAGAAGTATTATTATATTCAACTGCGGGGAGCATTCTTATCCAGTATTCAACACCAGTTCAGTGAAAATAGTTTAGATACAGAAACAATAACCATCAGCTATGAATACATCCTCTGCAAACATCTTATTGCCAACACTGAGTTCAGTTACCTGGCGTTGCCCGCGAACTACAACCGCCTGTTTATCCCCCCTCCAAAAACGCCCGCAGACAACGGCCTCAAAACGCTAAACAGCAAAGGGATTGGCAGACTGCTTGCCGCCGGAGGGATCTACAACGGGAATATCGACGGCTTTAGGGAAACGGCGGAGAAGCTGGGAGGCGATGCGCCTGCGGGTTACGAGCAGGTCATGGATAACAAAGGATTACTCATTCTTGGCGCTTCAGTAGTTGCTGGATTAACCATGGGCAGAATGAAATTTCCTGAATTAGAAGAACTGGAGCATTTTGGAGCTAGGGGAGCCGTATCAGGACGAACATTCAATCCCGAGCTTGCAGGGGGGCCAATAGAGAACCTGACAACTGGTGGTGTTAAGATTACGCATGAGGGTATCGCAATTGTAGAAAAACATATCTCTCGTTTCGATCACGATCCTGCGAATGACGTGATGATTGAAAGATTAAAGAAAATAGTTAAAAAAGAGTTACTTCCGGAACAAACTGACGTCAATTATTATACTCACGAATGTCGGGAGTATCAGCGTTACTGCAACTTAGGGTGGGAAACAGGTGAACCAAAAGGTATAGATGGATATAATATGTGGAATAATGCCCATACAGCAACACTAGAAGATTTTAAAATCTCAGATTATGATTTATTTCATCCGGATGCGAAAAAATGACAATAGATAAAATTGAACTTAACGTATTGAAAGTAATGGCAGAAAAAGATATTGATTGGAACTGGATGGTTCTGGATCGTACTCTTGCTGTGAGAAACATTCCTGGATTTAGTAATGTCGCGAATATCGTAACCAGCCTTGTTAATAATGGATTAGTTGATATTGTCTATAATGAGGACAAATCGAGACAGCGTTACAGAGTTTCCGAAAATGGTTTTAAATTTCTCAAACACCACTCAGAGTCGCTCTAGTGTAGCATTTACAATACTTGTTTTTAAACTGCTAAAGGTTGGCGATGGTCCAGCCATATTCATCCGGATGGGACATTCAGACCTTCAGATGGAGACATGTTTGTAATAAAATTCTTTCGTAACGAAAAAAGTGCTATATCAGATCCGTATGGAAAGAGAAATATGTTTAATCAATATGGTACATATGGTCACACCAGAATGGACGCCTTAATATGAAAAAAATTCCGTTAGATATTTTACAAGAAAAAGCTCGACTACTTACTAAAGAAGAGTTGAGCAACTATATTCTTCCAAAGAACTTAAAAGATAAGCTAACCCTCGTCGTCGAACAAGATGGTGATGACAGAGTTTTTATATTGTTCGTGCCTGGGCACACACCTAAAGATGGGAAAGATATTTCTAGAGTTCGCATAAACGAATACTCTGGTAAAGCTATCATCGAATATATTGGGCTTGAGCGAAAAAATAATTAGACCAACGATAACACTTCGTACCGCCAGGAAGATTTCTATGTTTACTTATGAAGAAGCCATAAACAAAGCTAATACGTACCTTAGCGAGGCGGATGCTTCCGTCGTCATCACACTCCACGGACGGTTTGCAGAAGGTTGGTTTTTTTGCTTCGAATCGAGGGAATACCTCGAAACCGGAGACAACGCTTCCCGCCTGGCAGGAAATGTGCCTTTCATCATCGATAAAGATAGCGGTGAAATCGTTGATTTAGGTACTGCCTGGCCGCTGGAGAAATATTTAAAAGACTACGAAACGAGCAAAACAACACGAAGCTAAGCTTACTCGGACGCGATAAACCATGATAACTGAAACAGAACTTAACGTACTGAAAGTTATGGCTGAAAAAGATATTAACTGGAACTGGATGAATCTGGATCGCGCACTGTCCTTTAAAGGAATACCTGGTTTCAGCAATGTTGTTAATATTGTCAATAAATTGGCCAGTGAGGGATTGGTAAATATTGAAGATAGCGGACATAAATCCATGCCTTACTACCGCGTTTCAGAGCAAGGATACAAGCTACTGAAAAAATAACTCTGATCGAGGCTCAGCGCAGAAACAGCAAGCCCTCTTCCACCGAAGAGGGCCTCTCAAATCAGTATCCCGCCGTTAAATCATCCACGGAACGTGGGTCGGACGCGCCATACAGTGCACCATCCGGTCCAACCATAATGCTCTGCGTACTGCCCATCGCCTCTTTTAGCACGACTTTTTGCCCTTTTTGCTCCAGCAGTTTAATAGTATCCGGGCTAAACCCTTTCTCAACGCGCAGTTCATCGGGCAACCACTGATGATGGAAGCGCGGCGCGTTGGTCGCTTCGGCAACGTTCATTCCAAAATCAATGCTGTTGACTACCATTTGCAGCACGGTGGTGATGATTCGGCTCCCGCCAGGGCTGCCGGTAACCAGCCAGGTTTTCCCGTCTTTTACCACGATAGTCGGCGACATTGATGACAGCGGACGCTTCTTCGGCCCAACCGCGTTAGCATCGCCACCCACCAGCCCATAAACGTTTGGCACGCCCGGCTTGGCGGAGAAATCGTCCATTTCGTTATTAAGCAGAATGCCGGTGTTACCCGCCACAATCCCAGTGCCGAAGGTGGTGTTCAGCGTATACGTCACCGCCACGGCATTACCGTCTTTATCCACCACCGAGAAATGGGTGGTCTGATTGCTTTCATACGGCGCGAGCTTGCCAGGTTTGATCTGGCTGGAAGGCTTAGCCTTGTTGATATCAATTTGATCGGCAAGCGATTTGGCATAGGCTTTATTGGTCAGCGCCTGCCACGGTACTTTCACAAAATCCGGGTCGCCCAGATACTCCGAGCGGTCGGCGTAGGCATATTTCTCCGCTTCAGCCATTACCTGCATGGCATCAGCGCTGCCAAACCCGTACTTCTTCATATCGAAGTTTTCGAGAATATTGAGGATCTGTACGATGTGAATACCGCCAGAGGACGGCGGTGGCATGGAGAAGACCTGATATCCGCGATAGTCGCCGCTAATCGGCGTACGCTCCACGGCTTTATAGCTGGCTAAATCCTCTTTGGTCATCAACCCGCCGTTTTTCTGCATTTCCTCCGCAATCTGATCGGCAATTGCCCCTTTATAAAACGCATCCGGACCGTTCTCAGCAATCATCTCCAGGCTTTTCGCCAGGTTCGTTTGCACCAGCTTGTCGCCCTTTTTCAGCGGCTCGCCGTCTTTCCAGAAAATGGCTTTGCTGTTCTCGTGATTAGGGAGCACTTCGCTGCCATAGGTTTTCAGATCGTCAGCCAGCGCGTCGTTAACCACAAAGCCTTCTTCCGCTAGCTTCATTGCCGGGCGCACGACTTTGTTCAGCGGCATCGTGCCGTATTTCTCCAGCGCCAGCGAGAAACCCGCCACGGTACCCGGCGTACCGGATGCCAGATGTGAGGTTAGCGACTTTTTCGCATCGGCGTTGCCCTGTTCATCGAGGAACATGTCGCGGGTCGCGCCAGCGGGAGCCATTTCACGAAAATCGATCGCCGTGGTGTTACCGTCTTTGGTACGCAGCAGCATAAACCCGCCGCCGCCCAGATTGCCCGCCTGCGGATGCGTCACCGCCAGCGCGTAGCCAACGGCTACAGCGGCATCAACGGCATTCCCTCCCTGTTTCAGAATATCCACCCCAACCTGGGTGGCTAAAGCATCTACGGAAGCCACCATCCCCTGTTGCGCGCGAACGGGATGGAACACATCTTCCTCGACACCGTAGGATACCGGCGGTGGCGCAGCCGGCGCGGCAGCCACGCTAAAACAACTTCCTGAGAGCAGAGCAGCAATGGCTACCCGGCGTAAAAACGTCGGTTTTATCATCGTTATTCTCCAGATGTACGGGGGTCGGCCCCCACTAAGCCTGGTGCATAACTCTGAAATAATCATCGTAACGGCAAGAAAGGAGTAAACTTAAATGATCCCCGAGAGGAGAAAAGCGATGAAACGACTCTTACTTTTAGCCATGCTCTTGCCGTTTGCAGGCTTTGCACAGCCCATCAACACCATGAATAACCCGAATCAACCCGGTTATCAGATCCCGAGTCAGCAGCGTATGCAAACCCAAATGCAATCACAGCAGATTCAGCAGAAAGGGATGCTCAACCAGCAGTTGCAAACGCAGACGCGCATGCAGCAACAGCATATGGAAAACCAAATCAACACGAACACCCAGCGCGTGCTGCAGTCTCAGCCGGGCGAGTTGAATTCTGGACAGCAGCAAATGCTGCCTAACAGCAACGGAGGGATGTTGAGTGGAACCCGTAATCCGGACAGCTCGCTCAATAAGCAACATATGCTGTCGGAGAAAAAGAACGGCGACATGCTGAAGCCCTCCAGCACGCCGCAACCTAACGTTCCGTTAAAAACGATTGGGCCTTAACTGGGCTGGAAATCCGGACCAATGGTATCAATGGCATCAGTACAGATGCTGTCTACGCCCCAGCGCAGCAGTTCTGCCGCGCGCTGGGGTCGGTTGACGGTATAAACCAGAATACGTAGCCCAGCATCGCGCAGCGCATCCACGCGCGCCTCATCCAGCAGCTTATGATTAAGATGAATAGAGACGCAGCCAAGCCGCGTGGTCAGCTCACGCCAGTCCTCGCGCCATTCATCCAGCAGCAAACCTCTCGGCAGTTCAGGCACCGCCTGCTGCGCCGCTTCTAGCGCATCAATTTCAAAGGATGACAACAGCGGTGACGTCATTCCCGCCCACAATTCACGTGCGGCCAGCGCCACGACCTTCCCGGTGAGCGCCCCCGTCCCGGTGGTGGGTTTGATCTCAATATTTGCCATCATGCCGTGCTGGCGACAGCGCTCAGCAACTTGCGAGAGCAGCGGCAACGGTTCGCCTTTAAACTCACCGCTAAACCAGCCGCCGGCGTCCACGCGCAATAGATCCTGCCAGTTCAATTCGCCAGCCACGCCCCAGCCGTTACTGGTGCGTTCCAGGTTGTCGTCATGCAGTAAGAAGATCTCACCGTCTTTCGACAATTTAGCGTCAAACTCGATCATGGTATGCCCATATTGCGCCCCCATGTCGATTGCCGCCAGGGTGTTTTCCGGGGCTAACTTACCGCCGCCGCGATGGGCGACAATATGGGGGTAAGGCCAGTTATTCATACGCGTTGTCCTGTTTCGCCATCAAAAAGATGCAGATGATGTTCTGGCAGATGCAGCCACAGCGTACTGCCTGCCGTCGGGCGATGCTGATGCGCCAGTCGCACCACCAGCTTTTGCTCACCCCAACGTCCATGTGCCAGATTATCCGCACCCAGCATTTCCAGCGTGTCGACGACCAGCGGCACGCCGCCTTCGGCCTGCGAGCTTAGCGCAATATGCTCCGGGCGGATACCCAGCGTCATGTTACGCCCAATACACTCCCTGGCGCTTCTGCCAATGGGTAACGTCATGCCGCCCTCCAGCTCAAAATGGCTGCCCGTGGCGCCGATCTGCCCGTCCAGCAGGTTCATGGCCGGACTGCCGATAAAGCTCGCCACAAAGCGACTGGCCGGTTTTTCGTACACCTCAACCGGCGTACCGATTTGCTCCGCCACACCTTTATTCATCACCAGTACCCGCTGGGCAAGCGTCATGGCCTCAACCTGATCGTGGGTCACGTACAGCGAGGTGGTTTTCAGTCGGCGATGCAGATGTTGTAACTCCAGACGCATCTGTACGCGCAGCTTGGCATCAAGGTTAGAAAGCGGCTCATCGAACAGGAATACCGCCGGGTCACGTACAATCGCTCGTCCCATCGCTACGCGCTGGCGCTGGCCGCCGGAAAGTTCGCGCGGACGACGTTTGAGCAGCTCACCCAGCTCGAGAATACGTGCCGCCTCTTTTACCCGCTCAGCAATATGCTCCTTGCCCATCCCGCGGATTTTCAGCCCCCAGGCCATGTTTTCTTCCACGCTCATATGCGGGTAGAGAGCATAGTTTTGAAAGACCATCGCAATGCCGCGATCCTTCGGCTCCATCTCGGTGACGCGTTTATTATCAATCCAGATATCGCCGCCGCTTACCCGTTCAAGCCCGGCCACCATCCGCAGCAGCGTAGACTTACCGCAGCCGGATGGCCCAACCATCACAATAAATTCCCCGTCCGCGACATCCAGCGTCAGCGGTTTAATCACCTGGGTTTTACCGTCCCAGCTTTTGGTTACTGCCTGTAGTTTTAAACCAGCCATTTTTATTTCTCACTGTCCACTAAACCACGCACAAACGCGCGCTGCATGGCTAACACGATGATTACCGGAGGGATGAGCGTTAGCAGCATGGCGGCCATTACCTGGTTCCACTGCGTGGTGCCTTCACCGGTGGCAATCATGCCTTTGATACCCGCCACCGCAGTGCCCAAATTGACGTCGGTAATAATTAACAACGGCCACAGATACTGGTTCCAGCCGTAGATAAAGGTAATAACGAACAGCGCCGCCAGATTGGTTTTTGACAGCGGTAGTACGATATCGCGGAAAAAACGCATTGGTGACGCGCCGTCAATACGCGCCGCCTCAACCAGTTCATCCGGCAGGGTCATAAAGAACTGACGGAACAGGAAAGTCGCTGTCGCAGATGCCATCAACGGCAGTGTCAGACCCGCATAGCTGTCGAGCATCTTCAGATTGGCGATCACTTCTACCGTCGGGAAAATACGCACCTCAACCGGTAGCATCAGGGTGATAAAAATCATCCAGAAGAACAGGTTGCGCAGCGGAAAGCGAAACCAGACGATGGCGAATGCGGAGAGCATAGAGACGGTAATTTTCCCTACCGTAATGCTGAACGCCATGATGAAACTGTTGAGCATCATCAGCCAGAACGGCGCGCTGTTGACGCCCACGCCGTTGACCCAGATGTATTTCATGTTTTCCAGCAGCTGCGAGCCGGGAACCAGCGTCATCGGCGTCTCAAACACCGCTTTGTTGTCCAGCGTCGCCGCGACAAACGCGACGTACAACGGAAACAGGATCACCATGATCCCCATAATCAACATGGCATGGCTGAATATTGTCAGCCCACGACGGTTCTCAATCATTGGTAACGCACCTTACTTTCCACATAGCGGAACTGCACCACCGTCAAAATAATGACCAGGAACATCAGCACCACCGATTGTGCAGCGGAAGAAGCCAGATCCAGCCCGACAAAACCTTCGCGATAGATCTTATAAATCAGCGTCGTGGTCGCCTGTACCGGCCCGCCTGCAGTGGCAGCATCAATCACCGGGAAGGTGTCAAAGAAGGCATACACCAGATTCACCACCAGCAGGAAGAAGCTCACCGGGGCAATGAGCGGCAGCGCCAGTTTAAAGAAGCGGCGAACCGGCCCCGCACCGTCAATCGCGGCGGCTTCGATCAGCGAGCGAGGAATAGACTGCAATGCGGCAAAGAAGAACAGGAAGTTGTAACTAATCTGCTTCCAGACCGACGCAAACACCACCAGGAACATTGCCTGACCGCTGTTTTGCGCATGGTTCCAGTCATAGCCAAACTCACCGAGAAAATGGGTAATCAGCCCGCGCCCGGGGTTAAACAGGAAGATCCACAATACGGCGGCAACGGCGGGCGCAACCGCGTAAGGCAACAGCATCAGCGTTTGGTAAAAACGGCTGCCGCGCACCACGTAATTCACCAACGCCGCAAAAAATAACGACACCAGCAGACCGCTTACCGTGACTAACGTACTGAACTTAATGGTGGTCCAGAATGAGTCGAGGTAGTACGGGTCATGAAACAGCGCGACAAAGTTTTCCAGTCCGACAAACTGGCTGGAAAGACCAAACGGATCAACGGATTGTAGCGAGTACCACAGCGCTTCACCGGCAGGCCAGATAAAGAAAATAACGGTGATAACCAGCTGCGGAGCCACCAGTAAATAGGGAAGCCAGCGCGAACGGAACACCGGACGAGATGAAGACATGGAAGTTTGATTCCTGAACAGCGCCGGATGGCGCTACGCTTATCCGGCCTACGCGCATTTGTAGGCCGGGTAAGGCGCAGCCGCCACCCGGCATTTCACATTACGATTTGGTCGATTGCTCAAAGCGGCGCAATAACTGATTGCCACGCTCAACGGCGGCATCCAGCGCCTGCTGCGGGGTTTTCTTCCCGGTCCAGACGCTTTCCAGCTCTTCATCCACAATGGTACGGATCTGCGGCATGTTGCCCAGACGCAGCCCTTTGGTGAACGGCAACGGCGGCTTGTTCAGCATCTGGCGGGTGGCGATATCAGCCCCAGGGTTCTTATCATAGAAGCCCTGCTCACGGGTCAGGTCGTAGGCAGCTGTGGTGATCGGCAGATAGCCGGTCTTCTGGTGCCATTCAGCAGCAATTTCAGGCTTCGCCAGGAAGTTGAGGAACTTCGCCACGCCTTCGTAGGTGGCTTTGTCTTTGCCCTGCATCACCCAAAGACTGGCCCCACCGATAATTGCGTTCTGCGGCGCGCCCTTCACATCGGCATCGTACGGCATCATTCCGACGCCATAGTTGAATTTCGCGTAATGGCGGATATCAGCCAGCGAACCGGAAGAGGCGGTGGTAATGGCACAATCCCCGTTATAGAACTTCTCAGTGGATTCGTCCTTACGCCCGAAGTAGCTGAAATCGCCTTTTTTGTTCAGCTCTTCCAGCAGAGCGATATGTTTTACCTGTTCCGGTTTATTGAACTCCAGCACTGCGTCAGTACCGTCAAAACCGTTGTTTTTGGTAGCGACCGGCAGACCGTTCCAGGCGCTGAAGTTTTCAATCTGAATCCATCCCTGCCAGCCGCTGGCGTAACCGCACTTCATGCCTGCCGCTTTCAGCTTCGCGGTGTACTCCGCCAGGTCCTGCCAGGTTTTCGGCGGCTGCTCAGGGTCTAAACCAGCTTTTTTAAAGGCATCTTTGTTGTAGTACAGCACCGGAGTGGAGCTGTTAAACGGTTGAGAAAGCAAATGTCCGCTTTTAGAGTCGGTGTAATAACCGGATACCGTCGGTACGAACTGAGACTCATCGAAGTTAATACCAGCCTCTTTGAATACTTCATAGACCGGTTTAATGGCTTTCGAAGCCATCATCGTTGCCGTACCCACTTCATAAACCTGTAGCAGCGCAGGCGCGTTTCCGGTACGGAAAGCGGCAATTCCTGCACTCAGGCTCTGCTCGTAGTTGCCTTTGTACTGCGGAACAATTTTGTAGTCGGGATTGGCGGCATTAAAACGTTGCGCCAGAGAATCAACTTCTTTACCCAGTTCGCCTTCCATTGAGTGCCAGAATGGGATGGTGGTGACCGCCAGTGCCTGACCTGCAAACGCCAGGCTAAGTGCCAGTCCTAAAGCTGTATGTCGTAACGATATCATCGGTTATCTCTCTTGTTGTGCCGGATGCGCGATATCACGCGTTTTATGCTCGCGGGGGTAACATGACATGCTCGAATGACAGAAAAATAACTTTTTTATTACAAAAAAAAGATAGTAAGGCGACAAACAGATGGCAAGGCGGTGAAAGCGTAGTGACAGGAAAATGCGGAGTGGTGCACAACAAAGCCGGGTAGCGGTATGCCTTACCCGGCCAGGATGGCGTTATCTGTTGCTGCAGGAGAAAGATTAATCTCTGCGCCAGCGTCGTTCGTACTCATTCTTTAAACGCTGCTGCTCTCGTCGCTCACGTTCACGTTGGATATCTGATTTATCATCTTCCCAGCCCGGGCATACCGAGCTGGTAAACACTTCGCAGGGCGAGTCGGATTGCGCTAACGGGTTGTCCGATTTCTCTTCCCAGATTGCGGGATCGCGCGGGTCAAACGCTGGCGGTGTCGAGGCCAGGGTAGTTAAAGAAAGCGTCAAAAACAAACTGCCAATCATCATGCAAGTACCTGAACGAATCATCCTTTCTCCATGTTCATTTTTTATTATTGATAACTATTCTCAATAATAACATGGCGCAATAAAAAGGGGCCACAGCGGGCCCCTTGTCTATTCAGAGAATGATTAACCGCCAAGATACGCACTGCGCACCGCTTCGTTAGCCAGTAGCGCATCGCCGGTGTCTTCCAGCACCACATGACCGTTTTCCAGCACGTAGCCGCGATCGGCGAGCTTCAGCGCCTGGTTAGCGTTCTGTTCGACAAGGAAAATGGTCATCCCCTGCTCGCGCAGTTGCTCAATGGTGTTAAAGATCTGCTGGATGATAATCGGCGCCAGACCCAGCGATGGTTCATCAAGCAGTAGCAGCCTCGGCTGGCTCATCAGCGCACGGCCTATCGCTAGCATCTGCTGTTCACCGCCGGACATCGTTCCCGCACGTTGAATACGACGCTCATGCAGGCGAGGAAACAGGTCATACACCCACTTGATGCGTTCCTGAAACTGGTCTTTCTCGGCAAAGAAACCGCCCATCGCCAGGTTCTCTTCCACCGTCATACGGGAAAACACGCGACGCCCTTCCGGCACAATCGCTACCGCTTCGCGCATGATTTTCGCCGTCTGCCAGTCGGTAATGTCTTTACCATCAAAGACGATTCGCCCGCTGGTCGCTCGCGGGTCGCCACACAATGTGCCGAGCAGCGTGGTTTTTCCCGCGCCGTTGGCACCAATCAGAGTAACGATTTCACCCTGGTTGATATACAAGCTGACGTCATGCAGCGCCTGTATCTTGCCGTAGTGGGCGTTGACTTTGTCGAACGATAACATCGCCTTATCCATATTAATCCTCGCCCCCATTATGCTTCACCTAAATAGGCGCGGATAACATCCGGGTTATTACGAATCTGTTCCGGCGTCCCATTCGCCAGCGGCGTGCCCTGGTTCACCACGTAAATACGATCGGAAATACCCATCACCAGCTTCATGTCGTGCTCAATCAACAAAATGGTGGTGTTGTGATGGTTACGCAGTTCAGCAATCAGCTCGTCCAGCTCTTTGGTCTCTTTCGGGTTGAGTCCCGCAGCGGGTTCGTCGAGCATCAGAATTTCCGGCTGGGTCACCATGCAACGGGCAATCTCCAGACGACGTTGATCGCCATAGGCCAGGTTACTCGCCTGACGGTTGGCGTGCTCCAGCAAACCAATACGCTCCAGCCAGGTGGCGGCACGATCCAACGCTTCACTCTGCGCGCGACGGAACGACGGAGTTTTCAACAGGCCGGAGAAGACGCCGGTTTTCAGTTGCTGATGTTGCGCCACCAGCAGGTTTTCAATCACCGTCATTTCGCGAAACAGACGTACGTGCTGGAAAGTACGCACCACGCCCATACGCGCGATTTGCTGACCCGGTAGTCCTTCCAGGTGCTGGTCGCGCAGCTTAATCGTCCCGCCGGTCGGCTTATAAAAACCGGTCAGACAGTTAAAGACCGTGGTTTTTCCCGCGCCGTTTGGCCCGATTAACGAAACTATTTCCTGCGGCCGCAGTTCCAGTTCAACGTTGTTTACCGCCAGCAGACCGCCGAAGCGCATCATCAGGCCGTTAACGGATAATAATGGCTGACTCATGCCTGCTCTCCTTTTGCTTCCCCGTTTTTCAGCTTCAACTGTGGACGGGTCATCGGCAACAAGCCCTGCGGACGCCAGATCATCATCAGTACCATTAAACCACCCAGCATTAACATGCTGTATTCGTTGAAATCACGCATCAGCTCGCGTGACACTACCAGCAGGATGGCCGCGAGGATCACCGCAAACTGTGAGCCCATTCCGCCCAATACCACAATTGCCAGCACAAAGGCCGACTCGGCAAAGGTGAAGGATTCCGGGCTGACGAAGCCCTGGCGCGCGGCAAACAGCGTACCGGCAAAACCGGCAAACGCGGCGCTGATGGTAAAAGCTGTCAGTTTGATGCGCGTAGGGTTTAAGCCCAGCGAGCGACAGGCTATTTCATCTTCACGCAGCGCTTCCCACGCACGGCCCAACGGCATACGCAGCAGACGGTTAATCACAAACAGCGAGAAGACCACCAGCAGCAGCGCCACCAGATAGAGGAAAATGACGCGGTCAGAGGGATCGTACTTGACGTTAAAGAAGTTGCTGAAGGTATCCCAGCCGCCTTCACGAGCGGTACGGCTAAACTCCAGACCGAAAAAGGTCGGTTTCGGGATCTGGCTGATACCGTTCGGGCCACCGGTCACTTCGGTGTTGTTGAGCAGCAGGATACGGACGATTTCACCGAAGCCTAAGGTCACAATAGCCAGATAATCACCGCGCAGGCGCAGTACCGGGAAGCCGAGCAGGAAGCCCGCAGCAGCGGAAACCAGCCCCGCCAGCGGCAGACAGGTCCAGAAGCCGAGTCCGTAATAGTGGTTCAGCAGCGCGAAGGTGTAAGCGCCGATGGCATAAAAGCCGCCGTAGCCCAGCACCAGCAGGCCGGAAAGCCCCACCACCACGTTTAAGCCGAGGCCGAGGATGATATAAATCATCGTCAGCGTGGCGATATCCACCGTACCGCGCGAGACCATAAACGGCCACGCCACGGCAATCACCAGCAACGCCACCAGGAACAGCTTCTGTTTAACGGTGGAGCCGTCAATCGCCGGCAGAATAAACTTCGGTCCGGAGACGCTCTTCAGGCCCTTCTGGAAAGCTGGACGCAGCAACTGAAAGAGGAAGACCACGCCAGTACCAATAAACACCCACTGCCAGCGAATATCCGCCGCGGAATCCACCACCAGTTTGGTGCCGTCAAGCTCTAACTGAACGCCCATAAAGACGCCCGCCAGGACAAAGAACATGGCGGCAGAGAGCAGCGCCATTGCAAAATGCATCGGTTTCATACTTTCTCTACCTCCGGGCGACCCAGAATACCGGTCGGCATCACCAGCAGCACCAGAATCAGCAGCGCGAATGAAACGACGTCTTTGTATTCAGTACTCAGATAAGCAGAGGAGAGCGCTTCCGCGACGCCCAGAATCAGGCCGCCGATCATCGCCCCAGGAATGCTGCCGATGCCGCCAAGCACCGCTGCGGTAAAGGCCTTCATCCCGGCCATAAAGCCGATGTACGGGTTAATTACGCCATAGAATTGACCAAGCAGCACGCCCGCGACCGCCGCCATTGCCGCGCCAATCACAAAGGTCAGCGCAATCACGCGATCGGTGTTGATGCCGAGCAGGCTGGCCATTTTCAAGTCTTCCGCGCAGGCACGGCAGGCGCGACCCATACGGGAGTAACGGATAAACAGCGTCAGCGCCAGCATCGCCAGGAAGGTTACAATCCAGATAACCAGCTGCATGGTGGTGATGGAAGCAGAGAAGTTTTCGCTACTGCCAACGGTCCACTGGCCATTAAACAGGCTGGGCAGTGCCACATCGCGCGAACCTTCCGTCAGGCTGACGTAGTTTTGCAGGAAGATGGACATCCCGATGGCGGAAATCAGCGCGATCAGGCGCTTAGAGCTGCGCACGGGTCGATACGCCACGCGTTCAATGCTCCAGCCGTAGGCGCTGGCAATCACAATCGCGCCGACGAAGCCCGCCGCGACCAGTAGCCAACTGGAATCAATGCCCATCATCATTAGCGCGGCGATGATCATAAAGGAGACATAGCTGCCGATCATATACACCTCGCCATGGGCGAAGTTGATCATGCCGATAATGCCGTACACCATCGTGTAACCGATGGCGATCAGCGCGTAGGTGCTTCCCAGCGTGACGCCGTTAAACATCTGCTGCAAGAAATAGAGGAACTGCTCGGACATAAGGTAACCTTTTTATACCCGCCCATTTTACGCGGGCGGTGGGATAACTCGTCTTCAGGTATTACTTCGCAACGGTCGATGAACCGTCCGCATGCCACTGGAAGACACCAAACTCAAATCCCTTCAAATCGCCTTTTTCGTCCCATTTCAGCGGCCCAATCACGGTATCAGCCCCGTGTGCTTTCAGATCTTTCACCAGGTCCAGCGGCTCTTTGCTACCGCTGCGATCCATTGCTGTCGCCAATGACTGGACGGCTGCATAAGTGATCCACACGTACGGTCCAGTTGGATCTTTCTTGTCAGCTTTGAGCGCATCGACGATAGCTTTATTCGCCGGATCCTGGTCATAGCGTTTTGGCATGGTCACCAGCATGCCTTCAGCGGCATCACCAGCAATGTTAGACAGCGACGCATTGCCGACGCCCTCTGGTCCCATAAACTGGGTTTTCAGCCCGACGGAACGTGCCTGGCGCAGCATTTGCCCCATTTCCGGGTAGTAGCCGCCGTAATAAACAAAGTCGATATTTTCTTTTTTCAGGCGAGCGATCAGCGCAGAAAAATCTTTTTCCCCGGCGGTGATACCGTCAAAGAAAACGATGTTGGCTTTGCCCGCTTTCAGGCTGTCCTGCACTGAACGCGCCAGGCCTTCACCGTATTGCTGTTTATCGTGAATGATGGCAATGCGCTGCGGCTTCACCTTCTCCAGAATGTATTTCGCGGCGGTCGGCCCTTGAGAGGAGTCCAGGCCCGCTGTACGCATAATGTGAGCGTAACCGCGCTGGGTCAGTTCCGGGTTTGTGGCGCCCGGAGAAATCATCAGAATGCCTTCATCTTCATAGATATCTGATGCGGGCTGCGTGGAAGATGAGCACAGATGTCCAATAACGTACTGAATGCCGTCATTGACGATTTTGTTCGCTACCGCAACGGCCTGTTTCGGATCGCAGGCGTCGTCATATTCCACAGCGACCAGTTTGTCGCCTTTGACCCCGCCTTTGGCATTGATATCTTTAATGGCCTGACGTGCGCCATTAAATTCCATATCACCCCACTGCGCGACCGGACCTGACATCGCGCCGACAACAGCGACCTTGATATCTTCCGCCATGACCGCGTGTGACATTGCCAGTGCTATCACCCCTGCGATGATTGTTTTCGCATTCCGTTTCATTACCTGAATCCCCATTCGTGACGTAATTAATATTTTGTATTTATGTGGTTAAAAAGCAGTCTGTGCTTTTTTTGAACTGCACTATTTTTACCAGTCTCATTAATGGTTTAGCGCAGTCATTTAAGCAAAATCAGGCTAAAATCTCTATTTTTCAGTCGATTAAGAAAAGATAATATTCTGCTTTTCACTATAGATAAACAAAAAAAAGCATGTTTGTCAGCATAAAATAACGGTACAAAGAGCCGAATAAAATGCTGCATTCCAGGGTATTATTCTGCCTGTTTTTCAATCTCTACGGTTTCAAACTGTCATTACTGTTGTTACAAAATTATTAATCTGGTTATTCACATAAAAAAGAGAAAGCATCCGGGTGAATTATTTCGGTACACTCATTCCATCTTTTGTGATTTGGACATGCTGTTAATGAAGCTGACCATCGTTCGTTTAGAGAACTTTAGCGACCAGGACCAGATTGATCTGGGCAAAATCTGGCCGGAATATTCCGCCTCATCATTAAGCGTAGATGAAACGCACCGGATCTACGCCGCGCGCTTTAACGAGCGTCTGTTAGGCGCAGTTCGCGTAACCCTGAGCGGCACGCAAGGCGCATTGGATTCCTTGCGCGTACGCGATATCACCCGCCGCCGCGGCGTCGGGCAGTATTTGATCGAAGAAGTGATCCGGGAAAACCCTGACGTGAGTTCATGGTGGATGGCCGACGTCGGCGTTGAAGACCGCAGCGTGATGGCCGCGTTTATGCAGGCGTTAGGGTTTACGGCCCAGGAAAATGGCTGGGAAAAAAGATAAAAAAGCCGGATGGCGCTGACGCTTATCCGGCCTACATGCTGGGAGCAAAAAATAAAAAACCACCTCGCAATTTTCCAAGAATTTCACGTTGCAGGAAGGCGGCAAGTTATGAAGTCCCCGGAAGCTTACATAAGTAAGTGACCGGGGTTGAATAACGCAGCCAACGCGTCTGCAGCGCGAAAGGCGCCAGGAAAATTATTTGGCGTCGGTCGCCGTCCCGTTTGCATGCCAGTCAAACACGCCGAATTCGAAGCCTTTCAGATCGCCCTTCGCATCCCATGACAGCGGCCCCATTACGGTTTCCACTGAGTTTGCTTTCAGGTATTTGGCAATTTCAGCCGGGTCGTCAGACTGGTTCAGACCGGCCTGCAAGGATTGCAGCGCGGCGTAGGTGGTCCATACGAATGCACCGCTCGGATCCTGTTTCTTGGCTTTGATCGCGTCCACAATCGGTTTGTTCGCCGGAACCTGATCGTAGTTTTTCGGTTTCGTTACCAGTAAGCCTTCTGCAGACTCACCCGCGATGTTAGACAGCGACACGTTCGCTACCCCTTCTGGTCCCATAAACTGGGTTTTCAGACCCGCAGCGCGTGCCTGGCGCAGAATCTGCCCCATTTCCGGGTGGTAACCACCGTAGTAAACGAAATCGATATTCTCTTTCTTCAGACGCGCCACCAGCGTAGAGAAATCTTTCTCGCCAGCGGTGATCCCATCGAAGAACACCACGTCAGCGTTGGCTTTCTTGAGGTTGTCCTGCACGGAACGCGCCAGGCCTTCACCGTACTGTTGTTTGTCGTGAACGATCGCAATGCGCTTCGGCTTCACTTTTTCAACGATATATTTGGCAGCAGTCGGGCCCTGATCGGAATCCAGACCGGTGGTACGTAACACCAGGTTATAGCCGCGTGCGGTCAGCTCTGGCGCCGTTGCCGCTGGGGTAATCATCAGAATGCCTTCGTCTTCATAGATATCTGACGCAGGCTGAGTGGAAGATGAGCACAGGTGGCCGATAACATATTTAATCCCGTCGTTGACCACTTTGTTAGCTACCGCTACCGCTTGTTTCGGGTCACAGGCATCGTCATATTTCACCATGACAAGTTTGTCGCCTTTCACGCCGCCTTTGGCATTGATATCTGCAATCGCCTGCTCTGCGCCAGTAAATTCCTGATCGCCATACTGCGCTACCGGACCGGACATCGCGCCGACGACAGCAACTTTAATATCCTTAGCAAACGCCATATTGCTCAAAGACAGGGCGATACATCCTGCCAATAACGCTTTACCCTTCATATTCATCCTGACAATCCCCATTATTGTGGTTATTACGTGTGTTGTGATGTTGTTGTTCAGCACTTTATTTCGATTATTGGATAGCCACCCGTGCTTTAGCAGCATACTCTGCTAAAACATACCCGATTTTTATTATTTTGGAATAGCTAAATTTGACATGCAGATAACAACTTGATGACAAAAAGCATAAACGTCAGGAGAGAGGGGGAGAGATAAAAACAAAAAACCCCGGATTTTCATCCAGGGTTTATCAGCATTTCCAGGTCGGCTGGAAGATTATGCTTCGATCGCCGCGCGCAATTTTTTCATGGCGTTCTTTTCAAGCTGACGAACACGTTCAGCGGAAACGCCGTAGCGATCGGCCAGTTCCTGCAACGTCGACTTGTTGTCTTCGTCCAGCCAACGAGCACGAATGATGTCCTGGCTACGCTCGTCCAGACCTTCCATTGCGTGGGTCAGTTTGTTCGCGGCCTGATCTTCCCAGTTATCTTCTTCAATGCCGTCGGCAAAGTTAGAAGATTTATCCTGCAGATACAGCACCGGGGCCATCGGCTGGCTGTCAGACTCATCGTCTGAAGACATGTCAAACGTCATGTCCTGCGCCGCCATACGGGATTCCATTTCGCGCACGTCTTTGCTGGAAACACCCAGCTCGCGAGCAACCATTTCAACTTCGTCCTGGTTAAACCAGCCCAGACGCTGCTTGGTTTTACGCAGGTTAAAGAACAGCTTACGCTGCGCTTTAGTGGTCGCGACTTTAACGATACGCCAGTTACGCAGAACGTATTCGTGGATCTCAGCTTTGATCCAATGCACAGCGAAGGAAACCAGGCGCACACCCACTTCCGGGTTGAAACGGCGCACGGCTTTCATCAGGCCGATATTACCTTCCTGAATCAGATCCGCCTGCGGCAGGCCATAGCCCGCATAATTACGAGCAACATGAACAACAAAGCGCAGGTGAGACAGGATCAGCGTTTTAGCTGCTTCCAGATCGCCCTGGTAATGCAGCTTTTCAGCCAGTGCCCGCTCCTCGTCAGCCGACAACATCGGCCACGCGTTCGCAGCCCGGATGTAAGATTCCAGGTTACCAACAGGGGCTAAAGCTAAATTTTGCATTTCTTTGGTCATTCAAATCCTCTCAATCTTTTCATCTGGCGCATTGGCTAAAACCAATAGCAACAACCATGCCAGAGCTTATGAGCAACGAGAATATCATTCAATCTTTTATCAGACAGTGATTTTATCCACAAGTTCCATGTCGTAATGTGTATAGATTACGCACAAAATGTGACATCACAATGAATACGCCGGGAAGAGATCACAGGGACTCTTTCCCTGCAGAGCGAACTACTCAGTGCAGGGAAAGATTATACCAGAGATTTTTTAATCGGGGGTAAAGTGGCGTAAATGTTGAACCGTGGCAAGCCAGGCTGCCACCCAGCCAATCATCGAGCACACCAGCAGCAATAACAGGCATTCATCGAATGATAAGCCATTGATATCAAACTTGGTTCCAAATACCTGTGCCACTTCAGTCACCGCTGACGACAGACGCATCACCAAAATTTCTGACAAAATCAGTGAAAGAAATGCACCGGAAAAACCGAGCAGTGCCCCGCCGTAGAGGAACGGACGCAGGATAAATCCATCCGTCGCGCCAATCAGTTTTTGCACGTTAATGGTATCGCGACGCGCAAAAATACTCAGACGCACGCTGTTACCGATGACGAGGAAGACCGCCGCTACCATCAGCACGCCAATCATCGCGGAAACGCGTCCGACAAGGCCCGTCAGCGCCGCCAGGCGAGCGAACCAGCTGTCATCCATCCGCACTTCATCAATACCATTGATTTGTGCGATGCGGTCACGCAGCGTGTTTAGCGACTCCGTACCCTGGAAATCCAGTTTCGGGATCACCACCGCCACGGCCGGCAGCGGGTTCTCTTCCAGCATATCCAGCGCACCGCCAAATCCAGACCAGTTACGGAATTCGCCCAGCGCGTCGTCACGGGAAAGATAATTCACTTTATCCACGCCCTGCTCGGCCTGCAACTGACCAACCACCCGCGCCGCCGCATCATCATCCAACGTTTTTTGCAGGTAAACGGTGATCTGCGGGGACGGATAATACTGACTTGCTGCATGGTTTACGTTCTTATAAACCATGTAGCACACGCTTGGCAGCGTCAGGGAGATGGCAATAACCATCACCGTCAGGAACGTCGCCAGCGGCTTGCTTTTCAGGTCCTGTAACGCGCCCTGGAACGCATAACGTACCTGCTCATTAAAGACATTGGTTTTACGCGAGTTCGGCTTTGGCGCGGCCTTCGCACGCTTAGGCGCGTTGCGACCGCCATCACCCGGCGCACCGCCCGATTTACGAAAGCGATCCAGTCGGCCACCGAACTGTTTGATTTGGTTAATAGCGTCACGTCTATTCATGCGCCAGGCCTCCATGCAGATGTCCATCGCTCAGAACCATTTGGCGATAGGAGCGACGGGAGATCAGGCCAATATCGTGCGTGGCCATTAATACCGTGACCCCGACGCGGTTAAACTCTTCGAACAGTCGCAGGATCCCTTCCGACAGCGCGTCATCCAGGTTCCCCGTTGGTTCATCCGCCAGCAGCACCGCTGGTTTATTCACCACCGCACGGGCAATGCCGACGCGCTGTTGTTCACCGCCAGAGAGCTGAATCGGGAAGTTTTTCGCTTTGTCCAACAGCCCGACCTTATCCAGCGCCGCTGACACGCGACGACGAATATCGTCCCCGCTGGCGCCCGCGATGATCAGTGGGATTGCCACGTTGTCAAACACGGTTCTGTCCATTAGCAGGTGGTGATCCTGAAAAATCATGCCAATCTGACGACGCAGAAACGGCACTTCGCGGTTTTTCAAACGGCTGATGTCATGCCCGCTAAAGTAGATTTTCCCGGCGCTGGGCCGTTCAATTCCACAAATCAGCTTCAGCAGGGTACTTTTCCCCGCGCCGGAGTGGCCGGTCAGAAACGCCATCTCGCCAGGCTGCATATGGAAGGTCACTCCCTGCAGCGCTTGTCTCCCACCGAGATAGGCCTTGCTGACATGTTCAAAGCGAATCATTGTTAATCCTCTCGGGCAAAAAGTGCCTCTATAAAATCGTCCGCTTTAAACGGACGTAAATCCTCGATACGTTCGCCCACACCGATATAGCGGATAGGGATGCCAAACTGATCGGCAACCGAGAAGATAACCCCACCCTTCGCCGTACCATCCAGCTTGGTCAGAGTGATACCGGTTAAGCCCACCGCTTCATGGAACAGTTTGGCCTGGCTTATCGCATTCTGCCCGGTGCTGGCGTCGATAGTCAGCATAACTTCATGCGGCGCATCTTCGTCCAGCTTCTTCATGACGCGAACGATTTTTTTCAATTCTTCCATCAGGTGCGATTTATTCTGCAAACGCCCTGCGGTATCAGCGATCAGCACATCTACGTTACGCGCCTTCGCCGCCTGGATGGCATCAAAGATAACGGACGCGGAATCCGCACCGGTATGCTGAGCAATCACCGGAATATTATTACGCTGACCCCAGACCTGCAGCTGTTCTACCGCCGCCGCACGGAAAGTATCGCCCGCCGCCAGCATTACTGATTTACCCTGCTGCTCAAACTGACGCGCCAGCTTACCAATAGTGGTGGTTTTGCCCACACCGTTGACGCCAACCATTAAGATAACAAATGGTGTTTTGCCCTCAACATTCAGCGGTTCGTCAACCTTCGCCAGAATCTCGCCCATCTCTTCTTTCAGCAGGCCGTACAGCGCTTCCGCATCTTTAAGCTGCTTGCGGCTGGCACCTTCTGTCAGATTCGCAATGATCTTACGGGTCGTTTCTACGCCCACATCGGCGATCAGCAGTTGCTCTTCCAGCTCTTCAAACAGATCATCGTCGATCTTTTTACCACGGAACAGACTGATAAATCCGGAACCGAGGTTTTCTTTTGTTTTCAGCAGGCTGCGTTTCAGTCGCGCAAAGAAACCTTCTTTGGTTGGTTTTTCCTGCTCCTGGACTACCTCTTCTTCTACTGGTTCTTCTACAGCAGGTTCTTCTACCGGCACCACCATAACCGCTTCTTCAGCAACCTCAGCGGCCAGCGCCTGTGCTTCCAGCTCTTCGTCGGTCAGTTGCGGCTCGTTTTCAGCTTCTTCTTCAGCCGCCTCAACGATTTCCACGGTTTCCGCTTCGGCCTGCCACTCTTCGGCAGAAACTTCTTCGGTTTTCACCTCTTCCGGCAGCGGCAATTCTTCGCGTTCGATAACCACCGCAGCTGGCGTTTCCACTACAGTTTCAGCAACGGGTTCAGCAACCGGCTCAATTTCCGGCTGCGCTTGTTCGGCGACAGGTTCTTCTTCCGGCTGCAGTTTCTCAATTTCCGCAACCTGTTCAGTTACTTCAACGACTTCAGCAGCAAAGGCTTGCGTTTCCGCCTCGCTACGGGTTTCCTCGGCGCGCGGCTGTTCTTCAACGACAGTAGTTTCTTCAGCAACCGGTTGTTGTTCTTCGTTTTTTACTTCTGTCTCGTTTTCCGGTGCCTGCTCTTTTTGACCAAAGCCCAGCCAGGAAAAAAAGCCACGTTTTTTCTCTTTCGCCATTTGCGACTACACTCCCCCGCTGTTGCTTCATGGCACAGCGTCAACGCTATGTACATAGCAGCTAAAAAAATGATGAAATAGTCTATCACTTATACCCAATGAATTTCGAGTTACGTCAAGGCGGCAAGCGCACGAATCCCGATGAGCTTACTTTTAGTAAGTGATTCGGGTGAGTAAGTGCAGCCAACGAAGAGGTAACTTGAAAGGCGACGGGTTAACTTAACTCACTTCACCGCCTGGAATGACATGCTATAGGCGGATTGAGCAATAATAGAAATGAAAAAACCGAATCACTCTGGTAGCGGCCAGATCCGCATTATTGGCGGGCAATGGCGTGGCCGTAAACTCCCGGTTCCGGACAGCCCCGGCCTGCGTCCGACCACCGACCGTGTGCGCGAAACGTTGTTTAACTGGCTGGCCCCGATAATGGTCGATGCTCACTGTCTGGACTGCTTCGCCGGCAGCGGCGCGCTGGGGCTGGAAGCCCTCTCTCGCTATGCGGCAAATGCGACGCTTCTGGAGATGGATCGCGCGGTATCTCAGCAGCTACAAAAGAACCTCGCCACCCTGAAAGCCTCCCATGCCCGCGTCGTCAATACCAATACGCTGACATTTTTGGCTCAGACGGGTACGCCGCATAACGTGGTATTTGTGGATCCGCCGTTTCGCAAAGGGTTACTGGAAGAAACATTAACACTTCTGGAAACTCATGGCTGGCTGGCAAATGAAGCGTATATTTACGTTGAAAGCGAAGTAGAAAACGGTTTGCCGCCGGTTCCGGTGAACTGGTCGCTATACCGTGAGAAAGTTGCCGGACAGGTCGCCTATCGCCTGTACCAACGTGAAGCACGAGGAGAACACGATGTTGATTAACCTGGGACGCCTGCTGATGCTGTGCGTCTGGGCATTTTTACTACTGAATATTTTCCAACCTTTTCCACGCCCGCTTAACATCTTCGTTAACGTCGCACTGATATTTATGGTGCTGATGCATGGCATGCAGCTGGCGCTACTAAAAAGCACCATGCCTAAAGATGGCCCGCAGATGACCAACGGAGAGAAAATCCGTATTTTTCTGTTCGGCGTCTTTGAGCTACTGGTGTGGCAGAAGAAGATTAAAGATCAGCTGAAGAAGTAACTGCGATCTTTTCGCCCGGCGGCGCGTTGCGAGCCGGGCCTGTTAAACACCATCACGGTGGTGATACGCCGTCCAGCTGATCTTTCAGTTTTGGAATATCTCTACTGGCTCTTGTTTTCCGCAGGTGTTTCACCTGCTCGCAAATCTCTTCGGTCCGGGTGTAATAGGTGCCAGACGTCGGGCCTGGACGCTCGCATAAAACATAGTTAGTACCAAGAGGATAAAAAATAACAATAAAAGAGAGGATATTTCCAACAACAAACCCTACACCCGCAACATGGATACCGATAGTAAATACCCTGTCGAAGAATTTGGGCGGCTGCATGCTTTTCGTAAAGGTCACGTAGGCAATACATAAAGTAAAGAAAAAACCCACAGGAAACATCAGCAGCAGAGAAAATGACCCCCAGAAAAAATAAACAATGCTCCTGGATTCAATAAGATCGGTAATGTCTGGCACACTGGCGTGATAAAACCCCCAACTAATCCCACCAACAAAAAGCATAAAAAAAAACGACTTACATCTTTTCTTAATATTCTCCAGATTAATATTAAAGCTCATATCAATAAATTCCGCCGTAAAGTGAACCGCTATATCCCGAGTGTCGAGAGTTCCACTCTGCAATTTTTTGCTGCTCTTTCATCCCCTCACAAATACACGCTATAAGTTTGTCTGACAGCTCGTATTTTTCGTCCACTTCATTGAGGATATAAGCAATAAAGAAACCTAATGCAACAGCACAAACAATTTCTCCCCAAACCGGAACTGCTGCGCTCGTTACAATAAATGAAGATAAGAACAACACAGGGGTTCTCCCAGCTAATTTGGAGGCAAAAACACTCACAATCACCTTCGCCACATCCATCGTCACGTTTCCCAGCAATGCGGCAACGTCATGTTCGGATTTAAACACCAGCTCAATGAACCGCCAGCATGCGGAAAACCAGATGCAGAATCTGGCCCCTGACATTATGCCATTTCGAAACCCGGCGCTGCCAATGCCCACTTCAAGTACTTTAGGATGATTTATCCGGTAACGGGTGCCGTTAAGAATGCGCCGCAGAGAAGGGTAGCCCGTAATCTTCACATACAGCTTTCCCTGATAAGCATATTGCGTTGCTTTAATCCCAAGGCCTTTTAAGGTAAAGACAATCTTCCCGGCCTGCTGATAAGAAAAAAGCTTTAGCAGTTTTTTCGTCGCATCAGCCGTATCTTTGATATTACCGGCATAATTCGTCGAAAAACTGACGGGTTTACTGCCCAGCAAATCATCAATCACGCCCTGAGCCTCTTCAAGCGTTAGCAGCATAATGTGTTGTGTATTGCTATTCAGGTTATTTTTCAGCGTTCTGATTTCGTTCTCGATACGCTGATTACGCTGCCAGTTATTTCCTCTAAGAATATCTTCACGATGATTCCCTATCCAGTCATAATAGCTTTCCATCATTGCTCCTTAAAAAATTCGCTCATCCCAAAGGCTGTATGCGCTGGTTCCAGCAATAAGATGTTCCCAGGAAATAGACTCGTAAGACAGTTCAATGATTTCTTCTGGCTGACCCGCACTGTCATCGATGGTATGAGGCACCTGCAAATGGATGCTGGATATTCTGGCATTGATAAGTTTTAGTACGTAATAACACTCGTTTAAACCCGCCGGACTCGTGCGATAGAAGCTAAATTCACAGCTCAATATTTCATTGTCTGTTATGGCTTTTCCTAACAAAGGCGAGGATTTATCTACCGGCTTAATAAATGTCAAACATTGATGGTTCACATTTTGCACCCGGCTCATGCCATGGTTAACTGTCATTACCATTATCTGGTCACGATGGGCAGGTTGTGATTTATTTCCGATTGAACTTACCGAAGCACATCCAGCAGAAATCAAACCCTGCGCCTGCCCATTTAAGGCCAGCCACATTGTATTCGCCATATAAATTCCTTAGTCTATTTTTTAAAACATTTATATATACGATGAAGTTGAAATAGCAGAATAGTGAAAGGCGGGTGGAAAAATAGTGATGCAATCGATGTTTTTAGGTAAGCAATAAATATGTAACCTACAAAATAATTATCGAGAAATTAATAAAAAATATACTTCATAAGCATTATATATTTAATTTAAATTTATTGTCGGCGCTGACGCGATAAACACAGCGCCGATCGGCATTATTGCACCGGCGTAAACCCCTCAAAACGCGAACCTTTGTAACTTAGCGTGCCTTTATCCCCGACCGTTAGCGCATGGTACTGCTGAGCATCCAGACGAAACGTCTGCTCCAGGCCGCCGTTTTGTGGCTTAAAGCTGGCTTCATAGCGCATGCTGGTTCCCGCCGGGCTCACTTCCTGTTGACGGGATCGTCGATCGTTAAGCGGTTTTTCCCGTTTGTTACTCACCACCACCTGCTTTTGCACCAGCGGCGCCGCATCATTATCGGCTTTTTCACGCCGCTGCTGAACAAAGCGAAACGACGCGGCGACAACAATTAAGATAATGATAACAATGAAAAAAAGTGGTGGTTTGCTCATAGTATTAACCCATCAGAAAATGCGGAAATAAGCATACATTGCCCGTTATGGTGTTGTCATCTGGCAGTGTCGACCTCTACACTGGACAGTAGAGCCGTAAGCACCCCGCTTACGAAAAAATAACGAATTCAAGGAACTAAGATGCTTTGGTCGTTTATCGCTGTCTGCCTTTCCGCATGGTTGTTCGTGGATGCTTCCTATCGTGGGCCCGCCTGGCAACGCTGGGTCTTTAAACCCCTGACGTTACTCCTGCTGGCGCTGCTGGCCTGGCAGGCGCCAATGTTTAACGCTATCAGCTATCTGGTGCTGGCTGGTCTGCTGGCCTCGCTGCTGGGCGATGCGCTGACGTTATTGCCGCGCCAACGCCTGCTGTACGCCGTGGGGGCATTCTTCCTGTCGCATCTGCTGTATACCATTTACTTCGCCAGCCAAATGACGCTGTCGTTCTTCTGGCCTTTGCCGTTGGTGCTGGCGGTACTGGGGGCGTTGCTGATCGCCGTGATCTGGACGCGTCTGGAAGAGTTGCGCATTGCTATTTGTACCTTTATTGGCATCACGCTGATGATGGTCTGGATGGCTGGCGAACTGTGGTTCTTCCGCCCGACCGCTCCGGCGCTGTCGGCATTTATGGGCGCATCGCTCCTGTTCATTGGCAATATTGTTTGGCTGGGTAGCCATTACCGTCGTCGCTTTCGCGCCGATAACGCCATTGCCGCCGCCTGCTACTTCGCCGGACATTTCCTGATTGTTCGTTCGTTGTATCTTTAAAATGCTTGACTCTGGAGTCGACTCCAGAGTGTATCCTCCGGTTAATACGAAATGATTATCAACCGGAGGATGCCATGTCGACACCTGATACCAATGGCAAAAAGGCCCCACAATTTTCTTCTTTCAAGCCAGCGCCTGCGCCACAAAAGGCGGATGACTGCTGCTGCGAAGGAAGCTGCTCCACTACACCGCCCGTATCCGATACCGTACTAGGTACCCGCTATTCCTGGAAAGTGGCGGGCATGGACTGTGCAGCCTGCGCCCGCAAAGTAGAAAATGCGGTCCGCCAGGTCAGCGACGTCAACCAGGTCCAGGTTCTGTTCGCCACTGAAAAACTGGTGGTCGATGCCGGTTCCGATATCCGCCAGCAAGTTGAAAACGCGGTGCAAAAAGCAGGTTATACCCTGCGCGATGAGCACGCGACGGACGCCGCCCGCGAGTCACGTTTTAAAGAAAACCTACCGCTGATTTCGCTGATTATCATGATGGCGATTAGCTGGGGGCTGGAGCAGTTCAATCATCCCATCGGTCAGATAGCGTTTATCGCCACCACGCTGGTCGGTCTGTATCCCATTGCCCGTCAGGCCCTGCGTCTGATGGAAACCGGCAGCTACTTTGCCATTGAAACGTTGATGAGCGTGGCCGCCATCGGCGCACTGTTTATCGGCGCGACGGCGGAAGCCGCCATGGTGCTGCTGCTGTTTTTAATTGGCGAACGCCTGGAAGGATGGGCCGCCAGCCGGGCCCGTAAAGGGGTCAGCGCACTGATGGCGCTCAAACCGGAAACCGCCACGCGCCTGCGTAACGGCGAGCGCGAAGAGGTGGCTATTAATAGCCTCCGCCCTGGCGATGTTATTGAAGTTGCCGCGGGTGGGCGTTTACCTGCCGACGGCAAACTGGTCTCCGGGTTTGCCAGTTTTGATGAAAGCGCCCTGACCGGCGAATCGATCCCGGTTGAACGCGCCACCGGCGAGAAAGTCCCGGCAGGTGCCACCAGCGTGGACCGTCTGGTTACACTGGAAGTGCTCTCCGAACCGGGCGCCAGCGCCATTGATCGTATTCTGAAGCTGATTGAAGAAGCGGAAGAACGTCGCGCCCCCATTGAGCGCTTTATTGACCGTTTCAGTCGAATTTACACTCCAGCCATTATGGCGGTTGCGCTGCTGGTCACCCTCGTACCGCCGCTGCTGTTTGCCGCATCCTGGCAGGAGTGGATTTATAAAGGACTGACGCTGCTGTTGATTGGCTGTCCTTGCGCACTGGTGATTTCAACCCCCGCAGCCATTACCTCTGGTCTTGCCGCCGCGGCGCGTCGTGGGGCGTTAATCAAAGGCGGGGCCGCGCTGGAACAGTTGGGTAGAGTCACGCAGGTGGCGTTTGATAAAACCGGCACTCTGACCGTGGGTAAACCGCGCGTCACTGCGATTCACCCGGCGAGTGGTATTGGCGAAGCTGAACTGCTGGCGCTGGCGGCAGCGGTAGAGCAAGGTGCGACACACCCGCTGGCACAAGCGATTGTCCGGGAAGCACAAACACGCGAACTGACTATTCCTGTCGCAAGAGAGCAACGGGCTCTGGTTGGCTCTGGAATTGAAGCGCTGGTCAACGGCGAACGCGTGCTGATTTGCGCCGCCGGTAAGCAGCCTGCTGATGCCTTTGCCGGGCAGATAAGCGAGCTGGAAAGCGCGGGCCAAACGGTGGTGCTGGTGCTGCGTAACGATACTGTACTCGGCGTGCTGGCCCTACAGGACACGCTGCGCGACGACGCTCGCAGCGCTATCGCCGAGCTTGATCAGATTGGCGTGAAAGGCGTGATCCTGACCGGTGATAACCCGCGTGCGGCGGCCGCCATTGCCAGTGAACTGGGTCTCGAATTTAAAGCAGGACTCTTGCCGGAAGATAAGGTGCAGGCCGTTACCCATCTCAACCGACAATCGCCGCTGGCGATGGTTGGCGACGGTATCAACGACGCTCCGGCAATGAAAGCGGCTACCATCGGCATTGCGATGGGAAGCGGGACCGACGTCGCGCTGGAAACCGCCGATGCCGCCCTGACCCACAACCGCCTGCGCGGTCTGGTGCAAATGATTCAATTGGCGCGGGCCACCCATGCCAATATTCGCCAGAACATTGCGATTGCGCTGGGCCTGAAGGGGATTTTCCTCGTCACCACGCTGCTCGGGATAACCGGATTGTGGCTGGCAGTGCTGGCCGATACGGGGGCAACGGTACTGGTGACCGCTAACGCGCTGCGGTTGTTACGTAAAGGATAGTTTTTTGCCGGATGACGGCGTGGCCTTATCCAGCCTACGGGTTACACGTTCTTTGTAGGCCGGATAAGCGTTAGCGCCATCCGGCAAACAAAACTAGTGACCTTTACGCAGCAGATAGCGGTACGGCAGCGAGTCGGTCTCTTTGGCCACCAGCTCATGCTCCATAAAGGTACAGAAGCCAGGAATATCGCGGGTTGTTGCCGGATCGTCGGCGACAATCAGCAGTGTTTCACCGGCCTGCATGCCACGTACGGTTTTACGCACCATCATCACCGGTTCCGGGCAGCGCAGTCCCTGGGCATCAAGAGTATGGTCGGGGGAAGTAAACAGGTCGCTCATCGTCGTCTCATTCATACAAAAACGGCGTTATTTTACGCTCTGTTGTGGCGTAAGCCAATCAGGTTAACGATTGCGTGAAAAACAACCATTGCAATGTGCTCTTAAAGCAGTATCATGCGACGGTTTTTTATTGGGTTCCCTCACCCCATCCAACAAAAAGGTCACAATATGACTCCGTTTACACAAACTCAGCGCGTAAAAGCGTTGTTCTGGCTATCGCTATTTCATCTGCTGGTGATCACCTCCAGCAACTATCTGGTGCAGCTTCCAATCTCCATTTTTGGTTTCCATACCACATGGGGCGCGTTTAGCTTTCCGTTTATTTTCCTCGCGACCGACCTGACCGTGCGTATTTTTGGCGCGCCGCTGGCTCGACGTATCATCTTTGCGGTGATGATCCCCGCGTTGCTGATCTCCTATGTCGTTTCGTCCCTGTTTTATATGGGATCGTGGCAGGGATTTGGCGCACTGCTGCACTTTAACCTGTTTGTTGCCCGTATCGCCGCCGCCAGCTTTATGGCTTACGCGCTGGGACAAATTCTGGATGTGCATGTCTTTAACCGCCTGCGCCAGAACCGTCGTTGGTGGCTGGCACCGACAGCGTCCACACTATTTGGCAATATCAGCGATACGTTGGCCTTCTTCTTTATCGCTTTCTGGCGTAGTCCGGATGCCTTCATGGCCGAGCACTGGATGGAAATCGCGCTGGTCGATTACTGTTTCAAGGTGCTGATCAGCATTATTTTCTTCCTGCCAATGTACGGCGTGCTGCTGAATATGTTGCTGAAAAGGCTGGCAGATAAATCCGAAATCGCTGCATTGCAGACGAGTTAAAGGTTCATTTTCCGAGTTGTGATAAGATGGACGAATGAGCCGTTATGGCCGTTTATCGAAAGGAAGAAGTCAATGCGCAATCTGGTTAAATATGTCGGTATTGGCCTGCTGGTTATGGGGCTTGCAGCCTGTGATAATAGCGATACAAAAGCGCCAGCCGAGGGTGCTGCCGCAGAAAGTAGCGCCAGCGGACAACCGGTCAGCCTGCTGGACGGCAAACTCAGTTTTTCCCTGCCAGCGGATATGACCGATCAGAGCGGCAAGCTGGGCACCCAGGCGAACAATATGCACGTCTATTCTGACGCAACCGGCCAGAAAGCGGTGATTGTGATTGTTGGCGACAACACCAACGAAGACCTGGCCGTGCTGGCAAAACGTCTGGAAGATCAGCAGCGTAGCCGCGACCCACAACTGCAGGTCGTCACCAATAAATCTATTGAGCTGAAAGGCCACACGCTGCAGCAGTTAGACAGCATCATCTCAGCCAAAGGCCAGACCGCTTACTCTTCCGTAGTGCTGGGTAAAGTGGACAATCAACTGCTGACCCTGCAAATCACGCTGCCTGCTGACGATCAGCAAAAAGCGCAGACTACCGCAGAAAACATCATTAACACGCTGGTTATCCAGTAACGGTTAAGACGATGACGCGGCCTCCGGTGACACCACCTGAGGCCGTTTTTTTAGCCGCCAGGTCAGCAATAGCGCCACCGCCACCAGCCCAGCGGCCGCCAGATAGATAACCGGCACGCCCGCCCACGTCATTATCAACCCGGCCAGCGGCCCGGTAACCCCCAGCGATAAATCCATAAACACCGTGTAGGTCGCCAGCGCAGCGCCCTGATTTTGCTGCGGGACGGCTTTTACCGCGACCACGCCCAGCGCCGGGAAAACCAGTGAGAACCCAGCCCCAGCCAGCAGAACGCCGATTTTCGCCATCCACGGCATGGAAGCCATCCCGACCAGCAGCAGCCCGACAATCTCGACGCTAAAGCAAATCATCGCCACATTCAGCCCGCCTAAACGGTTGATACCATTTGGGAACAACAGTCGAGTGCCGACAAATGTGCAGCTAAAAAGCGTCAGCGCGAAAGCTGCGCCGTCCCAGCCTTTGGCATCATAAAACAGGGTAATAAACGTAGCGATCACCCCAAATCCAGCGGAGGCCAGGGCCAGCGCCATACCGTACAACCAGACACGCCCGAGCACCGCGCGAAACGGCAACGGTTTGCCTTTGCTGGCCTTCACCGCAGGACGAGGGAGCGCCAGCAGTATCGCCACCAGCGCCACGCCCATCACGGTCAGCGCCAGCCCCTGTAAGCCCCCCCAGGCATAAAACAGAACGCCCAGCGGCGCGCCTATCGCCATCGCGCCATAGGTCACGATGCCATTCCAGGAAATCACCCGTCCGATGTGCATTGAGCCAACCACCCCCACGCCCCACAGCGTAGAGCCAGTTCCGGCAAAGCTCTGCCCAATCCCGAGAATCACCCGCCCCAGACACAGCAGCAGCAGACTAGCCAACGGCCAGCCGTTCGTTGATCCTGCCAGCAAATAGCCCAGACCACTTAAAAAGCAGCCACATAGCCCGAATACCACAATTTTCTTTGGCCCCAGCAGGTCAGCATAGCGACCTGCATGCGGACGGCTCAGCAGCGTAGCGAAATATTGCAGGCTGATAACCAACCCAGCCCAGAAGGCGCTGAACCCCATCACATCGTGGACGTAGCCCGGCAATACCGCGAGCGGCAGGCCGATGGTCAGATAGCTGGCGAAGTTGAACATCACCACAGAGACAATGCGCAGGTTAAGGCGTAAACCGCTCAGCGTCGGTTCAGCGACGGGTTCGGGCATGGAGGGTCACCACGTTTTCACAACAGTGTTTCATTTCTACCATGTTGCCGCGCAGAAATCAGCAGTCAGTTTAGGAATCTCAGCCGCAAGCCAGCCGCTACACTTAATGCAAAAACGCAAACAGGAAGAAAATATGACAACCGCTCAGCCCGATAAAACGGGTTTGCACATTTTACTCAAACTGGCTGCTCTGGTGGTGATCCTCGCCGGTATTCATGCCGCGGCGGATATCATTGTGCAACTGCTGCTGGCCCTCTTTTTTGCCATTGTATTGAATCCACCGGTCGCCTGGTTTATTCGCCGGGGAGTACGTCGCCCGGTTGCCATTACGCTCGTAGTGGTGGTGATGCTGTTCGTCCTCACGGCACTGATCGGCGTCCTCGCATCTTCGATCACGGAATTCATGGCCATGCTACCCAAATACAACAAGGAGCTGACACGTAAGGTCCTGCATCTGCAAGAGATGGTTCCCTTTTTAAATCTGCATATGTCCCCGGAGCGCATGCTACAACGCATGGACTCCGACAAAATAATGACCTTCACCACCACGCTGATGACAAGTCTTTCCGGCGCCATGGCCAGCGTCGTTCTGCTGGTGATGACGGTCGTCTTTATGCTGTTTGAGGTACGTCATGTTCCTTATAAGCTGCGCTTTTCGCTGAACAACCCACAAATCCATATTGCGGGGCTGCATCGGGCGCTCAAGGGCGTATCTCACTATCTGGCACTGAAAACGTTGCTCAGCTTATGGACCGGTGCCATCATCTGGCTGGGTCTGGCGCTGATGGGGATTCAGTTTGCTCTGATGTGGGGCGTGCTGGCCTTCCTGCTAAACTACGTGCCCAACATTGGCTCGGTCATTTCCGCCGTCCCGCCCATGATCCAGGCGCTGCTGTTCAACGGCATTTACGAATGCGTACTGGTTGGTGCGCTGTTCCTGGTGGTGCATATGGTTATTGGCAATATCCTCGAACCCCGCATGATGGGGCATCGGCTGGGATTATCGACGCTTATCGTCTTCCTCTCTTTGCTGGTATGGGGATGGCTGCTCGGCCCGGTAGGCATGCTGCTCTCTGTGCCGCTAACCAGCGTGTGTAAAATCTGGATGGAAACGACCACAGGCGGCAGCAAACTGGCAATTTTACTGGGACCCGGCAGGCCCAAAAGTCGATTACCGGGATAAACTTGCAAACAGCATGTGAAGAGTGGTACACAACCCCATTATTACTAAAGGTTAGTCCTGATATGTACCGGATCGTTCTTGGGAAAGTTTCTGTTTTAAGCGCTGGCGAACTGCCTGCCGCGATGAAAGAGCAAGCGCCGCAAGGTGTTCGCCGTGCGCGCTGGCTGGCAGGTCGCGTGCTGCTTTCCCATGCCCTTTCGCCATTACCGAACATCATCTATGGCGAGCAAGGAAAACCGGCCTTTTCCGCCGACACGCCGCTGTGGTTCAATCTCAGCCACAGCGGCGATGACATCGTCCTGCTGCTCAGCGACGAAGGGGAAGTCGGCTGCGATATTGAAGTTATTCGCCCGCGCGATAACTGGCAAACGCTGGCAAATACGGTATTCAGTCTTGGGGAACACGCTGAAGTTGAAGCCGAACACCCGGAGCAACAGCTGGCGGCGTTCTGGCGCATCTGGACGCGTAAAGAAGCTATCGTGAAACAGCGCGGCGGCAGTGCCTGGCAAATCGTCAGCGTCGACAGTACCGCGCTGACCTCCTCACTCTCCGTCAGCCAGTGCCAGATCGATACTCTGAGCCTGGCGGTTTGCACCCCCACGCCATTTACCCTGACCGTCGACGCCGTACACAGGCTGTAATGTTTTCATTCCCGTGCGCCGCCGCGCAATATCGTAAGGTTGAAATCTGATGCAACGTATCACCATCACACTTGATGACGATTTATTAGAAACGCTCGACGGCCTGAGTCAGCGCCGTGGCTACAACAACCGTTCCGAAGCGATCCGCGATATTCTGCGCGGCGCACTGGCGCAGGAAACCACTCAGGAGCACGGCACTCAGGGCTTCGCGGTGCTTTCGTATGTTTATGAGCATGAGAAGCGTGACCTGGCGAGCCGCATTGTTTCTACCCAACACCACCACCACGATTTATCGGTCGCCACGCTGCACGTGCACATCAACCATGACGACTGCCTGGAAATCGCCGTACTAAAAGGCGACATGGGCGATGTACAGCATTTTGCCGATGACGTGATCTCCCAGCGCGGCGTGCGCCACGGTCATTTGCAGTGCCTGCCGAAAGAAGAGTAATTGCCTGTTTCGTTGCCGGATGGCGGCTACGCATTATCCGGCCTACTCCGTTACCGTTTGTAGGCCAGGCAAGCGAAGCCCCCTGGCAATAATGTTTACGCCATCGTGCCAATCGTCTTTCTAAAGCGCAGCAGCGCTATCAGGAAGAACGCGCTGCCAATCGCCAACAGCGTCAGGAACTGCGGCCAGACGATGCCAAACCCAGCGCCGCGGTAAAGTATCGCCTGCGCGAGGCTGACAAAATGGGTAGTTGGCATAGTCAGCATTATGTCCTGCACCGCCTGCGGCATGCTTTCACGCGGTGTAGAACCACCAGAGAGCATCTGTAGCGGCAGCAGTACCAGAATCATCAGTAACCCCAGTTGCGGCATAGAGCGCGCCAGCGTGCCCATAAAAATTCCGATCGAGGTGGTGGCGAACAGGCTCAGCGCCACGCCCAGCATAAACAGTGGTATCGAACCTTCAATGGGTACGCCGAGCACGCCTTTTACCATCAGCATCAGCGATAAACCGGAAACCACCAGCACCACCAGACCCATCGACCAGATTTTTGCCATCATGATCTCAAACGGCGTCACCGGCATAACCAGCAGATGTTCTATTGTCCCGTGCTCGCGCTCGCGGATCAGCGCCGACCCGGTAAGCACGATCGCCAGCATGGTGATGTTGTTGATAATCGCCATCACCGCGCCAAAGCGGGCAGGTTCCAGATTAGGGTTAAAGCGCATACGCATTTCCAACGCCACCGGCGGCTCATTGTTGTCACGGTAACGCGCCACAAAGCTGTTCACCTCGCCGCTGATGATATTCTGGATATAGCTGTTGCCGGTAAAGGCCTGGCTCATCCGCGTGGCATCGACGTTAACCTGTATATCCGGCTGCCGACCGGCCAACACATCACGCTGAAAATCAGGTGGAATGTTCACGGCGAAGGTGTAGCGCCCGGCGTCCAGTCCGGCATCCATCTCATCAGCGGTGATCATCTCCGGCGGTAAAAACCACGGGCGATAAAAGCTGTTCACAATCCGGTTCGACAACTGCGACTGGTCCATATCGGCAATAGCAATCGGAGCCAGATGCAGCGAACCCGGCAGGACGGTCGCGGAAGAATAAACCGAAATCGTGAAGGCAAAGACGATCAGCGTCAGCATCGCTTTGTCACCCAGCAAGCTGCGCAACTCTTTGATACCGAGGTTATAAATATTGCGTAATCGGCGCATCACCCCTCCTGTTTTTTCAGCAGTAATACGCTCAGACCAATAACCACCGGAATGGCTACCGCCAGCGGAATAAACAGCTGCCAGAGATCGGTCAGATCCAACGCTTTAGAAAACGTCCCACGCGCGATGGTCAGAAAATGGCTGGTCGGGTAAATTTCACCAATCCAGCGTCCAGGCCCTTCGAGCGAGGCGACCGGATCGATCATCCCGGAAAACTGCGTCGCCGGGATCAGCGTAATAATCGCCGTACCAAAAATGGCCGCGATCTGGCTTTTCATAAACGTGGAAATTAACAGACCCAGCCCGGTGGCAATGGTGACGTACAACAGCGCGGCCAGCGTCAGGGTTAAAAAACTCCCCTTATGCGGGACGTCGAACACAAAAACTGACAGCGCACACAGCAGCAGGAAGTTCAGCATGCCCAGCACGATGTACGGCAACTGTTTGCCGAGTAAAAACTCGCTGCGAGTCGTGGGCGTAACGTACAGGTTGATAATCGACCCCAGCTCTTTCTCACGCACTACGCTGAGGGCGCTGAGCATCGAGGGGATCATCATCAGCAGCAGCGGGATCACCGCCGGAACAATCGCCGGCAGACTCTTTACATCCGGGTTGTAACGATAGCGAGTTTCAATGGTCATCAGCCCGTTTTGCCCACTGGAATTGGGTTGCCGCGCCATCACGTCCTGCAGCCAGGTCTGGTGCATCGCCTGTACGTAGCCTCTGACCGTTTCAGCACGGCTCGGCATTGCGCCATCGACCCAGACGCCAATCTTCACCGGCGTGCCACGCGCGATATCGCGGCCAAAGTTTGGCGGGATCTCTATTGCTACCGCCACTTCGCCCGAACGCATCCGTTTGTCCAGCTCGTCATAACTGGTGAGCGGCGGCTGTTCGATAAAATAGCGCGATCCCGCCAGATTCAGCGTCCACGCCTGGCTGCTGACGGTCTGGTCACGATCGAGCACCGAAAAACGCAGATTTTCCACATCCATGCTGATGCCGTAGCCCATGATCAGCATCAGGATCACTGTGCCCATCAGCGCCAGCGTTGAACGTACCGGATCGCGTCGTAGTTCCAGCGCTTCACGGCGGCTGTAGCTGAACAACCGCCGCAGGCTAAAGCCCTGCCGCGGCGGCTGACTATTTTCATGCGCTATCGGAACATTGGCTGGCGGTAACTGAGCTTCCGGTGCCGGGCCTGCCGCTTCCTGTAACCAGGAGATAAACGCCTCTTCCAGACTGGCAGCGCCACGCTGTTTCACCAGTTCCTGCGGCGTGCCGCTGGCCAGCACTTTTCCGGCGTGCATCAGCGACATCCGGTCGCAGCGCTCCGCTTCGTTCATAAAGTGGGTGGAGATAAAAATGGTCACTTTGTCCTGCCGCGACAGATCGACCATCAGTTGCCAGAACATGTCCCTCGCCACCGGATCGACCCCGGAGGTCGGCTCATCAAGAATGAGCATTTCCGGGCGATGGATCACCGCCACCGCCAGCGACAGGCGTTGACGGATCCCCAACGGCAGCGCGCCGGGCAACGCGTCTTCGACATCGGTCAGCGAAAAACGCTCGCTCATCTCTTGTACACGCCCGGGGATTTCCGCTTCGGGGATATGGAACAGCCGCGCGTGTAGTTCGAGGTTTTGCCGGACGGTCAGCTCGCTGTAGAGCGAAAACGCCTGCGACATATAGCCCACCCGGCGGCGGGTATCGATATTCTTCGGGTCAACCGCTTGCCCAAACAACCAGGCCTCACCTTCGCTTGCGGGTAGCAGACCGGTGAGCATCTTCATGGTGGTGGATTTACCGCAGCCGTTGGAGCCGAGAAAACCGAAGATTTCCCCGCGCGGAATACGAAAGTTAACGTGGTCAACGGCGACAAACTTACCGAAGCGCATAGTCAGGTCTTTCGCCTCAATGGCAATCTCTTCCTGCTCAGCGTGATACGGCGGGATCACCACCGGCTTATGTGCCTGGCGCTGGGCTTCAGGTAGCAGCGCGATAAACGCCTGCTCCAGCGTGTTGCTGTTGGTTTGTTCGCGTAGCTGCTGGGCGCTCCCGGTGGCTAACACCTCCCCGGCGTTCATCGCTACCAGCCAGTCAAAGCGCTCGGCTTCTTCCATGTAAGCGGTCGCAACCAGCACGCTCATGTTGCTCTGCCGCTGGCGAATGCTGTTAATTAGATCCCAGAACTGGGCGCGGGACAGCGGATCGACCCCGGTGGTGGGTTCATCGAGAATTAACAGTTCCGGGTCGTGGATTAACGCGCAGCACAGCCCCAGTTTTTGCTTCATCCCGCCCGAGAGTTTCCCGGCGGGACGGTCGCGAAACGGTGCCAGGCCGGTGCTGTTCAGCAGCTCGGTAATCCGCGCTTCGCGTTCCGCTTTATCATGACCAAACAGCCGGGCAAAGAAATCGACGTTCTCATACACCGACAGCGTATGGTACAGGTTTTTCCCTAACCCCTGCGGCATCCAGGCAATGCGCGGGCAGACATCCCGTCGATGTTTTGGGTCGCGCATATCGCCGCCCAACACCATCACGTTGCCGTGTTCAATGACCCGCGCGCCGGAGATGAGCGACAGCAGGCTCGATTTTCCGACGCCATCCGGGCCAATAAGCCCCACCATACAGCGGGCAGGGATATCCAGCGTGATGTTGTTCAGCGCGACCGTTTTCCCGTAATGCTGACTCACGCCGTCAAGGTGCGCCACGGGAGGAACGGGAACCAGCGCCAGATGCGTCATTGCGGCAACCTCACCACCAGGTCGTCAGGCCAGGGGCGATTTTCATCAACACGCACCCACGCCATGCCCGGCAGACCGGTTTTCACGTACTCCAGATGCTGCTGCAACAGCTCTGGCGGGATACGCGCTTTAACGCGGAACATCAGCTTCAGCCGTTCATCACTGGTTTCGACCGTTTTCGGTGTGAACTGCGCGACACTAGCCACAAAGCTAATGGTCGCCGGAATACGCAGATCCGGCGCGGCATCCAGCACCAGGCGAGCTTCACCACCAATCTTCAATAAACCAGCCTGTTCGGTAGGTAAGAAGAACGTCATGTAGACATCGCTGAGATCGACCATATTCAGTACGCGACCGCCCGCGGAAAGCACCTCGCCCGGTTCGGCGACACGGTACTGCACGCGACCATCGCGCGGGGCTTTCAGCTCGCTGTCATCAATATCAGCGGCAATGCGACGTTCGGTGGCCTGCGCGGCTTCTACACGGGTTTGGGTCTGAATGATGCTGGTACGTGCGGCTTCAATTGCGGCTTTTGCCGCAGAGACCTGCGCCTTGGCGGATTCCAGTGCCGCGCGAGCGCTTTCAGCCGCGGCCCTGTCGTCATCCAGCTGTTGCTCGGATACAGCCCCACGCAGGGATAGCGAACGGGAGCGAACGTGACGTTTAGAGACCGACTGCAGTTCCGCCTCGCGCTGTTTTACCACCGACTGCGCGGCGCGCATTTCACTTTGCCGCTGCTCTAACAGCGCTCGCGCCGCCGCCACCGCGCTTTCGGCTTCTTTGATTTGCGCGACAGCTTCCAGTCGCTGCTCCTGCAGCACGCGGGTATCCATTTTCGCCAGCACCTCGCCCTGACGAACGAACTGTCCTTCCGATACGAGGATCGTATCGATACGCCCGGCAATTTTGGTGGCAATATCCACTTCGGTAGCTTCTATTCTGCCGTTGCTGGCCGCGAAACCTTCCGGAATCCCCGCAGGACGCAACATCCACCATGCTATTGCAGCAACCACCACCACAATACCCGCGCCCCACCACACCAGATGACGCTTAATCTTTTCCATATCCGACCCGCCGTAATCCCTGTTATCAAACGATGCGTGTCACAAAGCCCACTGAACAGCTATTCAGCGGGAGATTCCATCCGGGATGAGAAGGAATGAGAAATAATGGCCAGAGTGCGGACAGGCGTTATAGCAACGCACACCGCGAAGGAAGTGAGTGACGAAAATGCTGCGAAATCGGGTACTAATGTTGTCATCATCAGCGTTCCTGGCCGGAAATGAAACACGCATACTCATAACTGCTGTCTATTGAATACTAACACCTGGATTCAATATGTCTATTCGGTTGTCGTTTCCAGTTCAGCCCTGGCACAAGAAATATTTCGTATATCAACGATTGATAAACAATCGCAACTATAAACCTAATCAATGATTAGGCATCCCTATAATAGCGGCTCATTTACCGATCTCGTTATGGCGAGGCTCCTGTACAAATACAAGTTACCGCCCTGCTGGTATCGAGAGAGACCACTCAGGGAAATACAGGCATCCATCGAATCAAGGTGTTGCCAAGGTAACTTCTGACGATTTCACCATCGGACAGATACGTTGTTCAGTGCTAAAACTAGGACGTAGGGATCTGCCTGTGCTAACCCTGTCTTGTTCGCCCCTATGAGAGATTTTTATAGGGAATTACACCATGTCATCTATGCCACTCTGCGCCGCTCATCATCCTATGCCGGATTTCAATGGCGACGCTATCGCCCAATATATGCGCACCGATTTTATTACTCTGCCAGACCATCTCAGCGTGAACGGCGCTCGCGAGTACTTTGTCTCCCAACTCACAACGGATGACATCCCAGGCCAGGTCTTTGTTGTGGCTGGAAAAGCGCTGCGCGGGGTGTTATCCATCAAGCGCTTATTGCAGGAAAAAGATACGTCGCTGAACATCAATCATCTTACGGACAGCTGTTTATTTCATGTAAAGCCTGATGATGAACGGGCGCAGGTCGTTGCCGAGTTAGCCGAACGCGAAGTCGATCTGGTTGCTGTCGTTGAGAGAGGTGAGCTGGTCGGTTGTCTGATGGAAAAAGAGATCGCTCATCTACAGGAAGATGATGTTACCGAAGACGTTCAGCTTCAGGGCGCCACGCTACCGCTGGAAAAACCCTATCTGGAAATTAGTCCGTGGACATTGTGGAAAAAGCGTTCGGTCTGGCTCCTGCTGCTGTTTGTCGCAGAAGCCTATACCAGCAGCGTGCTTCAGCATTTTGAAGAGGCGCTGGAATCTGCAATTGCCCTGGCCTTTTTTATTCCGCTATTAATTGGTACTGGCGGCAACAGCGGTACGCAGATCACTTCGACGCTGGTACGTTCAATGGCGCTGGGAGAAGTGCGGCTGCGCGATATGGGTCGGGTGATCCGCAAAGAAGTTTCAACTTCGCTGCTGATCGCTCTGACGCTGGGCCTGGCAGGGTGCTTGCGCGCGTGGATGATGGGCATCGGTATGGAAATCACGCTGATCGTCAGCCTGACGCTGGTTTGCATTACGCTGTGGAGCGCCGTGGTGTCATCAGTGATCCCCATGGTGCTCAAGCGTATCGGCATTGATCCCGCCGTGGTTTCAGCCCCGTTTATCGCCACGCTTATCGACGGTACCGGGTTAATTATCTACTTTAAAATCGCCCAGCACTTTCTTGGTCTGAACTAATGATAACGCCCGGCAGCTCAGGTTGTCGGGCGTCACAGTCAGGCTGGCGCTAAATCTTGCGCGCACGCCCAGGCACTCGACCATGCCCACTGGAAGTTATAGCCTCCCAACCAGCCGGTAACGTCCATAACTTCGCCGATAAAATAGAGTCCCGGCACTTTACGTGCTTCCATCGTGCGCGATGAAAGCTCATTGGTATCAACGCCGCCCAGCGTGACTTCAGCGGTACGATACCCTTCTGTACCGTTCGGCTGCACCCGCCAATCGGTCAGCGTCTCAACCAGCGTTTGTTGATCACGCACATTAAGCTGTTTCAGCGAGACGTCCGGGATTTGCCCTAACTGCTGTAAACATTCCACCAGCCGTTTTGGCAACTGCATAGCAAGCGTATTCTTTAAGCTCTGATTAGGGTGGGCGCTGCGTTGGTCATCGAGGAAGCTCGCAAGGTCAACATCCGGCAACAAATTAATGCTGACAAATTCGCCTGGCTGCCAAAAACTGGAAATCTGCAGTACGGCCGGACCAGAAAGCCCGCGGTGCGTAAAGAGCAGATTTTCACGAAAAACGGTGCCGTCCTCGGCGGTGATAACAGAGGAGACCGACACGCCAGAGAGCACCTGAAGCTGCTCCAGCAGTGGCTTATGCAACGTAAAGGGCACCAGTCCTGCGCGCGTTGGCAATACGTTCAGACCGAACTGTTCGGCAATTTTATAACCAAACGGCGTCGCGCCCAGCCCCGGCATAGAGAGACCACCAGAGGCAATAACCAGCTTTTTCGTGCCCACGGTCATCCCGTTCAATTCGAGAATGAAATCATCACCCTCTCGCTCGACGCTCAGGACTTCGCTACGTAACCGCATAGTTACGTTACCTTTTTCACACTCGGCCACCAGCATATCGACAATTTGCTGTGCGGAATCATCGCAGAACAGCTGACCCAACGTTTTTTCGTGCCAGGCAATACCGTGTTTGCCCACCAGGTCGATAAAATCCCACTGCGTGTAACGCGCCAGCGCCGATTTGCAAAAATGGGGGTTTTGGCTCAAATAGGCGGCAGGCTCGACATAAAGATTGGTAAAGTTGCAGCGTCCCCCGCCAGACATGAGAATCTTACGCCCCGGCTTTTTACCATTATCAATCAGCAGTACGCGACTACCTGCTTGTCCTGCCTGCGCGGCACAAAACATACCCGCTGCGCCAGCGCCTATAATAACGGTATCAAACCTTTCCACGTTGCGATCCTCTCTAAAAAGCGGGTGTGAATTGTAAAGATTCCTCAGTGGTCGCACCAGCACCAAACTACCGATAAAGGGTATTTAACTGAAATATATAGGATAATTCTTTAGTGGTGTAAAACAAAGCAGGAGACAAATCAAAAAAACTCTATATTTCACTTTGCCCGCGCCGCCAAAGTCACTGATAATGCGCCGCGTTCATGTCCTCAAAATGGCGTAACGTCCTATGCTACATTTGTTTGCTGGCCTGGATTTACATACCGGGCTTTTACTATTGCTTGCTCTGGCTTTTGTGCTGTTCTACGAAGCGATTAACGGCTTCCATGATACAGCCAATGCTGTCGCAACCGTGATCTATACCCGTGCAATGCGTTCGCAATTGGCGGTGGTCATGGCTGCGGTGTTCAACTTCTTTGGTGTTTTGCTGGGCGGTCTCAGCGTGGCGTATGCCATCGTGCATATGCTGCCAACGGATCTGCTGCTCAATATGGGATCGTCACATGGCCTCGCCATGGTGTTCTCCATGCTGCTGGCGGCAATTATCTGGAACCTGGGTACCTGGTACTTTGGTTTGCCTGCATCCAGCTCCCACACGCTAATTGGCGCCATTATCGGTATTGGTTTAACCAATGCGCTGATGACCGGCACTTCTGTGGTAGATGCACTTAACATTCCGAAAGTTATCGGTATTTTTGCCTCGCTTATCATCTCGCCAATTGTTGGTCTGGTGGTTGCAGGCGGTCTTATTTTCATTCTGCGTCGCTACTGGAGCGGTACAAAAAAACGTGCCCGTATCCACCTGACGCCAGCAGAACGTGAAAAGAAAGACGGTAAGAAAAAGCCGCCGTTCTGGACGCGTATTGCACTGATCCTCTCCGCTATCGGCGTGGCGTTCTCTCATGGCGCTAACGACGGGCAGAAAGGCATTGGTCTGGTGATGCTGGTGCTGATTGGCGTAGCGCCTGCGGGCTTCGTGGTGAATATGAATGCTTCCGGTTACGAGATTACCCGTACCCGTGATGCCATCAATAACGTCGAAGTCTTCTTCCAGCAGCGTCCTGACCTGCTTAAACAGGCTACAGGCGTAGACCAGTTGATTCCGTCCCCGACGGACGCGGCACCAGCGACGACGACAGAGTTCCATTGCCACCCGGCGAATACCATCAACGCGCTGGAACGTGCGAAAGGTATGCTGGCGAACCTGGAAACCTACGACAAGTTAAGCGTCGAACAGCGTGGTCAGCTGCGTCGCATTATGCTCTGCATCTCTGATACCACCGATAAAGTGGTTAAGCTGCCTGGCGTAAGCACTGACGATCAGCGTCTGCTGAAAAAACTGAAAGCTGACATGCTGAGCACCATTGAGTATGCGCCTATCTGGATCATTATGGCCGTCGCACTGGCGCTGGGCATTGGTACCATGATCGGCTGGCGTCGCGTAGCCACCACCATTGGTGAGAAAATCGGTAAGAAAGGCATGACCTATGCCCAGGGGATGTCGGCACAGATGACCGCCGCAGTCTCTATCGGTCTCGCCAGCTACACCGGTATGCCTGTTTCCACCACCCACGTTCTCTCTTCTTCCGTTGCGGGGACGATGGTTGTTGATGGCGGCGGTTTACAGCGTAAAACGGTGACCAGCATTCTGATGGCCTGGGTCTTCACCCTGCCAGCCGCAATTCTTCTTTCCGGCGGGCTTTACTGGCTCTCTCTGAAGCTTATCTAAGCGAATGCACGGTAAAAAAGCGGGTCAGTTTTCTGACCCGCTTTTTTTGTATCTGTCGTTGGCATCAGTGCCAGATAATCAGCGCAACCATGCTGATTAGCACCAGGCCACATAGCGCGCTGGTGAGGATGAACTGACCGCGAACCCGCTCACAGCGGCGAATAAACTCATCATCATGATGATCGCGGTAACGCTGAGCGTAGATATACCACACCAGACGCATCTGCTTGTTCGGTTGCCCATGCGAGGTAAAAAAGCCCCCACCATCTACATACTGGTAAAGCAATGGATCGCAACCACGAAGTACCACTAACAGTGCGCGTAGCGAAGAAAAATAGCGCGCCATATTAACAATGCAAACGACACATAAAGCCCAGAACAATGCAATGGTGCTTATCATACCTCCTCCCCGGCGACCCGCCCACGGAACTCCTTTCCGGGACTACCGCTCCCCGATACCCTGCCAAACCATTCAGTGAAGAGTACAGCCGAACCGTTCGTATTAGTATCACGCATCCGAACGCCTCTCTAGATAGTGTAGGAGATTAGTTAATTTTTTTGCCAGAAGGTTAATCGCTATCAATGCAATTAACTAAAAAATTTGTTTAACTGCTTGGCAAGCAAGGCGGATTGACGGATTATCCTGGTCGCTATAATGTAAGGATAGTCCTTATATGGTACGTTTTTACGACTGGGCTAGCCCCGCGCGCAAGGTTCGCAGGATGCGGATGACGCGGCGGCAGGTAAACGCCAGCAGGCTAGTCATCGACAACTTATGGAAGGAGTAACACTATGGCTTATAAACACATTCTTATCGCGGTTGATCTTTCTCCGGAAAGCAAAGTTCTGGTTGAAAAAGCGGTCTCTATGGCGCGGCCTTACAATGCTAAAGTCTCCCTTATCCACGTTGACGTAAACTATTCCGACCTGTACACCGGGCTTATCGACGTGAATCTGGGCGACATGCAGAAACGCATTTCTGAAGAAACCCACCACGCGCTAACCGAGCTTTCCACCAACGCAGGCTACCCTATCACCGAAACCCTGAGCGGTAGCGGCGACCTGGGTCAGGTTCTGGTTGATGCCATCAAAAAATACGACATGGATCTGGTCGTTTGTGGTCACCACCAGGATTTCTGGAGCAAGCTAATGTCCTCCGCGCGCCAACTGATCAACACTGTCCACGTCGACATGTTGATTGTTCCGCTGCGTGACGACGAAGAAGCATAAAACGCTGGCCGTCGGGAGATAACCCGACGCGCTACCAGTCGTTAAGCCTGTAAACGCCCGCCTTTGCGGGCGTTTTTGTTTTTATCATTCAGACACAATTAGTACATCAATCCAACAAATAAATCATAATTAGTGTGATCAACTAATTGGATCGAAAACTATCTCTATAATACTCTACACCTGCGGCCAATAACCGCAGTCTATAACAAAATAAGACTTTTTCGGCGCGTTTAAGCATACGCGTTCATACTTTTCGGGATGGCTTTGAAAGGCGATGGAATATGAATAAAACTGCACCTACGGGCTTGCTGCAGCAACCTCGTCCGTTCTTCATGATCTTCTTTGTGGAATTATGGGAACGATTTGGCTATTACGGCGTTCAGGGCATCCTGGCGGTATTTTTTGTTAAGCAGCTCGGCTTTTCGCAGGAACAGGCATTTGTCACCTTTGGTGCATTTGCCGCGCTGGTCTACGGCCTGATCTCGATCGGCGGCTACGTCGGCGACCATCTGTTAGGTACCAAGCGCACGCTGGTACTCGGCGCCATTGTGCTGGCGATCGGCTACTTCATGACCGGGATGTCACTGCTTAAGCCCGACCTGATTTTTATTGCTTTGGGTACCATTGCCGTCGGTAATGGGCTGTTTAAAGCCAACCCGGCAAGCCTGCTGTCAAAATGCTATCCACCGAAAGACGCCCGTCTGGACGGTGCTTTCACCCTGTTTTATATGTCGATTAACATCGGTTCACTGCTGTCGTTGTCGCTGGCACCGGTGATTGCCGATAAGTTTGGCTACGCGGTGACCTATAATCTGTGCGGGGCCGGGCTTATTGTCGCGCTGTTGGTCTACTTTGCCTGCCGTGGAATGGTGAAGAATATCGGTTCAGAGCCGGACCATAAGCCGCTGAATTTCCGTAATCTATTCTGCGTGCTGGCTGGAACGATAGTGATGGTATTTATCTGCGCCTGGCTGATGCACAACGTGCAGATTGCCAACCTGGTGCTGATCGTCCTGTCAATTGCCGTGACGATCATCTTCTTCCGTCAGGCCTTCAAACTGGATAAAACCGGGCGCAACAAAATGTTCGTGGCCTTTATCCTGATGCTGGAAGCGGTGGTGTTCTACGTGCTGTACGCGCAGATGCCAACTTCGCTGAACTTCTTTGCTATCAATAACGTGCACCATGAAATTCTTGGTTTCGCCATCAACCCGGTAAGCTTCCAGGCGCTGAACCCGTTCTGGGTGGTACTGGCGAGTCCGGTACTGGCTGCAATCTATACCCGCCTGGGCAACAAAGGTAAAGACCTGACCATGCCGATGAAGTTTACGCTCGGTATGTTCCTGTGCTCGCTGGGTTTCCTGACCGCCGCTGCAGCCGGAATGTGGTTTGCCGATGCGCAGGGGCTGACGTCGCCGTGGTTTATCGTGCTGGTGTATCTGTTCCAGAGCCTGGGTGAACTGCTGATTAGCGCCCTGGGGCTGGCTATGGTCGCCGCTCTCGTGCCACAACACCTGATGGGCTTTATCCTCGGGATGTGGTTCCTGACCCAGGCAGCAGCCTTCCTGATGGGGGGTTATGTCGCGACATTCACCGCCGTACCAGAGAACATCACCGACCCGCTGCAAACGCTGCCTATCTATACCAACGTCTTCAGTAAGATTGGTCTGGTGACCCTGGCCGTAACGGTGGTGATGGCGATTATGGTGCCATGGCTGAACCGCATGATTAATACGCCGAGCACCGAGCAATAACCTTCAGTGCCGGATGGCGGCTATTGCCCTATCCGGCATTTTCACTCGCTACCCTTTACGCGCGTCTATCCACTCCTGCACTTCCACCACAAAGGTGTCCGGCGCTTTGCGGTACATTTTGCGCGCCAAGTCCAGAATCGTATGCTGACCGAGCGCTTCTTCCATCCGCTGCTGGGCCATGTCCATTACCGAACGCACACCACAAATGCCTTCACAGGCCCACTCTGGTGGATGTTCCTCAAATACCGCCAACCGCTGGCGAATTTCACGACATTCAAAGATGCGCTTATCACCATCAATAGCATTCACCACATCCAGCACAGTGATGTGTTCAGCAGGTTTAGCTAACTGGAAACCACCGCCCTTGCCTTCAATGCTGCGCACCAGACCCGCTTTGGACAGACGGGTGAAAATTTTTGCCAGATAGTCATATGGCACACTTTGCAGTTCGGCAATTTCCCGCACGCTCATATCCCTCGCGTCGCCCTTACTATCGACCATACACATCAGGCTATGAATGCCGTACTCAACCCCAGAACTGTAGAATGCCATTCTCTTATCTCAGTCAAAATTAATCTGAGTTTATTGTAGCTTTTTCGTTTCACTCATTCCAGACAGCAAAGTAACCCCTCTTCACAATAAAAATTTAAATACATATTTATCAAATAGATAATAAAAACCCTCACCCTTTGAAGCAAAAAGGATCTCGATCGCATTGCAATTCTTAACTACGACAAATAAAATCCGAGTAAATAATTCGTAGTCACCAGTGAGAAAACTCCAATGCGTAAACAAATTCTGATCGTGGGCGCCGGCTTTGCCGGTATGTGGGCAGCATTAAGCGCCGCACGACTGGCGGATAAACATCAGCAGGCCATTGATATTACAGTAATTGCGCCACAGCCAGAGCTGCGTGTCCGCCCACGTTTTTATGAAAGCGCCGTTCATACGCTGGTCGCACCACTGCAACCGCTGTTTGACGTTACCGGCGTCAACTTCCTGCAAGGTCACGTCGAGCAAATCCTCCCGGACTCTAAAGAGGTGAGCTGGAAAGATGCCAACGGTGACATTCATCTGCGCCGCTACGACCGCCTGGTGCTTGCCAGCGGAAGTCACGTAAACCGCGACGCCGTCACCGGTGCCGCCGAGCACGCGTTTGACCTCGACCAACTTGAGAGCGCCGCCGTACTGGAGCAGCACATTAACGATCTGGCATTACAACCGGAGAGTGAGGCTCGCAATACGGTAGTGGTCTGCGGCGGCGGCTTTACCGGCATTGAAATGGCGCTGGAATTACCAGGTCGTTTGCGCGAAATATTGGGCACTGATGCTAAGACCAGAGTTGTCGTAGTTGAGCGCGGCGCTCAACCGGGCGGACGCTGGAGCCAGGAATTACGCGACGTGATTATCGAAGCCTCTGCTGAACTGGGCGTTGAATGGTTGGTCAATGCGGAAGTCGAAAGCGTTGATGCCTGCGGCGTAACGCTGAAAGATGGACAGGTGATTTCTTCCCAGACAGTTATCTGGACCGTCGGCGTTCAGGCTAATAGCCTGACAGCACAGATTAACGCCCCGCGCGATCGCCAGGGCCGTCTGCATGTCAATGCCAATCTACAGGTTGTGGGTCACGATGATATCTACGCCACTGGCGATGTAGCCTACGCCGCCACCGACGACAAAGGCAATCATGCGCTGATGACCTGCCAGCACGCCATCTTGCTGGGTAAATTTGCCGGTAATAACGCCGCGGCAGACCTGTTAAACATAACACCACTGCCATATCGTCAGGAAAACTACGTCACCTGCCTGGATCTTGGTGCCTGGGGTGCGGTGTATAGCGAAGGATGGGATCAGCAGGTGAAACTGACGCGCGCAGAAGCGAAAAAGCTGAAGGTGTCGATTGTCAGCGAGCTGATTTACCCGCCGAAGGCGGACCGCGCGGTAGCGTTTGAGATTGCCGATCCGCTGGCACCGTTTGTTTAACCCGTGATGCCGGATGCGGCTACCGCCTTATCCGGCCTACTAACGGCACCGAGCTGTAGACCCGATAAGGGCACTATAGCTGACCATCTGGCCTATGCCGTTCCCGCATAAATATCGAACCGATGCCCTTTTGTAACTACCGCGTTCGGCGTTGCCACGTCGGCCAGCGGCGGCGCGTAGTCCGGACGTTTCACCACCACTCGTTTGGTGGCTAACTGACGAGCAGGCTCCAGCAGCCCATCCGCATCCAGATCCGGCCCCACCAGCGACTGAAACACACGCATCTCTTTTTTCACCAGCGCGCTTTTCTGCTTATGCGGGAACATCGGGTCGAGGTACACCACCTGCGGGCGCGGTGTGATATCGGTTAACGCCGTCAGGCTCGACGCGTGAATCAACTGCAAACGCTCCTGCAGCCACGGACCGATTTCCGGGTCGGCATACCCGCGCGCCAGGCCATCGTCAAGCAGCGCAGCAACCACCGGGTTTCGTTCCAGCATTCGTACGCGACAGCCTACCGAGGCCAGTACAAACGCATCGCGCCCCAGCCCTGCGGTTGCATCGACCACATCCGGCAGGTAATCGCCTTTAATGCCGACCGCCTTCGCCACCGCTTCACCACGGCCACCGCCAAATTTGCGCCGATGGGCCATCGCACCGCCCGCGAAATCCACGAAGATACCGCCGAGTTTAGGTTCGTCACGTTTGCGCAGTTCCAGATGTGCTGTCGTCATCACCAGCGCCATCAGGTTATCTTCATCGTGTTCCAGTCCCCAGCGGGCGGCCAGAACAGATAAGGCGCTGTCTCCGGCGCCTGTTTCATCAATTAAGCAGATTTTCAATTCCGCTTTACCCTAAATAATTCGAGTTGCATCAAGACAACAAGTGAAGGAATCCCTGGGAACGTACAAATAGTACGTGACCAGGGTGAGTGAGCGCAGTTGCCGAAGAGGCAGCTTGAAGTATGACGGGTAAATCAGCCTTTAATCCCGTAATGCTCCAGCATCGCATCCAGCTGTGGCTCGCGGCCACGGAAGCGTTTGAACAGTTCCATCGGCTCTTCAGAACCGCCACGGGTGAGGATGTTATCGAGGAACGATTGTCCGGTTTGACGGTTGAAAATCCCTTCATCTTCGAAGCGAGAGAAGGCATCCGCCGCCAGCACGTCGGCCCACAGATAGCTGTAGTAACCCGCCGCGTAGCCCCCTGCAAAAATATGGCTGAAGGCATGCGGGAAGCGGCCCCAGGTTGGGCCCGGCACCACGGCGACCTGTTTCTTGATTTCCGCCAGCGTGTCGAGGATTTTCGCCCCTTGCTGCGGGTTAAATTCCGCGTGCAGACGGAAATCAAACAGACCGAACTCCAGTTGACGCAGAATAAACAGCGCCGCCTGGTAGTTTTTCGCCGCCAGCATTTTATCCAGCAGTTCCTTCGGCAGCGGTTCGCCGGTTTCATAATGGCCGGAGATAAACGCCAACGCTTGTGGCTCCCAGCACCAGTTTTCCATAAACTGGCTCGGCAGTTCGACCGCATCCCATGGCACACCGTTGATACCGGAAACGCCCGCGGTTTCGATACGGGTCAGCATATGGTGCAGACCGTGGCCGAACTCGTGGAACAGGGTAATCACTTCATCGTGGGTAAACAGCGCAGGTTTACCGTTCACCGGACGGTTAAAGTTACAGGTCAGGTAGGCAACCGGTTTTTGCAACGTGCCGTCGGTTTTACGCATCTGGCCGACGCAGTCGTCCATCCACGCCCCGCCGCGTTTATGTTCACGGGCATACAGGTCGAGGTAGAAGCTGCCGCGCAGCTCGTTGTTTTCGTCATACAACTCGAAGAAACGAACTTCCGGGTGCCAGACGTCAACATCGGTGCGCTCTTTGGCAGTGATGCCATAAATACGTTTAACCACTTCAAACAGACCGTTAACGGCTTTGTTCTCCGGGAAATAAGGACGAAGCTGCTCGTCACTGATGCTGTAGAGGTGCTGTTTTTGTTTCTCGCTATAGTAGGCGATGTCCCACGGCTGAAGCTCATCAACGCCAAATTCCGCTTTCGCGAAGGCGCGCAACTGGGCCAGCTCTTTCTCACCCTGCGGACGGGCACGTTTCGCCAGATCGGTCAGGAAGTCGAGGACCTGCTGCGGGTTTTCCGCCATTTTGGTAGCCAGAGATTTAAAGGCGTAGCTTTCAAAGCCCAGCAGCTGTGCCAGTTCGTGGCGCAGCGCAAGGATCTCTTCCATTATCGGGCTGTTGTCCCATTTGCCAGCGTTCGGCCCCTGGTCAGACGCGCGGGTGGAGTAAGCGCGATACATCTCTTCACGCAGTCCCTGGTTGTCACAGTAGGTCATCACCGGCAGGTAGCTTGGGATATCCAGCGTTAACAGATAGCCTGCCTGCTCTTTGGCTTCCGCCTGGGCCTTCGCCGCAGCCAGCGCGCTTTCCGGCATACCAGCCAGCTCGGCTTCATCGGTGACTAACTTCGTCCAGCCCATCGTGGCATCAAGGACGTTATTGCTGTACAAGTTGCCGAGCTCAGACAGACGGGTGGCGATTTCACCATAACGCTGCTGTTTTTCCTTCGGCAGACCGATACCAGAAAGCTCAAAATCGCGCAGCGCGTTATCGACCGCTTTTTTCTGCGCGGTACTCAGGGTGGCGTAATGATCGCCATCACGCAGGTCGCGGTACGCTTTGTACAGGCCTTCATGTTGTCCAACCCAGGTGCTGTATTCAGACAGCAGCGGCAGCGTTTGTTCGTAGGCTTCACGCAGTTCCGGGCTGTTTTTCACCGAGTTCAGGTGGCTAACAGGAGAGAAAATACGCCCCAGCACATCGTCAACTTCCGCCAACGGCTGGCAGAGATTTTCCCAGGTGTACGGCGCGCCCTGCGCAACCACTCGCTCAACGTTTTCGCGGCAATCGTTCAGCGCCTTAGTGACGGCAGGCACGACATGCTCAGGCTGAATTTTAGAAAACGGCGGCAGTGCGAAGGGAGTCAGCAATGGATTGGTCATTAGCGCGGTCCTGTTGAAAAGAGTGAATGAAGCGCGTATCCGGCGCTGTGCATATTAATTTGTACAATGGGGTTAAGTGTAGAGGATTTCAATGCTAACCGTGACGGAAAGACGCCCGGTGGTGCTGCGCTTACCGGGCCTACGGGTAATCTGTGCCGATCTGCTGTAAACTGTGGCAAATCGTCATTTCAGCGGAATTTCATTACCCATGCTCAGTTATCGCCACAGTTATCACGCAGGCAACCACGCCGACGTCCTGAAACACACCGTCCAGAGCCTGATCATTGAATCGCTCAAAGAGAAAGAAAAACCGTTTCTCTATCTGGACACCCATGCTGGCGCTGGCCGTTATCAGCTGAGCAGTGAGCATGCCGAACGTACCGGTGAATATCTGGAAGGGATCGCCCGTATCTGGCAGCAGGACGATTTGCCTGCCGAACTGGAACCCTACATTGGCGTAGTGCAACATTTCAACCGTAGCGATCAGTTGCGCTACTACCCGGGCTCTCCGTTAATTGCTCGCCAGCTGCTGCGCGAACAGGATAGCCTGCAATTAACTGAACTGCACCCGAGCGACTTTCCCCTGCTGCGCGGCGAATTCCAGAAAGATGAGCGCGCACGCGTGGCCAAAGCCGATGGTTATCAGCAGCTGAAAGCAAAATTGCCGCCGGTTTCACGTCGTGGGCTGATCCTTATCGATCCACCCTACGAAATCAAAAGCGACTACCAGGCGGTGGTCACCGGTATTAACGAAGGCTACAAGCGTTTCGCGACCGGCACCTATGCGCTGTGGTATCCGGTGGTTCTGCGCCAGCAAATCAAGCGCATGATCCACGATCTCGAAGACACCGGCATCCGCAAAATTCTGCAAATTGAACTGGCGGTGCGCCCGGACAGCGATCAGCGCGGTATGACAGCGTCTGGCATGATTGTGATTAACCCACCGTGGAAGCTGGAGCAGCAGATGAACAACGTTCTGCCGTGGTTGCACAGCAAACTGGTTCCGGCAGGAACCGGTCATACCTCGGTAAGCTGGATCGTGCCGGAGTAATCGCAGCCATCGGTGGAACCTTTTAATATCAGGTATACAATCGCGAATATTTTGGCGGATGGCGTAACGCTTCTCCGCCCTACAATGAACATGAAGGAGCGGTCATGACCAAGCACTATGATTACATCGCTATTGGCGGCGGCAGCGGCGGTATTGCCTCCATTAACCGTGCAGCAATGTACGGCCAGAAATGCGCACTGATTGAAGCCAAAGAGTTAGGCGGAACCTGTGTTAACGTGGGCTGCGTACCAAAGAAAGTGATGTGGCATGCCGCCCAGGTTCGCGAAGCGATCCACATGTACGGCCCGGATTACGGTTTCGACACCACCATCAATAAGTTCGACTGGGATAAACTGATCGCCACGCGTACCGCTTATATCGATCGTATTCATACCTCGTATGACAATGTGCTGGGCAAAAATAATGTCGATGTGATTAAAGGTTTTGCCCGCTTTGTGGATGCCAAAACCATTGAAGTGAACGGTGAAACCATTACTGCCGATCATATTTTGATTGCTACCGGCGGTCGCCCGAGCCATCCGAACATTCCGGGTGTGGAATACGGGATCGACTCCGATGGCTTCTTTGAGCTGCCCGCACTGCCGAAGCGCGTTGCGGTCGTCGGCGCAGGTTACATCGCCGTTGAGCTGGCAGGCGTGATTAACGGCCTGGGTGCCCAAACGCATCTGTTCGTGCGTAAACACGCGCCGCTACGCAGCTTCGACCCGATGATCGTCGACACGCTGGTTGAGGTGATGAACGCCGAAGGCCCGACTCTGCATACTCACGCGATTCCGAAAGCGGTCGTTAAAAACGCTGACGGCAGCCTGACCCTGCAACTGGAAGATGGTCGTAGCGAAACGGTAGATTGCCTGATTTGGGCAATTGGTCGTGAACCAGCCACCGATAACTTCAACCTGGCAGTTACTGGCGTGAAAACCAACGAAAAAGGCTACATCGTCGTTGATAAATATCAGAACACCAGCGTGCCGGGAATTTATGCCGTCGGCGATAACACCGGTGCCGTTGAGCTGACGCCGGTTGCTGTTGCCGCGGGCCGTCGCCTGTCTGAGCGTCTGTTTAACAACAAACCGGACGAACATCTGGACTACAGCAATATCCCGACCGTGGTCTTCAGCCATCCGCCAATTGGCACCGTCGGCCTGACCGAGCAGCAGGCTCGCGAACAGCACGGCGATGACCAGGTAAAAGTGTATAAATCATCGTTTACCGCGATGTATACCGCTGTCACTTCACATCGTCAGCCGTGCCGCATGAAGCTGGTTTGCGTCGGTCCGGAAGAGAAGATTGTCGGTATTCACGGTATTGGTTTTGGAATGGATGAAATGCTGCAAGGCTTCGCGGTCGCACTGAAAATGGGCGCAACCAAGAAAGACTTTGATAACACCGTTGCGATTCACCCAACGGCAGCAGAAGAGTTCGTTACCATGCGTTAATCGCACTTCATGAGTGTTAAAGGGCAAAGAGGGGTTAGCTCTTTGCCCTTAGTTACGTTTCCGCTATCAGTTCAAAAGTTGCAGCAGATAGCGGATCAGCTCCAGCAACGCAATTAACGCTCCCAGAACGATGATTGCTTTATCAATCACCCGTTTTCTCCATCAGGTGGAGTGAGAATGCACCCGCTTACTCATCCATTGCCTGTCACGGGGCATGCTCCATTGTTAGATGATAACTATCTCACCCCGGCCAGAGCATCGGCCAACGGCACCACCCGTTTCGCCGATCAGGACTTAGAAAGCGTTTAGCGCGCGTCCGGAAGGGATAAGTTACAGAGCTAACTGGATAAGTATACAGTTCTTTTAATCGTAACTGCCAGCGCATTCTTGCAATAGCACCGTTAAGGTAATAGGATTGAAGCGTTAGATGATAACTATCTCACTTCGGCCAGAGCCACCAACTCGGGCTGAAGCGTAAAAAAACCGACGTGAAGTCGGTTTTTTTACGTCCGAATCAGGACCAGGGCAAAGTCTATTTACCCTGCATATATGGCGTATACACGCCGTTTAAGCTTTCGAGGAACGCCACGATATCGTCGATATCTTCCTGCGGCAGTTCTTTACCCACCTGATAACGCAGCATCAGTTTTACCGCACCGTCGAGCGTAGGCACATCACCTCGATGGAAATAAGGCGCGGTCAGCGCAACGTTACGCAAGCCAGGGACTTTTTGACGCAGCTTGTCACGTAATTCATTAGTGACGTTCATGCGGCCAATATCTGCAGCAGTGACCTCGCCGAAATTAAAGTCCTTTTTCAAACCCAATGGCTCAAATGAACGCCCGCCTAAAATAATACCGCCATGACAGGTCGCGCACTTATTATCTTTAAACAACTGATAGCCATGTTTCTGCTGGGCAGTTAACGCCGCTTCATCGCCGCGTAGCCATTTATCAAACGGCGAATTTGGCGTAATTAGCGTTTTCTCAAACTCAGCAATCGCATCGGTAATATTATCTCCGCTGAATCCCTGCGGATAAACCGCGATAAACTCTTGTTTGAGTTGCGGATCTTTATCCAGTTTCTGAATAATTTCATCCCAGGATTTAGACGCCATCTCGATAGGGTTCAACGGCGGGCCGCCTGCCTGCGCCTGCAATGTTGGTGCTCGACCATCCCAGAATTGTTCCACGTTGAAGACAGAGTTAAATACCGTCGGCGCGTTGATAGGACCAACCGCGCCGCCTACGCCGATTGACGTTTTGCGACCATCTACGCCCCCCGCATTCAGGGCATGGCAGTGCGCGCAAGAAATCGTGCTGTCACCGGAAATACGCGGGTCGTGGTAAAGCGTAAAGCCCAGCGCCACTTTACGGGCATCGGTCGGAATGCTTTCCGGTATCGGCTGCACAGGCTCGTTACGATGCTGCGCGGCGGTATCGTTACTGGCGTAATACTGCTCGCGCTGTTTCGCAATCCAGCCCAGGATCTCTGCTCGCTCCGTATCGCTTACCTTGCCAGCCCAGTGCAGTGCGGTATAACGCGTCGGCGGCATGGTGTCGTACTGCATCACCCATTCAATTTTATTCAGGTCGCTTTGCGAAACGGGTTTATCTGCGACCAGCGCCGCACGAACGGCCTCAAGATTGAATGATTTGTATCCCAGTTGAATATCGTAATTCATCAACTGCTTAGCGACAGGAAAAGAAGAATAGAAAGGTAATTCAGCTGAAGGCGTGTGACAATAATCGCATCCTTTTTCGCGTAAAAAACCTAATACTTTATTATTTTCTTCCAGCGTAGAGGCCTGAACATCTGCCTGTTTACTACGTTGATTATCGTGATACCACACATAACCGGATAATCCAAAATAACAAATCACGACGCCAGCTATGGCTATCGCGGTAAGACGGGTAATGATTTTCATTATTTTACCCTCACCGTTGTGAGTTATTGTGACCCAGAAAAATTAGAATAATGAGTGCATAGTCTTTGTCAGACTTAACCATCATAGAAAGTAAGGGATTTATTATTTTGATAAGTATCAAGCAATTACATGGGGGATAACTATCGATAGAATAGCCTGTGCCTATTACGGAGATAAGCCGTTATGGTTTTCCGTTCACACCTCGTTGCAATCGAATGTTCTGAAAATAAAATATCTTCAGGTCACGCAGAATTATGAATTCTTCATTATATTCATTGGGATAGTCTTATTTTCTAAATAATATGCAGCACTAAAACGTGATCAACCGCACGCTTTACTCACCAGACACCGAAGCGAATGTCTACGCTTAACTGACGACCGGGCAATAGCCTTAATCTTTCAACGTCCATCGGAGGTCTTTCTCATTATGCTCAACCAGAAACTACCCCACGCCCCTTCAGAAGAAATGACGATCGATATCGATCTGCTTTATGAAATGGATCCGTGCGAGTTAAAGCTGGATGAAATGATTGAGGCAGAGCCTGAGCCGGAGATGATTGAAGGGCTGCCCGCCTCAGATGCGTTAACCCCGGCCGATCGTTACCTTGAGCTGTTCGAACACGTCCAGTCGTCGAAACTGTTTGCCGATAGCAAAACCTTCCCCGACTGTGCGCCCAAAATGGATCCGCTGGATATTTTGATCCGTTATCGCAAGGTCAAACGCCACCGCGACTTTGATCTGCGACGTTTCGTCGAGAACCATTTCTGGCTACCGGAAACGCCCTCCAGTGAATATGTGTCCGATCCGGCAAGCTCGCTGAAAGAGCATATCGATCAACTGTGGCCTGTGCTGACGCGCGAGCCGCAGGATCACATTCCCTGGTCCTCGCTGCTGGCGTTACCGCAGTCATATATTGTGCCCGGTGGACGTTTTAGCGAAACCTACTACTGGGATTCCTACTTTACCATGCTGGGTCTGGCAGAGAGCGGCCGCGAAGATCTGCTGAAGTGTATGGCGGATAACTTTGCCTGGATGATTGAAAACTATGGTCACATCCCCAACGGTAACCGTACCTACTACCTGAGCCGTTCGCAGCCACCGGTTTTTGCGCTGATGGTGGAACTGTTTGAAGAAGATGGCGTGCGCGGCGCGCGTCGCTACCTTGAACATCTAAAAATGGAATACGCATTCTGGATGGATGGCGCCGATTCCCTGGTGCTCAACCAGGCCTACCGTCACGTGATCAGAATGTCGGACGGCTCTCTGCTCAACCGCTATTGGGACGATCGTGATACCCCGCGTGATGAATCATGGCTTGAAGACGTTGAGACCGCCAAGCATTCGGGTCGTCCACCCAATGAGGTGTATCGGGATTTGCGCGCGGGCGCGGCCTCTGGCTGGGATTATTCCTCGCGCTGGCTACGCGATGCAGGCCGCCTTGCCAGCATACGCACCACGCAGTTCATCCCGATTGATCTGAACGCATTCCTCTACAAGCTGGAAAGCACTATCGCCAATATTTCCGCGCTGAAAGGCGACAAAGAAACGGAAGCGCAGTTTCGCCAGAAAGCCAGTGACCGTCGCGATGCGGTAAACCGCTATCTGTGGGACGATGAAAACGGCTGCTATCGCGATTACGACTGGCGGCGCGAACAAATGGCCCTGTTCTCTGCCGCCAGTATTGTGCCGCTATATGTCGGTATGGCAACACATGAACAAGCCGACCGGCTTGCTAACGCGGTTCGCAGTCGCCTGCTCACGCCCGGTGGTATTTTAGCCACGGAGCATGAAACTGGGGAACAGTGGGATAAACCGAACGGCTGGGCGCCGCTGCAGTGGATGGCGATCCAGGGCTTCAAACTGTACGGTGACGACCATCTCGGGGATGAAATCGCCCGTAACTGGTTGAAAACGGTGAATCTCTTTTATCAGGAACACCACAAGCTTATCGAAAAATACCACATAGCCGACGCAGCGCCGCGCGAAGGCGGCGGCGGGGAATATCCGTTGCAGGACGGCTTTGGCTGGACCAATGGCGTGGTGCGCCGACTCATCGGTTTGTATGGCGAACCCTAGCGGTTGACGGTCTGATTCATCAGGATGTCAGTTAATCGCATCGTACAACTCGGCGTGAATTTTCTGCCATTTCTTGTTCTCAGGGCTTGGCTGGGCGCGAACACGCAGCTCGGCCTGCTCAAGATTATATTGCTGACGCGCAACGACCGCAGGCACCGAACAAAAACTTTGCAGATAACTTTTATGCAGCGATGTGAGTGACGCCCCATTCGACATCGCATGGCTGAGCGTAGTCATAAACTGTCGGCATGGTTTGCTTTCATCCATCTGCGAAGGGTAACGCAGCAGCAGTCTCAACACCTCGGTATTGCCCGCTGAGAACGCCTGCTCCGTCCACGCCAGCTTCCAGTCCATCCCACCCTGCAGGAACAGTGACGTCACGCGAGTGTCATTGCGATCGATAGCCGCCCGCATGTTAAAGGCATCCCAGGTGATACCCATTCGGGTCACCGCCTCCCGCGCGCTGGGGGCGTCACGTCGCGGTTCCTCCTGCACAATTTCAACGGATTGTCCGGATGACGCCTGTGGCGCTGGCGAAGTGAATAACCAGAACGCACCCAGCGAAATCGCCAGCACCATCACGCCGACCGCTACCCACAACATGCCGGAAATTAGCTGTTCACGTTCTTCTGCCGAGCGTTTGGCTCGCTTCTCCGGCGGATCAATACTGTCTGCGATTTCATGCTTATCGCCTCCCGCTTGCTCGTCTTTTTGCTTTGCCGTTTCCCAAAACTGGCGGACCATGGACTCATCAGATTCCAGATACGACGCAGGATTAATGCGCGTACGTCGTTCTTCAAACGCCCGTTGCACAGGATGAGTTATCTGCCGGTACTGGTAGTCCAGCAACAGCAATTGTACTGAGGTTAGCGGTTGTTGCGCGATAACACAGTTACGAGCCAGGCGGCAATCATCCAAAAACATGCGTAGCGTGATGCGCGGCTCAACAAACGACATCAGCACCGAGGTATCGTTAAAAATCTGTGTAAAGTGGCGAACAAATAATTTCTTATCGACGACCATCAGTGCCAGCTCGCTAAACATCATACCGTCCAGCGCATCTCGTCCTTCGCCCAACTTTAGCCAGCGACGCAGACGTTCACCGCCAAAGTGCTGTTTCAGAAAGCTGTTGAGAGGATGTTGATCCGGCCATACCCGCGCAATCAGGGATTTGAGGGTTAATTCTATTGCGCGAAGTTGACGCTGCGCCCGCATCTGAGCATCCGGCTCTACAGGTGTAATTTCGGTTTGATACTTCAGGATGGGCTGTTGCTGGCGTAATTGTTCCAGAGAGGCCACAAAGCGCAGCGCTGAAATCAGCTGGTTTTCACTGACGTCCTGACCATTTTCATATTGGGGTACACTCTGTTGAAGATGGCGTAGCCGCAGAGTGAACTGGCTCAATTGCGCATCATTCATCTGCAACCGTCTGGCGACAGCCCCCCAGCCGCCCAGATTCAGTCGAGCCTGATCCAGTTGTTCGAGAAACCACCGAGGGTCTTTGCCTTCTGTGACATGTACGCCTAACAGCAATAATATTTCTATCGACGCCTGACGGATAATCCCCAGACAATGTTCAAAGGGTGTACATGTCGCTTGTAACGCGCTATTGGTCATCATCTTCCCTAAAAGGACCCAAAACGTGCGGCCTCATCATGGTATGTAATTATCTTTTTTAAACGCAACGTTGTGCCGATGTAGACTAAAACACATTCATATAGCAAATAAATAAGTTTTACAGTGACTTCCGCACAATCATTGAAAATTATTCTGGAGATAAGCCTGTGCCTGTATTGCAAACATCACGTCTGCTCTGCCGCCCACTGACAGAAAATGACTGGACGTTCTTCTTAACGCTACAGAAGAATCCAGATGTGATGCGCTTTGTCGCTGACACGCGTACTGAAGAGGAGATACGGACAGCCTTCAACTCCCGCCTGCCTGAATGGTCTCCCGGCAGCCCGCACTGGCTATGTCTGGTCCTGTGCGATAAGGCATCGGGAGCACCGCTTGGAGTGACTGGATATATTCATGAAAACAATGAATGTGCCGAGGTCGGTTTTCTGCTCGCCCCTGAAGCGCAGGGGAAAGGTTATGGTACTGAATCTCTGCATGCAGTTTGCGATTTTGCATTTACCACCGGAGGGCTACGCCGGCTTACGGCTTGCGTCACCGCAGGAAACGAAGCCTCACGGCGTCTGTTGGAAAAGGTCGGGTTCATTCACGAAGGCACGCTGCGGGAAAGCTACTGGTTGCATCAAACCTGGAATGATGACTGGATTTTCGGCCTGTTAAAACACGACTATCAGCCACCCGCAGAATAAGACGTTTTGCTGAAAAAACTGGCTGTATGACAACTGGCGTAACGGAGGCGGTTTCTTAAAATAGGTCTCTTTGTACAGAGATGAATATGCCACTCCATTCAACGTATTTCACGCCCGCCTGTGTTGCATTTATTAAACAATGGCAAGGCCTGTCACTGGAAAAGTATCAGGACAAAAATGGTGTCTGGGTGATTGGCTACGGGCACGAAATCACATCCGATGAAAGCTTTCCTGCGCCTGTTTCGGTAACGCAGGCAGAAACACTACTGCTCGCGGATCTGGAAATCTGCGAGGAATTCATACACCAGAAAATGCCGCAAATAAAAGAAAGGTTTCAACAGGAAGCGTTAATTGCGTGGATGCTCAGCGTGGGGATAAGCCGGTTTTGTGCTGCAGAATTCTGCTCGGGGGTTATTTCACAGCCAGAATCGTTCTGACTGTGAAATATTCGCCCGTTAAATAGCGTCGTTTAACATCATTGCCGCCTGCGTACGGTTTTTTACCTCGAGGCGCTGATACAGCGATTCAAGATGGGCTTTGACCGTTCCGGTGCTGATATTTAACAATCGACCAATTTGTTTATTTGATTCTCCGGCGGCAAGCATAGTCAGAATCTCTCGCTGACGCGCACTAAGCGATCTGATATTTTGCCCGCTGCTCTCGGGGGTTGTCATACAATCTCTGGGGATAAATACCATTCCCATCGCAATGCTATTGAGAGCCAGCGTGAAGGTTTCCGCGTCAGAGTCGCGTGGAACAATGGCCAGCACATTCAATTGCGTAACCTCCTGCAGCCATTTTTTACGGCAGTCCGTTGCTGTTACCAGCACTTTTACTGTCGAAAAGCGTTGCGCTATCTGCTGTAGCAAGTTACGGCAGAACTCGGCGTCCTGGTCGCCATCCAGCATTATCAGTGCATCAGGGGTGTCTTCCAGTTTCTGCCAAAGGTCATCTGCCTGACTGACACCCTGAACATCCACTCCTGGAATACGCTCTTGTAAACTTACATTCATTCCATGAATAAATATCGACTGCCTGTCAAACATTATTACCTGCATTACTTATCTCCGTCTGAATAAGATACTAGCCTTAACACGCGGAAGGGTATTACCCGAGGGGTAAAATAAGAAGTCACCATTTGGCGGGGGCCATTTTACCGATAGACGGAGAAGAAAAAAGTAGAAATCGCAAATAGTTACAGCTCAAACCAAATAATCACACAAAGGGACAAAAGTGGCGCTAAACATTAAGGAAATCCTTAATATCCAATACTCAAAACTAGCTTATTAATATTAATTTTTTGGAGTCTATATTTTCTAATAAAAATAAGGAACTCACAGTAACAGACAAATATGTTACAAAATAAAATGTCGCATCAATTGATCATCACCTGTGGTTTCCCCAGGCAGTATTGCTGTATCAATCGACACTAAAGGTTGCGGGCGATTGCATCACTCCGATCAGATCTTCAAGTGGAACGGGTCTGCATAAATAATACCCTTGTAAAAAATCACAGCGTTTCATGCGCAGATAATCGGCCTGAGCCTGAGTCTCAACGCCCTCGGCAATCATTCGCAGACCCATCTTCTGCGCCAGCTCAATAAGCGTATCGACAATGCGGGTATCGCCCCCCTCACCAATCTGGCTGACAAACAGTTTATCTATCTTAATAAACTCCGGTTCCAGCGCGTGGAGGTAACACAGATTCGAGTATCCTGTCCCGAAATCATCTAACGCTACGGCGATATTGGATTTTCTCAACGCGGCAAACCACTCGCTTAGCTGAGGGGTAAAGTGCAGAGGGCGTCTTTCGGTAATTTCGATAACCAGTTGAACCTGAACCGGGGCAAGCTTTTGCATGAGCGCCACGACGTCCGACTCAAAGCGCGGATCGAGGCAGTTTTCGGGGCTCAGATTTAGGTTAAGGTAAAGTCCATTTGGGAAAAGGGGGAGCCGCGACTGCAGGTCGGCAATGACTTGCTGAATAAGTTGATGCGTCAGCGAGGCGATAAGACCATGCTCTTCCGCAAGGGGAATAAATATATCAGGGGGAATAGCGCCATACTGGGGATGCGTCCACCTGGCGAGTACCTCAATACCTGCAATTTCACCCGTCTGGCTGTTAAAAATGGGTTGATACACCGGTTGGAACTGCCGTTGAAGAATGGCTGCATTCAACGTTTTTACCGGTGCACAGGTGAGGAAACGGGCCAGTAATTCGCTGGCGTCAGAGAATAATATCGGGAGTTGCCTGGTTGTGGTAATCATCACGAGCCTCAAGCGTGCGGCGGCCTATTGAGGGCAACCGCACAGCAATCATCAGAACCTGACCCAATCGCCCTGGCCGTTATTGGTATCTATCGAACAATAACGTTATTTAGCGAAAATACATTGAAAATAAAAAGTAAAGATAACGATAAAAAAAGCCCCTCGCACTGCATGCTCAGGGCAAATACCTGGGTTGACATCACTCACTCAGGTTATCTATTTTCTCCCTTTTTTTGACAGCATGAGTTGGGAGTTCGCTCACTTTGTAATAAACGGGAATGACATCAGGATAATTGATGACATAACCCTGACCTCTTATATTAAGGATAAAATCCCTGGGTAACCCCAGCAGGCCAAGTTTATTATTAAGATTGTGCAGGACTTGCCATAATCTTTGCGCAGAGGGGCTCAGATTATGCGCTTCCCAGATTTTCTCAAATAATTCTTCTTTCGGTATCGGCTGGCTCCTGGCATTTATTAATAAATACAGGAAAAGCCTGAGCATTGTTTCATTAAAGTAAATTGACGCAAAAACGATGTTTTTCTCGGTATGGCTACCAGTAAGCCGATACAGTCGGCGATTAGAAATGTCAAAATGAATTTCAGCACCAATCATAAATCCATATAGACGATAGCCCATAACTTATACCCACGTTAAATGAAGACGAACATGCACCTCTACATATAAGCGTTGAGATAATCCATACCGTTTGTATGGTGGATTATATGACTGCTATAAATGCTTTCCAATCTTCATCCCAATCTACTATGAGGAAGCGGTCGTTTAGTATTCGTTTATGGTAGATTTAAGGTTATAAATGAAATTCACGATTTATTATTCTTCCTATGCGAAATTTTTAGCACATAGGCCATGTTTTCACATACGCGATCGAACGCTCAATTCTTAATGTCGAATTTTTAACATTTTAAAGAATTAAATTCTGAATCCGTGGGGGATGGGGAAGTGATCATGGTTTCTTCTGAGACAAATCCGCTGTCGAAGAAAAATGAGTTATTCAGAAAGTTTATCCCGGATTTCTTTCGGCACCGCGATCGCTGAATTAGATTGCAGATAATACCGGTAAACGCCACCAGCTATATTTTTACCTGGAGTGGCGCACCGGTTTTCTATTGCTCAAAAGCTGAATAAGATACGAGCGATTTACAGGAACATTCCGCCCGATACTTCGATACGCTGCGCTGTCATCCAGGCCAGCTCATCACTGAGCAACGCGGCAATCGCGTCGCCAATATCATCCGGCAAGCCCGCGCGTCCCAGCGCCGTTTGCGATGCCACATATGCATTCAGCTCTTTATTATTCCGCAGTCGACCGCCGCCAAAATCGGTTTCAATTGCCCCAGGCGCGATGATATTTACTGAAATACCCCGCTCTCCCAGTTCTTTCGCCTGATAACGCGTCAGTACTTCCATCGCCCCTTTCATTGAGGCATAGGCGGCATACCCTGGCAGTGCAAAACGCGCCAGTCCCGATGAAACATTCAGGATCCTGCCGCCATTCTGGATCAACGGCAACAGACGTTGGGTCAGGAAGAAGGGGCCCTTAAAGTGAATTTTCACTAATTGATCAAACATCGCTTCGGAGGTATCGGCAAAAGCGCCATACAGACCAATTCCGGCATTGTTCACTAAATAATCAAACGCTTCACGATTCCACATGCTCTTCAGCTGCGCTTGTACCTCATGGGTAAAGGACTCAAAGCCAGACACATCGCTGACATTCAGTTGTATTGCCGCAGCTTTTCTGCCTTTTTGCTCAATTTCAGCAACCACATCCAGCGCCGCCTGCTGCTGGCTGTTGTAGGTAAAGATAATGTCCGTTCCTCTGTCAGCCAGCTTAAGTGCGGCGTTTTTACCGAGCCCACGACTACCACCAGTCACTAATGCGATACGTTGCGTCATAAGAAACCTCATTTCCGACGTTGTGATGATTGAGATAAAGCTTATTAGGTGATAGAAAAACAATAAATGTCGTCTGTTGCGCATTACTGTTTCATTTGGAACAACAATAGGGCATAAGAATGGATAAAATTCACGCAATGCAGTTGTTCATCCGCGTCGCAGAACTGGAGAGCTTTTCGCGTGCGGCAGACACCCTTGGTCTTCCTAAAGGTAGCGTATCTCGCCAAATCCAGGCCCTGGAAAATCATCTGGGCACGCAGTTGTTGCACCGCACTACCCGCCGCGTTCAGCTCACACAAGACGGTATGATCTATTACGAACGCGCAAAAGATTTGTTGAGCAATCTGGATGAGCTGGATGGACTATTTCATCACGATCCGTCCAGCATCAGCGGCAAGCTGCGCGTCGATATGCCGGTTGGCGTGGCGAGAAATCTGGTGATGCCCCGCTTACCCACTTTCTTGCATCAGTATCCCGGCCTTGAGCTCGAACTCAGCAGCAGCGACCGCCTGGTGGATCTGGTCCGCGAAGGTTTCGACTGTGTGGTACGCGTAGGCACGCTGAAAGATTCAGGGCTGATTGCGCGCCCACTGGGGAAACTCACGCAGATTAACTGCGCCAGCCCGCAGTACCTCGCCCGCTTTGGTTATCCGGAAAGCCTGGAGGATTTAGCTTCACATGCAGTGGTGCACTACTCGGTCAATTTGGGAACGCGTGCGCAAGGCTTCGAAGTGGCGACAGAAAACGGCACGCAATGGGTTAAAACCGGCGGCATGCTAACGGTAAACAGTACCGAAACCTATCACGCGGCATGCCTTGCAGGTCTGGGCATTATTCAGGTACCGCGCGTTGGCGTGCGTGATGCCCTGCGCGCCGGTACGCTGGTCGAAGTGTTGCCGCAATATCGCGCCGAGCCAATGCCGGTCTCTTTGCTTTATCCGCATCGACGCAACCTCTCTCGCCGGGTACATCTGTTTATGGAATGGCTGACTGGCGTGATGAAAGACTATGTGGACTGACAAGCTATACTGTCCTGAGAATGAACAGAACAAGGATTATTGCCCTGATGACGCAGGAAAAAGAGATTAAACGCCCCATTCAGGAACTTGAGCACGCCCCCATCCTAAAAATTGAGCCCCTGGAGCAGGAAAATACAGAAACCAATGGTAAGACCAACCGGGCGTTGAAAACTGCCCTGACCTTCGCTGAAAAAGTTCAACGCCAGCCCATGATTGCCCATCTGATTCGGGCTGCGGAGCGGTTTAACGATCGCATGGGAAATCAGTTTGGCGCCGCGATTACCTACTTCTCGTTTCTGTCGATGATCCCGATCCTGATGGTGTCGTTTGCCGCCGCGGGTTTTATTCTCGCTTCGCATCCTACGCTGTTACAGGATATCTTCGGCAAAATTCTGCTCAACGTCAGCGATCCGACGCTCGCCTCTACGCTGAAAAACACCATTAATACTGCCGTACAGCAACGTACCACCGTCGGTCTGGTGGGGCTTGGCATCGCGCTCTATTCCGGCATTAACTGGATGGGAAACCTGCGCGAAGCAATTCGTGCCCAGTCGCGGGATGTCTGGGAGCGTGCCCCGCAGGATCAGGAAAAAATTTGGGTCAAATATCTGCGTGATTTTATCTCATTGATTGGCTTACTGATTGCGCTGATTGTTACTCTGTCCATTACCTCCATTGCCGGCTCCGCCCAGCAGATGATTATCTCTGCGTTGTATCTCGACGGTATCGAATGGCTGAAGCCCGCCTGGCGGCTGATCGGCCTGACCATCTCTATTTTCGCCAACTACTTGCTGTTCTTCTGGATTTTCTGGCGGCTACCGCGTCACCGACCGCGTAAAAAAGCGCTCATACGCGGCACATTTATCGCGGCTCTGGGGTTTGAAGTCATCAAAATGATCATGACATATACCCTGCCGTCACTGGTGCAATCGCCGTCAGGCGCGGCGTTTGGTTCCGTGCTTGGATTGATGGCGTTCTTCTACTTCTTCGCTCGTCTGACTCTGTTTTGCGCTGCCTGGATTGCCACGGCGGAATACAAAGACGACCCGCGTATGCCGGGGAAAACGCAGTAGCCACCGCCGGATTAGTTGTTAATTGCCGGATGGCGACGCACGCGTCTTATCCGGCCTACGGGTGAGTTTTGTAGGCTGGATAAGCGCAGCGCCATCCGGCAATTATAATGCCGCCCGATCTCACCGATTTAGTGAATAAATCCAACCTGTAACTTTTATTTAACCAAAAACTAGTTTTATCATCTAAGTTTTAAATTATGTGAAGCATTTCATGGAAGTGAAATCTCAAGCCTAAAAATTATCCCCTTTTTGCTCTATTTTTGACCATTCTCAAAGTTTGTTACAGATTGAAATGTCGCTTTTGCTGTGCGTAATATGGCCTTTCGTTCGGCCAAAAATAAGAAAATATTATGCAAGCAACAGCCACAACACTCGACAACGAACAGGAACACACCCCGGTCAACTCGCGCAATAAAGTCGTCGTCGCCTCGCTCATTGGCACCGCCATTGAGTTCTTCGACTTCTATATTTACGCCACCGCCGCGGTGATCGTGTTCCCGCATATCTTCTTCCCGCAGGGGGATCCGACTGCCGCGACGCTACAGTCCCTGGCGACTTTTGCTATCGCCTTTGTGGCACGACCGATTGGTTCTGCGGTATTCGGGCATTTCGGCGATCGCGTCGGCCGTAAAGTCACGCTGGTTGCCTCACTGCTCACCATGGGGATCTCGACGGTTGTGATTGGCCTGCTGCCGGGCTATGAAACAATCGGCATTTTCGCCCCCTTGCTGCTGGCGCTGGCGCGTTTTGGTCAGGGTTTAGGTCTGGGCGGTGAATGGGGCGGCGCGGCGTTGCTGGCGACGGAAAACGCACCTCCGCGCAAACGCGCGCTGTACGGATCATTTCCGCAGTTGGGCGCGCCTATCGGCTTCTTCTTCGCCAATGGTACCTTTCTGCTGCTCTCCTGGCTGCTGACCGACGAACAGTTCATGAGCTGGGGTTGGCGCGTACCGTTCATCTTCTCTGCGGTACTGGTGATTATCGGTCTGTACGTTCGCGTTTCGCTGCATGAATCCCCGGTCTTCGCCAAAGTAGCCGCGGCGAAAAAGCAGGTAAAAATCCCGCTGGGTACCCTGCTGACCAAACATGTTCGCGTGACGATCCTCGGCACATTCATCATGCTGGCGACCTATACGCTGTTCTATATCATGACCGTCTATTCGATGACGTTCAGCACCGCTGCCGCGCCTGTGGGACTTGGCCTGCCGCGTAATGAAGTGTTGTGGATGCTGATGATGGCGGTGATTGGCTTTGGCGTCATGGTGCCGGTGGCGGGCCTGCTGGCCGACGCATTTGGTCGTCGCAAGAGCATGCTCATCATCACCACGCTTATCATTCTGTTTGCGCTGTTTGCCTTTAAACCACTGCTCGGCTCTGGCAATCCGGTGCTGGTTTTCGCCTTCCTGTTGCTGGGCTTAAGCCTGATGGGGCTGACATTTGGTCCGATGGGCGCGCTGCTGCCGGAGCTGTTCCCGACCGAAGTGCGCTACACAGGGGCGTCGTTCTCGTACAACGTTTCGTCGATTCTTGGTGCTTCCGTTGCCCCATACATCGCTGCATGGTTGCAGGCGAACTATGGTCTGGCGGCAGTCGGTACGTATCTGGCATCAATGGCGGCGTTAACGTTAATTGCGCTGCTGTTAACCCATGAGACACGGCATCAATCGCTGTAATTTGATGGCCTGATGGCGCTATGCTTATCAGGCCTACAAACTGCAATCCCCCGTAGGCCGGATAAGGTGTTTACACCTCATCCGGCGCTCTCATCACTTCTTCATCTGCGACAGGATTGTCCGGCACTGATTAGCATCCCCTTCAGAAGGTGAAATCAGCGCCAGCAGGGCCGCCGCTGGCGTCACCAGCGTTGCCAGCGCAGCAGCAACCGCACCGCGCGCAATCAGCGGTCCGGCCTTCACGCCTGCCTGCGGATTCTTAAAGGTGCCGCGAACATACAACGGCGAACGCAGAGTAATAATACGAATCCCTTTACTCTCCGGATCGATAGTTAAATCCAGTTGCTCCGACGCAAAGCTTGCCGTACCGGTGACATTAATGACTGCGTTTTCCGTATCAAAAGCAAAAATCTGCGGACGCGCCACGCCGTTAACAATATCCAGATTCGCCGCCGCGCAGTTCACCCGCACTTCGTCATCGCCAAATATCTGCCCGACAAGATAGTTCCCCAGATTCAAGCCCACAATTTCCATCAGATTCCGGCTGATCAAACCGTCATTCATCAGCAGTTTCAGGTTGCCATTGCTGTTACCCAACAGCGCCGCCACCGAGTTTCCGCTCCCACTAAACCTGGCGTCACCGTTCATTTCACCAAGCGTTTTTTGCATCAGTTCCACATCCGGCATCAGTGCTTTAAGCTTCAGGCGGCGAGCCTGGATATCCGCCTGCCCCCGCATCGGCTTTTTATCCCCTTCCAGATGGATGCTGGAAACAATGCTGCCTCCCGCAAGACCAAATTTCAGCGGTTGCAGACGCAGGTCGGCATTTTTCAGGATGATATGAGTGGAGAGATCGCTGATCGGTAGGCTACTGCCATGCTCAATACGCCGTCCTTTGAAACGCACGTCAGCGTCCATTACGTTCCATTTGTCAGTTTCAAAACGGTCATACGGCAACACCTTGTCCGCAGGCTGAACGCTCTTCTCACCTTTGCGCTGTTCAGATTGTTTTGCCCGTTCCGCCCCTTTGCCTGAATCCACCCCGATCAGCGGCCCCAAATCGGCCAGCCTCAGCTGGCGTGATTCCACATCGCCCTTCAGCATTGGTCGCGGCTTGCCGGTGGTGTAGGCCAGCGTTCCGTGAATATCGCTGTCGCCAATGCGGCCATTGAAATCGCGATAATCAAAAACAGAGGATTTATCCGGGTCAATTTTCGCCACCAGACGTCCGTCGGTTTCAAACGGCGGCGTATCCGGGAGCAGCACGCCGGTCAAATCGTATAAATCCCCTAGCGAATCTCCCGAGAATTTAAGTCGTAGATCCGCCCCGCCCATGTTCATCGGATCGTTTATCGTGCCGATAAACGCTACGCGCGTATTGCCCGAACGGAAATCAGCCTGAATCGGGAAAGGCGTATCTTCACCACGCAGCGCCAGCATTCCGCCAATTTTTCCGCTACCGCTTAGCGGTTCGCCGTTATATCGCCCTTGCGCTTTCAGACCAAACACGTAGTCCTCGACGTGGGCGTTGCTCTCTTTACCTTTTGCGCCGGTCACTTCGCTAAAGGGCAACGGTTTGCCCAGCGGATCGACCAGGATCTCAATCTCCGACTTCGTCACCTTATCGTTAATGGCGATGCGTCCCTGGTCAAACAGAATGTTATCCAGCCGGAACGACCACGCGGATGGCGGCGCATTAGGATCGCGGTTTTCGTCCCCAGCTAAGTTAAAGGTCCAGTTATTGTTTTTCTCCGACAGGCGGATCAGCCGCGCATCGGGTTTGACCAGCTTGACCCACGGGAGCCAGACGTTTTTTGTCAGCAGTGCCAGTGGGGCGAGCGTAGCTTCAACACGCGGGAGATGCACCATGGTAACGTCAGGAATGTCTGGCGGGTTGCCGAGGATGATATCTTCAGCATGAACATGCGGCCACGGAACCCAGCTACGCCAGCCGGTTTCCTGCTTCTGGCGTTCCCAAACCACGCCCAGGTCACCCCGTATAGCAAAGGGCCGGTTGAGTTCTGTAGAGACTTTCTGGTTGATGGTCGGTTTGAGCCGGTTCCAGTCAAATGTCGCAATCACAATGATGAGTACGACGATCAACAACAAGAAAACCCCTATTACTGAAGTGGTTATTTTACCTGTTTTCGTCATGTCTAACCTCTCTACTTCCTTCCTTGCCTGTCCTAAAGATAGTCCAGCAGGATGAAAAGGAGGTGTGCTACGTCCTCATCAAAGCGACAGGATCACCTCTTCAAGCGTGTCCAGAGGCACTGGACGAGAGAGAAAATAGCCTTGTGCGGCAAAAGCCGGTGAGTTTTGCACATCGCGCCACTCTTCCAGCGTTTCAACGCCTTCGACAATCACGCCGCGGCAATAGCGGTTCATCAGCTGTAATAGTAGTGTGAAGAGATTACGTCCCTCCGGCGTCTTGCGCAGCATGACGAACAGGTCTCGCGCCACTTTGATATAGTCATAATTCACTTCACTAAGCGCCGAGAAGTTCGCCATTCCGGTACCAAAATCATCCAGCCAGAGCGGGCCAAACTCGCACATTGAGGCGAAGGACGACCCCTTCGGTAAGCGGATATGTTCCACTAGCTCAAAACGCAGCCACGGCAGGCCTTCAATGATTTTCAGGATTTCGGGATCCTGGCGCATCGCTATGAGCGTTGGTCCGTCGACGTTCACGGAAGCCAGCAGGTTGTTGGCTCTGAAAAAGTCCCCTTTCAGCTCAAGTTGAAGAAGTTGCTCTATCACCACATCAACACGATGTCGGACGGTTACTTCGGCAAAATAGCGGTCTGGCGCAATACGTTGGGATGGATTATCAGGATGGCTCACGACAGTCAGCAGTTCAACGGCCATCAGTCGTCCGTTGGTCTGGTAAATTGGCTGGTAGGTGTAAGCACGCTCGCACTGCAGCCAATAGCGTCTCTCCTGCAAGTTTTCAATACTCGCATCGAGCGTAATGAGCTGCTGGGTAACCTGCTTTATCATCTGAGATGTCCTGTAAATAAGAGTGTGACTGACCGGACTCGTCAAAGGTTATCGGCGCTCAGACGCAGAACTTTACGTTCAGCTGTGCGCAAAAATAAAAACTAAGCGGCAAAAACAACGCAGAACACGTGCTGGCTCAAAAAAATAATGGAACGTTGTTTTAATATAGTTGACCACTTAACACCCACAGCGCACACTAACGCTAATTTTTTTCAGAGCAGGTTACGACTATGTCCAGAAAGATTGCCGTGATTGGCGAATGCATGATTGAGCTGTCACAGAAAGGCGCTGACGTTCAGCGCGGATTCGGTGGCGACACGTTGAATACATCCGTTTATATCGCCCGTCAGGTCGATGCTACGGCACTTTCCGTACACTATGTGACTGCACTGGGTACCGACAGTTTTAGCCAACAAATGCTGGAGTCCTGGCAGGGTGAAAACGTGGATACCTCATTAACCCAGCGCATGGAAAACCGCCTGCCGGGTCTCTACTACATTGAGACCGACAGCACTGGCGAGCGCACCTTCTATTACTGGCGTAATGAAGCCGCCGCAAAATTCTGGCTGGAGAGCGAGCAGTCTGCCGCGATTTGCGAAGAGCTGGCGACATTTGATTACTTGTATCTGAGCGGAATCAGCCTGGCGATTTTAAGCCCGGCAAGTCGTGACAAGCTGCTGTCGTTGCTGCGTGAATGCCGTGCCAACGGTGGAAAGGTCATTTTTGATAATAACTACCGCCCACGTCTGTGGAGCAGCAAAGAAGAAACCCAGCAGGTGTATCAGCAGATGCTGGAATGCACCAATATCGCATTCCTGACGCTGGACGATGAAGACGCGCTGTGGGGTGAAAAACCCGTTGCTGAGGTGATTGCCCGTACTCACGCAGCTGGTGTACAGGAAGTGGTTGTGAAGCGTGGCGCAGACTCTTGCCTGGTTTCCATCGCGGGCGAAGCGCTCATCGACGTTCCGGCCGTTAAATTGCCGAAAGAGAAGGTGATCGATACCACTGCGGCCGGAGACTCCTTCAGCGCCGGATATCTGGCGGTACGTCTGACCGGTGGCGATGCTGCTGAGGCCGCAAAACGCGGCCACCTGACAGCAAGCACCGTGATTCAGCATCGCGGGGCGATTATCCCACGCGACGCTATGCCGCAATAACGTCGATTATCCGGTCTGCATACCGTAGGCCGGGCAAGCGAAGCGCCCCCGGCATCTCCAATGCCGGATGGCGGCGTAACCGTCTTATCCGGCCTACAGGTTATTGTACCGGCGGGATATCCGTCACTTCAGGGTGTGATTCATCCGTTTCAACAGATGTTGCCGCTGCGGTAACGGGCGCCATAATGCTATCCCACGTCGCCTGCAGATCCTTCATATTGAATTCAGGTTCACCCTTCGGCTGCAGCAGAATTAACGCCATATCTTGCGACAGCTGCTGTCGCAGGTCCTGATTCAACATCTCAACGCTCAGGCTGTTGAGGAAGCTCTGGCGTAAACGCTGATACTGTTCAGGCGCAATATCCACCACCTGATTTTGCAGCGAGCGCAAACGCTGGCTGATCAAAATATCGGTATCGGTACGACCATAGGTGGCAAACAGCTTCTGCAGTTCCAGATTCTTTTGCGCGACCAGCGCATTGAACTCTTCTTCCGGAAGTCCCTTATCACGCACTTTCGCCAGCTCACGTGCAACCGTACCCAGATTGGCGTTCAGCTTATCGTTTGGCGACTCAACGTTAATCGCACACTGCGCGCGCAGGAACAGCACCCGGCAGTCAAATCCGAGGCCAATGTCTTTGGCATTGTTTTTGGTTAGCTCTTGCTGAATGTGCCAGAACAGCGCCTCACGAGCTAAATCAGCGCGCCAATAACGTAACAACGCGGCAGATTCACGGATCGGTTGCCACGGCGTATCCCACATAATAGACAGGCGATCCTGGCGTACCGCATCGGTCATAATGCTTACGGCTTCTGCTCGCAGCGGAGAGAGCGTAGGTACCGGTGCAGGCGTTTCGCGTTTTCCTTTTAACTCGCCAAAGGTTTTATTGATTTGCTCAGCTACGCTGCGTGCATCAACGTTACCGACGATGATCAGCGTCATCGCGTCCGGGGTATACCATTTCTGGTAGAAAGACTGAATTTTCGCCGCATCTACAGGCGTTTTCAGCGGATCGGCGGGATCGTGTCCCAGCAGAGTCGATCCCTTCAGACGGTAACGCCACCACCCTTCTTTGGTATCTGACGGCCAGGTTGCAACCATATCTTCGCTGCTCAGCGCATGATTGACCGTTTCAGAGGTGATGCTCAGATTGCCGGAGATATTCGCCAGGTAAGAAAGTGACTCTTTCAGTAGATCGTTACGGCTGTTTGGCAGACTGAGGTTGTACAACGTGGAATCATAGGAAACGATAACCGGCGGCATGGGACGTTTGGGATCGAACCCCTGCTGCCACAATGAACGGGCTTGCGTGGCATCGAGGCCACCGCTTTGCGTCAGCGCGATACGTGGGATCGCATGGCTGAAACCACTCTGTTGCGTACTTTCGGTGAGTGAACCGGTATTAACCAGCAGGCGGACCTCAATACGGTCGCTGGGGCGCTGGGGAGTGGCTAACACTTGCCACTGTAGACCATTTGCCAGCGTGCCCTGTTGCCACGCCGGGTCAGGCTGGAGCGCATCTGCCTGCACATAGCCGGCAGTGGCCATCATCAGCAAGCCGCCCGCTAAAAGTCGAATTTTTGTGCCCTGCATGTGAACCCCTGATCAACTATCCTGGAAATAAAAAGACAGCCCTCGAAAGGACTCTCTGAATATGACGTTAAAAACACTTCGTGTTAGACCGCGAGAACATAAAAATGTCACGGAAGAAGTGAAAAAATCCCGAGCCGCCGAATCGACGGTTTCAGGCACAGGGGGTAATTATGCGCAAACGCCCGCAGTCCTGGAAGGGACTACGGGCATAAGTGACGAGATTAAGAGGATAAATCGTGCGTTTTGCCATCCGGCGCACGATTATTCAGCACATCGTCCAACTTTTTATGGTCCAGTTCTTTGACCCATTTAGCGACGACGACAGTTGCCACACCGTTGCCGACCAGGTTAGTCAGCGCACGTGCTTCAGACATAAAGCGGTCAATACCAAGAATCAGAGCCAGACCCGCAACCGGCAAATGGCCCACAGCAGAGATCGTCGCGGCCAGAACAATGAAGCCACTGCCGGTCACACCCGCTGCACCTTTTGAGGAGAGCAGGAGCACCACCAACAGGGTTATCTGATGGAAGATATCCATATGGCTGTTGGTTGCCTGAGCGATAAACACCGCCGCCATCGTCAGATAGATTGATGTCCCATCAAGGTTAAACGAGTAGCCCGTGGGTATAACCAACCCGACAACCGATTTCCGGCAGCCCAGTTTTTCCATCTTATCGAGCATACGCGGCAGCGCGGATTCAGAAGAAGACGTACCCAGTACGATCAGCAGTTCTTCACGGATATAGCGGATGAATTTGAAAATGCTGAAGCCGGTTGCGCGAGCAATGGAGCCCAGAACCACAATCACAAACAGAATACAGGTGATGTAGAAGCAGATTATCAGCTGACCCAGTTGCACCAGCGTTCCGACGCCATATTTACCGATGGTAAAGGCCATAGCGCCGAAAGCACCGATCGGCGCCAGACGCATGATCATATTGATGATGCCGAAAATAACCTGCGAGAAGCTTTCAATCACGTTGAAAATCATCTGGCCTTTGCTGCCCAGACGGTGCAGCGCAAAACCAAACATTACCGCAAACAGTAATACCTGCAGGATGTTACCGCTGGCGAACGCGCCAATCACGCTACCCGGGATAATATCCATCAAGAAGCCTACGATCCCCTGGTCTTTTGCCTGTTCAGCGTAAATGGCAACCGCTTTAGCGTCCAGCGTCGCCGGATCGACGTTCATTCCGGCACCGGGTTGCACCACGTTGACGATGATAAGGCCGATGATCAGCGCAATCGTACTGACAATTTCAAAATAGAGCAGTGCAACCGCACCGGTGCGGCCTACTGCTTTCATACTTTCCATGCCTGCAATGCCGGTCACGACAGTACAGAAGATGACAGGTGCGATGACCATCTTGATGAGCTTAACGAAAGCATCACCAAGCGGCTTCATTTGGGCGCCTAATTCAGGGTAGTAATGGCCAAGGAGAATACCAATGGCAATTGCTGTCAGGACCTGAAAGTAAAGGCTTTTGAATATAGAGGTCTTCATAGGGTGTCCTTAAAGTAAAAACCACAGGTCTTGTAAGGTTTTGTTTAACCTGCGGCCTTAAAGTAACACCCACTCAACATGACAGAAATGCACCTGGATCATAATTGATACAAAAATGTTAAAAATTTTGAGCTGGCTCGCACAAGCGAGACCTTTTTTAACTTTTGTAATCAGCGCTTTCCGGTGCCAGATAACGTTCTTCAAAGATATTTGCCGGAACGGGTCGGGCAAACAGGAATCCTTGCGCCACTTCCACCCCGGCTTTTGATAACCATTCGCGTTGCGCTTCGGTTTCAACGCCTTCGGCGATCATCTGCAAGTTGAGGCTATGTGCCAGCTGAATGATGGCGGAGATCATGCTGCAATCTTCGGGCACGCCATCGACAAACATCTTATCGATTTTGAGTACATCCACCGGCAGCGACTTCATATGCTGTAGCTGTCGCAGACCCGCATACCCCATGCCAAAGTCGTCCAGGGCGATGCGCACGCCCGCGTTGCGCAGCGGTCGCAAAATGGCCACTGCGGCGTGGGGATCGTCAATATGCCGGCTTTCAGTCACTTCCAGAATCAATGTGCCTGGCTTAATGCGATAGCGCGTTAACAACTCCAGCAGATCAGACACCATACTTGGGTGCATCAACTGGAGAGCGGATAAATTCACCGAGAGCGGCAGCATGAGACCGCGTTCTTGCCAGGCTGACAGCTGGCGGCATGTTTCTTCCAGCACCCAATAACCGACGGTCACCATCAGACCACAAGACTCAATTCTGTCGATTAACCCTTCCGGCAGCTCCCAGCTACCGTCCGGCTGCTGCATCCGCAACAATGCTTCTGCGCTCAATACCTTGCCGCTGGACATCTCAACCTGGGGCTGCATCCAGAGCGCAAATTGCTGGTTATCCATGGCGGTTAAAATATCGTTCTCTTGGGTTAAACGCTGCTGCGCCTCTTCCATCTGCAACGGATCAAAGAACTGAATTTGGTTTTTACCTTTATGACGCGACGTTAACACGGCTGACAGGGCGCGGCGGTAGAGCTGCTCTGCGGTTAAATCACCATAAAACATCGCCACCCCAATGTTGCAGGTAGGACGTAGTTGAATACCCTGAATCGGTAACCGCTCATTAACGATAGTGAGTACTTGCTGACCTAGCGTAATAGCGTGCCAGGGTTCTTTTACACCATGGGCGATAATGGCAAAGTCATAGCCACTCACCTGAGTAAGCACCATCCTGGGAGACAATACAGACTTCAGTTTTTCGACCAGCGTAAGTAACAGGATTTCTCGCTGGGTTTCGGTTAACACACCCGCGGTGTCACGTAGGGTTTCGCAGGTGACAATCATCAGCGCCGTCGTCTGTTGGCGGGTAACAACCTGCTCCAGCAGCCCCATTAAAAACGACTTATTGGGCAGTTCGGAAACCGGGAAACGCATTGCTAAGTCGCTTTGATCTTCGCTATGTCGCTGAATCAACTGCTGATTAAGATTGTAGCTACGCACCAGCATACCAATCTCATCATCCTGATGTAGACGCGGCAATGCCAGTTGATAACCAATCAGGTCCTGCTGTTGAATGTCGTTCAGCTCACGGGCAATTTTACGTAAGGGGTGCACAATCAAGCGGTTAATGCACCAGGAGATAGCGACGGTCAGTATTAGCGACAAAAGTAAGTAAATGGTCACTAACGTCGAGAGCGTACTCATCACGAATTTGTACATGCGGTACGAATCCGCCTGTAGCACCAGATACGCCAGCGGTTGTGGGTTAGCGGAACGTTCAAGAGAATAGATAGGCAGCGAAATTTGTACCGGAAGCTCAAACAGGCGAGTCACCGTAACCGGAACCGGACGTTCAGGTATAAAGCTCATCCGCAGCGCCTGAAACTGATTAGGCAGCACCACATCGGCGCGACTTACCACGCCTGCTGGCCGAATACTTCTTAAAATAGCTTCCGCTTCGGGAATATCCCCTTTCAGGATAGTGTTCGACAGAGGTTCACGAACGGAGCGAGCGATACTTTCCAGTTGCGTAGCCGTGTTATAGCGGTTTTGCTGGACCAGATGGAACAACAAAACGGTGCAAAAAATAAAAACGAACACCATAACAACGGCCGCAACCATTGCCATCTGCTTAATTGTTAACGAGCGACTGACACGCAAACTGACTCTCCACGGATAGACGAAACTGCCGTCAGAGTATACCCGATCGTAGCGGTATTAAGAGAGGCGGTATCTGAAAACTTCCCAGCGTGCATTATCGCGACAGGATAGGCACCTGGCGACGAGATTTATCTGCATTTAAGCCGAAAAAGGCCGCAAGGTTAACCCCTGCGGCCTGGTTCGGGCGCATGTTGCCATTACGGCAGGCAGACGCCCGCAAAGTGCATTACTTCCTGTTACGCAGCCAGTTCACAATCAAGCTGGCAATAATGCCAGCGATAATTGGAGCCGCTAAATCGTGCCAGAAAGCCACGCCTAACTGTGCGAGCGTCATATAGCCGCCTGTGTTGCAATGGCAACTGTTCGCGGCTATTCTTGAACTGTTGAGGATCAAGGTTAGCCCCCGTTTTGTTGCCAGGTTTATACCGAACAACGTGCGGGGGTTTTCTCTTTCCAGCAACCTATGCCGCCGGGGATCAAGCCCCCGCAACATCGCGCCTCACCGGGTAAACCCGGCTTGCCGCTGATTCTACGGTAACACTTCCGTCTCATCACCCCGGAGTGATCCAGTCTGCGTAAAGCCTCGCAATTACGGCTTAATAAATCCGCCAAGCGCTGGAAAGTTTCTTGCCAACTGGCAACTTTCCTGACGGCTACCCGCACGATAAAACCACTAACGCATTGATATCTATTGGTTTATTTTCTGGCACAGCGATTGCTATATGACTGTGAGCTGTTCTGTTCCGAATCAAAGGAGATATCATGTCTGACTGTCGTACTTACGGATTCAACACCCAGATCGTTCACGCGGGGCAACAACCCGACCCTTCAACTGGCGCGCTCAGTACGCCTATTTTCCAGACTTCAACGTTTGTTTTTGACAGCGCCGAACAAGGTGCCGCCCGCTTTGCGCTCGAAGAGTCCGGGTACATTTACACCCGTTTGGGTAACCCCACCACCGATGCGCTGGAGAAAAAGCTGGCGGTACTGGAACGAGGTGAAGCCGGACTGGCAACCGCGTCCGGTATTTCAGCTATCACCACAACGCTGTTGACGCTTTGTCAGCAGGGTGACCATATCGTTTCCGCCAGCGCGATTTACGGTTGTACCCACGCGTTTTTGTCGCACAGCATGCCAAAGTTTGGGATTAACGTCAGCTTTGTCGACGCGGCAAAGCCTGAAGAAATCCGCGCCGCCATGCGCCCGGAAACCAAAGTTGTATATATCGAAACGCCCGCTAACCCGACGCTGTCGCTGGTCGACATTGAAACGGTAGCCGGTATCGCCCATCAGCAAGGCGTATTGCTGGTGGTGGATAACACCTTTATGTCGCCGTACTGTCAGCAGCCTTTGCAACTGGGCGCGGATATTGTGGTGCACAGCGTCACCAAATATATCAACGGTCACGGGGATGTGATTGGCGGCATCATTGTTGGTAAGCAGGAGTTTATCGACCAGGCGCGGTTTGTTGGCCTGAAAGATATCACCGGCGGCTGCATGAGTCCTTTCAATGCGTGGTTGACGCTGCGCGGCGTTAAAACGCTGGGCATTCGTATGGAGCGTCACTGTGAAAATGCGCTGAAAATCGCCCGCTTCCTCGAAGGGCATCCGTCCATTACTCGGGTGTATTATCCAGGCCTGTCATCGCATCCGCAGTATGAGCTGGGCCAGCGACAAATGAGCCTGCCAGGTGGAATTATCAGCTTCGAAATCGCCGGCGGCCTCGAGGCTGGCAGACGGATGATCAATTCTGTAGAATTATGCCTCCTCGCGGTCAGTCTCGGTGATACCGAAACCCTCATTCAGCACCCAGCGTCTATGACACATTCGCCCGTTGCGCCAGAGGAACGGCTTAAAGCAGGTATTACCGACGGGCTTATCCGTCTTTCTGTGGGTCTTGAAGATCCAGAAGATATTATTAACGACCTTGAACACGCCATCAGAAAGGCAACATTCTGACCAATATGGCCTGAACCGACGCCGTTCGGTTCAGGTTGTTGAGAATCAAGGCACAACAGTCTGGCAATACGCGCAATCCTCTTTCGGGGAGAACGTGTATTTTGGGCAGGGGGTTCTATGCAGGACAACACATTACAATTAAGCAACAATACAGCAACCGCCGTACCATTCTCAAAAAAAATACCGTTTACGAAATACGATTTTGGCTGGGTATTACTGTGCATAGGCATGGCCATTGGTGCCGGAACGGTACTGATGCCGGTACAAATTGGCCTAACAGGCATTTGGGTATTTATTGTCGCCTTTATTATTGCTTATCCGGCAACTTATATTGTGCAGGATATTTATTTAAAAACATTATCAGAAAGTGAAACCTGTAATGACTACACGGATATTATAAGTCATTATCTGGGAAAAAACTGGGGCGTATTTCTTGGTGTCATCTATTTTCTGATGATTATTCACGGCATATTTATTTATTCCTTATCGGTGGTTTTTGACAGCGCCTCATATATCAAAACCTTCGGCTTGACCGAGTCCGATCTTTCACAGTCGATAATCTACAAAGTGGCCATTTTTGCCGTGCTGGTCGCCATTGCTTCCGGGGGAGAAAAACTGCTGTTCAAAATCTCCGGCCCGATGGTAGTGGTCAAAGTGGGTATCATCATCGTATTTGGTTTTGCGATGGTTCCGCACTGGAACTTCGCTAATATCAGCGCCTTCCCTGAAGCCTCGGTGTTCTTTCGCGATGTGCTGCTGACTATCCCGTTCTGCTTCTTCTCCGCGGTGTTTATTCAGGTGTTGAACCCTATGAACATCGCTTACCGCAAACGGGTGGCGGACCGGGTACTGGCCACACGTATGGCTATACGCACGCATCGGATCAGTTACATTACGCTGATTGCGGTCATCCTGTTTTTCTCTTTTTCTTTTACCTTTTCCATTAGCCATGAAGAAGCCGTTTCGGCCTTCGAACAAAATATTTCCGCACTGGCGCTGGCGGCACAGGTCATTCCGGGACAGATTATTCATATCACCTCAACGGTATTAAATATCTTCGCCGTATTAACCGCGTTCTTTGGTATTTATTTGGGATTCCACGAGGCGATCAAAGGAATTATTCTTAACGTACTGAGCCGCGTTATTGACGTGGAAAAAATTAATCCTCTGGTGCTTACGCTGGGTATTTGTACCTTTATTGTTATCACCCTGGTGATTTGGGTATCGTTTCGCGTATCAGTACTGGTGTTCTTCCAGTTAGGCAGCCCGCTGTACGGGATTGTGTCGTGTATTATTCCGTTTTTCCTGATCTATAAAGTCACACAACTGGAAAAACTACGCGGGCTGAAAACCTGGCTAATCCTGCTGTACGGGATCCTGCTGTGCCTGTCGCCATTACTGAAGCTGATTGAATAACCCGCGTAAACTGCGCCGTCAGCTCCTGCCGGCGCTTAGCTCACACTCTCCAGTTGATAGCTGCGAATTTTATTCAGTACCGTGGTATGTGATACCCCCAGCGCTTTGGCGATATGCCGCGACGACACATTCTCTTCCATCATTTGTTCAATAAGCTGGCGTTCCGCATACAAAACCTGCTCTTTAAAAGGACGTTCTGTCGGGCCTTGCTCAGCGGCGGGCAAATTCACCATCCCTAATTCTTCGGGCGTAATGACATCGGATTCCGCCATTAGCATCAGACGAATAATGGTATTTTCCAGTTCGCGCACGTTTCCCGGCCAGCTGTGATGGTGCAAGGCATCAAAACAAGCTTTATCCAGAATGATCCGCCGCTGGAATTCCTTTGCGTATTTCTGCACAAAGTGGCGAATCAACAGACTGATATCCTGCGGACGCTCCCGCAAAGGCGGAATAGTCAGGGAAAGTACATTGATGCGGTAATAGAGATCTGCGCGCAACAGACGTTGTTCCACCATATCTTCCAGATTGGCGTTGGTTGCCACAATAATGCGTACATTAACCGGAATAATTTGCGCCCCACCAACGCGACGGATCCCGCCATCCTGCAGGACGCGCAATAATTTAGCCTGTAAGCCCAGCGACATTTCACCAAATTCATCGAGAAAAAGGGTGCCTTTATCGGCCATTTCAAACAGCCCTTTTTTGCCTTTACAATCCGCGCCGCTAAAAGCCCCTTTCTCATAGCCAAAGAATTCACTCTCCATAAGCGACTCAGGTAGCGCAGAGCAGTTGACTGGAATAAACGGATAAAAACGTCGCTGCCCGGAATTATGGATAGCCCGGGCCAGCAGCTCTTTGCCGGTACCCGTATCGCCACGGATCAGAACGGTATATTTGCTGTCAGCAATTTTTATCGCCTTTTCGATAAGCGCGTGCATGCTCTGGCTGCTGCAAATAATGTCAGAGAAATAACGCGGGCGTTCCGGCTCCGGCGTTGACAGCTCGCTTATCTCCTCACAGAGGTAAGCGACATTAATAATATCGGCGCGCTGGCTTAAACAGAATTGCACACAGGAAATATCCTGTAGCTGGCGGCACCAGGATTTAATCAGGATCCGTCCAGGTGTGACTTTCATGGAGATGATATTGATATCGCAGCAGGAAAATTCCTTCAGGACATCCTCAACCATCGACAGACGATCAATTGTTTTAATATCCCAGCGTATCGTGACCACATTTGCTCCTGATAGTTAGCAACTGCGAAATAGATATTTCTGTGACGAGAGGAAAACTGACTACATTTTAGACGCTGTGGAATAATGTTCTGCCAGAGGACTCACATTGTGGACGGAAAAACAAAATATAAAAAAACCGGAGCACAAGGCTCCGGTTATCGGGTCATAACCCACGTTTATTGCTGTGGGTTTTCGTCCTGGTCAACGGCGAAACAGGCCACCAGCTGACCGCCATAGTCTTTTAACTGTGGCTGAAGCTGAGTACACGGACCAAATCGACGACGGCAACGGGCGTTGAATGCGCAGCCTGGTGGCGGATTCAGCGGGCTTGGCAGCTCACCGGTCAGCTTGATACGCTCGCGGCGATCGTCCGGGTTCAGGCGCGGCGTTGCGGAGAGCAGCGCCTGAGTGTACGGATGCCGTGGATTATTGAAGATCTGATCCTTGGTTCCTTTTTCCACACAGCGGCCTAAATACATCACCATCACTTCATCGGCAATGTGCTCTACCACCGACAGGTCGTGCGAGATAAAGACGTATGACAGCCCCAGTTCCTGTTGCAAGTCCATCATCAGGTTCAGCACCTGCGCACGTACGGAAACGTCCAGCGCCGAGACCGGTTCGTCAGCAATCACCACATCCGGGTCAAGCATCAGACCGCGGGCAATGGCGATACGCTGACGCTGGCCGCCGGAGAACATATGCGGATAGCGGTCGTAGTGCTCGGTTTTCAGCCCCACTTTCGCCATCATCGCCAGCGCTTTTTCACGACGCTCCTCTTTGCTGAGCGTGGAGTTGATCAGCAACGGCTCTTCCAGAATCTGCCCTACTTTTTTACGCGGGTTCAGGGAACCATAGGGGTTCTGGAACACTATCTGGATTTTCTGCCGACGCAGCTTCTGCGCCTGCGGGTCATGCTTGAGTAAATCCTGTCCCTGGTAATACAGCTCACCGCCAGTCGGGATTTCAATCATCGTCAGCAGACGGCCAAGGGTGGATTTCCCACAGCCCGACTCACCTACCACCGCCAGCGTTTTACCGCGCTCCAGAGTAAAGGAAACGCCATCCAGCGCTTTCACCAGGCGTTCCGGGGCGAACATGCCCTTCTTCACCGGGTAGTGTTTTTTCAGGTCAATTGCCTGCAACAGCGGCTGTTGCGCGGCGGCCTTTTGCGTACTCATAGCCCAGGCCTCCCGGCATCATCAAGTGGGTAGTGGCATTTCGACTGACGACCGCCTTCCAGCAGGTTCAGTTCAGGTTCTTCAGCGCGGCATTTGTCGGTCGCATAGGGGCAGCGTGGATTCAGCAAACAGCCGCTCGGGCGGTCATATTTACCGGGAACCACGCCCGGCAGTGAGGCCAGACGCGCTTTGTCCTGAGCAAACTCCGGCAGCGCGCGCAGCAGCGCCTGGGTGTAAGGATGACGCGGCGCGCGGAAGATATCCTGCGCGGCTCCGGTTTCCACTACCTGCCCAGCGTACATCACGATGATTTTGTGCGCCGCTTCAGCTACCAGCGCCAGATCGTGCGTAATTAAGACCAGCGCCATGTTCTCTTTTTGCTGCAATTCCAGCAGTAGCTCGATGATCTGCGCCTGAATGGTCACATCCAGCGCCGTTGTCGGTTCATCGGCAATCAGCAGCTTCGGACGACAGGCAATCGCCATCGCGATCATCACGCGCTGACTCATCCCACCGGACAACTGGTGCGGATAGACATCCAGACGCGAGGCCGGATCGGGGATCCCCACCAGCGTCAGCAGATCAATTGCCCGCTGAATACGCGTTTTTTTGTTGCCGCCCTGGTGCACCTTGATGGCTTCCATAATCTGGTAGCCGACGGTGTAGCAGGGGTTAAGGCTGGTCATCGGGTCCTGAAAGATCATTGCCACTTCCGCACCCACCAGTTGGCGACGCTCTTTCTCAGAGATGCGCTTCAGGTCGCGACCATTAAACTCCAGATTTTCGGCCATAACGCGGCCAGGGTAGTCAATCAGTCCCATAATCGCCAGCGAGCTGACGGACTTACCAGAACCAGACTCCCCAACAATGCCAACCACCTCACCCTGATTCACACTGTAGCTAATGCGGTCTACGGCGCGGAATTCGGAACCTACGTCGCCGAAATGCACCGATAATTTATCTACATTTAATAACGCCATCTCGAACCTCTTACTGCTTCAGTTTGGGATCGAGCGCGTCACGCAGACCGTCACCCATCAGGTTAAATGCCAGCACCGTCAACAGGATCGCCAGCCCCGGGAAGGTCACAACCCACCAGGCGCTTTGGGCAAACTGCAGAACGTCAGAGAGCATGGTGCCCCATTCCGGCGTAGGCGGCTGTGCGCCCATCCCCAGGAAGCCGAGGGCAGCCATATCGAGAATGGCGTTAGAGAAGCCAAGCGACGCCTGAACAATCAGCGGCGCAAGACAGTTAGGCAGAATATTGACGAACATCTGGCGCATCGCGCCGGCTCCCGCCACGCGGGATGCGGTGACGTAGTCGCGGTTAACTTCCACCAGCACAGCGGCGCGCGTCAGACGCACATAGTGCGGCAATGCCACAAACGTCAGCGCCAGCGCAGCGTTGCCTATCGAGGGGCCAAATACCGCCACCAGCACCAGCGCCAGTAACAGGCTCGGCAATGCCAGCATGATATCGACCACACGCATGATGACGTTATCGACAATTCCACCAAAGTAGCCGGCGATCAGCCCAAGAACCACGCCCATCAGCAGGGAGAGTACAACCACCAGACAGCCAACCAACAGCGACAGACGCGCACCGTACATCAGGCGGGACAGCACGTCGCGGCCCACATCATCAGTACCAAACAGATGCGCCATGGAACCGCCTTCCTGCCACGCAGGAGGAGCTAGTAGCGTATCGCGGAACTGGTCTGCCGGGTTGTAGGGTGCAAGGACGTTGGCAAAGACCGCAATCAGGATCATTACCACCACATACACCAGCCCAACAACCGCGCCTTTGTTGCGTTTAAAATAGTGCCAGAACTCCTGCAGCGGCGTCATCGGCACCGGTGCAGCAATAACTTTGTTTTCAGTAACCTGTGACATGATGGCCCCTTACTTCTTATGCCGAATACGCGGGTTCACCACGCCATACAGCAGGTCTACCAGCAAGTTGACGAGGATAATCATCGTCGCGACCAGCAGTACCCCGCCCTGCACTACCGGATAATCACGGCGTTGCAGCGCATCGATCAGCCAGCGTCCCAGCCCCGGCCACGAGAAGATAGTCTCGGTCAGGATTGCCCCAGCCAGCAACGTACCAACCTGCAGGCCGATAACGGTTACAACGGGCAGCATCGCGTTACGCAGAGCGTGAATGATGATGACGCGCATACGGGTCAAACCTTTAGCGCGCGCGGTACGAATGTAATCCTCGCCCAGTACTTCCAGCATCGACGAACGTGTCATACGCACAATGACCGCCAGAGGAATGGTACCCAGCACCATCGCAGGCAAGACCATATGCGCCAACGCATCGATAAAGTTGCCCTCTTCACCCCAGATGGCGGTGTCTATCAACATAAAACCGGTCAGCGGATTGGAATCATCAAGGAACACCATGTCGCTCACCCGCCCAGAAACTGGCGTCAGGTTCCACTGCACGGAAACCAGCATGATCAGCATCATGCCCCACCAGAAAATCGGCATGGAGTAACCGGTCAGCGCCAGGCCAACGGCGGTGTGATCGAAAATGGAGCCGCGCTTAACGGCAGCAAGTACACCCACCGGGATACCCACTGCGACGGCGAAAATCATCGCGCAGACGCCGAGTTCCAGCGTGGCTTTGAATCGAGGTACGAACTCTTCCCACACCGGTAAGCGGCTTTTCAGTGAGATACCTAAATCGCCATGCATAACCCCCCAGATATAGTGGAGGTACTGCTGCCACATAGGCTTATCCAGACCGAGTTCAGCCAGCAGTTGAGCATGACGCTCAGGGGAGATCCCACGTTCACCTGCCATGATCATAACCGGATCGCCGGGGATCATATGGACGAAGGCAAAGGTGAGAAGAGTGATACCGATAAACGTGGGGATGACGAGTCCCAAACGTCGGAGAATGAACTGCAACATAACCCGGATTCTCTCTAATGACGCACGGCCTGGAACCGTGAGTCTGCATTGCTCACAAATCTTATCCCACGCAAACTGCATCGTGGGTAAAGCATTACGCCGGATGGCGCTGCGCTTATCCGGCCTACACAATACCGGGGCGCAGCGCTTCCTTGATTGCTTTTAATTATTCGACAGAGACGTTTTCGAAGTGGTGTTTGCCTAATGGATCAACCACATAGCCTTTTACTTCTTTACGCACTGGTTCATACACGGTGGAGTGAGCAACAATCAGAGCCGGGGCCTGATCGTGCATAACAACCTGAGCTTGCTTGTACAGTTCAATACGTTTGTTGTGATCGTCGGTCGCACGCGCCGGCTGGATCAGGTCTTCAAACGGCTTGTAGCACCAGCGAGAGTAGTTAGAACCGTCTTTCGCTGCCGCACAGCTGAACAAGGTCGCGAAGAAGTTGTCCGGATCCCCGTTGTCACCGGTCCAACCCATCATCACCGCCTGATGCTCACCCGCTTTGGCGCGTTTCAGATACTCGCCCCACTCGTAGGTCACAATCTTGGCCTGAACGCCAATTTTCGCCCAGTCAGCCTGAACCATTTCTGCCATACGACGTGCGTTCGGGTTATATGGACGCTGTACCGGCATAGCCCACAGCTCAACGGTAAAGCCTTTGTCCTGACCAGCTTCCTTCAGCAGCGCTTTGGCCTTCTCAGGATCGTAGGTGTAGTCTTTAACGTCGTCGTTATAGCCCCACATGGTCGGTGGGATCAGGTTTTTCGCGGCAACGCCAGCACCCTGATAAACCGCTTTGATGATCGCTTCTTTGTTTACCGCGTAGGTCAGCGCCTGACGGACTTTCACATCATCAAACGGTTTCTTCTCGGTGTTGAAAGAGAGGTAGCCAACGTTCAGACCGGCCTGCTCCATCAGGTTGATATTTTTATCCTGCTTCATGCGTGCGATGTCAGCCGGGTTCGGGTACGGCATCACCTGGCACTCGTTCTTCTGCAGTTTGGCGTAACGCACAGAAGCGTCAGGCGTAATGGAGAAGACCAGACGGTCGATCTGCGGCTTAGTGCCCCAGTAACCTTCGAATGCTTTATACAGAATACGAGAGTCTTTCTGGTACTGCTGCAGCTGGAACGGACCGGTACCGATTGGGTTCAGATCCACTTTCTCCGGGGAACCGGCTTTCAGCATGTTGTCCGCATATTCTTTGGAAAGAATAGAAGCGAAGTCCATCGCCAGGTCAGCCAGGAACGGTGCTTCCGGGCGAGTCAGCACGAACTGAACGGTTTTATCATCCACTTTTTTCACTTCGGAGATCAGGTCTGGCAGACCCATCCCTTCGAAGTATTCATAGCTGCCGCCAGAAACTTTATGGTACGGGTTCTGGGCATTTTTCTGACGATCGAAAGAGAACACCACGTCATCGGCGTTTAAATCGCGCGTCGGTTTGAAATCTTTGTTGTCCTGCCACTTCACGCCCTGACGCAGGTGGAAGGTATAGGTTTTACCGTCTTCGCTGATTTCCCACTTCTCAGCAAGTCCCGGGATCACTTCAGTTGTGCCGGTTTTGAACTCGACCAGGCGGTTATAGATCGGCACGGAGCTGGCATCATAGGTGGTACCAGAGGTGAAAAGCTGCGGGTTAAAGCCTTCAGGAGATCCTTCTGAACAATAAACCAGAGTTTTAGCCTGTACGCTTGCTGCGACGGTCATAGCCACCAGGCTCAGACCAAGCTTCAGCATCCCTGACTTCTTCAAGGAAATACTCATTCTTCTGCTCCAAATGTGATGTTTGTTGTTTTACCCTTTGCAATGGGTTTGCACCGCCTGGCCTTTTTTGTTTTTTACCCGGCCGGGTCAGCGTTAAGAGGATGGGGATTCCGTTCACATAAGCGACTGAGTTGCAGTGCGGATTCTCCATGAAATGCCCCTCATACCCTACAATCTGTCAACAGAATGTGAAAACGTCAATACAGGTAACCGCGATTTACACCAACGGTGAGAATTGGCAAACAAAGATTAAAAAAAGTGCAAGCGGGTATTTTCAGCAGGGAAATTTGTGCTACGCGCACTATGCCAGAATAAACATCTTCATACTTCGCAACATTTGGAGATTAACATTTATGCAATTTATTCAAATTTTCCCAATGAATGCTGCATATCTGAGCGATTAATGCCATGAACGTTAAAACGCACAGCGGAAAATGCCAGCGCCAGCCATAAGTAGCGCAAAAAAAGTTTCAAGCAAACATAAAAAAAGGCAATGGAATATGTCACAGAATCGTTAACTGTCAGTGGGAAGTGATGCACAATTTTTGCAGATAAAAGGAAGGTCAAAGGTGGGGTTGGAATAACGCCATACACGCCGGGATGAAACTGAGTCTGTAGGCCGGATAAGGCGCTTGCGCCGCCATCCGGCCAATGCCAAAACCGTGCAATGTTTTGCCTGATGGCGCTTCGCTTATCAGGCCTACAAAGCAAAAAACCCTGCTCGTTGAGCAGGGTTTTAAATTTGGTCGGTGATAGAGGATTACTCGCCACTACGTGGCTCGCCCTGCGGGCCGTTGCTGACGCAACGTTCTCTCGCTACGCTCGAGTCGAACCTCTTACCCCCGGAGGTTCTCATCCTCCTGGGCTATAAAACAAAAAACCCTGCTCGTTGAGCAGGGTTTTGAATTTGGTCGGTGATAGAGGATTACTCGCCACTGCGTGGCTCGCCCTGCGGGCCGTTGCTGACGCAACGTTCTCTCGCTGCGCTCGAGTCGAACCTCTTGCCCCCGGAGGTTCTCATCCTCGTCAATTCCGGAAAGCAAAAAGCCAGCCCGAAGGCTGGCTTTTCTAATTTGGTCGGTGATAGAGGATTCGAACCTCCGACCCCTTCGTCCCGAACGAAGTGCGCTACCAGGCTGCGCCAATCACCGAATGCGGGGCGCATCTTACTGCTCAGCCGCGCGCCCGTCAATCCCTTAGTATCAAAATGCCATTTGATCGGCGAGAAAGTCAGCAGCTCTGTTACTGGACTGTAACCTTCTTCGCGTCCGGGATACGACACCAGTTGTTATTCTCGTTAATACCGCCATTTGGCGAGGTATAACCAAGGCAACCCAGAATGGTATCGTACAGTTCCACATGACGACGCGGCACCTTCATCTCAGCTTCTTGCTTCAGGTGCGCAAATGCCTTCGCATGGTCAGGGTCTTCCAGATATTTGTCTGACATCCACACCATCATAGGAACGCGGAACTGCTCAGGCGGCGCCATTTTACGCGGCGTACCGTGCAGGTGCTCACGTTCGTTAATTGACTCACCGTGATCGGCGGCGTAAAACACGATCGCTTTCTTATCGCGCAACTGATCAAACACCTGGGTAATAAAGTGATCAACGTAGGTTACCGAATTATCAAATGAATTAATCATCTCAGCTTTCGAGCAGCCACTATCAACATTGACACACTCCGGCTTCCACTGTGCATATTCGCGGGTGTAGCGCTGGGTGTAGTTAAAATGCGAGCCCTTGGTGTGCAGAATAATCAGACGCTTTTCGCCATCATCAGTCTTCTGTAAAGATTGCTGCATCTCATTAATCAGCAGCATATCGTCAACGTTTTTGCCACGGTTACGCGGCTCAGCGCCAATCTGCTCACGGTAGGCAATGTTCTCTGCCATAGTATTGCTGTAGAACCACATCTCGCTTTGCATCGCGTAAAGATCGGTCTTGAACCCTAACTGGCCGAGCACGGAAAAGACGTTTTGTTCTTTCAGAGTACGCTGCGGGTTTTCTTCCGCCCCGCCCTCGCGCACAAACATACAGCGCAGCGAAAGTTTAGTTGCCGTGTCACAGGAATATCCTCGGAACGCGGCCAGATTTTTCTCCTGCGCAAGCCTTGGCGTGGTATTGCGCTCATAGCCAAAAATCCCCATATGATCCCAGCGGGTCGTTTCGCCGATAATAAAGACCACGTAGGTGTCGTCGAGGTTTTTGGGCGCAACATAGGTAAACGTCTTCGCCGGGTTCATCAGCGATTTGTTGTCTGAAGATTCATCCACCTGCGCCCAGGCGTACAAACCCAGCGCAGAGAGCCAGTTTGACGGCAAATAGGAGTTCGCAACGACTCCGCCGTAGCTGGGTAAATCGATCCCTGTTTCACGCTCAACGCTTTTTTGTTGCATGCTGAGCAGACGAATGGGCGCCCACACCATCAGGCCAGCCAATAAAACCGCCGCTACGCTACGCCATCTCATGCCTGGCGTACGAATCTGTTTCATCAGGGTATAACGACAGCGGTTACTCCAAATCAACACCAATGGGATAATACTGACTGAAACCAGCCAAACGATAAAATGCCAGCCGACGACTTCTTTTGATAAATCAATATCGGTGGTCATGACCGAGGCAATAATACCGTAGCCAATGACCACGTTCAGGAAGGTCATGTAATAGCTGGCGCCGGCAGAACAGAGCACCACAAACGTTGCCAGTACACGCCAGGCGCGTCGGCCAAATAAAGAGAGAACACGGAGTAAAAAGAAGGTCACCAGCACAGTGCCAGCTAATTCAACAACCGCAGAGAGTCCTTTCCAGACGGTAAACTCGTGCGCATATCCGCTAAAGCGACGGAAAAACACAGCGCAATTCATAAAAAGACCGATATAGATCGCCAGCAAGAAACTCAGCTTCTGCTGCGTCATCGATTTGATATATCTCATGCAAACAAACCCTGGAGGAAGGGATAAAAACACCCTGCGCAAAAGCCTGTCAGGCCATACAGGGGAAAAGTGCGACAAGTGCAGATAATAAGAAAATTCTACAGCGCAGGTAAGTAGACCACAGGAGGGAAGAAAAGTGCTTATAGAGAATGCAAACGGCGCATATATTTTTGTAAATATATGCGCCGGGCATTAATCAGACCACTAATAGATTCAGGCGTGTGCCTCGGTATAGACGCTACGCTGCGGCTGACGAATAGTGGTAGAAAGCGCCAGCGAGATAATTAACAGCGCAAAGATAACGCAGAAGGTCACATAGAATCCGCCGAACAGCGAGGCGATAATGGAACCACAAATGCTGCCGATACCGAAACCTAAGTAAATGACACCGTAGTTTTTAGCCAGGTTGTTCAAACCGAAGAACTCACTCACCAGTGACGGGAACACGGTGATGGTGCCGCCAAAGTTAAATGCCACACAGGCAATCGCCGTAAAGAAGGTCACATCATTCAACGGCGCGAACAGCAGTGCGGCCATACCCACCAGCGAAACGACCTGACCAATGGTGATAACGCGAATACGAGAGATTTTGTCGGACAGAATCCCCAGAACCAGACGACCGGACAGGTTAGCGATAGAAATCACGGTCACCGCGTTTGCCGCCGTTGCCACATCCATATGTGCCAGACTTTGTGCGATATCTTTCGCCACGCCAATTACGTACAGCCCGCTCATACATGCCGTCAGGAACATGACCGCCAGCATCCAGTACTGCGGTTTACGCATGGACTGCGCCAAGGTGTAGTCATTCTCAACCACGCCATTTTTCGTTTTCACTTCCTGATTCGGCGCGTCTTTCATCAGCGTGGAGCCAAAGACGATCATTACCAGCACAATCGCGCCCCAGATCATGAAGGTTTTTTCCAGACCCACGGTGCTCAACAGTTGGCTATCGATGAATTTAAAACCGAGGCTGCCAAGACCGTAAGAACCGATAGCGAAGGCGGAAATCAGCCCTTTACGCTCCGGGAACCATTTTACACAGTTGGAAAGTGTTAACAGGTAGCCTGCGCCATCCGCCAGACCAACCAACACACCAGCGCTCAGCCACAGCATAATCAGGCTGTCAGAGTGGGCGGTTAAGAAGAAGCCCACACCGAGTAAAATACCGGAGGCCATGGTGACGCGTTTCACGCCAAAACGTTCCTGCAGTTTCCCGGCGACGGAAGAAGAAATTGCCAGCCCGAGGCTCAGCAGGCCAAAGGAAAAGGCAACCTGACTCACCGGCGCATCAAGCTTAGAAGAAAGCGCACCGTTAAACAGGCTCCAGGTATAAACAGAACCTAAAGCAAATTGGGTAATGATGGTGCCGATCAGTGTCAGCCAGCGGGTACGCTGATAATCAGAAGTTTTCATGGCAGTCTTCCTGCATAAACAAAAGGGGAAATTCTCTGCCAACAACCATACCGAAGCGTTTTTATGAGCAGGGGAAAACGGCATGAAATGCCGCCAGGACGGAATGAAATGCCTGGAATGCGGAATGAATGACGAGACAAAAAGTCGGGTTACTGAATTTTATCGCATGAGTTAGTACACGCTATCGCTGGAGTGCGTGTGATTGTTGATCTCAACATGTAATCAAGATGTTTATGTGATGATTGTTTACGTTAAAATTTGGCGCTCACTCCCATGGTGTACATATAGTCGCTGTTGTTGGTGCTATTTTCCGCCTGCGACAGCGCCGCGTAAGCCGCCATGTGCGGGTTCAACAGCATATCCGCACCGACGGTAACATCTACCCAGTTACCGTCCTGACCCGCCGCCGTCATGCGACTGAGACCCGACTGCGCCTTCCAGATATTTTCGCCAAACTGCTGGTTATAGCTGATTTGCGCCCACGGTCGCACATCACCGAACTGCGAATTGACTCGCCAGCCCAACGAGCTCACGCTGGCATGCCACAGCGGATCGTTCTGCGTTACCGACGTCGCGCTATCGCCAAATTCGTTGTAAGTGGATGTGGTGGAACCGTCATAATGCAGCGCGGCAACCGGACCGGTTGTCACCTGCCTTGAAAGCGGGAAGTTCCAGCCCATACTCATGCCGCTGGTGGCATCCATAGGTGTCTCATCCGCCAGATTCACCACGGGCCCCGCCACGTTCTGAGTGGAACGAATACGTTCTTCCAGAATGTCGTTATAACGTGGTTGGTGATCGCTGTCCCATGTATAACGTTCAGCCGTATGCCCTGACAGCGCATCAACGATATATTCTTGTTGCCAGCCATATGCTGTATTGATGGACAGCGCACAAACTATGACGCTCGCCAGAGTTAACCTTTGGCGACCACTACTGTTTCTTATAAGCATCAACGCGACTCCAGAAAAGAGCCGAATTCGGCGATATTATTGTCATTGTGTGAAGTATTTGGGCCAGCAGGCCTTGTATTAAATATTGTCTTTTTAGCTGGCGCGTCAAGGCGGGCCGAATGAAATTTTTACGCCAGTAAAAACAGCGAGGAAGAATATGCAGCGTTGCGGATGGGTCAGTCAGGATCCACTTTACATTGCCTACCACGACAAGGAATGGGGCGTCCCCGAAACCGATGGCAAAAAGCTGTTCGAAATGATCTGCCTCGAAGGCCAGCAGGCCGGGTTATCGTGGATTACCGTACTCAAGAAACGGGAAAATTATCGCCACGCTTTCCACCATTTTGACCCGGAAAAAGTGGCGACCATGACCGAAGAGGATGTGGAAAGGCTGGTACTGGATGCCGGCATAATTCGCCATCGCGGAAAAATTCAGGCCATTATCGGCAACGCTCGCGCCTTTCTGACGATGGCACAAAACGGAGAGTCGTTTAGCGAGTTCGTCTGGTCATTTGTTGATAACCAACCACAAGTGACCCGCGCCGCCAACCTGAGCGATATTCCCACCTCCACGCCTGCGTCAGACGCGCTATCTAAAGCGTTAAAAAAACGCGGTTTTAAGTTTGTCGGCACCACCATTTGTTACTCCTTTATGCAGGCATGCGGCCTGGTCAATGATCATGTCACCAGCTGCATCTGTTATCCGGGAGAACAACATGATTCGTGAATCAAAGGCTGAAGATATACCAGCGATTCTGACGCTGTGGATGGAAAGCACAATCCATGCCCATCCGTTTATCGAAGAGCGCTACTGGCGCGAAAGTGAATCCGTGGTGCGGGATGTTTATCTGCCAGCCGCGCAAACCTGGGTGTGGGAAGAAGAAGGCGAGCTCAAAGGTTTTGTCAGCGTCATTGATGACCGCTTCCTCGGCGCGCTGTTTGTCGCGCCTGCCGCCATCAGAAGCGGGATCGGCAAAGCGCTGGTGCAGCATGTGCAGCAGCGCTTTTCGTTACTCAGCCTGGAGGTCTACCAGAAGAATCAATCCGCGGTGAACTTCTACCATGCGCTGGGTTTTCGCATTGAAGACGGCGCATGGCAGGAAGAGACTCACCATCCCACGTGGATTATGGGCTGGCAGGCGGATCAAACGCCGTAAGCGTCAACGTGGGTCCGCTGTATTTTTCAAGCCACGCCAGCGCGGTGTTGCCCGCGCAGCCATTCCCCAGCTTCGAGCTGGGGAGATCTTTGGTCAGCACGTTGACGGCGCCATTTTTACAAATACCGTTCGCTGCGAGATCCAAATCAGGCCAGGCGCCTTCATGAATACAGATAACGCCAGGTTTGATGCCCTCCGTCACCACAGCCCCCGCCAGAACTTGACCACGCTGGTTCCACACCCTGACCGTATCGCCATCCGCAATGCCGCGTGCGTGGGCATCCTGCGGATGAATCGTTACCGGCTCACGATCCGCTACCGCGTACTGCTCACGTAGCGCACTGTAGTTAAGCTGACTATGCAAACGGTGCGCCGGATGGGCGGAAAGCAGCTGTAGCTGGTCCGGTTCGGCGTTACCGAACCACTCATCCGGCTCCAGCCACATCGGGTGCCCCGCACAGTCCGCGTAGCCGTAACCAGCAATCCTCGCGGAGTAGATTTCAATTTTTCCGCTGTCCGTTTTCAGCGGATGAGCCTGCGGGTCGCGGCGAAAATCCGCAAAACGGATAAACTGCGCGCTGGCGGCATTTTCCGGCATTTCGATCAGGGCGTTGCGCTGCCAAAACTCGGCGAAAGGCGGCAATGTCACCTGCTGACTGGCCCCACGTTGCCCGGCAATATTGTAAAACGTCTCCAGCCATTCCAGCTCGCTTTTGCCTTCGGTGAATCGCTCGTAACCGCCCTCTTCCCAGCGTTCACTCAGCTCGGCAAAAACATCATAATCATTTCGCGCTTCGTCCTGCGGCGGCACAACCTGCTTCATCGGCACCAGGTGCTGGTTGCTGTAGTCGCCGGTCATGGTCAAATCATTGCGCTCAAAGGAGGTGGTCGCCGGCAGTACGATATCGGCATGCTTCGCTGCGGCGGTCCAGAAACACTCCGAGATAACCACCAGCTCCGGTTTTTGCCAGGCGCGAATTAAACGGTTAGTGTCCTGATGATGGGTGAAGTTAGCGCCACCAGCCCACCACAACATGCGGATGTCCGGGAAATGGCGGTCCATGCCGTTGTGCTGGTAAAAACCACCGGGATTTTCCAGCGCTTCAACAATTCGCGCCACCGGGATTTTATCTACTGCGTCGGTACCACCTTTAACGCTGCCCTGCATTGAAGCCAGCACCGCAGCCCGGCGCGTTGGGTTGCCACCGTTGGCAAAATGGTACGACAGCCCAAAACCGCCGCCTGGCGTCCCGATTTGCCCGAGCATGGCGGCCAGGGTGACGATCATCCAGTGTTTCTGCTCACCATACTGTTGGCGCTGCATCCCCCATCCGGCCATCAGCATGGTGGTATTTTGGTGAAATATCGCCGCAAGTTCGCGTATTTTTGTTGCGGGTATACCGCAAATCTCCGCAGCCCACTCTGCCGTTTTCACAACATCATCAGATTTACCCAGCAGATACTTTGCAAAACGGTCATAGCCGGTGGTACACCGGGCGAGAAAATCCTCGTCATGCCAGCCGTTTTCCACCAGCGTATGCGCGATGCCCAGCATCAGCGCCACGTCGGTCCCCATATGCGGGGCAATCCATTCCATCTTTTCGCCAAAGAATTCGACGCTTTCCGATCGCATCGGATCGATACAGATCAACCGTTTACCGCTGTCGCGCAAAGCCTCAAAGTAAGCAAGCCCCTGCTCATCGGACGCATTCCAGGCAATCTTCAATGTATTCAGCGGATTAGCGCTCCATAACACCACCACCTCGCTGTTCTCAAGCACCACAGGCCAGCTGGTTTGCTGCTGGTAAACTTCGTTACCGCCCACCACGTACGGCATGATCGCCTGCGCAGCCCCCGTCGAATAATCTCCCAGATGCCCGGTATAACCGCCTGCCAGCGCCATATAGCGTTGTAGCAGGGTTGCCGCTTTGTGTAACACGCCGTTAGAACGCCAGCCGTAGGAACCGGCAAAAATCGAGGCCGGGCCGTAGCTGTCACGGATGCGTTTATGCTGCGTATGGATAAGATTCAGCGCGTCGTCCCAACTGACGCGAACAAATTCATCCTGCCCACGCACGCCCTGGGGATTCTCCGGCGAGGCGAGAAAGCCTTTACGCACCATTGGAAAACGTACCCGCGTTTTACTGTGAACCTGGTCGCGCACCACGGTTTGCAAAGAGTTGGGATGGGAAGTGGGCAGCGCGCCACGCGAGGAGAAAACCGTCTCACCATCGGTGTCGACGAGAATTGGTCCCCAGTGGGCGGCGGTTAACACCGAGTAATGTGCGGGTGAATTAGCCAAGATGGCGCTCCTGAATGCGATGTGACGGCTTATTTATTATGCCGTTCAATGTTACTTACAAATTTCAGAGTCTTCCCTGGAATTTTCTTCATGTTCACACGTCATAATCAACCGCCACGGTCGCTGTGGCAAAGAAGAAAAAGTCATTAAGGAATTAAGATGAAGAAACGTGTTTTTGTTATTGCTGCCATTGTGAGCGGCGCCCTGGCGGTTTCTGGCTGCACAACAAACCCTTACACCGGCGAACGCGAAGCAGGTAAATCCGGCATTGGCGCGGGTATTGGCTCTCTGGTCGGCGCGGGCATTGGCGCACTCTCTTCTTCGAAGAAAGATCGCGGTAAAGGCGCACTGATTGGCGCAGCGGCGGGTGCGGCCGTTGGCGGCGGTGTCGGTTATTACATGGACGTGCAGGAAGCCAAACTGCGCGACAAAATGCAGGGAACGGGCGTCAGCGTGACGCGTAGTGGCGATAACATCATTCTGAATATGCCGAATAACGTCACCTTCGACAGCAGTAGCGCCAACCTGAAACCTGCTGGTGCCAACACCCTGACCGGCGTGGCAATGGTACTGAAAGAGTACAATAAAACCGCCGTCAACGTGCTGGGCTTCACCGACAGCACCGGCAGCCAGGATCTGAATATGCGTCTGTCTCAGCAACGCGCGGACTCCGTGGCCAGCGCCTTAATCACGCAAGGGGTTGCCGCTAATCGTATCCGCACTCAGGGCATGGGTCCGTCAAATCCGATCGCCAGCAACAGCACGGCGGAAGGTAAAGCGCAAAACCGTCGCGTAGAGATTACGTTGAGTCCTATGCAGTAATCGTTGAGCCGGGTGGCGGCTTCGCCTTACCCGGCCTACGTTCGACATGTAGGCCCGGTAAGCGCAGCGCCACCGGGCAAATTACTTGCTTCGTCAGATTTTCCCGCTAAGGTATTCACACGAAATTCAGGGAAATCAGCGATGAGCAAATCAACACGGGCAACCATCAGCGATGTGGCGAAAGCCGCAAAAACCGGCAAGACCAGCATTTCACGCTATCTCAACGGTGAAAAGCACCTGCTTTCCGACGCGCTACTGGCCCGCATTGAACAAGCCATTGCCGATCTCGACTACCGTCCCAGCCTGATGGCAAGAGGCCTGAAACACGGTCGTACCCGCCTGATTGGCCTGATCATCGCCGATATTACCAATCCCTACTCCGTCAACGTGTTAAGCGGCATTGAAGCCGCCTGCCGCGATAAAGGCTTTACCCCGCTGGTGTGTAACACCAACAACGAAGTGGATCAGGAACTGCATTATCTCGACCTGCTGCGCAGCTACCAAGTCGAAGGGATTGTGGTCAACGCCGTCGGGATGCGCGAAGAGGGGCTGAACCGCCTGCAGCAGTCTGCGCTGCCGATGGTGCTGATTGACCGTAAAATCCCCGATTTCGCCTGTGATATGGTCGGGCTGGATAACACCCAGGCGGCAACGGTTGCCACGGAACATCTGGTCGAACAAGGTTTTGAAGCCATCCTGTTCCTCAGCGAACCACTCGGCATGGTGAATACCCGCCGCGAGCGCCTGAGCGCTTTTCGCGCCACCCTCGCACAGTACCCCGGCGTTATCGCGCAAAATGCCGAAGTCCCGCTCACGGACAATACGCAGTTGGACGAAACCCTGCGCCAGTTCCACCAGCAGCACCGGGGAATGCGCAAAGCTGTTATCTCAGCTAATGGCGCTCTCACACTGCAGGTTGCCCGCGCCCTGAAACGCATTGGCCTTAACTGGGGCAGCGATATCGGCCTGCTCGGTTTTGACGAACTGGAATGGGCCGAACTGGCGGGCGTTGGTATTACCACGTTGAAACAACCTACCTGGCAGATTGGCTACACCGCCGTTGAGCAGGTTGTACGCCGGATCGATGGCGGCCCTGCTGCCATTCAGGAACAGGTCTTCTCCGGCGAACTGATCGTTCGCGGCTCTACCGCCCGTTAAATTTCCTTCGTGATGGTGATCATAAATTCAACATCATAAGCTTTTCTTTGGAACCGGTTCCATCTAGCGTTATAGCAAGAACGCTAGTCTGGAGTTTCCATGAAAAGAAAAATTATGGTGGTCACCGCCGCTTACGGCCACGACCAGGTACGGGCCGCTGGCGGGCAAACGGCAATGCTGCCCATTATCGCTGAAGCCGGTGCTGACGGCGTCGAAATCCGCCGCGAATTGCTGACCGACGCCGAGCTGCACACGCTGTCTACGGTGGCATCTGCTATCGAAATCTTCGGCCTGCTGGCCTGTTACTCAGCGCCTGAGCCGTTGTTCCTTGAGGACGGTAGCCTCAATCCCCGACTTCCTGCGCTACTTGAAGAAGCACAGGCCCTGCAGGCTCTGTGGCTAAAAGTCTCCCTCGGCCATTTCTCCCATACCGAACAGTTCAACGTGTTACGTGAATGGCTGGACAACAGCGGAATGGAACTGGTTGTCGAAAACGATCAGACCGCCTGCGGACGCCTGAAGCCGATGCAGCGCTTTAACGAAGCCTGCCAGACGCAAAATCTGCCGATATCTCTGACCTTCGATATGGGCAACTGGCTGTGGGTGGGCGACTCCCCGGAACAGGCGGCGCAGAAACTGGCGTCAACCGTTGGGTATATCCATGTCAAAGCCGCCGTTGCACATCGCGACAGCTACCGTGCCGTACCGCCTGATGCAGCCGATCCGCGCTGGCTGACGCTGTTGAAAACGCTGCCGGGCGATGTTCCACGCGGCATTGAGTTTCCCCTGGAAGGGCAGGATTTGGCGGCGGTTACCCGCCGTTACATCGAGTTGTTACGCGAGGAGTAACGCATGAAAAATTCACTGGATGTGGTCACTATTGGTGAAGCGATGGCGATGTTTGTCGCCACGCAAACCGGCGAACTGGCGGATGTGGAGCAGTTTATCAAGCGCGTTGCTGGCGCTGAACTCAATGTGGCGACCGGTCTTGCCCGGCTGGGCCTGAAGGTCGGTTGGGTAAGCCGTGTAGGCAACGACAGTTTTGGCCGTTTTATCGTTAAGTCGCTGGAAAAAGAAGGGATTAATGCGCAGGGAGTCACCCAGGACGGGCGTTACGCTACCGGCTTTCAGCTTAAATCTAAAGTCGAAAATGGAACCGATCCCATTGTGGAATACTTCCGCAAAGGTTCCGCTGCCAGCCACCTCAGCATTGAGGATTATCACGAAGCCTACTTCGCCAGCGCGCGCCACCTACACCTGAGCGGCGTAGCGGCGGCGCTTTCTGCCAGCTCTTATGAACTGTTAGCCCATACCGCCCGCACACTGAAAGCACAAGGGAAGACCATCTCGTTCGACCCGAATTTACGCCCTGTGCTGTGGAAAAGCGAAGCCGAGATGGTGGAAAAACTGAACCGTTTGGCATTCCAGGCCGACTGGGTTTTGCCTGGATTAAAAGAGGGCATGATTTTAACCGGTCAGCAAACGCCTGAAGCCATCGCCGACTTTTATCTGCGCCACGGGGTGAAGGCCGTGATCATCAAAACAGGGGCCGATGGCGCCTGGTACAAAACCGCCGGCGGTGAACAAGGCTGCGTCGCACCGGTAAAAGTCGACAACGTGGTCGACACCGTCGGCGCAGGCGATGGCTTTGCGGTCGGCGTTATCAGCGCCCTGCTGGAAGGTCGCTCGCTGCATCAGGCGGTGACCCGCGGCAATAAAATTGGCGCTCTGGCCATTCAGGTTCAGGGCGACAGCGAAGGATTACCCACACGTGAACAATTAGGGGAATAAATTCCCGGTCAACTCTGTCTCTGTACCCTACATTCAGAGGCGGCGTAACAGCATAATCAGAGGGCAGTCTATGAATAGCTCAACAAATGCAGCAAAACGCTGGTGGTACATCATGCCAATCGTGTTTATCACGTACAGCCTGGCGTATCTCGACCGCGCGAACTTCAGCTTCGCCTCCGCCGCCGGTATCAACGAGGATCTCGGCATTACTAAAGGGATCTCTTCCCTGCTGGGCGCGCTGTTTTTCCTCGGCTATTTCTTCTTCCAGATCCCAGGCGCGATTTACGCCGAGCGTCGCAGCGTAAGAAAACTGATTTTTGTCTGTCTGATCCTCTGGGGTGGATGCGCATCACTGACCGGCATGGTCAGTAACATTCCCATGCTCGCCGCCATTCGCTTTATTCTCGGTGTCGTTGAAGCTGCCGTGATGCCCGCAATGCTGATTTATATCAGCAACTGGTTTACCAAATCCGAACGTTCACGCGCCAACACCTTCCTGATCCTTGGCAACCCGGTCACCGTGCTGTGGATGTCCGTGGTTTCCGGGTATCTGATCCAGGCGCTGGGCTGGCGGGAAATGTTCATCATCGAGGGCTTCCCGGCCATCATCTGGGCGTTCTGCTGGTGGGTGCTGGTAAAAGACAAACCGTCTCAGGTCGGTTGGCTGTCAGAATCTGAAAAAGCCGCCCTTCAGGCACAACTGGAAAAAGAGCAGCAAGGAATCAAAGCCGTACGGAACTATAGCGAGGCTTTCCGCTCACGTAACGTCATCCTGCTGTGTATGCAGTATTTCACCTGGAGTATTGGCGTCTATGGTTTTGTCCTGTGGCTGCCGTCGATTATCCGCAACGGCGGTGCAAATCTGGGGATGGTTGAGGTTGGCTGGCTGTCATCCGTACCTTATCTGGCGGCGACTGCGGCGATGATCCTCGTTTCCTGGGCCTCCGATAAACTGCAAAATCGTAAGCTGTTTGTCTGGCCACTGTTACTGATAGCTGCTTTCGCTTTTATCGGCTCCTGGGCCGTGGGCGCAGACCACTTCTGGATTTCTTACACGCTGTTGGTTATTGCGGGTGCGGCAATGTATGCCCCTTATGGTCCTTTCTTTGCCATCATTCCTGAAATGCTGCCGCGCAACGTTGCCGGGGGTGCAATGGCGCTGATTAACAGTATGGGCGCGCTAGGCTCATTCTTTGGTTCATGGTTTGTCGGCTACCTCAATGGCGCTACCGGCAGCCCGTCCGCCTCGTACATTTTTATGGGGGTAGCGCTTTTTGTCTCAGTATGGCTAACTCTCATTGTGAGGCCGAGTCCTGCCATTGAACACACCGTCGACACTGTGGCAGAACCGCGTAATCAAGGCGGAGGGCGCTGGGCATAGTGAACTATGCCCAAGCCAGACAACGAAGAGTTCGTGGTTCTGACGCGTGTCCCGAAGGGCTGGGGCTATTTTTGCCCATTGCGGCGTTACTCCCAGCTCGTTTGGTTCACCAAACTTCTCTGCTCGTGCCTTGCACTGGGCAAAAATAACCGCCAGCGACGTGCGTGTGCAACGGCAGGACTCGGCCTGAGCCTGCTAATAATCAACAGCTACCTATTGGCGCACGCCACGCTTAAATTTTAACTTACGGAGATTCGCATGAAGCCGTCCATTATTCTCTATAAAGCGTTACCTGACGATTTACTGCATCGCCTGGAAGAGCATTTTACTGTGACTCGTGTGCCTAACCTGCGCCCGGAAACGGTCGCACAGCACGCCGAAGCGTTTGCCAATGCGGAAGGTCTGCTGGGCTCCAGTGAAGCCGTCAATACCGCGCTACTGGAGAAAATGCCGAAACTGCGTGCGACCTCCACGATTTCCGTCGGCTATGACAACTTCGACGTCGATGCCCTTAACGCGCGTAAGGTACTGTTGATGCACACGCCAACCGTACTGACAGAAACCGTCGCCGATACGGTGATGGCGCTGGTGTTAAGCACCGCTCGCCGCGTGGTAGAAGTGGCTGAACGGGTGAAGGTCGGTGAATGGACCAAAAGTATCGGGCCGGACTGGTTCGGTACGGATGTGCACCACAAAACGCTGGGGATTGTCGGCATGGGCCGTATTGGCTTGGCGCTGGCACAACGTGCGCATTTCGGCTTTAGCATGCCGATTCTCTATAATGCGCGCCGTCATCATCAGGAAGCAGAAGAACGTTTCAACGCGCGCTACTGCGATCTTGATACGCTGTTACAAGAATCCGATTTTGTCTGCCTGATCCTGCCGTTAACCGACGAAACGCATCATCTGTTCAGCACCGAACAGTTTGCCAAAATGAAGTCTTCCGCCATTTTCATTAACGCCGGACGTGGGCCGGTGGTCGATGAAAAAGCACTGATTGCCGCCCTGCAAAACGGCGAAATTCATGCCGCTGGCCTGGATGTGTTTGAGCAGGAGCCATTACCGGCAGACTCACCGCTGCTGTCGCTGCCAAACGTGGTTGCTGTGCCGCACATTGGTTCAGCCACGCACGAAACGCGCTATAACATGGCGGCCTGTGCGGTGGATAACTTAATCGATGCGCTGCAAGGACGCGTTGAGAAGAACTGCGTAAACCCGCAGGTCGCGCGATAAACAAAAGGCCGGGTAGCGCTTACGCTCACCCGGCCCTTCATATCTTACAGCGGCTTAATTACTGAGCGGCATTCACCGCAGCAGTCCAGGCCTGGTTAAATGCTTGATGTTGAGAAGCCAACGGGCCAATCAGCGTGTTGTACTGACTTGCCTGCTGTGACGTTGGGAACTGGATACCGTTGGCGACAAAGCTCACCTGCGTATCCTGCTGCGCCACAAAATCACCAACCTGCACTAACTGCTGCGTGAAGATTTGCGCTGCAGGGATCAGCGGCTGTAACGCCTCTGCAGGTACAGTGACGACTTTATTGTAAACCTGGTCAAAGACCGGCTTCAGATCTTCGCCCTGCTTCAGCGCGCCATGCGCAGCATCTGCCTGTAGTTTCGCATTCTGCAACTGTTGCCCTAATACACCTAGCGCACCATTTGCCTGACGCAGCGGCTCACGCTGAGTCACATAATCCTGAGGAACACGAATCGCATTTACGCTATCAACCACCGGACGCAGACCGGAGTCCATCGCCTGATTAACCTGCTGCGAATAGCCATACAGAATCGCGTAATCGGACACAAACGGGCCAAACTGTTTTTTCTGATCGGCGGTCAGCGTTGGTAAACGCTCTCCGCTACGCATTGCAGTATTCTGCAGAAAATCGATAAACGCTTTGCGTTGATCGCCTTCTTTATCAAAACACCCACTCAGGCCAACTACCATTAAGAGCGCCAAAACAGGCGCAAACCAGCGAGAGCAGGACTTACCTGTCGCCATTTTAATACTCCTTTCACCCAAAAATGCGCACAACGACACCCGCGTGCCTGACGTTAACAAGGATAGTCCAGGTCAGCCCCGCAAGATACCCTTTCCGCATAATCTTGTGGGGGAAAATAACCGTTCCCACCACCGTTCGTTTTGCTAAACAATGCTGCATTTACTACTCGGCGTCATATTTTAGTCATCTTTACAATCGGAATCGATCGTTCGGAGATCCCGACCTTTATCAGTTCGTTAGCCAGCAATAGATTGTTGCCCACCGTTTGCTGAAACGAATCCATCTCTCAAACCCCGAATCCGACTTCATTTTTTCCGACTACTCTTAATGAGCTTCGAAGAAATTCACGATCCCGCTGTGTGATTTGTAGGAGTTCTCAATGGAATACAAAGATCCTATGTTTGAACTGCTGAGCAGTCTGGAGCAGATTGTTTTTAAAGATGTATCGCAGACGGTCACTCTGCCGCAAAAAACCAACCCTTTCACCGAATTTGAACAGTTACGACGAGGGACGGGTTTAAAAATAGATGATTTTGCCCGAGTAATGGGCGTGACAGTCGCGATGGTTCATGAATGGGAGTCTAAACGCGTAAAGCCTTCCACTACCGAATTGAAGTTAATGCGCCTGATCCAGGCAGATCCAAGATTAAGTAAGCAACTGATGGATTGAACTATTTTTCAATTTTGCTTAAGAACGGTCCTGTAACGGGGCCGTTCCCTTACGAAGGTTATCCACAAAAAAGAAAATAGTAGTTGCATCCACATGCGTAAAATGAGTTAATGCCCTCAACGGTTTGACGTACAGACCATTACAGCAGTTAGTAAGGCAAGTCCCTTCAAGAGTTATCGTTGATACCCTTCGTAGTGAGCATTTCCTTTACTGTTAAAAAATCTGTAAAGCACGCCATATCGCCGAAAGGCACACTTATTTTTTAAAAGGTAATACACTATGTCCGGTAAAATGACTGGTATCGTAAAATGGTTCAACGCTGACAAAGGTTTCGGCTTCATCACTCCTGACGATGGCTCTAAAGACGTGTTCGTACACTTCTCTGCTATCCAGAACGATGGCTACAAATCTCTGGACGAAGGTCAGAAAGTTTCCTTCACCATCGAAAGCGGCGCTAAAGGCCCGGCAGCTGGCAACGTAACCAGCCTGTAAGCTTAAAAAGCTCAAGATTCTGAATCCCTGCCAAACGGCGGGGATTTTTTTTATCTGTACTTCTTAAAACGCCTCGCCCACACGCGTCTTTGCATTACTTTACCCGTCGCCCCTTTGACCTTTCCCTAAGGGCAAGCTTTATAGTGAGCCAGTCTGTATTCCACAACGTTCACAAGGAATTGAAGCTATGTCGAAATCCTCATTGCTGCTGGTTTTAGGTTTACTCACCACCGGTAGCGCGTTCGCCGCAACCCCTGAAGCCACTTTTTTGGCGGAACACGGGCTCAGCGGAAAATCCGTCGAGCAAATCGTCGAGGCCATTGACCAGTCTCCCCAGAGCCGCCCACTGCCCTACTCGGCATCCGTCACCAGCACTGAACTGAAGCTATCTTCAGGCGATCAGATCTATACCCTGCCGCTCGGTGACAAGTTCTATCTGTCATTTGCCCCTTATGAATGGCAAACACATCCTTGCTTCAACCACAGCCTTTCCGGTTGCCAGGGCGAAATGCCGGAGAAGACATTCAATGTCAAAGTGACGGATAACAAGGGTGACGTAGTGCTACAAAAAGAGATGAAGAGCGGTCGAAATGGCTTCGTCGGGGTTTGGCTACCGCGCAATATGGCAGGCACCATCGCAGTAAGCTACAACGGCAAAAAAGCGGAGTATCCCATTAAGACCATGGAAGACAGCCAGACCTGTCTGACTAAATTACAGCTGCGCTAACAACATAAAAAAATGCCGGATGGCGCAATGCTTATCCGGCCTACTGGTGTTTATCTCGTAGGCCGGATAAGGCGAAGCTGCCATCCGGCATTTTCTAAGTCAGCTCAGGACCGTTACTGCAGCAGCGAAATATCCGCCACGCGCAGGAACAGTTCGCGCAGTTTTTCGAGCATGGAGAGACGGTTGATACGCAGATCTTTATCTTCTACGTTGACCATCACTTTCTCGAAGAACGCATCAACTGGCTCACGCAGTTCCGCTAACTCAACCAGCGCTTCCTGGTAATGGCCAGCGGCGAAAACAGGCTCCAGCTTATCGCGCAGCACCACAACCTGCATCGCCAGCGCAATTTCTTCCGGCTCTTTCAGCGTTGCCGCATTCACACGGTCATTCAGCGTTTCTTCAGACTTCGCCAGAATATTTGATACGCGCTTGTTCGCGGCAGCCAGCGCGGACGCGGCCTCCAGGGTACGGAAGTGCGAAACCGCCTTCATACGTGCGTCGAAATCAGCCGGACGAGTCGGACGACGCGCCAGCACGGCCTGAATGGTATCGACGGTATAACCTTCGTCCTGATACCAGGCGCGGAAGCGACCAAGCATAAAGTCGATAACGTCATCCACCACGTTGGCGTTGGTCAGCTTGTCGCCATACAGACGAACAGCCTCTTCCGTCAGCGTTTGCAGATCCAGATTCAGGTTCTTCTCAACAATGATACGCAGCACGCCCAGCGCAGCACGACGCAGCGCAAACGGGTCTTTATCGCCTTTCGGATGCTGACCAATACCGAAGATACCCGCCAGGGTGTCCATCTTGTCAGCAATCGCCACGGCACAAGCCACCGGATTAGACGGCAGGTCATCACCGGCAAAACGCGGCTGATACTGCTCGTTCAGCGCCACAGCAACATCTTCCGCTTCGCCATCGTGACGCGCGTAGTGCATTCCCATCACGCCCTGGGTGTCGGTGAACTCGAAGACCATGTTGGTCATCAGGTCGCACTTGGACAGCAGGCCAGCACGCGTTGCGTGGTTAACGTCAGCGCCAATTTGACCAGCAATCCAGCCCGCCAGCGCCTGGATACGGTCAGTCTTATCGCGCAGCGTACCCAGTTGCTGTTGGAACAGCACGGTTTGCAGACGCGGCAGATGGTCTTCCAGGCGTTTTTTACGGTCGGTATTGAAGAAGAACTCAGCATCCGCCAGACGCGGACGAACGACTTTCTCGTTACCGGAGATAATCTGGGTCGGATCTTTCGATTCAATGTTGGCAACGAAGATAAAGTTCGGCAGCAGTTTGCCGTCATTCGCGTATACCGGGAAGTACTTCTGGTCACCTTTCATGGTGTGTACCAGCGCTTCAGACGGAACAGCGAGGAATTTCTCTTCGAATTTCGCGGTAAGCACTACCGGCCATTCTACCAGCGAGGTGACTTCTTCCAGCAGGCTTTCGCTCAGATCGGCGTTGCCGCCAATCTTACGCGCCGCTTCTTCAGCATCGGCTTTGATTTTCGCTTTACGCTCAGCGTAATCCGCAATGACTTTGCCGCGCTCACGCAGGATTTCCGGATACTGATCGGCAGAATCGATAGTGAATTCCGGCTCGCCCATAAAGCGGTGTCCACGGATCACACGATCGGACTGAATGCCCAGAATCGTTGCCGGAATCACTTTGTCGCCCAGCAGCAGAGTCACGGTGTGAACCGGACGCACGAAGTGAACGTCAGACGCGCCCCAGCGCATCAGTTTCGGGATCGGCAGCTTCGCCAGCGAAGTGGCAATCATGTTTGGCAGCAGCGTTTCAGCGCTTTCGCCTTTCACATGCGCGCGATACAGCAGCCATTCGCCTTTGTCAGTAGTCAGACGCTCAGCCTGATCAACCGTGATGCCGCAGCCACGTGCCCAACCTTCTGCCGCTTTGCTCGGTTTGCCTTCAGCGTCAAACGCCTGGGCAATGGCCGGACCGCGTTTTTCAACTTCACGATCGGGTTGAGATTCCGCCAGATTCGCGACTTTCAGCGCCAGACGACGCGGCGCAGCGAACCACTCAACGTTGCCGTGCTCAATGCCAGCGTTATCCAGCTCCGCGGTAAAGTTTGCAGCAAAGGACTCAGCCAGGCTGCGCAGTGCTTTTGGTGGCAGCTCTTCAGTGCCGATTTCCACCAGAAAAGTTTTCTCAGACATGGCCGCCTCTTATTTGTCTTTGTTGCACATCGGGAAGCCAAGGGCTTCACGGGAAGCGTAGTAAGCTTCTGCCACTGCTTTGGTCAGGGTGCGAATGCGCAGGATATAGCGCTGACGCTCGGTGACGGAAATGGCTTTACGCGCATCCAGCAGGTTGAAGCTATGGGCGGCTTTCAGAATACGTTCATACGCAGGCAGCGGCAGCGGATTTTCCAGCGCCAGCAGCTGCTGCGCTTCTTTCTCGTACTGCTCGAAGCAGGTGAACAGGAAGTCCACATCGGCGTATTCGAAGTTGTAGGTGGATTGCTCCACTTCGTTCTGATGGAACACGTCACCGTAAGTGGTTTTACCCAGCGGGCCGTCGCTCCAGACCAGGTCGTAAACGCTGTCTACGCCCTGAATGTACATGGCCAGACGTTCCAGACCGTAGGTAATTTCCCCGGTTACTGGTTTACATTCCAGACCACCAACCTGCTGGAAGTAGGTGAACTGAGTCACTTCCATGCCGTTCAGCCACACTTCCCAACCCAGACCCCAGGCACCCAGCGTCGGGTTTTCCCAGTTATCTTCCACGAAACGGATATCGTGAATGGTCGGGTCCATACCCAGCTCTTTCAGAGAACCCAGGTACAGCTCCTGAATGTTGTCCGGTGACGGCTTAATCACTACCTGGAACTGATAGTAGTGCTGTAAGCGGTTCGGGTTTTCGCCATAGCGGCCATCGGTCGGACGACGGGAAGGCTGCACATAAGCAGTCGCCATCGGTTCCGGCCCCAGCGCACGCAGGCAGGTCATTGGGTGAGATGTTCCCGCGCCGACTTCCATGTCCAATGGTTGAACAATGGTGCAGCCCTGGCGAGCCCAGTAATCCTGTAAGGTCAGGATCAAGCCCTGGAAGGTCCTGGTATCAAACTTTTGCATATTATTTCGTGCTGGATACGTGTGGATTTAAAGGAAGCGATCAGTATACCCGCTGGCTGCAAGATATACAGTACGAAACGGGAAAAAGGGGGAACTTAGCGCATGGAAAGGTGCAAAAACTGCCCGTCTGCATCAAAAGAACAGACAAAACTCTCTTTACGGAAGGTAGAACCACGCATCTCATAGCTGCCCTGGAATTGCTCCAGGCCGGAGATATCAATTTTCTGCGCGCCAGTGTTGTAGCGTTGCGCCGCCTCATTTTTGCACAATGACTCCATATCCAGCGAACGTGTGGCACTGACCTTAACCTTTTGCGCTTTCTGCGCGGGTGCAGACGGTTGTGTGTCAGCGCACGCTACCAGCAAAAGGGTAGCGATTGCGGGAAAGAAATACTTCATCATCATTTTATTACCGCCTGGTTTGCTGGTCAGTCTTATTATTAGTGTCTGGAAACAGATCCTATTTTGAGAATCTCATCAGACCATCTCAAGCTTTAGCGTAAGAACTCGGATTATTCCAGTGAGCTACGTTCGCAAAATATCGGTCAGACTTTTTTTAATGGACACAGAGGAACTGATGCAGCCCAAAATTTTCTGGATTGATAACCTGCGCGGGATAGCCTGTTTAATGGTCGTGATGATCCACACCACGACCTGGTACATCACCAATGCGCAAAGCGTCAGCCCGTTGAATTGGGATCTGGCTAACGTGCTCAATTCAGCCTCTCGCGTCAGCGTCCCGCTGTTCTTTATGATTTCGGGTTATCTGTTTTTTGGCGAGCGTAGCGCCAAACCGCGCCATTTCCTGCGCATCGCGCTCTGCATTCTGTTTTACAGCAGCGTGGCGCTGGCCTATATCCTGCTGTTTACCTCGATCAACGCTGAGCTGTCGCTGAAGAACCTGCTGCAAAAGCCGGTGTTCTATCATCTGTGGTTTTTCTTCGCGATCGCCGTCATCTACCTGGTTTCTCCGCTGATACAGGTGAAAAATATCAGCGGCAAGATGCTGCTGGCGTTGATGGTGGTGATAGGCGTGATTGCCAATCCCAACACCGTCTCGCAAAAAATTGGCGGTTTTGAATGGCTACCCATTAACCTGTACATCAGCGGCGACACCTTCTATTACATCCTGTACGGCATGCTGGGCCGGGCGATTGGCATGATGGATACGCAAAAGCGCGCGCTCAGCTGGCTCTGTGCGGCGTTATTCATTACCGCAGTATTTATTATTTCTCGTGGCACATTGCATGAACTGCGCTGGCGAGGCAATTTTGCCGACACCTGGTACCTCTACTGCGGCCCTGCGGTATTTATTTGCGCCGTCTCACTCCTGACGCTGGTCAAAAATACGCTCAGCACACGTACTCTGCCGCTACTGGGCCTTATTTCTCGCCATTCATTGGGCATTTATGGTTTTCATGCGCTGATCATTCACGCACTGCGAACCAACGGAATTGAACTCAAAAACTGGCCACCGCTGGATATGCTGTGGATTTTCAGCGCCACGCTGGCAGGCAGTTTACTGTTGTCCATACTGTTGCAGCGTATCGATACGCGCAGGCTGGTGAGTTAATCCCCCATATTTTGCAGACGTAGCAACAAAACTTGCCCCAGTAAACATACGATGAATGCCACCGGGTACAGCCCTTTTTCGAGGGGAGATAACGGGGCATTCCATACACCCACCAGCAGCAATCCTGCCGTGATGAGTGTGACCATTTGACATACAGAGGCGAAGCGTTCGTCGCTCTGATTGAGATTCACTGCACGCTGATAAACATACGCCACAAACATCCCTGTCATTAGCACGCCCAGAAAATAGCCTTTGCCACTCAATAACGGGCATGCCTGCCATAAGCCAATAACGTAAATCAGTGCGCCAGACAGGAATAATATCCATGGCAACAGCCTTGTCGTCTTCATTGGGATCTCCTTATCCATCATGGATACAATATGAATAACCCGCTAAAGACAACACAGAAAAATGGCACTACGCCGGACTTTCAGAATAAATCCATGCGTACTAACTATTTATTGGATTGAAATATACATTTGATAAATCCCCTCTGTTTACCAGAGGGGAACGAGGATCAGGACATCAGCGGTTGCAACTGCTGGTAGATTCGGCGAAAGGTTTCCCGACGTTGTTGGTAAAGCGCGTGGCGCCCGGCGTCAGGATAATGCGCTTGTTCCAGCGTAAGCTGAGGCAGAAGGTCTGATAAAGGCCGCTGCGGATTCATGGCAATTTGCGCCAGTCGCGCCGCACCAAGTGCAGGGCCGACATCACCGCCGGTACGATAATCCAGCTGCAATCCGCTGATGTCAGATAGCATCTGACGCCAGTATTCACTGCGCGCCCCGCCGCCAATCAACGTAATGCTGGCGGGCTGCACGCCGCAGGCATGTACCACGTCCATACCGTCAGCCAGCGCAAACCCCACACCTTCCAGCACCGCCTGCGCCAGTTCTGCCGGACCATGCTGATGCGTCAGACCGAAAAATACGCCCTTGGCCTGCGGATTGTTATGCGGCGTACGTTCACCGGAAAGATAAGGTAAAAACCAGACCGGCTCCGCGTGTTCATCGGCCTGTTGCGCAGCGTCAATCAATGCAGGAACGCTCGCCAGTCCGGTTAATTTTGCCGCCCAGTCCAGACACGATGCCGCACTTAACATCACAGACATCAGATGCCATCGCTCAGGCAAAGCATGGCAAAAACTGTGAACCGCACTTTCCGGTTTGCTAAGGAAACCATCACTCACCGCAAAATAGACACCGGATGTCCCCAGCGAAAGCATCGCCTGACCGGCATTCATCATGCCTACGCCAACCGCTCCCGCCGCGTTATCACCACCTCCGGCAACAACCGCAATCTCCTGCATTCCCCAGGCTTTAGCGACTTCTGGCAACAAGGTTCCGGTAATCTCGCTGCCTTCATAGAGCGCAGGCATATGTGCGCGAGTCAGTTTACAGGCAGCCAGCATGACATCGCTCCAGTCACGCTTCGCGACATCCAGCCACATTGTCCCTGCCGCATCAGACATATCGCTGGAAAAATCACCGGTCATGCGCAAACGCAGGTAATCTTTCGGCAGCAGGACTTTATCAATCTGGTTGAAAATCTCCGGCTCGTGGCGTTGCACCCACAGCAGTTTTGGCGCGGTAAAGCCAGGCATCATCAGGTTGCCGGTGATCGCACGAGACTGCGGAACCTGATTCTCCAGCATCACGCACTCTTCACCACAGCGACCATCGTTCCACAGAATAGCCGGACGCAATACCTTCTGTTGCTCATCCAGTAGCGTCGCGCCGTGCATCTGTCCGGCAATCCCCAACGCTTTCACCTCGCGAAGCGAATGCTGCTGACCCAGCGCTTTCACAGCCCGATCCGTTGCCGACCACGACTGCTCAGGGTCTTGTTCAGACCATAACGGATGCGGGCGCGAGACGGTGAGTTTCTCCGTGTGCGAAGCGACCACATCCCCCTGCTCGTTGAGCAGGATGGCCTTTACGCCTGATGTGCCAAGATCTATCCCGATATACATAAGGCATCGTTCCTTAAAGAAAGGCCCGGTAGCGCGAGCTGACCGGGCTTACGGACGTTCTCAGAAACCCGTTATTTGTCGAACAAATAATGGTTCACCAGATTTTCCAGCAATTCCTGATGACCGCTCTGGTGCACCGGCGCCAGGTTATGTTGTTCAGCGTACTGCGCAATTTCCGTCAGCGTCATCTGCCCTTTCAGAATTTGCTGGCCCAGCTCACCATTCCAACCGGCATAACGTTTTGCCACGCGCTGATCCAGACCACCGTCTTCAATCATACGGGCCGCAATTTTCAACGACAGTGCCATGGTATCCATCGCGCCAATATGACCATAGAACAGATCATATTTATCGGTACTCTGACGACGCACTTTGGCATCGAAGTTCAGGCCACCGGTGGTGAAACCGCCCGCTTTCAGGATTTCGTACATCACCAGCGCGTTCTCTTCTACGCTGTTCGGGAACTGATCAGTGTCCCAGCCCAGTTGCGCGTCACCACGGTTGGCATCGACAGAGCCAAACAGACCCAGCGCGATAGCGGTGGCGATTTCGTGATGGAACGAGTGGCCCGCCAGCGTGGCATGGTTAGCTTCGATATTCAGTTTGATCTCTTTTTCCAGACCGAACTGCTTGAGGAAGCCGTAGACGGTCGCCGCATCGTAGTCGTACTGGTGCTTGGTCGGTTCCTGCGGTTTCGGCTCGATAAGCAAAGTGCCCTGGAAACCGGTTTTGTGTTTGTGTTCCACCACCAGTTGCATGAAGCGACCAATTTGCTCACGTTCCTGACGCAGATCGGTATTCAGCAGCGTCTCATAGCCTTCACGACCACCCCACAGAACGTAGTTTTCACCGCCTAACTTGTGCGTGGCATCCATGGCCGTAACCACCTGCGTGGCGGCCCAGCTGAACACTTCTGGATCCGGGTTTGTTGCCGCACCCGCGCCGTAGCGTGGGTTGGTAAAGCAGTTTGCTGTTCCCCACAGCAGCTTCACGCCGCTCTGTTCCTGTTTTGCCGCCAGCACATCAACCATCTGCGCAAAGTTGTTTTTGTACTCTTTCAGTGAAGCCCCTTCAGGCGAGACATCCACATCATGGAAGCAGTAGTAAGGCACGTTCAGCTTGTGGAAGAACTCAAATGCCACGTCCGCTTTGCGTTTCGCCAGCGCCAGTGCTTCACCAGGCTGCTGCCACGGACGATCGAAAGCGCCCATACCGAACATATCCGCACCGTTCCAGCAGAAGGTATGCCAGTAGCAGGCAGCAAAACGCAGATGATCTTCCATACGTTTGCCCAACACGATTTCGTCAGGATTGTAATGGCGAAATGCGAGCGGGTTAGTGGATTGAGTACCTTCAAAACGAACACGATCGAGTTGGTCAAAATAAGCCGGCATAATAAGCTCCATAATCAGGTAATACGGTAAGTAAACTGCGATATGGCTATACTGGAATTTCCTGATTTATTGCTCAATTACGTTATTTCACACCGCTATTAAGAGAATACCCAAACGTGCGCTGGCTCCCAAAAAAACACGCTGAAAAACGAAATAAAAAAGCGATCGCGATCGAAGGTTAGCCATTAAACAAAAAACCGTAATGCGCAGATGAAAAATGACAATTGTCATCCCGCTGACAGTATGTAAATTTTGCCTGGCCTCAGGCAATCAGGAAATTTGTCACGCTTCATCAAGCAGTCGTACCGGCGGTTTTGCTAGTATCGACAGGCCCACGTTAACCTTTCCAGGACAGGTTCTTATGTTTGATAAACGTCACCGCATCACTCTGTTATTCAATGCCAATAAAGCCTATGACCGTCAGGTGGTAGAAGGAGTGGGTGAATATTTACAGGCATCGCAATCCGAGTGGGATATATTCATTGAGGAAGATTTCCGCGCCCGTATCGATAATATTAAAGACTGGTTAGGCGATGGCGTTATTGCCGATTATGACGATGATGACATTGCGCAATTACTTGCCGATGTCGATGTTCCGATCATCGGCGTTGGGGGTTCCTACCATCGGGAGCAAGATTATCCCCCGGTACATTACATTGCTACCGACAACCACGCGCTGGTAGAAAGCGCTTTTCTGCATCTGAAAGAGAAAGGGGTTAACCGTTTTGCGTTTTACGGCCTGCCTTCCTCAAGCGGTAAACGCTGGGCCGCAGAACGTGAATATGCCTTTTGCCAGTTGGTGGCTAAAGAAAAGTACCGAGGCGTCGTCTACCAGGGGCTGGAAACTGCGCCGGAAAACTGGCAGCACGCGCAAAATCGTCTGGCAGACTGGCTACAAACGTTGCCGCCGCAAACCGGCATTATCGCGGTCACCGACGCGCGGGCACGACACGTCCTGCAGGTCTGCGAGCACCTACATATCCCGGTACCGGAAAAGCTATGCGTGATAGGAATAGATAACGAAGAACTGACCCGTTACTTATCACGGGTAGCGCTGTCATCCGTGGCTCAGGGAGCCCGGCAGATGGGCTACCAGGCCGCAAAACTTCTGCACCGCTTGCTGGCGAATGAGGCGCTGCCGCTGCAACGCATTCTGGTTCCTCCGGTGCGCGTGGTTGAGCGGCGCTCAACCGATTACCGCTCCTTGACCGATCCTGCCGTCATTCAGGCGATGCACTTTATCCGCAATCATGCCTGCAAAGGGATTAAGGTTGAGCAAGTTCTTGATTCAGTAGGGATTTCACGTTCAAATCTGGAGAAGCGTTTTAAAGAAGAGGTCGGAGAGACTATCCACGCCGTGATTCATGCCGAAAAGCTGGAAAAAGCGCGCAGTCTGTTGATTTCTACCACGCTTTCAATCAACGAAATTTCACAGATGTGTGGCTATCCGTCTCTGCAGTATTTCTATTCAGTCTTCAAGAAAGAGTACGACACGACGCCAAAAGAGTATCGCGATGTGAACAGCGAAGTGTTGCTGTGAGGATTATTGCCGGATACGGCGAAGCCGCCATCCGGCACACAGAATTACATATGCGCGGCGATTAAACGCTGGTTATCCTGATACATTGCGAACAGATAGTTGTTGTAGCTCTGTCCTTTAGTGGAATAACCCTTCAGCTTATGGATCATCGCGGTAGCGGTGACTTCCTGATCGGCTTTACGCAGCTGCGCACGTGATTTACGGAAAGAAGAGTAAGCCGGGTGCGTGTTCAGGTTGATGACGTAAGCATTCACCGACTCTTTCACCGATTCAAACTGTGAGTAGCCTTTCACCTTACCTGGGGCATTGTTACAACGACCTTTGCCACATTTCATGCCAAACAGGTTGTTGTTGCTACGCGCCAGCTTCGACGTACCCCAGCCGCTTTCGGCCGCAGCCATGGTTGCCACCATACTGGTCGGGATAATGTCTACGCGCTCAAGCAGCGTATTCCACGGAATTTTACGCGTGTTGCCAGACCAGCTCACCTTGTAGCGCTTCGCGATGTCTTTCATACGCGTACGCTCAGTCGGTGACCAGCGGTTCTGGTACTGTTTTGAAATCAGCCAGTTACGGTCCGCAGTAATGGCAGCATTTTGACTGGTAATATAAGGCATAACCGTCCGGAGAAACGCTTTTTTCCTTGGTGTTCCGGAAGGGTATTTTCGCAAATCAGGAAGTGAACTACTCTTTGCACTATTGCGAGAATACTCTTGTTTACTGCTAACCTGTTTATTACTTGCCTTGGTTATCTGGGGCTTGTGACTCGTTGTCGCCGTGTGTGTCTTTGCCAGCACCTCACCCGAAAATGCAACGGTGAGTAACATAAGAATCATTGCCCCATATCGTCGAATGGGAGTCAATATCATTAGGTCTCCTGGTCGGATTTATACATTCCAACACCTTATATTTTTCACAAAAATGAGAGATGAATCTCAAATCATATCAAAAATAGCCGTCAAGAGCACCCAAAGGAATAGTCCAATTCTGAAACTATGTCACGCATTAACGGTTCAGGGTGCCATTAATTCGAAGAAAATGTGGAGGTTATCGCAAAATTAGTTCATTTTTTGAACGCGATCGCTCACCCTCACTTCTCCTCCTGGCGGAATCGACTCAAAGGATGAGTTTCCAGCCTGATTTCACTGGCAAACTGGCGAAAACAGCAGCACCAAGGACAGCATTATGAAACTTGCCGCCGTTGCGCTGGCGCTCATGCCCGGCATTGCCATCGCCTCATCATGGACTTCTCAGGGACTCCCCAACTTCGAAGCGGAAGGTACGGGTAAATTCGTCAGCCATGCAGCGTTGACGAAGGGTACTCGTCCTTTAATCCTGAATTTTGACCAACAGTGCTGGCAGCCTGCTGATGCGATAAAACTCAACCAGATGCTATCGCTAAAACCGTGTGAAGGCGCGCCGCCGCAGTGGCGTTTATTCAAAGACGGCGATTACACGCTGGAAGTCGATACCCGCTCCGGAACGCCAACGTTGATGCTTTCGGTAAAAAGCGCCGCAGACCCTGTCACGACCCAGATTCGCCAGTGCCCGAAATGGGATGGTTCGCCGTTAACACTGGATGTGAGCCAGACCTTTCCGGAAGGTGCCGTGGTGCGCGATTACTACAGCAAACAAACGGCAACGGTAAAGAATGGGTCGATTACCCTACAGCCTGCCGCAGCCAGTAACGGGCTGTTGCTGCTGGAACGGGCAGAAACCGATGCCCCGGCTGCTTTCGACTGGCATAACGCTACGGTGTATTTCGTTCTGACGGATCGCTTTGTAAATGGTGACCCAGGCAACGACCACAGCTACGGACGTCGCAACGACGGCATGCAGGAAATTGGCACTTTCCACGGTGGCGATTTGCGCGGACTCACCAGTAAACTCGACTACCTGCAACAGTTGGGCGTCAACGCCTTGTGGATCAGCGCACCGTTTGAGCAAATTCACGGTTGGGTCGGCGGCGGCACCAAAGGCGATTTCCCCCACTACGCTTATCACGGCTATTACACTCAGGACTGGACCACGCTCGATGCGAATATGGGTAATGAAGCTGACCTGCGTGCCCTGGTTGACGGTGCGCACCAGCGCGGCATTCGTATCCTGTTCGATGTCGTCATGAATCATACCGGCTACGCCACGCTGGCGGATATGCAGGAGTATCAGTTTGGAGCGCTGTACTTGTCGGGCGATGAACTGAAAAACACGTTCGGTGAACGCTGGACGGACTGGAAGCCAGCCGCCGGGCAAAGCTGGCACAGCTTTAATGATTACATCAACTTCAGCGATAAAGCAGGTTGGGAAAAATGGTGGGGGAAAAACTGGATCCGTACCGATATTGGCGATTACGACAATCCTGGCTTTGACGACCTGACCATGTCACTGGCCTTCCTGCCCGATCTGAAAACCGAATCCACCACACCTTCCGGGCTGCCAAACTTTTATCAGCACAAACCAGATACGCACGCTAAAGCTATTGCCGGTTACACGCCCCGCGATTATCTGACGCACTGGCTCAGCCAGTGGGTGCGTAATTACGGGATTGACGGCTTTCGGGTTGATACCGCCAAACACGTCGAGCTTCCCGCCTGGCAGCAATTAAAAACACAGGCCAGCACAGCGCTGGCTGAATGGAAGAAAGCCAACCCGGATAAAGCGCTGGATGATAAACCTTTCTGGATGACCGGCGAGGCCTGGGGTCACGGCGTGATGCAAAGCGACTATTACCGACACGGCTTTGATGCGATGATCAATTTCGACTATCAGGAGCAGGCGGCAAAGGCCGTCGATTGTCTGGCAAACATGGATGTCACCTGGCAACAAATGGCTGAAAAACTGCAGGATTTCAACGTCCTGAGCTATCTCTCCTCGCACGATACGCGTCTGTTTCGCGAAGGTGGAGACAAAGCCGCCGAGCTATTGCTGCTGGCGCCTGGCGCGGTACAACTCTTTTACGGCGACGAGTCGGCCAGACCCTTTGGACCAACAGGTTCAGACCCATTGCAGGGCACGCGCTCAGAAATGAACTGGCAGGATGTGAGCGGGAAATCTGCCGCCAGCGTCGCACACTGGCAGCGCATCAGTCAGTTCCGAGCCAGACATCCCGCCATCGGCGCCGGTAAACAGACTACGCTGACATTGAAGCAGGGATACGGATTTATCCGCGAGCATGGCGACGATAAGGTGATGGTGGTGTGGGCCGGCCAGCCCTGATCCCAACAGACTTCCCGCTGTGCATACGGCGGGAAGCCCAACACAAAATAAAAAACCAGCCAGGCAAATATCTGCAGCACAAAACATCAATCCGGTCCGCTTCCCCTGATTTGCACCCTGCCATGGGTAGCGCTATGGTTAGCCACTTTACTACTCAGTTCGACAGACCCCCTGCTATGACATTCTCACTTTTTGGCGACAAATTTACCCGCCATTCAGGCATCACCCGCCTGATGGAGGACCTCAACGACGGTTTACGCACCCCAGGCGCCATCATGCTCGGCGGTGGTAATCCGGCGCAAATTCCAGAGATGCAAAATTACTTCCAGTCTCTGCTGACAGATATGCTGGCAAACGGCAAAGCCACTGATGCGCTTTGCAATTATGACGGCCCGCAAGGGAAAACCGAGCTCCTGTCTGAGTTGGCGAAACTGCTACGTGAGAAGCAGGGATGGGATATCGAGCCACAAAATATTGCACTGACAAATGGCAGTCAGAGCGCGTTTTTCTACTTATTCAATCTGTTCGCCGGACGCCGCGCTGACGGAACAACGCAAAAAGTGTTATTCCCATTAGCCCCGGAATACATTGGCTATGCCGATTCCGGGCTAGAAGAAGATCTTTTCGTCTCCGCACGTCCGAACATCGAACTGTTACCGGAAGGCCAGTTTAAGTATCACGTTGATTTTGAACACCTGCACATCGGTGAAGAGACGGGGATGATCTGCGTGTCACGCCCGACTAACCCGACAGGCAATGTGATCACAGACGACGAGCTGATGAAGCTGGACCGGCTGGCCAACCAGCATGGGATCCCGCTGGTGATTGATAACGCCTATGGCGTACCATTCCCTGGCATCATCTTTAGCGAAGCGCGTCCGCTGTGGAACCCCAACATTGTGCTGTGCATGAGCCTTTCCAAGCTGGGTCTGCCAGGTTCCCGCTGCGGTATCATTATCGCCAATGAAAAAATCATCACTGCGATTACCAATATGAACGGCATCATCAGCCTTGCTCCTGGCGGGATGGGACCGGCGATGATGTGCGAGATGATTAAACGTAACGATCTACTGCGCCTGTCCGAAACGGTAATTAAACCGTTTTACTATCAGCGCGTTCAGGAGACGATTGCGATTATTCGCCGCTACTTATCAGAAGATCGCTGCCTTATCCATAAACCAGAGGGCGCGATTTTCCTGTGGCTTTGGTTCAAAGATTTGCCCATTACTACTGAACTGCTGTATCAGCGCCTGAAAGCGCGCGGCGTACTGATGGTTCCCGGTGACTACTTCTTCCCAGGGCTGGATAAACCCTGGCCACATACCCATCAGTGCATGCGGATGAACTACGTGCCAGAACCAGAGAAAATCGAAGCTGGCGTGAAGATTCTGGCTGAAGAGATCGAACGCGCCTGGCTGGAAGGCTAACGCAAACCCGACCCAAGTGCGGGTCGGGCTCACTTCACAGCGGTTGTGAACGCAGACGCTGTCGCTGAATACTGACGGCATCAATACACTGCAACGCGCTGGTCGGGCAGGCTTCTACACACGCTGGCCCCGTCTCACGATGCCAGCACAAATCGCATTTTATCGCCTGCACCCGCGACGAACGGGCAACGACATTCATTGCCCCAAACGGGCAGGCCAGCATACAGCTTTTACAACCAATACAACGTGTCTGTTCAACGAAGATATGCCCATGTTCACGACGAATGGCGTGCGTTGGGCAAACATTCGCACAGGGAGCGTCTTCGCATTGATGGCAGGAGACCGCCGTTGTAAAGGCGTCATCTTTGATTACCCGAATCCGCGGTATAAACGCAGAAGAAGAGACCGACGCACAGTCCTGGTTTTGCTGGTGCGCGACGACGCAGGCAACTTCGCAGGTACGACACCCAATACATTTTGCCGCATCCGCCATAATAAACGCGTTCATTGTCCCCTCCCTCTGCGTGAAAACCACAGAGTGCCAGAGAGGTCGCCCTTGTCGCTTTGATCGGACAGGGGAAACGGTTAAATATTGTCAGGTGCCTGAATAACTATGGATCTCTGCCTAATCGCGAACGGTAAAACCCAGCTCATTTGAAATCGCCTGCGCGGTTTCCCGTAGTGGCTTGAGTAGATTTTTTTCCCCTATCTGCTTAAGTCGCGAGGTAGAGAGTGAAATTGACACCGCGTACGGCACCCGACCATGAATATCAAACACCGGCACGGCAATACAGGAAACGCCCAGTTCGTTCTCTTCCCGATCCATCGCCATACTGCTTTCGCGGATCTGCGCCAATTCGTCGTACATCGCCGGTAAACCGGTAATGGTATTGCGGGTCAGGGGCTGAATAAGATCCTGATGGCTCTCCCAGTAGGCTTCCACATAATCCGCATGCCCAAACGCCATGTAAATTTTACCCATCGCCGAGCAATACAGCGGCATATGCTGACCGATATAAGCGCGGGTACGCAGCATGCCCGTCGTCGGTTCCAGCTTATAAATCAGAATCGCGTGGTCATCTTCACGGCTTGAGAAGTTGATGGTTTCACCAGTGGCGATATTCAGCGCTTCGAGGTGCGGCGCAGCAACATGGATGATGTTCAGTGACGACAACGCCTTCTGACCCACGGCAATAAATTTGGTGGTCAGGCGATAACTCCCTGCCGCTGGCGCGGGGGTGACATACCCACAGGATTGCAGCCCTTGCAGCAGTCGATGCACAGTACTTTTGTTCAGCCCTGCCAGTTCAGACAAATGCGCCAACGGGCACCCATTCGGATAGTTACTCAGAATCTCAATCAACATCAAACCACGGAACAGGCTCTGACTTCCGGCTGGCCTCTCTTTGTCTTGCGTCATTTCACTCTCTTTTGTGCCCATCGCTTCCGCTCCCCTTTTCGTCGCGCTCTGATGGTAGCGCAAAGTGTGTTTCAGTTCACGATCTGAACCGAAAAAACACAACTATTTGATTTTGATGATTTTAAAAAATAGACCACCCCGTTGATCTGTCAAAATTTGATCGCTATATTTGAAATCAGATTTCGCATAGTGAAATTTAGAGATAAAAAAGCGATCAAATTTAAACAAGGAAACAGGAATGAAAGTCACTTTTGAGCAGTTGAAAGATGCGTTCAATCGGGTACTGCTGGCACGCGGTATCGCCGTTGAAACCGCCGATGCCTGTGCCGAAATGTTTGCGCGCACCACCGAGTCCGGCGTGTATTCACACGGCGTGAATCGTTTTCCTCGTTTTATTCAGCAATTAGATAACGGCGACATCATTCCTGAGGCCAAACCGCAACGCATTACTAGCCTGGGAGCGATTGAACAATGGGATGCCCAGCGTTCGATCGGAAATCTGACGGCGAAAAAGATGATGGACAGAGCCATTGAGCTGGCCTCCGATCACGGTATTGGCCTGGTCGCACTGCGTAACGCCAACCACTGGATGCGCGGCGGCAGCTATGGCTGGCAGGCGGCGGAGAAAGGTTACATCGGTATCTGCTGGACTAACTCGATTGCCGTCATGCCGCCGTGGGGTTCGAAAGAGTGCCGCATTGGTACTAACCCGTTGATCGTCGCGATCCCCTCATCGCCAATCACCATGGTTGATATGTCGATGTCGATGTTCTCCTACGGCATGCTGGAAGTGAATCGCCTGGCCGGTCGCGAACTGCCGGTAGATGGTGGCTTTGATGATGAAGGCAATCTCACTAAAGAGCCGGGCGTTATCGAAAAAAACCGCCGCATTTTACCAATGGGTTACTGGAAAGGTTCAGGTCTGTCGATTGTGCTGGATATGATCGCCACCCTGCTTTCAGACGGTTCTTCCGTGGCCGAGGTCACCCAGGACAACAGCGATGAATATGGCGTTTCACAGATTTTCATCGCCATTGAAGTAGACAAGCTGATCGATGGCGCCACCCGTGATGCCAAGCTACAGCGGATTATGGATTTCATCACCTCCGCCGAACGCGCCGATGAAAACACACCTGTCCGCCTGCCGGGCCACGAGTTTACAAAGCTGCTGGAAGAAAACCGCCGCAACGGTATCACCGTTGATGACAGCGTCTGGGCCAAAATTCAGGTGTTGTAAGGAGTCAGAGTATGATCTTTGGACATATCGCTCAGCCTAACCCATGTCGTTTACCCGCGGCGATTGAAAGGGCACTCGACTTTCTGCGCAGCACAGACTTCCGCAATCTGGAACCGGGCGTGGTAGAAATCGACGGTAAAAATATCTTCGCGCAGGTTATCGATTTAACCACGCGTGACGTTGCCGAAAATCGCCCGGAGGTGCATCGCCGCTACCTGGATATTCAATTTCTGGCCTGGGGCGAAGAGAAAATCGGGATCGCGATTGATACCGGGAATAACCAAATCAGCGAATCGTTATTAGAACAGCGCGATATTATTTTTTATCACGCCAGCGAACATGAATCTTTCATTGAAATGATTCCGGGAAGTTATGCCATATTTTTCCCGCAGGATGTTCATCGCCCTGCATGTCATAAAACTGTCGCCACGCCGATCCGCAAAATAGTTGTGAAGGTTGCTATTTCAGTTTTATAAAAGGAGCACAACATGAGCGTTAATAATGCCGGTTATATTATCGGTGCGTACCCCTGTGCACCCTCATTTCACCAAAAGAGTGAAGAGGAAGAGAAGGAATTCTGGCGACAGCTCGCCGATACTCCCGATATTCGCGGTCTGGAGCAGCCCTGCCTTGAACATCTTCACCCGTTAGGCGACGAATGGTTATTACGTCATACGCCGGGCGACTGGCAAATCGTGGTCACCGCCATTATGGAAACCATGCGCCGTCGCGGCGCAAACAGCGCTTTTGGGCTGGCCTCCAGCGACGAAGAACAGCGTAAAGCCAGCGTGGCGTATTACCGTCATCTGCAGCAGAAAATCAACCATATCAATACGGCACACGCCGGAAAAGTGATTGCGCTGGAACTGCATGCCGCCCCCAATGCCAGCAACCCAAATGTTGCACAGGCCACCGACGCGTTTGCCCGTTCGCTGAAAGAGATTACCTCCTGGGACTGGTCCTGCGATCTGGTGCTGGAACATTGCGATGCCATGACCGGCATTGCGCCACGCAAAGGCTTTCTGCCGTTAGACAATGTGCTGGAGGTCATTGCCGGGTATGACATCAGCGTGTGCATTAACTGGGCGCGATCGACCATTGAAGGGCAGAACCCCGCCCTGGCGCTGGCCCACACGCAGCAGGCCAAACGGGCTGGAAAACTGGGCGCGCTGATGTTCTCCGGTACCACGCTTGCGGGGGAATACGGCGAATGGCAGGACTTACACGCGCCGTTTGCCCCATTCTGCCCACAAAGCCTGATGACCACCGACCATGCCCGCGAACTATTCGCCTGCGCAGAAGCCGAACCATTGCAATTTGCCGGTATTAAATTGCTGGAAATAAATGCCAATGCAGATGTGAACCATCGCGTAGCAATATTGCGCGACGGTATCGCCGCATTAAATAAAGCAAAACTATAAAAATAAAATACTACTCTACGAGAATATTAATATGAACATGACCTCTCGCCCTACACTCAAAGATATACCCCGTCAGCGCTGGCTGCGGATTATTCCACCTATTCTCATCGCCTGTATTATTTCTTATATGGACCGCGTCAATATCGCTTTCGCGATGCCGGGCGGAATGGATGAGGAATTAGGTATTTCCGCCACCATGGCAGGACTGGCTGGCGGTATTTTCTTTATCGGTTATCTGTTTTTACAGGTTCCCGGCGGAAAAATTGCCGTTCACGGCAGCGGCAAGAAATTTATCGGCTGGTCGCTGGTTGCCTGGGCGGTTATTTCCGTCCTCACGGGGTTAATCACTAATCAGTACCAACTGCTGGTTCTGCGCTTTTTACTCGGCGTTGCCGAAGGCGGCATGCTGCCGGTGGTGCTGACGATGATCAGTAACTGGTTCCCCGACGCCGAGCGTGGTCGCGCCAATGCGATTGTGATTATGTTTGTGCCGATTGCCGGGATCATTACCGCTCCGCTCTCGGGCTGGATTATCACCGTTCTCGACTGGCGCTGGCTGTTCATCATTGAAGGTTTGCTTTCCGTCGTTGTACTGGTGTTGTGGGCCTATACCGTTTACGACCGTCCACAGGAGGCGCGCTGGATCTCTGAGGCCGAGAAAAATTACCTGGTCGAAACGCTTGCCGCCGAGCAAAAAGCCATTGCCGGAACGGAAGTCAAAAATGCCTCTCTGGGCGCGGTGCTTTCCGATAAAACCATGTGGCAGCTCATCGCGCTGAACTTCTTCTATCAGACCGGGATTTACGGTTACACCCTGTGGCTGCCGACCATCCTCAAAGAGTTGACGCACAGCAGCATGGGACAGGTCGGTATGCTCGCCATTCTGCCGTACGTCGGGGCCATTGCCGGGATGTTCCTGTTCTCTTCTCTCTCTGACCGCACCGGTAAACGCAAGCTGTTCGTCTGCCTGCCGTTGATTGGCTTTGCCCTGTGCATGTTCCTTTCCGTGGCGCTGAAAAATAACGTCTGGCTGGCTTATGCCGCGCTGGTCGGCTGCGGCTTCTTCCTGCAATCGGCAGCGGGCGTGTTCTGGACCATTCCGGCGCGTTTGTTCAGTGCGGAAATGGCCGGTGGCGCGCGTGGAGTCATCAACGCGCTGGGCAACCTCGGCGGCTTCTGCGGTCCTTATGCGGTCGGCGTACTCATCACCCTGTATAGCAAAGATGCGGGGGTTTACTGCCTGGCTATCTCACTGGCTCTGGCCGCGCTGATGGCGCTGCTGCTGCCAGCCAAATGCGACGCCGGTGCCGCTCCGCTAAAGACACTGAATCCACATAAACGTACAGCGTAAAACAATGCCCGGTGGCGCTGCGCTTACCGGGCCTACAGGTAGCAACCGTCCCAGGCCGGATAAGCGCAGCGCCATCCGGCAAAAATGAGATAACAAGATGAGTGAGAAAGAGACCTTCTGGCTGGGTATTGATTGTGGCGGTACGTATCTGAAAGCCGGGTTGTATGACGCCAAAGGTCATGAACATGGCATTAACCGGCAATCGTTGCAGACCGCATCGCCATTGCCCGGTTACGCCGAACGCGATATGCACCAGTTGTGGCAACAATGTGTAGCCACGATCGCCGGGCTGTTAGCGCGCACCGGCGTCTGCGGCGATCAAATCAAAGGCGTCGGTATTTCCGCTCAGGGCAAAGGCCTGTTCCTTCTCGATAAGCAGGATAAACCGCTGGGCAATGCCATCCTCTCTTCCGACCGCCGGGCGATGGACATCGTTCAGCGCTGGCAGCAGGATGGGATCCCTGAGCAGCTCTACCCGGTCACCCGCCAGACATTGTGGACCGGGCATCCGGCATCATTGCTGCGCTGGGTGAAAGAGAATCAACCTCACCGTTACGCGCAAATTGGCTGCGTCATGATGGGCCATGACTATCTGCGCTGGTGCTTAACCGGCGTCAAAGGCTGTGAAGAGAGCAATATTTCCGAGTCGAACCTCTACAACATGGCTTCGGGTCAGTACGACTCGCGCCTGACCCAGTGGCTGGGCATCAGTGAGATCGACAATGCGCTACCACCGATTGTCGGTTCAGCAGAAATATGCGGGGAAATCACCGCTCAGACAGCCGCCATAACCGGTCTGGCGGCGGGCACGCCCGTCGTCGGCGGACTGTTTGATGTGGTTTCCACCGCACTCTGCGCCGGTATCGAAGATGAATACACCCTCAACGCGGTGATGGGTACCTGGGCCGTCACCAGCGGGATCGCTCACGGTCTGCGCGACCACGAGGCCCATCCCTATGTTTATGGGCGCTATGTCAACGACGGGCAGTACATCGTTCACGAAGCTAGCCCGACCTCTTCCGGCAATCTGGAATGGTTTACCGCCCAGTGGGGCGAACTCTCTTTTGCTGAGATCAATCAGGCCGTCGCCAGCTTACCGAAAGCCGGTAGCGAGCTTTTCTTCCTGCCCTTTTTGTACGGCAGCAACGCCGGGCTGGAGATGACCAGCGGCTTTTATGGCATGCAGGCAATACACACTCGCGCCCACTTATTACAGGCCATCTACGAAGGCGTGGTTTTTAGCCACATGACCCACCTCAACCGCATGCGCGAACGTTTTACGAAGGCGCATACCCTGCGCGTCACTGGCGGTCCGGCGCACTCCGACATCTGGATGCAAATGCTGGCAGACGTCAGCGGTTTACGTATCGAATTGCCGCAGATTGAAGAGACCGGTTGCTTTGGCGCTGCGCTCGCCGCCCGCGTCGGCACCGGCGTTTATTCCAACTTCAGCGACGCCCAGCGCAGCCTACAGCACCCGGTGCGCACGCTATTGCCGGACGCCGCCGCGCAGTCGAGCTACCAGCGTAAATACCGCCAATACCTGGATTTAATTACCGCACTACAGGGCTACCACGCCCGCATTAAGGAGCACGAATGATGAGTCGACCATTACTGCAACTGGCGCTCGACCACACCAGCCTTGAAGCCGCACAACGCGACGTCGCGCTGCTACAAGAGAACGTCGATATCGTTGAAGCGGGGACGATTCTCTGCTTAACCGAAGGACTGAGCGCCGTGAAAGCACTGCGTGCCCAGTGCCCGACTAAAATCATCGTCGCCGACTGGAAAGTGGCCGATGCGGGCGAAACCCTCGCGCAGCAAGCCTTTGGAGCAGGTGCAAACTGGATGACCATTATCTGTGCTGCGCCGCTGGCGACGGTAGAGAAAGGTCATGGCATCGCGCAGTCCTGCGGCGGCGAAATTCAGATGGAGCTGTTCGGCAACTGGACGCTGGATGATGCCCGCGACTGGTATCGCGTTGGCGTTCGCCAGGCGATTTACCATCGTGGCCGCGATGCTCAGGCCAGCGGACAACAGTGGGGAGAAGCAGACCTGGCGCGTATGAAGGCGCTTTCTGATATTGGTCTGGAACTGTCGATTACCGGTGGGATCACGCCCGCCGATCTGTCGTTGTTTCGCGATATTAACGTCAAAGCTTTTATTGCCGGGCGCGCGCTGGCGGGAGCGCAAAACCCAGCGCAGGTTGCTGGCGAATTCCATGCGCAAATCGACGCCATCTGGGGAACACAGCATGCGTAATCATCCATTAGGTATCTATGAAAAAGCGCTGGCGAAAGACCTCTCCTGGCCGGAACGGCTGGTGCTGGCAAAAAGCTGCGGTTTTGATTTCGTCGAGATGTCGGTGGATGAAACCGATGAACGTCTGTCGCGTCTCGACTGGAGTCCGGCTCAGCGCGCATCGCTGGTGAGCGCGATGCTGGAAACCGGCGTGGCGATCCCATCAATGTGCTTGTCCGCCCACCGTCGTTTTCCCTTTGGCAGCCGCGATGAAGCCGTGCGTGAGCGGGCGCGAGAAATAATGAGCAAAGCCATTCGTCTGGCGCGCGATCTGGGTATCCGCACTATTCAACTGGCTGGTTACGACGTCTATTACGAAGAACATGACGCAGGAACGCAGCAGCGCTTTGCCGAAGGGCTGGCATGGGCAGTCGAGCAAGCCGCTGCCGCGCAGGTGATGCTGGCGGTAGAAATCATGGATACCGCGTTTATGAACTCGATCAGCAAGTGGAAAAAGTGGGATGAAATGCTGTCATCGCCGTGGTTCACCGTTTATCCGGACGTGGGCAACCTCAGCGCCTGGGGGAATGACGTCACTGCCGAATTGACGCTGGGCATTGACCGCATCGCTGCTATCCATCTGAAAGACACGCTGCCGGTAACCGAAACTCATCCGGGCCAGTTTCGCGATGTACCGTTTGGCGAAGGGTGCGTGGACTTTGTTGGCATCTTCAAAACGCTGCATCAGCTGAACTATCGCGGGTCGTTTCTGATTGAAATGTGGACTGAAAAAGCGAAGGAGCCGGTACTGGAAATTATCCAGGCACGGCGCTGGATAGAAGCACGCATGCAGGAAGGAGGATTTCCATGTTAGAACAACTGAAAGCCGAGGTGCTGGCGGCAAACCTGGCGCTCCCGGCTCATGGCTTAGTCACCTTTACCTGGGGCAACGTCAGCGCAGTGGATGAAACACGTAAACTGATGGTGATTAAGCCATCCGGCGTGGAATATGAGGTGATGACCGCCGACGACATGGTGGTAGTGGATATTGCCAGCGGCAACGTAGTGGAAGGCAACAAAAAACCGTCGTCCGACACGCCAACCCATCTGGCGCTGTATCGTCGTTATCCACAGATCGGCGGGATCGTCCATACCCATTCTCGCCACGCGACAATCTGGTCGCAGGCGGGTCTGGATCTCCCTGCATGGGGCACCACGCATGCCGATTATTTCTATGGTTCTATTCCGTGTACGCGTCTAATGACCGCTGAAGAGATCAACGGCGAATATGAATATCAAACCGGAGAGGTGATCATTCAGACCTTCGAGCAGCGCGATCTCAATCCGCTGCAGGTTCCGGCGGTATTGGTGCACTCCCACGGACCGTTCGCCTGGGGTAAAGACGCCGCAGACGCGGTGCATAACGCTGTGGTGCTCGAAGAGTGCGCCTACATGGGGTTGTTCTCTCGCCAGTTAGCCCCGCAGTTGCCGGATATGCAGTCTGAGTTGCTGGATAAACATTATCTGCGCAAACACGGGGCGAATGCGTATTACGGACAATAACGGGTCAGGCGCTATTGATATGTTCTTTGCAATAGCGCCGTTTCCACGCCGCGGGCGTCAGGCTGGTGTGCTTGTGGAATATTTTGCGAAAATAACCCACATCATTAAATCCACATTTCATCGCCACCTCGGTTAGCGACAGCGAATCGCTGATTAACAGTTTTTCTGCCGCCCTCACCCGCTGACGGTGCAACGCTTCGGTTAGCGTCAGCCGGAAAGCGCCACGGAAAACGCGCCCCAGATAATCCGCATTGCAATGCAGCTCTTTCGCCAACGTTGAGGCGGAAATCGGCAGGTGGAACCGGGTGTGAATGATTTGCTGCGCTTTCCAGGCCAACGCATTCCCGGGGCTGTCGACAGGTTGCTCGCTGGCGGCTGCGGATATTTGCTGCAAAATCAGCAGCAGGATCAGTTCCAGCGCCATGCTGCGATGAATATTTTCCTGCTCGCGTAAGAACTGGCGAAACAGCGAAATAATATATTGGGGCTCGCCCACCCGGGTATGTTGAGGGATAGCAAGTAACGGTTCCGTTATTGATGCGTCGTTTTCTGCCGTCACCTCAAAATGCAGCCAGTAAAATTTCAAATCAGCCGGAAATTGCCCAACGCCAATATGCAAGCGCTGCGGCCACAGCAGCAAACTTTCTCCGGCATTCACGCAAAAAACTGTCTGGCCTTCGCGAATCGTTAATGTCCCTTTTTCAACAAAGATAATTTCCCAGGATTGCAATCGTCGCGCAGGATGACTGCCCACGCCCCGGGAAATAAATAGCCCACCATTTTGCACTTTAATCGGAAGAGACATGGATAATTCGAGCATATATATTCAAATTCCCGCTTTCTACATTATTTAAACCGATCTTTATCATTGATTATTCACGATAAACCTGCTTTCCGCCGGATCGAAATCACATTTTTATAATGAAGTCGGAATTGTCATCTTTTTATACTTTTCTCTTCCCTTGTTGACCCAAACATTTCGTGCAGAATAAATAACGTATTTTGCAAATTACAAACAAATAACCCGCAACGTAGCGGGATACTTTCTGAACATCCTCTCCGGGAGTTATTTATGACTTCGGCTCCGATTACAACATCTGATTTGGCACAGCGCGCCCAGGACGACAAATTATCCCTGCGTGAAAAAATTGGTTATGGGCTAGGCGATGCTGGCGGGACGGTAATTACCTGCCTGATCATGAACTTCCTGACATTTTTCTACACCGATGTCTTCGGGTTAACGCCTGCGCTAGTCGGCACATTATTTATTGCCCTGCGTGTATTTGACGCCATTTCCGACCCCATCATGGGCGTGCTGGCCGACCGTACGCAAAGCCGCTGGGGGCGCTTTCGCCCGTGGCAACTGTGGGTTGCGATTCCGATCGGTATTATTGGCGTGCTCACTTTTACCGTCCCGGACGCCAGCATGGGGGTCAAGATCGCCTGGGCATTCGGCACCTATCTCCTGCTCTCTGTCGGCTATACCGCCATCAACGTACCGTATTGTGCGCTGATCAACACCATGACGACCCGCCATAACGAGGTGATCGCCTGTCAGTCCTGGCGCTTTGTGCTGTGCGGCGTGGCGGGATTCCTGGTTTCCGTTGGTCTGCCGTGGATGGTGGATATTCTGGGTCAGGGCAATGCCGCGCAGGGTTATCAGTTTGGCGTGGGCATCCTGTGTGCCATCGCGGTGGTGATGTTCCTGTGCTGTTTCTTCTGGGTTCGCGAGCGTGTGCCGCTGGCGATGATGGGGAAATTTACCCTGCGTGAACACATTGGCGGTCTGCGCAAAAACGATCAGCTATTGTTGATGCTGGTAATGTCTTTCCTGCTGATCAACGTCTTTAATATTCGCGGCGGCGGGTACATGTATTTTATTACCTACGTGCTGGAAGGCAGCACCGCCTATACGTCGCTGTTTTTCACCATGGTCACTTTCGCGTCCATCATCGGTTCAGTGATCGTCAGCCCCCTGACCCGCCGCATCGATACTGTCAAACTCTATTACTACACCAATCTGGTGCTGACGGCCCTGGCGATACTGATGTGGTTCCTGCCAACCGGCCCGGCTTATCAGACGCTGTGGCTGGCAGTCATCCTCGGTAACGGCATTATTTTAGGCTTCACGCTGCCGTTGCACTTCTCACTGATGGCCTTCGCCGACGATTACGGCGAGTGGAAAACCGGCGTACGTTCCTCCGGCATGAATTTCGCCTTCAATCTGTTCTTCATCAAGCTGGCCTGGGCCTCAAGTGCGGGGATCATCAGCCTGCTGTTTATTTTTGTCGCCTATCAGCCAGGCGCTGGTAACCAAACCACCAGCTCGCTGCAAGGAATTACCGCGATGGAGACGCTGCTGCCCGCGCTGTTCCACCTGCTGTTGGCGCTGTCTATCCGCATCTGCAAACTCAATAATCCGATGATGTCGCGCATTGCCACCGATCTGCGTCAGCGTCATGTACAGCCTTAAGGAGCACGAAATGAACGTACTGGAAGTCGACCTGCATAAGCTCACCGTCAGCGATCCGTTCCTCGGACAATATCAGCAGTTGGTGCGTGACGTGGTGATCCCCTATCAATGGGATGCGCTCAATGACCGCATTGCAGAGGCGGAACCAAGTCATGCGATAGAGAATTTCCGTATCGCCGCGGGCCTGCAGGATGGCGAATTTTACGGCATGGTTTTTCAGGATAGCGACGTAGCAAAGTGGCTGGAGGCCGTTGCCTGGTCCCTGTGCCAGAAACCCGATGCGGAACTTGAACAAACGGCCGATGAAGTCATTGAACTGGTGGCGGCCGCCCAGTGTGAAGACGGCTATCTCAATACGTACTTCACAGTGAAAGCACCGGATGAACGCTGGACCAACCTCGCCGAGTGTCATGAGTTGTACTGTGCAGGTCATTTGATCGAAGCAGGCGTCGCGTTCTTTCAGGCAACGGGTAAACGCCGTCTGTTAGAGGTGGTGTGTCGCCTGGCGGATCACATCGACAACGTGTTTGGACTCAGGGAGAATCAACTGCGCGGCTACCCAGGACACCCGGAAATCGAACTGGCGTTAATGCGCTTATACGAAGTGACCCAGCAACCACGCTATATGGCGCTGGTAAATTACTTTGTGGAACAGCGCGGCGCACAGCCCCATTTCTATGACGAAGAGTACGAAAAGCGCGGCCAAACCTCTTACTGGCATACTTACGGTCCGGCATGGATGGTGAAGGATAAACCCTATAGCCAGGCTCATCAGCCCATTTCAGAACAGCAAACGGCGATCGGGCATGCGGTGCGCTTTGTCTACCTGATGACCGGCGTCGCTCATCTGGCACGCTTAAGCCAGGACGAAGGCAAGCGTCAGGATTGCCTGCGTCTGTGGAAAAACATGGCACAGCGCCAGTTGTACATTACCGGCGGGATCGGTTCACAAAGCAGCGGCGAGGCGTTTAGCAGCGATTACGATCTGCCCAACGACTCCGTGTATGCGGAAAGCTGCGCCTCAATCGGCCTGATGATGTTCGCCCGCAGAATGCTGGAAATGGAAGCCGACAGCCAGTATGCCGACGTGATGGAGCGCGCCCTGTATAATACCGTATTGGGCGGGATGGCGCTCGATGGCAAGCACTTCTTCTATGTGAACCCGCTGGAAGTACATCCTAAATCATTAAAATTCAATCATATTTATGACCACGTGAAACCCGTTCGTCAGCGCTGGTTTGGCTGCGCCTGTTGCCCGCCGAATATCGCCCGCGTGCTAACCTCAATTGGCCACTACATCTATACACCGCGTCAGGACGCGCTGTATATCAATATGTACGTGGGCAATAGCATGGAGGTCCCTGTTGTAAACGGCTCGCTTAAACTGCGTATTAGCGGAGATTACCCATGGCATGAGCAGGTAAAAATCACCATCGAATCACCGCAGTCGGTTTATCACACCCTGGCTCTGCGCCTGCCAGACTGGTGCTCCGCGCCGCAGGTTGTGTTGAATGATCAGCCGGTTGAGCAGGATATTCGCAAAGGCTATTTGCACATCAGTCGAACCTGGCAGGAAGGCGATACGCTCAGTTTGACCCTGCCAATGCCGGTGCGTCGGGTATACGGAAATCCATTAGTGCGTCATGTTGCCGGTAAGGTCGCTATTCAGCGTGGACCACTGGTATATTGCCTGGAGCAGGCCGACAACGGCGAGGAATTGCATAATCTGTGGTTGCCAAAAGAGAGTGAGTTCAGAGTATTCGAAGGTAAGGGATTGTTCAGCCATAAAATGTTAATTCAGGCTGAAGGTGTGAAGCAAAGTGCAGCCGATGCAGCACAACAATCGTTGTGGCACTACGATGTTTCCCCAACTTCGCGTCAGGCGCATACATTGACGTTTATTCCGTGGTTTAGCTGGGCAAACCGTGGTGAAGGCGAAATGCGTATCTGGATAAACGAGCAGTAATTAAACCGTGCCGGATGGCGACGCTTCACGTCTTATCCGGCCTACAACACCTATCCACGTAGGCCTGATAAGCGAAGCGCCATCAGGCACGTATTTAAATCAGAAACGCCAGGTCAGACCGGACATAAAGGTAAAGCTGTCATCGCGATCTACCATCGGGCTATTTTTAATGTCATCCGGCAGTGCGCTATAATTGGCGCTTGCCAGCAGCGTCAGGTTAGTGGTCAATGCGTATTTAGCGGACAGGCCAACATACGGTGTCCAGCTATCGCCTGGGGAATAGCTTGATAAGCCACTACGACGGGACTCATTACCCGATATGCCGTAGTAGTATTCATTGAAGTTTTCGTCATAGTAGAGCACGCCAATCGATGGCGTCAGCGTCAGCTTGCCCATCGGCATTGGACGGAACAGTGAAACTTCCCCTACCCAGCCATTACTGTTGTCCAGCACATCCGCAGCGGCGGAGACTTTCACGCTACCCCATCTTTCATGGTGATACCACGCGGCACCCGCCATTGCAGTTGCGTCACGCTTATCCAGCTTTTTCATCGCATGATCGTCATTATCGCCGGGATCAAACTCAAGCGGCATATAAGAGGCAGTAATACTAAATTCATTACTTTCACTCTTAGACAAAATATAACCTAGCGTTGTTTGCCTAAAATAAAATGATTCACTTTCGTAACTGACTAGCGGTACTGCGTGAACATTATCATTATACCCGCGATAAGGTGATTCATTATATACAGCACCAGCGCCAATAGAAAACTCTGCGGCAGTTGCACTCGCCATAAAAGAAAAGGCGAGCAGTGCCACAATATTGTGTTTAATTAACATGCCAACATTCCATTTTAAAATAAGCTACAAAACTGGTGCATAATAATGCTTACAATTTCATCGATGCAAGGTTCATATTTATATAGTAATATATAAAAAATTATATATATTGGGCTTGGCGATGAATAAATTACAACTTAAACACCGGGAGCTGAAGATTATTTCGGTAATCGCTGCCAGTGAAAATATCAGTCATGCCGCGACTGTTCTCGGCATCGCACAGGCCAACGTCAGTAAATATCTTGCTGATTTTGAATCAAAAGTTGGATTAAAGGTGTTTGACCGCACCACCCGGCAACTGACCCTCACGCCGTTTGGTATAGCGTTACTTCCTTACATCAATGACATGTTAGACAGAAACGAGCAGTTAAATAATTTCATTGCTGATTATAAGCACGAGAAACGTGGAAAAGTAACGGTATATGCACCAACCGGAATTATCGCTTACTTATCGCAACATGTTATTGCAAAAATTATGGATATTGGCGATATCAGTCTGGTGCTAAAAACCTATAACCTGGAACGTAAAGCCTTTTATGAAGGAGTCGAATTTCCTGATGACTGTGATGTTTTAATTACTTATGCACATCCAAAAGATGAATCTTTGGTCGCCAGTTTTATTACCAAATATGTAGTTACCGCTTTCGCCAGTAATCAATATCTGGCCCAACATCCCATCAGCACTCCTGAAGAACTTGAGCATCACTCCTGTATTCTGATTGATTCCATGATGATTGATGATGCTAACATTTGGCGATTCTCTTCCCCCGGTGGTAAAGAGATGCATGATTACCGCGTAACGGGTAACTATGTTTGCGACAATACGCAATCTGCGTTGTCGTTGGCGCGAAACCATCTGGGCATTGTTTTTGCACCCAAGGCGAGCGTACAAAAAGAAAGTCAGACTAACGGGCTGGTTCCGTGTTTCTCCGGACAGCATGAATGGTGGCTGGATCTGGTGGCGATTTTCCGCAAACGTGAATATCAGCCATGGCGGGTACAGTTTATTCTTGATGAGATGTTGGCGGAGATTCGCCGGCAGCTTGCTCAGTCGCTGGATCAGCAGACTGAGCAAGCAAAATAGCCTGAGTTTAATGATCGAGATACAGGTAATGCACCCAACTGGTCATGCGCAACAAGACTTTGCGCATGACGGACACATGTTCGAAGTGGTCAGAATAAACCGCGACCTGCGCGTAGATCCCATCAGGTAACGCGCTAACCTCCGCATTATCATTCAGCTCAATCGTGGCGATCACCCCTTCCGAACCGGGCGTAGAATTTAAGGATTGCAGCGCCCCATTCGACTGGTATGTCCCGCCCGGCACTGCCGGACTAATTGCAGCCAGTTTACCGCTGAATACCTTACCCGGCAGCGCGTTAAATACCACTTCCGCTTCATCGCCAGGTTCCAGACGCAGCAGCGAGTTCTGACGGAACTGGGCGATAATTTGCCTTTTTTGATCCGGGATGAATACCATCACCGGACGCATCGGCAGCGCGGCGGCATAGGTTCCCGGGCGCATCAGCACCTGCGTAACATAGCCATCGCTGGGCGCGCGAACCACCGTCTGGTCCAGGTTGAACTCCGCTTCGGCTAACTGCGCTTTCAGGCTGGCAATTTGCGAATTCTCGCCCAGTATCAGGCTGTCTAACTGACTCTGGATTTGTTGCTGCTCCGCGACGGAAGATTTCACCGACGCTTCCTGCGCCAGATAGTTTTGCCGCGCCGCATCAATATCGCGTTCAGAAAAAGGATTCACCTTCGCCTGACTACCCTGCGCATAGCGCTGGTAATCTTTTGCCAGTTTGTCACGCGTGGCCTTTGCCCGCTGCGTGTTGGCTTTCATTTCGTCTAACTGCGCAACCAGAGCCTGCTCTTTATGCTGTGCGGTGACAATATCAGCTTTCAGGCGATCGACCCGTGCCTGATAACGCCCTGGATTAAGCTTAAACAGAACCTCGCCTTTTTTGATTAGCGTATTCTTCTTATCCGTCACTTCTGTCACTACACCCGTTACCTGCGGCACCACGGGAATAGAAATTACCGCCTTTTGTGCTTTAAAGGTATACGGATGGTTATAATTCATCAGTAATATAAGCCCGCAAACAATGAATATACCGCCTAATGCTGCGGTAGGAACTGTCCATTTATTTACAGGAATTTTAAAAACTTTAAATATTGACCATGCACACGCCACATAGGTCAGAACAATTAGTAAATCCATCGATATTACTCCGCCGGAGAGGTCTTGGCCTCACCCAGTTTCTTTTCCAGATCCGCAACCCTTGCCTGAAGCTGGATCAGGGAAGAATCCGCGCTCTGCATACCCCATCCGCGCTCCGGACGATAAAGCGTTGCCCAGATCCATAAAAAGGGCCAAATAACATGTAAGGTAAACAAACTAACCCAACCCGCAACATGTATTGCGTCGGCATGGGGGTGGTTACGTTTCTTTGCAATTAGATAGGGAATATCATGCAGAATAATAATCCCGTAAAAAATGACCAGGAATACAAAAATAAGCACTCCTAATGCAAAATAATTAAGGAACATATTTGCCTCAGGGATTTAAATTAAGGAATTCAGATGCAATTTGATTTAAACAATAGAGTTGATAATAGTATTGGAATGACCAGACTGGATGCAATTTTCTTATTTATATAACGATATATGGGTTTCTATATATACACGTCGTCTTTCGAGCTGCAGGACATAACTTGATGCCCGGTACGCTAAACGCGACCGGGCAGTAAGAGACGTGAAATTAAAACAGCCCCAGTGGTTTATCAGAGTAGCTCACCAACAGGCACTTGGTTTGCTGATAATGTTCAAGCATCATCTTATGCGTCTCGCGCCCGATGCCCGACTGCTTATAGCCACCAAACGCCGCATGTGCCGGATACGCATGGTAACAGTTGGTCCAAACTCGCCCCGCCTGAATCCCACGTCCCATTTTGTACGCCAGATTTCCATTACGACTCCAGACACCAGCGCCAAGCCCATATTGGGTGTCATTAGCGATTTCCAGCGCCTCTTCCATGGTTTTAAACGTTGTGACAGCCAGCACCGGCCCGAAGATCTCCTCCTGGAAAACCCGCATGTTGTTCTTACCAAACAGAATGGTTGGTTCGAGGTAGTACCCCTCTTTTAACTCGCCATCCAGCTGCTTGCGCCGCCCGCCGGTGAGAACATCTGCTCCTTCTTTCTTACCAATGTCGATGTAATTCAGAATAGTTTCCAGTTGACCATGCGACACCTGCGCGCCCATTTGCGTCACGCTGTCTAACGGGTTGCCGCTACGGATACTTTCCACCCGACGAATGGCTCTTTCCATAAAACGTTCATAAATGGATTCCTGAACCAGCGCACGACTCGGACAGGTACACACTTCGCCCTGGTTGAAGGCAAACAATGCAAAACCTTCCAGCGCTTTGTCAAAGAACGCATCTTCTTCATCCATCACGTCCGCGAAGAAGATATTGGGTGATTTCCCGCCCAGTTCCAGCGTGACAGGAATAATGTTCTGCGTGGCGTACTGCATGATCTGCTGCCCAACTTCCGTTGAGCCGGTAAACGCCACTTTCGCAATACGTTTTGACGTCGCCAGATACTCACCGATCTCCCCACCCGCGCCGTTTACCACGTTCACCACGCCAGGCGGGAGCAGATCGCCGATGACTTCCATCAGCAACAGCACGGACAGCGGCGTCAGGCGCGCGGGTTTCAGCACCACGCAGTTACCCGCCGCCAGCGCGGGTGCCATCTTCCAGCTGGCCATCAGCAGCGGGAAGTTCCACGGGATAATTTGCCCTACCACGCCAAGAGGTTCATGGAAGTGATAAGCCACGGTTTCGCTATCAACCTCGCTGATTCCCCCTTCCTGCGCACGAATACAGGAGGCAAAATAGCGGAAATGGTCAATTGCCAGCGGCACATCTGCCGCGCTGGTTTCGCGGATGGGTTTACCGTTATCCCAGGTTTCAGCCGTTGCCAGCAGCTCCAGATTTTGCTCCATACGATCGGCAATTTTGAACAAAATCGCCGCCCTGTCCTGCACGGAAGTCTGCGCCCATTTATCTTTTACTTTATGCGCGGCATCCAGTGCCAGATCGATGTCCTTTTTGCCGGAAGAGGCCACTTCGCACAGTAATTGCCCGGTTACCGGCGTCAGGTTTTGGTAATACTCGCCGTCCACCGGGGCAACCCAGTCACCACCGATAAAGTTATCGTATCGGGCTTTTAACTTCAGGGGGTAACCATACTCGCCGGGGTAAATACGCGTTGAAGGGGGGTTATTGGTCATGACCGTCTCCTTGCTGTAGGGGTACTACAAGGGTAGACGGGACTGGCGAATTATTCGCCAGCCTTTTACTGCTTTACGACAGGTATCACGAATTACATAGCAGCACGATAAATCGCCATGATTTCTTCATGTGTCGCCTGAATAGGGTTAGTGAAACCACAGGCATCTTTCAGGGCATTAGTCGCCAGAACGGCAAAATCTTCTTCCTTCACGTTCAGCTCACGCAGACCGGCCGGTATATTCACTTTCTGCGCCAGTTCGCGGATCGCCGCGATGCAGGCCTCTGCCCCTTGCTCTTCGCTCAGACCAGCAACGTTCACACCCATTGCCGAGGCGCAATCGCGCAGGCGGGCGGCAGCAACTTTACTATTAAATACCTGTACATGCGGCAGCAGTACGGCATTACATACTCCGTGTGGCAGATCGTAGAAGCCACCCAGCTGGTGCGCCATTGCATGCACGTAGCCAAGAGAGGCATTGTTAAAGGCCATACCTGCGAGGAACTGCGCATAGGCCATGGCTTCGCGCGCCTGAGCATTACTGCCCTCTTCAACGGCGACCGGCAGGTTTTGCGCAATCATGGTGACCGCTTTCAGCGCACACGCATCGGTAATCGGCGTGGCAGCAATCGACACGTAGGCTTCGATAGCGTGGGTTAACGCATCCATACCGGTAGCCGCCGTCAGAGACTTCGGCATGCCGACCATCAGCGAGGAGTCGTTAACCGACAGCAGCGGCGTAACGTGCTTATCGACAATCGCCATTTTAATGTGGCGTACTTCATCGGTGATGATGCAGAAGCGGGTCATTTCAGATGCCGTACCCGCCGTGGTGTTGATGGCGATCATCGGCAGCTGCGGTTTTGCAGAACGGTCTACACCTTCGTAATCGCGAATATCCCCACCATTAGCCGCCACCAGCGCAATACCTTTTGCACAATCGTGTGGAGAACCGCCACCGAGAGAAATAACGCTATCACAGTCGTTTTCAGTCAACATTTGCAGGCCAGCGGCAACGTTGCTGGTTGTGGGATTAGGATGCGTACCATCGTAAATTACGCTGAAAATATCACGTTCCTGTAATGCCTTTTGAATCTCGCCAGCCATACCTAATTTCGTCAGCATGGCATCCGTGACAATCAGCGTACGGCGAAAACCATATTCCGCCATTGTATTCATTGCGTCTTTTAATGAATCAGCGCCGATTACATTCACGGAAGGAATAAAAAATGTTGAAGCAGCCATTGTACGATCCTTAATTACTCTAAAAGAGTCAGGAAGCATACGAGTGAAATATCCAACAGAATATGATCATGGTTGTTATTTTAATAACAACCAAAATTAAAAAGCACATTAGGTTCATAATCTAATGTGCTTATTTCAATCAATATCTATTTTGTATTAATTCATTTAATTCCTGAATTAATTGTTTCATTACTTTTCGGGGAACAGCAATGCATCGCGTAATAAATGATCATTTCCCCGACGGCGAGTAAAACCAATGCGATCAAAATATTCCAGAATCTGAATAGCCAATTTGCGCCCGATGTTAAGCCTGTCGCGAAAATCAGCGGCACATGTCGATCCCCTTTCCTGATCCAGTTCGCGGATCATATTGGCAAAGGCCACTATCCGATCGTTACGGTAATAACGATCTTTCACGATCGCGGTGATGATGCCTTGCTGCGCCGCTTGTCGTAACACCACACGCATCATTTGCTCATCCGTGCCCGTCTGTTTTGCCAGGTCGCGCACCCACCACGGCTCATCGCCAAAAAGCGGTTCTGCTTTTTGCCAGATAGCCTGCTGCTCATCGCTGAAACCGGCCTTGTGATCGGGCAAATGCAGCCAGCCATGATGACTATGGATGACGCCGCTCTCGCGCATCTTTTCAATCAGCAGCAGGACCAGCGCTTCATCTTCCATCGGCAAAGCCATCCGGCGCAGGCGTTCGCGCCCAGGTCCAGGCTCATCGCGGTGCTGGTCGTGGTAAGTCGCCAGCGTATCGAGGATTTTGCGCTGCCAGCGCGCTGCAACAGTGGCATCCAACAGACTGTATCCTGCCTGAATAAAACCATGCTGCTCGATCAACGGACGCATGCCGTTACCGTTGAGCTGACGCGCCCAGGCGAAGTCGGGAATATTTACCGCTCCACGCGTCAGATGCAACGCCAGAGCGTCACCATCACTCTGTGCGTTTTCCAACGCCGACAGCCACTGCAAATATTCCGGCTTACGCTTCCCGCGACGCGGCGGATTGAGCGTGACCACGCGCGCACCTGCCAGCGTCGTGCGAGCCGAAATATCGCGCAGCACCAGACGATCGTTATCGGCGAGCCAGAGCGGCGTATCAAACACCAGTTCCGCCAGCGTCCCTTCAAGCAGCGAGATTCTCCCGGTAACGTGGCTGGCAGCGTGGTGAATATGCAACGGTTGCCACTGCATCAGCGGCGCGGCATGTTCTAAAGAGACAATCACGCGGGTAAACGCCTCTGGCGGCGCATCAGCAAGCAGCCAGTCGCCGCGGTTAAGTTCTTCTTTTTGCGCATCACCGGCAATATTTAGCGCAATACGTTGTCCCGCCTGCGCGCGATCGGTGGCCTGATTTTGTGCATGCAGGCTACGTACGCGCATCGGTTTGTTGACGCCCGTGAGCCACAGTGTGTCACCGACATTCACTTCACCGCTGAGCGCCGTCCCGGTCACCACCAGTCCCGCGCCTTTGACCGTAAAGGCACGGTCAATCGCCAGGCGGAAGCTGTGATCGCGGGCATGCTCGCGCGACGTTAATTGCAGCAAATGTTCGCGCAGTTCCTCGATGCCACGGCCTTCACTGGCGGCAGTGACGAATAGCACCGACTCCGCGAAACCATAATTCCCCAGCGTGGCCTTAATCTCCGCACGCACCTCTTCAATTCTTGCTTCGTCCACGCGGTCGGCTTTCGTAAGCGCCACGGTGATCTGCGGATTACCCGTCAGTTGCAGAATTTGCAAATGCTCACGCGTTTGCGCCATCACGCCGTCATCACACGCCACCACCAGCAGCGCGTGATCAATCCCACCAACACCCGCCAGCATGTTAGACAGAAACTTTTCGTGTCCGGGTACATCGATAAATCCCAGTATCCGCCCGTCCGGCTGCGGCCAGTAGGCATAGCCGAGATCGATGGTCATACCGCGCTTTTTTTCTTCCGGCAGACGGTCGGCATTCACGCCGGTAATCGCCTGTAATAACGTTGTTTTTCCGTGGTCAACGTGTCCGGCGGTTGCAATAATCATTTCAGCATCATCTCCATAAACCGGGTCTCGTCTTCAAGGCAGCGCAGATCCAGCCACATGCGGCCATCATAAATCCGGCCAATGATCGGCACGGGCAGTGCACGCCAACGGACGGCCAGTGCTTCGAGGCGGCTACCGCGTCCGTCATGGGGGGTAAAGGTTAATGCCGCGCTGGGCAGCCTATCAACCGGTAGCGAGCCGCTGCCAATTTGCGACAGGCAAGGCATGACGTTCAGGGCGAATTCGTCACCGTAATGCTCGGCAAGCCGTGCCTGTAAGTGTTGGGCCTGCGCGTGGACAGCCTCCTGCGAGCGAGTGAGCTGGCGTAACGTCGGCAACTTCTGCGCCAGCGCTTCCGGGTGCAGGTAGAGTCGCAGCGTCGCTTCCAGCGCAGCCAGTGTCATTTTATCAGCCCGTAATGCGCGTTTCAGCGGATGGCTCTGTAAGCGAGCGATCATCTCTTTTTTACCGACGATAATCCCGGCCTGCGGCCCGCCCAGTAATTTATCGCCAGAGAAGCTCACCAGACTGACGCCAGCGGCAATCAGCTGTTGCGGCATCGGCTCCTGCGGTAATCCATACTGGCTGAGATCGACCAGTGAGCCGCTGCCGAGATCCGCCACCACCGGCACATCCAGTTCCTTGCCAATAGCGGCCAGCTCAGCCTCATCCACCGACTTCGTGAAGCCTTCAATGCTGTAATTACTGGTATGGACTTTCATCAGCAGAGCGGTATTTTCATTCACCGCCTGACGGTAATCTTTCGCATGGGTCCGGTTGGTGGTACCGACTTCGCGCAGAACACATCCGGCCTGGCACATCACGTCCGGAATACGAAACGCGCCGCCAATTTCCACCAGCTCACCGCGCGAAACGACCACCTCTTTGCCGTTGGCCGTGGCGGCCAGCATCAGTAAAACCGCTGCCGCATTGTTATTGACGATACAGGCGTCCTCCGCTCCCGTCAGACGGCAGAGTAAATCCGCCAGCGCCCGATCCCGATGTCCACGTCCGGCATCATCCAGGCTGTATTCCAGCGTCACTGGCGTGCGCATGGCTTGCACCACCGCCTCGATCGCTTCTTCGGCCTGCGACGCTCGCCCAAGGTTGGTATGCAGCACCGTTCCGGTCAGGTTAATCACCGGACGCAGCGCGCTTTGCGATTCTCGTTCCAGCCGGGCGCTGGCTTCTTGCGCCCAGTCCTCACACCATGCCGGGAGCGCGTGCGTGTCGCGAATCGTATCTCTGGCTTCGTCAAGCATATGACGCAGCAGGTCAACCACCCGGGTATGACCGTGAGAGTCACGTAAGGCTGGGAAGGCGCTATCGCGCAATAAACGATCGATAGCGGGAAGCTGGCTGTAGAGTGAACGCATGTCGGTTGTCATGAAAGGGCCTGGCTGTTGGTGGCCCTCTCCACCGCGGAGAGGGCTATCGATATAGGAAGGATTGTACCGTGACTTTGCTCAGGCAGGTATTATCTGCATCAAGCCTTTGGCGGTTCTGTGCGGGCAAAACTTTCGCGTTGAAAAAGCGTTTCCACCAGTTTGACCAGACGTGGGCGGTCCACACACCAGCCGGGCGCGACCCGACGGAAATTGAGATAACCGACGGCACAGGCAATCGCGATGGTAGCCAGGTTAACCGTATCAGTTTTCAGCGTTCCGTCCGCCAGATAGCCTTCCAGCATATCCAGACTGCGGGTGATCTTCTCCCGCTGGCGTAACAGTTCAGTTTCTGACTGCTGCGCGGCGGGGCGAGCCTGCTCGCGCACCGAGACTAATCCCGCATCCATAATACCGTCGGCCAACGCTTCCAGTTGACGAACTTTGAGTGCCGCTAACGGTTCACCCGGTAGCATGGCTGGCGCAATATCCAGCAGCTCGATGTATTCTGCGATGATCGGAGAGTCAAACCAGTACTCACCCTCATCGGTGACCAACGCGGGTACTTTTCCTAGCGGGTTATAACGCGCCACGCCGCTATCCGCGCTATAGGGAAGTTCATTAACAAATTCGAAGGTGATGCCCTTTTCCAGTAACAGAATAGAAATTTTACGCACAAAAGGGCTGGTATAGCTGCCAATGAGTTTCATGCCGGGTCCTTTTTGCCAACAAAAATATCAGTATGGCTCAGGTCACCGTAAATGGCAGGTGATGACTTACATTCTTACTGTTTTACTTATGACCTAAACGTTTTCTGAATTTAAGCTGCTTTTTATACAACGTACTTTTCCCTGCATTGTTCGGGACGTATGGTTCTCTGCAAAAGTATGAATACGTCACGGAGTAACTCATGTCACAGCAGGGACTGCGCTTTACGCTCGACGTGGACGGGTTAGTGGCGATGAGCACCGCCGTCGTCAGCTTCACCCTCAGCCAGAATCTCTCCACCCCCTTTTTGCTCTGCGTTGATATCGCCAGCGGCCTGCCTGACCTCACCGCCACAGATTTTCTCGAGAAAAACGCCACCCTCACTGTCTGGCAGGGGGCTGTTGCACTGCGTTATCTTCACGGCATCATCACCGGCGTGGAGCTCAGGGAGAACAACGACTGGCAGATGAATTACCAGCTGACTGTTTCGCCCCCGCTCTGGCGGGCAGGGCTGCGGCAGAACTTCCGCATCTTTCAGCAGCAGGATATCCAGACTATTTCCTCCACCCTGCTTGCTGAAAACGACGTCACTGACTGGGTGCCTTCCTTTTATGAGCCCCATCCCGCCCGCGAATTCTGCGTGCAGTACGGCGAAACTGACCTCAATTTTCTGAGCCGCCTGTGGGCCGAAGAGGGTATTTTCTTCTTTGACTGGTTCCTCCCGACCGGTCCCGACCAGAAACTGGTGCTCTGCGATGACGTCGCCGGGGTCTCCACACTCGGCGACATGCCCTTTAACCCGAACACCCGGGAAGCCACCACCGCATGCATCAGTGCGTTCCGCTACCGGGCGCAGATTCGCCCTTCCTCGGTGGAAAACCGGGATTACACCTTTAAAGCCCCGGATGGCCCGGTTACTTCAGCCATCACGCCAAAAACCTCAACGGCCAGCGCACACAGTATGAAATCTTTGATTATCCGGGACGCTTCAAAGACGTACAGCATGGTCAGGACTTTGCCCGCTACCGGGCGGAGGGCCACCGGCAGGATGCTGAAACGGCAGCCTGCGTGAGCAACTCCCGAAACTGTGGCCCGGCAAACGTTTTACCCTGACCGGTCACCCGTCAGAGACGCTGAACCGCGAATGGCAGGTCACCGGCTCTGTACTGGAAGGAAAGCAGCCACAGGCGCAGCACGGTAGCTCCGGTGAAGGCACCACACTCAGTAACCACGGACGTCATCCCGGCTGACCGGACATGGCGTGCCTCCCCGCTGCCCAAACCCGCCGTGGACGGCCCGCAGAGTGCCATTGTCACCGGTCCTGCCGGCGAGGAAATCTTCTGCGACGAGCATGGCCGGGTGCGGGTGCGTTTCCACTGGGACCGCTACTGCCCGGGAAACGAAGACAGCTCCTGCTGGGTGCGGGTGTCACAGGCGTGGGCCGGTGCCGGATTCGGCAACCTCGCCATTCCGCGTGTGGGTCAGGAAGTGATAGTGGATTTCCTGAACGGCGACCCGGACCAGCCCATTATTATGGGCCGCACCTACCACCGGGATAACCGCTCGCCGGGCAGCCTGCCGGGCACGAAAACGCAGATGACCATCCGCTCGAAGACCTACAAAGGTGGCGGATTTAACGAACTGAAATTCGATGATGCGACGGGCAATGAGCAGGTCTATATCCATGCGCAGAAGAACATGGATACGGAGGTGCTGAACAACCGAACCACTGATGTGAAGGTGGACCATACGGAGACCATCGGCAATAACCAGAGCATCACTGTGGGACTCGGGCAGACCATCACGGTGGGTAAAGAAAACGCATCCGGACACGACCGGACAGTCACGGTCGCGCATGACCAGCGCAACACGACGGGGAATGACCGTCAGGTGACGGTGGGTCATGATGACACGGTGACCGTAAAAAACGACCGGAAGACAGAAGTGATGCACGACCGGCGTGAGCAGGTGGGGAATGACGAGACGCTGGTTGTGGGCAATGACCGGAAGATGTCGGTGAAGGGAAAACAGGAGCAGACCACCACCGGTGACCATATCAGCCTGGTGAAAGGGATGAAGAGCCTGGAGGTGAAGGGAGACCTGGCGCAGAAGATAAGCGGCGCGCTGGGAATAAAGGTTCAGAGCGATATTGTGCTGGAAAGCAGCAGCCGGATAAGCCTGAAGGTGGGCGGTTCGTTTGTGGTCATCCACCCGGGCGGCGTGGATATTATGGGGCCGAAAATCAATCTCAACAGCGGCGGGAGTCCGGGTACGCCAGTGGGGACTCTGCAACCAGCGGTGCTGAAAGCACTGGCGAGTGAGGGAGATGTAATGCCTGAGCAGAATAATAGTGAAGACAGCAATAACCCCGAGAACAATGACAGTTCAAAAGAACAGAATGAACCAGAATCTGATGAAGAAAATAGAAAAATTCAAATTATCACAAATAAATTGAGTATATCGGAATCACAGGTGGTCGGGCTGGACTTTAAAATCAGGAATGAGAATGATGATACATTAATTAGGTCCATTACATCCCAGAGCACTGGGGAAAGTGAATTATATCCAGAGGCATTATTTTCAGACGCATGTTACTTACTCATTGGTAAAGAAAGTGATGAGTGGCAGGTTTATGTTTCTGTAGATGACTTATAAGGTGAACATATGTCGTCAGAACTGTTAGTTGTTTTTAAAGATTCATTGATGGGAAGCCCATCAGGTTTGCAATACAAAATTACCGTAAATGATATTGAGATAGATAATAACAATGTATCTGAGCACAATAATTCGTTAATATATCATTTTACAACAAAAGGCGATATAATTACTATTTCATCATCCAGCTTGCAAAAAACAATTCCGACTGCAAGTGAGTATGAAATTAAAATATTTATTCTAGATAAAGAATCCGAAAAAGAAATAGGGAGTACGATCCTACCAGATGGAAAAAAAGTGACAATGGTAGTCGTATCGCCCTGGACCAAGGTACCAATCAATGTTAATGAGTCAGGTGATAATTTTCCTGGCGATTTTTTCGATGTTGAATATGAAGAGAGAATATCATCAAAAATATCTTTCGGTGAGAAAAGTACTGTAATAAAAAGTACAAAGATAGTAATAAGAGATATTCCAAGAAAGATAATATTAACCGCCTTGAAATATCGGGGATCCACAAAATGGGCCGGAACAAAGGAAAAAGATTCTTACCATCCCATACTGAAAAAAACATATCATTTTGGGTCGAATACGAATAAATGTAGTGCCTTTGTAAATGATGTATTGCTTGAGGCTGGACTGACTGTACCGTGGATTGAAACTGGTTATGCACATTATACACCACAATGGCTTTATCAGGAACTTAGACCTCCCCTGGCAGAAGAATGGGCTGATCCAACAAAGTTAGCAGAACAATGGAAATACTCCACTACACCCCAACCAGGAGATGTAGGCGCCTATATAAAAAAAGAGAAAGGTGCGACAGGACATGCAGGAATAATTATTTCATCAGGAGTTACGATATCAGCAAACAGTGAAGTAATTATAGTCAATGATGCAGGATTTAGAAATAAAAATGGCACTGCTATAACTACAAAATTTCATTCTGAAAATGATTTCAATTCTTTCAGAAGATATAGGTTACAAGATGAAAAAAAATAGAATAACATTAATAATTATACTCATAATGATTATCTTTACTTCATTAGCATACTTTAATTTTTAAGTGCCAACAAAACATCTTGCCAAGCCTATAGAAATACAGCACCTAAAGAAAACATTTTTTCTAAAATAATTACAGAGGGAAGTGAATCAAAGATTGGTAGATGGAAAGAAATGGAGAATGTATACGATATTTTTTTCAACGATCAATTATATATGATTAGTGAAACCCCAAAAGACTATCTTTCTAGCGCTATTAGAATAATATTAAGTAAAGACTATGATCAAAGCCAGAAAGTTTACACTATTATATTAATGCAAAACCTACCCATTAAAGAGTATATGTGTTTCATGGATGCAGTGAATGAACAATTTGAAAAAGGTCTTATTGACAAAGAAGTAGCTCGGTTTGCCATTTTACCCGACATTAATCTTTACAGTACATCAATTTATTATTGGTGGCTCCCAGATTGGCGAGAAAGGTTTAAGAAAAATGCCAATAGTCTATTTAAACAAAAACTGATAGATGATGTATTAAGCGGCCGATACTTCTTCTATGCGTTACGAAAATAAGCAGCATAAAGATCGTAAGTCAATAAATATATTCAAAACTTGTCAATGGTATAAAAAAGCGATTAAACAAGGGTTGGTTGCAGACATGCCCTTACTCAATAAAAAAGGAGAGACAGTAAAAGACAAAAAAGGTGAGGTGGTGTATGAAAAAAAACTTCAGGTTTCTACAGATAAGTGGAAAAACCTTGAGGAATTAAAAAAAGGCAGATATATCACGGGAATAACACCATATCCTAGTCACGCAACGGCAGATGTACAGCAATGGTTAAATCTTCGTTTTAAACCTGAATATGCCATTATGGCAGCAGTCGATTACGGCGTCGAAAATTTAGCATCGCTGAAAAAAGCGGGATATAAGATTGACGGACTTAATGATGCTGAAAAAGCTAAAATCATATACTTAACTCATCATCTTGGTCTAAGTGACGCAAAACGTTTTATTAACAATAAAATTACTGAAGGTAGTGCAAAAATTTTACTAACTGCACAAGTGGGAGATGAGTCAGCCAAGGCAAGGTCCAAAACAGCAGGGTATGTGAAAGCACACAGAAAGTGGCTGATGAATTATATAGATGGAAACATTAAATTAAGTGATTATTTTTGCCATGAGAAAACAACCATAAACAACCCTGAAGATATCGATCTAATAGATATAATTAAAAAGATCAATAAGGAAATATAATGACCAAGTATTTTGCTCCCATCTTGTCCTTACTAATATTCTCATCTACAAGCATGGCTGATTGCAATTCTAATTCGTTATTTTGTTATTATACTAAGTTTGGTATTCTCGATCAGATAACGAGATCCACCTCTGGTGATGATTACTCTTACCTTACCCTTAATGGAGTGAATATATACAAGGCAAAAACCGATTACATGTCATTCATGGATGATGATATGGGTTTTTTTAAGAATAACAAATACTTTACCACTAAGACAGTTATTACATATACTTTAAACGAGCGTTGCCTTGATAGAATAGATTATCAGGGTTTTTGCAGTATCAGTGTAGTTCTCGATTTTTCAGGCGACAAACCTGTTATATCCAATGGATTCACTCCGGATTCAGGCAATTCGGTTATCGACTGGGTTTCATGGGGAAAAGCAAATGCAATCATTGTGTTTGAAGATGAATCTAAGTTCAAATATATGAATGGACATGTTGAGCGTATTGTTAAATAAAGGTAAGATTATCGCTGTTATTAAATTGAGGTGACGGATTCAATGGATATCGCACATGTTTCGATTTCTACCGGTAAGTGGAAAAATCTTGAGGAATTAAGATATATCACGGGAATAACGCCGTATCCTCGTCACGCAACGGCAGATGTACAGCAATGGTTAAATCTGCGTTTTTAAACCTGAATACGCCATTATAGCGGCAGTCGATTATGGGGTTGAAAATTTAGCATCGCTGAAAAAGGCAGGATATAAGATTGACGAACTTAATGATGCTGAAAAAGCTAAGCTTATATACTTAACCCATCATCTTGGCCTAAGCGATGCAAAACGTTTTATTAACAATAAAATTACTGAAGGTGGTGCAAAAGAATTGCTAATAGCACAAGTGGGAGAGGAATCAGCCATTTCAAAAGCCCACCAAAATGGAGGGTATATGAAAGCTCACAGAAAGTGGCCAATGGATTATATAGATAACAATATTAATGTGGGTACATATTTTTGCCCAAAACTAGTCAACTCCCAAAAAGTAAAGACTTACGGATTAGAATCGATTATGAATAAAATTCAAGAGATAGAAAAATGAGTAAGTGTCACAGGCGTGGGCCGGTGCCGGATTTGGCAACCTCGCCATTCCGCGCGTGGGTCAGGAAGTGATAGTGGATTTCCTGAACGGCGACCCGGACCAGCCCATTATTATGGGCCGCACCTACCACCAGGATAACCGCTCGCCGGGCAGCCTGCCGGGCACGAAAACGCAGATGACCATCCGCTCGAAGACCTACAAAGGTGGCGGATTTAACGAACTGAAATTCGATGATGCGACGGGCAATGAGCAGGTCTATATCCATGCGCAGAAGAACATGGATACGGAGGTGCTGAACAACCGAACCACTGATGTGAAGGTGGACCATACGGAGACCATCGGCAATAACCAGAGCATCACTGTGGGACTCGGGCAGACCATCACGGTGGGTAAAGAAAACGCATCCGGACACGACCGGACAGTCACGGTCGCGCATGACCAGCGCAACACGACGGGGAATGACCGTCAGGTGACGGTGGGTCATGATGACACGGTGACCGTAAAAAACGACCGGAAGACAGAAGTGATGCACGACCGGCGTGAGCAGGTGGGGAATGACGAGACGCTGGTTGTGGGCAATGACCGGAAGATGTCGGTGAAGGGAAAACAGGAGCAGACCACCACCGGTGACCATATCAGCCTGGTGAAAGGAATGAAGAGCCTGGAGGTGAAGGGAGACCTGGCGCAGAAGATAAGCGGCGCGCTGGGGCTCAAGGTTCAGAGCGATATTGTGCTGGAAAGCAGCAGCCGGATAAGCCTGAAGGTGGGCGGTTCGTTTGTGGTCATCCACCCGGGCGGCGTGGACATTATGGGGCCGAAGATAAACCTGAACGGCGGGGGGAGTGCGGGAACGCCGGTGGGGGTGATGCAGCCGGGCGCGCTGGAGGCGCTGGCGGATAATGCGGGAGACGGGAAGGATAACAGAAGTGGCGATGGTGATAACGGTGCCGGGAGTGGAGTGGGCGATGACCAGGGTTACTCCAGCAGTGGGGATGATGAACAGGATAATAAAGAGAAAAAAATCACCTCAATTAGCTGGTCTTATGGTGAAGAACAAACAGAGCTTAGTGATATATCTAGACACTATGTTGATTTGAATCTTCATATGCATACTCTAAATTATGATATAGGTGAAAACGTAAGTTGTGATGTTTTTTATTTCACTCCTGATGGGACGGAGGATAGCCTTTCTGTTAGTGCTGATGTAAATAAAAATAATGAAGCTATTGCGATGAATATTTTTTCTGATATTTCCTCTAAAATATATCTTTACTATGGTGATTAAATGGCTGGGATAGTGACGGTTAAAGAAAAGGATAAAGACATAGGCAAGGTCGTTGTAAAAAGACCACCGTATGACCTCATCAAGGAAAAATATTTGGACCTATTCCCTAACAATGTAGATACGGGTGCTCCGTTGGATAGTGCCGCTTCTGTATATTTTGCGTATCTGTGGGTCGGTGGGCATGCTTTTAGAGAGTATAAAAGAAATCCATCCGCATATGGTAACGCATGCGCGTTACGAATCAGTTACGCTTTGAATATGTCTGGGATGCTTATTCCATCAAAGGTTTCGGTGTTGCCTACAACAAAAATTGGTGGGAATAGAATACTCCAGGGCGGAAATGAATATGTGATTGATGGGGGTAAATATTATTACATATATTCCGTAGAAAATCTCATAACTTTCCTTGAGTACGCTTGGGGAAAAGCAGACATGTTTAAATATGTTCCAAAGAGAGTTTCACAATTAGATGAACTTAAGAAAATGAATAAGAAAGGGATTGTTATATTTTACATTGACGGATTTAGTGATGCGACTGGTCATGCTACTATCTGGGATGGAGTTAAATGCCTTGATGGCAGTACATATTATGATCCGTCGTTACATCCAAAACAGACACTTACTGCTATTAAATTTTGGGATCTCAAATGAAGTTAAGTATGTTCTTTATACTTTTATTATTGAGTTGTGGTGAAGTGTTTGCTTCAGAGCCAGATTATATCCTGCGAGGCAGAGCAATATTATCTCAGTGGGGGGAGATTTATTGTATTAAAAAGTATGTTTTGCAAGGGGTTGATAACAATGATGTTAATGATTCATTACATCTATTTGATTATAGTGATAGAGTGAGCTCTTTAATTTATAGTGATATTTCTAAAGGTAATGTGTTTTATTACATAGATAAGAATATCAGTGATTTTGGGAATTTAGTTAATGGAAAACGGTTAAATCTCATCGCTTGTGTTGAGTTGGTGGATTCTGTTAAGTATATAGAATTTATAAAAAAACAAGACCGATATTTTTACCAAAATAATGCTGGCGTGGGATCTGTAATTCGGTCCTGTGGGCAGAAAATTCCATTTGGAGGATACTGGAGAATGATCTCAAGGTATGGCATTTATGAAAGTCGTAGATTTAAAAAAGGAGATATTTTTCCTGAGTGGAAAAGTAATGATGGATTTAATGGTGGCGAATGGATTCTTGAGTCAAGGGATGATGGCGGTCCCATTAAATTAGATGTCCCATATTTTAAATTTGATTAAATAAATTTAAAAATCAACATCGGGCTTAGGGAAAGATCACACTAAAGAGTGTTTTTTGTACAGATAAATAGAAAGGAACTATCTATGCCCACAGCCCTTACGACTACACACCGTATTGTCGGAAATGGGTGAAACCAAACCTGACCTGCACACCGTGGGATGATCCCAGCTATCCTGGGATGGACACAAAGACAGCAAGAGATTACCTCCCACAAAAAGATTGGCATATAGATAAATTACCTGCGGGATATACTTGCGCAGAGACTTATTTATTCCCAGACCTTGATGCCCCCGGAGGACCTGCAACGGCAGGGATAGATGATTTGGCTGAATTAGGAGTTAAAGGTGCTCAGAGAATTATGAGAGGAGCAAGAAAATGAAACGATTTTTATTAATTTTTTTACAATCATCATTAATTTTAATGCATTAGCATCTTGTGAAATACATCCTGCCGAAGGCTCCTTGCAGGACTTGCTGGATACAGCTGAAAAAAAAGCGTTTTACGATAATGAAATTACACATATTAATGTGAGAAGCCATATTAGGGGTGCTTTTGCTCAGGAAAAGAGTAGCGACCCTGCGCAGTTGTTGGCAATTCTTGATAATTCATCCATGGTAAAATACTTCAAAGCAGAGAATTCGACTTACGCTCGTATGACCGCGTATCTTCCTAAAAAAATGAATCTTACGAATGTGTCACCGAGATTCAATATGGAGTACTTCGTAGTGAGAGAAAGTAAATCCTGGCTGAGGAAATGCATAATAGCGGTGTGGCCGGAAGAGGCATGGAGCCAAAACGGAAGATCTACATCATTGTAGACTGCCGCTGGCGCTGATTGATGCCGATAACCGTGTGATATGACGGGCGGAAAATGACGAATGGGGTAATCTGCTTTATGAAGATAACCCGCTGAATCTGCAACAGCTTATCCGGTTGCCAGAACAGCAGCGGGATAAAAAAACTGGGCTGTACTCCCCCTGACTGGCTAGAAAGGTTTAAGAAAAAACAACATGCTTTTTAAACAGACTCTGATAGATAATTTATTAAGCAATCGATACTTCCTCTATGTCTTACGAAAATGATCAGTGTGACTATTGTAAATCAATAAATATCCGAGGATATGAGTCAGATTGAATGGTGGAGGGGAAAAAAGAATAACCTCAAGTAAACATATTCAACATCCAAGGTAAATGAATTGCTATTTACAACATATAAACAATTCACTTTACCTTGGTTAAATTTCTATCCGTGTAATCCAATATCAACTCAATGATCCAAATAAAGATAATGCATCCAGCTGGTCATGCGCAGCAGCACTTTACGCATCACTGAAACGTGAGCGAAATGGTCGGAATAGACCGCCACCTGAGCATAGATACCGTCCGGCAGCGCATCCACATCGGCATTAGGATCCAACTCAATCGTAGCCAGCACGCCATCGGTACCCGGCACCACAGTTAAGGACTGTAATGCCCCCTGCGCCTGATAAGAACCGCCCGGCACAACCGGAAGAATGGAGGTCAACTTACCGGAGAAAACCTGACCAGGCAGCGCGTTGAAGACCACTTCCGCTTCATCACCCGGTTTAAGACGCAGCAACGAGTTCTGGCGGAATTGCGCCACAATTTGCCGTTTCTGTTCCGGAATAAATACCATCACCGGGCGCAGAGGTAGTGCGGCGGCGTAGGTCCCGGGCCGAATAAGCACCTGCGTAACATAGCCGTTGCTGGGGGCACGGACGATAGTCTGCTCAAGATTGTATTTGGCTTCAGCGAGCTGAGCGCGCAGAGACGCAACCTGAGATTGCTCCCCGTTGACCATACTGTCTAACTGACTCTGAATCTGCGTCTGTTCGGCAACGGAACCTTTTACCAGCGCGTCCTGTGCCAGATAGTTCTGCCGGGCGTTGTCGATATCGCTTTCAGAGAAGGGATTAACCTTCGCCTGGCTGCCCTTCAAATAGCGTTGATAATCTTTATACAGACGATCGCGTTCAGCGGAAACGCGGGTAGTATTGGCGACGGCTTCAGAAAGTTGGGCTTTCAGATTGTCGATGTTGTGTGTGGCGGTAACAAGATCAGCCTGCAGTCTGTCAACACGTGCCTGATAGCGGCCTGGATCGAGTTTAAATAACACTTCGCCTTTTTTAATCAACTGATTATTTTTATCCGTTACCTCACTAACAATTCCTGTGACTTGCGGAGTGATCGGAATTGAAATAACCGCTTTTTGCGCCGTAAAGGTATACGGGTGGTTATAGTTCATTAATAAGATCAGTCCCGCAACAATGAATACCCCACCTAATGCAGCAGTAGCGAGCGTCCATTGGTTTACCGGAATACGGAATATTTTAAAGATGGCCCAGGCAAAGGCCACATAGGTCAGGACTATCAACAAATCCATGATTAAATCTCCGGAAAGGTGGAGTTATCTGTTTTCTTCTCCCCATCCAGTCTTTTTTCCAACTGGGTGATGCGCTCTGCCAGTGCGGCAATCTCGGGGTCTGGGTCCTTTCCGTTCGACATGATGTGTGATTGCATGCCCCACCCCCGTTCAGGCTGGTAGAGCGTCGCCCAAATCCACAGGAACGGCCATATTGCATGGAGTGTAAACAGGCTAATCCAACCCGCCGTATGAATGGCATCAGCATGAGGATGGTTGCGTTTTTTAGCCATATTATAGGGAATATCGTGAATGGCGATGATTCCGTAAAACAGAACCAGAAAGACGAAGATCAGCACGCCCAGTGCGAAATAATTTAGAAACATACCTGCCTCGAATTCACGCTAATTAGAGTTTTTTTATGCCGGCAGCCGCATGCACCCAGGCTGATGTTTTGAACATAACTGCAGTTTGGGGTTTTCGCCATACCACAAAATAAATATTTTTTCTGGTGAGAAGTTGCTTTCTTTTGCAATAAAAATATCGGGGGGTAGAACCTGCTGTAGATCACATCCGAGCAAATGCAGATGAAAATACTTTGCGATCTGCATCACAAAGATTCAACAAACAGCAAAGGATAAAATGTGAATCAGTTCACATTTACCCCCCATTTTTGGCGAATTCTGATCCAGTGATGTTTTTTTGTACCGATATTTTGTGATTAAGATCACATTAACTAACGCCATACACCCTATATTTACGTGACGAATATCACATAAAAGGTCGTCGACTGGACAGTTGAACGATTCAGTGCCAGATTTCGCAGTATCTACAGGGTCCGGCTACCTCCTGCCGCTACATTAACAAACCTCGGGCTTTCAGCCTGCGCGATAGCAAACATAAGAAGGGGTGTTTTTATGTCATCCGATATTAAGATCAAGGTGCAAAGCTTTGGTCGATTCCTCAGCAACATGGTGATGCCAAATATCGGCGCGTTTATCGCGTGGGGTATTATCACCGCATTATTCATTCCGACAGGGTGGTTGCCGAACGAAACGCTGGCGAAGCTTGTCGGTCCTATGATCACCTATCTGCTGCCGCTACTGATCGGTTATACCGGTGGTAAGCTGGTTGGCGGCGAACGTGGCGGCGTGGTTGGTGCTATCACCACCATGGGCGTTATCGTCGGTGCAGATATGCCAATGTTCCTCGGCGCGATGATCGCAGGCCCGCTGGGCGGCTGGGCTATCAAACATTTCGACAACTGGGTAGACGGTAAGATCAAGTCCGGTTTTGAGATGCTGGTGAATAACTTCTCCGCAGGCATCATCGGGATGATCCTCGCCATTCTGGCATTCCTTGGCATTGGCCCATTGGTTGAAGCACTGTCCAAAATCCTGGCGGCAGGCGTTAACTTCATGGTTGTCCATGACATGCTGCCGCTGGCGTCTATCTTCGTTGAACCGGCGAAAATCCTGTTCCTCAACAACGCCATCAACCACGGTATTTTCTCACCGCTGGGTATTCAGCAGTCCCATGAGATGGGCAAATCCATCTTCTTCCTGATTGAAGCTAACCCGGGTCCGGGTATGGGCGTTCTGCTGGCATACATGTTCTTCGGTCGCGGCAGCGCTAAGCAGTCTGCGGGCGGCGCGGCAATCATTCACTTCCTGGGTGGTATCCACGAAATTTACTTCCCGTACGTGCTGATGAACCCACGTCTGATCCTGGCCGTTATCCTCGGCGGTATGACTGGCGTATTTACCCTGACTATCCTGAACGGCGGTCTGGTTTCTCCGGCCTCTCCGGGTTCTATCCTGGCCGTGCTGGCCATGACGCCGAAGGGCGCTTACTTCGCTAACATCGCTGCTATCTGTGCTGCTATGGCAGTCTCCTTTGTGGTTTCAGCCATTCTGCTAAAAACCAGCAAAGTGAAAGAAGATGATGACATTGATGCCGCAACCCGTCGTATGCACGACATGAAAGCGGAATCCAAAGGCGCATCTCCGCTGGCGGCTGGCGACGTGACCAACGACCTGAGCCATGTGCGTAAAATCATCGTTGCCTGCGATGCCGGCATGGGTTCCAGCGCCATGGGTGCGGGCGTACTGCGTAAGAAAGTACAGGATGCAGGTCTGTCTCAGATTTCCGTCACTAACAGCGCGATTAACAATCTGCCGCCGGATGTGGATCTGGTCATTACCCACCGTGACCTGACCGAACGCGCGATGCGCCAGGTGCCTCAGGCACAGCACATTTCGCTGACCAACTTCCTCGACAGCGGCCTGTACTCCAACCTGACCGAACGTCTGGTCGCTGCACAGCGCCACAACGTGAACGAAGAGAAAGTCCGCGATCACCTGAAAGACAGCTTTGAAGAGGGTGATACCCACCTGTTCAAACTGGGTGCGGAGAATATCTTCCTCGGTCGTAAAGCAACTAACAAAGAGGAAGCAATTCGCTTTGCTGGTGAGCAACTGGTGAAAGGCGGTTACGTTGAGCCAGAATACGTCGAGGCGATGCTGGACCGCGAAAAACTGACTCCGACTTACCTCGGCGAGTCCATCGCAGTACCGCACGGGACGGTTGAAGCCAAAGACCGTGTGCTGAAAACCGGTGTGGTGTTCTGCCAGTACCCGGAAGGCGTTCGCTTCGGTGAAGAAGAAGACGATATTGCCCGCCTGGTGATTGGTATCGCAGCACGTAACAACGAGCACATCCAGGTGATTACCAGCCTGACCAACGCGCTGGATGACGAATCCGTGATCGAACGTCTGGCCCATACCACCAGCGTGGATGAAGTTCTGGAGCTGCTGGCTGGTAAAAAAGCTTAACGGTTAAGTATCTCCAAAATAGTTCGAGCTGCAGGAAGGCGGCAACGCAGTGAATCCCCAGGAGCGTACATAAGTACGTGACTGGGGTGAGCGAGGAGAGCCAACGCATCTGCAGTTCGAAATATGAAGGCGATATCCTCTCCCTTGTGGAGAGGGTTAGGTTGAGGGAAAAGCCTCACCCCAGCCCTCTTGGGTAAAAACATTGATGAAGGTTAATACTATGAAAGCATTACATTTTGGCGCAGGTAATATCGGTCGTGGCTTTATCGGCAAACTGCTGGCGGACGCGGGGATACAGCTGACGTTCGCGGATGTAAATCAGGTCGTGCTCGATGCCCTGAATGCCCGTCATAGCTATCAGGTTCATGTCGTAGGTGAAAACGAACAGGTTGATACCGTCTCCGGCGTCAACGCCGTGAGCAGCATCGGCGATGATGTCGTCGACCTGATTGCCCATGTAGATTTAGTCACTACCGCCGTCGGTCCGGTCGTGCTTGAGCGTATCGCTCCGGCCATCGCCAAAGGGCTGGTTAAACGCAAGGCACAGGGTATAGCTACTCCGCTGAATATCATCGCCTGTGAAAACATGGTGCGCGGAACGACCCAGTTGAAAGGCCATGTAATGAACGCGCTGGCAGATGAAGACAAAGCCTGGGTTGAAGAACATGTTGGCTTCGTCGATTCCGCCGTGGACCGCATTGTTCCGCCTTCGGCTTCAGCAACCAATGACCCGCTGGAAGTTACCGTAGAAACCTTCAGTGAGTGGATTGTCGACAAAACACAGTTCAAAGGTGAACTACCAAATATTCCAGGAATGGAATTAACTGATAACCTAATGGCATTTGTCGAACGTAAACTCTTCACGCTGAACACCGGGCATGCTATAACCGCGTACCTCGGAAAATTGACCGGTCATCAGACCATCCGTGACGCGATTCTCGACGAGAAAATCCGCGCAGTGGTAAAAGGTGCGATGGAAGAGAGCGGCGCGGTACTGATCAAACGCTATGGTTTTGATGCAGCAAAACATGCGGCATACATTCAGAAAATCCTCGGTCGCTTTGAAAACCCGTATCTGAAAGATGACGTTGAGCGCGTGGGTCGTCAGCCGCTGCGTAAGCTGAGCGCGGGAGATCGTCTGATTAAACCGCTGCTGGGTACGCTGGAGTATGGTTTGCCGCATGCGAATCTGGTTATCGGTATTGCGGCAGCGATGCACTATCGCAGCGAAGAAGATCCGCAGGCACAGGAACTGGCCGCGCTGATTGACGAAAAAGGTCCACAGTCCGCGCTGGCGCAAGTTTCCGGGCTGGATGCCAACAGCGATGTCGTGCTTGAGGCTGTTAACGCGTATAACGCAAAGAAATGATGCAGGACCTGGCGCAGGATATCCTGCGCCTGAATAATAGATTGTCAGATATGCAGGCAATAATGGAACAAACGCAGGCCTTTGAAAATCGTGTGCTTGAGCGTCTGAATGCTGGCAAAACCGTACGCAGCTTCCTCATCACCGCCGTAGAACTGCTCACCGAGGCGGTGAATATTCTTGTGCTTCAGGTATTTCGCAAAGACGACTATGCGGTGAAATATGCTGTAGAACCACTGCTTGACGGCGACGGTCCGCTGGGCGATCTTTCCGTTCGCCTGAAGCTCATCTACGGTCTGGGCGTGCTCAGCCGACCGGAGTATGAAGACGCCGAGCTTCTGATGGCGCTGCGGGAAGAGTTAAACCATGACGGCAATGAATATGCGTTCACCGACGATGAAATTCTTGGTCCGTTTGGCGAACTCCACTGCGTGACGGCACTCCCGCCGCCACCGCAGTTTGATACCTCAGACTCAGGTCTGCACGCGATGCAGATCCAGCGCTACCAGCAGATGGTGCGCTCCACGATGGTACTTTCCCTGACCGAGCTGATTTCTAAAATCAGCTTAAAAAAAGCCTTTCAAAAATAAGACGATGCTTGCTTATTTCTCTTCCTGCTGCGGTCGATAAAGCTGCCGATAGTACGCCAGACGTTGCAGATACAACTGCGCATTCTCCTGCGGTATTTCAGAAGGGACAACGTTGCGTGGCGGTGTTTTATTCAGATACTCGCGAAAAGCCTGGCTTGAAGCCATAAAATCGACCGTCTTATCAATTAGAGCCGAAACGTTCTCACCTATTTTCGCCATAATCTTCCCTCCTCCATGTATTAACCGCGCTCAGCCTGCGCGGTTGATCATTTAAGTTTAGGATCGGTTTGGCAATTACATTAAGGAAAACGTGCTTCACTATGAACCCGCCAACAAAATGCGCCATGGTCGATCTTATCGCTTAAAATTCCTTATTAATCAAAATAGTAATATTTTCATTAGCTGAATAATACTTGCAACATTTGATTATTTATCTTCGATTAGTTGTGAATAATCCCGCTCTGCGCGCATACTATAGGATATTCATCCTATTTTTATCAGAAGCTATCCTATGAAAGAAGTCGAAAAAAACGAAATTAAACGCCTGAGCGATCGTCTGGACGCTATCCGCCACCAGCAGGCTGACCTGTCTCTGGTTGAAGCCGCCGACAAATATGCTGAGTTGGAGCAAGAGAAAGAAACTCTGGAAAACGAGATTGCACGTCTGCGTGAAGTCCATGGTCAGAAGCTGAGCAAAGAAGCGCAAAAGCTGACGAAACTCCCTTTCCGTCGTACCATCACCAAAAAAGAACAGGCCGACATGGGCAAGCTGAAGAAGAGCGTGCGCGGCCTGATTGTCGTTCACCCGATGACCGAGCTTGGCCGTGAAATGGGCCTGAAAGAGATGACGGGCTTCGCGAAGAGCGAGTTCTGATCTCCCACCGGGCAACATCCGCTTGCCCGGTCCTTCACTTCCCCTCGCAATTGGCCCTACCAATTTTAGCCAGATCATACCAGCACCTCACATTTCATTAAAATGTGCATACAATACCGTTGCCAATAAATAACATTTGATTAACCATTCATTGTCATTACCCCTACACAACAATATTGGCAGGGCCACTTTTACACATAATGTGACGAAGATTTGAGCAAAGACTCATTCCATTATGTCGGCGGCCCCCAGGAGACCTGCAATGAATCTCTGGCAACAGAACTACGACCCGGCCGGTAACATCTGGCTTTCCAGTCTGATCGCATCGCTCCCCATCCTGTTCTTTTTCTTCGCCCTGATTAAGCTCAAGCTGAAAGGCTACGTTGCGGCGTCATGGACGGTGGTGATCGCTTTGTCGGTCGCCCTGCTGTTTTACAAAATGCCGGTCGATCACGCTCTGGCATCCGTAGTGTACGGTTTCTTCTACGGTCTGTGGCCAATTGCCTGGATCATTATCGCCGCGGTATTCGTCTATAAAATCTCGGTGAAGACCGGGCAGTTCGACATTATCCGCTCCTCGATACTCTCGATTACCCCAGACCAGCGTCTGCAAATGCTGATTGTCGGTTTCTCCTTTGGGGCATTCCTCGAAGGGGCGGCAGGCTTCGGTGCTCCGGTAGCGATTACCGCCGCACTGCTGGTTGGCCTTGGCTTTAACCCGCTGTATGCGGCAGGTTTGTGCTTAATCGTAAACACCGCTCCAGTCGCTTTTGGGGCAATGGGCATTCCGATTCTGGTTGCCGGTCAGGTTACCGGGCTGGACAGCTTCGAGATTGGCCAGATGGTGGGCCGTCAACTGCCGTTCCTGACCATTATCGTGCTGTTCTGGATTATGGCGATTATGGATGGCTGGCGTGGCGTGAAAGAAACCTGGCCTGCGGTGATGGTCGCTGGCGGCTCGTTTGCTATCGCGCAGTATCTCAGCTCTAACTTTATCGGACCGGAACTGCCGGACATCATCTCTTCTCTGGTTTCCCTGGTCTGTCTGACGCTGTTCCTGAAGCGCTGGCAGCCGGTACGCATCTTCCGCTTTGGTGATATGGGCGCTTCGCAGGTCGATATGGATCTGTCGCGCACCCGCTACACCGCCGGGCAAATCATCCGAGCCTGGTCGCCGTTCCTGTTCCTGACAGCTACCGTCACGCTGTGGAGCATACCGCCGTTTAAAGCGCTGTTTGCGCCAGGCGGCGCGATGTACCACTGGGTGGTCAATATTCCGGTTCCGTTCCTCGACAAGCTGGTTGCCCGTATGCCGCCGGTCGTACACGAAGCCACAGCCTACGCGGCGGTGTACAAATTTGACTGGTTCTCCGCGACCGGTACCGCAATACTGTTTGCCGCCCTGCTGTCCATCGTCTGGCTGAAGATGAAGCCGTCTGCTGCGCTTCAGACCTTTGGTAGCACGCTGAAAGATCTGGCGCTACCTATCTACTCCATCGGGATGGTGCTGGCATTCGCGTTTATCTCTAACTACTCCGGGCTTTCATCCACCCTGGCATTGGCCCTGGCTCACACCGGCAGCGCATTTACCTTCTTCTCGCCGTTCCTTGGCTGGCTGGGGGTATTCCTGACTGGATCCGACACCTCATCAAACGCACTGTTTGCCGCCCTACAGGCCACGGCCGCTCAGCAAATCGGTGTTTCGGATGTATTAATGGTGGCTGCAAATACCACCGGCGGCGTGACCGGAAAAATGATCTCTCCGCAATCTATCGCTATCGCCTGTGCGGCAGTGGGATTAGTGGGAAAAGAGTCTGACCTGTTCCGCTTTACCGTGAAGCACAGTCTGATTTTCACCTGCATGGTGGGTGTGATTACCACACTGCAGGCCTATGTCTTAACCTGGATGATTCCATGATAGTAATGCCCAGACGCTTGTCAGACGAAGTCGCATCTCGTGTGCGGGCGCTGATTGAAGAACAACAGCTGGAAGCGGGCATGAAGTTGCCCGCTGAGCGCCAGCTGGCCGTACAGCTCGGCGTATCGCGCAACTCGCTGCGCGAGGCGTTAGCAAAGCTGGTAAGTGAAGGCGTACTGATTAGCCGTCGTGGCGGTGGGACGTTTGTCCGCTGGCAGCATGAGGCATGGTCTGAACAAAACATCGTTCAGCCGCTGAAAACCCTGCTGGCGGACGATCCTGATTACAGTTTCGATATTCTGGAAGCCCGCCACGCCATCGAAGCCAGCACCGCCTGGCACGCAGCTATGCGTGCCACTGCTGCCGACAAAGAGAAGATCAGGCTCTGTTTCGAGGCCACACAAAGCGAAGATCCAGATCTCGCCTCGCAGGCAGACGTTCGCTTTCATCTCGCCATTGCGGAGGCCTCACACAACGTGGTGCTGTTACAGACCATGCGCGGTTTCTTCGACGTATTGCAGTCTTCGGTGAAACAGAGCCGCCAGCGAATGTACCTCGTGCCGCCCGTATTTTCACAGCTAACGGCACAGCATCAGGCCGTACTGGATGCGATTGTTGCCGGAGATGCCGACGGCGCGCGTAAAGCGATGATGGCGCACCTCAGTTTTGTCCACACCACGATTAAACGATTTGATGAAGATCAGGCCCGCCAGGCGCGAATCACCCGCCTGCCCGGTGACCCTGGTGAGAATAGCAGGGAGAACAACACATGATTATTTCAGCAGCCAGCGACTATCGCGCCGCAGCCCAGCGCATCCTACCCCCCTTCTTGTTCCACTATATTGACGGTGGGGCGTATGCAGAGCACACTTTGCGCCGTAACGTGGCAGACCTGTCGGAGGTGGCCCTTCGCCAGCGCGTGCTGAAGAATATGTCCGACCTGAGCCTGGAGACAAAACTGTTCAACGAAACGCTCTCCATGCCGGTGGCCCTTGCACCTGTCGGTCTGTGCGGCATGTATGCGCGTCGGGGCGAAGTTCAGGCCGCCGCCGCCGCTGATGCCAAAGGCATTCCGTTTACGCTTTCCACAGTATCCGTATGCCCGATTGAAGAAGTCGCCCCGACTATCAAGCGTCCGATGTGGTTTCAGCTGTATGTTCTGCGCGATCGCGGCTTTATGCGTAACGCCCTGGAACGAGCCAAAGCGGCAGGTTGCTCCACGCTGGTCTTTACCGTCGATATGCCAACACCTGGCGCACGCTACCGTGACGCCCATTCCGGGATGAGCGGCCCAAATGCGGCACTGCGCCGCTACTGGCAGGCAGTCACCCATCCACAATGGGCATGGGACGTTGGCCTGAACGGTCGCCCGCATGATTTAGGCAATATCTCGACCTATCTTGGCAAACCCACCGGCCTTGAAGACTACATCGGCTGGCTGGCGAATAATTTCGATCCGTCGATTTCCTGGAAAGACCTCGAGTGGATCCGCGAATTTTGGGATGGTCCGATGGTGATCAAAGGGATCCTCGATCCTGAAGATGCTCGCGACGCCGTACGCTTCGGCGCTGATGGCATCGTTGTCTCTAACCACGGTGGTCGCCAGTTAGACGGCGTGCTGTCTTCAGCTCGCGCGTTACCCGCTATTGCCGATGCGGTAAAAGGCGATATCACCATTCTGGCAGACAGCGGGATCCGCAACGGTCTGGACGTCGTACGCATGATTGCGCTGGGCGCGGATAGTGTTCTGCTGGGACGTGCTTATCTGTACGCACTGGCAACCCACGGTCAGGCCGGGGTAGCGAATCTGCTGAATCTGATCGAGAAAGAGATGAAGGTGGCAATGACCCTGACCGGTGCAAAATCGATTAGCGAAATCAGTCATGATTCGCTGGTACAAGAACTGGGAAAAAGCCTGCCTGCTGCGCTGGCACCTCTGGTTCAGGGTAGCGCGGCGTAACAATATCCCCATAAAACCCACTTTCTGCATGGTCGGTCTGTTCTCAGTCCGGCCATTTTTTATCCAAAAATAACGACCAGTTAACATTTATAACCAATATATTTGACAACTTTTTATCCACCTGTCAGATGTATATACAAGCTAATACAAGGGCGAAATATACAGATAACAACCATCATAACGGGCGAGGGTAACATGGCTTATTCCGGAAAAGTGAATATCCAGCAGGCGATAGATGACAGTCCTTTTTCGCGCTTCCACTGGGTCATTATTGTCCTGGGTTTTCTGGTCCTGGCCATCGACGGCTTCGATACGGCGGCGATGGGCTATATTGCGCCCACGCTCTCAGCCGACTGGGGCATCAAGAAGCAGGACCTTGGACCGGTGTTAAGCGCTGCACTACTGGGCCTGTCATTTGGTGCACTGCTGGCCGGGCCGATTTCCGATCGTATGGGCCGTAAACGCGTGCTGGTCTTTTCCTGTCTGTTTTTTGGCCTAGCCAGTCTGGGAACTGCCTATGCCCAGACGCTGAATATGCTCACATTTTGGCGCTTTCTCACCGGGCTGGGTCTTGGCGCGGCAATGCCCAATGCCATCACCCTGGTGTCAGAATTTGCACCAAAACGCTGTCGTTCAATGGCGATTAACACCATGTACTGCGGCTTTCCGTTAGGGGCTGCAGGCGGCGGGGTGATCTCCTCCTGGCTTATCCCCAACTACGGCTGGCACAGCGTCCTGCTTGCCGGTGCGATCGCCCCGCTGGCCCTCACCGTATTGTTGGTGCTGTTCCTGCCGGAGTCGGTAAAGTATCTGGTTCACCGCGGTAAAGGGGTTGCACAGGTTAAACGCATTGCTCAACGCTTTATATCGGGAAGTCTGGAACAGGTTACCCAGTTTTATCTGGATGAAGACCGCGTCACGGTCAAAAAAGGCAGCGTGGCACAGCTATTCAGTATGCCCTGGCTGCCGGGCACGCTGATGCTCTGGATGACCTACTTTATGGGATTGGTTATCTATTACGTGCTGCTGAGCTGGATGCCAACGCTGATGCTGGGAATGGGCTATCCGCTGGCTGAATCCGCCTGGCTGACGTCACTGTTTACCTTCGGCGGTACTGCGGGGATCCTGCTGGCCGGTTGGTTAATGGATCGCTGGGAAGCACATAAAGTGGTGTCACTTGGCTTTATTCTGACGATGCTGTTTGCCCTCGCTCTCGGGTTTGAACATAACCATATCATCCTGTTCGGCGCACTGATCTTCCTGATGGGGATTACCATGAACGGCGCGCAGTCCGGGCTGCAGACGCTGGCCGCCACGTTTTATCCAACCCACTGCCGCGCGACGGGCATTGCCTGGATGCAGGGCGTGGGCCGCTTCGGTGGCGTAGCCGGAACGATGATGAGCGCCCAGTTGCTTTCCCTGCAATGGCAGGCAGACAGTATATTAATGTTCCTCAGCCTTCCGGCGCTGATTGCGGCTGCCGCAACGATTTACAAACTGCAACGCTATAAACCGTACACGCTGACCGTCGCATAGTACCCGCTCTTTCTGCTATTCTGCCCCCCGTTATCAAGGGGGCAGTATGCTTAACATCGTTTTATTCGAACCAGAAATCCCGCCAAATACCGGCAATATTATCCGTCTTTGCGCCAACACCGGCTTTCGTCTGCATATTATTGAGCCAATGGGCTTTACCTGGGACGACAAGCGCCTGCGTCGCGCGGGGCTGGATTACCATGAGTTTACCGCCGTGCTGCGCCACCCTGATTACGCCAGCTTCGTCGCCGCAGAAAATCCGCAACGTCTGTTTGCCCTGACCACCAAAGGTACGCCAGCGCATAGCGCGGTAAGCTATCAGGACGGGGATTATCTGATGTTTGGCCCGGAAACTCGCGGTCTGCCATCCAGCATCCTCGACGCGCTGCCAGCCGAACAAAAAATTCGAATTCCGATGATGCCGGACAGTCGCAGCATGAACCTGTCAAATGCGGTGTCGGTGGTGGTGTATGAGGCCTGGCGCCAGTTAGGTTATCCCGGCGCGGTATTGCGTAGTTGATTTTTGTCGGATGGCGGCTGACGCCTTATCCGACCTACGAGATTTGTAGGCCCGGTAAGCACTGCGCCGCCGGGCATAGCTCGAAATCAGATGCCATCACCGTATTCGAAAGTATGATGAATCCCGTTGAAATGCTGATCCATATCCATAGACGGTTTATCGCTGTCAGGCTTACCGACGATGCGTGCAGGTACGCCTGCCGCAGTGGTATGCGGGGGTACCGGTTGTAAAACCACGGAACCTGCGCCAATCTTCGCGCCGCGCCCGACTTCAATGTTGCCGAGAATTTTTGCCCCCGCGCCAATCATTACACCTTCACGAATTTTCGGATGACGATCGCCGCCGGCTTTACCGGTCCCGCCGAGCGTGACGGATTGCAGAATAGAGACATCATTTTCAATCACTGCCGTTTCACCGACCACAATGCCGGTTGCGTGATCGAGCATAATCCCACGGCCAATTTTTGCCGCCGGATGAATGTCTACCTGGAAGGTAACGGACACCTGATTTTGCAGGAAGATCGCCAACGCCTGACGCCCCTGATGCCACAGCCAGTGACCGATACGGTAGGCCTGAAGCGCATGAAAACCCTTCAGGTACAGAAGTGGGGTGGAATATTTATCGACAGCCGGGTCACGCGTACGTACCGCCTGAATATCACAGGCCGCTGAGGCAATCATTTCAGGATCGGCGGCATAGGCCTCTTCCACGACTTCGCGAATCGCAATGGCGGGCATGATTGGAGAAGCAAGTTTATTCGCCAGCATATAGCTTAGCGCACTGCCGAGATTTTCATGTTTGAGCAGCGTTGCGTGGTAAAAACTGGCCAACATTGGCTCACATTCCGCCAGTGCCCGGGCTTCCGCTTTAATGTTTTTCCAGACGATATCCAGTTCTTCACACGGCATTGCGTACTCCAGAAGGTAGCAAAACGACCGACCCGTTCTTCGCGGGTCGGGTCGTTAGATTGAAACGGTTCCTTACGGCTAGTGGCTGCTTCGCTCGTCCTTGCGCGCACGACCTAATAACGTCAATGCTGCCTCGCGCGCGTTTTTTCCGCAATACAATACTTGATAAATTTCCTCGGTTATTGGCATCTCGACACCAAAACGGTGCGCCAATTCACGAACTTCTTTCGTATTGCGATAGCCTTCAACCACCTGACCAATCTTGTCCTGCGCGCCCTGCACGTCCATACCCTGGCCGAGCATCATGCCAAAACGACGGTTACGCGACTGGTTGTCGGTGCAGGTCAGCACCAGATCGCCTAAACCCGCCATCCCCATAAAGGTGGCAGGATCGGCACCCAGCGCCGCGCCAAGGCGAGACATTTCGGTCAGTCCACGGGTGATCAATGCGGTACGCGCATTCGCGCCAAAACCGATGCCGTCAGACATCCCCGCACCAATCGCAATGACGTTTTTCACCGCGCCGCCAAGCTGCACGCCAATGAAATCCGGGTTGCTGTAAACGCGAAAGCTTTTGCCGCAGTGCAGCAACTGCTGGAGATCGTCAGCAAAGGCGTCGTCCGTCGAGGCCAGAGAAATCGCCGTCGGCATGCCCGCAGCCAGCTCTTTGGCGAACGTCGGGCCGGAAATAACCGCCAGTGGAATTGAGTCCCCCAGCGCTTCACGCGCGACGTCCTGCAGCAGACGCCCTGTTTCCGCCTCCAGACCTTTTGTCGCCCAGACCAGTCGTGCGTCAGGACGCATCAATGGTTTGATGTTTCGCAGCACTTCGCCAAAGACGTGGCTCGGCACCACCACCAGAATATTACGACTGGCGGCCAGCGCAGTGGCTAAATCACTTTCCAGGCGCAGTGTGTCAGGAAAAGGCACATCAGGAAGGAACGCGACGTTGCAGCGATCGTGCTCAAGGGTCGCGATATGTTTCGGATCATGGCCCCACAGGACAACCTGATGGCCATTTCTTGCCAGGGTGATGGCAAGAGCGGTGCCGTACGAGCCGGCACCAATCACAGTCATTGAAGCATTACTTTGGTTCATCAGGCATCCTGATGTTCTTCAGTACCTTCGCCAGCCTGCTGCTGTAAATAGTTCATGAACAGCGCATCAAAGTTGACCGGCGCAAGGTTCAGTTGCGGGAACGTACCGCGTGAAACCAGGCTGGTGATGCATTCGCGGGCATACGGGAACAGAATGTTCGGGCAGTATGCGCCCAGGCAATGCGCCATCTGAGTCCCTTCGATACCACTGATGGAGAAAATACCGCCCTGCTGAACTTCGCACAGGAACGCAGTTTCTTCACCAAGAGAAGCCGTTACAGTGACACGCAGCACTACTTCATACACGTCATCTGCCAGTTGGGTAGATGCGGTATCAAGATCAAGTTTAACCTCTGGCTGCCAATCTTTCTGGAAAACATGCGGTGCATTTGGCGCTTCGAAAGACACATCCTTGGTATAGATACGTTGGATCTGGAAAGCCATTTCAGTGTTATTTTGTTCTGACATGTTTAGAAAACCCTTAGTGTTGTCCTTTAAATACTTTCAGTACGCCTTATCGCAGCAGGGGATCCAGTCCACCACGCGCATCCAACGCATACAAGTCGTCACAACCGCCAATGTGCTGTGCATCAATAAAAATCTGCGGAACCGTCGTACGGCCACTGCGCTTGATCATCTCTTCACGTTTTACGGCATCGCCGTCAATCGGAAGCTCCTGGAAACTCACACCCTTGCTGTTCAACAGCGCTTTTGCGCGATGGCAAAACGGGCAGGTTGCTTTGGTGTAGATCTCAATATTGGCCATGACTTATCTCCAGTGTTCTTTTTACCCTGCGGCATGAAAGAAGATGGGTAAATTACTTGCCGCGAACCAGTGGCAGATTCTCACCACTCCAGCCCGCTACGCCGTCTTTCAGTACGGATACTTGCTCAAAACCGGCTTTAATCAGCGCAGTTGCTGAATCCTGGCACTGCATGCCTGAACCATCAACCACAATCACAGGTTTGTTTTTGTGTTTTTCAAGTTCGCCAAAATTGTTGGCTTTGATTTCGCTCGGCAGCAGGTTAGTGGAGCCTGCGATATGGCCTTTGCGGAAGTCGTCGCGCTGGCGTAAATCCACAACAACGGCGTCTTCTTTGTTGATGAGACGTGTAGCTTCGCCGCGAGTAATCACCTTCACTTTTGAGGTCAGGCTCTTAAACGTGGTAAATAATACAGCCGCCAGTAACGCAATCCAGGCGATACTCAAGACAGGGTGGCGACTAACAAATTGCATAATTTCTTGCATGGGGGGTAACAACTCCCGACTCAGTGATTAAAAAACCAGGAAAGGAGTATACCTGCGCGTTGGCGCAAATACAGCCAGAGCGTGCATTGGATTGCATTTTTGCGGGGCGCTACGGAAAAAAAAATGTAAATCGGTGTTCCCCCTGGCACGCGATCCCCCATTATTTGATCTTCGGGGGCTACTTTATCGATTCAGCTGTAGTAAAATTACGCAATTATTTTTTATCTCTTGAGTGTGAGGTTGTCGCAATGTCGGTTTCTAAAAAACCTATGGTACTGGTGATTCTGGATGGCTACGGCTATCGCGAAGACAGCCAGGATAACGCCATTTTTAGTGCTAAAACCCCGGTAATGGATGCGCTGTGGGCAAAACGTCCGCATACCCTGATTGATGCGTCCGGTCTGGAAGTCGGCCTGCCCGATCGCCAGATGGGCAACTCCGAAGTGGGTCACGTCAACCTGGGCGCGGGCCGTATCGTGTATCAGGACCTTACCCGTCTGGACGTTGAAATCAAAGAACGTACTTTCTTCGCTAACCCGGTGCTGACCGATGCGGTCGACCAGGCAAAAAATGCCGGGAAAGCGGTACACATCATGGGTCTGCTCTCTGCTGGCGGCGTTCACAGCCACGAAGATCACATCATGGCGATGGTAGAAATGGCCGCTGAACGCGGCGCTGAAAAAATCTATCTGCACGCTTTCCTTGATGGTCGTGATACCCCGCCGCGCAGCGCTGAACATTCACTGCAGAAATTTGAAGAGAAATTTGCCGCACTGGGCAAAGGCCGCGTAGCGTCCATCATCGGTCGTTACTACGCTATGGACCGCGACAACCGTTGGGATCGCGTAGAACAGGCTTACGATCTGATGACGCTGGCGAAGGGCGAGTTCCAGTTCGCTACGGCGGTTGAAGGTCTGCAGGCTGCTTATGCCCGCGACGAAAACGACGAATTCGTCAAAGCGACCGTGATCCGTGCCGAAGGTCAGGCAGATGCTGCTATGGAAGATGGCGATACGCTGATTTTCATGAACTTCCGTGCTGACCGTGCGCGTGAAATCACCCGTGCGTTTGTTAACGCTGATTTCGACGGCTTCGCCCGTAAGAAAGTCGTTAACCTCAACTTTGTGATGCTGACCGAATACGCGGCAGACATCAAAACTGCGGTTGCTTACCCACCAGCATCTCTGGCCAACACCTTTGGTGAGTGGATGGCGAAGAACGAAAAAACGCAGCTGCGTATTTCCGAAACTGAAAAATATGCGCACGTGACCTTCTTCTTCAACGGCGGCGTAGAAGAGCCGTTCAAAGGCGAAGACCGCATCCTGATCAACTCTCCGAAAGTTGCGACCTACGATCTGCAGCCGGAAATGAGCTCTGCTGAACTGACTGAGAAGCTGGTTGCAGCGATTGAGAGCGGTAAATACGACACCATCATTTGTAACTACCCGAACGGCGACATGGTTGGTCACACCGGGGTGATGGAAGCAGCAGTTAAAGCGGTTGAAGCGCTGGATCACTGCGTTGAGCAGGTGACTAAAGCGGTTGAGTCCGTTGGCGGCCAGTTGCTGATCACCGCAGACCACGGTAACGCAGAGCAGATGCGCGATCCGTCCACCGGTCAGGCACATACTGCACATACCAACCTGCCCGTTCCGCTGATTTATGTCGGTGGTAAGAACGTCAAAGCAGTCGAAGGCGGCAAACTTTCTGATATCGCCCCGACGATGCTGACGCTGATGGGTATGGAAATCCCGCAAGAGATGACTGGTAAGCCGCTGTTCATCGTGGAATAATCCCTCCCCATGAGGGGAAAGGCGATTAATACCATCACTCGGGCCGTGAAACCGCGTAAGTTTTCAGTCAGGCCCTTGTTCTACGCCAGCGCGCTTAGCGCTGGCGTATTGCTGTGCGCCTTTTCCGCCCACGCGGACGAACGCGATCAGCTCAAATCTATTCAGGCCGATATCGCGGCAAAAGAACGCGCGGTACGCCAACAGCAACAACAACGTTCTACTCTCCTCGCTCAGCTTAAAGCTCAGGAACAAGCCATCGCCGTTGCCGCAAGGCAGTTACGCGAAACGCAGAACTCACTGGCACAACTGAACGCGCAAATCGCAGAGATGAACGCAGCACTCGCGAAGCTGGAAAAGCAACGAGCAGCGCAAGAGCGCAGTCTGGCAGCCCAGTTAGACGCCGCGTTTCGCCAGGGTGAACACACCGGTATTCAGCTCATCCTTAGCGGCGAAGAAAGCCAGCGCGGACAGCGTCTGCAGGCCTATTTCGGCTATCTGAACCAGGCGAGGCAAGAAACTATCGCGCAGCTGAAACAAACGCGCGAAGAGGTCGATTCGCAAAAAGCCGAGCTGGAAGATAAGCAGAGCGAACAGCAGACCCTGCTGTACGAACAACGCGCTCAGCAGGCTAAGCTGGAGCAGGCGCGTAACGAACGCCAGAAAACACTGGCGGGTCTGGAGTCCTCGATTCAACAGGGCCAGCAGCAACTGGGCGAAATGCGCGCTAACGAATCCCGTCTGCGCAACAGCATTGCTCGCGCCGAAGCTGCGGCCAAAGCGCGCGCGGAACGTGAAGCGCGCGAGGCGCAGGCCGTACGTGATAAGCAGAAGGATGCGTCACGAAAAGGCTCGACCTACAAGCCGACCGAAAGCGAAAAATCACTGATGTCCCGTACCGGCGGCCTGGGTTCGCCGCGCGGCCAGGCATTCTGGCCCGTTCGTGGCCCAACACTGCATCGTTATGGCGAACAACTGCAGGGTGAGCTACGTTGGAAGGGGATGGTTATTGGCGCATCCGAAGGCACCGAAGTTAAAGCCATTGCCGATGGTCGCGTCATTCTGGCGGACTGGTTGCAGGGCTATGGCCTGGTGGTCGTCGTTGAGCACGGTAAAGGCGATATGAGCCTGTACGGTTATAACCAGAGCGCGCTGGTCAGCGTCGGTACGCAGGTTCGCGCCGGGCAGCCTATTGCACTTGTGGGTAGCAGCGGCGGTCAGGGCAGGCCGGCACTCTATTTCGAAATTCGTCGCCAGGGTCAGGCGGTCAATCCACAGCCGTGGTTGGGAAGATAAGTTTTGCCACAACAATTTCGTCGTCTACTACTCTCTCTCGCCAGCCTGCTGGCCTTCGCAACACCTGTTTTTGCTGGCAAACTCGCCATCGTCATTGATGATTTCGGCTATCGCCCACACACTGAAAACCAGGTACTGGCGATGCCTTCTACCATCTCCGTTGCCGTTCTGCCTAACGCCCCACATGCGCGAGAAATGGCAATCAAAGCACATAACAGCGGGCATGAAGTATTAATCCATCTGCCAATGGCGCCGCTGAGCAAGCAGCCGTTAGAGAAAGATACATTACGCCCTGAAATGAGCAGCGAAGAGATTGAGCGAATTATTCGCGACGCGGTAAGCAAAGTACCGAATGCGGTCGGTCTGAACAACCATATGGGCAGCGCGATGACCTCCAGCCTGTTTGGCATGCAGAAGGTGATGCAGGCGCTGGAGCGATACGATCTCTACTTCCTGGACAGCATGACCATTGGTAACAGCCAGGCAATGCGCGCAGCGTCAGGGACCGGTGTGAAAGTCATCAAACGCAAAGTCTTCCTGGATGACACGCAAAACGAAGCCGATATTCGCCGTCAGTTTAATCATGCCGTCGAGCTGGCGCGCCGCAACGGTTCCGCAATCGCCATTGGCCATCCTCACCCGTCTACGGTTCGTGTCCTGCAGCAGATGCTGTATAGCCTGCCAGCCGACATCACGTTGGTTCGCCCAAGCAGCCTGCTCAATGAACCGCAGGTGGATACCTCCAGACCAAACCTCACGCCACCGAAGAACGGTATACCTGATGCGCCGCGTAATCCTTTCCGCGGGGTGAAATTATGCAAACCGAAGCAGCCGTTAGAGCCGGTGTACGCCAGCCGCTTCTTCAGCGTGCTCGGCGAAAGCATTACCCAAAGCACGCTGGTGCAGTATATGCGCCTGCAGTGGCAGGGCTGGCAATAATCAGTCTTTGCTATCCAGCGTTAAATGAGCCAGGCGGCGCGGCGTCAGTGCTTTATCGCGCCACTGGTTAAAGCGGATGGCCCACAACAGCACCTGATAACCCAGCTTAACGCTGCAAATATTGCTTACCATACGCTTGAACATACCTGACACGAATACTTCAGCAATCATGCGCTGGCGGATTTTCTCGTCCGGTTCTTTACGGATGCAATGACAAACGCGTAGCGCTTCGTAAATCACCTGCTGTTTGAATTCCGGGTAAATGGGAATGCGCCCGGCGTAATCATGATTCATCTTATCCAGCAGACGGGTAATTTTGATGTAGTGGCGCTGGTAAGCGAGATTTTTCAGCCCGGTGCGCGGCAGACGGCTAACAGATGCGCCGTGCAGGAAGTATTTATACAGAGGGATTTCCGTGTAACGCGCGCGCTTCGCATTAAACATAAACTCCGTCGTCCAGATAATATCCTGGTGATGCAGGCCAGACAGGAAGGTCAGCCCCGCGTCGCGGATAGTCTGATGACGATAAACGCCCATCCAGACAACGTGTCGCCAACGGCGGCTGGCTAACGCTTTGCGTAACCAGTCTGGCCCGGTCATCACGCCGGTAGAACGAATACGATCGGTAGGAATGGATGCCCAGGTGTGGCCGGTTTCCGCAATACACCAATCAGCGTTGCACTGCGCAACATCCAGGTTGTCTTTCAGCGCCATAGTCATCAGCGTTTCATACATTTCCGGATAGGCAATATCATCGCCGTCTACGTACGCGATGTACTCCCCCCTGGCGACTTTCATCCCGGTATTGCGCGCCGCCGAAACGCCCCCATTGCGCTGGTGCAGCAGATGAACGTGTGGATAACGATCCGCATAAGACTGAGCAAGCTCCGCAGAGTTATCCGTAGAGCCATCATTAACAATGATGATCTCCAGGTTCTTCCAGGTTTGCGCAATCAGCGAATCCATACACGCAATGAACGGTTCACCCGTGTTGTAAAGCGGCATAATGACGCTCAGGAGACCAGGGATATAGGTCATATCAAATCCAGCCAGACAATAGAGTAATCGGCACTTTTTAGCATATTAAGCGGTAGATTTTCAGAAAAAAATATTAATTCTTTAGCGGAAAATGCGCCGGGCGGGGGAGATTGTGCAGGCAAAAAACGCCCCGGATGATTAATGATAATCAACATCCGGGGACAACACACAGAATCCACAGGGTGGATACGGTTAATCCCAGCTCAGGATCACTTTCCCTGACTGGCCTGAACGCATCGCGTCAAAGCCCTGCTGGAATTCATCGATGGAGAATCGATGGGTGATGATCGGCGACAAATCCAGACCAGACTGGATCAGTGCAGCCATTTTGTACCATGTCTCAAACATCTCACGACCGTAGATACCTTTAATAAACAGTCCTTTAAAGATAACTTTCGTCCAGTCGATGGACATATCAGATGGCGGAATACCCAGCATAGCAATACGGCCACCGTGATTCATGGTGTCCAGCATAGCGCGAAACGCTGGCGGCGCCCCGGACATCTCCAGGCCCACATCAAACCCTTCGGTCATACCCAGTTCAGCCATCACGTCGGTCAGATTCTCTTTCGACACGTTGACCGCGCGGGTGATACCCATTTTGCGCGCCAGCTCAAGGCGATACTCATTAACGTCGGTGATCACCACGTGGCGTGCGCCAACGTGCTTCGCGACTGCCGCCGCCATAATACCGATTGGACCCGCACCGGACACCAGTACATCTTCCCCAACCAGATCGAACGACAGCGCCGTGTGCACTGCATTACCGAACGGATCGAAGATAGACGCCAGGTCGTCGGAGATATTGTCCGGGATTTTAAATGCGTTAAATGCCGGGATCACCAGGTACTCCGCAAAGCAGCCCGGACGGTTTACACCAACACCGGTCGTATTGCGGCACAGGTGAGTACGTCCACCGCGGCAGTTACGGCAATGTCCGCAGGTGATATGACCTTCGCCTGAAACGCGATCGCCGATTTTAAAGCCTTTAACTTCCTGACCGATGCCAACAACTTCGCCGACATATTCATGCCCAACGACCATCGGTACTGGGATGGTTTTTTGCGACCATTCATCCCAGTTATAAATGTGAACGTCAGTCCCGCAGATGGCTGTTTTACGGATTTTAATCAGCAAATCGTTATGACCGACTTCCGGTTCAGGAACGTCAGTCATCCAAATGCCCTCTTCCGCTTTCAGTTTGGATAACGCTTTCATTTCACATCCTCAGGCAATAACGCCCAGTTGTTTACCAATGCGTGTGAACGCCTCAACAGCACGCGTAATCTGCTCAGGGGTATGCGCCGCAGACATCTGGGTACGGATACGCGCCTGGCCTTTTGGAACCACCGGATAGAAGAATCCGGTAACGTAAATCCCCTCTTTTTGCAGTTCACGAGCAAAGTCCTGCGCGATCACTGCATCACCCAACATCACCGGGATAATCGCGTGATCGGCACCGGCCAGAGTAAAGCCAGCGGCAGACATTTGCTCACGGAACTGACGTGCGTTCGCCCACAGGCGGTCGCGCAGGTCACTGCCAGCTTCAACCATTTCCAGCACTTTAATGGAGGCCGCAACAATCGCTGGCGCCAGTGAGTTGGAGAACAAATAAGGACGGGAACGCTGACGCAGCCACTCAACAACTTCTTTGCGAGCTGCGGTGTAACCACCGGATGCGCCGCCGAGTGCTTTACCCAGCGTACCGGTGATGATGTCCACGCGACCCATCACGTCACAGTATTCATGGGAGCCACGACCATTTTCGCCGACAAAACCGACGGCATGGGAATCATCAACCATGACCAGCGCGTCATATTTATCCGCCAGATCGCAAACGCCTTTCAGGTTAGCGATCACACCATCCATAGAGAACACGCCATCAGTGGCGATCAGGATATGACGAGCGCCCGCTTCACGTGCTTCTTTCAGGCGAGCTTCCAGTTCCACCATATCGTTGTTGGCGTAACGGAAACGTTTTGCTTTACACAGACGAACGCCATCTATGATAGAAGCGTGGTTCAGGGCATCGGAAATAATTGCGTCTTCTGCGCCCAGCAGCGTTTCAAACAGGCCGCCATTGGCGTCGAAGCAGGAAGAGTAAAGGATGGCATCTTCCATACCGAGGAATGCCGCCAGTTTTTGCTCCAGTTGCTTATGGCTATCCTGGGTACCGCAAATAAAGCGAACCGAAGCCATACCAAATCCGTGAGAATCCATACCCGCTTTTGCCGCTGCAATTAGCTCCGGGTGGTTAGCCAGTCCCAGATAGTTGTTCGCACAAAAGTTAATAACGTGGCTTCCGTCCGCCACGGTGATATCCGCCTGCTGGGCAGATGTAATAATGCGCTCTTCTTTAAACAATCCTTCCGCACGTGCGGTGTCGAGATCGTTGGTTAACTGTTTGTAAAAATCCCCACGCATTTCAATTCTCCAGACTGGGCAAATTTCAGCACATATTACCCAAAGCTATACGTTGATACGAGATGACGCATCATCACTTCTTCAAAATGAAGCATAAATCACGTGTACCCGCACGGCTTATCGGTGAATGGCTGAAGCCTGAGCCATGTAGTGATATGATAGAAAGTATTCGTGTCTGAGATTGTCTCTGACTCCATAATTCGAAGGTTACATTTATGATCATCGTTACCGGCGGCGCGGGCTTTATCGGCAGCAATATCGTTAAGTCCCTGAATGATAAAGGCATCACCGACATCCTGGTGGTGGACAACCTGAAAGACGGCACCAAGTTTGTTAACCTGGTGGATCTGAATATTGCTGACTACATGGACAAGGAAGACTTCCTGATCCAGATTATGGCCGGGGAAGATTTCGGCGATATCGAAGCTATTTTCCACGAAGGCGCATGCTCTTCCACCACCGAGTGGGACGGCAAGTATATGATGGACAACAACTATCAATACTCTAAAGAGCTGCTGCACTACTGCCTGGAGCGTGAAATCCCGTTCCTGTACGCGTCCTCTGCCGCCACCTATGGCGGTCGCACTTCTGATTTCATCGAATCCCGTGAATATGAGAAACCGCTGAACGTCTATGGCTACTCAAAATTCCTGTTCGACGAGTACGTGCGTCAGATCCTGCCAGAAGCCAACTCTCAGATTGTTGGCTTCCGCTATTTCAACGTCTACGGACCGCGTGAAGGCCATAAAGGCAGCATGGCGAGCGTCGCTTTCCACCTCAATACTCAGCTTAACAATGGCGAAACACCAAAACTGTTCGAAGGCAGCGAAAACTTCAAACGTGATTTCGTTTACGTTGGCGATGTGGCTGCAGTGAACCTGTGGTTCCTGGAAAACGGGGTATCCGGCATCTTTAACCTCGGTACTGGTCGTGCGGAATCTTTCCAGGCCGTTGCTGACGCAACGCTGGCGTACCACAAAAAAGGCAGCATTGAGTACATTCCATTCCCGGAAAAACTGAAAGGCCGCTACCAGGCGTTTACTCAGGCAGACCTGACCAACCTGCGCGCCGCGGGCTATGACAAGCCGTTTAAGACCGTTGCTGAAGGCGTAACGGAATATATGGCCTGGCTGAACCGCGACGCATAAGGCAGGCAATCTATGAGGATTCTGGTGGTTGGCCCGTCTTGGGTGGGCGACATGATGATGTCGCAAAGTCTCTATCGCACGCTCAAGGCGCGCTATCCCCAGGCGATAATCGACGTGATGGCACCTGCATGGTGCCGTCCGCTGTTATCGCGGATGCCGGAAGTCAATGAAGCGATCGCGATGCCGCTTGGGCATGGCGCTCTGGAAATTGGTGAACGGCGTAAGCTCGGTCATAGCCTGCGTGAGAAGCGCTATGACCGCGCTTATGTGCTGCCTAACTCGTTTAAATCCGCGCTGGTGCCCTTTTTTGCAGGTATTCCGCATCGTACCGGTTGGCGTGGTGAAATGCGCTACGGCCTGCTCAACGATGCGCGCGTGCTGGATAAAGACGCATGGCCGCTGATGGTCGAACGCTATGTGGCCCTGGCCTACGATAAAGGCGTGATGCTGTCGGCTAAAGATTTGCCGCAACCTCTGCTTTGGCCACAGTTGCAGGTCAGCGAAGGTGAAAAGTCTCTGACCTGTAGCCAGTTCTCCCTTTCTGCCGAACGCCCCATCATCGGTTTTTGCCCGGGTGCGGAATTTGGTCCGGCGAAACGCTGGCCACACTACCATTATGCTGAACTGGCAAAACAGCTGATCGACGAAGGTCATCAGATTGTGCTGTTTGGCTCGGCAAAAGATCATGAAGCCGGAAATGAAATCCTGGCAACGTTAAGCGTTGAGCAGCAGGCCTGGTGTCGTAATCTGGCGGGCGAAACGCAGCTGGAGCAGGCCGTTATTCTGCTCGCCGCCTGCAAAGCGGTCGTCACCAACGACTCTGGATTAATGCACGTTGCCGCAGCGTTGAATCGACCTCTGGTAGCATTGTATGGCCCAAGTAGTCCGGACTTTACCCCGCCGTTGTCGCACAAAGCGCGGGTCATTCGTCTGATTACGGGCTATCACAAAGTGCGCAAGGGCGATGCGGCTGAAGGCTATCACCAAAGCCTGATTGACATCACACCCCAGCGTGTACTGGAAGAACTCAACGACCTGTTGTTACAAGAGGAAGCCTGACGGATGCGGGTTCTGATCGTTAAAACGTCGTCTATGGGCGATGTTCTGCATACGTTGCCCGCATTAACCGATGCGCAGCAGGCTATTCCGGGTATTCAATTTGATTGGGTGGTGGAAGAAGGATTCGCGCAGATCCCTTCCTGGCATGCAGCCGTTGACCGGGTCATCCCAGTGGCGATTCGCCGCTGGCGTAAAGCCTGGTTTTCAGCGCCGATTAAAGCCGAGCGTAAAGCGTTTCGCGATGCGGTACGTTTGCAGCAGTATGACGCGATAATTGATGCGCAGGGTCTGGTTAAAAGTGCGGCGTTGGTGACGCGTCTGGCACGTGGCGTCAAGCATGGTATGGACTGGAGTACGGCCCGCGAGCCGCTGGCTAGCCTGTTTTATAATCGCAAACATCACATTGCCAAACAGCAGCACGCGGTAGAACGTACGCGTGAATTGTTCGCCAAAAGTCTGGGATATGCCAAACCGCAGTCGCAGGGTGATTACGCTATCGCTCAGCATTTTGTGAATGAATGTAATGCTGATACAGGCCATTATGCTGTATTTCTGCATGCCACAACACGTGATGATAAGCACTGGCCAGAAGCCAACTGGCGGGAGCTGATTGAGCTGTTAAATAATACGGGCATCCGTATTAAACTCCCCTGGGGCGCCCCTCATGAAGAAGAGCGCGCCAAAAGGCTGGCGGAAGGTTTTCCCTACGTTGATGTCCTGCCGCGAATGAGTCTGGAAGAGGTTGCTCGCATTCTGGCGGGGGCAAAGTTTGTGGTGTCGGTTGATACAGGTCTCAGCCATTTAACCGCCGCCTTGGATCGCCCCAATATTACGTTGTATGGCCCGACAGACCCGGGATTGATTGGTGGATATGGGAAGAATCAATACACACAGCAGAGCCATTCCGGAAAATTGCAGGATCTGGACGCAAGCTTAGTCAACGTATCGCTAATTGATAATAATTTGCTTTAACTTTAAGAGACGAACCATGCTTCGCCAACACATGTTTTCTCGTTTTGTTTGTAGTATAAAAAATAATCCATTCGATTTTATATACGTCTTATTTTATGCTGGGATCCTGGCAACTCTTGCGATGGTCCTGGTCAATCCAGATGAAGCGCTGAAGGTATTTATTTTCTCCACGGCCCTGTCTCTGCCGCTGATAGGAAAAAATATAAAGCATGTGTGCAGTAACAAACAAAATCTGGTTTTGCCATTTATGTTGTTGCTTTTCGGTTTAGTCCAGATTATTTGGGTAGAAATATTTAAACAACCTGGCTCAGCCTTTACCGGTGCCTATCGTTCATACCAGAACGGTGGCAAAGTGATGATTTTTGCCGCACTGGTTATGACAGCTCTGACCACGCGAGAGCCGTGTGCTAACAAAACTCGCATTACCAGTCTCTGGACGATTCTTACCGCAATAGGCTTGTATCTTTTCGCAAGCTACGAGGCTGCCGGAGCACCAGATATTATGACCTACCGTGTTGCGCTGGGCTTTGAACACCAAACCGGCACAGCCTACGCTCTGACGCTAATTGCATTATTAGCGTCTCAGGCCATTATTAATCTCCGTCTAAAACACACCGTTGCACTCTATCTGTTACATTTTTTGATATCGCTGGCAGTCATCATCACAACGCAAACTCGGGCTGCTATTTTGGTATACCCGATCCTGAGTGTCGGCCTATTCCTGATGTACTATCGTCACAACCGCACCATGCTATTAAGGGCACTGCTGGGTTTTGTAATACTGGTGGGAGTTGCTTCGATTCCCTTAAAACCAATCATTGAAAGCCGCTACCAGAACTTCCTGGTCGATCTGCACTCTTATAATCAAAACAATAGTAATACTTCTATCGGCGCGCGACTGGCGATGCAACGGGCAGGGATTGAATCTGGGAACGGTCATGACTGGGGGCAGTCACTTGAACAACGCGGAGCAGAAATTCAGCGACTTGCCGTGCAAGATACTTCCTTACAAGGGGCACTTGAGTTCATTAACGTCCACCTGCATAACGAAGTCATTGATACCTTTTCGCTAAAGGGCATCCCTGGGGTTGTTGTGTTACTCTTGCTCTATATCGCCATGTTTTTAACAGCTTACTGGCAACGTAGTCCCTTGTTGTTCGTTATCTCAGGCGCAATCGCTATCTATGGCTTGAGTGATTTATTATTGTATGCCAAAGGTGAAGCCCTGAGCAGCGTACTGGCGTTATGTGTAGCAGCAGTACTGAGCTCGAATCCAACAAGAGAACGATGCCATGGTTAACGCTTCCGGTTATTTACTGAGCATTATTATACCTACATACAACAACGCTGAACTCATCACAGCGACGTTGGCGTCTATACATCAGAGCATCACTGATGATGTAGAGGTAATAATTGTTAATGATGGCTCTACGGATTTAACCGAAGAGCGTATAAATGCGTTTTACCGCGAAAAAGATTGCCATAATGTTAAATATATAAGCCAAAAAAATCAGGGCGTTGCAATCACCCGTAACGTTGGGCTTGCCCATGCGACAGGGAAATATATTGGCTTTGTTGACAGTGACGATATTGTCTGCGCAGATTATTTCACTATTCTTCTCCCTAAGTTGAGAGATGAACAATATGACATTCTTGAATTTAATTTAACCCGGGAGATAAAAAATCTGTATCAGAATTCATCTGGTATAGAAAACGGCATTAGTCAGCATGAAATTATATTATCGGATAATAATTATACTCCTTTGCTACCAATATTCCGGGCAGGGCAATGGCATCTCATGACAAAAATCTTCCATCGTAACATTATTGGCAACGATCGATTCGAAGAACATCGCCGGTACGAAGACATGATTTTCTGCCCTTTCCAATACTTTAAATGCCATAAAATATTAAAGATTGAAAATACACTGTATTTTTACCGGAAAAATGAAAAGAGCATTACCGAGAATATTATTGATAGTGATGCGGATAGTATCTTTTTTGCTATGCGAAAAATGTATAACTATATAAATAAAAATAGCGCAAAACGTACTGTTGCCACACTGATGATCATCAACTGTTTTCTAGAAGGACGTAAACTATTACGCAAGAAAAAAGGTTATTATCGCTACAGCGAAAGCATGCTGAATGATATTCAGAATGCACTAGCATGCTGCGATACGAAAATCGTCAAGAAAAAAATAATTCTTAAGATGAAATATCCCCATATTGATCGTTCTATTTCTGAAATAAGATATAAAACAATATCTGCATTTAAGAACTTATTTTTTCGAAAGGGATTTTAACATGTTTGAAAAAATTGACCGAGTTCTTATTTGCAAGCTCAAGTTTTATGGAGATGTTCTGTTAACAACGCCAGTCATTGCCAGCATTCGGGCTCGTTATCCACATGCTAAGATCGATCTGCTCCTCTATAAAGATACCAAAGCAATCTTAGCCGCCCACAAAGACATCAATACATTTTATCTCATTGAGAAAAAACAGGGCCTGCTGGCAACAGCAAAGAATTATCTCTCAGTACGTCAACAACTGAAGAAAAATCACTATGACCTGATTGTTAACCTCACTGAACAATGGCCAATTGGTGCGCTTATCGCCTCTTTACGCCGCCCTTCAATTGCCTTCCAGCGCGAAAAAGATCAGTGGAATCGACTTTTTACGCGAGTAACACCGTCCATTGGGACGCATATTGTTGAACAAAACCTTTCGATTCTAAAAGGCATTGGCTTTAGCGAAGCAGAACTAAAGAAAGAGATGTCGCTGAGTTATCGTCAAGATGATTATCAACATCTGGTATCCCTGTTACCCACGTTGCCTACGCAGAAATATGTCGTTATTCAACCCACTGCCAGACAAGAGTTTAAATGCTGGGATGATGAGAAGTTCGCGCATGTTATAGACCACCTGCATCAGCGTGGTTTGCATGTCTATCTTACCTGTGGGCCTGCAACAAGTGAGCAGCAACAGGTTCAGCGCATTGCTGAACTGTGCCAATCGTCTCCTGATCTGACGCTGGCAGGTAAAACGACCTTCCTGCAACTAGCTGCGTTGATCGACCATGCTGTTTTGTACATTGGTGTCGATTCCGCACCTATGCATATGGCTGCAGCGCTAAGGACACCGCAGGTTTGCCTGTTTGGCGCCACCAACTACCAACAGTGGAAGCCATGGTCTGATAAAGCCGTTTTGATTTGGGCTGGCGAATACCATCCGATGCCTTCGCGGGATGAGCTCGACCGGTCAAAAAAATATCTGACATGGATACCGGAACAGGCCGTGGTTGACGCTATTGATATGGTACTTCATGATAGTGACAATGTTCAAGGTAATGAGAAAGCATAAATGGACAACAAAAATAACATTATTAATATTGCTTACTGTACAGATGCTAATTATCTGGAATATGTAGCAGTGTCCATTATGTCTGTCATAATGAACAACCCGGAACAGCACCTGTCATTTTTTGTCTTTGTCTATGACGTTACTGACGAAGAAATCAATAAACTGCGTTCAACCAGTGATAAAATTCAGGTTATCAATATCGATAAAGAAGAGATTGAAAAGTATAACAGTGACTTTGCAATCAAACATCTGAACCGTTCGACCTATATGCGTCTGGCCGTACCGCGCTTACTTAAAGATAAAGTTGAGCATTTTATCTACCTGGATGCAGATACCCTGTGTTTTGATAAGCTCAATGACATTAACAGCATTGATATCAGCAACGTCATTTGTGCAGTCAGCCACGATTCTCTCGATATTCATGATACAAAAAATGCCAAACGCTTGGGCCTGAGTACTGGTCATTATTTCAATGCTGGTTTTTTGTATATCAATATTGAAAACTGGGTCAAGCATGATATTGAAAATAAAGCAAACACGGTGTTATTTGAACAAGGTAAATCCTTACCTTACTTTGACCAGGATGCATTGAATATCGCAATGGACGGTAACGTTAAGTTTATTGATAACAGATGGAATTTTTTGTTCAACTGGTTTACCGATCAACAAAAAGAGATATTCTTCTACCAAAAAGATATTCTGCCAAGAATTATCCACTTCACTGGTGGAAGGAAGCCCTGGTATAAAGAACATACTGGGCTTTCACAGCAACTTTATCTTTTCTACCATCATTTCACACCATGGCGAAACACAGAAATGCGTTCTTATGCTCCACGTATGAGACCTACTGATTATCGGGTCTATTCACGCCAGGAAGCTAAAAAAGGGAAGTATTGCGCCTCGATCAAATGGTATTTGAAATACCTTAAGACTAAATTACGTTAATAAAAAACTCCCTTACGGGAGTTTTTTTACTTACTTTTTAATTTTTCCCGCAAATAACCAATATAGCTTATTACCGAGGCGAAATACTTCCCTTGTAATCTTTCATGGCGTGATTTCTTTTTATATTGTTTTGGCGTTCTGGCGGGTAACAATGGAACATCTGCCCAAGGCGAAGCCTTCCAGGCGTCAACAAAAAACTGTGCTGAAGGATAATTTGCCCATGAATTCCAGGGTTTAGTCACGCCTATATAATGGATAAGGATGGTATCATCTGTTATATATTCTTTATAACTTGAGGTATCCTTACTTTTGAGTTCTTGTTTAATGCCGTAAATTGCATCATAAATTCTTGGTAAAAAAATTGTCTTACCAAAAAACATTATATTTAAGACATCCTGATCCAGAAAAGCGAATTTTCTTGTCTTATCCAAGAGGATCGAAAATGCTTCCGTAAAGAATTTTTGTTTTTTCCATTCCTTTAAATTTGCAAATATAACACCGGCATTGAAATATTGTTCGTTAAATTCCGGAGTATTAAGTCGCTGCGCGGCATACACCCGACTATCTTCAACATCCTGAATAACCGCTGCAACATGATGTTCCAGATTGATTTGTGTTAACTCAATAAGTGATCCTTTACATACAACATCAGCGTCTATATAGAGAAGATTATCGATCTTTTCGCTAAGATACTCAAACGCGATAAATCTGAAGTAGGTTGCGTGTGACCATGCATTCCCACACGGAAGGATCTTTAATCCTTCGGCATCCATCACATATACAGTTATATTGGTAGAAAACTGCTTAGCTAGTTTTTCTAATCTTTTGCGGTAATCTGAGTCAAGATAATCAGTAAAAAGATGAAAATGTATGCTGATATCTTTGTTATGTAGTAAAACGGACGACATCGAAACTGCCGCCCCAAACATAAAGTTTTGATCAACACCCCATGCAATATTGAGCTGTGGGGTTTGAGTTTCTGGAGCCCCAAAAACCTCAATGGTGTCTTTAATAGACTGATGACAATCAAAATTCATGTACTACACCTTTTTATATGCTATCTGAAAATTATCTGCACATCTAAATACTAATGAGACCGTGCACTATGTAGTTTGTTTTTTATATACATCACATGACTAAGTATCGAACGAATATATTTACGCTGCACTCTTTCATGTCGTGATTTACGTTTATACAGTTTTGCTGTGTTTGCATTTAACAAGGATTTTTCCGCCCATGCGGATTTTTTATAGGCATCAATGAAGAATTTAGCCACCGGATATTTAGCCCATGTATGCCATGGCTTAGTAACACCGACATAATGTATTAATACAGTATCATCTGTAATATAATCCTTGTAAATTTTATCATTTTTATTTTTCAGTTCCTGATCAACACCATAAATGCAGTTAAAATCTCGCCTCAGGAAAATGACATTACCGACAAACAATATATTCAGAACATCCTGGTCAAAATACAGAAGTTCCTTTTGGCGTTTATCTAAGATAGAAAATGCCTTTGTCAATAACTGCTGCTCACGCCAAACTTGAAGATTCGCAAATACCACACCGGAATTAAAGTAACCGTTACTCAATTCAGGAATACCGAGTCTGTTACCGGATTTAATACGCACTTCATCAATATCATTGATAACAGCAGCATATTCCCCACAGAAGTTAATCTCGGTAAGCTCGCGAAGAGAGCCTTTGCAAATAACATCTGCATCAAGATACAGTACGGAGCTTAACTCTGTGCTTAAATATTCAAATGCGAAATAACGATAGTACATTGCATAAGTCCATGCTTTTGTACTCGGCAACTCACGAAATGCAGCGTTATCGAACACAAGGACAGTGACTGTCGTACTGTACATCTGCGTCAGGCGTTTTACGCATTCCAGATAATCATCATCTATATAGTCTGTTGCTATATAAAAGTGGATATCAATATCAGGATTATTCACTAATACTGATGTCATAGAAATGCCAGAACCAAACAAAAAATTACGATCGACACCATACGCAACACTTAATTTTTTACTCTTGTCATGCGAGGAGCTGTCGATAACATGTTTTTGAATGATTAGCTTCTGGAAATCAATGTTCATAATAAAATGGCCTCAAACTTCATGTGTTATTTATAGCGCTTTTCTAATTGTTCTTTGTCTTATTTTTTGCGCTTTTGTGACAGCCTGTTCAAACAACCTGACTTCCTGACGAAAGATTTCACGTAGTGGCTTCGAAAAATAGACACGTAAAAAACGGTAGATATCTCTGGACGTCAACCCGATCTCAAGTGAAGAGAAATAGAGTCCAATCAGATCCTTATCCCGCCAGCGGCGTGGCACATGCTGACGAATTTGTGCACGATGCAAATCGATTACGGAGAGTTTGATATCCGCAATATTTTCTGGCATCGGTTGTTGGAGTAAAAAATGGCAAATATAGCAATCCCGATGATTTACTCCCCCCCGATGCATTTTACCCACCATTTCTGCCACGCGGGTAATAATGGTCCGTTTTAATACAAAATCAGGGGGCTCAACTTTCCACCTTGCACAAAAATCTTCAAGGCTGATAGCAGGAGAGAGATCTTCAGTGATGATAAATGAGGTGCGCTCTAACGGATTCAGTCCTTTCTGCCCAAATGCCACGCCGGTCATGGTGTCAACACTCAGTTCCTGTAAGCGATGAATTGCCAGCCACTCCCGGTCTGCGCCCAGTACAGGCATACGTAAAGATATAAGATTCTTCACCACTTCTTTAAGCGTGGTTCCATGATGATATTTAAGAAAATAACCCTTACCCATCATCTCAAAACGTAGGGTACGTCGTGTTTCCAGGGCGCGAAAAACCTCACCGTTCAGCTTAGCGACTTCAGTAAACGGGTCTTTTCCTTGCCACTGCGTGGCAAATGGTTCTTTTAATTCAATCATTCTTAGGACCTAAAATGATATCTGCAGCTTTATCTGCCAGGCTGTAGAGATCTTTTGTATCAGCAAAATGCCGTGCGTTCCCGGCCCAACGACTTCTCTGCTCATTATTTTGCAGCGCATCGAAAAGTGCTGTATTCAGATTTTCCTGCTCAAAAGGTTCAGGAATCACCACCCCACATTGGGCGGCGTTGATATAACCCGCATAGCCGCAAACTTCGGTAGTTAATACCGGCAGTCCGGCAACTACAGCTTCTAGCAAGACAATACCGGCGGCTTCCTGTACAGCTGGGTGAAGTAATAAATCAGCAGCAGACATCAATTCTGCGACATCGTCCCGCCCCGAGAAGAACTGCACTTGTTCTTCAACCCCCAATTGACGAGCCTGAGCGCGATAGCGATCGGCCTTATCCTGACCAACAACCATCAATCGTGTGCGGTGGCGAATGACATCAGGCAAAGAAGCCAACGCCTGTAATGTTCTTGGCACGCCTTTGCGTTTGAAATCGGAACCTACCTGTAAGAGCAAGAACTGATCGAGACCAATACCATTTTTTTCTCTAACAATCAGCCGGCTGTTTTCAGGTTGCTGGCTGTACTTTCTGTCAGGGTAGATTCCTGGAGGCAGAATACGAAAGCGCTGGCTCTCAGTTTGGTAATGATGCTTGAAGTCACCAATTTGTTTATCGGTTAACATCAAAAGCGTAGTGCCGACACCCTGCTGAAATACGGCTTTTTCAAATGCAGAGTAGTGTCGGTACCTGCGCGTCAATTTGTAGAAAAAGCCTTTCTCGCGGGCAACCTTTTCCGCATAGCAAACGTCCGCAGCGTAATACACATCCAGGCCAGGCATTTTATTAAAACCAACGATACGATCGACGGGATGTTGAGTTAAATAATTCTGAACCCACTGATAATATTGCTCGTTTTTCCCATGATTCGTTCTGGATGTAACGGGGACGAGTATAATCTCCAGCCCTTCCGGACGCTCGCCCTGCCATGACTGGGTAAATACCTGAACATGATGACCACGAGAAGCAACCGTCAGCGCTACCCGCAAGAAATCACGCTGTAACCCACCATAGGGAAAATACTTGTACAAACAAAAAGCAATATTCATGCATTAATATCCGCATCGCGTCGCCAGGCATATCAGGTTTGAAGCATCAGAATCGTGTAATCCTTGCCTAAAGCATCCAAAGATGACTTTCTGTGCTTTCGAAACGTTTCTGCCCGCTAGCTACCTGAAATTGCGCAGTAGTATATCATTTATTATCAAGCATTCCGAAATGAATATTTTTTAAACAAAAAACAAAATAAACCATTAAAAACATACAGATAAATAAGACACCAGTTCATCAGGAAACGCACACCGCACAAGAGGTTAAGCATATAAATGCGGCCATGTGCATTTTTGAAATAGCCATCAGCGAAATCAGTTCCCCACCAATTCCATCGTTTTGATACAACCTGGATAAAAATGATGGTAAAGCCATAGTTAAATACATAGAATCCCCAGCACATTCATAAGTCAGCTACCATTATGCTCGAATTGCTTTACACCGCCCTTTTCTACCTTATTCAGCCTTTGATCTGGATACGGCTTTGGGTGCGCGGACGTAAGGCTCCGGCCTACCGTAAACGCTGGGGCGAACGCTACGGCTTTTATCGCCGCCCGCTAAAACCCGGCGGGATCATGCTTCATTCGGTTTCTGTGGGCGAAACGCTGGCTGCAATCCCATTAGTTCGCGCTCTGCGCCACCGTTATCCCGACTTGCCGATCACGGTCACCACCATGACGCCAACCGGTTCCGAGCGCGTACAATCTGCTTTTGGCACTGATGTTCAGCATATTTATCTGCCTTACGATTTACCGGATGCCCTGAACCGTTTTCTGAATAAAGTTGACCCCAAACTGGTGTTAATTATGGAAACCGAGCTGTGGCCAAATCTGATCGCGGCACTCCATAAGCGTCACATTCCTCTGGTCATTGCCAACGCACGTCTTTCTGCTCGTTCAGCCGCTGGCTATGCGAAATTAGGTAAATTTGTTGGCAGACTACTGCGTCGAATTACGTTAATTGCCGCACAAAACGAAGAAGATGGCGCACGTTTTATTACGCTTGGCGCCAGAAGCAATCAGGTCACCGTTACTGGCAGCCTGAAGTTTGATATATCCGTCACGCCACAACTGGCCGCAAAAGCGGTGACATTACGTCGTCAATGGGCTCCTCACCGTCCGGTATGGATTGCAACCAGCACCCACGACGGCGAAGAAAGCATCATCATTGCCGCCCATCAGGCGTTATTAAATCAGTTCCCGAATCTTTTACTAATTCTGGTTCCCAGACATCCTGAACGGTTCCCGGATGCAATTAACCTCGTACGCCAGGCAGGGCTAAGTTATACCACCCGTTCTTCGGGTGAAGTTCCGTCCTCAGGCACTCAGGTTGTGATCGGCGATACCATGGGTGAGCTGATGTTGCTGTATGGCATTGCCGACCTTGCTTTTGTCGGCGGTTCACTGGTTGAACGTGGTGGGCACAATCCACTGGAAGCCGCGGCACATGCTATTCCAGTGCTGATGGGACCACATACGTTTAATTTTAAAGATATTTGCGCCCGCCTCGAACAGGCAAGCGGATTGATCACCGTCACCGACGCACCTACGCTGGTAAAAGAAGTATCTTCTTTACTGACCGATGCAGATTATCGTAATTTTTATGGCCGTCACGCAGTTGAAGTTCTGTATCAAAATCAGGGCGCGTTACAGCGTCTGCTGCAGCTGCTGGAACCTTATCTGCCACCCAAAACGCATTGAGGCAAGCCATGCAAAAACGGGCGATTTATCCAGGAACCTTTGATCCCATAACTAACGGCCATCTTGATATCGTGACGCGTGCGACCAGCATGTTCGATCACGTGATCCTGGCGATTGCCGCAAGTCCCAGTAAAAAACCGATGTTTACCCTTGAAGAGCGCGTCGAGCTGGCGCAACAGGCAACGGCGCATCTCGGCAATGTGGAAGTTCTGGGATTCAGCGACTTAATGGCAAATTTTGCCCGTGATAATCAGGCTAACATTCTGATCCGAGGCCTACGCGCGGTAGCAGATTTTGAGTATGAAATGCAGCTGGCGCACATGAACCGCCACCTAATGCCGCAACTGGAAAGCGTCTTTCTGATGCCGTCTAAAGAGTGGTCATTTATCTCATCGTCACTGGTGAAAGAAGTCGCCCGCCATCAGGGTGATGTGACGCACTTTCTGCCGGAAAACGTCCATCAGGCGTTAATGAGTAAGTTAAAGTAATGTGCCTGGCCGGATGCTGCATCCGGCCAGCAATGACACTATTTCTGACAGCGACGGCAATAGAACGTTGTACGCTGGGCGTGTTTTGTCGCAACAATCGGTGCGCCACATGCGCGGCAAGGTTCACCTTCTCTCCCATAGACCTGCAGCTCCTGGGCAAAATAGCCCGGCTTACCGTCACTTTGCAGAAAGTCCTTCAGCGTCGTCCCGCCCTGCTCGATAGAACGCAGCAAAACCGCCTTGATAACGCGTACCAGCAGTTCACACTCATCTTTCGACAGCGATGATGCCAGACGGTCAGGATGGATACCAGCCGCAAACAGCGACTCGCTGGCATAGATGTTTCCCACCCCCACCACCAGCTTGTTATCCATCAGCCAGGGTTTAATCGCCGTTTTCTTCTTTGCACATTTCTGCTGTAGATAACCGGCGTTGAAATCGTCACTCAGCGGCTCAGGGCCAAGATGGGCGAGGACATTATGTCCATCCAGCTCTTTAGTCCACAGCCAGGCACCAAAGCGACGGGGGTCGGTATAACGCAGAACTTTGCCATTGCTCATCACTAAGTCAACGTGGTCGTGCTTATCTGCCGGAAGCTCTTCAGGAAGGATACGCAAACTACCCGACATCCCCAGATGAATGATTACCCAGCCATCCGGCAGCTCCAGAAGCAGGTATTTTGCGCGCCGCTGTACGCTCAGGACAGGTTTATCGCTCAGGCGATAAATTTCCTCTGATACCGGCCAACGCAAACGACCGTTACGCACAGTCGCGTGCATAATCGTTGCCCCCACCAGATGCGGCTCAATCCCACGGCGACTGGTTTCGACTTCAGGTAATTCAGGCATAGTATCTCCGGCGGTGTATCAGGTCTCATTAATATGGGGACGGCCAGAAAACAAAAAACCCCGCCGAGGCGAGGTTTTTTGCTACATCGAAACTAAAATTATTTGATTTTAGCTTCTTTGTACAGTACGTGCTGGCGTACAACTGGATCGAATTTTTTCAGTTCCAGTTTTTCCGGCTTAGTACGTTTGTTCTTCGTAGTGGTATAGAAATGACCAGTACCAGCAGAAGAAACCAGCTTGATTTTCTCACGAATACCTTTAGCCATGATTTATTTCCTCTTAGTACTTAGTACTTTTCGCCACGGGCACGCAGTTCAGACAGAACTGTTTCGATGCCTTTCTTATCAATTACACGCATACCTTTAGCAGATACACGCAGGGTGACAAAACGCTTCTCGCTCTCAACCCAAAAACGGTGAGAGTGCAGGTTCGGCAGGAAACGGCGTTTAGTCGCGTTCAGTGCGTGGGAACGGTTGTTACCGGTCACCGGACGCTTGCCAGTAACTTGGCAGACTCGGGACATGTCTATTCTCCAAAAATCAAATTAGCTCGAGCTTCGTATGGGGTATCGGCGCCTCGTCAGGCTTTACAGCCCGGTCATCGCATAGTTCTAAGTGAACTCTCGATTGCCAGGCCCAAATGCCAAACCCGAGATTCTCAAAGGTGGCGTAGTATACGCTGACCCGGCGTTATGCTCAAGTCCCGAACAGACAAAGATCCCGATGGATCGCGTAAAGTGCGTTAAATCCAACCGCGTTCCGCAAAAGAAACGTACTCTCCGCGCCCAATGACCAGATGATCAAGCACCCGGATATCCATGAACTGACAGCATTTCACAACACGCTCGGTGATGAGTTTATCTGCTTTACTCGGCTCTGCACACCCCGAAGGGTGATTATGCGCAAGGATCACGGCGGAAGCATTCATTTTTATCGCTTCGCGGACAATTTCTCGCGGATGTACCTCGACGTGGCTTAGTGTCCCGGAAAAAAGTTTGCTGTGTTTAATCACTTGATGTTGAGAATCCATAAAGATCACCAGAAAGATCTCGCGTTCCTCTTGCGAGAGCTGGCTTTGCAGAAATTCACGCGCCATTTCCGGGCTAAGTAAAGCACGCTCCTCTATCACTCGCACGTTGTAGTAGCGTCTTGCCAGCTCCGCAATACCCTTCAACTGTGCATACTTCGCGATACCGATTCCCGGAACATAGCTAAAATCCATGTAATCAGCAGACAACAAGCCATACAACGACTCAAAATGCTGAAGCATCTCTTTCGCTAGCGTAAGCACATCTTTACCCTGAATGCCGGTACGTAAAAAAAGCGCCAGTAACTCAACATCGGTCAGCGAACTGGCCCCCTGTGCCAACAGCTTTTCCCTGGGCATCATACTTCCTGTATTGTCCATACTTTTCCCTCCTTTCGCGTCCGCATAGTGGCATAACACCGACGGTGAATCGACGCGCTGTTTTCACTTCTTCGTAGTGCCTCGCAAAGTAGAAGACGGTCAAAAGCACGACAAATTGCGGATTGTGATAAAATATCCGCCTTCTGGTGAAACCCAACAGGAAAGATCATGATGAGCCTGGCCGGTAAAAAAATCGTACTTGGCGTCAGTGGCGGTATTGCTGCGTACAAGACCCCTGAGCTGGTGCGTCGTTTACGGGAACGCGGCGCTGACGTCCGCGTGGCGATGACCGAAGCGGCAAAAGCATTTATTACTCCCCTGAGTTTACAGGCAGTTTCAGGTTATCCCGTTTCCGACAGCCTGCTTGATCCCGCAGCCGAAGCTGCGATGGGCCACATTGAGCTGGGAAAATGGGCCGATTTGGTCATCCTGGCGCCCGCTACAGCAGACCTGATTGCTCGTGTCGCCGCAGGTATGGCCAACGACCTGGTGTCAACGATTTGTCTGGCAACACCTGCTTCTGTTGCTGTACTGCCAGCCATGAACCAGCAGATGTATCGCGCAGCCGCGACCCAGCACAATCTGGGTATTCTTGCCTCACGCGGTTTGCTCATTTGGGGCCCAGATAGCGGTAGCCAGGCATGTGGCGATGTCGGTCCTGGACGTATGCTGGATCCGTTAACGATTGTGGATATGGCGGCAGAACATTTTTCGCCTGTCAACGATCTGCAACATCTCAACATCATGATTACGGCGGGTCCGACGCGTGAACCGCTTGATCCCGTGCGTTATATTTCCAACCATAGCTCCGGGAAGATGGGATTTGCTATCGCGGCCGCTGCAGCAAAGCGCGGGGCAAACGTCACACTAGTATCGGGTCCGGTTTCGTTATCCACACCACCATTTGTTCAGCGGGTTGATGTGATGACCGCGTTGGAAATGGAAGCCGTTGTGCAGTCTGCAGTGCAACAACAGCATATTTTTATCGGCTGCGCTGCAGTCGCTGATTATCGCGCTGAAACCGTCGCCCACGAAAAAATAAAAAAACAAGCGACGCAGGGTGATGAATTAACAGTAAAAATGGTCAAAAACCCGGACATTATCGCCGGTGTTGCCGCACTGGATGCTAACCGTCCTTTTGTCGTTGGGTTTGCCGCCGAAACAAATAATGTGGAAGAATATGCCCGGCAAAAACGCATCCGCAAAAACCTTGATGTGATCTGTGCGAACGACGTTTCGCTGTCAACTCAAGGGTTTAACAGCGATAGCAACGCATTACACCTTTTTTGGCAGGATGGAGACAAAGTCTTACCGCTTGAGCGTAAAGAACTCCTGGGCCAATTATTACTCGACGAGATCGTGACCCGTTATGATGAAAAAAATCGACGTTAAGATTCTGGACCCGCGCGTTGGGCAACAATTTCCGCTCCCGACGTACGCCACTTCTGGTTCTGCCGGACTTGACCTGCGTGCTTGTCTTGATGACGCCGTAGAACTGGCACCGGGCGCAACAACGCTGGTGCCAACCGGGTTAGCTATCCACATTGCCGATCCTTCTCTGGCAGCGGTGATGCTCCCGCGCTCCGGATTGGGCCATAAGCACGGTATCGTGCTGGGCAATCTGGTTGGTTTGATTGATTCCGACTACCAGGGCCAACTGATGGTGTCCATCTGGAACCGTGGTCAGGACAGCTTCACTATTGAGCCGGGCGAACGTATCGCGCAGATGGTATTTGTACCGGTCGTGCAGGCTGAATTTAATCTGGTGGAAGAGTTTGAAGCCACCGATCGTGGCGAAGGTGGCTTCGGCCATTCCGGGCGCAAGTAACCCGCAGAAAAGAATCCCATAGCGTAATAACGCAATAACACACCGCAAACAACAGTTTGCGGTCGCTGTGTGGATGCCTGCCTGGCAAGAGCTTATTTTCAGGGGTATTTTGTAACATGGTAGAAAAGCAAACTGCGAAAAGGAATCGTCGCGAAGAAATACTTCAGTCTCTGGCACTGATGCTTGAGTCCAGCGATGGTAGCCAACGCATCACCACAGCAAAGCTGGCAGCCTCAGTTGGCGTATCCGAAGCGGCATTGTATCGCCATTTCCCCAGCAAGACCCGTATGTTCGATAGCCTGATTGAGTTTATCGAAGATAGTCTGATTACGCGTATCAATCTGATTTTGAAAGATGAAAAGGACACCAGCGCGCGTCTGCGTCTGATCGTTCTGCTGATTTTAGGGTTTGGTGAGCGTAATCCGGGCCTGACGCGAATTCTGACCGGACACGCGTTGATGTTCGAGCAAGACCGTCTGCAAGGTCGCATTAACCAACTTTTTGAGCGCATTGAAGCGCAGTTGCGCCAGGTTCTGCGAGAAAAAAGAATGCGTGAAGGTGAAGGCTACACCGTGGATGAAACGCTTCTGGCCAGCCAGTTACTGGCTTTCTGCGAAGGTATGCTATCCCGGTTTGTACGTAGCGAATTTAAATACCGCCCAACGGATGATTTTGACACCCGCTGGCCGTTGGTTGCCGCTCAATTGCAGTAGCGATTTCGTCTTGTCCGGCCTACGTAAACCGTAGGCCCGGTAAGTGCGTAGGCCGGATCAGCGCAGCGCTATCCGGCTGTCCTTATACACCGTATGCTTCGCGATAGGCTCGTACTGCCGCCAGGTGCTCCGCCATCTCCGGTTTCTCTTCCAGATACGCAATCAGGTCTTTCAGGGTGATAATAGAGATCACTTTGCAACCGTAATCACGTTCCACTTCCTGAATAGCGGAAATCTCGCCGCGACCGCGTTCCTGACGATCGAGAGAAATCAGTACCCCCGCTAGAGTGGCGCCATTCGCCTGGATAATTTCCATCGACTCACGAATCGCCGTACCTGCGGTGATAACATCATCCACCAGCATCACGCGCCCCTCAAGTGCGCTACCGACCAGATTGCCACCTTCACCGTGGGTCTTCGCCTCTTTACGGTTAAAGCAGTACGGCAAATCTTTATCGTGGTGTTCAGCCAGCGCAACGGCCGTTGTAGTCGCAATCGGAATACCTTTGTACGCTGGGCCAAACAGCAAATCGAACTCAATACCGGAATCCACCAGCGCTTCGGCGTAAAAACGGCCTAACAGAGCCAGGTCGCGCCCGGTATTAAACAGTCCGGCGTTGAAGAAATAGGGGCTTTTACGCCCGGATTTCAGCGTAAACTCGCCAAACTTTAGTACCTGCTTGCTAAGCGCAAACTCAATAAACTGGCGCTGATACGGTTTCATGGATTCGCTCCTCATCTCACTTTATTACAGACAAAAAAAAGGCGACTCATCAGTCGCCTTTAAAATCAATTTTCTAACGCCGCCTTCTGCGTCGCTACAATGGATTCGATTCCCCCTCGGGCCAACGCCAGTAGGGTGAGAAGTTCTTCATGGCTGAATGGCTCACCTTCCGCCGTGCCCTGAACCTCTATAATGCGACCGTCTTCAGTCATCACTACGTTCATATCGGTTTCTGCAGCAGAGTCTTCAACGTACTCGAGATCACAGAGCGCTTCACCGTTAACAATGCCCACGGAAACCGCGGCGACCATCCCTTTCATCGGGTTAGTTTTCAGTTTACCGCTCGCGACCAGCTTGTTAAGCGCATCAGCTAACGCAACACATGCACCGGTAATTGATGCGGTGCGCGTACCGCCATCTGCCTGGATAACATCGCAGTCCAGCGTAATGGTGAACTCACCGAGCGTCTTCAGGTCAACGGCAGCGCGCAACGCGCGAGCGATCAGACGCTGGATTTCCATGGTACGACCGCCCTGCTTACCTTTCGCCGCTTCACGGGCGTTACGGGTGTGTGTGGCGCGTGGCAGCATGCCGTATTCTGCGGTGATCCAACCCTGGCCCTGACCTTTCAGAAAACGCGGTACGCCTTCATCAATAGAAGCGGTACATAGCACTTTGGTATCACCAAATTCGACCAGCACGGAGCCTTCAGCGTGTTTTGTATAATTACGGGTCAGGGTGACGGGACGCACCTGATTGGCACTACGACCTGCTGGACGCATGATAAAATCTCCGGCTTGAAACGAATGTGGCTGCGCATTATACGGACTTCCGACTGTTATTCCTATCCTGACAAGACGTGGATGGCTATAATCCTCCCATCTCATCTTTAAAAACAGGAACGTCTATGATCCGCAGCATGACCGCCTACGCCCGGCGTGAAATCAAGGGTGAATGGGGTAGCGCTACCTGGGAAATGCGCTCGGTAAACCAGCGTTATCTGGAAACTTATTTTCGCCTGCCGGAGCAGTTCCGTAGTCTCGAACCCGTAGTTCGCGAACGTATCCGCACGCGTCTGACGCGCGGTAAAGTCGAATGTACGCTGCGTTTTGAGCCTGATGCCAGTGCACAAGGCGAGCTGATTCTGAATGAAAAACTCGCTAAACAGCTCGTTAGCGCTGCTAACTGGGTCAAAATGCAGAGTGATGAAGGTGAAATTAACCCGGTTGATATCCTGCGTTGGCCAGGCGTAATGGCAGCCCAGGAGCAAGATCTGGACGCCATTGCCGCCGAAATCCTCGCCGCGCTTGACGGTACGCTGGATGACTTTATCGTTGCGCGTGAAACCGAAGGACAGGCACTGAAGGCGTTGATCGAGCAGCGTCTGGAAGGCGTCAGCGCCGAAGTAACGAAGGTACGTGCGCATATGCCGGAAATCCTGCAATGGCAGCGCGAGCGTCTGGTAGCCAAACTGGAAGATGCTCAGGTGCAACTGGAAAATAATCGTCTTGAGCAAGAGCTGGTGCTGATGGCACAGCGTATCGACGTGGCTGAAGAACTGGATCGCCTGGAAGCTCACGTCAAAGAAACCTACAACATTCTGAAGAAAAAAGAGGCGGTTGGCCGTCGTCTGGACTTCATGATGCAGGAATTCAACCGTGAGTCGAATACTCTGGCATCGAAGTCTATCAATGCCGAAGTGACTAACTCCGCAATTGAACTGAAGGTATTGATCGAGCAAATGCGCGAGCAAATTCAGAATATCGAGTAAGTCACCATCTCACGTAGCCCGTCAATAAACGGCGGCGCTACGTGCTTTTCCCGACGCTATCAGTTCTCATCTATGCGATCAGACTTATATTTTCTCATCATTTATTGTCACCACTCATATCACAAAGCGCATGCCATAACGTGTTTACAACAATTTCGCATTAGCTGTAGTTATTAGAATCACTTCGCCTTAGAAAATCTCAATCGTGACAGTGCGCACAAATCGTTAACCTTAGCCCCCAGCAAATCAGGGGGAATACATGCTGTTACACGTTTTATACTTAATTGGTATTACTGCCGAAGCCATGACCGGTGCGCTTGCGGCTGGGCGTCGTCGTATGGATACATTTGGCGTCATTATCATTGCCACCGCGACAGCCATTGGCGGTGGTTCAGTACGCGATATTCTTCTCGGCCATTATCCGCTCGGCTGGGTAAAGCACCCTGAATACGTCATTATCGTAGCCACTGCCGCGGTACTGACCACTATTATTGCTCCCGTGATGCCCTATCTGCGCAAAATATTCCTCGTACTGGATGCGCTGGGCCTGGTGGTCTTTTCTATTATCGGGGCTCAGGTGGCACTGGATATGGGCCATGGACCGATTATCGCCGTGGTCGCTGCGGTCACTACCGGGGTTTTCGGCGGCGTATTACGCGATATGTTCTGCAAACGCATCCCGCTGGTGTTCCAGAAAGAACTGTATGCCGGTGTATCATTTGCCGCTGCCGTGCTGTACATCGTGCTGCAGCATTATGTCTCCAGTCATGATGTGGTGGTTATCTCTACCCTGCTCTTCGGCTTTACCGCCCGACTACTGGCGCTGCGCCTGAAGTTAGGTCTGCCAGTATTTTACTATCGCCATGAAGGCCATTAAGGCATAAAGCCCGCGATCCGCTGAGCAGCTAACCAGTTGCTCAGCGCTGTGACCTCTCGATCCTCCAGCCACTGAATAACCTGCCGTGCCCGCTGCTCCCCCATGAAAGGAAGCTGCCGCCAGCTTTGTTCATCGCGTTCTTGCAATTGCTGCCACGAACCATCCCGGCAGGCATTCAGCGTTGCCTGTGTTAACGGTATTCCCATGGCAATCACCCAGCGCGTGAACGGAAGATCGCGTGACAGGTTGAATTGATGCCATAACTTCTCCCCTTTGCTTACACCAAATGTGGACTGTAGTTGTTCCTGAGTTAGCCCGAGCCAGGAAAAGATATGCTCAAAACGATACACCTGGTGGAGCTCCCGCCATCCCGCCTCGCCGATGCCCTCCAGCCCCAGCACCTCTTTGGCCCCCAGCCAGACCAGTCTGGCAACAAACTGTTCCTGGCACTCCGCTGTGGCATAAAAACAGGTTAATGAATTGAAGCGCCCCTCAGGTGGCACTGGCTTACTACGCTGGGTACTGCGCCAGACCACCTCATCTATACGGGGGATCCCTTGTCCGGCCAGGCTCACCAGAATCTGATCGCCAGGCGCGATATCCCATTCATTCCAGCGTCGAACGGAGCCAATATTGACGCGCTGTACGCGTTTATCATCCAGCATGACGGGAGTCAGCAATGCTACCACCGCAATTTTCCCGCTTTTACCAACGGAGAACTGAATACCGGTTACCTCAGATACCCTGGCCACGGGAGGATATTTCCACGCAGCCAGCCAGTCTCCCTGTCCGGGTAGCCAGTATCGCGCCTGCGGCTCTTTTCCTGTTCGCACGACCACGCCATCAGTGACAAAAGGTAATCCTGAAGTCCACCACTTTGCTCGCACTTGCTCTACGTCATCCGCACTCTTCACGGCCTTGGTAAAATGTTGCGTGAAACTGAACCCGGCAGCAGTGAGCTGCTCCAGTCTTTCAGACATGACCGCAGGACCATCGGGCCAGGCCCAGATAAAAATAGCCAGCGAGCCTAATAATTCCTGATTGCTCTGGCGCATCATCAATCCAGCAACCTTCGAGCGGGCGTTCATTCCCCCTCTCTGCTTCTGAATATGCCCCTCTTGCTGCAAAAAAATCTCACCCTGCAACGTACTGTTAGCGAGATTCCCCTTGGTGGAATGTGGTACGGAAGGGATCTGAAGAACCTTTTGCGTCCAGTCTTCGCCTTTCAGGCCATTACCACGGCTAATCGCCCGTACCAGATTGCCATTGCGATAGACTAACGTCACTGCCACGCCATCCACCTTCGGTTGCACCCAGAGATCGCTGCGCGCGTGCATCCATTGCTGTAGCGCTTGCTTATCGGCAAGTTTTCGAACACCCGTGTGGGGAATGGGGTGCGATACTGTGCCACCCATTGGTGGCGCAGACAGATCTGGTGGAACTTCATCACCAAAACAGCGCTGCCATTGAATTAGTTGCGCATTGAGCTGGTCATAAACGCCGTCATCTACGGCACTTTCACCCTGTTTCCAGTAACTGTCATTCCACTGTGTTATCTGCTGCTGTAGTCGTGAAATTTCCTCGTTTGCCCTGGCAGGTGACCAGACGGGGCATACCGCCCATGCGGGTAGATACCCCATTAGCAAAACCAGCCCTATGCCTTTCCATAATCCCATGTTACCTCCGCTGAGCACTGCATTTCCTGGCAGGTATAGCGCGAAATAATAGGGAAACAGAGCGGCAAAAAAGCATCCTGCGAGCACCGTTCCTGACATTTGCGCGTATTGCTGCAAATCATCGATAAAACAGGAAACTGATACGCAAAACGCAATAAACATGCGCAAAAAGTGTGACAAGGGCTACGTCACATAGCGGCTACGTGTATAATAAGCCCGTATGTAGGCTCTCTTTCGACAATCACATACATTAAGATACTCATGGCTCAAGGCACGCTTTATATTGTTTCTGCCCCCAGTGGCGCGGGTAAATCCAGCCTGATTCAGGCTTTATTAAAGACCCAACCGTTGTATGACACCCAGGTTTCTGTTTCGCACACCACGCGCGCACCGCGCCCGGGGGAAGTGCACGGTGAACACTATTTTTTTGTGAACCATGATGAATTCAGAACCATGATTGGCAGAGACGCGTTCCTGGAACACGCGGAGGTTTTCGGTAATTACTACGGCACCTCACGTGAAACCATTGAGCAAGTATTAGCATCCGGCGTAGACGTCTTTTTAGATATCGACTGGCAAGGTGCGCAGCAAATTCGCGAAAAAATGCCGCATGCGCGCAGTATTTTTATTTTGCCGCCATCTAAGATTGAGCTGGACCGCCGTCTGCGTGGCCGCGGTCAGGATAGCGAAGACGTGATCGCAAAACGTATGGCGCAAGCTGTTGCAGAAATGAGCCATTACGCCGAATATGATTATCTTATTGTGAACGATGATTTCGATACCGCCCTGGGCGATTTGAAAACCATCATTCGCGCCGAACGTCTGCGCATGAGCCGCCAAAAGCAGCGTCATGACGCTTTAATCAGCAAACTGTTGGCAGACTGAACCCACATTCAGTATCATGCCCAGTCATTTCTTCACCTGTGGAGCATTTTAAGTATGGCACGCGTAACTGTTCAGGACGCTGTAGAGAAAATTGGTAACCGTTTTGACCTGGTACTGGTCGCCGCGCGTCGCGCTCGTCAGATGCAGGTAGGCGGAAAGGATCCGCTCGTACCGGAAGAAAACGATAAAACTACCGTTATCGCGCTGCGCGAAATCGAAGAAGGTCTGATCAACAACCAGATCCTCGACGTGCGTGAGCGCCAGGAACAGCAAGAGCAGGAAGCCGCTGAATTACAAGCCGTTACCGCTATTGCTGAAGGTCGTCGTTAATCACAAAGCGGGTCGCCCTTGTATCTGTTTGAAAGCCTGAATCAACTGATTCAAAACTACCTGCCGGAAGACCAGATTAAGCGTCTTCGGCAGGCGTATCTCGTTGCACGTGACGCTCACGAGGGCCAGACACGTTCAAGCGGTGAACCCTATATCACGCACCCGGTAGCGGTAGCCTGCATTCTGGCCGAGATGAAACTCGACTACGAAACGCTGATGGCTGCGCTGCTGCATGACGTGATTGAAGATACCCCAGCCACCTATCAGGACATGGAACAGCTTTTTGGTAAAAGCGTTGCAGAGCTGGTAGAAGGGGTATCGAAGCTTGATAAGCTTAAGTTTCGCGATAAGAAAGAGGCGCAAGCCGAAAACTTTCGCAAGATGATTATGGCGATGGTGCAGGATATCCGCGTCATTCTCATCAAACTTGCCGACCGTACCCACAATATGCGCACGCTGGGCTCATTACGCCCGGACAAGCGTCGCCGCATCGCCCGTGAAACCCTCGAAATCTATAGTCCGCTGGCACACCGTTTAGGTATTCATCACATTAAAACCGAGCTGGAAGAGCTGGGTTTTGAAGCGCTGTACCCGAACCGCTATCGCGTGATTAAAGAAGTGGTTAAAGCCGCTCGCGGCAACCGCAAAGAGATGATCCAAAAAATCCTCTCGGAAATCGAAGGGCGTTTGCAGGAGGCAGGTATTCCGTGTCGCGTAAGCGGGCGTGAGAAGCACCTGTACTCTATTTACTGCAAAATGGTGCTCAAAGAGCAGCGTTTTCACTCCATCATGGATATCTACGCATTTCGCGTCATCGTTCATGATTCCGATACCTGCTATCGCGTACTCGGCCAGATGCACAGCCTGTACAAACCACGTCCTGGCCGCGTGAAAGACTATATTGCCATCCCAAAAGCGAACGGATATCAGTCTTTGCACACCTCAATGATCGGCCCTCATGGCGTCCCGGTTGAAGTACAGATTCGTACTGAAGACATGGACCAGATGGCAGAGATGGGTGTCGCAGCGCACTGGGCTTACAAAGAGCACGGCGGCGAAAGCAGCACCACTGCGCAAATCCGCGCTCAACGCTGGATGCAAAGCCTGCTGGAACTGCAGCAGAGCGCCGGTAGCTCGTTTGAATTTATTGAAAGCGTTAAATCTGATCTCTTCCCGGATGAGATTTATGTTTTCACACCGGAAGGGCGCATTGTCGAACTGCCCGCCGGTGCAACGCCTGTCGACTTCGCCTACGCCGTGCATACCGATATCGGTCACGCTTGCGTCGGCGCGCGCGTCGACAGACAGCCTTACCCGCTTTCACAACCGCTCTTTAGCGGTCAGACAGTTGAGATTATTACCGCCCCGGGTGCGCGCCCGAATGCCGCGTGGCTCAACTTCGTCGTCAGTTCGAAAGCGCGCGCCAAGATTCGCCAACTGCTGAAAAACCTCAAGCGCGATGATTCCGTCAGTCTGGGCCGTCGACTGCTCAACCATGCCCTGGGCGGTAGCCGTAAACTGGCTGAGATCCCGCCAGAGAGCATCCAGCGTGAGCTTGAGCGCATGAAGCTCGCCACTCTTGACGATCTGCTCGCAGAAATCGGTCTGGGTAATGCCATGAGCGTGGTGGTAGCGAAAAACCTCCAGCAGGGCGAAGCAACAGCGAACGTACCGGCACAATCTGGTCATGGTCATCTGCCGATCAAAGGTGCAGACGGCGTGCTGATCACCTTCGCGAAATGCTGCCGTCCAATTCCAGGCGATCCCATCATTGCCCACGTCAGTCCGGGTAAAGGTCTGGTGATTCACCATGAGTCCTGCCGTAATATTCGTGGCTACCAGAAAGAGCCAGAGAAGTTTATGGCGGTGGAATGGGATAAAGAAACAGAGCAGGAATTCATCACCGAGATTAAGGTGGATATGTTTAACCACCAGGGTGCTTTGGCGAACCTGACGGCGGCAATCAACACGACCACCTCCAATATTCAAAGCCTGAATACGGAAGAGAAAGATGGTCGCGTCTATAGCGCCTTTATTCGCTTGACCGCTCGCGATCGCGTGCACCTGGCAAATATCATGCGCAAAATCCGCGTCATGCCGGACGTGATAAAAGTCACCCGTAACCGTAACTAGAACACGTTTTATGAATGAACAGCGCTATGCACGTATCCGCGAAATGCTCGCACGTCGTCAGCCCGATCTGACCGTCTGCATGGAAGAGGTCCACAAACCTCATAACGTTTCCGCTATCATTCGTACTGCAGATGCGGTCGGCGTGCATGAAGTCCACGCCGTCTGGCCGGGTAGCCGTATGCGCACCATGGCCTCTTCTGCCGCAGGCAGCAACAGTTGGGTGCAGGTGAAAACTCACCTTACTATTGGCGATGCGGTCACACATTTAAAAAACCGCGGCATGCAGGTTCTGGCAACTCATCTGTCAGATAAAGCCGTGGATTTTCGCGAGATTGATTACACACGCCCCACCTGCATCCTGATGGGCCAGGAGAAAACCGGCATCACTCAGGAAGCGTTGGATCTGGCTGATCAGGACATCATCATTCCCATGACTGGCATGGTGCAGTCGCTGAACGTTTCGGTCGCCTCCGCGCTGATTCTGTACGAAGCACAACGCCAGCGGCAAAACGCTGGGATGTACCGACGAGAAAACAGCATGCTGCCACAAGACGAGCAGCAGCGCTTACTGTTTGAAGGCGGTTATCCGGTGCTGGCGAATGTCGCTAAGCGCAAAGGCCTTCCCTACCCTCACGTAAACACGCAGGGCGAAATTGAAGCCGATGCAACGTGGTGGGCCACTATGCAGTCTGCGAGATAAACGCGATGAAAGGCCGTTTACTGGATGCCATCCCACTCAACTCTCTGACCGGCGTTGGCGCAGCGCAAAGCAGTAAACTGGCGAAAATTGGCCTGCACACCGTACAGGACCTCCTGCTACACCTCCCCCTGCGTTACGAAGACCGTACCCATCTGTACCCAATTGGCGAACTGCTGCCGGGCGTCTATGCCACCGTTGAAGGCGAAGTGCTGAACTGCAATATCACCTTCGGTGGCCGCCGGATGATGACCTGTCAGATCAGCGATGGCTCCGGCATTCTCACCATGCGCTTTTTCAACTTCAGCGCAGCAATGAAAAACAGCCTCGCCACCGGTCGCCGGGTGCTGGCCTACGGTGAAGCCAAACGCGGGAAATACGGTGCAGAGATGATCCACCCGGAATACCGTGTGCAGGGCGATCTCAGCACGCCGGAATTACAGGAAACGCTGACCCCTGTTTATCCGACTACCGAGGGCGTGAAGCAGGCCACGCTGCGCAAGCTGACCGATCAGGCACTGGATCTGCTCGATACTTGCGCCATTGCCGAACTGCTACCGCCAGAACTGTTACAGGGCATGATGAGCCTGCCCGAAGCACTGCGCACGTTGCACCGCCCCCCACCGTCGCTGCAACTCAGCGATCTGGAAACAGGACAACATCCGGCGCAACGACGCCTGATTCTCGAAGAACTGCTGGCGCATAATCTCAGCATGCTGGCACTACGCGCCGGGGCACAGCGTTTTCATGCCCAGCCGCTGAGCGCAAACAATGCGCTGAAAGATAAGCTGTTGGCGGCGCTACCATTTAAACCGACTGGCGCACAGGCTCGCGTTACCGCTGAGATCGAACGTGATATGGCACTGGATGTCCCAATGATGCGCCTGGTACAGGGTGATGTCGGCTCCGGTAAAACGCTGGTTGCGGCGTTAGCCGCGCTGCGCGCTATCGCACATGGTAAGCAGGTTGCGCTGATGGCCCCCACCGAATTATTGGCTGAACAACATGCGAATAACTTCCGCAGCTGGTTCGCGCCGCTGGGCGTTGAAGTGGGCTGGCTGGCGGGCAAGCAGAAAGGCAAAGCGCGTCTGGCGCAACAGGAAGCCATCGCCAGCGGTCAGGTGCAGATGATTGTCGGTACTCATGCAATTTTCCAGGAACAGGTTCAGTTCAACGGTCTGGCACTGGTTATCATCGACGAACAGCACCGCTTCGGGGTGCATCAGCGTCTGGCGCTGTGGGAAAAAGGTCAGCAGCAGGGTTTCCACCCGCACCAGCTAATCATGACTGCCACGCCAATCCCGCGCACGCTGGCGATGACCGCCTATGCCGATCTCGACACCTCAGTAATTGATGAACTCCCACCGGGACGTACCCCGGTCACCACGGTCGCCATTCCGGATACCCGCCGCAGCGATATTATTGATCGCGTGCGCAACGCCTGTACCCACGAAGCGCGCCAGGCATACTGGGTCTGTACGCTGATTGAAGAGTCTGATCTGTTAGAAGCTCAGGCAGCAGAAGCAACGTGGGAAGAGCTTAAGATTGCGCTGCCAGAACTCAATATTGGCCTGGTACACGGCCGTATGAAGCCCGCCGAGAAGCAGTCAGTAATGGCGGCCTTTAAGCAGGGTGAACTGCATCTGTTGGTTGCCACCACAGTGATTGAAGTGGGCGTGGACGTGCCAAACGCCAGCCTGATGATTATTGAAAACCCGGAGCGCCTGGGCCTGGCCCAGCTGCATCAGCTACGTGGCCGCGTAGGTCGTGGTGCGGTGGCCTCCCACTGCGTCCTGCTGTACAAATCACCGCTGTCTAAAACCGCGCAGAAACGCTTGCAGGTTCTGCGAGACAGCAACGACGGGTTCGTGATTGCGCAAAAAGATTTAGAGATTCGCGGCCCCGGCGAGCTGTTAGGTACTCGCCAGACCGGAACGGCAGAATTCAAGGTCGCAGATTTACTGCGTGATCAGGCGATTATCCCGGAAGTTCAGCGCATTGCTCGCCATATTCACGAACGCTATCCGCAACAGGCCGTGGCGCTAATAGAGCGCTGGATGCCGGAAACCGAACGCTACTCCAACGCATAGTCGATTCATAGCGGCGGCGGATGTTACCCCGCCGCACAGCCGTTATTGCGCAAAAATCGGTAACAGCAGATACAGCTTAATCACCAGCGCGTTGACGATATCGATAAAGAATGCCCCCACCATCGGCACCACCAGAAACGCCATATGGGATGGCCCAAAGCGTTCGGTAATCGCCTGCATGTTGGCAATCGCCGTCGGCGTCGCGCCGAGGCCAAAACCGCAGTGACCAGCAGCCAGCACAGCGGCATCGTAGTTCTTACCCATCATGCGCCAGGTAACGAATATCGCATACAGCGCCATGAAAATGGTCTGCACAACCAGAATTGCCAGCATCGGCAAGGCCAGAGAAGCCAGTTCCCATAGCTTCAGGCTCATCAGCGCCATCGCCAGGAACAGCGACAGGCTAACGTTACCCAGCACAGAAACCGCACGTTCGAACACCCGGTAGAAGCCCAGTAGCGCCAGACCATTGCTGAGGATCACCCCAACAAACAGCACGCAAACGAAGGTCGGCAGTTCCAGTACCGTTCCAACCAGCATTTGCGCAACGATTTTCCCCACCGTCAGACAGATAGCGATCAGCGCGATGGTTTCAATCAGCACCAGTGAGGTGATCATGCGTCCGACGTCCGGCTTTTCAAATGCGGTCGGCACAGCCTGATCGTCCGGCATACCGTCTGGCGTGGTGGAGTGTTTGACCAGATAGCGTGCCACCGGGCCGCCAATCAGCCCACCCAATACCAGACCAAACGTTGCGCAAGCCATCGCCACTTCAGTCGCATTGGTGAAGCCGTAACGTTCAATAAACAGCTTGCTCCATGCGGCCCCGGTTCCGTGTCCACCAGAGAGGGTGATCGAGCCAGCAATCAGGCCCATCAGCGGGTCCAGACCCAGCAGGGTCGCCATACCAATACCGATGGCGTTTTGCATCAGCAACAGGCCAACAACCACAATCAGAAAAATACCCACCACGCGGCCGCCAGCACGCAAACTTGCGATATTGGCGTTCAGACCGATAGTGGCGAAGAAGGCCAGCATCAACGGATCGCGCAGGGTCATATCGAAGTTAACTTCCCAACCCATGCTTTTTTTCAGCACCAGCAGCGCAATCGCCACCAGCAGGCCGCCCGCTACGGGTTCGGGAATGGTGTATTTTTTCAGGAAGGAAACAGACTGGACGAGCTTACGTCCCAGCAGCAACACAAGGGTTGCCGCAACCAGCGTTGATAACGTATCGAGATAAAACATTTACAGCTCCATTAGTGCGTTTAGCACAATCACGCACGATGCATTCCAGACCGATTTTTAGCTCTTATTGAGTTTTCGGGGTGGATTTTAAGCAGAAAATGATGAAAAGTTATATAAAAATGTTTGTTTATCCGTTTTAAATATTAAGAACACCTGCTAGCAAACGTTTGCTTTTCTGCCCTGGTCAGATAAAATCACCGCTTTTCCACCATGGGATTGCCTCTGATGTCCGTTAACGCCGTAGAGTCAACAAATGCGCAACCGGTTGTGCAGACTCACAACAGTGAACTGATTTACCGTCTTGAAGATCGCCCCCCGTTAGCCCAGACCTTGTTTGCCGCCTGTCAGCATCTGCTGGCCATGTTCGTCGCGGTAATTACTCCCGCTCTGTTAATTTGCCAGGCGCTTGGTTTACCGGCTCAGGATACTCAACACATTATCAGTATGTCGCTGTTCGCCTCCGGCGTAGCTTCTATCATTCAGATCAAAGCCTGGGGGCCGGTAGGCTCAGGGCTGCTATCCATTCAGGGCACCAGCTTTAACTTTGTTGCGCCACTGATTATGGGCGGTACGGCGCTAAAAACCGGTGGCGCAGATGTCCCAACCATGATGGCGGCGCTGTTCGGTACGTTGATGCTGGCAAGCTGCACCGAGATGGTTATCTCACGCGTACTGCATTTGGCGCGGCGGATCATTACCCCATTGGTCTCAGGCGTGGTGGTGATGATTATCGGCCTGTCGCTGATTCAGGTGGGTCTGACATCGATTGGTGGTGGCTATGCCGCAATGAGCGACAACACCTTTGGTGCACCGAAGAATTTACTGTTGGCAGGCGTGGTACTGGCGCTAATCATCCTGCTTAACCGTCAACGCAACCCTTACCTGCGTGTTGCGTCATTGGTGATTGCGATGGCGGCAGGCTATCTGCTGGCCTGGTTTATGGACATGCTGCCGCAAAATACCGCACCGGTAAGTCAGGACCTGCTAATGGTGCCAACGCCGCTGTATTATGGCCTGGGTATCGACTGGAGTTTACTGCTGCCGCTGATGCTGGTCTTTATGATCACCTCGCTGGAAACCATCGGCGATATTACGGCCACCTCTGATGTCTCCGAGCAGCCGGTTTCTGGTCCGCTGTATATGAAACGCCTGAAAGGCGGCGTGCTGGCGAACGGTCTGAACTCGTTTGTTTCCGCTGTGTTCAACACCTTCCCGAACTCCTGTTTTGGACAGAACAACGGGGTTATTCAGTTAACGGGCGTTGCCAGCCGCTACGTCGGTTTTGTGGTGGCGTTGATGTTGATCGCGCTGGGCCTGTTCCCGGCGGTTAGCGGTTTTGTACAGCATATTCCTGAGCCAGTACTGGGCGGGGCAACGCTGGTAATGTTCGGTACTATCGCCGCATCCGGCGTGCGTATTGTGTCCCGCGAGCCACTGAACCGCCGCGCGATTCTGATTATCGCGCTGTCGCTGGCCGTCGGCCTGGGCGTCTCCCAGCAGCCGTTGATCCTGCAGTTCGCCCCGGACTGGGTGAAAAACCTGCTCTCTTCCGGCATTGCCGCAGGCGGTATTACCGCTATCGTTCTGAACCTGGTGTTCCCACCAGAAAAGCAATAAGCAAACTACGGCGTTGATTCTGAATCAACGCCGCTGTAACGCTCTTTCACCATTCCCGCCTTGAGCATTGCGTCTAAATCGTGCATAACTTGACTATGTGCACTTCGCGGGATGGAAGACCATGAAATTTATTGGAAAGCTGCTTCTTTACGTGCTGATCGCCCTTGCAGTGGCGATCCTCGGCCTTTATTTTCTACTGCAAACCCGCTGGGGCGCAGAGCACGTCAGTGCCTGGGTTTCACAGAACAGCAGCTACCATCTGTCCTTTGATGCCATCGATCACCGGTTTTCTTCCCCTTCCCATATTCTGCTGGAAAACGTCACCTTTGGCCGGGATGGTCAGCCCGCCACGCTGGTCGCCAAAACGGTCGATATTGGACTCAGTAGCCGCCAAATCACCGACCCGCTGCATGTAGACACCATTTTGTTGCAAAACGGCACGTTGAATCTTTCCCTGCAAACCGCGCCGTTACCGTTTCAGGCCGATCGTCTGCAATTGCAGGATATGGCGCTTAACAGCCCCGGTAGCGAGTGGAACCTCAGCGCCCAGCGCGTTAACGGCGGCGTCATTCCCTGGAGCCCTGAGGCAGGTAAAATTCTCGGCAGCAAAGCACAAATTCAGCTCAGCGCCAGTTCGTTGACGCTCAACGATGTCCCGACCACCAACGTCTTGATTGAAGGCAGCATTGACCATGACCGGGTGACGCTTAGCAATATTGGCGCAGACGTGGCGCGTGGAGCATTAACCGGCGTAGCGCAACGCAATGCCGACGGGAGCTGGGTAGTGGAGAATCTGCGCCTGAATGATATCCGGCTGCAAAGCGACAAATCGCTGGCCGACTTTTTTGCCCCGTTAAGCACCATTCCTTCCCTGCAAATTGGTCGTCTGGAGGTAACGGATGCCCGTCTGCAAGGCCCTGACTGGGCGGTGACGGATCTCGATCTGAGCTTGCGCAACATGACCTTCAGCAAGGACGACTGGCAAACTCAGGAAGGAAAATTGTCGATGAACGCCAGCGAGTTTATCTACGGCTCTCTGCACTTCTTCGATCCGATTCTGAACGCCGAGTTCTCACCACAGGGCATTGCGCTGCGCCAGTTCACCACCCGCTGGGAAGGCGGTATGGTCAGAACATCCGGAAACTGGCTACGCAGCAACAAAGCGCTGGTCCTCGATGATGCCGCTATTGCCGGTCTGGAATACACGCTGCCGGAAAACTGGAAGCAGCAGTGGATGAAACCTCTGCCAACATGGCTAAACAGCCTGACGCTGAAGAAATTCAGCGCCAGCCGCAATCTGGTAATTGATATCGACCCGAGTTTCCCGTGGCAGCTCACCGCGCTTGACGGTTACGGCGCTAACCTCGGGCTGGTACAGAACAATCAGTGGGGGATCTGGAGCGGGAGCGCCACCCTCAACGCCGCTGCCGCTACCTTTAACCGCACCGACGTGCGTCGCCCTTCGCTGGCGCTGACGGCAAACAGCAGCACCATCAATATCAGCGAACTGAGCGCCTATACGGAAAAAGGGCTGCTGGAGGCCACCGCCAGCATTTCTCAGTTGCCTCAGCGCCAGGCTCAGATCAGCCTGAACGGACGCGGCGTGCCAATGACGATCCTGCAGCAGTGGGGCTGGCCCGCACTGCCGCTTTCCGGCGATGGTAATATTCAGCTTACCGCCAGCGGCAATATTCAGGCCGATGCGCCGCTCAAGCCAACGGTCAGCGGCCAACTGCATGCGGTGAACGTGGAGAAACAGCAGGTCACGCAGACTATGCAGGCGGGAGTGGTTTCAGGGAGTGAAGTCACAGCACCACCACCACCTGCGCAATAATTTATTGCCCGGTGGCGCTTCGCTTACCGGGCCTACTCACGCTCATAAACGAATATATTCACTGCACAACAGCCACTTCACCGGCTCATCCTCTTCAATCGCCGGGAAGCGACCGCCAGGTTCCAGAAAGTGGTTGTCATGCTGGTCGTCATTGACCATCGAGATTTCCCAGCCCAGCACGAACGCCTTCTCCGCCCAAAAGCGATGATACAAGCGCGGCGGCAGGCACACCCCCTGTCCCGGTTTCAATACCAGCGTCTCGCCAGCGTCAACGGTACGCCGCTGACCATCGACGCTAACTTCAACAATACGCCGTGCGTCATACCCATCATCAGGCGTGGCCCATGCCAGCTGCATACATAAGTCACCGCCGCCGCGATTCACGATATCTTCCATTTTATGGCGATGAAAATGCCATGGCGTTTGCTGATCCTGCTGAATTTGCAGCATCTTTTCAGCATACGGTTTGGGGTAATTAGCTGACCCTGGCTGACCATTGCGCAACGTCAGTAACGTCAGTCCCGTTTGCGCAAAATCTCCACGCCCAAAGTCGGTAATATCCCAGCCCAGCTGGAGATCGCGCACTTCACGCCACAGAGATTGATCCTGTTGCCGCCAGGCATCGATCGTAAAATACGCAAAATCAGGCAGACAGACCCGAAAAGTCTCGGCGATGGCATGCGCTTTATCGACGGCATAATTAATATGTGAACGCTTCATTCCACTTTTCCTTGTTGCGAAAGAGGCGGGTCGCCCCGCCTGCATGCCGTTAGTAAAGTGATGCTTTGCCGGTTGAACCGAACAATTTCATTTTGTGGCGGATCACGTCCCGCGCGGCGCTAATGGCTTCTGGGTAGATTACGTTCGGGTCCCACCAGGTTTCTTTCGCCAGGATTTCGCGGACTTTCTGGAAATAGGCATATTTCATATCGCTGGAAATGTTGATTTTGCCAACACCCAGCGTGACGGATTCGGCAATTTCCGCATCCGGGTTCGCGGAACCACCGTGCAGCACCAGCGGAATATCCACACGCCCGGCGATGTCGCGCAGGATGTTCATTTGCAGCTCTGGCTGCATCCCTTTCGGGTAGATCCCGTGCGCGGTTCCAATCGCCACCGCCAGCGTGTCTGCACCGGTTCGGGCGATAAAATCCTCTGCCTGAGCAGGATCGGTATAAGTAACCTTCGACACTCCACCTTCCACTGACGTCCCGGTCTGACCAATCGTACCCAACTCCCCTTCAACAGAAACACCTACCGCATGCGCCAGCTTGACCACTTCGCGGGTCAGCGCCACGTTCTCTTCATACGGCAGCAGCGAGCCATCAATCATCACCGAGGTAAACCCACACTGAATCGCCCGCAGCACATGCTCAACTGAAGCGCCATGGTCCAGATGCAGAGTAAAGGGAACCGGGCTGCGCAGAGTGATATCGCGGACATAGCTAAAAAACGCATCGCCGACAAAATCATGTTCACTGGGGTGAATAGAGATAATCGCCGGGGTATTGGTCGCTTCCGCTTCCTCCACTACTGCACGTACAAAGCAGCTGTCCGCCACGTTGAATGCGCCGATAGCAAAACCGTGCTGACGAGTAGGTTGCAGTAATTCTTTCATCGAAACTAACATGTTAATTCTCCAGTTTCAGGGTGTAGAAAGCCCTGCCAGTGCGTCATCGCAGAGGCATAGAAGGCGTTACAGAAAATGAATCAGGCTTTGCCGATAGCGCCGCTGGCCTGCAGGTACGGAATAATGGCTTCCTCGCAGGCCTGCTCCATCAGGGCCAGGGCATCAACGAGCTCACCGGATGTGTCACGACACAGGGTATGCAGTAGCGCAGCCTTTCCGGCTTCGAAAACCGCCGCACCAACGTTTATCTTGGCGACGCCAAACGTCGGGCAACGCTGTAGCTGATCAAACGGCGTCCCGCTGCCGCCATGCAGCGCCAGAGGTACAGTTGATAACCGGGCTATTTCCTCCAGCCGCAGGAAATCAATAGCAGGTGTGATACCCGGCGCGTACATGCCGTGTGCCGTACCCACCGACACCGCCAGCAAATCGATCCCGGTCTGTTGGATAAAGGGTTCCACGTCGGCGGCCTGAGTCATCAAATCAGCGTTAGCGGCATGGTCATAGCGCGGAGCATCGGCCAGATGGCCCAGCTCGCCTTCCACGCACAGGGAAACGCTGGCTGCGAGCTCGACCACTGCCCGGGTCTGGCGAATGTTCTCCTCCAGCGCAAAGGCGGAGGCATCGATCATTAACCCGCTGAATCCGGCGCGAAAAGCCTGACGAATGCGTACAGGATCCTTTCCATGATCCAGCGCCAGCGCGACCGGTACCGAGGCTTCCTCTGCCAGCGTTTTGACGACCGCAGCGGCTATCGGGGCCGGAAAATGCTCCAGATGCCCCTGATACAGATTCAGAATGATGGGCGCACGGTGTTTCTCTGCCACCCGAACCGCCGCGCGGGCGCTTTCCAGGTTCATGCAGTTGATGGCCAGCAGCGCGTACTGCTCGCGCCAGGCTTTCGCCACCATGCTTTTCATATCGGCAAACATACGGCCTCCGGTTATTCCAGGGTGAAGGTGATCTCTTCGTCTTTCAGTTTTTGATCGCTGAGTTCATCAAACTCTTCGTCACGCTCGGTCACCGGTTTCTTCCACAGCGACAACATGACACCGCAAATCACCGTGCCGATCCCCAGCGCCAGGCAAAACAGCAGTGGATGCGTAAAGAGCGGAACCACAAACATGCCGCCGTGCGGTACCGGGCTTTCGACACCCCACACCATAATCAGGCCGCCCGCAATCGCCGAGGCCACCACGCAAGAGCCCACCACGCGCAACAGGTCGCGCGCTGCGATCGGAATGACCCCTTCGGTAATCATGCAGATCCCCATCGGGAATGCCGCCTTCAGCGCCTCACGTTCCGCACGGGTGTACTTGTGACGCGTCAGCAGGAAAGAGAGCGTAATGCCGAACGGAGGGATCATCGAACCAACAAACTTCACCGCTTCCGGACCGTACACACCGCTGACCAGCATGCCGTCAGCAAACAGCGACATGGTTTTATTCACCGGTCCGCCGAAGTCGAATGTCGCCATCGCACCGAGGATAGCGCCCATCAGAAAGCGGGATCCGCCCTGCATGGACTCCAGCAGATGAATCAACGCGTCCTGCAGCCAGGCTATCGGCTTGCCAATCAGCGTCATCATCAACAGGCCGCCAATGACGGTACTCAGTACCGGCAACACCATGATGGGCATCAGCCCCTGCATCGACTGTGGCAAACGGATATAGCGCTTAAGTAGCAGTACGGTATAACCGACCAGGAACCCGCCCAGCATCCCGCCGATAAAACCGGTATGAATTTCGCCGCAAACAAAGCCGACAATCAGGCCCGGCGCAAATCCGGGACGATCGGCAATGGAGTACGCAATCGCCGCACTAATCAGCGGTACGATTAACCCCATCCCCCAGCCGCCAATCTGGTTGAGCATCCAGGGTATGGTTCCTGTTTTTTCACCCACGTTAGTGCCGCCAAGTATTTGCCCGAGAGCAATACAGATCCCGGCGGCGACAATTAACGGGATCATCCACGAAATCCCCGTTAATAAATGTCTTTTTATTTCCTGAGATAGCGGAATTTTATTTTCACTCATGTGAAATCCCTCCAGAATGAGGATCGCTACTGGTTATTATTAACTAATGATTTTTCGACCTTTTCAAGAAACTGAATGGGCGATTTTATGACGATTTCGGTTTTCACTCGCACAATGCGTTTATTTGAAAATCGTTCCTCCCCTTTTATTTTGACATCGACAGCAAGAATTACGACATCAGCTGCAGAAATATCCTCTGTCAGCAGTTCGTTCTCCGTGCCGATAGTTCCCTGGGTTTCAACTCTTATATTATGACCAAGCGCTTTAGCACCTTTAATTAGCTTCTCACGGGCAATATAGGTGTGCGCAATACCCGCCGTACAGGCGGCAACACAAACAATATTCATAACATGCTCCACTTTTTATTTAGCAGACATTGGATTCAGCATATTGGCTAAAAAGCTCAATAATTTTCTGTGGACTGCTTTCGACTAACAGTTGTTCAATAATGTCGTCATCCGCCAACGCGCCGGCAACCTGCGAAAGCAGACGAATATGTGTAGTGTTTTGATCTTCAAGACGTACGGCAAACAGAATGATGCAGCGCACGTTGCTGCCATCCAGGGTTTCCCAGGGAATATCCTGGCGGGTACGCCCAATTGCCAGCGTGGTATTGACCACCGCCGAGGATTTCCCGTGCGGGATCGCAATATGATTTTCGAAGCCGGTCGAGCCTTCTGATTCACGCTGCCAGACATCCTGAATAAACGTTTCCCGACAGCTAATTGCCCCATCTTTTTGCAGAATATCCGTCAGTTCCTCAATAGCCTCCGTTTTGTTTGTGGCCTTCATGTCCAAAATAACGCGATTTGTATTGAGTATTTTCGTGATGTCCATCAATCATACCTCATGGAGTTCAGACATTAATTTTCGACGACCAGCGACGTCGCCCGATGTAATTTTTCCGTAATAACCGTTTCTGTTACCCGCTTAATATCTGCATCATTGAAAAAGGCGGTGACATACACGACCGGCATAGCAACGGCAGGTAAATTTATCGTCGATACCACCAGTTCAATATCGTCAGTCAGTACGGAGGGCAGGCTGCCTGCCGATACCACGCCGACGATAGTCCAGTCCGGAAAGGCGCGCAGAATACGGCTTTTGAGTAAGTGAGAGGTGCCAATACCGGTTGAGCAGACCAGCAGCACACGCTTACGCGCTATCTGCCGCTCCATTGCGGCTTGAAAATGCACGGTTAAATATCCCACCTCATCTTCCGACACGGCCCGCTCGCCCCAGCTGCTAAACACCCGATTCACCGCGCACTGGGTCAGACGCCACACGTCCTGCAACTCGCCTTTAATATCCTCCAGCAATGGATTGCGAATGCGGATCTGGTAGTTCAGGCGGTTAATCAGCGGCTTAATGTGGATCAGCAATCCGTCATAAAGCGCCGTGTCCTGGCTAAGATCGCTGTCGACCATCTCGGCAAAGGAGGCAATCAACCGATGGGTAATCAAACGCGCTTCGTCGCTGGAGTGCATATGGCCAATCACGCTCACGTCGTTATGCTCTTCAATTACCACGCCGGAAGAGATAATGTATTGATAAATAAACCATACTTCGTCTTCCGGCAGCGGGTGGGCAATGCGTTTTTCAATATGCTGAATCATCCGGCTGGCAATGGAAAAAATATTCTCGTCACATGAGGTGATATTTTCATCTTTTCTCGGCAGCGCATTGCCCCGCGTGATGCGGTACATCATGATCAAAATATGGGTAAAGATATTGACGTAATAAGGCTCGCCCAGAGACCAGCACAGGTCGTTCTCCATTTCCTGCAATAACGTCTGGACAAATAAAACATCTTCTTCACCAAAGTAATGCACTAAGGCTTTATAACTGCCCGGGTCAAGGCGTGAATAAACCACGTTACCAGGTTCATTATGGTTAATCACGCCGTTAATCAGTGACGCCATCGCCTGGCGTACACCGCTCTCGCTGCCTTCGATATGCGTGCCGCTCTGACTGCGAATCAACGACAGGCCCAGTGGGGTAATCCAGGATTCAATTACTTTCAGATCGTTAACAATCGATGCGCTACTAATGAAATAACGTTCGGATAATTTACTGATCGACGTTTCATGCGGCGTTTCGCTTAATAACTGTGAGGCTATCTTGACTCGCCGTGAATTATTCATCATGCCGTCAGTATCATCACCTTCCGATCCTAATAACTGATCCATATATAAAAGGTCGGTAATATTATCGGAACTTAATATCACCCCAGCACCAGCACGTTTATCGATGGTTATTTTCCATTCTGATAACCAGGGTTCCAGTAAGCGCAGATCGCGCTGCACAGTTTTCTCTGAAACAGATAAATACTCGGCAATTTTCAGCAACGTGACATATTCCTTCTTAGACAGAAGAAACTTTAATAATCTGTTTTGTCGCGAGGTAATCATTTGCATTATTTACCCTTATCACACACCAGATTAAATAGCTAAAGAAGCATTTATGCTCCACGTGTAATCCGTGATGATAAATATAAGAGGACTACGATGCGCCAACAATACTAAATCGTGTCCAGTAATCCGGACAGAAATAAGACAAAAAGAGGAAATAGTGAGATATTTACGGCGCAGATCACATTTTTCGCGGGAATCAGAGTGATACCGCTCGCAAATATGCAGAGATAAAAATTTAATTCAGGATGTTTTGGATTTTCAGATCTGGAATGCTGCTCGCAGCGTGGGCCGGATAAAACGCATCCGGCACCACGTCGACACATACTTACAAGGTAATCGTCAGCTCACTGCCCTGTGGAGTAATAACTACACCCAGCTCGCTGCCCATATGCGACCCGCATTTAATGCCGCCAATTTCCTGAATATTTCGCAGGCACAGCGTCCAGTTACGTGCCTCACCGTTCCCTTTCACAGTGATGGTATTACCTACACGCGTCGCCTTCAGCGTGAAGATAACCGAGCCGTCCATCGCAGGCACTTCACACACCGCTTCCCGGCCCTCCTGCAGATGGAACAGCTGGAACGCGGTTCCTTCATGCCAGGCGTAGTCCGGCTTCTGGTTATTGCTGCCCAGCGCCAGCAGAGTGTTCTCGCGCACGTAGACTGGCAGACTCAGGAAGTCGTGCTGCTGTTTATGCCAGCGGCTGCCAGACACCTCGTCGTTACGCCACAGATGCGTCCAGCGTCCTTCCGGCAGGTAAAACTGCACATCACCCGCCTCACTGAACACCGGCGCCACCATCACGCTATCGCCCAGCATGTACTGGCGGTCGAGATAATCACATGCCGGATCGTCCGGGAACTCCAGCATCATTGCGCGCATCATCGGCGTTCCTAGCTCATTGGCGCGCGCCGCTTCGCGATATAGATACGGCATCATGCGGCATTTCTGCTCTGTGAAGTAGCGCACCACATCACAGGATTCGTCATCGTACGCCCACGGTACACGGTAGGATTTGCTACCGTGCAGACGACTATGGCTGGAGAGCAGCCCGAACGCACACCAGCGCTTGTAGACGTGCGCCGGGGCGGTATTCTCAAAGCCGCCAATATCGTGACTCCAGAAGCCAAAGCCGGACAGACCAATGGACAACCCGCCGCGCAGGCTTTCGGCCATCGATTCATAGTTGGCATAGCAATCGCCGCCCCAATGCACCGGAAACTGCTGCGCGCCGACCGAAGCTGAACGGGCAAACAGCACCGCCTCTTCTTCACCGACAGTCTCTTTCAGCACGTTCCACACCATTTCGTTGTAGATGTACGCATAATGGTTATGCATTTTCTGTGGATCAGAACCGTCAAACCACTGAACGTCAGTAGGAATGCGTTCGCCAAAGTCGGTTTTGAAGCAATCAACGCCGATATCCATCAGACCTTTCAGCTTGTTGGCATACCACTCACAGGCTTCAGGATTGGTAAAGTCATAAATCGCCAGGCCCGGCTGCCATTTATCCCATTGCCACAGGGAACCGTCCGGCCGCTTGAGCAAATACCCTTTCTCTTTCAGCTCTTTGAATATTGGCGATTTCTGGCCAATATACGGGTTAATCCACACGCAGACCTTCAGCCCTTTTTCTTTCAGGCGGCGGATCATGCCTTCCGGGTCCGGGAAGGTCAGCGGATCCCACTCAAAGTCACACCACTGGAAGGCTTTCATCCAGAAGCAGTCAAAGTGAAAAACGTGTAGCGGCAGATTGCGCTCGGCCATGCCGTCGATAAAGCTGTTGACCGTCGCTTCGTCATAATTGGTGGTGAACGACGTGGTCAGCCACAGGCCGAACGACCAGGCGGGCGGCAGCGCGGGACGGCCAGTGAACTGGGTATAACGGTTCAACACGTCCTTCGGCGTTGGGCCGTCGATGACGAAATATTCCAGATACTCACTTTCCACGCTGAACTGCACTTTCGACACTTTCTCAGAGCCGATTTCAAACGACACGCACTGCGGATGATTCACCAGCACACCGTAACCGCGGTTGGTGATATAGAACGGGATGTTCTTGTAAGATTGCTCGGTGCTGGTGCCGCCGTCACGGTTCCAGGTTTCTACCGTTTGCCCGTTACGCACCAGCGCGGTAAAGCGCTCGCCCAGGCCGTATACCGTTTCCCCGACGCCGAGATCCAGGCGCTCAAACATATAGTTTTTCCCGCTGTTGGTATCCTGCACGTAGCCGTTGTTTTTCAGCTGGCTGCCGGTAATACGTTCGCCGTTACGCAGGAAATCCAGCGACCAGAATTCCCCTTTGGTTACGCGCACGCTCAGGTTACCGCTCTTCAGTTCGGCAATCTCAGCGGTGTTGCGCATCTCGACCTTCACATCCTGCAGCACATTGAGCGGGTAATGCGGACCGGTATCCAGCGCCCCCTGGAAGTGCTCCATACGCACACCGACCACGCCTTCCTGCGGCGAGAAGAAGCGCAGGGTAAACAATGGGGTATCCAGTTGCCAGGTACGTTCACGCACGTCGCGCGGCGCAACGTAGACAATCATCTCATTGCCCTGCTGTTCAACCTCGAACACCTGAATCGGGTTAATCACGTTCAGACCGGGCTGAATCAGCCAGTTTCCATCGCTAATTTTCATCATCGGTTCCTTAGTTCTGTAATTCTTTCGTCGTGAAATCTTGCTGATTGCGGCGCGCGCCCTGCGCCAGTTGGCTCATGATTTCAGTCAGATACGGGGTTTTCAGGGTGTAGAAGCGTTTGGCGATCACGGCACTCAGCAGGTAGCAAATAGCCGGGACTATGGTGAACAGCGCGATGATGATGCTAATGGTGGCGCTGTTCTGGGTTTTCGCTGCGGCGTCGTAGCCCCCAACTGCCAGCATCCAGCCGATCAGCGCCCCGCCGAGCGCCAGACCCAGCTTGAGCACGAACAGCGTGCCCGCAAAGCTGATCCCCGTCAGACGTTTTCCGTTGCACCACTCGCCGTAATCCACGGTGTCGGACATCATTACCCACTGAATTGGCGTCACGAGCTGATGCAGTACGCCAATCACGAAGATGAAGACGAACATGGTAATGTTGGCGTGCATCGGTACGAAGAACATCGCCAGACTGACGGCCGCCAGCGCGGCGTTGGTCCACCAGAAGACGCTGACTTTGCATTTCCAGTCGGTCAGCGGCTTAGCCAGCGCAGAGCCGATAAGATTGCCGACGCAATAGGTGGTGAGGAAGGCGACAAACACTTCTGGCGTGCCCAGAATCCAGGTGACGTAATACATCATCGCCCCGCCGCGTACGCAGACAGCAAGGATGTTGAGGATGGTCAGCAGGCCGACGATGCGCCATTGATCGTTCTGCCAGATGTCGCGCAGGTCTTCACGCATTGAGTTGCTGCTCGGCGGCGCTTCCACGCGTTCTTTGGTGGTGAAAAAGCAAAATGCCAGCATCAGGAACGCCACAACCGAGAGCACGGCAATCCCGCCCTGAAAGCCGAACGCTTTATCCTCGCCGCCAATCAGATTTACCAGCGGCATCATCAGCACGGTGGAGAGCATGCCGCCCGCCGTCGCCAGCACGAAGCGCCAGGACTGCAGGGAGATACGCTGCGTGGGGTCATTGGTGATGACGCCGCCCAGCGCGCAATAGGGAATATTCACCACGGTATAAAGCAGGGTCAGCAGCGTGTAGGTGATTGCGGCATAAATCATTTTGCCATGCAGGCTGAGATCCGGTGTGCTGTAGGCGAGCACACAGACCAGACCAAACGGCAGTGCGCCAAACAGTACCCACGGGCGAAATTTCCCCCAGCGCGACCGGGTGCGGTCGGCGAGCAGTCCCATGCAAGGGTCTGAGATAGCATCCAGCGCGCGGGCCAGCAGGAACATGGTGCCGACAAAACCGGCCGGAATACCAAAAATATCGGTATAGAAGAACATCATATATAACATGACGTTATCAAAGATGATGTGGCTGGCGGCATCGCCCATACCGTAGCCAATCTTCTCTTTAACGGACAAAATCTCACTTTTCATTACGCATCCTTGTTAGCACTTTCACACGCACTGATACCGGTTACAGTTCTTGTAAACCATCCCTGTGAGCGCGGGTATTCCGATATCTCGTTATCAAATTACGATTCTTGTTTTCTGTGATCAGAGTTGCGTCGAAAAATGTGATGAAATGTAACTACCGGATTTATTGAGGATTTATATGAAACCGATCATGGCAAGACAAAAGGGAAGTTAAAAAAGTGAGTGAGGGGGTGTGGAAACCTTAGGAAGTAGCTATAATGCGCCCCGCCTCCATGTAGCAATCGAGGCGCGGAAGATCGTCATCTCCGGTGAGGTGGCTGGACTTCAAATCCAGTTGGGGGCGCCAGCGTTCCCGGGCAGGTTCGACTCCTGTGATCTTCCGCCAAAATTTATCTTTCCTCCAATGACTCCACTATGTTATTCGCATACAATATTTTAACTATTGTTTTTGGAAATTAATAAATAAACATCCAGAGGACCAAATGAAGATATCACGAGTTGAATTTGTCAAACTCTTTGGAATTTTCGATCACGTTATTGAATTTAATCAAAAAGGGGGAATAACAATAATCATTGGAGAGAATGGATTAGGTAAAACCGTAATACTTGAGTCAATTAACTCGTTATTTAATAGGAATTTTAGTTTTCTCACAAAGCTGATCTTTGAAAAATTCATAGTGGTTTTTGATAATAATGAAAGTTGGACATTAAGGAAAGGTAAATCCAAAAGCAATGAGGGAAATCTATATTTATTAAAAGGAGAAAACGGAAAAAATGAGAAACACGAACATGAAATAAAAACCAACTCTTCAGTTATATCTCCCAAAAAAGAAATACTCAGAAAAATGCATTTAAAAAGAGAGATAATGCGTCGTAAAAATATTCATGACCTAATTGAAAATCAATATTTACTTGACGGATTTGAGAACAATGAATTATATTTGGATAATGATTTATTTAATGAGCAATTTAACAGTTATTATGAGTTAATTCAAAACCATAATCCTAAAAACCCACCATGGTTTGAGGAAAAAATAGATGAAATAAATGTACGATTAATTGAGACACAAAGAATAACTGCCAGAAAAGATATCAATAGTGAAATAATGTTAAACTCTGTTGATTACTGTTCTAAAGAATTAAGGAATATGATCACAAAGGCAGTGAAGGAATCATCAGATGTAGCTTCAGAACTTGATAGTACATATCCTAACAGGCTAATTGTTGAGCTAAAGAGAGGAACGGAAAATTCTTTTGAAGAATTAAATTCCGCACTTTCAAAACTTAATGATAGACGTAAACTATTATCATCTGTCGGATTAATAACAGATTCAAAAGATAACGATCTTCTTCAAATTGACCAAGAACAAGAAGATCTTATTAATGTATTAAAAATATATATCGATGACAGTCATAAAAAGCTTGCTCCGTTTGAAGAAATTTCAAGAAAAATAAAGACATTCAAAGAGATTATAAATACCAGATTTAAGCACAAAAAAATAGAAATAACTCAAAATGAGGGCATTTCATTTAAGTCCACAATAATTAAAGATAAAAAAGATAGTGAAATGACAATTCCATCATCAGGTTTATCATCCGGTGAGCAAAATGAGTTAATATTATTTTACAAGTTAATTTTTAATTCTCAGAAAAACGATCTTATTCTAATAGATGAACCCGAATTATCATTACATATATCGTGGCAAAACAAATTCATAGAAGACATTAAAGATATAATTTCTATCAACGGGCTTTCGGTTGTAATAGCTACACACTCTCCAGACATTATAGGCGAAAACTGGAATTTAAGAGTTGAATTGAAAGGAGTGGAATAATGTTCCAAGACCACATCACTCCCCACAGGACAGCTAATGCAATGCTTCAGGATACTAGCACATTTTATTTCCTTTTAGTTGAGGGAATAAAAGATTTGCCTACTTATAAGAAACTAATCAGTGAAGGAGTGCAAATTAAGGTATCATTTGGAAAGCATAAAATGAAAGAAATTGATGAATTACTGAAAAAAAGAGGATTCGAAAACTATTTAGGAATTCGTGATGCAGATTTCCTAAGATTAAAAAACAATTCTAAATTTAATCAAAATTACTGTGGCAATATATTTGCAACTGATGAACATGACTCAGAAAGCATGATCATAGCCAGCGATGCTTTAACAGATTTTATTAACCACATCTCACATGAAAGTAACACTAAAACATTTTCATCTCAATACGGCTCAATAAGAGACCTTTGCTATAGATTATGTTACCCAATAGCTTGCTTAAGATTAGCATCAAAAAAATATGATCTTGGCCTTGCATTTAAACCATTAAAACCAGAAGGAAATAAAGTAAAGTTTAAAAAATTCATATGTGAGAAAGAATTTATTTACTTAGGACATGAGAAAATGATTAACACCTTAGTAGAATACTCCACTAACCGAGGTGGTAACATACCTCCAAGAGAAGATATACTAAAGGCACTAGATAAAATAATATCAGAAAATTATTCCTTGTATGACATTGTGAATGGTCATGATCTTTCAGAAGTATTATATATTATATGTAAAAAGGATTGAAAATACAAAATAAACTGCTTAGTGATGCTGGTTGTGTAGAAGACATGCTTAGAATGACATATAACATGGAGTATTTTAAAAGAACTAAAATTTACGGAGATATATGTGACCACCAAAATAAAATACAAAAACCAATTCTTCGTGAATAGTCTACCGTTAAATTTATTAGTACTAAATATTTTATATACATCTTTCATTATATATTGAGTTATTTTATTAGAAAGCAGTTAAACTCATCCATGAGGAGGTATGCCTTTTTTTCTTAAAGCCTCCCTCGCCAGTTCCTTCAACCAACTGGCGAGACTTACCCCTTCTTCTGCCGCCACAGCATCCAACTGCTCTTTCAATGCCGGATCAATACGCATTTTGAACTGCGGCGATTGACCACCACCTTTTGGTTTTTTTTCGCGCGATATGATTGACATGGAGCCACCTATCCAATTACTCTCACCATATAGGAGGCCACCTAAAAGCCTTCTACACTAGCAACGCCCCGTTGTGCGGGAACACAGCCGGAGCGTCTAACCTCACCAACTATCAAGGAGTTGATTATGGCTGATTCGCATTCTACCCCAGACAGCGACCAATCCGGAACCGAACGTTCGGTAATTGTGGGATATCGCCCGAATGTTTTCGACAAATCCACACCCAAAATTATTCTTTCCGGCAAATGGCTCCGCGCAGCAGGGTTTGATACCGGGCAACAGATTAGCGTAAAAGTGATGAACGGCTGTATCGTCCTGATGGTCTATGGCGAGCAGGAGCAACGGTTGCAGGATGAACTGAAAGAGGCAAATCAGAAGCTGAACAGAATTGAGAGCACGCTGGCGACTCTCCAGTGAAGTACGGCTGAACCTGTAAGCGTTACTTACAGGTTCACTTGGTGCCGGATGGCGCTTGCGCTTATCCGGCCTACTCTCCTGGAAAATGAAGCCAAAGTGTAACGGGAACCCAAACAAATGAATCACCACGAAAAACCAGACACCATCTTTTCGATTGACGACGATGAAAAAGTCGAAGAAATAAAAATTCAGTTACTGAAAGCTAAGATTCAATGTGCACAATGTGATATTCATTCTGATAATATTGTTAACGGCGATAATTTCTTTGATGAATTAATGGAGCCTAATAAATGAAAAAAGCATTATAAACTTACGGGCAATAATCAATAATTATGATATTTGAAGCAGCAACTCATTATCCATGAATCAGAAACGCATTAGAAATCATTCAACCACTACACTAAAAATCATAATAAAAATACTATCCTGATGGCCTATGCCAAACGATAAACATGACAGCACAATAAACACCATATTATAATCCCGCTAAAAATACACAGGCATCCTTTTTCTTTAATCAGGAAGGGACAGCCTCGTTTCTAATAAATTAGATTATTGGGTTACATATGAAAAACGTATTCATGGCAATGGTTATCGCTCTCGTCACTATCACCGCATCATCTACTGTTTTCGCATGCCCGAAAGGAGAACACCCGCACGGCGGTACTGGCTCACACCATAAGGGCGGCTGGTGCTCGTATGATCAGTAAAATTGCCATTCCTGTCTTGTTATTGCTCTTTTTTCAACGCCTGTACTGGCAAAATCGACATTGAATATCGACGGCAACTCGCTTTATCACGGCTATCAGTTGTATGAGAAAGGTTTTGATTATTTGAATGTTCGGGATGAACAGACAGCAGTGATGTATATGTCTTTTGTTGCCGGTGTAGCGGGGACACTATCAAAAGAAAATATCATCTGTAATGAAAGCATAACCATTGGACAGGAAGCTGATATTGTTGGTAATTACCTCCAGACCCATCCTAAAGAACGAACAAAATACAGTCCTTCTGAATTGGCCATGATTGCTTTGGGCAAAGAACTTGCTTGTAACAAAAATAGTAATAGCTAGCGCTGTACGCAGCTTATTTACCGGATGGCGCTAACGCTTATCCGACCTACCGCCTCCCCAAAAAATAAAGCCGCTGACCCATTAATCAGCGGCTTTTCCATTACCAGCAACTACATCAGAAGTTATATTTCACGCCGAGCATACCGCGGGTATCGCTGTAGCCTTTGTCGCCGACCTGTTGGGCCACGTTGCTCCACACGTTGAGGCGCGGAGTAATTTGACCTTCAACGCCCACTTTCAGCTCGCCGATATTCTTCGTACCGCGCATATCGTTGCTCACATCATCCATCTTCACGCTGGTCGTCTGCGTGTTGTGGATCCAGTTGACTTCGACAAACGGCTGGAACTCGCGAGATTTACCGTCATCGATGGCGTTATGGCCGTTGATAAAGGCTTTCACGCCCAGACGAGTCATCAGGTTGCCATCGGTGTCATCCTTCACGCGGGTACCGTTCGCTTCGCGGTGGCTGTCGGCCTGCACGTCCATCCATACCACCTGCGCTTTCGGTTGCAGCCAGTAGCTGTTGCGCTCGTTTTCACCCAGTTTGAAGCTGTAACCGGCTTCTACCGAAGCAGTGATCCCGCTGGATTTGTATTTCTCTGTCGCCTGCTCCTGGCCCATCACTTTGTTATCAAACCAGTTGTACAGCATCCAGGTGTCTACGTAAGTGCCTGTTTTGTCTGCGTCATTGGCATACCATGTGCCGTACAGCCCTACGCTGTAACCGGTAACCTGACCACGTGAATGGTAGCCGGTCAGGCTGGACTGCGTGCGGTTCTGGCTGTTGGCGTAACCTGCCATTGCGCCGATGTGCCAACGGTCGAGACCGTCGCTACTCCACTGCGCCAGATCGCCGCCTAGCTGCAACACATAGCTGTTGCTTTGGGTTTTCAACTGCCCGCTACCGTCTTTAAAGCGGGTATGCGCCCCGACGTTACGCATCCACATACTGGTGACTTTTTTCTCACCCGTCAGCATGTCGATGTACTGCGTCTCTCCCAGACGATCGTGCAGTCGGGTCATAAACAGCGTGTTAGCGGCGTAGTTGTTCGCCAGATAACTGCCTGCTTCCGGGCGGTATTGCTGCTCGGTGACCGGAGGTGCGACAGGTATTTCCGGCTCAGGGATTATCGGATCGACCGGGTCTGGATCGACAGGACCTGGGTCAATAGGGTCAACCGGATCCGGGTCAACGGGGTCTGGGTCGATGGGATCTACCGGGTCCGGATCGACCGGGTCCGGTTCTTCCGGATCCGGCGGAGCAGGAATAAAGCTGGTCAGATACCAGTTGCTGCCCTTTTGCACCACGTTATAGTCGTACGCACCGGCAACAATACGGCCTGCTTTCTCAAAAGTACCGTCAGAATTACCGGCTACTTCGATGATCTCAATACCTTCAACGGTCTGCGCCCCGGTTCCGCCAATGTTGTTCACCGCCACAAACGCATTACCCGCGGTGTTGCCGAGCACTTTCAGCTTGTCGGTTTCGGAGGTGTCGTCATTCAGGACGGTATTGAAAACCAGTTTGCCGCCGTTGCCGGTGAAATCTTCATTAATGGTAAGCGTCTGCCACGGTTCGCCATCAGTATGCCCAAAGTTCACCACTGACCCGCCGTTCAGCGTCAGGTCGGTGAGCGTTGAGCTTTTGGTCATGTTCCAGGTCGCATCGCTCATTTGCAGCGAGATAACACCCGTTCCGGCCGTGACGCTGGTGATGTATGACGCCCCACTCCACAACGAGTTGTCGGTCATGTTGAGCGTAATGGTACTGTTTTGCTGCGGCAGGCTGCTGGTCGCGGCAGTCGCGCCAGCGGCGTGAAGATCGCCGTCGATAAGGAAGCGCCCGCCAGCGGAGCCGTCTACGGAGCCGCCCGTTTCGGTGCTGATGGCATAACTTTCATTGCTGTGATTGCCCGCCATAGTAATGGCGGCGCCGCCAGCCAGGTTTATTGCCCCGCGTGAAGTCGCATACAGACCGCGTGGCGCTTTGCTGTAAGACGCCGCTTTCGCCGAATTGTTTACGTTGATCGTCGCGTTTTCGCCGAGATTCACGGTTGCATTGGTGGAATAAACCGCATGGGCGCTTGCACCGCTCACCGAAATGGTGGCGTTATTGCCCAGTTCCGTTTTGGAAGATGAGGCGGCATAGATCCCTGTCGAGGAAGCACCCGACGTCTCGATAGTGGCGTCATCACCAAGGCGGATCGAGGAACCACTCTGCCCGGTGCGAAGACCTTCTGAACTGTCACCGATCGTCACAATGTGTGCCCGATCGCCGACGACAATCGTATTTTTAGCCTGCGTGGCGTCTTTCATTGCGTTTGCAGTGATACCACGCCCCTGATAACCGGTGGTTTGAATATACAGATCGTCGCCGACGTAAATGCTGGCTGAGCCTTTCCAACCCTGGCTATAGGAGTTGTAACCGGCGTTAATACCGTCACCATCCTGACCGTCCACATAAATGCTGGTGCGATCTCCGGTGATGATAAAAACCGGGTTATCCGGCGTATTGGCCCCGTGCGTACGAATACCGTCAACATCTTTACCATTATTAGCGGCATTCTTCGACTGTGTGCGAATCGTCAGGTCGTCACCGAAAATAACGCCTGGGCTACCCGTCGCGCTATTCTGAATAACGGTAATGGAGTGCTCGAAGGCTTCTGCTCCTGGCCCATTGAGCGTTAACCCATTGCCAAAAACCGGAATGGTGCCAGCACTCCATTGATAAACATAATTCGGCGTAGCGCTGGTTTTAGCGAAACTGGCATTCGCCTGTGCAGGAAATAAAGCCTGCAACTCCGGGGGCAGACTACTAACCAGACCGCTGGAAGGAAGACTATCAACATCAATCCAGGCTGCATGGGCCGAAAATACCATAGAAGTTAATGCGGCTGAAACCGCGATGGCAATACGAGAGTAAGATTTGGGATTTGGCATATTAGCCTCCTGCTATTAGGCGTAGAGCGTCCACCACATCGCAAGGATGTGAAATAATAAAAATCAGAAATGCGTTATAAAATATTCGATAGTATTTTATGAATACTATGGCCCAACTTATCTTCAAGCCGGAGCTTATAGACATATATTTTCTTAATATCAATATTATCTATTTGGGTAATTTGCTGAATACTTTTTCCTGAGACAAATCGCTTCAGTAATATCATTTCTGTATAGTTGAGTGTGCGCCCACGTTTACTGTTAGCGAGATGACCGGTAAATAATCGTCTCATTTTCTGATGCTGTACGTCATCATCATCATCAGAATATATAATCCCTTGTATTTTATTGCTTTTCGACAGCCAGTAGTTGGCTAACGGCGCCAGGTTCCGGTCCGCTATCAAAACAATATGCATACCGCTATAAGCCAGACGATCAACCCATTGCGGGTCGGCAAACAGGCGCAGGTTCGGGAAAGAGAAGTCCACAAAAATAAACCCGCGCGACAAATGGTTTTGATTATTAAGCAGAAGTTTTTCAATAATTCCTTTTTGCAGAAAGCCATTTCCCTCAGGCCAGATAGCAAAAGCGGCACGGTGACAGTAACTGGCGCGAACCGCAGCATCCGGAAATAATTGACAGGATAATTCACAGCTTATGCAACGAACACTCTGTGATGGTGATCTCTTCATCAAAAATGACTCCTGTTATTTTTCCATAAATATTTCATTGGTAAATAAATGTGTCAATCCGACACGTACAACATTCCTTGTCAGCTAATAACAGTGGCGCTAATAAAATGTAATAAACTCCTGATGTGCTAATAAGTATGGACTGTGATTAATACGATTGCGCTAAGCTTTTTTGTGCCTTATCTCAGAATAACAGTCTGGGCATTAGGAATTTTATGCATAAATTAAAATCCTAGGATAAATCTTAAAAAAGCACTATTTGCTAAAAAACAACCGATGTAAACGATGCTCATTAATTACACAATACTGATAACTCAATCACCCTTGAAGTGCTGTGTATAAATATAATGATAATTCAGATAAACCTGTAATGAATTCTCATTATTTAACATTAGTTAATTTTACCTAAGAACTTGATCAGCTAACACGTTGTATGTAAAGAACATTTAAATCTTAAGTGAAATTCTTATCTGCGATCACGTACAAAGAGTGAGGCATATTATCAATTTGGATGTAAAATTTAAGGTAAGTGTTGGCACATGCGGTGATACGTTTAGGTTACTGAGGGCTGGGCAATTGTACCTTATCAATCAGTTGGTCGAATTTAATCCTGATAACAAAAGCCTGGTCAATCGACAGACAGGGCGAGCAATTCAACTACAGATACCAGCCTCGCTCTGTTTTCTCTATTTAATTACTCACGCAAGTGACATTGTTTCTCAGAACACGTTGATTAAAGTGGGCTGGGGTGAGAGAAATAATGTGACCACCACCAACACATTTTACCAGGCTATTCTGACGCTACGTAATGCTCTGGCGGATGTGGGTCTGCCGAGAGATACGGTAAAAACAATTTCCCGGCGCGGGCTTGCATTAAATGAAAATACGCAGGTTGAGGCGATAACACATCCTCAAAGTGAAGTTTACCTGCCACCGGTTATAGAGGATTACGCGCCCCCAAAGATAATTGCTCCCGCGCCTCAACAAACGACGCGGGGACCCTGGTGGAACATTATATTTAGCACGGGCATCGTTATTGCCACCCTGATTATCTGGCTGGTGTGGTATCAGACGCGTCCTGTTATGCCGTTTAGTAAATTCGTGTCTGTTTCTATGCAAGTTCCCTCTCGGCAAAACTGTAAAATTTATTACTCACCAAATGAGCACGACCAGGAGAATTATTTCAATCTGATGCAACTGCATCCCTATCTCTGCGAAAACAACAAGCACGTCTTCCTTTCCGGCTACCGCAAAGCGGAGAGGATCGTGGCGTTTGTCTGTGATAAAGATGCGCGGATAGATGCTAACGCGTTTTGTACTACCCACTATTACTGGATGCGCGGGTAATGAAAAAAATACATCACCTTATTCTGCTGGTAATCGGTCTGGCGACGTTGCTCGGTTCAGGCGGGTGGCTATGGTATTCACGCTTTGCCGAAAAGCCGCTGAGTTGCATCGGCAACGTGGAATGGAATATTGGCAGCAATCGCTTTGCCGGTACGTTAGCGTTTCGGATGTACGATAATGCAGGTTTGGCCACCATTACCGGAAAACTGTACGGACGTAATACCTCAGACATCAGCAGGAACATTTATTTCAACTACACCAGACAGCACGAAGCCCGGGTGCTACAGGCGATGCAGGTGGTCAAAACCTTCGCAGACAGCGCCGATGAAACGGATATTAACAATACCTTACCCGGTTTTTACCGCCAAAGCGGACGAACCCTCAGTCTGGTCATGGAAGAGTATAAGGGCACATGGATCTTTGCCAGCTCCAATGTACCCTCGTTGTATTGCCGCAAGAGGTAACGTCATATCCGGAAACAAAAATCGCGCCCCCTCAATGGAATTCATATTTGCCATCATCGACTTACGCGACATGGGTCACTGAATCTTCTAATAACCCATTGCTATTCTTCATCCCGAATCAGGAAACATCCTGAATATCACGATATCCATTGCGTAATAATTAAGCGAAATGGGCGTTTTATTTTGTCCAGAAGACTTCAATCTACGGATGGATATTTGGAGAAGGCGTGGGCAGGGGCGTTTATCTCTCTCGCGAGCAATGTCTGAAGGTTCAGGCGTTATCGCATTTCAGGAAACGGTATGTTTCCGGTGTATTTTTGGCGTACATATGAGGGATACGTAATGTTTACTTTTAAAAAGTGCCTGATTGCACTTTCTATAAATTTGGCCGTTGTTTCATCAGGTTTTGCTTGTACGACCCTGCTGGTCGGTAACGAAGCATCAGCGGACGGCTCGATGCTGGTTGCCCGTAGCGCTGACAGCGATGCCCTGAAAGCGCAACATTTTGTCATTCACCCGGCAAAACAGAATCAGACCGGGGTATACAGCACCAAAGCACATAACGGTGCGAATGACTTTACCTGGCCGCTACCCAAAAACTCGCTGCGTTATACCACTGTTCCAAACTGGAAAACCCAACTGCACGGCGCGACCGGATTTAACGAGCTGGGGGTTGGCGTGAGCGGCACAGAATCTATTTTTGCCTCACCAAAAGCGCTGGCCGCCGACCCGTACGTTGAGGATAAAGGGATCACCGAAGACGATATTCCGGATATTCTGCTGTCGCAGAGTAAAACCGCGCGTGAAGCCGTGGCGCTACTGGGCCATATCGTTGAGACCGTCGGCGCAGGCGAAGGCTTTGGCGTTGCCGTCGTCGACGATAACGAGATCTGGTATCTGGAAACCGGCAGCGGCCATCAGTGGATGGCGCAGCGTCTGCCAAATAACCAGTATTTTGCCACCGGTAACCAGGGCCGCTTACAGGATTACGATCCGAAAAACCCGGACATGATGGCGTCAAAAAACCTGATTCAATTTGCGACCGAAAAGGGTCTGTACGAACCGGCAAAAGATGGCAAATTCAACTTCTCCAAAGCCTATACCCGTGATGATGAGCGTGACCGCACGTATAACGACCCTCGCGTTTGGACCATCCAGAAAGAGTTCAATCCTTCCGTAAACCAGGATATGGCCAAAGGACGTGAATTCCCGGTCTTCATGACGCCAGAGAAGAAAATGACGCTGGACGATGTGAAGGCCGTACTGCGTAACCATTATGAAGGCACCAGCCATGACCCCTACACCAACGGTCTGAACGGCAAAGAGCCATGGCGTCCGGTCAGCGTCTTCCGCACCTATGAAGCGCATGTTATGCAGGTCCGTCCGTGGTTGCCAAAAGAGATCGGTGAAACGACCTACATTGGTTTGGGCATGGCTGATCTCACCGCCTTTGTTCCGTACTACAGCGGCCTGAAAGCGTATCCGGCTAACTATACGATGGGTACCGATAAAGCGGACGATCAGTCTATCTACTGGAAATATCGTAAATTACAAACGCTGACGATGACCGATTATCCGAAGCTCGCGCCAATCGTCAAAAATGCCTACAAAGCGTGGGAAGACAAAGTGGCCAAGGAGCAAAAAGAGGTTGAAGCAGAGTATCTGAAGATGGCGAAAACCGATAAACCAGCCGCCGATAAGATGCTGAATGACTTCAACCTGCGCATCATGGCCGACGCCGAGAAGCTGACGGAAGATCTGACTAATCAGCTATTTACCATCCGCACCAAAGACATTCAGTCTGATATCTTCTTTGCAAACGCTGCGAAAAAAGACTGAGTAACGACGCGATAGTATTCTGGCACAAAGTCAACGTTAGAACTTTGTGCCAGCAGTATGGCTTACATTTCTTGTCAGGGTAGTTGTTCTAGAACCGGGCTTCTAAGATGCGAGTTGGCCCAGCAGGCGGCCTGTGTTCGGTTATTCACAGAGATTTTTTTAAAAATATTATAAATATGCGTTCTCACTGTATTTTCACTGATAAAAAATGCGTTAGCAATTTCAACATTTGATGCCCCTTTCGACAATTCAGTCAGAACTTCATATTCTCTTTCGGTTAAAACTCCGTTGTCATTATAGGATGGCATGAGGTTTATATTTTTTTGCGGCGGTGATAGTGAGCGTGGTGGACGAGAAGTCTTACGCCCCTCTTTAAGAAGAGTTAATAAATGTTCAATAGAGCAATTATTTGGTACGATCGACTCAAAATTTGGCCATAGCATGTTCTCATATAGCGGGAGCGATCGCAGGCAATTAATAATATAAACACGCAAACCACATGCGCTTTCATTAAGTAGTTTTGACCAGATATTTTTTAATTTACGACTAGATGCCTGAATATCATAGAGGATGATACTTTCCTCAGTGATAAACGACATATCCGGTCTGCTAATGTTAACAAAATCAACCAGTATATTGCTTTGCTTATTGAGATAATCCAGCAACAGCTGCGTTTGTATTGATTGGTTACTAATCAGTATTATCTTACTGTCCATGTTAAGCATATGTGGCCTTCATTCAAATGAGGATTGACAATATTCCCTATTGTTATTGCATGGAAAACCAATAACAAGTCATTACTTAAGATTAAAGATAATCTGATTGAATTACGGAAATTTAGCTAATTGTGCAATACGATCATTCGCTTTTTCCGAATGCAAAGTTCGATTTTTGTTTACAGTAATTTGAAAATTTTAAAATCAACAACTTAGCACATTGTATTTTATATGTTTTAACTTCACGCATTGAGTTAAGAAGTATCTTAGCTACAATCATCTTACTGATGATAACAATTCATTAAGACTCATATTTAACGATCATTGTTAATATCATAGGATTAGTGAAATACGTCCAATCTACGATGTACAACAATAATTTATCTAACATAATTGATAGCGGGCGACAGCCTTATAGGGTGCAAGACAAAATGTGCCCGAACAATGTTACTGATAATAGGGACGATTTATCTCTAAATGAGGAATGCATTATGAATAAATTATTAAGTGTGATGTTAATTACATATGCAGTATCAATTCCTTCAGCAATGGCAATAGGTTTGGGCAGTAATAACCATGATCCGCAAGGCAAAGTGAATTTCACAGGTCATGTTTATTCCAGTTCTTGCAAAATTACAAATGACGATGATAATAAAAACGTTAGATTAAACCCGGTATTAAATAATAACGTTAAGCATATAATTTCAGTGCAGGAGCAGAATTTTACCATTAAGGTTAAAGATTGTTATACCCACGCAAAATTAATCCCTAAATTAGCATGGGTTAATAACATTAATTTGACGAGTGAAGGTTATCTAAAAAACACTGATACTGCTGGTGCAAAAAACGTTGCATTAGTGTTAATAGATAAAAATGGACGCAAGATTAACTTAAACGAAAAAGCTAATCGTTTTGAGCCAGATAATTATCAATCAATCGGTCATAATGATTCCCCACTAACATACACATTCAGTGTCGGCTATATCAAACCGCGTGATAGCAATTTGTGGGATCGTGTTACTACAGGGCCGGTCACTGCCCAAGCAAACTACAGCATTACCTATCTCTAACCACATAATGCCGTAGCACTTGTTGCTATGGCATTTTTTTTGCCAGAGGTCATATGAAAATAATCTTTTCTCTGCTTGCTCTTTTTTATATTTCTTTTGCACATGCAAATAACATCATCGTAAATGGTACCCGATTCATTTACTCTGAAGAGACTACTGAAATTACGATACAAATGTCCAATTCGGGAGACTCACCTTCACTGGCTCAGGTATGGTTGGATAAAGGGGACGCTGGGAAATTACCCGAAGAAATTTCCACTCCATTTATTATCTCACCACCGATTGCTCGCATTGATGCAAATAATGGACAATCAATAAGAATCAAAAAAGCTATTGATAAACGCATTGCAGCTACCGATCGAGAATCATTATGGTGGTTAAATATTCTGGACATCCCCTCCATAGATAAAAACCACGCTACGGAAAATGCAGCCATTCTTAATTTGGCCATTCGTTCTCGATTTAAATTTTTTTGGCGCCCGATCGGTTTAGGAGATCGTCAAAATGCCGAAAGCAAGATGGAGTTTATAGCTACTTCTGACGGTATTACGTTGGTAAACCCGACGCCTTTTTTTATCACAGTTGTAGATATTGTTAGCACCTCAGGAAACGGGTTGTTGCAAGAAAGCATCATGGTTGCACCTAAAAGTAAAATTCAGGTCAATTCAAAACAAAAAATAAAACCTGGAGAACCTATTATTTTACAGGCGGTCAGCGATTACGGCAGCGTCGTGGAATTTAAAAAGGCCATCAATAAATAGAAGAAAAAGGAATGCAGAATGAGTTTACGTAAACGGAGCTTAGCATTACATGGCTGCGTAGTTTTATATGGCTCGTTATTTTCAGCCATGCTTCATGCAGACAGCACTAACCGTTATGAATTTGACAATGCTATTCTGATGGGAAATGCCACACTTAACGATTTACAATCATTCAATGCCGCAGGATTATTACCAGGAAAATATATCGTAGATATTTATATTAATGATAGCTGGCGAGGACGCCGTGAACTCTTATTCAAAAAAGATAATAACGGCGATTTGGTTAGTTGCTATCCAAAAGCATTTCTTAAAAGTGTGGGAATTAACCCTGAAAAAATGAGTCAAACGCTGACAACCCACCCTACACGCTGCGGCGCCATTGCGGATTGGGACACCAGCGGGAAAGCAACGGAGAGGCTCAATACCAGCCAACTTGAACTGCACATCACCGTCCCCCAAGCCTATCTCGACAGTATAGAAACTAATTATATCCAGCCTGAATTATGGCAACCGGGAGTTCCGGCGATTAATTTCGGCTACAACGCAGATTATTACAGTACTCAGCAACGCGGTAGCAATCGCTCAAGTACGGACAGCGCCTGGCTGGGAATGGATATCCGCAGCTCCGCTGGCGGGTGGCTAATTGAACATTTTGGTAGCCAAAATTGGGACAGCAAAATGGGCAGCCATTACACGAATAATCGTACAACGCTAAAGCGGCCAATCACTAGTTGGAAATCCATGTTCAGCGCTGGCAAGTTCTATACTGATAGCCAGATGTTCGACAGTATTGCTATTCTCGGGATGGGGTTGGCTTCTGAGGATTTAATGCGCCCGGACAGCACACTAAATTGGGCGCCAATCATTCGTGGCGTAGCAGAGACCAATGCCCGCATCACCGTTACCCAAGATGGCCAAACTATTCATCAGTCTTCGGTTCCAGCTGGGCCATTCTCGATTGAATCAGTGTTGCCCGCGAATACTGGCGGCGAATTGCTGGTCACGATTCAGGAATCAGACGGACGTATCCGCCGTTTTACCGTTCCATACTCTTCAGTACCACAACTACTAAAACCCGGCGTTTCGCGCTATGGCATCACCCTTGGGACCGTCAATGAAGATAATTATGATAAAGATCCGTTTGCCGCACAGGCCTACTGGCAGTATGGCCTGAACAACTATTTAACGTTGTATACGGGGGCATCCGGATTCGAGCGCTATCAGTCAGCCCTCATCGGTAGCGGCCTCAATTCCCAGCTTGGCGCATTCGCCCTTGATGTCACCCAATCTCGCCTGAATCTTGAGGACGATCGCCAACAAGGACAACAATATCGTCTGACATGGAATCGCACTCTCCCTTGGTCAGAAACCTCGTTTTGGCTGGAAGCTAAATACAGTTCACATCACTTTTACGGTCAACGCGATGCGCTGGATGCCCTGGATACACAAGCATCCGTCAACCAATACCTCTCATTACGCGAAAAGCAGTCGTTTAGCGCCAGTATTAATCAGCCGTTATCCGACACCTGGGGCTCATTCTATTTATCTGGCTCTCTTAAGAAGTTCTGGGATCAACAGGATAACTATCGCCAATATGCCATGGGTTACACCAATGCCAGGGGCAACCTGACCTGGAGCATATCCGCCCAGCGTTTATGGAATGAGGACCAACAGGGCTCCGTCACCAAAGACGACCAAATCATGCTCTCATTCAGCTATTTCCTGCCCCGGGATAACGCCGGTTTTACGCAAGTCTCCTCTGATAGCTACAGCAATAACGGCAAAGCGAGCAATACACGCCTCGGCTTCACGACGTCGTCTGATGAAGAAAACAATATCGTTTGGGGCGTAAATACTGGCTATGCCCGTGGTGGTGATGTGGAATGGGGGACAAACGGCATGGTACGTACGCCTTATACCTCTCTGAGCGGAACGTGGAGCCAAAGCAACTCATGGCATCAGGTCAGCGGGGGAATGAGTGGAATGCTGGTTGGCCACGCGGGGGGAATAACGTTCTCTCCAGAGCGCTCAGATACCGTCGCATTAGTCCATGCGCCTGATGCGTATGGCGCGCATCTTGATGGCGTGCCTGGAACCCGCTTCGATAAAAATGGCTACGCTATTCTGCCCTGGCTTCGTCCATGGCGCGTAAACGACGTCACTATCGATCCAAAAGGTTCAACTGAAGGCCTGAATTTTACCAAAACCCAGGCCAAGATTGCGCCGTATGAAGGTAATGTCATTCCAGTCACTTTTGAAACGATACTAAGAAAACAGAATATTATTTATCCTCGTCTGCAGGGTCAGCAGAAAATGCCATTCGGCGCCATCATCCGCGACAAAGCTAATAATCATGTCGGCTACGTTGGGCAAGGTGGTGCGCTTTATATTGATGAAACTACCTCACCAGAAGTGTTCGTTTCACTGGAAACGGGGAAATGCACGATCGTGTTAAAAAATCAGGAGGCCACATGTCGATAATACGTATCGTTCTAATTCTGGGGTGTGTAATGGGCATTCATCAGACAGCTAGTGCTGCATGTACCCTGAACACACAAAAGATTATCTTGTCACCGGAAATCGTTAACGATAAACAGTCAATCCAGTCCGGAGGGGTTATTCAGACGCGCACACTTTCACTACAGAATATTCAGTCGTCAGGTTGTAATGACAGCCATCCTTTTTCTGCCCAGATTATTGGGGATCTGTCCGCAATGAAACAGCCCGGTATTATACGTAGCAATGTGAGCGGTATTGGCATTAAAGTCACCCTAGAAACCTCAACCGGACGAAAGATCCAGTGGCCATCAGATTTCAAAGCAACGGCAGATGAGTTCAGAAACAGCAAAATTAATATTGAGCTAATCAAGCTGGATAATCAGCTTGCGGCCGGGCCTGCTGCGGGTGCGATCAACCTGCAAATCAGAAGTGCAACTCAATCGTTGCCCGTGGTGGATATTATTGTGCCGGCAAAATATATTACTATGCTCAACCGGTCATGCACGATCAAAGGTAACCGTACAATCAACGTAAAACTCCCCAGTGTAGCACTTGAGCAGTTTAGCGGCCCTGGCAGCACGGCAGGAAGAAAACCATTTACTATCGACCTTTTTTGTAAAAGTGATTTTACAACACCATCTCAGATTATTCTAAGCTGGAGCGGCATAGAGAATAATCACAGCAGTAATAGTGGTGTACTACAGAATATCCACCCCAAAGGTGCGGTTGGTATAGGTATTCAGGTTTTGGATCAACAACAAAGAGTTATCAACTTAAAAAATACCACGTATATCCATTTAGCGCATCAGAATAAAGGAAACCACTCTATCCCATTTTATGCACAATATTATCAAACAACTAACAAAGTTAGTCCTGGAATTGTGCGCTCAGTCTTGTATTTCAATGCTGAATACCAATAATCGTTCCTAATTTAGGCGTACTGCGTAGTCTTTGCTCCACGTAAGTGGAGCTTTTTTACATTACATATCAATGGGAATGTAATGTTCACAGGTAATTGTTTTATTGTTAATATCTTCTTGATTATATTTAAATATTTCAATATCATAACCTGTTTTTCTTTTTAATTTACTCTCTGGCAGCATTTTCAAATAAATATATCTTGAATAGAATGGATAGTCCTCTTTCTTAAACCTGAATGAAAAACAGGCATAAACCCCCGAAGGACAGTCATAACGATTATAGATATTTGGCGAATGATGATTTTTATTGCCAATGATACTCTTTACTTTCAATCGCATCATTGAGTTTGGATTGGAAGAGAAATCGGTTAATGCCCACACATTTTGTTTTGAACTGGTAAGTTGCTCAAATATCAAATTTAATCGATGCAGATGCGAATCACTGGCGGGTGGGATTGGTGTATCATAGTTATACTGAAATCCGTGAACGATATCAGCAGGCAAGGTACGAAGTTGTAATTCGCTGACAACAACATCACAGCGCTGTACAAATGACAGTAATGGTGCGAGATCCCAACTGGAATTTTTCCGGTATTCTGTGGGAGTATAACCTGTTAGTTTTTTAAATTCACGACAGAAAGATTGCTGGGAATCGAATCCTACCCGCACTGAAATATCAATAATATCCATATAGGTAAGACGTAACAAGTTTGCCGCTTTGGTTACGCGTCGCTTACGAATATACAATCCAACGGGCATATTGATTCGCTGTTTTAAAACACTCTGAATATGCCTTCGACTATATCCAGAAAACCGTGAAATATCATCAATATCGATGCCCGAAACAAAATTATCTTCTATATAATACAACACATCATTTATAGTCTTTGTCTTCAATGGCCCCTCTCCTACCTAATAACCATAAAAAACGCAATAACAAAAAGCGTCAGTCCATTTAACAATTAGGTAAAGAAATAGTTATATAGCAGGGCGATTATTTCTTATATCGTAGCAACAGCATGTCGTCAAATATATTTTGATAAATATACAATTCATTTAACCAATGACCGGGAATTTATTAACCAGCATATTATAAATGCCTCATTAATTAAAAGAATAATATTTATCGAGGTTACTATAATCAAGAATAATTATCATAAACTGATCGGAGTTCCGATCAGTTTAATGCTAAAAATAGAGAGTAGCTATTATTTATGAGTATCGATAAAAAATAATACTCCTTCAGTTAGACACGCCCAGGGGAAATGCTCAGCATTTCACACCGCGCCTTCACTGCGTCGTGCAGCAGACGGACTGCTCTTGAAAGCTGCTTCCGATGGGGACAAATCATATTCAGCGGGACTTTCTCCCCCTGATAATCCGGCATCAGCAGTTGTAATCGACCGTCACGCACATCTTCGCTGACATCCAGCCACGACTTGTACGCCACACCTTCCCCGGCAATTGCCAGCCGTCGGATCACTTCCGCATCGTCGCTCATAATGGTGCCGTTAACCTGCACACTACTGACCTCGCCGTTGCGCGTAAACGTCCAGCGATCGTGCAGACGGCCGCGTAAAACGAAGGTCATGGCGTTGAGCTGTGTTAAATCATCCGGGGTTTGCGGCGCGCCGTTTTGTGTAACCCATTCCGGTGATGCCACCAGCACACGTCGGTTACTCGGTGCAACGGGCAGCGCAATGTAAGACGCGTCTTCGGTATTGCCATAGCGAAACGCAACATCGACGGGGTCTTTAAAGACATCCGTCACCTGATCAGAGAAAAAAATCCGCAGGCGCAGCGCGGGATAGCGGCGTCGAAACGATTGAAAGACCGGCAGCAGCAGGTTACGGCCAAGATCGGAAGGCACGGCGATTTGCAGCGTGCCAGAAACTTCATCTTCTGGGGTCTGAATTTTCTGCAGCCCGGCATGCATCACGTCCAGCATCTGGCGGGCATAGGGTAGCCAGACCTCGCCCTCCGGCGTCAGGCGTAGGCTGCGCGTGGAGCGGGCGAACAAGCGGATAGCCAACGTAGACTCCAAGCGTTTGATAGCTGAACTGACCTGAGCAGGCTGAACGCCGACTTCGCGCGCAGCATCGCTAAAACTATTCAGCGCCGCGGCGCGGACAAACAACGTGAGATCTTCAAGCCGGAACATTTTCACTCCCCGAGTATAAGTCCTGTCGCCGTAGGGCTATTTTTCCCGTTCTGCTACCGGTTTACCATCGAATTATTCAACTGATTCCTGTGACCGGAGAGACCATGAAAGCCATCGCTATTACCCGCGCCGCGACCGACGGCAATAACATTGAATTTTTACAAGAGATTGACCTGCCCATGCCAGTCGCTACCGGGCACGATCTGCTGGTTGAAGTGAAAGCCATTTCCGTCAATCCCGTTGATACCAAGGTTCGCGAAGGTTTTAACGCCGATGTGCCGCGCGTTCTGGGCTGGGACGCCGTTGGCGTGGTGAAGTCCGTGGGTGAAGCCGTCACCCTGTTCACACCTGGCGATGAAGTCTGGTATGCCGGAGCGCTGGGCCGCGCTGGCAGTAACAGTGAATTTCAGCTGGTTGATGAACGTATTACCGCGCTGAAGCCAAAAACACTGGATAATGCTTCTGCTGCGGCGCTGCCGCTGACCGCCATCACCGCCTGGGAAATGCTGTTCGACCGTCTGGGCGTTGAGGAAAATAGCAATGAAGATGATGTGTTATTGATCGTTGGCGCGGCTGGCGGCGTCGGTTCTATTCTGACGCAACTGGCCAGTAAGCTGACCAAAATGACCGTCATCGGTACGGCATCACGTCCGCAGAGCCAGAAATGGGTTCGTGAAGCGGGCGCTCATCATGTGATTGACCACAGCAAGCCGTTGACGGAAGAGCTGGCACGGATAGGCATTAAAGAGGTGACGCACGTTGCCAGCCTGAACAATACCGAGCAGCACTATTCGCAAATTATTGCCGCCCTGGCACCGCAGGGCAAACTGGCGTTGATTGACGATCCGCACACTCTCGATGCGCGTCCGCTGAAGGCCAAAAGCATTTCGCTGCACTGGGAGTTTATGTTTACCCGTTCGATGTTTACCACCCACGACATCATTGCGCAGCATCAGTTACTGACCCGCGTGGCACAGCTGATCGACAGCAACACCCTCCGCACCACGCTGGGCGAACATTTTGGCGCGATCACCGCGGCAAATCTGCAAAAAGCCCACGCGCAAATTGAAACCGGTCGTTCGGTCGGCAAGATTGTGCTGGAGGGGTTTTAACATGTCAGATTCAGAAGTGATTTCAATTATTGCGGTACTGAAAGCCAAACCAGGGAAAATCGATGCACTGAAACAGGCACTGCAGGCTCTGTTACTGCCTACTCGCCGGGAGCCGGGCAATATTGAATATGCCCTGTTCCAGTTACGCGACACGCCGGATGTGTTTTACGTGCGCGAATCCTGGCACGGTCAGGCCGGTCTGGACGAGCATATCGCTCTGCCACATTTCCAGACGTTCATTCTACAAATGAACGATCTGCTAGCCGAACCGCTACGGCTGGATTATCTGACGCCGATTGCGCCATAAAATAACTGCCGAAGCCCCCTGCCGCGCGGGGGGCTACACCAGTCATGTCTCACTCGCTTCGCTATCTCTGCTATGATGCCTGCACACAAATAAAACAAAACAACATGCCGAGGGAAAGATGAGTTCCACCAGAAGAGGGATGATGAACGTCCTGATTGCCGCCGTATTGTGGGGAAGTTCAGGCGTTTGCGCGCAGTACATCATGGAGCAAAGTCAGATGTCGTCGCAGTTTCTGACCATGACACGTCTGATTTTCGCCGGGCTGATTCTGCTGATGCTCTCTTTCGTTCACGGCGACAAAGTGTTCTCCATTATCAAAAACCGCAAAGACGCCATCAGCCTGCTGATTTTTTCCGTAGTTGGAGCGCTCACCGTACAGCTCACCTTTCTGCTGACCATTGAAAAATCCAACGCCGCTACCGCGACGGTGCTGCAATTTTTGTCACCGACCATTATCGTGGCGTGGTTTTCCGTGGTGCGCAAAGCTCGACCGGGGATTTTAGTGCTGACCGCAATCTTCACCTCGCTTATCGGCACCTTCTTACTGGTCACCCACGGTAACCCAACGTCGCTGTCTATATCACCTGCCGCGCTGTTCTGGGGAATTGCCTCGGCGTTTGCCGCCGCGTTCTACACCACCTACCCCTCAACGCTTATCGCGCGCTACGGCACGCTGCCGGTTGTCGGCTGGAGTATGTTAATCGGCGGCATGATCCTGCTGCCGTTTTATGCCGGACAGGGCACTAATTTCGTGGTGAATGGCAGTTTGATTCTGGCGTTTTTCTATCTGGTGGTCATCGGCACGTCGCTGACGTTTAGCCTGTACCTGAAAGGCGCGCAGATGATTGGCGGACCGAAAGCGAGCATTTTAAGCTGCGCAGAACCGTTGAGCAGCGCGTTGCTGTCACTACTGTTGTTAGGTATTACCTTTACCCTGCCAGACTGGCTGGGCACGCTTTTAATCCTCTCATCGGTAGTACTGATCTCAATGGACTCACGTCGCCGCGCCAGAGCGGTTTAACCCCAACCGGCGCGGCAACGGGTCATGATTACCAACCCGGAACCGCGCCGCCGTTAAAGATAGTTTCTGCCGCCTTTGCCACTTCCGGTGACTGATAAGATTGCAGGAATTCTTTCACATTCTCGGCATCTTTGTTGTCTTCTCGCGCCACCAGGATGTTCACGTACGGTGAGTTTTTGTCTTCGATAAATACGCTGTCATGTACCGGGGAAAGCCCGGTTTGCTGGATGTAGGTGGTACTGATAATCGCTACATCCACTTTCTGATCGTCCAATACGCGCGGCAACTGCGCGCCTTCCAGTTCCATAATTTTCAGATGCCGCGGGTTATCAGTGATATCCAACGCTGTTGGCAGCAGGCCGGTATCCGCTTTCAGCGTAATTAACTTCTCTTTTTGCAGCAGCAACAGCGCCCGCCCGAGGTTGGTTGGATCGTTAGGTATCGCAATCGTTGCACCGTCTTTTAGTTCAGCGACGGTTTTGATTTTCTTCGAATACCCTGCCATCGGGAACACAAAGGTATTGCCCACCGCAACCAGCTTATAGTCGTGTGCTTTATTATCTTGTTCGAGGAACGGACGATGCTGGAAGACGTTGGCATCCAGCTCACCATGATTAGTGGCATCGTTGGGCAGCAGAGAACCGCTAAAACCCACCAGCTCCACCTCAAGGCCATATTTTTCTTTAGCGACTTTCTTCGCGACCTCCGCCACATCCTGCTCGGCACCGTTAATCACACCCACTTTGATATGCTTTGCATCACTGCTCTGTTGATCGCATCCTGCCAGCAATAACCCCGCCAGTAATACCGCCGCCCCGGCCCCAAAAAAAGGTATCTTCAGCTTCACGTTCTATCCTTTTGCAATAACCGCCTGATGAGTAATGAAATGACTATAGCGGCAAGGTCGCTGCGGTTTAAAAAACGAAAAAGCATCAGCAAGAAGAAAAAGGCATAACAGGGAAAGAGAAGGATTAGTCTGAATGTGCCGCCAGTTCGTCCAACGAAAGTCCGGTAATAATCAGCACCAGTTCACGATCAATACCCTTCTCCAGCATGGCATGGGCTATCCGCAACGCTTCGTCTTGTTTACCTTCAATCTTGCCCTTTTGTAATCCCTCTTGTAAGCCACTGTAATGACCCGTTCTTCGCCCTGATTCACGTAAACATTCTGCAATCGTCATTAATCTCTCCTTGTGTTGGGGAACGCGTAAAGCCACCTCGCGAATAAACGCCTCGAAACGCGGTGCGCTGCCAGACTGCATCAGATAATTAAATAGCGTTTCTACCTGGCTGTCATTAGCGTATCCCTTAACCAGCAGAGCAACCAGGTTATCCACCAGCACCATCAGGTCACGTTCACGTATATGCTTCTGGACAAGTTCAAGTAGCGCCATCCGCCGATGCTGCATAATCTCATCATCAGACACCACCGTGATGTCTACCAGCGGGAAGGCAGAACCATAAAGCTGCCGTGCGGTTTCTGGATCGTCAAATTCATCCAGCCAACACAGCGAGTATGGATACGGGCTGTCAACGCCATGATAAAAAAGTATCGGCACCACCAGCGGCAGCGTTTTGTGTCCTGCATCAAGATGCTTCTGCATCGTAGCAATGGCATAACGCATCATCCTGAATGCCATATGAGCATCTGGCGAGCTTTGGTGTTCAATCAACGCGTAGATATAGCCTTTACCGGTTCTCGTTTTTAGCGACCACAGAATATCGGAATAACTGGCACGCAGGTCTTCCTCAATAAAACTCCCGGATTCCAGCTTCAGTGTATTCAGATCGCAAAGTTCACGTAATGGTGCGGGGAGATAGGTATCAAGAAAATCCCGTGCCGTTTCTGGATGGCTTAAGAATTTTTTAAATACGGCATCATGCGGCGTAGAGGTTGTTGGTTTTTGCATGGCGATCCGTCACCGGAAGAACAAGATGACGGGACATTACTCGCCAGTGCTACAGACGACATCAGGGAAATTACCCCTTTGCGAGGCGTTTTCGAGGATAAATAGATGCTGCTGCAATGCATTCATTTTCCATGAATGATGTTCGCAAAAATGCCCGGTAGGCGAGATCACCTTCGGGCATTTTTTGTGTGCCATCCGGCGATAGCAACATCACACCAGGGCTTTGACTATCTCCATCAACCTGATGATATCTGCAGGCCGGGTATTACCGGTCTGTGGGTCGATAATCGAGCTGTAAACATGCGGCATGACGCGCGATACTCCTGCTTCCAGACAGGATTGCAGGATAATGCCGAAGTTATCGAGATCGATACCGCCGGTCGGCTCAATCAACGTCATGCCGTTGCGTGCCGCTGTCGTCGCCAGTGCGTACAACTCAGGCAGGGACTGCTCACCGCCCATTGGGAAGAACTTCGCCGCATGCGCGCCAGAGTCCAGCATCATACGTACCGCTGCATCACAGGAAACGTGGGCTGGCGTGCCCTGGCTGCTGCTGACGCCAGTGGAGATCAACACTTCCCCCGGCGTGCCCGTGGGACTGACTAACGCGTTGATATGGGTCTGTTCACCGCCCGTTGCCGCCAAGGCGCCTGCCGCAAACCCACAACCGGTAAAGGTCTGGTTGACGTGTGCCGGATGGACCTGTGAGGCAATCATCGCCGCTTTGTAATACTGCGCCGGGTCGCCCGCCCCCAGCCCCACGGAAATCGACGGCACGTCGACCATCCAGCGTTTTACTTCCTTAACCCCTTCCTCAACCGAGGAGAACTGCGCCGAAAGAATGCCGATCACCGCGTGACCTTCGGCAGCGTCATAGATTTCCCGGGCGTTGGCGATATCCTTCGCCAGCACGTTAATAGCCACTTTATTGCGATAAAAATTAATGTGCTGCATGGTCTGCAATCTCCTTTAGTCGGGCCACGATCAGTGCCATTTCCCCTTCTGCAACCGTACGCGGGTCAAGACTAAAGACGCCCTGATGAAGGTTGTAACGGCGAGCGTAAATCGCGATATCACCCTCTCGCAGCTGCGCTTCTACGGCGTAAGCATCCATCCCCAGCTCTTGTGCATTCACCCGAATACGAATCCGCCAGATGGCGCGCCCGGCTTCGTCCTGCTCAATATCCGCATCCAGTCCGCGAATCGCTGAAATCGCCTGCGCCACAGGTTGCAGTTCTTCAGCGGTGACCACAGTTTGCCCCTGATGATAGTTTTCCAGGGCATACACCAGCCCGACCATATTCTCTTTGCCGATCTTCATCGCCCGGGCAATTCCGTGGTGCTGCGCTTTACACGCGGCAATCCACTTTTTCTTTCCGGTGATAAACCCGGAGGTCGGCGCGTTAAAGGCTTTTGCCCCGCTGTAGACCACCATATCCGCCCCGCTCGCCACCCAGGCGTGTAAATCCTCCTCGGCGGCGGCATCGACAATCAGCGGCAGGTTATGAACCTGCGCAACCTGTACGAAGTCTGCAATGCTCAACATGCCTTTCTGCACGCAGTGGTGCGATTTCACGTACAGCAGCGCGGCGGTGTTATCGGTAATCGCGCTCTCCAGCTGCCAGCGGGCCGCCAGATTACTTGAGCCAACCTCCACCACGCGTCCGCCGCCTAAGCGGATCGCGCTGGTGATGGGCGCACCGTAGTCAACGTTATGCCCGCGCAGCATGACCACTTCATTGGCCATACCCGCGCTGTCCGGCATCAGCGTGACACTAGCCTGGTCACCGCGGGTAATGGCGGCGGCAACGGCAATCGCAATACCCGCCGAGGCGCACGAAGTAACATAGCTGTCCTCCGCGCCGGTGTAGCGGGAAACCAATTGACCGGTACGGTCCACCAGCCGGTCAATTTCAACAAAGGCCGAAGCTGCCCGCGCGGTGGCTTGCATCACTTCCGGCGCGACGCTGGAAACGCCCAAAATCGTCATCTTGCCGCAGGCGTTAATCACCTGTTTTAGCCCCAATTGTTGATAGATATTCTGTGTCATGGCTTACAACACTCCCAGCAGCGAACAGACCACGCTGAGCGCAACAATCGACAGCAAAATCGTGGTGTAACGCGGCCCTTTCTTCACCAGATAGAAATAAATGGCGAACACCGCCGCCAGCGGCAACAAACCGGGGGCAATAGAGTCGAGGATTTGCTGAACCACCACTTCAGAGCCTTTCAGGGCGCTGAGTTTTAACGGCGTGGTGATCTTGACGTAGCTCGCAGAAAGCGCGCCCATCATGATCAGGCCCAGCACGTTCGCGCCGTAGATAAGTTCCTTTATTCGCCCTCCCTGCAGCAGACCAATTATCGAGTCACGTCCCAGCGTATAGCCTTTGTGCACCATACCGTAGCTGATTGCCAACGTAATGGCCGGGTAGAGGATTAACGGTACAATTCCGCCCATCGCGCTGCCATTTGCCGCGAATGGGATAAAAATAGCAATTAACAGCGGCATCACGGCGGCCCAGATGATCGAGTCCCCCATCCCGGCCAGCGGTCCCATTAGCCCGGTTTTAATCCCGGTAATTGAAGCATCGCTGATCGGCTCGCCGCGGGTTTTCTGTTCCTCCATCGCAATGGAGATCCCCTGAATCACCGCCCCGAACGTCTGCTCTGAGTTGAAGAAGTTCAGATGGCGTTTCAGCGCTTCTACCTGTTCCTCTTTTTGCGGGTAGAGCTTTTTGATGATCGGCGTCATCGAGGCGCAGAAAATCAGGCTCTGCAAACGTTCATAGGAGCTGGAAACTTCCGCGCCCAGCCAGTAGATAAACCAGGCTTTGGTGATGTCTGCTTTGGTCAGCGTGCCGCTTTCACGCGCACGCTCCACCAGTTCATGTTGCATTACGTCGCTGCTCATCATGCTGCTCCTTCATTTTTCGCCAGACCTTTAATCAGGAAAGCCACGCAGGTACCAAAGATTGCCATCGCCATGATGTCCACCTTCAGGTACAGCACTGCGAAGAATCCGCCGATAAACCACGGCAGCAGGCTCTTTTTACCGATCACCATAATGGTGATGGCGAAGCCCAGCGCTGGCAGAATGCCGCCCATAATTTCAAAGGAGTGCGTCAACCAGTGCGGCATCAGCTTGAGGAAGCTTTCCACCACGTCCTGACCAAAATAGTTGGCGGCGAAAACCACCGGGAAACGCAGTACAAGGCCAAGCAACGCCGGGTAGAGGAATGCACAGCGCATAATGCCCGCCATATTGGCCGTTTCCGCATGTTTGTCGGCCATATGCACCCATGCCGCGTTTAACGTGCGGCGCAGCTGGTCGAGGAACACGCCGATGACGCCAAACGGGATCGCCAGCGCGATAGCCAGGTTCGGGTCCATTCCGGCCTTCACAGCGATAGGAATTGAAATACAGGCGGCCAGCGCCGGATCCGACGGGACGTTACCGCCTGGCGTAGAGGTCACGCCGAGATAAACCAGCTGCATACCGGCACCGATGATCATCGCCGTTTCCATGTTGCCTAACAGCAAGCCAACGAATACGGCAATCACTACCGGTTGCAGCAGCATAGCGGAGAAGGTGTAGCCAAGGCGTAATCGGGCAAACCAGTAATACAACCCCATCAGGCTTGCAAAGACTAAAGTATCCATAGTTAAGTACCCTGTTATCAAAGAATTAGAATTTTTTCAGGATATCGTCCAGCGACTGAGGCTTATCTTCCGGGATAGTCTGGAAGAACACCTGAATCCCACGATTTTTCAGGTCGCTCAGAATGCCGACGTCTTTTTCATCCAGCGTAATGTTCTGGAATACCGCTTTGCGGTTTGGCCCACCGCCCAGCCCACCGACCTGAATGGTAGTGACGTCAAACCCCAACTGGACCGCTTCCTGAACCGCCGCCAGAGAAGGGAACAGCACCAGCACTTTGCCGTCACCAAGCTGGTTTTCTTTCCAGGCGGCCGCAAAACTTTGGTTACCGAAACAATCCACTTTGATGTTTGGCGGCGCGGCCATCAGGTAGATGTTTTTCATAAACGGATCGGCATCCAGCTCATCGCTAACCACCGCAATCCGGTTTGCCTGAGATTGCCCAACCCATTTGGTCACCACTTGTCCATGAATCAGACGGCTATCGATACGACATAAGACGATGTTTGCCATGATGTTTATTCCTTATTGTGATTGTTGTAATTGACGCACGTGGGCGACAACGTCCAGGCAACTGCTACGCCCGGCGTCGACCAGTTCAGCCACGCAGGTGGTCAACCGGCCATGCTCGCGTTTGTCGAGCGCCTCCAGCAGCAAAGAGGCGTTGAGCCCGGAAATAACAGCCACCGGGTAATCGGCGCTCAGCCGCGCCGCCACGTTGGAGGTGGTGCCGCCAATAAAATCAGTCAGGATCAATGAGCCTTCCGGCATGGTTTTCACTACGGCTTCAACGCGCTGATAAAACTCGCCGAGCGTATCAACGGGCATCAGCGCAATTTCCGTCACGCCTTTGATTTCACCCATCACCATGCGCAGGCTCTTGCAAAGCTGTTGCCCCCAGCCGCCATGGGTCAGCAGCAGGATCTGGGGCAAGGATTCAGTGGTAGTCAAAATGGCCTCCTGGCTCGATTACATGAGACTTGCAATGCCTGATGGCGCTTCGCTTATCAGGCCACGGCAAGTGCTTTGTAGGCCGGATAAGGCGTTCTATGCCGCCATCCGGCAAACTCATCAAAGTAAGAGCAAAGGCTGTGCCAGAATTTGTGTCACGCGGGGAAGAGAGGAGCGCTGGCGAGGCAGAAAGCCGCGCCAGTAAAGGGATTAGCTATACAGCAGTTCGTAGATATAAAAATATTCCGCGTCCGATAAGCGAATGGCATAGGCTTCTTCGATCGGCAGGAAAGCGGATTTAATGACACTAAACGCGCGATTATCCAGATCCGGCTTGTTCTCCAGCGCCATCTGTAACGGTTTGCGGTTAATCACGATACGCTCGACCATACAGCAGCAGTGGATCAGGAAGCGCAGTGTCACCTGACGGCTCGGTTTGAGCGAAAGCGCGGTGGTCAGATGATTCAGCACGCCTTCCATCTCTTTGAGAATACGCTGCGGGTTGAGCACCGAAATATGGTTAATGATGCTCTCCATAGTCAACGCGCTGATAAAGCGCATCGCGCTGCGCTCCATCTCCAGACGGCGTTCGCTGCTGGAGAGATCTGGCGTCAGCAGGCTGAGTACCAGCTCGGGGCCTTGCTCAGAGAACAGCTCCTCGAGCGAGATAAACGGAATATCCGGCAGTCCTGGCTGGAAAGTGCCCACTATTCCCGCCAGGCGTTCACTGGCGTTAATCGCCTGCTGAACACGCTCCAGGCTGCGAACTTCGTTGTAATCGAGGATCACCATCCGCGTATCCTGCGACATCAACTCACCGAAGCTCTCCTCCAGCACCTTTTTGATTTTCTCTGCCGTTCCCATCCCGGTGATGCAGGAGATAACCAGCACTTTACCGCTGTTTTCCTGCTGTGGAGTACAGAGCTGACAGGGAATATTTTTGCTCTGCATCAACGCCGCCAGCTGCGGCAAGTCGCTGGTTTCGTAGCTTAAATCCAGCCCAATCTCCAGCAGGCTGGTGAGCGTGATATTGGGCATTAGCAGTACGTCTATCTGGAATAACTTACTGATCGTGCTGCCAAAATGGACCAGTGAGCCAATATCCACCATCAGGATCAATCGGCGATATTGCCGGGTCTGGATCATCTGCGTAAGGGCTTCCAGCGTGTCATGCACCGACTGCTCGAAAGGCATATCGATAGCGCTGAACACCTCGCGCTCCAGCACGCGATTCACGTACTGCGCCTGACTTGTGGCGGTCGTCGCACCGTGGGCAATCAAAATCACCCCGCAGTCAGGACTGGCGTCAATCCGTTGGCGGTAATGGCGACACTCTTTGAGGAACAGGCACAGCCAGACCACCTCCGTCGCCGGACACTGAATATGCAGCAGTTCATTGATTTTTCGGCATAACAGCGTAGCGTTTTCGTATTCATCTTTGCAGCGATCGAGGATCAGGCTGGAAGAATAAAGTTGCGGAATAAGGCCGCGCTGCACATAGCCAATCAGCGCCAGGAAGTGTTTGCGCAGCGGGTTAACCAGATTTTCCGGCAGCGTAAAACCAAGCACCTGCTCAACACAGCCGATCAGCAGCGTTACTCGCTCTTCAATCTGATCGCCATAGCGCGGAGGATGCGCCACGCTGTCGCGGCTGTAGAGACCATATTCAAATATCGAACTGAGCTTGTTTTTGAGGATTGCCAGCGTTTCGGCTGGCGGCACGTTGCTGTTACGCAGGTTGATATATTCGCGGGTCAGGAAGCTGTAGAAGAGATCGCTCTCTTCAATTTCGGCTCCGGTGGCCAGCGAATTTTTCAGTGCAGGCAGCGTGCGGGCATCGATGCTCAGGTGTTCTTTGCCTTCGAACAGCGCTCCAACCAACAGACGTTGTTCCGGCGTGGCGTTAAAGGAGATCTCGGTCAGACGTTTATCCAGCTGTAGCGTGTCGCTGTGCTCGGTCATCCCTGAGGCCCAGGCCTGGGCGCAGAGAAACTGAATGTCGCTCTTAAGCTGACCAATGTTGCCTTCCAGCGGCTTGTTCAACAGCCAGAGCAGCAAGGTACGATCGATGCTTATCGTACGCTCGATTTTGCGGCTCTCACGCTGTAAGAAGCCAACGATCAGTTCAACCTGCTCTTCCACCGAACGCTGGCGAATGCCGGGGAGATCGATACATACCTGAATACGTCGTTGGAAAGTGCGCAGCAACGCCGAACTTACCGGTTCGGTGGTCGCACATATCAGGCGAACCGAGATTGACCGCGCCACGGCGCTGGAACCCAGCGGCCGATATTCGCCTTTGTCGAGAATAGAAAATAGCTTTTCCTGACCTTCATACGGCAGACGATGCACTTCGTCGAGCAGCAGATAGCCGCCGTCGGCTTGCTCGACCAGACCGGGTTTATTTTCATTTGCGCCGGTAAATGCCCCCTGTCGATGACCAAACAGGTGCGAAGAAAGCAACTCCGGGTTATGGGCGTATTCCGCGCAGTTAAAGTAAACCAGCGGCGGCGACGCTCCCACTGCGCGTTCGCAGGCGAAACGATGCATCAGTTCGGCAAAAAAGGTTTTGCCGACGCCGGAGGGACCGGTCAGCAGAACGTGCAGCCCGTGGGGATACAGCACCGCCGCGCGGCCTTTTTCCACCGCGTCGCGTAGGCTGCGATCGTAACCAATCAGGCCAGAAAAGGGATCGTCTGTCGCCTGGTTTTCCTGAACAGGTAACAGGTCGGCAACGGTTTGCACTTCGCGCTCGGACTCATCGAGTTTGCGCCCCAGCAGCGTTTCAATCGCCTGACGATGCAGAAAGAATACCGGGCGTCCGCGGCTTTTAATCGCCAGGCCGTCGTTCCAGAGCTGATTGAGATCTTTACTGACCGAGTTGCGCGCCAGTCCGAGGTTAAAGCCGATAGCTTCCGCTGTGAACGCCGTTTCCTGCGCCAGATGGGCAAGATTCAGTCCTCGCGTCAGCCGTTCCAGCTCCCCCAGTATTATCTCAATCCGTCTCATCTCTTTACCGCTTAAGAAATAAATGATTGTTCAGAACATACACTATTCTGCTGCGCAAGAAAGTGAGGCGGCGTCCAGACCTTACGGTCATCAAAACGTTTTCGACAAATAATGCCGCGCGGAGCCGGTTTCCGGAAAGTTATCGAGGGTCATTTGCAGCTGATAGCCGTTTTTCTGATAAAACGGCAGCGCCTGGAAACTCATGGTATCCACCAATGCATGCAGGCATCCTCTCTCACGCGCTGTCTGCTCGGCAGCCTGCATCAATTTTGTGCCGTAACCGCCTTTGCGCAGCGAATCATGCATCCACAGGAAATCAATACACAGCCATTCGCCTTTGATTTTGCCAATCAGCCCGCCCAGAATTTCATTGCTTTCATCGCGCCAGTACACCGCCAGGTCGCCAAAATTGGTGGTTCTCAGGAACTGGCGGTTGTAGGCGCGCAATCCGGCAAGCAGGGCATTTTGATCGTCTTCGGTAATGGTATCTGTAATCTGTATTTGCATCCTATCCTCCTGAAAAACTACAACTTCTGGCTGATTATTTGTTTAGAAATTAACACAGGCTGATGAGTGAGACGCATGCCGTCTACACTTACTCTTGAGATGATGCGCATCGACAACAAGGATTATTATCATGAAACGAGCCGCTTTACCGCTTATTGCCATTCTTTTCACGCTGCCGGGTTTAGCGCAGGCCGATTCGGCTTACGGCTCTCTACAGTCCGTTCATGAAAAAAATACTGTATTGAAGGACTTACGCAAGATTTGCACCCCGCAGGGGTCGCCATCCGATGACGTGTGGGAAAAAACGATTATGTCTGATACACGTAATCAGCAGCATATCCGCGAGGCTATTCTGGCAATACAAAGAAATAACCAGAACAACTACTGGGAAGCACTTGGCAAAGTTGAATGCCCGGATTTATAAGCATCTTGTTGTAAAATGAGCACTGTAACCGGTTTCTGTGTCGCAAAAACACGTATTGTTGCCAGAACGTATAAATAGCAATGGAGCAATAACAATGCGATACCGTTTTCCAGAAAACTTCTGGTGGGGCAGTGCCTGCTCGGCACTGCAAACCGAAGGGGATAGTCTGAACGGCGGCAAAAGCCAGACCACGTGGGACGTGTGGTTCGACCGTCAGCCAGGTCGTTTCCACCAGGGGGTTGGTCCGGCAAACACCTCAACCTTTTATCAGCACTGGAAACAGGACATCGCACTGCTCAAGCAGCTGAAGCACAACAGCTTCCGTACGTCTCTGAGCTGGTCACGCCTGATCCCGGACGGTACCGGCGATGTTAATCCGGAAGCCGTCGAGTTCTATAACAACGTCATCGACGAGCTGCTGGCGCAAGGCATTACGCCATTTATCACCCTGTTCCACTTTGACATGCCAATGGTGATGCAGGAGAAAGGCGGCTGGGAAAACCGTGAGGTGGTTGAGGCGTTTGGCCGCTACGCGCAGACGTGTTTTACATTGTTCGGCAACCGGGTGAAGCACTGGTTCACCTTTAACGAGCCTATTGTCCCGGTGGAAGGCGGCTATCTGTATGACTTCCATTACCCGAACGTGGTGGATTTCAAACGCGCGGCCACCGTGGCGTATCACACTGTACTGGCGCATTCCACGGCGGTGCGGGCGTATCGCGCCGGAAACTACGGCGGTGAGATCGGTGTGATCCTAAATCTGACGCCCTCTTATCCACGCTCTCAGCACCCGGCGGATGTGAAAGCCGCGCACCATGCGGATCTGCTGTTTAACCGCTGCTTCCTTGACCCGGTACTAAAAGGGGAATATCCGGCGGATCTGGTCGAATTGCTGAAAGAGTACGATCAGCTACCAACCTGTCAGCCAGGCGACAGTCAGCTCATCGCCGAGGGGAAAATCGACCTGCTCGGTATCAATTATTATCAGCCGCGTCGCGTGAAATGTCGTGATACTGCGGTCAATCCAAACGCGCCGTTTATGCCGGAGTGGCTGTTTGATTATTACGAAATGCCGGGGCGTAAAATGAACCCTTACCGTGGCTGGGAAATTTATGAGCCTGGTATTTACGATATTATTACTAATCTTCGTGATAATTACGGCAACCCGCGCTGCTTTATTTCTGAAAACGGTATGGGTGTGGAAAATGAGCAGCGTTTCGTTGAGCATGACCAGATCAACGACAGCTACCGCATTGAATTTGTTTCTGAGCATCTTAAATGGCTACATAAAGGCATCAGCGAAGGTTGTAATTGTCTTGGCTACCATATGTGGACTTTTATTGATAACTGGTCCTGGCTCAACGGATATAAAAACCGCTACGGTTTTGTCCAGTTAGATTTAGAAACGCAAAAACGTACGGTGAAAAAGAGCGGCGAATGGTTTGCCCATACTGCCGAAAACAATGGTTTTAATTAAAAAAAATAACCAGGATGCCGGATAGCGATCCGGCATACCGAGCTTTAGTTTATTGCATACCCTTTATGCGAACTTTTGCTGCCACCAGAAGCGCTGTCAGCAGCATCAGGCTGCCGGAAAGCATCAGGGGCGACAGCAGTCCGAGAGTATCGAGCGCATAGCCTCCCACCGCAGCCCCACAGGTATTGGCAAGCTGGATCACGGCGACCTGCACCGATCCGGCTTTTTCTGCCTGATCGGCAAGCGAGCGCGTGATCCACGTCGACCAGCCGACCGGTACCAGCGCAAACAACAGTCCCCAGATAATCGCAATACCCGCCGCCACCACTTTGTCACTGCCCCACAGAATCAAGACCAGTGCACTGAGCGCCAGCACCAGTGGCGCACCGGCTAACGCCAGTTTGACCGAACGCTTCAAAATCATCGACGAAAGCGATGTACCAACAAAGCTGGCAATACCGAAGCTCAGCAGCACCAGCGTCAGGCCATCAACGTCAAAGCCCGCCAGATTCATATAGATCGGGCGAATATAGGTAAAGAAGGCGAACTGCCCGGCAAAGGACATGAAGATGGCAATCATCCCGGCCATCACCCCCGGTCTCTGCAACAGGCTGAACATGTTTTGTTTCTGATGCGAAGGCTCGCCAGGCAGCGAAGGCAACGCTCTCACCACCCAAATTGTGCACAGCACGCCCATCACCGCCGCCGCATTAAATACATTACGCCAGCCGATAATGCCGCCTAAAAAGCTCCCCAGCGGCGCGGCAATCACCAGCGCGATGGAAACTGCGCCAAAAATAACCGACAGCGCTTTCGGCACCGTACGTGCGGGAACCAGACGCATGGTCAGCGACGCCGACATCGCCCAGAAACCGCCAAGTGCCAGACCGAGGCAGGCGCGGCCAACGAGCAGCAGCGAAAAAGAATTGGCAAAGGAAACCAGCAGACAGGAAAGCGTCAGCAGCACCGAAAACAGGATCACCACATAGCGACGATCGGTCGCCTGAATAATTTGCGTCACAAACAGGCTGGCGAACATGGCGACAAATGCCGTCACGGTCACCGATTGCCCCGCCACACCTTCAGAAATCCCCAGATCCTGCGCCATCGGCGTTAACAGGCTAACGGGCAGAAACTCAACGGTTATCAGGCAGGCAACACAGAACGCCACGGCAAATACCGCCGACCAGTTAGGTCGGGAATTTGCCTCAGCGCGGGATTTTTGTTCAACAGCTTCACTCATTTTGTTACCTGCGTGGGGTTATTGTAGAAAAGTTACGCAGTGTAACATTAAATTTGTGACGTATTTAACGTTTCAGCAACTAGTTTCATTTAACAAAGAATATCGGTTACTCGGATTTTTAAAGATAGAACGCGACTCTTTTACCTGTAGGTAGCTTAACATCAATGCTAAGTTCACCACCCAGTGCCGTGACATAACGCTTGAGCGTCGACAGACGAGGATCGTTATCTGCCTGCTCCATTTTTGCGATTGTTGGCTGCTTAACCCCCATTGCCGAGGCAAGTTCAGCCTGAGAGAGATTCAGTTCTTCCCTTAACATATTTAACGCAACCGCCTGACGTAGTATTTCTACTTTTTCGGTAATACGCTCCTGGCTTTCCGGGCTTTGTTTCGCCATCAATTCTTTAAGGGTAGCCATAATTTTCCTTACTTATTAGGTGATTTCGGTACTCAGCATCCGCAAGCCTGATCATCTCTTTATAGAATTTCTTTTCGTTTAACCCTGTTTTATCTCCAGCGCATAGCACGATGCCATGGCGAGAAGGATCAAACGCGAAGAACGCCCGAATCGGACTACCCTGATGCTGTACTCGCAACTCTTTCATATTTGAAAAAGCAGAAGCATTTACCGTATCAGCAAACGGCCTACCTAACTGAGGACCATACTCGGATAAAATCATCATTGCTGCGAGCATATCTTCCTTGAGCGCTTAGGTCTGTACGTCAAACCATTTATCGAAAGCATCCGTTGTTTCCACTTCCCACATCAACGATCCCTCATAGCTAATAAGCTATAGAGAAATTATAGCTTATTAGCTATTGAATCAATCGTTATTTGCATAATTTATTCGCCATCAGACCTGATTCTCAATGCAACCAATGCACACCATCTTCGGGCAGGAAAAAGGCGTTATAGCGCATTTGAAACGCATTAAGCTCCTGCATGTCCGGCTCCATTTCGCGCAAAAAACCGAGCGCCAGACGCACCTGCGCGTCGGTAATCGGCGCGGCCAGCCGAGCTTTTTGCAGCCAACGGTGCCACTGCAGCAGATTCGGCTCACTGCCGTCGACAATCACGATTTGCCAGATCAACAGCACCTGGGCCGCATTTTGCAGATGTGATTCATCAGGGCGGTGGAGGTACTGTAAAAAAGCCTCACCCTGTACTTTTCCCATCTGATCGATCATCGATTCTACTGGCACGACATCAATGTTCAGTCGCTCGCTCAGACGGCGAATTGCCCGCCGTGAACCGGACGTCAGCACCCGAAATCCCACCACAAAAACAACCACCAGGGTGGCCAACATTATCCAAATCATGCGCACATCCATTACCAGACAGGATGCCCATCATAGCGGCAAATTTATCGCTGTCGATGGATGAACGCCACGGCATAAAAAAGCCCGCCATTAAGGCGGGCAAAAGTTACCAATGCACACTTAACTTAAGCGACTTTCAATTGTTGAATCTTTTTCTCGCGGCGAATTTTACGTTCTTCAAACACGGCCACGATGGCCATCAGACAGATACAACCGATGGCGGCGGTGTCCAGCGCGGCGAAGGTTCCTGCCCAGCCGGTGAGGCCGAAAATCGGCGTGCCGTCGGCAATCATCCCCAGACCAAGCTTGGCGAAGCTATCACCAATCAGATAAGCAAAAGTCCCTTTAATCCCATCGGCTGCACCGATCGCTTTTTTCGGTACAAATCCGACTGCCGCAACGCCGATTAACAGCTGCGGACCAAACACCAGGAAGCCCAGCGCAAACAGCGAAGCCAAATAAACGTACTGGTTGCTGGCGTGCTGATAAACGCCCAGGGTGGCGATAATCAACGCCAGCGCCACGCAGGCCACCAGCGCACGGCGGCCATTCGCCAGGTCAGAGAGCCAGCCCCACAGCAGCGTGCCGACCAGCGCGCCCACTTCAAACAGGGTAAAGCCCTGAATCGCCACTTCTTTGGAGAGCTTTAGCTCCTGGAAAGCGTAGACGGTGGACCACTGGTCAATACCGATACGCACTACGTACAGGAAGATGTTCGAGAAACATAACAACCAGATCACTTTGTTTTTCAGCACGTACTCAACAAAGATCTGCCATTTCGTCATCTCGTTTTCTTCGGTCTCTTTGTCTTCTTCGCTGATCTCCTCGCCAAACAACTCTTCAGCTTTACCAAGACCATAAGATTCCGGGGAGTCACTGCCGTAGCGCAGGCCGATAAAACCAACAATCAGCGCGATAATCGACGGGAAGATAAACATCCCGATGACGTGACCGTCGAACAGATAGTTAGCGCCAAACAGCGCCACGCCTGCCGCACCCGCACCGCCGAGGTTGTGGGAGATGTTCCACATACCGAGGTAAGAGCCCCGCTTGCGACGCGGCGTCCATTTGGTGATGGTGGAATAGCTACACGAGCCGCCGGTGCTCTGGAAGAAACCACTCAGCGCATAGAAGGCAATCATCAGGAACAGGCTGGTTGAACCCGCGCCCATGCTGGCGCTGAAGCCGAGCATACAGATGGCAGAGAGGATCAGCATAAACGGCAGGAACTGCTTGGTGTTTTTGCCGTCCGCGTAGTAGGAAACCAGCGTTTTTCCCACGCCGTAGGTGATGGAGAAGCCCAGGCCAATCATCCCCAGTTGCGTCATGCTCAGCCCGTAGGTGGAGATCATGTCGTTCTGCGCGATGTTGAAGTTTTTGCGGATCAGGTACATGGTCAGGTAGCCGATAAATACCACCAGATAGGACTGCATGAACGGTTTGAACCACATTTTGCGCCGCACATCGAGCGGCAGATCCAGGGTCGGCTTGCGCACCTGGTTGAGAAAGGCCAGCATTTGACACTCCCGAGCTAATTTTTATACCTGCGAATAGCAGGCATTGTAAAAATCAGCCGGGAGACGTGCCTGAGACAGCGTCCAGGTGAAACCGGGAAAATTTCTTAGTTTTGCCCCACTCAGGGCAAAAAGGTGAGGTGCATCACGCTTCGTTGAGATCGCGCGGAGTCTGGGCGTTTAAAAACGGCAGGAGCAGCAGCGCGGAAATCCCCGCCGCAATGGCGATCACCACAAAAAACCCGGTCCAGTGCCAGACCTCCATCACCTTCGCCAGCGGCCAGCCGGAGAGCGATGCCCCCAGATAGGCAAACAGACCAACAAAACCGGTTGCTGCACCTGCCGCCTCTTTGTGCGAACACTCCGCTGCCGCCATGCCGATCAGCATCTGCGGGCCGAAGACGAAGAATCCGGTCGTGAAGAAGCACGCTGCCTGCATCACGTAGCTGGCGAACGGCATCAGCCACAGCGAACCAACGGAGAGCAAAATTCCGGCGGCAAAAATCAGGTTCATTGGACCGCGGTTGCCGTTAAACAGCTTGTCCGAGCCCCACCCCGCCACCAGCGCACCGACAAATCCACCCAGTTCGAACATGGTCACGGCGGTATTGGCAGTCACCAGATCCACGCCGAGCGTCTCAGACATGTACAGATTGCCCCAGTCATTAATCGCTGCACGGACCACGTACACCAGCACATAACACAGTGACAGCAGCCAGATATAAGGATTCAGCAGCACATAGCGGGTGAGGATCTCTTTGCGGCTCAGCCCTGCACCTTCCTGCTGCTGAGCAATTTCCAGCTCATCATGCCGCCAGTCGCCAATCGGCGGCAGACCAATCGCCTGCGGCCTGTCGCGCAGCCGCCAGCAGAGGAAAACCCCCACCACAATCGCCAGCAGCCCAGCGATCATCATCCCGGCGCGCCAGCCGTAGTGCAGCGCTGTCGCCGCCATCACGATAGGGATCAGCGCCCCGCCGACGTTGTGCGCGGTATTCCACAGCGCCCACCAGCCGCCGCGCTCGGTACGCGAATACCACGCGGTCAATAAACGCGCGCAGACCGGCGACCCCCAGCCCTGGAAAAAGGCGTTCAGCGCCCACAGCACCGCAAAGGCCCACAGTGAGGTAGAGAATCCAAACAGAATGTTCACCACGCCGGTGGCGATCAGCCCGATGCCCATAAAATAGCGTGCGTTGGAGCGGTCGCTGACGATACCGGAAACAAACTTCGACAGGCCGTAGGTGATGTAAAACAGCGTCGCCAATAGCCCAATATCGCTGCGAGTCAGCACACCGCTGGTAAGAATATCCGGTACGGCGGCATTGAAGCTTTTGCGTGTGAAATAGAACAGTGCGTAGCCGAGCCAAATGGTGGTCAGGATATGCCGCCGCCAATAGCGATAGCGGGCATCCACTTCCTGCTTGTCGGTGATGAGCGGCGCATTGGCCGGGGCTTTTAAAAACGCAAACATGGCCGCTCCTTACACATAACGTTGAGGCAGTGACACGCTGACCCGCGTGCCGTGCGTACAGGAAATCGACAGCGATCCTCCGAGGGCGCTAATCCGTTCACGCATCCCGGTGAGGCCAAATCCATGCTGACTCGACCCCGGCGGCAGGCCGCTGCCGTCGTCCTCAATCACCAGCATCAGCCGTTCATCCTGTTGCCAGCCCTGAAGCGTCACCGCGCTGGCGTCGGCGTGCTTAACGATGTTGTTCAGTCCTTCCTGACAGACGCGAAACAGCGTCACCCGCTGGCTTTCGCTGAGTGCAGATTCGTCAATTCGCCAGTCGAGATGGCTGACGATGCCGCGGCTTTCCAGCTCCATTTCGCGCATCAATGAGCGGATGGCCTGCTCCAGCGTGAGATCGTCCAACTGGCGTGGTCGTAGGCGGCCTAACAGGCGACGCACCGAATCGTACACGCCGAGAGAAAGTTGTTCGATGTGTGCCCCGCTACGCTTCACCCCTGCGTTTTCCGGCGCCAGGCGCTGGACAATACCCGCCTGGGTACGAATGGCGGTGATGGTTTGGCCGATATCATCATGTAGTTCGCGCGCCACGTCCCGACGCACGCTCTCTTCGGTCTCCAGCAGGCGTTCAGCCAGACGATGGTTGCGCGCTAATTCGTTTTGCAGCGACTGGTTAAGCTCACGCAGACGCTGAATGCCCGCGCCGAGCAGCAGCCCGGTCAGGCTTTGCACCAGCAGCGAGAGCAACAGATCGACGGGATGATCGTGCCAGGTCTGGCTGGCAATCAGCGCGATGGCGTTCATCAGCGTCGCAATCAGCGCCCCCTGCCAGCCGTAGTGCCAGGCCAGCGCAATGATCGGCAACGCGAGGCAAAACGGCGTGAAGCGCGAAAGCTCGGCGGGTAAACCGAGCTGTAGCCACAGGCTGACGCTAAACAGCAGCAGGTACCAGACCAGATGCCGCCCGCGCCAGTTCACCGGCTGCGACACCACCGCAGGGCCCAGCGGCAGCCAGGTGGTGCTGGTCAGATAGTGCCAGAACACCAGGCAGATCGGCGCCAGCGTTAATCCGCCGGTGAGCGTCAGCAACAGCGCGTTCCATGCCTCTTCACCCTGCCCAAGCCAGGGCAGCGATTGCAGCAATGCCGCCGCCGTAAGCGCCGCGCCCTGCAACAGCAGCGTACGCCAGTCACGCTGGTGGCGGTATCGCGATATCAGCATCACCGGGAGTAACGTGAGGAAGCTGCCGATCATCAAAAGTGGCAAATGGGCCAGCACCACTTCCTGTGCCAACCAGAAAAGAAGCAGCCATTCCGCGCCCAACAGCACCGGCCAGTAGTCACGTGGACATTGCAGCATCAGCCCCAGACGCAGGCCAAACGGAAACAGCAGTACCGCCAGCTCCGGGCGCTCAACCAGATGCAGGCTGATGCTCCACAGGCAAAACCACGCGGCAGAGAAGATAAAGAAGCAGGCAACAACGGTGATTAACCGGGAACAGAGCGTGTTCATTGCCAGCCGTCAAACATCCGGCGGGCCAGTTCGACGTCGTTACTGACGCCCAGCTTTTCCATCAGGTTGGCGCGATGCACGTGCACCGTTTTCGGCGACAGACCCAGTTCAGCAGCAATCTCTTTGACCGCCATACCTTGTGCCAGTTTTTCCGCTACCTGACGTTCGCGTTTGGTGAGCGGATCCTGACGACCAGCCGCCAGTTTGACGGCGATGTCCGGCGTCAGGTAACAGCCGCCGGTCGCAACGGTATGCACCGCTGCGATCAGCTCATCCGGGCTACAGCGTTTAGAAAGGAAACCACGCGCGCCCGCGTTGAGCGCCTGCTCCACCAGCGCCGGGCTGTCGTGGACGGAGAGCATGATAATCGCCATTCCTTTTGGTAACTGGCTTAACAGTTCAAGACCGGAGATATCTGGCATCGAGATATCACAGATACAGACCTGCACGCCGCGCCCCGGTAATCCCGCCAGCGCCTCACTGCCTGAGCCAAACTCAGCCACCACCTGCAAATCAGGTTCCAGCCCCAGCAGTTGGGCAAAGCCGGAGCGGACGATAAGGTGGTCGTCAATAAGGGCAACGGTAATCATGGGTTCATCCTGGCGCTAAGACATGCCTGATGGCGCTGCGCTTATCAGGCCTACGGGCAGGTGCCGTTGTAGGCCGGATAAGGCATTAATACCGCCAACCGGCAAAAGCGCTTACCTTAACGATAAGTGCTTTGCTGTTCAAGCCTTGAGCGATCAGGCTATGCCCGTTGTGACGGTAAATGTGCGGGTGTGTTTCGGTTCTATCTGAATCAACGTCCCGTTTCGTTCCGCCGCCAGGAAGCCTTCAGGTCGACAAGTCGCGGGTAGGGCGAAGGCTGCCACCTGCTGATCGCCGTTATAGAGGATCCAACGGGTGACATAATTCAGCTCCGCGCTGGAGAAACGCGTCACGAACGTGGTGCCATCAGGTGCGATCATGCTAAATTCAGGCTTATCTGTGTATCTATCCAGTTGGTCAGCAAAGAAAACGATTTCCGGATCGTAAAAATCGGGTTCATTAAGGCACGCCAGCGAAGCCTCACCCTGAATAATCCGCTGATTAAACGCCAGCCACTGCTCGGTAGGCTTAACATGTGCGGGTACCGATTCACGCAGCGTTATGGCTTCATCCGGGATATTCTGGCTGAAGGTCGCTTCCGGGACGTAGGCATAGTTCATATGGCACATGTACTGCAAAGGCATTGCCACTGAGGCGAGGTTAGTGACCGCCATCTGAATATCAAACAGCGCGCTCGCCTTACGCATAACCACCGCAGGATACGCCTGATAATGATGACCGAACCCCATCACATACTCGTAGCGTCCGCTCACGCGTAAATTCTCGCCTTCCAGCTCCAGCCAGGCCTCATCCATCGCGGCACAGGCCATTTCACCATGCAGCGGGTGAGAATCCTCCGGCGACGGGCAGCCATTAGCCAATAGCCCCGAGTGGAAAGCAAAGCAGCCGTAGGTCGCGACCACTTCTGCAGCCGGTTTTGGCTGACTGAACATGTTGCGCATGGTCAGATCATGCCCGTCAAACTGCGCATCCCAGATCATCTGCCCCATCCAGGGCAGAATAACCAGATGTCCACGACTGTTTTCTATCTTCAGCCCTTCCACTCCGCTGGCGTAACGAAACGCGGTAACCGTGAAATCGCTATTTTTCAGTAAGATTCGCGGATGCTCTGCAAAGAGTTCCCGCCACAGCGTGATACGTGTTGTCATGATCGTTCTCCTCAGGAAACCGTCGCTTCAGCCAGATTGTTGCGTACTTTGCTCTCACGCCAGAAGTAGATTCCGACGTACACGAAGCACAACATAGAAACCAGGAACGAAAGTTGCAGCGAGTGGAACATATCAGCCACATAGCCCTGAATTGCCGGAACCACCGCCGCACCGACAATCGCCATGACAATGACAGCTCCCGCCATTTCAGTATGCTCGTTATCCACGGTATCCAGCGTACCGGCGTAGATTGTCGCCCAGCAGGGTCCAAACAGGACGCTCACCAGCACGGCGACGTACACGGCGCTGAAGCTTGGCGCCAGCGCAACATAGACGAGGAACAGCGCGCCAATGATGGAGTATAGGATCAGCACTTTTTCCGGATTGAAGCGCGTCATCAATATGTTGGCGATAAACTTCCCGATAAAGAAGCAGGCAAAGCTATAGACCATGAAGGTTGAGGCATCACGCTCGTTGATATCACCCAATTCCAGTGCCAGACGGATAGTGAATGACCACACCGCAACCTGCATCCCCACATACAGGAACTGCGCAACAATCCCACGGCGGAAACGGGCATTGCTGGCCAGATAACGCAGCGTATCCATCGCTGACGGACGCTTATGACTCGCCGTTTGCGCGACTTTGCAGGTCGGGAAGCGGGTCAGCAGGAACAACACCATCACCACAACCAGTACCATAATCATGTACTTGTAAGGCTCAAGGGTATTTTCCAGCATCAACACTTTAAAGTTGTGGATCTGTTCCGCGTTCATCCCAGCCATCTGTTTTTCCAGACTCTCACCTTCAGAGAAGACCAGATATTTGCCCAGCAGAATACCGGCGGCGGCGCCAATGGGGTAAAAGGTCTGGCTGATGTTCAGGCGTAAAGTGGCATACGCTTTTGGGCCAATCATGGAGCTGTAGGTATTAGCTGCCGTTTCCAGGAAGCTCAGGCCAATCGCAATCGCAAAAATTGCCGCGAGGAACATGGTGTAGGTGGCCATGTGCGATGCCGGGAAAAAGAGCGTACAGCCAACAATATATAGCGTCAGCCCCATTAAGATGGCAATTTTATAGCTGGTCTTTTTAATCACCAAAGATGCAGGAATCGCAATTAAAAAATATCCGCCATAAAAGGCACTCTGCACTAATGCCGAGGCAAAGTTGCTGAGTGAAAATACGCTTTTGAATTGCGTAATCAGAATATCATTTAATGCGGCTGCGCATCCCCATAATGGGAATAAACAGGATAACAAAATAAACTGGAACAGAGGCGTCTTATTCAGATAGCCGTCGGGCATCTGAATGATGTTTTTATCGTTCATAGTGCTACCTTTTACAATGCAGGAGTATTATTCGTTTAAGGTAAGAAACTCATTAAATTGTTCGATGCTTGGATAAGATGATTGAGTACCTTTCCCGGTAACGCTAAATGCAGCGAAGAGAACGGCTTTTTTCATGGCGGCTTCGACATCACCGCTTTGAACGTAATAATGGGCAAAACAACCGATGAAAGCGTCGCCTGCACCACTGGTATCGACAGCGTTCACTTTAAACGCCGGAACATGGACTTCCTGGTCACGCGTCATCCACAACGCACCTTTCTCACCCATGGTGACGATAATATTGTTCAAACCTTTATCAACCAGAGAACGTGCCGCTGCGCGAATATGGTCATAAGTATCCACTGGCATACCGGTTAATATTTCCAGCTCGGTTTCATTCGGCACAAAAAAATCACATTTACAGGCATAAGACATATCTAATTCCCGTAATGCAGGGGCGGGATTTAGTAACACTTCGATACCGTGTTTTTTGCCAAATTCAATCGCGTGATAAACGGTTTCCAGCTGCACTTCCAGTTGCAGGACAATAAGCTGACATTTTTTCAGATCTTCCGCCGCACGATCGATATCTTCCGGGGAGAGAAATTTGTTCGCTCCTTTAATAATCAGAATACTGTTGCTGGAGTTCGCATTAACAAAGATCGGTGCGACACCGCTGCTGGTGCAGGGTACCTTTTCGACATAGGTGGTATTAATCCCCCAGGATTCGAGATTGCGAATAGTGTTATCCGCAAAAATATCATCACCGACTTTTGTCAGCATCAGTACTTTGGAATTGAGCTTAGCGGCTGCAACGGCCTGATTTGCCCCTTTACCGCCACAACCAATTTTGAACGCCGGCGCTTCCAGCGTTTCCCCTTCTTTGGGCATCTGGTTGATGTAGGTGATGAGATCCACCATGTTGGAGCCAATAACCGCGATATCCATTTTACTACCTCTCAGAAACAATCACACCACAATGATATTAAAATAACATTATCATGTTACTTTCGTATCATTTGTGACTAGGATCGCGATTGGAAGATCATTTTATTGTTTATTTATTACGCTAAATGTTGCGACCCCATCACACTACAAATAATGAAGTTGCTTACAATTGACTGAAAGTTAACTGGATATAATCAATAAAACGTGAAAAAACACGCTTTTATTTCCGAATAGTCAGACGTATAGTAATACGGCAATGCCATGTTCTCAGAAACACAAAAATGTTACTGAAGGAACATGGGAACATGATTCGTGGAGAAGCACATGGAAACTAAGCAAAAAGAACGTATTCGACGTCTGATGGAATTGTTGAAGAAGACCGACCGAATCCATCTGAAAGAGGCGGCACGAATGCTGGAAGTTTCCGTGATGACTATTCGTCGGGATCTCAGTCAGGATGACGAGCCGTTACCGCTTACGCTGCTCGGTGGTTACATTGTGATGGTGAACAAGCCCGCCGCCATCGTTAACGCACCACTCCCCGCGCAAAAACAGTATCATCGCGACGACTTACCGGTTGCTATTCTGGCCGCGGGACTGGTAAGTGAAAATGATCTGGTCTTTTTTGATAATGGTGCGGAAATGCCGTTGGTGGTCAGCATGATCCCGGACGATATTTCCTTTACCGGGATTTGCTACTCGCACCGGGTATTCGTGGCGCTAAATGAAAAACCCAACGCCACGGTGATTCTTTGCGGAGGCACCTATCGGGCGAAAAGTGACGCCTTTTACGATACCAGCACCCCCTCTCCGCTGGATGCGCTCAACCCACGAAAAGTATTCATCTCCGCCAGCGGCGTCCATGAGCATTTCGGCGTTAGCTGGTTCAATCCGGACGATCTAGCCACAAAACGCAAAGCGATGGAACGCGGATTACGCAAAATTCTGCTGACGCGCCACGCCCTGTTCGATGAGGTCGCCCCCGCCAGCATTGGTCCACTCTCCACCTTTGACGTACTGATAAGCGACCGTCCGTTACCGGCAGATTACGCAACCCACTGCCGGAACGGCTCTGTCAAAGTGATCACCCCGGATTCAGACGGCGACTAACTCACTCAAAGAACACGGTGATTTTGTTAAACATCGACGGATCGGACTGATTGCGGGCCACTTTCTCCACATCTTCAAGCTTGTCGATCTGGCTTATCATCTGCTCAAGACGTTGATCGTCGTTGACCAGTAGCCAGATGCGGCTCTTATCGCTGTCCTGAATCGGTAGACAGAGAATGCCTTCCACGTTGAATGCGCGGCGGGCAAACAGCCCGCAAACGTGAGTCATTACGCCCGGATGGTTGCGTACGGTGAGTTCCAGGATTACGTTGTCATGAGTCTGCTGTTGCATGGCTTATTCCCCCACCATTTCTGTGTTTGCCGCACCCGGCGGCACCATCGGGTACACTTTTTCTTCGGCATCGATGCGCACGTGGATTAGCGCAGGTCCAGGGCGATTAATAATCTCCTGCAACGCTGCCTGTGGGTCCGCTTCGTTATTCAGATCGCAGGTTTCGAGACCAAACCCGGCAGCTATCTGCATAAAGTTAATCATCCCCGGATAGGTCGCGGCAAAAACGCCCTGCTTATAAAACAGACTCTGCTGCTGATATACAAGACCTAACGCTTCGTTATTCATCAGAATGATTTTAATATCCAGCTGATTTTCGCTGGCGGTCGCCATTTCCTGAATATTCATCATCAGGCTGCCATCGCCGGAGAAGCACAGCACTTTTTTGTCTGGGTTGGCCAGGGCCGCACCAATCGCCGCAGGCAGGCCAAAGCCCATGGTTCCCAGACCGCCGGAGGTCAGCCACTGGCGCGGACGGTTCAGCGGGTAAGCCTGTGCCGCCCACATCTGATGCTGGCCTACGTCGGTGGTGATAATGGCGCTGTCGTCTACGCAGGCAGCCACGGCGTTGATCAATCCATAGTGGCTGAGCGGATTTTTTTCCTGGGGGATCGTGCACGGAAATTCTTGCTGCAGGTCAGACACCAGTTGATGCCACTCTTCACGCGGCTGCGCTTCAATCTGCGGGATCAATTGTGCCAGAACCTCATCGACATCTGCCTGGATCGCCACGTGCGGCTGTTTGATTTTACCCAGCTCCGCGCGGTCAATATCCACGTGGATGATTTTGGCATTCGGGCAGAACTGTTCGGTTTTACCAATCGCCCGGTCATCAAAACGTGCGCCCAGAACAATCAGTAAATCCGCTTCTTGCAGAATAAAGTTGGTGCTGCGCGCGCCGTGCATGCCCAGCATGCCTAACGACAGCGGATGCGCTTTTGGCAGCATGCCGAGCGCCATCAAGGTCATAGTGGTCGGCAGTTTTGCTTTTTCGGCCAGCTCACGAACACGTTCCGGCGCGTTAATTACGCCGCCGCCGAGGTACAGCACAGGGCGTTTGGCGGCGTTAATCATAGCTGCAGCATCGCGAATGCTGTCCTGGCTGAACGCTGGTGCCGCCATTATCTGCGCGGGTACCGGCATCTCTTCAATGTCAAAAACGGCGGTTTGAATATCCTTAGGAATGTCTATCCACACCGGGCCTGGACGTCCGGACTGCGCGATGCGGAACGCATCGCTCATGACCTGCGGTAATTCACTGATATGGCGGACCAGATAGTTATGCTTAGTGATGGGGATAGAGATGCCGTAGGTGTCGACTTCCTGGAAAGCGTCGGTGCCGATCATTGAGGCCGGAACCTGCCCGGTGATACACACCAGCGGGATGGAATCCAGACGCGCATCGGCAATGGCGGTTACCAGGTTGGTTGCGCCAGGTCCGCTACAGGCCATACAGACGGCGGGTTTGCCATCGGTTCTCGCCATTCCCTGCGCGATAAACCCCGCGCCCTGCTCGTGGCGCGCCAGGATATGACGGATTTGTGTGCTTTGGCTTAAGGCGTCATAGACGGGAAGAATCGAGCCGCCTGGAATACCGGTGATGACCTGAATCCCCTGACGTTCCAGGAAATGAACGATGAATTCTGCGCCCGTAAAACGCGTACGCTTGGATGTTATGCCCGAACTTGCCATGCTCCAGTCCTTTTATTCTGGGCCTTTGCTCCGGGCAGGTCTCTGAAACGAAAAACCCCGCCCGGTTTGCGCCGGCGGGGTTTTGGAATCGTGTGTTGATTCGGACCCTACGGCGCATTGCCGACGACCACCACCACACGCACGACGACCGCTGCGCGAGATGGCGCAGTTTTTAGTAGGGTCGCAGTCAGCATGGAAGGGTTCATTAGGGACCTGTCTGTTTGTTGATTAACTGGATTTATACAAACACAGGTTTTTCAGCGTGACAATGGAAAAATTTTCATCTGCACAAAAATGCTTCAACGATCACATTTCATTGTATGTCGTGCAAAAACAAAAAACCCCGCCGGAGCGAGGTTTTTTCAGCGTTGTGCGGTTGGTAGCCGCCGAACACACTGTGTTATGTCAACGAAAAAAGTATACGCGTTCTACGAAGAACACGCAATTTCGGCACGAATTTTGATGTTTTTGAGTATGGAACATGAATAGCGTAACGTCCATAAAATACTGTTAATTTATACAGTATTTATCTATAATGTCTCGGTACGCAATGTGTTATGCGGGGGCCGCATCGTAAACCGGCGCATAAAAGTCCTGGCTGAAACGGGTGGTGCCGTCAGCGCCTTAACCCCCGTGTGAGCACACTGTGTTATGTCAACAAAGGTGCTGGCAACAGGCAGCGGCGAGGTACGTCAGCACCGTGCTCCTTGTACCAAAAGGAGAGCGTATGAGCCTCGTGGATATCGCTATTCTTATCCTCAAACTCATTGTTGCAGCACTGCAACTCCTTGATGCCGTTCTGAAATACGTTAAGTAATTCAGATTCAAGTCGCACCTAAGGGGGGCGGATAACACTCCGCTCCCCTTTCACCTTCTCCCTGTGCTTGTATCGCGTCAATATGTTACGTTTTTATGACATCCTCAGGGAAGAATTCCGCCATGACGCTTTCTGTTTTCTGCATTTTGCTGTTCGCCGCACTGCTGCATGCCAGCTGGAATGCCATCGTAAAAGCAGGAAACGACAAGCTGTACTCGGCGATCAGCGTCAGCGGAACCGCTGCGATTATGGCGCTGATTTGTTTACCCTTTGCGCCGCAACCCTCTGCCGCCAGCCTGCCGTTTTTAGCTGTCTCAACCGCATTACAGGTGGTCTATACCGTCCTGGTCGCTAAAACCTATCAGGTTTCGGATATGAGCCAGACCTATCCTCTGATGCGCGGCACAGCGCCACTGCTGGTCGCGATTATCAGCGTCCTGTTTCTTGGCGATAGCCTTTCGCTACTCGCCTGGGTGGGGATTGCCACCATCTGTCTGGCTATTCTCGGGATGGCATTTAACGGACGCAGCGGTTCGCAACGCGGGATTATCCTGGCGCTCATTAACGCCTGCTTTATCGCCGGTTATACTCTGGTTGATGGCACCGGCGTACGTTTATCAGAAACCGCGCTGGGTTATACGCTGTGGACCTTCTTTCTGAACGGCTCCTGCCTGCTGGGCTGGGCGATGATCGCCAGACGCCGGGAAGCGTCGCGCTATCTGGTACAGCAGTGGAAGAAAGGTATTCTTGGCGGCATTGGCACAATGGGTTCTTACGGCCTGGCGCTGTGGGCCATGACCCAGGCTCCGTTGGCGGTAGTCGCGGCGCTGCGTGAAACCTCTATCCTGTTTGGCGCGCTGCTCGCGTGGCTGCTACTGAAAGAGAAGGTTGCCGGAATACGTCTTGTCGCGGCTGCAGGTATTGCCGTAGGCGCAGTTTTACTACGCTTATCATGATCGCGTTGTAAACCCGATGCAATCCGGCAACATTTGTTGCCGCTTTTTGTTTACATTTCCTGCCGTCCATCAAATAAACATTCCAGCCCACTATCTGGCCTTCTTTTTCTGTTGTGGTAGATTCCACGCGCATTTACGGGAAAGTGCAGCACCTTATTCTTCTTTTTTCTCTTTTTTAAAAGTAATCAGCGAAATGAAAAGGCATAGAAGCGTCAATTTGTTGTTGATGTTGGTATTACTGGTGGCGGTAGGTCAGATGGCGCAAACCATTTATATCCCCGCGATTGCTGATATGGCGCGTGAACTGAACGTTCGCGAAGGGGCGGTGCAAAGCGTAATGGCCGCCTATCTGTTGACCTATGGTCTATCACAACTGGTTTACGGTCCCCTTTCAGACCGCGTTGGCCGCCGCCCGGTTATCCTCGCCGGGATGTCTATTTTTATGCTGGCCACGCTGGTCGCGATTACCACGCATAGCCTGACGGTACTGATTATCGCCAGTGCCATCCAGGGGATGGGAACGGGCGTCGGCGGTGTGATGGCGCGAACGTTACCGCGCGATCTGTACGAAGGCACGCAACTGCGCCACGCCAATAGTCTGTTAAACATGGGGATTCTGGTCAGTCCGCTGTTAGCTCCGCTGATTGGCGGTGTGCTGGATACAGTGTGGAACTGGCGCGCCTGCTATATTTTTCTGTTGATTCTGTGTGCGGGCGTGACGTTTAGCATGGCACGCTGGATGCCGGAAACGCGCCCTGCAGGTGCGCCGCGTCCACAGCTGATCGCCAGCTACAAAACTCTGTTTGGTAATAGCGCTTTCACCTGTTACGTGCTGATGTTGATCGGTGGTCTGGCGGGTGTTGCGGTCTTTGAGGCCTGCTCCGGAGTATTATTGGGCGCACGTCTCGGTCTAAGCAGCATGGTGGTCAGTATCCTGTTTATCCTGCCCATCCCGGCGGCGTTTTTCGGCGCATGGTTCGCCGGTCGCCCGAATAAACGTTTCTCGACGCTAATGTGGCAGTCGGTGACCTGCTGTCTGGTAGCGGGTTTAATGATGTGGATCCCAGGGCTGTTTGACGTGATGAACGTCTGGACGCTGCTGGTTCCTGCCGCACTGTTTTTCTTCGGCGCCGGAATGTTGTTTCCGCTGGCAACCAGCGGTGCAATGGAGCCTTTCCCGTTCCTGGCAGGCACGGCCGGCGCGCTGGTTGGGGGATTACAGAACATTGGTTCCGGCGTGCTGGCGTGGTTCTCTGCCATGCTGCCGCAGACCGGGCAAGCCAGTCTGGGCCTGCTGATGACCCTTATGGGGCTGTTGATTTTTGTTTGCTGGATTCCGCTGGCGTCACGCGTGTCGCATCAGGGACAGGCGGTTTAAGCGTATGATGGCCCGGCTTATCGCCGGGCTTTTCGCATTCTGGCGCGATAATCGTCGTCAGTAACGGTTCCAGCGCCGGACGCCAGGCTCCCTCCTCACCATCATAGAACTGCGTATCCGCATTGATAGCATAGGGAATTTTCGCTTTTTTCAGCTCGCACGCCATAAAGCGGGCAAACGCCATTTGCGAGGCAGAAGGCGCGTTTCTGATGGTTTCTCCCGGCGACCAGCCCCCTACCCAACTGACATGCCCGGTTTTCTGCTGCCAATGAATGGCGGTATTGATACGGGCGCGAATGGCGGCCTTTTCTGCCGCAGTCCCTGAGGTCCACGGATATTTGCCGTTATTTTTCAGCGGTCCCCACGGAAAAATATGCCATTGGGCCAGCACCGTATTCTGACTTTGCGGCGGCAGCTTTAGGTTGGCCAAATCTTCCGGAGCGGCATGCAGTTTCGGCGCGATAAAAATCATTCGCTGTGGATCGATGGCATGGATGGTTCGAATGGTTTTGTCATACACGCGATTGAGCGACGCCTGATTATGGTTGAGTTTATCAGAGGGGTCGTAGATCAGATCAAAACCCAGCAACGGCGAGCGTTGACCAAAGTAATGCGCCACCGCCACCCACCAGTTAACCACCTCTTTTTCGTTCCCGGCGCTGGGGTCTTTTTTATATTCGTCTGCCTGATAGGCAATGATCGGGATCACGCCAAACTGCTCACAGGCTTCCACCAGCTTGCGCAGATGAATCAGCCGCGCCTCCGTAGGCTCTCCCGCTACGCGAATGCGTACGTGGGCCAACCCTTTCGCCTTGTAGTCCCGCACTACCAGCGGATCGAATTCACGGATACCCCGATCGGTGCGCGCCCAATCTACGTCCATCCCAACGCCAAGCTGCTGCGCATACTGCGCCGCCGTCAGCGCAGGTTGCGCGGCACACACGGTGGCGCTGGCCAACAGTAAAAGGGAAACAATCGGCTTTAACACGGTCGTCCTTACGCAAATCATCAGGAGTGATATCACGTATTTAGCACGCTTTTTCACTTTCCGTGTAGAGAGAAAGCGTAAAAAATATTCGCGGTCCGCTTATTTTACCTGTTCCTGAAGCCAGCTAATAAACGCCTCGATTTTCGGCCACTGCCTGCCGGGCAGCGTGGTGATGTAGTAATGCTGATGGCATTTCAGCGCCATATCGCCAAAAGGCGCGACCAGTTCTCCGCTGTCGAGACGTTTTTGCACCAGACGCTTTCGGCCCATCGCCACGCCGATATGGTTCATGGCGGCAATTACCGCTAAATCAGAACGATCGAAACCAATCCCCGTTGATGTCGGCAAATTCGCCGTAAAATGCTGCGCCCAGCTGTGCCATTCATCGGTTCCTGAGTCGTTACTCCATGCCTGTCTGTCGTGCAGCAAGGTGCAGTGCGGCAAATTCACTAACGAACCGGTAAGGTCATGGCGGCGAGCGTAGTCCGGGCTGCATACCGGCAGGATCTCTTCATCCATCAGGAAGTGGTGCGTAAGCTGCGCGGAAGGCGCATCGTCAAAATAGATAGCCAGATCGACCCCGGCACGCTGCAGATTGACGTTGTCGTTGCCGGTCAGGATGGTCAGTGAAATTGACGGGTAGCGACGGGTAAAGTCACCGAGCGCCGGAACCAGCCAGCACTGGGCGATAGAAGGTCGAGAGTAGACGGTGAGCGTCCCGGACAACTCCTGATTTTTAATATCGAGGATTTCCTGATTCAGCGTATCCAGCGACGATTTCAGCGCCCAGAACACCCGCTTACCCTCGTGGGTAAGTTCCACTTTACGGTGCGAACGGACAAACAGCTGAATGCCAAGTTCATCTTCCAACTGATTAATGCGATGGCTGACGGCGCTGGGACTTAACGACAGCTCATCTGCTGCCAGCGCAAACGACTGATGCCGGGCCGCCACTTCAAAGGTATACAGCTTTGACAACTGCCAGCCATTGAGCAGCCGGTTTCTGACCTCGCGTAGGGGATCCAAACTCACCTCCAGTCCTCCTGATTCATTCGCCGGAGTGTAAAAAAGTTCGCTGTAAAAATCAGCACAAAGATGAATCAAGGTGAACCATATCGCATAAATGCAGCGTAATTAGACGTAAATCACTCATTTGATGCAATCTGGCTCATGTGAAAGGAGATTTATATCGTTTGTCAGACGGTGCCTTATTTTTGTCCAATAACCTTATATTAATCACAGGGCAAGGTGAGCTATGCACTCTCAAATCTGGGTTGTGAGCACGCTGCTGATAAGCATCGTGTTAATCGTTTTGACCATCGTGAAGTTCAAATTCCACCCGTTTCTGGCGCTGCTGTTAGCCAGTTTCTTCGTGGGTACGATGATGGGGATGGGGCCGCTGGATATGGTCAATGCCATTGAGAGCGGCATCGGCGGTACGCTGGGCTTCCTCGCGGCGGTTATCGGCCTTGGGACCATTCTGGGCAAAATGATGGAGGTGTCCGGCGCGGCCGAACGCATCGGTCTGACGCTGCAGCGCTGCCGCTGGCTTTCCGCCGACGTCATTATGGTGCTGGTCGGGCTGATTTGCGGGATCACGCTGTTCGTTGAGGTCGGCGTGGTGCTGTTGATTCCACTGGCCTTTTCGATTGCTAAAAAAACCAATACCTCATTACTGAAGCTGGCGATTCCGCTGTGTACGGCGCTGATGGCGGTACACTGCGTCGTACCTCCGCATCCGGCCGCCCTGTTCGTGGCGAATAAGCTGGGCGCAGACATTGGCACCGTGATTGTCTACGGCTTACTGGTGGGTTTAATGGCTTCGCTTGTCGGTGGGCCGCTGTACCTGAAATTCCTCGGTAACCGTCTGCCATTTAAACCGGTACCGGCTGAGTTTTCCGACCTGAAAGTGCGTGATGAAAGCACGCTGCCATCGCTGGGCGCGACGCTGTTTACCGTACTGCTACCAATTGGCCTGATGCTGGTGAAAACCGTCGCGGAACTGAACATGGCGAAAGGCAGTACGCTGTATACGCTGTTGGAGTTTATTGGTAACCCGATCACCGCGATGTTTATCGCCGTTTTCGTAGCCTATTACATTCTCGGTCTGCGTCAGCACATCGGTATGGGTGCGCTGCTGACCCACACCGAAAACGGTTTTGGCTCGATTGCTAACATTTTGCTGATTATCGGCGCAGGCGGCGCATTCAACGCTATTCTCAAGAGCAGCGGGCTGGCGGATACTCTGGCGCTGATCCTCTCAAACATGCATATGCACCCGATTCTACTGGCGTGGCTGGTCGCTCTTATTCTGCATGCGGCGGTAGGCTCTGCCACGGTGGCGATGATGGGCGCAACGGCAATCGTGGCACCGATGCTGCCACTCTACCCTAACGTAAGCCCGGAGATCATCGCCATTGCCATCGGTTCCGGCGCTATTGGCTGCACGATCGTCACCGATTCCCTGTTCTGGCTGGTGAAGCAGTATTGCGGCGCCACCCTGAATGAAACGTTCAAATACTATACGACCGCGACATTTATCGCGTCCGTTATTGCACTGGCTTGCACATTCCTGCTTTCCTTTATTATCTAAGCGCGAAGAGACTGACTATGGAAAACATTCAAACACTTATCGCCCAGCATCCTTTAGTGGAAGATCTGGTGGCTCTGAAAGAGACAACCTGGTTTAACCCTGGCACCACCTCTCTTGCGGAAGGTTTACCGTATGTTGGCCTGACAGCACACGACGTTGAGGATGCCCACGCGCGTCTGACGCGCTTCGCACCGTATCTGGCGCAGGCCTTCCCGGAAACCGCCGCCACCGGGGGCATTATCGAATCTGAGCTGGCCGCAATCCCTGCAATGCAAAAACGGTTGGAAAAAGAGTTCGGGCAACACATTAACGGCGAAGTCCTGCTGAAGAAAGACAGTCATTTGCCGATTTCAGGCTCGATTAAAGCGCGTGGGGGCATTTATGAAGTACTGACCCATGCGGAAAAACTGGCGCTGGAGGCCGGTCTGCTGACCACCAAAGACGATTACCGCGTTCTGCTTTCGCCGGAGTTCAAACAGTTTTTCAGCCAGTACAGCATCGCGGTTGGCTCCACCGGCAACCTGGGGATGTCGATTGGTATCATGAGTGCCCGCATCGGCTTTAACGTCACGGTGCATATGTCTGCCGACGCCCGCGCGTGGAAAAAAGCCAAGCTGCGCAGCCACGGCGTGACGGTAGTGGAGTACGAAGAAGATTACGGCGTGGCGGTTGAACAAGGTCGTAAGGCGGCACAATCCGATCCGAACTGTTTCTTTATCGATGATGAAAATTCCCGCACGCTGTTCTTAGGCTATGCGGTCGCCGGTCAGCGTCTGAAAGCGCAGTTTGCCCAGCAGGGGCGCGTGGTGGATGCCGATCATCCTCTGTTTGTCTACCTACCGTGCGGTGTCGGTGGCGGCCCTGGCGGCGTGGCATTTGGCCTGAAGCTGGCATTCGGCGATAACGTGCACTGCTTCTTCGCTGAACCGACTCATTCACCGTGCATGCTGCTGGGGATTTACACCGGGCTGCACGATACCATTTCCGTACAGGACATCGGCATCGATAACCTGACAGCAGCGGATGGACTGGCGGTGGGTCGCGCCTCGGGCTTTGTTGGCCGGGCGATGGAACGTCTGCTCGACGGTCTGTACACCCTGGACGATCAGACAATGTACGATATGCTGGGCTGGCTGGCGCAGGAAGAAGGCATTCGTCTTGAGCCGTCGGCGCTGGCAGGCATGGCTGGCCCTCAGCACGTTTGCGCCTCCACGGATTACCAGCAGATGCATGGCTTCAGCGCGGATCAGCTCAATAACGCCACCCATCTGGTGTGGGCAACCGGCGGCGGCATGGTGCCGGAAACCGAGATGGCGCAATACCTGGCGAAAGGGCGCTAATCTCAGCGCAGCATCGCCATCAGCTCCATCGGTGAGCGATGCTGCTTAAGCAGGTCACGCATCACGCGCATATGCGGTGCGGTATGGTTGAAGAAAGCCTGATATCCTGCACACAGCACGCCCTTTCCATTTTCCTCGCAGTACGCAGGACAATCACCATGGTAATATTGAAACAATGAGCATGTTTGGCAACGCGTATTCATTGATGACATGATCTGTCGTTCAATCTGTGCTGCCAGACCACACCACTGGCGGAGCGTTTTGTCGAAAAGCTGGATAGATATCTGATTAATATCTTCACGTACCCAGATATCAAATATCGTAATTAAAAATCGGCCCCACGCCTCAGACGTAACCGATTCGTCTGTCAGATGACCTGAGCCATCGTGCTTAACCAGCGGAATAAACTGTACCAGGCGAACATTTCCTTGTTGCAAACCACGGTACACTTCAACTGGTTGTAAACACTTCTGGTGGTCAATCACCACGTTTAAAACATCATCACTAACATCCATGTTCTCACATCCTGTCATGCAAAATTCCCGATAAATACGATAAGTTGGCGAACATGCGTTACAGCAAACAGTATTGCGAGGGATAACACCGCGAGGGAGATCATAAATTTGTCACGCACCGCACGAGATTCAGAAAAATCGCTATGTGTAACATCCATCAGATTACGGCTGCGGGTATAGCGCCAAAGTACGATTCCCACCATCGCCAGCACCACAATTGAAACCCAAAACAGGAAGCCCGCCTGATGCCAGTTGTGCTTCAGCGCCAGCGCCATTAACGCACCATAACCCAGCAGGGTACGAAACCAGGCCAGCGATGTTCGCTCCGGTTGTAACCCCGGGTCGGCGATACGTCGCGATTTGCGGCTATCCGGCATACAGCACCAGCGTCATGACAATCACTGCCACAATAGTCAGCATAACGCTGATAATCAGCAGGCTGTGGGTGTAGGGCAAGTCCTCTTTCAGTCGCATCGCCTTTTCGTTACGTAGCCAGCGCAGGTAGCCGTAGATCGCCAGACCGCCGGCAAACAGACACAGCAACAAGGCAAGCGCCTCACGGATGACCGGCGTGGCAAAATCCGGGGCCAGTTGATCAAGGCCAACTCCCGCCGCCAGAAATCCGAGCGCGGTGCGGATCCACGCCAGAAAGGTACGTTCATTTGCCAGCGAGAAGCGATAGTCCGGTGCTTCCCCAAGGCGAGAAATCTTCATGACAGCTCCTTAAATATTGTTGTCTGGTCGTTATACCGGAACAGTTAAGGAGTATGAACCTGATTCTCAAACGAAAGGGCGAGTCTGGTGATGAGACAATGGAAAAGAGAGAGGGTGTTTGTAATGCCGGATGGCGAGTTGCGTTTTATCCGGCCTACAGGAGATGCAGGCCGGATAAGTCAGTTTTAACCTAATCCCCAGAAGAGCACCGCCAACAGTTGCGGGGTGATAATCCTCAGGAACATGACCAGCGGATAAACGGTGGCGTAGGAGAGCGCTGCCGCCCCGCTGGTGGCATGCAGGTTGTTAGCAAACGCCAGCGCAGGAGGATCGGTCATTGAGCCGGCCAGCATGCCGCACAGCGTCAGATAGTTCATTTTGGCGAATATCCGCGCCAGCAAGCCCACGGTAATGAGCGGAATCGCGGTAATGAAAATACCGTAGCCCACCCAGCTCAGACCATCGCCCTGCGTCAGGGTATGAACAAAATCACCGCCTGACTTCAGACCAACCACCGCGAGAAACAGTACGATACCCAACTCTCGCAGCGCCAGGTTAGCGCTGGGAGGCATAAACCAGTACAGCTTACCGATGCTGCCAATACGTCCAAGAATCAAAGCCATAATAAGCGGCCCACCGGCCAGCCCCAGCTTTAACGCCACCGGGAAACCCGGGATAAACAGCGGGATTGACCCCAGCAGAACACCCAGTCCGATACCGATAAATACCGGTAGCATCTGCACCTGCTGCAGTTTTTGCTGCGCGTTACCAACAACATTGGCAACGGCGTCAATCGACGAAGGGCGCCCAACCAGATTGAGGATGTCCCCGAATTGCAGGCTGGCGTCGCTGCTGGCTACCAGCTCAACCCCCGCACGGTTCAGGCGGGAGATCACCACGTCGTAACGTTCTTTAAAGTGCAGATCGCGGATACGTTTACCCAGCACTTGTTCGTTGGTCACCACCACGCGCTCAACGCGTAAATCAGTCCCGCGTGTCGACAACGATGTGTCCACCTCCTGACCAATCACCACCTGCGCGTTGTGCAGATCGGCTGGCTGCCCGACCAGGTGTAACAGGTCGCCCATCTGGATAACTGTCCCTGGCGACGGCACCATCAATGTCTCGTCACGTTTCAGACGCGAGCAGATGATTTTGTCGCTGTTCAGAATCGGGACATCCTGAATTGCCATATTGTTGATGTTTGGGTTTTCCACACGGATGTTCATCGTCTGAATCAGTGCGTGCCCGTTGGTTAGCGTGGATTCATGCTGCTGGGCTTCAGCATCGACGTTAACGCGGAAAATAAGGCGCATCAGCCACATGGTGAGTAAAATTCCGCAAATGCCGAAAGGATAAGCCATGGCATAGCTCATCCCCATCTGGTCTACCACATCGCCAGGGGTACCCAGATCGCGCAGAATTTGCTGCCCGGCTCCCAACGCCGGGGTATTGGTGACCGCCCCGGAGAATATACCCAGTACCACGGGAAGAGGAATGGCAAAAAGCTTATGCAGAATCGCGGTGACCAGGCCACCCATGATGACAATCAGCACGGCAAACAGATTCAGCCGCAGGCCCGAAACGCGCAATGACGCAAAAAAGCCCGGTCCGACCTGGATACCGATGGTGTAGACGAACAGGATCAGGCCAAATTCCTGAATAAAATGCAGCATATCGCCGCTCAGGGTCATCCCTGCCTGATCGACAAAATGCCCGACAATAATACCGCCGAACAGTACACCTCCGATGCCAAAACCCACACCACGTATTTTTACGTTGCCGATCCATAATCCGACAACCGCCACTAATGCCAGAACGCTGACCGTCAATGCTATATCACTCATTATCCTGTTCCCTGTGAATAACATCATTAAGTAAATGGATTCTCGCAGAGTACAGTCGCAATGTATGGGTGGTAAAGCACAAAAAAGCCCCGTCATTTCTGGCGGGGCAAAGGCATGGAGCTATTTAACTATTTAATGCGGGGCGTTCGCTGATAGCGATACGTTGTGGAGCAATGGCTTCAGGTTCATTCCGGGTCAAATCGATATGCAGCAAGCCGTTAGTGAAGCTTGCGCCGGAGACCTCCATATTTTCAGCCAGCGTAAAGCTCAGGCTGAACGGCTGAATGACCAGCCCCTGGTGCAACCATTTGGTCTCTTTTTCCGGCTGCTGCGGCGTACCTTTCACGGTCAGGCGCGTACCTTCCAGTTGAATATCCAAATCTTCCTGGCGGAAACCGGCTAACGCAAGGGTAATGCGGTAGTGGTTATCATCGCTCTTTTCAATGTTATAAGGCGGGAAGCTCTGGCTTTCACCGGTGTTTTGCAAAGCATTGGCCAGTTTGTCAAAACCGATCCATTGACGCAGCAGTGGGGATAAATCGTAGTTACGCATAATAATCTCCTTCTAAGAAGCGAGTAGGTACCTTTCGGCTCCCTGACGGCAAGCCGATGACTTAGCAAGGCCGCCTGAAGCGGCCTATAGAATTAGTTGATTTCGATGCGGCGCGGCTTATTCGCTTCAGGAATCACGCGCTCAAGATCGATATACAGCAGACCATTTACCAGGTTTGCGCCGCGAACATGAATGTTCTCCGCTAACTGGAACTTACGCTCGAAGTTGCGCTCGGCAATTCCCTGATACAGGTAAGTACGTTCTTTTTGATCGTCCGCATGGGCGCCTTTCACCACCAGCAGATTATCCTGGGCAGTAATTTCCAGTTCGCTTTCAGCAAAACCGGCAACGGCAATTGCAATGCGGTAATGGTTTTCGTCTACCAGCTCAACGTTGTACGGAGGGTAGCCGCCATTGCTTTGGCCCTGATTGTTTTCCAGCAGGTTAAACAGACGGTCAAAACCAATAGCAGAACGGTACAGCGGGGATAAATCAAAGTTACGCATAATTAATAGCTCCTGAAATCAGCGAGAATAATTGACCTTCCATCATGGACAGGTCAGGTAGCCAGGACACCCATCAGGCATGCCCTTCATTTGTCTACACTCTAAAAATGGGTCTTAATACAAACTTTTCAAGCGTATTCATCTGACTTTTTTTGCAGTTTGTTGTCTATTGCATACACTGGGGGGAGCAGTTGTTCTCGTTAAATCGCGATGGCCGCCACAGTGCGACGAAATGGTGATGTTATTTTCGCAACGGATCGCTTTAACTCACCATGCAAACACGATAAATACAGATGAATAAATGATGATTAAAAAAATGTTGGTAACACTGACGATGTGTAGTGGGATGGCGTTTGTAAGCGGCTGTTCCAGCATCATGTCGCATACCGGTGGCAAAGAAGGGACGTATCCTGGCACGCGAGCCAGTGCCACAATGATTAGCGAAAGTGATACGAACTGGGGAACCAAGTCGCTGGCGATTCTGGATATGCCTTTCACCGCGGTGCTCGATACGGTATTGCTACCGTGGGATCTCTTTCGCAAAGACAACTCGGTGAGATCCCGCGTAGAAAAGAGCGAGGAGAGAACCCAGGCCACGAACGCCGTTATTCCCCCGGCAGAAATGTCCGCGCCATAAGTTAACGCCCGGTTTCAGTCACCCACAGCTGGCGGAAACCCTCGACGTCTTCCATCCACGCAACCTGTCGACCATCAGGGGAGAAGACGATCGCATCGGCCGACGGCGGGTTACCATGACGTTCCGTTAAAAAAACAATCTCGCCCGTTTGAACATCACAACAAGCAATTCTGTTCTCCAGTACAAATCCCAGCCATTTCCCCGATGGGTGCCAGTTAAAGGCTGACTGAATATTCGTAGCGCATTGGGTAAGCTGACGCGGTGCACCCCCCAGTGGGGAAATCAGCCATAGCTGCACAATACCGCTGTCATCACGCATTAAAAACGCAATCTCAGACGCCTTTGGATTACTGCGTACCCAATGGCGAGGTTGATTCACCAGCCCCGGGAAGGCGCGCTCATGGGTAAACGTCAGGCGACGTTGGCAAATACCGGATGGCGGCGCAGGCATGGTCATGTCAGTCCCCTCCAGAGGCGCGTCCCCCGGCTGTTTCCAGCCACTTTCATCCAGTGGCAAATCGACAATAAACAATTCCGGTACTTTTTCGCCATTCACTGACAACGTATCGCCGATAAACGCCAGCCTGTTTTCTCCTACCCAGCCCTCTTCATAGGCACGGTTAATCTCATCGCTACCCGGTTTTGGCGTTGGTGTCGTCTGGCTCACCAGTACGCACCAATGGCTGCCACTGTATTCACGCGGATGCTGCGCGGAGACCTTCACCGGCCCATACGGTGCAGCTACGCCGACGTTGCGTAAATCCAGCGCCGCCGAGCGCTCATGCAAAACATGGTCGTTATAGGTGAAACTGACACACTCACCGTTTGGGCTAAAGACATGCACATGACTCCCGCCACGCAGCGCGCCTGGCGTGTACGGCGCGGTAATATCCATCGCATCCAGATTCTCCACCCCAGCCTGCGTAACAATCACCCCACGACGATGATGGAAGTCGTAATGCCATGTTTCATCAGGATTTTCAGGCCCGTGAATGAATACATATTTTTCCGACTTTGGATGAACGGTCACCACGCCAACGTGCGCTCCCTGAGTAGCCCGGTAAATCACCTCCAGTTCGCCAGTATGGATATTGACGCGCTCAATTGTTTCACCGGTAAAGGAGGCGCCAGAAGGACGCACATCAAAGACCAGCCACTGGCTGTCCGGTGTCCAGGTGTTAATATTGGTAAGCTGATGATTACGCGGCGTAAAGGTGATTTGCTTCATGGGATGCCCTGATACAAGACGATTAAAGCAATCATACTTCACAAGCACTTCACTTTCAGGCTTTAGCGTATCGCCATCTTCATTTTTGCGGACAGAAAGATGGAACATTTTGACGTGGCGATTATCGGATTAGGTCCGGCAGGCGCAGCGCTGGCGCGGCAGTTGAGCGGAAAAATGCGCGTGATTGCGTTGGATAAAAAACGCCAGTGCGGCAACGAAGGTTTCACTAAACCCTGCGGCGGTCTGCTGGCCCCGGACGCCCAGCGTTCGTTTATCCGCGATGGTATAACCTTACCCGTTGATGTCATCGCCAACCCGCAGATTTTTAGCGTTAAAACTATTGATGTTGCCGCTTCTTTGACGCGTAACTACCAGCGCAGCTACATTAATATCAACCGCCATGCTTTTGATTTATGGCTTAAATATCTCATCCCTGATGATGTGCAGGTGTACCACGACAGCCTGTGTCGGAAAATCTGGCGCGAGGGCGATAAATGGCATGTTATCTTCCGCGCCGACGGTTGGGAGCAGCAGATCACCGCGCGTTATCTGGTGGGGGCAGACGGTGCGAATTCACTGGTGCGCCGTCATCTCTATCCCCAGCACCAAATCCGTAAATATGTCGCTATTCAACAATGGTTTGCGGAGAAACATCCTGTGCCGTTCTATTCCTGTATTTTTGATAACGATGCAACTGACTGTTATTCATGGAGTATCAGCAAAGATGGCTATTTTATCTTTGGTGGCGCCTACCCCATGAAGGACGGACAGGCACGCTTTGACGCGCTGAAGGAGAAGCTGAAAGCGTTCCATTTCCAGTTCGGCAAACCGGTGAAAAATGAAAAATGTACGGTGCTGTTCCCCTCACGCTGGAAGGATTTCGTCTGCGGTGAAGACAATGCGTTTTTGATTGGCGAAGCGGCCGGTTTTATCAGCGCCAGCTCGCTGGAAGGGATTAGCTATGCGCTGGACAGCGCGGAGATCCTCAAATCAGTACTGCTGCGGGATACGCCAGATATGAATCACGCTTACCGTAAAGCCACCCACAGGTTACGTCTCAAACTGTATGGCAAAATCCTGAAAAGCCGGGCACTCACATCAGCATTTTCCCGTAAATGGATTATGCGCAGCGGCGTGGCGCATATTCCCCAGGGAGATCATTCAGCACCACAAATCATGGCTGAAACAGGGCAAATGTAACAAGGCACTTGCCCATAATTTCTTAATTCAGCGCAAATTTCTCAATGGCATACGCGACGCCATCTTCGAGGTTGGATTTGGTCACGAAGTTGGCGATTTCTTTGACTGATGGAATAGCGTTGTCCATGGCAACGCCCACGCCTGCGTATTCAATCATCGCGATGTCGTTTTCCTGATCGCCTATCGCCATCACCTCTTCGGCTTTAATACCTAACGCATCGGCCAGCGATTTTACGCCCGTCCCTTTATTGACGCGTTTATCGAGGATTTCGAGGAAATACGGCGCACTTTTCAATACGGTGTACTTCTCTTTTACTTCTGCTGGGATGCGCGAGATGGCTTTATCGAGGATCTCCGGTTCATCAATCATCATCACTTTCAGGAACTGGGTTTCTGGATCCATTTTCTCGGCTTCACAGAACACCAGCGGGATGGTCGCGACAAACGATTCGTGCACCGTGTAGTAGCTGATATCACGGTTCGCGGTATACAACGTGTTGCGATCGAGGGCGTGGAAATGTGAGCCAACTTCCCGGGAAAGCTGCTCCAGATAGCGATAATCGTCATAGCTTAACGCAGTTTGCGCTACGGTACTGCCATCTCCAGCTTTCTGCACCAGCGCACCGTTGTAGGTAATGCAGTAGTCACCGGGCTGTTCCATATGTAGTTCTTTCAGATAGCTGTGAACGCCGGCATACGGGCGTCCCGTGGTCAGCACCACATTCACGCCACGCGCGCGCGCTGCGGCAATCGCCGTTTTGACCGCTGGTGAAATGGTGTGATCGGGCAGCAGAAGTGTGCCATCCATGTCGATAGCAATAAGTTTGATAGCCATGAGTTCCCCGGATTAAATGAGTCCGTCCTCATGCTAACGCGATTCCGCTCAAAAAACAGCTACGAAAAGGGGGATAGAAAGGGGAATCGAGATTCCCCTTTTGACAATCGATGGTAGGCCGGATAAGGCCTGAGCCGGCAAACGTAGACGAACTGCCTGATGGCGCTTCGCTTATCAGGCCTACAGGAGCAGGCCTGAGGTACATGTTAGATATCGATGTTCGCCGCTTTCAGGGCATTCTCTTCGATAAACGCGCGACGCGGTTCAACGGCATCACCCATCAGCGTGGTGAATAGCTGGTCGGCAGCAATCGCATCCTTCACGGTAACGCGCAGCATACGACGGCTTTCCGGATCCATGGTGGTTTCCCACAGCTGTTCCGGGTTCATCTCGCCCAGACCTTTATAACGCTGGATAGCGAGGCCGCGACGTGACTCTTTCTGCAGCCATTCCAGCGCCTGCTCGAAGCTGGCAACCGGCTGGCGACGCTCGCCACGTTCGATAAACGCATCGTCCTCGATCAGTCCACGCAGCTTCTCGCCGAGCGTACAAATACGACGATATTCGCCACCGGTCACAAATTCATGCTCCAGCGGGTAATCGGTATCGACGCCGTGGGTACGCACGCGGATCACCGGCTCGAACAGGTTCAGTTCAGCGTCTTTACGCACAAAGCTGTTCCAGGTGCTGCCGTGAACTTCGTTTTCATTCAGTACGTTAACCAGCTGGGACACCCAGGCAGTGACTTTCGCTTCATCAGCCAGATCGGCTTCAGCCAGCGTCGGCTGATAAACCAGTTCTTTCAGCAGCGCTTTCGGGAAACGACGTTCCATACGGCCAATCATTTTCTGCGTCGCGTTGTATTCAGAAACCAGTTTTTCTAACGCTTCACCCGCCAGGGCTGGTGCGCTGGCGTTGGTATGCAGCGTGGCGCCATCAAGGGCGATAGAGATCTGGTACTGATCCATCGCTTCATCGTCTTTGATGTACTGTTCCTGCTTGCCTTTCTTCACTTTGTACAGCGGCGGCTGTGCAATGTAAACGTGGCCGCGCTCAACGATTTCCGGCATCTGACGATAGAAGAAGGTCAACAGCAGCGTACGGATGTGCGAGCCGTCGACGTCCGCATCGGTCATGATGATGATGCTGTGATAACGCAGTTTGTCCGGGTTGTACTCGTCGCGACCGATGCCGCAGCCCAGCGCGGTGATCAGCGTCGCCACTTCCTGAGAAGAGAGCATCTTGTCGAAACGCGCCTTCTCAACGTTAAGAATTTTACCCTTCAGCGGCAGAATCGCCTGGTTCTTACGGTTACGTCCCTGCTTCGCAGAGCCGCCCGCTGAGTCCCCTTCCACCAGGTACAGTTCAGAGTGAGCCGGGTCGCGTTCCTGACAGTCCGCCAGTTTGCCCGGCAGACCCGCTAAGTCCAGCGCGCCTTTACGACGGGTCATTTCACGCGCGCGACGTGCAGCTTCACGAGCACGCGCAGCATCAATGATTTTGCCGACGACGATTTTCGCGTCAGACGGGTTTTCCAGCAGGTATTCGCTCAGCAGTTCGTTCATCTGCTGTTCTACCGCCGATTTCACCTCAGAAGAGACCAGCTTGTCTTTGGTCTGAGAGGAGAATTTCGGATCCGGCACCTTCACGGAAACAACGGCAATCAGGCCTTCACGGGCATCGTCACCGGTGGCACTGACTTTGGCTTTTTTGCTGTAGCCTTCTTTGTCCATGTAGGCGTTCAGGGTACGGGTCATCGCCGCACGGAAGCCTGCAAGGTGAGTACCGCCGTCACGCTGCGGAATGTTGTTGGTGAAGCAGTAGATGTTTTCCTGGAAACCATCGTTCCACTGCAGCGCAACTTCGACGCCGATACCGTCTTTTTCGGTGGAGAAGTAGAAGATATTCGGGTGGATCGGCGTTTTGTTTTTGTTGAGGTATTCAACAAACGCCTTGATGCCACCTTCGTAGTGGAAATGGTCTTCTTTGCCGTCGCGCTTGTCGCGCAGACGAATAGAGACGCCGGAGTTCAGGAATGACAGCTCACGCAGACGCTTCGCCAGAATGTCGTATTCGAACTCAACGACGTTGGTAAAGGTTTCGTGGCTTGGCCAGAAACGGACCTGAGTCCCCGTCATTTCTGTTTCGCCAGTTACTGCCAGCGGCGCCTGCGGCACACCGTGCACGTAAGTTTGCTGATGCACTTTGCCTTCACGACGAATCACCAGTTCCAGCTTCTGTGACAGGGCGTTAACGACGGAAACACCCACACCGTGCAGACCGCCGGAAACTTTATAGGAGTTATCATCGAATTTACCGCCTGCGTGCAAAACGGTCATGATAACTTCCGCTGCCGAAACGCCCTCTTCCGGGTGAATACCGGTTGGGATACCACGGCCATCATCGGTAACGGACACGGAGTTGTCAGCGTGAATCGTTACCACGATATCTTTACAGTGACCCGCGAGCGCTTCGTCGATAGCGTTATCTACCACCTCGAATACCATGTGGTGCAGACCGGTGCCGTCATCCGTGTCGCCGATATACATACCCGGGCGCTTACGCACCGCATCCAGTCCTTTCAGGACTTTGATACTGGAGGAGTCATAAGAATTCGACATCAACGTTTCTCGCTCATTTTATCTTGGGTTAATCCGTTATTTTACCCTTTTCCACGGTAAACATCTTCGAATTTTCATCGGACATGTCTATAACGTGTTCAGCGCTAATTGCGCTGACAAAGACCTGAGATTGCGTGGCTTTTAAGCGGCTGGCCAGCAGCCCGCGACGCGCATCATCCAGTTCAGAGGCAAAATCATCTATCAGGTACAGGCAGCGCCGTCCGCTTTCGCGGGTCAGGAACTCCCCTTGCGCCAGACGTAAGGCGCACATCAGCAGCTTGAGCTGCCCACGCGACAACGTATCTTCCACCGGCGCACCGTCGGCGCGAATGCGGAAATCCGCCTTATGCGGACCGTGCGCGGTGTAGGTCAACATTCGATCGCGTTCAAAACTACGTTCCAGCACTTCGGCGTAATCTGTCTCTTTCTCCCAGCCGCGCTGGAAAGAGAAGGAGAGAGAAAACTCGGGAAGAAACTGCTGGCAGGTATCCGCCATATCCTGCGCAATACCAGCGCTGTACTCCGCGCGCCAGGTGCTGATTTGTTCCGCCAGTGGGATCAGTTCTTTATCCCACGGGCGCAGTTGCTCATAACGACTCACCTGGCGCAGCGCTGCATTGCGCTGCTTGAGCAGTCGCTTCAGGTTGCTCCAGGCGGTGAAAAATCCGGCTTCATTGTGAAAGCATCCCCAGTCAAGGAATGCTCTTCTGTATTTGGGGCCGCCATTGAGTAAAGTAAACCCCTCAGGCGTGATCAACTGCATCGGCATCAGGTGCGCCAGTTCCGCGACCTTGTGCCCGTCAGTGCCGTCAATGCGCACTTTGCTGTCACCCAGTTTGTCTTTCGTCAGGCCAATCGACGTCTCACGTTCTTCACCCTGCAAACGCCCGTGTAAAACAAACGACTCCTGCTCGTGGCGAATCACGCGGCCAATCTGCAAACTGCGAAACGCCCGACCATGGCCGAGCGTATAGATAGCTTCCAGCACGCTGGTTTTGCCGCTGCCGTTAGCGCCTACCAGAAAGTTAAAGCCGGGAGATAAAGCGAGATCCGCGTTTTCGATATTGCGGAAATCTTTAATCAGGAGTCGGGATAGCGACATATCAACTCATAACCAGGGCGTTATCGTCGCAGTTAGTCTGGTTACGGCCAGCGCACAGCAACCGGAGCGTACTGAAGTACGTGAGGATTGCGAGCACTGCCCGGAGCCAGAATAACAAGTAAGATAGCCCGATATTCTTTACAAGCGCATAGGCATGACGACATAGGCTGCAGATTGTGACGCTGCATCTTCAATCTGTACGCTCGATACGGAATCGGTCAGCAGAATACGTACGTTCTCGCACTTCAGCGCGTTAAGAACGTCAAGCACGTAGCTAACGTTAAAGCCGATTTCCAGTTCAGTACCAGGATAGGAAACATCCAGAATTTCTTCTGCTTCTTCCTGCTCCGGGTTGTTGGCAGTGATTTTGAGCTGGTTTTCGCTGACATACAGACGCACGCCACGAAATTTCTCGTTGGAGAGAATCGCCGCACGCGCAAACGCCTGTTTGAGGATATCGCAACCGGCTTCCAGATGTTTGTCCGGATTCTTCGGCAATACGCGGCGATAATCCGGGAAACGACCGTCAACCAGCTTGGAAGTAAAGATGAAGTCACCAACGTGCGCACGAATATTGTTGCTGCCAATCTGCACGCGCAGCGGGTTATCGCCGCCGTCGAGCATACGCATCAGTTCAATCACACCTTTACGCGGTACGATCACCGAATGGCTAGGCAACGGCTGACCGACAGGCATTGAACAGACCGCCAGGCGGTGACCGTCGGTCGCCACGGTACGCAACTCTTCCCCTTCGGTTTCAAACAGCATGCCGTTTAAGTAGTAACGCACGTCCTGATGCGCCATCGAAAACTGCGTGGCTTCAATCAGGCGCTTCATTGTCGCCTGTGGCAGGGTGAATTCGACTTCGCTCTGCCAGTCGTCCAGATTCGGGAAGTCGGCGGCAGGCAGCGTAGACAGCGAGAAACGGCTGCGGCCAGAACGCACCAGCATACGGTCGCCTTCCAGTTGAACGGCAATTTCCGCCCCTTCTGGTAATCCACGGCAAATATCGAAGAATTTACGCGCCGGAACGGTGGTCGCACCAGGTTCATGAGGCTGGATCAGCGCCACGCGCGCCACCATCTCCATTTCGAGATCGGTACCGGTAAGCGAAAGGGTGCCGTCAGCAACCTGCAGCAGCAGGTTTCCGAGGATCGGCAGTGTAGGACGTCCACCCAGCGGGCCGCTGACCTGCTGAAGCGGTTTTAATAAATGTTCACGTTCAACGGTAAATTTCATAGCGTCACGAAGATAATGTTCTGATTAAATTGGAGAAATCTTCTTTAATATCATGGCTTTCTTCACGCAACTGCTCAATCTTGCGGCAGGCATGAAGCACGGTAGTATGGTCACGCCCACCAAACGCGTCGCCAATTTCCGGCAGACTGTGGTTAGTGAGCTCTTTTGCCAGCGCCATCGCCATCTGGCGCGGACGAGCTACCGAGCGAGATCGACGCTTAGAAAGCAGATCCGCAATTTTGATTTTGTAATACTCCGCCACCGTCTTCTGGATATTGTCGATGGTGACCAGCTTTTCCTGCAAAGCCAGCAGATCGCGCAGCGCTTCACGCACGAAATCGATAGTAATCGCCCGGCCGGTAAAATTGGCGTTGGCGATCACGCGGTTCAGTGCGCCTTCCAGCTCACGTACGTTAGAGCGTAGACGCTTGGCAATAAAGAACGCTACTTCACCCGGCAGACGAATGTCGTTTTCGTCGGCTTTTTTCATCAGGATCGCAACACGCGTTTCCAGTTCAGGCGGTTCGATCGCGACAGTCAGTCCCCAGCCAAAACGGGATTTCAGACGATCTTCAACGCCGTTGATCTCCTTCGGATAGCGATCCGAGGTCAGGATGATCTGCTGATTGCCTTCCAGCAGGGCGTTAAAGGTGTGGAAAAACTCTTCCTGCGATCGCTCTTTATTCGCGAAGAATTGGATATCGTCAATCAGCAGCGCGTCAACGGAACGGTAGTAACGTTTAAACTCTTCGATCGCGTTGTTTTGCAGGGCTTTGACCATGTCCTGCACAAAACGCTCGGAGTGCATATACACCACTTTGGCGTTTGGCTTACGCGCCATAATACCGTTACCGACAGCGTGCAGCAGGTGGGTTTTACCCAGACCCGTACCGCCATAAAGGAATAACGGATTGTAGGCGCCGCCAGGATTGTCCGCCACCTGACGTGCCGCCGCGCGCGCCAGTTGGTTAGATTTACCTTCAACGAAGTTATCAAACGTGTGTTTGACGTTGACGTTAGAACGATAGGTAGGTTCTGCCGGAGCCGGGACGTTATCCCAGCCTGGACGCGCCGCCGGAGCAGCACGTTGTGGTTGCACTTGCTGAGTCACGTGGGCGGGCGCAACAACGTTGTTGACCGGCGTTTTCAGCGTTTGCGTGACGGGTTTAGTACCGACTTCAAAGCGCAGCTGCGGGGCATCCGCTCCACAGAAATTATTGAGTAATCCATTAATATTATTAAGGTATTTATCCCTTACCCAATCGAGCACGAAACGGTTTGGCGCGTACAAAGCCAGCGTGTTATCGCTCAGTTCCGCCTGCAACGGGCGTATCCACATACTGAACTCTGTGGCTGGTAACTCATCCTGCAATCGGGCAAGACACTGCTGCCAAAGCGAAAGTGACAC